>NZ_CM161517.1:502500-4949313 GCF_056725205.1 Xanthomonas sp. NCPPB 3174 | reverse complement strand
CAGATCTAAATTCGTCGATAGACCGGGCATGAAGGGCGCGCTCGGGCGCGGCGCATTCGGCCGGTGGGAGAGGAAAGCGGATGGATCAGACTACCACCGGCGCGCAGGGTCGGGAATGGTTTTCCCACGGCTATTCACAGATCCATCCACAGGCCGGGTGCGGCCGTGCTCCGTTCCGGTCGTCACAGGGAGTTGACCGCGACGTAAGGTGTCCTATAGAATTTCCGGTTCTTTCCGCCCCATTCAGATCAGAGCGCCCCGATGGCCACCAAGCGCACCTTCCAGCCCAGCAACCTCAAGCGCAAGCGCGACCACGGCTTCCGTGCCCGTATGGCCACCGCCGACGGCCGCAAGATCCTGGCCCGCCGCCGCGCCAAGGGCCGCAAGCGCCTGAGCGCTTGATTGCCTCGCCGCCCCAGGCGGCGCCTGCAATCCGGACCGTGAATCATCCCGACCCGCGTAGGCGATTTCCTCGCTCTGCGCGGGTTCGCACGTCTGCGGAATACCGCGTCGTGTTCGATGCCGCGCGCCGCTGTTCCGAGCCGCTGATGAGCCTGCACTGGCGCAGTGCGCCGCACCCGGCGCGGCTGGGCCTGGCGGTGTCGCGCAAGGTCGACAAGCGTGCGGTCGTGCGCAATCGCATCAAGCGCGTGCTGCGCGAGGCCACGCGGCAGCTGTTGCCGTGGCTGGCGCCCGGCGACTACGTGGTGGTGGCGCGCAGCGCCGCCGCCCAGGCCAGCGGCGATCAACTGCGCCAGGCCTATCTGCGCCTGCTGCGTCGCGCCGGCGCATTGCCGGCCCAGGCCGCGGACGGCACAATGCCGCCGCCTCTTCGTCCTTCTTCCCCCACCTCCACGTCAGAACCCGCTTCTGGCTGAGCCGAGCTTGCCTGTCCGATGAACCAGACCCGCCTTTTCCTGATTTTCGCCTGGCTGATGGTCGCGGCCCTGTTGTGGATGGAGTGGAACAAGGAACACGCGCCGAACGCCAATGCGGCGACGGTCGCGGCGGCGACCACGGTGCCGCCGGCGCAGGACGCCGATGCCGGCGCCACGCATGCGCCGGCGATCCCGCAGGCTACGGTACCGGGTACCACGCCGGCCGTCAGCAGCACGTCCGAGACCACTGCGGCCAGCGCCGCGCCGCGGGTCACCGTCACCACCGACGTGCTGCGCCTGACCCTGGACGGCCGCAGCGTGTTCGACGCCGACCTGCTGCTGTTCCCGCAGACCAAGCAGCAGGGCAGCCCCCCGGTGCAGTTGCTGACCGAGGACGCGGCGCATCCGTACACCGCCACCAGCGGGTGGGTCGGCGAGCACAACTCGCCGTCGCCGGGCCCGGCGGGCTTCCGTCCCGAACACCCGGGCCAGGAGTACGTGCTGGCCAAGGGCCAGGACAGCCTGCAGGTGCCGTTCGTGTGGAACGGTCCGGACGGCGTGACCATCCGCCGCGTCTACACCCTGCAGCGCGGCCATTACGCCGTGCAGGTGCACGACGAGGTCATCAACCACGGCAGCAAGCCGTGGCAGGGCTACGTGTTCCGCAAGCTGAGCCGGGTGCCGACCATCGTCAGCCGCGGCATGACCAACCCGGATTCCTTCAGCTTCAATGGCGCCACCTGGTTCAGCCCGGCCGACGGCTACCAGCGCCGCGCGTTCAAGGACTATCTGGACGACGGCCCGCTGAACCAGACGGTCAAGGGGGGCTGGATCGCGCTGTTGCAGCACCACTTCTTTACCAGCTGGATTCCGCAGGACGACCAGGATTCCCTGTTCGTGCTGTCCAACGACGGCCCGCGGCATGTGGTCGAAGCGCGCGGCCCTGGTTTCACAGTGGCGCCGGGCGCCAGCGCCAGCACCGAAGCGCGGCTGTGGGTGGGCCCGAAGCTGGTCAATCTGATCGCCAAGGAGCAGGTGAAGGGGCTGGATCGCGTGGTCGATTACAGCCGTTTCACCTTGCCCGCGATGCTCGGCCAGGGTCTGTTCTGGATCCTCAGCCATCTGCACAGCCTGCTCGGCAACTGGGGTTGGTCGATCGTCGGTCTGGTGGTGCTGCTGAAACTGATGCTATATCCGCTGTCGGCCGCGCAGTTCAAGAGCATGGCCAAGATGCGCAAGTTCCAGCCGCGCATCCAGCAGCTCAAGGAGCGCTACGGCGACGACAAGCAGAAGTTCCAGACCGCGATGATGGAGCTGTACAAGAAGGAGAAGATCAACCCGATGGGCGGCTGCCTGCCGGTGCTGATCCAGATGCCGATCTTCTTCGCGCTGTACTGGGTGCTGGTGGAGTCGGTGGAACTGCGCCAGGCGCCGTGGTTCGCCTGGATCCAGGACCTGACCGCGCGCGATCCGTACTTCATCCTGCCGGTGATCAACGTGGCGGTGATGTGGCTGACGCAGAAGCTGACGCCGTCGCCGGGCATGGATCCGGTGCAGGCCAAGATGATGCAGTTCATGCCGCTGGTGTTCGGCGTGATGATGGCCTTCGTGCCGTCGGGCCTGGTGTTGTACTGGGTCACCAACGGTTCGCTGGGCCTGCTGCAGCAGTGGTGGATGCTCAAGCGCCATGGCGAGGCGGCCACCGCTGGCGGCGGCGGCAGCGGCAAGCCGCCGGCCAAGGCCAAGAAGTAAACCCGACAACGCCCGCCTCCGGCGGGCGTTGCGCATGCGGCCGGGGAAGGCGCCGGCGGCTGCGTTCTTCCCGTAGCGCCTTGCTCGCGAGTCCGTGGTCATGCGCAAGCGCCGTCGTCCGTTGTCGTCGTCCGTTGTCGTGATCGGGCTGCTCGCCTTGGCCCTGGCCGCGTGCCAGCGCACGCCTGCCGACAGCGCGGCCACGCCGTCCAAGCCCGCGACATCGGCGCCGGCGATCGCCATTCCAGGCTCCCCCGCATTGCAGGCCCAGGCGACGCTGCTGCTGCAGGGCCTGCAGGCGCAGCTGGCGGCGCAGCGCAAGATCATCGTGTTGCTGGCCGACGAGGCCAAGCAATCGCCGGCCGACCGGCAGACCTCCAGCAGCGTCGGCCAGCAACTGTTCCACGAGGGCCTGGAGCGCCGCGAGGCATTGGCCAAGCAGTTCGATGCGCTGCTGGCGCTGCCGGACGCGCAACGCTTCGCCGCGGTCGGCAGCCTGCTCGACTACGTCGAATCGGCACCGGACCTGTACGACGCCGACCGCCTGGCGTTCCGCGAGATTCTCGCGGACTGGCAGCTGCGCATCGGCAAGGATTCCTCGCTGCCGGCGATCAAGCTGCACCAGCGCATCGGCGAGGACCTGGAAGCGCTCGACGAGATCGAGCGCACCTACAACCGCGAGATCACCGCGATCTTCAGCCGCTTCGACCGCACCCGCGCGATCGTGCAGAAGCGCGAGAAGTGGGAGGACTACGTCGCCCATCTGGGCACGCTGTACACGCGCGAGGCGATCCTGCGCGACTACGGCGTGATCACCCCGTACCCGATGTCGATGCAGGACAGCGACCGCGAGGTGTTCGGGCGCGACCTGCCGCCGAAGACCGTGGTGCTGAGTTTCGACGACGGCCCGCATCGCGAGTACACCGACGAGATCGTCGCCATCCTCAAGCGCTACGACGTGCCGGCCACGTTCTTCGAAGTCGGCCGCAACCTGGGCAAGCTGGAGCCGGATGGCAAGGTCGACCTGTCGCCGCTGGCCAGCGTCAGCCGCAGCCTGATGGAGCAGGGCTACACCGTCGGCAACCACAGCCTGACCCATGCGCAACTGTCCAAGGAAACTGGCGCCGCACTGCGCAGCCAGATCCTGGACACCGACCGCATGCTGCGCGCGGTCGACGCCAAGCGTGCGCCGCTGTTCCGCTTTCCCTACGGTGCGCGCAACGCCGAGGGCATGCAGATCCTCGGCGAGGCCGGACTGAAGTCGGTGATGTGGAATGTGGATTCGCTGGACTGGGCCGACCCGGTGCCGGAGTCGATCGTGCAGCGCGTGCTCGAGCAGGTCGGCCGCGAACAACGCGGCATCCTGCTGTTCCACGACATCCACGAACGCACGGTCAAGGCGTTGCCGCAGATCCTGGACCGGCTCAGCGCCGACGGTTACCAGTTCGCCGCCTGGAACGGGCGCGACTTCAGCGTGGCGCGCGCCGCCAGCAACGCCGCCGCGCCGGCGGTGACCAGCGGCTACGACAAGTCGTGGGCCATCGTCATCGGCATCGACGACTACGCGCACTGGCCCAAGCTGCAGTACGCGGCCAACGATGCGCAGGCGATCGCGCAGACGCTGACCGGCAGCTTCGGCTTCCCGTCGTCGCAGGTGATCGTACTGAAGAACCAGGAAGCCACCCGCAACAACATCCTCGCTGCCTTCCACGATCGGCTTGCACACGGCGGGGTCGGCAAGAACGACCGCGTGTTCGTGTTCTTCGCCGGCCACGGCGCGACCCGCAAGCTGGCTTCCGGTCGCGACCTGGGCTACATCATCCCGGCCGACTCGGACCCGGCGCAGTTCGCCACCGACGCGATCCCGATGACCGAGATCCAGGACATTGCCGAAAGCCTGGAAGCCAAGCATGTGCTGTTCGTGATGGACGCGTGCTACAGCGGCCTGGGCCTGACCCGCGGCGGCGGCACCAGCGCCTACCTGCGCGAGAACGCGCGGCGCATCGCCCGACAGATGCTCACCGCCGGCGGTGCCGACCAGCAGGTCGCCGACAGCGGCCCCAACGGCCATTCGGTATTCACCTGGGTGCTGCTGCAGGCGCTGTCGGGCAAGGCCGACCTCAACGGCGACGGCCTGATCACCGGCACCGAGCTGGCCGCCTACGTGGCGCCGGCGGTGTCGAGCATCTCGCAGCAAACGCCCGCGTTCGGCAGCCTGCCCGGTTCGCAGGGCGGCGAGTTCGTGCTGCAGGTGCCGGAGGGCGAGGAATTCCTCACCGCCAGCACCCAGCAGCTGTCCTCGGCGGCGATCGCGATGAACGACCGCGTCGATGCGGCCGCGCCGGCGTCGACCGCGACGCCGAACGCGGGCGCCGGCAGCGCCGACGCGCCGGCCGCTCCGGCCAAGCCGCCGGTGGTGGTCAAGGATCTGCAGGGCGGCGAGCGGCCGCTGGCGGTGCCGGCCGCGGCCGGTCCGGTGTCCGACCGCCAGCGTGCGCAGCGCGCCAACGACCGCGGCCTGCAGTTGTACAAGGAGAAGCGCTACGACGAAGCCGAGGCACAGTTCACCGAGGCGCTGAAGCTGCGCCCGGACTTTGCGCTGGCGGCCAACAACCTGGGCTTCATCTACTATCGCCAGGGCAAATATGCGCAGGCCGTGCGCTGGCTGGAGAACACGCTGAAGATCGATCCCTCGCGCGCGGTGGCCTACGTCAATCTGGGCGACGCCTACCGCCAGCTCGGCGATGCGGCCAAGGCCAAGCGCGCCTTCCAGACCTACCTGGAGCTGCAACCCAACGGTGCGTCGGCTGCCTACGTGCGCGGCCAGTTGCAGACGCTGTAGTCCACCGCATCACCGACCTGCTGCCTTCGCCATGCCGTCTTCCGCTACCGACACCATCGCCGCCATCGCCACCGCCCCCGGCGCGGGTGGTGTCGGCGTGGTGCGCGTGTCGGGTCCGGCGGCGGCCGCCATCGCCGATGGACTGGGCTTGCGTGCACTAGTGCCGCGCAGCGCCCGCTACGCGCGTTTTCGCGACGCGCATGGCGAGATCGTAGACGACGGCATCGCGCTGTGGTTTCCGGCGCCGCGCAGCTTCACCGGCGAGGACGTGCTGGAACTGCAGGCGCACGGCAGCCCGGTGCTGCTGCGGCACCTGGTGGCACGCTGCTGCGAACTTGGCGCGCGTCCGGCGCGTCCGGGCGAATTCAGCGAGCGCGCCTTCCTCAACCGCAAGCTCGACCTGGCCCAGGCCGAAGCGATCGCCGACCTGATCGCCGCTGGCGACCTGCGTGCGGCACGCGCCGCACGGCGCTCGCTGGACGGCGTGTTCTCGCGGCGCGTCGACGACCTGGCCGAACAGCTGATCCGCCTGCGTATCCACGTCGAAGCGGCGATCGATTTCGCCGACGAGGCATTGGATACGCTGGGCGGTGCGCAGGTCCGCGCCGGCCTGGCGCAGGCGCGCGCGGCTCTGGAGCAACTGCGTGCCGACGCCGAACGCGGCCGACGCCTGCGCGATGGCCTGCACGCGGTGCTGGTCGGCCCGCCGAACGCCGGCAAGAGCTCGCTGCTCAATGCGCTGGCCGGCAGCGACCGCGCCATCGTCACCGACATCGCCGGCACCACCCGCGACACCTTGCACGAGACCGTGCGCCTGGACGGCGTGGAACTGACCCTGGTCGATACCGCCGGTCTGCGCGAGGGCGGCGATGCGATCGAGCGCGAGGGCATGCGCCGTGCGCGCCAGGAACTGCAGCGCGCCGACCTGGCGCTGATCGTGCTCGACGCGCGCGACGCCGAGGCCGGCCAGGCGGCGATCGCCGACGCCATCGCCGACGTGCCGCAGCGGCTGTGGATCCACAACAAGAGCGACCTGCTCGCCGCCGTGCCCGCGGCCAGTGCAGAACGCGTCTACGTTTCTGCGGCTACCGGTAGCGGGCTGGAGCAGTTGCACGCGCAGCTGCGCGCGATCGCCGGCGCCGCGGCCGGCGAGGGCAGCGACGGCGAGTTCTCCGCGCGCGCCCGCCACGTCGACGCGCTGCAGCGTGCCGCCTCCCATGCCGACGCGGCCGCCGCCGAACTGCAGCACGAACGCCTGGAACTGGCCGCCGAGGAACTGCGGTTGGCCCATGCCGCGCTCGGCGAGATCGTCGGCACACTCAGTGCCGACGATCTGCTCGGGCGGATCTTCTCCAGCTTCTGCATCGGCAAATAGCGCGTCGCGCCGTCGAACGCGCTTACGGCTTCAGCGCCGCCAGTTGCGCGCGGTTGTCCTGCAGCCACTGTTCGAACGGCAACGGTGCCTGCCCGGTCAACGCCTGGTAGTCGCCGGTGACGGTGGCGACGCGGCCGGCGGCGGTGTTGGTGTCGAACGAGGCATAGACGCGCGCGACCGGCTCGGGCAGGCCGGCGCCGACCATGCCCTGTACCAGGCCTTCGACCGGCACCGGCACCACCTGGATCTGCACGTCCAGGACCTGGGCGACCAGTGCGGCGATCTCGGCGGTGGTATAGGCGCGGGCGCCGCTGAGGGTGAGCGTGCGCTTGCCGTCGCCGCTGGCCAGGGCGACCGCGGCGGCGCGGGCCAGGTCATCGCGGGCGATATGGGCGATGCCGCCATCGCCGGCCGCGCTGTACCACTGGCCCGAGGCCAGCACCGGCGGCAGGCTAGAGAACAGGTTCTCGAAGTACCAGTGGTTGCGCAGCACGGTCCAGGCGGGCAGGGCGCTGGCGGCCAGGGCGTCCTCGGTGCCGGCGTGGTCGGTGGCCAGCAACAGCGGCGAGTCGTGCGGTTCCGGGCAGGAGGTGTAGACCAGGTGGCCGACGCCGGCGCGCTCGGCGGCGGCGATCGCGGCCTGGTGCTGCTGCAGGCGGTGGCCGGGACGGTCCAGCGCGTCGGTGCTGATCAGCAGCACGCGGCCGGCGCCGCGGAACGCCGCGTCGAGCGAAGCGGCGTCGTCGAAATCGCCGTGGCTCACGTCCACGCCTCGTGCAGCCCAGGCCGCCAGGCGTTCCGGCTGGCGGGTCATCGCCACCACCCGCGACGGTGCCACCTGCAAGGTGTCGAGCAGATACGCGAGTACGCGTTGGCCGAAGTGGCCGCCGGCGCCGGTGACGAGCAGGGAATCGGAAGATGCGGACATGACAGGTCTCCTGAGGAAGGGCGGCGTCGCACAACGCCATGGTCTGGAAAAGGAACCTGGTCTATCCTAGAGACCTTGGCCGACCTGTAAAGACGGCACTTTTTCCGCCCCTGCTTACCTTGAGGTAACCGCCATGGACATCGTCGTACCGCCGGCCGCCACCTGCGACCCGCTGATGAGCCAGCAACTGCAGGACTACCAGCGTGCCGGCATGGCCATCGACCAGTGCCCGGTGCGCGACGTCCTGGCGCAGATCGGCGACAAGTGGAGCACCCTGTTCGTGATGCTGCTTGCCGAGCGCCCGCACCGTTTCGGCGAACTGCGCCGCGCGGTGCCCGACATCTCCCAGCGCATGCTGACCCAGACGCTGCGCGATCTGCAGCGCGAAGGCCTGGTCGCGCGCGAGGTGCTGCCGACCGTGCCGCCGGGCGTGGAGTACCGGCTCACCCCGCTGGGGCAATCGCTGAGCGTGGTGCTGGCGCCGCTGGTGCGCTGGGCCGCCGATCACCACGCGCAGATTCTTGGCGCTCGCGCCGCGTTCGAGGCCGATGCACCGGCGCGGGCGGCGGGCGCCGCGTACGGTTGACGCGTCCGGTAGGAGCGGCTTCAGCCGCGACGGCCGTGCCTGTAACGCGCGTCGCGGCTGAAGCCGCTCCTACAGAAATTCGCTTATCACTCGCGATACTTCGCGGCCCGCGAACCTTTAGACCGAACCCGGCGACCGCCGATCAACCCTCCGCAACGACCCGCGCGCTGTAGCGGTCGCCATCGCGCTGTACCCGCACCGGTCCGCCGAACACCGCCGACAGCGGCGCATCGGCCAGCAGCTCCTCGCGCGTGCCGTCGGCGTACACCTGGCCCTCGCACAGCAGGATCACCCGCGCGATCTCCGGCACGATCTCCTCGATGTGGTGGGTGACCAGCACCAGGGTGATGCCTTGCCGCGCGAGATCGCGCATCGTCGCCAGCAGGTGCTCGCGTGCGACCAGGTCCAGTCCGGTGCTGGGTTCGTCCAGCAGCAAGGCCTGCGGCCGGTTGACCAGGGCGCGGGCGATCAGCACGCGTCGGGTCTCGCCGGCCGACAGTTCGGCATAGGGCCGCCGCAACAGCGGCAACGCGTGCGCCGCCTGCAGCGCTTCGCGCGCGCGGTCGCGCATCGCGTCGGTCACCTCCCGGTGCGGCGGCACCACATAGCTGGCGAAGAACCCGGACAGCACCGCGCTTTCCACATCCAGCCCGGGCATGTCGGCGAGATTGACGCTGAGATCGCCGGTGACGATGCCCAACTGGCTGCGCAGCCGGTCGACCTGCCAGCGGCTCTGGCCAAGCACCCGCACCGCCGGTTCCTCGCCGGCGCGCGCCAGCGGATACAGCTCGCGGGTGATGAGTTTGATGAACGAGGATTTGCCGCAGCCGTTCGGGCCGAGGATGGCGGTGTGCTGGCCGAGCGCGATGCGCAGGCTCAACGCGTGCAGCACGCGGACCTGGCCGCGGACGACGCTGGCGCGGTCGAGTTCGATCAACGGCGTCGCCGCTGGCACAGGGGTTGCTTGAGAAGAAACGACTGACATGGAACCGACACCGTTCTGTGATCGAAGGCGCTTGGCGGCTGAATACCATACGCGAGCGCCGGGTGAAGTTTGCGCCCGCAACCCCCATCATGTCGTCATCCCCTCACGCCGTCTTACGCTCTGGAGCTTCTGGCAATGTTCGACGCGATCCTCGACTTCCTCGGCAACGGCCTGCTCGGCGTCGGCTGGTGGGGCATGCTGGCCGTGCTGCTGTTGTTCACCCAGCTCACCATCTTTGCGGTGACGTTGTACCTGCACCGCAGCCAGGCACACCGCGGCGTGGATTTCCATCCGCTGCTGTCGCACTTCTTCCGCTTCTGGACCTGGTTCACCACCTCGATGATCACCAAGGAGTGGGTGGCGATCCATCGCAAGCACCACGCCAAGGTGGAGACCGAGGAAGACCCGCACAGCCCGCAGACCAAGGGCATCGCCCGCGTGTTCTGGCGTGGCGTGGAGCTGTACCGCGAAGCGCGCACCCAGCGCGGCGACATCGAGCAGTACGGCAAGGGCGCGCCGGACGACTGGATCGAGCGGCACCTGTACACCCCGTACGCGAACCTGGGGCCGGTGGCGTTGTTCGCGGTCAACTTCGCATTGTTCGGCCTGCCCGGTGTCGCGCTGTGGGCACTGCAGATGGCCTGGATCCCGTTCTGGGCCGCCGGCGTGATCAACGGCCTGGGCCACTGGTGGGGCTACCGCAACTTCGAATCCGCCGACACCTCGACCAACCTGACGCCGTGGGCGCTGTGGATCGGCGGCGAAGAACTGCACAACAATCACCATGCCTTCCCGAGTTCGGCGCGCTTCTCGATGCGCCGTTGGGAACTGGACATCGGCTGGATCGCGATCCGCGCGCTGGCGGCCCTGCGCCTTGCCAAGATCCTGCGCGTGGCGCCGACCCTTGATGTGCGCCCGAACATCGCCGTGCCCGATGCCGACACCCTGCGCGCGCTGCTGTCGCATCGCTTCCAGGCGATGACCGACTACCAGCGCAACGTGTTCACGCCCGCGCTCAAGGAAGAAGCCGCCCAGGCCGGCGCCAAGCTGCGCAAGCTGCTGCCGCGGCGCCTGCGCAAGGGCCTGGTCGACGATGGCCGCTGGCTCAAGCCCGACGCGCGCGAACAGCTGCAGCGTTGGGTGGCGCAGCGCCCGCGCATGCGCACGCTGGTCGAGCACCGCGCACGCCTGGCGGCCCTGCTGGAAGCACGCACCCACGACGCCAGCGAACGTCTCAAGCACCTGCAGGCCTGGTGCCACGACGCCGAAGCCAGCGGCATCGCCGCGCTGCAGGCCTACGCCGCACGACTGAAGGGCTACGCCCTGGCATGAGCCGCGGCGGACTGCGCACCCAATCGTACGAACGCCGCCTCGCGCGGCGTTCGTCGTTACTGGCCGGGCTGACGCTGCGCATCGCCTGCGCCCTGTTCGCCGGCGGTATCGTCAGCGCCCACGCGCAGGCGATCGACAGCACCGCCAGCTACCTGCAGCGCATGGACCGCGACGGCGACGGCCGCGTCAGCCTGGACGAATACCTGGCCTGGATGAGCTACGCCTTCGACGCGCGCGACCTCGACCACGACGGCGTACTCAGCCCCGCCGAACTGCCCGGCGGCCGCGGCCCGCCGATCACCCGTGCACAACATCTCGCCACCCTGACCGCCCGTTTCCGGAAGCAGGACACCAATGGCGACGGCTACCTCAGCGCGCGGGAGTTGGCGGCGCCGCCGCAGTGACCACGCCTGTATCGCCACACGCGCAGCGCGCTCCGTCGCGCAGCGCGCGTGGTGTTTGCTCAACAATCCCCAGCTTCAGCGGAAGCGCACCTCGCGCCGGCTAAGCTTGTCCCCCTACCTGCAACATTCGACGAACCCATGCCCGAACTCCCCGAAGTCGAAACCACCCGGCGCGGCCTGGAGCCGCATCTGTCGGGGCGGCGCATCCATGGGGTGATCCTGCGGCGGCCGGATCTGCGTTGGCCGATTCCCCCCGAGGTGGCCGAGCGGTTGCCCGGGCAGCGCATCGAGGGCATTCGCCGGCGCGCAAAGTATCTGTTGCTGGACACCGCGGTCGGCAGCGCGCTGTTGCATCTGGGCATGTCCGGCAGCTTGCGCGTGCTGCCGGGCGACACGCCGCCGCGGGCGCACGACCACGTCGATATCAGTCTGGAAGACGGGCGCGTGCTGCGCTTCAACGATCCACGTCGGTTCGGTTGCCTGCTGTGGCAGGCGCCGGGCGAGACCCATCCGCTGCTCGCCGAGCTGGGGCCGGAGCCGCTGTCCGATGCGTTCGACGGCGATCATCTGTTCCGGCTCAGCCGCGGCCGCACCGCGCCGGTCAAGACCTTCCTGATGGATCAGCGCATCGTGGTCGGGGTGGGCAACATTTACGCGGCCGAGAGCCTGTTCCAGGCCGGCATCAGTCCGCTGCGCGAGGCCGGCGAGGTCTCGCGCGCCCGCTATGCGCGCCTGGCCGACGCGGCCAAGGCGATCCTGGGCTATGCGATCCAGCGCGGCGGCACGACGTTGCGCGATTTCATCAGCCCCGACGGGGCGCCGGGTTACTTCGAGCAGGAACTGTCGGTCTACGGACGCGAGGGCGAGGCCTGCAAGCGCTGCGGGCGCACCTTGCGCCACGCCAGCATCGGCCAGCGCGCCAGCGTCTGGTGTGGCCACTGCCAGCGCTGAGCGATGGCGGCGCTCGCCGTGGCGCGTCGATGAGGCAGCGGGCTCGGCGGACGTAGCCGGCTTGCCCGTTCCCGACGGCCAAAACACGCGCCGTACGCGTCAGCGCTCGGCGATCCGGCATGCCTGCGCCCGTGGACTCCCTCGCACGGGCACCCTCACCGCCGCATGCGGCGCCGCTTGTCTATGATGGGCGTCCTTTTCCGTTTCGATCCCGGCCATGCAACGACGCGATTTCCTGAAGAACGCCGCCGCCGCCTTCGCCGCCATGGGCTTGCCGGCGATGCCGATGCTCGGCCAGGCGGCCCCCGCGGTGGGCCTGCGCCGCCTGGGCAAGCCGCAGCCGTTCGACTACGCCTGGCTCAAGGGCCACGCACGGGCCATGGCCAACGCGCCGTACCAGAGCCACAAGCGGGTGCTGCCGGCGCCGGTGGAAGGATTGACCTGGGACCAGTACCAGTCGATCCGCTATCGCCAGGACCACGCGCTGTGGGCGGCCGAGCAGGGCCCGAAGTTCCAGGCCAAGTTCTTCCACCTGGGGCTGTACTTCAAGACGCCGGTGCACATGTTCGATCTGGTCGACGGGCAGGCGCAGGAACTGGCCTACGACAGCGCGGCCTTCGATTACGGCAGCAGCGGGTTGAAGGGCGCGCATCTGCCCAAGGAACTGGGCTTCGCCGGCTTCCGCCTCAACACCAAGCAGGACACCGAGCGCGACTTCGCCGCCTTCCTCGGCGCCAGCTATTTCCGTGCTGTCGGCAAGGAGGGCCAGTACGGCCAGTCGGCGCGCGGGCTGGCGATCGATACCGGCACCGGCGGGCCGGAGGAATTCCCGGACTTCATCGCCTACTGGCTGGAGCAACCCAAGGACGGCTCGGACACGGTGGTGGTGTACGCGCTGCTGGATTCGCCCAGCGTGGCCGGCGCCTACCGCTTCGCGATCACCAACGGCGACGTGCTGCTGATGGACATCGACAGCGCGCTGTATCCGCGCAAGACCATCGAGCGCCTGGGCCTGGGCCCGTGCACCAGCATGTACCAGGTCGGCGAGAACGACCGCCGCATGGATTGGGACTGGCGCCCGGAGATCCACGACACCGACGGCCTGGCGATGTGGACCGGCGGCGGCGAGTGGATCTGGCGACCGCTGTGCAATCCGCCGCATCTGCGCTTCAACATGTTCGTCGACGAGAACCCGCGCGGTTTCGGCCTGCTGCAGCGCGACCGCAACTTCGACCATTACCAGGACGACGGCGTCTTCTACGAGAAGCGCCCGTGCCTGTGGGTGGAGCCGAAGCAGGGCTGGGGCAAGGGCTCGGTGCAACTGGTGGAGATCCCCACCGTCGACGAGACCTTCGACAACATCGTCGCGTTCTGGAATCCGCAGGACAAGCCGCAGCCGGGCCAGGAACTGCTGTTCGGCTACCGCCTGTACTGGGGCGCGCAGGCGCCGGCGTCCTCGCCGCTGGCGCATTGCGTAGCCACGCGCACCGGCCTGGGCGGCGTGGTCGGGCAGAAGCGGCACTATTTCTCCTGGCGCTTCGCGGTGGATTTCGCCGGTGGCGAACTGGCCAAGCTGGGCAAGGAGAAGGACGCCAATGTCGAGGCGGTGTTGCAGCTCAACCGCGGCCGCACCGAGATCGTGTCGGCGCGGCCGTTGCACGAGATCTCCGGTTACCGCGCGATGTTCGACGTGGTGCCGCCGGACGACGGCACCGAGCAAATCGATATCCGCCTGTACCTGCGCAGCGCCGAGCGCCCGCTCACCGAAACCTGGCTGTATCAGTGGACGCCGCCGCCGGCGGCCGAGCGCAAGCTGTATTGAGCGCGACCGCGCGCGGTGCCTGCCGGCATCGCGCGTGGGGTTGGATCGGGCATCGCGCTCGTATTTCAACCCCGACGCAGTCGGGTATGCGAGCGTGGTGCGCATCGCGCGTCGCGGCTGAAGCCGCTCCTACAAGGATGCGCGGTCCCGGCAATGTGTTGCTGTGGGAGGGACTTCAGTGCCGACGCGGAAATGGCTCCGCGTTCAGTGCTTGTCCGGCTCCTGCGGCGGCTTCTGCGGCGCGCCTTCCGTGCTGATGTCCTCGACATCGCCGATGTCGACCCGGCCCGGGGTGCGGCCGTCCCACACCTGGTCCTGCAGCTTCCAGTACGCACTCGGCTCCCAGAACTGCTTGGCATAGAACACTTCCGGATCGATGCTGCCGCCACGCGGGCCGTTGATCGACAGCGGACCGGACGCGCCGGAGTGGCCGAGCAGGCCGCCGGTGCTGCGCATCGCCTCGCGCCGCAGCACCGCCTCCTGGCGCGGCTTGGCGACCTCGTCGCCGTACTCGGCGAGCATCGACTTGTCGAGCTTGACCGCGCGCTTGCGCTCGTCCGGGGTCAGCTGGTCCCAGTACTCCATCTTGCGTGCGCCGAACTGGTCGTAGCCGCGCTCGGCGGCCAGCGCCATCCACAGGAAGCCCATCGTATGGTCGGCAGCGCCGCCCTGGCCCTCCCAGTACATTTCGCCCAGCCGCGCCTGCGACGGCTTGTCGGCGTAGCGCGCGGCCAGCTGGTACTGCTTCCTGGCCTCGGCGTACTCGCCCTTCTTGTCGGCGCGAATGCCGGCGCGGCGATAGAACAGGTCCAGGTGCGCCTCGAGGAAGCCGTCGGTCAGCACCTGCGCCGGGATGTCCTGGAAGGTGTGGTCGCCCGGGGCCGCAGTGGCGGGGCCGGGCAGGGCGAGCAGCAGTGCACAGGCCAATGCGGTGCTGCTGCCGGCAAGAAATCCTTTGAACGAAAGCATGTTCCTCATCCCATGAGTGAGCGATCGGCGCGATTCTAGACACGCCGCCCGGGTGCGCTCCATAGACTGATGGCATAGGAACAGACGCGTGTACGGCACACGTCAGCCACGGTTCATCGCATCGTGGCGCGACGCACCAGCGCGGTGCGTCAGTGGTACATCCGGGTTACAGCGGCAAAGCGATCTGCAGCGGATCGATGCGCCCTTCGCCGCGCATGATCTTCTTGAACTCGGGGCGGCTGACCGACACGTAGCGCTCGTTGCCGCCGATCTCCACCTGCGGGCCGTCCTGCACCGCGTGGCCGTTCTCGTCGACGCGCACGGTCATCGTCGCCTTGCTGCCGGTGTGGCAGATGGTCTTGATCTCCTGCAGTTCGTCGGCCCAGGCCAGCAGGTACTGGCTGCCCTCGAACAGCTCGCCGCGGAAATCGGTGCGCAGGCCATAGCACAGCACCGGGATGCGCAGCCGGTCGACCACTTCGCTGAGTTGCCAGACCTGGGCGCGGCTGAGGAACTGCGCCTCGTCCACCAGCACGCAATGCAGCGGCCCGTGGCTGGCGATGTCGGCCTCGAGGGTGGCCAGCAGATCGGTCTCGGCGACGAACGGCATGCCGTCGGCACGCAGGCCGATGCGCGAGGCGACCACGCCGCTGCCGGCACGGTGATCCAGCCGCGGCGTCAGGATCGCCGTACGCATGCCGCGCTCGCGGTAGTTGTGCGCCGACTGCAGCAGCGTGGTGGTCTTGCCGGCGTTCATCGCCGAATAGTAGAAGTACAGTTTCGCCATGCCGCCGATTCTAGCGCGGCGGCCGCGCGCCCCGGCCGGCCTGCGCTTGGCGAACCGGTTCAGCGCAGGGGGGACGGCGGGGACGTCGTCGCCGGCGGGCGCCCGGTACAATAGGCGGCCAAGGGAAGTCTTCATGCACGGTCTCAATCCTCCCCAACGCGCCGCGGTCCTGCATTGCGAGGGTCCGTTGCTGGTGCTGGCCGGCGCCGGCAGCGGCAAGACCCGCGTGATCGTGGAAAAGATCGCGCACCTGATCGCCAGCGGCCGTTACCCGGCCAAGCGCATCGCCGCGATCACCTTCACCAACAAGTCGGCCAAGGAAATGCGCGAACGCGTGGCCAAGCGCATCCGCAGCGAGGCGGCCGACGGCCTGACCATCTGCACCTTCCACGCCCTGGGCCTGAAGTTCCTGCAGATCGAACACGCCGCGGTGGGCCTGAAGCGCGGCTTCTCGATCTTCGACGCCGACGATGCCGCTGCGCAGATCAAGGACCTGATGCCCGGCGCCAAGCCCGATGCCATCGAGGACGCCAAGAACCTGATCTCGCGCGCCAAGAACGCCG
Organism: Xanthomonas sp. NCPPB 3174; assembly: GCF_056725205.1. Lineage (NCBI taxonomy): Bacteria > Pseudomonadati > Pseudomonadota > Gammaproteobacteria > Lysobacterales > Lysobacteraceae > Xanthomonas > Xanthomonas sp. NCPPB 3174. The sequence goes on along the minus strand of NZ_CM161517.1, from coordinate 4,933,139 downwards.
GGCTGTCGCCGGAGCAGGCGATGGCGGCCGCGCGCAGCAACCGCGAGCAGGAAGCGGCCAGCCTGTACGAGCGCTACCAGGCGCGGCTGAGCACCTTCAACGCGGTGGACTTCGACGATTTGATCCGCCTGCCGGTGCAGGTGCTGGAGGAGAACGAGGACATCGTGATGGCTTGGCGCGAGCGCATCGGCTACCTGCTGGTGGACGAGAGCCAGGACACCAACGACGCGCAGTACCGCCTGCTGAAGATGCTGGCCGGCCCGCGCGGCAACTTCACCTGCGTGGGCGACGACGATCAGAGCATCTACGCCTGGCGCGGCGCCAACCCGGAAAACCTGATGCAGATGGGCCGCGACTACCCGGCCCTGCAGATCATCAAGCTGGAGCAGAACTACCGCTGCTCCAACCGCGTGCTGCGCGCGGCCAACGCGTTGATCGCGCACAACCCGCACGAGCACTTGAAGACGCTGTGGAGCGACCAGGCCGACGGTGAGCGCATCCGTGTCTGGGAGTGCCGCGACAGCGAACACGAGGCGGAGAAGGTCGCCGCTGAGATCGCGTATCTGGGCACCGCCAAGCAGGTGCCGTGGAGCGACTTCTGCATCCTGTTCCGCGGCAACTTCCAGTCGCGGCCGCTGGAAAAAGCGCTGCAGATGGCCAGCGTGCCGTACCACATCACCGGCGGCACCGCGTTCCTGGAGCGGCAGGAGGTCAAGGACGTGCTGTCTTGGTTGCGCCTGCTGGTCAATCCCGACGACGACGCGGCGTTCCTGCGCGCGGTGCAGGCGCCCAAGCGCGAGGTCGGCGCGACCTCGCTGGCCAAGCTGGCCGAACTGGCCTCGGCCAAGCACCTGCCGATGTCGCGCGCGGCCGAGTCGGTGGGCGCGCTGCAGCAGTTGCCGCCGCGCGCGGCCAACGGTCTGAGCGACTTCGTCGACATCCTGCACGAACTGCGCGCGGCCTCGACCACGCTGTCCTCGGCCGACGTGGTGCGCCAGCTGGCCGAACAATCCGGGCTGATCCGCGAACTGCGCAGCCAGTGCAAGGACGAAGCGAGTTTCCAGCGCCGCCGCGGCAACCTGGAGGAACTGGCCAAGTGGTTCGAGGGCGGCCCACGCGGCGCCACCGTCGGCGACCTGGCCGCGCAACTGGCGCTGCTGTCGCGCAACGACAAGGACGACGGCGGCAACCAGGTGCGGATGATGACCATGCACGCGTCCAAGGGTCTGGAGTTCCGCTATGTGTTCATCGTCGGCTGCGAGGACGGCGTGCTGCCGCACGAGGTCAGCCTGGAAGAGGGCAACCTGCAGGAGGAGCGGCGCCTGCTGTACGTGGGCATCACCCGCGCCAAGGAGCAGCTGTGGATGAGCTACAGCAAGCTCACCCGCAAGTTCGGCGAGCACATCCGGCTCAAGCCCAGCCGCTTCTTCGACGAGATCCCGGCCGAGGAAATGCAGCGCGACGGCGCCGACCCGGTGGCCGACGCGGCGCGCAAGAAGGAGCGCGCTAATGCGGGGCTGGCGGCGATCCAGGCGTTGTTTGATTGAAGGCGGGGATTCGGGAGTTGGGATTGGGGATTCGTAATAGCGGGTGCGTCGTGAGCGCCGTGGCTGGGAGGGGACGTGCGGATGTACGCCGGGGCTAGTCGGTTGTTCCTTCTCCCACCGGGACCACGGCCCCCTTTTGGGGGGAAGGTGCCCCGCAGGGGCGGATGAGGGTACGGGCGAAGCCTCGTGAACTCGTACTCCGCGAGTCGCTTCGCGCCGAACCCTCACCCCAACCCCTCTCCCGGGGGGAGAGGGGCTTAAGCAGGGGATTCACTTTTGGCTGCATGTGCACCGCGGATAGGGCCTAGTCAGGCGATTCTTTGGTTTTGCTTTGGAGGTTGCCGGCGTTCGCTCGTCGCGACTGAAGTCGCTCCCACAGTGAGCTTGCGGGGAGTGGGCTGGAGACCCTGTGGGAGGGACTTCAGTCCCGACGCATTGCAGTGTGCCGAAGCCAGTGGCGCCGCGCCGCGCCGCGGGAGGCTCCACCCGCAAACGAGAACGGGCCGCGCAGGCGGCCCGTCTCTGGTTCGACACTGCTGGCGCTTAGGCCGACAGGTGCTCGATTGCCGCGACGCTGCCGAGGCGGTCGCCCAGGCGCTTGAGCAGGGCCAGGCGGTTGCGGCGCAGCGCCGGGTCGTCGGCGTTGACCATCACGCCGTCGAAGAACGCGTCCACCTGCGGGCGCAGCCGCGCCAGGAAGTTCAGCACGGTCACGTAGTCGTGCTGGCGCAGCGCACCGTCGGTCTCGGCGATCGCCGCTTCCACCGCTTCGGCCAGCGCGCGCTCGGCCGGCTCGCGTAGCAGGCCCGCGTCGACCTGCGCCGGAATCTCGCCCTCGGCCTTGCGCAGGATGTTGCGGATGCGCTTGTTGGCCGCGGCCAGTGCCTCGGCCTCAGGCAACGCGGCGAAGGTGCCGATCGCGTCGATGCGGCGGTCGAAGTCGTACAGCGAGCCGAGCGCCGCGGTTGCTGGCGCCGTCGTAGGAGCGGCTCTTGTCCCCTTTTCGGGATCAGCCGCGACCGAGAACAGCGCGGCCACCGCGTTGAACTGCGTCGCCGGCACGCCCTTGTCCGCGTAGTAGCCGCGCAGGCGGTCGAGGATGAAGTCGAAGATCTCCTCGGCCTGCTCCAGCGAAACCGTGCCCACCTGATGTTGCCCGGGTGCAGTCTCAGCACCGTCGCGCTTCGCCTCTGCTGCTGCATCCAGCTTCTTCAGCAGGGCGGAACGCCGAATTGCCTCCATCGCCTGGGTCGCAGCGGTCGATAGGAGCTTCTTCAGATCAACATCAAACCCACTCTCAATCACCGTCCGCGCCAGCCCCAGCGCATTGCGCCGCAGCGCGAACGGATCCTTGTTGCCGGTGGGCTTCAGCCCCGCGGCGAACCCGCCGGCCAGCGTGTCCAGACGTTCGGCGATCGCCAGCACCTTGCCCAGCGGCGACAGCGCGATGTCGTCGCCGGCGAAGCGCGGCTGGTAGGCCTCGTCGATCGCCAGGGCGATCTCGCTCGGCTCGCCGGCGGCAACGGCGTAATGACGGCCGGCGATGCCCTGCAATTCGGGGAATTCGTTGACCATGCGCGACTGCAGGTCGTTCTTGCTCAGTTCGGCGGCGCGGCGCGCCTGCGCCGGGTCCACGCCGACCTGCGCGGCGATCGCCTCGGCCAGCGCGGCCACGCGCTGCACCTTGTCGGCGATGCTGCCGAGCTTGGCCTGGTAGGTGACGCTGGCCAGGCCGGCGCCCATCGCCTCCAGACCCTGCTTGAGGTCTTCGTCGAAGAAGAACTTGGCGTCGGCGAAACGCGGACGGATCACCCGCTCGTAGCCCTTGGCTACTTCGGCCACGTCGCGCGAAACGATGTTGGCGATGCCGATGAAGTGCTCGGTGAGCTTGCCGCCGTCATCCAGCACCGGGAAGAACTTCTGGTTGCTCTCCATGGTCTCGATCAGCGCTTCCTGCGGCACCGCCAGGAACGCCGGCTCGAACCTGCACAGCACCGCCGACGGCCATTCGACCAGGTTCACCACCTGCTCCAGGTTGTCCTCGGCAATGCGCGCGCTGCCGCCGGCCTCACGCGCGGCCTGTTCGACCTCGGCGACGATGCGCGCACGGCGCACGTCCGGGTCCACCAGCACCTGCGCGGCCTGCAGCGCGGCCACGTAGTCGCCCGGCTGCGCCAGCGGCACCGGCGCATCGTGCAGGAAGCGGTGGCCGCGGCTGTCGCGCCCCGCCTCCACGCCGAACAGCGGCATCGGCACTACTTCGCTGCCGAACAGCAGCACCAGCCACTGCACCGGCCGGGCGAAACCGTAGTCGTGATCGCCCCAGCGCATCGGCTTGGGGATCGGCATCGCCGCGATCGCTTCGCGCAGGATCTCCGGCAGCAGCGTGGCGGTGCGCGCGCCCGGGTTCACCGCGCGGTGCACGAAGCGCTCGCCCTTGGCGTCGCTGGTGCGCTCCAGCGCGGTCCAGTCGATCCCGGCCTTGGCGGCGAAACCCTGCAGGGCCTTGGTCGGCTGGCCGTCCGCGTCCAGCGCGATGTTGAGGTAGGGGCCGAGCACTTCCGCGCGCTGCTCCGGCTGCTCGACGGCCACACCCGGCAGCAGCACCGCCAACCGGCGCGGCGTGGACAGCGGCTTGGCGTCGCCACGCTCGACCGCGATGCCGCGCTTCTCCAGCCCGGCGATCACGCCGTCGAACAGCGCCTGGGCCAGGCCCGGCAATGCCTTGACCGGCAGTTCCTCGGTGCCCAGTTCGATCAGCAGGGGAAGGTGTTGGCTCATGTGTCAGACCTTGCTAGCGGTTTTTCCCTTCTCCCTGCGGGAGAAGGTGCCCCGAAGGGGCGGATGAGGGTGCGGGCGCCTGGGGGGTCGGAGCAGCCAGCCGTGCGTGCCGGCGTACCCTCACCCCAACCCCTCTCCCGGTGGGAGAGGGGCTTGCATCACTTCTTGACGCCGGGGAAGCCCAGCTTCTCGCGCTGCGCGTAGTAGGCCTTGGCCACCGCCTGCGCCAGCGCGCGCACGCGCAGGATGTAGCGCTGGCGTTCGGTCACCGAGATCGCGCGGCGTGCGTCGAGCAGGTTGAAGGCGTGGCTGGCCTTGGTCACCTGTTCGTAGGCCGGCAGCGGCAGCCCGACCTCGACCAGCGCCTGCGCTTCCTGCTCGCACGCGTCGAAACGGTGGAACAGTTCGGCCACGTTGGCGTGCTCGAAGTTGTACGCGCTCTGCTCCACCTCGTTCTGGTGGTAGACGTCGCCGTAGGTGACCGGCGTGCCGTCCGGGCCGTAGGTCCACACCAGGTCGTAAACGTTGTCGCAGTTCTGCAGGTACATGCACAGGCGCTCGAGCCCGTAGGTGATCTCGCCCAGCACCGGCTTGCACTCCAGGCCGCCGGCCTGCTGGAAGTAGGTGAACTGGGTGACTTCCATGCCGTTGAGCCACACCTCCCAGCCCAGGCCCCAGGCGCCGAGCGTCGGCGATTCCCAGTTGTCCTCGACGAAGCGCAGGTCGTGCACCAGCGGATCGATGCCCAGCGCCTTGAGCGAGTCCAGGTACAGCTGCTGGATGTTGTCCGGGTTCGGCTTCATCGCCACCTGGTACTGGTAGTAGCGCTGCAGGCGGTTCGGATTCTCGCCGTAGCGGCCGTCGGTGGGGCGCCGGCTGGGCTGCACATAGGCGGCGTTCCACGGCTCCGGTCCGAGCGCACGCAGGAACGTGGACGGATGGAAGGTGCCGGCGCCCACTTCCAGGTCCAGCGATTGGATCAGCACGCAGCCGTGCTGCGCCCAGAACTGGTTGAGGGTCTGGATCAGACCCTGGAACGTGATCGGTACGGACCGGGTGACGGACATCTAGCAGGGGCCGGTTGAGGGGTGCGCTAGTATAGCGACCGACTCGCGGGGACTTCCGCGCACCGGACCTGGACCATGGATTCGCGCCCTGCCGCGCCGCCCGCGTCGTCGCCCGCCGAGCCCACCGTGGCCTTGCCGCCGGGCCGGTTGAGCTTCGAGCGCGTGGCCGCCGCATTGCTCGCCGACGGCCTGGTCGCACCGGCCGAACGCGGCCGCGTGCAGTTCTCGGCGCAGACCGCGCGCACCGCCAGCGACGTGCATCCGCTGGTGCTGCTGTCCAACCTGAAACTGGCCGCCACCCGCCCGCCGGGCAGCGAACTGAGCCTGGAACGGCTGACCGAATGGCTGGCGCAGCGCTGCGGCCTGCGCTACCTGCGCATCGATCCGACCCGGGTCGACGTGGCCGCGGTCACCGGCGTGGTCTCGCACGCCTACGCGCGCCGCCACCGCATCCTGCCGCTGGCGCTGCAGCCCGAGCGCCTGCTGGTGGCGACCAGCGAACCGCTGGCGCTGGACTGGCTCAGCGACGTGCAGCACCTGGCGCGGCGGCGCATCGAGGTGGTGGTGGTCAACCCGCTGGACCTGCATCGCTACACGATGGAGTTCTTCGGCGTGACCCGCTCGGTGCGCGGCGCCAAGGACGGGCGCACCGAGCAGAGCAGCGGCCTGCCCAGCTTCGAGCAGCTGGTGGAACTGGGCCGCGGCGGCGACGTCAACGCCGACGACCACCACATCGTGCACATCGTCGACTGGCTGCTGCAGTACGCCTACGAGCAGCGCGCCAGCGACATCCACCTGGAGCCGCGGCGCGAGGCCGGGCGCATGCGCTTCCGCATCGACGGCGTGCTGCACAAGGTGCTGGAAGTGCCGCCGGCGGTGATGACCGCCATCGTCAGCCGCATCAAGGTGCTCGGGCGCATGGATCTGGCCGAGCGGCGGCGGCCGCAGGACGGGCGCATCAAGACCCGCTCGCCGGGCGGGCGCGAGACCGAGATGCGCCTGTCGACCATGCCCACCGCGTTCGGCGAGAAGTGCGTGATGCGCATCTTCGACCCGGATGCCGCGTTCAAGAGCGTGGACCAGCTCGGTTTCAGCGCGCAGGAAGCGGCCGGCTGGAACGCGCTGGTGGAGCGCCCGCACGGCATCGTGCTGGTCACCGGCCCCACCGGCTCGGGCAAGACCACCACGCTGTACTCCACGCTCAAGCGCCTGGCCACGCCGGACGTGAACGTGTGCAGCGTGGAAGACCCGATCGAAATGATCGCCACCGAGTTCAACCAGATGCAGGTGCAGGCCAACATCGACCTGGACTTCGCCAGCGGCGTGCGCACCCTGCTGCGGCAGGACCCGGACATCATCATGATCGGCGAGATCCGCGACCTGGAAACCGCGCAGATGGCGGTGCAGGCCTCGCTGACCGGCCACCTGGTGCTGTCGACCCTGCACACCAACGACGCGCCCTCGGCGATCACCCGCCTGCTCGACCTGGGCGTGCCGCACTACCTGGTCGCCTCCACCCTCAACGGCGTGCTGGCGCAGCGCCTGGTGCGCACCCTGTGCAGCCACTGCAAGCGCCCGCACACGCTGGAGCCGCACGAATGGGACGCGCTGCGCGAACCGGGCGAGGCCTTGCCCGAGACGCTGCAACCCTACGCCCCGGTCGGCTGCCTGGAATGCCGCCGCACCGGCTACCTGGGCCGCGTGGGCCTGTACGAGCTGTTGCCGGTGACCCCGCGCCTGCGCACCCTGATCCGCGCCGACATGGACCTGGCCGGCTTCAGCCGCGCCGCCCAGGCCGAGGGCGTGCGCACCCTGCGCCGCGCGGGCCTGGAAAAGGTGGCCGCCGGGCTGACCACCATCGAGGAAGTGCTGTCGGTGCTGCCGCCGCGGGAGTGAGCGCCGGGCGCTTTCCCGCCTCATGATCGCCAGTTATATGGCTATGCCGCGACCGCCGCGCCCCCTTGAACAATCCACGGCGACGGCGTCTAGAATCCCTCCATGCCGTTCGCTTCTCCCGTCCGTCGCCGTGCTGCGCCCTTCCTGATCCTCGAAACCGGCGAACCGGTGGCGACGATGCGGCGCTACGGACGCTTCCCGCACTGGATCCGCGTCGCCGCCGGCCTGGCCGAGCGCGACACGGTGGTGGCCAATGTCGCCGCCGGGGAGGCCTTGCCGGCGCGGGACGACTTCGCCGGGGTGATCGTGACCGGCTCGGCGGCGTTCGTCACCGACCGCGCCGACTGGAGCGAGCGCTCGGCCGACTGGCTACGCGCGGCTGCCGAGGACGGCACGCCGCTGCTGGGCATCTGCTACGGCCACCAGCTGCTGGCGCACGCGCTGGGCGGGGAGGTGGCCTACAACCCGGCCGGGCGCGAATCGGGCACCGTGCATATCGAACTGCATCCGCCCGCCGCCGAGGATCCGCTGTTCGCCGGTCTGCCGGCGCGCTTCCCCGCGCATGCCACGCATCTGCAGACGGTGCTGCGCGCACCGGCCGGCGCCACGGTGCTGGCCCGCTCGGCGCAGGACCAGTGCCACGCGTTCCGCTGGGGCGAGGCGACCTGGGGCGTGCAGTTCCACCCGGAGTTCGCCACCCACCACATGCGCGGCTACGTGCAGGCGCGCGCGGACTGTCTACGCAGCGCCGGACGCTGCGCCCGTACCATCGCCCGCGAGGTCAGCGCCGCGCCGCTGGCACGCAAACTGTTGCGGCGCTTCGTTCAGCACGCACGCGGGCAGCACAGCAGCGGCCAGGCAAAACCGCGATAATCTGTGCAGTCGCCGCGCTGTACGGCGTCCCCCACTTCGGATTGGCAATGATCGAGATTCGCAAGCTGCCGGCCTCGGCCGGCGCGGAATGGTTGTTGGGTGGTGTGGCCCTGCTGCGACGGGCGCCGTGGGCGCTGGGCCGGCTGGGGGTGATCTGGGGCCTGGCGACACTGCTTGCGGTGTTCCTCAGCGCGCTCCATCCGACCCTGGGCATGCTGGCGCAACTGCTGATGGGCCTGGCTGGGCCGTTGCTGTTCGGCGGGCTGGTGTGGGCCGCGCGCGAGGTCGACCAGGGCCGCAGTGCCGAGCCGGCGCACCTGCTGCAGGGCCTGCATGGCAACCGCGCGCCGAACCTGCTGGTGGCGCTGCTGCCGCAAGTGGCGGTCGGGTTGGCGCTGGCGCTCCTGGCCGTGGTGGTGATCGGCCCGAGCGGACTGCAGCAGCTGAACACGGTGATCGACAAGTTCAACGAAATTGGCCAGTCCGGCGTGCAACCTGATCCACAGCAGGTGGAGCAACTCGTGGCCACCTTGCCGGCGCTGCGCATCCTGTTGTGGCTGATGCTGGTGGCGGTCGGCGTCGTGGCGGTGGCGCTGACCCTGTTCTTGTTCGCTCCCCAGGTGATGTTCGACGGCCGCAACGGCATCGCCGCGATCGGCCTGGGTTTGCGCGCCTGCCTGCACAATCTGCCGGCGTTGCTGGTGTTCTTCGTGCTCGCCTTCCTGGCCATGTTCGCGTTCTACTTCGCACTGACCGTGGTGATGCTGGTGCTGCAGCTGCTGGTCGGCACCACGATGGCGGCGCTGATCGCGCAGGTGCTGCTGATGGCGGTGTTGCCGCCGACGATCGCCGGCATCGTGTACGTGGCCTGGAAGCAGATGTTCGTGCACGCCGGCGATGTCGCAGCCGTCGCGCCGCCAGCGAATGTCATCGAAGCCTGATCGCGGCTGACTCACCGGCGCTCGCTGCCGTCGCCGGGCGTGCGCTGGGCCGCCCGCGGAATCGCCTGCAGTTCGTCGATCACCCGCCTGGGTGCGCGCAGTCGGATCTGCACGGGAAACGATTCGTACACCACGACGCCCTCCACCACGCCCTGCGCCTTCAGTTCCGTGACCCGGGCCAGCACGGGGTCCGGGGATTGCGCGCTGCCGATAATCAGCGCGGATTCCAGCGGCTCGCGATTGGCGGCCGGTCCACTGCCCAGGCTGCAGCCCGCCAGCAGTAGCAGCGTCGCGACAAGCACCTGTCTCATCCCACCTCCTCCTGCATCGCGGGTTCGGCCAACGCCGTGGTGCGCAGTCGCCCGCTGCACCACGGCGGTATCGCGCAGGATCGTCACCGTGCGCGCATCACGGGTTGTCGGCGATCCAGTTCTGCAGCGTGTTGAAGACGGTGCTGGTCAGCCGCGTCCCGCAGTTCTGGCTCGATGAGCCGGTGGTGTGGACGCCACGGACGACGTAGCCGCTGTCGTAGATGCCGCTCCCGCTGTTGCCGCCGCTGGTGTCGATGGTGTAGCAGAGCCGGTAGGAGCCGCTGGTGGAGACGCCCCCGGACGCACTCCACATCGTTCCGAACGGCTTGTCGCCCGGATATCCGGTGATGGTATGGGTGCCTCCCGAGTAGGTGCCCCAGCCCGCATTGCCGCCATGGGGCGCCGTGCTCAGCACGATCAGCGCATAGTCGTAGTTGCTGTCGCCGTTGTTGAGCCACGCTGTCGTGGTGATGGCACGCGCCCACGTCGCCGTTCCCCACGGCTGGTAGCTGCCGTTCTGGGCCACCGTGAAGTCGAGGCTGGAATACCAGCTGCCCGCGCCGTTGGACACGCAGTGGCCGGCGGTCAGGACGTGCTTGGGCCCGATCAGCGTTCCGGTGCAGCCGATGGCGATGCGCCCGATGTGCCAGTACGGCGCGGCGGTGGTGGTGGTCACCTGCACCCGCTCGTCGGTCCCGATCACCACGTTGGGAACGGCGCGGCCGTCACCGTGGTCGGTGGGACGCTGCGGCGGCGTGCCGGGCACGGAATTCGGCAGGCGGCCGAGCAGTTCCATCGCCCTGATCGCCTCTTCGAAGAGTGCCACGTCCTCCGCGCTTGCCGGCGACGCGTACTGGTCGCCATTGCGGGTGACCATCACCGCGCTCAGGCCAGCGGCCTTCTGTTGCGGGCTCTGCAAGCGCGTGTCCGTCGGCGGTGCGGTTTCCGCGGACACGCCGGTCACCAGATTGTCGCCGTTGATGAACTTCGCTTTCCCGCTCAGTTTCTGGAACGATGGCGTAGCCGCGACCGCCGCGGTCGATACCAGCAAGGTAAATCCCAGTGCAGCCAGACGTTTCATGACGTGCTCCTTGGTCATTGGAATACTACTTCATTGCGAGAGAAGCCGGGTCGACGCGACCTCCTGCGCGCTCCCGGCCTGCCCGTCCGCCAGGGACCGGGGGATGGCGGCGTGGACGTACGCACCGCCACGAATACGGTCTTCCATGACCGTGTCGGCAGGGCCGGAATGCGGCCCGGTGCCGATGCTCCTGTGATCGGGTGCGGCTGCGACGCCGTGTATGCGGATCGCGCGATCCAGCGTCGGCCACGAGCCGACAACACACCTTTTTCTGACTCAGCTGCAGCGTTGGCGAAATGGCGTGGCGTGGCGCGCCGCAACGAGGTCTACGCCGCGCCGTGGAAGCGCATCGCACCGCTGACTCCGCAGATCACGTCGTCGCGCAAGCGACAGCACCCGCGCATGGGCGATCGGCGTGCGCGCAAGGGAATGGTCTTGGTCGTGTGTACCGGCAGTCATTCGCACGCGGCACCTTCCTTGGCGTATTCGCGGCCCCCAGGGGGCATCCGTTGCGGTGTGTTCGGAACGACGGCGTGCAGTCGACCGTGGAGACTTTTATATGTCACGCGCCAGGGCGTTGCCGTAATTCGCATCCCAGATCAGCGCAAGCGATCGCGCGGTCTACCGCCGCATTCGCTTACTGCGTCCGCGCCTGGCTCGACACCAGCCAGCTCGACGCCAGGATGCCCAGTTCGTACAGCAGGCACATCGGGATCGCCAGCATCAGTTGCGAGACCACGTCCGGCGGGGTCAGCACCGCGGCCAGCACGAAGATGCCGACCACCGCGTAGCCGCGGCCCTCGCGCAGTTGCTGCGGGGTCACCCAGCCGAGCAGGGCGAGGATCACCAGGGCGACCGGCAACTCGAAGCTGGCGCCGAAGGCGAAGAAGATCGCCAGGACGAAGTCCAGGTAGGCGCCGGCATCGGGGGTGAGTTGGATCACGTCCGGCTTGAACGTGGTCAGGAAGTGGAACACCGCCGGCAACACCAGGAAGTAGGCGAAGCCGCAGCCGAGGTAGAACAGCACCACCGCCGAGGCCAGCAGCGGCAGCGCCAGGCGCTTCTCGCGCTGGTACAGGCCGGGAGCGACGAAGGCCCAGGCCTGGTACAGCAGCCACGGTGCGGACACGAACAGCGCCAGGAAGAACGCCAGCTTCAGCGGGGCGATGACCGCGCCGGCCGGGTGCGTGGCGATCACGCTCTGGCCCACCGGCAATTGCGCCAGCATCGGCTCGGCCAACCAGGAGTACAGGCGCTTGGAGAAGGGCAGCAGCGCCACCACCACCACGCCCAGGCCGATCAGCGCGCGCATCAGCCGCGCACGCAGTTCGATCAGGTGTTCGATCAGGCTGCTTTCGGCTTCGACGTTCATCGCGGCGCCTCCGGGTCATCGGAGAGCGGCTGGCCGATCTGCGCGGTCGCGGCCGTGGGCGTCGGATGCGGTGCGGCCGCACCGCGCGCGGCGGCCGGCACGGCGGACGCTGCGGTCGCGACCGCGGGCGGCGGCGTCGGCAGGGGCGTGGCCGTGTCGGCAGCGTGCGGCATCGCGCTATCGGCGGTGGCTGCCGGCGCGACCGTCGGCGCGGCGTCGGCAGGCGGCACCGGAGGATTCGGATCGATCTCGCGGCGCAGCGCCTCGGTCTGCCGCTGCAGCTCCTGGCCGCTGTCGCGCAGCTCGGTCTCGGCCTGGCGCAGGGAACTCTGCACATCGTGCAGGCTGCGCTTGAGTTCCTCGGCTTCCAGTTCGCGTTCCAGTTCGTGCTTCACCGAGTCCCATTGCGCGCGGGCGCGGCGCACCCACAACCCGGCGAAGCGCGCTGCCTTGGGCAGGCGTTCGGGCCCCAGCACCACCAGGGCCACCACCGCGATCACCAGCAGTTCGCTGAATCCGATATCGAACACGCCGGCGAAGTCCCGTCAGTGCGCGTCGCGGTCGCGTTCGGTCTGGGTCTGGCGGGACGGCTCGCTGCTGCTGCGCGTCTCGTCGCCGAGCTGGCCGGCGGGCTTGTCGTCGTCGCGCATGCCTTTCTTGAATTCCTTGACCGCGTTGCCCAGATCCTTGGCGCCGCTCGTCAGCCGCTTGGTGCCGAACACCAGCAGCACGATCACCAGCACGACCAGCCAGTGCCAGATGCTAAGACTGCCCATGATCCGCTCGCAGAAAAGTCGTAAGGAACCCGCAGGATAACGCACCGCGCCGCGCCGCGTTACCTTTCCCTGCCATGCAGGCGTGCCTGCACGGCCGAATGGACAGGTGGCGTTGGGAACGGCGCTCAGCGATCGCCGTCGAGCTTCTCGGTGCGGATCTCGCCGTCGGACACCGGCTGGAAGCCCTGCTGCGCCGGCTGCGTCTGGCCCTGCAGGGGCACGGTGCTGGCGGCGGCGTCGGGCGCGGCGGTCGGTTCCGGCGTGGCCTGCGGCGCCGGAACGGCGGCCGGTGCCGGGGCGGCGGTCGGATTGCCGCTGCCATCGGTGCCACGGCTCTGCCGCGCGGCGTAGGTGGCTTCCTCGAGCTTGTCGCGGAAGGCGACGATGTCGTTGGACGGACGGTTGCTGGTACGGCCCTCGAAGATCATGCGCGGGGTGGTGTTGCTGCCGTAGGCGTTGAGGTCGGCGGCATCGTCGATCTGCAGCGCGGCGCCATCCAGGGCGACGCCGGCGAACAGGCCGCGGGCGCGCGACCACGACCAGATCTCGGCCTTGAGCTGGCCGTCGGTGGCGGCGGCGGCGTTGCGCCCGACCGGGCCGGCGGCGACGCCGGCATCGGCGCCGAGGGTGAACTTGCCGTTGACGATGTTGTCCAGGCTGCGGTCATTGCGGAACACCAGCACCACGTCGGAGGACTGCACGCCGACCTGGAAGCCGATGCTGCCGCCGGTGAGCTTGACGAACACCGGGTTGGACCAGGTGCCGTCGGGGCGCTTGACCGACATCAGGCCGTGGCCGCGACGCCCGCCGATCACCAGCCCGGCCTTGAGCGTGTCCGGGATCACCACGATGGCGCGGCCCTCGTCGAGCAGCTTGTCGGGAATGGACTGTTCGGGGATCTTCTGGATGTCGGTCAGCACGCGCAGCGCGTTGCGGGCGCGCTCGTCCTCTTCCGGTCCGGCCACGGCGTGGCCAGCGAACAACACGGTGCTCAACAACAGGGCGAGGCGCGGCAGGAGGGGCATGGCGGGCTCCGAAATAGGTCCGCAGCAAGATACTGCAAGTACTTGAACTTAGTCACAGGGCAATGAATCGCCAATGAGTGCCGCCGCCGCCAGGCGCAGGCGCCGTCGATCGCCGTGATCGAGCGAATCGACACGCCGTGGGGCGTGCGCTCTGCCACAATGCGCGCATGTCCGACGCACCCGAGACCGCCATCCTGGTGGTGAATCTAGGCACGCCCGAGGCGCCCACCGCGCCTGCGGTCGCCCGTTACCTGGCCGAGTTCCTCGGCGACAAGCGCGTGGTCGCGATCCCGCGGCTGTTCTGGTGGCCGCTGCTGCACTGGGTGATCCTGCCGCGGCGCTCGCCGAAATCGGCCGAGAAGTACGCGCAGGTGTGGCTGGCCGACGGCTCGCCGCTGGCGGTGTACACCCGGCGCCTGGCCGAAGGCATGCAGCGCGAACTGCCCGGGCACCGCGTGGCCTGGGCGATGCGCTACGGCGCGCCGGCGCTGGCGCCGGCCCTGGACGCGCTGCGCGAGGCCGGCGTGCGCCGGATCGTGGTGCTGCCGCTGTACCCGCAGTATTCGACCACCACCACCGCCTCGATCGAGGATGTGGTGCAGGCCTGGCAGGCGCGCCATCCGCATCTGCCGGTGCGCCTGATCGAGGACTATCCGACCGACCCGGCCTGGGTCGCCGCGGTGGCCGACAGCGTGCGCGCGCACTGGGCGCAGCACGGCCGCGGCGAGCGCCTGTTCTTCTCCTTCCATGGCCTGCCGCAGCGCGTGGCCAACAATGGCGACCCCTACCCGCAGCGCTGCGAAGCCAGCGCGCAGGCGATCGCCGCCGCGCTGGGCCTGGAGGCCGGGCAGTGGGAGCTCGGCTACCAGTCGCGCTTCGGCGCCGAGCGCTGGCTGCGCCCGTATGCCGAACCGCGGCTGTGGGAACTGGCGGCGCAGGGGGTCAAGCAGGTGGACGTGATCTGTCCCGGCTTCGCCACCGACTGCCTGGAAACCCTGGAAGAAGTGGCGATGGGCTTCGTCGAGACCTGCGCCGAACGCGGCATGCAGGTGCGCTACATCCCCTGCCTCAACGACGCCCCGGCGCACGCGCGCGCGCTGGCGCAACTGGCGGCCCGCGCCGCATGAGTGTGCGTCCCTTCGCCTGCCCGTCGCGGGTGGGCGCGCTGGCCGGATTGCGCAGCGGCGATCCGCAGGGGCCGAAGGCGCTGGCCTTGCACGGCTGGCTCGACAACGCCGCCAGCTTCGTGCCGCTGAGCCGACACCTGCCGCAGTGGGATCTGGTGATGCTGGACCTGCCCGGCCACGGCCACAGCAGCGACCTGCCCGATGGCGCCGAGTACCTGCTGGCCAGCGCCCTGCACCCGGTGCTGGACGCGGCCGATGCACTGGGCTGGGAGCGCTTCGTGCTGATCGGCCACTCGATGGGCGCGGCCATCGCCAGCCTGCTCGCGGCCGCAGCACCACAGCGCATCGAGAAGTTCGTGGCGATCGAGATGCTGGGCGGCCTGGCCGAGAGCGAGGCGGGGGCGGTGGAACGGCTGCGCAACAGCGTCGCCAGCACGCGCCGCACCAATGCCACGCCGTTGCGCGTGTTCCCCGACCTGGCCGCGCCGGTACGGGCGCGGATGCTGGCCAACCAGCTCAGCGAGCCGGCGGCGCGGCTGCTGGTGGAGCGCGGCGTGCGCGCGGTGGACGGCGGCTACGTGTGGCGCAGCGATCGCCGCCTGACCCTGCCGACGGCGATCCGCGCGACCGAGTCGCAGATGCAGGCGCTGCTGCGCGGCATCGAATGCCCGACCGCGGTGGTGTTCGCCGATCCGGCCCAGGACATGTTGCCCGAGCCGCTGCGCCTGCAGCGCGCCGCGTGCCTGCGCGACGGCCGCGTGCACACGCTGCCCGGCACCCACCACCTGCACATGGAACAACCGGCGGCAGTGGCCGCGTTGCTGCACGACTTCCTCTGAGGCGGCCGCGGCCGGCGCGGCGGTCGCCGCGCCGCAGTGCGCGCCTGCGGCGCCATCGCTCCGTCGCGCACCCCGCACGCGGACTGCGACGTACGCATCACCTGCGCTGTGCAGCCCGCCGAGGTCGTGCGCCTTCCGGCGTCACAGTTCGGCATGTTGTCGCCGTGCCGTCGCGGTTCGGAAAACTTCCGCGCACAGCGTAGCGCGCACCTTCCGCCCTACGCCGCGCTTCCCATGATCCACCTCCTTCGCCGCTACCGGGTCGGCCCGCGCCTGACCTTCGCCTTCGCTGCCCTGCTGTTGATCTGCGGCGCCCTGATCGTGGCCAGCCTGGCGTCGATGGCGCTGGCGCGGCAGCAGCTCGACGACATCGCGCTGGACAAGATGGAGAAGATCCGCCTGTCCAACGCCATGGTCGCGGCGCAGGCGCGGCTGGAGATCGGCCTGCTCAACGATGTGATCCTGACCAACCCCGACGAGAAGCAGGCGGTGGTGCGCGCCATCGGCGACGCCCAGCGCGACTACACGCAGGCGCGGCGCAAGCTGTTCGCGCTGCGCCTGGATCCGGCCGACCGCACCGGCGCGCAGCTGCGCGCGGCGATCGACAAGGCCTACGTGCAGGTGCAGCCGTTCCAGTCGCAGGTGCTGGCCCTGGCCGCCGACAACCAGAACCTGGATGCGCAGACCCTGCACCTGTACACCTTGCAGCCGCTGCTGGCGCAGTGGCAGCAGGCGATCCAGCGCAATGCCGCGCACCTGCGCACGCTCAGCGACGGCTCCTATGCGCAGGCGGTGACCACGATGGCCCGCGCGCGCTGGCTGCTGCTGCTCGGCGGCGGCGTGTTGCTGGCAGTCAGTGCGTGGCTGGGCTGGTGCATCACCCAGAGCCTGGTGCGGCCGCTGCGCGAGGGCACCCGCGTGGCCGCGGCGATCGCCGCCGGCCAGCTCGATGCGGTGGTGCCGGCGCAGGGCAACGACGAGGCCGCCGACCTGTTGCGCAGCATGCAGACCATGCAGACGCAGTTGCGTGCGGTGCTGGCCGAGCAGCGGCGCATGGCGCAACGGCACGCCGATGGCGCTATCGCCTGCCGCGGCGACGCGGCGGCATTCCCCGGCGACTACGGGCAGCTGCTGCGCGACGCCAATGCCCTGGTCGACCTGCACGTGGGCACCGCGCAGTCGATGGTGGCGCTGATGCGGCGCTACGCCATCGGCGATCTCAGCGAGGACATGCCGCGCCTGCCCGGCGAGCAGGCCGCGATCTCCGAGGCGATGGATGCGATCAAGGCCAACCTCGGCACGCTCAGCCGCGACATCTGGCACCTGGCCGAGGCCGCCGCCGCGGGCGACTTCAGCGCACGCGCCGATCTGGGGGCGCACCAGCACGATTTCCGCATCATGCTCGAGAGCCTCAACCAGCTGATGGCGACGGTGGACGGCAACCTGGGCCAGTTGTCCGGGTTGCTGCGCGCCATCGCCAGCGGCGACCTCGGCGTGCGCATGCACGGCGACTTCCGTGGCGTGTTCGCCGACATGCGCGACGACGCCAACGCCAGCGCCGACCAGCTTGCGTCGATCGTGGCCGGCATCCAGCACGCGGCCGCGGCGATCGACGCCGAGGCCGGCGCCATCGCCGGCGGCCACCAGGACCTGTCGCAGCGCAGCGCCGAACAGGCCGGCACGCTGGAGCGCACCGCGCGCGCGGCGGCGCGCCTGACCGAGACCGTGCGCCAGAACGCCACGCATGCGCACCACGCCAACGTGCTGGCCGATGCGGCGGCGACCGTGGCCGGCCACGGCGGAGCGTCGATCGACGCGGCGGTCGGTACGATGCAGGGCGTGGAAGCGGCATCGCGCAAGATCGGCGAGATCATCGGGGTGATCGACGGCATCGCCTTCCAGACCAACATCCTCGCGCTCAATGCGGCGGTGGAAGCCGCACGCGCCGGCGAGCAGGGCCGCGGCTTCGCGGTGGTCGCCAGCGAGGTGCGCGCGCTGGCGCAGCGCTCGGCCGATGCGGCCAAGGAGATCAAGCGCCTGATCGAGGCGTCGGTGGACCAGGTCGCGGTGGCCTCGGCGCAGGTGCACGACGCCGGCCGCACCATGGGCCGCGTGCTGGCCTCGGTGAGCGAGGTCAACGCGTTGATGACGGGGATTGCGGCGGCCTCGCAGGAACAGGCCGCCGGCATCGAAGAAGTGGGTCAGGCGATGGCGCAGATGGACCGCAGCACCCAGCAGAACCTGGCGTTGGTGGAACAGGCCACTGCGGCGTCGCACGCGTTGGAGCAGCAGGCCGGCAGCCTGAGCGAAGCGGTGGCGGTGTTCCGCCTGGCCGGTGCGGCACCGTCGGTCCTGCGTGCGGAGGAGGAGCCGCCGGCACTGGCAATCCAGCCTGCGCCGGTCGGCTTCGATTACGCGCGCAGCGCTTGATGCGAAGGCGTCAGCGGGAAGTCGGGCGCAGCGCAGACAGCGACCCGTGGTCGTCCATCGTCACATCGCATCCGCGGGCATAAGGGGCCTGCGGACAGTGCTGTCGGGGTGCGCCCTACACACTGAACGTGAAGCTTGTGTGTAAAAGAATTTTCGCTTAAGTTGCGCCCGCGCCTGCCGTCAACAGGCGTAGACGCGATACGTCCTGTGTTCGCGGCTCGATCCCGGCGTCCTGACATGCCGGCGTAGCGCCGCACGGACCGTACCGCCTCGCTGGCGCCGGAGGTCGCGCCTGATTTGCGGTAGGCGGGAGGAGAGGGGGCCTACCGGGCGCTGCATGGAGTTCTGCTTCCGCAGCGCTGGGCCAACCCACCGCGATGCGCCCGCAGCGGCGCGCCCACCCACAGTCTTCATCCCTCTCGTTCGCATCCCCGTCGCGCCATCTCGTGCCGCAACGCAGCATGCTTGTCCGATTCGCGACCCGACCGCACCCTCGCCGCTGACGCCGCGCGCACCGCGATGTTCGGTGTTCAGCCGCGGTCTGGCGTACCAGCGCCGCGAGCTCGTCCGAGCCTGGCGTGTGCAGCGTGTTTTGTAGGAGCGGCTTCAGCCGCGACGGGCGTTCCCGGTGATGCCCGTCGCGGCTGAAGCCGCTCCTACGGCGCTTTTCCCACCGTTCGCGGATGCGTGCTTCAGTCGCGCTCCGGACGCAGCAGCCAGCGAAGATGCGCCTTGAGCTGGCGGCCGTGCTGATGGAACCAGGTGCGCTCGGCGCGCCAGTCGGGGAAGCGCGCTTCCACTTCGTGCCAGAACGCCGGCGAGTGGTTGGCCTGGATCAGGTGGCAGAGCTCGTGCACCAGCACGTACTCGAACGCCGAGGGCCGCCCCAGGACCAGCGCCAGGTCCAGGGCCATGCTGCCGTCGGGCGCCAGCGAGCCCCACTGCGAGGACATGACCTTGTAGCGCACCGCGCGCGGGGCACGCGGCAGCGACGGCAGGTAGCGTGGCAGCCAGCGGCCGACGTCGGCGCGGGCCTGGGCCTCGTAGAAATCGCGCAGCGCGCGGCGCAGCGCCGCATCGCCGCCGCGCGGCGGCAGGTGCACCTCGGCCACGCCGTCGACGAGCGCGATGCGCGCGTAGCGGGCGTCGTGCCAGGCCACCGGCAGCGACTGCCCGCGCAGCGGCAGTTCGCCGGCCTCGCCCGGTCGCAGCGGCGCCAGCGTCTCGGCGGCGACATAGCGCGACAGTTGCTGCGCCAGCCACTGCCGGTTCTCCAGCAGGAAGCGCTCGCCGGCGACCAGGCTCGCGCGCAGCGGCAGGGTCAGGCGCGCGCCGCGTTCGTCCACGCTGAGCTTGATGCGGCGCGCGCGCGGGTCACGCACGCGCAGCACCTCGACATCGCGCTCGTCCAGGCGGAAGCGGACGAGGTCGCGTTCGACGGCCGCCGGGGGCGGCGCGATCAGGCGACGGAGCAGGTCGGGCATGGGCACAGCATACCGCCGGTGCGGGTGCGCACGGTGACAGCCGCGTGCGGCCGCCTCCGCCGCGGCATCAGTCGGCCTTGCTCAGCTTCAGCGCCGCTTCCAGCAGCAGGAACAGGCGCCGCACCTCGGCGCTCATCAGCGCGAAGCGCGCGTCCAGCTCGGCGCGCACGCCGTCCTGGTCGGCATGCTCGAGCTGGTCCAGCGCGCCGTCGAGGAACTTCAGCTTGCGGATCACCAGGTCGTCGCCGAGCACGAAGGACACGTGGTCGTCGAGCACCAACGCCAGCTTGGTGACCTGCTTGCCCGCTTCCAGGTGCTTGTCGATCTCTTCGCAGCGCAGCTCCTGGTGCTGGCACTTGACCACCGCGCCGCCCTCGATCGGATCCTTCATCTCGCACTCTTCGCCCAGGCTCAGGCCTTCGGGCAGCGGCTCGCCGGCGATCCAGCCGGTGAGGATCGAGCGCGGCGCCACTTCGGCGTTGAGCGGCAGCGCCGGGAAGCTGCCGAGCAGGCCGCGGATCTCCGACATCACGTTCTCGCCGGTCTTGCGGCTGGACGTGTCCACGGCGACATAGCCGTGCTGCAGGTCGAGCATGGCGTCGGTGCGCGAGGACTTGACGAAGGCGCGCGGCAGCAGCTCGTGGATCAGGTCGTCCTTGAGCCGCTTGCGTGCGCGGCCGCCGGGGCGCCGGCCTTCCTTCTCCTCGATCTCGGCGACCTTGCGCGCGAGCAGGTCGTTGACCACCGAGCCGGGCAGGATCTTGTCCTCGCCGCCGACGGTCAGCCACAGGAAATCGGCGATGCGGTGCGACAGGGCTTCCTGCTCGTCGCGGCCGAACGGGGAGATGAAGCCGCGCGAGCTCATTTCCAGCGGGCCGACCGATTTGAGCTGGGCCTCCGGCAGGAGTTTTTCGACCTCGGAGAAGTCGAGCGTGGTGGGAAAGCGGAACAGGGTCAGATTGCGAAAGAACATCGAGCATCCAGCGGAAGGAAACGGAACGGTCCGGCTGCGTGCGCCGGGGAGCGGTGGCCATTGTCGCATCGTGCCCGCCCGGGTACCGCATCGGGCGGTTCAGCGAGGTGGGTCAGCCCGGCGCGTCGTCGGCCCAGGCGCCGGCCACGGCGGTGGCCGCGCCGCCGAGCGCGGCGAAGTCGAACAGCGCGCGGTCGGCCAGTTGCGCCGGATGCACGTTGCCCAGCGCGCGGGCGATCTGCTCCACCCGCCCCGGATGCTCCCGGTCCCACTGCTGCAGCAGTTGCCCGACCTGGCGGCGCTGCAGCGTCTCCTGGCTGCCGCACAGCGTGCACGGGATCAGCGGGAAGGCCTGCGCCTGCGCGTAGGCGGCGATGTCGTCCTCGCGCACGTAGGCCAGCGGCCGGATCACCACGTGGCGGCCATCGTCGCTGCGCAGCACCGGCGCCATCGCCGCCAGCTTGGCGTGGAAGAACAGGTTCATGAAGAAGGTGGCGACGATGTCGTCGCGGTGGTGGCCCAGCGCGATCTTGGTGAAGCCGTTCTCCGCTGCGTAGCGGTACAGCGCGCCACGGCGCAGTCGCGAGCACAGCGAACACAGGGTCTTGCCTTCCGGCACCACCCGGGTGACCACCGAATAGGTGTCCTGTTCGATCACATGCCAGGGCACGCCGCGCTGGCGCAGGTAGGTCGGCAGCACGTCGGCGGGAAACCCCGGCTGCTTCTGGTCCAGGTTCACCGCCACCAGCTCGAACGGCACCGGCGCCTTGCGCTGCAGCTGCAACAGGATGTCCAGCAGGGTGTAGCTGTCCTTGCCGCCGGACAGGCACACCATGACCTTGTCGCCGGCGCCGATCATGCCGAAATCGGCGATGGCCTGGCCGACCTGCCGGCACAGGCGCTTGCCCAGCGCCGCGGGGGTGCGGGCGGCAGGCGGTGCGGGATCGGCGAGCGGGTGCAGCGGCGGCAGGGGCAGGGGCGAGGTCATCGGCGGTAGTGTAGTCGGCGCGGGTGGCGCAGCACCGCGCGGTCGGCGTTGCCGGTCATTCCAGTTCCGCCACCTCGACCGTCCCGAACGTGCTGGTCGGGCGGGCGATGCGGCGTGCGACGTCACCGCTTCGCGAGTGCGATGCTCTCGCACAGCCTACACGCCAATTTCGTAGTGCTGATGCCCGGTCGGAATGGGCCTTCGTACGCCGCCGAGTCTTACGCGCCGACGCCGACCGGGTCTTGGGTCACAGCGTACCGCTGCGGCGCCGCGCGCGGCTCCACGCCTCCGCTACACCGGACGAAAACGCGGCCCGCGGCCCACAAACATCCACACCGACGACAGCGTCATGGCGTCGTCCCCGGGTCCGTCGCAACGGAGATGGATGTGTGCGTCATCAGCGCATACAGTTCGGCCACCCGCTGCTCGGAGATGCCTTCACGCTGTTCGACTGCGAGCGGGTGCGCGGTCGGCTCCAGTTCGATCCATGGGCGAATGCCGTCGTTGCGCAGATGGACCTGCGTCTTGAGGCCGGCGGTGTCCGGATACGGCGACAGGCGGGTGTTCAGCCAGCCGAAGAACGGCCCCACATGCGCACGCTGCGGCTGATCGAAACAGCGGACCCACTGCAGATAGCTGGCTTCGCTGAGCGAGACCCAAACGCCCCAGGAAAACGGCTCGGCGTGGCCATGCACGGGGATCTCGATGCAGCCGCGGACGAAGAAGTGAGCCTCGTCGATCACGCAATCGTCCGAGCCCAGCTCGCAGCGGGTGGCGCGCTGCGCCTCCGGAATCAGCGCATAGCTCAGCGGCGACGCCACGCTGAAGCCGGGCATGCCTTCGTGGACCTGATCGCAGGCGCTGCAGGTGAAGCGGAACGTCATGGCTGGGGTCGAGACGGCAAGAAGGTTGGCCAGTGTAGCCGCCTGCGGCATCGCCAGCCCCGGCGCGCGTCCGGCGTCCGGCGCCCCTGTTTTTGTCGTCATGCCGTGCCGGGACCGGCCCGCTACACTCGCCCCTGGTCACGGACGCAAGGTCGCCCCATGTTCAAGAACCTCATCCCCAAGATCTTCTACGCGCGCATGCAGGACGGGCTGGACTTCTTCGTCGGCGGCCTGGGATTCCAGGTGCTGTACCAGGACGCCACGATGGCGGTGATTGCACGCGACGGCGCCAAGGCCTATCTGGTGGAGAACGCCGAGTGGGCGGCGAAGGACCGGCCGGAACTGGGCATCGAAACCGACAGCATCGACACGATCCATGCCGAGTTGTCCGCACGCGCGCCGCAGTGGCTGCATCCGAATTGCCGTACCGTCGCGCTCAAGCCCTGGGGCGCACGCGAGTTCGCGATGCTGGACCCGACCACGGTCTGTGTGGTGTTCCGCGAGTGGCCGGCGCAGGAGTGAGGGCGCGCGGGTGGATGCCATGTGCGTCCGGTCCGTTCATCGTACCGGCGCGCGGTAGACCTCGGACAGAAAGGCCTTGTACTCGGCGATCGGCGGCAGGCCCATCGTCGCGCGGCGCGCATCCAGGCCATCGATGTCCTGGCTCCTGTCCAGGACCATCGTGCCGTGCGGCTCGGTTTTGAACTGCGTACCGTAAAGCTGCGGCTTGCCTTGGTGCAGCAGCACGCGATCCTGCAGCATCGCCACGTCGGAAGGATCCGCCTCTTTCTGCGCCAGGGCGGACTGCATCAACGCGAGGATCTGCTCCTGGAAGGCGGGGTCCAGGGTGGCGTGCTGGGCGATCAGGAACGCGGCCTTGGCCCCGTCTTCGCCCACCGATGTGCGCGTCGGCCATCCCTTCTTCGTCACCATCGCCTTCAGCCAGGCGGTGTTGTCCTGATCCACCGCCACCGTCTGTTGCCATGATGCGGGGGTGTTTCCCTCGTCGATGGCCCTCTGTCGGACGGCCTGATCCTTCTCCACACGCGCCAGTAATGCCTGGCGCAGTGGCTGGTCGAGGCGCGCCTGGCGTGCGGCATCGAGCGTCTCGGCACGGGCGAGCAGCGCTCGCCAAGCCGGCGAGGCGCGCAGCCGGTTCAGGCCGGGCCGATCCTTGTGCATCAGTTCCTGCACATCGATGTGGCCTTGCGCCAGTCGCGCGTCGAGTACCGCCACGGCCGCATCCGTTCTCCCGGCAGCGGCCAGGCATTCGACGTAGAACAGATCCCCTCCGCTCGGTAGGCCGGCCGGCGCTGCGTCGATGCGCGCCAAGGTATCGGCACAAGTGCCGTAGTCCTTCGCATCGTAGGCCGCAAGCGCGTCATTCAAACGTGCAGGCTCCGCAGCGGAGACCGGCGCCGCGCTCGCGGCCAACAATGCGACAAACAGCGCGTATCCCTGGCACATATCCGATCCACTCTGGCGTGGCCGCGCGGCGCGCAGCCTGGGCGGACAGTAGCGCAGTCCGGTCTTATCGGCAGCACTCGGTCGCGACTGCGCCTGGGCCGCGGCGGGAGTGTCCCGTCGGGGACTTGGCGGGGCACACTATGCAAATACCGGTTGCTGGTCCCGGCCACGCCGGCCGGTCCGTCCCACATCGCCGCGGGATCGCGCATGCGCAAGAAACAGGATCTGCCGGAAAAGCCCTGCCTGCATTGCGGCCGGCCGTTCCGCTGGCGCAAGAAGTGGGAGAAGGTCTGGGACGAGGTGAAGTATTGTTCCGACCGTTGCCGTGGCGAGCGCAAGCGCGTGCGCGCGCCGGAGGCGCCGTGAGCCGCCGGGCCGTGGGCTGGCGCACCGCATGCCAGCAGGCGTGCCGCCCTGCGTGAGTCCGGTGCCCTCCACCGCCCACACCCTGCGCCTGGTGCTCGGCGACCAGCTCGATCCCGCGCACGCCTGGTTCGACGTGCGCGATCCCGGCGTGGTGCATGTGCTGATGGAAGTGCGGCAGGAGACCGACTACGTCCTGCATCATGCGCAGAAGATCCTGGCGGTGTTCGCCGCGATGCGCGACTTCGCCCGGCACCTGCGCAGCGCCGGCCACCGCGTGCGCTACGTGGCCATCGACGATGCCAGCAACCGCCAGTCCATCCCCGCCAATCTCGGTGCGTTGATGGCGCACTACGGTGCGCAGCGCCTGCAATACCAGGATCCGGACGAATGGCGCCTGGACCAGCAACTGCGGCAATGGGGCGCGGCGCAGGCCTTCGTCGTCGAGGCGGTGGACAGCACGCACTTCTACACGCGCCGCGGCGAACTGGCGGATTTTTTTCGCGGGCGTTCGCAATGGTTGATGGAGCACTTCTACCGGCACATGCGCAAGCGCCACTGGATCCTGCTGGCGGATGACGGCACGCCGGAGGGTGGGCAGTGGAACTACGACCACGACAATCGCCAACCCTGGCATGGCGAGCCGCCGCCACCGCCCGATGCGCGCCCGACCCACGATCACCGCGCGCTGTGGGCCCGCATCCAGGCCGCCGGCGTGGACAGTTTCGGTCAGCCGCAGGCAGAGGCGGTGCGCTGGCCGCTGAACCGGGCCGAGGCGCTGGCCTGCCTCGATCGCTTCATCGTCGACGCCCTGCCGCATTTCGGCAGCTACGAAGATGCGATGAGCACACGCAGTCCTCGCCTGTTCCATTCGCAGCTCTCCTTCGCCCTCAACACCAAGATGCTGCGGCCGCAGGAAGTGGTGCAGCGCGCGCTGGCGGCCTATGGCGCCGGCGCCGCGCCGCTGGCGGCGGTGGAAGGTTTCGTGCGGCAGATCCTCGGCTGGCGCGAGTACGTGCGCGGCATCTACTGGGCGCACATGCCGGGCTATGCGGCGCGCAACGCGCTCGGCCACGACACGCCGCTGCCGGCCTGGTTCTGGACCGGCGACACGCACATGCGCTGCCTGCAGCACGCCATCGGCCAATCGCTGCAGGATGCGTACGCGCACCATATCCAGCGGCTGATGGTGATCGGCAACTTCGCCCTGCTCGCCGGCCTGGACCCGGCGGCGGTGCATCGCTGGTACCTGGGCGTGTACATCGATGCGTTCGAGTGGGTCGAACTGCCCAACACCGTCGGCATGAGCCAGTTCGCCGACGGCGGCCTGCTCGCGACCAAGCCCTACGTCAGCAGCGCGGCCTACATCGACCGCATGAGCGACTACTGCCAGGGCTGCCGCTACGACCGCAGGCAGAAGACCGGCGCGCGTGCGTGTCCGTACAACGCGCTGTACTGGGATTTCTTCGCCCGGCACCAGCACACGCTGGGGCGCAATCGCCGCCTGGACATGGTCTACCGCCAGTTGCGCAAGCTGCCGGCCGCGCAACTGCAGGCGCTACGGACGCAGGCGCAGCAGTTGCGCGAACGCCTGGACACGCTGTAGCGCGGACCGGATGCCTCGCCGCATGCACGTCGCGATCGGGTGCGGCGGGGGAACGTGCCTTGCGACGCATCCAAACCGTGCCATGCGCCGCGGATCGGCACACTGTCGCATCGGGGCACCGTGCAATCGCGCGAACTGCTACCTGCGTTGTGGTCGCTCCCCGCGCGCTCAAGCACCCTGTGCCGCCGGTCGGCGCAGGCTGCCGGTCGCACTCGAGGTGTCAGCGACGTGGATGACAGTTGAATGACTGCCACGCGTCGTGTTGTTTCCCCCGCAACCCTATGGAGCATGATCATGACCACGACGTTCTCCCTCATCACCGGCGCACGCGCGCTGGGTGTCTTCGCCCTCATGACCACCGCCACGGCGATCGCCGCGGTCCCCGCGGCGCCACAGTGCAGCGTGCCGCCGGCCTGGGCGCTGCCGGCCGCGGCCACGGTGGTCGGCAACGGTACGCAGGCCAGTTGCACCGCCAGCGCGCTGGCTACCGCTGCCGCGCAAGGCGGTTACATCACCTTCAACTGCGGCACCAAGCCGACCAGCATCGCCGTTGACCGTTCGATCGTCATCGCAGCGGCGGCGCCCACGGTGATCGACGGCCAGGGCAAGATCACCCTGGATGGTCGCCAGTCCGCCCGGATCCTGCTGGTCAATGCCGGCAGTGCGCTGTCGGTGCGCAACCTGAAACTGCAGAACGGCAGTTCCGTGCAGCCGGCATCGAACCAGGCCTACGATCCGGGCACCTGGGGTGGCGGCGCGATCAAGGTCGGCTACCGCGGCAAGCTGGAAGTCATCAACAGCCAGTTCCTGGCCAACCGCAGCAGCATCGGCGGCGGCGCCATCTTCGCCGGCAGCGACGCCGAGGTGACCATCGTCCGCAGCGGCTTCTACAAGAACAGCTCCTGGCTCGGCGGCGCGCTGTACACCCAGCTCAGCCGGCTGACCATCGTCGGTTCGGAATTCGCCAACAACCAGGCGATCAATGCGCCGCAGGGCTTCCCCGATGCCGGCAACTTCGGCGGCGGCGGCGCGATCGACACCGACGGCGCGTCCCTGACCGGCTATCTCAAGGGAGGCGTCGGCAGCGGCGGCACGCTGGCGATGTGCGGCACCGTGGTCCGCAACAACGTCGCCGCCAACGGCTCCGGCGGTGCCACGTTGTGGGCGTACGCGCCCGACACCATCGACGTGAAGTACTCCACCTTCGCCAACAACGTCGCCACCGGCGGCCCCGGCGGCGGCGCACGCATCAGCATGGGCTTCACCGACACCTCGCACGCCGGCACCACCATCACCACGCCGGGGACCATCAGCGTCGCCGAGACCAGCTTCCTGTCCAACAAGGCCGAACAGGGCAACGCCGGCGCACTGTACCTGGATTGCTACGGCGCCTGCGACGTCAGCAACAGCACCTTCTACGGCAACTCCGCCAAGGGCGTTGGCGCGGCCATCCAGCATGTCGGCTGGCAGCCGGCCAACGGCGACCAGGGCAGCCCCAGCGTGCGCTTCAACAACGTCACCTTCGCCGAGAACACGCCGTGGGTGACGCTGTTCGGCGACAGGTTCGACCTGCGCAACAGCATCCTGTATTCCAAGACCGAGCGCGTGTTCTGCAACAACCAGAGCAACACCGGCAACAACCTGATCGAGTACTCGGCCAAGGGCGCGGTGTGGCCGAATGCCTGCCTGGCCGCGGGCACCGTGAAAGCGGCCGATCCGTTGCTGTCGGCCCCGGCCAACAACGGCGGACCGACGCTCACCCAGCTGCCTGCGGCCAACAGCCCGGCGTTGAATGCAGGCAGCGGCTGCGCCGCCATCGACCAGCGCGGCAATCCCCGCAATACCGCGGTGTGCGATCTCGGCGCGGTGGAGGTCAAGTAGGCCGATCCACGGTCATGGCGTGCATGGCACCGCGCGGTCGCGCCGGCTTGGCCGGTGCGACCGTGCGCGCTGCATGCACCGAAGCTTGTCCGGTGCGCCTGACGACCTGTGCCAGGCGACGGCCGACGCCGCGCAGACCGCGCCGTTGCAGGCATCACGCGCGTTGTGGTGTGGGCCAACAATGCCGTTCGCACCCGCCGCGCGCGCTGCGGGCGATACGGTGGCGTATCTGCTTTCCTGGGCACCGGCGGTGCCGCGCGTTGCTGCGGCGCCGACGACGTCTGCGCCTGCGAATGTCCGGATTTGAGACCTGGGTCGCTCGCTTGGGGTCAAGTTCGCGGGGCTGGTACCGATAGAGGTACCCCCCCTCGCGAGTCCCCCGATGCATTTCTTTCACTCCTTCAAGGTGAGTCAGCGCCTTGCGCTGTCGTTCGGCCTGCTGATCGTGCTGCTTGGCGCGTCCTCCACCTTGGCGCTCTACCAGTTCCACAACGTGCGCCAGGCGGTCGACAAGATCGTCCACGAGAACAACCTGAAGACCGAACTGCTGTACACCATGCTGCGCAACAATATGAGCGCGGAGCGTTACCTGCGCGACATGATGCTTTCGCCGGCCGACAAGCGCCCGGCGCTCGCCGCCAAGATCCAGGAGATCCGCGTCGACAACGATCGCCGTCGCAAGGCGCTGGATGCCCTGCCGGGCACGCCGGCGGGTCTGGCCATGCGCAAGCAGATCCATGAGGCGCAGGCGGCCGCACGGTCGGTCAACAGCCGCGTGCTGGCGCTGGCCAGTTCCGGCGAGATCGAGGCGGCCAGGCAACTGCTGTACGGCGATGCGGCGCCGCTGCTGGCGCGGCGCGTGCAGGTGATCCAGAACGCGGTGGATCTGCAGATCCGGCAGAACGCGCTCAGTTCCGACGAGATCCAGGCGGCCCTGGTGTTCAGCAATCGTGCCTTGATCGGGTTCGGCCTGCTGGCGGCGGCGCTCGGCGCGATCTTGAGCGTGCTGATCACCCGCAGCCTGGCCGGGCCGCTCGGGCGCGCGACGGAGATCGCCGAATCCATCGCCCAGGGCCGGCTGGACCATCGGATCCCGCCGCAGCCCAAGGACGAGACCGGCCGTCTGCTGACCAGCATGGATCGCATGCAGGCACAGTTGCAGGCGGTGATGGCGGCGCAGTCGCAGGTGGCCAGGCACCACGAGCACGGTGACGTCAGCCGGCGCATGGACGAGCACGCATTTCCCGGCGAGTACGGGCGCATGGTGCGGGAGAGCAATGCGTTGCTCGACATGCACGTGAGCCTCCAGCAGCGCCTGCTCGAGATCATGGGACGCTACGCGATCGGCGACCTGTCGCAGGACATGGATCGCCTGCCCGGCGAGCAGGCCGCGCTCACCGAGACCATGGACCAGGTCAAGCGCAATCTGTCGGCGATGAATGCCGAGATCGGGCGGCTGGTCGACGCCGCGGCCGCCGGCGACTTCGCCGTGCGCGGCGACACCGCGCGCTTCCAGTACGACTTCCGCGAGATGGTCGAGGGGTTGAACCAGTTGATGGCGACCACCGACGGCAATCTGCAGGCCCTGTCCAAGCTGCTGCAGGACATCGCGAGCGGCGACCTGACCACGCGCATGGAAGGGCAGTTCCAGGGCGTGTTCGCGCAGATGCGCGAGGATGCCGATGCCACCGTGGCCCAGTTGACCGGGATCGTCGGCCGCATCCAGCATGCGGCTGGGCAGATCACCGGCGCCGCCGGCGAAATCGCCGCCGGCAACGCCGATCTGTCGCGCCGCACCGAGCAGCAGGCTGCCAGCCTGGAGGAAACCGCCGCCTCGATGGAAGAGCTGACCTCCACCGTGCGTCAAAATGCCGAACGCGCCAGCCAGGCCAATCAGTTGGCCATCGGCGCGACCACGGTGGCGTCGCAAGGCGGCGCGGTGGTGGCCCAGGTCATCGACACGATGAACGGCATCCAGACCTCGTCCAGGCGGATCGCCGACATCATCGGCGTGATCGACGGCATCGCCTTCCAGACCAACATCCTCGCGCTCAACGCCGCGGTGGAAGCCGCGCGCGCCGGCGAGCAGGGCCGCGGTTTTGCCGTGGTCGCCAGCGAAGTGCGGGTGCTGGCGCAGCGCTCGGCCGAAGCCGCCAAGGAGATCAAGCAGCTGATCGACGACTCGGTGAGCAAGGTGGACGCAGGCTCGTTACTGGTCAACAGCGCCGGCAGCACCATGCACGAGATCGTCGCCAGCGTGCAGCGCGTGACCGACTTCATGACCGAGATCTCGGCTGCTTCGCAGGAGCAGTCGAGCGGCATCGAACAGGTCACCCAGACCATCACCCACATGGACCAGGCCACCCAGCAGAACGCCGCCCTGGTGGAAGAAGCCGCGGCGGCGGCCCAGGCGATGGAAGAGCAGGCGAACCAACTCGGCGAGGCGGTGACGCTGTTCCGCGTGGCCGGCAGCAACAGCGACATGCCGGCGCGGAGCCAGGCCAAGCCCTTGGGCACGGCCGGCACCTCGACCTCGCGGCGTGGTCCGCGTCAGGTGGCGCCGTTACTGGTCGAACACGCCTGCTAAGGGCGTAGAGACGGCGCGCGCCGCCGACCGTAGCGCGCGCGCCGCGCCTCTCCCCGGGTTCCCCCGGGGAGAAGGCTGCACGGCGTACGTTCGCAGCGCGGAATGGTGGTCCGCAACGACACCGCCGCCAACGGCTCCGGCGGCGCCACGCTGTGCGCGGTTGAACGTCCATCATCAGACGGCGTGGTGGAAGCGCGACGTCAGCCAACAGAATGAGAGCAACACCACCAGAACGGCAGTGCCGGCGACGTGCCATGGCCTGCAGGTTTGCTTCAGGATCAGCCAACGCGCACCGCAGTAACTCGCCAACACGCCGACACTCGCGATGATGGGTGTCGTCATGGCGGACCATTCGCCACGGCGATCGTGGGCCAGCTCGATCAGGCCGTTACGCGATGCGAGTTCGTTCAGGACGGCACCCAGTATCCAACTGCCGGACACGAGCAACGGCCAGCCGAAGACAGTCCTCATCAAGCGCTGATCCCTGGAAACATCCCGGGCATCAGTCTAATCCCAAGGCCGGCAGCGACAGCAGCGTCAGATGAACGCGCAGAGCAGAGCGACGGCCCTGCTACAGTGCGCGCGGCATGCGCCGAAGACCGCAGGAGCGACCGTGAACGAATCCGATGCCTATGTGTACGACGAGATCCGCAAATGGGTCTGGTCCGGCTTCTATTCCCAGGACGAGATCCAGGAGATGATCGAGGACATCCTGGAAGACGACTGCGACGAGGCGATGTTGCGCGCCTCGGTCGCCAGCCAGTGGCAGGCCAAGCAGCAGGCGGAACGGACCTGGCCGGCGCAGACCGATTGCGACCGGCTCGACGCGCTGTTCGAGCGGCTCCACGCCGCCGGCATCTGCGCGCTGGCCAATGCCGGCTACACCATGTCCGACGGTCACGTCGAAGTGAACCAGGCGGTGGCCGACGCGCCGGACCGGCGCTACCACGGCTACTGCTTCTATCACGGCCAGGACATGGAGCGTGCCATCGATGGCGCCGGGCTGATGCTGGCGTTCGGCGATCTGGACGGGCGCGAGGAGGCGGATCTGGCGATCGGCCAGCAGGTCGCTGCGGCGTTGCGCGCGGCCGGCTTCACCGTTGACTGGGACGGCACGCCGCGCAAGCGTATCGATCTGCCCGGCTTCGTCTGGCAGCGGCGCGCCGACTGGGACTGACGCGCCGGCGCAGCGCCGGGCTGCGCGGCCCTGGTGCGCTGGCTACAATCGCACCCCCAAGCCTGGCCGCGCTGCGGTGCGCGGCAGGCGCTCGACGGAGAGGCGTTTCATGGAGCGGATGTTTCATCGCAATGGCCGTATGCATCGGCGCGCAGCCGGCACACGCCTGGCGCGGCGCACCGCCCTGCTGCTGGCCACCGCGCTGCTGGCCGCCTGTGCCGGCGCGCATTCCTCTTCCCCCTCGATCACCCCTGCACACACGGAGCGGACCATGTCGGAGATGACGCCAGAGCACCTGGCACAAGGCGTAGTACGGTTGATCCTGGCGATTGGCGGCAGGCAGGATCTGGTCGCCGCGCAGGTCGCGGCGCAGACGGGTCTGCAGGTCGAGGACGAAGGCGGACATGCGTTCAGCGCGTCCGGCACGCTCGCCGGCGGTGGCGGCTACACGCTGGAATCGGTCGCCGATGCCGACGCCGCCCCGCCGTCGCGGCTGGACCTGCGCTTCACCCCCGCGCCGGGCGCGGCGCCGGCGCAGTGCACGCAATCGTTGGACGCGTATCGCCAGGCGCTGGTCGCGGCCGGCTTCGTGCCGCGCTGGATCGCACCGCCGCGTCAGGGCAGCGCCGGCCGCTGGCATTTCGAACGCGGCGCGGTCTCCGTGTACGCCTTCGTCGGCAAGGACGTCGGCGAGCACGATGCGCAGGCGTGCGTGGAGATACTGCAGATCCTGGTCGACGCATAAGGAGAGCGGAGATGGCACACGACGACGAACGCCTGAAGGGCATGGTCGACACGTTCGCGCAGGCGCATCCGAAGGAAGGCCAGGCGCTGCGGCAGATGCTGGACAACACGCCGGAGCTGCGCTCGCGGGTGGAGCAGGCGATCGGGCAACAGCAGCTGTCCGGCTTTGCGCCCAGTCCCGAGGCGGGCACCGGCGCGTACAGTCCGCGCACTGGGCAGATCGAGTTGCCGATGGACGTGCTGGCCACGGCCAGGATGAACGCGCCGCGCGACGATTCCGCCAACACCGCCCGCATCGTGCTGGGCCACGAGATCGGCCATGCCATCAACAAGGCCGCGATCGACCGCAGCGATGCCGCGTTCGCCGCCAAGGTCGACGTCATCGCCGCCTCGCCTTCGCCGCACGACTACACCGCCACGCTCAAGGCCTACGGGCAGGAACAGCGCACCCGCGAGGCCAAGGACGAGATCGCCGGGGTCAACACGCTGGCCGACTACGTCACCCGCAACAACCCCAAGGCCACGCTCAAGGACCTGTACAACGCCAGCAGCGAGATGGCGAGCTACATCGACAAGCACGGCGTGGGCAGCAAGGCCACCTACACCGCCAAGGACGGGCTGAGCTTCGGCAAGGATCTGAAGATCGACGCCGACAATCCGCGCAACGTGGAGGCGATGGGCAAGCTGTTCTACGACGCGCGCGGCTACCCGCAGAACTATGGCGAACGCGCGCTGGCGCAGATCGCCGATGCCGAGGACCGGGCGCAGGCGCAGCACCCCGAGCGCACCCCGCCGGTAGTGCATGCCGACCTGAAGGCGCTCGGCATCGATGCCGCGCAGGTGCCGCGCGATGTGCTGCCGGCGGGATTCCGCGATGGCTCCGCACCGGCGCCGACACCCGAACCGCCTGCGCCGCGCGCCAGCGAGCCGGCCGCCGCGCCGGGTGCCGCCGATCGCGCCCTGCACGAGCGGGTCCGCGACGGCGTGGCCCAGGCCGAACAGGCGATCGGCAAGGGCTGGGACGACAACAGCGAGCGCATGACCGCCAGCCTGACCCTGTTGGCCAGGCAGAATGGCTTCAGCGAGCGCGACCAGCTGGCGGTGGGCTTCAACCGACCTACCGCTTCCTATCAGGGCGGCGAACTGGCGTTCGTATACCGCAGCGGCGGCGATGTCTCGCCCGATCCCTACGCCAACCGCGCGCACATGCCGACCAGCGAGGCGATCGCGCGGCCGGCGCAGGAGACCTACCAGCAACTGCAGCAACTGGGAGCGCAGCAGGGGCAGACGCAGCGCCAGGCACAGGAGCAGGAACAGGCGCTGCAGGCATCCCAACAAGGCCCGACGCGGAGCGATCCGCCGCAGGTGCTGAGCCGCTGAGCGTAGCAGGGCGGCAGTGCGCGCACGGTACCGCCGCCGCGGTGGGCCATGGTCGCAGCAGGCCGCGGCCACGGCGCGCCGCTCGCGCCGCCTCCCATCGCGTCGGGAGCGCGGCGCCAGCGCACGCTGGGCTTACGGCTGCCAGACCAGGTTCTGGGTCTTCGGGTCGGCGGTGACCTTCTCGACCTTGCCGGTGCCGTCGAAGGACACCTGGAACTCGTTGAAGCTGTCGAGCCAGTAGCGCCACAGCGACGCATCCAGGCTCGGGTTCTCGCTGGTGATCGGATAGCCCAGCGCCATCAGCACCTGTTCGCGGGTCATGCCCTTGGTGACGCGATTGGCGGCGATCGCCTCGCGGATCTTCGCCGGGTACGCCGCCAGCTTTGCCTTGGGATCCTGCGCGACCACGTAGCGCTGGGCGAAGGCCTCATTGCCCAGGTCGCGGCTGTAGTCGTTGCCGATCGACTGCTTCTTGCCGTCGATCAACACATTGACGCGGTAGCGACCGTAACCGGTCACCTGCACCGGCGTGCCGGCCGGAATCACCTGCTTGCCGTCTTCGGCGTAGTTGCTGTCGCTGATCCAGCTGCCGTCGCTGCGCATGTTGCAGCACAGGAAGCCGGAGAACTTGGGATCGGCCGCCGCGGCCAGGTGCGGCAGGGCCGCCGCCAGGGCGAGGGCGAGAACGAACGGGGAACGGAACGAACGCATGGCTGACTCCTTTCGGCGCGGCGATCCTGCCGCGGGTGGCACGAGGGTGGGAGGGCGCCGCCTCCGCCGCGGCGCCCGCGCGCATTGTGCCGGCTGGCCTGGGCCCCGGATAGCGACGCGTTGCACGGTGACGGCGGACCGCCGGCCTGTGTATGCTCGAACCTCGTGGACACCCTGACGCCCGCCGAGATCTCCCTGCGCATCGACGCCCTGCGTCGCGAGCACCGCGCGCTCGACGAACAGCTGCAGCGCATCCCGGCCAATCTGGACGACGAGCTGGAAGCCAAGCGGCTGAAGAAGCGCAAGCTGCAACTGAAGGACTGCATCATGCGCCTGGAGCATCTGCTGATCCCCGACGAACCGGCGTGAGCGCGGCGACCTTCTTCAGCGTCGGCCATTCCACGCGCAGCCTGGAGACCTTGCTGCAGATCCTGCAGGGCGCCGGCGTCACCCGCCTGGCCGACGTGCGCGCGTTTCCGTATTCGCGGCGGTTCCCACAGTTCGACGGCAGCGCGCTGGCGCCGGCGCTGGCCGCGGCAGGCATCGCCTACCGGCACTTCCGTGCCCTGGGCGGGCGCCGCGGCAGGCAGCCGGGGGTCGATCCGCAGCGCAACGGTCACTGGCGCAGCGTCAGCTTCCACAACTACGCCGACTATGCGTTGGGCAGCGAGTTCGCCGAGGCGCTGACCGAGTTGCAGGCCTTCGGCGACGACGGCGCATGCGCGGTGATGTGCGCCGAGGCCTACTGGCGCCAGTGCCACCGGCAGATCATCTGCGACCATCTGCTGCATCACGGCCACCCGGTGGTGCACCTGATCGACGTCGCCCGCCAAGAACCGGCCACGCTGAACCCGGCCGCGCGCAGCGACGCGCAGGGGCAACTGGTCTATCCGCCGGATGCGGCGGATGCCGGACCGCGCACCGGGGACCTGTTCGACGCCTGAGCGGTGCTGCCGTCGCCGCAGGCCGCCAGCGCGGCGGGTGCGTCGCCACGCGCCAGCGGCGGTGTCAGGCTCAATGCGTTGGGACCGACGGCACCGTGACCGCATTGCTCCGCGGCGTATCGTCGATGCCGACGAGGGCGGCGGTGCTCTGTCCAGTCGCACCGTCCTCGGAAGCGGCGAGCAGGCGCAGGGGCTGGCCGCGGTACCGGTACTCCAGCGCCTGCTGCAGCTGATCCAGCCGCACCACCCGCGCGCACAGCGCCTGCGCTTTGGTTTCGATCCGCTTGCTGCGCGCATCCAGCCGCGCCTCGAGGGCCGCATCCATGCGCTCGGCGCGGTCGCCGATGGCGTCCCCACGGCCCGTCATGACCTGCCAGAGCACGTGACGGGTGATGCTGCCCACGAAGCTTTCCGCCTGCGTCTCGACGTAGTCCTCGAACCGGTCGTCGAACACCTCCTGGTCCCAACGCCCCTTGCCGAGCGTTCCGTCGACGTAGGCGTTGGCGTGCGTGCGCAGCCGTTCGATCTTGCGCGCGTTGCCGGCGCTGCCGGTCAGCATCTCCACGACCGAGCCGAGCACGTCGTAGCTGAGATCGACCACCTCGTGCGAAAGGTCGGCCACCTGCGGCATCAGCGCGCGGGTTTCGCGTTCCATCTCCAATAGCCGTTGCGCATCGGCGTCGCCGATCTGCTGCACCTGACGATCCACGCTCAGTTCGCCGGCATGGAAGAAGATCTCGCGCGGCCCATCGCCGTCGCTGCGGGTCAGCCAGATGCCACCCGTGTCGGCGAGCACGTTGAACGGCGTGCTCAGGCCGCACTGGCGCGAGGACACCTGCGGCCGATGGTCGTGCTTGCCGCCGTCATCGTCCTGGTCGGCCCACGCGAGGCCGCTGGAGGCGGCAAGCAGCAACAGAGCGAAGAGAGGAGCTGTGCGCATCGCCGGAACCCGCAGCAGGGAGTTTCAAGCATGCTCGGGCCCGTACCGGCCCACGGTCGCGTGTCGGAAGTCACTATGCCGCGGCGCCACGCGCCAGAATCTCACCGCATCACGACTGCAGGTGCGGCAACTGCCGCCTCAATCCTGCGGAACCGGCGGCTCCTCGACCTTGGCTGCTTCCGGGCTGACCCGTTCGATGGTGTGGCGCAGCTCGCGACCAAGGATGAACTTGGCATCCTTCGCCCATGCATCCAGCCGCTCGTCGAACATGAGCTTGCTGTTCTCGTCCGGCCACACCAGCTTCAGCTCGCGCAGTTTCTGGATGAAGCCGCGGAACAGGGTCTTGTCGAAGAACTCCGGCGCGGCCGGTGCGTACAGCAGGCTCAGGCGTTGCGCGGCCTGCTGGCACAGGCTCTCCAGTTCGCCGGCGCCGAGCTTGCCCGGGCCGTTCTTCACCAGCACCGAGATGGCGATGTAATAGCGCTCGAACGCCTGTTGCAGCGAGTGGCCGATGGCGCGCAGACGGAACACCTCGTCGGTCTGCCCGGTGTTGCGCGCCAGCACGCTGCCGTCATCCTCGGCGAGCTGCAGCAGCAGGCCTTCGCGCACGAACACCTCGATGGTGCGTTCGATGCGCTCGGCGAACTGGTCCTCGCTCCACGGCAGGAACAGTTCCGCCTGCAGGAACGGGTACACGGTGCGGCCCAGCCGCAGCAGGCCGGTGCGGCTCATGCGGCGGTTGTTCTGGAAGCAGCAGGCCACCCACGAGGAGGCGGTGAACAGGTGCAGCACGTTGTTGCGGAAGTAGCTCAGCAGCACCGCGTTGTCGCCGTTGACGCTGAGCACGTCGCCGAGCGGATGCGGCGTGCGGGTCAGCACGTTGATCTCTTCGGCGTGGGCGATGATGCGCTCGGGCGAGTGCGGGGTCACCGTGACCCGGTCCGAGTACGGCAGTTCCGCCAGCAGCTTCTTGCACAGTTCGATCTGCGCGATCAGGTCGGCCTCGCCCATGGCGTGCTTGGGCGTGGACAGCAGCGCCAGCGCCAGCAGGTTGACCGGATTGACGTCGGCGGCGGCGTTGATGTGCACCTGGATCTGCTGCGCCAGCGCATCGACGGTGCCGTTCAACCAGGCCGGCTTCTCGTCCTCGCCCAGCGGCTGGCCGTCCCACTCCGGCGCGCGCTGCGCCAGCACCTGGCTCAGCGGGATCGGCTCGCCGAAGTTCACCACCACCTGGCCGTAATTCTGCTTGAGCACCTTGGGGATGCCCCACAGCAGCGCCCAGATCGATTCCTTCTCCTTGGGCCGGCCGCTGAGTTCGTCGAGGTAGCTGTTGCCTTCCATCAGCTTCTCGTAGCCGACGTAGATCGGCTGGAACAGCACCGGCTTGCGCGGCTGGCGCAGGAACGCGCGCAGGGTCATCGCGATCATGCCGCCCTTGGGCTGCAGCAGCCGGCCGGTGCGAGAGCGCCCGCCTTCGACGAAGTACTCGATCGAGTAGCCGCCGGCCACCAGTTGCGCCACGTATTCGCTGAGCACCGCCGAATAGAGCGCGTTGCCCTTGATCGAGCGGCGGATGAAGAACGCGCCGCCCTTGCGCAGCAGGGTGCCGACTACCGGCAGGTTGAGGTTGATGCCGGCCACGATGTGCGGCGGCACGATGCCGCGTTCGTACAGCAGGTAGGACAGCAGCAGGTAGTCCATGTGGCTGCGGTGGCTGGGCACGTAGATCACCTCGTGCCCGGGCGCGGCGTCCTTGAGCTTGTCCAGGTGGTGGACCAGCACGCCGGCGTAGATGCGGTTCCACACGTGGGTCAGCAGGAAGCTGGCCGAGCGCACCACCGGGCTGGAGTAGTCGGCGGCGATTTCCCAAGCGTAGGCGTGCGCCTTGCGCCAGGCGTCCACCGGCTTGCTGTTGTCGCGCTTGGCCTGCGCGGCGATCGCCTCGCGTACCGGCTCGGCCGCCAGCACCTGGTCCACCAGCAGGCGCCGGGTCGACAGGTCGGGGCCGATCACCGCCTCGCGGATGCGCCGGAAATGGGTGCGCAGCACGCGCTGCAGCTTGCGCACGGTGCGCTCGGGCGGCAGCCCTTCCTCCACCGTCTGCCGCATCGACACCGGCGGGGCGAAGCGCACGATGGTGCTGCGGCCGTTGAGCAGCACGCCGAGCAGGCGCCGGAAGCTGCCCACCAGCGCCCAGTTTTCCGAGAACAGCACGGCGAACCAGCCGCTCTGCTTGTCCGGGGCGCGGCCGACGAAGATCGACACCGGCACCAGGTGGATGTCCAGCTCCGGACGCTCGCGGTGCGCCTGCAGCAGCTTGGCCAGCGAATCGGAGTGGGTCTTGGCGCCGCGCTGTTCCGGCAGCAGCGCGTGGTTGCTGCTGCGCCGGGACAGCGCCAGGTAGGCGCGCTTGCGCCCCAGCGGATCGCCGGGCAGCGGCACCAGCGGCGAGGGCAGGCCGGATTCGCGGCAGGCCTTGTCCAGGATCAGCGCGTTGGACAGGCCGTAGTCCTCCAGCACGTACACCACCGGGCGGCCGTCGTTGTACTGGCCGGGCTCGGCCGGTTCGATCTTCAGGCCCAGCCAGGGATCGGCCAGGCGGCCGAGCAGGCGCGCCCACAGCGGTCCCTTGCCCTGGCGCGCGGCGGTCACGGCCACGGGCAGGGGGGAGGGGACAACGGTCGAAGAGGGCGCGGCGCCGGGGCCGGCGGGGGACGCGTCGGCGGGCGCACGGGCCGCGTCGGCCGCGCGTGCGGCCGCGGCGTCGTCGGGGAACGGGAGGGGATTTTGTTCTGGCATCGGGGCCATTATCGCTTAGCCGGCGGAGCGGGGTCGGCGGCGGGTGCCGCGGCCGGGGCGGCGGTGCCGGCGCTGGCCGCCAGCAGCGCGTCCACCTCGCTGAGGGTGTCGCGCAGGTACCAGTGCCCGTCGCGGCGCACCAGCACCGCGGTGGTGTCGATCTGTTCGCCGTCCAGCGGGTACTGGATGCGCACCACCGCCTGGTCGCCCTGCTGGTTGACCAGGCCGGTGCGCAGCGCGCCGGCGCTGGCGTCCAGGTCCAGGCCATAGTCGGCCAGCACCGCCTTGAGGTCGGCCAGGAACGGGCCCAGCCGGCGCAGGCTCTCGTCCATGCCCAGGCTGCGCAGGTCGGCATCGCTGCGCACGCCAGTGCGGCGCGCGCCCGCGCACAGCCGCGCGAGCGCCGCCTGCGCGCGCTTGCGCTCGGACAGCGGCGCGCGCGCGGCCCAGGCGCTCAGCGCCTGCACCAGTTGCACGTAATGGCCGCGCTGCTCGGGCGTGTAGTGGCCCTGATTGCGCAGGAACTGCACGCCGAACAGGCCCAGCGAGTGCGCCGCCTGCTTCAGGCTCGCCGCCTGGCCGCCGAACTGCGCGTCGAAGGCGCGCTGCAGCTGGCGTTCGGCGTCCGGCGCGGCAAGGGTGTCCAGTACCTCGGGCAGGCGTTCGGCCAGCGGCAATTCGGTCAGCGGCCAACGGCTGCGGTCCTCGCTCCAGGCCTGCTGCAGGCGCTGGTACTGGGCCGGCGGCACCGCGGCCTGGGCATAGCCGAGCAGGTCGTTGCGCTGCAGCGCGCGCGCCAGCGTGCGCACCGCGGCGGCCGGCTCGGCGCTGGCGCCGGGCAGTTCGGCGGGCGTGCGCTTGCATCCGCCCGCGGCCAGGGCGAGCATCGCCAGCAGCAGGACGCACAGCGCGCGCGAGGAGATGACCCGGGTCGGGCAGGACGACATACGGTGCGGGCTCGTTCCCCAAAACGTCCCGCATCTTGCTGGGCGCGGGCGATTCCGGCAAGCCGGGCGCGGGTGTGGCGCGGGGAGCACTGGCAGGCATCCAGGGGGCTGAGCTTGTCGCGGCAGGACATTTCATGACCCGGCTTGGGACCGTCGGGACAGGCGTGTCGGCGTATGACCAGACGTGCCAGGGGATTGCACATGTTGCAACGCATCATGTAACCGCTTGCAGTTGCTGCTAACGTCCGCCCACCTCGATTGAGGCGGTGCTGGCCGGGGGACCCAGTGCGATATTCGTCAGAGATCATCCGAGTGCTCGGTCACGGTGGCGCGCGCCGCTGCGCCTGGGTGTTGTCTGCAGTCCTGTGCGGACTTGCGATGACGGCCCCGGTGCAGGCGCAGGACGGCCGCCTGCCGCCGCGTGCGCAATGGCAGGCGTCCAGTTCCTCCAAGCAGGTCAAGGCGCAGGCGATCGGCTATCTGATCGACGGCGACGCCAGCACCCGCACTGCCGGCGCCTTCAGTCCCGGCCACTGGTTCCAG
The DNA here is from genome assembly GCF_056725205.1 of Xanthomonas sp. NCPPB 3174. Classification (NCBI taxonomy): domain Bacteria; kingdom Pseudomonadati; phylum Pseudomonadota; class Gammaproteobacteria; order Lysobacterales; family Lysobacteraceae; genus Xanthomonas; species Xanthomonas sp. NCPPB 3174. The sequence goes on along the minus strand of NZ_CM161517.1, from coordinate 4,892,652 downwards.
ATCGATCTGGGCCGCGCCGCGCAGGTCGGCGGCGTGCGCCTGCAGTGGGACACCTCCAATCCGGAAGGCTTCCTGCTGCAGACCTCGCGCGATGGCCAGCGCTGGGACACGGTCTACACCATGACCGATTCGCTGGGCGGCACCGAGACGGTGTTCTTCGCGCCGCATCTGGCCCGCTACCTGCGCCTGGCCGCGCCCGCGCGCAGCGCCGACTGGGGCGTGTCGATCTACGAGATGCAGCCGCTGGGCGCCGACGCTGCGCAATTGCGTGGCGTGTCCGCGGCCGACGCTGCGGCGCTGTGGAAGGGCGGTGCCGCGATGGCGATGCCGGGCAAGGGCGCGCAGGCGCGGCAACTGGACATCGCCTTCCCGCGCGCGTTCGACAGCGCCGGCCTGATCGTCGAGTTCGCCGGCGCGCATGGCGCGGCGCAATTGCAGGCGCAGGATGCCGCAGGCCGCTGGCGGACGCTGACCGACGACCCGCAGGCCGGCGACAGCGACAGCGCCTACCTGGCCGGCACCGCGCCGCTGCAGATTCGCGCGCTGCGCCTGCGCGTCGACGCCGCGCCCGGTGGCGTCGCGCCGACCCTGGCGCGCCTGCGCCTGCTGGGGCCGAAGGCGGTGATGACGCCGATGAAGCGCTACCAGGTCGCCGCGCAGCGCGGCGCCACGCGCGCGCTGTTCCCGGCCTCGCTGCACATGCAGCAGACCTACTGGACCGCGGTCGGCATCCATGCCGGCCGGCAGAAGTCGATCTTCGACGAATACGGCAACCTGGAGGCGTGGAAGGGCGCGCCGCTGGTGCAGCCGCTGTGGCGCGACGTGTCCGGCACCGCTGCCGGGGCCGACGGCCATGCCCTGACCCACGCGCTGCGCGATGGCTGGAAGCCGATGCCGTCGGTGCGCTGGTCGCCGCAGCCGGGGCTGGAACTGCGCAGCGAGACCTTCGCGATCGAACGCGGCGGCCAGCCGGTGACGCTGCTGCGCCATCGCCTGCGCAACATCGGCACCACGCCGGTCAGCGGCACCCTGTCGCTGCTGGTGCGGCCGATGCAGATGAATCCGCCGTGGCAGAACGGCGGCCTGTCGCCGATCCACGACATCGCCGTCGACGGCGGCACCGTGCAGGTCGACGGCCGCGCGCTGCTGACGTCGTTGAGCGCGCCCAGCGGCGTCGGCGCCGAGGCGTTCGGCGCGAACGGCGCCACCGAGATCACCCGCCATGTCGCCGCCGGCACGCTGCCGGCGCAGCGCCAGGCGCACGACGCCGACGGCCTGGCCGCGGCGATGCTGAACTACACGGTGCGCCTGGCGCCGGGTGCGCAACAGGACGTGGTGCTGGCGTTCCCGCTGGGCACCGCCAGCGCCGATGCCCAGGGCCGCCTGCCGCCGGCGCCGCCGCTGGACCGCGACGCGCTGCTCGCCGCTGGCCGTGGCGATGCGGGCCGCAGCTTCGATGCGCTGGCCGAGCAGGTCTCCGCGGATTGGCAGCAGCGCCTGGGCAATGTCGGCCTGCGTCTGCCCGACGCCAGCCTGGTGGACATGCTGCGCGCGCAGGCCGCGTACATGCTGATCAACCAGACCGGCCCGGCGATGCAGCCGGGGCCGCGCAACTACAACCGTTCCTTCATCCGCGACGGCATGGCCACCTCGGCGATCCTGTTGCGCATGGGCCAGGCCCAGGTCGCACGCGACTACCTGCAGTGGTACAGCGACCACGCGGTGCACCCGAACGGGTTGGTCTCGCCGATCCTCAACGACGACGGCAGCGTCAACGACGGGTTCGGCTCGGACCTGGAGTACGACAGCCAGGGCGAGTACATCACCCTGGTCGCCGACGTGGTGCGGCTGGACGGCGGCCCGGAGAGCGTGCGCGCCTACCTGCCGAAGGTGAAGCTGGCGATGCAGTTCCTGCAGGAGCTGCGCGAGCGCACCCTGGTGCCGGGCTACATGGCCGAGCAGCCGGCGCCGGAACGCTTCCGCGGCATCCTGGCCCCGTCGATCAGCCACGAAGGCTATTCCAGCCCCACCCACAGCTACTGGGACGACTACTGGGCGCTGAAGGGCTGGCACGACGGTGCCTGGCTGGCCGAATCGCTGGGCGATACCGCCACCGCGGCCTGGGCGCGCGAACAGTACGCGGCGCTGCGCACCTCGCTGGCCGCCTCGATCCGCGCCACCATGGCGTGGAAGGGCGCGGACTACATTCCCGCCGCGGCCGACCTGGGCGACGGCGATCCGACCAGCGTCTCCATCGCCCTGGATCCCACCGGCCAGCAGGACCTGCTGCCGGAGGCGGCGCTGCGCACCACCTTCGCGCGCTATCTGGAAGACGTGCGCCAGCGCAAGCAGCCCAACGCGCTGTGGGCCTACACCCCGTACGAGATGCGCAACGTGCTGACCTACGTGCATCTGGACCAGCCGCAGGTGGCCGACGAACTGCTGCAGGACCTGCTGCGCGACCGCCGCCCGTTCGAATGGCAGGTGCTGGCCGAGGTAGTGCAATCGCGGCTGCGCTTCCCGCGCTACCTGGGCGACATGCCGCATACCTGGATCGGCGCCGAGTACGCGCGCACGCTGTTCGGCATGCTCATGCACGAGGACGACGATGCGCTGGTGCTGCTGCCCGGCGTGCCGCCGGCCTGGCTCGCCGACGATGGCCTGGCCGTGCAGCGCCTGCCCACCGCCTACGGCACGCTCGGCCTGCGCGCGCGCCAGCGCGACGGGCGGCTGCGGGTCGAACTCGACAGCGGCCTGCGCCCCGGCACCGCCGTGCGCGTGGTCTGGCCGACGCGCACGCGGCCGGCCCAGGTGCGCGTGGACGGCCGCCGGATCGACCAGTACGACGCCGGCGGCGTGACCCTGTCCAAGCCGTTCCGGACCCTGGAGGCACACTGGTGAGCCCGCCCCCCGTCATGGCGCCGGACCAGCGCGCCAACATCACCATCAAGGACGTGGCGCGCCTGGCCAACGTGTCGGTGGCGACCGTGTCGCGCACCATGAACGGCCACCAGCACGTGGCCGAGTCAGTGCGCGCGCGCGTGCTGGAAGCCGCACGCACCCTGCACTACGTGCCGCACCACGCCGCGCGCAGCCTGAGCAGCCGCCGTACCCACACCATCGGCGTGGTGCTGCCGGACCTGCACGGCGAGTTCTTCTCCGAACTGATCCGCGGCATCGACACGGTGGCGCGCGAGCGCGGCCTGCACCTGCTGGTGTCCAGCTACCACGGCGAACCGGAGCAGCAGCGGCTGGCGGTGCGGCGCATGCCCGGGCGCGTCGACGGCCTGCTGATCATGTCGCCGTCCCTGGCCAGCGATGCCGAGGATCCGGCCGACATGCTGCCCGGCACACTGCCGGCGGTGCTGATGAACTGCGCCGAGCGCATCGGCGAGGCGCAGGTGCTCAACGTCGACAACTACGGCGGCGCCCGCGCCATGACCCGCCACCTGCTGGAAGCGGGCCATCGCCGCATCGCCTTCATCGCCGGGCCGGACGACAACTTCGACGCGCGCGAGCGCCTGCGCGGCTACCGCGACGAACTGCGCGAGCGCTGCCCGCAGGTGGCGCCGCTGGTGTTGCCCGGCGCTTTCGACGAGGCCTCCGGCTACCGCGCCGGCGAAGCCCTGCTGCAGAGCCAACGGCCGGACGTGGTGTTCGCGGCCAACGACATGATGGCGCTGGGCTGCCTGTTCGCCTTCACCCATGCCGGGCTGCGCGTGCCCGAGGACATCGCCCTGGCCGGCTTCGACGACGTGCCGATGGCACGCTACGTGCATCCGGCCCTGACGACCATGCGCGTGGACATCGCCGGCTTCGGTGCCCGCGCCATGCAGTTGCTGCTCGCCGCACTGGAGCCGCACGCCGCTTCGGCGGCGTCGGCAGCGTCGGCTGGCGCGATCGCCCCGCAACTCATCGTTCGTGCTTCCAGTGCCCAGCGAGGGACCGCCATGGACTGACACCGACGCATGCAACACCGATGTCGTTTTTTGCAGCACCTAGAAGAACACAACAATGATCCCGTTGACCGCCCTGGGAGGGCTTTTGTCATGAAGAAACCGCGTTCCGCCTCCAACCTGCCCGCACGCAGCCTGCTGTGCTGCGCGCTGGCCACCTGCCTGTTCGCCACGATGCCGGCGATGGCCCAGTCCAGCAGCGCGACCCTGCGCGGTCAGGTCGCCGCCGCCCAGGCCGGCACCGAGGTCACCGTCACCAACATCGCCACCGGCTCGGTGCGCCGCGCGCCGGTCGCCGCCAACGGCAACTACACCGTGGTCGGTCTGCCGCCGGGCACCTACAAGGTCGAGGCCAACGGCGTCACTCAGACGGTGACCCTGCAGGTGGCTTCCTCGTCCACTGTCGATTTTGCCGGCACCGCGGCGGCCGCCGGCGGCAACGCGACCACCCTGGACACCGTCACCGTCAGCGCGCCGCTGCTGAAGGATGTCAAGACCTCGGAAGTGGGCAACGTGGTGTCGCTGCACCAGATCCAGCAGCTGCCGCAGGCCACCCGCAACTTCCTGGAGTTCGCCGACACTGTGCCGGGCATGGTGTTCCAGGTCGATGGCAACGGAAACACCAAGCTGCGCGGCGGTGCGTCCAACGCCAGCGCCGGCAACCTGTACATCGATGGCGTCGGCCAGAAGAGCTACGTCAAGGGCGGCGGCATCGCCGGCCAGAGCGATACCCAGGGCAATCCGTTCCCGCAGCTGGCGATCGGTGAGTACAAGGTCATCACCTCCAACTACAAGGCGGAGTATGGCCAGATCAGCGGTGCGGCGATCACCGCGGCCACCAAGTCCGGCACCAACGAGTTCCACGGCGAGGCCTTCTACCGCTACACCGATCAGGATCTGCGCGACAAGCGCCCGGACGAGGAAAAGAACGGCAAGATCGATTCGCAGACCAAGGAGTATGGTTTCGCTCTGGGCGGCCCGATCATCCAGGACCGCATGCACTTCTTCGTCGCCTACGAAGGCAAGGAGAACGTGGTGCCCAAGAGCGTGCAGGCCGACGCCAACGCACAGCCTTACCTCGGCCTGCTGCCGTCGAACATCTCCAGCCAGTACGGCGCAGCCAACATGCCGTTCAGCGAGGATCTTTACTTCGGCAAGATCGATTTCGAACCGACCGATCGCGACCGCATTGAACTGAGCGGACAGTACCGCGACGAAACCCAGACCGCCAACGTCGGCGGTACCAGCGCACCGGACCACGGCACCAACAAGATCAACAAGGACAAGCGCGCCAATATTCGTTGGCAGCATAGCGCCGACAACTGGTTCAACGAGTTGATCGTCGGTACCGAGGACTCGGAGAACAATCCGAATCCGAAGAGCATCGGCAACGGCATCGTCTACAAGTACCTCAACTACAACGATCCCAATATCGGTGAGTACACCTTCCTGGAAACCGGCTCCGCTGGCGGCTTGAACGTACAGCGCAAGAGCCAGAAGGGCTGGTTCCTGCAGAATGACCTGACCTTCACCAGCTTCCAGTGGCATGGCGAGCACACCATCAAGATGGGCGTCAGCTACAAGGACATCAAGCTGACCTCGCAGGACGCGGCGGCGCTCAATCCCCAGTTCAGTTACTCGATCGATGCCAATGGCATCGCTGCTATTCCCTACCGAGTGGATTTCGTCGCGCCCTACAACACACCTGGCCAGAAAGCCACGGTGGAGTCGCCTTCCAAGCAGTACGGGATCTACATTCAGGACGACTGGGCGGCCACCGACAAGCTGATGATCAATGCCGGCGTGCGTTGGGACTACGAAGACAGTCCGGCCTATACCAACTTCGTCACCTCCCAGGCCTTCGTCAACGCCCTGTACTCCGACGATCCGGCCAATCCTGGCCAGCCGTGGGCCAATCGCCTGCTGCCCAGTGGCATCAATGTTGCCGATTACATCAGCACCGGCCATAACCGCAAGAACTTCAAGGATGGCTGGGCGCCGCGGCTGGGCTTCTCCTATGACTTCTTCGGCGACGAGCGTTCGGTGTTGCATGGCGGCGCAGGTCGGTCCTACGACCGCAACCTGTTCGAGCAATTGGCGCTTGAAACCAGCAAGGCGGCATTGTCTCCGGTTGCTGTGTACTTCAAGGATTCTGCGGCGAGTTCTTGCTACAAGGCTGATCGTACCTGTGCCGTTTGGGATCCTCGCTATCTCAATGGCGTCGATCAGTTGAATACGATTCCGGGCGTCAATGGCAGCGCGGAATTGTTCATGTTCAACAATAAGTTGAAGACGCCTTATAGCGATCAGTACAGCCTCGGCATCACCAATCAAGTGGGCGACTGGCAGACTGACGTGACCTTCCAGCGCGTGCTGAGCTACGACGGCTTCGCCATGTCGTTGATCAATCGCTACCCGAACGGAGCCTATTTCGATGCGTTGGGCAGTGCGCCATGGGGCCAGCCGGTGCCTGGCTATCAGAATACGATCCTTGGCATGAATGGCCTGGAGCAGCGCAGCAGTCAGATCCTGCTGTCGGCCGACAAGCCGTACACCAAGGAATCGGGCTGGGGCCTGACTCTGTCTTACACGCACACCAGCGCGCGTCAGAACCGCAACATCGACGAGCCTTATGCGTTCGACAAGGCAACCATCCATGACTATCCCTTCGTGAAGTCCGATGCAGTGTCTGCACATCGTTTCGTTGCCTCCGGTTCGATCGACGGTCCGTGGGGCCTGACCTTTGGTGCGAAGCTTGTGCTGGCCACGCCCGAGCCGGTTAATACAATTGCCTGCTACGGCAAGGTCGATGCAGATGGGGCAACGTGCCAGCAAATCGGCTTCGTTCCGCCAGGCAGCGGCAAGTTTCTGGTCGGCGGCAAGATCTGGGGCTACCGCACGGTGGACTTCCAGGCGACCAAGGACTTCACCGTGTACAACGACTTCAAGTTGACGGCGCGCGTGAACCTGCTCAACGCCTTCAACTTCAAAAACTACTCGAGCTACATCTACGGCGGTCCCGACGGCACCGGCAATTACTTTGGTACTGGCGGACGACTGGATACGAGCTACGTCGGCTTGAACACCACCGGCGACATCAACTACGTGCCGCGCACCGTGACCTTCGAGATCGGCGCCAAGTTCTGATCCACGGCATCACCCACGCACGTGCCCGACCGGCGCGCGTGGGGTTTCAACGGACGGGGCCGCGTGGCCCCGTCCGCGTTTGCGGTCGCCCCTTTCTTCGGTACAGGACCACGCACGCATGATCGCCGCCCCTCTCCGCAACCTGGTCATCGTCGGCGGCGGCACCGCCGGCTGGATGGCCGCTGCCGCGCTGGCGCGTGTGCTGGGCCCCGACTACCGCATCACCTTGATCGAGTCCGAGCAGATCGGCATCGTCGGCGTCGGCGAGGCCACCGTGCCGCACATCAAGGCCTTCAACAACCTGCTCGGCATCAACGAGGCCGAGTTCGTGCGCCATACCCAGGGCAGCTTCAAGCTCGGCATCGAGTTCGCCGACTGGCAGCGTCCCGGCACGTCCTACGTGCACGGCTTCGGCACCGAGATCGGGCATCCGCTCGGGCTGCTGCCGTTCCAGCAGTACTGGTTCAAGCAGGCGCTGGCCGGCAAGGCGAAGCCGCTGGGCGCCTATACGCTCAACACCGTCGCCGCCAAGCGCGACCGCTTCATGACCTCGGCCACCGACGTGCCGCCGAATTCGCCGTTGGCCAACATCGCCTACGCCTACCACTTCGATGCGGCGTTGTACGCGGGCTTCCTGCGCCGCTACGCCGAGCAGCGCGGGGTGACCCGGCGCGAAGGCATCGTCGAGGAGGTGCAGCTGCATCCGGAATCGGGCGACGTGCGCGCGGTGCGCCTGGTCTCGGGCGAGGCGATCGCCGGCGACCTGTTCATCGATTGCTCCGGCTTCCGCGGCCTGCTGATCGAGCAGGCGCTGCATACCGGCTACCACGATTTCAGCCACTGGCTGCCGTGCGACCGTGCGCTGGCGGTGCCCTGCGCCAAGGTCGGTCCGCCCACGCCGTACACCCGCGCCACCGCACGCGCGGCCGGCTGGCAGTGGCGCATTCCGCTGCAGCACCGCACCGGCAACGGCTACGTGTACTGCAGTGCGCATATCAGCGACGACGAGGCCGCCGCCACGCTGCTGGCCAACCTCGACGGCAAGGCCCTGGCCGATCCGCGCCCGCTGCGCTTCGTCACCGGCCGCCGCAAGCAGGTGTGGAACCGCAACGTGATCGCGCTGGGCCTGGCCAGCGGCTTCATGGAGCCGCTGGAGTCGACCAGCATCCACCTGGTCCAGTCCGGCATCTCCAAGCTGCTGGAGCTGTTCCCGCGCGAGGGCATCAGCCCGGTGCTGGTGCGGCGCTACAACGAACGCATCGCCTTCGAGTTCGACCGCATCCGCGATTTCCTGCTGCTGCACTACCACGCCACCGAGCGCGACGACAGCGCGTTCTGGCGGCACTGCCGCAGCATGCCGATCACCCCGGAACTGCAGGAGACGCTGGAGCTGTTCCGCGACAGCGGCCGCTTCTACCGCAATGGCGACGAGATGTTCGCCGAGATCAGCTGGGTGCAGGTGATGGTCGGGCAGGGCATCCTGCCGCGCGCCTACCACCCACTGGTGGACCAGGTGCCGCAGGCCGACCTGGAGCGCTTCATGGCCAGCGTCGAGCAGACCATCGGCCATTGCGCCGACGCGATGCCGCCGCACCGGGCGTTCATCGACCGCTACTGCAGGGCTACTTAAAAAATTGCCAGTAACAATACAGTTAAGCAAGTTTTGCCGGAGAGTAGATAGCTAATACAAGCGCCTATATAGCTGCATAACTGCCGCTCTTCTTGCTGCGGAGTGGATGCGTGGCAAACGCAGCGGCAAGCGACCAAATTTTACCGATGGGGAGTCTAGCCGACCCGGAACGGAGTAGTTTTCAAAAAATTAGTCGGCTTAAGTGCACCTTAAAGATTCTAGAATATTTAATGGCGTGGCCGTATTTGGCAAAGATCAAGAAAATAGCTTCTATTTAAGAGCGCTTGATCCCACATGGCGTCCCAAGAGGCGACTCCTGAGAGCCAATCGAGCAGAATATCCCTGCAATAGATAACTCGATTTTCCAGAGACCAGGGAATATCAGCACGGAAGCACATGGTCGCTGTAGCTTTGAATTCTTCTATGGCACGCGCTACGGCTCTGAATGCTGCCCCACAAAGATCATCCAGCAAGCTTATAAGCATTAGTTGTTCAACTTGATGCATGCAATATTTTGAAAAGCATGACAAAAAATCCGCCTTCCAATCGGGCGAAACAAGTCTAGATTGAGCTTCTTTAAAAAAAGCTCCAAGATCAGCGCCGGCTACATTAATTGTCAGTAAAAAGCTAAGAATCAACGAGGCTGTAGAAGTGACGTCAATCGACTTGCTTGGAACTCGTCCATGTGTCGGCAGATGGAAAACGCTTTGCGCTAGTTCAAGCCGCTTCTCACTGAGCCCAAGGTGCTGGAGCAAAGAAGAGTAAATACGGTCTTCACCACGCCCATAGGGTATAAATGGGATCATTGAGCTGCTGTTTAATGCGCAATAGGCCGTGGCAATAAAACCGTTCATGCTTGTGTGCGTATTTACAGGCGCTTGCCTAACTACCCATGAACTTTCAATCGTGCGGCGAAAAGAGCGGTCAGACGCGAATATTCTTCTGCGTGACTCCAAGCACCCAATCTTGCTGCACAAGACATGAGTGCTCAAGCCTGAATGCCCTGCGACGCCGCATGAAGAAAAGGCGATGGGCTTTTCAATATCGTCAGAGCCGTCTAAAGAGCTGTGAAGCGCTAAGGTCGCGCTATTGCCTGGAAGCGAGATATTATCCATAAGATTACTCTCGCTGGAATAGGCAAGAAGGCCCCAAGGCGTAAAGCCCTTAATTGGGCGCTCGCCTCCTGAGGGCAAAATTGCTTTTGCCGATCTTATAAGTACGTCATCGTCATAACTACAGTATTTCTGTCCGGCAAAAAAAAGACTAATCCAATTTCGGCTGAATCCATAGCAGTCGTTTTTTTCCGACAACAGTGTGTCTAGAAAGATTTTTCTTTCCCAAGAAAAAGTGCGAATTATGCTTTCGCGCTCTTTACAGCCAAGATAGAATATTTTTGAGCAATTATCCGAGCGAGAACGAAGAATCTCAGTGTTCAAGAAAGCATTACCAGCATCGGATTGATCAACTACTAAGATTCGGACATCCCCCGAAAAGCATGAGATATCGCTAATTAAACTATCAACAGCGCGCTTTAGCAGAACCGGCCTGTTTCGTGTGGGGATACACACATTGATTGCGTCACCGCTATTCATTTGCGCAGCTACAAGAATGGAGGTGCAATGACACGGTTGCTTCGACCTTGCCGATTACGGTGGAAGTAGGTACGGGGCCAAACGCTCGCGAGTCCGTAGATATAGAGAGATTGTCTCCCACTAAGAAGAGCTCATTTCTTCCTACCACTAGAGAATCCGGATCACTTCTTGTATTTGTGCCTGACATACAGGTAGAGACTCTAAGTGAGTCGTAAGATTCCGCTTCGATTCGATTCAAAGTGTAAGTGACCCGCTGCGATGGAGCGGCATAAAGACGCTTAATCGCCGCCTTGTTTTCCTTTGTAGCGAATATTAGCTTGTCGCCGACATGCCGTTTGTAGTCTTCTTCTTCGGGATTTTTAATTACCTCGACGAAAAGAATATCTCCTGGACACAGGCCAGGGCGCATAGAATTTTCTTTGACTTTCAAGAATATATAATTGCCGTGAAGCCACGCGGCGAAGTATGCACCGCTAGCAGCAAGAAATAGTCCGGCTAACACGGTAAATGTTTTTATTTTATTCATTTAAGTAGGCGACCCGAAACGAATAATCTGACGACTCTATCGCCAAGCCCGCCTGAGGGAAGTCAGGAATTAGCCCTGTTAGAATTCTGACGCGCTGATTTGGCGCCATTTGATTTATTTCTCTCAAAGCCAGTCCGCAAAAAGTAGGCTTGCCGGCAATCACTGCTCCTTGTTCACAAGATTGTGAACTTCCACAATAAAGAACAATGGTCTTATTTCTATCTGTTTCTGACCTAAAACGCATTGCAAGCTCATAGATAGGAATGTTCATGGCACCCAGTAGATGGCCGCGGGAGAAATCTTCGCGACGCCTAGTATCGACTAAGATCACATTTCCTCTGCGTCGCAATTCAATAAATTCTGCTGCGTTGAGTGTAATGTTAAGGACACTCCGATCTTGCCATCTGCGCTGATCTATTAGGCTTTTGACCTTTGTATCATTGGCATAAATTGTCAAAGATGACAAAAACCCAAGTAGAGAAATTAAGCTCAGCGTCATCAAGACCAACTGAGGTCTACGCATGATTGATCACCTTTATGAAAGTGTCCAAGTCAAACTTCAATTATTTGCCAGGATTGAAATGGCGGGCTTGGGTTAAAGGAAATGCTGTCCAGACCGCGGCTAAAAGAAACGTAAAGGCGTATTCAAACGAAAAGTTCTTCATTGCAGTAAATAGCATAATCCCTACTCCAGAAAATGCTGAAACAAGCAAGCTTCGATTAACGTGGATATTGCCGCCAATCCGGCTTGTCGGAGTCCATTCAAGAAGACGGTTACTTTTTCTGAGCGCTCTAAATACAGAGGTGACGGCAGCGTCTACCAACAAAAAAGAATTATGGCAGCTCAGAATAATGCGGACTATTTCCGCCCTGAAAATTTCGCAAACGGTAACTATGAGGGTGTATAAGAAATAGAAGGAAGGCGATACATTGCGATATATCCACGTTAGCAGAAAGGCGACCCATGGAGCGGAAATCAAGCAGCTAAGGGCTAAGACGTGTCCTTGGATCAATAAGCCAACAAAAAATATAGGGTAGAAAATTTGCGAAAGCCTAGTTATTATTAAATCCCACCGATGAGTTACAGAAAATGCTTGATTGGCATAGCTCCAGCCGAATATGAAATTTTGGATGTCCCCCCTCATCCAGCGATGCAGACGTGCAGCATGCGATAAATATGTAGAGGGCGGGGATTCCTTTATTACTGCCATCGGTTGAATGGCTGCACCCATTATATAAGTCTCTAATGTGTCGTGGCTTAAGATGCAGCCCTCCGGTAATTTGCTAGCATTATCTAGATACGCCCTAGCCGACATCATGCCCTTCCCACTAAAAACACCTTGGCTGAACAGGGTTGAATAAAACCCCGATTTGCTGATGTGGCGTATTGCTGATATTAGAGGGTCGGATTCCGCTTTAATACCTGAAGTTATAGCGGGGACTATAATTCCGGGGGGATGATGGTCAAGGTGCGAATTGCCCTCCATGTACCTTATCGACAGGTAAAGCCAATCCACGCAGTCGTCGATGATGACTGTATCTTCATCCATGATAAAAACTATATCTATTTTTGTCAGATCATGTTGGTGTCCTATTCTCGTGGAAAAAGAGCGCTTTCCGGAAGAAATAGCGTAGCATAACTCGAGTATTTTGCCCCTCTTTCTCTCCCAACCCCAGAAGGTACCGTCTTTCCTGATTACATTACAACGGTGCAATATTTCCCAAGTGAAGCGTTGTCCCGAAAAGCCGATTTCTGCTTCCGTCGCCAAATTGATTAGTTTTTGATTTTCAGAATGCCCTTCTTCAGCTGTTAGGCGATCTGGAAAATCTGTTAACAAGATAACTCTTTTTACTGACCGAGAAGAAGATGCAGCGCGGGATATGTTTGAAACAATTGCGATTACGTCGCTATCTCCGTGTAGAAGTAGCGGTATAACAATGGTTACATCAGCGCCATTCAACTCCTCTTGGTCAAAGGATTTAAGCGTGGTGGGCTGCGACGTGCAGAAAAATGCATATATTACTTGTTGGAAAGCATCTAAACATGGGATCAGCAGCAAAAAGAACATTGACCACGATTCCGCGATCGAGAAAGCTAAAGCGGCTGCGAGCGTTATTTTTCCCACTTGGAATAAGCGCGCTTGCCGAGCGCCGCCAAATTTTTTTATTCTATGGGTATCGCCCTCTCGGCGAGCTACATCCTTCGATGAAGGGCATAAACGTCTATAAGTTAAACTGTTCAACAAAATTTCTTCGCTCTCATAGAGTGCTTCCGCAATCTCATCCCCAATAATGTCTAGGCACCAAAAGCAAGGGCGGCAAGTGAAAGTGGGTTCCTCATCCGGTACGCCGATGGCATCTCTTACAACCGCGTAAGACAGGCTTTTATTAATTCTTTTTACACATCCACAAAGTAAGCCGAGGCGCACCAGATCCAGATCTATCGACCGTTTAACCGATTGGCCGCCCGCCTGTAACAGTCGCTTCAAGTCAATCAAAGAGCCTTCGGTGGATAGATTCCAGCCATAGTCATAGCTCCGGGCATAGAGCGCCGCCGGGTCCGGTGCATATAGAAAATTGCGCGCGTTTAATTTTGTCGATATGGCGAGTTGCGCTAGCTGCTCGACTATTTTTAAATGGTAGTCGCTGTTTCCGCCGAAGTTTTTACTCAAAAAAGCAGTCACCACGGGCTGTTTTATCAGCCTAATGAGAGTTTCTGCCTGAAGTCTGGCGTCAAGGGTTAACATTTGATGAGTCCAAAAGCTCCCAAATGCTCAGTGCTATTGGCTACTTTCTTTGAAAGAATGAGATATAAATTGTCCCATTATTGTCGCCACCTTGAACAATATGAGCATCTGCGAAGTTGTCTCTAAACCATTGCTCACCATAAGCAGATGTCATGAGCGTTTGCCAGTCTGCATTAGCGGCTTTGGGAGAAGTGTTTGGCTTGACGACCGTGCTTATGTAACAAATTGTTTTGCTGCAACTAGGCTCAGAAACCTCCAAGCCATCATAGCCGCGCCCTTTGGAACGCAGATGGGTATCAATATTTGCTTCCATACTTGGTGACCATTTTTCATCTTTGCCCTCAGCAGAATATAGGTCATAAATGTCTTTATAAAAATCGCTAGAACCGATCAGGTCGTTTCGCATTGCGACTACCCGTTTCATATTTTTTTCGCTGATTGATGACGGTAGCGTACCCGCTAAGCCAGGATCCGTTTTATCATCTTGACGCGACATAGAGCTGTCCAATCCGTGAGTTGCATCTGTGGTGGTAACACTAGAGGACTTGTTATTCGTTGAACGTTGGCTTGGCCTTGCCTCATCGTTCATAGGATGCGGCTTGCTAGAGCCGAGAGACCATGGTGTATATATAAAGTTTATTGATCCTCTATAAAGGTATAAAAAAAATGTCACGGCTAAGATGGCAAGTAAGCTGACGCTTGCAACTTTTTTTTTCCGCATAAATCACCTGAGGTGGTCAACGAGAAGTGCCTAGCGAATAGGCACTTCTCGATGTTTGTCAGCACTCGCAACCGGTAAATCCTCCCACATCGCAGTAGATCATCGGGGGAGATCCCGAACCTACGGTGTACTTGCAATATTGCGGCCCATATCCTGGGGAGTTATTGCGTATGCAAGACGGCGCCGTGCCAATTTTTGATCCTGTTTCACATCTGGCGCACGACGCTTCTGCGTTAGATTCGGAAACATAGCCCATGAATATGGCTAGTGAAGACATGCCAACTGCGGAAAGCGCTCCTAACAGGATCTTTTTTCCGTTACTTTTCATGCTGCCTCCTACATTGGTGGTAATAATTGCTTAGATGTCAGTGAGCTACTGTCACCAAAAATTTTCCTTTAGTGGGTAGCTTTTTGAAATACACTGCAACCGTAATTTTTATGAATTTATTTTCGTTCACCTCCTCGGGAATTAGCTTCCATTGTGAAGTCATGTCTCTAACCATCCGCGAGACCTCAATACTAGGTGCCTCTACAGACTCATAGCCTTCTACTAGCCCGGTTGATCGATCTAGATAGAGGTCAGATATGCAAACAAAGCGTTCAGGAGTTTTATCTGAAAGCTGGACAATGCTGGAAATGGTGATGGGTTTCGCGAGGAAATTTATAGCCACAATCCATGGCATATAGCCATTAGTATTGGCCTTGATGTCTGCGATTCTATAAGAGGTGATCGACGAATCTGAGCTGGCCGAATTGACTTCGGCTGCAAACAAAGGATTTATAAAAAAACAGAAAAATATTGCAGCGCTATAAAACGAAATCCGAAATCCATGACTAAGTGTCCAATGCACTTTAGGATCTACCTGAACGCTAATAGATGGGCGACAGTAGCAGCGCTTAGTCATGCGATTTCCTTATCGTAAGACAGACTAGTTCTTGGAACTTAGCATGAACTCAAGCTGCCACTCCATTTTTACTGTGATTTCTATCTATTTTTTTTGCATGGTTGTGCCCGCGGTACGGCAACCGGCTTAACGCAATCCAAGTGAGTGTGTGTCGAGCGAATCCAGAGCGGTTCTGAGGATGTGCGCTAAAGATAGCCGTACATGGCGGTTCAACTGGGCTTCCGCCGAATGTGCCGACGTTGAGGTCCAGCTAATGGCAAGCCTTTAGGTGCAGACGGTTTTTGTGATCCAGGTGGGCGGTGTGCAGTTGGTATGAGTCTACAAAGACAACAGTTCTTGAAGCTCTAATACGCGAAAAAAAAGAGGCCACGCGCACCAGGCGCGGGCCTCTTCAAATCCGACCGAAGCCGGAGAACGGTATGGCACATCTCCGGCAGAGCCGGACGCTGGGCATGCTACCGGCACGCCGAAGTTAAAGCAACACTTTAGAATTTATCTTCTAAGTAATTGATTTAAAATCAATGACCGGGGTGGCCAGCCAGTGTCGCCGCGATCTCCTGCTGGATCGCCTCGGCCGCCGCACGCGGATCGGCGGCCCGGCGGATCGGCCGGCCGACCACGATCGCATCGGCGCCGTCGGCGAAGGCCTGGGCCACGCCCACGGTGCGCTGCTGGTCGTCGCCGACCGGGCCGCCCGGACGGATGCCCGGGCAGACGATGGAGAAGCCGGCGCCGGTGGCGCGGCGGATCGGCGCCGCTTCCTGGCCGGAGGCGATCACGCCGTCGATGCCGGCCGCCTGCGCGGCCAGCGCGCGCTCCACCACCACGTCTTCCGGCGCGCGGTCGATGCCCATCGACGCCAGGTCGGCGCGGCCCATCGAGGTCAGCACGGTCACCGCCAGCAGGCGCATGTCGCTGCCGTTGGCCTCGGCCGCGGCCTGCATCATCGCCGGGTGCCAGCCGTGGATGGTGCAGTAGTCCACCGGCCACTGCGACAGCCGCCGGATCACCCCGCCCACCGTGGCCGGGATGTCGAAGAACTTCAGGTCCACGAACACGCGCTTGCCGCGCCCGGCCAGCGTGTCCAGCACGTCGAAGTACTCGCCGGAAGCCAGCAGTTCCATGCCGATCTTGTAGAACGCCACCGCATCGCCGAGCCGCTCGATCCACTCCAGCGCCTCGCTGCGCCCGGGCACGTCGAGGGCGAAGATCAGGCGCTCGTGCGGCGCCAGCGCCAGCGGCGCGCGGCTCACTGCGCCAGCTCCAGCGCCTGCACCTTGGCCTGGTGGCGGGCGGCGCGCGACTGGGTGAAGTCGTTGTTGAACAGCGCCGGTTCCCAGGAGCCGTAGCTGGGGTTGGGCAGCATCCACCAGCGCTCGCCGAACCAGTCGTGGTACTGCTGCAGCAACTGCGCGCGGCCTTCCGGGGTGTTGGCCACCACCTGCGCAAAGTCGCCGAGTTGGTCGCCGAACTGCATCAGCACGCGGTACTGCTGGCCGACCAGCTTGCGCCGGCAGTTCTTCTCCGAGCCGTTCTGCTCGCAATCCTTGACCACCGTGCCCAGGCCCAGCAGCACGCTGTTGTCGGCGACCGGCAGGCCGGCGCTGCGCAGGTTGGCCAGGGTCGCGTCGGTCAGGTGCACGGCGCGGTTGGTCACGTACAGCACGGTGATGCCCTTGGCGGTGGCGGCCTTGGCGAAATCGACCACGCCGGGAATCGGCTTGGCCTTCTTCTCGGCGACCCACTGGTCCCAGGTGACCTCGTCGTATTCCTTGCCGTTGCGGATCAGCCGCGCCTGGTACGGCGAGTTGTCCAGCACGGTTTCGTCCACGTCCATCACCACCGCCGGCTTCAGCCCGGTGGCGGCGTTGCCGCGTTCCTCCGGCACCAGCGCATCCCAGTTCGGCTCCTTCAGCGCCGCATCCAGGCGGTCGGCGGCGGCGCGATAGGTCTGCTCGGTCAGGGCCTGGTACTCGGCCGAGCGCTGCATCCACAGCACCGCATTGAGGTTGTCGTCGGCCGCGCCCGGGGCGGCAGCGGACGCGGTCGACGCGGCAGTGGCGGTAGCCGCCGGCTTGGCGGCGGGGTCGGCGACCTGCGCCTGCGGCTTGCAGGCAGACAGGGCGAGCACGGCGCAGGCCAGTGCGGTGCGGGCGATCGGCGTCATCGGGCGTGGGAACCTGGGCAAATGAACCACGGATTTTAGCCGGTTGCGATGACCGGCGCGGCGCAGCGCGCAGCGGCGCAGGCAGGCCGCCGCGCTCAGGGCGCGAACGTCAGCGCACGCAGATCCGGGGCGAGCACCGCCTCGACAGGGTTAGCGCTGTCGTGGCCGGCATAGGTGCTGAAGCGGATGCGCAGGCGGCCATCACGCACGGCGTAGGGCGTCAGGTCGTCGAGGTCGGGCGCGTCCAGATCGATGTTGTCCAGGCAACTGGACACCGGCACCCGGGCCAGGATCGACGGCGCCCCGTGCAGATCGACCACGGTCAGCGCCATCTCCGCACCGGCGCCGCAATAGCCATGTCCGTCCCCGGGCGAGGAACGGCGCACCGACAGGTACAGCAGGCGGTCGCGCGCCAGATACGGCTGCAGCCGGGTCGGCAGCAGGCGGATGGCGCGCACGGTGCCGATCAGTTCCGGTGCGTAGGCGCGCGGGATGGTTTCCAGCACGGTCGGTGCGCGCCCCGGCACCTGCAGCACGACGCGGCCGGCGCGATAGGCCAGATGCAGGACGCCGCGGCGTGGATCGCAGACCTCGGTCTCGGCCAGCGTGGCCGATGCCGCGCCGCAGTCCGTCGGCGTCGGGGGCGCGGCGGTGTGGATTGGCACGGCGCTGGGCGCAGCGGGCGCGGCCAGGGCCAGCAGGAGGGTGAGCGGCAGCATGCGGGGCCTTCGCGGTGTGAGCCATGAGTGTGGCAGCCACCGCGGCTCGCGCACCAGTTGTGACATACATCCTTTGTGAAAGTGACGTGATTCACGTAAGTGCCTGTTTTGCAGGGAATTTCCCGACAGCATGTCGGGAGCCTCCGGATGCCGCTGCGCTGTGGTTTGCACCACACTTCGCAGTACGGAAAACCGCGCGACGCGGCGCCTGGTGCGCTGCAGCGCGATCGCGCCTGCACCTGCAGGCAAACGCCGGAAGCGTCACAGGGGACGTTGCAGTGGATCGCTGGAGAAAAGGAGTTTCTCGCATTGTGCTGGCTGCGTGCCTGCTTGCCGGCGTGCCCATGGCGCAGGCGCAGGAACCGCCGAGCACGCTCGACCGCCAGGAACAGCTGCGCCAGGCCGAGCAGGTGCAGCGGCAGCAAGAGCAGGATCGGCAGGCGCCGTTCGTGGGCCCGCGCGAGGCCGAAGCGCCGGCGGACATGCGCAGCACCAGCCTGCCGACCGAAGCCCTGTGCTTCCCGATCCAGCGCGTCCGCCTCAACGGCGGTGGCCCGGACGCGGCGCGTTTTTCCTGGCTGTGGCAGTCGCTGCGTCGCTACGAAGGCCGCTGCATCGGCACGGCCGGCATCGACCTGATCCGCCGCCGCGCGCTGGACCAACTGGTCGCGCGTGGCTTCGTCACCACCCGCCTCGGTGTGCCGGCGCAGGACCTGTCCCGCGGTGAGCTGCGCTTCGAACTGCTGCCCGGGCGCCTGCGCCAGGTGCGCGTGCAGTCGGCGGACGGCCGTGTGTTCTGGCGCGGTGCGCTGCCGCTGCGGCCGGGCGACGTGCTGGACCTGCGTGCGATCGAGCAGGGCGTGGAGCAGTTCAAGCGGGTGCCGTCGCAGGACGCCAAGATCGACATCGCCCCGGGCGAGCAGCCGGGCGAGTCGGACCTGCTGATCACCGTGCAGCGCAGCAAGCGCTGGCGCGCGGTGCTCAACGCCGACGACTCCGGCGTGCAGGCGACCGGCCGCTACCAGGGCGGCGTCGATTTCGCCCTGGATGCGCCGCTGGGCATCAACGATCTGCTCTCGATCGGCTACAACCACGATCTGGTGGACGACGGCGCCGCCCGCGGCACCCGCGGCAACAGCCTGTCCTACAGCGTGCCGTGGGGCTGGTGGACGTTCTCGCTGTCGCTGTCGTCCTACCGCTATCACCAGCAGGTGGACGGGTTCCGCCAGAGCTTCCAGTCCAGCGGCAGCTCCGACAGCGCGCAACTGGATCTGCAGCGGGTGATCCACCGCACCGGCACCAGCAAGACCACGCTGGGCATGGTGGTGGCCAAGCGGGCGGCACGCAGCTACCTGGACGGCGTGGAGATCGGCATCCAGCGCCGCCACACCACCAGCGCCGAGCTCTATCTCAGCCATCGCCATTACCTGGGCAAGCTGCAAGTGGACACGCGCCTGGGCCACCGCCGCGGCACGCCGTGGTTCGACGGGCAGTGGACCGGCTACGACCCGGCGGTGGGCTTCCCCGGCTACCGCTACGGCGTCACCACCCTGGATGTCAGCGCCGGCCTGCCATTCGCGCTGGGCCCGGTGGCGATGAGCTGGGACAGCAGCCTGCATGCGCAGACGTCCTCGCAGCTGCTGCTGGGTTCGGAATTCATCACCCTGGGCGGGCGCTACAGCGTGCGCGGCTTCGACGGCGAACGCACCCTCGGCGCCGAGCGCGGCGCGTACTGGCGCAACAGCCTCAACCTGCCGGTGCAGCGCCTGGGCATCACCCCGTACCTGGGCGTGGATGCCGGCCGCATCGCCGGGCCCAGCGCCGCCGGCCTGGCCGGGCGCAGCCTGGTCGGCGGCTTCGTCGGCGTGCGCGGTGCGCATGGCGGGCTCAGTTGGGATGGCTTCGCCGGCTGGGACCTGCACGCGCCGCGCGACTTCCACAGCGCGCAGCCGGCCTACGGCGTGCGCCTGATCTACCAGTTCTGACACGTCCCTGCCGCCGGCCGGCGGCAGGCAACGCGATGGTTTTGCCGCGGTGCGCGGCACGAGAGAGACGACGATGCACATGGACCGTACCGACGACCGCCGCCACCGCCTGCTCAAGCCGCTCAAGCGCGGCCTCGCCGCGCTGTTGTGCTGCACCGTCACCTGGACCTCGCTGCCGCTGTACGCGCAGGTGGCCCCGGTCGCCAATCCGGACGGACGCCAGCCCGGCCAGCAGGCCGCCGCCAACGGCGTGCCTGTGGTCGACATCGTTGCCCCCAACGCGCGCGGCGTCTCGCACAACCGCTATTCGCGCTTCGACGTCGGCAGCAACGGCCTGATCCTCAACAACAGCGCGCAGATCTCCAAGACCGAGCTGGGCGGCTACATCGCCGGCAACGACAACCTGAAGAACAGCGGTGCGGCCACGCTGATCCTCAACGAAGTCACCTCCACCACCAGCCGCCTGCAGGGCTATACCGAAATCGCCGGCGCCAAGGCGCAACTGGTGATCGCCAACCCCAACGGCATCGTCTGCGACGGCTGCGGCTTCCTCAACACCTCGCGCGTCACCCTGGCCACCGGCACCCCGCTGCTCGGCGCCGACGGCGCCTTGAACGGCTTCTCCATCACCGGCGGTGCGCTGAGTATCGGCAGCAACGGTCTGGACGCCTACAACGTCGACCGTCTGGACCTGCTGTCGCGGCAGTTGAGCGTGAACGGCGCGGTGTGGGCCAAGGACCTGCTGGCCAGCGCCGGTGCGCAGCGCATCGGTTACGACGGCATGCTGCTGGAGGTGCTGCCGGGCAGCGACGGCGCACCGCCGGCGATCGGCATCGATGTGGCGTACCTGGGCGGCATGTACGCCGACCGCATCCGCCTGATCGCCACCGAGGCCGGTGTGGGCGTGGTCAGCCGCGGCACCCTGTCCGCGCAGAGCGGCAGCCTGCAGATCGACAGCGCCGGCCAGCTCAGCCTGGCCGGCACCGCGGTGGCCCGCGACGACGTCGACCTGCGCGCGGCCGGCGCGCTGAGCCAGCAGGGCGTGCTCGGCTCGCAGCAGGCCGGCGTGCGCCTGCGCGCCACGCAACTGGCGCTGAGCGGCGACACCATCGCCCATGGCCTGCTCGACGCCGCCGCCAGCGGCGCGCTGGCGCACAGCGGGCGCAGCAGCGCCGGCGCCATCACCCTGTTCGGTTCGGAAATGGACGCCGGCGGCAGCCTCTACAGCGGCGGCGATCTGGCGCTGAGCGCCAGCGGCGAGTTGCGCAGCAGCGGCAGCGCCTACGCCGGCGGCGCGGCGCAACTGCAGGCTGGCGCGGCCTGGCTGCAGCGCAGCGGCACCGTGCAGAGCGCCGGCAGCCTGGCGGTGCAGGCGGCGCGGATCGAGGCCGCTGGCGTGCTCGACGCCGGTGCCGGCCTGAGCCTGCGCAGCGATGTCGACATGCGCCTGTCCGGCCTTGCCCAATCCTGGCAGGACGCCAGCGTGCAGGCCGGTGGACGCCTGGACACGCTCGGCCAGCTCAGCGCCGGCGGGCGCCTGGACCTGGGCGCGGCGGCGATCGGCAATGCGGCCGGGGCGGTGGTCTCGGCCGGTGGCGACATCGCGCTGGCGACGCCGGGCGCGCTCGACAACGCCGGCACTCTGTATGCCGGGCGCGACCTGCGCATCGACGCGGCCAGCGTCGGCAACTCCGGCGGCAGCTACGCCGGGCGCAACGCCACGCTCGCCAGCACTGCGGCGCTGAGCAACAGCGGCAGCCTGGTGGCCGGCGCGGCGCTGAGCGTGGACGCGGCGCAACTGCGCAGCAGCGGCGAACTCGGCAGCCAGGGTGGCGATGTCACCCTGCGCAGCCGCGGCGACCTGGCCCTGACCGGGCAGGTCGCGGCAAAGGGCGCGCTGACCGCGCAGGCCGGCGGCGCCTTGCTGCAATCGGGCACCCTGGGCGCAGGCAGCGCGCAACTGCAGGCGGCGGGCGACGCCACGCTGGACGGTGTGGTCCGCACCGATGGCGATCTGCAGTTGAGCGCCGATGGCCAGTTGCGCAGCAGCGCCACCCTGGCGGCCGGCGGCAACGCCACGCTGCATGCGCAGGGCGCGTTGCTGCAGAGCGGGCAGGTGCAGACCGGCGGCGCACTGGCGCTGGACGGCGCCAGCATCGCCCAGGCCGGGGTGCTCGATGCCGGCACGACCCTGGCGCTGCGCAGCGCCGGCGACCTGTCGCTGGCCGGCACCGTGCAATCGCGTGGCGACGTCGCGCTGAGCAGCGCCGGGGTGCTGCAGAACCAGGCCCAGGTCGTGGCCGGCGGCGCGCTCGCCGCCAGCGCCGGCGGTCTGAGCAACGCCGCCGGCGCCAGCCTGTCGGCCCTGGGCGATGCCAGCCTGAGCAGCGCGACCGTGCTGTCCAACGACGGCCACCTGTACGCCGGTGGCGCGCTCGGCCTGCGCGCCGGCAGCCTCGCGCAGACCGGGTCGGCCAATGCCGGCACGACGCTGACGCTGACCGTCGATGGCGCCGTCGCCAACCAGGGCGACCTGGTCGGTGGTGACGATGTGCAGATCGACGCCGGCAGCCTGGTCAGCAGCGGCCAGCTCGGCAGCCAGCGTGGCCAGGTCGTGCTGAACAGCCGCGGCGACGTGCAACTCGATGGCGTGGTCGTGGCCGCCGGCGCCTTGAACGCGCAGGCGTTGGGCGATCTGCAGCAGCGCGGCAGCCTGCGTGCGGCTGGCGTGCAGCTCGCCGCTGCGGGCGACCTGGGCGTGGCCGGCACCGTGCGGAGCACCGACGTCCTGCAACTGCAGGCGCAACGTGCGCTGCGCGTGGACGGCCAGGCCAGTGCGAGCGGCGCGGTCGGCGTCAACGCCGCCAGCGTCGCACTGGGCAGCGGCGCCATCCTGCAGAGCGCGACCGTCCTGCAGGTGGACACCGCCGCACTGGACAGCCAGGGCACGCTGGACGCAGGCACCGATCTGCGCCTGCACAGCACGGGCGACATGCACCTGGCCGGCCTCGCCCAGGCCGGGCGCGACGTCGCGGTGCTGGCCGACGGCACCCTCGACAACCAGGCCAAGGTGTTCGCCGGCCGCGCACTGCAGCTCACCGCCGCCAGTGCCAGCAACCAGGCGCAAGGCCAGTGGCTCGCGCAGACGACGCTCGACGCCAGCGTGCAGGGCACCTTCGACAACGCCGGTCTGGTACAGGCCGGCCAGGCCGCGACCTTGACCGTGGGCAGCCTGCAGCAGAGTGGCCGCACCTATGCCGGCGACACCTTGACCGTGCAGGCAGCCACCGCACTGACCAACAGCGGCGACCTGATCGGCAAGCACGATGTGGCGATCGTCGCCGGCAGCGTGGCCAGCAGCGGCCAGCTCGGCAGCCAGGATGGACAGCTCGGCGTCGTCAGCGCCGGCGATCTGCAAGTGACCGGCACCCAGATCGCCGGCGCCGCGCTGCGCCTGCAGGCGGCGGGCGATCTGCAGCACGCCGGCACCAGCAAGGCGCAGTCCGTGCAGCTGGAGGCGGGGCGCGATCTGAGCATGGCCGGCACGGTGCAAAGTGCATCGACCCTGCAGGCGCAGGCGCAACGCGCGCTGCAGCTGGACGGGCAGGCGCTGGCCGGCGGCAACGTACAGCTGCGCGGCGCCAGCGTCGGCACCGGCAGCGCCGCCGTGCTGCAGAGCACCGCGGCCATCGCCGTGGACGGCGGCAGCATCGACAGCCAGGGTGCGCTCGACGCCGGCACCGACCTGACCCTGCACAGCCAGGACGCGTTGCGCCTGGCCGGCATCGCCCAGGGCGGCAACGACGTGCGGCTGACCGCCGCCGGTGCGTTCGACAACAGCGCCCGCGTGGTGGCCGGGCGCGATCTGCAGGTGCAGGCGGGCAACGCGGTCAACCGCGCCGCCGGCACGCTCGCCGCCGGCCGTGGGCTGGATCTGCACGTCGATGGCTTGCTCGACAACGCCGGCCTGCTGCGCGGCGAGCAGACGCTGACGCTGCAGGCCGGCAGCGTGCAGCACAGCGGCACGCTGTCCACCGGCCAGGCGCTGACGCTGCGCAGCAGCGGCGCGATGGACAACCGCGGCAACGTGATCGCCGGTGGCGACCTGCTGGTGGACGTGGGCAGCCTCAGCAACAGCGGCCAGCTCGGCAGCCAGAACGGACAGGTCACGCTCACCAGCCAGGGCGACCTGCAATTGGGCGGCAGCGTGATCGCCGCGCAGGCACTGAACGCCACCGCGCTGGGCGACCTGCGCCTGGATGGCGTGGCCAAGGCGCGCGCGATCGCCCTGAGCGGGCGCGATGTCGGCGTCGCCGGTGGGTTGCAGAGCGCGACCAACGCCACGCTGCAGGCGCAACGCGCGCTGCGCATCGATGGCCAGGCCTTGACCATCAGCGATCTGCAGCTGCAAGGCGCCAGCGTCGCCACCGGCAACGCGGCGGTGCTGCAGAGCGCGGCCGGCGCCATCACCCTGCAAGGCGGCAGCCTCGACAGCCGCGGCACGCTCGACGCCGCCACCGATCTGGCCCTGCGCAGCGATGGCGCCCTGGCCGTGGCCGGCGTCGCCCAGGCCGGGCGCGACGTCGCGCTCGCCGCTGGCACCCAGCTGACCAATGCCGCGCAGGTGCTGGCCGGCCGCGACCTCAGCGTCGCCGCCGCCGGCATCGGCAATGCCCAAGGCGGCAGCCTCGCCGCGAAGGGCGCGCTGGCCCTGACCACCGCCGGCACCCTCGCCAACGCCGGCAGCTTGCAGTCCGGCCAGGCCATGACCCTGCAGGTCGGCGATCTGCAGCACAGCGGCCAGGCCTACGCCGGCGACACGCTGAGCCTGCGCGCCAGCGGCGCCATCGACAGCCAGGGCGAGTTGATCGCCAAGCGCGACCTGCAACTCGATGCCGCGCGCATCGCCAGCACCGGCCAGCTCGGCAGCCAGAGCGGCCAGGTGGCGCTGACCAGCCAGGGTGATCTGACATTGGGCGGCACTGTCGCCGCCGCCAGCGCACTCAGCGCGCAGGCGCAGGGCGATCTGCTGCAGACCGGCACGCTCAGCGCACAGGCGCTGGACCTGCGCGCAGGGCGCGACCTGTCGCTGGGCGGCCAACTCGCCACCACGCAGGGAGTGCAGGCACAGGCGCAGCGCGACCTGCAACTGGATGGCAGCGTCAGCGCCGGCCAGGGCGCCACCCTGCAGGCCGGCGGCACCCTGCGCAGCGGCAGCCAGAGCGTGCTGCACAGCGCCGGCGCGCTGCAATTGAACGGCGCGGCCATCGACAGCCAGGGCACCGTCGACGCCGGCACCACGCTGGCGATGACCAGCACGGGCGCTCTCGCCCTCGGCGGTCTGGTGCAGGCCGCATCGACCATCGACCTGCGCGCCACCGGCGCGCTCGACAACGCCGCCCAGGTGGTCGCCGGCAGCGACCTGAGCCTCACCGCCGCCAGTGCCACCAACAGCGGCAGCGGCCTGCTCGCCGCCCTGGGCAACGGCACCTTCACCGTGAGCGGTCTGCTCAACAACGCCGGCGCGCTGCGCGCGCGCCAGCGCCTGCAACTGGACGTCGGCTCGCTGCAGCAGACCGGACGCAGCTACGGCGTGCAGCGCCTGGCGCTGACTGCCAATGGCGCCGTCGACAACCGTGGCGACCTGATCGCCGGCAGCGCCCTGCGCGTGCAGGCGGCCAGCGTCGCCAGCAGCGGCCAGCTCGGCAGCGAGACCGGCGACGTGGCCCTGGTCAGCCAGGGCGATCTGACTCTCGGCGGCACCCTGGCCTCGGCCGGCGCCTTCAGCGCACAGGCCGGCGGTGCGCTGACCCAGAGCGGCGCCCTCAGCGCCGCGACCACGCTGCAACTGCAATCGCACGGCGACCTGACCGTGGCCGGTACCCTCAACGCCAACCAGGTCGTGCTCGGCAGCGACGCCGGCGTGCTGCAGCAAGGCACCGTCAGTGGCGCGGATATCGCGCTGCAGGGCCAGCGCATCGACAACGCCGGGCAGACGCTGTCCAGCGGCAATCTGCGCCTGAGCGGCGGCAACGTCGCCATCGGCGGCGTGGCCGCGGCGGGCGTGCGCAGCGACGGCAGCCTCGGCAACAGCGGCGCGTTGACCCTGCATGCCGACGGCACGCTCAGCGCCAGCGGCCGTCTGATCGCCGCCGGCACCCTCGCCGCCGATGCCGCGCAACTGTCGCTGGCCGGCAGCAGCGCCCGCGTCGGCGGCGACGTCGCCCTCACCGCCAGCGGCGACGTGGACCACCGCGGCGCCGATCTGCTCGCCGGCGGCCTGCTCGCCGTGCGCGCCGGTGGCGCGCTGGACAACAGCGCGCTCAACGGCGTCGGCGGCACGCTGCAGGCGGCGGGCCTGGACCTGGGCGCGGCGACGCTGCGCAACGGCAGCGGCAGCCTGGTGCAGAGCGGCAGCGGTATCACCCGCATCGCCGTCACCGGTGCGTTCGACAACGGCGGCGGCCGCCTGGTCAGCAACGGCAGTGACCTGCAACTGGGCGCGGCGTCGATCAACAACGCGCAAGGGCGCATCGAACACGCCGGTAGCGGCACGCTCACGGTCAGCAGCAGCGGCGCCCTCGGCAATGCCGGCGGTCGCATCCTGACCCAGGGCCAGCTGCAGCTCAGCACCGGCAACACGCTCGACAACCAGGGCGGCGCCATCGCCGCGGCCGGCGATGCCAGCGTCACCGCGGCCGGCCTGGGCAACATCGGCGGCAGCGTGTCCGCACGCGGCTTGAATGTGCAACTGGGCAGCGGCGCGCTCGACAACCGTCTCGGCGTGGTGCAGGCCACCGGCGGCAGCCTGGTGCTGCGCGCCGACAATCTCGAAAACCGCGGCGGCACGATGCAGGCGCTGAGCAGCGGCGGTGCGGGTGGCGACCTGCGCGTGGATCTGGCGCATACGTTGAACAACGACGCGGGCGTGATCGGCGCCAGCACCGATCTGACCGTGAACGCGGAGAACGCGAGCAACAGCGGCGGGACCTTGCAGGCCGGGCGCGACCTGGCGCTGACCGCGCGCGGCCAGCTCGACAACCACCAGAGCGGTCGCATCGGCGCCGCCCGCGACCTCAGCCTCGCCGTCACCGGCGCGTTGCTCAACAGCGGCGGCCAGCTCGACAGCGGCAACGCCATGACCCTGTCCGGCGGCCGCATCGACAACAGCCAGGGCAGCATCGTCAACAACGGCGGCGGCCTGACCCGGCTCACCACCGGCGGCGAGTTGCGCAACGTCGGCGGCAGCCTGGGCGGGCGCGGCAGCGTGGTGCTCGACGCCGCCAGCATCGCCAACGGCAGCGGGCAACTGGTGGCCGGCGGCGACCTGATCGCCAACACCAATGCGCTCGACAACCAGAGCGGCAGCGTCTACGCCGGCGCCAGCATGCTGTTGCAGCGGAGCGGCGCCACGCTGGACAACCGCAGCGGCAAGATCAAGGCCGAACAGGCGGTGCGCCTGAGCCTGCAGAGCCTGAGCAACAGCGGCGGCCAGATCGGCGCCGGCAGCAGCACCGGCGGCGCGGGCGACGTGGTCATCGACACCGCCGGCTTTGACGGCGGCGGCAGCATCCTCGGCCAGAACCTGCTCGACCTGACCATCCGCAGCGATTACACCCATCGCGCCGGTGCCGACATCACCAGCAACGGCGACTTCCGCCTGGCGGTGGGCGGCAACTTCGTCAACGCTTCGGCGCTGCAGGCCGGACGCAGCCTGGGCATCAATGCCAGCAGCATCAACAATGTGGCCGGCGCCAGCATGCGCTCGGGCAACCTGCAGTTGAACACCGGCGGCAGCGTCACCAATGCCGGCGACCTCTCCGCCAGCGGCAACCTGCAGGTCACTGCCGGGTCGGTGTCCAACACCGGCAGCTTGGTCGGCGGCAACGTGCTGGTGGACACCGGCACCCTGGTCAACGGCGCCGACCTGGGCGGGGCCACCGACAACGCCGCCTATGGCAGTGCGCTGATCGGCGCCACCAGCGGCATGACCCTGCTGGTGCGCGACCAGTTGGTCAACCGCGATGCGAAGATCTTCAGCCTCGGCAACATCGCCATCGGCGCCGCGCGCGACGGTAACGGCACCCTCACCGCGCGCACCGGCACGCTGGACAACGTCTCCGGCAGCATCGAAGCCGATGGCAGCATCCTGATTGCGGCCAATCAGATCAACAATCGGCGGCGGGTGCTCAATACCAAGACCGGCCCGCTGTCGGATGCGGACAAGGCCGCGGCCAATGCGGCGATGCCGAGCGAGTTGATCGAAGCGCGCAGCATCAAGATGCCGGCCAATACCTCGGCGCGTTTCCCGTACCAGGGCAAGCAGCCGGGCGTCTATCGCGAGTATTCGGTGGAGGAGCGCGAAAGTCTGCTCGCCGCCAGCGCCGAGAGTCGCATCGTGGCAGGCGGCAATATCGCCCTGTCCGGCAGCGTGACCAACAACGTGTCGACCATCGCCGCTGCAGGTGCGCTGATGGTCAATCAGCGCGGTGTCGGCGGCATGGCCGACGGCATGATCACGGGCGGCGAGTCCGTGGCGAACCAGGCGCTGGCGCTCAAGCAGGTGGTGAAGCAGTCGGACGTGGAGTACGTCGTCAAAGGCGTGGTCGACGACTGCGCGCAGACTTCCAACGGCAAGCGCATGGTGTGTTACTACGACACCGAAGAAAAGCCGATTTCCTCGACGACGGTCGACTCCAGCTACATCGCCCTCGCCGCCAACATGACCGGCGGACAGGGCGTTTCGATCAGTGGCGCCACCATCCGCAACGGCGCGGTCGGCAGCGACGGCCGCAGTATCGGCGGCGCGTCCTTCAACGCCACCCAGGGCGGGGCACTGAACCGGTACGGCACGATGAGCGCCGACGGCGCCGGCGGTATCGCCGTGCAGGCGCAGACCGCTGCGACGCCGACCAAGGCCAACGTGGGCAACCATATCGCCACCGCCAGCCTGGGTGCCATCCGCATCGACGACGGCCAGGCCACCCTGTCCAATGGCGGCAGTGCCACTGCGTCCCAGGTCCGGGCCAGCGGCGTGCAGGCCCAGCTCGGCGGCGCCGGCAGCGGCAGCCGCAGCCAGGTCCAGGCCGGCACCGCGCAGGCGGTGCTGACCGCCGGCAGCGTGCCCGGCCAGTACCAGCAGATCGACCCAGGTACCGGCCAGGTGCCGCAGGTGGTCGGCGGCGTCGGCGCGCCGCTGGGCAACATCGTGCTGCCGATGGGCGGGCTGTACCGCCTGGTCGGCAGCAACGGCGCCAGCGTCAACACGCTGGGTCGGGCTGCCAACGGCCTGGGCGGGGTCAAGGCCAACACCAGCGCGCCTGGCCGCCGCTACCTGATCGAGACCGATCCGCGTTTCGTCGACTACAACAACTTCATCAGCAGCGATTACCTGCTCGACAAGCTCGGCGTGGATCCGCAGTGGACCCAGACCCGCTTGGGCGATGGCTTCTACGAACAGCGTCTGGTGCTGGACCAGATCACCCAGCTCACCGGCCGCCGCTACCTGGGCAACTACGCCGACGGCGTGGCCCAGTACCGCGCCCTGCTCGATGGCGGCGTGGCCGAGGCCGGCACGCTGCACCTGAGCGTGGGCGTGGCGCTGACCGCCGACCAGGTCGCCGCGCTGACCCACGACATCGTGTGGATGGTCGAACAGGAGTATCAGGGCCAGAAGGTGCTGGTGCCGGTGGTGTACCTGTCGTCGAAGACCGCGCTGACCCTGCGCAGCGACGGCGCATTGCTGGCCAGCGACAACGGCGACGTCTCGCTCAACGCCACGGCCGGCCTGAGCAACACCGGCACCATCAGCGGCGCCAATGTCAGCGCCAACGTCGGCAACCTGCTCAACCAGGGCCGCATCGTGTCCAGCGGCACCGTGCAGTTGCAGGCCAATCAGGACCTGCTCAACCTCGGCGGCCAGATCGCCGGCCGCGACGTGCTGCTCAGTGCCGGTCGCGACCTCACCAGCACCACCCGCGACGCCGTCGCCGGTGGCGACCTGCGGTCGGGCATCACGGCCGGCAACAACCTGCTGCTGCAGGCCGGCCGCGACCTCGGCCTGACCGGCACCACAGTGCAGGCCGGCAACAGTGCCGCGCTGCTGGCGGGCAACAACCTGGTCCTGCAGCCGACCGCTCTGCGCAACGAGTCCGGCCTGATGCGCGGCGGCGATGCCACCAGCCTGACCGTCGGCAACAATCTGTCCCTGCAGGCCGGCAACGACCTGCAGCTGCACGGCGTGGCGATCGCCGCCGGCGGCGACGCCGCCCTGCAGGCCGGGCACGACCTGTCGCTGACCCCGGTCACCGACGCCAACGGCAAGGCCACGGTGCGCACCAGCATCGCCACCGGCGGCAGCCTGCAACTGGCCGCCGGCAACGACCTCACCATCCGCCAGGCCCAAGTGAAGGCCGATGGCAACCTGATCGCCGCGGCCGGGCACGATCTCAACGTGACCTCGGTACTGGAGGACAGCCGCACCGTCACCGACCAGACCCGCCAGGGCAAGACCAGGGTCGTCACGACCACCACGACCCAGGACATCGACCAGCAGGCGCTCACCGCCGGCGGCAACCTGGTGCTCAGCGCCGGCCACGACGTGAACCTGACCGCGGCCAACGTGTTCACCGACAAGGGCGCGCTGGCCGTGTCCGCCGGCAACGACGTCAACCTGCTCGCCGAGCAGGAGCAGCACGATGCCGTGCAGGACATGCAGAAGAAGAAAAAGGGCTTCCTGTCCAGCAAGACCACGACCACGCATGACGAGTGGCACGACAGCACCGCGGTGGCGACCACGCTCAGCGGCGACACCGTGCAGATCGCCGCGGGCCACGACCTGCTCTCACAAGGCGCGCAGGTCGCCGGCACCGGCAACGTGGTGGTGGCAGCCGGCAACGATCTGACGCTGGAGACGGCGCAGAACACGCATAGCGAGGAGCACGACAAGAAGGTCAAGAAGACCGGTCTGTACAGCGGCGGCGGCTTCAGCGTCACCCTGGGCGCGAGCAAGCAGACCAACACGCTCGACACCACCGAGGTAAGCCAGAGCGGTAGCCTGGTGGGCAGTACCGATGGGTCCGTTACCCTCACCGCCGGCAATGCCGTGGCGATCACCGGCAGCGACGTGCTGAGCAAGGCCGGCACCGCCATCGTCGGCAAGGACGTGACAATCGCCGCGGTCGAGAACCGTGTGGATACGGTGCAGACGTCCAAGCAGCAGAGTGCGGGGATCACCTTGGGCCTGACCGGCGCGGTGGTACAGGCGGCCGAAGCGGCATATGGCGCAACCAAGCGCGGCAGCGAAGTCGAGGATAGCCGACTGCAAGCGCTGTATGCGGCCAAGGCCGGTTACGCAGTGAAAGACAGCGTCGACGCGTACCAAGCCGCTACGGCACAAGGCGCACAGATGGGCGGAGTCAGCCTGCGCATCGGTATCGGTGCTAGCAGCGCGTCCAGCAAGACCGTCACCCACGAAGAAACGACTGGCGGCAGCCGCATTCTCAGCGACGGCAATGTGACCATCGCCGCCACGGGTGGCGACCTCGACGTAATCGGCAGCAAGATCGATGGTCAGAACGTTGCGCTGGCCGCGGCCAACAACCTTAGTTTGCTGAGCCAGCAGGAAACCAACACCGAAAAGTCGAGCAACAAGAACGCTGGCGGCGAAATCGGCGTGAGCGTTGGCACCACCACGGGCGTCTACCTGACCGCCTACGCCGGCAAGGGCAGTGCCAAGGGCAACAGCGAACTGCACACCGAAAGCGTGGTCACGGCCAAGGACACGCTGACCTTGGCCAGCGGCAACGACACCACGATCAAGGGTGCGCAGGCGATCGGCGACACCGTGCTGGCCAAGGTCGGCGGCGACCTGCTGATCCAGAGCGAGCAGGACACCAACGACTACAAGAGCAAGCAGCAGCAGGCCGGTGCCACCCTGGTATACGGCTTCAGCGGTAGCAGCGCCAGCTACAGCCAGCAGAAGACCGACAGCAGCTACACCAGCGTCAAGGAGCAGAGCGGCATCCAGGCAGGCAACGGTGGCTTCGACGTGACCGTTGGCGGCAATACCCACCTGATTGGCGGCGCTATCGCCAGCACGGCCGATGCAGCGTTGAACCGCCTATCCACCGACAGCCTGACGGTGGAGGATTTGCAGAACAAGGCCGAGTACAAGGCAGGCGGTTTTGGCGCCGGTACGGGGGACTGGGCGTCCGCGGCGGCCGGTGCCGCCTTGAGTCTGGCGGGTAATCAGACAGGAAGTAGTGGCAGTACGACCAAGAGCGATATTGCCGCGGGCAGTGTCGAGGTGCGCAATGGCGACACAACCGCTCTGGCCAGTTTGGATCGAAGCGCTACGGAACTGCAGCAGAGCGGGCTGAAGCAGATATTCGACGAGAAGAAGGTTGCGGAACAGCAGGAGCTTGCCCAAGTCGCCGGTGAGGTGGCGTTTAGGTCGGCTAAGGAGCTGATTTACTACAAGAGGGAGCAAGCGGCTGCAGAAGCAGAACAAGCTATGGCAGATCTGGAAGCGGCCAAGGGCGATCCGGATGCGACGGCAGCCGCGAAGGCACGGTTGAACGCAGCCAACGACCAGCTTGCGAAGTGGAACGACGCGGGAGCGGCAAAGCAGATCACGCAAGTGACGGCGGGCGCATTGGCTGCTGCAGTCTCGGGCGGCAACGTTCTGAGCGCGGCCGGTGGCGTGTTGATGAACGAGACGTTGTTGCCGAAGTTCGCTGACGCACTGCAGAAGGGCGGGATACAGCCGGGAAGCGGTGCCGAGGCCACATTGATGAGTGGCCTCGGAGCCCTGCTCGGCGCCGCAGGCGGTCTCTTGGGCGGCGATGCGCAGGCAGGCGCAGCCTCGGGTAATGCCGTCCAGACCTATGGCTACTACGACTATCGCGAAGGACGTTCGCAGCGACAGGCGATGGCTGCCGAGGCGCTGAAAAATGTCGGGATTACCGATCCCAATGAAGTTGCCGGTGTCAATGCACTTCTCGACAACTGCGTAAAGCTTGGCTGCGATCCGGACAAGCTGGTGCTGTTGCTCAAATCGCCGGATGCAGCGTCAACGCTGCGAGAGCTCGCGCAACCTGAAAGCATTGCCTTCCAGCGCTACGGCAAGGGATTCAATGAGCTGGACGAACAGCAGCGCAAAGATGTTATTAACCACATTCCGACGGGGGAGGTCGACGTTGGTTCGATTGGGACTGTCGCCGTTGGGGCCGTGGGAAGTACTCATGCGGATAGCGCAGCTTCTTCAGACAGTGAGGTATTTGAAAGCTCTCAGGGAACAGCGGGCTCGCCGCAATCTCAGGATGAAAATTTCAGACTGAAGGGAGCAACGGTTGTCTCCAACCTTGCCATCGCAGGTGGAAAGAAGGTAGAGCAGTTTAAAAATTGGCTGGGCGAAGACAATGCAGAGACTGCCGCGCTGGTCTTGATGGCAGCGGCGGGTGGCCCGGTGAAGACCTTGGGCAGCACACTGTGGGCGGCAACGCCGATGGCGGGGTATCTCCAGGAAAAGAAAGAGCAGTATCTGGTCAATCCGCTGACGCCTTTGATCGGCGCCAACGCATTTGGCGCTGAGACCGATAGCGATCAGCAAGCGGTACGTCCTGCGAGTCATGCAACTAGCTCAATGCTCGTGGATACATTGCTATCTTCGATTGGTGCACTGGGCACCAAAGCTGGTGCGATCGGCATTATTAGAAGTAGCGATGGGTTTTCAGGTGCGGTAAAAAGTGCCGAGAACGCCTTGGAAGAGGGATCTTCCGACCTAACAAAGACGCTAATTATTCCTAAGGAGAAAGCTGAATTTTTAGATAGCTATAAAGCGCAAGCCGATGCTGGCACCCTCGTACGAGTGAACCCTGCAGATGTGAGAAAAGGAAACTTTAGAAAAGCCTTAACAGATGAAGTTGGTCCTCCGCCTGGGCCGGGTTATCATGCAGATCACAGAGTCGAGCTATGTGTAGGTGGCGCAAATTGCGCTAAAACCAATGGCAACTGGTTGGAAAGTGGCAGGAACACGGCCGCGGGTTCAAAAATCGGTAGGCAAGTTAAGGATGATCCTATTGGAACAAAATACACTGACGTTAAACTGGAGGACGACCATTGAATAGCTACGAGATAGAGAAATATTTTGATCGGCTGCCTGGAAGTGGCGCTGGTTTTTGTTTCAATGGACTACTTAGATATTTCCGTGAAGTTGATAAAAATTGGACTTCAACTTGGTCTTCTTTCAGTGGCCTAAATTTTGATTGGTCGGAAGCAATTGCTTATGACGCATTTGGGACTGTCTACGCAGTTGATGATTCTGGTCAAGTCTATGTTTTTAGTTTGGATTCAGGCGACAAGTCTTCTTTGGAAATCGATATTGATAGTTTTTTTGGTGCCATCGAATCTGATCCGATATCAACAGTTAGATACAACGTGTATGAAGAGGCTATGCTGCGGCTGGGTAGAATAAATGATTTTGAAAATTATGCGTTGAAAGTAGAAGAGGCTTTAGGTGGCGAATTTTGTGTCGATAACATGTACGTCTGTGAAAGAGTAAAGCATGCATCAATTTTGGGAGGAATAGCTCGTCAAATCAGAAATTTGCCTGTAGGAACGCGGTTAATTCTAGGTAATTAAATTTTCCAATCGTTTGTCGAATGATATGGACTGGGGTTAATTTTATAAATCATTATTATAGTTGCTGTTCTAGCGTTATTTACTTGCGAGCAATGGTATCCTCGGCAGCCACTATTTGATCGAGACCGATCCGCGCTTCGTCGACTACAATAATTTCATCAGTAGCGACTACCTGCTGGACAAGCTCGGCGTGGATCCGCAGTGGACCCAGACCCGCATGGGCGCTACGGGCCGGCCGCGACCTCAGCCTGACCGGCACCACCGTGCAGGCCGGGCACGACCTGCCGCTGACCCCGGTCACCGACACCAACGGCAAGGCCACGGTGCGCACCAGCATCGTCACCGGCGGCAGCCTGCAACTGGCCGCCGGCAACGACCTCACCATCCGCCAGGCGCAGGTCAAGGCCGATGGCAACCTGATCGCCGCGGCCGGGCACGATCTCAATGTCACGTCGGTGCTGGGCGACAGCCGCACCGTCACAGAGGCGACCCGCCAGGGCAAGACCAAGGTCGTCACCACCACGACCACCCAGGACATCGACCAGCAGGCCCTCACCGCCGGCGGCAACCTGGTGCTCAGCGCCGGCCACGACGTCAACCTGACCGCCGCCAAGCTCGATGCTGGCAACGGTCTCGCGGTGGTCGCCGGTAATGACCTCAACAGCACCACGCTGACCACGGTCGACAGCAGCACCACCCAGGAGACGCGCAAGCGCTTCAAGCAGACCACCAGCACCCGCGACGAGACTGTCCACGGCAGCGAGTTCACCGCCGGCGGCGACATCGCCCTGCAGTCCGGCCACGACGTGAACCTGACCGCGGCCAACGTGTTCACCGACAAGGGTGCGCTGGCGGTGTCCGCCGGCAACGACGTCAACCTGCTCGCCGAGCAGGAGCAGCACGACGCCGTGCAGGACATGCAGAAGAAGAAAAAGGGCTTCCTGTCCAGCAAGACCACCACCACGCATGACGAGTGGCACGACAGCCTGGCCGTCGGCACCTCGCTGGACGCAGGCAGCGTGCAGATCAAGGCAGGCAACGACATCGCCGTGGTCGGCTCGACCGTGCTGGCCCAGCAGGACGCGCGCCTGGTGGCCGGCAACGATGTGGCCATCGTCTCGGTGCAGGATCAGAGCAGCGAGGCGCACAGCAGCGCCCAGAAGAAGTCCGGCTTCAGCGCCAGCTTCTCCGGCGGCGTGGCCAGCCTCGGCTACGGCAAGTCGCGCAGCAGCAGCGACAGCAGC
This sequence comes from Xanthomonas sp. NCPPB 3174, assembly GCF_056725205.1. Taxonomy (NCBI): domain Bacteria; kingdom Pseudomonadati; phylum Pseudomonadota; class Gammaproteobacteria; order Lysobacterales; family Lysobacteraceae; genus Xanthomonas; species Xanthomonas sp. NCPPB 3174. Next base: position 4,856,670 of record NZ_CM161517.1, on the reverse strand, counting down.
ACCGAGAGCACCACCCAGGTGGCCTCGGCAGTCGGTGCCAAGAACGGGAATCTGCTGATCAGTGCCGGCGATCAACTGACCATCGGTGCTTCCGACGTGGCCGCAGGCAAGGACCTGACCCTGGCGGCCAAGGACATCGCGCTGCTCGCGGCCCAGGACACGGTGGACAACCAGTCCAACCAGTCGAGCAAGTCCAGCGGCTTCTCCATCGGCGTGACCTACGACCCTGCCGCGGCGTATCGCAGCGCACGCGATTCGGCGACCAGCAACATGCCCGACAGCGGCTCGACCATGGGCAAACTCAGCCGGCGCGCCGAGGGCGATACGGCCGGCACCGCGGCCGCGCTCACGCCGGTGGTGATCCAGGCCGGATCGCACGGTTCCACTGCCGGTCAGAACGACAGCACCAACACTGCGCGGGTGAGCCAAGTCAGCGCCGGCGGCAACCTGACCCTGCTCGCCAGCGACGGCTCGATCACCAGCCAGGGCACGCAACTGTCGGCCGAGGGCAACGCGCTGTTGCTGGCGAGCCAGAACATCGACCTGGGCGTGGCGCATACCACCGAGTCCAGCGGCAACGACAGCCGCGGCAAGGGCTGGAGCTTCAACAACGCGGCGGGCCTGCCGTTCGGCAACTACAACCAGAAGGGCAACGGCAACGGCCAGACCGACACCATCACCGGCACGCAACTGTCGGTGGGCGGCAACGCCAACCTGAGCACGACCAAGGGCGACATCACCCTGACCGCCAGCAATATCGCGGCAACGGGCGATGTGACCATGCACGCCGCCGGCGACCTGACCATCCAGAGCGGGCAGGACACCGCCGGCAACGCCAACGTCTCGGACAACAAGGCGATCGGCACGGTGGTCATCTCCGACACCGAGCGCTTCTCCGGTTATCACACCGAGAAGCACCGCGACGACAACGCCACGGTGACGCAGGTGGCCAGCAGCGTCGGCAGCCTGGGCGGCAACGTCAACCTGAGTGCGGGTGGCACCTATACGCAGAGCGCCAGCAACGTGGTCGCGGCCAAGGATGTGGACGTGACTGCCGCGTCGATCCAGTTGCTCACGGCCAACGACAGCCACGCCGCGTCCTCGCAGGACGACACGCTCAAGATCGGTGCGTTCGCGCGGGTGAAATCGCCACTGATCGACCTGATCAACAACGTCGATGCGGCGCGCAACTCCGACGGCAGGCTGTCGGCGATGCAGGGCATGGCGGCAGTGGCCAACGGCTATCAGACCGCCAGTGCGATCAGCAGCATCGCGCAAAACGGTGGCAGCGGCGCGCTGGTCAGCGTGGAAGCGGGCGTGGGCTATGCCACCAGCACGGAGAAGTACAAGGCCGGCAGCCAGACCGCGCAAGGTTCGACCATCAGCGGCGGCGGCAACGTCAGTCTGACCAGCACCAGCGGCGACCTGCACGTGGTGCAGGGCAACCTCAAGGCCGGCGACACCCTGAGCCTGGACGCGGCACGCGACCTGGTACTGGAAGCAGGCAAGTCCTCGGGTTCGGAACAGAGCAAGGGCAGCAACGCCGGATTGGAAGTGGGCGTGGGCGCCTCGGTCGGCGCGCAGACCGGCGTCTATGCCTATGCGCAGGCCAGCGTCGGCAGCCATTCCTCCACCGCCGACAGCGCCACGTGGAAGAACACGGAGCTGGCCGCGCAGAACATCGCCCTGACCTCGAAGGGCGACACGACACTGCGCGGCGCAGTAGCCAAGGCCGACCGCATCGATGTGCAGACCGGTGGCGACCTGACCATCGAGTCGCTACAGGACACCTCGAACATCCAGTCCAAGGAGAGTGGCTATGGCGGCCGCATCCAGGTGTCCTTCGGCACCGCCTGGGACGCCAGCGGCTACGCCAGCACGGCCAAGGCCAACGGCAACTCCTCTGGGTGACCGAACAGTCGGGCCTGTTCGCCGGCAAGGGCGGCTACCACGTCGACGCGGGCAACGTGAACCTGATCGGCGGCGCCATCGCCAGCACCAATGCGGACAACAGCGACCTGACCGCCACCTCGCTGACCTTCAGCGACCTGCAGAACCGGATGGGCTACTCGGCCAGCTCCGGCAGCCTCGCGGGCGGTTTCGGCTACAGCGGCACGCCGGCCACCGATGCCAATGGCAACCCGGTGGCAGTGAGCGCGGGCGACCAAGCCAAGAACATCGGCAGCAACATCGCCAATGGGAACTATGGCGTAGCCAACAGCGGCGGGCTGGGCGGCGGACTGCCGATGTCCCAGAGCGGCAACGACAGCACGACCACTCGCGCCACGTTGACCGAAGGCAACATCACGATCGGCGGCAAGCGCACCACGGCAGCGGAGACTGGCATCAACGCCGATGCCAGCAAGGCGAACGAGGCGTTGGCGACGTTGCCGGACGTGCGCAAGGTACTGGCCGAGCAGCAGGCGATGGGTGCGGCCGCCGGGACCGTGCTGGAGACCGGTCGGCAGGTGGCAGGTGATATCGCCGCCAATGCGGCGAAGAAGACTGCCGAGGCGCGCGATGCCTACCTGAAAGGCCTCAATAGCGATGAGCAAGAGGCATTCGCAAAGCTGGATCCGACGGCGCAGCAGAACGTGCTGCTTAGCCAGAGCACGGCTTACAGCGACGCTTACGCCAAAGAAAAGCAATGGGGCACTGGTGGCGAATACAACCGTGCCCTGCAGGCAGTGACCACTGCACTGGTCGGTGGCGTGTCCGGTCAGAGCGGCACGCAGGTGGCGAGCAACGCGCTGGCACCGTATGCGGCGCAACTGATCGGGCAGACCTTCGACGCCAACCATGGCAGCGATCCGAACAAGTCGCTGCAGTTGCTGTCGCACGCGCTGCTGGGTGCGGTGTTGGCCGAGGCGAATGGAAGTTCCGCCGTAAGCGGTGCACTTACTGGAGCGGGTGGCGAAGCTGCGGCGCAGTACCTGACCAAGACGCTCTACGGCGCCGACACCAAGCCGAGCGATCTGTCCGAGCAGGACAAGCAGACGATCCTGGCGTTGTCGCAAGCGGTCGGTGCGTTGGTCGGCGGGATGACGGGCGGCAGCGTGAGCGATGCGGCGGTGGGAAGCACAGTTGCGCGGAATGCAGTGGAAAACAACTGGTTGAAGGAGAACGAGAACGAACTGAAAAAGGTTGCGCAGGCGGAATGCGCCGCCGCGAACAAGCGGTCTTGTGAGATCGTCAATGCCATCAACGAGCTAGATAAAGCACGCGATGCCGACTACGCGATCAACGTGGATTTGGCCAACGCATTGATGGATGAGGAAGGAGGAAAACACACGCTGCAGCGGTTCGACCAACTGATGGCGGACTACTGGGCGGCAAACGGTGTAGATCCAGAGGATGCCATTTTCGCTAGCACGGTGTCCCGTACATTCCCCACGAACGGGCAGAAGCTCTACAACGCACTCGATAAAATTCCGGGTGGCGTGCCTGGCATGGGCATATTTGGGATGATGCTTCCAGGGATTCTGGATCAAACCGGAACCACCGTCGCCGCATGGACAGATCTTTATAAGCCTGGTCAGGCAACTAACTACTTCACTGGTGCATCGGTATCGGGCACGTCTGCATTCGATGAGCGATTCCTCGGTGCTGCCACTGTCGCCGAGATCCTTCTGACATCGGGCGCAAGCACTGCCGGACGAACGGGGCTTAGAGAGGTTGCCGAAGCAGCCGGTAGTACTGAAGAAAAATCGGCTCTTCGTTCTCTTGATGGCGTTAATGAGTCGACCGTCGCGGCTGATGTATCGACTGGCAACGCGATTGATGTTTCTGCGGGATGGACTAAAAATCCATTGCTTGAAGATAGTATTTCCAGAAATGGTGAGCGCATCGTGTTAAACCAAGGTAGAGTGCCAACCTGCGGACATAATTCTTGTGGAATGGTGCTTGACACACTTGGAAAGCCGGTTGATGTAGCTAATCTTATTGAAAAGATTCCACCGTCAAGAAACGGAATTTCAAATCATGATGTTGCTGATTTACTTAAATCCGGTGGTGTGAACGCCAGCGTGTATGGAAGGAGAAACGTTTCTGACTTGGCGCGTTATACTCAGGGCGGAACTCCAGTGATTGTAAGGGTGATAGACGAAACACCGGGCGCAAATTTCTCTCATTTTGTTGTCGTAGATGGAGTTACGCAAAGAAACGGTGTAGAAGTTGTGGCTATTCGTGATCCGCACGGAAAGCAATACTTTAGTCCTGTTGCCACTTTTAAAGAGCATTTTTCAGGTGATGTTATTGTTCCAAGGAGTGCATTTAAATGAATTTAGCAATTTCCTTTCCAAAAAATATGATTAGTGAAATGTTGCTTGAAAAGCAAAAAATACCATGCATTTGTAAAATTTCAAATAAATTTGAAATTTTATTTTCTGACACCGTTCCAGATGTAACTGGCATTGTTATTGATTGGGATCGAAAAGAGCTTGAGCGAAGAGCTGTTGCTGGAGCCGGAGGTGAATATACTCATTTTGCTAATAGTCTCGTAACACTAAAAAAAGTCGGGCATGATACCTATGAAATTATATATTTAAGTATGTTTTATGCCCGTTTTGGTTGGTGTGATGTGTTTGTTGACGGAAAATACACGCCTCCTGGTAATTTCTGGGATGAAGAATGAGGTGGATTAATTGCATTTAGCATGGCTATAAGATTCAAGTGGCTCAGGCGGTTCAAGGAAGAAGGGACGGCGGGGCTGATGGATCGCTCCTCGCGGCCACGTGATTGCCCGCACGCTATTGCGCAGTCCATCGTGGATCAGGTCTTTGAGCAGCGCCGCTGCCGGCAAACCTACCGCCAGATTGACGTGCAGCTTCCTGTAGCAACAAGCACCATTGCCCCGTTGCTGCGCCGCGCCGGCCTGCACAAGCTGGCGGATCTGGAGCCGGCCCTGCCGCACAATCGCTATGAGTACGCCCAACCCGGCCAACTGCAGCATCGGACATCAAGAAGCTGGCCCGTTTCCGCCAGCCCGGCCACCGCGTGACCGATGATCGGACGGTCACCTCCCGTGGCATTGGCTGGGAGTACGTCCACCTGGCCATCGACGATCACTCCCGCGTGGCCTTCAGCACCATGGAGCCCGATGAGCGCAGTCTCAGTGCCTGCAGAGCCCTGATGCAGGCGGTTCGCTACTACCGCAGCCTGGGCGTGCGCTTGGAGCGCGTGTTGACCGACAACGGCGCCTGCTACAAATCACGCCGCTTCCGACGCCTTGTCCGACGGCTATGCCTGCGCCATCTGCGAATCCGACCCTACACGCCACGCACCAATGGCAAGGCCGAACGGCTGGCGCAGACCAGCCTGCGAGAATTGGCTTATGCGCGCTCCTATATCGACTCCACGCGGCGCGCCAACGCCTTCCCCGGCTGGCTGCATCACTACAACTGGCATCGAGCACACGCCAGCCTCGGCTACAAGCCTCCCATCTCCCGAATCCCACCGAACAACGTGGTGAGCTTATACACCTAGTGCTGGACCAGATCACCCAGTTCACTGGCCGCCGCTACCTAGGCGACTATGCCGACGGCGTGGCCCAGTACCGCGCGCTGCTCGACGGGGCGCCGCCGCTGAGCGTAGGTAAGGCGAAGTTGCTCGAAAATAGCGATGTCTTAATTTCCTCTTGGTGCTTGCATAGAACTCATCCGTGAAGTTCAACGATATGTCTAAGGGCGGGCCCGGATTAATTCAATTATTGCGAGCACAGGTTGGAATTTACAAAGGTATACTAAAGTGGTGGCATTGAAAAAATGCACTCAGGCGTTTGGGAGCCCTTTTGAAATCTGGAAACAAAGGGGTTGATGAATTTTCTGAAGAAAAGCTTGTTGAACTATTTGGGATTAAGAAATGAACACTTCCTTTTTTTGAAATCCCCCTAAAAGAAAAATTTATTTTTACCGATGTGGCGTCCGCAATACTGGCCTGCATAGGCGGGGGTAGAATCCGTGATCGAGTATGACTCTTTTTTTCTCTTTCTTTGGAGGAGCAGGACGTTTCAGTTGGGTTTGAGGTTATATACTCTGGTATTGGTTGCAAGACGTTAATCAATGGTGTCTCCTGCGTTGATTTATATGGAAAGTCATTAGGTGAGTTCGCCTCTCGCATTTCTATTGCTCTAGAAACAGAGGCCGTAATTGGGGACTGCATCGTGGATGTTGAAATGACCACGGGGCGTTTTCTCATATATTATCCGGATGGGTCATTTAGACATGCTTACGAAAATTAAAAATGACAATGGCATATTTGATGTAACTGTCGCAGATTAGCAGGTATCTGTGCACGCAACGGATCCGGGTGAGGCTGATTAACATAAAGATAGATCGGCGTATTTATCCTCGTTTTTGACTGCTTTAGGTCTTGATGCGCCGAAAAGTCCATTTTTCAATGCGCGCGTGCATTCTCGCTGTTATCGATTTCTTATCCGTTTTGGGTAGCGCAATGCTTTAGAGGTGCTGGGCGACAGCCGCACCGTCACCGACCAGACCCGCCAGGGCAAGACCAGGGTCGTCACCACCACGACCACCCAGGACATCGACCAGCAGGCGCTCACCGCCGGCGGCAACCTGGTGCTCAGCGCCGGCCACGACGTCAACCTGACCGCCGCCAAGCTCGACGCCGGCAACGGCCTGGCCGTGTTTGCCGGCAACGACCTCAACAGCACCACGCTGACCACGGTCGACAGCAGCACCACCCTGGAGACGCGCAAGCGCAAGGACATGGCACCGAGATCATTACGGCAGCAGCCCGCAGAGCCGAAACTCTCAAGCAGTATGCTTCGCCCCTGACCAGCAAGAAGCCAATACCATGACCGACACCCCCACCATCCCCGTTCTCTCCACCATCGAAGCCCGCGCCCTCGGCTGTCTGATCGAGAAGGAGGCGACCACGCCGGATGCGTATCCGCTCACGGTCAATGCGACGGTGGTGGCGGCCAATCAGAAGACCTCTCGCGAGCCGGTGATGACCTTGAGTCCGGGCGATGTCCAGCATGCGCTGCGGCAACTGGAGGGGCGTGGGTTGGTGCGGCAGCAGTTCTCTTCGCGCGCCGAGCGCTACGAGCATCGGCTGGCGTCGGCGCTGGATCTGACCCAGCAGCAGGTGGCCTTGCTCGGCCTGCTGCTGTTGCGCGGTCCGCAGACTGTCAATGAGTTGCTGACACGCGCTGAGCGCATGGCGCGCTTTGCCGATGCGGACGACGTCCGTCATCAGTTGGAACGGCTGGCACAGCGCCAGTTGGCGGTGCAGTTATCGCGTGCCAGCGGGCAGCGCGAGGATCGCTACATGCATCTGCTCACCGGTCCGGTGGATGCGGAAGCGTTGGCGGCCACGTTCAAGGCGCGGCCGGCGGCGTCGGGGAACGACGAGTTGGAAGGCCGGGTGCAGGCGCTGGAGGCCGAGGTGGCGGAGCTGCGCGAGATCGTGGTGCAGTTGCAGGCGCAGCTCGGATCCGCGTGACGCGGTGCGGGTGTCCTCTGGAGAGAGCCTCCTGTATACACGGAGGCTCTCGTGTAGGAGCGGCTTCAGCCGCGATGCGCTCTACAGGGGATGCTTGTCGCGGCTGAAGCCGCTCCTACAATCGCGACGGCAGCCCCCCCGCAAAACCGCGGCAAGGCGCGTTACTACAGGTACCCTAAACATCAAGGCACTCACCAAGCGCAGCGCCCCGCGATCGCAGGATCACCCCGTCTCCACCTGCGGAATCACCGCCAACATATCTGTCACGCCGACATCGGCACCCGCCTGGCTGAGCAAGGTGGTGGCCTGACCACGATGGTGGGTCTGGTGGTTGAAGAAATGCAGCAGCAGATCGCCGAAGCGCCGGTTATGCGTCTCGCCGCGGGTGTTGCGATAGCGCAGCGTCACATCGAGGTCGTCCGGCTGCAGCTCCGTCATCCAGGCGGCGATCGTTGCATCCAGCGCCTCGCGCTGTGCCCGCAGGTCCGCCAGACAGTCGGCCTGCGGCACGTCCAGCGCGGCCGGGACCGGTTTGGCGGCGATGGCCTGCAGCGCCGGGTGGCGTGCCGGATGTTGGGCAAAGCGCTGCAGCCAGATCGTGTCGGCCACCACCAAATGGTTGAGCGTGCCCAGCAGCGATCCGAAGAAGGCGCCGCGCGGCTCGGCGATGGCGGTGTCCGGCAGGGTTGCGGCCGCGGCGTAGAGACGCTGGTTCATCCACTGGCTGTAGTCGGCGAATAGCCGCAGTGTGTGCAAGGTATCCATGCTCAGGCGTGCTCCTGGGGCGCGTGCAGTTCGCACAGATGGAGCTCGACCTCGGCCGCTTCCGGGCTCAGGCGCACGCGCCCCTGGGCGACGAATTCCAGCGCGGCGAGCAGCCGCAGCGAGCGCGCGTTGCCCGGGGATACGATCGCGTAGACGCGCGGCAGCGCCAGCACGCTGCGCGCGTACTCCAGCACGGCGCGCGCCGCCTCGCTGGCGTAGCCCTGGCCCGCGTAGGGTTGCAGCAGGGCATAGCCCAGGTCGGGCGCGGGCAGGGTCGGCCGCAGCACCAGTCCCGCCACACCAAGCCAGGCGCCGTCGTCGCGACGCTCCACGGCATACAGTCCGAAGCCGTGCTCGGCGTAGCTGCGCACCGAGCCATCGGCGAGGTAGCGGCTGGCCTGCGCTTCGTCGCGCACGCCGCGGTCGCCGATGTGCGCCAGGAAGCCGGGGTCGTTGAGCAGGGCCAGCATCGGCGCGGCGTCGCGCTCGGGGTCCAGTCGGCGCAGCAGCAGGCGCGCGGTCTCGATCACGGTGGACATGCGGCGCTCCTGCGGGTGGGGCGGCCAGCGTGGCGCCGCGGCAGCGGCTTGGCAAGCGGTGCCTTCGGCAGGCGACTCGTGACGCAGACGCATCGCTGCCTTGGGTCTGGAACCGCGAAACGTCCCCGCGCAAAGGCCGCCGCACCCGACATCCCGGTCACATGTAACAAACGTCTAGTTAACAGCTTCACATGGGGTGCCGGTATTCTGACGCCCATGCGACCCATCCCCCGTCTCGCCACCTTCCTGTCCCTGCTCTCCCTGGCCGGCCTCGCCGAGGCGCGCGGCGTCATCGAAAAGGTGCAGATCCAGGGCCTGAACAAGGACGAGGACGCGGCGATGATCGAGAACATCCAGGTCTCGCTGTCGCTATACGACGCCATCGGCAAGGACCAGGGCGAGTCGCGCCTGGAGTATCTGCTGAGCCAGGCCGAAAGCCAGACCCGGCAGGCGCTGGAGCCGTTCGGCTACTTCACTCCCAAGATCACCGTCGACGCGCCACGCCAGGACGACAAGCTGACCGTGGTGGTGCACGTGAACAAGGGCGAGCCGGTGCGGGTGCGCAACTTTCATGTGGGCATCACCGGCCCGGCCGAGGACGACCGCTACCTGGGCGAGGACCTGAAGAACTTCCGCCCGCGCCAGGGCGACGTCTTCGTCAGCAGCGTCTACGAGACCAGCAAGGTCACCATCACCCGGCGCCTGGCCGAGCGCGGCTACTTCGATGCCGACTTCACCCAGCGCAAGGTCGAGGTGACCCGCGCCGACCACGCCGCCGACATCGACCTGAGCTGGGACAGCGGCCGCCGCTACAACATGGGCCCGATCCGCTTCCATCAGGACTACTTCAACCAGAAGCTGTTCGATCCGCTGGTGTACTGGAAGGAAGGCAGCTACTACCACGAAGGCAAGCTCGACCGCCTGCGCGAGTCGCTGGTCAAGCTCGACTACTTCAGCGTCATCGACATCCAGCCCAAGCCGGAAGAAGCCGACGCCAACGGCGACGTGCCGGTGGACGTCAACCTCACCCGCGCCAAGCGCAGCATCTACACCGCCGGCCTCAGCTACGGCAGCGAGAGCGGCGCCGGTGTGCGCCTGGGCGTGGACCGCCGCTACGTCAACGCGCGCGGGCACAAGCTCAGCACGCAGCTGGATTACGCGCAGAAGCGCAAGAGCTTCATCACCAGCTACCGGATCCCGGCGTTCCGCTGGCTCGACGGTTGGTACACCACCTCGCTGCGCGTCTACGACGAGCAGACCGACTACATCGACCTGCGCAACGTCAAGCTCACCGGCAGCCGCAGCGGCCAGATCAACGAGCACTGGACCGCGATCGCCTCGATCAACGCGCTGCGCGAACGCTGGCGCTACGCCACCGACGAGGTGTTCGACGGCGCGCTGTACCAGACCTCGACGCTGTTCTATCCGCAGATCGAGGCCGATTACGTCGGCGTCGACGACAAGGTGTTCCCGCGCAAGGGCTTCAGCGGCAACATCAGCCTGCGCGGCGGCGCCGAGGGTGTGGGGTCCGACGCCAGCTTCGTACAGGCGCACATGCGGGTGAACTGGTTCCACGGCATCGGCGACAACGACCGCCTGATCCTGCGCGGCGAAGCCGGCAGCACCTGGACCGACGCGCTGGTGGCGATGCCGCCGAGCCTGCGTTTCTTCGCCGGCGGCGACAACAGCATCCGCGGTTATGCCTTCCGCGAGGTCGGCCCGCGCACGGCGCGGCCGGACCGCTTCGCGCTCGGCGCCAAGCACGTGCTCACCGGCAGCGCCGAGTACGAGCACTACTTCAAGGGCGGGCCGTGGGGCGGCGCGGTGTTCGTCGACAGCGGCAGCGCCTTCGACGACACGCCGGACTGGCACACTGGCGTCGGCTTCGGCCTGCGCTGGCGCTCGCCGGTCGGCCCGGTGCGGGTGGACATCGCCCACGGCTTGAACGATCCCGACTCGCAGTTCCAGCTCTATCTCAACATCGGAGCCAATCTGTGAGCGCGCCGATCGAGCCGACGTCGCCCGCCACGCCGCCACCCCGGCGCCCGCGCTTCTACCGGCGCAAGCGCTTCTGGTGGGGCTCGGCGCTGACCGTGGCCGGCCTGGTACTGCTGGCGGCGATCGCGCTGTACTGGCTGCTGCAGACCGTGGCCGGGCGCGACGTGCTGCTGGCGCAGGTGGTGGCGCGGCTGCCGGCCGGCTCCACGCTCACCTGGGAGCGCGCCGAAGGGCCGCTGGCCGGGCCGCTGATCCTGCACAACCTGGATTTCCGCTACAACGAAATCCACTTCACCGCCGAGCGCGCCTACCTGGATCCGGACATCCGCCCCCTGCTCGGGCGCAAGCTGCAACTGGATGCGCTGGAACTGACCAACGCCACGCTCAACCTGGCCAAGAGCGACGAACCGTTCGAACTGCCGCGCTGGCCGCAGTCGTTGCCGCAGATCGAAGTGCCGCTGGCGCTGCAGGCCGACCGCATCGCCATCGACGGGCTGCGCATCACCCAGGCGCAGCAGCCGATGATCGACATCCGCACGCTGCGCGGCGGCGTGGAAGTGGCTAACGGCGAGTTCCGCGCCACCCAGGTGGTGGTGAACAGCGACCGCGGCGATTTCCGCGTCAACGGCGATTACCTGCCGGGCCAGGACTACACCGCCGACCTCACCGCCAGCGTGGTGCTGCCTGCCGCACGCGGTCGCACCCCGGCGCGCCTAGGCCTGGTCGCGCGCGGCGACCTGGACAAGATGGAAGTGGCCATTGCCGGTAACGCACCGGCGCCGCTGCGCGCCACGCTGGTGTTCACCGGCCGCAACGATCCGGTGTGGGAATTCGCCGCCAGCAGCAAGGCGCTGGATCCGTCGCTGCTGGTGCCGCCGGCCGACGATGCGCCGGCGTCCGTGCCGCTGGCCTTCGACCTGCATGCCAAGGGCAAGGGCGGTAACGCCGATCTGCAGGGCGAACTGTCGCGCGACGGACAGAAGCTGGTACTCGATCCCTCGCACCTGAGCCTGGACAACCAGGTGCTCACCGTGGCGCCGCTGCAGCTGCGCGCGTTCGACGGGCAACTACGTCTGCGCGGCACCGCCGATCTGCGCGACCCGGACAATGCGCAGCTGCGCTTTGCGGTCAACGCCAGCGGCATGAGCTTTGCCACCGCGCCGGATCCGTCCACCCCGGACGCACCGGCGGTGCCGATCAAGCTGGTCGAGGCCAACCTGGGCGTGGCCGGCACGCTCAAGCAATGGGCCACCTACGGCGAGGCCACCGTCGCCCGCGGCAAGGACAGTGCCAACCTGCAACTGGACGTGCGCGGCGACGATCGTCAGGCACAACTGAAGCAGGTGCGCGCGACCATGCCCAGCGGCACCCTCGACCTGGGCGGCAACGTGGCCTGGGTGCCGGAGTTGAACTGGGACGTGCAAGGCACGCTGGCCGGCTTCGACCCCGGCTACTTCGCACCGGGCTGGGACGGCAAGCTGTCCGGCACCTTCGCCTCGCAGGGCAAGCAGTTGCCGGCGCGGCCGGATGGCAGCGCCGCCGGCTACCAGGCCACGCTCGACATCCCGCGCTTGAACGGACGCCTGCGCAGCCGCGCGCTCGACGCCAACGCCAAGCTCGCCCTGCAGGGCAGCCAGGGCGAAGGCAAGCTGCAACTGAGCCTGGGCGACAGCCGCCTGCAGGCGCAGGGCAAGGTCGGCGACCAGTTCGACGTGGACGCGCAACTGCAGCCGCTGCAACTGGCCGACCTGCTGCCCGGCGGCGCCGGCAGCCTGCGCGGCAGCGTGCAGCTCAAGGGCCGCCGCGACGCGCCCGACCTCACCGCCGACCTCTCCGGCAGCGGCCTGAAGTGGGACAGCTACAGCGCCGACAGCCTCAGCCTGCGCGGGCGCCTGCCCTGGCGCGGCAACGGCGGCGAACTCGCCCTGCGCGGCAGTGCGATCAATGCCGGCGTGTTGCTGCAGACACTGAGCGTGGATGCGCGCGGCGCGGTCGAGAATCTGCAACTCGACGCCAAGACCGAGAACGACATGGGCGCATTGGCCCTGGCCGGGCAGGTGCGCCGCGATGGCGCACGTTGGCAGGGCGCCCTGAACACGCTGCGCATCGCCCCGGCCAAGGGCGAACCGTGGCAACTGCGGCAGGCGGCCAATTTCAGCGTGGCCGGCAGCGCCTTCAGCCTGTCCGAGAGCTGCCTGGCGCCGGGCAGCGGCGGCGCGTTGTGCGTGTCCGCCGACTGGCCGAAGCAGGGCCTGACCCTGCGCGGCGACGCCCTGCCGCTGGCGCTGGTGCAGCCGTGGCTGCCGCCCAGCAACGGCCGCAAGATGTACCTGCGCGGCGACCTGTCCATCGACGGCAGCTTCAAGCCGGCCGGCAACGCCTGGCAGGGTTCGCTGCGCCTTGCCTCGCGCGAAGGCGGCCTGCGCCTGGGCGACAACGCCCGCGGCGAACTGCTGCGCTACGACCAGTTCAGTTTCGTCACCGATTTCAGCGCCCAGCACATCCATTCCAAGCTCGGCATCGGCTTCCAGGGCGACGGCTTCGTCGACGCCACCGTCGACACCGGCTGGGACGCGTACGCGCCTTTGAATGGCGAGATCTACATGAACATGGCGCGGCTGTACTGGCTGGAGCTGTTCTCGCCCGATCTGGTCCGGCCCAAGGGCCTGGTCGAAGGCCACGTCAGCCTGCGCGGCACCCGCTCGCAGCCGGCGATGGGCGGCGACGCCACGTTGAGCAACTTCACCGGCGAACTGCCGGCGCTGGGCCTGACCCTGAGCGAGGGCAAGGGCCGCTTCGACGCGCAGCCGGACGGCTCGGCGCGCATCGTTGCCTCGGTGAAGTCCGGCGAGGGCACGCTCAACGTCAATGGCGGGCTGTCCTGGTACGGCGACCGCACGCCGCTGCAGTTGAACATCCGCGGTACCAACGTGCTGGTCTCCAACACAGCCGAACTGCGCGCGGTGGCCAATCCCGACCTGCAGTTCGGCATCGCCAACAAGACCATGATGCTGAGCGGCCAGGTCACCGTGCCCTCGGCCGACATCGACCTGGAACGGCTGGACCGCGGCACCTCGCTGTCCGAGGACGTGGTGGTGCTGGATCCGGCCGACCCCGAGGCCACGCCGACCTCGCCGCTGGAGATGGACCTGCGTGTGACCCTGGGCGACCAGGTCAAGATGGCCGGCTTCGGCCTCAAGGGCGCGCTGACCGGCGCCATGCAGGTGCGCTCGCGGCCGGGCCGCGAAACCACCGCCACCGGCGGGCTGGACGTCAGCGGCAAGTACAAGGCGTACGGCCAGGACCTGACCATCACCCGCGGCCAGCTCACCTGGAGCAACAACATCGTCTCCGACCCGCGCATCAACATCCGCGCGCAGCGCCAGGTCGGCGACGTCACCGCCGGCATCGACGTCACCGGCCGCGCCACCGCCCCGCATGCGGACGTGTGGTCGGACCCGTCGATGTCGCAATCCGAAGCGATGTCCTACCTGGTGCTGGGCCGCAGCCTCAGCAACACCAGCAGCGCCGAGGCCGACCAGGTCACTGCCGCGGCCAGCGCGCTGTCGGCCGGCAGCGGCCTGCTCGCCTCGCAACTCGGCGCCAGGCTCGGCTTCGACGACGCCGGCGTCAGCCAGTCGCGCACCCTCGGCGGCTCGGTGGTGGGCTTCGGCAAATACCTCTCGCCGAAACTCTACGTCAGCTACGGCGTGTCGCTGATCGGCAGCGGCTCGGTCTTGACGCTGAAATATCTGCTGGGCCGCGGCTTCGACGCCGAGGTGGAATCGAGCACGGTGGAGAACCGTGGGTCGGTGAATTGGCGGAAGGAGAAGTAGTGCGCCGTTCGAGCACGGCGCATGCTGCAACCGCAAAATCTCCTTGACAGCCTCTGGTGCGTTCTATCACAGTTCCGCCGGGGATCCAGACTGCGGTAGAGGTGCAGCATTTCGGCAGCGCTGCGCGCCGACATGCCTGCGCGCCGTGATCCCCAGGGCACGATACTGAAACCAGGGGGAAACATGGATTGTCGCGTCGGCACCGACTTGCCTGTCACAGACTTTAAAAGCTCTTCTCGATTGCTTCCCAGTGCTCTATTTGGCCGATACTGGCGTCCGTCCGGGACGTGTCCGGTTCGAACGACATTTAGAGGTTGGCCATTTGCCTGCAGAGCCTATTTCATGCTGGCGTCTTACTATTGGTCACCTGAAAGCTCGTCTCAAGATTGCTCAATGGATACGTGTCAACTTTCCTCCGGCTGCGCGCAAATGCGGCGTGACTGACACCCCAACTCGTTTTGATTTGGTACTGACGAATAGCAGTTATAAACCTGTGAGGTTGGTACCTGCACCCGCTAATCCAAAGATTCGCGGACGGCTAAAGCCGGGATTATTCGAAAATTATTGCAGAGGGTGAGATGGAAATCAAAGCCACAAGCGTTTTTGTTTTTAGTTTTCTTTACTTGCTATCAAGCCAAGTCATGGCCCAAAGCACGGTTGAGATGAATGCCGAATACGGCAACTATATCAAAGGCGCCCAACAACCCAACGTATATGGCGCGGATTTGTTTGGCGACAAAACAAATCTGTACACAGGGGCTACTGAGTTTGCTGTAGTCGACATTTCGCTATCGGGCAACTCAAACATACCCGTCCAAATTGGCAGGCGCTTTGAGGTCAAAAAAAGAGGAAATTACCTTAATAAGGGGCCATTCGCAGACTGGGATCTAGATATTCCTTATCTCACGGGTGTATTTGCTAGGTCCGGTGGTTGGCAAGTATCTGGCTATACACAAGACCAACGAAATTTGCGGTGTTCAGTGCCTGAAGCCCCGCCGGAAATTGCAGTTGATCTTAATTCCATTTATCCTGCAGAAGATTATTGGTCTGGAAATCAGTTACATCTTCCAGGTGAAGGCGACGTGGAGATGGTCGATGTAAGAAGCTATGCTGAAAAGTATGGCCCAAAAGATGGTTTAACCTACACGTGGGGCTCTAAAAATAATTGGTTTTTTAGTTGCCTTCCATCCACTGAAAACGGAGTGCCTGGAGAAGCTTTTTTGGCTCATGCCCCAAATGGGCATAAATATTGGTTCAACCATATCATTACTCGAGATACTAGCATTCTGAAGGGTCAGCAACGCCCGCTGCCGCGCGTTGAAGTTTTTATATACCCCACTCGAGTGGAAGATCGCTTTGGCAATTGGGTCGTTTATACTTATGACGCCGCAAATCCGATGCGGCTTGTTTCTATTGAAGCAAATGATGGGCGTCGATTGTCCTTAAATTACGATGCTCAGGGACATGTCTCTAGTATCACAGATGGATCAAGGTCCTGGACTTATAGCTATGTTAATAATAGCTATGGTAACAGCATGATGTCGCAAGTTATTTTGCCTGACGGCAGCACGTGGAAATACGATATGGCCACAGCCGCGAACGTGCAGCTCGAGCCCTATACTCAAGCGATTGCCACATGTGACGCCACGGCACAATCATCTGGTGCGGTTGATGCTACCGCCAAAATTGAGCACCCATCAGGCGCTATAGGTGAATTCTCTTTTTCTGTAAATATGCTGGCTAGAGCCGGGGTTCCTAAAAGCTGCATGACACTCGTTGGAAGTGGAAGCGTGGAGTTTGCAGTCTACCCTAGGTACTACGCTGTAGTTGGATTGAAAGAAAAGAAAATAACTGGCCCGGGACTGCCTGGGTATAAGTGGGGGTTCGATTACGGAAGGGCAGAGGGAAGTTGGCAAAACGAGTGCTCCGCTGGTTGTGTCACGACTCGGTCTGTAAAAGTAACTGGCCCTGAAGGTATAGACGTCTATACCTATGGCATAAAATATATGGATCTTGAGGGGCGCCTACTTAAAAGGGAGATTATGACGGCCAACGGGGCTGTGCTCCGCACCGAAGCATACACATACAAAAAACATGACTCGAATGACTTGTATCCAAATGAATTCGGGTTTTGGGTGAATACGAGGAGCGACCGACAAAACAGAATTACGCCGATTGCCAATACGTCGATAAACCAAGACAATGTGGATTATAATAAAAATGTAAGAAGTTTTGACTATTTGGCCAGGCCCACAGCTCTAACAGAGTACAGCCCGTGGGCAAGCCGCTCAGAAAGTCTTACATACTATGATGATTTGGCAAAATGGGTGATAAGCCAGCCAGCTACCACTTCCGTGGATGGGATGGTTGTTAGTTCAATTGAATACAATTCCGACGCGATGCCCACAACCGTGCGGAAGTTTGGAAAGCTAGAGCGTATCTTCACATATGATAATTCCACATCTGGCCAGCTTGGTGTACTAAAGACTTCAAAAGATGGTGCTGACCATGTGACAAGATACGAAAATTGGAAGCGGGGTATTCCCCAAGTGGTTACCTATGCCGATGGGGTAAGCCGGACTGCAGCTGTTAATGATAGCGGCTGGATCAGTTCTATCACCGATGAAAATGGATATGTCACTAACTACAGTTACGATCCTCTCGGTCGGCTAGTGAACATTGGCTATGCTTCTGGCGACAATGTGGCATGGAACGCCACCGCATTGTCGCTCTCACAAGTCAATGCAACGGAATACGGTCTTGCTCCAGGTCACTGGAAGCAAACCGTGTCGACAGGCAATGCGCGCAAGGAGACCTACTTCGATGCATTCTGGCGTCCGATTGTCACGCTCGAATACGACGCCGGTGCGGCCGCGACACAGCGGTTCCAGCGCTTCGCTTACGATCAGAATGGCAGGGAGATCTTCGCCTCCTATGCGGGTTCGTCAGATAACCTGACCGCCGGTAAATGGACAACCTATGATGCATTGGGTCGTGCCGTGTCGGTGTCACAGGATTCAGAGCAGGGATTGCTCACAACGCTGACGGAGTATTTGCAGGGCAATCAGACTCGTGTCACCGATCCGCGCGGCAATCAGACGGTGACCGGCTATCAGGTCTTCGACAAGCCCGATTACAGCGCACCGATCTGGATCCAGCATCCGGAAGGCGCTTACACCGATATCAACCGCAACATCTTCGGCAAGCCTTTGTCCATCCGCCGCCGCGACGCCAATGGCACTGTCTCGGTGACCCGCAGCTATGTCTACGACGGCTATCAGCAGCTGTGCAAGACGGTGGAGCCGGAAACCGGCGCCACCGCAAACGGCTACGACGCTGCTGGCAATCTGGTGTGGAGCGCTTCGGGCCTCTCCTTGCCCAGCAGCACGTCCTGCGATGCGGATGCCGCTTTTGCCTCAGGCCGCCGGGTCGATCGCAGCTACGATGCGCGCAACCGAATCAAGGCGCTGAGCTTCCCTGATGGCAATGGCAACCAGGCCTGGAGCTATTGGCCCGATGGCGCGGTCAAGCAGATCACCACGCTTAACAACGGGATCGCCATCTACAACAGCTACGCTTACAACAAGAGGCGCCTGCTGATCGCCGAAAGCCAGGGCCAGGCCGATGGCGAAACCTGGGCGATAGGCTACGGCTATAACGCCGATGGTCATCTGGCAGCGCATCGCTATCCGTCCGGGCAGACGGTGGATTACGCGCCCAATGCCCTGGGCCAGCCGACCCAGGCGGGCAGCTACGCCACCGGCGTAAGCTACTACCCGAATGGCGCGATCAAGCAGTTCACCTACGGCAACGGTATTGTCCATACCCTGACGCAGAATGCGCGCCAACTGCCCGACACCAGCCAGGATGCCTATAACGGCGTCGCGTTCCTCAGCGATAGCTACAAGTATGACGTCAACGGCAACGTGGCCAGCATCAGCGACGGCGCCACCGGGCGGGGCGGCCGTGGCAATCGCAACATGGTCTATGACGGTCTGGATCGCTTGGTCAGGGCCGAGTCCCCGATGTTCAGCGTTGCGACCTACAGCTACGACGTGTTGGACAACCTGACTCACGTGGTGGCGCCGGGTCGGGATCACTACTACTGCTATGACGCCTCCTGGCAGCTCACCAACGTCAAGACCGGCAGTTGCGGCGGCAGCACGGTGATCGGCATGAGCTACGACCCGCAAGGCAACCTCAGCAACAAGAACGGCCAGGCCTTCGTGTTCGACTACGGCAATCGCCTGCGCCAGGCGACCGGCAAGGAGACCTATCGTTACGACGGCAATGGCCGCCGGACGCTGGCGCTGCAGAGCGCCGGCAACATCGGCTCGCTGTACGACCAGTCCGGGGCATTGCGTTTCCAGAAGAACCAGCGCCAGTCCAATTCCACCGACTACATCCTGCTGGGTGGCAGCCTGGTCGCCGAAGTCGATTGGCCGCTGGGGCAACTCGCTTCGGTCAAAGACTACGTGAACTGGAACCCTGTCTCTGGCGCGACCCGCTATGTGGTGGAAGAGAGCGTGGATGGCCTCACCTGGACCTCGGTGTACGACGGCAGCCAGGGCAACTGGACCTCACTGGCTAGGCCGGCAGGGACCTATTCGTACCGCGTGACTGCGTGCACAGCGGATGGAAACTGCACTGTGGCTTCGAACGTGACGCATGACCAGCGGCCTGCGGTGGATATCGTGCCGTTGCTGTATCAGCTGCTTTTGAACGGTTGAGGGGTGCAGTGCCGGAAGAGCAGCACCCGCAACCTAATCTTTAATTTCTTATGGGTGGACTTTATGCGTTGGATCTTGATGTTGGGATGTGCGCTGTTCTGGATGTCTTACAGCGATTCGGCCAGTGCCTTGCAGATCATTACGGGCAAGGTGACGCAGATCGAGGCGACATACATGCCAAACCAGATTCCTTTCCTCTTGAGCGAGGGAAACGCCACGTGCCCCGCCGGAAAGCCGGTCTATTGGGCAAAGGATCAGGAGAACACCAAGGCGATCTACGCGATGTTGATGTCGGCATTCGTCAGTGGGAAGCGCGTGACCTTGATCATGGACGACAACGATACGTCGTGCACCGGAAAGTTCATCTACATGGTTGATTGACTGGGTAGGACGCAAGCGAGCCAGCCATCTGGAAAGCCCAGCAATTAACGGAAGAGAACAAAGAGCTATGAGAACGACATGGGCAACGTTGTTGCTGCTTGCCAGCCTGAGTGGGTCAGTATCGGCAAACGAGTCGATGCAGAACGTCGACGTCGTACAATTGGGCACTTATCAGGCCCATGCTGACCATTTTGTGTGGCTGTCAGACACGCCAGCAGAGTGCAAGGCCACCGGAAATGCCGTGCTGCATTTTCAAGAAGACCAACCTGGTGGCAAGGCATTGCTGGCCGTCTTGATGACGGCGTTGGTGAACAAACGAAAGATCGATGTGCAGACCAAGCACTGCGACATTGTCGAGGTCTACTTGAAGTAAGCCTGCTCCGGCGAAGTCTGCACCGTAGATTTCGCTGGGTACGTTGCACCTTGATGTTGCTAGGGAAAGCGTTGTCGATCCGACTTCTATGAGAAAGTCGATTCTACATCGCGTATCTATGGTCCAACTCGCAAGGACGAGTGATGTCAAATTTCCAGGGGATTCGTATGGTAATGCGCCTGATGGCTGTCGCCCTTTCATTGCTCGTCGCCTTCGGCGCCACGGCTCAGACGGTTCGGTATGTCCATACGGATGGACTGGGCTCGGTTGTGCTGACGACAGATAAAAATGGGAATATTATCGAGCGCAGCGAGTATGAGCCTTACGGAAGCTTGTTGAGTCGTCCGCTGAAGGATGGTCCTGGCTATACGGGGCACGTCATGGATGTAGCGACCGGACTGACATACATGCAGCAACGATATTTCGATCCTTCGGTGGCTCGGTTTTTATCGGTTGATCCAGTCGCGGTAGATGTGAGCACTGCCTGGAATTGGGCAAGATATAATTATGCTGCTGGCAACCCTTATAAGTATAAAGATCCCGATGGTAGAGTCATAAAATTCGAAGATGGATCTCCACCGGAGTTCCTTAGAAATTTTGCAAATGCTGTTCAGTATCTTAACAAAAATAATCTCGCCGGGCCTATCGCAGACGCGTGGAAAAGCGAGAAAACCATTACTTTGAGAGCTGCACCAGACCGCACTGACGCGAAATACACATCTGTTTCGAAAGATGGGATGACCGTAACCTGGGCAGATCTGGGCGGAATCAGCTTTCCGAATGCTTCAGGAAATGGAAGGGGATATCTTTCCCCAGCTCTTGGGTTGGCGCATGAGTTTGAGCATGTATCCAATCGATTGTACGATGAAGCTAGTTTTTTACGTGATAGCCACACATATGACGGACAATATC
Organism: Xanthomonas sp. NCPPB 3174; assembly: GCF_056725205.1. Classification (NCBI taxonomy): domain Bacteria; kingdom Pseudomonadati; phylum Pseudomonadota; class Gammaproteobacteria; order Lysobacterales; family Lysobacteraceae; genus Xanthomonas; species Xanthomonas sp. NCPPB 3174. The sequence goes on along the minus strand of NZ_CM161517.1, from coordinate 4,835,669 downwards.
AAAACCAAGAAGAAAGAAACGTCATTGAAGGATATGAACGGCCTGCAGCAAAAATACTGGGCGAAGGTGATAGGAATAGCCATGGCGGTAGGATAGAAAAGTATACTTGCCCAACAAAAGAATGTCACCCATGAGAACTAGTTACCAACGATTTTTAATGTTGACTATCCTTTTTGCCATGTTGTCAGGATGTCAACGGTCTGAACCTATTGAAGCTATAAAAAAAGAGAATCTGGATTATATTGAAGTTGTGTATAGAGATTTCAATGAAACTTCTTTGGTAAGTTATTCTTTGTCAGATCTAAAGGATAAGGCGCAGACTAGGTTCAGACTAAGCAAGCAAGGAGACGAGGGAATCAAAATTATGGGCATTACACGAATGGCGTGTGAGCCGATAAGTCAAAAGTCACGCGACCACGTGGACGCACATTTAGCTGTTTTTGAATACAATAAAGGAAATTTAGTCAGGACATTTGTGGCATCATCTGTGGCATTTTACGTCGATCCAGGTGAGGGGATATGTCGAATGGATCCTAATGCGCTTTCGGAGATTGAAAGATTTTTGGCTGTTGCTGCCGATGGAAAGAGGCGGTAAGATAGATGCTGAATTTTGTCTCAGGTGCATTGAGGTGAATTTTTCGGTTATATCTAATTTCACGGGTTAATGGCGTCAGACTCACTTAGTCAATAGCAGGCATCTGTGTATAGGGCCACAGAAAAGCGAGCTGACCCTACGCTAGTTCTTTGTTGGGAGCATTTTGGATCTCTGGTGAAGATCACATCCATCGATGAATGGATCGGCGTCTTGGTTGCTGCCACCGCATCGGCCCGCTAAGGTCGTGGTTACGTTCTTTACCTCGACTTCCGCATGCCCTTGCCCAACTCCCTTGCCACCTCTCTCGCCCTAATCCTCGCCCTCATCGCCACCGCCCAAGCCGACGAAGGCATGTGGATGCCAGCGCAGATGCCGGAGCTGGCCAAGCCGCTTCGCGAAGCAGGCTTCCAGGGCGATCCACAGACGCTTGCCGAGGTAACCCAGCAGCCGTTGAGTGCGGTGGTGAAGGTCGGGGGCGGCACTGGGTCGTTCGTGTCCGGGGATGGGTTGTTGTTGACCAATCACCATGTCGCCTACGGGGTGATCCAATACAACACCTCGGCGAAGGAGAACCTGATCGAGGACGGGTTCATCGCGCGGGATCGCGCCGACGAGCGGGCGGCCAATCCTGACTTCCGGGTGCTGGTGACGGTGGGCTTCGACAAGGTCACCGATCAGGTGCTGGGGTCGGCCAAGGGCAAGACCGGGCGCGCCTACTACGATGCGGTGGATGCGGCGAGCAAGCGTATCGTTGCCGACTGCGAGCGCGAGGCCGGGGTGCGCTGCAGCGTGGCCAACATGTACTACGGCACCGATTTCTACCGGATTCGCCAGCTGGAACTGCGCGACGTGCGCCTGGTGTATGCGCCGCCGCGGGCGATCGGCAACTACGGCGACGAGATCGACAACTTCATGTGGCCGCGCCACAGCGGCGATTTCACCTTGCTGCGCGCGTACGTGGGCAAGGACGGCAAGCCGGCGGACTACAGCGCCGATAACGTGCCCTACCAGCCGCCGGCGCATCTGCAAATCGCCACCGATGGGCCGAAGGCCGGCGACTTCGCGATGCTGGCCGGCTATCCCGGCATCACCTACCGTCATCGTACGGCGGCCGAGTTCGCCGAGCAGGTGGAGGCGACGCTGCCGCAGCGGGTAGCGGTACTGGATCAGTTGATCGGGGTGATCGAAGCATCGGGCAAGGCCGACGCGGAAGCGCGCACGCGCTACGCGTCGCAGCTGCAGTCGCTGAAGAACAACCGCAAGCGCGCCGCCGGCGAACTGGAAGGGCTGCAGCGCAGCGATGCGGTGCGGCTGCGTGCGGAGGACGAGCGCGGCATGCTTGCCGCGACCCGCGGCAGCGATGCGCGCGACATCGCGGCGCTGCAGAAACTGCTCGACCAAGCGTCGGCGCTGCGCGAGCGCGATCTGCTGCTGGGCTTGATCGCCACGCAGACCCAGGCGCTGCGTTCGGCGCTGACCCTGGAACGGCTGCGACTAGAAGCGGCCAAGCCGGACGATCGGCGCGAGAGCGGCTATCAGCAGCGCGATCTGGCGTTGATCGAGGGCATGCTCAAGCAGGTGCAGCGGCGCTATTCGCCGACCGTGGAGACGGCGCTGCTGACGACGCTCTTGACCCGCTACCAGCAACTGCCGGATGCCCAGCGGGTACCGGAGTTCGATGCGGCGTTCGGGCGGACCCCGGCGCAACTGCAGGCGGCGCTGGACAAGGCCTACGCTGGCACAGCGCTGGGCACCGAGGCCGAGCGCCTGTCGCGCTTCGCCGCCGCGCGCGAGGGCAAGGCGCCTGCGGCCGATCCATTACTGACGCTGGCCGCCACGCTGGTGCCGGCGCAGCTGCGGCTGGACGACGAGCGCAAGGCGCGCGAGGGCGAGCAGTTGCGGCTGCGCCCGGCCTACATGCGTGCGCTGTTCGCCTGGCGCAAGCAGCAGGGCCGTGCGGTGTATCCGGATGCCAACAGTACGCTGCGGATCAGCTATGGCCGCGTCGAGCCGCTGGCGCCGCGCGATGCGGTCAGCTTCGCGCCGCTGACCACGGTGGCCGGCATCGTCGAGAAGAACACCGGCAAGGAACCGTTCGATGCGCCCAAGCCGCTGCTGGCGGCGATCGCCAAGGGCGATTTCGGCAGCACGGTCGATCCGCAGTCGAAGACGCAGCCGGTAAACTTCCTGACCAACCTGGACACCACCGGCGGCAACTCCGGCTCGCCGGTGCTCAATGCACGCGGCGAGTTGATCGGGTTGAACTTCGACAGCAACTGGGAGGCGGTCAGCGCCAGTTGGTGGTACGACCCGCGCTACAAACGCGCCATCCATGTGGACATGCGCTATCTGCGCTGGTTGATGGCCAAGGTGTATCCGGCGCCGCAACTGCTGAAGGAGTTGAACGTTCCGCAGGAGTGAGTGGGGCGGGTTGGGACGTATGTCGCTTGACATTGTCTCTAGCGAAATAGCGCATGCCCTGCGCCCTGCGCCCTGCGCCCTGCGCCCTGCGCGCTCGTGCGGCGGCGGCACCGTCCGCCGCTGCTTCGGAAGAGTGAGCCGTCAGCGCTCACCTCGATGCATTGTGCCGTCGGAGATTAGAAAGACGATCCCGATACCGGACACCTTCATGCGTCGGGACTGAAGTCCCTCCCACAATGAGCATCATGCGCCGCTGTCGGGAGACCGACGTCATGGGTGTGGGCCGCGCCGGCCGCGGCTCACTCCGCCACTGCGATGCAGCGCTTAGACTGACCCGATGGAACCTCTAGCCGCTACGCCACTGCCACGCGTGTTCTATGCGCGCGATGCGCGCGTGGTGGCGCCGGAACTGTTGAACAAGCTGCTCATCGCTGCCGACGGTCGCTGCGGGCGCATTGTCGAGGTGGAAGCCTACTGCGGTGCAGAGGATCCGGCGGCGCACTCGTTCCGTGGCATGACCCCGCGCACGCGGGTGATGTTCGGCCCGCCCGGACATCTGTACGTGTACTTCATCTACGGCATGCATTGGGCGCTCAATGCGGTGTGCGGTGGCGCGCCGGGGCATGCGGTGCTGATCCGCGCCCTGGCGCCGGTGGCCGGGATCGAGGCGATGCAGTTGGCCCGCGGTGCGGTGCGCGCCGCCGATCTCACCCGTGGGCCGGGGCGCCTGGCCAAGGCGCTGGGCGTGACGGGCGCGGACAACGGGCTGGACCTGACCCCGCGGCGGTCGCGCCTGTGGCTGGGGCAGGACGGAACGCCGCCGCCTGCTGCGCCAGTCGTCACCACACGGATCGGCATCAGCAAGGCGATGGACGCGCCGTGGCGCTGGCATGTGCCCGACGAGCCGAACGTGTCGCGCTTCGTGGTGGGTCGGGCGAGGCGCCGTGGGTAGTGCGGCGCGTTGGGCATCGTCGCTCTGCAAGTTGCACGAAATCAGCGCCTTGCCGGTCGCCGTAGCTAATCGCAGTGCATGCCTCGTGAGGGAAGCCGCTTCGGTCGAATGCGGGAGCGCGGCTGAGGCATCTCCTTCTTTTTCGTCGCGGCTGAAGCCGCTCCTACGAAAAGCGGTTGGATGCTTGTGTGGTGCTACCCGCAACACTCAAAAAACGAGCTAGGTTCCGCGCGGCGCCACTGTGCTGGGAATCGTCGCGAGACGCATCCTGTCAGTAGGCGTTGGACGTAGCGAAGTGGCTTGCGAAGCGCAGCGTGACGGCTAGCTGGCATGCCATTGTGGGAGGGACTTCAGTCCCGACGCGCTGTCTCATTGGTGCCAAGACGATGCGCCCCGACCAGGACGATTCACGGATTGGGGAAGAGCAGTGCCCACAGCAGCAGGCATCATCCCTACTCACTCAAACTGGAAAGAGTCCACGCGGCCACCGCCACAGCACAGTGCATGCAGCATTCGCCGACCACGCATTAGCAGCGCATTGCACGCATTCATGCCGCACACACACCGCACTCGCATCACGGGAATGCAGCGCGACTCAGGCTGCAGCCTCTCCCCAAGCCGAGATGCCACCATGAAAGTGCTCAACATCGTCACCCTGGTTCTGTTGATTGTCGGTGGGCTCAACTGGGGGCTCGTGGGTCTTTTCCAGTTCGACCTGGTCGCGGCGCTGTTCGGCGGCCAGGACGCGCCGCTGTCGCGCGTGGTCTATGCGCTGGTCGGTCTCTCGGCGCTGTGGCAACTGGTCCCGTTGTTCACCAATCGCCATGAGCCGGTGCGGCATGCCGAGCATGCGCCGCATCGCTGAGTTGCAGGCGGCTGGTGCGCGCGATCCCGATGCGGCGGTGTCGGGATTGCCGTGGCTGTGCGTGGCCGCGTGGTGGCGTTGTCTGGTGCGTCCGATCCTACGGCACCATCGCAACCGGCATCGGCTACGCTGCTGAGGTGGCGTCGGTACGACGCAGACTAGGCGATCGCGACGGTAGCATCCAGTTGCGCGACGGCATCGGCCACGACCGTGGCGAACGGTGCGTCCACGTCCACCGAGATCACGTCTGCCTCGTCCAGTGGAAGTTCCAGCGTGTCGAGTTGGCTCTGCAGCAGCGCCGGCGGCATGAAATGGCCATGGCGCGCGGCCAGGCGTTCGGCGATCACGTGCGCGGCCGCGTGCAGGAACACGAAACGCATCGGCACGCCGGTGTCGCGCAATTGCTGCCGGTGCGCCTTGCGCAGGCCGGAAAAGGCGAGCACGACGCTCTGCCCGGCATCGACCGACGCGCGCAGGCGCTGCGCCAGGGCCGCGACCCAGGGCGCGCGCTGTGCGTCGCTGAGCGGAATGCCGTGCGCCATCTGCGCCTTGGCGGCGGCGCTGTGGAAGTCGTCGGCGTCCAGGAAGGTGAGTCCGTAGTGCGCGGCCAGTGCCTGGGCGACGCTGGTCTTGCCGCTGCCGGATACGCCCATCACGACGATGGCTTCAGCGCGTGGCGGCGGGGATGAGGGGGTGTGGGTCACGTACTGCGGTCCCGTGGGGTCGCTCGCATGATGCCAGCGTGGGCGTTGTGTGGACGTCAGCGCTTTGTACTGGGTCTTGCGCTGTTGTTGAGATGTGCGCCGTGGTAACTGGGTTCTGTGTGGATCCTGGCGTCGGGGCTGAAGCCCCTCCCACAGGGACTCCAGCCGGCACTCCTGGTTCCGCACCCCGCGCTTGCATCTTCCCGCGAGGCCTCTACATCGTCGCGTTCGCCGTTTCGACCAGGTCGTCCCACTGCAGTCGCGTGCCGGACGCATCGTCGCTGTGCTGCAAGGTGCGGCGAACGGCGCGACGCATGGCGCGGCTGATCCAGTTGTGCAGGTCGCGGCCGGACTGGCCGTCGCTGCGCTCGGCGACCCAGGCCGCCGCGGCGTCGGCGTCGAGATCCAGCGGTTTGCCGCGTAGCAGGCGCGCGACGATGGCGGTCCGCGCCGCGTGGTCGGGCAGGGCGATGGTGATCTGCCGGTCCAGCCGCGACAGCAGCGCCGGGTCGATCGCAGTGGCATGGTTGCTGGCGGCCAGCAGGAATACCTGGCCCGCATGGCTGGCGACGCCGTCCAGTTCCTGCAGCAGTTGGCCGACGATTTCGCGGGTATACGCGTCGTCGCCGTCGGCACCGCGCGCCGGCACGACGATGTCCAGTTCGTCGACGAACACGATGCACGGCGCCTGCGCCCGCGCGCGCTCGAACGCGGCCTGCACGCGCTGGCCGGACTGGCCGAGGTAGCCGGCCTTGAGGTCGGCGCTGCTCAGGGCGATGAAGGCCAGGCCCGATTGGCTGGCGAGGATGCGTGCGACCTGGGTCTTGCCGGTGCCCGGCGGGCCGACCATCAGGATCCCGCGCGGCACTGGCACGCCGAGCGTGGCCAGGGTCTCGGCATTGCGCAGTTCCTTGCCCAGGCCGACGAACTCCTCGACCGTGGCGGTCGGCAGCACGATGTCGTCCCAGCCGAGCGTGGCGACGGCGGTGGAGCCTTTGCCACGCAGCGCGCGCAGGTGCGCGAGCAGGGTGGCGTTGTCCAGCGTGCCGTCCACGCACTCGGCTGCGACGCGCGCGACCAGCGTGTGCAGGTCGCGACCGGAGAGGCCGGTGCTGTCGGCGATCACCTGCGCGTCCGGCGCCAGGGCGAAACCGGCACGCTGCAGCTCGGCGCCGAGGATGCGGGCGCGCGCCGCGGCGTCGGGCAGGCCGATGGCGATGCTGGCGGTGAAGCGCGACAGGATCGCGTCGTCCAGCAGCGCCGGGCGGTTGGTCGCGCCGATCACCAGCACTTGGCCGTGCGCGGCATGAAAGCCGTCCCATTCGGCGAGAAAGGTCTGCACCAGTTCGGCGCCGAAGCTGTCGCTGTCGGCGCCGCCGCGGCGTGCGAACACGCTTTCGCATTCGTCGATGAACAGGATCGCCGGTGCATGCTCGCGGCAGCGCTGCCAGATCGCCTGCACCTTGGGGCCGGTGTGGCCGACGTGCGCGGCCTTCAGGTCGGCCACGCCCAGCGCCTCGAAATGACAGCCGGCATGACGCGCGAGCTTGCGCGCGATCAGGGTCTTGCCGGTACCCGGCGGCCCGTGCAGGAGCATGCCTTTCGGCGCCGGCTGGCGCCCGGACACGAACAGGTCCACCAGTTTCAGGATCTGGTCGAGCGTGGCGTCGGGCAGGGCGACGTCGGCCCAGTGCCGTTGCACCGCATCCAGGCTCTGCAGCCGCTGCTGCAGCGCGCGTTGCTGGCCGCGCGCGACCTCCCAGGCCTGCACGTGGTCGTGCAGTGCGGCGATCGGCGCGACATCGATGGCGGCGTCTTCGGCCAGTGCCAGCGCCAGCGATTGCAGCGACGGCGCAGCGTCGGTGGCCAAGTCGGCGTCGAGGAGGATCAGGGCCGCTGCATGGCGGGCATCGGGCAGCATGATCAGCGCCTGCAGCCGCGGGTCCTCGCTGCCGTCGTGCAAGGCCAGCAGCCGCGCACCGGACAGATCGCCATGCGTGGCGGGAATCGACCAGCGCCCGTGCAGGGCGCGCTGCGGCCAGGGCGCACGGGTCACCGGATAGGTCGACCCGGGATCGTGCTGCGCGGCATCGGCCACCTGCACCAGCGCCAGCGGCAGGCGTGCGAACGCCTGCAGTGCGCGCCGTTCGGCATGACTGTGGTGCCACGCCAGCAACTGCGCACCGGCGGCGACCAGCAGACCGTACGCCAGCAACGAGGGCAGCAGGCTTTGCAGCAACAGGCCGCCATCGCCGTGCAGGCCGATCTGGCGCCACCAGACGAGGAAGCTGCGCGTCTCGCCCAGCCAGTGTGCGCTCGTCCACGGCAGGACCAGCACCACCATGCCGATCAAGGCCGCGCGCCAGCGCCAGTCCGGCAGCAGCGGCCGCAGCAGCAACGCCGGTCCCCAGGCGCGGCGACGCTCGCGCCGTACCGCCGTCCGCGCCGCCCGCCTGGCGTGCGCGGTGAAGCGGTGTCGGATTGCCGCCGCCGCCTGCTCCACGGCCGGCAGATGCCGCTCGATATCCGCATCGGCCTGCGCCTGGCGCGACTGCGCCTGCTGCACCTGCGCGAGCAGGCGCTGCGTCTGCTGTTGCAGCGACGGTGGGGGCGTCGGCACGGCGGCCGGGATGCCGGACATCAGCGGGAGCGGGCGCAGGTAGTCACCGCGCGCATCTTAGCCCGAGCGCCGGCGGGGCTGCCTTGGGTGGCGGCAGGTTGGATGTTGCCCTTGCTGGACACGGCGGGCAGGCGCGTGCAGCGTTTGCTGCGATGGGAGGACGCATCTGTGAGAAAGATAGGGCGCGAGGCGCAGGGCGGGTCTTTCGACCATCGCGGCTTCGTTCGTCGCGGCTGAAGCCGCTCCTACGCGGGGCTTGCAGTTCCATAATGGCTATTGCGGTTGCGGTTGCGGTTGCGGTTGCGGTTGCTTTGGTTCTTGCCTTTGCCTTATCGGGTTCCCTTCCGAAGCGGCGGCCAGCGCGGGGAAAAACCCGAAGGGCGGCGTACATGGATGTACGCCGTCCGCGGCAGGGGCAGGATGCCCCTTCCGCGGATCCCCGTGATGGACGCGGACCCGGAGCGCGCAGCGCGGAGGGCGCGAGGCAGGGTGTGATTTCTTTTGGTTACTTTTCTTTGCACAAGCAAAGAAAAGTAACTCGCCGCAAGGCGAAAGCTTTGCCTTGCCGTGGCTGCAGCGCCAAAAGGGTCCTACAAATCACCAGCAAAAGCAGAAGCATAGCCTGCGGCATGCCTGCGTCTGCCGCGGACATTGGATGCCGCACCGCAACCGAGCGGTGATTCTGCTTAACTGGGCTGCGTGCAAAGGGGGGCGCAGGAAAAGAGGCGAGAAGCGCCGTGCTCGCCGGCGGGGGGAGCGCTTGCGTGTAGGCGCAGTTGCCGCATCTGCCTCGCGACGCCCAGCCCGGTGCACGCGCAGCCCAAGCGAGACGCAGCGAGCCGAACTCCCGACTACGCCGAAACGCATCCCACCCTCTAGACTGCACGCATCGTCGAGGGAGCTCGCCTTTGGTTTCCAGTTGGATCCTGCTGCTGGTATCGGTCGGCTATGCGGCGCTGCTGTTCGCGGTGGCGTGGTGGGGCGACCGCCGTCCGCTGTACCCGGAGCGGCCGTGGCTGAGGCCGGCGGTGTACAGCCTGGCGCTGGCCGTGTACTGCTCATCGTGGACGTTCTATGGCGCGGTCGGCAGCGCAGTGCGCAACGGCGCCGGCTACCTGCCGATCTACCTGGGCCCGTTGCTGATGCTGCTGTTCGGCTGGCGCATCGTCGAGCGCCTGGCGCTGATCGCGCGCAGCGAGAACACCGTGTCCATCGCCGATTTCATCTCCTCGCGCTACGGCCGCTCGCGGCGCCTGGCCGCGCTGGTGGCGGTGATCGCCCTGGTCGGCGTGGTGCCGTACCTGGCGCTGCAGTACAAGGCGGTGGCGATGAGCCTGCAGGTGCTCAGCGGCCAGTCCAGTGCCGGTGCGCCGTTCTATGCCGACCCGGCGCTGTACGTGGCCTTGGGGATGGCGCTGTTCGCCACCCTGTTCGGCACCCGCCAGGTCGACGCCACCGAGCACCACCACGGCATGATGCTGGCGATCGCGCTGGAGTCGGTGGTGAAGCTGCTGGCGATGGTGGCGGTGGGCGTGTTCGCCTACGTGTGGCTGTCCGCGCGCGACGGCGGCCAGGTGCTGCAGTCCACGCGCACGCTGTTCCAGAACACCCCGCCGGTGGGCTTCATCTCGCAGACCCTGCTCAGCTTCCTGGCGCTGGTGTGCCTGCCGCGGCAGTTCCACGTGGCAGTGGTGGAATGCAGCGACATCGGCGACATCCGCAAGGCGCGCTGGCTGTTCGGCCTGTACCTGGTGCTGATCTCGGCGATGGTGGTGCCGATCGCCGCGGCCGGCATCGCGCTGTTCGGCGGCGGCGACGTGGCCGACGACAGCATCGTGCTGGCGCTGCCGCTGGCCGAAAGCCGCACTGCGCTGGCGCTGGTCGCCTATGTGGGCGGGTTCTCCGCCGCCACCGGCATGGTCATCGTCTCCAGCATCGCGCTGGCGACGATGATCAGCAACGACCTGGTGATGCCGGTGCTGCTGCGCCGCCGCGGGCACCAGGCGGCCGGCGCCGACGTGGCCTCGAAGGTGCTGTGGATCCGCCGCCTGGCGATCCTGCTGCTGGCGCTGATCGCCTACGGCTATTACCGCAGCAGCAGCAACGACACGACGCTGGCCTCGTACGGGCTGATGGCCTTCGCCGCGGTGGCGCAGTTCGCACCGGGCGTGATCGGTGGACTGTACTGGCGCGGCGCCAGCCGCAAGGGCGTGGAGACCGGCATGGTGCTGGGCTTCGCCACCTGGATCTACACGCTGCTGCTGCCGGCGCTGACCCAGGCCGGCTGGCTGGCGCCGGCCTGGCTGCTGGACGGGCCGTTCGGCATCTCCTGGCTGCGCCCGCAGCAGCTGTTCGGCATGAGCGGCTGGGATCCGCTGGCGCACGGCACGTTCTGGTCGCTGCTGGTCAACGTCGGCACGATGATGCTGGTGTCGGCACGCTGGCGCCCGGGCCTGGACGAGCGCCTGCGCGCGGCGCCGTTCCTGGAGCCGTACTCGCAGCGCCCGGCGGTGGCCGGCGACTGGCTTGGGCAGGTACGCGTGGTCGACCTACAGGCGCTGGCCGAGCGCATGGTCGGCGAGCGTCACGCTCGCCGCGCCTTCGCCGAGCAGGCGCAATTGCTCGGCCGCGAGCCGCAGCCCACCGCGGTGGCCGACCGCGTCTGGGTGCAGTTCACCGAACGCCTGCTCGCCGCCTCGATCGGCGCGGCCTCCGCGCGCCTGGTGCTGACCAGCCTGCTGCGCGGCTCGGGCATGGACCTGGGCGAGGTGGTGGCGGTGCTCGACGAGGCCGGGCAGGAACTGCGCTTCAACCGCGAGATCCTGTCCACCACGCTGGAGAACATCAGCGCCGGGGTCAGCGTGGTCGATCCGGCGATGCGCCTGACCGCCTGGAACCGCCGCTACCAGCAGATGTTCGGCTATCCCGACGGCATGCTCTACGTCGGCCGGCCGGTCGCCGACCTGATCCGCTACAACGCCGAGCGCGGCGAACTGGGTGGCGGCCAGGTGGAAGACCAGATCGCCCGCCGCATCGCGCACATGCGCGCCGGCACTCCGCACGTGTTCGAACGCACCCGCAGCGACGGCAAGGTGATCGAGATGCGCGGCCAGCCGCTGCCGGGCGGCGGCTATGTCACCAGCTACAACGACATCACCGACTACAAGCGCGCCGAGCAGGCCCTGCTCGAGGCCAACGAGACCCTGGAGCAGCGCGTGGCCGAGCGTTCGCGCGAGGCGGAACTCGCGCAGCAGTCCAAGACCCGCTTCCTGGCCGCGATCAGCCACGACGTGCTGCAGCCGCTCAACGCCGCGCGGCTGTTCGCCTCGGCCTTGCGCGATGCGCACCAGAACGAGGAGCAGCGGCATCTGGCCGAGCGCGTGGACGCCTCGTTGCGCGCGGCCGAGGAACTGCTCGATGGCCTGCTAGACGTGTCGCGGCTGGATGCCGGTGGCCTGCGCCCGACCATCGAGGACATCGATGCCGGCCTGCTGCTGCGCGAACTGGCCGCGCAGTACAGCCCGATCGCCGCCGGCCGTGGCCTGCGCCTGCACGTGTACGCGCGGCCGCTGTGGGTGCGCAGCGATCGCCGCCTGCTGCGCCGCGTGCTGCAGAACTTCCTCGCCAACGCGCTGCGCTATACCCGCCAGGGCCGCATCGTGCTCGGCATGCGCCGCCGCGGTGCGGCGCTGGAACTGCAGGTCTGGGACACCGGCCCCGGCATCCCGCCGCACCACATGCAGCAGATCTTCGACGAGTTCCAGCGCTACCAGCAGCCGTTCGACTGGGGCGAGCAGGGGCTGGGCCTGGGCCTGTCGATCTGCCAGCGCATCTCGCGCCTGCTCGGCCACGACCTGGATGCGCGCAGCCGCGTCGGCCACGGCAGCATGTTCTCCATCACCCTGCCACGGGCGGCGCCGCCGGCACAGGCGCAGCAACGCGCGCCGCGCGCGGCGGCGGCGGCCGACTCGCTGGCCGGGCTGCGCGTGCTGTGCGTGGACAACGACCAGGAAATCCTCGACGGCATGCGCGCGCTGCTCGGCCGCTGGCAGGTGGAGGTGATCTGCGCCAGCACCGTCGACGCGGCGCTGGCGCAGGCCGCTTGCGCACCGCACGTGATGCTGGTCGACTACCACCTGCACGACCGGCTCGACGGCCTGGAGACCCTGGATGCGCTGCGTGCGGCGATGCCCGGGCCGGTGGCCGGCGCCTTGCTCACCGCCGACGGTCGCGACGAATTGAAGCTGCAGGCGCGCGAGCGCGGCTACCGGCTGCTGACCAAGCCGGTCAAGCCGGCCTCGCTGCGCGCCTTCCTCACCGCCTACCACGATCCCATCTAGCGGCGTCGCCCGTCTTTGTAACGGCAATGTATGTGCCGTGTGGCACGCCGCGGCGCGGCCGGCGTGGCGCACGGCGCGGGCGGGCGGCTAAGGTGGTGGGCCCCCACGATCCGCCTGCGCATGACCTCCCTGGACACCCCCGCGATGCCCTCGCTCCCGGACCTGCTGGCGGCGCTGGAGGCCGGGCAGGCGCAGACGCTCGAACACGGTGCCCGCGCCTACCTGCGGCAGCACCCCGACGATGTCCTGGCCAGCAGCCTGCTGGCGATGAGCCTGCAGATGCAGGGCCAGCCGGCGCCGGCCGCCGCCGTGTACCGCAGGCTCGCCGAGCGCGAGCCGCATGAGGTGGCGCACTGGAACAACCTCGGCACGGCGCTGCGCGAGGCCGGCGACCCCGGCCCGGCAGGCGAGGCCTATCTGCGCGCCCGCGCGCTGGTGCCGGACGATCCGCTGCCGCACCACAACCTGGGCCTGCTGGCGATGGATGCCGGCGACTACGCCGCGGCCCGCGAACACCTGCTCGACGCGCATGCGCTGGCGCCGCAGGCCCCGCCGCTGTGCGTGCATGCGGCGATGGCCTGCCACGAATGCGGCGACTTCCAGCGCGTGCAGGCGCTGATCGCCGACTGGCGGCAGTGGCCGCCGCTGGATCCGGACACCACCGTGGAACTGGCCTGGCTGCTGTCGCAGGGCGGCGAGACCGACATCGCCTGCGCTCTGCTGCGCGCCTGCGCCGAGGGGCCGGTGGCGCAGCCGGCGCGGGCCTGGTCGCGGCTGGTACTGGTGCTCGAACGCGCCAACCGCCTGCCGCAGGCGCGCGACGCGGCCGCGCAGCTGCCGCCGCCGGAGCGGATCGAGGACCCCGACGTGCGCCAGGACGCCGCCAATGCGCTGGCGGTGCTGGCCATGCGCGAGGGCCACTGGCAGCAGGCGCACGCGCTGCTGCGCGGGCTGCTGGCCGACGGCAGCGCCGTCGACCGGCGCAAGCAGAGCAATCTGTTCTTCGCCCTGGCGCGGGTCTGCGACCGCCTGGGCCGTTACGACGAGGCGCTGGACGCCTGCGCGCAGGGCCATGCCGGCCAGGTCGAGGGTCTGGCCGCATTGGTGCCGGAACTGGCGGCGGCGGACGCACCGCCATTGCCGGTCGCGCAGGCCCGCTGGGATCCGGCGCGCCACGCCGCGGCGCGGCCGGTGACCGCGCCGGCGATGGCGGACTCGCCGATCTTCGTGGTCGGCTTCCCGCGTTCGGGCACCACCTTGCTGGAACAGATGCTCGACGCCCACCCGCAGCTGGTGGCGATGGACGAGCGGCCGTTCCTGCAGGGGCTGGCCGACCGCCTGGAGACGCGCGGCGTGGCCTGGCCGGACGGACTGGGCGAGCTCGACGATGCCGCCTGTGACGCGCTGCGCGCCGAGTACTGGCAGGCGGTGCGCGGGGTGGTGCAGTTGCAGCCGGACCAGCGCCTGGTCGACAAGAACCCGTTGAACCTGCTGCGCCTGCCGCTGATCCGGCGCCTGTTCCCGGAGGCGCCGGTGATCCTGGCGCTGCGCCATCCCTGCGACGTGCTGCTGAGCTGTTACATGCAGGCGTTCCGCTCGCCGGCCTTCGCCCTGCTGTGTGCCAGCCTGCCGCGGCTGGCGCGCGGCTATGCCGATGCGATGGACTTCTGGCTGTATCACGCCACCTTGCTGCAGCCGCGCACGCTGGAGTTGCGCTACGAGGATCTGGTGGCCGACCCGCAGGCGCAGGTGGCGCGGCTGGGGCAATTCCTGCAACTGCAGCAGCCGGAGCGGCTGCTGGAGTTCCAGCGGCACGCGCAGGGCAAGGGTTTCATCAGCACGCCGAGCTACGCGCAGGTGGTGGAAGGCATCAACCGCAAGGCCCTGGACCGCTGGCATGCCTATCGCGATGCGTTCGCGCCGGTGCTGCCGGTGCTGCAACCGTTCCTGCAACGCTGGGACTATCGCGCCGCGTGAGCGCGTGCTGCTTGTCTGAACCGTTCCCGTCTGCGGGTTGAACGGCAAAACGCCGCGCGCGCTGTACCGCGGTTGAAGCGATGTTTTTGTCAGGCGCTGGCGCACGCTGGCACACCGAAACAACACCCTTCTTATAAAAAACTAACAAGTGCCTGACGGTCCTGTAATGAACCGCAGGCCCGAGGCATCCATTTCACCCGCCGCGCCGTCGAGGCGCCCGGGATGGTTCGCGCCTGCGTGCAGCCGGCGCTTGTCGCACATCACATGAGGTCTTCCCGATGTCCGTAGCAAAGAACAGACTCGCTCACGCCGTTTGCCTGGCCATGGCGACGCTTCCCGCCACGCTCTATGCGCAGAGCGCCACGCCGGCGGCGTCCGCGTCCGGCGACGCGCCGGTGACGCTGGACAAGCTCACCGTCACCGGTTCGCTGGTGCGCCGTGTGGATGTGGAGACCGCCAGCCCGGTCGCCGTGGTCGATCGCCAGCAGATCCAGCAGAGCGGCAAGCAGACCCTGGGCGACCTGCTGCAGGCGCTGCCCGGCATCGCCGGCGCCGCGACCAACCCGCAGGTCAACAACGGCGGCGGCGACGGCGCCTCGACCATCTCCCTGCGCGGCCTCGGCGACCAGCGCACGCTGATCCTGATCGACGGCCACCGCATCCAGAACAACGACGTCAACTCGATCCCGGCCAACATGATCGACCACGTCGAAGTGCTGAAGGTCGGCGCCTCGGCGATGTACGGCTCCGACGCGATCGGCGGCGTGGTCAACTTCATCCTGCGCAAGAATTTCGAAGGCGGCGAAGTCTCGGCCAACTACGGCCAGACCAGCCGCGGCGACGGTGCGCGCCAGGGCGGCAGCTTCACCTTCGGCAAGACCTGGGACCGCGGCAACGTCGTGGTCGGCCTGGACTACAACAAGCAGAAGGACGTCTCCAGCGCCAACCGCGCGTTCTCCAAGTACGCGATGTACCTGTCCAGCGGCAGCGTCTACAAGGGCGGTTCCAGCCGCACGCCCAGCGGCTACTACAAGCTGCCGGCGGCGACCCTGGCGGCCAACGGCTGCAGCGCCAACGGCGCGCTGACCAGCAACGGCAGCGGCGGCTACAAGTGCTACAGCTCCTCGGCCGACGCCTACAACTACCAGGCGGAGAACCTGCTGCTGACCCCGCAGCAGCGCGTCGGCGGCTTCGTGCTCGGCAGCTTCAACATCACCGACTCGATGCAGGCGTACGTCAACGCCTACCACAACCACACCATGTCGAACTTCGCGATCGCGCCGCTGCCGTTCGACGCGCAGAGCGACGGCATCACCATCGCCGCCAACAATCCGTACAACCCGTTCGGCGTGGAGTTCGGTCCCAACGGCTACGAGTTCCGTTCGCGCTTCACCACCCTGGGCCAGCGCGAGGGCTTCTACGACACCGCCACCGACCAGGACGTGATCGGCCTGAAGGGCGGCATCGGCGACACCAGCTGGGTGTGGGACACCAACTTCAACTACGGCCACTACCGCCAGCGCAACTGGAGTCACGGCTACGTCGACTACGCCGCGCTGCAGACCGCGATCGACAGCGGGCAGGTCAACATCTTCGACCAGAACAACGCCAATACCATCGCCTGGCTGAAGAGCAACGAATCGATTCCGCGCCAGGAAACCACCACGATCATGCGCCAGTGGGAAGCCAGCGCCAACGGCAGCCTGTGGGAAATGCCGGCCGGCGCCGCGCAGCTGGCGGTGGGCGCGCTGTACCGCAAGGAGACCCTGAACTCCACGGTCTCGGCCAATGCGCTGATCAACAGCGACAACACCTGCGCGGTCTCCTCCGAAGCGTGTTCCTCGCCGCTGAGCGGCAGCTTCAACGTCAAGGAGGCATACGCCCAGCTGTTCGTGCCGGTGCTGGAGCAGTCCTCGCCGGTCGGCGCGCTCAACCTGACCCTGAGCGACCGCTACTCCGACTACAGCAGCGTGCGCTCGGGCAACAACAGCGCCTCGTTCCAGGTGGAGTGGCGTCCGATCCACGACCTGATGGTGCGCGGCACCGCGGCGCAGGTGTTCCGTGCGCCGACGATCAGCGACATCTACCAGGGTCCGACCGCCGACTCGCCGAACTTCGTCGACCCGTGCATCGGCTACAGCGGCAGCGGCCACGCCAATGCCTGCGCCGGCGTGCCGGCCGGCTGGAACGGCTCGGGCCTGTCGCAGACCAACGGCATCGTGTCCGGGTCCAGCTATGTCGGTTATCAGCTCAAGCCGGAGAAGGGCACCTCCTTCGACTACGGCCTGGTCTACAGCCCCGAATACGTGCCGGGCCTGTCGGTCAACCTCGACTGGTGGAAGGTCAAGCTCAACGACCTGATCCAGTCGATCTCCGCGCAGACCGTGGCCGACCTCTGCTACAACGACGACAACAGCCCGTATTGCAGCTACATCCACCGCTATGCCGCGGGCACTGTCAGCGCCGGCAACATCAACTACATCCAGACGCCGGTGGTGAACATCGGCAAGCTCAACACCCAGGGCATCGACCTCGGCGCCAACTACGTGCTGCCGGAGACCGCGTTCGGCAAGTTCACCGTGGCCGTGGACAGCACCTACCTGCACCGCTACGACATCGACACCGGGGACACGGTGGTGCACATGGCCGGCCGCTACAACTCGTCCTACGGCAACTACACGCACTGGCGCGCGCACGCCCAGGTCGGCTGGAAGCTGGGCAACTGGGATGCGAGCTGGACCACCCGCTGGATCGGCAAGGTGCAGGTCGGCAGTGGCGACCTGACCCAGAACATGTCCGCCGATGCGGCGATCAAGGGCGTGGTGCTGGACTACGGCAGCTACATGTACCACAACCTGCAGGTGGGCTACGACATGACCGGCGCCAACCTGCGCCTGGACCTGGGCGTGGACAACCTGACCAACAAGCAGCCGCCGGTCATGTACCAGAACAACGTGTTGAACGCGAACACCGACGTGAGCACCTACGACACGCTCGGCCGCTACTACTGGATGCGGGCTACCTACCGCTTCTGAGTGGAGCCGGCGCCGCCCGCCTGCGTGGGCGGCGCCGGAGCGTACGATACGGCGCGTCCCTGTGGGCGCGCCGTTCTGCTTGAGGGAGCAGCATGCCGATGCGCATGAACCAGACCGACCTGCGCCACTACGTCCGCGTCTACGACGCGGCACTGGATCCTGGCTTCTGCGCCCAGCTCATCGCGCAGTTCGAGCAGACCGCCGCCCAGCACAGCCGCAACGGCGCTGGCGAGCGTGCGGGGCTGGACGACAGCGCCTGGACCGAACTCAATGTCACCCGGCTCGCTGATCCGGCGTTCCAGGGTTTTTTCATCGAACAGGTGCGTGCGGCGCTGGCCCGCTACAACGCCGATCTCGGCCTGACCGCCGAGGTGCCGTGGCGCCCACGCCTGGCCGACCTGCGGATCAAGCGCTACCGCGCCGATGCCGGCGAACGCTTCCAGCCGCACTTCGACGCCTGCGACGCCGAGACCGGCCGTTACCTAGTGTTCCTGTGGTATCTCAACGACGTGGCCGAGGGCGGGCACACCCGCTTCCTCGACCTGGACCTGGAGGTCGCCCCGCGCGCCGGGCGCCTGCTGGTGTTCCCGCCGTACTGGATGTTCCTGCACGCGGGCCTGCCGCCGCGCAGCGGCGACAAGTACATCCTGTCCACCTATCTCGAATTCACCGCCAAGCCGGCCTGACCCAGGGCGCCGTCAGTGCGGGACGGGCACGCACCGTCGCCGCACAGCCCCAATCCCGCATCCCCAATACCGGCCGCACCAGCACCCCGTCGCTCAGCCTGCACCATGCAGATGCTCGAACAGGATGGTGCTGCCGATCGCGATCAGCAGCGCGCCGCCGACGATCTCCGCGCGCTTGCCGGCCAGCGCACCGAGCGCGCGGCCGAGCATGATGCCCAGGGTGACCATGGTCAGCGTGCACAGGCCGATGATCGCCGCGACCTCGACGATGTTCACGTCGAGGAAGGCCAGGCCGACGCCCACCGCCATCGCGTCGATGCTGGTGGCCAAGCCGGTGGCCGCCAGGTTCCAGAAGCCGTGGCGCTTGGGCGCGGCCTCCTCGGGCGTGTCGGACTCCGGCTTGAGGCCGGCGACGATCATGTGCACGCCCAGCGCGCCGAGCAGGCCGAAGGCGATCCAGTGGTCGAAGGCGACCACGTACTTGGATGCGGCCTGGCCGAGCACCCAGCCCAGCGCCGGGGTCAGTGCCTCGATGCAGCCGAAGATCAGGCCGGCACGCAGCGCGTCGGCCCAGCGCGGGCGTTGCATCGCCGCGCCCTTGCCGACCGCGGCGGCGAAGGCATCGGTCGACATGGCGATGCCGAGCAGGAGGATCGAAAGAAACGACATGGGGGACCGTACCGGGACAGGCGACAACGACGAGCGCGCGCGCCCGGCCTTCGCCTTGCGCACTCGCCGCTGGTCTCGCCAACCGAACTGGCTGCCCGTACCACGGCGCATCGGCCGAGTCTGTTGATACGGGCGCTGTCCGCGCAGGTCGGACAGCAGGCTACTCCCCAAGGGGACGCGCAGTCTAACAGCGGCCAACTGCGGCGAACATCCCTGGAACGCACGCGAACCTGCAGCTTATCTTGATAGCTGCTGCTATATCGGCGATGGCTCTGCAGCGGTACGGCAAATGCGCTGGGTGCGTCGAGGATGCTCGCTTCTCTACCCACGTCGTTGCCTGCGGTGGCGCTCAGCCGTGGAGCGCGAGTGGGCGAATGTGTGCGCCCCTTCAGGACAGCGCCACGGACTTGTCCGCTGTTCGCGCATGCAGCTACCGATGCGTCGCCGCTGGGTGGGGGGCTTCCCACACCGTGCCCAAGGGAGCGACTGGCGCTCCGTGTTCAGCGCGTCGGGACTGAAGTCCCTCCCACAAGGAGGCGCCCAGCGCGCCGCGTACGCACGGACAACGGACGCGCACGCGCTGCATCCGCTCGCTCGCGCCTTCGCAGATGTCGCAGCGGCTCAGTCCTCTTCCGGCGGCAGCACGATCGCGTCGCTGTCGATGGCCAGCTTGCCGGCCAGCAGCACCGCCTGGGTGCGGTTGGTGACGCCGAGCTTGCGCAGGATCGCGGTGACGTGCGCCTTGATCGTGGCCTCGGACACGCCCAGGTCGTAGGCGATCTGCTTGTTGAGGCTGCCGGCGCCGAGCATCTGCAGCACCCGGAACTGTTGCGGGGTCAGTTCGCGCAGGCGCTGCCCGACCTCGCGCTCGGCGCGGTCGGTGGGCGGCACGTTGTGCGCTTCCGGCGGCACCCAGTGCTCGCCGTCCAGCACCGTGCCCAGGGCCAGGCCGATGGTGTCCGAGTCGGCCGACTTGGGAATGAAGCCGAACGCGCCGTGGTCCAGCGCGCGCCGCATCACCGTCGGCTCCTCGCGTGCGGACACCACCACCACCGGCAACTGCGGATGCAGCGCACGCATGTGCACCAGCGCACTGAACCCCTGTGCACCGGGCATGTTGAGATCCATCAGCAGCAGATCGGCATCGGCATGGCGATCGGCCAGCGCGTACAGCGCCTCGACGCTGTCGGCCTCGTACAACTGCACCCCCGGCATCACCCGCTGCACCGCCCCACGCAGCGCCTCGCGGAACAGGGGATGGTCGTCGGCGATCAGCAGGGTGGGCATGGGGCGGGGATTCGGGATTTGGGATTGGGGATTCGTAGAGCAACAGCAACAGCGGAGCGTGACGTCGCCAGGAGATCGGACACGGACCGGGGACCGCTTTGACGAATCCCCAATCCCAAATCCCGAATCCCGGCGCGCGTCAGCGCGCCAGCCGTTCGTTCACCAGCGAATCCACCACCGATGGATCGGCCAGGGTCGAGGTGTCGCCGAGTTGGTCGGGGGCGTTCTCGGCGATCTTGCGCAGGATGCGGCGCATGATCTTGCCCGAGCGGGTCTTGGGCAGGCCCGGCGCCCACTGCAGGTGGTCGGGGGCGGCGATCGGGCCGATCTCCTTGCGCACCCAGGCCACCAGTTCCTTGTGCAGGGCTTCGCTGGGCTGTTCCTCGGCGACCAGGGTCACGTAGGCGTAGATGCCCTGGCCCTTGATGTCGTGCGGGAAGCCGACCACCGCGGCCTCGGCCACCTTGGGGTGGGCGACCAGCGCGCTCTCCACCTCGGCGGTGCCGATGCGGTGGCCGGAGACGTTGATGACATCATCGACGCGGCCGGTGATCCAGTAGTAGCCATCGGCGTCGCGGCGGCAGCCGTCGCCGGTGAAGTAGCTGCCCGGGTAGGTGCGGAAATAGGTGTCGATGAAGCGCTGGTGGTCGCCGTACACGGTGCGCATCTGCCCCGGCCAGGAATCGCGCAGCACCAGGTTGCCCTCGGTGGCGCCCTCCAGGATCTCGCCGTCGGCGCTGACCAGCGCCGGCTGCACGCCGAAGAACGGCAGCGTCGCCGAGCCGGGCTTGAGGTCGATGGCACCGGCCAGCGGGGTGATCAGGATGCCGCCGGTCTCGGTCTGCCACCAGGTGTCCACGATCGGGCAGCGGCCATCGCCGACCACGTCGTAGTACCAGCGCCAGGCTTCGGGATTGATCGGCTCGCCGACGCTGCCGAGCAGGCGCAGGCTCGTGCGCGCGGTCTGCTTCACCGGCGCCTCGCCCTCGCGCATCAGCGCGCGGATCGCGGTCGGGGCGGTGTAGAAGATCGTCACCTGGTGCTTGTCGATGACCTCCCAGAAGCGCGACACGCTCGGGTAGTTGGGCACGCCCTCGAACATCAGCGCAGTGGCGCCGTTGGCCAGCGGCCCATAGACGATGTAGCTGTGGCCGGTGACCCAGCCGACGTCCGCGGTGCACCAGTAGATGTCGTCCTCGCGCAGGTCGAACACGGTCTCGTGGGTATAGGCCGCGTACAGCAGGTAACCGGCGGTGGTGTGCAGCACGCCCTTGGGCTTGCCGGTGGAGCCGGAGGTGTAGAGGATGAACAGCGGGTCCTCGGCATTCATGCGCTCGGGTTCGCATTCGGCCGGCTGGCTGTCGACCACGTCGTGGAACCAGCGGTCGCGCGGGGCCTGCATGTCCACTGCGCCGCCGGTGTGGCGCACCACCAGCACGGTCTCCACGCTGGTGGTGCCGGGCAGCTTCAGCGCCGCGTCCACGTTGGCCTTGAGCGGGATCTTCTTGCCGCCGCGCAGGCCTTCGTCGGCGGTGATGATCAGCTTGCTGCCGCAGTCGATCACCCGGTCGGCGATCGAGTTGGGCGCAAAGCCGCCGAACACCACCGAGTGGATCGCGCCGATGCGCGCGCAGGCCAGCATCGCCACCGCGGCATCGGGGATCATCGGCAGGTAGATGGTGACGCGGTCGCCCTTGCGCACGCCCAGCGCGCGCAGCGCGTTGCCGAGCCGGCACACGCGCTCGTACAGCTCGCGATAGGTGACGCGGTAGGACGGCGCGTCCGGGCTGTCCGGCTCGAACAGCAGCGCGGTCTTGTCGCCGCGGGTGGCCAGTTGCCGGTCCAGGCAGTTGACGCTGGCGTTGAGTTCGCCGTCGTCGAACCAGCGGATGCGGAAGTCGTCCAGGGCGAAGCTGACGTCCTTGATCCGGGTCGGCTTCTTGAACCAGTCCAGGCGCTCGGCCACCTTGCCCCAGAACGCCTCCGGCTGTTCCACCGATGCCTTGTACTGGGTCTGGTACTGGGTCTTGTCGACCCGCGCACGGGCGGCGAACTGCGGATCGACGGGGTAGAGATCGGCCATGGTTCCCTCTGCAATGAACGGGGCGCCGCATGCGGCGGCGCGTCAATGCGCAGTGTGCCGCATCCGGCGTCAAGCGCACACGCGCCGGGCCTTAGACGATGGTCGTAACTCAGCCGACGTTCGACTAATGGCCAATAGGCGCGGCCAGCGCGGTCGCGCACGCTGGGCTACGGCCGTGCGCATGCGTGCGGCCATCCATTATTCGGGAGGGAGTAATGAGCAACCGCATCGCATCCTTGGCGCGCCGCCCGTTGGCGGCGGCGCTGTTGATGGCCCTGGTCGCGCCCGGCGCGGCCTTCGCCCAAGGCAAACCCTCGGCGCGCGAACAGGCGCTGGAGACCCGCGTGGCCGAGCTGGAGCGGCAGGTGCAGCAACTGCTGTCCGCGCAGCAACAGCAGCAGGGGCAGATCGCGCAGACCCAGACCGAGGTCGCCGCGGTCCGCTCGACCCAGGCCGCGCCGCCGCCGCCACCCCCGGCACCGCCGGCCGGCAAGGCGCCGATCCAGGTCACCACCATCACCCCGGGGGCCACGCCCGGCACCACCTTCAAGGTCGGCGGCTTCATCAAGGCCGACTTCCTGGCCACCCGCACCGGCGACGGCCAGCTCGCCGACGATGCCACCGGCCGCGCGCTGTACCTGCCCGGGCAGACCCCGGTGGGCGGCGCCAAGTCCGGTACCGACTACAACGCCCACGCCAAGTTCTCGCGGATCAACTTCGGCGTGGACAGCGTCACCGAAGGCGGCAACAAGGCCGGTGCGCTGGTGGAACTGGACTTCTTCGGCAATTCACTGGGCACCCAGACCGCCACCAACACCTACGGCGCCACCCTGCGCCACGCCTACATGTACTGGAACCACTGGCTGGCCGGCCAGACCTGGTCCAACTTCATGGATCCGGCGGCGCTGCCGGAAGCGGCCGACTTCATCGGCCCCACCGACGGCGTGGTGTTCGTGCGCCAGGCGCAGCTGCGCTACACCAACGGCGGTTTCAGCATCGCCCTGGAGAATCCGGAAACCACCCTGTACACGCGCAGCGTGGCCGGCGTGGTCAGCACCGCCAGTTCCGACCGCGGCGCGCTGCCGGACCTGACCGTGCGCTACGGCTGGAAGGGCGACTGGGGCAGCTTCGGCGTCGCAGGCGTGGTCGGCCAGCAGAAGGTCGACAACCGCGCCACCGGCGCCGACGCCAGCAAGGCCTCCGGCGGTCTGACCCTGGGCGGCAAGTGGGTGGCCAGCGACAGCGACAGCCTGTTCTACCAGCTCACCGGCGGCGAAGGCATCGGCCGCTACATCGGCCTGGGCATCGCCCAGAACGCGGTGTACGACGCCGCCGACCGCGACCTGGACACGGTCGGCGTGGTCGCCGGCTACGTCGGCTGGCGCCACGCGTTCTCGCCCAAGCTGCGCACCAACCTGATCTACGCGCGCAGCGACTACGACAACGACACCGCGCGCACCGGCCTGGCCGTGACCAAAAGCGTGCAGAGCATCCGCGGCAACGTCTTCTACTCGCCGTTGCCCAAGGTCGATATCGGCGCCGAGCTGATGTACGGCAAGCGCGAGATCGAAAGCGGCGCCACGGGCGACATCACCCGCCTGCAGTTCACCACCAAGTACAGCTTCTGATCCGTGCCGCGGCCACTTACCGGAGCCATCTCATGAGCCTCTCCAACGACGCGCTGATCGCCAAGATCGACGCCAATCCGAAGTACCACGCGCTCAAGCGCCAGCGCAACGCGCTGGGCTGGACGCTGACCGTCCTGATGCTGCTGGCCTACTTCGGCTTCATCGGCCTGATCGCCTTCGACAAGGCCTTCCTGGCCCAGCCGATGGGTAGCGGCGTCACCACCATCGGCATTCCGATCGCGATCGGGGTGATGGTCTTCACCATCGCCATCACCGCCATCTACGTGCGTCGCGCCAACACCGTGTACGACCAGCTGACCGCCGCCATCCTCGAGGACGCCCGCCAATGAGCAAGTACCTGCGCTTCCTTCTGCTGCTGCTGGCCGCGCTGCTGCCGGCCGGTGCGGCCCTGGCCGCCGGCGGCGATGTCGGCCAGACCGACAAGCAGCCGACCAACTGGGTGGCGATCTCCATGTTCGCCTTCTTCGTCGCCGGCACCCTGTGGATCACCAAGTGGGCGGCGAAGAAGACCCGCTCGGCGTCGGACTTCTACACCGCCGGCGGCGGCATCACCGGCTTCCAGAACGGCCTGGCGATCGCCGGCGACTACATGTCGGCGGCCTCGTTCCTGGGTATCACCGCGGCGGTGATGACCAACGGCTACGACGGCCTGATCTACGCCATCGGCTTCCTGGTCGGCTGGCCGATCCTGACCTTCCTGATGGCCGAGCGCCTGCGCAACCTCGGCAAGTACACCTTCGCCGACGTGGCCGGCTATCGCTTCGCGCCGACCGCGATCCGCAGCTTCGCCGCCTCCGGCACGCTGGTGGTGGTGCTGTTCTACCTGATCGCGCAGATGGTCGGCGCCGGCGCGCTGATCAAGCTGCTGTTCGGCCTGGACTACTGGGTGGCGGTGAGCCTGGTCGGCGTGCTGATGATGGTCTACGTGCTGTTCGGCGGCATGACCGCCACCACCTGGGTGCAGATCATCAAGGCGGTGCTGCTGCTGACCGGCGTGACCTTCATGGCCGTGGCGATCATGTGGCACTTCAACTTCAGCTTCGAGGCGCTGTTCGCCGAGGGCGTGCGGGTGAAGACCGCGGTGGCGGCCAACGGCGGCGCCTCGCCGGAAGAGGCGGCCAGTGCCGGCCTGTCGATCATGGGCCCGGGCGGCTTCGTCAAGGATCCGATCTCGGCGATCTCCTTCGGCATGGCGCTGATGTTCGGCACCGCCGGCCTGCCGCACATCCTGATGCGCTTCTTCACCGTCCCCGACGCCAAGCAGGCGCGCAAGTCGGTGTTGTGGGCCACCACCTGGATCGGCTACTTCTACATCCTGATCTTCATCATCGGCTTCGGCGCCATCGCCCTGGTGCTGACCAACCCGCAGTTCGCCGACGTCGCCACCGGCACCATCCATGGCGGCAAGGGTGCGGCCAACATGGCGGCGGTGCTGGTCGGCAACGCGGTGGGCGGCAACGTGTTCATGGGCTTCATCTCCGCGGTGGCCTTCGCCACCATCCTGGCGGTGGTCGCCGGCCTGACCCTGTCCGGTGCCTCGGCGGTGTCCCACGACCTGTACGCCACGGTGATCAAGAAGGGCAATCCGGCCCCGGGCTCGGAACTGAAGGTGTCGCGCGTCACCACCATCGCGCTGGGCGTGATCGCGGTGCTGCTGGGCATCGTGTTCGAGAAGCAGAACGTGGCCTTCATGGTGTCGCTGGCCTTCGCCATCGCCGCCTCGGCCAACTTCCCGGTGCTGATCCTGTCGTTGCTGTGGAAGGACTGCACCACCCGCGGCGCGGTGATCGGCGGCTTCCTCGGCCTGATCTCCTCGCTGGTGCTGACCGTGCTGTCGCCGTCGGTGTGGGTGGACACGCTGGGCAACCCGACCGGCTCGGCGCCGTTCCCGTACACCTCGCCGGCGCTGTTCTCGGTGACCATCGGCTTCGTCGGCATCTGGCTGTTCTCGGTGCTGGACCGCAGCGCGCAGGCCGGCAAGGAACGCGCCGCGTTCAAGGCGCAGCAGATCCGCGCCGAGACCGGGCTGGGCGCCTCGCGCGGGTCGGGTCACTGAGCACGCGCGCCTAGGCAGGACGCGGCCATCGCCGCACGCGACGCCGGCCCTTGTGCCGGCGTCGTCGTGTCTGCGGGCAGCGGCTACCATGGCGGGCCCTTGCCGCACCGGTCGCCCGCATGCGCTATCGCTGGATCCTGTTCGACGCCGACGACACCTTGTTCCATTTCGACGCCTTCGCCGGCCTGCAGCGCATGTTCGCCGGCTACGGCGTGCAGTTCGGCGAGGCGGATTACGCCGAATACACCGCCTGCAACCGGCCGCTGTGGGTGCAGTACCAGAACGGCGCGATCACCGCGTTGCAATTGCAGCAGCGCCGCTTCGCCGACTGGGCGCAGCGCCTGCAGACCGCGCCGGAGACCTTGAACACGGCGTTCCTGGCGGCGATGGCCGAGCTGTGCGCGCCGCTGGACGGAGCAGTGGACCTGCTCGACGCGCTGCATGGGCGCGCGCGCCTGGGCCTGGTCACCAATGGCTTCGGCGCGCTGCAGACCGCGCGCCTGCAGCGCACCAGCCTGCACGACCGCTTCGAGGTCATCGCCATTTCCGAGGTGGTGGGCGTGGCCAAGCCGCACCCGGGGATCTTCGCGCACGCGCTGGCGCAACTGGGCGATCCGCCGCCGGCGCAGGTGTTGATGGTCGGCGACAACCCGCAGGCGGACATCGCCGGCGGCCTGGCCGCCGGGCTGCACACCTGCTGGTTCAATGCGCACGGCGCCGCCGCGCCGGAGGGCATCGTGCCGCACCATGAAGTCGCCTCACTGGCGCAGTTGCAGGCGTGGTTGCTGGAAGAGCCGGCGTAGCCGTGCGGATGGGTGGGAGCGCGCGGGTTCATCGGGTCGGGACTGAAGTCCCTCCCACAGGTGGAACCTTCAGTCCGCGGCGATGCTGACGCGCTCCGTGTGGGAGGGACTTCAGTCCCGACCCGACCCACTGTGAGACCCAGGGCGCGCGGCCGCGCACTGCCGACCCGCTGCCTGCGCGCACGGCAGCCGCAACCTGCGTCGTATAGTGCGCCCATGCCGACCTCCGCCGCCGACGCCGCTTCCACCGACACGCCGCTGGCCGCCCTGCCAGTCACCCTGCAGCGTCTGCGCGCGGCCTGGCAGGCGGCCAAGCCGGAGCGGGCGCAGCGCCGCGAGGACCTGCTGCGGCTGCGCGCGGGGCTGAAGCGGCGGTTGCCGGAGATGGCCGATGCCATCGCCGCCGATTTCGGCCACCGCTCGCGCCACGAATCGCTGATCGCCGACGGCATGACCGTGCTCGGCGAGATCGATCATCTGCTGCGCCATCTCAAGCGCTGGATGCGCCCGCAGCGGGTCGGTGCCGGCTGGCGGCTGTGGCCGGCGCGCGCGGAAGTGCGGCCGGTGCCGGTCGGCGTGGTCGGGGTGATCGCACCCTGGAACTACCCGGTCAATCTGGCGCTGATCCCGCTGGCCACTGCCATCGCCGCCGGCAACCATGTCTACCTGAAACCCTCCGAGCACACGCCGCGCACCGCGCAGTTCCTGCAGTCGCTGCTGGCGGAGGTGTTCCCGCCGCAGCGGGTGGCGGTGGCGCTGGGCGGGGCCGAGGTGGCGTCGGCGTTCGCCGCGTTGCCGCTGGACCACCTGGTGTTCACCGGCTCCACCGCGGTCGGGCGCAAGGTGATGGCGGCGGCGGCGCCCAACCTCACCCCGCTGACCCTGGAGCTGGGCGGCAAATCGCCGGCCATCGTCTGCGCCGACTACCCGCTGGAGCAGGCCGCCGCGCGCCTGGCCACCGGCAAGTGGTTCAACGCCGGGCAGACCTGCATCGCCCCGGACTACGTGCTGATCGACGCCGGCCGCGAGGCGGCGCTGGTGCAGGCGCTGCGCGCGCAGGTGCTGGCGCGCTACGGCGATTTCGCCGGCGCCGAGGACTACACCCGCATCGTCAACGACGGCCAGTACCGGCGCCTGCGCGGCTACCTGGACGATGCCCGGGCGCGCGGCCTGGAGGTGATCGAACTGGCCACGGTGGAGCGCGAACGCGCCGAGCGCGAGCGGTTGATCGTGCCGACCGTGGTGCTGCAGCCGGGCGACGACGCGCTGCTGATGCAGGAGGAGATCTTCGGCCCGATCCTGCCGCTGCGCAGCTATCGCTCGCTGGATGCGGCCATCGCCGAGATCAACGGCCGCGACCGGCCGCTGGCGCTGTATCCCTTCAGCCACGACCGCGCCCGGATCGAAGCGATCCTGCACGCGACCATCGCCGGCGGCGTCACCGTCAACGACAGCCTGCTGCATTTCGCTGCCAACGCGCTGCCGTTCGGCGGCATCGGCCCCAGCGGCATGGGCGCCTACCACGGCCGCGCCGGCTTCGACGCCTTCAGCAAGGCGCTGCCGATCCTGTGGCAGGCGCGCCGCGCCGGCAGCGACCTGCTCAAGCCGCCGTACGCGCGGATTGCGCGCATGCTTTCGTTCCTGTTGCGGTGAGCGGGGCGTAGCGGGCGCCCAGGGGGCGCGCGCATGGTGTGGCGATAGGAGGCACGCGTCTGTAGGAGCGGCTTCAGCCGCGAGGCGTTACCGGTAAAGCCTCGCGGCTGAAGCCGCTCCTTGTATCTGGACATGTCGCCCCTAAACAGGCGTCATGTCTTCCGACTGATCATCGGAGGAGGTGTAGGAGGTCCAGTCGCTCCTAAAGCTTCGAGCTTGCATCGTAGATCGGCTCCGCCCTCCACATGCTGGCCCTTGTGTGTCCGAACGGTATCCGAGTCCGCCCCCGGGCGTGAACTCGCATCGACAAGGCAGGACCGGGCCCAGCGCCGATCATGACCCTGACACGATGGAGGAATCGCGTATGTCTCCCGTCATCGGCATCGACGTCGCCAAACGCAGTTTCGATGTGGCCATCGATCTGACCAATGGCAAGCACCGTACCAAGGCCAAGTTGTCCAACGATGCCAAGGGCTTCCAGGCCCTGCAGGCATGGCTGCAGACGCATGCGCAGCCCGATAGCTGGATCGCCATGGAGGCCACCGGCACCTACCACCAGGCGCTGGCCGAGTTCCTCCACGCACGCGGCTATCGGGTGTGCGTGCTCAACCCGGCGCAGACGGCCGCGTACGCACGCAGCCAACTCAGCCGGGTCAAGACCGATCGCAGCGATGCCAAGCTGATCGCCAGTTATGCCCTGCGTCACCGCGAGCAGTTACGCCGTTGGCACCCTGATCCGCCGGCGCTCAAGCAGCTCAAAGCACTGGTGCGCCGGCGCCAGGATCTGCAACAGATGCTGCAGATGGAGCGCAACCGGCTGGACGTCGCTCCGGCTCAGGTGAAGGACTCGATCCAGGTCCATCTGGCCGATCTGCAACACCACATCGCCCAGATCGAGCAGGCCATCGATGACCATATCGATCAGGATCCGACCTTGCGTGGGCAGCGCGAGTTGCTGGTGAGCATCCAGGGGATTGCCGACACCAGCGCGGCCTTGATGCTGGCCGAGCTTGGCGATGTGAGGCGCTTCGCCGATGCCTCGGCGGTGACCGCCTTCGCGGGCCTGAATCCGTGCCTGCAGGAGTCGGGCGAGCGCAAAGGCCACGTCTGCATCTCGCGCACCGGCTCGCCCCGCCTGCGCGCGGGCCTGTTCATGCCGGCCCTGGTGGCCATGACCCACAACCCGATCATCCGCACGCTGAAACAGCGGCTGAGCGAACGCGGCAAAGCCGGCAAGCAGATCGTGTGCGCCGCCATGCGCAAGCTCCTGCACCTGGCCTACGGGGTTCTCAAATCGGGCACGGCGTTCGATCCGAAAAGGGGCCTTGCCTGCTAGGGAGTAAGACGGTATCTACAAGAGACAGCGTGTCTCGCCAAGGAAGCGATCACCGGAGGCGATCCTCCGCCGCGATGAGGCAAGTCCCCAGATGCAGCGCCAGCGGCGCGCACCGGCCGGTTCGAAGCGCCGGTCCCTGGGTACGACCCGGCCGGGATGGCAGCAAATCGTGGCGCAGTCCACAGTCCATCGCCGGGTCGCACCCTGGAAATAAATAATTCACAGTAAGTTATTAACTTCTCGCCCCGACGCCGCCGCCGATCACGGTGGCTCAGGCTCCTGCGCGAGACGTCCGTGCGGAGCGCAGCACACGAGATGCCGCCATGCGTCGACCTGACCGGCGCTCGTTCCCCCGTGTCTCCCCCTTTCCTTCAGAACCGGACGCAGCCCAATGAAGATCGCATTCGTTCCCTCGCCCCTGGCGCGCGCCTGCCGCGTGCTCGCCGCCCTGACGGTGCTGGCCGTCGTGCCGCAGCTGGCCATGGCCAACTGCAACGACACCGTCGGCACCAAGATGAGCAACATCCTGTTCGCCGACAGCAGCGGCGACACCATGGTGCTGGCCCACCGTGGTCTGTGGGGCAAGTACTCGGGCATCGCCGACATGCCGGAAAACTCGCGCGGCGCGCTGCAGACCGCCAACGACCAGTGCATGGACGGCGTGGAGCTGGACATCAAGATGACCAGCGACGGCGTGCCGGTGGTGCTGCACGACTGGAACCTCGGCCGCACCACCAACGTCTGGACCAGCCGTCGTGGCGAAACCAAGTACGACCCGATGAACAACCAGGGCTACAACCCCTCGATCACGGTGACGCCGTGGTCGGCGGTGAGCGGCCTGTTCCTGCTGACCCCGGACCGCCGCACCACCACCGGCTACCACGTGCCGCGCGTGGACGACCTGTTCGCCTACTTCAAGCAGCACGGTCTGAAGACCCCGATGGTGTTCGACATCAAGACCGCCGATGCGGTCCGCGCGGTGTCGCGTGCGGCCGATGCCGCGTTCTCGGTGGCCTCGCCCAACTTCGTCGCGGCCAAGGTCAATGCGACCCTGTACCCGACCCGTTCGGCGTTCCGTGCCGACGGCAGCAGCATGGTCGGCATCCCGGTGTTCACCACCAACATGCTGACCAAGATCAATGTCGACAACGCCGTGTCGGCCTGGCTCGACACCAAGCAGGCGATGGAGATCAACGTCAAGCAGGTCGGCGGCCTGTTGCAGGGCGACGCCGACCGCGTGCGCGAGCGCGGCGCGCGCGTGGGCGTGTTCCAGGCGATTCCGGACAGCCCGCTGGCCGGGCAGTTCTACCAGAACAGCGGCGCCTGCTGCTATCGGCTGTCGGACCTGTACTTCTCCTACTCCGGCGGCCGCGACACCGCCGACAACCGTGGCGATCTCAACTTCATCGTCAACCAGGAGGCGTTCAGCCTGATCACCACCGACGACCCGAAGGCGGCGATCGCGTACCTGAAGGCGCGCGGCAAGCACGACTGAGTCCTTGCACGTCCTGGCGGCCGACCCCGTGGTCGGCCGCCGCGTTGCGGCCGCGGCGCCTCGGCGTCGCGTGCCGCCCTTTCCTGGAGAAGCGCATGTCCCTTTCCCTTGCCAAGTCCACCGTCGCCCTGTCCATCGCGCTGGCCCTCTGCACGCTGGGCGCCGTCGTCGCGTCCGCCGCGCCGGCCGCCGAGTCCGCTGCCGCCGATCCGGTGGTGTTGCGGGTCGGCGCGCAGCAGTTCACCGCCAGCGAGTACCGCGCGCTGGCCAGCGACGGCACGCGCGGCGACGCCGGCATCGACGACGACTCCGTGGTGCGTCGCTTCGCCGACCGCGCCATCCTGCTCGACCAGGCACGGCAACAGCATCTGCAGGACGATCCGGTGGTGGCCGCCCGCCTGCGCCGTGCCGCCGACGCGATCCTGGCCGACGCCGCGCAGGCGCGACTGCTGAGTAGCGCGCAGATCGACGAGCGCATGCTGCGCCAGCAGTTCGCCGCGCATCCGGACGACTACACCGAATACCACCTGCGCCATCTGTTCGTGGCCCTGAATCCGCAGGGCGGACCGCGCGCGGGGCATCGCTTGACCGAGGCGCAGGCCCTGCAGCGCGCCGAAGCGCTCAAGCGCCAGCTCGACGGCGGCGCCGATTTCGCTACCCTGGCCATGCGCGAATCCGACGACACCGCCACCGCCGGCGAGGGCGGGCAGTTGTCGCCGACCTTCGGCCGCTACCTGGCCGATGCCTTCGTCGCGCCGATCCGCCAGCTCGCGGTGGACCACGTGTCCGCGCCGGTGCGCGGCCCCGACGGCTACCACCTGATCCGTCTCGATACGAAGACCGACGCGCGCTTCGAGGCGGTGCGCGGGCAGATCGACCTGCAACTGCGCGAACAGGCCGCGGCCGACGCCATGCAGCGGCTGCGCCAGGCGCAACCGATGGCGTTCGACCGCGCCGCCTACGCGGCCGCCGCGCGCTGAGGCCGGCGGTGCGGCGGCGTGCTGCGCTGACGGTGTGGTGGGGGGGCGCTGCCGCGGTGGCGGCAGCCCTGGCGTTCCTGTGCTGGCCGGCTGCAGCGCCGACGACCGCGCTCGCGCAGTCAACGCGGCCGTCGCCATCACCGTCGCCACCGGCTGCGACCGCCGCGCCTGTCGTCGCGGTCGCCCCGGATTCCCTCGCCACGGTGCCGGCCGGCGCCAACGAGGCGCAACGGCTGTCCGCCACCGCGTTGCTGGCGCTGGACTGCCGGCAGCGCGCGCAGGCGCCAGCGCCCAGCGCGGTGCTGCCGCCGGGCGTGGACGAGGACAGCAGGGAAGAGGCGACGGCCCGTCGTTTGGCCGAACAGCGCCGTGTCGCGGCGTGCCGCGGCGTCGCCCGGCTCGATGCCGCGCAGGTCGAGGCGATGCTGCGCAGTGCGGCCGCTGCCGGCGATGCCGACGCGCAGCGCCAACTGCTGGCGCAACGCGTGACGCAACTGCTCGCGCGCGGCGGCAGCGTCGGTGCGGACGGACAACCCGTGCCGCTGTCGGCCGCCGACGAGCGCGACGCCGAGGACGTGGTGGCGCAACTGGAAGACCGCGCCCTGCACGGCGATCGCGGATCGATCGACGCGTTGGCGCAACTGCTGCGCGCGCCGTGGCTGGCGGTGGCCGATCCGCCGTACGCCGCGGCCTGGCAGCTGGCTGCGCGGCAGGCGCCGGAGCGGCCGTTTCCGCCGCCCGAGCAGGTGGTCGGTGCCGACGAACTGCTCGATGGCCTGAACGAGGCGCAGCGGCAGCAGGCGCTGGGTCTGGCGCCGGCGTTGTTCGCGCAGTGTTGCGCGCGGCGCTGAATGGCCCGCGGCCTGCGGGTTTGGCCGCTGCCGCGGCTGCGGTCAGAATAGCGGCCGGCTTCCCCGTCCCGGATTTCCCTTGAAGATCGCCAGCTGGAACGTCAACTCGCTCAACGTGCGCCTGCCGCACCTGCAACAGTGGCTGGCCGCGTTCGCGCCGGACGTGGTCGGGATCCAGGAGACCAAGCTGGAGGACCACAAGTTTCCCGATACGGCACTGGCCGAGGCCGGCTACCGCAGCGTGTTCGCCGGGCAGAAGACCTACAACGGCGTGGCGATCCTCTCGCGCCTGCCGATCGGCGACGTGCAGATCGGCGTGCCGGGCCTGGAGGACGAGCAGAAGCGCGCCATCGCCGCCACCGTCGGCGACCTGCGCATCGTCAATCTGTACGTGGTCAACGGCCAGGACGTGGGCACCGACAAGTACGCCTACAAGCTGCGCTGGCTGGAGGCGGTGCACGCCTGGCTGGCCGACGAGCTGCAGCGGCATCCGCGGCTGGTGGTGCTGGGCGACTTCAACATCGCCCCGGACGCGCGCGACGTGCACGATCCGCTGGTGTGGAGCGACAACCACATCCTCACCTCCACCGCCGAGCGCGGTGCCCTGCACAAGCTGCTCGCCCTCGGCCTGCACGACGGCTTCCGCCTGCACCACGCCGATGGCGGCCTGTTCAGCTGGTGGGACTACCGCCAGGCCGGCTTCCGCCGCGATCTGGGTCTGCGCATCGATCTGACCCTGGTGTCCGAGGCGCTGAAGGCGCGCACCCGCGCCGCCGGCATCGACCGCGAACCGCGCACCTGGGAGCGTCCCAGCGACCACGCGCCGGCCTGGATCGAACTGGAGCCGGGCGCATGAGCGAGCGCCACGTGCGGCGCTGCATCGACAAGGTCGGCGATACCGCGATCGCGCCGCTGCACCGGCTCAGTTGCCACTGCGGTGCGGTGCAGATCGACCTGGAGCTGCCGCACGGCATCGTCGACCCGCGCCGCTGCAACTGCTCGCTGTGCCGGCGCCGCGGCGCCATCGTGGCGTCGGTTCCGCTGGCCGCCCTGCATGTCCGCCAGGGCGAGCAGGCGCTGCGCCTTTACCAGTTCCACACCCACACCGCGCAGCACTACTTCTGCGGCACCTGCGGGATCTACACGCATCATCGGCGCCGCTCCGATCCCAGCCTGTACGGCTACAACGTCGGTTGCCTGGAGGGCGTGGACCCGTATGCGCTGGCCATCGCGGTGCCGGTCGAGGACGGCGTGCATCATGCCGCCGACCGCACCGCGCCGTGAGCGCGGCCGCAAACGCAAAACGCCCGGCGAACCGGGCGTTTGCGCAAGCGGTAAAGGCGACGCGTCAGCGCGCGCGGCCGCGGGTGACCAGGTTGACGATCGCCAGCAGGATGATCGCGCCGATCAGCGAGTACAGGAACGTCCACAGGGTGATCGCCTGGTTGATGCCGCCGCCGAACAGCCAGCCGGCGATCAGCGCACCGACGATGCCGACCACGATGTTCAGGATGATGCCCTGCTGTGCGTCACGGCGCATGATGATGCTGGCCAGCCAGCCCACGATGCCGCCGACGATCAACCAGATGATGATGCCCATGCGTCAGACTCCTCGGTTCGGCCCGCACCAGGAGCGGTGGGGTGCGCGCCATTTAAGAAGCGCTGCCGTGAAGCGGTCGTATAGCGGCGACACCGTGGCGCAGCGGCCATTGCGCTTTGTGGGTGCGGCGTGAGCGCGCCGATGCCCCCGGTCGCCGCCGACGGCGTCGAGGCGCCGGACTGGCGCCTTGGCCCGGTGGCGCTGTGGCTGCGCCCGCATCCGCCGCGGACCTCCGGCGAAGCGCAGGCGCGGCGCCTGCTGGCCGGCGAACTGGCGCTGCCGGCGGCGCAGTTGCCGCTGCGTCGCGATGCGCGCGGCCGGCCGGGGCTGCATGCGCCTCTGGCGCACTTGGACACCGGCTGGAGCCACAGCGGCGACTACCTGCTGGTGGCGGTGGCCGCGCACGCACGGCTGGGCGTGGACATCGAGCGGCAGCGGCCGCGGCCGCGCCTGCTGGAACTGGCGCAGCGCTTCTTCCACCCGGACGAGGTCGCGCTGCTGGCGGCGCTGGCGATGCCGGCGCGCGAGGCGCTGTTCTTCCGCCTGTGGTGCGCCAAGGAAGCGCTGCTCAAGGCGCATGGCCACGGCATCGCCTTCGGCCTGCACCGACTGCGCTTCGCCGAGGACGCCGGCGGCGCGCTGCGTCTGGTCTGGTGCGACCCGGGCCTGGGTGAGGCCGACGCCTGGCATCTGCACGAATGGGCGCCGGTCGCGGGCTACCGTGCGGCGCTGGCCTGGACGCCTGCGGCGCTGCCGTAGCGATCGCCGTGCGCACCGGTGCGCAGCCGGCGGCCGACCCGCGCCAGGCGCCGCGGGTGCCGTGCCTCAGGCTTCGAGCGCACCGGCGCGGCCATCCTCCACCACGAAGCGCTTGAGCGTGGACACCGTGGCGTGCGTATCGCGGCGTTCGGAGATCGCCTGCAGCCGGGTCTCCATCCGCGCCGGGCTCAGCGACACCGACACGTAGCCGCGCTGGCGGCTCTCGGCGTAGCGCACGTGCGGATTGTCCGGCAGCCGTCGCACGATCTCCTCGTAAGGCGGGCCGTCGGAGGTGATCGAGGTGCCGACGAATTCGGTCGCCACGGTGCGCGACTGCGGATCGGCCGCATCGGCCTTGAGGTCGGTGACCCAGTAGGAATGGATGTCGCCGCCCCAGAACACCGGATTGCGCAGGCCGCTGCGCACGATGGCGTCCAGCATGCGCGTGCGCGTGGCCGGATAGCCGTCCCAGCCGTCGGTCCAGTGCCCGACATGGCCGTCGCGGTCGTGCTGCAGGATCGGCGCGACCAGCAGATCCTGCGCGATCACGTTCCAGCGCGCCTGCGAGCGGCCGAAGCCGCCGTACAGCCAGCGCTCCTGTGCCGCGCCGAGCATGCTGCGCGCCGGGTCGGCGAGCGCCTTGCAGGCAGACGTCGCCACGTGGCCGCCGCGCCAGCCGTTCGGCAGGGGACAGGGCTGCTCGCTGCGGTACTGGCGCCCGTCGAGGACGAAGAAGCGCGCCAGCGCGCCGTAGTCCAGGGCCCGGTAGAGACGCATGTCGGGGCCGTGCGGACGATGCCGGGCGCGCAGCGGAAAGTGCTCGTACATCGCCTGATAGGCGGCGGCACGGCGGCGCAGGAAGGCGGCGGTGGGCACGGCCGGGTCCTGCGACCAGCGGTTGGCGTAGTCGTTCTGCACTTCGTGGTCGTCCCAGGTCGCCACGCAGGCAGAGCCCGCATGCAGCGCCTGCAGGTCGGGATCGGTGCGGTACAGCGCATAGCGGTTGCGGTAGCCGGCCAGATCGACGCAGTCGCCGCTGCCGTGGGTACGCACCAGGCCGGTGGTTTCCTCGCCGCGGTGGCTGTACTCGTAGATGTAGTCGCCGAGGAAGAACACCAGATCCGGGCGCTCCGCGGCCAGATGCCGGTAGGCGCTGAAATAGCCTTCTTCCCAGTGTGCGCAGGACACGAAGCCGAAGCGCGCGCTGTCCAGGGCGCCCGGCGCCGGCGCGGTGCGCGCGCACCCGAGCGGACTCTGCGCGCCCAGCGCCTCGAAGCGGTACCAGTACGGCCGCCCCGGTTGCAGGCCGCTGACCTCCACGTGCACGGCATGGCCCCAGCGCGGATGCGCGGTCGCCACACCGCGCTGGACCACCTGGGTCATGGCCTCGTCGGTGGCCACGCGCCAGCGCACCGGAACCGGCGCAAGCAGGCCGCCGCTTCCATCCGGCGTCAGCGGCTGCGGCGCCAGCCGGGTCCACAGCACCAGCCCGTCGTGCAGCGGGTCGCCCGCCGCCACGCCCAGGGTGAACGGATCGGCGCTGCCGCTGGCACGGGCGAATGGGCTCAGCAGCGGCGTCGCCGCCAGCAGGCCCAGCCCGGCCAGCACCCGGCGGCGGCCGGGATCGTGCGGGGCGCCGGCGGGCGCGTTCGGGGTGTCTGCAAGGTCGGACATGGGCAGAAGCGTGCTTGAAGACGACCGACAATGCTCGCGCGCGCCCATGTCCGCAACATGGCAGCACGCGCGGCGCCACCTGCGATAATCCACCGATGACCGATGCTTCCCTTCCCGATTCCGTCCGCGTCGCGCTCGAACAGGGCCTGCATGCGCAAGGCCTGGACGCCGCCGCGCTGGCGCCGCCGCTGCTGGCCTACCTGGCGCTGCTGACGCGCTGGAACCGCACCTACAACCTGACCGCGATCCGCGACCCGCACGAGATGGTGACCCGCCACCTGCTGGATTCGCTGGCGATGCAGCCGTTCGCCCGCGAGGGCGCGCTGGCCGACCTGGGCACCGGGCCGGGGCTGCCCGGCATCCCGCTGGCGATCGCGCGGCCGCAGCTGCGGGTGACCCTGGTCGAAAGCAACGGCAAGAAGGCGCGGTTCCTGCGCGAGGCGGTGCGCCAGCTGCGCCTGGACAACGCGCGCGTGGCCGAGTCGCGCGCCGAAGCGTTGGACGAGGCCGGCGCCTACGACCTGCTGACGGCGCGCGCGCTGGACACGCTGGCCGGCATCGTCGCCGTCGGCGGCCACCTGTTGCGCCCCGGCGGGCGCCTGCTGGCGATGAAGGGCGTGCGTCCGGACGAGGAGATCGCCGCGCTGCCGCCGGGCTGGGTGGCGCCGACGGTGCACCCGTTGCAGGTCCCCGGCCTGGGCGCCGACCGCCACCTGGTGGTGGTCGAGCGCGGTTGAGCGGCGGCCGCGGCCGCCCCCGATTTCCGCCACGGGGGGCTGTGACCGCATAATGCCCGGTCCCACCCCCCATCGCCGACGAGGCTCCCGCATGGCCCGCATCATCGCCATCGCCAACCAGAAGGGCGGCGTCGGCAAGACCACCACCGCGGTCAACCTGGCCGCGGCGCTGGCCCGCCAGTCGCAGCGCGTGCTGCTGGTGGACCTGGACTCGCAGGGCAATGCGACGATGGGCAGCGGCATCGACAAGCGCGAGCTGGCCGCCTCCACCTGCGACGTGCTGCTCGGCGAGAGCAGCGCCGAACAGATCCGGGTGACCGCACCGGAAGGCTTCGACCTGCTGCCGGGCAATATCGATCTCACCGCCGCCGAGATCCAGCTGATGGACCAGCCGGCGCGCGAGCAACGGCTGAAGACCGCGCTGGCGCCGCTGCGCGAGGCCTACGACTTCATCCTGATCGACTGCCCGCCGGCGCTGTCGCTGCTGACCCTGAACGCGTTGACCGCCGCCGACTCGGTGATCGTGCCGATGCAGTGCGAGTACTACGCGCTGGAAGGGCTGACCGCGCTGCTGGAGACGATCGAGGCGCTGCGCGCCGAGCTGAACCCGGCGCTGGAGATCGAAGGCGTGCTGCGCACCATGTTCGACGTGCGCAACAACCTGGCCAACGCGGTGTCGGCAGAGCTGACCAATCACTTCGGCGACAAGGTGTTCCGCACCATCGTGCCGCGCAACGTGCGTCTGGCCGAGGCGCCCAGCCATGGCCAGAGCATCGTCGGCTACGACCGCACCTCGCGCGGCGGCGTCGCCTACCTGGGACTGGCCGGCGAGATCGTGCGCCGCCGCAACGAACGCAATCGGCCGATGCCGGCCATGGAGACCGTCTGATGAGTGCCAAGCCCCCCGCCCTCGGAGCGAAGAAGCGCGGCCTCGGCCGTGGCCTGGAAGCGCTGCTGGGGCCGAAGGGCGCGGCCGCGCCGGTGCCCACTGCCGAAGTGCAGCCGGGCGAGAGCCTGCGCCGCCTGCCGGTGGGGCAGCTGCAGCCGGGCAAGTACCAGCCGCGCCAGGAGATGGACGAGGCCAAGCTGCAGGAGCTGGCCGAGTCGATCAAGGCGCAGGGCGTGATCCAGCCGATCGTCGCCCGCGAACTGGCGCCGGGCAGTTTCGAGATCGTCGCCGGCGAACGCCGCTGGCGCGCCTCGCAGCTGGCCGGCCTCAGCGAGGTGCCAGTGGTGGTGCGCGAGCTGGACGACCGCACCGTCATCGCCATGGCGCTGATCGAGAACATCCAGCGCGAGGACCTCAATCCGCTGGAAGAGGCGCAGGCGCTGCAGCGGCTGATCGACGAGTTCTCGCTGACCCACGCCGAGGCCGCCGAGGCGGTGGGCCGCTCGCGCGCCTCGGTGTCCAACCTGCTGCGCCTGCTGGAGCTGCCGCCGGCGATCCGCGCGCTGCTGGAGGCGCGGCGCCTGGAGATGGGCCATGCGCGCGCGCTGCTGACGCTGTCGCCGGAGCTGGCCAGCCGCCTGGCCTCCGACGCCGCCGACCAGGGCTGGTCGGTGCGCGAGGTCGAGCATCGGGCGCAGCAGTTCGCCGCCGGCAAGGTGCCGAGCAACCGCAAGGCCAAGCCGGCGCGCACCGCGCCGCAGGCCGACATCGCCTCGCTGGAGACCGAGCTGTCCGAGTCGCTGGGCACCAAGGTGTCCATCGCCCACGGCCGCGGCGGCAAGGGCAAGCTGGTGATCCACTACACCGATTTGGACACGCTGGACGGCGTGCTCGAGAAACTGCGTCCGCGGCAGGCCTGAGCGCCGCCGCCCGCGTCCGCCAGGACCGCCACCGCCATGCATCCCAGCAAGGTCGACCGCCACCACCTGCTGCGCCTGACCGACCTGCCCAACGTCGGCCCGGCCTGCGAGAAGGACCTGCGCCTGATCGGCATCCGCGTGCCGGCGCACCTGCAGGGCCGCGATCCGTACGACATGTACGCGCAGCTGTGCTTGCGCACGGGCGTGGTGCACGACCACTGCGTGATCGACGTGTTCCTGTCGATCGTGCGCTTCATGCAGGGCGAGACACCGCGCCCGTGGTGGGAGTTCAGCAAGGAGCGCAAGGCGGCGCTGGCCAAGGACGCGCCGCTGACCCTGCGCTGAGACCCGCGCCGCGGCGCGGGGCAGCAACCGGAGCATTGCATGAGCCACCAGGACACGCAGATCGGCCCGGACGGCATGCAGCACCGCCGGGAGGGCGCCATCGATCCGGGCGGCGTCAACGCCGGGCTGCCCTGAGCGTTGCCCGGCCGCGACGCCCGCTATTTCTTCGTCTTTCGCTTTCCAGGATTCCGCCATGCCCACTCTCGTCACCGGCGCCGCCGGCTTCATCGGTGCCCACACCGTCCGCGCACTGCGCGCCGCCGGGCAACTGGTGGTCGGCCTGGACAACTACAACGACTACTACGACCCGCAGTTGAAGCGCGACCGCGTCGCCGCGCTGTGCGCGGGCGCGGACATCCGCACGCTCGACCTGACCGACCGCGACGGCCTGGCCGCGCTGTTCGACGAGGTGCAGCCGACCCGCGTGGTGCACCTGGCCGCGCAGGCCGGGGTGCGCTATTCGCTGCAGAATCCCTACGCCTACGTCGACAGCAACCTGGTCGGCTTCGTCAACATGCTGGAGCTGTGCCGGCACCGCGGCGTCGAGCACCTGGTCTACGCCTCCAGCAGCTCGGTGTACGGCGATTCGGCGACGCCGCCGTTCTCCGAGGACCAGCGCATCGACCAGCCGCGCTCGCTGTACGCGGCGACCAAGGCCGCCAACGAGCTGATGGCCCATACCTACGCGCAGCTGTACGGCCTGCGCGCCACCGGGCTGCGTTTCTTCACCGTGTACGGCCCCTGGGGCCGCCCGGACATGGCGCCGCTGCTGTTCAGCCGCGCGGTGCTGGCCGGGCGCCCGATCGAGGTGTTCAATCACGGCCGCATGCGCCGCGACTTCACCTTCGTCGCCGACATCGTTGCCGGCGTGCTCGGCGCGCTCGATCATCCCTCCAGCGAGCCGGTGCCGCACCGCGTGTTCAACCTCGGCAACCACACCCCGGTGCAACTGGAGCACTTCATCGCGGTGATCGAGGCCGCCGCCGGGCGCAGCGCCGAAAAGCTGTACCGGCCGATGCAGCCGGGCGACATGATCGAGACGATGGCCGATACTGCGCGGGCCCACGCCGCGTTCGGCTTCGATCCGAGCACCCCGATCGAGGTCGGCCTGCCGCAGGTGGTGGCCTGGTGCCGGGAGTATTTCGGCGCCGCCGCCTGACGTTTCATCCGCGGATCCATTGGTCCGCGGCACAATGCCCCGCTTTTCCCCCACGCGCCCCCGCGCCCAGCCCTGCCGAATCCATGAGCCAGCTTTCCCTTTCCGTCGTCGTCCCGGTGTTCAACGAGCGCGACAACGTGCCGCCGCTGGTCGCCGAGATCGTCGCCGCGCTGCGCGGCACGATCGATTTCGAGATCGTCTACGTCGACGACCATTCGCGCGACGACACCCTGGCGGTGCTCGAAGGGCTGAAGGCGTCCACGCCGGAGCTGCGCGTGCTGCACCATGTCAGCCAGAGCGGGCAGAGCACCGCGGTGCGCAACGGGGTCAAGGCCGCGCGCGGGCTGTGGATCGCCACCCTGGACGGCGACGGCCAGAACGATCCGGCCGACATCCCCAAGCTGCTGGCCGCGCGCGCCGCAGCGGCGCCGCTGGTCAAATTGTTCGCCGGCTGGCGCGTGTCGCGGCAGGATTCGGGCAGCAAGCGCTGGGCGTCGAAGTGGGCCAACGCGATCCGCGCGCGCATGCTGCGCGACGACACCCCGGACACCGGCTGCGGCATCAAGCTGTTCGAGCGCGAGGCGTTCCTGGACCTGCCGTACTTCGACCACATGCACCGCTACCTGCCGGCGCTGATGCAGCGCGCCGGCTGGCAGACCCTGAGCGTGCCGGTGAATCACCGCCACCGCACCTCCGGCGTCTCCAAGTACAACAACCTCAACCGCGCCCTGGTCGGCATCCGCGACCTGCGCGGCGTGGCCTGGCTGATCGCGCGCAGCCGCCGCACCGCGGTGCAGGAGCGCTGAGATGGACGCGCATTTCCTCAACGAACCGATCCAGGCGCTGTACTGGACCGGGCTGCACGTCACCGGCTGGAAGCTGATCGGCTATGTCGGCGCGCTGATGTTCGGCGGCCGCTGGCTGGTGCAGTTCGTCGCCTCCAAGCGCGCCGGCAAGCCGGTGATCCCGCGCCTGTTCTGGTACATGAGCGTGGTCGGCAGCCTGATGACGCTGAGCTACTTCA
This sequence comes from Xanthomonas sp. NCPPB 3174, assembly GCF_056725205.1. Taxonomy (NCBI): domain Bacteria; kingdom Pseudomonadati; phylum Pseudomonadota; class Gammaproteobacteria; order Lysobacterales; family Lysobacteraceae; genus Xanthomonas; species Xanthomonas sp. NCPPB 3174. The sequence continues at coordinate 4,793,505 of NZ_CM161517.1, read as the reverse complement.
TGTTCTCGGCCAAGCAGGACTCGGTGGGCGTGCTGCAGAACCTGTTCCCCGCCTTTACCGCCTTCTACAGCCTGTACCTGGACATCAAGCACCGCGGCTGGCACCGCGACCGCGCGACGCACTGAGCGCGCTGCCGCTGCGCGTGATTGCAGGGGCGCGTAATACCCTCCGATCGCAGCTGGTCCCGTCGTAGGAGCGGCTTCAGCCGCGACCCGGACCCTGCCGCCCCGCCGACACGTCGGCAAGCACGCGCACAGCCTCTGCCAGGGCCGTTCCGACAAGGATTCGAGCACTATTCCGACAGGCGCCATCGCCAGGCGCCGCTGTTGCCGCGCGAGGGCGAGGTGGATGCTGGTGCCATGCACATCCAACCAGCCAGAGGCCATCGCGCGTTGCGCGCCGGACGCCACAGCGACATGGGCCGGCTCTACCTGCTGACCGCGGTGACGTTCGAGCGGGCGCCGTTGTTCGCAGATTGGCGATGCGCCCGTGCGGCCGCCGCGTGTCTGGCAGAACGAAGCACCTGGCCCGATGCTCGCCTGCTGTGCTGGGTGCTGATGCCCGATCACTGGCACGGCCTGATCGAACTTCAGGCCACCATCACATTGTCCGATGCCATGCAGCGGGCGAAGGGGCGATGCGCCCGCGCTGTGAATCGTGCGCGCGGGCGTGGAGGCTGCGTCTGGTCGCGCGGCTTTCACGATCATGCGCTGCGGCGCGACGACGACGTCTTGCATGTCGCCCGTTACATCGTGGCCAACCCACTGCGTGCCGGCTTGGTGCCGCGTCTGGGCGACTATCCGTATTGGGATGCGGTGTGGCTGACGTCTCCACCGTGAAGTGGCAGTCGTGAGCGGGGGGAGGTTCTACGGAAGGCCCACTGTAGGAGCGGCTTCGGCCGCGACGGGCATTCCCGGTAACGCCCGTCGCGGCTGAAGCCGCTCCTACGAAATGACGGCATGCCCGCTGGTTCCGGCAAAGCGCGTTAGCAGATGCCCTAATACCGTCATCGCATGCCATCGCCCCACACAGGACTTCCGGCCCACCCGCCAAGCCGGGCCGGGATGCGATCATCGACGATCCGTTCCCGCCGTGTGCCGCCCATGCCGATGCTCGCCAAGACCCCGCTGGCCATTTCCCTGCTGATCGCGTTCGCCGTGGCCACACCCGCACTGGCCGCACCGCCGGCGTCGACAGTGTCCAGTGCAACACCGGCCACGGCCAATGCCAGCGCCGCCGATGCGCGCTTCCAGGCCATCTACGAGAAGGAGTGGGCCTGGCGCCAGGCGCAGCTCGGCCAGGCCGACGAGGACAGCGACAGCAGTGGCGACAACACCCATCTGCCCGACGTCGGCGCGGCCGCGCAGGCCGCGCGCCTGAAAGTGTGGGACGGCGTGCTGCGGCAGCTGGACACGCTCGATGCCGCCCAGCTCTCGCCGGAAAACCAGGTCAACCTGGCGATCTACCGGCCGCAGGTGGAGAACCTGGCCGCCTCGGTGCGCCTGCGCGCCTACGAAATGCCGTTCAACTCCGACAGCGCGTTCTGGTCGGACCTGGCGTTCATGGCCCGACGCACGCTGCGCACGCCCGACGAGTACCGCGCCTACATCGCGCGGCTGGAGGACGTGCCGCGCTACTTCGCACAGCAGACCGACAACATGCGCGCCGGGCTCAAGCGCGGCTTCAGCGTGCCGCGCGCGGTGCTCGACGGCCGCGATGGCGCCATCGCCAATGTGGCCGAACTGAAGGATCCGACCGCCGCGGTGCTGTACACGCCGTTCAAGCAGATGCCGGCGCAGATTCCCGCCGCCGAGCAGGCGCAACTGCGCGCGCAGGCGCAGGCGGCGCTGCGCGACAAGGTGATCCCGGCCTACGCGCAGCTGCTGACCTTCTATCGCCAGGAGTACATGCCGCAGGCGCGCACCACGCTGGCGGCCGAAGCCCTGCCCGACGGCAAGGCCTACTACCGCCAGCAGATCCGCGAGTACACCACGCTGGACATGGACCCCGAGCAGATCCACCAGCTCGGCCTGCGCGAGGTGGCGCGGATCCAGAAGGAGATGGACGCGATCATCCAGCAGGTCGGCTTCCACGCGCCGGCCGGGCAGAAGACCTTCCCGGCGTTCCTGCAGTTCCTGCGCACCGATCCGCAGTTCTACGTGAAGACCCCGCAGGAACTGCTCGATCGCGCCGCGTGGATCGCCAAGCGCGTGGACGGGGAGGTCGGCAAGTTCATCGGCACGCTGCCGCGCGGGCGCTTCACCATCGTGCCGGTGCCGGCGGACATCGCCCCGTTCTGGACCGCCGGCCGCGGTGGCGTCGGCACCTACTGGCTCAACACCTACGACCTGCCGTCGCGGCCGCTGTACAACTTGCCGGCGCTGACCCTGCACGAGTCTTCGCCGGGCCATTCGCTGCAAGGCGCGCTGGCCGAGGAACAGGGCGCGCAGCCGGCGTTCCGCCGCGAGAACTACATTTCCGCCTACGGCGAGGGCTGGGCGCTGTACACCGAGAAGCTGGGCAAGGAGATGGGCATCTACGCCACGCCCTACGAGGACTTCGGCCGGCTCAGCTACGAGATGTGGCGCGCCTGCCGCCTGGTGATCGACACCGGCGTGCACCACAAGGGCTGGACCCGCGCGCAGGCGCAGGCCTACCTGCGCGAGCGCACCGCGCTCAGCGAGCACGAGGTCACCACCGAGGTCGACCGCTACATCTCCTGGCCGGGCCAGGCGCTGAGCTACAAGCTCGGCGAGCTGACCATCCTCGATCTGCGCGCCGAGGCCGAGCGCGAACTCGGCGCGGACTTCGACATCAAGTCCTTCCACGACGCGGTGCTGCAGCAGGGCTCGGTGCCGCTGCCGGTGTTGCAGCAGCAGATCCGCGCCTACATCGCCGCGCGCAAGAAGAAGGCCTGACCGCCGCCGCACAGGCCGGCGCCACTTCCTGCGGGAAGGGCGCCGGCCTGCGGCGGATCAGCCGGCGTGGCGTGGCCCGGCCACGCGTGCGGCGAAGGTCGGCAGCACCAGCAGGGTCAGGGCGGTGGCGGTGATCAGCCCGCCGATCACCACCGTCGCCAGCGGTTTCTGCACCTCCGCACCGGAGCCGCTGGCGATGGCCATCGGAATGAAGCCGACGATCGCCACCAGCGCGGTGGTCAGCACCGCGCGCAGGCGGCTGCCCGCGCCGTCGATCGCCGCCTGCAGCGGCAGGTCGCCGGCCTCCAGGCGCTCGCGGATCGCCTGCATCAGCACCAGGCCGTTCAAGGTGGCCACGCCGGAGACGGCGATGAAGCCCACCGCGGCCGACACCGAGAACGGCATGCCCCGCAGCAGCAAGGCCAGCAGGCCGCCGACCAGCGCCAGCGGCACGCAACCGAACACCAGCACCGCTTCCTTGACGCTGCGCAGGGCCATGAACAGCAGGCCGCCGATCAGCAGGGACACCACCGGCACCACGGTCGCCAGCCGCCGCTCGGCACGCTGCAGGTTCTCGAACTGGCCGCCCCAGCTCAGGTAGGCGCCCGGCGGCAATGGCACGTCGGCCACCGCGGCCTGCGCCGCACCGACGAAACCGCCCAGGTCGCGGCCGCGCACGTTGGCCTGCACCACCACGCGGCGGCTGCCGTTGTCGCGGCTGATCTGGTTCGGCCCTTCGCTGACGGCGATGCGCGCCACCGACGACAGCGCAATCACCTGCCCGGTCGGCGTGGCGATCGGCAGCGCGGCCAACTGGTCCGGATCGTTGCGCGCGGCATCGTCCATCCGCACCACCACGTCGAAGCGGCGGTCGCCCTCGAAGATCTTGCCGGCGGCGCGGCCGCCGATGCCGGTGGCCAGCGCGTCGCTCACATCCGCCGCGCTCAGCCCGACCTGCGCCGCCGCCGTGTGGTCGATGATCACGTCGAGCGTGGGCAGCCCGGAGATCTGCTCCACCCGCACGTCGGCCGCGCCCTCCACCGCGCGCAACGTCGACGCGATCTGCTCTGCCACCTTCTGCAACTGGCCGAAGTCGTCGCCGAAGATCATCACCGCCAGGTCGGTGCGCACGCCGGAGATCAGTTCGTTGAAGCGCAATTCGATCGGTTGGCTGAACTCGACGCTGTTGCCGAGCTGCTGCCCCGCCAGGGCTTCCAGGCGGGCCACCAGCCGCTCCTTGTCCAGCGCCGGATCGGGCCAGTCCTTGCGCGGCTTGAGCACGATCACGCTGTCGGAGATGTTGGTCGGCATCGGGTCGATCGCCGCCTCGGCGGTGCCGGTCCGCGAGAACACCGTTGCCACTTCCGGCTGCGTGGCGATGGCCTTTTCCAGCGCCAGCTGCATCGCCAGCGACTGTTCCAGCGAGGTGGACGGCACGCGCAGCGCCTGCATCGCCACATTGCCCTCGTCCAGCGTCGGCATGAACTCGCGGCCCAGCAGCGCGAACGCGCCGACGCCCGCCAGCAGCATCGCCACCGCACCGCCGGCGACCGTGCGCGGATGCGCGACGGCGGTGCGGATCACCGGGGAGATGCGCGTGCGCAGCGCGCGGAGCAGCCACGTCTCGTGCGCGCCGCCGGCCGCATGCGCCGCGTCGTCCGGCAGCGGCGGCTCACGCACCAGCAGCGCCGCCATCGCCGGCACGAAGGTGAAGGAGAACAGGAACGCGCCGACCAGGGCCAGCATGAAGGTGGCGGCCATCGGCTGGAACGTCTTGCCCTCCACGCCTTGCAGGGTGAGGATCGGCGCGAACACCAGCAGGATGATCAACTGGCCGAAGGCGGCCGGCCGCGCCATCTTGCGCGCCGCCTCGGCGGCCACGCCCAGGCGCTCGGCGGCGGTCAACCCGCGGCCCAGCGCGGCGCGGCGCTGGCCGAGCATGAGCAGGGTCGATTCGACCACGATCACCGCGCCGTCCACCAGGATGCCGAAGTCCAGCGCACCCAGGCTCATCAGGTTGCCGCTGATGCCGAAGCGCTGCATGCCGATCACCGCGAACAGGAACGACAGCGGAATCACCAGCGCGGTGATCGCGGCCGCGCGCAGGTTGCCCAGCAGCAGGAACAGGATCACCACCACCAGCAGCGCGCCTTCGGTGAGGTTCCTGGCCACGGTCTTGATGGTCGCGTTGACCAGCACGCTGCGGTCCAGCACCGGTGCCGCGACGATGTCCGGCGGCAGCGACGTGTTCACCTGCGCCAGCCGCGCGGCCGCGGCCTGCGCGACGGTGCGGCTGTTGCCGCCGGCGATCATCAGCGCGGTCCCCAGCACCGCCTCGTGGCCGTTGCGGCTGGCCGCGCCCAGGCGCGGGGCGCGACCGGAGGCGACCTCGGCCACGTCGGCCACGCGCACCACGATGCCGTTGCGGACGGCCACCGGCGCCTGTGCGAGATCGTCGGCGCTCAGCGCCAGGCCATCGGCCCGCACCACCAGGCCTTCGCCGGCACGCTGCACGAAGCCGGCGCCGGCCTGCACGTTGGCGCGCTGCAGGGCGGTGACCAGGTCGGCCAGGCCCAGGCCGTGTGCGGCCAGCCGCGCCGTGTCCGGATGCACCCCGTATTCCTTGACGTAGCCGCCGACCGTGTCGACGCCGGCCAGGCCCGGGCTGGAGCGCATCTGCGGCGCGATGATCCAGTCCTGCACGGTGCGCAGATAGGTGGCGCGCTCCTGCGGCGTGCGCAGCAGCTCGCCGTCCGGCGTGCGGTAGACCTCCCCGGCCTGCCAGCCCGCCGCGCCCGGTCGCGCCACCCGCGCCGGGTCGAACGCGGTGAAGTCCACCGTCCACATCAGCACCTCGCCCAGACCGGTGGTCACCGGCGACAGCCGCGGCGTCACGCCGTCGGGCAACTCCTCGGCCGCCTCGCGCATGCGTTCGGCCACCTGCTGGCGCGCGAAGTAGAGGTCGGTCGCATCGGTGAAGATCGCGGTGACCTGCGAAAAGCCGTTGCGCGACAGCGAGCGGGTGGCGGTCAGGCCGGGGATGCCGGCCAGTGCGGTTTCCAGCGGGTAGGTCACCTGCCGTTCGATCTGCTCCGGGGTCAGGGCCGGCGCCACGGTGTTGAGCTGCACCTGGCGGTTGGTGATGTCCGGCACCGCGTCGATCGGCAGCCTGCCCAACTGGAACAGGCCGACGGCGGCGAGCAGCGCGGCCAGGGCCACCACCAGCCAGCGGTAGCGCACGGCGGTGTCGATCATGAGGTTGAACATGGTCGCCTCCTCAGTGGCCGTGTTCGGCGTCGCCCTTGGCCAGTTCGGCCTTGAGCAGGAAGGCGTTGGCGCCGACGATGCGTTCGTCGCCGCGCAGTCCGCCAAGGATCTCGATGCGGTCGCCGGCGCGCCGCCCGACCAGCACCGGCTGCGCCTTGAAGCCGCCAGCGACCGCCACGAACACCGCGTTGCGGCCCTCGACGGTCTGCACCGCATCGATGGGGACGCTGAGCGCGCCGTCCTGGCCGTCGGTGACCAGCACCGCCGAGACCGGCGAACCGGCCGGCGGCAAGGGCGCATCGACCGGCATCGCGCGGATCACCGCGGCACCGCCCGGCTGGCGCAGGTCGGTCGCCGTCGCCGTGACCCGGGCGGCGAAGCTGCCGCCCGTCCCGCGCACCTCCAGCGCCATGCCGGGCGCGACCTGCGCCGCCAGCGCCGGCGGCGCGCTGAACACCAGCTCGTTCATCGCCGGATCGGCGACCTCGGCCACCGCGCTGCCCGCCGCGACCACGCTGCCGGGCGTGACCTGCACGTTGCCGACGATGCCGGCCACCGGGCTGACGATGCGCACGCGGCCGCTGGCATCGGGGGCGCCGCTGGCCGCGGCCTGCGCCTGCGCGGCGGCGGCCTGGGCCTGCGCCGCCAGCGCCCGCGCGTGCGAGGTTTCCAGTTCTTGGCGGGCGACCACGCCCTGCGCGACCAGGGCGCGGTCGCGGGCATGCGCCAGCCCGGCCGCCTTGGCCTCGGCCGCGGCCGCCAGCGCATTGGCACGGAACACCGCGGCCTCGCCGCTGACCACGATGGCCAGCGGCTGCTGCGCCTGCACCGCGGCCCCCGGCGCGACCAGCACGCGCTCGACCCGCCCGGTCACGGTGGAGGCCACCGAGGCGCGCGCGCCCACTGCCGGTTCGACCCGGCCGGCCAGGCGCACCGAGGCACCCCCGCCGCGGCCGACCGCGACCACGTCCAGGCCGGAGGCGGCGATCTGTTGCGGCGTCAGCCGCACCACGTCGCCGGCATCGGCATCTGCGTGGGCATCGGCATCGGTCTTGGCCACCGGTGCGTGGGCTGTGTCCTTGCCCTCGGTGCCATGGTCGTGCGCGTCGTCGGCCGCCGGGGCGGCCTGCCTGTCGCCGGCGCAGGCGGCCAGCAGGAGCGCCAGCAGCACGCTGCCGGCAAGTGAGATCGAACGGGACAGGTTCATTGTGCCTCCATGAACGGCGCGCGCCCTTCCAGGCGGGCCAATGCGATTTCCGCCGCGACCCGCGCCAGGCGCGCGTCCACCGCGGTGCCGCGCGCGGCGATGAGCGCCGCGCGGGTGCTGCGCAGCTCCAGTTGTGCGATGCGTCCGGCATCGAAGCCGATGCGGGCCAGGCGGTAGGCCTCCTGCGCGGCGGCCACGCTCGCGTCGGCCGCGCGCGTGCGGCTGTCGGCGGCCTTCAGTGTGGCGAGCGCGGACAGGCGGTCGGCGGCGCTGGCGCGGCGTTGCTGCTCCAGCCGCGCCTCGGCTGCGCGCCGTTCGGCGCTGGCGGCACGGATGCCGCCGCGGTTGCGATCGAACAGCGGCACGCTGAGGCTGAGGCCGAGCGTGTAGGCGTGGGCGCGGTCTTCGCGCAAACGCGTCTGCGCGGCGGTCAGGCTCAGCTCGGGCAGGGCGCGCTTGCGCTCCACCTCGACCTGGCGATCAGCAGCTTCGGCTTCCGCGGCGGCGATGCGCACCGGCAGCGCTGCCGCCTCGGTCGCGCGCGGCGACGGCGGCGCGCGGTCGAGCAGGCCGCCGTCGAGGGACTGCACCGGCGTCTCCAGCAGGGCGATCGCGGCCAGGCGTGCCAGCGCCGCGTCGCGGAACGCCTGCGCCTCGTCGAGTGCCGCGGTGGCCTCGGCCACCTCGCTGTGCGCCTGCACCGCGCGCAGTTGCGGCTCGCGGCCCTGCGCGACCATCGCCTCGACGGCGGCCGCGTCGTCGCGGATCAGGCCCAGCGCTTCCTCGGCCAGCGCATGACGGCGCAGCGCGCTTTCGGCCAGTGCGTAGGCCGAGGCCATCTCGCTGGCGGCCTCGCTGCGATGCTGCGTGCCGCGCATGGCGGCCGCGTCGGCGTCGGCGCGGGCCGCGCGGATGCGCGCGCCGCGTTGGCCCCACAGTTCCAGCGGTTGCGACAGGGTCAGCGAGGTTTCGGCCCGGCCGGTGCCCGCATAGGTGCCGCTGCCCCAGGCGTTTTCGGTGGACCAGGACAGCGACGGGTTGGGCCGCGCCCGGGCCTGTTCGGCGCGCGCATCGGCGGCTTCGGTCAGTGCCGCGCCGACGCGGCTACCGGGCAGTTGATCGAGACGTTGCAGCAAGCTGTCGTACGGAGGGGCGGTCTGCGCCATCGCCAGCGCGGCCGGGGCCAGGCCCAGCAGCACGGCGACGACCCGCCCGGCCGCGCGCGGCGGCCGACGTGTCGGAGTCGACATGAGCAAATTCCAGAGGTGATGGAAACGGAACCCCGCGATCGCGGGACACGCTCAACTCACGCTCTGGGCGGGCGCTTCAATCCGTCCTGGACGACGCCCGCAGGGGAGGCGTCGACGGCCTGCATCCAGCGCACCGGCCGCGGCGCGCCGAACACGGCGAGCGCGCTCGCCGGCAGGCTCAGATTCGAGTGGTGGCAATGGTTGTGGCTGCAGGCGCCGGCATGCTTGCCGTCGCTGTCCTCGCCATCGGCATGCGCCGCGGCGGGCGCGTGCACCGCATCGGCCGATTCCGGTTCCAGCGCGCAGGCCAGCGCATCGGCCACCGGCACGACCACGAACGCCGCCAGCAGCAGCATCAGCAGGGAGGTACGCAGTGGACGGAACAGGCGGCGCATGAGGCCGGCAGACTAACAAGCGCTTCGGCGCGGACACAATATCAACGCGCCGCCCGCTGTCGCATGCTCAGGGCAGCTTCGCGATCACCTTGATCTCGAACTGGAAGCCGTACAGCCAGGTCACGCCGATGCCGGTCAGGGTGGGATGCGGCGCCTCGCCCCAGTACTCGGGCACGATCGCCCAGGCGGTGGCGAAGTTCCGTTCCGGATCGACCACGAACACGGTCACGTCGATCACGTCGTCGAACGTGCAGCCGGCGGCCGCCAGCACCGCGTTGAGGTTGTCGAAGGCGCGGCGCACCTGCGCGGCGAACTCCGGCTCGGGCGAGCCGTCCTCGCGGCTGCCGACCTGGCCGGAGACGAACAGCAAGCCATTGCAGCGGATCGCCGGCGAGTAGCGGTTGCGCGCGTACAGCGCCTGGCGACCGGCGGGAAAGACGACATCGCGATGGGACATGGGGATGCTCCAGACAGGGGGCAGCGCGCTGCGCGTGCCGGAGCCGCCATCGTGGCCGGCCACGTTGTCTGGATAAACCGCAATGATCTATCTAGATTGATTGCAGATTCCAAACAATCGCGAGGCGGCCGATGGACCGATTCGAGGCGATGCGCGCGTTCGCGCGAGTGGTCGAGACCGGCAGCTTCACCCGCGCCGCGCATACCCTGCAGCTCAGCCGCACGAGCGTGACCCAACTGGTGCAGCAACTGGAGGCGCACCTGCGGCTGCGCCTGCTCCACCGCACCACCCGGCGGGTCAGCGTCACCGCCGACGGGGCCGCCTACTACCCGCGCATCGCCCGCCTGCTGGCCGAGCTGGAAGAGGTGGAGGCCGGCCTGGGCAGCGCCGCGGCGGCACCGCGCGGGCGCCTGCGCATCGACGTGCCAGGCCCGTATGCGCGATTGCGGCTGGTGCCGGCGTTGCCCGACTTCCATGCCCGCTACCCGCAGATCCAGCTCGACGTGGGCGTGAGCGACCGCGAGGTCGACGTGATCGCCGACCAGGTCGACTGCGTGATCCGCGGCGGCGTGCCGGCCGATCCGGCGCTGGTGGCGCGGCCGCTGGCCAGTCTGCCGTTGGGCTTCCACGCCAGCCCGGCGTACCTGCACCGGCACGGCGTGCCCGACCATCCGCGCGCGCTGGACGGGCCGACGCATCACACGGTGGGCTTCCTCAGCCCACGCAGCGGCCGCGCGCGCAGTTTCCAGGCGCGGCGCGGCGAGGAGCAGTGCGAGGTGCAGGGCCGCTACCAGGTCGGCTTCGACGACGGCAACGCCTATCTGGCCGCCGGCCTGGCGGGGTTGGGCGTGGTCGTGTTGCCGTCCTACATGGCAGCACCGCACGTGGCCGAGGGCACGCTGCGACCGCTGCTGCAGGACTGGCAGCTGCCGCCGATGCCGATGCATCTGATGTTCGCGCCCAACCGGCACATGAGCCAGCGGCTGCGCGCGTTCATCGAGTGGGCGGTGGAGGTGCTGGGCCCCGCCGACCCCGCCTAGCCGGCGATCGCGCAAGCCGGGCTAGTGGCGCGCGAGGCGGCGCACTGCCCGGCTGGTCGAGGAGGCCAGGCCGCCTGTGGACAACTTGCACAAGCCCTTGATCGCCTGCATAATGCGCGGCTCGCTGTGCCCGACGAGGTCGGGGCCGGCGGCCGGATGCGCGATCTCCGGCCGGCCTCTCCCAGCGTAACCGTTTGATTTCCCACGTCGCGTGGTGGCCGCAGGGCTGCCGGGGCCGCCGTCTCCCAGGCTATGGGCGACCAAACTACTATCGAGGTGCGCAATGTCCCGCGTATGCCAAGTGTCCGGCAAGCGTGTGCAGACGGGTAACAACGTCTCCCACGCCAACAACAAGACCCGCCGTCGTTTCCTGCCCAACCTGCACGAGCGCCGCTTCTGGGTCGCCAGCGAGAACCGCTGGGTCAAGCTGAAGGTTTCCGCGCACGCGCTGCGCACCATCGACAAGAACGGCATCGACACCGTTCTGGCTGAGCTGCGTGCGCGCGGCGAAAAGGTCTGAGGAGTAGAGCATCATGGCAGGCAAGCGCGATAAGGTCCGTATGATTTCCTCGGCCGGTACCGGCCACTTCTACACCACGGACAAGAACAAGAAGAACACCCCGGGGAAGATGGAATTCCTCAAGTACGATCCGGTCGTGCGCAAGCACGTCCTGTACAAGGAAGGCAAGATCAAGTGATCGGCTGATCCTCGGATCGCTGTTCACGCTGGACACGGAACCCGCCGCAAGGCGGGTTTCGTGCGTCTGAGGAATGGAAAAACCCGCCGCCGCCGCGGTCATGGTTGCGTTTGCCGGCGCAGTCCGCAGAATCGGGCGACCTGGGTTGCGAGGATCGCGATGCTGCCGGTCTGGTTGGAAGGCACGTGGCTGCTGGCGCTGGACTGGTTGATCCGGCTGGTGGCGCTGTTGTGGATCCCCACCCGCACCACCCCCGGCGCGGCGCGCAGCTGGCTGCTGCTGGTGGGCTTCGTGCCGCTGCTGGGGCTGCCGCTGTACCTGTTGCTCGGCCACCCCTGGCTGTCGCGCGAGCGCATCCGCCGCCAGGCGCTGGCCTCGCAGGTGATCCGCGAGCAGCAGGTGCCGCTGACCGCGCTGCGCTGGGCGCCGCCGACCGACACCGTGGTCGCCGAAGTGGTGCCGCTGGTCGAGCGCCAGGGCGACTTCATGCCGACCCACGGCAACAGCGTCGAGCTGCTCGACCGCTATGCGCCCTCGCTGCAGGCGCTGATCGCCGACATCGACGCGGCGGTCGAGCGCGTGCACCTGCTGTACTACCTGATGTTCGACGACGCGGTCGGCGATGCGGTGAGCGCGGCGCTGCTGCGCGCCGCCGCGCGCGGCGTGCAGTGCCGGTTGTTGCTGGATGCGCGCGGCGGCCGCCGCGGCCTGCGCCGCTACCGCAGGCGCCTGCATGCGGCCGGGGTCGAGGTGCAGGCGCTGCTGCCGGGCGGGCTGCGCTGGCGCCGCAGCGGCCGCATGGATCTGCGCAATCACCGCAAGATCGCGGTGATCGACAACCGTGTCGGCTACATCGGCTCGCAGAACCTGGCCGAGCCGCAGTTCGTCCCCGGCCATCCCAACCGCGAGCTGGTGGCGCGGGTGCAGGGGCCGGTGGTGGCGCACCTGGAAGCGGTATTCGCCAGCGACTGGTTCATCGAGACCGGGCAGCGCCTGAGCGTGGTCGCGCCCGCCTCCATCCACGGCGGCGGTGTCGCCACGCAGTTGTTGCCCAGCGGGCCGGCGTACCCGTTCGAGAACGCGCGCGACACGGTCAATGCGTTGATCCATCTGGCGCGGCGGCGCATCGTCATGGTCACGCCGTACTTCGTGCCGGACGAGGCCACGCTCAGTGCGCTGCGCATCGCCGCGCTGTCCGGGGTGGACGTGCAGTTGATCCTGTCCGAGAGCAACAACCAGCGGCTCACCGCCTGGGCGCAGGAGGCCTATTACGACGAACTGTTGCGCAGCGGGGTCAAGATCGCGCTGTACCGGCCGTGCTTCCTGCACGCCAAGCACATGAGCGTGGACGAGGGCATCGCCCTGGTCGGCTCGATCAACCTGGACATCCGCTCGTTCGCGTTGAACGCCGAGGTCGGCATGCTGTGCTACAGCGCCGCGGTGGTGCAGCGGCTACGCGCGGTGGAGGCCGACTACCTGGCCGACGCGCGGGTGCTGACGTTGCAGGACTGGCGCAAGCGGCCGGCCTGGCGGCGCAGCCGCGAAGGCATCGCGCGCCTGGCCGATGCGCTGATGTGACGCATGCCGATGACAGGCGCATGACGCGCTCATGCGCGATCGGTGCCGGCACATGCACCACGGTTCTCAGCCGCGGGCCGGGCCGGTGGGGGCTTCCCTTACAATCGCGGCATGAATGAGCTTGTGCCCAGCGAACCGGCCGACGACGACTGCGACATCGCCATCGTCGGCGGCGGCGCGGCCGGCGTGCTGGTCGCGCTGCAGTTGCTGCGCCAGGCCGGCACCGCGCTGCGCGTGCAACTGATCGAATCGCAGCCGGCGCTGGCGCAGGGCGTGGCCTATGCGACACCCTGCCCAGAGCATCTGTTGAACGTGACGGCAGGGCGCATGAGCGCTTTTGCCGAGGCGCCCGACGACTTCCTCGACTGGCTGCAGCAGCAGGCGCTGTATCCGCAGCTGTCGCGTGCCGCACTGGCCGAGGCCTATGTGCAGCGTCGCCATTACGCCGCCTATCTGCGCGCACGCCTGTGGCAGGCGCAGGCCGCCGGGCCGGCGCGTCTGCAATGGCGCCAGGCGCGGGTGCTGGCGCTGCATCCGCAGCCGACCGGCGGTCAGATTCTGCAATTGCACGACGGTGGACAGCTGCACGCTGGCACCACCGTGCTGGCGCTGGGCAACAGCCTGCGCCCGTTGCCGGCGCGCGGCGCCCCCAGTCTCGACGCGCCGTCGCGGATCGAGGCCTGGGACTATGCGCAGTTGCAGGCGATTCCGCGCGAGGCCACGGTGTGCATCGTCGGCTCCGGCCTGAGCATGGCCGACAGCGTGCTGACGCTGCTGGCCAATGCGCACCGCGGCCCGGTGCACGTGGTCTCGCGGCATGCCTTGCTGCCGTTGCCGCACGCCGCGCATGGCGCGCCGGCCGAGTTCGATGCGCAGGCGCTGCTGGCGATGCCGTTGCGCCAGCGCGTGCGCGCGCTGCGTCGTCATGCGGCCGCGGCGCACGCGCAGGGCCGGCCCTGGCAGAGCGTGATGGACCGGATACGCCCGCTGAGCCAGGCGCTGTGGCAATCGCTGTCGATCACCGAACAGCGCCGCTTCCTGCGCCACGTGGTGCGCTACTGGGATGTGCACCGGCATCGCATTGCCGCGCCGGTGTTCGCGCAACTGCAGGCGATGCGCCGGGTCGGCCAGTTGCGCCTGCACCGCGCGCGGCTGGACACGGTGTTCCCGGTCGGCGCCTGCGTGCAGGTCAACGGCACGGGCGCCGACGGCGTGCCGCTGCAGCTCGACGCCCACTGCGTGATCAACGCCACCGGCGTCGAACTGCGTGCGCAGACCATGCGCAATCCGCTGCTGCACCAATTGCTCGGCTGCGGCTATGCGCAGCCGGGGCCGCACGGCATCGGCGTGGGCAGCGCCGCCGACGGCGCGCTGCTCGATGCCGATGGCCACGCCACGCCGCGGATCCGCGTGCTCGGCAGTCTGCGCATCGGCAGCCTGTGGGAAAGCCTGGCGATCCCCGAGCTGCGGGTGCAGGCGCAGCAGACCGCGCAGGCGCTGCTGGCGCTGGAGTTGTCCGCCACTGCGCACTGAGCACCGCCGCGTATGCCGGCGCGCAATTGCGCGCGGCGCAGCCGTGACCTCCTTTGTAGGAGCGGCTTCAGCCGCGACCTGGGAATGTCGGTAACGCCCGTCGCGGCTGAAGCCGCTCCTACAGGGACAGGGCCTTTGCGTCGTTTCTAGTCGCGGCCGGCATTGCCGGTCCTACAGGCGGGTCTCCTATCGTGATCACAGGCCCCCATCTACCGCGTGCTGCGGCGTGCGCCCGAGCAACAGGCAGATCGCGATCGCCGCCAGCGCGGTGATCGTCGCCAGCACCCGGGTGAGCGTGCCGAAGGCCGCCGCGTAGGCCAGGCGCAGTTGCGTCGCGGAAAGCGCGCCCTCGGCCATGGAGGCGGACAGAGCGCCGGCGACCAGCCGTTGTGCGGTGTCTGCCAGGGCCGCGTGCGGCAGCAGCGGCGCGACTGCGGCCAGTTGCGCCTGCACCAAGGCCGCGAGCAAAGCCGCCACGCTGGCCAGGGCGATGCCTTCGCCGGCCACGCGCAGGGTGCCGAACAGACCGGCGGCCATGCCGGCGCGTTCGGTCGGCACCACGCTGACCGACAGCGCATCCATCAGACCCCAGGGCAGGGCGGTGCCGGCACCGATCAGCAGCAGCGCCGGCAGCGCCTGCGCCGGTGGCCGCGCGCCCAGCCAGCACAGGCCGGCCGCGGCTGCCGCCAACCCGGCCGCGGACAGCCAGGCCGGGGCGATGCGCTGCGCCAGCACCGCGGCCAGGCTCGGCACCAGCAGCATCGGCGCCGACAGTGCCAGCAGCGTCAGGCCGGCGCTGGCGGCGGGCGCGCCATCCACGCCGATCATGCGCAGCGGCAGCAGCACCAGCAGCACCACGTAGCTGGTGCAGGTGGCGACCGGCAGCAACTGCACGCCGACGAAGCGCCGGTAGCGGAACAGGCTCAGGTCCAGCAGCGGATGCCGGCGGCGCCGTTCGATCCGTGCGAAGCCGAGCAGCAACAGGGCGGCGGCACCGAGCAGGGCCAGCGTCGCGGCGCTGCCCCAGCCGCTGTGCGGCCCCTGGATCAGGCCGGCGGTGAACAGCGCCAGCGCCGCGCTGAAACACAGCGCGCCGGCACGGTCGGGCGGACCGGCGGCCGGCGCGCGCGAGGCCGGCAGCCAGCGCGCGGCCAGGGCCCACGCCAGTCCCGCGACCGTGGCCACGCCGAAGAAGATCGCACGCCAGCCCAGCCGTTCGCTCAGCACGCCGGCGGCCAGCGGGCCGAACGCCAGGCCGGTGCCGAAGGTGGTGCCGAGCAGGCTGAACGCGCGCGTGCGCGCCGCGCCGGTGTACAGCTGCGCCAGCGCCGCGGTGCCTGCGGCCAGCGCGGCGGCGGCACCGACGCCCTGCAGCGCCCGCCACAGGTCGATCGCCGCGACCGAGCCGGCCACGGCCACGCCCAGGCTGGCGCTGGCGAACAGCGCCAGGCCGCCGAGGAACACCCGGCGCCGCCCGTGCCGGTCGGCGAGCGCACCGGCGGCCAGCAGCAGGCTGCCGAAGCTGAGCATGAAGGCGTTGGTGATCCAGGCCAGGGCCAGCGCGCTGCCGCCCAGGGCCGCGCCGATCGCCGGGGTGGCGACGGCGCCGCCGGAGAAGTTCAGCGGCAGCGCCAGGGCGGCCAGGCATACCGCGGCCAGGGCGGCGCCGCGGCGCGGCAGGACAGTGGAATCGGGAGGTGAAGCGGCGGTCATCGGAGCGGCTCCTGCGGCGGATGTCGGAGGGCCAATAGAGATAACGGGGCGGCAATCCGCGAAAAAGGCCGCGATCCTCCGCGCTTTGCGGAACAGAACGCTCTAATATCGCCGCATGGACCGCCTCACCGGCATCGTCGCCTTCGTCCGTGCCGCCGAACAGCGCAGTTTCGTCGGCGCCGGCCGCGTGCTCGGCATCTCGGCCTCGGCGGTGGGCAAGAGCGTGGCCGCGCTGGAGCGCGCGCTCGGCGTGCGCCTGCTGCAGCGGACCACCCGGCGCATCGCGTTGACCGCCGAGGGCGCGCTGTTCCTGGAGCATTGCCAGCGCGTGCTGGCCGACCTGCGCGAGGCCGAGGAGGCGCTGGCGCAGACCCGGCAGGCGCCGCGCGGGCGGCTGCGGGTCGGCCTGCCGACCATCGGCTATCGCTTCCTGGTGCCGTTGTTGCCCGAATTCCGCCAGCGCTATCCGGACGTGGCACTGGACCTGGAGTTCGACGACCGCGTGGTCGATCTGCTCGAACACGGCCTGGATGCGGTGATCCGCAGCGGCGTGCAGGCCGACTCGCGGCTGCTGGCGCGACGCCTGGGGCCGTTCCGTTTCTGCCTGTGCGCCGCGCCGGACTACCTGCGCCGCCGCGGCGTGCCGCAGACCCCGACGGAGCTGGCCGAGCACGATGGCGTGCTGTTCCGCGTTCCCGATACCGGCAAGCCGCAGGATTGGCCACTGGCCGAACCGGCGCCGCTGCCGCCGGCGGTGCTCACCTGCAACAACATGGAAGCGGTGCGCGCCGCGGCGATCGCCGGTCTGGGCATCGCCTGCATGCCGGCGTTCCTGGCGCAGGACGCGTTGGCCGACGGCCGCCTGCAGCCGGTGCTTGACGCACACATGGCGGACGGCGGCGCGTTCTTCGTGGTGTGGCCCTCGAGCCGGCAACTGTCGCCGAAGCTGCGCGTGTTCGTGGATTTTCTCGCCGAACGGCTGTTCCGCACCGATTGACGCCACGTCGTGTGCCGGGCGACGCGCGCTGTCGCAGCCGCTGCGCCGCCGCACCGGCTAAAATGCGCGGGTGGATGTCTCTCATTTGCTCGACGATCTGAACCCCGCCCAGCGCGAGGCCGTTTCCGCAGCGCCCGGCCACTACCTGGTCCTGGCCGGCGCCGGCTCCGGCAAGACGCGCGTGCTCACCCATCGCATCGCCTGGTTGCACCAGGTGCATGGCGTGCCGGTGCACGGGATCCTGGCGGTCACCTTCACCAACAAGGCCGCGGGCGAGATGCGCCACCGCGCCGACCTGCAGTTGCGCAACGGCAGCCGCGGCATGTGGATCGGCACCTTCCACGGCCTGGCGCACCGCCTGCTGCGCCTGCACTGGCAGGACGCGAAGCTGCCGGAGAGTTTCCAGGTGCTCGACGCCGACGACCAGCTGCGGCTGGTCAAGCGCGTGGTGCAGCAGCTGGAGCTGGACGAGGGCAAATTCCCGCCCAAGCAGATCGTGTGGTGGATCAACCAGCAGAAGGACGAGGGCCGCCGCGCCCAGCACATCCAGCCGGAACCGCGCGACGAGTGGGTGACCACCCTGCGCAACGCCTACGCGCTGTACCAGGAGCGCTGCGACCGCGCCGGCCTGGTCGACTTCGCCGAACTGCTGCTGCGCGCGCACGAACTGCTGCGCGACACCCCGGCACTGCTGGCGCACTACCGCGCCCGCTTCGGCGAGATCCTGGTCGACGAGTTCCAGGACACCAACGCCATCCAGTACGCCTTCGTGCGCGTGCTCGCCGGCGACAGCGGCCACGTGTTCGTGGTCGGCGACGACGACCAGGCGATCTACGGCTGGCGCGGCGCCAAGGTCGAGAACGTGCAGCGCTTCCTCACCGATTTCCCCAGCGCGCAGACCATCCGCCTGGAGCAGAACTACCGTTCCAGCGCCAACATCCTCAACGCCGCCAACGCGGTGATCGCGCACAACCCCGACCGCATCGGCAAGCAGTTGTGGACCGATTCGGGCGACGGCGAGCCGATCGACCTGTACGCCGCCTACAACGAGGTGGACGAGGCGCGCTACGTGGTCGAGCGCGTGCGCCAGTGGGTACGCGACGGCGGCAGCTACAGCGAGGCGGCGGTGCTCTACCGCAGCAACGCGCAGTCGCGCGCCTTCGAAGAGGCGCTGATCGCCGAACAGGTGCCGTACCGGGTCTACGGCGGCATGCGCTTCTTCGAGCGCGCCGAAATCAAGGACACCCTGGCCTACCTGCGCCTGGTCGCCAATCGCGCCGACGATGCGGCGTTCGAGCGCGCGGTCAACACGCCGCCGCGCGGCATCGGCGACCGCACCCTGGACGAAGTGCGGCGTTTGGCGCGCGCGCAGTCGCTGTCGCTGTGGGCAGCGGCGCGACAGGCGGCGCAGCAGGGTGGCGACCTGGCTGCGCGTGCGCGCAACGCGCTGGGTCAGTTCCTCGGCCTGATCGAGCAACTGGCCCTGGACGTGGCCGGGCTGCCGCTGCCCGAACAGATCGACCAGGTGCTGGCGCGCTCCACCCTGCGCGAGCACTGGAGCAAGGAGAGCCGCGGCGGGCTGGATTCGGAATCGCGCACCGACAACCTCGACGAACTGGTGTCGGTGGCCTCGCGTTTCGTCCGCGCCGACGGCGACGAGGACGCCGACGAAGGCCGCCAGGCGATGACCGAACTGGTCGCGTTCCTCGCCTACGCCTCGCTGGAGGCCGGCGAAGGCCAGGCCCAGGCTGGCGAGGAGGGCGTGCAGTTGATGACCCTGCACTCGGCCAAGGGCCTGGAATTCCCGATCGTGTTCCTGGCCGGCATGGAAGACGGCCTGTTCCCCAGCGCGCGTTCGCTGGAGGAGAGCGGGCGCCTGGAGGAAGAGCGGCGCCTGGCCTACGTCGGCATCACCCGCGCCCGTCACAAGCTGGTGCTGAGCTACGCCGAGTCGCGGCGCATCCACGGCCAGGACAACTACAACGTGCCCTCGCGCTTCCTGCGCGAGATCCCGCGCGAGCTGCTGCACGAAGTGCGGCCGAAGGTGCAGGTCTCGCGCAGCGCCTCGCTGGGTGCGCCGCGCAGCCTGGGGCACAGCGTGATCGAGGCCCCGGCGATCAAGCTCGGCGCCAACGTGCAGCACCCCAAGTTCGGCGGCGGCGTGGTCATCGACTACGAAGGCAGCGGCGCTCACGCCCGCGTGCAGGTGCAGTTCGACGAGGCCGGCGCCAAGTGGCTGGTGATGGCGTACGCCAATCTGACGGTGTTGTGAGTGGCGGCAGCGGGCGAACCTCGTGCCGCCTCGCGATCAGGGCGTGCGCTTGTGCGCGATGCAGATGCCGTCATTGCCCGCGTTTTCGGCCTGATCGCACAGGGTCCAGCACAGTTGCGCCGGCCGTGACCAGGCGGTGGCGATGCGCTCGCATTGGGTGATGGCGTCCTGCAGGTCGCTGGCGGATAGCCACCCGCACCCCATCGTGGGCAATGACACGTGAGGCTCCCTGATCGCAGTGTCACCCACGACCAGAATTGCGCGTTTGTCTTGGTTTTCGCGAAAGAACGTCGCCGCCTGCTGCGCCGATGCGCACTGCAACAGCACGGCGGCGACCTCATTGCGGTAAACGATAATGCGCAGCGCATCCGGGCGGTAGTCCAGGCGCGCCGCACCGCGATCCACGCAGATCTTCGAATTGTCGGCAGGCGATGCGAGCAGATGCCGATCCTGTTGCCGTGTCGTTGCCGAACACGGCATGCCGATCCAGACCGGCGGCCGTTCGCTGCGCGGGGGATGCGATGGTGATCCCGCTGCACCGCAGCCGCCGAGCAGGCTCGTCCAGATGGCCGCGGCTGCGATCCTTGGCAGCCCGCGTTCTGATGTGCGCAGGCGATGCGTCACCCTGCGCATGCGTCAGCGCTGCGACGCCGCGACGCGGGTGAAGTAATTGGTGCGCATCGTCGGCGTGCCGTCCGGCGCGAATGCGGAGACCGTCTCGGTCATCGAACGTCCGTCCGCGGCGACGGTGTAGATGCGGGTCGAGGCCACGCTCCTGTCCTTGGCCAGCATCATCACCAGCACGTTGGGCGCCGGCATCTGCAGGGCGAAGACATCGGCCTCGAAGTTGTTCTTCACCGGCGTGGCGCGGCCATCGAGCGCGGCGACGCCTTCGGCATGCATGGTGCCGCCGCCCTGTTCGGCAATGTCGACCTTGACCGCCCACTTGCCCTTGCCCGCCTCGCTGAAACGCAGGGTGACGGCCTTGGGCCGGTCCTGGGGTGCCCGATCCAGGCGCGCCACGTCCACGGCCCAGTTGCCGAGCAGGGGCGAGGGCGCAGCGGGTGCGGCGGATGCGGACAGACACGGCGACAGCAGCGTCGCGAGCGCGACGGCGAACAGCAGTTTCATGCGACCTCCCGGGAATGATGCGCGGCGATGAGGACAGCCAATGGTGTGCGCTACGCGCGTTCGCTCGGTCGACCGTGCCGGGGTGCCGAAGAGCGCATCCGTGCGGCGGCATGACCGTCCTGCTCCAGGACGCGTGCGCTGCGACACTAGCACCGGGTGCGTACCGCAACAAGTCCGGTGGTCAGGAGGCTGGGTCCGCCGAGTGCACGGCCTGGCTCAGCCCGCGCCGCGCCGCCACCGCGCTTCCAGCACCGCATAGCCTGCACAGGCCAGCAGCAGCGGGCCGAGGTAGTAGAAGGCGCGATAGGCCAGCAATGCCGCCAACAGTTCCGCTTGCGGCGCCTGCGATCCCAACAGCGGCAGCACCACCGCTTCCAGCACGCCGATGCCGGCCGGCACGTGGGCGATGGCGGTGGCCACGGCCGCCGCCAGCAGTGCGCCGAGCACCGGGACGTAGGCCACGCCGGCCGGCATCAGCACGTACAACAGGGCGCCCATCAGCGCCCAGTTGCCGGTGCCCAGGCCGAGCTGCAGCAGCGCCAGCGGCAACGGCGGCAGGTGCAGGGCGTGGCCGCGCACCTGCAGCGTGCGGCCATGCGCGCGCTTGCAGGCGATCAGATACGCCAGCACCGCGGCCAGCATCGCGGCGCCGATCCAGGGCAGCGCCGCGCCGCTGAGCGTCCACTGCGCCGGCATGCGCAGGCGCCCGCTGACCAGCAGCACGCCGGTCAGCAACAGATAGCCTGCCCAATTGGTGGCGATGGCGAAGCCGACTACGCGGCTGATCGTCGCCAGGCCCAACCCGGCGCGTCCGTACAGGCGGTAGCGCAGGGCAGTGCCGCCGATCAGCGCGCCGACATTCAGGCTGAAGGCGTAGGCGATGTCCGCGATCGCCATGACCCGCGGTACCGGCACCGCATGCGCGGCGTAGCGTCGTGCGGCCAGATCGTAGCCGGCATACAGCAGGTAACTGGCCAGGGTCACCCCGGTCGCGGCGGCCAGGGTGCCGGCACCGTAGCTGGCGAGGGTGGTGCCGACTTGCGCCCAGTCCACCGTGCGCGCCGCACGTACCAGCAGCACCGCCACCAGCACCAGGAAGGCCAGATAGGCGATGCGACGCAGCAGGCGCCAGCGCGTGCGGCTCATGGTGCGTGCCGGCGGCGCCGCAGCACCGCGGTGCGCGGCGTGCGCTTGGGCAGTCGGCTGGCCCACTGCGGCACGTTGCGCAGCAGGTGGAACAGCAGCGGCCGCAGCAGCGGTTGCCAGAAGCGCCCGCGCGGCACCTGCGCCGGCACGACCTCGCGGCAGTGCCGTTGCATCAGCCGTTGCAGGCGCCCGTGCAGGTCGCGCGCGAAGGCGGCATTGCGGATCACCAGGTTGGCTTCCAGGTTCAGCGCCAGGCTCAGCGGATCCAGGTTGCTCGATCCCACCGTGCTCCAGTGGCCGTCGATCACCGCGACCTTGCCATGGAACGGGCGCTCGCAGTACTCGAAGATGTGCACGCCGGCATCGACCAGATGCCGGTACAGCGCGCGTGCGGCGAACAGCGCCAGCGGCGTGTCCGGCTGGCCCTGGAAGATCAGCTTCACCGCCACCCCGCGGCGCGCAGCGGCGCACAGGTCGCGCAGGAAGCCGTAGCCGGGGAAGAAGTAGGCGTTGGCGACTACGATCTCGTGCCGCGCGCTGCGGAACGCCTGCCGGTAGGCGCGTTCGATGCTGCGCGAACGGCCGGCATTGTCGCGCGGCAGGAAGCACACCTCGGCCGCGCCGGCGGGCGGCACATCGACCTGCTCCTGCGGCACCCACCCCGCACCGGTGCCGTGGGTGACCAGGGTCCGGCGCACGAACGCGACCATGTCCGCCACCACCGGACCTTGTACCTCCACCGCGTAGTCCTGTTTCGCCTCCGGGCCGAAATCGGCCAGGTGATCGGCCGACCAGTTGATGCCGCCGATCATGCCGATCCGCCCGTCCACCACCAGCAGCTTGCGGTGCATGCGTCGGAACACGTTCAGGCGCACGCCGAGCAGGGTCGGCTGCTGGTCGAACAGGCGCAGCTCGGCGCCGGCCTCGGTCAGTTCGCGCACGAAGCCGGGCGAAAGATCCGGCGAGCCGAACGCGTCCACCAGCAGATGCACGCGCACGCCGCGGCGCGCGGCCGCGACCAGGTGGTCCTTCAACGCCAGGCCGACCTTGTCCTCGAACCAGATGAAGGTCTCCAGCAACACCTCGTGCCGGGCCGCGTCGATCGCGGCGAAGGCGCGCGGGAAGTACGCATCGCCGTTTTCCAGCAACTGCAGGCGGTGGCCCTGGCGCCAGCGCGTGTCGCGGTTCGCCGCCCGGTTCACAGCACGATCCTGGCATGCAGCGGGGCATGGTCGGACAGGTGCGACCACGGCCGGCCGGTCAACACCCGTGCGGCCTCGATGCGCACGTTGCGCACATAGACGCGGTCCAGCGGCAACAGCGGCCAGCGCGCCGGAAAGCTGCGCGCCACGCGTCCATGCAGCTGCGCGAAGGCCTCGGTCAGGCCATGCCGCTGCAGCAGCGGATGCCCGCGCTGGCGCCAGTCGTTGAAGTCGCCGGCGACGATCAGCGGCGCCTGTGACGGCAGTTCGGCGATCAGCGCGCCGAGCAGGCCGATCTGCCGACGCCGGTGCGCCTCGCGCAGGCCCAGGTGCACGCAGATCGCATGCAGCGCTTCGGCATGCCCGGGAATCTCCAATACCGCATGCAACAGCCCGCGGTGCTCGTGGCCGGCGATGGAGACGTCGCGGTTGACGAAGGAGGCGATCGGGAAGCGCGACAGCAGCGCGTTGCCGTGATGCCCATGCGGATACACCGCGTTGCGGCCGTAGGCGAACTGCGGCCACAGCGCATCGGCGAGGAATTCGTACTGGCTCTGCGCCGGCCAGTCGGCGTGGCGGCCGGCATGCAGTTGGTGTTCGCCCAGCACTTCCTGCAGGAACACCAGGTCCGCAGGCAAGGCGCGGATCGCCGCGCGCAGTTCCGGCAGCATGAAGCGCCGCTTCAGCACGCTGAAGCCCATGTGCGCATTGACGGTCAGCAACTCGATCGCAGGCATGCCGGGGCAGGACGGACGTTACGCCTGCCATTGTCGCCAGCGTCCGCGTGCGGCGCGTGACGGCGCCGCTGCGCGTGGCCTGCCGCCGCTGCGTTGCCGGCAGCGGCGGCAAGCGGCGGCTCAACGCCGTGCGGCGATGATCTTGCTCAGGTAGTCCGGCGTGCCCTCGACCCGCACCAGGTGCGGATACTGCAGGCCGTCGTGGTAGTTCACCGGCACGTCGCGCACGCCGCCCTGGTACTTGAGCGTCAGCACGATCGGCGCGCTGCCGCCCTTGGCGTCGGCGATGGCCTGCTTGAGCGTGTCGCGCGAGTAGTCCTGGCCGTTGACCGCCAGCACCGTGGCGCCGCTGCTGACACCGGCCTTGAACGCCGGGCCGTCCCACAGCACGTCGTTAATGCTGGCGTCGTCGTTCATCACCAGGCCGATCGACCAGGCGAAGTTGTAGCGGTGCCGCGCCGACTGGTGGCGGCCGTCGTACTGCTTTTCGAATGCGCTGGGCTGGTCGGTGTACACCAGCTTCCAGCCGCTGGCCTGCAGGCCTTCCAGCAGCGGCGGGTCCACCTGGTAGACGCGGCGGTTGATGTAGTCGGCCCAGTCGTAGTGGACCACGCCGTCGAGCGCGGCGACGACGTCGTCGAAGGTGTAGGTCTTGACCGCGAAACTGCCGTCGTCGATGCCGAAGAACGCCTTGGCCACGTCGTCCAGCGACTTGCGCCCGCCGCTCATCGCGCGCAGCTTGGCGTCCACCGCCAGCCACACCATCTGCCCGCCGCTGTAGTAGTCCTCGCTCATCTGCCAGCTGCGGTAGGGCAGCGGGGACCGGTGCGCGGCGGTGGGGTCGTTGGTGGTGTCCTCCAGCGAGCGCCAGCGGAAGCCGGCGCGGTTGCGGTCGTAGTTGGCCGCGGTCATCGCCAGCGCATCGCGGAACTGTTGCGGCGTCCACATCCCGGCGCGGGCGGTCAGCACATAGCCCCAGTACTGGGTCTGGCCCTCGTAGACCCACAGCAGCGAGTCGCCCATCGGCACGTTGAAGGTCGGCGTCCACAGGTCGGCCGGGCGCCGGAACTTGCCGTTCCAGGAGTGCGTGTACTCGTGCGCCAGCAGGTCGCGGTCCGGCGCGTTCTCGTCCCAGGCGCTGAAGTAGTCGGCCGCCAGTCCGTTCTCGCTGGACTGGTGGTGTTCCAGGCCGTTGCCGCCCAGCACGTCCGACAGCGAGAACAGGAAGTCGTAATGCGCGTAGTGGTGCGAGCCGAACAGCTTGATCGCCTGCACCGGCAGGTCGCGGTGCGCCTGCAGCTGTTCGGCGCTGATGTCCAGGAACCGCGGCGCGTCGGCGACCACGTCCAGGTGCACCGGCGCGCCGCCGGCCGGGGTCAGGTCCACACGCTTGAAGTAGCGCCCGGCGTAGATCGGCGAGTCGACCAGGGTGGTGAAGTCCACCGGCTTGAAGGTGGTGGTGGCGCCGTTGCGGCTGGCGGTCTCCAGCGCGGTGCCGAATTCCCAGCCGGCCGGCAGGGTCACGCTCGGCGCCACGGTGATGCCGCGGGTGTCGTGGCCGGCCGGGTACAGCGCCACCTTGTTCCACTCCAGCTGCAGCATCTTGTCGGTCATCTCGAAACCGTCGTCGCGTGGCGACAGGTACTGGAAGCTGGCGTCGATCGCGCTCACGCCCTGCGGCACGTCGACGTGGAAGCTGTACACGTCGAAGGTGTCGCGGCGCCACGGCAGCGGCTTGCCGTTGGCGGTGAGGGTGAGGCCGGCCAACATCGCCACCGGCCCGCTCGGCGAATGGTCGCCGGGAATCCACTGCGGGTACTGCAGGGTCAGCCGCCCGGCGCTGACCGGGATGGTCTCGTGCACGCGGTAGATGCCTTGGCGCACGTCGCCGGCGTCCACCTGCAGGGTCAGGGTGCCGGGATAGGGCGTGTCCTGCGGTGCCGGCACGTCGGGCGCGCGCACCACCTGCGCCTGCGCGGCACTGGCGAGCGCAAGACCGATGCCGAGGACCAGCGCCCGGCGGGCGCGACGGGAGACGGGAAAAGCGGTGGCGGACATGCGCGGCTCCGAGAGCGGGATGGGATGCGAAGCGCGGAACGTTAGCACCTGCCGCCGTCGCCGGCGCACTTGCCCGGCTCGGTCACGCAGGTGCCAGGCAATGCCGTTCATCCCGGTGCCACGGCTCCCGGGCTGTGGCACCGGGAGGGCCGCGCGACAGCGGTATCCTTCCAGCGCCTGGCGACAGCGTTGGTCGTCCGGCTCTGTCCCGCTGTGGACGGCCGCCGAGTGCGCAACCCCTTGGACTCCGGCTACATCGCAGCTTCGGTGTTGCAGCCGGAAAGCGTGCCGCCTCAGTCCTTCAGCGCGCCGTCGCTCGGGTCGCTGGCGGCATAGGTCGAGGTTGGCAGCTCCGCAGCATGCGGATGCCGCAACGCCTCGCGCAGCGGCGCCGGCAGGTGCTCGACCGCCAGGATCACCTTGCCGAAGTGCACGTCGCGCACTGCGCTCGCCGGCACCACGAAATCGCCGCCGTTCTCGATATTGACGACGAACGTGGCGCCGCCGTCGCGCACCTCGCGCACCGCCCCCACACCGACCTCGCCATCGGCGACGAACACCATCTGACCTGCTTCCACACGTTCGGACATCGCGCACCGCCTTTGTCTGGGAGAGAGCCCGCGCGGGCTGGAAGGCGCCGGCACGGGCGTTCGATGATCGGACGCGTAGGCGTTGCTGGACGGTGAATGCGGCGTGGTCTGTGGATCACGACGTCGCCGTGGCTGCCGCCGCGCGTCACCGCCAGGGGACACGCGCCGTGACGCAGCGCGATGCGATCATTCCCCTTCGACCACTGCCTGGGAGGGCAAGGATGCGAAGCGAAAAAGAGAAGATGCTGGCCGGCGAGGCGTATCGTCCCAACGATGCGCAACTGCAGGCCGAGCAGGACGCGGCCAGTGCCTGGATGCGGCGCTACAACGCGGCGCTGGCCAAGCCGCCGGCGCGGCGGCACGCATTGCTGGTCGAAGGACTGGGTTCGGTCGGACGCGGCGCGGTGGTGCGGCCGCCGTTCCATTGCGACTACGGCTACAACATCCACCTCGGCGAGGACGTGTTCCTCAACTTCAACTGCGTGATCCTCGACGTGGCGCCGGTGCACATCGGCGCCGGCACCCAGATCGGGCCGGCGGTGCAGCTGTACGCCGCCGATCATCCGCGCGAGGCCGCGCAGCGCGCCGAAGGGCTGGAGCTGGGGCGGCCGGTCATGATCGGCCGCAACGTCTGGATCGGTGGTGGCGCGATCGTGCTGCCGGGCGTGACCATCGGCGACGATGCGGTGATCGGCGCCGGCAGCGTGGTCACCCGCGACGTGCCGGCCGGCGCGCGCGTGGCCGGCAATCCGGCACGCCCGCTGAAGCCGCACAGCGACTGAATTTGATCCGGGTCAAGGCGGGCGCTGCGCAGCGGGTGTGCAATGCTTTCCTGGCCGCCACGCGCGGCGTTACCGGAGCACCGCCATGTACCAGCGCATCCTGATCGCCATCGATGGTTCCGAGTTGTCCGCCAAGGGCCTGCAACAGGGCCTGGCGCTGGCCGCCGCGCTCGGCGCGGAGGTGGATATCGTCACTGTGTCCGAGCCGTGGGCGATGGGCATGTACGACGCGATGGGCTGGAGCGTGGGCTACGAGGCCAGCCCCGAATACCGCCAGGACCGCGAAGCCGGCGCGCAGAAGATCCTGGCGCCGGCGCTGGCTGCCGCCGAGGCGACCGGGGTGACCGCGCACGGCCGTCATGTGCTCGACCGCTACGCCGCCGAGGGCATCATCGACATGGCCGTGGCCTGCAACAGCGAGCTGATCGTGATGACCTCGCACGGCCGCCGCGGCATGAGCCGGGTCCTGCTCGGCAGCCAGACCGCGGAAGTGCTCGCCAACAGCCAGGTGCCGGTGCTGGTGATCCGCTGACGTGCGGGCCCGCCCGTGCCGAAGTCGGCGCGGTACCGAAACCGCTTGAGGCCGGCATTCGGCCTCTGGCGACAGCGACCTATGGCTTAGCCGATACGCTTCGGCCTGTCACGCGGCTGCGCCGAGAGGCGACGCCGCGACAGGGGGCTGGCGCCCGATACGCACGTGCATCCGTCCGTCCGGCAGATCGGGAAGATGCGCTCACCCTCGCGCGCGCCGCCGTTGGGCGGCGCGCCGGGCGCGACATCACCAGCTGTACAGCTTCCAGTACACGGGCGACACATTGTCCTTGCTGCCGTCCACTTCCATATGGCCGTCGCCGTTGCGGTCGTACAGGTAGTAGGCCGGGCCGCGCGCCGGGGTCACCTTGACCATGCGCAACTGGCCACCCACGCGGTATTCGTCGACGGTATCGCCGTTGTCCATCTTGCGCTGGGTCGTTTCCGCGCCGCGCACGTCCATCGGTGCACCGTCCGGGCCCAGGCCGGTCGAGGCGCAGCCCGCCAGCAGCAACAGCGGAACGAGGATCAGGGCTTTCATTGCGGTGTACTCCACAGGCAGGACATGCGCAGAGTATGCGCCGAGTGTCCGCGTGCGGTGTGCGAATGGTGCCGCACCCTCACCCCAACCCCTCTCCCGACGGGAGAGGGGCTCGTGCCGCTCCCTTCTCCCCTTGGGACCACGGCCCCCTTTTGGGGGAAGGTGCCCCGCAGGGGCGGATGAGGGTACGGGCGCAGCCTCGTAGAGCAAATCAGCGAGACGCTTCGCGTCGCACCCTCACCCCAACCCCTCTCCCGACGGGAGAGGGGCTACACGCAGCAGCGTAGAATTGGCCGATGAGCCGATTAGTCCTGATCGACGGGTCCAGTTACCTGTATCGCGCGTTCCACGCGCTTCCGCCGCTGACCAATGCCGCCGGCGAGCCCACGGGCGCGCTGTTCGGCGTGGTCAACATGTTGCGCGCCACCCTGAAGGAGCGCCCCGAGTACGTGGCCTTCGTGGTCGACGCGCCGGGCAAGACCTTCCGCGACGACCTGTACCCGCAGTACAAGGCCAACCGTCCGCCGATGCCCGACGAGCTGCGCGCACAGGTCGAGCCGATGTGCCAGATCGTGCATGCGCTGGGCATCACCATCCTGCGCCAGGACGGGGTCGAGGCCGACGATGTGATCGGCACCCTGGCCCTGCAGGGCGCCGGCGACGGCCTGGACGTCACCATCTCCACCGGCGACAAGGATTTCGCCCAGCTGGTGCGCCCCGGCGTGCAGCTGGTCAACACCATGAGCGGCAGCCGCATGGACTCGGATGCGGCGGTGATGGAGAAGTTCGGGGTCTGGCCGCACCAGATCGTCGATCTGCTGGCGCTGATGGGCGACGCCATCGACAACGTGCCCGGGGTGGAGAAGTGCGGTCCCAAGACCGCCGCCAAGTGGCTGGCCGAGTACGGCTCGCTGGACGGGGTGATCGCGCATGCCGACTCCATCAAGGGCAAGATCGGCGACAACCTGCGCGCCGCGCTGCAGCGGCTGCCGCTGAACCGCGCACTGGTCACCATCAAGACCGACGTCGCGCTACCGGGCGGCCCGCGCACCCTGGGCCTGCGCGAACAGGAGCCGGAGCAGTTGCGCGGCCTGTACCAGCGCTACGGCTTCACCCAGGCGCTGCGCGACCTGGACGGCGGCGTGGCCGCGCCGGAGGCCGCCAGCGAGGCCACGCCGAGCCTGCGCGGCACCGCCGCCGGCTATGCCCGCGGCGCGGCGCCGGCCGATGCCGCCGCGCTGGACCCGGCACTGGCCGCCAAGGGCGACTACACCGCGGTGAGCACGCCCGCGCAGTTCGAGGAACTCCTGGTGCGCCTGCGTGCCGCCGACGGCTTCGCCTTCGACACCGAAACCGATGCGCTGGACGCCATGCGCGCCAACCTGGTCGGGCTCAGCTTCGCCACCGAGCCGGGCCGCGCCGACTACCTGCCGCTGGGCCACGACTACCCCGGCGCGCCGGTGCAACTGGACCGCGCGCTGGTGCTGGAGATGCTCAAGCCACTGCTGGAGGACCCGGCCAAGGCCAAGGTCGGCCAGCACGGCAAGTACGACCTGCACGTGCTGCGCCGCCACGGCGTGGCGGTGCAGGGCTACGCCGACGACACCATGCTCGAGAGCTTCGTGCTCAATTCCACCGCCAGCCGCCACGACATGGATTCGCTGGCCCGGCGCTACCTGGGCTACGACACGGTCAAGTACGAGGACGTGGCCGGCAAGGGCGCCAAGCAGATCGCCTTCTCGCAGGTGGCCATCGACGACGCCACCCGCTACGCGGCCGAGGACGCCGACATCACCCTGCGCCTGCACCGCACGCTGTCGGCGCAACTGGAGGCCGAGCCGGCGCTGGCGCGGGTCTACCGCGAGATCGAGATGCCGCTGGTGCCGGTGCTGGCGCGTGTCGAGGCCAACGGCGTGTGCGTGGACATCGCCGAGCTGCGCAAGCAGAGCCAGGAGCTGAGCCAGCGCATGCTGGCCGCGCAGCAGAAGGCCACCGAGTTGGCCGGGCGCAGCTTCAACATGGACTCGCCCAAGCAGTTGCAGGCGGTGCTGTTCGACGAACTGAAGCTGCCGGCGGTGCTGAAGACCCCCAAGGGCCAGCCCAGCACCAACGAGGAGGCGCTGGAGGCGATCGCCGACCAGCACGAGCTGCCGCGGGTGATCCTGGAATACCGTGGCCTGGCCAAGCTGCGCAGCACCTACACCGACAAGCTGCCGGAGATGGTCAATCCCGCCACCGGCCGCGTGCACACCAGCTACCACCAGGCCGGTGCCGCCACCGGGCGGCTGTCCTCCTCCGATCCCAACCTGCAGAACATCCCGATCCGCACCGACGACGGCCGCCGCATCCGCCGCGCCTTCGTCGCCCCGCCGGGGCGCAAGCTGATCGCCTGCGACTATTCGCAGATCGAGCTGCGGATCATGGCCCACCTGTCCGAGGACCCCGGCCTGTTGCGTGCCTTCGGCAGCGGCGTGGACGTGCACCGTGCCACCGCCGCCGAGGTGTTCGGGCGCAAGCTGGAAGAGGTCACCGGCAACGAGCGCCGCGCCGCCAAGGCGATCAACTTCGGCCTGATGTACGGCATGAGCGCGTTCGGCCTGGCCCGCAACCTGGGCATCGGCCGCGGCGAGGCCCAGGACTACGTGGCGCTGTATTTCAGCCGCTACCCGGGCGTGCGCGACTTCATGGAGCGCATGCGCGAGCAGGCGCGCACCCAGGGCTACGTGGAGACCCTCTTCGGCCGCCGCCTGTACCTGAACGACATCAACGCCCGCCAGCAGGGCCTGCGCGCCGGCGCCGAGCGTGCCGCGATCAACGCGCCGATGCAGGGCACCGCCGCCGACATCATCAAGCGCGCCATGGTCGGCGTGGACGCCTGGCTGCAGGACCACCGCGACCGCGCGTTGATGATCCTGCAGGTGCACGACGAACTGGTGTTCGAGGCCGATGCCGACTTCGTCGACACCTTGCTGCCGGAAGTGACCGGACGGATGTCCGCCGCGGCGGAGCTGAAGGTGCCGCTGGTGGTGGACAGCGGCGTGGGCGACAACTGGGACGAGGCGCATTGAGCGCGCGGGTCCTGGAGATGTATTCCAGGACCGGCATGGCGTTGCGGTGCCTTGCGTAGACAGCGTGGGTGCTGGCTCGCGGAAAAATCGAATCGGGTTTTCGGACGGATTATCCCGCCAGTGATTTTCGCTTTCCCATTCGCGCTGCTTTTTTGACCCGGTGGCGCGCTGAAGCCCCTGGAATTCCAACTGGCGTCACACCCTGCGGCGCGCGGCGCTGCAGCGATTGAACGGAATTTTGACGCTGTTTATTTTGGGCGGATTTTGCGAATGAATCCGTCCTTAATCTGACAAATTTTTAACTTAAATCTTCACGAACGAGCAAGGTGGGAAATGTTCTTATATCCCTCGACAGGCGCAATACCTGTCGCGGATCTCCTCCCATCCCCTGGAGCAGATCCAGGAACGGCGACTCCTCCCCAAGTCTCCGTTCCCTGGCCCCGCCGACCTCCCCCTGGTCCGCGGGGCTTTTTTATGCCCGCAGTTTTTCGGCACCGCGTTCCCGGCGTCTGCTGACGCGTTCAGCGGCGCGCGTCGGCCGGCTGCTGCAATTGATAGAGCGCGTCGTCCAGGGTGTCCATCTGCGCGGCCAGCGTGGCCCGGGCATCGTCCAGGCCGCGGTTGTAATAGTGCGGGCCGATGCGCTCGGCGACGAAGTCGAGCAGGAATTCGGCCTCGAACGCGCCGACCTGCTGCTGCAGCTCGGTGCGCAGGTAGGCCTGCAGCTGTTCGGCGATGGCGCGCTTGTCCTCGCGGCCCAGCACCGCGGTGCGCGCCGGCGCGCTCACGCCAGCCACTCGCGCGGCACCAGGTATTCGGCCAGGCGCGCCTCTGGGCTGCCCGGTTCCGGCTGGAAGCCGTATTCCCAGCGCACCCGCGGCGGCAGGCTCATCAGGATGCTCTCGCTGCGCCCGCCGCTCTGCAGGCCGAACAGGGTGCCGCGGTCGTAGACCAGGTTGAACTCGACGTAGCGGCCGCGCCGGTACAGCTGGAACTCGCGCTCGCGCTCGCCCCAGGGCTGGCTGCGGCGGCGTTCCACGATCGGCAGGTAGGCATCGAGGAAGCCGTCGCCGACCGCACGCTGGTAGGCGAAGTCGCGCTCGAAATCGGCGTGCAGGTCGTCGAAGAACAGGCCGCCGACGCCGCGGGTCTCGTTGCGGTGCTTGAGGAAGAAGTACTCGTCGCACCAGCGCTTGTGCGCCGGATAGCGGTCTTCGCCGAACGGCGCGCACAGGTCGTGCGCGGTCTGGTGCCAGTGGCGGGCGTCCTCGTCGAACGGGTAGTACGGGGTCAGGTCGAAGCCGCCGCCGAACCACCAGGCCACGGTGGCGCCATCGCGCTGCGCCTCGAAGTAGCGCACGTTGGCATGGGTGGTGGGGATGTACGGATTGAGTGGGTGGAACACCAGCGACACCCCGACCGCGCGCCAGGAGGCGCCGGCCAGTTCCGGGCGGTTGGCGCTGGCCGAGGGCGGCAGGCGGGTGCCGGCGACGTCGGAGAAGCCGATGCCGGCCTGCTCGAACACCGCGCCGTCGCGCAGGATGCGGGTGCGGCCGCCGCCGCCCTCCGCGCGCTGCCACAGGTCTTCGGCGAAACGGGCCTGGCCGTCGGTGGCCTCGATCGCCGCGCAGATGCGGTCCTGCAGGCCGGTGAGATAGTCGCGGACACGGTCGAAGGTATGCATGCCGCCATTCTAGAAGCTCGCTGTGTCAGCCGTCTGCGGCCGGCTGCACGGACGGTGCAGAGCGGTCGAGGTGCGTCAGCGGCGGAACTCGGCGCGGATCGCGGGGCGGCACAGCTGGTAGACCAGCCAGCCGTGCAGGCCGGCGAAGACCAGGGCGGTCAGCGCGCCGCTGACCATGAGCGTGATCCGGCCCAGGGCCAGGTCGTGCTGGAGCTGTTGCGGGTCGACGCCCTGCTGCAGGGTCCACGCATGCAGCAGGTCGAACAGTTGCCACAGCAGCGGCAGCGCCGCGAAGTTGGCCGCGGCGGTGGCCACCAGGAACACGATGAACGCCCGCCGCGCCCAGTCGCGCCGTTGCAGCAGCGCCCACGCCGCCGCGCACAGCGCCGCGGATAGCAGCGCGGTCAGCCAGGACAGCGCCAGCGCATGGGTCACGCACCACTGCAGCAGCGGCGGCAATGGCAGGCCGGCCTCGCGCAGCGCGCCCTCGATCGCCCCGTCCGGCAATACCAGCAGCAGTAGCGCCTGGCCAATCCCGTACAGCAGCGACAGCCCCCCCAGCAGCAGCGTGAGCTTGGCCATCGCGTCGATGGTCTGGTTGCGGACGGCTGGCAGGGGCAGGGGCGGGGGCGACATCGGCGGTCCTTCGGGGCGGGGCGGCGCTGGCGGCGCCGCACCGGCGGCAGTCCGGCAAGGATAGGGATGGCGGACCCGGGCGCAAGCCGGGTGGGGCGCGAGACGGTGCCACTGCGCATG
Organism: Xanthomonas sp. NCPPB 3174; assembly: GCF_056725205.1. Lineage (NCBI taxonomy): Bacteria > Pseudomonadati > Pseudomonadota > Gammaproteobacteria > Lysobacterales > Lysobacteraceae > Xanthomonas > Xanthomonas sp. NCPPB 3174. Next base: position 4,759,954 of record NZ_CM161517.1, on the reverse strand, counting down.
TGCCGGGCGCATGGCCGATGGCAAGGTCGTCCGTTGCCGTCCGTGCAAAACCGCCGGGGCGCGGGCAGTGCCGTGTCCGGTGGCTGTGGGCACTTGCGTAGGAGCGGCTTCAGCCGCGACGCGTTACCGGGAACGCCCCGTCGCGGCTGAAGCCGCTCCTACGCGATGGCGTCGTGATGCGTGGCGGGTGCAGGCGGTTGGCGGTGTCCTGCGGGCGCCGCGCGGGCTCCCCAGCGCCTGCCGCACGTCGACGGCAGGCGCCTCGGCGCGCACTCGGCTCAGCGCAGCTCGCGCTCGAACAGCTTGAGGATGCGCTTGTACTCGTCCAGCCAGGAGTCGGCGCGGGTGAAGCCATGCTTCTCCAGCGGGTACGGCGCGATCTCCCAGTTGTCCTTGTGCAGCTCGATCAGCTTCTGGGTCATGTCCACCGAGTCCTTGAAGAACACGTTGTCGTCGACCATGCCGTGGGCGATCAGCAGGTGGTCGCGCAGCCCGTTGGCGTATTCGATCGGCGAGGAGGTGCGGTAGGCCTCCGGGTCCAGGTCCGGGGTGTTGAGGATGTTGGAGGTGTACTCGTGGTTGTACTGGCTCCAGTCGGCCACCGGACGCAGCGCGGCGCCGGCCTTGAACGTGCCGGGGCTGCGGAACAGCGCCATGTAGGTCATGAAGCCGCCGTAGGACCCGCCGTAGATGCCGGCGCGGCTGCGGTCGCCCTGCTTGCTGTCGACCAGCCAGTCCAGGCCGTCCAGGTAGTCCTCCAGCTCCGGATGGCCCATGTCGCGATAGATCGCGGTGCGCCAGTCGCGGCCGTAGCCGGCGCTGGCGCGATAGTCCAGGTCCAGCACGATGTAGCCCTTCTGCACCAGCAGGTTGTGGAACATCTGCTCGCGGAAATACGGGCTGTAGCGCGCCGAGACGTTCTGCAGGTAGCCGGCGCCGTGCACGAACATCACCACCGGATAGCGCTTGCCCGGCTCCGGCTGCGCCGGACCGTAGTACTTGCCCCAGACGGTGCCGGCGCCGTGCTTGGACGGCACCTGCACGAACTGCGGCTGCACCCACGGGCGCGCCTTGAACGCGGCGCTGCGGGTGTCGGTGAGCACGCGCGCGTTGCCGCCGGCGGCCGGCAGCACCGCCAGTTGCGTGGGCAGGTAGGGGCCAGAGTAGTGCACCAGCAACTGCTGGCCGTCCGGCGACAGCGCGAAGTCCTCGACGCCGTCCAGCGCGGTCAGCTCGGCGACGCTGTCGTTGCGCAGGTCGAGCTTGCACACCTCGTAGTCGCCCGGCCACTTGCGGTTGCACAGGAACAGGAAGCCCTGGCCGTCGGCGCTGACCACCGGCGCGGACACTTCCCACTTGCCGGAGGTGCGCTGGCGCGGCTTCTCGTTGCCGCGCTGGGTGTACAGGTGCGAATAGCCGGACTGCTCGGACAGCAGCCACAGGGTCTGGCTGTCCGGCATCCAGCCGAAATCGTTGAAGCTCCAGTTGATCCAGGCCGGGTCGGTGAGGCGGTGGCGCGGCTGCAGCACGGCCTTGTCCAGGTCGACGCTGGCGATCCAGCGGTCCTTGTTGTCCACCGCACGCAGCAGCACGGCGACATTGCGGCCGTCCTCGCTCCAGTGCATCGAGGCGCCGCTGCCGTCGCCGTCGGTCTCCACGCGCACCGCGCGCGGGCCCTGCAGCGGCTCCTGCTTGGCCGCCTTGCGCAGCGCCGCCAGCGGATCGGTGCCGATCCCGGGCAGCACCGACAGGTCGAGCTTGCGCGCGCTGCCGGCCACCGCATCGACCAGCCACAGGGTCTGCGCCACCGGCGAATTGCGCCCGACCAGGGTGCGCGCTTCCTGGAACTCGGCGTAGCCGGACTCGGTCACGTAGCGCGGCATCTTGCTCTCGCGGCCTTCCTCGGCGCCCTTGGCGTGGGTGACGACCAGCAGGTGGCGGCCGTCCGGCGACAGCGCGCTGTCGTCGACCACCACGTCGTCGCCCAGGTACACCGGTGCCGGCGCGCGGCTGCTGTCGGCGCGGCGCCAGGCCTGCTCCTGCTGGCGCAGCAGCTCGCGCTGCGCGCGGTCGCGGGCCAGGGTTTCCAGGGTGCGCAGCTGCTGGTCGCGCAGCACGTCGGGCTTGGGCGCGGCATCGGGATCGCGCTCGGCCTTGAGCACCGCGGCCTGCTGCACGCCGCCGCCGGGACTCCAGCGGTACCAGTCGTTGCCGACCCGCCACAGCGCGCCGCCATCGGTGGTGAACTGCGGCCGCGCGGCGGCCTGGTTACTGCGGGTCAGCTGGGTCAGGGCGCCGCTGCGCAGGTCGCGCAGGAACACGTCGCCGTTGCGCACGAACAACATGCGCTGGCGGCGCGCGTCATAGACCGGATTGGCCGCGTCCAGGGTGTTGCGCTGCGCGTCCTCGACCCGCTGCGCGGCGCCGCCGTCGACCCCCTGGCGGTAGGTGTCGCGGACCGGGCTGCCGGTGCGCTTGAGCTGGTACTGCACCTGGCGCCCGTCCCAGGCCCACCAGGCGTCCTCGACCGGCGGCCCGATCCAGTCCGGATCGGCCATGGCCTGCTCGATGGTCAGCGGGGCGGCGGCCTCCTGGGCCGCGGCCAGCGGCGGCAGGCAGGACAGGGACAGCAACACAACAGCGCTCAGGGCGAGACGACGCATCTGGAATTCCGGGCGAACGGCAAACCGCAAGCGTAGCAGCCGCCAGGGTGGCGCGATTGCGCCGATGGTCATGGGCGGCATTGGAAGCGTAGGCCTTGTAATCTTGGCGACGGTGCTGGCGGACACGCGCCGGGTAGATCGGCGCACGCGGTGGCTGCGCCATGATCGCTCGTCACACCGCGCGTCGCTTCAGGTCACGACGGCCTGGCATGACGCAGGCCAAGGTCGACACGCCACCGGGCAAGCAAGCATGCAAACGCAAGGGAACCATGAAAAGTGTGCTTGTGTTGGCGGCGCTTGCAACAGGTGGCGGACAGCAAACGCACGACCTGCCAAAGAACGACTGCGCGTCCAGCTTGCGCCCGCTCGAAACCATTCGGCCAGCGCTGCCAGGGCGCACGGGAAGCCTGTTCATCGGCTCGATCGACGTCGCGATCGTGATCGAAAGGAATGGCGACGTATCGTTTGCCGAAATATCGAGGGTCGATGTCCAACAGTTGGAGAGAAGGAAATTCTCCGATTCAGGATACGCTGAAGCGGTGCTTGACGCTGTCGGACAGTGGACGTTTCCCGCGGTGGGCATGCGATGCAAAAAGGAAGTCAAGGTGGAGCTGGCGTTGTCTGATTGAGGGAGGCGCCGGGCTTGAGACGTGGTCCGATGAACCGAGCCTCGAACAGAGCCTTCTTTCCGCTCTCGCGGTTGCGCCAACCCTGGGGTGATATAGGCGCTGCGACAAACCGTCACATCCCATTTCGTCGCGCTGCACCAACAATAGGCATCGTTTCCGCTGCCTCAGGCGCTACTCATGGACGCCCTGCTGCTGTCACGCATCCAGTTCGGATTCGTCATCAGTTTCCACGTGCTGTTCCCGGCCTTCACCATCGGCCTGTCGAGCTGGCTGGCGTTCCTGGAGTGGCGCTGGCTGCGCACCCGCGACACGGTGTGGCGCGATCTGTACTTCTTCTGGCTGAAGATCTTCGCCGTGTCCTTCGGCATGGGCGTGGTCAGCGGCATCGTGATGAGTTTCCAGTTCGGCACCAACTGGGCGGTGCTCAGCGAACGCGCCGGCAATATCCTCGGCCCGCTGCTCAGCTACGAGGTGCTGACGGCGTTCTTCCTGGAAGCCTCGTTCCTCGGGGTGATGCTGTTCGGCTGGCACAAGGTGCCGGAGAAGCTGCACTTCCTGGCCACCTGCCTGGTCGCCATCGGCACGCTGATCTCCACGTTCTGGATCCTGTCTGCCAACAGTTGGCTGCAGACGCCTGCCGGCTATGCCGTGGTCGAGGGCGTGTTCCACCCGGCCAACTGGCGCGAGGTGATCTTCAATCCCTCGTTCCCGTACCGGCTCACGCACATGGTGCTGGCCGCCTTCATCACCACCTGTTTCGTGATCGGCGGAGTCAGCGGCTGGTATCTGCGTCGCGGCGAACATCTGGACGCGGCCGGGCGCATGCTCAAGCTGGCGGTGGCGTTCGCCGCGATCGCGCTGCCGCTGCAGATCGCCGCCGGCGATGCGCACGGCCTGAATACGCTCGAGCACCAGCCCATCAAGGTGGCGGCGATGGAAGGGCACTGGCACGGCGAGGCGCCGGGGCAGGGCGTGCCGCTGGTAGTGTTCGCGGTGCCCAACGAGGCCGCCGAGCGCAACGACTACGAGGTGACCATCCCGCGCCTGGGCAGCGTGATCCTCACCCACACCCTGGATGGCGAGATCACCCCGCTGACCGCGGTGCCGCGGGACGAGCGGCCGCCGGTGAAACCGGTGTTCTACGCGTTCCGGGTGATGGTCGGGCTGGGCATGGCGATGCTGCTGCTGGCGCTGGTGTCGCTGTTCTTCTGGTGGCGCGGCACGTTGCTGCGCCGGCGTGCGCTGCACCTGGCATGGAACGCGATGCTGCCGGCCGGGTTCGTGGCCCTGGTCGCCGGCTGGTTCGTCACCGAGATCGGGCGCCAGCCGTACGTGATCTATGGCCTGCTGCATACGCGCGATGCGGTCAGCCCGGTCAGCCCGGCGATGGTGTGGATCTCGCTGAGCGTGTACGTGCTCGCCTATGCGCTGGTGTTCGGTTTCGGCAGTTGGTACATCCTGCGCATGCTGCGCCATGGGCCGCTGCCGCACGAGCCGGCGCCGCGCATGCAGGAGGGCGACAAGACCCCGGCACGGCCGCTGTCGGCGGCCGACGACGACATCGAGGAGACCCGCTGATGGACATGGCGACCGTATTGCCGGTGATCTGGTTCGGCGTGATCGGCTTCGGCGTGCTGATGTACGTATTGCTGGACGGCTTCGTGCTCGGCCTGGGCATCCTGGCGCCGTTCGCCGAGGACGAGGACCAGCTCGACCTGATGATGAACACCGCCGCGCCGATCTGGGACGGCAACGAGACCTGGCTGGTGCTCGGCGGCGCCGGCCTGCTGGCGGCGTTCCCGAAAGCCTACGCGGTGGTGCTGTCGGCGCTGTACCTGCCGGTGCTGCTGATGCTGATCGCGTTGGTGTTCCGCGGCGTGGCCTTCGAGTTCCGCTTCAAGGCGCGCAGTTCCAAGTACCTGTGGGGCTGGGCGTTCGCGCTGGGCTCGCTGTGCGCGGCGTTCTGGCAGGGGGTGATCCTGGGCGCGCTGGTGGAAGGCATGCCGCTGCAGGACGGCAAGTATCTGGGCGGGGTGCTGGGCTGGTTCAGCCCGTTCTCGATGCTCACCGGTGCGGCGGTGGTGTTCGGCTACGCGCTGCTCGGCGGTAGTTGGCTGATCCTCAAGACCGAGGGCGCCATGCAGCGCATCGCCCGCACCCTGACCCGGCCGCTGGTGCTGGTGGTGGTGGTGTTCATGGGCCTGGTCAGCGCCTGGCTGCCGTTCCTGGACTCGCGGATCATGGCGCGCTGGTTCCACGACGGGAATTTCTGGTGGCTGTCGCCGGTGCCGCTGCTGGTGCTGGTCAACGCGCTGGCGCTGTGGCGCGCGGCGATGGCGCAGGGCCGCGATGCGCGCCCATTCGTGCTGACCCTGTGCTTCTTCGTGCTCGGCTTCTTCGGCCTGGTGCTGGGCATCTGGCCGAACATCGTGCCGCCCGGGCTGACCATCTGGGAGGCGGCCTCGCCGCCGTCCTCGCAGGGTTTCGTGCTGGTCGGGCTGGCGGTGCTGCTGCCGGTGATCCTGGGCTACACCGCGTGGTCGTACCGGGTGTTCCGCGGCAAGATCACCGCCGACACCGGCTACCACCACTGACGGCGGGCCGTCGCGGCGGCCGACCGGCTTGCCAGCGACGGCGGTGGCGGCCAAGCTACCGGTTCCCCGCGCCGTGCGGGTCATCGCCCGCCCGAGCCGCCGCCCCGCATGTCCGCTGTTTCCTCCGAAATTCCCGTCGCGCCCCTGTTGCACCCACTCGCCGTCGGCGATGCGCGGCGCCCGCTGGCCTTCGCCAACGGCGAGCATATCGACCTAGCCACCTTCCTTGGCCACGTGCGCGGTCTGGCCGCAGTGCTGCCGGCCGGCCGGCATGCGCTGAACCTGTGCGAGGACCGCTACCGCTTCATGGTCGCGTTCTGCGCGGTGGCGCTGCGCGGGCAGACCTCGCTGCTGCCATCCTCGCGCGCGCCGGCGGTGGTGGCCGAGGTGCAGCGCACCCATGCCGACTGTTATTGCCTGGGCGACCTGGCGCTGGCCGAGCCGCCGCCGCGCTACTGGCAGTTGCCGGACGCGCTGCCGTCCCTGGACGGGCCGATGCCGCAGCTGGCCGACGACGCGCTGGTGGCGATCGGCTTCACCTCCGGCAGCACCGGCGCGCCCAAGCCCAATCCCAAGACCTGGGGCAGCTTCCTCACCAGCACCCGCCAGGACCTGCTGGCACTGGTCGGGCTGTGGCCGGACACGGCGGTCCCGCAGGTGGTGGCCACGGTGCCGCCGCAGCACATGTACGGGATGGAGCTGTCGATCCTGTTGCCGCTGGTGACGCCGCTGGCGGTGCACGCCGGGCGCCCGTTCTTTCCCGAGGACGTGGCCCGCGCGCTGGCGCAGCTGCCGGCGCCGCGGCTGCTGGTGACCACGCCGGTGCATCTGCGTGCGCTTGTCGAATCCGGCGTCGCCCTGCCGCCGCTGGCCGGCATCGTCTCGGCCACCGCGCCGCTGGCGCAGGAGCTGGCCGCCGCCGCCGAGGGGCGCTTCGGCGGCGAGGTGCGCGAGATGTTCGGTTCCACCGAGACCTGCGTGTTCGCCAGCCGCCGTACCGCCTGCGAAGTGCCGTGGACGCCGCTGCCCGGCGTGCGCGTGGCGCCGCAGCCGGACGGCACCCTGGTGCACGCGCCGCACCTGCCACAGCCGGTGCTGCTGGCCGACCTGATGGAAGTGGACGCCGACGGCCGTTTCCAGGTGCGCGGCCGCCAGGCCGACCTGCTGGAGATCGCCGGCAAGCGCGCCTCGCTGGCCGATCTCACCCGGCGCCTGCTGGCCCTGCCGGGCGTGGTCGATGGCGCGATGCTGCAACTGGATCCGGAACCGGGCCAGGCGGTGGGCCGCATCGCCGCGGTGGTGGCGGCGCCGACCCTGGACGAAGCCGCGATCCTGGCCGCGCTGCGCCGCGAACTGGATCCGGTGTTCCTGCCGCGCCGGCTACGCCTGCTCGACGCCCTGCCGCGCAACGAGACCGGCAAGCTGCCGCGCGATCGTCTGCTGGCGTTGTTGGCGGCGCGCGAGGACTGACGGGGCGGGGGATCAAGCTGGCTTGGCAAGCGGCCAATCGACCCTAACGTGTGCGAATACGCCGAGCTGTCTCGCGGCAGGTCGCGTCGCATGCGCGAGCATGCCCATCGCTGCGGCATAACCGGTTTTGCTGCGATCCTGCCGGTACCCGCTCAGGAAAGCGCGGCGGCGACCTGCGCGAACAGGTGCTGTAGATCCACCGGCATGCGGGTGTCCACGTCGATCACCGTCCCCAGGCCGATCGGACCGGGATAGTCGGCAAGCAGGTCGGGCGGCAGTTCCCGCAGGGGGTGCGCCGCATGCTGCGTGCCCGTCGCGGCGCGCGCGCGGAAGCGGCGCAGGGTCTCGTCATGGCCGCAGTGGCAATGGACTTCCACCAGCCTCGCCTCCAGTGCGGCGATCCTGCCGCGCTCGTAGTCGCTGCGGGGCCGGAAGTTGGCTTCCAGCACCGCGTGCGGACTGCGCTGTGCCAGCGACCAGAGGATCTCCATCGCTGCGCCGCCGAGACGGCGCGACGCGGCGAGATCGCCGCCGCCATCGCCGAGGGCGTCGGTCAGCGTCTCCTTGATGAAATCCTTGCAGAACAGCGGAAAGCCCAGGTGCGCCGCCAGCGGGACCGCCAGCGTGGTCTTGCCGGCACCGGGGGCGCCGGACACCAGGACGATCTTGCGTTGCCGCTCAACCATGCACGCCGTCGATCTCCACCGCCAGTTCGTCGCGGCAGATCACCGCGTGCAGCAGCAGGCGTGGCACACGCTCGCCGAAGCGCGCATCGAGGGCATCGGCGACCAGCGGCAGGTCGCCGGGCTCGCGTACGTAGACCTTTAGGCGTGTGCCGTCGCCGAACTGCGGCGGCAGGTCCGGGGCGTGTTCGCGCGCGGCCGCCAGCAGGGCGTCGAAGTTGGCGAAGGTTTCCTCCAGCTGCGCCAGCAACTGGCCCTGGTGCATGGAGGCGTGGCCGACCACGCTGGCGGTGCCCGACAGCAGCAGCGGCATGTCGCTGCCGGCCGGCGGCAGCATGGCGCGGGCGAAGCTGGGCGGCTGCGGGCCGTACTGGCGCGGGTAGCGGTAGGCGCTGACCTGGCGCGGGTTCTCCAGCGGGGTGCCGGCCTGCGCGGCGGCCAGCCAGTAGATCTGCATCACCCGTGCGTCGTCGCAGCGGCCGACCGCGGTCGCCGCCGGCAGCTGGGTGGCGTCGAAATCGCCGAGCCCGCGCGCGCGGCCCACGCAGAAGCGCCGGTAGCGTTCGCGGTCGCCGCTGCCCAGGGTGATCGCATCCAGATAGTTCCAGATGCGCAGCAGGCGCGGAGTGGCGCTGCCGGCGACGAAGCCGCTGAGCTGGGCGTAGGCGAGCGCGGCGGCTTCCTCGATGTCCAGGTCGACCTGGCGCTCGTCGATCTCGATCACGCCGAACTGCAGGCGGCCGTCGCTGGCCCAGGCGATGGCGCCGTCGCGGCCGCTGTGCACGGGGGCGTCGGTGCGCCACACCTCGAGCATGCGCGGGCCATGCGGCTGCAGCGGCACCCGCAGGTAGCGCGGGTCCTCGTGGTAGGGCGCGGTCTCGCCGAAGCCGAACACCGCCAGGACGCGGTCCTCGGCCAGCCACTGGCTGGGGTCGGTCTCGGCGACATAGTCCACCTGCAACTGCGGATGGCCCTGCGTGTGGTGCGGAAACTGCAGGTGCGGGCGGCTCATGGGGTGTCTCCGTGCAAGGTGTCGCCGTGGAACGATTCGCGGGCCTGGCGGCGACGGTGGCGCCAGGCGCGCCATGCCCGCGGCAGCATCGCCACCGCGGACAGCGCATAGATGGCACGGAACACCCGCAGGCGGCGCAGCACCGCACGGTTGTCGAAGACGTCGCCGGCGAGCATCGCCACCACCGCCTGCTCCACCTGCAGCACGTTGCGCGGCTGCGCGAACAGCTCGCGCATGGTCGGCGAGGTGAAGCGGTAGATGAACCACTTGAACTCGTCCAGGCCGCCGCGCAGGTGCCGCTCCAGGCGCCGCTGCAGTCGCGCCTCGCGGGCCGGGTCGCGCAGCGCCGCGTCGACCATGGCCGCGCCGCGCTCGGCGCTGTGCATGGCCAGGTACACGCCGGAGGAGAACATCGGGTCGACGAAGGCGTAGGCGTCGCCGAGCATCAGCCAGCGCGGCCCGCTCATGCGCGTGCATTCGTAGGCGTAGTTGCCGGTGGCATGCACGGGTGCCACGCGCTGCGCGTCGGCCATGCGCGCCACCACGTCCGGATTCAGCGCCAGCGTGCGCAGCAGGAACGTCTCGCTGTCGCAGCCCTGGCGGGTCTTCATGTACTCCGGGTCGCACACCGCGCCCACGCTCATCACGTCGTCGGGCAGCGGGATCAGCCACATCCAGCCGTGCGCGTGGCGGTAGATGCTGATGTTGCCGGCGTCCTCGCCCGGGCGCCGCGCCACGCCGCGGAAATGGCTGAACAGCGCCGCCGACTGGTGCCGCGGATTGGCGCGCTTGAGCTTGAGCTTGTTGCCGAGAAAGGTGTCGCGGCCGCTGGCGTCGATCAGGTAGCGCGGCCGGTAGTGGCGCAGACCGTCGGCGCTGCGTGCCTGCACCGTCGGCGTCTCGCCGTCGAGCTGCACCGCCTCGACGCGCACGCCCTCGTGCACGTCGGCGCCGACCGCGCGTGCATGCGCGAACAGCACCCGGTCGAAGTCGGCGCGCGGCACCTGCAGCGCGAAGTCGGACTGCGCGCCTAGCGCGTGCGAGAAACGGAAGGTGTTGTAGCCGCCGGCATCGTTGGGAAAATCGGCGCCGAGCTTGAGCACGCCGATCGCCCGCACCTGGTCTAGCACGCCCAGCCGCTGCAGGATCGGCATGTTCATCGGCAGCAGCGATTCGCCGATGTGGAAGCGCGGGTGGTGATCCTTTTCCAGCACCGTCACCCGCCAGCCGCGTTGCGCCAGGGCGATCGCCGCCGCACAGCCGGCCGGCCCCCCGCCGATCACCAGCACGTCGGGCGTTTCCGCCTCGATGGCGCTTGCGGTGGGTGGAGGGGAAGCAACAGCGGGGGACGTCATCCTGAGGGAACCTGCGGGCGCAACGGCGGGGCGAAACGGCATGATAGCGTGCCGTTCGCGGGCCGATGGTTGCGCCGCAGCGCCCGATGCACCATCTTGTCGCACCCGTCCTTACGCCTGGAAGCCCCTGGATGTCTTCGCAAACCGCCGCCGAACGTGAACTGGCTGAGCTGCTGGTCGAGAGCCTGAACCTGGAAGACGTCCAGCCCGGCGACATCGATCCGGAGGCGCCGCTGTTCAATACCGGCCTGGGGCTGGACTCGATCGACGCCCTGGAGCTGGCGCTGGCGATCAGCAAGCGCTACGGCTTCCAGCTGCGTTCGGACAACGACGAGAACCGCCGCATCTTCGCCTCGCTGCGCGCGCTGTCGGCGCATGTCGAAGCCAACAAGACCAGCTGAGCCGGCCGACGCCGCGCCCTGGGCGCTGGCCCTGGGCGTGCTGCTGGCGCTGGCCTACTCGCCGCTGGCGCACTGGGCCAACGCCGCGCACCGCCCGGACCTGGCGGTGCTGGCGGGGGCGGCGCTGGTGCTGATGGTGCTGGTGGAGCCGATGGCGCGCTGGCGGCCCTGGGCCTGGGCGCTGGCCATCGCCGCGACCGCGGCGCTGGTGCCGCTGTGGCGCTCGCCGCACGCCCTGCTGCTGCTGGCCGCGCCGCCGGTGCTGTTCACCGCCTGGGTGGCCTGGTTCTTCGGGCGCAGCCTGCAGCGCGGGCGCACGCCGCTGATCACCCGCATCGTCGAGGCCCTGTATCGGCAGGCCGGCATGCCGATCACCGCCGAGCAGCTGCGCTACACCCGCCGCCTGACCCTGGCCTGGACCCTGCTGCTGGTGGGGCTGACCTTGCTCAACCTGGTGCTGGCGCTGTGCGCCCAGCCCAGCGGGGTGCTGGCGCAGCTGGGCCTGGCCGCGCCGTTGCCGATCAGCGATGCGCGCGCCTCGCTGTTCGCCAATCTGCTGGGCTACGGGGTCATCGGCGGCTTCTTCGTCGGCGAGTACCTGCTGCGCGGGCGCTGGTTTCCGCAGCGTCCCTACCGTAATCTGCCCGATTTCCTGCACCGGTTGGCGCGGCTGGGGCCGGTTTTCTGGCGCGAGCTGTTGCGCTGACGTGCGGGAGTGCAGGGGACGCAAGGGTCGTGCAGATCATCAAGGAAAACAGCAAGTTGCCGCAGGCTGGGATGCCTTCGCGCATGGCCTGGGCGGTGTGGAACGCCCTGCAGCTGGCATTCACCCTGGCGCACACCGCGCTGGGCATCGTCGTTGCGCTGGTGCTGCTGCGGCTGAGCGGGCCGCGCCTGCCGCTGCGCATGGCGGCGCGGTTCTGGGCGCCGGTGCTGTTGTTCGGCGCCGGGGCACGGCTGCAGGTGGAGGGCCGCGAGCGGGTGGACTGGTCGCGCAACCATCTGTTCGTCAGCAACCACCAGTCGATCATCGACATCTGCGCGCTGTTCATGGCGCTGCCGGTGCCGCTGCGCTTCCTGCTCAAGGACGAGATGCTGAAGGTGCCGTTCGTGAACTGGTATGCACGCGACACCGGCATGCTGTTCCTGGACCGCGACAGCCGCCGCGCCGGGGCGATGATGCGGCGCGAGGCGGCGGCGCTGCTGCGCCGTGGCCAGGACCTGTGCCTGTTCCCGGAAGGCACCCGCAGCCGCAGCGGCGCGCTGGCCGAGTTCAAGGCCGGGCTGCTGCAGGCCGCGATCGATGCCGGGGTGGACGTGGTGCCGGTGGCGCTGGACGGGGCGGGCAAGGTGCTGCCGCCGACCAGCCTGTTCCGGGTCCGGCCCGGCGTCATCCGGGTGCGGATCGGCACGCCGATCCGGGTGAACGGCGAGGACGGCCCGCTGACTCGCCAGGAAGTGACCCAGCGCGCGCACCAGGCCGTCCGTGCGATGCTCGAACCCAGGATATGAGTCGCCCGTATGCAATTCGTCGTTCCGCATGATCATCCCAGCCTGCCCGGCCACTTCCCGGGCCGCCCGGTGGTGCCCGGCGTCGTGGTGCTGGACCACGTGCTGCAGGCCGTGGAGGCGGCGCACGGCGCGCGTGCGCCGCTGCGCCTGCCGCAGGTGAAGTTCGTGCAGCCGCTGTTTCCCGGCCAGCCGGCGCGGGTGGAACTGGACGGCGCCGCACCGCGCTGGCGCTTCCGCGTGCTGCGCGGCGAGGACCTGCTGGTCAGCGGCGAACTCAACGCCGAGGCGGCGCCGTGAGCGCCGGCTGGAAGCACCGCCCGGAAGGCGGCGGCCGTTTCGCCCTGTGGCTGATCCGCAGCATCGCCCGGTACGGCGGCCGCGCCGTCGGCCGCCTGCTGCTGTACCCGATCACCCTGTACTTCCTGCTGGTGCGCGGCCCGGAGCGGCGCGACTCGCGGCACTACCTGAGCCGCGTGTTCGACCGCCCGGCCACGCTGCTGGAGGTGGCCCGGCACATCCACACCTTCGCCTCCACCATCCTCGACCGAGTGTTCATGCTGTGCGGGCAGATGCACCGCTTCCGGGTGCAGATCCGCGGCCTGGACCAGTTGCACGCGCAGATGGACCGCGGCCGCGGCGTGCTGATCTTCGGCTCGCACCTGGGCAGCTTCGACGCGCTGCGGGTGCTGGCCACCGAGCGCCCGGACGTGCAGGTCAAGGTGGTGCTGGACAAGGCCCACAACCCGGCGATGACCGAGCTGCTCGGCGCGCTGAACCCGCAGCTGGCCGCCAACATCATCGACGCCGGCATGGACAGCACCTCCATCGTCATGGCGATCAAGCAGGCCACCGACGAGGGCGCGCTGGTCGCGCTGCTGGTGGACCGGCCACGCCCGGAGGACCCGGCGCTGCCGGCCGCGTTCATCGGCCAGGGCGCGCTGTTCCCGACCTCGCCGTGGCTGATCGCCGCGGCGCTCAAGGTGCCGGTGGTGCTGGCCTTCGGCCTGTACCGCGGCGGCAACCGCTACGAGCTGGTGTTCGAGACCTTCAGCGAAGGCCTGGACCTGCCGCGTCGGCAGCGTGCGCCGGTGCTGGCCGCGCTCATCCGCGATTACGCCGCCAGGCTGGAGCATTACACCCGCTCCGCGCCCTACAACTGGTTCAATTTCTACGACTTCTGGAACAACCGCCATGCCGATGCGCCGCACCTTGCCGTGGATGCTGATACTGCTGTGCAGCGCCGCACCGCTGAGCGCCGCATCGCCTGAGGCGCCGGACGCCGACTGGATCCTGCAGAAGCTGGCGCGGCCGGCGCCGGTCAGCACCGCCTTCGTCGAACTGCGCGGCTCGGCGCTGCTGAAGGCGCCGCTGCGGGTACAGGGCGAGTACCGCCGCCCGGACGCGCAGACCCTGGTGCGCGAGGTCACCGCGCCGTACCACGAGACCACCACCTTGCGTGGCGGCGACGCCACGCTGGAGCGCGACGGCAAGCCGCCGCGGCGCTTCTCGCTGGTGCGCGTGCCGGAACTGGCCGGCCTGCAGAGCGGCTTCGGCGCGTTGCTGTCCGGCGACCGCGCGCTGCTGCAGCAGCAGTTCGACATCAGCAGCAGCGGCACCCGCGAGCGCTGGCAGCTGCAGTTGCAGCCCAAGGATCCGGCCATGGCCGCGCACGTGCGCAGCCTGCACCTGTACGGCCGTGGCGCCGAACTGCGCTGCATCGAGACCATCCCGGCCAAGGGCGACGTCCAGCGCACCCTGCTGGCCGGCGCCGCGCAGGCCGCCAGCGCCGTTGCCGACGGCGCCGCGCTGACCGCGCTGTGCCACGGCGACGCGGCGTGATTCCCGCACTTGGAGGCGCCCGCCGGCAGCGTGCTGCCGGCCTGGCGGCTGCGCGTGCGGCGGCTGATCGCACGGCGCAGGGCGGCGTGGGGATGCGGCGATGACGCGAGCCCTCAGTTCGAAGATGCGGATCTCGCTGGCGCTGCTGTGGCTGGCGCTGCTCACCGTGGCCGGGATCTGGTTGGGCAATGCGCTGCAGGTGTCGGGCGACTTGCGCAAATTCATGCCGGCCCGCGGTAGCAGGCGGCGGTCAGTCATGCCCGATGCCGCGCCCGCGGCCCCGGGTCTGAACGAGTGGGCGTTTGGGGAGCGGCTGTCGTGACACGCCAACTCAGTTCGAAGATGCGCATCTCGCTGGCGCTGCTGTGGCTGGCCCTGCTGACCGTGGCCGGGATCTGGCTGGGCAATGCGCTGCAGGTGTCGGGGGACTTGCGCAAATTCATGCCCGAGGCGCGCACCCCGGCGCAGAAACTCCTGCTCGACGAACTCGGCGAAGGCCCCGGCTCGCGGCTGCTGCTGATGTCGCTGTCCGGGGCCGATGCGGCCACGCTGGCGCGGCAATCGCAGGCGCTGCATGCCGAACTGGCCCCGCAGCACGACGTGTTCGAACTGGTCGCCAACGGCGCCGATGCCGGCCTGGATGCGATCCCGCCGCGCCTGCTGCCGTACCGCTACCTGCTCAGCGACAGCTTCGACGCCAGGCCGCTGGATGCGCCGACCCTGCGCGATGCGCTGCAGGCGCGGCTGCAGGACCTGGGCTCGCCGGCGGCGGCGATGGTGGAGCCGTTGCTGCCGCGCGATCCCACCCTGGAAGTGCTGCACCTGGCCGAGAGCCTGCAGCCGGCCGGCGGCCCGCAGCAGCGCGACGGGGTGTGGTTCGACCGCGCCGGCAAGGACGCGCTGCTGGTGGCGCAGACCCGCGCGGCCGGCTTCGACCCCACCGGCCAGCAGCGCGCGGTGGATGCGATCCATGCCGCCTTCGCCAAGGTCAGCGCCGGCACCGGCAGCAAGCTGACACTGACCGGTCCCGGCGCGTTCTCGGTGGAGATCGGCGGGCGCACCCAGAACGAGGCGCAGTGGATCGGCACTCTGGATACGGTGGGGCTGATCGTGCTGCTGCTGGTGGCCTACCGCAGCTGGAAGATCCCGGTGCTGGGCGTGCTGCCGCTGGCCAGCGCCGGCCTGGCCGGCCTCGGCGCGGTGGCGCTGCTGTTCGACGGCGTGCACGGCATCACCGTGGCGTTCGGCTTCACCCTGATCGGCGTGGTGCAGGACTACCCGATCCACCTGTTCAGCCACCAGCGCCCGGGCCTGGATCCGCGCGAGAACGCCCGCCACCTGTGGCCGACCCTGGCCACCGGCGTGGTCTCCACCTGCATCGCGTACGTCACCTTCCTGTTCTCCGGCGTGGACGGCCTGCGCCAGCTGGCGGTGTTCACCATCGCCGGCCTGCTGGTGGCGGCGCTGACCACGCGCCTGCTGCTGCCGGCGCTGATCGATCCCTCGCCGCGCGACCATGCCGATTCGCCGCTGCTGGAGCGGCTGTGGCGCGGCATCGCGCGGCTGCCGCGGCCGCGCTGGTCGCTGCTGCCGCTGGCCCTGCTGGCGGCCGCGGTGATCGTGTTCGCGCCTGGGCCGTTCTGGCAGAACGACCTGTCCAAGCTGACCCCGGTGCCGGCCGACGGCCTGGCCCGCGACGCGCATCTGCGCCAGGAACTGGGCGCGCCCGACGTGCGCTACGTGCTGGCGTTGCCGGCAGCCTCCGCCGAGGCCGCGCTGGCCGCGTCCGAACGCCTGCGCCCGCGCCTGGATGCGCTGGTAGCGCAGGGCGAACTGGCCGGCTACGACATGGCCGCGCGCTACCTGCCCAGCGCCGCCACCCAGCGCCGGCGCCAGGCCGCCTTGCCCGATCCGGCGCAGGCGCAGGCGATCACCGCCGCGGCGGTCGCCGCCACGCCATTCCGCGCCGACGCCTTCGCACCGTTCCTGGCCGACCTGCAGGCCGCACGCAGTGCGCCGCTGTTGACCGCGCGCGACCTGCACGGCACGCCGCTGGCGACCCCCGTCGACGGCCTGCTGCTGGAGCGCCCGGACCGCACCACCGCGCTGGTGTCGCTGACCGGGCTGCGCGATCCGGCGCAACTGGCGCGCGCGGTGCAGGGCAGCGGCGCGCAACTGCTGGACCTCAAGGACGCCTCCGAATCGCTGGTCGCGGCCTATCGCGGCCGCGTGCTCGCCGCGCTGGGCGTGGCCGCGGTGCTGCTGGCGCTGACCGTGGCGATCGCCTTGCGCACGCCGCGGCGGATCGTGCGCGTGCTGCTGCCGATGGCGCTGACCACGCTGCTGATCCTGGCGATCCTGCGCGGCTGCGGGGTCGAACTGAACCTGTTCCACCTGATCGCGCTGATCCTGGCCGCCGGCCTGGGCCTGGACTACGCGCTGTTCTTCGACCACGCCGGCGACGACCGCGCCGACCAGTTGCGCACCCTGCATGCGCTGATCGTGTGCAGCCTGATGACCCTGCTGGTGTTCGCGCTGCTGGCCGCCTCCAGCATCCCGGTGCTGCGCGCGATCGGCAGCACGGTGGCGCTGGGCGTGTTGTTCAATTTCGTGCTGGCGCTGCTGATTTCGCGCGAGACCGCCAGCGACGCCCAGGAGAGCCGCCATGCACACTGAACCCTTGCACGGACGCGACGCCATCGCCGCGCTGGTGCCGCACCAGGGCCTGATGTGCCTGTGGGAAGAGGTGGTGGCCTGGGACGCGCAACGCGTGCTGTTGCGCAGCGTCGCGCATCGCCAGGTCGCACATCCGCTGCGCAGCGGCGATCGGCTGCACGCGCTGCACCTGTGCGAATACGGCGCGCAGGCGATGGCGGTGCACGGCGGCCTGCTCGGCCGTGCGGCCGGCACGCCGGTGCGGCCGGGCATGCTGGTGGCGCTGCGCGGGGTGCAGTTGCACGTCGGCGAACTGCAGGATCTGCCGGGTCCGCTCGAAGGCGAGGCCGAGGTGCTGCTGCAGGCCGAGGACAGCCAGCAGTACGCCTTCCGCATCAGCCATGCCGGGCAATTGCTGGCCGAAGGCCGCGCGACGGTGATGCTGGGCGCGGCATAGAGGCTCGACTGGCCAGTGCAGGAGCGGCTTCAGGGCAGCGTTCGTCGTTGCGTTCGCCACTCGAGCCGGATCCAGGTCGTCCCGTAGGAGCGGCTTCAGCCGCGACGAGGCACCCCGGTAACGCCCATCGCGGCTGAAGCCGCTCCTACAAAAAGACATCCCGTGGTGATCAGCGGTGCGTTTGAGCCGCGCCGCGTATTCCCTGCACGTCGTCGCGGCTGAGACCGCGCCTACGAGCGCGCGGATGAACCGTTAGGATGACGGCTCATCTTCATTGCGACCGAGGATTCCCGATGTCTGCATCCCCCGCACCGCGCCGCGCCCTGGTCACCGGCGGCAGCGGCGATCTCGGTGGCGCGATCTGCCACGCCCTGGCCGCGCAGGGCCTGCACGTGATCGTGCACGCCAATGCCAACGTCGCGCGCGCGGCGGCAGTGGTGGAGGCGATCGTCGCCGCCGGCGGCAGCGCCGAAGCGGTGGCCTTCGACGTGGCCGACGCCGAGGCCAGCGCGCAGGCGCTGGCGACGTTGCTGGAGGCCGGCCCGATCCAGGTGCTGGTCAATAACGCCGGCATCCACGACGACGCGCCGATGGCGGGCATGAGTGCGGCGCAGTGGCATAAGGTCATCGACGTCTCGCTGCACGGCTTCTTCCACGTCACCCAGCCGCTGCTGCTACCGATGGCGCGCACGCGCTGGGGCCGTATCGTCAGCGTGTCCTCGGTGGCGGCCGTGCTGGGCAACCGCGGGCAGACCAACTACGCCGCGGCCAAGGCCGCGCTGCACGGTGCCAGCATGTCGCTGGCGCGGGAAATGGCCAGCCGCGGGATCAGCGTCAACGTGGTCGCGCCGGGCGTGATCCAGGGCGCGATGGCCGAGAGCGCGTTCCCGCCGGAGGCGATCAAGCAGATGGTTCCCGCCGGGCGCCCGGGCAAGCCAGAGGAGGTGGCCGCGTTGGTCGCCTTCCTGTGTTCGGACGCGGCCGCCTACATCAACGGCCAGGTCATCGGCATCAACGGCGGCATGGGCTGACGACCGCGCCGCCGTTGCGCCGCGATGCCGGCGGCGCAACGGTGGCCGGCGCTCAACGGCAGACGAAGCTGGACGCCGCCTCCACGTCGCCGCCGACGTAGCGCGCCACCTGCGGGTACGGGCATAGCGGGCGGCTGCGCTGGCTGCTCCAACTGGCCGGCACTTCATTGTTGGGCGCGGCGCTGCCGCTGCCGCGCGCGCTGGCGACGATCGCGTCTGGCGCCTGGCCCTGCTCGACCCAGGCCACCAACGGGGTCAGCGCGTCGAACTGGTCGGTGGCCGGTCCGCCGGCGCAATGCGCCATGGCCGGCACCGCGAACAGGCGCGCGTAGCTGGCGGCATCGGCGTCGGCCGTGCGCAGGCGGTCGTACCAGGCCGCGGTGTCGGCGAAGGAGAAAATGCCGTCGCCGGTGCCGTGGTAGATCAGCAGCTTGCCGCCGCGCTTCTTCAGCGTGGTCAGCTGGGTCTCGTTCGGCGGGGTCATGTACGACCAGGCCGATTCGCGGAAGGCGCCGGCCGTGGCGAAGATCTTCGGCGCGTCGCGGTCCATGTCGAACTGCAGCGCATACTTCTTCAGATCCTGCAGCACCGCCGGATCCTCCGGCGGGGTGACGAAGCCGAAGGCCACCGAGCCGGGCACCAGGGTCAGCGAGGCGTCCTGCCGCCAGCCGGCCCAGTCGCCGCTGGCGATGCCCGGGTCGTAGGGGAAGGGCGCGTACAGCGGGGTGCTGGCGCTGTTGCGCACGCCGGCGTGGATGGCGCCGAGCGCGCGCTTCTGCGCCGGGGTCAGGCATTGGCCGGTGCGCCCGGCGCTGCCGCAGGTGGCGACGTCGCGATTCAGGTCGAAGCGGCGCTGGCAGGCGAGCACGTCCTGCACCATGCCGTCGCGCACGCCGTCCAGCGCATCGCAGGTGGCGACGATGCGCTCGCCCACCAGGCTGCGCTCGGCGGCGCTCAGGCCGCTGCGCGTATCGCTGCCGCCGGCCAGCGCCGCCAGTTGCTGGGCCGCGGCCAGGTCGGCGATCGCCGCCTTGGGCAAATGGAACCCGGGGTCGCCGACCAGGATGCCGTCGTAGTCCTGTGCGTCGCGTGCGGCGGCGACCATGCCGTGGCGGCCGCCGTTGGAGCAGCCGCCGAAGTAGCTGTAGTCCGGCGCCTTGCCGTAGGCGATCTGCACCACGCGCTTGGCCATCGGGGTCAGCGCCTGTACCGCCTGGTAGCCGTAGTCCAGCCGCGCTTGCGGATCGCGGCCGAACAGCGGGTTCTGTGCGTTGCTGTGCCCGGCATCGGAACTGATGACCGCAAAGCCCATGCGCAGCGGGTTGTCGCGCTGGCCGCCGCCGCCGATGTCGCCAAGCGCGGGGACCACGTTGCCGTCCAGGCCGCCGTTGGCCTGGTAGAAGAAGCGCCCGTTCCATGCGGCCGGCAGGCGCATCTCGAAGCCGATCGCATAGGACTGGCCGTCGGTGCCGACGCGTTCGTGCATCAGGCCGGTGATCTGGCAGTGCGCGCCGATTGGCTGGCCGGCCACCTGCAGGGCGCCGGCGGCCACGCTGTGCACGGCGGTGAAGCGGGTGCCGGGGTAGGCGAGCCGGCTCGCCAGCGCGTCGCAGGATTGTTGCAGCGGTGCCGGGGTGGCCGGTGCGCGCGGAGCCTTCTGCGCATGGGCGGTGGTGGGGGCGGCCAGGGCGGCGAAGGGCAGGGCCAAGGCGAGCAGCGTGGAGCGCATGGAGTTCTCCTGAGGGGCGCCGGGCGCGGGGGGCCTGTGTCGCGCCGGTGGCGCGGGGGCGTCAACCGGGGTGCGTGCGAAAACGCGAATGCGTGGGCGATATTCGCCCTGTGTGACGCGTGCCGCGCAATGGAGGCGCCCGCTGGGCCTGCCGCGGCGGCGGGCCGAGCGCGTGTTGTTGCAGGGCGGCATGGCCCTGCGCGTGGATCAGGCGGCGTCCGCGTACCAGGCCGGCGACAGCACCGGCAGCGGCGTCGCCGCATCGCGGCAGGCGTCCAGCAGGCCGTGGTCGGCCAGCGTGGGGTGCTGCTGGCGGGCGCGCGCCAGGATCTCCCCGGCCAGTTCTGCCATGCGCGCGACGTTGCCGTGCAGGCGGGCGACGAAGACGGCATCGTCCAGTCGGTCGCTCAGCGCGCGGTTGAGTTCGTGGAACCAGCCGATCAGGTACTGGTCCAGCAGCCGCCCGTCGGCCACCGCCGCAGCCTGCGCGCGGTTGGCCGCGCCCCAGTCGCGCAGCAGCGCCTGCATGCCCAGGTTGAGCGCGCTGGCCTGCTGCAGCGCCGGGCGCAGCCGGCCCAGCACCGCCAGGTCGGCGATGCGGTCGGTGCAGTACAGCGGCGCCAGCAGCGACCAGTAGTAGGTGTAGTCCCAGATCACCTTGACCGGCATCACCTGGGCGTCGCCGAACAGCGGGTACTGGTCCTGGTAGAGGGTCAGGGTGTTCTCGTAGAAGGAGAAGTACAACTGCTGGTACAGCTCGGCATACGGCGCGATGTCGCGCCCGGCGCGCTCGCGTCCGATCAGTTCGCAGATGTAGGTGTTGCTGATGGCGATGAAGTCGCTGCCCGGCGAATAGAACGGGTCCAGGAACACCCCGGCCTCGCCGGTCAGCGCCCAGCGCTGCGCCGAGAACACCTGCTTGCAGCCGTAGGAGAAGTCGCGCAGGAACAGGAAGTCCTGCACCGTGTGCTCGCTGCGCTCCAGCGTGCTGGCCACCTGCGGCTGGTGCGTGCGCAGCCAGTCCATCGCTTTGGCGTGGGTGTTCATGGTCTCCAGCGGATGCATCGCGGCATCGCAGACGATGCCCAGCGAATGCGCGCCGGAGGACAGCGGGATCAGCCAGAACCAGTAGCCGGGGCCGCACATGTGGTTGGTCGAGCGCCAGCGGTCCGGCGGCGTGCAGCGCTGCAGCCAGGCGCTGTCCTGCGACCAGCCGTTGGGATCGACCAGCCCGTCCACCCGCCACCACACCGCGTTGGCCTGGTGCGCGTTGTCCTGGGCCAGGCCAAGCTTGCGCTTGAGCAGGCCGGCGCGACCGCTGGCGTCGATCACCCAGCGTGCCTGCAGGTGGGCATCGGCGCCGTCGCGGCTGTAGCGCACGCAGTGGTCGCCGTCGTCCTCGGCCAGGTCGACGCCGCGCACCGTGCTGCCGTCGAGGAATTCCACGCCCATCTCGCGCGCGCGCTGCCCGAGGAAGTTCTCGAAGCGGCCGCGGTCGATCTGCCACGACGGCGTGGGCAGCAACTGGCTCACCCCCAGTTCCGTGCACTGGTCGATGTCGGTGCGCCGGTCGGAGAAGAAGAAGCGGAAGCCGAACTTGCGGATCTGTTCGGCATCCAGGTGCTCGCGCAGGCCCAGCACCTCGGCGAAGTAGTGCGCGCCGATCTCCACCGAGGACTCGCCGACCTTGAAGGCGGCCTCACGCACCGGGTGCGCGCGCCGTTCCAGCACGCGGATGCGCAGTTGCGGGTCGCGCTGTCGCAACTGCAGCGCCAGGGTCAGCCCGGCCAGCCCGCCGCCCAGAATCGCCACATCCGCCTGCGCTGCCTTCATGTCGTCTTTTCCTTGGCGACGGCCAGGGGGGCCGGGTCGAGGGTGCCGTCGGCGTCGTCGATCAGCACCGGGTTGGCGCGGGTGCGTCGGTACTCGCGTACCACGTGCCCATAGGTCCACACCTGCACGATCACGTGCGAGGTGATCTTCCACAGATCGCGCACCAGCCGGAAGTGGCTCTTGCGGAACGTGCCCGGGGTCTGGCTGGCGTAGCGGGTCTCGATCGGCACCGCCACCACCCGCGCGCCGGCCTGGCGCGCGGCCGAGATCAGCAACTGCGCCTCGAACACGAAGCCCTCGCCGGGCACGTCGGGCAGCGTGTAGACCGACTGCGGATACAGGCGCTGGCCGCTCTGGCTGTCGACCAGGCGGAAGCCGCAGCCCCAGGCGATGCCCCAGTCGCCGAAATCGTTGCCGATGCGGCGGATCGGCGGCTGGCTGGCGCGCTTGCGCAGGCGCGCGCCGACGATCACGCAGCCGGGATGGCGGTTGGCCGCGGCCAGCAGCCGCGGGAAATCGGCGGCGCTGTGCTGGCCGTCGCCGTCCATGGTCATCACCGCGCGCGCGCCCTGGCGCTGCGCCTCGGCGAAGCCGCTGCGCAGCGCCGCGCCCTTGCCGCGGCGTTGCGGGTGGCGCAGCAGGGTCACCGGCAGGTCGGCGATGCAGTCGCTGGTGCCGTCGTCGGAGCCGTCGTCGACCACGATCACCCGCGGGCAGTGCGCCAGCGCGTCGCTGACCACCTCGCGGATGCGCAGCCGTTCGTTGAGGGCCGGAATCAGGATCGCGGCGTCGGCGGCGGTCAGCGGCGTGCGGCTCATGCGCGCAACTCCACCTGCAGGCAGCGGCCGCCGCCGGCGTCGAGCACGCAGCCGCTGCCGCCCAGCGCCAGCGCGTCGAACAGCGGCAGCATCGGCGCCATCGCGTTGCCGGCGGCGTGGCGCGTCAGCGGGCCCTCGCCGGCCGCGGCGGTGCCGTCGCGCAACTGCACCTGCAGTTGCGGCTTGCCGTCGCGTGCGCCGGCGCTCAGCACCAGCGCACCGCCGAGCAGGCCTTCGCTGCGCGCGATGCGGCCGAGCGCGCCCACCGAGCGGCTGTCGTAGCCGACCAGCAGCACCGCGTCCTCGCCCGCGGCCAGTTGCGACAGCGCTTCCAGCAGGCCCTGCGCGAAGCTGCCCGAGTGCGCGCTGATCGCGGTCGCCGCGGCGGTGGCGCCGGCGCCGATGGTCCAGTAGCCGGCGGCGGCGTTGTGCACCGAGTTGTGGAACTTGGTCGGCGAGACCGACAGCGGTTCGCTGGCCAGGGTGGTGCACATGTAGTCGGTGATCGCCAGGTCGCCGTGGGTGGAGGTGAATACCGACGGCAGCGTGGCCGGGTCGCGGCCGGCGTCCTGGCAGGCGGCCAGCGCCGCGTCCAGCGACACCGCCACCGTGTCCGGCGCGCGGCGGCGTTCGTTGGGCGCCAGCAACTGCGGCGACGGCCGTGCCGGCGTCTCCTGCAGTGCGCCTTCGCCGCGGGCGAACGCCTGCGCCAGCGTCCACGACGGCAGCCCGGGCGCCCAGAAACCAATGCCTTCGATCGTCGCGCTCAGCATCGGCATGTTCATGCGCGGCCGAACAGCAGCGAGCAGTTGTTGCCGCCGAAGCCGAAGGAGTTGTTCATGGCGTAGCGGACCTGTGCATGGGCAGTGGCGAAGCGGATCTGCGGGCCGCAGGCGGGGTCGGGCAGTTCGCTGTTGAGGGTGCCGGGCAGCAGGCCGTCGCGCAGCGCCAGCAGGGCGAACACCGACTCGACGATGCCGGCGGCGCCGAGCGTGTGCCCGGTCCAGGCCTTGGTCGAACTGGCGTGCAGGGTGGGCGGGAACAGCGCCGCCACCGCGGCGGCCTCGACGCTGTCGTTGGCCGGGGTCGCGGTGCCGTGCAGGTTCAGATACCCGACCTCGGCCGGATCCACGCCGGCGCGCTGCAGCGCACCGCGCATCGCCAGGCCGGCGCCCAGGCCCTGTGGATGCGGCGCGGACATGTGGTGGGCATCGCTGGATTCGCCGTAGCCGCACAGCAACGCCTGCGCCGGCGGCGCGTCGGCGGCATCGGCGCGTTCCAGCAGCGCGTAGCCGCCGGCCTCGCCCAGCGACAGCCCGACCCGGCGCACGTCGAACGGCCGGCATGGCTCCGGCGATACCACCTGCAGCGAGTTGAAGCCGAACAGCACGCTGCCGCACAGCGTGTCCACGCCGCCGACCAGCGCCGCATCGACCACGCCGGCGGCGATCAGCCGCGCCGCCTGGGCGAACACCTTGGCGCTGGACGAGCAGGCGGTGGCGACGGTGATGCAGGGGCCGCGCAGGCCGGTGGCGGCGCGCACGAAATCGCCGAGCGAATGCGGGGTGTGCACGATCGGCCGGTCCAGGTCGGCGGGAATGCGCGGGCCGTCCGCGTCGTGCTCCAGCTGGGTGTAGGCCTCCTCGCTGGCGCCGATGCTGGAGGTGGAGGTGCCCATCACCACCGCCACCCGCTCGGCGCCATGCCGCTGCGCCGCGGCGGCCACGGCCTCGGCCATGCCATCCTGCTGCAGCGCCAGCCAGGCCAGGCGGTTGTTGCGGCATTCCCAGGCGGCCAGGGCGTCCGGCAGCGCCGCGGTTTCCAGCGCGTCCACCCGGCCGATCCAGCATTCCAGCGGTTGCGGGCCGAAATCGTTGCGACGCAGGCCGCTGCGGCCCTCGCGCAGCGCCGCGGCCTGGGCCTGCAGCCCGCTGCCGAGCGCGTTGGTCGCGGTGTAGGCGCGGATGGCCACCGGGGCCATCCGGGGCGACGAGGACGCTTCGGTCACGCGGTCTTCCATACAAGGACAATCACCGCAGTATATCGACGCATTCGGTGATGCCGTGAACCGCCAACGAGGCGAACGTGAATGGCGCGCCTGCCCTGGATCCGTTCAGCGCAGGGCCGGCGTGCGCTTTCGCCGCTGGCGCATTTCCTCCACAATCGCTTGCCTTTCCACGCCAGGCGCACGCCACGGGCATGCAAGCCTACGTCTACAAAAGCCAACGCAAGCCGGACACCTATCTGTATCTCGCCGCCCGCGACGACTTCGGCCGTCTGCCGCCGGCGCTGCTGGCGTCGCTGCAGCCGTTGGCGTTCGTGCTCGAAGTGGCGCTGACCGCCGAACGCAAACTGGCCCGCGCCGATCCGGCCGCGGTGCGCGCCAACCTCGCCGGCTGCGGCTTCCATCTGCAATTGCCGCCGTCCCTGCCCGGCACCACCGATCGACACGATGACTGACTCCTTTCTCCGCGCGCGTGCGCCGATGCTCGCCGCCGCGCTCGGCGCGGTGCTGGCGCTGGCCGCCGGATTCGGCCCGCTGGCCGCCGCGCTGGGCGCCTGGCTGGCGCAACCGGCGTTCGCCCTGGCGCTGTCCTGGCAGCGCGGCAGCCGGCCGCGTCCGCGCGCGGCGCGCGAGCTGGTCGGCGCCGCGGCGCCGCTGCTGGTGCTGTGGGCCGGCGGCATGGCGCTGGTCGCGGTGCTGGTGGCCTGGCCGCTGGCGGCGCTGCACGACAGCGGCAGCCTGGCCGCGGCGCTGGCGCTGAGCGTGGCCGCCAGTGCCGCGCTGCTCGGCCTGTGGCGGACCTGGCCGCTGTGGCACGGCAGCGACTGCGAGGGCGGCCCGCTGGGCGCACGCTGGCACGCGCTGGCGCAGCAGGACGTGCAGGCCTGGCGTGGGCTGGCGGTAGCCGCACTGGTGCTGGTGCTGGCCGGGCTCGGCGTGGTGCTGGCCTGGCCGGGGCTGCTCGCCGACGCCGCGCGCTGGCCGCTGGCGCTGGCCTATGCGCTGCTGTCGCCGCTGCTGCACGCCGGCCTGCAACGGGTGGCGCCGCCGCAGACGCTGACCCCGCCGGTGTCCTCGGCCGACCTGTTCGCCGAACTGAGCGCCAACACCACGCCGCGCGCCGACGAGCCGCCGCCGGCGCAGGACGAACTGCATGCGGCGCTGTACGACGCCGCCCGCGGCGGCCGCGTCGATCGCGCGCTGCAGTTGCTGCAGGCCGGCGCCGATCCGCACGCGCTGCCCGCCCCCGAGTGGCGCGACCAGCGCAGCCTGCCGGTGCTGGCCGCGGTATTGCCGGACCTGCGCCTGCTGCGCGAACTGATCGTGCGCGGGGTCGACGTCAATCGCCCGCACCTGGGCATGACCCCGCTGCTGGCCGCCACCCGCGACAGCTGGCATGGCCGCCCGGAGGCGGTGATGACCCTGCTCGCCAACGGCGCCGACCCGCGCGCCAGCGACGGCGACGGCAACACCCCGCTGCATCACGCCGCGCGCAGTTCCGACCCGGGCGTGGCCGCGCTGCTGCGCGACGCCGCCGCCGAACTGGACGCGGCCAATCGCGACGGCCTGACCCCGCTGGCGGTGGCCTGCCAGGTCGGCAACTGGCGCATGGCCAAGTTCCTGCTCGAGCGCGGCGCCAAGCCGGAGCCAGCCGAGGCCAGCCCGGTGCTGCTGGCCGCCGCCGGCACCGAGGAAGACGATCCGGCCGGCGTGCAGTTGCTGCTCAAGCACAAGGCGCGGGTCGACGCGCGCGATCGCCAGCGCCGCAGCGCGCTGCACGAGGCGGCGCAGGCCGGCCACGTGGAGATCGTGCAGGCCCTGCTCGGCGCCGGCGCCAACCTGGAAGCGCGCGACGCGCTGGGCCGCACGCCATGGCTGGAAGCCGCCCGCCACGGCCGCGTGGCGGTGCTGGAACGGCTGCTGCCGCACAAACCGGACCTGACCGCGGTCGACGGCGACGGCCGCAATGCGATCCTGCTGGCCTGTACCGCCGACCACGTCGCCCCGGGCCTGATCCGGCGCCTGCTGGAGCTGGGCGTAGCGCCGGCGCAGCCGGACCAGAGCGGCCGCCGCGCCGTCGACCTGGCCGCCGAGGCCGGGCGCTGGGCGATCGTGTCCGCGCTGGACCCGGACTATCCGCTGCCGGCCGCGGTCAGCGACGGCCAGGGCGAGAGCGGCCCGGCCGGCCTGCCCGACCGGCCGCCGCTGGAACTGCTGCGCGAGGGCCTGCAACTGGGCCAGCCGCGCGAGGGCCTGGCTGCGCTGGCACGGCTGTGTGCGCCCGAGGAACTGGGCGCGCTGCTGCACGATGCGCCGCTGGCGCTGAACGCGCAGGCGGTGGACTGGTTGCTGGCGCACGGCGCCGCGCCGGAAGTGCTCGATGCCTGCGGCGATACCCCGATGTTCGCGCTGCTCTCGCGCGGCGTGGAGGCGGTGCCCAGCCTGCAGGCGATGCTGCGCCACGGTGTGTCGCCGGCCGGCCGCGGCGGCCTGACCCGGCTGCTGGCCGCCTGCGCCCAGCATGATCACGCCTCGCGCGCGCTGGAACAGTTCGCGCTGGAACTGCTCGAGCGCGGCGCCGATCCGTTCGCACCGTCGCCGGCCGGCGATCCGCCGCTGTCGCTGGCGGTGCGGCTGGGCTGGCTGCGCCTGCAACTGCAGTTGCTCGAGCGTGGCGCCGACCGCGAGGCACGCGACAGCCACGGCATGACCGCGCTGCACCTGGCCGCCGCGCTGGGCCGCGAGGCCTCGCTGAAGCTGCTGATCCTGCAGGGCGCCTCGCCGGACGCACGCGCCGCCGACGGCCAGACCCCGCTCGGCGTGGCCCTGGCCAGCGGCCGCCGCGACCTGGCCGACTGGCTGGACTGGCGCACCTGGCCGCTGCCGCGGCGTCCGCTGCGCGAGGCCGACGTGCCGGCCGCGGCGATGGTCGGCGATGCCGAGGCGATCCGCCGCCTGATCGACCTGGGCCTGCCGGTGGATGCGGTGGACGCGCAGGGGTGCACCGCGCTGCTGCGCGCCGCTGGCGGCGGCCATGCCGAAGCGGTGAAGCTGCTGCTGGCGCGCGGCGCCGATCTGCAGCACGCCGCGGCCAGCGGCGCCACGCCGCTGTCGGCGGCGGTAAGCATGCGCCAGACCGAGATCGTCGCCGCCCTGCTGCAGGCCGGTGCGCAGATCGAACACCGCCTGCCCGGCGGGGTCACCGTGCTGATGCTGGCCTGCGCGCTGGGCCTGCCGGACATCGCCGCGCGGCTGCTGGCCGCCGGTGCCGACGTGCATGCCGGCGACGCGCAGCAACTGGCGCCGCTGCACTGCGCCGCGCTGTACGGCTTCACCGCGCGCGACAAGACGCGTTTGCTGGCGTTGCTGGACACCTTACTGCTGGCCGGCGCCGAGGCCGACCGCGGTTCCGCCGGCGGCGTCACCCCGCTGCTGCTGCTGCTGGGCGCGCGCGCCGAACCGGGCACCGCCTGCGAGGAGCCGGTGGTGCTGGCCGGCGTCGAGCGCCTGCTCGACGAGGACGTCAGCCTGGAAGTGCAGGATCCGCGCGGTTTCGGCCCGCTGCACCTGGCCGCGCTGCACGGCCTGCCGCTGCTGGTGCAGCGCCTGCTGCGCGCCGGCGCCGATCCGGAACTGCGCGATACCTTGAACCGCACCCCGCGCGAGATCGCGGTGATGCGCGGCTTCGTCGACGTCGCCGGGCAGTTCCAGCCGG
This sequence comes from Xanthomonas sp. NCPPB 3174, assembly GCF_056725205.1. NCBI lineage: Bacteria > Pseudomonadati > Pseudomonadota > Gammaproteobacteria > Lysobacterales > Lysobacteraceae > Xanthomonas > Xanthomonas sp. NCPPB 3174. The sequence continues at coordinate 4,731,553 of NZ_CM161517.1, read as the reverse complement.
CGCTGCCGGGCGTGTCGTCGATGGCCCGGTTCCTGCGCGAAAGCCGCTAGCGCTTTTCCTTCTCCCACCGGGAGAAGGTGGCCCGGAGGGCCGGATGAGGGTAGGGCGCAGCCTCGCGCCGCCCATCGCCCCGCGCCTCGTGCCTCGTGCCGTCCCCTCACTCAGACCCCTCTCCCGGTGGGAGAGGGGCTTGCCGCATCGCGGTGCACCGCAGCGCCCAAAAAAATGCCCGCCGGAAGGCGGGCGAGTGCGTCATGGTGGTCCGTCGCTGCTTTCGGAGTCGCGGCGGGAGGCCTTCTCCCGCGCACGTGGCGCGGCGGCGAACGGCGCCGCCGCGCGGTCGCGTTACTGCCGTGCGACCACGGTCAGGCCGCTGTAGCTGCCGCTCAGGCGCACGTAGTAGGTCGTGGCGCTGGACGGGGTGAGGCGCACCGTCTGGGTGGTGGTGCCGGCACGGGTGGAGCGCGCGTCGTAGCTGCTGCTGGTCGGCACCTTGCCCGCCGACACGTACATCGCCACGTTGCCGCTGCCGCCGAAGGTCATGAAGCTGACCGCGGTGCCGGCGGCGGCCTGGAAGCTGTACAGCGCATCGCCGCCCTGGCTGCCGAGGCCGCGCATCTCGACCTTGTTGACCAGGGTCTTGGTCGGCGGCACGCAGGTGCTGTCCGACGGATTGCATGGCGGGGTGGTGGCCATCTGCAGCAGCATGTCCACGTCCAGGATGCCGGCGCCGATCGGCGTGCTGGTGGGGATGGCCACCGGGAACGGCCGTGCGCTGGCGCGCAGCAGGTCGCGCATGCCGGTCCAGCTGAACGGGGTGGTGGCCACGCTCTGCACCAGCGCCACCGCCGCGGCCACGTGCGGGGAGGCCATCGAGGTGCCGGCCATGCCGCCGATCTGCCAGTCGCTGGTCGGGCTCTGCGAGCCGCCGTTGATCACCTGGAAGATGTAGCCGCCGGGGTTGCCGTCGATGTCGCCGCCGCCGCCCGGCGCGGCGATGTCCACGCGGGTGCCGTAGTTGGAATAGCTCGCGCGGCCGCCGTTGATACGCGAGGCGCCGACGCTGATCACGCCGTTGCAGGAGGACATGGTGTACGTGGCGGCATTGGCGTTGGAGTTGCCGGCGGCGACCACGATGATCGTGCCCTTGGCGTTGATCTGGTCGATCGCGTCCTGGTAGATCTGCGGGCAGGTATCCGGGGAACTGCTGCCCAGGCTCATGTTGATCACCTCGGCCGGGTTCGGGTTGGTCGGCAGGCCGGCGACCGGCAGGCCCGCGGCCCACAGCATGCCGTCGGTGATGTCGCTGCCGAAGCCGCCGCAGGAGCCGAGCACGCGCACCGGCAGGATCTTCGCGTCGTAGGCCAGGCCGGCGGTGGCCAGGTTGTTGTTGGTGACCTGGGCGATGGTGCCGGAGACGTGGCTGCCGTGCCATGAGCTCGGCTCCGGGGCGTTGCCGGAGCCGCCGAGCGCGTTGCAGTAGTCGGCCTCGACCCAGTCGCCCAGGTCGTAGCCGCCGGCCACGCGGCCGTCGGTGTCGCGGCGCGAGACGCGGTGGTCGGTGATCATGTCGTAGCCGGGCAGCACGTTGGCGGCCAGGTCCGGATTGTTCTGCACCACGCCGGTGTCGACCACCGCCACCACCACGCCCTTGCCGGTGGAGCGGGTCCAGCCCCGCTCGGCGTTCACCCCGCCGACCGGGTCGTGGAAATTCCACTGCAACTGGGCGTAGGCCGGATCGTTGGGGGTGGTGGAGGCGGCGGCCGCGACGGCGGCCGGCAGGCGCACGCTGGCCTCGTCCAGACGCCGGTACAGGCGGTCGACCTGCACCGACACCACCGACGGGTCGGCCTTCAGTTCGTTGATGAAGGCGGTGCGCTCGCTGTCGCTGAGGTGGCGCGAGGTCTGCACCACGTGCCAGCCCGGCACCGCCATGTCGCGCAGCACCTTGGCGCTGACGGCGCTGCGTACGGTCAGGCCGTCGCTGGCGATCTGCGCGCGCTGCATGCCGCTGCGTGCCACCGCGCTGCTGAGGGTGGTGGCGAGCAGGCTGCGCGCCTGGGTGCCGCCGTCGCGGGTCTTGACGATGAAGCGCTGGCCCAGGTCGTTGGGGTTGGCCGATTGCGGCACCGGGCCCTGCACGCGGCCCAGGCCGATGGTGGGAGTGGCCGCTTGCGCGCCAGCGGCGAACAGGACGGCGGCGAGGGCAGCGGCGAGCGTGTTGGAAGACATCATCTGCAGATCCTGGAAAAAAGAGGAAGAGGAAGAAACACCGCGGCGCGCGTGGCGCCGCGCGACATCACAGGTCCACGCCCACGCCGATGCCGGCCGAGGACTCGCCGTTGCTGAAGGCGCCGCCCAGGCTGAACGAGGCACGCGCGCCGAGCTTGCGGGCGTAGCCGATCGACAGCGCCTGCTGCCCGCCCTGGAAGCCGGCGCCGACCGACACGCGCCCACGCGGGCTCTGCGTGCCGGCGGCGTTGACCGCCATGTTGAGCATCGCCGCGCTCATCGCGCCGAGCTTGTCCATGCGCCGGTCCATGCCGTCGAGACGGTGTTCGGTGTCGGTGCGCAACTGGTTGAAGCTGTCGTCCAGCGCGGTGATGCGGGTGTTGGTGTAGGCGTTGGCGCTGCTCAGGGTGGCGCTGTCGCCGGCCCGCATCTGCGCCACGTTGGCCGCATCGGTGCCGGCGCTGCCGGCGGCGACGTTGGCGATCTGCCGCTCGTTGCCGGCGCTGCCCACCGAGACCGTGTTGGCGCGGTCGGCGACCGAACCCTGGCCCAGCGCCACCGCGTTGGCGGCACTGGCCGAGGCACCCTGGCCGAGCGCGGTGGCCGAGGCGGCCGAGGCACTGGCGCTCTCGCCGAGCGCCACCGCATTGGTCGCCACCGCGGCGACGCGGGCGTTGGCGCCGACCGCGGTGCTGCCGTCGGCATTGACCGTGGCGTTGCCGCCGATGGCGGTGTCGTTGGGGCCGTAGGCCAGCGCCTGCGCGCCCATCGCCAAGCCGTTGTTGCCGTTGGCGGTGGCCCCGGAGCCGACGGCCACGGCATTGGTGCCGGCGCCGGTGCTGGGAGCCGTGGCCGCGCCACCGCCGCCGCCGATGCTGACCCCGCCGGAGCCGCCGATCGCGTCGAGGCGGTTGCCGAAGCCGGTCAGCGCGGTGTCCAGCGCGCCCATCGCCGAGCCCAGGTCGGTGTAGTGGCTGCCCTGCACCAGGTAGTTTCCGCCGATCAGGTTGCCGTTGGCATCGACCACGCTGCCGGCGCCGAAGGCGGCGGCGACGTTGCGCAACTGCGCCAGGTTGACCGCGTCGGTGTCCATGGTGCCGGCGGCCAGGTTGGTGAGCTGGCGCTCGGCGCCCACCGCACCGATGGACACGGTGTTGTCGCGTTCGGCGACCGAGCCGGCGCCGAGCGCGACGCTGTTGTTGGTGATGGTCGTCTGGTCGTTGACGAACTGCGAGTTGCCGACGCGGGCGCCGGGGCCGATCGCGATCGACCGGTCGCCGAACACGTCCGCGCCGGTGCCCACGGCGATGCTGTCGTAGAACAGCACCGGGGTCTCGCGGAAGAATTCGCCGTTCCACACCATGCCCCCGCCCAGGGCCAGGCTGCGGGTGCCGCCGGCCCAGGAGCCGTTGCCGAGCGCGGTGGAGCCGACACCGAGGGCGAGCGCGGCCGGGCCGACCGCGGTGGCGTCGTCGCTCTGCGCGAATGCGCTGGGGCCCATGGCCACGCTGTGGGTGCCCCAGGCGCGTGCGCCATTGCCGAAGGCGGTGGCCCACTCGGCGGTGGCCTGGCTCTGCGCGCCCACTGCCACGGCCGCGTACTGGTTGGCCACCGCGGTGGTGCCGACGGCGACGGTGCGGTTGGCGCTGGCTTCGGCCAGGGCGCCGACCGCGGTGGAACTGTAGGCGGTGGCCAGCGCGCCGCCGCCCAGCGCGGTGGACAGCGGGCCGGTGGCCTGGGTGGCCTGCAACTGGGTGCCTTCCACACCGAAGCCCGGATTCATCTCCTCGCTCACGTCGACGATGCCGCCGACCGCGACGCTGGAGCGGTCGCTGGCGATCGCGCCGGCGCCGGCAGCCACGTTGAACTTGCCGCTGGCCTGGGCGCCGGCGCCCAGCGCGGTCGCCGCCATGCCGGTGGCCGAGGTCTGCTGCAGGATGGTCACGCCGTTGGGCAGCGACGAGTAATCCACGTCGAGCATGCCGCCGATGGCGGTGGTGGAGATCTCGGTGGCCAGGCTGTTGTGGCCGACCGCCAGCGCATGGTCGGCGTAGCCCACCGCACCGCCGCCGATCGCCATGGCGCCGGTCCCCACCGCCGAGGCGGCCTCACCGGCGGCCAGCGCTTCGTCGCCATCAGCCTCGGCGCCGGCGTTGCTGTCGGCGCTGCCGGTGGCCTTGAAGTAGACGCTGGGGTCGTAGGTGGTCGCGGCCGGGGTCGCGCTGGCGTCGCTGGCGGTGGCGTCGGTGCCGGAGGCCTGGGCCGTGCCGGTCGTCGTGGTGGTGGGCGTCTGCGCCAGGGCCGTCGACGACAGGCACAGCGCACAGGCCAGGGCCAGGGTGCTGTAGGCGCGGGGCATCGGATGACGGGCGGCGGTGCCGCGCAGGGAAGAGCGTGCGTTCATGGCGATCTCGGGCTGGAAAACGGCAGGGCAGAAGGTGACGTCGGCGGCGCGCGTGCGCCTCCGCATCGGTCAGGAGTGGTCTGGGAGCCGCGCCGTCGTCCCCGGGCGCGTTCCGTCATGCGAACTTAGGCCCGCCGTCACCGGCTTGTCACCTGCAAGTTCTCGCATGATCATCATCGGATTCTCACTGAACGGGAATGGAGCACGGCGGCATGGCGAAGGCGTTCTGGAACTGGCTGGGCCGCGCGCCGCTGCTGGACGAGGTGGACCGGCGCAACGCGCGGGTGATCCAGTTGCTGCTGCTGTTCCTGGCGGTGACCATTCCCGCCACGCTGGTGATCGCGCTGGTGCTGGCGTGGCCGCAGCTGCGCGGGCAGCCGGTGCAACCCGGGCTGGTGATCTCGTTGAGCATGAGCCTGTTGATCGGGGTGTGCGCGGCGATCGGTTTCGTGCGCGTGCGCCATGGCGCCTTGCGCGGCGGCGTGCGGTTGCTGCTAGGAGCGATGCTCGGCTCGCTGCTGGTCAATGCCGCCATCCACGGCTTCCAGCGGCAGTTGCCGGACCAGTTGGCGCAGATGCTGGTGCTGATCCTGGCCGGGCTGGTGCTGGGGCGCCGCGCGCTGTGGGTCACCTTCGTCGCCTTGCTGCTGATGCTCGGCGTCGGCGTGGGCCGCGATGCGCTGGCCGAACTGGCCGGCGCGCCGGCGCAGGCGCTGTTCAACGTGCTGCCGGTGCTCTTCAGCTACCTGCTGGTGGCGCTGCTGCTGGACCGCACCACCGAGGCGCTGCGCGAGAGCCTGCGCGAGTCCAACGCGCGCGGCCAGCGCCTGCAGCAGGAGATGCACGAGCGCGAGCGCGCGCAGACCCAGCTGATCCATGCGCAGAAGCGCGAGATCACCGAGCGCATGGCCAGCGGCCTGGCCCACGATTTCAACAACATCCTGGCGGTGATGTCCGGCTTCGCCGCCGCGCGCCACGACGACGATCTGGACGGCGACGCGCAACGCATCGCGCACCTGGAGGACAGCCTGGCGGCGGTGGAGGAATCGGCCGAGCGCGGCATGACCATCGTGCGCCGGCTGCTGCGCTTCAGCCGCCGCGACGCCGAGCATGTCGAGCGCTTCGACGCGGCGGCGGCGGTGGAGGCGCTGCAGCCGATGTTGCGGCAGTTGCTGGAAGCGCGCATCGTGCTGCGCTGCGCGCTCCCGGCGGCGCCGGCGCCGATCCGCTTCGAGCGCAGCCAGTTCGACCTGATGCTGCTGAACCTGGCCTCCAACAGCCGCGACGCGATCGCCGACCGTGGCCATTTCGACATCGCCGTCTCCAGTGAGGACGAGGGCACCGTCATCGAGGTCGCCGACGACGGCCACGGCATGCCGGCCGAGGTGGCCGCGCAGGTGTTCGAGCCGTTCTACAGCACCAAGCCCGCCGACAGCGGCACCGGCCTGGGCCTGGCGGTGGTGCGCGACCTGGTGGTGCGCGCCGGTGGCCGCATCCAGGTGCACAGCACGGTGGGCGTGGGCACGCGCTTCCGCATCGTGCTGCCGCATGCCGATGCGTTGCCGGCCGCGGTGCCGGCATAGGCCTGGCCTGACGCGACGGCCCGCGCCACGCGGCGCGCGATGGCGAGTGGCGGATCAGCCGGCAGGATCGAGGATGTAGCCCTTGCCGTGCACCGCGGCCAGCGGCAGCGGTTCGCCGCAGCGGCGCTGCACCTTGCTGCGCAGGCGGTGCACCATCGAATCCAGGCGGTGCGCGTCGAAGTCGTAGACGCGATCGGTGAGGGCGGCGATCAGCGCCTCGCGCGGCACCAGCAGGCCCGGTTGCTCGAGCAGGCGCAGGCACAGGCGGCGTTCGCTGCCGGTCAGCGCGGCGGCGGCGCCGGATGGCGACAGCAGGCACCAGCCGTCTTCGCTCATCTGCCAGCGCCCGCGCGCCGGCGCCGCCGGCGGACGCCCGCTCACGCGCCGCGCCAGGCTGTGCAGGGTCGCGGCCAGCAGGTCGATTTCCACCGGCTTGGACAGGTAGGCATCGGCGCCGCCGGTCAGGCCGCGGATGCGGTCCTCGGTCTGGCCCAGGCTGGTCAGCATGACGATGCCGAGGTCCGGGTACTGCTGCCGCAGCGCGCCGGCCAGGGTGAAGCCGTCGGTATCGGGCAGCCCGACATCCAGCACCACGATCTCGGCGCCCTCGCGCTGCACCCGCTGCTGCAGTTCGGCGCCGGTGCCGCAGCCGTCGGCGGCGAAACCGAAGCGGCGCAGGCCTGGTACCAGGATGCGATCGCGCAGTATCGGATCGTCCTCCAGGACCAGAGTGCGCAGGGCGGCGGCAGCGGGATCGGAAGTCATGCGCAGCCGCAGTGTAGCCGCAGCCGCGCGCTTGCGCGCGCCTGAACGGCGTGCTGCGGCGATTACGCGATGCAAACACCGGCGCTGGCAGACTCGCCGCTCCTCCGTCCCGGCGCCGACGATGGCCTCGCGAATCGAAGACTACGCCATGCTCGGCAACTGCCGCAGCGCGGCCCTGGTGGACCGTTGCGGCTCGATCGACTGGCTGTGTCTGCCGCGCTTCGATTCCGATGCCCTGTTCGCCGCCCTGCTCGGCGAGCCCGACCACGGCCGCTGGGCGATCGCGCCGCAGGGCGCCTACACCAGCACCCGCGCCTACCGCGACGGCAGCCTGGTGCTGGAGACGCGGTTCGAGACCGACACCGGCGCCGTGGCGCTGCTCGACTTCATGGTCGCCAGCCACGACGAAGTGATGCACAACCATGTGGTGCGGATCGTGCGCGGCCTGCACGGCACGGTGCCGCTGCGCATGCAGCTGCAGTTGCGCTTCAACTACGGCCGCACCATTCCCTGGGTCTCGCAGATCGACGGTGGCCTCCAGGCGGTGGCCGGGCCGGACCAGATCGCCGTGCGCAGCCCGCAGGCCATGCACGGCCACGGCTTCGCCACCGAGGCCGAGTTCGTGCTGGAGGCCGGCGAAAGCACCTGGTTTGTGCTCAGCCACGGCGCCTCGCACCTGGAGCTGCCGCCGCTGCTGGAGCCGGAACAGGCGCTGGCGCAGACCGAGGCGTTCTGGCACGGCTGGTCGCACCGCTGCCTGCATGCCGGCCCGTGGACCGAGGCGGTGCGGCGCTCGCTGGTGGTGTTGAAGGGCCTGAGCTATCTGCCCACCGGCGCCATCGTCGCAGCGCCGACCACCTCGCTGCCCGAACGCCTGGGCGGCGAACGCAACTGGGACTACCGCTTCTGCTGGCTGCGCGATGCGGTGTTCACCCTCACCGCATTGCGCGCGGCCGGCTACTTCGACGAGGCCGCCGCCTTCCACGGCTGGCTGCAGCGCACCGTGGCCGGCTCGCCGGACCAGTTGCAGGCGCTGTACGGCATCGGCGGCGAGCGGCGCATGTCCGAATGGACGGTGGACTGGCTGCCCGGCTACGAAGGCGCCTCGCCGGTGCGCGTGGGCAATGCCGCGGTCGGCCAGTTCCAGCTCGACGTCTATGGCGAGGTGATCGCCGCATTCCACCGCGGCCACCACGAGGGCATGGCCACGGCCGTGCATGGCCGCTCGCTGGCGCGGCAGTTGCTGGAGGTGCTGGAACAGCGCTGGCGCGAGCCGGACGAGGGCATCTGGGAAATCCGCGACAAGCGCCAGCACTTCGTGCATTCCAAGGTGATGGCGTGGCTGGCGTTCGACTGCGGCGCGCGCGATGGCGTCACCGATGCCGATGCCGCGCAACGCGCGCACTGGCGCGCGCTGGCCGACGAGATCCATGCGCAGGTGCTGGCGCAGGGTGTGCACCGCGACGGCTATTTCGTGCAGAGCTACGGCAGCGAGCGACTGGACGCGGCGACCCTGCTGATCCCGCTGGTCGGCTTCCTGCCGCCGGACGATCCGCGCGTGGCCGCGACCGCCGACGCCATCGCCGCACGCCTGAGCATCGACGGCCTGGTCGAGCGCTACCGCGCCGACGACGCCAGCGGCGACGGCTTGCCGGCCGGCGAGGGCACCTTCATCGCCTGCAGCTTCTGGCTGGTGGAGAACTACGCGCTGCTCGGCCGCCGCGAGCAGGCGCGCGCGCTGTTCGAGCGCCTGCTCGCGCTGTGCAACGACGTCGGCCTGCTGGCTGAGGAGTACGACCCGCGCAGCGGCCGCATGCTCGGCAATTTCCCGCAGGGCTACTCGCACGTGGCGCTGGTCCACGCGGCGCTGCGCCTGCATGGCTTGATCGGCGAACAGGACACCCATCCATGAGCGATGCCTCCCAGACCACCCCTCCCTGCCTGATCGTGGTGTTCGGCGCCCGTGGCGACCTGACCCGCCGCCTGGTGCTGCCGGCGCTGTACAACCTGCGCCACAGCGGCGCGTTGCCCGAGGAGTTCGCGGTGATCGGCGTGGACCACGGCGCGGTCAGCGAAGTGGCATGGCGGCGCATGCTCGGCGATGCGATGCGCGGGCTGATGGCCGACCGCGACGCCGAGTTCAAGGCCGATGGCCTGGACGAGGAGGTGTGGGGCTGGCTGCGCTCGCGCCTGCATTACCTGCGCGGCGACTTCAACGACGCAGCCACCTATCGCAGCCTGGGCGCGCTGCTGGAGAAGATCGGCGCGCAGTACCGCACCGGCGGCAACGTGCTGTTCTACCTGGCCACCGCGGCGCGCTTCTTCGCGCCGGTGATCGAGCAACTGGGCGCGGCCGGGCTGGTCAGGCAGAGCGCCAGCGGCGGCTGGCGCCGGGTGATCGTGGAGAAGCCGTTCGGCCACGACCTGCAGAGCGCGCGCGAGCTCAACGCCATTGTCGGCCGCGTGCTCGACGAGGATCAGGTGTTCCGCATCGACCATTTCCTGGGCAAGGAAACGGTGCAGAACATCCTCGCCTTCCGCTTCGCCAACGGCCTGTTCGAACCGGTGTGGAACCGCGACCGCATCGACCACGTGCAGATCACCGCGGCCGAGACCATCGGCGTGGAGGGCCGCGGCGGCTTCTACGACCCCACCGGTTGCCTGCGCGACATGGTGCCCAATCACCTGTTCCAGTTGCTGGCGATGATCGCGATGGAGCCGCCGGCCGCGTTCACCCCGGCAGCGATGCTGCGCCGGCGCGCCGAGGTGATCGAGGCGGTGCGGCCGCTGAGCCCGGCCGACGTGGTGCGCGGGCAGTACGCGGCCGGCGCGATCGGCCGCAACGCCGTGCCCGGCTACCGCGAGGAGGACACGGTGCCGTCGGACTCCAACACCGAGACCTACGTGGCGATGAAGCTGCAGGTGGACACCTGGCGCTGGGCCGGCGTGCCGTTCTACCTGCGCACCGGCAAGCGCCTGCGCGAGCGCACCACCGAGATCGCGATCCGCTTCAAGCCGGCGCCGCTGGCGCCGCTGCGCAGCGCCGAAATCGGCGGCTACGGCCCCGACTGGCTGGTGCTGCACATCCAGCCCGACGAGGGCATCTCGCTGCAGTTCGACGTCAAGCGTCCGGGCGCGCGGGTCAGCCTGGCGCCGGTGCGCATGGATTTCCGCTACCGCGACTGGTTCCCCAAGGAATACACGGTGGGCTACGAACGCCTGCTGCAGGACTGCATGCACGGCGAGGCGGGACTGTTCCAGGACGCGACCATGGTCGAGGCGGCCTGGACCATCGTGCAGCCGATCCTCGACGCCTGGCAGACCTCGGCCGACGAAACCCCGCAGTACCCGGCCGGCAGTGCCGGCCCGGCCGCCGCCGATGCGCTGCTGGCGCTCAACGGCGGACACACCTGGCGCACCCTGACCGCGGGGCGGCGCCCGCCGCCGCGGCGCCCGCCCGAAGCCACCGCCACGACCGAGACCCGGCCGGTGACGCCGGCGCCGAAGCGTGGCGGGGCCAAGACGGCCGATGCCTCCGCTTCGCCCAAGGCACGCACGTCGACCAAGGCCAAGCCCGCCGCGGCGCCAGCAAAGACGTCGGCGGCGAAGAAGGTCGCCAGGAGTACCGCGAAGAACGCCGTCAAGCGCACGGCCAGCAGCGCCGCGAAGCGTCCCGCACGAAAGCGCTGAAGCGGTGCCTCGGGCGCTGGCGGGAGCGCCAGTGCTCGGGAAAATGCTTCCATGTCAGGAGGAGCGGCGCAGCGATGGCGGCTGGCTCCTGCAGTCGGGGCTGAAGCCCCTCACAGTGGAAGGATTGGCGGCGCGCGGAAATAGCGCGTGCGCCCAGCATTAGCCTTTGCGTCGGCATGCCAGTGCGCTGCGTCACCGCGGCGGAAGCCGTCGAACCCCCTCGTAGGAGCGGCTTCAGCCGCGACGGGCATTATCGGGAATGCCCGTCGCGGCTGAAGCCGCTCCTACAATCGCGACGATACATCATGCCGAGCCGCGGCAATAACGCGTTATTGGAGATGCCCTTCACGCGCACCACGCTGTAGTCGGTGCGCTGCTTGGCGACTGGTCAGTATCCAATCGCGATCCGTCGAGCGCGACGATGACATGCCGACCGCGACCGCCGTTGTCGGCAGCGACGAGCGCACATCACGCAGCGCACGCCTGCGACACCGCTGGCCGCGAGGCTCCGGCCGTGGCATCCAAGCCACCCGTATCAACTGCGCTGCTGTTCCGCGCCTGTCGCGCCCGTCGCATCCGCCGGCCCCGCCGTCGGATCGTTGACGTCGGCCTCGAACAGCTTGGTCAGGTCGGCGCGCGCCGCGCGGGCGGTCTGCACCACCGCGGCCTCGTCGTCGTAGACCAGGTGCTGGGCGCGCAGCAGTTGCGAGTCGTGTTCGCGGAAGCGGGCGATGCGGTCGCGCGCGGTGGCCGCGTCCAGGCCCAGGCCGAGCAGCACCTGTTCGCTCAGTTCCAGGCTGGAGGCGAACACCTCGCGGAACGGTTCGGCGCCCAGGTCCATCAGCCGCCAGGCGTGCTGGCGGTTGCGCGCGCGCGCCAGCACCTTGGCGGTGGGGTAGAGCCGGCGGATCAGCCGCGTGGTCTTGATGTTGGTTTCCGGGTCGTCCATCGCCACCACGAAGATGCGGATGCCGTCGCTGCCGGCCGCGCGCAGCAGGTCCGGACGGCTGGGGTCGCCGTAGTAGAGCTGGTTGCCGAAGCGGCGCAGGTCCTCCACCGTGTCCGGATTGTGTTCCAGCGCCACGAACGGGATGCGCTGCGCGGTCAGCAGGCGCGCCACGATCTGGCCGAAGCGGCCCATGCCGGCGATCAGGACCTGCGCGCGCTGCGCATCCACGGTGTCGTACTGCGCGGCCGGCGGTGGTGGCTGCTTGCCCTTGCTGGCCTCGCTGACGCCGAGCAGGCGCTGCATGCCGATCAGCAGCAGCGGCGTCAGCGCCATCGACACGCCGACCACCGCGACCAGGCGGTCGTGGGTGGCGTCGTCGAGCAGGCGCACGCGCTGCGCCTCGGTGAACACCACGAAGGCGAACTCGCCGCCCAGCCACAGCAGGCTGCCCAGCAGCAGCGCACTGCGCCAGGGCAGGCGCAGCACGCGGCCGATGCCGGCCAGCAGTGCGAACTTGACCAGCAGCAGCGTGGCCACCGCACCGGCGATCAGCCACGGCTCGGCGACGATGCGGTCCAGGTCGATGCCCATGCCCACGGCGATGAAGAACACGCCCAGCAGCAGGCCCTGGAACGGCTCGATCTGCGCCTCCAGTTCGTGGCGGAACTCCGAATCGGCCAGCAGCACGCCGGCCAGGAACGCACCCAGGCTGGGGCTGAGCCCGGCCTTCTGCAGGAACCAGGCGTTGCCCAGCACCACCAGCAGCGCGCTGGCGGTGAACACCTCGGGCATGCGCGTGCGCGCCACGGTGCGGAACAGGTGGCGCAGCACGAAGCGCCCGCACAGCACCACCAAGGCCAGCGCGCCCAGCGCCTGGCCCACTTCCGTCCAGGTCAGGGTGTCGTTCTTGGCCCCGCCGAGCAGCGGCACTGCGGCCAGCAGCGGGATCGCGATCAGGTCCTGGAACAGCAGGATGGCGAAGCCGAGCCGGCCGTAGTCGCTGTTGAGCGCCTTGCGCTCGGCCAGCAGCTGCAGGCCTACCGCGGTGGAGGACAGCGCCAGCGCCAGGCCGATCACCAGTGCGCTCTTCCAGTTCATGCCCATGCACAGCGCCAGCGCGCCCAGCGGCAGCGCGGTCAGCGCCACCTGGGCCGACCCGGCGCCGAACACCGCATGCCGCATCACCTTCAATCGCGCCGGCGACAGCTCCAGGCCGATCAGGAACAGCAGCATCACCACGCCGATCTCGGCGGCGTTGAGGATGCGCTCGGTGTCCTGCACGAAGCCCAGCCCGTCCGGCCCCAGCACCACGCCCGCGGCCAGGTAGGCCAGCACCGCGCCCAGGCCCAGCCGCTTGAACACCGGCACCGCGATCACCGCGGCCAGCAGCAGCACCAGCGCCAGTTCCAGGCCGCCGCTATGCACGAGTCGTCTCCATCGCCGCATTATGCGGCCGCCAATGCGACCGTCTGCTGACCCGGGCTGTGGGGGCGGGTGTTCGCCGGGCTTGGTGAATCCGAGAGGTGGGGACGGATGGGCGGTGCTGCTGGACTTGCTGTCGAGGAGGGGGGCGCCGCCTGGTCAGCGCGCTGTGCTTATGGCCTGTGGCGTGGCGTCGTGCTTGAAGGGGACATCGAGCAAGCACAAGCGCACACGCGTAGGAGCGGCTTCAGCCGCGACCGTGCCTTACCGGTAACGCCTCGTCGCGGCTGAAGCCGCTCCTTGTATCTGGACATGTCGCCCCTAGACAGGCGTCATGTCTTCCGACTGATCATCGGAGGAGGTGTGGGAGGTCCAGTCGCTCCTAAAGCTTCGAGCTTGCATCGTAGATCGGCTCCGCCCTCCACATGCTGGCCCTTGTGTGTCCGAACGGTATCCAGAGTCCGCCCCCGGGCGTGAACTCGCATCGACAAGGCAGGACCGGGCTCAGCGCCGATCATGACCCTGACACGATGGAGGAATCGCGTATGTCTCCCGTCATCGGCATCGACGTCGCTAAACGCAGTTTCGATGTGGCCATCGATCTGACCAATGGCAAGCACCGTACCAAGGCCAAGTTGTCCAACGATGCCAAGGGTTTCCAGGCCCTGCAGGCATGGCTGCAGACGCATGCGCAGCCCGATAGCTGGATCGCCATGGAGGCCACCGGCACCTACCACCAGGCGCTGGCCGAGTTCCTCCACGCACGCGGCTATCGGGTGTGCGTGCTCAACCCGGCGCAGACGGCCGCGTACGCACGCAGCCAGCTCAGCCGGGTCAAGACCGATCGCAGCGATGCCAAGCTGATCGCCAGTTATGCCTTGCGTCACCGCGAGCAGTTACGCCGTTGGTCCCCTGATCCGCCGGCGCTCAAGCAGCTCAAAGCGCTGGTGCGCCGGCGCCAGGATCTGCAACAGATGCTGCAGATGGAGCGCAACCGGCTGGACGTCGCTCCGGCTCAGGTGAAGGACTCGATCCAGGTCCATCTGGCCGATCTGCAACACCACATCGCCCAGATCGAGCAGGCCATCGATGACCACATCGACCAGGATCCGACCTTGCGTGGGCAGCGCGAGCTGCTGGTGAGCATCCAGGGGATTGCCGACACCAGCGCGGCCTTGATGCTGGCCGAGCTTGGCGATGTGAGGCGCTTCGCCGATGCCGCGGCGGTGACCGCCTTCGCGGGCCTGAATCCGTGCCTGCAGCAGTCGGGCGACCGCAAAGGCCACGTCTGCATCTCGCGCACCGGCTCGCCCCGCCTGCGCGCGGGCCTGTTCATGCCGGCCCTGGTGGCCATGACCCACAACCCGATCATCCGCACGCTGAAACAGCGGCTGAGCGAACGCGGCAAAGCCGGCAAGCAGATCGTGTGCGCCGCCATGCGCAAGCTCCTGCATCTGGCCTACGGGGTTCTCAAATCGGGCACCGCGTTCGATCCGAAAAGGGGCCTTGCCTGCTAGGGGGTAAGACGGTATCTACGAGACGGTGGGATGCGCGGCAAAAACAGGTCGTTCGAGATGTCCTGAGTAGAGCGCGAGCGGCCATTGGGGTCGTTTTGAATCCAGCAACACACGCGAGCCGTGGACACCGGGCAGCCGACCGAAGCCCCTGTGGGAGGGGCTTCAGCCCCGACGCATGGAGGCCGAAATCGCGACATTGCGCCCAGTCGCCGAACCCGCGCTACCGTCGGCCGCGAGACTCGGATCATCCCCGCGCCGCGGCCAGCCGTGTACCGTTAGCGCATTCGCTCGCCTCTGCCGCCGCCATGAGCACCTATCACCTGCAGTCCGTGTTCCGCCCCGCCTCGGTCGCCATCGTCGGCGGCAGCCCGCGCGAGCGTTCGGCCGGGCGGGCGGTGGTGCGCAGCCTGCGCGCGGCAGGGTTCCCGGGGCAGATCGGCTGGGTCAGCCCGCGCTACCGCGAGATCGACGGTGTGCCCACGGTGCGCCGGCTCACCGATCTGCCGTGGGTGCCGGACTTGGTGGTGATCACCGCGCCGGCGCGGATGGTGCCGCGCATCGTGTCGATCGCGGCGCGGCGCGGCGTGGCCGCGGCGATCATCCTCACCGCCGGGCTCGGCAGCGGGCCGGGCTCGGCCGCGGCGCGGGTGGAGAGCGCCGCACGCGCCAAGGGCCTGCGCATCCTCGGCCCGCACTGCCTGGGCGTGATCGCCCCGCATGCGCGGCTCAACGCCAGCATCGCCGCGCACTGCCCGCAGCCGGGTGACCTGGCGCTGATCTCCGAATCCAGCGCCATCGCCGCGGCGCTGGTGGAATGGGGCGTGGCGCGCGCGGTCGGCTTCTCGGCGGTGGTCTCGCTGGGCGACGCGCTGGACGTGGACTTCGCCGACCTGCTCGACTACTTCGCCACCGATTACCGCACCCGCGCGATCCTGCTCTATGTCGAGCACATCCGCGACGCGCGCAAGTTCATGTCCGCCGCGCGCGCCGCCGCGCGCGCCAAACCCGTGGTGGTGGTGAAGTCGGGCCGGCAACTGCGCATCGACCCCAACGCCGACACCCACGTGCAGGCGCTGGCCAGTTCCGATGCGGTGTACGGCGCCGCGTTCGCCCGCGCCGGCCTGCTGCGGGTGCGCGCGCTGGACGAGCTGTTCGCCGCGGCGGAGACGCTGGGCCGGCTCAGCACCTTCCCTGGCCGGCGCCTGGCCATCCTCAGCAACGGCGGCGGCGTCGGCCACCTGGCGGTGGACACCCTGGCCGATCTCGGCGGCACCCTGGCCACGCTGTCGGCGCCCACCCAGCAGCGGTTGGAACAGGCGTTGCCGCAGGAATGGTCGCACCGCAATCCGGTGGACATCGTGGTGGACGCCGACGGCGAGCGCTACGCCGCCGCCGCCGGCGCGCTGCTGGAGGATCCGGAGAACGATGCGGTGCTGGTGGTCAACGTGCCCACCGCGTTCACCTCTTCCGCCGAGGCAGCGCAGGCGCTGACCCGCATCCTCGGCCAGCGCCCGCGCCACCACCGCGACAAGCCGGTGTTCGCGGTGTGGCTGGGCAACGACGAAAGCGCCACCGCCACGCTCAACGCCGCGCGCATCCCCACCTACGCCACCGAGGCCGACGCGGTGCGCGGCTTCATGCATCTGGTGCGCTATCGCGAGGCGCAGGCGGCGCTGATGGAAACGCCACCGAGCCTGCCCGACGATTTCGCCTTCGACGCTGCCGCCGCCCGCGGCATCGTCGACGCGGCGCTGGCCGCCGGGCAGACCTGGCTGGATCCGCTGGCGACCACGCGGCTGCTGGCCGCCTACGGCATCCCCACCGCGCCGGTGGAACACGCCGCCGATGCCGAGGCCGCGGCGCAGGTGGCCGCGCCGATGCTGGCGCAAGGCTCGGCGGTGGCGGTGAAGATCCATTCGGCTGATATCCCGCACAAGTCCGACGTGGACGGCGTGCGCCTCAACCTGGTCAGCGTGGAGGCGGTACGCGACGCCGCCGAGGGCATCCTCGCCCGCGCGCGCGCCGCGCGTCCGGATGCGCGCATCGACGGCGTGCTGGTGCAGCCCTCGCTGCTGCGGCCGAAGGCACGCGAGTTGATCGCCGGCATCGCCGACGATCCGACCTTCGGCCCGGTGATCGTGTTCGGCCGCGGCGGCACCGCGGTGGAGGTGATCGACGACAAGGCGCTGGCGCTGCCGCCGCTGGACCTGCGCCTGGCCCACGAGCTGATCGGCCGCACCCGCGTCAGCCGCATCCTCAAGGCCTACCGCGACGTGCCGGCCGCCGACGAGCGCGCGGTGGCGATGGTGCTGGTCAAGCTGGCGCAACTGGCCGCCGACCTGCCGGAGATCCGCGAGCTTGACATCAACCCGCTGCTGGCCGACCGCGACGGGGTGATCGCGGTCGACGCGCGGGTGGCGGTGGCGCCGTCGCGGCGCCTGCACAAGGGCCGCGGCCATCCGCGCTTCGCGATCTTCCCGTACCCCAAGGAGTGGGAACGGCGCATCGTGCTCAACGACGGCAGCACCGCGCTGGTGCGCCCGGTGCGGCCGGAGGACGATGCGCTGTTCCGCAGCTTCTTCGCCCGCGTCACCGACGAGGACCTGCGGCTGCGCTTCTTCCAGGCGGTCAAGCATTTCAGCCACGAGTTCATCGCACGCCTGACCCAGCTCGACTATGCGCGCTCGATCGCGCTGGTGGCGATCGAACCGCGCAGCGGCGACATGCTCGGCGCGGTGCGCCTGCATGCCGACGCCGACTACGACCGCGGCGAATACGGCATCCTGATCCGCTCCGACCTCAAGGGCCACGGCATCGGCTGGCAACTGATGCGGATCATGATCGAGTACGCCGGCTGGCTCGGCCTCAAGGTGGTCGAAGGCCAGGTGCTGCGCGAGAACCGCACCATGCTGGCGATGTGCCAGCAACTCGGCTTCAAGGCCACCCCGGATCCGGACGACGCCACGCTGATGGACGTGGTGTTGCCGGTGGCGCAGCACTGAGGACGGCGCCGCGATGTCGACGTTCTCGCCGAGCCTGTTGCAACCGCGTCACGCGATCCTCTCCGGTCAGCCGGAGGACGCCTCGCTGGAAATCCTGCTGCGTCCTTTCCTGCATGATGGCGAGATCGTGGACACCGCGATTCGCCTGGACGGCATCGCGCTGCCGTCGCTCAGGCTCGGCGAGCTCGCCGGCCAGCGCTTCGACTTTCCGCGCAATCCGCAGGACCGCTACATCGACGGCTCGCTTTACCTGGCCGGCGCGCACCATCCGGTCGACATCGACACGCTGACCTTCAACCTGTCGCGCGACGGGCAACTGACGCTGGTGGCCAAGGGCGCGTATGCGTTCGATGTCGGGCCTCGATAGCCTGGGTCAGGTGCCGTTCACCCTGGCGCCGCGGGTAAGCACGTGCGCGCTGTGAGTGGCTGATGCCGCGCAGGCGCCGGCGCACGTCCGCCTCGCTCCCCACCGGGTCAGTGGCGATCATGAAGTCCATCGCGCGCTACTACGACGGCGACACGCTGCTGCGCGTGCGTCAACTCGTGCGCGATAAGGGTATCGCTACGCACGTCGTGCAGGAGGAGTCGCGACGATTGGACGAGCAACGGGCACTGTTCGTCCGCCTCAATGCCCAGGCCGAGGACGCGCTGCGGCTCCTGCGCGACCCCGCGCACCAATCTGCGATCAGGGTTGATGCAGCGGCATTCTAGCGGCACATGGCGACCGCCGACCTGCGACTGCTCACTCGCGCCGCCAGCATCGTCTTCCTGATCGTGGTGCCGGCGCTCTGTGCGGCCATCTATCTGCTCTGGCGGTATGCGTGAGCCATTCCGCCATGCGCGCGTACCCCGGCACGGCAGCGGCTCCGATTGACGCGCCACGTCCGGCCATTGCACGCTCCCGGCGCATCGGTTGCAGCGCCGTACTGGCGCAAAAGGAGTGCAGAGTGAATCGTCCGCAACGTGTCAGCGTCTATGTCGCCTTTGTGTTGCTGGTGCTGCTCAATCTTCAGGCCATTTCGTCGTTGATGTATCTGTTCAAGGGCATGAACCACATGCTCCCGGCAAATGCCGTGTCCGTCACCCTGGCAGACGAACGCTCCGGCCTCGTGATTGTTCCGTTATTGGATCAGCATGGGCGACGCACGGGCCAGACCGTGAATGTCTTGGTGAATAACGACTACTACAGTCCCGTACGCATGCTGCCGGTGCTCAATCTGGGGCTGTTGTTGCTGGCGTTCGTGGCATACGGGGTGGGCGACGCCATGAAGAGTTGGCGCTGGCGGCATCGCGTCTGATGCCGCGGCGTCCCATCCGGTGTTCGGCGCATGCGTCGCGCGCGCCAGCCAGGCGCTGCGCCGGTCGGCGCCGACGAGCGGCGCGCGACAGACGCGGCGTGATGACGGCTACTCCAGTTCCTGGTTGCTCACCCCACGCTCGACCGGGTACACGGTCGGCGGCGGCGTGGTGGAGCGCATCAGCTTCAGCGAGGTCTTGCGCTGCTCGCACAGGTTGCCGCCGCTGACGAACACGCCGTCCTGGGTGCACTTCCAGTCGTAGAAGTTGGCGATGCCGCCGGCCAGTTGCAGGCTGTAGTCGGTGCTCTTGGCCGCCGCGTCGAACGGTTGCCCGGCGTGGACGTTCTGGAACCAGCGCATCCATTCCTTGGAACCGACAGGCGGGATCTTGGTCTTGTCGGCCTGGAAGGTTGGATTCATCGGCGAGAGTTGCGGCGATTCGGCGGTCATGTGGCAGCTCATGCAGGAGCTGATCGGATTGTCCACCGGGCCGTTGAGGCGGCCGTTCCAGCCCAGGTGGGTCGGCGGCAGTTCCGGCTTGGCGTTGATCGCCGACTGCAGGATGCTTGGGTTGATCCGGGTCTGGGTCGGCTGCTTGTTGGTGTAATTGTCGCCGGTATTCTGCGGATCGTTGCCGAACATCACGCCCACCGGCACCAGGTTCTGCCAGCCGGGCTTGCCGCTGACCGCACCGTTGTACTGGAAGGTGCCGAAGATCCAATCGGCGCCGGGCACGCGGCTGTCGCGCACGGCGAAATCCAACTGGATCAGCGCCACCTGCTTGAACGCGCGATCGGCGGACGTGAAGCTGTTGGTGACCCAGGCGTTCCACAGCACCGGGTTCTGCAGGAACGGGACCTGGCGCAGATCCGCCGCGCGGTTGCGGCGACGCTGCTGTGGAAGCGGCAGTCCTGTTGAAACGGCCTAGCGGACCGAAGACCTGTCCATGTCGCTCTCCTGACCCGTGTGGAAGGCAACTGCGTTGAACGACCCCGATGCGTCGAGCGTGGGGGAAACGCGCGGGCCCGGCAGGGCAGCATCGGGGGACGAATGCTGCGGAGGCGGCGCCGTGTGGCGGCCGCGATGCCGGGTTGCGCGTCGATCGCCAGTCCCGGGTGGTCGCGGACCTCGACGTTGCTCGACGCTTCGGACTCTAGCGAGCGCCGCGCAGCCGGTGGTAGACAGTTGCGCGCGCCGGCGTCGCGATGGCAGACGGCGGTGGGCCTTCACGTCGATCGCGCGCGCAGCGGGTGGCCCGCCGGCACGCTGGCCGCCGCCGTGGCATGCTGCGTGCGGGGTCGCGCCTGGCGGGAACGGGCAGGCGCGGTGGGGACGGTGGACGCACCGGGCACGGCGGCGTCCACTGCGGCGATGCACTTTCTTGCGGTGACGCCATGCGCACGCACGGGACCTTGATTCAGTGGAACGAGGAGCGCGGCTGCGGCCTGGTGCGCCTGGCGCATCGCGAGACCGAAGCCGAGGTGCAACGCGCGGCGTTTCCCGCCGACGGGGTGCCGCCACGGGTGGGCGAGTTGATCTCCTTCGACCTGGAGCAAGATCCGCAGGGACGGCCGCACGCGATGCGGGTGATGCGGCCCGGGCGTGCACCGGTATCGGCCGCGCAGGCGGCGACCGCACCGCGCAGGCGTCGCGGCCGCTGGCTCGGCGTGCCGGCGCTGCTGGTGGTGCTCGCGGTCGCCGGCTATGCCGTGCTGCGCTTCGTGGCGCCGCCGCCGGTAGCTCCTGCGGCGCCGGTCGCGCCGGTGGCCACGGCGCCCGCATCGTCGGCGCCGGCCTTCCACTGCGACGGCCGCACGCATTGCGCGCAGATGACCTCGTGCGACGAAGCGGTGTACTTCCTGCAGCACTGCCCGGGCGTGGAGATGGATGGCAACCACGACGGCGTGCCGTGCGAACGGCAGTGGTGCCGGCGCGCGCGCTGAGCAGCCGCCGCCGCGTGCGCGGTGCAGGGTCTTGACCCGACCGTGATCGGGACTCGGCTACGGTCGCGGATTGCCTGCAGGTGACGCATGACCGAGCCACGCCTCTCTCCCACCAAGACCCGCGCGTTGTCGCTGGGCCTGTTCGTCTTCGTCGCGGTGTTCGCCGCCATCGTCTGGTCGCTGTTGCGGCCGTACGGCTCGGTGTACTTCTTCCCGGTGCATTTCCTGGTCGGGCTGGGCCTGCCGTTCCTGTTCTACGCGCTGGGCGCCAACCGCGCCGCGTTCCTGGCCGGGCTGGGGCTGACCGTGATCGTCCTGGTGCTGTTCAACCTGTGGGGCGACCAAGTCGGTGGAATTGGTCCGCGCGTGTTCGACTGGGCGCATGCCGTCGCCGGGATCCTGGGCATGCTGCTGGCCTACGGCGTGTTTCGCCTGTCCACGCGCGTGCGCCAGCGCCACGCGCGCTGAGCCGGCGTCATTCCGCGTCGTCGCTGCGGGTGAACGGCGCCAGCCGCAGTTTCACCCGGTGCTCCACGCCGGCCGGGCACTGCCCTGGCGCCGGCCCGCGGAAGTAGCTGCGCTGCCAGCCTTCGCGGCTGGCGTCGGAACCGGGCTGTTCCAGATCGTGCAGGAACTGCCCGCGGCTGCGCATCCATGCCTGGTGTTCGCGCTCCAGTTCCGGCGTCTGCGACAGCGGCTGCCAGCGCGGCTCGGTCTCGGCCAGCACCCGCCGCTGCACCGGGAAGAAGTGGCAGAACGGCTCGCCCGCCTCGAAGCGCACGCGGCCGGGCCGGGTGAACTGCCAGTTCATGGTGAAGGTGTACGGACTCCAGTCGGTCTCGATCAACCCGGTGAGCCCGGCGATGCCGTCCTTGGGCCGGTTCACCGGCGCGGTGACGTACAGGTCCACGCCGGCCTCGGTGCGGAACAGGCACGGCACGTGGAAGGTGAGCACGCCGTAGCCGAAGTGGCTGACCGCCGGCGCGTGCGTGCCCGGCGCCGGCTGCACGCGCAGGTCGTCGAGCGCGTTGCCGCCGTTCCACTCGGCCTCGAACGCGGTCTGGCACAGCAGCTCCCAACCGTGCGCATTGGCAATGTCCAGCGGCAGGCAGCGGTACGCGTAACGCTCGGAGGTGCGGTCCATCCACGGCCGCTCGCGCGGCGCCGGACGCACGTCGAGGGTGTGGCCGTCGAGAACGTGGGCGGTGAGTTTCATGGCGCGCGCAGGAGGATGGACCAGCGCCGAGTGTGACGCCTCGTTGCGGTCTTGGCGAGCGCGCGAGGCGCAGCGCTCAGGCCGCTTCGAAATCCAGCAGCGCCACGCCGTCGCCGACCAGCTCGCCCTCGCGCACGCGAAAGCCCTGCACGGTGCCGTCGGCCGGTGCCTGCAGGGTGTGCTCCATCTTCATCGCCTCCAGCACCAGCAGCGGCGTGCCGCGGGTCACCTGGGTGCCGGGTGCCACCAGCAGGGCGACGATGCGCCCCGGCATCGGCGCGGTGAGGCCGCCGCTTTCCACTGCCGGCTGGTCGGCCTCGGCGACCGGGTCGTGGCGTTCGAACAGATAGTCGTGGCCGTCGACGAACAGGTGCAGCTGCGTACCGGCGAACACCGCATCGGCCTGCACCCGCTGCGTGCCGAGGAACACGGACAGGCGCCCGTCGCGCAACTGGCCGCTCGCCTCAAGCGTCTCCTGCGCCTGCGCGGCTTGTATCCGCCAGCCGCCGGCATGCGCGGTCAGGTGCAACGTGCGCTGCGTGTCGCCATGCTGCAGCGTCAGCGCATGCGGGGCTGGCGCACCCAGCCGCCAGCCGTCGCGCAGGTCCCAGGGCGAGTGCGGATCGGCCGCGTGCACGGTGGGCACCGACGCATGCAGTTGCCAGGCCAGCGCGGCCAGGCTCCACAGCGCATCGCTGGTCGGGGCCGGGGTGTCGAACAGCGCCGCGTGTTCGCGCTCGATCAGTGCGGTGTCCAGGTCCGCCTGCGCGAATGCGCTGGTGCCGACCAGGCGCTGCAGGAACGCGGCATTGGTCGACACGCCGACCACCTGGCACGCGGCCAGCGCCGTCTGCATGCGCCGCAGCGCGCGCTCGCGGGTCACGTCCCAGACGATCAGCTTGGCGATCATCGGATCGTAGTGTGGGCCGATCACATCGCCCTGCTCGACGCCCGCATCGACCCGCGTATGCGCGTCGGCGGCGGGCAGGCGCAGATGCTGCAGCGTGCCGATCGACGGCAGGAACCCGCGCGCCGGGTCTTCGGCGTACAGCCGCGCTTCCAGCGCGTGGCCGTGGATCGCCAGTTCGTGCTGGCGCTGCGGCAGCGGTTGCCCGGCGGCCACGCGCAGTTGCCACTCCACCAGATCGGTGCCGGTGATGCACTCGGTGACCGGATGTTCCACCTGCAGGCGCGTGTTCATTTCCATGAAGTAGAACGCACCATCGGGCGCGACGATGAACTCCACCGTGCCGGCGCCAACATAGCCGACCGCGCGCGCGGCCTCCACCGCGGCCTGGCCCATCGCCGCACGCCGTTCCGCGTCCATGCCCGGCGCCGGCGCTTCCTCCAGCACCTTCTGGTGGCGGCGCTGCACCGAGCAGTCGCGTTCGAACAGGTAGACCAGTTCGCCGTGGCTGTCGCCGAACACCTGGATCTCGATGTGCCGCGGCCGCAGCACGTACTTCTCCACCAGCACGTGCGCATTGCCGAACGCGGCCTGCGCCTCGCGCTGGCAGGCGGCGAGCGCGGCGACGAAGTCTTCGTCGCGATCGACCCGGCGCATGCCCTTGCCGCCACCGCCGGCGCTGGCCTTGATCAGCACCGGGTAGCCGATGGCCGCGGCCTGCGCGCGCAGGAACTCCGGGTCTTGCTGCTCGCCGTGATAGCCGGGCGTCAGCGGCACCCCGGCCGCCTGCATCAGCGCCTTGGCCGCGCTCTTGTCGCCCATGGCACGGATCGCCGCCGGCGGCGGCCCGATGAACACCAGCCCGCGTGCGACGCAGGCCTCGGCGAACTCCGCGTTCTCGGACAGGAAGCCGTACCCGGGATGGATGGCCTGCGCGCCGCTGCGGTGCGCGGCCTCGAGGATGCGCTCGCCGCGCAGGTAGCTCTCGCGCGCCGGCGCTGCACCGATGTACACAACCTCGTCGGCCAGACGCACATGGCGCGCGTCGCGGTCGGCATCGGAGTACACGGCCACGGTGGCGATGCCGAGCTTGCGGCAGGTGGCGATCACCCGGCAGGCGATCTCGCCGCGATTGGCGATGAGGATCTTGTCGAAGGTCGGCAGGTCGGGGGTGGCCATGGTCGGGTGCCTGGAGAAGGTTAGAGGTGTTGCGCTTGCGGTGTGCAGACGTGCGTTAAGCGCGTGCTGCGAGGGTCGCGGTTTCGGTTGCTAGCGTTGTAGCCGCGGTCGCTTGGCTTGGCTTGGCTTGGCTTCGCTGTGGCTGTGGCTTTGGCTGTTGTCCTTGCTTTTGACTTACCGGGTTCCCTTCCGAAGCGGCGGCCATCGCGGGGAAACACCCGAAGGGCGGCGTACATGGATGTACGCCGTCCGCGGCAGGGGCAGGATGCCCCTTCCGCGGATCCCCGTGATGGACGCGGACCCGGAGCGCGCAGCGCGGAGGGCGCGAAGGCAGGGCGCGCTTTCTTTTGGTTACCTTTTCTTTGCGCGAGCAAAGAAAAGTAACTCGCCCGCAAGGGCGAAAGCTCTTGCTGTTGCTTGATGTTTGCGTATCAGGCGAGAAGGTCTGTAGGAGCGGCTTTAGCCGCGACCCACATGATGTGTAATGCCTGTCGCGGCTAAAGCCGCTCCTACGATTCAGCGGCCACCGCCATAGCAGCAAGTGCAAGAGCAAAGCTTTCGCCTGGCGGCGAGTCACTTTTCTTTGCTTGTGCAAAGAAAAGTAACCAAAAGAAAGCACACCCCGCAGCGCGCCCTCCGCGCTACGCGCTCCGGGTCCGCAGCCACGACGGGGATTCGCGGAAGGGGCATCCTGCCCCTGCCGCGAACGGCGCACATCCATGTGCGCCGCCCTTCGGGTTTTTCCCCGCCGCGGCTGCCGCGCCGAGGGGACCCGGTAAGTCAAAGGCAGAGCAAGAGCAAATGCAGGAGCAAGAGAAGCAGCAAAAGCAGGAGCAAAAGCAGGAGCAAAGGCGGACGCCGTCGCAGCGAGCGCGTCCGCGGAGCCGGTCGTGGACTCCACCGCCGGGCACACTAGCGCCGGCATCGCCAGCGACCACCTGCGTGACCACCGCCGATCCCCGCGCGAACGCGCCTGAAACAACGAGCGCATGCGCCCGCTCACATCCGGAACACCCCGAACCGGCTCGGCTCCGCCGGCGCGTTCAACGCCGCCGACAAGCCCAGCCCCAATACCCGCCGCGTCTGCGCCGGATCGATCACCCCGTCGTCCCACAGTCGCGCACTGGCGTAGTACGGATGGCCCTGCCGCTCGAACTGCTCGCGGATCGGCGCCTTGAACGCCACTTCCTCCGCGTCCGACCACTGCCCGCCCTTGGCCGCGATGCCGTCGCGGCGCACCGTCGCCAGCACGCTGGCCGCCTGCTCGCCGCCCATCACCCCGATGCGTGCGTTCGGCCACATCCACAGGAAGTTCGGCGAATAGGCGCGGCCGCACATGCCGTAGTTGCCGGCGCCGAACGAACCGCCGATCACCACCGTGAACTTGGGCACCTTGGCGCAGGCCACCGCCATCACCAGCTTGGCGCCGTCCTTGGCGATGCCGCCGTGCTCGTACTTGCGGCCGACCATGAAGCCGGTGATGTTCTGCAGGAACACCAGCGGGATGCCGCGCTGCGCGCACAGTTCGATGAAGTGCGCGCCCTTCAGCGCCGACTCCGAGAACAGGATGCCGTTGTTGGCGACGATGCCCACCGGATAGCCATGGATGTGCGCGAAGCCGGTGACCAACGTGGTGCCGTAGCGCGCCTTGAATTCGTCCAGGCGCGAGCCGTCCACCACCCGCGCGATCACCTCGCGCACGTCGAACGGCTTGCGCGGGTCGGCCGGGATCACCCCATACAGCTCCTCGGCCGGATACAGCGGCGGCTCCGGCATGCGCAGCGCCAGGGCGGGGGCCGGCTTGCGCCAGTTGAGCTGGGCGACGATGGCGCGCACCCGCGCCAGCGCCTGCAGGTCGTTGTCGGCGAAGTGGTCGGCCACGCCGGAGATGCGTGTGTGCACGTCGGCGCCGCCGAGGTCCTCGGCGCTGACGTCCTCGCCGGTGGCGGCCTTCACCAGCGGCGGGCCGCCGAGGAAGATCGTGCCCTGCTCGCGCACGATCACCGTCTCGTCGCTCATCGCCGGCACGTAGGCGCCGCCGGCGGTGCACGAGCCCATCACGCAGGCGATCTGGGCGATGCCCTGCGCCGACAGGTTGGCCTGGTTGTAGAAGATCCGGCCGAAGTGGTCGCGGTCGGGAAACACCTCGTCCTGCAGCGGCAAAAACGCGCCGCCGGAATCGACCAGGTAGATGCACGGCAGCCGGTTCTGCTGGGCGATCTCCTGCGCGCGCAGGTGTTTCTTCACCGTCATCGGGTAATAGGTGCCGCCCTTGACCGTGGCGTCGTTGGCGACGATCACGCATTCCACGCCGGAGACGCGGCCGATGCCGGCGACCACGCCGGCGCACGGCACCTCGTCGTCGTACAGGCCCAGTGCGGCCAGTGGCGCGATCTCCAGGAACGCGCTGCCCGGGTCGAGCAGGGCGTCGATGCGCTCGCGCACCAGCAGCTTGCCGCGCGCCTGGTGCTTGGCGCGGGCGGCCTCGCTGCCGCCCAGGGCGATGCGCGCCTGGGTGGCGTGCAGGTCGTCGACCACCGCGCGCAGCGCGGCGGCATTGGCGGCGAAGGCGTCGCTGCCGGGTTGCAACTGGGTCTGGATCGCGCTCATGGCTGGGCCGTGGAAAGAAAGGAAGGGAAGGCTGCTGATGTGGGAGGGGTTTCAGCCCCGACGCGGTGACGTTGGAACGTCGTCGCGGCCGACGCCCCACCCGCAGCGCATCACTTGGTCCGCTCGAACAACTCGCGGCCGATCAGCATGCGGCGGATCTCCGAGGTACCCGCGCCGATCTCGTAGAGCTTGGCGTCGCGCCACAGGCGCCCGGTCGGATAGTCGTTGATGTAGCCGTTGCCGCCCAGCACCTGGATTGCTTGGCCGGTCAGCCAGGTCGCCTTCTCGGCGGCGTAAAGGATCGCGCCGGCGGCGTCCTGGCGGGTCGTGCGGCCGGCGTCGCAGGCGCGCGCCACCGCATACACGTAGGCGCGGCAGGCGTTGAGGCCCACGTACATGTCGGCCAGCTTGCCCTGCATCAGCTGGAAGCTGCCGATCGGTTCGCCGAACTGGCGGCGCTCGTGCACGTAGGGCAGCACCACGTCCAGCGCCGCGGCCATCAGCCCCAGCGGCCCGCCGGACAGCACCACGCGCTCGTAATCCAGGCCGGACATCAGCACGCGCACGCCGCCGCCGACCTCGCCGAGCACGTTCTCCGCCGGCACCTCGCAATCCTGGAACACCAGTTCGCAGGTGTTGGAGCCGCGCATGCCGAGCTTGTCCAGCTTCTGCGCGGTGCTGAAGCCGGGCATGCCCTTCTCGACCACGAACGCGGTGATGCCGCGCGCGCCGCCGCTGGGGTCGGTCTTGGCGTAGACCACCAGCACGTCGGCATCGGGGCCGTTGGTGATCCACATCTTGTTGCCGTTGAGCACGTAGCGGTCGCCGCGCGCCTCGGCGCGCAGCTTCATCGACACCACGTCCGAGCCGGCGCCGGGCTCGCTCATCGCCAGCGCGCCGACGTGCTCGCCGCTGCACAGCTTCGGCAGGTAGCGCGCCTTCTGCGCCGGGCTGGCGTTCTTGCGCAACTGGTTCACGCACAGGTTCGAATGCGCGCCGTAGGACAGGCCGATCGCGCCGCAGGCGCGCGAGATCTCCTCCATCGCCACCACGTGCGCCAGGTAGCCCATCGCACTGCCGCCGTACTCCTCCTCCACGGTAAGGCCGAGCAGGCCCTGTTCGCCGAGCTTGCGCCACAGCGGTGCGGGGAAAGCGTTGTCGCGGTCGGCCTGCTCGGCCAGCGGCGCGATCTCGCGCGCGGCGAAGGCGGCGACGCTGTCGCGCAGCAGGTCGACCTCCTCGCCCAACTCGAAATTCAACGACGGCATCAGCATGGCGGCAACTCCGGGAATGGCGGGTGGCCGGCGGCGCCTAGAATCGGACCCGCGCCGGGCAAGAGCGCCCAGCGTAGCCGGGAACGGCAAAGAAGTGAACAGAAATTCATTAATTGAACTTAGAATCACGCCATGGCCTACAAACGCTCCGCCCTGATGGAAGAACGCCTCGCCGGCAACCGCCAGCGGATCCTGCTGGCGGCGCGCCGGCTGATCGCCGCCGACGGCTTCCGCGGCGCCCCGGTGACCGCGGTGGCGGCCGAGGCCGGGGTCTCCACCGGGCTGATCTACCGGCATTTCCCGTCCAAGGCCGAGCTGTTCGTGGAGGTGCTGACCGCCGCCGTGGAGCACGAGCTGACCATCCTGCGCGCCATCGCCGCCGCACCGGCGCCGGCCGCGCAGCGCCTGCGCGACGCCATCGCCTCGTTCGTGCGCCGCGCTCTGGCCGGCCCCGGCCTGGCCTACGCCTTCATCGCCGAACCGGTGGAACCGGAGGTGGATGCCGAGCGCATCCGCTGCCGGCGTCTGCTCGGCGACGTGTTCAAGGGCATCCTGGCCGAGGGTGTGGCCGCGGGCGAGTTCCCCGCGCAGGATCTCGATGCGGCGGCCGCGTGCCTGGTCGGCGCCTACACCGAGGCCCTGGTCGGCCCGACCGCGCCCAGCCGCGACGGCCCGCGCGACAGCGAGCGCCTGGTCGAGGCGGTGTGTGGGTTCTGCCTGCGCGCGGTGGGCAGCGCCTGAGCGCAACGGCTGCGCCGCCTGTGCCGAACTGCTGCGATGCAGCACGCATCGCCTGCGATTCCGGGCCATCCTGGCGTGCCGCGCGGCGCAAACGCTGGCTATACTCGGTCGCGTAGCGGTGGTCCGGATTACCACGTGCCAAAGGGGTGTGATGTGCGGAATTACGACCTCGAATTTCTCAAGCGCTTCTCGATGGTGATCGGCCTGCTGGTGCTGATCACCCTCGGCCTGATCGTGTTCGCGCATCACCTGCAGCGGGCCATCCCGCCGGAGGTGTCGCCGACCGCGCAAAAGCGCACCGACGAGCGCATTGCGCCCGTGGGCGCGGTCTACGCCGGCAGCACCGGCGCCGCGGCGCAGGCCGCCGCGCAGGCTGCGGCGCTGGCCAAGGCCTCGGCGCAGGCGGCCTACGGCGGCACCACCGACGGCAAGACCATCTTCAACAACCTGTGCACCGCCTGCCACACCACCGGCGTGGGCAAGGCGCCGACGCTGGACCATGCGCACTGGGACAAGCGCATCGCGCAGGGCAAGGAGACGCTCTACAAGCACGCCATCGAGGGCTATACCGGCCCCGACGGCGGCATCATGCCGCCCAAGGGCGGCAATCCCGGGCTGACCGAGGAGCAGATCCACGCCACCGTGGACTGGATGCTGGCCAACCTGAAGTAACCTTGCGCCTCCCGCACGCCCTTGCGCCGCCTTCGGGCGGCGCAGTCGTTTCCGCGCCCGTCGCGTGCCGGCGCAAACAAGGAGAGTGATCGCATGCGCATGCCGCCGTCATCGTTGTTGTCGTTGCTGCTGCTGGTCGCAGCCCCCGCCGCGCAGGCGCTGACGCCGCCGACGCTGCTGCCGATCGGGCAGTTGCGCCCGGGGCCGCAGGCGCAGGGCGTGGTGTTCGAGGGCGTGGTCACCGCGCGCGTGGAGGCCGGCGGCAGCGGCTACCTGGTGCAGGACGCCGGCGACGACGATCCGCTGACCGCAGACGCCCTGCTGGTGCGCGGCGATGCCGAGCGCAGCCTGGCCCCGGGCGACCGCGTGCGGGTGTGGGGCGAACTGGCCCCGCAGGCCGCCGCGTCGGCCAAGGCCGGCACGGCGTTCGTCGGGCGCAGCGTTCTGGAGCAGGGGCACACCGTGCTGGCGCGCGCGCAACCGTTGCCGCTGCAGGTGCTCGATGCAGCGCCGGCGGACTGGTCGGCGCTGGCCGGCATGCGCGTGCGTATCACCGCGCCGCTGACCGTGGTCGACAACGACATGCTGGGCAAGACCGGCGAGCTTGGCGTGGCCTTCGGCGGGCGCCTGTGGCAGCCCAGCGAAGTGGTCGCGCCCGGCAGCGCCGAGCAGGCGGCGGTCATTGCCGACAATGCGCGGCGCGGGCTGCGGCTGGGTACGCTCGGTGCGCCGACGCCGACGCCGACGCCGACATCAACATCGGCAACGGCAACGGCAACGGCAAAACTTCCGGACTATCTGGGCAGCGCCACTGCACCGCCGCGCGCGGGCAGCACGGTCCAGGACGTGGAGGGCATCGTCGGCGGGGTGATCGAGGGTGCCGCGCGGCTGTATCTGACCGCCGCGCTGCAGCTGACGCCGCCGCCGGAACCGGCGCCGCCGCAGGTCGAGGGCAGCCTGCGCATCGCCGCGTTCAACCTGGAGAACTTCTTCAACGGCGACGGCCGCGGCGGCGGGTTCCCGACCTTGCGCGGCGCACGCACGCCGGCCGAATTCCAGGCGCAGCTGCGCAAGCTGGTGGCGACGATCCGCCCGCTGCAGGCCGACGTCGCCGCGTTGATGGAACTGGAGAACGACGGCTACGGCCCGACCTCGGCGATCGCCAGCCTGGTCGACGCGCTCAATACCGGCGGCGGCGACTGGCGCTTCGTCGACGCCGGGCGCGGCCCCGGCGACAACCCGATCCGGGTCGGGCTGATCTACCGCGCCTCGCGCGTCAGCCCGGTGGGCAAGCCGGCGATGCTGGAAGGCGGCCCGTTCGCCGAGCACAGCCGGGTGCCGCTGGCGCAGGCGTTCCGCCGCGGCAGTGGTGCGCCGTTCGTGGTGGTGGCCAACCACTTCAAGTCCAAGGGCGGCTGCAGCGAGGCCAACGGCGCCGATGCCGACCGCGGCGATGGCCAGGGCTGCTGGAACGCGACCCGCACCGAGTCGGCGCGCCGCGTCGATGCGTGGCTGCGCAGCGACCCCACCGGCACCGGCAGCGCGGCCAGCGTGCTGCTTGGCGATTTCAACGCCTATGCGATGGAAGATCCGCTGCGCCTGCTGCGCGACGCCGGCTGGCGCGATGCGCTGCAGGAGGCGCATGTCGCGCAGCCCTACAGTTTCGTCTATCGGGGGCTCAGTGGTCGGCTGGACCATGCCTTGCTGAGTCCGGCGCTGGCGGCGCGGTTGCGCGGCGCCGCCGAGTGGCACGTCAACGCGGACCTTCCCGACAGCGATGGTTACCGCGAGCGCGATCTGCCCGGCCCGTGGCGCAGTTCGGATCACGATCCGTTGTTGCTGGGGTTTGATCTGTAGGCTGGGAATGGGGAACTGGGAATGGGGAATCGGAAAAGCCGATGGTCGGCCTTCCTTTCCCCGTCCTCGATGTGTGGGACATTCCTGCTGGAGGCTCACGTCCTTCGCGAGGCGCACGACGGTCTGTCGTGAGTAGATGTGCTGTGTTTCAGGCCGGTCGCAGTGAGTGTCCGGTCTTACGCGTCACTGCCATCTCCTGAACGTTGCTTCTGTCCATCTTGCGCCAACTGCACGATGTGTCGTGGTGCTGACCGACGCTGTGAGATGTGGTGTTCTCGCTCGTTAAGAAGGACGACAGCATCGGCTGTTGCTGTTGCTGTTGCTGTTGCTGTTGCTTTGGCACTTGCCGTTGTTTCTGCTGTTGCCGTTGCTTTGGCTTTTGACTTACCGGGTTCCCTTCCGAAGCGGCGGCCAGCGCGGGGAAAAACCCCGAAGGGGCGGCGCACATGGACGTGCGCCGTCCGCGGCAGGGGCAGGATGCCCCTTCCGCGGATCCCCGGGCTGGACGCGGACCCGGAGCGCGTTAGCGCGGAGGGCGCGTAGGCAGGGTGTGCTTTCTTTTGGTTACTTTTCTTTGCACAAGCAAAGAAAAGTAACTCGCCGCAAGGCGAAAGCTTTGCTCTTGCACTTGCTGCTACTGGGGCGGCCGCACGGTCGTAGGAGCGGCTTCAGCCGCGACAGACATGGCCAATTAAATTTGTCGCGGCTAACGCCGCTCCTACAGGTTTTCTCATCTGACACCAAAGCTTGGAGCAAAGGCTTTCGCCCTTGCGGGCGAGTTACTTTTCTTTGCTCGCGCAAAGAAAAGGTAACCAAAAGAAAGCGCGCCCTGCCTTGCGCCCTCCGCGCTGCGCGCTCCGGGTCCGCGGATGCACCGGGGATTCGCGGAAGGGGCATCCTGCCCCTGCCGCGAACGGCGCACATCCATGTGCGCCGCCCTTCGGGTTTTTCCCCGGTCCATCCGCCGCTGCGGAAGGGAACCCGGTAAATCAAAAGCCAGAGCAACGGCAACAGCAAAAACAGCGGCAACTGCCAAAGCGTCAGCAACAGCAGAGGCAACGGCAGGTGCCAAGGCGATGGCGACAGCAAACTGCGCCTCGACCCTGCTTGCAGCTCGGCGACCGCACACGATGCAGCATGTCCCGCGCCCGCGCCCGCGCCCGCGCCCCGGCCTGCACTCAATGCCGGCAACGCCGCCGGTGCCGGCGCCAATTCCACAGGTGCGCACTGGCCAGGGCCAGGCTGCCGCTGACCGTCATCGCGGTCTCGCTGGCCTCGTCGGGAATGCCGAAGGCACCGGCCAACAGACCGAGTAGCCCCAGCGCCGCCAGCGTCCACAGCGGCCAGGGCAGCGCGTCGCGCCGATGCCCGCGCCACAGCGCCAGCCCCGCCAACGGCGCGGCGATCGCCACGAACACCACGTGCACCCACTCGGCCTCGGCCCAGACCCCGAACAGCGGCAGCGCCGCGGCCAGCAACGGTAATGCCAGGCAGTGCAGCAAGCACAGCCCGGACAACAGCATCGCCGAGGCATCGAAGAAGGATTGCGGCAGGGATTTCATGGACGATCACTCCAATGCATCAAGTGTTATATAGTAACATTTCTAGCCCGCCACGCCTTCGCGCCGATGCCCGCCATGTCCAACGCCGCCGTTTCCGATCGCCGCCTCCCCGTCACCGTCCTGTCCGGCTTCCTGGGTGCCGGAAAGACCACCCTGCTCAACCGCGTGCTGCACAACCGCGATGGCCGCCGCGTGGCGGTGATCGTCAACGACATGAGCGAGGTCAACATCGACGCGGCGCTGATCCGCGACGGCGGCGCCGCGCTCAGCCGCACCGAAGAGACGCTGGTCGAGTTCAGCAACGGCTGCATCTGCTGCACCCTGCGCGACGACCTGCGCCAGGAAGTGCAACGCCTGGCCGAGAGCGGGCGCTACGACTACCTGTTGATCGAATCCACCGGCATCTCCGAGCCGATGCCGGTGGCCGCGACCTTCGCTGTGCGCGATGCCGACGGTCGCGGCCTGGCCGATGTCGCGCGCCTGGACACCATGCTCACCGTGGTCGACGGGGTGAGCTTCCTGCGTGACTTCGGCTCGGCCGAGCGCTTGGCCGATCGTGGCCTGCAGGCCGGGGCCGACGACGAGCGCGGGCTGGTCAACCTGCTGGTGGAGCAGATCGAGTTCGCCGACGTGATCGTGATCAGCAAGGCCGACCTGGCCGATACGGCCACCCTCGACCGCACCCGCGCGGTCCTGCGTGCGCTCAACCGCGATGCCCGCATCGTCGAGGCCAGCCGCGGCGAGGTGCCGCTGGAGCTGGTGCTGGACACCGGCCGTTTCGATTTCGTGCGCGCGCAGTTGGCGCCGGGCTGGATGCAGGCGTTGCGCGGCGAGCACGCGCCGGAGACCGAGCAGTTCGGCATCGAAAGCTTCGTCTATCGCGCGCGCCGGCCGTTCCACCCGTTGCGCTTCGCGCGGCTGGCGCAGCGCGGCCTGCGCGACGTGATCCGCAGCAAGGGCTTCTTCTGGCTGGCCAGCCGCATGGACTGGGTCGGCGAGCTGTCCATCGTCGGTGCGGCCACCCAGACCCAGGCCGCCGGCTTCTGGTATGCGGCGCGCGAGCGCGTGGACCGCGGCCTGCTGGACACGCCGCTGGCGCTGCCGCCGTCGCCGCTGCCGTACACCGAGCTCGGCTGGCAGCGGCAGCAGACCGCGTGCTGGAACGCGCCGCCGCCGCAGGCCGAGGAGGTCGGCGATGCGCGCGAGTACGCGGCGCTGCGCGCGATGTGGCATCCGCTATGGGGCGACCGCCGCCAGGAACTGGCGGTGATCGGCGTCGGCCTGGACACGGCGCGGGTGCGCGCCGAACTCGATGCCTGCCTGCTCGACGACGCCGAACTGCGGCAGGGGCCGGTGGCGTGGCAGGGACTGGAGGATCCCTTCCCGGTGTGGAGGCGTTGAGGGGCCGGGAGTGGGGAATCGGGATTGGGGAATCTTGAGAGCGGGGTGCGGGTGCTGACGGTTAGCTGCCTGCGCCAATCGCGATCAGGATGATCGCCGGTACCGCCAGTAGCAGGCCGAGACGGTTCCAGCGGGTGGTGCGTTCGCCGAACACGGCGATGCCGAGCAGGGTGCCCAGGCCGATCACGCCCAGGTTCATCGCTGCGAACACGCTGGCCGGGCTGTCCGGCAGGGCCTGGTGCGCGCGCACGTAGAACAGGATGTTGCCGAAGTTGAGCGCGCCCAGCAGCAGGCCGGCGCCGAGGTTGCGCCAGGCCAGCGGGGCGGTGCCGCGCAGGTGGCGCCACAGCTGCACGCCCAGCAGCACGAAGGCCAGCGCGAAGGCCACCAGCAGCGAAGCGGCAAACGGTGTGCCGGCCAGGGCGATGCGCTTGAGCAGCACGTCGATCGCGGCGAAGCCGACCCACACCAGCAGCAGCCACTGCGCGGTGCCTGCGGCGCGGCGCGGCGTCGCGTCCGGCCGCTGCACGATGCCGGCGATCGCCAGCAGGCCCAGCGCCAGGCCGGCCAGCTTGGCGCCGTTGGCGCGTTCACCGAACCACAGGAAGGCCGCCGCCAGCGACAGCAGCAGCGACAGCCGTTGCGCCGCGTCGGTGCGCACGATGCCGGCGCTGGCCACCGCATGGCCCAGCACCAGGAAGATGCCCGGCAGCAGCACGCCCAGGCCCAACAGCGCCACCCACGGCGTCTGCGCGTCGCCCAGCGCGGCCAGCGGCGGGTGCAGCAGCGCGGCGCACAGCAGCAGCGCCGCCAGGTAGTTCCAGGTCACTGCCTGGGCCAGGTCGATGCGCCGTTGCGGCGCCAGCTTCAGCAGCGCCGAGACCAGCACGCTGCACACCACACTCAGCAGGACGAACGCCACACGCAGGATCCGGATCGGGAGGAAAAAGAACGCTGCGTGCACCGCATCGGCATGTGGCCGCGACCCAGCCCCGGTATTATGACCGCATGACTTCTCCTGCTTTCCCCACCGCTTCCGGCGCGCTGACCCTGCAAGGCCCCGCCGGCCCGATCGAGGCCGCGGTCGATCTGCCCGATGCCGACGTCCCCGCGCTGCCGGTCACCGCCATCGTCTGCCATCCGCTGTCCACCGAGGGCGGCAGCATGCACAACAAGGTGGTGACGATGGTCGCGCGCGCGCTGCGCGAACTGGGCGTGCGCGTGGTGCGCTTCAACTTCCGCAGCGTCGGCGCCTCCGCCGGCAGCTTCGACCACGGCGAAGGCGAGCAGCAGGACCTGGCCGCGGTGGCCGCCTGGGTCCGCGATCAGCGTCCGCACGACGCGCTGTGGCTGGCCGGTTTCAGCTTCGGCGCCTACGTCTCGCTGCGCGCCAGCGCCGCGCTGCAGCCGCAGGTGCTGATCTCGATCGCGCCGCCGGCCGGGCGCTGGGATTTCTCCGACATGGCGCCGCCGCCGCAGTGGCTGGTGATCCAGGGCGAGGCCGACGAGATCGTCGACCCGCAGGCCGTGTACGACTGGCTGGACACGCTGCAGGCGCAACCGCAACTGGTGCGCATGCCCGACACCAGCCATTTCTTCCATCGCAAGCTGATCGACCTGCGCGGCGCCCTGCAGCACGCGGTCAAGGCCTGGCTGCCGGCGGCGCAGGCGTGAGCGCGGCGGCATTGCCGTCGCAGCGCTACGCCGAGGGCGTGGCGCGCGGCGACTGGCGCGACGATCCGGCCCAGCACGCGGCGCTGGCGGAACTGGACCGCATCCATACCGCGATCGTGGACGGCGACCAGGAGGGCTGGCTGGACCGTCTGTCGGCGTTCTGGAAGAAGCCCGAGCCGGTGCGCGGCCTGTACTTCTGGGGTGGGGTCGGCCGCGGCAAGACCTTCCTGGTCGATCTGTTCTACGACGGCCTGCCGATCGCGCGGAAATACCGCACGCATTTCCACCGCTTCATGCGCGGCGTGCACGAGCGCCTGCGCGAACACGCCGGGCAGAGCGATCCGCTGGCGAAGATCGCCCAGGAGTGGCGCAGCCGGTTGCGCGTGCTGGTACTGGACGAGTTCTTCGTCACCGACATCGGCGATGCGATGCTGCTGTCGCGCCTGCTCGAACGCCTGTTCGCCGAGGGCGTGACCCTGGTCACCACCTCCAACACCGCGCCGCAGAACCTGTACCTCAACGGCCTGCAGCGCGAGAGCTTCCTGCCGGCGATCGGCCTGCTGCAGACCTATTGCGTGGAGCTGTACGCCGAAGGCACCGAGGACTACCGCATGCGCGCGCTGACCCGCTCGCCGGTGTACCGCGCGCCGCTGGCCGAGGACAGCGATGCCTGGCTGGGCGAGCGCTGGGGCGCGCTGACCGGCAATGCCGAGGCGCGCCGCGGCAACATCGAACTGGAAGGGCGCAA
Source organism: Xanthomonas sp. NCPPB 3174 (assembly GCF_056725205.1). Classification (NCBI taxonomy): domain Bacteria; kingdom Pseudomonadati; phylum Pseudomonadota; class Gammaproteobacteria; order Lysobacterales; family Lysobacteraceae; genus Xanthomonas; species Xanthomonas sp. NCPPB 3174. Next base: position 4,694,907 of record NZ_CM161517.1, on the reverse strand, counting down.
GATCCCGGTGCGCGCGCGCGGCAAGAGCATCGTCTGGTTCGATTTCGTCGCCTTGTGCGAAGGCCCGCGCGGTCCCAGCGACTACATCGAGATCGCGCACGAGTTCACCACCGTGCTGCTCGGTGGCATCCCGCATTTCGACCGCATGAACGAGGATGCGGCGCGGCGCTTCGTCAACCTGATCGACGAGCTGTACGACCGCCACGTCAACCTGGTCTGCACCGCGCAGGATCCGCCGCCGCTGCTGTACACCGGCGAGCGCCTGGCCGGTGCGTTCGAGCGCACCGCCTCGCGCCTGATCGAAATGCAGAGCGCCGAGTACCTGGCGGCGGCGCACCGGGTCTGAGCGCAGGAGCGTCTGCGGACGCTCAGCGCACCGCGCCGGGCGCACACAGCCCGGCGACGAAGCGCGGCATCAGGCCCGCGCCGGCGATCTCTTCCAGATAGGCGGCCGCTGGGCAACTGGCCGCGCCTGCGCTGTGCGCGCAGCGCGCCGGCCCGGACGCGCCGTCCTTCGGCAGCTGCCGGTCCATGGCCTGGCGCTGCGCCGCGGACAGCCCATCGCGAAACGTCTCCTCGGCATCGAGCAGATCGGCCGGGGTGAGCCGGTCGGTCGGCACGCCGGGGCACTGGCGCCGGGTTTCGCGGGCCAGCGCGTCGGCGCCGGCACCGACCAGCACTGGGCCGGCGGGCAGCGTGTTGGGCACGGCCTTGGACACCAAGGGGGCAGCGCCGAGCGCGGCCAGCAGCAGGAACGATGCGCGCATGCGGAAGCTCCTCGAGTTGCGCGCAGCGTAGTCCTGCGCCGCTGGCCGCGCGAGGGGAGGGCGGCGCCCGCTTAAGCGAGGAGTCGGCGGGGTAAAAATATCGCTTGCTATTAAATCGTGAACTATGTAATTTGGCGCCCATGGACCGCACTACTCCCCCCGACGCCACCGCCCTGCTGAAGCTGGACACCCAGCTGTGCTTCGCGCTGTATTCGGCCAACCTGGCCATGCACAAGCTCTACCGCGGGCTGCTGCGCGACCTCGGCCTGACCTATCCGCAGTACCTGGTGATGCTGGTGCTGTGGGAGCAGGACCAGCGCAGCGTGTCGGAGATCGGCGAGAAGCTGTTCCTGGATTCGGCCACGCTGACCCCGTTGCTCAAGCGCCTGGAGGCGATCGGCCTGCTGACCCGCCGCCGCGCCGCCGATGACGAGCGCCGCGTGCTGATCGCGTTGACCGCCGATGGCCAGGCGCTGCGCACGAGCGCGCAGGCGGTGCCGGAAGGCGTGCTGTGCGCGGTCGCTTGCGACCTGCAGCAACTGACCCGGCTCAAGCACGACCTGGAAGAGGTCCGCGGCAAGTTGCAGGCCGCGGCCTGAGCGGTTCCCGACCCGATCGCGCAGTCCCCTCTACCCCATCCCTCTACCCCATGGCGCCGCGGCGCCGCCCTCCAAGGAGAACCACCATGGCTTCACCGACCACCATCGCCTACACCGCCACTGCCACCGCCACCGGGGGCCGCGACGGCCGCGCCGCCACCCCGGACAAGGCGCTGGACGTCAAGCTGTCGACCCCGCGCGAGCTGGGCGGCGCTGGCGGCGACGGCACCAACCCGGAGCAGCTGTTCGCGGCCGGCTACTCGGCCTGCTTCATCGGCGCGCTGAAGTTCGTCGCCGGCCAGGAGAAGGTGAAGCTGCCGGCCGAGCCGAGCATCGAAGGCCACGTCGGCATCGGCCAGATCCCGGGCGGCTTCGGCATCGCCGTGGAACTGCGCATCGCCGTGCCGGGCCTGGAGCGTGCGACGCTGGAATCGCTGGTGGAGAAGGCCCACCAGGTGTGCCCGTACTCCAACGCCACCCGCGGCAACATCGACGTCAAGCTGGTCGTGCTCGACTGAGCCAGCCGGAGGTCCGGGCCGGCGCCTGCGCCGGTCCAGGGCAACACGCGACACGCGACACGCGACACGCGAACGGGCGGCCAGTGGCCGCCCGTTCCTGTTGCGGGCGCCTGCGCGTGCTGCCGTGCACATTGAGGCCGCCCTGCGGCGATGCAATAGTGTGCGCTTCGTCAAATCGAGCGCGCCATGCTCAGTTCCGCCTACAACGCCGAGACCGTCGCCGCCTTCATCCAGGGCGCGCGCCGTCTGCTGGTGCTGACCGGTGCCGGCATGTCCGCCGAGAGCGGGGTGCCGACCTTCCGTGGCCAGGACGACAGCCTGTGGTCGCGCTTCGATCCCGAGCAACTGGCCACCGAGGATGCCTGGCGTGCCGACCCGGCCCTGGTCTGGGGCTGGTACCGCTGGCGCACGGCGATCGTGGCGCAGGCCCAGCCGCACGCCGGACACCTGGCGCTGGCGCGCCTGGCCGAGGTCCGCCACACCACCCTGGTGACCCAGAACGTGGACGACCTGCACCAGCGCGCCGGCAGCGAGGTCGCCGCGCACGTGCACGGCCGCCTGTCGGCGCTGCGCTGCAGCGACTGCGGCCAGCCCTGGCGCGGCTTGCTGCCGCCGATCGACGTGCACACCCCCAGCCAGCGCCTGGCGCCGCCGGTGTGCGCGGCCTGCGGCGGCACGGTGCGCCCGGGCGTGGTGTGGTTCGGCGAAGCGTTGCCGGCGGCGGAGTGGGCGCGCGCGCAGACTGCGGCCGACACCGCCGACCTGGTGCTGGTGATCGGCAGTTCCGGCCTGGTCTATCCGGCCGCCAGCCTGCCGCTGCAGGCCAAGGAGCGCGGCGCCTGCGTGGTCGAGATCAATCCCGAACCCAGTGCTTTGTCGGCCCGTGCGGATCTGCACTGGCGCGACAGCGCCGCGGTGGCGCTGCCGTTGCTGCTGCAGCAGTGCATGGTGGCCTGAGCGCGTTGCCGGCCGCGGGAGCCGCGCGCGGCGCTCAGCGCAGTGTGTGCAGGAACGCGTCCACCGCCGCGGTGTAGGCCGAGGGCAGGCCCAGGTCGCGGTTGATCTCCGCGTGGCTGGCATCCTGCGGCAGCACCTCGACGCGGATGCCGCGGGCGTTGGCCTTGGCGGCCAGGTGGCTTGCCTGCGCGCAGGCATCGGCACGGCGGCTGGAGCACACCGCCAGCAGCGGCGGCGCGCTGGCGCCCATGACGTGGTACGGCGAGGCGGCGATCCAGTCGCTGCGCACGCTGCCGAAGGCGCGGTCGTACAGCGGCAGATGCCGTTGCTGCATCACCTGCTCCACGTCCATCGCCGCACTGTCCAGCGCTACCGTGCCCAGCGGTCGGCGCGCCCCGGCCTGCGCCAGCAGGTCCGGCGACAGGTCGAGCAGGCTCACCAGGTGCGCGCCGGCCGAGTGGCCCATCAGCACCAGCCGCGCCGGATCGGCGCCCCACTGCGGCGCCAGCTGCTGGATCCGCGCGACCGCGCGCGCCACGTCCTGCGCCTGCTGCAGCGGCGTCGCCTGCGGCAGCAGGCGGTAGTTCAGCGACACCAGCACATGGCCCTGCGGCAGCCAGTGCGCGACCTTGTTGGCGGCCACGCCGGGGTTGTCCTTGTCGCCATCGGCCCAGCCGCCGCCGTGCACCATCACCAGCAGCGGCGCCTGGCGCGCGCCGGCCGGCAGGTACACGTCCATGCGCTGCGCCGGATCCGGGCCGTAGGCGACATCGCGCAGCACTTGCGCGCCGGCGGGCAGTGGCGCACGCGCGGTGTCGGCGCGATCGCCCTGCAGACGCTGCAGCAGGCGTGCGCGCAGGCGCCCGTCCTGGGCGTGGGCAGGCGTGATGGTCAGCGCCGGCAACAGCAGCGCCAGGGCGAGCAGGCAATGGGTGGGCGACGGGCGGGACAGGCGCATGACGGATCACTCCTTGAAGGACGGCGAGGGAGGGCGTGGCGCGGCCGGCCGGTGTAGGCGCCGACATGCGCCGGTTCAGGCCGGGCGCAGGTGCAGGGTGGCGCACAAGCCGTGTGGGGCGATGGGCTGCAGCAGCAACGCGCCGCGATGCTGGCGGGCGATGCGCTCGACGATCGCCAGGCCCAGTCCGCTGCCGCCATGGCCGCCGTGCACGAACGGCTGCAGCGCGCGCGCCGCCAGCGCCGGGTCCAGGCCGGGGCCGTGGTCGCGCACCTCGATGCGCCAGCCATCGCCGCCGTCGCTGTGCAGGCGCAGCTGGAACGGCGCGGCGCCGTGCCGTTCGGCGTTGCCGATGAGGTTGCCGAGCGCGCGCTGCAGCGCCAGCGGCCGCCCGTGCAGCGGTGCTTGCGCGGGCAGGACGGCCTCCCAGCCAGGTTGCGCCGCGCCCAGCGCCTGCCGGCAGAGGTCGGCCAGGTCCAGGGCCACGGCGGGTTCGTCGCGGCCGTCGCGGGCGTAGGCGATGAACTGCGCCAGGATCGCGTCGATCTCGCCGATGTCGCGCTCCATGCCCTCGCGCAGTTCCGGCTCCACCTGCGGCAGCAGCGCCAGCGCGTACTGCAGCCGGGTCAGCGGGGTGCGCAGGTCGTGGGAGATGCCGGCCAGCAGCAGCGCACGCTCGGCCGCGGCCTGGCGCACGTCGGCGCTGGCCGCGGTGAGCGCCTGCGCCAGCGCGGCGACTTCGCGCGGGCCGCCGGTGGCGATCGGTCCGGCGTCTTCGCCGCGCACCAGGTGCGGCGCGGCCTGCGCCAGTTGCCGCAGCGGCCGCACCAGCCGCCGCGCGACCAGCGCAGCGGCAAGCCAGACCAGCAGCGCGCAGCCGGCCAGCATCGCCACCGAAAATCGCCGCAGGCCGTGTCCGCGCGGCTGGCTGGAGAACGCGATCCACAGCGGCGTGGGCGTGGCCAACTGCAGCCACAGGGTGCCGTCGGCGTCGCGCCGCAACGCGCGCCCGGGGCCGAGCTGGTCGGCCGCGCGGCGCTGCACGGCGTCGACCAGCGGGCCGGCGGCATTGGCCGTGGGCGGCGCGCTGCGCAGTTGCAGCCCGGCCTCGCGCAACGCCGGCGCCAGCGCCGCGGCGGCCGGCGAGCGCTGCAGCGCCTCGGCGACATTGGCGAAGCCGTGCAGCACGCGCAGTTGCTGCTGCGCTGCCGGGCGCAACGCCAGTTCGCGGCCGAGCAGCAGCGCCAGCAGGCCGGCGCCGGCCAGCACCAGCGCGATCACCAGCGCCAGTTGCCCGAACAGGCTGCGCGGCCAGCCGCTGGCGCGGAAGGCAGGCGCGCTCATGCCTGCGGCTCCGGCGGTACGTACACATAGCCCACGCCCCACACCGTCTGGATCAGCCGCGGCGTGCGCACGTCGTCTTCCAGCAGCTTGCGCAGCCGCGCCACGATCACGTCGATGCTGCGGCCCAGCGGTTCGTATTCGCGGCCGTGCGCCAGGCTGGACAGGCGGTCGCGGCTCAGCGGCTGCTGCGGGTGCCGCAGCAGCACCGACAGCACCGCGAACTCGGCGGTGGTGAGCTTCAGCGGTTCGCCGTCGCGCCGCAGTTCGCGCCGTCCCAGGTGCAGGCGGAAGCGGCCGAAGCCGATCTCGCCGCCGTCCGGCTGCGGCGCGCCGGCGCCGCCCGGGCGGGTACGGCGCAGCACCGCGCGGATCCGCGCCAGCAGCTCGCGCGGGTTGACCGGCTTGGGCAGGTAGTCGTCGGCGCCGATCTCCAGGCCGACGATGCGGTCGATCTCGTCGCCCTTGGCGGTCAGCATCACGATCGGGGTGTGGTCGCCCTGGCCGCGCAAGCGTCGGCAGATCTCCAGGCCGTTCTCGCCGGGCAGCATCAGGTCCAGCACCACCAGGTCGTAGTGGCCGCGCGCCAGCGCCTGCTGCAGTTGCACGCCGTCGGCCACCGCCTTGACCGCGAAGCCCTGGCTTTCCAGGTAGCGGCACAGCAGGGCGCGCAGGCGGTCGTCGTCGTCGACCAGCAGCAGGCGGGGAGCGGGCGCGGCATCGTGCATGGACGCCACTATCGGCTGCGCCGCGGCCTGGCGGCAACGGCGATGGCGGCGTATCTGTAAGCGGATGTTTCCGCCGTGGCCTGCGGCAACATCCGCTGGCCGATCCGGCGCCCCGCGCGCCGGCGCCGTGACTACGGTGATGCCTGGCAGCACGCCGCTGCCGTCACCGGAGAACACCATGTCGCTGTCCCGTCGCATCACTCCCTTGCTGCTGGCGCTGGCCGCCAGCGTTCTGGTCGCGCCCAGTGCACCGGCACGCGAGCACACCCGCACGCGCACCGCCGGCGGCGCCGATGGCGCCCGCCACGCGGCCGTGCAGGCCAGCGCCAGCGGCGCCCACGGCAGCGTGCAGCGCGCCCGCCAATGGCAGGCCGACGGCCAGGGCAACGCCAGCGCCAGCAGCGCCGCCACCCGCACGACGGCCGCCGGCGGCAGCGCCACGCGCCAGGGCAGTGCCGACCGCAACGCCGACGGCAGCGCCAGCCGCCAGGGCAGCGCCAGCGTGCAAGGCGCCGACGGCGCCACTGCCAGCAGCAGCGGCAGCCTGGCTCGCGCCGCCGACGGCACCCTCAGCGGCAGCCGCCAGAGCAGCGTCGCGGGCACACAGGGCAGCTACCAGGGCAGCACCAGCGTGCAGGACGGCAGCGTCGTCCACACCGGCACCTGCACCGACGCCAGCGGCGCGGTGGTGCCGTGCCGGCCCTAGGCGAGGCGGCGGTGTCGGGGGCCGTCCGGGAGCGCCAACGCCCCTGGCCGCGGCCGGCTTCACGGCCCCGTCACGGCCGTGAACGGCCGTCGCGGCGGGACCGCAATCGACTGCCGGCGGCAAACCGTTGCCAGGCTTAGGTTTTCGTAATTCCACCCATATTTAGCGTTGACGTCGCCGACCGACCCCACTATCTTGGGGTGGTCGGTTCCGGCGGCCACAAGCCGCGGGATCAAAAGGGAAGCCGGTGCGGCGTGCCAACGCCAACTCCGGCGCTGCCCCGCAGCGGTAATTGGGAACGAACCCGTCATCCGCACTGAGGCGCCCGCCTTGGGAAGCGACGGGCTAGGAACCGGCCACGGCCGTTGCCCATCAGCCCGAAGACCTGCCGACAGCCGCGCGAAGCACACCGCGCGGCGCCGACCGCGCGCTCTCCGGGGGGAGAGGGTCGGTGCAGCGATGACCGCCCGCAGGCCCGGTGCCTGCGCCGTTTGCAGTCTTCGCGACACCGCCCGCCCACCTGCGAACCCGGTCGGACCGCTGCCTGCGAGGGTCGGGCGGCCGCGTGCACCACGCTTGGAGACCTTCATGAGCCAGACCCACAGCCTGCCGGCCACCGCGTCCGTCGACGCCGCCGTCGACCCCACGACCGCTGCCGCCACTGCCCAGCCGGAGCCGACGGCCAGCAGCGAGCCGAGCAACGACCAGCGCGCCGTGACCTGGATCGTCAAGGACGGCGGCAACCGCCGCATGGCCTTCGACCGCTCGCGCCTGCAGCGCACCCTGGACCGGATCCACGCCGAGTTCCCGCAGCTGGACGTGAGCGACTACGAGCGCAAGGCCTTCGCCTTCATCGAGAAGAAGGAAAGCCTGTCGGCCGACGACATGGTCGACTACCTGATCCGCGAGGCCGAGTCGCGTGTGGACATCGCCACGCCGGAGTGGGAGTACTTCGCCGCGCGCCTGTACCTGGACCGCCTGTACAAGCGCGCCAGCAAGAACCGTTTCTACGATGCCGGCGAGAAGTACGGCTCCTACGTCGGCCTGCAGGAAAGCCTGGCCGACCGCGGCGTGTACTCGATCGACATCCTCAAGAACTACTCCAAGGACGAACTGGCCGAAGCCGGCCGCATGATCGATCCGGAGCGCGACAAGCTGTTCGCCTACAACGGCCTGTACCTGCTGGCCACGCGTTACCTGGCCACCGACAACTCGCGCAAGGTCTACGAACTGCCGCAGGAGCGCTGGCTGACCATCGCCCTGTACCTGATGCAGGACGAGAAGCCGCGCGAGCGCCGCATGCAGTTGGTCGGCGAGGCCTACTGGGCGCTGTCCAACCTGTACATGACCGTGGCCACGCCGACCCTGGCCAACGCCGGCAAGATCGGCGGGCAGCTGTCGAGCTGCTTCATCGACACCGTCGACGACAGCCTGCAGGGCATCTACGACTCCAACACCGACGTGGCGCGCGTGTCCAAGCACGGCGGCGGCGTCGGCGCCTACCTGGGCTATGTGCGTTCGTCCGGCTCGGCGATCCGCGGCGTGAAGAACTCCAGCGGCGGCGTGGTGCCGTGGATCAAGCAGCTCAACAACACCGCCGTGTCGGTGGACCAGCTCGGCCAGCGCAAGGGCGCCATCGCCGTGTACCTGGACATCTGGCACCGCGACATCGAGGCGTTCCTGGACCTGCGCCTGAACAACGGCGACCAGCGCCTGCGCGCGCACGACGTGTTCACCGCGGTGTGCGTGCCGGACATCTTCATGGAAGCGGTGGAGCGCCGCGGCGAGTGGTACCTGTTCGACCCGCACGAGGTGAAGGAGGTCAAGGGCTGGTACCTGCAGGACTTCTTCGACGAGAAGCGCGGCGAAGGCAGCTTCCGCGCCCGCTACGAGGAAGTGGTGGCCGACGAGCGCATCGGCCGCAAGGTGGTCAAGGCCATCGACATGTTCAAGCGGATCATGGTCAGCCAGCTGGAGACCGGCAACCCGTTCATGTTCTATCGCGACGAAGTCAATCGCATGAACCCGAACAAGCACCAGGGCATGGTGTATTCCAGCAACCTGTGCACCGAGATCCTGCAGAACATGAGCCCGACGCGGGTCATCCAGGAGATGATCAGCGGCGACCAGATCGTCACCACCAAGCAGGCCGGCGACTTCGTCGTGTGCAACCTGTCCTCGGTGAACCTGGGCCGTGCGGTCACCGCGCAGCCGGACCTGCTGTCGCCGGACATCCTGGAGCGGCTGATCCGCGTCCAGGTGCGCATGCTCGACAACGTCATCGACCTCAACGAGCTGCCGGTGCCGCAGGCCACCATCACCAACCAGAAGTACCGCGCGATCGGCCTGGGCACCTTCGGCTGGCACCACCTGCTGGCGCAGAAGGGCATCGACTGGAATTCGCCGGAGGCCGAGGCGTACAGCGATTCGCTGTACGAGCGCATCAACTACCTGACCATCCAGGCGAGCCTGGCGCTGGCCAAGGAGAAGGGCGCGTACAAGGTGTTCAAGGGCAGCGACTGGCAGAACGGCGAGTACTTCACCAAGCGCGGCTACGACAGCGCCGAGTGGCAGGAACTGGCCGCGCAGGTGAGCGTGCACGGCGTGCGCAACGCCTGGATGGTGGCGGTGGCACCGAACATGAGCACCGCGCAGATCGCCGGCTCCACCGCGTCGATCGACCCGATCTACAGCGCGTTCTACTACGAAGAGAAGAAGGACTTCCGCCGTCCGGTGGTGGCGCCGGGGCTGACCGTGGACACCTATCCGTACTACGAGAAGGGCGCCTACAAGGTCGACCAGTTCGCCAGCGTGCGCCAGAACGCGCGCCGCCAGCGCCACGTCGACCAGTCGATCAGCTTCAACTTCTACGTGCCCAGCGGCATCCGCGCCAGCACCCTGCTGGACCTGCACATGACCGCATGGAAGGAAGGCCTGAAGACCACCTACTACGTGCGTTCCAACGACATCGACATCAGCGAGTGCGAGTGGTGCTCGAGCTGATCGCCGGCGTCTGACGCCCACGCCGCGCGGCAGGCTCGACCTGCCGCGCGCGTCCCGCATTCCCGCGCCGCCCGCCGGCGCCGTTCACCCGACTACCGAAGCACATCCATGGCCATCGCGCTCGACCGCATCAAGATCCTCGAACCGCTGCACCCCAACCGCTCCACCGGCATCATCAACGGCACCACCAGCGGCATCCTCAACTGGAACGACATCCCGTACCCGTCCTTCTACCGGGCGTACAAGGAGCTGTCGACCAACTTCTGGATCCCCGACGAAGTGGACATGAAGGGCGATGCCAAGCAGTACGGGGAGCTGTCGGCGCGCGAGAAGAACGCCTACGACTCGATCATCGGCCTGCTGGCCACGCTGGATTCGCCGCAGACGCGCTTCATCTACAACGTCGCCGAATACATCACCGACCCGGCCGCGCACGCCAACGCCGCGATCATCGGCCAGCAGGAAGTGATCCACAACGAGAGCTACTCGTACGTGCTGGCCTCGATCGCCGGCCTGGCCGACCAGAACCGCGTGTTCGAGATCGCGCGCACGCATCCGACCATCATCGCGCGCAACCAGCCGATCATGCAGGCCTACGACGACTTCATGCGCGAGAAGACCGCAGAGACCCTGCTGCGCTCGCTGATCCAGTCCTCGATCCTGGAAGGCATCAACTTCTATTCCGGCTTCGCGTATTTCTACAACCTGGTGCGGCAGAACCGCATGACCGGCACCGGCAAGATCATCAGCTTCATCAACCGCGACGAACTGGCCCACACCAAGTTCATCAGCGAGCTGATCCGCGCCATCATCGGCGAGAACGCCGAGCTGCAGACCAACGAGCTGACCGACTACGTGCACCAGGCCTTCGAACACGCGATCCGCCTGGAGACCGAGTGGTCCTCGGAAGTGCTCGACGGCATCGAGGGCATCGACGTGGACGAGATGATCCAGTACGTGAAGTACCGCGCCAACAAGATGTCCGGCATGCTCGGCATCGAGAAGCTGTACAGCGGCGCCAGCGACAACGTGATGCCCTGGATCAAGGCCTACGCCGACAACTTCACCGAGACCAAGACCGACTTCTTCGAGATGCGCAACGCCAGCTACAAGAAGACCAACTCGGACAACGGCTTCGACGATCTGTGAAGAGCCGGGATTGGGGATTCGGGATTGGGGATTGGCAAAAGCGAACCCCGCCCTGACGAATCCCGAATCCCCAATCCCGAATCCCCGCCTCATGAAAATCTTGCTCGCCTACGCTTCGCTCAGCGGCAACACCCGCGACGTCGCCCGCCGCGTGCATGCGCAGTGCGAGGCGGCGGGGCACGCGGTGACCTGGATCCACACCGACCTGCAGACGCTGCAGGGTGCGCTCGGCGACGCAGGGCGCGCGGCGGCGTTCGACCTGCATCTGCTCGGCAGCTGGACCGACAACGCCGGACGCACGCCGTCGGAGATGAAGCGCTACATCGCCGAGCTGGTCGAGGCGACCGGCAAGACGATCGAGGTGGCGGCGTTCGGCACCGGCGAGACGCAGTGGGGGCTGGAGTACTACTGCGGGGCGGTCAAGCGCATCGCGCGGTTCTTCGACAGCGCCTATCCATTGCTGGAGATCGAGCAGATGCCGCACGGCGACCGCGACAACGCGGCGATCGACGCCTGGTGCGCGCAGGTGCTGGCGTTGCGCGCGGCGCGGCTCCTGCAGCCCGATGTAGCGGCGGTGTCGCAGGACGTGGTCGGCACGGCTGGAACCGATGCCGTGCAGACCGCAGTGCCGTTGCCTGCCGGCAGCGGCTGATCCTTTTCCTTTTTCCGCCCCGGGCGCCGACCATCGCCGCGCCGGGCGTCACGTTCCAGACGAGGTCCGTTCCATGCTCACCACCATCACCGTTTCCAGTGCCGAACAGTTCGCCGATGCCCTCGCCGCGCACCCGCGCGTGCTGGCCGATTTCAACAAGGACAACTGCCCGGGCTGCCGCATGCTCGACAAGTCGCTGGAGCGTTTCGCCGAGAGCGACACGGCGCAGGGCGTGACCCTGCTCAAGGTGAAGATGGAAGACGTGGGCGAGGAGTTCTTCCGTGCCCAGGGCCTGCGGCAGACGCCGACGCTGATGCTGTTCCGCCAGGGAGAGGAAGTGGCGCGGGTGCCCGGCTTCGTGCCGCCGGCCAAGATCGACGAAGCGGTGCGCACGCACTTGGGCTGAGCGCGCCGCGTTCCTCGCACCTCGTATCTCGTAGGAGCGGCTTCAGCCGCGACGGGCTTTCCCATAGCGTTTGTCGCGGCTGAAGCTGCTCCTACGGGTTTTCTCGTCGGACCGTGAAACTCAAGCAACAGCAAAGGCTTTCGCCTTGCGGCGAGTCACTTTTCTTTGCTTGTGCAAAGAAAAGTAACCAAAAGAAAGCACACCCTGCCTACGCGCCCTCCGCGCTAACGCGCTCCGGGTCCGCGTCCAGCCCGGGGATCCGCGGAAGGGGCATCCTGCCCCTGCCGCGGACGGCGTACATCCATGTACGCCGCCCTTCGGGTGTTTCCCCGCGCTGGCCGCCGCTACGGAAGGGAACCCGGTAAGTCAAAAGCCAAAGCAACAGCAACAGCCGGAGCAACAGCAACGGCAACAGCAACGGCCGAAGCGACTGCCGCTGCAGCGCACGCCCGCATCATTGCAGCGTTCGCAAGCGAATGCGCTACGCGTGGTGGCCCACGTTGCTTGTCGATCATGTTGGACGCGAAAAACGACGCCGGTTTTCGAAGAAGCTACAGGCGCAGTTGTGCATGGCGTACAGGTGGCTGTGTCGGCGTGCACCAAGATCAGGGGCATCGCCATTGCAATGACGTATGTACGCGCTGTATCCGCACTAGCTTCTGCTTTTGCTATTGATGTTGCGTTGGCTTTCGACTTACCGGGTTCCCTTCCGCGAATCCCCGGTGCATCCGCGGACCCGGAGCGCGCAGCGCGGAGGGCGCAAGGCAGGGCGCGCTTGACCAGCCTTCGGCTGTGGTAAAGCGCTTCTTTTGGTTACCTTTTCTTTGCGCGAGCAAAGAAAAGTAACTCGCCCGTTAGGGCGAAAGCCTTTGCTCTCGTCTACCGGGAAAAAGCTCGCGGCTAAAGCCGCTCCTACATTTCTACCAAGAGAGCGCAGCCATGCACCGCCGCTCCTACCCACGCCTGCCCGCCGCATGCCCCTGCGCCAGCTGCCATAGGTGGCGCACGATCGGCATCGCCTGCGCAGTGGCCGGCAGCGCGGCCAGCGCCAACCGCGCCATCGGCACGCGGCCGTCGATGTCCAGATAGCGCACGCCGGGCAACTGCACCTGCGCGGTCGAGGCGGGGACGACCGACACGCCCAGTTCGGCCGCCACCAGGTTGACGATGGAGGACATCTGCGGCGCTTCCTGTTCGATCTTCAGCTCGAAGCCGGCCTGGCGGCAGGCGTCGAGGATCTCGTCGTAGAGGCTGGTGCCGAAGCTGCGCGGGAACAGGATGAAGGGTTCGCCGGCCAGCGCCGACAGCGGGGCGCGGCGGCGCTTGGCCAGGCGGTGCGCGGCCGGTACCGCGATCTTCATCGGTTCGTCGGGCAGCTTGAGCAACTGCAGTTCCGAGGGCGTGGCCACGCTGTAGCGGATGAAGGCCGCATCCAGCCGTCCCTGCAGCAGCGCGGCGAGCAGGCCGGCGGTGTTGGTCTCTTCCAGCGCCAGCGTCACCGCCGGCCAGCCGCGGCGGAAGCCGCGCACCAGAGTCGGCACGATCGGGTTGAACGCGGCCGAGGCGGTGAAGCCTAGCCGCAGCACGCCGCTTTCGCCGCGTGCGGCGCGGCGTGCGGCATCGCCGGCGCGCTCGAGGTCGGCGAGCACGCGCCGGGCTTCGGTGCGGAAGGCGCGGCCGGCATCGGTGAGCTCGGCGCCGCGCGGTGTGCGCACGAACAGCGGCGTGCCCAGCTCCTCCTCCAGTGCGCGGATCTGCTGGCTCAGCGGCGGTTGTTGGATGCCCAGTTGCGCCGCGGCGCGGGTGAAGTGTCCGGCCTCGGCCACGGCCAGGAAATAGCGCAGGTGGCGCAGTTCCATGTCATATCCGACACATATGGAGAACGGGCCGATCATATATTGGACGCCGAGGCCGGTCGGGCGAATACTGGCCTTCCGTTTCCCGCCACGACCCATCCCGTGAACGCCTCCAGCCAATGCCCGCCGGCGCACGCCGTGGACGATGCGCCGCTGCTGCGCATCCGCCTGGCGCTATTCCTGGCCGGCTTCGCCACCTTCTCGCTGCTGTACAGCGTGCAGCCGCTGCTGCCCGAATTCGCCCGCGAGTTCGGGCTCAGCGCGGCGGCCAGCTCGCTGCCGCTGTCGCTGGCCACCGGCGGCCTGGCGATCGCGATCTTCTGCGCCGGCGCGGTGTCGGAGACGCTGGGCCGGCGTGGGCTGATGTTCGTGTCGATCGCGTTGGCGGCGCTGCTCAACCTGCTCGCGTCCTGCCTGCCGCACTGGGGCGCGCTGGTGGCGGTGCGCGCGCTGTCCGGCATCGCCCTGGGCGGCGTCCCGGCGGTGGCGATGGTGTACCTGGCCGAGGAACTGCCGGCGAGCCGGCTCGGCGCGGCCACCGGGCTGTACGTGGCCGGCAACGCCTTCGGCGGCATGGTCGGCCGCATCGGCATGAGCATGCTCACCGACCACTTCGACTGGCGCATCGCGCTGGCCACGCTGAGCACGGTGGATCTGCTGGCCGCGATCGGCTTCGTGTGGCTGCTGCCGCCGTCGCGGCATTTCGTGCGCCGCCAGGGCGTGAACCTGCGCTTCCACCTGCGCGCCTGGGGCGGGCATCTGCGCGATCGCCATCTGCCGTGGCTGTTCGCGATCCCGTTCCTGGCGATGGGCGTGTTCGTCAGCGTCTACAACTACGCCGGCTTCCGCCTGGGCGGTCCGGAGTTCGGCCTGAGCCAGAGCCAGCTCGGCCTGATCTTCAGTGCCTACGTGTTCGGCATCGTGTCGTCCTCGGTCGCCGGCGCCGCCTCCGACCGATTCGGCCGCGGCCCGGTGGTGCTGGCCGGCCTGGCCACCGCGGCGCTGGGCGTGGCGCTGACCCTGGCGCATGCGCTGGTGCCGGTCATCGCCGGCATCGTGCTGCTGACCATCGGCTTCTTCGTGGCGCACTCGGCGGCCAGCGCCTGGGTCGGGCGCCTGGGCGGCCAGCACAAGAGCCATGCCGCCTCGCTGTACCTGCTGGCCTATTACGCCGGCGCCAGCGTGATCGGCTCGCTCAGCGGCGCGGCCTGGCAGCACGGTGGCTGGAACGCGCTGGTCGCGTGCTGCCTGGTGTTGCTGGGTATCGGCCTGGTCGCCGCGCACGTGCTGCGCCGCGGTGCCGACGACAGCCGCCCCTATGGCCGCTTCGGGCCGCATCCGCCGCGCGGCGAGTGAGCCGCGCCGCCGTCATCCAGCGAGGATTTCGCGATGCAGATCGACCATCTCGACCATCTGGTCCTCACCGTCGCCGACATCGACGCCACCTGCGCGTTCTATGCGCAGGTGCTGGGCATGCGCGTGGTCACCTTCGGCGAAGGCCGCAAGGCGCTGGCGTTCGGCCAGCAGAAGATCAACCTGCATCGGCATGGCCACGAGTTCGACCCGAAGGCGCGGGTGCCCACGCCGGGCTCGGCCGACCTGTGCTTGCTCACTGCCACGCCGCTGGCGCAGGTGGTCGAGGAACTGCGTACCGCCGCCGTGCCGATCGAGCAGGGGCCGGTGCAACGCACCGGTACCCGCGGGCCGATCCTGTCGGTGTACATCCGCGATCCCGACGGCAACCTGATCGAGATCGCCAACCCCTTGTGAGCGCAGGCGCCGTAGCGCCTGCACGGCGCGGTCATTCCGAATAGCTGACCGACAGGGTCACGTTGGCGTAGCCGCCGCTGCCGCCGACCAGGCGGAAGAAGTAGCTGCCGGTGGCCGGCAGCGCCATCTGCACGTTCTGCGTGGTGCCGTTGCGCAGCGAACTGTAGTCGGCATTGCTGCCGTCGGTGCCGGGCGCGCGCACCGCACGCACGTACAGCTTGAGCTGGCCGCTGCCGCCGAGGGTGCGAATCTGCAGGTTGCGGGCATTGACCGGCACGTCCAGGCGGTACAGCGGGCCCTGGCCGGCCGCGGCCGACAGCTTGCTGACGGTGCCGCGGCCCACGCTGATCGCCGTGGCCTCGTCGCCGCCGCCGCTGGCGCCGGCGGCACGGGCGACGGCCTTGGCGGCATTGAGGATGCCAGCGCCGATGTACGGCGTCTGCTTGCTCGGGAAGGGGAGGGAGGTCTGGGTCAGGATGTCGCGCAGCTGCGCCTGCGAGGGCACCGGGCGGTTGGCGTTGAGCGCGGCGCTGATCGCCAGCGCAACCACGCCGGCCACGTGCGGCGAGGCCATCGAGGTTCCCGCGTAGCCCGCATAGGCCGGCTGGTCGGGGCCCTTTTCGCCGGTGTTGAGCGTGGACCAGATCAGGCCGGTGCGCACCGAGCCCGATCCGCTGGCGGCATCGTTGGCATAGACGCCGCCGCCCGGGGCCGACAGGGTGATGGTGTTGCCGTAGTTGGAGTAGTAGGCGCGGCCGCCGGTGATGCCGTTGGCCGCCACGTTGATCACGCCCGGGCAACTGGCCGGCGAATAGCCCGCGGCATCGGCGTTGTCGTTGCCGGCCGCCACCACCACCACGCTGCCGCGCGCGATCGCGCTGGAGATGGCGCTGGAGGTCACCGAATCCTGCGCGCAGGAACCGCCGCCGCCCAGGCTCATGTTGATCACCTCGGCCGGGTTCGGATTGTCCGGCACGCCGTCGACATGGCCACCCGAGGCCC
Organism: Xanthomonas sp. NCPPB 3174; assembly: GCF_056725205.1. Lineage (NCBI taxonomy): Bacteria > Pseudomonadati > Pseudomonadota > Gammaproteobacteria > Lysobacterales > Lysobacteraceae > Xanthomonas > Xanthomonas sp. NCPPB 3174. Next base: position 4,678,495 of record NZ_CM161517.1, on the reverse strand, counting down.
AGACGATGGCATCGGCGATGTCGGCGGTGGTGCCGCCGCAGTGGCCGAGCGCGCGGATCGGCAGGATCTTCGCATCCGGGGCCACGCCCGCCATGCCGATGCCGTTGTTGGTGCGCGCGGCGATGGTGCCGGCGACGTGGGTGCCGTGCCAGGAACTGGTTTTCTGTTCCTCCGGCTGCACGCAGCCGCCGTTGGCGACCAGGTACTTGTCGTCGGTGGTCCAGTCGCCGGTGTCCCAGCCGCCGGCCACGCGCCCGTTGCTGGCACGGCCGGAGAGCAGCGCATCGCTGATGAAGTCGTAGCCGGCGCTGGCCAGCGAGGTGTCCAGGTCCGGGTGGGCGGTGATGCCGGTGTCGATCACCGCCACCACCACGCCCTGGCCGGTGCCGTACTGCCAGGCGGGCACCAGGTCGATGCCGCCGCGGTTGGGATAGCCGGTGGTCTCCGGCGCCAGCGTTTCCAGATGGCCGTCGGGCGTGCGCAGATGCCACTGCACCGAGTAGCCGGGATCGTTGGGCGCGGTCGCCGCGGCCGCCGTGGCCTGCGCGGTGCTGCGCACCGGCTTGAGCAGCAGGTTCGGCTCCACGTGCGCGATCGCGGGGTCGGCCTTCAGGCTGGCGATCAGTGTCTGCAGTTGCGACGGCGTCAGCGCACGGCTGGGCCGCACCAGGTCGGCACCGATGGCGAGCCGGCGCACCCGGTTCAAGGCCGGGGCGGCCTGTCGGTAGGTGCTGGTCCAGGTGCTGGCGGTGCTGCGCGCGGCCATGATCTGGTTCAACGTGGCGCTGGCCGCGCGCGCGTCGCGGACGGCGCTGCTGCCGTCGCGGTAGGTCACGATCAGGCCGTCGTAGACGGTGGATTGCCCAGGCGTGGCCTGGGCCAGGACCGAGAAGCGCGGGGCGCTCTGCGCCTGTGCGGTACCGGCGAGGGCCAGGCCCAGCGACAGGGCGAGCAGATTGCGGGACAGCGGGATGGCATGGGTCATGGCGGTGTCTCTGGGAAGATCGACGAAGGCGTGGAAATCGCGAAAGGGGCGATACCGGCGGGGTGTCACCAACTGAAGCCGGCACCGGCGGACACGCTCTTCTCGCTGCCGGAGAAGGCGCCGCCGAGCGAGACGCTGGCGCGGTTGCCGATCGCGCGCTGGTAGCCGATCGCCAGCGCGCTTTCGCCGCCTTGCGAGCCGACGCCGACGCCGACCCGGTTGGCCCCGGCCAGGCCGGAGGTGTTGGTCGCCATGCCGGCGTAGGCAGCGCTGACCGCACCCATGCGGTCGATGCGCCGGTCCAGGTGCTGGAAGCGTTGGTCGGTATCGGTGCGCAGGCGGGTCAGGTTGTCGTCCCAGCCGGCCATGCGGTTGTCGGTATAGGCCTTGGCGCTGCTCAGCGTGGCGCTGTCGCCGGCCTGCATCTGCGCCACGTTGACCGCGTCGGTGGGCGCGCTGCCGGCGGCGACGTTGCTGATCTGGCGTTCGTTGCCGGCGCTGCCCACCGAGACGGTATTGGCGCGGGTGGCGGACGAACCGCGGCCGAGGGCCACAGCGTTGCTTGCCGAGACCGAGGCGCCCTGGCCGACAGCGGTGCCGGAGGCGGCGGTGACCGTGGCGCTTTCGCCCACCGCCACCGCATTCGTCGCGCTGGCGCTGATGCTGGCGTTCGCGCCGACCGCGGTGCTGCCGTCGGCATTGACCTGCGCGTTGCCGCCCAGTGCGGTGTCGTTGGGACCGTAGGCCAGCGCATTGGAGCCGATCGCCGTGCCGTTCTGCCCGTTGGCGGTGGCCTGCGCGCCGACCGCCACCGCATTGGTGCCGGCACCGACAGTGGGAGCGCCGGTGGCGCCGCTGCCCACCGCCACGCCGCCGCCACCGCTCTGCACCAGGTTGCCGACCCGGGCATCCAGCGCCGAAAACGCGCCATCCAGCGCCGACAGCGCCGAGCCGACCGTGCCATAGCTGCGGCCCTGGATCAGGTAGCTGCCGCCGGTGAAGCTGCCATCGCCGCCGAGCGCGCTGCCGGCGCCGAGCGCGCTGGCGATGCTGCGCAACTGCAGCACGTTCACCGCGTCGGTGTCGGCCGTGCCGGCGGCGACGTAGGTGAGCTGGCGCAGCGCGCCGTCGCTGCCGAAGGCGACCGCGTTGTCGCGGTCGGCCATCGAACCGGCGCCGATCGCCACGCTGTTGGCGCCGGTGGCGGCGCTGTTGTAGCCCAGTGCCACGGTGCTCGCGCCCATCGCGGTGGCGCCGCTGCCCAGTGCGGTGGCGCCTTCGCCGTTGGCGCTGGCGATGCTGCCGAAGGCGCTGGCATCGACGCCATCGGCGTAGGCCTGACCGCCCACCGCCATGGCGTTTTCGCTGGTCGCCAGCGCCTGCGCGCCCAGCGCCACGCTGTGGGTCGCATCGGCATGGCTGTCGAAGCCCAGCGCCACGCCGTAATCCGATAGCGCCCAGCTGCCGGCGCCCACGTTCACCGCGCCCAGGCCGTTGGCTTGCGCGGGAACGCCGCTGTTGCTGGCGCCGATGCTCACGCTCTGCTGGCCGGAGGCCGCGGCGCCTTCGCCGAGCGCCACACTGCCGTCGCCGCTGGCGGTGGCGGTGTAACCCATCGCGGTGCCGAAATAGCCGGAGGCGGTGCTGTAGCCGCCGGCCGCGGTGGCACCGACGTTGGACGCCAGGGCGGCGTAGCCGAAGGCGCTGGCCTGTTCGCTCTCGGCACGCGAGGAACCGCCGACGGCGGTCGCATAGATCCCGCTGGCCGCGGAGGTGGAGCCGACCGCGGTGGCGCTGTCGCCATCGGCGCTGGCGTTCCAGCCCAGCGCGCTGGCGTTGCCGGCGGTGGCGGCGGCAGCCGTGCCGATCGCCAGCGCGCCGAAGCCGGTGCTCTGCGCGCCGGCCGAGTCGCCGTTGGCGCTGCCGAAGAAGCTGCCGCCGATCGCGATCGCCGAGGTGCCGCTGGCCACCGCGCCATCGCCCATGGCGATGGCGGCGCTGTCGGAGGCGACGGTGTGGTGGCCGATGGCGATGGCGAAGGCGCCCGAGGCATCGGCACGCGCGCCCATCGCCACCGCGCGCAGGCCGGCGGCGCTGGCGTAGTCGCTGCCGTCGTTCAGGCCTTCGGCCAGGAAGTAGCGGGTGGTGTTCTGGGTGCCCGGCTGCACGTCCTGGGCGGTGGCGTCCTGCGGCGTGGCGTTGGCGGCGTCGGCGCTGTCCGGCGCTGCGCGGGTGACCGCGGCGGCGGTATCGCGTTGCGCCGTCGGCGTGGCCGTGGCCGTGGTCGGCGTCGGCGCCGGCGCCGGTGCCGCGAAGGCGCTCGCGGGCAGGCTCAGCGCGAGCAGCAACGCGGCGGTCAACAACCCGTCAGAGGCCTGCGGCAGGATGGACGGGGACGACGACAGCGGGCGCACGGCGGTGCGCAGGGCGTTGGGCAGAAAAGGCATGGTCGGTTCCGGGGCTGGGGCCGGGAGCGTCGTCCCGACAACGAGTCAGGCCCGATTAAGGCGGCAAGCCCCACTGCCCTTCAATGCACGCAAATTCACGTCTTCCTCACGGTAGACTCACCGCCATGGGAGTCTGGGTGAGATGGGGTGCGCACTCTGCGCCGGTCGCGCTTGCCGTGCGGCTGTGGCGGCGCCTCTCGCTGTGGCTGCGCCGGGTGCCCATCGCCGACCCGCTGGACCGCCGCAACGCACCCGCGCTGCAGGTGCTGTTCGTGTTCCTAGGCAGCGAGATTCCGCTCAACAAGCTCTATCACCTGCTGACCGCACCGCGCATCGAGATGGGCACGGTGCAGTTGGCGGTAGACGTGGGCACCGATGCGGCGATCGCCGGCGCGGCATGGGCCGGGGTCTGGATGATCCGCCGCGGTCTGCTGAAACAGGCCACGGCCATGTTCATCGCGGTGGTGCTGTGCTCGGCGGTCGCCGCCAACCTGGCGTTCGGCTACCAGCTGCAGGCCTTCGATCCGTATCCGATGATGATGCTGACCCTGGCCGCGCTGGTGATCGGGCGTCGCGCGCTGTGGCTGGTGTACCTGTGCATCCCGCTGATCTTCTGGCTGGGCATGGAAAGCCCGTGGGGCCAGGATCCGCACGGCAACCGCAGCCCGTTCCAGAACCTGCCGTCGCTGGCGTTGAGCTACCTGATGATCACCCTGGTGCTGGACCGCACCGTCGCCGCGCTGCGCGAGAGCCTGTGGCGCGCGCGGCGCAGCGCCGCGCGTTTGCGCGTGGAGATGCGCGAGCGCACCCTGGCGCAGCAACGCCTGCTGCACCTGCAGAAGATCGAGCTGGTGGAACAGTTGGCCAGCGGCGTATCGCACGACTTCAACAACATCCTCAGCGCGATCCTGGGCTACACCGAGCAACGCCACTGCGTGCACGAACTGGACTATCACCCGCCGCGCGATGCGCTGGTGCTGGCCGATGCGCTGGAGGGCGTGGCGCTGGCCGCGCAGCGCGGCGTGGCGGTCAGCCGCAAGCTGCTCAGCTTCAGTCGCCGCGAGGCGAGCGTGCCCGAGCGTTTCGATGCCGGCGAAGCGCTGCGCAGCCTGCAGCCGATGCTGCGGCAACTGTTCGGCGCCGCGGTGCAGGTCCGGCTGGACGTGGCCGCCGAACCGGCGCCGGTATTCCTGGATCGCAGCCGCTTCGATCTGGCGCTGCTCAATTTCGCCGCCAACGCACGCGACGCGATGCCGGGCGGCGGCTGTTTTTCGCTGCAACTGCGCCGCGACGGCGAGACCATCGCCATCGCCATCGCCGATACCGGCGTGGGCATGAGCGAGGCCGTGCAACGGCAGATCTTCGAGCCGTTCTTCACCACCAAGCCGGCCGGACAGGGCACCGGGCTGGGCCTGGCGGTGGCGTTCGAAATGGCGCAAGAGGCGCACGGCAGCCTGCAGGTGCGCAGCGCACCCGGCGCCGGCACCTGTTTCGTGCTGCGCCTGCCGCTGGCCGGGCTCAGCGCTCCTGCGGCATGAGCAGATAGCCTTCGCCGCGCACCGCGCGCAATGGCAGCGCGCTGCCGGTGCGCTCGTGCACCTTCTGCCGCAGCCGATGCAGCAACGCATCCAGCCGATGCGGATCGATCTCCAGCCCAGCGTTGCCGCCGAGCATGCCGATCAACGCATCGCGGCTGACCAGGCGCCCGCGCGCCTGCCACAGGCTCTGCAGCACCTTGCGTTCGGAGGCGGTCAACGGCACCGCCTGCCCATCCGGCGCGAACAGGCACCAGCCGTCGTCCTGCAGTTGCCATTCCTCGCTGGCCGGCGCCGCCGGCCGCAGCATGCGCCGGGCCACGCTGAACAGGGTGGCGGCGAGGATCTCGATCTGCACCGGCTTGATCAGGTACGCATCGGCGCCCTGGACCAGCCCGCGCACCAGATCCGGCTGCTCGCCGCGGCCGCTGAGGATGACGATGCCCATGCCGGGACGGCGTTCCTGCAGTTGCTGGGTCAGGGTGAAACCGTCGCTGTCGGGCAGGCCGATGTCGAGCACGATCAGATCGACACGTTGCGCCTCCAGCGCCGTCCACAGCGCCTGCGCGGTGCGCAGCGGTATCGCCTCGAATCCGTGCCGCAGCAAGCCCGGCAGCAGCACGCGGTCGCGCAGCACATCGTCGTCCTCCAGCAACGCCACCCGCAGCGGGGCGTTGGCGGCAGGGGCGAACGGGGGCGGGGTGGGATCGGAAACGCGGCTCACGAGGCGGAATCGGCGAAGGGACGGCATTCCTCACGGAGGCAGCGTGCGGCGTGACGCATGCCGTGAACGCTCAGCATCCTGCCGCGTTCTGGACAGTAGCCAGTTTCCCGCAGGCTTTCAATGCGCGCGGCAACGCTTCAGCGGCGGCGCTGGCCAGGGCTTGCGTTGCCGCCGCCCACCCCCTAGATAGGGAGCCGACACGCGGCCGTCGCGTGCGCCTCCATCACGTCCGGGACCTTCACGATGTCGCAGTTGCTGCAGGATCACCCCGCGTCCGCACAGCCAGCGGCGTCCGCGCTGGAAGCGTTCGTCGACTGCCACCGGCGCCTGTTCGTGCTGACCGGCGCCGGCTGCAGCACCGACTCGGGCATTCCCGACTACCGCGATGCCGCCGGCGACTGGAAGCGTGCGCAGCCGGTGACCTACCAGGCCTTCATGGGCGAGCTGGCGACGCGGCAGCGCTACTGGGCGCGCAGCCTGCTCGGCTGGCCGCGCTTCGGCCATGCGCGGCCCAATGCCACCCACGCCGCGCTGGCGCAGCTGGAAGCGCGCGGCCAGGTCGAACTGCTGCTGACCCAGAACGTGGACGGCCTGCACCAGGCCGCCGGCAGCCGCGCCACCATCGATCTGCATGGGCGCCTGGACGTGGTGCGCTGCATGGGCTGCGAGCGGCGCATGCCGCGCGAGGCGTTCCAGCAGCACCTGCTGCAGCACAATCCGCAGTGGGCGACGCTGCAGGCTGCGCCGGCGCCGGACGGCGATGCCGACCTGGAGGGCGAGGATTTCGCCAGCTTCGTGGTGCCCGCCTGCACGCACTGCGGCGGCGTGCTGAAGCCGGATGTGGTGTTCTTCGGCGAGAACGTGCCGCGCGAGCGCGTGGCCAGTGCCTTCGCGCATCTGCAGCGCGCCGACGCGGTACTGGTGGTGGGCTCGTCGCTGATGGTCTATTCCGGCTTCCGCTTCGTGCAAGCCGCGGCCAAGGTCGGCCTGCCCATCGCCGCGGTCAACCTGGGCCGCACCCGCGGCGACGATCTGCTGAGCCTGAAAGTGGAGCAATCGTGCGCGCAGGCGCTGGCGTTCCTCTTGCCGGCAGCGGCGCGCGTTCCGAATCCCGGCACGAACTGATCCACCGGCAGTGGTTGATCGCGCTGTACGGCAGGAGTGCAATGGCCGCTTACCGCGCCGCGCGCGGCGTTTTCATGGATTCGCATCGTGAGCCAGTTGTTCTCGCCCCTGGCACTGGGGCCGTTGTCGTTGTCCAACCGCATCGTGATCGCGCCGATGTGCCAGTACTCGGCCGAGGACGGCCGTGCCAGCGACTGGCATGTGCAGCATCTGGGCCAACTGGCGCAGTCCGGCGCCGGCCTGCTGATCCTGGAGGCGACGGCGGTGGAGCCGCGCGGGCGCATCAGCTACGCCGACCTGGGCCTGTGGGACGATGCCACCGAAGCCGCGCTGGATACGGTGTTGCGCGCGGTGCGGCGCTGGTCGCCGATGCCGTTGGGCATCCAGCTCGCGCATGCCGGGCGCAAGGCGTCCACTCGCAAGCCGTGGGACGGCGGTGGCGCGATCGCGCCCGACCAGCCGAACGGCTGGCAGACCGTGGCGCCGTCGGCGCAGGCGTTCGACCAGGATGGCGTGCCGCCGCAGGCGCTGGACCTGGCCGGCATCGACGCCATCGTGGAGGCATTCGTGGCGTCGGCGCGGCGCGCCGAGCGTCTCGGCTTCCAGCTGATCGAACTGCATGCCGCACACGGCTACCTGCTGCACCAGTTCCTGTCGCCGCTGAGCAATCAGCGCGCCGATGCCTACGGTGGCAGCCTGGAGAACCGCATGCGCCTGCTGCTGCGCGTGCATGCGGCGGTGCGCGCCGCGGTGGCGCCGAGCATCGCAGTGGGCGTGCGCATCTCCGCGACCGACTGGGTCGACGGCGGCTGGGACCTGGCGCAGAGCGAGGCGCTGGCGCAGGCATTGCAGGCGCAGGGCTGCGATTATCTGCACGTGTCCAGCGGCGGGCTGGACCGGCGCCAGCGCATTCCGGTGGCGCCGGGTTACCAGGTGCCGCTGGCCGAGGCGCTGCACCGCGCGCTGCGCATGCCGGTGATCGCGGTGGGCCTGATCACCGAGCCGCAGCAGGCCGAGGCGATCCTCGCCGAGGACCGCGCCGACGCCATCGCGCTGGCCCGCGGCATCCTCTACGATCCGCGCTGGCCCTGGCACGCAGCCGCCGCGCTGGGCGCGCGGTTGCGGCCATCGCCGCAATACCTGCGCTGCGAGCCGCACGCGGCGCGCGGCGTGTTCGACGCCTGACCGACGCGCCGCACGGTTGGCGGCCTCCACTTTGATTCCTTCAGGGAGCATGCAATGACGACGATTGGATTTCTCGGCCTGGGCACGATGGGCCAGCCGATCGCGCTCAACCTGCTGCGTGCCGGCCATGCGTTGACGGTCTGGAACCGCAGCCCCGCGGCGGCACAGCCCCTGCTAGAGGCCGGCGCGCAGCTGGCCGCGCAACCGGCCGACGCGGTGCGCGGTCCGGTGCTGTTCTCGATGCTGGCCGACGACACCGCGGTGCGCGAGACCCTGCTCGACCGCGGCGCGCTGGACGCGCTCACCGCCGGCAGCGTGCACGTCAACATGGCCACCATCTCGGTGGCGCTGGCGCGCGAACTGCACGCGCTGCATGCCGAGCGCGGCGTCGCCTACCTGGCGCTGCCGGTGCTGGGGCGGGTCGAGGTGGCCGCAGCCGGCCAGCTCAACCTGCTCGCCGCCGGCGACGCCGCGGCGCTGGCGCGGGTGCAGCCCTTGCTCGATGTCGTCGGGCGCAAGACCTGGTATTTCGGCGCCGCGCCGGAACAGGCCAACGCGGTCAAGCTCGCCGCCAACCTGTGCCTGGCCAGCGCCATCGGCACCATGGCCGAAGCATCGGCGCTGGTGCGTGGGCACGGCGTGGAAGCGGCCGATTTCCTCGACATGCTCACCAGCACCGTGTTCGCCGCACCGGCCTACCAGACCTACGGCGGCATGATCGCCGAGCAGCGCTATAGCCCGGCCGGCTTCAAGGCCACGCTGGGCCTGAAGGACGTGCGCCTGGCGCTGAACGCCGGCGAGACCCGGCACGTGCCGATGCCGCTGGCGGGGGTGCTGCGCGATGCCTTCATCGAAGCGATCGCGCACGGCGACGGCGAGCTGGACTGGGCGGCGCTGGCCAAGGTCGCCGCGCGCCGCGCCGGCCAGGCCTGAGCGACGCGGCACGATCTTCAGCGGACCTTGGCGGCGCATGCGGCACACTGCGTGCCCGCTTGAGCCTGGCGCGCGCTTGCCGCTAAGGTGAGGCGATTTGCTGGCGCATCACAGGAGGATGCCATGAGCCCGAATTCGTCCGATCCCGGCGACAGAGCGCCGATCCAGCCACCGCGCGCGGTCGTGCGCGAGGCCGTGCCGGGGCCCGATCATCCGGACCATCCGGACCACCTGCTGTACGCGCAGATCCGCGAGGGCGTGCACGCGCTGGACGCGGCCTGCGGCCGCGCGCCGGATGCGATCAGCGAGCGCATGGTCGCGCGGCTGCTGCCGCTGGCCAAGGAATACGGCTTCGACCAGGTCGACCACGTGGTGCTCAGCCGCGAGATCGGCGAGGTGGAGGATGGCGAGAACGTGTTCCTGGTGCGCGGCGACCTGGACGATCCGGCGCACCTGCGCGCGCACATCACCACGCACGAAGCGGTCGGCATGTCGGTGGAGGATTCGCTGGCGCGCCTGGAGAAGGTCAACCGCCGTTTGGCGCTGCGCCTGCGCCCGGAGTGAGCGCAGGCGAGTGAGCAACGTCCCAGGCGAGGCGTCAGCTGCGACCTGATTTCAGTGCGAGCACGGCCGAGCCCCTCTCCCCCCGGGAGAGGGGTTGGGGTGAGGGTGCGAGCGCGCAGCGCATGCGATGTTTCGACTGCACGAGGCTTCGCCCGCACCCTCATCCGCCGCTTCGGGGCACCTTCTCCCAAAGGGAGAAGGAAAAGCCGGCTTCGGCTGGATCGCTAAGCCCCTCTCCCTCCGGGAGAGGGGTTGGGGTGAGGGTACGAGCGCGCAGCGCACGCGGTGTTTCGACTGCACGAGGCTTCGCCCGGACCCTCATCCGCCCCTTCGGGGCACCTTCTCCCAGAGGGAGAAGGAAAAGCCGGCCTCGGCTGCATGGCTCTTAGCCCCTCTCCCCCCGGGAGAGGGGTTGGGGTGAGGGTACGGGTCCCCTATCATCCGCAAATGCGCCACGACTACATCCTGACCCTGTCCTGCCCGGACCGTACCGGCATCGTCTACCGCGTCAGCGGCCTGCTGTTCGAGCACGGCTGCAACATCCTCGACGCGCAGCAGTTCGGCGACGAGGAAAGCGGCCGCTTCTTCCTGCGCGTGCACTTCGACGTGCCGGCCGACGGCGTCGTCGCCGCGGTGAAGCTGCAATTGGAGCCGCTGGCCGCCGACTACGCGATGGACTGGCAACTGCACGACGCGCGCCGCCGTGCGCGCCTGCTGGTGCTGGTCAGCAAACAGGGCCACTGCCTCAACGACCTGCTGTTCCGCGCGCACAGCCGGCAGTTGCGGGTGGATATCGCCGCGGTGGCCTCCAATCACCCCGATTTCGCCGCGCTCGCCGGCTCCTACGGCGTGCCGTTCCATCACCTGCCGGTGAGCGCCGCCAATCGCGACGAACAGGAAGCGCAGTTGCTGGCGCTGGTCGAACGCGAACGCATCGACCTGGTGGTGCTGGCCCGCTACATGCAGATTCTGTCGCCGACCCTCTGCGCGGCACTGGCCGGACGCGCGATCAACATCCACCACAGCTTCCTGCCCAGCTTCAAGGGCGCGCAGCCGTATCACCAGGCGCACGCGCGCGGGGTCAAGATCATCGGCGCCACCGCGCACTACGTCACCGGCGACCTGGACGAAGGCCCGATCATCGAGCAGGACGTGGCCCGCGTGGACCACGCCATGACCCCGCGCGAACTGGTGCGCCTGGGCAGCGACACCGAGTCGCAGGTGCTGGCCCGCGCCGTGCGACGCCACGTCGAACATCGCATCCTGCTCAACGGGCATCGCACGGTCGTGTTTCGGTAAGGCGGGGAGTGGGGATTCGGGATTGGGGATTCGCAAAAGCGGCCTGGCTGATCACCGTTGCGATGCGGGCCGCTTTGACGAATCCCCAATCCCGAATCCCCAATCACGGCTCAAACCGATAACCAGCCCCATACACCGAGCGCACCCAGTCCTCGACGCCGGCGTCGGCGAGTTTGCGGCGCAGGTTCTTGACGTGGCTGTCGACGGTGCGGTCGGTGACGATGCGGTGGTCGAGGTAGAGCCGGTCCATCAGTTGCTCGCGCGAGTACACGCGTCCCGGCGCGGCGGCGAGGGTGCGCAACAGGCGGAACTCGACCTGGGTCAGGTCCAGGTCGCGGCCGTGCACGCTGGCCCGGCACGCGTCCTCGTCGATCCGCAGGCCCGGCGCCGGCGCGCCGTTGGGATCGTGGCGATGGCGGCGCAGCACCGCCTGCACCCGCGCCACCACCTCGCGCGGGCTGAACGGCTTGCAGATGTAGTCGTCGGCGCCGATCTCCAGACCCAGCAGGCGGTCGATCTCCTCCACCCGCGCGGTGACCATGATGACCGGCACCGCGCTTTCCCTGCGCAGGTCGCGGCAGATCTCCAACCCGTCGCGGTTGGGCAGCATCAGGTCCAGCAGCACCAGGTCCGGCTGCTGCGCGCGGAAGGCGCCCAGTACCTGCGCGCCATCGGCGATCCAGTCGTGCGAATAGCCGGCCGCGTGCAGGTATTCGCGCAGCACCGCGGCCAGGCGCGGTTCGTCCTCGACGATCAGCACGTGCCCGATCGGATCCAGGCTGCTCATGCCGCGAGCGCCGGTAGACGCACCACCACGCGCAATCCGCCGAGTGTAGAAGGCTCGGCGTCGATCGCACCGCCATGGGCCTCGGCGATGTTGCGGCAGATCGCCAGGCCCAGGCCGCTGCCGCCGCTGGCGCGGTTGCGCGAGGCCTCGGCGCGATAGAAGCGTTCGAACAGGCGCGCGCGCTTGTCCGCTTCCACGCCTGGTGCGCTGTCCTCCACCATCAGCTCCAGCATCGCGTCGCGGCGCGTGCAGCGCACCTGCACCGTGCCGCCGGCATCGGTGTAGCGCAGGGCGTTCTCCAGCAGGTTGCCGAGCAGTTGCTGCAGGCGGCGTTCGTCGCCGTCCACCGGCAGCGGGCCGGCCTGGATCTGCGCCTGCACATGGAGCTGCGCGACGGCGAAGCGCGCGCGCATGCCGTCCAGCACGGTGGCCAGGATCACCGCCAGGTCGACCGGCGCGCGTCGATAGGCGAGCGCGCCGACGTCGGTCAGCGACACGTCGTACAGGTCTTCGATCAGCTTGCCGAGCTGGCCGACCTGCTGGTGCAGCGAGCCCAGCGAGTGCTGCGTCATCGGGCGGATGCCGTCCTGCAGCGCTTCCAGTTCCGCACGCAACACCGCCAGCGGCGTGCGCAGCTCGTGCGAGATATCGGCCATGAAGTCGCGCCGCGCGCGCTCGTTGTGTTCCAGCGCCTGCGCCAGCAGATTGAAGTCGCGCGCCAGCTGGCCGAGTTCGTCGCGCGCGTCGGCGTCGATGCGGGTGGCGTAGTCGCCGGCGGCCAGGCGGTGGGTGGCGCCGGTGAGGCCGCGCATGCGCCGCAACAGGGCGCGCGACAGCAGCCAACCGAGCAGCGCGGCGACCACCAGCGAGGCGCTGCCGATCGTCCACCATGCTTGCTGCTGCGCCGCGTAGAAACGCGCGTCTGCCGCCGCCAGCGCTTTCTGGAACGGCAGCATCGCCATCCAGCCGACGGTACGGCCGCCGACCACCACCGGGCGCAGGATGTCGTCGCGCCCGACATCCGGATTGCCGATCAGCGACTTGAAGTCTTGGTCGAGCAGCGCGAAGCGAAACACCGCGCCGGTCTGGTCGGAAATCGGCGGCGCCCTGCGCGGCGGGCCGGGGCCACGCTCCGGGCGCATCAGCACGAACCAGACTTCGGGATTGTCACGCACGAAATCCCAGTTGCCGTGCCGCGCGTATTCGGCGCTGACCCGCGGCAAGGCCTCCTGCATGCGCTCCACGCCCTGTTCGTTGAGGTAATCCAGGAACTGGCGCTTGACGAAGGCCTGCACGGCCAGGCCGTTGATCAACAGCACCGTCACGCAGGCGGCGAGGATGGCGAGGAACAGCTTGGCGGTGAGGCCCAGTTTCATCGGAGGGGCGACGCGCGGCGCGGAAACGGCAATTGCTGCGTATTAGCCCCGTCATGACAGTGGAAATCAAGCGAATCCGCGCCATCGCCGGCAATCTCCAAATTTGCTGCACATTTGCGCACTAGCGTGGCCAGCTTCGGAAATCCCGTGAGTTCGCCGCATGCCGTCCATCGCCTGTCGTCTTCCCGTCGCGCCCTCGCGCTGGCTGTTGCCCGTTGCCATCGCCACGGTCATGGCCGCGTGTTCCTCCAAGCCGCTGCCGCAGATGCCGCAGACGCAGGTCGGCGTGCAGACGGTGACGGTGCAACGCCTCGCTGTGGCTCAGACCCTGTCCGGCCGCACCGTGGCCTACATGGCCTCGGATGTGCGCCCGCAGGTCGGCGGCATCCTGCGCAAGCGCCTGTTCGCCGAAGGCCAGGACGTGCACGCGGGGCAGGTGCTGTACGAGATCGATCCGGCCAGCTACCAGGCTGCGTACGACACCGCCAAGGGCGACCTGGCACAGGCCGAGGCGGCGGTCCTGTCGGCCAGGCCCAAGGCGCAGCGCTACCAGACCTTGGTCGGGTTGGATGCGGTCAGCAAGCAGGACGGCGACGATGCGCTGGCCACGTTGCGCGCGAACGAGGCGGCGGTGGTCGCGGCCAAGGCCGCACTGCAGACCGCGCGCATCAATCTCGACTACACCCGCATCACCGCGCCGATCTCCGGACGCATCGGCACCTCCAGCTACACGCCGGGCGCGCTGGTCAGCGCCGGCCAGAGCGAGGTGCTGGCCACCATCAACCAGCTCGACCCGATGTATGTGGACGTCACCCAGTCCAGCGCGCAACTGCTGCAGTTGCGCCGCCAACTCGACGCCGGCCAGCTCATGGCGGTGGACGGCAAGGCCGAGGTGAAGCTGCAACTGGAGGACGGCAGCACCTATGCGCACAGCGGCACGCTGGAGGTGGTGGATGCCGCAGTCGATACCGCCACCGGCACGGTCAAGCTGCGCGCGGTGGTGCCCAATCCCGACCATCTGCTGCTGCCCGGCATGTACGTCAAGGCGGTGTTGCCGATGGCGGTGGACGAGCAGGCCATCCTGGTGCCGCAGCAGGCGGTCAGCCGCAACAGCAAGGGCGAAGCGGTGGCGATGGTGGTCGGCAACGACCACAAGGTCGCCCAGCGCGTGCTGCGCACCGGCGATGCGATCGGCGACAAGTGGGTGGTGCGCGACGGCCTGAAGGCCGGCGACCGGGTCATCGTGCAGGGCCTGCAGAAGGTGTCGGTCGGCGCCGAGGTCAAAGCGGTGGAGGTGACCGCGGCCGCGATGGCCGGCAATGCCGCCGACACCGCCCCGGCGACCAAGCAAGGCATCGCCGCCGCGCCGCCGAAGGCCGACTGAGGAACCGCTATGGCCCGTTTCTTCATCGACCGTCCCATCTTCGCCTGGGTCATCGCGATCGTGATCACCCTGGCCGGCGCGCTCTCGATCCTGTCGCTGCCGCTGGAGCAGTATCCGAACATCGCGCCACCGTCGATCAACGTCAGCGCCACCTATACCGGCGCGTCGGCGGAAACCGTGCAGAACTCGGTGACGCAGATCCTCGAGCAGCAGATGACCGGGCTGGACCACCTGCTGTACATGACCTCCAGCAGCAGCTCCGCCGGCAGCGCCTCGATCACCCTGACCTTCGCGTCCGGCACCGACCCGGACACCGCCCAGGTGCAGGTGCAGAACAAGGTCTCGCAAGGCGAGGCGATGCTGCCGGAGGCGGTGCAGAGCAATGGCGTGACCGTCACCAAGTCCATGGGCAGCAGCATGTTCATGGTGCTGGCCTTCACCTCCGAAGACGGCAGCATGGACAGCACCGATATCGGCGACTACATGGTGTCCACGCTGCAGGACCCGATCAGCCGCCTCGATGGCGTCGGCGGGGTCAACGTGTTCGGCTCCGAGTATTCGATGCGGATCTGGCTGGATCCGGAAAAGCTGCGCACCTATGCGCTGATGCCCTCGGACGTGAGCAGCGCGATCTCGGCGCAGAACGCCGACGTCTCCTCCGGCGCGCTGGGCGCATTGCCGGCGGTGCAGGGCCAGCAGCTCAACGCCACGGTCACCTCGCGCAGCAAGCTCAAGACCCCGGCGCAGTTCGAGGCGATCGTGCTGAAGTCGCAGACCGGCGGCGCCACTGTGTACCTGCGCGACGTGGCGCGGGTCGAGCTGGGGTCCAAGTCCTACGCGTCCAGTTCCAAGTACAACGGCAAGGCCGCCTCCGGCATGGGCCTGGAACTGGCGACCGGGGCCAATGCGCTGGATGCGGCCAAGGCGGTGCAGGCCAAGCTCGAACAGCTCAAGCCGTACTTCCCCGCCGGACTGACGTACGAGATCGCCTACGACACCACGCCGTTCGTGCGCATCTCCATCGAGGAGGTGGTCAAGACCCTGCTCGAGGCGATCGTGCTGGTGGTCCTGGTGATGTACCTGTTCCTGCAGAACTGGCGCGCCACGCTGGTGCCGGTGATCGCGGTGCCGGTGGTGCTGCTGGGCACCTTCGGCGTGCTGGCCCTGCTCGGCTATTCGATCAACACGCTGACCATGTTCGCGATGGTGCTGGCGATCGGCCTGCTGGTCGACGACGCCATCGTGGTGGTGGAGAACGTCGAGCGCCTGATGAGCGAGGACGGCATGTCGCCGCGGCAGGCGACCTACACTTCGATGGGGCAGATTTCCGGTGCGCTGGTCGGCATCGCCCTGGTGCTGACCGCGGTGTTCCTGCCGATGGCGTTCTTCGGTGGCGCCACCGGCGAGATCTACCGCCAGTTCTCGGTGACCATCGCCGCGGCGATGCTGCTGTCGCTGCTGGTGGCGCTGACCCTGAGTCCGGCGCTGTGCGCCAGCCTGCTCAAGCCGATCGCGCGCGGCGGGCACGTGTCGCGCAAGGGCGCGCTGGGGCGCTTCTTCGGCTGGTTCAATGCCCGCTTCGACCGCGGCGCCGACGGCTACGGCCGCGGCGTGGGCAAGCTGATCGGCCATCGCAAGCTCGGCGGGCTGGTCTATCTGGCGCTGCTCGTGGTGATGGCGCTGCTGTTCTGGCGCCTGCCCAGTTCGTTCCTGCCCGACGAGGACCAGGGCATGTTGATGGTGATGTTCACCACGCCGGCCGGCGCCACCCAGCAACGTACCCAGCAGTCGATCGACCAGGCATCGGACTTCATCCTCAAGCAGCCGGAGGTGGCCGGGATGATGACCATCAGCGGCTTCAGCTTCGCTGGCAGCAGCCAGAATTCGGGCATGGGTTTCATCAAGCTCAAGGATTGGGCCGAGCGCGATGCCTCGGCGCAGGAGATCGCCAACCGCATCACCGGCGCGATGATGGGCACGCTGCCGGATGCGCAGGTGTTCGCGCTGTCGCCGCCGGCGATCAACGGCCTGGGCACCACCTCCGGCTTCACCCTGGAACTGCAGGACGTGGCCGGCAAGGGCCACGACGCGCTGGTCGCCGCGCGCCAGCAGCTGCTGCATCTGGCCAACGCCGACAAGAACCTGAGCGCCGTGCGTTTCAACGGGCTGGAAGACGCGCCCACGTACCGCGTGCAGATCGACGACGCCAAGGCCGGCGCGCTGGGTCTGAGCGCTGCGGACATCAACGCCACGCTGGCCACGGTGATGGGCGGCAGCTACGTCAACGATTTCCTCAACAACAATCGGGTCAAGCGCGTCTACGTGCAGGGCGAGCCGGCTGCCCGCATGCTGCCCGCCGACATCGGCCGCTGGTACGTGCGCAACAGCAGCGCGGAGATGGTGCCGTTCTCGGCGTTCTCCAGCAGCCAGTGGGCGTATGCGCCGCAGGTGCTGAGCCGCTTCAACGGCGTCGAGTCGATGGAGATCACCGGCAGCGCCGCCAGCGGCATCAGTTCTGGCGAGGCGATGAACGGCGTCGCCGCGCTGGTCGGCAAGATCGGCAAGGACGTGGGCTACGCCTGGTCGGGCATGTCCTACCAGGAGCAGGCGGCCGGTGCGCAGACCTGGATGCTCTACGCGGTATCGCTGGTGTTCGTGTTCCTGTGCCTGGCCGCGCTGTACGAGAGTTGGTCGATCCCGATCTCGGTGATGCTGGCGGTGCCGGTGGGCATCGTCGGCGCGCTGCTGGCGACGTGGCTGCGCGGGCTGTCCAACGACATCTACTTCCAGGTGGGCCTGCTGGCGACGATGGGCCTGGCCGCCAAGAACGGCATCCTGATCGTGGAGTTCGCCAAGGAACTGGAAGAGAAGGGCCAGCCGCTGATCGACGCCACCCTGCATGCCGCGCGCCTGCGCCTGCGCCCGATCCTGATGACCTCGCTGGCGTTCCTGCTCGGCGTACTGCCGATGGTGGTCAGCAGCGGTGCCGGCTCCGGCGGCCGCCACGCGCTGGGCACGGGCGTGCTCGGCGGAACGCTGGTGTCGACCGCACTCGGCATCTTCTTCGTGCCGTTGTTCTACGTGATCGTGCGCAGCCTGTTCCCCGGCAAGCGCGCCGAATCGGAACCGCTGCACACCGAGGAGGCAACGCCGTGATCCGTTCGTTCCTGCGCCGTGGCGCGCTTGCGGTGGCCTGCGCCGGTGTCCTCGCCGGCTGCGCGAGCCTGGCGCCGAGCTATGCCCGTCCCGACGCACCGGTGCCGGCCACCTTTGCCGACAGCGGCAGCGGCGCCGTTGGCGACGGCGCCAACGTGGCGATCCTGGACTGGCGCCAGGTGTTCCTCGATCCGCGCCTGCAGCAGGTGATCGCGCAGGCGCTGGACAACAACCGCGACCTGCGCGTGGCCGTGCTCAACATCGACAAGGCGCGCGCGCAATACCGCATCCAAAGCGCCGACCTGTTCCCGTCGGTAAGTGTGAGCGGCAGCCAGAGCGCTGCGCGCAGCAGCGCGTCCACCAACGCCAGCGGACACGCCGAGGTGGCACGTACCTACACGGCCGACGTCGCCGTCAGCAGTTGGGAGTTGGACCTGTTCGGACGCATCCGCAGCCTCAAGGACGAAGCCCTAGAAACCTACCTGGCCACCGCGCAGACCCAGCGCAGTACCCGCTTGAGCCTGGTCGCCGAGGTCGCCGCGGATTGGTTGGCCGTGGCCGCCGACCAGCAACGCCTGGCGCTGGCGCAGCAGACCCTGGACAGCCAGCGGCGGACGCTGGCGCTGACCGAGGCGCGGCATCGCGAAGGCATCGCCTCCGGGCTGGACCTGGCCCAAGTGCAGACCAGCGTGGAGAGCGCACGTGCCGACGTGGCCAGCTACACCACGCAACTGGCCACGGCGCGCAACGCCCTGGACCTGGTGGTCGGCGCGTCGGTGGCGGCCGATGCCCTGCCGCAGGCCGGCGCGCTGGAGGACGGCGTGGCGCTGGCGCCACTGCCGGCGCCGCTGGAATCGCGCGTGCTGTTGCAGCGGCCGGATGTTCTGTACGCCGAGCACGCGCTGAAGTCGGCCAACGCCGACATCGGCGCGGCACGCGCGGCGTTCTTCCCGACCATCTCGCTGACCGCCTCGACCGGGCGCAGCAGCAGCGCGCTGTCCAGCCTGTTCGACGCCGGCAGCCGCACCTGGTCGTTCGTGCCCAGCATCAGCGTGCCGATCTTCCGCGCCGGCGCGCTCAAGGCCGAACTGGACGTGGCCCGCATCACTCGTGACGCCAACGTCGCCACCTACGAGAAGGCGATCCAGAGCGCCTTCAGCGAAGTGGCCGACGCACTGGCCACGCGCGCGCAGCTGGACGAACGCATGGACGCACAACGCGCCTTGGTCGCGGCCACCCAGCGCAGCGATGACCTGGCCGAGGCCCGCTATCGCAATGGCGTGGACAGCTATCTGGACGCACTGGATTCGCAGCGCTCGCTCTACGCCGCGCAGCAGGACCTGATCACGTTACGCCTGACCGAGGCGAGCAACCGCGTGACCCTATACAAGGTGCTTGGCGGCGGCGCCGATGCGCAGAGCGGCGAGTCTGTGGCGGATGCGGCGCGTTAGCGTATTCCCCGCACAATCGTCGGACCGGCTCGGCCGCGACAGACATTGTCGGCAATGCCTGTCGCGGCTGAAGCCGCTCCTACAAAAGCCGCACGCCGAGCGAAAGTGAACCCGCGGCAGCTCGGCACTTGGGCAGATCGGCACCGACCCAGGCTGACATGCCTGGGCAGCGCTTCACCAATCCCCAATCCCGATTCCCTGGCTTTTCAGCAGCCGAATGGCTGATCATCCCGGCCCTCAACGCGCCGCGTTGGCGTTCATCGTCGCGTTGCGGCCGGCGTCCAGGTACTGCGCCGGGTCGCGCATGCCGGTGGTGTGGCATTCGCCGGTGGTGTGACCGCGGTTGACGCCGCCGGGTAGCTGGCCGTTGACCTGCTCCACGGTGCCGTCCTCCGGGTCGCTCAGCACCAGGTCCGAGGCCGCATTGCAGTAGTCGTTGGTGTACCAGTTGGTCTTGGCGAAGGAGGTGGTGTAGTAGTTCACCAGTGCCCGCGCCGAGTTGGGGATGCCGGCCAGCCAGGCCTTGGCACCGTCGTAGGTCAGGTCGTTGTTGGTACCGCAGCCCACGCCGAACCACGAACCCACCGTGGCCAGGATGCCGGCCAGGTTGGTGCCCTGGTAGGGCGTGCCCACCGACTGCATCACCCGCCCGCCGCTGGCGTTGTCCAGGCCGCTCCAGTAGTAGACGTACAGGTGCAGCGCCGCCATGCCGCCCTGGCTGTGCGCCACGGTTCCGAACGAGTTCCACTGGCTGCCGAACTGCGCCAGGCGCTGCGCGAACTGGTCGTTGCTGCGGTTCTGGTTGACGTCCAGGAACGCGGAGGCATTGGTGAACTGCGCCACCGGCCACACCCCGCCCGAGCAATAGCCGTGCACCAGCACCAGGCGCTTGCCGGTGGCCTGCGCCTGCATGTCGGTGGCGGCGGTGCTCAGCTGCGCCGGGCGCTCGCCCATGCGCATGCTCTCGTCGATCGCGCCGGTGCTGCGCGCCACGCTGCTGCGACGCAGTGCCGGCAGGGTCAGCGGCAACGTCGTGCGCGTGGCCAGCGGCACGAAGTTGTCCGGATCCTCCACGCGCAGGTTGCGCAGGGTGAACGGTGCGCGCGCGCCGGCGCGGACGATCCAGCGTTCGTCCACGCTCAGCGGCAGGCGTCCGTCCTGCGGCGCGAGCATGCCGCCGAGCCAGGCCACCGGCACCGCGCTGCCGTCGCGGCCAGTGCCCCACAGTTCGCCGAGCACGCGGTAATGCGCCGGCGCCTGGCGGCCGCCGATGCGCACCGGGATCGGCAGGGTCAGCCGGGTGCCGGGCTGCGCAGTGGCGGCGACCGCATCGGTGGTGATGCGCAAGGTGGTGTCCAGCACCGGCAGCACGTGCTCGCTGGTGCGCACGAAGGCCTGGCCGGCGGCGTCGTGACCATGCACCACCACCTGCGCGATGTAGGTGCCGGTAGCCGTCGCCGGGAAGTCGCCGGCATACACGCCATCGCCCGCGGCGCCGTCGCCGTGGCGGCCGTCGTCGGCCATCGGCCATTGGCTGACGGAGCCGTCCGGCGCGATCACGCGCAGCTGCGCGGTGTCGATGCGGCCGCTGCCGGCGCTGCGCGCCAGCGACACGCCGCCCTGCGCATCGATGCCGCCGAGCAGCGCGGTCAGGCCGATACGCTGGCCGCGCTGTAGTTGCGCGCGGTCGCTGGGATAGGACGCCAGTTGCGTGCGCGGGTCGCCTTCCATCAGCACATAGCCGCGCTGCGCCGTGTTGCTGCCATCGGCCTGTAGGGTCAAGGTCCAGTCGCCGTTGGCGGCGCTGTCCACGTGGTACTCGCGGGCCGGCAGCGCGGCGCCGCCGGCGCCCAGTTGGGTGGCCTTGGCGCTGGGTGCGAGCATCGGCGTGGCGGCGGCGGTGCCCATGCGTGCGCTGGTCGTGGCCGGTGCGCTCAGGCGCGGTTGCCAGTCGTGCTCGCCGGACAACACCACGAAGCGCAGCTTGCCGTTCTCCACTGGCAGGGTGGTCTGCCATTGCGCCGGGCCGCCGCTGCGCGCGGCGGAGAATTCCACCGGCAGCAACGCGCTCTTGGACAGGATCGCCGCTTCCGCCGGGGCGGGTGCGCGCATCTGCGCGAACTCTTCGGGCGGTCCGGCCAGTTGTTTGGGAATCAGTTCGGCCGCGTGCAGTGCGGCGGCGGGGACAACGAGACACAGGACGCAGACGGCGGACAGGTTCGACAGCTTCGGCATGACGCGCTCTCCCTGGCGGTGCTGAAAAGCAGACGTGCATGCCGGAGCCGCGACGCAGTGCGCCGCCGGCAGCACGTCGGCGAGGACGCAGCGCCCCCTCGCCACGCGTTCGCCTGTGGTTATAGCCAGCGCACATTGCCGGACAAAGACGCAATGCAGCAATGCACGCCGAACTGGGATGCCGGACATGCTGCAACCATCGCGATGCCCGGCGCACCTGGCGCCGGGCATCGCCAGGTCACGCCGCCTGCGCGTGCTGGCTGCGCAACTGCTGCGCCGCCGCCACCATCGCC
Organism: Xanthomonas sp. NCPPB 3174; assembly: GCF_056725205.1. Classification (NCBI taxonomy): domain Bacteria; kingdom Pseudomonadati; phylum Pseudomonadota; class Gammaproteobacteria; order Lysobacterales; family Lysobacteraceae; genus Xanthomonas; species Xanthomonas sp. NCPPB 3174. The sequence goes on along the minus strand of NZ_CM161517.1, from coordinate 4,657,016 downwards.
TGCAGCGCGTTGCGGGTTTCCGCCCAGCCGCGGGTCTTCAGCCCGCAATCCGGATTGACCCACAGTTGCTGCGGATCCAGCACAGCACGCGCCTTCTCCAGCAACTCCACCATCTCCTGCGTGCTCGGCACGCGCGGCGAGTGGATGTCGTACACGCCCGGGCCGATCGCGTTCGGGTAGCGGAAGCGCACGAAGGCATCGAGCAGTTCCATGCGCGAGCGCGAGGTTTCGATCGAGATCACGTCCGCGTCCATCGCCGCCACCGCCTCGATGATGTCGTTGAACTCCGAGTAGCACATGTGGGTGTGGATCTGCGTGGCATCGCGCACCCCGGCCGCAGCGATGCGGAAGCACTGCACCGCCCAGTCCAGGTACGCCTGCCAGTCGGCACGGCGCAGCGGCAGGCCTTCGCGGATCGCCGGCTCGTCGATCTGGATCACGCCGATGCCGGCCGCCTCCAGGTCGCGCACCTCGTCGCGCAGCGCCAGCGCGATCTGCCGGCAGGTCTGCGCGCGCTCCTGGTCGTCGCGCACGAACGACCACTGCAGCACCGTCACCGGCCCGGTCAGCATGCCCTTCATCGGCCGCTCGGTCAGCGACTGCGCGTAGGTGGTCCAGCGCAGCGTCATCGGCGCCGGGCGCTGCACGTCGCCGTAGATGATCGGCGGCTTCACGCAGCGCGAGCCGTAGCTCTGCACCCAGCCGTGGCGGGTGAAGGCGAAGCCGTCCAGCTGCTCGCCGAAGTATTCGACCATGTCGTTGCGCTCGAACTCGCCGTGCACCAGCACGTCCAGGCCCAGCTGCTCCTGCGCACGCACGCAGCGTTCGGTCTCGGCGGCCAGGAACGCGTCGTACGCGGCATCGTCGAGCTTGCCGGCCTTGTGCTGCGCGCGCGCCTTCCGCACCTGCTCGGTCTGCGGGAACGAGCCGATGGTGGTGGTCGGATACAGCGGCAGCCGCAACGCCGCTTGCTGCGCCTGCCGGCGCTGCGCGTACGGCGACTGCCGGCGGCCGGCGTCGTCGGTCAGCGCGTCCACCCGCCGGGCCACCTCGGCGCGGTGCACGCGGGTGGAGGCGCGACGGCTGGCCAGGGCATCGCGTGCCGCGTCCAGCGCGGCCTCCGCCTGCGGCTGGTCGTCCAGCGCATCGGCGAGGGTGCGTAGTTCCTGCAGCTTCTGCCTGGCGAAGGCCAGCCAGCCGACCAGTTCGCGATCCAGCTTGGTCTCCTGCTGCAGATCCACCGGCACGTGCAGCAGCGAGCACGAGGGCGCCAGCCACAGCTGCTCGCGGCCGACATGGCCGGCGGCGTAGCGGGCCAGGGTCAGCGCGTTGTCCAGCGGCGTGCGCCACACGTTGCGGCCGTTGACCAGGCCGGCCGAAAGCACGCGCCCGGCCGGCAGCGCCTGCAGCACCGCGTCCAGCTGCGCCACGCCACGCACCAGGTCCACGTGGATGCCGTCCACCGGCAACGCCATCGCCAGTTCCAGGTTGTCGCCCAGTTCGCCGAAGTAGCTGGTCAGCAGCAACTTCGGCCGCGGCGCCTGCGAAAGGACATCATAGGCGCGGCGATAGGCGGCGCGTGCGGCCTCGTCCAGGTCCAGTACCAGCGCCGGTTCGTCGAGTTGCACCCAGCCGGCGCCGGCCGCATGCAGGCGCTGCAGCAGTTCGGCGTACACCGGCAGCAGGCTGTCCAGCAGCGCCCAGCGGTCGCTGCCGTCCACGGTCTTGGACAGCGCCAGGAAGGTCACCGGCCCGATCAGCACCGGCCGGGTCTGGATGCCCTGCGCCTTGGCTTCCAGGAACTCCACCACCGGCTTGTCGCCGCGCAGGCGGAAGTGCTGGCGCCGCGCCAGCTCCGGCACCAGGTAGTGGTAGTTGGTGTCGAACCACTTGGTCATTTCCAGCGCATGCAGGTCCAGGCCATGCTCCTGCGTGCCGCGCGCCATCGAGAAGTAGCCGGCCAGCGGATCGGCATCGGCCAGCGCGCGGTAGCGTTGCGGGATCGCATCGAACAGGAACGCGGTGTCGAGCATCGCGTCGTACAGGCTGAAGTCGTTGCTGGGCGGCACGTCCACCCCGGCCTCGCGTTGCAGTTGCCAGTGGCGCAGGCGCAGCTCGCGTGCGGTGTCCTGCAGTTGCGCGCCGTCGATGTCGCGGCGCCAGTAGCGTTCCAGGGCCTGCTTGAGCTCGCGTCGCGCACCGATGCGCGGGAAGCCCAGGTTGGTCACGATCGTCATGTTGCGTTTCCTCATTGCGTTCAAGGGCATTGAGGAACGAAGGAACCGCGCGCCGCGCGTCCCGCTTGCACGGACCGCCCGCCACGCCAGCGACCTTCGCCCCCGCGGGCGAACCGGTACCGCGCGGGCAGGCGGACGGCGCGGCGCGGCGCAAGGCCGGGTCGCGGTCCGGCCGCCTCCCCGCGGAGGCGCCAGGTCGAATCGGAGGACGCACGGTCCTCCGGCCGGGGCCGGTATTCGGGCTGATGGACACGCGCACCACATTGGCTGCGCACCTACTGTCCGTCGCTTCCCAGGCCGGCATACGCCGGCCCAGTGCCATTGACGGAGGTCGTTTCCATTCACCGCTGCGGGGCAGCTCCGGAATGGGCAGGCGCTTGCGGCGCCGGCCGTCACCGGATTCCCGTTTAAATTCATCCCTTCATCCGAATGAAGCGATGAATACCTTCGGCGAGCGCACGATAGGCCGGATGCGGCGGGCGGTCAAGCGTGTCGACGCGCGGCCGTGCATCCGCCAAGTGGCGGTGGGCGGCCGAGGACCCAGGCGCGGGCTGCGTCAAATGGGCGCGGCGTTTCCGGCCGTCTCGCCAAGAGGAGGGCAAGCGACGGAACTGCGTGCGTCGCCGCGGCGACGACGTTGCCGCTCGCCGGCCCTGTTTCCCCGATAGACTCGGGTGCGTTATCCGACGCAGAGGCGGCAAGGCGTGCCGATGCGCTGCGTTGCTCCCGCCATCGCCTTTGCCAAGGTCAGCCTGGATGTCCAGAATCCCGCCGTTCCGCTCGTCGTTGCGCGCCGCGCTGCTCGGGCTCGCACTTGCTGCAGGTGCCGTGTCTGCCGATACGCTCGGCCCGCCGAGTCCGGGTGCGGCCACCTTCGCGACGGCGCCCTTTTCCAACGCGACGATCGGCGACGCCACGCGCCCGGTCATCGACGTGCAGTTGAACGGTCACCCCAACAAGATGATGGTGCACTCCAATGCGTCGCTGTACGTGCAGATGATCCATCGCATCGCCACCCAGGTCGGCGTCAGGGACCTGCGCCATCAGGGCGCGTTCGGCATCGAGGCACCCGGCAAGGTCAGCACGCTCGGCCGCGACGAGGGCGTCCTGGATCGCCTCACGATCGGTGACGTCACCGTGACGAACGTACCGGTGTCGGTCTTCGAGACGCCGGAACCAGACGCCGACGTGGGCATGTTGGGCATCGGCTGGATCCGCGCGAACCGCGTGGTCCTGGACTATCCCGGCAAGCGTATCCTGGTGAGCCCAGACGCGACGCAGATCTCCAGCTTGCGCGCGCGCCTGCTGGGCGCGGGCTACGTGGCGCTGCCCATGCAGTTCGACGAGAAGGCGAATCGCTATACCGTCAGCGCGACGCTTGGGCGGGTAGAACGCGCGATGGTCGTCAGCACGGTCGGCAATCTCGTCATCGACGAGGCCTTCGCGCGCCAGGCCGGCGTGAAAAAGGGCGCGATCGACAGGGAAATGGCCGGTCCGAAGGGGGCACAAATCTATCGTTATCGCACCGGGCAGTCGATCGTCGTGCGCATCGGTACCTGGTCGTCCAAGCCGGTGCACGATGCCGCCATCGAGGATGTCTACGCCTATGCGAGCCAGGCGCGTCCGGATGGCGAGGCCAGGGGCGGAATGCTGGGAGCGGATTTCCTGGCCAAGGCCGGTGCGGTGATCGACTTCGGCGCCAAGACGCTCTATCTGCGCAAGTAGCAGCGCGGCGAAAACCGCAGGCTGATTCCGCGGCGCTGTCGCCCTGCGGACCGCCACACCGGCAGCGTTCATGGCGAACGTGTAAGCTATTGATCCCTAAGCCAATGACCTGGCGCTGCGGCCGACGGCCAGCGGCGCCCGTCCGCCGTGCCGATGACGCTTCCGCTCCCCGCCGCCGATCTCCCCGCGCGCTATGCCGCCTCGCTGCGGCTGTCCGTTGCGCCCATGATGGAGTGGACCGACCGCCACTGCAGGGTCTTCCACCGGCTGCTGGCGCCGTCGGCGCGGCTGTACACCGAGATGGTGCACGCCAATGCGGTGGTGCTGGGCGACCGCGCGCGGCTGCTGGATTTCGATGCGTCCGAGCATCCCGTGGCGCTCCAGCTCGGCGGCAGCGAGCCGGCGCTGCTGGCGCAGGCGGCGCGGATCGGCCAGGACTGGGGCTACGACGAGATCAACCTCAATTGCGGCTGCCCGTCCGACCGGGTCCAGGCCGGGCGTTTCGGCGCCTGCCTGATGCGCGAGCCGGGGCTGGTCGCCGAGTGCGTGGCGGCGATGGTCGAGGCCGTCGACATCCCGGTGACGGTGAAATGCCGCCTGGGCGTGGACCAGGACGACGACTACGCGGTGTTCCTGGCCTTCGTCGACCAGGTCGCCGCGGCCGGCTGCGGGATGTTCGTGGTGCATGCGCGCAACGCCTGGCTGCAGGGCCTGTCGCCGAAGGAGAACCGCGAAGTGCCGCCGCTGCGCTACGACTGGGCGCACAGGCTCAAGCGCGAGCGGCCGCAGCTGCAGGTGGTGCTCAATGGCGGCCTGGCTGCGGTGGAGACGGCGCAGGCGCAGTTGCAGGCGGTGGACGGGGTGATGCTGGGCCGCGCCGCCTACCACGACCCCTACGTCCTGCACCGGCTGGACGCGGCCCTGACCGGCGCCGCACTGCGCCCGCGTGCGGAACTGCTGCGTGCGCTGCGTCCCTACGTCGAGACACGCCTGGCCGAAGGCCTGGCGCTCAAGCACATCACCCGGCACCTGCTCGGGCTGTTCCACGGCCAGCCCGGCGGGCGTGCCTTCCGCCAGGTGCTCAGCGAAGGGGCGCACCGCCCCGGGGCCGATTGGGCACTGCTGGAGCGGGCGCTGGCGGTCACCGACGGGGCGGCGCGCGCGGCGGCCTGACCCGGTCCATGGAGCGTCTTCGGACCGTAGCTGCTGCGTGGCGGCTGGCCGTCATCGCCTCCGCGCGGAGGCATCCGACGACATGGCGGCCTGCTCGGTGGTGGACCCGGATCCCCTTTCCCCCTGCTCGTTCAGGGAGTCTGTTCAGGGTCTGGCGACTAGTCTCTGCCTGCCGGGAGACGCTCTGAAGCACTTGCCGAGGGCCTCTCCGGACCGCTGGCGCGGCCCTTGCATCGGCCTTCCACAGGTTCATTTGACTGAATGTTGCCCGTGGCGCCCGGAAAAGTTCAGACCGGATTCACCCCGAAAAATCAAGAATTTGCCTCGATTTCTCGAGGTCGCCGCCGTTCCCGCGAGGTGTCGCGCTTCACAAGTTTTGAACGTTTCCGATCAGTCCGTTAGGATGCCCGTCGTGACTTCTTCCGCTTCCCGCCACTACCGCTTCGCCGCTGTGTTCGCGCTCGCGCTGGCGTCGGTCGCGGCTGGCCACGGCCGTGCGCAGCAGCCGCCCATGCCGGGGGTGATGGCGCCGCCGGAGCGGGACGCGGGGCGTAATCGGGACTATGGCGGCAGCTCGCTGTCCGACGCGGTGCGTCGGGTGCAGCGCTCCACCGGGGGGCAGATCCTTGGCGCCGAGCGCGTGCCGTTCGACGGCCGCGACATCAACCGCGTCAAGTACATGGATGGCCGTGGGCGGGTACGCTACATGGACGATCCGCAGCCTGGCCGTGCGGCACCGCCGCGGGCGCCGCGGTCGGGCGAGCCTCCGGAGCCACCACGCGACGATCACCCGTGAGTCCGGATAGTTCGGTTCAGGTTCCACACACCGCCCCGGCCACCGGCCACCTGTAAGTTACTAGGGAGAGTTATGCGTATCCTTCTGGTCGAAGACGAAGCTCCGCTGCGAGAGACCCTGGCCGCTCGCCTGAAGCGCGAAGGTTTTGCGGTGGATGCGGCGCAGGACGGCGAGGAAGGCCTGTACATGGGCCGCGAAGTGCCCTTCGACGTGGGCATCATCGATCTCGGCCTGCCGAAGATGTCGGGCATGGAGCTGATCAAGGCGCTGCGCGACGAAGGCAAGAAGTTCCCGGTGCTGATCCTCACCGCGCGTTCCAGCTGGCAGGACAAGGTCGAAGGCCTCAAGCAGGGCGCCGACGACTACCTGGTCAAGCCGTTCCACGTCGAAGAGCTGCTGGCGCGCGTCAATGCGCTGCTGCGCCGCGCCGCCGGCTGGAGCAAGCCCACGCTGGAATGCGGTCCGGTCGCGCTGGACCTGGCGGCGCAGACCGTCAGCGTCAGCGGCAGCAACGTCGACCTGACCAGCTACGAGTACAAGGTGCTCGAGTACCTGATGATGCATGCCGGCGAACTGGTCTCCAAGGCCGACCTGACCGAGCATATCTATCAGCAGGATTTCGACCGCGACTCCAACGTGCTGGAAGTCTTCATCGGCCGCCTGCGCAAGAAGCTCGACCCGGACGGCGAGTTGAAGCCGATCGAGACCGTGCGCGGCCGCGGCTACCGGTTCGCGATTCCGCGCACCGAAGGCTGATTGCAGGCGCCGGCGAGCACACCGAGGAAGCGACCGCGTGGCGGCACGACCCAGGTGGTACAAGCGCTGGCGCCCGCGTTCACTGCAGGCGCGCCAGCTGCTCGCCGCCAGCCTCAGCCTGGTGGCGTTCCTGGCCGCGGCCGGTTACGCGCTGGACCAGGCCTTCGCCGACACCGCGCTGAGCAACCTGCGCGAGCGCCTGAAGAGCTACGCCACCGCCTACGCCAACAACGTCGACGTGGCACGCGACGGCTCGCTGTACATCAACTACGACAAGCCGCCGCCGGACCCGCACTTCGACCGGCCGGGCAGCGGCCTGTACGCACAGATCGTGCTGCCCAACGAACGTTGGGTCTCGATGTCCAGCGAGGGTCCGCTGCCGCCCACGGGTGGCATGCTCGAACCGCGTCAGGAGACCTTCGACGGCCCCTGGCCGATCACCCAGATCGACGGCAGCCAGGGCGAGGTCTACCGCTACGGCATCGGCCTGGCCTACGTGCGCCGTGACAAGGAAACCCCGGTCACCATCTACATCATGGAGGACACCCGCGCGCTGGGTGCGCAGCTGCGCGTGTTCCGCGGCCGGGTGTGGTTCAACCTCGGCGGCGCCGGTCTGATCCTGCTGGTGTTGCAGGCCTTCATCCTGCAATGGAGCCTGCGCCCGCTGCGCCGGGTGATCAACGAACTGACCAAGGTGCAGCGCGGCGAAGCGATGCGCATGGGCGATCGCCACCCGCGCGAGCTGGAGCCGCTGACCGACAGCATCAACGCATTCATCGAGAGCGAGCGCGAGAACCTGGACCGCCAGCGCAACACCCTGGCCGATCTGGCGCACAGCCTGAAGACGCCGCTGGCGGTGCTGCGCACCCAGCTCGACAGCGGCGCGCAGGGGCCGGAGCTGCGCGAAGAGCTGGACGTGCAGTTGCGGCGCATGAACAACTTGGTGTCCTACCAACTCGCGCGCGCCGCCTCCAGCGGTCACAAGCTGTTCGCCGCACCGTTGCCGATCGAACCCAACGCGGAGGAGATCGTGCGCGGCCTGGAGAAGGTCTACGCGGCCAAGGGCGTGCTGTGCGAGTTCGACATCGAGCCGAGCGCGCGCTTCCATGGCGAGCCCGGCGACCTGCAGGAACTGCTCGGCAACCTGCTGGAGAACGCGTTCAAGTGGGCGCGCCGGCGGGTGCTGCTGAGCGTGCGCCCGGAGCCGGCCGCCGGCAGCCGCCGCGCCGGCCTGATCATCGCCGTGGAGGACGACGGCCCCGGCATCGCCCCGGAGGAAGTGGCGCACATCCTGCAGCGCGGCGTGCGCGGCGACGAGCGCGTGCACGGTCACGGCATCGGCCTGGCGATCGTGCAGGACCTGGTCAAGGGCTACCGCGGCGAACTGCAGGTGAGCCGCTCCGAGGAACTGGGCGGGGCGCGCTTCCTCGTCACTCTGCCGCCGGGGCTGTAGGCGCAGGAACAGGTCCGGCCAGCTGAGACCCGTATCCCACGGTGTTACAGGCCCGACATCCGGTCGACCCACGCGGCAGCGCTGCACCGCAGCAGCAGGTGAATCCCGTGCAAATGACCGGGAGGTTTCCGACAGTGGCTTAACGCGACCGGCGCCCAGCTGGCGATACTGCGCCGGTCTTCACGCCGCTTTTCGTCCAGGAGCCCCGCATGCCCGTACCCCGGCATCGTCCTGCAGCAACGCGTCTGCGCGTGCGCGGCCGGCGTGTGTTGCGCCACACCCAGCGATTGCTGCTGTCGTTGTTGCTGGTGCTGTTCACCGTCGGCGCCATCGCCGCCACCGACAAGGTGATCAAGCGCGACGACGCGCGCTGGTTGCAGTCGATGACCATCGGTCTGGACAGCGCCAGCGTGGCGCAGTTCGAGCGCGACGGCCGCAAGCGCTTCCTGCGCGAGCAACTGCAGGCCGATGCCGGCGACGCCGCTCTGCCGGCGCCGGTGCGCGCGCAACTGGATGGCTACGCGGCATTGCATACGCCGGTGCAGGAGCTGCTCAAGCAGCAGGCCGCCGCGCAGCAGGCGATCAAGGCGATGCCGGACGGCGATGCCAAGGTCGCGGCGAAGAAGGCCGCGCAACAGCGCGGCGATCTGCTGTTGAACCAGACTCGGCAGGCGCAGCTGTTGCGTGCGATCTACGCGCCGGACCAACTGCGCGAGCAGATGGTGTGGTTCTGGCTCAACCATTTCAGCGTGTTCGCCGACAAGGGCCGCCTGCACTGGACCGTGGCCGACTACGCCGACAACGCGATCCGTCCGCATGCCCTGGGCAAGTTCTCCGACCTGGTGATGGCGACGCTGGAGAGTCCGGCGATGCTGGAGTACCTGGACAACGCGCAGAACGCCAAGGGCAAGGTCAACGAGAACTACGCGCGCGAGTTGATGGAGCTGCATACCCTCGGCGTCGATGCCGGCTACACGCAGAAGGACGTGCAGCAACTGGCGCTGATCCTGACCGGCGTCGGCATCGCGCCGGTCGACCGCGACGGGCCGCCGAAGCTGCCGCCGGCGTTGCAGGCGCAGTATGTGCGCCGCGGCGCGTTCGAATTCAATCCGGCGCGGCACGAACCCGGCGACAAGACCTTGCTCGGCCAGCGCATTGCCGGCGGCGGCTTCGACGAGGTCGAGCGCGCGGTGCAACTGATCGTGCGCCAGCCGGCATGCGCGCACTTCATCTCGCGGCAGTTGGCCGAGTACTTCGTCGCCGACGATCCGCCGCCGGCGCTGGTGGAGAAGATGGCGCGTACCTTCCAGCGCAGCGATGGCGATATCGCCGCGGTGCTGCAGGTGATGTTCACCGCGCCGGAGATGGCCGCCGGCGCGCCGCACAAGTTCAAGGACCCCTATCGCTTCCTGGTCTCGGCGCTGCGCCTGGCCTACGACGGCCAGACCATCGTCAATCCGCAGCCGCTGCTGGGCTGGTTGAACCAGATGGGCGAGCCGAGTTTCGGACGGATCACGCCCGATGGCTGGTCGCTGCAGTCCAGTGCCTGGAACAGCTCCGGGCAGATGGCGCAGCGCTTCGAGATCGCACGCGCGATCGGCAACGGCAACACCCAGCTGTTCACCGTCGACGGGCAACAGCGCGGCGGCTTCCCGCAACTGAGCACGCCGCTGTACTACCACGCGATCGAGCCGCAACTGAGCGACGCCACGCGCCAGGCGTTGGCGCAGGCGCGCTCGCAGCAGGAGTGGAACGGCTACCTGCTGGCGTCCCCCGACTTCAATTACCGCTGACTGCGGCCTTCGCCGCCCGGAGTTCCGTCATGCACCGTCGCCGCTTCCTGCTCGCGTCCGCCGCCGCTGCGGCCAGCCTGCCGTTCGCCGGGCGCCTGTTCGCCGCACCGGCGCCGTCGCCGCGCCTGTTGGTGGTGTTCCTGCGCGGCGGCTACGACTGCAACAACCTGCTGGTGCCGTACGCGAGCGACTTCTACTACGCTTCGCGGCCGAGCCTGGCGATCGCCAGGCCGGATCCGGCCAATCCCAACAGCGCCATTGCGCTGGACAGCCAGTGGGGCTTGAACCCGCGGCTGCGCGACACGCTGATGCCGCTGTGGACCGACAAGCAGTTGGCGTTCGTGCCCTTCGCCGGCACCGACGACCTGTCGCGCAGTCACTTCGAGACCCAGGACAGCATCGAGGCCGGGCAACCGGCCGGGCAGCGCAGCGACTATCGCACCGGCTTCCTGGCGCGGCTGTCGCAGGTGGCTACCGGCACGCCGTCGATCGCCTTCACCGATTCGCTGCCGCTGAGCTTCCAGGGCGGCGGCGACATCCCCAATCTCTCGCTCAAGCGCAATCCGACCCCGGCCTTCGACCAGCGCCAGGCCGACATCCTCGCCGGCATGTATCACGGCACGCAGTTGGCCAGCGCTGCGCACGACGGCCTGGCGCTGCGCCAGCAGGTCTCGCAGGCCTTGCGCGACGAGATGCAGCAGGCCAACCGCGGCGCCGCCAGCGCGCGCACCTTCGCCGACGAAACCCGCCGTATCGCCACGCTGATGCGCGAGCGCTACCGGCTCGGCTTCGTCGATGTCGGCGGCTGGGACACCCATGTCAACCAGGGCAGCACCGACGGCGCGCTGGCCAACAACCTGGCCAACCTGTCCGAGGGGCTGTCGGCCTATGCCGAGGCGCTGGGGCCGGAGTGGCGCAATACGGTGGTGGTGGTGCTGTCCGAGTTCGGCCGCACCTTCCGCGAGAATGGCGACAAGGGCACCGACCACGGTCACGGCACCACGTACTGGGTGCTGGGCGGCGGAGTCAATGGCGGCCGCATCGCCGGCGAGCAGGTGGCGGTGAGCAAGGACAAGCTGTTCCAGGACCGCGACTACCCGGTGCTGACCAACTACCGCGACATGTTCGCCGGCCTGCTCGGCCGGATGTGGGGCTTGTCGCCGACGCAGCTGCAGAAGGTGTTTCCGCAGGCGCATGCGCGGGATCTGAAGTTGGTGTGATGCGTTCTTCGCGACGAAGGGATTCGAAAATGTCCTGTAGGAGCGGCTTCAGCCGCGACGAGTGCACTGTGGGAGGGACTTCAGTCCCGACGCGTGACGCGCTCGACTCCCCGTAACGCATGCTTTGTCGCGTTCATCGCGACGACGTCTTGAAGCGATGCCTCAAGACGCGATGGCCGCTCAGTCCACAGCGAATGGCGACGGTCCATAGAACCGCGCCAGATGCGCCGCCACTTCCGGCATCTCGCGTTGCAGCCGCTCTGGCGCGGAAAAGTGATATTCGCTGACCACCGCGAAGAACTCTTCCGGCGCTTCGGCGGCGTAGGCGTCGATCTCGCTGGCGCGGCCGCGGTCCACGCGTGCGCAGAAGGCGTCGTAGCTGCGCTGGAAATCGTCGGCCCATTGCCGCTGCCAGGCGCGCGGCAGCAGCGGCGTGCCGTCCAGGACGCCGTCGAGCACGTCGAGCTTGTGCGCCATCTCGTGCACCGCCACGCAGTAGCCGGCACGCGGATCGTCCAGGTCGGCCTGCACGTCGGCCCACGACAGGATCAACGGGCCGCTGTCCCATGACTCGCCGATCAGTTCGTCTTCCCACTCGTGCAGCACGCCCGCCGCGTCGACATGGCTGCGCTGCACGCGGAACGCGTCCGGGTAGACCAGCAACTGCGACCAGCCGCGCATGCCGTCGACGCCGTACTCCAGCAGCGGCAGGCAGCACAATGCGGCAAGCAGGCCGCACTGGCGGGCGTCCAGCTGCAGGCCGCCCAGCGGCGAGATGGTCTTGCGGTGCAGGAATTCGCTGGCCAGCGCCCGCAGGCGCTGTTCGCGCGGCGCATCCAGCGCGGCGACCCAGGCGCAGTCGCGGCGCACGGCCTGCCAGGTGGCGTCATCGATGGCAGCAGGCTTGGACCACAGCCCGCGCAGCCAGCGTGGAATCAGCGGAACATCCCCGGCAGGAAGCTGTGCCACTTCGGCATGCGCATGCGCGGCACCAGGTCGCTGTCGCTGCCGCCGCCCGTGGTGGTCGAGGCCGGCTTGGTGGAGGAGGGCGCGTGCAGCGTCGCGGGCGGACGCGTCGGGGTGTTGTCGGCATCGACCGCGTCGCCGTAGGTGCAGTCGGTGTGCGGCTTCTCCGCCAGCACATTCGACGCGTGGGCGGCAGCGAGGGGCAGCAGCAACAGGAGCAGGCAGGGCAAGGAACGGCGCATCGTCGGCATCCAGGGCGAGCGGCGGTGAATCCCGATTCTAACGCGGTTTTCACCCGCTGCAGGGTGCCGGCCCTGGGCGCCCGGGGGGCGTTGCCGCATACTTTTCGGTTTACGAGGTCGCGCAACGGCGCGCCCGGGGGCGAAACGAGGCGATGGAACCGGCGTTGGACGAGCGCGAACTGTTGGCCAGGCTCAGCAAGGGCCCCCTGTCCGGCGATGCCCTGGCGCGCGCCTGCGGGCTGACCCGGGCGGCGGTGTGGAAGCGCATTCAGGCGCTGCGCGCGGCCGGGGTGGAGATCGAGGGCCGGGCCGGCGAGGGCTATGGGCTGGCACGGCCGCTGGAACTGCTCGACCCCGCAGCGATCCGGGCCGGGCTGACTGCGCCGGCGCGCACCGAACTGGCCGGCCTGGAGATCGCCTGGAGCCTGGTCTCCAGCAACACGACGTTGCTGCAGCGGCCGGCGCCGGCGCAGGGCAGCGCGGTGCTGCTGGCCGAGCGCCAGACCGGCGGGCGCGGCCGCCGTGGCCGGGTCTGGGCCTCGCCGCTGGCCGCGCATCTGTACCTGTCGGTGGCGCGCAGCTTCCAGGGCGGGCTGGGCCGGCTGGGCGGCCTGAGCCTGGCGGCCGGCGTGGCCGTGGCCGAAGCCCTGCGTTCGGCCGGATTCGCCGCGGTCGGGCTGAAGTGGCCGAACGACCTGCTGGCCGACGGGCGCAAGCTGGGCGGCCTGCTGGTGGAGGGCGGCGGCGAGTTCGCTGGGCCGGCGCGGGCGGTGATCGGCCTGGGCTTGAACGTGGCGATGCCGGCGGCCACTGCCGCGGACATCGACCAGCCGTGGACCGACCTGACCCGGCTCGCCGGTGGCCCCGTGTCGCGCAACGCGATCGCCGCGGCGGTGCTGTCGCAGTTGCTGCCGGCGCTGGCGTTGTTCGACGCCGAAGGCCTGGCGCCGTTCCTGCCGCGCTACGCCGCGCTGGATCTGCTGGCCGGACGCGCCGTACGCATCGACGATGGCGGCCAGGTGCGCGAAGGCGTGGCGCTGGGGCTGGCCGAGGATGGCGCGCTGCGCGTGGCCTTCGCCGACGGCGAGCTGCCGGTGCATGCGGGCGATGTCAGCGTGAGGGCGGCATGAGCGACTGGCTGTTCGACCTGGGCAACTCGCGCTTCAAGTTCGCCGCGCTGCAGAACGGCCAGGCGGGCACGGTGCAGGCCTGGCCGCATGGTGCCGAAGCCATGGACGCGGCGGCGGTGGCGGCCCTGCCGCAGGGCGACATCGCCTATGTCGCCAGCGTCGCCGCGCCGGCCCTGACCGCGACCGTGCTGGAGACGCTGCGCAGTCGCTTCGCGCAGGTGCAGGTGGCGCGGACCGAGGCCGTCTGCGCCGGGGTCCGCATCGCCTATGCGCGGCCGCAGGCGTTCGGCGTGGACCGGTTCCTGGCCCTGCTCGCCGCGCATGGCGGCGGCGACGTGCTGGTGGTGGGGGTGGGAACGGCGCTGACGGTGGACCTGCTCGATCGCGACGGTCTGCATCACGGCGGCCGCATCGCGCCGTCGCCCACGGTGATGCGCCAGGCCCTGCAGCAAAAGGCGGCCCAGCTGCCGGCCGAGGGCGGCGATTACCACGAGTTCGCCGCCGACACCGCCGACGCCCTGGCCTCCGGCTGCGACGGCGCCGCGGTGGCGCTGATCGAACGCAGCCTGCAGCAGGGCGAGGCCGTGCTGGGGCGACGGCCGCGGCTGTTGTTGCATGGCGGCGGCGTGCCGCCGCTGTTGCCTGCATTGCCGCCAGCCGAGCAGCGCCCAGCGCTGGTCCTGGACGGGCTGGCGCTGTGGGCGCAGGCGCACACCGTGGCCGGTCCCGCCTGAGCGGGGTGGCGCTGACTGCCGCGTGCAGCGCGGACGGTCGGCCAGGTCCCACACAACAGCCACTGTCTCTCCCAAGCTGCATCGCACGCTCTAGAATCCGGCCATGCTCGTTCGCGCCCTGCTCGTCGTCCTGACCATCCTCAACCTCGGCGTCGCGGTGTGGTGGGCGATGCAGCCGCCGACGCCGCCCCCGGTGCCGATGCCGGCCGTGCCGGTCGGGGTGGCGACGCTGCAACTGGTCAACGAGGCGCCGGCACCGGCCGCTGCGCCCGCTCCGCCGGCGGCCGCGCCTGTCGCCGCGCCAGCCGATGCGCAGAACGCTGTGCAGGCCGACACCGCCGTCGCCGCCGATATGGCCGGATCGGTTCCGGCGCAGGCTGACGCACCGGCGGCTCCCGCGACCGCGGCCCAGGACACCGCGCCCGCGCCACCCGCTGCTGCGCCTGCGCCCGCTCCAACCCAGACCCAGGTCGAACCTGCAGCGAAGCCCGCCGCCGACGCGGCGGTGTGCCTGAGCGTGGGGCCGTACCCGGATCGCGATGCCGCTCAGGCGGCCGTCGCCGCGCTGGCCCCGGGCGCGCCGCGTCCGCGCCTGCGCGAGGCGGCCGACAGCGATGCCACCAGCTTCCGCGTGATCCTGCCGACCATCGGCGGCGAGGACGGCCTCAGGCAGGCCACCGAGCGTATCGTTGCCGCCGGCATCCGCGACTATTACCCGTTGCGCCAGGGCGAGACCGGCAATGCCATCGCCCTGGGCCAGTACCGCAGCCGCGAAGGCGCCGAGCGCCGCCGCGCGGAACTGACCCGTGCCGGCTTCAACGCCGACCTGATCCCCAGCGGCGGCAGCGGCCAGTCGCGCTGGTGGCTGGACTTGCGCGCCGACTCCGCGGCGCAGGCCGCGACCCTGCGCCGCCAACTCGGCGCCGCGCGCCAGCGCAGCGTGGACTGCGCCACGCTGCGCTAGAATGCCGCGCCTGCCGGTGTTCGGCGCCGCGCCGTCGGGCGTGCCGCGGCCCGCGCCAGCAGGTAGACTGCCTCGGCCCCGCCTGCGGGCATCGTCCGTCTTGCCGCTTTAGCTCAGTCGGTAGAGCAACTGTCTTGTAAACAGTAGGTCATCCGTTCGATTCGGATAAGCGGCACCATCCCTCTTCTCTTCTGCATCGCGCAGATCCGCGGCGCATCGTCGATCCGCTGGAACAGCGGCTTTTTGGCACGGATGCGAGGCGCGAGGACGCAACAGCCCGCCAGCAAATCCCGTCTGCAGCGCTGCGCAGTCGTGGTGCGTGCTACTGCTGCGAAACCGCGGCGCTGTGCGACATCAGCATGGTCTGCGCGCGCATGGAAAGCGGACAACCCTGTTCCTTCAACATCGCGATGGCCTCCTTGTCCGCCGCAGCAGGCCGGTATTGGCGGTGAAGGTCGTCTTCGCGTCGTGGAATTTCAGCACGATGTTCTCGGTTCCCCACGCTGCTCGATAGTCCACATTGGCGATCGCGCGATACGGGTAGGTGCGCGTGCGCAGAACCCGATATGCCACGCGGTCCGCATGCAGGATCAGCTTGGGGTTGAGGCTGTTGTGCGCCGACGCGAACCAGGGAAGGAACGTCAACCCGGCGAATGCGGCTTCCAGGGTCACGATCAAGGGCTTTTCCAAGGCGATCTCCAGAAACGGCGGAGCAGCTTGGTCAGGCACTGCAATCGACGTCCAACCGCACGCCTCCGCCTGCTGCGCCGCGGCGGGTCGTGCCATGCCGGTCCCGCTAGACTGGGCCACTTTTTTTGGCTGGAGCGTATGCGCATGAAGTCGTCTTTTCTGCCGGTGTCCCTGATCGGCGTTCCCACCGATATCGGCGCCGGCCATCGCGGTGCGCGGATGGGGCCGGAGGCGCTGCGCATCGCCGGCCTGCACGAGGCGCTGGCCAATCGCGGCGTGGAGGTGCGCGACGTCGGCAACATCGATGGTCCGCGCAATCCGTGGCAGGCGCCGGTCGACGGTTATCGCCATCTGGATGAGGTGGTGGCCTGGAACCACGCGCTGATGGAGGCCAGCTATGCGGAACTGCGTGAGGGCCGCATGCCGATCGTGCTTGGCGGCGACCATTGCCTGGGCATCGGCTCGATCACCGCGGTGGCGCGGCACTGCCGCGAGCAGGGCCGCAAGCTGCGCGTGCTGTGGCTGGACGCGCATTCGGACTTCAACACCAGCGAGGTCACCCCGTCGGGCAATGTGCACGGCATGCCGGTGGCCTGCCTGTGCGGGCTTGGTCCGCAGGCGCTCACCGAACTCGGCGGCAGTGCGCCGGCGCTGCGCCCGGAGCAGGTGCGGCAGATCGGCATCCGCTCGGTCGATCCCGAGGAGAAGCGGCTGATCAAGCAGCACCGCGTCGACGTGTACGACATGCGCTACATCGACGAGATGGGCATGAAGCGGACGATGGAGGCAGCGCTGGACGGGCTCGATGCCGACACCCACCTGCACGTCAGTTTCGACGTGGATTTCCTCGACCCCAGCATCGCCCCGGGCGTCGGCACCACCGTGCCGGGCGGCCCCAACTATCGCGAGGCGCAGCTGGTGATGGAAATGATCGCCGACAGCGGGCGCATGGCCTCGCTGGACATCGTGGAACTGAATCCGGTGCTGGACCACCGCAACCTGACCGCGGAACTGGCGGTGGACCTGGTGGAGAGCCTGTTCGGCAAATCGACGCTGATGCGCGACTGAGCGGTGCGGCCTCAGCCTGAATGGGTCGCCGGTTCATTCACGTGAAATCCACAGTCGTGACGGCAGATTCACCGCCAGACGGTAGCGCGGCGACGCCTATCGCCGCCCACCCCGACCACCTGCGATTGCCGAGGACGACACGATGAAGCGACTGACCACCCTGTTGATGCTGACCCTGTTCTGCGCTGGCGTGCTGACCGGCTGCAACACCGTCGCCGGCGCCGGCAAGGACATGCAGAAGGCGGGCGAGAAGGTGGAAGACAAGGCGCAGGATTGCAGCGCTGGCAAGTGCTGAGTTTCGCGCGGCCTGCGTGCCGCGTCCCATGACCAAGTAAGGAGTGAAACCTATGAAGCGTACGTTTGCGTGGATGCTGCTGGCGATGTTCTCGGTGGGCCTGCTGTCCGGCTGCAACACCGTTGCCGGTGCCGGCAAGGACGTGCAGAAGGCGGGCGAGAAGGTCGAAGACGCCGCCAAGAACTGAGCCTCGTCTCAGCTGCGAAAAACGGGTCGGCTTGCCGGCCCGTTTTTTTTGCGCGTTTGCCTGCCATGCACAACGGTTCACGATGCTCATGCATCGCTGACGCTGCATTGATCGATCCGCGACACAGGCTGCGCGATGCTGCGCGGGCGGCGTACGGCGCCGCTTACACATCACGAGAGATGCCATGAACAAAGACATCATTGCCGGCAAGTGGACCCAGCTCAAGGGCAAGATCAAGGCGCAGTGGGGCGACTTGACCGACGACGATTTCGACGTCGCCGAAGGCAATACCCAATACCTGGCCGGCAAGCTGCAGGAGCGCTACGGCTGGGCGCGCGATCGCGCCGAAAAGGAAGTGCATGCCTTCCGCGACAGCCTGGGCAAGGAATACCACGACTGAGGCGCACATCGCCGCAGCGTCGTCGACACGGGCCGCATCGCGGCCCGTGTCTTTTTGTGTCCCTGCCGATCAGCGCGCCGGCGGATCCGGTACGTAGTCGCCAGGAAACGCATCCGGCGCGATCGCCACGCGCGGCGGTGGCAGGGCGCGCGGCAGCACGCCGCGTGCGATCAGCCGCGCGCGGCTGTCGTAGCGCAACGTGGTCCGCTGCATCGGCACGTCGCTGGCGCGCTCGAACTCGGTGACGCGCGAGGGCGACCATTCGCGTGCGCCGTGGCCGGTGCCCAGACGTTGTTGCACGCGTTCGGCGGCGTTGCCCTCGCGTGCATACGCCCGTGCGTCGGCCGACGGCGCCGCCGCGAGCGGTGCGTCGGCACTGGGTTGCGGGAGGTCGGCGGCCGCTGCCGGTGCAGGCGTTGCGCTTGCGCGCGCCGGCGTCTCGGCTGCCCGCTTTGCGTCGATGTCCGCGTCGCGCACGGCATCATCGGGCCATGCGCGCGCTTCGTCGAACACCGCCATCCCGATCACGCCGACATTGCGCGGGCGTCCGGTGCGTGCCGCATAGCTGTCCTGCAGGTCGGTGAACACGAACTGCGCCACGTCCTCGGACGATTTGCGCCAACCGGCGATCTCGGTCTGTTGCCACGGCGCCAGCACATAGCCGCGCTGGTCGCTGGCCGCGGTCTGGCCACTGACCGCGTTGACGCCGTCCACCGACAGCACCACCAGCACCCGCGCGCCGGTCAGGTTGGTCAGGCGCAGCGCGTAGCGATGGCCCGGCGTGGCCGCGATCCAGCGCTCGCCGCGCCAGGCATGCGCGGGCAGCGGCGCGTCGCCTGCATCGCGATCGATCACCTGCAATTGCACCGCCGGCGCTGCTGCGGGCGGCGAAGGCCATGGGCGGAAGCCGCACAGCCCGCCGATGCACAGCACGGCGAAGGCGAGGACGGCGAGGGAACGGCGGGGCAGGGACGGAGCAGGAACGTGCATCGCGGCGACTCCAGGACGGGGACGCCGGATTGAACGCCCCACGCGCCGGAACGGGGTTGTCGCGCAGCGGGTAAACTCGCCGGGTTTTCTCCGGACCGTCCATTTCGCATGAGCACCCGCGTTCTCACCGGCATCACCACCTCCGGCACGCCGCACCTGGGCAACTACGTCGGCGCCATCCGCCCCGCGCTGCAGGCCAGCCGCCGTCCCGGCATCGAGAGTTTCTTCTTCCTGGCCGACCTGCACAGCCTGATCAAGGCGCAGGACCCGGCGCGGACCCAGCGCTCGACCCTGGAGATCGCGGCGACCTGGCTGGCCGCAGGCCTGGATCCGGCGCAGGTGTGGTTCTACCGTCAGTCGGACGTGCCGGAGACCAACGAGCTGACCTGGTTCCTGACCTGCGTCGCCGGCAAGGGCATCCTCAACCGCGCGCATGCCTACAAGGCGGCGGTGGACAAGAACCGCGCCGACGGCGAGGACGACGATGCCGGGGTCACCGCCGGCTTGTTCATGTATCCGGTGCTGATGGCCGCCGACATCCTGCTGTTCAAGGCGCAGCAGGTGCCGGTGGGCCGCGACCAGATCCAGCACATCGAGATGGCGCGCGATTTCGCGCAGCGCTTCAACCACGTCTACGGCCGCGAGCACTTCGTGCTGCCCGACGCGCTGATCGACGAGCAGGTGGCGACGCTGCCCGGGCTGGACGGGCGCAAGATGAGCAAGAGCTACGACAACACCATTCCGCTGTTCGCCCCGCGCGAGGAGCTGAAGAAGCGGGTGTTCGCCATCGTCACCGATTCGCGCGCGCCGGGCGAGCCGAAGGACACCGAGGGCTCGGCGCTGTTCCAGTTGTACCAGGCCTTCGCCAGCGCCGAGGAGACGGCCGCGTTCGCGCAGGCGTTCGCCGCCGGCATCGGCTGGGGGGAGGCCAAGCAGCAGTTGTTCGAGCGCATCGACGCCGAGATCGCGCCGATGCGGGTGCGCTACGAGGCGCTGATGGCGCGTCCGCAGGACATCGAGGCGATCCTGCGCGACAACGCGCAGCGCCTGCGCGAGCGCTATGCGATCCCGTTCCTGGCGGAGCTGCGGCACGCGGTGGGCCTGCGTGACCTGTCGGCGCAGGCCGGTGGCGCCGCGGAAACGGCGACGGCCAAGCAGGCGCTGCCGAGCTTCAAGCAGTACCGCGAGGCCGATGGGCAGTTCTACTTCAAGCTGCTCGATGGCGAGGGCGTGCTGCTGTTGCAGAGCGGCGGCTTTGCCTCGCCGCGCGATGCCGGGCAGACCATCGCTGCGCTCAAGCAGGCCGCGCAGGCGGATGCACTGCAGGCCGCGCCGGTGACGCTGGAAACGCCGGCCGAGACGGTGCTGGCGGCGCTGGCGCGCTTGCGCGAGGCGGGCTGAGCGCTCGCACGGCGGTCCTTCGTAGGAGCGGGGGCAGCCGCGACGCGTTGCCGTAGAAGCGTCGCGGCTGAAGCCGCTCCTACAGGGTCCTACACGGCATACGAGGCGTCTTGTTGCGACACCCGACGCGCGTGTGTTTGCTGGTCGCATGCAGTCGGGACTGAAGTCCCTCCCACACTGGGCGCCGGCGGTCGTCAGGGCGGTTCTGTCGTCCATTCTCCGTCCGGCCCTTGCCGGCAGCACTGGCAGCGCCCTCCATACCGCCTAGAATGGAGCCTCGCCCGCCACGCCTTTGCGCCATGCCACGCGATCCCAGCATCCATCTCGTCGATACCGGCTTCCAGCGCGCGCAGTTCGATGCCGCCTACCTGATCGTGGAGAACGGGCGCGGCGCCTTCGTCGACTGCGGCACCAGCCATGCGGTGCCGGTGCTGCTGGAGGCGCTGGCGCACGCGGGCCTGGCGCCGGGCGAGGTGGACTGGCTGATCCTCACCCACGTGCACCTGGACCATGCCGGCGGCGCCGGTGCGCTGTTGCAGCAGTTGCCGAACGCGCGCCTGCTGGTGCATCCGCGCGGCGCGCCGCACATGATCGATCCGGCGCGGCTGATCGCCGGCGCCACCGCGGTGTACGGCGAGGCGGAGATGGCGCGCAGCTACGGCAGCATTGTGCCGGTGCCGGCAGAGCGCGTGGTCGTGGCCGGGGACGGCCATCGCCTGTCGCTGGCCGGGCGCGAGCTGCTGTGCATCGACACCCCCGGGCACGCGCGCCATCACCTTTGCGTGTGGGACGCGCGCAGCCGCAGTTGGTTCAGTGGGGACACCTTCGGCCTGTCCTACCGCGAACTGGACAGCGCGCGTGGCGCGTTCGCGATCCCGACCTCGTCGCCTGTGCAGTTCGAGCCGGAGGCCATGCAGACCTCGATCCAACGCATGCTCGGCTACGCGCCGCAGACGCTGTATCTCACCCACTACGGTCCGGTGGAGGGCGCCGAAACGCTGGCGGCGGAACTGCTGGAACAGCTGGAGGCGATGGTGGCGATCGCGCGCGGTTGCGATGGCCGCTCCGATCGCCATCGTTGCCTGGTCGCGGCGCTGACCGCGCTGTATCTGGAGCGGGCGCGGCTGCATGGCTGTCCGCTGGACGATGCCGGCGTGGAGCGCGTGCTGCACATGGACATCGAGCTCAATGCGCAGGGGCTGGCCTGCTGGCTGGAGCGTCCCGCGCGCTGAACGACGCCTCGCGTGGCGCACGCGAACGCCACGCAGCGCTGTCTCGGCGCGACGCCATTCTCTACACTGTGCGGCCCGCTTGTTGCCAGGTCGTGACCGTGAACCCGATGCGCATGTTGCTGCTGTCCGCTTCCCTGTTCATGGGAGGTGCGGCACAGGCGGCCAACGATGCGCTGGCCGGCGATGCCGGAAGCGACGCCGATGCGCTGGAGCGGCATGCGCTGCCGGCGGCCTGCGATTCCTCGGAGAGCTGCGGTCCGGCGCTGCCGGGCTGAGCGGTTGGCAGGAAGACGATGCCGGAACTGCGGCACGAGGTTCCGGCGCAGCAAGTCGATTGCGCCGTCATGGCGCCTCTCGGCAAGGGCCGGCACGCACGGTTGCGCTGGTGTCGCAGCACAAGGGCATCGCCGAGAGGGCTGCAAGGTCATCCCGTAGGAGCGGCTTCAGCCGCGACGGGCGTTACCGGTAACGCCTGTCGCGGCTGAAGCCGCTCCTACGTGGGGACGACGCGATGTCCTGCGAGGCCGTAATGAGAGGTGCCGCTCACCGGCCAGACGTACGCAGGTACTGCGGGGCGGCCACCGCTCAGGCGGTGGTGTCGATCAGCCCGCCGACGATGCCCTGGTTGAGCAGATCGCCGGTCACCGTGCCGCTGAGGTCGGGATTGGACTGCAGCAGCGACGACAGCTGCGGCGTCAGGCCCTGGCTGCTGAAGACGCCAGAGGCGTTGTACAGGCCGGGGGTCGACGGCGGCGCGGTGATGGTGCCGAGCAGGCCCTGGTCGTAGGTCTGCGTGGCCTGGTCGAGGGTGGGATATGGAGAGGTGGACGTGCCGGTGCCGGTGCCGGTCGTCGACGTCGAAGGATCGGTGCTGGAGCCGGAGGTGCCGGTGGCCGAGGTGGCATCGGTCGGGCCGGCGCTGACGATGCTGTTGAACAGCCCGGCGGCGTTGTAGGTCAGGCCCGTGTCCGCCGCGGTGCTCCCGGCGAGGCCGCCGAGGCTGAGGATCACCGAGGCGTCGCCGGACAACTCCACGGCCTGTTGCACCGCCGCCGGATCGTTGCTGGACACGATCGGGTTGCCGGCCTGGGCCGAATCGCCCGAGGTGCCCGTTGCGGAGAAGCCATAGGGCGAGGTGCCATACGGATTGACGGTGCCGAGCGGCGACAGTGCGGTAGCGATGGCCATGGCGGTGCTCAGCGAGCGGGCGTATGTGCGTACAGATACGCCCGTGCGGCTGAACCGTCTCTTAGGTATTTCGCGGCGCGGTGGAGCGCAGCAGCAGGTGCCGACCGTGCTGTCATGGACGTCCGTTCATCGGTGAAGACATCAGGACAAGAACTGCTCTGCGCAGCACACTCGCTGCGCGAGGCCGATCGCGTTTCCTTGCCTGCAGCGCGACGCGGCACGGCTGCGCACAGGAGCGGCCGCCGTCGCGACTCGGCGTGCCCATGCTGGCCTGCGAGACCGGCTTGGTGGTGCTGATTGAGCGCCAGGCGCCGCTCTTGTTGCGCCGATGCCACAGTGGATGCGCGTTCGGCACCCGGCGCGGACACCGCGCCGGACGCGGCGCATCGCTGCCTCGCTGCGCCGACGCGACCTGCGGCAGTCGGGTGCCCTCAGCGTGATGCGCGGTGCGGCGTGGATTTGCAGGGATACCGTTTGGCCAGGGCCTGCACGACCAGATCGCTGGCGCGCGCGTCCAGGCGCGCGTCGGGCAGCGCGCCGAGATCGGCGACCAGGGCCTGCACATCCGGTGGGCCGGACTGGCCGGTCGGTCGGCACCATCGCGCGCCCTCGCTGCCGGCCGCGATGCCGAGCATGTACGCGGCCGCCGTGCGCGAGGACACCATGACCCGCAGTTCCTGCGGTTGCTGTAGGCCCAGGTCGGCGGCCAGCGAGCCGTCCAGCGGGGCTTCCAGCAACTGATGTCCGTTCAATTCCCAGGGTCCGGCAGGCGGGCGTGCCGCGCTGTTGCTGCCGAGCGCCGCCAGCAAGGGCAGCGCGAGCCAGGTGCGGTGTGATGTCATCCACGACTCCTTTCTCGACGAGTGGTCTGTACGCCGCGGCAGCGCGCCGCGCGCGGGTGAGAGGGCTTGCGCGCAGACCAGGTGCTCTAGAATAGCGCCCCTGCTGTCTCTGGCGCCGTCCGATGCCTTCTGCTCCTGTCGCCGCTGCGCCTGCGCGCGGCGGCTTCGTCGTTCTCGCCCTGTTCCTGGTCTACGTCGTCTGGGGCTCGACCTATCTGGCGATCCGCTTCGCCCTGGAAGGCGGCGCGCCGCCGTTGAGCGTGGTCTCCGGCACGCGCTTCGTGATCGCCGGCAGCGTGCTGTACGCGGTGCTGCGCTGGCGCGGGGTGGCCGCGCCCACCCGCGCGCAGTGGCGGCCGCTGGCCATGCTCGGCGCGCTCATGCTGGTCTGCGGCAACGGCCTGGTGGTGCTGGCCGAGCGGCAGGTGTCCTCGGGGCTGGCGGCGGTGGCGGTGGCCTCAGTGCCGCTGTGGATGGCGCTGTTCGGCACGCTGCGCGGCCACCACGCCAGCCGCGGCGAATGGCTGGGCATCGTGGTCGGCTTCGCCGGGGTGGTGTGGCTCAATGCCGGCAGCAGTCTCACTGCCAGCCCGCTGGGCCTGGTGCTGCTGTTGATCGCGCCCGTCGGCTGGGCGTTCGGTTCGGTGTGGTCGCGCGGGCGCGACCTGCCGATGCCGTTCATGGCGGCTGCCGGGCAGATGCTGTGCGGCGGGGTGATGCTGGTGGCGATCGGCCTGCTCAGCGGCGAACGCCTGCACACCCTGCCGAGCGCGCAGGGCGTGCTGGCGGTGGCCTACCTGTGCGTGTTCGGCTCGATCGTCGCCTTCACCGCCTACGTGTGGCTGCTGCAACACGTGCGCCCGGCGCTGGCCGGCAGCTATGCCTACGTCAATCCGGTGATCGCGGTGGCTCTGGGCAGCTGGCTCGGCAGCGAACGCTTCAGCGCCAGCGATGTCGGTGCGATGGCAGTGATCCTGGCCGGCGTGGTGGTGATCACCGTGGCGAGGACCCGGCGATGACCGCGGCCGCCGAGCAGGAGGCCCGGCGCGGCCTGTGGATCACCGCGGCGACCTTCGCGCTGTGGGGCGTGGTGCCGGTGTACTGGCACCTGCTGCAGGCGGTGCCGTCGCCGCACATCATCGCCCACCGCATCGTCTGGAGCACGCTGCTGGTGGTGGCCTGGCTGGTGTACAGCGCGCGCCTGCAGTGGTGGCGGCGCATCGCCGCGCAGCCGCGCGCGCTGGCCACGCTGGCGCTGAGCAGCCTGGCGATCGCCTTCAACTGGGGCCTGTACATCTGGGCGGTCAATGCCGGCCACGTGATCGAGACCAGCCTCGGCTACTTCATCAACCCGCTGGTCAACGTGCTGCTCGGCGTACTGGTGCTGCATGAGCGGCTGCGCCCGCTGCAGTGGCTGGCGGTGGCCTGCGCCGCGCTGGGCGTGGCCTGGCTGACCGTCGACGCCGGCACGCTGCCGTGGATCGCGCTGGGCCTGGCCGGCTCGTTCGGGCTGTACGGCCTGCTGCGCAAGCTGGTGCAGGTGGATGCGGTGGCAGGGCTGGGCGTGGAAAGCCTGTATCTGTTCCTGCCGGCGCTGGGCTTCGTGCTGTGGGGCGAGGCCGGCCACGGCGGCGGCTTCGTCGGCGGCTGGGGCTGGCGCAACGACCTGCTGCTGGTGTTCGGCGGCGTGGTCACCGCGGTGCCGCTGATCGGCTTCGCCTACGGCGTGCGGCGCATCCCGCTGTCGCTGGTGGGGCTGCTGCAGTACATCGCGCCGAGCCTGCAGTTGCTGCTGGGCGTGTGGTTCTTCCGCGAGCCGTTCGACGCGGGCAAGGCGATCGGCTTTGCCGCCATCTGGATCGGCTTGCTGTTGTTCGCCGGCGAAAGTCTTTGGCGGTCCGGCGTGTGGCGGCGAGCGGGGATTGGGGAGTAGGGATTCGGGATTGGCAAAAGCCGGCGCCGTTCCCTGAAAGTGGCAGGTCGCCAGCGCAGCCGCTGTTACGAATCCCTAATCCCGACTCCCGAATCCCCGCTCACCCCCGGCTACCGCTCGTCGCCGGTTCACCCGTCAGCTGCAGCTCGGGATCCGCACGCGGTGGCAGCGGCTGCGGGCAGCGGCCGCCGGGGCTCGGCGACTGCAGGTCGGCGAACCAGTCCTCCACGGTCGGCGCCAGCAGGTCCAGCCGCATCGGCAGGCTCAGGTGGTTCTCGCCGGGCATCTCCAGGTAGTGCGCGCGCGGGGCGTCCAGCGCCAGCAGGCGGCCGTGCGCCACCGGGATGTGCTGGTCGGCACTGCCGTGCAGCAGCAGCACGCAGGCCGGTGCGGCGCGCGCGGCGGCGGTGACGTCGACCTGGTCCAGGTTCAGCGCCAGGCGCTGGTTGGCGTTGGCGATCACCGCATCCAGGTTCTGCCCGCCGTAGCGCCAGCGCGCCAGGTCCATCGCCGCGCTGGCCATCCAGCCGCGCGGGCGGCTGGCGAGCATGTGCGGGATCATGTCGCGGATGCCGCGGCCGGCGTTGGCGAAGGATTCCATCGCGACCACGCCGTCGACCTCGTCGCCGAGCTTCTGCGCGGCGAACAGCGCGGTGGCCGCGCCGTAGGACACGCCGAACAGGTACACCGGGCCCTGCACCTCGCCGCTGGCGCGCAGGGCACGGATCACCGCGACCACGTCGTCGGACTCGCGGGTGCCGTAGCCGGCCGGGCCGCCGCCGGAGCGACCGTGGTTGCGCAGGTCGATGCTGATGCTGCGGTAGCCGGCCTGGGCCAGGTCCAGCGACCACGGCAACAGCGAATCGCCGTCCATCATCCAGCCGTGCAGCAGCACCACGGTGCCGCGCGGGGCCATGTGCGTGGTCGGCGCCGGGGTGCCCACGTCCATGGCGAAGTCGGCGTGCTCGTGGCCGCTGGCATCGCGGCCGGCATGCTCGTAGCGGTAGCGCATGTGGTAGTCGCCCGGGTCGATGGCACGCCAGAAGATCGGGATGCCGCCGGGCACCACCACGTGGCCGCTGCGGTTGGGCAGGGTCGCCAGCAGGCTCTGGATGCGCTCCTCGTCCATCAGCGGCGACACGCCGCCCGGCGCGACCAGGCGGTCGCTCAGCGAGGTGGAGGAGCAGGCGCTCAGCCACAGGCTGGCGCAGAGGACGAGCAGCAGGCGCAGGCGCGAGGACATGGACGTGGCGGCGTGGAACCAAATGGCCGCGCAGGCTAGCGCCTCGGCGGCGGCCGTTCTACCGCGTTTCGATGACGAAACGATGACGCGTCAGCGGCCATTGGGCCGGGCCGGGACAGGGGTCCCGGCCCGGCGCGTTCAGCCCTGGCGCTACAGCGCGCGCAGGGCGGTGGTGATCGGCAGGCGCGCGGCACGCAGCGCCGGGAACAGGCCGCCGACCAGGCCGATGCCCAGCGCCCACTTCAACCCGGTCCACAGCAGCGGCGGGGACACCTTGAACTGGAACACCACCTGGCTGAAGTTGCTGCCCAGGGTGGAGACGCTGTAGCCGTTGAAGATCGCCCAGGCGATCAGCCCGCCGAGCACGCCGCCGAGCAGCGCCAGCAGCATGGTCTCCAGCATCACCGCCACCACCACCGGCAGCCCGCGGAAGCCCAGCGCACGCATGGTGGCGATCTCGCGGGCGCGGGTGGCGACCGCCGCGTACATGGTGTTGAGCGCGCCGAACACCGCACCGATCGCCATGATGGTGCCGATGAAGGTGCCCAGGACCTCCAGCACCTTGCTGAGGTTGCCGCCTTGCTTGCGGTAGTACTCGCGGGTGGTGAACACGTCCAGCTTCAGCCGCGGGTCGGCGTCCATCGCCGCCTTGAACTGGCGGAAGCCGTCCTGGCCCTGGGTGCGCACGCTGATCGACTGGTAGGCGCTGCGGTTGTAGGTGGTGGCCAGGGTCTGGGTGTCGGTCCACAGTTCCGAGTCGTGCGCATCGCCGCTGGCGAACACGCCGACCACGGTCCAGGCCTGGTTGCCCAGGGTCAGGGTCTGGCCGAGCTGCAGGCCGCGGAACTGCGACTGCGCGCCCTTGCCGACCACGATCTCGCGCAGGCCGGGGGTGAAGCGACGGCCCTGCAGGAGCTTGACCTTGTCGTGCACCGCCCAGCCCTGCTCGCCGACGCCGCGGAACTGCGCGTTGACGTCGCTGCCGTCGGACTTGGACTGCAGGTTCACCACCTGCGACAGTTCCGGCGAGACCAGCGGGCGGTTGTCGGCGCCGCGCGCCACGCCGGCCAGGCTGGCGATCAGCGGCACCTGGTCGCGGGTGATGACCGAGTTGGTCTCGGCCTGCGAGCCGCCGCGCAGCACGATGGCGGTGGTGTCGTCGCCGGTGCTGTCCAGGGTCGCCTGGAAGCCCTGGCCCATCGCCAGCATCGCCACCAGCACCCCGACCACGCCGGCGATGCCGACCACGATCACCGAACTGGCGCCCCAGCGTTGCGGCAGGCTGGCGATGCCGATGCGCGCGGCCGCCAGCGACAGCCGGCCGCTGCGGGTGACCAGCAGCAGCACGGCGAGCACCGCCACCAGCGCCAGGACCAGGAACCAGGGCAGGGCGATCCAGAGTCCCAGGCCGAGCGCCAGCGCCGCGATCGCCAGGACATTCCATAACCATTGCATCTTCATTGCGTTGTTCCTCGGGTCTGCGTCGCCGTCCGTGGCATCGATGTGCTGGAGAGAAGGGGCGGGCTCAACGCCCGGCGAGGGCGTCGACGATCTTCAGCCGCTGGGCGCGCAGCGCCGGCAGCAGGCCGACCACCACGCCGATGACCAGCATCAGCGCCCCGCCGATCAGCCAGGTCTGCGCCGGCACCGCGTGCACCGGCAGCGCGCCGCGGCTGGCGCTGCCCAGCACCGGGATCGCCACCGACGCCAGCGCCATGCCGAGCAGGCCGCCGAGCACGATCAGCAATACCGACTCCACGATCACCAGGGCCAGCACCGTGCGGTCCTGGAAGCCCAGGGTCTTGAGCGTGGCCAGTTCCGGGATGCGCTCGCGCACCGCCTGCGCCATGGTGTTGCCGGTCAGCAGCACCAGGGTGAAGAACACCGCGCCCATGATCGAGGTGACGATCAGGCCGATGTCCGCGAACTGCTTGACGAAGGCCTGCTGGAACGCCGACTCGGTCTGCGACTTGGTCTCGTGGTCGGAGTTGGCCGACAGCGCATCGATCGCCTGCGCCACGCGCGAGGCGTGCTCGGGGTTGTCCAGCCGCACCGTGTACCAACTGACCTTGCCCTTGATGTAGTCGTTGCTCTCGTCGAAGTACTTCCAGTTCATCATCAACTGGTTCTCGGCCTGCACGTTGGCGCGGTCCTTGGCCTTGAAAATCGCCTTCAGCTCCAGCGGCCAGTCGTTGCTGCCCCCACGCGGGAAGATGGTGGCCTGCAGCGGGATCACGTCGCCGACCTTCCAGCCGTGCTTCTTCGCCAGCGCTTCGCCCACCGCCGCACCGGTGCGGGTGTCGCGGAAGGCCTTGAGCTGCTCCGGCGGCACCACGTATTCGCTGTACACGTCGAAGAAGTTCGGCGCGACCGAGAAGTTGGGGAAGAAGTCCTTGGGATCCTTGTAGATGCCGCCGAACCACATCGCATAGGTCACGTCGCGCACGCCCGGCACGCTGCGGATCTGCGACTCCAGGCGCACCGGCAGCGACTGGGTGATCGACAGCCGCGAGGCCACCACCAGGCGGTTGACCCCTTCCACCGAGCCACCGGCGGTGAACGCCACGCGCACCGAGTCGAGCAGGCCGAACAGCAGGAAGGCGACAATCACCGAGAACAGGGTCAGCAGTGTCCGCGTCTTGCTGCGGAACAGTTGCGCCCAGATCAACGAGAAATACTTCATGGCATCGCCTCGCTCAGTGCGCGACCGGCGCGTCGGCCAGCTCGCCCTTGTCCAGGTGCACGGTATGGGTGGCGTACTCGGCGGCCTTGGGGTCGTGGGTGACCATGACGATGGTCTTGCCGTGGCTGCGGTTGAGTTCCTGCAGCAGGCCCAGCACGTCCTCGGCCGAGCGCCGGTCGAGGTCGCCGGTGGGTTCGTCGCAGATCAGGAAGGTGGGGTCGGAGACGATGGCGCGGGCGATGGCCACGCGCTGCTGCTGGCCGCCGGACAGTTCGCTGGGCTTGTGGTTGCGGCGCTCGGCCAGGCCGACCAGGGTCAGCGCGATCTCGGCATTGCGCTTGCGCTGGGCGGCGCCGAGCGAGGTCAGCAGCAGCGGCAGTTCGACGTTCTTCTGCGCGGTGAGCATCGGCATCAGGTTGTAGAACTGGAACACGAAGCCGACATGGTGGCTGCGCCAGGTGGCGAGCTGGCCGCCGCTCATGCGGTCGATGCGCTGGCCTTCGATCTCGATCTCGCCACCGCTGGGCGAATCCAGCCCGCCGATCAGGTTGAGCAGGGTGGTCTTGCCGGAGCCGGACGGGCCCATCAGGGCGACGAAGTCGCCGCGGGCGATATCCAGGTCGATGCCGTGCAGGACCTGGACTTTCTCGGGGCCGCGCTGGTAGGTCTTGGTGACGTTGCGCAGGGTGACGAGGGTGGACATGGTGGTGTTCCTGGCGGTGGACGAGGTGGAGGCGATGTGGTCGCCGCTGGCGGCGATGTAATTACCGTTGCTTTTGCTTTTTCTGTTGTTGCTGTTGCTGTTGCAAGTGCAGCTGCAGTGGTTGTGCTTTTGCTGTTGTTTCTGCCGTTGCGGTTGTTTTTGCTTTTGACTTGCCGGGTTCCCTTCCGAAGCGGCGGCCAGCGCGGGGAAAAACCCCGAAGGGGCGGCGTACATGGATGTACGCCGTCCGCGGCAGGGGCAGGATGCCCCTTCCGCGGATCCCCGGGCTGGACGCGGACCCGGAGCGCGTTAGCGCGGAGGGCGCGTAGGCAGGGTGTGCTTTCTTTTGGTTACTTTTCTTTGCACAAGCAAAGAAAAGTAACTCGCCGCAAGGCGAAAGCTTTGCTCTTGCACTTGCTGCTACGGTGACGGCCGCTGGATTGTAGGAGCGGCTTCAGCCGCGACAGCCATGACCAATTACGTTTGTTGCGGCTAACGCCGCTCCTACAGATCTTCTCGTTTGATACTCAAGCTTGAAGCAACAGCAAAGGCTTTCGCCCTTGCGGGCGAGTTACTTTTCTTTGCTCGCGCAAAGAAAAGGTAACCAAAAGAAAGCGCGCCCTGCCTTGCGCCCTCCGCGCTGCGCGCTCCGGGTCCGCGGATGCACCGGGGATTCGCGGAAGGGGCATCCTGCCCCTGCCGCGAACGGCGCACATCCATGTGCGCCGCCCTTCGGGTTTTTCCCCGGTCCATCCGCCGCTGCGGAAGGGAACCCGGTAGAGCAAAAATCAAGAGCAACAGCTACAAAGCAACAGCAACAGCAGGAGCGTCACTCGGGGAAGGAATGCAACAGCAACTGCATAAACTTGAGCTAGAGCGTTGTGGCTGCGGTGGAGCGCCGTTGGAAAGTGACCACTTCAGGTGCAACCTCGGGTGCTGACGCAGTGCGCAGCACACGATCGCGTACTACTGCGCGGCGGCCTCCGCCGTCTTCACCTGCATACCCGCATGCAAGGCCTCCGGCGGATCCAGCACCACCGTGTCGCCTGCGGCCAAGCCGGACAGCACCTGGCGGTCGTCGCCCAGGGCGAGGCCGGTCTTCAGCGCGCGCTGCTCGATCGTGTTGTCGTCCTTCACCGCGAACGCCACGTCCTGGCCCTCGCGTTTGACGATCGCCGCGCTCGGCACCCGCACGCCCTGCGGCGTGTGCTGCGCCTGCGGCTGCGGTGCCTCCAGGAAGCTGACCCGTACGCCCATCTCCGGCACGATCCGCGCGTCCTTCTGCTTCAGCGCCACGCGCACCTTCACCGTCGCCTTGCCGCGGTCGGCGGAGGGAATGATCGCGATCACCTCGGCCGGGATCTTCCAGTCCGGGTACGCGTTGAGCACCGCTTCCACCGGCATGCCCGGCTTGACCCGGCCGATGTAGGACTCGCCCACCTCGACCTCGATCTCCAGCGAATCCATGTCGACGATGGTGCCGATGCCGGTGCGGGTGAAGCCGCCGCCGGCCGACAGCGGCGAGACGATCTCGCCCGGCTGCGCCGCCTTGGCGGTGACCACGCCGGAGAACGGCGCACGCACGATGGTGTTGTCGACGTTGAGATCGGAGATCGACAACTGGTTGCCGGCCACCGCCACGTTGCGCTGCGCGTTCTGCAACTGCGCGCGCAGGGCGTCGCGTTGCGCCACCGCCTGCTCGTACTGCGACCGCGAGACCAGTTGCTGGCCGGCCAGGGTCTGCAGCCGCTGCGCGTCGGCATCGGCCTGGCGCACCTGCGCCTGCATGTTGGCGACCAGGCTGCGCGCCGCGTCCAGTTGCGAGGCCGACAGCACCCGCTGCGCATTGGCGTCGATCGGATCCAGCGTTGCCATCACCTGGCCTTCCTCCACGCGCATGCCTTCCTCGATGCGCACCTCGCGGACCTTGCCGGTGATCTTGGCCGACACCGTGGCCATGCGCCGCGCCACCACGTAGCCACTGGCGTCCAGCACCGAGGCGCTGCTGCTGCCGGGGGCGATCGCCACCACCGCCGCGGTACGCACCTCCAGCGGCTTGCTGCGGCCGAACAGCCACCAGCCGCCGGCGCCCAGGGCGAGCAGCACCACCAGCAGTACCAAAGCGATCCACAGCCCGCGCCGCGACGGCGGCTCGCTTGGCGGCGCCTTGCGGTCGATACGGAGTTCCTTGAGCAGGTCGGAGGAAGTACTCATCGTGTCCTTGAACGAAACGGTCGGCGCGCTGCAGTGTGCGAGCCACCGGCCGCCGTGGGCATGGCCGGAAGTCACTTTCTGCGGTGCGCTGCAACGGGAAGAAACGCCGCCCCTCGGCGTGGATCGCAGCATGCGGCAATCGTGCCGGGGCTGCCAGTGACAGATGTCATCCGATGCAGTTGACGCGCCGCACTGGGACGCGTCGCCGCCACGGCGCAGCCTAGGCACTCCCTGCCACCACTGGAATTGTCCATGCCTGACCATGATGCGTTGCCGCTGGCGCAGCTCAGCGGTGTCCACAAGCGCTATGGGGCGCTGGTCGCGCTCGACGGCGTCGACCTGCAGTTGCACCGCGGCCAGTTGCTGGCACTGCTGGGCGCCAACGGTGCCGGCAAGAGCACCGCGGTGAGCCTGCTGCTCGGGCTGCAGACGCCCGACGTCGGCAGCGTGCGCCTGTGCGGGCAGGATCCGCAGGCGCTGGCCGCACGCCGCCAGGCCGGTGCGATGCTGCAGACCGCAGGGCTGCCGGAGACGCTGCGTGTGGGCGAACTGCTGCTGCAGGCGCGTGGCTACTACCCGCAGCCGCGCAGCGTCGCCGATTGCGTGGCGCTGGCCGGGTTGGACGGGTTGATGGCACGCCGCTACGGCCAACTGTCCGGCGGCCAGCAGCGGCGCGTGCAGTTCGCGATGGCGATCTGCGGGCGGCCGCGGGTGCTGTTCCTGGACGAGCCCAGCACCGGCCTGGACATCGAGGCGCGGCAGGGCCTGTGGCGGGCGATCCGCGAACTGGTCGCGGACGGCTGCGCGGTGCTGCTGACCACGCACTATCTGGAAGAAGCCGAGGCGCTGGCCGACCGGGTGGCGGTGCTGCAGCGCGGCACGCTGATCGCTGAGGGCAGTGTCGCCGAGCTGCGTGCGCGCTTCGAACAATGCACCATCCGCTGCCGCAGCGCGCTGCCGGCGGCGCAGGTGGCGCTGTGGCCGCAGGTGCGACACGCCGAGAGCCGCGATGGTGTGCTGGAGGTGGTCGCCGAGCCGGCCGAGCCGGTGGTGGCGCGCCTGCTCGCCAGCGATCCGGCGCTGGGCGCGCTGGAAGTCCGCCGCGCCGGCCTGGCCGACGCCTTTCTCGCCATCACCCGTGCGGAGGCCGCATGAACCCGATCGATCTGTCCGTTGTCCCGCCGGCGGCCGCCTGGTCGTTGCGCGACCAGGGCGCGCTGCTGCTGCGCGAGATCCGCTACGAGGTGCTGCGCTGGCTGCGCACGCCGTCGTTCGCCTTGCCCACGTTGCTGTTCCCGCCGCTGTTCTACCTGCTGTTCGGGGTGCTGCTCAATCATGGGCGCCACGATGCGGCGGTGTACCTGATGGCCAGCTACAGCGTGTTCGGGGTGACGGCGCCGGCGCTGTTCGGGTTCGGCGTGGGCCTGGCCCTGGACCGCGAGCGCGGCCTGCTGGCGCTGAAGCGGGCGATGCCGGTGCCGCCGATGGCGCTGCTGCTGGCACGGACCGCGCTGGCGATGGCGTTCGCGCTGGCGATCGGGGTGCTGCTGCAGGCGCTGGCCGCGTTGCTGGGCGGGGTGATGCTGACGCCGGGCCAGCGGCTCTGGCTGCTGCTGGTCGACGTGCTGGGCACGCTGCCGTTCTGTGCGATCGGGCTGGCGCTGGGCGCCTATGCCGGCGGCAGCGGTGCGCCGGCGCTGGTCAACCTGATCTACCTGCCGATGGCGTTCCTGTCCGGGCTGTGGATCCCGCTGCAGCTGCTGCCGGCGTGGCTGACCACGCTGGCGCCGCTGTGGCCGTCCTATCACCTGGGCCAGTTGGCGCTGCGCGTGGTCGGCCAGGCCGATGGCCGCAGCAGTGTCGGCCATGTCGCCGCGCTGCTGGCGGTGACGGTGGTGTTCTACGCACTGGCGCAGCGGCGCCTGCGTCGCGGCTGATGGCGCGCCATCCCGATCCCGGCGCCGTCGCGCGGTTCCGCGTGCCGGCGCCTTCGCTAAGCTATGCGCCGCGGCGGCCGTGCCGCCCTGGGAGCCCGACGTGATCGCCTTGCTGCACGCCTCGCCCGACTCGCTGATCGCCCGCCGCATCGGCTGGAGCTCGGCCAAGTCCAGCACCCACTGGTTCGTGTGGCTGTCGCTGGTGTGGTCGATCTGGCTGTTCGTCACTCCGCTGTACGAGCCGTACTACTTCCGCAACTGGTTCCCGCCGACGCTGGCCAGCTACCTGGTGTTTCTGGCCCTGTACTACGTGGCCTATTACCTCCACCGGCGCTACCTGCCCTGGTGCGTGGCGGGCATGGCGGCGCTGGCGTTCGTGCTGTTGCCGTACAACCCCGGCGCGCAGTGCTACATCATCTATGCCTGCGCCTTCCTGGCGTTCTGCCTGTCGCCGGTGCGGGCGGTGGCGGCGATGCTGCTGGTGCTGGCCCTGTTCGCGCTGGCCTGGACGCTGCGCGGCTGGTCGCCGCTGTACATGGTCAGCGCGGTGGTGGTCGGCCTGTCGGTAGGGCTGATGAACATCAGCTTCGAGCGCCGTGCGCGCGGCGAGGCGCAACTGCGCCTGAGCCACGAGGAAGTGCGGCGCCTGGCGGCGGTGGCCGAGCGCGAGCGCATCGGCCGCGACCTGCACGACCTGCTCGGCCATACCCTGTCGCTGGTGGCGCTGAAGTCGGACCTGGCCACGCGCCTGCTCGCCCACGACGCCGCCGCGGCGCAGCGCGAGATGGAGGAAGTGGGCCAGGTCGCGCGCGAGGCGCTGGGCCAGGTGCGGCGCGCGGTCAGCGGTATCCGCGCCGCGCAGCTGGCCGCGGAGATCGCCGCCGCCAAGCTGCTGCTGGAATCGTCGGGGGTGAGCTTCCGCTATCAGGTCGAGGCCTTGCCGCCATGCCCGCAGCTGGAGACGGTGTTCGCGCTGGTACTGCGCGAGGCCGCTACCAATATCCAGCGCCATGCCCGTGCCAGCCACGCGCAGTTGCGGCTGTGGTGCGAGCGCGGCCAGGCCCTGCTGGAACTGCGCGACGACGGCCGCGGCGGCGCGCTGCAGCCGGGCACCGGGCTGAGCAGCATGCGCGAGCGGCTGGAGGCGGTAGGCGGCAGCCTGCGCATCGCCTCCGAGCGCGGCCTGGGCACCTGCCTGGTCGCCGCCGCGCCGTTGCCCCGGATCGAGGCGACCGTGGTGCCGGAACCCGCAGCGGCACCGCGGGTGCCCGCGCCGGCGGACCAGGACGCCGCGCTGGGCTGAGCGCCGGCCCGGCCCGGGCACTACAATGGGCCGACAAGGACCGGGGGGTGCCGTGATTCGTTTAGTGCTGGCGGAGGACCAGGCGATGGTGCGCGGTGCGCTGGGCGCACTGCTGGGCCTGGAAGCGGATCTGGACGTGGTCGCCAGCGCGGCCGACGGCGAGGCCGCGTGGCGCGCGCTGCAGGCGCATTCCCCCGACCTGCTGGTCACCGATATCGAGATGCCCGGCCTCAGCGGGCTGGAGCTGGCCCAGCGCATCCAGCGGCAGCAACTGCCGGTGCGCGTCATCATCGTCACCACCTTCGCCCGTCCCGGCTTCCTGCGGCGCGCGCTGGATGCCGGGGTCGGCGGCTACCTGCTCAAGGACGCACCGCCACAGCGGCTGATCGACGCGATCCGCCAGGTGCACCGCGGCGGCCGCGCGATCGATCCGGAACTGGCACTGGAAGCGTGGTCCGAAGCCGACCCGCTCAACGACCGCGAGCGCCAGGTGCTGCGCCTGGCCGGCGAGGGCGCCTCGGCCGGCGACATCGCCACGCAGCTGGGGCTGTCGTCGGGCACGGTGCGCAATTACCTGTCCGAGGCGATCGGCAAGCTCGGGGTCGGCAACCGCATCGAGGCGGCGCGGCTGGCGCGGCAGAAGGGCTGGCTGTGACGCGACGCGCCAAGTGGCCTGGAATTTGCATGGTTCCCTGCGCTTGACTGCGCAGCGCAGTTGGTGGCGCGCGCGGCCTTCCTCCCTTCCCCTCGTCGACGCCATGCCCTCCACCACGATCAACCGCTATGGCGTGCCGCTGGCCCTGCTGCTGCTGTTGGGCATCAGCGGCGGCGTGCTGGTGGGCAGCGAGCGCTTCCTCGACGATGCCGCCGAGGTGCAACGCAGCCACCAGGTGATTGCCGGCATCAACGGCCTGCAGCTCAACCTCGCCGACTGCGATGCCTCCCTGCGCGGCTTCCTGCTGCTGGGCAGCCACGAGCATCTGGCCGACTTCCGCGGCTGCCAGCAAACGCTGCCGGCGCGGCTGGAGCAACTGGCCGCGCTGGTACGGCACGACCCGGCCCAGCAGCAGCGCCTGCGCCTGGTCCAGGCGCAGGTGCAGACGCGCATGCACGACAGCGCGCGGGCGGTGACCCGTTTCGAGCGCGGCGGCGGCCCGGGCATGCTCAGGCCGGACCCGGAGCGCGCGCGCCAGGGCCGCGTGCTGGCGCAGGCGATCCGACGCAACACCGACAGCATGGTGCGCAGCGAGCGCGCGGCGCTGGCCAGCAATGCCCGCTCCACCGCCGCCAATGCCGATCTGCTGCGCCGGCTGGCGGTGGTCGGCATTCCCGCCGTCTGCGCGATGACGCTGTGCCTGTACCTGCTGCTGCGCCGCGAGATCGGCCGGCGCAGTCAGGCCGAGTTGCGTGGCCACCATGCCAATGCGCTGCTGGTGGGCACCGTGCAGCAGATGCAGCGCACCGAACAGGATCTGCGCACGCTCAACCGCTGCAGCCGCGGGCTGCAGAGTTGCGTGCAGCAGGACGAGGCGGTGGAGGTCGCGCGGCAGGCGCTGGAACGCCTGCTCGGCGACGCCGGCTGCAGCGTGTACTGCACCGATGCGGCAGGCGAGCAGGCCGTCTGCGTGGCGCATTGGGGCGAAGAGGCGCTGTGCATGCCGGCGCT
Organism: Xanthomonas sp. NCPPB 3174; assembly: GCF_056725205.1. Lineage (NCBI taxonomy): Bacteria > Pseudomonadati > Pseudomonadota > Gammaproteobacteria > Lysobacterales > Lysobacteraceae > Xanthomonas > Xanthomonas sp. NCPPB 3174. The sequence goes on along the minus strand of NZ_CM161517.1, from coordinate 4,619,852 downwards.
GTCGCTGAGCGGCTGCGAAGGTCTGCGCAGCCGCGCCACCCAGATCCAGCGGCCCGGCGCGGCGCCGGCCTGCGTCCACGCCGCCGGCGCGGCGCGGCATGGCACCTGCGTGCCGATGGTGGTGCAGGGCGAGCCGCTGGGGCTGATCCATCTGTCCAGCCGCGATCCGACCCTGCTCGAGCGCCTGCCCCTGGTCGAGGTGGTGGCCGAACAGCTGGCGATGGCGCTGCACAACCTGCAGTTGCGCCAGCGCCTGCGCACGCAGTCGATCCGCGATCCGTTGACCGGGCTGTACAACCGCCGCTACCTGGAAGAATCGCTGGTGCGCGAACTGGCGCGCTGCGAGCGGCGCGAGCAGCCGCTGGCGCTGATGATGCTGGACCTGGACCACTTCAAGGCGCTCAACGACCGCCTTGGCCATGCCGGCGGCGATGCCTTGCTGGCGGCATTCGGCCAGTTGCTGGCCGGGCTGGTGCGGCCGGAGGACATCGCCTGCCGCTACGGCGGCGAGGAATTCACGGTGATCCTGCCCGGCGCCGCCGCCGACGTGGCGCAGCGCCGCGCCGAGCAGATCCGCGCCGCGGTGGCGGCGCTGCAGGTGCAGCACCAGGGCCAGGCGCTGCCGCCGGTGACCGTGTCGATCGGCGTGGCCGCCTATCCGGACCACGGCCGCAGCACCGAAGAACTGCTGCGCTGCGCCGATGCGGCGCTGTACCGTGGCAAGCGCGGCGGCCGTAACCGCGTCGCCGCCGCTGACGACGTGCCGCTGCGCATCGTCGAGGCCTGAGGCGCCTGTCTCCCTCCCACGCATGCCGCGTCGCGGCATGCGTGCGGCGTGGACTGCCGGTTCAGAACGACCAGCTGAAGCTCAGCGTGCCGTTGCGCGGTTCGCCCCAGGCGCCGTAGCCGTAGATCTGCGCGTAGTAGCGCTTGTCCAGCAGGTTGTTGAGGTTGAGCTGCACTGTGAACGCCGGCGACAGGCGGTAGCGCGCGAAGGCGCTGACCAGCGCGTAGCCGCTCTGCGCGAAGCGGCCGTAAGTGGCATCGACGTAGTAGATGCGGTTCTGCCAGTTGACGCCGCCACCGACGGTCAACTCGCTCAGGCGGCGCGGGGTGTAGCTGCTGTAGAGCTTGAGCGTGGTCTGCGGCAGCTGGCTGTTGATGTCGGCGCCGGCCGCATCCTTGGCGACGTAGCGGGAGGCACCGAAGGTGGCGTTCCAGCCCGGCGCCAGCTCACCGTTCAATTCGAACTCCACGCCGCGGCTGACCGTGCCCTGCGCGGCGACGTAGGCGGTTTCGGTGGTGCCTTGCACGAACCCACTGGTGGCCTGGGCGACGTTGTCCTGGTCGATGCGGAACACCGACAGCGCGGCGTTGAGGCGGTCGTCGAACCAGGCGCCCTTGACCCCGACCTCGTAGCTCTTGCCGATCACCGGGTCCAGGTAGGCGCCGCTGGCAGTGCGCGCGGTCTGCGGCTGGAAGATGTCGGTGTAGCTGGCGTAGACCGACCAGACGTCGTCGAGCGTGTACACCAGGCCGGCATAGGGCGTGGTCTTCTCCTGGTGCAGCACGTAGCCCACCTCGCTCTCGCTGCCGTCCACCCTCCAGTCGGTGTAGCGCGCGCCCAGGATCAGCTTCAGCGGATCGGCCAGCGACAGCCGCGCCGCCGCATAGCCGGCCTTCTGGGTGACGGTGCCGCGGCTGAACTCGCTGAGCGGCGACCACGCCGGCTCCGGATAGGCGCCGGTCCAGCCGAGATAACTCGGCAGCGGGCCGGGAAAGTCGAAGGCGCCCGTGTTCACGTAGCGGCGGCGGTTGTAGCTCAGCCCGGCCATCAATTCGTGCTCGCGCCCGGCCAACTGGAACGGGCCTTCGGCGTAGGCGTCCAGGCCGTCGACCTTGCGCCCGGTGATGTAGTAACCCGAGTACGGCACCACGCCGGCGCCGGTCTGCCGGTCGAAGCCATAGATCGTGTAGTACGGGTAGAACAGCTTGTCGGTGACGTCGGTCTGGTCGTGGGTGGCGTTGAGCCTGAGCTGCCAGCCGTTGCCGAAGGCGTGCTGCAGGGTGGCGAAGGCGCGCTTGCTGGTGGTGTCCCAGAACGTCCAGTCCGCCGCCGGGTTGAACCAGCGCGGGTAGTCGGTGCGGCTGCCGTCGGCGTACCACAGCGGGAAACCGCCCCAGGTGACGCCGTCGGACTGCTTGTTCTGGTAGTCGTAGCCCACGCTCAGCTGCGTGTCCGGCGTCAGGTCGGCATCGATCACCGCATAGCCCAGCGACTTGCGCTGGCTGTAGCGCTGCACGTACGAATCGGTGTCCAGGTAGCTGCCGATCACCCGGGCGCGCACCGTGCCGCTGGCGTTGAGCGGGGTGGTGACGTCGACCGTGGAGCGGGTGCGGCCCCAACTGCCGGCGCTGACCGTGACGCTGCCGGTCAGTTCGGCGCTGTCGGCGTGCTTGCGGATCAGGTTGACCGAGGCCGAAGGATTACCGGCGCCGGTGAGCAGGCCGGTGGCGCCGCGCACCACTTCCACACGGTCGTACAGTGCCAGGTCCAGCGCCGAATCGCCGTAGCTCCAGTTCTGCACCATCGTGGTGGGGATGCCGTCGAACTGGTAGTTGTCGATGTAGAAGCCGCGCGCGTAGAACTCGAAGCGCTCGCTGTCCGAGCGCGTGCTGGACACGCCGGTGGTGTTCTGCAGCACGTCGATGATGTCGTCCAGGCCCTGATCCTCGATGCGCTGGTGGCTGATGATGCTCACCGACTGCGGGATCTCCCGCGGCGCCAGTTCGAAGCGGGTACCGGCGCTGGTCTTGCGCACGCTGTAGCCCTCGGCGCGCTCGCCCTTGACGCTGATCTTGTCGAGGGTGGTGACGTCGCGTTCTGCATCGTCCGCGCCGTCGGCGGCGGTCGCGGCCGGTGTCGCGGCGAACGCCGGCACGGCGGCCAACAGGCAGGCCACGGCCAGGGCCGAACGGCGCGGTAAACGACAGGCGGGGGCAATACGGGACATCGCGGACTCCAAGGCAGCAGGCAGGGCCATCGCCGGCGCGGATGCGGTGCCGGACGACGATCGAGGGTGAGCTGGCTTGGCGCGCGGACTCGCAGGCCGGCGTGGCGGGCTGCGGAACAACGGCACTGGCTGGCGCGGCCGCGCCGCCGGATTCCCAGGGGAACGAGCGGTGCGCGGGAAGAACAAGGGCGGACGAGCGTGCCCGTCCATCGACAAGTGTAACGGCGGCCCAGGGCTGGGACCATGTCGGGGGCGACACAAATCCTTGGCGCGCGTTCGGCTGCAGGAGGTCACCTCGCCGATTGAGGTGCGTGGGGCGCGGTGCGTGCGAACGCTGCACCGCGCGTGCGTGCCGTCGGGTGGACTACGCCTTGTCGCGCGGCGCTGCAGGCGTCGCCGCGCCGCGCGCCATGCTCGAGAACACGCCGTCGCGGCGCACCCAGGCATGGAACAGCGCCGCGCAAAGATGCATCAGCACCGTGGCGAACAGCAGGTAGGCCAGCCAACCGTGCGCGCTGCGCAGCCAGGCGTACAGCGCCGGGCTGTGCGGGGCGATCGGCGGTAACTGCACGCCCGGCCACAGCACGATCGGGTAGCCGCCGGCCGAGAGCATCGACCAGCCCAGCAGCGGCATCGCCAGCATCAGCGCGTACAGCAGCCAGTGCGAGGCATGCGCGGCGGCCTTTTGCCAGCGCGGCAGGTCGGCCGGCAGCGGCGGCGGCCGGTGCAGCAGGCGGTTGCCCAGGCGCACCAGCACCAGCAGCCCGATGGCGATGCCGAGCGGGCGGTGCAGGTTCAGCAGCCAGGGCCGCTGCGACACCGAGGCGACCATGCCCACGCCGACGAACAGCATGGTCAGGATCATCGCCGCCATCAGCCAGTGCAGCACGCGCGCGAGCAGGTTGAAGTGCGCGGGGCGGTCGTCGCGGTTCATTGCGCACCTCCGTACGGGCGGCCGGTGGCGTCGGGCGCCTGGCCGTGGGCGATCTCGCGCTCGCGGCGGTTGAAGGACTGCGAATACACCGCCGAGCGCGCGGCCAGGATCGGATCGTCAGAGCCGGCGATGCCGTGCGGCAGGATCAGCGGATCGTAGTTGAGGTCGCGGCACGGCCCGGTGGCCTGCGGCTCGGCATGGTCCAGCACCAGGGTGCCGGCGACCACCTGCTGGCGATCCTGCGGCCACGGTTGCGAGGGGTCGTCGACCGGGTCGCCGGGCGCGGCCACGGTCAGCACCAGGTCCCAGCGCAGCGGGCCGTGCGCCAGCCGCGCCTGCAGGTCTTCGCTGAGGAAGTCGGCATCGGCCTTGGCGCGTTGCTCGGCCGACAGCGGCGCGAACGGGGTGTGCGGGCGCATCGACCAGCGCACCGCATGCGTGCTGCCGTCGGCGGCGGTGAAGCGGAACGCGTTGACGCCGTTGTACTGGGTGTTGGCCCAGCTGTCCGACCACGGTGCGGTCTTGGCCCACTCCTGGAACTTCTTCGCCTCCGGGTAACGCTGCAGGAACGCCGCCATCTTCGCCGGATCCGGCTTGCCGGTGGCCGGGTCCGGGCGCGCGGCCAGGGTCTGCGCCATGAAGCCTTCGGGGCTGGCGACCACGAAGAACGGGAAGCTGTTCATCGCCGTGCGCCATTCCTGGCCGTCGTCGCTGCGCAACTGCAGGGCCATGCTGCGCACGCGGGCGGCGCCGTCGGCGCCGTGCGGGTCGCCGCCGCCGATCGACAGGCGGCCGAGCACCGGCACCGAGTCCTGTGCGAACACCCGCGCCGAGGACAGCGCGCTGCCCTGGCCGTTGCCCTCGAAATGCCCGCTGACGCACACGCCCTTGCTGTGCGCACGGCGGAAGCCCGGATGCGGCGGGCCGCCGGCTTCGATGGCGTCGGTCATGCGTTGCGCGGTCAGCCGCTGCGGGCCGCCGAGCCAGCCGGCGCTCCAGGCGAAGGCGGCGGCGAGCGTCGCGGCGATCGCGGCGATGGCGGCCAGCGCCAGCCAGGGCCGCCGGCGCGGCGGCGTGGGATCGGGACGGGACATGGGACGGCTCCTGTGGCGGCGGCGAGGGAGGGCGCGCTCGGGCGCGCGGCAGGCGCTAGCAGACACGCTCGGGCATGAACGCGCGGTCGTGGCGGCGCCCCAGCCCGGACGCCGGCCGCGTACCACTGCGGCGGCACGACCACGGCGGCGTCATCGGCGCTGCGCATAGAATCGCCGCTTCTTGAGGGTGGGGAGTCGGCGATGGCGGGTACGATCGGCTGGGTCGTGTTGGGGCTGGCGTTCCTGGCGCTGGGCGGGGACTCGATCGTGAAGGCGGCCTCCGGCCTGGCGCAGCGCTTTGGCGCCTCGCCGTTCGTGGCCGGCTTGCTGCTGGTGGCCTTCGGCACCTCGCTGCCGGAACTGGCGGTCAACGCGCGCGCCTACGCCGCCGGCGCGCAGGACCTGGCGCTGGGCAACGCGGTCGGCAGCAACCTGGCCAATCTCGGCCTGACCCTGGGGCTTGGCGCACTGGCGGCGCCGCTGCTGCTGCGCACGCGCCTGCTGCCGCCGCTACTGGTGCTGCTGACCCTGGCGACGCTGGCGCTGATCGGTTTCGGCCTGGATGGCGCGATCTCGCGCACCGAGGGCGTGGCGCTGCTGCTGGCCTTCGTCGGCGTGGTCGCCTTCCTGCTGCTGCGCGCGCGGCACGAGCCGGCCGCACGCCAGCTCGGCGTGTCCGGCTACGCGGTGACCCGTACCGGGCTGGTGCTCAACCTGCTGCGCCTGCTGATCGCCCTCGTGCTGTTGAACGCCGGCGCCAACCTGGTGGTGGAACACGCGCCGCGGCTGGGCGCGGCCTGGGGCCTGTCGCCGCTGCTGGTCGGTCTGCTGCCGGTGGCGATCGGCACCACGCTGCCGGAAGCCGCCGCCGCGGTGGCCGCCGCACGCCGTGGCCAGGGCGACATGGTGGTCGGCCACGTGCTGGGTTCGAGCCTGTTCAACCTGCTGGTGGTGATCGGCGGCATGGCGGCGCTGCGGCCGCTGCCGTTGCCGGCGTCCTTCGTGCGCCTGGAATTGCCGGCGGCGATCGCGCTGGCGGTGGTGCTGTACCCGATGCTGCGCGGCGACATGCGTTTGAGTCGCGGCGAGGGGGCGGTGTTGCTGGTGGCGTTCCTGGCGTGGGTGGGACTGGAGCTGGCGTTGCTGGCTTGAGGGCCGGGAGTGGGGAGTCGGGATTGGGGATTGGAAAAAGCGGCTGGTCCCACGGTACGCACCGGCCTCGCTCGTAGGAGCGGCTTCAGCCGCGACGGGCGTTCCCTGTAAAGCCTGTCGCGGCTAAAGCCGCTCCTACGCAGACCTGCGCGCTCAGCGCTGCTCCGGTTGCTCCGGCGGCGGCAGCCCTTCCTGCTCGGCGTGGTCGCTGCCCGGCACCTGCGGGCGCTGTTCCAGCATCAGCGACAGCGCCGCCTTGGCCATCATGTGCGCGCTGATCGGCGCGGTGATGAACAGGAACGCGGTGATCAGCAGTTCGCGCGGCTGCGGGTCCTGGCCCAGGAACAGGTGGTAGCCGACCGAGGCCAGCAGCACGCAGCCCACGCCCAGGGTGCTGGCCTTGGTCGGCGCGTGCAGGCGCTTGAAGAAGTCCGACAGCTTCACCAGGCCCAGCGCGCCGACCAGGATGAAGAAGCAGCCGACGATCAGCAGCAGCGACAGCCCCACCTGCAGCACGCCGATCATTCGACGATGTCCCGGCGCAGCACGAACTTGCTCAGCACCACGGTGCTGCCGAAGCCGAGCATGGCGATGATCAGCGCCGCCTCGAAGTACACCGGCGAATCCAGGTACATGCCGAACAGCATCAGTTCGGCGATCGCGGTCACCGACAGCGTGTCCAGCGACAGGATGCGATCGGGCACGGTCGGCCCGCGCAGCAGCCGCCACAGCGCCAGCAGCATCGACAGCGCCACCACGTGCATGCACACGACGATCGTGGTCTCGATGAACATGTGGCTGGTCATGGGAAGATCTCCATCAACGGCGCCTCGTAGCGCGTCTTGATCTGCCGGATCACGCTCTCGGCATCGTCCAGGTGCAGCACGTGCACCAGCAGGTACTTGCGGTCGTCCGACAGCGCCGCCGACACCGTGCCCGGGGTCAGGGTGATCATGCTGGTCAGCGCGGCGATGCCGTGGATGTTGGCGATGTCCAGCGGCACCCAGATGAAGCCGGGGTGGATGCGCTTCTCCGGGCCCAGCACCTGCAGCGCCACCACCACGTTGGAGCGCACGATGTCCCACGCCGCCACGCACAGCATCTTCGGCACCGGGCGCAGTGAGCCGATGCGCGCGAACTCGCGGTCCAGGCGCGCGGCGAACAGCGGCACGGCCACGCCCAGCACCGCGCCCAGCAGCACCTGGCCGAGACTGAAGCTGTCGCTCATCAGCAGCCAGAACGCGGTGACGGTCAGGCTCAGCGGCCAGGACGGGAACAGGCGGCGCGACCAGGGACGGGCGGACATGTCAGGGCTCCCGCAGGACCGGCGCGGTGCCGCGCAACTGGGTGGTGTAGTCGGCCGGGCGCAGCAGTTGCGCGGCGGCGGCCTCGCTGTAGCGCAGCAGCGGCCCGGCGGCCACGGTCATCGCCACGCTGTAGCCGAGCAGCAGCACGGTGGCGGCGGTTTCCAGCGGCCGTGCCGGCGCCTTGCGCGGCGCCGGGCGCGGCAACTCCACGGTGCCGCGCTCGGCCGTGTCCTGGTCGCCGGGCACGCGCCAGAACAGGCGCACACCGCCGCGGGTCAGGCCCATGATCACCATCAGGCTGCTGAGCAGCACCGCGGCCCACACCGGTGCGGTCAGCCCGGCCGGCGTCGCGCTGAGGATCGCCACCTTGGCCAGGAAGCCGGACAGCGGCGGCAGCCCGGCCACCGAGATCGCCGCGATCAGGAACAGCACGCCGGGCACGGTCTTGCCCGGCAGCGGCGCAATGATCTCCTTGCGATCGCTGGCGCCGCCGCGGCGACGCCGGATCAGGTCGGCGATCATGAACAGCGCCGCGGCGACGAAGCTGCTGTGCGCCAGGTAATACAGCCCGGCGCCGAGCGTGCCCGGTGCGTCGAGCGCGAAGGCCACGAACAGCGTCGCCGCCGACACGATCACCAGGTAGCCGATCAGCACCCGCAGGCGCACCGCCGCCAGCACCCCCAGCGCGGCCAGCAGCAGCGTCGCCAGGCCCAGCCACAGCAGCCAGTCGCGGCCGTAGCCGTCCAGCGCCTGCGCCTGGCTGCCGAGGATCAGCGTGCTCACCCGCAGCACCGCGTACAGGCCGACCTTGGTCATGATCACGAACAGCGCCGCCACCGCCGCCGGCGCGCGCGCATAGGTCTCCGGCAGCCACAGGTACAGCGGCAGCAGCGCGGCCTTGGCGCAGAACACCAGCAGCAACAGGCCGAACGCGGCCTTGATCAGCGCCACGTTCTGCGGCGGCGCCTGCGCCACGCGCTGCGACAGCTCGGCCATGTTCAGCGAGCCGAGCAGCGCGTACAGCAGGCCCAGCGCGATCAGGAACACGGTGGAGGAGGTGACGTTGAACACCACGTAGTGGAAGCCCACGCGCAGGCGCAGGCCGCGCCCGCCGCTGAGCAGCAGGCCGTAGGAGGCGATCAGCATCACCTCGAAGAACACGAACAGGTTGAACACGTCGCCGGTCAGGAACGCGCCGTTGAGGCCGACCAGCTGGAACTGGAACAGCGCATGGAAATGCGGTGCGCGTCGGTCCCAGCCGGCGCAGGCGTGCAGCAGGCAGGCGCCGGCGAGCAGGGTGGTGGTCGCCAGCATCCACGCCGACAGGCGGTCGGCCATCAGCACGATGCCCAGCCGCGAGGGCCAGTCGCCGAGCAGGTAGGCGTGGACCTGGCCATCGCTCACCTGCACGCACAACGCCAGCACCGCCGCGGCCAGCGCCGCCATCGCGGTCCAGGCCACCGCACGGCGGATCTTGCGGCCGTAGCGGCGATGCTCGGCGAACAGCGACAGCGCCGCGCCGAGCAAGGGGATCAGGATCGGCAGGATCAGCAGATGGGTCATGGCGCCTCGCCTTCGCCGTCGCCCGGGTCCGGGCGCGCATCGACGTGGTCGCTGTGGTTGTCGCCGCGGCTGCGCATCGCCAGCACGATGCTCACCGCGGTCATCGCGAAGGCGATCACGATCGCGGTCAGCACCAGCGCCTGCGGCAGCGGATCGGCGTGCTCGGCCAGGGTCGGGGCGATGCCGTCGCGCAGCACCGGCGCCTTGCCCTGCACCAGCCGGCCGCCGGCGAAGATCAGCAGGTTGGTGGCGTAGGACAGCACGGTCATGCCCAGGATCACGTCGAAGCTGCGCGCGCGCAGCAGCAGGTACACGCCGACTGCGGTCAGCACGCCGATCGCGCTCGCCAGTGCCAGTTCCATCAGGGCATCTCCCCGGTGATGGCCGACCGCCGCGTCGGGTCGATCTGCCCGCGCTGCGAATCGCGGGTGCGCGAAGGCTTGATCGTGCCCATCATCGACAGGGTCAGCATGGTGCCGCCGAACACCACCAGGTATACACCGGTATCGAAGATCAGCGCGCTGGCCAGCGGGACCGTGCCGATCAGCGGCACTTGCAGATCCAGGTGGCCACTGGTGAGGAACGGCACCCCGAATAGCATCGAGGCCATGCCGCCGAACGTGGCCAGCAGCAGGCCCAGGCCGATGCAGCGGATGTAGTCGAAGCCGAAGCGCGACTCCACCGAGGCCGCACCCTGGATCACGTACTGCATCAGCAGCGGCACCGCCAGCACCAGCCCGGCGATGAAGCCGCCGCCGGGCGCGTTGTGGCCGCGCAGGAACAGGAAGATCGACACGGTCAGGGTCAGCGGGAACATCAACTGCGCCAGATCGGCTGGCACCGGCAGCTTGATCGGCGGCCCCGGCATCACCTTCTCCGGTGCCATCCGCGCGCGCCGCAGCAGCGCGTGCACCACCAGCGCGGCGATGCCGAACACGGTGATCTCGCCGAAGGTATCGAAGCCGCGGAAGTCCACCAGGATCACGTTGACCACGTTGCGGCCGTAGGCTTCGGGCAGCGCGCGCTGCAGCAGCTCGCCGGCCATGGTCGTCGCCGGCCGGGTCATCACCGAATACGCCAGCAGCGCCATGCCGCCGCCGGCGACGATCGCCAGGGCCGCATCGCGCCAGCGCCGCCAGCGCCGCGGCTCCGGCGGCGAGGCCTTGGGCAGGTAGTTCATGCCCAGCAGCATCAGCACCAGGGTCACCATCTCCACCAGCAACTGGGTCAGCGCCAGGTCCGGCGCCGACAGGAACACGAACACCAGGCTCACGCCCAGCCCGCTGCCGCCCAGCACCAGCACCGCCAGCAGCCGCTGCCGGTACAGGAACAGCGTGGACAGCGCGCAACTGAGGATCAGCAGCCACAGCCCCCAACCCAGCAACGGCATGCCCTGCGGCGCAGGCCACTGCTGCCACAGCGGCGGCGCCCGCAGCAGCGGCGCGGCCACGACGACCACCGCGGCCAGCACCAGCCAGCGCAGGCTGCGCTGCAGGCGGCCGTTGGCGAGCAGGCGGGTAAAACGCGTGGACACGCCGAACAGGGTCTGCACGTGCCAGTGGAACACGCGCTTGCCCAGCGAACGACTGACCTCGGTGTACAGCGCGGTCAGCCGACGCAGGCCGAAATACAGCACCACGCCGCCGACGACGCCAGCGATGCTCATCGCCAGCGGCGCGTTCCAGCCGTGCCACACCGCCAGGCTGTAGTCGGGCAGGGCGTCGCCGAGGATCGCGCCGGCGGCGGCGCGCAGCACCGGCGCCACGGTCAGCGCCGGCACGATGCCGACCGCCACGCACACCAGCACCAGGATCTCCACCGGAATCTTCATCCAGCGCGGCGGCTCGTGCGGCATCGTTTGCAGATCGCGCGGGCCCGTGCCAAAGAAGGTTTCATAGACGAAGCGCAGGCTGTAGGCCACGCCGAACACGCCGGCCAGCAGCGCCGAAGTCGCGGTGAACACCCGCATCGCCGCCGGGCCGTCGGCGCCCAGCGCTTCGGCGAAGAACATCTCCTTGGACAGGAAGCCGTTGAGCAGCGGGATGCCGGCCATCGACAGCGAGGCGGTGATCGCCAGCGCGCTGGTGAGCGGCATCCAGCGGCGCAGGTTGCCGAGCCGGCGCATGTCGCGGGTGTGGGTCTCGTGGTCGATGATGCCGGCGGCCATGAACAGCGAGGCCTTGAACACCGCATGGTTGAGGATGTGGAACACGCCGGCCACCACCGCCATCGGTGTGGACAGCCCGAACAGCATGGTGATCAGGCCCAGGTGCGAGATCGTCGAATATGCCAGCAGACCCTTGAGATCGTGCTGGAAGATCGCGAACCAGGCGCCGGTGAGCAGGGTGATCGCGCCGATGCCGCTGACCGTGTAGAAGAACAGGTCGCTGCCGGCCAGTGCCGGATGCAGCCGCGCCAGCAGGAACACGCCCGCCTTCACCATCGTCGCCGAATGCAGATACGCCGATACCGGGGTGGGCGCGGCCATCGCGTGCGGCAGCCAGAAATGGAACGGGAACTGCGCGCTCTTGGTGAAGATGCCGAGCAGGATCAGTCCCAGCGCCCACGGATACAGCGCGCTGGCGCGGATCACATCGCCAGCGGCGAGCACTGCGTCGAGCTGGTAGCTGCCGACGATGCGTCCCAGCAGCAGCACGCCGCCCAGCAATGCCAGGCCGCCGCCGCCGGTGATCACCAGCGCCATGCGCGCGCCGTCGCGCGCATCCTGCCGGTGCGACCAGAAGCCGATCAGCAGGAACGAACTGATGCTGGTCAGTTCCCAGAACACCATCAGCAGCAACAGGTTGCCGGCGATCACCATGCCCAGCATCGCGCCCATGAACAGCAGCAGGCAGGCGTAGAAGCGCGCGGCGTTCTCGCGCGCGCTGAGGTAGTAGTGCGCGTACATCACCACCAGCGCACCGATCGCCAGGACCAGGCCGGCGAACATCCAGGCCAGCCCGTCCAGGCGCAGCGAGAACTGCAGGCCGATCTGCGGCAGCCAGGCGTGGTCGGCGCGGACGATGCCGCCCTCGAGCACGGTGGGCGTCAGCGCGCCCAGCACCGCCAATCCCGCCAACGGCGCCAGCGCCGCGGCCCAGGCCAGGGCGGCGCGCGAGCGGTGGCGCAGGGCCACTACGGCCGCCGCCATCAGAAACGGCAGGGCCAGCAGGATGTCGAGGGCGGGGATCATGCAGGGAATACGAGATTCGCGAGCAGGAGCCCGAGTGTAACAGGCGCATCACGGCGGTGGCCGGCGCGGGAACGGAAGGCGTGCACGGTCATGCTGACAGCGTAGCCGCGGGTGGGTGAGGCGCTTGCGAGCATGCGTGGCGGACGATGTTGGACGTCGGCGCTGCGCGTTATCGGCTGGCGTGCGGTGCGGGCAGCGCCTCGTGTGGGCACGTTCGGCAGCAGAGGCGCGTGCGACCTTGATGCGGACGAGGGTGCGTGATGCGCGGGCAAGTTCGCCGGTGAGCGTGGCGATCGCCGGCGCTGTGCAGGCCTGTGCTGCCAATCGCCTGCCATGCGTCACCAGCCGTGGGCATGCGGTGCAGTGCAACGATCCCGCGCAGTGGCGGCCGCAAATGGCGGCGCACGCACTATCCTGTGCCGATGACCGATTCGCTTGCCGCTGCATCCGTTTCCCCTCCGTCCGTGGCGTCGCCGCGCATCGCACTGGTGTTCGGTGGCAGCGGCCAGATCGGCGAGCGCCTGCTACACCGCTTGCTGGCCGACGGCTGGGACGTGCATGCCTACTCACGGCAGGCGCGTGCGCCGCAACCCGGCCTGCACTGGCATGCCGGCGAACTGAGCGCGCTGCAGGCGCCGCCGGTGGCGGCGGAGGTGGTGTTCAGTTGCGGGCCGTTGGACGCTTTCGCCGACTGGTACCGGCGCGCGCCGGTCGCCGCCGCGCGCGTGGTCGCCTTCGGCTCCACCAGCCTGGAGGTCAAGCGCGACTCGCTGGATGCCGCCGAACGCGATGTCGCCCGGCGCCTGCGCGAGGCCGAAGCGATCGTGTTCTCAGTCGCCGCCGAGCGCGGCGCGGCGGCGACGGTGTTGCGGCCCACCCTGGTCTACGGCGCTGGCCGCGACCGCACCCTCAGCGCGATCGCGGCGCTGGCGCGGCGCACCGGCTGGTTCGTGCTGCCGCGCAGCGCGATTGGCCTGCGCCAGCCGGTGCACGTGCAGGACCTGGCCGACGCGGCGCTGGCGGTGCTGGCGCATCCGGCCACGCACGGACGCAGCTACGCGCTCGGGGGTGGCGAGATGCTCAGCTACCGCGAAATGGTGCGGCGGGTCCTGGCCGTGTTGCGGCCGCCGGCGCGGCTGTTGACCCTGCCGCACGCACTGTTCGCGTCGGCGCTGGCGCTGGCCCATGCCTGCGGCCGCCTGCAGGGCATGAACCGCGCCGCGCTGCAGCGCATGCGCGAGGACCTGGCGTTCGACCTGCAACCGGCGCGGCAGGATTTCGGCTACGCGCCGCGCGTCTTCGCCCCGGATGCGGCGATGTTGGGCCTGGAGACCGCGGAGACGGCGAAGCAGGGCTGATGTCGTGTTGCGCGCACAGTCAAGCCTGCTGCGGGCGGCGCGCAGCGACCGCGATGGGTGCGGAAAAAGGCGCGGTAAGGGTCTCAGCCGCGCTCAGTAGCGCCAGTGCATGCGCCGGTACAGCTTGGCCAGCACCCAGGCCGGGCCGATCAGCAGATAGGTCAGGTCGGTGAGGAAACTCGGCCGGTGCCCTTCCAGCGCGTGGCCGATGAACTGCGCGATCCAGGCCACCACGAACACGCCGATCGCCAGCCACAGCAGCCCCTGCAGGCCCAGGTGCGCCTCCAGCAGCCGGCACAGGCAGCCGCAGAAGAAGAACGCCGCCAGCATGCCGTAGCCCAGCGGGCGCGACAGGCGGTTGTAGTACATCCACGCCGCGAACATGCCCAACGCCGCCCACAGCCCGCTCTGAAACCAGGTGCCGCCGACCGGGATGCACCACAGCAGGGCCACCACCGACCACAGGATCGCCGGCACCGCGACCACGTGGATGCGCTGGTTGGCGGCATTGCGGTGATCGTCGGAATAGCTGGCGAAATACCGGTCGATCGGGCGCGCGTAGGCGGTGGTATCCATCTTCCCTCCCAGGAACCGGCCCAGCATAGCGCCATCGCCGGCGCGATGCGGAGACACCACGCGGCGTGTCGGGCTTCTAAACCTTCGGGAAGCATCCCGTAGATACCGTCTTACCCCCTAGCAGGCAAGGCCCCTTTTCGGATCGAACGCGGTGCCCGATTTGAGAACCCCGTAGGCCAGATGCAGGAGCTTGCGCATGGCGGCGCACACGATCTGCTTGCCGGCTTTGCCGCGTTCGCTCAGCCGCTGTTTCAGCGTGCGGATGATCGGGTTGTGGGTCATGGCCACCAGGGCCGGCATGAACAGGCCCGCGCGCAGGCGGGGCGAGCCGGTGCGCGAGATGCAGACGTGGCCTTTGCGGTCGCCCGACTGCTGCAGGCACGGATTCAGGCCCGCGAAGGCGGTCACCGCCGCGGCATCGGCGAAGCGCCTCACATCGCCAAGCTCGGCCAGCATCAAGGCCGCGCTGGTGTCGGCAATCCCCTGGATGCTCACCAGCAGCTCGCGCTGCCCACGCAAGGTCGGATCCTGGTCGATGTGGTCATCGATGGCCTGCTCGATCTGGGCGATGTGGTGTTGCAGATCGGCCAGATGGACCTGGATCGAGTCCTTCACCTGAGCCGGAGCGACGTCCAGCCGGTTGCGCTCCATCTGCAGCATCTGTTGCAGATCCTGGCGCCGGCGCACCAGCGCTTTGAGCTGCTTGAGCGCCGGCGGATCAGGGGACCAACGGCGTAACTGCTCGCGGTGACGCAAGGCATAACTGGCGATCAGCTTGGCATCGCTGCGATCGGTCTTGACCCGGCTGAGCTGGCTGCGTGCGTACGCGGCCGTCTGCGCCGGGTTGAGCACGCACACCCGATAGCCGCGTGCGTGGAGGAACTCGGCCAGCGCCTGGTGGTAGGTGCCGGTGGCCTCCATGGCGATCCAGCTATCGGGCTGCGCATGCGTCTGCAGCCATGCCTGCAGGGCCTGGAAACCCTTGGCATCGTTGGACAACTTGGCCTTGGTACGGTGCTTGCCATTGGTCAGATCGATGGCCACATCGAAACTGCGTTTAGCGACGTCGATGCCGATGACGGGAGACATACGCGATTCCTCCATCGTGTCAGGGTCATGATCGGCGCTGAGCCCGGTCCTGCCTTGTCGATGCGAGTTCACGCCCGGGGGCGGACTCTGGATACCGTTCGGACACACAAGGGCCAGCATGTGGAGGGCGGAGCCGATCTACGATGCAAGCTCGAAGCTTTAGGAGCGACTGGACCTCCCACACCTCCTCCGATGATCAGTCGGAAGACATGACGCCTGTCTAGGGGCGACATGTCCAGATACAAGGAGCGGCTTCAGCCGCGACGGGCCTCACCGGGGACGCCCCATCGCGGCTGAAGCCGCTCCTACAGGTGCAACTTGCAGCCGGCTCGATCGAGCCGGAGGCAGGGGATGAGGGAGGCTTTTTCAGTTTCGACGACCGCGCCTGGAATGCGTCGGACACCGCGTGACCGATCACCGCACGCAAGCGGCGGCGTCGCCGATCAGGGGCGATCGCGCTGTCGGCACGACCGCCCCGCCACGGCTTGGCGGCTCAGGCGCGCGCCATGCTCCTGTTCGTCTCCTGCTGCTGCTCGCGCTGCACCGTTTCCTGCTGCTGCGCGGACTGGCGGGCCAACTGCGCGCTGGTCTGCTCCAGCGGCGGTGCCGGCTGTTGCAGATCCACCACCGCACGGAAGCCCGGCGTGGTCCCGGCGACGAAGGCCTTGTCGTTGGCCACATTGACCTCCTTCAGCTTGTCGGGACTGTCGATCCCGGCCTGCTTGGCCTGCAGGGTCAGGTTGGCCACCGCCTCGTTCGAGAGCTTGGCGTGCGGCGGGTTGGCCTTCTCGGCGCCGCGATCGGCCTCCGTGCGCATCTTGTCGTACAGCGGCGTATCCGGATGCCCCGGCTCGCCCAGCTGCGGACCTTTCGCCGGCTTGGCCTGGGCCTGCTCGGCAGCCGCCAGCCCGGCACGGGTGTCGCCGCCGACGATGCCGTCCTGGGTGAGGCCGCGTTGTTTCTGGAAGGCAAGAACCGCCTCGCGGGTATGCTCGCCGAAGCGTCCGTCCTCGGCCAACGCCTTGCCTTGCGCATCGCGCACGCCGATACGGTTGAGCTGACGCTGCAGCGCTTCGACTTCATTGCCGCGTTCGCCCTGCTTGAGCAGGCCATCGGCCATGGCCGCACTCTTGGCGCCGTGTGCTTCTGAGGGTGTGGCGGATGCCTGCCGCGCAGGAACTTCGCCATTGCCATGCAGTGGAGCGCGAACCTGGAATTCCGGCTTCGGGGTTAGCGCGCCCACGATGCGGGTGCTGCCTCCATCCCAGTAGCCACCTGGGCGAATCGTGACCTCCGCCGGCCCGGTACTGCCCTGCGAGCCGATGAACTGAATGTTTCCTGCCTTGTCATATCCCTTGAAGATGCCGATGTGTTGCCCGTTTGGCGACGAAAACAGCAGCAGATCGCCCTGGTGCAACGAGCCATTGGGTTTGCGTGCCTCCGCTGCCGAGGTGACATCGAAATGCTCACGCGCATAAGGCGTGACCTGTGAGCCATTGAAGAGCTTGGCGGTGGTAAATCCTGCGGCATTCTCGCCCGGCACGTCGTAGCCGGCGTTCTTGAGGCCGCGCCATACGAAGGCGGAACAATCCACGCCAAGGCGACCGTCGCCATCACCATCGCGCTCAAGGCGGCTGCTGTCGCGCCCCGGCCTGGGGTGGTCCGGACGACCGTACTCGTAGCGTCGGCCCTCGTTGAAGAAGTGCTGGTACGCCTCGTTGTAGACCGCCGCGCTAGGTCTATCGGATGTCGCGGGGACAGGACTCGATGCAGTGGGCGTAGCTGGGGACGTCGGTTGCGCCACGGTCTGTGCCGTGGTCTGAGCGGGTGTTTGGACCGTGACCTCGCCCGCTCGCCAACCCTCAAAGCGCCTGATGCCGTCGGCCAGCGCTTCGCGCTCGCGCTCGCTCATCTGCGCAACCGTTTTATTACGCAGGTCCACGCCTTGGCGGTCGCCCTCCGCGAAAATGGTGGCGGCCTGTTCGCGATGATGCGTGGTGCCACTGTAATCGGCCTTCGAGTAGCGCGGCAGCATCTGTTCGACCGTGTCGTTGCCGAAGCGTCGCTCCAGCAGCTGGATCTTGGCGGCGCGACCTGCTTCGTAGCTTTCGAAAACCGCATTACCCCACTGGTCGAGACCAACGACACCACGATAACGGTCCTGTGCCGACTGCAACGCCTCTTCGCGCGTACGCGGGTTGTTGACTGTTTTGTCCGCACTGCCAGCGAACTCGAACTTGAGGTTGCCAGGATTGTTGTTGCGCCACGACACCGATCCGCCTGATCGGCTGACGGTACTTCCATCGTCCATCTCTACCGTGCGCGTGGTGCCGACGCTGCTGACGAGTCGAGTGATTTTGGGGTCCGACATACATTGCTCTCCTTGCGATTGGACAAGCGCGAGGCTTGTGGAAGCAGTTGCTACATTCCGTCTGAAAACACGTCCAGCGCGCTGGCGCTGACCCAGCCTTGCGCGCAGTTACCTGCATAGTGGCCCGGCGCAGCGGCATGGCAGGCGGCGCCGTTTGCGGGGGAGGTCCACTTGATTGGACGATCCCCATACTGCTTGCATAGTGCATTGCCCTTGCACTTCGCCACGCTTTCCGCAGGAACCGCGACGACGTAGTAGTACATTGGGTTTTGGCCGGCGCGGGCGATGCCCTGGACGCAGACGAGCTGGCCTTGCGAGAGGGTGGCCCGCGGTGTGGCATGGCTGCCCGTCGTTGGTACGGCATTCAGTGCTGGCGCGCCCTTGGTGTCTGCAACGCCTGCGAAGAATCCATGCTCGCCGCAGTCTGCCGTCAATTCGACGTCGTAGTAGTCGCCCGCGTCGAGATTGCCGGCCGTACAGTTGCGTACCGTCTTGCTGTCTTCGCACTGGACACCACTGGACTGCACCAGTTGCTGTACTGCGTCGCTTGGCGTGGCTTCTACAGTTGCGGGCGTGGCGTGAGCCGCTTGCTTGGCCGGCGCAGGGTCGCTCGCGGACACAGCGGCAGGGGCGGCAGACTGGCCGTTGCTGCATGCGCTCAGCGCGAGCAGCATCACCGAAATAGCAGGCCACACAACGCGGTTGCCGGAGTGGCGGAAAGGACGGGACAAGCGCATCTTTACCTCACATGCGAGCAGGGTTGCGGAAATGTAGCGTGGGCGAGATACAGCATAGTGAAGGAGGTTGAGGCTGAGTGGGACTTGCGCGGAGCTGTTGGAAAGCGGCAGTTAAAGTACTTGATCGTCCACGCGAACCAGCGTCCAGCACGGCTTCTGCGCGAACTGGTAGACCTGCTGGTCGCCGGTATCGGGAGTGCGCACCATGATCTGCCGGCCCTCGGCGTTCTGCGTCACCATGACCTCGCGTCCACCCTTGCGGGCCGCCTCCAGGTTCGGGATCACCGGCCATTCGACCTCGGCCAGGGGCACGTTGCGGGTCACCGGCGCCGGTTCCGGCTGCGCGTCCGGGTCGATGTGGATCATCGTCAACGGGTTCGCGGTGGCCTTTTCCTGGACCGCGATGTCGGCGCTGAAGCGCTTGAGGAAGGCATCGAAATCGGCGTCCTGGCAACGCGGGGCGGCTGCGGCAGGTGCGGTCTGCGCGGGCGCGCCAGCCGCCGCAGCGACCTTGGAGCCAGCCGGTTGCGCCTTGCACGCGACCAGGGCCGCGGCCAATGCCAGGGACATCAGAATGGGGCGTGCGGTAGCCAACGGATCTTCCTGATCGGGTCGGGCGGGCAATCGCCCTGCGGGCGGGTGAGTTTAGTTCACCAGGATCATCATGTCGTGAAGCCGGGGCAGGGTATTGCCGCCATTGCTACAACTCACAATGCAAGGGCGGAAAGTAGCCCGAGCAACCCGCTATTAAACACCAGCACATCGCGACGGATCACAGCTCGTTCGCGAGGAACATCCATGCCAGTCTGCTCGTGAAGCGGAAGCGATTACCTCACTGACCGCAAGGCGGCCGCCTTCCGCGACCACCCTCACGCGCCGGCGCATCCAGGCGCACGACCTCACTCAGTCGACCGAAATCCCCGCCAACCGCTGCAGCGCCTCGGCGTACTTGGCGCGGGTGCGGTCGATCACGTCCTGCGGCAGGTGCGGACCCGGCGCGGTCTTGCCCCAGTCCAGCGTCTCCAGGTAGTCGCGCACGAACTGCTTGTCGTAGCTCGGCGGGCTGGTCCCGACTTCGTACTGGTCGGCCGGCCAGTAACGCGAGGAGTCCGGGGTCAGCATCTCGTCCATGATGTACAGGCGGCCGTCGGCGTCGGTGCCGAACTCGAACTTGGTGTCGGCCAGCAGGATGCCGCGCTCGGCGGCGAAGTCGGCGGCGAAGCGGTAGATGCGCAGGGTCGCGTCGCGCACGCGCTCGGCCAGTTCCGCACCCACGGTCTTGACCATGGCATCGAAGTCGATGTTCTCGTCGTGGTCGCCGACGGCGGCCTTGGTCGAGGGGGTGAAGATCGGTTCGGCCAGCTTCTCGGCCTGGCGCAGGCCGTCGGGCAGTTCGATGCCGCTGACCTTGCCGGTGCGCTGGTAGTCCTTCCAGCCGCTGCCGATGAGGTAGCCGCGGGCGATGGCCTCCACCGGCACCGGCTTGAGCTTGCGGGTCACCACCGCGCGCCTGGCGTACAGCGCGGTGTCCACGCCCTCGGGCAGGACCGCGGCCACGTCGATGCCGGTGAGGTGGTTGGGCATCAGGTGCTCGGTCTTCTTGAACCAGAAGTTGGAGACCTGGCACAGCATCTCGCCCTTGCCGGGAATCGGGTCCGGCAGCACCACGTCGAAGGCGGACAGGCGGTCGGTGGCGACCATCAGCAGGTAGTCGCCGGGCGGCGCGTCGGCCGGCAGGCGCTCGCGGGGGATATCGAACACGTCGCGGACTTTGCCGCGGTGGCGCAAGGGCAGGCCAGGCAGATCGGATTGCAACAGCGTGGTGGACACAGGCACTCCTACGGACTTCGCAATGGCGACCGTCCCGGGACCCGGCGGGCCCGCGGCGGACGGCGGGCCGCGTAGTGTACGGCCGGAATGCCCCGCTGTGCCGTAAAATGGCCGGCCCTGACGCCGCGCCCGCCCTCGCCCCATGCCCTGGTACGGAAAACTGCTCGGCGCCATCGCCGGGGCCCTGCTGCTGCGGCCCACGCCGGTGCTGGGCGCCCTGATCGGGCTGCTGATCGGGCATGCCTTCGACGCCGACTGGTTCAAGCTGTCCCAGCGCGAGGATCCCTACCGCGAGCTGGGCCTGACCCGCGACGCCACCGACGCCGAGATCGAACTGGCCTATCGCCGGCTGATGTCCCAGTACCACCCCGACAAGGTCGCCAGCGCCAGCCCCGAGTTGCGCGCCCGCGCCGAGAAGAAGGCCAGCCAGCTCAACACCGCCTACGACCGTATCCGCACCCTGCGCAAGCGCTGAGATCCCGCCATGTCCGACTGCATCATCTCCCCGTCCATCCTGTCCGCTGATTTCGCCCGCCTCGGCGAGGAAGTGGATGCCGTGCTGCGCGCCGGCGCCGACTGGATCCACTTCGACGTGATGGACAACCATTACGTGCCGAACCTGACCATCGGCCCGATGGTCTGCCAGGCGCTGCGCAAGCACGGCGTCACCGCGCCGATCGACGTGCACCTGATGGTGGAGCCGGTGGACCGGCTGATCCCGGATTTCGCCGAGGCCGGCGCCAGCATCATCAGCTTCCATCCCGAAGCCAGCCGCCACGTGCACCGCAGCATCCAGCTGATCAAGTCGCACGGCTGCAAGGCCGGCCTGGTGCTCAACCCGGCCACGCCGGTGGACATCCTCGACTGGGTGCTGGACGACCTGGACCTGGTGCTGGTGATGTCGGTCAACCCGGGTTTCGGCGGCCAGGCCTTCATTCCCTCGGCGCTGGACAAGCTGCGCGCGATCCGCGCCCGCATCGACGCCAGCGGCAAACCGATCCGGCTGGAGATCGACGGCGGGGTCAAGCCGGACAACATCGCCGCGATCGCCGCCGCCGGCGCCGACACCTTCGTTGCAGGTTCGGCCATCTTCAATGCGCCGGATTACGCCCAGGTGATCAAGCAGATGCGCGCCGCGGTGGCGGGGCGCTGAGATGGCGGTGCTGCACATCCGCCCAGCGGTGGCCGACGATGCGGCGCTGATCCTGCGCCTGATCCGCGACCTGGCGCGCTACGAGCGCGCCGAGGACGCGGTGCAGACCGACGAGGCCGGCCTGCGCGCGACCCTGTTCGGCGCCGATGCCCGCGCGCAGGCGCTGATCTGCGAGGCCGACGGCCAGCCGATCGGCTACGCGGTGTACTTCTACAACTACTCCACCTGGCTCGGCCGCAACGGCCTGTACTTGGAAGACCTGTACGTGGACCCGGCGCACCGCGGCGTCGGCGCCGGCAAGGCGCTGCTGCAGCATCTGGCGCGGCAGGCGGTGGCCGAGGGGTGCGGCCGCTTCGAATGGTCGGTGCTGGACTGGAACCAGCCGGCGATCGATTTCTACGAAGCGGTCGGCGCCCGCCCGCAGGACGAGTGGACCGTGTACCGGCTGCAGGGCGAGGCGCTGGCCCGGTTCGCCGCCGGCTGAGCGGCGCCGGGCGGGCAAAAGAAAAGAACCGCACCGTCGCCGGTGCGGCCCCTGGGAGATAAATCGGAGGCTGATCCTGCCTCCATCCGTCTTCCTTGCTATGGCCTTCCATGTTCCGGACGCTCGGTGACGTGCGTATGACAATCGCTGCGCCAGGATTCACGCATCGCGCATGCCGCGCCCGTTAGCCTGGGCGCCTCACCCCGGGATGGTTCGCATGGCTGCAGCGCATTGGCGTCTGATCCTCAACGGCAAGTCGGCCGGCGACGAGGCATTGCGCGAGGCGGTCATGGCCATGCGCGCGCGCGGCGTGGCGCTGCAGGTGCGGGTCACCTGGGAGCAGGGCGATGCCGAGCGCTACGTGGCCGAGGCGGTGGCCGATGGTGCCGCCTGCATCGTCGCCGCCGGTGGCGACGGCACCCTGAGCGAGGTCGCCAGCGCGCTGGCGCATCGCCAGGAACCGGCCGCGGCGTTGCCGGCGCTGGGCCTGGTGGCACTGGGCACGGCGAACGATTTCGCCACGGCCACTGGTATCCCGCTGCCGCCGTTGGAGGCGCTGGAGCTGATCGCCCGCACCACGGCGCTGCCGATCGACCTGCTGCGCATCGAGGCCGAGCACGGCCCGCACTGGTGCGCCAATGTCGCCAGCGGCGGCTTCGGCACCCAGGTCACGGTGGAGACCGACGAAGGCCTGAAGAAGATGCTGGGCGGGCTGGCCTACCTGGTCACCGGCATGAGCCGGCTGGGCCGGATCGATCCGATCCGGGCCCGCTTCGAAGGGCCGGACTTTGCCTGGGAAGGCGATTTCATCGCGCTCGGCCTGGGTAACGGCCGCCAGGCCGGCGGTGGCCAGGTGCTGTGCCCGGAGGCGCTGCTCGACGACGGCCTGCTCGACCTGACCCTGGTGCCCGAGCTGACCGGCGAGGTCGCCGCGACCCTCGGCACCTTGGTCACGTCCGGCAAGCAGGCCGCGCTTGAGCGGGTGGCGGTGCGTGCGCGCCTGCCATGGCTGCGGATCGAGGCGGCGCAGCCGCTGACCCTGAACCTGGACGGCGAGCCGGAAACCTCGCGCCACTTCCGCATCGACTGCGTGCCCGGGCGCCTGCGCATGCACCTGCCGCCGGACTCGCCGCTGCTGCAGGCGCGCTGACGCCAGCAGGTCGCAGGGCCTGCCATCCATCTCCTTTCGTGCTGCTCGCGTGCTGCTCTTGTAGGAGCGGCTTCAGCCGCGACAGGCATTCCCGGTAACGCCCGTCGCGGCTGAAGCCGCTCCTACGACAGGCGGCGTGGCGAGGATCGGTTCGATCGTGGACGCGCTTGCGCTGACCAGATCGCGCACCTCAGACGCCGCACGGCGCACCAAGGCGAGTGCGCCCTTTTGGGAGGGACTTCAGTCCCGACGCGACGCCCTCACCGACCACCTCCGCACCGCACTCGATCGGTCGCGCCTGCAACCGTTGCCAGTCGCCGCAGTTGCGGTAAAGTAGCCGCCGTGTCCAGTCTGACGACCCCGCGTTCCTTCACTTCCGCTCGCCGTGCGTGGCGATGGTGGCCTGCAGCCGTCGTCCGCCCTGTCACCGAGTCCCGGAAGGAAAGCCGTCTTGATTACCCGCGAGCAGTTCCAGCGCTACGCCGCTGAAGGTCACACCCGCATCCCCGTCGTCCGCGAAGTGCTGTCCGATCTGGACACGCCGCTGTCGGTCTATCTCAAGCTCGCCGACGCCCCGCACACCTATCTGTTCGAATCGGTCGAAGGCGGCGAACGCTTCGGGCGCTACTCGATCATCGGCCTGCCGGTGCGCCGCGTGTACACCTTCCGCGGGCACACCCTGGACGTGCGCGACCATGGCGAACTGATCGAGCGCCGCGAGGTCGCCGATCCCTTCGCCGAGGTCGAGGCGCTGCGCGCCCAGCATGTCGTGCCCAAGCTGGCGGGCGTGCCCGGCTTCACCGGCGGCCTGGTCGGCTGGTTCGGCTTCGAGTGCATCGGCTACATCGAGCCGCGCCTGGCCGGCGCCGTCGCCCGCGACGAACTGGACACCCCGGACATCCTGCTGATGCTGTCCGAGGAAGTGGCGGTCTTCGACAACCTCAAGGGCCGCCTGTACCTGATCGTGCATGCCGACCCGGCCGAGGCCGACGCCTGGGAGCGCGCGCAGGCGCGTCTGGATGCGCTCACCACCACGCTGCGCCAGCCCGGCGCCGGCTACCCCGCGCCGCTGGCGCGCGACGTGCTGGACGAGAGCGATTTCGTCTCCGGCTTCACCCGCGAGGGCTTCATCGCCGCGGTGGAGACATCCAAGGACTACATCCGCGCCGGCGACATCTTCCAGGTGGTGCTGAGCCAGCGCCTAAGCGTGCCGTTCGCCGCGCGTCCGGTGGACGTGTACCGCGCGCTGCGCGCATTGAACCCGTCGCCGTACATGTATTTCCTCGACGTCGGCGACACCCAGGTGGTCGGCTCCTCGCCGGAGATCCTGGTGCGGCTGGAGAACGGCCAGGTCACCGTGCGCCCGATCGCCGGCACCCGGCCGCGCGGCAAGACCCCGGAAGAGGACCAGGCGCTGGAGGCGGAGCTGCTCGCCGATCCGAAGGAGCGCGCCGAACACCTGATGCTGATCGACCTGGGCCGCAACGATGCCGGCCGCGTCTCGCAGGCCGGCAGCGTCGCCGTCGGCGAGCGCTTCGTGATCGAACGCTACAGCCATGTCATGCACATCGTCAGCGAAGTCACCGGCACCCTGCTGCCCGGCCTGAGCTATGCCGACGTGCTGCGCGCCACCTTCCCCGCCGGCACCGTCAGCGGCGCGCCGAAGATCCGCGCGCTGGAAGTCATTCGCGAGCTGGAGCCGATCAAGCGCAACGTCTACGCCGGCAGCATCGGCTACCTCGGCTGGCACGGCGACGCCGATACCGCCATCGCCATCCGCACCGCGGTGATCAAGCACGGCCGCCTGCACGTGCAGGCCGGCGCCGGCATCGTCTACGACTCCGATCCGCAGACCGAATGGGACGAGACCATGAACAAGGGGCGCGCGCTGTTCCGTGCGGTCGCCGAAGCGGCGAAGGGGCTGTGAGCGCCGCCGCGCCGCGGATCGGCTTCCGCAACGACTACAGCGAAGGCGCGCATCCGCGCCTGCTCGCCGCCCTGGCCGCCGCCAGCGCCGAGCAGAACGCCGGCTACGGCCTGGACCGGCACAGCGCGCGCGCCGCCGAACTGATCCGTGCCGAGATCGGCTGCGCCGACGCCGACGTGCACCTGCTGGTCGGCGGCACCCAGACCAACCTCACCGCCATCGCCGCGTTCCTGCGCCCGCACCAGGCGGTGATCGCTGCGGCCTGCGGCCACATCGCCACCCACGAGACCGGCGCGATCGAGGCCACCGGACACAAGGTGCTCACCGTGGAGGCGGCCGACGGCCGGCTCACGCCGGAGCGGATCGCGCCGGTGCTGGCCGAGCACGGTAACGAGCACCTGGTGCAGCCGCGGCTGGTCTACGTGTCCAACACCACCGAAGTCGGCACGATTTACCGCAAGCACGAACTGCAGGCCTTGCGCGCGTTCTGCGACGCGCACAGCCTGCTGTTGTTCCTGGACGGCGCGCGCATCGGTAGCGCGCTCACCGCCGAGGGCAACGACCTGCGCATGGCCGACATCGCCGCGCTGACCGATGCGTTCTACATCGGCGGTACCAAGAACGGCGCATTGCTCGGCGAGGCGCTGGTGATTCTCAACCCGGCCTTGAAAGCGGATTTCCGCTACCTGCTCAAGCAGCGCGGCGCGCTGCTGGCCAAGGGCATGGTACTGGGTACGCAGTTCGCCGCGCTGTTCGAGGATGGCCTGTTCTACGAACTGGCCGCGCACGCCAACCGCATGGCCGCGCGGCTGCGCGACGGACTGGCCGCGGCCGGCGCGCAGTTCGCCTCGGATTCGCCGACCAACCAGTTGTTCGTGATCCTGTCCGCCGCCGCGGTCGAGACGCTGGCGCAGCGCTACGACTTCGAGCGCTGGCAACTGCTGGGCGACGGCCGCTGGGTGATCCGTTTCGTCACGTCGTGGGCCACACAGGCCGGTGCGGTCGATACGTTGATCGCGGACTTCGCCACGCTGCTCCAGTCCTGCACGCAACCTGCGGCCGGCTGACATTCCGCCAAGGAGAGGAAGATGAAAACCCGTACGCTCGTTGCCTGGGCCTTTGCCGCGGCGCTGGCCTTGCCGGCCATCGCCAGCGCACAGGTCAACAGCCTGCCGTCGCAGCCGCATCTGTTGGTGAAGGGCGAGGCCGAGCGCGAGGTGGTGCCGGATCGCTTCGGTCTCACCATCACTCTGAGCGCTGTGGACATCGACCCGGCGGCGGCGCGTAAGCGCGTGCAGGCAAACGCGGAGAAGGTGCTGTCTGCCTTCGCGCAGCGCCATGTGCTGGCCGGCAGCGTGCAGGCCACGACGCTGTCGATCAGACCCGAGCGTCGCTACGAGGACGAGAAGCCGGTGTTCGAAGGCACGCGCGTGCAGCGCACGTTCTCGGCCGACTTCGGCACGCTGGATGATGTGCGTGGCATGCTGGGCACGCTGGTCACCAGTGAAGAAGTACAGGTGTCTGGGATCGCGCCACGCTACAGCGGCGAAGCCGCGCTGCGCGCCGAGCTCAAGCGACAGGCGGCCGAGCAGACCCGCAGCTCCGCGCAGTCCTTGGCCAAGGCCTACGGCGTGCGTCTGGGAGGTCTATACACCATCTCCGAGGTGGCACCGGACTTCGCCTATGGCATTCGAGCTGGGCAATGGCCGTCATCCGATACAGATGTCGTCACCGAGCGGCTCAATGGCATTGACATCTTGGGAGGTTCGCGTAGACGAGCTGCTTCGCGTGGGCAGGCTGTCGCCGAATCCCTCGAAGCCGGCACCCTCACCCTTTCCGAAAACGTCTATGCGGTGTTCCTGATCGCGCAATGAGTCCGATGCCGCGCTGCGTATGTCTGACGCCATCGCAGTGCGCCGTCCGATCCGCCCGGCGCGCCGCGCGGTGGCACCCAAGCATGGGCCAGCCGCTCACCGCGCCACGTCGCGCGCCGCGCGGTCGATGAAATCGGCGACCACCTGCGGGTGCGACACCAGCGACAGGTGGCTCGACGCCAAGTGCTGGACCTGGGCACCGATGTCGTGCGCCAGTTGCCGCTGCACCGTCGGCGGCAAGGCGTGATCCTTGTCGGTGACCAGATACCAACTGGGCTTGCTGCGCCACGCCGCATGCGACACCCTGTCGGCGAAGGCGCGCGCGGCCATGGGCTGCTGCGTGGCGGCGAGCACACGCACCGTGTCCATCGGCACATCGCCCGCCATGACGGTTCGAAAGGCGGCCGGTGCGTCGAGCCACAGCCATCCGTCCGCATCGGGCGTCAGGCCGTCCATGGGCGCGTGCAGCCGGGTCAGCAGGTCGGCGACCGATTCGTTGCTGTCGGGCACGAGGGCGGACAGATAGACCAGGCCGCGGACGTTGTCGGCATTGCCGGCTTCGGTGATGACCGCGCCTGCCCAGGAGTGCCCGACGAGCAGAACAGGTCCGCACTGCCGCGCCAGCACGCGGCGGGTTGCGGCGACGTCGTCGGCCAGCGAGGTCAGCGGGTTCTGCACGGCCGTCACGTGGTAACCCTTGCGCTGCAGTCGCCGTACGACCTCCGCCCAGCTCGATCCGTCGACGAATGCACCGTGCACCAGCACGATGTTCGGCCCGGCGCCGCGGAGCGTCTCGGCCCGGCTTGATCGCGGAAACGCACCGGCAGCGAGCGCGCCGGCGACCGCAAGGCCTGCAAGCAGCTTGGTGGAGAGCGCCATGGGAATTCCTTTGCCGTGTGCTCAGGCGGGCTGGGCGCTGACCACGGCGGCGGCGCTTGCCCAGCGCGCCGCCAGTGCGTCGGCGCGGATCGCCGGCTCGAAACCTTGTACCGACACCGCGACCAGGCCATGGGTCACGAACGGATCCTCCGCCATCATGGCGTCGAGTTCGACGCGGCTCGTGCATGACGCCAGCACGATCCCGCCGGATTTGTCCGCATTCGGTCCCGCCGCCAGGATGCGGCCTGCCTGGATATGGTTCGCCAGCCATCGGCGGTGGGCATCGAGATGCACCTGGATGTGCTCGGGCGGGCGGAGGTAGGACAACGCGACGATGTAGATCATCTGGATTCCTCGGAAAGTGCGGGTGATCAGTGCAGGGCGATCTGGCGCGCAACGTCGGCCGCGGCGCTGCGGGCGGCGGCCATGGCCTGCGTGGCCAGCACATCGCCCTTCGAAAGGGGTTCGGCGCGAACCACATGCACATCGGTGATGCCCATGAAGCCCAGCGTGGCCTTGAGATACGGCTCCTGGAAGTCCAGTGGCGCGAGGGGGCCGCTGGTGTAGACGCCGCCGCGCGTGGTCACGATCACCACGCGCTTGCCAGTGGCCAGTCCTATCGGACCGTCGGGCGTGTAGCGGAAGGTCCGGCCGGGCTGCACGATCCGGTCGATCCACGCCTTCAACTGTGTGGCGACCGAGAAGTTGTACATCGGTGCGCCGACGACCACGACGTCGCTGGCCAGGAATTCGGTAACCAGCGCTTCGGATCGCGCGTGCTCGGCGGCCACGCTTGCCGTGTCCGCCGGTGCGGTCAAGGGGCGAAATCCGGCCGCGATCGGGCCGTCGAGATGTGGAATCGCCTCCGCGACGAGGTCGCGGTAGCGGATCTGTGCCGCTGGCGCGTGCGCCAGCAGCTCTGCGACAACCAATGCCGTCAGCGCTCGGGACGCCGACGCATCGCCGAGGATGCTCGAATCGAGGTGGAGGATGTGCATGGTGCTCTGTCCGCTGTTGGGTGAGTGGAGCTGCGCGTGGGTCGCGCCGGCTCGGCGATGCGGAGGATGGCCGCCCGGTCGCTGGGCGTCCAAGACGGAATATGGGAAAGTTGAGACCCAAAAGGACACACCCCCATGCTCGACCTGCGCCAGCTTCGGTACTTCGTTGCGGTGGCCGAAACCGAGAACGTCGGTCGTGCGGCCGAGCAGTTGTACATCTCGCAGTCGCCGCTGAGCCGGCAGATCAAGCAACTGGAGGAGCAGTTGGGCGTGCTGTTGTTCGAGCGCAGCAAGCAGCGCATTCGGCTCACCCAGGAGGGGCGCGATTTGCTCGGCGAGGTGCGGACGCTGATCGCCAACGCCAATCGGGTCGAGACCTTCGCGCGGCGCCTCGGTGCGGGCAGCGCCGGGCGCCTGGCGATCGGCTACGTGGAGGGCGCGATGTATGCGAACGTGGTCAGCCCGAGCGTGCGCGCGTTCCGGATCGCCAGCCCGTCGGTGCTGCTGTCGCTGCAGGGATTGGGGACCGCCGTGCAGTTCGATTACCTGCGCCGGCACATGCTCGACGTGGGGCTCGCCTACCGGATGCCGGAACGCGATACCGGCCTGAGCAGCGCCCTGGTGCTGGACGAGCCGTTGACGCTGGCGATCCCGAAGGGGCATCCGTTGTGTCGTTCGCGCAGCATCACCCCGGCGCAGCTCGACGGACAGACCTGGATCGCGGTGACGCGCCAGCCGGTGGACACGATTCGCCCGGCATTGCTCGCCGCCTGCCAGGATGCCGGTTTCACGCCGGACATCGCCTACGAGACCTCCGATCCACTGGCCTCGCTGTATCTGGTGAGTGCCGGCCTCGGTGTGGCGCTGGTCCAGTCCGCGTTGAAGGAGCGCGCGCCGGCCGGCATCGTGTTCCGCGATCTGCCTTGGCTGAGACTGCGGGTGAAGCTGTATCTGGTCTGGCGCAGCGACGATGCGCGTCCGATCGTCGCCACCTTCCGCGAGGCGGTCGCCACCTTTGCCGGGCACGCGCTCGACGCTTGAGCGCAGCGCCTGACGCGGTGGAAGCCCGACCGGTCCGCAGTGCTGTCGCCGAGCGCGGTAATGTGCCGTGGGCGCGCCGTCTTCGCCGTCGCCGGCGCGGTGAAACAGCGGGGTTTACCAGGTCCGCTGCCCTCGGCGACACGACCGGCGTGGCGCGCAATCGACACTGTCGAACATGGGCATTACACTCGGGACCGGCCTGTCGCCGCTGCCTGCAGCGGTGGCCGGACCCTCCATCGATCAAGTGGCCGAGTGCATGACCCGCAACATCCCGTCCAACGTGGTGCATTGGTGGCGCTTCTCCTAGAAGCGGCGCACCCCTGCGGTCCATGACTGCACGATCGCCGCCCTGACCGGTGGCGGCTTCCTTCGGCTCCCGGCATGGCGGCTCCCAACGAAGGAGAGTTGTCTTGTCCCCCACCAGATCCACGCCTCCCATGCCTGCCGCGCGTCACGGCGCCTGCCCGGTTTCCCGCGTCTGCGGAGCCGGCGCCTCCCGCCACGGATCGGTGGCATCCATGCGTGAGGACCGAACCGCTCCTGGTGCTGTCGTTGCGGGTGCTGCGCGGCAACGATGGCGGGCGCGAACGATGCTGCGGTTGCGCCGCACCCAGCCATCGCGC
This sequence comes from Xanthomonas sp. NCPPB 3174, assembly GCF_056725205.1. Classification (NCBI taxonomy): domain Bacteria; kingdom Pseudomonadati; phylum Pseudomonadota; class Gammaproteobacteria; order Lysobacterales; family Lysobacteraceae; genus Xanthomonas; species Xanthomonas sp. NCPPB 3174. The sequence goes on along the minus strand of NZ_CM161517.1, from coordinate 4,589,505 downwards.
GTCAGTGCTGCACGCGGATCGGCTTTCCCTCTCCAAGACATGCAATGAAAATCAATAGGTTAAGTCGATGACCGTCTTGATGCTGGATAACTACGACAGCTTTACCTACAACCTCGTGCAGTACCTGCAGGCGCTCGGCGCCGAGGTCAAGGTGGTGCGCAACGATGCGCTCAGCGTGGACGAGATCGAGCGCCTGGCGCCCGAGCGCATCGTCATCTCGCCGGGGCCGTGCACGCCGAACGAGGCCGGGGTGTCGCTGCAACTGATCGAGCGGCTGGGCCAGCGCACGCCGATCCTGGGCGTGTGCCTGGGCCACCAGAGCATCGGCCAGGTCTACGGCGGGCAGGTGGTGCGCGCCGGCACCATCATGCACGGCAAGACCTCGCGCATCCGCCACGAGGGCCGCGGCGTGTTCGCCGGCCTGCCGGACCGCTACGAGGCCACCCGCTACCACTCGCTGGTGGTGGAGAAGACCACGCTGCCCGACTGCCTGGAAGTGACGGCCTGGACCGAACACGACGACGGCACGGTGGAGGAGATCATGGGCCTGCGCCATCGCCAGTTCCCGGTCGAGGGCGTGCAGTTCCATCCCGAGTCCATTCTTACCGAGCATGGCCACGCCTTGCTGAAGAACTTCCTGGAGCGCTGAGCGCGCCGCGCCGGCGTCGCCCACTTCCCGTCACTGCCGGACCCTGCCGATGCACGAGCGCACCGACGCCTTCCATTTCTACGAACCGGCCAACGGCCACGGCTTGCCGCACGACCCGTTCAACGCCATCGTCGGGCCGCGGCCGATCGGCTGGATCGGTTCGCGCGGCGCCGATGGCGTCGCCAACCTGGCGCCCTACAGCTTCTTCAACGCCTTCAACTACGTCCCGCCGATCGTCGGCTTTGCCAGCATCGGCTGGAAGGACAGCGTGCGTAACATCGAGGCCACGGGTGAGTTCACCTGGAACCTGGCCACGCGGCCGCTGGCCGAGGCGATGAACGCTAGTTCCGCCGCGGTGGCGCCGGAGGTGGACGAGTTCGCGCTGGCCGGCCTGACTGCCGCGCCGTCGCGCCTGATCGCGGCGCCGCGGGTGGCCGCCAGCCCGGTCAGCTTCGAATGCCGGCTCAGCCAGTTGCTGCCGCTGCAGAGCGCGCGCGGCGAGCCGATCCAGACCTGGCTGGTGCTGGGCGAGGTGGTCGGCGTCCACATCGCCGAGCACGCCCTGCAGGACGGCATCTACGACCCGGCCGCGGTCGCCACCCTGCTGCGTGCCGGCGGCCCGGCCGACTACTTCGAGGTGCTGGCGCAAGGGCGCCTGCGCATGCCGCGACCGACGCCTCCGCGCTGACCCGCGCCGCCTTTTCCTCATTCGCCTAACCGCAGACCGTCTTCGCCATGACCATCACCCCCCAGCAAGCCCTGCAACGCACCATCGAGCACCGCGAGATCTTCCACGACGAGATGGTCGGGCTGATGCGGCAGATCATGCGCGGGGAGGTCTCGCCGATGATGACCGCGGCCATCCTCACCGGCTTGCGGGTCAAGAAGGAAACGGTCGGCGAGATCGCCGGCGCGGCGCTGGTGATGCGCGAGTTCTCGCGCACCGTGCCGGTCGCCGACCGCACCCACATGGTCGACATCGTCGGCACCGGCGGCGACGGCTCGCACACCTTCAACATCTCCACCTGCGCAATGTTCGTCGCCGCCGCGGCCGGCGCCAAGGTCGCCAAGCACGGCAACCGCAGCGTCTCCTCCAAGTCCGGCAGCGCCGACGCGCTGGAGGCACTGGGCGCGGCGATCGAACTGCAGCCCGAACAAGTGGCGCAGGCGCTGGAGGCCACCGGCATCGGCTTCATGTACGCCCCGGTGCACCATCCGGCGATGAAGGTGGTGGCGCCGGTGCGGCGCGAGATGGGCGTGCGCACCATCTTCAACATCCTCGGTCCGCTGACCAATCCGGCCGGTGCGCCGAACATCCTGATGGGCGTGTTCCACCCCGACCTGGTCGGCATCCAGGCACGCGTGCTGCAGGAACTGGGCGCCGAGCGCGCGCTGGTGGTGTGGGGTCGCGACGACATGGACGAGCTCTCGCTCGGTGCTGGCACCCTGGTCGGCGAACTGCGCGACGGCCAGGTCCGCGAGTACGAAGTACACCCGGAGGACTTCGGCATCGCCATGTCGGCCAGCCGCAACCTCAAGGTCGCCGACGCCGCCGAATCGATGGCGATGCTGCGCGCCGTGCTCGACAACGTGCCCGGCCCGGCGCTGGACATCGTCGCCTTCAACGCGGGCGCGGCGCTGTACGTGGCCGGCCTGGCCGCCGACATCGGTGCCGGCATCGCCCTGGCGCGTGCGGCCATCGCCGACGGCCGCGCGCGGGCGAAGCTGGAGGCCTACGTGGCCTGCACCCGCGGCCTGGCCGGGCTGGACTGAACCGCCTTTGCCAGCGCCCGATCCCGGTTCTCACCCCCGACACCCTGCATCGCCGATAATCCGGCCATCCCCCAGGATTCCCACCGCATGAGCAGCGACATTCTCCGCACCATCCTCGCGCGCAAGGCCGACGAGATCGCCGAGCGCAGCGCGCGCGTGCCGCTGGCCGAGCTGGTCGCCCGTGCCGAGGCCATGCCGCCCACCCGCGGCTTCGCCCGCGCGCTGCAGGCGGCCATCGCCAACGGCGACCCGGCGGTGATCGCCGAGGTCAAGAAGGCCAGCCCGTCCAAGGGCGTGATCCGCCCGGACTTCCACCCGGCCGACATCGCGGTCAGCTATGAGTTCGGCGGCGCCGCCTGCCTGTCGGTGCTGACCGACGAGGATTTCTTCCAGGGCCACGACCGCTATCTGCAGCAGGCACGCGACGCCTGCACCCTGCCGGTGCTGCGCAAGGACTTCACCATCGATCCGTACCAAGTCTACGAGGCGCGCACGCTCGGCGCCGACTGCATCCTGCTGATCGTGGCCGCGCTGGACGACCTGCAGCTGGCCGAGCTGTCGTCGCTGGCCCTGCAACTGGGCATGGACGTGCTGGTGGAAGTGCACGACATCGACGAGCTGGAACGCGCGCTGCAGGTGCCGGCGCCGCTGATCGGCATCAACAACCGCAACCTGCGCACCTTCGAGGTGTCGCTGCAGACCACCCTGTCGATGCAGAACGCGGTGCCGCGCGACCGCCTGCTGGTCACCGAAAGCGGCATCCTCGGCCCCGACGACGTGGCGTTGATGCGCGGCGCCGGCGTGCACGCGTTCCTGGTCGGCGAGGCGTTCATGCGCGCCGAGGAGCCGGGCGAGGCGCTACGCCAGCTGTTCTTCGCGGCATGAGCGGGCAGGCGCCGAGCCCGTACCCGCTGCCGCGCGCCGACGCGCCGCTGGTGGTGTTCGATTTCGACCACACCCTCTACGACGGCGACTCCGGCAGCCACCTGTTCGCCTGGCTGATCAAGCGCAATCCGCTGCGCCTGGCCGCCGCGGTGCTGGCCACGCCGTTGCTGGGGCCGCTGGTGGCGATGCTGCCGACCCGCCGCACCGGCATCTCCGGCTACGTCTGGATCGCCAGCTTCGGCCTGCGCCGGGCGCGCGAGTTCAACCGCATCATCGACCAGTACGTGCTGCAGCATCAGGCGCAGATCCGCCAGCGGCTGCTGCCGCAGGCGCTGGAGGTGTTCGCCCGGCACCGCGCCGCCGGCGATCGCGTGGTGGTCGCCACCGGCGCGCCGCCGGAACTGGCGCGCGCCATCCTCGGCTTCGTCGCGCACCAGGACGTGCCGGTGGTCGGCAGCCTGATCGGCCCGCGCCTGGGCGCGGTCACCGCCACCCGCCACTGCCACAACGAGGAAAAGATGCGCATGCTGCGCGAACTGGGCTACGGCGAGATCGCCATGGCCTATTCCGACAGCACCGCCGATCTGCCGCTGCTGCAGGCCGCGGCCGCGCCGGTGGTGGTCAATCCCAAGCACGGCGCGGTGGCGGTGTTCCGCCGGCTGCTGCCGTCCGGCACGCCGATCCTCAACTGGGGTTGCCGCGACCGCGCCGGCGACGCCGTCGGTTCCCGCTAGGGCGCGCCGCGGCGGGGAAGGCCGGCGTCAGCCGCCGGCCCCGCGGTAGGCGCTGTCGCTGCCCACCAGCGCATGGTGCAGCGGCGCGACCCATTGCCCGCGGTCGATGTCGTAGGCGCCGAAGCTGCCCTCGAATTCCCAATACGCCCAGGCGAAATGGCGTTTCTCCGCGGCGTTGACCACCGCCACCGTCCAGGCCAGGCGATCGGCCGGCGGCGCCTGCTCGTAGGCACCGAACTCGCCCAGCAGTACCTGCCGATGGTGCGCCTTGGCCCAGGCCGCGATGCGGTCGAATTCGCCGTACAGCTTGGTCCGGTCGGCTGCACTGCCCCAGCTCACGCCGGTGTGGTCGCGGATGTCCGCCGGGGCCCATGGCGCGCCCTGGTGGGTGAAGCGGAACGGGTTGTAGTAGTGCACGGTGACCAGCACGTGCGCATCGTCGTCGGGCAGGCGCAGGCTGTCGAGCGCGGTGAAGGAATTGCTGCTGGCCGGGCCTACCACCACCGTGCGGGTCGGATTGTCGCGGCGGATGATCTGCAGCGCATCGCGCAGCAGATCGTTCCACACCGCGCTGGTCATCTGGCCGTTGGGCTCGTTGAGGATCTCGAACAGCACCGACGGCGGCGCGTGGCGGTAGCGCGGGGCGATCTGGGTCCAGAACGCCAGCAACTTGGTCCGGCACACCGCCGCGTCGGCCGCGCAGGGGTGGAAGTCGTGTTCGTCCAGGATCACGTTCAGGCCCGCGGCGGTGGCCTGGTCGACCACCGTGTCCAGCGTCTTCAGCCAGGTCGGGTCGAGCCGGTTGTCCGCGTCCATGTGCGCGAACGCCTGCAGGTTGACCCGCACCGTGCGGAAGCCGCCGTCGCGGATCGTGCGGTACAGCGGCGGGCGGAAGCGCGCCTTCGCCGGGTCGTTCCATAGCGGGTCGTAGCCGAGGATGTTGACCCCGCGCCCGAGCCGGGCGAAGGCGTCGTCGGCTCGTGCGCGCGGCGCAGGCAGCGCCAGACACAACAAGGCCAGGAGCAATGGGATGGCACGCATGGCGGTCTCGCGGGGCAGAGGAGTGGCGAGACGCGCGGCCATCGGCGGCGGCGTCCCGGCCGCGATCATCGCGCGGTCCACCCATGAAAAAGCGAACGCGGCCTGACCGCAGATCGGGTCACCAGCGCAACGGCTTCAGGCGCCGCGGAGACCGCCTTCGCGAATCCCCAATCCCGACTCCCAAATCCCGGGCGTCAGCCCAGCCAGCGATACAGCGCCCCACCCACCTGATACAGGCTGATGCCCAGCACCAGCAGGCCCACCGCCACCAGCACCCAGCGCTCGCGCACGCGCTTGACCAGCAACGCCGCCAGCGGCGCGGCGAGCATGCCGCCGACCAGCAGGCCGAGCACGATGTCCAGGTGCTGCACGCCCATCGTCAGCAGGAAGGTCAGCGAGATCGACAGCGTCACCAGGAACTCGGCGGCGTTGACCGTGCCGATGGTGGTGCGGGCCTGGCCGCCGTGGGCGAGCAGGGTCGAGGTCGCGACCGGTCCCCAGCCGCCACCGCCGCTGGCGTCCAGCAGGCCGGCGACGAAGCCCAGCAGCGGCACCCGCCGCACCTCGCGGCGCGGCAGCGCGCGGCCGGCCGCGCGCAGCAGGATCAGCACCGCCAGGGCGAGCAGGTACAGATAGACGAAGGGGCGGATCAGCTCGCCCGGCAGTTGCGTCAGCACGTAGGCACCGGCGATGCCGCCGGCCATGCCCGGCAGCGCCAGGCGCAGGAACAGCCGCTTGTCCACATTACCCAGGGCCAGGTGCGACAGCCCCGAGGCGCCGGTGGTGAAGACCTCGGCGCTGTGTACGCTGGCGCTGACCACCGCCGGCGGCAGGCCCAGGCTCAGCAGGACCGAGGAGGAGACCAGGCCGAAGGCCATGCCCAGCGCGCCGTCCACCAGTTGCGCGGCCAGGCCGACCAGCACGAACCAGTAGAACGTCTCGCTCAGCAGCATCGCGCCGGGCCTATCGCCCCATGGCGGTCAGCGCGCGCCGTACAGCACCACGGTCTTGCCGCGGGCATGCAGGATGCCGTCGACCTGCAGCTTCTTCAGCACCCGGCCGGCCATCTCGCGCGAGCAGCCGACCAGCCGCGCCAGTTCCTGCCGCGACACGCGCAACTGCATGCCCTGCGGATGGCTCATCGCCTCCGGCTCCTGGGCCAGGTCGTGCAGGGTGCGCACGATGCGGTCGGTGACGTCCAGGAACGCCAGGCGGCTGGCCTTGCGCGAGGTGTCCAGCAGGCGCTTGGACAGCTGCACGCCGATCGCGTACAGCACCCGCGGCGCATCGGACGACAGCGAGCCCAGGAAAAGCTGATGCAGGCGCTCGTAGCTGATCTCGGCCAGTTCGCAGGGCGTGCGGGTGCGCAGGATCACCTCGCGCTGGTCGGACTCGATGAACAGGCCCATCTCGCCGACGAACTCGCCGCTGCCGAAATAGCCCAGCACCAACTCGCGGTCGTCATCTTCCTCGGCGATGATGCTGACCGAGCCGCTGACGACGTAGTACAGGGTGCCGGCCGGGTCGCCAGGCCTGAACACATCCGTCCGCGCCGGATAGCGGCGACGGTGGCTGTGGGCCAGGAAGCGGTCGATGGTGGCGGTGTCCAACGTCAGAGGACTTGGAGCGATGCGCACAGGTGCTGCAGTGGATGTGTTTCCGGGGCTCATGGCGGCTTCGCTACGGCGTAATTCCCGAAGCTTAACGGGACGCGTTCGCGGCGGCAAACAAGAGACGGGCGCCACGTTTCGCAGCGGAGCCATTTGGCTCATAATTGAGTGTCTTTCCCCACCCACTTCCAGAGGATCCACGCCGTGGTCAAGCCGTTGCCTCGCCTGAGGCTGCAAGGTTTCAACAACCTCACCAAGGCGTTGAGCTTCAACATCTACGACGTCTGCTACGCGATCTCCGAAGAGGAGCGCCAGCGCTACATCGAGTACATCGACGAGCAGTACGACGCCGACCGCCTGACCCAGATCCTCACCGATGTGGCCGAAATCATCGGCGCCAACATCCTCAACATCGCGCGCCAGGACTACGATCCGCAGGGCGCCTCGGTGACGATCCTGATCTCCGAAGAGCCGGTCATCGACAAGAAGGCCGCCGGCAAGGAGATCATTTCCGATGCCGTGGTCGCGCACATGGACAAGAGCCACATCACCGTCCATACCTACCCGGAAACCCACCCGCAGCACGGTATCGCCACGTTCCGCGCCGACATCGACGTCGCCACCTGCGGCGTCATTTCGCCGCTGAAGGCCCTCAATTACCTGATCGAGAGCCTGGAATCGGACATCGTGATCATGGATTACCGCGTGCGCGGCTTCACTCGGGACGTGAAGGGCAAGAAGCACTACATCGACCACAAGATCAACTCGATCCAGAACTTCCTCGCCAAGAACGTCAAGTCGCGCTACGAGATGTTCGACGTCAACGTCTATCAGGAGAACATCTTCCACACCAAGATGCACCTGAAGGACTTCGACCTGGACCAGTACCTGTTCGAGGAGAAGGCCAAGAACCTCTCGTTCAAGGAGCGCATGCGCATCGAGGCGCTGCTCAAGCGCGAGATCGAGGAGCTGTTCCACGGGCGCAACCTGTCCGAGTAGGCAGCCTCCACACCGGCGGGACGACCCGCCCGCAGCCTGCGCTGCGACCCCTGCCGACGGCGGCCCGATGTGCAGACATCGGGCCGTTTTCGTTTTCATTTGTCTACGGAGAAAGACAATGCCCTGGATCTACCTGTTGCTGGCCGGCCTGTTCGAGATCGGCTTCGCCCTCGGCCTCAAGTACAGCGAAGGCTTCACCCGGCTGTGGCCGTCCCTGGGAACCATGGCCGGTGCCGCCCTCAGCCTGTGGCTGCTGACCCAGGCGCTCAAGCACATCCCGCTGGGCACCGCCTATGCGATCTGGACCGGCATCGGGGCGCTCGGCACGGCCGTGCTCGGCGTGGTCCTGTTCGACGACAGCGCCTCGCCGGCGCGGCTGGCCTGCATCGGTTTGATCGTGGTCGGGGTGATCGGCCTGAAACTGGTCGCGCACTGAGCGGCGCGCGCAGGAACTCAGGCGGCGGCGATGCGGCGTCGGGTCAGCACCCGGCCGATCAGCAGCCGGTGCGCCACCACCGCCAGCAGGGCGGCGATCGACAGCGCGATCATCGCGCGGGTGAACACGCTGCCGAGGTTGCCGGCATGCTGCAGCTGGTCCAGCCGCCCGAAGCGCGCGGGGTCGGCGTTGGCGTAGGCGATCTCGACGGTGGCGCCGTCCAGCAGCAGCGGCGCGGCCTCGGCGCCGCTGGCCTCGAAGGCGCCGCTGTGCAGCCGGCCCTTGCTCTCGAACACATAATGGAAGCGGTAGCGCACCAGCGGCTCGGTCTGTACGCCGAAGGCGCCGTCGGCGATCACCGGCACGGTCGCCACCGAATGGTCGCGCAGGATCGCGCTGGCTTGGCGGTAATCGCCGAGCAGGTGGTGCAACAGGGTGCCGCCGCCGATCGCGAACAGGGTCGCGAACAGCAGGCGCGACAACCAGCGGGTGCGGGGCGATGGCAGGTGGAGCGTGGATGCGGGCATGGCAGTCGGCAGGCAGAGCGCACGCGGACGCGGCTCGGCACGGGTACATCGGTGGCTGCGGCACATGGCGGTGCTGCGACCGGAACGGCGTGCGCCGACGTGGAATCAGTCAGCGTTCGTTCACTTTACCCCCATCGGGCCGGCAATGCCAGCCGGCGCATCGCCGGCCCGACCGGCGGGCGGCTACAGCCGATAGGCGACGGCCTTCATCAGCCGCGAGGCGGCGGCCATCACCGTGGGGATCGGCGGCGGCAGGCGCCGTGCGCCGGCCTGTTCGGCATGCTCGGCGTGGCGGGCCTCGTCGGCCTTCATCACTTTCAGCACGTCGCGGCTGCGCAGGTCGGCCGGCGGCAGGGTCTGCAGGTGTTCGTCCAGGTGCGCCTCGACCTGGCGCTCGGTCTCGACCACGAAGCCCAGGTTCCAGCCGTCGCCGCGCAGCCCGGCCAGGGTGCCGATCGCATAGCTGCCGGCGTACCACAGCGGATTGAACAGGCTGGGGCGGCTGTCCAGCTCGCGCAGCCGCGCCGCGCACCAGGCCAGATGGTCGGTCTCTTCCTGCGCCGCCTCCAGCAGGTGCGCACGGGTGGCCGGATCGCGCGCGACCGCGGCCTGGCCGAAGTACAGGCCCTGGGCGCAGACTTCGCCGACGTGGTTGATGCGCATCAGGCCGGCGGCATGGCGGCGCTCGTCCGGCGCCAGCACCACGTCGGCGGTGGCCGCGGCCGGGTAGGGGCGCTGCGCCGGCGGGTCGCCGAATACGGTCTCCAGCGCGCGCTGGGCCTCGACCAGGGCGCGATCGAGCGGGGAATGCTGGCGGCTGGTCGTCATATGGGCAAGCCCGGAAGCGGTGGGGATCCCGATTTTCGCCGCCGACCGGCGCACTGCCAAGCGCGCCGCTGCCCGATCTCCGCCGGTCATGGGTGGACTTGCGCCGGCCGGCCGGGCCACGTAGAATTTCGCCTCTTGCGTTTTTGCAATTCACAACGCGTGGCAAAGTTCCGGCCGTTCGCTGCAGGAATCCGCCCGACCAACCGAGTCTGATCATGAGCACCTTCACTGCTAAGTCCGAGACCGTCCAGCGCGACTGGTATCTCGTCGACGCCGCCGGCAAAACGCTGGGCCGGCTTTCCACCGAACTGGCCCGCCGCCTGCGCGGCAAGCACAAGCCGGTCTACACCCCGCACGTCGATACCGGCGATTACCTGGTGGTGATCAACGCCGAGAAGATCGTCGTCACCGGCAACAAGCTCAAGGACAAGAAGTACCACCGCTTCACCGGCTACATCGGTAACCTGAAGACCGAGAGCCTGGAGCAGGCGCTGGAGCGCCACCCGGAGCGCGTGATCGAGATCGCGGTCAAGGGCATGCTGCCCAAGGGCCCGCTGGGCCGCGCGATGTACCGCAAGCTCAAGGTCTATTCCGGTGCGGAGCATCCGCACGCCGCTCAGCAGCCGCAGGTTCTGGATATCTAATCATGGCGATTTCGCAAAACTACGGCACTGGCCGCCGCAAGTCCTCCACCGCCCGCGTGTTCCTGCGCAAGGGCACCGGCAACATCTCCGTCAACGGCCGTCCGCTGGACGAGTTCTTTGGCCGTGAGACTGCGCGCATGATCGTGCGCCAGCCGCTGGAGCTGACCAAGAACACCGAAAGCTTCGACATCCTGGTCACCGCCACCGGCGGCGGCACCACCGGCCAGGCCGGCGCGATCCGCCTGGGCATCGCCCGTGCGCTGGTCGAGTACGACGAAACCCTGAAGACCGAGCTGCGCAAGGCCGGCTTCATGACCCGCGACGCCCGCGAAGTCGAGCGTAAGAAGGTCGGTCTGCACAAGGCCCGTCGCGCCACCCAGTTCTCCAAGCGCTGATCCATCGCGCCTGGCGTGGGCTCCTTCGGGAGCCTGCTGGGACCAAGCAAAAGCCCGGCTTCGGCCGGGCTTTTGTCGTTCTGGCCTGGTGCTGCGGCGTCTCGCTTCGCTGGAGGAGAGTGGGCGGTCGGATTGGCAGCCTTGGATAATGGTTGTCTGATCGCGGTGCCCGGGCTGGCTTGGTGGGCGTTCGCTGCAGCAGCGTCGCCACTTCGGGCGAGTGCGCAACCGGGAGCGAGTAGCTGATCTCGGCATTCGCTATGCGAAGGCTCAGCCCGAAATGCATCTGGTGAAAAGCCCCCTTGGAGTCCAAGGGGGCGCGCCGACAGGCGCGGGGATGTGGGGGCGGAAGGCCGGGGCCCGCGCCTTGCGCAGCAAGGCGTGGGGCGCAGGCGCTTTGCGCCTGCGCGAACCCGCAGCCAAACACACAAAAAAAGCCGATCTTTCGATCGGCCTTTTTTGTGTGTTTGGCTGCCCCGGATGGATTCGAACCACCGAATGCCTGAGTCAGAGTCAGGTGCCTTACCGCTTGGCGACGGGGCAATGTGGACTGCAAGTATCGCACGCCTTGGGCGTACACACCATGGTGGCTATGGGTGGACTCGAACCACCGACCCCAGCATTATGAGTGCTGTGCTCTAACCGGCTGAGCTACATAGCCTTGGTGAACCGCCAATTCTTATGGAGAAGCGGGCGGCTGTCAACGGGTTTCTGCGCTGCTTGTGGCCCGGCCGCAGCCATGGCAGAGTCGGAGCCAGTAGATTTTTCAGGAGTCCGCATCGTGATCGATCCGGACGGCTATCGACCGAACGTAGGCATCGTGCTGATGCGGCCGGATGGTCAGGTGTTCTGGGCACGCCGCGTGCGCCGGGACGGCTGGCAGTTCCCGCAAGGCGGCATGAACACCGACGAGACCCCGGTGGAGGCCATGTACCGCGAGTTGCGCGAAGAAACCGGGCTGTTGCCCGAGCATGTGGAAGTGCTCGGCGCCACCCCCGGTTGGCTGCGCTATCGCCTGCCCAGCCGGGCCATCCGCCGCAACGAGCGCCAGGTCTGCATCGGCCAGAAGCAGGTGTGGTTCCTGCTGCGGATGCAGTGCGACGAGAGTCAGCTGAACCTGGAACTGACCGAGACGCCGGAGTTCGACCACTGGCGCTGGGTCGATTTCTGGTACCCGGTGGAGCACGTGGTGCTGTTCAAGCGCGGGGTCTACGCGCGAGCGCTGCGCCATCTGGCGCCGCTGGCCCAGACCATCGCCGGCGCCGGCATCCGCGCCATGCCGACCCTGGCCCAGGAGGCCTGGTTGCCGGGCAATACCGCCGGCCACGAGCGCCCGCGCAAGCGTCCACGCAAGCGCGGCGGGCCTTGGGTAGCGCGCATTAATAACGATTAACGGGCGGAATTGACAACCATTCTCACTTTGGTTTGAATGGGCGCCAGGCGCAGTCCGCGCCGTCCGCCGTCAAGCCTGCCGTGTACGTCTGCATCTGCAATGGGGTCACCGATCGCCAGATCCGCGAAGCCGCCGAAGCCGGCTGCCGCAGCGTGTCCGAACTGACCATGCGCACGGGCTGCGGCGCCACCTGCGGCTCCTGCCTGGACATGGCCGGCGAGTTGCTCGAGCGCGCGCTGAGCCGCGAACTGCCCTTGCCGGTGCTGGGCGGCCTGGCCCGCGCCGCCTGAGTGCGTCTGCCGCGCTGCGGCGCGGGATGATCACGATTCGCGTTCCTTCACGTCGCGGCGCGATTCGCTAGAGTCTGCGCTTTCCGGCTTACGCGAGCGATGCAATGAAGGGCGACAGCAAAGTCATCGAGTTCCTCAACAAGGTCCTCTACAACGAGCTGACCGCGATCAACCAGTACTTCCTGCACGCCAAGATGCTGAAGAACTGGGGCCTGAAGGAACTGGCCGAGCACGAGTACAAGGAATCCATCGACGAGATGAAGCACGCCGACAAGCTGGCGGACCGCATCCTGTTCCTCGAGGGGCTCCCCAACTTTCAGGCGCTGGGCAAGCTGCGCATCGGCGAGAACCCCAAGGAAATCCTTGAGTGCGACCTGGCGCTGGAGCAGGACGGCACGGTCACGCTGCGCGAGGCCATCGCCTACGCCGAATCGATCCAGGACTACGTCAGCCGCCAGCTCCTGGCCGACATCCTGGAATCGGAAGAAGAGCACATCGACTGGCTGGAAACCCAGCTCGACCTGATTGATCGTATCGGCGAGCCGAACTATCTGCTGACCAAGCTCGACGACTGAATCGTCGGCGCATGAAAGCGCGACGCTGGCCTGTGGCAGCGCCGTGATGGGTGGTATCCGCTCAGCGCCTGGGATATGCGTCGGTCCTGCCATGCACGTGCAGGAGCGACGTGTTGCTGGAAGTCGCCGCTGATCCCGAACAGCGGTATATGCCGTTGCTGCGTGAGTCCACGTGGACGACATGGCATCGATATGGCGCGGCGCCGCCCTTTTGTAGGAGCGGCTTTAGCCGCGACGCGTTGCTGGCGGAAGGACGCCGCTGACCCTCACAACTGCACATGCCACTTCTGCGCGAATCCATGTAGGCGACATGGCATCGGCATCGCACGACGCCGCTCTTCTGTGGCTGCGGCTTCAGCCGCGACGGGCGTAAAGGTCATGCCTTTCGCGGCTGAAGCCGCTCCTACGAGAAAAGCGGTAGGCGGTGCGTCTGCGTCTTCGATGCCCTGCGGCAGGTCTGGCGAACTGCAGGCACAGGGCAACGCCACCACGCGATGCAGCGTTAGGGCGCGGTGCTGTCCTCGACGGCATCGCGCACGCTGGCGCGGTAGCCGCTCAACGCCAGGCGTGCGCGCGCGAACTCCGCGATCACCAGGGCGACCGCGACCACCGGGCGCTCCAGCGTGCCGCTGCGCACGCCCGACTCGATGCGCAGGGCCGCCGCCGACAGCGCGAGCGCGCCGAGGTTGGCGGCCGAGGATTTCAGCGTGTGCGCGGCTTCGCGCAGCGCGTCGCTCTGCGCCGTCGCCGCGGCCTGCTCCAGGCGCTGGATCAGCAGCGGCGCATCGGCCAGGAACAGCTCGACGATCTGGGTCACGCTGGCCGCGCCGATGACGTCGCGCAGTTCGTCCAGCACCGCGATGTCCAGCACTGGCGCCGGCACCGCCGATGGTGGTTGCAGATCGTCGGCCTCCGGCGAGGCGAGCGGCGGCGTTGACGCCGCGGTGGCGCCGCGCGACGCCATGTCCTGTTCCAGCGCAGGCGCTGCCGGGGGGACGTCGCGCGTGGCGTGATCGAGCGATGGCATCGGGGCGGTCGACGGGGTAGTGGGGCTGGGTGCAGTAGCAGGCGTGGCCGCCGCGGTGTCGGCCGTGGGCATGTCGGCGTGGCGGGTGTCCTGCGGTTCGACGTGCATCGCGTCTGCGAGCGCATCTGCCGCTGGCCCGCCCGCGATGGCCGCGGACGCGTCCGCGACGGCCGGCTCCGGCGCGATCCCCGCGCTGGCCGGCAAGGCCGCCGGCTGCAGCGGCAGCCAGCGCTGCAGGCAGGTCTCCAGCCGCGCACGGTCGATCGGCTTGGACAGGTAGTCGTCCATGCCGGCATCGAGGCACCGCTGTCTGTCGCCGGCCATCGCGTTGGCGGTCATCGCCACGATCGGCAGGCGCGGGCGCGCCGCCTGGGCCTCGCGCTGGCGCCATTGGCGGGTGGCGGCGTAGCCGTCCAGCACCGGCATCTGGCAGTCCATCAGCACCAGGTCGTACGGCTGCTGCGCCAACTGCGCCAGTGCGGCGGCGCCGTCCTCGACGCTGTCGGCGTGGTGGCCCAGCGATTCCAGCAGCCGCCGCGCCACCATCAGATTGACCGGATTGTCCTCGACCAGCAGCAGCTGGTAGCCGCTGCGCGGCGGCGGGGCGTCGGCGATCGCGCTCGCCGCGTCCGCGGCGGGAGGGGACGTGGCGCTGTCCGCGGCGTCCTGCGCGAAGGCGTCGTGGTAGAACGTATCCGCGGCGTCGTCGCTGGCGCCAAGCGTCTCGCTGGGCAGGTGCGGCGTCGCCGGCGCCAGCGCCAGCATGCTGCGCAGATCGATGTCGGCGGCCTGCCGCGACAGCAGTGCGCCGTGTGCGCGGATCTCCTCGGGAATGTCGGCCTCGCCGTACAGCCAGATCAGCCGCGTGGTCTGCCGTGCCGGCAGCCGCGCCACCGCGCGTTGCAGGGCGCGCGCGCTCTGCCGCAAGCCATCCAGGTCGCCGATCACCAGGTCGTAGGCTGGGCGCGCGACGTTGCCGTTTCCGTTGCCGCGCAGCCGCTCCAGTGCCTCCTGGGTCGAATCGACCTTGCTGACCTGCACGCCCCAGTTCGGCAGCAGCACGCTCAGGCGCTGCTGCAGGCGCTGGTCGGCGCCGACCAGCAACGCATGCAGCCGCGGCAGGCCGCCCGGGTGCTGCGCCAGGTCGCCGATCACCTTCAGCAACGGGATCTCGAACCAGAACGTGGCGCCCTGGCCCTGCCGCGAGGTCACGCCGATGCGCCCGCCCATCAGTTCGACAATGCGCTTGCAGATGGTCAGGCCCAGACCGGTGCCGCCGTACAGGCGGGTGGTGGAGGCGTCGGCCTGGGTGAAGGCCTGGAACAGGTGCTCCTGGCGTTCGGCGCTGATGCCGATGCCGGTGTCGCGCACCTCGAAGCGCAGCAGGTGCTGCGCCGGGGTCTCGCCGAGCCGGCGCACGCCCAGGTCGATGCCGCCGCGCGCGGTGAACTTGACCGCGTTGCCGAGCAGGTTGCTCAGCACCTGGCGCAGGCGCACCGGATCGCCGCGCACCGGCAGGCGCACCGCCGGGTCCAGCTGCAGCGTCATGCGCAGGCCCTTGGCTTCGGCCGCGCGCTGCATCAGCTCCAGCACGCCGTCGAGCAGCTCGCGCAGGTTGAAGGTGGTGATCTCCAGCTCCAGCCGGTTCGCTTCCAGCTTGGAGTAATCCAGGATGTCGTCGACGATGCGCAGCAGCTGCAGCGAGGAGGTGCTGGCCGCGCGCAGCATCTCGCGCTGGTCCAGGCCGAGCGGGCCGCGCCCGATCAGCTCCAGCATCGGGATGATGCCGTTGAGCGGGGTGCGGATCTCGTGGCTCATCGTCGCCAGGAACTCGCCCTTGGCCAGCACCGCGGCCTCGGCGGCCTGCTTGGCCTGCAGCAGTTCCTGTTCCAGCCGCTCGCGCGCATGCACGTCGTGCTGCAGGGCGTTGCGTTCGGACTCGGCCAGCGCGGCACGCGCCAGCGCCGCATCCAGGCGTTCGATCTGCTGGCGTGCGCGGCAGCCGGCGAGGGTGGCCAGGGCCGCGGCGGCGGCCATGCAGACCGGCGCCAGCCAGTGCCACGGCGCCGGCAAGGGCAGTGCCAGCGGCGGCAGCGCCAGCAGGGTGCCGGCGACGGCGAGCACCGCGGCGAAGGCCGCCGGCCGTGGGACGGGCCGACGTCGACGGACGGACATGGCTAGAGCACCGCGTTCTGGAAGTCGAAGTTCAACTGGTCGCCGACCGACTGCACCAGGTTGCCCTGGATGAAGTCGACCCCGCCCATCCACATCGCCGCCGCGGCCTGCGCCTGCTCGATTTGCTGGCCGATGATCAGCAGGCCGGCGCGGTGCGCCAGATCGATGGTGGCGCGCAACTGGTCGCGCAACTCGGGATCGGCATGCGCGCCGGCGAAGCGCGCCGACAGGCGCAGATAGCCCAGCGGCAGGTGCGCGAGCAGCGCCTCGGCCTCCGCCCCCGGCTCGAACTGGCTGACGCAGAACTGCACGCCCAGCGGCATCAGCCGCGCGCAGAACTGCTGCAGCGTGGCGGTGTGGACCAGGGCGTCGTCCAGGCGCAGGTCGATCACCAGCGAGGTGCCGGTGACGCCGCGGCGGCCGATGGTGTCGATCAGCCACTCGGCGAAGGCGGTACGCGCCAGCGTGCGCGAGGACTGCGAGACGAACAGGCGCAGCGGCGGCGTGGCGTGCTGGTACAGGTGCAGCAGGCCCAGCGCGTGATCGAGCACCTGCTGGTCGAGGTCGGCGATGCGGCCGCCGGCCTCGGCGGCCGGCAGCACCTGGCCGGCCGAGAGCAGGCTGCCGTCGCGCTGGCGCAGGCGCAGCAGCACCTGGTACTGGGCGATGTCGCCGCCGGCGACGGCGACGATCGGCTGGTAGGCCGGTTCCAGCTGTCCTTCCAGCATGGCGATGCGCTGCAGGTCCTCGTCCGCGCGCGGCGGCACGTACGCGGCGATGCCCTGCGGCTGCAGCCGCGCCTGCAGCGCGGTGCGCTCGACCGCCTCCAGCGCGCTGCCGGCGTCCTCGAAGCCATGGCCGAAGTCGGCATAGCCGATCGCGCAGCGCAGGTGCAGCGCCTCGTCCTCGCGCAGCGGGAAGGCATGGCCGGACAGCGCGTCGCGCAGGCGCTGCGCGCACTGCAACTGCGCGTCGGCATCGGCGTCGTCGGCCAGCAGCAGGAAACTGTTGTCGTTGAGCCGCGCCAGCGGCTGTGGGGCGGTGACGCCGGCCAGGCGGCGCCCGGCCTGCACCATCAGCCGCTCGAACGCGGCGTAGCCGTAGCGCTCGCGTAGGCCGAGCGCGCTGGCGATCTCGATGAAGTACAGGCTGCCGTGGCGGTGGGCGCGCAACGTCGTGTCCAGCAACTGCAGCACATGCGCGCGGGTCGGCAGGCCGGTCTCGGGGTTGTTCAGCGGCACCGCCTCGGCGTGGCCGTGCTGGGCCTGCTGGCGGGCGCGGCGGATGCGGTTGGAGACCGCAGCGATCAGGTGCCGCGGCCGGATCGGCTTGGTCAGGAAATCGTCGGCGCCGCTGTCGAGCACTTCGTATTCCAGCTCCGGATCCGCGTCGCCGGACAGGAACACGATCGGCAGCAGTTGGTGCTGCGGCTGCTGGCGGATCAGCGCGGTCAGGCGCATGCCGTCCAGTCCCGGCATGTGCAGGTCCATCAGGATCAGGTCCGGCCGATAGTCGGCGATGGCCTGCTGCACGCCTTCGGCCTGCATCTGCACCTGCGCGTGCATGCCGGCCCCGTGCAGCACGCTCTGCGCGAACAGCGCCTGCGCGCGATCGTCCTCGACGATCAACACGCGATACGGCGCGGCGGCTGCAGCCTGTGCGGTGGAATCGGCGGTGACGTCGGCGACCACGAAGGCGGCCGCGTTGGCGTCGGCCGCGCCGTCGTCGTGCTCGTTGCCGGCCGGCGGCGTGGCGTCGGCGGTCGCGGCGGAGGGCGCAGGATTGGCGATGCCGGCAGCAGAGGCCGAATCGGCGGACGTGGCGCGCGCTGCATCGCCGACCCAGCGGCGCCAGTAGTGCGGCGGCGGCGTCTCGGCGCGGACGTGACGCGCGCGGGCGTCCTCGCGAGGGGAAAGCGGAGCGGTGTCGTTGGCGGGCATCGCGTCTGGTTCCTGGGGCGCGTCCAATTATGCGATGAAGTTCACGATGGCAGGGCGCCCGTGTGCGTGGCGTTGCCGGGTGCGGGGGCGGGCGAGGCCAGCAGGCGGCGCATGCCCCGCCACAGCAGGCGCCAGGTCCACCACACCAGCAGCGCGCCGAGCGCGCTCGCCGCCAGCACCACCGCCAGCGCCAGCCACGGGTGCGCCAGGGCCAGGGCCAGCGCGGCGATCACCACCGAATCCTCGGCCAGCGAGGCGATCCAGTTGCTGGCCGGTTCCGGGGAGGTGTTGAGCAGGGCGCGGGTGCCGGCCTTGAGCGCGTGGCTGGTCAGCGCCACGCCCGCGCCGGTGGCCAGCGCGCCGGCGCTGAGTTGGCCGTCGGGCGAGAGCGTGGCCGCGGCCAGGAACGCACCGGCCGGGATCCGGGTCAGGGTCTGCAGCAGGTCCCAGACCGAGTCCACGCCGGGGATCTTGTCGGCGAAGAATTCCGCCAGCGCCAGCGCGCCGGAGGTGCCCAGCACCCACCACGACTGCGTCGCCTGCAGCGCCGGCGGCAGCTCCAGCCAGCCGAGCAGGCCGGCCAGGCCGATGCCGAACACGGTCAGGTACACCCGGATGCCGGCCAGCCAGGCCAGCAGGATGCCGATTACGAAGAGATGGGCGTCGGTCATGGCAGGCGCTCCTGCAAAGCACGGGTGTCGGCCACTATCGGCCATGCCTGCCGCGAAGGCCAGCCCGCGGGGCGGGGCGTGGGATGCGGTGCAGTCCGGCGCCGCTCAGGAGGGTGGCTTACACTAGGGCGTTCCAGCAGGCCGACCCGCGAGGATCGACGCCGGCGCCGCCTCGGTGGCGTGGCAGTGCGCATGAACCGACCCGTTCCCCGTTTCCAGATCGTGCCCAATGGCGCCGCGCCCCGCCGCGGCCGCGGGCTGTGGCTGCTGCTGGCCGCGCTGTGGCTGCTGTCGCTGGCGCTGACCTGGTGGCTGGCCAGCCGCCAGGCCGCGCCGCGGCTGAGTGCGGTCAGTGCGCAGTTGCGCGAGGCCGAACGCAATCTGCAGGCGCAGCAGCGGCAGATCGAGACGCTCAACCAGCGCCAGGCCACCCTGGCCCGCTCCGACCAGATCAGCCGCGCCGCCAACAACGAGGTGCAGAGTTCGCTGGCCGAGCGCGACGAGGAGATCGCCGGGCTGCGCGCGGACGTGGCGTTCTACGAGCGCCTGGTCGGCGCGACCAGCCAGCGCAAGGGCCTGAGCGTGCATTCGGTGGAGTTCTCCGCCGAGGCCGGCGGCACCTGGCGCTACAACGTGGTGCTGACCCAGAACCTCAACCGCGGCGCGATCAGCCAGGGCCAGCTGCGGCTGACCGTGGAAGGCGTGCGCGGCGGCAAGCTGACCAGCGTGGGCTGGGACGAACTGCACCAGAAGACCGGTGTGCCCGGGCAGGACTACTCGTTCCGCTACTTCCAGCAACTGGACGGCAGCGTGATCCTGCCCAAGGGCTTCACTCCGCAACGGGTGCGGGTGGTGCTGAGCGGCGGGGGGGCGCCGGTCAGCCAGACCTTCGATTGGACATTGGCCGGTAACGGCAAAGGGGAATAATCAGCCTATGTTTGGGAACAAGAACAGCCGCAGCAGCGGCCAGACCGTGGTCGACACGCTGATCGGCGCGCAGGTGGTGATCCGCGGCGACCTGGTGTTCAGCGGCGGGCTCTACGTGGAAGGGCGCATTCTCGGCAAGGTCATCGCCGAAGACGGCGCGCCGGCCACGCTGACCCTGTCCGAGCACGGCAGCATCGAGGGCGAGGTGCGCGCGCCGGTGGTCATCATCAACGGCCAGCTGATCGGCGACGTGCATGCCGCCGAGCGCGTGGAACTGGCGTCCAAGGCGCGGGTGCAGGGCAACGTGCACTACCAGGTGGTGGAGATGAACGCTGGCGCGCAGCTGACCGGGCGCCTGATCCACGCCGGCAGCCTGGCGGCGCTGGCGCCGCCGGAAGCGCACCGCGAGGCCGCCGGCGACGCCGAGCCGCCGCGCGCGCTGACCGCCGAGGCTTGATTCGGGCGCCGGCCGTCCCCATCCTGCCGCCATGAGCACTCTCGTTTCCCTGCCGGGCGCCGCGCCCACGCCCGACTACCAGTCGCTGGATCGGCCGTTGAACTTCACCGCGGCCGCCGCGGCCAAGGTGCGCGAGCTGATCCGCGAGGAAGGCAACGATGCGCTGGCGCTGCGCGTGTACATCCAGGGCGGCGGCTGTTCCGGCTTCCAGTACGGGTTCGAGTTCGACGAGAACCGCGCCGAGGACGACCTGGCGGTGCAGACCGACCAGGTGACCCTGCTGGTCGACCCGCTCAGCCTGCAGTACCTGATGGGCGCGGAAGTGGATTACAGCGAGGGCCTGCACGGGGCGCAGTTCGTGATCCGCAATCCCAACGCCAAGACCACCTGCGGGTGCGGCAGCAGCTTCAGCGTGTAGACACGCTGCGGCTTGCGGGACGCCCGGTTTGCCTGCACCCTGCGGCGCATGTCCGATCCGACGCCTGACTCCTTCGCCTTCGCCGGTCCCGCGATCGACCGTGCCGATGCCGTGCGCAACGATGCGGCCGCGCTGGGCCAGGCCTGGGACCAGGCACGGGTGCTGGTGCTGGAGGCCGATGGCCATGCGCATGCCGAGGCCGACGGACGCCCGCTGATCGCCAGCGGCGCCGCGCTGGGCGCGCTGGCGGAGCAGGCGCTGTTCCTCGGCCTGGACCACGGCCAGGCCTGGTTTGCGCTGGCCGCCGACGCGGTGCCGCAGTTGGCGCCGCCACCGCAGCGCATCGACCTGCGCCGCGCCGCCGCCGAGTGGCCGGCGCGGGAGGCCGGGCTGTTCGCCTACGCCCGCGCGATGCTGCACTGGCAGTCGCGGACGCGCTTCTGCGGCGTGTGCGGCGGCAGCATCGCCTTGCAGCGCGGCGGCTTCCTCGGCGTCTGCACGCAGTGCGCCAGCGAACATTACCCACGGGTGGATCCGGCGGTGATCGTCGCCGTCAGCGACGGTCGGCGGCTGCTGCTGGGGCGCCAGGCGAGCTGGCCGGCGCGGCGCTATTCGGTGATCGCCGGCTTCGTCGAACCGGGCGAATCGCTGGAGCAGACGGTGGCGCGCGAGGTGGCCGAAGAGACCCAGGTGCGGGTACGGCCCGGCAGCTGCCGCTACTTCGGCGCGCAGCCGTGGCCGTTTCCGGGCGCGCTGATGCTCGGCTTCACCGCGCAGGCGCAAGCGGACACGCCGCAGGTGGATGGCGAGCTGGAAGACGCGCGCTGGTTCGAGCGCGAGGAAGTCGGCGCCGCGCTGGCGCGCCTGGCCGCGCACGGCGACAGCGCCGACGATGGCCACGGCCTGCGCCTGCCGCCGCGCATCTCCATCGCCCGCGCGCTGATCGAGGACTGGTACCGGCACGGCGCGCCGGCCTGACCGCGCCGGCGCGCTGCGCGCATCCGTTTCAGAATGGTCCCGGAGGACCTGCATGTTCACGACCCTCGTCGCTGTGATCGTCGCCCTGGTGCTGGGCCATGTCGCCCCCGGCATGGTGGCTTCGTTGCGCCGCTTCGACGCCTTCGGCGACTGGCTCAGCTGGCTGGACACGCATGCCGGCGAGGGCAGTGCCTGGCGCGGCCGCTACGGCATCGCGCTGGCGCTGCTACCGCCGCTGCTGCTGGTCGGCCTGCTGCAGTGGCTGCTGGCCGCGCCGCACCTGGGCCTGCTGACCCTGCTGTTCGGGATCGCGGTGCTGGCCTTCAGCTGGGGGCCGCGCGACCTGGACACCGACGTGGAGGCGATCATCGACGCCGACGATGCCGCGGCGCGGCAGTTGGCGGTGGCGCAACTGCAGGCCGATGGCGGGCCGCTGCGCGCCGATCCGGCCGGGTTGGTCGAGGCGGTGGCGGTCAGCGCGCTGCGGCGCTGGTTTGCGGTGCTGTTCTGGTTCCTGCTGTTGGGGCCGTTCGGTGCGCTGGGCTACCGCTTGCTGGCGCTGGCCGCGGTCGGCCCGTACGCGTCGCGGCTGCCGCCGGCCACCGCCGCCGGCGCGCGCCTGCTGTTGGCGGCGCTGGAATGGCCGGTGGCGCACCTGATGACCTTCTCGCTGGCCCTGGTCGGCAATTTCGAGGCGGTATTCGGCGCCTGGCGCGCCGCCGGCAGCAAGCGCTGGCAGTTGGACATCGGCTTCCTCGGGCCGGTGGCCTGCGCCAGCGTGCGCGGCGAACTCGATGCCGAGGCGCACGACTACAGCGACGCGGGCATGGTGGTGCCGGCGCTGCGGCGCCTGCCCGAACTGCGCGATGCGATGAGCCAGGTCTGGCGGGTGCTGCTGCTGTGGCTGGTGCTGCTGGCGCTGCTGGTGATCGCCGGCTGGGTCAGCTGAGGCGCGTCCCAAGGCCGGCATCAATTCGGTGGGGGGACGCGTTCCGAACTGATGGCGGGCTGTCAGTCGCCGCTCGGGAACTGGCGCTCGTACGCAGCGACATGCTGGGGAAACAACTGGGCATACTGCGGATCGCTGATGCCGATGACCGACACCTCGCGTCCACTCGCGCCGAGTTCCGCCGAGTGGTCGCTGATGCACACGCCGATGCATTCGAGCAACGTTCCGTTCGCATCGCGTGCCGAGAGATGCAAGCCCTCCGACGCCGGACCCTGGGCGGCGATCACCTGCGCCTGGATCAATCGATAAGACGGTGTCGGCACGAACCTGCCGAACGCCACGCCCATGGGCGCGTCGCCAAGTTCGAGCGCGGACCAGCCGACCAGAAGTTCCTTGCTGTAGATGCCGAACTGCGGCATGGCCGTTAGCCGGGCGCCAGCAGGGTGAAGGGAAACCACGGCAGATTGCGTGCGATCCAGTAGCCCGGCAGTGCGATCAGCCAGAAGTTCGGCCGCGACACCACGCCGACCACCGGCGCGAACCAGGCCGCGCGCCAGCCGGCCTTCCAGGCGATCAGGCCCGGCAGCAGGACCAGGCCCAGCATCGCGCCGGGATTCATCGCGAACGCCCCCACCGGGTCCAGGTGCACCAGCGCATGCAGGGCGCGGGTCATGCCGCAGCCCGGGCAGTAATAGCCGGTGAGCGCATGGAACATGCACGGCGCGAACGGATTGTTCGCGGCATTGGGATCGAAGCGGTACAGCAGTGTGGCGCCGCCGGCCGCGAACGCGGCGGCGGCGCCCAGGCACGCCCGTTGTTGCCAGGCGCGCATGCCGATCAGCTCGCGTGCTGCATCTGCTGCATGAACTCCGTGTAGCCCTGCATGCCGCCGGTAGAGAGTTTGTAGGTGGTGAAGAGTATGCCGATGATGGCCAGCGCGGTGGTCACCCAGCACCAGATCTTGGCGTTATTGGAGGCGCGGCGCGCGCCCTCCAGGTCGCCCTGGTTGAGCAGGCCGTTGACCTTGCTGGAGAACACGATGGCGACGATGCCGGTGATCAACGACGGGCAGCAAAAGCAGAAGCCAAGCACCGTCGAGACGATCGCCCAGGCCAGATGGTTGGGGACCGGGCCGGGAGCGGGCGGAGGCGGGGGCGTGACGGGGCTGACGGTGCTCATGTGGATCTCCTCAAGGGATGGTGCACGGCAGCCGCTGAGTCTAGACGAGCCGCTGCGGTGCGGGCATGGCGCGCCGTCAGTGCGGCGCGAGCAGGGTGAAGGGGTACCAGGGCAGATTGCGCAGCAGCGCGTAGCCGAGCAGTACCCACAGCCACAGGCGTGGGTCGGCGAGGAGCTTCAGCAGCGGCGTCAGCGGACGCAGGCGCAGGCCGGCGGCGTTGAGCGCCATGATCGCCAACAGCGGCAGCGCCACCACCAGCAACGGATTGCTGGCCCAGGCGTGGGCCAGATCGAAATGCACCAGCGCATGCAGACAGCGGGTGCTACCGCAGCCGGGGCAGTACAGGCCGGTGAGGGCGCGGAACGGACAACCCGGTAGTGGATTGCCGGGGACATTGGGATCGACCCGGCGCAGCACGACGGTGGCGACCGCTGCGGCGCCGCTCAGTGCGGCCAGCGGCAGCCAGCGGGGCAGGGACTGCAGGCGCTGAAGGGACATGGCAGGCGGACGATCGCGTGGTCGGCCGCCGTCGCAGGCGACGGCGGCCGCAGTCCTCAGGACATGGACGACTGCTGCATCATGCCCAGGCCGCCCAGGGCGAAGAGGAAGATCAGGTACAGCACGAGCAGCACCACCGAGGTGATCGCCGAATAGATCGCCCACTTCTTGGCCTTGTCCGCCGACTCGCGCGCGCCGGTCACGTCGCCCGCGGCCAGCTTGGTGTTGACCTGCGCGGCGTAGACGATGGACACGATGCCCAGCGGCAGGCAGCAGAACAGCGTGGTCAGGATCGCCCAGACGAGGTTGTTGGACACTTGCGGTGCGGTGGTATTCATCCGTGTTGCTCCGATGGTTGGGTGGTGAAACGGGAAACGCTTGGCGCTAGTGGTTGGTCAGGCTGCCGAGGAAGGCCAGGCCGCCGAACAGCAGGAACCACAGCGCCATCAGGATCGGCAGCGCGAACGCCGACCACAGCGCCCACAGGCCGGCCTTGCGCGAGGCCTCGCGGGCGCCGGCGATGTCGCCGGCGGCGCGGCGGCCATCCACCTGCGAGGCGTAGACGATGGAGACGATGCCCAGCGGCAGGCAGCAGAACAGCGTGGACAGGATCGCCCAGACGAGATTGTTGGGTACATACACGCCCGTCGCGTTGGGCGCTGGTGGTGGTGCGACGTGGTTCACTTTCCGCGCGGTCCTTCGTGATGGACGCCACCGCTTGTGGCGTCTCCCCTGCGGCTAATTTACCCCAAGCGCGCGCCTGCGGCACCTGCGTCGCACTCAGGCGGCATCGCCGCGCAGTCGCCGCACCTGCGCTTCCAGGCTCTCGGCGCTGGCTTGCGCGCCGGGAACCGGTGCATCGGCGATCACCTCGACATGCGCGCGGAAGCGCCGCGGCACGCGCATGCGCCGCAATCGCGAGTCGCGCTTGCTCCACATGCTGGTCCACATGTTGCGCAAGGCCATCGGCACCACCGGCACCGCGCGCCGCGCCAGGATCTTCTCCACGCCGGACTTGAACGCGGCGATCTCGCCGTCCTTGGTCAGCGCGCCCTCGGGGAAGATGCACACCAGTTCGCCCTCGGCCAGCGCGGCGTCGATGGCGTCGAACGCGCGCTGCATCAGCTCGGGATCCTCGCGTGCGCCGGCGATCGGGATCGCCTTGGCGGTGCGGAAGATCCAGCGCATCACCGGAATGTTGAAGATGCGGTAGTACATGACGAAGCGCACCGGTCGCGGGATCGCCGCGGCCAGCACCAGTGCGTCCATGTAGCTGACGTGGTTGCACACGATCAGCGCCGCGCCCTCCTCGGGCACATGCCGCTCGATGCCGTGCAGGCGCAGCCGGTACAGGGTGCGCACCATCACCCAGCTGAGGAAGCGCATCAGGAATTCGGGGACGATGCTGAAGATCCAGATCGCGACCACCGCGTTGGCGATGGCCAGCGCCAGGAACACCTGCGGGATGCTCAGCCCGGGCAGCGGGATGAGCACGCCGAACAGGTGCAGCTCCTGCATCTGCAGGGCGATGCCGATCATTGCCGCCAGCACGATGAACAGCGAGTTCTGGATGTTGAGGCCGGCGATGACGCGCGACAGCTCCGCCTTCGGCGTGCGGCTCTGGATCAGCGCGAACAGCGGCACCACGAACAGGCCGGTGCACAGGCCGATGCCGACCAGGTCGAGCATGATCCGCCAGCTGCCGGCCTGGTGGACGAACTGGCCGATGCCCAGGCCGGTCTGCAGCGCGGCGCCGGGCCGGGCGAAGTACAGGTCGAGCATGAAGGCGCTGATGCCGAACGCGCCCAGCGGCACCAGGCCGATTTCCACGGTGCGCCCGGACAGCTTCTCGCACAGCAGCGAGCCGGTGCCGGTGCCGATGGAGAACAGCGCCAGGGCGAAGATGTACAGGTCCTGCGCGCCGCCCAGGTTGAGTTCGGCGTAGGTCGGCAACTGCGCGGTGAGCACGGTGCCGACGAACCAGAACCAGGACACGCCGAGCACCGCGTTGCGCACCGCCAGCTGGCGCCGGGTCAGGCGCATGATCGCCAGCGATTCCGGCAGCGGGTTCCAGTTGATCTTCAACTCGGGCGCGCCGGCGTCGACCTTGGGGATGCAGCGCGCCATCAGGTTGCCGGTGACCGCCAGCGCCACCACCGCGGTGGCCGCGGCCACCGGCCCGTGGCTGCCGGCGATCTGGAAGATCAGCCCGCCCAGGATCATGCCGCACAGGATCGAGATCGAGGTGCCCATCTCGACCAGGCCGTTGCCGCCGGTCAGTTCCTCCGGCTTGAGCACCGACGGCAGGATCGAATACTTCACCGGGCCGAACAGGGTGGACTGCAGGCCGGTGCAGAACAGCGCCACCAGCAGCACCGCCATGTTCTCGGTCAGGAAGCCGACCGCGGCCAGCGACATGATGCCGATCTCCATCGTGGTGGTGATGACCACCAGCCGCGATTTCTCCAGTTTCTCGGCGATCTGCCCGGCCAGCGAGGAGAACAGGAAGTACGGCAGGATGAACAGTGCCGGTGCCAGGTTGGTGTACAGCGTGCGCTGCTCCGGGGTCACGCCCAGGTAGAACAGCAGGCCGATGATCGCCTGCCGATACACGTTGTCGTTGAACGCGCCCAGCGACTGGACCACGAAGAACGGCAGAAAGCGGCGTTGCCGCAGCAGGGCGAACTGGCTGTGGGCGGACATGCAGGCTCCTTTGCGAACGCGCGCAGCCTAGCAGGTTCGCCGCGCGCGCAGGCGCGGCGCGCGGCGGCCCGCCCCGGCGCTGCCGGCCGCCGCCTGGATGGCGTCGCGCCGCGCGTGCAGCAGGGCGATGAAGGCGCGTGCGGCCGGGGTCGGGTCCGGCCGCCATACGGCGTAGGTGAGGAAACGGAAGCGCTCGCGCAGCGCCACCGTGGCCACGCCGTGCATGCCGGCGGCCATGGTCTGCGGCACCACCGCCAGGCCCAGGTCCTCGGCCACCAGTTGCCGCTGCAGGTCGGCGTGGGTGACCTCGTACTGCAGGCGCTGGCGCAGGCCGGCGGCGGCGAAGGCGCGGTCGATGATGCCGCGTACGCCGGCGCCGGGGGTCAGCCCGGCCATCGGTGCGTCCTCCAGTTCGCGCAGCGACACCTCGCGACGCGCGGCGAAGCGGTTGCCGGGCGCGGCGATCAGCGCCAGCGGCTCCTCGTGCAGCAGCAGGTGCTGCGGCGGCAGCGCCACGTGCGGGCCGACCCCGACCAGGGCCACGTCGAGCCGGCCTTCGCCCAGGTCCAGCAGCAGCGCATCGCTCATGCCGGTGCGCAGGTGCACGTCCACCGCGCTGTGCGCCTCGCGGAACTGGCGCAGCACCGCAGGCACCTGCACTGCGTTCAACGAGGAGATCTGCCCGATCTGCAGGCGGCCGCGCACCGTGCCCAGGGTCTGCGCCATTTCCTCGTGCAGGCGCTCGGCGG
Organism: Xanthomonas sp. NCPPB 3174; assembly: GCF_056725205.1. Classification (NCBI taxonomy): domain Bacteria; kingdom Pseudomonadati; phylum Pseudomonadota; class Gammaproteobacteria; order Lysobacterales; family Lysobacteraceae; genus Xanthomonas; species Xanthomonas sp. NCPPB 3174. The sequence continues at coordinate 4,562,054 of NZ_CM161517.1, read as the reverse complement.
CGCGCAGGGTGGCGCGGGCGTTGTGCAGGAACACCTCGCCGGCGGCGGTGGCGCGCACCTGCCGCGCACCGCGCTCGAACAGCCGCGCGCCCAGCGCCTGCTCGATCTTGGCGATCTGGTGACTCAGCGCCGATTGCACGGTGTGGCAGCGGCGTGCGGCGGCGGTGAAGCTGCCTTCCTCGGCGACGGCGACGGCGAATTCGAGCTGGCGCAGGGTCAGCATGATGGCGCCCCGCGTGCGTCGCGCCGATGTGGCAGCCGATCGGCACTGCTGCCGCAGGCGTGCGTCGCCCGTGGTCGCGGCGCGCGCCTCATGCCGGGCGTCCCAGCCGCCTGCGCCATTGCTGGCGCAGCCACAGGCGGATGTTGTAGCGACGCTTGCGGCTCATGAACGGGTAACGCAGGGTCATGCCGAGCAGGCCGCGCAGGGTGTCCAGCCGCGGCGCCTGCGCGGGCAGGGCGTCGCAGCGCACCGAGATGCGGTCGCAGCCGGCGTCGTGGGTGCGGTGGATGACGTCGGCGCGCATGATCAGCAGGTCGCCGACGGCGAGTTGCGGCACCACCTTGTGCGCTTCCAGGTCGAAGCCGATCTTCCAGCCGGGACTGGCGTCGTGCAGGTCCTCGATCGCATACCAGTCGCCGATGGCGATGGCCTCGCCCGGAAAACGCAGCCGGAACCAGTCCAGCGTGTCGGCCTCCACGCAGCGGAAGCGCAGCGCGCCGCGGCCCTGGATGCGCTGGTGCAGGTGCGGATCCAGGCGCGCGACCACGTCGTCGGCGACGATCGCCACATTGGCCAGGCCGGCGTCGGGCTTGAACACCGGCATGTAGCAGATCAGGTAGTTGCGGTGGTCGCCATGCAGGAAATAGCTGAAGTGGTCCAGGTGCCAGTTGAGCGCGCCGCCCGGCGCGGTCTTCGGGTCGCGGTGCTGGTCGAACGGCAGGCGCAGGCTCGGCGCGGCGTGGCTCTCGCGGATGCGGATGGCGCAGTAGCCGAAGCGGTCGACGGCGATCGCCAGGCCCATGGCCGCGGCCACCGGCGGCACGGTGGCGGCGATGCGCGCCTGGATCCGCTGCATGTCCGCCGCCGGCAGGTCGCCGATCACGCCATCGTGGAACTTCTCGGCGCCTTCCAGGAAGCGCAGCAGGCCGTCAGGAATGTCGCCGTCGCCCAGGAAGCCGTGGACCACGGCGTAGCCGTGCCGGTGCAGCGCCTCGGCGATGTCGGTGCTGGGCATGGGCGGGTTCCTCGGAAGCTGCGGTGCCGCGGGCCGCACCCACGCTATCTCAAAAACAGATGGCAGTGGTGAAAAAAATGCGTTTGAACGATCGCTGCCGCCGCCACAGACTGCGCCCCTCTCTTCGATCCGGTTCCCTTCCATGGACACGACCTCGCATCCGCCGATACGCCGCGGCCTGGTGTTGCTGATGGCCACCGCCACCGGCCTGGCGGTGGCCAGCAACTACTACGCGCAGCCGCTGCTGGAGGTACTGGCGCAGACCTTCGCCATCGACGTGCGCCATGCCGGCGCGGTGGTCACCACCGCGCAGCTGGCCTATGCCGCCGGCCTGCTGTTCCTGGTGCCGCTGGGTGACCGCTTCGAGCGCCGCCGCCTGATCGTCGGGCTGTATGCGCTCAGCGCGGTCGGCCTGCTGGTCAGCGCGATGGCGCACAGCTTCGCGCTGCTGCTGCTGGGCACGCTGATCACCGGCCTGAGTTCGGTGGCGGCGCAGATCCTGGTGCCGTTCGCCGCGACCCTGGCCGCGCCGCACGAGCGCGGCCGGGTGATCGGGACGGTGATGAGCGGGTTGTTGCTGGGCATCCTGCTGGCGCGCACGGTGTCCGGCCTGCTGGCCGGGATCGGCGGCTGGCACACCGTGTACTGGGTGGCGGCGGCGCTGATCCTGCTGGTGTCGGGCCTCCTGTGGCGCGGCCTGCCGCGGCATCCGGGCAATCCGCAGCTGTCCTATCCGCACCTGATCGGCTCGGTGCTGGCGCTGCTGCGCGACGAGCCGGTGCTGCGCGCGCGCTCGGTGCTGGGTGGGCTGATCTTTGCCGGTTTCAGCATGTTCTGGACCACGCTGGCGTTCCTGCTGTCCGGCCCGGACTACCGCTACGGCACCGCGACCATCGGCCTGTTCGGGTTGATCGGCGCGGCCGGCGCGTTCGCCGCCAACCTGTCCGGCAAGCTGTCCGACCGCGGCGCCGGCCATCTGGTCGGCTGGGGCGGCCTGATCATGCTGTTGCTGTCGTGGCTGCTGCTGCTCGGCGCGCCGCACTCGCTGTGGCTGCTGATCGCCGGGGTGGTGCTGCTGGACGTGGCGGTGCAGGGCGTGCACATCGGCAACCAGAGCGTGATCTACCAACTGGATCCGGCCGCGCGCAACCGCATCACCTCGGCTTACGTCACCTGCTACTTCATCGGCGGTGCGATCGGGTCCAGCCTCGGCACCGCGGCCTATGCCTACGCCGGCTGGCGCGGGGTGGCGATCGGTGGCGCGGGGCTTGCGGTGGCGGCGCTGCTGTGGATGGGCCTCAGCGTGCGGCCGGGGCGGCAAGCGTCGGCGCCGGCGGCACCGGTGCGGCACTGACCGCCTGCGCGGCGGCGCGCAGCTTGGGCAGCAGGCGCAGGGTCAGCGCGAGCTGGTTGCGCACCAGCCGGCGCTTGGCCTCGTCGATGCCGTCCTCGCGCTCCAGCGCCTCGGCCAGGGCGATCTCGGCGGGTTCGTCGGCGGGCGGTAGCGCCTGTCGCGCGGCCAGTGCGTCGGCCAACGCGCCCAGCGCCTGCGGCAGGTAGTCGCCGGCGCGGGCGATGTCCGGATCGGTCTCGCCAGCCAGCGCGGCGCGGTGCGCGCCCAGCGCCGACAGGTAGCCGAGCAGGGTGTTGGACAGGGCCAGGAAGCGGAAGCCGGCATCCAGGTTGCGGCGGTAGCGGCCGGGTTCGCGCAGCATGTTCGACAGCGCCACCGACAGCGCGGCGTCGGCGTTGTGCATGTCGCGGCGGGCGATGCGGTAGGGCAGGTCGTCGCGCATGCCGCTGCGGTACTGCTCCAGTACCTGCGCCAGATAGCGCGCGCTGCTGGACAGCACCGTCGCCAGCACCTGGTGGAGGCGCCGGCCCTGCCAGTCCGGCAGGATCAGGAACGAGGCGGCGGCGGCGATCGCGCAGCCGATCAGGGTGTCGAGCAGGCGCGGCCAGATCAGCATGAAGCCGTCGCCGATCAGGTTGAAGCAGAACAGCGCCATCACCGTGATCGCCGCGGTGGCGAGCATGTAGCGGTCGGTGCGGGTGACGAAGAACACCAGGGTGCCGAGCAGGGCGAACAGCAGCTGCAGTTCGGTGCCCGGGAACAACTGCATCAACGCCCAGGCCGCGCCCAGGCCGATCAGGGTGCCGGCCATGCGCTGGACCAGGCGCAGGCGGGTGGCGCCGTAGTTGGGGCGGCACACGAAGGCGGTGGTCAGCAGGATCCAGTAGCCGTTGCTGGCGTGGATCGACTGCATGACCACATAGCCCAGCACCAGTGCGATGGCCATGCGCAGGCCGTGCCGGAACAGCACCGAGCCGGGGGTGAGTTGCTGGCCGAGGCGCCGCAGCATCTCGCGCAGGGTGTGCGGCGAGGAGTCGCGCAGGCGGGTATCGAGGGTGTCGCTGGTGGTATCCGATTGCGCGGCCTCGGCCAGGCGCCGCTCGATGCTGTGCAGGTTGGTCACCAGCAGTTCCAACGAGCCGAGCAGGCGCGCCTGCCGCGGATCGGCGCGGGCGTGCAGGAAATCCAGCGACTGGCGCAGGTCGGTGGTGGCCTGCTGGGTCTGTTCGCCGTAGTCGAACGGCTGGCGCAGCCGGATCGCCTCGCCCAGCGCCGCGCAGGCCTTGCCCTGCAGGGCAAGCAGGCGCTGGCAGCGGTACAGCACGTCGCTGTGGAAGAACGCGTCGGTCAGCGCCTCGTACGGGTAGTGCGAGGAACTGGCGCGCTCGTGGAAGTCCTGCGCCATGTAGTACAGGCGGAAATACAGGCCCGACTGCACGCCGGGCCGGCCGGAGCGGCCGAAGCGGCTGATGATCGCGGTCTTGGCCGCGTTCAGCGCCGCCACCACCCGCGCGTTCTGCTCGGCCAGCGCCAGCCGCCGCGCGTGCAGGTCGCTCTGCCGCACCGGCTCGAACAGGGCCGCCTTGCACCGCAGGTAGCGGCCCAGCTCCAGGTACAGCCGCGACAGCCGCTCGCGTACCGGCCGGTTGGCGAACAGTACCGTCCACAGTACCGACAGCACGCCGTACCAACTGGCGCCGAGCAACAGCAGCGCCACGCCGTGCCAGGCGTCGCCGCCGACATGGCCGTTCTGGTTGCCGTGGTCCAGGCCGATCATCGCGTAGATGGCCAGCGCCACCGTGGCCTGGGCGATCGAAGCGTAGCGTTCGCCCAGCGCGCCGAGCAGGGTCAGGGCGAAGGTGGACAGCGCCAGCCCGGCGGCGAACGGCCACGGATACGGAAACAGCAGCACCACCGCGGCGGCAGCGGCGGCGAAGCACAGCAGCGACAGCAGCACCGACTTGATCCGGCCCAGCCAGTTGTCGTCGGTCTCGGCGATGGCGCTGGCGATGGTGCCCAGGAAGATCGCCGGCACCGCCTCCAGTTGCTGCAGGTGCCAGCACACGCCCATCGCCACCGCCAGCGCGATGAACACGCGCAGCCCGTAGCTGGCCTTTTCGTGGGCCCACAGGCGGCTGAGGCGGGTTTCGATCGAGGGGGTCGGCACGGCGACACGATAGCGCACCGTCGCTGTATGCGATCCCCTCTGAGAGGTTGGCTCAGACCGCGAGTTGCCGCAGGCGTGCGTCCAGCAGCGCCGGGAAGCGCTTGTACCAGGTCTGGTTGAGCGGCGAGGGATGCGGCAGCGGGTACAGCGTCACGCGGCGGGTGCGGCGGCCGTCCTCGCTGCGCAGCTCCACCTCGGTCTGCGCCTGGAAGCGGTCCTCGCGCGCCCAGAACGCGTCCAGCGCCGCGCGCACCTCGCGCGGCTGGTCGATGCCGAACCACAGGAAGGCCTCGCGGCCGAGGGTGAGGATGGCATCGCCGCGCCACTGCTCGAGCAGCAGGCGCCGCATCAGCGGATGGAAGCGCCGCTTCACCGGCATCGACCACGCCTTGTTGCCCACCGGCTTGTACGGCACGGTGTTGAGCCAGAAGGCGACGCGGCCGGCCTTGAGCCCGGCGGCGAAGTCGGGCATCTCCTCGCCGTGGTGCAGGTGCCGGTACAGCGCCTTGCGCACCAGTTGGCCGCCGCTGCCGACGAAGGGTTGGCCGTGTTCCACCTCGCTGCGGCCCGGGTCGCGACCGAGGATGCACACCTTCGCATCGCGGCGGCCCAGGCCGATGATGGGATCGAGCGGATCCTTGCCGCAGGCGGCATAGGCCGCGGTGTCGATGCCGTCGGTCTGCGCGGCGAGCGCGCGGAAGCGGGTGCGGAGGGCGGGCGAGAGGGCCATGGGCGTGCACGAAGCGGTAGACGATCCAGGCTAGCGCAGGGGCGATGGAAAGGGCGTGGGCCCAATCGTAGGAGCGGCTTCAGCCGCGACTGGCGTTCCCGGTCATGCCCCTGTCGCGGCTGAAGCCGCTCCTACCGGGAGCGGGCTGGGCATCCTTGTGGGAGGGACTTCAGTCCCGACGAGCGAAGTTGTCAGCTGTGCTTTGGCTTCGCGCGTCGCGGCTGAAGCCGCTCCTGCACGTGGCGACGTACTACGCCCCCTGCTCGCGCGCGATCGCGCGCCAGCCGATGTCGTGGCGGTGGAATTCGCTGGCCCAGTGGATCTGCGCCACGCCGGCGTAGGCATGGCGCTGCGCTTCGGCCACGCTCTCGCCCAGCGCCGCCACGCACAGCACGCGGCCGCCGGCGCTGAGCACGCGGCCCTGCGCATCCAGCGTGGTGCCGGCATGGAACACCTTGGCGTTGGCCGGGACCGCGTCCAGGCCGGTGATCGGCTCGCCGGTGACCGGGGTCTCCGGATACGGCGCGGCAGCCAGCACCACGCCCAGCGACGGGCGCGGATCCCACTGCGCCTGCGTCGCGTGCAGGCGTTCGTCGAGCGCGGCGTCGAGCAGGTCGAGCAGGTCCGACTGCAGGCGCAACATCACCGGCTGCGTTTCCGGGTCGCCGAAACGCACGTTGAACTCGATCACCTTGGGCGCGCCGCTGGCGTCGATCATCAGCCCGGCGTACAGGAAACCGGTGAACGGCACGCCGTCGGCGCGCATGCCGCGCACGGTCGGTTCAACCACTTCGCGCATCACCCGCGCGTGCACCTCGGGCGTGACCACCGGCGCCGGCGAGTACGCGCCCATGCCGCCGGTGTTGGGGCCGGTGTCGCCGTCGCCGACGCGCTTGTGGTCCTGACTGGCCGCCATCGGCAGCGCGGTGTGGCCGTCGACCATGGAGATGAAGCTGGCTTCCTCGCCGTCGAGGAATTCCTCGATCACCACGCGCGCGCCGGCGTCGCCGAAGGCGTTGCCGGAGAGCATGTCGCGCACCGCGGCCTCGGCCTCCTCCAGCGACATCGCCACGATCACGCCCTTGCCGGCGGCCAGGCCGTCGGCCTTGATCACGATCGGCGCGCCCTTGTCGCGGACATAGGCCAGCGCGGCCTCGACCTCGGTATGCACGGCGTAGAACGCGGTGGGAATGCCGTGGCGCTGCAGGAAGTCCTTGGCGTAGGCCTTGCTGCCTTCCAACTGCGCGGCGGCGGCGCTGGGGCCGAAGATGCGCAGCCCGGCGGCGCGGAAGCGGTCGACCACGCCCAGCACCAGCGGCACTTCCGGCCCAACCACGGTCAGCGCGACGCCTTCGTCCTGGGCCAGCGCCAGCAGGCCGTCGAGGTCGTTCACCTTGACCGCCACGTTGCGGCACTTGGCCTCGCTGGCGGTACCGGCATTGCCGGGCGCCACCAGCACTTCGTCGACACGGGGGGACTGGGCCAGCTTCCAGGCCAGGGCGTGTTCGCGGCCGCCGGAGCCGATGACGAGCAGTTTCATCGCGGAATTCCAGATTGCAGGGGAAAGGGGAACGGCTGCACCGGGCGCGCGTGCCTCATGCACAGCCTTCGCGTTGCAGCGCTTCGGGGAAATGGTAGGTCCAGGTCTTCGTGTCCAGCACGAAGCGGTGTTCGCGCTGGACCTGACGCTGGCCACAATCCACGCCGGTCTCCTCGATCAGCAGCGGCCATACGCGGGCGGCGTGGTCGCGGTCGTCGAAGCGCAGGGCGAAGTCGAGGTCGAACTGACCGGCCTTGCAGTCCGCTGCCGCATCTGCGGCGTCGCAGTCGGCGGCGGCGCCGTTGTCGATGTGGCTGCGCAGGCTGCCGGCATCGACCAGGCCCTTGGGGCCGGGCAGGATCAGCGTCTGCGATTGCAGCGCATAGCCCTGGCCGAACCAACCGTCCTCGACACGGAACCCGTAGAAATCGCTGCCGGCGCGGACGATGCCGACCTCGCCCGGCTGGCCGTTGCTGCCATAAGTGCCGCCGGTGCGCTCGGCGGCGACGGCGAAGCCCTGGCCCTCGGGACGCAGCACGTAGAAGTCGATGGTGCCGGGTTCCGGGTGGCCGGCATCGCGCAGCGCGCCGCACACCGCCAGCAACTGTTGCCAGCCGTCGCCGATCACCACCGGCTGTTCGGCGCAGACACGCCAGTCCACCGCATGGCGCGCGCCATCCTGGGTCCACTGTCCCGGCCAGTGCCCGGCGAGCATGGCGGCGCTGCCGTAGCGTTGCTGCAGGAACGCCTGCAGCCGCGCGGTGCGGCTGACGTGGGCCGGCGCTGGGGCGCTGGCGGACGCAGGTGCCGCGCTGGGTGCGGGCGTCGCGGCCGGCTTGCAGCCGCCGAGCACGAGCACGCCGGCCATGGCCAGCGCGGCGTGCGGACGGGGCGCGACAGCGGACATGCGCAGCGCTCCGGGACTCAGTGCCGGAAGTGGCGCACGCCGGTGAACACCATGGCGATGCCGTGCTCGTCGGCCGCGGCGATGACCTCGGCGTCGCGCATCGAACCGCCGGGCTGGATCACCGCCTTGATGCCGGCCGCGGCGGCGGCGTCGATGCCGTCGCGGAACGGGAAGAACGCATCGGAGGCCATCACCGAGCCTTCCACCGCCAGGCCGGCGTCGGTGGCTTTGATCCCGGCGATGCGCGCCGAGTACACCCGGCTCATCTGCCCGGCGCCGACGCCGATGGTGCGGTGGTCCTTGGCGTAGACGATGGCGTTGGACTTTACGTACTTGGCCACCTTCCACGCGAACAGCAGGTCGTCGAACTGCGCCTCGGTCGGCGCCAGCCGGGTCACCACCTTCAACGCCTCGCGCGGCACCACGTGCGCGTCGCTGGTCTGCAGCAGGATGCCGGAGCCGACGCGCTTGCTGTCGATGCCGTAGGCGCCGTCGCCGGCGGGGATGCGCAGCACGCGCACGTTGGCCTTCTTCTTGGCGTATTCGAGCGCGGCATCGTCGTAGTCGGGGGCGATCAGCACCTCGACGAACTGGCGGTCCAGGATCGCCTGGGCGGTGGCCGCGTCCAGGCGCCGGTTGAAGGCGATGATGCCGCCGAAGGCGCTGGTCGGGTCGGTGGCGTAGGCCAGTTCGTAGGCATCGCCGCAGCCGGCGCCGACCGCCACGCCGCACGGGTTGGCGTGCTTGACGATGACGCAGGCCGGCGCGTCGAACTGGCGCACGCATTCCCAGGCCGCATCGCTGTCGGCGATGTTGTTGTAGGACAGCTCCTTGCCCTGCAGCTGGGTGAAGGTGGCCAGGGTGCCGGGCGTGGGGGAGAGGTCGCGGTAGAACGCGGCCTGCTGGTGCGGGTTCTCGCCGTAGCGCAGTTCCATCACCTTGACGAAGCTGGAATTCATCTGCGCCGGGAACGCGCTGCGCACCGGCACGGCGGCATCGCTGGCGGTGACCGCGGACAGGTAGTTGCTGATCGCCGCATCGTACTGGGCGACGCGGTTGAACGCGGCCACTGCCAGGGCGAAGCGCTTGGCCGCCGACAGCCGGCCATCGTTGGCCTCCAGCTCGGCCAGCAGCTCGGCGTACTGCGCCGGGTCGGTGGCCACGGCCACGCGGGCGAAGTTCTTGGCCGCCGAGCGCAGCATCGCCGGGCCGCCGATGTCGATGTTCTCCACCGCGTCGGCGAGCGTGCAGTCGGCATTGGCGGTGACCGCCTCGAACGGATACAGGTTGAGCACCAGCAGGTCGATCGCGGCGATGCCGTGTTCGGCCATCACCGCATCGTCGGTGCCGGCGCGGCCGAGCAGGCCGCCGTGCACCAGCGGGTGCAGGGTCTTGACCCGGCCGTCCATCATTTCCGGGAAGCCGGTCAGTTCGGACACGTCCTTCACCGCCAGCCCGGCCTCGCGCAGCGCCTTGGCGGTGCCGCCGGTGGACAGCAGCTCGACGTTGCGCGCGGCCAGCGCGCGGGCCAGGTTGATCAGGCCGGTCTTGTCGGAAACGGACAGCAACGCCCGGCGCACGGGCAGGAAATCGGAGGACATGGGGCAGGGCGGGGGCAGCGGAACGGGCCGCCATTGTAGGCGCTGGGGCCCGGCGACGCCCGGCCGGCGCGCGTGCCGGACGCGCGGATCGTGCCGAGGCGCCCCGGTCGGGACGATCGCGCCGAGGGCGAGCGCCCGTGCAGAGCAGCGTTCGGCGCCGCAGACGCTGCGCGGCACTCCGCCGCGCGACATGGTTGCCTGTGCCGCTGCGCGCGCCGCCTGCATTGGGCATGCTGGGTTGCGCGCCATCGCGCGCGCCGCCGCTGCGATGCATTAGGCTGTCGCCGCCCCGCTCTCGCCGTCAGGACCACGCGCGTGTCGATCTATGCCCTCAAAGGACGTTTCCAGGACCTGCTGCGGCCCGGCGTGCGGGTGCTGTACCGGCGCGGCGTCACCGCCAACCAGGTGACGGCGGCCGCGGCGCTGGTGTCGCTGCTGGTCGCCGCGGTGGTCTACGCACAAGGCGCGGCGCAGCCGCTGTGGTACGCGCTGCTGCCGCTGTGGATGCTGCTGCGGATGGCCTTGAACGCGGTGGACGGCATGCTGGCGCGCGAGTTCGGCCAGCAGTCGCGGCTGGGCGCTTACCTCAACGAACTGTGCGACGTGATCGCCGATGCGGCGCTGTACCTGAGCCTGCTGAGCGTGCCGGGCGTGATGGGCGGCTGGGTGTGGCTGATGGTGCTGACCGCGGCGCTGACCGAGTATGCCGGGGTGCTGGGGCTGATGGTCGGCGCCAGCCGCCGTTACGATGGGCCGATGGGCAAGAGCGATCGCGCCTTCGTCGTCGGGCTGATCGGCGTGCTGCTGGCCGGCACCTGGATCGGCGCGGCGACGGTCACGGCCATCGCCATGGCGGTGGCGCTGTTGTGCGCGGCGACCGTGCTGCGCCGGGTCGCGGCGGGATTGCGCGAGGCGGCTGCGCGCGCGTGAGCGGGGGCGCGGCCGATGCGGCCGCGGGACACAGTGGATTCACGGCAGACAGGACATCGGCAACGGATGCGGCAGGTCAACGAAAGCGAATTCGTCAGTTTCGACGGCACACGGCTGTTCTACCGGCATTGGCCGGCCACGACGCCAGCGGCACCGCCCAGGGCGATCGTGTTGCTGCATCGCGGCCACGAACATTCCGGGCGGGTCGCGCACCTGGCCGAGGAACTGGGCCTGGACGACTGCGCGGTGTTCGCCTGGGATGCGCGCGGCAACGGCCGCTCGCCCGGCGCGCGCGGCGATGCCCCCGGCTTCCCGGCGCTGGTGCGCGACCTGGACTGCTTCGTCGCGCATATCGGCGAGGTCCACGGCGTCGCCGTGCAGGACATCGTGGTGATCGCGCAGAGCGTGGGGGCGGTAGTCGCCAGCACCTGGGTGCACGACTACGCGCCGCCGCTGCGCGCGCTGGTGCTGGCCTCGCCGGCGTTCAAGGTCAAGCTGTACGTGCCGTTCGCGCGGCCCGGGCTGGCCCTGATGCAGACGCTGCGCGGCAACTTCTTCGTCAACAGCTACGTCAAGCCGCAGTGGCTGACCCACGATCCGGCGCGGGTCGAGAGCTACCGCACCGATCCGCTGATCACCCGGCCGATCTCGGTGCGCGTGCTGCTGGACTTGTACGCGGCGGCGGATCGCGTGGTCGGCGATGCGCAGGCGATCACCGTGCCGGTGCAACTGCTGGTGTCCGGCAGCGATTTCGTGGTGCACCGCGGCCCGCAGGACCGCTTCTACGAGCGCCTGTCTTCGCCGGTGAAGGAGCGCCACCTGCTGCCCGGTTTCTTCCACGACACCCTGGGCGAACGCGACCGCGCGCCGGCACTGGCGCAGATCCGCCGCTTCGTGCGCGAGCGCTTCGCCGAGGTGCCGGCGCTGCCCAGCCTGCGCCACGCGCACCGCCGCGGGCCGACCTTCGAGGAGGCCGAGCGTCTGGCCTGGCCGCCGCAGCGCCACAGCCTGCAGGACCTGCGCTGGCGCGGCGTGCGCGCCGGCCTGCGCGTGAGCGGGCGGCTCTCCGAAGGCATTGCCCTGGGTCTGCAGACCGGCTTCGATTCCGGCAGCACGCTGGATTACATCTACCGCGATCAGGCGGCCGGGCGCGGCCCGCTGGGGCGGATGATCGACCGCAATTACCTGGATGCGATCGGCTGGCGCGGCATCCGCGTGCGCCGCCAGCATCTGCACGAACTGCTGGGCCTGGCGATGCAGCGGCTGCGCGCCGCGGGCCTGCCGGTGCGCGCGCTGGACATCGCCGCCGGCCACGGCCGCTACGTGCTCGAAGCGCTGGCCGGCGGCAGCCAGCGCGCCGACGCGATCCTGTTGCGCGATTTCAGCCCGTTGAACGTGGAGCAGGGCCGCGCGCTGATCGCTACGCTCGGCGCCATCGATATCGCCCGCTTCGAACAGGGTGACGCCTTCGACCGCGACGCGTTAGCGGCGTTGCAGCCGCGGCCGACGCTGGCGGTGGTGTCGGGTCTGTACGAGCTGTTCCCGGACAACGACCAGGTGCTGCGCTCGCTGCAGGGCGTGGCCGCGGCGGTAGAGCCGGGCGGCTACCTGGCCTACACCGGCCAGCCCTGGCATCCGCAGCTGGAGTTCATCGCCCGCGCGCTGACCAGCCACCGCGGCGGTGCAGCCTGGGTGATGCGCCGGCGCACCCAGCAGGAGATGGACGAACTGGTGCGCACGGCCGGCTTCCGCAAGCTGGAGCAGCGCATCGACGAGTGGGGCATCTTCACCGTGTCGCTGGCGCAGCGGATCGCGCCATGAGCGCGGCGGCCGCGCGGCCGTGGCGGCGTGCGCTGGCCTGGCTGGCGCTGCTGGGGCCGTTCTTCTTCCTCAGCTACGGCCTGGCCAACACCCTGGCCGCGCGCCGTGCCGAGGTGCCGTCGTTGCCGTTCGCCTGGGAAAGCCACATCCCGTTCTGGCCGTGGACCATCGTGCCGTACTGGTCGATCGACCTGTTCTACGCGGCCTCGTTCTTCGTCTGCCGCACCCGTGCCGAACTGGACACGCATGCGCGGCGCCTGCTCACCGCGCAACTGCTGGCGGTGGGCTGCTTCCTGCTGTGGCCGCTGCGCTTCAGCTTCGAACGGCCGCCGACCGAAGGCGTGTTCGGCTGGCTGTTCGCGGTGCTGCTCGGCTTCGACAAGCCGTTCAACCAGGCGCCGTCGCTGCACATCGTGCTGCTGGTGGTGCTGTGGGTGCGCTATGCGCAGCACCTGCACGGGCTGGCGCGGTGGGCCCTGCACGGCTGGTTCGCGCTGATCGGGCTGTCGGTGCTGACTACCTACCAGCACCACTTCCTCGACGTGCCCACCGGCCTGGCCGCGGGCTGGTTGTGCGTGTGGCTGTGGCCGGAGCGCATCGCCGCGCCGTGGCGGGCCGCGGCGCCCGCGCGCGATCCGCGGCGCTGGCGCCTGGCCGCGCTGTACCTGCTCGGTAGCGCGGCCTGCGTGGCTGCCGCCCGCGCGCTCGGTGGCGCCGGCTGGTGGCTGCTGTGGCCGGCGCTGTCGCTGCTGCTGGTGGCGCTCAGTTACGCGCTGCTCGGCCCGCTGGGCCTGCAGAAGCGCGCCGACGGCCAGCTGAGCCTGGCCGCGCGCTGGCTGTACGCGCCGTACCTGGTCGCTGCGTGGCTCAATTCGCGCGCCTGGACCTGGCGCGATCCGGCGCCGCAGGAGATCGCCGACGGCGTCTGGCTCGGGCGCCTGCCCGGCCATGGCGAGCGCGCACGCTTCGCCGTAGTGGTCGACGTCAGCGCGGAACTGTCGTTGCGCGAGGCGCAGGCGCACGACCGCGTGGTGCCGATGCTGGACCTGGTGGCGCCGCCGGCCGCGGCCTTGCGCATGGCCGCCGACGCGATCGAAGCGGCGCGCGCGCACGGCCACGTCCTGGCCTGCTGCGCGCTGGGCTATTCGCGCAGCGCGGCGGCGGTGGCCACCTGGCTGCTGCGCAGTGGCCGCGCTGCCAGCGTGGACGAGGCGCTGGCGCTGTTGCGAGCGCACGCGCCACGGATCGTGCTGGGACCGGCGCAGCGTGCCGCCATCGCCGCCGCCTGCACCGCGCCACCGGCGCCGCTGCAGGCGCAGGAGCTGCCGGCATGAGCACGCCGCTGGAACTGCGCACGATGGCGGCGGTGCTGCGCCAGGCCGCGCCGCTGGATCGGCTGTCGCTGCTGCTGCTCGCGGTCAGCGTGCCGCTGGCGGCGTGGTATGCCGGCAGCGGTGCCGTCCTCGCCGTGTCCTGCTGCGGCGTCGCCGCGTTGGCCGGCTTGCTGCAGCGCTACTGGGCGGCGCGGGTCGGCCTGGACGTGGCGTTGCTTGAGGCAATGCTGGCCGAACCGGACCTGCAGCGCGCCGGCGCCGACCTGGACGCGGCCCTGCAGCGGCTGGGCCTGTTGCGCACGCCGCCGCCGCCGCGCGACTGGCTGGCGCGCTGGCAGGGCATGCGCCGCCTGCTGCGGCGGCAGCTGCTGTGCTTCGCCCTGCAGGGGTTGTCCCTGCTGTTGGCGCTGTGCACGGCGCCCGCGGGCTGGGGAGCGCTGCGATGACGCGAACGCCGACGCCGCTGCTGCCGGCCAACGTCGATCCCGATCACGCGGCGCTGTGGCAGCGCCTGCAGGCCGATGGCTTCGGCGAGGGCGACGCGGCGTTGCCGGCGTTCGAGCGTCGCGTCGCCGACGAGGCCGGCGTGTCGCTGGCGCTGGCCGCGCACTTGGTCGGGGAATATCGGCGCTTCTGCTTCCTGGCCTGCGTCGCCGGCGAGGAGATCACGCCGAGTCCGCTGGTCGACCAGGCCTGGCACGCGCATCTCACCGACACCCGCGAGTACTGGCAGCGGTTCTGTCCGCAGGTGCTGCGCCGCACCCTGCACCACCATCCCGGGCGCGGCGACCCGGCCGACGCTGCGCGCTTCCAGGCCCAGTACGCGGCCACCCTGGCGCAGTACCGGCACTACTTCGGCGAGCCGCCGGCGGCATGCTGGCCGGCGCCGGCCGGCACGCGGCCATCCGCGCCGGCACCGCGCCAGGCCGGCACGCGCCGCAGCGCGCCGGCGCGTGCCGGCATCGCCGTGTGGGGCTGGATGCTGGGCGTTGCCCTGCTGTTCGCGGTGCTCTGGCAACGCCACGGCCCGCTGTCGCCACTGCACTGGCCCGGACCGCCGTTCCTGTTGCTGTTCCTGGCCGGCATCGGCCTGGCCTGGAGCCTGGGCGCGCGCCTGCGCCTGGCCGTGCGCGGATTGCGCCGCGCCGCGCTCGACACGCCGCTCGACGCCACCGAACTGGCCTATCTGGCCGGTGGCAGCGAGCGCGTCGCCGACCAGCAGCTGGCTCTGCTGCTGGCGGCCGGCGCGGTGCGCCTGCAGGCGGAGCCGCACGTGCGCCGCCAGGCGCGGCTGCAGTCCACCACGGTCGCGGTACCGCCGGCGCTGCAGCGCGCGCTCGCGATCGTGCGCGCGCACCCGCAGCTGCAGCAGGCGCTGGCCGCGCTGCAGCGCGACGCCGCGCCGCTGCGCCGGGCACTGGTCGCCAAGGGGCTGTGGCTGGGCCACGGGCAGGCGCTGTGCGCCCGCCTGTTCGGCGCGGCGCCGTTGCTGGCGCTGTGGACCCTGGGCGTGATGAAGTTGCGGATCGGCCTGCAGTTACAGCGTCCGATCGGCTTCCTGGTGGCGGCGATGGTGGTGGTCAGCGTCGTTGCGCTTGGCTTCCTGCTCACGCCACCGCGGCGCAGCGTCGCCGGCGATGCCTTGCTGGCCGACCGCGAGGCGGCCTGGCGCGATGGCGTCGCCGCGCCCTCGCTGGCGCCCGGTTCGCACCTGGCGCTGCCGCTGGCCCTGGCTGGTACCAGCGTGCTGATGACCACGCCCTGGGCCGACTATCACGCCTTGCGTGCGCCCGCAGCCAACGGCCGCGGCGGCAGCTGTTCGACCAGCAACTGCGGTGGCGACGGTGGCAGCAGCGACGGCGGCAGCAGTTGCGGCGGCGGTGGCTGCGGCGGGTGTGGAGGCGGCGACTGATGGCTGGTTCGACCTGGCAGGCGCGGCGCGCTCAGTGGCGCGCGCGGCTGGCGCTGGCGTTGCGCGCGCGTGGGGCCACGCCCAATGGCGTGTCCTGGAGCGGACTGGCGTGCGCGGTGCTGGCGGCGCTGATGTTCGCGCTGGCCTGGCGCGAGCCGCCGGCTAATGCCGCCGCGCTGCTGGTGCTGGCGGCGCTGGCGCTGCAGGCGCGGCTGCTGTGCAACCGCCTGGACGGGCTGCTGGCGCAGCAGGCGCAGATGATCGGCCGTGCCGGGGCGGTGTACAACGAGGCGCCGGACCGGTTGTCGGACGTGGCGGTGTGCCTGGGCGTGGGCTATGGCCTGCAACCGGTGCTGGGCGTCGGCGCGGAACTGGGTTGGGCCGCCGCCCTGCTGTGCGTGGGCACCGCCTATGTGCGCATGCTCGGCCTGGCCTGCGCGGTGCGCGAACCGCTGCAGGGGCCGATGGCGCGCGCGCAACGCATGCATTGGTTGTCGCTGGCCGCGTTGCTGGCGGCGGCCGCGCTGCTGCTGCAACACGTGGTACTGGCCCGCACGATCCTTGCCGTGGCGCTGGCGTTGCTGATCGCCGCCGCCGCCCTGACCATCGTGATCCGCGTGCGCGCCATCGTGCGCGAACTGGAGTGGAAATGATCGAACGCCTGATCGCCCGCGGCTGCAGCGCCGCGATTCGTCTGCTCACCGGCGCACGTGCGCTGTGGCGCGGCTGCATGCCGTCCAGCGAACGCCGCGTGTACTACGGCAACCACGCCAGCCACGGCGATTTCGTGCTGATCTGGTCGTCGCTGCCGGCGCCGCTGCGGCGCGAGGTGCGGCCGGTAGCGGCGGCCGACTACTGGCAGCGCGACGCGCTACGCCGCTACCTGATCCACGCGGTGTTCAACGGCGTGCTGATCGAGCGCGATCCGCAGCAGCGCCAGCGCGATCCGATCGCCTGCCTGTGCGAGGCGGTCGACGCCGGCGGCTCGTTGATCCTGTTTCCGGAAGGTACGCGCAACACCGAGGACGGCCTGCTGCCGTTCAAGAGCGGGCTCTATCACCTGGCGCGGCAGCGTCCGGAACTGGAGTTCGTGCCGGTCTGGATCGACAACCTCAAGCGGGTGATGCCCAAGGGCATGTGGCTGCCGCTGCCGCTGCTGTGCACCACCACCTTCGGCGAACCGCTGCGGCTGGGCGCCGGCGAGGACAAGCAGGCCTTCCTCGATCGCGCGCGCGCGGCCTTGCTGGCCTTGGCGCCGGAGCAGGCGGAGGCGGCCCGATGAATCCGATCGCGCTGAGCGAACACCTGCAGCAATCCTCGCTGCGGCAACAGACGGTGTGGCTGTTCCTGGGCATCGCCACGGTGCTGGTGGTGGCCACGCTGATCGCCGAGACCCTGCGCTGGCGCGCACGCGGACGGCCCAGCGCGGTGCTGGACAACCTGGTGGCGCGGATCCGCGCGTGGTGGGTGATGGCCGGGGTGGTGGCGCTGGCGTTCGCCTTCGGCCGGCTGGGCGTGATCGTGCTGTTCGCGCTGGTGTCGCTGTTCGCGCTGCGCGAGTTCATCACCCTCACTCCGACCCGGCGCGGCGACTACTACGCGCTGCTGGCCGCGTTCTACGTGGTGCTGCCGTGGCAGTACTGGCTGGTGTGGAGCGACTGGTACGGCCTGTACACGCTGCTGATCCCGGTCTACGCGTTCCTGGTGCTGCCGATCCTGGCGACCATCGGCGGCGACACCACGCGCTACCTGGAACGTACCGCCAAGGTGCAGTGGGGGCTGATGATCTGCGTGTTCTGCATCTCGCACGTGCCGGCGCTGCTGAACCTGCGCATCCCCGGCTACGAGGACCGCAACCTGCTGCTGTTCGCGTTCCTGGTGATCGTGGTGCAGTCCTCCGACGTGCTGCAGTACGTGTGGGGCAAGCTGCTGGGCCGGCACCTGATCGCGCCGAAGCTGTCGCCGTCCAAGACCGTGGAAGGCTTCGTCGGCGGCATCCTCTCGGCCAGCCTGCTCGGTGCGGCACTGTGGTGGATCACCCCGTTCTCGCCGCTGCAAGCATTCGCGCTGGCGCTGGTGGCGAATTTGATGGGCTTCTTCGGCGGCCTGGTGATGTCGGCGATCAAGCGCGACCGCGGCATCAAGGACTGGGGCCACATGATCGAAGGCCATGGCGGCGTGCTCGACCGATTGGATTCGGTGTGCTTCGCGGCGCCGGTGTTCTTCCACCTGATCCGCTATGGATGGGTGTGAGGGGCGGGGAGTGGGGATTGGGGATTGGTTGGAGCGCCGCGCAGGGCGCGTGTGCGCGTATGCGGGCGTAGGAGCGGCTTCAGCCGCGACGCTTTACCGAGAGCGCATCGCGATTGATCGCGCAGGAGGACAGCATGGCTTCCGCACCCGCATCTTCAGACAATGTCGCGTGGGGGCTGAAGCCCCTCCCACAATGGCGAGGCGCGCGGTTCGGCGTTCGGTGGTTTCTTCGCTGCGGTAGCGCGTTTGCTATCGCCTGGGTGGGTTTCAGGGGTCGCGGCTGAAGCCGCTCCTACGAGGGCGATGTGCAGGCGCCACACGCTGCGTATCGGATTGCTTGACAGTCAAGTCATGCAGGACAGCACGCCCGATTCCCGATTCCCGGCCTTTCACCAGCCGCAGGCTGGTCATCCCGAATCCCCAATCCCGAATCCCCGCCTCACTCACGCCAGCCCGTATTCCTTGAGCTTCTTGCGCAAGGTCGCGCGGTGGATGCCCAGCAGCGCGGCGGCGCGGCTCTGATTGCCTTCGCAATGGTTGAGCACTTCCACGAACAACGGGATCTCCATCTCGCGCAGCACGATCTCGTACACGTCGTCGGCATCGCAGCCGTCGAGGTCGCGCAGGTAGCGGCGGACCGATTGCGCCACGTGTTCGCGCAGCGGCGGCTTCGGCGCGCCGCGACTGGAGTCAGGACGAGTGGTGGCGGCGTTCAAGTTCGACGGATCCCCGGATGACAGCGGCACCGGACGGCAGGAGGGCCGGCGCGGGGGGACGAGTCTAGCGCGTGGCCTGCGCCGCTGCCATGGCGCAGTGCCCGAACGCAGCGTTCTCAGTGGAAGTCGAAACTGAATGCCGCAGTCTCGGCCGCCGGTTCGCGCACCTGGAAGGCGATCTGCGCGCTCTGTCCCGGTGCCAGCGTGACGCTGTCCGGACGCGCGCGGCCCAGGTATTCCTGCGGGCGCAGCACACGGCTGCCGATGGTGCGGCCGTCGGCGTCGGCCAGCGATAGCTGCAGCAGCGGCCAGGCCTGCGCCCAGCGCGCGTCGTTGCGGAAGGTCGCCTGCACCTGCAGGGTGCCGGCATGGCCGGGCAGCGGCCGCACCTCGCGGCTGAGCATGGTGAAGGCGGCCGGCTCGCGCCAGGCCGGCACGCTGCAGCGCAGGACCTGGCAGACCCCGGCCACCCACGGCCGCCAGCGCGGGTCGGCGCCCAGGCGCTGGCGATCGGCGATGAGGATCTGCAGCGCCAGCAGCAGGCCCAGCCCGGCCAGCGCGATCCACTGCCAGGGCGCGGCGCGCAGCACCGGGCGCCGTGCGCCTGGCCCGTGCAGGAAGCTAGGCGCGGCAGCGGATGCCGGCGCGGTGGTGGCGGTCGCGACTGCCGCGGATGTGGCTGGCGCCGGTCCCGGTGTCGGGTCCGGCGCCGACACCGGCGCGTCCAGGTCATGCGTCTGACTGGGCGCGCGGGATGTGTCGGCCTCGCTCTCGGTCTCGACCGACGTTGCGTTCGCAAACGTTGGCGAGACGCTCGGCGCCGTGGGGTGCGCTGTGGTGTCGGTCGGCGGCACCGCGCCTGCCGACGCCGCCTCGTCCGCCGCTGCCGCAACCGGGGTCTCGTCCGGCGTGGCGGACGGATCGGGTTGGCGCAGCAAGGTGGCGAGGCTCGGGCGGGGCGGAGTGCGATCGGGCATGCGCGCGGACGACGACGGCGAGACCCTTATTCAAGCATGTTCAAGCACGCGCCGGCGGGATCTGCAGCGCGCTGGCGGCTGGGCTGCGGCCTTGCAGGCGTCAGACAGGCGCGCCGATCGGCGCCGCGCGAGCAGGGCGCAGCACCGGGACTCGGCCGAAAACCTGAATTCGATTCCCGATTCCCGATTCCCGGCGCGGGCAACCCGCCGCGGCGCGCTCAGCGCGACCTGCGGGTGTCGAGCAGGTCGAGCAGGCCGGCGCGCTGGCGCGGGCTCAGGCCTTCAAAGCGCTCCAGCAGGCGCAGTTGCTGGTCGGTGAACTGGTACTGGCTGGGCAGTTCGCCGATGGCGGCGGCATCGGCCGTCATCGGTTCGCCGAACACGCGCTCGCCGCGGCCGGTGGCCAGGTACTCGAAATGCAGCCCGCTGCGGCGGGCCAGGGCGATCAGGTGCTCCAGCGCCGGCGCCGTGCCTTCGGCCATTTCCCACTGCGCCACGGCGCTGCGGGTCACGCCCAGGTCCAGCGCCAGGGCCTCCTGGGTGAGGCCGGTGAGCTTGCGCGCTTCGCGCACCCGTTCGTACAGCTTGCTGTTCACACGCACCTCCGCAGGGGAGGCGAGATATAGCCGCGGCGGCCGCTGCGGTTGGTTCGTGGTGCTGTCCAGAGAGCAAATGTTAGCGATACTGTCTTTGCTTCACTGGGCCGGCCGGCCCGGGCGCGGACCATGCCTGGCGTGGCGAATGCCGCGCTTCGGCGCCGCTGGGCGCGTTCGCGCCCCGATTCAGTCGCGGCGCACGCCGTCGATGCGCATCCAGTCGCCGTCCTGCTCGGTGCGCAGCTGGGTGAACCACGGCGCATAACGCTGCAGCAGCTCCTGTTCCTGCCCGTGCAGGATGCCGGACAGGGCGATGCGCCCCCCCGGGGCCACGCGCGCGGCCAGGGTCGGCGCCAGCGCGTCCAGCGCCGAGGCCAGGATGTTGGCTACCACCACCGGATAGGTGGCCGTCGGTTCGTCGGCCGGCAGGTATACCGCCAGGCGCTCGCCCACGGCGTTGCGTTCGGCGTTGTCGTGGCTGGCCAGCAGCGCCTGCGGGTCGTTGTCAACGCCCACCGCGGCGGCGGCGCCCAGCTTCAGCGCGGCCAGCGCCAGGATCCCCGAGCCGCAGCCGAAATCCAGCACGCGCGCCTGCGCCAGCACGCCGTCGGCGGCCAGCGCGTCCAGCCAGCGCAGGCACAGTGCGGTGGTCGGGTGGGTGCCGGAGCCGAACGCCAGGCCCGGGTCCAGGCGCACCACCGCGGCGTCGGCGCCGCGGGCGTCCTCGGGCAGGTCGTGGTTCCACGGCACGATGAAGGTGCGCGCACCGAAGCGCATCGGCTGGAACTGGTCCAGCCAGGCCCGCTCCCAGTCCTGGTCGTCGACCTTGCGGAAGGTGACCTGGGCCCAGTCCAGCCCGGGGTCGAACGCCTCCAGCGCGGCCAGCAGCACCAGCGCGTCCTGTTCCTCGGGGAACAGCGCGCTCAGCACCAGCGTGCCCCACAGCGGGGTCTCGCCCACGCCCGGTTCCAGGATCGCGCGTTCGTTGCTGGTGTCGGCGTCCGCATCGAGTAGGGTCACCGCCAGCGCGCCGACATCCTCCAGCGCGGTCTCGTAGCGGGGCTGGGTGGCGTCGGTGCAGCGCAGGGTCAGTTCGAGGAACGGCATCGGTCGGTGGGGCAAGAAGGAGAAGCGCGCATCTTAGACGGGCGGCGGGCGTCCCGCTGGCGGCGGCCTGGCCGACGCGGCGGAGCAGGGCGTGCGTGCGGCGGGTCAGAACTGCGGCGTGGTGCCATGCCGGCATCGCACCCTGCCGTTCGTCGGTGTCGCCGGGCCGCGCATCCCTGCGCCGATGCCGCGGCCCACATTTGGCGCATGCCGCGGCCGTGGCCTGGGGTAGACTGCCGGCTCGCAGCGGCGGGGCGACAGGGGGTCCGGCTGCGTTTCTGCCCGTTGTCCGGCTCTTTCGCGCATGCCCGTCGTGTCCCGTCCAACCTGGCTGTTGCTGGCGCCCGCCGCGCTGTTGCTGGGCGTGGTCGCCTATCGCGCGCTGTCGCTGCCGGGTGCACCCGCGGCGCCCGCGCCGGCGAGCGCGGTGGCGGCCGACGCCTACCCCGCGTCCGCCACGCCGGCCACGGCGTCGCGCCAGGCGTCGACGCCTGCGCGCCTGCGTGAGGAGAACGAGGGCGAACACAGTGCCGACCTCTACCGCGCCGCGCAGCAGCTGTCGATCGCCGCCGCGCACGGCGACCCCGAGGCGTCCTGGCGGCTGAGCCGCATCTACGACTATTGCGCCGGCTATGCGATGGACCCGGTCGGCTACGGCGCCGACACCCGCGCGATCGCCGATGCGCGCCTGCCGACCTCGGACCAGATGGTGCAGGCGCGCGCCCGCGTCGGCCGCCGCTGCGCCGGTTTCGTGCCCGGCGACGGCCTGACCCGCCAGGCCATCGTCGCCCAGCGCGTGCAGGCCGCGCGTGGCGGCAACCTGGCTGCCGAAGCGGCGCTGCTGGCGCTGGGCCAGCCGCTGCATGCCGGCGCCGAGTACAAGCGCGACCTGGTCGCGCGGGTGCGCGCCTCCGGCGATCCCGATGCCTACGTGGCGCTGGCGCCGGCGATGGGCCTGGCCGCCAGCGGCGACGACAGCCTGGGCGGCAGCGTGGCCGGCACCCAGTTTTCCGAATTGGCCTGGCAGTTGGCCGCCTGCAGGCTGGGATTGGATTGCGGCCCGGACAGCGAGCTGATGACCCGCTATTGCGCCAACGGCGGGATCTGCTCGCGTGACCCCACCCAGGACTTCAGCAGTTTTGTTTACGACGCCGCGGTGCCGCGGCAAGGCACGGACACGATGAACGACATGGTCAATCGACTGGTGGACAGCACGGGAGCAGGCTCATGAATTATCGGCGATGGCTGCATGGCGCCAAGTTCTGGTTCTGGGTCCTGGCCTTCGTCGCCTACTCGGCGGCGGCGGCGGGCCTGCTACTGATCGACACCGCCGAGCAGCGCTACCGCGGCCTGTCCAAGGTCGAGCTGACCACCGCGCATTCCGCGCCGGACGTGCGCCGTGCCGGCGCCGCGCAGGTGGCGGCGATCTACCGCGCCAACAGCGGCATGCCGTTCTCCACCCTGGCCCCGGGCAGCACCTTCCAGATCGTCTGGCCGGACGGCTCCACCGAGACCGTGATGATCGTCAGCCCGACCTCGAGCCTGGGCGCGGAGCCGGTGGCGGGGACGCAGGCGAAGTAGCCGGGATTCGGGATTGGGGATGGGGGGATTCGCAAAAGCGGATCCAGATCCGAATCCTTCGGGTGCGGCTGGGCGCATCTGCGACCCTAGGCCCGGCAAGACCA
The DNA here is from genome assembly GCF_056725205.1 of Xanthomonas sp. NCPPB 3174. NCBI lineage: Bacteria > Pseudomonadati > Pseudomonadota > Gammaproteobacteria > Lysobacterales > Lysobacteraceae > Xanthomonas > Xanthomonas sp. NCPPB 3174. The sequence goes on along the minus strand of NZ_CM161517.1, from coordinate 4,539,186 downwards.
TGGGCCCATCGAAGCCGCAACCGTTGCGCTCGCCGGCATCGATCCGAAGCCGGCTTTAGCGAATCCCAAATCCCGAATCCCGAATCCCGCCGTTCCTACAACGCAATCGACTTGTTCTTGCGCTCGGCCAGGCGCTTTTCCAGGTAGTGGATGTTCTGGCCGCCGGCCTGGAAGCCCTTGTCGCGCATGATCCGCTGCTGCAGCGGGATGTTGGTCTTGATGCCGTCCACCACCATCTCGCTCAGCGCCACGCGCATGCGCGCGATCGCGGTCTCGCGGTCGGGGCCGTGCACGATCAGCTTGCCGATCATCGAGTCGTAGTTCGGCGGCACCTTGTAGCCGCTGTAGATGTGCGTGTCCACGCGCACGCCGGGGCCGCCGGGCGGATGGAAGCCGGTGATCAGGCCCGGGTTGGGCATGAAGGTTTCCGGATCCTCGGCGTTGATGCGGCACTCGATCGCATGGCCGCGCAGGACGATGTCCTTCTGCTTGATGCTGAGCTTGTGCCCGGCGGCGATGCGCAGCTGCTCGCAGACCAGGTCGATGCCGGTGATGCGCTCGGTGACCGGGTGCTCCACCTGGATGCGCGTGTTCATTTCGATGAAGTAGAAGCGCCCGTTCTCGAACAGGAACTCGAAGGTGCCGGCGCCGCGGTAGCCGATGCGGATGCAGGCGTCCACGCAGACCTTGCCGATCTCGTTGCGCAGTTCCTCGGTGATGCCCGGCGCCGGCGCTTCCTCCACCACCTTCTGGTGGCGGCGCTGCATCGAGCAGTCGCGCTCGCCCAGGTGGATGGCGCCGCCCTGGCCGTCGGCCAGCACCTGGATCTCCACGTGGCGCGGATTCTCCAGGAACTTCTCCATGTACACCTGGTCGTTGCTGAAGGCGGCCTTGGCTTCGGACTTGGTGGTCTCGATGGCGGCCTTCAGCGCGGCCTCCGAATGCACCACGCGCATGCCGCGGCCACCGCCGCCGCCGGCGGCCTTGATGATCACCGGGTAGCCGATCTCGCGGGCGATCTTGGTGTTGGCGACGATGTCCTCGCCCAGCGGGCCGCCGGAGCCAGGCACGCACGGCACGCCGGCGGCCTTCATCGCGCGGATCGCCTCGACCTTGTCGCCCATCAGGCGGATGGTGTCGGCCTTGGGCCCGATGAAGATGAAGCCGGACTGCTCCACGCGCTCGGCGAAGTCGGCGTTCTCCGACAGGAAGCCGTAGCCGGGGTGGATGGCCTGGGCGTCGGTCACCTCGGCCGCGGCGATCAGCGCCGGGATGTTGAGGTAGCTCTCCGACGAGGGCGCCGGGCCGATGCACACCGACTCGTCGGCCATGGCCACGTGCTTGAGGTTGCGGTCCACGGTGGAATGCACCGCGACCGTGCGGATGCCGAGCGTATGGCACGCGCGCAGGATGCGCAGCGCGATTTCGCCGCGATTGGCGATGACGACTTTATCGAGCATGGGATTCGGGATTCGGGATTGGGGATTCGTAGGGGGCAACGTCCTCCCGGATGGAGTGGGCGTTGTCCAGCGAACGAATCAGGGCGTTGAGTCGGGAAAAAACGCGATCGAGCAGCGCGGCCAGCGATGCGTCTGCGCCGCTGAAACCAAGCCTCACGGCGAGCTGGGTCTGGGTATCCAGTTCCGACAGCGAGCCACGGGCCATCGACAGGAAGCGCAGGTACTCCGCGGTGGATCTGCGGGCCGCCCCCTCGGCAATGTTGGAGGGAACACTGACGGCTGCTCGGCGCATCTGCGCGATGAGTCCGAAACGCTCGGAGTCGGGGAAGTGTTCGGTGATCCGGTAGATCGATTCGACCAGCGTCATCGCGTCGCGCCAGACGTCCAGGCGCTCGTGCGGCCGCTGTTGCGAATCCCGAATCACGAATCCCCAATCCCGGCTACTGAATCACAAACAACGGCTGGTCGAACTCCACCGGCTGGCCGCTTTCGCCAAGGATCGCGACGATGGTGCCGGAGACGTCGGCTTCGATCGGGTTGAACATCTTCATCGCTTCGATGATCGCCAGGGTCTCGCCGGCCTTGACCGCCTGGCCGACGCTGACGAAGGCCGGCTTGTCCGGGGCCGGCGAGGTGTAGAAGGTGCCGACCATCGGCGCGCGCAGCACGTGGCCCTCGGGCAGGGCGTTGCCGGGCTTGGCGCTGCCGCCGGTGGAGGCTTCGGTGGGCGAGCTCATCGGCATCGGCGCGGCGGCGGCCGGCGCGGCCGCGGGGGCGGCGGCCACGTACTGCGGCGCGCTGGCGGTCATGCCCTTGGGGGTGCGCGCCAGGCGCACGCTTTCCTCGCCTTCCTTGATCTCGATCTCGGCGAGATTCGATTCTTCCAGCAGGTCGATCAGTTTCTTGATTTTGCGGAGATCCATAACGGCCTCGTGAGGTGACTTTTGAAAAAGACCGGGCGCGCGGCCCGGGGACTCAGACAGGTAGGCGCGGTGCCGGTCGGGCCTGGGCGCGGTTCATGCGGCCGCTCCCAGCCGGGTCAGCGCCGCGTCCATCGCATAGCGGTAGCTGTCGGCGCCGAAGCCGCAGACCACGCCGACCGCGTGGTCGCTGAAATAGCTGTGGTGGCGGAACGGTTCGCGGCTGTGCGGGTTGGACAGGTGGATCTCGATGAACGGGATCGCCACCGCCGCCAGCGCGTCGCGCAGCGCCACCGAGGTATGGGTGAACGCGGCCGGGTTGATCAGGATGAAGGCGGTGCCGTCGCCGCGCGCGGCCTGCACCCGGTCCACCAGCACGTGCTCGGCGTTGGACTGCAGGCTCTCCAGCGCGTGACCGGCGGCGCTGGCCTGGGCCAGCAGCGCGGCATCGATCTGCGCCAGGGTGGCATGGCCGTACACGCCCGGCTCGCGGGTGCCGAGCAGGTTGAGGTTGGGGCCATGCAGCAGCAGCAGTCGCGCCATCGGGAACAAAGCAGCGGAAAGGGCGGCAGTCTGCGCGAAGCCGGCATTGCTGTCCAGTTCGGCGAAGTTGCGGGTGTTTTAAACAAATGTTTGATTTTTCGCCGGTCTGCGTCGCGTCAGCGCAGGCATGGCGGGCGGGCAACGGGCCGCGCCACTGCCTGCGGTTATGTCGCATCTTGCGCGGACCATGCAAGTGTCGCTGCAGCATGGGACGGCCACATTGCAGCGCCATCGCCGCCGCGCGTCGACGCGCCGGTGGAAGTGGTATATACCATTTCAAAATCACTGACATACCAGTCGAGGGTAGGCGCATGCGAACCGAGCGTATTGGCCGTTGCGGCCTTGGCCGCCACATCCTGGCGTTCGCGCTGCTGGCCGGGGCGACCGCGCCCGCGCTGACGGCGGCGCCGGCGACCCTGCCGGCGGTGTACCCGGCGCCGACCGCGCTGCGTCTGCTCGGGCCGGAACTGCCGCTGGGGCCGTCGGTGGTGCTGGTGCAGGCCGGCACGCCCGATCCAGCCACCGACGCACTGGTGCGCGCCGTGTTGCGCGAGGCCGGCGTTTCCCGCATCCGCCGCGCCAGCACGCTGCCGCACGACCCGCAGGCGGTGTCGGTGGTGCTCGGCACCGTCGACGCGGCGCCGGTGCGCGATGCGCTGGCCGCCGTCGACCTGGACGTGCCGGAACGCGCGGAAGGCTATGCGCTGGGCAGCATGGCCCGCGGCCGCGGCACGTTGATCGTGCTGGCCGGCCGCGACGGCGCCGGCCTGTACCACGCGGCGCAGACCTTCCGGCAACTGGTCGCGCACGGACGCGTCGCCTCGGTGGCGGTGACCGACGCGCCGGCGATGCCGGTCCGCGGCACGATCGAGGGTTTCTACGGCAAGCCCTGGAGCATGGCCGAGCGCGCCGCGCACCTGGCGTTCCTGGCGCGGTTCAAGGCCAACACCTACATCTACAGTCCCAAGGACGACGCCTTCGCGCGCGATCGCTGGCGCGCGCCGTACCCGGCGGCCACGCTGGCGGCGCTCGGCAAGCTGGCCGCGGTGGCCAATCGCGAGCACATCAACTTCGTCTACGCGCTCTCGCCGGGGCCGTCGATCTGCTACAGCGATGCGGCCGACCTGCAGGCGATCCGGCGCAAGTTCGCCGCGCTGCGCGCGCGCGGCGTGCGCAGCTTCTACATCGCCTTCGACGACATCGAATACACCAAGTGGAACTGCCCCGGCGACGCCGCCGCGTTCGGCGGGGCCGGCGAGCAGGCCGCGGCGACTGCGCAGGCGCAACTGCTCAACGCGGTGCAGGCGGACATCGCCGCGGCCGGCCACGGCGCGCTGATCATGGTGCCGACCGAGTACTACAACGTCACCGAATCGCCGTACAAGGCGACGCTGCGCAAGGCGCTGGATCCACGCGTGGTGGTGCAGTGGACCGGCACCGACGTGGTCCCGGCGTCGATCTCGGTGAGCGATGCGAAGAACGCGACCAAGGCGTTCGGGCGCAAGACCCTGCTGTGGGACAACTATCCGGTCAACGACTTCGCCGAGACCGCCGGGCGCCTGCTGCTGGCGCCGTACGACCGTCGCCAGGCCGGGCTGTCGACGGAGCTGAGCGGCATCGTGTCCAACCCGATGAACCAGGAAGTGGCCAGCCGGCCGGCGGTGGCCGGGCTGCTGGCCTTCGCCTGGAACGACCGCGGCTACGACGCGCCGCGCACCTGGCGCGCGGCCGCGCGCGATCTGGCCGGCGGCGATGCGCAGGTCGCCGACGCGCTGCTGACCTTCTTCGACACCCAGCACCTGGCGCCGACCTTCGGCCATCTGCCCTGGCAGCCGCAGGCGCCGCGGCTCAAGGCGTTGATCGATGCGACACGCGATGCGCTGGCCGACGGCGATCCGGCCGCCCGCACCGCGGCGTTGACCGCGCTGGGACGCGCGGCCGACGACCTGGCCGCGGCACCGCAGCGCATCCGTGCCGGCACCACTACCGGCGCGTTCGTGGCCGAGGCGGCGCCATGGCTGGATGCGACCGCGCTGTGGGGCCGCGCGCTGCGCCTGAGCGTGGACGGGTTGAACCAGGCGCTGGCGGGCGATCCGGCGGCCGAACAGGCCTTCGCCGCGGCCGGGAAACTCGCCGCCCAGGCGGCGGCGATTCCTTCCATTCCCGGTGCGACCCGCTTCGGCGGCCCGGTCAAGGTCGCCGACGGCGTGCTGGATACCTTCATCGCCGATGCGCCCGGCCTGGTGGAACGCCCGCCGGCACGCTAGCGAAACCGCGAGCCGCGGCGGATCGGCGCGGTCCGCGCGCCGGTGTCCCGGCTCGCTCATGGGCATCGCCCATGTGCTGATGCCCGATCGCCATGCCGCGCAGCGCACGCATTAACCGGCGATTTACACCCGCGCGCCGGATCCGGGGCACAAAGGACGCCCCGAGCGGCCAAGGTGCGTGCCATGCGAATCGCGATCATCGGCGCAGGATTCTGCGGCAACGTGCTGGCCGCGGCGCTGGCACGCCAGGGCACCGCCAGCCGCATCACCCTGGTCGGCATGGCCGACACCTTCGGCCGCGGCGTCGCCTACGGCGCGGCGCGGCCGGAGCACCTGCTGAACGTGCGCGCCAAGGACCTGGGCGTGGATCCGCAGGATCCCGGCGGCTTCGCCGCGGCGCTGCACCTGGATGCGGCGCAGGGCATGGCGTTCCTGCCACGGCTGCAGTACGGCCAGTACCTGGAGCAGCACCTGGCGGCCGCCCTGGCCGACTCGGCCACCGAGGTGGTGCCGCTGGCGCAGGAGGCGGTGGCGCTGGAGCGCGATCCGCACGGCTTCCGCGTGTTCCTGGCCAACGGCGAGGATTTCGTCAGCGACGTGGTGGTGCTGGCGATCGGCGCACTGCCGCCGGCGGCGCTGCCGGGCGTGGGCCCGCGCCTGGCGGTGCACCGGCGCTACATCGGCTGGCCGTGGCAGGACGGCGTGCTCGACACGGTGCCGCCGCAGGCGCGGCTGCTGCTGGTCGGCACCGGCCTGACCATGGCCGACGTGGCCCTGACCCTGCGCCGGCGCGGCCACCGCGGCGCGATCACCGCCCTGTCGCGGCGCGGCCTGGCGCCGCAGGCGCATCTGCCGCAGCCTGGCGCGCCGGTGAGCCTGCCGCCCAGCGTGGTGCAGGCGCTGCGTGGCCACGACCTGCGTGGCCTGGTGCGCAGCCTGCGGCAACTGACCACGGTGGTGGAGGACTGGCGCTGCGTGGTGGATGCGCTGCGTCCGCACCTGCAGCCGTTCTGGAGCGGCCTGGCGCCGGCGGCGCGCGCGCGTTTCCTGCGCCACCTGCGGCCGTACTGGGAGGTGGCGCGGCACCGCCTGGCGCCGGCCGCGGCCACCGCGCTGGCGCAGATGCAGCAGCAGGGGCAGCTGCGGATCCGCGCCGGGCGCCTGCTGCGCGCGCGCCTGGGCGAGGACGCCGTGGAGGCGGTGATCCGCGACCGCGCCGACCGCGGCGCGCGTACCGAACAGTTCGACGTGCTGATCCGCGCCACCGGGCTGGATACCGACGTCGCCCGCACCAGCCATCCGCTGGTTGCGGCGCTGCGCGAGGCCGGCCTGCTGCAGGCTGATCCGCTGGGCCTGGGGGTGGTGGTCGATCCGCGGCTGCGGGTACGCGACGCCGGCGGCCAGCCGGTCGCCGGTCTGTACTGCCTGGGGCCGCTGCTGCGCGGCGGCCTGTGGGAAATTACTGCGGTGCCGGAACTGCGCACCGCCGCGCAGCGCCTGGCCGAGGAGCTGGCGACGCTGGCGCAGGTGCGGACCGCCGATGGTGGCGCCAGTGGCGATCCGCCGCAGCGGCTGGCGTTCTAGTGCCGGATCCGCATGCGTGCGCTGTCCGCACTGCCGCGCAGGAGCGGCTTCAGCCGCGACCGGGCTTTACCGGTAAGGCCTGGTCGCGGCTGAAGCCGCTCCTACGAGAACGCCCTGCGCTCTGCCGGCTAGCGTGACGGTTGCGCGCCGCCGCTTACCCAGCCCTCGACTTCGCCCGGCGCGAAAGGCCCGAGCTTCTGCCTGACGATGCGGCCGTCGGCGTCGATCAGCACGCTGTACGGCAGCAGGCCCTGGGTGTCGCCCAGGCGCACGCTGGCGTCGGCCGGGCCAGGCGTCTCCAGCGCGATCGGGTAGCCGATCGGCACCTGCTGCAGGAAGGCGCGCACGTCCTCGGCACGGTCCAGGGCGATGCCGAGCACCTGCAGGCCGTCGGCCGGCTGCGCGCGCGCCAGCCGGTCCAGTTCCGGCATCTCGCGCACGCACGGCTCGCACCAGCTCGCCCACACGTTGACCAGCAGCGGCCGGCCGCGGAACTGCGCCAGGGTCAGATGGCCACCGTCGAGCGTGGGCAGGCGCAGCGCCGGGGCGGGATCGCCCGGGCGTGCCGCGGCAACCGGGGGCGCCGTGGCATGGCCGCTGAGTGTGGCCGGCGCCGCCGAGGACATCGCCGGCGTCCGCCGTTCCCACCAGTGCGCCGCCGCCACGCCGAGCACCGCCGCCACCACGGCGACCGCCAGCAGGCGCGCGCTGGCGGGGGTCATCGCGCCGCGCGCAGCAGGGCGTCCTCGACCACTGCCTGGCTCAGCACCGGCGGCAGCACCGTCGGCGGCGCGCCGGGGCCGTAGACCACGTACAGCGGCACGCCCACCGCCTTGTGTTCGGCGAGGAAGGCGCTGATGCGCGGATCCTCGTTGGTCCAGTCGCCCTTCATGTACACCGCGTCCACCCGCTTGATGGTGTCGCGGAACGCGTCGCTGTCGAACACGTTGCGCTCGTTGGCCTTGCAGGTGACGCACCAGTCGGCGGTCATGTTGACGAAGACCACGCGGTTGTCGGTGCGCAGGCGGTCGAGCATCTGCGGCGAATAGGCCACGGTGTTGCGCTCGACGCTGGCGCTGGGCGGCGGCAGCCGGGTCACGCCCCACGCCGGCAGCAGGGCGGCCAGCAGCAGCACGGCGGCCAGGCGCATGCCGGTCTTGTGGTCGCGCCAGCGCGCGCGCTCGAACCACCACAGGCCCAGCGCCAGCAGGGTGGCGCCGATCAGCAGCAGCGCCACCGCGTCCACGCCGCGCTGCTTGCCCAGCACCCACAACAGCCAGATCGCGCTCAGGTACATCGGGAACGCCAGCACCTGCTTGAGCGTCTCCATCCACGCGCCCGGCTTGGGCAGGCGCCTGGCCAGCGACGGCACAAAGCCGATCAGCAGAAACGGCAGCGCCAGGCCCAGGCCCAGGGTCAGGAACACCAGCATCGCCGCCGCCGCCGGCGCGGTCAGCGCATAGCCCAGCGCCGGGCCCATGAACGGGCCGATGCAGGCGCTGGACACCACGCAGGCCAGCACGCCGGTGAAGAAGTCGCCCACCGGGCCGCTGCGCGTGGACAGCGACTGGCCGACGCCACCCAGATTGGCGCTGAGGGTGAACACGCCCGACAGGCTCAGCCCGACCACGAACATCAGGTACACCAGCACCGCGACGAAGCCCGGGCGCTGCAGCTGGAAGCCCCACAGCAGCCGCGCGGCCACGGCGATGCCGCCGATCACGGCGAAGGAGGCGAGCACGCCCAGCGTGTACCACAGCGCATGGCTGCGGGCGCGGCCGCGGCTCTCGCCGCTCTGCGCCAGGCCCAGCACCTTCAGCGACAGGATCGGCAGCACGCACGGCAGCAGGTTCAGCAGCAGCCCGCCGCCGAGCGCCAGCAGCAGGATCCACAGCAGGTTCTGCGTGGCCGGCGGCGGTGCGGCGCTGCGCGCGGCGTTGTGCGCGGAGGCGTCCGGCGTCGCCGGCAAGGCATCGGCGGCGGTGGCCGCGGCCGCGTCGTTGGCGTCGGCCTGGCGGCTGTCCAGCGGCGTCACCAGCAGCGGGCTGACCTCGGCCTGGTCGGCCGGGGTGACGGTGCCCCTGGGCAGCGCCAGCTTCACCCGCCGGGTCATCGGCGGGTAGCAGATGCCGTCGGTCTGGCAGCCCTGGAAGGTCGCCACCAGGGTCGCGGCGGCGGCATCGGCGCGCTGGCGCTGCAGCGGCACGGTGACCTCGGCCTGGTCGAAGTACACCACCACCTTGCCGAAGTGTTCGTCCTGGTGCGAGCTGCCCTGCGGCCAGCGCGGCATGCCGGTGCGGATGCCGGGCGCGCCCTCCAGCGCCAGCGCGGTGCGGTCGCGATAGAGGTAGTAGCCGGGTGCCGGGGTGAAGCGCAGCAACAGCGTATTGCCGTCGTTGGCGATGGCTTCGAAATGGAACGCCTGGTCCGACGGCAGCGGCAGACCCTGCACCGCAGCGGCGCCAGGGCCGGGACCGAACAGCGGCTTGGCCCCGTTGCCCGCGCCCGGGCCGCTGCCCGGCAGCCCGCCCGTCGCCGCCGGTGGCGGCGCGGCATCGGCGGAGGCAGTGGCGGCCGGCAGGGTCACTTCGAGCAGGCGCTTCTGCGGCGGGTAGCACACGCCGGCATCGGCGCAGCCCTGGTAGCGCACCTCGACCTGCACGCGGTCGGTGCCGGGGTCGGCGATGCCGCTCTGCACTGCATTCAACGCGTCGCGGTAGGTCTCCACCTCGCCGAAGTACGGGTCGGTCTTCTTGTGGCCGGCCGGCAACTGCAGGGTCGGGTTGGGCTTGAAGCCGCCGATCACCTTCACCGCGATGCGGTGCCGGTACAGGTAGTAGCCCTTGGCGATGTCCCAGTGCAGTGCGATGCGGCCGCGTTCGGGCGCCTGCGCGCTGAGCGCGAAGGCCTGGTCCACCGGCAGCAAGTCCTTTTCGCTGATCGCCAGGGCGGGGAAGGCGGCCACGGCCAGCAGGCACAGGGCGGCGAGGCGGTGCAGCAGGGTCATCGGCTTAGGGTTCCTCACGGGTTTCGGCATGTACCCACTGCAGGTAGGCCGGCAGGCCGCCGGTCACCTCGAGTTCGACCAGTTCGGGGACCTCGTAGGGGTGCAACGCGCACAGCCGCTGCCGCAGGGCGGGCAGGCGGTCGGCGGCGGTCTTGATCAGCAGCAGCACTTCCTCGCCGTGTTCCATCTCGCCTTGCCAGCGGTAGGTGGACTGCACGCCGGGTAGGCGGCTGACGCAGGCGGCCAGGCGCTCGTCGACCAGCGCCTGGGCGATCCGCGCGGCGCTGGCCGAGTCGGGGCAGGTGCTGAGCAACAAGCGGAGGGCGGGCGCGGACATGCGGCCGACAGTATAGGGATGCCGGCCGCGCTTTGGCGGCGACCGTGGGGAAAGCCGGCGCCGCTCTGAATCCCGAATCCCGAATCCCGAATCCCCGCCCGCTGCAGCCGCAGCGGGCGAGGCCACACGGCTCAGTTGACCAACTGGCAACTGGCCGGCTTGGCCGAGGTGAACAGCGACGAGGTCGCCCACTCCGGGTGGTCGATGAACGGGTTGCGGTTGCCCTGGAAGCTGTAGATCACCTCGTTGCGAGCGCGCTCGGCGTCGTCCGGCGGATCCTGCTGGCTCCACGCGATCAGGGTCGACAGCAGGCCCATGTAGGCCGGCGAGGACGAGGTCTTGACGATCTTGCTGCGGTCGTCGGTCAGCTCCAGGTCCGGCTCGGACTGCCCGGTCTTGGCGTCGACCCCGCCTTCATAGCGGATCGCCATGTACATCACCGCACGCGCCATGTCGCCCTTGCGGTGGTCCCACACCTCGAAGGTGCCGCTGTTGCCGTCCGGGGTCCGCACCCAGTTGGAGTTGCCCGGGTAGGGGCCGCTGCCGCCGCCGAAGCCGGCGTTGGCCTCGGTGGCGCGCTCGCCGCAGTTGCTGTCGCACTTGGCGTAGGGCTTGTTGCCGCGGTCGGCGTTCCAGGTGGCGTCGGTCAGGTACAGCATGTGGGTGTCGGTGTACGGCGCGTAGGGCAGGCCCTTGTTGCCGGTGGCGGTGCCGAAGCCCAGCGAGTTCGGCCAGCTGTGCTCGCGGTTGTACTTCAGGCCGCTGCCGCTGCCGGCGCGATCGGTGCCCTTGGCGTAGCTGCGGTTGCGGTAGGCGTCGAGGACGCGCTGGCTGTTGTTCGGATCCTCGTCGGCGATCTCCAGGATGGCCCAGGTGTCGGTGCCGGAGCTGCTGCTGTACGGGTAGACGGTGTGGCCCTTGATCGTCTCGTGCAGCGAGCAGCGCAACTGGCTGGGGCTGGAAGTGTTGACGTGCGAATAATAGGTGCCGGCGCCGCTGCCGCCGCCCGAGCCGCTGGCCACGGTGAAGGCGACGCTGCGGTCCTGCGCCGGGTGCGCGCCGTCGGCATCGCTGACGCGCGCGGCGACGATGCTCAGGGTGCAGCTCTCGCCGGCCTTCAGCGCGGTGTTGGTGGACAGCGAAAACTGGGTGCCGCTGCTGGGGTAGGTCAGCGCCACGCTGCCGGACTGCTGGCAGCTCAGGCCGAACGCACCGCTGGCCAGGCTCACCGCCTCGCTGAAGGTAACCGCCAGGTCGCCGGCGGCGGGGAAGTCGGTGGCGCCCTGGGTCGGGGTGGTGGCGGTCACCGTCGGCGCGGCATTGCTGCCGCCGCCGCCGGCGAAGGTCTGGCCGTTGTTGCAGGCGCCGAAGGTGCTGGTGGCGCTGTCGCTCCAACTGAAATCGGCCGCGGCGCTGCCGTTGCCGCGCAGCTGCAGCGAGGTGCCGGCCGGGGTGCTGTTGCTCTCGCTGACCGGCAGGTTCTGGCTGGTCATGCCCGCGGCGGGGCCGCCGCCGCCGGTGATGGCGCCCTCGTAGCTGAGGAACTGCACCACCTGGCCGTTGCCGTCGACCAGCGCCAGGCCGTCGTTGGGCCCGTTCTGGATACCGTTGCTGGCATAGCTGACGGTGGCGATGCGTACCTGCCCGCCGCAGCTGACCAGGTTGCCGGCCGGCACCGCGCTGTTGGCGTAGACGGTGGCCGAGCCGGGGTTGCTGCCGTTGTACAGGTAGACGCGGTAGCCGCTCAGGCTCTCCCCGGCGGTGGCGACGATCTCCACGCCTTCGCCGGTGTCGCCGGCGGCGGTGGCATCGTCGTAATGCAATTCGTTGATGAACACGGCGGCCTGGGCCGGTCCGGCAAGGGCGAGCAGGCAGGCCAGCGGCAGTGCAACGGCGGATGGCTTCATCGACAACTCCTTTTGGTGATGGATCCCCCCCTGGGTCCGCCCAGCCTAGCCCGACTCTGTGACACTGTGACGGGATTCGGTCACTGCTTGGCATGCAACGCACGTCTTCGGCAAAAATTTTTTGCCCCTGGCCCTTGAAAGCCACCGCCGCGGCACTACATCAGGCGCATCCCGGCGCTACCGGGTTTTTTCGCGAGCGTTGCTGGCAGTCGTCATGTGCGAGTGCTAACATCGCCGGCCTTTCCTAGACCAATCAATCACTTAAGAGGTCTCACTCAATGAGCATCAAGCCGCTTCACGACCGCGTCGTAGTCAAGCCGATCGAAGCCGACGAAATCTCCGCCGGCGGCATCGTGATCCCGGATTCGGCCAAGGAAAAGTCCACCAAGGGTGAGGTCGTGGCCGTCGGCGCCGGCAAGCCGCTGGACAACGGCAGCGTGCGCGCCCCGGCGCTGAAGGTCGGCGACAAGGTCATCTACGGCCAGTACGCCGGTTCCAGCTACAAGGCCGAAGGCGTCGAGTACAAGGTGCTGCGCGAAGACGACGTGCTGGCGATCGTGGGCTAAAGCCCCCGATCGCGGGATTCGGGAATCGGGATTCGGGATTGGCAAAGGCGCCAGGCGCCGCGCGACCCGACATCTCCGCCCGAATTCCGCTTTAGCGAATCCCTAATCCCCAATCACGAATCCCGGAGCAACACACATGGCTGCCAAAGATATCCGTTTCGGTGAAGACGCCCGTTCGCGCATGGTGCGCGGCGTCAACATCCTCGCCAATGCCGTCAAGGCCACCCTGGGCCCGAAGGGCCGCAACGTCGTGCTTGAGAAGAGCTTCGGCGCCCCGACCATCACCAAGGACGGCGTCTCCGTCGCCAAGGAAATCGAACTGGCCGACAAGTTCGAGAACATGGGCGCGCAGATGGTGAAGGAAGTCGCCTCCAAGACCTCCGACAATGCCGGCGACGGCACCACCACCGCCACCGTGCTGGCGCAGGCGCTGATCCGCGAGGGTTCCAAGGCGGTCGCCGCCGGCATGAACCCGATGGACCTCAAGCGCGGCATCGACAAGGCCGTCGTGGCCGCCGTGGCCGAGCTGAAGAAGATCAGCAAGCCCACCGCCGACGACAAGGCCATCGCCCAGGTCGGCACCATCTCCGCCAACTCCGACGAGTCGATCGGCAACATCATCGCCGACGCGATGAAGAAGGTCGGCAAGGAAGGCGTGATCACCGTCGAGGAAGGCTCGGGCCTGGAGAACGAGCTGGACGTGGTCGAGGGCATGCAGTTCGACCGCGGCTACCTGTCGCCGTACTTCATCAACAACCAGCAGAGCCAGCAGGCCGACCTGGACGACCCGTTCGTGCTGCTGCACGACAAGAAGATCTCCAACGTGCGTGACCTGCTGCCGGTGCTGGAAGGCGTGGCCAAGGCCGGCAAGCCGCTGCTGATCGTCGCCGAGGAAGTGGAAGGCGAGGCGCTGGCGACCCTGGTGGTCAACACCATCCGCGGCATCGTCAAGGTCGTGGCGGTCAAGGCTCCGGGCTTCGGCGATCGTCGCAAGGCGATGCTGGAAGACATGGCCGTGCTGACCGGCGGCACCGTGATCTCCGAGGAAGTGGGCCTGGCGCTGGAGAAGGCGACCATCAAGGACCTGGGCCGCGCCAAGAAGGTGCAGGTCTCCAAGGAAAACACCACCATCATCGACGGCGCCGGCGACACCTCGGCGATCGAGTCGCGCATCAAGCAGATCAAGGCGCAGATCGAAGAGACCTCGTCGGACTACGACCGCGAGAAGCTGCAGGAGCGCGTGGCCAAGCTGGCCGGCGGCGTGGCGGTGATCAAGGTCGGCGCTTCGACCGAGATCGAGATGAAGGAAAAGAAGGCGCGCGTCGAAGACGCCCTGCACGCGACCCGTGCGGCGGTGGAAGAAGGCGTGGTCCCGGGTGGCGGCGTGGCGCTGGTGCGCGCGCTGAGCGCGATCGGCGAGCTGAAGGGCGCCAATGAAGATCAGACCCACGGCATCCAGATCGCGCTGCGCGCGATGGAAGCGCCGCTGCGCGAGATCGTCACCAACGCCGGCGAAGAGCCGTCCGTGATCCTCAACAAGGTCAAGGAAGGCAGCGGCAACTTCGGCTACAACGCCGCCAACGGCGAGTTCGGCGACATGGTCGAGTTCGGCATCCTGGATCCGACCAAGGTGACCCGTTCGGCGCTGCAGAACGCCGCCTCGATCGCCGGCCTGATGATCACCACCGAAGCGATGGTGGCCGAGGCCCCGAAGAAGGAAGAACCGGCTGCCCCGGGCGGCATGGGCGGCGGCATGGGCGGCATGGGCGGCATGGATTTCTGATCCAGCCGGCCTCGGCCGACCCGTTCCATGCAGTCGAAAGGAGCCCCGCAGCGATGCGGGGCTCTTTTTTTGTGCCGGCGGCATGGCGGCCTGCGCACCGCGTGACGGTCATCGTGGCGGAACCCCGATGCGCTATAAGCTGCGCTCGCCCAGCCTCTGCGAGCGGTCATGGTCGCCCCGGTCTGCCAACTCGATCCGCATCGGCTGGACCAGCACCGGCCGGCCTTGCAGCGCTTCCTGTTCCGCCGTACCGGCGACTGGTCGCTGGCCGAGGACCTGGTGCAGGAGACCCTCCTGCGCGTGGTCGTGTACGCGCGCGACCACGCGGTCACCGATCTGGCCGCGCTGGCCCGCACGATCGCGCTCAACCTGCTGCACGACCACCTGCGCCGCCGCCAGCGCCAGCGTACCGAGCCGATCGACGACGAGGTGCCCAGCCCGGCGCCTGGCGTGGAGGAGGCGGCGATGCAGCGGCAACGCATGGAAACCTTTGCCCGCGCGCTGCAGGGCATGCCGCCGCTGCGCCGCGAGGTGTTCGTGCGCAGCCGCCTGCGCGGGCAGAGCTACCGCGAGATCGGCGAGGCGCTGGGGCTGAGCGAGGCGGCGGTGGAGAAGCACGTCAGCCGCGGCCTGCGCTGGCTGCAGGAAACGGTGGCGCGCGGCGACGCGGTGCCGCCGCCTGCCACCACGCTGCGCCGACGTGGCCCGGAGGACGCGGCATGAGGCCGGACAGCAACACCGCCGACGACGCGGTGCAGGACGCCGCGGCCGACTGGGTGGCGCGCGCGCTGGCTACGACGGGCGGCGATCCGCCCGGGCTGGCCGCGTGGCTGGCTGCCGATCCGGCGCATCGCGCTGCCTTCGATGCGCTGTGGGTGCTGGCCCACGATGCGGCGCTGCTGGAGGCGCTGGCCGCCTACGACGTGCAGGCCGAGGCGCCAGCGCAGGCGACCGGGGTGGCTGCCGTTGCCGTCCACGAGCCGGTCGCGTCCGCCGTCGCCGGAGCCGTCGCGCCGGCAAGCGGCGCACGACGTCCGCGCCGCGGCTGGCGGCCGTTGGCGGCGGCGCTGGCCGCCGGCCTGGCGATGCTGGCCGTGCTGCTGTGGCCACGGCTGCGCCCGGATCCGGCACCGATCGTGGCCACGACTGCGCCCGGACAGACCCGCGTGCTGCGCCTGGACGATGGCAGCGTGCTTACCCTCAACGGTGCCAGCCGGGTTCGGGTGCAACTACGCGCGCAGCGGCGCGAGGTGGCGCTGGAGCGCGGCGAAGTGTTCTTCGATGTCGCCCACGATCCGCAGCGCCCGTTCCAGGTGGATCTGGGCCCGGCGCGGGTACGGGTGCTGGGCACCGTCTTCAACCTGGCGCGCGATGGCGCCACCAGCGAGCTGTCGGTGTATTCGGGGCGGGTGGAGATCGACAACGGCGCCGCGCACCAGGTGCTGGCGGCCGGCATGCGCATCGACACGGCCGGCACCGGCCTGGGCGCGCTGGCACGCTTCGATCCGCAGGCCGGCGACTGGCGCGAGGGTTGGCTGCAGACTGCTGGCATTCCGCTGGCGCGGCTGATCGAGCGACTCAATCGGCGCTCGCCGCAGCCAATCGTGCTCGCCGATCCGGCGCTGGGTGCGCTGCAGGTGTCCGGACGCTTCCGCCTGGACCGGCCGGAGCAGACCCTCATGCACCTGGCGCAGCTGTATCCGCTGCAACTGCAGCGGCGCGCCGACGGCATCCGCGTGGAACGCGCCGCCGCGCCACAGTAGTCGCCGTCGCCGTCGCGGCGTTGCGTGCGCGGGCAGGCGCGACGTGCCGGGTCTGGCTGCCGTCGCCGGCAGTGTCAGGGCAACGCGATGGTGCACGCGACGGTGGAGTGGCCGGCGGGCGCCATCGCGCATCAGTGATCGCGCTGGAGCGAACGGCCGCGCGACGACGCGCGGCGCCTGTCCACGCGGCCGGTTCGCCGGCCAAGCGACCGTGAGGTGCTGCGACGCGTCACAAAAAATTCATGCAATCCCCTGTCGGGATCGGCGCGTTGCGGCGTCTTTGTCCTTTGCCACGCCACGTTGGCGACCCGACGACGACCTTGCTCATGCCGCCCCGCCGCTCCTTCCGTTGTGCCCTCCGTTCTCCGCGCGCCACCGCGCTGGCCGCTGCCCTGGCCGCGCTGGTGGCGCTGCCCGCCATCGCACCGTCGGCCGCCGCCGCGACGCCGGCCGCCGCGACCCTGCCGCCCGGCGATCTCGGCGCCACCCTGGCCGCGTTCTCGCGCGCCACCGGCCTGCAGGTGATCGCCGATCCGGCGCTGCTGCGCGACAAGCGCAGCCCCGGCGGCAGCGTCGCCGGCGATCCGCAGCAGGCGCTGAGCGGCCTGCTGCGAGGCACCGATCTGGGCTTCCGCCTGGACGGCGACACGGTGATCGTGCACGCGGCTGCAGTGCCCGCCACCAGCGCGACCGCCTCCCCGGCTGCCGCCGGTGCCATCGACCTGGACCGGATCGTGGTGACCGGCACCGCCAGCCAGGGACCGAAATTCCTCGCCCCGTACGCGATTTCCACGGTCAGCGCAGAGACGATCGCCGGGCAGGCGCCGCGCAGCATGGTCGACATGCTGCGCTCGGTGCCCGGTGTCACCGTGGAGAATTCCGGTGGCGAAGCCGGCGGCGAGAACGTGGTGATCCGCGGCCTGCCGTGGTCCGGCTTCCGCCTGCTCGACGTGCTCGAGGACGGCCTGCCGCTGTTCGAGTCCAACTATGAGCGCCAGTTGCAGATCGACGAGGTGTACCGGCTGGACCTGGGCACCCAGGATGCGGAGATCGTGCGCGGCGGCACCGCGCCGATCTACAGCAACAACGCCTCCGGCGGCGTGCTCAACTTCATCACCAATCACGGCACCGACACCGCCAAGGGCGCGGTCAAGCTGACCGGCGGGGCGAACGCGCTGGCACGCATGGATGCCACCGCGTCCGGGCCGGTGCAGGGCAACGACAATCTGCTCTATGCCATCAGCGGCTTCTACCGGCAGAGCGATGGCCTGCGCGACCCGGGCTTCGGCAACGGCAACCAGGGCGGCCAACTCAAGCTCGGCGGCACCTACAAGTTCGATTTCGGCAAGCTCTTCGCCGACTTCAAATACCTCAACGACCGCGGCGTGTTCTACAGCGCGATCCCGCTGGCCGATCCGCGCAACGGCGATTCGCTGGCCGACCTGATCGACCCGTCCACCGGCACGCTCGTCAGCGACAGCTTCCGCAACGTGCGCATCCGCACGCTGGACGGCAACGGCAGCAACCGCGTGGAGACGCGCGACCTCGCCGATGGCGTGCATCCGGTCACCCGCACCCTGACCGTGGGCGGCGACACCGAGTTCGCCAACGGCTGGCGGCTCAGCGACAAGGCGCGCTACGTCGATGGCGACGTGGGCTTCAACGCGCTGTTCAACGGGTCTCCGGTGGACGCGGCCAGCGTGCTCAGCAGCCGCCTGGCCGCCGCGCGCGCCGCGTTCCCGGGCACCGCCTCGCTGCGTTACGTGCTGGCCGGCACCAACACCCCATTCGATCCGGCCTCCACCGCCGGCCTGGCGATGATCAATACCTGGTCCAGCACGCAGACCCACTACACCGACTTCATCAACGACCTGCGCCTGGGACGGCTGTTCGAGATGTCCGGCGGCAGCAGCCACGACGTGTCGCTGGGTCTTAGCTTCAGCCACTTCACCTTGCGCCAGCAGCAGATCGGCAATGCGCTGCTGACCGACGTCAAGAGCAATCCCGACGCGCTCGACATCCAGGCCCTGAACGCGGCCGGGCAGGTGCTCGGCAACGTCACCGAGAACGGCTTCACCAGCTACGGCAGCGGCGACCTGATCGGCGACAGCCACGGGACCGCGACGGCGTTGTACGCGGCCGACACCTGGAAGCTCAACGATGCGCTGGAAGTGGATGCCGGCCTGCGCCGGGTGTGGCGCCGCGAAGAGGGCAACCGCGGCGTGATCGGCACCCAGACCATCGCCACGAGCGGTCCGCTGGCCGCGCGCACCGTCACCGGCCTGGTCGGCAGCGTGCCCTACAGCAAGGACATGGCCGGCACCTCGTGGACGCTGGGCGCCTCGTACAAGCTCGCCGACCCGGTCAATGTCTTCGCGCGCTATACCGAGAGCTTCAGTTTCCCGCGGCTGAGCGAGCAATGGGGCAACGTGGTCAACGGCGTCGGCGGGCGCATGCCCGACGGCAGCGCCACGCCGGTGACCCCGATCCGCCAGGCCGAGCTCGGCGTGAAGTACGCCACGCGGCCGCTGGAACTGGTGCTGATCGGCTTCTACAGCGACTTCAGGAGACTCAATTCGAGCACCTACGTCGCCAACGCCAACGGCCTGCTGGTCAACGTGCCGCTGCTCATCGACACGCGTACCAAGGGCGTGGAGTTCGAAGGCACGTGGCGGCCGCTGGGCGGGTTCGAGCTGACCGGCTCGGTGACCCTGCAGGATCCGCGCATCAGCGGCGCCGACACCTTCAGCGGCCTGTCCGGTGCCGCGCTGGTCGACAACGAGATTCCGCGCGTGCCCAAGTACAGCTGGTCGCTGCAACCGAGCTACCGCTTCCAGGTCGGCGGCGTGGATGCGCGCGCCTACGCCACCTGGTTCGGCATCGGCCGGCGCTTCCAGGACTTCACCAACGCCAGCGTGCTGCCGGCCTATCGCACCCTGGACCTGGGTCTGCATCTGCAGCTCGACGCCAACCTCAGCGCGCAACTGCTGTGCAGCAACGTCACCGATGCGCACGGTCTCACCGAAGGCAATGCGCGCGCGCCCGGCGTGTCCGGCGACCTGGTGCAGGCGGACGCGACCGTGGGCCGGCCGATCTTCGGCCGTAGCTACGTCGCCTCGCTGCAATGGGCGTGGTGACACGCGCCCTCCGTCGCACGTGGGTCGCCGCCAGCGCGCGGCGATGCCACGTGCGCATGTTTCGTTGATCGCCAGGACCCTCCGATGACGTTTCCGCATTTCACCCGCCGCCGCTTCCTCGGCGGCCTCGGCACGGCGCTCGCCGCCGGCATGCTGCCGCTCCCCGCCTGGGCGCAGCGCGCCGCCGCCACGCCTTCCGCCTCGGTCGACAGCATCCGCGAACCGCTCAGCGGCTGGGTTCCCGGCATGCTCGACATCCACCACATCGGCACCGGCCGCGGCAACGCCACCCTGATCGTCTGCCCCGACGGCACCGCGATGATGATCGACGCCGGCGCCATCGACGGCCTGGACAAGTACCTGATCGACCAGCTGCCCAACGCCAGCCGGCGTCCGGGCGAGTGGGTCGGACGCTACGCGCGCCGGCATCTGGCGCAAGCGGGGCGGCACGAACTCGACGATTTCATCCTCACCCACTTCCACCGTGACCATATGGGCGAATGCCTGCCGGACACGCCGCTGGCGCCGGGTGGGCACTACGCCCTGACCGGCGTGACCGACGTGGCGCAACTGTTGCCGATCCGCCGCTACCTGGATCGCGGCTACCCGGACTATGCGTTTCCGCAAGCGCTGGAGGATCCCAACCAACGCAACTACCGCGCCTTCATCCAGCAGGAGCGCGCCCGCGGCGCGCAGGTCGAGCGCTTCCGTGCCGGTGCCGCCGACCAACTGCGGCTGCGGCGCGACGCCGCGGCCTATCCCGGCTTCGCCATCCGCAACCTGGTGGCCAACGGCGAGGTGTGGACCGGCGATGGCGCGCGCACGCGCGCCCTGTTCCCACCCGGTGCCGTGCCGACGGAGAACCAGTGCTCGGCGGCGCTACGCCTGCACTACGGGGCGTTCACCTACTACAGCGGCGGCGACCTCTCCAACAGCATCAACTACTACGACGAGGACCCCTGGCGCGACGTGGAAACGCCGGTGGCGCAGGTGACCGGTGCGGTCGACGTGGCGGTGGCCAACCATCACGCCTATGCCGACGCGATGGGCCCGGCCTGCGTGCGCGCATTGCGCCCGCGTGCGTTCGTCATTCTCACCAACGACTCGGCGCACCCATCGGTGTCGCCGCTGGAGAACATGCTCAGCGAACGCCTGTACCCGGGCCCGCGCGACATCTACGCCACCGCGATGAAGCCGGAGAATATCGTCGCCAACAAGCGCATCCGCGAGATGACCAGCACCAATGGCCACGTGGTGGTGCGGGTCGCGCCGGGTGGTGCGCAGTACCGAATCGTGGTCACCGACAACAGCGACGAGTCGGACACGGTGCTGGCCGTGCATGGTCCGTATGCCAGCGGGCGCCACGCCACGCAGGGGTCATCGTCCGCCTGAGCGGGCCGCCGCGCCCTGCCGCGGCGATGCGGCACGATTCCGCGCGCGATGCGGCGAATCGCGCATAACCGACAAGCGTCTACGCGTGATGCGTGGCAGTGTGTTGACAGCGGGTGTCGGCGCCATGCAGGTTAGGACGCACGGGCGTCCAGGGGGATCTGCACGCCCGCATGTTCGTCTTCTTCTGTGCGTCGCGACCGGCGAGGGTGGCGTGTGCCTGCGGCATGCGCGTACGGTCGTGGGCGCGGCGCAGCGAAGGGGACGCCGGACGTCGTGCGTGCACGGCGTCGCTTCCATCCGCTGCAGAGGACACCCATGCCACGTCGCCCCCTCACCACCCTTGCGTTCGGCATCGTGCTGGCGCTGTACGGCGCCAGCGAGGCGCACGCGCAGGATGCCGACACCGCCGCGCCCAAGGCCGCTGCTACCGACCTGGGCCAGGTCGTGGTCACCGGCTCGCGGATCAAGCGCTCGGAAGTGGAGGGTGCCGAACCGGTGCTGACGATCAGTGCGCAGCAGATCCAGCAGGAAGGCTTCCTCACCGTCTACGACGTGCTCAGCACGCTCAATCAGCAAGGCAGCGTCGAGGCCGACACCAAATACGGCTCGCACACGCCCAATGCCTCGCCGGTGAGCCTGCGCGACCTCGGTCCCGGACGCACGCTGCTGCTGGTCAACGGCCACCGCGTCGCCGACTACCCGCAGCCCTACGCCGGCGAGAGCAACTTCGCCAACTACGCCAACATCCCCTCCGCGGCGGTGGAACGCATCGAGATCCTCACCGGCGGCGCGTCGGCCATCTACGGCTCGGACGCGGTCGCCGGCGTCATCAACGTGATCCTCAAGCAGGGCTACGAAGGCAACCAGGTGCGCCTGCGCGGCGGCACTGCCACCGCCGGCGGGCGCGACGTGGTCGACCTGTCCTGGGTCGGCGGGCGCAGCGGCGACAAGTGGAATCTGACCTACGCGCTGCAGTGGACCCGGCGCGATCCGCTCTCGGTCGGCGAGCGGCCGAAGATGGACGACCAGGACGACGAGTCCTACAGCAACTGGACCGCGCAGGCGCGCAAGTACGGCTTCAATCCGTTCACCGGCCTGAGCCTGGTCGACGCCGGCAGCAACACGCGCCTGGCGCCGCCCAGCGGCACCTGCGCACGCTTCGGCGGCCAGTTCATCGATGCGCAGCGGCTGAGCTACGACTACAACAGCGATACCGTGCGCAATCTCGGCGGTTATTGCGGCATGGCCCACGACTACGCCGACTGGCTGGCCGCCAGCGGCGGCGACAGCGGCTCGGCGTATCTGTACGGCACCTTCGACTTCGACAACGGCGTGCAGGCCTGGAGCACGCTGTCCACGACCAAGAGCCTGGGCTACTGGACCTACGACCCGCCCTACGTCTACCTCGGCCCGTTCCACGACACCGGCAGCGACCGCGACCTGTACGCGATCCGCCAGCTCACCCGCTTCGAATCCGGCGGCTGGAAGAACCTGGCCAACACCACCAAGGAACTGTCCTGGGACCTGAGCGCCGGCCTCAAGGGCCGCCTCGCCGATCGCTTCGACTGGGAAGTGGCGGTGGGCCGCGCGCGCTACACCGTGGACGAATACGTGCGCACCGTGGACACGCAGAAGGCCACCGCCTACTTCCTCGGCCCGCAACTGGGCAGCACCGCCGACGGCACGCCGATCTACGATCTCAACGAGGAACGCTGGTACCAGCCGCTGACCGGCGCGCAGTACAACGACCTGGCGGTGAAGGCGCACAACCGCGCCGATTCCTGGGTCAACCAGGCCAGCGCCAACATCACCGGCGAGTTGCTGCAGGGCTGGGCCGGGCCGATCAAGTTCGCCGCGGTCGGCGAAGTGGCCAAGCAGGGCTACCGGCTGTCGCCCGATCCCTGCGCCAACACCTGCTATCCGCTGGACGTGGTCGACTACGGCGGCGGCGAGCGCCTGCGCTACTCCGGCGGCATCGAGTTCGACGTGCCGCTGCTGTCCACGCTCAACGCCAGCCTGGCCGCGCGTCACGACCGCTACGGCGACTACCGCGCCTACGGCAGCGACCTCGGCGCGGCGATCGGCACCCAGCGCGACACCACCTGGAGCGCCGGCCTGGAGTGGCGGCCGCTGAGCACGCTGCTGCTGCGCGGCAGCGTCGCCACCAGTTTCCGCGCCCCGGACATGCACTACGTGCTCGGCGAGCCCAGTTCCACCCAGCAGACCGTGATCGACCAGTACCGCTGCATCCAGAAGGGCTACTACCTCACCGGCGGCTGCAGCGCCGAGAACAGCGACGTGTTCTACCTGATGCAGGTCAATCGCCGCGGCACCCCGGACCTGGAATCGGAGCATGGCCGCTCGGTCACCGCCGGCTTCGTCTGGGACATCGCCGAGGGCCTGTCGCTGACCGCGGACTACTACAAGATCCGGCTGCAGGACATGATCAAGGACCTCAACCGCGACGAAGTGCTCAGCGCCGAAGCCGGTTGCCGCACCGGCCTGACCACCGCCGGCGGCGTGTGGGTCAACCCCGGCGGCGCCGAGTACTGCGCGCGCATCCTCTCGCGTGTGTCGCGCGATGCCGACGGCCGCGTCACCGGTATCGAGCAGGGGCCGATCAACATCGCGCAGATGCACGTGTCCGGCGTCGATGCCTCGCTGAAGTACCGGCTCAACACCGCGCGCTGGGGCAACTTCAGTTTCGCCCTGGATTACAACAACCTGATCGGCTACCACGAACAGACCTACCGCACCGACGACGACAAGAACCTGCGCGACCAGAAGATCCGCAGCAAGCTGCGCGGCAGCGTGCACTGGGAGAACGGCGGCCCGCTGGACCTGACCGTGTACGCCAAGCGTTTCGGCTCCACCCAGGCGGTGAACTGGGGCACCTGCACCCGCTTCGACGACGGCTACCAGCCCAGCCCCTCCGACGCCTGCCGCGTCACCGACAGCGGCAACCGCCACTTCGGCGAGAGCACCACGCGCTACTTCGGCCGCGTCGGCCCGGCGCTGTACTGGAACCTCACCGCCGGCTACCGCATCGCCCCGAAGATGAAGGTCAACCTGTACATCAACAACGTGCTCAACACCGTCGGCTACGACAACAAGGAGCGCTACTACGGCTATCAGTTCTACAACACCACCCTGTACGACGCGATCGGCCGCGAGGTGGCGGCGGAATATGTGCTGGATTTCTGAGGGGCCGGGATTCGGGAGTGGGGATTCGGGATTGGTTTGGGTCAGCGCTGAAGTCGACCAGGTGCTGCGCAACATGCGGCAGGAACACGCTTCAGCCCTTCTCCCTCTGGGAGAGGGGTTGGGGTGAGGGTCCGTAGCGCGCAGCGCCACGCAAGAGCGCATAGGCGTGTGCTTGTGGAGATTGGATCGCTTGCTGCCGCACCCTCATCCGCCCCTGCGGGGCACCTTCCCCCGAAAAGGGGGCCATGGTCCCGGCGGGAGAAGGGAAGCGCACTAGCCCCTCTCCCTGCGGGAGAGGGGTTGGGGTGAGGGTCCGGAGCGCGCAGCGCCGCGCACAAACCCACGCCCCTACGCGATGACGGCGACCTCATGGCCCTCCCGCCGCGTTGAGCCGCTTTTCCGAATCCCCAATCCCCAATCCCCGCATTCGTTGCACCAGCAACTGTGGCGCTGCCGCAAACCCTGTGCTATCACTACGTCCCATGAACACGTCCTGCCGCAGCTTTTACTTTTGGTATTACGGTTTTCCGATGCCGCTGGCGGAGGAAGGATCGCGTTCACCCTGAAGGAAACTTCAGCCGCAATCCCGAAAGCCGCCAGCGAACCTGGCGGCTTTTTTCATGCCGCCGGATCTGGCCCCCACCTAGCCCCCCGACGAGACACGCACATGGCCCCGCACACCGACGATCTGCGCATCCGCAAGATCGAACCGCTGACTCCGCCCTCCCAGCTGCAGGCGCTGCTGCCCTGCGACGAGGAGGCCTCGCAGACCGTCACTGCCGCGCGCGCGGCGCTGCACGAGATCCTGCACGGCCGCGACGACCGCCTGGCGGTGGTGATCGGCCCCTGCTCGATCCACGACCCGGTCGCGGCGATGGAGTACGCGCAGCGTCTGCGTCCGCTGCGCGAGACCTACGGCGATGCGCTGGAGATCGTGATGCGGGTGTACTTCGAAAAGCCGCGCACCACGGTCGGCTGGAAGGGACTGATCAACGATCCCAACCTCGACGGCAGCTTCGACATCAACAAGGGCCTGCGCCTGGCGCGCGGCCTGCTGCGCGACATCAATCGCCTGGGCCTGCCGGCCGGCGTGGAGTTCCTCGACATCATCTCGCCGCAGTACATCGCCGACCTGGTGGCCTGGGGCGCGATCGGCGCGCGCACCACCGAGAGCCAGGTGCACCGCGAGATGGCCTCGGGCCTGTCGTGCCCGGTGGGCTTCAAGAATGGCACCAGCGGCGACGTCAAGATCGCGGTCGATGCCGTCGGCGCGGCCTCGCATCCGCATCATTTCCTGGCGGTGACCAAGGACGGGCAGACCGCGGTGGCGGCCACCGCCGGCAACCCGGACTGCCACGTGATCCTGCGCGGCGGCACCCAGCCCAACTACGACGCCGACAGCGTCGCCGCGGCGGCGCAGGTGCTGGAGAAGGCCGGCCTGCCGGCGCGGCTGATGGTCGACGCCAGCCACGCCAACAGCGGCAAGAACCCGGACAACCAGCCCAAGGTGATCGAGGACATCGCGCGCCAGCTCGAGGCCGGGCAGTCCCGCATCGTCGGCGCGATGGTGGAGAGCCACCTGCGTGGTGGCCGCCAGGAGCTGGTCGCGGGCCAGCCGCTGGTCTACGGACAGAGCATCACCGACGGCTGCATCGACTGGGACACCTCGGTGCAGGTGCTCGAGCGGCTGGCGCAGGCGGTGCGCGCACGGCGCCAGGCGCGCGTGGCGCAGGCGGCCTGATCTCGTAGTGGGAAAAACGCACGCAGCCTGACCGGCTGCGTGCGTGGGGGCGGGGGAGGCCCGGAAGAGGGGCCGGACGCGCCGCCGAATGCGAAGGGAGAGAGCTTCGGTATCGACGGCTGCGTGCCGGTGATGACGTTATCCGCCCATCCGGTGACCACGGTATGCCGGTGTGTGGCAGCGGCTGGCAAGGTGTTGGCGGGGCGTTAAGACCTGTTGTCGCCGGTTCAGCGCGACGGCGTGGACGTGGCGCGATGGGATGTACACGCTGCGCATTGACGGGCCGGGGCATGGCGGCGATTGCCTGCCGGACGTACCAGGCCCTCTCGGCGCCACGCTGTTCCAGCGCCATGCGGGTGGGGTCGAACTGGCCGAAGGCCGGCAACTGGCCGATGCCGCCAGCGCCGCGTCGGACGACATCGAGGTGTGGCCAATAGGTGCTGCCCGAGGTCGCAAGCGCACATGTGCGGGCGCCGCTGCTGGCGAAACCGCCCGCCACGTCGATAATGCCCGCATGGCCGCCGACTCGCCCTGGTTCCTGTACCTGCTCGAATGCCGCAACGGCAGCTACTACGCCGGCATCACCCCGGACCTGCAGGCGCGCTTCCAGGCGCACCTGCGCGGCGCCGGCGCCAAGTACACCCGCGCCAACCCGCCGGTACGGCTGCTGGCCAGTCGCGCCTACCCCGACCGTGCCGCCGCCTCGCGCGCCGAATACGCACTCAAGCGCTTGCCGCGCGGCCGCAAGCTGGCGTTCCTGGCCGCGCCCGACCCCGCACCTGGCGCCGACAACCTGCAAACGACAGCCGAATCCGCAGCGGTGTTGTAGGAGCGGCTTCAGCCGCGAGAGGCGTGACCGGTAAAGCCGGTCGCGGCTGAAGCCGCTCCTACGACGGTGCCGCACATTCGCGCGGACTTCGGATGCAAGAGGACTGCACTGTGGGAGGGACTTCAGTCCCGACGCGCTGTCCCGCAACTGCTCGGCGAGCCCCCAACAGGACCACTGCCAGCAGTTGTAGGAGCGCTTTCAAGCGCGACCATGGCAAGCCCGTCGCGGCTGAAGCCGCTCCTACGACGGTGCCGCACATTGGCGCGGATTTTGGATGCGAGAGGACTGCACTGTGGGAGGGACTTCAGTCCCGACGCGACGGACTCAAACGACGCGCCAATCGCCCCATTGGGCATGTCGCTGTATGCAGCAGACACACCCGATGCACACCCCGCCTCAGCGGCTGGGCCAATGCCATGCCGGCCGATCGAGCGCGCGCAGGCCGGCCACGTCGGTCTGGCCGTGCTCCTTGATCAGCAGGTGGTGCAGACAGTCCGGCTGCTGCTCCAGCGCCGCGATCAGCCGGCTGGCATGCGAGACCACGATGATCTGCGCCTGCCGCGCGGCGCTGCCGATCAGCCGCGCCAGCGCCGGCAGCAGGTCTGGATGCAGGCTCGCTTCCGGTTCGTTGAGCACCAGCAGTTCCGGCGGGCGCGGGCTCAGCAGGGCGGCGATCCACAGCAGGTAGCGCAAGGTGCCATCGGACAGCTCGGCCGCCGATAGCGGCCGCAGCAGGCCATGCTGGTGCATCGCCAAATCGAAGCGCCCGGCATGCACCTCGATCGTCAACCGCGCGCCGGGAAAGGCATCGTCCACCGCCGCATGCAGGCCGTCGGCGTCGCCGATCTCCAGGATGGTCTGCAGGGCCGCGGCGAGGTCCGCGCCGTCGTTGCTCAGCACCGGCGTGTGCGTGCCGATCTGCGCCATGCGTGCCGGTGCCGCGGCGTCGGTGCGGAAGTGGTCGTAGAAGCGCCAGCGGCGGATGTTCTCGCGTACCTCATGCATCTCCGGTGCCGCGCGCGGATCGGAGAACTGCGCCAGCACGCTGTCGAAACTGGCGATGCCGGCGCCGGCATCGGTCCAGCCGTCGTCCCGGGTCCGCAGGCGCACCGCCGGCCCGTTGCGGTCCACCAGCAGGTTGGACTGGCGCAGCCAGGGGCCGGCCCAGATGCATTCGCGCTTGATCTGCGGATCCAGCCCGAAGGCTGACGCCGACGGCATCGGCAGGCCCAGGTCGATGGCATAGCCGAATGCGTCGCTGGCGTAGCCCAATTTCAGGCCGACGGCCTGCTGCCGCACCGTGCCCTCGACCGGATGCTCGCCGCGCCGGACCGCGCGGCTCAGCGTCTCCGGGCCGGCCCACAGCGCCGACGGCAAGCCGCCTTCGCGGGCCAGTGCGGCGATCACGCCGCCCTGGGCGGTGTCGGCGAGCAGGCGCAGCGCGCGGTAGACGTTGGACTTGCCGCTGCCGTTGGCGCCGGTGATCAGGGTCAGCCCCGCCAGCGGCAGCACCAGCTCGCGCAGGGAACGATAGGAGGAAACCGCCAGGGTCGTCAGCATCGGCGCAGCATACCCGCTGCCGTTGCCGCTCAGCCTCCCGCGTGCATGGTGCCGGTATCCAGCCAGCGCTGGTGCCAGGACAGCGCCTCGGGCAGCAGGTGCGGGGTGTGCTTGCCGTAGCTGGCGTGCAGGGCGCGGTCGAAATAGTCCTGCAACTGCGCGCGGTAGCTCGGGTCCACGCAGTGCGCAAGCAACTGTTGCGCGCGCTGCCGCGGTGGCAGGCCGCGCAGGTCGGCCAGGCCGTGCTCGGTGACGATGATGGAGACGTCGTGCTCGGTGTGGTCCACGTGGCTGACCATCGGCACGATCGAGGAGATGCTGCCGTTCTTCGCCGTGCTGGGGCTGAGGAAGATCGACAGGAAGCCGTTGCGCGCGAAGTCGCCGGAGCCGCCGATGCCGTTCATGATGCGGCTGCCCATCACATGGGTGGAGTTGACGTTGCCGTACAGGTCGGCCTCGATCATGCCGTTCATGCCGATGCAGCCCAGCCGCCGCACCAGCTCCGGATGATTGGAGATCTCCTGCGTGCGCAGGATGATGCGCTCGCGGTAGAAGTCGATATTGCGCTTGAACTCCTCGTTGGCTTCCGGGCTCAGCGCGAAGCCGGTGCACGAGGCGACCTTCAACACGCCGCTGCGCAGCAGGTCGAGCATGCCGTCCTGGATCACCTCGGTGAACGCGCTGAGCTCGCGGAAGCCGCTGCTGGCCAGGCCGGCCAGCACCGCGTTGGGAATGTTGCCCACGCCGGACTGCAGCGGCAGCAGGTTGGGCGGCAGCCGGCCCTTGCCGACCTCGTGCTGGAAGAACGCGATCAGGTGCTCGGCGATGCGCTGGCTGGTGGCGTCGGCCGGGGTGAACGGGCTGTTGCGGTCGGGGCCGTGGGTGCGCACCACCGCCACGATCTTGTCCGGGTCGCAGCGCAGCGACGGCTCGCCAATACGGTCGTCGGCGTGCAGCAGCGGGATCGGCTTGCGGTGTGGCGGCAACGCGGTGCCGTAGTACACGTCGTGCATGCCGTCGATGCCGGCCGGCTGCCAGTCGTTGACCTCGACGATCACCTTCTTGGCCAGGTCCAGCCAGGTCTTGTTGTTGCCGACCGAGGTCGACGGGATCAGGCTGCCGTCCTCGCGGATGCCGGCCACCTCCACCACCGCGGTGTCGATCTGCCCGTAGAAGCCGAACCACACGTGCTGGGCGACGTGGCTGAGGTGGATGTCGATGTAGTCCAGCGTGCCGGCGTTGATGCGCTGGCGCGCGTCCGGGTCGGACTGGAACGGCATGCGCAGGGCGATGCCGTCGGCCTTGGCCAGCGCGCCGTCCAGTTCCGGCGCGGTGGAGGCGCCGGTCAGCAATTGGATCTTGAACGACTGGCCCTGCAGGTGCGCCGCCTCGATGCGCTGCGCCAGCGCCATCGGCACCGCCTTGGGATAGCCGGAGCCGGTGAAGCCGCTCATCGCCACCGTCTCGCCGGGCTGGATCAACGCCGCCGCGGCCTCGGCGCTGACGATGCGCTCGCGCAGGCGGGGATGGAGGATGCGTTCGGCGGACATGCGGCGACCAGGGCGTGGGAAGGGGATGGCAATTATCGCGGATCGGGCCGGGGCTCGCGCTGGGGCGCGTCCCCACTTTCTGCGCCTGTCGCGTCGCGGTGCAGGCGGGCGCCACGCGATGCAAGCGCGCCGCGGTCTGTGCGATGTGTGCGGCGCTTCGCGGGCCGGACCCTCACCCCAACCCCTCTCCCGGTGGGAGAGGGGCTCTGGCTTCTCCCTGCTCCTGTTGGACGGCGGGACGCAACGCGCATGCAGCCGGCGCAGTGCCGGGTGCGTGCCACCGTCGCTTTCACGCGCTCCACGCCGCGCCGCGGCGATAGTGCGGCGGTGCCGCCTTTCGCCCGCCCGCTGACCGCCGTCCACGCACGCTACCGGCGTCTGCCGCGCGGCTGGCGCCTGCTCCTGCGCGGCCTGCTGATCGCCTACCTGCTGTACTTGCTGGCCGGCAACGTGTTCCTCAACACGCCGCTGTTCGACCTGGCCACCAACCGCAAGCCGGAGAAGTTCCGCATGCACACCGGGCCGGCGATCACCGTATTGCCCGGCTTCATCACCGCCTGGAACGTGCGCATGCGCGGCCATGTGCAGCGCAATGTCTGGCAGGTGCGCGCCGACCGCGCCAGCGCGCGCATCGCGCTGCTGCCGCTGCTGCACCGCGAAGTGCGCCTGCCGTGGATGGAAGCGGTGAACGTGATCGGCGAGATGGACCGCGTCGAGGAGATGATCCCGCCACCGCCGCCCAGCGACCAGGGCTGGACGCTGCGCTTCGACGCGATCCACAGCGGCACGTTGCGCCGCGCGCGCTTCGGCGATTTTGCGGTCGAGGGCAAGGGCCACGGCACCGTCGGCTTCCTCAAGCAGTTGCGTGGCGGCCCCTCGGAACTGTTCCCCTCGCAGATCGTGTTCGAGAACGCCAGCGTGCGCTACGGCAAGCGCCAGATCGCCGACCAGGCCACGCTGGACGCGCGCTTCTCGTTCCCGCGCCACTACCGCGCGCAGGCGCCGGGGTTGCGCAAGCTGGGCATCACCGACCTGGCGCTGCGCGTACACGGACGCAGCGTGGCCCTGCGCATCGACACCGCCGGCGACACCACCAAGCTGAGCACCGAACCCGGTCTGGGCCACGTGCAGGCCGATCTGCACCTGCTGCGCGGCGCGTTGCAGCCCCGCAGCTCGCTCAACTGGCGGGTGCCGCTGCATGCCGGCGTCGGCGCCACCGATCGCGGCGTGCTGACGCTGCTGCTGGACGTGGAGGGCGAGGACATCCGCGCGCGTGCGCGCCTGCCCGGCCAGGTCGATCCGCGCAGCATGCTCGATGCCGACCTGCGCATCACCGGGCGCCAGGTGCCGTTCGCCGACCCGGCGGCGCTGCTGCCGCGCACCTCCGGCCGCGTGCAGGGGCGTTGGCATTTCGAATCGTTGAACTGGATCAGCGACCTGCTGGTGCGCAAGCCGTGGTTCCAGCTCGACGGCGGCGGCGACGTCGCCGCCGATCTGCGGTTGCGGCAGGGCGCGTTGCAGCCGGGCAGCCGCCTCGACGTGCCCGACGTGCAGGCGGTGGCGGAGATCATGCGTGTACGCCTGAGCGGCAAGGCGCAGGCGGCCGGGCGCATCGTCGGCACTGCGGACCGGCCGCGCACGCAACTGGACGTGCGCATGCGTCGTTTCGCGCTGGCGCCGCTGGACGCGCCCAAGGCCAGCTTCGTCGAAGGCGAGAACCTGCAACTGGACTTGCAGGGCGACGGCGCGCTGGCCACCCTGCGCGACTCGTTGCAGGCGCGGTTGCGCTTCGCCGATGCGCGCGTGCCGGATCTGCGCGCTTACAACCGCTATCTGCCGGCGGCGCAGGTGCGCGTGCTCGGCGGCGATGGCCGGCTCAGCGGCGACCTGCAGCTGGACGCGTCCGGCCAGGTCGGCCAGGGCACCGTGCGCGTACTCGGCCGCCAGGCGCGGTTGCAGACCGCGGGTTTGGAACTGGCCGGCGATCTCGACCTGGACGCGCGGCTGCGCCGCGCCGAACTGCAGGACAAGCGCTTCGATCTGGGCGGCAGCACGCTGCGCCTGCAGGGCGTGCGCTACGGCACCCAGCCCAGGCAGGGCGACTGGTGGGCGACGCTACGGATTCCGCAGGGCCGCATCGCTGCGGCGGCGCCGGTGCAGGCCGATGCGCAGGTACAGATGCAGATGCGCGACGCCGGCCCGGTGCTGGCGGTATTCGCGCAGCACAGCGATGCGCCGGCGTGGTTGCTGAAGCTGGCCGACGCCGGGCAACTGCAGGCCAGCGGGCAGTTGCGCTGGCGCAAGGACGCACTGTGGCTGGACCGGGTCGCCGCCGAGAACGAACGGGTGGCCTTGCGCGCTCGCCTGCGCGTCGGCGATGCCGGCACGCTGGGCGATCTGTATGCGCGCTGGGGCGTGCTCGGCGTCGGCGTGGCCTTGCGCGGCGAACAACGGCAATGGCATCTGCTCGGCGCGCGCGAGTGGTACGACCGGCAACCGGCGTGGCTGCCGGAGGCACCGGCGCCGGCGGCATCGCCCTGACGCGACGACGAACGCGTCGTGCTCTTGCGTAGGCAAGGCTAGGCAATGCATCGCGGCGCTGGAGATGTGCAGGCACGCGCAGGGTGCACATCAGCCCGCTTTTCCCATTCCGTATTCCCGTTTCCCCCATTCCCCCAACGCCGCAGAATGTACCGCCCAGTATCGTTTTGCACTGCAGCGTGCAATGTCTCAAAAAAGCGCCCAAGATCGCCCTGCATCCCGACGTGGGGGAGGGAGCAAGGCCCGCTAGCAGTTCGCTGCCAGCGGGCTTTTTTATTGCCCGTTTCCGGGCCTGCCGCTGCGGGCGATGCGATGGCCTGGCGCGAGGTATCGATAACACGCTTCCGTGACAGCGACATTGCCGGGTCGCGTCCCATGGATGTCTGCGCCGCAGCGCGCGCAGCCGGCGCTCGGGTCAGGTCGGCATCGCCTGCGACGTCGCGTGCGGCGACGGCGGCAGTTCGGGGCGAGTCGGGTCCACGGTCAGCGGCTCGTCGCTGCGCAGCAGCGCATGCGCCTCGGCTTCGCTGGCCACCGCCGGCGGCGAGCCGCGCAGCGGCAGGCCGGCGGTTTCGCGCACGAAGGCCATGGTCGCGATGCCGACCACCGCCGCCCCCATCAGGTAGTAGGCCGGCACCAGCGGATCGCCGGTGCGTTCGACCAGCCACGCGGTGACCAGCGGCGTGGTGCCGCCGAACAGCGACACCGACACGTTGAAGGCGATCGACAGCGCGCTGTAGCGCACCGGGGTGTAGAACAGCGCCGGCAAGGTCGATGGCATCGAGCTGGTGAAGCACACCAGCGCCACGCCCAGCAGCATCAGGCCGAGGAAGATCAGCCAGTCGTTGCCGGTGCCGACCAGCCGCAGGCACGGCACCGCCAGCACCAGCAGCGCGATGCAGGCACCGATCACCATCGGCTTGCGGCCCAGGCGATCGCTGAACAATCCGCCGAGCACGTTGAGCGGCATCATCACCAGCATCACGATGATGATCAGCAGCAGGCCCTTGCTCTCGGCATAGCCCATGGTGACGCTCAGATAGCTGGGCATGTAGGTCAGCAGCATGTAGTCGGTGACGTTGAACACCAGCACCAGGCCCACGCACTTGAGCAACTGCGGCCAGTGGACGCGGAACAGCGCGCCCAGGCCCGGCGCATCGTGCTCGCGCTTTTCCGCCTCTTCGGCATAGGCCTGGAACGCCGGGGTTTCCTCCAGCTTCATGCGCATGTACAGGCCGAGCAGGCCCAGCGGGCCGGCGATCAGGAACGGCACGCGCCAGCCCCAGTCGTGCATCTGCGCATCGCTCAGCGCAAAGTGCAGCGCGGTCACCGTGGCGGCGCCGGCGATATAGCCGCCCAACGTGCCGAACTCCAGCCAGCTGCTCATGAAGCCGCGGTTGCGATCGGTGGAGTACTCGGCGATGAAGGTCGCCGCGCCGCCGTATTCGCCGCCGGTGGAAAAGCCCTGCACCAGCCGCGCCACCAGCAACAGGATCGGCGCCCAGATGCCGATGCGCTCGTAGGAGGGGATCAGGCCGATCGAGAACGTGCCCAGCGCCATCAGGATCATGGTCGCGGCCAGCACCTTCTGCCGGCCGTAGCGGTCGCCCAGCGGGCCGAACACCAATCCGCCCAGCGGGCGCACCAGGAACGCCACGGTGAAGGTCGCGAACGTGGCGATCAGCTGCGCGGTCGGGTTGGTGCTGGGAAAGAACACGTGGCCCAGGGTCACGGCCAGGTAGCCGTACACGCCGAAGTCGAACCATTCCATCGCGTTGCCCAGCGCCGCCGCGCCGACCGCCCGCTTGAGCATCGGTTTGTCGACGACGGTGACTTCTTCCACCTGCAGTTGGCGGCGGCGCTTGAACCATCCGAAATGGGCGTGGAACTCCGACATGTCTTCTCCTGTCCTGGAACGGTGAGGTCATGACCCCCGGCCTGCACGCGGCAGGCAAGCAAGACGGAACGACAGGGCGCAACAGGCGCCGCACTGGTCTGCGGGGGCGATCCCGGATGGCCGCGTCAACTCCACGGCGCTGCAGGATCGAAGGACGGAGCGGGCGGCGCAGGGCGCACAGGTGCTCCGTCGAGGCGGCCATGATACACCATCGTCGTGAAGGGGGCTGGCGGCAAGGTCTGCGAAACGTTGCGAAAAGTGCTGAAAAGCTGCGTTCTGCGTGGATTTTTGGAGCCGTGCGGGAATGGCCTCAGTCGTAACCTGCGACGGTGGAACGGCTTCGCACGTCGGATGCGCCGTCGGGTCGGGACTGAAGTCCCTCCCACAGTGCAATGCGCCATGGTGGCGTGATCGCCTCGACGCCGCGGTCCTGTCCGCGATCGCCGCGGGATGCCATCATCGGCCGATGGCTTCTGCTCCCTTCGTGGTTCCCGACGTCCTGCAACCCACCCTCGAACGCAGCCTGGCACGCCTGCGCCAGGCCGTGGCCGCGCAGCCATGGCCGTCTTCCCCCGATTTCGAATCCGCGCTGGCGCGCGCGCTGCTGGCCAGCGATTTCCTGCTCGACACGCTGTGCCGGCAGCCGTCGCTGCTCGCGCACCTGGCGCAGCCGGACCCACCGCCTTTGCCGCTGCCACAACTGGATCCGGCGCAGCCGGCGGCGTGGCCGGCGCAGTTGCGCCGCTACCGCGCGGCCGCCTCGGCGCGCCTGGTGTGGCGCGACGTGCTGGGCCTGGACGAGGTCGATGCGACGCTGGCCGGCAGCACGCGCTTGGCCGAGGACTGCCTGGCGCTGGCGCTGCAGGCGCTGGAAGGCGAGTTCGCTGCGCGCCATGGCGTGGTGCGTGCTGCCGACGGCAGCGTGCAGCGGCTGGTGGTGTTCGGCCTGGGCAAGCTCGGCGGCGGCGAACTGAATTTCTCCTCCGACGTGGACCTGGTCTACGCCTATCCGCAGGGCGGCGAGTCCGACGGCACGCGCGCACTCGCCGCCGAGGAATACTTCGCGCGGCTCGGCCAGCGCCTGGCGCGGCTGCTCGACGAGACCACCGCCGACGGCTTCGCGCATCGCGTGGACCTGCGCCTGCGCCCGTTCGGCACCGCCGGCCGGGTGGCGCTGTCGTTCGCCGGCATGGACCAGTACTTCCAGCGCGAAGGCCGCGACTGGGAGCGCTACGCCTGGCTCAAGGCGCGCGCGGTGGCTGGCGACATCGCCGCCGGCGAGGAATGGCTGCAGGCGCTGCGCCCGTTCGTG
Source organism: Xanthomonas sp. NCPPB 3174 (assembly GCF_056725205.1). Lineage (NCBI taxonomy): Bacteria > Pseudomonadati > Pseudomonadota > Gammaproteobacteria > Lysobacterales > Lysobacteraceae > Xanthomonas > Xanthomonas sp. NCPPB 3174. The sequence continues at coordinate 4,503,886 of NZ_CM161517.1, read as the reverse complement.
TACCGGCGCTATCTCGACTACACCGCGCTGGACGGCCTGCGCGAGATGAAGGCGGCGATCACCGCCGAAGTCGCGCGCCACGACCGCCTGGACGACATCAAGCGCGGCGCCGGCGGCATCCGCGAGATCGAGTTCCTGGTGCAGTCGCTGCAGTTGATCCGCGGCGGCCGCGAACCCGCACTGCGCGAACGCCGCCTGTTGCCGGCGCTGCACGCGCTGGTCGCCGCCGGCCAGGTCGCCGCCGAGGATGGCGCGGCGCTGGCGCAGGCGTATCGCTTCCTGCGCCAGGTGGAGAACCGCCTGCAGATGCTGCGCGACGCGCAGACCCACGCGTTGCCGGAGGATCCGCTGGATCGCGCGCGCATCGCGTTCGGCCTCGGCCATGCCGACTGGGCCGCGCTGCACACAGCGCTGCAGGTGCAGCGCGATCGCGTCGCCGCCGAGTTCGCCGAACTGCTGGCGCCGCGCGAGCGCGCGCTGGCGCCCGATGCACTGGCCGACTACTGGCGCGGCCTGCCCGACGCCGGCCAGGCACAGGTGCTGCGCGCTGCCGGCTTCGCCGATGCCGACGGCGCCGACCAGGCCTTGCGCGGTTTCGTGCAGTCGCTGGGCGTGCGCACCTTGTCCGATGCCGCGCGTGCGCGCCTGGACCGGGTGCTGCCGGCGCTGCTGCATGCCGCGGCGCGCTCGGCGCAGGCCGATGCCGCCCTGCACCGCGTGCTCGGCCTGCTGCAGGCGATCCTGCGCCGGGCCAGCTATCTGGCCCTGCTCGACGAACAGCCCAGCGCACTGGCGCGGCTGGTCGACGTGCTGGCGCGCAGCGCGTTCCTGTCCGAACGGCTGGCTGCGCATCCGCTGCTGCTGGACGAACTGCTCGACAGCCGCGTCGACGGTCCGATGCCGGACCTGGCGGCGATGCAGCGGCTGTGCGATGCCGCGATCGCCACTGCCGGCGACGATCCGGAAGCGGCCTTGCGCGGCCTCAACGAAGCGCGCCAGGCGCTGAGTTTCCGCATCGCCCTGGCGACGCTGGACCGGCGCCAGCCCGCGCTCGACAGCGCGCGCCAGCTCGCGCAATTGGCCGAGGCGGTGGTCGTGACCGTGCTGCGCCTGGCGCGTGCCGATCTGGTCGCGGCGCATGGCGAGGTGCCCGGCGGCAGTTTCGCCATCGTCGGTTACGGCAGCCTCGGCGGCGTGGAACTGGGCATCGGCTCGGACCTGGACCTGGTGTTCCTGTACGACCATCCGCCGGGCGTGGAGGCCTCGGCCGGGCCGCGACCATTGGAGAGCGGGCGCTGGTTCGCGCGGCTGGCACAGAAGGTGATCGCCCTGCTCGGCGCGGTCACCGGTGGCGGCCGCCTGTACGACATCGACGTGCGCCTGCGCCCGGACGGCGGCAAGGGCGCGCTGGTGTCGTCGCTGGCCAGCTACCGGGAGTACCAGCGCGAGCGCGCCTGGACCTGGGAGCACCAGGCGCTGGTGCGCGCCCGCGGCGTGGCCGGCGATGCGCCGCTGCTGCAGCAGTTCGAGCAGGTGCGCGCGCAGACCCTGGCACGCCCGCGCGAGCCCGCAGCGCTGCGCGAGGAAGTGCGCAAGATGCGTGCGCGCATGCGCGCCGAACTGGACCGCAGCGATGCCGCGCGTTTCGATCTCAAGCAGGGCGCCGGCGGCCTGGTCGACCTGGAATTCCTGGTGCAGGCCGGCGTGCTGCTCGGCGCCGCGCAGCAGCCGGCACTGTTGGCGCCGCGCGACACGCCGGCGCTGCTCGACGCGCTGGCGCACAGCGGCTGGCTGTCGCCTTCCATCGCCGAGCGCCTGCATGCCGCCCACGCCGCACTGGTGGAAGCGGGCCTGGCCTGCACGCTGGACCGGCGTCCGCGCCTGACCGCGCCCACTGCCGACATCGCCGCGGCGCGTGCGGCGATTCGGCAGGCGGCGGTCGCCCTGGACCTGGTATTCGTCGATGGCCGTGCGGACGGCGACGCGGCGCACTCGCGCGGTCCTTGACGGCAGGCGCAGGCGCGCACGCGTGGTGTCGGTGGCGACATGCTTCTCCGGCAACGTCGCGTCTTGCCGAGTCGCGGCAGAAAGCGTGCCGTCGGCGCTGGCTGCAATCGACCGGAGGGAATGGGCATGCAGCCGTGCTGCAACCGCAAACACGCTGCCATGGCCGCGGCGATCGGCGCCGGCATGCCGTTCCGTGGTGGCGCGATTGCTACGCGCTGACGTACTGAGTCTGGAACCAGACCGCGTCGGGATCCGTGTCCACCACCTGGTCGGGATCCACCCCGAACAGCCCCTGGTAGGCGCGCTTCCACAGGCCGGTGCGGCCGGCGCACAGGTCGTGCCACAGCGCATGGAAGGTCACTGACTCGAACACCCGCACCACGTCCACGACCTGCTCGAGGTAGGCCTGGAACAGGTAAACCCGCTCGCCGGCCACCAGGATGTTGAAGTTGTGGATCAACTGCGAAGGATCGCCCAGCAGCACGATGTTGACGAAGTCGCCGTCGGCGAAGGTCGGCAGCGCCGCGTCCGCCAGGTACAGCCGGGTGCGCAGGGGCCGGTCGCGACGCAGCAGCACCATCTCCAGCATCAATGGGGCGAAGGTGTTGCAGGACCATGCCGGATCGGACACGGCCGGTGTCGTGAGCGTGGGCAGCGCCATGCCCGGAGGGTCGAGTTGCGCCAGGGTGGCGTTGAGCGCACTCAGGGCGATGGCGGGGGTGACGTCGTGCGGCATATGGGTGGCCTGGTGGGCGCGGCGCGCGGGAGGCGCACCGCCGATGGCCTGATCAACGTCTGCCGCGGACGTTTGTGAAGTGGTGGTCGCCCAGCTCCGCGGGTCAGCGCGTCGGCGCCATCCGCCACAGCAGCGCGCGGAACGGCGCCAGCAGGCACACGCCGATGCCCAGCTTCACCGCCAGGTCGCCGGCAGCCCAGCTCAGCCACGGCAGCGCCGAGCCGGCGAAGGCGATCGACCAGAAGATCGTGGTGTCCAGCGTTGCGCTGCAGGTGGTGGCGACGATCGGCGCGCGCCACCAGCGGCCGCGGCGCAGCCGGTCGAACACGGTGATGTCCAGCAATTGCGCGGCGATGAAGGCCAGGCACGAGGCCGCGGCGATGCGCGGGGTGGCGATCCAGATCGACAGCAGCACCGCCAGCGCGAAGCCGCACCAGGCCACCCGCCGCGCCGCGCGCGGGCCGAAGCGGCGGTTGATCAGATTGCTGACCAGAAACGCCAGCGGATAGCCGAAGGCACCCCAGGTCAACCAGTCGTTGATCGGGAACTGCACCAGCACGTTCGACAGCAACACCACCGCGCCCATCGCCAGCACGGACAGCAGCAGCGCGCGCGGGGTCAGCGCGGCGAAAGTGGGCGAGGGAGCGGCGACGGACGGCACGGCGGTCGGGGCAGGGGCGGCGGGCGCGCATTATCGCGGCCCGGACGCGCGATGACCAATGCGCGGACGCAGACACGCTCTTCGTAGGAGCGGCTTCAGCCGCGACCACGCGAGATCGGAAACGTCCTGTCGCGGCTGAAGCCGCTCCTACAGGTTGAACTCCGCGCTGGGAACCGCTTTTGCGATTCCCCATTCCCCATTCCCCATTCCCCATTCCCCACTCCCCACTCCCCACTCCCGGCCTCACCGCGCCGGCGGCGCCGTCCCATCCACCGCCGCGCGGCCCACGGCCGGGTCGTCGGTGAAGAAGCCATCGATGCCGGCGTCGAGCAGTGCGCGCATTTCGTTGATGCTGCCGGCCGCATTCACCGCCGCCGGGCCACGCGCGTCCTGCAGCTGCTTGGGCAGGAAATAGTTCTCCGGCCGAAACGTGTACGGGATCACCTGCAGGCCGGCCGCATGCGCATCGGCAACGAACGACGTGGGCGCGGCCAGGGCGCCGTCGGCGCTCACCGGCACGATCGCGCGCAGGTTGGGGCTGACCAGTTGCGCGTACTTGGCGATCGCGCGCAGGCCCTGCGCGCTGCCCATCTGCGCGTAGGTCGGGCCATTGCGCAACTGGTCGCCCGGGCGGTCCTTGGGATCGCCCAGCAACTGCACCAGGCGCACGTTCGGATGGGTGCTGCCCAACTTGCCGTGCAGATACTCCAGGTTGCCGATCTCGAACGACTGGATCACCACCGGCGCCTTGCGCGTGTAGGCATGCGCATCGAGGGTGGCCACCAGCTTGTCTTCCATCGCCAGGCCGAGCCCGCGGAAGTAGGTGCCGTGCTTGATCTCGGGAATCAGCCCGATCGGCCGCCCGCGCGTGGCCGACTCGGCTGCGGTGAAGTCGATGATCTCGTCCATGGTCGGCACCTGGAACTGCCCGTCGAAGGCGGTGCCGCGCAGTTGCGGCAGGCGCTCGCGCGCGCGCAGGGTCTTCAGCTCGGCCAGGGTGAAGTCTTCGGTGAACCAGCCTTCCACGCGCTGCCCGTCGATCTGCTTGACGGTCTTGCGCGCGGCGAACTCCGGATGCGCGGCCACGTCGGTGGTGCCGCCGATCTCGTTCTCGTGGCGCGCCACCAGCACGCCGTCCTTGGTCGAGACCAGGTCCGGCTCGATGAAATCGGCGCCGTCGGCGATGGCCTTGGCGTAGGACGCCAGCGTGTGCTCGGGGCGCAGCGCGCTGGCGCCGCGGTGGCCGATCACCAGCGGCTTGCTCTCGCCCGGGGCGGCGGCCGGGGCGGCCGCCGCGGTGGTCGCCAACACGGCCATCGCGCATCCCAACAACCAGGAGGTGGATCGGATCATCGCATGCGTTCCGGTTCGAGGGCGGACGGACAGGATGGACGCGCTCAGAAGCGCGCGTCCAGGGTCAGGAACGCCTGCCGCGGCGCGCTGGCGTGGAAGGCCAGCGAGCGGCCGTTCGGGTCGCTGTTGCTGAAGGCGGTGAGGTTGGAGGCGTAGCGCTTGTCGGTGAGGTTGGTGACGTTCAACGACAGCTTCAGGTCCCGCAGGAACGACACCGCCCCGAAATCGTAGCCGGCGCCGGCATCGAAGGAGGTGTAGCCGCCGAAGCCCTGGTCGTTGGTGTAGGTGTAGTAGCGCTGGCCGGTGTACTTGCCGCGCAGGTTGGCGTTCCAGCCGTTCCAGGTCCAGCTGAGTTCGCTGGCGAACATGCGCTTGGGCGTGTCCACGGTGTACTTGCCGGCGGTGGGGATCACCGCGCCGTTCTGCACGTAGTTGTCGTCGTAGGTGGAGCGGTTGATCGAGGCCGAGTTGTACCACTGCAGGTGCGCGGTCGGCTTCCAGATGAAGGTCAGCTCGCCGCCGCGGCTGCTCACCGAGCCGACGTTGAAGAAGCGCGTGGTGCACGCCGGGGTGGTGCCTTGCTGGATGCTCGGGCACGGGTTGAGCGACAGCAGGCGGTTGTCGAAGGTCACGTCGTAGCCGACCAGCGAGGCCTCGAACTGGTCGCGGACCAGGCGGTAGCCGGCTTCGAAGGTCTTGGACTTCTCCGGCTGCAGCGCGCCGACGCTGGCGTCGAACGAGGCCTGCGTCACCAGCAGCGGGCCGCCGGCGCCGCCGCCCTGGAACGCGGCGATGTTCTCGGCGTAGGAGGCGAACACTTCCTGACCCTCGGCCAGGCGGTAGCTCAGGCCGGCCTGCGGCAGCAGCGCCTTGCTGGCCTTCAGCTCGCCGTTGGCCACCGGCGACTCCACCGCGATCCCCGGCGTCTCGCGCGCGGTCATCGTGGTGTGCGGGCTCTTGGCGCCGATGTCCAGGGTCAGGCGCTCGTCGAGCAGCTTGAAGGTGCCCTGCACGTAGGCCTGCTTGGTGGTGATGACGTAGTCCTGCGAGAACAGCCGGCGGTTGGGGTTGCTGAGGAAGATGTCGTCGTCGATCGGGCCGTCGATCCAGTAGAAGTTGCGCTCCACGTGGTGCTTGTTGCGCTCGTACCACACGCCGGCTTCGAGGTGGTGCGGGCCGATGTCCCAGCCCAGCGAGGCGATGCCGCCGGTGCGGTTGATGGTGTAGTTGGTGCTGCGGATCGAGATCGGCAGCGCCTGCGGCGTGCCGGGGTAGGACGGCTGGCCCGGCGACCACCAGTGGCCCTGGCCTTCGTTCTCGTGGTGGTAGACCTGCGTGTGCACGCTCACCGCATCGGACGGCTGGAAGTCGCCGGCCAGGTAGTACAGGTCGTCGTTGCGCAACGCGCGGCTCTGGTAGTAGGCGTCGTCGATGTTGTCCACGCCGCCGCTATAGGCGCAGCGGCTGGGGTTGCGCGTGGCTGGCGCGCAGTAGGCCGCGGCCAGCGCGCGCTGCCAGTCCGGCGCGTACAGGTTCCAGTCCCAGCCCAGGCCTCGGTGCAGGCCGCTCTTGGACAGGTAGGCGTAGTCGGCCTGCGAGGTGCGCGAGGTGTCGACGAACGCGGTGATCTTGCCGCCCTCGAACTGGTACACGCCCTTGCCGTTGAACTGCGCGGTGTGGGTCGGCGAGCCGGGCGGGGCCCACATGTCGGCGTCGGCGTAGATGCCGGACAGGTAGGCGGAGAAGCCGTTGTGCTCGCCGGTATCCAGGCGCAGGTAGGTGCGGCGGTTGCTGTCCGAGCCCACGGTCTGCGCCAGGCGCACGCCGACCTCGGTGGACGGATCGTCGGAGTAGTACTGCACCGTGCCGCCGAGGTTGCTGGTGGAGGCCGTGCCCAGGCTGCCGATGCCCGAGGCCAGTTCCACGCCGCCGAAGTTCTCGGCGATCAGCGCGCGGCTGATGTTCAGGCCGTTGTAGTTGCCGTAGGCGTTGTCGCCCAGCGGCAGGCCGTCGAGGGTGTAGCCCAGGCGCACGCCGTTGAAGCCGCGCAGGCTGATGGTCTGCGATTCCTCGTTGGCGCCGAAGGCGTCGTTGGACTGCACGTTGACGCCGGGAATGCGGTTGAGCAGCTTCTGGATGCTGGTGCCCGGCGGCAGCACCGCCACGTCCTGGGTAGTGATGCGCTGCACCTGGCGGGTTTCGCCCTGGCCGATCACCGACACCGCATCGAGTTGCTGCACGTCGGCCGCGGCGCCATCGGCGGCGGGTTCTGCGGCAGTGGCGGCGAAAGGCGACAACAGGGCGGCGAGGATCGCCGTGCTCAGCAGGGAATGGAGAGGCATGCGCAAGGTGATTCGTAAAGGAAGTGCGCACACGATGCGACAGCGACGTTGCAGGTTGGCGTCAGCGGCGTTGCGTTTGTCATGCAACGGCACGGTGGCGCGCGTCGTGGCGCGGGTGCAGATGTGGAGTGGTGGCCTGCGCGGCATGGACGAGCGCCACCGTGATTGGGAGTAATGGTGGTGCGTCGACGGCCGCGCGATCGGCTCCGTCATCGCTGAGGCCGCATGCGAGCGCATCGACATCAAGGCGTTACACCGTGACATCAAGTGCCACGAATCGCGGGTAGAGAACACATGTACGCGCATGTGTCGGCAACGCGCTGAAATGGCCTGTTTACAAAGTAAAAAACGGCGCGCGCCGTCAAGGTTTTGTGGCGCAATCCTCCTCAATCATCACGCCTCGTCCAGGCCCGGTGGCATGCCGATGCGTGCAGACATGAGCAGGAAGCACAGTGCACCCGCAGCTATCGGATCGCTGTCTTCGTGCCGCGCTGGGTCCTTGCGTGGAGATGGCGGCGCGGGCGCTGCGCGCGCCGTACCCTCACCCCAACCCCTCTCCCGGTGGGAGAGGGGCTCAGGCTTCTCCCTTCTCCCCTCGGGAGAAGGTGCCCCGCAGGGGCGGATGAGGGTACGGGCGCAGCCTCGCAGCAATGCATCACGCATGCGCTTCGCGCGCCGTACCCTCACCCCAACCCCTCTCCCGGTGGGAGAGGGGCTCAGGCTTCTCTCTTCTCCCCTCGGGAGAAGGTGCCCCGCAGGGGCGGATGAGGGTACGGGCGCAGCCTCGCAGCAACGAACCACGCATGCACTTCGCGCGCTGCACCCTCGCCCCAACCCTTCTCCCGTGCAGAGAGAGGGGCCATCGATTTCCAACCGCGAGGCCGCCACGGCCTCGTCCCACTCGCTCTACCCCCGGAGAGACGCCCATGCTTGATCGCATCCGCCGTCGGCCGTCGCTGGCTGCCGTGTTGTCCGCTTCCCTGCTGTGCGCGCTCGGCACCGCCAATGCCGCGCCCGACGCCTCCATCGCGGCGATGACCGCCACCCTGCGCAGCGCGCCGGTCACCTTCGACGTGCACCTGCCGTTGCGCGACCAGGCCGGGTTGGACGCCCTGCTGGCCGACATCCAGGATCCGGTCTCGCCGCAGTACCACCACTGGCTGACGCCGGCCGAGTTCCAGCGCCGCTTCGCGCCGGCGCCGACGCAGATCGCGCAGGTGCGCGCCGCGTTGCAGGCCGCGCACATGAACGTCGTCGAGCAGGGCGCCACCCTGCATGTCAGCGCGAGCGCGGACAACGTCGAACGGCTGTTCGCGGTGCCGTTGACCGCCGAGGTGCAGCAGGGGACCCAGGCCCGCCTCGCCGCGGCCGCGCCGTTGCAGTTGCCGGCCGCGCTGCGCGACACGGGTGCGACGGTGACCGGCCTGACCCGGGGCGCGCCGGCGATGCACGTCAACTGGCAGCGGTCGGCCGTCAAGAATCCGTCCAACCGCTACGGCGCCGGCGGTACCACCTACTGGTACAACGACCTCAAGCAGGCCTACGGCTATCCGTCCTACCAGGCCACCACCGGCGCGGCGGGGGAGCAACGCCGGCTCGATGGCACCGGCAGCACCATCGCCATCCTGATCAGCAGCGACGTGCTGGACTCGGACATCAAGGCGATGTTCGACCATGAGAACTTCAGCCGCTACGCCGCCAACCACGCCGACCCGGCCCTGTACGCGCGCCACTACGTGGCCGGCGCCAAGCCGGGCCTGCAGGACGGCAACGACGCCGCGGGGGGCGAGGCCGCGCTCGACGTGCAGATGGCGCTCGGCGGTGCGCCCGGTGCGCACGTGCTGCTGTACGTGATCCCGGACCTGAGCGACGCATCCGTGCTGGCCGGCTACCGGCAGATCGTGCAGGACAACCAGGCCGACGTGGTCAGCGCCTCGTTCGGCGTCTGCGAGCTGTACTACACCGCGGCCTACAACGGCGGCAAGGATTTCACCCCGCTGCTGCGTCCCTACGAAGCGGTGTTCAAGCAGGGCAATGCGCAGGGCATCACCTTCGTCGCCTCCAGCGGCGACAACGCCGGCCTGGGCTGCGCCGACACGCAGTACCTGGTCGACGGCAAGGACGGACATTTCATTCCAGGTGTCGAACACCCGGCCGCCAGCCCGAACGTGACCGCGGTCGGCGGCGGCAACCTGCTCACCGCCTACAAGAAGGGCAGCCTGGAGTCGGGCTACAAGAGCGAAAGCGCCTACGGCGATCCGCTGGAGACCGCCGACTACTACGGCATCGGCGCGAACCTGGCCGGCGGCTACTGGGGCGCCGGCGGCGGCGTCAGCACGCTGTTCCAGCGCCCGGCCTACCAGTTGCGTGCGCTCGGCGGCACGCGCACGTCCATGCGCGCGCTGCCGGACATCGGCATGCTGGTCGGCGGCTGCCCGACGACCGCGACCCAGCCCTGCCGCGACGGCGACAGCTCGGTGGCCACCTACTTCAAGGGCAAACTCTCGGCGGTGATCGGCACCAGCGTCGCCGCGCCGGAGTTCGCCAGCGCGGTCGCGCTGCTGGTGGAGAAGCAGGGCCGCCAGGGCAATCTCAACGACTACCTGTACCGCCTGGCCGCCAATGGCCCGGAGGCGCTGCATCGCGGCATCCCCGGCTACAACGGCGTGGTCGACAACAACCAGCCGATCAAGGGCAAGTACAACTACACGGTCGGCGTGGGCACGCCGGTGGTGCGGTTGCTGATCGGCGCGCTGGATGCGGCGCCGGCGGGCGTGCCGCGCTCGCCGAGCAACCCCTGACACAGCGTGATGTGACGCGTTGGGCCCGGTTGCCGTGCCGGCGTCGTGGCAGCGACGCCGGCGCGGCGGCCGATCAGGCCAGCGCCGCCAGACGGTCGCGGATCAGCGCGGCCACCCGCGCGGTTTCGCGCAGCGGTGCGATGCCGGCGGCGTGCGCGTCGCCGGCATCCTCCGCCGGGAGCAGCCGCCCGCGTGCCTGCAGGGCGCGGTGGAAATCCAGGGCGCGGCCACGCGCCGTCTCCGGCAGCAGCACCTGCACCGGCACGCGCGTGGCGCAGGCTTCCGACAGCAGGTTCACCGAATCCGGCGTGCAGGCGAGGCGCTCGGCCCAGCCGAGCAGGCCGGCATAGGGGTTGGCGCCATCGTCCGCGCCACACCACACCATGCCCGGCACGTCGGCCAACGTACGACGCAGGGCTGCGGCCACCGCGGGCGGCGTGCGCCGCGATGCGCTGGCGAGAATGCTGCCGCCGTGCATGCGCAACTGCACGGCGATGTCGGCGAAGGCGGCGTGTGCCTGCGCCTCGCTCCACGGTGCCAGGCTCGACGGACCACCGACCAACAGTCCGACACGCGGCGAGGGCAGCGCGCCCAGCGCAGGAAACGCGGCGCGTCCTGCGGCCAGCCAGGCATCGTCGATCGGATGCAGGCTGCCGAGCAGGGTTAGCACATTGGGGCCACGCAGCCGATCGTGTTCCGGCACCACCACGATGTCCCAGTGCCGCGGATCCAGCCGCGGATCCAGGATCTGCACCACCTTGCTGCCGCGTGCGCGCAGCAACCGCGTCGCCAGCGCCGCCTGGCGGCCGCAGCCCACGGCGAGCGGCGGCGGCTGCCGCAGTGCGGCGGCGAACGTCGCGCCGTACGCATGCCGTGCGACGGGCAGCCAGCGTGGTGCCAACCAGCGCCACGGCATGTGCGGCTGCAGCACCTGCGCCTGGATCGGTGTCGCGGCCGGAAGCGCCAACGCGGCGGCCAGCGCCTCGGCCTGGCGGGCGTTGCCGGCGCGGCCATCGCTAATCGCCCAGGTCGCGTCCGATCGTTTCACGTTTGGTAGTAATCCGTTGCATCGCGGCCGGGTGTTGCGACAATCGCGCCACTCTACACTGGCCGCCTCGCATCGGGACGGCCCCACCGGCATCCTGACGCTTCCCTCGATCAAGGAACTTCCTCCATGTCCGACGCCTTGCACGACGCCGCCCTCGACCAGTTGTTCCGTACCGCGCGCACCCAGAACGCGTTCCTGGACAAGCCGGTCGGCGAAGCCACCCTGCGTGCCCTCTACGACCTGGTGAAGTGGGGCCCGACCGCGGCCAACGGCAGCCCGGCGCGCTTCGTCTTCGTGACCTCGCCGCAGGCCAAGGAAAAGCTCAAGCCGGCGCTGTCCGAGGGCAACCTGGCCAAGACCCTGGCCGCGCCGGTCACGGTGATCGTCGCCCACGACGAGGACTTCCACGAGAAGCTGCCGTACCTGTTCCCGCACACCGACGCCAAGAGCTGGTTCGACGGCCCGCGGGAAGGCCGCAGCGAAGGCGCGTTCCGCAACGGCTCGCTGCAGGGCGCCTACCTGATCCTGGCCGCGCGTGCGCTGGGCCTGGATGCCGGTCCCATGTCCGGCTTCGACAACGCCAAGGTCGATGCCGCGTTCTTCGCAGGCACTGCGATCAAATCCAACTTCCTGGTCAACCTCGGCTACGGCGACCCCAGCGGCCTGTTCCCGCGCCTGCCGCGGCTGAGTTTCGACGAGGCCGCGCGCATCGAATGAGCGCGCGCGTTCCGCTTCCCTGTCCCACCGCAGGCCCGCGCCTGCCGCAGTTTCGTCCCATCACCCTTCCAAGGAGTTCCACCATGACCAAGACCCGCAAACTGCTGCTCCCGCTCGCCATGGCCCTGGCCGTCGTCGTCGCCCAGCCGGCCACCAGCGCCTTCGCCGCCCCGGCCGCCGCCGCTGCCGCCGCCAAGGGCGTCTCCGGCACCTACACGCTCGACCCGGCCCACACCGACGTGCTGGTGCAGTGGAGCCACTTCGGCTTCTCCAACCCGTCCGCGCACTTCGGCGACGTCGACGGCACCCTGGTCTACAACGCGCAGGACGTGAGCAAGTCCAGCGTCAACGTGACCCTGCCGCTGTCCGGCCTCAACAGCTTCACCGCCAAGTTCGACGAGCACCTGAAGAGCGGCGACTTCTTCGACGCCGCCAAGTTCCCGACCGCCACCTTCAAGAGCACCAAGGTGACCTCGGCCGGCGGCAACAAGCTGACCGTCGCCGGCGACCTGACCATCAAGGGCACGACCAAGCCGGTGGTGCTGGCGGTGACCCTCAACGGTGCCGGTCCGCACCCGATGAAGAAGGTGCCGGCGCTGGGCTTCGACGCCACCACCACGATCAAGCGCAGCGACTTCGGCCTGGGCGCCTACGTGCCGAACGTCAGCGACGAGGTGAAGATCCGCATCACCACCGAAGCGACCTTGAACGCGGCCAAGTAAGCCTGTATGCCGTCGCGGCGACGGCGCTTCGCGCGCCGTCGTTCGCCGCAACGCAAACGCCCGCCATTCGGCGGGCGTTTGCGTTTTCGGGATCTCGCTGTGTGCCGTGCAATGAAACTGCGCGCGGCAACCTCACCAGCGCCGAATGGTGCACGTAGGAACGGCTCCAGCCGCGATGGCCTTACCGTGATGGCCTGGGCGAAGCTGCATGCGCCTGAAGCGCCAGGCGCGCGTCCTTACCCTCACCCCAACCCCTCTCCCGGTGGGAGAGGGGCTATTGCGTTCGTTTCGTCCGGACAGGGCCAGCAAAAAAGAGCGGCTGCCGTCGGCGCCGGCCATCCTGCGTAGGAGCGGCTTCAGCCGCGACCGCTTTGGCGGGAAAGCCTCGTCGCGGCTGAAGCCGCTCCTACGCGTGTGCTTCCTGCCGTTATGAAACGCCCTTAGTCTTCGGCTGCGTCCCCACCCGCCTTCCAATACCCCGTCGCGCGAATCCACTCCTTGGGCACGCCCAGGTGGCCTTCGACGAACTTGCGCATCATCCGCGCACGCGCCGATTCGCAGGCGATCCAGTAGAACGCATCGCCATCGGGCGGATCGAAGTCGCGCAGCGCGCCTTCCAGCAATTGGCTGCTGCGTGCATCCACGCCGTTGCGCTCCAGCCAGGTGACGCGCAGCTCGGCGTCGCAATCCAGCGTCTGCCGGTCGGCGTAGCCCGGGATCTCGATCAGCGCGTCCACTTCGGCATCGGCCGGCAGGGTTTCCAGCCAGCGGCCGATCGCTGGCAGCGCGGTCTCGTCGCCGATCAGCACGTAGGCGTCGAAGTCGTCGGCGGCCAAGAACGAGCCGCGCGGCCCGCCGACCACCAGCGCATCGCCCGGGTCGGCCTGCGCCGCCCAGCGGCAGGCCGGGCCGTCGCCGTGCAGCACGAAGTCCAGGGTCAGTTCCTGCGCGTCGGCGTCGTAGTGGCGCGGGGTGTAGTCGCGGGCGGGCGAGGGCAGCGCATCGGCCGGATACACCGGGCCATGCTCGGTCATCGTCGGCAGCACGAACGCGCCTTCGGGATTGGGGAAGAACAGCTTGACGTGGTCGTCCGGCCCGGCGCTGACGAAGCCGTCCAGCTCGGGGCCGCCGACGACGATGCGGCGCATGTGCGGGGTCAGCGGTTGCGTGCGCAGCACCTGCAGATGACGCAGGCGCAGCGGGTGGCGCAGCAGGCGGTGTTCGTGGGTCGCCATGGGAATCCTCGAAACGTGGGGGAGGGGATTGGCGCGCGACGCGGGGCGAAACCTCACAAGCACCCGCGCGCTGGCTGGAAGGAATCAGGGGGTGGTGCCATCCATACCGTCGGCGGCGGCATTCAACAGCGCGGCGACGCGTTCGATCTCGTCCGGGTCCCAGCGCCCGTGCCGCGCCAGCAGGCCGTGCTTGATGCGGTGCATCGCCTCGCGCACGGGCGCGGGCACGTTGGCGCGCACCAGCGCCCGCGCACTGTGATGGGTGCGCTGCAGCGCCGCCTCCACCTGCGCGCGCTCGGCCTGCACGAAGGCCTGGCCGGCCTCGGTGATCGCATAACGCTTGCGCGTGGCGTCGGCATCGGCCTGCACCAGGCCCTGCGCTTCCAGTTGAGCCAGGGTCGGGTAGACCGTGCCGGCGCTGGGCGTGTACAGGCCATGGAACAGCTCGGCGACCGCGCGGATCAGCTCGTAGCCGTGGCGCGGCTGGGTCTCGATCATCGCCAGCAGCAACAGCCGCAGGTCGCCGTGGCCCAGCGGGCGAGGTCCGCGTGCGCCACGGCCGCGGCCGGCCCGGTCTTCCTCGAACAGGCGGTGCGCGGGGTGCGGGCCGGGGGGATGGGGTCGTGGCATTTCGATATGTCGAATCTGGTTCGGAAACGATATATCGAAGTTGGGCGGTCGGCAAGCGCCTGGCAGGGTGGGCGCTGGAGCGCTGGGGGATTGGTTCAGTCAGGACGGCAGAACGCGTTTGCGACGTGCGCGTGGGTTCGGTGCGGGTTGGAGTTCTGCGGGCGTGCGCTGCCCTAGGTTGCACCGGCCAGGGGTGGCCCGTGTGGGAATCAATTGCCATGCAGCCGCGACACGGGAAGCCGTACGCCGACTGACACCCTCCCTCGTCGGGACTGAAGTCCCTCCCACAAGGATGCCCAGCCATCCCTGTAGGAGCGGCTTCAGCCGCGATGGACGTTACCGGTGACGCCTGTCGCGGCTGAAGCCGCTCCTACGAGGAGCAAAAAGGCAGCGGTTGCGGGCGTACCGCACAGACGCCGCCTGACCTCACCCACCACGCTCCTGCTCCAACACCCGCCGCTGCATCTCGTCCAGGTACTCGTCCAGCTCCTGCACCGAGGTAAAGATCTCGTTCAACGGCACCGCCTTGACCACGTCGAACACCTTGCGGATCTGCGGTTGCGGGTTCACCACCAGCACCCGCCCGTCGCGCGCGGCCAGCACCTTGCGCGCCTTGAAGATCGAGCGGATGCCGGCGCTGCTGATGTAGTCCAGGTGCGACAGGTCCAGCACCAACGTGGTGATCGGGGTGGCCAGCAGCGGCGCCAGCGCCTCGTCCAGGGCTTGGTAGGTGTGCGTGTCCAGCCGCCCGCTCAGGGTGAGGCGTTGGCGCTTGTCCTGCGCCGGGTCGATCTGCAGGCTCAACGTGGTCATGCGGGCGACTCCTGAAGAGGGGGATCGGCAGGTTGCAACAGCACGATGCGCACCACATTACGGCCGGCGTCGTGGCGGTAGTCCAGGCGATCGGCCAGTTGCTGCACCAGGTGCAGGCCAAGGCCGCCGATCGGGCGTTCGGCGATGTCCGCGTCCAGGTCCGGCACCGGCGCGTCGCGCGGGTCGAAGGCCGGGCCGCTGTCGTGGAATTCCAGCACCAGCGCGTCGGGCTGCAGGTGCACGATCACGTCCACCGGCAGCGGGGCGCGGCGCAGGTGGCCGTGCTCCAGCGTGTTGCAGGCCAGTTCCTCGACGATCAGCCGGGTGCGGCTGACCTGCTCGCCGCTCACGCCGTGGCGCCGCAGCGCCGCCTCCACGCTGTCGCTCAGTTGCGCCAGTGCGTCGATTGCCGGTTCCATCTGCCATCGCAGCATCATCGCGTCGCCTCCCGTGCCGGATCCTGGCGCAGCCGGATCGCCAGGAGCGTAATGTCGTCGGACTGCGGTGCCGGCGCGGTGAACGCCTGCACGTCGGCCAGCACCGCGGCGCACTGCGCCTGCGCGTCGGCGCCGGGCTGCAGCGCCGCCAGCAGCCGCGCCTCGCCATAGGGCCGGTCCTGCGCATCCATCGCCTCGGTGATGCCGTCGGTGTAGCTGAGCAGGGTGGCGCCGGCGGCAAGCCGCCCATGCACCACCGGGTAGCGCGATTGCGGCTCCAGCCCCAGCGGCGGGCCCGATTCCAGTGGCAGCAGTGCCGCGCGCCCATCGGCACCGAGCAGCAGCGGCGGCTCGTGGCCGGCGCTGGACAGCCAGTAGTCGCCGCTGTGCACGTCGATCAGCCCGCATAGCACGGTGGCGAACATGCACGGCTCGTTGCCTTCCACCAGCCGCTGCGAGGCCGCGATCAGGATCGCGTCCGGGCGCGTATGCCGGCGCGCCGCGATCTCCAGCACGGTCATCGCCCGCGCCATGAACAGCGCCGCCGGCACGCCCTTGTCCGACACGTCGCCGACCACGAACCACAGCAGCCCCGGCTCGGTCTCGAAGAACTGGTAGAAATCGCCGCCGACCATCTCCGCCGGTTCCAGCAGGGCATAGGTCTCCAGGTGCTTGTGGGCACTGTCGAAGGTGCGCCCGCCCGGCAGCATCGCCTGCTGGATGTCGCGCGCGATCGACAATTCGCTCTGCATGCGCTGCCGCGCCTGCGCCAACGTGGCGATCTCGTCCAATTGGCGCTTGATCGAGCCGCGCGCGCTGTCGAAGGCACGCGCCATCACCCCCACCTCGTCCGCGCGTTCGACATGGCGTAGCGGATAATCGAACGCGCCCTGGCTGAAGTGCAGCGCCGAGTCGGTCAGGTCCTCGATCGGCCGCACCAGCCGCACCGTGTAGCGGTGCAGCAGCCACAGCCACAGCGCCAGCGCGGCGGCACCGGCCAGCGCGCCCCACAGCACGATGCGGTCCAGCCCGGCCAGGATGTAGTCCTCCGACACGCTCAGCGCGAAGGTCCAGCCGGTGTCGCCCACCGCCGCGCTCTGGGTGAGGTAGCGGGTGCCGTCCGGTGCGGTGTGCTCGAACCGCACTGCGGTGTGGGTGTCGGCCGCCTGCGCCAGCGGCGACAGGTCCGGCCGCGCCCGCGCCACGTGCGCCTCCAGGGTGCGGCGGAAGCGCAGCGCCGGGTCCGGGTGCAGCACGAACAGCCCGTCCGGCGACAGCAGCATCGGCTGCAGCCCGCTGTTGGCAGGCAGTTCGGCGACGATGGCCTGCAGGCGCTGCAGCGGCACGTCCACGCTCACCATGCCGATCGCCGGCGCCTGCGGGCCGTCGCCGGGCAGGCGCAGCGGCAGGTTGTAGGTGGTCAGGTAGGTGCCGCCGCTGCCGGCGTCGCTGTACGGCTCGGACCACCACGGCGCCGGCGCGGCCAGCGTGCGCCGGTACCACGGCATGCTGTGCAGGTCGAAGCCCAGCGCCTCCGCCGACTGCTCCTGCACGCCGCCGGCGGTGCGCCGCAGGTGCCAGGCGAAGCCGCGGCCGTCGTCCTTCAGGGCCCCGGGCTCGATCACCAGCAGGGCACCGGCGATGTCCGGGTCGCCCTGCAGCGTGGCCTGCAGCAGATTACGCAGGTTGAACGGTTGCCGGCCCAGCCCCGCCGCGGCGGCGGCCAGGGTGCGCCCGCTCACCTGCACCGAGCCCAGGGTGGCGTCCAGGCTGCGCGCGGTCTGCTGGGTCAGCCCGGCCACCTCCTCGCGGGCGTTGCGCACCATCACCTCGCGCGCGCCCAGGTAGAACAGCAGGGCCAGGCCGAGCAGCAGCGCCACCTGCAGCAGGCTGCCCCACAGCAGCAGCCGCGTGCGCAGGCTGTGCCGCCAGGCGACCGCGGAGGCGTCCTGCGCTGACGAGGCAAGGGCGATGGCGGCGCTCCAAGGGGGCCTGGAGCCCGATCATAAGCGCAGCTGCGGCCGCCCGGCGCAGCGGCCGCGGCGGCTGTCCCGCGGGGTGTCCCGGGCCAATGTGACAGTCCGTTCCATACGCTGGCGTACGAGGTCCTGAGAGGCGGTTGCGCTACACTTGCAGGCTTCGAGAAAACACATGCCATCGCGCGCGTGCGTGCGACCTACGGGAGCGTTATGAACTGGTTGAACGAGGTGCTGCAGAACGATCCGAACCCCACTGAGACCCAGGAGTGGATCGAATCGCTCAAGGCCGTCATCGATGTCGCAGGCCCCGAGCGCGCGCATCAGCTGCTGGAGGACATGGTCGAACTGACCCGTCGTTCCGGCGCCTACCTGCCGTTCTCGCCGACCACCGAGTACGTCAACACCATCGCCCCCGCCAACGAGGCCAAGAGCCCGGGCGACGCGGCCATCGAGTGGAAGATCCGCTCGATCATCCGCTGGAACGCCATGGCCACCGTGGTCCGCGCCAACCGCAAGCCGGGCGACCTGGGCGGCCACATCGCCTCCTTCGCCTCCAGCGCCACCCTGTACGACGTGGGCTTCAACCACTTCTGGCGCGCGCCCTCGGACAAGCACCCCGGCGACCTGCTGTACATCCAGGGCCACAGCTCCCCCGGCATCTACGCCCGCGCCTTCCTGGAAGGCCGCATCAGCGAAGACCAGCTCAACAACTTCCGCATGGAAGTGGACGGGCAGGGCATCTCCTCCTATCCGCACCCGTGGCTGATGCCGGACTTCTGGCAGACCCCCACTGTGTCGATGGGCCTGGGCCCGCTCAGCGCCATCTACCAGGCGCAGTTCATGAAGTACCTGGAGCACCGCGGCCTGATCGAGAAGTCCGACCGCAAGGTGTGGTGCTTCATCGGCGACGGCGAGAGCGACGAACCCGAGACCCTGGGCGCCATCGCCCTGGCCGGCCGCGAAGGCCTGGACAACCTCATCTTCGTGGTCAACTGCAACCTGCAGCGCCTGGACGGCCCGGTGCGCGGCAACGGCAAGATCATCCAGGAGCTGGAAGGCGTGTTCCGCGGCGGCGGCTGGAACGTCATCAAGCTGCTGTGGGGCGGCTACTGGGACGCCCTGCTGGCCAAGGACACCAACGGCGTCCTCAAGAAGCTGATGATGGAAACCGTCGACGGCGAGTACCAGAACTGCAAGGCCTTCGGCGGCGCCTATACCCGCGCCAACTTCTTCGGCAAGTACCCGGAGACCGCGGCCATGGTCGCCGGCCTGTCCGACGACGACATCTGGCGCCTGAACCGCGGCGGCCACGATCCGCACAAGGTCTACGCCGCCTACCACCAGGCGGTGAACACCAAGGGCATGCCCACCGTGATCCTGGCCAAGACCGTCAAGGGCTACGGCATGGGCTCGGCCGGCGAGGCGCTGAACCCCACCCACCAGACCAAGAAGCTGGACGACGACGCCGTGCGCGCGTTCCGCGACCGCTTCAACATCCCGCTCAGCGACAAGCAGCTGGCCGACGCCGAGCAGGTGCCGTTCTACCACCCCGGCCCGGACTCGCCGGAAGTGCAGTACCTGCAGGAGCGCCGCGCGTCCCTCGGCGGCTACCTGCCGCAGCGCCGCCGCAAGGCCGACCTGTCCATCCCGGCCCCGGGCCTGGACAAGTTCGATCGCCTGCTCAAGGACAGCGGCGAGCGCACCTACTCCACCACCATGGCCTTCGTGCAGAGCCTCAACATCGCCCTGCGCGACAAGGAACTGGGCCCGCGCATCGTGCCGATCGTGGCCGATGAAGCCCGCACCTTCGGCATGGAAGGCATGTTCCGGCAGATCGGCATCTACGCCCCGTTCGGCCAGAAGTACAAGCCGGTGGACGCCGACCAGCTGATGTTCTACCGCGAGGACCAGTCCGGCCAGGTGCTGCAGCAGGGCATCAGCGAGCCGGGCGCGATCTCCTCGTGGCTGGCCGCCGGCACCAGCTACTCGGTCAGCAACGTGCCGATGCTGCCGTTCTACATTTACTACTCCATGTTCGGCTTCCAGCGCGTGGGCGACATCGCCTGGCAGGCGGCGGACATGCGCACCCGCGGCTTCCTGCTCGGCGGCACCGCCGGCCGCACCACGTTGAATGGTGAAGGCCTGCAGCACGAAGACGGCTTCAGCCAGGTCATCGCCGGCTCCATCCCCAACGTGCGCAGCTACGACCCCACCTTCGGCTACGAAGTCACTGTTGTCATGCAGTACGGCATCCAGCGGATGATGCAGGAGCAGGTGGACGAGTACTACTACATCACCCTGATGAACGAGAACTACGCCCACCCGGAGATGCCGGCCGGCGCGGAAGACGGCATCATCAAGGGCATGTACCTGCTCAAGGACGCCGGCAAGCCCAAGAAGGGCGAACTGCGCGTGCAGCTGCTGGGCTCGGGCACCATCCTGCGCGAAGCCATCGCCGCCGCCGAGTTGTTGGACAAGGACTTCGGCGTCACCGCCGACATCTGGTCCTGCCCCAGCTTCAACGAACTGCGCCGCGACGGTTTCGACGCCGAGCGCTGGAACCGCCTGCACCCGGAAGGCGAACAGCGCAAGCCGTTCGTTACCCAGTTGCTGGAAGGCCGCCAGGGCCCGGCCATCGCCGCCACCGACTACGTGCGCGCCTTCGCCGACCAGATCCGCGCCTTCGTGCCGATGCACTACACCGTGCTGGGCACCGACGGTTTCGGTCGCTCGGATACGCGTGCGAACCTGCGCCGGTTCTTCGAGGTCGATCGCTACTACATCGCGCATGCCGCCATTGCGGCGTTGGCGAAGGATGGGAAGATGACGGGCAAGGATGTGGCCAGGGCGATCAAGCAGTACAAGATTGATCCTGAGAAAGCTAATCCGGTTGGGGTTTGACCGACGCGTTAGGCAATAACGCTTTGCCCCTCTCCCGCCACGCGGGAGAGAGGGCCGCGACGGAAGAGACCGCTCTTCCGTCGCGGCCTCTATTCGCTAGCTCGGCGAGCATGCGACCGAAATTCCGTGACGTGCTGCAATTCCGGGAAGAAGGCCGGTAGTTAGTAAGTGGGGCGGCAGCTAGTTGCTGTTCAAGCATCCTGTCTACCAATACGACTAGCAAGCTGGGCAATCATATGGCCTCAGCTACACAGAACAACGCTGTGTACACATTCACCTCGCAAGTTGGCGCGGTGGCCACGCACCTTATTTCAGCTAAGTTCTACAGTGGGCTTTAGTGAAAATAACTGCGTCTCACTACCGCTAGGTTTAACTTGCGCGTTTTTCGACATGTAAATTAGGGGGGGTGGGGTGAGCATTAAAGATTTTTCTGAGCTTGTCAAATTGCTTAATACTGTTTCTAAAGAGAATTATTTCGTCATACTGCTGTTATACGTAATTACTGCGGGCCTTGCTATTGGCGCCGTTGTTAATTTACTCAAGTTGTTGGTTAAGCTTTTTGACTATCTCAAGTCTGCATGGGGATACTTATCTGAAAGGTTCTCTGGGGAGAAGAGCTTTAGAGAGCACATTGAACGAAGGAGGCAATTTTTAACGGTACTGGGATCTGATCTGGCTACCATAGGAAAGTCCGAAGCATGGAATGATCAAAATTTCACCGATTTAGAGGCCGAGGTGGAGATCGAAGGTGGCTACTATGCTTCTCTACTGGATAGACTCAGAAAAAAGAGGTCATTTTCTTTACGGAAGGAGCCGTCATTAATTGGGGCAATCGACGGCAGCGCCGAGCGCTGCTTGCTATTGACTGGTGATCCCGGAGCGGGGAAGAGTGTTGCTCTGAGGCATTTAGCAGTTCAAATGATAGAGCGCGCCAAAAAGAGCAAAAGAAAATATTGCCCCATACCGCTGTATGTAAATCTTAGAGATCTGAGTGCGGATGGCGTTTCAGATTCAACTGCATTTAAAAAATTTGTTATTGACAATGTACGCAGAGGGGATGCCGATACGGCTGAATATGTACAGGCGCACTGGGCAGATTTTAATCTCAAGGGTGGGTGGTTCTTCCTATTTGACTCATTTGATGAAATACCGGAAGTCTTGCATGCAGCAAACGAGGACGCCGAGGTTGGACGATATGGTGCGGTAATACAAAGGTTCATGGACGGGCTTGGCGCTTGTAGGGGAGTGCTTGCGTCTAGAGAGTACAAAAGTCCTAAAGCCCTAGCTTGGCCCAAGCTTAGAATTTTGCCATTAAATGAAAAGCTCCAGGACCAGTTAATCGCCCGTACTTTTTTGAGTGATAATCAAAAGGGAGTTGCATTGAGGGCAATTTCCGCATCCGCCAGCTCCACTTACAAAAATCCTCTTTTTTTGACATTACTTTGTCGATATGTAAAAGAGAATAGTGCTCCACCTAAAAACGAGCATGAACTTTTGCTGAGGCATGTAGATTCGCTTGCTTCGCGCGATAGTGAGTATATAGCGTCGCGCTGGGGGCTGAAACCGCCCGAATTGATTGACTTAGCTTCCGAGTTGGCGAAATTGTTTGCGTTAAGCCCTGAAATCGGTCTTTCACCGACCATTGATCAAATTAATCAGCAGGCTAAAAAGCTTGGGGTATTTAAAGATGGAGTAAATTTTGCTATTGAAGCATTGACATATGTAAAGATAGGTAGGACAGATCTGGCATCTTCATCCTCCTCCGAGCGTCGATTTGCGTTCTCTCATCGGCGATATCATGAGGCGATATTCGCACGATTTCTCGCCAAGAATGAGGGGTTTATTGATGCTAGGTCCATCTTATCTAACCCGCGCTGGCGTGAATATGTCGTCGCTATGCTTCAATCGGCCCATATAGAATCGCAGGCCTCATTGATTGATGCCGCTAAGAATATCGTTTCAGAAAGAATCTCTCTAATTCGGCTCTCTGAGGAAAAAATTTCTGGCTATACTGTAAAAACATATAGTTGGAACGATGAAATCTTAGAGCATTTGTTGCAAATATTTGTGGATGTTAAAAAGTTCAATCCCTCGCCGCTATGGCTGCCTGTTGAAGATGAGGTCGAACAACTGTTCGAAAAGTTATGGGTGCGAGGAGATCTTTATGATCGAGCAATGATTATAAGATTTGGAGGGGCAGGAAACGCTGAAAAGCATTCTCGCCGACTTGATTATTCGTTTCGCCTTGGGGTTGAAGTAATTCAAGAGGAGGCTGTTTCATCTTGTCAGTTTGCTACGAAGCCAAGTGATGAACTAGCGAACTGGGTAAGAAAGCGTGTGGCGATGAGTGTTTTAATGGCCCCCGCAAAGTTTGATGCATTGAAATGGGAAACTATTGGGTCTCAATTGCCCTTGGCATATGAGATGGAATTTTCCTTGGCGCGAGCAAGATCACTAAGGAAAATCAGCGAAGGTCTACGCATGTTTCGTCGTATCTTTGATATTATTGAGCCAAACTTTTTTGGTAAAGGATTTAAAAAAGGTCGAAATGTTATTGCTGAAGGAAACTTCAAGGTAAAACTTATATTTTCATGCATGATGCCTCTCGCGATTTTTATGGTCACTATCATTGGGGCAAGCGAGAGTTTGAGTGCGGATGCGCCAAAAGCGGTTTCAATAGGTGCATTTATTTTTTCGTCACTCCTTCTTGCGTCTTTATTTTTTAGGATCCATCTAATTTCAAGAAAAAACACCATATCTCTGAGGGATGTATTGGCTGTATCACGCCTATTTTTAGGGGTTTTGGGGCTCAGTGTTATGCTGAGTGCGCTAATGTTTTTTATACTTGCGATACCGGGGCTGATTGTTCTTTGGGTATCTAGGACATTAGATCTTCTTTCTGGTATCTCTAGTGA
Organism: Xanthomonas sp. NCPPB 3174; assembly: GCF_056725205.1. Taxonomy (NCBI): domain Bacteria; kingdom Pseudomonadati; phylum Pseudomonadota; class Gammaproteobacteria; order Lysobacterales; family Lysobacteraceae; genus Xanthomonas; species Xanthomonas sp. NCPPB 3174. The sequence goes on along the minus strand of NZ_CM161517.1, from coordinate 4,480,589 downwards.
ATCAATCGTAATAACTTCGTCCGTGGTGGTGATGATTTTAATAGTTGCGCTTGTTCCCTTAGTAGATCATCTTCATTCTAAAAAGCTTAAGGAACAAGCCAAGGCCTTACTCACTTCAAGAAAGTCACTGAGAAGTGCGATTTCTTCAATGAAACCCGGTGGGGACGTGAGTAGCCTTTGCGAAATTTTCGTTGCAGGCTATCATTTGGATCAGGTTGATTTACGGCGCTCAATTACTCTTATTTCGGAGAAAATTCTCAGGAGGCATCAAAGTAAGTTGGCAGAGCCGGCCAATGAGCGCTTTTCTGACCTTCGCCACGCGGTGTCTACGCTTCTACAGAGGGCGTTGAAGGAATTTAAATCTTAGTTTGGCTTTACGAACATTGCGCTAGGAAATAGGGGAAAATAGGGAAATAGGGGCGAGAGTGCATGTCCATCGTGCACTCGGCTTTGCATTTTTCCCCGTTCGGTTAACAGGCTCAATTGGTTCAAAATGAGAAATTACGGGGTTAAGTTAAGCGCCCCGATTTCTCGGGCAGGTTAATTAGGGAACACCAACCATTTTCTCGAACTCGATTCGGCGAGCGGTAGTCCACGTACCGTGCAACTGCTGCCGGCGGTAGAATACTCCGATGAACTCGGCACCTTCCCTTGCGCTTCGTCGAGACTGGCGAAGCGCTCGTGGTGCGTCAGTTGCTGCTTGAGCGAACTGAATAAGCTCTCCATCACTGCATTGTCGTAAGGCATGGCCTCGCGGCTCATGCTCGCGACCATCCCGGCTTCCTGCAACTGCCGCTGATACGCACTGCTGGTGCATTGCGTGACATAGTCGCTATGGTGGATTGCGCCCTTCGCCGGCCACCAGATCTGGAGCGCCATGGCCAGTGCAGCGCTGGCCAACGCCTTATCCGGCCAGCTGGCCCATCGCCCAGACCACGATTTTCCGGCTATGCATGTCCAGAACCGTAATAACGGGGTCAGGTACACTTCTGGCTCTAAGTAAACCTAACTAAACCTTGCCCCTGCTCTTGATCTTTATCTCTTCTTTATCGGCTTCGGCTTAAATTTTTTCGTAATCAAAAGTGCTGGATCTACTGGAATTGCCGTCAATGACACGTTGTATCCGAGTGCGCCTAGTTGCGAAGCTGCATTCTTGAGTGAGATTTTTGAAAAAAAAGGAAGCTCCGATGGTATGGATTTATTGGTCGCTATGGCGTAAGTGATTTTGTATTTTCCTGCATCGGGTCTTAGTCTAGTGTCACTAAGTGCTAGATTGGTCGGGAGCTTGGAATTTAGTCTCTTGCGAAATTCTTCGTCTTTTAAAAATGTTTCAGCAGCTACAGCGCCTTGTGCAAAAAGGTGGCTTAGTGTGGCGGATGATCTGTAATACTTCACGTGAATAAATTTGCTCTGTCCCTCTATTAGATCGCAGAACTCAATTTTGTCATAAGGTCCGCCAGTTCTAATGTTGTCCTTGTCCATCAAATGTAGGTTTGTGTTGAGGGCGCAGACGTTCTTATTGTATTCGCCTTCATTGGCGAATGAATACGGCGGGAGTGCACATGTTTCTACTTCAATATTAGCTAGCTGCCGGTCAATCTGATTAATAAAGCTGGATTCTATCTTTAACCAAGAGCCATTTCGAAGCACATATCTATTGTCGCCATCTGTAACTTCGGCATATATGCATCTGTAAGCCGGCCATTCCTTGATGGAATTATAGTTTTGATCATTGATGTGTATGTGAATTAATTTAATTGAATCTAAGTTAAAGCACATCCCCTTTGATAGAATATGATTATTGAGATCGTCGATTGTAAGTACCTGGTGCCTGGGGGTGCTCGGATACATATCAAACGAATAGCCAGAGTTTGACTCCCAGTCAATAATTTCCGGTTCTCCTAGCCATATTTCTGTGCTGCCGCCTTTTATCAAATCATCGAGAAGCATGTCCAGTAATTCGATAGTCTCAGCATCCCTGATTCTGGCAACATTGTCGATCCAAGCATAGGTCGGAGGTAGCTTCTGTTCAAATAGCTCAAGCGCTTTTGCTAGGATAGAACTTATCCCATTCAGTTTTGTTTCAACCATCAAGGTTAGCGCATCCCGGCCAGTGACATGAGTTCCAAGAAGCGGAAACTTGCAGGCGCCGGTTATTGCATAAACTAAATCCAGTTCGGAGTTTACTTGCAGGTCAAAAATATCCGCTTGAAGTGTGCTCTGTGTTCGCGAGCTAAGCGGGTTGTCATCGTAGCTAGCTTTGTCGAGGCTTCTAAGTTTATCTGGATCAACCGAATTTAACGTGACGCGAAGACCAAAGTCTCTCTCTAATGCCTCACCTCTTATAAGGTGAAATCCGGTCCCGAATGAAATTAAAAATTTTCTATGGCCTACAGCTATATGTAAAACTGCCCCCACACTCTTACTGGATCCGAAATCCACATCCGGAGAATTGGGATGCTCAGTGAACAGTCTAGTCCAGATGGGAGGTTTCTCTAGCGGGGCACGTTTCAAAAGTAGAGTGGCGTCGCCATCCACAAGCGGAAAGACGTACCTTCTACTTATCATGTCCTCCTTGAGGCAAGCTTCAATTGAATTGACGCCATCTCTTAGCAGGTAGATCGATAGCTTTTCTTTACGAGAAGTAGTCTCCAAGGCATCCCCCTGAATGCTAATGGGCTGTTTCAATCTGCGCTAATACTAGCTACGCCGCGTCCGTGGTTGGTAGACATAAGGAGCAAGATAATCGCCGCTACTGGACCTGATCTGGAGTAAGGAATTTTCTGCTTTGCGCCTGTTGACATACACTGTGGACAGTAGCAATCTCTCTAACTAAGGAGCGTCGAAACTCCTCAGAGAGCGGTACCCACCTCCGACAAACCGGTGGGTTTTTTGTGCCCGAAGCTCGGGCGCAAGCCGACGCGATGCCTGCGTCGGGAGGGCGGCTAATACAACACCCTTCGGGGAAATACGCCCGCCGGCTCTCTGCGGTTTCGAACCTCCCGACTTCCCGTCCGCCATGCGTGGCGGTCGGACCCCTTCATGGAACGAGGAGGCAACGATGGCGCACGACCGTTTGGACGACGACGACATGCCCGGCTATTTCCTGCCGGAGGACAGCCAGTTCCGGCTGGCGAAGCTGCGCGATCACGTGAGGTTCCTGGTCCGGCTGGCGCAGCCACGGTCGCTGGACGAGGAGCGCGCCGCCGAGCCCAAAGTGCGCATGGGCGAGCTGGCGCTCTGTCTGGAGCTGCTGGCCGACCAGGTGGACCTGGTGCTGGACGCGCTGTCCTATCCTGCCCAGAGGACCGACACGACGCGCGGCGCCTGGCCCGATACCACTACCCAAACAGTGCCGCGCGCCGGCAGCGGCATGTTCCGCATGACGCAGCAGCAGATCGACAGGCTCACTCAGCTGGCTGACACCGTCTCGGCCAACGCCCGGATGGTGGCGGCCGGTGATGCGGCCGAGCGTGCCGGCCAAGCGCTGCCGGAAGTGGGCAGCACGCTCTGCGCCGCAGCGAACGACGTGCGTGAACTGCTGGTACAGATCGCACGCCAGCCGCTTCGCGAACCGGCGTCGAACCGCGTCCGCGAAGAGCGGGCGGTCTATGCGTTGGAATCCGAGGCGCCGCCTGCGGGAGGCGGGTGGCTACATTGATCCTGGCTACGTTGGCGCGGGCGCTTTGTAGGACAAGGCCGCCCGACGCTGTTGAGCCGAATAGGGCTGCAGCCAGCGTCCGCGTGGGCGACGGCATACTCGCGCCGACTGGCCGGCCGGACTACTCTCTAGTGCAAGAGAATCGAAGCGAGCGAGTCATGGTGACAGCGAAGCACTTGATCGGCATCCTCGTCATTGCCGCGACGCTGCAATTGACAGGATGCCAGGCTGACTCGGCCCAGCCCCCAGCGCCGGACCGAGCGCCGCATGCCAAGGAGGAATCTGCAATGAGAACGACCGTGCCGTTGGTCAGGCCGCTGAGCCCGCACGTGTTGGCTGATGCCATCACGTTGGATTTCGATGTTCCCGCCCAGGCCGATGATACGGAGCCGCCTATCTTCATTGGGGTGAGGGTAACGGCCCCTGATGCTGAGGCTGCGCTGTCCAAAGTGGACCGCTTACGCGACGCCGGCGTCACCGCGCAGGTCCATCTCTCTCGGTTGACGGCGGCAGGCGAGGAGCCCGTGGTCTTGCAGCGGAGCGAACTGGTTGGGCGCACTGAGTACCAGGCGGTGGCATTGGACCGCGACGGACATGTGCCAGGTCTGCTCAAGGCGAATGCAGATGAGCCGACGATGCGCGCCGCTGGATTGATCGCTCCGGATGCCGCTTACCGTGAAATGGATCTGGCCTTTGTCCGCGATACACCGCCTGGTCGCTACCGGGTGTCCGTCCGCTTCGGGGGCAATGTTCGTGCCTTGGAAGAGACGCACCCGGAACTGCTGGTTGCCTTCACCGCCAAGGCGCAATAGGGAGGTGTAGCACCATGAGTGAGCCCACACCACGGTACACGGTCACTGTCTATCTGGCTGCCCCCGGCACACCGTTGACGTTATCCGGCGGAACGTCTGCGGCGGGGCACATGTACTACACGCTTTCCGATGGAAAGCAGGTCGATAGCTACGGCTTTGCGCCTGTCGAACATGGAAGCTCCAGCGGTCAGGGGAAGGTGTACGACAGGGATCTGCGGGATTACAAGGATCCCTACTACAGCCGCACCATGGAAATCAGCCGGGAGCAGTACGATCGGCTGCGCGCCTTTGGCGACGCACCGCAAAAGCACGGCTTCGACATGAAGTACAGCGGTACGACGAACAGTTGTATCGACTTCACCTGGGGCGCGCTCAACTACGCAGGGCTGCACCGTCGAGACCGCCACGGCGCCATCGATGAAAAATTCGAAGGCGACCTCAAGCCGTTGAGCAACAAGGACGACGTTCAAAGCATCCCCGCACCCAAGCCGGGAAGCGAACTCAACAAAGAGCATCACAATCCGATGCCGAAGCAGACCATCCTGCAGAAGGCCATCACCGAGAATGGGACGCAAGGCGAGCAGCGCGTGTCCGGGAGGCTCGCCGGTGCAGGGCCTGAGTTACCACGCGACCCATTGCTGCAGCAGGCGGAGTCCGCAGTGGTGAAGCTGGAGCAAGGCTTGGGGCGGAATTACGACGGCAACAGCGCCAAGTTGGCGGCAAGTGCCGCATACCTTGCAAAAGAAAGCGGCCTCTCGCGTATCGACCATGTGGTACTCAGCCAGGACTCGCGCAATGTGCGCGCAGGCGAGAACCTGTTCGTTGTCCAGGGCGCGCTGAACGATCCCGCGCATCTACGTGCACATATGCGGACAGAGGATGCGTTGCGCAAGCCGGTGGAAGAGACGCTGGCGCAGCTGCAGTCGTTGAACGATGCGCAACGCCAGAACCAGGCACAAGGTGTGGAGCAGCGGGACCAGATACAGGCCCGACCACATCAGATGGGATAGATGTCGTGTGCAAATTGGGGCGAAAAGTCAGCCTACTCATGTCTTTCTGCGTGAGTTGCTTCTGATTGCAGATGCCTTGCCCCCCACGATGCGCTAGCATCCCCCGCACACGACGGCGCGCGGCGCCGTCCTTCAGGGGGACATCGATGAAACATTTCCTGCTGGCCGCCGCCCTGGCGGCCTTGCTGTGCGGCTGTACCGTGGTCTCGCCCGATCCGGGGCAGCAGGCGGTGCTGGTGGACAAGCCGCTGCTGTTCGGCAAGGGCGGCATCCGCCTGGACGACGTGCGCGATCCGGGCCGCACCTACACCTGGATGACGACCTCGGCGGTGTACGTGGATACCACGCCGCAGACGGTGCAGGTGGCCTTCGACGACTTCTCGTCCAGCGACAACATCCTGTTGGACTTCTCCACGCAGATCCAATACCGCATCACCGCGCCGGCGCGGCTGCTGTCCGGCTTCGGCCAGGATTGGTTCAAGAACAACGTCGCCAGCCAGTACGCGGCGATCGTGCGCGACCAAGTCAAGCGTTACGACATGACCCGGATGATGAGCGACCCGGACAGTGCACGGAAGATCGACGAGGCGGTGACCGAGAACGTGCGCGCCCTGGTCAAGGAGCAGGGACTGCCGATCCAGATCCAGAACATCACCCTCGGCCGCGCCCGTCCCAATCCCGACGTGCTGCAGCAGATGAACCTGACCGCGGCGCAGCAGCAGCGGGTCAAGACCCTGGTGGAAGCCACCACCGCCGAGCGCCAGCGCGAGCAGGAGCAGGTGGCCAAGGCCGATGCGGACAACGCCTACCGCAACCGCATGGGCCTGACCCCGGAACAGTACCTCGCCAGCCAGATCGCCGAGATCAACGCCGAGGCCTGTGCCAAGGCGCAGGCCTGCTACATGGTGCCGTCGGGGACGTCGGTGATCGCCAAGTAGCGCCGCGGCAACGCCTTCCACGCGTCATCGCATCCTGCGCCGTTGTGGGGCGTTGGATGCGGGTCCTTGGCCGTCTACCGGCCTGACACTTTGCGGGCTGCCCGGAAGCGCTTGGCCGCAGGCGACCGACTTCAGCGCGTGCCAGGGCGCTCCAGGGGCGCCAGTTGCGCACGGGCACGCCCAGCCTCCAGGTAGGTCTCGAACAGCTCGATCAGGTGTGCGCAGGACATGCCGCGCACCCCGAGGGTCTTGAACACGATCCAGTGTTCCTTCGGGTTGTACCAAACACGTCGCACGCTGTGGGCTGCGCTGGTCAGGCCTGAATCCTTGAGCGGCACCTCGCAGCCGTCGCGCAGGTCCACGAACAGGATCAGGTTCTCGCCGGCAAGTTGGCCGGCGCCCACGCGATAGCCCTGGACGCTTGTCCACGGGATCGGACGGGTGAGATCCGGATACTGCAAGCCGGCCTCGCTGAGGCACAGGAACGGGGTGGTGCGACGCTTCCAGAACATGCGCCCCAGCAGGAGCAAGCCGATGCCGATGGCCAGTCCGGCGCCGCCCATCCACCATGTCTGCCTGAAGGCGAATGCCAGCATCATCAAGGCCGGCACCGTCATGAAGAAGGACATCACCCACAGCAGGACGATCACCGGGATCGTGCTGCCGCCTTCGTAGACCTCGATCGTGTCCCGTCCTTGCCCAGCGAGGGTGTGTAACCTGTGGATCACGGTGGAGTCGTTGTCCTGCATGTGTGTTGGTTCCAAGAGGAGGGGCGGGACTGATCCAGGTCGTAGGGCGCGACCGGAGTTGTTTCATCGAAGACGAGCGACGACGCGAATTCCCTCACCTGAATCCCCGAGCATGCAGAGCGTCCGGACGTCCCTGCGGCGTCGGCCACGTAGACGACCTGCGCTGGCAGTGTTGTAGCCCGCTGTGCCAGAGTACGCGGGCAGCGGTTTGGGAGATCGAAAGATGGAGTGCGCCGAGAGCGTTAGCGGGTCGCGCCCGCCGGCGACCCGCCTGTTCGCCCTGCTGGCGCGCGACGCCCGCACCGGGGTGATCTTCCGCCGAGGGCCGAGCAAGCAGGTGCAGCTGATCCACTGGGATCTGCGCGACGACACGTTCGTGCATGGCCAGTGGTTCAAGGGCCGTATCTACGAGCGGCGTTGCGATCTGTCGCCGTCGGGGCGGCTGCTGGTGTACTTCGCCTCCAAGCAGCGCGGCGACTTCGGCACCTGGACCGCGCTTTCGCGGCCGCCGTTCTTCACCGCACTGTCGCTGTGGCCGAAGGGCGACTGCTGGGGCGGCGGCGGGATGTTCGAGGACGAGCGGACCTTGTTGTTGAACCACCGGCCATGCGAGGGGCGGGATCCTTTTCCGATGCCGACCGGCTTCCAGTTGCCGCACCATCTGCAGGTGCGGCCGTTCGGTGAGTATTCGGGGCGCGGCGAGGACGAGCCGATCGACGGCGTGCTGCGCGAGCGCGATGGCTGGCAGTTGCGCGATGACGGCGAGGGCGAACGTGGCGGGCTGCGCAGCGGCGCATTGTTCCGCTTCAGCCGCCCGCGCGTGCGCGAGAAGCCCGGCGCCAATGGCCGCCGCCTGCAGTCGCTGCTGCATGCGGTCGGCCAGGAAAACCATGCCTGGTATGGCCTGGATCACCGGGTGCTGGACCGCGACGGCACCGTGCTGGTCGACCTGCCGGGCAGCGACTGGGCCGACTGGGATGGCGGTGACCTGGTGTTCGCGCGCGATGGCAGGCTCTATCGCCTGCGCAAGAGCGACTTCCGTGAGGTGGCGCAGCGGGGTGAGCAGGCCTTCCAGTTGCTGCACGATTTCAGCGGTGCGCGCTTCGCACCATTGGCGCCGACGGCGGATGCGTTGAAGTATTGAGTTTGCAGATCCGCTACGGCATCGGGACTCAGGTAATAGCGGTGCTGTTCGTGCCAGCTGTCGAGCGCCGCATCGCGAGTGTGTGCGAATGCCGATTCCAGACCATCGAGTTGCCGGCGCGGCCCTTCCTTCTTTGTGCGAGGTGGACTACCGTGCTTGCACTTGGGGGAGTCGCATGCGCAATGCATTGGTCGTCGTCATCGCCTTGGCGTCCTTTTGTCTGTTTGCCGCCGACCGTACTCAAGCACCGGGCAGGCAGCAAAACTCCATCAAGATCGCCTCGGTCTCCATCCACTATACGTACATGGGGTGGGGCTACGTCGATGAAATGTTCCACTTGGTTCCGGCGCGCAACGGCATGGGGTTCGTCATGCGCTGGACGGACGAGGATGGGGCGAAGCACGCCGAGCAGCGGGTCGCTACGGACAAGGTGATGGCGCTGTTCGCGGCGGCACGCGCGCCTCGCATCGACCGCGCGACCGGGCTGGACGTGTTGCAGCAGCGGGCGATGGAGCCAGCGACCATCGCCAGAATCCGCAACACGATGTTTGCTGCTCGGGATTGCTCACCTCTGCAGCAACGTCAGTGGCGCGCCGCACAAGCGACTGCCGGTAGCGTGAGGACAGAGCTCGAACAACTCTATCGCGAAACTATCCCATGGACCGACGATAGCCCGTCCATGACGATCCGCATCGTGCCCGAACGTGGGGCGCCGCTAGTGGTCCACTCGCAGTCGCAGAAGCCGTTCATGCTGGCGTGGATCCACGGTATGCCTGGGGTCCGAAGAGATGGGGCGATAGATGGCCCCAAGGCGACTTGGTCGCTGCCGCTCAGCGATGCGCTTGTGGAGATCCTGCCGGCCCTGTCGCCTGCACGAAAGCGCTTGGCGCGCGAGCAACTGGTGAGGGTATTGGCTCGGAACCTGGAACGCCGCTCTCCTTTATCCTGCTCGCAGGATCGTGGCGCACGGAGGTAGTTGAATCTTCGGTGCCTGGCTCTTTCCGGTGAGTCGGCCAGGCAGGGCGCGCGACTAGATGAAAGATGCTCCTTGGTGTCGTCTGTAGGTGTGCGTATAGACTGGCAGCTCGATCCCGGGGACGTCCGATGAGAGTACTTCGCTGCCTGTTGCTGCCGGCCCTGCTGTGCGTCGCCGTATTCGCCCAGGCCCAGGACGACACGCGCCGCATCGCGGTGACCATCGACGACCTGCCGTGGCAGCGCATCGAGCAGACGCCGTCGGCGCAATTGCCGGTGCTGCATGCGCAATTGATGGCCTCGCTGCGGCAGGCGCAGGTGCCGATCGTCGGCTTCGTCAACGAGGACAAGCTGGAGCAGGACGGACACGTGCAGCCGCAACGCGTGGCGATGCTGCGCGACTGGCTGGACGCCGGCTATGCGCTGGGCAACCACACCTACGGCCACGTGAACCTGCACCAGGTCGGCGTGTCGGCATACGAGGATGCGATCGTGCGCGGCGAGCGCACGTTGCGGCCGTTGCTGGCCGAGCGTGGCCAGTCGTTGCAGTGGTTCCGTCATCCGTATCTGGCGACCGGGCGCAGCGTCGCGGACCGCGAGGCGGTCAATGGCTTCCTGGCCGCGCATGGCTACTGCATCGCGCCGGTCACCGTGGACAGCGGCGAGTGGGTGTGGGCGTTCGCCTACGCGCATGTGTTGGACGAGCCGGCAGGCCCGGCGCGCGATGCCATGCTGCTGCGGCTGCGCAAGGGCTACGTGCCGTACATGCTCAACAAGCTGGATTTCTTCGAGCACGAATCGCAGGCCCTGTTCGGCCGCCGCATCCCGCAGGTGTGGCTGATGCATGCCAATGCGCTCAACGCGGCCGCCTTCCCGGATCTGGTCGCGGCCACGCGCCGCCGCGGTTATGCCTTCATCAGCCTGGAGGAGGCACTGCGCGATCCCGCCTACACCCATGCCGAAGGCTACACCGGCCCCGGCGGGATCAGCTGGCTGCACCGCTGGGCGATGGCCGAGGACAAGCCCAAGGACATCTATGCCGGCGAACCGGTGGTGCCGCGCTGGGTGTTCGCGCTGGCTGGGGTGGATGCTGAGTAGCGCAGCGATCGCGGACTTGCCGGGCGATGTGGTCGTCCCTTCACTATCCACGCACGCATGGCCGGATCACGATGGCGCCTCTCCGCCCACCGTGACGCCCATGCCCTCGTCCAAGACGCCTCCGTGGAAGAAGCCGAATCCGCGCGGTCAGCGCAGCCAGCCGTTGTCGTCGGCGCAGAAGGAAGCCGCGAAGCAGCGCGCCGAGGAGAACGGCCGTCCGTATCCGAACCTGGTCGACAACATGTGGGCCGCGCGGCTGCCACGCGACGCATCGTCCTCCAGCACCGCCAAGTCGAAGTAGGGCCGAATGGGTGGGGCGGGTCGCGCGCCTGAGCAGGCCTAGCGCGCGGCCGGCCTTGTGTCGGGGTGATCCGTCGCTGGCGCCGATACCGGCTGCAAGGTGCGCAGCACCGCCTTGTCGATGCTGGCTGCCGCGCCGACGCTGCGTCCGGCCAGATTGGCCACGCGATAGCGGACAGCGACGCCCAGCACTTGCGTGGCCTGCGACAGCGACAGGTCGTAGTCCTGCTGTAGCCAGCGCAGCAAACCGGAAGTGGCCAGGCGCAGCGCGTCGTCGCTGGAGCCGGCCTGGCCCAGCACCGCAATCTGCTCGGGCGATTCCACGCGCGGCATCGCGATCGGATGGCGCTTCACCAGTTCGACGCGGAACTCGACGTCCAGCGTGGTTTCCAGTGCCCACTGGGTGGTTTCGCCGTCGCCCTGCACGGCATGGCCATCGCCCAGGTACAGCAGCGCACCAGGTTGCTGCACCGGTAGGTACACGGTGCTGCCCGCCACCACCGCGTTGAAGTCCATGTTGCCGCCGCCGACGCCGGTGTCGCCGGTGGACAGCGCGGCGTTGCCGAACCCCGGCGCCACCGCCAGCCCGCCGAGCATCGGCCGCACCGGTATGGCGAAGGTGCGCATCGGGCCGTCGGCATCGAGTGGGCGGGCTGTTCCGGCGTCGCGATCCAGGTGCCAGCGCACATGCTTGCCGAGGCCGGCCGCCTGCGTGGCCATGTACGGGCTCTGCAGGCGGCCGACGAGGCCGTCGAGGCTGTCGGCGGTGTCTCGGTTGAGCCGCAGCACGACCAGGTGCACGGCGAGCATGTCGCCCGGTTCGGCACCGACGACGAAGAACGGGCCGACCTGCGGATTGCCGTACAGGGCGCGGGTCTTGCCATCGGCATCCACGCCGCCGGAGTCCAGGGTCTGGGTGCGCACGCTGTCGCCCGGCCACAGCACCAGCGCTGGTGCCCGGTCGGCGCTGAAGGTGTTGGCGTAGTCGTGGGGTACGAAGACATGCGTCTGCGCCGCCGCGCTCGTGCGCGTCGGGACGCGCCACGCATCGAAGGCATGCGTGGCGCGCACGTTGGCGGCATTGGGATCGGGGCGCGTGCTGCGGCCGTACATGCGCGCGCCATCCACGCGTCCGTCGAAGCGGGACAGGCGGCCATCGGTGCCGGTGGCGGTGAACGCGATCGCCTTGCCGTTGCGGGTGCCCTGGATGGGGTCGGCGTCGAGCCGTCCCTGCAGCCGGTTGCCGTGGGTTTCGAGCTCCAGCGTCTGGTACAGACGGTTGCCCCACAGATCGGTCGCCACGATCCACTGTTCGCCGGCCCAGGCCGGGGCGGCCGTCAGCACGGCCAAGCCCAATATGGCTGCCCATCGCGTGTTGCGTCCGCGCATCGGTGCTCTCCTTCCTGTTTGACTACAAATGTAGTCATGTCGCGCTAGGTCCGGACCTGTCGGAAGTCATGCGCCGGCTCTGCGCCGACGGCGCCTGGATGAATGCCGGCGCACTGACGCGCAGGCCGTGCCCTTGGCGCCACCCTGACCATGCCCATACCGTGCCGTGCCGGCACTGGGCCGGTCATCGCATCCAGGTACGGGTATGACTCCGCAAGAACAGCAGCTTCTCGAAGACTTCCTGGCGCGCCTGCGCAGCGCCGGCGGGGTGGCCAAAGATCCGCAGGCCGACGCGCTGATCCACGCGCGCCTGGCCGATCAACCCGATGCCGTGTATCTGCTGGTGCAGCGCACCTTGCTGCTGGAGCACGCGTTGGAAGCCGCCAAGGCGCAGATCGCGCAGTTGCAGCAGCAGGCCGCGCCGCCACCGCCGCCGGCCAGCTTCCTGGGCCAGGGCTTCAATGCGGCGCCGCCGCCGTTGCCCCCGGCGCCCGCCGCCACAGGTGTCGCGGGCGCCGGTGCGCCCGGCTGGCGCGAGCGCTGGTTCGGTGGTGGCGCTGCGGCCGCGGAGCCGACGCCGGCACCGGCCGCAGCGCGTGGCCCCAGCTTCCTCAGCACCGCGGCCACCACGGCGGCCGGCGTGGCCGGCGGCATGTTCCTGTTCGAGGGCGTGGAAAGCCTGCTGGGCGGTCACCACGGCGGCGGCCTGTTCGGCGGCGGCGCGCCGCAGGAGACGGTGGTCGAGAACATCACCAACAACTACTACGACGACACCCCCCAGCAGGACATGGGCCAGGACTTCCAGGACGACGGCGACTTCGGCAACGACAACTGGACGTAACCTCGCCGCTTGCATTGCTGCCGGATCGAGCAGTCAGGCGAGCGCCGCTAGTGCGCTCGCCTGAGATTCGGCAGGCTGGCCATTCATCGCTTCAGGGATCTATTCAAAAAAACAGTCATCAGTGGGCAGGTATCGAATTAAGGGTCAAAAAATACAGACACTTACAAGTCTAGTTCTCTTGACTATCTATTCATAAATCTATTCAATCCGGGAATGAGCGAGGCCCGGCTACGCGATCTGATTGCTTTTCTGCGCCATGAGGGGGCAGCGACGGCGCCTGGTATCGCAGCGGCGCTCGGCATCAGCCAGCCGACGGTCTCGCGTCTGCTCAGCGCTGCCGGCGATCAGGTGCTGCGGATCGGCAAGGCGCGCGCCACGCGCTACGCGCTCAGCCGCACGTTGGGCCGGGCAGGCCGACGCTGGCCCCTGTTCCGTCTGCGTCCTGACGGGCGCGCCGAGACGCTTGGCGATCTCCATGCCATGCACGGCGATGGATTTCTGTTCGTTCCACAGAACGCGCGACCGGTTCTGGTGCATGGCGAATTCGCCGATGGCGTGTTCCCAGGGCTGCCGTGGTTCCTGGACGATCAGCGCCCGCAAGGCTTCCTCGGCCGTGCCTTCGCACGGCGCGTCGCCGAAGACATCGGCGCGCCGCAGGATCTGCAGCGCTGGCAGCCTGACGATGTCGTCCTGTCGTTGCTGCGGCATGGCGACGATCAGCCCGGCGACCTGGTCCTGGGCGAGTTCGCTTTGCAGCGTGCGCAACAGGCCGCCCTGCAGCCGGCTGATGCGCTGGAGAAGGCGCAGCGATCCCAGCATTATCCGCAGCGCGCCAACGCCGTCTTGCGTGGCGAGGCGGTGGGCTCGTCGGCAGGAGGCGAACAACCGAAGTTCACCGCAATCCTGCAAACGGAAGGCGGCTACACGCCGGTCATCGTCAAGTTCAGCGAGCGTGCCGGCACGCCGGCCGCGCAGCGTTGGAGCGACCTGCTGCGGTGTGAACACCTGGCCAGCGACATCCTGCGTGCGCACGGCATCGCTGCCGTCGAGAGCGAACTGCTCGAGAGCGACGGTCGCGTGTTCCTGCAGTCCACGCGGTTCGACCGCACGCCTGTGCTGGGACGGCGCGGCTTCGTCTCGTTGGCCGCGGTGGATGCGGCCTACTTCGGCCATGGGCGCATCGACTGGTGGTCGTTTGCACCGCAACTTCAGCGTGAAGGCTGGCTGAGCGACGCAGATGCGCAGCGCCTGCGCGTGTGCGGTTGGTTCGGCGCATTGATCGGCAACAACGACATGCATTTGGGCAACGCTGGGCTGATGCTGGGCGATGCCTTGCCGCTGGCGTTGGCGCCGATCTACGACATGTTGCCGATGGCGTTCCGACCCGCGGCCAGTGGCGAGGTGGTGGAGCGCGCCTATGTGGTGCCGTTGCCGACACCAGACCAGCGCGATGACTGGCGTGCAGCGGCCGGCATGGCGGTGCTGTTCTGGGAGCGTGTCATCGAGGATGTGCATGTGTCCGCGGCCTTCCACAGCATTGCGCGGGGCGCGCTGGCGCAGTTGACCCGCGCCATGCCGCGGATCGGTTGAGCGCTTTCTCGCAGCGTTAAATCACCCGACACATCGCCCTCACGCGGGCCGGACATGCGGCAGTGGAAGCTGCCGCGACTCCCCACCACGAGGTCTTGCCCATGGCTGCCACCAGCGCACGCGTCCGTCTGCATGTCGAAGATACCGGCGGTGCCGGTCGCCCGGTGATCCTGATCCATGGCTGGCCGCTGTCGGCCGAGGCGTGGAAGGATCAGGTTGGGCCGCTGCAGCAGGCCGGTTATCGGGTCATCGCCTACGACCGCCGCGGCTTCGGTCGTTCCGAGAAGCCGGCCGGCGGCTACGAGTACGACACCCTGGCCGACGACCTGGCCGGCATCATCGAGGACAAGCAGCTGCGCGAGGCGGTGCTGGTCGGGTTCTCGATGGGTGGTGGCGAAGTGGCGCGCTACGTGGCGCGGCATGGCACCGACAAGCTGGCCGGCGTGGTGTTCGCTTCCGCGGTGCCGCCGTACATGCTCAAGACCGAGGACAACCCGGAAGGGCCGCTCAGCAAGAAACAGGCGCAGGAGATGGAGCAGGGGCTGAAGGCCTCGCGCGAGACCTTCTTCGACGACTTCACCCGCGGCTTCTTCAGCGCCCACGGCACGCTGAAGGTGAGCGAGGCGCAGCGCCAGGAGGCGATCGCGCTGTGCCTGCAGAGCGACCAGACTGCGGCGCTGGGCTGCATGCAGGCGTTCGGCACCACCGACTTCCGCGAGGATCTCAAGAAGGTCGACGTGCCGACCCTGGTGCTGCACGGCGATGCCGACGCGACCGTGCCGTACGAGGGCTCGGGCCAGCGCACCCATCGCGTCATCGCCGGCAGCGACGTGGTGCTGCTGAAAGATGCGCCGCATGGCTGCAACACCAGCCATGCCGAGGAGTTCAATCAGGCGCTGCTCGGGTTCCTGGCCAAGCTGGGCTGATCATCGCTGGCCCGTATCGCGGCGCCGACGCGCAAGGCGCGGTGCCGCGACGGCGCAACCAGGCAGCAGGTAGAACCAACCCGCGGCAGCGCTCGGCTGCCGCGGATCGATCCGGCCGACTCAACCCGTCCTGCGGATCACTCGCCTACCAGCGTCGCCACGCTCTGCGGGTCGACGTAGACCACGGTCTGGCCCGAGGCGACGCTGTACTTGCCGCCGTAGCCGACGTTGAGGGTGGACGAGGTGCTGTACTTGGTGAATGCGGTGGCGCTGCCGGTGGGCACGCGCACGGTGAGCTGCCGATGCTGGGTGCCGGTGTTGACCGCCACCAAGACCAGCTTGCCGCCCGGGGTCTTGTAGGCGCTGACGGCGACATCGCTATACGGCGCGGCGGTGGCGCCGATCCGCACCGAGCCCGGACGCACGAACCGCGCGAACTGCGACATCACATAACCGCGCTTGCTCACCGTGCCGTTCTCGGCGATCAGCCCGTAGCTGCGGCGGATGTACCACCAGATGTAGCCGCTGTAGTTGGCGAGCATGCTGTTGTGCAGTTCGCTGCCCACACCGAGCGCCGACGGCCAAGCGTTGCCGTCGGTGTTGTCGGTGTAGTGCTCGGTCATCCACAGCTGCTTGCCCTTGCTGCGCGCCAGCGGGTAGTCCTTGGGCTGCACGCCATACAGGTGGCCGCCGATGATCGACAGGTACTGGGCGGCGCTGCTGTTGAGCACCGGGTCGGTCAGCGCGGTGTTGAAGCCCAGCGACTCGGCGGCGAGCAGCTTGAACTTGCCGAACTTCGCGCCCTGCGCGCTGATGAAGTTGAGGAAGTCGGTGCCGTTCCAGTCGCCCGACTCGTAGTCCGGATGCCAGTCCGGCTCGTTCTGCAGCGACAGGGCGTAGATCGGCGCGCCCTTGCTGTCCATGTAGGCGGTGAAATCCAGCAGGTGCTTGGCGTAGGCATCGTAGTACTGCGACAGGAGCTTGCCGCCGTTGTTGAGGCTGTTGTTGGACTTCATGTAGGCCGGCGCCGACCACGGCGTGGCCAGCAGCACCGCGCCGTGCGCGCGGGCCCGCACCGCCGAGGACACCTGCTGGCTCCAGCCGGAGCTGGACGGATCGATGCGCATGCGCATGATCGACAGGCCGATCTGCCCCGTGTCGCTGCCGAACGCCAGGTCGACCTGGGCCGGGGTGAGGTCGGCGATCCAGCCGGCGCCGTTCATGCCGCCGAAGCCCTGGATGGTCTGGTGGACCTCGCTCGGGGTGACGGTGACGGTCTGTGCCAGGGCGGTGCCGGCCGAGAACAACGTGGCGGCTGCGGCGAGCAAGGTGCCGAGCAAACGAGGGGTCTTCATGGTGGTTCCAGCGGTTGGGGGAGGCGTGACGCTAGCCAGCGCAGATGACCATTTCAATGTCGCGGTCGTCCAAAGCCGGCAAGTGAGACCGGCGGCGCACCCCAAGCGCTAACGTCTCCTCAATCCACATCAGCGCCTGCGTCGCGCTGCACGATGCGCGCAGCGCGGTGCATCATCCGGCTGCGGCGTGAGGTACGGCGTGCGGATTGTGCGCAGTTGCGCGTGCAAACGCCGCAAGATGCACAAGTGCGCGCATGGCAAAACTGCGCACAATGCAGGCGCCGGCACGGCGCAGGGGGGCGTGCCGGCGTTTCCTCTTGCGAAGGTGTTG
Source organism: Xanthomonas sp. NCPPB 3174 (assembly GCF_056725205.1). Classification (NCBI taxonomy): domain Bacteria; kingdom Pseudomonadati; phylum Pseudomonadota; class Gammaproteobacteria; order Lysobacterales; family Lysobacteraceae; genus Xanthomonas; species Xanthomonas sp. NCPPB 3174. The sequence goes on along the minus strand of NZ_CM161517.1, from coordinate 4,463,470 downwards.
CGCATGCCACTGTTCCGTGTTCCGCAACGCTGCGGCGTTGCCCTGTTCGCTGCGATGCTGTCGATCCTGCTCTGCCTGCCGATGCTCGCGCAGGCGCAGGCCACCCGTTATCGCGACGTCGCGCCGCTGTTGCTGGGCGTGGCCTGGTATCCGGAGCAGTGGCCGGAGGCGCAATGGGAGCGCGATCTGGCGCTGATGCAGGCGGCGCACGTGCGCGTGGTGCGGATCGGCGAGTTCGCCTGGAGCCGGATGGAGCCGCGCGAGGGGCAGTACGACTTCGCCTGGATGGATCGCGCCATCGCCGCGGCCGCGCGCCACGGCATGGTGGTGGTGCTGGGCACGCCGACCGCGGCGCCGCCGGCGTGGTTGACCCAGGCCTATCCGGATACCTTGCGGGTCAGCCAGGACGGCGTGCGCGACGAGCACGGCAACCGCCAGCAGTTCTCCTTCGCCAGCGCACGCTACCGGCGCTTCGCCCATGCCATCGCCGAGCAGATGGCGCAGCGCTACGGGCACAACCCGCACGTGGTCGGCTGGCAACTGGACAACGAGTACGCGCAGTCCTCGTTCGATCCCGAGGCCAAGGCGCAGTTCCACGCCTGGCTGCAGCGCAAGTACGGCAGCATCGAGGCGCTCAACCAGCGCTGGGCCACGGCCTACTGGAGCCAGACCTACAACGACTTCGCGCAGATCCCGGTGCGCGAGGACGAGGAGAATCCGGCGCTGCTGCTGGAGTGGAAGCGCTTCGTTAGCGACACCTGGGCCGACTATTCGCGCAACCAGATCGACGCGATCCGCCCGCATGCCGATCCGCGCCAGTTCATCACCACCAACACCATGGGCTGGTTCGCCGGCTTCGACGCCTACACCGTGCACAGCGTGCTCGACATCGCCGCCTGGGACGACTACGTCGCCGGCGAGCGCTACGACTGGGTCGACAATGCGGCGCGCCACGATCTGACCCGCGGCTACAAGCACCGCAACTACTGGGTGATGGAGACCCAGCCGGGCTTCGTCAACTGGCGCGCGACCAACGTGGCGCTGCGCAAGGGCCAAGTGCGGGCGATGGCGTGGCAGGCGGTGGCGCATGGCGCCGATGCGGTGTCGTACTGGCAGTGGCGTGCCGCGCCCAACGGGCAGGAGGAGTACCACGGCACCCTGGTCGGCGCCGATGGTGAGCCGGTGCCGGTGTATGCGGAGATCCAGCAGGTCGGCGCGGAGTTCGCCAAGGCCGGGCCGGCGCTGGCCGGCACCACGCCGCAGGCGCAGGTGGCGCTGATCAACGACTTCGACAGCCGCTGGGCGATCGGCTTCCAGAAGCACGCGGCCGACTTCGATCCGGTCGTGCAGATGAAAAGCTTCTACCGTCCGCTGCGGCAGCAGGCACAGGTGGTCGACGTGGTCTCGGCGATGGCGCCGCTGGAGCGCTACAAGCTGGTGGTAGCGCCGGCGCTGAACGTGCTGACCGAGGCGCAGGCACAGCGGCTGAAGGCCTATGTCGAACACGGCGGGCATCTGGTGCTGGGGCCGCGCAGCGGCATGAAGAATAGCGACAACGGCCTGCATCCGCAGCGCCAGCCCGGCCCGCTGGCGGCGTTGCTCGGCGGACGCGTGGAGCAGTTCTATGCGCTGGACAAGCCGATCCCGCTGGTTGGTGCGGGCGCCGACGGCAGCGCCAAAATCTGGGCCGAACAGTTGCAGGCCACTGCCACCGACACCACCGCGCCACTGCACTACGGCACGGCCAACGGCTGGCTGGACGGTGCGCCGGCGTTGCTGACCCGGCGCGTCGGCAAGGGTCGCATCAGCTATGTCGGTGGCTGGTTCGACGACGCCACGCTGGATCGCCTCACCGGCGACTGGCTGCGCGACGCCGACGTGCAGGCGCCGCTGGCCGACGTGCCGGAGGATGTGGAAGTGGGCGTACGCAGCGATGGCGCGCGCCGCACCGTGGTGCTGATCAACCACGGCGCCACCGCGCACACCGTGCGGCTGCCGGCGTCGATGCGCGCGCTGCTGGGTCCGGCGCCGAGCAACGACACGGTGCAGCTGGCACCCGATGACGTGGCGGTGCTGGAACAGCGTCGCTGAGGACTGCCGCGGTGCGCTGCGGCGCACTGCCGGCCGCGCGGTGATGGATCGGTGCGGTGGGTGCACCTATGCCGCGCTCGCCGTGGCCGCGTCGCGCCTGTGCGCCACGCGCAAGGACACGCTCTACAATGCAACTGCCAGCGGGCGTCGCCGCCGCCATCGCGTCGCGGCCTCGTTTCCTCACTGGAGTCGCGTGTGTCCTTGTCTTCTTCCCGTCCGTTGTCGCCGGTGGGCCGGCTGTTCGCCGCTGCCGCCGTGTTCGAAGGCCTGACCTGGGCCGGCCTGTTGCTCGGCATGGTGCTCAAGTACGGCACCCAGACCACCGAGCTGGGCGTGTGGCTGTTCGGCCGTCTGCATGGCGTGGCGTTCCTGCTGTACGTGGTCGCCAGTCTGTTCGCGGCGTTGCGGTTGCGTTGGCCCTGGTGGGCGTGGGCGTTGAGCCTGCTGGCGGCGCTGCCGCCGCTGGTCACGGTGCCGCTGGAACTGTGGTTCCGCCGCATCGGCCTGCTCGGCGCGCCAGGGCAGCGCACAGCTGCCTAGTGCTGCGCTTCGGCGCAGGCACGTCGCGGTGTGCGCTGCGGCGCGTTGTGCCGGCGTTCTCCGGCATCGCTCTAGACTGCAGTGCCTAGTGCAGGCGAGGAGGCCATGGGTAAACGCCAACGACGACCGCCCCCGCCAATGCCGACACCCACGCGCCTGCAACGGCTGGTCGCGCGTCTGGAACGGCCGGTGTTGATGCTGATGGCCGTGGTCATGGTGGCGTGCGCCGCGATGAAGCTGTACCTGCTGGCGAAAGCGCTGCAGAGCGGCGTCTACATTGGCGTACCGAGAGCCGGGCCGAAACGGATCTATCTGCTGGCGACCGATCCAGGCCACTATTGGTTCTCGATCGCGTGGGACAGCGTGCTCTGCCTCGTGTTGCTGGCGCTGGCCAGCGCCACGGGCTGGTCGCTGATGGCGCTGCGCAAACCGAAGTAGTGCGCTGCCATCGGCGTGTCGCGGCGATCACTTGGCCAGGCAGCGCTGCCACCGCTCGGCCACGCGCTGCGCGAACCAGGCGGTGGTGAGCTTGCGGGTGATCTTCGGACTTTCCAGGGCGATGCCCGGCAGCACCGCGCGTGGCAGTGGCTTGTCGGCATCTCGGTCGGCCAGCGCGAACACCTGGCGATACAGCGCGCTGTCGGCGAAATCCGCTTCGCCGCCGCGTTGCAGTTCGCGGCGGATGGTGCGCGCGTCCATGCCCAGTTGCGTGCTCAGGCTGCGTGCGGCGCGCTCGGTGGCGCCGGGCGTGTCGAGGTCGGCGCCTGGCGTCAGCAGATCGCCATCGAGGGCGAGCGAGATGCCGCTGGCACGCGCCAGCGCAGCCTGGAACGCGGCATTGCGACTGGCATACCAGCCGGCGTTGAAGTCGGCGAAGCGGTACAGCATCGCCGCTTCGTTCGGGTAGCCGAGCAGGTGGCGGGTGCCGAACCAGATGCCACCGCGGCGGCTGAACACCGCGTGGCGCACGCCGTCGCTCAGCGGATACGGATAGCCGTCGGTATGCGCCTGCGCGAAGGCGATGCTCACCTGCATCGGCCCGGCGGTGTGCACCGGGTTGAGGTCGCCGAACAGGCGCTGGCCCAGCGGCACGCTGCCGGCGATGTCCTCGAAGATGGTGCTGAGATCCTGTTCGGTGCGCGCAGCGGCCAGGCGCTCGGCATAGCTGCGCCCATCCGGCCCGCGCAGCTTGAGCGCCGCATCCACAGCGAACGCCGGCACATGCGCCGCCGCCGCGCGCCGCTGCAGTTCCGCCCGGGCGATCTTGCCCAGCCCCGGCACCGGCGGATTGGTCTGGTAGGTCGATTCCTGTTCGATGACCGCAAGGACCGCACAGATGTTCTCGGCATTGGTGCCCAGACTCTGCGAAGCCAGGGCCACGTAGACATCGTCGGCCCAGCCGCGCCGATCGGGTACCGTCACCGGGATGCGCCGGGCGATGTCGGCCTTGACCTCGCTGGGCGTGCGCTCGGGCACGCGCGGCGCCTGCGTGGCGCAGGCGCCGAGCAAGACGGCGCTGCATACGGCGAGCAGGCGGACGAAGACGGCGGTGGACATCGGCGCGGCGGCTCCAACGGGATAGCGTCGCTGCATCCTACAGGTGCGCTGTCGGCACCGCGCCTACGTCGTCGGCGTCGACGCTGTGCGGTCGGAGGTTGTTGCCGCGCGCTCGTCCGCGTCGACCACATGGATACCGAAGCCGCTACGGCCGGGTGCGAACTTATCTCGCAGGGTCAGCGCCGGAATCGCGTAGTCGCCTGCATTCTGCTTGCGGAACGCGATCGGCGTGGTGCTGAATAGCGTGTCCAGCCGTTCGCCGAGCGCCGCGCTGGTCTGCGCGAAACGCGCCGCATCCATGCGTCCGCTGCGGTACACCACGAACGGCGGCAGCACCTCGAACCCGGGGTAATGCAGGATGCCGTGCTGGATCGGGAACAGCAGGTCGTCGATGGGGCCGTTGATGCCGCGCGGTGCGTAGTGCGATTCCCAGCCGCCGGCGGTGACGATCAGCATCGCGCGCTTGCCGGCCAACGTGCCTTCGCCGTAGCGGTCGCCCCAGTGCGTGTCGGAGTGTTCGCCGACGCCGTAGGCGAAGCCGCAGGCATACACCCGGTCCACCCAGCCCTTGAGGATGGCCGGCATCGAGAACCACCACAGCGGGAACTGCAGCAGCAGCGCATCGGCCCAACGCAGCTTGTCCTGCTCGGCGGCGATGTCCGCGCGCTGGCGGCCGCTGGCAAAGGCGCGCTGCGAGTCGCGCGAAGGATCGAAGCGCGCGTCCGCCGCGCCGTCCAGGCTGTCCTGCGCGTCGACCGTGGACTTCCAGTCCATCGCATACAGGTCCGACACCTGCACGCGATGGCCAGCATTCTCTAGGCGTTGCACCGCCACCTGCTTGAGGGCGCCATTGAGCGAGGCGGGTTCGGGATGGGCATAGACCAGCAAGACGTTCATGCGGGTGCTCGGTGAGGGAAGGTCTCCACGCTAGGTCGCGCTTCGCTATAGTGGAAATGAATTGCCTTGATAGTCGCTATTGCCATGGTTGATCTGCGGCGCCTGGACCTCAATCTGCTGCTGACCCTGGACACGCTGCTCGACACGCACAACGTGACCCGCGCTGCGGCGCGTCTGCATCTGTCGCAGCCCTCGGTCAGCGTGCACCTGGCCAAGCTGCGCGAGGCGCTGGGCGATCCGTTGCTGCTGCCGGGGCCGCGCGGCATGCGCCCCACCGCCCGCGCCGAAGCGCTGCGCGCCCCGTTGCGCGAGGCCTTGCAGGCGCTGCAACAGGCGGTGGCGCCGGACGCACCGTTCGATCCGGCGCGCGCGCAGACGCTGTGGCGGGTGGCGGCCAGCGACTACGGTGCGTCCACCGTGTTGCTGCCGGCGATCGACGCCTTGCGCCGGGTGGCGCCGGGGACAACGTTGGCGGTGCTGCAGTTGGCGCCGCCGACGATCGCGCAGCAGGCCGAACAGGGCCAGATCGACCTGGCCCTGCACACCGTCGCCGACGCGCCGCCCGGCCTGCGCCGGCGCACGCTGTTCGCCGAACACTACGTGCTGGTCGGTCGGGCCGGTCATCCGCGGTTGCGACGTCGACCGAGCCTGGCCCAGTTCTGCGCGCTCGAACACATCATCGTCTCGCCCGATGGTGGCGGTTTCAGCGGCGTCACCGATGCCGCGCTGCGCGCGCATGGCCTGCAGCGCCGGGTGGTGCTGTCGGTGCCGCACTTCCAGTTCGTCGTTGCCGCGCTCCAGCGCAGCGACCTGGTGGCGATGCTGCCCGAGCGCCTGGTGCGCGACCAGCCCGGCCTGCGGGTGTGCGCGCCGCCGCTGGAGCTGCTCGGCTACGAGATGGCCATGCTCTGGCACGAGCGCGTGCACCGCGATCCGGCGCACCGCTGGTTGCGCGAGCACATTCTCGCGTCGATCTGATATCGCGTTGGGCGCGCTGCCGCCTCAGCGGCGCGTGGCCAGGACGCCGTCCAGCGCCAGTTGCGCGGCGAAGCCGGCCTTCTCCAGGCGTTTGGCCACCTCGCGCGGCACGTCGCGCCCGCTGGTGAGCTTGTTCGGACTGCCGGTGTAGTGGAACAGCCGGCCGCCGCGGCGCAGCACCCGCGCGAGTTGGTCGTAGAAGGTTTGCGCGTAGAGTTCGCCGGCGATGCCGAAGCGCGGCGGGTCGTGCAGGATCGCATCCATCGACGCATCGGCGATTCCGCCGATGGCGGCGCCGACATCGCCATGCGTCAGCTGCAGGCGACCATCGCTGGCGGCCGGATCCGGCGACCACGGATTGAGCGTGCGCAGCCACAGGACATCGGCGTTCTTCTCGAACGAGTGCAGGCGTGCCACGCCGGCCTCCAGCGCGCAGGCGGCGAAATAGCCGAGGCCGCCGCAGGTATCGAGCACCTGCTTGCCGCGCGGCTCCACCAGCGCCACCTTGCGCCGCGCGTCCTCGAACGGCGACAGCTGTGCGCTGGGCAACATCTTGATGCCGTCGATCTCGAAGGTCGGCGCGCCCCACTCGGTCGGCACCAGCTTGATCAACGCACCGCCGAAGCGCGACACCGCGGCGAAGTCCTCGCCGTCCCAGTAGTAGAGCGTGCGGTCCTTGAGCTTGCCCGGGTAGGGGTAGTCGCATCCCTGCCACTGCCAGCGGTCGGCGCCAAGCAGGGCCTGACCTTGGCTACGCTCCAGGTCGAGCGAGCCGGACCAGGTGGCGGCGCCGGCATCGCGCGCGGCAAGCAATGCGGCGGCGAGCGGACGGGTCAGCAGGGGGCCGGAATAGCGGGTCACGGGGGATCTGCCGGCGGCAGGGCGCGGCACGGGGCTCGGATGCGGGAGCGCATCGTAACCGACGCGGCGCCGAGAGGGGATAACTGCGGCGGGCAAGCGCCGCATGTGACGTCGCTACGTGCGAAACGTATCGGCAGGATTGCGGCACCGGACCAAAGCGCTACTCCGGCAGAAGCGCTTTGCTCTCCGGTGCACATCCCACCGGGACCGAGGTGCCGCGCGCTGCGCGAGCAGCGCGGCAGCTTCGTTCAATGCGCCATGCCACCGCGTGCCTGCGCGGGTTCCTGCTGTGGGGCCGGCTGCTGCAATGCTTGATCGCGCTGCTGATTCTGCGCATTCACTTGGCGGGTGCTTTCCTGCAGCGTCGGCGCCTGGTCCAGATCGACGCGCGCACGAAACCCTGGTGTGGTACCGGCGACGAACGCAACCTTGTCCTGCACCGTGACCGTCTGCAGTTGCTGCGGCCCCTGGATGCCCTCGGCCTTGGCCGCTTGCAGGGTGTGCGCGACTTGCGCGTCGGTGGCGCCGTGCATGCGTTCGCGCAACGCGTTGAAGAACGGATGCTCGGCGTGCGTGGCTTCGGAGACCAGCGGCGAACGCTTGGCCTCGGCCAGGGCCGTCCGTGTGTCGCGTCCGACGACGGCATCGTCATCCAGGCCATGCGCGCGCTGGAACTCTTTCAGGGCATGGCGCGTATTGCGTCCGAAGTCGCCGTCCGGCTTCAACGGCTTGCCGTCCGCGCCCCGGTAGCCCAGTTCAGCCAACTGTTCCTGCAGTGCCCGGGTTTGCTGGCTGCGCTCATCTCCACCCATGCTGGCCAGCTGCTGCAGCGAGACCTTGCCACTCCGGATGTCGGCGACCAGCTCTGGCGTGATGGTCTGGGCCCATTGGTTCGCGGCCTGCACGCGTTCGTTGGCACCGTTGTCGCCGCCATTGATGATGCGGCCCGCTGCACGGGCGTTGTCGCGCAGGTTCTCCGGTACGCGATCCCGCCAATAGGCCACCGCGAGATTGGCCGCCGTCTGCGGTTCGGCCGCCAGGTCCGGGTTGTTGGCGAGATCGACATTGAAGCGCTGGCCGTAGCGCTCGTAGTTGTCGCGGCCGGTGTACTGCAGATAGCCGCGGCCATGAAACCGCCAGCCGTCGCCGGGTTCGGTATTGCCGAGATCGGCGCGGTTTTCGTACATCACGGTGGCAATGCGCTGCGGGTCGCGGCTGGCGACGGCGTCTTCCACCTGCTTGCGGGTGAAGCGGTCATCGGCCGAGGAGACCGCGGCGATCACGCTGTCGGCCGAGGTATAGCCCAGGTTCTCGTGCATGCGGCGAAAGTGGCCGGTCTCGACGGCGGCGTTTCCCATCAGGTTGGCCAGTTCCGTCGGCGAGGTGATGCCGGAATCGACCGCAGTCTTGAGCAGCAATGCCGAGCTTTCGTTGAAACGGGGCATGGTTCTCTCCTTGGAATCGGATTACTGGACGACGGCGCGGTGCTTGTCCATGGCGTCCTGCAGTTTTTCTGGGTCGATCTGCGAAATCGGGGTCCATGCGAAGTCCGCCGGATAACTGGCGGTTCCGCGGAAGACCTCCATCGTGCCGCTCTGCGGATTCTCTGCAGGTGCCGTGCTGCTCGCTTCCGCCAGATACCAGGCTTTCTTGGCCGAGTCGTACTTCAGCGTGTAGGTGACATTGCTGCGCGTCTGCTGGTTGACGTAGACGATTTCCTGCGTCTTCAGGCTCAGGTTGTCGTCCAGGCGCTTCGCGTTGCGCGCCACATCGTTGTAGAGGCAGTCGACCGCTTGCGGGCTACGGTCGGCCACGTTCCATGCCGCATTCGCCTGTTGCAGGACCAGCAGCTCACAGGTATTGCCTGACGCATCGGCATTGGCGTGGCGGACGATGGCCACGGCATCGGTCCCACCGTTGCCGGTCAGGTCGTGTTGTTTGAAGGCGAGGATCTGGTCTCCCGGCTTGAGCAAGGGTTGCAGGGACGCCTCCCCGGAAAGCGACGCCGCCGGCGAAGCGGGCGCCTTGTCGGTCGTTGGAGCAGGGGAGGGCGAGTCCGTGCCGCCGTTGGCGGCGTGGTCGGCCGGTGTGGTTTGCGCGGACGGCTGGCAGCCGATCAGGCTTGCCGCAAGGAGGAAAGGCAGACAACGTGGCAGTGATGGCATCGGGCGGTCTCTGGCTGCATGCAACGGACGCGTTGCGATCGGGTTCAAGGCAGCAGGGAGGCCGACGAGGCGGTCTTGGGTTCGCGTCTTCCTGACACGGAGGCAACTCCCGCTCCCTGGATGCAACCGCGGGGGCACCCTTGGTTGCGCTGAGGCTTATAGCAACGCATTGCTTAAGAATTTGTCGTGTCCTGGACGGTTCGCGCGGTCGCTGCTTCCGTTCCCCCCGCATAATGGGCGCCAGTTCCCGCGTGCCCGGTATGGGGGCGCCGTTCGATCGCAAGAGGCTCATGATGCTCAAGGGTGTGCTGCTCGGTTTCGCCTGTTACGCCGCCTATTCGATCAGCGACGCCTTCGTGAAGGGGCTGGAAGGCTCGCTGCCGGCCTACGAGGTGGTGTTCTTCGGCGCACTGCTGATGCTGTCTGCGCTGCCGTTCCTGAAGAAGCCGGGCGATCGCTGGCGCGAGGTGGTGGTGGCGCAGCGGCCCAGCATCTGGCTGCTGCGCGCGTTCACCGGCGCGGCCGGCAATCTGTCCGCGGTCACCGCGTTCACACTGCTGCCGATGGCCGAGGCGTTCGCGCTGATCTTCCTGATGCCGATCTTCGTCACCGTGCTGTCGGTGCTGCTGCTCAAGGAGGAGGTGCGCTGGCGGCGCTGGCTGGCGGTGATCGTCGGCTTCATCGGCGTGCTGGTGGTGCTGCGGCCGGGGTTCCGGCACCTGGGCCAGGGCCATGTCGCGGCGATCGTCTGCGGTCTGGTGGGGGCGGTGTCGGTGATCAGCCTGCGCATGGCCGGGCCCGGCGAGAAGCGCCTGACCCTGTACGGCGCCGGCGTGCTCGGCCCACTGCTGATGGGCGGCCTGCTGATGCTGCCGACCTTCGTCTGGCCGACCTGGCAGCAGTGGATCCTGCTGGCCGGTTACGGCCTGCTCGCCGGCCTGGCCGCGATCTTCATGATGTACGCCTCGCGGTCGGCGCCGATCAGCGCGGTGGCGCCGACCCAGTACAGCCAGATGCTGTGGGCGATCGGGTTCGGTTACTGGCTGTTCCACGATCACCTGGACTGGCCGATGGCAGTGGGCATCGCGCTGATCCTGGGTGCCGGGTTGTTCACCCTGGTGCGCGAGGAGAAGGTCACGCGGTGGTGGCGGCGCACCAAATTGGTGTGAGCGCGGCCGCCTGAGCCGATCTCGGTCGCCGCACCGGTGCCGATCAGGAAATCGCCGATACGGCTTCGTGGCGATCGGGCAGGGCGGCGCGCTGGCCTGTGCGACGGCCCCCGCGGCGGCGCGGACGGCATGCGGCGCCATCCGGCGCACGCGCGGCTGGCGCGCGCTGCCGCCATCTTCTATGTTTGCAGGCTAATCCCCCGCGATGGCCTGCGCCCATGACCGATCCGTCCGCCCAGCCCGACCACCTGCAGCGCAGCCTCTCCAACCGCCACCTGCAGCTGATCGCGATCGGCGGGGCGATCGGCACCGGCCTGTTCATGGGTTCGGGCAAGACCATCAGCCTGGCCGGGCCGTCGATCCTGTTCGTGTACCTGATCATCGGCGTGATGCTGTTCTTCGTGATGCGCGCGATGGGCGAGCTGCTGCTGTCGAACCTGGAGTACAAGTCGTTCATCGACTTCTCCACCAATCTGCTGGGGCCCTGGGCCGGATTCTTCTGCGGCTGGACCTACTGGTTCTGTTGGATCATCACCGCCATCGCCGACGTGATCGCGATCGCCGCCTACGCGCAGTTCTGGTTCCCGACGCTGGCGCCGTGGATCCCGGCGATGCTGTGCGTGCTGTTGCTGCTGGGGCTGAACCTGGTGACGGTGAAGCTGTTCGGCGAAATGGAATTCTGGTTCGCGCTGATCAAGATCATCGCGATCTGCGCGCTGATCCTCACCGGCGCCGGCCTGGTCGCCTGGGGCTTCCAGTCGCCGTCCGGGCACGTGGCCTCGCTGGCCAACCTGTGGAACGACGGCGGCATGTTCCCGATGGGGCTGGGCGGATTCTTCGCCGGGTTCCAGATCGCGGTGTTCGCCTTCGTCGGCATCGAGTTGGTCGGTACCACCGCCGCCGAGACCGCCGACCCGCGCCGCAACCTGCCCAAGGCGATCAACTCGATCCCGGTGCGTATCCTGGTGTTCTACGTGCTGGCGCTGGTGGCGATCATGGCGGTGACGCCGTGGCGCGAGGTGGTGCCGGGCAAGAGCCCGTTCGTGGAGCTGTTCGTGCTGGCCGGCGTGCCGGCCGCGGCCAGCCTGATCAACTTCGTGGTGCTGACCTCGGCCACGTCCTCGGCCAACAGCGGCATCTTCTCCACCAGTCGCATGCTCTACGGCCTGGCCGAGGAGCGCCACGCGCCGCGTGGTTTCGCCCGGCTCTCGCGCGCGGCGGTGCCGGCGCGTGGACTGCTGTTCTCCTGCGCCTGCCTGCTCGGCGGCACCGTGCTGATGTACCTGATCCCGAACCTGGTCACCGCCTTCACCCTGGTCACTACCCTGGCCGCGGTGCTGTTCATGTTCGTCTGGTCGCTGATCCTGTGCGCCTACATCGCCTACCGGCGCAAGCGCCCGCAGCTGCATGCGGCCTCCGCGTTCAAGATGCCCGGCGGCGTGGTCATGTGCTACGTGTGCCTGGCGTTCTTCGCCTTCGTGCTGGCGTTGCTGACCCTGCAGGCCGACACCCGCCAGGCGCTGTTCGCCAGCCCGGTGTGGTTCCTGCTGCTGGGCGTGGGCTACGCGTTGAAGCGCCGCAGCGCCTGAACCGGTGCGCGCGGCGGGCGTTGACGCTCCGCGCGCGCTGACGGATGCTCGCGGCCTTTCCTGCGCGAGCCAGCCCCGATGATCACCATCCACCGCCTCGGCGGCACCTCCGATACGCCGGTGTGCTGGGTGGACCTGTGCCGGCCGAGCGAGGCGGAGCTGGCCGAGGTCGACGAGAAGGTCGGTTTCGCGGTGCCGACGCGCGCGGCCATCGGCGAGATCGAGTTCAGCAGCCGGGTGCGGGTGGAAGGCGAGGTGCTGTTCCTCAACGTGCCGCGCTTCCAGGACGAGGACGGTCCGACCGCGCCGCTCGGTTTCGCGGTGTCGCCGCGGGTGCTGGTGACCCAGCGCGAGCAGCCGATGGCCTCGCTGGATGCGGTGGCCGTGCAGTTGCAGCACAGCCCCTGCCACAGCAGCGACGACCTGCTGCTGCGCCTGCTCGACGAACTGGTCGGGCGCTTGGCCGACCGCCTGGAAGCGCTGGAGGCGCAGATCACCGAGACCACGCGCGCGGCGTTCGCCAAGCCGCATGCGCGGCACAAGTCGCGGCACCTGGAGCGGATGCTGCACGACGTCGGCGACATGGGCCGGCGCCTGGGCGGCATGCACAACGCCGGCCACGGTCTGCTGCGCGTGGCCACCTACCTGGACGACGCCGCGCCGGACTGGTTCGGCGAGGACGCGGCCAAGCGCATCGGCCTGTTGCACAAGGATCTGGCCACCCTGATCGAATTCGAGCAGCACCTGGACGACCGCATCGAGTTCCTGCTCGACAGCGTGCTGGGCATGATCAACGTCGACCAGAACAACGTGATGAAGGTGATGGCGGTGGCCTCGGTGGTCGGCATCCCGCCGACGGTGCTGGTCGGCATCTGGGGCATGAACTTCGCGCACATGCCCGAGCTGAAATGGCACGACGCCTACTACTGGGCGCTGGGCGTGATCGCGCTGAGCATGCTGTTGCCGCTGGCCTGGTTCCGCCGGCGCGGCTGGGTCTGAGCCAGCCGCGCGCGGCGCAGGCCGTGCAGGTCACGCCGCGAGGCTGTCGGCCTCGGCGGCGTCCTCCTCCCGGTCGCTTTCCTCGCCGCTGACGTGCTGCACCGGGGCGATGTCCCACGACACCGTGTCCGGGTCGATCAGGGCGTGGATCGCCGCGCCGTGCAGTTCGCGCATCAGCCGCCGTGCCGACGCGGTGCCGTGGGCGACGCTGTCCCACAGCACCATGTCGACCACGCTGCCGTCGCGGCGGCGGGCGATGCGCCGCGAGCGGAAGCCGGGCTGGCGCTGCAGCCAGGCATCGACTTCGGCATTGGCGCGCAGGAAGGTGCGCCAGGTGCAGTCGAGCAGGCGGAAGGTGGCGATTTCCAGGGCTTCGGTATGGGGATGCATCAGTCTCTCCTGCGGTCTGCATCGCCCGCATGGCACGCTGGCGGCGACGCGACAGCGCGACGAGGGGCATGGGGAAGGGACAGGGCCGTACGGCCGGAACAGGCGGGCGCGGGCGGGCGTTCCGGGACGGCGCCGGTAGGGGAACCGGCCGATACAGGATGCTGGCCCGCGCCGCGGGCGCGTTAGCGCGATCCAACGGAATTCTTGTACGATCCTGCAAGCCGCGTCGCGCCGTGGTCCGCGCCGGCGCAGCATCGTGCAAGCTTGCCTTCCTCCTTTCGCACGCTACGGCGCCCTTGCCGATGACCGCGCTCGCCCACCGCTACCAGGAAATGGCCGCCCTGGTTGCCCGATTGGCCGTCCCCGATGGCGACCACGACACCGCCATCGACGGCTTCTTCTGTTCCTACCGTTCCGCGCCGTCGCCGAAGACGCACACCGCGCAGTGGCCCGTCTTCGCGCTGGTGTTGCAGGGCGAGAAATGCCTGACCCTGGGCAACGAGGAGTACCGCTACGGCGTGGGCACCTTTCTGCTGGTGACGCTGGATCTGCCGGTGGTCTCGCGCATCACCCAGGCCAGCCCGGAACAGCCGCTGCTGGGCGTGGGCATGTCGATCCGGCCGGACCGGCTGCGCGAACTGCTCGAGCGCATTCCGTTGCCGCCGCAGGTCGGGGCCGAGCGCCCGCGTGGGGTGTCGGTCAATACCGCGTGCCCGGACCTGCTGGACGCCACGCTGCGCATGCTGCGGCTGCTGGAGCGCCCGGCCGACATCGCGGCGATGGCGCCGCTGATCGAACAGGAGATCCTGTACCGCCTGCTGGTCGGGCCATGCGGGCCGAACCTGCTGCGCATCGCCCAGGAGGACAGCCCGAGCAACCGCATCGCCAAGGCCATCGCCTGGTTGCGCCAGCACTACGCCGAACCGCTGCGGATCGAGGACCTGGCGCGCCAGGTCAACATGAGCGTGTCCTCGCTGCACCACCATTTCAGCGCGGTCGCGGCGATGACACCTTTGCAGTACCAGAAGCAATTGCGCCTGCGCGAGGCGCGGCGGCTGATGGTGGTCGAACGCATGGACGTGGGCGCGGCCGGCTACCGCGTCGGCTACCAGAGTCCATCGCAGTTCAGTCGCGAATACAGCCGGCTGTATGGGCGTTCGCCGCGCAGCGATCTGGCCGAGCAGCTGGGCCTGGCCGGCTGAGCGGTACTGGCAGTGCGTGGGCCGCCTTGCGCATCCGACGTGCTGCTGCGTGATCGGCGACAGGGCATCTCGCATCAATTCGAAGCGTGCCCTGTAGGAGCGGCTTCAGCCGCGACGGGCTTTACCGGGAACGCTCCGTCGCGGCTGAAGCCGCTCCTACAGAGCAAGCGGCATCCGGCGTGCGTGTCGTGGGAGCAGATGATGCGAGGTGTGCTGCAGACAGCGAGTTGGTGCGCTTCGGCGCCCGTGCAGGACCGTTGCAGTCCTGCACGGGCGCCACGTGTTACTGCAGTTGCTTGAGTCGCGCGACGATCTCTTGGGCGTGGCGCTCGATCAGGCCTTCGGAGGTGCCCCAGGCGGTGCTGTTGGTCGATTCCACGTCGAACTGCGCGGCGGTCTTGCCGTTGGCATCGGCGACGGTGACGCGGCTCTTGATCTTGTCGCGCCCGGCCATGATGCCGGCCCAGAAGCGCGCGCCGTTGCTGCGCATGTAGTAGTGGTCGATGACGATGGTCATCCTGCGCGCATCGGCCTGGCCCTGCGTGCCGTGCAGGTGCGCCGCGTCCAGTTGCGCGTCGAGCTGGCGGTGGAACATGGCCAGGCTCTCGGCATCGGTGTCGTCGTTGCCGGTGAGCTGGTACCAGTAGGTTTCGGCGGTGGTCGCCTTGTAGCTCTGGTGCACCACGCTGTTGGTCGCGCAGCCGGCGGCCAACAACATCACGCTCACCAGCGCGAGCGTTTTCCATTGCAGTTTCATGCTCTCTCCTTGTTGGGTCCCCATGCCGGGGCGAACGCCGCCGGCCGCGGCAGCATAGCGGCTGCGCGCGGGCAGGCGGGAGGTTTAGGGGATTGTTTCCGGATCGCCGAGCCACGCCGCCACGATCCGCGCATAGGCGCCGCTGGCCTTGCTCAGGTGCAGCCACTGGTCGACGTAGGCCTTCCAGGCCATGTCGTCGCGCGGCAGCAGGAACGCCTTCTCGCTGTACTGCAGCGGCCGCTGCGGCGCCACCGCGCACAGGCCGGGCACCTGGCGCTGCTGGAAGCGGGCCTCGGAGGCGTCGGTGATCATGACGTCGGCGCGGCCCTCGCGCAGGTCGCGGAAGATGGCGGGGTTGTCGTCGGACAGGAGTAGGTGCGCATGCGGCAGTTCGCGGCGGGCGAACGCCTCGTTGGTGCCGCCGCGCGGTTCGATCACCCGCACCTCGGGCCGGTCGATCTGGGCGATGTCGCGGTAGCGCGCCTGGTCGGCGCAGCGCACCAGCGGGATCTTGCCGTCGACCTCCAGCACCGCACTGAACCAGGCTTGGCGTTGCCGCGGCAGCGACACCGAGATGCCGCCGACGGCGATGTCGCAGCGGTCGGCGTGCAGGTCCGGCAGCAGCGTCGGCCAGCGCGTCGGCACCCACTGCAGCGTGACCTCCAGGCTGTCGGCCAGCGATTGCGCCAGGGCGATGTCGATGCCTTCGTAGGTGCCGTCGCTGCGCAGGCGGCTGTAGGGCGCGTAGTCGCCGGTGGTGCACACGCGCAGCACGCCGCGTTGCAGGACGCTGTCCAGGTGCGAGGGCGCGGCGTGCGCGGGCAGCGCCAGCGCGGCGCCGAGCAGGGCGGTGGCCAGGCATCGGGTCATGCGGTTCTCCTGCGGCAGCGGGTGTCGGGGCCCGCTGGCTGTACGCCGGCTGTCGCGCCGGCCGGGCGCGTCACCTTAGCCGGTTTCCTCATGCGCCGACGCAATCCCTGGCGCGACAAGGCTTTGCGTGTCTACAGCGGCGGCAGATGGCGGCGTGTCGCGGCCCGCCGCGCGCCGCGGCACGCGCCGGCAACGGAACTCCCGGCACGCTGTACCGGTCCGTCCCCCACATTCGCCCCAGCCGCCTGTCCATGGATCCTCGACCGTCGTGACCGCCCTCCCTGCGCAAGACCGTTGGCTGCAGCTGTGGGCGGCACTGGCGACCGCGATGATCCTGGCCTTGCTGGGGCGCCTGCTGTGGGGCGCGCCGTCGGCGCCGCCGCGCGCGGCGGCCGAGGATGCGCTGCGCCTGGTGTTCCTGCCGCGGCAGCCGGCGCGTCGCGCGCCGGTCCCGCCGCCGGCCTCCACGCGTGCGCCCTCGACGGCCGCGCGCATGCCGGCCGCGGCGCGGCAACCGCACGCCGCCCCCGCGCCGACTTCTTCGTCGACGCCGATCGCGCCCACTGCGGCCGCCACGGGCATGGCGGCGACGCTCTACACCGGCGATGGCCATCCGCGCCTGCCCGATGGGGTGGCGGTGGATCCGTTCGCGCAGGCGCAGGGCACGCCGCCGGGGACGCTCAATCCGCGCGATGTCGCCAAGTCCAAGCGCCTGCTCGAACGGCCCAATCCGATCGACTACCGGTCCACCCGCTTCGACAAGGACTGGGCCAGCGACGGCACCCTCGGCGACGTCGCCGTGCAGGGCATCGACCGCGCGATCAAGCAACTGTTGCCCAAGAACACGCATCAGTCGGCGGTGGCGCGGCCGCCGCCGGACGTGCGCTTCAACCCGGCGCTGCACGAACGCCCCAGCGACCTCGGCAGCGAGGCCACCGGCGATGCCTACAAGGCCGCGCCGATCGCCTTCGAAAAGGTGCCCGGGTTGGATGGCGAAGCCAGCCGGCGGATTCGCCAGGCCCTGGCCGACCTGCAGCAGCGGCGCGGCGCCTGCCCGGCGGCGCAGCGCGAACGCCTGCTGACGCCGGTGCGCGAGCACCTGGACGCGTTGCTGCACGTGGAAACCGCAATGGCCAAGGGCGCCGACCCGATCCGCGCGCAGCAACTGCTGCCGCGCGAGGCCGACAGCGCCTACGACCTGGCGCGGCGCGCGCTGTGGTACGCCGATCAGAAGCTGGCGGCGTGTGCGCCGTAGGCGGTGATTCGAGCTTGGCAGCGTCGGGACTGAAGTCCCTCCCACAGTGCATCCAGTCAGCTCGCCGGATGTCTGTAGGAGCGGCTTCAGCCGCGATGGCTTTCCAGGGAAGTCCTCGTCGCGGCTGAAGCCGCTCCTACGGGTGTGCTCTCTTGGGTTGTCGGAGGCGCCCTTCAGCCGCGCAGGCGGAGGATGCGGTGTATTCGAGTTGGAAGCGTCGGGACTGAAGTCCCTCCCACAGTGCACCCAGCCAGCTTGCCGGATGTCTGTAGGAGCGGCTTCAGCCGCGATGGCTTTCCCGATAAAGCATCGCGGCTGAAGCCGCTCCTGCGAGGGAGGGCGCTGTCGGACAGCGTGCCGATCCCCGCCATCACTCGCCTCGACATGCGCTGCGCGATGATGCGCGCCCGCCCCATCCGAGCTGTCGCCGATGCCGCTTGCCCGTGCCGCGCTGTGCCTGCTGCTGTGCTGCGGTATCGCCGCCGGCGCGTCCGCGCGCACCGTGTACCGCTGCGTGCGCGATGGCACGGTCAGCCTGGCCACCGCACCGGAACCGGGCTCGCGCTGCACGCCGAAGGAGCTGGACGATGCGGCGATCGCCACGCCCAACCTGTGGGGCAACCTGGGCGTGTTCAGTGGCACCCTGTACGAGCGTGAGCAGGATGGGCGGTTGGTCTACTCCACGCGCAACCTGCCGGGCTCGCGGCCCTATCTGCGCTTCACTGCGGTGACCCCGCCCGGGGAGAGCGCGCATCCTGGCCTGGGTAAGCTCGGCGCGCCGCAACTGCAGGCGCATGCCAAACAGTTCCGCGTTGCGGCGCGTGCCACCGGGGTGGACGAGCCGTGGCTGCGCGCGATCGCGCACGCCGAGAGCGGCTTCGACGCCGCCGCGGTGTCGCCCAAGGGCGCGCAGGGCGTCATGCAGCTGTTGCCGGAGGTGGCCAAGGAATACGGCGTGCGCGATCCGTTCGCGGCCGATCAGTCCATCGCCGGCGGCGCACGCTACATGCGCGCGCTGCTGCGTCGCTACGCTGGCGATCGGGTGCTGGCCGCGGCCGCCTACAACGCCGGCATCGGCACGGTGACGCGTTACGGCGGCGTGCCGCCGTACGCGGAGACCCGGGAGTACATCGACAAGGTGATGGCGCTGTACCAGCGCTATCGCACTGCGATGGGCATCGCCGTGGAGACGCCGGCGCAGTAGCGCGGCGGCTCAGCGCAGGCGTTCGATCAGGCGGGACAGCAGCCGGCCCGGCGTGAGCGCAATACGTCCGATCTGTGCGGCGTCGCGCTGGTCGAGCCGCGCCAGCAGCCGTGCGAAGGTCTCCACCTGCTGCTGCGCATACGCCGGGTCCAGGCGCGCGATGCCGCCCTCCGGCAGGACCTGGCACAGGTAGTCGGGGATCGGGCAGGTGGCCACGACCGGGATGCCGGCCTGGTACAGCGGCTGGCCCTCGCCGAGCATCGCCACCTCCAGGCGCGGCGACAGGGTCAGCGCGCGCAGCTTGCTGCGCCCGGCGCAGGCCTGCCGGTACAGCGCATCCAGTGCCGGCGTGGCCGTGTACACCAGGTCCCGTTCCAGCTTGCCGGTCGGTGCTGGCGCGCCGGCCGCCAGGTCGTCGCGCCATTCGGTGCAGCCGAGGTGCTCGATGGTGATGCCGGCCACCGCGCGCGCGTGGCCGCCGCGGCCGTCCCACAGCTGCGGATGCCGTTGCAGCCAGGCCGAGGTCGCCTGGCGCCCGCGCACGCCGATCTGCGGCAACTGGAAATGGCCGGTGACCAGCACGAACACCAGGGTGCGGCGCCGCGCCGCGCGCGGCAGCGCGGCGAAGGCGTGGGCCAGTGCCAACACGCCGGCCGCGCCGTTCTCCTCGCAAGCGTTCGGCCCGTCGGTATGGGTGTTGACGATGAGCGTCTCGTCCTGGGCGCGGCCGGGCAGCACCGCATACAGCGTGTCGGTGGTGGTGTCCTGCAGCGTGGCGTGCAGGGTCAGCCGCGCCTGCCTGCGCTGCGCGGCCGCGGCACGCAGCGCCTCGGCGTGGCGTGCACTCACCCACACCGCCGGAAGGTCGCGGTACGGCGTGATGAACGGCAGCACCTGGCCGTGCAGTTGCGCCTCGGAAACGCCCTCGAACACGCAGATCACGGCGCGCACGCCGTGCCGGCGCGCCTTGTCCAGCGCCACCGCCTGCAGGCCGGTCAGCAGCGGGGTGGTGATGGACGATGCGAAGTCGGCGTCGCCGTCGGGCAGCCGCGCCTTGCGCTTGAACGCCAGCGTCAGCAAGGTCCGATCGAGGTCGCGACGTCGCAGGGCCACCACCGCGATCTTGCCGCGCGCCTTGCGGAACGAGCGCGGGCGGCCGTCGAACCAGACCAGTTCGCCGGCGAGGCCGTCGGGTGGCGTGACGCCGGAGTAGGGCAGGGGCGCGGCGACCGCGATCGCGCTGCCGTCGTCCAGGGTCAGCTGCGTGGCATGCGCCGTCCAGAGGCGCAGCGGCAGGTGGTCGCGCTGGACCTGCAGGCCCAGCGCCTGCAGTTCGGCGGCCAGGTAGTCGATCGCCGCGGCGTGCGCCGGGCTGCCGGTCAGGCGTGGGCCGAACCCGTTCAGGCGTTCGATCCAGTGCCACAGCTGCGCCTGCGACGGCAGGCCGCGCAGCACGGCGGCCTGTGCGGCCGCGTCCTGGTCGGCCACGTCGCCGACGTCGGGGGCGACGGTCGCGGTCATCGCCCACGCGCCTGCCTGCCCTGCGCAGGCCGCCACGCCCCACGGCGGCTTCGGCGCCAGGCGCGTGCCCCGGCCGGGCGCGGTGTGGACCCCGGGCGACTCAGGGCAATGCCGGCTCCGGTTCCGGCTGCGTGCGCGGCTGCGGCGCGGTGGGCGCGGTTGCGGCCGGGGCGTTGTACAGATCCATCAGCAGCAGGGTGACGCCGTTGGTCCAGCCGAAGCCGTCCTGCAACGCGTACTCGCCGCCGCCGCCGCCCTTGGCCTGCGCGTCCACGCCGTACTTCTCCACCAGCTTGTGCTGCTGCGCGAACAGCGCCTGCACCCGCGCCAGGAAACGGCTGCCGATGCGCTGCGCCAGCGTGTCCTGGCCGTAGCGGCGCAGGCCGTCCACGGCGATCCATTGCAGCGGCGCCCAGCCGTTGGGTTCGTCCCATTGCTGGCCGGTGTGCAGGCGCGTGGTCGCCACGCCGCCGGGGCGCAGCAACTGCGCCTGCACGGTGTCGGCAGTGCGCTTGGCCCGCGCCGGCGAGGCAACGCCGACGAACAGCGGGTACAGCGCCGCGGCGGTGACCTGCTCGCGCAGCCGGCGCTGCTGCCAGTCGTAGTCGGCGTAGTAGCCGGCATCGCTCCACAGGTGCTTGTCGATCGCGGTCTTGCGGGCGCTGGCCAGGGCGGCATAGTCGGTGTCGCAGCCGGGCGCGCCCGGGTTCTTGGCGCAGGCCAGGGCCAGGGTGGTCTCCAGGTGGTAGAGCAGGCTGTTGAGGTCGACCGGGACGATCGCGGTGGTGCGGATGCTGGCCAGGGTCTTGCGGTCGCCGAGCCAGCGGCTGGAATAGTCCCAGCCACTCTCGGCGCCGGCGCGCAGGTCGCGGTAGACCTCGGCGGCGGGGCGGTCCTTGGCCTCGGCGGCGGTGCGCACGTCGTGCAGCCAGGCTTCCGGGCGCGGCGTGTCGCGGGCGTCCCAGTAGCGGTTGAGCAGGCTGCCGTCGGCCAGGCGCACCACGTGCGCATGCGCGCTGCCTGGGGCCAGGGTCTGCGCGCCTTCCATCCAGTACGCGTATTCCTTCTGCAACTGCGGCAGGTAGCGCGCCCAGGCGGCATCGCCTTCCACCTTGGCCTGCAACTGCACCATGTGCGAGAAGAACGGCGGCTGCGAGCGGCTCAGGTAGTAGGTGCGGTTGCCGTTGGGGATGTGCCCGTAGGTGTCGATCAGGTAGGCGAAGTTGTCCAGCATCTGCCGGCTGCGTTCGTGTTCGCCGCTCTCCACCAGGCCGAGCATGGTGAAGTAGGAATCCCAGTAGTAGACCTCGCGGAAGCGCCCGCCCGGCACCACGTAGGGGTGCGGCAGCGACAGCAGGCTGCTGTAGGGCGGCACGTCGACCTGGCGGCGCACCAGCAGCGGCCACAGCGCGTCGATGTGCTCGCGCAGGCCGGTGTCCTGGCGGATCGCCTCGGTCTGCACCGGGCCGGATTCCTCGAAGTTGGCGGCGACGAAACGGCGCAGGTCGAAACCGGGCTGCTGGCGCTGCGCCAGATAGTCGGCGTTGATCAGCGCCGGGTCGCGCAGCGGCAGCGCGTCGACGAAGTGCTTCTGGTCGTCGAACAGCTCCTGCTGCTGCACCGCCTGGAACAGTTCCGGGTAGGCCAGGTCGGGCGTCTGCGGCGGCGGTGCCGGCGCGGTCAGCGTCGTCGCCGGCGCGGCCTCCGCCATGGCGGTATCGGCGGTGCCGAGCAACAGGCCGAGCGACAGGCTCAGCAGCGGGGTGCAGCAGGGAGGAGCGGCATGGCTCATGTCGGGTCCAGAGCAGGATGCGTGCGGCATGGTAAACGACCGAAGCGGGGACGGGGCGCGCGGCCGGATCCGCAAGGCGCGGCTGCCGATCCTGCCCTGGCGGCCGCGCGCCGCCCGGCTCGCACCGGTGAGGGACCGCAACGCCTGGAGGGATGCAAGAACGGGGCCGCTGAGGCGGGGCGGGTGTCCGTCGCCCGGGCGGCGGCCGGGAGGCCTCTTCAGCCGGATGGGTGGCGCCGCCTGCCGGATCGGGGCGGTAGGTCGTCCAGCGCGCGGCCAGGGCCGGTACGCGTGAGTGCGCGCCCGCTGCGCCGACCAGCGCTGCCGGCGCGCCACGCGCGCCGGTCGGCGGTCCTCCCGCCGGTCAGGGCGCCTGCGGCGGCTGGCGATCCTTCTCGGCGCTGAGCGCGGCCTCGGCGCGCAGGAACACCTGCCCGATCGGCTCGTCCGCCCGCGTGGCCTGGGCGTCGCCGACCAGCACGGTCAGCCCGAGCGCCTGCTGCCGCGCGGCGATCTCGCGCAGGCCGCGCAGTTTCTGCTCGGCATCGGCGCCATGCAGCATGACGATGAACTCGGCATGCTCGGTGGCGCGGTCCACCGTGTCGGCGCCGCCGTCGTGCACGTAGCTGGCCAGGGTGCGGTCGAGCTGCTGCAGGCTGCTGCCCAGCAGGCGCTCGCTCTGCCGCTCGGCCAGCGCGGCCAGTTCCTGCACTTCCAGGATCACCACCCGGTAGCGGCCGTCGGCGGGGGCGTCCACGCTGGCGGCCGGATGCGCCTGCAGCAGCGCCTCGCGTTCGCGCTGCAGCGCGCGGCGGCGTTCGTCGAGCAGGCGCATGGCGGTGCGCGCCAGCGCGCGCAGACCGTCGCGCTGGGTCTCGGTGAGCTGGCGCGGCGCGGTGTCCAGCACGCAGACCGTGCCCAGCGCGACACCTTCTTCGGTGACCAGCGGCATGCCGGCGTAGAAGCGTGCGCCGGTGTCGCCGCGGACCATCTGCAGGTCGGCGAAGCGCGGATCGTCGGCGAGGTCGGGCACTTCCAGCATGTGCTCGGGCGCACGGATGGCGTGGTCGCATACCGCCTGGCTGCGCTCGGTCTGCGGCAGCTCCAGGCCGATCCTTGCCTTGAACCACTGGCGGTCGCGGTCCAGCAGCGACAGCAGCGCGATCGGCGTGTCGCACAGCGCGGCGGCGATCTGCACGATGTCCTGGTAGGCGGCCTCGGGCAGGCTGTCGACGATGCGGTAGCTGTCGAGGACACGCTGGCGCTGGGCTTCATCGGTCATGGGCGGCGTCGGGTCTGGTGCGGATCGCGAGGCGCAGCACCATACCGCAGGGCGTGGCGAGGTCGCGTGGACAAGCGCGCAAGCGTGACGCGGCGCACGCCAGACGGCCGACGGCCGACGGCCACGCGTCGGCGATCAGTCGGCGGCGCCGACGCCGAGCGCGCGCAGCTGCGCCTGCAGCGTGGCGGCGTTGTCGAGGGCGTGGCCCAGCGCCGTGTTGTCGAAGATCACCCAGGCTTCGTGCGGGTGCGGCGTGGCGGCGGCGACGCGCTCGGCCAGGTTGCGCAGCGTGGCGTCGGCGTAGTCGCTGTAGTAGACGCGCGGCGCGCCATGCCAGCGCCAGTAGGCCGGCGCCGCCGCGCCTGCCGGCTGCGCGGCGCTGGCGGTGAGGGCCGGGTCGGCGGCCACGCGCGCGATGCGATGGCGCTGCCACAGTGCCTCGGCGCGTGCGCTGAACCAACTGGCGTGGCGCGGTTCGCAGGCGATGCCGCCCTGCCAGCGGCGCCGCAGCATCGCGAAGAACGTGGCGGCGGTGCGCGCATCGAAGGCCAGGCTTGGCGGCAGTTGCACCAGCAGGCAGCCGAGCCTGTCGCCGAGATGGCCGACCTCGGCGAGGAAGGTCTTCAGCAGCGGCGCGACGCGGTGCAGGCGCGCGTCGTGGGTGATGGTGCGTGGCAGTTTGGCCGAGAAGCGGAACCCCGTCGGCACGCTGTCGGCCCAGCGCTGGTAGGTGCTGGCGCGGTGGGCGCGGTAGAACGTGGAGTTGATCTCGACCGCGTCGAAGCGGGTGGCATAGCGCGCCAACTGGCTGGCGCCGTCGCCGACCAAGGCGCGTTGCGTGCTGGCGATCGACCAGCCGGCGCAGCCGACGCGGATGCGGGGAGCGGCGACGCGGCGGGGAGAAGCGGTCGGCATCGGCGGTGGCAGGCCAGGACAGGCCTTGCGGATACCAAGCGTTGCGACCAGGCGCCGTGAAGGACAGGCGCGGCGCACCGCCTTGGCGACCCATCCGCGACCCGCGCATGCGAGGGCAGATGCGGGCAGGCTGCGCCGCAGCGCAGCCTGCGCGTTCACTCACTGTCGTCGCATGTCGCATGTCGCATCGCGCGTTGGCGATGCGCTGCGATGGCGCCGACGCCCGATGCCGGCGTCGGCGCGTGGCGCATGGCGGGGCAGCCCCGCCATGCGTGTGCGGCGTTACTGCTTGGCCGCGGCCTTCGCCTTGACCGGCTGGCCGTCGCTGTCCAGCACCTGCACCTCGCCCAGCTTCAGCGCGCGCACCGGCGCTTCGATCTGCTTGAGGTCGCCGACGATGACCCAGGTCATCGCCTGCGGCGCCACGATCTCCTTGATCGCCGCTTCCGCCGCCGGCTGGTCGATCGCTTCCAGGCGCGTCTTCAGCGTCTGCACGTAGTCGTCCGGGCGGCCGTACTGGACGATGCCTTCCATCGCGCCGAGCACGGCGCTGGTGGTCTCGAAGCTGCCCGGCAGGGCGCGCACGCGCTGTTCCTTGATCTTGGCGATCTCGTCGGCGGTCAGCGGCTTGTCGCCGACCACGGCCTTGGCTTCCTTGAGGATCTCGGCGGCCGATTCGGCGGTCTTGTCGGTCTGCACCGGGGCGAAGAACAGGAACGGGCGCTGGCCGATCGCGTCGATCATGAAGCTGTTGGCGCCGTAGGCCCAGCGCTTGTCCTCGCGCAGGTTCATGTTCAGGCGCGAGGTGAAGGTGCCGCCGAAGGCGCCGTTGGCCACGCCGATGGCGAGGTTGTTCGGCGCCTTGGTGGAGGGCGCCAGCAGGCCGGCCAGGATCAGCGACTGCGGGGCATCGTCGCGGTTGATCAGGAACACGCGCGGCTTGGGCTGCGCGGCCACCTGCGGCAGGCTCTTGGTCGGGCGCTTGCCGGCCGGGGCCTGCCAGTCGCCGAAGGCGGCATCCAGCTGCGGGATGATCTTGTCCAGGGTGGTGTCGCCGGCGACCAGGATGCGCACGTTGTCCGGACGCAGCCAGTTGTTCTGGAACGCGCTCAGGTCGCCCGCGGTCAGGCTCTTGATCGCCGCCTCGGTGCCGGTGCCGGTGAGCGGCACGCCGTACGGATGGGTGGGGCCGTACAGCAGCGGCGGCAGGGTGCGCAGCGCCAGGCCCTGCGGCTGGGTTTTCTCCTGCGCGATCGAGGCCAGCCACTGGCCGCGGATGCGCTCGATGTCGTCGGCCTTGAACGCCGGGTTGCGCACGATGTCGGCGAACAGCGCCAGCGACGGCGCCAACTGGTCGTTGAGCGCGTTGAGCGAGGCATCGCAGCTGTCCAGTTCGCAGGACACGCTGGTCATCGCGCCCAGGCGCTGGCGGCGCTGCGCCACGTCCACCGAATCCAGGTTGCGGGTGCTCTCGTTCATCAGCGCCGCGGTGAAGTTGGCGGTGCCGAGCTTGCTGCCGCGGTCGGTCGCATAGCCTGCATCGAACAGCAGCTGGATCTGCGTGACCGGGATGGTGTGGCGCTCGGCCAGCACCACCTCGATGCCGTTCTTGAGCTTGCCGCGCTGCAGCTGCGGGAAGCTCAGGCTCGGGAACTGGGTGGTCTCCGGCACGCCGGCGGCGCGATCGACCTGGGTCTTGCCGACGCTGTAGTTGCCCTTGGCCGGCACCTTCGGCGCGGGCTTGCCCGGGGCTGCCGGCAGCGGCTTGACCGCCTTGTCCTCGGCCGCCGGATCGAAGCCCTCCGGCGCCGGCAGCACGGTCAGCAGGTAGTCGCCCTTGCCGAACCAGGTGTCGGCGGCCTTGCGCACGCTGGCGACGGTGGCGTCCTGCGCGCGCTGCAGGTCCTTCCTGTAGGCGCCCGGATCGTTGCGGTAGACCTGGCCCTCGGCCAGCACCGTGGCCTTGCCGCCGAAGCCGCCGACCTTCTCCAGGCCGCGCACGAAGCCGGCGCGGTAGCCCACCTGCGCACGCTGCAGTTCGTCGGCGGTGGGGCCTTCGGCCAGGAACTTCTGCAGTTCGTCGGCGATGGCGGCCTCGACCTTGGCCGGGTCCACGCCTTCCTTCACGTCGGCGGTGATCTGCAGCTGGCTGGCCAGCGCGAACGACTGCAGCCCGGCGGACACGTCGTCGGCCAGCTTGTCGCGGTAGACCAGGCGCTGGTACAGGCGGCTGGTCTTGCCGCCGCCGAGCACGGTGGTGGCCAGGTCCAGCAGCACCGCGTCGTCGGTGCCCAACTGCGGCGCCACCCAGGTGCGGTAGATGCGCGGCTGCGCGACGTGGTCGTGCTGCACGCCGCGGGTCTGCTTGGCCAGCGGGGTGATCCACGGCTGCTGGCGCGGCACCGGGCGGCCGGCGGGGATGTCGCCGAAGTACTGCTCGGCCTTGGCCTTGGCCTGCGCCACGGTGATGTCGCCGGCCAGTACCAGGGTGGTGTTGGCGGCGCCGTAGTTGTCGTGGAACCACTGCTTGACGTCGTCCAGCGAGGCCGCGTCGAGGTCGGCCATCGAGCCGATGGTGTCGTGCTGGTACGGGTGGTTGGCCGGGAAGATGTTGGCCAGGATGTTCTCGTCGACGCGGCCGTAGGGGCGGTTCTCGCCCTGGCGCTTCTCGTTCTGGACCACGCCGCGCTGGGTGTCCAGTTCCTTCTGGCCGATCGCGCCGAGCAGGTGGCCCATGCGATCCGATTCCATCCACAGCGCGGTGTCCAGCGCGGTGGTCGGCACGGTCTCGAAGTAGTTGGTGCGGTCGAACCAGGTGGTGCCGTTCATGTCGGTGGCGCCGACCTTCTCGAACGGCTGGAAATAGGTGCCCTTGTGGTTCTCCGAGCCGGAGAACATCAGGTGCTCGAACAGGTGCGCGAAGCCGGTCTTGCCGGCCGGCTCGTCGCCCGAACCGATGTGGTACCAGATGCTCACCGCCACCACCGGCGCCTTGTGGTCCTCGTGCACCACCACGGTCAGGCCGTTGGGCAGGGTGAAGCGGGTGTAGGCGATCTCCGGCGCGGTCGCCTGGCCCGGCGTGGCCGCGGCCAGGGCCGACGGCGCGGCCACCAGGGCGGCGCCGGTGCCGAGGGTAAGGATGCTGGAGATCAACAGCGACAAGGGTCGGAGCATGGGCCGGGCCTGAGTGTGGACAGTGCGCCAGCATAGAGGGCCGGCGGCGGCAGCGGGAACGTGACTGATGGCACAGCGCGGTGCGCTGGCGGACGGCCGGCAGCGCGCCCGGCCATCCCCCGAGGGAGTGGCCGGGCGCGTGCCGTCAGGCAAGCCGCGGAGCGCTCAGCGTGCGGCGCAGAAGCCGAACTCGGCGGTGGCGCCGGGGGCCAGGGTCTTGTTCCAGTCCACGCCACTGGCGCTGAGCGTGGTGCCCGACTGGGTCCAGGTGGCGTTCCACAGGTTGTTGACCGTGCCGCTGATCGACAGGGTGACGCTCCAGTCGCCGCTGCTGCCGCCGGTGTTGGTCACCTGCACGCGGTTGCAGTAGCCGGCGTTCCAGTCGCTGTCGACCAGCACCTTGGTGCTGAAGCTGCTGCCGGACGGCGGCGGCGTGGGCGTTCCGCCGCCGCCGTTGCCACCACCACCACCACCGCCTCCACCATTGCCACCGCCGTTACCGCCGCCGTTACCACCGCCACCGCCCGTGCTGCTGCCGTCGCCGTCCCACAGCTTCTTCAGCAGGGTCACCTTGTCGGTACGCACCGTGCTCCAGTCGTCGTTGAGGATGCCGCCGGTGTCGCCGCTGTTGGGGTTCCACGACCAGTAGAAGCCGCTGTGGATGCCCTTGCCGATCAGGTAGTCGACCAGCGCGTTCTGCCACTGCACGTCCAGCGGGTTGCCCTGGCCGTACTTGCCGCCGAACTCGCCCAGCAGCAGCGCGTGGCCGGCCTGGGCGAACTGGCCGAAGTGCTGCTCCCAGATCGCCGGCATGTTGGCCGGGAAGTTGGAGGCGCTGAAGTACGGCTGCATGTAGACGTCCGGCCCGTACACGTGCGGGGCGAGCAGCAGGCGGTTGGCCGGAATGGCCAGCGCGGTGCAGGCCAGCGGTTCCAGGTTCTCGCCCCAGAAGTGCGCGGTGTCGCTGGAGCAGGTCGACGTGTTGGAAATGCCTTCGACCACGATCAGCCAGTTCGGCGCGGCGTTCAGCACCGCCGCCGCCGCGCGCTCGGCGGCCTTGTTCCAGTCGGTGGCGGCATTGCCGCTGCCCCAGGTGGCGGCGCCGTGCGGCTCGTTCTTCAGGTCCAGGCCGATCACCCCTGGTACCGACGCGTAGCGCTTGGCCACGAAGGTCAGGTCGTCCAGCCATTGCTGCTCGCTGTAGCTGCCGGTGTACCAGAGCTCGGAGATGGCGTTGCAGTCCGGAGTGTGGTGGTCGAGCAGCACGTACATGCCGCGGCTGCTGAGTTCGTTGACCACCTTGTCCAGGATCTGCAGCGAGTTCAGGCCCTGCAGGTCCGGGTTGCGGCTGTAGTCGATGCTGCCGGGCGACACCGCCTGCAGCGTCTGCGGGCAGAACGGCAGGCGCACGGCGTTGAAGCCCAGGCCCTGCATCTGCGTGATCATGTCCTTCCAGTTGCGCGCCCACAGACCGTGCACGGTGTGTTGCGAGGTCTCGAAACCGAACCAGTTGACGCCGCGCAGCTGCACGGCGTTGCCGGCGTCGTCCACCACCTTGCCCTGGTTGATGGCGTAGCTCCAGGCCGGGCTGCTGGCGGCCACGAGCGCCGCGGCCAGCAGGCAGCGGGTAATGCGGGAATGCAGGGACCTGTTCATTGCGATGCTCCGATGGCGGCCGGTGCGGAGCGCGCCGGCCAAAGGGGGGCGGATGCTCGGCGGCGATGATCGGCAGTGTCCGCCGCGGCGGCCGTGACTGCGGTTGCAGAAGACGCGCTTGTCCACCGATTGCGCATGGCCGGCCGATGCGCAGGCGCCTGGCCGTGGCCGGGCGGTGATGGGGAGCGCAGAAACGCCAACGGCAGCGTCGTGGGACGCTGCCGTCGGGTGTTGCCCCGCGGGGTGCGCGGGGCGATGGCGCGGCCTTCAGCGGGCGGCGCAGAACCCGAACTCGGCGGTGGCGCCGGGGGCCAGGGTCTTGTTCCAGTCCACGCCGCTGGCGCTGAGCGTGGTGCCCGACTGCGTCCAGGTGGCGTTCCACAGGTTGTTGACGGTGCCGCTGATGGACAGGGTGACCGCCCAGTTGCCGGTGGCGCTGCCGCTGTTGGTCACCTGCACGCGTTCGCAGTAGCCGGCGTTCCAGTCGCTGTCGACGATGATCTTGGTGCTGAAGCTGGCGCTGCCCGGGGCCGGGGTCGGCGTGGGGGTCGGCGTCGGCTCCGGGGTGGGCGTCGGAGTCGGAGTCGGGGTCGGCGTGGTGCCGCTGGTGTCGCCCCACAGCCGCTTGAGCCCGGTCATCTTCTCGGTGCGCACGGTGGTCCAGTCGTCGTCGAGCACGCCGCCGGTGTCGCGGCTGTTCGGGTTCCAGGCCCAGTAGAAACCGCTGCGGATGTTCTTCTTGATCAGGTAGTCGATCAGCGCCTTCTGCAGGATCGGGTCCTGCGCCTGGTTGCGGCCTTCGTTACCGCCGAACTCGCCGATCATCATGGTGTAGCCGCGCTGGGTCAGTTGGCCGAACTGGCGCTCCCAGATCGCCGGCATGTTGGCCGGGAAGCTGCTGTCGCCGAAGTAGGGCTGCCAGTTCACGTCCGGGCCGTACACGTGCGGCGACAGCAGCAGGCGGTTGGCCGGCACGTTGAGCTTGGTGCAGGTCAGCGGTTCCAGGTTGCCGCCCCACCAGTAGCCGTAGCTGCTGGAGCAGGTCGGGTTGTCGGTGATGCCCTCGACCACGATCAGCCACTTCGGCGCCACCTTCAGCACCGCTGCCGAGGCGCGCTCGACCGCCTTGTTCCAATCGGTCTTGAGGTTGCCGGTGCCCCAGGTGTTGCGGCCGTTCGGCTCGTTCTTCAGGTCGATGCCGATCACGCCCGGCACCGACGCGTAGCGCTTGGCCACGAAACTCAGGTCGCTGATCCACTGCTGCTCGCTGTAGGAGTCGGTGTACCAGAGCTCGGAGATGCCCTGGCAATCGGGCGAGTGGTGGTCCAGCAGCACGTACATGCCGCGGCTGCTCAACTCGTTGACCAGCTTGTCCAGCACCTGCAGCGAGTTCAGGCCCTGCAGGTCCGGGTTGCGGCCGTAGTCGATGCTGGTGGGGGCGACGCCGCGCAGGGTCTGCGGGCAGAACGGCAGGCGCACGGCATTGAAGCCCAGGCCCTGCATCTGCGTGATCATGTCCTTCCAGTTGCGCGCCCACAGGCCGTGCACGGTGTGCGCGCTGCCTTCGAAGCCGAACCAGTTGACGCCGCGCAGCTGCACCGCGTTGCCGCGGTCGTCCACCACCGTGCCTTTGCTGACCGCGTAACTCCAGGCCGAACCGCTGGCGGCCAGCAGCGCGGCGGCCAGCGCGCAACGGGTGATGCGGGTGAAGGGGGACATCGCCATCTCTGCAGGTCTCCGGAAGCGGGCCGGCCCCGCAGTCGGAGCGGCCCAGGGTGAGGGTGGGGGCAACGGACGCCATGCGCGGCTCGGGTGGAAGCCGCCATGGGCACGCGGATCGGCCTGGGCCACCGGATCGGCATGGCCCCGGGATGCGCGAGCGCGGCATTAGAGCATGTTCAGGTTCGCATTTGAGCGGTTTATCACAATAAATTTTTGCGACAGCGCACGTACGGCGATCATTCGACACACCCCGGCCCGGGGCGGGCGCCGCTACACTCGATGCTCTTTGTGTCTGCCGAGGGGAACCCCGTGAAACAACCGATCGTGAGCCTGCTGGCCCTGGCGCTGTCCGGCGCCTGCCTGGCGGCGCCGCCGTCCGCACCGACCTTCGATACCCAGCGCCTGTCCAACGACGTCAAGACGCTGGCCTCCGACGCCTACGAGGGCCGCGCCCCGGGTTCGGCGGGCGAGGAGAAGACCGTGGCCTACCTGAGCGCGCAGTTCCAGGCGGCCGGCCTGCAGCCTGGCGGCGACCTGCGCGACGGCAAGCGCCTGTGGACGCAGGCGGTGCCGCTGCGCCGCGCCGACATCGTCGGCACGCCGCGCCTGGCGATCGCCAGCGGCGACCAGCGCCAGGCCCTGACCCAGGGCCAGCAGATCGCCGTGCGCGCCGCGCTCGACGGCAGCAGCCAGGTCAGCCTGGACGGCGCGCCGCTGGTGTTCGTCGGCTACGGCGTCAAGGCGCCCGAGCGCGGCTGGGACGACTTCAAGGGCGTGGACCTGAAGGGCAAGATCGCGGTGGTGCTGATCAACGACCCCGATTTCGAGACCGGCAAGGGCGCGTTCGACGGCAAGGGCATGACCTACTACGGCCGCTGGACCTACAAGTTCGAGGAAGGCGCGCGGCAGGGCGCGGCCGGCGTGCTGATCGTGCACGAGACCGCACCGGCCTCCTACGGCTGGGCCACCGTCGCCAACTCCAACACCAACAGCATGTTCGACGTGGTCCGCGACGATCCCAAGTCGGTGCACCCGGAACTGGAGGGCTGGATCCAGCGCGACCTGGCGGTGGACCTGTTCAAGCGCGCCGGGCTGGATTTCGATGCGCTGAAGAAGCAGGCGCAGTCGCGCGACTTCAAGCCGGTGGAGCTGAAGGGCGAGCGCCTGTACGCCGACTACGCGGTGAAGTCGGAGGTGATCACCTCGCACAACGTGGTCGCGCGGCTGCCCGGCAAGACCCGGCCGGACGAGACCCTCATCTACACCGCGCACTGGGATCACCTGGGCGTGGGCGCGCCCGACGCCAAGGGCGACCGCATCTTCAACGGCGCGCTGGACAACGCCAGCGGCGTCGCCGCGCTGCTGGAACTGGCCCGCGCCTTCGCCAAGGGCCCGGCGCCGCAGCGCTCGGTGGTGTTCATGTCGGTCACCGCCGAGGAGAAGGGCCTGCTCGGCTCGGAGTACTACGCCTCCAAGCCGCTGTACCCGCTGGCGCGCACGGTGGCGGTGATCAACATGGACGGCATGAGCCCGTTCGGACCCTCGCGCGATTTCGGCATCTACGGCACCGCCAAGCTGGAGCTGCTCGACGACCTCAAGCGCGTGGCCAAGGGTTGGGACCTGCGCTACACGCCCGATCCCAAGCCGGAAGCCGGCTATTTCTTCCGCTCCGACCACTTCTCCTTCGCCAAGCGCGGCGTGCCGGCGCTGTCCTTCGCCGCTGGCCAGGACTGGGTGGACGGCGGCGTTGCCGCCGGCAAGGCCGCCTCGGACGACTACACCGCCAAGCGCTACCACCAGCCCGGCGACGAATGGCAGCCGAGCTGGACCTTCGCCGGCGCCGCGCGCGACATGCAGGTGCTGTACACCCTGGGTGAGGAACTGGCCAATTCGCCGCAGTGGCCGAACTGGAGCCGCGACTCCGAGTTCCGCGCCGCCCGCGACGCCAGCGCCGCGCAGCGCCAGGCGGCGCCCGCCAAGCAGTGAGCCACGACCCGTTGCCGCCTGCGTCGCAGGCGGCCCCGGACGCACGCGCGCACGAGGTCGACCCGTTCGACGCGGAAGCGGGCAACGACCCGCTGCCGCGCTGGCTGGTCGGCGTCGGCGTGGTCATGACCTTCCTGTTCGTCGGCCCGCCGCTCGGGACCGTGGTGGTCGGGCTGCCGGTGGCGATCGCGATGACCTGGGGAGAGGGCAGTGGCGTCAGCGCTCCGCTGCTGCTGCTCCTGCTGATGGCGATGTTTTCCTATGTCTTCGGCGCCTTGCCGGCGCTGTTGACCGGTCTGTTCGCCGCACGCGCCTGGCCGCGCCTGCGCGGCTGGCGCGCGCATCTGCGCATCGGCCTGATCGGCGCCGGCACCTCGGCGGTCTGCGTCGCCGCGGCGCTGGCCTTGTTCGACAGACGCGACGACCCGTCCCACCAGGGCGTCATCGCGGTGGGCCTGTGCGCCCTGGCCGGTTTCGTCGGCGCCGCGCTGCTGTCGCGCGCGCTGCAATTCCTGCGCGGCGGCTGAGCGCCGCCGCGGCTCAGCCGGCGCTGGCCTGCTGCAGCGACGGGGTGCGCCAGCCGGCGCGCACGCCCCAGAAGTAGAAGCCCAGCGCGACCACGCCGACCACCACCAGGTCCGGCCCGTAGGACAGGTAGCCGTGGCCGCCGAAGGTGGTGCTGCCGGCCCACGACAGCAGGGCGATGGTCGGCAGGTAGGCGATCAGCCAACTGGCGCCGCGCAGGTGCCGGCGGAAATCCTTCCAGCCGTCGCGCTGCTGGTAGTAGGCGTACACCGGTAGGGCCACCAGCATCAGCAGGATGATCTCGCCGGTCAGCGGCCAGCGCGCCCAGTACAGCAGTTCGGTGGCCAGCACGAAGGCCGCCGCGGCCAGCACCGGCAGGCCGGCGATGCGCAGCGGGCGGTGCATCTCCGGCGCGTGCTTGCGCAGCGCCATGGCGCTGATCGGGCCGGTCAGGTAGGAAATGATGGTGGCCACCGAGATCACCGCCGCCAGCGTGCCCCAGCCGCGGAAGAAGAACAGGAACAGGTAGGACACCAGCAGGTTGAAGAACATCGCCGGGCGCGGCACGCCCCAGGTCGGATGCACCCGGCCCAGTACCTTGGGCATGGTGCCGTTGCGCTCCATGCCGTAGATCATCCGCGCGGTGGTGGCGGTGTAGGTGATGCCGGTGCCGCTGGGGCTGACGAAGGCGTCCACGTACAGCAGCATCGCCAGCCAGTGCAGGTTGACGATGATCGCCAGCTGCGCGAACGGCGAGCGGAAGTCGATGCCGTGCCAGCCGGCCTTGGCCAGCAGGTCCGGCGGCACCGCGCCCAGGTAGGCGACCTGCAGCAGCACGTAGACCACCGTGGCCAGCGCGATCGAGCCGAGCACCGCGAACGGGATGCTGCGCCCGGGATTGCGCGCCTCGCCGGCCAGGTTCACCGGGCTCTGGAAGCCGTTGAAGCTGAACACGATGCCGGCGGTGGCCACTGCGGTGAGCACCGCGGCGAAGTCGATGGTGTGGCTGCCGCCGTGCAGGCCGACGCTGAAGTTCTCGCTGTGGAAACCGCTGGCGATCAGCGCCACGCCGGTGAGCGCCGGCACCACCAGCTTGAACACGGTGATCAGGCTGTTGGAGCGCGCGAACAGCTTGACGCTCCAGAAGTTCAGCAGGAAATACACCAGCACCAGCACCGCGGCGATGCACAGCCCGGGCACCGACAGTTCGCCGGCGCCGCCGGGCTGCTGCACGTACAGATCCTGCGCCCACTGCCACGGCCAGGACGCCATGTACTGCACCGAGGCCTCCGCCTCCACCGGGATCACCGACACGATCGCGATCCAGTTGGCCCAGCCGGCGATGAAGCCGACCAGCGAGCCGTGCGAGTAGTGGCTGTAGCGGACCATGCCGCCGGACTCGGGGAACATCGCGCCCAGCTCGGCATAGGCCAGGGCGATGGTGGTGACGATCGCCGCGCCCAGCACCCAGGCCCAGATCGCACCGGGACCGGCCAGCCCGGCGGCGCGCCAGGCACCGAACAGCCAACCGGAGCCGATGATCGAGCCGAGGCCGGTCAGCATCAGGGCGAACGGGCCGACATCGCGGCGCAGAGCGGAGTGGGTCATGGCGGGTCCGGGCGGCGGTGGCTGCGGGAAGCCGGGGATGATCGCATAAAGCTGGGATTGGGGATTCGGGATTGGGGATTGGCTTAGAAGCAGGGATTCGGGATTGGGGATTTGGGATTGGTGGAGGCGCAGCGCCGCCATCCGCTTTTGCGAATCCCCAATCCCCAATCCCGAATCCCGGCCTTACAAAGACTTTACGCCCCACGCCCTCCATCGGCATGGAACGCTTACGCCGCTCAGGCACAGACTGCGCTCCGTCTTCCCCGATGGGTGTGTTCCATGTCGATTCTGCTGATCCAGGGCCCGCATCGCGATGCGTCGGCCATTGCCGCGGCGCAGTGTCTGGCCGCGTCCCATGCTGCGCAGGTGGTGCCGGTGGCCTGCGCCGATGCCGCGCAGATCGTGGCGCGGCTGCGGCAAGGCGCGTGCGACGACACCGAACTGGTGCTGCTGGACTCCGGCGAGTTGCCGGCGTCGGAGCTGGCCGACCACGGCGCGCAGCTGTGCGCGGCGCTGGAGGCGCTGGGCCACCCGTACATCGAGGTGCACGACGCCAGCGCGCAGGCGCTGGAACCGCTGCTGCACCCGCGGCACGCGCCGTTGCTGACGGTGATCGCCAACGGCGCGCTCGCCGACAGCTATGCCATCGCCCTGGGCGTGGCGCAGCGCCGGCTCGGCGCGCGCGCGGCGCTGGCCAACTGAGGGCGCCGCCATGTCGATCCTGTTGCTTCGTGGTCCGGATTGCGTGGCCGGCCATCGCGGCCGCCCGGCCCGCATTGCCGCGCCGGTGATGCGGCAACTGCTCGCCCATGCCGGCCGCGCCGGCAAGACCCTGGCCGTGCGCGGCTGCGCCAGCGAGCGCGAACTGCTGCAGGCGCTGGCCCAGGCCGACCAGGCCGGGGTGGAGATGCTGCTGCTGGATCCGGGCGCGTGTTCGGACAGCGCCGTCACCGCCGACGCGGTGGCGCATCTGCGCCGGCCCTACGTGGAAGTGCACGACGATGCCAGCGATCGCCGCGAAGCCTGCCTGTGCGCGGCCTCGGGGCAGCGGCTAGGCCAGGTCGGCGGCTACTGCGCGCAGGGCTACGCGCTGGCGCTGTCGATCGCCCTCGAACACCTGGGCTGCAACGGCTACGAAGGCGATGTCCACGTCGGCACCTGAGCGCGCGCGCCACTACCTGGCCGACTACGAGGCCTACAGCTTCGGCCAGCGCGTGGCCTGGGGCACGCTGGCGCACACCTGGGCCGAGCCGGCGCCGCTGGATCCGGAGCGGCTGCTGGGCCGCCTGCGCGCGCAGGCGGCGCAACGCCACGGGGTGGACAGCAGCGAGATCCGCATCCGCAGCGTCAGCCGGCTGTAGGGCGCGCTGTCGCCTGGAATGGCGCCGCCGCCTTTGCGTGCGGCTGGGCTGCGGTTTCGTCCTGCCAAGGTCGGGCTCCATCCATGCCAGCGGCGGTTTCGTCGCACGCCGCTGGCGCTGCGCGACGCCGCGGCTATCCTCGCCGGAACTCCCCAACCCCCGGCCGCCATGCTCGCCAGCCTGTTCTTCCTCGTTCGCCTGTTGTGCGCCTGGGCCGGCGCGGTGATCGTGGCCGCCTTCGTCTGGGCCGGGTTGTTCTACGGCATGAACTCCGGGCCAGGCTGGCTGTTCGGCCTGTTGGCGATGCTGTTGATGCTGTCGGCGCTGATCGCCGGCATCACCCACCTGCGCAAGGTCTGGCTGATCGCCGGACGCCTGGACTGGGGCACCCTGGCCAGCCGCCAGCGGCGCCAGATCGAGATTCCGCTGGACACCCACGAGGCGTTCGCACTGCTGGATGCGGCCGTGCGCGAGCTGCCGCGGGTGGAGGAGGTGGAAAGCACGCTGGACAGCCTGCAGGTGCGCGCCAAGGTGCGCCGCATCGATCCGTACAACGGCCGCCCGCCGTCGCGCTGGAACCTGGCCGCGCGCTTCGCGGTCAAGCGCAACCAGGTGCTGGCGACGGTGACCCCGGGCACCGGCACCAGCAGCCTGACCCTGCTGCTGGAGCCGGACGCCAGCGCCTGGATCGACCTGTTCGCGGTCGACGAAGGCAGCAACTACGAGAACGCCGAAGCCTTGGGCCGCGCGCTGGCGCGGCGCGTGGCCGAGCTGCGCCGCGACGAGCAGGCCGCCGCCGCCCAGGCCGCCACCGAGCAGGAACTGACCGTGGCGCGGCTGAACCTGCTGCACGCCCAGGTCGAGCCGCATTTCCTCTACAACACGCTGGCCAGTGCGCAGGTGCTGGCGCGGACCGATCCGCCGCGCGCCGACCTGATGCTGGGTTACCTGATCCAGTATCTGCGGCGCTCGCTGCCCAGCGCCGAGGACGCGATGAGTGCGCTCGGCGACGAACTGGAACGGACCCAGGCCTACCTGGAGATCCTGCGCATCCGCATGGGCGCGCGCCTGCAACTGCAGGTGCAGGTGCCGGAGACGATGAAGACGCTGCCGCTGCCGTCGATGATGCTGCAGACGCTGGTGGAGAACGCGATCAAGCACGGTCTGGAACCCAAGCCCGGCGGCGGCACCATCTGGATCCTGGCGCGCGCGGTCGACGACCACGTCACCCTGACCGTGGCCGACGACGGCCTGGGCTTCAACACCCAGTCCAGCGGCACCGGCATCGGCCTGAAGAACCTGCGCGAACGGCTGCGCCTGACCTATGGCGGCGCGGCGAGCTTCGCCATCGTCTCCAACTTCCCCAGCGGCGTGGCCGCCACCATCACCCTGCCGTGGCCGGCGCGGACGACGCAGACACCGCCGCCAGCGCCACCGCCGCCACCGGTGGCGATGCACACGGGAGCGCACCATGACTGACGCGATCGTCGCCGAGGACGAAACCCTGCTGCGCGATGCGCTGGTCGCGTTGCTGGGCGAGGTGTGGCCGCAGCTGCGCATCGTCGCCGAGTGCGAAGACGGTGCCAGCGCGCTGGAACGCCTGGCCGAACTGCAGCCGCAGGTGGCGTTCCTGGACATCCGCATGCCCGGGCTGAGCGGCATCGAGGTGGCGCGTGCGCTGGGCGAACTGAGCCCGCACACGCAGGTGGTGTTCGTCACCGCCTATGACCAGTACGCCATCGATGCGTTCGAACACGGCGCGGTGGACTACCTGCTCAAGCCGATCGTGCGCGAACGCCTGCAGGCCACGGTGCAGCGGCTGCAGGCGCGTGCGGCGCAGGGGCCGGATCCGGCGGTGCTCGATGCCTTGCTGCAGCGCCTGCAGCAGCGCCCGGCCGCGCCGTCGGCGCCGCCGCCGCTGGCCTGGGTCACCGCCAGCAGCGGCCGCGAGACGCGGCTGATCCTGCTCGACGACGTGCTGTATTTCCAGGCCGACAGCAAGTACACCACGGTGCTCACCCGCGACGGCGAGGCGGTGCTGCGCACCTCGCTGCGCGAGTTGCTGGACGTGCTCGATCCGACCGCGTTCCGGCAGATCCACCGCTCCACCATCGTCAACCTCAAGGCGGTGGCCTCGGTGGTGCGCGAGGACACCGGCAAAGGCCGGCTGAAGCTGCGCCACCGCGACGAGGTCCTGACCGTCAGCCAGCCGTACATGAGCCTGTTCCGCGGCATGTAGCCGCGCAGCCCCTTCGCTTCGCCCTGGAAAAGGAATCTCGGTCATGCGCCTGCTCTCCTTGCTGTGGTCGTGCCTGCTCGGCCTGTTCGGCTGCCAGGGACATGCCGATCTGGACCTGTCCACGGGCGCCCGCCGCGAGACGGTGGTGCAGGCCAGCGACCGCGGCGTGCCGCAGATCTTCAGCCGGACCACCTACCGCGATGGCCTGGCCACGTTCCGTTGCCTCGACAGCCGCAGCGGGCGCTGCCACTACCAGGTCTATGCCGCCTGCACGGCAGCGCAGGCGGCGCCCGACAGCGAGCGCGCTGCATGCAGTCCGCGCGTGCTGCAGGCCTTCGATCTGGCGGTCGGCCAGCGCCGCGAGATCGCCGGGCTGCCACGCGACTTCCGCCAGTGCGTGGTGTCGGATGCTTCGGCGTCGGCCTGCGGGCGGGAGTGAGGGGCGGCAGGGAAGGAACGATCGATACGAACTTCCGACACGTCCAGCGATGTCACGATGACCGCGGCTGTTGTGGGAGGGACTTCAGTCCCGACAGTGCGTGCAACGAAGCTTCCGGACGACGTCCCGCGTCGCGACTGAAGTCGCTCCCACAGGAAGCGTTACCGCGGAGCTGTCGGACGTCGCGGGTTGCGGCTGAAGCCGCCGAGTGGCATTGCCGGGAATCTGTCGAATGACGTCGTGCGTCGCGGCTGAAGCCGCTCCTACGCTGCCGATGTTCGGATCGCACCAAGTACCGCGTAGGAGCGGCTTCAGCCGCGACCCGGATGCGAGGTCGACCGATGCATCGCGTCGCCGCATCCGCCCTTGCATCCGAATGGCGCAATCAGCCCGTCGCTGTTGTGGGAGGGACTTCAGTCCCGACGCATCGGCAACGGAACTGCCGGATGACGTCTCGCGTCGCGACCGAAGCCGCTTCCACAGGACGCTGTCCCGCGATCCCACAGCACGCTGGCACGAACTGCATCGCGTCGTGCGCAGCGACGCCACCCACCCAGTCAGTAATCCACGCCCACCGAGAACAGCAGGGTGCGCGGATCGCCCAGGGCCACCGCGCGCTGCAGGCCGCCGGTGAAGTAGTCGCGGTCGAAGGCGTTCTTCAGGTTCAGCGCGTAGCGCCAATGGCCCTGGCGGTAGCCCAGGCCGGCATCGAACACCAGGTAGCCGGGAATGCGATGGCCGTAGGCGGTCTTCTCGCCCTCGGCGCGGGCGCCGCCGCTGACGCTCCAGCCGTCGGCCATGCCGTGGGCGGTGTACTGCAGCCACAGCGAGCCGCTGTGCCGCGGCACGTTGTACAGGCGGCTGCCGACCGTGCTGACGCGTTGCCCACCGTCGTCGGTGACCACCGCATCGGTATAGGCGTAGCCGCCGAACAGGCTCAGCCCATCGCCCAGGTCGGCGGCGGCGTTGAGTTCCAGGCCGCGGCTGCGCTGTTCGCCCACGGCGATGCTGTAGCCGTCGTTGAACGGATCGCTCTGCAGCACGTTGCGCCGGCGCAGGTCGTACAGCGCCATGCTCAGGCTGGTGCCGCTGCCCACTTCCATCTTGACGCCAAGTTCCACCTGGCGGCCGCGCTCGGGATCGAACTGTGCGCCCTGCGCGTCGACGCCGACGTTGGGATAGAACGAGGTGGCGACGCTGACATACGGGCGCAGCCCGCCACCGGCGTCGAACATCAGCGCTGCCGAGCCCGTGGTCGCGCTGTTGTCGGTACGGGTGTCGCTGCCGGCCAGCCGGTCCTCGCTCTGGTTGCGGCTGCGATCGTGGCGCAGGCCCAGCAGCAACTGCCAGTCCGGTGCGAACTGGATTCGGTCGCGCAGGTACAGGCCGCCCGAGGTCACCACGCTGAGGTTGTCGCGGGTGGGCCGGGCGGGGCAGACCACGGCGCTGCCGTAGACCGGCGCGTATACGTCGAGGTTGCCGACGCGGCAGGTCGACTGCACGTTCCATTCCCAGGTCTTGAACGCGTCCAGGCCGGCGGTGACCGTGTGCTGCCAGGTGCCGGTGGCGAAGCCGCCCTGCAGGTAGGTGTCCTGCACCCAGGTGCGACCGTCGAACTGTTGCTGGGTGGCGGTGCGGCGCAGGGTGCGCAGGTTGGCGGCCAGGCCGTTGTTGGCGATCAGGAACCCGTCCAGCCCGAAGCTTTGCCAGCGCGCGGCGTGGTGCAGGGTCCAGCCATTGTCGAAGCGGTGATCGAGCACGTAGCCGATCCGGCTCTGGTGGCTGTGGTACGGCCGCTGCCCGGGTTCGCCGGTGAACAGCGCGCGGTCGATTTTGCCGTTGCGGTTGGGTTCGGCGCTGCCTTCCCAGGGCAGGCCCTGCTGGCGGATGTAGTCGCGTTCCTGGTAGCTGGTCAGCAGCACGAAGTCGGTGCGCGGGCCCAGGTCCAGCGACAGCGACGGCGCGATCCAGCGGCTGCGGAAATACACGTGGTCGGTGGGGTCGTCGCTGTTCATCGCCAGCCCGTTGAGGCGCAGCGCCACCTTGCCGTCGGCCGACAGCGGCTGGTTGAGATCCACGCTGCCCTGGCGCAGGCCGTCGCTGCCCACGCCCAGGTCGATCCGCCGCATCGGCTCGGCGCCGGGGCGCTTGCTGATCAGGTTGACCAGGCCGCCGGGCAGCACCTGCCCGTACAGCAGCGAGGCCGGGCCCTTCAGCACTTCCACCTGCTGCACGCCGAACAACTGCTCGGCCACGCGGTTGCTGTCGGCGGTGCGCAGGCCATCGACGAACAGCGAATCGGAGGCGGTCTGGCCGCGGATGATCAGATCGTCCCAGCCGCGCCGGCCGTAGGTGTTGGCGACCACCCCGGAGACGTTGTGCAGGGCGTCGGACAGGCTCAGCGCCTGCTGGCTGTCCAACAGCGCGCGCGGCACCACGGTGATCGAGAACGGCGTCTGCGCCAGCGGCGCATCGGACTTGTCGGCCTGCACCGGTCCGGTGGCGCGGAAACCGCTCTGCGCGTCGGCACGCACCTGCACCGCGGGCAGGGCGGTGGCCTGCGCGGCATCGGCGCCGCTATCGGCGTCCGTGGCAGTGTCGGCACTGGCAGCATGCGCAGGCAGGGACAGCGCCATGCCCAGCAGGCAGGCGCAGGAGAGGGGGTGCAGTGTCATCGAGACCGTGGGGGCGAAAGTTCTAATCGAGAATGATTATATTTCGCGAGAGCGGCCTTGGGAATGCCCGCGGCCGCGGCACGGCGGAGTGCACGCTGCGCGGCAGGCGTGCGTACTGGGCGTGCGTGGTCCGGGCTGTGCCGCGCTGTCCACAAACGCAAAGCGACCGCCGGTGCGGTCGCTTTGCGGCGCGGTGACGCCGTTGAGGTGGTGCGCGTCGCGCGGGCGCGCGGCGGGCTCAGCCGGCCACGCGGAACACGCCGGGCTGGCCACCGGGCGGGATGCCTTCGAACTGGATCAGCGAGGCGACCAGTTCGGCATGCAGGCGGATGCGGCCCATCTCGCGCATGATCCGGATGTCCTCGTGGCGCAGTTCGCGGTTGGCCACCACCTCGCGCTTGTAGGCGAGGATCTCCGGATACTTGCGCGCCATGTTCAGCGCGTCGGCCACGCATTCCACGGTATCGGCATCGGCCGACAGCGGTTCGCGGCTGTTGAACGCGGTGAGCCAGCGCTCGAAACCGGCGGTGCGGTCGAACATGTTGGCGATGAACCAGATCACGAACAGGATCGCCACCCACGAGGTGACCACGATGACGATGCGCGAGAACGTCAGGTGGTAGTCGTGCTGCCACAACTGCGCGGTGATCACGCCGAGCAGGATCAGCGAGATCGCCTGCCAACCGATGATCGAGGCCACCAGCCACTGCTGCTTGGCCTTGGCCAGCAACGCCACCTCTTCGCGGATCTGCGCCTCGCTCTTGTGCTGCCAGTGCGCGACCTGTTCGGGAAACGAGCGCTGGTGCAGCGCGTTGTCCTCGAGCAGCAATCCCAACCCCTTGAACAAAGCGATCATGACGAGCTCCTTGCAGATGCGGTGACGGACGCGGAACGTCGGCGGGCGATCTTGAGGCAGCTTCTTTCTAGCACAGCGGCCGCAAAGTGCATGCTGCGGTCGCACATGCAGAGCGGCCCGCGCGCGCCATACGCCATCGCACGGCGCTGGCGCCGCCTCCGCTACCATCGGGGCATGCCTTCGCTGCTGCGCACCCTTTCCGCTCCGGCCACCACCCAGATCCGCCGCTGGGTGCTGGGCGCGTTCCCGCGCGAACGCGACGCCATCGACTACGACCAGCCGCTCGGCGATGTGGGCCTGTTCGGTCCGGACAGCGTCACCTGGCGCATCCATGCCGAGTTTCCCGGGATGCTGGCCGGCGGGCTGTGTGCGCTGCTGCTGCAGACCCTGCACCCGCTGGCGCTGGCCGGGGTCTACGACCACTCCAACTTCCGCGAGGACCTGGTCGGGCGCCTGCGCCGCACCACCCAGTTCGTTGCCGCCACCAGCTACGCGCCCACGGATGCGGCGCAGCGCCAGATCGCCCGCGTGCGCGCGATCCATGCGCGGGTGCGCGGCCACACGCCCGACGGGCGCGCCTATGCGGCCGACGATCCGGCGCTGCTGACCTGGGTGCACGTGACCGAGGCCTACGGATTCCTGCAGGGCTACCGCCGCTATTGCCGCGCGGTGCCGACCGCGATCGCCGACCGCTACTACGACGAAGGCCGGCGCGTGGCCGAAGCGCTGGGCGCGCGCGCGGTTCCGGCCAGCGAGGCGGCGGTGCTGGCCTATTTCGAGCGGCAGCGGCCGCTGCTGCGGGTGGATGCGCGTTCGCGCGAGGTGCTGGCGGTGCTGTCCGGCCTGCGCCTGCCGGTGCCGGCGCCGGGGCTGTCGCGGGAACTGTTCCTGGGGGCAGGCGCGGCACTGCTGCCGCCGTGGGCCAGCGCCCTGCTGCGGCAGGCACGGCTGCAGCGCACCGGCCCGGCGGTGCCGGCCTGGCTGCTGCAGCAGGTGGCGCCGCTGTTCCGGGTCGCACTGCACGACGGCATCGCCGCGCGCGCGTGTCGGCGGGTAGGGCTGCCGACGCAGGCACTGGCGCAGTGGCCGCAGTGCGCTGAATGATTTATCTGTGTCGCTGAACGCAGTATCGCGTCACGCACGGTCAAGATCGCCAGACCCAGGCCGCTG
This sequence comes from Xanthomonas sp. NCPPB 3174, assembly GCF_056725205.1. Lineage (NCBI taxonomy): Bacteria > Pseudomonadati > Pseudomonadota > Gammaproteobacteria > Lysobacterales > Lysobacteraceae > Xanthomonas > Xanthomonas sp. NCPPB 3174. Next base: position 4,420,025 of record NZ_CM161517.1, on the reverse strand, counting down.
TAACCAGCACCTACGCCAGTCCTCCCTTTTCGATGCCGCCGAACCCGCTCGCCGACAGGAAGCGCGACCATCGCTTTCGGCACAGCCTGCGGCGCGTCACGCGCGCGCCGGTGCGGGCGATCGCGACCTGGGGGCTGGTGCTGGCGGTGCTGCTGGCGGCCGGCCTGGTGCTGGTGCTGGCGCAGGACCGCCATCACCGCCTGGCGGCGGCGCAGCGGCAGAGCCTGGCGTTGGCCACCGGCACCGACCGCCTGCTGCAATTGCAACTGGACAATCTCGGCCAGGCGCTGCATGGCGAGGGCCTGGGCGCACAGGCGCTGCTGGCGGAGGCGCCGGCACGCGCCCCCGACCTGATCGACGCCTCGCTGCACGGCCTGCTGGCGCGGCATCCGGAGCTGCACGACGTGGCCTTGCTGGATGCGCAGGGCCAACGCCGCTTCGGCGGTGCCGGCGATCCGGACCTGCGCGCCTGGATGGCGCGCGCGCGCTGCGGCGGCCGGGTCTGCGTGAGTCCGCCGCTGCACCTGGCCGACGGCACGGCAGTGGTGCGGGTCGCCGTGCCCTGGGGGACGGACGGCTGGGTGGAGGCGCAATGGCGGGTGGCCGCGCTGCAGCGCATCGTGCAGGGCACCGACAGCGGGCGCGACGGCATCGTCGCGCTGACCGACGCGCAGGGCCTGCTGCTTGCCGCCAGCCGCCCGCTCGCCGCTGGCCAGTCGCGCCTGCCACAGGCGCTGGCGCAGCCGATGCCGCACGGCGGCGCGCTCGGCGTGGGTCGCGATGTCTTCGATGCCACGCCGCGGATCCTGGCAGTGAGTGGCGGCGGCGCGTATCCGTTGCTGGCCGTGGCCGGCGTGGGGTTGCGCGAGACGCTGTCCGGCTGGTGGTGGTTCGTTGCGGCGGCGGCGCTTGTGTACGTGCTGTACCTGCTCGGCCTGGCCTATCTGCTCGGCAGCCTGCGCCGCGCCGAGCGGCGCCAGCGCCACCTGCTGCAGCGGCTGCGTCGCGGCGACGAGGATCTGCGCCTGGCCCATGGCATGGGCGGCATCGGCACCTGGCGCATCGACATCGCGCAGCGCGTGCTGCGCCTGTCCGAGCCGACCGGGGCGATGTTCGGCCTGCAACGCATGCAGATGCCCATCGAGGCGTTCCTGGAGCGGCTCCACGTCGAGGATCGCGCGCGGGTGGAGCAGTTGTACGAGGATGCCGCGCAAGGGCGCGCGGACTACAGCACCGTCTATCGCATGCACCTGCCCGACGGGCGCCTGCGCTGGCTGGCCGCGCGCGGCGCGCTGGTGCGCACCCGCACGGGCATGTGCATGACCGGCGCGGTGCAGGACGTCAGCGATCGCGTGGCGGCGCAGGCGCGCCTGCTCGATGCCGAGAGGCAGTTCCGCCTGGTGTTCGACCGCAATCCGCTGCCGTACTGGGTGTTCGCCGTCGACAGCCTGCGCTTTTTGGAAGTGAACCAGGCCGCGGTGCGCCAGTACGGCTACAGCCGCGAGGAATTCCTGGCGATGGACCTGCTTGGCCTGCGCTCGGCGGAGGACGCCGAGCGCTTGCTGCGGGACGTGCGCAAGCCGCGCGACGGCTTCGACGCGCCGAGCGTGTGGACCCACCGGCGCAAGGACGGCAGCCTGTTGTCGGTGTGCATCCACAGCGTCGACCTGGAGTTCGGCGGCGTGCCGGCACGGCTGATCCTGGCCGAAGACGTGACCGAACGCCTGGCTCACGAGCGCGAACTGGCCTATCTCGCGCGCCACGACTTCGGTACCGGTCTGCTCAAGCCGCATGCGCTGGCCGAGGCGCTGCGCGCGCAGCGCGGCGGCTACGCCATCGCCTACGTCCAGGTGCGCGGCCTGGCCCTGATCGGCGACACCCTTGGCCGTGCCGCCGGCGATGCAGTCCGCAGCACGGTGGCCATGCGCATCCGCACGCTCGGCGAGCGCTTCGGCCTGAGTGCGCACCAGCCGGCGCAGGACTTCGTGCTGGCGATCCTCGACCCGCAGTCCCTGCCGCAGGCCTTGCAGGCGCTACAGGAGGCGTTGCATACCCCGGTACAGGGCGGCGAGTTCGCCCAGCAACTGCAGGCGCACATCGGCGTGGCGCTGTGTCCGGATGATGCCGCCGATGCCGACGAGGCCATCGGCAGCGCCGCCCAGGCCGCGCATGCGGCGCAGGCCGAGGGCCGCAGCCTGGTGCGCTTCGATCGCGCCATGGCTGCGCGTACCGGCGAACGCCTGCGCCTGGCCGGCCGCCTGCAGCAGGCGATCGAGCGGCAGGAATTCGAGTTGCATTTCCAGCCGATCATGGATGCCGTCAGCGGTGCGCCGCGCGAACTGGAAGCGCTGGTGCGCTGGCCGCAGGCCGATGGCGGCTTCATCGCGCCGGATGCGTTCATCCAGTTGTGCGAGGACACCGGGCTGATCCTGCCGCTGGGGCGCTGGGTGATGCACGCGGCGGCGCGCGCGCGCCGCGCACTGGCCGACCACGGATGGCCGAACCTGCCGGTGGCGGTGAACGTCTCGGCGCTGCAGTTCTTCGATGGCGACCTGGTCGCCGACCTGGTGCAGGCGTGCGCCGAGGCCGGGCTGGCCGTCGACGGCCTGCAGTTGGAACTGACCGAAAGCAGCCTGATGCGGCAGCCGCAGCAGGCCGGCGACGTGCTGCGGCAACTGCGTGCGCTGGGCGTGCGCGTGGCCCTGGACGATGTCGGCACCGGCTTCTCCAGCATGGCGTATCTGCGCGACCTGCCGCTGGACACGCTGAAGATAGACCGCAGCTTCGTCGCCGAGGTCGATCGCGATCCGCGCAATGCCTCGATCTGCCAGGCGCTGCTGACCCTGGGCCATTGCCTGGGGCTGGACGTGGTCGCCGAAGGCGTGGAGACCGAGGCGCAGCTGCGCTGGTTGCGCGCGCACGGCTGCGGCGGCGTGCAGGGCTATCTGCTCGGGCGTCCGGCCCCATTGGCGACGGTGCTGCAGCGGCTCGGCGCGGTCACAGCATGATCTCCACGTCGTGGCCGCTGCCCGGCGCCGGCAGCGGCTCGCCGTCCCAGTAGCGGCGCAGCGGTTCGCGCACCAGGTCCAGCGGGGTGGAGGCGCCGCGTGCGCCGGGATAGCGCTGCAGGTTGCGCGACTGCAGCGCGAGCATGCGCCGGTCCTGCTCGCCGACCCGGCGCAGCAGCGGCCACACCAGCAGGCGCACCGCCCACGCCGGCGCCCAGCGCCCTTCCACGTGCAGGCTGGCGAAGACCTCGGTGCTGCGCACGTCGAGCGGGGTGAAGTGCAGGCTGATCCGCACGCGGCCGCCGCGCGCATAGCGGTACTCGATCTGCGCGCTGCCAGGGGCGGCGAAGTGCGCACGTTCCAGCGTGCGCGGCGATTCGAACAAGCGGTACAGCCAGCCGCTCTGCGCCGCGGCGCCGCGGTAGTCCACGTGGAAGCCTTCCTCGGTGTGGCGCAGTTCGGCGCGCATCGCGGTGCGCGCGCCGCCGCGCCGCACCAGCCCCGGATGCAGCAGATGGGTGTGCAGCGGGTCGAGGAAATTCTCCAGCGCATCGACCACGTGGGCGTCCCAGCGGGTGCGCCACAGGAAGCGCCGCGCCGACGGCTGCAGCGCCTGCACCAGCTGCGACGGCGCGTTGGCGCCTTCGGGATCGGGGCGCAGCCAGATCAGGCCGTCGTGCTCGCGCGCGGCGAAGGCGCGCACCCGCACGGACGGCGGTGTCTGCCCGGGCGGCAGGCCGGGAATCTCGCACAGCGCGCCGCTGCGGTCGAAGCGCCAGCCGTGATACGGACAGGACAGCCCGTCGCCGGTGGCGCAGCCGGCCGACAGCGGCGCATGCCGGTGCGGGCAGCGGTCTTCCAGCGCCAGCAGGCGACCGTCGGCGCAACGCGCGATCGCCGCATGCCGGTCCATCACCGTCACCGCCAGCGGCTGCCGCCGCAACGCCGCGGCGGGTGCGACGGCGAACCAGTGTCGGTACAGCGACGGATGCCAGGCGCTCATGCCGGCGGCGTGGTGCGCATGGCGTGCCGCGCGCACGGGGCGCTCATGCGACCGTGGTGCCGGCGATGCGGTTGCGGCCGGCGCGCTTGGCCGCGTACAGCGCCTGGTCGGCGGCCAGCACCAGGGTCTGCCACGGCGCTTGCGCGCGCGGCGACAGGCAATAGCCGATGCTCACCGTGCACACCGGCGATGCCTCCGCTGCGGCGTCGATCTGCTGCTGTTCGATGCGCCGCCGCAGGCGCTCGGCGAGGTCGCGCACCTCCGCCTCGTCGCCATGCGGCATCAGCACCATGAACTCCTCGCCGCCGATGCGCGCGAGCAGGTTGGGGGTGTGGATGTGCTGCGCCAGCGTCTGCGCGATGGCGACCAGCACCTGGTCGCCGATCGCATGGCCGAAGCGGTCGTTGATCGCCTTGAAATGGTCCACGTCGATCATCAGCACCGCGATCGACGCCTGCCTGCGCGCGGCATCGTGGGTCGCCGCCTCGCCACGCTCCCACATCACCCGGCGGTTGGTCACCCCGGTCAGCGGATCCTGCGAGGCGTGCCGCCGCAGTTCCGCGTTCATTTCGCGGGTCAGCATCCACAGGAAGCCGGGGGTGATGCTGGCGGTCAGCACGATGCGCGAGAGCAGGCCGAAGTTGGTGGTGGGGTCGTAGCTGGTATCGGCATCGGGATGCAGCGCCCACCAGGCGATCCGCAGTCCCACCATGCCCGCCCACAGGAAATGGCAGACGGCGGTGAAGCGCGCCGCCGAGCGCACCACGCTGTCGGCATAGCGCCACAGCGCAACGGCCGTGGCGGCGGTCAGCAGGCCGCGCACCATGCCGCCGAAGATCACCATGATCCGGTGATCGTGGTTGGCGTAGTACAGGCTGTAGAGCTCCAGTGCGCACAGCAGCGCGACCGGCAACAGCAGTGTCCATTGCAGCAGCGGACGCCGCAGATAGGCATTCACCGCCACCAGCGTCAGCATGGTGGCCACGTCCAGGATGACGTTGCCGATGTGGTTGACCCAGAAGTTGGTGACGTTCCAGGCCGGCGCCAGCAGGATGCCGAAGCCCAGGGCGAACACGCCGTAGCTCAGCGCCAGCAGCAACAGGCTGCGCGCGTGCCGTTCCTTGCGGCCGGTGACGTACAGGGCCAGGAACATCGCCGAGGACACTGCCGCGAGCAACGCGTTGACGATCAGCAGGGTGCCGGCATGGGCCAGATGCGCAATCCATTCCACAGATGTTCCGGGCCGCAGCGGCGATGGCGTGTTGCAGGTGCGGCAAAGTATAAGGCAGCGTGTGTGCCTGGAATTCGGCAAGGCACGCCGAGTTCGTGCTGAAAACGGTTACGGAGTGCAAAACGCGGGGTGCGGACCCCAGTCACAGCCGATAGCGGCGCATCAGCGGCACGCCGATGCGCCGGGTCAGCGTGCCGAGCGCGGCGATCGGCTGGCGTCGCCGCAACGGCAGATGCCGCGCATCGACCGCGCTGTACTCGATGACCGGCACGCCGCCGCGCTGGCGCTTGAAGCTGGCAGCGCCGGCGCTCTGGTTGAGGCGCTGGCCGTACCGGCGCGCATGGTCGATGCCGCAGGCGGTGAGGGTGCGGTACAACGCCAGCCGCTGCGGCAGCTGCAGGTCGTAGCCGACGATCGGCGCGGTGACGGTGCCGCCGATGCCGAACAGCCCGGTGATGCACACCAGCTGTCCGGCGTCGTCGCGGAAGCCGTCGAAGCGCAGCAGCCCGGCGCGGTGCCAGGCACGCAGGAAGCCGGCGTGGTAGGCCGGATTGCAACGCGAATATTTTTCCAGATACAGCTGCGCATACAACGCGGCGATACGCGGGTAGTCGGCGTCGCCGATGGCGTCGTTGCCGCAGCGCTGCAGGTCGCGACGATCCACCAGCTTGAGATCGCGGGCCAGGTCGCGATGGCGCAGCAACTGCGGCCAGTCCTCGTACAGATAGACCTGGCGGCTGCCGATCAGGGTGAAGCCCTCGGCCTGCAGCGCGTGCAGCCACTGCGGCGTGTCCACCGCATTGAGCGAGCGGAACCACAGCGCGTGGTCGGGCCAGCGCGTGCGTGCGGCGTCCAGCAGCGTGCGCAGGCCGGTCGGCGGCAGCGGTGGGTACAGGTTGGTGGACAGCAACCAGTTGTTGAGGGTGACGGCGCGGTCGATCCGTGCCCAGTCCAGCCAGGCGCCGATGCCGCCGCACAGTCCGCGCACCGGCGCGGCCAGTGCGCCCGGCAGCAGCCGTGCGGCTTCCTCGGCGGCGTAGTCGGCGTAGGTGGTGCGCGGCGAGCAGACCCAGGCGTTGCCGGGGTGGCGTTCGCCGACCGTCACCGGCAGCGCCAGGTCGCCGGCCTGCACTACCTCGATGCGCGCATGTGCGTTGTCGGCCAACTGCTGCGCGTCGCCGTCGGCGTGCAGCGCGGCGAAGCGTTGCAGCTGCGCGGCGTAGTCGGCGGCTGCGGCGGCGGCGTCGCCATGGCTCATGGCGGCGGCAATGCCTCGCCGTCCCACTCGGTATCGCGGGTGGCGGCTTCGCGCACGCTGCAGCGTTGTGCCAGCGCCAGGCGCGCGTGGCTGCCCAGGTCGCACAGCGTGCCGACCAGCGGCCAGCGGTCGCCGCGCGGCGCCAGCACATCCTCGGCGCGTGCGTAGTCGTGGCGCCACTGTCGCAGCCGGCCCTGGCCCAGCGCCGTCGGCAACGCCGCGCCGAGCATCAGCATGCCCAGCATCGCTGCGCGGTCGTCGGCCGGGCGCAACGGCGCCGGCGCCGCGCCCGCGTCGCCGCACAGCAAGGCCACCAGCGGATCGGCCGCGGCGAACAGGTGCAGGCCGCTGGTGGCGCGCGGATTGCATTCGATCACGCTGCAGCGCCCTTCCGAAGACACCATCCAGTCGAAGGAGATCTGCCCGGTGAAGTGCAGCGCCCGCACCAACTGCGCGGTGAAGCGCTCGATCTGCGGATCCGGCGCCGCGTCGAAGTAATAGCTGGAACTGCGCCGCAGCCGATAGCGCGGGCGATACACCGCATGCGCCAGCAACACGCCGTCGCGCGCAAGCGCATACGAGCAGCGCTCCTCGCCCGCACAGAGGCGCTGTGCGACCCAATCGCCCTGCGCGGGCAGCGGCGCGGCATCGGCGGGAGCGCCTTGCGGGTATAGCCGCACATGCACGCCGAAGCGCGAGAACTCCGGTTTGAGCACCAGCGGTTCGGAACCGGCCCACTCGCGCGCCTGCGCCAGGCTACGCACGCGCACGCTGGCGGGCACCTCCACATCGTTGCCGAGTCCACGCGCCAGTTCCATGAAGTGGTACTTGCTGTGCAGCGTGCGCAGCGTGTCGAAGTCGTGCAACGGCAGCTGCAACTGCGCCGGCAGCGCACTGCGATAGCGGGCCAGGTAGAACACTTCCTCGCAGGTCGGCACCAGCACGTCGATGCGCTGGCGCGCGAGCAGGGCGTTGAGATCGGCCAGCCACGCGCGTGGCGCATCGCGTGCCGGTGCGATGCGGTGATGCCCGGCCACCGCGCGCGACCAGCCGGAGATGCGGCTGGCGACGCTGTCGGCCAGGTGCACCCGCCAGCCCTGCGCGGCGAAACGGCGCGCCAGATCGAGGGCGACCGGCGCGCGCGCGCCGGTGATCAGCACACCGGGTGCGTCAGCCATACGTGTGCTCCGCCGATGTCGGCCGCCATTGCCGGCAGTGCGAGGGCACCAGGCGCACCTGTGGCGCGGCCTGGCGCAGCGCATGCAGTCGCGCCAGCGTGTCGCGGTACACGCGATGCTCGCCGAGCAGATGGGTGACCAGCGCCGGCGGTGGCGTGCCGTCGGCGAGCGCGGCGCTGGACCAGGCCGCATCGGCGATCAGGAACACCGGGCCGTGCGCGTCCTCGAACCACAGCCCGTAATGGCCGGGCGCATGTCCGGGCAGCGGCACCAGCAGCACGCTGGCGTCTCCGAACAGATCGCGTGGCGTGCCGAAGTCGCGCAGTTCCGCGGGCACCGGTGCCGCGGGCAGCGCCTCGATCCAGTGCATGCGCGGACGCGCGCCGTGCAGCAGCGCGGGCAGGAAGCCTTCGCGCAGCGCGGCCAGCCGGCCGCGGCGCTGCAGATCGTCCCAGGCCTGCTGTGCGCAGGCCAGGCGCGCGTGCGGGAAATCGGCGACGCCGCCGACGTGGTCGCCGTGGAAGTGCGACAGCACGATCCAGCCGATGCGGTCCGCGTCCACGCCGTCGCGGACGAGTTGTTCGCGCAGCGATTGCCCGGGCGCCAACTGCACCGGGGTCAGCCAGCGGTACAGGCGCTCGGGAAAACGCGCGGTCGCGTCGAAGAAGTGCGGCGAATAGCCGGTGTCGAACAGCAGGTCGCCATGCTGCGGATGCTGCAGCAATGCCGCCAGCGCCGGGAACGGACATGGCGCCAGCGGCGCGCCGCGGCGCGTGGCGCGCTCCGGATGCGTGCAGTGGCCGGCCTCGTACAGCCGCCACTGCAGCCTGGGCGCGCTCATGGCCGCCCCAGCGCGGCCAGCCCGGCCTCGGTCGACAGCACCGGCACGTAGCCGAGCTCGCGGCGCGCGCGGCCGATGTCCAGCGTCTGCGAATAGCCGAGCACGCCGATGCCGTAGCGGCTGAGCCGCGGCTCGGGTTGGCCGCGTCGGCGCAGCGCGATCTGCTCGCCGAGCGTGGCCAGCGCCAGCGCCGGCCCGCGCGGTACCGGCAGCAGCCGCACGCGCAGGCGCAGCACCGCGAACAGTTCGGTCAGCAGGTCGCGCACGGCGATCGGCACGCCGTTGCTGATGTTGTAGGCGCGGCCGTCGCCGATGTGTTCGGCGCGCAGCGCGGCCAGCGCCGCGGCCACTGCGTTCTCCACGCAGCACACGTCGATCATCGCGCGGCCGCCGTGGACCAGCGGGAACCAGCCGCGCTGCGCCACCGCCAGCAAGCGCGGCACGATCGCGTTGTCGCCCTGGCCGAACACCGCGCGCGGACGCAGCACCACTGCCGGCAGCCCGGCCGCCGCCGCCGCGCGCACCTTCTCCTCGGCTTCCCACTTGGTCTGCGGGTAGCCGCCGATCCAGCGTGCCGGCGGGGTGAACGCCTCACGCACCTGGTATTGGTCGGCGAAACGAAAGTAGATGCTCGGCGAACTGAAATGCACGAAGCGGCGCACACGCGTGGCCAGCGCGGCGGCGAGCAAACGCTCGGTGGCGACCACGTTGGCCAGGCGGAAGGTCTCGGCGCTGGCCCACGGCGCCGACAGCGCCGCGCAGTGGATCACCGCATCGCAGCCGTGCAGCAACGGTGTCAGGTCGTCGCGGCACAGGTCAGCGCGCTGCACCTCGATGCGCGGATCGCCGGCGAAGGCCGCCAGCTTGGCGGCGTCGCGGCCGCTGGCACGCACCGGTACGCCGGCATCGGCCAGTGCGCGCACGATGTAGGCGCCGATGAAGCCGGACGCGCCGGTGACCAGGACGCGGGCCATGTCAGTAGCGCAACACCGCGCCGCCGAACGCCAGCCCGGCGCCGGAGCCGACCAGGCCGATCAGGTCGCCGCGCACGATCTGGCCGCTGTGGATCGCCTGGTGCAGCGCACTGGGAATCGACGCGGCCATCTGGTTGCCGCGGTGGCCGATCACCTCGATCAGCGCATCCGGCGCCAGCCCCAGCGCCACGCGCAGATGGCGTAGCGCCTTGGCGCTGGCCTGGTGCGGCACGATCCGCCGCAGCTGCGCCAGCTCGACCCCGGCCTGCGCCAGCAGCCGCTGCAGGAAACCGGGCAGCTTCGCCGCGGCCAACCGGTAGGTGGCGCGCCCGTTCATTTCGAACTGCGAGCCGGCGCGCAGCGCGTCGACGCCGTGATCGAGGCGCAGGCGAGTGCCGCCGGCGCGCACGCGGCAGTGGTCGATGCCTTCGGAATAGGTTTCCAGGCGCGCGGTCAGCAATTGCGAGCCGCTGTCGCCGGTGTCGGCGCCGAGCACCACCGCCGCGGCGCCATCGCCGAACAGCGGCGCGGTATCCGCATCGTCCGGATTGAGGCCGACGCTGGCGATCTCGCTGGCGACGATCAGCACGCGGCGATGGCGGCCGGCGGCGATCGCGCAGGCGGCCAGGTCGAGTGCGGCGATGAAGCTCAGGCAGGTGGCGTTGATGTCGAAGGCCGGGATGCCGCTGCCCTGCAGGCCCAGCCGCGCGTGCAGCAGCGCTGCGCTGCACGGGATCGCCTGTTCCATCAGGCTGCAGGCGCTGATCACGCAATCGATCTCGTGCGCCTGCAGCTGCGCCGCGTCCAGCGCCGCGCGCGCGGCGCGTTCGCCCATGAAGGTGGCCGGCTCGTCGGCGCCCGCATAGTGGCGCGTGGCGACCCCGGTATGCCGCAGGGTCCAGCCGGCGGGCTTGCCCCAGCGCCGGTCGAAGGCTTCCGCCGGCACCTGCTGCGCGGGCAGATACTCGCCCGTGCAGAGGATGCGCAGCGCGATGGGCCTGCTGGTGTGGACGCTCATCCGTAAAGCTCGCACAAGGGGCGCGCAGCGTACTGCCAGCGGCTCGGCGCCGGCAACCGCCCTTATGAAGATCGCGCCGCTGTCTGCGGCTGGCGACCTCAGACAATCCTCAATCGCGCAGCGACTTGGCGAAATACTTGGGCGCTTCGACAAAGCCTTCCCGCCGATAGAAGGCGTGCGCGCGTTCCCGCCGGCTGTGGCAGTGCACCTCCAGGCGGTCGCAGCCGCGCTGCCGCGCCAGCGCCTCGCCCTCTGCCAGCAAACGCTGTCCCACCCCGGCGCCGCGCGCACGATCGTCGACGCAGAAGTAGCTGATGCGGCAGATGTCGCCGGCCAATGCCAACTGCGGCAGAAAGTGCAGCGACAGCACCCCCAGGACGCCGTCCCCTGCGGCGGCCACCAGCAAGGCCGCGTCCGGATGCGCAAGGAGCTGCGCCAGGCGCGCCTCGATGAAATCCTCGGTTCCGGCATAGTCCAGCGCCGCCATCAGCGCCACGATCGCCTGCCGGTCCGCCATTGCCGCGTTTCTGATTTTCAGAATGCCGTTCTCGCGCATTTGCAGAGAGTAGGAAGTCGCCCGCGTCGGGCGCAACTGCTTTGCCTCCCGGACGCAACCTGCTGTGCGGAAATGGGCGGAGCGCCCTAGCGTCCGCGGCGCTGCCCGTACCAGAAGCCGAGCGCATCGCGCGAGCGCAGCATGCCGCGGCCGCGGCGCAGCAACTGCAGCAGCAGCCCCAGGTGCTCGCGCTTGCTGAAGCTGCGCAGCTTGCGGTCGGAGGTGTGCACCGGCTCGCGCAGGATCACGAAGCGTCCCTGCCGCGCCAGCGCGCGGCTCAGCGCCACGTCCTCGCCGGCGTAGTAGCGCTCGTCGAAGCCGCCGGCGGCGGCGAAGGCGCTGCGCGTGCAGAACAGGAAGCAGCCGGGGGCGATGCCGTTGCAGCGGAACAGCCAGCCGAACAGCGTCTGCGCCAGGCGCTCGTACCAGGCGATGTCGCCGAGCAGGCGCACCTGCGCGCCGCCGCCGACCGCGCCGGTGCCCAGCGCGCGCAGCGCCGCAGCCAGCAGCGGCGTGTTGACCCGGGTGTCGGCATCGACGAACAGCAGGTGGCGGCCACGGCTGGCGGCGGCGCCGGCATTGCGCACGGCGGCGATGTGCCGCAACTCCACCTCCAGCACCTGCGCGCCGTGGCGGCGCGCGATCTCGACGGTGGCGTCGCGGCAGGCATCGGCCACCACCAGGGTCTCGCAGTCCAGCCGCAGCGCCTGCGCGGCGACATGCAGCGACGCCAGCGTGTCGCCGATCAGGGCGGCTTCGTCGTGCGCGGGGACGATGAAGGAGATCACCCCCGCATCATGCGGGGCCGGCGCGACGCGGGCAATCGACCCGCGCCGCGGCCGGGGGCGCGGTTCAGCCCTGCAGCGCGCCGCGCGAGGCGGCGGGGTAGCGATGGCCGGCGGCGGCATCGGCGGGGAAGATCGCCTCGATCTGCGCCAGCTCCTCGGCGCTCAGCTTCACCTGCAGCGCGCCCAGGTTCTCTTCCAGGTAGGCCAGGCGCTTGGTGCCCGGGATCGGCACCAGGTCCTCGCCCTGCGCCAGCACCCAGGCCAGCGCCAGTTGCCCCGGGGTCACGCCCTTGGCCTGGGCCAGTTCGCGCACGCGCTCCACCAGTTGCAGGTTGCGTGCGAAGTTCTCGCCCTGGAAGCGCGGCGAATGGCGCCGGTAGTCGTCGGCCTCGAAGTCCTCCGGCGAACGGATCGCCCCGGTCAGAAAGCCGCGGCCCAGCGGCGAGTACGGCACGAAGCCGATGCCCAGCTCCCGCACCGTCTCCAGCACGCCGTCGTGTTCCGGGTCGCGCGACCACAGCGAGTACTCGCTCTGCAGCGCGGTGATCGGATGCACCGCGTGCGCGCGGCGGATGGTGGCGGCAGCGGCTTCGGACAGGCCCAGGAAGCGCACCTTGCCCTGTTCCACCAGCCGCGCCATCGCCCCGACCGTGTCCTCGATCGGCACGTTCGGATCCACCCGGTGCTGGTAGTACAGGTCGATATGGTCCACGCCGAGCCGGCGCAGGCTGGCCTCGCAGGCGGACTGCACGTACTCCGGGCGGCCATCGATACCGCGCGCGGCCGGGTCGTTGGGATCGAGCTTGATGCCGAACTTGGTCGCCAGCACGACCTGGTCGCGGCGCCCGGCCAGCGCCTTGCCGACCAGCACTTCGTTGGTGTGCGGGCCGTACATGTCGGCGGTGTCGATGAGGCTGACGCCGTGCTCGATCGCCGCATGGATGACCGCGATCGAGGCGGCGTCGTCGCTGCGGCCGCCGTAGAACGCGCTCATGCCCATGCAGCCGAGGCCGAGGGCGGAGACGCGGGGGCCGTTGCGGCCGAGGGTGCGGGTTTGCATGGAGGATGCTCCTGAGGGGGAGGGGAGGGAAAGCGTGGCCGCCGGGCGGTTCGCTCAGGGTGAGGACATGCCTGGTGCGTTCGGTGTGGAGGGCATGTGCGGTTCTCGGTGCGCGAAGGACACGATGGCCGCGCTCAGCGCGGCTGGATGCGGGTGCCGCCGCTCAGCAGCGCCTGCGGGTTGGGCGAGGCCAGGAAGTCGTGCGGGAAGCCCAGTTCGATCGCGCTGGCGGCATCCAGCCGCTGCAGCGCCTCGGCATCCAGGTGCAGGGTGAGTGCGCCCAGGTTGTCCTGCAGTTGCGCCACGCTGCGCGCGCCGACGATCGGCATCGCCCCGCGCGCCAGCAGCCAGGCCAGCGCCACCTGCGCCGGCGAGCGCTGCAGCTCGGCGGCCAGCGCCACCACCGCCTCGGCCACCGCCAGCGCGTGCTCGTTGAAGGTGCGTTGCGAATGCGCGACCTCGGCGCGGCCCACGCCATCGACCTGCGCGCCGCCCGAGGCGGCCGCACGCACCCGCGCCAGATCGGCGGCGCCGTACTTGCCGGTCAGCACGCCCATCGCCAGCGGCGACCAGGCCAGCACCGACATGCCCAGCGCCTCGGCCATCGGCACCAGTTCGCGCTCGACCGTGCGCTGCGCCAGCGAGTACTCGATCTGCAGGGCGACGAACGGCGTCCAGCCGCGCAGGTCGGCCAGGGTCTGCATGCGCGCCACCTGCCAGGCGGGCGTGTCGGAGATGCCGGCGTAGAGGATCTTGCCGGCACGCACCAGATCGTCGAAGCCGCGCATGACCTCGTCGATGCCGGTGGTGCCGTCCCAGGCATGCAGGTACAGCAGGTCCAGATAATCGGTGCCCAGCCGCGCCAGGCTGGCGTCGACCGAGCGCAGCAGCGCCTTGCGGTGGTTGCCGCCACCGTTGGGGTCGCCGGGGAAGGGGTTGAGCGCGAACTTGCTGGCGATCACCAGGCGGTCGCGGCGGCCGGCGACGAAGCGGCCGAGCAGCGTCTCGGCGCTGCCGTTGGTGTAGATGTTGGCGGTGTCGAGGAAGTTGCCGCCGGCATCGACGTACAGGTCGAACAGGCGGCGCGCCTCGGCTTCGTCCGCGCCCCAGCCCCAGTCGGCGCCGAAGGTCATGGTGCCCAGGCACAGCGGGCTGACGCGAAGGCCGGAACGGCCGAGCAGGCGGTAATGGTCGAGGGCCATCGCGGCGATCTCCAGGTGAGGGTGCGGGGCACTGTAGGCGCCGCGGTGCCCTGGATAAATCCTGGTAATCCGCATGGGCTTTGAAGCTGTGCTACACAATGACCGGCGCCTGCCGCGTCCGTCCTTCCCTTGCTGCCCGCCCGCCATGCACCGTCCCTCGCCGCTGTCCGCCGTCGTCGCCTTCGTCCGCGTTGCCCACCATGGCAGCTTCACCCGCGCCGCGGCGGAGCTGGGCGTCTCGCCCTCGGCGCTGTCGCAGACGCTGCGCGCGCTGGAGGCGCAACTGGGCGCACGCCTGCTCAACCGCACCACCCGCCGGGTCGGCCTGAGCGAGCACGGCGAGCGCTTCCTGCAGCGGGTGGCGCCGGGCCTGGCGCAGATCGATGCGGCCTTCGCCGACCTGGATTTCCTGCGCGACCGGCCGGCCGGCACGCTGCGCATCAACCTGCCGCTGGTGGCCGCCGAGCAACTGGTGTGCCCGCACCTGCCGGCGTTCCTGGCGCGCTATCCGGAAGTCAGCGTCGAGCTGTATTCGGACCGGACCCTGGCCGACATCGTCGCCGGCGGCTTCGACGCCGGCATCCGCCTGGGCGAGAGCCTGGCGCGCGACATGATCGCGGTGCCGCTGGGGCCGCCGCAGCGGCAGACGGTGGTGGCCGCGCCTGCGTATTTCGCCGCGCACGGAGTACCGCACACGCCGGCCGAACTGGCGGCGCACGACTGCATCCGCTGGCGCCGCACCGACGGCCGCCTGCAGGCCTGGGAGTTCACCCGCGACGGCCACGATTTCCTGGTCGAAGTCAACGGGCGGCTGGTGGTCAACGACACCGCGGTCGGCCTGGACGCCGCGCGCCGCGGTCTGGGCCTGGGCCAGGCGTTCGAGTGGCAGGTGGCCGCCGACGTCGCCGCCGGCCGCCTGCAGCGGGTACTGGACGACTGGCACGCGCCGTTCGCCGGCTGGCACATCTACTACCCGGCGCGCGAACACTTGCCGCCGAAGCTGCGCGTGTTCATCGATCATCTGCGTGCGGCGCATGCAGTGGGTGGCACGACGTAGCGATGGCGCTGGCCGAGGGCTGGCGGGTGAAGTGGGATAGAGGGAACAGGCGGTGGTGCCGCAGCCGTGAGTGCGGCGTCGAGAAGCGCCCGACCGACAAGGCCGGGCGCCGAAGGGCAGTGCGTTGCTCAAGCACCGCTGCGTCGCGATGCAGGGTGCCGCCCTGCGCGGGCGGCACCGAGGGGGCTCAGCCCTTGAGCTTGGCCGCGAACTCGGCCACGCGCTTGCCGAGCAGGCGCGCGGTCTCCAGGTCGCCGCTGCGCGGCGCCTCGTCCGGCGAGGCGTCGGACGGCGAGATCGCCAGCGCGCCGCCGGAGCCGGCGGTCCAGTTCACGTCGTTCGGGCCGTGCGCCTTGGTGTTGGACGGCAGCAGGCCGGTGCCCACCCAGATCTGGCCGTGCTGCTGGGCCAGGGTCCAGAAGTATTCGATGGTGGCGAACTTGTCGCCGTTGACCGAGGCCGAGTTGGTGAAGCCGGCGGCGATCTTGTCCTTCCAGGCCTGCGCGAACCACGGCTTGGAGCTGGCGTCGGCGAACTTCTTGAACTGCCAGGCCGGGCCGCCCATGTAGGTCGGGCTGCCGTAGACGATGGCGTCGGCCTGGCCGATGGCCTCCCAGGCGCCGTCGGGCAGGTTGCCGTCCTGGTCGATACGGTACAGCGTGGCTTCGCCGACGCTGGCGGCGCCGGCGTGCACGGCTTCGGCCTGCTTGACGGTGTGGCCGTAGCCGCTGAAGTAGACGATCGCGATCTTGCTCATGCGCGGACTCCTGAAGGTGAGGGGGAAAAGCGCGGGCATTGTGCGCATGCCCGGCCGCCCCGATCAGCGCCATCGGCGGGATGTTGTGTCCGACCGCCCGCCGCGGTTCAGCTCTCGGCCGGGGAGCGCATCGTGCGGTCGATGCCCACTTCGACCAGGTAGTCGATGAAGCTGCGCACCTTCGGTGCCAGGTGGCTGCGGCTGGCGTACACCGCGTACACGCCGATCGGCCCGATCTCGTGGTCGGGCAGCACCCGCACCAGCCGGCCGTCCTCCAGCGCCGCCTCGGCCATGAAGTCCGGCTGTACGGTGATGCCCATGCCGGCGATGGCCGCCTCGCGCAGCACGTCGCCGCAATTGGCGCGCAGGGTGCCGGCCACCCGTACCTGGATCGCGCCCTCGGGGCCGTGCAGGGTCAGGTCGTCCTGCACGTAGCTGTAGCTGAGGAACGGGTGGCCGGCCAGGTCGGCCGCCAGTTGCGGGGTGCCGGCGCGGGCCAGGTAGGCCGGCGCCGCGCACAGGAACGCCTGCACTTCGCCGAGCTTGCGCGCGATCAGGGTCGGCGCCACCTGCCGGGTGATGCGGATCGCCAGGTCGTAGCCTTCCTCGACGATATCCACCAGGCGGTCGGACAGCGACAGATCGAGGGCGACCTGCGGGTAGCGCGCGCTGTAGCCGGCCAGGCGCGGCCCGAGCCGGGCGACGCTGAAACTGAAGGGGGCGTTGATCCGCAGCGTGCCGGACGGCGTCAGCGCCTGTTCGCCGACCGCGGCCTCCATGTCGTCGAACTCGGCCAGCAGCAACTGGCAGCGCTGGTAATAGGCGGCGCCGACGCTGCTCGGGCTGACCCGGCGTGTGGTGCGATTGAGCAGGCGCGAGCCCAGGCGCTGTTCCAGCCACGCCACCTGGCGGGTGACGCTGGCGGTGGACATGCCCAGTGCGTCGGCGGCGGCGTTGAACCCGTTGCGGTCGACCACGGCGACAAAGACCCGCATCGCCTCCAGCGTGTCCATTGTTTCGGTTCCTGAAATGGATCGTCGGCGGCAGGGTAATTTATTCCCGCAGATGGCGGGAATACCCTGGTCGCCTGCACGAACGCCCGGCGCTGGCCGCGCGCGCCACCGTGCCATCCCCCACTGTGTGGAGACCTGCCATGGCGCGTTTGCCTTCCCTGTACATCTCGCACGGTTCGCCGATGACCGCGCTGCAGCCCGGCCTGGTCGGCACGCGGCTGGCGCAGCTCGCGGCCACGCTGCCGCGGCCGCGCGCCATCGTGCTGGCCTCGGCGCACTGGCTGGGCCGACGGCCGCTGGTCGGTGCCGCCGCGCAGCCGCAGACCATCCACGATTTCGGTGGCTTCCCGCAGGCGCTGTACGCGATGCAGTACCCGGCGCCGGGCGCGCCGGCCCTGGCCCACCAGGTTGCCGAGCTGCTGGCGCAGGCCGGGCTGGCGCCGGTGCTGGACGAGCGTCGCGGCCTGGACCACGGCGTATGGGTGCCGCTGTCGCTGCTGTACCCGCAGGCCGACATCCCGGTGGTGCCGCTGTCGATCCAGCCCGAACTGGGGCCGGAACACCACCTGGCCCTGGGCCGTGCGCTGGCGCCGCTGCGCGAGGACGGCGTGCTGGTGATCGGCTCGGGCAGCATCACCCACAACCTGCATGACTTGGGCCGCTACGCCGAGGGCAAGGAGGTGCCCTACGTGCGTCCGTTCATCGAGTGGACCGAGCAGGCATTGCGCCGCGAGGACATGCCGGCGATGCTCGACTACCGCCGACAGGCGCCGTTCGCCGCGCGCGCGCATCCCACCGACGAGCACTGGCTGCCGATCTACGTGGCGATGGGCGCGGCCGGGGCGGACGGGCTGGGCGCGCAGCGCATCGACGCCGGCATCGATGCCGGCCTGCTGGCGATGGACATCTACCGCTTCGACGGCGCTGCGGCGCGCGCGGCGGCCTGAGCGGTTCATCGCGGTGAAGGCACAGCGCATCCGCGTCTCACCGTTTGAGACGCGGATCCGGCATCGTCGGCCGGTGAATACCCTCGAGAAACTCGCCGTGCTCGCCGACGCGGCCAAGTACGACGCGTCCTGCGCCTCCAGCGGCGCCGACAAGCGCCATTCGCTGCGCAGCGGTGGCATCGGCAGCACCGAGGGCATGGGCATCTGCCATTCGTACACGCCCGATGGGCGTTGCGTGTCGCTGCTGAAGATCCTGCTGACCAACTTCTGCGTGTTCGACTGCGCGTACTGCGTCAATCGCGTCTCCAGCAACGTGCGCCGCGCGCGCTTCACCCCGGCCGAAGTGGTCAAGCTGACCCTGGATTTCTACAAGCGCAACTACATCGAAGGGCTGTTTCTTTCCAGCGGCATCATCCGCAACAGCGACTACACCATGGAGCAACTGGTGGAGGTGGCGCGGCAGCTGCGCGAGGAGCACCGCTTCGCCGGCTACATCCATCTCAAGACCATTCCCGATGCAGCGCCGGAACTGCTGGCCGCCGCCGGCCGCTACGCCGACCGGCTCAGCATCAACGTGGAGTTGCCGACCGAGCGCGGCCTGGCGCAACTGGCGCCGGAGAAGAACGTCGGCGGCATCCGCGCGGCGATGGGCGAGTTGCGCTGGCGCATCGAGGAAAGCAAGGAGGCGCGCAAGGCCGAAGCCCGCGTGCGCGCCAAGCCGCCGCGCTTCGCCCCGGCCGGGCAGAGCACGCAGATGATCGTCGGTGCCGACGGCGCGGACGACCGCGCGATCCTGCACACCAGCCACAATCTCTACGGCAACTACCGCCTGCGCCGGGTCTACTACTCCGCGTTCAGCCCGATTCCCGACGCCTCGGCCAAGCTGCCGCTGCTGGCGCCGCCGCTGCAGCGCGAACACCGCCTGTACCAGGCCGACTGGCTGCTGCGGTTCTACGATTTCTCGGTGGAGGAGATCGCCCCGCCTACCACCAGCGGCATGCTCGATCTGGACGTGGACCCCAAGCTGGCCTGGGCGCTGCGCAACCCCGAGCGGTTCCCGGTGGATCTCAACACCGCCGCGCGCGAGATGCTGCTGCGGGTGCCGGGGCTGGGCACGCGCAACGTCGAGCGCCTGCTGCTGGCGCGGCGGCATGCGCGGCTGCGGGTCGAGGATCTGGCGCGATTGCGGGTGCCGCTGAAGAAGCTGCTGCCGTTCGTCAGTGTGCTTGACCACCACCCGCGGCAACGACTGGACGATCCGCAGCGGCTGCGCGCGCAACTGGCGCCGGCGCCGCGGCAGGGGGGCTTGTTTGATTGACGCGGTGAGTGCGGCCCGTCGCGTTCGACGCGCTGGTGCGAGGCAGGGAGCAGGCCGTGTTCCAGGCTGAGGTGGCGCCGCCGTGGAGCCTGGAGGCTTGGCGGGCGGTGGCGCGGGCGGCGTGGTGCGCGCAGGTGGCGCCGGAGACGCTGGCGTGGGATGGCGATGCGCAGGGTGGTCTGCTCGCCGGGACCGATGTCGCGACGTTGCCGGCGCAGGTGCCGCCGCCGCGGGTGTCGGCCGAGTTCCTGGCGCTGGCCGGTGCGGTGCTGTGTCATCGCGATCCGCAGCGGCACGCGCTGCTGTACCGCCTGCTGTGGCGCATCGCCGGCGGCGAGCGCGCGCTGCTGCAGCGGGCCACCGATGCGGACGTGCACCGCGCGCAGCAGTGGGCGCAGGCGGTGCGCCGCGACAGCCACAAGATGAAGGCGTTCGTGCGCTTCCGTGAGGTGCCGGGGGAGCAGGAGGCCTACATCGCCTGGTTCGAGCCGGAGCATCACATCGTCGATCGGGTGGCGCCGTTCTTCGCGCGGCGCTTCGCCGGCATGCGTTGGGCGATCCTCACCCCGTACCGCAGCGTGCGCTGGGACGGCGAGACGCTGCAGTTCGGCGCCGGCGCGCAGCGTGCCGATGCGCCGGCCGACGACGCGCAGGACGCGCTGTGGCGCACCTACTACGCCAACATCTTCAATCCGGCGCGGCTCAATCCGACGATGATGCGCCAGGAGATGCCGCAGAAATACTGGAAGCATCTGCCGGAGGCGCAGCTGCTGCCCACGCTGATCCGCGACGCCGGGCTACGCGTGCGCGAGATGGCCGAGCGCGCGCCCGAGCCGGTGCGCCGGCGCATTCCCGCGCCGGCACCGGCGCCGGTGGTGGCCGCCGACGACAGCCTCGAGGCGCTGCGCGCGGCGGCGCGCGACTGCCGGCGCTGCCCGTTGTGGCAGCCGGCCACCCAGACCGTGTTCGGCGAAGGCCCGCAGGACGCCGCGGTGATGGTGGTCGGCGAGCAGCCCGGCGACGAGGAGGACCTGAGCGGGCGTCCCTTCGTCGGTCCGGCCGGACGCCTGTTCGATCGCGCGTTGCAGGAGCTGGGGGTCGAACGTGCAGGCATGTACGTCACCAACGCGGTCAAGCATTTTCGCTTCGAGCAGCGCGGTAAGGCGCGGTTGCACCGCAATCCCGAGCGCGCGCATGTCGAGGCCTGCCGGATGTGGCTGGCCGGCGAACTGGCACGGGTGCGCCCGCGCATCGTGCTGTGCTTGGGCGCGACCGCGGCGCGCGCGGTGCTGGGGAGCGGCTTCAAGCTGATGGCCCAGCGCGGGCAGTGGCAAGCGCTGGACGACGGCACCCGCGCGCTGGCCACTGTGCATCCGTCGTGGGTGCTGCGCCAGCGTGGCGGCGAAGCGGGCGATGAAGCCTATCAAGGCTTCGTGCGCGACCTGCGCTTGTTGGCGGCGCAGGTGCCGATGCTGCACACGGGAAATTCCGGCAACTGACCATGCGTGCGCGTGCCGCGGTGTCGCCATCGGGGCGCGGCGGCGCGGTTGCATGCGTGGACGTGCAAAACGGGGACGGCCGCAGCCGTCCCCGCGATGCCAATGCACCCCCGATGTGCTTACGGCATCAAAACCTTGTCCACCACGTGGATCACGCCATTGCTCTGCATCACGTCGGCGGTGGTGACGTGCGCGGTATTGCCCTTGCTGTCGGTGAGGGTGACCTTGCCGCCGCGGGCCTTGGCGATCAGCGTTTCGCCCTGCACGGTGGTCAGCTTGGCGCTGCCGCCGCCGGCCTTGATCTGCGCCAGCAACGCCGCCGCATCGAGCTTGCCCGGGACCACGTGGTAGGTCAGCACCTGGGTCAGCTTTTCCTTGTTCTCCGGCTTGAGCAACGTGTCCACCGTGCCGGCCGGCAGCGCGGCGAAGGCGGCATTGGTCGGTGCGAACACGGTGAACGGGCCGGCGCCCTTCAACGTGTCCACCAGGCCCGCAGCCTTGACCGCGGCGACCAGGGTGGTGTGATCCTTGGAGTTGACCGCGTTGTCGATGATGTCCTTGGTGGCGTACATCGGCGCGCCGCCGACCATCGGATTCGGCTTGGCCTCGCTCATCGCGGCGTGGTCGTGCATGGCGGCCTGGCTGGGGGCGGCCATGGCGGGCAGGGAGACGAGGCCGGCGAGGGCCAGGGACAGCAAGTGGAGTTTCATGGGTTTGGCTCCTGGAAAGGGATGCGCGGCCAGTCGGCCGTGCAGCTTTCTTTACGCGCGCCGCGCCGTCGCGGTTGCATCACGCCGTCCAGATAATGATGAATGCGCGCACCGGTCGTGTCGTCGCAGGTGTCGTGCGCGGTCCAGCGGGCCTCCTGTGTGCTGAATCTCACTGCGCCAGGCCGTGCGATGCAGCGGCGCGTGCGCACGATGTGCGCAACCGCCTGTGGTGCGTCATCGACGCGTCCGTAGACGCCGCCGCTTGGCAGCGCCGGTCAGCGCAACGCGGCGTATCGGCTCAGCGGCGCTGCAGCACGTAGCTGTTCTCGAAGCCGTGGGCGCAGCCGAGCACGTGGAAGTCGCCGAAGTACCCGGCGGCGCGCAGCAGGTCCACCGCCGGGCCGACCTCCGGCGAGTATTCCCAGTCGCCGTAGTCGTCGAACACCACGAATCCCCCGGAGACGACGCTGGGCGCGTACAGCAGGAAATCCAGCAGCACATTGCGCCCGGTGTGGCCACCGTCGATGTGCAACAGCGCCACCTTCGGCTCCATGGCGTAGAAATGCTCGGCGCAGAATTCGGAATAGCCGCGGATGAAGCGCGCATTGGGCAGCAACTGCTGCCGATAGTGGTTGAACTCCTCGAACTGGTTCGGCAGCGCGAACGGATCCATGCCGATCACCCGGCGCTGGCGGCCAGACACCTCGTTCATCAGCACCAGCGACTTGCCCTTCCACACCCCGATCTCCACCAGGTCGCCCGGCACGCCCTCCAGCAGCAGGCACAGGTAGCCCAGCAGCCGCACGTGATCGTGGAAGGACAGCTCGCGCCGCTCCATCGCGTGCTCGGCCGGCAGGCCGACCTGGGCCTGCACGAAGTGCTCGCCGATCAGCTCCCAGATCCGCGGAATGCTGCCTTCCGCCGCGTGTTCGTCGATGAAGCGGTTGAGTTCCTGGATGGTGAGCATGCGGTCTCCGGCGGAAAGGCGCCGGTGTCCGCCACCGGCTCTGCCGCCGGATAGTAGCCTGGACGCCGCCCGCCCCACTGGACATCGCCGCCGCGGTGCGCTTTGCTTGCAGGCTCCCCCATTCATGGGCGGCGCCGCCGGCGTGGCGCCGCCGTCCGGACGAGCATGCATTCGATCGAAGTGGTCTTGGCGATGTTGCTGGCGGTGGTGGCCAGTGGCTACCTCGTGCGTGTCCTGCCGTTCTCGCTGCCGTTGCCGCTGGTGCAGATCGGCCTGGGCGCGATCATCGCCGGCGTGTTCAAGAAGGGCTATGCGCTGGAGCCGGAGCTGTTCTTCCTGCTGTTCCTGCCGCCGCTGCTGTTCCTGGACGGCTGGCGTATCCCCAAGCAGGGCCTGTTCCGCGACAAGGGCGTGATCCTGGAGCTGGCGCTGGGCCTGGTGGTGTTCACCGTCATCGGCGCCGGCTTCCTGATCCACTGGATGATCCCGACCATGCCGCTGGCGGTGGCGTTCGCGCTGGCCGCGGTGGTGTCGCCCACCGATCCGATCGCGGTGTCCTCGATCGCCGCGCGCGCGCCGATCCCCAAGCGGCTGATGCACATCCTGGAAGGCGAGTCGCTGCTCAACGACGCCTCCGGCCTGGTCTGCTTCCAGTTCGCGGTGGCGGCGGCGATCACCGGCACGTTCTCGCTGGCCGACGCCTCGCTGACCTTCCTGTGGGTGGCGCTGGTCGGCGTGGCCGCCGGCATCGCGGTGGTGGTCGGCACCAGCCTGGCGCAGCGCTGGGTGTGGCGCCAGGTCGGCGAGGAGCCGGGCGCGGCGATCCTGGTCAACCTGTTGCTGCCGTTCGCCGCCTACCTGCTGGCCGAGGCGATCAACGCCTCGGGCATTCTCGCCGCGGTCGCCGCCGGCATCGCCATGAGCTACGTGGAACTGAGCGGCCGCGCGCCGGGCAGCATGCGCGTGCAGCGCTCGGCGGTGTGGGACATGGTGCAGTTCACCCTCAACGGCATCATGTTCGTGCTGCTCGGCGAGCAGTTGCCGGGCATCGTGCAGGGCGCCATGCACAACATGGACGAGGCCGGACACCTGGACCCGTGGTGGCTGCCCGCCTACGCGCTGGCGATCTACGTCGGCCTGCTGCTGCTGCGCTTCCTGTGGGTGTGGCTGTCGCTGCGCTGGACCCTGCTCAAGGCGCGCCGTCGCGGCGAGGACCGGCAGAGCCCGCCGTGGCGGATCGTGGTGGCGACCTCGCTGGCCGGCGTGCGCGGCGCGATCACCCTGGCCGGCGTGCTGACCCTGCCGCTGGTCCTGCCCAGCGGCGCCGCGTTCCCGGCGCGCGACCTGGCGATCTTCCTGGCCAGCGCGGTGATCGTCACCTCGCTGCTGGTCGCCAGCATCGGCCTGCCGCGGCTGCTGCGCGGGCTGGAGCTGCCGGAGGAACCGAGCGACCGCCTGGAAGAAGACCTGGCCCGGCGCGAGTCCTCGCGTGCGGCGCTGGCGGCGGTGGAGAAGCTGCGCCAGCGGCTGGTGCAGGACAGCGAGCACGCCGACCTGTACAACGAGGCGGCCAACCGGGTCAGCGCGCTGTACCAGCGCCATCTCGACCACGGCGAAGCGATGGAGAGCGATCCGGAGGAGGCGCGGCGGCTGGATGCGGTGCTGCGCCAGCTGCGCCATGCCGGCCTGCAGGCCGAACGCCAGGAGCTGTTCAAGCTGACCCGGCAGCGCAAGATCTCCGACGAGATCGCGCGGCGGCTGATCCGCAACCTTGATCTGCTGGAGGCGCGGCGTAAGAGCTGATGAGGGCCGGGATTGGGGATTGGGGATTCGGGATTCGGGATTCGTGAAAGCGGCTTCGTCGCGCCGTTGCAGATTTTTCGCGGTGTCGTTGCTCGCGCCCGGCTAGCGCGCCGGGCTAGGTGTCTTCGGCCAGCGGCGGCAGCCGTCGCGGCACCGGGGTCGACTTCACGATCGCGGTGTTGGTTTCGGCGCGATCGGTGACTTTCGCCAGGATGCTGTCCAGGTGCGCGATGGTGCGCAGGTACAGCCGGCAGATGAAGCAGTCTTCGCCGGTCACCTTGTCGCATTCGACGAACTCCGGGATGCGCTGCAGCAGTTCCTCCACCAGGTGCAACTGCCCCGGCAGCGGTTTGACCCGCACGATCGCCTGCAAGGTGTAGCCAAGCGCGCGTGGGTCGAGTTCGACCGTGAACCCGGCGATCACGCCCTGCTGCTGCAGCCGGCGCACGCGGTCGGCGGTGGCAGGCGCCGACAGGCCGATCTGCCGGGCCAGTTCGCTGGTGGCCATGCGCGCGTCCTGCGCCAGGGCGGCCAGGATGGCGCGGTCGATTGGGTCGAGCGGGGCAACGGCGGACGGGGAAAGGCGGTTTTGCATAGTGGCCTTCATTTCGCAGGCAAATTCCGGAGCAAGCCTAAGTTTAAGCATGTCTTCGCGGAGTCCCGATTTCTACAATGACTGCCGTTCGCAGCATTGCAAGGAATCGGAATGGCTTCCAACGAAATTCGCCGTGGTGCGGCCGAGATGGTCGTGGCCATGCTCATGTCCGGCACGATCGGTTGGCTGGTGGTGTCGTCGGGGCAGTTGCCGTTCAACGTGGTGTTCTTCCGCTGCCTGTTCGGCGCCGCCACGTTGCTCATCGTCTGCGCGGCACTGGGCCTGTTGCGGCGCAAGGCGTTTTCGCCGCGGATGCTGGCGCTGATGCTGCTCGGCGGGGTGGCGATCGTGGCGAACTGGCTGCTGTTGTTCGCCGCCTATGGTCGCGCCTCGATCTCGATGGCCACTGCGGTCTACAACACGCAGCCGTTCATGCTGGTCGGGCTGGGCGCGCTCGTGTTCCGCGAGCGCATCAGCGCCTCGACCATGGCGTGGCTGGCGGTGGCCTTCGTCGGGCTGGTGGGCGTGGTGCGCATCGCGCCGGCGGTGCTCGCAGTGCCGGGCGAGTACCTGCAGGGCGTCGCGCTGGCGCTGGGCGCGGCGTTTCTGTACGCGGTGTCGTCGATCGTCACCAAGCACCTGAAAGGCACGCCGCCGCACCTGCTCGCGCTGCTGCAACTGGGCATCGGCATCGTGTTGCTGGCGCCGTTCGTGCACTTCGATGCCTTGCCCAGCCGTCCCGGCCAATGGCTGGATCTGGTCGTGCTCGGCGTGGTCAACACCGGTGTGATGTACGTGCTGCTGTACGGCGCCATCCAGAAGCTGCCCACCGCGATGATCGGCGCGCTGTCGTTCATCTACCCGGTGGTGGCGATCGCGGTCGATCGCATCGCCTTCGGGCAATCGCTGGCATGGACGCAGGTGCTGGGGGCGTTGCTGATCCTGCTGGCGGCGGCCGGGGTCAATTTCGGCTGGCGTGTGTGGCCTTGGCCGCGCGCGGCGCGAGAGGCCGCCGGCGGGCTCAAGACCGGCGAGCGCTAGTCCACGGCGCGACGACGGCGTCGCCCGGCGGTTGCGGGCCCCTGGCTGGCGCACTGTCCCGCATCCGGGAGAGTGCTTCCGCCGGATCGGGATTTATCCATCACGATCGGGCTTCTACCCTGGAGGCCGTTTCCGCCGCCACCGCGCGCCCAGGGAGTTCCCGTGTCGCCGATCATTTCCGTGCAACAGCTCACCAAGACCTACGCCGGGGGCTTCCAGGCGCTCAAGGGCATCGACCTGGAGATCCGCCGCGGCGAGATCTTCGCCCTGCTCGGCCCCAACGGCGCCGGCAAGACCACGCTGATCAGCATCATCTGTGGACTGGTCACCCCCAGCAGCGGCCGGGTGCTGGCCGATGGCCACGACATCGTGCGCGACTACCGTGCCGCGCGCAGCAAGATCGGCCTGGTGCCGCAGGAACTGGCCACCGATGCGTTCGAGACGGTGTGGGCGACGGTGCGCTTCAGTCGCGGCCTGTTCGGCAAGCCGCGCGACGACGCCCACCTGGAGCGGGTGCTGCGCGAACTGTCGCTGTGGGACAAGCGCGACAGCCGCATCTCCACCCTGTCCGGCGGCATGAAGCGGCGCGTGCTGATCGCCAAGGCGCTGGCCCACGAGCCGTCCATCCTGTTCCTGGACGAACCCACCGCCGGCGTCGACGTGGAGCTGCGCCACGACATGTGGCAGATGGTGCGGCGCCTGCGCGAGCAGGGCACCACCATCATCCTGACCACGCACTACATCGAAGAGGCCGAGGACATGGCCGACCGCGTCGGCGTGGTCAATCGCGGCGAACTGGTGTTGGTGGAGGACAAGCGCACGCTGATGCGCAAGCTCGGCAAGAAGCAGCTGGCGCTGACCCTGCAGGCGCCGTTGACGAGGGTGCCGGCGGCGCTGGCGACGCAGCCGCTGGAGCTGTCCGCCGACGGCGCGACGCTGACCTACACCTACGACGCGCAGGCCGAGCAGACCGGCATCGGCGCGCTGCTGCGGCAACTGGAGGCGCAAGGTGTGGAGATCAAGGACCTGCAGTCCAGCGAGAGTTCGCTGGAGGAGATCTTCGTCAACCTGGTGCGGCCGGCGTCGGCCGCGGTGGAGGTGCGCGCATGAACCTGCACGCGATCGCCGCGATCTACCGCTTCGAGATGGCGCGCACCTTCCGCACGCTGACCCAGTCCATCGCCTCGCCGGTGCTGTCGACCTCGCTGTACTTCGTGGTGTTCGGCGCGGCGATCGGCTCGCGCATGGGCGACATCGACGGCATCCGCTACGGCGCCTACATCATCCCCGGGCTGGTGATGCTGTCGCTGCTCAGCGAAAGCATCTCCAACGCCTCCTTCGGCATCTACATGCCGCGCTGGGCCGGCACCATCTACGAGGTGCTGTCGGCACCGGTGGCGTGGTGGGAGGTGGTGATCGGCTACGTCGGCGCGGCGGCGAGCAAGTCGGTGCTGCTGGGCCTGCTGATCCTGCTCACCGCGCGCGCCTTCGTGCCGTACGAGATCGCGCATCCGCTGTGGATGTTCGGTTTCCTGGTGCTGACCGCGCTGACCTTCAGCCTGTTCGGCTTCATCATCGGCGTGTGGGCCGACGGCTTCGAGAAGCTGCAGGTGATTCCGCTGATGGTGATCACGCCGCTGACCTTCCTCGGCGGCAGTTTCTACTCGATCAACATGCTGCCGCCGCTGTGGCAGAAGATCAGCCTGTTCAACCCGGTGGTGTACCTGATCAGCGGCTTCCGCTGGGCGTTCTACGGCAAGGCCGACGTGCACATCGCGACCAGCCTGGGCATGACCCTGGCGTTCCTGGCGCTGTGCCTGGGCGTGGTCTGGGCGATCTTCCGCAGCGGCTACCGGCTCAAGCCCTGAGCGCTGCCCGAGGGGCGCGCAGCGCGCGGCCGCGCGTCCCAACGCGCCGGCGGGCGCTGTGCCTGCCGGCGCTCGCGTTTACCGCGTTTACTTGGCGTCGAGCCAGAACGCCTCGACGGTGCCCTTGACCTTCATGGTCATCGGGTTGCCGCGGCGGTCGCGCGCCTTGCCGACCTGCACGCGGATCCA
Organism: Xanthomonas sp. NCPPB 3174; assembly: GCF_056725205.1. Lineage (NCBI taxonomy): Bacteria > Pseudomonadati > Pseudomonadota > Gammaproteobacteria > Lysobacterales > Lysobacteraceae > Xanthomonas > Xanthomonas sp. NCPPB 3174. The sequence continues at coordinate 4,392,144 of NZ_CM161517.1, read as the reverse complement.
GCCTTCGCTGATCGAGTACTCCTCGACGTTGTCGCGCTCCACGCCGTTGAAACGGATGCCGACGCCGCGCGACAGCGTCTCGGCATCGTGGAACGGGCTCTGCGGGCTGACCGCCAGGCGGTCGGGGGGCGTGTCGGACATCGTGGTGGCTTCGCGTGACGGCGGACAGCGCCGTCTTCCGGGCTGCGAAGGATAAACGCCCGCGGCGCCGTTGCCGAGTTCCGCGCTTCCGTCGCCGCGCCGGGCGCGGCACACTGGCGCTCCCCCGTGCTGCCCGATGCGCCGCCATGCCCGACAACAGCGCCGACTACGACGATCCCGACGACCTGTTCGACGACGACGACGATCCGGACACCCAGCAGGGCCTGATCTGGAACCTGCTGCTGCTGATCAATCCCGGCGACGAGGAAAGCGCGCTGCGCCAGTTCGACGCCTACCGCGAGGCCGCCGGTGAGGCCGAGCGCGAGGACGCGGACTGGCTGTGGACGCTGAAGGACGCGATCGACTGGCGGGCGGGCTTCTACGTCGACGGCCACGACCGCGAGGCGCTGATCGGTGCGATCGACGAACTGGCCGCGCGCTGGAACCTGCGCATCGACTGGGGTGGGGACATCGACGATGCCGATTTCCTCGAGGGCCACGACAGCGCCTCGCTGCTGGCGGTGGCCTACGACCGCCTGCGCGAGCACGGCTACAGCATCTGGTGCTGGGACGCCGGCAGCGAGATCCGCGCCGGCTGGATGGCGCTCAGCCGCGACGACCAGGACATGCAGCGCCTGGCCGCGATCCTGGGCATCGACCTGCGCCCGGGCAGCGATCCGTTCTAGGCAGACGTCAGCCGGCACTGCGGGTGTGCCGTAGGAGCGGCTTCAGCCGCGACAGGCGTTCCCGGGAACGCCTGTCGCGGCTGAAGCCGCTCCTACGAAACGCGTGGCGGCGAAGGTGCCGCCACCGGTCACTGCGCCTCGCCCCGCGCCTGCGCACGCGCATTGCGGATCAATGCTTTCAGCAGTTCGCGATCGCTGTGCCGCGAGACCGGCACCGCACCCAGGCGGATCGCTTCGTCGCGCAGGGCGGCGGGCACGTCGTAGTGCGCGCCGCTGAGCTTGTTCTGGAAGGCGCGGCGGGGGATGCCCAGCCGCGCCGCCATGGCGTGCAGTTCGTCCAGCGTGTCGGCGAGCAGGTGGCCCCAGCGCTGGCCGCGCCAGGGATGCACCGCATCGTCGATGTAGACCGCCACGCGCCAGGTCAGGCCGGCTTGTGCGTGCCGTCGGCGTCGGCCGCGGGTTCCGCGGTGGCGCTGCCGTCGGCATCGGCCGGAGCGGCATCGTCCGTCTGCGCCGCGGCGTCCGCGTCGGCCCCGTCCTCGTCCGCACCTTCTGCCGCGTCATCGCCCGCAGCGAACTCGGCGACCAGCGCGTCCAGGTACTCGGTCGGGGTCTGGCCGGCTTCGGCCGCCAGTGCGTCGATCATCTGCTGCAACTGCACCGAGTAGTCCAGGGTGATGGTGTTGCCTTCCTGCTCCTGCAGGTTGGCCAGGTGCTTGAGCATCGCCAGCATCGGCACCGGATTGTCGGCATTGCCCATGGTCTGGCCGCCGACCGACAGCAACCACTGACGACCCTGCAGGCCGATCGCGGCCAGCACGCGGCCGCTCTCGTTCTGCAGCACGGCGTGGTTGGCGATGGGCTGCTCGCGGCCCAGGCGGGCGAAGGGGCGCGGCGACTGCTGCTTCTTGCGCTTGTCGCGCTTGGCTTTGGATTGCTTGGACACGGCGGTCTCGTTGGCGAAGTGGCGGCCATTGTAAGCGCCGCGCCGTGTGCGGTCCCGCCGGTGCCTGTCTGCCTGGCCGCCGGCGGCACAGCGAGCATTGCCGCGATCAGCGTGCGCTGGTCGCCTCGGTTCCGCCTGCGCCTGCGCTGGCGGCAGCCGTCACCGGTGCCCCGCCGTTGATGCTGCGCAAGGCATCGCGCGCAGCGGCGGCGGCCGCCTCCGGCGAAGTGGTGCGCGGTTCGACGATCTGTACCGAGGCCTTGCCGGAGGTGGCGGCCGGGGCCGTCGGCGCAGTGCCGTTCGCGGCGGCAGGCGTCGCCGCGGGCGCACCCTTGCCGGCGGCCGGCGCTGCGGCCGCTTCGGTCGCCGCCGCGCTCAGGTCCGGTACCTTGGTGTCGGCGTCGGGCTGCACCGTGCCCAGGGCGACGCTGTGGTCGCCATCGGCGGTGGCGGCGTCCTCGGCATCCTTGGTCATCACCACGATGCTGATGCGGCGGTTGATCGGATTGTTCGGCACCTGCTTGTCGAACAGCACCGAGGAGGACAGCCCGACCACGCGCGAGACCTTGTCCTCGCCCATGCCGCCGGCGACCAGCTCGCGGCGCGCGGCATTGGCGCGGTCCGCGCTCAGTTCCCAGTTGCTGTAGCCGTTCTTGCTGCTGTACTGGGTGACGTCGGTGTGGCCGGTGATGCTGATGTGGTTGGGCACCTGGTTGATGAAGCCGGACAGCTCGTGGAGGATGCCGCGGGTATAGGGCTTGAGCACCGCGCTGCCGAGGTCGAACATCGGCCGGTTCTCCTTGTCCACGATCTGGATGCGCAGGCCGTCCGGGGTCAGGTCCAGCAGCAACTGGTCCTTGAACGGTTCCAGCGCCTGGCTCTTGTCGATGGCTTCCTTCAGCTCCTGCATCAGCGTTTCCAGGCGCTCCTTTTCCTTCTCGCGCTGCGTGGTTTTGCTGTCGTCGCCTTTCAGGCTCTTGCTGCCGAACGGATCCTTGTTGTTGCCGCGCTGCATCTCGCCGGCGCCGCCGAGCTTGATCATCGAGGTGCTGGCGCCGCCGGGACCGGCCATGCCGGGACTCGGCGCCGGGCTCTTGCCGGCCAGCGGACTGGGATTGCGGAAGTATTCGGCGATCGCCGCGCGCTGTTCCTTGGTGGTGGCCGCCACCAGCCACAGCACCAGGAAGAACGCCATCATCGCGGTCACGAAGTCGGCATAGGCCACCTTCCACGCGCCGCCGTGGTGGCCGCCGCCCTGGACCTTCTTGACCCGGCGGATGACGACGGTGGATTTGGTCTCGGCCATGACCGCGTTACTTGATCGTCTTCAGATGCGATTCGAAGTCGGCGAAGCTCGGCCGCACGTCGGTCGGCAGGGTCTTGCGCGCGAATTCGAGGGCGATCTTCGGGTTGTAGCCGCGCAGGCAGGCCAGCAGCGCGGTCTTCACCGATTCGAAGATGCGGCTGTCCTGCTCGGCGCGCGCTTCCATCGCCGCCGACAATGGCGCGACGAAGCCGTAGGCCAGCAGGATGCCGAGGAAGGTGCCGACCAGCGCCGCGCCGACGTGGTGGCCGATCTCCTCGATCGGGCCGCCGATCGAGCCCATGGTGATGACGATGCCCAGCACCGCGGCGACGATGCCGAAACCGGGCAGGCCGTCGGACACCTTGCTCAGCGCATGCGCCGGCGCCATCGCCTCGTGGTGGTGCTTCTCCAGCTCCAGCTCCAGCAGCGGTTCCAGTTCGTGCGGTTCGATGTTGCTGCCGATCATCAGGCGCAGGCAATCGGTGATGAAGTCGAGCAGGTGGTGGTCGGCCAGCACCTTCGGGTAATTGCCGAAGATCGCGCTGTCGGCGGGGCGCTCGACATGGTCTTCCAGGGCCATGAAGCCGTCGCGGCGCGCCTTGTTCAGCAGTTCGTAGATCAGGGTCAGGGTGCTGCGGTAGTCGTCGGCCTTGTACTGCGGGCCCTTGAACACGCCCAGCACGCCGCCGATGGTGGCCTTGACGATCTTGCCCGGGGTGCTGACCAGGAACGCGCCCAGCGCCGCGCCACCGATGATCATCAACTCGTAGGGCTGCCACAGTGCGCCAAGTTTGCCGTGCGACAGCACGTAGCCGCCGACCACGCTGATGATGACGACGATGAAGCCAACGATGATGAGCATGGCGGAGCAGCCTGCGGGCCGGAACGGGGACGCTCTAGATGTCGGCCCGGCGCCGCCGTTCTGAAGGTGTGAACCGTGCCGGGTTTTTGGCGGCCCCGCGGCGGCCCGCCCGCTCAGCCGGTCATGCCGCTGTCATGCCGGACGCATTTGAGCGTCTCGCCCAGGCCTGCCAGGGTCAGCGTCGCCTGGTCCGGCTGCGCCTGCAGAAAGACATTGCCCAGCGCATCGGTATAACGCGCGCCGGTGGCGGCACCGGCATCGGTGCGCTGCATGTCCAGGCGGGTGCCGCGCACCTGCAGCGCCAGGCGCTCGCGCGCCGGATCGGCGGCGGCCTGCACCAGTTCCTCGCCGCAGCGCCACTGCATGGGCAGGGCATCGGCCTGCAGGCCGGGGGCGCTGGCGGGCGACGGCGCGGCGGCGACGGGCGCGGCCTGTGCCGGCGGCGGGGTGGGGCTGCGCTGGCAGGCGCCCAGAGTGAGCGGCAGCAGCAAGAGGGGAAGCAACGAGCGACGCATACCGATGGTCTCCCTGTGGCGGCGCGGCTGCGCCGGGAATCAGGCCGGTTCGGTCTCGCCGCCGCCGCGGTGCAGCGGGTTGGGCAGCGCCTGGCCCTGTTCGGTGAACTGCAGCGAGACCGAATTCAGGCAGTGGCGCTCGCCGCTCGGCGGCGGGCCGTCCGGGAACACGTGGCCGAGATGGCTGTCGCAGCGGGCGCAGACGATCTCGGTGCGGATCATGCCGTGGCTGGTGTCGCGTAGTTCGCGCACGTGGTCGGGGTGGTAGGGCGCGAAGAAGCTCGGCCAGCCGGTGCCGGAATCGAACTTGGCGCTGGAGCGGAACAGCGGCAGCCCGCACAGCCGGCAGGTGTAGACGCCCTCCAGCTTGTTGTCCAGGAACACGCCGCAGAACGGCGCCTCAGTGCCGTGCTGCAGCAGCACCCGGCGTTCCTCCGCGTTCAGTCCGCCGATCAGCTGCTCGCGCTCGGCAGCGGTGGGAGGCGTGAGGTCGAATCGGCTCATGGCGTGGCCCGTGGCGGAAGAGGGGAAAACAACATGAGGGCTGTACCGGGCGGATCAAGCGCACCGCGTGGCGTCGACGCGGCCGGATCGATGCGCTAGCGTGGAATCCTCTTGCCGGCCCATCGATGGAGCCACCGTGAACCGCTTGCTGCCCTGCGTTGCCATCGCCCTGCTCGTGCCGGCGCTTGCCGCCGCACAGCAGCTTCAGCCAGTCCCCGGCGCACCGGCCAGCGATCGCGACGCCAACGCCTTGCGGTCCGCACCGGCGCCGGCGCCCTCGGTGGCCAGCCGCCTCGACGAGCGTCCGCCGGCATCGGCCTCCGCTCCCAAGGCGACGCCAGTCCCGGCCAACCTGGACGACCGGCCGCAGGGGCAGGCCAAGCGCAAGCGCCCGACCAGCCACGCGGTGCCGGCGGACGTGGTTGCCGACCCGTCCGCACGCCGCCCGGTGCGCCTCTACGACCGCCGCGGCCAGTTGATCCCCGGCGCGATGCAGGTCGGGCCCAATCGCGCGCTGGATACCCGCACCGGCCGTTACTACACCACCGTGCCCAGCGGCGACGGGGTCCGCATCCAGGACTGAGCGCCTGCGCCCCGGCGGCGAACGCGCGGCGAACGCCGCGTGGCCGCCATCCTCACAAATCGGTTCCTAGACTGGCGAACCGGCCGCGACTGCCGCGGCGCCATGTTTTCGCAGGAGAACCGATGAGCAAGCTTCCCGACAACACCCTGATCGTCGTCGCCGACCGCACCACTGCGCGCCTGTTCCGGGTCAACCTGGCCGGCGAGACCGCGCTGCTGGAGCAGACCGAAGTGCTGAACCCGACGCCCATCGAGGGCGTGGAGGACGGCGACCGGCCGATGATCATGGATGAGGCCGGGTTCGTGCGTCAGATCGCCGAGCGGCTGTACCAGGACGCGCTGCGCGGGCAGGTCGAGCACCTGATGCTGGTCGCCGACCCGCACACGCTGGGGCAGTTGAGGCCGCTGCTGCACAAGGAGGTCCAGAAGCGGGTGGTGGCCGAGCTGGCCAAGAACCACGCCAATTCCTCGCGCGACGACCTGGAGAAGCTGCTGGTCTCCTGATCCGTATGCATCCGCGCGAAGCGCTCAGTCGGCGATCGGCAGGCTGAGCGTTTCCTTCACTTCCTCCATCACGATGTAGCTCTTGGACTCGCGCACGTGCGGCAGGGTCAGCAAGGTGCTGCCCAGCAGCTTGCGGTAGGACGCCATCTCGCTGATGCGGGCCTTGAGCAGGTAGTCGAAGTCGCCCGAGACCAGGTGGCACTCGAGCACGTTGGGCAGCTTCAGCGCGGCGCGGCGGAATTCCTCGAAGATGTCGCCGGACTTGTAGGCCAGGCTGATCTCCACGAACACCAGCAGGCTGGCCTTGAGGTAGTGCGGGTCCAGCCGCGCGTAGTAGCCGGTGATGGCGCCGTCGCGTTCCAGCCGGCGCACCCGCTCGGTGCAGGGCGTGGTCGACAGGCCGACCCGCTCGCCCAGTTCGGTGAAGGAAATGCGCCCTTCCTGCTGCAGGATGCGCAGGATCTTGCGGTCGATCTTGTCCAGTTCGCGGGGGCGTGCGGCCATGCGGGCGGGTCTCAGGGGTTTGGCCTGCCGAGCTGGCAGAAGTCAGGGGAAAATCCTGGGTTGCGCTGCCTATACTGCACCGAACTTCTGCCCTGGTGCCATCCAGCCAGGGAATTGATCCAAGCGGAGTAGGCGCATGCGGGTTCTGGTTCTCGGCAGCGGTGTGATCGGCACGACCACGGCGTGGTATCTGGCCCGCAGCGGCTGCGAGGTGACGGTGGTCGACCGCCAGCCGGCAGCGGGGCTGGAGACCAGCTACGCCAATGCCGGGCAGGTCTCGCCCGGCTATGCATCGCCATGGGCCGCGCCGGGGGTGCCGCTGAAGGCGCTGAAGTGGCTGTTCCAGCGCCATGCGCCGCTGGCGATCACGCCCACCGCCGATCTGCAGCAGTACCTGTGGTTGGCGCAGATGCTGCGCAACTGCACCGCCGAGCGCTATGCGATCAACAAGGCGCGCATGGTGCGCCTGTCCGAGTACAGCCGCGACTGCCTGGACCAGTTGCGCGCCGAGACCGGCATCGCCTACGAAGGCCGCCAGCTCGGGACCACCCAGCTGTTCCGTACCCAGCAGCAACTGGACGGCGCGGCCAAGGACATCGAGGTGCTGCGCGAGTACGGCGTGCCCTATGAACTGCTGGACCGCGCCGGCATCGCCCGGGTCGAGCCGGCCTTGGCCAGCGCGCCGGCCAGCCTGGTGGGCGCGCTGCGCCTGCCCAACGACCAGACCGGCGACTGCCGCTTGTTCACCCAGCGCCTGGCGGCGATGGCCGCCGCGGCCGGCGTGCAGTTCCGCCAGGGCGAGACCATCGAGGCGCTGCAGGCCGATGGCGACCGCATCGACGGCGTGCGCATCGGCGGCCGGGTCGAGCGCGCCGACCGCTACGTGGTCGCGCTGGGCAGCTACTCGCCCGGCCTGCTGGCGCCGCTGGGCATCCGCCTGCCGGTGTACCCGCTGAAGGGTTATTCGCTGACCCTGCCGATCCGCGACGCCGCGCTGGCGCCCACCTCCACCATCCTCGACGAGAGCTACAAGGTGGCGATCACCCGCTTCGACGAGCGCATCCGCGTCGGCGGCATGGCCGAACTGGCCGGCTTCGACCTGTCGCGGCCGGCGCGCCGCCGCGCCACCCTGGAGAAGGTGGTCAACGACCTGTACCCGCGCGGCGGCGACCTGGCCGCGGCCGAGTTCTGGACCGGGCTGCGCCCGGCCACCCCGGATGGCACGCCGGTGGTCGGCGCCACCGGCTACCGCAACCTGTTCCTCAACACCGGCCACGGCACGCTGGGCTGGACCATGGCCTGCGGCTCCGGTCGCTACCTGGCCGACCTGATGGTCTCGCGGCAGCCGCAGATCAGCGGCGAGGGCCTGGACATCTTCCGTTATTCCCGCGGTTCCGCCGCGTCCGTTGCCGAGGCCGTCGCGTGCGCCCAGCCCGTGCAGTGATCGATCTCGGCGCGCTGCGCCACAACTACCGCCTGGCCCGCCAACTGAGCGGTGGTAAGGCGCTGGCGGTGGTCAAGGCCGATGCCTATGGGCACGGCGCGGTGGCCTGCGCGCGCGCGCTGGACGGCGAGGCCGACGGCTTCGCGGTGGCCTGCATCGAGGAGGCGCTGGAACTGCGCCAGGCCGGCATCGCCGCGCCGATCCTGTTGCTGGAAGGCATCTTCGACGCCGATGAACTGCCGCTGGTCGCCGAACACCGGCTGTGGTGCGCGGTGGCCTCGCCCTGGCAGGTGGAGGCGATCGCCGCCTTCGCCGCGCCGCAGCCGCTGTGCCTGTGGCTGAAGCTGGACAGCGGCATGCACCGGCTGGGCCTGGCGCCGGACGAATTCCGTGCCGCGCATGCGCGGCTGAGCGCGCTGCCGCAGGTCGAGCGGCTGGTGCTGATGAGCCACTTCGCCCGTGCCGACGAACTGGACAGCGCGCGCACGCGCGAGCAGGCGGAGGTGTTCCGCCAGGCCACCGCCGGCCTGGCCGGCGAGACCAGCCTGTGCAACTCGCCGGCGCTGCTCGGCTGGCCGGAGTTGCGCAACGACTGGGGACGGCCGGGGCTGATGCTGTACGGCGCCGACCCGTTCGCCGCCGCGGCCACGCTGCCCGGCGAACTGCGCCCGGTCATGACCCTGCAGTCCAGGATCATCTCGGTGCGCGACATCGCGCCGGGCGAGCCGGTCGGCTACGGCGCGCGCTTCGTCGCGACGCGGCCGACCCGGGTCGGGGTGGTGGCGATCGGCTATGCCGACGGCTATCCGCAGTTCGCGCCCAACGGCACGCCGGTGCTGATCGACGGCGTGCCCGGCGCACTGATCGGACGCGTGTCGATGGACATGCTGACCGTGGACCTGACCGACCACCCGCAGGCCGGCCTCGGCAGCGAGGTGCGGCTGTGGGGCGAGCAGCCACGCATCGATGCGCTGGCCGGGCGCTGCAGTTCCAGCGCCTACCGTTTGCTGTGCGGCCTCAAGCGCGCGCCGCGCGTCTATCTCGACGCATAAGCCAATGGCTGACGGCGCCGGCGCGATGCCGACGCCGCGCGCGGGGCCTCAGCGCTCGGCGACCGTGCTGTCCTTGCGCAACTGCCGGCGCAGCCACTCGTCGAGCATGCGCTTTTCGTAGCGCAGCGGATCGGTGCTCAGGCCGACCGAGCTGTTGTACAGGTAGCTGGGGTCCATCAGTTTCGGCTGGCCCTGCGCCAGCACCTGGCCGTCGGCGCCGTACAGGGTGAAGTCGAAACTGATCCGCGGCGGGTACAGGTCGCGCATCACCCGTACGTCGTTCCAGTTGGGGCCGTGCCACGGCTCGAAGTCGCCCGCGCGCTTGATGTCGGTCAGCTTGATGTCCAGGCGCTGCCCGGGCTGCAGTTGCTTGGCCGCCTGCTTCTGCAGGTAGGCGGCCAGGTCCTGTACCCAGTCGCCGCGTTCGGCTTCCCAGCGGTTGCGGCTCTGCCGCAGTTCGCTGAAGGTGGTCGGGTCGGCCCAGCTCACCTGCACCGGGCCATCGCTGGCCAGGCTGCGCGGCGCCTGAGGGTCGGTGACGTTGCGGATCTCGGCGGAGGCGCCGCCCGCCCACAGGCAGGCGACAGCCAGCGCCGTCCAGGCATAGCGGATCTTCATGGCGGATCTCCAGGAGGCGTACGCGCAGTGTGTGCCTGTGCCGGCGCGCCCGCAATCGCGGCGAGCCGCGCGGCGGCGACCGTTGACCGCGGATTCATCCGCCCGGGCATGACAGGCGGCTCACATCGCCTCGCCGCCTGCTTCACGGTGCGCGCGCGAGCATGGCAGCCAATCGAGCACGACGGGGATCGCATGAAGACGCCGCTGTTCCACCAGGCCCACACCGGCAGCGATGTGCGCCTGCAGTTCATCGACTGGGCCAAGCGGCACGGGCACAGCCCGGCCAGCGGTGCGGCCGCGTTCGTCGAGCACCAGGCCAACCTGGACGAGGCGGCACGCCAGTTGCGGCTGAATCCGGGTGACGACGTGCGGCATCTGCTGCGGCGCTACTTGGTTTCGCTCGGCGAGGCGCAGGACGTGGCCGTGCAATTTCCGCCCAGCTATCACTACCGCAGCCCGCAGGGGCAGAGCTTCCGCTACACGCTGACCCTGGTGCTGGCCGAGGACGGTGTGGAGTGGAAGGCGCGGGTCTGGACGGGCCTGGAGTATCTGGGCCTGATCGTCGGCCGCGGTGCCGGCCCGCGCGCCAACTACACGCGCCTGGCGCGGATGGCGGTGGAGCACGAACTGGCCAGCGACGCTCCGCGTTTCACGCTCGGCTGAGCAATTCAGGAACCTTGGCATGTCCGTCGTCAGCGCCCCCGAGCGAATCGTCGTCCCAGAAGACTTCCGCCGACAATGCCGGCAGTTGGGGCCGGCGCGCGTGCAGCAATTGCTGGAGGCGTCGCCGCCGCCGTGGCGCGAAGAGGCCGAGCGCTGGCTGGAAGAGCAGGCCTTGCGCAATGCGCGCCTGACCCAGTGGATGGTGCTGGCCGGCATCGGTCTGTCGCTGCTGGGCATCGTGCTGGTGATCGCCTTCTATTGGTGACCGCTGGGCGACGGCCGGTCGGTGCGGCGGCTTGACGTCGGCGGAGTGGCTTAACAAGATGGGCGTTCCGCCTCGCCGTTCCTGGCGCGTCGTTGTTGCGCCGCGGATGTCGGGCGCCGTCTTCATCCGTTGCCGTAGGCCGCTTTCAGAGTTACTCCGTCATGCATGCCAGTTCAGACTCCAACGCGTCTTCGTTCGCGCAGGCGACGGACCTGCAGTATCGCGAAATCTTCGACAAGATCGATTCCGGCTTCTGCGTCATCCAGATGCTGTTCGAGGGCGAGCGCGCGGTCGATTACGTGTTCCTGCAGGTCAATCGGGCGTTCGAGCGCGAAACCGGCATGCGCGATGCGGTCGGCCGGCGCATGCGCGAGCTGGCACCGACGCACGAGGAGCATTGGTTCCGGTTATACGGCGAGGTCGCGCTGAGCGGGCGCTCGGCCAAGTTCGAGAATTTCTCCACGCCGCTGGGGCGATGGTGGGCCGTGGATGCCTTCCGCGTCGGGCCGCCCGAGCAACATCTGGTTGCGGTGCAGTTCCTCGACATCACCGAGCGCAAGCGGATGGAGCGCGACCTGGCCGAGAGCGAGGCGCGCTTCAGCGCGCTGGCAGAGGGCCTGCCGATGCCGGTGTGGGTGCTGGACGCCCAGGGCGAACTGCGCTTCACCAACACCGCCTATGCCGATTTCTTCGGTATCGATCCGGGCGCCGAGGCGGCGCGCCCAGGCTGGGGCGACGTGCTGCATCCGGAAGACGCCGGCGTGTTCGCCTACGAGCTGCGCAACGCGCTGAACGACCAGCGCAACCTGCGCGCGCTGGTGCGCGCGCGCCGCCACGACGGCGAATGGCGCTGGCTGGAAATGACCGCAGTGCCGCGGTATGCCGCCGAGGGCCAGTTCATCGGCCTGGCCGGCAGCAGCCCGGACGTCACCGAACGCCGCGACATCGAACTGGCGCGCGAGCAGTTGCTGGAATCCGAGCGCAGCGCGCGCAACGCCGCCGAGAGCATGGCGCGGCTGAAGGACGAATTCCTGGCGACGCTGTCGCACGAACTGCGCACGCCGCTGACCACCATCCTCGGCTGGAGCGACCTGCTGCTGCAGCGGCTGCCGCCGGGCGATCCGAGCAGCAAGGGCCTGTCGGTGATCGCCAGCAGCGCACGCGCGCAGCAGCGGCTTATCTCGGACATGCTCGATCTCAGCAGCATGCTGCTGGGCAAGGTGCAACTGGAAGTGGAGGCGCTGGACCTGGCCGAGCAGGTGCGCGAGGCGATGCGTGCGCAGGAGCCGGTGGCCGAAGGCAAGGACCAGGCGCTGACCCTGCAGGCGCCCTCGCAGCCGTGCATGGTGCTGGGCGATGCCACGCGCCTGCAGCAGGTGTTCTGGAACTTGCTCTCCAACGCGATCAAGTTCACGCCCGCGCATGGGCGCATCGCCCTGGCGATCGAACTCGAGGACGATGGCGAGCATGTCAGCGTGGCGGTGCGCGATTCCGGCGATGGCATCCCGCCGGAATTCCTGCCGCATCTGTTCGGCCGCTTCCGCCAGGCCGACAGCACCACCACGCGCCTGCATGGCGGCCTCGGCCTGGGCCTGGCGATCGTGCAGCAACTGGTGGAGATGCACGGCGGCCAGATCAGTGCGGCCAGCGAAGGCCGCGGCTGCGGTTCGGTGTTCACCGTGCGTCTGCCGCTGCACCGCGACGCGCCGGGCTCGCGCCCGCTGCGCGAAGTGCGCGCGTTCGCGATGGCCGAACAGGTGGTCGAGGCGTATTCGCTCAAGGGCGTGCGCCTGCTGGCCGTGGAGGACCAGCCGGACATGCTCGACTACCTGCGGCGCCTGCTCGAGGAGCAGGGTGCCGAGGTGGTCGCGGTGGGCTCGGCCAGCGAGGCGCTGGAGGTGCTCGACGGCGGCGGCCATGCGGCGATCGACGTGATGGTCACCGACATCGGCATGCCGGGCATGGACGGCTACGGCCTGATCCGCACCGTGCGCGAGAACATGGGCCTGGGTGCGGATGACCTGCCGGCGGTGGCGGTGACCGCGCTGGCGCGCGCCGACGATCGCCAGCGCGCGCTGCAGGCCGGCTTCCAGGAACACCTGGCCAAGCCGTACAGCGTGGCGCAGTTGGTGTCTGCGGTGCGCTTCGCGCGACAGCGCTAGAGCGCCAGCGGTCTTGCCCGCCGGCTCACGCCGGCGGCGCTACGGTGGAACGTCCCTCGCACGGAGTCTACCGATGACCAAGTACGCCAAGCGTGTCCACACCGACCAGGCGCAGATCCAGGCTCTGGAAGAACTGGCCAAGCAACTGCCCGAGCAGTCCAACGTGCGCATCGAGCTCGAGGACGGCAGCACCTTCCTCGGCACCGTCACGATCCGGCCCAGCATCCAGCTGTTCCGCGACGCCAACGAGCAGGAAGGCAGCAACGCGCAGGTCCGCATCGACGGACTGGACGATCCCGCCGAGCACCACTACCTGTGGCTGGACGAAATCCGCAGCGTGCGCCAGTTGCCGGCGCGGCCCTGGGACATCGATCCGCGCGGCGACGCCTCTTGACGCATCTTTCACTTTTTCCGCGTCATGGCTGGGCATCATCGGCGTTCCCCCGTGTTCCCGGATATCCAAGACGCATGGCCATGTCTTCGCCGATTCGTGCCCGTTGGGTGTTGTGTGCACTCAGTGCCGCCCTGCTCGCCGCCTGCGGCGACACCGCCAAGCACCCCATCGAGGACGGCATGGGACCGGATCCGGTGTTGCCCGATCCGGTCAAGCGCATGATTCCCACGGTCAAGGTCGCCGAGGTCAAGCGCTGGGCCGATGGCGCCGCGCCGGTGCCGGCCGCGGACCTGGCGGTGCAGGCGTTCGCCCGCGACCTCGACCATCCGCGCTGGCTGTATGTACTGCCCAATGGCGACGTCTTGGTCGCCGAAACCGCCGAGCCGCCCGCCCCGGAAAAGGAGAGCAGCGGCCTGCGCGACAAGATCCAGGGCGCGATGATGTCCAAGGCCGGCGCCTCCGTGCCCAGCGCCAACCGCATCACCCTGCTGCGCGACGCCGACGGCGACGGGGTCGCCGAGGTGCGCACGCAGTTCCTCAAGGGCCTGTATTCGCCGTTCGGCATGGCTCTGGTCGGCGACCGCCTGTACGTGGCCAATGCCGATGCCCTGGTCAGCTTCCCGTACAAGGACGGCGACACCCAGATCACCGCCGCGCCCAGCTTCGTCGCCAACCTGCCTGGCGGCATCAACCACCACTGGACCAAGAGCCTGCTGGCCAGCCGCGACGGCAAGAAGCTGTATGTGGGCGTCGGCTCCAACAGCAACGTCGCCGAGAATGGCATGGACCAGGAGCTCAACCGCGCCGCGATCCTGGAAGTGGACGCGGCCAGCGGCGCCACCCGCGTGTTCGCCAGCGGCCTGCGCAATCCGGTGGGCCTGGCCTGGCAGCCCGGCACCGACACGCTGTGGACCGTGGTCAACGAACGCGACGAACTCGGCAGCGACCTGGTGCCCGATTACCTGACCTCGGTGCGCGAGGGCGGCTTCTACGGCTGGCCGTACAGCTACTACGGGCAGCATGTGGACGAGCGGGTGCAGCCGCAGAACGCGGAGATGGTGGCCAGCGCGATCAAGCCCGACTATGCACTGGGCCCGCACACCGCCTCGCTCGGCCTGGCCTTCTACGAGGGCGCACTGCTGCCGCCGACCTACCGTGGCGGCGCCTTTATCGGCCAGCATGGCTCCTGGAACCGCAACCCGCCGTCCGGCTACAAGGTGATCTACGTCCCCTTCGTCAACGGCAAGCCCAGCGGCAAGCCGCTGGACGTGCTGACCGGCTTCCTCGACGCCGAAGGCCGCGCGCAAGGCCGCCCGGTCGGCGTGGCGGTGGACAAGCCCGGTGCGCTGCTGGTCGCCGACGATGTCGGCAACGTGGTGTGGCGGGTAACGCCGAAGCCGGGCAAATGAGTGGAGAACGGCGGGCGCGCCTGCCCGCCCCACGGGCGTAGGAGCGGCTTCAGCCGCGACGTGGAGGGCCTCATGATGAGGCCCGGGCAGTGAGCTGCCCCTGCAAGCGTCATGGTAGATGCGATGCGGCACACGACGCGGGATATCGCGCATGGCGTGGCACACGTTTGCACCGTGAAACACCGCGCAATCGTAGGAGCGGCTTCAGCCGCGACAGGCGTTCTCGGGAACGCCCATCGCGGCTGAAGCCGCTCCTACACCTCAAATTCGGAAACGCGAGGCCAACCGTCTGGCGTCAGTGCTCCACCGGCGCCGGCTCCACGCCGAAACGGCGGGCGTAGCCGCGTTCGTCGAACACGCGCTGCACTTCGCTGTCGCCCAGTTCCGGCGCGGCGTAGACGGCGTAGACCACGCTGCCGTCGTCGCGTGCGCCACGCTGGTGCAGGCGGTAGCGCGGGCGCCCGGTGCCGGTGTTCTCCGGGTAGTGCAAAGGCGGCTGGCTGCCATCCAGATCCACTTCGCTGTTGTCGACGACGCCGCCGATGAACACTGCGCGCATGCTGCCTCTCCAGTCGTTGGGTGCCTCGCAGCCTAGGCGCGGCGATGTTGCCGAAACATCAATGATGCGTTGGATTCGCGCAAAACCGGGCTCGCCGCCCGCTGCCGGTAGAATGCGCGTCCCTGTTCCAAAGACAACGCCCGATGCCGGCCGCGCAAGACGCCCCTCTCGAAACCCTGTTCCTGCCGTTCGCCCAGGGCGTGCTGCGCTGGCCTGCCGGCAAGGTGCTGTTCCTGCGTGCCCGCGACGGCTGGGCGCTGCGCCAGCACGCCCAGCCCGCGCAACTGGTCTGCGAGCAGGACTACCGCCCGTTCGCCACTGCGCTGCAACAGGGCGGCTGGACGGTACGCGCCGAGCAGGATGGCGACGCCGATGCCGGCGGCTACGCGCTGGTGCTGGTGTTGCCGCCGCGCCAGCGCGAGGAAGCGCGGGCGCTGCTGGCGCGCGCAGTGGCGCTGGCTGCGCCGGGCGGCATCGTGGTGGCCTGCCAGGCCAACAACGAGGGTGCGCGCTCCGGCGAGGACGACCTGCAGCAACTGGCCGGCCTCGGCGGCAAGCTGACCAAGCACCACTGCCGGGTGTACTGGACCGCGCCGCTGCAGGGCGGCCACGACGCCGCGCTGCAGCAGCGCTGGGCCAAGCTGGATGCGGTGCGGCCGATTCTGGATGGGCGCTTCCGCAGCCGCCCGGGCGTGTTCGCCTGGGACCGCATCGACCCGGCCTCGGCGCTGCTGGCCGAGCACCTGCCCGCCGACCTGCGCGGCCGCGCCGCCGATCTCGGCGCCGGCTACGGCTATCTGTCGGCCGAGCTGCTGGCGCGCTGCCCGCAGCTCACCGCACTGGACCTGTTCGAGGCCGACGCGCGCGCGCTGGCGCTGGCGCGCGCCAACCTGGCGCAGGCGCCGGCTGCGGTCACGCTGGGCTTCCACTGGCACGACGTGACCACCGGCCTGCCCGGACACTACGACGTCATCGTCAGCAACCCCCCATTCCATGCGCCGGGGCGGCTGGAACGTCCGGACATCGGCCGGCGCTTCATCGCGGTGGCGGCGCAGGCGCTGGCGCCGGGCGGGCGGCTGTTCCTGGTCGCCAACCGCCATCTGCCCTACGAGGCGGTGCTCGACGCCAGCTTCGGCGCGACCGAGGTGCTCGCCACCCGCGATGGCTTCAAGCTGATCCATGCGGTGCGCAGCCGCGCCGGAGCGCGCCGATGAAACTGGTCAAGCACCTGGCCAATCTGGGCTACGGCAGCCGCAAGCAGGTGGCGCTGATGTTTCGCGAAGGCCGCATCACCGATGCCGACGGCGAGGTGCTGTACGCCGACGACCAGGTGCCGCACGCGGCGATCCGGGTCGACGGCGAAGCGCTGGATCCGCCGCCCGGGCTGATCCTGGCGCTGCACAAGCCGGTCGGCTACACCTGCTCGACCAAGGATCCGGGGCGCATCGTCTACGACCTGCTGCCGCCGCGCTTCCGTCTGCGCTCGCCGCTGCTGTCCACGGTCGGGCGGCTGGACCGCGACACCAGTGGCCTGCTGCTGATGACCGACGACGGCGCGCTGCTGCATCGCATCGTCTCGCCGAAGGCGCGCCTGGCCAAGGTCTACGAGGCCACCCTGGCCGAGGACCTGCGCGGCGACGAAGCGGCGCAATTCGCCAGCGGCACGCTGATGCTCGACGGCGAGACCACGTCGTTGCTGCCGGTGGAACTGGAGACGCTGGGGCCGCGGCAGGTGCGCGTCGCCCTGCACGAAGGCCGCTACCACCAGGTGCGGCGCATGTTCGCCGCCGTCGGCAACCACGTGGCGGCGCTGCACCGCAGCCGCATCGGCGGCTTCGCCCTGGGCGATCTGCCTTCCGGACAGTGGCGGGTGCTTGAGGCGGCGGACGTGGCGGTGCTGTTCGAGGGCGGGGATTAGGGATTGGGGATTCGGGATTGGCAAAGGCGCGATGCTCCTCGCACCGCGGCGAATCCCGCTTTTACGAATCCCGAATCCCGAATGCCTAATCCCGGCTGTCAAGCGCCCGCTTCCAGCCCTCCAGCCCCAGTTTCTCCAGGGTCTGCAGATTGCGCTCGACGATCACGTCCGCGTCCGGGAAGGCGGCCACCGCGCGTTCCACGCTGTCCTCGCGCAGCAGGTGCAGGGTGGGGTAGGGCGCGCGGTTGGTGTAGTTGCCGATGTCGTCCGGCGCGGTGCCGGCGAACTGGTACTGCGGATGGAAACTGGCCACCTGCAGGATGCCCTGCAGGTCCAGCGCCTCGACCGCGGCGTCGGCGTTGTCGAGGAAGTCGTTGTAGTCCAGGAAGTCCTGCAGCACGTCCGGATGCACGATCAGCGTGGTGTCGATCTGCTCGGCCGGAGTGTCGCGCAGCAGCACCAGTTCCTCGGCCAACTGTTCGAGCAGCGCCTCCGGCGTGCTCGCATCGCTGAGCACGTAACGGATCTGTTGCTTGACGTGCACGGCCTTGGCGAAGGGGCACAGGTTCAGGCCGATCACCGCCCGTTCCAGCCAGCGGCGGGTGTCGCCCAGGTAGTCGGGCGTGTCGCCGGGGATCTCGTCGTGCATCGTCGCGGAGCTGGCTGGGAAAGGTGCAGACGATTGTAGGCCACCCCGCATATTCCCGGATGGCGCACGCGTAGGAGCGGCTTCAGCCGCGACGAGGCCATGGTGCGCCGATCGCGCCAAACCGGCGCGGCCGGTGTCGCTGTCCGGCCGGCCTGGCGCTCTGCTCCTGTCGATGGAACGGCGGACTGCGCTCAGTCGCGGAAGTTGTCGAACTGCAGCGGCAGCTCGAAGTTGCTCTTCTTCAGCAGCGCGATCGCGTCTTGCAGGTCGTCGCGCTTCTTGCCGCTGACCCGCAGCTTGTCGCCATTGATCTGCGCTTCCACCTTGAGCTTGGCCTCCTTGAGCGTGGCGACGATCTTCTTGCCCAGCTTCTGTTCGATGCCCTGCTTGACGGTGATCTTCTGCCGCGCGCCGCCCAGGTTGGTCTCCAGGTCGCCGAATTCCAGGCAGCGCACGTCGATGCCGCGCGCCAGCAGGCGCGCGCGCAGGATGTCGGTCATCTGCTTGACCTGGAAATCGCTGGGCGCCGATTGCGTGATGACCTGGTCGTCGAGCGCGAACTTGGCGTCCACGCCCTTGAAGTCGAAGCGCGTCGACAGCTCGCGGTTCGCCTGGTCGACGGCATTGGTCAGTTCGTGCTTGTCGACTTCGGACACGATATCGAAGGAAGGCATGGGCAAGTCCTCGGCAAAGATGCCTATCGTAAGACGTGCGGGTCGTGCATGGGGCGGAGATTCGGGATTGGGGATTGGGGATTCGTAGAAGTGTCCTGCGCCGACACGACAGGCGCCGTCGTAGGAGCGGCTTCAGCCGCGACTGCTGTGCCACGAAGGCCCTGTCGCGGCTAATCCCGCAAAAGGGGACAAGAGCCGCTCCTGCGAGACAACGCGATGCGCGGAGAAAAGCAGGTGATCAGAGATGTCTTGAAGCCGCTCTCACAGAAGGCTGTGTCAGCCGCTGCAGCCGGGGCTGGAGCCATGTGGGAGGGACTTCAGTCCCGACGCGATGCCCTCCGACACCACGCACGTCGCCGATCGCGGCGATAATGCGCCGATGCCCAACTCCCGTTCCAATGCCGCCGCCGCTGCGTGGATGATCGCCGCGGTCGCGTTCTTTTCGCTGATGGATGCGTCGATGAAGCAGCTCAGCACGCACTATCCGGCGCTGCAGGTCGCGGCGCTGCGCGGCGGCGCCTCGCTGCCGTTCGTGCTGGTGTGGGTGCTGGCCAGCGCCGGGCCGCGCGCGATCTGGCCGGTGCGCTGGGGCTTGCACCTGCTGCGCGGCGTGCTCGGCATCGCCATGATCGGCTGCTTCGCCTGGGCCTTGCGCAGCCTGCCGCTGTCCACCGCCTACACCATCTACTTCGTCGCGCCGCTGTTGGTGGCCGCCCTGTCGGTGCCGCTGCTGGGCGAATACGTGGGCCCGCGGCGCTGGGCGGCGATCGGCGTCGGCCTGGTCGGCGTGCTGGTGGTGCTGCGCCCCGGCATGGACGGGTTCGTCTCGCTGCCGGGGTTGATGGTGCTGCTGGCGGCTATCGCGTACGCGGTGGCCTCGGTGCTGGTCAGCCTGCTGGCGCGCACCGACACCTCGCAGTCGCTGGTGGTGTGGTTCCTGCTGATCATGGCGCTGGGCGCCGGTGCGCTGGCGTTGCCGGAGTGGACCCCGCTGCGCCCGGCCGACGCCGGCTGGATCGCCGGCATGGGCCTGGCCGGTGCGCTGGGCCAGGTGGCGCTGACCCAGGCGTTCCGCCGTGGCGACGCCTCGCTGGTCGCGCCGCTGGAGTACAGCGGCCTGTTGTGGGTGATCCCCTGGGACTGGCTGCTGTGGCGCAAGCTGCCCGATGCCTGGACCTGGGTGGGCGGGGCGATCATCGTCGCCAGCGGCCTGTACCTGCTGCATCGCGAGCGGGTCCGCGCGGTGGCGCATCCGCCGCCGCAGGCGCGGCCCTAGGCCCCGCGATGCGCGCCTACGTTAGAATCGAATGGAATAACGCACGCCATCTCGGCCTGCTAGGCTTTGCGCCCCCCGTCGCTGCCGGTTCCGCGCGTTGATCCAGTTCGAGCGCCTGCACAAGTCCTATTCCGTCGCCGGCCAGCCGGTCGTGGCGCTGCATCCGCTCGACCTGCGCATCGAGGCCGGTGAGGTGTTCGGCATCATCGGCCATTCCGGTGCCGGCAAGTCGACCCTGATCCGGCTGATCAACCGGCTCGAGGAGCCCAGCGGCGGGCGCCTGATCATCGACGGCGAGGACGTCACCGCGCTGGACCGCGCCGGGCTGCGGACCTTGCGCCAGCGCGTGGGCATGATCTTCCAGCACTTCAACCTGCTGTCCTCGCGCACGGTCGCCGGCAACGTCGCCTTCCCGCTGGAACTGGCCGGCACGCCGCGCGCGGAGATCGACGCGCGCGTGGCCGAACTGCTGGAGCGGGTCGGGCTGGCCGCGCATGCGGACAAGTACCCGGCACAGCTGTCGGGCGGGCAAAAGCAGCGCGTCGGCATCGCCCGCGCCCTGGCCACGCGCCCGCGGATCCTGCTGTGCGACGAGGCCACCAGTGCGCTGGATCCGCAGACCACCGCCTCGGTGCTGGCGCTGCTGGCGCAGATCAACCGCGAGTTGGGCCTGACCATCGTGTTGATCACCCATGAGATGGAAGTGATCCGCCGCGTCTGCGACCGCGTGGCGGTGCTCGATGCCGGGCACCTGGTCGAAAGCGGGCCGGTCACCGAGGTGTTCCTGCATCCGCAGCATCCGACCACCAAGCGCTTCGTCTCCGAGGCCGAGCACGTCGACGAGGGCGAGTTGTACCGCGACCTCGCCGCGGTGGACGGCCGCATCCTGCGCCTGACCTTCCTCGGCGCCGACACCTACGCGCCGCTGCTCGGGCGCATCGCCCGCGCCACCGCGGTGGACTACAACATCCTGTCCGGGCGCATCGACCGGATCAAGGACACTCCCTACGGCCAGCTGACCGTGGCCCTGGTCGGCGGCGACATGGATGCGGCGCAGGCCGAATTCGTCGCGGCCGGCGTGCATGTGCAGGAGCTGCGCCGATGAGTCCGTTCGCCACCGCCGCCACCGGCTTCTTCCGCAATCTCGATGCCGGCAAGTGGAGCGAGATCGGCCGCGCCACCGTCGATACGCTGCTGATGCTCGGCGGCTCGCTGCCGCTGACCCTGCTGATCGGCCTGCCGCTGGGTGTGCTGCTGTTCCTCACCGGCCCGCGCCAGACCCACCAGAAGCCGCTGCTGTACGGCGGCCTGGCGCTGGTCATCAACGTGCTGCGTTCGGTGCCCTTCATCATCCTGATGATCGCGATGATCCCGCTGACGCTGTGGGCGATGGGCACCTCGCTGGGCGTGCGCGGCGCGATCCTGCCGCTGGTGGTGGGCGCGGCGCCGTTCTACGCGCGGCTGGTGGAGACCGCACTGCGCGAAGTGGACCGCGGCGTGGTCGAGGCCAGCCTGGCGATGGGTGCGACCACCTGGCAACTGGTGACGCGGGTGCTGCTGCCGGAAGCGCGGCCGGGCCTGATCGCCGGCGCTACGGTGACCACCATCGCCCTGATCGGCTTCACCGCGATGGGCGGCGCGATCGGGTCGGGCGGCCTCGGCGACTTGGCCTACCGCGACGGCTACCAGCGCTCGCACGCCGACGTGGCCCTGGTGACGGTGGTGATCCTGTTGCTGCTGGTGCAGGCGTTGCAGATGCTCGGCGACCGGCTGGTCGCGCACTACAGCCGGCGCTGATGTCCTGCGTACCGCGGTAGCAGCGGCTTCCGCCGCGACCCCGACCGGTGAGCGGTCGCGGCTGAAGCCGCTCCTGCGCGCATGGATCGCCCCGCCTGCACGGCCGTCTGCTAGCGTGCACGCATCGCGGCCGCGGGTCGCGTTCCTCCACTCTCCCCGTTTCCCCGGATACCTGCCATGACCCGATTCCCGTTCCGCCTCCTGCTCGCCAGCGCCGTGCTCGTGCTCGGCGGCTGCGGCAAGCCCGATGCCGGCGCCGCCAGCGACCACCTCAGCGTCGCCGCCACCGCCGTGCCGCACGCCGAGATCCTGGAGGTGGTCAAGCCGATGCTGGAACAGCAGGGGCTGACCCTGGACGTGCGCGTGTTCAACGACTACGTGCAGCCCAACGACCAGGTGGTGCAGAAGCAGATCGACGTGAACTACTTCCAGACCGAGCCCTACCTGCAGGCCTACAACCGCGACCGCAAGAGCGACCTGGTCACCGTGGTCGGCGTGCACATCGAGCCGTTCGGCGCCTATTCGCGCCGCTACAAGTCGCTGGACGCGCTGCCGCAGGGCGCCGATGTGGTGATTCCCAACGATCCCAGCAACAACAGCCGCGCGCTGATCCTGCTGGACAAGGCCGGGGTCATCAAGCTCAAGGATCCGAGCAATGCGCTGTCCGCCCAGCGCGACATCGTCGCCAATCCCAAGCAACTGAAGTTCCGCGAGCTGGATTCGGCGATGCTGCCGCGGGTGCTGGACCAGGTCGACCTGGCGTTGATCAACACCAATTACGCGCTCGACGCCGGCCTCAACCCGACCCGTGACGCACTGGCGATCGAGAGCAAGGATTCGCCGTATGTGAACTTCCTGGTCGCACGTCCCGACAACAAGGACGATCCGCGCGTGCAGAAGCTGGCCAAGGCGCTGACCAGCCCGGAAGTGAAGGCCTTCATCCAGCGCAAGTACCAGGGCGCGGTACTGCCGGCGTTCTGATCGACCTGCGCGCATGCCGCTGCTGCTGGCCATTCCGCTGGCGATCGTGATCGCGCTGGCGGTGACCGCGGTGCTGTTGCCGCTGTCGCTGCTGCAACGGTTCCGTGTGGGCACCGCACGGCGTCAGGCGCGTGGCTGGCTGGTCGCGGTGCAGCTGTGGTCGGCGCTGCTGTCCAGCGGCGTGCTGCTCGTCTTTGCCGTGATCGCCGGGCACTGGTGGCCGGACGCCGCCATGTACGCACTGGCGGGCTGGGGCTGCGGCGTGCTGTTGGGTACGCTCGGCATCGGCGTCACCCGCTTCGAACCGCTGCCGCACGGCCTGCACTACACGCCGAACCTATGGTTGGTGTTGGGCCTGACCGCGCTGGTGGCGGTGCGCATCGGCGCCGGGCTGTGGCAGGGCTGGCGCAGCCTCGTCGATGGTGCGGCCTGGCCGACCCAGGGCTGGATGAGCCACGCCAGCCTGCTGGCCGCCGCCGCATTGCTGCTCGGTTATGCCTGCGCCTACGCCTGGTTGTTGCGGCGGCGCCTGCGTCGTTTTGACCGCTACCGCGGTTTCGATCGCTCGCCGCGCTGAAAGCGGCCGCGCCTGCGGGCACACGCCATGCCGTTTCCGCTGGCGCGCGTTCGATCCAGCGCATGCACAAAAACAAACGGGCCCTTGCGGGCCCGTTTGCATTGCGACTGGAGACGGAGCGCTTAGAAGCGCGCGCCGACGCCGAAGCTGAACAGCCACGGATCCAGCTTCAGGTCTTCGCCGGTACCTTCGCCGGCCACCTTCAGCTCCGGACGCGAGCGCATGTAACGCGCGTCGGCACGGGCGAACCAGGTGGAGTTGATGTTCATGTCCACGCCGACGGTGCCGATGGCGCCCTTGGCGGTGTCCAGGCTGACGTGCTGGTCGGCGTTGAGGCCGGCGAGCTTCTCGTTGCTGAAGTTGGACTCGTAGTAACCGACGCCGACGAACGGACGGAACACGTTGTCCGCCTGGCCGAAGTGGTACTGGCCGCTCAGCGCGATCGGCTGCTGCTCGACGGTGCCGACCTTGCCGATACCGTCGGCCTTGACGCGGTGGTTGAACTTGTCGGCAGCGCCCCACAGTTCGACCGCCCAGTTGTCGTCGATCAGCCAGCTGGCGCTGATGGTCGGCGCCGGGCCGCCATCGACGTCGAGGCCGGCCGCCGGCTTGGAGTGCGGGTCGAGCAGGGTCGCGCTGCCGACGACGGAGAAGTGCTTGCCGGACGCGGTATCGGCATCCTGTGCGAATGCGGCAGGCGCAAACGCAAGGGCGGACACGACAGCCAGGCTCAGGATCTGAATGGACCGCATGGGATATCTCCTCATCTTTTTCTTGTGGGGCCACGGGAGTGGGCGCGCACACCGTATCGATGAGAAGATGAATCGTTGCCGACCCTCGCCGGACCAATGCAGACGACGTTCAGCCACATGCGCTCTGCGCTTGAAATAACGAGGTTTTAAGACTTTTGGCTGTTCATCCAGATGCGCGCGACGTGACGACGCAGCCGCTGCTGCAGGGGCTGCCCGCGCAGATACGCGACGATTGCCGGGTGCTGCTGCTCGGCTCCATGCCCGGTGCGGCATCGTTGCAGCAGGCGCGCTACTACGCGCACCCGCGCAACCGGTTCTGGCCGCTGATGGCGACGTTGTGCGGTTTCGATCCGGCACTCGACACAGAAGCGCGCGTGCAGGCATTGCACGAAGCCGGCGTCGGCCTGTGGGATGTGATCGGCCAGTGCCGGCGCCGCGGCAGCCTGGATGCGGCGATCGTGCGCGGCAGCGAAGTGCCCAATGCCTTGCCCGAGCGTATCGCCCAGTTGCCGCAACTGCGGGTCATCGCCTGCAATGGCGCGGCAGCGGCGCAGGCGTTCGCGCGCTTCGTGCAGCCGCAGTTGCCGCCGCGCGATCCGCCGCTGGTGCTGCTGGCGTTGCCGTCCAGCAGCCCGGCCAATGCCGCCTTCGCCTCGCCACGCCTGCTGCAGGCGTGGGCTCCGTTGCAGCAGTGGTTGCGCGCGCCAGCCGGCCGGTGACTGAAGGGTGCCTCCAATCCCACAGGCGGCACATGCGTAGGAGCGGCTTCAGCCGCGACGAGGCTCTCCCTGCAACGCTGTCGCGGCTGAAGCCGCTCCTACGAGAGACGGCGCGCTGTACGGGAAAACAGGTGATTGGCGGTGCTCTGGCGTCGCGCCGATCGATCAGCGCCGCGCACGCAGGCGCAGCCACAGGGTCTGCAGCGCCAGCACGGCGGCCAGCAGCAATGCCACCCATGCCGCGGTCTGCGCACCGGCCAGTGTGCTCTCGGCCTGTTTGACGTAGACCGCCGCCAGCGCCCACAGCGCTGCCGCCGCATAGGCGAGATTGCCGCGCATCGCCCGGTTCATGCCCAGCAGCAGCGCCGCCGCCAGCGCGAACAGCACCAGGCTCCACGGCAGCATCCGCTCGGTCGAGAGCCAGCGATAGGCGACGATCACCTGCGCGGTGTTCAGGAACGCCGCCAGCGACAGCCAGCCGGCATGCAGCGACAGTGGCAGCCACGCCCACAGCGTCTGGCCGGGCTCGGCTGACGGATCGCGCGACAGCCGCAGCGCGGCCAACAGCGTCGCCGCCAGCGCGGTCCAGATCACCGCCAGCGCCGGCAGGAAGTGCTGTTGCGAGAACACCGGCATCCACGCCGCGGTCAGCGCGAAGCCCAGCGCCGCCGGTGCCCGCACCTGCGCCAGCGCGCTGCCGCGGCGGCGCCGGCCGCTGGTTTGCCAGAGGCCGAAGGCCAGGTCGAGCAGGAAGATCACGCCCCAGATCGCGAAGGCATAGCCGGCGGCGACGATCAGGGTCGGGTAGCGGTCGGAAATGGCACCGTTGGTCGGGCCGAAGGCACCGCGTTGCCCGAACCAGGCGACCAGCGGCATCGCCAACGCCATCAACAGCACCAGGATCCGCATGCCTGCCCTCCGGAAATCTGCGGCGAGCCTAGCCGCGGCGCCGTGAAGGCGGCGCACCGGCGGCGGGCGCCGCGGGTGCGCAACATGCGCCGGCGTACTGTCCGCCGGCAGCGCCCGCGCGCGCAGGCGATCGGGCTTTTTTGCCCGGCAAAGGTTGGCGCTGCGGCTGCGGGCCGCCACAATAGGGGTTTCCCCCTCATCAGTTGCCGGAGTTCCCCGCATGGCCGAAATCAAGGAAGCACTTGTCCCCGATATCGGTGACTACAGCGACGTCCCGGTAATCGAAGTGCTGGTGGCCGTCGGCGACACGGTGAAGAAGGACCAGAGCCTGGTCACGCTGGAGTCGGACAAGGCGACGATGGAAGTGCCGTCGCCGTTCGCCGGTGTGGTCAAGGAGATCAAGGTCAAGGTCGGCGACAGCCTGTCCGAGGGCAAGGTGGTGGCGCTGATCGAAGTGGCCGAGGGTGGCGCCAGTGCCGCACCCGCCGCGCCTGCGGCCGCCAAGGCCACGCCCGCGCCGGCCCAGCAGGCCGCCGCCCCGGCCGCCGCACCCGCACAGAATGCGGTCAAGCCGGCCCCGGCCGCGGCCGCGCCCGCCGGCGTGGTCGAGGCGCGGGTGCCGGACATCGGCGACTACAGCGACGTGCCGGTGATCGAGGTGCTGGTCGCGGTCGGCGACACGGTCAAGAAGGACCAGGGCCTGGTCACCCTGGAATCGGACAAGGCGACGATGGAAGTGCCCTCGTCGGTGGCCGGTGTGGTCAAGGAACTCAAGGTAAAGGTCGGCGACAGCCTGTCCGAGGGCAAGGTGGTGGCGCTGATCGAGGTGGCCGGCAGCGATGCCGACGCGCCGGCCGCATCCGCGGTCCAGCCCAGCGCCGAGACCGGCGGCGGCGTGGAGCCGGTGCCTGCCTCTTCCGCGCCGGACAAGCTGGCCCAGCGCGAGATCGCCCAGGTCCAGGCGACGGCGCCGGCCAAGGCCGCCGCGCCGTCCGCCACCCAGAGCAGCCCGCCGGTGGCGTTCGACGCCGACAGCGTGCTGCCGCAGAAGGTGCCCTACGCCAGCCCGGCGGTGCGCGTGTTCGCCCGCGAGCTCGGCGTGGACCTGTTCCAGGTCAGCGGCTCGGAGCAGGGCGGTCGCATCACCAAGGACGACGTGCAGCGCTACGTCAAGGCGGCGCTGTCCGGCGCCGCGCCGGTGGCCGCCGGTGCCGCGCCGGCCGCCGGCGGCAATGGCCTGAACCTGCTGCCGTGGCCGAAGGTGGACTTCGCCAAGTTCGGCGAGGTCGAGGTCAAGCCGCTGTCGCGGATCAAGAAGATCTCCGGCGCCAACCTGGCGCGCAACTGGGCGATGATCCCGCACGTCACCCAGTTCGAGCAGGCCGACATCACCGACCTGGAAGCCCTGCGCGTGGCGCTGAACAAGGAAAACGAGAAGGCGGGCATCAAGCTCACCATGCTCGCCTTCCTGCTCAAGGCCAGCGCCGCGGCGCTGAAGCAGTTTCCCGAGTTCAACGCCTCGCTCGATGCCAGCGGCGAGAACCTGACCCTGAAGAAGTACTTCCACATCGGCTTCGCCGCCGACACCCCGAACGGGCTGGTGGTGCCGGTGATCCGCGACGTGGACAAGAAGGGCGTGGTCGAGCTGGCGCGCGAGAGCGGCGAGCTGGCCAAGAAGGCGCGCGACGGCAAGCTCGGCCCGGCCGACATGAGCGGCGGCTGCTTCTCGATCAGCTCGCTCGGCGGCATCGGCGGCACCGCCTTCACCCCGATCGTCAATGCGCCGGAGGTGGCGATCCTGGGCGTGTCCAAGTCGTCGATCCAGCCGGTCTGGAACGGCAAGGAATTCGCGCCCAAGCTGCTGCTGCCGCTGTCGCTGAGCTACGACCACCGGGTCATCGACGGCGCCGCCGCCGCGCGCTTCACCACCTACCTGAGCCAGGTGCTGGCGGACATGCGCCGCGTGCTGCTGTAAGCCCTGTCGTCACGGCGCCGCGTCCGTCGCGGCGCCGGTTTTCCCCCACCTGCGCGCGCCGCCTGTTTGCGCGGTCGCGCCGACGAACTGCAAACGCCCCTCGCTGAGGCGAAGGGCCACAGGAGAAGCTGCATGGCGGTCATTGAGGTCAAGGTCCCGGATATCGGCGACTACAGCGACGTTCCGGTCATCGAGGTGCTGGTCGCCGTCGGCGACACGGTGAAGAAGGACCAGGGCCTGGTGACGCTGGAGTCGGACAAGGCCACGCTGGAAGTGCCGTCCGCGGCCGCCGGCGTGATCAAGGAGCTGAAGGTCAAGCTCGGCGACACCCTGTCCGAGGGCGCGGTGATCGCGCTGCTGGAGACCGCCGATGGCGCCGCTGCCGGCGCGCCCGCCGCGGCCCCGGTCGAAGTGCCGGCCAGCAAGCCGCCGGTGGCGCCGTCGCACCGCGCCCCGGCCGAGCCGCCGGCACCGAAGCCGGCGCTGGCCAGCGGCAAGCCCGCCGACATCGAATGCAAGATGGTGGTGCTCGGCGCCGGCCCCGGCGGCTACACCGCCGCGTTCCGCGCCGCCGACCTGGGCCTGGACACGGTGCTGATCGAGCGCTACGCCAGCCTCGGCGGCGTCTGCCTCAACGTCGGCTGCATTCCCTCCAAGGCCTTGCTGCACGCGGCCGCGGTGATCGACGAGGTCGCCCACGCCGGCGACTTCGGCGTGGACTTCGGCAAGCCCAAGATCACCCTGGACAAGCTGCGCGAGTACAAGGAGAAGGTGGTCGGCAAGCTCACCGGCGGCCTGGCCAGCATGGCCAAGCAGCGCAAGGTGCGCACCGTCACCGGCGTGGCGTCGTTCGTGTCGCCGAACGAACTGGAGATCGTCGGCGCCGACGGCAAGACCCAGTTGCTGCGCTTCGAGCACTGCATCGTCGCCGCCGGCTCGCAGGCGGTGAAGCTGCCGAACTTCCCGTGGGACGACAAGCGGGTGATGGACTCCACCGACGCGCTGGAACTGCAGGAGATCCCCAAGACCCTGCTGGTGGTCGGTGGCGGCATCATCGGCCTGGAAATGGCCACCGTGTACAGCGCGCTGGGCAGCAAGGTCACCGTGGTCGAGTTCATGGACCAGCTGATGCCGGGCGCCGACAAGGACCTGGTCAAGCCGCTGGCCGACCGCTTGAAGAAGCAAGGCGTGGAGGTCCATCTCAAGACCAAGGCGGCCGAGGTCAAGGCCGACAAGAAGGGCATCACCGTGTCCTTCGAGGCCGCCACCGCGGGCGAGACGCCGGCGCTGGCCGCCACCACCTACGACCGCGTGCTGGTCGCGGTGGGCCGCGCGCCCAACGGCAAGAAGATCGGCGCCGACAAGGCCGGCATCAACGTCACCGAGCGCGGCTTCATTCCGGTCGACCGGCAGATGCGCACCAACGTGCCGCACATCTTCGCCATCGGCGACATCGTCGGTAACCCGATGCTGGCGCACAAGGCCACCCACGAGGGCAAGCTGGCCGCGGAAGTGGCTGCCGGCGAGAAGAAGGAGTGGGTGGCGCGGGTGATCCCGTCGGTGGCCTACACCAACCCGGAAATCGCCTGGGTCGGCGTCACCGAGACCGAGGCCAAGGCCAAGGGGCTGAAGGTCGGCGTGGCCAAGTTCCCGTGGGCGGCCAGTGGCCGCGCCATCGGTATCGGCCGTACCGAGGGCTTCACCAAGCTGATCTTCGACGAGGAGACGCACCGCATCATCGGCGGCGCGATCGTCGGCGTGCACGCCGGCGACCTGCTGGCCGAGATCGGTCTGGCGATCGAGATGGGCGCCGAGGCCGAGGACATCGGCCACACCATCCATGCGCATCCGACCCTGAGCGAGTCGGTCGGCATGAGCGCCGAGGTCTACGACGGCACCATCACCGACCTGTACATCCCCAAGAAGAAGTGACGCCCCTGCATGCGACCGTGCCGCCAGGTGCGGTGCGGTCGCCACCGGGGTGAACCGACGCATGGAGGTCGACGTGGGGCAGGGCACCCTGTGTCCCGAACTGCAGGCGCTGCTGCAGCGCGAACTGGCCAGCGGCAACCGCATCGCCGAGCCGCCGCGCCGGACCGACTGGCCGCATCCGGGCTCGGTGTTCGTCTCGCTGAAGCGCGACTTGCGCAGCGACGCGGCGTCGCTGCCGGCATCGGTGCAGCACGCCATCTGCACCGACCCGCACTACGGCTGGCACGACGAGTGCTACTGCACCACGCACCGGCACCTGCTGGTGGCCGGGGCGACCAAGTCGCCCTGAATCCGCCGCGTCGGCGGCGTTGCATGCCTGCAGGAACGCGAAAGGCCCGCACATGGCGGGCCTTTCGTTTGCAACGCGCGCTTGCGGCGCGCGTGGGGCGTTGATCAGAACGCGAAGGTCACGCCCGCGACCGGGCCCTTGAACTCCTGCTTCAGGCCGACACTGGCGTTGTCGCGCTTGCGGTCCACGTCCAGCTTGAACCAGTCGTAGCCGGCGAAGATGCCGAAGTTGCGGGTGAAGCGGTACTCGACGATGGCGTTGGCGCGGCTCAGGTCGCCGTCGTAGTCGCCGAAATCGCCCCACTTGGTGTTGAGGTACTGGCCCTGGATGTTGAACAGCCAGTGCTCGCTCGGGTGCGCGGTGAAGCGCAGGCCGACCACCGGCGCGGCGCCGTCCTCGCTCTCGTCCAGGAAGGTGCCGGTGTAGACCGGGCCCAGGTCGGCGTAGGCATTGGACTCCACCTTGGCCCACTCGGCACCGATCTGCAGGCCCATGCTGAACTGCGGGTTGTCGATCACCGAGTAGTCGTACACCAGGCTGGCGACCTGGTACTTCAGTTCGCCCTTGACGAAGCTGCCCGACGGCACGGTCACCCCGCCCAGGCTGACGTCCTGACCCAGTTCCTCGCGGCGATCCTTGTCGAACTTGAAGTAGTCGAAGATCAGGCGCTGGCGGGTGCTGAGGCGGAACACGCCGTCCACGCGCGGCTCCCATTCCTTGCCGCCGAAGTTGAAGTCCTGCGAGCCGGAAATGGCATTGCCGTTGATCACGGCATTGCCGCGCAAGGTGTTGTCGTTGTCGACGTTCATCGCGCCGACGCGCAGGGTGAAGCGGTCGTCGCCGTCTTCGGCGTGGGCGGGCAGGGCGTAAGCGGCGGCGAGCGCGCAGGGCAGCGCCAGGGCAAGCAGGTGTTTCATGGGGGACAAGCTCCGTCGTCTTGGGATTTTTTTGGATAAGGCGTCGATGGCAGTGCCAGCGCGTGCCATCACTATCCTTAAATTTGCGTCCACCATTCGTGAAAGTATGGTGGCTCGAGCCGCCACGGCTGTCCCAAAACGCGACACGAAAAAAGCCCCGGAAGGACCGGGGCTCGGTGGGGCTGCGCTGTGGGCCGACGAGGATGGGCGCAGTCCCTGTCTGATCGGACAGCGGGGCGGACAGAAAGTTCCCCCGCAAACACGTGCTGCAATGCCGCATTCGGTGCCGGTGGCGGACGGCCGCCGTGCTATCGTCTACGGGCGGACGGGGACCCGGACGCTGTCAGGACTCCTGGCGGTTGTCTCGCAAATTGTCCCATTGCTATAATTCCGCGGCTCGACGGACGCGAAGACGTCCTCAATCCACCACCAATTGCAGGATTTTCTGTGCTGAACTCCGTTGATGCGGGTCGGCGGCTGATGCTGCGCGCAGCGATTTACCCGCTGGTGGCGGTGGCCGTGGTGTCCCTGCTGTTCCTGCTGCTGGGACCGAAATACGCGATGGGCGCCGCCGCAACCGGGCTGGCGACCGTGGCAGGGGGATGGCTGGCCGCACGCACCGCGCTCAATGGCGGCGTGCAGGCAGCAGGTTCGGCGCTGGCGCGGTTGATCGTGGCCATGGTGCTGAAGTGGGTGTTGGTGTTCGCGGTGCTGGCACTGGGCTTTGCCTGGTGGCGGTTGCCTCCTCTGGCCCTGTTGGCGGGTATCGCCGTCGGGCTGATGTTCCAGGTTCTGGCTCTGGCCAGGCGTTGATCGAATCAAGAAAAGGCTCAGGACTCATGGCGGGCGAGGCACTAACCCCTACCTCCTACATCCAGCACCACCTCAAGAACCTCACTTTCCAGGTGCAGGAAGGCGGGTTCTGGCAGTTGCACGTCGACACCCTGGTGATGTCGTTGCTGATGGGCCTGCTGATGGTGTTCGGCTTCTGGCTGGCCACGCGCAAGGCCACCGCGGGCGTGCCCGGCAAGTGGCAGGCGTTCGTGGAGATCCTGCTGGAGTTCGTCGACCGCCAGGCCAAGGACACCTATCACGGCACCAGCAAGCTGGTGACCCCGATCGCGATCACCCTGTTCTTCTGGATCCTGATGATGAACCTCATCAAGATGATCCCGGCGGACTTCATCGCCAAGCCGCTGGAACTGCTTGGTGTGCATGCGTGGAAGCCGGTGCCGACCGCCGACGTCAATGCCACCCTCGGCATGTCGATCAGCGTGTTCTTCCTGATGCTGTTCTTCTCGCTGCGCTCCAAGGGCGTGGGCGGCATGACCAAGGAATTCCTCACCGCGCCGTTCGGCAAGTGGATGCTGCCGTTCAACCTGATCCTCAATATCGTCGAATGGCTGAGCAAGCCGGTGTCGCTGGCGATGCGACTGTTCGGCAACATGTTCGGCGGCGAGATCGTGTTCCTGCTGATCTGGGTGCTGGGCGGTGCCGGCATCCTCGGTGCGCTGGCCGGCGGCGCGTTCGGCTTCGGCTGGATGCTGTTCCACCTGCTGGTGATTCCGCTGCAGGCGTTCATTTTCATGATGCTGTCCATCGTGTACCTGAGCCTGGCGGAAGACAGCCACTGACGTTTCTGTTTCACGCGTTCTAAGCAACCCTTCGTTCGATTCACCATCCTCAAGCAACTTTGTTCCTGGAGAAAACCATGTACTTCGCCGTCCTGACCAACCTCGCCCAAGTCCAGAGCTCCACCGTCCTCGCCGTCGGCATCATGATCGGCCTGGCCGCGCTGGGCGCCGGCCTCGGTCTGGCCATCATGGCCGGCAAGTTCCTGGAATCGGCCGCGCGCCAGCCGGAACTGATCCCGGTGCTGCAGGTCCGCATGTTCATCACCGCCGGCCTGATCGACGCCGCGTTCATCATCAGCGTCGCGGTCGGCCTGCTGTTCGCGTTCGCCAACCCGATGATCGGCGAGTTCGTCGCGCGTCTGCCGCAGGGCGGTTGATCCCGTCGTACCGGCGTGCGGTCGCCACCGGCGGCCGCCGCTACGGATGAAGGTTCGGACGCGTCGCCGTGCTGGCGGCGCGTCCACCCCGTCACCATTGGCTGAGCGTACCCCATGAATATCGGTCTCACCCTCTTTGCCCAGGCGCTGGCGTTCGCCGGTCTGATCTGGATCGTCGCGACCAAGATCTGGCCGCCGCTGATGCAGGCCATCGAAGAGCGCCAACAGAAGATCGCCGAAGGCCTGGCCGCCGCCGATCGTAGCCAGAAGGATCTGGCGCAGGCGCAGGAAAAGGTCAACGAAGCGTTGAAGGACGCCCGCATCAAGGCCAACGAGATCATCGACCAGGCGCATGCGCGCGCCAACCAGATCGTCGAGGCGGCCAAGCACGAGGCGATCGTCGAAGCCACCCGGCAGAAGGAACTGGCCCAGGCCGAGATCGACGCCGCGGCCAACCGCGCGCGCGAGGACCTGCGTCGCCAGGTGTCGCTGCTGGCGGTGAGCGGCGCCGAGAAGCTGCTCAAGCGCGAAATCGACGCCAACGCCCACAAGGCGCTGCTCGACGAGCTGGCGGCGGAGATCTGAGATGAGCCAGGCCCTCACACTGGCGCGTCCCTACGCTCGCGCCGCGTTCGCCGCGGCCAGCGACGCCGGCAAGCTCGCGCCCTGGTCGCAGGCGCTGGCGTTCTCCGCCCAGGTCGCGGCCGACCCGCGCGTGGCCGCGCTGCTGCACAACCCGCTGCTGCAGCGGGAGCAGGCGGTGTCGCTGCTGGCGCCGGACGCGGCCGACGAGCAGTACCAGCGCTTCCTGAGCCTGCTGGCCGAAGGCCAGCGGCTGCCGCTGCTGCCGGAGATCGCCGGGCTGTACGACCAGCTGCGCGCCGAGGCCGAGCGCGTGGTGCAGGCCAACGTGACCTCCGCGACGGCGCTGAGCGATGCCGAGGTGGCCTCGCTGAAGGTGGCGCTGAAGCAGCGCTTCGGCCGCGAGGTCGAGATCACCACGGCGGTGGACGCTTCGCTGATCGGCGGCGCGGTGATCGACGCCGGCGACGTGGTCATCGACGGTTCGTTGAAAGGCAAGCTGTCGCGTCTGCAATCCGCACTGGCCCACTAAGAAACGGGAATGGCGAATAGAGAGGAGAGAACCCGGCCCGGCGGCGACGCCACCCGCGATTCCCGATTCCCCATTCCCGATTCTCAAAGAAGCTAACCACACGTCGCCATCCGCCGCTGCGCGATGGACGATCCGAAGGAAACCAAGATGGCAACCACGCTCAACCCCTCCGAAATCAGCGAACTGATCAAGAACCGCATCGAGCAGGTCAAGCTGGCCGCGGAGTCGCGCAACGAAGGTACGGTCACCAGCGTGTCCGACGGCATCGTGCGCATCTTCGGCCTGGCCGACGTGATGCAGGGCGAAATGATCGAACTGCCGAACGACACCTACGCCCTGGCGCTGAACCTGGAGCGCGACTCGGTCGGCGCCGTGGTGCTCGGCGACTACGAGAACCTGCGCGAAGGCGACGTGGCCAAGACCACCGGCCGCATCCTCGAAGTGCCGGTGGGCAAGGAACTGCTGGGCCGCGTGGTCAACGCGCTGGGCGAGCCGATCGACGGCAAGGGCCCGCTGGGCACCAGCCAGACCGCGCCGGTGGAGCGCGTGGCGCCGGGCGTGCTGTGGCGCAAGTCGGTCGACCAGCCGGTGCAGACCGGCTACAAGTCGGTCGACGCGATGATCCCGATCGGTCGCGGCCAGCGCGAACTGATCATCGGCGACCGCCAGACCGGCAAGACCGCCATGGCCATCGACGCGGTCATCAACCAGAAGAGCACCGGCATCAAGTGCGTGTACGTGGCGATCGGGCAGAAGGCCTCGACCGTCGCCAACATCGTGCGCAAGCTGGAAGAGAACGGCGCACTGGCGCACACCATCGTGGTCGCCGCGACCGCCTCCGAATCGGCGGCGATGCAGTACATCAGCGCCTACGCCGGCTGCACCATGGGCGAGTACTTCATGGACCGCGGCGAAGACGCGCTGATCGTGTACGACGATCTGTCCAAGCAGGCCGTGGCCTACCGCCAGATCTCGCTGCTGCTGAAGCGCCCGCCGGGCCGCGAAGCCTACCCGGGCGACGTGTTCTACCTGCACAGCCGCCTGCTGGAGCGCGCCGCGCGCGTGTCCGAGGAATACGTTGAGCAGTTCACCAATGGCGAGGTCAAGGGCAAGACCGGTTCGCTGACCGCGCTGCCGATCATCGAGACCCAGGCCGGCGACGTCTCCGCGTTCGTGCCGACCAACGTCATCTCGATCACCGACGGCCAGATCTTCCTGGAAACCGACCTGTTCAACGCCGGCATCCGCCCGGCGGTGAACGCCGGCATCTCGGTCTCGCGCGTCGGCGGCGCTGCGCAGACCAAGATCATCAAGAAGCTCTCTGGCGGCATCCGCATCTCGCTGGCGCAGTACCGTGAGCTGGCGGCGTTCGCGCAGTTCGCCTCGGACCTGGACGAATCCACCCGCAAGCAGCTCGAGCGCGGCCAGCGCGTCACCGAGCTGATGAAGCAGAAGCAGTACCTGCCGATGTCCATCGCCAACCAGGCGCTGTCGATCTACGCGGTCAACGAGGGCTACCTCGACGACGTGCCGGTCAACAAGCTGCTGGCGTTCGAAGAGGGCCTGCACGCCCACTTCGCCAACACCCAGGGCGACCTGGTGGCCAAGGTCAACGACACCGGCGACTGGAACGGCGACATCGAAGCCGCGTTCAAGAAGGGCATCGGCGAGTTCAAGACCACGGGTAGCTGGTAAAGAGCCGGGATTCGGGATTGGGCATTCGGGATTGGTAAGAGCGGTGGTACAGGGGATCTGCCGATCCCCGATCACCGTCAGGATCTCAAGAGTCAGGTATTTGGGTTTGCAGGTGAGGTGGGTTTGGGAGCTTTAGCGAATCCCCAATCCCCAATCCCAAATCCCACGAGCGGAGCGAGCGAGTAATGGCAGGCGGACGCGAAATCAAATCCAAGATCAAGAGCGTGCAGAACACCCGCAAGGTGACGCGCGCGCTCGAGATGGTCTCGGCCTCCAAGATCCGCAAGGCGCAGGATCGGATGAAGACCTCGCGTCCGTACGCGCAGGCGATGAAGCAGGTGATCGGGCATCTGGCGCAGGCCAGCACCGACTACACGCATCCGTTCCTGGCCGAGCGCGAGAACGTCAAGCGCGTCGGCTACATCGTGATCTCCTCCGATCGCGGCCTGGCTGGCGGCCTGAACAACAACCTGTTCCGCAAGATGCTGGGCGAAGTGCGCCAGTGGCAGGACCAGGGCGCTGGCGTGGACGTGGTCACCATCGGTCAGAAAGCCTCGGTGTTCTTCCGCCGGATCAAGGTGGACATGGTCGGCAGCGTCAGCCACCTCGGCGACCTGCCGCAGCTGGAGCAGTTGATCGGCGTGATCAAGGTGATGCTGGACGCATTCACCGAAGGCAAGCTGGATCGCGTGTATCTGGTCTACAACCGCTTCGTCAACACGATGACGCAGAAGGCCAGCTTCGACCAGTTGCTGCCGCTGCCGGCGGCCGAAAGCCAGGTCGCGCACCACGACTGGGACTACCTGTACGAACCCGATGCCGCGAGCGTGCTCGAACACGTGATGACGCGCTACATCGAGTCGCTGGTGTACCAAGCGGTGCTGGAGAATGTGGCGTCCGAGCATGCGGCGCGCATGGTCGCGATGAAGGCGGCCAGCGACAACGCCAGCAAGCTGATCAGCACCTTGCAGTTGGTCTACAACAAGGCGCGTCAGGCCGCGATCACCCAGGAAATTTCCGAAATCGTCGGCGGCGCGGCGGCGGTGTAAGTGCCGGGATTCGGGATTGGAGAGTCGGGAGTGGCAAGAGCAGCGCAGCGCGCTTTTGCGAATCCCGAATCGCGAATCCCCAATCACGAAATCCACGGGATGGCGCAGGCCATCCGGACAGAACTAAAGCTAACCGGAGCAGCAAAATGAGTCAGGGCAAGATCGTTCAGATCATCGGCGCGGTCGTCGACGTCGAATTCGCGCGTGCCGATGTGCCGAAGATTTACGACGCACTGAAGGTCGAAGGCACCGCCATCACGCTGGAAGTGCAGCAGCAGCTGGGCGACGGCGTCGTGCGCACGATCGCGCTCGGCTCCACCGACGGCCTCAAGCGCCACCTGGTCGCCACCAACACCGGCAAGGCGATCGCCGTGCCGGTCGGCACCGGCACCCTGGGCCGCATCATGAACGTGCTCGGCGAGCCGATCGACGAGCGCGGCCCGGTCCAGTCCGACGTGCAGTGGGAAATCCACCGCGAGGCGCCCGACTACGCCGACCAGTCCTCCAGCACCGAACTGCTGGAAACCGGCATCAAGGTCATCGACCTGATGTGCCCGTTCGCCAAGGGCGGCAAGGTCGGCCTGTTCGGCGGCGCCGGCGTCGGCAAGACCGTCAACATGCTGGAATTGATCAACAACATCGCGACCGAGCACTCGGGCCTGTCGGTGTTCGCCGGCGTGGGCGAGCGGACCCGCGAGGGCAACGACTTCTATCACGAGATGAGCGACGCCAACGTCATCGTCCAGGACGACCTGAGCAAGTCCAAGGTGGCGATGGTGTACGGCCAGATGAACGAGCCGCCGGGCAACCGTCTGCGCGTGGCGCTGACCGGCCTGACCATGGCCGAGTACTTCCGCGACGAGAAGGACGCCAACGGCAAGGGCCGCGACGTGCTGTTCTTCGTCGACAACATCTACCGCTACACCCTGGCCGGTACCGAAGTGTCGGCGCTGCTGGGCCGCATGCCGTCGGCGGTGGGCTACCAGCCGACCCTGGCCGAGGAAATGGGCGTGCTGCAGGAGCGCATCACCTCGACCAAGACCGGCTCGATCACCTCGATCCAGGCCGTGTACGTGCCCGCGGACGACCTGACCGACCCGTCGCCGGCGACCACCTTCGCCCACCTCGACGCCACCGTCGTGCTGTCGCGTAACATCGCCTCGCTGGGTATCTACCCGGCGGTGGATCCGCTCGACTCGACCAGCCGTCAGCTGGACCCGAACGTGATCGGCCACGAGCACTACGACACCGCCCGCCGCGTGCAGTCCACCTTGCAGAAGTACAAGGAACTGAAGGACATCATTGCGATCCTGGGCATGGACGAACTGTCAGAAGAGGACAAGCAGGCCGTGTCGCGCGCGCGCAAGATCGAGCGCTTCTTCAGCCAGCCGTTCCACGTGGCCGAAGTGTTCACCGGCTCGCCGGGCAAGTACGTGTCGCTGAAGGACACCATCCGCGGCTTCAAGGCCATCGTCGACGGCGAATACGACCACCTGCCGGAGCAGGCCTTCTACATGGTCGGCGGCATCGAGGAAGCGGTCGAGAAGGCCAAGAAGATGGCCGAGAAGGCGTAAGAGCCGGGATTCGGCATTCGGGATTAGGGATTCGCAAGGCGGCATCGAGGACAAGGGAGTGGGAGTGAGGACAAGGCGGCGCGACTGCTTTGCCCCATCCCCAATCCCCAATCCCCAATCCCGCCTCGCGCCAGCGAGGTAACCATGAGCACCATCCGTTGCGACATCGTCAGCGCCGAGCATGAGATCTACCACGGCGACGCCACCCTGGTGGTCGCGACCGGCGAGTTGGGCGAGCTGGGCATCGCGCCCAAGCACGCGCCGTTGATCACCCGACTCAAGCCCGGCAAGGTGGTGGTGACCACCGCGAGCGGCGAGCAGCTGGATTTCGCCATTTCCGGCGGCATCCTCGAGGTGCAGCCGCAGGTGGTGACGATCCTGGCCGACACCGCGATCCGCGCGCAGGACATCGACGAGGCGTCGGTGCGCAAGGCCAAGGAAGAAGCCGAGCGCCTGCTCGCCAACCGCGGCGAAGGCATGGACGTGGCCGAGGCGCAGGCCAAGCTGGCCGAGGTCACCGCACAGTTGCAGGCGCTGGAGCGCCTGCGCAAGAACCTCAAGCACTGAGGGTTCCCGCCACGCGGCCCAGCGGCTGCATGCGCGACGACGACGCCGGCTTCTGCCGGTGTTGTCGTGTCTGGGAAGGGCGGCGGGTGGACGGCACCGGCGCGCGGTGGTCGCGGGCGCGCTGCGACGTGGCCACCGCGGAATGCGACGTCGCGCACGGCGCTGGCTTGCTGGTCGCTGACTCGGCGGTGTCGCCATGCGACAAGACGCGGGTGCGGTCATCGTGCGGTCGGTGGACTGCGGCAAGATGGCCGCCCGATCTGCGCTCCATCCCCCACGCGCAGACGGTTACCGGAGAACCGAGATGAGCCTGTCCGCTACCGTTCCTCGTCCCTGTGCGCACGCCCTGACCGCCGTGCTGGCCGGCGCCATGCTGATGGGCTGCGCCTTGCCCGCGCGCAGCGCCACCCCGCTGGAGCCGCTGCTGGATCGCATCGTCGAGCGCAATGCGATCGGCGACCAGGTCGCGCTGAGCAAGTGGGACAGCGGCAAGCCGGTGCTGGATGCCACGCGCGAGGCCGCGGTGCTGGCCAGCGTGCGCGAGCAGGCGCCGGCCCATGGCGTGGATGCCGACGATGCCGCGCGCTTCTTCGGCATGCAGATCGAATCTAACAAGCTGGTGCAATACGAACTGCTGTCGCGCTGGCATCTGCGCGGTCGCGCGCCCGACAGCCCGCGCCCCGACCTGACCGCGCTGCGCGCGCGCCTGGACCAGTTGCAGGGCGAGATGCTGGATGCGTTGCAGGCCAGCGCCGCGGTGCGCCAGGCGCCGGATTGCCCGGCCACGACCGCGCGTGCGGCCGAAGCCTAT
Source organism: Xanthomonas sp. NCPPB 3174 (assembly GCF_056725205.1). Taxonomy (NCBI): domain Bacteria; kingdom Pseudomonadati; phylum Pseudomonadota; class Gammaproteobacteria; order Lysobacterales; family Lysobacteraceae; genus Xanthomonas; species Xanthomonas sp. NCPPB 3174. The sequence continues at coordinate 4,352,782 of NZ_CM161517.1, read as the reverse complement.
GCGCTGCGCTGGCAGCTGGACCAACTGCACCGCACGGCGCTGGTGCGCAGCCTGGGCGATTTCTGCCACTGAGTCGTCAGCCGCCAGCGCCAGCGGCGCGCTGGCGGCGCCCTAAGCGGCACTTGAGCCGTTCGGGCGCTCTGCAGGCCCGATCCACACTGGCCGTCTACGCTGCGCTCGTCGCGGCTGAAGTCGCTCCTACAGGGGGGCTCGCTGCATCCCGCGGGTCTCTTGTGGGAAGGGCTTCAGCCCCGACGGCTGTCGAAGCCGGTCGCTGTCCGGACTTCGCTGTTCGCGGCATGCAGTAGCAGGCGCACTCGTAGGAGTGGCTTCAGCCGCGACAAGCTCTCCCGGTAACGCCCGGTCGCGGCTGAAGCCGCTCCTACGGTGCAACGCGTTCGTCGCGGAGGCTCGATGAGCGGCGACCGGAGATTGTTCCCATGAGCAGCTCGCTGCATCTGGGGCGTCTTCCATGCGAGAGGGTTCCCACCCGACAGCCGTCGCCGCGGAGCGCAGGCCGGTGGCACGCATCGCCGACCCTCCAGGCCGTGCTCGCCAATGCTAGCGATACACCAACTGCCGGCCCAGGAAGAACGACACCACCGCCAGCATGCCTTCGACCAGCGGCTTGGCCAGCCAGGCCAGGCGCAGGCCCAGCCCGTGCGCGCACAGCGCCACCAGCCAGGTGCTGAGCGCGGTAAGCACCAGCCACATGGCCATGAAGCGGCCGAAGCGCCGCCAGCCCAGGCGCGCGGCGTCGCCGTTGGCGAAGGTGATGCGGCCATTGAGCCAGAAGCCGAGCAGCGCGCCGCAGACGCGGCCCAGCACATTGCCCGGCACGGTGGGCATGCCGGCCGCGGTGGCGGCGACGAACACGCTCCAGTCGATCAGCAATTGCAGCAGGCCGATCAGCAGGAACTGGCTGCCCTGGCGCAGGAGACCCATGAACATCCGCAGGAGAAGACGATCGCGCATGCTAGCGCCTGCGGCGCCGATGTGCAGCCCGCCGCGTGTGGCGCGATCGTGACGGCAGACGTGGCCGGCAGCCTCTAGAATTCGTCGTCCACCCGCAACGGAACCGCCCCATGAGTCTGCCCCTGCACGTCGTGATCCTCGCCGCCGGTGCGGGCAAGCGGATGAAGTCGGTCAAGCCCAAGGTGCTGCAGCCGATCGCCGGCCGGCCGATGCTGGCGCATGTGATCGAGACCGCGCGCCACCTGCAGCCCGATGCGATCCACATCGTCCATGGCCACGGCGGCGAGGCGGTGCTGGCGGCGTTCGCCGACCAGCCGGACCTGCTGTGGGCCGAGCAGGCGCAGCAACTCGGCACCGGCCACGCGGTGCAGCAGGCGATGGCGGCCGTGCCCGACGCGGCCACAGTGCTGGTGCTGTACGGCGATGTGCCGCTGATCCGTGCCGAGACGCTGATCCGCCTGCTGCACGCGCCCGGCCGCGTCGCGGTGCTGGTCGCCGAACCGGAAGATCCCACCGGCTACGGCCGCATCGTGCGCGATGCGGCCGGAAAGGTCGCAGCGATCGTCGAGCAGAAGGACGCCGACGACGAGCAGCGGCGCATCCGCACCATCAACACCGGCATCGTCACCGCCGAGTCCACCGCGCTGAAGCGCTGGCTGGCGCAGTTGCGCAACGACAACGCGCAGGGCGAGTACTACCTGACCGACGTGTTCGCCGCCGCCGCCGCCGAGTTCACCCCGGCCGAGATGGTGCTGGTGGCCGACCCGATCGAGGCCGAGGGCGCCAACGACCCGTGGCAGCTGGCGCAACTGGAACGCGCCTGGCAACTGCGTGCGGCGCGTGCGCTGTGCGAACAGGGTGTGCAACTGATCGACCCGAACCGCCTGGACCAGCGCGGCCGCGTGCGCGCCGGCCACGATGTGCGCATCGACGCCAACGTGATCCTGGAAGGCGAGGTGGAACTGGGCGACGGCGTCAGCATCGGCCCGTTCGTGCGGCTGAAGGACGTGGTGCTGGGGCCGGGGACCGAGGTGCGTGCGCATTGCGATCTGGAAGGTGTGGTCACCGAGGGCGCGGTGCAGATCGGCCCGTTCGCGCGGCTGCGCCCGGGCACGGTGCTGGCCGACGGCGTGCACATCGGCAACTTCGTCGAGACCAAGAAGGCGGTGCTCGGCGTCGGCAGCAAGGCTAATCATCTGACCTACCTGGGCGATGCCACCATCGGCAGCGGCGTCAACATCGGTGCCGGCGTCATCACCTGCAACTACGACGGCGTCAACAAGTCGCAGACATCGATTGGCGATGGCGTGTTCGTCGGCTCCAACAGCGCGCTGGTGGCGCCGCTGGAGATCGGCGACGACGCCACCATCGGTGCCGGCTCGGTGATCACCCGCAGTGCGCCGGCCGGCAAGCTGAGCGTGGCGCGGGTGCGCCAGGAAACCATCGAAGGCTGGAAACGCCCGGGCAAGCGCGACTGAGGCATGGCCGGCCGCATGCGTCTGGCGCGCGCGCAGGAACTGGCGCGGTTGCAGGAGATCGAGCGGCGTGCCGGCGCCCTGCTGCAGGGCCACGCGGCGCAGGCCGTGTTCGCAGCGCACGCGCTGGACGCGGAAGCGCTGCGTGCTGGATTGGCGCGCGAGCAGCTATGGGTGGCGCTGGACGAGGACGGCCAGTGCGTGGGCTATCTGCTCGGCGGGCGCCTGGACGACGGCTTCCACGTGCAACAGATGGATGTCGATCCGCGTTTCGGGCGCCGCGGCCATGGCCGTGCGCTGCTGCGGCATGCGCGCGCGGCCGCGATGGAGGCGGGCTTCCGGTGCATGCTGCTGACCACCTTGCGCGATGTGCCGTGGAATGCGCCGTTCTACGCCAGCGAAGGCTTCGCCGAACTGCCACCTGCGCAGTGGGGGCCGCAACTGCGCGCGACCTGGCAACAGGAAGCCGTGCTCGGCTTCCCGATGCACTTGCGGGTGGCGATGCGCTGTCCGCTGCCGTCGCACTGAGCCTCGCGGCCGGCTCGCCGCTTCTCAACTCGCCGCGACCGCTGCATTCCCAGGGAGCCGGGTCTCCAATCCCGAATCCCCGATCCCGACCCCAAATCAGCCGCGCTCGCCCTGCGGCAACTGCACCGTCACGCACAGTCCGCCTTCGTCGCGGTTGTGCAGCGACAGGCGGCCGCCGTGCGCTTCGACGATCTCGCGGGTCAGGGCCAGGCCCAGGCCGGTGCCGTTGCGCTTGGTCGAATAGAACGGCATCAGCGCGTTGTGCAGCACCGCCTCGTTCATGCCGCTGCCGCGGTCCAGCACCTCCAGGCGCAGCCAGTCCGGACGGGTGGACACGCGCACGCGCACGCCGTCGACCGGTGTCTGTCCCTCGGGCAAGGATTCGTGGGCGTTCTTGACCAGGTTGAGCAGGGCCTGCTGCAGTTGCGCCGGATCGACCCGGCTGTGCAGGTCCGGCGACTCCAGTTCCAGCGCGAACGGAATGTGCTGCTGCAGCCCGGCCAGGAACTGCGCCCAGTGCACGGTCTGCAGTTGCGGCTGCGGCAGCTTGGCGAAGCGAGCATAGCCGCGGATGAAGCCTTCCAGGTGCCGCGCGCGCTCCTCGATGGTACCGAACACCTCTTCCAGCCGCTCCACCTTCTGTCGCCGTACCAGTTCGGCGCCGGAATGCGCCAGCGACGCGATCGGCGCCAGCGAGTTGTTGAGCTCGTGGCTGATGACCCGGATCACCTTCTTCCAGGTGTGCACTTCCTGGCGGCGCAGTTCGGCGGTAAGCAGGCGGATCAGCAGCAGTTCGTGCGGGCGGCCGTTGAGATGGAAGCGCCGCTGCGACAGGTGGTAGATCTGCTCCTCGTCCGGATCCTCGTCGCCGCCCTCGATGGCGAACAGGCTGTCGCCGCCGCGCGAGATCGCTTCGCGCAACGGCCCCGGCACGCCCAGCAGCAGGTCGTCCAGGCGCTGGCCTTCCAGCTTCCAGCCGCTGTGCAGCAGCTTGCGCGCGGCCAGGTTGGAGAACACCACGCGGCGCAGGCCGTCGCCGCCCTTGGAGGTGAGCAGCATCGCCACCGGGGTGTTTTGCACCATGGTGTCGAGCATCAGTTCGCGCTGCGCCAGGCCCTGGCGCTGCTCGCGCAGGATCTCGCCGAGCTGGGCGTGTGCGGCGACCATCTCGCCCAGTTCGTCGTCGCCGCGCCAGTGCACGCCGAAGTTGTATTCGCCGTCGCGGTAGCTGCTGACGGTGCCGGCTAGCGCGCGGAACAGCGAGCGCATCGGTGCGGTGGCGCGGCGCAGGGTCCACCACATCAACAGCAGCAGGGCCAGCGCCGAGGCCGTCACCACTTCCCAGCCGCGGTCCATCCAGTAGGCCAGCAGCCACGGCAGGGCGGCGGCCAGCGCCAGCACCGGCAGCAGGCGCAGGAACAGCATGACGGTGAAGGAGCGGCGCAGTTTCATTCGCGCGGGATGCCGTAGCGGTCCATGCGCCGGTACAGCGCCTGCCGGCTCATGCCCAGCTCGGCGGCGGCCTGGGCGATGACGCCGTGCGCACGGCTCAGCTCGGCCACGATGCGTTCGCGGTCGGGTTCGGCGACGGTGGCCGTGCGCGGCGCGGCGGGCTTGGGCAGGTTGAGGTCGGCGGCCTCGATCTGCGCGCCGCCGGCCAGCAGCTCGGCGCGCTGCACCACGTTGCGCAGTTCGCGCACGTTGCCGGGCCAGGCGTGGCGCTGCAGCGCCTGGCAGGCGCCCGCCGACAGCGGCTTGTCGCCGGACAGGAAGTGCTCGGCCAGCGGCACGATGTCGCCGGGGCGCTCGGCCAGCGCCGGCAGCGACAGTTCCACCGCGTTGAGCCGGTAGTACAGGTCCTCGCGGAAACTGCCGTCGCGGATCATGCCGATGAGGTCGGCGTTGGTGGCGCTGATCACCCGCACCTTGACCTGCCGCTCGCGGTTGGAGCCCAGGCGCTCGAAGCGGCCGGTCTCCAGTACGCGCAGCAGCTTCATCTGCCCGGCCAGCGACAGGTTGCCGATCTCGTCGAGGAACAGGGTGCCGCCGTCGGCGGCCTCGAACTTGCCCTCGCGCACCTTGTTGGCGCCGGTGTAGGCACCGGCCTCGGCGCCGAACAGTTCGGCCTCGATCAGTTCGGCCGGGATCGCGCCGCAGTTCAGCGCCACGAACGGGCCGCGCCGCACCGAGGAGTTGGCCTGGATGATCTGCGCGATCTTCTCCTTGCCGCTGCCGTTGGGGCCGGTGATCAGCACCGGCAGTTCCGAACGCGCGACCTGGCAGGCCAGGGCGATGGCGCGCTCGCTGGCGGGGTCGGCGAACACCGCACCGCACAGGTCATAGCGCTGCGCCAGCTGCTGGCGGTGGCGGCGCTCGCCGTCGCGGCGGCGTTCCAGTTCGCGTCGCGTCTCCGACAGCTCCAGCAGGTTGTTGACCGTGGTCAGCAGCTTGCGGTCGTCCCAGGGCTTGGCCAGGTAGTCGGCGGCGCCGGCCTTGACCAGTTCCACCGCGCTGCTGAGCTGGGTCCAGGCGGTCAGCAGGATCACCGGCAGGTCCGGATGGCGCGTGCGGATCGCCTCGAACAGGGCCACGCCTTCCTCGCCGGAGGTGGTGTCGGCGGTGAAGTTCATGTCCTGCAGGACCAGGTCGATGTCGCCTTCGCCCAGGCGCTGCAGGCCCGCTTGCGGACTGTCGGCGTAGACGGTGTCGATGTCGTGCAGGGAGAACAGCACTTCCAGCGCGGTGGCGACCGCGGGGTTGTCGTCGATGATCAGCAGGCAGGGCATCGTGAACCTTGGGCGCGGAACCGCGCGCCGGCGAAGAAAAACGGACCAGGCGGCATCATCGCAGTCTGCGTGGAGATTGTCGTGCCTGCGTGCATCGGCGCCTCAGACACTGCGCGTGGCCACCGCCGGCGGCACCGCGGCGGCGCGGCGCGCGGGCGCCAGGATCGCCAGCTGGCCGAGCAGCAGGAGCGCCGCAGCGACGGTCACCAGGTAGCCCAGCGGCAGGCGCGGCAGGTCGTAGCGCTGCAACAACGCTTGATTGAGCAGCAACGCCAGCACCATGCCCGCGGCGCTGCCGGCGCTCACGATCAGCAGGTTTTCGGTCTGGAAATGGCGCAGGATGTCACGACGGGTCGCGCCGATGGCGCGGCGGATGCCGATCTGGCGCGTGCGTTGCTGCACCCAGAAACTGGCCAGCCCGCCGATGCCCAGGGCGGTCACGAACAACAGGCCCGTGGTTGCCGCGAGCAGCAAGCCGATCATGGTGGCATCGCGCTGGAAATAGCGCTGCCGCAGCTGGGCGTAGCTGCGGCGCCCTTCGGCGGGAATCAGCCGCAGCGGTCCTGCCTGTGCCAGCGCGTCGGCCGCCGCGGCCAGGATCCGTTCGCGGTCCTGCGGCGCGCTGCGCAACAGGTATTGCACCTGGTTGCCCGCAGGCAGCTGCGGCGACAGCGCGGCCAGATGGTCGACCGCTGCGCCGCGCAGCGTCGTGCGCAGCAGGTCGTCGACGACGCCGACGACGATGGCGCCGTGGACTCCGCCATACAGCGTTTTGCCGACCGCAGGTTGGCCTGGCCACAGTTGCCGCGCCAGCGCGCGGGTGACGATCACCGCGCTCGGTGTGGCGGAGGAATATTCGTCGGCACGGAAGTCGCGGCCGGCGATCAGGTGCGCGCCCATGGCCTGCACGAAACCTTGCGAGCCGGAGTAATACGTGGCCTGGATGCACCCTGTATTGTCCATCGACTGCTGCGCCATCGCGCGCTCCAGCGTCTGTTGGTCGGGGCAACCGCCATAGTCGTTGGCGCCGCCGGACAGCGGCAGGCTGAAGCCGATCGCGGCGGCTGCGGTGACACCGGGAATGCTGCGCAACGCCCGCAGATCGGATTGTTGCTGGGCCAGCGCATTGCCATCGCTCTGGACGCCGCGCACCGAGATCAGCGAAAGTTCTTCCTCGGGCAAGCCGCTGGAGACCCGCAGACGTTCGATGCGCCCACCGATCAGGAACACGGCGTTGGCGACGAAGGCGCAGGTCAGGGCGACCTGCAGCGCTAGCAGCGCGGCGGTCAGGCGGTGATGCTGCAGGCTGGAGAGGATGGGGCGGATCGGCAGATTCATGTCAGGTCCTTGATCTGCAGGGCGGGGTCGATCCGGCTGGCCCGCCAGGCGGGCAGCAGGCCCGCCAGCAGTGCGGCGATCACCGCCAATGCCACGGTGGCGAGCAACATCTGCAGGTCCATCCGCGCCAACCTGGCGTAGTCGTCCGGGCGCTGGCGCACGCTCCACAGACCCAGTTCGGCGATCGCGATGCCCACTGCGCCACCGAACAGCCCGATCAGCGCGGCCTCGCTGCCGAACTGAAGGAACACGTGGCCGCGGCGGGCACCGAGCGCGCGTCGCACGCCGATCTCGCCGCCGCGGCGCAGGAATTTCGCCAGCAGCAAGGCGATCACGTTGACCAGGCAGATCCACAGGAAACCCAGCGCCAGCAGTGTCTGCAGGCGCACATCGTCGGGCACCATCCGCAGGTGGCGCAGCCAGTCCATCAACGCATACAGCCGCGCCCGTTCCGGCGGGCGCTGGAAGCGGCCGCTGGCGTGCTGTGTCGCGGCGTAGTCGTAGAGCAGGCGCTGGTAGGCGGCGACCTGCTGCGGCGTGTCCAGGCGCACCCAGAACTGCAGCCAGCTGGTCGACGGATCCCTGCGTCGCGCCGCGTCGTCGCCGTTGAAGCTGTTCCAGCTGCTGATGTTGCTGTTGACGTCCAGCGCCAGTTCCATCGCGGTCGACAGCGGCAGGAAGAAATCGTCGCGCTGGCCAAAACTGCCCTTGCTGCCCGGGTCGGCGTAGAACAGCGGTTGCGGATCCCAATCGCCGGTCACGCCGATCACCTCGAAGCCGATGCGCTTTTCTCCGAGCGCCACCCGTTGGCCGACCGGATCGCGCGCGCCGAACAGGGTGTCGGCCAAGGTGCGGCTCAGCACGATGACGCGGGCGTGGCGCTGGTCGTCCGCCGCGCTCCAGCCGTGGCCGCGCTGCAAGGGGATGCCGAACAGGGCGAAGAACCCGGCGCTGGTGTAGCGGCCGCTCAGGTCGAGCGGCGCTTGCGCCGCGCGCGGCGGCCACAGCAAGACCTGCCCGCCGGCCATCGCCGCCTGCGGCGTGGTGGGTGCGGCCCGCAGCAGCGCCATGGCGTCGGGCCAGGTGAGGTTGTCGGCCGGATCGCCCCACTCCTGATTGTCCGGGTAGCTGCTCGGCAACGGATCCAGATGCGGGGTATAGAGCGCACCGCTCCTGTCCGGCAGCGGGTCGCGCGACATCACGTGCAGCACCGTCAGCATGGTCATGCTCGCGCCGATGCCCAGGCCGATCGCCAGCACCATCAGCGCGGTGGCGATCGGCGTGCGCCGCAGGCTGCGCCAGGCCAGCAGCAGATAATGGTTCAGCATCCTGCTTCTCCTCGTTTGGACGGTGGCCGCGTTCGCTCAGACACTGCGCGTGGCCACCGCCGGCGGCACCGCGGCGGCGCGGCGCGCGGGCGGCAGCACCGCAAGCTGGCCGAGCAGCCACAGCGCCAGTGCGCCGATCGGCAGGTACCACAACGGCAGCCGCGGCAGCTCGTAGGCGCTCATCAGATACAGGTTGGCGGCGTAGGCCAGCAGCATGCCGAGGACGATGCCGGCGCTGGCGAGCAGGAAGTTCTCCAGCTGGAAATGCCGCAGGATCTGCGTGCAGGTGGCGCCGAGCGCGCGGCGGATGCCGATCTGCTTGGTGCGCTGCTGCACCCAGAAGCTGGTCAGGCCGACGATGCCCAGCGCGGTGACCAACAGCAGCAGGACGCACACGCCGACCAGGAGCCAGGCCATCGCCTGGTCGTCGCGGTAGTAGTCCGCGCGCGCTTGTTGCAGGGTCTTGCCGCCCTTCACCATCCGCCGTGGACCGTGTTGCGACAGCGTCGCCTTGGCTTGCCGCAACACGGACTCGCGCTGCGCCGGGTCGCGCACGCGCAACAGGTAGGTGCCGCGATCGTAGGGAACGTTCACCGGGAACAGCATCGTGTCCTCGTAGTGGCCGACGTTCCCTCCTTCGCGGGGTTGCACCAAGCGTTGCACCACGCCGACGACCCGGTGTTCGCCGTAGACGTAGATGGTGCGGCCCACGGCGTTCTGGCCGGGGAACAGGCGTTGCGCCAGCGACTGGCTGAGGATGACCGAGGGCGGGATGCGCTTGGCCACCGGATCGCGCAGTTGCGCGTCGTCGATGAACTCGTCGTCCGCGAAGCGGCGCCCTGCGACCAGATGCAGCCCCAGGGTATCGAGCAGCCGCGCGTCGCCAAAGTACTGCACCGCATGCAGGGTGCTGCGCTCCTGCTCCGGGCGCAGCGACACGCCGCTGTAGCCGAGCGAGTCGCCGAACAGCGCCTGGTTGATGATGCTGGCCTCGCGTACACCCGGAATGCGTCGCAGCGCGTCCAGGTCGGCGCGGGTCTGCGCCGCGCTGTTGCCGTCGCTGACCACGCTGCGGCTGCGCAGTTGCACCAGCTCCTGCTCGGCGACGCCGCTGGCCCGCTGCATGCGCTCGAGCCGCTGATCGATCAGGAACAGCGCGTTGCAGACCACGGCGCAACTGAAGGCGATCTCCAGCACGATCAGGCTGGCGGCGACGCGGTGCTTGCGCAGACTGGAGAGGATGGGATGGAGGGACACGGTGGGAGTTCCTGGCGGAGAGGGCGCGCGCGGCGCGTCATTGCGACTTGAGCTGCAGGGCGGTGGACACGCGCATCGCCTGCCAGGCCGGCAGCAGGCCGGCGAGCAGCGCGCTGCCCAGGCTCATCGCCAGGGCGAGCAGCAGCATGCGGCCATCCAGGTGCGCCAGCGCGGCGTAGTCGGCCGGCTGCTGCCGCACCAGCCAGGTGCCGATCCAGGCCAGCAGCAGGCCGCCGGCGCCGCCGGCCAGGCCGATCGCCGCCGCTTCGATCAGGTGCTGGGCGAAGATCGTCCGCCGCGAGGCGCCGAGCGCGCGGCGCACGCCGATCTCGCCGCTGTGGCGCAGGAACTTGGCCAGCATCAGCCCGGCGGTGTTGAGCAGGCAGATGCCCAGGAACGCCAGCGCCAGCCCCACCTGCAGGCGCACGTCGGAGGGCACGGCGTGGTTGCGGTCCAGCCAGGTCATCACGTCGCTGAGGCGGATGTCCGGCGGATGGCGGAAGCGGCCCGCGTCGCGCTGCTGCCGCGCATAGGCCTGCAGCGCGTCCAGGTAGGCGGCGCGCTTGGCGGGGCTGTCCAGTTCCACCCAGTACTGGATCCAGGCGCAGGGGGCGTTCGCACTGGTCCTGTTGCCGGCATGGTCGCCCCAGCAGGACATCGAACCGCTGACGTCCAGGTCCAGGTCGCGCGCGGTGGAGAACGGCACGAACACGTCTTCGCTGTCGCCATACTCGGTGTTGGTCAGGTCGTAGAAGCGCGGGTTCATGTCCCAGGCATCGATCACCCCGACCACGCGCAGCACGGCATCGCCGAGCTGGAGTTGGCGGCCGACACTGTTGGCGTCGCCGAACAGTTGGGTATTGAGCCGTCGCGAAATCACCGCGACACGCGCGCGCCGGGCATCGTCGTCCGCGCTCCAGGCGTGGCCGTAGCGCATCGGCACCGCGAACATCGGAAAGAAGTCGGCGCTGGTGTAGCGCGCTTCGGCGCCGAACGGGGTCAGCTGCGGCTGGGCCGGCACCACCGTCACGCTGCCGGCCGACATCATCGCCTGGCGGTCGCCGCGCCTGTCGCGCAGCAGCGCCTCGGCATCGCGGCGGGTCAGTTGCTGCGGGTCGGCGTCGTTCGGATCGTAACGGTCGTCCGGCTCGACGTTGAGTTCGACGTTGAACAGCTGCGCGCTCTTGCCGGGAATGGGATCGGCCGCCAGCACGTGGAATACGGTCAGCGTGGTCATTGATGCGCCGATGCCGACCGCGATCGCCAGCACCATCAGTGCGGTCAGCAGGCGGTTGCGACCGAAGCTGTGCAGCGCCAGTTTGCAGTAGTAGCCGAACATCGGGCGTCCTGAAGAAAAAAGGCCGGCCGGAGCCGGCCAAGGGGATGGGTCAGGTACTGCGGGTGGCGACGGCCGGCGGCACGTCGGCGGCGCGGCGCGCCGGCGCGAACACCGCCAGCTGGCCGAGCAGCCACAGCGCCACCGCGCCGATCGGCAGGTAGGCCAGCGGCAGCCGCGGCAGTTCGTACTTGCCCATCAGCCACTGGTTGATGGCGTAGGCCAGCAGCATGCCGAGCACGATGCCGGTACTGGCCAGCAGGAAGTTCTCGGTCTGGAAGTAGCGCAGGATCTGCCCGCGGGTGGCGCCGAGCGCGCGGCGGATGCCGATCTGCTTGGTGCGCTGCTGCACCCAGAAGCTGGCCAGGCCGACGATGCCCAGCGCGGTGACGATCAGCAACGCGACGCAGACCGCGCCGAGCAGCCAGACCATCGCGCGATCGCCCTGGAAGTAGGCGTCGCGGATCTCGCTGTAGGTCTGCTGCTTGAGAACCAGTCGGCTGCTGTCGACCTTCATCAGCGCCGCGGTGGCCGCGTTCAGCACTTCCTGGCGCCGCGCCGGGTCGGTGACCCGCAGCACGTATAGCCCGTCGGTGTAGTTCAGGCGAAACGGCAGCAGCATCGCGTAGTCGATCTCGGCCAGGCCGCTGGCCGCGGTGGGCCGCGCCAGGGTCTCGACGATGCCGACCACGCGGGCGCCCACCGGCCCGGTGTACACGGTCTTGCCCAGCGCGTTCTGCCCCGGGAACATCTTCTCCGCGGTGGCGCGGTTGAGGATGATGGCGGTGCCCTTCTCCTGGATCCGCTTGTCGGTCTGCGCGGCTTCCAGATCCATGTACTCGTCGGGGGCGAAATCGCGCCCGGCCACCAGCTTCAGGCCCAGGGTCTTCAGCGTGCCTTCCTCGGCCATGTACTGCGCGGCATTGAGGGTGGGCCGCTCCTGGTCCGCGCTCAGCGACAGGCTGGTGTTCCAGGAGTAGTGCACGAACGGCACCTGGTTGAGCAGCGTGGCATTGCGTACGCCGGGCACCGCGCGCAACGCGGCCAGGTCTTCGCGGGTGCGCGCGGCGGCGTTGACCTGCTGGCCGATGCCGCCCAGCGAGATCGTCACCAGTTCCGACTCGGCGATGCCGCTGGGCCGGTGCAGGGTCTCGATGCGGTTGCCGATCAGGAACAGCGCATTGCAGACGATCGCGCAGGCCAGGGCGATCTCCAGCACGATCAGCGCGGCGGCGGTCTTGTGGCGGCGCAAGGTGGACAGGATGGGGCGGATATCCATGGCGATGACCTTGTGAGAATGCGTGGAAGGCGCAGGGCGCGCAGGATCAGGACTTGAGCTGCAGGGCGGGCGCGACCTGGATGGCGCGCCACGACGGCAACAGACCGGCGAGCAGGCTGGCGCCCACCGCCATGGCGAAGGTCAGCGCCAGCATGCTCGGGTCCAGATGCGCCAGCTTGGCGTAGCTGGCCGGCTGCTGGCGCACGGCCCACAGACCGAGCGTGGCCAGGCCGAGACCGGCCACGCCGCCGGCCAGGCCGATCGCGCCGGCTTCCACCAGGCATTGCGCGAAGATCGCCCCGCGCGAAGCGCCGAGCGCGCGACGCACGCCGATCTCGCCGCTGCGGCGCAGGAACTTGGCCAGCAGCAGGCCGACGGTGTTGAGCAGGCACACCAGCAGGAAGCCCATCGCCAGCCACAGCTGCAGGCGCACGTCGCCGGGCACCACTTCGTTGTGGTCCAGCCACTGCATGACGTTGCGCAGGCGCACGTTGTTGGGGCGCTGGAAGCGGCCGGCGGCGCGCTGCTGGGCCGAATAGTTCTCCAGGTAGGCCTTGTAGTCGGCAGCCTGCGCCGGGTTCTCCAGTTCCACCCAGTACTGCACCCAGGCGCACGGCGCATTGAGCGCGGTCTGGTCGCCGTTGCTGTCGCCGAAGCAGTTCATGCTGCCGTTGCGGTCCATCTTCAGATCCATCGCCACCGAGAACGGCAGATAGGCCTGTTCGTCCGACCCATAGGTGTTGGTGACGTCGTAGAAGCGCGGCTTGACCTCCCAGGTGTCGAGCACGCCGACGATGCGGAAGGTGTTCTGGTCCATGCGCAGTTCGCGGCCGACGCTGTCGGCGCCGTCGAACAGCTTCTCGTTGAGCTTCCTGCTGATCACGACCACGCGGTCGTGGCGCTCGTCTTCGGTGCCGGTCCAGCCGTGGCCGTACTGGAACGGCGTGTCGAACATCGGAAAGAAGTCCGCCGACGTGAAGCGCACTTCCGACTTGAACGGCTTCAGGCCGCTCTTGGTCGGTTCGATCGCCACGCTGCCGCCGGTCATCAGCGCCTGGCGCTTGGCGCGCTTCTCGCGCAGCAGCGCCTCGGCATCGAAGCGCGTGTTCTGCGAATCCGGTTCCTCGCCCGGCTGGAAACCGGCCTTGGGTTGCGCATCCACCTGCACGTAGAACAGGCGATCGCTCTTCTGCGGAATCGGGTCGCCGGAGAGCACGTAGAACACGGTCAGCGTGGTCATGCTGGCGCCGATGCCCAAGGCGATGGCCAGCACCATCAGCGCGGTGAGGACGGTGTTGCGGCGGAAGCTGCGCAAGGCGAGGCGGACGTAGTAGCCGAACATGGGAGCTCCGGGGTCAGGCGCTGCGGGTGGCGGTGGCGGGTGGGACGGCGGCGGCGCGCAGGGCCGGGCCGAGGACGGCGAGCTGGCCGAGCAGCCACACCGCGACGATGCCGGTGAGCACGGTCGGCGAAGACAGCCGCTCCAGTTCGAAGCGCTGCATCAGCCACTGGTTCATGACGTAGGCGAGCACCGCGCCGAGCAGCGCGCCGGCGCCGACGATGAGCAAATTCTCGGTCTGGAAGTAGCGCAGGATGTCACCGCGGGTGGCGCCGAGCGCGCGGCGGATGCCGATCTGCCGGGTGCGCTGCTGCACCCAGAAGCTGGCCAGCCCGCCGATGCCCAGCGCGGTGACCGTGAGCAGGATCAGGATGATCGCCAGCAGCATCCGCGCCACTGCGCTGTCGCTCTTGAAGTACTCGGTCCGCAGCTCCTGCATGGTGCTCACGCGCTGCTGCACGTAGGTCGGGTTGGCGCGCTGCATCGCCGCGGCCGCGCGCGGCAGCGCCTGTGCCAGTTGCCCCGGCGTGCTGCGGATCACGTAGCCGCCGCCCCAGCCTTCGCTGCCGATGCGGATCTCGGTCAGCAGCGCATCGGCATCGTCGGCGTGGCCGGTGATCTCGCCGCGGACCGGCGCCATCACCCCGACGATGTCCAGGCGCACCGGCTGGTTGAAGGCGCTGGTGTAGAGCGTGCGCCCCAGCGGCGACGCGCCGGGGAACAGTTTGGCGGCCAGCGAGGGCGTGATCAGCGCCGGCAGGCGCCGCTCGATCTCCGGCGGCGCGCCGAACAGGTCGGAGGCGCCGGTGAGTTCCGCGTCGCGCAGGTCGCGGCCGGCGACGATGCGGATGCCCAGCGTACGGTTCAGGCCCTGGCTGCCGAGGAACAGGCGGGCACGGGCGACCGGTTGCGTGGCCTGCGGCTGCAGGAACAGTTGCGCCTGCGTCGGGCCCCACAGCGGCGGCGTGCCGAACGCCGCCGCTTCCACGCCGGGCACCGCCTGCAACAGGTCCAGGCTGCGGCCGACGCTGCTGATGCTGCCCGGCTCGCCGACCACGCTGATGCTCTGGATCAGGCCGATATCCTGTTCCATCACCCCGGTCGGGGTCTGCACGCGCTGGTAGGTGCGGGCGATGATGAACACCAGGTTGCACAGCACCGCCAGGGTCAGGGCGATCTGCAGGGCCATCAGCACCACCGCGGCGCGATGGCTGCCCAGTGCGGACAGGATGGGGCGTACCGGAGGCAACGGGGTCATAGCGATTTCACCTGCAGGGCGGGGGCGATGCGCGAGGCGCGCCAGGCCGGCCACAGGCCGGCGGCCAGCGCCGACAGCGTGGCCACGGCCAGGGCGATGCCCAGGATCGCGGGATCGGCATGCGCCTGCTGCGCATAGGCCACCGGTTGCTGGCGCACCAGCCACAGGCCGATCCAGGTCAGCGGGATGCCGAGCAGGCCGCCCAGGCAGCCGATCAGCGCCGATTCGGCCAGGCATTGCGCGAACACCGCGCGGCGGCTGGCACCGAGCGCGCGGCGCACGCCGATCTCGCCGGCCTTGCGCATGAACTTGGCGACCAGCAGGCCGACCGCATTGAGCAGGCACACCAGCAGCACGCCGAAGGCGATCCAGGTCTGCATGCGCACCGTGGCCGGCACCACCCGCTTGTAGTCCAGCCAGTCGACCAGGCTGCGCAGGCGGGTGTTGGGGGCGCGTTCGAAGCGGCCGAGCTGGCGCTGCTGCGCGCTGTAGGCCTCCAGCGCCGCGCGGTAGCGCCGCACCTGCTCGGGCGTGTCCAGCCGCACCCAGTACTGCACCCAGGTGCATTGCGCGGCCTTGGGGTCGTGCAGGCCGGCCTCGCCATCCTTGCCCCAGCACTGCATCGGCCCGTAGCCGTAGTCCTGCGGCAGATCCAGCCAGGTCTCGAACGGCATGTACAGCTCCTCCGGCGGCGTGTACGCGCCGGAGTTGAGATCGTAGAAGCGCGGCTGCGCATTCCAGGCGTCGATCACCCCGATCACCCGGAACGGGCGGGTGGCGATGGTCAGGGTCTTGCCGACGCTGTCCGCGCCACCGAACAGCGCGTCGTTGAGCTTGCGGCTCAGCACCACCACCGGCGCGCGCTGGGTATCGTCGCGATGGCTCCAGCCGCTGCCGTAGAGGAAGCGCATGCCGAACATGCCGAACAGGTCGGCCGTGGCGGCGCGCGTGGTGAGCATGCGCAGGGGGCTGTTGGGCACGGTCTGGCGCACCGGCAGCCAGTTCGCGCTGGTCATGGTCTGCGCCGGCGCCGCCTGCGCCCGATACAGGGCGGTCGCGTCCTGCCAGGTCAGCTCGTCCGGCGGCTCAGGGTCGGCGCTGGGCAGGTTGCGCGGACGCGGATCCAGTTGCGGATGGAACAGCGTGGCGCTGCGCCCGGGCAGCGGGTCGCCGGAGAGCGTATGCAGCACGGTCAGCATGGTCATCGACGCGCCGATGCCCAGCGCCACGGCCAGCACCATCAGCGCGGTGAGGATGCGGTTGCGGCCGAAGCTGCGCAGCGCCAGGCGAAGGTAGTAAGCGAACATGCGGGCTCCGGGTCAGGCGCTGCGGGTGGCGGTGGCGGGCGGGACGGCGGCGGCGCGCAGGGCCGGGCCGAGCACGGCGAACTGGCCCAGCGCGCACAGCAGCAGCGCGCCGACCGGCAGGTAGCTGGCCGGCAGCCGCTCCAGTTCGAACACCTGCATCAGCAGCACGTTGCCGCCGTAGGCCAGCAGCATGCCCAGCGCCACGCCGGCGCCGACCAGCAGCAGGTTCTCGGTCTGGAAGTAGCGCAGGATGTCGCGGCGGGTGGCGCCGAGCGCGCGGCGGATGCCGATCTGCTTGGTGCGCTGCTGCACCCAGAAGCTGGCCAGGCCGACGATGCCCAGCGCGGTCACCAGCAGCATCGCGACGATGATCGCGACCAGCAGCCCGGTCATCGCGCGGTCGCTCTGGAAATAGGTCTGGCGCAGCGCGTCCAGCGGCTGGCTGTTGGCGTTGTCCAGCACCGCCTCGGGCACCGCACGCGCCACCGCCGCGCGCGCCTGCGCCAACACCCGCGACAGGTCGCGCGGATCGGCGCGCAGCACGTAGGTGCCGGACTGCTCCGCCCCGCGCACCGGGAGCACCACCGACCAGTCGCTGCCGATCACGCCGTCCTCGCTGCGGCCGGGGTCGGGGCGCGCCAGATGCGCCAGCGTGCCGATCACGCGGAAATGGCCGCCGGCCCAGAATTCCTTGCCCAGCGGATCCTGGCCCGGCCACAGGTGCGCGGCCAGCGCCCGCGTGATCCATACGCCGGCCGCGGTCGGCATGCCGTTGACGAGCGGCTGGTAGTCCGCGTCGGCGAACGCGCGGCCGCTGTCCGGCTTCAGTTCCAGCGCGGCGACAGCGCCCGGGCTGAGCATGTAGAAGTGCGGCACGCCGCCGACCTGGGTGCAGTCCTGGTCCAGGCACAGCCCGTTGTTGAACGCCGGCGGCGCGAACGGCACGGTGTTGATGGCGCCGGCCGCGCGCACGCCGGGCGTGCGCCGCACCGCATCCAGCGCGCGCGCGTTGACATCGGCATCGTTGCAGCCGTCGCAGCCGGACAGCGTCACCAGGCCCAGCGCGGATTCGTCGATGCCGCTGCGCAGATGCACCAGGTCCAGGCGGTTGCCGATCAGGAAGAAGGCGTTGCACAGCACCGCACAGGCCAGCGCCACTTCCAGCGCGATCAGCGTGGCCGCAATGCGATGGCGCGACAGCGCGCTGAGGATGGGCGTGATCTGCATGGTCGCGGGCCCCGGTTACAGACTCTTGAGTTGCATGGCTGGCGCGATACGGCTGGCGCGCAGGGCGGGGAACAGGCCGGCCGCGAGGCTGCAGGCGATCGCCAGGGCGAAGGTGCCGGCGAACGTGGTCAGATCCAGGTGCGCCAGGTCGGCGTAGGCGGTGGGCTGCTGGCGCACGCTCCACAGGCCCAGGAGGGTCAGCAGCCAACCGCCGATGCCGCCGACCAGGCCGATCACGCTGGCCTCGGTCAGGCACTGCGCGAAGATCGCGCGGCGCGAGGCCCCCAGCGCGCGGCGCACGCCGATCTCGCCACCGCGGCGCAGGAACTTGGCCAGCAGCAGGCCGACGCTGTTGAACAGGCACAGGCCCAGGAATGCCAGCGCCAGCCAGCTCTGCAGGCGTACGTCGCCCGGCACCACGCGGTTGTGGTCCAGCCATTGCGGCAGCGACAGCAGGCGCGCGGTATCTGCGCGGCCGATGCGCCCGGCGGCATGCTGCTGCGCGGCGTAGTCGGCCAGCAGCCGGCGGTAGTCGGCGACCTTCGCCGGCGTGTCCAGTTGCACCCACAACTGCAGCCACACGCACGGGGCGCTGCGCAGGTCCATGTTGGCGTCCGGCTTGCCGAAGCAGGTCCACGGCTGGACGTGGCCGTCGTTGACCTCCAGGCTGCTGGACAGCGGCATGAACACGTCCTGCGGCCGTCCGTAGAAGCTGCCGGTATCGCCATGGGCGAAGCTGCCGCCGGCCAAGGTGTAGAACAGCGGCGACGGCCGCCACGGCGCCAGCACGCCGACGATGCGCACCGCGGTGCCGCGCACCAGCAGGTTGCGTCCGACGCTGTTGCGTCCGCCGAACAGCTTGGCGTTGAGGTCGGAGGAGATCACCGCCACCCGCGCCCGGTCCTCGTCCTCGCGCGCGCGCCAGCCGCTGCCGTAGGCGAACGGCACCTGGAACATCGGGAAGAAATCGGCCTGGGTCATCAGCAACTGGGTCATGAAGGGCGGTGCGGCGCTGTCCGCCGCGTGCACCTTGATCTCGCTCTCGGCGACCATGGCCTGGCGATCGGCGCGCCCGCGCTTCCACAGGTCCATGGCCGAGGGGTAGTCGAGCTTGTCGTACGGCTTCTGGTTGGCGCCGTTGCTGGGGCGCGGATCCAGTTGCGCGAAGAAGATCTGCTGGCTGCGCCCCGGCAGAGGGTCGCCGGAGAGCAACCGCATCACCGTCAGCGTGGTCATCGCCGCGCCGATGCCCACGGCGATGGACAGCACCATCAGCGCGGTGAGCACCGGGCTGCGGCGCAGGCTGCGCCACGCTTGCTGGACGTAGTAGCCGACCATGTCGATCTCCGCGCCGTCGCCGTGCCGGTCAGCGCGTGGCCGCGGCGTCGCTGCCGCCGTGCACCAGCACCGGGTCGCGCTGCAGGTCGGTGGCCTGGCCGTCGACGATGTGCACGTTGCGCTGCGCGCGCGCGGCCAGTTCCGGATCGTGGGTGACCATGACGATGGTCGAGCCCTGCGCGTTGATCTCCTCCAGCAGTTCCATCACCCCGCGCGCCATCTGCGAGTCCAGGTTGCCGGTCGGTTCGTCGGCCAGCAGCAGGCGCGGGCTGCCGGCCAGGGCGCGGGCGATCGCCGCGCGCTGCTGCTGGCCGCCCGACAGTTCGGACGGATAGTGCTTCATGCGCGAGCCCAGCCCGACCCGGCTCAGCGCCTCCTCGATGCGCTGCTTGCGCTCGGCCGCGCCCATGCCGCGGTAGCGCAGCGGCACGTCGACGTTGTCGAACAGGTTGAGGTCGGGGATCAGGTTGAAGCCCTGGAAGATGAAGCCGATCTTCTGGTTGCGCATGCGCGAGCGCGCATCGTCGTTGAGGTTGCTGACGTCCTGGCCGTCGAGCAGGTACTGGCCGCTGGTGAAGGTCTCCAGCAGGCCGGCGATGTTGAGGAAGGTGGTCTTGCCCGAACCCGACGGCCCGGTGACGGCGACGAACTCGCCCTCGCGGACATGCAGGTCCAGCGAGCGCAACGCATGCGTCTCGACCTGTTCGGTGCGGAAGACCTTGGAGACGGCGCGCATTTCGAGCATGGCATGAGTTCCTGTGGTGGTGGAGCGGGGATTGGGGATTGGAGATGTCGGGATTCGGAATCAGTGACCAGGAAAGGAAAACGAGAGAGGCTTGCGAATCCCCAATCCCGATTCCCCAATCCCGGCTTCTAATGCACCGTGACCTGCGGCGCGTCGCCGAACAGATCGCTGCCGGAGACGACCACCCGGTCGCCCGGCTGCAGGCCCGAGCGCACTTCGACTTCGCCCAGGCTGGTGACGCCCAGTTCGACCGGGCGACGCACCGCCGAGTCGCCGTCCATGACATAGGCGTAGCGGCCGCCGGACTGTTCGACGAACGGGCCGCGCTCGAGCTTGAGCACGTTCTTGCGGGTATCCAGCAGCACCCGCGCACTCATCCGCTGGCTCTGGCGCAGGCCCGGCGGCTGCTTGTCGGTGAAGCGGATGCGCGCGTTGACCTCGCCGTTGACCACTTCCGGCGACACCGCCGAAATCGCCCCGGCGAAGGGTTCGCCGGCACCGCTGGTCAACTGCGCCGGCATGCCGATCGCCAGGTCGCGGGCGAAGCTCTCCGGCACCTTGATCTCCAGTTCGAACTTGGACAGGTCGACCACACTCAGCACCGGCGCGTTGGCGGCGACGTTGGTGTGCTGCGACACCTGCACCTGGCCGACCTGGCCGTCGAACGGCGAGCGCAGGGTCAGCAGGTCGACCTGGCGCTGCACCTCGGCCACCACCGCGCGCTGGCGCTCGGCGAGCAGGCGCTTGTTGCGCGCGTCCAGCGACGCACCCTGCGCCTGCAGGCCCGAATCCTTCTGCGCATGGCTCATCGCGATGTCGGCCTTCTTCAGCGTGTCCTGGGCCTTGGCCAGCTCCACCTGCGGCACCGCGCCGCCTTCGTAGCCGCGCTGGTAGCGCTCCAGGTCGCGGCTGGCGGCCTGCCGCTCGATCTGCGCCTGGTCGATCAGCTTGCTGGCGGTGGCGCGGGCCAGGCTCGCGTCCAGGTCGGCGCGGCCGGCCTCCGCTTCCAGGCCGGCCAGGGTGGCCTCTTCCTGGGCCAGCTTGCTGCGCAGCTCCGGGCTGTCAATCTCGGCGAGTTCCTGGCCCTGCTTGACCACGTCGCCGGCGACCACCTTCAGGGTCACCGTGCCGCCGGAGATGGCGTACAGGGTGGGGCTGTTGGCGGCGATCAGGCGGCCGTCGGCGGAGATGTCGCGGACCAGGTCGCCGCGGGTCACCGTGGCGATGCGCACGCGCTGCGCGTCGAAAGAGCGGCTGCCGGCGATCCAGCCGCGCGCGGCGAAGGCGATGCCCAGCAGCACCAGCGCGGCGATCGCCCCGGGCCACAGCCAGCGGCGCCAGGCGGCGGAGCGGGGGCGGGCGAGAACCTGGTCCTGGGCGGAGGTGTCACGGATCATCGGACGGTCGCAGCGGTGAGGATGGGGGCTCCATCGCACGATGCGTGCCAACTGCAAGTCATTGAATTGTATGGGTGTGGCCGGCGCGGACAGGTGTCCGGGTGTCCGCGGACACGTTCGCGGACACTAGGGCACGGCATCCTCGGGAATGGCTGGCACGCCCTGTGTCCGGCAGCGGACAGCGGCGAGACATTCAGCGGACTTGGCTAGAATGGCGGACTTTTCGGGAAGGGCGTGGCTATGTGCGGTATCGTCGGTGCGATCGCGGATCGCGATGTGGTCCCGGTCCTGATCGAAGGGCTCAAGCGCCTGGAATACCGGGGTTACGACTCGGCCGGTATTGCCGCCATCGCCGACGGACAGGTGCGCCGCGTGCGCCGCACCGGCCGGGTGGCCGAGACCGAAAGCGCGGCGCAGGCCGAGGGCCTGCACGCGCCGCTGGGCATCGGCCACACCCGCTGGGCCACGCACGGCGGCGTCACCGAGGCCAATGCGCACCCGCACGTCAGCCACGGCGATCTGGCCCTGGTCCACAACGGCATCATCGAGAACCACGAACAGCAGCGCGAGCGCCTGACCGCGCTCGGCTACGTGTTCGAATCGCAGACCGATACCGAGGTCATCGCCCACCTGATCCACCACTACATCGACCAGGGCCGCGACCTGCTCGGCGCGCTGCAGGCGGCGGTGAAGGAACTGACCGGCGCCTATGCCGTGGCCGCGGTCAGCAAGTCGCGCCCGGATCTGCTGGTGTGCGCGCGCATGGGCTGCCCGCTGCTGATCGGCCTGGGCGAGGGCGAGAACTTCATCGCCTCCGACGTCTCGGCGGTGATCCAGGCCACGCGCCGGGTGATCTTCCTGGAAGAGGGCGATACCGCCGAACTGCGCCGCGACGGCGTGCAGGTGTACGACGCGCAGGACCAGCCGGTGCAGCGCGAGCCGCACGTCTCCGACGTGTCGCTGGCCTCGCTGGAACTGGGGCCGTACCGCCACTTCATGCAGAAGGAGATCCACGAGCAGCCGCGCGCGCTGGCCGACACCCTGGAGGCGCTGTTCGACGCCGGCGGCTTCGACACCGCGCTGTTCGGCAGCAAGGCCGAGGCGCTGCTGGCCGACGTGGATGCCGTGCAGATCCTGGCCTGCGGCACCAGCTACTACGCCGGCCTGACCGCGCGCTACTGGATCGAAGGCATCGCCGGGCTGCCGTGCAGCGTGGAGATCGCCAGCGAGTACCGCTACCGCGATGCCTGCGCCAACCCGCGGCAGTTGATCGTGACCATCTCCCAGTCCGGCGAAACCCTGGACACGATGGAGGCGCTCAAGTACGCCAAGGCGCTGGGCCATGCCAAGACGCTGTCGATCTGCAACGTGCCCGAGAGCGCGATCCCGCGCGCCAGCGCGATGGTGCTGTACACCCGCGCCGGCGCCGAGGTCGGCGTGGCCTCGACCAAGGCCTTCACCACCCAGCTGGCGGCGCTGTTCCAGCTCACCTGCGTGCTGGCCAAGCGCCGCGGGCGGCTGAGCGCCGAGCAGGAGGCCGAGTACCTGGAGCAGCTGCGCTACCTGCCCGGCAGCGTGCAGCACGTGCTCAACCTGGAACCGCAGATCGCAGTGTGGGCCGAGCGCTTTGCCGACAAGCACAACGCGCTGTTCCTGGGCCGCGGCCTGCACTACCCGATCGCCTTGGAGGGCGCGCTCAAGCTCAAGGAGATCACCTACATCCATGCCGAGGGCTATCCGGCCGGCGAACTCAAGCACGGCCCGCTGGCGCTGGTCGACGCCAACATGCCGGTGGTGGTGATCGCGCCCAACGACACCCTGCTGGAGAAGGTGAAGTCGAACATGCAGGAAGTGCGCGCGCGCGGCGGCGAACTGTTCGTGTTCGCCGACCAGGACAGCAACTTCAACGCATCCGAGGGCGTGCACGTGATCCGCACGCCGCGCCACGCCGGCGTGCTCAGCCCGGTGCTGCACACCGTGCCGGTGCAGTTGCTCGCCTACCACACCGCACTGGCGCGCGGCACCGACGTGGACAAGCCGCGCAACCTGGCCAAGTCGGTGACGGTGGAGTAAGCGCGCTCAGTCGCGTTCGGTGCGCCAGCGATGCGCAGGCTGAGCGCCGTGGCCATGTCCGCCGCGGCGCCGGGCTGCCGCTGAGCGCTAGACGGCGATGCCGTTGAAGAAATCGACCAGGCTCTGCGGCGCGGTGTCGTCGAAGAACAGGGCGAGGTTGCGCTGCGATTCGCGGGCGAACGGCGCGCTGCGCGCGAACAGCTCGGCTTCGTACATGGCCAGCGCGGCGTCGATCGTGCCGGGATGCGCGGCGATGGCCTTGCCCAGCTCGGCCCCATCGTAGAGCGCGAGATTGGCGCCTTCGCCGGCGAACGGCGACATCAGGTGCGCCGCATCGCCGAGCAGGGTCACGCCGGGGACGCGTTCCCAGCGATGCTCGACCGGCAATGCGTGGATCGGACGCAGCACCGGTGGTGTGTCGCTGGCGGTGATCAACGCGGTCAGCGCCGGCGCCCAGCCGGCGAACTCCGCGGCGATGCGCGCCATCGCGCTCGCCGGCACGGCAGCGTCGATGCCGTCGAACCACGACTCCGGCCTGACCAGCGCCACATAGGCCTGCAACATGCCGTCGGCATGGCGGTGCACGAGGATGCCCTTGCCCGGTGCGACCGCCATCAGCGTGCCGCCGCCGACCAGGTGCGCGCTGGCCGGATGCCGGGTGTCGGCGTGCAACAGGCAGGTCTCGACGAAGGTGATGCCGCTGTAGGCGGGCACCGCAGCGGACAGCAGGGGCCGCACCTTCGACCAGGCGCCATCCGCACCCACCAGCAGGTCGGTGGTGACCGTGGCGCCATTGCCGAAATGCAGCCGATGCCGCCCCTCGCCGAGCGGCGACACCCCTGCGAGCTTGTGGCCCCAGCGCACCGCGCCGGCGGGAAGCGCATCGAGCAGCAGGCGGCGCAACTGCCCGCGATCCACCTCAGGCCGACTGCCGGCGGCGATGTCCGGCCGCTCCACCAGCAGCGTCCCGTGCGCGTCGACGACGCGTTTCGCATCCGCGCCGGGCAACACCAGCGCGCGGAACTGCGCGTACAGCCCGGCGTCCTTGAGCGCGAGTTGCCCGTTGTACGCGTGGATGTCGAGCAGGCCGCCCTGCGGGCGCGCCTCGGCCGATGCCTCGGCTTCGTAGAGCGTTGCGGCGATGCCGTGGAGGTGCAGCACGCGGGCGAGCGCGAGCCCGCCCAGTCCGGCGCCGATGATCGCGATGGGAGTGTGCATCCGGGACCTCAAGGGAGCAGTGCGTGCAGCGATGCGCGCGGCACGTGGCTATGGAACGTCATTCCATCATCTTGGAATGACGTTCCATTCGTGTCAAGATCGGCCATGGCCGAGCCACGCCCCAGCCCGTCCCGCCGCGATGCCGCGTTGTCGCGCGAGCAGATCGTCGACGCGGCGATCGCCCTGCTCGATCGCGACGGCGAAGCCGGCCTGACCTTCCGCGCGCTGTCCGAACGGCTCGCCACCGGACCGGGCGCCCTGTACGGCCATATCGCCGACAAGCGCGATCTGCTGACCGCCGCCTGCGACGCCGTCATCGCGCGCAGCCTGTCGCCGCCACTGGCAGGCGCCACGCCGCAGGCCGCCATCCGCGCGCTGGCCCTGGCCATGTTCGACGCGATCGATGCGCATCCCTGGATCGGGTCGGCCCTGTGGCAGGCGCCGGGGCAGCTGCCGATCGTGCGCATCATCGAAGGCCTGGGCCAGCCGTTGCGTGCGCTCGGTGTGGCCGACACCGCGCAGTGGGCGGCGGTGTCCGCGCTGCTCAACTACATGCTCGGCGTGAGCGGGCAGAACGCGGCCAACACGCAGTTGGCGATGACCCAGGGGCTTGTCCGCAGCGAGGCCCTGGACGCGATGGCGGGCATGTGGTCGCGGCTCGATCCGGCCGCGTATCCGTTCGTGCGCAGCATGGCCGCCGCGCTGCGCACGCACGACGACCGTCTGGATTTCGTCGCCGGGATCGACCTGATCCTCGCCGGCATCCTGGCGCAGTGCGCTGCGCCGACGACCTGCGACGTCCGCAAGCGCCGCAGGTCCTGAACGATCCGGGCTCCGAGCGCTGCTGCGCAGCTGCGAGCGCCGCATGACGCCGCTGATACGACGCGAACGCTGGCACTTGTGCGTGGACATTGCCAGCAGTGTGGCGCGGGTTATGCATAAGCTTCCTGCGAGGGTTCCCACCACGCAGGAGGACGCATGTACGAGTCTTTCAGACAGGGGGCGCCGGCCGAGCTGTGGCAGGCGCTGGTGCACGAGGCCGGGCAGCGCCTGGGCCGGCCGCTGGACGAATCGCGCGAGCACTATCTGGTGTTCGTGCTGCTGCGCTACCAGCGCGACGCGCAGTTGCTGGCGCGCATCCAGGCACTGGCGTGGCTGCATGCGCAGGAGCAGGTGGGGCGGGCACGTGCCGACGCCTTGCGCGAGGTCGGCGACGGCTGCCTGCTGATCGCCGGGCTGTTCCCCGGCGTGGCGGCACGGCGTCGGGTCAGCGTGGACTACTTCATCGACCTGGGCCGCGGCGCCTACGCCGAAGTCGCCGAAACCCGCGACAGCGACGCCAGCCTGTTCGGGCAACTCGCGCGCAGCTATCGCGAGCTGGTCCGCACGCTGGGCGCGCTGCGTCCGCCACGGCACGAAGTGGAGGCATTGCAGGCGGCGCTGCATGCGTGAGCTGCGGCGGATGCCCTTCGCCATAGCCCAGCGCCGCATCTCGTAGGAGCGGCTTCAGCCGCGACGGGCTTTCCCGGTAACGCCGGTCGCGGCTGAAGCCGCTCCTACAAAGGCACGTCGTCGTTCGCTGTGCCTGGGTGGTTGAGATGGATGCATATGCAACCGCCGCATCGCGAGCGCCGCTCTAGCGGGGATGCCGCGTTTCGCTACGGCGGCGCGTCCTTGCGCCGCCGTTCGCCGCGCGCCGGCAGCTCGACACCAGAACCGTCAGAACCAGAACCGCAGGCCCGCGACCCAGCGCGTCTCGCGCACCGCCTCGCCGTCGCCACCGCGCAGGTCGGCGGTGTCGCCGAAGTGGCGGACGTGGTCCACGCCGATGTACGGCGCGAACCGCCGCGTGACCTCGTAACGCAGGCGCAGTCCGCCCTCCACGGTGGCCAGGCCGCTGCCGGTGTGGTGCGCCGGATCGTCGCGCGCGGCCAGTTCCGCCTCCAGCCGTGGCTGCAGGATCAGCCGGTTGGTCAGCAGCACGTCGTATTCGCCTTCCAGGTGCAGGCTGGCATGGCCGCTTGCGCCGACGTACAGCATCGCCGAGACCTCGAACTTGTACGGCGCCATGCCCTGCACGCCGAACGCGGCCGAGGTCCGCGCGCTGCCGGGCGCGAACGCCTGCCTGCCGCCGACCAACACGTCCCACCAGGGCGAGATCGCGCGGCCGTAGGCCAGTTCCAGCGAGGACGCCGTGGTGCGGCCGCCCTCGCGTTCGCCGTCGCTGCGCAGCCACAGCCGGTCGATGTCGCCGCCGTACCAGCCACGCGCCTCCCAGGCCTGGCCGCTGCCGTGGGCGTTGTCCCATCCTTCCAGGCGATCGACCAGCAGGTAGCCGGTACGCGCCGCGCCGTGCGCCATGCCGTGGTCGTGTAGCACCGGGAACGCGGCCGCACGGTCGGCGGCGGTGATCGGTGGGATCGGCTCGCGGGGCAGTGGCGTGTCGGCGCTCGCGGGGCAGTGGCACGCGGTCGCGGTCGGCGCGGAAGGCGTCGCATGGTCCATGCCGTCGTGATGCATGCCGTCGTGTGCGGAGTGCGCGTGTTCGCCGTGCTCGACCTGCGACGTCGGCGCGGCCGCGGGGTCCATCGTGGCGTGGTCCATATGGTCGTGCGTCATGGCGTCGGCGTTCTCTGCCGCGGGCGGCGTGGCAGGTGTGCCGTGCATGCCCGGCGCATGCGCGGTGTGGTCCATGGCGGCATGGTCCATGGCGGCGTGCCTTGCCGCGTCCGGCGGCGCCGCCGTATCCGCCTTGGGTATGGCCGATGCGGACGTCGGGCAGACGCAGGCCGATGCAGGGACGTCGGTGGCGCTGCCGGCGCTGGCAACATGCTGCGCATGCGCGGCGGCATGCGCCAACAGCAACGCCAGGCCTGTCGCCTGGGCGAGCGGAGCGAGACGGAAGCGGCTCATGCGTCCACCCGCACTTCGCGCATCATGCCGCCGTCCATGTGGTACAGCAGGTGGCAGTGGTAGGCCCAGCGGCCCAGCGCGTCGGCGCGCACGCGGTAGCTGCGGCGCGTGCCCGGCGGCATGTCCACGGTGTGCTTGCGCACCTGGAAGCGGCCGGTGGCGTCCTCGACGTCGCTCCACATGCCGTGCAGGTGGATCGGGTGCTGCATCATCGTGTCGTTGACCAGCACGATGCGCAGGCGCTCGCCGTAGTTCAGCCGCAGCGGCTCGGCGCTGGCGAAGGGAATGCCGTCGAACGACCAGGCGAACTTCTCCATGTTGCCGGTCAGGTGCAACTGGATCTCGCGCCCCGGCTCGCGTCCGTCCGGGTCCTCGAACAGGCTGTGCAGATCGGCATAGGTCAGCACGCGGCGGCCGTTGTCGCGCAGGCCGATGCCGGGGTCGTCCAGCCGCGGCGCAGTGGCGGCGGACTGCATGTCCACCAGCGGATTGCCGCGTTCGCTGGCTGGATGCGCAGGCGCGGCGGCAGTGCTGGAAGCCGCGTGCGCGGCGTGGTCCATGCCCGGCATGCCGGCCATGTGCATGCTCGCCCCGCAGCCGCCTTCCATGCCCTGCATGGCCGTGCCGGCGCCGTGGTCCATGCCGGCGTGCCCGGCCATCGCATGGCCCATGTCCTGCATGCGCAGCAACGGACGCGGATCGTTCGCCGGCACCGGCGCCTGCAGGCCTTCGCGCACGGCCAGGGTGCCGCGCGCGTGGCCGGTGCGGCCCATGTCCTGGGCGAACACCGTGTAGGCGTCCTGGCCGCTGGGCTCGACCAGCACATCAAGGGTCTCGGCCGCGGCGATGCGGAACTCGTCCACGCTCACCGGATGCACGTACTGGCCGTCGGCGGCGACCACGGTCATCTTCAGCCCGGGAATGCGCACGTCGAAGTAACTCATGCTGGAGGCGTTGATGAAGCGCAGCAGCACCTTCTCGCCGGGGCGGAACAGCCCGGTCCAGTTGCCGGCTGGGGTCATGCCGTTGAGCAGGTAGGTGTAGGTGTTGCCGTTGACGTCGGACAGGTCGCTCGGCGTCATGCGCATGCGCCCCCACATGCCGCGGTCGGCGAGGGTGGCGCGCAGCCCGTCCTCGCGCGCGTCGCGCAGGAAATCGCCGACGGTGCGCTGGTACAGGTTGTCGTAGGACGGCATCTGCTTCAGCCGCCGGAACAGCGCCGCCGGATCCAGGTCGGTCCAGTCCGACAGCAGCAGCACGTGTTCGCGGTCGTAGCGGTACGGCGGCGGCTCGCGCGGGTCGATGACGATGGCGCCGTACAGCCCGGCCTGCTCCTGGTGCAGCGAATGGCTGTGGTACCAGTAGGTGCCGGACTGGCGCAGGGCGAAGCGGTACTGGTAGGTCTCGCCGGGATAGATGCCGTCGAAGCTCATGCCTGGCACGCCATCCATGTTGGCAGGCAGCAGCAGGCCGTGCCAGTGCACCGAGGTCTGGGTGTGGCCGGGCAGGCGGTTGGCCACGCGGATGGTCACGGTGTCGCCTTCGCGCCAGCGCAGCAGCGGCGCCGGCACGCTGCCGTTGACCGCGATGGCGGGGCGCTCGCGCCCGGTGAAATTGACCCGCGTGCTGCCGATGCTCAGGTCCAGGTCGGTGCCATGCAGCACGTAGGGCGCGGCGCCGTTGCGCGCCAGTGCGCTGGCCTGGGCGTGGCGCAGCGGCAGCCCGGTGAGGCCGGCGGCGGCGCCCAGCGCCAGCCCGGTGACGAAGCGGCGCCGCGACGGCAGCGCCGGCAGGCCGGAAGAAGATGGGTTCATGTGCGATGTCCGTAAGCGGATGCGATGCGCCGCACAGCGCCGACGGAGCGCTGCAGGCACGGACGCGGCAGCGCCTGTGCGCTGCCGCCGGGAGACCGCCCAGCAGGCGGCCGCGCGCGCTCAGGCGCTGGGAGGGCGCTCCAGCCGCGGCAGGCCGGGCGCGCCGTGCGCGGCCTGGGGAGCGGCGGCAATAAGGGTGCGAGGCAAGCGTGGCAGCGCCAGCGGCATCGCCAGCAAGGCCGGCAGCGGTTGCGCGTGCGGGCATTGGCAGCCGGCCATGCCGCCGCAGCCGCCGTGTTTGCCGGCATGGTCGTGGCAATGCTCACCGTGGTCGGCCGGCGGCGGTGGCGGCGCGTCGTGGCAGGGCATCGCCGCATGCGCCGGCGCCGTGCTGGCGACGGTGGCAGTCGTGCCGTGCATCGAGGTGCCGTGTGCCGGCGTGCCGGGCATCGCCATGGCGGCCGCGGTGCCGTTGAGCAGCAGGCTCAGGCACAGCAGCAGGCGCAGCAGGACGGCGGAAGTCGGCACAGGCGGCAGCGTGGCGTCGGGAACGGAAGAGGATACCGAAGCCGGCGCGCGCGGCAAGCGACCGCCACGCGGCAAGGCTTGACTCTGGACCCGGGTCCAGGGAGTAGGGTGTGCGCATGCGATCCGATCCCGCCACCGCCCGCTTCACCATCGGCGCGCTCGCCCGCCAGGCCGACGTCGCCATCGACACCGTGCGCTACTACGAACGCCAGGGCCTGCTGCCGCCCGCCCCGCGCCGTGCCTCCGGCTACCGCGAGTACGACGTCGCGGCGGTGCAGCGGGTGCGCTTCATCCGCCGCGCCAAGGAACTAGGCTTTTCGCTGGAGGAGATCGGCGAGTTGCTGGCGTTGCAGGACGATCGCGTGCATGGCGTGGAGGGCATCAAGCAGCGCGCCAGCGCGCGCCTGCAGGCGCTGGATCGGCGCATCGCCGAACTGACCGAGATGCGCGACACCCTGGCGGCCCTGGTCGAGGAGTGCCCCGGCCAAGGCGCGCCGGACGCCTGCCCGATTTTGGGCGACATCCGCGGCGATGCCGCTGACGAGCCGTCGCGATGAGCGCGGACCGGGCCACCGCGTCGCTGACGCTGCCGGTGCAGGGCATGACCTGCGCCGCCTGCGCGGCGGGCGTGGAAAAAGCGCTCACGCGTCTGCCCGGCGTGGCGGCGCAGGCCAGCTACGCCGGCGCGCGCGTGCAGGTGGACTACGACCCGCAGCAGGTGGAGCTGCCGACGCTGCTGCAGCGCATCCAGCAGGCCGGCTATTCGGTGCCGACCCAGACTGTGACCCTGGAACTCAGCGGTCTGCACTGTGCGTCCTGCCTGGCGTCCATCGATGCGGTGCTGGCGAAGACCCCGGGCGTGCTCGCCGGCCACGCCAACCTGGCCTCGGCCGAGGCGCGGGTGGAGATCGTGCCTGGTGCGGTCGCGCCCGCGGACCTGGTCGCGCGGATCGCCCGCGCCGGATTCGGCGCGCGCGTCGTCGAGGCCATGGACCCGGCGCAGCTGGCCGAGCGCGAGCGCAGCGAACGGCGCGCCTGGCGACGCGAGCTGGGCCTGTTCGCCGCGGCGGTGCTGCTGACGCTGCCGTTCTGGGGGCAGATGCTCGGCATGCTGGATGGCGACGCCCTGCGCGGCGCGCACGTCGAACCGCTGCCGCGCTGGCTGCAGCTGTTGCTGGCGACGCCGGTGCAGTGCTGGATCGGCGCGCGCTTCTATCGCGCCGGCTACCGCGCACTGCGCAACGGCAGCGCCAACATGGACGTGCTGGTCGCGCTGGGCACCGGCATGGCCTATCTGTACAGCGCCGTGGTCACCGTGGCCGGCCTGCACGGCCAGCACGTGTACTTCGAGGCCAGCACCAGCGTCATCACCCTGGTGCTGCTTGGGCGCCTGCTCGAGGCCCGCGCCAAGCGCCGCACCACCGCGGCGGTGCGCGCGCTGCTCGACCTGGCGCCGACCACCGCGCGGGTCGAGCGCGATGGCGCCATCGTGGAGGTGGACGCGGCGGAACTGGCGGTCGGCGACGTGTTCGTGGTCGCCGCCGGCGAGCGCGTGCCGGTGGACGGCGAGGTGCTCGAGGGCCACTCCAGCGTGGACGAGGCGATGCTCTCCGGCGAGGCCATGCCGGTGGCCAAGGCGCCGGGCAGCCGCCTGCATGCGGCCACGGTCAACCAGCTCGGCCTGCTGCGCGCACGCGCCACCGGGGTCGGCGCGGACACCCTGCTGGCGCAGATCGTGCGCATGGTCGATGCCGCGCAAGGCTCGCGCGCGCCGATTCAGCGCCTGGTCGACCGTATCGCCGCGGTGTTCGTGCCGGCGGTGCTGGCCATCGCCGCGGTCACCCTGGGCGCGACCTGGGCGCTGGGCGGCAGCTTCGCCGAGGCGCTGGTGCACGCGGTGGCGGTGCTGGTGATCGCCTGTCCGTGCGCGCTGGGCCTGGCCACGCCGACCGCGATCATGGTCGGCACCGGTGTCGGCGCGCGCGCCGGCATCCTGATCCGCGACGCCGAGGTGCTGGAACGCGCCCGCGCGCTGACCGCGCTGGTGGTCGACAAGACCGGCACGCTGACCCTGGGCCAGCCGCAGGTGACGGCGGTGCTGGTCGCCGACGCGGCCGAGACCGCGCCGCTGCTGCGCCTGGCCGCGGCGCTCGAGACCGGGTCGGCGCATCCGCTGGCGCGCGCCATCGTGCAACGCGCCGCCGAGTTGGGGGTGCGCGCGGCCGTGCCGGCGCCATTGGCCGAGGCGGTGCAGACGCTGCCGGGGCAGGGCGTGCGCGGCCGCGTCGACGGGCGCGAGGTGGCACTGGGCGCGCTGGCATGGCTCGACGGGCTGGTCGCAGCGCCGGCCGACCCGGCGCTGCGCCGCCAGGCCGAGGCGGCGCAGGCGCAGGGCCACAGCGTGGTCGGGGTGGCGGTGGACGGCGCGGTGACCGGCTACATCGCCATCGCCGATCCGCTGCGCGAGGATGCCGCCGAGGCGGTGGCGTTGCTGCAGGCGCGCGGGATCGCGGTGACCATGCTCAGCGGCGACAACCGCCACGCGGCGCAGGCGGTGGCCGTGCGGCTCGGCATCAAGCAGGTGCAGGCCGAGGTGCTGCCGCAGGACAAGGCCGAGCACGTGCGCCGGCTGCAGGCCGTGCCGGGCGCACACGTGGGCATGGTCGGCGACGGCATCAACGATGCCCCGGCGCTGGCCGCGGCCGACGTCAGCTTCGCCATCGGCAGCGGCTCGGACATCGCCATCGAGGCGGCCGACGTGGTGCTGATGCACGGCGACCTGGCCGGCGTCGCCGCCGCCATCGACCTGTCCGCGGCGACCGTGCGCAAGATCCGCCAGAACCTGTTCTTTGCCTTCGTCTTCAACGGCCTGGGCATCCCGCTGGCCGCGTTCGGCCTGCTCAATCCGGTGATCGCCGGCGCGGCGATGGCGCTGAGTTCGGTCTCGGTGCTGGGCAATGCCTTGCTGCTGAACCGCTGGCGCCCGCAATGAGTGCGGATTCGACTTCTTGACCCTGGAGCCTGACATGCACCATCTCGATCTTCTGGTCCACGGCATGACCTGCGGCGGCTGCAGCGCGCGGCTGCAGCGGGTGCTGGACGCCTGCCCGGGCGTGACCGCCAGCACGGTGGTGCTGGAAGGCGGGCGCGTCGGCATCGACTACGACCCGGCGCGCATCGACGTGGCCGCGCTGGAGCAGGCGATCGCCGACGCCGGCTTCAGCGTGGTCGCCGGCTGAGCGCCGCCCCGGCGCCGCGTCTTTCAGGGTGAACGCGGCCGTGGCGGCCGCTGCCGCGCATGGCCCGGGCGCGTGGCCGGGCGTGTATCGTGGGCGCGGTTTCTCCGCTCCCGCACCGCCATGACCCATCGCGCTTGGGTGGCCGCCGCCATCCAGAAGATCGAAGCCGACTTCAACCGCTCGGCCGATACCCACCTGATCCCGTTGGACCTGCCCGGTTTCCCCGGCATCGACCTGTACTTCAAGGACGAGTCCAGCCATCCCACCGGCAGCCTCAAGCACCGCCTGGCACGTTCGCTGTTCCTGTACGCGCTGGCCAATGGCTGGCTGCGCGAGGGGCGCCCGGTGATCGAGGCTTCCAGCGGCTCCACCGCGGTGTCCGAGGCGTATTTCGCGCGCCTGCTGGGGCTGCCGTTCATCGCCGTGATCCCGGCCACCACCTCGCCGGAGAAGATCGCCGCGATCGAGTTCCAGGGCGGGCGCTGCCACCTGGTCGGGCGCGCCTGCGACCTGCACGCCGATTCGGTGCAACTGGCGCGCGAGACCGGCGGCCACTTCATGGACCAGTTCCTGTACGCCGAGCGCGCCACCGACTGGCGCGCCAACAACAACATCGCCGAGTCGATCTTCCGGCAGATGCAGGAGGAGCCGCATCCGATCCCGGCGTGGATCGTGTGCAGCCCCGGCACCGGCGGCACCGCGGCCACGCTCGGCCGCTACGTGCGCTACCGGCGCCATCCCACCCGCATCCTGTGCGCGGATCCGGAAGTGTCGCTGTTCTTCGACGGTTACCGCGAGGCGCTGGCCGGGCGCGACTATGCCGGCCTGGAAAGCACCGGCGGCTCGCGCATCGAAGGCATCGGCCGGCCGCGGGTGGAGCCGAGCTTCATCCCCAGCTGCGTCGATGCGATGGTCAAGGTGCCCGACGCGCTGAGCCTGGCGGCGATGCGCTACGTCAGCGCGCGCCTGGGCCGGCGCGTGGGCGGCTCCACCGGCACCAACTTCGTCGGCGTGCTGCAGGCGGCCACGCGCATGCGCGCGCAAGGCCGCAGCGGCGCCATCGTCACCATCCTGTGCGACAGCGGCGAGCGTTACGTGCACAGCTACTACCGGCCGCAGTGGTACGCCGAGCAGGGCATCGACGTGGAGCAGGCCGATGCGCAGCTGGCCGCGGCGGTGGCCGGTGCTGGCCTGCCGCCGCTGCCTTGTGCCGCGCTGGACTGACCGCCATCTGTCGTTCATGGCCGGCCGCGCCGGTCCTTCCTCCGCTACCGAGAGTTCCGCGATGACCAATCCACTGCTCGATTTTTCCGGCCTGCCGCGCTTCGACGCGATCCAGCCCGAGCACATCGGCCCGGCGATCGACACGCTGCTGGCGCAGGCCGAGGCCGCCGTGGCCGCCGCCGAGACGGTGGCGCCGGTGCGCTGGGACAGCTTCGTGGCGCCGCTGGACGATGCCACCGAGCGCCTGTGGCGGGCCTGGGGCCAGGTGAGCCACCTGCAGGCGGTGGTCAACACGCCGGCGCTGCGCGAGGCCTACAACGCCAACCTGCCCAAGGTGACGCGCTTCTCCAGCGCGCTGGGGCAGAACCTGGCGCTGTTCGCGCAGTACCGCACGCTGGCGCAATCGCCGGAGGCGGCCACGCTGACGCCGGCGCAGCGCAAGGTGCTGGACAACGCGCTGCGCGATTTCCGCCTGGGCGGCGCCGAACTGGGCGAGGCCGACAAGCAGCGCTTCGCCGCGATCCAGGAAGAGCTGTCGGCGCTGTCGGCCAAGTTCTCGCAGAACGTGCTCGACGCCACCGACGCGTGGTCGCTGCTGATCGACGACCCGGCGCGCCTGGCCGGCCTGCCCGAGGACAGCATCGCCGCTGCGCGTGCGGCGGCCGAACGCGACGGCCAGGAAGGCTGGAAGCTGACCCTGCAGATGCCCTGCTACCTGCCGGTGCAGATGTACGCCGAAGACCGCGCCCTGCGCGAGACGCTGTACCGCGCCAACGCGATCCGCGCCTCGGAGTTCGGCGATGCGGCGCTGGACAACAGCGCGGCGATCGGCCGCATCCTCGCCCTGCGTCACGAACTGGCGGCCCTGCTCGGCTTCGCCAGCTACGCCGAGTATTCGCTGGCGACGAAGATGGCGCAGGATCCGGCACAGGTGCTGGAGTTCCTGCACGACCTGGCCGCACGCGCCAAGCCCTACGCGCAGCGCGATCGCGCCGAGTTGGAGCAGTTCGCGCGCGAGCACCTGGGCCTGGACACGCTGGAAGCCTGGGATCTGGCCTACGTCAGCGAAAAACTGAAGCAGGCGCGCTACAGCTTCTCCGAGCAGGAGGTGAAGCGCTACTTCACCGAGCCCAAGGTGCTGGACGGCCTGTTTGGGCTGATCCACGACCTGTACGGCTTGCGCGTGGAGGCCGACAGCGCGCCAGTGTGGCATCCGGACGTGCGCTTCTTCCGCCTCAGCGACGGGCAGGGGCGCCTGGTCGGGCAGTTCTATCTGGACCTGTACGCGCGCGAAGGCAAGCGCGGCGGCGCCTGGATGGACGACTGCCGCAACCGCCGCGAACGCGCCGACGGCGTGCAGACCCCGCTGGTGTACCTGGTGTGCAACTTCGGCCGCGGCAGCGACGGCAAGCCGGCCACCTTCACCCACAACGAGGTCACCACCCTGTTCCACGAGATGGGCCATGGATTGCACCAATTGCTGACCCAAGTCGGCGAACTGGGCGTGGCCGGCATCAACGGCGTGGAATGGGACGCGGTGGAACTGCCCAGCCAGTTCATGGAGAACTTCTGCTGGGAATGGCCGCGCCTGCAGGCGATGACCGCGCACGTGGACAGCGGCGAGCCGCTGCCGCGCGCGCTGTTCGACAAGATGCTGGCGGCGAAGAACTACCAGAGCGGCATGTTCACCGTGCGCCAACTCGAGTTCGCGCTGTTCGACATGCAGTTGCACCACAGCTTCGATGCGCAGTCCGACAGCGTGCTGCAGTTGCTTGAGCGCGTGCGCGACGCCGTGGCGGTGAACCGTCCGCCGGCCTGGAATCGCTTCCCGCACCAGTTCAACCACATCTTCGCCGGCGGCTATGCGGCCGGCTACTACAGCTACAAGTGGGCCGAGGTGCTCAGCGCCGACGCGTATGCCGCATTCGAGGAAGCGCCGGATCAGTTGGCGGACACTGGCGCGCGCTTTCTGCGCGAGATCCTCTCGCGCGGCGGCAGCCGCCCGGCGCTGGAGAACTTCACCGCCTTCCGCGGCCGTGCGCCGGAGCTGGAAGCGCTGCTGCGGCACAGCGGCATGGCGGGATAAGCGGGGATTTGTGATTCGGGATTGGGGATGTGATTTTTCGCGAGTGCAAGGCATTTCCAGCGCTTCTGGCTTTGTTGTAGGAGCGGCTTCAGCCGCGACGGAGCATTACCGGTAACGCCCGTCGCGGCCGATCCCACAAAAGGGGACAAGAGCCGCTCCCGCAGAAAATCGCTTGCCAATGCGTTGGCTCCGCCCAGCACGCTACCGCCCCCAATCCCCAATCCCCAATCCCCAATCCCGGCTCCTCCGTGCTAGAACAGGACGCCGCGGCACGGCGATCTTCGCCGCCGTGATCGCGGCGCAGGAAACCGCCGCACCGCACAAGGAGGGCCGCATGAAGCGAGCAGGGTGGTGGACGCCGTTGCTGTTGAGCATGGCCGCGCCGGCGCTGGCGCTGGCGCAGGACGGCAGTGGCACCGTGCGCATCGGCGCCAGCCTGCGTGCCGGCCCGGCGCCGGAGTATCCGCGGGTGGCCATGCCGGTCACCGACGACGCGCTGCGGGTGCATGGCTGCACCCGCGACTGGGCCTGGTGCGATGTCAGTTGGCGCGAAAAACGCGGCTGGCTGCCGGCCGGCGCGATCGATTTCAGTGCACAGGAACAGGGCATCGCACCCGGCGTGCCCACCGTCGGCTTTGCGCTGGATCGCTATTGGGACACGCACTATCGCGGTCAGCCGTGGGCGCGTGAACGCGCGCGCTATCGGCCGCTGGAAAGCGCAACGGCCGCGGCCGGCCCGGCGCAGATTCCGGCCCCGTTGCAGCGGCAGTTGGCGCCGCAATGGCGGGCGCCGCCACCAGCGGCGTCTGCCTCCGAGGCCGTGAGCGCCACGCCGGCATGGACGCCGCCCGGCGAGCGGATGCATCGGATCCCGCCGCCGGACGCGCTCAATCCCCGCTACAACAAGGAATTGGCGAAGGAGTTGCAACGCCAGGACAGCGACCGCCGCCAGCGCGAATCGATGGGACTGCAGCCGGTGTCGCCCCCTGCGTCCGCGCCGTCGGCATCGCCGGCGTGGCCGCCGTCGCCGGCGACGATCCAGTGGGTCGAGCGGCATCCGCCGAAGCCGAGTTCGCCGCCACCTCCACCGCCACCACCTCCGCCGCCGCCTCCGCCTTCAGCGCCACCGGCCAAGCCGGAAGCGCACAAGGACGACGACACCGGGCGTCGCGACGTCAGGCAGCTGGAGCGTTGAGGCGCGGCACGCTGCCGGTGCCGGCAGCGTGCGCGCGTAGCCCCGCTCAGGGCTTGGCGAACACCAGCGCGGCGTTGGTGCCGCCGAAGCCGAAGCTGTTGGACATCACCGTGCGCAAGTCCGCATCGCGGCTTTCGCGCACGATCGGGAAGCCCTCGGCGCGCGGATCCAGCGTGTCGATGTTGGCCGAGCCGGCGATGAAGCCGTCGCGCAGCATCAGCAGGCAGTAGATCGCCTCGTGCACGCTGGCCGCGCCCAGCGAATGCCCGGACAGCGCCTTGGTCGAGGACAGCGGCGGCACCGCATCGCCGAACACCGCGCGCACCGCATCCAGCTCGGTGACATCGCCCAGCGGCGTCGAGGTGCCGTGGGTGTTGAGATAGTCGATCGGCGCGTCCACGCCCTGCAGCGCCATGCGCATGCAGCGCACCGCACCTTCGCCGGACGGGGCGACCATGTCGGCGCCGTCGGAGGTCACGCCGTAGCCGACCAGTTCGGCATGGATGCGCGCGCCGCGCGCCACCGCATGGTCGTAGTCCTCCAGCACCAGCATGCCGCCGCCGCCGGCGATGACGAAGCCGTCGCGCGCGGCGTCGTAGGGCCGCGAGGCCACCGCCGGCGTGTCGTTGAAGCCGGTGGACAGCGCGCCCATGGCGTCGAACATCAGGCTCATGGTCCAGTCCAGCTCTTCGCCGCCACCGGCGAACATCACGTCCTGCTGACCATGGCGGATCAGGTCCGCCGCTGCGCCGATGCAGTGCGCCGAGGTCGCGCAGGCGGCCGACAGCGAGTAGCTCACGCCCTTGATCTTGAACGCGGTGGCCAGGCTGGCCGAGACCGCCGAACACATCGTGCGCGGCACCATGTACGGGCCGACCTTGCGCACGCCGCGGTTGCGCAGCAGGTCCGCCGCTTCCACCTGCCAGTGGCTGGAGCCGCCGCCGGAGCCGGCGATCAGGCCGATCCGCGGGTCGCTGATCGCCGCCTCGTCCAGGCCGGCATCGGCCAGCGCATCGCGCAGCGCCAGGTAGGCGTAGGCCGAGGCATCGCCCATGAAGCGCTTGAGCTTGCGGTCGATCGCCGCGTCCAGGTCCAGTTGCACATCGCCGCCGACCTGGCTGCGCAGGCCGGCTTCCACCGCCTGCGGGTTGTGGCGGATGCCGGACTGACCTTCGCGCAATGCGCGCGCCACGCTGTCCAGATCGTTGCCCAGGCACGACGTGATGCCCATTCCGGTAATGACCACGCGCCGCATCAGAACGCCTCCGTCGACGTGAACAGGCCCACGCGCATGTCCTTGGCGGTATAGATCTCGCGCCCATCCACCGACATGCGGCCATCGGCCACCGCCATGACCAGCTTGCGGTTGATCACCCGGCTGATGTCGATCTCGTACACCACCTGCTTGGCGCTCGGCAGCACCTGCCCGGTGAACTTCACTTCGCCCACGCCCAGCGCACGCCCGCGGCCGGGCGCGCCCAGCCAGGTCAGGAAGAAGCCGGTCAGCTGCCACATCGCATCCAGGCCCAGGCAGCCGGGCATCACCGGATCGCCGATGAAATGGCAGCCGAAGAACCACAGGTCCGGGCGGATATCCAGCTCGGCGCGGATCACGCCCTTGCCGTGCGCGCCGCCGGTCTCGTCGATGGCGACGATGCGGTCGAACATCAGCATCGGATCGTTGGGCAGGCGCCCGGCGTTGGCGCCGAACAACTCGCCGCGTGCGCTGGCGAGCAATTGCTCGCGCGAATAGGAAGACAGACGACTCATGAACGGAACATTCCCAGGCCAGACAGTCGAGGCGCGCAAGAGTGCATGAGCCTTGCGCGTTCAATCAAACGTTTTATCCGTACGCACGCGTAGTGTCGGCAGCGGCGACGGCGCGCACACTGCGCCGGATCAAGGCGCGCATTCTCAGTCCGTGCGCAGTGCCAGGCTTATCATGCGCACACCGTTCGCAGGCGTAGGGTAGGGGGTCGATGCGCAAGATCATTCACGTCGACATGGATGCGTTCTACGCGTCCGTGGAGCAGCGTGACGATCCCGCGCTGCGCGGCAAGCCGGTGGTGGTGGCCTGGCGCGGCATGCGCTCGGTGGTGTGCGCCGCCTCCTACGAGGCGCGGGTGTTCGGCGTGCGCTCGGCGATGCCGGCGCTGCGCGCCGAGCGGCTGTGCCCGGACGCGATCTTCGTGCCGCCGGATTTCGCCCGCTACAAGGCGGTGTCGCGGCAGGTGCGCGAGATCTTCCAGCGTCACACCGACCTGATCGAGCCGCTGTCGCTGGACGAGGCCTACCTGGACGTCACCGAGCCAAAGGGCGAATTGCGCACCGCCACCGAGATCGCCCAGACCATCCGTGCGCAGATCCGCGCCGAAACCGAACTGACCGCCTCGGCCGGGATCGCGCCGAACAAGTTCCTGGCCAAGATCGCCTCGGACTGGCGCAAGCCCGATGGCCAGTTCGTGATCCGCCCGCATCGCGTGGAAGCCTTCCTGACCCCGTTGCCGGTGAACAAAGTGCCCGGCGTGGGCAAGGTGATGGAGGGCAAGCTGGCGGAACTGGGCATCGCCACCGTCGGCGACCTGCGCGCGCGCAGCGAGGCCGAACTGGAAGCGCGCTTCGGCAGCTTCGGCCTGCGCCTGTATCAACGCGCGCGCGGCATCGACGAACGCCCGGTGGAGTCGGACCAGCCGGTGCAGTCGATCTCCTCCGAGGACACCTTCGCCGAAGACCTGGCGCTGGACGCGCTGGAGCCGGCGATCCGGCAACTGGCGGAGAAGACCTGGAACGCCACCCGCCGCACCGAGCGCATCGCGCGCACGGTGGTGCTGAAGCTGAAGACCGCGCAGTTCCGCATCCTCACCCGCAGCTTTACTCCCGAGCAGCCGCCGGAGTCGCTGCAGACCTTGATCGACATCGCCCTGGCGCTGCGCGCGCGCGTGGACCTGCCGGCGTCCACCCGCTACCGCCTGGTCGGCGTGGGCCTGTCCGGCTTTCACGAACCCACACCCGCACAGGCGCAGGGGCGCTTGTTCGGTTGAGGTGGTCACGCGCGGAGGCTGTAAGCATGTTCTGCCTCGTACGTGGATTGAAGCGGGTTGTCGTCGTTGAGGATGCCAAGTTGGCAGCCGCATCCTCGCCGTGCGTGGATTAAACGCCAGGGGATACGCGAGCGAACCGGGAACGTGGCCTTTGCCCATCCCGTGTCGGGACTGAAGTCCCTCCCACATGTGCGTGCAAGGATTGGAGCACGGACTTCATCGTCTGGCCATGCTGATCGGCCTTGTCGCGACCGCATACCGGCCGTGCGCCACCTACAATGCACACTTCTTCCCTGTCCTGGCACGACATGACGTTTCCGTATGCAGTGGTGGTGTTCGACCTCGACGGCACCCTGGTCGACAGCGGCGCCGACATCGCCGAGGCGCTGAACCGCACCCTGGTCGACTTCGGCCTGCCGCGGGTGCCGGAGGCGACCGTGCTCGGCTGGATCGGCGAGGGCGTGCGCAAGCTGGTCGAGGCCGCCTGGCGGCATGCCGGGGATACCACGCCGATCGATGCGGTGATGCCGACCTTCATGCGCCACTACGCCGAGTGCCTGTTGCGCAGTCCGCGGCTGTATCCGGGGGCGGCGGACGCGCTGACGCACCTGCACGCGGAAGGCGTGACGCTGGCGCTGTGCACCAACAAGCCGGCGGCGATGGTGCCACCGCTGCTGCAGCATCTGGGCGTGGCCGAGCTGTTTTCCGCGGTCCTGGGCGGCGACAGCCTGCCCGAGCGCAAGCCCAGCCCGGTGCCGTTGCTGCACCTGGCGCAGCAGTTCGCGCAGCCGCCGGCGCGCTGTCTGATGGTCGGCGATTCGGGGACCGACCTGCAGGCCGGGCACGCCGCCGGCATGCCGGTGGCGCTGGTGCGCTACGGCTATCCGCGCGACCTGGATCTGGCCACGGCCGACGTGGTGCTGCTGATGGACGATCTGCGCGAGCTGCTGCAGCTGCGTTGATACGACTGCGGCAAGCACCGAGGACTAGCGCAACGATCGGGATGCGCTTGTAGGAGCGGCTTCAGCCGCGACGGGCGTTCCCGAGAAAGCCCGTCGCGGCTGAAGCCGCGCCTGCAGCGCATGACGCAGGACGCCCCTCTCCCCCCGGGAGAGGGGTTGGGGTGAGGGGCCGGGCGCGTAGCGCGCATCGCACTGTCAGGTGGTGCCGCGATGCATGAGCACGAGGGCGGCTGTTTGCGTTCGGCAGCCAGCGGCCCTTATCGCGAGCGACCAATTGCGCGATGCGTCGCGCATGCCTGCTTTGCGAATGCGCGCATCTACATGCGGTGTGGTCGCACATGCCGCCTTTCGTAGGAGCTGCTTCAGCCGCGACGGGCTTCCCGGAAAGCCCATCGCGGCTGAAGCCGCTCCTACAAAAAAGACGCGTGTTGTGGCCGCGCCGTTGCCCCGCGCCACGCCGGCTGGCGCAGCGCGGGGCGCCGGCTCAGCGCGCCGCTGGCGCGTAACGCAGGGTCAGCGCGTATTCGCGGCCCGGCTGGTTGTACCAGTTCACCGTCTGGTAGTCGCGATCGAACACGTTGCTGGCCTTGGCCTGCAGTGTCCAGTCCGGGGTGAAGGCGTATTCCGCGCGCAGGTCGACGGTGCCGTAGCCGGCCAGGCGCACGCGGTTGGCCGCGTCGTCGAAGCGGTGGCCGCTGCCGAACACGGTGACGCCGAGCTTGACCGGGCCGATGCCGCGGTCCACGTCCAGGCGCGCGGTGTTCTGCGCGCGGCGCGCCAGCCAGTTGTCGCGGTTGTCGCCGTCGCTGCGGTTGCGCGGATCGGTGTGGCTCAGCTGCGCCGACAGTTCCCAGCCGGCCAGCAGCGCATAGCCGGTCAGTTCGGCGCCGCGGATGCGTGCCTCGTCCACGTTGACCGGCAGGAAGCTGACCGCGTCGTAGGAGATCAGGTCCTTGACCCGGGTCTCGTAGGCGTTGAAGGTCCAGTTCCAGCTGTCGGCGTACTGCGCAATGCCGAGGTTGCCGCTCTTGGAGCGTTCCGGCTTCAACGCCGGATTGCCGGCGAACGGGTAGTACAGGTCGTTGAAGGTCGGCGCCTTGAAGCCGGTGCCGACGCTGGCGGTGAGCTTGAGGCCATGCGCCAGCGACAGGCCCCAGCCGAGGCTGCCGGTGGTGTGCTCGCCGAACTGTTCGTTGTCGTCGCTGCGCACGCTGGCCTGCACCTGCTGCGCGCCGAAGCGGCCCTGGTACTCGGCGAACACGCCGGTGTTGTCGCGGCTGTCGACGTCGAAGGCGGTGGTGCTGGTGACGTGCTCGCGCTGCCAGTCGCTGCCGACGCTGAGCAGGTGGCCTTCGGCCAGGGTGATGTCGCCCTGCAGCGCGGCGGTGTCGCGGCGGCTGTCGAAGGTGCTGACGAAGCTGCGCGTGCGCGCGCCCGGCGCACGGTAGTAGCTGTCGGCGTCGTCGACGTTGCGGCCCAGTTGCGCGGCCAGGTGCAGGCGATCGGAGGGCGTCCAGTCGAGCTTGCCGCTGAACACCTGCTGGGTGTTGTCGGCCTCGTTGCCGGCGAACAGCGGATCGCCGTCGTACTCGTTGCGGCTGTCGATGTTAAGCGCCTGGCCTTCGACGCGCAGCGTGTCGGTCAGCGCGTAGCCGCCGCGCGCGCTCAGCGAGACGTTGCGGTAGCCGTCGCGGTCGGGCTGGTCGACGAAGCAGCCGGCGAACAGCGTGGCCGAGCCGTTGCAGGCATTGATGCCGTCGGTCTTCTGGTAGCCGCCCTGCACGGCCAGCCAGCCGCGCTCGCCGCGGTTGCTGAAGCCGGCGCCGGCCTCGCGCAGGCCATGGTTGCCGCCGCCCAGGCTCAGGTTCTGCTGGAAGCCCTGGCCGCCGCGGCGGGTGAAGATCTGGATGACGCCGCCGATCGCGTCGGAGCCGTACAGGCTCGACCGCGGCCCGCGCACGATCTCGATGCGCTCGATCTGGCTCAGCGGCAGGTCCTGGAACGCGGCCAGGCCGGCGCTGGCCGAGCCGATGCGCACGCCGTCCACCAGCACCAGCACGTGGTCCGATTCGCTGCCGCGCAGGTTCAGCGTGGTCAGCTTGCCCAGGCCGCCCTGGTTGGAGACGCCGATGCCGGCGCGGCCCTGCAGCAACTGCGCCAGCGACGTGGCCTGGCTGCGCTCGATCTCGGCGCGGTCGATGACCTGCGCCGGCACCACGCTGTCCTCCACGGAAATCTGGGTGCGGGTGGCGGTGACCAGGACCTGGTCGAGGTCGGTGGCGGCATCGGCGGCGTGGGCCAGCGCGGGCAGGGACAGGGCGGACGCGATCGCGACCGAAAGCAGGCGGGACGACATGGGTGGCAACTCCGGCGCGCGGCTGCGCGCTGTGACGGCAAGGGAGCCGCGAACGGAAGGTGCAAGCGGACGGCGCCGGACACGGCGCGGCACGCCGCGACGCCCTCCGCATCGCAACCAGTGAACTGCAAGGCCGGTCTCCGGGCTGGCGATCAGGGAGGCGGACCTCCCGGCTGCGACGCCTTCCCATGCCCAGGGCACAGTGGCGCAGGTCGTCAGCGCGGATCGCTTACCGTTGCGGGGGCAGCGCCGGCCTTGTCGCAAGACGCACCGGCTTCCCGTTTCAACCCGCTGGCCGGAGCCGGCGGGTCACCTTGAAGCGGCGCGATTGTACGCGATCGCCGCTGCCCGCGCGGCTCAGTCGGCGTGGGCGCCGTGGCCGTCGTCGTCGCCGTGGCGGTCGCCCACCGGCGTGTCGTGCGTGTCCTGCGCGTAGGCGCCGTCGGCGTCATCGTCGCCGTGCGTGTCGTCGCGGTCGAAGTGGGTGGTCGCCACCGGCCCGGCGACCGGCAGGCCGCGCTGCGCCGGCAGCGCCGCCGTCGCGGTTTCCAGGTCGCCCAGCAACTGCGCGCGCCGCGCCTCGGACAGTTCCTGCCAGTGGCAGCCGCTGAGCGCGCCTTCCAGCGAGTACAGCAGGTTGAGGCTGGGCTTGAAGCCGGCGCGCTTGACCTTGACGAAGGCGCCGACCGCACCGGCCGCCTCCAGGTCCTGCTGCGTGCGCACGCCGACCTGGCGCAGCCACGCCGCGCTCTTGGGGCCGATGTTGCGCAGCTTGGTGGTGCTCATCGCAGGCTGTCGACGAAGACCTGGGCGATCGCTTCCAGGCCGCGCT
Organism: Xanthomonas sp. NCPPB 3174; assembly: GCF_056725205.1. Taxonomy (NCBI): domain Bacteria; kingdom Pseudomonadati; phylum Pseudomonadota; class Gammaproteobacteria; order Lysobacterales; family Lysobacteraceae; genus Xanthomonas; species Xanthomonas sp. NCPPB 3174. Next base: position 4,308,388 of record NZ_CM161517.1, on the reverse strand, counting down.
GATCGTCGGCGTCGAACCGGGCCAGGTCGGGGCTGTCCAGGTCGAACACGCCGACCAGCGCGCCGTCGCGCAGCAGCGGCACCACCAGTTCCGAACGCGAGGCCGCATCGCAGGCGATGTGCCCGGGAAACGCCTCCACGTCGTCGATGCGCTGGGTCTGGCCGCTGCTGGCGGCCGCACCGCACACGCCCTTGTGCAGCGGAATGCGCACGCAGGCCGGCAGGCCCTGGAACGGCCCGACCACCAGTTCCTTGCCGTCGTAGAGGTAGAAACCCACCCAGTTCAGCCGCGGCAGCGCGTGGTACACCAGCGCCGCCAGATTGGCGGCATTGGCGATGCGGTCGGGCTCCCCGGCGACCAGGGCGCGGGCCTGGTCGAGCAACTGGGCGTACTGTTCCGGCTTGCTGCCGGTGAGCGAGGACGAGGCGAACATCGCGCGAGTCTAGCAGCGCGCTGCGTCCGCCGGCACCGCGGCGGCTGACGCGCGCGGCGGGCCCGGCTATCCTGCGCGCCGCCGCGCGTCCCGCCGGCCAACCGACAGGGTTTCGTTCGCATGGCTGTTCCCGCCTTCTACGTCACCGGCACCGATACCGGCATCGGCAAGACCATCGCCAGCACTGCGCTGCTGCATGCCCTGCGCGCGCGCGGCCAGCGCGCGGTGGGCATGAAGCCGGTGGCCAGCGGCTGCACGCGCGAGGCCGAGGGCTGGCGCAATGAGGACGCACTGGCCCTGCAGGAGGCCAGCACGCCACGCCCGCGCTATGACGATCTCAATCCGTACGCGCTGCCGCTGCCGCTGGCGCCGGAACTGGCCGCCGCCGATGCCGGCGTGCAGATGGAGCTGGCGCCGATCGCGGCCGCGTTCGACCGCCTGCGCGCGCAGGCCGACGTGGTGGTGGTGGAAGGCGTGGGTGGCTGGGCGGCGCCGCTGTCGGCGACGCTGGACCAGGCCGATCTGGCGCGGGCGCTGCGGCTGCCGGTGGTGCTGGTGGTCGGCCTGCGCCTGGGCTGCCTCAACCACGCCCGGCTCAGCGCCGCGGCGATCGCCGCCGACGGCCTGCAGTGCATTGGCTGGATCGGCAACGAGATCGACCCGGCGATGGAGCGCATCGACGACAACATGGCGATGCTGCGCGCGCGCCTGCCGATGCCGTGCTGGGGGCGGTTGCCGTACCGGCCGCAACCGCAGGCCGAGCAGTTGGCAGCGCAGTTGCAGCCGTGGGCGGGCATGTCGCCGGGCTGATCGACACCGGGCGGGTTGTGTTGGAGGGACTTCAGTCCCGACGGCCCCAACCAATGAAGCGCCAGTGCTGCAGCCCCAAAAGGAAATCAGGGATGCCGAAGCGCAAGGGATCAACCAATCCCGAATCCCCAATCCCAAATCCCACCCACAAAAAAAGGCCCGGTAGAGGGAGGGATCTACCGGGCCTGGGGGTTGCACGGGGGGAGGGACCCATGCAGACCGAGGGTGCGTCGGGCGGCGGACCGCAGCGACGTCGAATCGGGTGTTACTTCGCGGCGGGCTTGGCCTTGGGCGCGGCCTGTTCGGTCGCCGCCTCGAACTGGTGCTTGGCGAGCTGGCCGATGGCCTCGGAGGTCTTCAGGCCCAGGCCGAACACTTCCTGGTTGGCCGTGGCCAGCCGCTCGAAGTTGTCGCGGGCGATCTGCAGGCCCTTCGGCCACAGCGCCTGCACGGTGCCCAGGTCGCGCGCCTCGGTCAGTTCGCCGAGGAAGCCGGTGGTGGCCGACACGTTCTTCTCGAAGGTCTTCAACTGCACGCCGAACACGCTCTCGGCGCTCTCCAGCGCCAGGCGGTTGGCACGCGCCGCGGCAGCGGCGAACTGCTGGGTGTAGCTGCTGAACTGGTCGTTGAATTGAGCGGACATCATGCAACTCCGTTGGAATGCCGACTGCTGTTGCGGTGCAACATACGCCCATTCTGCTGCGATGCAACAAAATTTTCTGAAGTCGCTCAGGATTCGTTCAAACTGCTTTTCTGATCAATGGCTTGACGCAATTCTGCCGGCGCTTGCCGATCGCCTCCGCGCCTCCGGCGGACGCCAACTGCGCGCGACAAGGAACAGGCGGGCCGGCACGCAGGCCCTCGGTCGTCGCGCCGCCGCCCTTACGATTCCCGAATCCCCATTCCCATTCCCGGCCTTCTTCAACCCGGCCCGCGATACCGGCACCCAGACGTGCAGGTCTCGTGCACCACCACCTCGCTCAGCAGCGGCAGCGCCGGCTTGAGTCGCTCCCAGATCCACACCGCCAGGCGTTCGCTGGTCGGGTTGTCCAGCCCGTCGATGTCGTTGAGGTAGTGGTGGTCGAGTTGGTCGTAGAGCGGGCGGAACGCCGCCTTGATATCGCCGAAATCCATGACCCAGCCGCTCTCGGCGCCGGGTTCGCCGCTGACGTGCAGCTCGATGCGGAACGAATGCCCGTGCAGGCGCGCGCACTTGTGGCCGGGCGGCACGTTGGGCAGGCGGTGCGCGGCTTCGAGGGTGAAGACTTTGAAGATATCCATGGGCGGCATTGTACGGTCAGGGGTGGAGCGGCAAGGCGCGGTGCCGGGTGCAGGCAGCGACCATGGCGTTGTGCTGAGTTAGCAGGCGACAGGCGTGCGAGGCCGGGTGGGTGGACAAAAAAAGCCGCCCCGAAGGGCGGCCTGGGTGTGTGCTACGCGCGCGGCCGCGGATGGCTCAGCGCGGCGCGGCAGGACGGTTGCCGCCGTTGCCGTGGCGGCGACCCTGGCCCTGACGGCGCGCGCCGTCGGCGTGGTTGCCGCCGGGCTTCTTGCTGCCGGCGTGCGCATGCGCGTGCGCCGGTGCATCGCCGTGGCCGCGGCGAGCGTGGCTGCCGCGGCGCGGCGGACGCTGGCCGCCGGGCCGCTCGTCCGGCGGATTGTTGTTGCCCCAGCGGATCGGCGTGACCGGCTCGAAACCGGGCACGTCGCGGATGTCCATGTCGCGCTTGAGCAGGCGTGCGATCGCGCGCAGCAGCTTGGCCTCGTCCTGCGCCACCAGCGACACCGCCTCGCCCTGCGCGCCGTTGCGGCCGGTACGGCCGATACGGTGCACGTAGTCCTCGGCGACCATCGGCAGGTCGTAGTTGATGACCTTGGGCAACTGGTCGATGTCGATGCCGCGCGCGGCGATGTCGGTGGCCACCAGTACGGTGATGCGGCCGGCCTTGAAGTCGCCGAGCGCGCGCAGGCGCTGGCCCTGGCTCTTGTTGCCGTGGATCGCCGCGGCCTTGATCCCGGACTTGTCCAGGAACGTGGTCAGCTTGTCGGCGCCATGCTTGGTGCGGGCGAACACCAGGGTCTGCTTGCGCGAGTCGGCGGCCAGCAGGTGCAGCAGCAGTTCGCGCTTGCGCGCGCCGTCCACCGGATGCACGCGGTGGGCGATGGTGTCGGCCACGGTGTTGCTCGGGGTCGCCTGGATTTCCTGCGGGTCGCGCATGAACTCGCGGGCCAGCTGCTTGATGCCTTCCTCGAAGGTGGCCGAGAACAGCAGGGTCTGGCGGTTCTGCCGCGGCAGCTTGGCGAGGATGCGCTTGATCGACGGCAGGAAGCCCATGTCGAGCATGCGGTCGGCCTCGTCCAGCACCAGGATCTCGATGCCGGACAGGTCCACGCTGCGGCGCTCGAGGTGGTCGAGCAGGCGGCCCGGGCAGGCGATCAGCAGGTCCACGCCACGGCGCAGCGCGTCGAGCTGGTTGCCCATGCCCACGCCGCCGTAGATGGTGGCGCTGGGGATGCGCAGGTACTTGCTGTAGCCGCGCAGGCTGTCGTGGACCTGGGTGGCCAGTTCGCGGGTCGGGGTCAGCACCAGGGCGCGCGGCTTGCGCGGGCCGGCGCCCACGGTCTGCGGCGAGGTGCCCAGGTGCTGCAGCAGCGGCAGGCCGAACGCGGCGGTCTTGCCGGTGCCGGTCTGCGCACCGGCCATCAGGTCATGGCCTTCCAGGGCGACGGGAATGGCCTGCGCCTGGATCGGGGTGGGGGTTTCGTAGCCCTGCTCGGCCAGCGCGCGCAGCAGGAAGGGCGCAAGGCCCAGGGATTCGAACGACATGAGAATGCTCCGGATAACGCGCCGACGCCGGGACGGACCCGGCGCGCAGGCGCAAGTAGGTGAGGCTCGGAGCGTTCCCGTGAACCGCGCTGCGAGAGGGTGGATCAACCCGCAGCGCGAGGCTGGGGTTCGTCGGCACCACGAAAGGCGTCGGGCGGGGCGGGCGAGTCGGATCGTTGCGATCCTGGCCTCGCCGGCGGTCCCTGAGGGAAACGGACGGCCGCATGCAGACCGGGGCAGTGTACCTGAATTGGCGCGCTGCACAAAATGCGGGTCCGTTTCAGTTGAAACCAAGCCGCCGTCTGGCCGTACAATCGCCCGCTCAGCCCCCAGCACTGGACGGACATGAAGCTAGGTTCCCTGAAGGAAGGCGGTCGCGACGGCACCCTGATCGTCGTGTCCCGTGATCTGACCCGCGCAGTGCGCGCCACCGGCATCGCGCCGACCCTGCAGCGCGCGCTGGAGGACTGGAGCAACCTCGCCCCGCGCCTGAACGCCCTGTCCGAGTCGCTCAACGACGGCAGCGCCGACGGCCAGTTCGACCTGGACATGGCGGCGCTGGCCGCGCCGCTGCCGCGCGCCTACGAGTTCCTCGATGGCAGCGCCTATCTGCCGCACGTGGAGCGCGTGCGCCGCGCGCGCGGCGCCGAGGTGCCGGAGAGCTTCTACACCGACCCGCTGATGTACCAGGCGGTCAGCGCCGGCTTCTGCGGCCCGCGCGATGCGGTCAAGGTGGTCAGCGAGGACTACGGCATCGACCTGGAGGCCGAGATCGTGGTGGTCACCGACGACGTGCCGATGGCGGTGACGCCGGCGCAGGCCGCCGCGCACATCCAGCTCATCGGCCTGGTCAACGACGTGTCGCTGCGCAACCTGATCCCGCCGGAACTGGCCAAGGGCTTCGGCTTCGTGCAGTCCAAGCCGCGTTCGGCGCTGTCGCCGGTGTTCGTCACTCCCGACGAACTGGGCGAGGCCTGGCAGGGCAACAAGGTGCACCTGCCGCTGCTGACCCACATCAACGGCGCCTGGTTCGGCGCGCCGGAAGCCGGCGAGGACATGCAGTTCGATTTCGCGCAGCTGGTCGCGCACGCGGCCAAGACCCGGCCGCTGGCGGCGGGCGCGGTGATCGGTTCGGGCACCATCGCCAACCAGGACACCGCGCGCGGCGCCTCCTGCTTCGCCGAGCAGCGCACCGTCGAAACCCTGCGCGACGGCAAGCCGAGCACGCCGTACATGTCCTTCGGCGACGTGGTGCGGATCGAAATGCTGGACCGTGACGGAGTGAGCATCTTCGGCGCGATCGAGCAGCGCATCGAGCAGGCGCCGCTGCCCTGACCCGGCCGGCGGCGGTGCCGGGGCGACCGGCGGCGCCGCAGCCCAGGTGTCCACCGGTATCGTTGTCGATTGCGCAGACGGAGGCGGGCATGGACGAGGCACTGCAGCTCTACACCTACTGGCGCTCCAGCGCCGCGTATCGGGTGCGCATCGGGCTGGAGTTGAAGGGGCTGTCCTACCAGTCGCTGCCGGTGCACCTGGTGCGCGACGGCGGGCAGCAGCACTCGCCGGAGTATGCGCGGCTGAACCCGCAGGAACTGGTGCCGACCCTGTGCCACGACGGCCAGCCGATCCGCCAGTCGCTGGCGATCCTGGAGTACCTGGACGAGCGCTGGCCGGAGCCGCCGCTGCTGCCGGACGCGCCGATCGACCGCGCCCGCGTGCGCGGCCTGGCGCAACTGATCGCCTGCGACATCCACCCGCTCAACAACCTGCGCGTGGCGCAGTTCTTCGAGAGCGCCTGGAACGTGCCGCAACCCGAGCGCGAGGAGTGGATGCGGCACTGGATGCAGGTCGGCTTCGACGCGCTGGAGCAGTTGCTGGCCGAGTCGCCGGATACCGGCAGTTTCTGCCACGGCGAGCAGCCGGGCCTGGCCGATTGCTGCCTGGTGCCGCAGCTGTACAACGCGCGCCGCTTCGGCGTGGACCTGCAGGTGTATCCGACCCTGGAGCGAATCGAGCGCGCCTGCCTGGCCCTGCCGGCGTTCGACGCGGCACGCCCGGAACACCAGCCGGACGCGCAGTGAAATTCGCCGTGTCGTAGGAGCGGCTTCAGCCGCGACCGATGTACCGGTGATGCCCGATCGGCGAAGTTGCCGCCATGCCTGCCGCCCCGCGGCGACCGCCACTGGATCCCCGGTCCGCCGTTGCCGCCGTCGCTGCGGGACCAGCGCGACTGGCGTCTGCGAACGCCCGGTCGCGGCTGAAGCCGCTCCTACGAGGTCGCTTCCACAGGCGCTTGCGGCAAACTCGCTGGGTGCACTGTGGGAGGGACTTCAGTCCCGACGCGCAGCAGCCTGGACGTGGTGTTTGCCCCCGGCAAGGGCGGCACCGCGGCAACCGCCGACGGACTCTCCGGTCAGCCGTTGCCGCCGTCGCTGCGGGACCGGCGCGACCAGGCATCTGCGAACGCCCGGTCGCGGCTGAAGCCGCTCCTACGCGCCTATTCCTGCATAGGCGCCGCATTGCGTGCGGCGATGCGCTCAGACGAAGCCGTGGGTGATGCGCGGCGCGGCGCTGGGGCCGCTGTCGTAGTCGGCGTAGGGGTCGTGTTCGCCGCTGCCGCCTTCGGACAGGCGGAACTTCAGCGCCAGGCCGTCGCGCGAGTCGGCCGCGCGCAGCGCTTCCTCCTGCTCGATCTGGCCCTGCTTGACCATGCGGAACAGGCACTGGTCGAAGGTCTCCATGCCGTCCTCCAGCGACTCCTCCATCGCCTGCTTGATCTCGTGGACCTGGCCGCGGCGCAGCAGGTCGCGGATCATCGGGGTGTTCAGCAGCACTTCCGAGGCCGGCCGGCGGCGGCCGGTGTTGTCCTTGACCAGGCGCTGCGAGATCACCGCGCGCAGGTTCAGCGACAGGTTCATCAGCACGTTCTTGTGCGCGCTCTCGGGGAAGAAGTTGAGGATGCGCTCGATGGTCTGGTCGGCATTGTTGGAGTGCAGGGTGGCCAGGCACAGGTGCCCGGTCTCGGCGAAGGCGATGGCCGCCTCCATGGTCTCCGCGTCCAGGATCTCGCCGATCAGGATCACGTCCGGCGCCTCGCGCATCGCGTTCTTCAGCGCGTTGTGGAAGGCGTGGGTGTCCAGGCCGACCTCGCGCTGGTTGACGATGGACAGCTTGTGCTTGTGCAGGTACTCGATCGGGTCCTCGATGGTGAGGATGTGCCCGGTGGTGGTGCTGTTGCGGTAGTCGATCATCGATGCCAGCGAGGTGGACTTGCCCGAGCCGGTCGAACCGACCACCAGGACCAGCCCGCGCGGGGTCATGATCACGTCCTTGAGCACCTGCGGCAGGTGCAGTTCCTCGATGCTGGGGATCTTGCTGCGGATCGCGCGGATCACCATGCCGACCTCGCCGCGCTGCTTGAACACGTTGACGCGGAAGCGCCCGGCGTCCTGCAGGGCGATGGCCATGTTCAATTCCAGCTCCCGCTCGAACTGCGGCACCTGGCCCTCGTCCATCAACGAATAGGCGATCTTCTTGACCATGCCCGGCGGCAGGCCGGTGGCGCCGAGCGGGTACAGCTTGCCTTCGATCTTGATATAGACCGGTGCTCCTGTGGTCAGGAACATGTCCGAGGCGTTCTTTTCGGTCATCAGCTTCAGGAAATAGCCGATATCCATGCGCAATGGTTCCCCAACAATCCGCAATCGCCCGTTGCAAGCGCGCCACAGGCTTCCGACAATGGCCGTGATCGACGTCTCCGTCCACGGCCCCCCTAGATGAAAACTAGCTTCGCACACTTCCGTTGTCAGCAGTATGTGATGGCCTGCGCATTGGCGTTGTTCGCCGCGCCGGCCGCGTTCGCCCAGGTGGCCTCGCCGGAGTTGTTGGCCGCGCAGCAGGCGGTGCAGCGTGCGATCCAGGCCGATGCCGACCAGTACGCGCCGGACCTGCTGGCCAGCGCCCGCCAGGGCCTGGAGCAGGCGCAGCAGGCCGAACTCGACCGCCGCCAGCGCAAGACCGCGCCGCAGCTGGCGCTGCGCGTGGCCGCCGATGCCGACCTGGCGCGCGCGCGCAGCGAGGAGGCGGTGGCCAATGCGCAACTGAAGCAACGCCAGGCCGAGGTGGCCCAGCTGCAACAGACCCTGGGCACCGGGGAGGGCCGTCCATGAGCCGCGCTCTGCACGGAATGCGCCGCCTGGCCCTGCTGGCGTTGCTGCTGGCGCCGCTGGGTGCGATGGCCGCCGACGACCCGGAACTGGCTGTACTCAACCAGCGCCTGGTGGCACTGCAGGCCGATCCGCTGAACGCCGATGTCGCCGCCTACGAACGCCTGCAGGCGCAGCAGGCGGTGGCCAACTTCGCCAACGCCAAGCGCAAGGAGCGCGACGAGGCGCGCTACCTGGCCGAGCGCCGGGTCGAGATCGCCGAGACCATGGCCCGCGCCGAAATCGCCCGGCGCCAGGTCGACCAGTTGGAAAAGACCCGCAGCGACCTGTTGATCGAGGCCAGCCGCCGCGAGGCCGCGCGGGCCCGTCAGGAAGCCGAGCGCCTGCGCGTGCAGGCGCAGATCCAGGCCGAGGAGGCCGAGAACCTGCGCCAGGCCGCCGAGGCCGAGCAGGCGGCGCGCGCGGACGCCGATGCGGCCCTGGCCAGCGTGGCCGGACAGCAGACCGCCAAGCTCAGCGCCGCGCAGCAGAAGGCGGCCAAGCTGGCGCGCGAGGAGGCCGAACTGGTCGCCGGCACCAAGCTGCCGGCCTCGCGCTTCGAGACCCGCGGGGAGGTCTTCACCTTCTCCGGCGCGGCTTTCGGCGCCGGCAAGGCGGCGCTCTCGGGCGACGCCACGAACCAGGCCAAGGCCCTGTCGCAATACCTGCAGATCAGCAAGGGCAAGGTGCGGATCGAGGCCTACGACACCGACGCCGGCGTGGCCCAGAAGCGCGCCGACGCCTTGCGCGCGGCGCTGGTCAGCGGCGGCGTGCCCGCCAACCGGATGCAGGCGGTCGGCAAGAAGGGGGCGTCGACCAAGGCCCGTTCGGCCGAAGTTGTGATCGCGCCCTAAGTGCGTCGTGCCCTGCGCCCGGGCGTTTAACGGGGTTTTTCCCTGGGCCTGAGCGCCGAGCAACTGAATGCGGCAAAGCGGGCCTGCTTCTCTTGTCCGCGACGGTAGGGAGGCGTAGGGTCGGTAGTCCAGGCGGCACTCCCGCCGCCTGGTGCCAACGGAGGAGTTCGAGCCGATGACGCAGTGGCGCGCACCGCAATCCGACGTCGCAGGAACCGCGGTTCCAGCTGTTCCAGGCGTTGTGGCGGTGCAGCCGGCGGCTCGCGCGCTTCCGCTCCCAGGCAACGCCCCGTGCCGCAGCGGCCGGGGCGTTCTTGTTTCCAGCTGAAGGAGGCTATTCCTATGTTCGAAGGGCAACCGCAGACCGAAATCGACGCGTTGATCAAGTCCGATCCGGAGTTCAAGCAGCTCTACCAGCGCCACAAGACCTTGGACAAGAAGTGCATGGACGCCGAGCTCGGCGTGCTGCCGATCGACGACGTCACCCTGGCGCAGATGAAGCGCGAAAAGCTCGCCGCCAAGGAAAAGCTGCTGCGCCTTTACGAGCAGAAGCCGCACTGACCGTATCATTTCCCCTTGTCGCGGGCGGTGGCTGGCCTCCTCGTCGGCTTGCCACCGTCCGCGTCATCCCCCTGCCGAAGGCCGCGATCGCGGCTTTTTTCGTCTGCGCCACGCGCATTCTCTGACTTTCCCTCCCCGAGCGCGGATAATGCCCGGTCCAGCCGCTGCCGCGGCGCGACGCATTCGGACCCGATGGCCATTCACTCCTCCGTACTCGACCTGATCGGCGACACCCCCATCGTCAAGGCCAGCAAGCTCGACACCGGTGTGTGCGAGCTGTACCTGAAGCTGGAAAGCGCCAATCCCGGCGGTTCGATCAAGGACCGCATCGGCCTGTCGATGATCGAGGCGGCCGAGCGCCGCGGCGACCTCAAGCCCGGTGCGGTGCTGGTCGAGGGTACCGCCGGCAATACCGGCATCGGCCTGGCCCTGGTCGCCCAGCAGAAGGGCTACAAGCTGATCCTGGTGGTCCCGGACAAGATGAGCCGGGAGAAGATCTTCAACCTCAAGGCGATGGGCGCCGAGGTGGTGCTGACCCGCTCCGACGTGGCCAAGGGCCACCCCGAGTACTACCAGGACCTGGCCGCGCGCATCGCCGCCGAGACCCCGGGGGCCTACTTCATCAACCAGTTCGGCAACCCCGACAACCCGGCCGCGCACGAGTTCGGCACCGGCCCGGAGATCCTGCGGCAGATGGACGGCCGGCTGGACGCGATCGTGTTCGGCTGCGGCAGCTCCGGCACCATGACCGGCCTGTCGCGCGCCTTCGCCGCCGCCTCGCCGCATACCGAACTGGTGCTGGCCGACCCGGTCGGCTCGATCCTGACCGAGTACATCGAGCAGGGCACGGTCAGCGAGAAGTCCGGCAGCTGGCTGGTGGAGGGCATCGGCGAGGACTTCCTGCCGGCGATCTCCGACTTCAGCCGGGTCAAGAAGGCCTATTCGATCAGCGACGCCGAGAGCTTCCACACCGCGCGCGAACTGCTGGCCAAGGAGGGCATCCTCGGCGGTTCCTCCACCGGCACCCTGCTGGCGGCGGCACTGAAGTATTGCCGCGCGCAGACCGAACCCAAGCGGGTGCTGGTGTTCGTCTGCGACACCGGCAACAAGTACCTGTCGAAGATGTACAACGACTACTGGATGCTGGACAACGGCTTCCTGGAGCGCCCGCAGCACGGCGACCTGCGCGACCTGATCCTGCGCCCGTACAGCCAGCGCGACACCGTGGTGGTCGGCCCCAAGGACCTGCTGACCACCGCCTACCAGCGCATGAAGCTGTACGACGTGTCGCAGCTGCCGGTGATGGAAGGCGACCAATTGGTCGGCATCGTCGACGAAAGCGACGTCTTGTTGCATGTATATGGCGACGAAGCGCGGTTCCGCGACCCCGTGGCCACGGCCATGGTCAGCAAGCTCGACCGGCTCGACGTCAAATCGCCGATCGAGGCCCTGCTGCCGGTGTTCGACCGCGGCCAGGTCGCCATCGTGATGAACGAGGGCGCCTTCCTGGGCCTGATCACCCGGATCGACCTGCTCAACTACCTGCGCCGCCGGGTGCAGTAATCCCTGCGGTCGGCGCGGCCCCGCTGCATGGGGCCGTTCAGACCGCGCTGCTAGAATCACGCCCCTTTTCCGGTAACCCTTCATGACGGACAACACGTCGAACCCCCATGGCGACGGCCCCGCGCTGGCGCTGGCGACCCTGGCCATCCATGGCGGACAGCACCCGGACCCGTCCACCGGCGCGGTGATGCCGCCGATCTACGCGACCTCCACCTACGCCCAGTCCAGCCCCGGCGAGCACCAGGGCTTCGAGTACTCGCGCACCCACAACCCGACCCGTTTCGCCTACGAGCGCTGCGTGGCGGCCCTGGAAGGCGGCAGCCGCGGCTTCGCCTTCGCCTCTGGCATGGCCGCCACCGCCACGGTGATCGAGCTGCTGGACAGCGGCAGCCACGTGATCGCCATGGACGACCTGTACGGCGGCAGCTACCGGCTGTTCGAGCGGGTGCGCAAGCGCACCGCGGCACTGGAGTTCGGTTTCGTCGACCTGACCGACCCGGCCGCGTTCGAGGCGGCGATCCGCCCGACCACGAAGATGGTGTGGATCGAGACCCCGACCAATCCGATGCTGAAGATCGTCGATATCGCGGCGATCGCCGCGATCGCGCGCAAGCACGGTCTGCTGGTGGTGGTCGACAACACCTTCGCCTCGCCGCTGCTGCAGCGGCCGCTGGCCCTGGGCGCGGACATCGTGGTGCATTCGGCGACCAAGTACCTCAACGGTCACTCGGACATGGTCGGCGGCATGGCCGTGGTCGGCGACAATGCCGAACTGGCCGAGCAACTGGCCTTCCTGCAGAACTCGGTGGGCGGCGTGCAGGGCCCGTTCGACAGCTTCCTGGCGCTGCGCGGCCTGAAGACCCTGCCGCTGCGCATGCGCGCGCACTGCGACAACGCCTTGGCGCTGGCGCAGTGGCTGCAGACGCACCCGGCGGTGGAGAAGGTGATCTACCCGGGCCTGCCCTCGCACCCGCAGCACGCCCTGGCCGGCCGGCAGATGGCCGGCTACGGCGGCATCGTCTCGATTGTGCTCAAGGGCGGCTTCGACGCGGCCAAGCGCTTCTGCGAACGCACCCGCCTGTTCACCCTGGCCGAATCCCTGGGCGGCGTCGAAAGCCTGGTCAACCACCCCGCGGTCATGACCCATGCCTCGGTGCCGGTCGCGCGGCGCGAGCAGCTCGGCATCAGCGATGCGCTGGTGCGGCTGAGCGTGGGGGTGGAGGATGTGGGGGATTTGCGCCATGACCTCGAGCAGGCGCTTGCGCCCGTGCGTCACACCTGACCTGTTCCACGAGGCGACTTCCTGATGAGCAATTCTCTTTCGCCGGCATCGGCGCTGCGCAGCTTCGCGCAGCACCGCAAGCTGATCTACCAGCTCGCCAAGCGCGAGGTGCTGGGCCGCTACCGCGGTTCCATCGCCGGCCTGGCCTGGTCGTTCTTCAATCCGCTGTTGATGCTGGCCGTCTACACCTTCGTCTTTTCCTACGTGTTCAATGCGCGCTGGGGCGGTTCCGTCGAAACGAACCGTGCCGAGTTCGCGATCATCCTGTTCGCCGGCATCATGGTGCACGGCTTCCTGTCCGAGTGCATCAGCCGTGCGCCGATGTTGGTGCTGGCCAATGCCAGCTACGTCAAGAAGGTGGTGTTCCCGCTGGAGATCCTGACCTGGTCGGCGGTCGCGTCGTCGCTGTTCCATATGGTCATCACCCTGGCGGTGTTGCTCATCGCGCAGTTCCTGCTGCTGCATCGGTTGCCGCTGACGGTGCTCTACTTCCCGCTGGTGGTCGCACCGTTGGTCATGGTCGCCTCGGGAGTGACCTGGTTCTTCGCCGCGCTGGGTGTGTACTACCGCGACATCGGCCAGATCACCGGCCTGCTGGCGACGGTGCTGCTGTTCATGAGTCCGGCGCTGTATCCGATCACCTCGCTGCCGGAAGGCATGCGCAAGTGGATCTATCTCAATCCGCTGACCTTCATCATCGAGCAGTCCCGGAACGTGCTGATGTGGGGGCTGCCGCCGGACTGGATGGGTTTGCTCAAGTACTCCATCGGCAGCCTCGTGGTCGCGTACGTGGGCTACTACTGGTTCCAACTGGTACGCCGCGGTTTCGCGGACGTCGTCTAATCGCTCGCTGAAGCATCCGCTTCGATTCAAAGGTCCATCATGTCGGAATTGGCGATTCGCGTCTCTGGCGCCTCCAAGTGCTATCAGGTCTACGACAAGCCGCACGATCGCATCAAGCAGGCGCTGTTCCCGCGGGTCGGGCGTTCGCTGGGCCTCGCCTCGCGCAAGTACTTCAAGGAGTTCTGGGCGCTGCAGGACGTGTCCTTCGAGGTGCGCCGCGGCGATACCGTGGGCATCATCGGCCGCAACGGTTCGGGCAAGTCGACCTTGTTGCAGATGATCTGCGGCACGCTCGCGCCGACCTCGGGCTCGATCCAGGTGAACGGGCGCGTGGCCGCGCTGCTGGAGCTGGGCGCGGGCTTCAATCCCGAGTTCACCGGGCGCGAGAACGTGTTCATGAGCGCGTCCATCCTGGGCCTGACCCATGCGGAAATCGAGGCGCGCCTGGACCGCATCCTGGCATTCGCCGATATCGGCGATTTCGTCGATCAGCCGGTCAAGGTCTATTCCAGCGGCATGTACGTGCGCCTGGCGTTCGCGGTGATCGCGCACGTGGACGCCGACATCATGGTGGTTGACGAGGCGTTGGCGGTCGGCGACGCGGTGTTCGTGCAGAAGTGCATGCGCTTCCTGCGCGCCTTCCGCGAGCGCGGCACGCTGCTGTTCGTCAGTCACGATACCGGCTCGGTCCTGAGCTTCTGCCAGTCGGCGGTGTGGCTGGACAAGGGGGTCATGCGCATGCACGCCTCGGCCCAGGAAACCACCCAGGCCTACATCGAATATTGCGCGCAGGAAAGCTATGGCGACGAGGTGAAGCTGCAGGCGCTCGATCAGCGCGAGGGCAAGGCCATCGGGCCGCGTCCGGTGGCCAAGCCGGTGGAGGAGATCAAGCTCGAGCTGTTCGACAACATCGCCCACTCCGACGGCTGGCAGTCGGGCGCCGCCAGCATCGCGTCGGTGGCGCTCACCAACCTCGACGATCCTGGTCGGCCCTATTTCTTCGGTGGCGAGCATGTCGCGCTGCGCATCGTCGCCCAGGTGCATCGCGACATGAAGAGTCCCATTCTGGGCTTTTTCGTCAAGGACAGCCTGGGGCAATCCTTGTTCGGCGAGCACACTTTCACCCATGTGCAGCCGCCGCTGGACGTCGCCGCGGGCAATCAGCTGGAAGCCGAGTTCGTCTTCCACCTGCCATTGCTGCCGAACGGGGACTACTCCATGACCGTCTCGGTCGCCGAAGGCGATCCCCTGACCAACACGCAGCACCACTGGCTGCACGATGCGGTGATCCTCAAGGTGTCTTCCCCGACCCTGCGCTACGGATTGGTCGGCATTCCGTTCGAGCGGGTGCAGATGAAGATTGCGGACTCCCAATGAACGATACCTACCAAAGCAGGATCGCGCTGCTCAGTAGCGACGATCCGCGCATCAGCGTGGGACGCTTCACCTACGGCAACCCTGCGCTGAAGGTCTGGGCCGAGGACGAATCCATCGCCATTGGCGCGTTCTGCTCGATCGCCGACGAGGTGGTCATCTTCGGTGGCGGCGAGCACCGCAGCGACTGGGTGACGACGTTCCCCCTGCGGATCGCCTTTGGCGATCCGCTCGCCAAGCGCGACGGTCTTCCGGCCAGCAAGGGACCGACCCGCATCGGCAACGACGTCTGGCTGGGACACGGCGCGATGGTGATGTCCGGCGTCAGCATCGGCGATGGTGCCATCGTTGGCGCCGGTGCCGTGGTCGCCAGGGACGTTCCGCCTTACGCGATCGTCGCCGGCAATCCCGCCAAGGTCGTCAGGAAGCGCTTTTCCGAGGAGCAGATCGAAGCGCTCCTCGCCATCCGCTGGTGGGATTGGCCGATCGAAAAGATCCATGCTTGCCAACATCTGCTATGCAAGGACGATGTCGGTGCCTTCATCGCGCAGTTCCAGTAGCGCGTCCGCATGACGCGCAGTGTGCATCTCCCTTCGGGAATGTCGTGTACGGAGCACAATCGTGATCAATTTTCCAATTAACAATACGATGTTCCTGCACCCGCAATGCACTCCGGAGAGTGCCTGGCTGGGGCATATTCCGTTCGCAGGATGGTTGGTCGAGGAAATGCGTCCGGGAATCCTGGTTGAGCTGGGAACGCATCGCGGTGCGTCCTACCTGGCGTTCTGTCAGGCGATTCAGCGCTGCGCGGTCCAGGCCAAGTGCTACGCCGTCGACACATGGGAAGGCGATGAGCACGCGGGTGTGTACGGCGACGAAGTGTTCTTTACGTTGCTGGACTATCACCAGCGCAACTACGCCGACTTTTCGCGTTTGATGCGCATGCGCTTCGAGGAAGCCGTCGAGTATTTCGAAGACGGCAGCGTGGACCTTCTGCACATCGACGGGCTGCATACCTACGACGCGGTCCGCAACGATTTCGAGACCTGGGCGAGCAAGCTGTCCAAGCGCGCCGTGGTGCTGTTCCACGACATCAACGTCAGGGAGCGCGATTTCGGCGTGTGGCGCTACTGGGCGGAGATTCGCCAGCGCTATCCGTCGTTCGAATTCACCCACACCCATGGCCTGGGCGTGCTGCTGGTGGGCGAGGACCAGCCCGAAGCGCTGCGCCAGCTATGTGCGTTCACCGAAGTGGATGGCGCGCCGGTTCTCGTGAATCGCATGTTCGAGCATGTGGGGCAGCTGATCTCGACCAAGCTGGATATCGGAACCCTGGCGCGGGAGCAGGGCAGGCTGGCAGGGTTGTTGAACGAGAGCGAAGCGACGAAGGGCGAGCTGTCTGCCGAGCTCGCGGGCTTGCGCGAAACGCACGCCGCCTTGCAGTCAAAGCTGGACGAACAGGCTGCCGCGTATCGCAGCGAAGTGGCGCACGGTGCAGAGCTGTCGGCGAAGGTGGCGGAAGTCCCGGTGCTGATGGGGCGCCTGCAGGAAGAACTGGTGCAGCTCACCGAAATGCTCGCGGCCAAGGAGGCGGACATACATCGGATTCAGGCCGAGAAGCAGCAGCACGAGGTGGCGTTGGAAAGGATGCGCGCTTCGTTCAGCTGGCGTCTGATGGCGCCGTTGCGGGCCATGAAGCGAATGTTCACTGGTGCCCAATGATGTTAATATTGTGGTAATCGGTCCGCGCGCACGGATCTCAGTACCCGGAATTTTTGATGAAGCCATGGCGCGTCCTGCTCCTCGACACCAAGCGGAGTAATCCCAACCATTACATATGCTTGGCCATCGCCAGGGCGCTCGAACAACATGGCGGTGTCGAGTGCATGATCAAAGCCGACTATGGGTCGGCGATCGCGCAGGCGCAGCGGCACGGGTGCAACCTGCTGCTCGCGTTCGATGGCGAGGAACTGGATCGCTCGGTCGTCGAGCGCCTGGTGGACGTCTGCGGCCGCGCCGTCCTCTGGGTCACGGAGGATCCTTACGAGCGCAGCATCAATGTGAAGAATTCAGATCTGTTCGATCTGGTGTTCACCAACGATGCCGGCAGTGTCGCTGGCTACGGTGCCAAGGGGCGGCATCTGCCCTTCGCCGCGGATGAGCGTTTCCATTTCCATGCGGTGCCCGAGTCCGACGACGGTCACTATTTCTACGACCTGTTCTTCGCGGGCACGGCCTGGCCGAACCGCTCCGAGTTTCTCGGCAAGCTGCAGGCCGCGATTCCCCAGATTCGTCTGAAGCTGGCGTTGCCCGCCAACCCGTACATCCCCGCGCCCAAGCTGGGCATGGAACTCAGTGAGTACGACTGGCGCACGCCGAACACCGAGTTCGCCAAGTTTTCCAACCGCAGCCGTTCGGTGCTGACCCTGCATCGTGCGTTCTCTTCTTCGGGCAACGATCCGGTTGCGCAGACGCCGGGGCCGCGCTTCTTCGAAGTGGCGCTGGCGGGCGGCTTCCAGTTGGTGGATACCTCCATCCCCGACATCCGGGTCGACGACTTCTTCACCGAAGGCAAGGAATACGTCGGGTTTTCCAGCGTGCAGGAGTGCATCCAGAAACTGGAGCATTACCTGGCCTATCCGCAGGAACGCCTGGCGATCGCCCGCGCTGCGCAGCAGCGCGCCCGCACCGAGCATTTGTACGCCAACCGGGTCCAGACCCTGTTCGTGGAGCTGGAGGCGTTGACGGTGACGCCGCTGCCCTCGGCCTCGCTGCAGCCTGCGCCCAAGGCGCGCCGGCGCATCATGATGGTGTCGCACAATATTCTCGGCGTGGAGCCATACGGCGGCGTGGAGGTCTACCAGGACTCCGTGCGCCAGGCGATCAAGGACGAATTCGAACTGTTCTTCTACGTTCCCGATCGGACGGTGACGCCGGTCGGCATGCGCTACGTGGTGTACAACGAAGCGATGCAGGTGGTCCAGAGCTTCGACTGCGCTTCGACGCTCGACGATTCGCTGCTGTCCTGCCCCGAACGCGAACAGGTGTTTTCCAGGTTGCTGGAGAAGTTCCAGATCGATCTGGTGCATTTCCAGCATCTGATCGGCCATGTGCCATCGCTCGGCTTCATTCCGTCCGCGCTCGGAATTCCCGCGGTGTTGAGCCTGCATGACTACTACGTCGTCTGCTCGCGCTTCAACCTGCTGGACTACCGCGGGGTGTACTGCAACATCCCGGCGTTGCCGGCGGAGACCTGCGATGTGTGCTTGAACGCGGCGCACGGCCTTGGAGCGGGCAGTCAGGCCAAGCGCAGGGCCTTTTTCGGACGCATGTTGTTGGCGATGGATGCGCTGCATGCCAATACCGAGGGCGTGGCAGCGCTGTTCAGGACGATGTATCCGTTGCTGGAGGGAAGCGACAAGCTGCGGGTCATGGGTGTGCCGATGCCGCTTGGCGACGAGCGTGCGATGGTGCCACAGCACCTGCCGGAACTGCCGGATGCGCCATTGCGCATCGCCATCGTCGGCAACTTCACCAAGAACAAGGGCGGCGACCAACTGGTCCATGCCTTCAATCAGCTGCGGACGGACAATGTCGAATTCACGGTGATCGGGCGACTTTCCGAGCCGTACAGCGACATCTTCAACGTACTGAAGATCCCGAATCTGCGGGTGCATGGCGCTTATCGCCCGGGCAGCCTGCCGCAGATACTGGCTGGCTTCTCGATGTCGATGCACTTCTCCATCTGGCCCGAGACCTACTGCATCAGCCTGTCCGAGGCGTGGAGCGCGGGGTTGGTGCCGATCGTCTCGGACACGGGCGCTCTGGGCGAGCGAGTGGTCGATGGCGTCAACGGTTTCAAGCTGCCGATGGGAGAATCGGGCGCGATTGTCTCGCTTGTACGGAGGCTGATTGCCGACCGCGCGGAGGTCGAGCGCTTGCGTGCGAACGTGCATGCCGGCCTCGGCGTCGGTCACCAGGAACATATGCAGTGGCTCAGCGGACTCTATCGCGGCCTGTTGGCACAGCTGCCGCCATGGCGCGCGCGTGACGCCGGGGCACCACCGCGTGGGCAGACCCTCAAGGAGATCGGTGTGTTGCTGATGGATCGGGAATGGACAATCCAGCCAAGCGGCGCGACCGTAGTGGTGAATGAGGTTGCGCAGTTGGTGCCGACGCCAGAGCCGGGAAGAGTGCGCCGGCTGTACCGGTATTTCATGAAGAACGGCGCTGTGAACACGGCGCGCAGGCTTGCCTCGGAGGTCGTGCGCCGCCTCTCTGGAGCTGCGAAATGAGCATGCCCTCTCGCGTCCTGGTCTGCGGCGCCTCGCCGGACAATCAGAATCGCAACGTGGTGCTGCGCAGCTACGTGGCCGAAGGTTTCTGGCAGTTGCGCGGGATCGAATCGGTGGTGAACGTGCCGCTCGAGCACGCGGCGACCAAGGCGTCGTCGGCCAGGCCGGAGTTGGTGGTGTGCTTCGGTTCGTGCATGCCCGACGATGCCGATTACAGCGGCATCAAGCGCTACTGCGCGCAGACCGGGGCAACGCTGGTGTTCTGGCTGCACGACGACCCTTACGAGTTCGATTTCAGCTACAAGATCAAGGACGTTGCCGATCTTGTCTTCAGCAACGACAAGTGGTGCGCCGAGCACTACGACCACCCGCGCGCGTTCCACCTGCCGTTGGCAGCGAGCGAACGCGCGCACTGGCGTCCGATCTCGGCGACGAAGGACGTCAACATCTTTTTCTGCGGCGTGGCCTTCGGCAACCGGATCAAGTTGCTGCGCGATCTGGCAAAGCCGTTGCAGGAACACGGCGCGGTGGTGCTGGGCGACGGCTGGCCGGAGTCGGAGTTGCCGTTCTGCCGCAACCAGCGCCTGCCCAACAACGAGCTCTCGGATCGGTATGCGCGCGCCTGGATCACGCTCAACATGGGGCGCGACTACCATTACGCCAACGACCGCTTCAAGCTGGACCCCTCCACGCCGGGCCCGCGCACGTTTGAAGCGGCGATGGCGGGCACGACCCAGTTGTTCTTCGTCGAGAGCCTGGAGATCGTCGATTATTATGCGCCCGGCACCGAGGTCCTGCTCTACAACTCCGTGCGCGAGTTCCGCGAGTGCATAGAGGCCATGGTGGGCGATCGTACCCGCTGCCTGGCGATCGCTGCGGCCGCCCAGCAGCGCACGCTGCGCGAACATACTTATCTGCACCGCGCGCAGACGATGCTGCAGCATGTGCAGGAGTGGCAGGCCGGCCGTTGACGGGGAAGCCGGGGCTTGGCCGATGGCCGAGCCTCGGCAACGGGAAACGTGGTTCGCGTACGTGAGGAGTCGGTAACGTGGCAGTGGAGTTGTGGGGAAGCCTGGCGCTTTGCGTCGCGGTGGCGTTGTCGTTGCTCGGCGTTGGGGCAGGGTTGCTGTCGCTCAGCGAAGCTGGTCGACGGCTGCACGGCCTGGAACTGCTGGCGTACTCCGTCGCTGTGGGCGTGGTCGGGCATGGCGCGCTTGGCGTCTTCGTCGTCTCGCTTCCCAGCGACAACCGGCTCAATGCCTGCATCGGGTTTGCGCTGCTGTACGCGCTCTCCTGCTGGCAGTGGTATCGCCACGGCGTGCTCGGCAAGTTGCTCGCCGGGCATTGGCGGCTGACCGTTCTTGGTTTCGGCGCATGGATCGGCATGGCGTTGTCGTGCATGACGATCGTGTCGATGCCGGTCCGCTTTCCCGGCGAGTTGCCGGACGGGCCGTACGTGATCAAGAACCATCATCTGCACGTCAAGGTGCAGGTGATGATGGGGGCATTTCCGGCGGATAACTACCTGCCGTTCCTGTCCAGCGAGTTCCTGCTGCGGGACATCCAGTTCGCGTTCGAGCGGCCGCTCATGCCCGGGCAGGAGCTGTCCAACCGCCCCATTCTGATGTCGCTGGTGAACGTGCCGTTCCGTGCTGTGCTTGATCCACCAGCCAAGCAGGCGCGCGCCCTGCCCAGATTCAGCTATGTCGGCCAGGATTGGCCGGACGTCGGGAGTCTGGGGGACGACGACGCGTTCCGGCAGTTCCTCGCGGTCGGCATCGTGTTGAACAGCACACTGTTGCTAGGTGCGGCACTGCTGCTTATGCGGGCCGGCCTGCGCGGCGCGTATGTGTTGGCCGGATTGCTGCTGGTCGTCAGCAGCCCGTACTTCATCGCACAGACCCTGTTCACCTGGCCGAAATCCCTGGGCGGCTTCTTCCTGATCCTCGGTGCCTACGCGTTGTTGTCGCGCCGTTCTGCCTTCGCCGCCGGTGTGCTGGCGGGCATGGCGTACTGGTCCCATCCCTACGCGATCGTCTTTGCCGGATGCTTCGGGCTGTACATCCTGCTTCGCGACGGATTCAAGCCGCAATGCGTGCGTAACGTGATCGCCTACGGCGTGGCCTTGGTCGCCTGCGTACTGCCCTGGTGGCTGTGGACGCGATGGTACCTGAAGATTCCGTCGGACCTAGTAGCGCAAAACCTGCTCAGCTCGGCCGGCCTGATCGATCTGATCTGGATCCGCGTCGCCAATGCAGCACGGACATTCCTGCCGATATATCTAGGAACATATCCGTTGGTGCCGAATCAACTCTTCCAGGAGTTACTGGTCTCCATCACTGGCGCTATGGGCTTGTTGCTGATTGCTCAGGCGTATGCGGGCGCATGGATCTACGGCAGTCGCAGGCCCAAGGAACTCGTCGCCTTCGTGCTCCTGCCCAGTGCACTGCTGGTGGGCGTGTTCAGTGCGCCGGCGATTCCTGCGGTCCATGGCCTGCAGGCCATCGGTATCGTGTTGTGCGTGTTCGCGATGAAATTCATGCAGGAACGGATGAACCATCGGGTCGCGCTAGCTTGTGTGATTCTTCAGCTATTGCTCAATCTTGGCTTGTTGTGGGTCCGGGCACGCGCCTTGCTGCCATCGGCCTGACGTGGAAATCGAGGAGAAACGAAATGCGCGTGCGTCCGATGCTGGCCATGGCCTCCGTCCTGTGGGTACTGGCCGGGTGCCGACAGTATCCCACCAGCGAATGCGAAAAGTACCTGGCGGCAGGCGATGTTTCCGTTCGCGTGCCGATGGACGACTCCTCCAATGTGGCGATTCCGTTGAACGATCGGCAGGTGCTCGCCGGCACCTTCGCGCCTCCGGCCACCCTGCACATCAAGCGGGCGGCGGTGCAGATCGGCAACAGCGGTGGTGCTGCGCAGGGCAAGATTTCGCTCAAGCTCTGCCAGGATGAGCGCTGCACGATCGGGCGTGCGGACCTCGCCGGCTCCAGGGACAACGATTATCTGGCGGTGACGCTGGAGTCCGAGTTTGCCATGAGCCAGATCGGTGGCGTGGTGCGCTACGAACTAGCGCGGGAGTCCGGGGACGACAAGCTGGTCGTCTGGATCTATCCGGCGCAGGGCAAGGAGTCGCTGATGCTCAACGGCAATGCGGAGAGCAAGGTGCTCAATCTGATGCTGTATCAGCGCTAGCGCATTTCGGCCGACGCGCATGGGCGGGGCATCCCTTTCATCGGGGTGCCTCGCATGCACGTCGCGCGCTGCCTCCTGCCGTTGTGGCCGATCATCTGTCCGTGCGTGCCGCGGATACGCCCTCAACGCCCTCAACGCCCTTGATGGCGCCTGATCCGGCGCTAACTTTTGCCAACTTCCTGTGCTGCGGTACGCCTTGTGTGTGCTGAGCGCGCATGCACCCTGTATCGCGGACGTATCGCGTGCAGGCGCTGGCTTGATCGGCCAAGGATCTGGAGCTGCGGGAACCTGCGGTCAGGGATTGTTCTTGAAATGGATGCATTTGGTGCAACCCAGATCCTGCTCGATGAGCGGCGCATACAGGTGCATGGGTGGATTGAACTCGCGATCCAGTTCGGTTAACGGGCGATCCTTCACGTAGCCCAGTGTCTGCTGCTGCATTTCGGCTTCCTTGACGACGTTGGCCCAGAGCACGTCCGAGGGGGTAAGCAGGTAGGGCCAGATCTGCGGAATGATGATACGAATGAAGGCCGCCGTACCTGCCGCCGATCCAAGCGACAGGAGCAGCAGCGGCACCAGCATCGGCTTTCCGAGCTTGCGCGCCACGATGCCGACGAGCGCACTGATCGGCACGTAGGCGAAAAAGGTGGCGAAGATCAGATAGCGGGTGCCGAACAGGTAGCCGTCCAGGCTGTGGGGGTCCAGGGTTCCCTTGGTCCGCAGCACCGGAAGCGCGCTGTACAGCGCCAGTGCGAGGCTTGGGAAACCGACCACGATGCTGGCCAGCATCAGTGATGGCCGTGACTGCGCGCGCGCACGCTGAGCCAAGGCGATTGCGGAGGTCAGCAGTGCGGCGAGCAGGGCCAAGCCGTAGACGGCATCAACAGGGAAGGCTTCCACGTCCGGCCAGCGGAAGCGTCCACTGGCCCATAACGACTGCAGCCCGCCATGCACGAGGCCCATGTACAGCGCGCCGAAGCGCTTCACCAACGTCTGCAGCGGCACCGCCAGTTCCTGGGTGGACGCACCATAGGTCATCATGGCGCCGTGCAGGGCCGTCAGCACCGTGAAGATCGCGATGATGCGCCAGAGACGATGCGGAAGCCGCTGACTCCACATCAGCACGCAGCAGGTGATCAGGGTGGTGGCGCTGATCACGAAGCCCACTCCGAGAAAATGCATCGAGGCGTAGCTCCAGGCCATCGCCCACGGTAATGCGTGCTCGTCGCCCAGGCCGCTGGCGCGGATCAGATAACGCAGGCCCATCGCTGCGCAGGCGAGGCAAAGGAACTGTCCGGCCATGAACGGCCAGGTCACCATCTCTGCAATCGCCGGCTGCAGCAAGAATACGGCGGCGAGGAGATAGCTTGCCATCCGGGACACGTTGCGGTCCGTGCCCAGGGCGCCTAGCGTCGTGCGTGCCAAGGACGCCAGTGCGGTACCGAGCAGGCCGAGCAACAGTATCTGCCGCCAGAACCATAACTGCTCGCTGGCGCCAAACCACCTTGCTTGCAGGAGTTCGGCGGCGAAATACAGTGGCGTGTAGTGGCCACTGTACGACGCGTAGATATGGGTTTCGAGAAACTCCGAGAGGTCACCACTGTGTGCCCAGGCGATAAAGCGCCCGGACTCGGCCCTGAATGGTTGAATGTTCAATCCGGACACGTGATAGAACGCTCCCAGAAAGCAAGTCAGCGCCAGCCAGGGAAGCAGGAATCTCGTTGCGAAACGCATGACGCCTTGCGGGGACAGTTGGGAAGAAAACGTCATGACATGCCTGCTCGGTGACGGATGGGGCGGAGGTCGAAGGCCATCCGCCATATAGCGGCGAGGCGGGAGTCGGATCAGTTCTTGAACGATAAATATTTGTGGCCCAGATAGCTGGTGACCACAGGCACGGCGACGCCGATCGCATGGGCGATCGTTTCGTCCAGATAGCGGATGCCGAGCCAGGGGAACACGCATTTCGCCAGCAACAGGCTGATCGCCAGGGTCTGCAGCAGGGCGACGGCGTTGACCACGACGAACCAGGCGATCTGCGTGCGCTTGGTGTTGGAGGTTTCCTTGAACGCCAGCTTGCGCATCAGGATGAAGGCCGTGGTCATGCCGACCAGATAGGCCAGGACGATCGCCGCCGCATACGGAAACCAGAGGCTGAAGAGGATGCGCGAGCCGAAGTTGGCGGCGGCAGCGATGCCGCCGGACAACAGGAAGAAGAAGAAGCGCTTGCTGATCATGCGCTCGCCGCGACCTCGGCCAGGCGCCTGCCGACGTCGATGCTCTCGTTGATCGAGCGATCTTCCGGGTAGTAGTACGCCGTATCCGCCATGTAGAAACCGCGCAGCGGCGTTTTCATCGGCGGCAGCATGTCCTGGAAGCCAGGCGGGCAGATGGTCTGCGCATATTCGTAGCGATGGCAATGGGTCGCGCGGATCCACTCCGGCTTGAAGTCCGGATTGATCATCGGCAGGTAACTGATGACCTCGTCGATCAGTTGCTGATTGCTCCACTGCCACTTGGGGTGGGTCTTGGGCATGTAGTAGGGCGCATACACGATGTGCTCGCCCGGCCCCTTGCCGGGGTTGAGGTTGCTGTACTCGATCAGGCCGGGGATGGCGATCCGCTCGTCGCTGATGTTCATCCAGAAGTTCTCGCTGACCGGCTTGGACAGCTTCAGGATCACGCAGGCGACCGGGATGTTCTCGATCGCGGCGACCTGGTCGGCGAAGGTCTTGGGCAGGCCGGGAACCATGCCGGGCACGTACTGGATCGGGGCCGTCGACACCACGCCGTCATAGGCATGATGGCCGTCGCGGGTGCGGATGCCTGTGACCTTGCCGTCGACCGAGGCGACTTCCTCGATCGGTTGCGACAGCAGGATGCGTCCGCCCAGGCGCGTCACTTCCGCCGCCATGCGTTCCAGCAGCACGGCCGAGCCGCCCTCCAGATAACCCATGCTTTCGTTGAACAGGTTGCGTCGCGACAGCGCCACGCGCTTGATGCGGGTGCCGATCCACGACGCGGACAGGTCGTTCTGGTATTCGAAGAACTTCAGCGCGAACGCCTTTTCCCACATCACCTTGTAGGCCTTGGGGCCGATCCAGCGGGTGATCCAGTTGCGTGCGTTCTCCTTGTCCAGCGCGGTCCAGTCGCTGATGCCCTTGGTGTGCATGACGTGCAGGGCGTAACGGATCTTGTCGACCAGCCCCAGGTGCGGGAAGCCGAGCAGCGCGAACGGCGTGCCCCACTTGTGCAGCTTGCCCTGGTAGTAGTAGCCCATCTTGGTGTCCGTCCAGTGCAGGCGGTCGGACAGCTTCAGGTCCTCGAGCAGCTTGAACAGCGGGAAATCGGTCTTGCAGATGAAGTGGTAGTAGCGCTCGATGCGCAGGCCGTCGAAGTCGAAGTCCGCGGACATGCCACCGATGCGGTCGTCGCGCTCGTAGACGTCGACCTGGTGGCCCTTCTTCAGCAGTTCCATGGCAGCCATCAGGCCCATGGGGCCGCTGCCGACGATCGCGAATGTACTCATGGTTCTGGTCTCGTATGACGGTTCAGCGCTTGAGCACGATGTGGCTGTAGCGCGGGTCGGTATAGCTTTCGCGGATCGCGTCTTCGAACGGCGTCTGGCGCACGCCGAACACCGCTTCGGTATCGACGCCCTTGAAGTCGTCGCCGGCGCTCAGCGCCTTCAACTGGTCGGCGGTGAACGGCGGCTTGGAACTGAAGAGCGAATACACGCGCAGCAGGAAGGCGAAGAAGCCGATCGGGATATGCACGATCAGGGTGTGCAGTTTCTTGACCCGCTTGATCGTCTTGATGATGTCGACGTAGTCCACGCGGGTGTCGCCGACGATGTCGTAGACATCGCCGTCGGGTTCGCGCTCGATGCACTTGGCGATGCAGCGGCAGAAGTCGCGTTCGTACAGCGGCTGGCGCATGAAGCGGCCATCGCCCGGGATCGGGAACACCGGGGTCCTGGCCATGAAGCGCGACAACCAGCCCAGGTGCTTGGGGTCGAACCAGCCGAACATCAGGGTCGGGCGCAGCACGCAGTGACGCAGGCCGCTGGCGACCACCATCTCTTCCTGCGCGCGCTTGGTGTTGGTGTAGTCGTCCTTGGCCACCGAGTTCACCACCGAGGAGCTGATGTGCACCAGGTACGGCACCTTCGCCGCGCGGCAGGCATCGAGCACGTGCGCGGTCGCGGTCAGGTTGTTGCGGGTGAACAGGTCGGTGGTCTTGCCGGTGATCTGCGCGTGCAACTGGGCCACGCACGCCGCGCCCTCGAATTCGCGTGCCCAGTCGCCAGGCTCGGCCAGATCTGCCTCGACCACGCGCACGGCCGGATGCAGTTCGCGCAGGATCTGCAGGTTGTGTGCATGCTTGTCGATCGCCACCAGCTGGGTGTAGCCCTGCTGCTCCAGTTCGACGATCAGGTTCTGGCCGACCAGGCCCGCGGCGCCGGTGATGACGATCTTGGCGTGTTTGTCGGTCATGTCAGAGCTTGATCCTGCGGAAGACGAATTCGGGAATGGATTTGATGACGAACATGATCGCCCACCAGAAACCGGGCAGGTAGGCGACCGCGCGGCGGCCGTCGACCGCGCGCAGGATGCCCTTGGCGATTTGGTCGGGCTTGGCCCACAGCGCGCCCTTCTTGAAGGCGGCGGTCATCGGCGTATCGACGAAACCCGGCTTGATCGTGAGCACATTGATGCCTTCCGGGCGCAGGCGCTGGCCGAGGCCGCTCAGGTAGGCGCTGACCGCGGCCTTGGCGCTGCCGTACAGGTAATTGCTGGCGCGGCCGCGGTCGCCGGCCACCGAGGAGATCACGGCCAGCGTCGCACCCGCGCGCAGGCGCGGCACCAGCGCGGCGCACAGCGCGATGGTCGAGGTGCCGTTGGTGGCGAACTCGCGCATCGAAAGTTCGACCGAGGCGTCGCACGCGGCCTGGTCGGGCAGCGTGCCGTGGGCGATCAGTACCACGTCCACGCCACCCAGCGCGGCCCAGGCGGCATCGAAGGCCGCCGCATGGCCGGCGCTGTCGTTGACGTCGAGCACGCCGACGCTGGCCTTGCCGCCGCGCGCCGACAGGTCCGACGCGATCGCGTCCAGGCGCGCGGCCTGGCGGCCGAGCAGGTGGATGGCCGCGCCGCGCGCAGCGTAGTGCCGGGCGGTGGCCTCGGCGATGGCCGAGGTGGCGCCGATGATGAGGACGCGTTGCATGTTCACTCCGTGACCCGGCGCCAGAAGCCGGAAGAAAAGCGGGGATCGAGATAGCGGCTGAAGTCCTGCCAGCGGGCATAGGCGCGCTGGAACGAGGCGGCGGACATGCGCGCGTCCTTGGCAGGGTACAGAGCGCCGCCAGCGGCGTCGACAATCCGGTCCAGCCGCTCCAGCAGGCGCAGCACGTCGGCGCCATCGTTGGGGAAATCCAGCGCCAGCGTGGTGCCCGGTCGCGGGAAGGACAGCATGCCGCGTGCAGGCACGTCGCCGAATTCCTTCAGCACGGCCAGGAAGGAACCGCTGCCGCTGCGGGCGATTTCCGCCAGCAGCGCGTCCACGCCGTCGCGCGCGGTGGCCGGCGGCAGCACGCACTGGTATTGCAGGAAGCCGCGCGGGCCGTACATGCGATTCCAGTGACGGATGCCGTCCAGCGGGTAGAAGAACGGCAACAGGTGGCTCAGCCGGCGCTTGCTGCGTGCGGGCTGGCGCCAGTAGTACAGCGCGTTGAACGGCCGCAGCGACAGCTTGTTGACCAGCGAGACGGGCGGGGTCAGCGGCATCGCCAGGCCCTTGCCGGGCGAGGCCGGGCGTTCCTCGGGCAGGCCGGCGCAGTGATCGGCGCGGGTGAAATGGCCGCGGCCGCGGGCGCGGCCGCTGGCCAGGCAGTCGATCCAGGCGACGCTGTACTCGTGGCTGTCGGCCGAGGCCGCGGACAACGCGAAGAACTCGTCGAGCGAGCCGAAGCGTATGTTCTCCGTCTCCAGCGCCGGACCCGGCACGCGGCGCAACTGGATCTCCGCCCAGGTGATCAGCCCGGTCAGGCCGAGTCCGCCGACCGTGGCCGCGAACCAGCCGTCGGCATCGGCGTCGGGCGTGCACAGGCGGCG
The DNA here is from genome assembly GCF_056725205.1 of Xanthomonas sp. NCPPB 3174. Taxonomy (NCBI): domain Bacteria; kingdom Pseudomonadati; phylum Pseudomonadota; class Gammaproteobacteria; order Lysobacterales; family Lysobacteraceae; genus Xanthomonas; species Xanthomonas sp. NCPPB 3174. The sequence goes on along the minus strand of NZ_CM161517.1, from coordinate 4,280,027 downwards.
ACTGCCGTCGCTGCGCAGCAGCTCGAAGGCGCGCACGTGGTGACCGAAGTTGCCGGTGCGGTGATGGTTCTTGCCATGCACGTCGTTGGCGATGGCGCCGGCCACGGTGACGTAGCGGGTGCCCGGCGTCACCGGCAGGAACCAGCCCTGCGGCAGGACCAGATCGATGATCTCGGCGAGCGTGACCCCGGCCTCGCAGCGCAGCAGGCCGGACGCCGGGTCGAAACCGATGAAGCGGTCCAGGCCGCGCGCGCACAGCAGGGTGCCGTCGGGATTGAGGCAACTGTCGCCGTAGCTGCGGCCGTTTCCGCGCGGCAGCGCGTTGCCGGCGAAGGCCGGCAGGGCCGCCGCCCGGTCGGCGATCGGCAGCAGCGTCTGCGTCGCGTGCGGATAGCGTCCCCAGGACTGCCCAGCATCGGCCATCAGATGGCGCTCAGCGCGAACAGCCCGCACAACACCACGACCACCTGGCTGACCCGGTCGGTGGCGGCGAACACGATCGGGTCGTCGTGCATGTCGCCGCGGTGCGCCACGATCCAGACCCGGCTGACCCAGTACAGCAGCACCGGGCAGATCAGCCAGAGTATTTGCGGGTGGCGATACAACGACATGCTCGCCGGGCTGTTGATGTACAGCGCCATCACCAGCACCGCGATGTAGCCGGCCGCCGCGCCCATCGACTGCAGCAGCACCAGGTCTTCCACCGAATAGGCGCGCCCGCTGGCCTTGGTCTTGCCGCTGCCCAGCATCGCGTGCAGTTCGGTGTAGCGCTTGAGCAGCGCCAGCGAGAGGAAGATGAACATCGAGAACGCCAACAGCCAGAACGACAGTTCCAGGTCGATGGCCACCGCGCCGCCGATGATGCGCACGGTATACAGCGCCGCCAGCAGCACTACGTCGATCATCACGATGCGCTTGAGCCGCAGCGAGTACGCCAGCGTCATCACGTAGTAGGCCAGCAATACCAGGGTGAAGTGCAGGTTGCAGGCCAGCGACAGCGCCAGTCCGGCCACGGTCAGCGCGGGTGCGGCGAACAGGCCCTGCAGCAGCGGCAGCCGGCCGGCGGCGAACGGCCGCTTGCGCTTGCGCGGATGCTGGCGGTCGGGCGTGAGGTCGAGCAGGTCGTTGAGCACGTAGACGCCGGAGGCGCACAGTCCGAACGCCACCATGGCGATCACCGACTGCAGTACCGATTCGCCCTCCAGGAAGCGGTGTGCAGTGAGCAGAGGCACGAACACCAGCAGGTTCTTCAGCCACTGATGCAGGCGCAGCGCCTTGAGCCAGGCGCGGGCGCGCGGCGGCGCCGGCCAGTGCCCGTGCACGGTGGTGCGCTGCGCGGCAGCGGCGCGCAGCCCGTTGCCGTTGTTGACCACCCAGGCGCCATCGGCCTTGTCCCACACGTGCAGGTCCACGCGGCCGTTGCCGGCATAGTCGAAATTGCCTTCGCCGAACCGCTGCACCAGCACCTCGGCCTTGTTGCGGCCGGACAGGTTGCGCTGGCCGTCGCTGGCGATGACCTCTTCGAACAGGCCCAGGTGCGCGGCGATCGGCGCGACCAGCAACTGGTCGGAGGCGGTGCACAGCACGCGCGGGCGTTGCGGCGTGGTGCGCAGCAGCTCCAGCACGTGCTCGTTGTAGGGCAGGGTCTCGGCCGGGAGGGTGACCCGGGCGGCCAGTTCGCGCTTCAGCGCGGCCTTGCCGCGCAGCAGCCACAGCGGCAGCAGGAACACGTACAGCGGATTGCGCGCCAGCAGGGCCAGCAGGGACTCGTAGAGGATGTCCGAATTCAGCAGCGTGCCGTCCAGATCCACGCAAAGCGCGCGCCCTGAGACAGCCGGGCGGTCGGCGGAAGAACTGGGGGGGGAAGACATGCTGCGGCCTGGTGATGCATAGCGGGGCCGCATTATAACCAGCGGTTCAGGCAAGCTGGCGCCGCTGCAGGAATTCGGTGGCGCCCATCGCCAGGGCGCCCACGGCGACCGCGTACCAGAGCGTGACCAGCCGCGCGGCGACCGCGACCGCGATGGCATCGGCGGTGGCGACGCCCAGCCGGTCCAGCATCAGCACGATCGCCAGTTCTGTGGTGCCGACCCCACCTGGGACGAAGGACAGTGCGCCGATCAGCATCGCCAGCGGGTAGATGCCGAACGCGACCAACGGGTCCAGGTCCAGGCCAAGGCCGCTGCACAGCCCGACGAAGACCGCCGAGGTCAGGCCCCAGGCGCCGATGCCGGCGATCAGGCTGCGCAGCATCTGTGCCGTTCCGAGGCAGGCGCGCAGTTCCGTAGCGGCGAACACCGCAAATTGTGCGGCGCTCCGCAGCCAGCGACCGGGCAGTCGCTGGCCCACGCTGTCCAGCCAAGCCAGCAGGGCCGGCCAGGCGGCGGCGCCGAACAGCAGGGCGACGAAGCCCAGCACCACCGCGGCGAGCGTGCCCAGGGTGGGGAAGACCGGTGCGGCCAGCAGTGACAGTGCCAGGATCACCAGCAGGTCGGAGGCGCGCTCGAACACGAACACCGCCAGCGTCCGCCCCGCCGGTACGCCCATGCGGGCGAAATAGCGGATGCGCAGCAATTCCCCGGCCTTGCCCGGGGTGGCGGTCAATGCGAAACCGGCCAGGTACGCGGCCCAGCTCAGCCAGAACGGCACGGCGTGGCCTTGCCGTTGCAGCAGCCAGCGCCAGCGCCAGAAGCGGAACAGATAGCTGGCCGAGACCGGCAGCACCGCCACTGCCAGCAACGGCCAGATCGTGCCCAGCCGGGCGAACGTGCCGTTGCCGCGGTCCACCCACCACAGGGCGGCCAGGTAGCCGCCGCACAGCAGCACGACGAACAGCGCCAGATGATCCGCACGGTGGCGCGGCGCGGGCACGCCGTCGGCGCCGTGCGGCATCATCCCCGGGTCTCCGCGCGACTCAGCCCAGCGCCTTTTCCAGTTCAGGCAGCACCGTGAACAGGTCGCCGACCAGGCCGATGTCGGCGATCTCGAAGATCGGCGACTCCGCGTCCTTGTTGATCGCGACGATGGTGCCGGCGTCCTTGATGCCGGTCAGGTGCTGGATGGCGCCGGAAATGCCGACCGCCACGTACAGCTCCGGCGCGATGATCTTGCCGGTCTGGCCGACCTGCAGTTCGTTGGGGACGTAGCCGGCGTCGACCGCCGCGCGCGAGGCGCCGACCGCGGCGCCCAGCTTGTCGGCGAGCTGGTAGACGATCTGAAAGTTCTCCGCCGAACCGACGCCGCGGCCGCCGGAGACCACGCGCTTGGCGCTCTGCAGGTCAGGGCGGTCGGATTTGCCCGCGGCCAGGCCGACGAAGCGGGTGTGGCTGGGCAGCGTCGCGTCCACGCTGGCCGCTTCGACCGCCGCGTTGCCGCCTTGCGCCGCTTCCGGCCACGAGGCGCTGCGCACGGTGGCGACCACGATCTGGTCGGCCGGGGCTTGCACGCTGATGATGGCGTTGCCGGCGTAGATCGGGCGCTTGAACGCGTAGTCGCCGTCCACCGCCATCAGGTCGGAGATCTGGTTGACGCCGAGCAGGGCGGCCACCACCGGCATCAGGTCCTTGCCGAAGGTGGTGGAGGGGCCGAACACATGGGTGTAGCCGGTCGCCAGCGCGGCGATCTGCGGGCCCAGCACCTGCGCGATGGCGTGTGCGTTGGCGGGGTTGGCGACGGTGAGGACGCGGGCGACGCCGGCGATCTGCGCGGCCTGGGCGGCCACCGCGGCCGGATCGGCGGCCAGCACCACGATGTCGATGGCCTCGGCCGACAGCGCCTGCGCGGCGCTGACGCACTTGGCGGTGGCGGCGTTGAGCTGCCCGTTGAGATGTTCGGCGACGACGAGGATCTTGGCCATTACAGCAACCCCTTCTGCTTGAGTGCGGCCACCAGTTCGGCGGCATCCTTGACCATCACGCCGCGGCTGCGCTTGGCCGGCGGGGCGTAGTGGGTGGTGGTGAGGCTGTCGTTGGCCTCCACGCCCAGGTCGGCGAAGGCCAGCGTCTGCAGCGGCTTGCTCTTGGCCTTCATGATGTCCGGCAGCTTGATGAAGCGCGGCTCGTTCAGGCGCAGGTCGGTGGTGACCACCGCCGGCAGGTCCACTTCCAGGGTCTCCAGGCCGGCGTCGACCTCGCGGGTCACCGTCGCCTTGCCGTCGGCCACCACCAGCTTGCCGGCGAAGGTCGCCTGCGGCCGGCCCCACAGCGTGGCCAGCATCTGCCCGGTCTGGTTGGCGTCGTCGTCGATCGCCTGCTTGCCCAGGATCACCAGGTCCGGCTGCTCCTGCTCGACCAGCTTGAGCAAGGTGCGCGCGGCGGTCAGGGGCTGGATCGCCGCGTCGGCGACCACGTGGATGGCGCGGTTGGCGCCCATGGCCAGACCATTGCGCAGGTGCGCGGCGGCGTCGGCCGGGGCGATGGTGGCGACCACCACCTCGCTGGCGATGCCGGCGTCGCGCAGGCGCAGGGCCTCTTCCAGGGCGATTTCGTCGAAGGGGTTGGCGGAGAGCTTGACGCCCTCGGTGACCACGCCGGAGCCGTCCGGCTTGACCTGGATGCGGACGTTGTAGTCCACCACGCGCTTGTAGGCGACGAGGATTTTCATCGTGTACGAGATCCTTCAGCAGTGCGGGAAGGCCCGGCCGCGGCGGCTGGCACGGGGCAGGCGGAGGATTCTAACCGGGCGCGAGGGACCATGCGAGGGAGTATGGTGGGCACCTTCGGCGGATGCGATCGCCGCCCGCGGCGACCACGACCGGTTCATATAAAGCGTATATCCTGTGTGGTTTGGACATTAGGCGCCGACGGCGCCCAATCAGGAGAGATACACAGTGGCGACTTGGCTCGTGACCGGCGGTGCCGGTTTCATCGGCGGCAATTTCGTGCTCGAGGCAGTGGCGCGCGGCGTACGCGTGATCAACCTGGACGCACTCACCTATGCCGGGAACCTGAACACGCTGGCGTCGCTGGAGGGCAACCCCGATCACGTGTTCGTGCACGGGGACATCGGCGACCGCGACCTGGTCAGCCGCCTGCTCGCCGAGCACCAGCCCGACGCGGTGGTCAATTTCGCCGCCGAAAGCCACGTGGACCGCTCGATCGATGGCCCCGGCGCCTTCATCCAGACCAATGTGGTCGGCACCCTCGGCCTGCTGGAGTCGGTGCGCGATCACTGGAAGGCGCTGCCGGACGGCCGCCGCGACGCGTTCCGCTTCCTGCACGTGTCCACCGACGAGGTCTACGGCACGCTCGGCGAGACCGGCAAGTTCAGCGAAACCACGCCGTATGCGCCCAATTCGCCGTATTCGGCGTCCAAGGCCGCGTCCGACCACCTGGTGCGCGCGTTCCACCACACCTACGGCCTGCCGGTGCTGACCACCAACTGCTCCAACAACTACGGCCCATACCACTTCCCGGAAAAGCTCATTCCGCTGGTGATCGCCAAGGCGCTGGCCGGCGAGCCGCTGCCGGTGTACGGCGATGGCAAGCAGGTGCGCGACTGGCTGTTCGTCGGCGACCACTGCGAGGCGATCCGCACCGTGCTGGCCAAGGGCAAGGTGGGCGAGACCTACAACGTCGGCGGCAACTCGGAGAAGCAGAACATCGAGGTGGTGCAGGCGATCTGCGCGCTGCTGGACGCGCGGCGTCCGCGCGAGGACGGCAAGCCGCGCGCCAGCCAGATCACCTACGTCGCCGACCGGCCCGGCCACGACCGCCGCTACGCGATCGATGCGTCGAAGCTGAAGAACGAACTGGGCTGGGAACCGCAATACACCTTCGAACAGGGCATCGCGCTCACCGTGGACTGGTACCTGAGCCACCAGGACTGGGTGCAGGGCGTGCTCGACGGCAGCTACCGGCTGGAACGGATCGGCACTGCGGCATAACCCGCGTCCCTCGCAAGAGTCCGCCCACGCAGGTGCGGGCTTCACCAGGAAAGACCTCATGACACAACGCAAGGGCATCATCCTCGCTGGCGGCTCCGGCACGCGGCTGTACCCGATCACCAAGGGCGTCAGCAAGCAGCTGCTGCCGGTGTACGACAAGCCGATGATCTACTACCCGCTCAGCGTGCTGATGCTGGCCGGCATCCGCGAGGTGCTGATCATCAACACCCCGCACGAGCAGGCGCTGTTCCAGGCGTTGCTGGGCGATGGCGCACAGTGGGGCATGGACATCCAATACGCCGTGCAGCCGAGCCCGGACGGGTTGGCCCAGGCCTACCTGATCGGCCGCGACTTCGTCGCCGGCAAGCCGAGCTGCCTGGTGCTGGGCGACAACATCTTCCACGGCCATGGCCTGACCGAGACCCTGCGCCGCGCCGATGCGCGGGAACAGGGGGCCACCGTGTTCGGCTACTGGGTCAACGACCCCGAGCGCTACGGCGTGGCCGAGTTCGACGCCTCCGGCAAGGTCATCGACATCGAGGAGAAGCCGGCCAAGCCGCGCTCCAACTATGCGGTCACCGGCCTGTATTTCTACGATGGCCAGGCCAGCGATCATGCGGCGGAGCTGAAGCCCTCGCCGCGCGGTGAACTGGAGATCACCGATCTCAACCGCCGTTACCTGGAAGCGGGCCAGTTGCACCTGGAAGCGCTGGGCCGCGGTTACGCGTGGCTGGACACCGGCACCCACCAGTCGCTGCACGAGGCCTCCAATTTCATCGAGACCATCCAGTCGCGGCAGGGCCTGCAGGTGTGCTGCCCGGAAGAGATCGCCTTCGGGCAAGGATGGATCGACGCGGCGCAGCTGGAGACACTTGCCGCTCCGCTGCGCAAGAACGCCTATGGCACCTACCTGCATGAGCTGGCTGTACGAGGATCCGTTCCGTGAAAGTGATTGAAACCCATCTGCCTGGCTGCGTGGTGATCGAGCCGGCAGTGTTCGGCGACGCGCGTGGCTATTTCTTCGAGACCTGGAACGCCGAGCGCTTCGGTGAACACGGCTTGCCGACCAAGTTCGTGCAGAGCAATGTCTCCACCTCGGCCAAGGGCGTGCTGCGTGGTCTGCACTACCAGTGGCCGCGGCCGCAGGGCAAGCTGGTCAGCGTGCTGGAGGGCGAGGTGTACGACGTCGCCGTCGACATCCGTCATGGCTCGCCGCACTTCGGCCGCTGGGCCGCGGTGGTGCTGAGCGCGGAGAACAAGAAGCAGTTCTGGATTCCGGAAGGTTTCGCGCACGGGTTTGCCGTGTTGTCGGAGCGTGCGGTGTTCAGCTATCTGTGCACCGACGTGTACGTCAAGGAAGCCGACGCCGGCGTGCGCTGGGACGATGCCGCGATCGGCGTGGACTGGCCGATCTCCGAGCCGGTGCTGTCGGCCAAGGACGCGGTTGCGCCGTTCCTGGCCGATATCCCGGTCGAGCGCCTGCCGGTCTACCAGCCATGAGCGTGCTGGTCTTCGGCGGCAACGGCCAGGTCGGGCAGGAACTGCTGCGCGCGCTGGCCGGGCAGGGGCCGGTGGTTGCGACCACGCGCAGCGGCCAGTTGCCCGACGGCAGCGCCTGCGAGCGCGCCGATTTCGACCAGCCGCAGACGTTGGGCGAATTGCTGGATCGGCTGCGGCCGACGGCGGTGGTCAATGCCGCTGCCTACACTGCGGTCGATCGCGCCGAGCAGGACGCCGAAGCGGCGCGCCGCGCCAATGCCGAATCGCCGGCGGCGATCGCCGCCTGGTGCGCGGCGCACGGCGTGCCGCTGGTGCATTACTCCACCGATTATGTGTTCGATGGCCAGGGCACGCAGCCTTATCCGGAGGACGCGCCGACCGCGCCGCTGGGCGTGTATGGCGCCACCAAGCTCGCTGGCGAAGAGGCGATCCGCGCCTCCGGGGCGCAGCACCTGATCTTCCGCACTGCCTGGGTGTACGCCGCGCACGGGCACAATTTCCTGCGCACCATGTTGCGGGTCGGCGCCGACCGCGACGAACTCAAGGTGGTCGCCGACCAGGTCGGCACGCCGACGCCGGCGGCGCTGATCGCCGATGTCACCGCGCGCGTGCTGGCACAGCGCGCGACCCTGCCGTCCGGCACCTGGCACCTGACCGCGGCCGGCGAGACCACCTGGCACGGTTTCGCCGAGGCGATCTTCGCCGAGGCGGTGGCCGCGGGCCTGTTGCCGCGCGCGCCACGCGTGCTGCCGATCACCACGGCGGAGTATCCGACCCCGGCCAAGCGCCCGGCGTATTCGCGCCTGGACGTGTCGCGCCTGCAGCGCGATTTCGCGCTGGAACTGCCACAGTGGCGCGATGGTCTGCGCCAGGTCATCGGCGAACTCGCCGCGGCAGCGCCGGCCGCCTGACCGCCGCACACGTTAAACCAAGTAGCCGAAAAACAAAGAGCCGGGCACTGCCCGGCTCTTTGCGTTTGCGGCGTGCGCCGAACTCAGGTGCGACCGTAGGTGTCCTCGAAGCGCACGATGTCGTCTTCGCCCAGATAGCTGCCCGACTGCACTTCGATCAGCTCCAGCGGCAGCTTGCCCGGGTTCTTCAAACGATGCGTCACGCCGAGCGGGATGTAGGTGCTCTGGTTCTCGGTGAGCAGCAGCACCTCGTCGCCACGGGTGACCTCGGCGGTGCCGCTGACCACGATCCAGTGCTCGGCACGGTGGTGATGCATCTGCAGGCTCAGCGTGGCGCCGGGCTTGACCGTGATGCGCTTGACCTGGAACCGCTGGCCGTTGTCGATCGAGTCGTAGGCGCCCCACGGGCGGTACACCTTGCGGTGCCAGGTGGCTTCGGAACGCCCGTCGGCCTTGATCCTGCCGACGATGTCCTTCACTTCCTGGATGCGTTCGCGATGGCCGACCAGGACCGCGTCGTCGGTCTCCACCACCACCACGTCCTGCAGGCCCACCATCGCGATCAGGCGCGAGCCGTAGGCGTAGGTGTTGCGGCAATCGATCTCGATCACGTCGCCGTGGTGGGCGTTGCCGTTGGCGTCCTGCGGCGATACGTCCAACAGCGCAGACCACGAGCCGACGTCGCTCCACTTCGCGTCCAGCGGCACCACCACCGCGTCGGCGGTCTTTTCCATCACCGCGTAGTCGATGGAATCGGAGGGACTGGCGGCGAAGGCCTCCTTGTCCAGACGGGTGAAGTCGGCATCGCGCTTGGCCGATTGCCAGGCCTTGGTGCAGGCCTCGGCGATGGCGGGCTGGAACTTGCGCAGTTCCTCCAGGTAGCGCGAGGCGCGGAACAGGAACATGCCGCTGTTCCAGTAGTACTCGCCAGAGGCCAGGTAGCTTTTCGCGGTCGCCAGGTCGGGCTTTTCGACGAAACGCTCGACCGCGTGCGCGCCGTCGCCGGCGGCGGCCTTGATGTAGCCGTAGCCGGTTTCCGGTGCGGTCGGCTTGATTCCGAACGTCACCAGCTTGCCTTGTTCGGCCGCGACGGCGGCCACGCGCACCGCGGCCTGGAAGGCGGCTTCGTCGCCGATCACGTGGTCGGAGGGCAGGACCAGCAACAGCGGGTCGGCGCCATCGCGCGAGGCCTCCAGCGCCGCCACGGCGATCGCCGGCGCGGTGTTGCGGCCCTTGGGTTCGAGCAGGATCGCATGCGGCTTCACGCCGATCTGCTGCAACTGCTCGGCCGCGACGAAGCGGTGCTCCTCGTTGGCGACCACGATCGGCGCGTGCGCGGCCACGGGTGCCGCGCGCTGCCAGGTGGCCTGCAGCATGCTCTGCTCGCCGACCAGCGGCAGGAACTGTTTCGGATACGACTCGCGCGACAGCGGCCACAGCCGCGTGCCGGAACCGCCGGACAGGATGATGGGAAGGACGTCGCTCATGGGCGGGGGAACTCCATAGTGCGTCTAGGGGAGGGTGGTGGGATCAGCCGCGCAGCAGCTCGGAGATCTCCTGGGTGCGCTGCTCCAGCAGCGCCGCATCGCCGCGGGTTTCCACGTTCAGGCGCAGCAGCGGTTCGGTGTTGGAACTGCGCAGGTTGAAACGCCAGTCGGCGAATTCGGCGCTGACGCCGTCGGTGTAGTCCAGCGTCGGTGCGTGCGAGGCGAAGTGCTCCATCACCCGCGCCACCGCGGCCTTGGCGTCGGCGACCTTGAAGTTGATCTCGCCGCTGCACGGGAACTTGCGCATGCGCGCCTCGACCAGGTCGGCCAGCGAGCGGCCGGACTGCGACACCAGCTCGGCGATCAGCAGCCACGGGATCATGCCGGAGTCGGCGTAGGCGAATTCGCGGAAATAGTGGTGCGCGCTCATCTCGCCGCCGTACACGGCGTTCTCGCTGCGCATCTTCTCCTTGATGAAGGCGTGACCGCTCTTGCACAGCACCGGAATGCCACCGGCCTCCTCGACCTGCTCGATCGTGTTCCAGGTCAGGCGCGGGTCGTGCACGACCTTGCCGCCAGGCTGCTTGGCCAGGATCGCCTGCGCCAGCAGGCCCACCAGGTAGTAGCCCTCAATGAAGCGGCCGTCGGCATCGAAGAAGAAGCAGCGGTCGAAGTCGCCGTCCCAGGCGATGCCGAAGTCGGCGCCGTGCTGCTTGACCGCGTTGGCGGTGGCGGCGCGGTTCTCCGGCAGCAGCGGGTTGGGAATGCCGTTGGGGAAGTGCCCGTCCGGCTCGTGGAAGACACGCACGAACTCGAACGGCAGGTGCGGCGCAAGCAGGTCGACGATGGCGCCGGCGCCGCCGTTGCCGGCGTTGACCACCAGCTTCAGCGGCTTGAGCGTGGCGCGGTCGACATAGCTCAGCAGGTGCTCGATGTAGGCGCTCTTGTCCGGGCGGTGATGCTCGGCAGCGGTCGGCTCAACGGCTGGCGCGGTATCGGCGGCGACGGTGTCGCGGATCGCGAACAGGCCGGTGTCGGAGCTGATCGGGCGCGCGTTCTCGCGCACCAGCTTCATGCCGTTGTAGTCCATCGGGTTGTGGCTGGCGGTGACCATCACGCCGCCGGCGGCCTGCAGGTGGTCGGTCTGGAAATACACTTCCTCGGTGCCGCACAGGCCGATGTCGATGACCTCGCGGCCGCTGGCGCGCAGGCCGGCCGACAGCGCGTCCTGCAGCCCCTGGCTGGCCAGGCGCACGTCGTGGCCGACCACCACCGGGCCGCTGCCCAATTGCCCCGCCAGCGCCACGCCGATGCGACGCGCCAAGTCCTCGTTCAGTTCGTCGGGAACGCGGCCGCGGATGTCGTAGGCCTTGAATGCGGGAAGCGACATGGAAGAGGGTCCTAGTTGGGGGAAACCCGAGTGTAACGTTACGGCGCTTAATCGGTCGTTGCGGCGGTGCGGCGGGGGTCGCAGTCCCCGAGCGGCTAAACTAGCTGTCTACATTCCAATGCGGAGCTGGCGAATGGGCGACACCTCTACCCCTGCGGGCGGGCGGCGCGGCAAGCTTTTCCCCGATGCGGCCACGGCGCTGGCCGATGTGGTGGCGGACGGACAGACCCTGGCGGTCGGCGGGTTCGGCCTGTGCGGTATTCCCGAGGCCTTGATCGCGGCCTTGCGCGACAGCGGCGTCAACGGTCTCACGGTGATCTCCAACAACGCCGGCGTCGATGGCTTCGGCCTGGGCCAGCTGCTGGCGACGCGGCAGATCCGCAAGATGATTTCGTCCTACGTCGGCGAGAACAAGGAGTTCGAACGCCAGTACCTGGCCGGCGAACTGGAGCTGGAATTCAACCCGCAGGGCACCCTGGCCGAACGCCTGCGCGCCGGCGGTGCCGGCATCCCCGCGTTCTTCACCGCCACCGGCTACGGCACGGTGGTGGCCGAGGGCAAGGAGACCCGCGAGTTCGACGGCAAGCACTATGTGCTGGAGACCGCGTTGCGCGCCGACGTGGCCCTGGTCAAGGCGTGGAAGGCCGATGCCGCCGGCAACCTGGTGTTCCGCAAGACCGCGCGCAACTTCAACCCGGCCTGCGCGATGGCCGGCAAGCTCTGCATCGCCGAGGTCGAGCAGGTGGTGGAGACCGGCAGCCTGGATCCGGACCAGGTGCACCTGCCCGGCATCTACGTCGACCGCATCGTGCACAACCCGCATCCCGAAAAACGCATCGAACAGCGCACCCTGCGCCAGAAGGACGCCTGACATGGCCTGGACCCGCGACGACATGGCGCAGCGCGCCGCCCGCGAACTCACCGATGGCGCCTACGTGAACCTGGGCATCGGCCTGCCGACCCTGGTCGCCAACCACATTCCCGAGGGCGTGGACGTGTGGCTGCAGTCGGAGAACGGCCTGCTCGGCATCGGCCCGTTCCCGACCGAGGACGAGGTCGACGCCGACCTGATCAACGCCGGCAAGCAGACCGTCACCGCCCGCGCCGGCGCCAGCTACTTCGGCAGCCACGATTCCTTCGCGATGATCCGCGGTGGTCATATCGATCTGGCCATCCTCGGCGCGATGCAGGTCAGCGAGAAAGGCGACCTGGCCAACTGGATGGTGCCCGGCAAGATGGTCAAGGGCATGGGCGGGGCGATGGACCTGGTGGCCGGGGTCAAGCGCGTGGTCGTGCTGATGGAACACGTGGCCAAGGACGGCAGCCACAAGATCCTGCCGGCCTGCGATCTGCCGCTGACCGGCGTCGGCGTGGTCGACCGCATCATCACCGACCTGGCCGTGTTCGACGTCACCGACAGCGGCCTGGTCCTGGTCGAGACCGCCGAGGGCGTGGACGAGGCGGAACTGGCCGCCAAGACCGGCGTGCCGTTCCGACGCGGCTAAGCGCCGGAACAGCGCCGCTCAGGTGCTGCGCTGCGCGTAGGCGTAGTCGGCGGACACCGGTGGCGGCTGGCCGAGCAGGTCGGCGGCGCTGGCGACGCGATAGCCGACGCACTCGGCCAGCGGCGCGACCAGCCGCTCCACCGCATGCGCCAGGGTGGCGTCGAGTTGCCCTTGCTCGGGCTCGAATTCGGACGGGCACAGGCCGCTGTCCAACAGCGGCCGCAGCGCCTGCAGGCGCGCCCAGAACATGCTGCCGGAGATGAACTGCGCCTGCGCCAGACGCGCGTCGCTGTGCCCGGTGCGGCGCAGCAGATAATCGGCGCCCGCGCGGTTGCCGCCCCAGAACTCGGCCAACGGCAGCAGATGGCCCTCGGGTGCGACCAGGCCGAGCGCAGGATCCTGGGCGAAGGCCTGCAGCACGCGCGCGGCGCGGTCGGCGCCAGCCAGGCGCTGCACCAGTTCGCTGCGCCAGGCATCGCCGTTGGATAGATGGGTGCTGCGCTTGGTGTGTAGTTTCAGCACCACGTCCACGCCGTCGCGCAGCAACCGCTCGGCCGCGTGCAGGAACGGCAGGATGTCGCGGCCGCGGTTCTCCAGCACCATCAGCTCGAACGGGAACGCGCACGCGTGCAGGTGCGCGCGCACGGCATCGGCCTGGTCGGGCGAGGTGGTGACCAGCAGACGCCAGGGCAAGGCGTTCGCGGCGAGTTGCGCCAGCAGTTCCGGCAGCACCTGCGGATACCACGCGTGGATGATCGCGTGCGGTGTCGTGTCGCGCGCCGGCAGCGGTGCAAGCGCGCGACGGGTGGCGTCGAGATAGGCATGACCCAGTCGCGCATCCGGCTCCAGCACGGCGCCTTCGGCCCATTCGTTCCAGGCGTTGACGAAGACCAGGCGCTGCTCGGCGCGGCGGCCCTGCAGCCGCGTGTGGATCGTGGTGCGCAGCCAGTCCTCGTAGCCGCGCGGCGAGGCATGCAGATAGACGCGGCCGGCACCGGGGCGGCGCGCCTCGTTGTCCCAGCCCGGGTTGACGCCGGGATACAGCAGGTAGTCGGGCAGCGGGCGCGCGGCGATCTCCGCGGCCAGGGCGCGCCAATCCAGCACGGCACCGCTGTAGTCGGGATTGAGCAGGTGCTGGTCGGCCGCCAGCGAGCGTGGATTGCTCATGTTCGGCGGGAACTCGACCGCCGCGTCGAAGCCGATGTCGCGCGGGTCCGGCCGCTCGAAGCCCTGCACGTAGGCCAGGTGCAGTTCGCCGATGCCGTGCTCTCGGCACCAGTCGCGCCAGCGCGTGGCGGTGGCCTGGGGCTCCGGCAGCAGGTGCGGGCGGTACACCAGCAGCATCGGCCGGCCGTCCACGCGCAGGCAGCGCGGGTCGCGCAGGTAGTCGGCGACGTGCGCGATGAAGTCCAGGTCGTCCTGCGCGCTGTGCGCCTGCGCCATCAGCACGTCGTCGCCGCGGCCGTCCCAGCGCCGCGACCATTGTTCGTTGGCCCAGCACAGGCAGAACGGCAGCGCCAGCGTGGGGTCGTCCAGCCACTGCCGCAGCGGTGTCTCCAGCAGGGTCTTGCCGCCGAACCAGTAGAAGTAGAAGCAGAACGCGCCGACGCCGTACTGCTTCGCCAGTGCCACCTGCTGGCGCATGCTGTGCGGGTTGCGCAGGTCGTAGAAGCCCAGGTCCGCCGGCAGCCGCGGCTGCACGTGTCCTTCGAATTGCGGCAGCGCGCGGGTGACGTTGCGCCATTCGGTGAAACCGGCGCCCCACCAGGCATCGTTCTCCGGGATCGGATGGAACTGCGGCAGGTAGAACGCCACCACGGTGGCCGGCAGCGGCGCGGGCAACGGCGCCTGCTGCGAAGGCACGTAGCCGATCGCACGCTCGTCGGCGCGCGCGCGCGGCCGGCGTTCGCCGAACCCACCGCCCACCTGTCCGCGCGGCGGTGGCGGCACCAGGTCCGCATGGCGTTCCAGGAACCGCGCGCGCAGGCGGTCGCGCTGCGCCGGCGACAGCGGCAGGGCGCGGAAGCCGGCACGCAGCGTCAGGAACAGTGCGGTCTTCAGGCGCGCGGGCAGGCCTGCGCTCACAGGTTCTGGTAGTTCGGCCCGGAGCCGCCTTCCGGCGTCACCCAGTCGATGATCGCGTAGGGATCCTTGATGTCGCAGGTCTTGCAGTGCACGCAGTTGGCGGCATTGATCTGCAGGCGCTTGCCGGCCGCGTCGTCGACGATCTCGTACACCGCCGCCGGGCAGAAGCGCGTGCAGGGGTTACCGTATTCCTCGGTGCAGCGGGTCACGCAGATCTGCGGATCGAGCACGTGCAGGTGCACCGGCTGATCCTCGTCGTGCTCGGTGGCGGCGAAGTACACGCCCTGCAGGCGGTCGCGCGGGGCCAGCTCGCGCTGTACGTAGTCGCGCTTGGGCTGCTCGTGCTCGCCGAGCCGGTCCAGGCTCTTCCAGTCGGCGCCGACCTTCAGCGTCCATGGCGAGGCGCCCTTGACCAGGGTCTCCCAGGCGCCGTTGAGCAGGCCGAACCACAGGCCCTTCTTGAAGCCGGGCTTGATGTTGCGCACCTGGCGCAGTTCGGCCATCACCTCCGAACCGCGCAGGCGCGCGTCGAAGCCGGCCGGATCGAGCGCGGCGCCGGCGGCGAGGTGTTCGGCAGCGAGCATGCCGCTGCGGATCGCCTGGTGGGTGCCCTTGATCTTGGGCACGTTGAGCAGGCCGGCGGTGTCGCCGATCAGCAGCGCGCCGGGCATCTCCACCTTCGGCAGCGACTGCCAGCCGCCGCTGGCGATGGCGCGCGCGCCGGCCGAGAGGATGGTGCCGCCGTCCAGCAGCGACTTCATCATCGGGTGGTTCTTCCACTGCTGGAAGGCCTCCCACGGGCGGTATTCGGGATCGTGGTAGTCCAGGCCGCTGACGTAGCCCAGCGCCACCTGGTTGTTCTCCAGGTGGTACAGGAAGCTGCCGCCATAGGTCTTGCTGTCGGCCGGCCAACCGAGGGTGTGCACGATCTTGCCGGGGCTGACCCGGCCTTCGGGCAACTGCCACAGCTCCTTGATGCCGATCGAGAACGCCTGCGGATCGTGCCCGGCGTCGAGCGCGAAGCGCGCGATCAGGCGCTTGGTCAGATGCCCGCGCGCGCCTTCGGCCAGCACCGTGACCTTGGCGCGGATGTCGATGCCGGCGGTGTAGCCCGGCTTGTGCGATCCGTCCTTGGCCACGCCCATGTCGCCGATGCGCACGCCCAGCACCTTGCCGTCCTCGGCGTGCAGGGTCTCGGCGGCGGCGAAGCCCGGGTAGATCTCCACGCCCAGCGCCTCGGCCTGCGGCGCCAGCCAGGCGCACATCGCGCCGAGGCTGACGATGAAGTTGCCGTGGTTGCGCATGCCCGGCGGCACCATCGGGAACTTGTGCCCGCCGTCCTTGCTCAGGTACCAGAACTCGTCCTCGGCCGCGGGTACGCAGATCGGCGGCGGGTTGTCGCGCCAGCCCGGCAGCAGCGCGTCCAGCGGCGCCGGTTCGATCACCGCGCCGGACAGGATGTGCGCGCCGATGGTGCTGGCCTTCTCGATCACGCAGACCGAGATGTCGGGGTTGAGCTGCTTGAGCCGGATCGCGAACGCCAACCCGGCCGGGCCCGCGCCGACGGTGACGACGTCGTATTCCATGACGTCGCGCTCCACTGGCTCCGGCGCATTGGCGCCGCCCTCGGTTCCCGTCATCTGCTCCGCTCCCGTTGGCTCGTTCTGGCTGCCCGCATTTTCAGGGTTTGCGCGTGAAGGGGCAAATTCCGCACGCTGGCGTATGGTGGCCGCTGGCATGCTAGCGTGGCGCGATGGAACTGGACCTGCCCGGCGCCGACCTGCGCTGGTATCCCGAGTGGCTGGACCCGCCCGTGGCCGCGGCGCTGTGCGTGCAGTTGCTGCATGAGGTGCCATGGGAGGTGCACCGCATCCGCCTGTTCGGCAAGCTGGTCGATTCGCCGCGGCTGAGCTGCTGGATCGGCGACGCCGACGCCAGCTACCGTTATTCCGGCACCCGCTTCGCGCCGCACCCATGGCCGGCGGCGCTGCTGCCGCTGCGTGCGCGGCTGGCGGCCGAGACCGGGGTGCCATTCAACAGCGTGCTCGTTAACCGCTACCGCGACGGCCGCGACGCGATGGGCTGGCACAGCGACGACGAGCGCGAACTCGGCCCGACGCCGGTGATCGCCTCGCTGAGCCTGGGGGCCACGCGTCGCTTCGTGCTGCGCCATCGTCAGCAGCCGGCGCTGCGCCAGGCGCTGGAACTGACCTCCGGCGGGCTGCTGCTGATGGCGGGCGACACCCAGCGTCTGTACCGGCACGCCCTGCCACGCACCGCCAAGCCGGTCGGCGAACGGATCAACCTGACGTTTCGCCGCATTGCGCATGATCCCTTCTCCCTTCGGGACCATGGCGCCCTTTTCGGGGGGAAGGTGCCCCGAAGGGGCGGATGAGGGTTGGGTTGCTAGGGATGCGTCTGGGGAAAATAGTTCCTAGCGGCCGCACCCTCACCCCCCGGCCCCTCTCCCGGTGGGAGAGGGGAGCGAAGCCTTGATCCCTTCTCCCTCCGGGAGAAGGTGCCCCGAAGGGGCGGATGAGGGTCGGGTTGCTAGGGAGGTATCTGGGGAGGACTCTGCGGCCGCCGCACCCTCACCCCCGACCCCTCTCCCGGTGGGAGAGGGGAGCGAAGCCTTGATTCCTTCTCCCTCCGGGAGAAGGTGCCCCGAAGGGGCGGATGAGGGTACGAGTTGTTAGGGAGGCATCTGGGGGAGATGGCTCCCTGGCGGCCGAACCCTCACCCCCGGCCCCTCTCCCGGTGGGAGAGGGGAGTCATCAGCGCCGCGGCGGCTTCGGGCTGGCCGGCGGCGGCACGCTGGGCGCCAGTGCGGTGGCGGCGTCGGCCTGGCCCTGCTGCAGGGTCCAGCCGACCACGTCGTGGCCGAGTTGCGACATGGCCTGGCCGAAGGCGTCGACCACCTGCGATTCGGCGGTGCCGGCGGCGGGCTGGGTCACCAGGAAGGTGCGCGAGGCGACCACGCGCTGGTCGGCGCTGTACAGCAGCTTGGCGTTGAGTTCGATGGTGGCCGACGGCACCGTGCGCCCGGCGTAGTCCGATTCGAAACGGCGCAGGTCCAGCAGCAGCTTGTAGTCGGCGCGGATGCCGGTGCCGAGCCGGGCCACGCCCGGAATCCGCCCGGAATCCTCGAACGCGCGCAGCAGCATGTCCTCGAGCATGTCGGTGGCCGGCTGCGCCCAACTGACGCCGCCGTACACCTGCAGTTCGTCCGGCGTCGGCCGTACGGCGATGCGCGAACTGTCGACCACGCGCGCGGCGCTGGGCTTGGTCAGCGCCAGCTGCCAGCTCACCTGCGGCCAGGCCGGGTCGGCGGTCACCCGCACGTCCGGCGCGTAGATCGTCACCGGCGCCTTGCTGCCGCCGGGCAGCGAACAGCCGGCCAGCAGCAGGGCCGGCACGGCGAGCAGGAAGAGGGCGCGCATCGGCTTCATTTAGGTTTGAACTCCTTCGGGGCGTCGCGGCCGAGCAGGTAGCGCGCGGGGTTGTTGTCCAGGCGGTCGCTGACCCGGCGCAGGTCGCGGATCAGGCCGCGCAGTTCGGTCAGGGTCGGGCCGAGCTGGCCGAGGCCGTCGTTGGCGAAGCTGTTGATCGCCGAGCGGTTCTCGCCAAGGATCTTGTCGGCATTGCCGGCGGCCGAATCCAGCTTGCTCAGCGTGTCCTCCAGCTTGTCCAGGATCGGCGGCAGCTGCTGCACCAGATTCTGGTCCAGACGCTGGATGGTGCCGTTGGTGGTCTTGAGCGTGGTGTCGAGGTTGCGCGCGGCATCGCGCGCGCTGACGATCAGCGACTGCATGCCCTGGTCGCGGTCGGCCAGGCCGCCGCTGATGGTTTCCAGGTTGTGCAGGGTGGCGGTGATGCTGGCGACGTTGCGGTCGCTGAGCACCTCGTCCAGGCGCTCGACGATGCGGTTGGCGGTGTCGGTGATGTTCTGCAGCGCCGAGGGCGTGGTCTGGATGATCGGCGCATCGCTGTTGTCGATCGAGGTCAGCGCCGGCGCTTCCGGGGTGCCGCCGGAGAGCTGGATGATCGACGGGCCGGTCAGGCTGGTGATGCCCAGCTTGGCGCGGGTGTCGCTCTTGATCGGCGTGGTCGAGTTGACCCGGATCCGCGCCACCACCTGGCGCGGGTCGTTCGGCGCCAGGGTCAGCTCGGTGATCGAGCCCACCGCGATGCCGTTGTACTGCACCGGGCTGCCGACCGACAGGCCGGTCACCGCCTCGCGGAACACCACGCGGTACTCCTGCCAGGTGCGGTCGGAGGAATACTTGGCGGCCCAGAGTCCGAACAGCAGCAGCGCGATCCCCACCACGATGGTGAAGGCGCCGATCAGCACGTAATTGGCTTTGGTTTCCATGGGCTCAGGGGGTCTCGGTCCAGGCGGTCTTGGCATCGCGCGCGGCGCGTGCGCGCGGGCCGTGGAAATACTCTTGGATCCACGGATGGTCCACTTGCTCGATCTCGGCCAGCGGCGCGTTGGCGATGACCTTGCGGTCGGCCAGCACCGCCACGCGGTCGCAGATAGCGTACAAGGTGTCCAGATCGTGGGTGATGAGGAACACGGTCAGGCCCAGCGCTTCCTGCAGGGTGCGGATCAGCCGGTCGAAGGCGGCCGCACCGATCGGGTCCAGCCCGGCGGTGGGTTCGTCCAGAAACAACAGGGGGGGATCCAGCGCCAGCGCGCGCGCCAGCCCGGCGCGCTTGCGCATGCCGCCGGACAGCTGCGAGGGCAGCTTGTTCAACGCATCGGCGGGCAGGCCGGCCAGCTTCACCTTCAACAGCGCCAGCTCGTAATGCCAGCTGTCGGGCAATTCGCCGAAATGCTCCTTCAGCGGCACCTGCACGTTCTCGCCGACGGTCAGCGAGGAAAACAGCGCGCCGTCCTGGAACAGCACGCCGGTGTTGCGCTCCACATGCAGGCGATCGGCGCGGCGGCCGGAATCGGTATCCACGCCCAGCACCTGGATCTTGCCGGCATCGGGGTCGCGCAGGCCGAGGATGGTGCGCATCAGCACCGACTTGCCGGTGCCCGAGCCGCCGACCACGCCGAGGATCTCGCCACGGCGCACGTCCAGGTCCAGGTCCTCGTGCACGGTCTGGCTGCCGAACCGATTGACCAGGCCGCGGACGGAGATGGCGAGTTCTTGCTCGGGATTCGGGATTGGGGATTCGGGATTGGTCAAAGCAACAGCTCCCGCACGGGCGCGCGGCGCCCGGCTTCAACCAATCCCCAATCCCGAATTGCGAATCCCGGCTCCATCACCACCCCATGTTCATGAACCACAGCGCGGCGATCGCGTCGATGATGATCACCAGCGAGATCGTCTGCACCACGCTGGAGGTGGTGCGCTCGCCGACGGACTGGGCGGTGCCTTCCACGCGCAGTCCCTCCAGGCAGCCGATCAGGCCGATCACGATGGCGAAGATCGGCGCCTTGGACAGGCCCACCAGCATGTGCCGGATCTGGATGGTGTCGTGCATGCGCGCCAGGTACATCTGCGGCGGGATGCCCAGGTCGAAGGCGCCGACGGTGACGCCGCCGGCCAGGCCGGCGATCATCGCCACGAAGGTCAGCAGCGGCAGCATCAGCAGCAGCGCCACCAGCCGCGGGATCACCAGCAGGTCCATCGGGTCCAGGCCCAGGGTCTGGATCGCGTCGACCTCTTCGCGCGCCTTCATCGCGCCGATCTGCGCGGTGAAGGCGCTGGCAGTGCGTCCGGCCAGCACGATCGCGGTCAGCAGCACCGCGAACTCGCGCAGGAAGGCGATGCTGACCAACTCCACCACGTAGATCTCGGCGCCGAAGTCGCGCAGGATCGTGGAGCCGAGGAAGGCGATCACCGCGCCGACCAGATACGACAGCAGCGCCACCAGCGGCACCGCGTCCAGGCCGACCTGCTCCATGTGGTGCACGGTGGCGGTCAGGCGGAACCGGCGCGGCGCATGCAGCAGCCGCAGCAGCTTGACCAGGGTCTCGCCGAGGAAGCCGACCAGGGCGACGATTTCCTTGCCGTTGCGGTGTACCGCGTAGCCCAGGCGTTCCAGCGCCGCGGCGAAACCATAGTCGCGCTTGCGCTTGGGGCGGTCGTCGGCCACGTCCTCGATGGTCGAGACCAGCGCACGGTGATCCTGGCGGAAATCCAGCGCCTCGTGGGCGATACCGTTGCGGGTGGCGTAGCGCATCAGTTGCAGGACGCCGGCCGAATCCAGTTGGCCGATGCCGCTGGCGTCGATGCCGGTGGTGCCGGCCGGCATCCCGCGCAACACTTCCGAGGAGGCCAGGGCGGTGGCCAGGGTCCAACTGCCGGTCAGCCGCACCCGCGAGGGGTCTCGGTCGTCCTGGCTGAGTTTGGGCGGTTGCGGTTCGATCATGGGGGCGTCCGGTGCGCGAGCATACCTGTTTCGCCCGTGTTGCAGATGTGGTGACCGCGGCGGGGTGGCCGGGCGCGGCGTTCGCGCCATACTAGCCGACATGCCCGCCGCTCCCACCGTCAGTCCCTCCGCCACCGCGACCTACGCGCAGCGCATCGCCTTCGTCTCCGACATCGCCGGGCGACTGCACACCTACGGCACCACCGCGCAGCGGCTGGAGGCGGCGGTGGTGGCGCTGTCGCAGCAACTGGACCTGGACTGCGAGCCCTGGTCCAACCCGACCGGGCTGATCCTCAGCTTCAGCGACCCGACCAAGGCGATCGGGTCCAGCGACATCACCCGCGTGGTGCGGCTGGCGCCCGGCGACAACGACCTGCACAAGCTCAGCGTCGCCGACCGCATCGCCGACGACGTGGCCAGCGGGCGCATGAGCGTGGCCCAGGGCCACACCGCGCTGCGCCAGCTGGACCAGCCGCCGGGACGGCGCTGGATGGCGATGCAGGTACTCGGCTTCGGCCTGGCCGCGGCCGGCGTGGCCGGGCTGTGGCGCCTGCCGTGGCTGGACATCGCCACCGCCAGCGCCATCGGCCTGCTGATCGGCGTGCTCACCCAGCTCACCGACAAGCGCCCGGCGACCAAGGAGGCCAACGATGCGCTGGCCGCGCTGCTGGCCGGTTTCGTCGCGACCCTGGTGGCCAGTTTCGTGGCGCCGCTGAATCTCAATACGGTGATCATCGCCTCGCTGGTGGTGCTGCTGCCGGGTATGGCGCTGACCAATGCGGTCAACGAACTGACCAGCCAGCACTGGGTCTCGGGCACGGCGCGCTTCGCCGGCGCGGTCACCACCATCCTCAAGCTGACCGTCGGCGCGGTGATCGCGGTGACGCTGGCGCAACTGCTCGGTCTGGAGCCGATGGTGCAGGCGTCCCGTCCGCAGCACGGCTGGGTGGAGTGGGCGTCGCTGCTGGTGGCCGCCTACGCGTTCGCGCTGCTGTTCAAGGCCAGCGGCCGCGATTATCCGTTCGTGATGGCCGCCTCGGTGGCTGGTTATGCGATCGCGCGCTTCGCTGGCGACGCCTGGGGCAGCCCGGTCGGCATCTTCCTCTCGGCGATGGTGCTGACCGCGGCCGGCAATCTGTTCGGGCGCATCGTGCAGCGGCCGGGCGCGCTGGTCCGGCTGCCGGGCATCATCATGCTGGTGCCCGGCAGCGCCAGCCTGCGCGGGCTGCTGACGATGGTCCAGCAGCAGGACGTGATCGGCGGGCAATCGGCGCTATTGACGGTGACCAATATCGTGATGGCGCTGGTCGCCGGCCTGTTGTTCGGCAATCTGTTGGTACCGGCGCGCAAGAATCTTTGAATGCTGAAAAGAAAAACGCCGGCATGTTGTGCCGGCGTTTTTTCGCTACGGTCGTCGCGGCGCATCAGGCCTTCGGCGCGGCGCTCTTGCTGGCCTTCTTGGCAACACGCTTGGTGGCCTTCTTGGCGGTTTTCTTGGCCGGGGCAGCAGCGGATTTGGCAGCGCCGCCGGCGATCAGGAAATCCTCGACCTTCTTGCCCTTGGCGACCAGGTCGGCCAGCCAGCGCGGCTGCTTGCCGCGGCCGGTCCAGGTTTCGGCGGCATTGGCGGGATTGCGGTATTTCGGCGGAACCTTGCCCAGTTTGCGGC
The DNA here is from genome assembly GCF_056725205.1 of Xanthomonas sp. NCPPB 3174. Lineage (NCBI taxonomy): Bacteria > Pseudomonadati > Pseudomonadota > Gammaproteobacteria > Lysobacterales > Lysobacteraceae > Xanthomonas > Xanthomonas sp. NCPPB 3174. The sequence continues at coordinate 4,257,209 of NZ_CM161517.1, read as the reverse complement.
CCGGCTTCGGACCCGGCTTGCCGGCCTTGCGGCCGCGCGCGGCGGGAGCGCCGCCGAAGACTTCCTCGATGCTGTAGCCGTGACTCTTGGCCAGGCGCGCCAGTTGGGTGCGGACCTTGGCGATGGGGGTGCGCTTGGCGACGATGGACTGCTGCTTCTTGGCGGTCTTGATGAGGGCGCCCAACTGCTTGGCCGACAGGCCACTGAGATCGATGGTCATCTTTACTCCGGAAAATGGGTGGTGGCTTCCGCCATTCCCTGGCCAGCGCAGGATCATAATGATGCTTTATCGGATTGACAAATATCCGGCTTATTCGCTGCGAGTATTTCCAGTCGCAATGTCGTTGGAATATGTCCTTATGGATCCATGTCCGGCGTATTCAATTGCGAACGTGCCGCTCCGGTTTCGCCCATATGACGTGACGGCGGCGTAAAGAAAAAGGGCCGGGATATCCTCCCGGCCCTTTCGTCACGCCTGCAGGCGTGCCAGCAAGGCGCTTCGATCCAGGTGCTCGGCATCGCCGCCGCTGCGCGCACGGTATTCGAAGGTGCCGGCAGCCAATCCCCGCTCCGAGACCACCACCCGGTGCGGCACGCCGATCAGTTCAATATCGGCGAACATCGCGCCGGGGCGCAGGCCGCGGTCGTCCAGCACCGCGTCCAGCCCGGCCTGCTGCAGCTCGGCCAGCAGTGCCTCGCCGGCGGCGTCCACCGACGCATCGCGCTTGGGATTGATCACGCACACCGCCACCGTCCACGGCGCCATCGGCTGCGGCCAGCGGATGCCGGCATCGTCGTGGTTCTGCTCGATCGCCGCGGCGACGATGCGGGAAATGCCGATGCCGTAGCAGCCCATCGCCAGCGTCACCGTCTTGCCGTTCTCGTCCACCACAGTGGCGTCCAACGCCTGCGCATACTGGCGGCCGAGCTGGAATACATGGCCGACCTCGATGCCGCGGGCCAGGCGGATCTCGCCGCCGTCGTGGGCGCGTTCGCCCTCGACCACGTTGCGCAGATCGGCCACGGCGTCCGGTTCCGGCAGGTCGCGGCCCCAGTTGACCCCGGCCAGGTGGAAGCCGCGTTCGTTGGCGCCGACCACGAAGTCGGCCAGCGCCGCCACGTCGCGGTCGGCGACCACGCGGATCGGCTGGCGCGGGCCCAGCGGGCCGAGGAAGCCAGGCTCGCTGCCCAGATGCGCAAGGATCTCGGCCTCGTTGGCCATGCGGTAGCCGGCCAGGCCGGCGACCTTGCCCAACTTGATCTCGTTGACCGTGTGGTCGCCGCGCACCAGCGCCAGCACGAAGCTCTCGCCGGCCATCACCGCCACCGACTTGACCGTGCGCTGCAGCGGGAGGCCGAGCAGCTCGGCCACCGCCTCGCAGGTCTTCTGGGTGGGCGTGGCGACCTTGCGCAGTGCCTCGCTCGCTGCGGCGCGCGGTGCCGGGGCCGCGGCGACCGCGGCTTCGACGTTGGCGGCGTAGTCCGAACCGGTGGAGAACGCCAGCGAATCCTCGCCGGAGGTGGCCAGCACGTGGAATTCCTGCGAGGCGTCGCCGCCGATGTCGCCGGAATCGGCCTGCACCGCGCGGAACTGCAGCCCCAGGCGGGTGAAGATGCGGGTGTAGGCCGCCTTCATGTTCTCGTATTCGCGCGCCAGGTCCTCGTCGCTGATGTGGAACGAGTAGGCGTCCTTCATCAGGAATTCGCGCGCGCGCATCACCCCGAAGCGCGGACGGATCTCGTCGCGGAACTTGGTCTGGATCTGGTAGAAGTTGACCGGCAGCTGCTTGTAGCTGCTCAGCTCCTGCCGCGCGAAATCGGCGGCGGCTTCTTCGGCGGTCGGGCTGTAGCAGTAGTCCTGTTCCTTGCGGTCCTGCATGCGCAGCATCAGCCCGCCGAACTTGCTCCAGCGCCCGGTGGCGTCCCACAGCTCGCGCGGCTGGATGGTCGGGAACAGCACTTCCACCGCGCCGGCGCGGTTCATTTCCTCGCGCACCACCGCTTCCACCTTGCGCAGCACGCGCAGGCCCAGCGGCGACCAGGTGTACAGGCCGGAGGCGAGCTTGCGGATCATGCCCGCGCGCAGCATCAGCTGGTGGCTGACCAGTTCGGCGTCGGCCGGGGTTTCCTTGGTGGTGTGCAGGTGGAACTGGGAAAGGCGCATCGAGGGGCTTCGCAGACGGCGGGTCGCCCATTTTGCCAGTCATTGCCGGCGCTGCGGGCATCGCCCGCGGCCGGCCCCGCGCGTTTGGGGCGCGGCCGGCTTACTTGGCGGGCGCGGCCGCCGGGCTGCAGTAGGCCTTGATCGCGGCCTCGGCCAGGGCCTTCTGCGCAGCGCGCTGGGATTCGTCCAGTTCCCCGTCCGGCTTGCCGTCGCCATCGCTGTCGGTGGTGATCTTGCCGGGCTTGTTGAGGATGTCCAGGTTCTTGCGCGCGGTCAGGCACTGGCCGCTCTCGGCCGGGGCGGCCGCGGGCGTCTCGGCCGGGGCGTCGCCGCGGGTGTCGACCTTGCGGACCTGGTACTTGCCGCCGGTGGGCGGGGTCTCGGCATAGTGGGTGACGCCCTGGGCGTCCTTCCATTGGTACAGGGTGGTGGCGCCGAGCATGCCGCTGACGGCGAGCAGGGACAGGCAGCAAAACCAGGGCAGGGCGCGCATCTCGGTCTCCAGGGCGCGGCGGGAGCGCCGATTGCAGCACCCGCCGACGGGCCTGGCAAGTCGATTAGACTGGCGGGATGGACCCATCCCGACCGCCCCCCCGTTCGCGCACCATCTACCTGCTGCCGAACCTGTTCACCACCGCCGGCCTGTTCTCCGGTTTCTACGCCATCATCGCCGCCGCCAACGGCCAGTTCGTGCACGCCAGCGTGGCGGTGTTCGTGGCCGCGGTGATGGACGGGCTGGACGGGCGCGTGGCGCGGCTGACCGGCACCAGCAGCGAATTCGGCGTGCAGTACGACTCGCTGGCCGACCTGGTCAGCTTCGGCATGGCGCCGGCGCTGGTGATGTACCACTGGTCGCTGTCGGCGCTGAAGTTCGACGGCGGCATGCTCGGCCGGGTCGGCTGGTCGGCGGCGTTCCTGTACGCGGCCTGCGCCGCGCTGCGCCTGGCCCGCTTCAATACCCAGGTCGGCACGGTCGACAAGCGCTGGTTCGTGGGCTTGGCCAGCCCGGCCGCGGCCGGGCTGATGATGGCCTTCGTGTGGTCCTTCGCCGACGGCTCGCTGGGCTGGGACGGCGAACAGCTGCGCTATGTTGCGCTGGGCCTGACCGTGACCGCGGCACTGCTGATGGTCAGCCGCATTCGCTTCTGGAGCTTCAAGGGCAGCGGCGAGAAGGGCCCGCGCACCGACCGGGTGCCGTTCCTGATGTTGGTGCTGGCGCCGATCGTGCTGGCGGTGCTGGTCATCGACCTGGCGCGGGCGCTGCTGGCGATCGGCGTGCTGTACGCACTGTCCGGGCCGTGCCTGTGGCTGTGGCGGCGCTGGCGCAAGGTGCCGGACGCAGCATGAGCGAGTCCGCGTCCATGCATGCGCCGTTGTGGTCGGCCGAGCAGGTCGGCTGGCTGCAGGCGCTCGGCCACACCGTGTACGTGGATGCCGCGGCCGTGGTCGAGCCCGAGCCCATTCCGTCGCCGGCGACCGAGCCGGCGCCGCCGGTGCAGCGCGCGCCATCGGCATCGGCGCCGCCGCGTGGCGGCCATGCCGCCGCCATGCCGGCCGGCGACGCACCGGAGCGGCGGCGGGCATCCGCGCCCCCGGCACCGGCGGTGCAGCCGGACGCGCCGCGTGCGGCGCCTGCGGCAGGGGCGCGCCGGGTCGGCCTGCGCCTGCCCGATCGCCTGCAGATCGCCTTGCTGCGCGCTTCCGGCCTCAATCCCAACGATCCGGCCACGCAGGCGCTGATGGCGACCTGGCCGCTGGACGAACTGCGCGGCAATGCCGCGGCCAAGCGCGCGCTGTGGCCGCAGCTGCGCGCGCTGCGCAAGCGGGCGCCGCGATGAGCGCGCTCGGCTCGGCGTCGGCGCCGCCGGCCACGCTGCGCGCCTTGCGCGAGGCCGATCTGGACGCGGTGATGGAGATCGAGCGCCGCGCCTATCCGTTCCCCTGGACCCGCGGCATCTTCCGCGACTGTCTGCAGGCCGGCTACCCGGGCTGGGTGCTGGTGGAGGAGGGCACGATCGTCGGCTACGGGGTGATCAGCGTCGCCGCCGACGAAGCGCATATCCTCAACGTCTGCGTGGCGCCGGAGCGGCAATCGCGCGGTTATGGCCGGCTGCTGCTGCGCGCGCTGATCAAGTACGGCGTCGATCTCGGCGCGCGCCGGGTGTTCCTGGAAGTGCGGCCGTCCAATCCCAATGCAATCGCCCTGTACCACAGCGAAGGCTTCAACGAGATCGGCCGGCGCCCGCGCTACTATCCGGCCGCGAATGGCCGCGAGGACGCGCTGGTGATGGCGATCGAGCTGTTCTTCGACGGCATGTCCTGAGGCGCGTTCGCGCGCCGCGCGCCGCCGCTTCGCCTGGGTGGCGGATTCCGTGCATGTCGCACCACGCCGCCTGCTTGCGTCCCGCGTTTGCCTCGCCGCTGCCGCTGTCGGGATGCCGAACCGCGCGCCTGCTCCGCGTCCGCCATGCGCGTTTTGCGCGGTCCTGGTGCGGCTGCAGGCTGCTTTGCAATGTCGCCTGCTGTCGGTGGGACAGCGTTGTTGTCCCGCAGCGTGGGCGCCACGGCGCGTTGCCGCCCGCGGCCGATTTGTGCGACGTATCTCACACATCCTGCTGCTGGATCGTGGGTGTCTACCGCGGCGCTTTACAGCCGCCGCGCGCTGCCTACAGTGCGCGCCTCTTCGGCGCCTGCCTCCCACGAAGGCATGACCCGCAGTTGTCCGAGGGGACAGCGACCGCGCAGGCGTCGCCGTGCATTCCGCCGTGGCGGAGCGCGCGCGCCTGCGTCCAAACCACGCATGCTCACGAGGTTTCCAGGATGACCACGCAGTCCCGCATCGTTCCATCGCCGCGCTCGCCGCTGCGCACGTTCGGCCTGGCCCTGTGCCTGGCCGGCATCGCCGGCGCCGCCCATGCCGACGCCAGCCTGGAGGTCGCCACCACCGGCTGGGCCACGCAGAACGGCGGCACCAAGGGCGGATCCAAGGCCGCCGCGGCCGACATCTACAGCGTCAGCACCGCAGCGCAGCTGAAGGCCGCGCTGAAGGCCAGCGCCGGCAGCAATGGCCGCATCATCAAGGTCAACGGCATCATCGACATCAGCGAGGGCACGCCGTACAGCACCACCGCCGACATGAAGAGCCGCGCACGTCTGGACGTCCCGACCAAGACCACGCTGATCGGCGTCGGCAGCAACGCCGAGATCCGCGAGGGCTATTTCTACGTCAAGGCCAACGACGTGATCGTGCGCAACATCACCATCGAAAATCCATGGGATCCGCAGCCGGTGTGGGATCCGGACGACGGCAGCGCCGGCAACTGGAATTCCGAATACGACGGCATGACCATCGAGGGCGCCAGCAACGTGTGGGTGGACCATGTGACCTTCACCGACGGCCGCCGCACCGACGACCAGAACGGCACCGCCAACGGCCGGCCCAAGCAGCACCACGACGGCGCGCTGGACATCAAGAAGGGCGCCAATTACGTCACCGTGTCGTACTCGGCGTTCAAGTCGCACGAGAAGAACAACCTGATCGGCTCCAGCGACAGCGCCTCCAGCACCGACAGCGGCAAGCTCAAGGTGACCATCCACAACACCCTGTTCGAGAACATCTCCGCGCGCGCGCCGCGGGTGCGCTTCGGCCAGGTGCACCTGTACAACAACTACCACGTCGGCAGCACCAGCAACGCGGTGTATCCGTTCTCCTACGCGCACGGCGTCGGCAAGGAATCGAAGATCTTCTCCGAGAACAACGTCTTCGACATCAGCGGCGTGAGCAGCTGCGACAAGATCGCGGCCGACTACGGCGGCAGCGTCTACCGCGACTTCGGCTCGCTGCTCAACGGCCAGGCGCTGACCTGCTCGTGGAACAACAACATCGGCTGGACCCCGCCGTACACCTATTCGCTGCTGCCGGCGAACAAGGTGGCGGCCGACGTCAAGGCCAAGGCCGGCGCCGGCAAGCTCTGAGGGATCGCTGCGCCGCCGCCTGGAAGGCCGGGCGGCGGTGTGCGTGTTGCGGCGATGGGGCGTCAGTCGCGCTGCCAAGCCGAGATGACGTTGCGATGGTTCGAGGCCGTCCGCATCGCTGCCAATACCCGCACATGGCACGGCGCCGCGTCGCCGGTGCTTGTGTTGTAGGAGCGGCTTCAGCCGCGACCCGTTAGGGACAGAGGTCGCGGCTGAAGCCGCTCCTACAACCTGTGTTGCGTTACAGCTTGGCGCGCTGCGCGCGCAGGCCGTCGAGCTGCGCGCTCCAGTCGGCCAGGCGCTGGCGTTCCTGCTCGATCACCGCGGGCGGCACCTTGTCGGTGAACTTGCCCAGCTTGGCCTCGCTCTTGTCCTTCTCCGCGGCGACGCGGGCGATCTCCTTGTCCAGGCGCAGGCGTTCGGCATCCAGGTCGACCAGGCCTTCCAGCGGCACCAGCAGCGTCAGGTCGCCGACGATCGCGGTGGCCGCGGCCGGCGACGGCGCGCCGTCGTCCAGCCACTGGATGGACTCCAGCTTGAGCAGGAAGCGCAACTGCGCCGCGAAGCGTTCCACCCGCGCACGGTCCTGTGGCTGGCCGCCCTGCAGCAGCAGCGGCACCTGCCGCGACGGTGCCACCTGCAGTTCGCTGCGCACGCGGCGCAGCGCCGACACCATCGCCTTCAGCCATTCCACGTCGGCCGCTGCGCCGGCGTAGGCGGCCACGTCCATCGCCGCCGCCTCCGGATACGGCTGCAGCGAGATGGTCGGCGCGGCGATGCCCAGGCGCGGCGCCACCTGCTGCCACAGTTCCTCGGTGAGGAATGGGGTCAGCGGATGCAGCAGGCGCAGCAGGGTTTCCAGCACGTGCAGCAGGGTGTGGCGGGTGCTGTCGGCGGCGGCCGCGTCGTCGCCGCTCAGCGCCGGCTTTGCCAGTTCCAGGAACCAGTCGCAGAACTCGTTCCAGGCAAATTCGTACAGGCACTGCGCCAGCAGGTCGAAGCGGTACGCGGCGAACTGCGCCTGCGCCTCGGCCGTGACCGCCTGCAGGCGCAGCAGGATCCACTTCTCGGCATCGGTGACCGGTGCAAGCTGTTGCGACTCCCGAATCCCGACTCCCGAATCCCCACCCGGCGTGTTCATCAGCACAAAGCGGCTGGCATTCCACAGCTTGTTGCAGAAGTTCTTGTAGCCCTCGGCGCGGCCCAGGTCGAACTTGATCTCGCGGCCGTGGCCGGCCAGCGCGGCGATGGTGAAGCGCAGCGCGTCGGCGCCGTGGGCGATGATGCCGTTCGGGAATTCCTTGCGGGTGGCCTTCTCGATCTTGGGGGCGTCCTGCGGCTTCATCAGCCCGGTGGTGCGCTTGGCGACCAGGGCCTCGATGTCGATGCCGTCGATGATGTCCAGCGGATCGAGCACGTTGCCCTTGGACTTGGACATCTTCTGGCCTTGCGCGTCGCGGATCAGGCCGGTGATGTAGACGTCGCGGAACGGCACCTTGCCGGTGAAGCTGTCGGTGGCCATGATCATGCGCGCCACCCAGAAGAAGATGATGTCGAAGCCGGTGACCAGCACGCTCGACGGCAGGTAGCGGTCGAAGCCGCGCTCGGCCATCGCCTGCGGCTCCGGCCAGCCCATGGTCGAGAACGGCCACAGCTGCGAAGAGAACCAGGTTTCCAGCACGTCGCTGTCCTGGTGCAGGGCGACGTCGGCGCCGAGGCCGGCCCTGGCGCGCGCGTCGGCCTCGTCGCGGCCGACGTAGTACTTGCCCGTGTCGTCGAACCAGGCCGGAATACGATGGCCCCACCACAGCTGGCGGCTGATGCACCAGTCCTGGATGTTCTCCATCCAGTGGCGGTAGGTGTTGATCCAGTTCGGCGGCACGAACTGGATCTGCCCGGACTCGACCAGTTCCAGGCCACGCTTGGCCAGCGCGTCCATCTTCACGAACCACTGGTCGGTGAGGTACGGCTCGATCACCTGGCCGGTGCGGTCGCCGCGTGGCACCTGCAGCTTGTGCGGCTTGGTCTCGACAAGCAGACCCTGTTCCTCGAGATCGGCCAGTACCGCCTTGCGCGCGTCGTAGCGGTCCAGGCCGCGGTATTTTTCCGGGACGCTGTCGTTGAGCGCAGCGGTCGGGGTGAACAGGTTGATCATCGGCAACCCATGCCGCACACCGACCTGGTAGTCGTTGAAATCGTGCGCCGGGGTGACCTTGACCACGCCGGTGCCGAACGCGCGGTCCACGTAGTCGTCGCCGATCACCGGCACGCGGCGGCCGGTCAGCGGCAGCGTCACCGTCTTGCCGATCAGGTGCGCGTAGCGCGCATCCTCCGGGTGCACCATCACCGCGGTATCGCCGAGCAGGGTTTCCGGGCGGGTGGTGGCGACCACCAGGTAGTCGCGGGTCTCGCGCAGGGTCTCGTTGCCGTCGGCGTCGTGCTCGACGTGCTCGTAGCTGGCGCCGTCGTCCAGCTTGTAGGCGATCGACCATAGGAAGCCGTCTTCCTCGACGTTCTCCACTTCCAGGTCGGAGATCGCGGTCTTCAGCACCGGGTCCCAGTTGACCAGGCGCTGGCCGCGGTAGATCAGGCCCTGTTCGTGCCAGCGCACGAAGGCCTCGATCACCGCCGCCGACGGCTGCGGATCCATGGTGAAGGTGCTGCGCGACCAGTCGGCCGAGGTGCCGAGGCGGCGCATCTGCCGCTCGATGGTGTCGCCGGAGTGCTGCTTCCACTCCCAGACCTTGGCGATGAAGCCGTCGCGGCCCAGCGAATCGCGCGTCTCGCCCTTGCCTTCCAGGGCCAGGTTGCGCGACACCACCATCTCGGTGGCGATGCCGGCGTGGTCGCTGCCGACCTGCCACAACGTGTCGAAGCCGCGCATGCGGTGGTAGCGCACCAGCGCATCCATCAGCGTCTGCTGGAAGGCGTGGCCCATGTGCAGCGTGCCGGTCACGTTCGGCGGCGGCAGCAGCACGGTGTACGGCGTGCCTTTCCCGGACGGCACGAAGTAGCCGGACGCTTCCCATTGCGCGTACAGGCGCGATTCGAAGGAGGTGGGATCGTAGCTGGAGGCGAGGGTGGTCATTGAGGAGCCGGGATTGGGGATTGGTGATTCGGGATGTCTTGCCGTGCGGTGCCGATGAGGGAGCGGGGCAGGAATTCATCCGAATCCCCAATCCCAAATTCCGGCTCCTCACATATCGTGCTTGTTGACCGCGTAGCCCTGGGCCTTGTACTGCTTCCAGCGCTCGCGCAGCGGGTCGCGCGCGGACGGGTCGGCCGGCACAACTTCCAGGACGCGGTCGCAGGCGCCCAGGTAGGGCGCATCGCGCAGGTTGATCACCAGCGGCCGCTGCGGCGCGTCGACGCCGGGCGGGACGATCAGCACCTGGGCCTCTTCCTCGTCGGCATCGGCGTCGGCGATCTGGTGCGGGATGTAGGCGTCGGCATCGAACGCCCACAACAACTCGTCCAGTTCCTCGGCCTGGGCCATGTCGCGCGCCAGCACCAGCGTCCACAGGTTGGCGTCGTTGGCCTTGCGCGCGAGCTCGCACACCAGCCGCAGCGGTTCGTTGAGGAACCGCGGCTTGGCGATCAGGTAGAAGTCGGCGCGCATCAGAGCGGGGATTCGTTATTGGGGATTGGGGATTGGCAACGGCGGATCATGGTCGCCTGCTGGAGCAGGGGGCACGCGAAGGAAACGCGGAGGCGCCTTTCACGAATCCCCAATCCCGACTCCGCAATCACGCCGCGCCGCCTGCGGCGCGGTCGAGCAACCACTGCGACAGCAGGCCCACCGGGCGGCCGGTGGCCATGCCGCGCTTGCCTTCGTCGCTGGCGACGCCGGCGATGTCCAGGTGCGCCCAGCGCTGGCCTTCGGTGAAGCGCGACAGGAAGCAGCCGGCGGTGATCGCGCCGGCCCAGCGGCCGCCGATGTTGTAGACGTCGGCGAAGCTGGAATCCAGCAGGCCCTGGTACTCGTCCCACAGCGGCAGGCGCCAGGCGCGGTCGAACACGTGCTCGCCGGCGGCCAGCAGTTCGGCGGCCAGGTCGTCGTGCTTGCTCATCAGGCCGGCGGTCTGGTGGCCGAGGGCGACCATGCAAGCACCGGTGAGGGTGGCCACGTCGATCAGCGCGGCCGGCTTGAAGCGTTCGGCGTAGGTCAGCGCATCGCACAGGATCAGGCGGCCCTCGGCGTCGGTGTTGCCGACCTCGATGGTCTTGCCGGACATGCTGGTGATCACGTCCGACGGGCGGTAGGCATTGCCGTCGATCGCGTTCTCCACCGCCGGCACCACCACCACCAGGTTCAGCGGCAGGCGCGCGGTCGCGGCGGCGACGAAGGTGCCGATGACGTTGGCGCCGCCGCACATGTCGTACTTCATCTCCTCGATGCCGCCCTGGGTCTTCAGGTTGACGCCGCCGGTGTCGAAGGTGATGCCCTTGCCGACCAGCACGTAGGGCTGGGCGTCGCCGCCACCATGCCACTTCAGTACCAGCAGCAGCGGGCGGTTGGCCGAGCCGCGCGCCACCGCCAGCAGCGAGCCCATGCCCAGTTCCTGCATCTGCGTCTCGTCGAGAATCTCGGCCTCGGCGCCGTCCACGCCCTGGGCGAAGGCGGCGGCGGTCTCGGCCAGGTAGGCCGGGGTGCACAGGTTCGGCGGCAGGTTGCCCAGTTCGCGGGCGAATTTCACGCCGGCGGCGATCGCCTCGCCCTGGGCCAGCGCGGTGGCGTCGTCGCCGTGCACGGCCAGGCGGGCGAGGCCGCTGTCGTCGGGCTTCTTCTTGCCGAGGGTGGCGGTGTAGCGGTAGCAGGCGTGGTCGCTGGCGATCACCGCCTGGCGGATCGCCCAGGCGCGGTCGCGGCCCTTGACCTCCAATTCGCTCAGGGTCAGCAGGGCGCTGGCCACCGGCCCGCTCTTGAGCGCGCGCGCGGCGTCGCCGACCGCCTTCAGGTATTGCGGCACGCCGAACTTGGCGGCGTCGCCCAGGCCCACGGCCAGCACCCGCGGCGCGCTCACGCCCGGCAGGTCGTGGAGCAGGGCGGTGGCGCCGGTCTTGCCGCTGACGTCGCCGCGCTCGGCCAGGGCGGTCAGGCGTCCGCCGCTGGCCGCGTCCAGGGCCTGGGCGGCCGGGGACAGGCGCTTGTCGGCGAACACGCCGACGACGATGCAATCGAACGCCGCGGTGGCCGGGGCGTCGTGGTTCAGGGTGAATTCCAGGGCCATTGATCAGATTCCGTTGGCAAATCCGTACAATCGCGGACTCTTTACCCCCAGTCGGATAGGCTGGGTCCGCCGCGAACGAATCCGAGAGTTTAAATCAACCCACCCCCATGCCGAAGCTCGATCGATACCTGCTGCGCGATTTCGTCCAGAGCTTCTCGGCCACCCTGATCGTGCTGCTGGTGGTCAGCGTCGGTGGTGTGCTGGTGGACATCCTGGGCAACATCGCCGATGGCCGCATCCCAGCCAAGTTGTTGTTTTCCCAGCTGGGCCTGCAGTTCGTGGTGTACCTGCCGCTGATCCTGCCGCTGGCGCTGATGCTGGGCCTGCTGCTGGCGCTGGCGCGGCTGTACCGCGACTCGGAAATGGCGGTGATCACCGCCATCGGCGTGGGTCCGCGGCGCCTGCTGCGGCCGATGCTGATGCTGGTGATCCCGGTGGTGACCCTGGTCGGCCTGTGCTCGCTGTGGCTGGGCCCGTGGGCCGACCGTACCTCCGACCGGCTGATCGACGAGGCCAACCACAGCCTGCTGATGGCCGGGCTGGAGGCGGGGCGCTTCACCCCGCTGTCCAATGGCGGCATCGTCTACATCAGCACCCTGTCCGGGGACGGCACCAAGCTCAGCAAGGTGTTCATGCAGCGGCAGAAGGACGGCCGCCTCGACGTGGTCACCGCGCAGCGCGGCGCCATGTTCTTCGAGGGCAAGGCCGACCGCTACCTGCGCCTGGAAGACGGCTACCGGGTCGAGGGCCCGCTGGCCGGCGACGGGCTGGACTACCGGATGATGCGTTTCGTCAGCAACGACGTGGCGCTGCCCGACCGCAACGCCGCGCGCAAGGATGACGATCCGGAGCTGCTGCCCACCGCCAAGCTGATCGGCGATCCGCGCCCGCAGGCCAATGCGCAGTTGCATGCGCGCTTGGCGCCGCCGCTGCTGGCGCTGGCCTTCGCCCTGCTGACCCTGCCGCTGTCGCGCAGTTCGCCGCGGCAGCAGCGCTATGGCCGGATCATGCTGGCGTTCCTGGCCTACCTGGTCGGCACCAACCTGATGTTCCTCGGCACCCAGTGGCTGAGCACCGAGAAGCTTCCGCGCGCGCTCGGCCTGTGGTGGCTGACCCTGCCGTTGCTGGCGCTGTCGGTGTGGATGTACCTGCGCGATGGCCGGCTGTCGCGGCCGCGGAGGCAGCCGGCATGAGGCTGCGTCCGAACCTGCACGATGTGTACGTGGGCCGCGCCGTGCTCGGCACGGTGCTGCTGACCTGGGCGGTGCTGCTGGGCCTGGACGTGATCATGGCCCTGTCCAACGAGTTCAAGACGATCGGCACCGGCAGCTACAGCCTGGGCCATGCGGCCGCGTTCGTGGCCTACACGGTGCCGCGCCGCGCCTACACCCTGTTCCCGACCGGCGCGGTGATCGGCGTGCTGATGGGCCTGGGCCAGCTCGCCGCCACCTCCGAGCTGACCGCGCTGCGCGCGCTGGGCCTGTCGCGGCGCCGGCTCAGCCTGGCCGCAGCCTCAACCATGGCGGTGCTGACCGTGGTCATGGTGGTCAACGGCGAGACCCTGGCGCCGTGGGCGCAGAACCAGGCCGACGCGATCAAGGCCAACGCCAAGTACAACGGCGACATGAGCATGGCCCGCTATTCCGGGCTGTGGGCGCGCGAGGGCAACACCTTCCTCAACGCGCAGGCCGGCGAAGAGCACCTGGAAGACGACGGCGGCACCTGGCTGGAACTGCGCGACGTGCGCCTTTACACGCTCGACGACAGCGGCCGGCTGGCGTCGCTGACCCACGCCGCCATCGCCGAGCACCGTCGCAGCAGTTGGACCCTCAAGCAGGCCTACCGCGACAACTTCGCCGAACGCTCGGTGCAACGCGAGAAGTTCGACAGCCTGCCATGGCAATCGCAGTTGGATGCGAAGGCGCTGGCCTCGGGCCTGGCCAAGCCGCGCAACCTGTCGGCGCGCGACCTGCACACCAGCATCGAATACCGCCGCCGCAATGGCCTGGATGCGCGCGACTACGAGGACCAGTACTGGAGCCGCTGGTTCTACCCGCTGAACGTGCTGGCGCTGTGCTTCGCCGCGATCCCGTTCGCGTTCGGCGCGCTGCGCAGCGGCGGCATGGGCAAACGCCTGTTCCTGGGCATCCTGTTCGCGCTGGTGTTCTGGCTGCTGCAACTGTTCTTCGGACGTATGGCCGGCGCCCTGAAGTTCGACTACCGCATCGCCTACGCCTTGCCGCCGCTGGTGATGCTGACCGTGTCCTGGTTGCTGTTCCGCAAACGCAGCAGCTAGCGCATGTCGCAGACGCGGCTCCGGGCGCTGTCGGGCCTGGCGTTCCGCGGTCGTTCGGGGGACGCAGCGGCGCCCGGCCGCCGCGTCGGGCACGCTTTACCCCGCCTGCCCGATGCGGCAATAATCGTGCGCGTTCTGCAGGGGTGGCATTGCCTTTGTGCCCCATCATTGGCGGTCTTTCGAGCGGCGTTGTCGCCGGCTTGACGAAGGCTGGAATCGTTGTAATTGCCATCTGGAAGGGTTTTCGATGCATCCCACTGCAATGAGTAATGGCCAGCGTTTTTTCGACGCGTACTCCGAGCCATTCAAAAGCCAATCGAGCGTCAAGGTCGTCGAGATCGGATCCAGGAATTTCAACGGCACCCTGCGCCAGGTCACGCCGGAGCAGTTCGAGTACATCGGTGTGGATTTTGCGAGCGGCGACGGCGTCGATGTCGTGCTGGATTCGCCGTATGCGCTCCCGTTCGACGATGCGTCCATCGACATGGTGGTGTCGAGCAGTTGCCTCGAACATTCGGAAATGTTCTGGGTGGTGTTCCTGGAGATCCTGCGGGTCCTGAAGCCGGGCGGGCTGTGTTACTTGAATACGCCCTCCAATGGCGACTTCCATCGCTACCCCGTCGACTGCTGGCGCTTCTATCCGGACGCCGGCCAGGCGCTGGTCACCTGGGCGAAGTGGAACAAGATCGATGCGGTGCTGCTCGAGTCCTATGTCAGCAACCAGCACCTGGATCAATGGAACGACTGCGTGACCGTGTTCCTGAAGGATGCGCAGCACCTCGAGCGCTACCCGACCCGGATCCTCGACACCTTCCAGGATTTCCGCAATGGCACCAAGCACGGTGTCGACGGATTTCTGAACCTCAGCGACTCGCCCGAGGACAGGGTCAGGCTGGCGGTCATCGAGCGCGTCGTGACCGGGCAAACCAAGGTCTAGGGGTTGCGTGGCCGCGTCGCTGCGTTGGCGGCGGCGCGACGTGCCGTGCTCTCACCTTCGCGCGCGATGGCGCGCGCCCATGTGCTGCAGTCAGGGCCTGGCTTTGGGCTGGCGGATCAGACGGGTACCGCTGGCGCGGTCGTGCCACGTCAACCGTTCGCGATCAAAAAGCGCCCACCAAAACCCCAGCCCACCCAGCAACAACGACACGCTGCCGACCAGATAGCGCCGCCACAGCGCGCCCCAGCCCGGCGTGGTGCCATCGGCACCGTGCAGGCGCAGGCGCCACGGACGCATGCCCAGGGTCTGGCCGCCGCGGCGCCAGCTCAGCGTCGCGTACAGGCCGGCGATCACCCAGCAACACAGCCACAGCAGCCACTGCAGGGCGCTGAACGGGGCGATGTTCTCGCGCGGCGCATGGCCTTCCAGCGTGTAGCCGAGGGTGAACAGCGCCGAGACCACGAACCACAGCGCCAGCACCGGCCAGGCGTCGTAGAACAGCGCCAGCAGCCGCCACAGCAGCAGCGCGCGTGGGCGGGGGCCGGGATCGGGAGGCGAGGGGTTCATCGGCACAGCTTAGAGCCAGTGGCGCGCTTTGCGGTGGACTGCGTGTCGTGCGGCTCGCGCATGCGCAGCCCTGCGCTCGTCCCGCCCACATCGACCTTGCGCCCCCCGGCGAAGCCGCTAGGCTTCCCGATTCCCGATTCCCGATTCCCGATTCCCGATTCCCGATTCCCGATTCCCGATTCCCCAATCCCCAATCCCCAATCCCCAATCCCCAATCCCCCCAATGCCCTCCCTGCATTCCCCCGCCGAACGCCGCCAGCAGACGCAACGGCTCGCGCCGCTGCGCGAAGCCGATGCGCTGGCGATCCAGCAGTTCCTGGATGCGGCCTGGGCCGAGCAGGGATTGGCGCGGCAGAGCCTGGACAGCTACCGCCGCGACCTGGAGGCGTTCGCGCGCTGGCGCGACGGTGCGGGCGGCGGCCTGGCCGGGGCCGATCGGCAGGCGCTGTTCGACTACCTGGCCTGGCGCACCGGACTGGGCTATTCGCCGCGCAGCAATGCGCGCTGGCTGTCGTCGTTGCGCGCGTTCTTCGCCCTGCGTGTGCGCCGCGGCGAGCGCAGCGACGATCCGACCGCGCTGCTGGAGCCGCCGCGGCTGCCGCGTTCGCTGCCCAAGGCGCTGGCCGAAAGCCAGATCGATGCGCTGCTGGCGGCGCCGGACGCGACCGCGCCGGCCGGGTTGCGCGACCGCGCCATGCTCGAGCTGATGTACGCCGCCGGGCTGCGCGTCAGCGAGCTGGTGAACCTGCCGGCCAACGCGGTGAACCTGCGCCAGGGCGTGTTGCGGGTCACGGGCAAGGGCAGCAAGGAGCGGCTGGTGCCGCTGGGCGAGGAATCGCAGCACTGGCTGCAGCGCTACCTGGACAGTGCGCGGCCGGCCCTGGCGGCCGGGCAGTCGGTGCCGGCCAGCGATGGTGTGGTGCCGCTGTTCATCGACGCCGCCCGCCGCGCGCTGACCCGCCAGCAGTTCTGGGTGTTGGTGAAGCGCTATGCAGCGGTGGCCGGGATCGATCCGGCGCGGATCAGCCCGCACGGCCTGCGCCACAGCTTCGCCACGCATCTGCTCAACCGCGGCGCGGACCTGCGCGCGCTGCAGATGCTGCTCGGCCACAGTTCGCTGTCCACCACCCAGATCTACACCCTGGTCGCGCGCGAACACCTGCAGAGCCTGCACCGCAAGCATCATCCGCGCGGTTGAAGGCCCCTGCAATCCGCCACGTGGGCTGAGCGCGATCGTGCAGGAGCGGCTTCAGCCGCGATGGTGCCTTCGTGGACTGCCGTCGCGGCCGACGCCGCTCCTGCGGGTGATTTGGAGCTTTCATGAAGGTGGCCGCGTTGCGCGACGCCGCTCAGCCTGTCTACATGGACCGCGCTGGGGGGTGTGCGACAATCCGGCCATTCGCAGCCTTCATGGATCGCCAATGCTCCGTTTTGCTCTTTGCGCGCTGCTGGGCGCGGCTTCGCTCTCCGCCTGCGCACAGTCCACCACGCCGCCGGCCGGCGCCGCCACGTCGTCCAAGGCCGCACCCGCCGTCAGCGGCGCACCGGGCGAGCAGCGCGTGCGGTCGGCGCTGCTGCAGCTCGATCCCAACTTCAAGCCCGACTACATCGGCGCCGCGCCGTTCCCTGGCTTCCGCGAAGTGGTGGTCGGCGGCCAGGTGCTGTACGTCTCCGACGATGGCCGCTACCTGTTCCAGGCGCAGCCGTTCGACATCCAGGAAAAGCAGTTCGCCTCCAGCGAGGGCCTGCTGAGCTACCGCCGCAAGCTGCTGGAATCGGCGCCGCGCGCGGACCGCATCGTGTTCGCCCCGGCCAATCCCAAGTACACCATCAGCGTGTTCACTGACATCGAATGCGGCTACTGCCGCAAGCTGCACAGCGAGATCGGCGAGCTCAACAAGCAGGGCATCGCCGTGGAGTACCTGGCGTATCCGCGCATGGGCCTGGGCAGCCAGGACTACAAGGACATGGTCGCGGTCTGGTGCGCGGCCGACAAGAAGAAGGCGCTGACCGACGCCAAGGCCAACGGCAAGGTGCCGAGCGCGGCCAACTGCAAGAACCCGGTGACCATGCAGTACAACCTGGGCCAGCGCCTGGGCGTCAACGGCACCCCGGCGATCTTCGCCCCGGACGGCACCCAGATCGGCGGCTACCTGCCCCCGGCCAAGATGCGCGAAGCGCTCGATAAGCGCGCGGCGGAAGCGACGAAGGCTGGCGGAAGCCGTTAAGGGCCGCGCGCCGGGATTCGGCATTCGGGATTGGGGATTCGCTGGAGCGCTGCTTCGGCGAATCTCCTTGCGCAGACGCCCCGCTTGCGGATGCGGGCTGCTGATTTAGACGTCTACTGCGAGCAGGACGCCGTCAGCGCGTCCGATGGCGAGGACGCCAGCCGGGACGCGGCGACCGCCGCGCTCGACCCCGCAATCCCGCCACGTGTCCATCGTCAAGGCGTTACCGGGAGCACACCCGTGCACGGAGCGCCGCCTTTACCAATCCCAAATCCCGAATCCCCAATCCCGGCTTACAATAGCCAGCCCGTTTCCTCACACGGTTCCCCGGACATGATCGTCCTCGAGGGCGCTTCCGCCCTTTCGCCGTTCCGTCGCGCTCGGCTCGAAACCCGCCTGCAGTCCCTTGTTCCCGGCGTGCGCATCGCCGGCGCCTGGCACGTCTACTTCATCGACGGCGAGGACGCTGCGTCGCTCGACCTGGTCGCGGCGCGGCGGATCCTGCAGGCGCAGGACGCGCCGGCGCCGGCCGACGCGGGCACCTGCTCGCGCTACGTGGTGCCGCGGCTGGGCACGCGCTCGCCATGGTCGAGCAAGGCCACCGAACTGGTCCGCGGCGCCGGGCTGGCGATCCGCCGGGTCGAGCGCGGCACGCGCCTGGACCTGGCCGGCTGGCCGCAGGCGCCGGCCGACCAGGCCGCGCTGGCCAAGCTGCTGCACGATCCGATGACGCAGTCGCTGCTGGACGATGCCGCGCAGGCGCAGGCGCTGTTCCAGGCGCCGGCGCGCGGCGAGGTCGAGCGCATCCCGCTGGACCAGTTGGAAGCGGCCAACGCGCGCCTGGGCCTGGCCCTGGCCCAGGACGAGATCGACTACCTGCGCCAGCGCTTCGGCGAGCTCGGCCGCGATCCGGCCGACGTGGAACTGATGATGTTCGCGCAGGCCAATTCCGAGCACTGCCGGCACAAGATCTTCAACGCCAGCTGGACCATCGACGGCAAGGAGCAGGACCGCTCGCTGTTCCGGATGATCAAGCACACCCACCAGCAGACCCCGCAGCACACGCTCAGCGCGTACAGCGACAACGCGGCGGTGGTGGAAGGCCATCCGGCCGCGCGCTATCGCCCGGATCCGGCCAGCGGCGAGTACCGCAGCGAGGCGGTGACGCCGTCGGCGTTCTGCATCAAGGTCGAGACCCACAACCACCCGACCGCGATCGCGCCGTTCCCGGGCGCCTCCACCGGTGCCGGCGGCGAGATCCGCGACGAGGGCGCCACCGGCCGCGGCGGCAAGCCCAAGGCCGGCCTGACCGGTTTCAGCGTCTCGCACCTGCGCATCCCCAGCCTGCCGCAGCCGTGGGAGGGCGCGCGTCCGCTCAACCCGCGCATGGCGCCGGCGCTGGAGATCATGCTGGACGGCCCGCTCGGCGGCGCCGCGTTCAACAACGAATTCGGCCGGCCCAACCTGCTCGGCTATTTCCGCAGCTTCGAGCTGCCGGAGACGCAGGACCTGACCCGCGCCTACGACAAGCCGATCATGCTGGCCGGCGGCCTGGGCGCGATCGACCGCGTGCAGGTGGAGAAGATCCCGCTGCAGCCCGGCGATGCGGTGATCGTGCTCGGCGGTCCGGCGATGCTGATCGGCCTGGGCGGCGGCGCGGCCAGTTCGGTGGCCTCCGGCGACAGCGCCGAGGACCTGGATTTCGCCAGCGTGCAGCGCGACAACCCGGAGATGGAGCGGCGCGTGCAGGAGGTCATCGACCGCTGCGTGGCGCTGGGCGCGGACAACCCGATCCGCTGGTTCCACGACGTCGGCGCCGGCGGCCTGTCCAACGCCATTCCCGAGCTGCTGCACGATTCCAGCGTGGGCGGCCTCATCGACCTGGACCGCGTGCCCAGCGACGATCCCTCGCTGTCGCCGATGCAGCTGTGGTGCAACGAATCGCAGGAGCGCTACGTGCTCGGCGTGCCGCAGGCGAGCCTGGCCGAATTCGCCGCGATCTGCGAGCGCGAGCGCTGCCCGTTTGCCGCTGTGGGTGTGGCGACCGCCGAGGAACGGCTGGTCGTGGGTTACGGGGTGCTGCGTACCGGGATTGGGGAGTCGGGATTGGGGATTGGCAACGGCGCAACGTCGGCCGGCTCCCCCGCGTCTCACGAATCCCCAATCCCGAATCCCGAATCCCCGCACCCCATCGATCTGCCCATGGACGTCCTCTTCGGCAAGCCGCCGAAGATGCATCGCGACACCCGGCAGCCGCCGGCGCCGCGCTGGCCGGAGCTGGACACCGATGCGCTGGACCTGCGCGAGGCCGGGCTGCGCGTGCTGGCCCATCCGACGGTGGCGGCGAAGAGTTTCCTGGTCACCATCGGCGACCGCAGCGTCGGTGGCCTGACCGCGCGCGAGCAGATGATCGGTCCCTGGCAGCTGCCGCTGGCCGATTGCGCGATCACCCTGGCCGGCTTCGATACCCACGCCGGCGAAGCGATGGCGATCGGCGAGCGCACCCCGCTGGCCCTGCTCGACGCCGCCGCCGCGGCGCGGATGGCGGTGGGCGAAGCGATCACCAATCTGTGCTCGGCGCCGGTGCAGGCGCTGGACCAGGTCAAGCTGTCGGCGAACTGGATGGCCGCGGCCAACCACGACGGCGAGGACGCGCGCCTGTACGCCGCGGTCAAGGCCGTCGGCATGGAACTGTGTCCGCAGCTGGACCTGAGCATCCCGGTGGGCAAGGACTCGCTGTCGATGCAGGCGCAGTGGGGTGTGGCCGGGATTCGTGAGTCGGGATTGGGGATTGGCGAGAGCGGCACTGCGCGCGCGGAAGGCGCTTCTGCGAATCCCGAATCTCCACTCCCCACTCCCGGCGTCACTGCCACCCACAAATCCGTCTCGCCCGTCTCCCTCATCGTCTCCGCCTTCGCGCCCGTCGCCGATGCGCGGGCGCAGTTGACGCCGTTGCTGGCGCGCGAGGCCGAGAGCGAGTTGTGGCTGATCGGGCTGGGCGGCGGCAAGCAGCGCCTGGGCGGTTCGGTGCTGGCGCAGGTGCATGGCGACGGTGCGCTGCCGGCGTTCGGCGGCGCGGTGCCGGATTTGGACGATCCGCAGCGGCTGCGTGCGTTCTTCGAGCTGATCCGCGATGCGCGCGAGGCCGGCATGCTGCTGGCGTATCACGACCGCAGCGACGGCGGCGCGTTCGCCGCGCTGTGCGAGATGGCGTTCGCCTCGCGGCAGGGCCTGGACATCACCCTCGATGCCTGGGGCGACGATCCGTTCCGCAGCCTGTTCAACGAGGAACTGGGCGCGGTGGTGCAGGTCGCCAAGGAAGACCGCGCCGCGTTCGCCGACCTGGTCGAGCGCCATGCGCTGACCGAGTGCGCGCAGCGCATCGCCCGCCCCAGCACCGCCGCGGCGGTGCGCGTGGCCCTGGGCGGCAAGACCCTGGCCGAATGGCGTTGGGACGAGCTGTTCGATGCCTGGTGGTCGGTGACCCACGCCATGCAGACGTTGCGCGACAACCCCGACAGCGCCGCCGAAGAGCGCGCGTTGGCGCGCGATTTCGCCGCGCCCGGGCTCAAGCCGAAGCTGGCCTTCGACCCGGCCGAGGACATCGCCGCGCCGTTCGTCGCCAGCGGCCAGCGACCGAAGGTGGCGATCCTGCGCGAGCAGGGCGTCAACGGCCAGATCGAGATGGCCAATGCGTTCGAGCGCGCCGGGTTCCGCGCCTTCGACGTGCACATGAGCGACCTCATCGCCGGCCGCGTGGACCTGGCCGATTTCGTGGGCCTGGCCGCCTGCGGCGGCTTCAGCTACGGCGACGTACTCGGCGCCGGCCGCGGCTGGGCGACCTCGATCCTGGAGCGGCCGGCGCTGCGCGATGCCTTCGCCGCGTTCTTCGCGCGTCCGGACACCTTCGCCCTGGGCGTGTGCAACGGCTGCCAGATGCTCAGCCAGCTCAAGGACATCATTCCCGGTGCCGAGCACTGGCCGCGCTTCCTGCGCAACCGCAGCGAGCAGTTCGAGGCGCGCACCAGCCTGCTGGAAGTGGTGGAATCGCCGTCGATCTTCCTGCGCGGCATGGCCGGCTCGCGGATCCCGGTGGCGGTGGCGCACGGCGAAGGCCGCGCCGAGTTCGACACTGCCGTGGACCAGGCCGCCGCGCGGGTGGCGCTGCGCTTCGTCGACGGCCATGGCGCCGTCGCCACGCAGTACCCGCTGAACCCGAACGGCTCGCCCGACGGCATCACCGGCCTGACTAGCGACGACGGCCGGGTGACGATCCTGATGCCGCACCCGGAACGTACCCTGCGCTCGCTCAACCTCAGCTGGCATCCGGCCGAGTGGCCGGACGCATCGCCGTGGCTGCGAATGTTCCGCAACGCGCGGGTGTGGGTGGGCTGACGGCGTTGCCCCTGGCGCGCTCGCCGCGATGGCGACGCGCCTGCGCGACGGCGACGGCGCGGTGTTGCCCAGCCCGATCAAGCGCCGACGCGCTGGGTCGCGCATCGCTGCGTTCCATGTGGGAGGGACTTCAGTCCCGACGCAGGACCGTGTCCGGGGCCGCCAGACCGGCGGTTTGCCGGGCCGCGCTGCGGAGTTTCCTGTGCGTCGAGATGGGTGTCTTCGGCAAATCCCGTCTTCGGACGATCTGACCGTGCACGGTCGCGGCTGAAGCCGCTCCTACGAGAAACCGCAGGTTTTTTTCCGCCCGCGCGCTGCCGTCAGGGCGGTCGCGCGCCTGTGCCTGCGCCACCGTCACGGTGAACCAGCCGGTGGTGTGCGCCCACCTAGCGCTCCGGGCTGCATGGTCGCACTGCGGCCGCATCCATTCCGCCGTCGCCCCCCGGGTTGCGCCGCCGCGTGACCACGGGCGCCTGTTTCGCGCAATCGGCGCCATTCGCGTCCGTCTGGCGCGATCGCGTACCTCGACTGTGCAGCTCCTGGCGCACCTACCACACGTTTGCGTCAAGTCCTTGACGAGAAACGAAATCGTCCCGACCGCCGTGTGTCAAGACTGGCAAGGTCTGTGCCGAAAAGTTGGCGCAATGGGGTTGTTTTCATTGATATTTATCGAAAAATTAACGAAATAAGCCTGAATTCGCGGTCTGTGTCACGGCATGTGTCGCAGCAAGTCAAAAACTTGACGTACTCGAAAGGCCGGGTTAACACTCCAGTCAGTTCCGCATTCCACCTCGGTTCATCTACAGCTCCGAGCAGCGACAGGCGTGAGCCTCTCGCGTCCCGGTCGGGACGTGCGGCACCTAAAAAACCGACAGGGGGTCGGCCGGCCGGAACGCCGGGCGAGGGTGGCTTTTTGACCAAAAACCAGCCGAATTGAGGAGCAGTCGTCGATGAATCGGATTTATCGCAAGGTCTGGAACAACGCGTTGGGGATGTGGGTGGTGGCATCGGAACTGGCCAGCGGCGATGCGCGCGGCGCGGTCGTCCGCGATCGCCGTGCCGCACGCGCACACGGCCTGGCCCTGGCCGGCGCGATCGCCCTGGCGCTGGGCGCCGGCGCCCTTCCCGGCAGCGCCCAGGCGCAGGCCGTGCAGATCGGCGACAACGCCAACGCCAGCGGCGACTACGCCACCGCGGTCGGTGCAGAGAGCAACGCCAGCGGCGCGCAGAGCACCGCGACCGGCGCGGCCAGCAACGCCAGCGGCGACGGCAGCGTGGCCAGCGGCACCCTCAGCGAGGCCAGCGGCGTGGAAGCCAGCGCGCTCGGCTACTACAGCACCGCCAGTGGCGACGGCGCGACCGCGCTCGGCGCCGAGAGCATCGCCTCCGGCGCCGCCAGCGCCGCGGTCGGCGTGGCTGCCGATGCGACGGGCGAGTACGCCACCGCGGTCGGCGGTTTCTCCAGCGCCAGCGGCTTCAACAGCACCGCGCTGGGCAACAGCGCGGTCGCGCAGGGCCGCAACAGCGTGGCGCTGGGCGCCGACGCGGTGGCCGACCGCGACGACAGCGTGTCGGTCGGCAAGGCCGGCGGCGAACGCCAGATCACCAACGTGGCCGCCGGCACCGAGGCCACCGATGCGGTCAACGTGGCGCAGCTGGACGCGGTCAGGCAGACCGCCGACACCACCGCCAAGTACTTCCAGTCCAGCGGCAGCGACGCCAGCGATGCCGGCGCCTACGTCGAGGGCGCCAATGCGGTGGCCGCCGGCGAAGGCGCCAACGCCATCGGCAACGGCGCCAGCGCGCTCGGCAGCGGCGCCACCACGCTGGGCGGCAACGCCACTGCGGTCGGCAGCAATGCTACCGCCGTCGGCGCCTCGGCGACCGCGGTCGGCGGTGCGCTGTCGATCGTCGACGACAACGGCGAGGTGCTGCTGGAAGGCACCACCACCGCGGCCGCGCAGGGCGCCAGCGCGTTCGGCGCCGGTGCGCAGGCCAATGGCGCGTTCTCCAGCGCGCTGGGCACCGCCGCGCGCGCCGACGGCACGCAGAGCACCGCCACCGGCTTCTCCGCCGCCGCCACCGGGCTGGCGGCGACCGCCACCGGCGGCTTCAGCCAGGCCGGCGGCGACTTCGCCTCCGCGTTCGGCTACGGCGCCAACGCCAGCGGCGGCGACGCCGTGGCGGTGGGCTTTTCCAGTCTCGCCAGCGGCGTGTCCAGCACCGCCGTCGGCGGCAGCGTGCTCGGCCTGTTCACCACCGAGGCGCAGGGCGAGGGCGGCAGCGCGTTCGGCGCTGGCGCCTGGGCCAATGGCGACTTCTCCACCTCGGTCGGCTGGCTGAGTTCGGCCGACGGCGCCTCCAGCGCCGCGTTCGGCGCCGCGTCCTGGGCGCAGGCCGACGATTCCACCGCGCTGGGCTACGGCGCCAAGGCCGCGGCCAGCGGCAGCGTCGCGCTCGGCCAGGGATCGGTCGCCGATCGCGCCGGCACGGTCTCGGTCGGCAGCGCCGGCAAGGAGCGGCAGATCGCCAACGTCGCCGCCGGCACCGAGGGCACCGATGCGGTGAACCTGGACCAGCTCGACGCGGTCAAGCAGGTGGCCGACGGCACCGCGCGGCTCTTCGCCGGCAGCGGCGACGGCACCGCCCTGGCGCAGGGCCAGCAGGCCACCGCCGCCGGCGCCGACGCGCTGGCCGATGGCGACTACACCACCGCCGTCGGTTCCACCAGCACCGCCGCCGGCCTCGGCGCCGCGGCGCTGGGCAGCGGCGCAGTCGCCAGCGGCGACCACGCCAGCGCGGTCGGCACCGATGCCACCGCGGCCGGCACCTCGGCCACCGCGATCGGCAGCACCGCGACGGTGTACGAGTACGACGAGAACGGCTTCATCGTCGGCAGCCGCGAACAGACCACCCAGGCCCTGGGCGTGGCTGCGACCGCGGTCGGCGGCGGCGCGCAGGCGCTGGATCCGCTGAGCACCGCGGTCGGCACCGGCACCTCGGCCAGCGGCGTGCAGAGCACCGCGCTGGGCTATCACGCGCAGACCTTCAAGGACGGTGCCACCGCGGTCGGCGGCCTGTCCGAAGTGGCTGGCGACCTGGGCACGGCGGTGGGCTATGGCGCGCGCGCGGCCGGCGATTACGCCACCGCGGCCGGCATCGGCGCGCGAGCGACCGCGACCAGCACCGTGGCGATGGGCATGAACTCCCTGGCCAGCGGGACCGACAGCGTGGCGATCGGCGGGGTCAGCACCGCCGCGGCGAGTGCCGGCAACAGCGTCGGCATCACCGCGGCCACCGGCGTCGGCAGCGTGGCGCTGGGGGCAGGCGCGGAGAGCCAGGGCGATTACGCGATCGCCATGGGCTACAACGCCAACGTGTTCCCGAACCTGCCGGGCAATGTCGATTCGGTGGCGATCGGCCACAGCGCCGGCTCGTTCGCGCCGTACACGGTGTCGCTGGGCAGCTATGCGTTGGCCTCCGGCGATGGCGGCATCGCGCTGGGCTACAAGGCCACTGCCTGGAACGCCGACAGCGTCGCGCTGGGCGCGCGTGCGGTGACCTCGACCTTCAATACCAACGGCACCGCGCTCGGCACCGACAGCCAGGCCAACGGCAGCGATGCCACGGCGATCGGCTACGGCGCGCGGGTCAGCACCTGGCTCGACGACGCGCGCAACCAGGCGCCGACCAATGCGGTCGCGCTCGGCGCGCATTCCTACGCCGCGCGCGACAACAGCGTCTCGGTCGGCGATGTGGCCAACGGCCTGACCCGGCAGATCACCAGCGTCGCCGCCGGCACCGAAGCCACCGACGCGGTCAACGTGGCGCAGTTGCAGGAAGCCGGGAAGTACCTGCAGGCCAGCGCTGGCAACAGCGATGCCGGCGCCTACGTCGAAGGCGACGACGCGCTCGCCGCCGGCGAGGCCGCCAATGCCATCGGCAACGGCAGCACCGCGCTCGGCGCCGGCGCCGATGCGCTCAACAGCGGGGCGACCGCGGTGGGCAGCGGCGCGGTCGCGGCCGGGCAGAACAGCGCCGCCTTCGGCACCAACGCGCAGGCCACCGGGCCGGCGGCGGTGGCGGTCGGCGGGGTGGCGGTGGACGCCAACGGCGATCCGCTGATCACCAAGAGCGGGGTGGCGGTGGACACCGGCGCCACCAGCGCCGGGGTCGGCGGCACCGCGCTGGGCGCCAGCGCCGATGCCAGCGGTTTCGCCGCCTCGGCGGTGGGCGTGGGCGCCTATGCCGGCGGCGCGCAGGCGTCGGCGTTCGGTGCGGTGGCCAACGCCACCGGCGACTACGCCACGGCGGTCGGCACGCAGAGTGCGGCCACCGGCACCAGCAGCGTGGCGGTCGGCGGTCCGGCCGACCTGATCCCGGGCCTGGGCCTGTTCGTGCAGACCCAGGCCAGCGGCGCCAACGCGGCCGCATTCGGCGCCGGCGCGATCGCCTCGGGCGACGACTCCACCGCCAACGGCAGCATGACCGAAGCCTCGGGCCTGCAGAGCACCGCGCTGGGCTACTTCGCCTACGCGCCGGGCGACTACGCCAGCGCGCTGGGCGCGCAGTCCTGGGCCAGCGGCGCCAACAGCACCGCGGTGGGCTTCTACAGTACCGCGCTGGCCGCCGACAGCGTGGCGCTGGGTGCGAACTCGGTGGCGCGTCGGGCCAACACGGTCTCGGTCGGCGATGCCGGCAGCGAGCGGCAGGTGGTCAACGTCGCCGCGGGCACGCAGTCCACCGATGCGGTCAACCTCGCGCAGCTGGATGCGGTGCGCGCCACCGCCGAAGGCACTTCCAAGTTCTTCGCGCATGGCGGCGACGGCACGGTCGGCGCCTATGCCGACGGCGCCGGCGCGCTGGCCGCCGGCGATGCGGCCAATGCCTACGGCAGCGGTGCGGCGGCGTTCGGCAGCGGCGCGGCGGCGATGGGCGATGACGCGGTCGCGCTGGGCAACGGCAGCACGGCCGGCGGCACCGGCGGCACCGCCATCGGTGGCCGCGGCCAGGCCTACGACCAGTACAACCAGCCGATCGTCGATGCCGACGGCAAGCCGGTGCTGGTCGGCGCCAATGCTGGCGAGAACGCCACCGCGCTCGGCGCGGGCGCGCAGGCCACCGGCAGCGTCGCCACTGCCACCGGCTACGGTGCGCAGGCCACCGGCGACCACAGCACCGCTGGCGGCTACAAGGCGCGCGCGACCGGCAACTACAGCCTGGCGCAGGGCGACAACGCCTGGGCCAGCGGCGAGGACGCCAGCGCGGTCGGCGCCTACGCCTGGGCCACGGCCGATGGCGCGTCGGCGTTCGGCACCTCGGCCTGGGCCACCGGCGCAAACGCCTCGGCGTTCGGCACCGGGGCGTGGGCCAGCGGCAGCGGCGCCACCTCGATCGGCTTCAACAGCTGGGCGCCGGGCCTGAGCGCCACCGCGGTCGGCCGCGGCGCGTTCGGCTACGGCAACTACAGCGTGGCGCTGGGCTTCCAGGCGCTGGGCAACCAGGTCAACACCATCGCCATCGGCACCAACACCGTGGCCGATGCGGAAAGCGCGATCAGCATCGGCGCCGGCAGCGAGGCGACGGCTTCCAATGCGGTGGCGCTGGGCGCCGGGGCGGTCGCCGACCGCGCCTACAGCGTGTCGGTGGGCAGCGCCGGCCAGGAGCGGCAGATCACCAACGTCGCCGCCGGCACCGAGGCCACCGATGCGGTCAACGTCGCCCAGCTGGATGCGGTGAAGCAGGCCGCGGCAGCGACCAGCAAGTACTTCCAGGCCAGCGGCAGCGCCGACAGCGATGCCGGCGCACTGGTCGACGGCGACAATGCGCTGGCTGCCGGCGAGGCCGCCAACGCCACCGCCGACGGCGCCACTGCGCTCGGTGGCGGCGCCAATGCCGTGGCCGCCGGGGCGACCGCGATCGGCTTCAATGCCGTCTCCAGCGGTGTCGATGCGGTCGCGCTGGGCAACGCCAGCCAGGCGTCGGGCGAGAACAGCATCGCCATCGGCAGCAACGCCCAGGCCAGCGAGATCGGCGCCACCGCCAGCGGCGCCGGCGCGCAGGCCAGCGGCACCTATTCCACCGCCACCGGCAACGAGGCGGTGGCCTCGGACAACCAGGCCACGGCCACCGGCTTCCGCAGCGCTGCGTCGGGCATCGGCGCCACCGCCCTGGGCGGTTACAGCGAGGCCACGGGCTATCTGTCCTCGGCGCTGGGCTATGGCGCACTCGCCTCGGGCAGCTACGGCACCGCGGTCGGCGTGTCCTCCGCCGCTTCCGGCAGCAGCAGCGTGGCGGTGGGCGAGTACAGCGTGGCCTCCGGCGAGGAGAGCGTGGCGGTTGGCGGTACCTCGTTCTTTGGCCTGATCCCGGCCGAGGCGTCGGGCGCCAACAGCGCCGCGTTCGGTGCCGGCGCCGGCGCCACCGCGGACTTCAGCAGCGCGCTCGGCAGCCTCAGCTACGCCAGCGCCGACAGCGCCAGTGCGTTCGGCTACGGCGCCTATGCATCCGGCGTCAACAGCGTGGCGCTGGGTGCGAACTCCGAGGCGGCGCGCGACAACACCGTCTCGGTGGGCAGCGCCGGCAAGGAGCGGCAGATCACCAGCGTCGCCGCCGGCACCGAGGCCACCGACGCGGTCAACGTGGCGCAACTGAACGAGGTGAAGCAGTCGGCCGATGCCACCGGCAAGCAGTTCAAGGCCAGCGGCGGCAGCGACCCGGCCGACGATGTCGGCAGCTACGTGGAAGGCACCTACGCCACCGCCGCCGGCGAGGCCAGCAACGCCTACGGCACCGGTGCCTCGGCGTTCGGCAGCGGCGCGCTGGCCGGCGCCCGCTACGCCACCGCGTCCGGCTATAACGCCACCGCCACCGGCGAATCCAGCACCGCGATCGGCGGCTCGCTGTACTACACCGACGCGTCCGGCAATGTGCTGCTCGACGGCACCACCACCGCCAGCGCCGCCGGTGCCACCGCGCTGGGCGCGGGCGCGCAGGCCAGCGGCACGTTCAGCAGCGCCAGTGGCGCCGGCGCCATCGCCAGCGGCCTGCAGGCCACTGCCGACGGCTACAAGGCGACGGCCGGCAGCGACTACAGCACCGCGGTCGGTGCCTTCAGCGCCGCCAGCGGCACCCGCACCAGCGCGTTCGGTTACGGCGCGGCCGCGGCGGGCAACTACGCCTCGGCGCTGGGCTGGGGCAGCACCGCCTCCGGCGCCTATGCCGCGGCGCTGGGCTACAGCGCCCGCGCCACCGGCGAGGACGCGACCGCGCTCGGCGCCTCGGCCTGGGCCACCGCGGCGCAGACCACCTCGGTCGGCCAGTTCGCCTGGGCCACGGCGCAGGGCGGCACCGCGATCGGCCAGAACGCCTTCGCCTACGGCGGCACCAATGCCACGGCGCTGGGCATCAACGCCTCGGCCAGCGGCGCCGGCAGCGTCGCCCTGGGCTCGGGCGCGCGCACCAGCGAAGCCAACGTGGTGTCGGTGGGTGGCGGCAACGGCGTCACTGCGCCGGCCACGCGTCGCATCACCAACGTCGGCGCGGCGGTCAACGCCACCGACGCGGTGAACAAGGCGCAGCTGGACGCGGTGGCCACCGCCGCCGGCGACACCAGTGCACGCTTCCAGAGTTCCGGCACCGCGGTGGCCAGCGCCAGCGGCGTGGACAGCACCGCGGCCGGTGCCGGCGCCACCGCCAGCGGCCTGCGCAGTTCCGCGCTGGGCGTGGGCAGCGTCGCCGCCGGTGCCGGTGCCACCGCCACCGGTGCCGGCAGCTCGGCGACCGGTGCGCGCAGCACCGCGATCGGCCTGCAGACCAACGCGATCGGCGAGAACGGCGTGGCGATGGGCTACAACAGCTTCGTCCGCAACAGCGGCAGCAACGGCGTCGCGCTCGGCGCCAATGCCGGCGTCTCGGCGGACAACGCGGTGGCACTCGGTGCCGGCTCGCGGGTGTACGAGGCCGACACCGTGTCGCTGGGCAGCGGCAACGGCCGCGGCGGCCCGGCCACCCGGCGCATCGTCAACCTGACCGCCGGCAGCGTCGCCGCCGGCAGCACCGACGCGATCAACGGCGGCCAGCTGTACCAGTCGCTGAGCAACATGGCCACGTTCCTGGGCGGCGGCGCCGGACTCGGCGCGCAAGGACTGTTCGTGGCGCCGACCTACGTGATCCAGGGCGCCAGCTACAACAACGTCGGCGCGGCGCTGGCAGCGCTGGACGGCAAGGTCAGCGAACTGGATGCGCGCACCGGTGGCAGCGCCACCGCGGCACGCAGCGCGCGCATGGTCGGCACCAGTGCAGTGGCCGCGCAGGCCACCGAGGCGGCGCCGGCGACTGCAGCCGAGACCGCGGCGACGGCCACGACCACGACTGCGTCGGTGTCCGGCAGCATCGGCACCGCCCAGGTCGGCGAGAGCACGGCGGTGGCCTCCAGCGCCACGGCGGTGGGGACCGCCGCGCGCGCCAACGACGTCACAGGCACCGCGATCGGCGGCAGCGCCTACGCGCATGGTGCCAACGACACCGCGATCGGCAGCAACGCCAAGGTCAATGCCGACGGCAGCACCGCGGTAGGCGCCAACAGCCACATCGCGGCGGTGGCGACCAACGCGGTGGCGATGGGCGAGGGCGCCAGCGTCAGCGCGGCCTCGGGCACCGCCCTTGGCCAGGGCGCCAGCGCCACGGCGCAGGGCGCGGTCGCACTGGGGCAGGGGTCGGTGGCCGATCGCGCGCAGACGGTCTCGATCGGCAGCGCCGGCAACGAGCGCCAGCTCGCCAACGTCGCCGCCGGCACCCAGGCCACCGATGCGGTCAACAAGAGCCAGCTCGACAACGGCGTGGCCAGCGCCAAGTCGTACACCGATGCACGCTTCGGCACCATGGCCGACAGCTTCGAGGTGCTGCGCGGCGACGTCGATGCGCGGTTGCGCGACCAGGACCGTCGCATCGACCGCCAGGGCGCGATGAGCGCGGCCATGCTCAACATGGCCACCAGCGCCGCCGGCATCCGCACCCAGAACCGGGTGGGTGCCGGCATCGGCTTCCAGAACGGCGAGTCGGCGCTGTCGGTGGGCTACCAGCGCGCCTTCAGCGACCGCGCCACGGTGACCATCGGCGGTGCCTTCAGCAGCGACGACAGCTCGATCGGCATCGGCGCCGGTTTCGGCTGGTGATCCATCGCGGACGGCGGCAGCTGCCGCCGTCCGCCACGCAATGGCCTGAGGGGGCAGACCACAGGACCTTGGCTGGGCCGGCCAACGGATTCGGAAAAAGGGAGTTTTACGGCCGCAACTGTCGCCTGATCCACGAAACTTTGAAGAGGACGTCAACGTGATCGACAAGCAAAACCTTCGTATCAATGCCATCGCCGCCGCCATGCTGGCGATGTCGCTGGGAGCCTCGAGCGCGATCGCGGCGGGCGCTTCGGCGCCTCTGCCGGTCAAGGAACCGGGCACCTCCGCGCCGGCCGATGCGGTGACCTCCAACCGCATCCTGGTGCGCTACAACGCCGGCAGCGCCGCGGCCAGCGACCGCAGCGCCAAGCTGTCGGCGGTGCAGTCTGCGGTGGGCCGCGCCAGCCTCGGCGGCGGCAACGGCATCTCGCGCGCGGCCGCGGCCAGCGTGCGCGCCGAGTACGTGCGCACCCTGGGCATCGGCGCGGACCTGATCCGCCTGACCGGCAAGCTGAGCAAGGCCGACCTGGACAAGGTGGTGGCCGAGATCGCCGCCGACCCGACGGTGAAGTACGCGCAGGTCGACGCCAAGCTGCGCCCGGTCGAGGTGCTGCGGGCCAAGGCGCAGGTACAGCCGCAGTTCGTGCCCAACGACCCGCTGTACGCGCAGTACCAGTGGCACTACAGCAATGCCAACGGCGGCATCAACGCGCCGGCCGCGTGGGACGTGTCCAAGGGCGACGGCGTGGTGGTGGCGGTGCTCGACACCGGCATCCTGCCGAACCACCCGGACGTGGCGGTGAACCTGCTGCAGGGCTACGACTTCATCTCCGACAAGGAAGTCTCGCGGCGTGCGACCGACGACCGCGTGCCGGGCGCGCTGGACTACGGCGACTGGGTGGAGAACGACAACGAGTGCTACGCCGGCTCCGTCGCCGACGACAGTTCCTGGCACGGCAGCCACGTCGCCGGCACCGTCGCCGAGGCGACCAACAATGGCGTCGGCATGGCCGGCGTGGCGCCCAACGCCACCGTGCTGCCGGTGCGCGTGCTCGGCAAGTGCGGCGGCTACACCTCCGACATCGCCGACGCCATCATCTGGGCCTCGGGCGGCACCGTGTCCGGCGTGCCGGCCAACCAGAACCCGGCCGAGGTCATCAACATGAGCCTGGGCGGCGGCGGCGCCTGCGACAGCGTCACCCAGGACGCGATCAACGGTGCGGTCTCGCGCGGCACCACGGTGGTGGTGGCCGCCGGCAACAACACCGCCAATGCCGCCAACTTCAGCCCGGCCAGCTGCGACAACGTGATCGCGGTCGGTGCCACCCGCATCACCGGCGGCATCACCTACTACTCCAACTACGGCGCCAAGGTGGACCTGTCCGGTCCGGGCGGCGGCGGCAGCGTCGACGGCAACCCGGGCGGCTATGTCTGGCAGAACGGCTACACCGGCGCGACCACGCCGACCTCCGGCAACTACACCTATATGGGCATGGGCGGCACCTCGATGGCCTCGCCGCACGTGGCCGCGGTGGCGGCGCTGGTGCAGAGCGCGCTGATCGCCGCGGGCAAGGCGCCGCTGACCCCGGCTGCGCTGGAGACCCTGCTCAAGCAGACCGCGCGTCCGTTCCCGGTGTCGATCCCGTCCAGCACCCCGATCGGCACCGGCATCGTCGATGCCAAGGCCGCGCTGGCCAAGGCGCTGGAAGAGCCGTGCGATCCGGCCACCGAGCAGTGCGCGCCGACGGCGACCGCGCTGACCAACAAGGTGGCGGTGGCGGGCCTGGCCGGCGCTGCCGGCAATGAGGCGCTGTACAGCTTCGAGGCCAAGGCCGGCGCGGTGCTGAGCTTCCTCACCTACGGCGGCAGCGGCAACGTGTCGATGTACGTGAGCTTCGGCAAGGAGCCGGGCACCGGCAACGCCGACGCCAAGTCGACCCGTCCGGGCAACAACGAGACGGTGCGCTTCACCGCGCCGCAGGCCGGCACCTACTACATCAAGCTGGTCGGCGAGAGCACCTACAGCGGCGTCAGCCTGGTCGCGCGCCAGTAAGCGCACGCGGCGCAGGGAGGCGCCATGGTGTCCCAGGAAACCCGGCTCCGGCCGGGTTTCCTGCGTCTGCAGCAGGCAGCCGCGGCTCCGGTGGCCGGCGCGTAACCGTCCACCATCGCCTGCCGGAATGTCAGGCCGATGACGGCGGCGCGTCCTGTCAGCGCCGACGTCCTGGCCGTCGGTAGACAGCGACGCCGGCGCGCGCCGGATTCGGCGTCGGGTCATGCCGAACTGCTAAAGTCGCACGGTCATCTGGGAGGGATCGCGTGAATGCGCTCGTGAAGGACACTGCCGTCGCCGTGGAGACGCCCGAAACCCGCATCATCGCGGCGTTGCTGGCCAAGGGCCGGCTCAAGGACGGCGACCTGGCGCGCGCGCGGCAACTGCAGCGCGAATCCGGCGGCGGCCTGCTGGCGCTGCTGGCGCGCCTGGGCCTGGTCTCCGAGCGCGACCATGCCGAACTCAGCGCCGAGGTCCTGGGCCTGCCGCTGCTCGACGCCAAGCAGTTGCCGGCCACCGCGCCGGAGAGCCTGCCCGAGGCGCAACCGCTGTCGCTGCGCTTCCTCAAGCAATTCCATGTGTGTCCGCTGGGCGAACGCGACGGCGTGCTGGAACTGTGGATGGCCGATCCGCACGACGCCTACGCCGCCGACGCGGTGCGCCTTGCCACCGGCCTGCAGGTGCTGCCGCGGGTCGGCCTGCGCTCGGAGATCGACGACCTGATCGAGCGCTGGTTCGGCCAGGGCCGCAGCGCGATGGGCGCGATCGTGGAAACCGCCGACGGCGACAGCGTCGCCGCCGACGACATCGAGCACCTGCGCGACCTGGCCTCCGAGGCGCCGGTGATCCGCCTGGTCAACCTGGTGATCCAGCGCGCGGTGGAACTGCGCGCCTCGGACATCCACATCGAACCGTTCGAGAGCCGGCTGAAGGTGCGCTACCGCGTCGACGGCGTGCTGATCGACGGCGAGAGCCCGCCGGCCAACCTGACCGCGGCAGTGATCAGCCGCGTCAAGATCATGGCCAAGCTCAACATCGCCGAGCGCCGCCTGCCGCAGGACGGCCGCATCATGCTGCGGGTGCAGGGCAAGGAGCTGGACCTGCGCGTGAGCACCGTGCCCACCGCGCACGGCGAGAGCGTGGTGATGCGTCTGCTCGACCGCGAGACCGTGGTGTTCGACTTCCACCGGCTCGGCTTCACCGACGCGTTCCTGCCGCAGTTCCGCAAGGTGCTGGAACAGCCGCACGGCATCCTGCTGGTGACCGGCCCCACCGGCTCGGGCAAGACCACCACGCTGTACACCGCGCTGAGCCAGCTCAACACCGCCGACGTCAAGATCATCACCGTCGAGGATCCGGTCGAATACCAGATCGAGGGCATCAACCAGATCCAGGCCAAGCCGCAGATCGGCCTGGATTTCTCGCATGCGCTGCGCAGCATCGTGCGCCAGGACCCGGACATCATCATGATCGGCGAAATGCGCGACCTGGAGACGGCGCGCATCGCCATCCAGTCCGCGCTGACCGGTCACCTGGTGCTGTCGACCCTGCACACCAACAACGCCGCCGGCGGCATCACCCGCCTGCTCGACATGGGCGTGGAGGACTACCTGCTGACCTCCACCATCAACGGCATCCTCGCCCAGCGCCTGGTGCGGCGGCTGGAGCCGACCCACGCCGAGCGCTACGCGGCTTCGCCGGAGGAGATCGAAAAATTCGAGCTGCGCCGGCTGCAGCCGGAAGGCGAGATCTTCCTGTACCGCCCGCGGCCCTCGGCGATCGCGCCGACCGGCTACGTGGGCCGCACCACCATCATGGAATTCCTGGTGATGAACGACGTGCTGCGGCGCGCGGTGATGCGCCACGCCGGCATGGGCGAGATCGAGCAACTGGCGCGCGAGGCCGGCATGCGCACCATGTACGAAGACGGCCTGGCCAAGGCACTCAGCGGCCAGACCACGATCGAGGAAGTGCTGCGCGTGACGGAGGAAACCTGATGCGCGCGACCTGCGCTCCGGTGGTGACGACGTGTCGCTGCGCCATGCGCCGGCGGTCCGCGCTCGGGAACGCATGGACCGCGCACGACGCGCGTTCCCATTCCCGATTCCCCATTCCCCACTCCCAGCCCTGATGCCCCTGTACCGCTACAAGGCCCTGGACTCGCATGGCGAGATCCTGGAAGGGCAGATGGAAGCCGCCAGCGAGGCGGAGGTGGCGTTGCGCCTGCAGGAGCAGGGGCACATGCCGATGCAGGCCAGGCTGGCGGCCGAGGGCGGCGGCACCTCGCTGCGCGGGTTGTTCCGGCCCAAGCCGTTCGACGGCGCGGCGCTGGTGCAGTTCACCCAGCAACTGGCGACCCTGCTCGGCGCCGGCCAGCCGCTGGACCGCGCGCTGTCGATCCTGCTCGAACTGCCCGAGGACGAGCGTTCCAAGCGCACCGTCGGCGACATCCGCGACGCGGTGCGCGGCGGCGCGCCGCTGTCCACCGCGCTGGAGCGCCAGCATGGGCTGTTCTCGCGGCTGTACATCAACATGGTGCGCGCCGGCGAGGCCGGCGGCAGCCTGCACGACACCCTGCAACGCCTGGCCGAGTACCTGGAGCGCAGTCGCGAGTTGCGCGGGCGGGTGATCAACGCGCTGATCTATCCGGCGATCCTGGTCAGCGTGGTCGGCTGCGCGCTGCTGTTCCTGCTCGGCTACGTGGTGCCGCAGTTCGCGCAGATGTACGAGAGCCTGGACGTGGCCCTGCCGTGGTTCACCCAGGCGGTGCTGAGCGTGGGCCTGTTCGTGCGCGACTGGTGGATCGTGCTGCTGGTGGTGCCTGGGGTGACCATCCTGGCGGTGGACCGCAAGCGCCGCGACCCGGCGTTCCGCGCCAGTTTCGATGCCTGGCTGCTGCGCCAGCGCTTCGTCGGCGTGCTGATCGCGCGGCTGGAGACCGCGCGCCTCACCCGCACCCTCGGCACCCTGCTGCGCAACGGCGTGCCGCTGCTGGCGGCGCTGGGCATCTCCCGCAACGTGCTGTCGAACCTGGCGCTGACCGCCGACGTCGGCGCCGCCGCGGACGACGTCAAGAACGGCCACGGCCTGTCGGCCTCGCTGTCCAAGGGCAAGCGCTTCCCGCGCCTGGCGCTGCAGATGATCCAGGTCGGCGAGGAATCGGGCGCGCTCGACATCATGCTGCTGAAGACCGCCGACACCTTCGAACAGGAGACCGCACAGGCCATCGACCGCCTGCTGGCGGCGATGGTGCCGGCGATCACCCTGGTCCTGGCCTCGGTGGTCGGCCTGGTGATCATCTCCGTCCTCGTCCCCCTCTACGACCTCACCAATGCTATTGGGTGAGGCCATGCGCTTGCGAACCGCAGGTTCGCGCATGGCCGAACGCCCGGCCATGGATGGCCGGGCCGGTCTATCCGGAGCCGGCAATGCGACGCCATGGAGGGCCGCGGCCTCGCCTGACACGCCCGCGCGGTGCGCCATGGCGCATGTGGCGCCGAACGCCCGGCCAGGGATGGCCGGGCCGGTGGTTCCGGCGCTCGTGATGTTGCGCCATGGATGGCGACGCAGGCTTCTGGCGCAGTGGACGAATGAATCGAAGGAGGCCATGCGCTTGCGAACCACTGGTTCGCGCATGGCCGAACGCCCGGCCATGGATGGCCGGGCCGGTCTGTCCGGCGCCGGCGATGTGACGCCATGGACGGCAGCGGCGTTGCTTGGTGCGTCCATGCGATGCGCCATGGCGCATGTGGCGCTGCGCGCCCGGCCTCGGCCGAGCCTCAGGCGGTCATCGCGGACTGTGACGCCGCGCGTGTCCGTCCGGGAACCTTCGGCCGCCGCCCCTGTCCCATTGCCAGCGGCGCCTTGCGTGCCGGCCGCGGCCGTGCGTGCGCGCGGCACGGATCCTCCGGCGGCAGGTGTGACGGCGTGCGTGACGCGCCGCTGTACCGCCGGCCGCCGCCGGCTGCCATCGTCACCGTGTTCGGCTACATAGGTCTTCCACCGCAAGGATCCATGCAATGCGCACTCTCCGCCGCTCCCTCACCCGTTCCCCGTCCGCCGCACGCCAGGCCGGCATGAGCCTGCTGGAAATCATCATCGTTATCGTGTTGATCGGCGCAGTGCTGACCCTGGTCGGCAGCCGCGTGCTCGGCGGCGCCGATCGCGGCAAGGCCAACCTGGCCAAGTCGCAGATCCAGACCCTGGCCGGCAAGGTCGACAACTACCAGCTCGACACCGGCAAGCTGCCGTCCAAGCTCGACGACCTGGTCACCGCGCCGGGCGGCGTCAGCGGCTGGCTCGGCCCGTATGCCAAGCCCGCCGAACTGAACGACCCCTGGGGCCACCCGATCGAGTACAAGGTGCCCGGCGACGGCCGTCCGTTCGACCTGATCAGCCTGGGCAAGGACGGCCAGCCCGGCGGCAGCAGTTACGACGCCGACATCAAGTACGAGTGATCCGGCGCCGTGATCCGGGCCCCTGCCGGTGCGCTGCGCTTCGGCGCGCCGGCGTGCGCGCCGGCCGCGCGTGCGCGCATGCGCGGCGTGTCGCTGCTGGAGATGCTGCTGGTGGTGGGCCTGATCGCGATCGCCGCGCTGCTGGCGGCCTCGGTGCTGACTGGCGGCATCGACGGCATGCGCCTGCGCTCGGCGGCCAAGGAGATCGCTTCGCAACTGCGTTACACCCGCACCCAGGCGATCGCCAGCGGCCAGCCGCAGCGGTTCCTGATCGACCCGCAGGCGCACCGCTGGCAGGCGCCCAACGGCCGCCACGGCGAGATCCCGCCGTCGCTGACGATCCGCTTCACCGGCGCGCGCCAGGTGCAGCGCCGCGAAGGGGAGGGCGCGATCCAGTTCTTCGAGGACGGCGCCTCCAGCGGCGGACGCATCGAGCTGCAGGCGCGTCAGGCGCGCTGGCGCATCGACGTGACCTGGCTGACCGGCGAGGTCACGGTCGGGCGTGCGCCGGAGCAGGCGGGCTCATGAACCGCCAGCGCGGCTACACCCTGATCGAGGTGATCGTGGCGTTCGCGCTGCTGGCGCTGGCGCTGACCCTGCTGCTCGGCTCGCTGTCCGGCGCCGCGCGCCAGGTGCAGCGCGCCGACCAATTGAGCCGCGCCACCCTGTACGCGCAGTCGCTGCTGGCGGCGCAGGGCGTGGAGCAGCCGCTGCAGCCCGGACGCAGCCAGGGCACCCTGGACCAGGGCCGCTACCGCTGGACCCTGGACGTGGCGCCCTACACGGATCCGCGGCGGCCGCCCGATGCGGCGGTGACGCCTGGCGCACCGACCCTGCTGCAGTTGACCCTGCAGGTGCGCTGGGGCGATGCGCCGGCGCAAGCGCTGCAGTGGAAGACCCTGCGCCTGGTCGCCCCGCAAGGCAACGGGGTGCCGCAATGATCACGCGCGCGCCGCAGCGCGCCAGCGCGCGCGGCTTCACCCTGATCGAGGTGCTGCTGGCCACGGTGCTGCTGGTCGGCGGGCTGACCCTGGCCTTCGCCACGCTGCGCTCGGCGATGGCGATCAGCGGCCGCGGCGAGGCGATCGCCGGGCGCAGCGAACGCATGCGCGCAGTCGAGGGCTTCCTGCGCCGGCGCCTGAGCGGCGCGCAGTCGCTGCCGCTGGATATCGACACACACACGCTGCAGCCGGTGCGTTTCGTCGGCGAACCGCAGCGCATGCAGTTCGTGGCCGATCTGCCCGAGTACCTCGGCCGCGGTGGCCCCTACCTGCACGACCTGCGGGTCAGCGGCGAGGGCGACCATCGGCAACTGGCGATCGCGCTGGTGCAGGTGCAGGCCGGCAAGCAACTCGCCGAAACCCCGCCGCGCCCGCCCGAGCCGCTGGCGCGCGACCTGCGCGAGGTGCGCTTCCGCTACCGCGGCCTGGACCCGGAGCGCGGCACCATCGGCCCCTGGCAGGAGCGCTGGGAGCGCACCGACACGCTGCCGCTGCTGGTCTCGATCGAGTTGCGCAGCGGCGACGGCACGGCGTGGCCGCCGCTGGTGGTGGCGCTGCGCCAGGCCGGTGGCGCGGAGATGCGGCAATGAGCGCTGCGCATCGCGACCGCGGCGCCGCGCTGGTGCTGGTGCTGTGGCTGATCGCGCTGCTGACCGCGCTGATCGGCGCCTTCGCACTGACCGCG
The DNA here is from genome assembly GCF_056725205.1 of Xanthomonas sp. NCPPB 3174. Taxonomy (NCBI): domain Bacteria; kingdom Pseudomonadati; phylum Pseudomonadota; class Gammaproteobacteria; order Lysobacterales; family Lysobacteraceae; genus Xanthomonas; species Xanthomonas sp. NCPPB 3174. The sequence continues at coordinate 4,218,044 of NZ_CM161517.1, read as the reverse complement.
CGCACCGAGAACCTGCAGGGCAAGGTGCTCGGCGACGGCGCCGAGGCGCAGGAGCGCGCCCGCGCCGGCCTGGAATACGCGCTGACCCGGCTCGCCGGCACCCCCACCCAGCCGGGCTGGCGTGCCGACGGGCGGCGCTATCGCTGGCAGTACGAAGGGGCCACGGTCGACCTGCGGGTCACCGACGAAAGTGGCAAGGTGGATCTGAACATGGCCGATGCGCCGCTGCTGGCGGCGCTGGTGCGCGCGGTCGGCGAGGAGCCGCAGCGCGCCGAGCGCATCGCCGCGGCGATCGTGGACTGGCGCGACCCGGACAACCTGACCCAGCCCAACGGCGCCGAGGACCCGGACTACGCCGCCGCCGGCCTGCCCTACGGCGCCAAGGACGCGCCGTTCGAAAGCCTGGCCGAACTGCAACTGGTGCTGGGCATGGACCCGGAGCTGTACGCCAAGCTGCTGCCCAACCTGACCCTGTACGGCGGGGTGTCGCGGCCGACGCCGGACTTCGCGCCGGGGCCGGTGCTGACCGCGCTCGGCCTGGACGCGCAGCAGGTGCTGGCGCAGCGCGAACGCACCGACCAGACCCAGCTCGGCATGGTCGGCATGGGCGGTGGCGGCACCTACAGCATCGAAAGCCGGGCGCGGCTGGGCAATGGCCGCGAGGGCGTGTTGCGTGCGGTGGTGCGCCCAGGCTCGTCGGCGCTGCCGGGCTCCGCCTACACTGTGTTGCGTTGGGAAGAAGGAACGACGGTGCGATGACGGCGTGGCGCGACACGATGGACAAACTTGGCGTACGCATCGCCCCCGGTGCGGGCGGGCTGCTGGCCTGGTGGCAGCGCTCGCTGATGGCGTGGCTGCCGCCGCGCTGGCAACTGCAGCTGGGCTGGTCGCAGGCGCGGCTGCTGCTGTGGCGCGAGGGCGAGCAGCTGATGCTGGCGCGGCAGGTCGAGTCCGAGCTGGGCGCGCCGCTGGCGCTGCCGTGGCCGCTGCTGCCCGCCGAACTGGAGGCGCTGCTGGGGCCGCGCCTGGCGGCGTTGCCGCGGGTGTGGCTGCTGCCGGCCGAGGCGGCGCTGCAACGCCGGCTGCGCCTGCCGGCAGCGGCGGCCGAACACCTGCGCGAGGTGGTGAAGTTCGAGATCGACCGGCAGACCCCGTTCCAGGCCGACCAGGTGATCTACGACGTGCGCGCCGACGGCCGCCGCGACGACGCCCAGCTCGATGCCGAACTGGTGGTGGCGCCGCGCCGCGTGCTGGACGACCTGCAGGCCAGCGCCGGCGCGCTGCGCCCGACCCTGGCCGGCATCGACGTCGCCGGCAGCGACGGCGCGCCGCTGGGAGTGAACCTGCTGCCGCAGGAACAGCGCCACCGCCGCGCCGACCCGATGCGGCGCTGGAACGCGATCCTCGCCGCCACCGCGCTGCTGGCGCTGTGCGCGGCCGGCTGGCAGTTGCTGGACAACCGCCGCGATGCGCTGGAGCACCTGCGCACGCAGGTGGACAGCGGCGCGCAGCGCGCACGCGCGGTGGCCGCGCAGCGCCAGCAACTGCTCGATCTGGTCGAAGGCGCCGCGTTCTTCGACCAGTTGCGCGCCGAGCGCCCGGCCTCGGTGGAGGTCTGGAACGAACTGAGCAAGCGCCTGCCGGAGGGCACCTATCTGGAGAAGTTCTCGATCGAGGGCAACCAGTTGCAGTTGATCGGCCTCAGCAGCGAAGCCTCGTCGCTGGTCGGGCGCCTGGAGGGGTCGCCGCTGTGGCGCACGCCGTCGCTGACCGGCGTGCTGCAGGCCGACCCGGGCAGCCACCGCGACCGCTTCACCCTCACCGCCGAGCTGGCCGGCACCAAGCGCAAGGAGGCCGCCGATGCCGGTGCAGGTCGATAAGCGCGACCGCTGGCTGGCGTTGGGCCTGCTGCTGGCGGCGCTGGCGCTGGGCTACCTGGTGCTGGTGCATCCGTGGTGGACCGTGCCGATGCGCGAGGTCGATGCGCAGATCCAGGAACTGCAGCAGCGCGAACTGCGCGTGCGCATGCAGTTGCAGCAGGCGCCGCAGGTGGCGCAACGGCTGCAGCAGGCGCAGCGCGACCTGGCCACGCGCCCGGGCTTCCTGCGCGAGACCTCGGCCGAGCTGGCCTCGGCCGGCCTGGTGCAGCGCCTGGAAAGCGCGGTGGCCACGGCCAGCCCCGGCAACCGCAGTTGCGCGATCAGCAACCGCTCGCCGCTGGCCGCCGACAACCGCAGCGACCGCTTCACCCGCGTCGCGGTGCAGGTGCGCCTGCGCTGCGGCACGCCGGAACTGGCGGCGGTGCTGCATGCGCTGGAGAGCGGCACGCCGGCGCTGTTCATCGACAACCTCAACGTGATGGCGCAGCGCTACCAGCTCTCGCCGGGCGAGAGCGGCAACGGCCTGGACGTGGCCTTCGAACTGGCCGGTTACCTGCGCCCGAACGCGATGCCGGCGCCGCCAGCGGCGTCCGCCGGTTCCGACCCGTCCGCGGCGACGGCACCCGCCGCCGCCACGCCGGTGATGAACGCCGGGGGTTCCGCCGGTGCCGGGCCGAGCGAGCCGGCGTCCATGCCGCCACCGCCGCCACCGGGCACGCCCGGCGCGACCAACCCGCCGGGTGCGTCCGGAGCCGCGAATGCCGCGCCGGCGGACCTGCCGCAACAGGTGGAGGGCCGCCATGCGAATTGAAGCGATGGGCCTGCGCACCGTGTGGCTGGGCACGCTGGCGCTGTGGGGGCTGCTGGTCTGGGCGCTGGGCCTGGGCGGGCTCGGCGAGCGCGTGGCGCCGCTGCCCGACGATCCGTCGATGCTGCAGCGACTGCCGGGCTTGCCCGCGGCCACCACGCAGCGCCTGGGCGATTTCTCGCAGTACGGCGAGATCGCCGCGCGGCCGATATTTGCCGAGGATCGCCGTCCGCATCCGTTCTTCCTCAGCGCCGACAGCGGTCAGGCCGCTGCGCCCAACGTGCGCCTGACCGGCGTGCTGCTCACCGACCGCTTCAAGATGGCGACGCTGACCACCGAGCAGGGCGAATCGCTGCGCCTGAAGGAAGGCGGCGACGCCGTGCAGGGCTGGCGGCTGCTGTCGCTGTCGCCGCGGCAGGCCACGGTCAGCGGTTCCGGCGGCACCCAGACCCTGGAATTGAAGGTATTCGACGGCAAGGGCGGGCAACCGCCGACCGTGCTCGGCCAGGCCGGACGCGCCGCTGCGCAGGGGCAGATGCCGCCGCCGGCGTCCGCGCCCAATGGCCAGTCCAACGCCAACGCGCCGCGACCGCAAACCCCTTCCGCGTCCAACCCGGCGCCGAACCAGGCGCCGACCCCGAGCGCGCCGCCGCCGTCCTCGCCGGCCCCCTCGTCGGAGCAGTTGCAGGCGATCCGCGAGCGGATCGAAGCGCGGCGCCGGCAATTGCAGCAACAGCGCCAGAACAACCCCTCAGGTCAGAACCCTTGAAGAGTGATCGCATGACGCCGCGTCTGTTTTCCCTGTTCCTCGCCATCGGCCTGGTGGCCGGCTGCGCCACCACGCCTTCGCCGGACGTCCGCCGCGGCGCCGCGATCAACCCCCAGGTCGGCGCGGCCGGCAGCACCCAGACCGACGGCGAGGGCGGCCCGGCCGATCCCAATGCCTTGCCCGAGCGCGCCACCCCGGTGATCCGCCGCGGCAGCGGCACCATGATCAATTCCGCGGCCGCCGCGGCGCCGGCGCCGTCGCTGGGCAACGCCAGCAGCGGCAGCGCCACCTTCAACTTCGAGGGCGAATCGCTGCAGGCGGTGGTCAAGGCCATCCTCGGCGACATGCTCGGGCAGAACTACGTGATCGCGCCGGGCGTGCAGGGCACGGTGACCCTGGCCACGCCCAAGCCGGTGTCGCCGGCGCAGGCGCTGAACCTGCTGGAGATGGTGCTGGGCTGGAACAACGCGCGCATGGTCTACAGCGGCGGCCGTTACAACATCGTCCCCGCCGATCAGGCCCTGGCCGGCACGGTGGCGCCGAGCACCGCCTCGCCGGCCAACGCGCGCGGCTTCGAGGTGCGCGTGGTGCCGCTGAAGTACATCTCCGCCAGCGAGATGAAGAAGGTGCTCGAGCCCTACGCGCGGCCGAACGCCATCGTCGGCATCGACAGTTCGCGCAACGTCATCACCCTGGGCGGCACCCGTGCCGAGCTGGAGAACTATCTGCGCACCGTGCAGATCTTCGACGTCGACTGGCTGTCGGGCATGTCGGTGGGCGTGTTCCCGATCCAGTCGGGCAAGGCCGAACAGGTCGCGGCGGACCTGGAGAAGGTGTTCGGCGAGAACAGCAAGACCCCCAGCGCCGGCATGTTCCGCTTCATGCCGCTGGAGAACGCCAATGCGGTGCTGGTGATCACCCCGCAGGCGCGCTACCTGGACCAGATCCAGGAGTGGCTGGACCGCATCGACAGCGCCGGCGGCGGCGCGCGCCTGTTCTCCTACGAGCTCAAGTACATCAAGGCCAAGGACCTGGCCGACCGCCTGGCCGAAGTGTTCGGCGCCGGCGGCGGCAACCGCGGCGACTCCAACGCCTCGCTGATGCCGGGCTCGCAGATGAGCCAGTTGAACGGCGGCGGCCTGGGCGGCTTCAACGGCAGCGACAGCAGCCTGGGCGGCAGCGGTCTGGGGAGCAATAGCCTGGGCAGCAGCAGCGACAGCCTGGGCAGCAGCAGTTCTTCCGGCAGCAGCAGCGGTGGCCTGGGTAATGGCAGCCTGCAACTGTCGCCGCGCACGTCCGGCAACGGCAGCGTGACCCTGGAAGTGCAGGGCGACAAGGTCGGCGTGTCGGCGGTGGAGGAAACCAACACCCTGCTGGTGCGCTCGACCCCGCAGGCCTGGCGCTCGATCCGCGACGTGGTCGAGAAGCTCGACGTGATGCCGATGCAGGTGCATATCGAGGCGCAGGTTGCGGAGGTCAACCTGTCCGGTGATCTCAAGTACGGTGTCAACTGGTACTTCGAGCAGGCGGTGAATGCGGCGTCCGACGCCACCAATATCGGCATCGGCGGCGGCGCCAATCTGCCCAGCGCGGCGGGCCGCAAGATCTGGGGCGATATCGCCGGTAAGATCACCGGCAGCAGTGGCCTGGGCTGGACCTTCCTCGGCAAGAACGCTGCGGCCGTGATCACCGCGCTGGACGAGGTCACCGACGTCAAGCTGCTGCAGACGCCGTCGGTGTTCGTGCGCAACAACGCCGAGGCCACGCTCAATGTGGGTACGCGCATCCCCATCAATTCGGTGAGCGTCGACACCGGCCTGGGCACCGGCACCACCTACTCGTCGGTGAACTACATCGATACCGGCGTGATCCTGAAGGTGCGCCCGCGCGTGACCAAGGACGGCATGGTGTTCCTGGACATCGTGCAGGAAGTCAGTTCGCCTGGTGCGGCATCGACCAACTGCGGCACCAGTGCCGGCACCAGCACCGCCTGCAACGTGCCGATCAACACGCGCCGGGTCAAGACCGAGGCGGCGGTGCAGAGCGGCGACACCATCATGCTGGCCGGCCTGATCAACGACAGCACCTCCGATGGCAGCAACGGCGTGCCGTACCTGAGCAAGCTGCCGGTGGTCGGCGCGCTGTTCGGGCAGAAGACCCAGAATCGGGATCGCCAGGAAGTGATCGTGCTGATCACGCCGTCGATCGTGCGCAACCCGCAGGAAGCGCGCAATCTCACCGATGAGTACGGAGCGAAGTTCAAGGCCATGGAGCCGCTGCCGGCACGCGGCAAGAAGTAAGCGGGTGAGCCTGCCCATCGTGCTGCTGCCGGTCGGCGTCGATGACGTCGCGCTGGACGCCTGCCTGGGCGCGCTCGAAGCGAACACGCCGGCCGGCACCCGGGTGTGGCTGGCCGACGATGCGCAGGCCGGCCCGCGCGGCATCTGGGTGATCGAGGCCTGGCTAGCGCACACGCGCCTGCAGGCCGACTACACGCGGCGGCCGCGCATGCTCGGCGAGGTCGCGCATCTGGACGAGATGCTGCGCGCCTGCGGTGATGCCGACGTGGCGGTGCTGGCCGCCGACGCGCAGCCCGGGCCGGGCTGGCTGCTGCAGTTGAGCGCCTGCCTGGCGCGCGATGCGGCCATCGCCAGTGCCACGCCGTGGAGCAATGCCGGCGAAGCCTGCGCGTGGCCGCGGCTGGGCGAGATCAATCCGCTGCCCGAAGATCCCGAGCGCCTGGCGCGGGCGTGCGCGGCACTGCCGCCGCTGCATCCGGAACTGCCGTCGGCGGTGTGCCATGCGGTGGTGCTGCGTGGGGTGGCGCGGCAGCGTGCCGGCGGCCTCGATGCCAGCAGCTATGGCTCCTGGTATGCGGCGCTGACCGACCTGTCGCTGCGCATGGCCGGACTCGGCTGGCGCAACGTGCTGTGCGAGACCGCGCATGTCGCGTGCAGCGGCGAAGGCCGCGCCGCCGACGGCGACATGGATGCGCTGGCCACGCGCTGGCCGGCCTGGCACGCGCGCCTGGCCGGCTTCCTGATGCACGATCCGTTGCGCGCCTGCCGCGAGGAGTTGCAACGCCTGTACGACACGTTGCCGCCGCCGGATCCGCAACGTGCGCTGTTCGATGCGTAGCCTGTCGCCGCCCGACCTGCGGCTTGCCCATCGCTGGAGGCAAACCGGCCGCATCTCGCTGTGGCGCTATCTCGAGAACGAGCGCAACTATCCCGGCTGGCATCTCAACGCAGACGCGGCCGGGTGCCGGTCGCTGTTGATGCTGCTCGACGCGCTGGCCACCGATGGCGACGGTTCGCGCGTCATCGCGATCACGGCGCCCACCAGGGCCGAGCTTGCCGTTCCAAACAATCGGCGCGGTCGCGCTGCGTGGGTCGCTCCGGAGAAGCTGCGCCTTACCTTCTCGACCACCGATGATCGTTGGTCGTTTCCAGCGGATCTGGCGCCGGCCGCACTGGACATCGGCGCGGCGTGGCTTGCTGCCCTGCGAGACGGAATCGACGGCATTCCGAAGGGGCGGGGAGACCACTGCATCGGCAGGGGCGATCTTCGCCTGTGGTTCTGGTGGTGAGGCGGGAACGCCCCGGCTGGCCATGCAAGCCACTCCCGGCAACGCGCCTGCGCGGCGCTCTGCAGAGTCGCTTCACTCCGGCGGCGCGTAAACATCCACCGACACTTCCAGAACGTCGTGGCGCCAGGCTTCGATGTCGAACTCCACGGCGCGTCCGTCGGGATCGTAGCTGACGCGTTGCAGGCGGAAGCAGGGCGTGCCGGCGGTGGATTGCAGCAGTGCGGCCTGCTCGGCATCGAGCGTGGCCGGATACATCGACAGCCGGCTGCGCGCCTGTCGCAAGCCCAGGCGCTGGGTCAGCACCGCGCTCAACGAGCCGGCCAGGTCGTGGTCGAGCAGGCGTGGCGCCCACGCGGCGAGGATCGCGTTGGTCTCCAGCAGCACGGCGCGGCGCCCGATCCAGCGGCGGCGGCGCAGCACGAACACGTCGGTTGCCGGATCGTCCAGGTGCAGATGCCGGGCGAGCGCCGGGCCGGCGGGCTGGCGCTGCGCGGCGAGCAGTTCGGTACGCGGGATGCCGCCCTGTGCGGCCACGTACTGCATGAAGCCGGCGATGCTGTTGGGATCGTGACGCACCCGCGGCGCGCTGACGAACCAGCCGCGACGGTTCTCGCGGTAGATGTGCCCATCCGATTCCAGTTGCTGCAGCGCCTCGCGCAAGGTGATGCGGGTGCAACCGAACAACGCGGCCAGCTCGCGCTCCACCGGCAGCCGCTGGTCGGCGCGCCATTCGCCGGCGGCGATGCGCGCCAGCAGCGCATCGGCGATGCGTTGAGCGAAGCCGGCGGCGGTGGCAGTGGGGAAGCTCATGTAGCGTTCTGGGCCTGGTGAAGCGTAGCTGACAAGACTACGCTGCCGCCAGGCATGCGGACGATGTGGCGTCCGATGTTTGCGCGGTTTCCGCATGGCGGCCGTCTTGCGTTCGATCGTGCTGTGTCGCTAAACCAAGAAAGTCACTGAGCGCAATCAGGTGATGGCACGCGCGCGACGCAGATCCGCCTGCCACAGCCGCAGGCCATACACCGCCAGCACCACGAACCCGGCGTACAGCGCGGCAGTGGGATACAGCCCCTTGTACACGAACACGCCGACGTAGACGCAGTCCAACACGATCCACAGGCCCCAGTTGGCGATGCGCTTGCGCGCGGCCCAGACGCTGGCGACCACGCTGAACGCCGACAGCGCGGCATCCAGCCATGGCAGCGCCGCGTCGGTGTGCCGGTGCATCCAGCAGCCCAGCAGCGCCGCGCCGGCGGCGCCGGCCAGCACCGAGCGCAGGCCTTCGGCACACGGCAGCGGCCCGACCTGGACCTTGCCGTCGTCGCCGAGTCCTTTGCTCCAGCGCCACCAGCCGTAGCCTTGCAGGACCACGTACAGGCCCTGCAGCAGCATGTCCGAGTACAGCTTCCACTGATAGAACAGCCACGCGTACAGCAGCACCGCCACCACGTTGACCGGCCAGCACCAGCGCACCCGCCGCGCGGTCAGCCACACACCCAGGACGTTGACCAGCACGGCGAGCAGTTCGAGAGGAGACATGGTGGGGAGGCAGGGATTGGGGATTCGGGATTGGGGATGGTTCGCCAGCTCGGTGCATTGCGCGCTTTTCTGTAGGAGCGGCTTCAGCCGCGACAGGCGTTACCGGGAAAGCCCGTCGCGGCTGAAGCCGCTCCTACAGGGACTTGCGGCGAGCCCGCCGAGTGCAATGTGGGAGGGACTTCAGTCCCGACGCATTGCGGCATCGGAAAGCACACCACTTCGCGCGTTTCGGCTGCATCACAGTTGATTGCCACAGTGGTCATCGGCGCGGCTGGTGTTCGAAAGGGGCAGCAGTGGATGAAGTCATGGTGGATCCGGAGAACAGGGTCATGCGTTTTTGCGAGCAAAGAAGACAGTGTTCGTTGAAGGAGCAGCGCTTGTCTCACTGTGGGAATCAGCCGCGACCGGTCAGCAATAGCGCGTCGCGGCTGAAGCCGCTCCTACATGGTGGCGCGCCATGTTCCGCTTTTGGCTTTTACCAATCCCGAATCCCGATTCCCCAATCCCCGCCCCTCAAAAATCGAACTGCAGCGCCAGCCGCGCGGTCCGCGGCGCACCGAGGAACAGATAATCGTCGCCTTCGTAGGCGCCGACGTCGCGCCAGTAGCGCTTGTCGGTGAGGTTGTCCACGCTCAGTCGCAGCGTGGTCGGCACCGCGCCCAGGCGCGTGGCGTAGCGGGCGCCGATGTTGTAGACGCTGTAGCCGCCGACGGCGACCTGGCCGCTGCGGTCGGCGTACTTGGCGCCGCTGTACTGCACGCCGCCCAGCAGCGCCAGGCCGCTGACGCCGGGTACGTCCCAGCTGGCCTGGGCGCTGGCGCGCAAGCGCGGCACGTTCAGTGCCTGATGGCCTTCGTCGCCCGGCGTGCCGGTGTCCTCGGCGCGCGCGCGAATGCCGGCGACGCTGGCCTGCAGGTGCAGGCTGGCGCCCAGCGTGCCGGCGGCCGACAGTTCGATGCCGCGGTTGTGCAGGCGGCCCTGCTGCACGAACAGGAAGCTGCCGTCGGCCTGCGGCTGCGCGTACTGGTCCGCCTGGCGCATGTCGAACAGCGCCGCGCCCAGGGTCAGGCCGTCGCGCTCGTACTTCATGCCGGCCTCGCGCTGGTAGGCGCTGGTCGGCGCGAGGATGCTGTCGGCGTTGCTGGTGAACCACGGCGCGGTGCCGCCCGGCGCCAGGCCCTTGGCGAAGCTGGCATACAGCGACAGCGACGGCTGCAGCTTGAACAGCAATGCCGCCTGCGGCAGCAGCACCGAGCGGCGCGTGCGCCGGGTCAGCATGCCGTCGCGGTCCCAGGCGCGTTCGTCGTAGCGTACCTGGCGCGCGCCCAGCAGCAGTTGCCAGGCATCGCCGATGCCGATGCGGTCGCTGGCCAGCAGCGCGGTCTGCTCGCTGTCCAGGCGCCGGCGCTTGGGGCCGAGCGTGGCGTCGGCCGGCGCCAGCAGCGGCGGGTCGGCATCGATGTTGCCGCTGCCGATCATCTCGTTGATCGAGCCGTGGCGGTCGATGGTGCGATGCAGATAGTCGACGCCCACCTGGAACTGGTGCTGCAGCACGCCGGTGCTGGCGCTGCCGCTGGCGATCGCCTGCAGTTCGTCGTTGCGGCGGCTGTCGGCGGGGCTGCGGTAGTCGTAGATGTCGTAGTCGCCTTCGCGGCTGAAGTAGTTGGGCACCGCGTCGCCGGCGCAACTGGCCGCGCCGTAGCAGCCCCAGGCGAAGCTGGAGTAATCGTCGATCAGCGCGCGGCTGTGCGAGGCGGCGACTTGCAGATTCCAGGCGTCGCTGAAGCGGTATTCGTAGCGCGCCTGCGCATTCAGCGCCTCGATGCCGACCGGCCTCGACCACGGCTGGTAGGCGAGCAGGCGATGCACCGACACCCCGCTCGGCAACTGCGTGCCGCCGAGCAGTTGATAGCCCGGCACCGAGCGCTGCTGGCGGTCCTGGTATTCCACGTCCAGTTGCAGGGTCGATTGCGGATCGATGTTCCAGTCCGCGGCCAGCGACAGGAAGTTGCGGTGGCCGTCGGCGTGATCCACATAGCTGCGCAGGGTCTCGTGCGCGGCGTTGACGCGCAGGCCGAACTGGCGTTCGCTGCCGAACCAGTCGCCCAGGTCCACCGCCGCGCCGCGGCTGCCGTCGTCGTCGCCGCTCAGCACCAGGCTGCGCACGTGCTGCGGGCGCTTGGTCTGGTAGTCGATCACGCCGGCCGGGGTGGTGATGCCGGACAGCACCCCGGACAGGCCCTTGAGCACCTGCACCTGCTCCTTGTTCTCCAGCGCCACGTTCTGCTCGCCGGCGATGGTCAGGCCGTTGATGCGGTAGCTGTTGGCCGCATCCAGCGAATAGCCGCGCACCAGGAAGTTCTCGTAGTAGCCGATCGGCGCGTAGCTGTCGCCGACCGCGGCGTCGGCGCGCAGGACCTCGCTGAGCACGCGCACCTGGCGGTCGGACAGCTGGTTGCGGTCGATGGTGGCGATCGCCATCGGCGTGTCCAGCAGCGGCGCATCGCCATAGCCGCTCAGGCTGCTGCGGTTGTGCGATTGCCGGCCCTGCACGTTGACCGCGTCCAGTTCGACCGGGGTCTGCGTGCTGGCGGATGCCGGCGCATCGTCGGCGGCCAGGGCCGGCAACGGCAGGGCGGTGGCCAGGGCCAGCGCGAGGGCGTGCGGAGCGGGGAAACGGCGGGTGGGAAGCATGCGGAACGACCTCGGGCAAACGAAACGAAAGTGGGAAGCGGCAGCGCCGCGCGGTGCGTGCGCGGCAGGCGTGACCGCGGACGTGTCGGGGTGGATGCGACGGTTCATGGCGCGGCCGCGGCACGCCGCTGCAGGTGTCGCAGCAGGCGCTGGCCTTCGTCATCGCCGAACCAGGCGGCGTGGCCGAGCAGGTAGCGGCGGTAGGCGATCCCGGCGTGCGCGTCCGAGCCGGTGATGCCGGCGAAGTACTCGATCTCGCTGAGCGCGAAATCGGCATGCACCAGCGGCAGCAGCGCGGCCAGCAGGCGCAGGTGCGCCGCGTCCAGCGGCAGCAGCGTGGCATAGCCGTGCAGCAGAGCATCGAGCTGGTCGAGGTCGGCGATGGCGGTGCCGCCGTCGTCCAGGTGCAGCCACGGGATCAGGTTGCGCTCGATCGCGGTGGCCAGGTCGAACAGGGCGAAGGTGCGGTCGGCCAGGCCGAAATCGAACACCGCGCTGACCGTGCTGGCGGCGCCGTGGCCGCGCCACAGCAGGTTCGAGGCGTGCCAGTCGCCATGGGTCCACAGCGCCGGCGGCGGCGTCTGCAGCAGCGGCCAGGCCTGTGCGTGCCAGGGCAACAGGTGCGCGCGCAGGTCGCCCTGCCAGTCGCGCGGTTGCAGCCACGCGGCCAGCGCTGGGCGCCGTGCCAGATCCTGTTGCAACGCCTGCAGTGGCTGCGGCTGGCCGAACAGGCGCAGGTTGGCGACCAGCACGCTGGTGCTGCGCAGCGGCGCGGTGTAGTCGGCGGCGGCGCGGTGCAACGCCGCCAGCGCGTGGCCGGCGGCGGCGGCATGGGCGGTGTCGGCGAACGGCGTCCACGACATCGCCTCGCGGTAGCGGTCTTCGCCCGCGCCGGCGCGCATCACCTCGTAGGTCCAGTGGCCGCGCCGCACCGCGCTGGCGCCGTCGCGGTCGCGCAGCACCTCCGGCACCGGCACGCCCTGCGCGCGCAGGTGGGCGATGAAGGCGTGCTCCTCGCCCAACGCGTGCAGATCGCGCACGCGGCGGTGGTGGCGCTTGACGAACAGCGTGCCGACGCCGGTCTCGACCTCCGCCGCCGCCGAGAACGGGCGCGGACTATGCCAGCGCAGTCCGTGCAGGTGACCGGGCAAGGCGTACTGCTGCAGCAGCGCCTCCACCTCGCCGTCGGACAGCGGCGGCCAGTCCGCGGCTACGGTCTGCGTGCCCATGCCGTGCATCTGGTGGCGGGCGCTCATGCGCGCGCCTCGCAGCGCAGGCGCGAACCGGCGCGCTGGACCCACCGCCGCATGCCAGCCCCGGCATGCGCGACGGCACTGCCATTGCGGGTGGTTGGTCTAGACCAGAAGCGGGGAGGCCTGGGGCAGGGCCCGGTCGCGCGATCGGGAGCGGAGAAGCGGTCGCCGCCGGCATCTCGGCATGCGCGCAGGCTCGGGTGGCGCGCGCGGTGTGCGGGGTGGGGCGGCAGCCTGGGACAGGAAACAACGCTGGCCGGCATCTGCACTGGGCGAAGGAAAGGACACGGATCGCTCCGTCTCCCGCACGTGCGGGCCGCAAACGGCCGCGCAGTGCACGGGGCCCAGAGTATGCGCGGCAATCGCCGCCGCCGCCATGCCTGCTGCGCGCGTGGCGGGCGGCGCATGCGGGATAATCGACCGATGAGCGAACAGCAGATAGCCGTGGTGGTGGTGACCTACGAGAGCGGCAGCACCATCGATGCCTGTCTGCAGCGCCTGCGCGCGGCGGCCGAGGTGGCGCAGATCCGGGTGGTCGACAATGCCTCGCGCGACGACACCCTGGCGCTGGTGCAGCGGCATGCGCTGGACGATGCGCGGGTGCGCTTCATCGCCAATCCCGACAATCCCGGCTTCGCCACCGCCTGCAACCAGGGTGCCGCGGCCAGCGATGCGCCGTGGCTGGCCTTCGTCAATCCCGACCTGATGGTCGAGCCCGACACCCTGGCGCAACTGCGCGCGCAGGCCGCCGCGCTCGGCGAGGCGCTGCTGGGCGTGGAGCAGGTCGACGAACACGGCCGCGCCGACGCTGCGGTGCGGCGCCGCGACCCGGACTTCGCGGCGATGCTGCGGCATCCGCTGGCCGGCTCGCGGCTGGCGCTGGCGGCCGACCCGGCGCAGCCGCTGCAGCCGGTGCCGGCGCTGTCCGGCGCGCTGATGCTGCTGCCGCGCGCGCTGTTCACCCGCATCGGCGGCTGGGACGCCGGCTATCGGCTGCACGCCGAGGACCTGGACCTGTGCCGCCGGGTGCGCCAGGCCGGGGCCATGGTGGCGGTACTGAACCGCCTGCGCGTGCTGCACGTGCGCGGCGTGTCCAGCCGCAAGCGGCCGTGGTTCGTCGAGTGGCACAAGCATCGCGGGCTGTGGCGCTACTTCCGCAAGTTCGAGGCGCCGACCCGGGCCTGGCCGGTGCGGGCGGCGGTCTGGGCGGTGATCTGGCTGCACGCCTGGGTCACCTTCGCCCGGCTGTGCTGGCGCCGCCCAGGCTGAACGAAATCGGCGCGCGCCGCGCGCGCGTGCGGCATGGCAGCATAAATTCGCTATATTGGGAAGTGCGTCACTTAACAAATGACGTGTTCCGCCGATTTCCTCCTGGACCGCGCCTGCTTTCCGGTTCGGGGGACCCCCACCAGGAACTCAACCATGCATGATTTCGACGGCGTGCGTCCTCGCGCCTGCGCGTCCGCTATGCCCCTGCCCGGTGCCCGCCGCGCCACGCCTGCGCGCCGCGCGCGGCTGGCGCTGGCGCTGCTCGCCCTGGCGGCCGGTCCCTGCTGGGCCAGCGCCTGGGTCGACGAAGCCGGCCACGGGCTGGTGATCCTCAAGGCCAGCCATACCGATGGCGGCGCGGTGTTCAACAGCCACGGCCAGTCCGGCAACTTCCCCGATGCCGGGCGCAGCCGCCAGGACCAGCTCAATCTCTACGGCGAATACGCACTGACCTCGGACCTGACCCTGGTCGGCAACTTCTATTTCAGCAAGGTCGGCTACCGCAACGACAGCGGCTACGGCGACCGCCACAGCAGCGGCTGGTCCGACCAGGAAATCGGCCTGCGCTACCGGATCGACCCGGACGGCCGCGACGGTCCCTGGCAGGGCGCGCTGCAGGTGCTGGCGCTGGTGCCGGCGTATGCGCGCCAGCGCGACGGCGAGCGGCCGGCGCTGGGCCAGGGCGACTACGGCGCCGAGCTGCGCTACAGCGTGGGCCGCGGCTACCGCCTGGGCGAGCACGACGGCTATGTGGACCTGGGTACGGCGGTGCGACTGCGCGGCGGCGACGCCTCCGACGAGGCGCGGCTGGACGTGTCCAGCGGCGTGGCGCTGGCGCCGCGCTGGATGCTGATCGGCGAGTTCAACGTGATCCAGAGCCTGGGCAACGGCAAGGGCCCGAACCGGATCTACGCGCCCGGCGACAACACGCCGATCCGCGGCAACAACTTCGATTTCAGCAAGCTGCAGGCCTCGGTGCTGTACACGCTGCCAGGCGGCACGCAGTTGCAGCTCGGCTACCAGCAGCCGGTGGCCGGGCGCAACACCGGCGGCGCGGGCGGTCCGTTCGTGGCCGCCTGGTGGCGGTTCTAGCCGTGTCCGGCGAACACGAGAGCGTCGCCGCCGAGGCGAGCGTCCCCGGCCGGCTCGGGCGGCTGCCGACCGAGGGCGGCCTGCAGGCGCCGATCGGCGAGGCGCTGGTCGCCGCGGGGGTGATCGACCCGCCGCAGCTGCAGAACGCGCTGTCGCTGCAGGCACGCTGGCGCTCGCGGCTGGGCGACGTGGTGCTGGCCCAGCGCGGGGTCGCGCCGCTGCGCTTCTACACGGTGCTGGCGCAGCATTTCGGGCTGCATTTCGTCAATCTGCTCAAGCAGCCGATCGACCCGGCGCTGTTCCAGCCGGAGCGGCTGGCCGACTACGCGCAGCGCCTGGTGCTGCCGTGGCGCGAGGAGGACGGCCAGCTGGTGCTGGCGGTGGCCGATCCCGGCCCGGAGATCTTCGCCTGGGCGCGCGCCACCTACGGCGAGCAGGTGCGCTTCGTCGGCACCTCCAAGTTCGACATCGTCTGGAGCCTGCAGCAGCACGCCGACGCGCAGCTCACCCACGATGCGCTGAACCTGCTGGCCGAGCATGCGCCCGAGCATTCGGCGCGGCAGGTGATCACCCGCGCGCAGTCGGTGTTCCTGGTGGCGCTCACGGTGGCGCTGGCCGCGGCCCTGGCGCTGTGGCCGCTGGTCACCCTGATCGCGCTCAACACGCTGATCGCGGTGGCGTTCCTGGCCACCTTCGGGCTGAAGCTGGTACTGGCCTGGCGCGGTGCGCGGCGCCGCATCGACATCAAGGTCAGCGACGAGGAAGTGGCCGCGCTCGGCGACGAGGACCTGCCGGTCTACACGGTGCTGGTGCCGATGTACAAGGAACCGGACGTGCTGCCGATCCTGGCCAACGCGCTGCGCCGGCTCGATTACCCGACCTCCAAGCTGGACGTGAAGCTGGTGCTGGAGGCCGACGACACCGAGACCATCGAGGCGGCCAAGGCGCTGGGCCTGGAGGCGTTCTTCGAGATCATCCGGGTGCCGCCGTCGCAGCCCAAGACCAAGCCCAAGGCCTGCAACTACGCGCTGCGCTTCGCCCGCGGGCAGATGCTCACCATCTACGACGCCGAGGACAAGCCGGAGCCGGACCAGCTCAAGCGCGTGGTCGCCGCGTTCCGCAAGTCGCCGGCCGACGTGGCCTGCATCCAGGCGCGGCTGAACTACTACAACGCCGACGAGAACTGGCTCACGCGCATGTTCACGCTCGAATACACGTTGTGGTTCGACTTCTACCTGCCGGCGCTGGAGACCCTGCGCATCCCGATTCCGCTCGGCGGCACCTCCAACCACTTCCGCCTGGACATCCTGCGCAAGGTCCACGCCTGGGACCCGTACAACGTCACCGAAGACGCCGACCTGGGCGTGCGCCTGACCCAGCAGGGCTACCGGGTCAGCGTGGTCAACTCGACCACGTTCGAGGAAGCCAACGTCAGCATCCCCAACTGGATCCGGCAGCGCTCGCGCTGGCTCAAGGGCTACATGCAGACCTGGCTGGTGCACATGCGCGACCCGGTGCAGCTGTACCGCTCCACCGGCGTGCGCGGGTTCTGGGGCTTCCAGTTGTTCGTCGGCGGCACCTTCTTCACCGCGCTGGCCGCGCCGTTGATGTGGCTGAGCTACGGGCTGTGGCTGGCGGTGGGCTCGACATTCTTCGACCCGTTCTTCCCGCCGGCGCTGCTGTACCTGAGCCTGCTCAACCTGCTGCTCGGCAACGGCTTCCTGATCTACATGACCCTGGTGGCGGCGTTCAAGCGCGACTACTTCCGCCTGGCGCCCTACGCGCTGACCGTGCCGCTGTACTGGCTGCTGCAGTCCATCGCTGCCTACAAGGGCCTGTGGCAGCTCATCCGCAACCCGTTCTACTGGGAAAAGACCACCCATGGCATCAGCAAGCACATGGCCGAAGAGCGCCGCGCCGCGCTCGACGACTGACGCGCCGCCGCGCGCGCGCGGCACCGCGGTGTTCGTGTTCACCGCGGCGCTGCTGGCGCTGCTGTGCCACCGGCTGCTCGCGCACGGCTACATGAGCGACGACGCGATGGCGCAGTACGCCAAGCTGCTGCTGTTGCGCGACGCGGCCGGTTTCCGCATCGAGTACCTGGGGTTCCTGTACGCGCAGGCCTCGCTGTACCTGGGCGTGCTGATCGGCGGCCTGCCGGGCCTGTCCACGCCGTTGCTGCCGTACCTGGTCGACGTGCTGGCCGGGGCGGCGCTGGTGACCCTGCTGTGGCGCGACATCGCCGCGGGGCTGGGCCGTGGCTGGGCCTGGGCGCTGAGCGCGGGTGTGGTGATCCAGCCGTTCTTCCTGTGGCCCACGCTGTCCGGCAACAACCAGGGCCTGGGCCTGCTGGTGTTCTACGTGGCCGCGCGCGCGCTGCGCCATTTCCGCGACGACCCGGAAGCCTTCGCCTACCTGCGCCTGGCGGCGAGCCTGTGCCTGCTGTTCTTCGTCGACGAACGCGCCTGCTTCCTGGCGCTGGCGCTGGCGCCGTGGCTGTTCCTGATCGCGCCGCCGCGGCTGATGCGGCAGGCGCCGCTGGCCTTCTACCTGGTGTGCTACCTGCCGTTCCTGTTCGCGGTGGGGGCGTGGATGTACCTCAACTACATGTTCTTCGGCGATCCGCTGCTGTTCGTGCGCGATGCCACCTCCGCTTTCCGCGGCATCTCGGCGCAGGCGGCGCTGCAGCCATGGCTGCAGCAGGCCGCGGCGCGGCCGTGGTGGCCGCCGCTGTGGCTGTTGCTGGCCGGCATCGTCAGCGCGCCGCTGTTGCTGCTGCTGCGCCACACCCGCGACGGCGATACCTGGCGCAGCGTGCTCGCCGCGACCGCCACCGTGCTCGGCGCCGGCACGCTGGCCACCTGGGCGCATTTCAGTGCGCAGCCGCTGGACTTCCTGGCCCTGCTGCTGGTGCCGGTGGCGCTGGTGCTGGGCGACCTGCGCCGCAACGCGCGCTGGCTCGGCCTGGCGCTGTTGCTGGCCGGCGCGGTGTCCAGCGGCTGGGTGATCGCCCGCACCGCCACCTCCACCACCCGCGACTGGATCGCCGCGCTGCAGGCACCGGCACCGCCGCGGCACGCCGACGCCGCGCAGTTGGGCGCATGGCTGGCCGAGGCGCGGCTGCCGACCCTGCTCGACGATCGCGCCAGCTATCCGGTGATCGTCGCCCGTGGCGACGCCAAACAACTGATCCTGCCGTTCGATCCGCGCTTCAAGCAGGCACTGGTCGATCCGCGGCGGATGCCGGCGCAGGTGGTGGTGAGCGACCCGGCCAGCCAGGCCGGCGCGCTGGACAGCCTCAACCGGCGCTTCCCGCAGCTGTGGCAGCAGGGCCTGCCGGGCTACAGTCTGGTCTACCACCAGGGCATCTACCGGGTATGGCGCCGATCGCCGTGAGACTGCTGGCCGCACTGCTGTTGGCGCTGAGCGCCGGCGGCTGCAGTGCGGCGCCGGCGCCGCCGTGGATGGGCGCCAACGTCAAGGTGTCGCCGCAGGCGCCCTGGGGCAGCGCGGCGGCGCAGCAGTCGCTGCGGCAACTGGCCGAGGCCGGCGCTTCGCGTGCGCTGTTGGTCGCCTTCGTCTGGCAGGCGTCGCCGCAGTCGTCGGCCCCGGTACTGGGCAGCGACAGCAGCCCGGCGCTGGTCCGCGCCGGATTGCGGCAGATGCGCGCCGCCGGCCTGCAGCCGGTGCTGAAGGTGCATCTGTGGATTCCCGGACACTGGGCCGGCGAGGCCGCGCCGGCCGATCGCGATGCCTGGTTCGCGGCCTATCGGCGCGCGCTGCTGCAACTGGCCCAGGTCGCCGCCGAGGAACGCGCCAGCGCGCTGATCGTCGGCACCGAACTGCGTCAGTTGCAGGATGCGCCGCAGTGGCCGGCGCTGCTGGCGGCGGTGCGCCAGGTCTATCGCGGCCCGATCGGCTACGTCGCCGACGGCCTGGAGCAGGCCGAGCGCTTCGGCTACTGGGACCGTTTCGATTTCGTCGGCACCAGCCTGTATCCGGCGCTGGCCGCCGCGCCGGAGCAACGGCGCGCGCAGATGCGCGCGGCGGCGGCGCGGGTGCAGGCGCTGGGCGAGCGCAGCGGCCGCCCGGTGTGGGTGGCCGAGCTGGGCCTGCGCTCGGCGCACGGCAGCCTGGCGGCGCCGTGGGAAAGCCCGGAGCAACGCACGGCCGAGGTCGACACCGCGTTGCAGGCGCAGGTGCTGCGCGAGTGGCGCGACGTGCTCGACGCGCAACCGCGCATCGCCGGCATCGCGCTGTGGTGCTGGTACACCGATCCGGACGCCGGCGGCGCCCGCGACAGCGATTTCACCGTGCAGCACAAGCCGGCGCAGGCGGTGCTGAAGCGCTGAGGCGGTGGGCGCGCCATGGCGTGGCGCCTGTCGCAACGCGCGCATGACAAAGCCTGCAACGCACCCGGGCGCATAATCGGCGGATGATCATCGACTCGTTGCTGGACACCGACCTCTACAAGTTCACCATGATGCAGGCGGTGCTGCATCAGCATCCCGGCGCGCAGGTGGAGTACCGCTTCAAGTGCCGCACCCCGGGCATCGACTTGGCGCAGTACCTGCCGCAGATCTCCGAAGAGATCGACGCGCTGCGTGCGCTGCGCTTCCGCGAGGACGAGCTGGACTACCTGCGCGCGATGCGCTTCATCAAGCCGGACTTCGTCGATTTCCTGGCGCTGTTCCACCTGGACCGCAAGTACCTGCAGTTGCAGGCCTCGACCAGCGTGCCCGGCGAGATCGAGCTGCACATCCGCGGGCCATGGCTGCACACCATCCTGTTCGAGGTGCCGCTGCTGGCGATCGTCAACGAGGTGTGGTTCCGCAACGCCGGGGGCGCCGACCATGCCGAAGGCCTGCGCCGCCTGCAGGCCAAGATCGCGTTGCTGCGCGACACCCCGGGCTACGACAATTGCGCCATCGCCGACTACGGCACCCGGCGCCGCTATTCGCGCGCCTGGCACGGCGAATTGCTGCCGGTGCTGCAGCAGACCCTGGGCAAGCAGTTCGTCGGCACCAGTAACGTGTACTTCGCCCGCCGCTACGGCCTGACCCCGCTGGGCACGATGGCGCACGAGTACCTGCAGGCGTTCCAGGCGCTGGGGCCGCGGCTGCGCGATTCGCAGGCGGCGGCGCTGGAGTCGTGGGCGCGCGAGTACCGCGGCGATCTCGGCATCGCGCTGTCGGACGTGGTCGGCCTGGATGCGTTCCTGCGCGATTTCGATCTGTACTTCTGCAAGCTGTTCGACGGCATGCGCCACGATTCCGGCGATCCGTTCGAGTGGGGCGAGCGGGTGCTGGCGCATCTGCAGCGGCACCGGGTGGATCCGCGCAGCAAGATCCTGGTGTTCAGCGACGGCCTGGACATCGACAAGGTGATGCGGCTGTACGCGCATTTCCGCGACCGCTGCATGCTGGCGTTCGGCGTCGGCACGCACCTGACCAACGACCTGGGCCTGGTGCCGCTGCAGATCGTGATCAAGATGGTCCGCTGCAACGGCCAGCCGGTGGCCAAGCTCAGCGACTCGCCCGGCAAGACCCTGTGCGACGACCCCGCCTATCTGGCCTACCTGCGGCAGGTGTTCCAGGTGTCGGCCGAGGAGCAGCCCTGAGCCGGGAATGGCCGGCCCGTGCGCGCCGACCGCTGACGGCCGGGCAGCGGTCGCATTTCCGTCTGCGAGGGCTTTGCTGTGAAGAAAGAGTGAGATACACTGCATTGCAAAGTGAGAACTGTGTCGCAATAGTGACGGCCGCCAACAGCCGGTCCGAGGCGCCACAGCCGCTACGCCGTTGTCGTTCCGTCCCTGGCCAGAGACTTCCTCGATGAGCGTTCACGCGTTGCAGACCCATTACCGCACCCACGCCTGTTCGCGGCAGTGGCGCGGTTTTCTGCGCGCGCTGGCCGAGGAATTCGCCGCCGAACTGGGCGCCGAGGACCTGGCCCTGCTGATGGCGCGTATCGGCCGCCGCTTCGCGGTCGAGCACCCGGTCGGCGGCTGCAGCACCCTGCAGGAACTGGAGGACGCGGCCAACCGCGTCTGGGACCGGCTGGAATGGGGCTACGCGCGCTTCGAGGAGCACGCCGACCGTGTCGAGTTGCTGCACGCCGGCTCGCCGCTGCACATCGGCCTGGCCGGGCAGGCCAGCGGCGCCGACGGCTTCCTGGAAGGGGTGTATCAGGCATGGTTCGTGCAAGTGGGGATGTCGTCCGGCCTGGGCGTGCGTGCGTTGTCGTCCGGGAGCGAAGACCTGCGGCGCTTCGTGCTGGCCAGGGCCGGCTGAGCGCGGCGGTAGCGACCGATTATTTTCAGATCGTCATGAGGGGCGTCATGTCCAAGAAGTCCAAGCAGACGGGTGCCGAAACCGGCGACGACGTCTCCAGCCTGTTTGCCAAGCTCGGCAGCAGCGGTGCCACCGCGTACCAGGATTTCTCCGCCGACCGGCTCAGCGCCGCCGAACCGGCCGCTGCGCCGCCAGCGGCGCCTGCCGCTCCGGTGCCTGCCGCGCCGGCGCCGGTGTTGTCGGTGGTACGCGCTGCGATCGAGCCCAGGCCGGCGGCACCGGTGCCTGCCGTGACGTTGCCGATGACGCCCGCCGCCACCGGCACGCCGTTGCAGCAGCTGTTCCAGCGCCTGCTCGAGGTCGGCCGCGAGGCCACCGTGCCGGCGCCGGGCGGACCGCTTAAGCGTTTCTTGAATCGTTGATGTCACGCGGCGCCTGCGGGCGCCGCACCTGTTTGCCGTCGCCGCGCGGTGGGGAAGACCGCGCGCCGACCTCCTCCCCTTGTTAGGAATCGCCGATGAGCGCTGCCTCCGCGTCGCGTGCCGCGCGCCCGCTGCATGTCCTGGCCAATTGGTCGCTGTGGCTGCTGGGCGCCGTGTTGCTGGTCTTCGTCGTCGCCATCCCGATGGATGTGCCGCAGCAACTGCTGTTCTCGCTGGTGGTCTTCGCCGCGGCCATGCTGCTGCGGCGCAGCGGCAGCCGCCTGGCGATCCTGGTGATGATGGCGCTGTCGCTGGCGGTGTCCTCGCGCTACATCTGGTGGCGCCTGACCCAGACCGTGGGCATGAGCAGCCCGATCGACCTGAGCCTGGGCCTGGGCCTGCTGCTGGCCGAACTGTACGCGTTCGTGATCCTGGCGCTGGGTTACTTCCAGGTGCTGTGGCCGCTCAATCGGCGGCCGCTGCCGCTGCCGGCCGACCAGCAGCAATGGCCCAGCGTCGATCTGTTCATTCCCACCTACAACGAACCGCTGTCGGTGGTGCGCTCGACCATCCTCGCCGCCAGCGTGATGGACTGGCCGGCCGACAAGCTCAACATCTACCTGCTCGACGACGGCCGCCGTGAGGAGTTCCGCGCGTTCTGCGCGCAGGTCGGCATCCACTACGTCACCCGCACCAACAACTTCCACGCCAAGGCCGGCAACATCAACGCCGCGCTGAAGAAGTCCAGCGGCGAGTACGTGGCGATCTTCGACTGCGACCACATCCCCACGCGCTCGTTCCTGCAGGTGGCGATGGGCTGGTTCCTGCGCGACGCCAAGCTGGCGGTGGTGCAGATGCCGCACTACTTCTTCTCGGCCGATCCGTTCGAGCGCAATCTCGGCAACCACGGCAAGGTGCCCAACGAGGGCGAGCTGTTCTACGGCCTGCTGCAGGACGGCAACGACCAATGGGACGCCACCTTCTTCTGCGGTTCGTGCACGGTGATCAAGCGCAAGCCGCTGGAGGAAGTGGGCGGGGTGGCGGTGGAGACCGTCACCGAGGACGCGCACACCGCGCTGAAGCTGCACCGTCGCGGCTACCGCAGCGCCTACATCGCGGTGCCGCAGGCCGCCGGCCTGGCCACCGAGAGCCTGTCCGGCCACGTCGCCCAGCGCATCCGCTGGGCGCGCGGCATGGCGCAGATCGCGCGGCTGGACAACCCGTTGCTGGGCAAGGGCCTGCGCCTGTCGCAGCGGCTGTGCTACGCCAACGCGATGCTGCACTTCTTCTACGGGCTGCCGCGCATCGTCTACCTCACCGCGCCGCTGGCCTTCCTGTTCTTCGGCGCGCACGTGATCCACGCCTCGGCGCTGATGATCCTGGCGTATGCGCTGCCGCACATCCTGCAGGCCAACCTGACCAACCTGCGCACCCAGGGCAAGTTCCGCCACCTGCTGTGGAACGAGGTCTACGAGACCACCCTGGCCTGGTACATCCTGCGCCCGACGCTGGTGGCGCTGTTCAATCCCAAGCTCGGCAAGTTCAACGTCACACCCAAGGGCGGACTGGTGCCGCGCAGCTACTTCGACGGGCAGATCGCCAAGCCCTATCTGTTCCTGCTGGTGCTCAACCTGGCCGGCCTGGCCGCCGGGGTGATGCGCCTGCTCAGCGTGCAGGCCGGCGGCGAGGCGCAGACGATCTGGTTCAACCTGGCCTGGACCGCCTACAACGTGCTGTTGCTCGGCGCCACCATCGCCACCGCCAGCGAGATGCGCCAGGTGCGCCGCTCGCACCGCGTGCCGCTGGACATCCCGGCAACGCTGCACCTGGCCGATGGCCGCGAACTGGATTGCCGCACGGTCAACTTCTCCACCGGCGGCATGGCGCTGCGCCTGCTCGCGCCGGTGCCGGTGGAGCCGGACCTGCCGGTGGAGATCGCGCTACCGCAGCGCGGCAGTTCCAAGCGCCTGCCGGCGATGGTGCGCCACGACCGCGACGGCGAAATCAGCATTCAGTTCCGGCCGATGTCGATCGAGCAGGAGCGCTGGCTGGTGGCCTGCACCTTCGCCCGCGCCGACATCTGGGTGTCGCAGTGGGGCCGCCACGACCGCGACCGCTTCTGGGTGTCGCTGGGGCGCGTGTTCGCGGCCAGCATGCGCGGCTTCAAGCGCCTCGGCCAGCACGTCGCCAGCAGCGCGCGCAGCGGCTGGCGCGGCCGCACCGCCGGCGAGGAGGCTGCGCCGTGAGTCGTCGTTGCGCCGTGTCGCGTTCCTTTTTCTCTCCCACTTCCCTCCGGTTGCCGTCGATGCGTCTACTCGCCCTGGCTGCGTGCTGTCTCACGCTCCTCTCCGGCCTCGCCCTGGCCCAGGAGCCGACCCTTCCCGCCTTCGCGCCGGCGCCCGCCGCCGCCGCGACCGCCACGCCGCAGCCGTCTCCGGCCGAACGCGAGCGCTCGGCCACGCTCAAGCAGCTCGGCGTGGACTACGAGATGACCCTGCGCGGCATCCAGGGCAGCGCCGGCATCGCCTTCAGCACCCGCACCGACGAAGTGGTGCAGGCGGCGAACCTGCACCTGGTCTACAGCTACTCGCCAGCGCTGCTGCCGGACCTGTCGCACCTGAAGGTCAGCGTCAACGGCGTCACCGTGGCGACCCTGCCGGTCAGCCGCGAGAACGCCGGCAGGCTGCAGCAGAGCGACGTGCCGATCGATCCGCGCCTGATCAGCGACTACAACCGGCTCAACCTGCAACTGATCGGCCACTACACCCGCGACTGCGAGGATCCGGACCACACCAGCCTGTGGGCCAACATCGATCCGGCCACGCGGCTGTCGCTGACCGCCACGCCGCTGGTGCTGCGCAACGACCTGGCGCTGCTGCCGGTGCCGTTCTACGACAAGCGCGATACGCGCCGGCTGGAACTGCCGTTCGTGTTCCCGCAGCGCCCGGACCTGGCCACGCTGCGCAGCGCCGGCATCGTCGCCTCCTGGTTCGGCGCGCAGGCCGGCTACCGCGGCGCCGCGTTCGGCGTGACCATCGGCGACGTGCCGGCCACCGGCAATGCGGTGCTGTTCGCCACCGCCGCGACCCTGCCGGCGGAACTGGCGGCGACCCAGGCCGGCCTGAGCGAGATCGCCGGCCCGACCCTGGCGATGATCGCCAACCCGCGCGATGCCACCGGCAAGCTGCTGCTGGTGCTGGGCCGCGACGACAACGACCTGCAGCAGGCCGCTACCGCGCTGAGCCTGGGCACGCCGTTCAATGGCCCGGTGGCGCGCATCGGCGAACTCAAGCAGGCGCAGCCGCGCAAGCCCTACGACGCGCCGAACTGGATCTCCAGCGATCGGCCGGTGCACTTCGGCGACCTGGTGGCGCAGACTTCGCAACTGAACGTCAGCGGCTACCACCCCGACCTGATCCGGGTCGGCCTGCAGCTGCCGCCGGACCTGTTCGTGTGGCAGCGCGACGGCATCCCGGTCAACCTGCGCTACCGCTACACGGTGCCGGAGACGCAGAACAAGTCCGCGCTCAACGTCAGCATCAACGATGCCTTCGTCACCACGCTGCCGCTGACCGGTCACGCCTATGCCGAGTCGCTGCCGCTGCGCTGGTGGCACGAACTCTCGCCCAAGGGCGCGATGCCGGTGGAGCAGAAACTGCTGCTGCCGACCGGGCCGTTCTCGGCCAACAGCCAGCTGCGCTTCCATTTCTTCTTCGACCGCCCGCAGGCGCAGGCGTGCAAGAACACCTTCCCCGACGTGTCCGGCGCGATCGATGCCGACTCCAGCGTGGACCTGCGCTCGTTCCATCACTACATGGCGATGCCGAACCTGGCCGCGTTCGGCAATGCCGGCTTCCCGTTCACGCGCCTGGCCGACCTGTCCGAGTCCACCGTGGTGGTGCCGGACGAGATCGGCGACCAGGACATGGCCAATCTGCTGACCCTGCTCGGCCGGCTCGGCGCGTCCACCGGCTACCCGGCGCTGCGGGTGACCCTGATCCACGCCGCCGAGGTCGACCAGCACGCCGACAGCGACCTGCTGGTGTTCGGCAGCCTGCGTTCGCAGCCGCTGTTCCAGCGTTGGAGCGCGGCGCTGCCGATCGGCGACGGCGCCAGCGGCCGGCGCTTCTCGATGAGCGACTGGGTGCTGGACAAGCTGCCCGGGTTCCTCTCGTTCGACGCGCGCCGCACCGATCTGCCGACCACCGCCGAGGTCGCGGTCAAGCCGGCGCCCGGCGATGTGGTGCTGATGGGCTTCCAGTCGCCGCTGAAGGCCGGGCGCAGCGTGGTCGCGCTGCTGGCCGAGGATCCGGCCAGCGTCGAGGACTTCTTCGACGCCTGGCTGGAGCCGGCCACGCTGAAGGACTTCCAGGGCAGCGTGGTGCTGCTGCAGAAAGGCAAGGTGCGCAGCCTGGCTGGCGACCAGACCTACTACGTCGGCCACCTGCCGCTGCCGACCTGGGCGCGCTGGTACTTCTCGCAGCACCCGCTGCTGCTGGGCCTGGCGGTGGTGGTGCTGAGCGTGCTGCTGGCGCTGGCCGCGCGCGTGGTGCTGCGCCGGCATTCGGCGGCGCGGTTGCAGGAAGGGCAGTGAACACACACACCGGCCAACGCCGGCGTCTGCTCGGCAGCCTGCTCGCCGCCGGTGCGGCGACGCTGCTGCCGCCGGCGCGCGCTGCGCTGGCGGCCGCGCCAGCCTGCGCGCCGTGGCGCGAGTGGAGCGCCTTCGTCGGCAAGCACCTCGATGCCAGCGGGCGGGTGATCGATTTCCAGCACGCCGACCAGCGCAGCACCTCCGAAGGCCAGTCCTATGCGCTGTTCTTCGCGCTGGTGGCCAACGACCAGGTGCTGTTCGAGCGCGTGCTCGGCTGGACCCGGCACAACCTGTGCGGCGGCCGCCCGCAGCAGGTATTGCCGGCCTGGCTGTGGGGCCGCGCCAGCGACGGCAGTTGGCGCGTGCTCGACAGCAACAGCGCCAGCGACGCCGACCTGTGGATCGCCTACGTGCTGCTCGAGGCCGGGCGCCTGTGGCAGCGGCCGGGCTACACCCAGGCCGGCCTGCAGATGCTGGCGCTGGTGCGGCGCGCCGAGCTGGCCGAGCTGCCCGGGTTCGGCAGCATGCTGCTGCCGGCGGCCAAGGGCTTCGTCCAGCCGCAGCGCTGGACGCTCAATCCCAGCTACCTGCCGCTGCAGTTGCTGCGGCGCTTCGCCGCGGTCGATCCGAAAGGGCCGTGGGCCGGCCTGGCCACGCGCAGCGCGCGGATGCTGCGCGACAGTGCGCCGGTCGGGTTCGCACCGGACTGGATCGCCTGGGACGGTCGCACGTTCGGCGTCGATCCGGACAAGGGCGCGATCGGCAGCTACGACGCGATCCGCGTGTACCTGTGGGCCGGCATGCTCGATGCCGCCGATCCGCTGCGCAAGGCGCTGCTCGACGATCTGTCCGGCCCGCTGCAGCAACTGCGCGCACAGGGCCGCCTCGACGAGAAGATCGACACCCGTCAGGGCGTCGGCAATGGCCAGGCGCCGCCCGGTTTCGCCGCGGCGCTGCTGCCGTACCTGAGCGCGCTGCGCGAACCGGCGCTGCTCAAGGCCCAGGCGCAACGCATTCCCGCGCCCGGCGACACCGCCGCGGCCCGGCTTCCCTACTACGACCGGGTGCTGATCCTGTTCGGACGCGCCTGGCTCGACAACCGCTACCGCTTTTCCGCAGACGGCGCGCTGCAGCCCGCCTGGAGAACCCAATGCTCCGCATGAACCTCAAGCCCCTGTACCTGGCCGGCATGATCGACCTGTGCCTGCTCGCCGGCAGCGCGCAGGCGCAGAACGCCGGCGCCACCCAGCAACTGGTCAGCCAGGGCAACTACTGGCACGACCAGGGCCGCGACGATCTCGCCGCCGACGCCTGGCGCAAGTTGCTGCAGGTCGATCCGAACCAGCCCGACGCGCTGCTGGGCCTGGCCCAGATCGACCTGGCGCAGGGCCGCCAGACCGATGCGCGCAAGCGCCTGGCACAGCTGCAGAAGGCGCATCCGCAGGCGCCGCAGACCCAGCGCCTGGCGATGTCGATCGGCGGCACCGGTGACAACGCCGACCTGCGCAACGCACGCCGCGCCGCTGCCGCCGGCCGCTACGTGGACGCGGTACGCGCCTACCAGGCACTGTTCGACGGCAAGGGCCCGCCGGACTCGCTGGCGTTGGAGTACTACCAGGCGCTGGCCGGCACGCCGCAGGGGTGGGAGGGCGCGCGCGACGGCCTGCGCCGCCTGGCCGCCGCGCAGCCGGACAACACCGCCGCGGCGCTGGCGCTGGCGCAGGTGCAGACCTACCGCGAACCGTCGCGGCGCGAGGGCATCGCCCAGCTCTCCGCGCTGAGCAAGCGCGCCGATGTCGCCGGCCCCGCGCGTGCCGGCTGGCGCCAGGCCCTGCTGTGGCTCAATGCCGGTCCCGCCGATGCGCCGCTTTACCAGGCGTTCCTGGCCGCCAATCCGAACGATGCCGAGGTGGCCAAGAAGGCCGCGCAACTGCAGGAACGCCGCGCGCAAGGCGGCGGCGACCCGGCCGGCGAACAGTTGGGCGAGGGCTTCAAGGCGCTCAACGCCGGCAACCTGGCGCTGGCCGAGCAGCGCTTCGCGCAGGTGCTGCGCGCGCGTCCGCGCGATGCCGAGGCGCTCGGTGGCCTGGGCTCGGTGCGGCTGCGCCAGCAGCGTTTCGGCGAAGCGCAGGAACTGCTGCGCCCGGCCGCGGCCGCCAACGGTAAGTGGCGCAGCGCGCTGGACAGCGCGCGCTACTGGCTGCAGGTGCAGCAGGCGCAGGCCGCACGCACCCGCGGCGACACCGACGCCGCGCTGCGCCTGGCCCAGCAGGCGGTCAAGCTCAAGCCCGAGGAGGCCGCCGGCTACGCGTTGCTGGGCGATCTGCAGTCGGCCAGCGATGCCGCCGCGGCCGAAAAGAGTTACCGCGAGGCGCTGCGCCTGCACGCCGACGATGCCGGCGCGCTGCAGGGCCTGATCGCCCTGTACAGCCGCCAGGGCCGTGCCAACGAGGCCAGTGCCTTGTTCGCCAGGCTCAGTCCGGCGCAGCGCCAGCAGGCCGGTGGCGAGTCGGCATTGAAAGCCAACCTGCAGCGCGCCCGTGCGCAGCAGGCGCTGGAGGCCGGCGACACCGTCACCGCGCAGAGCGAGCTGGAGAAGGCGATGGTCGACAACCCGGGCGATCCGTGGGTGCGGCTGGACCTGGCGCGGCTGTACCAGCAGGCCGGGCGTCCGGATCAGGCGCGCAGCGTCATGGACGGCCTGCTCGCGGTGCACGGCGATATGCCCGAGGCGCTGTACGCCAATGCGCTGCTGGCGCAGGAACGCGGCGACTGGGCCGGCGCCTACGCCAGCCTGGAGCGCATTCCGGCCACTGCGCGCACCGCCGAAATGAGCGCGCTGCGCAACACCGCCTGGGTGGAACAGCAGGCGGCCCAGGCGCGCCTGCTGCAACAGCAGGGCCGCGGCGGCGAAGCACAGTTGCTGCTCGGCCGTACCGAGGCCGCGCTGGGCGAGGCGCTGGAGCAGCCGGCGCTGCTGGCGGCGATGGCCGGCGCCTACGCCGACATCGGCAGCAACCAGCGCGCGCTGACCCTGGCGCAGCGCCTGGTCGCGCAGAACCCCACCACCGAGGCGCGCCTGCAGTACGCCAGTGTGCTGCTGCGCGCGCACCAGGACGCCGAACTGGCCGCCACCCTGCGCCAGTTGCGCGACAGCGAGATGAGCGCCGAGCAGCAGCGCCGCTACCAGGCGCTGCGCAGCGGCTACGTGCTGCGCCAGGTCGATGCGCTGCGCGAACTCGGCAACCTCGAAGCCGCCTACGACGCGCTGGCGCCGCTGCTGGCGCAGCAGAACCAGGATCCGCAGGCGGTGGCCGCGCTGGCGCGGCTGTACGCCGCCGCCGGAGACCAGCGCCAGGCGCTGGTGCTGTACCAGCAGCAACTGCAGCAGTCGCCCAACGACCTGGACACGCTGATCGCCGCGGCCAACACCGCCGCCGCGCTGCGCGACCTGCACAGTGCCGAGGACTACCTGCAGCGCGCGCTGGCGCAGGCGCCGGATTCGCCGCAGGTGCTTGCCGCTGCCGGGCGCGTGTACCGCAGCGCCGGCAAGAACCGCAAGGCCGAGAGCTATTTCCGCGCAGCGCTGGCGGCGCAGGCGCGCCAATCCGGCCAGTACGACAACGGCCTGCCGGCCGCCAACGGCCCGGCGTCCTACGCCGCGGCCGGGCGCCCGCTCAACCCGTTCGCCGGCATGAACGGACGCATGCCGCGCAGCGCCGCGGTGGTGTCCGACAGCCTCGGCGGCGGTGTGCCGGCCCCGGCCCCGGCCTACGCCGCGTCCGCGCTGCCGACGTCCGCGCCGGCGATGAGCGCCGGCGACGACCTGCCGCCGCCGGCCAGCGCCAGCGCCGCGGGCGTGGCCCTGGGCGCGTTGCCGGTGCCGGGCCAGCGCGCCACCACCGCCCGCACCGCGCCGCGCGCGCTGCCCGGCGAGGACGGGCTGCTGGCCGCCGCGCCGCGCGCGTCCCTGCGCCAGCCGGCCGCACCGGCCACCGCCGCCGGCGGCTCCAGCGTGCTCGACGAACTGCGCGAGGTGCAGGCGGAGAACAGCGACAGCCTCGCCACCGGCGCCAGCTACCGCGCCCGCGACGGCGAGGCCGGCCTGGGCCGGCTGCGCGATCTGGAAGTGCCGCTGCACGGCGAATTCGCGGTGGGCGAGGGCAAGCTGCAGGTCGACGTCACCCCGACCCTGCTCGACGCCGGCACGCTCGGCACCGACTACGCCACCGCCAGCCGCTTCGGCGCCGGCCCCGCCGCGGCGATGGGCGATGCCCTGGCCGCCGACCGCACGCCGATCGACAGCCTGGTCGGCAGCGACCTGTACCAACTGCTGCTCACCGAGGGCAACAGCAACGCCACCCGCAACGCGCTGCGCACCTACGCGGTCAACAGCGGGCTGTACAACAAGCTGTTCAACGACACCGACCCGGCGCTGACCAACGCGCAGCGCGAGGCGGCAGCCCTGCAGGCGCTGTACGCCGAACCGCTGTCGGCGTTCCTGCTCGGCAACACCGCCGCCGACACCGCGATCGGCACGCTGGCCAGCGCCATCCTCGGCGATGCCTCGCGCAGCGCCGACCTCAGCGCCGCCGACATCGCCCGCTTCCGCAACCTCGCCGCCAATCCCACTGCCGCGGCGCTGACGCCGGCCGGCTTCAGCCAGGCGCTGTACACCATGGCCGCCAACGGCAACGGCGCGCGGCGCATGGACCAGGACGCGCGCGGCGTCGGCATGGCGGTGACCTACAAGAACGGCGGCTTCAGCGCCGATCTCGGCAGCACGCCGGTCGGCTTCCCCGAGCGCCGCATCGTCGGCGGCGTCGGCTATCGCGGCCAGGCCGGCGACAACCTCACCTATTCGGGCGAGGTGTTCCGCCGCGCGGTCAGCGACAGCCTGCTGTCCTTCGGCGGCGTCGACGACGGCCGCACCGGGCTCGGCTGGGGTGGCGTGACCAGCAACGGCCTGCGCCTGTCGGCCACCCTCGACAACGGCCTGCTCGGCGGCTACGCCAGCGCCAGCGCCGACCGCCTGGTCGGCCGCAACGTCGCCAGCAACGACCACCGCCAGGTCGACCTGGGCGTGTACGTGCACGCGCTGGACACCGAGAACCAGTCGCTGACCGCCGGCCTCAACCTGACCGCGATGCAGTACGACAAGAACCTGGGCGGCTACACCTACGGCCAGGGCGGCTACTTCAGCCCGCAGGACTACGTGGATCTGGGCTTCCCGGTGCACTGGAGCGGGCGCACGGCCGGGCGCACGGTCAACTGGAGCGTGGACGCCAGCGTCGGCGTGCAGCATTTCCGCAGCGACGACAGCCCGTACTTCCCGACCAGCGCGCAGATGCAGCAGGCCGCCTACGACGCTGCCTCGCTGGCCGCGCTGCTGGGGCTGACCGACCGCTACGTCGCGCCGGTCTACGCCGGGCAGAGCAAGACCGGCATGTCCTACAACATCGCCGGCGCGGCGGAGTGGCAGATCGCCCCGCAACTGTTCCTGGGCGGCCGCCTGCTGCTGAACAACGCCCGCGACTACACCCAGTTCAGCACCAACCTCTACGTGCGCTTCGTGCTCGACCGGCTCGGCGCCGGCCTCGGTCGCCGCCCGCAGGTGCTGGCTTCGCCGTACGTGCCGGAGTAGGGCGCGCCAGGCACGCTGCTCCCGGCGTACGTAGGAGCGGCTTCAGCCGCGACGGGCGTTCCCGACAACGCCTGTCGCGGCTGAAGCCGCTCCTCCGACGTTGCGTCGGCGCTTTGCTGGAGTGCCGATATCGCACCGCTGCGGGCACGGTACATCGCAGCCCCCGCTGCACGCGCCGCCAGCACGGCGGATAATCGCGGCCATCCCCGCACAGGAGCCCGCCATGATCCGCGACATCATCCGCATGGGCGACCCGCGTCTGCTGCGCCAGGCGCCGCCGGTCACCGACTTCGATAGCGCGCAATTGCATGCGCTGGTGGCCGACATGTTCGAGACCATGGACGCTGCGCGCGGCGTCGGCCTGGCCGCGCCGCAGATCGCGGTGGACCTGCAATTGATGGTGTTCGGCTTCGAGCGCAGCGCGCGCTATCCGGACGCGCCGCCAGTGCCGCGCACCGCGCTGGCCAACGTCGAGATCGAGCCGTTGTCCGACGAACTGGAGGACGGCTGGGAAGGCTGTCTGTCCATTCCTGGGCTGCGCGCGGTGATCCCGCGCTACCGGCACATCCGCTACCGCGGCGTGCTGCCGGACGGCACCCCGCTGCAGCGCGAGGCCGAGGGCTTCCACGCCCGCGTGGTGCAGCACGAGCACGACCATCTGATCGGTCGGCTGTATCCCTCGCGTATCCGCGACTTCGACAAGTTCGGCTTCGAGGACGTGCTCTCCTACGACTTGTAGTACCGGCATCGACATCGCGCTGTGTGTTTTCGTAGGAGCGGCTTCAGCCGCGACCGAGCGTGCCCGGTCGCGGCTGAAGCCGCTCCTACGACAGCGCCGATCACAGGCGCTGCCCAAAACGCGCACGGCCCGCGCGAAGCGGGCCGTGGCGGGTGCTGCTATGAACGCGCTGCGGCTTACTTCAGCGCCTTGAAGCGCAGGCGCTTGGGGCCGGCGTCGTCGCCCATGCGGCGCTTCTTGTCTTCCTCGTACTCGCGGTAGTTGCCCTGGAAGAACTCCACGTGCGAGTCGCCCTCGAAGGCGAGGATGTGGGTGGCGATGCGGTCCAGGAACCAGCGATCGTGCGAGATCACGAAGGTGTTGCCCGGGAACTCCAGCAGCGCGTCTTCCAGCGCGCGCAGGGTTTCGATGTCCAGGTCGTTGGACGGTTCGTCGAGCAGCAGCACGTTGCCGCCCTGCAGCAGGGTCTTGGCCATGTGCAGGCGGCCGCGCTCGCCGCCGGACAGCGAACCGACCATTTTCTGCTGGTCCTGGCCCTTGAAGTTGAAGCGGCCGATGTAGGCGCGCGACTGGATCTCCACGCCGTTGATGTTGAGGATGTCCAGGCCGCCGGAAATTTCCTGGAACACGTTGTGGTTGCCTTCCAGCTTGTCGCGGCTCTGGTCCACGTACGACAGCTGCACGGTCGGGCCGACCACGATCTCGCCCGAATCCGGCTTCTCCTGCCCGGTGATCATCTTGAACAGGGTCGACTTGCCGGCGCCGTTGGGGCCGATGATGCCGACGATGGCGCCCGGCGGGATGATCATCGACAGGTTGTCGATCAGCAGGCGGTCGCCGAACTTCTTGGAGACGTTCTTGAACTCCATCACCGAGTTGCCCAGGCGCTCGCCCGGCGGGATGAAGATTTCGTTGGTCTCGTTGCGCTTCTGGTAATCGACCGACTGCAGTTCGTCCAGGCGCGCCAGACGTGCCTTGCCCTTGGAACGGCCGCCCTTGGCGTTCTGCCGGGCCCACTCCAGTTCCTTCTGGATCGCCTTCTGCCGCGCCTTTTCCTGGTTCTCTTCCTGCTTCAGGCGCTCGTCCTTCTGCATCAGCCATTCGGTGTAGTTGCCCTTCCACGGAATGCCGCGGCCGCGGTCAAGTTCCAGGATCCACTCGGCGGCGTTGTCGAGGAAGTAGCGATCGTGGGTGACCGCGACCACGGTGCCGGTGTAGCGCGCCAGGAACTGCTCGAGCCACTCCACCGACTCGGCGTCGAGGTGGTTGGTCGGTTCGTCGAGCAGCAGCATGTCCGGCTTCTGCAGCAGCAGCCGGCACAGCGCCACGCGGCGCTTCTCGCCGCCGGACAGGTTGGCGATCTTGGCGTCCCACGGCGGCAGCCGCAGCGCGTCGGCGGCCACGTCGAGCTGGTTCTCCAGGGTGTGCGCGTCGCCAGCGGCCAGGATCGCCTCCAGGCGCTCCTGTTCCTTGGCCAGCGCGTCGAAATCGGCGCCTTCCTCGGCATAGGCGGCGTACACCGCTTCCAGCGCGGCCTGCGCCTGCAGCACTTCGCCCACGCCTTCCTCGACCGACTCGCGCACGGTCTTGTTCGGATCGAGTTCCGGCTCCTGCGCCAGATAGCCGACCTTGGTGCCGGGCTGCGGACGCGCCTCGCCTTCGAAATCGGTGTCCACGCCGGCCATGATCTTCAGCACGGTGGACTTGCCGGCGCCGTTGAGGCCGAGCAGGCCGATCTTGGCGCCGGGAAAGAAGGACAGCGAGATGTCCTTGATGATCTGGCGCTTGGGCGGCACGGTCTTACTGACCCGGTTCATGGTGTAGATGTATTGCGACATGGCAGCTCCAAAGGCGCAGGGCGCCCGCCGGCCGGCAGCCGGAGGGCGTCGAAAGGGATGACGGATTATAGCCGGACGGCCGCCGGCAATCGTTGCCGCGGTTGCGCCAGCACACGCGCTGGCGGTGCTGCGCGGGCTATTCGGCGATCGGCGGCAGTGCCGCGGTCGACGCCGTCGACGATGCGCCGGCGTGGCGCTGCCGGCGCAGGTAGAACAGCGCGCAGAGCACCAGCAGCAGCATCGCCAGCCACTCGCTGTGAAGCGCTGCCTGCATCGCGGCCAGGCTGCCGCCGCCGTGGGCGTGCGCGTAGATCGCGCCCAGTGCCGCCGGCCCCAGGCCCATGGCCGCCTGCAGGATGGTGGAGAGCATGGCGCTGCCGGCGCCGGCATGCTCGGTGGGCACCTGCGACAGGCCGATGCGGTAGAAGCTGGCCACGATCCAGGCCTGGCCGGCGCCGATCAGCGCCGTCGCCGGCGCCAGGTTGCCCGCGCCCGGATGCGGCCACACCGCGTGCAGCGTCCAGCCCAGCGCCAGCAGGCCCAGCATCTGCACCATGCAGCCCAGCAACAGCGTCGGCAGCGGGCCGCAGCGCGTCGCCACGCGGGCGCTGACCAGCGCGGAGGCGAAGTAGGCCGCCCCCAGCACGATGAAGGCATTGCCCGACTGCAGCGGCGACAGCCCGGCGCCGGTCTGCAGGGTCAGCGCCAGCACGAACATGAAGCCGCTCCAGCAGGTGAAGAACACCCCGCCCACCAGCAGCGCGAAGCGCACGCTGGGCAGCCGCAGCAGGGCCGGCGGCAGCAGCGGCGTGCGCCCGCGGCGTTCCTGCCACAGTTCGACCCGGGCCAGCGCCACCAGCAGCGGCAGGCACGCGGCCAGCACCGCCAGGCACGCCGGCGGCCAGTGCAGGGAAGGGCCCAGCGCCAACGGCAGCAGCAGGCAGGCCAGGAACAGCCCCAGCAGCCCAGCGCCGGCCAGGTCGGGCGGCATCCGCCGTGCCGCGCGGGTCTCCGGCACCGCGCGCAGGCAGGCCAGTGCCAGCAAGCAGAACGGCAGGTTGATCAGGAACACGCTGCGCCAGCCGGAGCCGCCGATGTTGGCGCTGACCAGCGATCCGCCCAGCACCTGGCCGATGACGAAGGCGATGCCGCCCAGCGAGCCGTACAGCGCCAGCGCCCGGGCATGTGCCTTGCCGTGCAGGCTGACGTGGATGGTGGCGAGGATCTGCGGCACCGCCAGCGCCGCCCCCAGGCCCTGCAGGATGCGGCCGGCCAGCAGCGCTCCCACCGAGCCGGCGACCCCGCACAGCAAGGAGGCCAGGCCGAACAGCAGCACGCCCGCGCCGAACACGCGGCGCCGGCCGAGGTTGTCGCCGAGCCGGCCGCCCGCTGCCAGGCCCACCGCGAAGGCGACGCCGTAGACGGCCACGATCAGTTCCAGTTGGGTCGCCGACGCATGCAGCGTGTGCGCGATCGAGCTGAGCGCCACGTTGAGGATGGAGAAGTCGATCAGCGGCAGCATCTGCCCGATCAGCAGGATGCCCAGGCCGCGGTGGCTCAGGGTGGGGGCGCTGGCGGACATGGCGGAAGCGGGGGAGGTGGGCGTGGTCATGGCGCGCAGTATGGGCAGTCGATAAACTGGTACAAGGACTCATTTATCCTGGTACTGGCAGTGCCTCCCTGACGGTCCGGAGCGGCGTCTCAGGCGCGGCCGGACGCGGCGGCGCGGCGTGCGCCGGGACCTGACGCCGGATCGTTCGGTGCCGGCAGACAACGACGCGGAGAAGACGATGCAACTGGACCTCGCGCATTCCACCCCCACGCCGCAGCGGGCGGCCGCAGCGGCCGCGTCCGGCCCGGCCCTGGCTGGCGAGCGTGCACGCGCGCTGGGCGCCTTCCTGCGTGCCCGCCGCGAGAGCCTGGATCCGGCGCGCCTGGCGCTGCCGCGCGGCGGCAGGCGCCGCACCCCGGGCCTGCGCCGCGAGGAAGTGGCCTTGCTCGCCGATGTCGGCGTCACCTGGTACACCTGGCTGGAACAGGGCCGCCCAGTGCGCGCCTCGGCGCGCGTGCTGACCGCCATCGCCCGCGCCCTGCAGTGTTCGGAGGTGGAAACCGCGCACGTGCTGGCCCTGGCCGGGGTGGGCGAGACCACGGCCCTGGCGCCGCCGTCGTGCCAGCGCCTGACCGACACCGGGCGCATGCTGCTGGACCAGCTCGGGCCGTGGCCGGCGATGCTGCAGACCCCGCGCTTCGACATCCTCGGCGCCAACCCGGCCTTCGAGCGGCTGATGGGCGTGACCCTGGCCGGCCTGGCGGATGCCGATCGCAACTGCGTCTATCAGGCCTTCACCAATCCGCGCTGGCGCGACGCGCTGCTCGATCGCCAGGACGTGCTGCAGCACATGGTGGCGATGTTGCGCGCGGCGATGGCCGAGCACCTGGGCGAGCCGGAATGGGAGGCCTTGCTGGCGCGCTACCGTGCCGCCTCGGCGGAGTTCGATGCGCTGTGGCGGCAGCGGCGCGAGGTGCGCGGGGTGGAAAATCAGCTCAAGCGCTTCCGCCATCCGCAGGAAGGCGAGCTGCGCCTGCAGCAGGTCAACTGGTGGTCGGCGCCGCGCAACGGCAACCGCCTGGTGGTCTATTTGCCAGCCGATGACACAGCGCAGGCCGCGTTGTTGCGCCTGCACGCGCAGGCCGCAAGTACCCATGGATGAACGCTTTCTTAGCCCGATCGGCAAAGCTGAATACGTAACCGATTCCAGCAGGAGGCGGTTCAGACGGCAAGGCTCTAAATGCAATCGCCACACCACGTGACGGAGCTGCCATGAACATGAAACGCCTTGCCACAATTGCCCTCTCGTCCGCGCTGGCGCTGGGTTTCATGGCGCCATCCGCGTTCGCCTGGGGTCCGGGTGGCCCGGGCCCGGGCTGGGGTCCTCCGGGACCGCCGCCCCCGCCCCCGGGACCGGGCCCGCGCGACCATGGCTGGTACGACCGCGGATACCGCGACGCCGATCGCGATCGCGACTGGCGCGACCGCGAGCGCGATCGCCGCGATGCCCGTCGCGCCTACGATCGCGGCTACCGCGACGGTTATCGCAATGGCCCCGACGTCGTCTACTACCGTCCGGGCCCGCCGCGCTGGGCGCGCGGCCAGCGCTACTACGGCCCGAACTACGTGGTCTACGACTACGACCGCTACCAGGTCCGGCGCCCGCCGTACGGCTACCGCTGGGTGCGCGACGACACCGGCAACCTGCTGCTGGTCGCCGTCGCCACCGGCATCATCGCCGACCTGGTGCTCAGCGGCCGCTGATCCCCGCCGCAGCACTGCCGAACGGCCTCCTTCAAGAGGCCGTTCGCGTTTTGGTTCGCCCTCGGGCGCGCGCGGGGCTTAAACTAGTCGTCTGCCTTCTGTCCATGCCCCCGGAGACCCGATGTTCCCGCGCGACGCCCGCATCGAAACCTACGATCCCGAACTGGCCCGCGCCATCGCCGCCGAAGCCGGCCGCCAGGAAGACCATGTCGAGCTGATCGCCAGCGAGAACTACTGCAGCCCGCGCGTCATGGAAGCGCAGGGCAGCCAGCTGACCAACAAGTACGCCGAAGGCTATCCGGGCAAGCGCTACTACGGCGGCTGCGAATTCGTCGACGTCGCCGAGCAACTGGCCATCGACCGGGTCAAGCAGCTGTTCGGTGCCGACTACGCCAACGTGCAGCCGCACAGCGGCTCGCAGGCCAACCAGGCGGTGTACTTCGCGCTGCTGCAGCCGGGAGACACCATCCTCGGCATGTCGCTGGCGCACGGCGGCCACCTGACCCACGGCGCCAAGGTCAATGCCTCCGGCAAGCTGTTCAACGCCGTGCAGTACGGCGTCAACGACCAGGGCCTGATCGACTACGACGAGGTCGAGCGCCTGGCCCTGGAACACAAGCCGAAGATGGTGGTGGCGGGCTTCTCCGCGTACTCGCAGGTCATCGACTGGGCGCGCTTCCGCGCCATCGCCGACAAGGTCGGCGCGTACTTCTTCGTGGACATGGCGCACGTGGCCGGCCTGGTCGCCGCCGGCGTGTATCCGACCCCGCTGCCGCACGCGCACGTGGTCACCTCCACCACCCACAAGACCCTGCGCGGCCCGCGCGGCGGCATCATCGTCGCCAGTGCCGCCGGCGCCGGCGACACGCTCGAGGACCTGTCCAAGAAGCTGCAATCGATCGTGTTCCCCGGCATCCAGGGCGGCCCGCTGATGCACGTGATCGCGGCCAAGGCGGTGGCGTTCAAGGAAGCGCTGGAGCCGGAGTTCGCCAGCTACCAGCAGCAGGTGGTGAAGAATGCGCAGGCCATGGCCAAGACCCTGATCGCGCGCGGCTACAAGATCGTCTCCGGCGGCACCGAAAACCACCTGATGCTGGTCGACATGATCGGCCGCGACGTCTCCGGCAAGGACGCGGAAGCGGCGCTGGGCAAGGCCCACATCACCGTCAACAAGAACTCGGTGCCCAACGACCCGCGCTCGCCGTTCGTGACCTCGGGCCTGCGCCTGGGCACCCCGGCGATCACCACCCGCGGCTACCTGGAGCAGGACTGCGTCGACCTGGCCAACTGGATCGCCGACGTGCTCGACGCCCCGGCCGACGACACCGTGCTGGCGCGCGTGCGCGACGCGGTGACCGCGCAGTGCCGCAAGTATCCGGTGTATGGCTGAGAAGCCGGGATTGGGGATTGGAGATTCGGGATTGGGCGTAAGCTCGGCTCCTGAGGTTTCTGCTTTTTCCAATCCCCAATCCCCAATCCCCAATCCCAGCCCCTGATGCACTGCCCCTTCTGCCAGCACACCGATACCCGGGTGATCGATTCGCGCGTGTCCGAGGATGGCGCGACGATCCGCCGGCGTCGCGAGTGCGAGGCCTGCGGCGAGCGCTTCAGTACGCTGGAGACGATCGAGCTCAAGCTGCCGACGGTGATCAAGAGCGACGGCGGTCGCGAGGCGTTCGATGCGCGCAAGCTGCGCACCAGCTTCGATCGCGCGCTGCAGAAGCGACCGGTGGCCGAGGAACAGATCGAGGCGGCGGTGCGTGCGGTGGTGCATCAGTTGCGCATGTCCGGCGAGCGCGAACTGCCCTCGATCCGGGTCGGCGAGTACGTCATGGCCGAGCTGCGCAAGCTCGATCATGTCGGCTATGTGCGCTTCGCCTCGGTGTACCGCAGCTTCCAGGACGTGGCCGATTTCCGCGAGGAGATCGAGAAGCTCGAGCGCGAATTGCCGGTCGGCAGCGAGCAGTTGCCGCTGCTGGACCTGGTGCGCGCGGCCAAGCCGGGCGACAAGACCGGCAAGCGCTGAGCGCATGCGCATCGTCTGTCTGGCCGAGGCGGCGCAGCACATCCCGGCGCTGGCGCAGGAACATCTGCAGGCCTTCGGTCCGCTGCTGCCGGAATGGAACGTGGTCGAGGCCGAGGCCGACCTGCGCAGCCATCGCGACGACAAGCGCATTCCCACCAGCTGGATCGCCCTGGACGGCGAGGACTGGCTGGGGTCGGTGAGCCTGCTGCAGAACGACGACGCGCGCATCCGCCAGTTCTCGCCGTGGCTGGCCACGCTGTACGTGCGGCCGCAGGCGCGCGGCGCCGGCGTCGGCGCCGCCCTAGTCGCGCACTGCGTGCAGGCCGCGGCGGGCTTCGGCGTGCAGTGGCTGTACCTGTACTGCGAGCCGGTGCTGGTGCCGTTCTACGAGCGCCTGGGCTGGCAGCGCCATGCCGACCTGCCGCTGGGGCCGCTGCAGATCGTAGTGATGCGTATCGACGCCGGCGGCGCTGCCGCATGAGCGCTCCGCAGGCGCCCGGCTTTTCCGCCGACGACCATTGCTGGATGGCGCAGGCCCTGCGCCTGGCCGAGCGCGGCGCCTACACCACGCGGCCGAACCCGATGGTCGGTTGCGTGATCGTGCGCGACGGCGCGGTGGTCGGCGAGGGCTTCCACCAGCGCGCCGGCGGGCCGCACGCGGAGGTGTTCGCGCTGCGCGCCGCCGGCGAACGCGCCCGCGGCGCCACCGCCTACGTGACCCTGGAGCCATGCGCGCACTACGGCCGCACGCCGCCATGCGCGCTGGCGCTGATCGAAGCCGGAGTGGCGCGGGTGGTGGCGGCGATGGCCGACCCGTTCCCGCAGGTCAACGGCGGCGGCTTCGCACTGCTGCGCGAAGCCGGCATCGCGGTGCAATCCGGGTTGATGCAAGCGCAGGCGCGCGCGCTCAACCGGGGCTTCCTGTCGCGGGTGGAGCGCGGCCGACCGTGGCTGCGGATCAAGCTCGGTGCCAGCCTGGACGGACGCACCGCGCTGGCCAGCGGCGAATCGAAATGGATCACCGGCGCGGCGGCGCGCCAGGACGTGCAGCATTGGCGCGCCCGCGCCGGCGCCATCCTCACCGGCGCCGGCACCGTGCTGGCCGACGACCCGGCGCTGACCGTGCGCCTGGATGCGGCGACCGAGGTGATACCGCCGCTGCGCGTGGTGCTGGACGCGCAACTGCGCAGCCTGGCCCAGGCCAAGGTCCGCGACGGCAGCGCACCGACCCTGTATCTGCATGCGCCGGACCGCGTGCCGCCGACGCTGGATCACGCGACATTCGCCGCCGTGCCGCTGCACGACGGGCGCTGCGATCTGCATGCGGCGCTGCGCCTGCTCGCCGAACGCGGGATCAACGAGGTGCAGGTCGAAGCCGGCGCAACGCTGAGCGGCGCGTTGCTGCATGCCGGCCTGGTCGACGAGTTGCTGGTGTACATGGCGCCGCTGTTGCTGGGGGATACCGCTCGTCCGCTGCTGGCCGGGCTCGGCATCAAGACCATGGCGCAGCGGGTGCCGCTGCACCTTGCGGACATCGTGCAACTGGGGCAGGACTTGCGCTTGCGCTATCTCCCGGCAGCGGACTGAGCCCGCCGACGAACGCATCAATGCAAAGGGCACGCCGGCGGTGTTTGCCGGCGTGCCCTTTATGTGCGCAAGGCGCCACGTCTTGGATCAGAAGCTGGCGCGCACGCCGATCTTGTACTGGTTGGCGTCATCGATGTATTGGAATTCGCCGACCATGCCCCAGGTGCGAGTGAAGTTGATCTGGCCACCAACGGTGCCGACGAACTTGCCTTCGTCGGCGTCGCTGCCGTCGATGTAGCCGGCCTTGATCCAGGCTTCGGTCCGCGGCGAGGGCTTGCCGCGCACCCCGAGATTGACGGCACCCAGGGTGCTGGAATCGGAGCCGCGGCCGAGGCGCACGCCGTCCTCGCGCAGGTCGGCTTCGGCCTTGACCCGCAGCACGCTGGCGTCTGCGATGAAGTCCACGCGCTCGGTCATTTCCTGCCGGTAGCCGATGCCCAGGCTGGCCTGCTGCACGGTCACCTTGGCGGTGTACACCTCGGACAGGACGAAGTCCTCGCTGGCGCGCTGGTAGCCGGCGAACACATACGCCGGCTCGGCAATCTGCCAGGAGCCGCGCAGGTAGCCGCCGGTGATGTCCTCGGAGGACGCGTTGACGTTGATCTCGGTGCGGTTCCAGCCGCCTTCGACATAGTTGTAGCTCAGGCCCTCGGCCGACGCAGCAAAGGGTGCGGCCGCCAACAGGGCAGCCAGGATCAGGGTGTTGCGCATGGGTGATGCTCTCCGAATGAATGGCAGTGTCAGCGCCCCGTTGCAGGGCGGACACGGGCGACGTCGCTGTCGCCCACGCGCATCTTAACAAATATTTCACATTGCTGTCTTGGGGGCGGGCATACCGCGCGATGCAGTGTCCTGTCCTGGTCGACAGTGCGGGTCGGGCCCGCCTGACCACGCCTGCTAGAATGCCCGGGCCGGTTCGCCGGCGACCACAAACGTCTTCAGGGCGGGGTGCGATTCCCCACCGGCGGTAGGTGCGTTCGCGCACGAGCCCGCGAGCGCTTCCCGGCGCAGGCGCGCCGCGCCGGCTCGGGAAGGTCAGCAGATCCGGTGCGATGCCGGGGCCGACGGTATAGTCCGGATGAAAGAAGACGGCTTTCGCGCAGCCTCGCGGCTGTGCGCGTGCCTGTTTGCCTTGTGGCGTTTTTCGCTCACCCCATTGCGAGAAACGTAGCTATGTTCACCGGAATCATCGAAGGCGTCGGCCACCTCGCCGCACGCCAGCCGCAGGGCGGCGATCTGCGCTTCACCTTCGCCACCGGCAGCCTGCCGTTCGCCGACGTGCGCCTGGGCGAAAGCATCGCGGTCAATGGCGTGTGCCTGACCGTGATCGCCTTCGACGCGGCGGCGTTCCAGGCCGACGCCTCCACCGAAACCCTGGCGCTGACCACGCTCGGCCGCCTGGCCGAGGGCGCGGCGCTGAACCTGGAGCGGGCGATGCGCCCCAGCGACCGCCTCGGCGGGCACCTGGTCAGCGGCCACGTCGACGGCCTCGGTGAGGTGCTGTCGATCCACGACGACGCGCGCGCGCAGCGCTGGCGCTTCGCTGCGCCGGCGTCGCTGCTGCGCTACATCGCCAAGAAGGGCTCGATCTGCGTGGACGGGGTCAGCCTCACCGTCAATGAAGTGGATGCGCAAGGCTTCGAGGTCGCGCTGATTCCGCACACCGTGGCGCACACCGCGTTCGCGCACACCGCGGTCGGTGCGGCGGTGAACCTTGAGATCGACCTGGTCGCACGCTACGTCGAACGCCTGCTGCAGGGCCGCCAGGACTGATCCTGGCGTCGTCCGGCCTTTTCCCCTATCCGCCACGCTGCGCCGCTGTCCGCGGCGCGCGCGGCATCCTCCGTCTTTCCACGAGTTCCCGCATGTCGCCTTCCGTTACCCCGAGCCTGAATTTCGCTTCCGTCCCCGAGCTGCTGGAAGAACTCCGCGCCGGCCGCATGGTGGTCATCGTCGACGACGAGGACCGCGAGAACGAGGGCGACCTGATCATGGCCGCTGAGCTGGTCAAGCCTTCGGACATCAACTTCATGGTCACCCACGCGCGCGGCCTGGTGTGCCTGTCGCTGACCCGCGAGCGCTGCGCGCAGCTGGGCCTGGCGCCGATGGTCCAGCGCAACACCGCGCAATTCCATACCAACTTCACCGTCAGCATCGAGGCCGCCGAGGGCGTGACCACCGGCATCTCCGCCTACGACCGCGCCCACACCGTGCGCACCGCGGTCAAGCCGGACGCCAAGCCGCACGACCTCAGCCAGCCCGGCCACATCTTCCCGCTGATCGCCCAGCCGGGCGGGGTGCTGACCCGCGCCGGCCACACCGAGGCCGCCAGCGACCTGCCGATGCTGGCGGGGCTGGAGCCGGCCGGCGTGCTGGTGGAGGTGCTCAACCCGGACGGCAGCATGGCGCGGCGTCCGCAGCTGGAGGCGTTCGCCCGCACCCATGGCCTGAAGATGGGCTCGATCGCCGACCTGATCGCCTACCGCCTGGCCACCGAGCACACCGTCGAGCGCATCGACGAGCGGCCGATCGACACCGAGTTCGGCGGCTTCACCCTGGTCACCTACCGCGACCGCATCGCCCACGACCTGCACTTCGCCCTGGTCCGCGGCACCCCGGACGCCGAGACGCCGACCCTGGTGCGGGTGCAGGTGGAGAATCCGCTGGCCGACCTGCTGCACTGGCGCCGCGACGATTTCGGCGTGGCCGCCAGCGACGCCCTGCGCGCGATCGCCGCCGCCGAGCGCGGGGTGATGGTCGTGCTGTCGGCGCCGCGCGACAGCGAGGCGCTGCTGGCGCGGCTGCGCGCGCAGCCCGAGGCGGCGCACGGCAAGGACGTGGGCCAGTGGCGGCGCAACGGCGCCGGCAGCCAGATCCTCGCCGACCTGGGCCTGGGCAAGCTGCGCGTGCTCGGTACCCCGCGCCGGCAGGTCGGGTTGGCCGGGTTCGGGCTGGAGGTGGTGGAGCATGTGGAGGTGGGGCAGGGATTGGGGAATCGGGATTCGGGATTGGGCAAAGCCTGATTCTGGTGCCGGATCGGCGCTGGGCGAGCGACTGCTCTCCCTCGCCCGGGCCGCGGCCTCCCTGCCTGCTAAACTCTCCCACCCCCTCAAGCTGCCACCGCCATGTCCCACTACGAAGGCGACCTCCGCACTCCCGAGTCGGCGCGTTTCGCGATCATCGCCAGCCGCTGGAACGCCCGCATCACCGACGTGCTGGTCGCCGGCGCGCGGCAGAGCCTGGCCGGCAACGGCATCGCCGATGACGCGGTGGACGTGATCCGGGTGCCGGGCGCGTGGGAGCTGCCGCTGGTCGCCGCCCGCCTGGCCGCGGCCGGCAAGCATGCCGCGATCATCGCGCTGGGCTGCGTGATCC
Organism: Xanthomonas sp. NCPPB 3174; assembly: GCF_056725205.1. Taxonomy (NCBI): domain Bacteria; kingdom Pseudomonadati; phylum Pseudomonadota; class Gammaproteobacteria; order Lysobacterales; family Lysobacteraceae; genus Xanthomonas; species Xanthomonas sp. NCPPB 3174. The sequence continues at coordinate 4,173,320 of NZ_CM161517.1, read as the reverse complement.
GGGGCGACACTCGCCACTACGAACACGTCGCCGACGGCTGCGCCGAGGGCTTGCTGCGCGTCTCGCTGGACTTCCGCATCCCGGTGCTCAACGGCGTGCTCGCGGTGGAGCAGGTCGAGGACGCCGAGGCGCGCGCCGGCGGCAGCCACGGCAACAAGGGCGAGGAAGCGGCGCTGGGCGCGCTGGAGATGGTCAACCTGCTGGAGCTGCTGCCGTGAACAAACCCGCTGGCCACAAGCACCACCCGCGCCGCGACGGCGTCGATCCGGTCCTGCGTTCGCGCGCGCGCCGGCGCGCGCTGCAGGCGATCTACGCCTGGCAGATTTCCGGCGGCAATGCCCAGCACGTGATCGCCCAGTTCGCGCACGAGCAGGCCCACGAGATCGCCGACCTGGTGTACTTCGAGAACCTGGTCGAAGGCGTGCTCAAGCACCGCGCCGAACTGGACGAAGCACTGGTCGGCTACCTGGACCGCACGGTCGAGGAAGTAGATGCGATCGAGCGCGCGGTGCTGCGCCTGGCCGCCTACGAACTGCTGTACCGCATGGACGTGCCGTACCGGGTGGTGATCAACGAAGCGATCGAGACCGCCAAACGCTTCGGCTCCGAGCACGGCCACACCTACGTCAACGGCGTCCTCGACCGCGCCGCGCTGCAGTGGCGCGCGGTGGAGTCGGGCGGAGGCGCCTGACGGCGCGGGATTGGGCATTCGGGATTGGGGATTCGCAAGCGCGGCATTCCCGTCCTCGGACGCGCTTTTTGCCAATCCCCAATCCCGAATCCCCACTCCCGGCCCTCCAATGCCCGAATTCGATCTGATCGAGCGCCTGCGTGCGCGCAGCCGGGCGCGTGACGACCTGCCGCTGGGCATCGGCGACGATGCGGCCTTGCTGCTGCCGCCGGCGGGGGAGTTGCTGGCGATCACCACCGATACGCTCAATGCCGGGGTGCATTTCCCGGCCGAGACCGCGGCCGCCGACATCGGCTGGAAGACGCTGGCGGTGAATCTGTCCGACCTGGCGGCGATGGGCGCGCAGCCGCGCTGGTGCACGCTGTCGCTGTCGTTGCCGCAGGTCGACATGGCCTGGGTCGATGCGTTCGCCGAGGGCTTCTTCGCCCTGGCCGACGCGCACGGCATCGGCCTGGCCGGCGGCGACACCACGCGTGGGCCGCTGGCGTTGTCGGTCACCGCCATCGGCAGCGTGCCGGCGACGGCGGCGCTGCGCCGCGACGCCGCGCAGGTCGGCGACGCGGTCTGGGTGACCGGCCAGCCGGGCGAGGCCGCCGCGGCGCTGGCGCTGTGGCAGGCCGGCCGCCTGGACGTGACCGCGCCGGCCGCCGATCCCCTGCACGAACGCCTGCGCCAGCGCCTGCTGCGGCCGACGCCGCGGGTGCAGGCCGGCGTGCGCCTGCGCGGCCTGGCGCGTGCCTGCGTGGACGTCTCCGACGGCCTGCTGGCCGACCTGGAGCACATCTGTGCGCGCAGCGGCGTCGGCGCCGAACTGGACCTGGCCGCGCTGCCGGCGGTCGCCGCCCCGGCCGATGCGGACCCTGCACAGGTGCATGCCTGGCAACTGGGCGGCGGCGACGACTACGAGCTGTGCTTCACCGCCGACCCGGCGCAGCGCGCGGCGATCGTGCAGGCGTTGCAGGCGGTCGGGGTCGTGGCCACACCGATCGGGCGCATCGTCGCCGGCCGCGACATCGTGGTGCGCGATGCCGACGGCCAACCATGGCAACCGCCGCGTAGCGGCTACCAGCACTTTCTGAGCTGAGCCGCGTGGCCTGGGCGCGCGCCGGCCACGGGCCGCGGCGCCAGCACGTTTGTGCCTCCGGCCAAGGTCCTTCCATACCGTGCCGCACTGCGGCGTGAATATCGCCCGTACCCGGTGGTACGGTCCGCCTGCCCGGCCCCACGTCGAGCGCTTGTCACCGTTCTGGCATTACCGTTCCGGCAGCCGGCCATTCCGGTCCGGCGCCGCTTGGGAGGCAGTCCATGCGCATGTCCGTGTCACGTCGCATCGCCCTTGGCGCGATGTTGCTGGTGTTCTCCGCCGCCGCGGCTGCGGCCGGCTTCAGCAAGCAGTACCAGAGCATTCCCAGTTTCGATGGCACCAAGCTCGGCGCGCTCGTCCTGGTGCCGCAGGGGCAGGGGCCGGGGCCGTTCCCGCTGGTGGTGATGCCGGCCAGCTGGTCGCTGCCCAACCTGGAATACGTGGGCCGCGCCAGCGAACTGGCCAACGACGGCTACGTGGTGGTGAGCTACACCTCGCGCGGCTTCTGGGATTCGCAGGGGCTGATCGACATCGCCGGCGCGCCGACGGTGGAGGACGTCAGTTCGGTGATCGACTGGGCGTTGGCCAACACCCCGGCCGACGCCAAGGCGATCGGCGTGTCGGGCATCTCCTACGGCGCCGGCACCAGCCTGCTCGCCGCCGCGCGCGACCCGCGGATCAAGGCGGTGGCCGCGCTCAGCGGCTGGGCCGATCTGCAGGCCTCGCTGTACGCCAACAGCACGGTCAGCCAGCAGGGCGTCGCCCTGCTGGTCGGTGCCGGCACGCTCACCGGCCGGCCCGGTCCGGACCTGGCGCAGATCACCGCGCACGTGGCGGTGGGCGACTACGACGGCGCGGTGCAGGGCTTCCTGCCCAAGGCGGCCGAACGCGGGGTGATCAACGAGGTGCAGGCGCTCAACCGCAACGGCCCGGCGGTGCTGATGGCCAATGCCTTCAACGACGGCCTGTTCCCGCCGAACCAATACATCAACCTGTTCAACCGGCTGAGCGTGCCCAAGCACCTGATGTTCAGCCAGGGCGACCATGCCACCGCCGAACTGCCGGGCGCGCTGGGCCTGCCGAACCAGGTGTATACCGAGGCTACGCGCTGGTTCGACCACTACCTGAAGGGCCGCGACAACGGCGTGGATCGCGAAGCGCCGGTGCAGCTGTCGACCCTGGGCGGCACCTGGCTCAGCTATGCCGACTGGAACAGCGTGCAGGCCGGCGCCACCCGCTACGGCCTGACTGGCCCCAGCGGCCTGTTGCTGCCGACCGGGTCGCTGACCAGCGGCAACAGCAGCGGCTGGAACTACCGCATCGCCACCGATGTGCCGACGCTGGCCGATTCCGGCGTGGTGCTGGTCAGTGGCCTGCTGCAGGGTTTCGGCCAGCCGGTGACCACCTCGATTCCGCTGGTCAGCCGGGTGGGCGCCGCGGTGTGGAGCGGCCCGGCGCTGTCCAGCGACAAGCGCCTGGCCGGCGCGCCGTCGTTGCGGCTGACGGTGACCCCGAGCCAATCCAACGTGTCGCTGTTCGCCTATCTCTACAGCATGGACAGCGCGGGGTCGGCGCAATTGCTGAGCCACGTGCCGTACACGCTGCGCAATGCGACGCCGGGCACGCCGGTGACTCTCGACCTGGCGCTGCAGGCGACCGCGGTCGAGATCCCGGCCGGTCGTCGCCTGGTGCTGGTGGTGGACACCACCGATCCGCGTTACACCTCGGCCAGCCGCTTCGGCGGCACCGTGAGCTTCAGCTCGCCGGCTGCGACGCCGTCGTTCTTGAGTGTGCCGTTGCACTGAGGCTGCGCTTTTACCTTCTCCCTCCGGGACCATGGCCCCCTTTTCGGGGGAAGGTGCCCCGCAGGGGCGGATGAGGGTACGGGCGAAGCCTCGCGTGGATAGGTCAGCGCGGCGCTTCGCGCGCCGGACCCTCACCCCCAACCCCTCTCCCGATGGGAGAGGGGCTCTAGCCTCTCCCTTCTCCCCTCGGGAGAAGGTGCCCCGCATGGGCGGATGAGGGTACGGGCGCAGCCTCGCATGGCCAGATCGACGTGGCGCTTCGCGCGCCGGACCCTCACCCCAACCCCTCTCCCGGTGGGAGAGGGGCTTAGCTTCTCCCTTCTCCCGCCGGGAGAAGGTGCCCCGCAGGGGCGGATGAGGGTGCGATACCACGCATCGCCACACAGCGCGCACACCACGCCAAACACACGAATTTACGCAGCTTTTATTCGAACCGGCGTGCGCTTTGCAACGAAGATATTCGGCGATTCCTATACTTTCCGCGCTGACGACAGGGGTGTTTGCGAGGAATCGATGGCTGCAATCTTGAGCGTGTCGCTGCCCGCAACGGTCGTGTACGGACGCGGTGTATCGCATCCGGCGACGGCGCAACACTCGGGCCTCCGGACCAGGCGACGCGACACGCCGCGTGCAGCGCGAGGCCACCATGGTTGCCGCAGCGCGTTGCAGCATCCGCCCCCACACAGTCGCGCGCGTTCGCTGCACGCGCATTGATCCGCTGACGCCGCCACCGCGGCGCTGCATTTCAACTCTCTTCCCGCGATACGCCACCAGGCGCATCGCCTGCGATAGCGCGTGCGCGTGACGCGTTCGCGCTGTCGTTGCTTCCCTCCACCCAAAGAAGGACGGCTCTTCGCGAGCCGAGAACCCGATGTCCATGAAGCTCCACCCCCTCTTCCTGTCCCTGGCCACGCTGTGCGCTGGCCCCGCCGCTGCGGCTGGCTTGGCGGCGCCGGTGTCCGAAGCGCTGCCGACAGCGGCGCAGGACGTCGCCACGCCAGCGCTGGCGCGCAGTGCCGATTGTGCCAATGGCTTTTTCTCGCGCCTGGCCTCCGCCTATCGTGAGGATGCGCAGCCCGCCGATCCCGATGCGCCGACGCCGGCGCGTCGCGGCCTGGCGGCGCCGTTCTCCTCGCCGCCGTTCCCGTCGGCCGAATGGCAGCTTGGCGCGGTGGACTACCCGGTCGGGGTGCCCAACGAGAATGCGCAATATCCGGTGGAGAGGGCGCTGGCCTGCATGCGCGTGGGGCAGTGGATGCAGCGCAACCGCATCGAGCTGTACGGCTGGATCAATCCCTCGCTCAACGCCAGCACGTCCTCGCGCAGCAACTATCCGCTGTCCTATTCCACGCGGCCCAACCGCGGCGAATTCAACCAGGCGCTGATCCGCCTGCAGCGCGTGCCGGACACGGTGCAGACCGATCATGTCGACTGGGGCTTCCACCTCGACGACCTGTACGGCTACGACTACCACTACACTACGATGAAGGGCGTCACCAGCGACCAGTTGCTGCACCACCCGCAGCCCAACAGCGCGCTCAACGGCAAGATCTACGGCAACGATCCGATGATCGCGCACGTGGACCTGTACCTGCCGTCGGTGGCGCAGGGCATGCTGGTCACGGTCGGCCGCTACCTGTCGCTGCCCGACATCGAAGCGCAGTTCTCGCCGAACAACTACCTGTTGACCCATTCGATCCTGTACACGGTCGATGCCTATACCAACATGGGCATCCTCACCACCACCAAGCTCAACGACCAGTGGACGCTGCAGCTCGGCGTGCATGGTGGCGACGATTCGGCGATCTGGGACGCGACCAGCCGCCTGAGCGCGCAGGCCTGCCTGCGCTGGGTCTCCAGGAGCAACGACGACATGCTGTATCCGTGCGTGGAGTCGTACAACAACGCCGCGCAGACCTACAACAACCTGCAGGAGTTCGTGCTCACCTGGGGCCACCGCTTCTCGCCGAAGGTGCACATGCTCACCGAGGCCTACCACCTCTACGTGCGCGACCAGGCGCTGGCCACCGATCCGTCGCAGTCGCATGCGCCGACCGGCCGCCCCGGTTATGCGCTGGGCGAGGCGCCGGACTTCCCGCTGGGACGCAGCACCGCCGACGCCATCGTCAACTACGTCAACATCCAGCTCGGCGCCTCGGACATGCTGGCGATCCGCAACGAGTTCGTGAACGACCACGACGGCCAGCGCACCGGCTTCGCCACGCGCTACTCCAGCCACACCATCGGCTTGACCCACTGGGTGTCGCAGGATCTGGAGATCCGCCCGGAGCTGCGCTACGAGCACGCCTACGACTTCCCCGCCTACGACGGCGGGCATCGCAATCACCAGGCGACGGCGCTGATCGACGCGATCCTGCATTACTGAGCACTGCACGCGCGCTGCCGGCGCGGGCAGCGGCGATGCATCTGCAACGTGCGGCGCGATCGCCGGCGCCGCACGGTTTTACGCAGAATTTATGCGGGCCGCGCGGCTTCGCCACGGAGAGTTTATGGCGGCGACTTCGATAATGCCGGCCTGGGCCAGAAGGCCTGTCCGACCCGGTGTCCGTCGCTGTGTTGCGCTTCCCTTCTGCCGTCGTGCGCATCGCGCGCGGTGGCCTTCCCATGCGATTGCGGCCTGCCATGCGGCGGGGCGTCCCCTTGTTTCGGAGTTGAGACCATGAGCGGTTGGCTTTCGTTCGTTTGCGGCGTGGCGGTGATCGTCGCGGCCGGTTACCTGCTGTACGTGATCCTGCGCCCCGAAGATTTCTGAGCCGAGTGCCACTTCCATGATCGATACATTGCTTGTCTATGCGCTCGCGCTGCTGGTGGGATGGCCGCTGGGCCTGTACCTGGCCAAGGTGATGCGCGGGGCGCCGATGCGCGGCGACGCGCTGTTCGGCTGGATCGAACGCCCGCTGTACCGCCTGCTCGGCACCGATCCGGCGCGCGGCATGCACTGGCGCGCCTACGCCGGTGCGTTCCTGGCCAGCAACCTGGTGCTGGGCGTGCTGGTGTTTGCGTTGTTCGTGACCCAGGCCTGGCTGCCGTTCAATCCCGATGCGGTGCCGAACATGCGCTGGGACGTGGCCCTGCACACCATGATCTCGTTCCTGACCAACACCGATCAGCAGCACTACTCCGGACAGGCGCAGCTGTCGTATCTGTCGCAGGCGGTGGGCGTGGTCGGCCTGCAGTTCATCACTCCGATGATGGGCCTGGCGCTGGTCGCGGCGACGCTGCGCGGCCTGTTCGGCGGGCGCGGCCACGACGCAGCGCACACGGCGGCCGCCACCGGCGGCGAGGTGGCGCAGGAGGTCGATCTCGGCAACTACTGGGCCGATGTGATCCGTCCGACCCTGCGCTTCCTGCTGCCGCTGTGCCTGCTGTGGACGCTGCTGCTGACCCAGCAGGGCGTGCCCTCGACCCTGGCCGCCGGCCCGGTCGCCACGCCGCTGGACGCCAGTGCCGGGCAGCAGACGCAGAAGATCCCGCTCGGCCCGGTCGCGGCGATGGTGGCGATCAAGCAGCTCGGCACCAACGGCGGCGGCTGGTACGGCCCCAACAGCGCGATGGCGCTGGAGAATCCCACGCCGTTCTCCAACCTGCTGGAGATGCTGGGCATCGTGCTGATCCCGGTGGCGGTGGCGTTCATGGTCGGCCCGTTCACCGGGCGCCGCAAGTTCACCGCGCTGGTGTTCGGCAGCATGCTGGTGATGTCGCTGGCGTCCACCGCGCTGTCGATGTGGGCCGAAGGCAATACCGCCAGCACAGCCAGCGCCGCACTGATGGAAGGCAAGGAAGTGCGCCTGGGCGTGGACAGCTCGGCGGCGTGGTCGTCGCTGACCACGCAGACCTCCAACGGCTCGGTCAACGCCATGCACGATTCGCTGGCGCCGCTGACCGGCGGCGTGGCCATGGTCAACATGCTGATCAACGCGATCTGGGGCGGCATCGGCTGCGGCCTGCAGCAGTTCCTGGTGTATCTGCTGCTGAGCGTGTTCCTGGCCGGCCTGATGACCGGGCGCACCCCGGAGTTGTTCGGGCGCAAGATCGAGGCGCCGGAAGTGCGCCTGCTGGCGCTGCTGATCCTGTTGCAGCCGCTGGTGCTGCTCGGCTTCACCGCGGTCACCCTGGCGCTGCCGGCATCGATGTCGGCGACCTCCAATCCCGGCTTCCACGGCATCAGCCAGGTGTTCTACGAGTACACCTCGGCGTTCGCCAACAACGGTTCCGGGTTCGAGGGGCTGGGCGACGGCATTCCGTGGTGGAACCTGAGCTGTGCGGCCGTGCTGCTGCTGGGCCGCTATCCGGCGCTGATCGTGCCGCTGATCGTGGCCGCGCAACTGGCGCGCAAGCGGGTGGCGCCGGAAACCGGCGGCAGCCTGCAGGTGGAAACCCCGACCTTCGCGCTGACCCTGATCGCGGTCATCGTGATCCTGACCGTTCTGCAATTCACGCCGGCCCTGGTGTTGGGACCGATCGCCGATCACCTGACCCTGGCCGCGCACTGAGACGACGACGATGAGCACCCCGCACCAATCTTCTTCCGTGGCCTCCGCACCGGCGCGCCGGCCCGGGCTGTTCGACGCCGCCGCGCTGCGTGCGGCGCTGCGCGACAGCGTGCTGAAGCTGTCGCCGCGGCATCTGCTGGGCAGCCCGGTGATGGCCGTGGTCTTCGCCGGCACGCTGCTGTCGGCATTGATCACCGTAGCCGGCCAGGGCCCGGCCGGCTTCGGCTGGGCGGTGACCGCGATCCTGCTGGTCACCGTGCTGTTTGGCAATTTTGCCGAGGCGGTGGCCGAGGCACGTGGTCGCGGCCAGGCTGCGTCGCTGCGGCGCGCACGCAAGGACCTGGTGGCGCGCCGGGTCGCCAGCGCGCGGCTGGACGGCGAGAACAGCGTGCCCGCCGCCGAACTGCGTCCGGGCGACCTGGTGGTGGTCTCGGCCGGCGAACTGATCCCCGCCGACGGCGAGATCGTGCAAGGTCTGGCCACCATCAACGAGGCCGCGGTCACCGGCGAATCGGCGCCGGTGCTGCGCGAGGCCGGCACCGACCGCTCCGGCGTCATCGGCGGCACCAAGGTGCTGTCCGACGAGATCCTGGTGAAGGTCACCGCCGAGCCGGGCCACAGCTTCCTGGATCGCATGATCGCGCTGGTGGAAGGTGCCAACCGGCAGAAGACGCCGAACGAGATCGCACTGACCATGCTGCTGGCGGCGATGACGCTGACCTTCCTGATCGTGGTCGCCTCGCTCCCGGCGATCGCCGCCTTCGTCGGCGTCAAGGTGGATCCGCTGCTGCTGATCGCGCTGCTGGTGTGCCTGATCCCGACCACCATCGGCGGCCTGCTGCCGGCGATCGGCATCGCCGGCATGAACCGCGCGCTGTCGGCCAACGTGCTGGCCAAGTCCGGCAAGGCGGTGGAGGTGGCCGGCGACGTCGACGTGCTGCTGCTGGACAAGACCGGCACCATTACCCACGGCGATCGTCAGGCCACCGCGTTCCATGCGGTCAGCGGCGTGGACGTGGCGCAGCTGCGCGAGGCGGCGATGCTGTCGTCGTTGGCCGACCCGACCCCGGAAGGCAAGTCGATCGTGCGCCTGGCGCGCGAGCAGGGCCTGCCGCCGGCCGATCCGGCCGGCGCCGAGTTCATCGCCTTCACCGCGCAGACGCGCATGTCCGGTGTCGATCTGCCGGCCAGCGGCATGCAGCCGCCGCGGGCGATCCGCAAGGGCGCTGCCGATGCGCTGATCCGCCACGTCACCGCGCTGGGCGGACAGGTGCCGGCGGAACTGAAGAGTCGCGTCGAGCAGGTCGCGCGCAGCGGCGCCACGCCGCTGGTGGTGGCCGAGGGCCGGCACGTGCTGGGCGTGGTCGAGCTGTCGGACGTGGTCAAGCACGGCGTGCGCGAGAAGTTCGCGCGGCTGCGCGCGATGGGCGTCAAGACGGTGATGATCACCGGCGACAACCCGCTCACCGCCGCGGCCATCGCCGCCGAGGCCGGCGTCGACGACTACATCGCCGAAGCCACGCCCGAGGACAAGCTGGCGCGCATCCGCCAGGAGCAGGCCGGCGGACGCCTGGTGGCGATGGTCGGCGACGGCACCAACGACGCGCCGGCGCTGGCCCAGGCCGACGTCGGCCTGGCGATGAACTCCGGCACCCAGGCGGCCAAGGAGGCCGGCAACATGGTCGATCTGGATTCGGATCCGGCCAAGCTGCTGGCGGTGGTGGAAGTGGGCAAGCAGCAGCTGATCACCCGCGGCGCGCTGACCACCTTCTCGCTGGCCAACGACGTGTCCAAGTACTTCGCGATCCTGCCGGCGCTGTTCGCCGCCTCGATCCCGCAGATGGCCGCGCTGAACGTGATGCGCCTGTCCAGCCCGAGCAACGCGGTGCTGGCGGCGTTGATCTTCAATGCGCTGGTGATCCCGGCGCTGATCCCGCTGGCGCTGCGCGGCGTGCGCTTCACCCCGTCCTCGGCGACTTCGCTGCTGCGCCGGAACATGCTGATCTACGGCGTGGGCGGCGTGCTGCTGCCGTTCGTCGGGATCAAGGCCATCGACCTGCTGCTGGTGGCGCTGGGCTGACCCCGGCGCCGATCTTTACGCTCTTTCGGAATTGCCTCCATGACCGTGTCCTCCGTTTCCCCCCGCGAACCGATGCGCTGGCGCGCCGTGCTGGTGCTGCCGCTGCTGGTGCTTGCGTCCGCCGCGCTGTACTCGTTGCTGGCCACCGTGCTGGCCGGCACGCTGTTCCCCGAGCAGGCCAACGGCAGCCTGCGCAGCCACGATGGCCGGGTGGTCGGCTCGGTGCTGGTGGCGCAGCCGTTCGCCGCCGCGGGCTACTTCCAGCCGCGTCCGTCCGGCGCCAAGTACGATCCGATGTCGGCGGCCGGCAGCAACCAGGCGCGCAGCAACCCCGACCTGCGCAAGCGCCTGGATGACACCCGCCAGGCGGTGGCCGCGCGCGAAGGCATCGACCCGTCGCAGGTACCGGACGATCTGGTCACCCAGTCCGGCAGCGGCATGGACCCGGACATCAGCGTGGACGCGGCGCACATCCAAGTGGCGCGCGTCGCTGCCGCGCGCGGCCTGCCGCCGCAGACCGTCGCCGCCCTGGTCGCCGCGCAGACCCAGCCGCGCCAGTTCGGCGTGCTCGGCGCGCCGCGGGTGAATGTGCTGGCGCTGAATCTGGCGTTGGACGCGGCCGGGAATAGGGAAACGGGAATCGGGAATGGGAAGGAGCAAAAGCAGTAGGGCGGATGGCCCGAGGCTGTACGCTTCGCGAATCCCCAATTCCGAATCCCCAATCCCGGCCCTTCAATGCCCGACCCCCGCACCCAACAGGCCGACGCCCTGATCGGCGAACTGCAGCGCGAGCGCGGCGGGCGCCTGACCGTGTTCCTCGGCGCAGCGCCCGGGGTCGGCAAGACCTACGCGATGCTGTCGCGCGCGCGGCAGTTGCAGCAGCAGGGCAGCAACCTGGTGGTCGGCGTGGTCGAGACCCACGGCCGCGCCGAGACCGCGGCACTGCTGGAGGGCCTCACCGTGCAGCCGCGGCGGCGCCTGGAGTACCGCGGCCGCACGCTGGACGAGATGGACCTGGATGCGCTGCTGGCGCTGCGCCCGCCGCTGGTGCTGGTGGACGAACTGGCCCATCGCAACGCGCCCGGCAGCCGCCACGAGCGGCGCTGGCAGGATGTGCAGGAACTGCTCGACGCCGGCATCGACGTCTACAGCACGGTCAACATCCAGCACCTGGAAAGCCTCAACGACGTGGTCCACCGCATCACCGGCGTGCGCGTCAGCGAGACCGTGCCCGATGCGATCTTCGACCGCCTGCGCGACATCGTCCTGGTCGACCTGCCGCCGCGCGAATTGATCGAGCGACTGCAGCAGGGCAAGGTCTACCTGCCCGAGCAGGCCGGGCAGGCACTACAGGCGTTCTTCTCGCCGTCGAACCTGGCCGCGCTGCGCGAGCTGGCGATGCAGACCGCCGCCGACCGCGTCGACAACGATCTGCGCGACGTGCAGGCCGCGCAGGGCCGCACCAGCGTGGCGCTGCGGCGCACGGTGATGGTGGCGATCGACGGGCGCGGTCAGTCCGACTACCTGGTGCGGGTGGCGCGGCGCCTGGCCGAGCGCCGCGGCGCGCCGTGGACGGTGGTCACCGTGCAGACCCAGGCGCAGCCGGAGGCCGACTGGCAACTGGAGATCGACCGTGCGTTCGCTCTGGCGCGCCGGCTCGGCGGCGAGGCCGCGCTGCTGCACGGCGCCAACGTCGCCGACGCCTTGCTCGACCACGCCGCGCGCAGCGGCGTGTCCACCCTAGTGCTGGGCCGCACCCGCGAGCGCCCGCTGGCGCGCATGATCAACCGCACCCTGACCCAGCAACTGCTGCAACGCGGCGCGCACTACGAACTGGTGATCATCAGTTCGCCGGAAGCGCGCGCGCGGGCGCGGCGGCGCTGGCGCAGCCCGGCGCACTGGCTGTCGCGCGACGACCTGCTGTTCGCCACGGTGGCCTCGGCGCTGGCGGTGGTGGTCGCCTGGATCGCCGAAAGTTGGGTCGGCATCGACGACCTTTCGATGGTGTTCATCGTCGCAGTGGTGATGGTCGCGTCGAAGACGCGGATGACCGCGGCGGTGCTGGCGGCGCTGCTGAGCTTCTTCAGCTACAACTTCTTCTTTATCGAACCGCGCTTCACCTTCCAGATCGGCGCGCGCCAGGGCGTGGTCACGGTGCTGCTGTTCCTGGTCGCGGCCCTGGTCGCCGGGCGCCTGGCCTCGCGCCTGCGCATGCAGGTGCTGGCGCTGCGCGCGGTCAACGCACAGACCACCGCACTGCAGCGGCTGGGCCGCGAACTCACCAGTGCCGCCGACCTGGGGCAGGTGCTGGAGGCCGGCCGCCGCGCGCTCGCCGGCACCCTCGATGCCGAGGCCTGGCTGCGCCTGCAACCGCTGGAGCGCGCGCACGCCGAGGCCGACGACTACGCGCCGTCGATGGCCGCGGTGGACCGCAGCGCCGCCGATTGGGCGCAGCGCCACGGCCAGGCCACCGGCCGCTTCACCGATACCCTGGCCGGCGCGAGCTGGTGGTTCCTGCCGGTGCGCCACGAGCGCGGCACCATCGGCGTGGTCGGCCTGCGCTTCGGCGCCGGCGTGCAGCGCCCGGGCCTGGAGCAGCAGCGCCTGGCCGAGGCGATGGTCGAGGACATCGGCCAGGCGGCGCTGCGCACGCGCCTGGTCGCCGACCTGGAAAGCGCGCGTGTCAGCGGCGAGACCGAGCGGCTGCGCTCGGCCCTGCTGTCCTCGGTCTCGCACGACCTGCGCTCGCCGCTGGCGGCGATGATCGGCGCGGCCAGCAGCCTGTCCAGCTACGGCAAGGCAATGGATGCGGAGGATCGCCGCAGCCTGCTCGAGACGATCCAACTGGAAGGCGAGCGCCTGGACCGCTACATCCAGAACCTGCTGGACATGACCCGGCTCGGCCACACCGGGCTGACCTTGAACCGCGACTGGATCGGCGTGGACGAATTGATCGGCTCGGCCGCGCGGCGCCTGCAGCGCTACCAGCCGCAGGTGCGCCTGGACATCGCCCTGGCCGCGGAGCTGCCGACGCTGTGGGTGCACCCGGCACTGGTCGAACAGGCGATCTTCAACGTGCTGGAGAACGCCGCCAAGTTCTCGCCGGCTGACGCGGCGATCCGCGTCGCCGCCGGCATGGTCGAGGGCCGCCTGCGCATCGACATCAGCGACCGCGGCCCGGGCATTCCCGAGGACGAGCGCGCGCGCATCTTCGACATGTTCTACAGCGTCGAGCGCGGCGACCGCGGCCGCCACGGCACCGGCCTGGGCCTGACCATCTGCCAGGGCATGATCGGCGCGCACGGCGGCAGCGTCGAGGCGTTGCCGGGCCCAGATGGCCGCGGCACCACGATCCGCATTACCCTGCCGCTCATCGAACCCGCCGCGCCGCCGTCCCGCCCCGATGCCGACTGAGTCCCACGCCGATCCGATTCCGCCGCCGCGCGTGCTGGTCATCGACGACGAGCCGCAGATCCGCCGTTTCCTCGACATCAGCCTGCGCGCGCAGGGCTACCGCGTGCTGCAGGCCGACACCGGCGCCGCCGGCCTGGCGCAACTGGCCGCGCACGGCGCCGAACTGGTGGTGCTGGACATCGGCCTGCCCGACCAGGACGGGCACAGCGTACTGCGCGAACTGCGGCAATGGTCGTCGGTGCCGGTGATCATGCTGACCGTGCGCGCCGGCGAGGACGAGAAGGTGCAGGCGCTGGACGCCGGCGCCAACGACTACGTGACCAAGCCATTCGGCGTGCAGGAACTGATGGCGCGCATCCGCGTGCTGCTGCGCATGCAGCCCGTCGCTGGCGAGGCCGAGCCGGTGTTCGACGACGGCCACCTGCACATCCACCTGGGCCTGCGCGAAGTGCGCCTGGACGGCGAGGCGCTGCCGCTCAGCCGCAAGGAGTACGCGCTGCTCGCGTTGCTGCTGCGGCACAGCGGCCGCGTGGTGACGCAGCCGCAACTGCTGCGCGAACTGTGGGGGCCCACTCATCAGGACGACACCCACTACCTGCGCATCCTGGTCGGCAAGCTGCGGCAGAAACTCGGCGACAGCGCCGTGGCCCCGCGCTACATCGCCACCGAGCCGGGCGTGGGGCTGCGCTTCATAGGGGTGCAGTGCCCGCCGGCGTGATGGGTCTGGTGGCCTTGCTTGGATCTCGTAGGAGCGGCTTTAGCCGCGACCGACGATTACCGGTGACGTCCGGTCGCGGCTGAAGCCGCTCCTACGGCGGCAACGCATGCCCTGGGAGCGGGTGGAAAGCGATAAACGAAAGAACAGATGACCGTGCGCTCCCATCCCATCGTGATCAACCCGGATCACTTCCTGCAAACGGAACGTGGTCGCGTGTGGACGCCGGAACGCAGCCAAGCAGCATGGCGGCAAAGCCACGACGCCCTGACGACGATCCTCGCCGGTCCGTGTGAACCTGCGGGAGCCTGGACGGTCGTGATCGTATGCGGCCTCCAGGGCGCGGGAAAGACCACATGGATTGCGCGGCAACCGGTGCGGCCATGCACCGTCTACTTCGACGCGGCCCTGCCGGGTGCCCGGCAGCGCGCGCCGATCGTCGCCATCGCGAAAGCGGCCGGTGCCAGGATCGAGGTCGTCTGGATCAAGGTCGCATTACCGATTGCGCTCGCGCGGAATCTACAGCGGCCAGCGGACGAACAGGTGCCGGAGTCGGCGATCCGGTCCGTGGCCAGCCTGTTCGAAGCGCCGACGCTCGCCGAAGGCGCTGATCACGTCAGCTTGGTCACGCCTGCCGAATGGGCGCCTTGAAGGCTGCGTGCGCGGCAGCGGCGTCCAGCACGTCGCACATCGCCGCCGCGACACGCATCGGTCGCCGGCAGCGATAGCGCAATGCCATCGCTTGTGACGCGATCGCCCAGCCCCTCGTAGGAGCGGCTTCAGCCGCGACCGTGGCCTTACCGGTGATGCCCATCGCGGCTAAAGCCGCTCCTACGACGGCACCGCGGCATGGTGACGTTGCAATGAATCAGCACGCGAAAGACGCTGTTGCGAATCCCGAATCCCGAATCCCGAATCCCGAACCCCGGCTCTCAACAGCCGCCAGGCTGGTCATTCCGAATCCCGAATCCCCTCAAGGCTCCGGCAACACCTTCCCCGGATTGAGGATCCCATCCGGATCCAGCGCGCGCTTGATCGCGCGCATCGCGTCCAGCGTGGCCGCGTCGAAGGCCTGGTCCATGTAGTCGCGCTTGGCCACGCCAATGCCGTGTTCGCCCGAGAGCGTGCCTTCCAGCGACAGCACCAGTGCGAACAGGCGCGGCAGCGCCGCCTGCGCGCGCGCGGTTTCGGCGGCGTCGTCGGGCGCGTACATGATGTTGACGTGCAGGTTGCCGTTGCCGGCATGGCCGAAGGCCACGATCGGCAGGTCGAACTCGGCGGCCAGCGCTTCCACGCCTGCCACCAGGTCGGGGATGCGCGACACCGGCACCACCACGTCTTCGTTGATCTTGCCCGGGCGGATCGTTCGCAACGCCGGCGACAGCGCGCGGCGTGCGGCCCACAGGCGGTCGCGCGCGCTGCCGTCGGCGGCCACGTCCAGCGTCAGCAGGCCGTCGCCCTCGGCCGCCGCGCCCAACGCCTGCAGCGCGTAGGGCAGGGTGTCGTGGTCGCCGTCGGCCTCGATCAGCAGCATCGCGCCGGCTTCGGGTACGTCGCTGCCATTGCGGCGCAGCAGCGCGATCGCGCTGCGGTCCATGAACTCGAGCATGGTCGGCGTGCTCGGCTGCGCCATCAGCCGCGACACCGCGGCGGCGGCGGCGGCGGCGTCGCGGTACAGCGCGCGCAGTCCGGCCTGCGCCAGCGGCCGCGGCGACAGTTTCAGCGTCGCTTCCACGATCAGCGCCAGCGTGCCTTCGCTGCCGACCAGCAGGTGGGTCAGGTCGTAGCCGGTGGCGTCCTTGGTGTAGGCGCCGCCGCAGCGGATCAGCTCGCCCGTGCCGGTCACCGCGACCAGGCCGAGCACGTTGTCGCGGGTCGCGCCGTACTTCACCGCGCGCGGCCCACCGGCATTGGTCGACAGGTTGCCGCCGACGCTGCAGATCTCCGCGCTGGACGGATCCGGCGGCCAGAACAGCCCGTGCGGCGCCAAGGCCTGCTGCAGGTCGCCGTTGAGCACGCCGGGTTCGACCACCGCGCAGCGGTCCGCCGGGCGCAGTTGCAGAATGCGGTTCATGCGCGCGAACGACAGCACCACGCCGCCGGAGAACGGCACCGCGGCGCCGGCGGTGCCGGTGCCGGCGCCGCGCGCCACCAGCGGCACGCGGTGCGCGCGGCAGGCGCGCACGATCGCCTGCACCTGCGCGCGGGTCTGCGGCAGCGCCACCGCGTCGGCCAGCGCCCAGCGCCGCGAATCGTCCTCGCCGTAGCGGCGCCGGCTGTCGGCGTCGGTGCGCCAGCCCTCTGGGCCGAGCAGGGTGGCGAGGGTGTCGGTGAGCGCGGCAGGCAGCGGTGTGGTCATGGCGAAGGCGGCGAAGAGGAAGACGCGGAGGGCGAGGGCGGCTGCAGCAGTTTCCAGGTGCACACCGCCAGCGCCAGCGGCAGCCACACCCAGCGCAGCTCCGACAGCAGTGTGGCCACGCCGCGGGCGCTGAAGAAACCGTTGGCGAACGGCGAGACCCGGATCGGCCGCCACGGCGCGAACCAGCGCTGCTCGCTCCACGGCCAGGTCAGGGCCACGCCGAGGCCGCCGGAGGTCATCGCATCGAGCAGCGGATGCGAGGCGGTGCAGACGAACATCCAGGTGGCCGCCTGCAGCGCGCCGGCGCGCAGGGGCCGGTGCAGCAGCCCACCGAGCGCGCCCAGCACCACGGCGAACAGCAGCGAGTGGCTGGCCCCACGATGGCCGAAGGCGTCGGCATAGGGAATGTGCAGGGCGAAGCCGAGCACGTCGGCGTCGGGCAGCATCGCCGCGACGATGCCGGCGCCGAGCAGGCGGGTGGAGATGCGCCCGCGATCGGCGGCGGCCCACAGCGCCAGCGGCACCGCGGCGTGGGTGAAGATGCTGGGCACCTCAGCAATCCTCGGCGCGGAACGCATCGCGCAGCCAGGTCAGCCGCGGCGGATCGCCGTCGGCCTCGACCACGTCGAAGCGGCACGGCCAGTTGGCGTACTGCGGATGCGCGGCCAGGAACAGTTGCGCCGCCAGCAGCAGGCGGCGGCGCTTGCGCAGGTCGACCGAGGCCGCGCCGCCGCCGAATGCGGTGCTGCGCCGGTAGCGCACTTCGACGAACACCAGGCTCTGCGCCTGCTGCATCACCAGGTCCAGCTCGCCGCCGCGGAAGGCGACGTTGGCGGCGATCAACCGCAGGCCGGCGCGCTCCAGTTCGGCGCGCGCCGCCGCTTCCACCGCGTTGCCGCGTCGGCGCCGCTCAGTTTCCATCGGGCAGCGGGGTCGGACGCCCGCCGCTGAAGGTGGACCAGGCCGGGGTGCGCACGATGTTGCCGAAGCCGTCCAGATGCAGCACGCCGGTGGCGCCGCGCAGGCCGCTGTCCTTGCCGGTCGCCAGCTTCTCCAGGTACGCGGTGATCTGCCAGGCATCGTAGCCGAACGCGAACAGGCGCCCGGCCGGGCCGCGCGCGGTCGGCAGCATGTCGGCCACGCTGGTCGCCGCCGGCAGCCCGCCGACGCCACGCACGTTCCACAGTTCGCTCGGGTAGACGATGCCGTCCAGCACCAGGTCGTCCTCGGGCTTGCCGGTGCCCAGCACCAGCTGCGAGGTCGCGACCCGGGTCTTGCCGGCGAAACCGGCCAGCGCCAGCTGCGGCGCCAGCGCGCGGGCGGTGTTGCCCTTGACCGCCAGCAGCACCGAGTCGGCGGCACCGGCGTTGCGCAGTTGCGCGGCGATGTCGCCGGGCGTTTCGGCCACGCTGATGCTGCCGGCGACCTTGCCGCCGCGCTCGCTGAAGCGGTCGCGAAACGCGGCCACCGCGCGGCGGCCGTTGTCGTCGTTGCTGCCGATCACCAGGGTGTTGTGGCGCTCGTGCGCCAGCAGGTACTCGGCGGCGGCGATGCCGTCGTCTTCCGGCGCCAGCGAGAAGCCGGCGCTGCCGCCGGGCGGGGCGTGGGTGCCGCGGTTCAGCGCCAGCACCGGCACGGGCAGCGCGTCGCGTGCGAACAGCGCGGTGACCTCGTCGCGACCGAGCGGGCCGACCACGAAGTCGGCGCCGCCGTCGACCGCCTTCTGGTAGGCGGCCAGCGCCCCGGCCGGGGTGCCGGTGGTGTCGATGAAGTCGATCGCAGGACGCCGCCGGGTCTCGCCGTAGTAGCCGGCGAGCAGGCCGTCGCGGACCGGCGCGGCCGCGGTGGCCAGGCTGCCGCTCAACGGCAGCAGCACCGCCAGCTTGGCCGGCGGGCGATAGCCGTCGCGCTCGGCCGGCGGCCGCTTGCTGGTGTCGAAGCCCCACTGCTCGCCGCGGTCGAACGGGCGCGGCAGGGCCAGGCCGCGGCTCAGCAGCGCGCGGCCGACGAAGTTGTACAGCGGATCGCCGGCCGGCAGCGCGGCGGCGCGCGCCTGCAGGGTGGCGTCGTTGAGCGTGGCCAACTGGCGCACGATGGCGCGCTGGTTGTCGCTGCGCGCCTGGCCGCTGAGGCCGTTGTCGGCGCGGGCGCGCTCGTCCAGCGCCGCGGTGGCGTCGCCGGTCCCTTCCAGCGCCTGTGCACGGGCCAGGTGCCAGCGCGCACGCAGGTTCTGCGGCACGTCCCGCGGATCGCTGCCCAGCGCCTGCAGCGCCTTGGCCGGCTGGCGGTCGGCCAGGGCCAGCTCGGCCTCCACCAATGCCACCCGCACCTTGCTCAGTGGCGGCAACTGCCGCGGCTGCACCTGCGCCAGCAGGCTGCGCGCACGGGCGGCGTCGCCGGCCTCGTACCAGGCGAAGGCGGCGTCGCCCAGCAACTGGTTGCGCTCGCTGCCGGTGGCACCGGCGGCCTGCGCCTCGAGCTGCTGCGCCGCGTCCTTCGGCTTGCCCTGGTCCAGCAGCGCCAGCGCCGCCGATTGGGCCGGCGAGGCGCTCGGCGTCACGCTGGAGGTGGCGCAGCCGGCGATGAGCAACGCCAGCAGCGACAGGGCGGAAATCCTTGCGAATCGCTTGTTCATTTCTGGTCCATTCGGCTGGGCACGCCGGGCGCGCCGGGGAAAACCGCTACGATTCTACCCTTGACCATGGAAAGCCCGTAGATGAGCGCCCAGCCCGGAACCCTGCACGTCGTCGCCACGCCGATCGGCAACCTCGCCGACCTGACGCCGCGCGCCCAGGAGACGTTGCGCTCGGTGGCGGCGATCTGCGCCGAGGACACCCGTCGCAGCGGCCAATTGCTGGCCCACTTCGGCATCGAGCGGCCGCTGCTGGCGCTGCACGAACACAACGAGGAAGCGCTGTCCCAGCGCATCGTCGCGCGCCTGCTGGAGGGCCAGTCGCTGGCCCTGGTCAGCGACGCCGGCACCCCGCTGGTCAGCGACCCCGGCTACCGCCTGGTGCGCGCGGCACGCGCGGCCGGGGTGCGGGTCAGCCCGGTGCCCGGCGCCTGCGCGGCGATCGCCGCGCTCAGCGTGGCCGGCCTGCCCAGCGACCGTTTCGCCTTCGAAGGCTTCCTGCCGGCCAAGGCCTCGGCGCGCCGCGAGCGCCTGGTCCGGCTGGCCAGCGAACCACGCACCCTGGTGTTCTACGAAGCCTCGCACCGCATCGCCGAGTCCCTGGCCGACTGCCGCGCCGCCTTCGGCGACGCCCGCCCGGCGGTGCTGGCACGCGAACTGACCAAGCTGTTCGAGACCGTGCTCGACGGCACCCTGGCCGACCTGCATGCCCGGGTCGAGGCCGACGACAACCAGCGCAAGGGCGAGTTCGTGCTGATGGTGCAGGGCGCCGGCGACGACGCCGACGCGCAACTGGCCGAAGGCCGCCGCGTCTACGCCAAGCTCAGCGAACACCTGCCGCCGTCCACCGCCGCCAAGCTGGCCGCCGAGCTGACCGGTGCGTCGCGCAAGGCGTTGTACGGCGGTTGAGGCGTGCGTTTGTTGTCGGGCTTTACCGGGCGTTTGCGCGCAATTGGGAATTTATTCCTACAGGCATGCGACAATGCGCGTGGCGGAGCCGGCCAGACAGTCGCGTCATCCCATCGCATTTCGGTGCGGCGGGATGCCGAGGAAAGTCCGGGCTCCATAGGGCAAGGTGCCAGGTAACGCCTGGGCGGCGCGAGCCGACGGACTAGTGCAACAGAAAGATACCGCCTACGTCTGCGCAAGCAGGCCGGTAAGGGTGAAATGGTGCGGTAAGAGCGCACCGCGAGTCCGGTAACGGACCGGCACGGCAAACCCCACCTGGAGCAAGACCAAATAGGGACCTCATGGCGCGGCCCGCGTCGGGTCCGGGTAGGTTGCTTGAGCGTACCGGTGACGGTGCGCCTAGAAGAATGACTGTCCACGACAGAACCCGGCTTATCGGCCGGCTCCGCCACTTTTTCTTTTCCAGACGCGCTACGGCGCTCGCTCGCTTGTCCCGCTCGCCTGCCAGGCGCTGACGCCGGCGGTGCGATGGATGCGGGCTTTCGCCGTCTGTCTGTCGTCCCCGTCGCCTTCCATTGTGGGAGGGACTTCAGTCCCGACTGCACAAACCCGACGTGCCGGCACTGGTTCGCCCCACCATCGCGGCTGAAGTCGATGCCTGAGCGCAGGCGTCACTGCTTTCCGGCGTCCGCCCCCAGATCCCGGTTCTCCATCCGCGTCTCCCCCAGGAACACCCCATCCGGACCAAACCGGCGCTCGTGGATCCAGCCGTGCCCGGCGGCGTCCACCGCGACGATGGTGCTGGCGCGGGTGCCGTACTCGCTGCCACGGATGAAGGCGGGCGATAGCCGCCGTTCCAGGTCCGGACCGACGCCGGTGTCGGGCAGGTCGGCCGGGTCGGCCAGGGTCTCGTCGGCCAGTGCCCGCCACAGCGGCACCAGATCGTCGTCGCCAGCGGCGATCCAGGCGCTCACGGCCGCGCGCAGGCGCAGGGTCTTGGGCCAGGGCGCGTCCAGCGCGCCGTTGGACATGCCGTGCACGCCGGGCGCCAGGGCGCTGCGGCCGGGCGGGTGATTGCCGACGTAGGCGGCGCCGGCGGCATCGGCCAGCAGCAGGTTGAACGGCGGGTAGGTGTCGGCGCGCGCCGCCAGCGCGTCGGCGAAGGCGGCGGCCGGCTGTCCGCCGCTCAGGTAGTCGGCGATCAGGGCGCCGCGCGAGGCGCCGGACATCGACGCCAGTGGGTCGCGCACGTTGGTGACCACCGCGCAGCGACCCGCGTCGTCCAGCCCCACCCAGGTGCCGCCGGAGCGCAGGTCGCGCCCGGCCAGCAGGCGCTGCGCCGGGGCCGGCCAGCGCTGCAGCGGCGCGGTCGGGCGGGCGTGGAATTCGTCGCGGTTGCCGACCAGCAGCAAGCGCCATCGCGGGTGCGCAGCGTGCGCGAGAACGACCAGACACATGCCCGGCAGTGTGCGCGCTTGCGCAACGCGAGGCGAGCCCAGGCGACATGTCGACGGCCGGTGACGACCGCCTTAACGCCCCCTACACAGGCCTGAATTTCCGTTCAATCTCAAAATTTGAGACGAAACAGTAACTTGTGGATAAGCCTTGAACAAGTCTCTAAAGATCGTTGCAAACCATTGATCCCGCTAGCGATTTACCGCTCGCAAAGTTGTTGACAACCCGTTGCGCGCTGCTAAGGTGGGCACTTGAGGGGAAACCGGGTTTTTTGTGGTTTTTCGTGGTTCAATGACCGCCCAGGCGGATTCGGAAAGGTGCAGGCGTCGTGTTTCAGGGCGAGACCGCAATCACTGTGGACGACAAGGGGCGTATGGCGGTTCCCACCGCGTACCGCGACCTCGTCGCGCGCGTGAGCGGCAATCGGCTGGTGCTGACCTACAACCCGTTCGAGGCCGGCTGCCTGTGGCTGTATGCGGAGAAGGAGTGGGAGCGGGTCCGTGACGACGTCATGGCCAAGCCCAACACCCAGCGCGTGGTGCGGGTCCTGCAGCAGAAGCTGGTGGGTTCGTCGGCGGCGCTGGAGCTGGATGCCAACGCCCGCATCACCATTCCGCCGAGCCATCGCGCCGCGGTGGGCATTGAAAAGCGCGCCGTGCTGTTGGGCATGGGCGACAAGTTCGAACTGTGGAGCGAGCAGGCTCATCGCGCACTGATCCAGCAGACGTTGTCTGACGAGGATCTGGGCGATGGATTGCTCGATCTGAAGTTGTGAGTCGGGGTGTCCGGATGCGCGGACAGGCGCAGGCCGGTCACCTCCCGGTGTCGCAACCATCGGCGGCGCATGTGCCGGTGTTGTTCGCGCAGGTCCTGGACGGGCTGCAGGTGATCGAAAACGGAATCTATCTGGATGGCACGTTCGGGCGTGGCGGACACGCGCGCGGGGTGCTGCACAAACTCGGCCCAGGAGGCCGGCTGCTGGTGATGGACAAGGACCCCGAGGCGATCGCCGAAGCCGAACATGCGTTCGGCGCCGACGCGCGCGTGTCCATCTATCGCGGCAGCTTCGCCGAACTGGGCCAGTGGGACGCCGCCACCGCCCTGGACGGGGTGCTGTTCGACCTGGGCGTGTCCTCGCCGCAGTTGGACGTGGCCGCGCGCGGCTTCTCCTTCGGCAAGGACGGCCCGCTGGACATGCGCATGGACCCGGATGCCGGTGAGAGCGCGGCGCAGTGGCTGGCGCGCGCCGACGAGCGCGAGATCGCCGACGTGCTGTGGACCTACGGCGAAGAGCGGCAGAGCCGGCGCATCGCCCGCGCCATCGTCGCCCGCCGTGAGAGGCAGCCGCTGACCCGCACCGCCGAGCTGGCCGAGCTGATCGCCAGCGTGATGCCGCGCGGCGACAGCAAGACCCATCCGGCCACGCGCAGCTTCCAGGCCATCCGCATCCACATCAACCGCGAACTGGCCGATCTGGAAACCGGCCTGGACGCGGCGCTGGCCCGGCTCAAGCCCGGCGGCCGCCTGGCGGTGATCAGCTTCCACTCGCTGGAAGACCGCATCGTCAAGCAGTTCATGCAGCGCCACGCCAAGGCCCCGCCGAGCAACCGCCGCCTGCCGGAGGCCACGACCTTCGTGCCGACCCTGCGCCTGCACGGCGGCGCGATCAAGGCCGACGCCGACGAACTGGCGGCCAACCCGCGCGCGCGCAGCGCGGTGCTGCGGGTGGCTGAAAAGCTGGGATTGGGGATTGGGGATTCGGGATTGGAAGAGCGCGCCCGACGAATCCAGAATCCCCAATCCCCAATCCCGGCGTCTCCGCAAGGAGACGCCCAATGAGCCGGCTGCTGCTGCTCGTGCTGCTCGCCTGCACCATCGCCTCGGCGATCGGGGTGGTGTACATGCGCCACCGCCATCGCCAGTTGTTCGTGGAGCTGTCGCGGCTGGAGCACAACCGCGATGAGCTGAACATCGAGTTCGGCCGGCTGCAGCTGGAGCAGGCGACCTGGGCCGAGAGCAATCGCGTCGACCAGGTCGCGCGCGAGCGGCTGGGGATGAAGTTCCCCGAGACCGGCGACATCGTGGTGGTGCGTCCGTGAACAAGAGCGGCCGCAACCGTCCCCGCAGCAACTTCAACCTGCGCGGCCGCCTGGCGCTGGTCGGCGCGGCGCTGGGCCTGTGCTCGGTGACGCTGATCGGCCGCGCGGCCTACGTGCAGTTGATCAACAGCGACTTCTACCAGCGCCAGGGCGAAGCGCGCTACCTGCGCGAACTGCCGATCGCCACCTCGCGCGGCATGATCACCGACCGCAACGGCGAGCCGCTGGCGGTGTCCACGCCGGTGGAGTCGATCTGGGTCAATCCGCAGGAACTGCTGCGCAGCCCCGACCGCATCCCGCAGCTGGCGCAGGCGCTGGAGCTGCCGGTCGACGAATTGACCGCCAAGCTGTCGCAGAAGGCGGACAAGGAGTTCATGTACCTCAAGCGCCGGATCAATCCGGACAAGGCGCATGCGGTGGTCGCGCTGGGCATCCCCGGCGTGTTCTCGCAGCGCGAATTCCGCCGCTTCTACCCGCAGGGCGAAGCGATGGCGCACGTGCTCGGCTTCACCAACATCGACGACCGCGGCCAGGAAGGGCTGGAGCTGGCGTTCGATTCCTGGTTGCGCGGCAAGCCGGGCGCCAAGCGCGTGATCCGCGACCGCAAGGGCGCGATCGTCGAGAGCATCGACCTGGTCAAGCCGGCGCAGCCGGGCAAGGACCTGACCCTGAGCATCGACCGCCGCATCCAGTTCCTGGCCTACAAGGAACTGCGCAACGCGCTGGTGGAGAACAAGGCCGCCGGCGGCTCGATCGTGATCATGGACGTGGCCACCGGCGAGATCCTGGCCATGGTCAACCTGCCGACCTACAACCCCAATGCGGTCAACGGGGTCAACCCGGACGTGCGCCGCAACCGCGCGGTCACCGACCTGGTCGAGCCGGGCTCGACGATGAAGCCGCTGACCATCTCCACCGCGCTCAAGGCCGGGGTGGTGACCAAGGACACGCTGATCGATACCAACCCCGGCTACATGTCGGTGGGCCGTTTCACCATCAAGGACGTGCCGCGCAACAACGGCGTGCTGACCGTGACCGGGGTGATCACCCGCAGCTCCAACATCGGCGCGGCGAAGATCGCGGCCAAGCTGCCGGACCAGACCTTCTACGACCAGGTCCACAGCTACGGCTACGGCAGCTCCCCGCACAGCGGCTTCCCCGGCGAATCGGCCGGCGTGTTCCCGTCGCCGGGGCGCTGGAATGGTGCGTCCAAGACCACCATGTCCTACGGCTACGGCCTGTCGGTGACGCCGTTGCAGATCGCCCGCGCCTATTGCGCGCTGGGCAACGGCGGGCGCCTGGTGACCCCGACCTTCGTCAAGGGCCAGCACGAGGACAGCAAGCAGGTGCTGGACCCGGCGATTTCCAAGGAAGTGGTGGCGATGATGGAGACCGTGGTCACCCAGGGCGGCGCCAAGGGCGCGGCGATCCTGGGCTACCACGTCGCCGGCAAGACCGGCACCGCACGCAAGGCCGGCCCCGGCGGCTACGAGCGCGGCCACTACAACGCGCTGTTTGCGGGCCTGGTGCCGGCGAGCAACCCGCGCTTCGCCACGGTCATCGTCATCAACGACCCGCAGGGCGCCAAGTACTACGGCGGCCTGGTCTCGGCGCCGGTGTTCCACAACGTGATGGAAGGCGCGCTGCGCCTGATGGACGTGCCGCCGGACGACATCCAGTCGTGGCTGGCCGCACAGGCCGCCGGCAAGAGCGGCCATGCGCCGCCGCCGGCGCCGGTGGAGCCGGATCCGGCCACCGTGCCGGACGCCGCCGCCGAGGTCGATGCCGCGCTGCCCAGCGCGCGCGCCGTGGCGCCGCCGGCGCCGGCCGCGTTGCCGGCCCCGCTGCAGGAGACCCGCCAGTGACCCGCGCCATGTCGCTGTCGCAACTGCTGCCCGGCGTGGCGCTGCCGCACGACGTGCAGGTGTCCGGGCTGGTCATGGACAGCCGCGCGGTGCGCCCGGGCGATGCCTTTGTGGCGATCGCCGGCTTTGGCGCGCACGGGCTGGGCTTCGTCGAGCAGGCGCGCGCCAACGGCGCGGTCGCGGTGCTGTACGACCCGCCGGCCCCGGCCGAACTGCCGGCGCCGGCCGACGCGATTGCGGTCCCCGGCCTGCGTGCGCGCATGGGCGCGATGGCCGACCAGTTCCACGGCCATCCGTCGCAGACCATGACCATGGTCGGGGTCACCGGCACCAACGGCAAGACCTCCACCGTGCAGTTGCTGACGCAGGCCTGGCACCTGCTGGGCACGCGCAGCGGCAGCATCGGCACGCTCGGCGCCGGCCTGTACGGGCAGGTGCAGCCGACCGGCTTCACCACGCCGCTTGTGCTGCCGCTGCACGCGCTGCTGGCGCAGTTGCGCGACGCCGGCGCGCAGGCGGTGGCGATGGAAGTCAGCTCGCACGCGCTCGACCAGGGCCGCGTGGATGCGGTGCATTTCGACGTGGCGGTGTTCACCAATCTCACCCGCGACCATCTCGACTACCACGGCGACATGGCCAGTTACGGCGCCGCCAAGGCGCGCCTGTTCGCCAAGCCGGGGCTGAAGTCGGCGGTGGTCAACCTGGACGATGCGTTCGGCCGCGAGCTGCTGGGCACGCTGGATCCGGCGCTGCGCCGCATCGCGGTCAGCTCGCGCGGCCAGGACGGCGCCGAGGTGCGCGCCGAGGCGCTGCGCCTGGACGCGCGCGGCATCGGCTTCACCCTGGCGATCGGCGAGGAGCGGCATCCGCTGCAGTCGCCGTTGCTGGGCCGTTTCAACGTCGACAACCTGCTGGCCGTGGCCGGCACGCTGCATGCGCTGGACGTGGCGCCGGTGCGCATCGCCGCCACCCTGGCGCAGCTGCAGCCGATCCGCGGGCGCATGAACCGTCTCGGCGGCGATGGTGCGCAGCCGCTGGTGGTGGTCGACTACGCGCATACGCCCGACGCGCTGGAGCAGGCGCTGCAGAGCCTGCGCGCGCACGCACAGGGCCGCATCACCTGCGTGTTCGGCTGCGGCGGCGAGCGCGACACCGGCAAGCGTCCGCAGATGGCGGCGATCGCGCAGCGTCTGGCCGAGCGCGTGGTGGTCACCGACGACAACCCGCGCGGCGAGGACGGCGACCGCATCGTCGCCGACATCCTGGCCGGCTTCGACGGCATGCAGGCGGTGCAGGTGCAGCGCGACCGCGCGCAGGCGATCGCCATGGCGGTCGCCGACGCCGGTGCCGAGGACATCGTGCTGATCGCCGGCAAGGGCCACGAGCCCTATCAGGAGATCGCCGGCGTGCGCCATGCGTTCGACGACACCGAGGTCGCCGCGCAGGCTCTGCGCGCGCATGCAACGGAGGCGGCCCGATGAAGCGCCTGCCGTTGTCGATGATCGCGCACTGGGCCGGCGCCGAACTGCATGGCGACGACGTGGCGATCGACGCGATCAGCCACGACACCCGCAGCCTGGCCGCCGGCAGCCTGTACGTGGCGCTGCGCGGCGAGCGTTTCGACGGCCACGCCTTCGTCGCCGACGCCGCTGCGCGCGGCGCCAGCGCGCTGCTGGTGGAGCGCGTGCAGCCGCAGATCGAACTGCCGCAGATCGTCGCCGCCGACACCGAGCTGGCACTGGCGCGGATCGCCGCCGGCATGCAGCGCGGCCGCGCCACCCGTGTGGCCGCGATCACCGGCAGCAATGGCAAGACCAGCGTCAAGGCGCTGCTGCTGGCGATCCTGCAGCATGCCTGCCGTATCGACGGCGGCAGCGTCTACGCCAACCCCGGCAACCGCAACAACGAGATCGGCCTGCCGCTGGCGGTGATCGAGGCGCCGGACGACGCCGACTACGCGATCTACGAAATGGGCGCCGGCAAGCCGGGCGACATCGCCTATCTCACCGACATCGCGCCGCCGCAGGTGTCGCTGGTCAACAACATCGCCGCCGCGCACCTGGAGCGCATGGGCAGCCTGCTCGGCGTGGCGCAGACCAAGGGCGCGATTTACACCGCGCTGCCGGCCGACGGCACCGCGGTGATCAATGCCGACGACGCCTTCGGCCTGTGGTTCGAGCAGCGCCTGCCGACCGGCGAGGCGCGGCCGCAGGTGCTGCGCTTCGGCCTGCAGCCGGGCGCCGAGGTCGGTGCCGCGCAGATCCGCATGGCCGCCGACCGCACCCAGTTCGTGCTGACCACCCCGTGCGGCGACGTCGAGGCGACGCTGCCGCTGCCGGGCCGGCACAACCTGCAGAACGCCCTGGCCGCCGCCGCGCTGGCGTTGGCGCTGGACGTGGCGCCGGCGCGCATCGCCGCCGGCCTGGCGCAGGTGCAGCCGGTGCCGGGCCGGCAGATCACCCACACGCTGCCCAACGACGCGGTGCTGATCGACGACAGCTACAACGCCAACCCCGGCTCGCTGGCCGCGGCGATCGATGCGCTGGCCGCGGCCGGCGGCGAGCGCTGGCTGGTGCTCGGCGACATGCGCGAACTCGGCGCCGACGCCGCAGCCCTGCACGCCAGCGGCGGGCGCCGCGCGCGCGACGCCGGGCTGACCCGGCTGTACGCGCTCGGCCCGCTCAGCGCCCACGCCGCGCAGGCCTTCGGCGAGAACGGCCGGGTGTTCGACAGCCATGCGGCGCTGATCGAGGCGTTGCAGCGCGACCTGGCGGCCGTGGCCGCGACGCGGCACACGCAGAATCAAGAGCAGGAAAAGCAGATGCATGAGACCACCGGCGCGCCGACGCATGGCGCGCTCCAGCCGGCCCCGGCCACGCTCCTCGTCAAGGGCTCGCGCGGCAGCGCCATGGACACTGTGGTCCGCGCGCTGCTGAACCAGGCACAGGAGGCGCCGCATGCTGCTTGAACTCGCCCGCTGGCTGCAGCAGCTCGAAAGCATGTTCGGGCTGTTTGGCTATCTGACCTTCCGCGGCATCCTCGCGGCGCTGACCTCGCTGTTCCTGTCGCTGTGGCTGGGCCCGGCGGTGATCCGCAAGCTGGCGCAGTTCAAGGGCGGCCAGCCGATCCGCCAGGACGGCCCGCAGACCCACTTCTCCAAGGCCGGCACCCCGACCATGGGCGGCTCGCTGATCCTGCTCACCGTGCTGCTGTCGGTGCTGCTGTGGGGCGACCTGCGCAACCGCTACGTGTGGCTGGTGCTGGCGGTGATGCTGGCGTTCGGCGTGATCGGCTGGTACGACGACTGGATCAAGATCGTGCGCCGCGACCCGAACGGGCTGAAGTCGCGCTGGAAGTACCTGCTGCAGTCGATCTTCGGTCTGGCCGCCGGCCTGTTCCTGTACTACACCGCCGACGTGCCGGCGGCGATCACCTTCTACATCCCGATGTTCAAGTCGATCGCGCTGCCGCTGGCGGGGATCAGCTTCGTTGCCATCGCCTATTTCTGGATCGTCGGCTTCTCCAACGCGGTCAACCTGACCGACGGCCTGGACGGCCTGGCGATCATGCCGACCGTGCTGGTGGCCTGCGCGCTGGGCGTGTTCGCCTATGCGTCGGGCAACGCGGTGTTCTCGGCCTACCTGAAGATCCCGACCATCCCCGGCGCCGGCGAACTGATCATTATCTGCGCGGCGATCGCCGGCGCGGGCCTGGGCTTCCTGTGGTTCAACACCTACCCGGCGATGGTGTTCATGGGCGACATCGGCGCGCTGGCGCTGGGCGCGGTGCTGGGCACCATCGCAGTGATCGTGCGCCAGGAACTGGTGCTGGTGATCATGGGCGGCGTGTTCGTCATCGAGACCCTGTCGGTGATGATCCAGGTCGCCTCGTTCAAGCTCACCGGCAAGCGCGTGTTCCGCATGGCGCCGATCCATCACCACTTCGAGCTGAAGGGCTGGCCGGAGCCGCGGGTGATCGTGCGCTTCTGGATCATTTCGGTGGTGCTGGTGCTGGTCGGCCTGGCCACGTTGAAGGTGCGCTGATGAACGACGCCGCCCGCCAAGCGACCCGCCTGGAGGCCATTGGTGGCCGCTACGACCCGTGGCTGCTCGGCGCCGCGGTGGCGCTGGCGTCGCTGGGCGTGGTGATGGTCGGCTCCAGCTCGATCGAGCTGACCACCAGCCCTTTCTACTACCTGAGCCGCCACCTGCTGTTCCTGGCCGGCGGCATTGGCCTGGCGTTCTGGGCGATGCGCACCGAGCTGAAGAACATCGAGCAATACAACCAGTTGCTGCTGCTGGCCTGTTTCGGCCTGCTGCTGGTGGTGTTCGTGCCCGGCCTCGGCAGCACGGTCAACGGCGCGCGGCGCTGGATCAACCTGGGCATCTCGCGCTTCCAGACCGTGGAAGCAGTGAAGGTGCTCTACATCGTCTGGCTGTCCAGCTACCTGGTGCGCTTCCGCGACGAGGTCAACGCGACCTGGCCGGCGATGCTCAAGCCGCTGGGCGTGGCGGTGGCGCTGGTCGGCCTGCTGCTGCTGCAGCCGGACTTCGGCTCCTCCACGCTGCTGCTGGCGATCACCGCCGGCATGCTGGTGCTTGGCGGGGTGAACCTGCCGCGCATGTCGATGCCGATCGTGATCGGCCTGCCGGTGTTCGCCTTCATCGCGATCCTCGAGCCGTACCGCCTGCGCCGCATCACTTCGTTCCTGGATCCGTGGGCCGACCAGCTCGGCTCCGGCTACCAGTTGTCCAACGCGTTGATGGCGGTGGGCCGCGGCGAACTGTTCGGGGTCGGCCTCGGCGGTTCGGTGCAGAAGCTCAACTACCTGCCGGAAGCGCACACCGACTTCATCTTCTCGGTCATCGCCGAGGAACTGGGCTTCGTCGGCGTGTGCCTGATCATCTCGCTGTACGCGCTGCTGGTCGGCCGCGCGTTCTGGCTGGGCATGCGCTGCGTGGAGATGAAGCGCCACTTCTCCGGCTACATCGCCTTCGGCATCGGCCTGTGGATCAGCCTGCAGAGCTTCGTCTCGGTCGGCGTGAACCTGGGCATCCTGCCGACCAAGGGCCTGACCCTGCCGCTGATCTCCGCCGGCGGCTCCAGCGTGCTGATGACCTGCGCGGCGATGGGCCTGCTGCTGCGCGTGTCCTACGAGCTCAACCGCGCCGAGCGCCAGGTGGCGCTGGTGCGCAGCGATGCGGCGATGCCGGTCAAGCAGACCGTGGACAACGCCGAGGACCTGCAGGCCGCACGCGAGGCCAGCGCCAGCGCGGTCGCCGCGGCGATCCAGGGCACCCCGGGGCGCGGCACCAGCCGCATGCAGCCGCGGGTCGAACCCACCTTCGGGAGGCTCGGATGAGCGCGGTGCAGGGCGATCGTCCGGTGATGATCCTCGCCGGCGGCACCGGCGGGCACATCTTCCCCGCGCTGGCCGTGGCCAAGGTGCTGCGCGCGCGCGGCGTGCCGGTGGTGTGGCTGGGCGCGGCCGGGCGCATGGAAACGCGGCTGGTGCCGGAGCACGGCATCGAGCTGGATACGATCGAGATCGGCGGGCTGCGCGGCAAGGGCGCGCTGGCCCTGTTCGGCGCGCCGGTGCGGGTGATACGCGCGGTGCGCGCCGCCGGCTTCGTGCTGCGCCGGCGGGCGCCGCGGGCGGTGATCAGCTTCGGTGGCTTCGCGGCCGGCCCCGGCGGTCTGGCCGCGCGGCTGCTCAAGCTGCCGCTGCTGGTGCACGAGCAGAACCGCGCGCCGGGCCTGACCAACAAGGTGCTGGCGCGGGTCGCGCGGCGCGTGCTGACCGGCTTCCCCGGCAGCTTCGCCACGCGCGAGGAAGCGGTGGGCAATCCGGTGCGCGCCGAGATCGCGGCACTGGCGCCGCCGGCGCAGCGCCTGGCTGCGCGCCATGGCGCGCCGCGGCTGCTGGTGCTGGGCGGCAGCCAGGGCGCGCGCGTGCTCAACCAGGCGCTGCCGCAGGCGCTGGCCGCGCTCGGCGTGGCCGTCGAGGTGCGCCACCAGTGCGGCGAAGCGCTGCGCGAGGAAGCCGCGCGCGCCTACGCCGACGCCGGCGTCGCCGCCAGCGTCGAAGCCTTCATCGGCGACATGGCCGCCGCCTACGCCTGGGCCGACCTGGTGGTGTGCCGCGCCGGCGCCTCGACCCTGGCCGAGTTGTGCGCGGTCGGCATCGGCAGCGTGCTGGTACCGTTCGCCGCCGCCGTCGACGACCACCAGACCCGCAACGCCGAATACCTGGTCGAGCGCGGCGCCGCCGTGCTGCTGAAGCAGGACGCCGCCCTGGTCGAGCACCTGCAGCGCGTGCTGCGCGACCTGCTGGCACAGCCGGCGCAGCGCCTGGCGATGGCCGAGGCCGCGCGCCAGCTGGCCAAGCCGGATGCGGCCGAGCGGATTGCGGACATCGTGCTCGAAGAAGCCGGGAGTCGGGATTCGGGATTCGGGATTGGCAAAAAGCAGGAGCACAAGCAGGACACCATGCAGACACCCGTACAACGTGCAGCGCTGCGGCAACCGGCCGCCAGCGACACGAATCCCCAATCCCGAATCCCCAATCCCGGCACCTCCACCGGAGGTGCCCTGTGATTCGCCGCCTCCACGACACCGGCGATCTGGTCCGCGCGTTCCCGCGCGTGCACTTCGTCGGCATCGGCGGCACCGGCATGAGCGGTATCGCCGAGGTCATGCTGACGCTGGGCTACGAGGTCTCCGGCTCGGACAACGCCGACAACGCGGCCACCCGGCGCCTGGTCAAGCTCGGCGCGCGGGTGATGCGCGGGCACTCGGCGGCCAACGTGCTCGGCACCGACTGCGTGGTGGTGTCTAGCGCGATCCGCGAGGACAACCCGGAACTGATGGAAGCGCGCAGCCAGCGCATTCCGATCATGCCGCGCGCGGCGATGCTCGCCGAGCTGATGCGCTTCCGCCGCGGCATCGCGGTGGCCGGCACCCACGGCAAGACCACCACCACCAGTCTGGCCGCGGCGGTGCTCAGCGAAGGCGGACTGGACCCGACCTTCGTGATCGGCGGGCAGCTGCTCGCCGCCGGCGCCAACGCCAAGCTCGGCGGTGGCCAGTGGCTGGTGGCCGAGGCCGACGAAAGCGACGGCAGCTTCCTGCGCCTGAACCCGCTGATCTCGGTCATCACCAACATCGATGCCGACCACCTGGAGAACTACGGCAACGACTTCGCCCGGGTCCAGGCCGCATTCGCCGAGTTCCTGCAGCGCCTGCCGTTCTACGGCCTGGCGGTGCTGTGCATCGACGATCCGGAAGTGGCCGCGCTGGCGGCGAAGACGCCGCGCCACGTGATGAGCTACGGCCTCAGCGAGAACGCCGACGTGCGCGCCGAGGACGTGGTCCAGGACGGCCCGCGCATGCGCTTCACCCTGCGCCTGCCGGAGGGCAGCAGCATCCCGGTGACCCTGGCGCTGCCGGGCCGGCACAACGTGCTCAACGCGCTGGCCGCCGCCGCCATCGGCTGGCAGCTCGGCGTGGCGCCGGAAGCGATCGCCAGCGCGCTGCAGAGCTTCGCCGGCATCGGCCGCCGCTTCAACGACCTGGGCGAAGTGACCACCGCCGGTGGCGCGCGCGTGCGCGTGGTCGACGACTACGGCCACCACCCTCGCGAGCTGGCCGCGGTGTTCGCCGCCGCCCGCGGCGGCTGGCCGGACAAGCGCCTGGTGGTGGCGTTCCAGCCGCATCGCTACAGCCGCACCCGCGACCAGTTCGACGCGTTCGCCGCGGTGCTGTCGGAAGTGGACGCGCTGGTGCTCAGCGAGGTCTATCCGGCCGGCGAGGCACCGATCCCGGGCGCAGACGCGCGCTCGCTGGCGCGTGCGATCCGCGCGCGCGGCCGCAGCGAGCCGGTGGTGGTCGGCCAGGTCGGCGAACTCGACAGCGTGCTGCCGGACGTGCTGCAGGACGGCGACCTGCTGCTGATGATGGGCGCGGGCGACATCGGCTACGTCGCCCAGCACATCGCACAGCACGGCTTCGCCGGCGGAGCGGACGCATGAGCGCGCAGATCCTGCCGCCGCCGCGCGTCACCGACCCGGCCGCGTTCGGCCGCGTCGCCGTGTTGCTCGGCGGCACGTCCAGCGAACGCGAGGTGTCGCTGAACTCCGGCGCCAACGTGCTCGAGGCGCTGTGCAGCCGCGGCGTCGACGCGCAGCCGGTGGACGGCATTCCCGCCTTGCTCGAGCGCATCCGCGCCGGCGAAGTCGATCGCGTGTTCAACATCCTGCACGGCGGCGACGGCGAGAACGGCGTGCTGCAGGGTCTGCTGCGCGCGCTGCAGGTGCCGTTCACCGGCCCCGACGTGCTCGGCAGCGCACTGACCCTGGACAAGATCCGCACCAAGCAGGTGTGGATCGCCGCCGGCCTGCCGACCCCGGGCTTCGCCCGCATCGACGCCCAGGCCGACCTGGCCGCGGCCGCCGCCGCGCTGGGCTACCCGTTGTTCGTCAAGCCGGCCTGCGAAGGCTCCAGCGTCGGCGTGTTCCGCGTGCTGTCCGAGGCCGACCTGGCGCCGGTGCGCGCCTTCGCCGCCGACTACCGCGGCGAACTGCTGATGGAGCAGATGGTGCAGGGCGAGGAATACACCGTCGGCATCCTCGGTGACGTCGCGCTGCCGTCGATCCGCATCGTCCCCGCCGGCGACTGGTACGACTACCACGCCAAGTACATCGCCGAGGACACCCAGTACCTGTGCCCGGGCATGCAGGGCGAGGACGAGACCGAGATCCGCCAGCTCGCGCTGCAGGCCTTCGCCGCCGCCGGCTGCAGCGGCTGGGGCCGCGTGGACGTGATGCGCGACCGCGTGCGCGGCCTGCAGTTGATCGAGGTCAACACCGCCCCGGGCATGACCAGCCACTCGCTGGTGCCCAAGGCCGCCGCGCAACTGGGCGTGGATTTCGCCGGCCTGTGCTGGCGCATCCTGGAGCAGACGTTGTGAAGCCGGGATTGGGGATTCGGGATTGGGGATTCGCACCGTCGGCGCTTCGCGCCGCCGGCGAGTTCCGCTGCGCGCGTTGCGCCAATCCCCAATCCCCAATCCCCAATCCCGCGCACCGGAAGGTGCGCCAATGAACGCCTCCCTGCGTATCCTCGCCTGGCTGCTGGCGCTGGCCCTGGTCGCGCTGCCGATCGTGGCCGTGCTCAACGGTTGGGTCGGGGCCGAGCGCTGGCCGCTGAGCCG
Source organism: Xanthomonas sp. NCPPB 3174 (assembly GCF_056725205.1). Classification (NCBI taxonomy): domain Bacteria; kingdom Pseudomonadati; phylum Pseudomonadota; class Gammaproteobacteria; order Lysobacterales; family Lysobacteraceae; genus Xanthomonas; species Xanthomonas sp. NCPPB 3174. Next base: position 4,138,487 of record NZ_CM161517.1, on the reverse strand, counting down.
GTTGCAGGTGAGCGGCGACTTCAAGCGCGTGTCCGCCGAGCAGTTGCGCCAGGTGGTGCTGCCGTACGCGCGCCGCGGCTTCTTCGCGGTGCGCCTGCAGGATGCGCAGGACGCGATCGAGCGCCTGCCGTGGGTCGAGAGCGCGCGCGTGCGCAAGCGCTGGCCGGACGTGCTGGAAGTGCGTGTCGTCGAGCATCGCCCGTTCGCGCGCTGGGGCGAAGACCGCATGCTGTCCGAGCAGGGCCGCATCTTCGCCCTGCCCAACGAACTGCGCGACGTGGCCCTGCCGCACCTGGCCGGCCCCGACGCCAAGGCCGCCGACGTGGTCGCGCTGTACAACACCTCGCGCGCGCTGTTCGCCCCGGTCGGCCTGCCGGTGCAGGGCGTGGCCCTGGACGCGCGCGGCAGCTGGTCGCTGGCGCTGGGCAACGGCGTGCAGGTGGTGGTCGGCCGCGACGACGCGCGCGCGCGCCTGGAGCGCTTCGCCCGGGTGCTGCCGCAATTGCTGCAGCCGGGCCAGCCGCCGCTGGCGCGCGCCGATCTTCGCTACACCAACGGATTCACCGTGGCATGGGTACCCGAGAGCAAAGAGCCGAGTAAGGAGCCGGGCAAGGAGAAGAAGCCTGCGGCGCCGGCCCAGCCCGCGCGGCACGCGGCACTGGCCGACCCTCCATCCCATCGCGAGAGCCCGCTCTTCTCCCTTCCCCATTCCCGATTCTCTATTCCCGGCTCCAAGACATGAACCGCAAAGGCGACAAATCCCTCATCGTTGGACTGGACATCGGCACCTCCAAGGTTGTCGCGCTGGTCGGCGAATACTCGCCCGGCAATCCGATCGAGGTGATCGGCATCGGTTCGCATGAGTCGCGCGGGCTCAAGCGCGGCGTGGTGGTGGACATCGAGTCCACCGTGCAGTCGATCCAGCGCGCGATCGAGGAAGCCGAGCTGATGGCCGGCTGCGAGATCCGCTCGGTGTACGCGTCGATCTCCGGCAACCACGTGCAGTGCAAGAACTCGCCGGGCATCGTGCCGATCCGCGACGGCGAGGTGACCTGGAACGACCTGGACCGCGTGCTGGAAGCGGCCAAGGCGGTGGCGATCCCGGCCGACCAGCGCATCCTCCACGCGATCCCGCGCGAGTACGTGCTGGACGATTCGCAGGAAGGCATCCGCAACCCGGTCGGCATGACCGGCGTGCGCCTGGAGGTGCACGCGCACCTGGTGGTGTGCGCGCAGTCGGCCGCGGCCAACATCAGCAAGTGCGTGCAGCGCTGCGGCCTGCAGGTGGACGACCTGATCCTGTCCTCGCTGGCGTCCTCGGTGGCGGTGCTGACCGCCGACGAGCGCGAGCTGGGCGTGGTGCTGGTGGATATGGGCGCCGGCACCACCGACCTGGCGGTGTTCGTGCAGGGCGCGATCTGCCACACCGCCTCGCTGCCGATCGCCGGCGACCACGTCACCAACGACATCGCGCACATGCTGCGCACGCCGACCCCGGAAGCCGAGCAGATCAAGGTGCGCTACGCCTGCGCGCTGGCGCAGCTGGCCACCGCGGAAGAAAGCATCCAGGTGCCCAGCGTCGGCGACCGTCCGCCGCGGCGCATGCCGCGCCATTCGCTGGCGCAGGCGGTGCAGGGCCGCTACGAGGAAATCTTCGAGATGGTGCAGGCCGAACTGCGCCGCTCCGGCTTCGAGGAACTGGTGCGCGCCGGCATGGTGCTGACCGGCGGCGCCTCGAAGATGGAAGGCGTGGTCGAACTGGCCGAGGAAATGGTGCAGATGCCGGTGCGCGTGGGCATTCCCCAGCACGTCACCGGCCTGGGCGAAGTCGTCGGCAACCCGGTCCACGCCACCGGCGTGGGCCTGCTGCTGATGGGCAGCCAGATCGAACACCCGCGCCGCCCGTCGCTGCCGACCGGCCGCGCCGGCAGCTTGTTCAAGAAATTGAAGAACTGGTATCGCGGTGAGTTTTGATGAGGCCGGGATTCGGGATTCGGGATTGGAGATTCGGGATTGGTGGGAGCAACAGCGGTAGGCAGAGAGAGTGGAGAGCGGTAGGTAGGCAGGCGATAGGTTTTTTTGCAGTGATTCCGCTGCGGAGAGGGTGACGGACCGGAGAGTCGCTTTTGCGAATCCCCAATCCCGAATCCCCAATCCCGGCATCCAAACAACAACACTCGCCGGACGGAGAGGCAGGAAAAAAGGATCGGAGTACTTCCGAATCCCCAATCCCCAATCCCGAATCCCGGCTCAAAGAGGAAACGGACATGGCGCATTTCGAACTGATTGAAAAGATGGCACCCAATGCAGTGATCAAGGTCGTTGGCGTGGGCGGCGGCGGCGGCAACGCGGTCGCGCACATGGTCAGCAGCAGCGTGGACGGCGTGGAGTTCATCACCGCCAACACCGACTCGCAGGCGATCAAGAACTGCGGCGCCAAGCTGCAGTTGCAGCTCGGCACCAACGTCACCAAGGGCCTGGGCGCGGGCGCGAACCCGGAAGTCGGCCGCCAGGCCGCGCTGGAAGACCGCGAGCGCATCATGGACGCGCTGCAGGGCGCGGACATGGTGTTCATCACCGCCGGCATGGGCGGCGGCACCGGCACCGGCGCCGCGCCGGTGGTGGCGCAGCTGGCCAAGGAAATGGGCATCCTGACCGTGGCCGTGGTCACCAAGCCGTTCCCGTTCGAAGGCCGCCGCCGCATGCAGGTGGCGCTGAAGGGCATCGAGGAACTGAGCCAGCACTGCGACTCGCTGATCACCATTCCGAATGAAAAGCTGATCACTGTGCTCGGCCGCAACGCCACCATGATCCAGGCGTTCCGCGCCGCCAACGACGTGCTGCAGGGCGCAGTGCAGGGTATCGCCGACCTGATCGTGCGTCCGGGCCTGATCAACGTCGACTTCGCCGACGTGCGCACCGTGATGTCGGAAATGGGCCTGGCGATGATGGGCACCGGCTCGGCCCGCGGCGACGACCGCGCGCAGGCCGCCGCCGAGGCGGCGATCCAGAATCCGCTGCTGGACGACGTCAACCTGGCCGGCGCCAACGGCATCCTGGTCAACATCACCGCCGGCCCGGACTTCACCATGGCCGAGTTCGACGAGATCGGCCGCACCATCGAAGGCTTCTCCTCCGAGGACGCCACCGTGGTGGTCGGCACCGTGCTGGATCCGGACATGCAGGACGAAGTGCGCGTGACCGTGGTCGCCACCGGACTGAACCGTGCGGTGTCGCGCCAGTCGCAGCGTCCGGAGCAGCGTGCGCCGATCAAGCTGGTGCGCAACGCCACCACCGGCCAGCCGGAGTTCGGCGACTTCGAGCACGGCGGCGATGCCGTGTCCAAGGCGGTCGGCGGTGCGATGGGCCTGGGCCTGCGCCGTCCGAGCGGCGACGGCATGGGCGCGGCGGCGTCCGCACCGGCGCCGGCCGCGGCCGACCTGCCGAGCGACTACCTGGATATTCCGGCGTTCCTGCGCCGCCAGGCCGACTGATGCCGTCCCTGGCGCAGCCGTCCGGCTTGCGGATGGGCCTGCCCGGCCATCCATGGCCGGGCGCGGGGCCGCTCGCGAAGCAGTGCTTCGCAAGCGAGCGGCCCGCCCTGCGCCGCCAGGCCGACTGAGGTCTGCGTCATCGGCCGGCGCGCGCGCCGGCCCGCAACACCGCCGTCCGGGAGCGCCTCCCTGGCCGGCGCGCCGTGTCCCTTGCTGCCGGGTCCCCGCGACCCGGCAGGTTTTTGCGACCGCGACGCCGGCACGGACCAGTGTTGCAAGCATGGGATGCTGTGACCGCTTTGTTAAAATTTAGCTAAACGCGTGATATTCTCGTTGTCTGTTCAGTTCCCGTGCGAACAGACGTTCCCAGACTGTCTGCCATGACCCAGCAACGCACCCTCAAGAACACGATCCGCGCCACCGGCGTGGGCCTGCACAGCGGCGACAAGGTCTACATGACCCTGCGCCCCGCACCGGCCGACCACGGCATCGTGTTCCGACGCGTGGACCTGGATCCGGCGGTGGACGTGCCTGCCGATGCCGAGCTGGTCACCGAGACCACGCTGTGCACCGGCCTGAGCCGCGGCCAGGCCAAGATCCAGACGGTGGAGCACCTGATGTCGGCGATGGCCGGCCTCGGCGTGGACAACGCCATCGTCGAACTGTCCTCGGCCGAACTGCCGATCATGGACGGCTCGGCCGGTCCGTTCGTGTTCCTGCTGCAGTCGGCGGGCATCGTCGAGCAGGACAAGGCCAAGCGCTTCATCCGCATCAAGCGCGAGGTCGAAGTGCGCGACGGCGACAAGATCGCCCGTTTCGTGCCCTACGACGGCGGCTACAAGCTCGGTTTCACCATCCAGTTCGACCACCCGATGATCCCGGCCAAGCAGTCGCGGCAGGAGATCGAGTTCTCGACGATGGCCTACATCAAGGAAATCTCCCGCGCGCGCACCTTCGGCTTCATGCGCGACCTGGAGTACATGCGCGAGCGCAATCTCGGTCTGGGTGGTTCGATGGACAACGCCATCGTGCTCGACGAGTTCCGCGTGCTCAACGACGACGGCCTGCGCTACGCCGACGAGTTCGTGCGCCACAAGATCCTCGATGCGATCGGCGACCTGTACCTGGCCGGCGGCGCCATCCTCGGTGCGTACGAGGGCTACAAGTCCGGCCACGCACTGAACAACAAGCTGGTCCGCGCCCTGCTCGCCGAGCAGGCGGCGTGGGAATGGGTCAGCTTCGAATCCGCCGCGCAGCAGGCGCCGGTGGCCTACGGGGCGGCGGCTTACGCCTGAACCCGTTCAACCCGGTGACGGCCGGGTGGGTATCACGGAATCGGCAATCGGCCGTTCCTTCTTCTCCCCTTAACGCCGATTTAACGAATCGGTAACGACCTGACGCCCGACGCCCGCTAGGATGCGTCGGTCGCGGCGTGCGTGTCTACGTACGTCGACGGCCACGGTCGGAGCCCGTGGTCGCATCGGGCGTCGCGGAGACGACGTCCTGCAGGGAAGCCAGGGCCTCGCGCAACCCCTTGTGCGTGGCCGCAGAAACCGGAGCTGGCGTGCTTCTTGCCTGCTGCATTGGGGAATGCGCGGGTGCAGTCGCAGTCTTGACGGTCACTTTGGTGGCTTTCAGCCCGAGGGAACGGGCCGCAGCAAGGATGTCGGCCTCGGCCAGCCTGACCCGGGCGTGCCAGACCGGAGACTCAACGAGAAAAACGAGCTGTTCGCCGTTCACATTGGCCAACCGGCAACGGGAGGCCAGGTTCGGCGGCAGATGGGGGCGTAACTGCCGGTCCAGCGCGTCGAGCCACAGGGCGCGGCGCAACGGGTCGCCCGCCTTGTCCGCCAGTGCGGCGTCCAGTGCCGGCTGCGGCGTGGCGGTATGGCCTTCGCCGGACTTTCGCTTAGACATGAAAACTCATATGACGTTCAAGAAGATCGTAATCCGTTCCAGTGAAAAGGGGGTCAAGACGTTGCCGTGGCGATTGCGCGATTTCGCCGACCGCCGCCCCCTCGCCGCGCTCGGTTCCGTGCTCGGCCTCGGCATGGTACTCGGCATCGGCGTCAGCGCTGCAGCCGGGTGGGGTGGTTCGGCGCAACTGCGCGCCAAGCTCGAGCGGCAGGACCAGGAACTGGCGCAGGTGCGCCGCGACGCGCAGACCCAGGTCAACGCCCTGGCCGCGCGGCTGGGCGAACTGCAGGCGCAGGCGACCCGGCTCAACGCGCTCGGCGAGCGCCTGACCCGCATGGGCAAGCTGCAGGACGGCGAGTTCGATTTCGACCAGCCGGTCGGCGTCGGTGGCGGCGACGACGAGCCAAGCCACGACATGCCCGCGCAGCAGCTCGGCAAGGAACTGGACGGGCTGCAGCAGCAGTTCGCCACCTCCGGCCAGCAGTTGTCGGTGCTGGAATCGCTGCTGTTCGACCACCAGTTGGACCAGAACGCGGTGCCCTCGCGGATGCCGATCCGCAACAGCTACATCACCTCGGCCTTCGGCGGCCGCGCCGATCCGTTCGGCCGCGGCACCGGCAACCACAAGGGCATCGACTTCCACGCCAACGTCGGCGACCCGGTGCTGGCGGTGGCCGACGGCGTGGTCAGCTACGCCGGCGTGCGCGGCGGCTACGGCAACGTGGTCGAGGTCGACCACGGCAATGGCTATGTCACCCGCTATGCGCACAATTCGCGGTTGTCGGTGAAGGTCGGCGACCTGGTGCGGGTCGGCCAGGAAGTGGCCAAGGCCGGCTCCACCGGCCGTTCCACCGGCGCCCACGTGCACTTCGAGGTGTGGAAGGACGGGGTGGTGGTGAATCCGGCCAAGTTCCTCGGCGATGGCGCCATTCCGGTGGGCCGCCGCGGCCGCGGCTGAGCCGCGCGGGGCCTGGCGTGCCGGCGCTTGAATCGCCGGGCGCCGCCCCAAGCTACAATGTGCTTTGCCATCGACAGGGCGCCTCGCGCCCTGTTTCGTTTGCGGCCCGTCGATTCCCTGGGGATCGGGCCGTCGGGGCGTTCCTTTCCAACCGGTTCCTTCAATGATCAACAGTCTGCTTACTCGCGTTTTCGGTAGCCGCAACGAGCGCCAACTGCGCCAGCTCCACCGTATCGTCGCCAAGATCAATGCGCTGGAGCCGGAGATGGAGCAGCTCTCCGACGAGCAGCTGCAGGCCAAGACCCCGGAACTGCGCGGGCGCATCGCCGGCGGCGAGACCCTGGACAAGGTGCTGCCGGAAGCGTTCGCGGTGTGTCGCGAGGCCAGCCGCCGCGTGCTGGGCATGCGCCACTACGACGTGCAGTTGATCGGCGGCATGGTCCTGCACCTGGGCAAGATCGCGGAAATGCGCACCGGCGAGGGCAAGACCCTGGTCGCGACGCTGCCGGTGTACCTCAACGCGCTGGAAGACAAGGGCGTGCACGTGGTCACCGTCAACGACTACCTGGCGCGCCGCGACGCCGCGCAGATGGGCAAGCTGTACAACTGGCTGGGCCTGAGCGTGGGCGTTGTGTACCCGGGCATGCCGCACAGCGACAAGCACGCCGCCTACGCCGCCGATATCACCTACGGCACCAACAACGAATTCGGCTTCGACTACCTGCGCGACAACATGGCGCTGTCCAAGGCCGACCGCTTCCAGCGCGGCCTCAACTACGCCATCGTCGACGAGGTCGACTCGATCCTGATCGACGAAGCGCGCACCCCGCTGATCATCTCCGGCCCGGCCGACGAGTCGCCGGAGCTGTACATCCGCGTCAACCGCATCGTGCCGCAGCTGATCAAGCAGGAGTCGGAAGAGGGCGAGGGCGACTTCTGGGTCGACGAGAAGGGCAAGCAGGTGCACCTGTCCGAGGCGGGCATGGAGCACGCCGAAGAACTGCTGCGCGCGGCCGGCATCCTCACCGACGAGGAAGACCGCCTGTACGGCGCGCAGAACCTGAGCGTGGTCCACCACCTCAACGCGGCGCTGCGCGCGCACGCGATCTACCAGCGCGACGTGGACTACATCGTGCGCGACGGCGAGGTGGTGATCGTCGACGAGTTCACCGGCCGCACCCTGCCGGGCCGCCGCTGGTCCGATGGCCTGCACCAGGCGGTGGAGGCGAAGGAAGGCGTGCCGGTGCAGCGCGAGAACCAGACGCTGGCCAGCATCACCTTCCAGAACCTGTTCCGCATGTACAAGAAGCTGTCCGGCATGACCGGTACGGCCGATACCGAAGCCTACGAATTCCAGAGCATCTACGGCCTGGAAGTGGTGGTGATCCCGACCAACCGCCCGACCATCCGCAAGGACTGGCCGGACCAGGTGTTCCTCAACCGCCAGGGCAAGTTCAACGCGGTGCTGGCCGACATCGAGGACTGCGCCAAGCGCGGCCAGCCGGTGCTGGTCGGTACCACCTCGATCGAGACCTCGGAGATGCTGTCCGAGCACCTGCGCAAGGCGGGCGTGAAGCACGAAGTGCTCAACGCCAAGCAGCACGAGCGCGAAGCGCAGATCGTCGCCAACGCCGGCCAGCCGGGTGCGGTGACCATCGCCACCAACATGGCCGGCCGCGGTACCGACATCGTGCTCGGCGGCTCGCTGGAAGCCGAACTGCATGCGCTGGGCGAGGAGCCGGACGAGGCCACGCGCGCGCGCCTGAAGGCCGCCTGGCAGGAGCGCCACGACGCGGTCAAGGCCGCCGGCGGCCTGCACATCATCGGCACCGAGCGCCACGAATCGCGGCGTATCGACAACCAGTTGCGCGGCCGTTCCGGCCGTCAGGGCGACCCGGGTTCCTCGCGCTTCTACCTGTCGCTGGAAGACAACCTGATGCGCATCTTCGCCTCGGACTGGGTGCAGAAGGCGATGCGCATGATGGGCATGAAGGAAGACGACGTCATCGAGGACAAGCTGGTCAGCCGGCAGATCGAGAAGGCGCAGCGCAAGGTCGAGGCGCACAACTTCGACATCCGCAAGAACCTGCTGGACTTCGATGACGTCAACAACGACCAGCGCAAGGTGATCTACGCCCAGCGCGACGAACTGCTCGACGCCGAGTCGGTGAAGGAGAACGTCGACGGCATCCGCGACGACGTGATCTACGACATCGTCTCGCGCTTCGTGCCGCCGAACTCGGTGGACGACCAGTGGGACCTGCCGGGCCTGGAAGCCACGCTGGCCAGCGAGCTGGGCCTGTCGCTGTCGATCGGCGACCTGGTCAAGCGCCACGAGGAACTGGACGCGGACGGCATCGTCGAGAAGGTGCGCGAGGAAGTGGACCGCCATTTCCGCGAGAAGGAATCGGCGATCGGCAGCGAGACCATGCGCGCGCTGGAGAAGCACGTGATGCTGACCGTGCTCGACCAGAGCTGGAAGGAGCACCTGGCGCGCATGGACTACCTGCGCCAGGGCATCCACCTGCGCGGCTACGCGCAGAAGCAGCCCAAGCAGGAATACAAGAAGGAAGCCTTCGAGCTGTTCTCGGAGATGCTGGAGCACGCCAAGCGCGAAGTGGTGACCCTGCTGGCGCGGGTGCGCATCCGCAGCGAGGAAGAAGTGGCGGCACTGGAGGCGCAGGAGCGCCAGCAGATGGAGGCGCAGCTGCGCCAGGCGCAGTTCCAGCACCAGGACGCCGGCGGCTACAGCGCCGACGAGGAAGCCGAGCAGGTGCAACGCGGCGAAGCGGGAGCGCCGACCGTGGCGCAGGTGACCCGCGAAGCGCCGAAGGTCGGCCGCAACGATCCGTGCCCCTGCGGCAGCGGCAAGAAGTACAAGCACTGCCACGGCCAGCTGAGCTGAGCCTGCCGTTGCGCGGACCGCTGCGCAATCGCGCGGCGGCCCCGCATGCGGCGCCGCACGCTGTGGGTGCCGGTGCGCCGGCCATCACAGCCCCACGCCGGCCGGTGCACGCCCTGCGGTGAAGGAGCGGGCGACGGATGCAGGTGTCGGACCGATCGCGCGTTTGCGAATCGCCCCGCCTTGCGCGGGGCATTCTGTTTTTGGGAAGGGCTTGGGGCGATGCGCTTGCCGACGTGGCGTATCGTGCGTGCGGCGCGTAGGGTGGCCGATGTCGCCATTGCCTCTGCAGGCCTGCCGTGGAGCTTTCGCCCAGTCTGGAACTCAAGGTCTTCGTGCCGGCGCAGGATCTCGCGCTGTCGGCGCAGTTCTATGCGGACATGGGCTTCGCGCCCGAGCCGCTCGGCGACGGCCTGATCTGCTTCCGCCATGGCGACCGTTGCGCGTTCCTGCTGCAGGATTTCTACCACGCGGGCCTGGCGCACAACCTCGTGCTGCACCTGTGGGTGGAGGATGCCGATGCGTGGTGGCGGCGGCTGCATGCGGCCGACCTGGCTGGCCGCTACGGCGCGAGCATGGGCGAGCCCGAGGACCGGCCCTGGGGCATGCGCGATTTCACCTTGCACGATCCCGGCGGCGTGCTGTGGCGGATCGGCCACGGTCTGGCGGCCTGACCGGTGCGCGCTGGATGGGCGGCGCCGACGCGATGCAGGCGGCCGCGCAGGGGCAGCGGTAGATGCCCGCAGCGTGGCGGGCCAGCCTGCGCATGATCTTGCCTTGGCGTGGCAGCCCGGCCAGCAGCGCACGCCGACGCGCAGCGCGCGGTTTCCGGATTGCATTGGCGCCGCTTGCATGGCCGATCGTCGCCGATGTGAACCCGGTTGATTGCGCTGGCGCTGCCGGAAACGGCAAGCTTGCGCCATGTCCGAACCGCTCAGATCCATTCATGTCGTCGCCGGCGTCATCACCGATGCGCGCGGTCGTATCCTGCTGACCCGCCGTACCGAGGGCCGCGACCTGGCCGGCTTGTGGGAGTTCCCTGGCGGCAAGCGCGAGCCCGGCGAGACCTCGGAGCAGGCGCTGGTGCGCGAGCTGCAGGAGGAACTGGGCATCGATGCGGTGGTCGGCGAGTGGCTGATGGAAGTGCCGCAGCGCTATCCGGACAAGCGCCTGCGCCTGGAAGTGCGCCAGGTGGCGGCGTGGAAGGGCACGCCGCGCGGCCGCGAGGGCCAGGCGCTGACCTGGGTGAGCGCCGACAAGCTGGGCCGCTACGCAATGCCGCCAGCCGACCAGCCGGTGGTGGCGATGCTGCGCCAGCCCGCCTGCTACCTGGTGACGCCGGAGCCGGCTGAGCCGGGTCCCTGGTTGGCGGCGCTGCAGCGCGCGCTGGACGCTGGCGTGCGCCGCGTGCAGTTGCGCGCGCGTGGCCTGCCGGCCGAGCAGTGGGCGCCGCTGGCGCGGGCCGCGGCAGCGCTATGCACGACGCGTGGCGCGCAGGTGCTGGTCAACCGCGACGTGGCGCTGGCGCAGGATCTGGGCGTGGGCGTGCACCTGGGCGCGGAGCAGCTGCCGCAGTGGCAGGCGCGTCCGCTGCCGGCCGGACAGCCCGTGGCGGCGTCCTGCCACACGCTCGAAGAGTTGCAGATGGCGCAGCACCTCGGTTGCGATTTCGCGGTGGTCGGGCCGCTGGCGGCCACCGCCAGTCATCCTGGCGCCGCCCCGCTGGGCTGGGAGGCGTTCGAACACCTGCGCGAGCAGGTCGCCCTGCCGATCTACCCGATCGGCGGTCTGCTGCCGAGCCAGGTGGACGAAGCGCGCCGCCACGGCGGCCAGGGCATCGCCGCGATCCGCGGGCTGTGGCCGCTGGCGGCCGATGTGGCGTGAGCGGGGCGACAGCAGCCGCTTCCCGTAAGGCCGTCATGCAGCCGCGACGCGCGACGTGGCGTGCTTTCCGATGGCGCAATGCGTCGGGACTGAAGCCCCTCCCACTGTGATCCTCCGACGAGGCGGGCGCCGCACCCGTAGGAGCGGCTTCAGCCGCGACATCGGATCTCGACAGGTCGCGGCTGAAGCCGCTCCTACGATTCCCCAATCCCCATTCCCCAATCCCGGCCCTCAAAAACTGATCCAGAAGCAGTCGTACTGCCGGCGCAGGTCCAGTACGGTGGAGGCGGGGGTGATGCTGCCGGCGAGAGTCTGCTGCAGGCGCAGGCCGGTCGGATGCGGGCGCGATGGCGCCTCGCCACCGTCGGCATCCGCCGCGGCCGACGTGGCCGTTGTCGCGGATGCGGCTGTCGACGACGTGCTGGCTGCGGGATCGGTGATCGCGCTGGTGTCCGGCAACACCGGCACGATCGCGACCAGGGGGCGGCGCACGATCGCCTCCAGCCGGTCGAAGATGCGTTGCGCGCCGTCGTCGGAAACGCCATTCCACCAGTACAGCGCCGATAGCCGATTGACGTCGCGGGCGTCCACGGCGCTGCGGATCTGCTGGACCAGCACACTCAGCCGGCGCACGCACTGCGGCGGCGTCAGGCCGCGGGCATCGCTGCCGACGTTGCCGGGCGCCACCGGTGGCGGCAAGCGGTCGATCGCGCCGACGTCTTCGCAGCGGCGATCGCTGAACACGGTGGTGCCGTCGGGCCCGGTGCAACGGTTTACCCGTTGCGCGGCGGCGGGCGTGGCGAGGCCCCACAGGCATAGGAGCAGCAGCATCGGCGGGAGCAGGCGCATCGCCGCAGGGTAGCCGCAGCCGGCGTGACCGCGGAGCGAATGCGTGGTCACGCCGGGATTGGTGATTCGGGATTGGGGATTGGCAACAGCGGCGCGCGGCCCCGCTTTGGCGAATCCCTAATCCCCAATCCCCAATCCCGAGCGGCCGCACAGCAGCCGCGACACTCAGCCGACGGCTGAGGGCAGCCGTGCCAGGACGCTGGTGGTCGGTTTGGCCAGGTTGAGCGTATAGAAATGCAGCGCCGGCGCGCCGCCGTCGATCAGGCGCTGGCACAGCGCGGCGACCACGTCGGCGCCGAACTCGCGGATGGCTTCGGCATCGTCGCCGTAGGCCTGCATGCGCTTGCCGATCCAGCGCGGGATTTCCGCGCCGCACTGCTCGGAGAAGCGTCGCAGCTGGCTGAAGTTGGAGATCGGCATGATGCCCGGCACGATCGGAATCTGCACGCCGAGCTTGCGCACCGCGTCGACGAAGTGGAAGTAGGCGTCGGCGTTGTAGAAGTACTGGGTGATGGCCGCATCGGCGCCGGCATCGACCTTGGCCTTGAAGTGGCGCAGGTCGCTGAGCGCGTCGTGGGCCTGCGGGTGCGTCTCCGGATAGGCGCCCACTTCCAGGTGGAAGGCGTCGCCGTGCTCGGCGCGGATGAAGGCGATCAGGTCGGCGGCATAGCGCAGGTCGCCGGGGTGGCCCATGCCGGAGGGCAGGTCGCCGCGCAGCGCGACCAGGCGCCGGCAGCCGATGGCGCGGTACAGCTTGAGCAGTTCGCGGATCTCCTCACGGCTGCCACCCACGCAGGACAGGTGCGGCGCGGCCTCGAAGCGGTGATGCTGCTTGAGGTGGCGCACGGTCTCGGAGGTGTAGCTGAGGGTCGAGCCGCCAGCGCCGAAGGTGCAGGACACGTACTCCGGCGCGTAGGCCTTCAGCCGCGCGGCGGTGCGGTCGAGCTGCGCGCGCTGTTCGTCGGTCTTGGGCGGATAGAACTCGAAGCTGATGGCGGTCATGGGCGCAACGCAGCGGGCGGTGCGGTCAGTATATCTCTTCATCCGGATGGATGTGCAAGAGATGGCCAGGCCGCCGGAAAGGGACGGCCGGCGCCGCGCCGGAGCCGCGGGACCACGCGGGCCAGGTCGTTACGACGCCGACGCGCCCACCTGGGCGCGCCGGCTGGATGCGGACGCTCAGCGCTTCCACATCCGCGCTTGCCGCGGCGGCAGACTGAAGGTGTAGCTGCCGCTGGAAATGCGCACCACGCTGCCCGAGCCCAGCGCATCGGTGTAGTCGACGTTCCAGCGCAGCACGCTGCCGTTCATCGGCACCGCGGCGGTGACGGTGGTGCCGCACTTGTTGATGCCGACGATGCCCAGGTCGCCGCGGCGGAACAGCAGGTAGCAGTCGCCGTGCGCCAGTACCTGCATGTCGCGGCCCTGCGCGGCGTTGTGGAAACCGACCATGCGTTTGAGATCGTCGCGCTGGTAGGCGTTGACCCAGCGGTTGTCGCCGCTCTCGTTGTTGTCCGAGTACACCATCGGCACGCCGCCGTCGCGGCCGAGCAGGTAGGCGTAGGCTAGGGTTTCGTCCACCGGGTCCATGATCGCGTAGCGGAAGCCGGCGTTGTTGGGGATGTCGTGGGTGATGGCGAAGGTCACTGCGCGCGCGCCCGGCAGCGCCTGGCCGTAGGCGCCCGGATCGACCAGCAGATCCATGCTGCCGCCGTAGGCGAAGGCGTTGCGCACCGAGTTGAACAGCGGGAAGTCGTAGGCCGCGTGCGGGGTGGCCTGCAGGTACGGCGCCAGGAACTGGTCGTAGTCGGAATTGCCGCTGCCGCCGCCGGTGATCACTTCGCCGAACACCATCACCCCGGAGCGCACCTGCGCATCGAGCACCTTGTTCAGATGGTCGAAGGTCATGTGCTTGGCGGCGTCGATGCGGAAACCGGTCACGCCCAGCGTCTTCAGCGCAAGCAGGTAGTTGCGCTGCTGCTGCACCACCCAGTCGTTGCCGACCAGATCCGGCAGGCCGGGATCGTTGCCGCCGCCGCAGATGCGGTAGGTGCGCACCTGGTAAGGGTCGTTGTAGTTGGTGATGCACTGCGCCGGGCCGAAATCGCTGGCGCTGAGGAAATTCTGCGAGAGGTCGCCGAACAGCCGCAGCGCGGCATAGCGCTGCGGATTGGCGGCGTACTGGCCCAGCACCGCGCTGCCCGGGTAGTTCAGGTCCGAGCGCGTGGCCGCTTCGTTGGCCATGTGGTTGAGCACCACGTCGGCATAGGTCTCCACGCCCACGGCCTTCAGCGCCTGCACCATGCTGGCGAAGGCGTCGGTGTCGCCGAGCGGGTTGTCGATCAGGCGCATGTCCTGCGGCTGGTAGCGCGCCCACCAGGCGTCGCCCTGCGAGCGGTAGGCCGGCGCCACCAGTACCTTGCGGTAGCCGGCGGCGGCGATCTGCGCGGCACGCGCTTCCACGGTCGCGTAGGGCCAGTTGAAGGCATGCAGAATGACGTCGGCCTGGGCGCTGGCGGTGGCCAGGAGCAGCAGCAGGCCGACCAGCAGGCTGCGCCAGCGGTGCAGGCGCAGCAGACGATTTGCAGCGGATGGGACGCGCATCGTTCGATCTCCTCGTTGCGCAGGCGCAGGCGGGGGCCTGCAGGACAGGGGCATGACCTCGCCGCGGGGCTGGCGTGCGGCGGGAGGATGCTAAGCGCGCATCGCGGCGCAACATGCGCGCGCTACATACGTATTCATGGCGACAGCGCGCGAAAGCGGGATCGGCATCCGCTTCCGCAACGAGGTACCGCTAGCGCGGTGTTCGTGGCACATAGCGCATCGCGGCCCCTGCGCTTTGCTACAGTCGCCGCCCTCACCTGTCGACGCGGAGCCGCATCATGACCAGCGCAGCCTTCTATCCGATCGGAACCCCCGGCGTGCCCTGGGGCGCCGCCGAGAAGGCGGCGTGGCTGGCCGCGCAACCGCGCCGGCGCAGCTATCAGGACGAGGTGGTGGCGGCCATCGAGCGCTTGCGTGGGCCGTGGGAGCTGGTCGAATACGGCGAACTGGCGTATGCGCAGGAGCGCTATCCGCTGCTGGCGCTGCGCAGCCGCGATTGGAACGCGGCGCTGCCGTGCATGCTGGTCACCGGCGGCGTGCATGGCTACGAGACCAGCGGCGTGCACGGCGCGCTGCAGTTCGCGCAGCAGCATGCCGGGGACTACGCCGGCCGCGCCAACGTGCTGGTGGCGCCGTGCGTGAGCCCCTGGGCGTACGAGCGCATCCATCGCTGGAACGCCGATGCGCTGGATCCCAACCGTTCGTTCCGCGCCGACAGTCCGGCACAGGAATCGGCGGCGTTGCTGCGCCTGGTCGCGCCGTTGCGCGAGCACGTTCGCATGCACATCGATCTGCACGAGACCACCGACAGCGACGAGTCCGAATTCCGTCCGGCGCTGGCCGCGCGCGATGGCGTCGACTACGCGCCGGGCGGCATTCCCGATGGCTTCTACCTGGTCGGCGACAGCGAGAATCCGCAGCCGGCCTTCCAGCAGGCAGTCCTGGCCTCGGTGGCACAGGTCACCCATATCGCGCCGGCCGACGCCGCGGGCGAACTGATCGGCACGCCGCTGGCGGCGCCGGGGGTCATCAACTATCCGGTGAAGCGGCTGGGGCTGTGTGCGGGCATTACCGACGCGCCCTACACCACGACTACCGAGGTGTATCCGGACAGCGCCAGCGCCACGCCGGAGCAGTGCAACGCCGCGCAGGTGGCGGCGGTGCGCGCGGCGATCGACTACGCGTTGGCGCATCCGTATCGCAGGCATGGTGTGCAGTATCCGTAGGAGCGGCTGCAGCCGCGATGGGTTACCGGTAAGGCATCGCGGCTGAAGCCGCTCCTACATAGGCGTGCGACCACGCGGATGCGCCGGCCGCGGTGGGCACCGACCCTGCCGCGCGCTACGCTTGTCCGTCCTCGTTCGCCATGCATGCCATGTCCATCGTCCTCACGCCATTCGCCCGCACCCGCCTGTTCCCGCGCGACGGACGTCGCAATGCGATCCAGGACTGCACGCCGGAGCAGTTCGAGCAGCATCTCAACGCCAACGCGCCGCTGCAGGTGCTCGACGGCTACGCGCCGTTCTGCAAGCTGCACGTGCACCGCAACTGGACCTCGACGCGCTGCCTGACCGTGCCGATCACCGACGCCAACCGGCGCCTGCTGCGTTCCGGCTACGAGGCGCGCAGCCGCGAGGAACTCCCGGTGCTGGTGCGCTGGTTCGAAGGCGTCGAGCCGCCGGTGGCCGCCTACCTGCTGCCGATCCTCTACAGCCGCGACCAGCTCGCCCACGAGGGCGCGCCGATCGAGGCCGACTGGGGCGTGGTCGGTTGCCTGTACACCGCCGAGCCGCAGGAAATCCCGATGGCGCCGATCACCATGCTGCGTAATGCGTTGGGCGTGGAGGAGGGCGGCTCCGGCGTGCCGCTGGATCGCGACGCCTACCGGCGCAGCGTGGCGTTCTGGGAGCACAACGCCAACTGGCGGCCGTAAGCGCTACGCGCCGTTTGCGCCCAGCGAGCTGGGCGCGCGCAAGCATCGATGAGCCCGCGACGATGATGCATGCATCGCCGGTCACAACGCCGGCGCGAGCGCCTATGGCTGCTCCATGCGCGCTTACGTCTCTGTTGCTGCGTCTGTACGTTGCCGAAGCCGGCAACGCCGTGCTGCATCAGTGTGCATGCCTGTTCACTGGCGCACGCGCGCAAGAGTAAACAGCGCGCTGTTGACCACTTTCACGGCGAAGCCATGTGCGTTCATCCGGCTCGCGCGGGACGACCATCAAGTTTGCGCACGACGGGACGATAGCGAGAAGGTGGGCCGCACGCAGCAGCGCCGGGAAGCGATCTCCGGCGGCGCGTCGTGGCCGGTTGGGGAAGGCGTCCCGGGCAGCAGGTCATCGGCAACGGACACGCGCGCTCGCGCCGTGCGCCGCGGTGGGCTGTGCCGCGCGGCGCGTTCCCCGCGACCGCATTCCCTCCCCCCGCCAAGGAAGTTGTCATGTCCACTCCGTCGCCGCATCGCCGTCGCGGCAGCGTCGCCAAACGCCTGATGCTGGGTACCGGCCTGCTCGCGCTGGCCTGTTTCGGCCTGACCGCGATGATCATCTACTGGCGCAGCAGCGATGCGTTGCTGTCGACCTCGCGCACCAGCATCGAGAACCTGGCGCAACTGGAAGCGCAGCGCGTGTCGCGCGAGATCGGCGTGGCCTTCGACGCCAGCGAGGCGCTGGCCAACAGCTTCCGCGTGCAGCATGGCGCCGGCGGCCTGTCGCGTGCCACCGCCACCGCGGTGCTGCGCAGCCAGCTCGATGCGCATCCGCAGTGGCTGGGCATCAGCACCATGTGGGAGCCGGACGCGTTCGACGGCAACGACAAGGGCTTCGTCGGTGCCGAGGGCCACGACGCCACCGGCCGCTACATGACCTGGTGGTCGCGGCAGAACGGCCAGCTGGTGCGCGAGGCGCTGCGCGATTACGAGAAGCCGGGCGACGGCGACTGGTACCTGCTGGCGCGCAACACCCACAAGCCGGTGGTGATCGAGCCGTACTACTACCCGGTGGCCGGCAAGGACACGCTGATGACCACGCTGGCCACGCCGATCCTGGAGAACGGCCGCTTCCTGGGCGTGGTCACCGTCGACTTCACCCTCGATACCCTGCAACAGCGCATCGCCGCGCTGCGGCCGATGGGCGAGGGGCACGCCAGCCTGTTGTCGCCGTTGGGCATGGTGATGGCCAGCCGCGATCCACAGCAGGTCGGCAAGACCCGCAACGACGCCTGGTCCAAGGACATGCTGGCGCGCGTGGCCAAGGGGCAGGTGGTGTTCGACCATCGCCGCGCCGACGGCGAGGATGCGTTGAACGTGTTCGTGCCGCTGAAGATCGGCGATGCGCCGCAGGCGTTCGCGCTGGGCATCTCGGTGCCGTATGCGCTGGTGATGGCCAAGGCGCGTGCGCTGCTGTGGACCATCGCCGCGGTCGGCCTGCTCTCGGCGCTGTTGCTGAGCGGCGCGCTGTACCTGCTGCTGCGCCGGCAGGTGCTCGACCCGCTGGCCGAGGCGGTGCGGGTGTCCTCCGCGGTCGCCGCCGGACGCCTGGACAGCCAGGTCCGGCACCGTCGCGACGACGAACTGGGCCAGTTGCTGGAGGCGATGGGCAGCATGCAGGCGCAGCTGCAGGCGGTGATGCAGGCGCAGGCGGAGATGGCGCAGCGCCACGACGCCGGCGAGATGAGCTACCGGATGGACGCGGCGCGCTTCCCCGGCGAGTACGGGCGCATGGTCCATGGCACCAACGCGCTGGTCGCCGCGCACGTGGACGTGCAGCGACGCCTGGTCGAGGTGATGTCGCAATACGCGATCGGCAACATGCAGGTGGACATGGAAGCGCTGCCGGGCGAGAAGGCGGCGATCACCGAGGCGATGCGCACCACCAAGCGCAGCCTGCAGGCGATCAACCAGGCCATCACCGAACTGGCGCAGGCCGCGGCCTCCGGCGATTTCTCCCGGCGCGGCGATGCCGAGCGCTTCCAGTACGACTTCCGCGGCATGGTGGTCGGGCTGAACCGGCTGATGGAACTGACCGAAGGCAACCTTTCGGCCTTGTCGGCGCTGCTGCGTGCCGTGGCCCAGGGCGACCTCACCGCGCGGATGCATGGCGAGTTCCATGGCGTGTTCGCGCAGATGCGCGACGACGCCAATGCCACCGTGGAGCAGTTGACCGGCATCGTCGGCCGCATCCAGCACGCCACCACCGCGATCAACACCGCCGCCAGCGAGATCGCTGCCGGCAACGACGACCTGTCGCGCCGCACCGAGCAGCAGGCGGCCAACCTGGAAGAGACCGCCGCGTCGATGGAGGAGTTGACCTCCACGGTGAAGCAAAACGCCGAGCACGCGCACCAGGCCAATCGGCTGGCGCAGGACACCGCGAGCGTGGCCTCGCGCGGTGGCGCGGTGGTCGAGCAGGTGGTGGAGACCATGTCCGGCATCGCCGCCGCGTCGAAGAAGATGGCCGAGATCATCGGCGTCATCGACGGCATCGCCTTCCAGACCAACATCCTGGCGCTCAATGCCGCGGTCGAAGCCGCCCGTGCCGGCGAGCAGGGTCGCGGTTTCGCGGTGGTGGCGAGCGAGGTGCGCGCGCTGGCGCAGCGCTCGGCGACCGCGGCGCACGAGATCAAGGGCCTGATCGACGCCTCGGTCGGCAAGATCGACGATGGCACGGCGCTGGTGAACGGCGCCGGCGACACCATGCGCGAGGTGGTGGCCAGCGTGCGCCAGGTCACCGACATCATGAGCGAGATCGCCGCCGCCTCGCAGGAACAGAGCGCCGGCATCGAACAGGTGGGCAAGACCATCGTGCAGATGGACGAGGTGACCCAGCAGAACGCCGCGCTGGTCGAGGAAGCCACGGCGGCGGCGCGGGCGATGGAGGAGCAGGCCGGGGAACTGCAGCGCGCGGTGGCCCTGTTCAAGCTCGCCGCGCCTGCATCGGCTCGCCTGGCCGCACCGGTCCGGACGCGGCTGGAGGTGGTGTCGTGAGGGCCATACGCAGCGCCGCGCTGCTGCTGGCGCTGGGCGTCGCCGCACCGGCCTGGGCCGGCACCGCCAGCGCCAACCTGGCCGCGACCTCCAACTACGTCTCGCGCGGATTCGAGCAGAGCTGGGGCCGGCCGGTGTTGCAGGGCGGGCTGGACGTGGCCGCGGACAGCGGCTGGTATGCCGGCACCTGGGCGTCGGGGGTGAGCTCGTACTTCATCGAAGGCGGGCACGTGGAGTGGGACGTGTACGCCGGCTACGCGGCCAGCCGCGGCGACTGGGGTTGGCGTGCCGGCGTCTACCACTATGCCTATCCCGGCGCACGCATGAGCGCCAGCGGCACGCGCTACGACTACGGCGAGGCCATCGTCGCCGGGCATTGGCGCACGCTGGAGCTGTCCTACGCCAGCACCTGGACGCGCGACTACTTCGGCTACAACAGCGCCACGCTGGGTGTCGGCCAGGGCCGGCACTCGCGCGGCTCCGGCTATCTGGCATTGGACGCCACGCTGCCGCTGGCCTCGGACTGGCAGGCCAGCGTGCATGCGGGCCACCAGCACGTGCGCAACTTCGCCGACTACGGCTGGACCGATGCGCGTCTCGGTGTGAGCCGCACCTGGCGCGGCACCGAATTCGGCCTGAGCTACGCACGGGCCTGGAACAGCGCCGGGGTCTATCGTCGCTACACCACCGGCGTGGCGGACGGCGAAGGCCGGGTGCATGTCTCCAACCCGATCGACGGCGCCTGGTCGTTCACCATCAAGCGCAGTTTTTCGCTGTAGCCGGGCGCGCGCTCAGCCATCGGCGGGCGGCGCGAACGCCTCCACGGCGAGCCGGTCCAGGTAGTCGCGCAGGCGTTGTTCGCGTTGTGCCGGGTCGCTGGGCAGCGGGCGCGCCTGGGCGCCGCTGCTGCGCGCATGTACGCGCGGATACGGCTGCGCCGGCACAGGCACGTCGAGGAAGGCGCACAGCGGTTCCCAGCCCGTCTGTGCGTCGGTGTCGAGTACCAGCAGGCGATGCGCCGGCACGCTGGCGATCACCTCCTGATTCCAGCGGTGAAAATAGTCGGTCATGAAGCCGCGATCGTCGATGCGCGTGGCGAAATCGCGGCGCAGGAACTGGCTCAGGCGCTGGCCGTCGGGACCGAACAGCGCCGGCACGCGGCCGTCGCTAGCGAAGATGGTGTTGCGTACCGAATCGAACCAGGCATCGGCATCGCGCACGGTCAGGATCACCTTGGCCTGTGGGTAGCGCGCGACCAGCTCGCGCCAGAAGCAGCAGCCGGGATAATCGACGGTGGCGGTATAGCCGGCGAACAGTGTGTCCCAGTCCGCCTGTCCGTCCAGCGCCGCATCCCATAGCGGCAAGGCCTGGCGCAGGTGCGCGGCCAGTTCCATGGCGTGGTAGCAACGGCCCAAGCCCAGATGCTCCAGCGCCAGCTTCAGCGACAGGGTGCCGGTGCGGCCGAGGCCGGCGCCGATGATGCGCAGGCTCATGGCGTCGCCCCAGCGCCCTGCGCCAGCCACTGCGCCGCCTCGCGGCCCAGCTCCGCCTGCGCACGCGCCTCGTAGTCGGCCGCCACGGCCGCCGGCAACAGCGCGCGCCAGCGGCCACTGCGCCCCTGGTTGAAGAAGGCCTTGCCGCCTTCGCGCCACAGCCCGGCGCCCTGCGGCACGTAGCGCGCGGCGTGCTGGCGCATGTAGTCGAACTGGCAGTGCGCCAGGATCTTGTCCCAGGTGGCGTCGCGTATCGGGATCTCGAGAAACGCGGCGATGCGCCGCACCTGCGCGGGCAGATCCACCAGCAGATCGGCGTAGTGCACCAGCAGCACGTTCGGCTGCGCGCGCTGCTGCCACCAACTGCGCACGCCTTCCCAGAACGGCCAGAACGGCGCGCCGTCGTGGGCCAGCCAATGCGCCACGTAGGCGTCCACCGGCAGGCTCGGCGGCGGCACCACGCGCAGCTTGCCCGGTTCGGCCGCGCCGGCATCCAGCCGCGCCTGCGCATCCTGGCTGACCGCACACTGGTGGTCGTACAGGCTGAGCGCGATGTCGCGGCCATCGCGGCCGATGTAGAGGTACTTGGCGCGGTCGCTGATCACCAGCGCATCGGCCGGGAGGTGGGTCTTGATGAAGCGCCGGTGGGTCTGCGCCTGCAGCAGCGCGAGCTTGCTGGCGCGGTCCGGGTACACGCCGTCCAACCACGGCGAGATCGCCGACACGTCGACGTCCGCTGCGCCTTCGAACAGCAGTTGCGCCACGATCTGCTGCAGCCAGGTGGTGCCGGCCTTGGCGTAGCTGGCGATGACGATGTCGCCATCGCGAAACTCCAGTTCGTTCCAGGCGGCGGAATCGAAGAAGCGGTTGGGATATTCCCGGGTCTTGGCGAAGGCGGCGAGGTCAGCCATGCGGGGCGTCCGGGGCAGGAGGCTGGGGCGGCGTCGTGTCATGCGACCGACGGACAAGGGGAGGGGTGCGTGGCCGCAGCGCGATGCGGACGTCGAGTGGGCGCAGCACCAGCGCCGGGAACGGCCGCGGCTGCGCATCCGCTGCCAGGTGCAGCGTGCGCTCGCGCAACAGGCCGGCCACGACCACGGTCATCTGCACCAGCGCGAGTTGGGTGCCGATGCAGCTGCGCGGGCCGCCGCCGAACGGAAAGTAGGTGTAGCGTGCTGGCGTGTGTGCGGCATCCAGCCAGCGCGTCGGCAGGAAGCGCTCCGGCGCGGCGAAGTGGCGCGGATCGCGCTGCACCACCCACTGGCTGACGATCAGCTGGGTGCCGCGCGGCACCGCGAAGCCGTCCAGCGTGGTGTCGCGTTGCGCGATGCGCGCGGTCATCCATGCCGGCGGATACAGGCGCATGGCTTCCTTCACACAGGCGCGGGTCAGTGGCAGGTGTTCGGCAAGAGTGTCGTCGCCTGCCGTGGCGGAGGCGTTTCCGATGTCGGGCAACGCATCGGCTTCCTCCGCCACCGCTTGCGCGATCGATGGATGCTGCGCCAGCAGCAACAGCGTCCAGGTCAGGCCTGCCGCCATCGGCTCCAGTGCCGACATCAGCATCGCCGCCGCTTCGTCGCGGCACCAGTCGCCCTGATTCGGTGGATCTTCGCGACGCAGCAGGTCCAGCACCGAGGCGTTCGCATCTGGCGGACGCGGCGATGCCAGGATCTGCGTCAGTGCGCTGTCCAGTGCGTTGCGTGCGGCACGTAGACGGCGCTTGCCGGCACTCGGCCACCAGGCCGGCGCCGCGGACGGCGTGCGGGTCTGCTGCAGGATCGCATCGACCATCGGCAGCATCCGCAGCAGCGCGGGCGCGTGCGCCGTATCGCCGAGCAGGAAGCCTGAGCCCAGTTCCGCACAGAGCGCCGTCATCTTCAGGCGCAGGTCCTGCGCATGCGCGATGTCGTCGCCCGAGTGCAGCAGCGCCTGCGTGGCGGCGAGCGCCTGTCCGGCGTAGTCGCGCACCAGCCCAGCGCGGAATGCGGGCTGCAACGCCTGGCGCTTGTGTCGCCAGGCCTCGCCCTCGCTGTTCATCACCGAGGCCGGGAATGCAGCACGCCGCGCGCGCGGGTCCGGATCGGATTTGGCGTAGAGGCTGCCATCGTCGCCCAGCACCGTCGCGATGCTCGCCGGCGATGCCAGCAGGTAGGTGCGCTCGGCGATCCGCGCCACGTCGCCATGTTCGCGTGCGCAGCGCTGCAGGAAGTCGAGGGGATCGTGCGCGAAGGCCTGCCGGTTGCCGAACGCCCAATGCCCACGCGGACCGGGCGGACACCGTTGCGTCTGTGTCACGCACTCACCTGCACGAAGAAGCATGACGGCACGGTGCACCGCGATGCGGAAGGCGACATGGGACCGATGGCGTACGCATGCGTGGCCATGCAATGCGCCGAGTGCCGAAGAGAGGGGGGGCGGATCGCCCCCTCTCGCACGCGAATGCCACGCAACGGTGGCGGGACGTCAGTAGGTGTAGATGTAGCCGAGCCTGTTGCCACCGAGGCTCTGTACCCAACGCGACAGCGAATCAAAAAGGCGCTTCATGGCGATACTCCTGATTGAACGGGGGACTCTGTGCGATCGTCGCGCCTGCCGCCTGTGGCAGGCGCGGAGAAAGCTTCCTCGCTCGACTACGGCGACGCAAGCGAAAGACTGAAGCGCCGCCAACTGCAATATTCCTGTCATCTTTCGTCGAGCGCCTCGCGTTGCAAGCGATCGGATCGCGTTGCCGTGTTTGGCATCGGCGTCGCGGCCGTGCGTGCGCCATTGCGTCGCGATCGCTGCGTGCTATCGTCGCGCCACTTCGGCAACGAGTGGCTGCGGATGCCCGTGACCCACGAGTACGATCGCCTGGCCGCGATCTACGATCGCGTCTACGATCGCTGGCCTGCCGCTGCTACGCAGCAGTGCGTCGGCGTGCTGGCCGAACTGGCCGCGGGCCGCGCGGCGCTGGAGTTGGGCATCGGAACCGGCCGCATCGGCTTGCCGCTCGCGTACTGCGATGTGCCGGTCACCGGCATCGACAACGCGCCGGCGATGCTCGAGGCCTTGCGCGCCAAACCCGGCAGCGACCGCCTGCAACTGGTCTGCGCCGATTTCGCCGATATGCCGGTGTCCGGGCCGTTCGGCCTGATCTATGCAGTGGGTGCGTTCGGCTATCTGCTGACGCAGGCCGAGCAGCTGCGCTGCGTGGTCAATGCCGCGCGCTGCCTGGCGCCCGACGGGCGCTTGCTGATCCAGAGCGCGGTGCCGGGCGCAGAGGTGTTCGAAGGCGGCGGCAAGGTCAGCCAGGTGCTGGACGTGCCGGACATCGACGGCGACGGCGCGGCGGTGATGCTGGTGTGCTCGCAGCCGGATCCGCTGCAGCAGCGCATCGACCAGCGCGTGGTGGTACTGGGCGAATCCGGCACGCGCATCTTCAGCGAGCGCCGCCGCTACGTGTGGCCATCGGAACTGGACCTGATGGCGCAGATCGCCGGCCTGCGCCTGGAGGTGCGCTGGAGCGACTGGGCACGCACGCCGTACCACGCGCGCAGCCGCATCCAGATTTCGGTGTATGCACCGACCAGTGAGCGCACGGCCTGAGAGATTCGCGCCGTCGTAAGCGCTGGACAGCGATGTCCGGTCTGCGAGTGGCGACGTCGTAAGCCGCTGAACCTTGTCGCATTCGGCGCCTGCGGCCATGCCGTTGCCGGACTAGGCTATCCCGTTGCTGTCTAGGCGAACCGCGCCTGCAGCCGCGCGCATCGTGTCTGGTCTGGTCGACGCCCGTGCTACGACCCGGCACGGGTGCTTGGCTTCGCGATCGCCAGTTACGGCGGGAAACACCCAGCATGCCATCCTCGGTTGCGAAGTGCTGCGCTAGCCCGCGCCATGGGAGGCAGTGACAGCAAATCAGGCAAGCACCGCATGGACCAGGTCGGCGTGGGCACCGGCCCCGGTTTCATGCATCGCGTGCATAGCCTGCCTCGCGTTGTGCGCGGATCGCCAGGACAAAGACGGTATCCAGCGCCACCACGTATCGGTAGAGGGCAATATATCCCTGAGCGCCTTGGCCAATCACCAGTTCACGCAGATCATGGCGCGTCAGCCGGCCGATCAGCGGATTGTTCGTCAGCACGTTCGATGCGCTGACGATCTCGCTCAGACGCTCTTGGATATGCTCGGCTTCGTGTTGTTCCAGATGGCCGATGATGCGCCGTAGATCCTCGTTGACAGAGGGCAGGAACTCGACGTGCGCCATGCTATTTCGCGAACTTGCGGGGGGCGGGAGGAGGAGTGTGCTTGCCCTCACTGCGTTCCATCAGATAGCGACGCATCTCGTCCCAGGGAATGCTCTCGCCGGTTTCGAGAAATTCGCCCCAACGGCGCTCGGCCTCTGCATGGAAGTCGACGCGCCGCTCGGCCAACTCGGCCTTCTCGGCAATGGCTTCCAGGATGAAGTTGTGCGAGGTGGTGCCGGCCGCTTCCGCGGCCTTGGCGACGCGGGCCTTGAGCGCGTCCGGCAGGCGGATGGTGGTGGTGCTCATTGGGGAGCTCCAGGCGATTGGTGTGGAATCAATGTAGCACAGGTGTGGTACAGATGGCCTGGCTGGACAGGCGCGTCGGCCGACTGGTCGGAAAAGGTCGCTTGCAGCAGGGAGTGCGCAAGGTGGCGATGTCTGCGGTTTTCGCTCCGTACGATTTCCAGCTCTCTTCTCCCCCCACGCGCTTGCGGCGCCGATCAAACAAAAAACGGGCGCCTCGCGGCGCCCGTTCCTGTCTGCCTGGCGATGTCCTGCCAACGGCTCAGTAGCGGTAGTGCTCCGGCTTGAACGGGCCGTCGACCGGCACGCCCAGGTAGGCGGCCTGCGCATCGGTGAGCTTGGTCAGCTTCACGCCGATCTTTTCCAGGTGCAGGCGCGCCACTTCCTCGTCCAGCTTCTTCGGCAGGCGGTACACCTGCTTCTCGTAGCTGTCCTTGTTCTGCCACAGGTCGATCTGCGCCAGGGTCTGGTTGGCGAAGCTGTTGGACATCACGAAGCTGGGGTGGCCGGTGGCGCAGCCCAGGTTGACCAGGCGGCCTTCGGCCAGCAGGAAGATCGCGTTGCCGTTGGGCAGCACGAACTTGTCCACCTGCGGCTTGATGTTGATCTTCTGCACGCCCGGCAGCTTGTACAGCGCCTCGACCTGGATCTCGTTGTCGAAGTGGCCGATGTTGCAGACGATGGCCTGGTCCTTCATCTGCGTCAGGTGCTCGATGCGGATGATGTCCTTGTTGCCGGTGGTGGTGACGTAGATGTCGGCCTGGCCGAGGGTGTCCTCGACGGTGTTGACCTCGAAGCCTTCCATCGCCGCCTGCAGCGCGCAGATCGGGTCGATCTCGGTGACGATGACGCGGGCGCCGTAGGCACGCAGGCTGTGCGCCGAGCCCTTGCCGACGTCGCCGTAGCCGCAGACCACCGCGACCTTGCCGGCCAGCATGACGTCCATCGCGCGCTTGAGGCCGTCGGCCAGCGACTCGCGGCAGCCGTACAGGTTGTCGAACTTGCTCTTGGTCACCGAGTCGTTGACGTTGATCGCCGGGATCAGCAGGGTGCCGGCTTCGGCCAGCTGGTACAGGCGGTGCACGCCGGTGGTGGTCTCTTCGGAGACGCCCTTCCAGTCCTTGACCACGCGGGTCCAGTAGCCCGGGCGCTCCACCGCCACGCGCTTGAGCAGGTTCTTGATCACCTGCTCCTCGTGCGAGGACGCCGGTTCGTCCACCCACTTGGAGCCGTTCTCCAGCTCGTAGCCCTTGTGGATCAGCAGGGTCACGTCGCCACCGTCGTCCACCACCAGCTCCGGACCGGTCTGGGTGCCGTCGGGCAGGGTGAAGGTCAGCGCGTCGAGGGTGCAGTCCCAGTATTCCTCCAGGGTCTCGCCCTTCCATGCGAACACGGGGGTGCCGGTGGCGGCGATCGCCGCGGCGGCGTGGTCCTGGGTGGAGAAGATGTTGCACGAGGCCCAGCGCACGTCGGCGCCGATGTCCTTCAGCGTCTCGATCAGCACCGCGGTCTGGATGGTCATGTGCAGCGAGCCGGTGACGCGCACGCCGGCCAGCGGCTTGGCGGTGGCGTACTGGCGGCGGATCGACATCAGGCCCGGCATCTCGTGCTCGGCGATGTCCAGTTCCTTGCGGCCCCAGTCGGCCAGGCTGATGTCGGCGACCTTGTAGTCGCCCTCGGTGGAAAAGCTCTTGAGTGCAGCGTTCATCGATAAAGCTCCGGTCAATGGCGAGAAACTCGCGAAGTCCGGGCGCCGTTGTCGCTCAAGCCTCGCGCCGAGCCTGGCCGGATCTGGAGACGGTGACTCCGGTCTCGATCCGGTCGCAGCGCCCCTCGGCGCAAGGGGTAACCGATTATAGCGGCTGCCACGTGCGGCGCTTGAACACGCGCCCGCGCCCAACCATCGACAGGGGGCGGGCGGCGCCCGCCCTGCTACCGTCGTCGGTTCGATCGATGGGAAGGAGAGGGGAGAGATGAACCAGATCACAGTGCGTGGGCGCCGCCGCGTGGCCGGCCCGGTCTGCGGCCTGCTGTGCGTGGCCCTGGCGGCGGCCGGCAGCGCCGCTGCGGATGCCGCCCCGGCACCTGCGGCCGCCGCCGCGCCCGCCGATGCCGCCGACAGCGGCTACCAGTTGCCGTCGGCGCCGCTGCAGGCCATCGTCGATGCGCCGCGGCCGCCGCAACTGTCGCTGAGCCCGCGGCGCGATCTGGCGGCGATGCTGCAGCTACCCGCATTGCCCGGCATCGCCCAGGTCGCGCAGCCGGAACTCAAACTCGCCGGGTTGCGCATCCATCCGCGCACCCGTTCGCAGAGCCGCTTCGCCTTCGGCGACAAACTGTGGCTGCTGCGCATTGCCGACGGCAGCGAACTGCGCATCGAGGGCCTGCCGGCGCCGCTGTCGATCGCCGGCATGGCCTGGGCGCCGGACCAGCGGCACCTGGCCTTCAACCTGGTCGACGCGCGCAGCGGCGCCAACGAGTTATGGGTGGTGGACATCGCCACGCTGCGGGCGCGGCGGGTCGCCGAGCGGCTCAACACGGTGTCCGGCGACGGCTATGCGTGGATGCCCGACAGTCGCCAGTTGCTGGTGTTGCTGCAGCCGCAGGAGCAGGGCGCCGCGCCGCCCACCGATGCGGTGCCGACCGGACCCGCGGTGCAGCAGACCGCCGGCGGCGGCGCCACCGCGTTGCGCACCTACCAGGACCTGCTGAAGAGCGAGGCCGACGCGCGCCAGTTCGACTACCAGTTGCGCGCGCAGCCGGCGCTGGTCGACGTCGACGGGCGGATGCAACGCATCGCGTCTCCCGACCTGTACCTGTCGCTGGCGCCGTCGCCGGACGGCCGCTATCTGCTGGCGCAGCGCCTGCAGCGGCCGTTCTCCTACCTGGTGCCGGCCAGCGGCTTCCCGCGCACCATCGAGGTGTTGGACCGCGCCGGCAAGCCGGTGCACACGGTGGCGCAGCTGCCGCTGGTGGAAGGCCTGCCGACCGGCAACGATGCGGTGCGCACCGGTGTGCGCGACATCGACTGGCGCAGCGACTCCCCGGCTACCCTGGTCTGGGCCGAGGCCCAGGACGGTGGCGATCCGGCGCGCGAGGCGGCGGTGCGCGACGCGGTGCTGATGCAGGCGGCGCCGTTCACCGCGCCGCCGGTGAAGCTGGCGCGCCTGCAGTCGCGTTTCGCCGGTATTTTCTGGGGCCGCGGCGACCTGGCCCTGATCGACGAGTTCTGGTGGAAGACGCGGCAGACCAAGCAATGGCGCGTGGCGCCGGACAATCCCGCGCAGGCGCCGCAGCTGCTGGTGCAGCGTTCGCAGGAGGACCGCTACGCCGATCCGGGGACGCCGGTGACGGAGCGCGATGCCGCCGGCAACCCGCGCCTGTTGATCGCCGCCGATGGTCACAGCCTGTTCCTGCGCGGCGAAGGCGCCTCGCCGCAGGGCGACCGGCCGTTCCTGGATCGCTACGATCTGGAGACGCGGCACAGCACCCGCCTGTTCCAGTCGCAGGCGCCGTACTACGCGGTACCGCAGGCCTTGCTCGACGACAGCGGCCAGCGCCTGCTGATCACCCGCGAGACGCCGCAGGAGCCGCGCAACTTCTATCGGCTCGACCGTGCGGACGCGGAGCCCGTGGCGCTGACCCGCTTCCCGCATCCCACGCCGCAACTGCGCGACGTGCACAAGGAGCAGATCCGCTACCGGCGCAAGGACGGCGTGGAACTGACCGCGACCCTGCTGCTGCCGCCAGGCTACGACGCCAAGCGCGACGGCCCGCTGCCGATGCTGATGTGGGCCTACCCGGGCGAGTTCAAATCCGCCGACGCCGCCAGCCAGGTCACCGACTCGCCGTACCGCTTCAACGCGATCGGCTACTGGGGGCCGCAGGCGTTCCTGGCGCTGGGCTATGCGGTGCTCAACGATCCGTCGATGCCGATCGTCGGCGAGGGCGCGCGCGAACCCAACGACACCTACGTCGAGCAACTGGTCGCCGACGCACAGGCGGCGGTGGACGAGGTGGTGCGGCGCGGCGTCGCCGATCGCGATCGCATCGCCATCGGCGGGCATTCCTACGGCGCCTTCATGACCGCCAACCTGCTCGCGCACACCCGCCTGTTCAAGGCCGGCATCGCCCGCAGCGGCGCCTAC
This sequence comes from Xanthomonas sp. NCPPB 3174, assembly GCF_056725205.1. Lineage (NCBI taxonomy): Bacteria > Pseudomonadati > Pseudomonadota > Gammaproteobacteria > Lysobacterales > Lysobacteraceae > Xanthomonas > Xanthomonas sp. NCPPB 3174. The sequence goes on along the minus strand of NZ_CM161517.1, from coordinate 4,108,728 downwards.
AACCGCTCGCTGACCCCGTTCGGCTTCCAGTCCGAGGAGCGCACCTACTGGCAGGCGCAGCCGGTCTACCAGGCGATGTCGCCATTCAACTACGCCGACCGGATCAAGGATCCGCTGCTGCTGATCCACGGTGCCGAGGACAACAACTCCGGCACCTTCCCGATCCAGAGCGAGCGCATGTACGCGGCGATCAAGGGCAACGGCGGTATTGCGCGGCTGGTGATGCTGCCCAACGAGGCGCATGCCTACCGCGCACGTGAATCGGTGCTGCAGATGCTGGCCGAGAGCGAGCGCTGGCTGCGCACCTATCTGGGGCCTGTGTCCGCGCCGGCTGCGGCAGGCGCCACGCTGCGCTGAGCCGCGCCTGCGCCACGGCCGCACGTGCGTGCCGCCGTGGCGCAGGGCGCTGCTGTGCCGCGCAAATGGTTCGCTTTGAAACCGTCGCCTCGGCCGACGGGAGCGCGCGCCCTTTTCGGTTAGGCTTGCGGCGCCCCCACTGCCGAGCCATGCGTTTCCCGATGAACGAGTCCCGCAGCAGCATCGCCTTCGCCACGCCCGACCTTCCCTTACGCGACGACGTGCGCCGGCTCGGCGCCCTGGTGGGCGACCTGCTCGCCGAACAGGTCTCGGCGCAGTTCCTCGACGAGATCGAACGCATCCGCACCACCGCGATCGCCCGCCGCGAGCGCGCCGCGCCGCTGTCCTCGCTGAGCGAGCAACTCGCCGACCGCGCGCCGCGCGATGCCGAAGCGCTGGTGCGCGCCTTCAGTACCTATTTCCAGGTGGTCAACATCGCCGAGCGCGTGCACCGCATCCGCCGCCGCCGCGACTACCAGCGCAGCAGCGCCGACACGCCGCAGCCGGACGGCCTGCTCGACGCCTTGCGCCGGCTCAAGGCGCAGGGCGTCGGCATTGAGGAACTGCGCGACTGGCTGCCGCGCATCGACGTGGAGCCGGTGTTCACCGCGCACCCGACCGAGGCGGTGCGGCGCGCGCTGCTGGAGAAGGAACAGTTGATGGTGGCCAGCCTGGTCGACAACCTCGACGGCCTGCGCACCCCGGGCGAGCGCGCGACCGACGCGGCGCGCTTCCGCATGGCGCTGACCGCCTCGTGGCAGACCGCCGATTCCTCGCCGGTGCGCCCCACCGTGGAGGACGAGCGCGAGCACGTCGGCTTCTACCTGACCCAGGTGCTGTACCGGGTGATCCCGGTGATGTACGAGACCCTGGAGCACGCCATCGAGCAGACCTACGGGCAGGCGCTGCCCCTGCCGCGGCTGCTGCGCTTCGGCACCTGGGTCGGCGGCGACATGGACGGCAACCCCAATGTCGATGCCGCCACCATCACCGCCACCCTCGACGCGCAGCGACGCGCGGTGCTGGAGCGCTATCTGAAGGAGCTGTGGCAGCTGGCCAGCCTGCTCAGCCAGTCGACCACCCTGGTCGCGGTCAGCGCGCCGTTGCTGGAGCAACTGGAGCGCTATCGGCAACTGCTGCCGGAGGCCGCGGCGCGCTCGCGGCCGCGCCACGGCGACATGCCCTACCGGCTGCTCAACGATCTGATGCGCGCGCGCCTGCAGGCCACCCTGGACGATGCGCCGGGCGCCTATGCCGCGCCGGCCGAACTGGAAAGCGACCTGCAGTTGATCCTGGACAGCCTGCAGGCCAACAAGGGCCTGCACGCCGGCTGGTTCGCGGTGCGGCGCCTGCTGTGGCGGGTGCGCAGCTTCGGCTTCCACCTGGCGCGGCTGGACGTGCGCCAGGAATCCAGCGTGCACGCGCGCGCGGTCGCCGCGGCGCTGGACACGCAGGATTGGGATGCACGGGCGGTGGAGGAGCGCGCGCAGCTGCTCGGTCCCTATGCCGGCGGCGAGCAGGCCCTGCCGGCGGCCGACGACGAAGGCAACGCGCGGCTGGATGCGGTGTTCGCCGCGCTCGCCGATGCGCGCGCGCGACACGGCGCCGACGCGCTGGGCAGCTACATCATCTCGATGGCGCACGACCGCGCCGACGTGCTGACCGTGCTGGCGCTGGCGCGCCGCGGCGGCCTGGTCGATGCCGACGGCGCGGTGCCGCTGGACATCGTGCCGCTGTTCGAGACCGTGGACGACCTGCGCGGCGGCACCGCGACCCTGCGCGACCTGCTGGCCGATCCGGTCTACCGCCGCCACCTGGCCGCGCGCGACGACGTGCAGATGGTGATGCTCGGCTATTCCGACAGCGGCAAGGACGGCGGCATCGCTGCCTCGCGCTGGGGCCTGCAGCGCGCGCAGGTGGAACTGCTGGAGGCGGCGGCCGAACTGGGCATCCGCCTGACCTTTTTCCACGGCCGAGGCGGCTCGATCGTGCGCGGCGGCGGCAAGACCACGCGCGCGCTGGAAGCGGCGCCGCGCGGCAGCGTCGACGGGCGTCTGCGTGTGACCGAGCAGGGCGAGGTGATCCACCGCAAGTACGGCATCCGCGCGCTGGCGCTGCGTTCGCTGGAACAGATGACCGGCGCGGTGCTGCTGTCGAGCCTGCGCCCGCGTGCGGCCGATGCGCGCGAGGCCGGTTGGCGGCCGGTGATGGACCTGGTCGCCGAGCACAGCAGCCAGGCGTACCGCGGCTTCGTCGGCGATGCCGAGTTCATGCGCTATTTCCGCCTGGCCACGCCGATCGACGTGATCGAACGCATGACCCTGGGCTCGCGGCCGTCGCGGCGGCTCGGTCAGGATGCGGCGCTGTCCAACCTGCGGGCGATTCCCTGGGTGTTCGCCTGGAGCCAGGCGCGCGCGGTGATCCCGGGCTGGTACGGCGTGGGCAGCGGCCTGCAGGCGGCGGTGGATGCCGGCCACGAGGACGCGCTGCGCGCGATGGCCGCGGACTGGCCGTTCTTCCGCACCTTCCTCGACGACATCGCCATGGTCCTGTCCAAGGGCGACCTCAACATCGCCGAGATGTTCTCGCGCCTGTCCGGTCCGCTGCACGAACGCTTCTTCCCGCGCATCCGCGACGAACTGGCGCTGACCAAGGGCTGGGTGAAGGCGCTGACCGGCCAGGCCTCGCTGCTGCAGCACGACCCGCGCCTGGCCTTGTCGATCCGCCTGCGCAATCCCTACATCGACCCGATCAGCGTGCTGCAGGTGGACCTGCTGCAGCGCTGGCGCGCCACCGATGGCGAGGACGAAGACCTGCTGCGGGCGCTGGTGGCCTGCGTCAACGGCGTGGCCCAGGGCGTGCAGAACACCGGTTGAGGCTGGTGCCACAAGGCGCCGCCGGCCGCTGCCGGCGGCCGCCCGTCGCCACCCGCTTGCGGGCGGACAAAATTGTCCGATAATGCCGCGCATGGAGATGCGAGCCGATACCGCCCACCGCCGCCGCCTGTTGCTGGACGCCGCCGACGAGGTGTTCTGCACGCACGGCGTGCTGGCGCCGCTGGAACTGGTGGTGGAGCGCGCCGGCCTCGGCCGCGCCACCCTGTACCGTCATTTCGCCGACCGCACCGAGCTGATGGCGGCGCTGCTGGAACGCGGCCTGGACGGCCTGGAGGGCTGCGCGCGCGAGATCGGCACGCGGCCGGACGGGCTGTTCCTGCTGATGTACGACGTCGCCGAACACATCGCGATGTCGGCGCCGCTGGCCGACTATTGGCGGTCGATGCCGCGCGAGCATCCGATGATGGACGCGGCGCATACGCGGGCGATGGCGATCCTGCTGCCGTTCCTGCAGCGTGCGATCGCCGCCGGCCTGTGCCGTGCGGACCTGGGCGAGGACGACCTGGCCCTGGCGATGGACATGCTCGGCGCCTGCCAGCGCGGCAGCGACGAGAGCGAACGCAAGGCGCTGGCGCAACGCGGTTGCCGGCTGCTGTGCCACGCCCTGGCCACGCCCGCGGCGGCGGCGGACTTGTGAGCGCCGACAGCGCCGCACGCCGACGCGCCTGGCCGAGGCGGCTGGCGCGCGCGGTGGCGATGCTGGCGGTGCTGGCCGCCAGCCTGTGGGGCGCGCTGTTCCTGGCCTATCTGCCGCACACCGGCGCGGTGGTGCGCTACGGCTCGGCGCTGCTGTGGGCCGCGCTGGGCGGCGCGGCGCTGTGGGGCCTGCGCCATCCGCGCGAGTACCGCGTGCTGCCGCTGCTGTTCGCGCTCGGCTGCGCGGGCATGGCGGTGGGCTGGTCGGCGCTGCAGCCGCAGCAGAACCGCGACTGGGCCGACGATGTCGCGCAGTTGCTGGAGCCGCAGGTGGATGGGCAGGTGGTGACCCTGCACAACGTGCGCAACTTCGCCTGGCGCAGCGACCACGACTACACCCCGCACTGGGAGACGCGCCGCTACGACCTGGAGCGGCTGGCCTCGGCGGATCTGGCGCTGTCGTACTGGATGGGGCCGGCGATCGCCCACACGCTGGTCTCGTTCGGTTTCGACGACGGCCGCCGCGTGATGTTCTCGCTGGAGATCCGCAAGGAGCGCGACGAGGCGTTCTCGGCGCTGGCCGGGTTCTTCCGCAATTTCGAGCAGGTGATGGTGGCCGCCGACGAGCGCGACATCCTGGCGGTGCGCAGCAACGTGCGCGGCGAGGACGTGTACCTGTACCGGCTCAACCTCTCGCGCGTACAACTGCGCCAGCTGTTCCTGGGCTACGTGGCGCAGGCGCAGCAACTGCAGCGCACGCCGCGGTTCTACAACACCGCCACCAGCAACTGCACCACCATCGTGTTCGAGCTGGCGCGCAAGCTCGATCCCGCACTGCCGCTCGACATCCGCCTGCTGCTGTCCGGCTACCTGCCGTCCTACGTCTACGCGCAGCACGGCTTCGTGCCCGGCTACAGCCTGGCCACGCTGCGCCCGCGCGGCCGCATCGGCGCACGCGCGCGCGCGGCCGGCGCCGGCGCCGATTTCTCCACGCGCATCCGCGCCGGCATTCCCGGCGACGATCCCGCGGCTAGGCCATGACCCTGCGCGCACGTCTTGCGCGGCACGCGGGCGCCGCGCTGCTGGCTGCCGCGTTGCTGCTCGGCAGCGGCTGCGCGATGGTCAGCGTGCAGTCGCGCAGCGCCGCCGACTACATCGCCACCCAGCGCGGCGACGTGCTCAGCACCGGCAGGCTCAGCGATGCCAGCCTGGAGACGTTGCGCGTCCTCGCGCTCGATCCCAAGACCTGCGAGGCGGACGTTGCGGCCTGCGCCACGCAGCTGCGCGCATTGCAGGGGCTGGACCAGGAGCGGCGGCTGGCGACCCTGTCGGAGCTGTGGGTGCATGCGGCCAATGCGCGCACGCCGCGGCAGGCGGGGGCGCTGGACGATGCGACGCTGCAGGCGTGGCTGGAGGCCGCGCGCTACGCCTACTTGTTCTACACCCCGCGCCCGGCCAGCGCGCGCGCCTTCGAGGATCGGCAGACCCAGGTGCGCGACTACTACAACTATGCCGTGCAGCAGGCGGTCGGCGAACTGTTCCTGCGCTGGCGCGCCGGCAGCGCCAGCGGTGAGCTGCACGACGACGACGCGCTGCGCACGGCCGGCTGGCAGGTGCGCGCGGACATGGGCAGCTTCCGCCTGCCCGGCGGGGTGGCGCGGCCGGACGCGATGCTGCCGGCGTCGACGCTGCGCTTCGATGGCCTGCGCAGTACCTACCGGCGCGACGGCTTCGGCGCCGAACTGGTCGCGGAGATCGCGCCGGCCAAGGTCGGCGACCCGACCGCGGCGGCCGCCGCCAAGGGCGCGCCGGACCCGCACGCGCCAGCGTTCAGCGAAATGCCGTATGCGCCGACCACGGTGCTGCTGCGCTTCGACGGCGACAGCCTGACGCAGGTACTCGACACCCGCAGCGTGGTGGTCGCGCCCTACGATCCGTACCGCGACGGCGAGGTCGAGGTACACGGCCAGCGCCTGCCGCTGGCGGCCAACTTCACCGCCGCCTACGGCCTGTGGCTGGCCCGTGCCGGCTTCGCCCGGCAGTCGCTGCGCTCGATGCTCGGGCGCGGGGATGGCATCGACCAGCCGCATCTGTACCTGATGCAGCCGTACGATCCGGACCGACGCATCATCCTGATGCTGCACGGCCTGGCCAGCAGTCCCGAGGCATGGGTCAACGTCGCCAACGAACTGATGGGCGACGAGCAACTGCGCCGCCACTACCAGATCTGGCAGGTCTACTACCCGACCAACATGCCGATCGCCTGGAACCGCGCGCAGATCGCCACGCTGCTGCAGCAGACCCTGCGCCATTTCGATCCGCCCGGGCAGGCGCCGGCGTCGCAGCACATGGTCCTGATCGGCCACAGCATGGGCGGGGTGATCGGGCGCCTGCTGGTCAGCGATTCCGGCGACACGCTGTGGAACGACCTGATCGGCGCACGCACCGGCCGGCGCCCGCTGGACCCGCAGGCGCTGGCGCAGTTGCAGCCGCTGCTGCGCTTCGCGCCGTTGCCGGAGGTGGACCGCGCCATCTTCATCGCCGCGCCGCAACGCGGCACTACCTTCGCCGAAGGGCGGCTCGGGCGCCTGGCCGGGCGCCTGGTGCGCCTGCCGGTGACGCTGCTCGATCGCCTGAACACCTTGCTGCAGGGGATCGACGGCCCAGACGGCGCGCCGGTGCGCGTGCCCAACAGCATCGATAACCTGCGCGACACCGATCCGTTCGTGCGCGCGGCGGCGGATCTGCCGATCGCGCCGGCGGTGCGCTACCACACCATCATCGCCCGCCGCGATCCGGCGGTGCCGCTGGCTGCCTCCGACGATGGGCTGGTGCCGTACCGCAGTGCGCACCTGCCGGGCGCAGTCTCCGAACTGGTGATCACCTCGGGCCACAGCGTGCAGGAGACGCCGCAGGCGATCCTGGAGATCCGCCGCATCCTGCACGCGCAGTTGCAGGTCGACGCCACCGCGACGCGGTGACGATGCCCGCGACGGGCGGTTGCACGCGCGTCGTCGAGCGCGCCGAGGGCATCGCGTTGCCGCCGTGCACGCCCGGAGAGGCGCGATGCATCGCCGACGATCGCTTCGCGGCGCATCGGGCGGAAACACCTGACCCTTCGCCTTCTCCGCAGTGCCATACCCGCATCGCAGCGTCGACGACCCGCTGCAGTTGTGCCGAATTACGCAGGAAATGCGTCGAATCGTCCTTCGATGGTGGTCGATGACATCGTTGTCACGAAATTGCAGCCACCAACCCGAACAATGCGCGCCGCCGTGCACACGATCACGGCCTCTCTCCCCTCCATGCCCGGCCTGCGGCGCGTTCCGCTGGCTGCGCCTACGTTCGGATTTTTCATGTCGCACTCGATCCATCTTCAAAAACGCCTGTCACTGGCGATCGCCGCAGCGTTGCTCGGTGTCGCGCCGATGGCCTTGGCCCAGGCGCAGGATGCGCAGGAGACGCAGACCACCGCGTCCGACGCCAGCGCCAAGACCCTGGACAAGATCACCGTCGCCGTCACCCGCTACAACGCCGCGGACATGCAGATGGCCGCGACCAACACGGCCAACGTGCTGTCGGCCGAGGACCTGAAGTACACCGCCGTGCACAACATCGCCGAGGCGCTGGGCCTGCTGCCGGGCGTCAACGTGGTCAACACCGGGCAGTCGTACTTCGGCGGCGTCGACGGCGCCGCGCGCGGCGAGGGCATGTTCGCCTCGGTGCGCGGCCTCAACGCCGAGTACAACGTCAACCTGATCAACGGCGTCAACGTCGCCCAGGGCCTGCCCTACAGCCGCAGCGTGCAGCTGAGCCTGCTGCCGCCGTCGGGCCTGCAGACCATCGTGTTGAACAAGACCTCCACCGCGGCGATGGACGGCGACGCGATCGGCGGCACCATCGACTACCGCACCCCCAGCGGCTTCGACTACAGCGAGGCGATGGGCGGCAGCGTCACCGCCAGCGGGCGCATGGAAAGCCGTGCGCGCGACTACGGCGACAACGGCCTGGGCAAGGGCGCGGCCGGCGAATTCCACGCCAAGTTCGGCGCCGACAACCAGTTCGGCATCTACACCAGCGCGTACTACGACGAACGCCACTACGTGAACAGCGAAGTGGCCAACGCCGCCGCCTCGCGTGGCGACTGGAACAAGCGCTACTTCTCGCGCACCGACGCCAGCGGCCAGCCGGCGCCCGGCTACGATCCGCAGGACCTGCTGATGGCCACCGGCGCCAACATCGGCTATTCCGCAGGCGACACCACGCGCTACGGCGGCAACGTGTCCTTCGACTGGCACGTCGATCCGAGCCTGCAGCTGTACGCGCGCGCCACCTATGCCTACGCCAAGACCGAGCAGAACACCGGCTACACCCAACTGGTGCCGGCCAACGTGAGCCTTGCGCAGATCGGCACCACCGGCGTGTACCAGCCGCAGATCAACCGCGTGGCGGTGCGCTACTGGTACGAGACCAATCCGGAAGTGGCGGACCTGGCCACCTTCCAGTTCGGCGCCGACAAGCAACTGGGCAACTGGACGCTGTCGCCGAACCTGTTCTACAGCTACGGCGACAACGATCGCCCGGACCACGTGGAAATCTCCGCGCGGGTAGACCAGTACGCGTCCACCCAGTTTCCGTACGGCGGCGCCAGCACCTTCTCCGGCTACGACAGCGAAGGCTTCCCCAAGCCGCTGCTGACCCCGGCGATCCAGGCCCAGGCCAGCGACATCGGCAGCCTGTATGCGCGCCGCTACGGCCAGTTGACCAAGTCCTACAGCGGCCAGACCAAGGGCGGCGCCAAGTTCGACGTGCGCTACGACTTCGACCAGGGCGCGCTGAGCAACCTCCAGTTCGGCGTGAAGTACGTCGACAGCTCCCGCGACTTCACCTCGCGCGACTGGACCAACAGCAAGTTCACCGACGGCACCCTGCTGCGCGACACCGGCCTGGTGGTCGGCCAGTACGACTCGGTGTATCCGGGCAAGTACGCGTGGCCGACGGTCAAGCTCAGCAACGGCGGACTGAAGGCGATGATCGCCCAGCACCTGACCGCGGCCAGCTTCGACACCTGCGGCAGCCTGGCGATCAACAACCAGAACTGCGCGACCATGCGTGGCGACGAGGCAGTGACCTCGGCGTATGCGATGGCCACCTTCCGCACCGGCGACCTGGAGGTGATCCCGGGCGTGCGCTTCGAGCACACCAGTATCCGCAACACCTTCTGGACCATGCCCGAAGACGCCAAGGGCAACGAACTGCCCGGTTTCTTCAGCAGCAACCACACCAGCTACGACGTGCCGCTGCCGAGCGTGTTCCTGAACTACCGCCCCGGCGACGGCAGTGCGGTGTACCGCGCCTCGGTGTGGACCAGCTACACCCGGCCGGCGCTGGTGCAGCTCGGCGGTGGCGCCAACTACGACGTCTCCAGCGACGGCACCACGGTCATCACCGAGGGCAATCCGGACCTGAAGCCGATCAAGTCGCTCAACGTGGACCTGTCCGGCGAGTGGGACAACGGCCACGGCGGCCACGCGATGCTGGCCGGCTACTACAAGCGCCTGACCGACTACATCTACGAGAGCGGCTCGGATCCGGCCAACGCCGGGAGCAGCACCGGCGCCGGCAACGTGCGCTACGTGCGTCCGCAGAACGGCGGCGATGGCAAGGTGCTGGGCTTCGAGGCCGCGGTGCGGCAGACCTTGCAGGGCATGCCGGCACCGCTGGACGGCTTCGGCATCGGCGCCAACGTCACCCGCCAGACCACCCGCGTCGACCTGGGTATGGACGGCTTCCACGACGAGCGTATCCAGAACGCGCCGGACCTGATGGCCAACGCCGAGCTGTTCTACGAGAAGGGCCCGCTGTCGGTGAACCTGGCCTACCACTACTCCGGCGAATACGTCTCGGTGTACGACTACTACAACCGTGGCGCGACCTGGGACGACCTGTGGGTCAAGCCGATCACGCGCGTGGACCTGCACGTGGGCTACACCTTCAACGAGCACCTGCGCGCCGACCTGTCGGTGGCCAACCTCACCAACCGCCTGAGCTACTGGGCGCACGTGGGCCACAACAGCACCGCGATCTCCGACATCGTCGATGCCGGCCGCACCGCGCTGTTGAACGTGAAGTACACGTTCTGAAGCGGGCGCTTGCGCACGCTGGACGTCGCCACCCGTCGCACGGCCCTGTGCCGCGCGGCGGGTGGGGCGTTGCCGGCATCGCCGCGATGTTCGTCTGGCTGGCGCTGACGATCCTGCCGGGAATGGCGTGGTCGACAGAGGTGCCGGCGACGGTGCCGATCGACGGCCTGCGCCTGGACCAGGTGCAACTGCTCGGCTCGCACAACAGCTATCGGCCGGCGCCGACCGCGCAGGTGCGGCGGCGCCTGCAGGCGCACGACGCCGCCGAATGGCCGGCACTGGCCTATGGCCATCCTTCGCTGCAGGCCCAGCTCGCGCTGGGGCTGCGGCAACTCGAACTCGACGTGGCCGCCGATCCGCACGGCGGCCTGTATGCCGCGCCGTATGCGCGTGCCGATGCGGCGACCCGGGCCCGCATGCACGCGCCCGGCGCCAAGGTGCTGCACCAGCCGGGCCTGGACTACGCCAGCCATTGCCTGCGCTTCCGTGACTGCCTGGCGATCCTTGCCGCCTGGTCGCGCGCGCACCCGCGGCACACGCCGTTGGTGGTGCTGGTCAATGCGGTGGACTTCGATCCGGTGCCGGGCCTGTGGCCGTACCGTTCCGTCTTCGACGCTCACGACCTGGACGCGCTGGACCGCGACATCGCTGAGGTCGTGGGGCGTGCGCGCCTGATCGTGCCCGACGACGTGCGCGGCGACGCGCCGAGCCTGCGCGAGGCGGTGCTGGCGCATGCCTGGCCACGCGTGGCGCAGGCACGCGGCCGCCTGCTGTTCGTGCTCGACGGCAATCCGCGGCACGAGGCGCTGTATCGCCAGGCGCATCCGTCGCTGCGCGGTCGCATGATGTTCGGCTGGTACGCGCCGGACCAGCCGGAAGCCGCGGTGCTGTCGATCGAGGATCCGCTGGCCGAGGCGCCGCGGATCCGCGCGCTGGTGACGCAGGGCTTCGTGGTGCGCACCCGCGCCGATACCGACGGCCGCGAGGCGCGCGCGCACGACCGGCGCCGCGCACAGGCGGCGCTGGAGGCCGGCGCGCAATGGATCAGCACCGATTACTACGCCGGCGCGCCGGATCCGCAGCGGCTGGGCTATCGGCTCGGCATCGCCACGGGCCTGCACTGCGACCGGGTCACGGCCGCGTGCGGCGCGAGCGCACCGTGAGACTTTCCATGTTGGGGACGATGATGAAAACAGGTACGCGTTGGATGCTGTGGGTCGTGCTGCTGGTGGCGGCATTGGGCGCGCAGGCGCGGCCGGCGCCCAAGGCCGCGCCCGCGCTGCAGGTAGAAAAGGTGTGGATGCTGTTCCGCCACGGCGTGCGCGCGCCGCTGCCGGGCGAGGCCGCGGCCGCCGCGCTGGCGCCGCAGCCCTGGCCTGTATGGGACACGCCGCCGAGCCTGCTCACCGCGCACGGCCGCACCGCGGTGGAACGCAGCGGCGACTACACCCGGCAATGGCTGCTGCGCGATGGCGTGCTGCCGGCGCAGGGCTGCCCTGCGGACGGCACGGTCAGCATTTACGCCAACACCGACCAGCGCACCATCGTCAGTGCGCAGTTGCTCGCCGACACGCTGGCGCCCGGCTGCCATCTGCAGGCCGGCCATCAGGCCGAAGGCAGCGACGACCCGCTGTTCCGCCCGGTGGAAGCCGGCGCGGTGGAGTTCGATGCCGCCGCCGCAGTCGCATCGATCCAGCGGCAGACCGGCGGCCCGGGCGCGGTGCTGGCGCCGTATGCGCGCGAACTGCGCACCATGCAGGAGATCCTCGGCTGCGCGGAGCGCTGCGACTTCGTGCACATGCCCTCGTCGCTGACCGCGGGCGAGAACGGGCGCAGCCTGGCCCTGCACGGGCCGCTGGACCTGACCTCGGGCACGGCCGAGGTGTTCATCCTGCAGTACGCCGAAGGCATGCCGCTGGACCAGGTCGGCTGGGGCCGCGCGACGCCGGCGCGCATCGCTGCGGTGTCGCGCCTGCATGCCTTGCTGTTCGAGATCTACGCACGGCCGCAGTACATGGCCGCGCGCGCGGGCGCGCCGCTGGCGCACCGCCTGCTGGGCACGCTGGGCGCGAACGACGCGCCGCGGCTGAGCGTGCTGGTCGCCAGCGACACCCACATCGCCGCGCTCAGCGGTCTGCTCGACCTGCACTTCCAGTTGCCCGGCTTCGGCCGCGACGACGCGCCCCCGGGCGGCGCGCTGGTGGTGGAGCAGGTGCGCGATGCACGCAACGGCCAGCGCTACGTGCGCGTGCGCTACCAGGCGCAGTCGTTGGATCAACTGCGCGCGTTGACTCCATTGAGCCTGCGCCACCCGCCGCTGCTGCAGACCCTGCAGATCCCTGGGTGCAGCGACGCCGCGACCGGGCTGTGCCCGCTGCCGAAGTTCCAGTCGCTGCTGCAGGCGGCGCTGCAGCGGCGCGGCTGAGGCGGTTCTTCGCGCGTCTGCTTGTCCGCTCAGCGTAGGAGCGGCTTCAGCCGCGACAGGCGTTCCCAGGAATGCCCGTCGCGGCTGAAGCCGCTCCTACGGCGGACGGTGTGCTGACGCGTGGATGGATGACGCGTTGCCGGCAGTGCGATGCCGTGCCCTTTGCGTGCAGGCGACAACGATCTGCCGCTGATCCTGTAGGAGCGGCTTCAGCCGCGACGGGGCTGCGTCGTGACGCCCAGCCATCGCGGCGGTGGCGCCTACGACGGCGCATCCCGCGACAGCGTCTGCGTCGACGGTGCAGCACCACCCATCCCCCAAACGCAGAACGGGCCGCAATGCGGCCCGTTCCTTGTTGCAAGCGCGGGCAGGCCGGCTTACTTCAGCTTGGCGTCCGCGCGCAGCGCCTCGGCGCGGTCGGTCTTCTCCCACGAGAACGCGGTGGCCTGGTGCTGGGCGCCGGTGCCGTCGGTGTAGGTGAAGGCCTTCGGGGTGCGGCCGAAATGGCCGTACGAGGCGGTCTGCTGGTACATCGGGTGGATCAGGTCGAGCATCTGGATGATGCCGAACGGACGCAGGTCGAAATGCTTGCGGATCAGCTTCTCGATCTGCTCGTCGGCGATCTTGCCGGTGCCGAAGGTGGTGACCGAGATCGAGGTCGGCTCGGCCACGCCGATGGCGTAGGAGACCTGCACTTCGCAACGGTCGGCCAGGCCCGCGGCGACCACGTTCTTGGCGACGTAGCGCGCGGCGTAGGCGGCCGAGCGGTCGACCTTGGACGGATCCTTGCCGGAGAACGCGCCGCCGCCGTGGCGCGCCCAGCCGCCGTAGGTGTCGACGATGATCTTGCGCCCGGTCAGGCCGCAGTCGCCCACCGGCCCGCCGATCACGAACTTGCCGGTCGGGTTGATGTGGAACTTGGTGCCCTTGTGCAGCCACTTGGCCGGCAGCACCGGCTTGAGGATCTCCTCGCGCACGGCTTCGACCAGGTGCTTCTGCTTGATGTCCGGATCGTGCTGGGTGGATAGCACCACTGCGTCGATCGCGGTCGCCACGCCGTCTTCGTAGCGCAGGGTGACCTGGCTCTTGGCGTCCGGGCGCAGCCACGCCAGCGGCGAGTTCTTCTTCTTGCGCACCTTGGCCTGCTGTTCGACCAGGCGGTGCGACAGGTGGATGGCGGCCGGCATGAAGCTGTCGGTCTCGCGGGTGGCGTAGCCGAACATCAGGCCTTGGTCGCCAGCGCCCTGTTCTTCCGGCTTCTTGCGGTCCACGCCCTGGTTGATGTCCGGCGACTGCTTGCCGATCAGGTTGAGCACGCCGCAGGTCTCGCCGTCGAAACCGACGTCGGAGCTGTTGTAGCCGATGTCCAGGATCACCTTGCGGGTCAGCGCTTCCAGATCGATCCAGGCGCTGGTGGTGATCTCGCCGGCGACGATCGCCACGCCGGTCTTGACCAGCGTTTCGCAGGCCACGCGCGCGCGCTTGTCCTGGGTCAGGATCGCGTCGAGCACCGCATCGGAGATCTGATCGGCGATCTTGTCCGGGTGGCCTTCGGAGACCGACTCGGAGGTGAAGAGATAGCTGGACATCGCGGCTATATCCTTGTATTCGGATGAAAAGATGGAGGCGAATGATACACGGGCGCCGGGCGGCGTGCATGATGCCCGGGGCGGACGTTGCCCAAGGTTAACCGGTTGGCGCGCCACGGTGCGTCCGTCACCTTGCCGTAGCCAGATTGCAAGATCGGTGTCGCCGCCGCGGCCGAAGCTGTGCGCAGTCAGCAAGGGGGCTTGCCGTGCTCGCACTCGAACGCCGTCTTCAGGACCGCTACCCACACTGGTTTGCCGGACGCCGCTCGCGGCTGGTCCGGCCATTGCTGCGTGGTCTGCAGAAATGGTCGGGACTGGACGCGCTGGACGCGTTCCTGGAGGCCAACCGCGACCTGCGTGGGTTCGCCCTGGTCCAGGCCGGACTGGATTTCCTGCAGGCCCGCTACGTGGTCGCACCGACCGCCGCCGAATGCATCCCGGCGCGCGGGCGCCTGCTGATCGTCGCCAATCATCCCTCCGGCGCGCTGGATGCGCTGGCCCTGCTGGACTGCGTGGGCCAGGTGCGGCGCGACGTGAAGATCGTCGCCAACGATTTCCTGTGGGCGCTGGAAGGCCTGCGCGACCTGCTGCTGCCGGTGCGCATCCTCGGTGGCGCGCCGTCGCCGGCCAGCGTGCGCGCGATCGAGCAGGCGCTGGCACAGGAGCAATGTGTGATCGTGTTCCCGGCCGGCGAGGTCTCGCGGCTGGGCTGGGGCGGCGTCGCCGACGGGCGCTGGCGCCGCGGCTTCCTGCGCTTCGCCCTGCGTACCGCCGCGCCGGTGCTGCCGGTGCGTATCCATGCGCGCAACTCGGCGCTGTTCTACGGTGCTTCGGCGCTGTTCAAGCCGGCCGGCACGGCGCTGCTGGCGCGGGAGATGTTCGCCCGCCGCGAGCGCCGCATCGCGCTCAGCCTGGGCCGCGCCCGCGCGCTGCCGCAGGACCTGCCCGAAGCCGACCTGATGCGGCGCCTGCGCAGCGAACTGTATGCGCTCGGCCGCAGCGGTGGGCAGGCCGCGCCGAGCGAGGAGGCGCTGGTCGCCGCCGAGGACCCGGCGCAACTGGCGGTGGAAGTGGCCGGCCTGCGCAGCCTCGGCCACACGCTTGACGGCAAGCAGATCCGCGTCGGCCGGCTGCGCGCCGGCTCGGCGCTGCTGCGCGAGATCGGCCGCCTGCGCGAGCTCACCTTCCGCGCGGTGGGCGAGGGCACTGGCCGGCGCCTGGACCTGGACGACTACGACACCTGGTACGAACACATCGTGCTGTGGGACGGCGCCGCCACGCGCGTCGTCGGCGCGTATCGGGTCGCCCGCGGCGCGCCGGTGCTGGCCGAACGCGGCCTGGCCGGCTTCTACACCGCCGAACTGTTCCGCTACGGCGAGGCCATGCTGCCGCGCATCGCCGCGGGCATGGAGCTGGGCCGCAGCTTCGTGGTGCCCGACTACTGGGGCAGCCGCAGCATCGATTACCTGTGGCAGGGCATCGGCGCCTATCTACAGGACCATCCGCAGGTGCGATACCTGTTCGGCGCGGTGTCGATCAGCGCCGCGCTGCCGTACGAAGCGCGCGAGCAGATCGTGGCCTACTACGCGCGCTACTACGGCGACGCCAGCGGCGAAGCCGCCTCGGCGCGGCCGTTCCCGTATCCGGAAGCGCCGCCGGCGTTCGACGAACTGGATGCCGACACCGCTTTCAAGGTGCTCAAGGGCAACCTCGACGCGCTGGGCGCGGCGGTGCCGATGCTCTACAAGCAGTACACCGATCTGTGCGAGCCCGGCGGTGCGCGCTTCCTCGCCTTCGGCGTGGACCCGGCGTTCAACGACGCCGTCGACGGCCTGATCGAACTGGATCTGCAGCGCATCCGCAGCAAGAAGCGCGCGCGCTACCTCGAACGTCCCCGCAACGAAGCAGAGGTGGTGGCATGAGTCCGCTCAACAGCCTGGCGCCGCGCCGCGCGGTGTTCGTCTCCGATGTGCACCTGGGCGCGCCGCATTGCCATGCGCGCGAGCTGGCCGACTTCCTCGGCGGCCTGCATTGCGACCAGCTGTACCTGGTCGGCGACATCGTCGACTTCTGGTGGATGGCCCAACGCCGCGCAGTGTGGGGCGCCGCGCACCAGCGCGTGGTCGATGCGCTGCACGCGCTGGCCCGCGGCGGCACCGAACTGATCTACGTGCCGGGCAACCACGACCGGCCGATCCGCCGCTTCTGCGGACTCGCACTGCCGGCCATGCAGGTGCGTCGGCGCGCGGTGCACGCCACCGCCGACGGACGCCGCCTGCTGGTGGTGCACGGCGACGACTACGACAGCGTGACCCAATTCGGTGGCCTGCAGGAGAAGTTCGGCGACTGGCTGTACTACCGCATCCTCACCGGCAATCAGCTGACCAACCGCGTACGCCGCCGCCTGGGCATGCGTTACTGGTCGCTGGCCGACTACCTGAAGCGGCAGAGCAGCGCCGCCGAGCGCTACATCGAGCGCTTCGTCGCCGCCGGCTTGGATGACGCGCGCCGCCGCGGCCTGGACGGGGTGATCTGCGGCCACGTGCACCGCGCCGGGCTGTTCGAACGCGACGGCCTGGTCTACGCCAACGACGGCGACTGGGTGGAAAACCTCACCGCGCTCGCCGAGGAGGCCGACGGCACGCTGCGCCTGCTCTCGCACCGCGGCGAGGTGCTGCGCGAACTGCCGCCGCGCCTGCGGCTGGTGCAGGAGAACGCCTGGCCGCGCGCGGCCTGAAGCTGCCAGTCCGTCCGGGATGGCCCCGCATTCCCGGGCGAGCGCGCCTGGGAATGTCCTGCACGTCCGGTGTTTTAGAGACCGACGCCGCGCACACGACCGCATCGGTTCGCGGACGTCGTGGACGGAAGCGTAGAACCGAGCGTGACGCGCATTCCACGGTGATCGAACGCCGCACGCGCGGCTGCCGCGTCTGCTTGCCCGGCCTTCGTCGCATCGGGTCTACTGCATTGCGTCGGAGCGGCACGCCCGGGCAGGTGTCGATGTTCGAGCCCGGTCGCCGCACCGCGCGATATCGCTGCGGTGCAACGATGCCGTGGTTCGGTCAGCGGTTCTGGAGTCGTGGAGAACGTGAAACCAGGGAAGGCATGGTGTGGCTGGTCGCTGCGATCCGCATGGACCTGGTTGCGCCCGGGATGGTCTACGTGTTCCGGCCATCTGCTGCATGCCTGCGCTGCTGCGGCATGCGCTCGGCAGCGGGTACGCCCTGGCGTCGTCTGTTTGGGCCTGCTGCTTGCGACGAGTGCAACAGCCATCGCGCAGAACACGGTCTACGGCTGCACGGATGCCGAAGCCCCCCGCACACTTCCGGATGCGATGCTGTGCGTGCAGCAGGCCGGTCTGTCGACCTCGCGCGCAGCCGGCGACACGCGCGTGGGCGCGCTGTTCGCGCGTGCCAAGGAGCAGCTCGACGGCGGCCGTTTCGATGCCGCCGAGCAGGCGTTGGATTGCGCCGAGGCCAACATCGGCGATGCCGGCGATGCGCGATCGCGCTACGAGCTCACCCGCCGCCGCGGCATTCTCGATTTCCGCCGCGAACGCCTGCCGCAGGCGCTGGCGCGCTTCGAGTGCGCGGCCGCGCTGTCCCGCTCGCTGCACGACCGTGCCGGCGAGGCGCGCGATCTGAACAACGTCGGTGCGGCGCTGCGCCGGCTTGGCGATTTCCGCGGCGCCCTGCGCAACCTGACGTTGAGCCTGGAACTGCAGCGCGCGCGCGGCGCGGCGTCGGCCTCGGTGCTCACCAATATCGCCGACGTGTATCGCGAACTGCGCGAGCCCGACACCGCGATGCGCTACTACCGCGACGCGCTGGCCGCCAACCGCGCGCAGGGCGACGCCATCGAGGCCGCGCATGTGCAGGAAACCATGGCCGAGCTGGCGCTCGACAGTGGCGACACGGCGCAGGCGCTGGCCTGGTTGCAGGAGGCCCTGGCCGTGTACCGCGCGCAGGGCCACCGGGTGTACGAACTGCGCGTGCACGATGGTCTGATCCGCGCGGCACTGGCGCTTGGCGACGTGGCGCAGGCGCAGCGCTGGAGCTCCAGCGCGCTGGCGCTGGCCGAGGCATGGGCGCTGCCGTTGCCGTCTGCATTGCAGCTGCAACTGGCGCGGACGGCCCGGCTCGAAGGCAACGCCGCGGCCGCCGCGGCCCGCCTGCGCGCGGCACTGACGGCGGCCGCCAGTGGCGATCCGGTGCGGGTACCGCTGCTGGAGGAACTGGCGCGGCTGCAGGAAGGCAGTGGCGATACGGTGGCCGCCATCGCCACGCTGCGGCGCGCGAACGCGGAAGCTGCCGCGCTGGTGCGCGCGCAGCACGACCGCCAACTGGATTGGTTGCGGGTCCGTTTCGATACCGCCGAAAAGCAGAGCACCATCGATGCCCTGCAGAGCGAAAACCGCCTGCGCCAGGTCCAACTGCGTCAACGCACGCTGTTGCTGTGGCTGGCGCTGGTGTCCGGCGTCGCCGCCGTGCTCGGCGTATGGCTGTGGTGGCAGCGTCGCCGGCAGCGCGAGCGCGTGTTGCAGGCCGCGCAGCAGGTCCGCCACGAAGAGCAGCTCGCGCGCTATCGGCGCGAGGCCGATGCCCTGGCCGAGGATCGCAGCCTGCTGCAGACCTTGCTCGACAGCCGCGAGGATGCGTTGTGCCTGCTCGATGCCGAAGGCCAGGTGCTGGCCACCAATCGTGCCGGCCGCCTGCTGCTTGGCGGCGCGGACGATGCCGAAGCGGTGGGACAGGCGGTGTTCGCCCTGGTTGCCGAGAGCGACCGTCCGGCCTTGCAGGCGGCGCTGGAGCGGATGGAGGACAGCGCTGCGCAGCGCCTCGAGGTCGTGGCGCGACCCGGCACGCCGCTCGCCGCCACCCTCGCGCCCTGGCAGGGCGGCGACGGCCTGGTCGTGCTCGCCCTGCAGGAGCGCGACCGTGGCGCGGCGTCGGACGCCGCGCAGGCCGAGGCCGTGCCAGAGGCGGCCGCCGCGCCTGCGTTGCGCGACGCGTTCCGGCGCGCGCTGGTCGACTTGATGCTGGCGGTCATCGACACCTGGGAGCGCGCCACGGCGACCGGTCGGCTGGAGTTGGCCGAGCGCAGCCGGATCTGGCGCGTCAACATCGACGACGGCCGCCTGCGTGCGCGGGCGATGGAGCGCTACCTGACGGTCTCCAAATTGCCCAGCAACCCGCGCTGGCGCGACGTGCTGCGCTCGGCCTATTTCGTGCTCGCGCACTGCGAGGGACTCTCGGCAGAGGCACGCGCGGCCTTGCAGTCGCGGATCGACACGGTGCTGGCCTACACCCGCCGGGATGCGCTCGGCTGAGCAAGCCCGGCACTTCTGCTGCCGGCGATCGTCGGCTGCGCTAACCGGCGCGCGCGCCTGCATGGTGCGTCAGCGCCCGCGCTTGGCCGGGCAGACCACGCACGCGCCCTTCAGGCCGTGTTCCATGCGGTAGCTGCTGTGGTGGTCGCGTGCGAGAAAGGTCGTCGGGCCGAGCACGATGGGCTTGGCCGATCGCGACGGCGCCACCACCTCGCAATAGGCGGCGATGGTGTTCAGCGTGTTCGTGTACGGCTCGTGGCTGTCGACCACCCCGCACTTGTCCATCGTCTGCCGCAACTGTGCGCCGTCGAAGTCGAACTTCACCACGACCTCCGGTTCCTGGTCCTGCTCCAGGCACCAGTCCGGCGGCAGGGTGTCGTGGCCGTGGGCGGCCAGGGGCAGGGCAAGCAGCACCGCGACGAGGGCGGCATGAAAGAGGGAACGGTGGGTGGGCATCGGAACCTCGCAACGCGCAGAGAAGAGACCTGCAGCCTACGAATGGCGGCGGTGCGGATTCCAGCGCATCCGCGGGTATAGATCGGGAATAAATCCACCTAAGGCCTTGATTTTTCGGCCGTGGCATCCGTGCCGCAGGCGCGAGGCGCGCCCCTGTGCAGTCGCCCCGCCTGTCACGGCGTCGCGAATCCGACCCGGTTCGTTCCGTGGGCGGCCCGGCTTCGCCCTCGTGCCACGCCGACGCGCTGCCTAGCCTGGAATCGCCGGATCGCAGCGTCTGCCGATGCGGCGGTGGCCATCCCCCGGGGGCGATCCACGCACCCCAGCCATCTCCAATCCCTTCCATATAGCGAGAGAACGCTCATGAAGAAGAAGTTCCTTGTCGCAACCGCCCTGCTGGTGGGCAGTGTCGTCGGCGCCCCTGCGCTGGCGGCCGAAAACCCGGTCGACCAGGCCGGCATCCAGCACAACATGTACTTGGGCTGCCTGATGGACCTGAACGCCACGGCCGAAGACGCGCTGACCCTGCTGGTCAAGAAGTGCGGCTATGCCCCCGGTGTGCCGCTGGAACGCTTCGTCGCCACGCAGCAGCCCATCATCGACGCGATCGACCCGACCCGGCCGATGACCGAGAACCTGCCCGGGCTGCGTCAGCAGCTCAGTGCCTACGAATACTCGTTCATCGTGCGCATGGACCAGATCGTGCAGAACGCCGAGGATCTGGATTCGGCAGCGCTGCAGTTCGAGGAACTGGAGCGGGAAGCCATCGCGCGGCTCGATCCCAAGTCGAAGAATGGCGCGCTGATCCTGGGCGGGATGAGCGTGGCCAGGCACTCCACCCAGTACTGGTCCAAGCACGCGGCCGAGAGCGGCGATGGTGTCACGGCGAAAGGACGTTTCTGGAAATGGTTGGCTGTCATCGCAGTGGATGTCCTTGGCTATTTTGCTTCCAATGAGAACGTCGGCACATCGGCCTCGGCCTCCAACCAGGCGCATGGTGCGATCTTCGGTACGACGACTCCGACTCCGACTCCGACTCCCAATCCGCAACCGTGAGCCGATCCATCTGCTCGCCAGTCTTTGGGAATCCCGACCTGAGCGGGCACGTAGAAGGGGAAGGCGCCCGGTGGGCGTCTTCCCGTGCCGCATCGCGCTGACTGCCGGTGCGCCAGTGGTTGCCTTGCCGGGCCCTGCGCAGGAACGCCTGGGCACCTGGCCACCTGCTACCCCTCCATTTCACGAGAATGTCCATGAACAAAAGACTTTTTGCAATGACCGCCGTCCTTCTGGCCGGCAGTGCCTTCGGTGCCTTCCCCGCGCTGGCGGCCGAGAACCCGGTCGACCAGGCCGGCATCCAGCACAACATGTACCTGGGCTGCCTGATGGAGACCAACGCCTCGCCCGCAGATGCCCTTGCCGTGTTGGTGGAAAAGTGCGGCTATAACCCCGGCATGCCGTTGGAGCGCTTCATCGCCACGCGGCAGCCCATGGTGGACGCGATCGACCCGACCCGACCGATGACCGAGAACCTGGCTGGACTGCGCCAGCAGCTTAGCGCCTACGAATTCTCGTTCATCGTGCGCATGGACCAGATCGTGCAGAACGCCCAGGACCTGGACGCGGCGGCGGTGCAATTCGAGGAATTGGAACGGGAAGGCATCGCGCGGCTCGATCCCAAGTCGAAGAACGGCGCGCTGGTCCTGGGCGGGCTGAGCGTGGTCAGACACTCCACGCGCTACTGGTCCAAATTTGCGGCCGACACCACATCGAGACAGGCTGCGCCTCCGCACACGGGCTGGGCGATGGTTGCAGCGAGTGATGCGGTGGGCTACTTCCTCTTTGGTGACAGCGAAATGGCGTCAGGCATGTCGTTTCTGGCCTTTGGCATCCTCCTTTCTGAAGGATATTTCCCACTTTACGCATCCCAAGAGTCTTCTCCATGATCCTGCTTCAGGCAACGCAGATGAAATAGGCAGATGCGTCCCCGTCGGGGGGCGCCTTTCTGCATCGGGCACACCCGGAAGGCGGACATCTGGTGTGCGGGCGCAGCACTGCACCGTGCTTCTGCAGACCGTTGAGCCAAGGCGGCCTGCTTGTCGCCAGCAACCTCGCTTCCCATGGGAGGCCTCTCCACACTCGCGGTGCGGCGTGCTGGCAGCCGCCCAACCGGATGTCGGGAGCGAGCCGGCTCTATGCGATTCGCAGCGTGCCGGCCCGTATGTGCAACCGGGCGCGGCAGTGCTGCGGCCGCCCTGCATCGCTGCGCCCCATCCCCGCATCGTTGCTAGCATCGGCCGATGGATTCCCTCACCCAGATCGTGCTCGGCGGCGCCATTGCTGCCGCCATTGCCCCGGCCGCACATCGGCGCGCGGCACTGCTTGCTGGCGCCGCGCTCGGCACCGTGCCGGATCTCGATTCGCTGATCCTGTTGCCGTTGACCCGCGACCCGGTCACGTTGATGACGGTGCATCGCAGTTTCAGCCATTCGCTGTTCGTGCTGCCGTTGCTCGGCTGGCTGATCTGGTGGCTGTTCCGGCGCTTCGGCCATGGACGGGTCGCCGAAGCGCCGCGCCGCTGGTTCTGGGCGATCCAGCTGGCGCTGATCACCCATCCGCTGCTGGATGCGTTCACCGTCTACGGCACGCAGCTGTGGTGGCCGCTGCGGCCGCCGCCGACGATGTGGTCGAGCGTGTTCATCATCGATCCCGCCTACACGCTGTGGCTGCTGCTGGCCTGCGCCATCGCCTGGTTCGCGCGTGCGCGCCGGGTGGCGCAGCAGGCGTTGCTGGGCGGGTTGCTGTTGAGCAGCGCTTACCTGGGCTGGTCGCTGCTGGCCAAGCACCTGGTCGATCGCGAGGCCGATCGTGCGCTGGCGGCGATGGGCCTGGCGCAGGCGCCGCGCTTCTCGGTGCCCATGCCGTTCAACACGTTGTTGTGGCGGGTGGTGGCGATGACGCCGAGCGGCTACGTCATCGGCGAGCGTTCGCTGGCCGCCGATCGCGGGCCGATGCGCTTCCAGGGCTATCCCTCCAACACCCAGGCGCTGGCGCAGGTGCGCGCGCTGCCGGCGGTGCAGCGGTTGAGCTGGTTCAACCGCGGCTTCATGCGCGCGCAGGTCCAGGACGGTGAACTGGTGCTCAGCGACCTGCGCATGGGCCTG
Organism: Xanthomonas sp. NCPPB 3174; assembly: GCF_056725205.1. Lineage (NCBI taxonomy): Bacteria > Pseudomonadati > Pseudomonadota > Gammaproteobacteria > Lysobacterales > Lysobacteraceae > Xanthomonas > Xanthomonas sp. NCPPB 3174. The sequence goes on along the minus strand of NZ_CM161517.1, from coordinate 4,085,735 downwards.
GAACCGGACTACAACTTCAACTTCGCGGTGGCGCGGCAGCGCGGCGACGGCTGGGCGGCGGTTCCGCCGCGGCAGTTGCAGGCCGCCTACCGGGCGCCGGAGGCGCGTGGGCAAATCGGTGCAGCGCTGGCGCGGATGTGGCAGCGGATCTGGGTCGAGCCGGCGTCGCCCGCGCCGGTCGGCGCGCAGGCGTCGCCCGCGGCGCAGTAAACGCCGCTCAGTACACGGTCGCGTGCGCCTGCACGAACGAATAGAAGAACACTGCGTCCGGGTCGCTCTGTACCTGCGCCATTTCCCGGCGCATTCCCGCAACGGTCTCCTCATCCACGGCGCCGGCCTGCAGCAGCCGTTCGGCCGCCGACAGCAGCAGTTCCTCCCAAAACCCAATCATGGTCTTGCGCCGCGCCGGTTCGCGGTTGTCCAGGTGCAGGGTCTTGATCTGCGTGCTGACGTCGCGATAGCCGCCGGCCAGCAGCAGGTTGCCGAGCTTGGCGCCGACGAACGGGTCGCCGCCATGGTCGTACTGGAAGTCGTTGAACGCCATCCAGTAGCGCCACACGTTCGGGGAGTACGGGTGCAGCAGGAACGAGGCGTTCATCACCTCGGTCACGTATACCGGCGATCCCGGCGCCAGCACCCGCCGCACTTCGCTGAGCACCCGCGCCGGCGACGGCACGTGCTCCAGCACCCAGCACAGGAACGCCGCATCGAAGCTGCGCGGCTGGAACGGCAGGTCGCCGGCATCGGCCTGCTGCAGCGTGTAGCGGTCCTGGCACCAGGGCATGCGCTGCAGGTTCTCGCGTGCGGCCTGCAACTGCGCTTCGCTCAGGTCGATGCCGGTGACGTGCAGTTCCGGGAAGCGCCGCAGCAGCACTTCGGTCTGCGCGCCGACGCCGCTGCCCACTTCGAGCAGGCGCCGCGCGCCGGTGTAGTCGATCTGGTTGAACAGGGTGGCTTCCAGCAAGCGCGCCTGTTTCAGCAGGCGCGCCTGCTCGGTGTCGGAATAGCCGTGCAGGTAGGTCGGGGTGTCGGGAGACGAGCGCATGGCGGTGCTCCAGGGAGAAAACGTCAGGCGGCGGCGGACAAGGCCGGTGGCACGCCGGCGATCAGCGCATCGAAGTACTCGGCGGTCAGCGCCAGTTGCGCCTGCGCGCTCTCGGCACGGTTGACCACGGCGCGGAACGCGGCGTTCTCGGGCCGATCCTTGGCGTACCAGCCCAGGTGCTTGCGCGCGATGCGCACGCCTTGCGTCTCGCCGTAGAAATCGTGAAGGGCCTGCAGGTGGCCGAGCAGGGTGTCGCGCACGAACGCCAGCGACGGCGCCGGCAGGAGTTCGCCGGTGGCCAGATAGTGCGCGATCTCGCCGAAGATCCACGGCCGGCCCTGCGCCGCGCGCCCCACCATCACCGCATCGGCGCCGGTCGCGGCCAGCACCTGCGCCGCTTTCTGCGGGGAGTCGATGTCGCCGTTGGCGATCACCGGGATGCGCAGCATCGCCTTGATCTGGGCGATGGTGGCGTATTCGGCCTGGCCGCTGTAGTGCTGGTCGCGGGTGCGCCCATGCACCGCCAGCGCGGCGATGCCGCAGTCCTCGGCGATGCGCGCGATGACCGGGCCGTTGCGGTGGTCGCAATCCCAGCCGGTGCGGATCTTCAGCGTCACCGGCACCGGCGAGGCCTTCACCACCGCAGTGAGAATGCGCGCCACCAGCGCCTCGTCGCGCATCAGCGCCGAGCCGGCCCAGGCGTTGCAGACCTTCTTGGCCGGGCAGCCCATGTTGATGTCGATCAGTTGCGCGCCATGGTCGGCGTTGTAGCGCGCGGCCTCGGCCAGTTGCTGCGGTTCGGTGCCGGCGATCTGCACGCTGACCGGGTCCGGCTCGCCGGCATGGTCCATGCGCTGCAGCGACTTGCGGGTCTGCCAGAAGCGCGGATCGGAAATGGTCATTTCCGACACCGCCAGCCCGGCGCCCAGGCGCTTGCACAGCAGCCGGAACGGCTTGTCGGTGACCCCGGCCATCGGTGCCAGGATCACCTTCGGTTCGATCGTGTAGGGGCCGATGCGCATGCGCGTAGTGTAGCGGGGCGCATGCGCTGGCGGGCCGGGCGGCGCCGCGCGGCCGTCAGCGCATCAGTTGGTACAGCTCGAAACCGGTGTCCTTGCCGTCCAGGATCAGCAGCAGTTCGTTCGGGCCCAGCGCGACCAGGCGGCCGACGCTGTTGCCATGCGTGCCATCGGAAACATGACCGGGCGCGTACACCGCTTCCGGCTCGTCGTTGACCGTGCTGGCGCCGAGGAAGGCCAGTTCGCGGCTGCCGGCGGACAGCGGATACAGCGTGCCGCTGCGCCGCTGCGAGCCGCTGGTCTTGCTCAGGTGGTAGCCGCAGGGATCGCGGCGGATCTCGGCCTTGAAGTAGGGATAGGCGTAGGCGAAGTGCGGATCGACCTGGATCGAGCGCACCTTCCAGCGGCCCTCCAATGTGCCGGGCGCCTGCGGCGTCTGCGCGCGCTGCAGCAGGGTCCGCGCCAGCGCCGCGCCCTGTTCCTGCTCGGCATCGTCGTAATGCGCCGCGATCACCTGCTGCAGCCGCTCGGCGGAGACGGTCACCGCGGCGCGGTCGGCATCGGCGGCCAGGCTGTTCCAGTCGCAGCGTGGTGCCGCGGCGACGGACAGCGGGAGCAGCAGCGCACACAGCGCGGCGAACTGGGTGACGGAACGGCGGGGCATCGGCAACTCCTTGTCGGATGCGTGGCCGGCGCAGCGCCGGCGCTGGTTTGTGATGGCAGGCAACGGCGACGGCCGGCACCGTCGCGCCGATCGCTCAGCCGGCCTCGGGCGTCAGCCGCGGCATCGACGCCGCCGCGCCTTCGGCCTCGGTGGAGCGCGCCGCATAGTGGTTGGCGAAGCGAACGTGGGTGGCGAACGCGGCGTTCGGCGACTGCGCCAGCGACGCCACCAGGGCGCCGTTGAAGGCATCGCCGGCGCCGGTGGTGTCCACCGTGTGCGCGGTTTCGGCGCCGATCCGGTAGTAGGGCTGGGTGTCGCCGAGCAGGCGCTCCTCGGGGTGCGAGATGAACGCGCCCACCGCGCCCAGCGTCACCACCACGGTGCCGCCCGGCAGCAGCTTGCGGCACAGCGCGTGCAGGCTGCCGCCATCGGTGGCGGCGACGTCGTCGGCGTCCACGCGCACGCCGACATGGCGCGCCAGCAGGGCGGCGAACTCGGTTTCGTTGGGGGTCAGCACGTCGGCCAGCTTGAGCAGGCCGATGCTGGTCTGCGCATTGGCCGGGGCGGCGTTGAGCACGGTGGTCAGGCCGGCCTCGCGGGCGAGGGCGAGGGTGCCCTCGATGGTCTCGATCGGCGATTCCAGCTGCGCCAGCAGCACCCGCGCCGAGCCCAGCAGCGGGCGCTGCGCCTGCACGAAGTCCAGGCTCAGCGCGGCGTTGGCGCCGGCGCCGATGACGATGGTGTTGCGGCCATGGCCGTCGACATAGATGCCGCCGGTGCCGGTCGGCTCGCTGCTCGCCTCAGCCACCAGGGTGATGCCGTCCTGCGCGGCCAGACCACGCGCCATCGCGCCGCCGGCATCGTCGCCGAGCGCGCAGACGAAGCTGGTGCGCGCGCCGGCACGTGCCGCCGCCACCGCCTGGTTGAAGCCCTTGCCGCCGGGGCCGGTGCTGTAGCGGCCGGCGATGGTCGCCCCCGGTGCGGGCAGATTCTCGCAACGCCACACATGGTCGACATTGAACGAACCGACGACGATGACCGAACTCATAGGCATGTACTGCTTCTCGACTGGAACTGAAAAAGGAAAAACGGTGGAGCGGATGTTGCGGCCGGATCAGGCGAAGTGCGACAGCACCCCGGCGATGGTCGCGGTCATGAAGGTGGCGATCGAGCCGCCCAGCACCGCACGCAGGCCGAAGCGGGCCAGGTCGTGGCGGCGTTCGGGGGCCAGGCCGCCGATGCCGCCGATCTGGATTGCGATCGAGCTGAAGTTGGCGAAGCCGCACAGCGCATAGGTGGCGACCAGCCGGCCCTCCGCGCTCAGGCTCACGCCCGGCACCTGGCCCTGGACGATACGCGACAGTTCGGTATACGCGACGAACTCGTTGATGACCACCTTCTGGCCGATCAGCGAACCGACCGTGGTCGCATCCGGCCACGGCGTGCCGATCACCCAGGCCACCGGCGCCAGCACGTAGCCGAAGATGGTGGACAGGTTGGTCGGGCGGCCGATGACGCCGGCCAGGCCGGTGACGTCGCCGATCCAGGTCAGCGGCGCATTGACCAGCGCGATCAGGGCGATGAACGCCAGCAGCATCGCGCCGATGTTCAGCGCCAGGCGCAGGCCGTCGCCGGCGCCGGCGGCAGCGGCGTCGATCACATTGCTGGTGGTCTTCTCCACTTCCATCTTGACCGTGCCGCGGGTCAGCGGCGTGCCGGTTTCCGGAATCAGCAGCTTGGCCACCACCAGCGTCGCCGGCGCGGCCATGATGCTGGCCGCCAGCAGATGCTTGGCGTAGAACGCCTGCTGCGCCGGGTCGCCGCCGCCGAGCATGCCCACGTAGGCCGCCAGCACGCCGCCGGCGATATGCGCCATGCCGCCGATCATCATCGTCAGCAGTTCGGACTCGGTCATGCGCGGGATGTACGGGCGTACCGTCAGCGGCGCTTCGGTCTGGCCGATGAACACGCTGGCGCAGACGCTGGTGGTCTCGGCGCCGGACACGCGCATCACCTTGGTGATCGCCCAGGCCATCACCCGCACCACCGCCTGCATCACCCCCAGGTGGTACAGCACGCCCATCAGCGCGGAGAAGAAGATGATGGTCGGCAGCACCTGGAAGGCGAAGATGAAGCCGTAGGTCTTGGTGTCGAGCAGGCTGCCGAAGATGAAGCTGGAGCCTTCGTTGACGAAGCTCAGCACCTTGACGAACACCTGGCCGAGCCAGTCGAACACTTCGCGGCCGCCGGGAACCAGCAGCACCAGCGAGGCGAAGCCGATCTGCAGGACCAGGCCGGTCGCGACCAGCTTCCAGTCCACCGCGCGGCGGTTGTTGGAGAACAGCCAGGTGATCCCGATCAACACCGCCAACCCGAACAGGCCGAAGCCGATCCTTCCCAATCCCTCGACCATCTGCGTCCCCGGTCCCCGACCAAAGACGGGAAGCCTAGTGCAGGGGGTGACGGCCGGCAAGGCGAGCGGTGTTCAGATGGGGGATTGGGGATTTGGGATTGGGGATTCGCAAGCGCGGGGAGGCGCCCTGCTATTGGCAGGGCGATGTCGGGCGCCGCCGCTACACTGTGCGGCCGCCCCCGGCCGTGCCGTGGGTTTGTTCAGCAGGAGGAGTTGCCATGCATTACCGTCGCCTCGGTGCCACCGGGCTGCAACTGTCGGCGCTGTCGTTCGGCGCCTGGATCAACTTCGGCGGGCAGACCGGCCGCGACGAAGCGCGCAACCTGATCGCCGCCGCCTGGGACCACGGCATCAACTTCTTCGACAACGCCGAGGTCTATGCGCACGGCCGCGCCGAGCAGGTGATGGGCGACGTGATCGCCGACCTGCGGCTGCCGCGCGACGGGTTCTGCGTGTCCAGCAAGGTCTACTTCGGCGCGGTCGAGTCGCCACGCCCGACCCAGCGCGGGCTCTCGCGCAAGCACGTCACCGATGCCTGCCATGCCGCGCTCAAGCGGCTGCGGGTGGAGTATCTGGATCTGTACTACTGTCACCGCCCCGATCCGGACACGCCGGTGGAGGAAACCGTGCGCGCGATGGACGCGCTGATCCGCCAGGGCAAGGTGCTGTACTGGGGCACCTCCGAGTGGCCGGCCGAGCGCATCCGCGAGGCGGCGCAGGTGGCGCGTGCTCTGGGCCTTCACGGGCCGTCGATGGAACAGCCGCAATACAACCTGCTGCATCGCGAGCGCGTGGAGCAGGAGTACGCGCCGCTGTACGCCGAACTGGGCCTGGGCACCACCATCTGGTCGCCGCTGGCCTCGGGCCTGCTCACCGGCAAGTACAACGACGGTATCGATCCCGCCTCGCGGCTGGGCCAGGAGCGCAATGCCTGGCTGCAGCAGGAGGTCATCGGGCCGCCGGCGCAGCGCCGTGTCGAGCGCGCGCGCGCCTTCACCGCGCTGGCCGCGGAAGAGGGCGTGGCGCCGGCGTCGCTGGCGATCGCCTGGTGCCTGCGCAACCCGCACGTCTCCACCGTGATACTCGGCGCCAGCCGGGTCGCGCAGTTGCTGGAGAACCTGGCCGCCCTGGAACTGGCCGAGCGCGACGACGCGGCGTGGTGGGAGCGGATCGAAGCCGCCGTGCGCTGAGCACGGCCTGCGTTGTGCCGCCGCGGTGGAGCAACGCGCGTTGCGGTGCCTCGTAATCTTTGGAATCTTTCGATATCGAAATTTCGATCTGGATTGCGAATCGAATCGGGCGAGAATGGGTCTTGATTAAGTATTGAGAATCATTATCATCTCGATGCACCCCGTGGATGGAGTTCGACCATGACCGCTCAACCCGTGCTGTTGCGTCACCCCGAGACCCTGAGCCTGCGCGAGCGCACCGTGCCGCGCGCCGTGCCGGCAGAAGAAACCATCAGCAGCCAGGCGCTGCTCAAGGGCCGCCGCGAAGTGCTGATCCAGCACGGCGACCGCGTCTATCGCCTGCGCCACACCAGCAACGACAAGCTGATCCTGACCAAGTAACGCCGTCCGGCCGCCACGCGCGGCCGGCCTCCCCGCTCGATCTGCCGCCACCTGGCCGACGCCCTTGCGCGCCGGCCGCGGCCGCCTCGCAGTCGCGATCCTTCTCTCCCCCTCGGCCAGGCGCGGACCCCGCGCCGTGCCGGTCGAGGGTCTTCCGCGACCACCGATGCTCTCCATGTTCCGTACCGCCCCGCTCACCGGCGCGCTGTGGCTGGCCCTGGCCGCCGGCGCGCATGCCGCTCCTGCATCCGCACCCTCTTCCTCCAACGCTGACGCCAGCGCCGCGTCCGCCGTGCGCGATTTCGATCGCCTGCAGGTCACCGCCACCCGCACCCAGCGCGCCATCGTCGACGTGCCCGGCAGCGTCGATGTGATCGACCGCGAACAGATGGACCGCGCCCTGGTCCACGACCTGAAGGATCTGCTGCGCTACACGCCCGGCCTGTCCGCCACCGGCAACAGTGGACGCTTCAGCGGCATCTCCGGCATCCGCATCCGTGGCCTGGACGGCAATCGGGTGCTGATCCAGACCGACGGCATCCCGGTCTCGGACACCTTCAGCTTCGGCAGCTACCTCAACGCCAACCGCAATTTCGTCGACATGGACACGCTCAAGCGCGTGGAGATCGTGCGCGGCCCGGCCAGCGCGCTGTACGGTTCGGATGCGCTGGGCGGCGTGGTCGCCTACGTCACCAAGGATCCGGCCGACTATCTGGCGCCGGGCAAGGACAGCTACGTCGGCCTGAAGTTCGGCTACGAGAGCGAGTGGAAGGGCCTGTTCGCCGGTGCGCTGGTCGCCTTCGGCGGCGACCGCTGGAGCGGCATGGCCGCGGTCAGCCATCGCCAGGGCCAGGAAAGCGAGACCCAGGGCGACAACCGCAGCGTCGGCGCCGCCCGCACCACGCCCAATCCGCTCAGCAGCGACGGCCGCAGCCTGCTCAGCAAGCTGGTCTACGCGCCCAGCGCCAACCAGCGCTTCAAGCTGACCGTCGAAGGCAACGAGGACTACTCCCGCATCGATGCGCTGAGCAACGTCACCGCCAGCATCCTGTCGCAGCGCGGCCGCGACCATCAGACCCGCGCCCGCGTGTCGCTGGGACACGAGGTGGAGCAGCTCGATACGCTGCTCGCCGACGACCTGCAGTGGCAGCTGTACCGCCAGGACAGCCAGAGCCTGCAACGTACCGACGAACGCCGCAGCAACGGCACGCTGCGGCACATGGAGCACGACTTCGACCAGCGCCTGTACGGGCTGCAGGCCAACCTGCACAAGCGGGTGGAGCAGGGTCGCGTCGTGCACGACTTCAGCTACGGCATCGATCTGTCGCACACCGACACCCACGAGAAGCGCGACGGCCACACGCTGAACCTGCGCACCGGCGCGATCAGCAAGACCGTGGGCATGGAGACCTTCCCGGTCCGCGACTTTCCGATCACAGAGACGCTCAAGGCCGGCGCCTACCTGCAGGACGAGATCGCGCTGGCCGACGGCCGCGTCAGCCTGATTCCAGCGCTGCGTGCGGACTATTACCGGCTGTCGCCGCAGGTCGATGCGATCTTCGCCACCGACAATCCCGGCGTGGCGGCGAAGAAGATCAGCGACCGCAACGTCTCGCCCAAGCTCGGCGCGATCTGGCGCCTGGACGATGCCTGGTCGCTGTACGCCAACTATGCGCACGGCTTCCGCGCGCCGCCCTACAACGACGTCAATATCGGCTTCACCAACCTGCTGATCGGCTACACCGCGATCGCCAATCCCGACCTGAAGCCGGAGACCAGCCGCGGCGCCGAGCTGGGCGTGCGCTACGTCGGTCCGGCTATCTACGCCGGCCTGAGCGCCTACCGCAACGCCTACCGCGACTTCATCGAGTCCTACCGCTTCGTCGGCTTCAACGCCGACGGCCTGATGCTGTATCAATCGCGCAACGTCGACCGGGTCACCATCCGCGGCGTGGAAGCCAAGGCCGGCATCGACTTCGGCGCACTCGGCGCGCGCTGGGCCGGCTGGTCGCTGCAGGCCAGCGCGGCGTATGCGCGCGGCGATAACCGCACCGACGGCACCCCGCTCAATTCGGTGGATCCGCTGCGCGGCGTGCTCGGCCTGGGCTACGACCGCAGCACCTGGGGCACGCAACTGGTCGCCACCGCGGTGGCGAAGAAGCGCCGGCCGGAACTGCCGACCTATTACACCCCGGCCGGCTACGCGACGCTGGACCTGCTCGCGCACTGGCGCTTCACCGAAGGCGCGCGGCTCGACGTCGGCGTGTTCAACCTGGCCGACCGCCGCTACATCGACTGGAACATGCTGCCCGGCGCAACCCTGGCCAGCAGCGCCGTGCTCGACCGCTATACCGGCGCCGGGCGCAACGTCTCGGTCAGTTTGGCGCTGGATTGGTAGCGGCGCGTGCGCACGGTGTCGCCAGCGCGGACGGAGCAGGAGCGGATGGCCGCGTTTGCGCCGCTGCCGCGTCCGGCGCAACTGGCCGCGCTGGGCACCGTGCTATGCCTGTACCGCGCCCGCACCGGCGCCGAACTGATCGGCTGGCGCCACGCCCGCAGCGTGGCCGCGCACCTGGACGTGGACAGCGACGGCGTGCTGGAGAGCCTGCGCTTCTACGACCGCCAGCAGCAATGCTGCTGGCGCCTGTACCTGCTGCCGGACAGCGATTTCGTCGCCTGGGACACGCTGTTGTCGGCGTTGCCCGCGGCACAGGACGCCGCCGACGGCGGTGTTGCCGAACGACTGTGGCGGCGCGTGGCCGGTCGCCTGCGCGGCGATGGATGGCATGCACGGGCGCTGCGTCTGCACGCGGCCGATGGCGTGCTGGCGGCCAGTGTGGCCGGCGTGTCGCCGCTCGGCGCCAGCATCGCCAGGCGCATTGCGCGCCTGGAGGCGGCCGAAGGCGATGTGCTGGTCGACGACTGCTGTTGCGCCCGCGCCGGCCGCCCTGCGCCGCGCCCCGATCCCGAGCGGCCGTGGCCGCTGCTGCGATTGTGAGCGGCCGATCGCGCTTCTCCGTTTTCCCTCCACAACGACCCACCTCTCGATGATGAAAGCTCCGCCTCTGTTCTGCGCCCTGCTGCTAGCCGGCAGCCTTCCCGTCCATGCCGAAACCGCCGATCCGGCGCGCGATCGTGCCAGCATCCTGGCGATGCAGGGCGAGTACACGGTGGCGTTCGCCTTCGACGAGACCGTGCTGCTGCAACCCGGCTACACGCGCGCCGCGCCAATGCGCAGCGGCGGCGACGAAGTGGTGATCGTGGTCGAGGACAGCCCGCGCAAGGTGGTGCTGCAGCACCTGCTGGTGGAACCCAAGAGCGGCCATGTGACCAAGCACTGGCGCCAGGACTGGGTCTACGAGGCGCCGCAGCGTTTCGAGTTCAGCGCCGACCAGACCTGGCAGGTGCGCCCGCTCGATGCGGCGGCCACCCGCGGCGCCTGGACCCAGTGCGTGTACGAGGTCAGCGACGCGCCGCGCTACTGCGGCACCGGGCGCTGGGACTACGCCGATGGCCATCCGACCTGGACCAGCGACCTGAGCTGGCGCCCGTTGCCGCGCCGCGAGTACACCAAGCGCAGCGACTACAACGCACTGGCGGTGATCAACCGGCACACGTTGACCCCGGCCGGCTGGACCCACGAGCAGTTCAACACCAAGGTGCTGCGCAAGCCCGACGGCAGCCAGCAGGCGATTGCCCGCGAGTTCGGCTTCAACGACTACGTCAAGACCACTAAGGTGGATTTCGCCCCTGCCTACGCCTACTGGAAGGCGACCCAGGGCTACTGGGCCAGGGTGCGTGCGCGCTGGGACGGCCTGCTCGGCAAGCCGCCGGGCGTGCAACTGAAGACCAAGGTCGATGGCATGGCGATCATCGTGCCGCTGTTCGGCCAGGCCGAGGCGGTGCAACAGGGCAAGCCGGTCAGCGATGCGCAACTCGATGCGGTGTTCGCGCAATGGACGGCGCCGGCAGCGGCCGCGCGCTGAGGTCAGCGCCGGCGCCACAGCCAGGGTGGGGAAGGCGGCCGGGATGGCGCCTTCCCCTTTTTTGCGTTGTGACCGATGCGCGGGCGTCCGTACCCCTTGACGACCCGCCGAGGAGGATGACGCCCGAATCGCTCAGCGCTGCATGCCCCAGCGGCGCACGGTGAGCCGTTCCAGCACGCGGAAGCCTGCGCCTTCCACCAGCAGGCCGAGCAGGATCACCATCGCCAGCCCGGCGAAGACGCGGTCGGTGTAGAGCTCGTTGCGATTCTGGAAGATGTACCAGCCCAGGCCGCCCTGGCCGGAGGTGGCGCCGAACACCAGTTCGGCGGCGATCAGCGTGCGCCATGCGAAGGCCCAGGCGATCTTCAGGCCCGACAGGATCGCCGGCAGCGCGGCCGGTACCAGGATCGCGACCACGTAGCGCAGGCCGTGCAGGCCGTAGTTGCGCGCGGCCATGCGCAGCGTTTCCGGTACGCCCTGGAAACCGGCATAGGTGTTCAGCGCCAGCGGCCACAGCACCGCGTGCACCAGCACGAACACCAGGCTGCCATTGCCCAGGCCGAACCACAGCAGGGCCAGCGGCAGCAGGGCGATCGCCGGCAACGGATTGAACATCGCGGTCAGCGTGCCCAGCAGGTCGCGGCCGATCCGGGTCGAGACCGCCAGCGCGGTCAGGCCGAAGGCCAACGCGACGCCGAGCGCATAGCCCTGCGCGAGCATGCGCAGCGACGCGCCGACCCGGCCCAGCAGTTCGCCGCTCCACAGTCCGTCGGCGAAGGCACGCGCGGTCTGCAGGAAGCTCGGTAGCAACAGGTCGTCGCCGAGCCAGCGCGCCGCCGCCTCCCACAGTGCCGCCAGCGCGACCAACACCAGCGCCTGGCGCAGCCAGTCCGGTAATTGCCGGCGCCGCGCCGCGGCTGCCGGCACCGTGGCGGTGTAGGGCACAACCGGGTTCTCGTACTCGGCGCGAATCGGTGGCCGCAACGGTGCGGCGGCACTCATGGCGCGGCCTCGCGCACGCCGGCGCGCCGACGCAACGGGGCCACATTGCTGGCGGCCGTCGCCGTGCCCTCGGTGTCGTCCCCGACGTCGGCGGCGGCCGGCGGATCGAACAGCAGCCGATGGATGCGCTGCGCGGCGTGCTGGAACGCCGGGCTGCCGACGCTGGTGGGGCCGAAACCATGGCTGTTGAGTTCGGCGCGCACCTGGCCCGGATGCGCCGACAGCAGCACGATGCGGCTGCCGACCAGCAAGGCCTCCTCGATCGAGTGGGTCACGAACAACAGGGTGAAGCGCGCCTCCTCCCACAGTTCCAGCACCTCTTCCTGCATGCGCTGGCGGGTCAGTGCATCGAGCGCGGCGAACGGTTCGTCCATCAGCAGCACGCGCGGTTGCATGGCCAGCGCCCGCGCGATCGCCACGCGCTGTTTCATGCCTCCGGACAAAGTGTGCGGATAGGCATCGGCGAACGCCGACAGCCCGACCTTGTGCAGGAAATGATCCGCGCGCTCGCCCGCTTCGCGCCGCCCCAGCCTGCGCGCCGCGCGCAGGCCGAAGGCGACGTTCTGGCGCACCGTCTTCCACGGCGCCAACTGGTCGAATTCCTGGAACACCACCACCCGGTCCGGCCCCGGTGCGCGCAGCACCTGCCCATCCAGGCGGATCTGTCCTTCGCTGGGCGCGACGAAACCGGCGATGGCCTTGAGCAGGGTCGATTTGCCGCAGCCCGACGGGCCGAGCAGCACCAGCCGGTCGGCGGCGTACACGTCGAAACTGACCTGGTGCGTGGCGCGGACCACGCGCGGCCCGCTGGCGTAGTCCAGGCTGACCCGTTCGAGCTGCAGCAACGGCGCCGGCATCAAGGCGAAGGGATTCATCTCAGCTGCCTCCGGCGACTTGCGCGCTGTCGAAGAAATAGTCCCTGACCGAGGTCGGCGCCTGCTTGATCGCGCCGATCCGGGAAAGGAACTGGCCGAGCTTGAGCGTGTTCTGCGGTGCGGTCTTGAACTGCACCTTCGGGTCCTTGAGGATGCGCAGCACCAGCGCGCGGTCGATCTTGCCGCCATTGCGGCGCACGAACAGGTCCGCCGCCTGTTCCGGCTGGCGCTGCACGAAGACCGCCGCCTCGGCCAGCGCGGCGACGAAGGCCTGGTAGGTCTTGGGATTGTCGCGGCGGAATTTCTCGGTGGCGTACAGCACCGTGGCCGAGGTCGGGCCGCCTTCGATCGCGTACGAATCGAGCACGATGTGCGCCTTCGGGTTGCGCGCCAGTTCCTGTTCCTGGAACGGCGGGCTGGCGAAGTGCGCGGTGATCTCGGTGCCGCCGCGGATGATCGCCGCGGCCGCGTCGGGATGCGGCAAGGCCACCTGCTGCGCGTCCAGCCGGTTGTAGGCGCGCTCGCCCCAGCGCTGCGCCGAGGCATGCTGCAGCAAGCGCGACTGCACCGACACGCCGACCGCCGGCACCGCGATGCGGTCGCGCGGGCCGAAGTCGTCCAGGGTCTTGATCCGCGGATCGTTGCTGATCAGGTAGTAGGGGAAGTTGCCCAGCGAGGCCACGCCGCGCACGTTCTGGCGGCCGCGCGTGCGATCCCACAGCGTGAACAGCGGGCCGACGCCGGCGCCGGCCACGTCGATCGACCCGGACAGCAGCGCATCGTTGGCGGCCGCGCCGCCGGACAGCTGCACGGTCTCCACCGCGATGTCGAGGCCGGCGGCCTTGCCGTGCTTCTCGATCAGCTTCTGCTCCTGGGCCACGTCCAGCAGCAGGTAGACGATGCCGTATTGCTTGGCGATGCGCAGCCGGCCTTCGGCCTGCGCAGGCTGGGTGTGCAGCAGGGCGACGGCGAGCAGCGCGGCGGCGAACCAGCGCAGTCGTCGCCGCGCCGCGGCCGGCGGCGCGGTGGGCAGGAGAGCGGGCGAATCGAAAGCGGTCATGCGTCGTTCCAGTGGGGGAGAGGACTGCGCTGTCGGATAGCGGCGGATGCGCCGCGTGGAGGGGCGTGGCTCAGAACGGCACGTCGCCCTCGATGGTGGTGCGGTGCAGGCGCCGGCGCAGGTGGTCCGGGGTGCCGCCGGCCAGGTGGGTGACCGAGCGGTTGTCCCAGAACACCATGTCGTGCGCCTGCCAGCGATGCCGATAGACCAGCGCATCGGCGCTGCTGTGCGCGAACAGCGCCTGCAGCAGCGCATCGCTTTCGTCCTGCGGCAGGCCGACGATGCGGGTGGTGAAGTGTTCGCTGACGAACAGCGCGCGGCGCCCGGTCTCCGGATGGGTACGCACGATCGGATGGCGCACCGGCGGCACCTCGTCGATCTGCGCCTGGGTCAGCGGCGGCCGCCACGGATTGCGCTTGCGCAGGTCCTCGTACTTGGCCAGGTAGCTGTGCTCGGCCAGGCGTCCGTCGACCGCGCGTTGCAGCTCAAGCGGCAGCGTGTCCCAGGCCAGGTGCTGGTTGGCGAACAAGGTGTCGCCGCCCTCGGCCGGCAACTCCTGCGCCAGCAGCATCGAGCCCAGGCTCGGGGTCGGCTTGTACGACAGGTCCGAATGCCAGTAGTGGCCGGCATCGCCCAGCCCGATCGGCTGGCCATGCTCCTTGATGTTGGACACCACCAGCACTTCCGGGTGGTCGCGCAACTGGAACTGGCGCAGCACATGGATCTGCAGCGGGCCGAAGCGGCGGCTGAAGGCGACCTGTTGCGCCGGGGTGATGCGCTGGTCGCGGAACACCAGCACGTGGTAGTGCAGGTGCGCTCGATGCAGCAGCGCGAACGTGCTGGCGTCCAGCGGCTGTGTCAGGTCCAGCCCCAGCACCTGCGCGCCCAGCGGCGCGGCGAACGGTTCGATGCGGACCGTCGGCGCGGCGGCGGCCGGCCGTGTTGCGATGGATGCGCGTGCCATGCGGCGGCCTCGTCTGCGAAGGATGCGACGCCGCGGCTCCGGCATGCGGCGTCCATGCCCACTGTAGGCCGCGTCCGGCGCGCGTCGAAGCAACGATTCGGATGGTGCTTATAGGCAACCGGCATATGCTTGGTGCCGGGATTCGGGATTCGGGATTCGGGATTCGTCTTGGTCCGCCGATCGCCGTCGGCGGTGCGCGCCGCCGATGGTTGCACGGCGACGCCCGCGTCTTGCAGCGGCCCGGTGTGCCGGGCCGCCGTGTGCTCAGTTCTCGCGCAAGGCCAGCGCCGGCGGCGTGCGCAGGATGCGCCGGGTGCCGGACCAGCCGGCGAGCAGGCTCAGCGCCACGCCGCCGAGGCCGCCGAGCAGTAGCGCCGGCCACGGCGGCGACAGCGCGAGGTCGAAGGCCTGCCTGGCCACCACCACGCCGATGATCGCGGCCGCGCCGACCGCAAGGATCGCCGCGAGCAGGCCGAGCGCGCCGAACTCCACCAGCACCGCGCCGCGCAATTGCCCGCGGCGTGCGCCCAGGGTGCGCAGCACCGCGCTGTCGTAGCGGCGCTCGCCGGCGGTGGCCTGCAGGGCGGCGAGCAATACCAGCGCACCGGCCAGCAGGCTGAAACCCATCACCAGTTGCACCGCCTGGGCGACGCGGTCGATGACCTCGCGCACGCGC
Organism: Xanthomonas sp. NCPPB 3174; assembly: GCF_056725205.1. Classification (NCBI taxonomy): domain Bacteria; kingdom Pseudomonadati; phylum Pseudomonadota; class Gammaproteobacteria; order Lysobacterales; family Lysobacteraceae; genus Xanthomonas; species Xanthomonas sp. NCPPB 3174. The sequence continues at coordinate 4,070,460 of NZ_CM161517.1, read as the reverse complement.
TGCAGGATCGCGTCGATGTCCAGCAGCGACACGTTCGGATAGGCGCGGCTGAGCCCGCTCAGTTGCGCGGCCGAGGCGCGCGGCAGATGGAAGGCGGAGATCAGGTTGTACGGCGCGTCCTGCACCGCGCCGGCGTTGAGCAGCAGGAAGAAGTTGACGCGGAACGAATCCCAGTCGGCCTTGCGCAGGCTGGTCACGGTGAAGCTGCGCTGCTGGTCGCCGAGCAACAGGGTGATGCGGTCGCCGAGCTTGAGCCCGTAGCGCTGCGCCCAGCCTTCCTCCACCGAGGCTTCGGCGGCGGTGCTGTTGGCGGCCCAGAAGCGGCCGGACAGCAGCCGGTTGGCGGCGGGGAACTCATGCCGCCAGGAGAAGTTGATCGGCCGGTCGCTGCCGTCGCCCTCGTCGTCCGGACCCTGCTCGCGGCGTTGTGGCGGCTTGCCGTTGATCGCCACCAGCTTGCCGGTGCTGAACGGCTCCACCGCCGCGTCGGCCACGCCGAGCGTGCGCAGGGTGCCCAGCACCTGCTCGGCCTGGTCGGGCTGGATGTTCATCAGGAAGTAGTTGGGCGTGTCCGCGGGCAGTCGGTCGCGCCATTGTCCCAGCAGGCCGGGGCCGATCACCGCCAGCAACAGCAGGGCGCACAGCGACAGCGACAATCCCACCAGTTGCACCACGCTCAGCGCGCGGCGCCGGGTCAGCGCCGCCAGGCCCAGCTTCCATGGCCCGCGCAGGCGTCCCTGCAGCCGCCGCAGCACCGCCAGCAGCACGCTGCCCACCGCCGCGGCCAGCGCCGCCAGCAGGGTCAGGCCGCCCAGTACCCAGGCCGCCAGCACGCCGTCGCCGGTGGCGTAGACCGCCAGCACCACGGTGGCGACCAGCGCGGCGGCGTAGACCAGCAGCGAGGTCGGCGGCAGCGCGGCGAAGCTGCGGTTGAGCACGCGCATCGGCGGCACGTCGCGCAGACGCAGCAGCGGCGGCAGGCCGAAGCCGAGCAGCAGCAACAGGCCGATGCCGGCGCCGGCCAGCGCCGGCGTCGCCTGCGGCAACGGCAGGCGGTTGGGAATCAGGCTACCCAGCGCTTCGACCAGGCCGACCTGGGCCAGCATGCCCAGGCCCACGCCGAGCGCGCAGGCGGGGATCGCCAGCAGCAGCAACTGCAGGGCCAGCGCGCCGAGGATGTCGCGCTGGCGCGCGCCCAGGCAGCGCAGCACGGCCACGTTGTCGATGCGGCGCAACGCGAAACGGTTGGCGGCCAGTGCGGTGGCGACGCCGGCCAGCAGCACCGCCAGCAACGCGGCCAGCGCCAGGAAACGCCCGGCGCGGTCGAAGGCGCCGCGCACGCCGCGCTGGGTGTCCTCGATGCCGACCAGGCGGAATGCCTTGGCGCGCGGCGCCAGCCATGCGCGCAGGGCGGCGATCTCGCCCGGCGCGCCGGCGAACATCAGCCGGTAGGACGCGCGGCTGCCGGGCCCTAGCAGGCCGGCGGCATCGACGTCGGCGCGGTTGACCAGCAGCGGCGGCGACAACTGCATCAGTTCGCCGGAGGCATCCGGTTCGGCGCGCAGCACCCGGGTCACGCGCAGCGTGCCGGCGCCGAATTCCAGCGCGTCGCCGAGCTTCAGGCCCAGGGCCTCGAGCAGGCGCGGATCGGCATAGGCCTCCCCGCGTGGCGGCGGCCCGGTGCGTTCGCTGCCGGCGCCGACGGTATCGCGCGCCACCAGCAGCTCGCCGCGCAGCGGATAGCCGGCGCCCACCGCCTTGATGTTGGCCATCTGGCTGGCGTCGCCATGGAACAGCACGCTCGGGAAACTGACCAGGCGCGTGCTGCGCAGCCCGCGCCGCTGCGCCTCCTCGGCGAAGGCGGCGGGGATGTCCTGGCGCCCGCTGACGCCGAGGTCGCCGCCGATCACCTCGGCGGCGCTGCCGGTCAGCGCCAGGGTCACCCGGTCGACCAGGGTGCCGACCGCGGTCATCACCGCCACGCCCAGCACCAGCGCGGCGAACACGGTCAGCAGATCGCCAGCGAACAGTTCGCGGCGCAGTGCGCGCGCGGCGTGGCGCAGCACGTTCATGCGGCATCCGCCGCGTCGGCGGCGCGCAGGCGGCCGCTGTCGAGGCGGTAGCGGTGCTCGCAGCGCTGCGCCAGGCGCATGTCGTGCGTGACCAGCACCAGCGTGGTGTCGCTGCCGGCGTTGAGCGCGAACAGCAGGTCGCTGATCTGCTGCCCGGTGGCCTGGTCGAGGCTGCCGGTGGGCTCGTCGGCGAAGAGGATGCGCGGCCGCGCCACGAACGCGCGCGCCAGGGCCACGCGCTGCTGCTCGCCGCCGGACAATTGCCGCGGATAGTGCCGTGCCCGCGCGCTCAGCCCCACCGCCTCCAGCACCTCGCGCACCCGTGCCGGATCCTCGCGGCCGGCCAGTTCCAGCGGCAGGGCGATGTTCTCGGCCGCGGTCAGCGACGGCAGCAGGTGGAAACTCTGGAACACGAAGCCGACCTCGCGCGCGCGCAGTGCGGCGCGTGCTTCCTCGTCCAGCGCATTGAGCGACTGTCCGGCCAGCAAGATCTCGCCGCGCGTCGGCAGGTCGAGGCCGGCCAGCAAGCCGAGCAGGGTGGTCTTGCCGGAGCCGGAGGCGCCGACGATGGCGACGCTGTCGCCTTCACCGATGGTCAATCCGACCTTGTCGAGAATGTGGACCGTACCCTCCGGTCCGCTGACGGATTTGCCGACATCGCGCACGTCGATGGCGATGCCGGCGCGAAGCGTGGGGGCCTGACTGTCGATGAGGGAATCTCCGATGCGTGGTGATGAGACGAGAAGCAAGCCGGCCTGGACGCGCCGCGCCTGGCTGCTGCTGGCATGGTGGGTGCTGCTGCCCGTCATCGCCTGTGCCAAAGGTGCGACGGGTCCGGTGCTGGTGCTCGGCGACAGCCTCAGCGCCGCGCACAACATCCCGGTGCAGTCCGGCTGGGTGGCCTTGCTGGACAAGCGCCTGCAGCAACAGATGCGGACGCCGCCGGCGGTGGTCAATGCCAGCATCAGCGGCGAGACCTCCTCCGGCGCGCTGACCCGGCTGCCGGCGCTGCTGCAGAAGCACCGGCCGTCGGTGGTGGTGATCGAACTGGGCGGCAACGACGCGTTGCGCGGGCTGAGCCCAGCCGAACTGCGCGGCAACCTGGAGAAGATGATCGTGCTCAGCCGTGACGCGGGCGCGAAGGTGTTGTTGCTGGGCATCGATGTGCCGCCGAACTACGGCCCGGGCTACCGCCAGCGCCTGCGCGCGGTCTACGCGGACCTGGCCAAGCAGTACCGGACCGGCCTGTTGCCATTCCTGCTGGAGGGCGTGGCGCTGAATCCGGCGCTGATGCAGGGCGACGGTCTGCACCCCACCGCCGCGGCCCAGCCCAAGGTGCTCGACAACGTGTGGCCGCAGCTCAAACCATTGATCGCGCAATAGTTTTTTTCCGGCTCAGGCAAATGAAGCGGTCTTCACGCCGCCACCACCGCACATCCGGCATGTTTCACAAAGCTGAAGACTGAGGAAGCGTTATGCGTCAGACCAAGGAAACATCCGGGCTCGTGCTGGTCGTGGAAGACAACCGCAATATTTCCGAGATGATCGGCGAGTATCTGGAGGGCCGCGGATTCGAAGTGGATTACGCCTGCGATGGCCTGGACGGCTACCGCCTGGCGGCCGAGAACAGTTACGACGTCGTGGTGCTGGACCTGATGCTGCCGCGTCTGGACGGCATCGAAGTGTGCCGCCGCCTGCGCAACGACGCGCGCAAGTCCACCCCGGTGCTGATGCTGACCGCGCGCGACACGCTCGACGACAAGCTTACCGGCCTGGGCTTCGGTGCCGACGACTACCTGACCAAGCCGTTCGCGATCCAGGAACTGGAAGCGCGCCTGCGCGCGCTGATCCGCCGCGAGCGCCGCCAGGTCGGCTCGGAAGTGCTGAAGGTGGCTGATCTAGTGCTGGACCCGGTGAGCATGCGTGCCACCCGCGCCGGCACCGAGCTGCAGCTCTCGCCGATCGGCCTGCGCCTGCTGACCATCCTGATGCGCGAATCGCCGCGCGTGGTCACCCGCCAGGAGATCGAGCGCGAGATCTGGGGCAACGGCCTGCCGGATTCGGACACCCTGCGCAGCCATCTGTACAACCTGCGCAAGATCATCGACAAGCCGTTCGACCGCCCGCTGCTGCACACCGTGCAGAGCGCCGGCTACCGCATTGCCGACATCGCCCAGCCGATGAGCTGAGGCGTCGCCCGATCGTGACATCCGCAGCGGCTCCGGTGAACGGGGCCGCTTGCACGAAAGGCTCACGATCGGCCTTCCTATAATCGCGGCAACGATCACGGATGCCGTATGCCGCACGGGTTGCCGCGCAAACTTCGCCTCGCCCTGATCGCCCGCATCGTGTTTGCGGGCTGCGTGGTCACGCTTGCCAGTTATCTGGTGGTGGCGATCGTGCAGCACTCGCTGGTCGGCTCGATCCTGCAGCAGGAAGCGCGCTATTACTGGCGCGTACATGCGCAGCAGCCGCAGCAGCTTCCGCCCAACACCCACAGCCTGCGCGGCTACCTGGTGGCGCCCGGCCAATCCGATGCCGCCGTGCCTGTCGACCTGCGGGGGCTGGCGCCCGGCCTGCACGAGGACCGCCCCGGCGGGGAGATCGTGCTGGTCGACCAGAATCCGTCCGGCCGCCTGTACCTGGTGTTCCTGCGCGCGCCGGCGCAGCGGCTGGCGTTCTGGTTCGGCGTGGTACCGACCCTGCTGACGCTGATCGCGGTGATCGTGGTCGCCTGGCTGACTTGGCGGGTGTCGCGACGCTTGCTGTCGCCGATGAACTGGCTGGCGCGGCGGGTCTCGCGCTGGGATCCGCGGCACCCGGCCGCCGCCGAGCTGGCCCCGGAAAACCTGCCGGCCGACGTACAGGGCGAGGCGCGGCAGTTGGCCGCCGCGCTGCATGCGCTGGCCCAGCGCGTCACCGACCACGTCGCCCGCGAACGCAACTTCACCCGCGATGCCAGCCACGAACTGCGCACCCCGCTGACGGTGATCCGCGTCGCCACCGACATCGCGATGACCGAGCAGGAACTGCCGCCGCGCCTGAACCGCAGCCTGCAGCGGATCCAGCGTGCCGGCCGCGACATGGAAGCGGTGATCGACGCGTTCCTGATCCTGGCGCGGGAAGCGGACGTGGTGCCGCAGAGCGAGACCATCGACGTCGCCGAGCTGGTGGAATACGAGGCCGAGAACGCGCGCGAGCTGCTGGCGGACAAGCCGGTCGCCCTGAGCGTGCGCGTGCTGGCCCCGGCCACGCTGCACGCGCCGCCGCGGGTGCTGCACGTGGTGGTCAGCAACCTGCTGCGCAACGCCTGCAGCTACACCGATGCCGGACGCGTGGAGGTCGAGGTCGAGGCCGACCGCATCCGCATCCGCGATACCGGCATCGGCATGTCCGAGGAGGCGCTGCGGCATGCCTTCGAGCCATTCTTCCGCGCCGAACCGGAGCGTCCGCAGGGCACCGGGCTGGGCCTGTCGATCGTGCGCCGGCTATGCGACCGCTTCGGCTGGCAGGTGGCCCTGGAAAACACCGAGGGCGGCGGCATCCTCGCGACGGTGCGGTTCGCCCCGGCGACTTGACGCCGGCAGGTTCGTGTCGGCGCAGGCCGGCACCCTGGCGCTGGCCTGTGCCGGCTCAATGCACCGCAATGGCCGGTGTTCTTTTAGGAGAACACCGGCCGGTCGTGTTCACGCCTTGGTGTGTCCGCCGTCCGCCTTCGGCGCGCTGATGCGCACCTTGTCGCCGTCGGTCAGGCCGTCCGGCGGGCTTTCGATCAGGCGGTCGCCGGCGGCGATGCCCGAGCCGAGCTGCACGGTCTTGCCGAAGTCGCGGGCGATGGTCACCGGCTTGAAGACGACCGTGTCGTGCGCGTCGACCACCGCCACCCGCAGGCCCTTGTCGTCGAACACCAGCGCGCTGGCCGGGACCCGCACCAGCGCGGCGTCGGCCGGCAGATCGAAGCGCACGCTGGCGTAGCCGCCCGGCATCAGCCGGCCGTCCTGATTGTCCACGGCGACCTGGACCAGGGTGGTGCCCGAGGCGGCGTTGACCGCCCCCGACGCGCTGTCGACGACGCCGCTGAAGGTCTGCCCCGGGTACTCCGGCACGGTCAGCGTCACCTTGCTGCCGGCGCGCACCGACGGCGCATCGCTCTGCGGCACGTTCACGTACATGCGCAGCTTGTGCGTGTCCGACACGACGAACAGTTCCTGGCCGCCGCCGCCAGCGTTGATCAGCGCGCCGACATCGGTCTCGCGTGCGGTGACGGTGCCGTCGAACGGCGCCACCAGCCTGGCGAAGCCCTTCAACGCTTCCAGGCGCTCGAGATTGGCCTGTGCGGACTGGGCGAGGGCGCGCTTGGCGTCGTAGTCGCCGTTCTTCTCGTCCACCGCCTGCTTCGACACCACCTCGGTCTGGCCCATGGTCTGCCAGCGCTTGGCGGTGGTCTGGGCCAGGGCGGCGTTGACCCGGGCGTTGGCCAGGTCGGCCTTGGCCTGAAGCAACTGCTGGTCCAGGTCGGGTGTTTCGATCTCGGCGAGCACGTCGCCGGCCTTCACCTTGGCGCCGATGTCGGCTTTCCACCATTTCAGGTAGCCGCTGGTCCGGGCGAAGATCGGCGCGCGGGCATACGCTTCCAGGCGGCCGGGGAGGTTGAGCACGCCGGCGCCCTGCTCGGTGTCCGGAGCCACCACGGTGACCGTCGGCACCGCCTGGTCGTCGGTCCAGGCGCGCAGCCGGTGCGCGTCGCCGGCGCGCGTGGCGATGCCGGCGACGACGATGGCCAGGACCACGATCAAGGCGATGACGCCGGCCAGGCGGAGACGGCGCGGCGAAACGGGGGGCGACAGATCAGGCGACATGCGGGGACGCTCCGGAGGCGTGGGCCGTCGGCGAGGACGGCTGGGAACCACGGCGGTGGATGAGGCTGAAAACGATCGGCACGAAGAACAGCGTGCTGACGGTGGCGAAGATCAGGCCGCCGATGACGGCCCGGCCCAGCGGCGCGTTCTGCTCGCCGCCTTCGCCCAGGCCCAGCGCCATCGGCGCCATGCCGATGATCATCGCCAGCGCGGTCATCAGCACCGGGCGGAAGCGCACGAATCCGCCTTCCAGCGCCGCCTTCGCCGCGTCGCCGTGCTCGGCGAGGCGCTCGCGGCAGAAGCTGACCACCAGGATCGAGTTGGCCGTGGCCACGCCCATGCACATGATGGCGCCGGTGAGCGCGGGCACCGACAGCGTGGTGTGCGTGGCGAACAGCATCCAGACGATGCCGGCGATCGCCGCGGGCAACGCGGTCACGATCACGAACGGATCGCTCCACGACTGGAAGTTGACCACGATCAACAGGTAGATCAGCACGATCGCGCCGAGCAGGCCGAAGATCAGGCCCGCGAACGCCTTGTTCATCGTCTGCACCTGGCCGAGCAGCACCGTGCTGGATCCCTTGGGCAGGAACTTCTGATCGGCGTCGAGGATCTTCTGGATGTCGGCCGCGACCGCGCCCAGGTCGCGGTCCTGCGGGGAGGCGAAGATGTCCACGGTCGCATTGATGTTGTACTGGCTGACCACCGCATTGGTCGCGGTCCGCGACAGTGTCGCCAGCCCGCCCAGGCTCTGCGCGCCGCCCTGGCCCGCGCTGGGGCTGATCGGCACGTTCTGCAGGTCGGGCAGGCTGTCGAGGCTGTACTGCGGCGTCTGCATCACGATCGGATACGACACGCCGTTCTGCGGGTTCAGCCAGAACGTCGGCGCGATCTGGCTGGAGCCGGCGAGGTTCACGCCCAGGCTGCTGGTAACGTCGCGTTCGGTGATGCCCACCTGTTGCGCGAGGCTGCGGTCCACGTTCACCGCGAAGCCGGGGCTGGACTGCGACTGCTGGATACGCGCGTCCGCCACGCCCGGGACGCGGCGGATCTCGCGCAGCAGGCGATTGGCATAAGCGAAGTTGGCGGCGAGGTTCGGGCCGCGGATCTGCAGGTCCACCGGCGCCGGTGCGCCGAAGTTCAGGATCTGGCTGATGATGTCGGCTGGCGGAAACGAGAACACCACGGACGGGAACTGCCGCGGCAAGGTCTGGCGCAGCGTGCGCACGTAGTCGGCGGTGGGCGCGTGGCCCTCGCTCAGCGCGATCTGGATGTCGCCGTCCTGCGAGCCGATGGTGCCGGTGTTGTTGTAGGCGTTGTTGATGCCCGAGGACGACAGGCCGATGTTGTCGACGATGCCGGCCAGATCGTGCGGCGGAATCAGCCTGCGTACGGCGCCGGTCACGTCGGCGAACAGGTGCGCGGTCTCCTCGACGCGGGTGCCGACCGGCGCGCGCACGTGCATCAGGATCTGGCCCGAGTCCACTGACGGGAAGAAGTTGCGGCCGAGCATCGGCAGCAGCAGGAACGACAGCGCCACGCACAGCACGAAGCCGGGCACGAACATCCTGCGGCGCAGCAGCGCGGTCTCGAGCAGCGCGTAGTAGCCGGCGCGCAGCCGCTCGAAGCGCTTTTCGAAACCGCGCTGGAAGCGCACCAGCGGATTGCGCGACGGCGGCTGGCCATGGCCGTCGCCGTGCATGTCGGTATGCGGCGCATGCGGACGCAACAGGTACTTGGCCATGGTCGGCACCAGCGTGCGCGACAGGAGGAAGGACGCGATCATCGCGAACATTACCGCTTCGGCCATCGGCACGAACAGGAAGCGCGCCACGCCTTCCAGGAAGAACATCGGCACGAACACGATGCAGATGCATAGCAGCGAGACGAAGGCGGGCGTCACGATCTGCGAGGCGCCGTCCAGGATCGCCGTCTCCACCGACTTGCCCTGCTCCAGGTGCCAGTTGATGTTCTCGATGGTCACCGTGGCGTCGTCCACCAGGATGCCCACGGCGAGCGCTAGGCCGCCCAGGGTCATGATGTTCAGTGTCTCGCCGATCGCCGACAGCGCGGCGATCGAGCCGAGGATCGCCAGCGGGATCGAGATGGCGATGATCAGCGTCGAACGCCAGCTGCCGAGGAACAGCAGGATCATCAGGCTGGTCAGCGCCGCGGCGATCACGCCTTCGCGTGCCACGCCCTCGATCGCGCCGCTCACGAACAGCGACTGGTCGCCGATGGGAACGATGCGCAGGTCCGGCGGCAGCGCCTCCTTCATCGCCGCGACCCGGTCCTTGATGCCGGCGATGATCGCCAGCGTCGAGGCCGCGCCGTTCTTCATCACCGTCATCAGCACCGAACGGTCGCCGTTGACGTGCACGATGTTGGTCTGCGGCGGCGCGCCGTCGCGCACATGCGCCACGTCGCGGATGAACACCGTGGCGCCGTCGACCGTCTTCACCGGCAGGTTGCCCAGTTCCTGGATGTCCGACGGCGCGTTGTTGAGCTGCAGCGTGTATTCGTACTTGCCGATCTTCTGCGTGCCCACCGGGGTGATGAGGTTCTGCGCCGCCAGCGCATTGGCCACGTCCTGCGCCGAGAGGCCGCGCGCCTGCAACGCCGGCGGATCGATGTCGATCTGCACCTGGCGGGTCTTGCCGCCGAACGGATACGGGATCGCCGCGCCGGCCACCGAGGTGAGCTGCGGACGGATGATGTTGAGGCCGAGGTCGGCCAGGTTCTGCTCGGTGAGCCCTTTGCCGGACAGCGCCAGCTGGATGATCGGCACCGTGGAAGCGTTGTAGTTGAGGATCAGCGGCGGCGTGGTGCCTTGCGGCAACTGCCGCAGCATGGTCTGCGCCACGGCGGTGACCTGCGCGTTGGCGGTGCGGATGTCGACGTTGGGCTGGAAGAAGATCTTGATGATGCCGAAGCCCTGGATCGACGTGGCCTCGGTGTGCTCGACGTCGTTCACGGTGGTAGTGAGCACGCGTTCGAACGGCGAGCTGACGCGGCCGGCCATCTGGTCGGGCGGCAGGCCGTTGTACTGCCAGACCACGGCGATCACCGGGATCTTGATATCCGGGAAGATGTCGGTGGGCGTGCGCAATGCGGCGAGCGGACCCACGATCAGGATCAGCAGGGCCAGGACGACGAAGGTATACGGTCGCGTCAGTGCGATCCGGACAAGGCCAATCATGGAGGAGTGGTTCCGTGCGCGAATGTTGCGTCGCGGCGAATTCTGCCTGCGGCACGCTTGCTGGCCGCATTAAGATTTATTTAGACATCCATTCCGGGGCCACAAACGCTCGTTGGCTCAACGACTTGTGCGCAGGTCGGGGTGTGTACTGCAAGCCGCGTGGCCGGCGCCGCCAAGCCGCGCGCGACGGCACGTGGAGAGAGGCGTACGACCGCGGACCGGGTGTGCCCCGTTTCAGGCAGGGCGGGGCGCGCAGCCCGCGGACGGCGCGGCCGCGGCGGGCGGGCAGAGCAGCGAGAACACGGCACCGCGCGCGTCGCCGCCCACCTGCAGCGTATAGCCGTGCAGGCGCACGATGGCGCTGACGATCGCCAAGCCCAGCCCGCAGCCGGGCTTGGCGCGCGTCTGGTCGACGCGGTAGAACCGGCGGAAGATCGTCTGGCGCTCGTCGGGAGCGATGCCCGGCCCGCTGTCGGCGATCTCGAGACGGGCGTTGCCGTCCTGGTCGGTGCCTGCGCGCAGGCGGATCGTCCCGCCGTCGGGCGTGAACTTGATGGCATTGCTGACCAGGTTCGCCAGCGCCTCGAACAGCAGGTGCCGATCGCCGTGCACGGCCGGCAGCGGCTCCAGGGCGAGGTCGAAGGTCTGGCCGCGGTCCTCGGCCAAGGGTGCGTAGAACGCGTGGACCTCGTGCAGCAGAGGCGCGAGGTCGATCGTCGAGAAGCAGGCGCTGCGCTGGCGGTCTTCCAGTTCCGACACGCGCAGCAGCGCGCGGAAGCGGGTCAGCACGGTGTCGATCTCGCCCACGCATTCGTCCAGCTGCGCGCCTTCCGGGCGCTCGGCGAACTGCTGCTGCAGCCGGTGCAGGCGCGTGCGCATGCGCGTCAGCGGGGTGCGCAAGTCGTGGGCGATGTTGTCGGTGACGCCCTTCACCTCGCCGAGCAGGCGCTCGACCTCGCCCAGCGTCCTGTTCACCGTGGCTGCCAGCAGATCCACCTCGTCGCCGCGCCGGGACACCGGCAGGCGCACGCTGAGATCGCCACGGTGGATGGGTTGCATGGCCTGCTGGATGGCGCGGATCCGTCGGGCCGGGCCACGCGCGATGAGCAGGCCGCCGAGCACGCCGGGCAGCAGGGTCAACGACAGGCCCCACAGCAATCCGCGGTAGATGATCGCGGTCAGTCCGTCGATCACGGTACTGGCCTTCGCCACGACCAGGCGACGGCCGTCCGGGAGTTGCCGGGCGATGCCGCGCGCCCGGGTCTGGCCGCTGTGCCCGCTGCCGATCAGCGTGGCGTTGACCACGCCGACGCTGCCATCGGCGGCCATGTCCCTGGGTACCTCGGCGATGTTGCCGGCGATGCGGCGTCCCTGCGGGTCGAACAGGCCGACCCACATGAAGCCCTGGATGTCGATAGCGTTGGCCTGGCCCACCGTGTCGGCCAGGCGCCTGGGGTCGGTGTGTTCCAGGTAATGGATGCGCGCGACCAGCATCTGGTCGATCACGTGCGAGAGATAGCGGGTGGACTCCCACTGCACGATGCCCAGCAGCACGATGCACCAGATCGCGAACAGCGACCCGTAGATCAGGATCAGCCGCGAGGTGGCCGACCGCCAGGCGTCACTCAGCGTGACCAAGGACATACCCCGAGCCGCGCATTGTGCGGATGAGCGGCGGCTGGCCGCTGCCGTCGATCTTGCGGCGAAGGCGGCCGATGTGGACGTCGATCACGTTGGTGCCCGGATCGAAATGGAAGCCCCAGACATGCTCGAAGATCATCTGTCGCGTCACCACCTGGCCGGCGTTGCGCATCAGGAATTCGAGCAGGCGGAACTCGGTGGGCAGCAGGGTCAGCGGCTGGCCGTTGCGCAAGGCGTTGTGGCGGACCAGGTCGAGCTCCAGGTCCGCCACGCGCAGGCGGGTTTCCGGCGCGGTCGCGCTGCGGTGGCGGCGCACCAGCACTTCGGCACGCGCGACCAGTTCGTCGGGCGAGAACGGCTTGGTCAGGTAGTCGTCGCCGCCTGCGCGCAGGCCGCGCACGCGCTCGTCCACCTCGGAGAGTGCGCTGATCATCAGCACCGGCGTCTGCACCGCGTGCTTGCGCAGTTCGGACACCACGTCGATGCCGTCCATGCCGGGCAGCATGCGGTCGAGGGTGATGATGTCGTAGCCATCGGCCAGCGCGCGCTGCAGGCCGTCGCGTCCGTCGGCGATCCAGTCGGCACTGAAGCCGTGCGCGCCGAGTTCCGCGACGATGTCGCGGGCGGTTACTTCATCGTCTTCGATGACCAGGGCCCTGGGCATCCTGGCTTACTCCAGGCCGGAGACGGCGACGTGCGACTGCCGGCGCGTGCTGGCCGCGCCGGCACGCCCCCGGTGTTCATGCAGGCGCGAAAGGCCGCTCATCGGCGTGTCAGGGGCTCAGGTAGGGCCGCAGGGTGTCGCGCCACAGCGCGTAGCCGGCCGCGTTCATGTGCAGCTTGTCCGGGCCGAACAGCTCGGCGCGCGGCTGCCCGTCGGCACCCAGCATCGGCGTGTACACGTCGACGAACTGCACCTGCTTCAGGCCGGCGGCGGCCTTGCGGATCAGCGCGTTGGCCTCGGCCATCTTCGGCATCAGCGCCGCGCGCGAAGGGCTGGGCTTGATCGACAGATAGACGATGCGGGTCTTGGGCAGGTCGCGATGCACGCGGGTCACGAAGGCCACGAAGTCGTCGCGCACCTGCTGCGGGCTGCGGCCGCTGTTGAGGTCGTTGTCGCCGGCGTAGAACACGATCAACCGCGGCTTGTACGGCACCACGATGCGGTCGGCGTACCAGGTGCTGTCGCGGATCTCCGAGCCGCCGAAACCGCGGTTCAGCGTCTGCACGCCGGGGAAATCGGTGGCCAGCGAGGTCCAGAAGCGGATCGAGGAACTGCCGACGAACAGCACGCCGCCGGGTTTGACCGGATGCGCGGCATCGTCCTTGGCGAAACGCGCCATGTCCTCTTCCCAGGCGGCATTGGAGACCTGCTCGGGCACGCTGGGCGGCGGGGGCGGGGTGAGCGCCAGCGCCGGCGACAGGCTCAGCAGGGACAGACTGAACAGACTCAGGGCGAGCAGCGGTGCGCGCAGCGGCGAACGGGGCATGACGCCTCCTCGAAGCAAGGGGATCGCCGATGGTGCCGCAGGCGCGACATGCAGGCAAATCCGCGGCGATGCCGGCGCCGCCGCGGGGCTTGTGGCAAAATTGCGGCCTATCCCGCTGCGCCCTTGCCCATGACCGATTCCTTCCGGCCGTCGTCGTCGCGCCCCCGTTGCACGGGGCGGGGCTGAGCCGTGGCCGACCAATTCGGGCACCTGCCGCGCGGGCCGCGCCGCATGCTGATGGCGGCGCGCTGGTCCTGGCAGGGCTTGCGCGCCGCCTGGCTGCACGAATCCTCCTTCCGCCTGGAGGTGTGCCTGTTCCTGATCCTGGCGCCGTTGGCGCTGTGGCTGGGGCAGGGGCCGGTGCAGCAGGTGCTCATGATCGGCTCGCTGCTGCTGGTGCTGGCCGTGGAACTGCTCAATTCGGCGATCGAGGCGGTGATCGAGCGCTATGGTCCCGAGCATCACGAGCTGGCCGGCCGCGCCAAGGACATGGGCTCGGCCGCGGTGTTCGTGATGCTGGCCAACGTGGTGCTGTGCTGGGGCCTGATCCTGCTGCCGCGCCTGCTGTGATCGCCGCCCGTTTCTTCTTCCGTTAAAGGACCCGACACCATGGCCCTCGAATTTCTCGCCGATCCCAACACCTGGCTGACGCTGTTGACGCTGAGTGCGTTGGAGATCGTGCTGGGCATCGACAACCTGGTGTTCATCTCCATCGCCGTGGGCAAGCTGCCGGAAGCGCAACGCCCAGCCGCACGCAAGTTCGGCATCGCGGTGGCGTGCCTGACCCGCATCGCGCTGCTGGTGTCGCTGGCGTTCCTGGCGCGCATGCAGGGCGAGCTGTTCAGCGTCGCCGGCATGGGCATCTCGATCCGCGACCTGGTGCTGATCGTCGGCGGCCTGTTCCTGCTGGTGAAGGGCACGATGGAGATCCGCGAGCTGATCACCGGCGGCGAGGACGAAGACCCCACCACCAGCAAGGCCTCGGGCGTGTTCTGGATGGTGATCGCGCAGATCGCGGTGATCGACATCGTGTTCTCCCTGGACTCGGTGATCACCGCGGTGGGCATGGCCCAGCACATCCCGGTGATGATCGCCGCGGTGCTGCTGGCGGTGGCGGTGATGCTGCTGGCGGCCAATCCGCTGGGCCGTTTCATCGACGCCAACCCGACGGTGAAGATGCTGGCGCTGGCCTTCATCCTGATGATCGGCGTGGTGCTGATCCTGGATGGCCTGGACGTGCACGTGCCCAAGCCCTACATCTACGCGGCGATGGGCTTCTCGGTGCTGGTGGAGTGGCTGAACCTGCTGATGCGCCGGCGCGCCGCCGCGCACCAGGTGCCCGGCGCCGGCAAGTGGTGAGCCACCGCTGAGGTCGGCTGCGTTTTCACCGGCGGCGTGGCAAGCTGCGCGCAGTCATCTGCCGGAGTCCTCGCATGCGCCTGTTGTCCCGCTCCCTGTTCCTGGCCGCGCTGGCGGTGTTGCTGTCCGGCTGCGGCTACAACGCGATCCAGCAGAAGGACCAGGCGGTCAAGGCCGGCTGGTCGCAAGTGCTGAACCAGTACAAGCGCCGCGCCGACCTGGTGCCGAACCTGGTCAACACGGTCAAGGGCTATGCCGACCAGGAGCGGCAGGTGCTCACCGACGTGACCAACGCTCGCGCCCGCGTCGGCCAGGTGCAGGTCAATGCCGACGACGCCGCCTCGCTGCAGCAGTTCCAGCAGGCGCAGGGCCAGTTGTCCAGCGCGCTGTCGCGGTTGCTGGTGGTCAGCGAGAACTACCCCAACCTGAAATCCGACCAGGCCTTCCGCGACCTGCAGGCGCAGCTGGAAGGCACCGAAAACCGCATCACCGTGGCACGCGGTCGCTACATCCAGGCGGTGCAGGACTACAACACCTACATCCTGTCCTTCCCGCAGGTGCTCACCGCCAAGATGTTCGGCTACAAGGAGAAGCCCAACTTCTCGGTGGAGAACGAGGCGCAGATCTCCGAGGCGCCGGCGGTGAACTTCGGCGGCCAGCCGGCGTCCGCGCCGCAGCAGCCGCAGCAGCCGCAGCAGCCGGCACCGGCGCAGTAAGCGTCGCTGCAGGCCGGCCCGACCGTGCGTTTCACCTCCGAGGCTGAGCGCGCCGCCGCAGCGACGGCGTCGTGCGGTGGCACCCGCGCTGCGGCCGGCCGTCGACACGTCTGCGTCTGGCTGGTGCTGCTGCTGGCGCTGTGGCCGTGGCTGGCCTGGGCGCAGACCGAGGCACCGATCCCGCCGCTGGATGCGCCGGTGGTCGACACCACCGGCACGCTGACGCCGAACCAACGCCTGGAACTGGACCGGCAGGCGGTGCAACTGCAGCAGCGCAAGGGCAGCCAGCTGCAGGTATTGGTGGTGTCCAGCACCGCCCCGGAGAGCATCGAGCAGTACACCCAGCGCGTGTTCGACCAGTGGAAGCTCGGCCGCAAGGGCGTGGACGACGGTGTGCTGCTGGTGGTGGCCAAGGACGATCGGCGCGTGCGCATCCAGCCCGGCTACGGCCTGGAGGGCGCAATTCCCGACGCCACCGCCAACCGCATCATCCAGGAGTACCTGGTGCCGCGTTTCCGCGCCGGCGACTACAGCGGCGGCATTGCCGAAGCGACCGCGATGCTGGTCAAGCTGATCGACGGCGAGGCGTTGCCGGCGCCGGTGAGTGCGCACGCTTCCACCTCGCGCGGCGGCGGCCTGGGATTCGGATTCTTCGCCGGCCTGTTCGCGGCGCTGGTCGCGCAGGTGCTGTTCGCGCGGCTGTCGCGTCCTGTGCGCGGTGTGCTGAGCGGCGTGGTCGGCGGCGGCGTCGGCCTGCTGCTGAGCCTGTCGCTGTTCGTCGGTGCGCTGACCGGCGCGATCGGCCTGCTGCTGGGCCTGTTCGTCGGCATCGCGCCTGGCCGCTCGGCTGGCGGTGGCGGTTGGGGCGGCTGGGGTGGCGGCGGCTTCGGCGGTGGCTGGGGCGGCGGTGGCGGTAGTTGGGGTGGCGGCGGAGGCGGCTTCGGCGGAGGCGGCTGGGGCGGTGGGGGCGGCAGTTCCGGAGGCGGCGGCGCCTCGGGGAGCTGGTGATGCGCTTGCTTCGGCACCTGTTCGCGCCGTCCGCGCAGCGCCTGTTTCCCGCGGCCAGCCTGGAACGCATCGGCGCGGCGATCGCCGAGGGCGAGCGCCTGCACAGCGGGCAGGTGATGTTCGCGGTGGAATCGGGGCTGGCACCGGCGCAGGTGCTGCGCTGCATGGCGCCGCGGCTGCGCGCCGAGCATGCGTTCGCGCAGTTGCGCACCTGGGATACCGAGGCCAACAACGGCGTGCTGATCTATCTGCTGCTGGCCGATCACCACATCGAGATCGTCGCCGACCGCGGCCTGCGCGGACGGGTGGACGCGGCGCAGTGGCGCCAGGTCTGCGCGCTGATCGAGCGCGACATGCGCGCCGGCCAGCCCGAGCAGGCGGTGATCGCCGGCGTCGGCGCAGTCTCCGCGTTGCTGGCCGCGCACTTCCCGGCGCAGCCGGGCCAGCAGGGCGAGAACGAGTTGCCGAATCTGCCGCAGGTGCTGGATTGAGCGCGCCTGGAGTTCGGGCGTGTCCTGCCGGTAGATGACACGCGGCGTTTTGGCGCCGATGTGGTGGATTTCAGGGGCTTGGCTTCCGCAAGCATGCAGGGGGAATCAGAATGCGCTGCCCACATGCTGCCGATCCGAGCCATTTACTTGGCTGGGATTTTTGCACCGACCTTCGCCACCGACGGATCCTCCCGTAGGAGCGGCTTCAGCCGCGACGGGCGTTCCCCGGTAAAGCCTCGTCGCGGCTGAAGCCGCTCCTATGGGAATGCGCACAGCATCCGGCTGCACATCGGTCATGCGCAGAGTCGGCGGTGGAGTCAGTGGCAGACGCGTGCGCCTGCCGGCAGATGAAGCGCCACCCCGCTGTGCCATCCGCAGGCGCGGCAAGGAGCGGAGTCGGTGGCAGACGCGTGCGCCTGCCAGCAGATGAAGCGCCACCCCGCTGTGCCATCCGCAATCGCGGCAAGGAGCGGAGTCGGTGGCAGACGCTTGCGCCTGCCAGTAGATGAAGCGCCACCCCGCTGTGCCATCCGCATTCGCGGCAAGTAGCGGAGTCGGTGGCAGAATAGGCGCTCTTTGCCCCCCCGGCCGACACCTGCGCATGACCTATCTCCACCAGATCGACCCCATCGCCTTCTCGCTCGGGCCGGTGAAGGTGCATTGGTACGGGCTGATGTACTTGGCCGGCTTTATCTCGGCCTGGTGGCTGGGCCGCCGCCGCATCCGTGCCGGGCGCTTGCCCGGGGTGAACGAGGACGGTTTCTCCGACCTGCTGTTCTACGCGATGCTGGGCGTGGTGCTGGGCGGGCGCATCGGCTACATGCTGTTCTACGCGCTGTCCGATTTCCTGGCCGATCCGCTGCTGATCTTCAAGGTGTGGGACGGCGGCATGAGCTTCCACGGCGGCCTGCTGGGCGTGCTGGCGGCCTGCCTGTGGTGGACGCGCAAGGCGCGCCTGCATTTCTTCGACACCGTCGACTTCATCGCCCCGCTGGTGCCGCTGGGCCTGGGCTTCGGTCGCATCGGCAATTTCGTCGGCGGCGAGTTGTGGGGCAAGTTGACCCACGCCGGCTGGGGCGTGATCTTCCCGCACGCACCGGTGCAGGACGGTGTGGCCAACGCGCCAGCGCTGGAGAGCTTGATGAGCAGCGCGCAATTGCAGCAGCAGTACGCCGCCGGCATGCTCGATCGCTATGCCCGCCATCCCTCGCAGCTGTACGAAGCGGCGCTGGAAGGATTGGTGATGTTCGTGGTGCTGTGGACGTTCTCGATGAAGCCGCGGGCGCGCTATGCGGTGTCCGGCCTGTTCGCGCTGCTGTACGGCGTGTTCCGCTTCGCCGTGGAGTTCGTGCGGGTGCCGGATGCGCAGCTCGGCTACTTGGCGTTCCATTGGCTGACGCGCGGCCAGCAGCTGAGCATTCCGCTGATCCTGTTGGGTGTGTTCCTGCTGTGGCGCTCGCGCAGCGCGCCGGTGCTGCAGCCGGTGCCGCCGCCGGAGGTGAGCAAGTGAAGCAATACCTGGACCTGCTGCAGCACGTGCTGGAGCACGGCGCGGAGAAAGCCGACCGCACCGGTACCGGTACGCGCAGCGTGTTCGGCTGGCAGATGCGTTTCGACCTCAACGACGGCTTCCCGCTGGTCACCACCAAGAAGCTGCACCTACGCTCGATCGTGCACGAACTGCTGTGGTTCCTGAAGGGCGAGACCAACATCGCCTATCTCAAGGACAACAAGGTCAGCATCTGGGACGAGTGGGCCGATGCGCAGGGCGAACTCGGTCCGGTGTACGGCAAGCAATGGCGGCGCTGGACCGGCGCCGACGGCCGCGAGATCGACCAGATGCAGTGGCTGGTGGATGAGATCAAGCGCAATCCGGATTCGCGGCGGCTGGTGATCAGCGCCTGGAACGTGGCCGAGTTGCCGCAGATGGCGCTGATGCCCTGCCACAGCCTGTTCCAGTTCTACGTGGTCGACGGCAAGCTCAGTTGCCAGCTGTACCAGCGCAGTGGCGACATCTTCCTCGGCGTGCCGTTCAACATCGCCAGCTACGCGCTGCTGACTCACATGGTGGCGCAGGCGACCGGCCTGGGTGTGGGCGATTTCGTGCATACGCTGGGCGATGCGCACCTGTACTCCAACCACTTCGCGCAGGCGCGCGAGCAATTGGCGCGCACGCCGCGGCCGTTGCCGCGCCTCCGGCTGAATCCGGCGGTGACCGATCTGTTCGCCTTCACCTACGACGACATCGCCATCGAGGGCTACGACCCGCATCCGGCGATCAAGGCGCCGGTGGCGGTGTGAGTGGCGGGGAGTGGGGAATGGAGAATGGGGAATCGGAAAAGGCGGCAGTGGCGGCGGGGACGGGTTTGGAGCGGTCTACGCGCCCCTCGCTGCAGTTGAGCCTGATTGCGGCGCTGGATCGGGCCAATGCGATCGGTCGCGACAACGATCTGCCGTGGCGCCTGCCGGACGATCTCAAGCGCTTCAAGGCGCTGACCCTGGGCAAGCCGGTGCTGATGGGGCGCAAGACCGCGCAGTCGCTCGGGCGCGCGCTGCCCGGGCGCTTGAACCTGGTGATGACCCGTTCGGGGCAGGTGCCGTTCGCGGACATGCAGCCGGTGGCGTCGCTGCAGGCGGCGATCGACGCGGCGCGTGCGTCCGGCGCGACGGAGCTGGCGGTGATCGGCGGCGGCGACATCTTCGCCCTGGCCCTGCCGTTGGCCGAGGCGCTGTACCTCACCCATGTCGACACCGCGGTCGACGGTGCCGATGCGCATTTTCCTGCGTTCGATCCGGCGCAGTGGGACGTGGTGGCGCGGCGGGCGCATCCGGTCGATGCGCGGCATGCGCTGGCCTTCGAGTTCGTGGATTACCGGCGCCGCGTATAGGTGTCACGCGATCCCGTAGGGCGCTTGCTGCCCCGATTCCGCCAGGCGGATGATGACGGTGAAATTATCGGTGCGAAATTTAGACAGATAATGCTTTTTATCTCAAAAAACGATCTGTTCTAATTTTCCGGTGCGCCAGGAGTTGTGGGCTCTGACTTTCTGCTTCATAAATGACGGGCCATGGTTAATGGCACGTGCTTTTAAGGAAATCATGCCAAGGAGTAATTCATGAAGATCGGGCTAGTTCTTGCTTCACTGTTGCTTTCTACCGCTGCGCTCGGCGTGTATGCATCTTCCAAGGGGGATTCATTTAACTTGAATGCCAGTGAGGTTTCCGATGCCAATAATGCCGTCAGCGCTAAGGAGCCATTGTTCTTTTCCAAGTCTGGGAGCTATGTTTCTGCAGACGGCGCAACTTTTTCTGTAGACAGAAAGTCGAAGGGTTCTTGGCCTTACCTGATCGATTTGTCAGGCTTTACTTTCATTAAAGGCGAGGACTTCGAAGTTTCTGCTGCGAATGGAGGTAGGTACTATCCGGAGATGGATGCCTTTGTTTTCAGCTCGTTTACCCAGGTCAGTCCCATGGATTTGTCAGTAAAATCTATGCGTTGTACCGCTGGTGGGCAGGTGCAAGTCACTTACTCGAACGGGACTGTTGTCACTGCTGATAAGGTCTGTACTTCCGTCGAGACAATCACTTGCGAAAAGGGGCAGCTCAAGCGAATGGCTGCTTCGATCTGCAGTTGATCGTTACGAAGCCGAAGGTGCGGCAACAAGCCAGCCGGTTTAAACGGCTGGCTTGTTGATGATTTGCCGTCGCGGCGTGCCACTGCGCGCCGCTGGTGGCGGTCCCTGCACCGGGCGGCCCGGAACCTGCACGACCTGCAGGTCCTCGCTGTCCAGGCGCAGGGCGGTGAGCTTGCCGCCCCAGACCGCGCCAGTGTCGATCGCGTGCACGCCCTGGGTGATGGTCAGGCCCAGCGTCGACCAGTGCCCGCAGACGATCTTCAGGTCGCGCTCGACCCGACCCGGCACTTCGAACCACGGGTACAGGCCCTGCGCCTGGGTGCCGGGCGTGCCCTTTTCCTCGATCGCGATGCGCCCGCGCGGCGTGCAGTAACGGGCGCGGGTGAACAGGTTGATGATCGCGCGCGAGCGGTCGTAGCCGGTCAGGCCCGGCGACCAGGCGGGGCGGTCGCCGTACATGTTGCGGAACAGCTTGCGGTAGCCGTTGCCGTGCAGTTGCTGCTCGACCTCGCGCGCGTGCTTCTCGGCCAGCGCGGTGGTCCACTTCGGCGCCAGGCCGGCGTGGATCATCATCCAGCCGAGCTGGCGGTCGGCGTGCAGCAGCTTCTGCATGCGCAGCCAGGTCAGCAGTTCGTCGCGGTCCTCGGCCAGCACGATGCGCTGCAGGTCCGGGTTGACCTTGCGCTGCTCGTCCGGGCTGCGCTCGCCGATCGCCAGCAGCGACAGGTCGTGGTTGCCCAGCACCACCACGCTGTGCGCGCGCAGCGAGTGCACCAGGCGCAGGGTCTCCAGCGACTGCCCGCCGCGGTTGACCAGGTCGCCGCAGAACCACAGCGTGTCCACCGCGGGATCGAAGCGGATCTTCTCCAGCAGTTGCTGGGTGATGTCGTAGCAACCCTGCAGGTCGCCGATCGCCCAGACCGCCATCAGTGCAGGGTCCGTGGCACGGACAGCACGAACGGCGCGATCGCGGCGATGAAGTGGGTGCCGTCGTCGGCCTCCATGTCGTAGTGGCCGCGCATCGTGCCGTGTTCGGTCTCCAGCACCAGCCCGGAGGTGTAGCGGAAATCCTCGCCCGGGCGCAGCCGCGGTTGTTCGCCGACCACGCCGTCGCCGTCCACGCGTTCGATGCGGCCGTTGCCGTCGGTGATCTCCCAGTGCCGGGCGATCAGCCGCGCGGCGACGCGGCCGCGGTTGTGGATGCGGATCGTGTAGGCGAACGTGTAGCGTCCGTCCTCCGGCGCCGATTGGTCGTCGAGGAATCGGGGCGACACTTCGACCTCGATCCGATAGGGGGCGTCATCGTTCATCCCCACAGTTTAGAGCGTGTTTTGCCGTTTGAGGCGAGATGCGTCAACGGTTGTCACTGCCAGGCGGCTGACGCGTGGCAGTGGCCCTGGCTGCCGCCTGCGCGAGCCGCCCGTGCGGGCCTGTTGTTGCCGCGGGCAGTGTGCAGGAGGGCCGTCGTTCGCGGTGGCGGTCTGTGTTGTGCGGCTTGCCACGCTGCGGTGTCGAGGCGGTGCCGTCATCACCATGTCTACGGCGCAGGTCGGCGACGCCTGCGCCGGCATGCAAGGAGCGGAGCAACGCGCGCGCAGAGGGCCGCACCACGCATGCATGCATGCGCGCGCCGCGCGGGACGTCCGCTCAGGCTTGCGCGACGTTGGCCAGGCGTACGAAGTCGGCGACCTCGAGTTGCTCGGCGCGCGCGTCCGGGCGCACGCCGGCGGCCTCGAACTGGGCGGCATCGCAGACGCCGTTCAAGGCGTTGCGCAGGGTCTTGCGGCGCTGCCCGAACGCGGCGCGGACCACGTCGGCGAAGCGCTTGGGATCGGCGATGCCCACCGTCTGCGGCGGCCGCGGCACCAGCCGCACCACCGCCGAGTCCACCTTCGGCGGTGGCCGGAACGCGCCCGGCGGCACCACGAACAGCGAGGTCACCTCGCAATACGCCTGCAGCATGACGCTGAGCCGGCCGTAGACCTTGCTGCCCGGGTCGGCGGCCATGCGGTCGACCACTTCCTTCTGCAGCATGAAGTGCATGTCGGCGATCGCCGCGGCGTGGTCCAGCGCATGGAACAGGATCGGCGAGGAGATGTTGTACGGTAGGTTGCCGACCAGGCGGATGCGCGCGCCCTCGGCCAGGGCGGCGAAATCCACCGACAGCACGTCGCGGTTGAGGATGGTCAGTTCGCCGACGCCGGCCGCCGCTGCGGTCAGTGGCGCGATCAGGTCGCGGTCGAATTCGATCACGGTCAGCTGGCCATGCCGGCGCAGCAGCGGAAAGGTGATCGCACCCTGGCCGGGACCGATCTCCACCAGGCGATCGCCCGGCTTGGGATCGACCGCGCGGACGATGCTGTCGATGTAGTGGCGGTCGCTGAGGAAGTGCTGGCCGAGGGATTTCTTGGCCGGGGCGCCGAAGCCGGAGGAGGAAGTCATGGCGGGCATTTTATCGGCATGCACGGGGTGGCGCGCGCCTGCGGCGACGTAGGAGCGGCTTCAGCCGCAACCGGCATGACCGGGAGCCTGGTTGCGACAGAGCGCCGAACGCGCTCGGCCCGGCAGCTAGGACTGCGCGCGGCGCGCGGCCAGTTGCGCGCAAAGCGCAGTGGCGGCGAACAGGCTGGACGGGTCGGCCACGCCGCGACCGGCCAGCTCCAGCGCGGTGCCGTGGTCGACCGCCACGCGCGGGTAGGGCAGGCCCAGAGTCAGGTTCACCGCCTGCTCGAAGCCGCTGTACTTGAGTACCGGCAGGCCCTGGTCGTGGTACATCGCCAGTACCGCATCCACGCTCGCCAGCTTCTGCGGCAGGAACGCGGTATCGGCCGGCAGCGGGCCGAGCAGGCGCATGCCTTCCGCACGCAAGGCGTCCAGCACCGGCTGCATCACCTGGATTTCCTCCAGGCCCAGATGGCCGTCCTCGCCGGCATGCGGGTTGAGCCCCAGCACGGCGATGGTCGGCGCGGCGATGCCGAACTCGCCGCGCAAGGCGGCCTCGGTGATGCGCAGGCTGCGTTCCAGCAGGGCCGGCGTGAGCGCATCGGCGACCGCGCGCAGTGGCAGGTGGGTGGTGACCAGGGCCACGCGCACGATGGCATTGGCCAGCATCATCACCACCTCGCGGCCGGCGTGCTGGGCCAGTAACTCGGTGGTGCCGGTGTAGGCGATGCCGCCGGCGTTGATCGCGGCCTTGTGTACCGGGCCGGTGACCACGCCGTCCAGTTCACCGCGCAGGCAGGCATCGGCAGCCTGGGTCAGCGCGGCGATCACCGCCGCGGCATTGGCCGGCTCGGTCGCGCCGAAGCGGCTGGGCACGGCATTGGCGACCGTGCGCAGGCGCAGGTCGCCAGGAGCGAGGGCGGGGCTGGATTCGGGGAGTAGCTGCAGCGGCAGCGACAGCGCCGCGGCGGCAGCGCGCAAGGTGTCGGGATCGGCGAAGGCCAGGAGCTGGCAGTCGTGGCGCGGCTGTTGCGCCAGCCGCACGCACAGCTCCGGGCCGATCCCGCCCGGCTCGCCCGGCACCAGCGCGAGCGAGGGGCGCATGGGTCAGGGCTTGGCGGCGGGCGCCGGCGCGGGCGTGGCCGCCGGCGCAGTGGCGGCGTCGGTGTTGCCCACGCGCAGGTCGACATAGGCTTCGCCGCGCATTTCCTGCAGGAAGCGGTTGTATTCCTCTTCCAGCTTGCGGCGGCCGATGGTCTCGCGGACCTGGGCGCGCTGGGTATCGCTGGTCACGTCGGTCTGACGCTCGCCGACCCGCTGCACGATGTGCCAGCCGGCCTCGGTGCGGAACGGCTGCGACACCTGGCCATCCTGCAGGCTCGCCACGTGCTGGCCGAAGTCCGGGCCGAACGCGTCGGCCGGGAACCAGCCCAGGTCGCCGCCCTGGCTGCGGCTGTTGGTGTCTTCCGACGCTTCCTTGGCCACGGCCTGGAAGTCGGCGCCGCCGGCGATGCGCGCACGCAGGGTCTCGATCTTGGCCTTGGCGGCCGCATCGGGCTGCGCATCGTTGACCCGGATCAGGATGTGGCGGGCGTGGTACTCGGTGACGGTCTTCTTTTCCGGATTGGCCGAGGCGTCGCGCACTTCGACCAGCTTCAGCAGCTGGAAGCCGCTGGGGCCACGGAGCGGGCCGACCACCTGGCCCGGCTTCATGTCGCGGATCAGCTGCGCGAACGCATTGGGGATTTCGTCCAGGCTGCGCCAGCCCAGGTCGCCGCCTTCCAGCGCATTGGGGCTGTCGGAGTAGCGCACCGCGGCGGCGTTGAAGTCGATCTCGCCCTTGTCGATCAGGTTCTTGACCCCGTCGATCTTGCCCTGGGCGGTCTTGATCTGCTCGGCGGTGGCGCCTTCCGGCAGGCCGACCAGGATGTGCGCCAGGTGGTACTGCGCACCGGTGGTGGCCTGCTGCGCCAGCGCTGCGTCGACTTCGGCCTCGCTGACGTTGATGCGGCTCTGCGCGAAGCTCTGGCGCAGGCGCTGCACGGTGATTTCGTCGCGCACCGAGTTGCGGAAGTCGGTGTAGGACATGCCGTCGGCGGCCAGCTTCTTGCGCAGGCCGTCCACGTCGGTGCCGTTCTGCTGGGCGATGCTGGCGATGGCGCGGTTCAGTTCGTCGTCGCCGACGCGGATGCCGGTGCTGTTGGCGCGCGCGACCTGCAGCTTGACCAGGACCAGGCGTTCCAGCACCTGCCGCTGCAGCACGTTATCCGGCGGCAGCTGCGCCTCGCGGCCGGCATACTGCGCCTTCACGTTGCGCACGGCACGATCCAGTTCGCTCTGCAGCACGACATCCTCGTCGACCACCGCGGCGATGCGGTCCAGCGGTTGGGTTTGTTGCGCGGCGGCCGGAGCGGACACGCCGGCGACCGCCATCAGGGCGGCGAGAAATACAGAAAGGGTCTTGGTCATGGAATCTGGTTCGGATCGTAAGCGTCCGGATCGGTCGTGGTGTTGCTGGGCGGGACCAAGTACAGGTCGTCGCGGTTGTAGCCGAGAATAGCACGGCGCAGAACGCGGTCCGTGTCCTGGCCCAGGGACGACAGGCCCTTGAGCACGAACTCGACCTGGAACGCGGTATCCAGCGCGCCGGTGCGGTTGCGCACGTAGCGCCGCGCCAGCGCCCGCACCGCCAGGCAGCAGCTGTCCCACTGCACGCCAAGGATGCTTTCCAGCGGCTTCTTGTCCATCAGCGAGTAGTAATGCCGGCCCACCACGCTCCAGGTCGGGTTGATCGGGTACAGGAACGACACATCGGCCTGCTCCAGCAGGTCGCGGCGATAGCGGTAGGCGATGTTGACGATGCCGTCGCCTGGCATCAGATAGCGCGCGCGGAAGCTGGCCAGGTCCTTGCGCCGGTACTTGGGATCCCACTGGTAGGTGGCGCCCAGATTCCAGCGGTCGTTGATCATGTAGTTGGCATCGGCCACCCAGGCCGACTTGCCCTGCTCGATCGTGGTGTCGCTGTTGGGCAGGCTGACCCGCGAATCGCTGAAGTACAGGATCTGGCCGAGGCTGACCGACAGCTTTTCCTTGCCGTCGTCCTGGCGCAGCAGGCGCGAGCTCAGGGCCATGGTCAGCTGGTTGGCGTCGTTCTGGCGGTCGGCACCGGTGTAGCGCGAATCGCGGAACAACTGGCCCCAGCTGAAGGTGAACTCGCGGGTATCGAAGATCGGCAGGTCGTTCTGGTCGCGGTACGGGGTGTACAGGTAGAACAGCCGCGGTTCCAGGGTCTGTAGATAGTTGGTGTTGCCGATCTTGGTATCGCGGTCGAAGTACACGCCCGCGTCGACGGTTGCGATCGGCAGGCTACGCGAGGGCGTGGTATCGCCGCCCAGCGTGGCCGCCAGATCCTTGTCGAGTTGATAGGCGGTGTAGCGCCAGGCCAGGGTCGGCTTGAGGAACCAGGCGGCGCCGGCCAGCGGCATCGAGATGTAGGGCTTGAGGTCCAGTCGGCTGCCGCCGGGGCGCGGCGTGACCACGCCGGTGCGCTCGTACAGCGCGTCCTTGGCATGGATGTCGTCGTGCACGAACCGCACCGCCTCGCTGTACAGGCCGGCTTCGAAGTAGTTGCCGAACGACTGGTCCCAGTTGAAGAAGGCGCGCGGCTGGCGGTTGTACGGCAGCGAGTCCTCGGTCAGGGTGTAGTCGGTCAGTTGCCAACGGTCGGCCATCACGCCCGCGGTCCAGGTGTCGCCGGTGCCGTAGACGCCGATCTGGCTCTGAATGTTGGACACCGCATTGCCGAGCAGGCGGTTGGAAAAATCCTCCGTGTAGCGCTCGTCGCTGACCCAGGCCAGCGAGGCGCGCGCCTGCCACTGCGAATTGATGTTGTGGTAGCCCTGGTAACCGAAGCGGCCGCGATCCTTGTCGCGCAGCTTGTCGTCGGGCAGGTAGGCGGCCTGCAGTTCGCCCTTGCCGCCGTCGTAGAGATAGCGGAATTCGCTGCCCAGCATCAGGCCGCGGCGGGCCATGAAGCGCGGATACAGGGTGGCGTCGTAGTTCGGTGCCAGATTCAGGTAGTACGGCTGGGTGTAGTCGAAGCCGTTGCGGCTGGACATGCCGATCGCCGGGAACAGGAAGCCGCTGCTGCGGCGATCGTCGATCGGGAACTTGAACCAGGGCGCGTACAGGATCGGGACGTTGTAGACCTTCAGGATCGCGTTGCGTGCGGTGCCGAAGCCCTCGTCGTTGTCGACGTCGATTTCCGGCGCATGCAGTTCCCACACCCGCTGCGAGGGGTCGCAGGTGGTGTAGGTGGAGCGGTGCATCTGCCCCAGCGCGCCCTGCAGGTCGACCGAGTCGGCCTTGCCGTTGCCGCGGCGGGCCAGCAGCTGGTAGCGGATGTTGGTGATCTTGTGGGTATCGGTGTCCTGATTGCCCTCGGCGCGGTCGGCGATCATGCGGATCGACGAATCCTGGTAGCGCACGTGGCCCTCGGCGATGTAGTTGCCGGTCTCGGTGTCCACCCGCAGGCTGTCCGTGCCCATGAACTGGTCGCCGCGCTTGAGCGCGACGTTGCCGGTGTAGTTGGGGATGGTGGTGGTGCCCGACAGCTGGTCGCCTTCGATATTGGTCGGCTGCTGGTCGCGGTTCTGCGCGAGCTTGGGATCCGGCTGCTGCGCGTCGTCGAACTTGGGCAGCACGTCCGGGGTCGGGCACAGGCCCCAGTTCGGCGGCTTCTCAGCCGCCACTGCCGGCAGGCACAGGGCGATACTGAACGGAAGAGGGAGCAGGCGAAGGGTTCGGCGCACGCGCGTCAGGTATCGGGCGAAAACGGTCGCTAGCTTGCCCCATCCTGTGCATAGGGGCAATGAAGGCGTCCCCGGCGCGGGGGACGGGGTTCATCGGGCCGGCGGGACGCTCAGCGCAGCGCGTCGACGTGGGCGACGCTGCCTTCGCGCAGGGCCTGCAGGTCGTAGCCGCCTTCCAGCAGGGACACCACCCGGCCGCGCGCATGCCGCTGTGCCACCGCGCGCAGCTCGGCGGTGATCCAGGCGAAGTCCTCGGTGTCCAGCATCAGGTCGGCCAGCGGATCGCGCATGTGCGCGTCGAAGCCGGCCGAGATCAGCAGCAACTGCGGCTTGAACGCGTCCAGCAGCGGCAGCAGTTGGTCGGCCCAGGTGTTGCGGAAGCGGAAGCCGCCGCTGCCCGGCGGCAGCAGCGCGTTGTGCAGGTTGCCGACGCCGCGGTCGTGGACTCCGCCGGTGTGCGGGAACAGCCCGGACTGGTGGGTGCTGAGGTACTGCACGCGGGGCTCGCGCTCGAAGATCGCCTGGGTGCCGTTGCCGTGATGCACGTCGAAATCGACGATGGCGATCCGCTCCAGGCCATGCGCGTCGCGGGCATGGGCGGCGGCCACGGCGACGTTGTTGAACAGGCAGAAGCCCATCGCGGTGTCGGCGGTGGCGTGGTGGCCGGGCGGGCGCACCGCACAGAACGCGGTGTCGCTGACGCCGTGCATGACCGCGTCCACTGCGGCCACGCCGGCGCCGGCGGCACGCAGGGCGGCGGCGCGCGAGCCGGGCGAGAGTACCGTGTCCACGTCGAGCATCTGCGGGCCGTCGAGGTCGGCCAGGACGCGGTCGATCAGGTCGCGCTCATGGACCCGGGCCAGGTCGCCGAGCTTGGCCAGCGGCGCCTCGCGCCATTCCAGCGCAGGAAAGGCCTCGCGCAGCGCGGTGGTCACCGCCTCCAGGCGCTGCGGACGTTCCGGGTGTTCCGGGCCGGGCGCGTGACCCAGGCACGCAGGATGGCTGTAGATCAGCATGCGCGGCCGCGGCCCGGGCGTCGCTCAGGCCTGGCGCCGGTCGTGGCGCCACAGCACTTCGCCGTGGCCGTCGGCCCGCGCCAGCACCCGCGCCAGCACGAACAGCAGGTCGGACAGGCGGTTGAGGTAGCGCACCGCTTCCGGGCGCACCGCGTCCTGCCGCGACAGCGCCACCGTCTCGCGCTCGGCGCGGCGCACGATGGTGCGGGCCAGGTGGCATCGGGCCGCCGCCTCGCCGCCGGCAGGCAGGATGAAGTCCTGCAGTGGCGGCAGGGTGTCGTTGTAGCGGTCCAGGTGCCGTTCCAGCGCGTCGATGTCGGCGGCATGGATCGCGGCGTGGCCGGGGATGCACAGCTCCCCGCCGAGGTCGAACAGCTGGTGCTGGATCGCGGTCAGCAATTGCCGTACGTCCTCGGCCAGCGGGCAGGCCAGGACCACGCCGATCGCCGAGTTGGCCTCGTCCACGGTGCCGTAGGCGGCGACCCGCGCCGAGTCCTTGCCGACCCGGTTGCCGTCGCCCAGGCCGGTGCTGCCGTCGTCGCCGGTGCGGGTATAGATCTTGGAGAGGCGGTTGCCCATCCCGGTCAGTGACCGACCGGCTGGCCGCGCTGGCCCAGCCGCGCCAGTTGCTCGAGGCCGACCTGGATCGCCGCGGCCAGCGCCACGTACAGGCCGGCGCTGCCCAGGTAGGGCAGCAGCCAGTCGCTGTAGTTCTGCCACCAGCCGGCCAGGGTCGGGTTCGGCACGCTGCGGCTGACCCAGTAGAAGCTGCCCTGCGCCAGCAGGTGGCACAACGCCACCGCCACCAGCAGGCTGCTTGCGGCCAGGCCCAGGGCGCGCCAGTCGGCGCCGCGGTAGCGCTGCGCCAGCCAGGCGCCGCCGGCCCACAGCAAGAAGTAGGCCGGGATCAGGCACCAGTAGGCCGGCGACACGCAGTAGTGCTGCCAGAAATCCAGGCCCTGGCTGCGGATGACCAGGTAGTCGACCAGCACCGCCAGCGCCATCAGCAGCGGGAACGCCCAGCGGGTCCAGTTGCGCAGGTAGAAACCGCCGACGAAGAACACCGCCCACGACGCGTCCGGGATCGCCCCGAAGTGGTTGATGCGGGTTGCGGCCAGCAGCGCGGTCAACAGCAGCAGGGCGGGGAGGCGGTGGGCGGAAGGCGTCATGGCGGCGGGCACCGGGGCACGTAAGACCCCGGATTCTACTGGAAGCGCGGCGTGCGCGAGCGCCGTGCACCGCTGCCGCCACGGCACGCAAGCTGGGCGGTGGCGCTCACCGGGCAGACGGGTGCGGGTCGTATCATGGCCGGATGAGCAAACGACATGACGTAGTGATCGTCGGCGGCGGCCTGGTCGGCGCCAGCCTGGCTATCGCCCTGGACCGGCTGGGGGTGGACGTGGGCCTGGTCGAGGCCGCACCGCCGGGCGCGTTGCCGCCGGTGTTCGACCAGCGCAACCTCAGCTTCGCCGCCGCCACGGTCAACGCGCTGGGCGCGCTGGGGGTGATGCAGCGGCTGCGCGCGCCGACCGGCCCGATCCGCCGCATCCACGTCAGCCGCGCCGGCGATTTCGGCCGGGTCCGGCTGGAGGCGGCCGACTACGGGCGCGAGGCCTTCGGTCAGGTGGTGGTCGCGCGCGACTTCGGCGAGGCGCTGGAGGCCAGCCTGGCGGCGACCACGCGGCTGACCCGCTATCGCCCGGCGCAGTTCGTGACGCTGGAGGCCGACACCGAGGAGGGCGAGCGCCGCCTGCGCATCGCGCGCGACGGCAGCGAGCAGGTCCTGCACACGCGGCTGCTGGTCGGCGCCGACGGCAGCGCCAGCGCGGTGCGCGAGGCCTTGGGCATCGCCGCGGCGCGCCATGATTTCCAGCAGACCCTGTTCGTGGCGCGGGTGCGCGGCAGCCGCCAGCCCGACGGCACCGCCTACGAGCGCTTCCGCGACGATGGCCCGACCGCGCTGCTGCCGCGCGGCGACCGCCATTACGGCGCGATCCACGCGGTCGCCGCCGAGGACGCCGATGCGGTGGCCGCGCTGGACGAGGGCGCCTGGTTGCAGCGGCTGCAGGATGCGCTGGGCTGGCGCGTCGGCCGCCTGCTCGGCAGTGGCGAGCGCAGTGCCTACCCGATCGTGCAGGTGCTGGCCGAGCGGCTGACCGACGCGCGCGCGGTGCTGCTGGGCAATGCCGCGCAAACCTTGCACCCGCTGGGCGCGCAGGGCTTCAACCTGGGCCTGCGCGATGCGCTGACCCTGGCAGAACTGATCGAGCGCGACGGCACTGACCCGGGCGCGCCGGCGCTGCTGCAGCAGTACGCGCAGCGCCGCGAACAGGATCGCCAGCGCACGGTGGCATTCTCCGGCGGGCTGGCGCGGCTGACCGCCAATCCCACCCCGCTGCTGCGCCCGTTGCGCAGCCTGGGCCTGCTGGCGGCGGCGCAGGCCGCGCCGCTGCAGTCGTTCCTGGTCGGCGGCGCGATGGGCTTCCGCGGCGATGTGCCGCAGCTGTGCCGGGAGACGCGCGCATGAGCCGGCGCGGCGTGCTGGATGTGGTGGTGGTCGGCGGCGGCGTGGTCGGCGCGGCCTGCGCGCTGGCCCTGGCCGGCGAAGGCCTGGCGGTGGCGCTGGTCGAGGGCCGCGAACCGCCACGCTGGTCGGCGGACACGCCGGACCTGCGGGTCTACGCCTTCGCCCCGGACAACGCGGCGCTGCTGCAGGGCCTGGGCGTTTGGCCGCAGGTGCTGGCGCAACGCGCCAGCGCGTACCGGCGCATGCGCGTGTGGGATGCCGGCGGCGGTGGCGAACTGGCCTTCGACGCCGACACCCTGGGTCGCGACCAACTCGGCTGGATCGTCGAACACAACCTGCTGGTCGAACAGCTGTGGGCGGCGCTGCCGGCTGCCGGCGTGCAGGTGCATTGCCCGGCACGGGTGGAGGCGCTGGAGCCGTCGGCCGAGCGCGCGCGCCTGCGCCTGGACGATGGCAGCCGCCTGGACGCGCGCCTGGCGATCGCCGCCGACGGTGCCGATTCCACCCTGCGCGGGCTGGCCGGGCTGGACGCGCCGGCGCACGACTACGGCCAGCGCGGCGTGGTCGCCTTCGTACAGACCGAGCAACCGCACCAGGACACTGCCTGGCAGCGCTTCCTGCCGGGCGGGCCGCTGGCGTTCCTGCCGTTCGCAGACGGCCGCAGCTCGATCGTGTGGACATTGCCCGAGGCCGAGGCGGCGCGGGTGCTGGCGCTGGACGATGCGGCCTTCGGCGCCGAACTGACCCAGGCCTTCGGCGCCCGCTTGGGCGCGGTGCGCGCGCTGTCGCCGCGGCTGGCGTTCCCGCTGCGCCGGCAACTGGTGGAGGCCTACCAGCGCGGCCGCCTGCTGGTGCTGGGCGACGCCGCGCACGTGGTGCATCCGCTGGCCGGGCAGGGCGTCAACCTGGGCCTGCGCGACGTCGCCGCGCTGGCGACGCTGGTGCGGCAGGCGCAGGCGCAGCGGGTCGACTGGGCGGCGCCGCAGCGGTTGGCGCGCTGGGCGCGTGGTCGCCGCAGCGACAACACCGTGGCCGCCTACGGCTTCGATGCGATCAACCGGCTGTTCTCCAACGATGAGCTGCACCTGACCCTGCTGCGCGGCCCGCTGCTGGGCCTGGCCGGCAAGCTGCCCTTGTTGATGCATGGTTTCTGGAAGCGCGCTTCCGGCGTGTGACCGCACGCTGCGGCCGGACGCGGCGGCCGCAGATTCGACCACGCGCGCCGAGCGGCGCCCGTACCCTCATCCGCCCCTTCGGGGCACCTTCTCCCGGAGGGAGAAGGAAGCGCCAGCGTCGGCTGGTTTGCTTGAGCCCCTCTCCCCCTCGGGAGAGGGGTTGGGGTGAGGGTAGGGCGCGAAGCGCAGCACGCAGGCCGCGTCCCTGCCATGGAGGACGACGATGCAAGACGCGACCCGGGCGCAGACCGTGGATCTGCTGATTTCCCACAGCCAGCTGCAACTGCGCGCCCGCGCCTTCGACGAGGCCGCCTGCCGCTGGGGGCCGCGCAACCTGGAGCAGGGCGCGATCCTGCATCGCGACTACGTGGTGTTCGATCCGTTGCCCGAGGACGCGTTCGGCGCGCAAGTGCACCTGGTGCTGGCCGAGGCGTTCGCCCCCGATCCGCGTGCGCAGCGGCGCATGCAGGTGCCGTTCCGGGTGGATCCGGACGCGCGGGTGCAGGTGGCGTCCGCCGCTGAGGCCTTCGATGTGACGCTGGCGCTGCAGCCTGGCGACTACGCGCTGTACTACGAAGTCTGCGAAGGCGAGGACGAGGTGTATTACCGGCTCACCCTGGTGCCGGCGACGCAGCCGGTGGCGGCGCGTTATCTGCTGGACGATCCCTGGGGCGGAACGCAGGATGCGCCGCTGCAGGAAGGCATGCTGTAGCGCTCGTCAGCGCGGCGAGGCGAGATGGAGGGCGTTGGATGACGCGCGCGGCGCGGCGATCGATGCGGCGGCAGCTGCGATGAAGCGAGCGCATGATGCTCCGGCCTTCGCGTGACGGGTGTCTGCGGTGTTGCCGCTTCAGAAAAAAATCGCGCCGCATGCGGCGGGGAGGCCGCAGGCGGCGCGTGTGGTGGGAAGGACGCGAATCGGTCGACGCGCAAGTCGCGTCACGTCGACATCCAGCCTTCCAGGTCGGCCTTGCTCAGGCGGCCGTGGTGATGCACGTCGACGGCATCGAACTCGGCGTACAGCGTCGGGTCGGCCTTGGCTTCGGCGCGGCTGATGTAGCCGTCATGGTTGCGGTCGAGCTTGGCGAAATCGATGTGGTAGTCGCCGACGATCGAGTTCGGTTCGACCGAGGTGACATTGATGATCTGGCCGTTCTGGTGCAGGGTCACTTCGTCCGGCGCCGACTGCGCCATGGCCAGCGCCGGCGCGGCAAGCAGCGCGAACGCGAACGGGACGAGACGAGGAACGATGCGGTTCATGGCACGACTCCTGTTGCTGGGAAGGAGTCAAAAACATAGGCCTGGCCGAATTAATCGACGCTAAAAAAATCGGGCGTTCGCAGGTGTGCGCCGGCGCCGTTTAGCAAGCGTTTCCAATGTGTCCTGGACTGCGATCGAATGGGTCCCGGCGTCCTTCATGGCGGCGCCGGGACGCATGTCGCTGCGGTTACAGCCAGCCGGCGAGCTGCGCGCGGCTGAGGCGGCCGCTGTGGGTGGTGTCGAGCGCGTCGAACTCGTCGGCCAGCGACGGATTGGCCTGCGCTTCGCTGCGGCTGATGTAGCCGTCGTGGTCGGTGTCCAACGCCTCGAAGTCGATGCGGTAGCTGCCGGCGACGCGGTCCGGCTGGATGCTGCGCACGGTCACCTGCGCTTCGCCAGGCGTGGCCGGCAACTGCACCTGGTGGGTGACCACACCGTTGCTGAGCGGCTGCGCGCGCACGTTGACCGGCGCATCCCGCAGCGGTTCTGTGGTGGCGCTGGAGGCGCTGTTGAGATTCTGCGCCGCGGCCGGCGCGGCACAGGCGCACAGGCAGCAAAGCAGGACGAGGGAACGGCAGGACATGGACACGACGAACTCCGGTATGGCGATGGATGGTGGCCCCGGCTCAGCCGGGGATGAACGGAAACGCGAGCTTCAACAGGCCCTTCAGCCCGCCCTCGGCGGTGCTGGCGATGGCCTTGGCGCCGAGGCTGTTGAGGGCGCGGCGCACGTCCTCCCAGCGTAGCTTGCTCACGTCCTTCTTCAACAGGTCGGCCACCTCTTCGGCAGTGGGCGCCAGCTTCTGCAGTTCCTGCGTCACCTTTTCCGGCTCCGGCTGCAGGTAGCCCCAGCGCTCGGCGATCTTCAGCAGCGTGTCGAAGCGCACCGCCATCACGTCGCGATTGCGCTCGTACACGGGCATGGCGCCGACATCGACGATGGCCTGTTCGAAGCGCTGCTGGTCGTCGGGGTGCTCGATGCGGATCGCCAGGAAGCCGTCCTTCTTGCTGCGCTCGCTGACGTGCTTGGCCCCGGCGCGCAGGTTGTCCTCTGTGAGCACGGTGGCGACGATGCGCTGCAGCGCCGCCTCGTTGTCCTCGGGCACCAGCGCGCGCCAGCGCGCATAGCCGTCGCGGCGCAGGCCCTTGACCTTGGCCGGGGTCACTCGCAGGCGCATCGCCACCGCGTTGTTGGAATCGCTGCGCGAGATCGCGCCGTCGCGTTCCAGCAACACGAAGATCAGCAGTTCCAGGTCGCGCTTGGTCAGCGACTGGAAGCCCTGCAACAGGGTTAGGCGCAGGAATTCGTCGGCGAAGCCGGCCGGGTTGTTCAGTTCGATCGGCTGCATGTGCGCGGCCCTCCAGTCAGTACAGCCAGGATGCCAGGCAGCCATTGCGCGGGCTGAGACACCGCTGCGATACGCATCCCATCAACGTCCGTGCTCGCGCCCGGGGCGGTCGCTGCGGAAGGTCTCGATCGCGCCACGGTCCTGCAGGGTCACGTCGACATCGCGCCCGTCGGCGCCGCCGAAGGCCAGGTTGGTGGGCTTGCGGCCCTTGGTCGCGACCTCGTGCAGCAGCGTGCCGTCGGGCGCCAGCACGATCACCTTGCCGGCGTCGTAGCGGGCCACGTACAGGTTGCCGTCGACGTCGCAGCGCATGCCGTCCAGGCCGGCGTCGGCGAAGCTGGCGAACAGCCGCTTGTTCGACACGCTGCCGTCGGCCGCACGGTCGTAGACCCAGATCCGCCGCTGCACGCTCTCGTTGACATACAGGCGCTTGCCTTCGGGGCTGACCTCGATGCCGTTGGTGGTGCCCATGCCGGTCTCGATCAGGTGCGCGCTGCGGTCGCGGTCGATGCGCCACAGCTGGCCGCCGTCGTGCTTCCAGTCCGGGTCGCTGGCGTACAGGGTGCCGTCGGGCGCCATCGCGATGTCGTTGGGCTGGAACGCGCCCGGCAGCGTGGCATAGACCTCGATGCGCTTGCTCGGCAGGGCGATGCGCAGGATGCGGTGCTTGCCGTAGTCGGCCACGTACATGCGCCCGCGGCGGTCGAAGCGGATGCCGTTGCCGATGCTGCCCTCAGGAAGATCGACGAACAGAGTGGCCTGCCCGCGGCCGTCGGCATCGCGCTGGACCCGGCCGATGCTGCCGTCGTGGGCGAAGTTGACCACGTACAGCGCACCATCGGGGCCGGTCGCAGGTCCTTCGATCTTGTCGGTGAATACGCCGTCGCCGACCAGGTCGCGGGCGTGGAACAGGGGGTCCTGCGCCCCGGCCGGGGCAGCCAGCAGCAGGGCGAGGGCGGCAAGCAGTGGGCGGCAGCGCATCGGGTGTCCGGACGGCGGGGGAGGCGGCAGTGTGCCAGAGGCCCCGGCGCATCGCGCGATAGCGCTCACAGTGCCGATGCCGCACGAGCGGTTAGGGTGGAGCATCCTTCCGGTCGGAGTTGCGCATGGAGCCGTCCTCGCCGAATCGCCGCCGCCTGTTGCTGGCCGGCCTCTCCGCCACCGCCGCCGGCATGCTCGGAGCGTCCGCATGGGCGGCCACGCCGGCGCGTCGGCGCAAGCCGCTGGGCGTGGCCCTGGTCGGGCTAGGCGAGTACGCCAGCAGCCGCCTGGCTCCAGGGCTCACCCTGACCAGGCACTGCCGCCTGGCCGGCATCGTCACCGGCTCGCCGCAGAAGATTCCGCAGTGGCAGGCGCGCTATCGCATCCCGGATCGCAATGTCTACAGCTACGACGACCTGGAACGCATCGCCGACAACCCGGACATCGACGTGGTCTACGTGGTCACGCCCACCCATCTGCATGCGCCGCTGAGCATCCGCGCCGCGGCCGCCGGCAAGCACGTGTGGTGCGAGAAGCCGATGGCGCTGCACGCCGCGCAGGCGCAGGCGATGATCGAGGCCTGCGCGCGCAACAAGGTGCGGCTGAGCATCGGCTACCGCATGCAGCACGAGCCCAACACCCGGCGCCTTATCGCCCTGACCGGCGAACGCCCGTTCGGGGCGATGCGCAGCGTGCGCGCCGAGGCGGGCTATGCCGGCTACGGCGACACCGACCCGGCGCAGCGGCCGTGGCGGTTGCGCGCGCAGTACGGCGGCGGTGCGATGTACGACATGGGCGTGTATCCGCTCAACGCGGCGCGCTACACGACCGGCGCCGAGCCGCTGGCGGTCAGCGCGCGGCGTTCCACCGATCGGCCGGCGTTGTTCGACGAGGTCGACGAGCACATGCACTTCACCCTGGAGTTCCCGCACGGGGTGACCGCCAGTTGCGCGGCCAGCTTCGGCCGCACCATGAACCTGCTGCGCGCCGAGTGCGCGAACGGCTGGTACGAACTGGCGCCGTTCCAGGCCTACGACGGCGTGCGCGGCCGGGCCAGCGATGGACGCCTGTTCGACGCGCGGGTGCACCACCAGCAGGCGCTGCAGATGGACGAGGACGCGCTGGCGATCCTGCAGGGCACGCCGCTGCGCGTGCCCGGCGAAGAAGGCCTGCGCGACATGCGCATCGTCGATGCCATCCAGCGTTCGGCGCGCGAGGATGGGGCGCGGATCGTGTTGTAGCGGTGGGTGGAGCCAGTGCGCTCTTCGTAGGAGCGGCTTCAGCCGCGATGGGCGTTCCCGGGAAAGCCTGTCGCGGCTGAAGCCGCTGCTACGAAGAAACGGGTCGGATGCTCGCGGCCGCCTAGCCCGGGATCGCCAGCACCGTGATCTCTTCGCGGTCGTGATACAGCTGCTTGGCACGCAACTGCAGCGGACGCTCGGCGCGCTCGGCGAACAGGTCCAGGCACAGCCGGGTCTCGTCCCAGCGCTTCTTCATCGGCAGTTTCAGGTTGAAGATCGCGTGCCGGCACCAGCCCTCGCGGAACCAGGTGGCCATGCGCTCGGCGACGCGGCGCGGTTGCTCGACCATGTCGCAGACCATCCAGTCCAGCGGCTGCGGCGGTTTCCAGTGGAAGCCGTCGGCGCGCAGGTGGTCGACCAGGCCGCTGTCGAGCACGTGCTGGCGCAGCGGGCCGTTGTCCACGCTGGTCACGTGCAGGTGCTGGCGGGTCAGCACCCAGGTCCAGCCGCCAGGGGCGGCGCCGAGGTCGGCCGCGCGCATGCCCGGGCGCAGCAGCGTCTCGCGCTCGTGCGGGGTCAGCAGCGCCAGCAGCGCTTCCTCCAGTTTCAGCGCCGAGCGCGAGGGCGCCTCCGGCAGCAGCTTGAGGCGCGGGATGCCCAGCGGCCACGGCGCGCTGTCCTCGCTGTCGGCCACCGCCAGCAGGGCGTGCGTGCCGGTCACGAAGCACACGTGCAGGCGCGGCAGCCGCGGCTGCGGCTTGTCGCTGAGCAGGCCGGCCTTGCGCAGCGCCGGGCGCAGCGCGTTGCCGAAACTGCGCGCCAGGCCCGACAGCGGCTTGCCGGCGTCCGAGTCCGGATGTTCGACCCACAGGTCGCCGAAGCGCGGCTGTCCGGCAAGCGCCTGCAGGATCGGCGCGATGCGGTCGCTGGCCGGCAACTCGCGCAGGTCGGCCAGCAGCTGCAGCTTCTGCCGGGCGAAGATCAGCCCGCGCCATGGCAGCGCCTGCGCCGGCACCGCGGTGTCGCTGAGCAGCAGCGCATAGCCGCTGTTGCGCTCGGTGCGGGCGTAGGCGGCCAGCCCGGCCTCGCCGGCGCGGGCGTTGAGCTCGGCCGCCAGTTCGGGTTCGAAGCCGGGCCGGCAGTAGCACAGCAGGCCATGGACCAGCGGGCCGTTCTCGGAGGACATGGGCAAGCCTTCGCCGGCGGCGTCAGTAGCGGGGGCTGTCGAGTTCGCCGTAGCGGCGCAGCACCGCGCAGGCGGCGTCGCGGTGCAGGCCGCGCACCACCTCGATGCCGCGGCGCTGCAGTTCGCCGACCCAGTCTGCCGGCAGCGGGCCTTCGTCGAACGGGGTCAGCGCCATCACGTCTTCGGCGCTGGCGCCGATCAGCAGGCGGTCGATGCCGGCCCAGATGGTCGCGCCGTAGCACTGGCAGCACGGCTGCGAGGAAGTCGCGAGGGTCACGGGTGACAGCACCGCGTTCAATCGCGGCGTCTGCAGGCGCTGCTGGGCCAGCATGTAGGCCATGTTCTCGGCATGCGCCAGCGACGTGGTCTGTGGTACCACGCGGTTCACGCCGACGGCGATGATGCGGTGGTCCGGGCCGAACACCGCCGCGCCGAATGGGCCGCCGCTGCCGGCGTCCACGTTCAGCCGCGACAGTTCCACCGCCAGCGCGACCTTGTCGGCGTCGCTGGCGTAGACGGCCTGCGGATCGACCGCCTCGTGGATCCAGGCGGGCAGGGTGAGGTGGACTTGCGCGTAGAGCATCAGCGGACGGGTTCGGCAGGCTGGGGGGCGCGCAGTGTATCGGCTTGCGCGGCGCGCGCGCTGCATTGCCCGGCCACGCAGGAGCAGCCGGCGATCGCGGGCGAGCCGCACACGCTCATGCGCCCGCTGGCCTGGCACTGCGCCATCACGCTCTGCGGATCGGTAGGGCTGTCGCGGTTGACGCAGGCCGGCATCGCGCCGCAGCAGTTGCCGACGTTCTTGACGGTGCAGTCGGCATCGGTGCGGCAGCTGGTGTCGACCTTGATCGGCAGGCCCGGTGCGGATGCCGCTTGCGCCGGCGCCGGCACCGCCGGCTTGGCGGTTTCGCTGCGCGCACAGGCGCTGGATAGCAGCATGCCGGCGAGCAGGCACAGGGAACACAGCAACGACGCGAAATGGCGGGACATGGCGACCTTCCGTGCGGTGGAGTGCGGCCATGGTAGCAACCCCATGCGCCGCCGCCGGGTCAGCGGCGCACGACCGTCAACGTGTCCGCGTTCTCCTGCGCGATCCGCAACCCCGTGCCGTCCAGTGCCTGGTGCAGCGCCTGGCGGATGCTGACCTGTCCCTTCACCGCGTTGACCTGCAACGATGCGAGGCCGGGATCGCGGTACACGACCATGCAGCCGGTGGCGTGGGCCAGTTGCTGCGACACCTCATCGAAGCGCCCGGCCGGCAGGTCGTAGGCGTGGTCGGGGACGGCGTCGCACTTGCCGGTTGCCGCCGGTGCGCTGGCGTTGGCGGCCGGGCTCGGTGCCGCGCCGGATGGCGCGTTGGAGGCGTGGCAGCCAGCCAGTGCGGCGGCCAGGATGAGAGCGGGGCAGCAACGGCGCAGGACGGTGTGCATGGCGCGATTCCCGTGAGAGGACCTGCGCAAGTCTAGGCAGCGCCGCTTAACCGGGCTTGGCTTCGCGCACGGCGGGTTGCGGCCGCGCATGCACCAGGGTGCACCACAGCACGCCGCCGAGCAGGCAGGCGATCGCCAGCAGTTCCAGCGCGGTCGGCCAGCGCTGCTCCCACAGGAAGCCGTACAGCAGCGCGAACACGGTCTCGAACACGATCATCTGCCCGACCAGGGTCAGCGGCAGCAGCCGGCTGGCGTGGTTCCAGCAGGCGTTGCCGATCACCGAAGCGAACAGCGCCAGCACCAGCGCCGTGCCCCAGAAGCGCATCCACTCGGGGCCGGCGTGCGCCGTGCCGGCCAGCGCGAACGCCGGCAGCGCAAGGCCCAGGGCCAGCGCGCCGGTGACCACGCCGGTCAGCAGCGACCAGTCGCGGCCGGACAGGTCCGGGCGCCGCCGCAGCCAGCGCGCGTTCTTGATCGAGTAGGCGGTCCAGCACGCCAGCGCGCCGACCGCGCAGGCCAGTCCCGCCGCACGCAGGCCGAGGCTGGCGGGAATGTGCGGCCGCGCGACGGCCAGGGTCTGCACCGCGACCAGCGCCACCCCGAGCACGCACAGCGCGCAGGGCGCGGCCAGCCTGCGCAGGCGGACCGCGCCGGCCGCGCGCGAGCCGATCACGGTGACCGCCGCCGGCAGCAGGCCGATGATCAGCGCTGTGGCGGCGCCACCGGCCCACTGCACCGCGCTGCCCAGCAGCACGTAGTAGACGATGTTGCCGAGCAGGCTCAGGCGCAGCAGCGCCCACCACTCGGCCGCGCCCAGCGGCGCGGTGGCGGCGCGCCAGCGCGGCAGCAGCACCACGGCGGCGATGGCGCCATAGGCCAGGTAGCGCGAGATGGCCAGTTGCAGCGGCGAAAAGGCGCTGAGCAATTGCGGCGCCAGGAACACCAGGCCCCACAGCGCGCCCGCGACCATGCCGCTGCCGACCCCTGCCCATAGACGTTCGCGCATGCGGTTGGTTTCCGTATCGGCCGTGTCAGCCGTGACGGCTCAGCATGCCGGCGCCGGCAGCGGCCGGCTTGTCCCAGACTCCTGTCCTGGCGCCGGGCGATGACGGCGGCGGTAGGCGGCCGGGGTTTGCCCGGTGCTGCGCTTGAGCGCGCGGGTCAGCGCGCTCTGGTCGGCATAGCCGCTGTCCTGGGCCAGGTCGGCGATCGGCCGGTTGCCATGCGCCAGTTGCCGGCGCACCCAGTCCAGCCGCCGTGCCGCCACCCAGTCCTGCGGCGTGCGCCCCAGCGCGGCGCGAAACAGCGCATGCAGGCGGCTCGGGCTCAGGTGCGCCAGCTGCGCCATGCGCCGCACCGGCCAGTCCTGGCCGGGCGCGGCCTCGATGCGCCGGCACAGCGCCTGCAGCCGCTGCCAGCCGCGGGGCGCGGTGTCCGCCTGCAGCCAGGCCAGCACGGCGGCGCCGGCATCGGCATGGGCGATCGCGAGGTGTGGATGCGGTGCCTGGGCGGCGAGCAGATCCTGCAGGGATGGTGGCAGGTCGAGGAACGGCTGGCGCCGCAGGCGCTCCAGCGCATCGTCGCCAAAGATATCGCTTGTGCAATCGACGACCAGGAAGCGGTTGGCGTCCAGCGCGCACTGCGCATGCCGGGTCTGCGGCGCGACCACCGCGGCGCGGAAACGGTCCAGGTAGCCGCCGCGGCCGTCCACCTCCAGTTCCATCGAGCCACGCAACGGCAGCACCAACTGCACGTGGTCGTGCTGATGGGCGGCACCGTCGCGGCCGTAGCTGCGCAGGCTCAGGGATGGGGCGGGGAACATGCCGGTTACGCTAGCGCGCGGACGGTGGTGGGGGAAGGGCGGGGATTGGGGATTCGCAATAGCCCGATGGTGCGCTGTCGTCGTAGGAGCGGCTTCAGCCGCGACCCTGGGCTCCTGCCCGTCGCGGCTGAAGCCGCTCCTACGGACGCTTCGAGCGTTTCATCGCGGTGTACCAGCGATGCTGCGGTGCGGAGACCAGGCGCCGATATCGGCCGGCGCTGGCCTATGGGGGCGCTGCGCGTGCGGCCGCGAGGACCGCACGCGCATTGCGTCAGGCGCCGCCCTGGCCGCCGCTCCAGGTGTCGCGCAACGTCACGCTGCGGTTGAACACCGGCGCATCGGCGCGGTGGTCGTAGCGGTCGGCGACGAAATAGCCGGTGCGCTCGAACTGGAACGCCTGCTCCGGCGCGGCCTGGGCGGCGGCGGGTTCGACGTAGCCGCGCACGCTGCGCTTGGAGGCGGGGTTGAGGTAATCGCGGTAGGTCTTGCCCTCGGACTCGTCGTCGGGCTTCTCCACCGAGAACAGGCGGTCGTACAGGCGGATCTCCGCCTCCACCGCGTGCGCGGCGCTGACCCAGTGGATGGTGCCCTTGACCTTGCGGTTGGCGCCTTCCATGCCCGGGCGCGATTCCGGGTCGAGCCAGCCGCGCAGTTCCACGATCTCGCCGGCGTCGTTCTTGATCACTTCGTCGACGCGGGCGATGCCGGCGCCGCGCAGGCGCACTTCGCCGCCCGGCACCAGCCGCTTCCAGCCCTTGGGCGGGACTTCGGCGAAATCCTCGCGCTCGATCCACAGTTCGCGCGAGAACGGCACCTCGCGCGTGCCGAAGCCCTCGTCCTTGGGATGATTGGAGAAGGTCAAGGTCTCGCTGTGGCCTTCGGGCAGGTTGCTCAGCACCAGCTTCAGCGGCTCGATCACCGCCATGCGCCGCGCGGCATGCGCGTCCAGGTCTTCGCGCAGGCAGCCTTCCAGCACCGAGAAGTCGATCACCGAGTTCTGCTTGCTGATGCCGACGCGGTCGACCAGCAGGCGCAGTGCCGCCGGCGTGTAGCCGCGGCGGCGCAGGCCCTGCAGGGTGTACATGCGCGGGTCGTCCCAGCCGTCCACCAGGCCTTCGGCGACGAGCTGGGTCAGCTTGCGCTTGCTCATCACCGTGTAGTTGATGTTGAGCCGCGAGAACTCGATCTGCCGCGGCTTGGCCGCCTCGCGCGGCAGGCCCTTGTCCAGCAGCGGCTGCAGCAGTTCCGGGTGGCCGGCCAGGTCGACCTTGTCCACGCACCAGTCGTACAGCGGGCGGTGGTCCTCGAACTCCAGGGTGCACAGCGAGTGGGTGATGCCTTCCACCGCATCGCCCAGCGAATGCGCGAAGTCGTACATCGGATAGATCGGCCAGGCGTTGCCGGTGTTCTGGTGCTCGACGTGCTTGATCCGGTACAGCGCCGGGTCGCGCAGGTTGATGTTGCCGCTGCTCATGTCGATCTTGGCGCGCAGGGTGCGCGCGCCGTCCGGGAACTCGCCGGCGCGCATGCGCCGGAACAGGTCCAGATTCTCCTCGACGCTGCGGGTGCGGTACGGCGAGTCGCGGCCCGGCTCGGTGAGGGTGCCGCGGTACTCGCGCACCTGCTCGGCGGAGAGGTCGCAGACGAAGGCGTGGCCGTCGCGGATCAGCTTCTCGGCGGCCAGGTAGTACACCTCGAAATAGTCCGAGGCATGGCGCAGCTCGGCCCAGTCGAAGCCCAGCCAGCGCACGTCGTCCTGGATCGCGGCGACGAATTCGGGATCTTCCTTGGCCGGGTTGGTGTCGTCGAAGCGCAGGTTGCAGCGCCCGCCGAATTCGGCGGCGATGCCGAAGTCCAGGCAGATCGCCTTGGCGTGGCCGATGTGCAGATAGCCGTTGGGCTCGGGCGGGAAGCGGGTGCGGATGGCCGTGTGCTTGCCGCTGGCCAGGTCCTCGCGGACGATCTGGCGGATGAAGTCTTTCTTCTCGGCCGGGGCGGAGGCGTCGGTGGCGGGGGTGTCGGACATGCGCGCGTCAACAAATTGGGTGCGCAACAGTCTACTCGGGTCAACAAACGTTGACTCTATGTTGACGTTTGTTGACGCTGGGGGCTCGGTTCGGCTGGCTGCGACCGGCGTCCCCAGCGTACTCTGCCGATCTCCCTTTGCGAGAACGCGCCATGCCTTTGCTCAGCCTCGTTATCGGCGCCCAGACCCTGTCTGCGAGCGTGCGGCGCGTCTCCCGTGTCGTCGCCAATGTCGCTGTGTACGGCTGAGGGCCGACCATGCAGATCGCCTACCGCGCCCAGCACCTGATCGATGCGCACCTGGCCAAGCACGCGCTGGAGGACGCCGGCATCACCGCCTTCGTGTTCGGCGAGGCCTTGCTCGGCGGCGCCGGCGAACTGCCGTTCGGCGTGGTCCAGGTCTGCGTGGCCGACGAATTGCTGGAAAAGGCCCAGGAAGTGCTGATGGCATTGGGCCTGGGCGGCCAGGTGACGCGGGCGATGTAGGTTGGGGGCGGGGATTGGGGAGTCGGGATTGGGGATTGGCAAAAGCGGGGTGCCGCCGTTGCGAATCCCTAATCCCTAATCCCTAATCCCCAATCCCTAATCCCCAATCCCGGCCGTCGACCAGCCCGGGGGCACGGCATCCGCCACGGCCAGCGCACGCAGTCGCTTGAACAGCACCACGGTCTCGGCCACGTTCCACACCCGCAGGGCCACTTCGAAGGTGTCCAGCGGCTTGGTCAGGAAATCCTTGGCGCCCAGGCCGAGGGCGCGGTGGCGG
Organism: Xanthomonas sp. NCPPB 3174; assembly: GCF_056725205.1. Lineage (NCBI taxonomy): Bacteria > Pseudomonadati > Pseudomonadota > Gammaproteobacteria > Lysobacterales > Lysobacteraceae > Xanthomonas > Xanthomonas sp. NCPPB 3174. The sequence continues at coordinate 4,025,959 of NZ_CM161517.1, read as the reverse complement.
GCGCTGCGGCTGGGGTCGGCGGTGAGCACGATCACCGGCAGGAAGCTGGACGGGCCGGCCAAGCGCGCCAGTTGCTCCAGGATCGCGTAGCCGTCCAGCTCCGGCATCATCAGGTCGAGCAGGATCAGGTCCGGCGCGAATGCGGCGACCAGGCCCAGCACCCGCTGCGGGTCGGTGGTCGCCACCACTTGGCGGAAGCCTTCGCGCTGCAGCAGTTCTTCCAGCAGGCGCACGTTGGCCGGTTCGTCGTCGACGATCAGGATGCGCGCGGCGAGGACATCGTTGCGGGTCATGCGAGGTGTCGGTCCAGAACGGAGAAGAAGTCGGCCACGTCCAGCGGCTTGGTCAGGTAGGCGCGCACGGGATCGCCCTGCACGCGGGCCAGCGTGGTCGCGGTGGCATCGGCGCTGACCACCACCACCGGGATCGCCGCGGTGTGCGGCTGCGCGCGCAGCGCCTGCAGCAGGTCCTCGCCGTTGCCGTCGCTCAGATGCAGGTCGAGCAGGATCAGGTCGGGCGTGGCGTGCTGCAGATGCGCGTGCGCCTGCGCCAGGCTGGCGGCCTCGTACAGGCGCCAGTGCGGTCGGCGTTCGACCAGGGTACGGATCAGCGCCTGGTTGGAGGGGTTGTCCTCCACGCTCAGCAACTGGCGCTGTCCCCCGCCCGCCGTCGTCGTCGCCACGGCCGGGTCCGGCAGCGCCGCTGCCTGTGGGCGGTCCAGCGGCAGCGCGATGGTGAAGCGCGATCCGTCCGGGCCGCTGTCCACGGCGATGCGCCCGCCCATCGCCTCGGTCAGGCGCTTGCTCAGCGCCAGGCCCAGGCCGGTGCCCTCGATCGCCGAGCGCTCGGCGCCGAGCCGCTCGAACGGCGTGAACAAGCGTTCCACCTGCGCCGGCGTCAGGCCGTGGCCCTGGTCGTGCACGGTCAGCGCCAGGGACTGGCCTTCGGGCACCGCGCTTACCCATACCGCGCCACCGGGGCGATTGAACTTGATCGCGTTGGACAGCAGGTTGATCAGCACCTGGCGTAGCCGCTGCGGGTCGGCGCGCACGGTCCACTCCGGCGGCAGTTGCGGTGGCCGCAGCACGATGCCGCGCGCCCGCGCCTCCGGCGCGACCAGCCCCAGCGCCTCTTCCAGCGCGGTGCGCACCGGCACCGGGCGCGGGCTCAGGTCGAGCTGATCGGCCTCGATGCGGGCGATGTCCAGCAGTTCGGTGATCAGCCCCAGCAGATGCCGGCCGGCGCCGAGGATGTGCTGCAGGTGATCGCGCTGCGCCGCGCCCGGCAGGTCCATCTCCAACACCTGCGCGTAGCCGAGGATGGCGTTGAGCGGGGTGCGCAGTTCGTGGCTGCTGCGCGAGAGGAATTCGGTCTTGGCGCGGTTGGCGCTCTCGGCCTCGCGGCGCGCCGACTGCGCTTCCTCGGCGCGCGCGGCGAGCAGGGTGCTGGCCTGCTGCAGGCGTTGCGCGACCTGGCCCAGTTCGTCGCCGGCCGGTGGCTGTGGCGCCAGCGGCCGGCCGTCGCCGAGGCGGTCGGCATTGGCCGAGAGCTGGCGCAGGCGCCGCGACAGCGACGAGGCGAACCAGGCCACCGCGAGCACCGCGCCGAGCCCGCCCAGCATCGCCGCGCACAGGGTGATCAGCAAGTTGCGCTGGCGCAGCGCCTGCGCCTTGGCGGTACGCACCTGCAACTGCGCGGTCTCGTAGTTGCGCAGCTCGCGCAGTTCCGCGCGCAGGATGTCGAGGGTGACCTTGCCTTCGCGCAGCTGGCGGATCTCTTCCTCGCGGCTCAGGTCCGGCGCGAGCAGCCGCCGCCAGCCCTGCATCTTCTCCTCGAACAGCGGCTGGATGCGGGCGAAGCGCTGCGCCTGGCGCGGGTCGGTGATGCGCTGCGACAGGCGCTGCACCACGGTCTTCAGCCGCGGCTCGGCATCGCGGTACGGGGTCAGGAACGCGTCCTGGCGCACCAGCCGGTAGCCGCGCACGCCGGCGGCGGTCTCGGCCAGCAGCGCATGCGCCTCGTGCAGGTCGCTGAGCAACTGCAGGGTGCGGCGCACGTCGTTCTCGGCGGCGATGTTCTGCCGCTCCACGCTGTAGATCGCCACCAGCGCCGCCACCAGCAGCAACAGCGGCAGCGCCACCAGCGCCAGGCTCTTGCGGGTCAGCGGCCAGTCGTTCCAGCGGCGCGCCAGCGCCTTCACAGCGCCACCCCGGCCTGCACCGCGACCACCGCGGCCTGGGTGCGGTCGGCCACCTGCAGCTTGTGCAGGATGCGCTCGACGTGGACCTTGGCGGTGCCGGCGCTGATGCCGAGTTCGGCGCCGAGCGCGGCATTGGTGAGGCCGCGCGAGAGTAGCGCCAGCACCTGCCGCTCGCGCGCGCTGAGCACGGCCAGGCGGTCGGCCTGCGCCGGTTTGCGTCGCCGCGGCGCACGCGGCGGTTCGGCCGCCAGCGGTGCCAGCAGCGCGGCGATCGCGGACAGGGCCTGCACGTCTTCCGGCGCTGGCACGGTGCGGGCGTCCCAGCCCAGGCACAGCGTGCCCAGCGGCACGCCCAGCGCGGCGATCGGCAGGCACAGTTCGCCGGCCTCGTTGGCGGCATCGCCGCGCAGGCGCCACGCATGCGCTGGCGCCTCGACGGCGACGCTGGCGCCCGGCGGCAACGCATCGCCCTGGCTGGCCAGCACCAGGCAGCGGGCGCCCCGCACCGCCAGCACCGCGGCGTGCGGGGCCGCCACCAGGGCGCTGGCCGGCACCAGCGCGTGCGCGGCGGCCTGGGCGGCATCGCCGGACTCGCGCAGCGCCACTGCGGCGGCGGCCACCGCCTGCCAGCGTGCCGCGTCGGCAGCGTCGCGGCGTAGTGCCTCACGCCACTGGCCTGCATTGGAGGGAGGGTGCACGGGCGCGTCTCCGGTATGCCGAACGGCATATTCGAGGATATGCCGCCCAGCGGATGTTGCGCAAGCCGCGGTTGCCAATACTCGCTTCGCCCCGAGACGGCATCCCCTCAGCACACGGAGACTTCCCATGCGTCGCATCCTGTTCGCCCTGGCACTGGGCCTGACCACCACCACCACCGCGCTGGCCGCGCCGGCGATGCACTACGACGGCCAGCCGGCGACGCCGGCCAGCAGCGCCGAGCGCGAAATCGCCGGCCTGTTCGACCGCTGGAACGCGGCGCTGGCCACCGGCAATCCGCAGCGCGTGGCCGACCTGTACGCCCGCGACGGCGTGCTGCTGCCCACGGTGTCCAACCAGGTCCGCGCCAGCCGCGCCGAGATCGAGGACTACTTCAGCCACTTCCTCGCCGCCAAGCCGCGCGGCGCCATCAACTACCGCCAGGTGCGGCTGCTCGACGACGACAGCGCGGTCGACGCCGGCGTCTACACCTTCACCCTGAACAATCCCGACGGCAGCACCCGCCAGGTGCAGGCGCGCTACACCTTCGTCTACGAAAAGCGCGACGGGCGCTGGCTGATCATCAACCACCACAGCTCGGCGATGCCGGAGCCGGTCGCCGCCGCGACGGCCAGCACCGCAACGAAGTGAACGTCGCGCCCGCCGCCGCCGCGGTGGCCGGCGCACTTGAAAGCGAACTCCGGCAGCGCCATCCACAAAGACATCGCCGTCGCTGCCAGGAGTCCATGCCATGTTGGGAATCGGTGCCTTCAAGCAGCGCCTGCCGCGTCCGGGCGAGAGCTTGCCGGGACGCGCGCAGCCGCTGCCGCTGCACAACCGCCACTTCGTCAACGGCCATCCGTTGCGCGACGCCTTCGCCGGCCTGGAGCAGGTGCAGTTCGGCCTGGGCTGCTTCTGGGGCGCCGAACGCAAGTTCTGGTCGCTGCCGGGCGTGTTCAGCACCGCGGTCGGCTACGCCGGCGGCGAGACGCCCAATGCCACCTATCGCGAGGTCTGCTCGGGCCAGACCGGCCACACCGAGGCGGTGCTGGTGGCGTTCGACCCGCAGGCCGTGCGCTTCGAGCAGCTGCTGCAGACCTTCTGGGAAAGCCACGACCCGACCCAGGGCATGCGCCAGGGCAACGACACCGGCACCCAGTACCGCTCGGCGATCTACTGCACCACCCAGGCCCAGTACGAGGCCGCGCTGGCCAGCCGCGATGCCTACCAGCAGCGCCTGGACGCCGCCGGCTACGGTCCCATCACCACCGAGATCCGCTTCCCGGCGCCGCCGTTCTACTACGCCGAGGACGAGCACCAGCAGTATCTGGCCAAAAACCCGGGCGGCTACTGTGGCCTGGGCGGGACCGGGGTGAGTTGTCCGATCGGGCTGGAGGCCTGAGCCTCGACGCGGAGGCTGCGCCGCGGCCGACCGGCGCTCGGCTGCGGCGCGCCTGCACGCTTCGTGCGTGCTGTCCGTGTCCGTCCTTTGGTGGCCGGGAGCGGCTGAAGCCTGGGGTACTTCCGATCGAAGTCGCTTGTGAGCCGGTAAGCAGCTTCCGCACACGCGGATAGCCATGTCAGGACGGGGGGCAATAGCAACATCGCCAGCGCAATCCCACCGGCAATTTGTTTGGATGGCTCAAAGAGAGTGAAGGCGGCCGGTGCAAGCAACCAGGGGACAAATGCGGCTACGTACAGGGCAATGGCCCCTTTTCGATAGCTCTTGGCTGATTTCCAATTCCCTTTGGGCACGAAGTGCGACTTGTCGTCCGACACCCCGATCATGCCTTTGGCCATTTTGCAGTACGTCAGCACCCGCACGGCATTGCTGCGTGCCAGCGCAATTCTGATGTCGTCGCCATCGAGATTGCCCCCGATGGCATTGCCGACCGCGATCTGCAAGGCGGCTGCATCCGCATGCCGCCAGGCACCGCCAAGGGACAGCGCATAGAGGCGTTGCGTGCGTTTCACCGAGAGACCGAGAAAGCCGGTCCTCCACTTTAGGAAGAACATGGGCAGCGCGCCGGCGGCGGCGATGACGCCGGCGATATTGCTGTAGCGACCTGCGATCTCGGCGAGTGACATGCTGCGTCTCCGAACTGGACTCGGCCGCATCAAGCCAAAGCACCCTCTCAAGGAGCGAGACTGCACCTCGACGGGCGCGGCGACAGCGCGCGCCTTGCCGACGTCATCCGCTTACTTGGCGATAACCGCGCAGCCCTTGCCGGCGGCCGGCCGCAGCCGCGCCGCATAGCCGGACAGTTGCAGCGCCTTGCGCGGCGACAGCTCGGCCTTGAGCCGTTCGATCGCCGCGTCGCCGTCACGGCTGCGGCCGAGCGCGTAGTCGGTCCGCGCCAGTTCCAGCGTCGCGCGCTGACGCACCGTCAGGTTGCCGAAGGGATCGAAGAACGAATCCACGCGCGCGCGGTCCTGCACGCCGGTCCAGCCGAACGCCAGTTCGGCTGGGGTTTCCTCGGCGAGCCGTGCATAGCGCCGCCGTGCTTCGGCCGGTGCGATGCGGCCGCTCAGCAGCGCCAGGCGCGTCTGCAACAGCGCCGTTTCGGCGGCTGGTGCGTCGACCGCGTAGGCATCCAGGACGCGGCCCATCCACGCCCAATCGACGTTGCCGGTGTCGGCCTGGGTGCCGAGCAAATTGAAGGCGAGGATCGCCGCGCGCTGTGACGCGGTGGTGGCGCGCGCGACCGCGTCCGCGGTGGGGCGACCCAGCGTCGACGGCCGCACCAGTGCGATCGCCGGATCGTGCGCGAGGATCGCTTCCAGGTCCGGCTTGTGGAAATAGCCGACCACGACCAGCACGGTCTTGCCCGGGTGCGCCAGCGCTGCGGCGCGGATGCGCTGGGCCTGCAGGAAGGTGCGGTACAGGTACAGGCGTCGCGGCAGGTCCTGGTCGGCACGCGGCGCCGGCGTCTGCGCCCACTTCTGCACCGCGGCCACGTTTTCGGCCGCATCCGCCGCGAAGAAGTCGCGCTGCAGGGCGGCCTTGTCGGGGAAGGACAGGAATCCCTGGAAACCCTGCTCGCGGCGCAGTTCCAGCGGGGTGTCCAGGTCCACGCCGAAGCCGAGCCTGGCGTCCTCCACCGGCGGCATCCAGTCGATCGGACAGAGGGTGACCGGATGCGCCGCGGCGTACGGCAGGATCACGCCCTGCACCTCGTAGGTGTACTCGTAATAGTCGCCGCGCGCCGCCTGCTCCGGCGGTCGCTCGAGACAGATCGCATCCGGCGCGAGGTGCTCCAGGAACGCGGCGAGCACGCCCGGCTGGTCGCGCTCGGAGACCAGTTGCGCCGCGTGCTCCACGCCCAGGATCGCGACCCGGGTCGGTGCCGGCGTGGCGGCCATGCCGGTGGCGCTGGCGGCAGCCAGCGTCAGCGAAAACAAACAACGCGCCATCCATCCGCGCATGCACGCTCTCCTGTCCAAGCCGTGGAAGCACCCTGCCGGCGCGCGGGTGTGCGTGAGCGCCGTTACGTCACGCCCGTCGCGGATCGACCGCGACGCCGCGCGCAGCCGCCGATGGCGGGTTGCAGGGTGTGGCGACAAGTGTAGTCATGGTGTGCCGCCGCCGTCTGCATGACAGGTGGCACTGGTCGCGCTAGACGAACTCGGCCGCGAACATCTGCCGCATCTGCGCGATCTGCTCCTCGCGTTCGGGGTGCAGCAGGCGCAGGCATTCCTCGGCGAAGCTGACCGGGCTGGTGCCCGGTGCGGTGATCAGGCCGCCGACGCTGACCACCCGGCGTTCCTGGTAATGCGCGCTACCGGCATAGACGCCGGCGTGCTCCCGCAGGAAGGCTTCGGAGTTGCTGGTATGCGGGCGGCTATCGAGCAGGCCGGCGTAGGCCAGCGCCAGGGTCGCGCCGCAGATCGCCGCGACGCCGCGGCCGGCCTCCAGGCGCTGCTGCAGCAACGCGCTCAGGCCCGGAATCTCGCCGGCCTGCCAGCGGTCGCTGCCGGGCAGCAGCCACAGGTCGGCGTCCAGCGGCGCCAGGTCCGACAGAGCATGGGTGGGGTGCAAGTCGAGTCCGCCGATCGAGGTGATGGGCTTGCCGTCGATGCTGGCGATCTGGATCGTGTCGCCGAACCAGGCCCGCGCCGCCGGCAGGATGGTGCCGATTTCCCAGTCCGCCACGCCGTCCACCATCACCACTGCGATCGTTGCCATTGCCTTGCCTCTGCACTCGGGCGCGCAGCATAGCCCGGGAAAAGTTGCGGCCGCGCCAACGCGGTGTCGAAAGCGCCGCAGGTGATACGCGCCGCGCCCACGTCTGTTTTCGGCGTTCGTGGGGCGTGCGCCTTCGCGCTCGCGCAGTGCGACCGCGTGCAGACGTCATCGAATCGATCGGGAGACGGCAGAGAAACGGGGACTCGCTTTCCCGATTCCCCATTTCGGTTTCCCCATTCCCTGCACCCCAAGCGCAGCATCACCGCGCTTGGGGTGCAGGCACACACTCAGCCGACCAGCTTGTGCCGGATCGTGTCGCGCAGGGTCTGCAGGTCCTTGGCGAAGGTGTCGATGCCGCCGGCCAGCTTCTCGGTGGCCATCGGATCTGCGGCCAGGTCGGCGGCGAAGCGCTTGGCATCGATCGGCTCGATCTTGGCGCCGTCGGCCTGGCCGGGCGAGAGCTTGCGCGGCAGCGGGCCGTGGTCGGCGTCGAGCTTCTCCAGCAGGTCCGGGGAGATGGTCAGGCGGTCGCAGCCGGCCAGCGCCTCGATCTGCGCGGTGGAACGGAACGAGGCGCCCATGACCACGGTCTGCGAACCGCGGCGCTTGAACTCGTCGTACACGCCGCGCACGAACTGCACGCCCGGGTCCTCGTCGATGGTCGCCGGGGTCTGGCCCTTGGCCACGTACCAGTCGAGGATGCGGCCGACGAACGGCGAGATCAGGAATACCCCGGCCTCGGCGCAGGCCAGGGCCTGGGTGCGGTTGAAGATCAGCGTCAGGTTGCAGTCGATGCCGTCCTTCTGCAACTGCCGCGCCGCCTCGATGCCTTCCCAGGTCGCAGCGACCTTGATCAGGATGCGGTCCTTGGGGATGCCGCGCTCGGCATACATGGCGATGAACTTGTGCGCCTTGGCGATGGTGGCGGCGGTGTCGTGGGCCAGGTCGGCGTCCACCTCGGTGGACACGCGGCCGGGCACCAGCGCGCTGAGCTTGGCGCCGACGCCGATGGTCAGGCGGTCGGCGATCTCGTCGACCAGGGCGGCGTGGTCGCCGTCCTGGCCGCGCGCCCAGGCCAGCGCCTCGTCGATCAGGTCGGCATAGACCGGCAGGTCCAGCGCCTTCTTCACCAGGGTCGGGTTGGTGGTGCAGTCCACCGGCTTGAGCCGCTTGATCGCGTCGTAGTCGCCGGTATCGGCCACGACCACGGACAACTCGCGCAACTGGGCGAGCTTGGAGGGGGCGGAAGAGGTCATCGGTATCTCTCGGAAACGAGTGGGAACAAGGATAGGGCCGCGCACGTTAACGCGCTGCGCGCGCGTTGTCGTCGTCGGCGCGCTGCACCGCGGTCACGCGCAGGCGCAGCGGGCGTCCGCCGGGCGCCTGCCAGTCGATCGACTGGCCCACGGCCAGGCCGAGCAGGGCGCTGCCGACCGGGGCCAGCACCGAGATGCGCGCATGCGCGGCATCGGCTTCGTGCGGATAGACCAGGGTCAGCTGGTGGCGTTCGCCGTGCAGTTCGTCTTCGCACTCCACGCGCGAATGCATGGCGACGATGCCGGGAGGAAGTTGCTCCGGCGCCACGACGGTGGCGCGGTCGAGTTCTGCGCCCAGCGCGAGCGCGGCCGGGTGTTGGTGCAAGGCAGGGGAATCGAGCAGGGCTTCCAGGCGCGCGAAATCGCGGCTGGAGACGGTCAACGAGGGCGGCAGGCCGCTGTGGTGTTGCGAGGTCATGGACAGGCTCCGGTTGGATGGCACAACGCACGGGGGCGGCACCGTGCCGCCCCCTGTTGCCATTGTGCAAGCAAGCCGGCGCCGATGCGACGCTGCGGCCGGGTCTGCCCCGCTCAGGCCACCTGCCGCGGCGCCTGGTTCGGCAGTGGCGCCTGTGCCGGCAGGGTGAACAGGTCTTCGGGCAGCGCGCCGAACAGGTGCGCCAGTTGCTGCAGGAACGCGCCCATCGCCGAACTGCGCCGCCACAGCATGGCGATGCGCCGGCTCGGTCCGCCGTCGGGCGCGAACGACAACAGCCGCAGGTTCGGCGGATTGGCCACCGGCGGCTGCACCGCCAGCAGTGGCAACAGGGTCACGCCGACGTTGGCGGCGACCATCTGCCGCAGCGTCTCCAGGCTGGTGGCCTGGAACTCGGCCTTTTCCAGCGCACCGGACAGATGGCACACGTCCAGCGCCTGGTCGCGCAGGCAATGCCCATCCTCGAGCAGCAGCAGGCGTTGCGCGTGCAGTTCCTCCAGGGTCAGCGGGGTCGGCCGCCGCGCCAGCGGATGCTGCTCGGGCACCGCCAGCACGAACGGTTCCTCGAACAGAAATTCGGCGTGCAACTGCTCGTCGTGCAGCGGCAGCGCCAGCAGCGCCGCGTCCAGCCGGCCTTCGCGCAGGCGGGTCAGCAGCACGTCGCTCTTCTCTTCGATCAGCAGCAGTTCCAGCTGCGGGAAGCGCTCGCGGATGCGCGGGATCACGTGCGGCAGCAGGTACGGGCCGAGCGTGGGGAAGATGCCCAGGCGCACGGTGCCGGCTTCCGGATCCTGGCTGCGCCGCGCCGCCTCCTTCATCTGCTCGATCTCGGCGACGATGCCACGCGCGCGGCTGGCGGCTTCGCGCCCGGCCGGGGTCAGCATGACCTTGCGCGGGGCGCGTTCGACCAGCGGCACGCCCAGTTCGTCCTCGAGTTTCTTGATCTGCGTGGACAGCGTCGGCTGGCTGACGAAGCAGGCCGCGGCGGCGCGCCCGAAATGCTTGTGATCGGCCAGCGCCACCAGGTATTTCAGATCACGCAGGTTCATCGACGGGGTCCTCGGGACGCAGCGGCGGGAGGTGTCGCAGGGTCACAGCATAGAGCGTCTGGCGCAGATGGCGGCGAGACAGATGGGCGCGCGCGTGTCGCAGGCCGCGCGCCCTGATCCCGCGCCGACAGTGCGGCGCGGGACGGGGCGGATCAGGCCGCTTCGGCGACGCTGCCGCTGGCGACCGGTGCGCTGTGGCGGATCAGGTGGTCGAAGGCGCTCAGCGCGGCCTTGGAGCCTTCGCCCATGGCGATGATGATCTGCTTGTACGGCACCGTGGTCGCATCGCCGGCGGCGAACACGCCCGGCAGCGAGGTCTGGCCGCGGTCGTCGACCACGATCTCGCCGCGCGGCGACAGCGCCACCGTGCCCTGCAGCCATTCGGTGTTCGGCAGCAGCCCGATCTGCACGAAGATGCCTTCCAGCGCCACGCGATGCACATCGCCGCCGACGCGGTCCTTGTAGACCAGGCCGGTGACCTTCTGGCCGTCGCCCAGCACCTCGGTGCTCTGCGCGTTGACCAGGATGTCGACGTTGCCCAGGCTGCGCAGCTTGCGCTGCAGGACTTCGTCGGCGCGCAGCTTGCTGTCGAACTCGACCAGGGTGACGTGGCTGACGATGCCGGCCAGGTCGATCGCCGCTTCCACGCCGGAGTTGCCGCCGCCGATCACCGCCACGCGCTTGCCCTTGAACAGCGGGCCGTCGCAGTGCGGACAGTAGGCCACGCCCTTGTTGCGGTACTGGTCTTCGCCGGGCACGTTCATCTGCCGCCAGCGCGCGCCGGTGGACAGGATCACCGTGCGGCTCTTCAGCGAGGCGCCGTTGGCCAGCCTGACCTCGACCAGGCCGTCGGCACCGGCCGGCAGCAGCTGTTCGGCGCGCTGCAGGTTCATGATGTCCACGTCGTACTGGCGCACGTGCTGTTCCAGCGCCGCGGCCATCTTCGGGCCTTCGGTCTCCTGCACGGAGATGAAGTTCTCGATCGCCATGGTGTCCAGCACCTGGCCGCCGAAGCGCTCGGCCGCCACGCCGGTGCGGATGCCCTTGCGCGCAGCGTAGATCGCCGCGGCCGCGCCGGCCGGACCGCCGCCGACCACCAGCACGTCGAACGGCGCCTTGGCCGCGATCGCCGCCGCATCGCGCTTGGCCGCGCCGGTGTCGAGCCGGGCCACGATCTGCTCCAGGGTCATGCGGCCCTGGTCGAACACTTCGCCGTTGAGGTAGACGGTGGGCACCGACATGATCTGCCGCGCCTCGACCTCGTCCTGGAACAGCGCACCGTCGATCGCCACGTGCTGGATGTTCGGGTTCAGCACCGCGGCCAGGTTCAACGCCTGCACCACGTCCGGGCAGTTCTGGCAGGACAGCGAGAAATAGGTTTCGAAACGGTACTCGCCGGGCAGGTTGCGCACCTGCTCGATCAGCTCGGCGGTGGCCTTGGACGGGTGGCCGCCGACCTGCAGCAGCGCCAGCACCAGCGAGGTGAACTCGTGGCCCATCGGCAGGCCGGCGAAGCGCAGGTGGATGTCGTGGCCCGGGCTGTTCAGCGCGAACGACGGGGTGCGCTCGCCGCTGTCGCGGTGCACGTCCAGGGTGATCTTGTCCGACAGCAGCACCAGATCCTCGAGCAGGTCGAGCATCTCGCGCGACTTGGCGCCATCGTCCACCGACGCGGTGATGTGGATGGGCCGGACGACCCGCTCCAGGTAAGCCTTCAACTGGGTTTTCAGATCGGCATCCAACATGGCGGACTCCTGACGTTGGGCAAAGCGAGGGGGAAGCGAGCTGCCGGAGCAGCGCGCTGCGAAGAGGGAGGAGGGATGAACCGCAGCCGGCGCCGGCGCGCGATGCCGGCTGCGGTTCACCCCCACCCCCGCCGCGAGGCGGAGATGGGAGCGCGGGCGGCTTAGATCTTGCCGACCAGGTCCAGCGACGGCTTCAGGGTCTTCTCGCCTTCCTTCCACTTGGCCGGGCACACCTCGCCCGGGTGCGAAGCGACGAACTGCGCGGCCTTGAGCTTGCGCAGGGTCTCGGTGACGTCGCGGGCGATCGCGTTGTCGTGGATCTCGAGGGTCTTGATCACGCCTTCCGGGTTGATCACGAAGGTGCCGCGCAGGGCCAGGCCTTCTTCCTCGATGTGCACGCCGAAGGCGCGGGTCAGCTGGTGGGTCGGGTCGCCGACCAGCGGGAACTGGGCCTTACCCACCGCCGGCGAGGTCTCGTGCCACACCTTGTGCGAGAAATGGGTGTCGGTGGTGACGATGTAGACCTCGGCGCCGATCTTCTGGAACTCGGCGTAATGCTCGGCGGCGTCTTCCACTTCGGTGGGGCAGTTGAAGGTGAAGGCAGCCGGCATGAAGATCAGCACCGACCACTTGCCCTTCAGGTCCGCGTCGGTGACTTCGATGAATTCGCCGTTGCGGTAGGCGTTGGCCTTGAACGGCTGGACCTGGGTGTTGATCAAAGACGACATGGAGTTTCCTCGTGGTTGCAATAGGGGTCGGGGGATGGAACGAGGCTCATGATAGGGGGTGCCGATAGATCCCTCAAATCGATTGATGGAATTGAATAGATAGCTTTCCTCTATCGATTTCCAAGCCTGGCTCTTTGCTGCACTGCCGCGCGAGGGCGCCACCCGCCCATGGCGCATAGGCGTTGGTCCGTTCTACCACGTTGGCTTTTCCGGACTCGCTGCGTCATCGTGACAGCGATGAATGCGCCTACCCCCGAGTCCCTGCTGCGCGCGGCCTGCACCCAGGTCGAGCGCGGCGATGCCGAAGCCCTGCTGCTGCACGCCCTCCAACGCGACCGCGCGTGGCTGTTCGCGCATGCCCGCGAGCCGCTGCCCGACGGTGTGGTCGCCGGCTTCCAGGCGCTGCTGGCGCGGCGTGCGCAGGGCGAGCCGGTGGCCTACCTGACCGGCCGGCGCGGCTTCTGGACCCTGGACCTGGCGGTCGGGCCGGCCACGCTGATCCCGCGCGCGGACACCGAGCGGCTGGTGGAACTGGCGCTGGAGCGACTGGATAGGGCACCGGGCCGGCGCGTCGCCGACCTCGGCACCGGCAGCGGCGCCATCGCCCTGGCCCTGGCCAGCGAGCGCCCGCAGGCGCAGGTGACGGCCACCGACCTCAGTGCAGCCGCCCTGGCGGTGGCGCAGGCCAATGCGCACGCGCACGGCCTGGGCAACGTCGTCTTCGTCCACGGCGCCTGGCTGGCGCCGCTGGCCGGCCAGCGCTTCGACCTGATCGCCAGCAACCCGCCGTACATCGCCGATGGCGATCCGCACCTGCAGCAGGGCGACCTGCGCTACGAACCGGCCAGCGCGCTGGCATCCGGCCCGGACGGGCTGGACGATCTGCGCCGGATCGTCGCCGATGCGCCGGCGCATCTGCTGCCCGGTGGCTGGCTGCTGCTGGAACACGGCTGGGACCAGGGCGCGGCGGTGCGCGCACTGCTGAAGGCGGCCGGCTTCGCGGAGGTGGCGACCCGGCAGGACCTGGAGGCGCGCGACCGGGTCACGCTGGGGCAGTGGCCGACCAGTTGAGCGACAGGGTCTGTGGGGCGCGCGACCGTTGCCGATGGCGGCCACGCGATGCGCGCCGTGCAGGGAAGCGCCCCCGCGCTGCGCCGAGCGGTCGTGTCGACTCGCCCCAGGCGCCAAGGGAGCGCGGTGCATTCGTCTGCGAGTCCAGGCCAAGCGCTGGGTAGAATCGGGGGTTTCCCTGCAGGAGGCGCCATGCGCACGCTGTATCCCGAGATCGAGCCGTTCGACAGCGGCATGTTGCCGGTGGACGCACGGCATACCCTGTCCTACGAACAGTGCGGCAATCCGCACGGCAAGCCGGTGGTGCTGCTGCATGGCGGTCCGGGCGGCGGCTGCAACGCCAAGATGCGTCGCTTCCACGACCCGGCCAAGTACCGCATCGTGCTGTTCGACCAGCGCGGTTCCGGCCGCTCCACGCCGCATGCGGACCTGGTCGACAACACCACCTGGGACCTGGTCGCCGACATCGAGCGGCTGCGCACGCACCTGGGCATCGACCGCTGGCAGGTGTTCGGCGGCAGCTGGGGCTCGACCCTGGCGCTGGCCTACGCGCAGACGCATCCGCAGCGCGTCACCGAACTGGTGCTGCGCGGCATCTTCATGCTGCGCCGCTGGGAGCTGGAGTGGTTCTACCAGGAAGGCGCCAGCCGCCTGTTCCCGGATGCGTGGGAGCACTACGTCGCGGCGATCCCGCCGGTGGAGCGCGCCGACCTGATCTCCGCCTTCCACCGGCGCCTGACCAGCGACGACGAGGCCACCCGCCTGGCCGCGGCCAAGGCCTGGAGCGTGTGGGAAGGCGCCACCAGCTTCCTGCACGTGGATGCCGATTTCGTCGACAGCCACGAAGACCCGCACTTCGCGCTGGCGTTCGCGCGCATCGAGAACCATTACTTCGTCAACGGCGGCTTCTTCGAGGTCGAGGACCAGTTGCTGCGCGACGCGCACCGCATCGCCGACATCCCCGGGGTGATCGTGCATGGCCGCTACGACGTGGTCTGCCCGCTGGCCAATGCCTGGGACCTGGCCAAGGCCTGGCCGAAGGCGACGCTGCAGATCACGCCGGCGTCCGGGCATTCGGCGTTCGAAGCCGAGAACGTCGACGCGCTGGTGCGCGCCACCGACGGCTTCGCCTGAGTTCGCGCGCGGCGCCGTCCGCGGTGCGCCGGTCTGCGGTTCAGCAGGCCAGCGCGTTGCGGGGTTCGCAGCCGGCAGCCGCGGTGGCGCTGGCCGGTGCAGGCAGCGGGTCGAGTTGCGCCTGCGTGGTCTCCTCGGTCCAGACCACGAACGATTCCAGCACGTTGTCGCCGAAGGTGGTGCTGATCGCCACGTCGGCGGCGTCGCGGCCGCGCGCGATCAGCACGCGGCCGATGCGCGGCAGGTTGTGGCGCGCATCGAAGGTGTACCAGTGCCCGTCGAGGAAGGCCTCGAACCAGCCGGAAAAATCCATTGGCGCGTCCGAGGCCGGGACGCCGATGTCGCCGAGATAGCCGGTGCAGTAGCGGGCCGGAATGTTCATGCAGCGGCACAGGGCGATGGCCGCATGCGCGAAGTCGCGGCACACCCCGCGCCCTTCCTGCAGCGCCTGCGCCGCGCTCTTGGTGGCGCAGGCATGGACGTAGCCGAAGGCGATGCGCGCATGCACGTAGTCGCAGATCGCCTGCACCCGCGCCCAGCCGGGCGGCGTGCCGCCGAACAGTTCCCAGGCCATGCCGCTGAGCAGGTCGGTCTCGCAGTAGCGGCTGCCGAGCAGATACACCAGGGTATCGTCGGGCAACTGCTCCACCGGGGTCTGCGCGGCGTCGTAGCGGTACTGGTCCGGCAGCCCGCTGTCGCGCACCACCGCGTCGGCACGCAGGGTGAGCGCGCCGGCGGGTGCCTGCAGGCGCGTGCAGCGGTTGCCGAAGCCGTCGCGATAGGTGTGCAGCGGCACTGCCGGCACGCTGTGCAGGGCGGTGGCGGCGACGATGTCGTCGTGGCGGCTGTCGTGGATGTCCAGCATCGCCAGCATCGGCGTCGCCTGCGCGAACCGGTAGCGAATCTCGTAGCCGAGGCGGATGAGCATGGTGTGTCCGGTGCGGGGCGGGTTGCCGGTGCGGACCGGTCCAAGCCCAGCGTGCGCAGGCCGCGCTCAGCTTGGTGTGAAGGCGGGCGCCCGCCGCTTCAGCATGCTGAGCGGCGGAGGGGTCTCAGTGCATGTCGAACCGACGCATTGGCGACGGGTGGGCGGCGAAACCGCGGCGCGACGTGCGCGCGACGCCAAGGACCGCCGCACCGGGGGTCCTTGCGGCAGCGCGTGGGCGCGGTGGTCGGTCGTCTTCGACGGAGGGACGCGGCAGAAGCCACATCTCTCGCCGACGTCTTGTACTCAGCCAAGCGCCAGCAACGGCGGCTGCAGCGCGCTGAAGATCCGCGCCAGCCGCTGCGCCCAGGCCTGCTGGCCGGCGGCGTCGGCGATCAGGTCCTGGCGGATCTCCAGTTCCACGTGCGGCAGGCCGCGGCCTTCGCCGTGCACGGGCACCGCGTAGTCGCTGCTGTCGCTGACCGCGTACGGCGCGTTGTCGCCGACAAGCAGGTCGTCTTCCTCGCGCAGCGCCTGCAGCAGCGCGTGGGCGAAGCGGGTGTCGCGGTGGTAGAGCACGCCGGCATGCCAGGGCCGCGGCACGCCGTCCATCACCGGGGTGAAGCTGTGCATCATCACCAGCAGGGTGGGGCGCGCGGCGGCGCGGCGTGCGTCCAGTTCGGCGGCGATGCGCGCGTGGTAGGGCGCATGCACGGCGTCGATGCGCTGCTGCCGCTGCGCCGCCGTCAGTGCGGCATTGCCCGGCACCACGGTGTGGTCGCTGACCGGCGGAATCAGCGTCGGCGAGGCCAGCGGGCGATTGCAGTCGATCAGCAGTCGCGAATAGGTCTGTTCGATCGCCCAGGCGTCGAGCAGCGCGGACAGCGCGCGGGTGGTGCCGGCGATGCCGATGTCCCAGCCGATGTGCCGGTCCAGGTCCGCCTGCGCCAGGCCGAGACCGTGCAGCGCGCGCGGCACCGCCTGGCCGGCGTGGTCGGCCAGCAGCACGAACGGCGAAGCGCCGTGCGCGCGGTGGATGGTTAACACCGCCGGGTCGCCGGCGCCCAGCAGCGGCGGCAGATCGGAACGGGGCGCCTCAGCCACGCGGCGTCCCGTCGAGCTCGTGTTCGATCATCCACAGGCCGGCCCACAGCTTCGCGTCCAGTGCGTAGCCTTCGCCCATCTTCTGCACCAGCCACGCGGCGGCACGGGCGCGCGGTACCGAATGCACGGTGATGTCCTCGCTGGCGTCGCCGCCGCCGTTGCCGACCTTGCGCAGGCCGGTGGCACGCACGAAGGCGATCTTCTCGTTGCTGGCGCCGGCCGAGGTCGGGCCGATCAGCAGCACTTCGGCGTGGTCGGCGGTCCAGCCGGTCTCCTCCTCCAGTTCGCGCACCGCCGACACTTCGATCGATTCGCCGGCATCGATGTCGCCGACCAGCCCGGCCGGCATCTCGATGGTGCGCGCCTGCAGCGGCACGCGGAACTGTTCGACGAACAGCACTTCGTCGTCCGGCGTGACCGCCACGATGATCGCGGCCAGGCCACCGGCATGCACCCGTTCGGAATACTCCCAGGTGCCGCGCACGACCATGCGCTGGTACTTGCCTTCGTAGACGACGCGGGGCGGGGAATCGTGGCGGGGCATGGGCAGCTCGCAAGATGGCGGAGGAAGAAGGCGCGGTCGCGCGCGGCGCGGTCCGGCGATGCGGTGCAGTGTAGAGCGTGTGCTGTGTTTTTTTGATGCGTGCCCTGCGGCCAGCGGTGGGCGGGCGCGACGCGGGGCCGGCGCTCAGCCGGCCACGAACTCCAGGCCTGCGGCCTGCAGCAGCCGGCGCCGGGTCAGCGGCCCGAAGCGTAGCGCCTCGCACAGGCCGTGCAGCATGTCGGCATCGGCCGCGCCGCGGGCGAAATCCGCGGTGGCGGTGTGCAGCGGCGCGTCCAGGGCGATGGTGGTCAGCTGCCGCCACAGCAGCGCGTGTTCGCGTTGCTCGCGCAGGCGCACGGCCATCTGCGCGGCGCCGCGCAGGCGCAGGAATGCCACTTCGTCGACCCGTGCCAGCAGCGTGTCCAGGTCGCCGAAATGCGCCAGCAGGATCGCCGCCGACTTGGCGCCGATGCCGGTGACGCCGGGGATGTTGTCGATCGCATCGCCGGTCAGCGCCAGGTAGTCGGCGATCTGGTGCGCATGCACGCCGTGGCGCGCCTTGACCCCGGCCGCGCCCCAGCGCTGGCCGCGGCCGTAGTCCCACTGTTCGTCGAACTCCAGCAACAACTGCGACAGGTCCTTGTCGGCGGAGACGATCACGCCGTGGAAGCCGTTGCCGCGGGCGCTGTGCAGGGCGCTGCCGATCAGGTCGTCGGCCTCGTAGTCGTGGTGCGCCAATACGCACAGGCCCAGGGCCGCGCACAGCGCCTTGCAGTGCGCGAACTGGCGGCGCAGCGCGTCCGGTGCCGGCGCGCGATTGGCCTTGTAGGCGGTGTACAGCCGATGCCGGAAGCAGCTGTCCAGCGCTTCGTCGAAGGCGATCACGATGTGCTGCGGGCGCTCGCGCTCGAGCAGGTCGAGCAGGAAGCGGGCGAAGCCGTGTACCGCATTGGTCGGCCAGCCCTGCGCGTCCTGGAACTCGTCGGGAATCGAATGCCAGGCGCGGAACACGTACAGGCTGGCATCGACCAGGTACAGCGGCCGCGACACGGGCAGGCCTGCGTTCACGGCGTCCAGTCGCTGAGCAGCGCGCGTGGGTCCGGCCGCTCGCGCTCCGGGGCGTCGAGGCGGGCGGTGCCGATATGGATGAAGCCGGCGACATGCTCGTGCTCGGCCAGGCCCAGTCGCGCGGTCACCGTTTCGTCATACGCCATCCAGCCGGTCAGCCACTGCGCGCCGAAGCCGTAGGCCTGCGCCGCCTGCAGCAGCGCGAAGCACACCGATCCGGCGGTCATCCACTGTTCGATCTCCGGCACCTTGTGTCCGCGCTGCAGGCAGGCGATCACCGCAATCACCAGCGGCGCGTGGGCGAAGCGTTCGCGGTCCTTCTCCACCGCCGCCGGTGCCGCGCCGGGATCGCGCTGCAGGGTGCGCGCGGCGAGGATGTCGCCCAACGCCTGGCGCGCCGGGCCGGCGATGCGCAGGAAGCGGAACGGCACCAGCTTTCCGTGATCGGGGACACGCACTGCCGACTGCAGCATCGCCAGCAGCGTCTCCGCGTCCGGTCCCGGCTCGCCCAACTGCTTGGATGGCACTGAACGGCGCGCATCCAGCGCTTGCAGCGAATGAATTGTGCGCATAGTCTCGATTCCGTGGGGCGAGCGCGGAATTATAGTCGGGCGCTCGCAGGCGGCAGCGGATGCCGCGGTTACACGGACAATCACGTTGCGTTGCTGATCTGCCGCTAGCTTCCGAATTGACGTCGGTCTCACTGCCGCCTGCGTATCACACTGCCATGACCCTTGCTGAATACGCTGAAGAGTTGTCGCCCAGCCGCAACGCGGATCTGCTCGAGCAGGTCCGTGACGTGGTGTCGGTTCCGCTCGCCGGCGCGTTCGGCGAGGTGCTGGACGTGCTCGCCGAGGCCCTGTTCCGCATGGCCGAGCGCGCCGGGCCGGCGCAGAACGACTATTTCGAGGCGATCCAGCTGTTGCGCCAGCAGCGCGAGCCGATCGCCGCGCGGTTCCGCGCGCACCTGGCCCAGGCCTGGCAGGCAGTGGAAGCCGGCCGTCCGCTGTCGGTGGAGCGCAGCCTGGCGCGCGAGCGCGGCGATCTCAGCCTGGTCTCGGAGCAGGAACTGGACGTGCGCCTGGCGGTGCGCAACCTGGCTGGCGCGATCCAGCACCGCTGGCGGCCGGAGCTGATGCGGCTGAACCGGTTCCTCGGCTTCATCGCCGGCGGCCAGCGCATCGATGCCGACAACAACCCGTTCGGCCCCGAGCACGTGGGCGCGGCGGTGTACGCGGCGCTGCACGGGCTGGTGCTGGCGCCGCAGGTGCAACTGGCGATCGTCAAGATCTGCGAACAGGAACTGCAGGAGCGCGTCGGCGAGCTGTATGCGCAACTGGAGCAGCGCCTGAACGAGGTTGCGCGCGCCCGCGCGCTGCCCAGCGGGCGCCCGCGCCGGCGCGCCATCCCGCGCCTGGGCGCGAGCGAGGACGAGGCGGCGCCGGACTGGATCAGCCGCTTCTTCGAGAACTGGGACACCGCCACGCCGCTGTCGGCGGCGCAGCGCCGTGCCGCGCGCGCGCTGGACGCGCACGCGCGCAACGAGCAGGAGGTGCTGCCGCCGGCGTTGCGCGCGCTGCTGCACGAGGCGCAGCCGGAGGCGGGCCCGGGCGACGGCCGCCGCTGCCTGTCGCCGCGCGAGGTGCTGTCGGTGCTGTCGCTGCTGCAGACCATGCCGTTGGCCGGATTCGCCGCGGTCTGCGAACACGGCGGCCCGCTGGCGCAGGGCCTGCGCCGGCAGATCGCCGGGGTCGGCGCCTCGCTCGGCCTGGACCCGGCCAGCACCTGCCTGGACCCGGCCGATGCCGACACCCTGGATCTGGTCGGCCTGCTGTTCGACGTGATGCTCGAGGAATGCGTGCTGCAGCCGGCGCAGCGCGAACTGCTGGGGCAGATGCTGGTGCCGATGGCCAAGGTGGCGCTGATCGACGGCCGCCTGTTCGTGCGCGACGGGCATCCGGCGCGGCGCCTGCTCAACCTGCTGGCCGACGCCTGCGACGGCAATGCCGGCAGCACCGGCCCGGAGCAGGCGCTGCTGGCGCAGGCGCAGGCGGCGGTGGAACGGGTGGTGCGCGATTTCGACGAGCACCTGGCGGTGTTCCTTGCGCTGGAGGCCGAGTTCGGCAGCGCCTACGAGCAGTACCGGCGCCGGGTGGAGATCGCCGAGCGCCGCGCGGCCGAACTGCAGCGGGCGGAGGAACGCCGGGAGGTCGCCCGGCAGCGCGCCGCGCAGGCCCTGCACGAACTGCTGCAGCAGGCCGGCGACGACCTGGCCCTGCCGCTGCCCATCGAGGCGTTCCTGCGCCAGTCCTGGTGTCAGTACGTGCAGCAGTCGGCCTTGCGCGACGACGGCCAGGGCAGCGCGCTCGCCGCGGCGCTGGCGCTGGGCGATGCGGTGCTGGCGCAGTGCCGCCAGGCCCAGTCCGGCGCGGCACCGGCGGAGGGCTGGCTGCAGCCGCAGCATGCCGAGCTGACCCGGCTGTGGACCAGCGTCGGCCTGGACGCGGCGGCGGCCGAAGCCGCCTGGCAGGCCCTGCACACGGCGCTGGACGACCTGGCGCACGCGCGGCCGCTGCAGGCCGCGCTGCCCGCGACGGGCGTGGATGTGCCCGAGCCGCCCGCCGCCGAGACCGTGCCGGCCCTGCCGGAACCGGCCCAGGCCACCGATTTCGACCACATCACCGCCGATTACTTCCGCAACCTGCCGTTGGGGACCTGGCTGGACTTCGTCGACCGCGAGGGCCGCGTGCAACCCGGCAAATTGACCTGGGTGAGTCCGATCTCGGCGCGCCTGCTGTTCGTCAACCGTCGTGGCGGGCGGCTGTGCGTCGCCTCGGCCGAGGCGCTGGCGGTGATGGCGCGGCTGGACCGGCTGCGCCTGCATCGCGACGACGATGCCTTCTACAGCGCCATGCAGGGCGTGGTCGACCGCCTGGAACGGGTGGCGGTCGCGGCCTGAGCGGTTGCGCATTCAGGCCGCGCTGCACACGCGGTTACGCTGCCGACCGCTACGATTCTGCTCGGGGTCACGTTCTGGAGCGAGAAATGCGTAGCCCGTCACGGTCGATATTCAGCTACCTTGCCTACCATGCAGGAGCGGAAACAGGGGCCGCGTCTGTTTGTCCTCCACCATTCCTCCATCTGGCGCCGTCCATGGCGCGGAGCCGTCGCGCATGAGTTTCAGCCCCAGCCCGCACGCACACCCGGCGCGTGACCCGCGCCTGTTGACGCAGGCGCGCGAGGGCATGCTGCCGGTGCTGGGCCAGGCCTTCGCCGAGGCGCTGGCGCACTTCGACGACGTGCTGTTCGACCGCGCCGAGAGCGCCGGTGCGTCGCAGTTGCTGTTCCTGGACGGGATGCGCGAGTTGCGGCGCCGCCGCGACGAGATCGCCGCGCGCTTCCGCGCGCAACTGCATACCGCCTGGGAGGCGCTGGAGGCCGGCGCGCCGTTGTCGGCCGAAGTCGCCCTGGCCGGCTATGGGCAGGGCCTGAGCCTGATCTCCGAACACGAACTGGAATCGCGGCTGGCGGTGCGCAACCTGGCCAGCGTGCTGCTGCGCGAGTGGAAGCCGGTGCTGACCCGCATCGACCGGCGCCTGGGCTGGATCGCCGGCGGCCTGGAACTGGATGCGGACACCAACCCGATCGGCCCCGAACACATCGGCGTGGCCGTGCATGCTGCCTTCTCCACCAGCGATCTGGCCCCGGAAGTTCGGCTGGTGCTGATCAAGCTGTGCGAGCGCGACTTCACCGCCGGGGTCGGCAAGCTCTACCAGGACCTGGACGACAGCCTCGCCCAGGCCGGGGTGATGCCGGAGATCTCGCGGCCACGCACGCCGCCGCCGCGCCGCGCGCCGCCGCCGGAGCAGCGCCCACCGCGTGACACCGGCGCTGCGGCCGATGCCGGCATCGGCGCCGAGCTGGGCGAGGACGAGGAACACTACGCGCCGGCCTGGGCCAATCGCTTCGTCAACCGCTGGGCCGAGCGCCGCGGTAGTCTGCAGGCCGGCGAGCGCTATGAGGATCCCGAGGCGCGCCTGCCCGGCGGCAGCCAGGGTGTGTTGCTGGAGGCGCTGCACGAACTGCTGCAGCAGACCCGCAACGCGCGCGAGAGCGCCACCTCCGCGGCGACCGCGGCGGTCGGCCAGCAACGGCCGCTGAGCCAGCGCGAGATGATGTCGGTGCTGTCGCTGCTGCAGGCCACGCCCAGCGCCACCCTGCGCGCGGCGATCGGCGACGACAGCGAGTCGCTGGCGCAGCGGCTCAAGAGCGAGGTGCTGTCCAACGCCACTCAGTTCGGCGTGGACCCGGCGCATGCACGGCTGGATCCGGTCGACGAGGATGCGATCGATCTGGTCGGCATGCTGTTCGATGTGATGCTCGACGAGCGCGACCTGGAAGGCCGCTCGCGCGAACTGATCGGCCGGCTGGTGGTGCCGTTCGTCAAGGTCGCGCTGCTGGACCGGCGCATGTTCGTGCAGAAGACCCATCCGGCGCGGCGCCTGCTCAACTCGCTGGCCGAGGCCTGCGAGGGCAACACCGGCGAGAGCCAGGCCGAGCGCGTGCTGATGGGCAAGGTCGAGGAGATCATCGACCGGCTGGTGGCCGAGTTCAACGAGAACCTGGCGATCTTCCTGACCCTGGAAGAGGAATTCCGCGATTTCCTGGTGCAGCACCGCCGCCGCATCGAGATCGCCGAGCGCCGTGCCGCCGAGACCCAGCGCGGCCAGGAGAAGCTGGAACTGGCGCGGCAGCGCGCCGAGGCCGAACTGCAGCTGCGCCTGCAGGGCCGGCAGTTGCCGCAGGCGCTGCAGGATTTCCTGCGCCAGCCGTGGCAGCACCACCTGACCATGGCGATGCTGCGCGAAGGCGAGGGCGGTCCCGGCGTGCGCGATGCGCTGGCGCTGGCCGACGGCCTGCTCGAGGAAGCCGCCGAGGCGCAGCGGCACATCGTCGGCAAGCCCTGGCTGCAGGCCTGGCAGGGCGCGCTGCAGCGGGTCTTCGCCAGCGTCGGCCTGCATGCCGAGGCGGCGACCGCGGCGATCGATGCGCTGCACGACACGCTGCAGGCGGTGGCCGAACTGCGTCCGGAACTGGAGCGGCCGCTGCCGGAACTGCCGCAGGTGGCGCTGCCGCAACCGCCGGTGCAGGAGGCGCAACCGGTGGAGGTGGCGCCGCCGCAGACCATGGACGATTTCGACAACGCCGATGCCGACCGCTTCCGCGCGATGCCGATCGGCACCTGGCTGGATTTCGTCGACCGCGACGGCAAGATGCAGGCCGGCAAGCTATCGTGGGTGAGCCCGATCTCGTCGCGCCTGCTGTTCGTCAACCGGCGCGGCGTGCGCTTCTGCGTGGCCTCGCCGGAAGAACTGGCGGTGATGGTGCGGCTGGGCCGGCTGCGCGCGCATGTGGACGACGGCGCCTTCGACAGCGCCATGCAGGGCGTCATCGATCGGCTGGATCCGCACAGCCCGACCTTGCACTGAGGCGCGCTGGCGCCGCCCGCCTGCGCTGCGACGGCGTGGCGCCTCTTCTCTCCTAGGCGTGGCGGTGGCAGCGCAAGCGCGTCATCGGCGGCCAGTGGCGGTCGCTGACGCGCAACAGACGCCGCGTGCTAGCGCCGCCGCGCCAGGATGGTCGACCGCATGCAACTGCGAACTCAATACAGCGGCGTGCCCGCCTTGTACGCGGCCACGAACGACTGCCAATCCAACTGCACCTGCGCGGCGTAGTCGAACGCGAACTGGCGCAGTTCCGATTTCAGCCCGCTCTTGCTGGTGGCCGCCTGGTCGATCTGCTTGTCGATGCTGTAGGGCACCACGTTCGGGTCGTAGTCCTGGTCGGCCAGGGCGTGCGCCGAGGCCAGGGCCTGGCCGAGGTAGGTGGCGGCGGTGGCGAGCTTGCCGGCGCTGTCCAGCGCGGTCGGGTCCAGGTCCTGCTGGAACGGCGACTTCTCGTGCACGTAGAACGGGGTGCCGTTGACGCTGGCGTAGCCGACCAGCACGTCGGCGTCGATGGTCTGCGCCTTCGCCGTGCGCGCCACCCGCGCGCCCTCGTTGTTGTCGTAGGTGGAGGCCGGCATCTGCGACGGCGCCGCCACCGCGACCACGCTGGCCGCTTCCTGCTTCCACTCCAGGATCACGTCGTCGCTGGTCGACGCGCTCGCGCCTTCGATCAGCACGTACAGGCGCAGGCGGCCGAGGCTGCCGGTGCCCGAGCCCAGCTTCTGGCGCACGTCCTTGATGGTGTAGTAGCTGGACGCATAGCGCTTGGACGCGGCGATCGAGCCGATGTAGCCGTTCATCGCCGCGGCCACCGCCGAGGCGGTGCTGGCGTCCACCGCGACCAGGTTGTCCAGGTCCTGGAACTGGCGCTTGCCGCCGTTGACCACGGTGTACTTGGACAGCAGGCTGCTGCGGCTCTTGCCGTCGGCGCTGTCGATGATCTTGGCCACCGCGCCGCTGGTGTTGCGCTTGCTCAACTGGAAGCTCGCTTCGGCGTCGCTGCCGCGGAAATCGGCGATCTTGTCCAGGTAGGCGCCGACCATGGTGTCGATGGCATCGCCGATGTCGCTGTCGGACAGGCCGTTGTCGCGGCCGGCCAGGACCATGCTCGCGGCCAGCCGGCGCAGGTCCCACACGTACTGGCCGAGGTGGCCTTCGTCGAAGTCGGCGACCTTGAACACCGCCTTGCCGCTGCTGTCGCGCGCCGCATCGAAGTTGCCGAGGTGGGTGTCGCCGCCGAGCCAGGTGTAGCCGGTCTGCGGCGAGGTCCACAGCGAACCCGGCAAGGTCGTCATGTCCTGGTAGAAGATGTGGTCGGTGCCGCGGTAGAAGGCGTAGGCGCTGGTGGCCATGGTCGCCATCTTGGTGTCCAACTCAGCGCGCTGCGCGGCGTAGGGATGGTTGTAGTCGTGGATCTGCTGCACCACCCAGGCGTCGCGCTTGCTCGCCGCCGTCGCGCCCCCGGCGCATGCGGCAAGGGTCAGGCCGATCAGCAGCAACTGCGGCAGGCGGGTGGACATCGCGGGTCTCCGGGGCGGACGAGGGAAGCGGCAGTCGAGCACGCCCGCATTGCACGCAGATGAACCGCCCATCGCTCCTAGAAGTAGCGCAGCCAGGCCTGGTCGCGGCGCCGCGCCTTGAGCCGCGCGAACGCGGCGGTGGGCCAGTACAGGGCTAGCCCCAGCGCCGCGGCGATCGCCCACAGCGCGGCCACGCTGTCCACGCCGAAGACGGCGCCGTGGTTGGCGCCCCACAGCGCCAGCGCAGCCAGGTAGGCGAGTTTGAGCACGTACAGATGCAGCAGGTAGAAGAACATCGGCGCCGCGCCGATCGCCGCCAATGGCGCCAGCCTGCGCGCCACGGCGGGGTGTTCGTACAGGCGCAGCAACAGCAGGCCCACGCCCAGGGTCAGCAGCAGGAACTGCAGCGAAGGCGGGTACTTGGTGACGTTGAAAAAGCTCATCGCGGTATGCGCGAGGTCGTCCTGCGCCTGCCAGGGCGCATCGCCGTAGCCGTTGTGCCAGCGCAGCAGGTGGAAGCCGGCCAGCGCGCCCAGCCCCCAGGCCAGCAGGCGCTGCTGGCGTTGCGCCGGGTCGGTGGCGGCGCCGTACCAGGGGCCGGCGGCGTAGCCGAGCGCGATCACCCCGATCCACGGCAGCACCGGATACGAGGTGCGCAGGCGCAGATCGCCCAGTTCCAGCCAGCGCCGGTCGTGCAGCACCGCCCAGGCGGCCGCGAGCGGGCCGTCGCCCTGCACCTGCACGGCGTCCAGCAGGTGATGGCCGGCGACCAGCGCCGCGCCCAGCAGCGCCAGCGCCGGCCGCGGCAGCCACAGCAACGCAGCCAGCGCGAGCATGCTCAGGCCGATCGCCCAGATCACCTGCAGGTACAGCGCCTGCGGCGGGAAGGCGCCGCTCCAGGCCAGGTTGACCAGGGTCAGCTCCAGCACGATCAGGAACAGGCCGCGCTTGAGCAGGAAGCTCGCGGCCGCCGCACGGCCGTCGGCTTGCCGCGTCGCGTACAGCCACGCCGACAGGCCGGTCAGGAACACGAACACCGGCGCGCACAGGTGGGCCAGGGTGCGCGCGACGAACAGCGCCGGCGCGGTGCCTTCCACCTGCATCGGGTCGCTGACCGGATGGTGCAGGTAGAAGGTCTCGCGCACGTGGTCGAGCAGCATCAGCAGCATCACCGTGCCGCGCAGCAGGTCGATCGAGGCCAGGCGTGTGTGGGCCGTGGCAACGGCGGGCAGGACGAAGGATGCGGGCGCGGCGGAAACGGAAGCAGCGGGTGGCATGCGTGACGGCGAGTGTCGAATATTGAAACAATATAACACTTGCGCGTCGGGCGCCGTCGCGACCCTGATGGTCACGCGGGGCGATGGCCGGTCGTGCCGGCGGCGCGCGCCAGACGGGGCGAGGGCGCGATCCTTGGCGGACGCGGGTATCTGTCCGCGGATCGCGTCGTCAGGCCGCCGCGCCTGCACCGGCGCGGCGGCGCAAGGCTCAGTCCTCGCCGATGTCCTCGTTCCACACGTCCGGGTGCGCGGCGATGAAGCCGCCGAGCAGGTCGATGCATTCCTGGCTGTGCAGGTCGATGACCTCCACGCCGCTCTCGCGCAGCCAGTCGATGCCGCCCTGGAAGGTCACCGATTCGCCGACCACTACCGTGCCGATGTTGAACTGCCGCACCAGGCCGCTGCAGTACCAGCACGGCGCCAGGGTGGTGACCATGATGGTGTCCTTGTAGCGGCGCTGGCGGCCGGCCTTGCGGAAGGCGTCGGTCTCACCGTGCACGGACGGGTCGCCCTCCTGCACGCGGCGGTTGTGGCCGCAGCCGAGCAGGCGGCCGTCGCGGTGGTACAGGGCGGCGCCGATCGGGATGCCGCCCTCGGCCAGGCCCTGGCGGGCTTCGGCGATGGCGGTGTCGAGCAGGGCGCGGTAGTCGGGCGTGGTCAGCATGGCAGGGCCGGGGGAAGGGAGTGGCCGGCAGTCTGGCCCAGGCGGCCGGCGGCTGTCATCCCGGGCGGCGCTTCACCGGCACGCGGCGGCCGGCAGTGCGATAATCCCGGCATGAGCGAATCCCCCTACAAGACCGGTACCACCCATTTCGGCTTCCGCGACGTCGCCGCCAAGGACAAGCAGAAGCTGGTCGGCGAGGTCTTCACCTCGGTCGCCGGCAACTACGACCTGATGAACGACCTGATGAGCATGGGCATCCATCGGGTCTGGAAGCGCTATTTCGTCGCCACCGCGCAGGTCAAGCCGGGCGACCGCGTGCTCGACCTGGCCGGCGGCACCGGCGACATCGCCGCGCTGCTGAAGGACCGGGTCGGCGCCGACGGCGAGATCGTGCTGGGCGACATCAACGCCGGCATGCTCTCGGTGGGCCGCGACCGCCTCACCAACCGCGGCCTGGTCGCGGGCCTGGACTACGTGCAGTGCAACGCCGAGGCGCTGCCGTTCCCGGACCAGAGTTTCGACCTGGTGACCATCGCCTTCGGCCTGCGCAACGTCACCGACAAGGACGCGGCGCTGCGCGAGATGTACCGCGTGCTCAAGGTCGGCGGCCAGGCGCGGGTGCTGGAGTTCTCCGAAGTCACCGCCGACTGGTTCAAGCCGCTGTACGACTTCCATTCGTTCAAGGTGTTGCCGCGCCTGGGCAA
Source organism: Xanthomonas sp. NCPPB 3174 (assembly GCF_056725205.1). Taxonomy (NCBI): domain Bacteria; kingdom Pseudomonadati; phylum Pseudomonadota; class Gammaproteobacteria; order Lysobacterales; family Lysobacteraceae; genus Xanthomonas; species Xanthomonas sp. NCPPB 3174. The sequence continues at coordinate 3,998,085 of NZ_CM161517.1, read as the reverse complement.
GCTGTTCGCCAGGGACGCCGACAGTTACCAGTACCTGGCCGAGAGCATCCGCAAGCATCCGCCGCAGGACGCGCTGAAGGGCATGATGGAAGAGGCCGGCTTCGCCCGCAGCCACTACAAGAATCTCACCGGCGGGATCGTGGCGATCCATTCGGGCTATAGGATTTAGAGCCGGGATTGGGGATTCGGGATTGGAGATTGGAGATTCGCAAAGGCGGGCGATCGGGTGCTGACTGATCGCGGCGCTGGGTTGTGCTTGTGGGAGGGACTTCAGTCTCGACGCGCGGTCCTTCGGTGCCGGCGCAAGCACACGCCGCAGGGGCGCTGAAGGCGATGATGGAAGAGGCCGGCTTCGCCCGCAGCCACTACAAGAATCTCACCGGCGGGATCGTGGCAATCCATTCGGGCGACAAGATCTGAGAAGCCGGGATTCGGGATTCGGGATTCGGGAATCGCAAAAGCGAGCGATCGGGTGCTGACCGGGGCGCTGGGCTGCCCTTGTGGGAGGGACTTCAGTCCCGACGCGCGGTCCCACGGTGCCGGCGAAGCAGCTCCGCTGTGACGAATCCCCACTCCCGAATCCCCAATCCCGGCCTTCCGGTAAACTTCGGGTTTTCCCGAATCGGTGCTGTCCGCCATGCGTTCCCCGTTCCTGTTGTTGTCCCTGGCCGCGATGGTCGCGTCCGGGTGTTCCCGTGAAGCACCTGCGCCCGATGCGGCCGCACCTGCCGCCAAGCCGGCGCCCGCCGCGGCCAAGCCGGCCGACCGCAGCCACGACGAGACCTCCTACGCCGAGCCGTCCAAGGTCGTGATCAAGGATCTGGCGCTGGATCTGAAGCTGGATTTCGACAGCAAGCAGATCGGCGGCACCGCCACCTACACGCTGGACTGGAAGGACAAGAGCGCCAAGCAACTGGTGCTGGATACCCGCGACCTGACCATCGAGAAGGTGCAGGCCGACGACGGCAAGGGACAGGAGGCGCCGCTGCAGTACGCGCTGGCGCCGGCCGACAAGATCTACGGCAGCAAGCTGACCATCGAGGCGCCGACCCAGCCGCAGAAGATCAGCATCACCTACCACACCGCACCGACCGCCTCGGGCCTGCAGTGGCTGGAGCCGTCGATGACCGAGGGCAAGAAGCTGCCCTTCATGTTCAGCCAGTCGCAGGCGATCCACGCGCGTTCGTGGGTGCCGCTGCAGGACACGCCGAGCGTGCGTTTCACCTACAGCGCGCACGTGGTCTCGCGTCCGGACGTGATGGTGCTGATGAGCGCCGACAACGATCCCAAGGCGGTGCGCAACGGCGACTACCGCTTCAAGATGCCGCAGCCGATCCCGTCCTACCTGCTGGCGATCGCCGCCGGCGACCTGGTGTTCAAGCCGATCTCCGCGCGCTCGGGCGTGTGGGCCGAGCCGGCGATGGTCGACAAGGCGGCCAAGGAGTTCGAGGACACCGAGAAGATGATCGTGGCCGCGGAGACGCTGTACGGCCCGTACCGCTGGGGCCGCTACGACATGCTGGTGCTGCCGCCGTCGTTCCCGTTCGGCGGCATGGAGAATCCGCGCCTGACCTTCGCCACCCCGACGGTGATCGTCGGCGACAAGTCGCTGGTGTCGCTGATCGCGCACGAACTGGCGCACAGCTGGTCCGGCAACCTGGTGACCAACGCCAGCTGGAAGGACATCTGGCTCAACGAAGGCTTCACCACCTACGTGCAGGCGCGCATCACCGAGGCGCTGTACGGCCCGGAAGCGGCGGAGATGGAGCGCGAGATCGACCAGACCGATCTGCTGGCCGAACTGAAGGGCATGAGCCCGGCCGACCAGGCGCTGGCGCTGCCGGCGCTGACCGAGCGCGATCCGGACGAGGCGCTGAGCCAGGTCGCCTACGTCAAGGGCGCATGGTTCCTGCAGTTCCTGGAGCAGCGCTTCGGTCGCGACACCTTCGATCCGTTCCTGCGCGGCTGGTTCGACGACCACGCGTTCCAGAGCGCCAACACCGACCAGTTCGTCGAGTACCTGAAGACCCACCTGCTGTCCAAGAAGCCGAACGCGGTGACCGCGCAGGAACTGCATGCGTGGCTGGACGAGCCGGGCATTCCGGCGTTCGCGCAGAAGGCGCGTTCGCGCAACTTCGCCATGGTCGACACCGCCCGCATCGCCTGGAGCGGCAGCGGCACGCTGCCGGGCAAGCAGGTGACCGATGCGTGGAGCACCCAGGAATGGACGCGCTTCCTCAGCGGCCTGGGCGACAAACTCACCCCGGCGCAGCTCAAGCAGCTCGACGACGCCTACCACTTCACCGGCACCGCCAATGGCGAGATCGCCATGCGCTGGTATCCGCTGGCGATCCGCAGCGGCTACCTGGACGCGCGCCCGGCCGCCGGCGAATTCATCGCCCGCGTCGGTCGCCGCAAGCTGATCCTGCCGATCTACGCCGAACTGGTGAAGACGCCGGACGGCCTGGCCTTCGCCGAGGAGGTGTTCGCCAAGGCCAAGCCCGGCTACCACCCGATCACCACGGTGTCGGTGCAGGAGATGCTGGACAAGGCCAAGGCCGGCAACACCGCGCACTGACGCGCGTCTGCTGCTGAAGACCGCGCACACGGCGCCGGGAGCGATCCCGGCGCCGTGTGCGTTTGCGAGGCCTGCATGATGCGGCGGGCGCGCCATGCGAAAGCGGCGATCGCTGCAGCAGTTCGCTGCGCGCACGTTGCGCCAGATGCGCATGCGCGGCATCGCTTGCGCGTCCTGCACGACGCGCGTCTGCCCAGTGCGGCGTTAACGAATTCCACACATGTCGCTGCTCGCGCGCAGCGACCCGTTGCCACGCATTCGCGATATCCTCGGCAGTCCCGATGGTCCCCGGTCCATGCGCGCATGACCCCGTTCGCCACCGCCTCCCTGGTCTCCGCTGCAAGCGCCATCGCCACGGCAGGACGGTGCCGATGCCGATGCGAGCGGAATCGCCTGCGCGTGTCGAGGTGCTCCTGAGATGAGCGACGCGCATCCACTGTCCGGTTCCCTGCTGGCCGCGCTGCCCGATGCGCGCAGTGGCGAAATCTTCACCGAATTGCTGCGGCGCTCCGGTTGCCGCGTCGAACGCATCGTCTCGCACGGGCAGACCACGCCGCAGGAGACGCCCTATGTGCAGGCGCACGACGAGTGGGTGCTGCTGTTGCGCGGCAGTGCGCGGGTGGCGCTGTGCGAGCGCGAGGTCGCGCTGGCGCCGGGCGATCATCTGTTCATCCCGGCCGATACGCCGCATTGGGTGACCTTTACCGATCCCGGGCAGCCCACCGTGTGGCTGGCCCTCCATCTCGGCGAAGCCGACGTGGTGGTGTGAGCGTATGACCTGTCCCTGCCTCCCGGTGTCGCCATGCTGGTGCTGACGATGGCCTGGCTGTTGCTGGCCGGCGTCCTGCTGCTGGTTGCGACGCTGGTCGGCGTGCTGCTGGTGCTGCGCGATCCGTTCCTGCTGGTCCGCCTGGAGAGCCTGCGCCAGCGCCGCGGCAGCGGGCTGCAGCGGCGCCAGGCGCAGGTCGCCGGACACAGCTGGACCTATCTGGTGCGCGCCGCGGTCGATCCCGCCGCGCCGACCCTGCTGCTGGTGCACGGCTTCACCGGCAGCAAGGAGAACTGGCTGCCGCTGGCGCGCGCGTTGGGCACGCGCTATCACCTGGTGATCCCGGATCTGCCCGGCTGGGCCGAGAGCCAGCGCATCGCCGGGCAGGACTACGGTTTCGTCGCGCAGGCCGAGCGCGTGGCCGCGTTCGCGGTCCAGTGCGCGCGCCGTGCGGGCAGCGAATGCGTGCTGCTCGGGCATTCGATGGGCGGCGGCATCGCCGCGCTGGCCGCGGCGCACCATCCCGCCGTGTTCGACCGGGTCGGCCTGTTCAACGCCGCCGGCGTGCGCTTCGCCGACAACGTCTTCGGCCAGGCGGTGCTGGACGGGCACAATCCGTTCGCGGTTCACGATGCCGCATCGCTGCAGCGCTACATCGACACCGTGTTCCTGCTCGAGCGTGCCAAGCCGCACATCCCGCGCTGGGCGGTGCCGGCGGTGGTGGCCTGGCGCCGCCGCGAGGCCGCGTTCGAGCAGCAGGTGCTGGCGCGCATCGGCCGCGGCGAGGAGGCGTTCCTGCCGTTCGAGGAGGCCGCGCGCATCCGCCAGCCGGCGCTGCTGCTCAATTGCGTGCAGGACGCGGTGATCGACGTCAGTGCGCTGGCGCTGTACGCGCAACGCCTGCCGCAGGCGATCCAGGTGCTGCTGGACGGCAGCGGCCACATGTCCATCGTCGAGAAGCCCGCCGAGGTCGCGCAGGCCATCGACGCCCTGATCCAACGAGGAACCCCACGATGAAACGCATCCTGCTCGGCGCGCTGTGCGCCGTTGCCCTGGCCGCTTGCGGCGATCACGAGGCCGAGCGCAAGGCGCAGGCCGCGGCCGAAGCGCAGGCCAAGGCGCAGGCGGCCGACGACCTGGCCAAGCAGTACGACGCCGCGGTGAAATCGGGCAATTGGGACCTGGCGCGGATCCATGGCGCGGCGCTGCTGCAGCAGTATCCCGGGTCGGATGCGGCCGAACGCATCCAGCCCGGCTATGCCGAGGTCAAGGCCAAGGGCGAGGCGGCGCGCGAGCTGCGGCGCATGCAGGCGGCCTGGCAGTACTCGCAGGTGCCGGCCGGCAAGGGCGTGCAGCGCTCGGCGATGCTGTACAGCCGCGACAAGGTCGACGTGGACGGCAGCGGGCCCAAGCCGGTGCAACTGGTGTTCCGCGACCACCCGGAATGGAAGCGCAGCGCCTATCTGGTGCTGCAGTCCGGCGATTTCCGCTGCGCCGGTGGCTGCAAGGTGGAACTGAAGGCCGACGACGCGCCGCCGCACGCGGCCGCAGCCTGGCGGCCCAAGACCGACGAAGCCATCGCCATGTTCATCAGCGACGACAAGGCGCTGTGGAAGCTGGCGCGCAAGACCACGGTGCTGCAGATCACCTTCCCGGTGAAGGCCGGCGGCACCCGCACCGCGGTGTTCGAGACCGGTGGCCTGGACGGCGCGCAGATGCCGGGCTGGGATTGAGCTCCATGCACGCCGCCACGCCGCCGCCAGCCGAAGCCCTGCGCCAGGTCCGTCACTGGGTGTTCGACATGGACGGCACGCTGACCCGCGCCGTGCACGATTTCGCGCTGATCCGCCGCGAACTGCAGATCCCGCCGCAGGCCGACATCCTGCAGCACCTGGCGGCGTTGCCGGATGCGCAGCGCGCCAGCAAGCACGCCTGGCTGCTGGAGCACGAGCGCGTGCTGGCCCAGGAGGCCACCGCGGCCAACGGCGCCCCGGCGCTGCTGCGCACCCTGCGTGCGGCCGATTGTCGGCTGGCGGTGCTGACCCGCAACGCGCGCGAGCTGGCGCAACTGACCCTGGAGGAGATCGAGGTCGACGATCTGTTCGAGGAGGTGACCATCCTCGGTCGCGACGAGGCGCCGCCCAAGCCGCATCCCGGCGGCCTGCTGCAATTGGCCGAGCACTGGGGCGTGGCCCCGCAGGCGCTGGCGATGGTCGGCGATCACGCCTACGACCTGCAGTGCGGGCGCCACGCCGGTGCGACGACCGTGCTGTTGCATCCGGACAACCCCTGGCCGGCGCTGGCCGACCTGCATTTCGCCGATTGCGCCGCGCTGCTGGCGTGGTGGCAGGACGGCGCCGGGCCGCAGCCGCACTGACCGCGCGCCGCGGCGGCTGACGGCTGCCGCGGCCTCACTTCCCCTGCCGTGCCTCCACGCACGGGCCTGGATGGCGCAGGGTGTGCCACCGAGGCGCGTGCTCACACTGCGCCACGGGCGATGCAACGGTGTGGCACAAAGTGTCACGTTCTCGAGACGCCTGCGGACGCCTGGATGGACACCTTCAGGGCGGCGCATGGCGTCGTGATCCGCGCGTCAAGGGATGTTGCATCGCAGCGCTGCGATGGCATGGACGTTGCTCGTAGACACCCACGCTTCAGGTTCCGTGGCACACGCCGACCCAGGTGCAGCTGTCGCGGCTCTTCAACGAGGGGAGTAGAACGATGCACAGTCATTCACGTCGTACCCAGGCTTGTACATTGCTCGCGCTGGCCACTGCGTTGGCGCTGGCGGGTTGCAAGAAGCAGGAAGAGGCCCCGGCCCCGGCCGCACCGGCCGCCGCCGCACAGCAACCGCCGGCTGCCGCGCCGGCCGCGGTTGCCGATACCGACAGCGAGTTCGCCACCAATGCCGCCAACCCCGACAACTGGGGTGGCATCGGTCGCGACTTCGGCCTGAACCGGCACAGCCCGCTGGCCGAGATCAATCGCGACAACGTCAAGAACCTGAAGATGTCGTGGGAGATGAAGACCGACGCCACCCGCGGCCACGAAGGCCAGCCGCTGGTGATCGGCAGCACCATGTACATGGTCAGCGCCTATCCGAACAACGTGTTCGCGATCGACCTGTCGCAGGAAGACAACGGCAAGGTGCTGTGGAAGTACACCCCGCAGCAGGACGAGCGCGCGGTGGCGGTGGCCTGCTGCGACACGGTCAACCGCGGCGCCTCCTATGCCGACGGCAAGGTGGTGTTCGGCAGCCTCAGCGGCGACGTGATCGCGCTCGATGCCAAGACCGGCAAGGAGGTGTGGAAGCAAAAGCTCGCCTATCCCGAGAAGGGCGAGACCATCACCATGGCCCCGATCATCGCCGACGGCAAAGTGGTGGCCGGCATCAGCGGCAACGAGTTCGGCGTGCGCGGGCGTGTCGCCGCGTACGCGCTGGCCGACGGCAAGCAGGCCTGGTCCTGCGAGGCCACCGGCACCGACAAGGAGATCTGCCTCGGCCCGGACTTCAACAAGGCCAACCCGCAGCACGGCCAGCTCGGCGACCTCGGCCAGAAGACCTATCCCGACGAAGGCTGGAAGCGCGGCGGTGGCGCAGCCTGGGGCTGGTACAGCTACGACCCGAAACTCAAGCTGGTCTACTACGGCACCGGCAATCCCGGCCTCTGGAGTCCGTCGTACCGCTGCGGCAAGACCACGCAGAAGGAATGCGACACCGGCGAGTACGACAACAAGTGGTCGATGACCCTGTTCGCGCGCAAGATCGACACCGGCGAGGCGGTGTGGGGTTACCAGAAGACCCCGTTCGATCAGTGGGACTACGACGGCATCAACGAGCCGATCCTGGTCGACCTGACCATCGACGGCAAGCAGGTGCCCTCGGTGGTGCAGTTCGACCGCAACGGCTTCGCCTACGTGCTCGACCGCCGCGACGGCACGCTGCTGCGCGCCAACAAGTTCGTGCCGGCCAACTGGGCCGAGCGCATCGACATGAAGACCGGGCGCCCGGTGAAGGTCGCGGCGCATTCGCCGCTGGAGCGCGGCCGCAAGGTCGAGGCGTTCCCGTCGGCGATGGGCGGCAAGGACCAGCAGCCGTGCTCGGTGGATCCGGCCAACTCGGCGGTGTTCTTCTGCGGCACCAACAACTGGCACATGGAACTCGATCCGCAGGAACGCGGCAACACCATGATGGGCCTGCCGTACGTGTTCGCCAACGTGATGATGAAGCCGAACGAGCCCGGCGCGCTGGGCATCGTCAAGGCGTTCGACGTGGTCGAAGGCAAGTCCAAGTGGGAGATCAAGGAGAAGTTCCCGGTGTGGAGCGGTACCCTGGTCACCGACGGCGGGCTGGTGTTCTACGGCACGCTGGACGGCTGGTTCCGCGCCGTGGACAAGGACACCGGCAAGAAGCTGTGGGAGACCAAGCTGCCCTCCGGCATCATCGGCAACCCGATCGCCTACAAGGCCAATGGCCACCAGTACGTGGCGGTGTTCTCGGGCATCGGCGGCTGGATCGGCCTGCCGGTCGCCGCCGGTCTGGATCCGGGCGATCCGTACGGCGCGCTGGGTGCCGCCGGCCTGGCCTTCAGCAATGGCTTCGACAAGATCCCGTTGGGCGGCATGGTGCACACCTTCCGCATCGACGGCGCCGGCAAGACCGTCACGCCCACCACGACCGCCACCGCGGCCGCCGGTGGCGGTAGCGCGGCGGTCGCCGCCAAGACGGTGCGATGAGCCGGCGGCGCCGCGTCCAGGGTGCGAGCGGGGGCCGCATGGCGCCCGTCTCGTGGCGCCTGCCTGCGGGCGCACGCGCCGTGTTGCTGTTGTGCAGCCTCGGACTCGTCGCCGCAGGCTGTACGCGCGAGCCGTCGTCCGCGACGGCTCGCGCTCCTGCTGCCCCGCCCGCCGCTGCGGCGCCGGCCTCCGCCGCGCCCGCCACGACGCTGCCGGCCGATGCGCCGGTGCTGCGGGTCTGCGCCGATCCCGGCAACATGCCATTGTCCGATCGCGCAGGCGAAGGATTCCAGAACAAGATCGCCCAGGTGGTGGCCGCGGAGATGGGCCGGCGCCTGGAGTACGAGTGGCGCAGCTACTACCAGCGCGGCCTGGCGCGCAGCACGATCAACGCCGGGCGCTGCGACGTGCTGATGGACATGAACAGCGATTTCGAAATGGGCCTGCCCACGCGCCCGCTGTATCGCTCCACCTATGTGCTGGTCACGCGCAAGGGCCTGGATGTGCGCCCGGCGTCGCTGGACGATCCTGCGCTGAAAAAACTCAAGGTCGGCGTGTTCCAGAGTTCGCCGGCGCGGCAGGCGCTGTTCGACCATGGCGTGCAGGGCGAGGTGCAATACCTGTTCTACGACTCGGCCAGCGCGCCGCAGGAACATCCTGGCAAGCTCGCCGAGCAGGTCGCCGCCGGCAAGCTCGATGCCGCCGAATCCTGGGGCCCGGTGGCCGGCTACTACGCCGCGCGCGGCGGCCTCGGCGTGGTGCCGCTGAACGTCATCGACAACGAGGTGCTGGAGTATTCGATGGCGTGGGCGGTGTCGCGCAAGAACGCGGACCTGCGCGATGCGCTGAACGCGGCGATGCAGCGCAGTGCCGGCAAGATCGGCGCGATCCTGCGCGACTACCACGTGCCGCTGGTGGCCTGCGCCGATTGCATCGTTGCCGGCGACCTGCGCTCGCACGGTCCCTATGCGGCGCCCGACGACCAGGACGACACGCCGAGCGCGCAGGCCTCCTCGGACATGCTGGCGCAGTTGCAGCTGCGCATCGCCGGTGGCGCCGATCCCAACGAGGAACTGGCGCATGCGCTGGATGCCGGCGACGGCGTGCGCGTGGCCTGGCTGCTGCGCCATGGCGCCAGCGCCGACAAACCCAACCTGCTCGGCGAGCCGCCGCTGCAGCAGGCGATCCGCAACCAGGCGCCGCTGCTGGTCGGCGAACTGCTGGCCGCCGGCGCCAAGGTCGAAAACCGCGACAGCAATGGCTGGACGCCATTGATGAAGGCGGCCTGGTCCAACGATGGCAAGAGCGTCGCGCAACTGTTGGCGCATCGTGCCAAGGTCGAGGCGGTGTCCGCCGATGGCTGGACGCCGCTGGACCTGGCCATCTCCTACGCCGATGCCGACGTGGTGCAGGCGCTGCTCGACGCCGGCGCCAGCGTGCGCCACGCCAATCCGGCCGGCTTCACCCCGGTGATGTTCGCGGTGGCGCGCAACGAGCCGAAGATCCTCGATCTGCTGCTCAAGCGCGGCGCCGAGCCCGACCGCGCGAACCGCGCCGGCGTCACTCCCTTGATGCTCGCTGCCGCCGCCGGTCGCGAGGACAGCGCCCGGCGCCTGCTCGCCGCCGGCGCCAGCGCCGACGCGCGCGACGCCGACGGCAAGACGCCCGCGGCGCTGGCCCAGCAACGCGGCAATGCCGAACTCGCCCACCTGTTGACGGAGGCCCAGCACCGACGCACGCAATGACCGCTTCCTGTCGTCCCGCACATGCCGCCCGCGCGGCCTGCTCTTCCCATCGTGCACTCCGCAAAGGTGTTGTTCCCATGCGTCCTGCTTCCGTCCGCCGTCGCGCCGTTTCCGTGCTGCTGCCCATGTCCCTGTTCGCCGCGTTCCTGTTGCTGGCCGCCTGCGGCAAGCAGGAGACGCCGCCTGCGCCCGCGGCCGCGCCGGCCCCGGCCGCGCCTGCCGCAGCGCCTGCGCCTGCACCGGCCGCGCCTGCCGCGCCCGCTGCCGCGGCGCCTGCACCTGCACCTGCACCCGCTGCGGCGGTCACGCCGATTCCGAAGGGGCCGCCGGTCAAGGTCACCCCGGAACTGGTCGCCGAAGGCAAGGCGATCTTCAACTCCGCCGGCTGTACCGCTTGCCATGGCGGCACCGGTGGCGGCGGCATGTGCCCGCCGCTGACCAACGACATCTGGGTCTACGGCAGCGACGACGACACCTTGCGCGCGCTGATCACCGAAGGCACCGCCGGCATGGCCGCGCACGGCAAGACCCGCATCGGCCACGAGAAGGTGGTCGGGCAGATGCCGCCGTTCGGACCGGTGCTCAAGCCAGGCGATACCGAGAAGCTGCTGGCCTTCATCCATTCCATCAACAAGACTGCGGGCGCCCCGCAATGAGGAATGCGTTGCGACTGGCCGCTGTCGTCGCGCTGTCGCTGTGCGCCGCGGCCTGCCAGCGTGCCCCTGCGCCAGCCGCAGGGGCCGACGCCGCGAAGGCTGCGCCGGCACCGACGGCCGCTGCCGCGGCGCTGGCCTACGTCCCGAACCAGCGCAGCGGCACCATCTCGGTGATCGACACCGGCAGCGACCGCGTGGTGCGGACGCTGTCGGCGCAGGGGCAGCTGGGCAAGCGCCTGCAGCAGGTGGTGCCGGGTCCGCCCGGGCATCTGTACGTCATCGACGCGCAGGGCCATCGCCTGCTGGACCTGGATACCGTGCAGGACCACGTGCTGCGCAGCGTCGACATCGGCGAGAACGCCGAAGGCGTGGCCGCGTCGCCGGATGGCCGCCAGCTGGCGGTGTGCGTGGAAGGGCAGAACCAGGTGATGCTGATCGACCCGGCCGGCTTCACCATCGGCGCGCACATCGCCACCCGCGGGCAGGCGCCGGAACACTGCGTGTACACCCCGGACGGCGCGCTGCTGCTGACCAGCAACGAGGGCTCCAACGACCTGGACGTGATCGACCTGAAGGCCGGCACGTCCATCGGCGTGATCGCCACCAGCGGGCATCCGCGCGGCATGGCGTTCGCGCCGGACGGCAAGACGGCGTACGTGGCGCAGGAAGCGGCCAACGTGGTCGACGTGATCGATCTGGCGGCGCGCAAGCGCGTGGCCAGCATCCCGGCCGGGCAACGCACCGCCGGCATCGCCATCGCCCGCGACGGCAGCCGCGTGTATGCGTCGAACGGCGCCGGCACGGTCAGCGTGATCGACCCGGCTGCGCGCCGGGTGCTGGCGGAAATCCCGGTCGGGCAACGGCCGTGGAATCCGGCGCTGAGTCCTGACGGCAAGAAGCTGTACGTGGCCAATGGCCGTTCCAACAGCGTCAGTGTCATCGACACGGCGGCGATGAAGGAGATCAAGCAGATCGCGGTGGGCGAGATGCCATGGGGTGTGGTCGTGGCGCAGTGAGGTGAGGCGAGCGGCGCTCTCGGGCGCCGCGACGGGAGGCGGGGAGAGCCGGAATGAAGACGCGAGCCGCGGTCGCCTGGGCGGCGAACCAGCCGCTGGCCATCGAGGAAGTGGATCTGCAGCCGCCCAAGGCTGGCGAGGTGCTGGTGCGCATGGTCGCCAGCGGCATCTGCCATGGCGACGACATCGCCTTGTCCGGCATCGATGCCGAGGCGGCGTTTCCGGTGATCCTGGGCCAGGAAGGCGCCGGCGTGGTCGAGGAAGTCGGTGTCGGCGTCACCAGCGTGCGCCCGGGCGATCACGTGATCCCGCTGTACATGCCCGAATGCGGCGTGTGCAAGTACTGCCGTTCCAACCGCACCAACCTGTGTCAGGCGATCCGCAGCAGCCAGGACCGCGGGCTGATGCCCGACGGCAGCAGCCGCTTCTCGCTGCACGGGCGCCCGCTGCTGCACTACATGGGCACCAGCACCTTCGCCGAGTACACCGTGCTGCCGGAGATCGCGGTGGCCAGGATCCATCCGGCCGCGCCGCTGGACAAGGCCTGCCTGCTCGGCTGCACCGTCACCACCGGCATCGGCGCGGTGCTCAATACCGCGCGGGTGCGTCCGGGCGAGAGCGTGGCGGTGTTCGGGCTGGGCGGCATCGGCCTGTCGGTGGTGCAGGGCGCGGTGATGGCGCGCGCCGAACGCATCATCGTGGTCGACATCAACCGCGACAAGTTCCCGCTGGCGCGTGCGCTGGGCGCCACCGATTGCCTGGACCCGAAGGATTTCGGTGCGCCGGTGCAGCAGGTCATCGTCGATCTCACCGACGGCGGCGCCGACCACAGCTTCGCCTGCGTCGGCGACGTGCGCGCGATGCGCGCGGCGCTGGAGTGCTGCCACAAGGGCTGGGGCGAAAGCATCATCCTCGGCGTGGCGCCGAGCGCGCAGGAGATCAGCACGCGGCCGCTGCAACTGGTCACCGGCCGCGCCTGGCGCGGCAGCGCGTTCGGCGGGGTCAAGGGCCGCAGCGAACTGCCGGCCTATGCCGAGCGCTACCTGGCCGGGGAGATCCGCATCGACGAACTGATCAGCGAAACCCTGCCGCTGGACCACATCAACCGCGGTTTCGAGGCGATGCGCGCAGGCCGCGGCATCAAATCGATCGTTCTCTACTGAGCCTCAAGGAACCGGCATGCCCTATACCCCAGGACCCAGCACCCCGTCGGCGAGTTCGATCGCGCTGGCCGTCGCCACCGCCATCGGCGTGCTTGCCGCACCGGCGCGCGCGCAAACCACGGTCAACGCCGACGATGCGCAGATCACCGCGCTGGACCGGGTCGAGGTCACCGCCACGCCGATTCCCGGCACGCTGATCGATGCCGACCTGCTGCCGTACACGGTGCAGACCGCCAATGCCGACGACATCGCGCGCAGCCAGGCCGGCAACCTCACCGACTTCCTGCTGCGCGAGATGAACGGCGTGGACACCAACGAGGTGCAGGGCAGTCCGTTCCAGACCGATCTGACCTTCCGCGGCTTCCGCGCCTCGGCGCTGCCCGGCGCCTCGCAGGGCGTGTCGGTGTACCTGGACGGCGTGCGCATGAACGAGCCGTTCGCCGACATCGTCAGCTGGGACATGATGCCGGAGGCGGCGATCCGCAGCGTCGCGCTGATGCCGGGCTCCAACCCGCTGTTCGGTCCCAATACGCTCGGTGGCGCGCTGGCCTTCACCACCCAGTCCGGCCTCACCGCGCCGGGCCTGCGCGCCGACCTGTCGGTAGGCAGCGGCGCGCGCAAGCGCCTGGATGCGTCCTACGGCTACGCCGGACGCGACGGCCTGCATGCCTTCGTCGCGGTCACCGGCTTCGACGAGAACGGCTGGCGCGACGCTTCCGCTGGCCGCCTGGGCACCGTGTTCGGCAAGTTCGGCCGGCAGGGCGAGCGCACCGACTGGGACGTGTCGCTGCTGCACGGGCGCAGCCGCCTGATCGGCAATGGCCTGCTGCCGAGCTACCGCTACACCGACGAGGGCACCGAGCCGGGGCTGTACGAAGCCGACCGCGCCGCGGTCTACACCTCGCCGGACCTGACCCGCAACCGCAACACGCTGCTCACCGGGCAGTTCGACCATCGCTTCGACGAACGCACCGCGCTGCATCTGCTGGCCTACTACCGGCAGGGGCGCCGCGACACCGTCAACGGCGACATCAACGACGACTACGAGGAATTCGTCGACGACTGCGCCGACGGCTACGCCGCCGACGGCACGCCGCTGGATGCCGGCTGCACGGTCTCGCGCGCCGATGCCGACGCCCTGCACAGCGGCGTGCTCAACACCACGCAGATGCGCCAGCATGCCGAGGGCGTGGCGCTGAACCTCAGCCGCCAGGCCGGCGCGCACGCGCTGAGCATCGGCGCCACCTACGACCGCAACCGCGTGCGCTACCGCCAGTACGAGCAGGAGGCGTTCGTGCAGGACGACCGCTCGGTGGTCGCCGATCCGGACGAGGACCGTGCGTTCTTCTCCGGCGTCGACGGCCGCAGCAGCACCCTGGGCCTGTTCGCCGCCGATACCTGGGAAGTGAGCGAGGGCACGCATGTCAGCGCTGCGCTGCGCTGGAACCGCGTCGCTGTCGCCAACACCCTGTCCACCGCCGACGACGGCGTGCTGCCGCGCGAGCGCTTCGTGTTCGCCAAGGCCAATCCGTCGTTGGGCATCACCCAGCGCCTGGGCGGCGGCTTCACCGCGTTCGCCTCGGCCTCGCAGAACAGCCGCGCGCCGACCGCGATCGAACTCGGCTGCGCCGACCCGGAGCAACCGTGCCGGCTGCCGACCGGGCTGCAGGCCGATCCGCGCCTGGAGCAGATCGTCTCGCGCACCTACGAGCTCGGCCTGCGCTGGAACCCGTCGCCGGCGCAGACGCTGAACGCGTCGCTGTATCGCGCCGACAACCGCGACGACATCCTGTTCCTGCGCGCACCCAATTCCCAGCAGGGCTACTTCGACAACGTCGACCGCACCCGCTACCAGGGCGCCGATCTCAGCTACCGCGGCAGCCACGGCGCGCTGCGCTGGTTCGCCGGCTACAGCTACCTGGACGCCACCTACCGCAGCGCCGGTGAACTACTCTCGGGCGAACGCACCGTGACCTTGCGCCCGGGCACCAGCATCGCCGGCCTGCCGCGCAACACGCTGAAGCTGGGCGTGGAGTGGCAGGCGCTGGCGCAGCTGGCATTGGGCGCGGACCTGCGTGCGGTGTCGCGGCGCGTGGCCAGCGGCAACGAGGACGGCCTGGTCGAGGATCCGGAGGAAGGCGAGGCGCCAGCGCGCCACGACCTGTCCACCGGCGGCTACGCCTTGCTCGACCTGCACGGCACCTGGGAACTCGCCAAAGGGCTGTCGTTGTACCTGCGGGTCAACAACGTGTTCGACCGTCGCTACGAGACGTATGCGGCCATCGCCGAGGATCTGTTTCCGGGCGGAGCGCTGGCGCGGCCGCAGGACGCCGCGGTCGAGGACGGCCCCTCGCGTTTCGTCGCGCCTGGCGCCCCGCGGCAATACCAGGTCGGTTTGCGCTGGCGGTTCTAGTGGCGGTCGTGCGCTGTTGCGGCTTCGCGTGATCCGGCTGGTCCATGCGGCCGGAAGCCGATCGGCTCCGGCGACTGTCGCGGCTGAAGCCGCTCCTACGGAGGTAGCGCAGCCTGACCGGCGCAGCGATTCCTGTAGGAGCGGCTTCAGCCGCGACGTCGAAGCCGGGCATCCTCCAAGCGCATCAGCGGTCGGGATCCGAATTTCCCGAAGTACTCGCGCAACCGCCAGGCGGGGAGCGACAGGCGAGGTTTCATTCGCGACAAGCAACCTCCTTGCATTGCGATGGCATCTCAACTCACATCGTCGCCAACCCATGCTTGCGCAGCTTGCGATACAAGGTATTGCGGCTGATGCCCAGCGCATCGGCGGTGCGGCTGACGTTCCAGCGATGGCGCTCGAGCTGCTGCTGCAGCACGCTGCGCTCGGCGCTGTCCAGGGCGACGCGACCGGGCACGCCGTCGCCGGCATGCGCATCGTCGCCGAGCAGGCACGGGCCGCTGTCGGCGTCGACGATCTCCTGTGGCAGGTTGGGGATGCGGATGACGCCGTCGGCGCACAGCACCGCCGCGGTGCGCAGCACGTTGCGCAGCTGCCGCAGGTTGCCGGGCCAGGCATAGCTGAGCAGCTTGTGCAGGGCGTCCTCGCTGATGCGCACCGGTTGTTCGCCGCTCTCTTCGCGCAGCAGGGTGCGGATCAGTTCGGCCTTGTCGCTGCGCTCGCGCAGCGGCGGCAGGTGCAGCACCACGCCGTTGAGGCGGTAGTACAGGTCCTCGCGGAAGCCGCCGCTGCCGACCATCTGCGCCAGGTCGCGGTGGCTGGCGCTGATGACGTGCAGTTCCAGTGGCACCGCGCGGTCGCTGCCCAGCGGGGTCACGCTCTGTTCCTCCAGCACGCGCAGCAGGCGCGTCTGCAGCGGCAGCGGCATGTCGCCGATCTCGTCCAGGAACAGGGTGCCGCCGCTGGCCTGCAGCAGCTTGCCGTGACGCCCCTCGCGCGCGGCATCGGTGAAGGCGCCGCGCGCATAGCCGAACAGCTCGCTCTCGATCAGCGCTTCCGGGATCGCCGCGCAGTTCACCGCCACGAACGGCCGGTCGGCCCAGGGCGAGCTGCGGTGCACCGCCTTGGCGAATTCTTCCTTGCCGGTGCCGGTGGCGCCGCACAGCAGGATCGACACGCGGTGCTTGGCCAGCTTCAGCGCGTTGTCCAGGTTGTGCAGCATGCGCGGATCGGAGCCGACATGGTCGTTGGCGCGCGTGGCCTGGTCATCCACGCTGCCGGCGCGGGCACGGCTGGCGGGGGTGCGTGCACGTGGCGGCTGCGCCAGGGCGAAGAAGCGGCGGCCGTGGCAGGCGCAGCGGATCGACCACAGCGTGCTGGCGTCGTTGCGCGCGCGCTGCTCCAGCGTGTCGAAATCCAGCTGCATCACCTGGGCGATGTCGCGCCCGACCAGCGGGGAGCGGTCGGGCTTGCCGAGCTGTTCCAGCGTCGCCTCGTTGACCGCCAGCACGCGGCCATCGCCGCCCACGGCGATCAACGCTTCGTGCAGCAGCCCGGCGAACTCCGGGCGGCTGTGGAAACGCAGGATCCAGGCATGCCGGTACTGTTCCAGGAAGTAAGCGCGGGCGATCTGCGCCGCCGACATGCGCACCAGCGCGCCGGTATGGCATTGCACCAGCTTGGTATCGCGCGCGTCCGGCGTGGAGGCGTCCAGCACCGCCAGCAGGCGGCCTTGCGGATCCAGGATCGGCGCGCCGCTGCACGACAACGGCAGGTGCCGCTCCAGGTAGTGTTCGCCGCGGTGCACGCTGAGCGCGCTGCCTTCCACCGCGCAGGTGCCGATGCCATTGGTGCCCTGGTAGCGCTCGGCCCAGCTGGCGCCGCAGAACAGCCCGGTCTCGCGGAACGCGCGCAACAGCGCCGGATCCTGCACGCTGTGCAGCACCGTGGCCTCGGTGTCGGCGAACACCACGGCGTAGCTGCCGCCGGCGATCTGTTCGTAGAGATTTTCCATCTCCACCTTGGCGATGCGCAGCAACGCCTCCAGCCGCTGCTGGCGTTCGCGCAGCTCGCTGTCGTCGTGGACCATCGGCGAGGGATGGGTGTCCGGGTCCAGGCCGTACTCGTCGAGGCAGCGCCGCCACGAGCGCGCCAGAACCGGCGGCAGGGACTCGATCTGGCGGAAATGGCGCATGCGCGCCAGCGGCGCACAGTCGGCCTCGGCGGCGGATGCTGCGACGACCTTGGCTTGCGCGAGGCTGGCGACAGTCGACTCGGACATGGGCGCGCTCTCGTCCCCCCAGGGGGCCCCTGGGGCAAGTGACGCACAAACCGGACCGGCGCTCAACCCGCAGTGCAGCAAAGGCGGGGAGTGGGGAATCGGGATTGGAGATTGGCAAAAGCGGCTTGGCTGGGGTGGCTTCTTTTCCGCTCAGGCCAAACGAAAAAGCCGCGTGATCGCGCGGTTTTTCGTGGACTCAAGCGCCAGGGGCCAGCTTTTACGAATCCCCAATCCCGACTCCCAAATCCCAGCTCTACAAGGCGTACCCGAACTGCTGCTTGAACTGGTCGTTGAATTCGTCGAAGTCGAAGCGCTGGTTCTGGGTGCCTGGGTGCTCGACCTTCAGGGCGCCCATCAGGTTGCCCATGCGGCCGATGGTCAGCCAGTCGCAGCCGCGCTGGATGCCGAAGATCAGGCCGGCGCGGAAGGCGTCGCCGCAGCCGGTGGGGTCGACCACGCGGCGCTCGTGCGCCGGCGGGATGTCGTAGGTCTTCTCGGGGGTGTGCACCAGCGCGCCCTTCGGGCCCTGGGTGGTGATGTAGGCCTGCACGCGCGAGACGATGTCCTTCTCGTCCCAGCCGGTGCGCTCCTGCAGCAGGTTGGACTCGTAGTCGTTGACCACCACGTAGTCGGCCTGCTCGATGAACTGGCGCAGTTCCGGGCCGTTGAACAGCGGCATCGCCTGGCCCGGGTCGAAGATGAACGGCACGCCGCCGGCGCTGAACTCCTCGGCGTTCTGGATCATGCCCTCACGCCCGTCCGGGCCGACCAGGCCCAGGGTCACGCCCGGCACGTCCTTCACGTGGTTCTCGTAGCTGCGCATCATCGCGCCCGGATGGAACGCGGTGATCTGGTTGTTGTCGTGGTCGGTGGTGATGAACGCCTGCGGGGTGAACAGTTCCTCGATCACCTTGACCCGCGACAGGTCGATGCCCAGCGCCTGGAAATGCTCGCGGTACGGGCCGAAGTCCTGGCCCACCGTGCCCATCGGGATCGGGTGGCCGCCCAGCAGGTGCAGGTTGTAGGCGATGTTGCCGGCGCAGCCGCCGAACTCGCGGCGCATCCGTGGCACCAGGAACGACACGTTCAGGATGTGCACCTTGTCCGGCAGGATGTGGTTCTTGAACTGGTCCGGGAACACCATGATGGTGTCGTAAGCGAGAGAACCACAGATCAGTGCAGACATCGGGCAGGCCTTGGCGGAGGAATGAGCCCGCATTCAGGCGGGCGAGGGGCGGGGTCGCCGCGGCGCAAAGGGTAACGGCTGCGGCCCGGCAGGGCCAGAACCACGATCCATCGCGGTCCCGCCGATACCACGCAACGCGTGGTTTTAGCGAGAATTTTCCTTGCCCGCACCCAGGCGGGTTGCTAGGCTAGCGGACTTCGTTTTCTGCCCATTTTTTCGCCATTCTGGCGACGGCGCGCGCCCCAGGACCCAATCCCCCGATGTTCAAGAAACTCCGCGGCATGTTCTCCAACGACCTGTCCATCGATCTGGGCACGGCCAACACCCTCATCTACGTGCGTGGCCAGGGCATCGTGCTGAACGAACCGTCGGTGGTGGCAGTGCGCCAGGACCGGGCGATCGGCGGCACCCGCTCGGTGGCCGCGGTCGGCGCCGAGGCCAAGCAGATGCTCGGCCGTACGCCGGGCCACATCACCACCATCCGCCCGATGAAGGACGGCGTCATCGCCGACTTCACCTACACCGAGGCGATGCTGAAGCACTTCATCAAGAAGGTGCACAAGTCGCGCTTCCTGCGTCCCAGCCCGCGCGTGCTGGTGTGCGTGCCGGCCGGTTCCACCCAGGTCGAGCGCCGCGCGATCAAGGAATCGGCCGAGGAGGCCGGCGCCCGCGACGTGTACCTGATCGAGGAACCGATGGCCGCGGCGATCGGCGCCGGCATGCCGGTCACCGAGGCGCGCGGCTCGATGGTCATCGACATCGGCGGCGGCACCACCGAGGTCGCGGTCATTTCGCTGAACGGCATCGTCTATTCGCAGTCGGTGCGCATCGGCGGCGACCGCTTCGACGAGTCGATCACCAACTACGTGCGCCGCAACCACGGCATGCTGATCGGCGAGGCCACCGCCGAGCGGATCAAGCTGGAAATCGGCTGCGCCTACCCGCAGGCGGTGGTGCAGGAGATGGAGATCTCCGGCCGCAACCTCGCCGAGGGCGTGCCGAAGATGATCAAGATCAACTCCAACGAAGTGCTGGAAGCGCTGCACGAGCCGCTGTCGGGCATCGTCTCGGCGGTCAAGCTCGCCCTGGAGCAGACTCCGCCGGAACTGTGCGCCGACGTCGCCGAGCGCGGCATCGTGCTGACCGGCGGCGGCGCGCTGCTGCGCGACCTGGACCGGCTGATCTCCGAGGAAACCGGCCTGCACGTGCAGGTCGCCGACGATCCGCTGACCTGCGTGGCCCGCGGCGGCGGCCGTGCGCTGGAGCTGGTGGACATGCACGGCAACGAGTTCTTCGCGCCGGAGTGAATGTGAGGCCGGGAATGGGCAGTGGGGAATGGGGAATAGAATGGCCCCTCCGACGCTGCCCTGCCGACGCCGTCTCCACTAGCCTGCCTGCGCCCCGGCCCGATCGCGCCGGGAGCGCGCCATTGCGTTCCGATTCTCCACTCCCGATTCCCCATTCCCGGCTCTAACCGTGCCTCCTTACGCCGGTCCTCCCGTCACCGCCCGCCCCGGCGAATCCGCCAGCACGCCGCGCCTGCTGGTCTACCTGGCGCTGGCGCTGGTGCTGATCGTGCTCGACGCGCAGGCCGACTGGCTGGCCCGCCTGCGCAGCCAGGCCACGGTGCTGGTGCAGCCGATCTGGGCGCTGGCCGGCCTGCCCGGGCGGCTGGGCACCCAGGTGCAGGAGAACGCGGCCAGCCACGCGCAACTGGTCAAGGAAAACCGCGCGCTGCGCAACGAGCTGCTGATCGCCAAGGCGCGCCTGACCCGGCTGCAGACCGCGGCGCTGGACAACGCGCAGCTGCGCGAACTGCTGGGCGTGGCAGAACGCCGCGGCCTGGACGTGCAACTGGCGCCGATCCTGGACATCGACCTGGACCCGACCCGGCAGCGGCTGGTGCTCGACGCCGGCAGCCGCGACGGCGTGCACGTCGGCCAGGCGGTGATCGACGCCGGCGGCCTGATGGGCCAGGTGATCGCGGTGACCCCGCTGCACTCCACCGTGCTGCTGCTGACCGACCCCGACCACGCGGTGCCGGTGACGGTGGCGCGCAACGGCGTGCGCCTGATCGTCTACGGCCGCGGCGGCAGCCTGGAACTGCGCGACATCCCCCTCAGCGCCGGCGTCGAAGTGGGCGACGAGATCGTCACCTCCGGCCTGGGCGGCCGCTTCCCGGCCGGCTTCCCGGTCGGCACCATCTCCGCCCTGCGCCCGGACGACACCCATGCCTTCCTGGTCGGCGAACTGAAGCCGGCAGCGAAGCTGGACCGGGGGCGGGATGTGTTGTTGCTGCGGCCTTCGGCCGCGGCAACGGGAGTGGGGATTGGGGATTCGGGATTGGTGAAAAGCCGGGTCAACAGCGCTGACACCGCCTCGGTGGCGGCCCAGCAGCCGGCCGCCTCCGCAGGCCCTGGCGCCCAGGCCAATGCCCCGGCGGCGGCGCTAGGAAAAGGCAAGCCCGAGTCGGCCAATCGCGCCACTTCCGCAAGTGGCACGCCCGCATCACCAGAGGCGGCCTCCGCCAAGCCCAAACGACCAGCCGCTTCGCCAATCCCCAATCCCCAATCCCCAATCCCGGCTCCAAAGGAGCCCACCCAATGAGCCGCCTGCGCAGCAAAGGCTGGGTGCTTCCGGTCAGCGTGATCGTGGCGCTGTTGCTGGGGCTGATGCCGTTGCCGCTGGTGGTGCAGCCGCTGCGGCCGTACTGGTTGGCGCTGGTGGTGGCGTACTGGGTGATCGAGACCCCGGACAAGGTCGGGCTGGGCTTCGCCTTCGCGGTCGGGGTGCTGGCCGATCTGCTGTACGGCGGGGTGCTGGGCGAGCAGGCGCTGCGCCTGGTGATCCTGAGCTTCATCCTGCAGCGCTTCCGCGCGCGCATCCGCTTCTTCCCGATGTCGCAGCAGGCGCTGGCGATCGGCGGTTTGTTGGTCAACGACCGCATCGTCGCCGCGGCGGTGCACCTGGCCGTCGGCGAGCCGACGCTGCCGTGGAACTACTGGTGGGCGCCGCTGCTGGGCATGGCGCTGTGGCCGCCGCTGTTCGTGCTGCTGGACGCGCTGCGGCTGGGCCGGCGGAGCAAGTAGCATGGCCCTGCATCCGCGCCGCGCGCAGAAGAATCCGCACGCCGAGGCCGAGCAGTTCCGGCGCCGCGCGGCGCTGGGCTTCCTCGGCGTGCTGGTGGCATTGCTGGGCCTGGGCGGCTGGTACTTCAAGCTGCAGGTGCTGGACCACGATGTCTACGCCACCCGCTCCGACGCCAACCGCATCAAGCCGCGGCCGGTGGTGCCCGGGCGCGGCATGATCTACGACCGTAACGGCCGGCTGCTGGCCGAGAACGTGCCCGCGTTCCGGCTCGACGTGACCCCGGACAAGGTCGCCGACATGGACGCGCTGCTGGCCGAGCTGGGCAAGGTCATCGCGCTGTCGCCGGAAGACATCGAGCGTTTCCAGGCCGCGCGCAAGGCCAGCCGCAGCTTCCGTCCGATCACCCTGAAGCTGCGTGTCAGCGAGGAGGAGCGGGCGCGCTTCGCGGTGGACCGCTGGCGCTTCCCGGGCGTGGAGCTGGAGCCCTACCTGACCCGGCACTACCCCTACGGCGACCTGTTCGCGCACATCATCGGCTACGTCGGCCGCATCGACGAGAAGGACCTGGAGGCGCTGGGCGAGGGCAACGCCGCGCTGACCCACATCGGCAAGTCCGGGCTGGAGCGCTATTACGAAGAGGAACTGCGCGGCAAGGTCGGCTACGAGCAGGTCGAGACCAACGTGCAGGGCCGCGCGATCCGCACCGTCGGCCGGGTGCCGGCGCAATCCGGCGCCGACCTGCGCCTGTCCATCGACGCCGATCTGCAGCGCGCCATGGTCGCCGCCTTCGGGGACTACCAGGGCTCGGCGATCGCCATCGATCCGCGCACCGGCGAGATCCTGGCCATGGTCAGCCTGCCATCCTACGACCCCAACCTGTTCGTCAACGGCATCTCCCACGCCGATTTCCAGGCGCTCAACAGCGACCCGTCGCGGCCGCAGTTCAACCGCCTGGTGCTGGGCGGCGTGGCGCCCGGCTCCACCATCAAGCCGTTCATGGGCCTGGCCGGCCTGGACAGTGGCACCCGCCGCCCGGAGGACAAGATCCTCTCCACCGGCATGTTCTACCTGCCCGGGGTCAGCCGCGGCTGGGGCGACTCGCACCGCGGCGGCCACGGCTGGACCGACCTGCGCAAGTCGATCGCGCAGTCGGTGAACACCTACTACTACAAGCTGGCCATCGACATGGGCATCACCAAGGTCGACCAGTACATGACCCGCTACGGCTTCGGCGTGCCCACCGGCATCGACCTGGTCGGCGAGACCGGCGGCATCGTGCCGTCGCCGGCCTACAAGGCCAAGAGCCGCAAGGAAGCCTGGTACCCCGGCGACACGGTCAACATCGCCATCGGCCAGGGCGACTGGAAGGTGACGCCGCTGCAACTGGTGCGCGGGGTTGCCGGCATCGCCGACGGGCAATTGCGCACGCCGCACCTGGTGATGGCCACGCGCCAGGCCTTCGACCAGCCGTGGGCGCCGGTGCAGCCGGAGCCGAGCAAGCCGATCAGCGACAACCCCAGCAACCTGCAGGCGGTGCGCGAGGGCATGATGGACACCATGCGCCCGGGCGGCAGCGGCTATGCCATCACCGTCGGTGCGCCGTACCAGATGGCCGGCAAGACCGGCACCGCGCAGGTGGTCAGCCGCAAGGGGCTGGCCGCGGTCGATCCGCGCAGCCTGCCGATGCACCTGCGTCACCGCTCGCTGTTCGAGGGCTTCGCGCCCGCCGAGCGGCCGACCATCGCCCTGGCGATCGCGGTGGAAGGCGGCGGCTACGGCGCCAGTACCGCCGCGCCGATCGCGCGCAAGATCTTCGATGCCTGGCTGCTCGGCCGGCTGCCGCCCGGCGTCGAGCCGCTGGACAGCCTGCGCGGCGCCACCGCCTTCGGCAGCCACCTGTACTACGCCGAGGATCCGGGCTCGCGCGCCGCCGCCGATGCGGTCGCCCTGGCCGCCGGCGAACGCCCGGTGCTGATCGGCGAGGCCGAGGTGGATGCGGCGGTGGTGCCGCTGCAGTCCGCGGCGCCGGCGATCCCCGACGAGATTCCGGACGAGCGATGAAGGATTTCCTGCGCTGGCTGGTCGACATCGGCGGCCGCTTCACCCGCACCCTGGACTGGCCGCTGTGCCTGGCGCTGGGCGCGCTGATGGCGATGGGGCTGGCGGTGCTCAAGAGCGCCGGCGGCATGCACCTCGTCATGGCGCAGGGCGCGCGCTTCGCCATCGGTGCGGCGGCGATGTGGAGCCTGTCGCGGGTGTCGGCGCTGCGCCTGCGCGCCTGGACCCCGCTGATCTACGCGCTGTCGATGCTGCCGCTGCTGGCGGTATTCGTGCTGGGCACCGGCAAGTACGGGCGGCAGTGGCTGGACCTGAAGGTGTTCTACCTGCAGCCGGCCGAACTGCTGAAGATCAGCATGCCGATGATGGTGGCCTGGTACCTGCACCGCATGCCGCTGCCGCCGCGCATCCCCACGGTGCTGGTCAGCGCGGTGATCATCGGCATTCCCACCGCCTTGATCATGCTGCAGCCGGACTTCGGCACCGGCGTGCTGATCGCCGCCAGCGGCGGCTTCGTGCTGCTGCTGGCCGGCCTGCCGTGGTGGTGGGTGGGCATCGCCGTCGGCGGCGTCGCCGCGGCCGCGCCGGTGGCGTGGCTGTGGCTGCTGCGGCCCTACCAGAAGGACCGCATCATGATGTTCCTCAACCCGGAGAACGACGCGCTCGGCGCCGGCTGGAACATCATCCAGTCCAAGATCGCGATCGGCTCCGGCGGCCTGCACGGCAAGGGCTGGGGCCTGGGCTCGCAGTCGCACCTGAACTTCATTCCCGAGCAGACCACCGACTTCGCCTTCTCAGTGCTCAGCGAGGAGTTCGGCTGGATCGGCGTGGCCACCGTGCTGACCCTGTACCTGATCGTGATCGGGCGTTGCCTGTGGATCGCCTCGCAGGCGCGCGACACCTTCTCGCGGCTGTTGGCCGGCGCCACCGGCCTGGCGTTCTTCGTCTACGTGCTGGTCAACGGCGGCATGATCTCCGGGCTGCTGCCGGTGGTCGGCGTGCCGATGCCGCTGATGAGCTACGGCGGCACCTCGGCGGTGTCGCTGCTGGCCGGACTGGGCCTGGTGATGGCGGTGAAGGCGCACCGTCCGGTGCACGGTTACTGAGCGAGCCGCACGGCCGCTGCCGCGCGCTGGCTTAACCGCTCCCTTGCAGGCAGATGACTGCAGGATGGCAGCGCGTGTCACGCGTGCCACAATTCGCGTCGATGCCACGTGACGCGCGCCGCTCCCCCCGGCCCACACGCGCGCAGGAACGTTCCGGGTAGGCAGGTGCGACCCCGCGCATCCATCCCAGCCCACCGTCGTCGAGGAGCCACGCGCAGCACGTCCGCCGACCCGGGCCCAGGCCTGCGCGTCCGCGTGCGTTCGCCGCAACGCCGTTTCCTCGCGTCCCGTGGTTGTCCCGATGTCCGGCACTGCCGGGCTGGATGCGTCTTGATGAAATTCCTGCGTGTATTGCTGTTGACGAGCGTGGTGTTGGGCCTGAGCGGCTACGCACTGCTGCGCTATTACTTTCCGCCGGGTGCGCTGCATGCCCGCGGCTACGGTCGTGCGACCCTGGTGCATCCGCAGGGCACGCCGCAGGGCCTGGTGATCCTGCTCGCCAGCGGCAGCCCGGCGCAGCGGCAGGCCGCCGCGCAGCGCATCGCCGCCAGCGGCGCGCTGGTCGCGGTGGTCGACGGCCAGCGTTATCTCAAGCACCTGCGTCGTGGCGGCCACGGCTGCGACAAGGCTTGGCACGACGCCGAGCAGTTGAGCCGGCGGCTGCAGCGGCAGTTGCATGGCGACAGCTACTACCTGCCGGTGCTGGCCGGCACCGGTACCGCCGCGACCCTCGCCGAGCGCATCGTCGGGGCGGCGCCGACCGCGACCCTGGGCGGCGCCATCGGCGTGGCGCCGGCACCCACCGAGGTCTGCGCCGGCACCGCCGCCGCTACTCCGGCGCAGGGCTTCGTCGACACCGTGGCGGCGCCGGCCGATGGCGGCGTGGATGCCGCGCTGGCGGCGCGCGTCGCCGTGCACCTGCACGCGCGCGGCCGCGGCGGTGCGCTGGACGACCTGCCGCTGACCGAACTGCCGTCGAACATCCCGGGCGCGCCGCTGGCCATCGTGCTGTCCGGCGACGGCGGCTGGCGCGACATCGACAAGGGCATGGCCGAGGCCCTGCAGCGCCGCGGCATCGCCGTGGTCGGCTGGGACAGTCTGCGCTACTTCTGGCGGGCCAAGCCGCCGGCGCGGGCCAGCGCCGACCTGAGCCGGGTCATCGCCTATTACCAGCAGCGCTGGCGTCCGCAGAAGATCCTGCTGGTCGGCTATTCCTTCGGCGCCACCACGCTGCCGTTCATGGTCAACCGGCTGCCGCCGGCGCAGCGCGAGCAGGTCGGCCTGGTGGCCCTGCTGGGCCTGGAGCACAAGGCCGATTTCCAGATCCGCGTGCGCGGCTGGTTCAATCTCGGCGACGCCGACGATGCCTTGCCGGTACAGCCGGAAGTGGCGCGCATCGCCCCGGCGCAGTTGCTGTGCGTGTACGGCGACAAGGAAACCGATACGCTCTGCCCGCAATTGCGTGCGCGCGGCGCGGAGGTGGTGGTGTTGCACGGCGGTCACCATTTCGACCAACACCCGGCGGGCCTGGCGACGATCGTCGACGACCGCTGGCAGCAACTGTCCGCCGACGCGCGCCTGCCCGTGGCCGAATTGCGCGCGCCGCGTCCTGCCGCGGCCACGGCATCGCCCGCCGCCGCGCTGCCGCCGTCGCACGCCGCGCTGCGGCAATGAGCCTGCGCATGCGCGTTGCGCTGGTCTGCGGCGGCCTGCTCGCGGCCGTGGCGTTCGCCAGCGCCGCTGCGACCGGCGATGCCCGCCGTGTCGTCGAACCGCAGCTGCCGCCGGTGTGTACGACCCTGGATGCGACCCTGCAGGCGCAGCAACGCCGCTTCGCCGACGCGCAGGAGCGCCGCCCGCCGGACACCGCACGCATCCAGGCCGCGCTCGACCGCTGCGCCGACGGCGCGCACGGCGCGGTGCTGCTGCGCGCCGGCAGCGGTACCGCCTTCCTCAGCGGGCCGTTGACGATCCGCAACAACACCACGCTGGTCATCGACAGCGGCGTGACCCTGTTCGCCTCGCGCCAGCCGGCCGACTACCAGGTCTCTGGCCGCAGCGCCTGCGGCCAGGCCGCGGATCGCAGTGGCAGCTGCCGCGCGCTGATCACCCTGCACGGGCGCGCCCTGGGGGTGATGGGCGTGCGCGACGCCGCCGGCCACCAGGGCAGCATCGACGGCCGCGGCGACCTGCCGATGCTCGGCGGCAGCGACAGCTGGTGGCAGTTCGCGCGCAGCGCCAAGGCCGCCGGCCTGACCCAGAACGCGCCCGACCTGATCCGTGCGCAGGACGTCGCCGATCTGCAGCTCTACCACCTCAACCTGATCGATGCGCCGTACTTCCACTTCTTCGTGCACGGCGGCGACGGCGTCACCGTGTGGGGCGTGCGGGTCAGGGCACCGGCCAACAGCCCCAACACCGATGGCCTGGATCTGGACAGCGTGCGCAATGCGACCCTGGCCGACAACGACGTGATGGCCGGCGACGACGGCATCGCGATCAAGACCAGCGCCGCGCGTTCGGCCGACATCACCGTGCGCGATTCGCGTTTCTACGGCACCCACGGCATCTCCATCGGCAGCGAGGTGATGTACGGCGTCGACAACGTGCTGGTGGACGGCAACCGCCTGGTCGGCCACGACGCCGACGGCATCGTCGCCACCGACAACAACGGCTTGCGCATCAAGACCGGCCCGACCAAGGGCGGCCCGGTGCGCGATGTGCTCTACCGCAACACCTGCCTGTTCGGCGTGGCCAGGCCGCTGGTGATCACGCCGCGCTACGGCCACGACCACGGCGGCAGCGGCAGCGGCAATGTGCCGACCTTCGTCGGAATCGTGGTCGACGGACTGCGCGCGCAGGACACGCCTGCCGGCAAGGGCAGCACCGTGCAGGGCGACAGCGCCGCGACGCCGCTCGACCTGGTGCTCGCGCACGTGGAGGCCGACGTCGTTGCCCTGCATGCCGGCAACGCGCGCATCGGCGTGGACCAGTCCGACTTGCGCTTGAGCGAGGACAGCAGCGCGGCCTCGACCTATGCGACCACGCTCGCCGGGTCGGTCCCCGCCTGCGCCAGCGCGCCAGTGTTTCCGGCCCTGTAGCTGCTGCGCGGCAAACCCGTCGCCCTCCATCCCTCGGCAGTCCAGGCTGTTTTGTGCGAGGCGCTGCCAGGGATGCGCGGGGCAGGGCGGTGCGTGCCGATGGTGCGCGTGGGCCGCTGCGCCGGGTGCTGCCCGGCGTTCCGAGAGCGGCATCAGATCCAAGGCCTTGCGTTGCCGCGGAGGCACGTCCGGCGCCCTTTCACGCTCCAGCGGCGGCAAGCGCCGCGTGAAGTGCGGGAGCACGCTGGAAGAGAATGCTGCAGGCGCACTTGACCTGCGGCAAAGTTCTTTTGTTTCATGGCGTTATTGGTAGAAATTCATCTTGAATCTGTTAGTCTGCCGGCATGATCCGACGCTCGCTGATTTGCCTGCTCACGCTTGGCCTGGTCGCATGCGCGACCCAGCCCAAGGCGCCGCCGTCGCCGCCGCAGGCCAGCGCGCCGCCGCCGGCCCCACGCCCGGCACCGCCGGTCGAAGCCGCACCCGAGGCGGTGCAGGCGCCGCCGGTGGACCTGACCCCGGTGCCGTTCGAGGTCGCCCGCGCCAACTTCGTTCGCGACACCGCGGCCAAGTACGGCATCGCTCCGGCGCAGATCGAGGCGACCCTGGCGCAGGCGCAGTTCAAGGATGCGATCGTCGCGGCGATGTCGCGCCCGGCCGAGCGGGTCAAGCCGTGGAGCGAATACCGGCCGATGTTCATCAGCCAGGCGCGCATCGACGGCGGTCGCGCGTTCCTGGCCACGCACCGCGACGAATTGCAGCGGGTGCAGGCGCGCACCGGCGTGCCGGCCGAGACCATCGTGGCGATCATTGGCGTGGAGACCAGCTACGGCAAGAACGCCGGCTCCTACCGCGTGCTGGATGCGCTGTACACGCTGGCGTTCCGCTACCCGCGCAGCGGCGACCCGGCCAAGCTCGAGCGCGAGGTGCGCCGCGAGCTGTTCTTCCGCGACGAACTCGGCCAGCTGTTCGCGCTGGCCCGCGAGGAGAACCTGGACATCACCAGCCTGATCGGCAGCTATGCCGGCGCCATGGGCTTGGGCCAGTTCATGCCGTCCAGCTACCGCCAGTTCGCGGTCGACGGCGATGGCGACGGCAAGCGCAACCTGTTCACCGACTACGACGACGCGTTCTCGTCGATCGCCAACTACTTCGTCAAGAAGGGCGGCTGGGTGCGCGACGGCGTGGTCGCGGTGCCGGCGACGCTGCGTCCGGGGGCGGAGGAATTCAATCCGACCGACTGGACGCCGACCTACACCCTGGCCGACCTGGCCGCGCGCGGCTACACGCCGACCGCGCCGGTGCCGGCGACGGCGGGCACCGCCACGCCGATCAGCCTCGACGGCAGCGCCGGCAAGCAGTACTGGCTGGGCTTCCAGAACTACTACGCGATCACCCGCTACAACAATTCCAAGATGTACGCGATGGCCGTCTATCAACTGTCCCAGGCCATCGCCGGCAAGGAGTTACCCCCGGCATGAACCCGAACGCGCTGCTCCGGATCGCTCCCGTCGTCGCTGTGCTGGCGCTGGCCGCCTGCAGCAGCGCCCCGAAGAAGACCGCCGGCGGCGCCGGACCCGGCATCCGGGTCGAGGGCAAGGGCCCGGCGCATGTCGCCACCGGCTGCCCGTCGACCTCGCCCTACGCGCCGGCCAAGGAAGACCCGTCCAAGCGCGGCAACTACACCGCCGGCGGCCTCTACGCGCCCGGCGTGCGCGACAGCACCCCGGACTACGTGCCCAACGTCGCCTGCATTCCCGAGCCGCTGGTCACCGACGAGCCGCGCTCGGCCATCGGCAACCGCTCCCCGTACATGGTGTTGGGCCGCGAGTACGTGGTCATCGACGATCCGCACAGCTACGTCGAGCGCGGTACCGCCTCGTACTACGGCAGCAAGTTCCATGGCCGGCTGACCTCCAACCGCGAGGTCTACGACATGTACGCGTTCACCGCCGCGCACAAGACCCTGCCGCTGCCCAGCTTCGCCCTGGTCACCAACTTGGACAACGGCGAATCGGTGGTGGTGCGGATCAACGATCGCGGCCCGTTCCACGACGACCGGCTGATCGACCTGAGCTACGCGGCGGCGGTCAAGCTCGGCATCACCGGCAAGGGCACCGGCCGCGTGGAAGTGCGCGGCCTGACCCCGGCCGACAACGGCGACCTGCTGGCACGGCGCACTCCCGGCCGGCGCCCGGCGACGCTGCTGGCCAGCGCGTCCACTGCGGCCGCCACGCGCGATCCCGCGGCGGTGCGGCGCGCGGCGGACATGGACAACCTAGTCAAGACCCTGCCGGCGACGTCGGCCGGAACGGCCGGCGGCAGCGTGGCCGCGGCCGCGCCGGCGCGTGCCGTGCCGGTGGCTGCGGTGGTCGCGCCTACCGCCGCCGCGGCGACCGCCACGGCCGCGGCGCTGCCGGAAGGCGAGCGTTGGCGCTATCGCGTCCAGGACGCGCCGGGTCGGGTCGGCGATGCCGATCGCTTCGACGCGTGGATGAAGTCGCGTGGCGTGCGCGTGGCCACCGGCAAGCCGACCATGCCGGCGCCCAGCGTCGCCGCGGCGAGCACCCCGGCGCGCGGATCCCGCGGCACTGCAGCCGCCACGCCCACGGCCGCACCTGCCGCGCCTGCGCCGAGTGTCGCCGTGGCCACGCCGACGCCGGCGACTCCCGCCAGAGCGGTCGCCAGCGCCGAGCCGCGGGCCGACGCCGACAGCGCGCGCGGGCCGCTCGGCATCCTGCTGCAGGTGGCCAGCTTCGCCAGCCGCGAGAACGCCAACCGCGCGCTGTCGCAGCTGGCCTCGGCCGGCATCGTCGGCGCCAGCATCAGCGACATCGTCTCCGGGGGGCGCACCCTGTGGCGGCTGCGGGTGGCGGCCGAGGACCATGGCCGCGCCGCGGAACTGGCCACGCGCATCGCCGGCCTGGGCTTCGGCCGGCCGCAGATCGTCAAGGATTGAGGTAGCTCGCCCACCGCGGCGGGCTTTCGGCGCGCCGATGGCTTAACGCCGGTTTGCGCGCGTATCCCGGCCGCGCCTGCCCGGGCGCCGGCTCGGCCTACAATGTCGCGTTTTCCATCGGCCTTCGGGCCCGCCAGGAGTCGTTTTAGATGAAATTCCGCTTCGCCGTCGCTGCCGTGGCCACGTTTGCCGTCGGCCTGGTTTCCGCGCAGACGCCCGGTCCGGTTCCCGCGCCGCCGGCCGCCGCTGCCGCCGCTCCGGCCACCGTGGCGATCCCGCCCGCGCCGAAGCCGGCCGTCTCCAAGTCTTGGGTGCTGATGGATTACGCCACCGGCCAGGTGCTGGCCGGCGAGAACGAACACGAACGCGTGGCCCCGGCCAGCATCACCAAGGTGATGACCTCGTACGTGATCGCGGCCGAACTGAAGCTGGGTAAGATCACCCGCGACGACCAGGTCATGCTCAGCGAGCGCGCCTGGCGTGAGGGCGGCGCCGGCACCGACGGCAGCTACAGCGGCTTCCCGGTCAACAAGACCGCGCGCCTGGAAGACATGGAGAAGGGCATGGCGATCCAGTCCGGCAACGACGCGGCGATCGCGCTGGCCGAACATACCGCCGGCAGCGAGGAAGCCTTCGCGTCGCTGATGAACGAGTACGCGAAGAAGATCGGCATGACCGGCTCGCACTTCGTCAACGCCCACGGCCTGTCGGCCGACGGCCACTACACCACGGCCTACGACCTGGCGCTGCTGGGCCGGGCGATGGTGCGCGACTATCCGGAAACCTACGCGTACAACAAGATCAAGGAATTCCGCGTCGGCGACATCACCCAGCCGAACCGCAACCTGCTGCTGTGGCGCGACCCCAGCGTGGACGGCATCAAGACCGGCCACACCTCCGAAGCCGGCTACTGCCTGCTCAGCTCGGCCAAGCGCGGCGACCAGCGCCTGATCGCGGTGGTGATGGGCGACAGTTCCGAGAAGCAGCGCGCCGAGGACAGCCTGGCGCTGCTGAACTGGGGCTTCCGCTTCTTCGAGACCCACAGCCTGTACGAACCGGGCAAGCAGGTCGCGCAGCAGCGCGTGTGGAAGGGTACCGAGAAGCAGGTGCTGCTGGGCGTGGCGCAGCCGCTGCTGGTCAGCGTGCCGCGCGGCCGCTACAACGAACTGAAGCCGGCGATCGAAGTGCCCAAGACCCTGGAGGCCCCGATCAAGCAGGGCCAGCAGATCGGCACGGTCAAGGTGAGCCTGGACGGCAAGGTGGTGGCGCAGGCCCCGCTGGTGGCGCTGAAGGCGGTCGACGAGGCTGGCTTCTTCAAGCGCCTGTGGGACAGCTTCTGGATGTGGTGGGAATCGGAATGAGTGTTTGAAAAAAGCCGGCTGATGCCGGCTTTTTTCTTGGGGATTCGGCAGTGGGGATTCGGGATTGGTGGCGACAGCGCGTGCTGCCCTCGCTTCTTGTAGGAGCGGCTTCAGCCGCGACGCCTTACCGATAAAGCGTCGCGGCTGAAGCCGCTCCTACGGCACCGCGCGCTCGCGAAGACCTTCGAATCCCGAATCCCGACTCCCAAATCCCGGCGGCTAAAGCCGCCTGCTCACCGTAAAACTCCCGAACACCGGCGTCTGCCGCTGCAGGTCGAACTCGCGGGTGCGCCAGTAGCGGGCGAGGGCGAACTTCCATTTGCCGCGCATCACCGCCAGGCCGATGCCGGCGTCGCCGACGAAGGGGCGCTTCTTCACGCTGTGGCTGTCGCGGAAGGTGTTGCCGTCCAGGGTGATGTCGCGCAAGACCCAGCGTCCATCGGTGGTCACGAACAGGTGGGCCGACCAGCCGCTGCCGACGCTGTCGGCCGGCGGGGCGACGTTCTCGCCGGCGGGGCGCAGCGGCGAACTGCCGAAATCGTCGGGCAGCTTCCAGCCCAGGCGCAGTTCCATGCCGGCATTGGCGTGGGTATCCAGGGTGCCCAGCGCGCCGCCCCAGTGGCTGATCGCGTCCCACCCCCAGCCGTCGCGGCTGCCGTCGCCGGACCAGCGGCGCAGGCGTTCGTGCAGCACGCGGAACACCGGCTCGTCGTGCAACTGGTTGTCCCAGCCCTGGAACTTGGCGTCGCCCAACAGGTCGTGCACCGCATCCTGCACCTGCTTGCCCTGCGCCGACGGGCCGACCAGGCCCAGGGTGAGTTGCGTGGTGCGCAGGCGGTCGTCGTTGCGCGCGTTGTAGCCGATGTTCATCAGCAACAGGCCGGCGTAGGGACGGTCGTCCTCGATCAGGTCGCGGCGGGTCTTGTCGGTGGGAGTGAACAACGCCTGGCCGATCGCGAAGGTCATGTTGCGCTGGGTGAAGTCGCTGTTCGGCTGCAGCCAGGTCAGGGCGCGGTTCGCCGCCCGCGCCAGCCGCGGCAGGCAGGGGTCGTCGGTGTAGTCGCGCAGGTTCGGCGAGACGATGATCAGGCCGAACCCATTGGTATAGCCCTGGTCCTGGCCGGCGCCACCGAACAGGTCGTTGTCGACGCGGACGTTGATGGTCGGCGCGGTCGCTTCCAGGGTGTCGTGTGGACATTGCGTGGTGGCGGCGACCGGGGCCGAGGCGAAGGCCAGGGCGATGGCCAGCGGAACAAGCGGGCGGGGCGACGGCATGGGCGGCGTCTCTGGTCGGAAAAAGGCGTGAGCGGCGATGTCCGCCTGCAGGCAGTCGATGCCGGCGACATCCCGGACCATGAACGCAGCCCGTGCAGTGAAGGATAGGCAAAAGTGCCGTAGCGGACAAATTCGTCCGTTTGGGTTTGTCTGTCCCATTCGCCCTCTTGTCGCGTGAAGGCGATGGTGCGCAATGACCCGCGCAGGTAGGCGCAGCCGAGGCAGCGTGGCCGCTCCCCACCCGTGCCTGGCATGCGGCTGGCAGGCCCGGGCCGCTGCCGTCCACTCCGGCCCGGCCTTGGGTTTGCCCGGTGCCGGCCCGATAATGCGGGCATGGACATCACTTCCGATAACCCCGATCACGGTTTCCAGTTCCCCGGCGTGTTCGAACTCAGCGCCATGGGCACCGCCAACACCGGCCTGGAGGCCGAACTGCCGCGCCTGCTGGTCGCCGCCGGCGTGGAGGTGATGGAGGAGCGCATCAGTTGGAAGCATTCGTCCAACGGCAAGTATGTGTCGGTGCGCATCGCCTTCCGTGCGGTGGACCGCGCCCAGTACGACGCCGCGCACCAGGCGCTGCGCGAGCACCCGGAAGTGAAGTGGACGCTGTAGCCGGGGACGCGCCACTGGCGCCGGCCCTCACGCTGCCGCCGTGCCGGGTGCGCCAGCTCGGCCGTCAGCCCTACGAGCCGGTGTGGCGGGCGATGCAGCGCTTCACCGATGCGCGCGACGAGGCGACGCCCGACGAACTGTGGGTGGTGGAACACGAGCCGGTGTTCACCCTCGGCCAGGCCGGCAAGCCGGAACACGTGCTGGCGCCCGGCGACATCCCGGTGCTGCAGGTCGATCGCGGCGGCCAGGTCACCTACCACGGCCCCGGCCAGTTGGTGGTGTACCCGCTGCTGGACCTGCGCCGGCTGCACATCGGCGTGCGCGACTACGTGTGCCGGATCGAGCAGGCGATCATCGACACCCTCGACGAATGGAACATCCTCGGTGAGCGCCGCGACGGCGCGCCGGGCGTCTATGTCGGCGGCGCCAAGGTCGCCGCGCTCGGCATCCGTGTGCGCCGCGGCTGCACCTTCCATGGCCTGTCGTTCAACGTGGCGATGGACCTGGAGCCGTTCCACCGGATCAATCCCTGCGGCTACCAGGGCCTGCAGGTGACCGCGGTGCTAGACTTGGGCGGTCCCTCCGGCATGCAGGCGGTCACTCCGGTCCTGCTGGCCCAACTGGCGCGCCAGTTCGGGCTGACCCTGCAGCCGCTCGACGCCTTGCCCGATCTCTCGCTCACGCACGCGGCCTGACCGCCTGCCCGCCGACCACGCCATGACCCAGCCCAGCGCACGCTCCATTCCCTTGCAGGTCCTTTCCGGCGACAGCGCGCCCGCGCCGCTGCAGACCGGCGTCAAGCAGTTGGGCGGCGACAAGATCGCGCGCTCGCCGGTGCAGTTCGCCGACGCGCCGGTGCTGCGCAAACCCTCGTGGATCCGCGTGCGCATTCCCTCCGGCAATGCGGTGCAGACCCTCAAGGCCAAGCTGCGCGAGAACCGCCTGGTCACCGTCTGCGAAGAGGCCAGCTGCCCGAACATCCACGAGTGCTTCGGCCACGGCACCGCCACCTTCATGATCCTCGGCGAGGTCTGCACCCGCCGCTGCTCGTTCTGCGATGTCGCGCACGGCCGGCCCAAGCCGCCGGATGCGGGCGAGCCGGCCAGCCTGGCGCAGACCGTGGCCGACATGGGCCTGAAGTACGTGGTGGTGACCAGCGTCGACCGCGACGACCTGCGCGACGGCGGCGCCCAGCACTTCGCCGACTGCATCGGCGCCATCCGCGTCGCCGCGCCGAACACCCGCATCGAGATCCTGACCCCGGACTTCCGCGGCAAGGGCCGCATGGACCGCGCGCTCGAGATCCTGGCGACCAATCCGCCGGATGTGTTCAACCACAACATCGAGACCGTGCCGGACCTGTACCCGAACGTGCGCCCCGGCGCCGACTACCAGTGGTCGCTGACCCTGCTGAAGAAGTTCAAGGCGCAGCATCCGGCGATCGCCACCAAGTCCGGCATCATGCTCGGCCTGGGCGAGACCCTGGAGCAGGTGCAGGCGACCCTGCGCGACCTGCGCGCGCACGACGTGGACATGGTCACCATCGGCCAGTACCTGCAGCCGACTGCCCATCACCACCCGGTGATGCGCTACTGGACGCCGGACGAGTACAAGGCGCTGGAGGAGTACGGCAACGCGCTGGGCTTCAGCCACGTCGCCTCCGGGCCGATGGTGCGTTCGTCCTATCACGCCGATCGCCAGGCGGCCGGCGCCGGCGTCGCCGCCTGAATCGCGTTCTCCTGAGCCGCGTCGTCGATCGCGCCTGTGCGCGGCGGCGACGCGCGTTCGTCGCCGCAGGACGACCGTCCGCGCGGCTTGCACCGGCAGCGTTCACACTTCTGCGCAGGCACGCCGCTAGTCTGCTTCATGAACAGGTGACACGGCCTGCAACTTGCGTCACTGTCGTGTTGTCTCACGCGATGTGCTGCCCCCCTGACGGCCTGGTGCCGAGAGTCCCCAGATGAAATTCAAAGCTTCCGCCTTCCTGCTGGCGTTTGCGCTGACCGCACCGCTGGCGCTGTTCGCCCGTACCGATGCGCCCGCCCTGCCGGCCGCTGCCACCGCCGACCAGGCCACCACCGCCAAGCTGGTGTACGGCCTGCTCTCCGACAGCCGCTACGCCTACCGGCCGCGCGCCCTCGACGAGGCGACCTCCAAGGAGGTCTTCAAGAAGTATCTGGAGACCCTGGACGGCAGCAAGCAGTTCTTCACCCAGGCCGACATCGACAAGTTCGCCGCCTTCCAGAACAACCTCGGCGCCAACATTTCCTCGGGCCAGTTGGAACCGGCGTTCCAGATCTTCGCCGTGTACCGGCAACGTGTGGACGAGCGCATCGCCTACGCGCGCAAGCTGCTCAAGCAGGACTTCAACTTCGACGGCGACGAGAAGTTCGAGTACGACCGCAAGAACGCGCCGTGGGCCAAGGACGACCAGGAACTGGATGCGCTGTGGCGCAAGTCGGTGATGAACGACTGGCTGCGGCTCAAGCTCGCCGGCAAGAAGCCGGAGGACATCCGCAAGACGCTCGATAAGCGCTACGCCAACCTCGACGACTCGGTGAAGGAACTGAAGAGCGAGGACGTGTTCCAGTTCTTCATGAACGCCTACACCAACACGGTCGACCCGCACACCGACTACTTCACCCCGCGCACCGCCGAGAACTTCAACCAGCAGATGTCGCTGTCGCTGGAAGGCATCGGCGCGCAGCTGCAGAAGCAGGACGACCTGGTGGTGATCCGCGAGGTGATTCCGGGCGGTCCCGCCGCGCTGGACGGCACGCTCAAGCCGGGCGACCGCATCGTCGGCGTCGGCCAGGGCAAGAGCGGTCCGGTCGAGGACGTGATCGGCTGGCGCATCGATGATGTGGTCGCCAAGATCCGCGGCGACAAGGACACCCAGGTGCGCCTGGAGTACATCCCCGCCGAAGCCGGCGTGGACGGCAAGCATCGCCAGGTGCTGCTGACCCGGCAGAAGGTGCGCCTGGCCGAGCAGGCCGCCAAGGGCGAGACCATCGAGCTGCCGGCGAAGGACGGTGAACCGGCGCGGCGCATCGGCGTGATCAAGCTGCCGGCGTTCTACCAGGACTTCGAAGGCCGCCGCCGCAACGCCAAGGACTATGCCTCGGCGACACGCGACGTGGCCAAGCTGCTGGCCGGGTTCAAGACCGACAAGGTCGACGGCGTGGTGCTGGACCTGCGCAACAACGGCGGCGGTTCGCTGGACGAAGCGATCGAGTTGACCGGCCTGTTCATCGAGCAGGGCCCGGTGGTGCAGGTGCGCGAATCCGGCGGCCGCGTCACCGTCAACAGCGACCAGAACCCGGCCGTGGCCTGGGACGGCCCGCTGGCGGTGCTGATCAACCGTGGCTCGGCCTCGGCGTCGGAGATCTTCGCCGGTGCCATCCAGGATTACGGCCGCGGCCTGATCATCGGCGAGACCAGCTTCGGCAAGGGCACGGTGCAGAACATCGTCGACCTGGACCGCTGGCCGGCCAACGAGACCGACCGCTTCGGCCAGGTCAAGCTGACCATCGCCCAGTTCTTCCGCGTCAGCGGCAGCAGCACCCAGCACAAGGGCGTGGTGCCGGACATCGCCTTCCCGGCCAGCGTCGATGCCACCGAGTTCGGCGAGAGCACCTACGACAACGCGCTGCCGTGGAGCCGCATCGCCGCGGTGCCGCACACCCAGTACGGCAATTTCGCGCCGCTGCTGCCCAAGCTGGAGGCGCTGCACACCACGCGCATCGCCAACGACAAGGAATTCCAGTGGTGGGAAGAGGACGTGCGCCAGTTCCGCGACGAAGCGGCGAAGAAGTACGTGGTGCTCAACGAGGCCGAGCGCCGCGCCGAGCGTGAGAAGCAGGACGCGCAGCGCAAGCAGCGCCAGGAGATCCGCAAGCAGCTCGGCCTGCCGCTGGATCCGCTGGCCGACGACAGCAGCGACGACGGCCTGACCGGCAACGAGCGCGACATCATCAAGGATGCCGCGCGCGAGAAGCTGGTCGACAAACGCCCGGATCCGCTGCTGCGCGAGTCGGCCTCGATCCTGAGCGATGCGGTCAACCTGCTGGAGAAGGATCGCCCGCTGTCGGTGCAGGTGCTGCCGCAATCCACCGGCCCGGGGCGCTGGGCCGACTGAGCCCGCACGCCGCCTTCGTCCGAACACGAACGCGCCATCGCCCAGCGGTGGCGCGTTTTTTGTTGCAGGTCGGGTTTTGCAGGTAGCCGATATGCGTCATCGTCATGCGCTGGTCGATCGGTCCGCTGCGTCGATGCGTGCGGAGGAACTGGCGGGCTGCGTGGGCCGGCAGTCCATCTCCTGGATCGGTACGCACCGCGGACGCGGCGTTGGGTCCGCCGCGTCCTTGCCGTGTGGCGTCGTAGGAGCGGCTTCAGCCGCGACCCAGCATTCCCGAGAAGGCCCCATCGCGGCTGAAGCCGCTCCTACCGCTGCGCGATACAGCGGCGCAACCACGTCTTCAGCCCAGCGCCTGCCACACCTGGTGCACGCCCAATCCCAGCAAGGTCAGGAAGAACACGTGGCGGAACGTCTTAGCGGAGATGCGCTGGCGCAGCCGTGCGCCCAGCCACATGCCGATGGCGGTGGGCAGCAGCGCCAGCAGCGATGGACCCAGTGCGTGCGAGGGGAAGGCGCCGTGCGCGACCAGGGCCGCGGCCAGCGCCAGTGTCGCCGCGGCGAAGCAACTGCCGAGGGCGCGCATCAGCGTGTCCCGCGGCAGCTCCAGCGCCACCAGGTAGGGCAGCACCGGCAACACGAACACGCCGGTGGCGCCGGTCAGCAATCCGGTCGCCAGGCCCACGGGTGGCCCTGCCCAGCGCGCCTGCGATGGCGACAGACGCCCCTGCCACTTGCTCAGGCCGAGCGCGGCGTACAGCGCCAGCAATGCGCCCAGGCCGGCGCGCGCCAGCCGCGGGTCGGCGTCGGCGAGGACGCCGGCGCTGCACCAGGTGCCGGCGACGATGCAGGCCAGCAGCGGCCACAGCCGCCGCAGCAGCGCGCCCGTGCCTGCGCCCCAGGCCTGTTGCAGGTTGGTGAGCAGCGACGGCAATGCCAGCAGCGCCGCCGCCTCGGTCGGCGTCAGCCACAGCCCAAGCAGGCCCATCGCCACCGTCGGCAGGCCCATGCCGGCCACGCCTTTGACGCCGCCGGCCAGCAGGAAGACCAGGGCGATCGGCAGCAGGTGCGGGGCGAGCGTGTCCATGACGTCGAGCATCAGCGTGCCGCGGCGGCCGGACAATGCGCAAATGCTTCAGGCAGACTTCGGCAACGACGAAGGCGGGAGCGCCGATGCACCTGGATTTCACCGATCTGCTGCTGTTCCTGGCGGTGGCCGAAGCCGGCAGCATCACCGCCGGCGCCGACCGCGCCGCATTGTCGCTGGCCGCCGCCAGTGCACGCATCCGCGCGCTGGAGACGCAGCTCGGCGTCGCGTTGTTCGAGCGCGGCCCGCGCGGCGTCGGCCTCACCGCGGCCGGCACCGCGCTGCTGCGGCACGCGCGGCAGTTGCTGCGCCAGGCCGAGGCGATGCGCAGCGAACTGGGCGAATACGCCGGCGGCCATCAGGCGAGTGTGCGCCTGCTGGCCAATACTGCGGCGCTGTCGGAGTGGTTGCCGGAGGTGCTGGC
This sequence comes from Xanthomonas sp. NCPPB 3174, assembly GCF_056725205.1. Classification (NCBI taxonomy): domain Bacteria; kingdom Pseudomonadati; phylum Pseudomonadota; class Gammaproteobacteria; order Lysobacterales; family Lysobacteraceae; genus Xanthomonas; species Xanthomonas sp. NCPPB 3174. Next base: position 3,958,333 of record NZ_CM161517.1, on the reverse strand, counting down.
CGAGTTCCTGGTGGCGCATCCGCGCATCGATCTGGCGCTGCGCGAGCAGGGCAGCATCGCCGCGGCCGACGCGCTGCGCGAGCAACGCGCCGACCTGGCGGTGATCGCCGATCACGCCGATCTGCAGGGCTTGCAGGCCCACCCATTCCAGCAGGATCGGCTGGTGCTGGTGGCCGCGGCCACGCACCCGCTGGCACAGGCGTCGCAGCTGCGGTTCGCTGAGGTATGGCAGGCGCAGTTGCTCGGCCTGGCCGAGGACAGCGCGTTACAGCAGCATCTGCGGACCCAGGCCGCGCGTGCCGGTGGCCAGTTGCGTCTGCGCGCACAGGTGCACGGCATCGAACCGCTGTGCCGGATGCTGGCACGCGGCGCCGGCGTGGCGATCCTGCCGCAGGCGGCGCTGGAGCGGGTCAGCGTGCGCGCGCAACTGGTCGCGGTGCCGTTGCAGGAGCCGTGGGCGTTGCGCCAGTTGTCGATCGTGTGGCGAGCGACACCGGCGCCATCGTCGCCGGTGCAGCAGGTTCTCGATTGGTTGTGCGCGCATGCCGTGCCGGCGGCCTGAGTATCCGTCGGCTGGCGCACGACGGACGCCTCTGACGATGCGCTTGCGCAATGGTGCAGCGAGGCATCGTTAACTGGCAGGCGCGGGCCTTGCTACGCTGTTCGGGATCGCTTGCGACGGCTGTTCCTCGGTGACGCGTGTCGCGGCTGAAGTCGCTCCTGCGGACGTACGGCCCTCTGTCAGCGCAGTTGCTTCCTGTGGGAGGGACTTCAGTCCCGACTGCTACCGGAGCCGGATGCTTCCCGGTGCGAGATTGCGACTGAAGAACTGAGCGGATCACGCGCTTCTGCTTTGGCTCTGCCGGAGGTGTTGCCTGTCTTGCAGCGCTCGATGTGGCCTTGGCCAGCCAGCCACGCGAAGGCCTTTCACGTCATGCGCGTCGCGGCTGAAGCCGCTCCTACGACGAGCGGCACTTCGTTAGTTAACCGTCTGCCTTACCAGGCATGGCGTCGCCTGGTAGGAGCGGCTTCAGCCGCGACGGGCTTTACCGCTGGCGCCTCGTCGCGGCTGATACCGAACAGATAGGAACCGCTCCCGTTCGCGGGCCTGCGGTCCATGCCGCATGCCCACGCGCCTCACTGCGGCCAGGCGAACGTGGCGATCACCGGGAAGTGGTCCGACGGCCAGTGGCCCTGCGGCCGCGCGTCGAGCGTGGCGTAGTCGGTTGCTTTGAGCCCGCGCGAGAGGATCCAGTCGATGCGCCGGTCCGGGTGGCCGGTGAAATCGTGGAAGGTCGCTTCCGGGCCCCGCGGCTGCGCCACCTGCGTGCGTGCATCGGCCAGGCTGGCGGTGAGGGTGCGGTAGGTCGGCGAGTCCGGCACGGTGTTGAAGTCGCCGGTCAGCACCACCGGCACGTCTGCCGGCAGCGCCTTCAGCCGCGACACAATCAGCGCCGCGCCCTTGGCGCGCGCCGCTTCGTCCTCGTCGCGATAGGGCAGATGGGTGTCGAACAGGTAGAAGCGCCGGCCATCGCCGATGCGCTCGAACAGGCCCCAGTTGACCATGCGCGGCAGCGGATGGCCCCAGCTGATGCTGCCCATCACCTCCGGCGTGTCCGACAGCCAGAAGTGTCCCGAGTCCACCAGCTTCAGCCTGCGGCTGTCGTAGAACACGCCCATGCGTTCGCCGTCGTCCTTGCCATCGCGGCTGGGACCGAACCAGCGATACTCCGGCAATTGCGCGGCCAGGTAGTCGGCCTGGCGCTCGACCAGTTCCTGGGTGCCGAACACATCCGGATGCTGCGCGCGGATCAGCGCGGCCATCGCGCTGCGGCGCACGTCCCAGCGCTTGTCGCCGTCGGTGTCGACCGGCACGCGCACATTGAAGCTCATCACCTTGAGCGGGGCCGGCGCGGCGGGCGTGCGCGCCTGCGCCGGCGCGATGCACGCGCCCAGCACCAGCAGCAGAGGAAGCGCGAGCTTGCGCGCGGACGACAGCGACAGCGACATGGCAGATCTCGACAGGAGCGGAGCACGCGATGGTGGCACGGCGGTGGTGTCGGTGACCACCGCGTGGCGCGCCTGCCGAGCGGCGATCAGTTGAACGCCGACAGCGCCTGGGTGAGTTTGCCGTTGTTGTCGACCGCGCCCATCGTGTAGCCCTGCCAGCCCGGATAGGCGTCGGGTTCCCAATAGAACACGCCCAGCCCACGGCTGCCGAGCGCGCGGGTCTTGCTGAGCAGATCGGCCAGCATCGCGCGGGTGGTGGCGGCCTGCTGCCAGTCCATGCCGACCTCGCTGACGATCACGTCCGACCCGTAGCGCGCCACCATGTCCTGCATGTTGCTGGCGATCTGCGTGTTGGCGCTCTGCCAGGCATTGGGGGACGGGTAGTGCGACATGCCGACCACGTCCCACTTGCCGCCGGCCGACTTGAGGCTGTCGAAGAACCAGCGGAAGGTCGCGCTGTCGTAGCCATTGGCCAGGTGCACGATCACCTTGGCGTTGGGATAGACCGACTTGCTGGCGTTGTAGCCGCTGTTGATCAGCTGCGCGAGGTTGCCGAAGTTGGGCGTCTTGCCGTCCGGCCACAGCATGCCGCTGTTGATCTCGTTGCCCACCTGCACCCAGCTCACGTCGATGCCGTTGGACTTGAGGTAGGACAGGATGCCATTCGTGTGCGAATACACGTCCTTCACCAGGGTGGCGAAGTCGTGGTTACTCCAGGCCGCCGGCTTGGTCTGCTTGCCGGGATCGGCCCAACTGTCGCTGTAGTGGAAGTCGATCATGATGCGCATGCCCTGCGCCTTCGCGCGCTTGGCCATGTTCAGCGTGTCGGCGCCGTCGTTCCAGCCACCCTGCGGATTGACCCATACGCGCAGCCGGATCGCGTTGACGCCGGTGCCCTTGAGCAGCGAGAAGAAATCGGTGGTGGCGCCGGAGGCGTTGCGGAACACGCGCCCGCTGCTCTCCTGCTGGTCGATCCAACTGACATCGGCACCTTTGGCGAAGGTCTGCGCCATGGCCGGCGCACACAGGCAGGCGAGCAACAACACCAGCAGCCAGGCGGACACGCGCTTGCTCGATCGGTTCATGCGATTCTCGCAGTGATGGGAGGAGGGAAGAAGGGGCGTCGCGCGGGCCGCGAACGACGCCCGGCGCGACGTGCCGGGCGGTCCCCGTGGCCGCGGCGCGCACGAGGCTAGCGCGATCGCTGTGGCGACGCGCGCTGCACTGCAGCGTCGCCGGCGCGGCGTCCGCGCGCGCTGTCTGGATGGCCGATGAATCTGCGCGGTGCGTCACTTGACGCGATGCGGCATCGGCGTAGCATTCCGCCCACGCCAAGGGACAGACCCGCGGCGATCCACCCAACCGTGAGGGATGCTCATGGAGTTCGACTATTTGGTGTTCATCGGGCGCTTCGAGCCCTTCCACAACGGCCACGCTGCCGTTGCCCGCCACGCCCTGGCGCGTGGGCAGAAACTCATCTTCCTGATCGGCTCGGCCGAGACCCCCCGCACCATCCGCAATCCCTGGACCGTTGCCGAGCGCAGCGTGATGATCCAGGCCGCGCTGGAAGGTGCCGGCGAGCGCTTGATCCTGCGTCCGCTGCGCGATCACCTGTACAACGAAAGCCAGTGGATCGCCGCGGTGCAGTTCACGGTGGCCGAGGCGGTGCGCAGCGACGGCGGCAGCGCCGAGGCGCGGATCGGCCTGATCGGCATGGACAAGGACGCCAGCAGCTATTACCTGCGCGAGTTCCCGCAGTGGCCGCTGGTCGACGTGCAGCACACCGAGACGCTGTCGGCGACCGAGCTGCGCCGCTACCTGTTCGAGGCCGGCAACATCGATTTCCACGGTGCGCTGCTGATGCTGCGCGGCAACGTGCCGGCGCCGGTGTTCGACATGCTCGAGGCGTTCCGCAAGAACTCGCCGTCGTACGCCGAACTGCTCGCCGAATACCAGTTCATCGAGCAGTACCGCGCCGCCTGGAAGGAGGCGCCGTATCCGCCGACCTTCGTCACCGCCGATGCGGTGGTGGTGCATTCCGGGCACGTGCTGCTGGTGCGCCGCCGCGCGGCGCCGGGCAAGGGCCTGTGGGCGCTGCCGGGCGGTTTCGTCGGCCAGCACGAGAGCATCCTCGATGCGTGCCTGCGCGAGCTGCGCGAGGAGACCCGGCTGAAGATCCCGGTGCCGGTGCTCAAGGGCTCGCTGAAGAACCGCCACGTCTTCGACCACCCCGAACGCAGCCTGCGCGGGCGCACCATCACCCATGCCTTCCACTTCGAGTTCGTGTTCGGCGAACTGCCCGAGGTGCGCGGCGGCGACGACGCCGACAAGGCGCGCTGGGTGCCGGTCAGCGAGGTGCTGGGCATGGGCCCGAAATTGTTCGAAGACCACCTGCACCTGCTCGAATTCTTCCTGGGCCGCGGTTGACGCGGCCTCCCCGGCTGGCGGACAGACCGCCGGCTTTCCCCGACGCGAAGGAGCTTCCGTCATGCAATGCCTGAACAACCTGCTGCTCAACACCGACAGCTACAAGGCCAGCCACTGGCTGCAGTACCCGCCCGGCACCGACGCCACGTTCTTCTATGTGGAATCGCGCGGCGGCGTCTACGACCGCACCGTGTTCTTCGGCCTGCAGTCGATCCTGAAGGAGGCGCTGGGCCGCCCCGTCACCCATGCCGACATCGACGAGGCGCGCGACCTGTTCGCCGCGCACGGCGAGCCGTTCAACGAGGCCGGCTGGCGCGACATCGTCGACCGCCTCGGCGGCCAGTTACCGATCCGCATCCGCGCCGTGCCCGAGGGCAGCGTGGTGCCGACCCACAACGCGCTGATGACCATCGAGTCCACCGACGCGCAGGCCTACTGGGTGCCGTCGTACCTGGAGACGCTGCTGCTGCGCATCTGGTATCCGGTGACCGTGGCAACGGTGAGCTGGCACGCCAAGCAGACCATCCGCCAGTTCCTGGAGCGCACCAGCGACGATCCGGACGGGCAGTTGCCGTTCAAGCTGCACGATTTCGGCGCGCGCGGCGTGTCCAGCCTGGAATCGGCGGCGATCGGCGGCGCGGCGCACCTGGTCAACTTCCTCGGCACCGACACCGTGTCCGGGCTGTTGCTGGCGCGCGCGCACTACCACGAGCCGATGGCCGGCTATTCGATCCCCGCCGCCGAGCACAGCACCATCACCAGCTGGGGCCGCGAGCGCGAGGTCGATGCGTACCGCAACATGCTCAAGCAGTTCGGCAAGCCCGGCGGCGTGGTCGCGGTGGTATCGGACAGCTATGACATCTTCCACGCGATCCGCGAGCACTGGGGCACCACGCTGCGCGAGGAGGTGATCGCCTCCGGCGCCACCGTGGTGATCCGCCCGGACTCCGGCGATCCGGTGGCGGTGGTGCACCAGTGCCTGGAACTGCTCGAGGAGGCCTTCGGCCACAGCGTCAACGGCAAGGGCTACAAGGTGCTCAACCACGTGCGGGTGATCCAGGGCGACGGGGTCAACCCGACCAGCATCCGCGCGATCCTGGAGCGCATCACCAGCGCCGGCTACGCCACCGACAACCTGGCCTTCGGCATGGGCGGCGCGTTGCTGCAGCGGCTCGACCGCGATACGCAGAAGTTCGCGTTGAAGTGTTCGGCCGCGCGCGTCGACGGCCGCTGGATCGACGTCTACAAGGATCCGGTCACCGACAAGGGCAAGCTCAGCAAGCGCGGGCGCATGCGCCTGCTGCGGCACCGCGAGTACGGCAGCTACCGCACCGAGCCGGTGGCGCCAGACGCGGTGTCGGCCGAAGCGGTCGCCGGCCCGGCCGGCTACGACGATGCGATGGTCACCGTGTGGGAGAACGGCCGCCTGCTACACGACTGGACCTTCGCCGAGGTACGCGAGCGCGCGAACGCCGCGCGCCTGTAGGAGGCGGCCATGCACGCCTCCCTGCCAAGCGCGCCGCCGTTGAGCGGCGGCTCGCCGCTGTTCGCCGCGTTGCGCGCCAGCACCCCGCACCTGGAATGGCGGGTGCCGGCCGCCGCCGATGCGTCGCGCTGGCGACGTCAGCGCATCGGCGCGCGCGACTACCGCGTCGCGCAGCCGGTGACCTTCACTCCCTACGCATCGGTGCGGCCATGTTCGGCGCGCTGCCGCTTCTGCTCGGAAACCCTGCGGCCGCAGGCCGGCGGCACCGCCGCGGCGAGCCTGCGGCCACCGCCGGACTACTTCGCGCAGTTGCGCCAGGCGCTGGCGCAGTTGCGCGGGCTGCCGCTGTCGCATTCGCTGTCGGGGCTGGAGATGACCGACGACGAAAACTGGTTCGTGGAACTGCTGCAGACCCTGGGTGCCGCCGAGCGCGAGGGTCTGCTGGTCGAGCAGCGGGTGCTGTACAGCAATGGCGCCGGCTTCGCCCGCGGCCGCGGCGACGCGCTGCTGCAGGCGTTGCAGCGCTTCGGCCTGTCGTGGATCGAACTGTCGCGGCACCATCCGCAGCAGGCGCACAACGACGCGATCATGCGTTTCCGCGACGGCGAAGCGATTGCCGACGCGGGCGTCTTCGTCGCCACGGCGCAGCGCATCGCCGAAGCGCTGCCATTGCGCCTGGTGTGCATCCTGCAGCACGGCGGCATCGCCGATGCCGATGGCGTCGCCGCCTACCTGGAGTGGGCGCGTGCCTGCGGGGCGCGCACGGTGATCTTCCGCGAGTTCTCCCGACTCGGCGACGGTTACCGCGACGGCGGCACCGCGCGCTATCTGACGCAGGCGCGGGCCGCGGTGGAACAGGTACTCGGTGCCTGCATGGCCGCGCCGTGGTGGCGCACGCTGCAGCCGCTGCAGATCACCGAGGGCTACTACTTCTGGAACCTGCGCCTGGCCACCGCCGACGGCATGGAGGTGGTGTTCGAGACCTCCGACTACGGCGCGATGCACGCGCGCCACGACAGCGGCGACATCTACAAGCTGGTGTTCTTCGCCGACGGCCGGCTGTGCGCGGGCTGGCAGCCGGACCGCGATTTGCTGTGGCGGGCGCCGCATGGATAGCCGCAGCTGGTGGACGCCGCAGCCGGATCCGCCGGAACATCGGCTGCCGGAGGACCTGCGCCAGCGCGATCCGCTGGGCGCGCGCGACTGCGGCTGGGTCGGGCAGATGCGGCCGTTCGTGCGCCACTTCAGCGCGCCCGGCGCGCGTGTGCTGGATCCGTTCTGCGGCTTCGGCAGCACGCTGCTCGCGGCCGAACTGGAAGGCCGCCACGGCATCGGCCTGGAGATCGACGCGGCACGTGCGCGCTTGGCGCGCGAACGGCTGCAGCGGCTGGGCCTGCACGCCGAGGTGCTGGACGGCGGCTTGCCGCACTGCGCGCCATCCGCACCGGTGGACCTGTGCCTGACCAACGTCCCGTACTTCGGCTGTGCCTGGCCCGCCGATGCAGGGGCCGGTCAGCTCTACGCCAGCGCCGACTATGCAAGCTACCTGCACGGCCTGCGCGCGGTGTTCCATGGCGTGCGCCGCCACCTGCGCGAGGACGGCTTCTGCATCGCAATGGTGGAGAACGTCCAACTCGGCGAGGTCACCGTGCCGCAGGCCTGGGACCTGGCCCGGATCCTCGGCAGCCTGTTCGCGCCCTGTCCCGAGCGCGTGCTGTGCTACCCGCGCGAGACGGCGCAGCCGCTGGCGCCCGGCGACACCCGCAACGATCGCAGCCACGAGTACGCGCTGATCTTCCAGCACCGGCGCCAGCGCATCGACCTGGCGGGCACGGCGCAACTGCTGGCGGCCCTGCGCGCCGACGGTTTCGCCTTCGCGTTGTACGGCAGCTATCCGCGCTGGCTGGCCGATCCGGCGGCGGCACCGCGTCTGCCCGGCGACGTCGACCTGCTGTTGCCGCGCGACCTGGACGGCCTGCTGCGGCTGCTCGACTGGCTGCGCGCGCGTGGCTTCCTGCTGAGCCTGTGGGGCGAGCCGCTGGCGGCGCCGCCGACCCTGCAACTGCTCGACGCCCATCATTACCTGCGCGCCGAACGCCGGGCCGGCGACGGCGGCCTGCTGCGCGTGGACCTGGCGCTGGAACCCGCCGCCGCCTGACCCGGCGGCGGCCCGGCCGCGCATCTCGCTAACCGCGGGATGAGCGGCCGCGGCGGCGTCAAGGCCGCGCCGACGCGCTTGCGGCTATCCTTTGCCGCGGTTCCCTCTCTCCGGTCAACGGCCTATGTCCGCTACCCCCAAGGTTCTCGCCATTCCCGCGCTCGCGCTGATCGCGATCGGCCTGAGCGGCTGCTTCGCGCGCAAGCAGGACGGCCTGGTGAAAGAGACCTTCAACTCCGACAACACGTATTCGCGCAACTATCCGGTGCAGCCGGCGCAGGCCTGCGAATCGGCGCGCCGCGCGCTGCTGAGCCAGGGCTACGTGGTGTCCAAGGCCACCGCCGATGCGGTGGAAGGCACCAAGAACTTCCAGCCCAGCGACGAGTTGCACGAGCAACTGGAACTGCGCGTGTCGTGCGTGGCGCACGGGCAGGACGAGTCGTGGGTGTTCGTCAGCGCGCTGCAGGACCGCTATGCGCTGAAGAAGAGCCCGACCTCGGCCAGCGTCGGTGTCGGCGTACTCGGCTCGGTGTCGTTGCCGATCGGCAGCAGCGACGACTCGATGGTGCGGGTCGCCAGCAGCACCGTGCAAGACGGCGACTTCTACAAGCGCTTCTTCCAGTTGATGAGCGAGTACCTGCCCAAGAGCAAGCCCGCACCGGAGCCGCCCGCGCATCCGCCGACGCCGGCGGCGATGGCGGCGCCAGCACCGGTGCCGGCACCGGCAGCACCTCCAGCGGCCGCGTCGACCGAGCCGTCACCGACGCCCGCTGCGGTGCCTACGTCGCCGCCGACACCCGCATCGGCCACGGCAGCGCAGCCGCCGGCCACGACGGCGCCGGCAAGCAACGAACCCGGTGGCGCCGACTGATTCAGGCGCTGCTGCAGAAGCTGAATGCGGCCGATTTCGCTTCACGAACCATTCGCGAAATCGGTGAGAAGGTGGCGCCCGTCGAGAGCGCGGTGCTAGTGCATCGGCTCCGCCACCCAGGAGCAATCAGCATGAACACTCTCAAATCCGCCTTGTGTCTTTCCGTGCTCGCCATCGCCACGGCCGCCGCGCCGCTCGCCGAGGCGCAGCGCCATTACGGCCCCGAGGACAATGGCCGCCGTTTCAGCGACGGCACCCGCGTGCACTGCAAGAAGGTCGCGGTGCGCAAGAACAGCACCGACCCGGACCGCATCGGGGGCACCCTGGCGGGCGCGGCGATCGGCGGCCTGCTCGGCAACCAGATCGGCAAGGGCGATGGCCGCAAGCTGGCCACGGTCGGCGGCGCGGTCGCCGGTGGCGCCACCGGCCGTTACATCCAGGGCCAGCGTCAGCAGGCCAATGGCAATCGCGTGGTCGAGACCGTCTGCAAGCGCTACTGAGTCGCGCCACTGCGCCGTGTCGGTCGGCGCCTGGCGCCGACCTGACGACCTGACGACGTGATAAAGCACGCCCCGGCGGAGTCCTCCGCCGGGGCGTTTTCTTTGGGATGTCGGTTGCGACGTCGCGCGCAGCGCCGCCGCCGTAGCTCAACCGGCGAGCAGGTCGCGCAGCGCCGCGTCCAACTGCGGATAACGGAACACATAGCCCTCGCGCTGTGCGCGTGCGGGCAGCACGCGCTGGCTGCCTAGCAGCAGTTCCGCCATCTCGCCGAAGCCCAGGCGCAGCGCCGCCGCCGGCATCGGCAGCAGCGCCGGACGATGCAGGGTCGCGGCGAGTTGCTGCGCGAACGCGGCATTGGTCACCGGCGCTGGCGCGGTGGCGTCGTAGGCGCCTTCGCCACCGTGCTGCAGCAGCCACAGCAGCAGCCCGACCTGATCGTCGCGGTGGATCCAGCTCATCCACTGGCGGCCATCGCCCATGCGTCCGCCCATGCCGAAGCGGAACGGCAGCAGCATCCGCGCCAGCGCGCCGCCGTCGCGGCCCAGCACCACGCCGGTGCGGATCAGGCTGGTGCGCACGCCCAACTCCTGCGCGCGCAACGCTTCGGCTTCCCAGTCGCGGCACAGCTCGGCGGAAAAGTCGTCGCCGGGCGTGCTGGTTTCGTCCAGGACCTCGTCGCCGCGATCGCCGTAGTAGCCGATCGCCGAGCCGGAGATCAGGCAACCCGGACGCCGCGCGGCGTCGAGCCCGCTCATCCAGTCGATCAGGGCGCGGGTGGTGCCGATGCGCGAGGTACGGAAGCGGCGCTTGCGGGTGGCGCTCCAGCGGCCCTCGGTCAGCGGTTCGCCGGCGAGGTTGATCACCGCATCGGCCGGTGCGGCGCGCCGCAGATCGTCCAGCGCCTGCACCGCCGGCAACAGCCGCGCCGCGCGCGCCGGGTCGCGGGTGAGCACGCTGACCCTGTGCCCGGCGTCGAGCAGGGCAGCGCACAGTGCGCTGCCGATGAATCCGGTGCCTCCGGTAACGAGCACGTGCATGCAGGGGATCGCTTGCGCCAAGGGAGCCGCAGTGTAGGTGCGCCGGGCATGGCGGAAGAGTGAATGCCGACGCCGCCGGTGCGGCGGGGCGGTTTCGCGACGCCTGCACGGGCCACCCGTCAGGCTGCGCGGGCGCCGCGCCGCGCCGCGCAACCAACGGATGTTCCTGCTCGCGATGCCCGCTCCATGATCCGACCACCCCGATTCGCGCGCATGCCGCGTCCGCGCCGCGGCGTGGGTCTGCTGCTGGCTGCGCTGCTCGCCAGTGCCGCGGCGACGGCCGCGCCAGCGCCGGCCGACCAGGCCAGCGCCGCCTGTCTGACTGCCCTGCTGGAGCGGCTCGGCTGGCGCATCGGCAGGACCGCCGACGCGCAGCCACACATCGCCGCTGGCGCGCCCTGCGAACGCGGTTCGCTGGCCGAGGCGCAGGCGCACGGCGATCTGCAGGCGGCCTTGCCCACCGGCTGGAATGACGCGCAGCGGCAGCAGGCGTTGCGCGCCTTGCTGGACGCGCCGGCGACGCAGTGCGGCTATTTCCTGCAACTGGGCGCGGCCACCACGCGCGCGGTCGCGCGGCTGCAGGACAATCCGGGCTATCGCTTCTCGGCGCTGCAACTGGGCTGGATCGGCTTCGGCCTGCGCGGCGCGCACGCGCAAGGCTGGGAGCGCTTCCGCAGCTTCGGCCGCGGCTATCGCCCGGCCGGCGGCAATGCGCAGGCGATCGAGGCGTTCTACAGCGGCCACGTGCGCTCGGAATGCGGCGTCGGCCGGCAGATCGCGCAACTGGCAACGCAGCGCGAACTGTATGGCGATGCCGCGTTCGACCGCGCGTTCAGCGCCGACGAGCTGTCGATCGGCACCTTCCTGACCCTGCACGACACCGACAGCATCCTGCTCGGCGCGCATGCCGGCGAGTTCTTCGCCGACGGCAAGGCGGCCAGGACCGCGCAGCGCGGCCGTGCGGCCTTCCTCGGTGCGCCCGGCTACATCGTGCACGTGTTCGAGCGTCGCTACCTGGACGACATCAACAACCAGGCGGAAAACTTCGTGGTCGCCGCGGTCAGTGCCGAGGCCGCGGCATCTCTGCGCGCGCATGGTGGCTTCGCTTACTACGACGGCCAGAACCGGCGCATCTGGGAACTGGCGCAGGCGCTGCGCGGTCCGGGGCGGGAGCGCTTCGAGCGCCTGCTGTACGTGCGCGACCCGGCGCTGCGCGCACGCCTGGATCCGGCGCAGCAGGCGGTGCTCGCGCAACTCGACGCCTTGCTCGACGATCCGTTCTACCGGGGCTTTCAGGTCTACGTGCATCCCAAGGGCGTCAAGCCGATCGGTTATCACGTGGTGCGGCTGCTGGATCGCAATCCGCGCACGCCGTTTGCGATCGAGCTGACCCTGCACAACCTGCACACCACCCTGTACCGGCGCTGGCGCGACCTGCAACTGCACGACTGCGCACAGACGCCGCGGTCGGCGCGTGCCGATGTGCCGGCGCCTTAGCTGCGCGTCACGTCGGCATCGCCGCTTCGTGAGACCCTAACCCTCCTTTTTTCGAACCGGGAACGACGCATGGAACTGGGACTTGTAGGCTTGGGCCGGATGGGCGCCAACATGGCCGAGCGGCTGGTGCGCGGCGGGCATCGCGTGGTCGGTTTCGACCTGGGCGAGGCCGCGCGCAGTTCGGCGCAGCAGCGCGGGGTGGAAGCGGTCGACAGCATGGCCGCGCTGATCGCGGCGCTGCCGGCGCCGCGCGCGGTGTGGCTGATGGTGCCTGCCGGCAAGGTCGTCGACGACACCCTGGCGGCGCTGCTGCCGCTGCTGGGCGAGGGCGACGTGGTGATCGACGGCGGCAATTCCTACTACAAGGATTCGATGCGCCGTGCCGGCGAACTCGCCGCGCACGGCATCGCCTATGTCGACTGCGGCACCAGCGGCGGCGTGTGGGGGCTGCGCGAGGGCTACAGCCTGATGATCGGCGGCGACACCGCCGCGGTGCAGCGCCTGCACGATGTGTTCGCGACCCTGGCGCCGGCCGCCGATGCCGGTTGGGGACACGTCGGCCCCAGCGGTGCCGGCCACTTCACCAAGATGGTCCACAACGGCATCGAGTACGGAATGATGCAGGCCTATGCCGAAGGCTTCGCGCTGATGGGGCGCAAGCAGGAGTTCGCGCTGGACCTGCACCAGGTGGCCGAGGTCTGGCGCCAGGGCAGCGTGGTGCGTTCCTGGCTGCTGGACCTGTGCGCCGATGCGCTGGGCGAGAATCCGACCCTGGCCGGCATCGCGCCGTTCGTCCAGGATTCCGGCGAAGGCCGTTGGACGGTGGCCGAGGCCATCGACCTGGACGTGCCTGCTCCTGTGATCACCCTCTCGCTGCTGGAGCGGCTGCGCTCGCGCGACGACGATTCGTTCGCCGACAAGTTGCTGGCGGCGATGCGCAACCAGTTCGGCGGTCATGCGATCAAGCACGAGGGCGGCGCCGCACCCGCGCCGGGCGGCACGCGTCCGGCCTGAGCCGCGGCGCTCAGTCCAGCGTCACGCTGCAACCGGAGGCGGCGCTGTGCACGCCCGCCTCCAGCAGGCGCATCACCGCCAGCGCCTGCGCCGCATCCACCGGCGCAGGCCCACGCCCGGCCAGCGCCTCGCGAAACGCCGCGTAGCAGTCGCGGTAATCGCCGCGGTGCGCCGGCAGCGTCTGCACGGCGTGCGTGCCGTCGGCGCCGACCAGGCGCAACTGGCCGGGCAGGGGATCCTCGCCCCAGCCGGGCGCGCCCGGCGCGACTCCGGCGCGCAACTGCGCTTCCTGCGTGTCCAGTCCATGCTTGAGATAGCTGCCGGCGGTGCCGTGGAGCGCGAAGCGCAGGCCGTTCGCGGCGACCAGCGAGCCGGCATGCAAAACCACCCGCAGCCGCGGATAGCGCAGCACCGCGTGCACGTAATCCACCGTCTGCGCACCGGGGCGCTGCAGCGCCAGGTCGGCCTGCAGCGATTGCGGCGGCCCGAACAGCTGCAGCGCCTGGTCGAGCAGGTGCGGCCCCAGGTCGAACCATAGCCCCGAGCCGGGGAGCGCGTGCTCGCGCCAGCGGTCGACCACCTGCGGACGATGGCGGTCGAAGTGGGAATGGAACTCGGCGATCTCGCCGAGCGTGCCGGCCTCCAGCAGGGCGCGCACGCCCAGGAAGTCGCCGTCCCAGCGTCGGTTCTGGAACACGCTGACGATGCGGCCGACGCGTTGCGCCTGGTCGAGCACCTGCTGCGCCTCGGCGACGTCCAGCGTGAACGGCTTGTCCACCAGCACGTGCTTGCCCTGGGCCAGGGCGGCCAGCGCCAACGGCGCGTGGGTCTGGTTGGGCGTGGCGATCACCACCGCATCGATCCGCGGATCGGCGAAGGCCTGCGCCGCATCGGCGACCACGTGCGCCTGTGGCCAGGCCGCATGCACCGCCTCGGCCTGGCGCGAGACCACGGTGTGCAGGTGCAGGCCGGGCGTGTGTGCGATCAGCGGCGCATGGAAGGTGCGGCCCACGTAGCCGAAGCCGAGCAGGGCGAGATTGAAGGCGGACATGGGCGCGGGCGGAAGCGACGGGCATCCAGTATCGCCCGGCTGCTGGCGCGCATCGTGCATTCACGCTGCGGCGATTCCGTGGTCACGCTGCCTGTACGACGGCGTGGTGGAGACTGCGCGCACATTCAGCGGAGGAAGACACGATGAAGACGATCAATGCACGCACCCTGCTCGGCGCCACCCTGATGGCCGGTTTCGCGTTCGGCGCCGGCCAGGCGTTCGCCGCCGGTCAGGCCACCGGCGCCAAGGACCACGGCACCATGGGCCAGCAGGACACCATGCAGCACGACACCACCGCCCACGACGCCAGCCGCCACGATTCCAAGGAGCCGGTCACCGACACCTGGATCACCACCAAGGTGAAAGCCGATCTGCTGGCCACCAAGAACGTGTCGGGCACCGAGATCAAGGTCGATACCGTGAATGGCACGGTCAAGCTCTCGGGCGCGGTCGCGACCAAGGCGGAGAAGGACAAGGCCGTGGCGGTCGCCAAGAAGATCGACGGGGTCAAGAAGGTCGATGCGACCGACCTGAAGGTCAGCGCCGCCGCCAAGAAGTAAGCATTGCGCTCCGCGGCCGCGGGTGGGGATGCGACGAGGCGCCCCACCCGCGACAGCCGGCCTGCGACGCACCCTGCGGGGTGCGTTTTTTTTGGAAGCTCGAAATTGGAGACGCGCATCGCATTTCGCGTCGCTTTGACACAGGTTCAGACATCATCCCTTCATGTTCGTCAACGGATCACGCGCGATGTTGGAGACCCAAGCCCACCCAGCCGCGAGCCCTGCGGCCGCGGCGGCCGAAGCGCTCGGCGCCGCGCTGTCGAGCCGTGGCGCCCAGCCGTCGCTGTTGCTGCCGGCCGTGCGCAGGCTCGAGGCGCAGTTGAGCATGCTGCTGACCACCTTTCATGACGACGCCGGCTTCTGGCCCGCGTTCTCCGTGCTGATGCAGGAGCTGGATCAGGGCCTGAGCCTGTCCGAGCGCCGGCGCCTGCACAGCCACGCCGATTTCCTGCTGGTGCGCGCCGGCATGCCGGCCTGGACCCTGGTCGGCGCCAATGCCGGTTCCGCCCCGCCCCCGGCGCGCCGGCCCTGAGCGCGGTGTGTGCGTGGGATTCGTGCGGGCGGCCCCATGCCGCCCGTTTCGTCGTGCGCGTGCACTGGGATAGAGTCATTGCCGCTGCCGCGATCGGGGTGTCGCGCTTCCGCTGAATAATTCATCTGCTGCCGGGGAAGATGGGCGACAATGCGCGCCCGCGATGGCCGCAGCCGTTCCTTCTTTTCACGCATCCGCTATGCAGACCATCGCCAAACACGATGCTTGGGACCGCTGGCGCCTGCCGCTGCTGGCCTTGGCCGTCGTCCTGATCGTCATCCTGCCCTCGCTGCTGCTGCGGCAGATGAATGCCAGTACCCTGCGCGCCGCCGACTGGGTGGCGCACAGTCAGGAAGTGACCGCCACCCTGAACGGGATGGAGGCGGACCTGCGCGACATGGAATCGGCGGCGATGGCGATGTCGCATGGCGTGCAGTCGCCGATCCTGACCGCGCGCATGGAGCAGTCGCGCAAGTCGCTGCAGCCGACGCTTGCGCACCTGGCCGAGCTGACCCGCGACAATCCGGACCAGCAGATCCGCGTCGGTCGCCTGCAGAGCACGCTGGAACGGCGGGGCCTGATCGCCGAGCGGATCGCGCAGACCCGCGATCCGGAGCGGATCCGCGCCCTGATCCAGGACATGACCGCCGACAACCCGGTGCGCGGCCTGATCAACGAACTGCAGCGGCGCGAGGACGACCTGCTGGTCGAGCGCACCGCCGACGCCGATCAGCGGCGCATGCTGGCTTCCGCTGTCAGTTGGACCTCGCTGGTGGTGCAGCTGCTGCTGCTGGGCCTGGTGATCTGGCTGCTGCAACGGCAGATCGGCCGGCGCCTGGACGCCGAGCGCGACATGTTGCGTGCCAACGGTCGCGCCGCGGCGGTGCTGCAGACCGTGCGCGAGCCGATCGTGCTGCTCGACAACGGGCAGCGCATGCTGATGCACAACACCGCCTTCGCCGAACTGTACGGCATGGACCTGGCCGATCCGCCGAGGATGCTGACCGATGTCGGCGACGGCGTCTGGCGGGATCCGATCATCGCCCAGCGCCTGGCCGACGTGCTGCTGCGCGGACGCGAATTATGGGATTTCGAGCACGAACAACTTGGCGCGGACGGCGTACCAAGGACCATGCTGCTGAATGCGCGGCGCATGCCGCTACCGGACAGCGAGGATGAAGTGGTCTTGATGACGGTCAGCGACATCACCCTGCAAAAGAGCGCCCAGCAGCGCATCCAGGAGCTGAACCGGCAACTGGAGGGCAAGGTCGAGCAGGTGTCGGAGGTCAACCGCGAACTGGAGGCGTTCAGCTACTCGGTCTCGCACGATCTGCGCGCGCCGCTGCGCCACGTGGCCGGCTTCGCCGACAAGCTGGTGCGGCACCTGGGCGATGGTGCCGATGAGAAGAGCCGGCACTACCTGGAGGTGATCGGCACCTCGGCGCGGCGCATGGCCTCGCTGATCGACGACCTGCTGGTGTACTCGCGCCTGGGTCGCAGTGCGCTGCGCCTGCAGGCGGTGGACATGCAGTCGCTGGTGGCGGAGACGCGTTCGGTGCTCGACGCCAACTACCAGTCCGACCATGGCGACAGCGGGCATCGCATCGAATGGAGCATCGCGCCGTTGCCGATCCTGGTCGCCGACGAAAACATGATGCGCCAGCTGTGGCTGAACCTGCTCGGCAATGCGGTCAAGTACAGCGCCAAGCGCGAGGTCGCGCAGATCGAGGTCGGCTACCAGGTGCAGCCGGACGGCAGCCATCACTTCAGCGTGCGCGACAATGGCGCAGGCTTCGACATGACCTACGCGGCCAAGCTGTTCGGCGTATTCCAGCGCCTGCACAAGGCCAGCGAGTATTCCGGTACCGGCATCGGCCTGGCCAGCGTGCGCCGCGTGCTGGCCCGCCATGGCGGCCACATCTGGGCCGAGTCCGCCCCCGACCAGGGCGCCACCTTCCATTTCGTCTTGCCCCCGGCGCCCGAAGCGTCCTCTACCGAGTTCATTGCATGACCGCCATCCGCACCATCCTGCTTGCCGAAGACAGCCCCGCCGATGCCGAAATGGCGGTGGATGCGTTGCGCGACGCGCGTCTGGCCAATCCCATCGTGCACGTCGAGGACGGCGTGGAGGCGATGGACTACCTGCTGCGCCGCGGCGCCTATGCCGACCGCGAGGAAGGCCTGCCGGCGGTGCTGCTGCTGGACATCAAGATGCCGCGCATGGACGGCCTGGAAGTGCTCAAGCTGGTGCGCAGCGAGGAATCGCTCAAGCGCCTGCCGGTGGTGATCCTGTCGTCCTCGCGCGAGGAAAGCGACCTGGCCCGCAGCTGGGACCTGGGCGTGAACGCGTATGTGGTCAAGCCGGTGGACGTGGACCAGTTCTTCACCGCGGTGAAGACCCTGGGCACCTTCTGGGCGCTGATCAACCAGGCGCCGGACAAAGAGTAAGCGCGCATGCCCACCACCGGCCCCAGGCTTGGCCCGATCCGGATCCTCATGGTCGAGGATTCGCCGGAGGATGCCGAGCTGCTGTCCGACCAGTTGCTGGACGCCGGCCTGGAGGCGACCTTCCGCCGCGTGGAAAGCGAGCCGACCCTGCGTGAGGCGCTGGGCGAGTTCGCCCCGGACATCGTGCTGTCGGACCTGAGCATGCCCGGGTTCTCCGGGCACGAGGCGCTGCGGGTGGTGCGCGAGGACGGCAACGCGGTGCCCTTCATCTTCGTCTCCGGCACCATCGGCGAGGAGACCGCGGTGGAGGCGCTGCGCGACGGCGCCAACGACTACATCATCAAGCACAACCCGACCCGCCTGCCGTCGGCGGTGGCGCGGGCGATCCGCGAGGCCCGCACCGAACGCGAGCGGCAGCGGGTGGAGCGCGAACTGATGCGCGCGCAGCGGCTGGAGAGCCTGGCCCTGCTCGCCGCCGGCCTCAGCCACGACCTGCGCAACATCCTGCAGCCGCTGCTGATCGTGCCGGAACTGATCGTCGGTCGCAGCGACGATCCGCAACTGCGGCACCTGGCCGACGTCATCGCCGAGTGCGGCCGGCGCGGCCACGAAATGGCCGAGTCGATGCTCTCGTTCGTGCGCGGCTCGCGCACGCCGAGCGAGCGGGTGCGCATCGCCGAACTGTTCCAGGCGGTGCAGATGCTGCTCAAGAGCAGCCTCCCGGAGCGGGTGACGCTGCAGGCGGACGTGGCCGATCCGGCGCTGTCGATCGAAGCCAACTACACCGAACTGCAGCAGTGCCTGCTCAACCTCGGCCTCAACGCGATCCAGGCGATGCCCGACGGCGGCCAGCTGAGCTTCTCGGCGGCGCCGGCGATCGGCGCCGACGGCAGCGAGCAGGTGCGCATCCTGGTCCGCGACAGCGGAATGGGCATGGACGCGGAGACCCAGGCGCGGCTGTTCAGTCCCTTCTTCACCACCAAGCCGGACGGTACCGGCCTGGGCCTGATCTCGTGCAAGCGCATCGTCGAAAGCTACGGCGGCCGGATCGGCGTGGACAGCACGCCGGGGCAGGGCACCTGTTTCGAAATGCTGATCCCGCTGCGCGCGCCGGCGCCATCGACCGAGCCCGAGCTGTCGTTGCCGATGGGCAAGGGCCAGCGCGTGCTGCTGGTCGACGGCGAGGCCACGCGCCTGTCGCTGCTTGGCAATGCGCTGTCCAGCCAGGGCTATCGCCCGCAACTGGCCTCGGACGGCGCCGCGGCGTTGCGCGACGTCGAGGAGCACGGCCTGCCGGAGCTGGTGATCGTCGACAGCGACATCATCCTGCTCTCGGCGGTGCACCTGCTGCTGGCGTTGCAGGACCTGGGCTACCAGGGTCCGGCGATCGTCCTCGAGGACACCGGCACCACCCTGGAGCGCGACCACTTCCCCGCCGACATCGCCGTGCACGTCCTGCGCAAGCCGCTGGAAATGCAGCGCGTGTTCCGGGCTGTGGCGCATGCCCTCGAAAGTGGCTGAGTCAGGGGCCGGGATTAGGGATTCGGGATTGGAGATTCGTTGTGAAGCAGGGATTCGGGAGTCGGGATTAGGGATTCGTTGGAGGCAACAGCAACGGCCGTCTCCGCTTCGCGCGCGAAGCGCAGCGATGCTCTAAGCGCGCGGTGTCAGTTCCCAGAAACCCGCTTTTGCGAATCCCGAATCCCGATTCCCGATTCCCCAATCCCGGCCTTTCACTGCTGCGCCGACTGGTCTTCCGGGTCGCGGCGGGCGGGGGAGCGGCGGGGAGGCAGGGGCGGAAGGGCGTCGCGGGCTTCGGTGTCGTGGTCGGCGGCCAGGGCCGGTTCCCAGGGGAAGCGCGGCAGGGTGCGCACGGCGTTCTCCAGCTTGCGCGACCACGTGTCGTGGATCTCGGCGTACAGCGGGGTGTCGGCTTCCAGGCGCATGCGCTCGGTCACGCGCAGGTCGTTGCGGCGGATCAGCGCCAGGTCGATCGGCATGCCCACCGACAGGTTGGAGCGGATGGTCGAGTCCAGCGACACCAGGGCGGTGCGCGCGGCATCTTCCAGTTGCATCTCCGAACGGATGATGCGGTCCAGGATCGGCTTGCCGTACTTGGATTCGCCGATCTGCAGGTAGGGCGTCTCCGGCGAGGTGGCGATGGCGTTGCCGAGCGGGTAGATCATGTACAGCCCGGGCCGTTCGCCGGCGATCTGCCCGCCCAGGATCAGCGTCGACTGCACGTTGACGCCGCTGTGCTGGGATTGCTCGGAGAGCTTGATCTGGCTGGAGGCCAGCACCTCGCCGACGTACTCGGCCACCTCGAACAGGTGACGGAAGCTGCGCAGGCTGCGCGGCGCCTCCGGATCCTCGGCGTCGCGCTGCAGGCGTGAAATGGTCAGTTGGGTGGTCGCCAGGTTGCCGGCCGACATCAGTGCGAACACCGCCTGGCCCGGATACTCGAACACGTGCAGCTTGCGGTGCACGCGGACGTCGTCCAGCGAGGCGTTGGTGCGGGTGTCAGCGGCGAAGACCAGGCCTTCGTCCACTTCGATGCCGACGCAATATGTCATGGCGATGCCGAAACCGGGTGCATCTGGATTCTATGCGGGCTGGCGCGGGCTGGCTAGCCGTTGACGCTCGGCGCCGCGGCATGCGCGAATAGTGCATGACCACCGTGCTTCTGAGCCTGGGCAGCAATCTGCGCCCGCATCACCACCTGGCCGCGGCGATCGCGGCGCTGCGCCGGCAGTTCGGCGCGATCGCGGTGTCGCCGACCTATCGCACCGCGGCGGTCGGCTTCGACGGGCCGGCGTTCCTGAACAACGCGGTGGCGCTGCAGACCGACTGGGAGCTGGCGCCGCTGGACGACTGGCTGCATGCGCTGGAGGACGCGCATGGCCGCGACCGCAGCGGCCCGCGCTTCAGCGACCGCACCCTGGACATCGACGTGGTGTTCTACGGCGACCGCATCGTCGAAGGTCCCGGCCACCTGCGCATCCCGCGGCCCGAGCTGCGCCACGCCTTCGTGCTCAAGCCGCTGGCCGACATCGCCGCCGATTTCGTCGACCCGGTCAGCGGCCAAACCCTCGGCGCGCTATGGCAGGCGCATGCGGAGCATGGGAAGGCGTTCGAGGTGGTCGAGTTGGTTGAGTAGCGGGGATTGGGGATTGGGGATTCGCAAAAGCGGATTGCAGCGGTCCGATAGCGCCCGCGTGAACGTCGTTGCGCTTACCCGATGAGGTCTCTGCTGCCTGAAGCGAATCCCCAATCCCTGCATCCCGAATCCCTGCTTCACAGCGAATCTCCAATCCCGAATCCCCAATCCCGGCCTCACATCAACCCACGCCCACCATCCACCCGCACGGTCTGCCCGGTGACGAAGCTGGCGTCGTCGAGCAGCCAGCGCACGGCCTCGGCGATTTCCTCGACCTGGCCGATGCGCGCCAGCGGGGTGCGTGCCAGCAGGGCTTGTTGTGCGGCGGCGTCCTTGCCGGCGTCTGGCCACAGGATCGCGCCGGGGGCGATGGCGTTGACCCGCACCTGCGGCGCCAGTTCCAGCGCCAGCGAGCGGGTCAGCATCGCCAGGGCGGCCTTGGCCGCGCTGTACAGCGGATGCGCGCGCAGCGGCGTTTCCGCGTGCACGTCGGTCATGTTGACGATCGCGCCGCCGTGCTGACGCAGCTGCGCGGCCGCGGCCTGCGCCAGGAACAGCGGCGCGCGCGCGTTGACCGCGAACAGGTCGTCCCACTGCGCTGGTGTGGCCTCGTGCAGCGGCGTGGGATAGAAGTTGGAGGCGTTGTTGACCAGCGCGTCGAGCCGGCCGAAGCGGGCCACGCACTGCGTCACCAGGTCGGGCAGCTGCGCGGTGTCGCGCAGGTCGGCCTGCAGCGTCAGCGTGCTGCCGGCGCGCTGGGATTCCAGTTCCTGCGCCAGCGCCTGCAGCTCGGCTTGCGAGGTGTGCGCATGCAAGGCCACGTCATAGCCGGCCGCGTGCAGGCGCCGGGCGATGCCGGCGCCGATGCGCCGCGCGCTGCCGGTGATCAGGGCGACTTTGGTCTGGGTCATGTACGGGTTCCATGCTCGGCTATGCTGTGCATTGTCCACGCAATCGCGCAGCGCATGCCCACCGACCTTCCTTTGCCCGATGCCACCGCGCTGGCCCACAGCGATCGCCTGGCCGCGCACATGCGCGCCGAGATCGCCGCCGCCGGCGGAGCCATTCCGTTCTCGCGCTTCATGGAGCTGGCGCTGTACGCGCCCGGCCTGGGCTACTACAGCGCCGGCAGCAGCAAGTTCGGCGAAGAGGGCGATTTCGTCACCGCGCCGGAACTGGGGCCGCTGTTCGCCGCCACCGTGTCCAATGCGCTGGCGCCGGTGCTGCAGCAACTCGGGCCGCAGGCGCGCGTGCTGGAAGTGGGCGGCGGCAGCGGCGCGTTCGCCGAGGTCATGCTCAAGCGCCTGCTGGCGCTGGATGCGCTGCCCGAGCGCTATGCGATCCTGGAACCCAGCGCCGATTTGCGCGAACGCCAGCGCGAGCGCCTGGCGCGCACGTTGATCCCGCCGGTGTTCGATCTGGTGGAATGGCTGGACCGGCCGTTCGACGACGACTGGAACGGCGTGCTGTTCGCCAACGAGGTGATCGACGCGTTGCCGACGCCGCGCTTCGCGCTGCGCGACGGCGAGGTGTTCGAGGAGACGGTGATGCTGGACGGCGAGGGCCGCTTCCGCCGCGGCGAACAGCCGGCCGATCCGCTGCTAGCGGCGGCGGTGCGCCACCTCGAGCGTTATCTGCAGACGCCGTTCGCCGACGGCTACCGCTCCGAACTGCTGCCGCAGTTGCCGTACTGGATCCAGGCGGTGGCCGGCGGCCTGCGCAGCGGCGCGATGCTGTTCGTGGACTACGGTTATCCGCGCCGCGAGTTCTATCTGCCCGAGCGCGACGATGGCACCTTGCGCGCGTTCTACCGGCACCGCACGCATGCCGATCCGTACCGCTGGCCGGGCCTGCAGGACCTGACCGCCTCGGTGGACTTCACCGCGCTGGCCGAGGCCGGCACCGGGGCGGGCTTCGACCTGGCCGGCTATTGCAACCAGGCCAGCTTCCTGCTCGGCAACGGCCTGGACGCGCTGCTGGCCGAGGCCGAGGCACGCAGCGACGAGACCGCGCGGCTGCGCCTGCGCCAGCAGGTGAAGCGACTGACCCTGCCCAGCGAGATGGGCGAGCGTTTCCAGGTGATGGGCTTCGAGCGCGACGTGTCGCTGGCGCCGGCGTTCCTGTCCGGCGACCTGACCTGGCGGCTGTGATGGCGGCAGTGCGCGACTTCCGCTGGCCCTGGCTGTGGCTGGGGCTGTGGTGGCTGGGCATCGTGGTGCTGATCTACGTGTGCATGATGCCGCACCCGCCGCAATTGTCGGACCTGCCCGACAGCGACAAGGCCGAGCACTTCATCGCCTACCTGCTGCTGGCCGCCGCGGCCGTGCAGGTCTATGCCGGGCCGCGCGCCTGGACCTGGGCCGCGCTGGGCCTGCTGGCACTGGGCGTGGGCATCGAATTCGCGCAGGGCGCCTGGACCACCACGCGCTCGGCCGATCCGCTGGATGCCCTGGCCGACGCCTTGGGCGTGGCGGCCGGCATGGCCACCGCGGCCACGCCGTGGCGCGATCTGCTGTGGCGGCTGGAGCGCGGCAGCCTGCACCGTCGTTGAGCGCGGCGGCGGCGCGGTCTACGCCATCGGCCAAACGCCGGATTTCCCGGCCGCGCGCAAGGCGCGGCAGGTGCACCGCGTCCTAGAGTGCCGGCGCCGGGTACCCCGCCCGGTCGCCGCGCGGCGGCTCCGCGCGCCTGTGCAGGAGAACACGCATGCAAGCACGACAGTCCACCCGTGCCGCGCGCGGCGCCGGCCTGTGCGCCGCGCTGTGCCTGGCGCTCAGCGCCGCGCCCGCCAGCGCCGCCTGGAACGATCTGTGCAGTGGCACCGCCACCTACACCAGCTCCGGGTATTCCGGCGGCGCGCTGCTGCTGGATCCCATCGACCCGGCCGCCACGATCACCGCGCTGAACCCCAATCAGCTCAACTACGGCGGAATCCAGGCGGCGCTGGCCGGCGCCTATCTGCAGGTGCAGGGGCCGCGCGGCTCGGTCACCGTGTACGTCACCGACCTGTATCCAGACGGCGCCGACTGCGGGCTGGACCTGTCGCCCAACGCCTTCGCCGCGATCGGCGACACCAGCGCCGGGCGCATCCCGATCCGCTGGCAGGTGGTGGCCGCGCCGGTCACCGGCAACGTGGTGTACCGGATCAAGGAAGGCAGCTCGCAATACTGGGCGGCGATCCAGGTGCGCAACCACCGCTATCCAGTGGTGAAGTTCGAATACAAGAAGAACGGCGACTGGGTCAGCCTGCCCAAGACCGCGTACAACCACTTCGTCGGCGAGCAGATGGGCGCGCAACTGCTGGAGATCCGCTTGACCGACATTCGTGGCCAGGTGGTCACCGACACCCTCGGCGCGCTGCCCAGCCAGGGCGACAAGGGCGTGTACTTCGCCGACGGGCACGTGCAGTTCCCGCGCTGACTGGCGCTCGTTCATGCACCGGCGGTTGCGCGCCGGCGCTGCTTCCACTCGTATGCGCGCGCCTGCGTCGCGGCGATGACGCCGCAGCGCAGGCGCGGCCGCCTGCTCAGAACTTGAAGTGCAGCGTCGCCATGTAGCGGCGGCCGTTGTGGTAGCGGCCGGCCGGGTGGTCCTTGTCGCCCAGATACTGCAGGTACTCCTCGTCCAGCAGGTTCTGCGCGTCCAGCTGCAGCGACCACTGCGCATTGATCGCGTAGCCCACGCTGGCGCCCAGGTCGGTGTAGTCGTCGACGCTGGCTGGCGCGGCGCCGGCGACGTAGCCGCCGGCCAGGTAGCTGTCGCGCCAGTTCAGGCTTATCCGCGCATTCCATGGGCCCTTCTCGTAGTACGGGCTGAAGGCGACGCTGTTGCGCGACTGGTAGGGCAGCGGATTGCCGCTGTTGTTCTCGCCGCTGGCGTAGGTGTAGTTGGCCGACAGGCCGAAGCCGCTCTCGCCGAACGGCTGCTGGTAGGCCAGGGTGAAGCCCTTGACCTTGCCGGTGCCGGCGTTGCGCGGGCGCTGGATGCTGTAGTCGCAGTAGCCGTCTGCGGTGCAGCCGTTGCTGCCGAGCATTTGCGCCCAGGTCTGCGGCGAGGTGTCGCGGATCGCGTTGTACTGGCGCTCGATGGTGGCCGAGGTGTCGATGTAGTTGTCGATCTTCTTGTAGAAGACCGACCACGCCACCACTGCCTGCGGCGCGAAGTAGTACTCGGCCGAGAGGTTGAAGTTCCACGATTCGTATGGCGACAGCGCGGCATTGCCGCCGCTGCCGGTGAGCGTGGTGTCGTTGAGGAAGGTGTTGTTGACCATCTGGTTGTACGGCGCCCAGGCGATCACCTTGCCGGCGCCGAAGCGGAACACCCAGTCGTTCTCGGTGTCGTAGGCCAGATTCAGCGACGGCAGCAGGAAGTGTTCGGTCTTCGTGCGGGTCTGCCACTTGCTGTCCAGATCCTGCAGCGTCGGCGTGCCGCTGTAGACGAAGCCGCTGCCTTGGGTCTTGGAGTCCACGTAACGCAGGCCGAGGTTGCCGCGCAGGCCGGCATTGGAGAAGTTCAGTTGCACGTAGGCGGCGTTGTTGGTCTGCTGCAGCGCCCAGGTGTTGTTGAGGTAGCTGGACGGATCCGGGTTGGCGTAGTCGACCGGGCTGTTGCGGATCCAGTCGATCACGTTGCCGCGCCCGGCCTGTACGTGCTGGCCGTGGTCGGGGTAGAAGCCGCGGATGTCGGTCAGGCCGATGGTGCCGATGTCGGCCAGCGTGCCGGGGGTGACGCCGCCGTAGACGTTGAGCGCGAAGTCCTCGTCGTGCTTGCCCTGGCGCACGCCGACCAGCAACTGGTTGAACACGCCGTCGAACGGCAGCTCCAGGTCGAGCTGGCCGTAGCGGTCCTTGCTCTGGGTGGAGAACACGCCGTTGTTGCCGATCCAGCCGCCGGCCGAGCCCCAGTTGGCCGGGTTGCGCGCGGCGGTGGGATCGTCGAAGCGGATGCCGCGGTCCAGATCCCAGCGGAAGCCGCCGTTGTAGAACGGTTCGATGAAGTATTGCGCCAGGTCGTCGTTGTCGGACTTGCTCTGGCCGAGCTGGCCGCGCAGGGTCCAGCGTTCGCCACGATAGGCGCCACGCAAATCCAGGCCCTTGGTGGTCACCTGCGATTGGCGCACGTTGTTGTCGTAGATCACCGTGCCGCCGCCCGCGTTGGCGTTGGCGCTGGAATGGCCGCTGTTGACCACGCCGTTGCGCACGTCGCCCAGCGCGTCGACCGCGGCGACGGTGCCCGGGTTCCAGGTGAGGAAGCTGTACATCGACTGGTTGTAGTTGTCGAAGTCTTCCTTGATGTACAGGCCGCTGAGGTTGAACTCCAGCGCGTCGCTGGGCTTGAGCTGCAGGTTGAGCACCGCGCTGTCGCGCTTGCGGTCCTGCTGGAACCAGGCGGCGTTGATCGAGTTGGGCACGTCGGCATCGGCGGGCACGCCGGTGGCGTTGGCGAAGGTGCTGGCCTTGGCGTAGCCGAACACCTCCAGCCCCTGGCGGTCCACGCGTTCCTCGTAGTGCTGCGCGGACACCGCGACGCCGAAGGTCTCCTGCGGATTCTTCCAGCTGTACAGCAGCGACGCGTTCGGCTTGCCTTCGCTGGCCTGTTGGCTGTAGCTGTAGCCCACCGAGCCGGCGATCTCGTTGGCCTTCAGGTCCAGCGGCTGGCGGGTATGCATCAGCACGGTGCCGCCGAGGCTGCCCTCGGTCAGCCGCGCCTCGGAGGATTTGACGATCTCCGCGCGGCCCAGGATCTGCGGCGACAGCAGGGTGTAGTCGAAGCCGCGGTTGGGCTGCTCGCCATACAGCCAGATCGCCTGGGCCACCGGGTGGCCGTCCAGGAACGACAGGTTGAGGCTGGGATCGGTGCCGTCGATGCTGACCCGCTCGCCCTGGCCGAAGCGGCGGTCGATGGTGACGCCGGGAATCTGCGCGAACGCCTCGGCGACGTTGGTGCTGGGGAACTTGCCGATGTCCTCGGCGGTGATCGCCTCGGACACGGTGACGTTGTTGCGCTTGGTGTCCAGCGACTTTTCCAGGCTGGCGCGGATGCCCACCACCTGGACCGCGTCCAGATCGGTGGCGGCGGAATCGGTTTGCTGCGCCTGCGCGGCGAAGGCGAGGACGCTGGCGGCGATGGCCGCGGACAAGACGGAATGGCGATATTGCATGATGTCTCTCCCTCATCATTCAATGGATCAACGCGATTGCGCGGACGGTGCGCCGCGCGCCGGGGTGCCTGTTGCCTTACTGCCTGTGCTGCGGATGCGGGCTGGAGTGCCGGGTGTTGCGAAACGCGAAGGCCGTCGCGTGTTGCGCGGGAAGGCGGGTGCTGCCGGTGCGGTGCGCACGCGCATGCGTGGCCGGTCTTGGTGCGGGCAGGGTGTTAGGGCGGTCACCGGAGACGGCGATCAGCGAGTCCGTCCATCGCGGTCGATCGGAATGGGCTGCGAGAGCGGCGCGGCGCAGCAACAGCCGCAGTGGACTGGGCGCGGCATGCGCGCTCGGCAACGGCTGTGCTTGGTCATGCCACGAAGTGCCGCGTGCGACACGCGACGCGTGCGAACGGATCATTGCGATCACATGCCTCCCTTGGCCCCGCTTTCGCGCCGCAATGCGCGGCTACACCCCCGTGTGCGCCGATTCTTACGAGCCTATGACAACGATGTCAAGTCTTGCTGCGAAAATTTGTCTGGTTCTGGTTTTGCCGCTCAATATCGGCAGTCGATCCCGGAAAGAATGCGCTGCTGAAATAAAAATCATTGTTTATCAAGTGCTTGTGCGGGCACTCAGCGCGGCTTATCACCTTGCGCAAATGAGAATGCAATGCGCTTATGCGGCGGCGCACAAAATTGGTCTCGTTGTCACAATTGGTGCGGCATAGGTATCGTGACAACGATGCGTGAACAACGCCTCGCGAGAAATATTTTCCCCGCGCATGAAATTGATTTTTAAGGTGTTTATCCGGTTAAGCGCGCGAGTCCAGGTGTCATTCTTCGATTTCGTGCGGTGTGGCGTTGACACAATCTTTCTAAGACCATAAGAATCGAAGCGCCTGGAATTGGTCCTTGCCAATTCGGGCCAGATCCGTCAAGCCGCACATGCAGTCGCCCGTTCCGGGGAAGGGACGGGGACGCGCCTCCTGCAACACAGGGCGCAGGAAACAGCCAGAACGTTCCATCGACTCCGTCCGCACGGACGGTATCGCCCTGCGCGTCGCGTCGGGCGCGAGGGAGGGTGCTGCCTGCCGATCGCCGCCCTGGATGTCAGACGTCGTCGTGCCGATCGCCATCAACCAGGATAGCCCAATGCCACATGTCGCCCGCTCCCGTTCGCATTGTTGTCCCCTGTCCGTCCTCGCCAGCGCCATCGCGCTCGGCCTGCTCAGTGCCGCTGCGCAGGCGCAGGAAGCGCCCGCGTCCGATTCGATTTCCCAGCTCGACACGGTGACCGTCACCAGTTCCTACCAGAAGAGCCTGATCACCGCGCTGGACAACAAGCGCGAGGATGCGCGCATGACCGACGGCATCTCGTCGGAGGACATCGGCAAGTTCCCGGCCGAAAACATCGCCGAGGCGATCCAGCGCATTCCCGGCGTGCAGATCTCCACCATCAACGGGCGCGGCTCGACCATCAGCATCCGCGGCCTGGGCCCGCAATACTCGGCCACCACGATCAACGGCCAGACCATCAAGAGCGCCGATTTCACCGACGGCTTCCGCTACGACATCATCCAGCCGGAGGTGGCAGCGGCGATCGAGGTGATCAAGTCGCCGTCGGCGGACATGGATGCCGGCGGCCTGTCCGGCACGGTCAACATCGAGACCACCAAGCCGCTGGACTACAAGGAGCGCAAGCTGATCTTCTCGGCGAAGGAGCAGTACGCCGAATTCGCCGGCGGCGCGCCGACGCCCAAGGGCGTGTTGACCTACATCGACCAGTTCCATCTGGCCGACGGCGGCGAACTGGGCGTGTTCGTCAACGCAGGCTACCAGAAGCTTCGCGACCGTGCCGACTACCTGTGGATCGACCGCTGGTACACCCAGGACACCGGCGACGGCACGCTCTACATCCCGCGGCGTCCGCGCTATCGCTCGATCGAGCGCGAGACCGACCGCAAGATGTTCACCGCCGGGCTGCAGTGGAAACCCAACGACCGGCTGGAGATGAACCTGACCGCGCTGTATTCGCAGGACAAGACCGACAACGACATGAATCAGTTGGTCTACTCCTTCGACCGCAACTACCTGACCGTACTGCAGACCGAAGGCCTGACCGCGACCAAGGTGTCGGCGTCCAACTACTGGCTGGAGAACAACCGCCAGCTCGAGCGCCACGACCTGAGCTCGCAACTGCTGACCTGGGACGCACGCTGGAAGGGCGACGCGTGGACCTTCAGCGGCGTGGCCAACTACACCGAAGGCAAGACCGACGAGGACGAGCGCGCGGTGATCCTCGGCCGCAAGCCGAGCGCGACCCTGTTCGACATGTCCAACCCCGGCGCGATCTCGCTGACCACCGATGCCGACGCCACCGACGCCAGCGCCTGGAACAAGGCCAATCTGGTCCGTGACGAGTACCCCAACGGTGCGATCAACGCGCTGCGCAACAAGGAATGGTCGCTGCAGTTCGATGCCGAGCGCTACGTCGGCAACGGCTTCCTGGACGCGGTCAAGGTCGGCACCAAGTTCCGCCGCGAGACCTTCGACCGCAATGTCTGGCGTCGCGACTTCCTGTACCTGATCAACTCCGGCGCGGTGTCCGGCTACGGCATGTTCCCGGAATTGTCGGCGGCCAGTTCCAACGTCAGCAACTTCCTCGACGGCGACCTGGCCTCGCAGAGCGACTGGGTGGCGCCGGACGTGTACGCCTACGCCAGGGCCCTGGCGGCCTCCGGCATCACCGTGCCGGTGCTGTTCGCGCCGCAGGCCAGCTACCACATCCGCAACGACATCTTCTCCGCCTACGCGCTGGCCAGGATCGACACCGACGTCGGCAGCATGCGCCTGCGCGGCAACGTCGGCGTGCGCTACGAGGGCACCAAGCGCACCACCGACACCTACCTGACCACCGCCTCGCAATACAGCGAGGACGCCAACGAGGTGGTCGGCACCGCGCGCGCCCCGTACGACTACCACAACTGGCTGCCGAGCCTGAACCTGGTGCTGGACATGCGCGAGGACCTGCTGCTGCGCTTCGCCGCCGGCAAGGTACTGGTGCGGCCGATCCTGGATAGCAACACCGCCATCGCCACCACCATCTCCTCCGGCAGCAACACCGGCGGCACCACCACCTACGACGTGGCGCTCGGCCAGACCGACCTGAAGGCGCTGACCGCCGACCAGGCCGACCTCAGCCTGGAGTGGTACTACGGCCAGGGCGGCGGGCTGACCCTGGCCGGCTTCTGGAAGAACGTCAAGAACGGCACCTTCAACAGCATCGTCTGCCCGGCCACGTTCAACGGCACGGCGCTGTCCACCAATGGCGCCGGCGACTGCGTGGACGGCGGCGGCAACATCTACGAGATCACCGCCACCCGCAACGATCCGAGCAAGGTCAAGATCAAGGGCTACGAACTGGGCTGGACGCAATCGTTCGATGCCTGGCTGCCGATCCAGGGCTTCGGGCTGACCGCCAACTTCACCCGGGTGATCCCGCAGCGCGACACCGACTTCAAGATCCGCAACCTGTCGGAGAAGACCTGGAACGCCACCGGCTACTGGGAGAACGCGATGTTCTCCGCGCGCCTGTCGCTGAACCATCGCAGCGAGTACGAGCAGGACAGCAGCGACAGCTTTTTCGCCCGTGAAGGCCACACCATGAAGGCGCGCACCCAGGTCGATGCGGTGCTCGGCTACCAGGCCACCGACAAACTCAGCTTCCAGCTCGGCGCGCTCAACCTGACCAACAAGAAGGAAGAGGCGTACAAGGACATCAGCAGCCGCTGGCAGATGACCGGGGTCACCGGCCGCAGCTTCTACGTGTCGATGCAGTGGGACATCCTGTGAGGGCGGCGCAGGCGCCTGTGGGCTAGCGCGAGCCTGGCCCGGCGCCGCGGTGGCGCCGGGCGGTCGATCCGATGAGGACAAGCGCATGCAACGAAGAACCTTCCTGGCCGGCAGCGCCGGCGCCGGCCTGCTGCTGGCGCTGCCGCGCGGGAGCCGGGCCGGCACGGCGGCGTCCGCCGGGCTCGCCAGCGCGGGCACGGCCGCCGTGGCGGCCGTGCCCGCCGTGACCCTGGCGGCCGATCCCGGCCTGTTCTGCCTGGACGAGGGCTGGCGTTTCCACGAGGGCGACATCCCGTTTCCGCCGATCACCGGGCAGGACGCCAGCTACGACAACGCCAAGGCCGGCAAGGCCTGGGGCGCGGCCGCCGGCGATTTCGACGACAGCCAGTGGCGGCAACTGCGGCTGCCACACGATTTCGCCATCGAGCAGCCGATCGAGGCCAGCGCCAACGTGGCGCAGGGCTATCGCCGCCGCGGCATCGGCTGGTACCGGCGCAGCCTGCGGCTGGACGAGGCGCAGCGCGGCAAGGCGCTGGAACTGCGCCTGGACGGCATCGCCAGCCGCGCCACGGTGTGGGTCAACGGCCTGCTGATGGCGCGCAGTTGGAGCGGCTACGACGGCCTCGCCATCGACATGACCGCGATCGCGCGCTATGGCCAGGATCTGAACACCATCGCGGTGCGCGTGGATGCGGAGGCGATGGACGGGTGGTGGTACGAAGGCGCCGGGATCTACCGGCATACCTGGCTGGCGGTGCGCGATGCGCTGCACATCGTCGGCGACGGCGTGCACGCAGTCCCGCGCAGGGAGGCCGACGATCGCTGGACGCTGCCGGTGACGGTCACCGTCGCCAATGTCGGCGAGCAGGCCGATGCGGCGCTGCTGGAGGCGACGCTGTACGACGCGCAGGGCGCGGTGGTGGCGCAGGGCAGCGCCGCGCTGCAGGCCGGTGCGCTGGCGCAGGTGCAGGCCCAGGTCGTGTTGCAGGTACAGCAGCCGCAGCGTTGGGACGTGGCCGCACCGCATCTGCACCGGCTCACGGCGGTGCTGCGCAGCGCGGGCCGCGAGCGCGATCGCCGCGAGTGCGCGATCGGCTTCCGCACGCTGCGCTTCGATGCGCAACAGGGCTTCTTCCTCAACGAGCGGCCGCTCAAGATCAAGGGCGCCTGCCTGCACCAGGACCATGCCGGGGTCGGCGTGGCGGTGCCGGACAGCCTGCTGGAGTTCCGCATCCGCCGGCTCAAGGCGCTGGGCTGCAACGCGATCCGCCTGCACCACGCGGTGGCGAGCGAACTGCTCGACGTCTGCGATCGCCTGGGCATGCTGGTGATGGCCGAGAACCGCGTGTTCAATCCGGCGCCCGACTACGCTGCGCAACTGCGCTGGCTGGTGCGCCGCGACCGCAACCGCGCCTGCGTGTTCCTGTGGTCGGTGTTCAACGAGGAGCCGATGCAGGGCACCGTCGCCGGCTACGAAATGGTGCGCCGCGCGGTGGCGCTGGTGCGCACGCTCGACGACAGCCGTCCGGTGACCGCGGCGATGAACGACGGGATGCTGACCGAGCGCAACGCGTCCCATGCGGTGGACGTGGTCGGCTTCAACTACCGCCAGTTCAACTACGACCGCGTGCATGCGGCGATGCCGCACACGCCGCTGCTGTCCAGCGAAGACACCAGCGCCTTCCAGACCCGCGGCGCCTGGTTCACCGACATGGACGCGCATGTCATCGCCGAGGACGATTCGGTGGCCGCGCCCTGGGGCAACACCCATCGCGCGTCCTGGAAGCTGATCGACGAGCGGCCCTACCTGGCCGGCGGCTTCGTCTGGACCGGCTTCGACTATCGCGGCGAGCCGACGCCGTTCGAATGGCCGTCGGTTTCCTCGTTCTTCGGCATCATGGACCTGTGCGGCGCCTACTGGCTGCGCCAGGCGCAGTGGATCGACGAGGCGCCGGTGCTGCAGCTGCTGCCGCACTGGAACTGGCCGGGCCGCGAGGGCGCCCCGATCAAGGTGATGGCGTTCTGCAACGCGCAGCAGGTGGAGCTGTGGCTCAACGGTCGTTCGCAAGGGCGGCAGGCGGTGGACCGGATCGCGATGAACACCTGGCAGGTCGCGTATGCGCCCGGCGTGCTGGAAGCGGTGGCGTATCGCGACGGGCACGAGGTCGCGCGGCAGCGGGTGCAGACGGTTGGTGCGCCGGTCGCGCTGCGGCTGACCCCGGACCGCACGCGCATGCACGGCGACGGCCGCGACGCGCAACCGATCACCCTGGAGGCGGTGGATGCGCAGGGCCGCCATGTGCCGTTCGCCGATGCGCAGATCGCGCTGCAGGTCGAAGGCGGGCGCCTGCTCGGCGTCGGCAACGGCGACCCGAACCGGCATGCGCCCGACAACGTGCCGCAGGTGCAGCTGTTCAACGGCCTGGCGCAGGCCATCGTCGAGGCCGGCAGCGGTCGGCGTCGGCTACGTATCGTGGCAAGCGCGCCTGGCCTGCGTGCGGCGCAGGCAGATATCACGCTGGACGCGGCGACGCCGCCGCTGTCGTTGCCGCCGGCCGCCACGGCGATGGTGGTGGGCGGCTGGCGGCGCACCCTGCCGTTCGCCGCGCCGCCGGATCCGGCGCTTCCGCGTGCGGCCAACGACAACAACAGCTGGAGTTTCTGCCAGCCAGGCAACCTGGAGATGCGCGCCGAGCGCGACGGCTACGTGCTGTACCGGACCGCGTTCACGCCCTGGGGCGGAATCCAGCAGCGCGGCGGTCGCTTGCGGCTCGGCCGCGCGACCGGCGCGGTGCAGGTGTATCTGGACCGGCAGCGGGTCGCCAGTGTGGCGGCGGGGCAGCCGGTGTCCCTGCGGCTGTCGCCGGCGGCTGGCGAACGGGTACTGGCGGTGGTGATGCAGGTGAAGGCCGGAGCGCCATTCGGCTTCGACGATGTCGCGACAGTGGAGTATTGAGCCAATGAACCATGCTTTCCGCCAGATCTTCCTGCGCGGCCATGCCGGACTGCGCCGTGTCCAGGCGATATCGCTGCGCGCGCATGCCGTGCTGGTGCTGCTGGCCTGTGCGCTGCTGGCGCCGGGTGCATTCGCGTCGCCCGCGCAGGACACGCAGGGCGGCACCGCACGCGAGGTGCTGCTGCGCACGCTCGGCCCGCGCGCCGCCGAGTTGCAGCTGCAACGGCAGCCGCGCGGCCGCGGCAACGACTGGTACCAGGTCGCCGCCGAGGCCGGCACGCTGCGCGTGTCCGGGTCGTCCGAAGTGGCGCTGGCGCATGGCGCGTACAGCTACCTGCAGTCGATCGGCGCGGCGTCGGTGAGCTGGGAGGGCAGCCGCGTGGCGCTGCCGGCGGTTTACGCGGACGTCCAGGGGCCGCGTGTGGCCACCCCGTTCGCGCACCGCGCCTACCTCAACGTCTGCACCTACGGCTACACCACGCCGTGGTGGGACTGGGCGCGCTGGGAGCGCGAGATCGACTGGATGGCGCTGCACGGCATCGACATGCCGCTGGCGATGGAAGGCCAGGAGTACGTGTGGCAGGCGCTGTGGCGCGAGTTCGGCGTCGCCGATGCGGACCTGGCGCAGTACTTCTCCGGCCCGGCGTTCGCGCCATGGCAGCGCATGGGCAACATCGAGGGCTACGACGCGCCGCTGCCGCAGCAGTGGATCGAGGACAAGCACGCGCTGCAGCTGCGCATCCTGCAACGCATGCGCGCGCTGGGCATGAAACCGGTGCTGCCGGCCTTCGCCGGCTACGTGCCGAAGGCGTTCGCGCAGGCGCATCCGCAGGCGCGCATCTACCGCATGCGCGCCTGGGAGGGCTTCCACGAGACCTACTGGCTGGATCCGGCCGATCCGCTGTTCGCGCAGATCGCGCAGCGCTTCATCCAGCTCTACGACCGCACCTATGGCAAGGGTACCTACTACCTGGCCGATGCGTTCAACGAGATGTTGCCGCCGATCGCCGCCGACGGCAGCGACGCGCGCCTGGCCAGCTACGGCGACAGCACCGCCAACACCGCCAAGGCCAAGCCGCCCGAGGTGCCGCCGGCGCAGCGCGACAAGCGCCTGGCCGCGTACGGCCGTGCGCTGTACGCCTCGATCCACCGCGCCAACCCGGATGCGGTGTGGGTGATGCAGGGTTGGCTGTTCGGTGCCGATCGCCACTTCTGGACGCCGCAGGCGATCGCCGCGTTCCTGCGCGAGGTGCCCAACGACAAGTTGCTGGTGCTGGATATCGGCAACGACCGCTACCCCGGTACCTGGAAGCTGTCCGACGCGTTCGACGGCAAGCAGTGGATCTACGGCTACGTGCACAACTACGGCGGCAGCAATCCGGTGTACGGCGACCTGGCGTTCTACCGCGAGGACCTGCGTGCGCTGCTCGCCGACAAGGGCAAGCAGCAACTGGTCGGCTTCGGCGCCTTCCCGGAAGGGCTACACACCACCTCGGTGGTCTACGAATACATGTACGCATTGGCCTGGGGCACGCAGCAGCGCCCGTTGCAGGACTGGCTCGACGACTACACCCGCGCCCGCTACGGGCACACCTCGCCGGCCTTGCGCGCGGCCTGGGACGACCTGCAGGCGTCGGTGCTGTCGACCCGCTACTGGACGCCGCGCTGGTGGCGCAGCCGCGCCGGCGCCTACCTGTTGTTCAAGCGGCCGACGCTGGACATCGGCGAGTTCGAAGGTGCGCCCGGCGATCCGCCGCGATTGCGCCGCGCGGTGCAGCAACTGCTGGCGCTGGCGCCGGAGTACGCCGACGCGCCGTTGTATCGCTACGACCTGGTCGATTTCGCCCGCCACTACGCCACCGGCCGCGTGGACGTGCAGTTGCAGCAGGCGGTGGCCGCCTACCGGCGTGGCGATGTCGCGGCCGGCGACGCGGCGACCACGCGCGTGCGCGAGGCGGTGACGCAGCTCGACAGCTTGGTCGGCGGCCAGCAGGACACCCTGTCGAGTTGGCTCGACGCCGCCGCCGGCTATGCGAAGACCCCACAGGACGCGGCCTACTACCGGCGCGACGCCAAGGCGCAGGTCAGCGTGTGGGGCGGCGAGGGCAATCTGGGCGATTACGCGTCCAAGGCCTGGCAGGGCATGTATGCGGACTATTACCTGCCGCGCTGGACGCTGGCGCTGCAGATGCTGCGCGAGGCGGCGGTCGCCGGCGGCAGCGTGGACGAGGCGCAACTGCAGCAACGGCTGCGCGCCTGGGAACGGGACTGGGTGGCGCGCGACACCGCCTACGTGCGGCACGCGCCGGCCGATCCGGTGGCGGCGGTGCGCACGCTGCTGCAACAGGTGGATGCGCCATGAGCGCCGCGTCCGTCCGCCTTCCCGCCGCGGCGCCGCCGCGCGAACGCTTCCTGTCGCTGGACGTGTTCCGCGGCCTGACCATCTTCCTGATGATCCTGGTCAACACGCCGGGTGCCGGCGCCGATGCGTTCGTGCAACTGCGGCATACGCCGTGGTTCGGCTTCACCGCCGCCGACCTGGTGTTTCCGTCGTTCCTGTTCGCGGTCGGCAACGCGATGAGCTTTGCGCTGGACCGCGGCCAGCCGCTCGGCGCGTTCCTGCGCCGGGTCGGCAAGCGCAGCGCGCTGATCTTCCTGCTCGGCTTCTTGATGTACTGGTTCCCGTTCGTACACCAGGGCGCGGACGGCCACTGGAGCCTTACCGCGATCGACCAGACCCGGGTACCGGGCGTGCTGCAGCGCATCGCGCTGTGCTACGCGCTGGCGGCGCTGCTGTGCCGCTGGCTGTCGCCGCGCGGCCTGCTGGGCATGTGCGTCGCGCTGCTGCTCGGCTACTGGGGCGCGCTGTACCTGTGGGGCCAGCCGGGCGCGGAGCTGAGCAAACTCGGCAATGCCGGCACGCGCCTGGACCTGTGGCTGCTGGATCCGGCGCAGCTGTATCGCAAGGACGGCGGGTTCGATCCGGAGGGCCTGCTCGGCACCTTGCCGGCCACGGTCAACGTCATCGCCGGCTACCTGACCGGGTTGTACGTGCGCCGGGTCGGCAAGCAGGCGCGCACGGTGCGCTGGTTGTGGCTGGCCGGCGGCGCGCTGGTCCTGCTGGCGCTGGCCTGGCAGCCGTGGTTCCCGCTGGCCAAGAAACTGTGGACCGGCTCGTTCGTGCTGCTGACCGTAGGCCTGGACCTGTGGCTGCTGGGCGCGCTGCTGTGGGCGATCGAAGTGCGCCATTGGCAGGCCGGCAGCGGCTTCTTCACCGTGCTCGGGCGCAATCCGTTGGCGATCTATTTGTTTTCCGAACTGTTCGTGGTCTGCCTGCGGCTGGTCCCGGCCGGCGCCAGCGGCATGGACCTGTACCAGTGGCTGGGCGTGGAGGTGTTCCAGCGGCTGCTGCCCGGCCCGTGGGGCAGCCTGGCCTGCGCATTGGCCTATACGTTGCTGTGTTGGCTGGTGGGCTGGTGGATGGATCGCAGGAGGCTGTACCTGCGGCTGTGACCCGGCGTGCACGGACCGCGAATTGGTACTATATTGGACATAACGAATTCATGCGGACTGGAGAGCGCGCCATGACAAAGCCCAAGCCGCAGGCCGATCCACGCCTGCATGCGCTGGCCGTGGATCCGGACGCGCCCACGCCGCTGTACCTGCAACTGGCTAGCAAGCTGGTGGAGGCGATCAAGGGCGGGCAGTGGAAGCCGGGCGAGGCGCTGCCGGCCGAACGGCAACTGTGCGAATACCTGCAGGTGTCGCGGGTGACCCTGCGCCAGGCCGTGGACGCGCTGGTCGAGCAGGGCCTGGTGTCGCGCCGCCAGGGCGCCGGGACCTTCGTCACCTCGCACATCCAGCACCAGCTCAGCGGCCTGGCCAGCTTCAGCGAAACCCTGCGCATGAAGGGGCTTGAGCCTGGCACGCGCTGGCTGGAGCGGCGCACGCGTCCGGCGCACGGGGAGGAGATCCTGCGCCTGGGCCTGTCGCCGGACACGGTGGTTGCGGCGCTGACCCGTCTGCGCAGCGCCGACGGCCGGGTGATGGCTTACGAGAAGGCGGTGCTGCCGCAGCACGTGGTGCCCGATCCGCACGCCATCGCCGATTCGCTCTACAGCTACCTGGACGAGCGCGGCACCCCGGTGGTGCGGGCGCTGCAGTACTTTCGCGCCATCAACCTGCCGGCGCGGCTGGCCGGCCATCTCGGCATGAAGGAAGGCGAGGCGATCCTGCATGTGGTGCGGGTCGGCTACACCCGCGACGGCAGCGCGATCGAACTGACCGACACCTATTGCCACAACGACTACTACGACTTCGTCGCCGAACTGCGACGCTGATCGCCGACCCCCGCGCCCTCCCGGAGCACGCCCGCCCATGACCACCGCACGGCCCGCCAGTCCCTACGCCTCCATCGCCATCGTCGGCCTGTTGTTCTTCATCATGGGCTTCTTTACCTGGATCAACGGGCCGTTGATCCTGTTCGCCAAGGTCGCCTTCAATGTCAGCGACACGTTCGCGTTCCTCATTCCGAGCGCGTTCTACATTTCCTACTTCTGCCTGGCATTGCCTTCGTCGTTCATCCTGAAGCTGACCGGGATGAAGAAGGGCCTGGCGCTGAGCCTGCTGATCCTGGCGATCGGCGCGGCCATCTTCGGCCAGTTCACCAATGCCCGTTCCTACGTGGGCGCGGTGAGCGGCATCTTCATCATCGGCGGCGGCCTGGCCCTGCTGCAGACCGCGGTCAATCCGTACATCAGCATCCTCGGGCCGATCGACGGCGCCGCGCGCCGTATCGCGCTCATGGGCATCTGCAACAAGGTGGCGGGCGCGCTGGCCACGTATGGGCTGGCGAGGGTGGTCCTGCACGGCATGGAGGATTTTTCGACCCAGATCGAACAGGTGCTGCCGGCGCAGAAGGAACTGCTGTTGCAGGAGTTCGCCGGCCGCATCCACGGCCCCTACATGGCGATCGCCAGCGTGCTTGCCGTGCTTTCCGTGGCCATCCTGTTTTCGCCCCTGCCCGAGATCAGCGCCGAGAAGGCCAACGCGTCGGCCGCCGACGAGCGCAGCCGCGACAGCATCTTCGCGTTCCCGCACGTGTGGCTGGGCGCGTTGTGCATCTTCGTGTACGTCGGCGCCGAGGTGATGGCGGGCGATGCGATCGGCATCTACGGCAACAGCCTCGGTCTCTCGCTCGACTACGCGAAGTATTTCACCATCGGCACCCTGGCCTGCATGCTGGCGGGCTACCTGGTCGGCCTGGTGCTGATTCCGAAGTACATCTCGCAGGAGAAGTACCTGTCCATTTCGGCATGCCTCGGCATCGTCTTTTCGCTGTGCGCGATGTTGACCGGCGGCTATGTCTCGGTGGCGTTCGTGGCGGCGCTCGGATTCGCAAACGCCATCATGTGGCCGGCCATCTTCCCGCTGGCCATCAAGGGGCTGGGAAAGTTCACCGAGAAGGG
Organism: Xanthomonas sp. NCPPB 3174; assembly: GCF_056725205.1. Taxonomy (NCBI): domain Bacteria; kingdom Pseudomonadati; phylum Pseudomonadota; class Gammaproteobacteria; order Lysobacterales; family Lysobacteraceae; genus Xanthomonas; species Xanthomonas sp. NCPPB 3174. Next base: position 3,919,163 of record NZ_CM161517.1, on the reverse strand, counting down.
CGCGGCGCTGTTGATCATGGGCATCGTGGGCGGCGCCGCGGTGCCGCAGCTGTTCGCCCATCTGAAGGAGTCGTTCGATTTCCAGGTGGTCTTCGCCGGCTTGATGATCGCCTGCTACCTGTACATCTTGTTCTTCGCGCTGCGCGGTCACCGCGTCGGCCAGGGCGCGCGGTGAGCTGACGCGCTTTTCTCCAACCCGGCAAACTCATTCCAATGCGCAGACCCACCATCAAAGACGTCGCCGAACGGGCGCGGGTGTCGCTGAAGACCGTCTCGCGGGTCATCAACAACGAACCGTCGGTGATGCAGGCCACGCGCTCGCGCGTGCTGCATGCCATCGCCGAGCTGGACTACGAGCCGGATCCGTCGGCGCGCAACCTGCGCAGCGGCACGCCGTTCGTGATCGGGCTGGTGTACGACAACCCCAACCCGTACCACATCATCGGCGTGCAGAACGGCGTGCTCGCCGCCTGCCGCGAGACCGGCTTCGGCCTGCAGATCCATCCCTGCGATTCCACCGCGCCGATGCTGGCCGAGGAACTGGCCGAGTGGACCCAGCGCTCGCGCCTGGCCGGGCTGGTGCTGACCGCGCCGATGTCCGAGCGCGCCGACCTGGTCGCGGCGCTGGCCGCGCGCGGGATCAAGACCGTGCGCATCATCGCCGCCACCGAGGATCCGCAGGACGGCCCCTGCGTCTACGTCGACGACCGCGATGCCGCCTACGAGATCACCGAGCACCTGATCCAGCTCGGCCACCAGCGCATCGGCTTCCTGTGGGGCGGCACCTCGCACCGGTCCAGCGGCGAGCGCTACGCCGGTTACGAGGCGGCGCTGAAGGACTACGGCATCACCCTGGACAAGCACCTGGTGATCCCCGGCGACTACACCTTCGACGATGGCTTCCGCGGCGCGCGGCGGCTGCTGGCGCTGCGCGAGCCGCCGACCGCGATCTTCGGCTCCAACGACGAGATCGCCGCCGGCGTACTGGCCGCGGCCAAGTCGGCAGGCATGAACGTACCCTACGACCTGTCCATCGCCGGCTTCGAGGACAGCCCGTTCTCGCGCCAGTCGTGGCCGCCGCTGACCACCGCCAAGCAGGCCACCGAAGACATCGCCCGCCACGCCGCGCGGCTGCTGATCAGCCAACTGCGCAGCGATGCCTACGAAGACCATCCGGCGCCGGTGCACAACCAGGGCTTCGTGCCGCAACTGGTGGTGCGTGGCTCGACCGCGCCCATGCAGCCGCATTCCCGCCGTTCCTCCTCCCCTGACCCCACATGACCCTGCCCATGGCGCTGCCCTCCGAAACCGACACCCTGATGTTCCGCGAAGCCGCGGAAGCCGCCGCGGTCATCGCCGCGCAGTTCGAACGCAACCACGCCACCGTGAGCGCGCTCGCCGCGTCGTTGCGCGCCGCGCCGCCGCCGTTCGTGGTGACCTGCGCGCGCGGCAGTTCCGACCACGCCGCCACCTACGCCAAGTACCTGTTCGAGACCCAGCTCGGCGTGGTCACCGCCTCGGCCTCGCCGTCGGTGGGGTCGGTGTACGAAGCGCCGCTGCAGTTGCGCGGCGCGCTGTACCTGGTGATCTCGCAATCGGGCAAGAGCCCGGATCTGCTGCGCAACGCGCAGGCGGCCAAGGACGCCGGCGCGCGCGTGGTGGCCCTGGTCAACGTCGAGGATTCGCCGCTGGCGCAGCTGGCCGACACGGTGATCCCGCTCGGCGCCGGCCCGGAGAAGAGCGTGGCCGCGACCAAGAGCTACCTGGCCTCGCTGGCGGCCATCCTGCAGCTCGGCGCGCACTGGAAGAACGACCCGGCGCTGCTGGGCGCACTGCAGGAATTGCCGCAGGCGCTGCGTGCGGCCTGGCAGGCCGACTGGCGCTCGCTGACCGACGGCCTGGTCGAGGCGCACAACCTGTTCGTGCTCGACCGCGGCCTCGGCCTGGCGGCGGCGCAGGAAGCGGCGCTGAAGTTCAAGGAGACCTGCGGCCTGCACGCCGAGGCCTACAGCTCGGCGGAAGTGAAGCACGGGCCGATGGCCCTGGTCGGCCCGGGCTTCCCGGTGCTGGCGTTCGACCAGCCGGACGAAGCCGGCGAGGGCACCCGGCGCCTGGCCGAGGAGTTCCGCGGCCGCGGCGCACAGGTGTGGCTGGCCAGCGCCGGCGGCGACCTGCCGCTGGTCGCCGCACCGCATCCGGCCTGCGCGCCCTTGCTGGCGATCCAGAGCTTCTACCGCGCGATCAACGCCCTGGCGCTGCGCCGTGGCTACAACCCGGACCTGCCGCCGCATCTGAACAAAGTGACGGAGACCGTCTGATGACCACGGTGGCGCTGCGCAATGCGCGCGTGCTCGGCGAGGACGGGTTTCTCGACGGCGTCAGCGTGCTGCTGGAGGGCGGGCGCATCCTCGCCCTGCTCGACGACGCCGATCCGCGCGTGGCGGCAGCGCCGGTGCAGCACGACCTGGGCGGCGGCAGCCTGTTGCCGGGCTTCATCGACTTGCAGGTCAACGGCGGCGGCGGCGTGCTGTTCAACAACCGCACCGACGTCGAGGCGCTGCGTCGCATCGGCCAGGGCCACCGCCGCTACGGCACCACCGGCTACCTGCCGACGCTGATCAGCGACGACGTGGAGGTGATGCGCGCGGCGATCGCCGCCACGCGCCAGGCCATCGCCGAAGGCGTGCCGGGCGTGCTCGGCATCCACCTGGAAGGGCCCTACCTGGCGCCGGCGCGCAAGGGCACCCACAACGCCGACAAGTTCCGCGTGCCCGACGCCGACGAACTGGCCATGGCCACCTCGCTGGACAACGGCGTCACCCTGATCACCCTGGCACCGGAGCGCGTGCCGGCGGCCAGCATCCGCACCCTGGCCGCGGCCGGTGCGCGCGTGTTCGCCGGCCACACCGCCGCCAGCTACGAAGAGACCCGCGCCGGGCTGGACGCCGGCATCTGCGGCTTCACCCATCTGTACAACGCCATGACCCCGTTGCAGGGGCGCGATCCCGGCGTGGTCGGCGCGGCGCTGGAAGACCGCAATGCCTGGTGCGGCGTGATCGTCGACGGCGTGCACGTACATCCGGCCAGCCTGCGCGTGGCGCTGGCGGCCAAGCCGCGCGGCACCGTGTTCCTGGTGACCGACGCGATGCCGATGGTCGGCGCCGACAGCCCCGCGTTCGACCTGTACGGCGAAACCATCACTGCCATCGACGGCGTGGTGCGCAATGCCGCCGGCGCCCTGGCCGGTTCGGCGCTGGACATGGCCAGCGCGGTGCGCAACAGCGTGCAGTGGCTGGACGTGCCGCTGGAAGAGGCCGCGCGCATGGCCTCGCTGTACCCCGCGCAGTGCGTGGGCCTGGACCACCGCTACGGCCACATCGCCCCCGGCTACCAGGCCGATTTGGTGCTGCTGGACGACGCGTTGCAGGTCCGGCATACCTGGATCGCGGGTGTGATGGAGTAGGTGGCGGTACTGCGGCTGTTTAGCCAGGCTGCTGAAACCCGCGCGTGCTGCCATGCGTTGTGTACAGTGTGCGTCGCTGACAACGCAGGCGGCAATGCATGGAACCGAACCGCTATCTCGAAGAGCCGATGGACGCGGCCTGTCTCTTTACCGGGGCGCCGGTGTCAGGCGCCGGCGAGCATGTAATTCCCCGATGGCTTGCTCGGCGCCATCAAGGTGAGGGCCGGGTGTTGCTCGGCGGTGCCGGGAGCTTTGCCCGGCTCTGCGATTTCAAGGCGCCCGCCGATCCACAGGCCAATGCTGAGTTCGGCCGGCTTGAACAACGACTGTCGGAAGACTGGTCCAAGGTCGCGGACGACGAAGCGCATCTGTGGTTGATGAAGCTGTCGGCTGGAATGATGCTGCTGCATCGGCGCTTTGCCAAAAATGCCCGGCATCCTGCCGCACCTGCGTGGTTCAACGAACATGTCGCCGGCGTGTTTCTGAAGGAGTTTCGTGCCGGTTTCGCCGCCTGGAAGAACGGTGCCTACGTCAGGGATGGAAGCCTTGTCCGGTTACCGTGGGACAGCGGTCGGCTCATGGTCGCGCATTTGTTTGGGGCCAGCGAAAAAGACACGCCCGCGGAGCATGGGCGCCCCATGTACCTGTTCGTCCCTTATGGCCTGATGGCGGTCGGGCAGCCTGGGGTCGGTATGCTGGTCGCTACCTTCTTCGAGCCCTCGCGAGATCTTGAAACGTACCTGGCTGCCGCCAGTACCGTTCCCGTCACTGTCTCCGATCTGGCGTGTCGCGCGGATTTGTCCCGCGCGTTCGCCACGGCCGTGCTTGAGCCGCTACTCGCAAAGATGAGCGGTACGGCTGTCGATGGGAGTGAGGTGCTCGCGCTTGCCGCCAATGGTCTGCAGGTCGAGTTCGCGGATCCGGCCGCGATCGATTCGGGATTCAGGGAGCTGCGGGCGCGCGAACTTTGACTGTTCCAGTAGGAAACTAGCGTCCGCGCTCTGCAGACATCGTTGCCGCACTCCGCGCCGCGGCGATCGCCGCGATCCGCGCCTTGGCCAGGGCCTCGCCGATCTGCGGGCCGCTCAGGCCCTGCGCGGCCAGGTCGCGCGCGTTCACCGCCAGCGCCGCCGCATGCAGGCGCTGCAGCGCCGGGCCCTGCGGATAATCGGCATCCTCGCTGCCGAGGCGGCCGCGCTTGTCGGCCTCGCACACCGTTGCCAGCTGCGCGATGCGCTCGGGCTTGCGGAAGCCGTCGCAGCGCTGCAGCAGTTCGTGCACGGTGCGGTCGCGCAACTCGGCCAGGCGATGCACGTTCAGATGCTCGCGGCAGGCGATCTCGGCCAGTTGCCGATGCTCCTGCGGTACCTTGAGGCGTTCGCACAGTGCGCGCAGCGGCGCCAGGCCGCGTTGTTCGTGCATCAGGTGGCGCGGCCATTCCTCCGGCGGCGTCAGTGCCTTGCCCAGGTCGTGGGTCAGCGCGGCGAAGCCGATCAGCGCATCGCCCGGCGCCAGCCGCGCGGCCATGTCGCTGACCAGTTCCTGGTGGCGCCCGGTGTCGACCTCGGGGTGGTACTCGGCGCGTTGCGGCACCCCGTACAGCGCATCCAGCTCCGGCAGCACCCAGCGCAGCGCATCGGCCTCGCGCAGCGTGCGCAGGAACGCCGAGGGCTGCGCCGAGGCCAGGCTGCGCCGCAGTTCCTGCCAGACGCGTTCGGGCACCAGCGTTTCCAGTTCGCCGCCGGCGGCCATCGCGCGCATCAGGTCCATGGTCTCGGCCGCGACGACGAATCCCAGGGGCGCCAGCCGCGCCATGAACCGCGCCGCGCGCAGCACCCGCAGCGGATCCTCGGCGAAGGCCGGGCCGACATGGCGCAGCACCCGCTGCTCGAGATCGCGCGCGCCGCCATACGGATCGACCAGACGCCCATCGGCCTCGTCGCGGGCGATGGCGTTGATGGTGAAGTCGCGCCGCTGCAGATCCTCTTCCAGCGTCACCGACGGATCGGCCTGCACCACGAAGCCGTGGTAACCGCGCCCGGCCTTGCGCTCGGTGCGCGCCAGCGCGAATTCCTCGCCGCTGCGCGGATGCAGGAACACCGGGAAATCGCGGCCCACCTGCTTGTAGCCCAGCTCCAGCATCTGCTGCGCGCTGGCGCCGACCACCACCCAGTCGCGGTCGCCGGGCGGTTGACCGAGCAAGGCGTCGCGGACGGCGCCGCCGACGAGGTAGATGTGCATGGGGCTGGGATTCGGGAGTGGGGATTCGGATTGGTCAGAGCGACATCGCGCGAACGGATGCCGCTGTGGCCTGTTCCAGGAATGCTAACCGCATACGGATGCGTGCGCTTTTACCAATCCCCAATCCCTAATCCCGACTCTCCGCCTCACACACAAACTTCTTCCGCGGCGCGTCCAGCTTGCCGAGCATGCGTTCGGTGACCGGCAGGGCGTCGCCGTTGAGGCGCCAGTCGTAGATCACGCTGAAGGCGAGGATGCGCGCGACGTACTCGCGGGTTTCCTTGTAGCTGACCGTCTCGATCCAGAAGTCGGCATCGTGGCCCGGGCGCTGGCTCTGCCAGCGCGAGGCCGGGCCGGGGCCGGCGTTGTAGGCGGCGATGGTCAGGTAGGGCAGGCCGTAGGTGTTGAGCAACTGGCGCAGGTAGGCGGCGCCGATGGCGATGTTGGTGTCCGGGTCGTACAGGCTGGCGGCGCCGCCGTAGCCGGCAAGGCCGAGGCTGCGGGCGACGCTGGCGCCGGTGGCCGGCACCACCTGCATCAGGCCCATCGCGTTGGCCGGGGAGCGCGCGTTCGGGTTGAACACGCTTTCGGCGCGGATCTCGGCGGCAACCCAGGCCGGATCGATCGCGTTCTTGCCGGCTTCGCGGCGGATGGTGTCGGCGTGGTGCAGCGGGAAGCGCAGCGTGTACAGGCGCTGCTCCTCCGGGCGCTTGCCGAGCCCGAACACCGCGCGGTCGAACCAGCCGTTGGCGCTGGCCACTTCCACCGCCAGGCGCCGCTGGGTGTCGTCGAAGCGGCTCAGCGCATCGTTCCACTCGGCCGCCGCCCAGCCGGCGCGGTCGATCTTGAACAGCTCCAGCGCGCGGATCAGCGCCGGATCGCGCGCCACCGCCGCCTGCGCCTGTGCGCTGTCGTTCGGTTCCCACGGGCACAGCGCATACGGCTGCTTCAGCCGGTCGGCGGCCAGGAAGCCGTGGAAGGTGGCAGAGCTGGCCGCCGCGCGATACAGCCGCTGCGCCTCGCCGGCATTGCCGGTCTTCTCCGCCAGCCGTGCCTCGAAGTACTGCCAGCGCGAATCGTTGCGCTGCGCAGGCGGCATCTTGCGGATCGCCGCCAGGGCCGCCGGCCAGTCGCCGCGCGCCATCGCCTCGCGCGCGCGCCACTCGTGCAGGCGTTCGTCGTAGGCGGACTCGGGCACGGCGTTGAGCCGGCGCGCCGAATCCGGCCCGTACGAGGCCACCGTCCACAGCGCGATCTGGTACAGCACCGCGCCGCGCTGCGCCTCGCTGAACTGCAGTGCCTGGGCGAATTGCGGCAGTTGCCGCTCGGCCGCGTCCGGGTCGGTCTTGGCCAGCTTCTGCAGCCCGTCCACCGCCACCTTGCGGCTGCGCTCGGTCTTGGGCCAGTTCAGCGCACGCGTGTGTACCGCGTCCAGGAACGCCGCGTAGTCGTTGGCCAGGGCCAGCTCGGCCGTGGGCAGGCCGCGTGCGGCGGCGCGCATCACCGCCGGCTGCTGTGCGTCCGCCGCCGCTTCCACGCGCGCCCAGCGCAGCGCATCGGTCATGCCGCCGCGCGCCTGCAGCACCGCGAACACCGGGTCGCAGGCGTCGGGCAGCGACTTGCCGGCGTTGCGCCACAGCGCCTGCGCTTCGTCCATCCATTGCGCGTCGGCGCGGCCGGTGGCCTGGCGCGCATTGAGCTGGGCGCAGCGCAGGCCGAGGTTCTCGGTGGGTTTCCAGTTCGCCAGCAGCGCCGGCCAGTCCTCGCGCCGCGCCAGCGCCGGCAGCCACAGCGCGCGGAAACTCTCGGCCACCGGCTGCCCCGCGTAGCGCTTGAGGAAGTCCTGCGCCTGCGCATCGGACACCTTGTCGATGGTGCGGCGCAGGTTGGCGTACTCCAGCCAGCCGTACAGCGGATGCTGCTTGAAGGCGGCCGCGCGGACCGGATCGAAGCGGCCCTGTTCGGCATCGTCGATCGCCGAGCGGATCGCCGGGCGTTGCGCATCCAGGGACTGGGCGAGGGCGGAAACGGGGCCGCACAACGCGGCGGCGAACAGCAGAAGGGACGTGCGCAGGATCATGCGCGGGACTATACCGAACGCCGATGAATCGCCGTTTCAACGACGGGTAGAGCCACGGCAGGTCGTGTCAGTGCGATGCCCTGTAGCGTTGCAGATCGGTATCGCGCGTCGGCCTGCGTTTTGTGCTCCGGCACGGCGGGCGAGGTGCGGGTGCAGCTTCGTACGCCTGAAGTCTGCGAGTCGCTTCGCGCCTTACCCTCACCCCAACCCCTCTCCCGGTGGGAGAGGGGCTTTGGCTTCTACCTTCTCCCATTGGGAGAAGGTGCCCCGCAGGGGCGGATGAGGGTACGAGTGCCGCTGTGGACAACGACAGCCAGTGCAGCCAGGCATTGCGAGGCGCTTCGCTCCGTACCCTCACCCCAACCCCTCTCCCAAGGGGAGAGGGGCTTCGGTGCGTCGCCAGTTGACGGCGTCTCGCGGCACTCGTGTCTACCAGATCGACCAGTCGCGTCCATGGCCCGCGCTTTGCCGGCCGGACGCTTGCAGGCCGTTTACGATTTGTTTACAAAGAATTCCACGCCGTCGCGGTGCAGGGGGTCGCAGCGGCCGACCCACATCCTTTCTGGAGAGAGAGACGGATGAATTTCCTGCACCGCCATCCTTTGGTCTTCGCGGTATCCCTGGTCCTGCTCGGCGGCATCCCCGCCATCGCCGGCGCTCAGCAACAGACGCCCCCGGCCGCCCCCGGTACCGCCACCACGCTCGACAGCGTGCAGGTCACCGGCACCCGCATCCGGCGCGCGGAAGTGGAGGGGCAGGTGCCGGTGCAGACCCTGAGCCGCGCCGACATCGAACGCACCGGCCTGACCTCCATCGGCGACGTGCTGCAGGAACTCACCGCCTCCGGCTCGGCCTTGAACGCCAAGTTCAATTCCTCCGGCAATTTCGGCTTTCCCCCGGACGGCAGCGGCGTCGGCGCCGGTTCGGCGCAGGTCGATCTGCGCCACCTCGGCGCCAAGCGTGTGCTGGTGCTGGTCGACGGCATGCGCTGGGTCAACGAGTCTTCGGCCTCGGGCGTGGGCGCGGCCACCGATCTCAACACCATCCCGTTGGCCATCGTCGAGCGCGTCGAGGTGCTGGAGGACGGCGCGTCCTCGCTGTACGGCTCCGATGCCATCGCCGGCGTGGTCAACATCATCACCCGGCGCAATTTCGAAGGCGGCCAGGTCACCCTGAACTACGGCGAGTACGACAAGGGCGATGGCGCCAGCAAGGGCGTGGACCTGGCCTGGGGCCACAGCACCGAGCGCACCAGCCTGTTCCTCGGCGCCAGCTACACCAAGCAGGATCCGATCTACGCGCGCGACCGGGCGCAGTCGCTGTATCCGATTCCCGGCACCGGCCTGACCTTCGGCAGCTCGGCCACGCCGGACGGGCGCTTCATCTTCGTCGACCCCAACACCGGCGCCGAGCAGAACCTGACCCCGAACAGCGGCGTGGGCACGCCGCGCTACGACGGCGCCGGCGGCTGTACCCGCAGCGACGATTACCACTGCTTCACCACCGCCGACCGCTACAACTTCGCCGCCTCCAACCTGCTGCTGACGCCGTCCGAGCGCAAGGGCGTGTTCGGCCAGTTCCGCTTCTTCTTCAACGACGACGTGCAGTGGTACCTGAAGCTGCTCGGCAACCGCCGCGAATCGACCAACCAGGCCGCGCCGGAGCCGATCTTCCTTGGCCCCGACGCCGGCACCGGCAATCCGCTGGCCGACAACATCGTCATCTCCGCCGCCAACCCGTACAACCCGTTCGGCTTCGCGCTGGATTCGGGCAGCAACCTGATCATGATCGGGCGCCGCCCGGTGGAAGGCGGGCCGCGCGTGTTCGAGCAGCGCGTGGACACCCAGTACGTCGGCACCGGCTTCATCGGCAGCTTCGAGCGCGCCGACCGCACCTGGTTCTGGGACGTCAACGGCGCCTACAGCAAGAACAAGGCCGAGCAGACCAACTACGGCAGCTACAACATCTACAACATCAACCTGGCGCTGGGCGATCCGGCGGCGTGCGCGGCGGTAGCCGGCTGCGTGCCGCTGAACATCTTCGGCGGCGCCGGCAGCATCACCCCGGACATGCTGCGCTGGATCCAGCCGGTGGTGCACGACCGCAGCCAGAACGAGCTGACCCAGTTCACCGCCAACCTCAGCAGCGACCTGTTCCGGCTGCCGGCCGGCGCGGTGTCCTTCGCCACCGGCGTGGAGTACCGCAAGTACGAGGGCTTCTACCGCCCCGACCCGCTGACCGTGATCGGCCACTACAACGGCGTGCCGTCGCTGCCGACGCAGGGCAGCTACGACGTCAAGGAGGCCTACCTCGAACTGAGCGTGCCGATCTTCGCCGACTCGCCGCTGGGCGACAAACTCGACCTGAGCCTGGCCGGGCGCTATTCCGACTACTCCACCTTCGGCGGCAAGTTCACCCCGAAGTACGGCCTGCGCTGGCAGGTGGCGCCGGACTTCGTGCTGCGCGCCAGCTATGCCGAAGGCTTCCGCGCGCCCAGCATCGGCGAACTGTACGGCTCGGCCGCGCGCGCCGACCTGACCCTGTCCGACCCGTGCTCGATCGGCCTGGGCGGTACCGCGCCGCGCGGCAGCGCCAGCAACTGCGCCGCGCTCGGCGTGCCGGCCGGCTACCAGCAGGCCAACTCGCAGATCTCGGTGACCACCGGCGGCAACCGCGCGCTGGAGCCGGAGAAGGCGCGCAGCTTCAGCGCCGGCTTCGTGTGGAGCCCGTGGTTCGCCAGCAACGTGCCGTGGTCGGACCGCTTCGACGTGGAGGTGACCTTCTACCGCCACGACATCGACGGCGCGATCCAGGCGATCAACGCGCAGACCCAGCTCGACCTGTGCGTGGACACGCTGTCGCCGACCTACTGCGACGGCATCACCCGCGCCTCCACCGGCGGCATCAACGGCTTCAACAACCGGCTGACCAACCTCGGCTCGATCAAGACCGACGGCTGGGACGTGGACTTGTTCTGGAACTCGCCGGAGACCGCCGCCGGCCGCTTCAAGATCGGCTGGCAGAACACCTTCGTCACCCGCTACGTCGCCACCGGCGCGGCCGGCCAGGTGCAGCCGCAGCGCCCGGGCGTGGAAGTGATGGACAGCGCGATTCCCGAGTGGACCAGCAACCTGAGCCTGGACTGGTCGCGCGGGCGCTGGAACGCGTCGTGGACGCTGCGGCACATCTCCGAGCTGACCGAGCAATGCGGCGATGCGGTCGCGTTCCCGGTGTGCAGCAATCCGGTCGCCGGCACCAACACGCTGGACGCGATCACCTACCACGACCTGCAGGTGGGCTACCGCTTCGACTGGCTCAAGGGCCTGACCCTCAGCGGCGGCGTCAACAACGTCTTCGACAAGGACCCGCCGATCTGCCTGTCGTGCTCGCTCAACGGCTACGACGCCTCCACCTACGGCATTCCCGGTGGACGTTACCTGTATGTGCGTGCGGATCTGAAGTTCTAGTCGCTGCCTACGCCTGACACACTTCGGGAGCGTGTGTACGCTCCCGAAGGGCGTATCGATGCGAGCTGTAGGAGCGGCTTCAGCCGCGACGACGCGCTACAAGAATCGACCGTGCTGTCTCAGCGCAACAAGTGCTGCGGCACATCGATCTCGGTGGCCACCGCCAGGTGGTCGGAGAACGCCGCAGGCACCGCACGCTGTTCGTTGCAGCGCAGGCCGTCGCTGACCAGGATGTGGTCGATGGCGCGCTGCGGGCGCCAGCTCGGGAAGGTCGGCACCACGCAGCCCGGCGGTTGCAGCCGGGTGCGTTTGTAGAGCAACTGCATTTCCGGGCGGTCGGCGACGCAGTTGAAGTCGCCCATCAGCACCGCGTTGGGATGATCGGACAGCAGCTCGGCGATGAAGGCCAACTGCGCCGCGCGCGAATTGGCGCCCAGCGACAGGTGCGCCACCGCCACCGCCAGGCCGTCGGCACCGTTGCCGAACTTGGCCAGCAGCACGCCGCGCCCGCCGAGCCGGCCGGGCAGGGCGTGGTCCTGCACTTCCACCGGCTCCAGCCGGCTGAGCAGGCCGTTGGCGCTGGACGCCACGCCGCCCACGCGGCGGTTCGGCTGGTGGCTCCAGTAGTTGAAGCCGGCGCGCTCGGCCAGGTAGTGGGTCTGGTTGGTGAAACCCGAGCGCAGGCTGCCGGGGTCGGCCTCCTGCAGGCCGACGATGTCGTGGTCGCTGGCCAGCTGCGCGATCGCGTCCAGGCTGCTGCGCTTGCGCCCGGCCGGCAGCGCGTGCGACCAGCTGCGGGTCACGTAGTCGCTGTAGCGGCGCGTGCTGGAACCGGCCTGGATGTTGGCGGTCAGCACGCGCAGGGTGCGGGTGGCGGGAGCGGTCACGGCGGTGCGGCCCGGGGCGGACGGCTTACTTGGCCATCGCCGCGCGCTCGCGCGCGATCAGGTGATCGGCCACGCGCAGCATGTCGTCGTAGCTCTTGCCCTTGACCAGGTACTTGCCGTTGATGATCAGCGACGGCGTGCCGGTGATGCCGCTGCGGGTGGCGAACTGCTTGGCACGGTTGGTCTTGGTGGCCACCGCGAAGCTGCCCATGGTGTCGGCGAACTGCTTCGGGTCCACGCCGTACTTGGCGTAGAAGTTGGCGATGTCCTGCACCGAGTCGCGGCCGCGCTCGCCCTTCAGGGTCTCGTCGACGTGGATGGCCTTGTACAGCGCCTCGTGGGTCTTCTCCTGCACGCCCAGCGCCTCGGCGGCGTAGAACGCGCGGGCGTAGTCGTCCCAGGTGCCGCCGAACATCGCCGGCACATAGACGAAGCGCACGTCGGAGGGCAGACCGGCCTTCCACGGGCCGATCAGCGGCTGGAAGCGCGCGCAGGCCGGGCAGACGTAGCCGAAGATCTCGGCCACCTCGATCTTGCCGTTGGTCGGCTGGAACGGCTGGCCACCGGCGATGTCGACGTAGTCGGTGCCGGCGACCGGCTCCGGACCGTTCGGGGTCTTGGCGGCGACCGGCTTGGCCGCGGCGGCGGTGTCGCCGTCGGTGGCGGCGGGCTGCGCGGCGGCATCGGCGGTGGTGGCCGCAGGCGCGGCCGGGGTCTCGGCGGGCGCGGCGGCAGTGTCGCCGGCGGCAGGCGCAGCCGGGGCCGCGGCGGTGCCGGAAGCAGGGGCGACGGTGTCGGCAGTGCCGTCCTGGGCCTTGCATGCCACCAGGATCGGCAGCAGGGCCATCAGGGTCAGGGCGAAGCGGGTCTTCATCGGCGACATCTCCAGCAGGATGGGGGAAAAACGCCGGACGCGCCGCAAGCGCGGTCCGGCCACCCCGTCATGATGCCATGGCGCGGATGAAGCGCCGTGCGCCGATTACTTGCCGGCGCGCTCGCGGGCGATCAGCGCATCGGCGATGCGCAGCATGTCCTCGAAGTTCTTTCCCTTGACCAGGTACTTGCCGTTGACGATCAGCGCCGGAGTGCCGGCGATGTCGGCGCGCACGGCGAAATCGCGCGCGGCCTTCACCTGCGCGGCGACCTGCGGGCTCTGGTAGGCGGCGATGAAGGCCTGCGGCTTGACCCCGAAGCCGGCGTAGAACGTGGCCAGTTCCTCCGGCGCCACGTTCTGCACCGGCACGCTGCGCTTGTCGTGGATGGCCTCGAACATGGCACGGTGGCTGCGGCTCTGCACGCCCAATTGCTGCGCGGCGTAGAAGGCGCTGGCGAAGCTGTCCCAGTAGCCGCCGAACGCCGCCGGCACCAGGGTCAGGCGCACGTCCTTGGCCTGCTTGCCGGCCCATTCCTCCAACAGCGGCTCGAAGTGCGCGCAATGCGGGCAGGTATAGCCGAACACTTCCACCACCTCGATCTTGCCGGCCAGCGGCGCGAACGGCTTGGGGTCGGCGATCAGGGTGTAGTCCTCGCCTTCCACCACAGTGGCGGACTTGGGTTGCGCGCAGGCGCTCAACGGCAGCAGGGCGAGCAGGCACAACAGCAGGCGGGGCAGACGATTCATGCGATCTCCAATGGCAAAAAACGAACGCCGGTCGTCGGGACCGGCGCGAAGGGGAAACGGGCCGGCGCCGCCGCGGCGGCGCGCGGTCAGGATTGTTGCGCGGGCGCCGGCTGCTGTGGCGTTGCCGCGGCCGGTGCGGCCTGTGCGGCGGCCGCGTCGTCGGCGCGGTCGTGCAGGCCCTGCAGGTAGCTGCCCAGCGCCTTGATCTCCTGGTCGGTCAGCGGCTTGGCCACCTGCGCCATGATCTTGAACATCGTCGGATCGCGTTCCTGGGTGGTGCCGGCCTGGTACTCCTGCAGGCGCCGCGCCACGTAGTCGGCGTGCTGGCCGCCCAGGTGCGGGTAGGCGGGGCCAGGGTTGCCGGCGCCGGCCGGGCCGTGGCAGGCCATGCACGCGGGGATGCCGCGGCTCGCATCGCCGCCGCGATACAGCTGCTGGCCGACTTCGTAGAACTTCATGCCGGCGTACGGGCCGTCGGCGATCACCGCGTCGTCGGCGATGCCGGCGCCGGCCTTCTGCGTGGCGAAGTAGGCGCCGATGTCGCGCATGTCCTGCGTGCTCAACGGCTGCACGAACGGCACCATCGCCGCGACCGCGCCGCTGGTGCGCTCGCCGTGGGCGATCAGCGCCATCTGCCGCGCGCTGTAGCGCTCCATCTGCCCGGCGATGCGCGGATACATGGCGATGGCGGGATTGCCGTCCGCGCCGTGGCAGGCGGCGCAGGCCGCCGCCTTGGCCTGACCGGCCTTGGGGTCGCCCCAGGCGGCCTTGCCGACGTCGCTCTCCAGCGGCGTGGTGCGCACCGGGGCGTGGTCTGGAATGGGAACCACCGAGGTCTGCGCGAACGCGACCGCGGCGGCGACGGAAACCGCTAGACCGGCAAAGGCAAGAACGCGAGCGTGGCGCATTGCTGAAGCTCCGTATGACCCGACCCCGCGGCTGCCGGGCCGGCGACCGCACTCGCGCGATTATCGGCATGCCGCGGCCCGGCGGTCAACGAAGCCCGCCCGGGGCCGCGGACGTGCGATCCTAGGCGGATGTCGCTGATCCTCGAACGTGCCCACTATCTGTTGTCCGCCCACAATGCCCGTCAGTTGCCGGACGACGGTGGCTGGGAGGTGGCCTTCGCCGGCCGCTCCAACGCCGGCAAGTCCAGCGCGTTGAACGCGCTGACCCGGCAGAACGCCCTGGCCCGTGTCTCCAAGACGCCCGGCCGTACGCAGCAACTGGTGTTCTTCCAGGTCCAGCCCGAGCGCTACCTGGTGGACCTGCCCGGCTACGGCTACGCCAAGGTGCCGCAGGAACTGCAGGCGCACTGGCAGAAGTTCATCGACACCTATTTCCGCACGCGCGAGGCCCTGCGCGGGCTGGTCGTGGTGATGGACATTCGCCATCCGCTCAAGGACTACGACCGGCAGATGCTCGGGTATGCGGTGCAGCGCGGCCTGCCGGCGCATGCGTTGCTGACCAAGGCCGACAAGCTCGGCCGCGGCCAGCAGGCGCAGGTGCTGCAGCAGGTGCGCAAGGAGCTGGCCAGCGCGTTCGGCGACACCGTCAGCGTGCAGGCCTTCTCCGGCGAGAGCCGCCAGGGCGTGGACGAGTTGCGTGGCATCGTCGGTGGCTGGCTGGGATTGGAGACGGAGCCGACTGTCGCGGAGTGAGTGGGGTGGTGCCGGATTCGGCTTCTTGCGCTTGAACGCTGCGAGACGCTTCGCGCCGGACCCTCACCCCAACCCCTCTCCCGAGGGGAGAGGGGCTAGCGGCTGTTCCTTCTCCCACCGGGAGAAGGTGCCCCGCAGGGGCGGATGAGGGTACGGGCCAATCAAGGCGCCGCCGGCAACGGCGAAAACTCCGCCGGCACCCAGGCGAAGGCTTCGCCCTCGCGGCGCACGTGGCCCAGGCCCGGGAACGGCAGGTGTGCGCCGGCCACCCACCAGCCGTGGTCCGCGGCCTGCGCCAGCATGCGCTTGCGCGCGGCGATCGCTGCGGCGCGGTCGCTGTCGGCCTCGTACGAGGCCTGCGGTTGCGCGAACTGCACCGCGTGGTAGTGCACCAGGTCGCCCCACACCAGCAATTGCTGCCCCGCACCACCGTCGAAGCGGTACGACACATGCCCGGGCGTGTGCCCGCGGGTGTCCAGCGCCACCGCACCGCCCGGCAACGCGTCTCCGGTGTGGAAGCGCCGCAGCCGCTGCGCAGCCTGGTACGGCGCCACCGCCGCACGCGCCAGCGGGAAGGCGAAGCGCAGTGCCTGCGGCGCCCCGGCCTCGCTGGCCGGGTCCAGCCAGTACGCCGCGTCGGCGGCGCTCAGCCACACCGTCGCCTTGGGATAGGCGGGCTGGCCCTGTGCGTCCAGCAGGCCGCACAGGTGATCGGGATGGGCATGGGTCAGCAGCACGTCGTCGACCTGCTCGGGCGCGTAGCCTGCCGCGCGCAGGTTGGCCAGCACCTGGCCGAGCCCGGGGCCGAAGCAGGTGGCGGTGCCGGTATCGACCAGGGTCAGGTGCGTCCCGTCCTGGATCAGGTAGGCGTTGACCGCGGTCTGCAGGCCCTTGTCGTTCTCCGGCACGTAGCGGTGGTCGAGCAGGCGTGCGATCGCCTCCGGCGGAATGTTCGCAAGTTCCGCGCGCGACAGCGCCACGGTGCCGTCGAACAGTGCGGTGACGCGCAACCGGCCGATCGTCTGGCGATAGACGCCGGGCACCTGCGTCTGGGCGCTGGCCGGCGCGGCGGCGTGGACGGAGGACGGCAGCGTCAGCGCCGCGCTGGCGCTCAGGGCCAGCGCGCACAGCGCGCGCAACGGGAACACGGACATGGGATTTCCTGGTAGAGCGGCGTGCGCCGCGGTCATGACATGCTGCACCGGCGCCGCTGCGCGATTCGCTCATTCCGCTGCGCGCGGCGCTCAACGCCGACGTGGCATCAATTGCCGATACTGGCCGGATCCAGGCCATAGCGTTGCTGGAAGCGTTGGCTGAAGCTGCGCACCGAGCGGTAGCCGGCGTGCGCGGCGACCGTCTTCAGAGGCCAGCGCGTGGTGTACAGCAGCTGCATCGCATGCGCCAGGCGCGCATCGGCAAGCAGCTCGCGCAAGGAGGTGCCTTCGCCGGCCAGGTGCCGGCGCAGGGTCGCACCGCTCAGTCCCAGATGGTCTTCGATGTCGCGCGAACGCCAGTCGCGCTGCGGCTGTGTGGCGATCAGCTCGCGCACCTGCGCCGCCACGCTTGGCGCCGGCGGCAGCAGCAGGCCGCCGTGGCCTTGCCGGCACAGCGCCACCACCAGCGTTGCCAGCGCCAGCCGCGCCTCGGTGTAGCGGCCGTCCTGCAGCGCCTGCCGCCATTGCAGCAGGGTGCCGCCGAACGTCTCGGCGCGCAGGCGCGCCAGTTCCGCGCCGGCGGCGGGCAGCGGCTCGTTCCACAGCACGCGGGCGGCGCTCAGCGCTTCCTCGCACAGCGGCACCAGCACGCTCAGGTACAGGCCGCTGTGCGGATCCGGGATGTTGACCACATCGATGCGGCAGCGCCGCGTCACCAGGAACAGATCGCCCGGCACGAAGTCCAGCGTCTGCGTGGCGGTGCGCACCTGCTTGCGGCCCTGCAGCAGGATCGCCAGTTGCGGCCGCGGGATCTCCACCGAGCGCGCGCCGTGTTCGCGGCGCGCGCTGATGCAGGCGTAGCCCTCGGCCTGGGTGCAGTCGGCCAGGCTGGACAGGCGCGCCAGCAGCAGGGCATCGGGAGAGGTGGTGTCGGCCATGGCCGTGATGCTAGCGCAGCGCGGCGCGCGCGCGCTCAGCGTAAAGCGCCAGGCTGCCACGTCGCAGCCGGCCGGACCACCACGGCTGCGCTGGTGCCGGCCCCGCAAACTGCCGGTCTCGGTGCGCCACAGGTCGTTTCCCCGCGGTCTGGCGACTGCGCAGTCGTTTTGTCAGCCAGGCTTACCTGGGAGGTTGCATGAGCTCGATGGTGATCCCGTCGGGCCCGCTGACGTAGGCAACGACGGTTCCCGTGCGTGGCCCGGCCTCGATCGGCCGCGGAGATCCTTTCAAGTGCCATCCCTGCGCCTGGATCCTGGCGACAGCCACGTCGATCTCCGTCACGGTGACGGCAAGATGGGCTGCGCCGATCGCGCCAGCGCTCGCGGGTGTCTTGCCCAACGTGCGGGCTGTCGAGTATTCCAGCAGTTCGATGGGAAAGCCGGCAGGCGAGACCACCAGCGCCATGCGGCAACGAGGATCGTCGACGCCCGTCACCTCGCGCAGGAAATCGCCGCCCATTTCGCCTGTGCGGACAAGTTCGAAGCCCATGGCCTCAGTCCAGAACGCGATCGCCTCATCCAGCGACGAAACGGAAAATCCCATGTGGTCGACGACGCAGGTGTCCGTGTTGATTTTCAGTCCTCCAGGTCAGGTTGCGTTTTGAGCGATGGGCGTGCGCTTGCCTTGCATTTCGGGGAAACGGGCGTCGGCCATGCCGGTGATGCTACCCATTACCGCGCATGCCCGCTCAGACATGCACGCCGAACACATGGCCGATCGCGCCGCTGGCGAGCATCGCCGCCGCGCCCCAGAACACCACGCGCACCGCGCCGCGCAGGCCCGAGGCGCCGCCGGCGCGCGCGGCCAGCGCGCCGGTCAGCGACAGGCCGACCAGGGTGGCTGCGCCGGTCACCCACAGTTGCCGTCCGTCCGGCGCCAGCCAGGCGGCCACGATCGGCAGCGCCGCGCCGCTGCAGAACGCCGCGGCCGATGCGGCGGCCGCCTGCAGCGGGCGCGCACGCAGGCTCTCGGTGATGCCGAGTTCGTCGCGCGCGTGCGCACCCAGCGCATCGTGCGCGGTCAACTGCTCGGCGACCTGGCGGGCGAGGGCGGGATCGAGGCCGCGCTGGCGATAGATCGCGGTCAGTTCCTCCAGTTCGCTCTGCGGATCCTCGTGCAGTTCGCGGCGCTCCAGCGCCAGGTCGGCGCGCTCGGTGTCGGCCTGCGATTGCACCGACACGTATTCGCCGGCGGCCATCGACATCGCGCCGGCGACCAGGCCGGCAATGCCGGTGGTCAACACCGTGGCCGCCGACGCGCCGCTGCTGGCGACGCCGACCACCAGGCCGGCCACGGACAGGATGCCGTCGTTGGCGCCGAGCACGGCCGCGCGCAGCCAGCCGGCGCGGTCGGTGCGATGGCGTTCGGAGTGGGTCGGGCGCATGCGTTGCCTGCCGCGGGCGGTGAGAGAGTCCGCAGCCTACCGAAGCCGGCGCCGCGGGCGCTTGCTGCGTCTCACTCTCGACGCGGCGGCGGCGCGGCCGTGGAATGCTGCAGTGCCGCCGGTAGCGATATGGGCCTCACCCCCGGCAGGCTATAGTGCGGGCCTTGCGATGGCCGGGCCCGGTCCCCACATCGCCTCACCCGCCGTGCGAGTCCTGCCCTTGTCGAGCCCCAGCCACGTTGCCGAGACGCCGATCACCGACCGCGCCGAACTGGTGCAGGTGCTCGCCTCCGGAGAGAAGCCCGAAGCGCAGTGGCGCATCGGCACCGAGCACGAGAAGTTCGGCTTCCGCCTGGACGACCTGCGGCCGCCGACCTTCGACGGCGAGCGCGGCATCGAGGCCTTGTTGCTGGGCCTGACCCGCTTCGGCTGGGAGCCGGTGCGCGAAGCCGGGCACACCATCGCCCTGCTGCGCGACGGCGCCTCGGTGACGCTGGAGCCGGCCGGCCAGTTGGAACTGTCCGGCGCGCCGCTGCCGACCATCCACGACACCTGCGTGGAAGTGGGCAGCCACCTCAACGAGGTCAAGCAGGTCGCCGACGAACTGGGCCTGGGGTTCCTCGGCATGGGCTTCCAGCCGAAGTGGCGCCGCGACGAGATGCCGTGGATGCCCAAGGGCCGCTACAAGATCATGAAACACTACATGCCCAAGGTCGGCGCGCTCGGCCTGGACATGATGACCCGCACCTGCACCGTGCAGGTCAACCTGGACTACGCCAGCGAAGCGGACATGGTGCGCAAGTTCCGCGTGTCGCTGGCGCTGCAGCCGATCGCCACCGCGCTGTTCGCCGATTCGCCGTTCGCCGACGGCACGCCCAACGGCTACCTCAGCTACCGCTCGCACATCTGGACCGATACCGACGCCGACCGCACCGGCATGCTCGACTTCGTGTTCGAGGACGGCTTCGGCTACGAGCGCTACGTCGACTACCTGCTCGACGTGCCGATGTACTTCTCCTATCGCGACGGCACCTACGTGGACGCCAGCGGACAGAGCTTCCGCGACTTCCTGCAGGGCAGGCTGCCGGCCTTGCCGGGCGCGTTGCCGACGCTGCGCGACTGGTCCGACCACATGACCACCGCGTTCCCGGAAGTGCGCCTGAAGAAGTACCTGGAAATGCGCGGCGCCGACGCCGGTCCGTGGGGCCGGCTGTGCGCGCTGTCGGCGTTCTGGGTCGGCCTGCTGTACGACGATGCCGCACTGGATGCGGCCTGGGACCTGGTCAAGGACTTCACCCTGGCCGAACGCCACGCCTTGCGCGACGGCGTGCCGCGGCAGGCGCTGAAGCTGCCGTTCCGCAACGGCACCGTGCAGGACTTGGCCGCCGAGGCGGTGAAGATCGCCCTGGCCGGCCTGCGCCGCCGCGCGCGCCTGAACCGCGACGGCCAGGACGAATCGCGCTTCCTCGAGCCGCTGGTGGAAATCCTGCACGCCGGCGAGACCGCGGCCGAGCGCAAGCTGGCGCTGTACCACGGCGCTTGGCAGGGCGACATCGACCACGTGTTCCGCGAGTTCGCGTATTGAGCGCCGCGCCGCACGCGCGCAGGCCGGCAGCACGGTGACCGTGATCGCAGACACGGCGGGCCTGTTCCAGGACGAGCCGGGCAGATGGGGCGGCCGTGGCGATCCGTATCTGTGGGAAGAGATGGCGTCGGCCTTGACCGGCGTGCCGCTGCCGGCGACGGCGGCGCAGTGCGCGGCGCTGCTCGCCGACACCTTCGCGCGCCTGGTCGGCACGGCGCTGGACGACGCATCCGTCGAGTCGGTGTTCGTGCCGCGGCTCAGCCATGGTGGCATGTCCTCGGGGTACGTCAGCCTGGTGTTCTGGCGGACGACCGCACGGCCGCTGTTGCTGGAGCGTCATGCCGCGGCGCTGGCGCAGCGAAGTTGAGGCGATGCGCGTCGCCGCGGGCGACGCCGCCTGACCGTGCCGCTGAGTGCCGTTTCGCCTGTTGCGGCGTCCTGCCGGCGGGCTGGCTGTACCAGCGCGGTGACCGACGCATGCGCATTGCGCGACGCGGCTAGAGCGTTCGGCGATCGGATGTGGCTGCAGGCGATGGCGCGGGGAGCGGCCAGGCGGCACTATTGACGACTCGTCTTCAGGGGGACGTATGCATCAGGCACCACCGCGGTCCAACTTTGTCACCATCCTGGCCTCGATCTTCATCGCACTCTCCGGTTTCGGCACGGTGATCGGCATCATGCAGGTCTTGGTTGTGTTCGCCATGTTCGATCACGTGCAGTTCGCCGATGCGGTGCACAGGTTTCCGCCAGGGATGCCGCCGACGATCGCCTTCATTTTTTCGCACTTTCGGTGGTTTTTTCTTGGGACTGCGCTGTTTTCGGCGTGGACCCTGGTGAGTTCGATCGGGCTTCTGCGGCGGTTGAATTGGGCACGGTGGTGTTTCATCGCGGCCATGTCGCTGGTGATCGCATGGAACCTGGGCGGCGCAGTCGTGCAGGTGCAGATGATCGCGTTCATGCAGAAGCAGTTCGCTGTTGCGCAGATGCAGGGCGCGCCGGACATGCGGCCGATGCTGTGGGCCATGTCGGCGATCGGCGTGGTCTTTGCGGCGGCCTTCGTCGCCTTGCATGGCTGGATCATCGCGCGCTTGCTGTCGCGATCCGTGACGGCCGAGTTTCGGCGACTCTCCGCGACAGGTGCCGACAGCCCCATGCCGCCGATCCGTTGAACGGCATTTTCCGCGTTCCGCGAAGCCCCGTTGCATGTCGAGCCCCTTCATATTGCCCACGCTTCGTCGCGTTCGCGCCGAGTCCGCGACCTGCATGAAGGCGGGCAGCGGCGTTGGGCGTCGCCGCGGCGGCAGGGCCGGCGTTACGAGCGTGTTGCTCGGCTGCATGGCATCCGCGCATGCGACCAGCCAATGCCCAGCTGACGTTGGCCCGAAGGATCCGCTCGTCGATCTGCTCGGGTGGGCCGTGATCGTCACCGGTGGGGTCCTGGGCGCTGGGTTGTGCGTGCACGTAGTGCGGCGCGCGCGCGGCCTGCGCCGCTGGCGACGCGTCGCGGTCGTCCTGGCCGGCGTCGTGGCGATGTTGCTGCTGTGGATCGGCGGCCTGGTCCTGGCGATTGCGTCGTTCTTCCTGCGGTGCTAACACTGCCGGTTCCGGCGCACGCGTGCCGGGTCCGCGGTCCGCGGAGCCACGGGCCGGCGCCACAGGGGGCATCCATGACCGATCCGTACAATTCCTCGCCGCCACGCGCGATGGCGGCCTCGCCGCTCAATGATGCGATGGTGACCACCGCGCTGGAGCTTCCCGGCTACCGCATCGTGCGCAATCTGGGCATCGTGCGCGGCATCACCGTGCGCTCGCGTTCCATCGTCGGCAACTTCCTGGGCGGGCTGCAGACCATCTTCGGCGGCAATATCACCATCTACACCCAACTGTGCGAGCAGGCGCGCCTGGAGACCTACCGCGACATGCTGCAGCACGCGCGGCAGATGGGCGGCAATGCCATCGTCGCGGTGCGCTACGACGCCACCGAGCTGATGGCTGGCCTGACCGAGGTGCTGTGCTACGGCACGGCCGTGATCGTCGAGCCGAACCCGCACTGAGCCGGTCGGCGTGCGGCGCTCCGGCCGCGGGGGCGGCTCAGCCGCCGACCGCGTGGCACGGCAGCCGCACGCTGACCCGCAGGCCGCCGTCGGGGCGGTTGTCCAGCGCGATCTGGCCGCCGTGTGCCAGCACGATGCTGTGCGCCACCGACAGGCCCAGGCCGATGCCGCCGGTGTCGCGGTTGCGCGAGTTCTCGCCGCGGAAGAACGGCAGGAACAGCTTTTCGCGCTGCGCCGGATCGATGCCGGGACCGTCGTCGTCGATCCACAGCACGCACTCGCCGGCCTCGTGACGCAGTTGCAGGCGTGCGCGCTTGCCGTACTTCAGCGCGTTCTCCACCAGGTTCATCACCATGCGCCGCAGCGATAGCGGGTCGCCGTCGAGGGTGATGGCGTCGCCGAGCAGCAGGACCACGTCGGCGCCGGTGTCGCTGGCGTCGTCGACCACGCTTTCCACCAGCAGGCGGAAATCCAGCGGCGAGCGCTTGCCGCGGCGGCTGTCGTTGTGGATGAAGTCCAGCGCCGCGGAGATCATCGCCTTCATCTCGTCGATGTCGGCCATGGTCTTCTCGCGCAGCGGCGACTGCAGGGTCTCCAGGCGGAACGCCAGCCGCGCCAGCGGCGTGCGCAGGTCGTGGGCGATCGCCGCGACCATGTGCGTGCGCTCGTTGATCAGCCGGTTCAGGCGCGCCTGCATGGCGTTGAACGAATCGGCCGCCTGCACGATCTCGCTGGGGCCGCTGCGCCGCAGCGGTTGCGCGTCGGGGTTGCGGCCGAGCTGGTCGGCCGCCTCGGCGAAGCGCCGGATCGGCGCCGACAGCGCCCGCGAGAACCACCAGGCCAGCGGCAGCATCGCCAGCATGCCGGCCAGGAACAGCATGACCACCTGGGTCTTGAATTCGTTGGAGAACCGCCGCGGCGGCGACATCACGCTGCGCCAGCGCCCGTCGGGCTGGCGCAGTGCGGCGGTGAAGCCATCCAGCAGCGGCACCGCCGGGGCGAAGCCGCGCTCGCGCCAGCCCGACGCGTGCATGGTGCCGCCGAAGGCGCCATCGTGCGGTGGCTCGCCCGGGCCGGGCGGTGGCTCCATCGGCGGCGGTTCCTGTCCGTGCGGCGGCGGCATCGCCCCGTGCGAGGACGCATCGTCGTCGGCGGCGACGGCGTGCGGCGGCGGCGGCGGGTGTTCGCCCAGGCGCAGGCGCAGGCGCTCCAGGCGGCCGTCGCTGTTGCGGTAGAAACGCACCTGGTCCGGCGGCACGTCCAGCCAGTGCGCCATCACCCGTTCGGCATTGCGGTCGCGTACCTGGTCGCGAGCCGGCAGCGGTGCATGCGCGGTGTCCTGCACCTTCAGGGTCTGGGTGCCGGCCGGCATGCGCGTGCTGAGCAGGGCGATCACCTCCGGCGGATGCACCGGCATCTCGTAGACCGGCGTGCGCAGCACCAGGGCGATGCCGATCAGCTGCGCGGTGAGCAGCGCCACCACCAGCAGCAGGAAGGCGCGGGCGAAGATCGGCACGCCGCGGCGGGCGCGCGTGGACGCACTCACAGGCGGGCGACGCTCGGCAACAGCATGTAGCCCTCGTTGCGCACGGTGCGGATCAGTTCGGTCTGCACGCGTTCGTTGATCTTGCGGCGCAGGCGGCTGATCTGGCTGTCGATGGCGCGGTCGTAGACCTCGGTGTCGCGGCCGCGCGCATAGTCGAGCAACTGGTCGCGGCTGAGCACGCGCTGCGGATGCTCGACGAAGGTGCGCAGCAGTGCGAACTCGCCGTCGGAGAGGTTGATGAAGATGCCGGTGGGGTCGCGCAGGTCGCGGCGGATCACGTCCAGCCGCCAGCCGGCGAACTCGTAGACGTTGCCGCGCGCTTCCGGCGGCAGCGTCGTGGCCTGGCTGCGCCGCAGCAGGGCGCGCACCCGCGCCAGCAGCTCGCGCGGATTGCATGGCTTGGCCAGGTAGTCGTCGGCGCCGACCTCCAGGCCGATGATGCGGTCGGTGTCGCTGCCCAGCGCGCTGAGCATGATCACCGCCGGCGCGCCGCGCTCGCTGGCGAGCTGGCGGGCGGCGCTGAGGCCGTCCTCGCCGGGCATCATCACGTCCAGGATCACCAGGTCCGGCTGGCGCTCGGCCATCCGCAGGCGCATGTCCGCCACGGTCTCGGCGGTGTCCACCTGGTAGCCGTGGTCGCTCAGGAACTCGCTGATGAGTCGGCGCAGATCCGGATCGTCGTCGACGACCAGAATGAAGGATTTCATGTCCACGATCTTGAAGGGCCGCCACACGGGAGTCGCCCAGTCTAGACGTGGCCGCGGCTGCCTGGAACTGGGGGCGCCCAGGGACGAGGCCACCGCACCCGGGGCCCGCGCCTGAACGCATGGCCATCATAGGCAGCGCCGGCAGCGGGATCATGGCCGTCGCGTGTCCTGTGCCGACACGCGTTGCCATGCGTCGGCACCTGCGTTGGCGGGGCGTCTGTCACAGGCTGGGCCGGGGTTGCGGGATGCGCGGCCGTTTTCTTTTGCCGGCGGCCGGCATACTATCCCCCAGTATAGTTCTAGGGCCTCACCGCATGCCGCACACCCCGCACGAGAAGAAGCGCGTCCTCGCCCGCATCCGCCGCCTGCGCGGCCAGACCGAGGCGCTGGAACGTGCGCTGGAAGAGGGGACGGAGTGCGCTGCCGTGCTGCAGCAGATCGCCGCCATCCGCGGTGCGGTCAACGGCCTGATGTCGGAGGTGATGGAAGCCCACGTCCGCGAAGAATTCGGCCAGCCCGCCAGTTCCGACGCGCAGCGCGCCGCGCGCGTGCGCGAGATGGGCATGCTGGTCCGCTCCTATCTCAAGTGATCCGCACCCCACACCCATTTCCTCAGCCAGGAGAAAGCGCATGAAATCCCGAGCCGCCGTTGCATTCGAAGCCGGCCAGCCGCTGCAGATTGTGGAGATCGATGTCGAACCGCCGCGCCAGGGCGAGGTGCTGGTGCGCATCACCCACACCGGCGTGTGCCATACCGACGCGTTCACGCTGTCCGGCGACGACCCGGAAGGCATCTTCCCGGCGGTGCTCGGCCACGAGGGCGGCGGCATCGTCGAGGCGGTGGGCGAGGGTGTCACCAGCGTCAAGGTCGGCGACCACGTGATCCCGCTGTACACGGCCGAGTGTCGCAAGTGCAAGTTCTGCCTGTCCGGCAAGACCAACCTGTGCCAGGCGGTGCGCGCCACCCAGGGCAAGGGCCTGATGCCCGACGGCACCACCCGCTTCTCCTACAACGGCCAGCCGATCTACCACTACATGGGCTGCAGCACCTTCAGCGAGTACACGGTGGTGCCGGAGATCTCGCTGGCGGTGGTCAATCCCGAGGCGCCGCTGGAGAAGGTGTGCCTGCTCGGCTGCGGCGTCACCACCGGCATCGGTGCGGTGCACAACACGGCCAAGGTGAAGGAAGGCGACACCGTGGCGGTGTTCGGCCTGGGCGGCATCGGCCTGGCGGTGATCCAGGGCGCGGTGCAGGCCAAGGCCAGCCGCATCCTGGCCATCGACACCAATCCGGGCAAGTTCGAGCTGGCGCGCAGCATGGGCGCCACCGACTGCATCAACCCCAAGGATTACAGCAAGCCGATCCAGGAGGTCATCGTCGAGCTGACCGATGGCGGCGTGGACTTCAGCTTCGAATGCATCGGCAACGTGCACGTGATGCGCTCGGCGCTGGAGTGCTGCCACAAGGGCTGGGGCGAGAGCGTCATCATCGGCGTGGCCGGCGCCGGCCAGGAAATCAGCACGCGCCCGTTCCAACTGGTCACCGGCCGGGTCTGGCGCGGCAGCGCCTTCGGCGGGGTCAAGGGCCGCACCCAGTTGCCGGGCATGGTGGAGCAGGCGATGCACGGCGAGATCGACCTCGATCCGTTCATCACCCACACCCTGCCGCTGGACGAGATCAACGAAGCCTTCCACCTGATGCACGAGGGCAAGTCGATCCGCACCGTCATCCACTTCTGACCGCAGGTCAGTCCGGCGCGCGGCCGTTTCCGCGCATTGCAGCGACGCAACGAACCCGGGAGGGGGCAAGATGAGTACTGTGACGATTCATCCGTCGGTGGATGCCGGCGTGCGTGCCGGCGCGGAGCATTTCCAGGGCGGCACCCTGGAATGCCACTGCGCCAGCGACAAGGTGGTGGTGGAAGTGGGGGCGCAGACCGCGCACAACCATGCATGCGGCTGTACCAAGTGCTGGAAGCCGAAGGGCGCGACCTTCTCGGTGGTGGCGGTGGTGGCGCGCGACAAGGTCAAGGTGACCGCGCACGAGGAGAAGCTCAAGGTGGTGGACGAGAGCGCGACCATCCGCCGTCATGCCTGCACCGGCTGCGGCGTGCACATGTACGGCCGCATCGAGAACACCGAGCATCCGTTCTACGGCCTGGATTTCGTGCATACGGAACTGTCGCCGCAGCAGGGCTGGTCGGCGCCGGGCTTCGCCGCGTTCGTGTCCTCGATCATCGAGAGCGGCACGCGTCCGGAGGCGATGGACGGGATACGCAATCGCCTGCGCGAACTGAAGCTGGAGCCGTACGACTGCCTGTCGCCGCCGCTGATGGACGCGATCTCCACCCACGTGGCGCGCAAGAACGGCGTGCTGCACTGAAGTCCGCTGCCGTGCGCGTCGTCGGTCGACGCGTCGCGGCATCTCCGCCTGCGGCCGCGCGCGGTCGCAGGCCCTCTTCCCGGAACTGCCCATGGAACGCATCGAACACCACGCCTGCTGCGGCGGCTGGCAGGACGTCTATCGCCACGATTCGGCCGTGCTCGGCTGCAGCATGCAGGTCGCCGTGTACCTGCCGCCGCAGGCCGAGCACAGCAAGCTGCCGGTGCTGTACTGGCTCAGCGGCCTCACCTGCACCGAGCAGAACTTCATCACCAAGGCCGGCGCGCAGCGCTATGCGGCCGAGCACGGCGTGATCCTGGTCGCGCCCGACACCAGCCCGCGCGGGGAGAACGTCGCCGATGCCGAGGGCTACGACCTGGGCAAGGGCGCCGGCTTCTACGTCAACGCCACCCAGGCGCCGTGGGCCGCGCACTACCGCATGTACGACTACGTGGTGCAGGAACTGCCGGCGCTGATCGAGGCGCAGTTCCCGCACAACGGCCGCCGCGCGATCAGCGGGCACTCGATGGGCGGCCATGGCGCGCTGGTGATCGCGCTGAAGAATCCCGGCCGCTACCGCAGCGTGTCGGCGTTCTCGCCGATCGTGGCGCCCACGCAGGTGCCCTGGGGCGAGAAGGCCTTCACCGCCTACCTGGGCGAGGACCGCGCGCAGTGGCAGGCGTACGACGCCAGCGTGCTGATCGGCAGTGCCAGCGAGCGCCTGCCGCTGCTGGTCGACCAGGGCGGCGGCGACGAGTTCCTTGACAAGCAGTTGCGCCCGCAGCTGTTGCAGGCCGCCGCCGACGCCGCCGGCTATCCGCTGACCCTGCGCGTGCAGCCCGGCTACGACCACAGCTACTACTTCATCGGCAGCTTCATCGGCGAGCACATCGCCTTCCACGCGCGCGCGCTGCAGGGCTGAGCGCGCTCCGCTGGCGGCCGCGTGCGACGCGGCCGCCGGGCAGGCACCGCGGGCTTGGCGGCGGTGCCGGCGCACCCGTGCCCTCCGGGCTGTCGTCGCTGCCGTGCGGTGGCGGGCGGCTGGAGGCGAGCGGCGCAGATGTGGGCTCGCCGGCCTGCACATGACAGCGCCGTGACCATCACGGCGGCGGTGTGGCCGGTCTCGTAAACAAACGTGGGGGCGGCGGCAGCCAGCGTGCGGTTGTGCGATCGCGTTCGCGCCTGCTGAGACGGGCGCTGGCTAGATTCCGCAGTGTTCGCCATCCCCACGTCACTGGATCGGAGCCGCGCCATGTCCTGCCGTCGCACCTTGCTGCTCCCCTGGCAGCGCTGGCGCAGCCCGCTCAGCGCGGTGGCGATGCTGGCCTGCACCGTGTTCGGTGCCTGCGTGGCGTTGGCGATCGGCGCGGCCACGCGCTAGCGCAGCCATTCCCGGCTGCCGGCGATCGCATCGACGCCGTCGCGCGGGACGCGCTGACGCGGTCGTGTCGTACCGCGGCGGCGATCGTCTGGATCGGCAAGCGCTCGCCTGCAATCCGCTGCATCGCCCCGCGGTGCCGGTAGGACAGCATGGTGCGATGGACTGCCAGGCAAATGCTGGCAGTACGCGTTTCGCATCGGGGCAGCGGCATGGCGCCGGGCGTCGCGTTCAGCGCGGCAGCCGCGCCGCCAGCGTGCCCAGCCGCCGCATGGCGTGTTCCAGGGGCTCGCTCCACGGCTGGCCGCAGCTCAGCCGCAGGTGGTCGGTGTAGTCGCCGCGGCTGGAGAACAGATGCCCGGGCGAGGTGCCGATGCCGGCGGCGAGGGCGGCCTCGAACAAGGCCTAGCCGCTGCCGCCGTCGGCCAGTTGCAGCCACAGCGACAGGCCGCCGGCCGGGTCGCCGATGCGGGTGCCGGCCGGCCAGTGCCGCAGCACCGCCTCGCGCAGGCGCTGGCCGTTGTCGGCCAGGGTGCGGCGCAGCTTGCGCAGGTGCCGTTCCAGGTCGTGCCGCTGCAGGTAGTCGGCCAGGGCCAGTTGCGGCAGACTGGCGCCGCCGATGGTGGAGAAGTACTTGGCGCGCACCAGCGCGTCGGTCCAGGCGCCACCGAGCAGCCAGCCCACGCGCAGGCCGGGCGCCAGCACCTTGGAGAAGGCGCCGCAGGTGATCACGTTGCCGTGGGTGTCGAAATGGCGCAGCGGCCGTGGACGCTGCCCGGACCAGTCGAGTTCGCCGTAGATGTCGTCCTCGATCACCACCGTGCCGTGGCGCGCGCAACTGTCCAGCAGGGCGCGCTTGGCCACGTCCGGGGTGAGGCTGCCGAGCGGATTGTTGAAGTTCGGTACCAGCACCGCGGCGCGCGCCGGCGTGCGCTGCAGCAGCGCATCCAGGCGCGCGGCGTCGATGCCCTGGCCGGGCCGGTTCGGAACCTCCAGCACCTTCAGGCGCAGCGCCGCCACCGCCTGCAGGATGCCGTGGTAGGTCGGGGTCTCGACCAGCACCACGTCGCCCGGCGCGGTGAGGGTGCGCAGCGCCAGACTGATCGCCTCCATCGCGCCGGCGGTCACCACCACCTCGTCGGCGGCCACGGCGGTGGCGCAATGCGCGTAGCGCTGCGCGATCTGCCGGCGCAGCGCGGCATGGCCCTGCGGCGGGGCGTAGTCGAGCGCGGCGCTGCGCTGGCGGCGCAACTGCCGCGCCAGTGCGCTGGCCAGGTGTGCGCCGGGCAGCAGCGCCGCGGCCGGCGTGGCGGTGTGCAGCGGCACCAGGTCCGAACGCGCGAGCATGTCCAGCACGCCCTGCAGCGCCGGATTGGCGACCGCGCCCGGCGCGCGCCGCCGGGTAGCGGCGCCTGCGCCGGTCGGTTGCGGCGTGGCCGCGGCGCGCACGAAGTAGCCCGAGCGCGGGCGTGCCTGCACCCGCCCTTCGCGTTCCAGTTGCAGGCAGGCCTGCACCGCGGTGGCGGCGCTGATGCCGTGGCCGGCGGCCAGTTGCCGGATCGACGGCAGGCGCTCGCCGGCACGCAGCGTGCCCTGCGCGATCTGTTCGCGCAGCTGGCTGGCGAGGGCTTCGTACAGGCGCATGCGGCGGCCTCATCTGTATCGGTCGATTTGCAGCGTATCTGACTCTGTGCTGGTCGCCCACCCCGGCGCACACTGGCCGCGTCCTTCCCCCATGTCAGAGGCCGCGCGTGCAACTGCCGCTGTTCATCGTCGATGCCTTCGCCACGGTGCGGTTCCGCGGCAACCCGGCCGCGGTGGTGCCGCTGCAGGCGTGGTTGCCGGACGCGCTGATGCAGGCCATCGCCAGCGAGAACAATCTGTCGGAGACTGCGTTCTTCGTGCGCGAGGCCGATGGCGCGTTCGCGATCCGCTGGTTCTCGCCGCTGCGCGAAGTGGGGTTCTGCGGCCATGCCACCTTGGCCAGCGCCTTCGTCGTCGCCACCCAGGGCCTGGCGCCGCTGCCGTTGCGGTTCCGCGCCGCGGCGGTCGGCGAACTGGGGGTGGACCGCGAGGCCGACGGGCGCTTCGTCCTGCGCTTTCCGAACCAGGCGCCGACCGCGTTGGCGACGGTGCCGCAGGCGCTCGCGCAGGCGTTGTCGATCGCGCCGCAGGCGGCGTACCGCAACGACCAGGCCTACATCGCCGTGTACGCGGACGAAGCCCAGGTGCGCGCGGTGGTGCCGGACCTGGCGCGGATGCTGGCGTTGGCGCCGCGCGATGTCGCGGTCACCGCGCCCGGCCGCGACCACGATTTCGTCTCGCGCTACTTCTGGCCAGCCAATGGCGGTGCCGAGGATCCGGTGACCGGCTCGATCCACGCCGCGCTGGCGCCGTTGTGGGCGCAGCGGCTGGGCAAGTGGGACTTGCGCGCGTGGCAGGCCTCGGCGCGCGGCGGCGAACTGGATTGCCGGGTTCTGCCGGACCACGTGCAGGTGCGCGGCGCGGCGGTGCAGTACCTGCACGGGAGCATCGCGCTATGAGCGCCGTAGCTGCGACGTCGGCGGGCACGGTGCGGCGTGCCTTGTGGCAGCTACTGCTGGCCGAGGTGCTGATCGGCTCGGTCGGCGTGTTCGTGCACGAGAGCGGTCAGGATCCGGTGACCGCGGTGTTCTACCGCTGCCTGTTCGGCGCGCTGTTCCTGACCGTGTGCGGCCTTCTCGGCGGGCAGTTGCGCGGCCTGTGCCGCGAGCGCGCGCTGCTGCGCGACGCGGCGCTCAGCGGCGTGTTGCTGGTGCTCAACTGGGTGGCGCTGTTCGCCGGCATGGCGCGCTCGTCGATCGGCGTGGCGACCATGGTCTACCACGTGTTCCCGTTCGTCATGCTGATCCTGGCGGCGGTGCTGCAGGGCGAGCGCAGCCGCCGTGCCGACCTGGGCTGGACCCTGCTGGCCTTCGTCGGCGTGGCGTGTTCGGCCGATCCGCTGCGGCTGTGGTCCAGCGCCGACCGCGGCTATCTGGGCGGGATCGCGCTGACCTTGCTTGGCGCGCTGCTGTGCGGCGCCTCGTTGCTGATGTCGCGGCGGATCAGCCGCGAGCGGCCGCTGGCGGTGGTGACGGTGCAGTGCTGGGTCGGGGCGGCGATGCTGGCCGGCTTCTCCAGCAGCGCCGCGCTGCATCCCGGGCGGCACTGGTTCTGGCTGGTCGGCCTGGGGGTGATCCACAGCGGCGTGGTGTACGTGCTGTTCTACAGCGCCTACCGGCACCTGCACGTGGCGGCGATCGCGGTGGTCGCCTTCGTCTACCCGCTGGTGACGCTGCTGCTGGACTACCTGCTGTACGGCCACCGGCTGGTGCCGGTGCAGTGGCTGGGCCTGGCGCTGATCGTGCTGGGCACGCTGGCGGTCAATCTGCGCTGGTCCTGGCCGCGCCGGGCGGTGGCCGCGTCGTAGCGTGGCGCGGCTCCGCGTGGGCGCGTCGGCCACCGCGGTGCGGTGGCCTGGGCGCGCGTTTCAGCGCACGTCGCGCAGTTCCCAGCCGCTGCCGGCCAGCAGGCGCAGGCGCTGCTTGAGGATGTCGCCGGGGATGCTGGTGGTGGCGGACAGGTCGATGCGCAGATCGTCCTGGCGGCCGGTCACCCGCGCTGCCGGATCGGTCACGCCCAGGGCCGGATCGACCTCGTCCGGCTCCGGCTGCAGCGCGCGCCAGCGCTCGAACCAGGCCGGGTCGCTCAGCGCGGCCTGCAGTTGTTCGGCGAAGGCGTCGGCGCCGTGCGCGGTGAAGCTCAGCGACGGCTGGCTGCCGCGGGCACGGGCGGGATCGGGCAGGCTGATCGAGTAGGTCACGGCCATGGGCATCTCTTGTGGGCGGTACGAAGCGGCGGAGCCTAGCAGAGCCGGCGCCGCGCCGCCGTCGACGCGGCCCCGGGTCGGATCAGCTGAAGCGCAGCGCCTCGCCGGCGAAGCCCAGCACCAGCGCGCCCTTGCCGACGTTGACCATGCCGGTCAGGCTCATCACGCTTTCCAGCAGCGCCACGCCGTGGCTGTCGCAGGCCTGGCGCAGCGCCGCGTAGCCGGGCCGGGCGCGCAGTTCCGCCAGCTCGCCGCCGTAGCTCAGGCACAGCGTGGACGTCATCAGCCCGGCGGCCACGCGCTTGGCGGCCAGGCCGAACAGGGTCTGCACGGCGTGGTCGAAGCCCTTGAGCTTGGCCACCGGCGCGGTCTCGCCACGG
This sequence comes from Xanthomonas sp. NCPPB 3174, assembly GCF_056725205.1. Taxonomy (NCBI): domain Bacteria; kingdom Pseudomonadati; phylum Pseudomonadota; class Gammaproteobacteria; order Lysobacterales; family Lysobacteraceae; genus Xanthomonas; species Xanthomonas sp. NCPPB 3174. Next base: position 3,886,323 of record NZ_CM161517.1, on the reverse strand, counting down.
TGGCAGTGCAGCACCGGCTTGATGTCCAGGGCCGAGCCGAGCGCGGCGCTGAGCAGGCCGACGCTGCGGTCGCCCTTGCTGCGCGCGCGGCTGCGCAGGTAGTACAGGTCGCGCGCGATCATGTAGCCATGGGTGTGCTCGGCCAGCGTCTCCAGCCGCTCGCGGATGGCCTGCACGCCGGCGCCGTCGGCGCGCAAGCGCACCGCCTCGACGGCGACCACCGCCTGCGCGGCGAACAGGTTCTGGGTGTCGATCACCCGCAGGGCGAACGGCGAGGCGTGACCGGCGGCCTGGCGGATCGGCTTGTAGTCGCTGAGGATGGCGAAGCCGGCCTGCTGCGCGTGGTCGTGGATCGGGCTGCGGGTCTTGGCGATGGTCAGGCAGAACACGTGGTCGTAGTCGATGACCAGCCGGCCCAGGAACAGCTCGCGGATCTGCGCCACGCTGTACGGCACGGTCTCGGCCTCGGCGCCGTGCGCGCTGACCTGCGCGTGCAGGAATTCCAGCGTCGCCGCTTCGTCGCGCTGATCGGCCAGCACGGTGCCGCCGAGGCGCACGCTGATCGGCAGGACCACCAGATCGTGTTGCGCGATGTAGTCCTGCGGCAGATCGCAGGCGGAATCTACGACGATGCCGATACGCATCCGCTGAAGCTCCAGTACGGGGAAATGGCGATGAACATGGCGGCCGCTCAGGCGCCCCGCTGCACGGCGGCCGGCAGCGTCGCCAGGCGCGCCATCTCGCCGCGCTGCAGCAGCTGCGGGTCGGCCAGCACCGCCCGCATCAGCGGGTGCGCGTCGTTGCCCCACAGCAGGGTGTCGTCGATCTGCAGGGTCGGCACGCCGAACACGCCGGCTGCCAGCGCCTGCTCGGTGTTGGCGCGCAGCTGCGCCTTGACCTGCGCATCGGCGGTGGCCGCGGCCACGTCGGCGATGCCCAGCGCCTGGCCGACCGGCGCCAGCGCCGCGGCGTCGTCGCCGGCGTGGCCGTCGCGCCACAGCCAGTCGAAGAGCGCGTCGATGGCCTGCGGCGTGGTGCCTGCGGCGACGCACAGGCGCAGCGCGGTCAGCGGGTTGAACGGGTGCGCCGGCGGGAAACGCAGCGGCACGCCCTGCTGCTGCGCCTGCCACTGCACGAAGCGGTAGGTGAACTCGCGCTTGTGCGGCACCTCGGCCGGCCCGCGTGCCTGCAACTGCGCCAGCACCGCGCCGAACACGATCGGCACCGGCTGGATCCGGTCGAACTCCGGAAGCGTTTTCACCTGCTGCCAATGCAGATAGGAAAACGGCGAGATGAAATCGAAGTACCAGCGCAATGTCATTGTGCTTCTCCGCAATGACCCATCAGCTTATCGCGGCGCTGCGCGCGCGGCGACCTGCCAGCGCATGGTGCAGTGCGGGACGTCAGTGCCGCCCGGTGCGGGTGCGGACAGCACGGCGTAGACGATGCAGTGGCGAGAATCTCGCCGGCACGAGATACCTGTGAAGCGGCCCACGCCCGCGGCCTGGATCGCGGTAGCGCTATTGCGCTGGCGCATGGCGCGCGCGGGTCTTGTCATAGCTCGCGGCGCGCGCGCCTTGCTAGCGTCCGTCGCGGCAGCAGTGTCGCTGCCCCTGCACGTTCAGGAGAGACCGCCATGCACGCTTCCGCTCCCGTTTCCGATGCCGCTTCGCCGCGCCTTCCCGCCACCGTCGTCGGGCCGCGGCGCGGCCGGACGCGCGTCCTGCGCGCGCTGTTCGCCGCCGCCCTGCTCGCCGCGGCGCCGCTGGCGCTGGCCGGTCCCTACCAGGTGTACGGCAACCAGTACGCGTGGGTGAACAACTTCAACGATCCCAACAACGTCATCCAGGGCACGTTCCACAGCGGCAGCACGCCGAGCATGACCGTGACCTTCAATTTCCCCAACGCCAGCCTGTACGGCTATCCGGCGATCCTGCGCGGCTCGCACTACGGCTTCAATCCCACCGCCGACCGCACCTTCCCGCGGCAGGTCTCGGCGCTGCGTTCGTTGCCGGCGACCTTCGCGTACTCGTCCGGCGGCAGCAACCTGGCCGGCGACTTCGCCTACGACCTGTTCTTCCGCTGGGACAGCACGGTGTCGTCCAGCGCGATTCCGCAGGCCGAGGTGATGATCTGGGGCGGCCACAACTCGTATCCGATCGGCACCCTCACCGCCAGCAACGTCATCAGCGCCGGCGGCTACACCTTCGATCTGTGGGAAGGCATGAACAGCGCCGCCGGCTACTACGTCTACACCTTCATTCCGCACAACACCGCCGGCCAGCCGACCCTGCCGAGCAACGGCAATCTCAACATCGACATCAAGCCGTTCCTGACCTGGCTGCACACGCACCGCGCGCAGGACGGACGCTTCAGCAACGCGATGTACCTGCACGTGGTCGAAGCCGGCTTCGAGGTGGTGCGCGGCAACGGCTGGGCCTGGATCCAGGCCAATATCGGCGCCAACTGACGGCGCCGCACGGGCGCCGCCGTTCCTGCCTGGCTCAGCGCGGCGGCGCCTTGCACAGCGCCGCGTTGTGCGTTGCGGGGCGCCGCTATCGCGGGACGGCATCGTCCGTGCGATGCCGTCCCGGCGTACTCGACGCGGTTTAGCGCGTGTACGCCTTCGGCAGCGCGCCGCTTTGCTGCATGTAGCGGTCGCGCAGCTCGGTCTGCCGCGAGCGCATCGGGATCGCGCGGCCGCCCAGCCAGACCTGCTCGGCGTAATGCGCAACGTCCAGCGGGTCGCCTTCCCACAGCACCAGATCGGCGAGCTTGCCCGGGGCGATGCTGCCCAGGCGATCGCCCACGCCGAAGGCCTCGGCCGGGACCCGGGTCAGGCCGGCCAGGGCGGCGTCCCACGGCAGCCCGTGCGCGACCGCGTTGCCGGCCAGTTGCCGCTGCTTGCGCGCGTTGTGCGCGCCGTCGCCGCCCTGGGTGAAGCTCACCGCCACGCCGGCGGCGTTGAGGCGTGCGGCGTTCTCCAGGGTGGCGCCGATCTGGTCGAAGCTGGCCGGCAGGTCGTCCAGCGCGTTGACGAACACCGGCACCTGCGCCTTCGCCAGTTCCGGCGCCAGCTTCCAGGCCTCGTCGCCGCCGGCGATGGCAATGCGCACCTTCTCGCGCTGTGCCCAACGCAGCAACTGGCGGATGTCGGCCGCGCGGTTCACCGTCACCACGATGCGGCCCTGGCCGGCGAGGTAGCGCGCCAGCACCGCGCGTCCGGCCGGGGTCAGCAGCGCATGCGGCGAGTCGGCGGGCATGCGCCCGCGCGCTTCGGCCACCAGTTGGTCGAGCAGCATCCATTGCGCCGCGCGCGACTTGCCGCTCAGCTCCAGCGCATCGCTGCCCAGGTGCAGGTACAGCGCGCGCGGGCCGATCGGGTCGGCGCCGCCGTCCAGGCGCATCACCGCGCCCTGGCCGGCGACGAAGGCGCCGCCGGTGTTGGCGCCGAGTGCGGTGAAGCCGATGCCTTCCACCCGCGCGACCGGGATCAGCACCGATTCGGGGTTGTAGGCCAGGGTCACGTCGAACTCCGGACGCATCGGCTGGTCGTGCGGCAGGGTCAGCGTGCTGTCGACAGTGGAGGCCTCGCCGGAGACCTCCTCGATGCCGATCTCGGTGATGCCGCCGAACAGCGCCGGGGTCAGTGGCCGGCCCTTGGCCTCGACCACGGCGCCGCCGGCCGGCGCGCTCAGGCCGGGGCCGACCGCGCGGATCACCCCGCCCTGGACCAGCACGTCGGCATTGGCGAGGGTGCCGCGGGCGCTGGCGGTGTGTACGGTGGCGCCGCGGATCAGCACGTCCTGGGCGAACCCGGGCGCGCTGCCGAGCAGCAGGCAGGCGGCCAGGGCCAGGCGCTGCGCCAGGCGAGGGGACGAGAGCAGGGCGCGGCTCATCGGGCAGCCTCCTGGCCGAGCATGAAATCGGAGGTCGGTTGCAGGCGGCGGTCGGCGCGGTCGTAGACCTGCGCGCCGTCGATGTAGACCTTGTCGGCCAGGGCGTAGGAGCTGAAGGGGTTGCCGTTCCACAGCACCACGTCGGCCATCTTGCCCGGCTCCAGCGAACCGGTCTGCTTGTCGATGCCCAGCGCCTTGGCCGGGTTGCTGGTCAGCCAGCGGATCGCGCGTTCGGGCGGGATGTCGATGCCGGCGCGGCGGCCGGCGGCCATCGCCTTGGCCGCTTCCTGGTTGAGCCGCTGGATGCCTTCCTCCGAATCCGAGTGCACGATCGCGCAGCCATTGGCGGGGCGATCGACCAGGGCGATGTTCTCCTGGATGCCGTCGAAGGCCTCCATCTTGAAGCCCCACCAGTCGGCCCACAGCGCGCCGCAGACGTTCTCCTGGGCCAGGCGGTCGGCGATCTTGTAGGCCTCCACGCCATGGTGGAAAGCGGCGATCTTGAAGCCGAACTCCTTGGCCAGGTCGAGCATGGTGGTCATCTCGTCGGCGCGGTAGCAGTGGATGTGCACGCGGATGTCGCCGTTGATGGCGCCGGCCAGCGTGTCCAGCTTGAGGTCGCGCTTGCCGCCGCTGTCGCCGCTGCTGTCGTTGTCGCCGTTGCCGCGGCTCCACCAGTGGCGCTTGGGCGGGCTCTTCTGCTTGGGCGCGTTCTTGCGCATGTATTCGCTGGCGTCGATGAAGGCGGCGCGGTAGCCGGCGACGTTGCCCATGCGCGTGGACGGACCGCCCTTCTCGCCGTAGACCCGCTTGGGGTTCTCGCCGCAGGCCATCTTCAGGCCCCACGGCGCGCCGGGGAACTTCATCGCCTGGTAGGTGGTGGCCGGCACGTTCTTGAGGGTAACGCCGCGGCCGCCGACCAGGTTGGCCGAGCCGGGCAGCACCTGCAGCGCGGTGACGCCGCCGGCCAGCGCGGTGCCGAAGCCGGGATCCTGCGGCCAGATCGAATGCTCGGCCCACACGTTCGGGGTCACCGGCGCGGTCGCCTCGTTGCCGTCGCTGTGCGCGCTGACGCCCGGGCTCGGGTAGACGCCCAGGTGCGAGTGCACGTCGATGATGCCGGGCGTGACCCACTTGCCGTGGCCGTCGATGCGGGTGGCGTTGTCCGGCGCGGCCAGCGCGCGGCCGACCGCCTGCACGCGGCCGTCCTGCAGCAGCACGTCGGCGTCGTCCAGGCGCTCGCCGGTGCCGGTGAGCACGGTGGCGTGTTCGATCAGCACCGGCACAGACGGCAGCGCGCGGTAGGTGCTGGGATAGGGATCGTCGACGAAACGCGAGGCGGCAGCGGCAGGGCCGCACAACGCCACGCCCAGGCAGGCGAGCAACAGATGACGCATCGGATTTTCCCCGGAAGATGGACGTGGCCCTTGCGGCCGTGCCCGCACGCTAGCCCGAGCCGGCGCGCTTGCCAAGTGCGGGGGCGGCATCGGCGCGCCCGGCTGCACCGGATCGCGACGCCGACCCTGCTATCCAGGCCGATTGCCGCCCATGGAAACTGCGATGACCGACACCCCCGCGCGCACCGTCGTGGACTTCTGGCGCAGCGCCGGCCGCGAGCGCTGGTTCGCCGCCAACGACTCCTTCGACGCCAATGTCCGCCAGCACCTGCTGGACGCGCACCATGCCGCCGCGCGCGGCGAACGCGGCGACTGGCTGGCCGACGCCGAGGGCGCGCTGGCGCTGCTGCTGTTGCTCGACCAGGTGCCGCGCAACGTGTTCCGCGGCAGCGCGCACGCCTTCGCCACCGACGGCCTGGCCTGCCGCTACGCCGACCAGGCGCTGGCGGCCGGCTTCGACCAGCAGGCCGATGCGGAACTGCGGATGTTCTTCTACCTGCCCTACACGCATGCCGAGGACGCGGCGCGGCAGCGCCAGGCGGTGGAGCTGTTCAGCGCGCTCGGCGATGCCGAGTCGCTGCAGTGGGCGGTGGTGCACGAGGACGTGATCCAGCGCTTCGGCCGCTTCCCGCACCGCAATGCGGCGCTGGGGCGCACGACCACGGCGGAGGAGCAGGCGTTTCTGGATGCGGGTGGGTTTGCTGGGTGAGGGAGGGGGCTGCGCGATCATGGCGTCATGCCAGCGACGCCGCTGGCGCACCGGATGTCACTGCAGTCGGGACTGAAGTCCCTCCCACAGCGAGCCACCAGGCAGTTGGCGCGGCCGCCAGCATTCGCCTGGTACGCGCACCGGCGACACGGAGTGCGCTTCTTGTGGGAGCGGCTTCAGCCGCGACGAGCGAAGCCATCGGACGCATTCGACTTCATTGCAGTCGGGACTAAAGTCCCTCCCACAGGGATTGCCGGACTTCGCTGCTGCCGTCAGCAGGTGCGCAAGACGCCAAGCGGTGGTGTGCCCAGGGTAGGAGCGGCTTCAGCCGCGACCGGGCGTTCCCGGTAAGGCCCGGTCGCGGCTGAAGCCACTCCTACGCGGTTGCGCGGTTGCGCGTTGTGGCGAACGCGACGCGCGGGCACAAAAAAGGGCGATCGTTCGATCGCCCTTTCGATGCGTCCGCGCTGGGCGCAAACAACGCGCAGTCGGCTCAGTACTTCGGCACGCTGCCGTCGACCTGGTCGGTCCAGGCGTCGATGCCGCCGACCACGTTGTGCACCTTGGTGAAGCCCAGCGAACGGAAGTGCTCGGCCGCCTGCGCGCTACGGCCGCCGCGGTGGCACAGGAAGGCCAGGGCGGTGTCCTTCGGCAGCGCTTCCAGTTGCGCGCGCTGCTCGCCGTCGAGGGTGCGGAACGGCACGTTGACCGCCGCCACCGCGCGCTCTTCCGGCGGGCGCACGTCCACAAGGAGCAGGCCGCCGGCGCGCACCTGGTCGTCGGCGTCGCGCGGGCTGAGGTCCTGCACCGGCTTGGGCGCATTGGGATTGTCGATCGCCAGGCCGCGGCCGCGGATATCGTCCACCCAGTCGATGGTGATGCCGTCGGCGCGGCGCGCGCTGCTCAGGTCGAACTGCACGCGCAGGCCGTTGGACTCGGCGGCGATGGCATTGGGATCGGTCGGCGCCAGTTGGAAGTTCGGCTGGAACTGCGCGTCGATCGCCAGCGCCAGGCTGGCGCCCGGGGCGTCGGCCAGCGCGCCGCGCAGCATCTCGGCGGCGGCATCGGTGATGGTGATCGACGGCGGCGTGCGGTCCGGCGCGGCCACGCCGAGCAGTTCGCTCAGCTCGCCGCTGCCGGCCATCTGCAGGATGATGTCGCTGCCGCCGATCAGCTCGCCGTCCACGTACAGCTGCGGGATGGTCGGCCAGTCGCCGTAGACCTTGATGCCCTCGCGGATGTCCTGGTCGGCCAGCACGTTGACGTGGGCGAAGTCGACGCCGAGCTCGTTCAGCGCGCCCACCGCCTTGGCGGAGAAGCCGCACTGCGGCATGCCCGGCTGGCCTTTCATGAACAGCACGACGCGGTTGGAGCTGAGCAGCGTTTCGATACGGGAGCGCAGGGCGGGGTCGAGGGACATGGCAGCAGTCGTCGCAGAGTCGGACCGGTCATTCTACGCCGCATGGCATCATGGGGCATGACAGTTCCGGAAACGCTGCATCGCATCCCGCGCCACCCGTACCGCTGGCTGCCCTGGGCGCTGGCCTCGCAGGCGCTGGTGGCGGCGCTGTGGCGGGTGTATGGCTGGCAGGTCGGGCTGCCGGCGCTGCTGCTGTCGCACGCGGCGCTGGTGCTGCCGGTGTTCCTGCCGCGGGCGCGGCTGTACGCGCCGGTGCTGGACCACCTGCCCGGCAGTGCGCCGCGGGTGTGGCTGACCATCGACGACGGCCCGTCCGACGACACCGCGGCGATCCTGGACCTGCTCGACCGCCACCAGGCCAAGGCCACCTTCTTCCTGGTCGGCGCCCGCGCCGCCGCGCGCCCGCAGCTGGTGCGCGAGATCCTGCGCCGCGGCCACGGCATCGGCAACCACAGTCAGCATCACCCGCAGGCGTGGTTCTGGGCGCTGGGACCGCGGCGCATGGCCCAGGAAATCGGCCAGGCGCAGCAGACCCTGGCCGCGATCGCCGGCACTGCGCCGCGCTGGTACCGCTCGGTGGTGGGCATGACCAACCCTTTCGTCGCCGCACCGTTGCGCCGGCACGGCCTCACCCGGGTGGCCTGGAGCGCGCGCGGCTTCGATGGCGTGCGCTGCGACCCCGTCGTCACCGTCGCGCGCATCGCCCGCGATCTGCGCCCCGGCGCCATCGTGCTGCTGCACGAGGGCGCGGCGCACGGGCACAACCCGGCGATCGTGGAGGGGGTGTTGCAGGCGGTGCAGGCACGTGGGCTGCAGGCGGTGCTGCCGGATTGACTCGGAGGTGCGTCGTCGTGCCGCGGCAGTGCGATGCGCGCGGCACGCCGCGTGCCGATCGGTTCGCTCAGCGCCCTGAATCAGCCCGGCCGCGTCATGCCGTAGGCCATCAGCGCCGCCATCGCGCCGAGGGTAAGCAGGGCGCACGACAGACCAAGGAGGCCGTACTGCTTGCTGCGATCAGGCTGCAGGCAGTTGCCGATGCCCAGCGCGATGGCGCAGACCTGCGCGATGGCGGTGAACAGTGCCAGCAGGCCGAGCAGCAGCGACATCGGCGTGTGCGGGTCAGCGGCGAATGTCGGGATGACGAAGAAGGTACTGAGCAACAGCGCCGCGAGCAGCACCAACGCGCTGAGCAGGCTGGTCGCCAGGGACGCGATGCCCAGGCCGGAGCGTGGCCGTGGCGCGGGTGCGGTCATGCGCAGCCAACCGGGTGCGGGTCGGCGCAGCCGACGCGGCCGCTGCGTAAGCGGTCTTCCTGCACCCGCCTCAACGCGGCTCCGCCACGATCAGCCAGTTGTTGAACGGCGTGTTGCCGTACAACGGTGCGAAGCTGGCGCGCAGGCCGGCGGCGTCGAGCTGGGCCTGCAGGCTGTCGCGGGTGGGGTAGGCCTTGGGCAGCTCCTGCATCCAGCCGGCCAGGTGCGCCAGCACGTCGGTGATGCGGCTGGTGCGCCCGCGGCCGCTGGCATCGCCCAGGCCGCTGCGGATCACCAGCTTGGCGCCGGGCGTGAGCATGCGCGCCACGCTGCGGATCAGGTTGGACTGCATGTCGCGGTCCAGGTACTGCAGCACGTCCAGGATCGCGACGCTGCCGTGGTGCTCGGGCCAGGACTGGCCCAGGTCGACCACCGCGAACTGCGTGTCCTGCAGCCCGTTGCGCGCGGCGATGGCGCCGGCGCGGCGGATCTTGGCCGCGTCGATGTCCACGCCGTGGTAGCGCTGGCGCTGGCCGTCGGCGCGCAGCGCGTGCGCGAGCAGGCCCAGCCCGCAGCCCAGGTCCAGCACCGGCGCATCGGTGCCGCGCAGCGCGGCGAGTACGCCGGGATACAGCGGGTCGGTGCGCAGCTTGGTGCGCGTGTAGTAGTAGTCGTAGCGATTGCCCAGCGGGTGCGTGGGCAGGAAGGCGCGGGCGATGGCCAGGGCCTGCGGGCGGGTCATGGGCTGGGTGGTGCTGGCGTCGCGCAATGTCGGTCCTTGGCAGCGGGCGTACGCCAGCTAGGCTAACGCATCGCGTGCCGCCGGCAACAGCACTGCGGTCCAGCGCGCGTACATCGCCGCCGACGGATGCAGCCCGTCGGCGGCCAGCATCGCCGCGTCGCCACCGCCGTCGCGGCTGCAGGCGGTGATGTCGACGAAGCGCACCGCGCGCGCGGCGCAGCAGGCCTGCGCGGCGGCGTTGAAGGCGTCGATCTGCGCGGCGATGCGTGCCGGATCGTGTGCGGGCGGCTGCGCGAAGGCGGTCACGCCCCAGTCCGGGATCGACACCGCCAGCACCCGCTGCGGCCGCGCGTCGGCGAAACCGATCGCACGCTGCAGCAGCGCGTCGAACTGCGCGCGGTAGTCGTCGAGCGGGTAGCCGCGGTACTGGTTGTTGACGCCGATCAGCAGCGTCACCAGGTCGAAAGGTCCCTGCGGCACAGCCGCGTCGATGCCGGCGTCCAGTTCGTCGGTGGTCCAGCCGGTGGTGGCGACGATCTGCGGATCGGCCAGGGCGATGCCGTCGCGGCGCAGCGCCGCCGCCAGCTGCATCGGCCAGCGTCCGTCGGCGTCAACGCCTTCGCCGATCGTGTAGGAATCGCCCAGCGCCAAGTAGCGCAGCGGAGCGTGCTGGACCGCGGCGAAACGCCCCTGGCTCATCTACGCGGTGCCAATGGCAGCCTCAGCACCGAGACGCGCGCTCGCAGGAACGGCGCACGCTTTGCCATTCCCCATTCCCCATTCCCCATTCCCCATTCCCCATTCCCCATTCCCCACTCACCGCCCCACAGCCGCCCGCGGCTTCAGCGGCACCACCTTGGTGGCGTCCTCGGCGCGGCGCGCCAGCACGCGGTCGATGCGCGCGAACACCTCGCGCATCGTCGCCGCCTCCGGCAGCAGGGTGACGCGGAAATGGTGCCGGTAGGGCACGTTGAAGCTGGAGCCGGGCACCACCAGCACGCCTTCCTGTTCCATCAGTTCCAGGGCGAAGGCGTGATCGTCGAAGCCGCGCGCGGCGGCGCCGACCACGGCCGGGAACGCGTACAGCGCACCGGCCGGCTGCACCAGCGACAGGTGTTCGCTCGCGGCGCAGGCCTCGATCACCGCGCGGCGGGTCTCGTACAGGCGGCCGCCGGGCGCGCACAACGGCGAGATCGTGTCCGGGCCGTTGACCGCGGCATCGATGGCGAACTGGCCGGGCACGTTGGCGCACAGGCGCAGCGCGCCGAGCAGGTCCATGGCGTTGCGGAAATCGCCGACGCGCTCGCTATCGCCGGACAGCAGCGCCCAGCCGACGCGCCAGCCGCAGGCGCGGTGCACCTTGCTCAGGCCGCCGAAGCTGATGCACGGATGCGCGCCGGCGAGCGGCGCCACCGACACGAACTCCGCAGCGTCGTACAGCACCTGGTCGTAGATTTCGTCGACCATCAGCAGCAGGTTGTGCTTGACCGCGATGGCGACGATCTTCTCCAGCAGCGCGCGCGAGTAGCTGGCGCCGCTGGGGTTGTTCGGGTTGATCAGCACGATGGCGCGGGTGCGCGAGGACACCAGCGTCTCGATCTCCACCGGGTCGGGCTGGAAGCCGTTCTCCGGCGCGCAGCGGTAGTACACCGGGCGGCCGTCGTTGAGGATGGTGGCGGCCGACCACAGCGGGTAGTCGGGCGAGGGCACCAGCACTTCGTCGCCGGGGTTGAGCAGTGCGCGCAGCGACAGGTCGATCAGCTCGCTGACGCCGTTGCCGACGAAGATGCGATCCGGGTGCGCGTCCGGATGCTGGCGCCGGGCGTATGCTGCGGCGATCGCCTCGCGCGCCTCCGGCAGGCCCTGCTGGTGGGTGTAGGGATCGGTGCGGCCCATGTCGTCGGCGATCGCACGCTGCAGGTGCTCGGGCGCACGGAAGCCGAACGCGCCGGGATTGCCGATGTTGAGCTTGATCAGCTTGCGCCCCTGGGCCTCCAGCTCGCGGGCTCGCCGTGCCAGTTCGCCGCGGATCTCGTAGCGGACTTCGGACAGGCGTTCGCGGATCGCGAGCGGCTTGATCGGCAGGGTGGGCATCGCATTGGCCGGTGGGGCGTGGGACCTGCATGGTAGCGGAAATGTGACACCGCGGCGGGGCGGGGGCTGCGTGGTGGCGGGCCGTCTACGGCGGCCGGCCTCCGCGCTCGGCGCTGCGATGGGCGAGGCGGCGGCGCCAGGCATGCCCGCGCACCTCGCCCCCGCGGCCGGAGTGCGCTCACCTCCGGGCCCGGCACACCCTCTAGAATCCGCGCATGACCTCCTCCCCGATCGACTTCGACGCGTTGCGCCCCATCGGCTGGCCCTGGCCCGGATTGCCCGAGGAGCCGGCCTGGCGCGCGCTGTTCGAGGCGCATCCGCAGGCGCGGCCGGCGCGGGTGGTGGAGCAGCACCGCACCGGTTACGTGGTCGCCGACGCGGTGGATACCGGGTTCAAGGTCGAATCGCTGCCGGACTGGCAGCGGCCGCGCTTTCCCAGCCACGAGCGCGCCGCGGTCGGCGACTGGGTGTTGCTGGAGGACACGCGCATCGTCGCGCTGCTGCCGCGGCGCACCGCGATCAAGCGCGGCGCCGCCGGCGAGCACTACCACCAGCAGGTGATCGCGGCCAACATCGACACGGTGTTCATCGTCTGCGGCCTGGATGCGGACTTCAACCCGCGGCGGATCGAGCGCTATCTGCTGCTGGTGGGCGGCGGCGGTGCGGCGCCGGTGGTGGTGCTGACCAAGGCCGACCTCACCGAGTACGCCGACGACGCGCTGGCGGTGCTGGAAGAACTGGCGGCGCAGTCGATCCCGCTGCTCACGGTCAACGCGCGCGAGGCCGACAGCGTCGCCGCGCTGCGGCCGTGGCTGGGGCCGGGGCAGACCGCGGTGCTGGTCGGCTCCTCCGGCGCCGGCAAGTCCACCCTCACCAACACCTTGCTCGGCGTGCAGAAGATGCGCACCGCAGCGGTGCGCGCCACCGACTCGCGCGGCCGCCACACCACCACCCATCGCGCGCTGCTGCCGCTGCCCTCCGGCGCCTGCCTGATCGATACCCCGGGCATGCGCGAACTCAAGCCCACCGGCGAGGAAGACCTGGCCGAGGGCGCCTTCGCCGACATCGAGGCGCTGGCGGCGCAGTGTCGCTTCAACGATTGCGCGCACCTGGCCGAGCCGGGCTGCGCGGTGCAGGCGGCGATCGAGCGTGGCGAGATCGATGCCGCGCGCCTGGCCAACTACCTGAAGCTGCGCGAGGAAGTGGCCGGCGCCGCCGGCAAGCTGGCGCAGCGCCAGGCGCAGAACGCGGCCGCCGGCCGCAGCGGCAAGCCCGGCGGCGGCAAGCCGGGCGGCAAGCGCCCGCCGCCGCGCACCTTGCGCCGTTGACGCCGGCCGTGGCCAAGCGCGCGCTGTCGGCCGAGATCCGCCACCACGCCGCGCTCGATGCGCGGCTGGTCAAGGCCGTGCGCGGCATCCGCCTGCTGGCGCTGGCGAGTTGGCCGGTGGCGTTGCAGGCGCCGTTCCTGGAGAGCGTGGCGCGCGGGCAGCCGCAACTGCCGCAGGTGCAATATCCCAGGCTGGATTTCGCTGACACCCGCCGCGAGCTCGCGGCGATCGCCGAGGCCGCCGATCCGATGCATCCGCTCGGCGCCTACCTGCAGGCCTCGGTGCACAGCTGGGACCTGGCCGCCGCCCTGCTGGAAGCGCTCGGCACGCCGGCGGTGGGTAGCTATTCGGCGCAGTTGTTCGGGGTGCCGGACGACCCGATGCCCGGCCACGGCCCGACGACCCGCGAGGCGGCCGGCCATTTCATCCGCATCGCCCAGGAACTGGACCGCGAACTGTTCTCGGCCGAAGAACAGGTACCGGTGTCGGCCACCGCGCTGCGCCTTCTGCTGCAGCGCGACCTGGACGAGTTCTTCGGCGGGCGGGTGATCACGGTGGAACTGGATCCGGACCTGCTGGCCAAGGCCGCCGCCGGCGCGCAGCGCATCCGCCTGCGCTCCGGCGCGCACTTCAGCGATTACGACCGCGCGCAACTGTTCCATCACGAGGCGCTGGTGCATTCGCTGACCGCGCTCAACGGCCGGCAACAGGCGCAATTGCCGAGCCTGGCGCTGTCCTCGCCGCGCACCACCGCCACCCAGGAAGGCCTGGCGACCTTCGCCGAGCAGATCACCGGCAGCATCGACATCGAGCGAATGAAGCGGATCAGCCTGCGCATCGAGGCGATCGCGCTGGCCCGCGACGGCGCCGATTTCATCGAGGTGTTCCGCTACTTCGATGCGGCCGGGCAATCGCCTGCGGAGAGTTTCTCCTCGGCGCAGCGCGTGTTCCGCGGCGTGCCAACCACCGGGGGCGCCGCGTTCACCAAGGACACCGTGTACCTGCGCGGGCTGGTGTCGGTGCACACCTTCTTCCGCCAGGCGCTGCAGCGCGATCGCCTGCCGCTGTGCCGCTGGCTGTTCGCCGGCAAGATGGCGCTGGAGGACGTGGCCGCGTTCGCACCGCTGTTCGAGTCCGGCGTGCTGGCGCCGCCGCGCTGGTTGCCGACCTGGGTGGCGCGCGCCAGCGGCCTGGCCGGGATGCTGGCGTTCTCGCTGTTCGCCAACCGGATTCGCATGGATCAGGTGGAGTAGGGCGCTCCAGAAGAAAGGAGCTGCCGCTGCGAGAAGTGGACGGCATTCGCAGCGACCAGCCGCGGGGACGATCGGAAGCGTCGAATGCGGCTGCATTGTTCCTATGACTATCGCAACCTTCTATTGCGGGCTGTCGGCCGTTTTTTTGAAGAAACGAAAAGAAGTCCGAGGCATTTCTCTGGCAAGAAGGATGGTTCGCTCATGTCCATCTTGCTTGCAGAGAGAAGAATCAAGTACCTATGCTGGGTCGCGCATTTATCGCCAATAAGGAGGCTCGCGTGTCGATAACGGAAGGTAGGGGTGGGGACATGGGAGCGGCTGGCGTCATCGCGCAGCTGCGCAGGCAAAATCGAATTCTGAAGATTTTTTCGGCTGTGGCGCTCGCCCTTCCTTTGACGCTCATGCTGATGGGCGCCCGAGGCGCTGGCAGCAAGCAGGTATTTTCCGAAATCGATGTCAAGCGCATCAATATCGTCAACGAGGACGGGTCCAGGTCCATGGTGTTGGCCGCCCGCGGTTTGCTGCCCGATCCAGTGATGGGCGGGAAGGTCATGAAAACCGAGAGGAGCAACATGCCCGGAATGCTGTTCTATAACGGCGTGGGCGACGAGGTCGGCGGGCTCATCTATGACGGCAGTCTCGGTCAAGATGGAAAGCCCAGTGGCGGCGTGCATCTTTCGATGGATCGGTTCGGCGGAGATCAGCAAATCGCCCTGCATCACTACGAGGAGGGCGGCTTCATGGAAACCGGCCTTTCCGTATTCGATCGCGGACTCTCCAAGCAGTACGAAGGGCTGTATGAAAAGTATCTGGCGGCCCCGAATGGGCCGGAGAAGGATGCGCTGTTGAAGCAGTGGAAGGACGCGGGTGGTGAGCAGACGCAGAGACTCTTTGTCGGGCGTACTCGCGGAAAATCGTCTGCGGTGATTCTCGCGGACGATTCCGGAAATCCCAGGATCATCATGTCCGTCACGCCTGCTGGAAAGGCATCGTTGGATTTTATTGATGACAAGGGTGACGTCGTCCAGAGTCTCCCGGAAACCCCCGTCGTGAAGAAGTAGTGGCATGATTGATACCGGCCATGGAGTTGCCGGAGTGGTCTGGTGTCTCGCTGGAGTAGCCGGGCGCGATGCCTGATCGCGTGCGTACGGGGTGGCGGCGCATCGGCATCCACGCCATCACTCGGTGGATTTGGATAGCCGCCGATTCCAGTGCGCGCCGCCGTTCGGCCTGCAGTTTCATTTCACGTCGAACAGAGCGCGCACTGCATGCAGCCTGGCCCGGGGGACGCATGGACTGCCCCAGGACGCCGGTGACTTCGTCTGGTGTATGGAGGCCGCCTATGGTTCGCTGGCTGATCAACTGGTCGCTATCCGCTTCGAACAAGCTGGGCGACCCGGCGCAGCGGCTGGGCTGCCGCCGTAGTGACTGGCTTCGGCCGCCTTGCAGGATCGCGTGTGTGAGCTGAACCGCATTGCGCGATGCTCACCCGCCGCGAATGTGGGGCTGCCGATACTGCGGCGCCCGGCCTGCCCCCGTATGGCCGCTTCCCCTCACGAGGAGACCCGCATGAAGATCCTGATGGTGCTGACGTCGCACGACCGTCTCGGCGACACCGGCCACAAGACCGGCTTCTGGCTGGAAGAATTCGCCGCGCCGTACTACACGTTCAAGGATGCCGGCGCCGAGATCACCCTGGCCTCGCCCAAGGGCGGGCAGCCGCCGCTGGACCCGAAGAGCGATGCGCCGGATGCGCAGACCGAGGCCACCCATCGCTTCAAGGACGACCCGGCGGCGCAGCAGCAGTTGGCGAGCACGCAGACCTTGGCGTCGGTGCGCATGGAAGATTACGACGCGCTGTTCTACCCGGGCGGCCACGGCCCGCTGTGGGATCTGGCCGAAGACCGCGACTCCATCGCGCTGATCGAAGCGTTCGCGCGCGCCGGCAAGCCGATCGGCTTCGTCTGCCATGCACCGGGCGTGCTGCGCCGGGTGAACGCGGCCGATGGCGCGCCGTTGGTGAAAGGCCGCCGCGTCACCGGTTTCACCAACGGCGAGGAAGCCGCGGTGGGCTTGACCGACGTGGTGCCGTTCCTGGTCGAGGACGAACTGCAGCGGCTGGGCGGCAACTACAGCAAGGGCGCCGACTGGGGCGTGCACGTGGTCGAGGACGGTCGCTTGGTCACCGGGCAGAACCCGGCCTCGTCCGAGGCGGCGGCTGAGGCGTTGCTGGGATTGCTGCGCGGTAAGTGAGTAATCACCGATCGCGAGGATGGCGAGGCCAACTTGCCATCACGGCACAAGGGGTGCTTCGGTTCCTGGTGATGGCGCAGCGCTTGAAGGTCGCGTTGATAGCCCGCCTTGTAGTGCTCCACTAAACGCACCCTTGCTCCGTCATTCGTAGGAGTGGCTTCAGCCGCGACGGGCGTTCCCATTGATGCCGGTCGCGGCTGAAGCCGCTCCTACAACGCACACCTGTGCCGCCGGATGCCAGGCAGGCTTTACGCTTGTGGGAGGGACTTCAGTCCCGACTGCACGCACTCGCAAGCGCAGATGCAACGCAGCGGCGCTGATCGGCACCGCTGCTGTTTTCGGCTCAGTTGCGCCGCCACCAGCGCAGGCCGTACGCGGGCAGGATGCCATCCCAGTGCACCAGCGTTGCCGGATCGTTGCCGCCATCGGCGATGGCGTGCCAGTCGCCTGCTCCAAGCGCATCGGCGACCTCCACCGCAACCGGCTCCGCACTGAAGTTGTACACCGCCACGAACGCCTCGCCGCGCGCCAGCCCGAGCAGGGCGGGATTGCCCAGTGGCATCGCGCGCAGCGGCTGGTCGGAGGCCAGCGCCGCGGTGGCGGCACGTGCGGCGATCAACCCGCGCAGGCGGGTGTAGACCTGGCCGGGCAGGCTGCCGGTGTCGTGGCGTTGCGCCGCGCGTGCCCAGTCCATGACCGGGCGGTGCAGCCAACGGCCTTCGTGCTGGCGTAGCGGGTCGTGGCGATAGTCCTCGTCGTTGCCCAGCGCCAGTTCGTCGCCCATGTACAACAGCGGGATGCCCGGCATCGCCAGCGCCACCGCGTACAGCAGCAGCAGGCGGCGCACGCCCAGTTCCAGCGCGTCGCTGTCGCTGGCGGCCAGCGCCGCGGCGATGCCAACCAGCGCAGCGCTCATGCCGTTGCTGCCGTGCACGCCATCGCCGCTGCTCTGGAAGGCTTCGCCGCGCGCGTAGCTGTCCGCGGTGCGGCCGGCGTAGAACTGGGCGGTGCGCGCCAGCGCAAACGGCGCCACGCCATCGCCACCGGCGGCTTCGCGCTGCAGCACGTTCCAGCCGATGTCGTCGTGGCAGCGCACGTAGCTGAGCCAGCCGCAGGCCGGCGGCAGCGCCGGCGTGTGCGCGATCGCGGCCTGC
Source organism: Xanthomonas sp. NCPPB 3174 (assembly GCF_056725205.1). Classification (NCBI taxonomy): domain Bacteria; kingdom Pseudomonadati; phylum Pseudomonadota; class Gammaproteobacteria; order Lysobacterales; family Lysobacteraceae; genus Xanthomonas; species Xanthomonas sp. NCPPB 3174. The sequence goes on along the minus strand of NZ_CM161517.1, from coordinate 3,868,821 downwards.
ACGATGTCGCCGCGCTGCTCGGCCAGCGCCACCCAGCCGGCCGCCATTAGCGTGCTGTGGTAGGCCAGGTGACATTCGTGGCCGCGCGCGGCGCCTTCGCCGAAATACGGCGGCAACTGCGCCATCGGCACGATCGCCTCGGCCTTCAGTAGCACCGCCGGCGCCAGGATGTCGGTGAGTGCGCGCAGCGCCTGCAGGATGGTGTGCGCCTCCGGCTGGTTCATGCAGTCGGTGCCCGGGCGCTTCCACAGGTAGGCGGTGGAATCCAGGCGGAACACCTCCACGCCCAGATTGGCCAGCTGCAGCAGCGCCAGCGCCATGTCGCCGAATACTGCCGGGTTGCTCCAGTCCAGATCCCATTGGTAGGGGTAGAACGTGGTCCACACCCAGGCGTCGGCTTCCTGCACCCAGGTGAAGTTGCCCGGGGCGGTGTGCGGGAACACCTGGCCCAGGGTGCGCTCGTAGGCGTCCGGCACGCTGCGGTCGGGGAAGTGGTGGTAGTAGTCCAGATGCCGCGCGTCGCCGCGCTTGGCCGCCAGCGCCCACGGGTGATCGTCGGCGGTGTGGTTGAGCACGAAGTCGGCGCACAGGCTGATGCCGGTCGCGCGCAGGCGTGCGGTCAGTGCCGCCAGGTCGGCGGTGTCGCCCAGCCGCGGCTCGACCTGGCCGTAGTCGCTGACCGCGAAGCCGCCATCGTTGTCGCCAGCGCGGGCGCGCAGGAACGGCAGCAGGTGCAGGTAGCGCACGCCCAGTTCCTGCAGGTAGGGCACACGTTCGCCGACGCCATGCAAGGTGCCGGCGAAGCGGTCGACATAGGCGCTGTAGCCGAGCATCGCCGGGGTGGCGAACCAGTCGGGCGCGCGCTCGGCATCGAGCTGGCGCAGCGCCGACGGCCGCGCGTTGGCGGCGGTCGCCAGTTGCGTCAGCCACTGCGGCAACCACTGCGCGAAGGCCGGATGCGTGCCGTATAGCGCATGCAAAGGCGCCAACAGACGCTCGCCGTGGCGCTGCAGCCGCGGCAACAGTGTGGCGGCGACATCCGGATGCAGATGCGCCTGCCACAGGGTGTGGGCGAGCGCGGACAGTGCGGAAGGAGCGGGTGCGGTCATGGGGGGCTTGGCCGCGCCCCGGGCGGGGCGCGGATGTGCGGTCCTCGTCAGAAGTCGTAGCGCAGGCTGATGCTGGAGGTGCGGCCCGGGATCGAGCGCGCACGGATCACGCCGGAAGCCGCGTCGGCGATCGACGCTTCCTCCGCTTCGGTCAGGCCGAAGGTGTTGAACAGGTTGTTGACGTTGAGCGAGACGGTCAGCGCATCGGTGATGCGGTAGTCGCCGAACAGGTTGACCTGGGTGTAGCCGGGCATCTTCAGCTGGTTGCTGTCCTGGGTGTAGGCCGAACTGGTGCCGATCGCGTTGACGCCGACCTGGTAGCGCTCGCCGCGATAGCTCGGCGTCAGCTGCCACACGAAGCGCGCCTGCCGACGCGGCGTGTTGCCGGCGTTGGCCGGGGTGATCTGGTCCTTGTCGATGGTGGCATCGGTCCAGGTCAGGCCGCCGTTGAGGTTGAAGCCACCCGCGCGGTACGCCGCTTCCAGCTCCAGGCCATGCGCCTTGTAGGTACGGTCGAAGAAGCGCTGGGTGGTGGCTTCGTAGTTCTGCTCCTGGGTGCGCGCGGCGAAGGCGGTGGCGAACAGGCTCAGCCCGCCGCTGCGCCACTTCAGGCCGCCTTCGAGCTGCTTGACGAAGTTCACCGCCTCGTTGGAGGAGACCGAGCCGTCGTCGCGGACCACGCCGAACAGCAGGCGGTCGGCGTTGGCGCGGGCGCCGCGGCTGTAGCGCGCGAACGCGGCCAGGTCGTCGTTGAGCATGTAGTTGCCGCCGAACGAATACGACAGGTAGTTCCAGTCGTAGCGCACCGGCTTGGGGTTGGCGTAGTCGATGGTCGCCACGCTTTGCTCCGGCGCCTCGATCACGCCGTCGCCGTTCACGTCGACGTTGCTGGCCAGCAGGCCGCCGGCGGTGTTGCCGCGCGCGCGGCCCATGTCGTAGCGCAGGCTGCCGTCCAGGCTCAGCGGACCCTGGTCCCAGCTCAGCGCCAGGTACGGCGCATTGATGTCGTAGCGCACGTCGTAGTGACGGGTGACGTCCAGGCCCCAGTACGGCACGCCGTAGGCGTACAGGCCGTCCTGTGAGCGCAGGCTGCCGTCGGCGGCGACCACGTCCAGCAGCCGCGCACGGTGCCCAAGCGACTGCACGTAGGAGTTCCAGGTCCAGTCCACGTCGATGGTCTGCCGCGAGGTGTACCAGCCGGCCTTGAGGTTGAGGTTGCCGCCGTCGCCGCTGCCGAAGTCGCGCGCCAGGCTGACGTCGTTGACCGCGTTGCCCAGGTCGTTGAGGTGCACGTTGAACAGATGCGTGCGCAGCGCCAGCCCGGTGTAGGCCTGGCCGGCGTTCGGGCCGTCGACGTAGCGCAGGCTGGCACCGGCGCCGCCGATGCTCGCCGCCAGCGCGCCGGCATCGGCGACCTGCGCGGGGAACGGCGAAACGAAGCGGCCGGAGGTATCGGCGATGCGGAACTTGTCGGTCAGGGTCCAGCCGCCGCCGATGTCGAACTGCGCCTCGGCGCCGAACGCGCGCGACAGCGGATGCATGCCATCGCCCAGTACCACCCGCGAGGGCTTGTTGCGGCCATCGAGGGTGGCGCTGCTGCGAAAGTACGGGCTGTACAGCGTGTCGGTGCCGGGATCGAAACCGTCGATGCTGCCGAAGTGCGGCGAGCCGTCGCTGCCGCTGACCCGCGTGGGCACCGGCAGGTAGCCGGCGGCGCGGTCGTTGAGGTATTTGGCATAGATACGCACGTAGCCGTTGTCGAACAGCCGGGTCAGGTTGGCCTTGAGCTGGCCGCCCTTGTCGGTGGTGTAGCCGGCGTCGCGCACGCCGTCGCCGCGCCGGTAGAAACCGCCGACGTTGAACTGCCAGTGCTCGGCGAACGGTGCGCCGTAGTCGAAGTCCAGGCGGGTGTTGTCGTAGCCGCCCAGGCCGCGGGTGAGGCCGACGCTGCCGCCGGCGGTGTCGCCGGTCTTGCTGATGAAATTGATGATGCCGCCGGGCGAGTTGCTGGCGAAGGTGGACGCCGAGCCGCCGCGGATCGCCTCGATGCGCTCCAGGCTGTAGTCGGCGCGCAGGAAGATGTCGGCATTGCCGAAGGCGATGTCGCCGAACTCCAGCACCGGCAGGCCGTCTTCCTGCAATTGCAGGAACTTGGCGCCGCCCGAGGCGACCGGCAGCCCGCGCACGGCGATGTTGGCGTTGCCTTCGCCGCCGCTGGATTCGGAGCGGATGCCGGGGATGTTGCGGAAGATCTCGGCGGTGCTGCGCGGCGCCGACTGTTCGATCGCCTCGGCGCCGACGGTGCTGACCGAGACGCTGGACTTGAGCTTGCTCTTGGGCGTGGCGGTGCCGGTGACGAAGACCGAGTCCAGGCTGACCACGTCGCCCTGCGCCGCCGGGGCGTCGGCAGCGGCGGGTGTGGCCTGTTGCGCGAGCGCAGCCGGTGCGGACAGCGCCGCGGCGACGGCCAGGGCCAGGGTCTGCAGGCGGATCGAAGGGTGATGCATCGCTGTCTCTCCCGAAGCGAAGTGGTGCAGTGGGTGGCGGCGCGCCGCTGCCGGAACGGGCAGGGCGCGGCGCGGTCGGTGGGTGCGGCGGCGTACAGATACGGCTGTCCGCAATCGATTGCAATTTGCAGTGCAGCAAATCCACCAGGGGCGCTTACGCCAACCTTATCGTTGGGAGATCGAAGCATTCTGCATGGTGCAGCGCAGCGTTACAAACGATTGCAGGCGCGGCGACACTCCGCTCCGCCGCTGCGGCACGCCTCCCGCGTGCCCGACCCGCCCAGGCCGATGCCGATGCTCATGCGTTCCGATCGCCCCCTGCTTCCGCTCTCGCGCGTGCTGGCGCTCAACGCCGGTTTCTTCGGCGTGCAGTACAGCTTCGGGCTACAGCAGAGCAACATGAGCCCGATCTACAACTACCTGGGCGCCGACCACGCCAACCTGCCCTACCTGTGGCTGGCCGGCCCGATCACCGGGCTGGTGCTGCAACCGGTGGTCGGCGTGCTCAGCGACCGCACCGTGACCCGCTGGGGCCGGCGCATGCCGTACATGGTGGTGGGCGCGCTGGTGTGCAGCCTGTGCCTGCTGACCATGCCCTTCAGCGTGGCGCTGTGGATGGCGGTGGCGCTGCTGTGGATGCTGGATGCGGCCAACAACGTGGCGATGGAGCCGTACCGCGCGCTGGTCAGCGACGTGTTGGCACCGCCGCAGCGGCCGCTGGGCTACCTGACCCAGAGCGCGTTCACCGGCCTCGGCCAGACCCTGGCCTATGTCACCCCGCCGTTGCTGGTGTGGCTGGGCATGAACCAGGACGCGGCCAACGCCCACCGCATTCCCTACGTCACCATCGCCGCGTTCGCGATCGGTGCGGGATTCTCCGCCGCCTCGATCCTGCTCACCGCGCGCAGCGTGCGCGAGCCGGTGCTGCCGGCGGCGGAATTGCAGCGCTTGCGCAGCGCCGCGGTCGGGCCGCTGGCGACGTTGCGCGAGATCGTCGACGCGGTGCGGCAGATGCCGCCGACGATGCGGCAGATGGCACCGGTGATGCTGTTCCAGTGGTATGCGATGTTCTGTTACTGGCAGTACATCGTGCTGTCGCTGTCGACCACGTTGTTCGGCACCACCGCGGCCGATTCGCACGGCTTCCGCGAGGCCGGCCTGGTCAACGGGCAGATCGGCGGCTTCTACAACTTCGTGGCGTTCCTGGCCGCGTTCGCGATGGTGCCGGTGGCGCGGCGGTTCGGCCCCAAGGCCACCCACGCCGCGTGCCTGGTCGCCGCCGGCGTCGGCATGTGCGTGCTGCCGTCGATCCACGACCGCTGGCTGTTGCTGCTGCCGATGCTCGGCATCGGCCTGGCCTGGGCCAGCATGATGGGTAATCCCTACCTGATGCTGGCCAACAGCATCCCGCCCGAGCGCACTGGCGTGTACATGGGCCTGTTCAACCTGTTCATCGTGCTGCCGATGCTGATCCAGATCGTGACCCTGCCGCTGTACTACGACAGCCTGCTGCAGGGCGATCCGCGCAACGTCATTCGCCTGGCCGGCGTGTTGATGCTGTTGGCGGCGGTGGCGATGTTGTTTGTGAAGCGTCGGGATTCGGGAGTAGGGATTCGGGATTCGTAAAGCGGTGAGGTCGGGATTCGAGAGTCGGGATTGGAAAAAAGCCGATTCAGCGAGTGTACCCGCAGTGCGCGCGTCCTGGCTTTTGCGAATCCCGAATCCCGAATCCCCAATCCCGGCCCCTCAAGCCGACTCCCGCACCACCAGACTCACCGGCATCTCCACCGAGTCCACCGGCGTGCCGGCGATCAGGTTCAGTACGCCGTCCACCAGCAGGGTGGCGGCCTGGGCCAGGTCCTGGCGCACGGTGGTCAAGGGCGGCTGGCTGTAGGCGGCTAGGGGGATATCGTCGAAGCCGACCAGGGCGATGTCCTGCGGCACGCGGTGGCCGGCTTCGATCAGGGCGCGGATCGCGCCCAGGGCGATCACGTCGGAGGCGGCGAACACCGCATCCGGCGGCTCGGTCTTCTTCAGCATCGCGCGGGTCAGGCGGTAGGCGTCCTCGCTGAGGAAGTGGCTGCGCGCGTGCAGCCGCGGGTCGAACGCCAGGCCATGCGCGTCGAGCATGCGCCGGTAGCCGGCGAAGCGCGGTGCCACTTCCGGCAACTGCTCGTCGCCGAGGAAGGCGATGCGCCGGCGGCCGTGCTCGATCAGGTGCGCGGTGGCCAGTTCGCCGCCGCGCAGGTTGTCGCTACCCACGCTGGCATAGGCCTGGCCGTCGATGCGGCTGCCCCACACCAGCATCGGCAGGCCGCCGCGCGCGGCGGCGTCCAGCGAGGCGTGTTCGTGGCTCTGGCCGAGCATGATGACGCCGTCGGCGCGGCTGTTGCGCGCCAGGTCCTCGACCCAGTGGTCCTGGTGCTGGTCCAGCTTGGACAGCAGCATGCTGTAGCCGCGCGCGGTCAGCGCGTCGGCCAGCAGCGCCAGCATGGTCATCATGAACGGGTCCGACAGCGGCTGTTCGTGCGCGTGCATCAGCGGCACGGCCACGCAGACGATGTTGGAACGCCGCGAGCGCAGGCTGCGCGCCACCGGATCGACCCGGTAGCCGGCATCGCGGGCGAGTTGCTTGATGTAGGCGCGGGTGCGTTCGGCGACCACCGGGTTGTCGGCCAGCGCGCGCGAGACCGTGGATTCGGAGACGCCGGCCATGCGCGCGATGTCGGCCATCTGCAGGCGCGCGGCGGGCGCGCCGGATTCGGGTTTGTCGGACATGCGGAGCGGGCGCGACGGACGAAGCGGAACCGGCAGTGTATGCCAGGCGCGCGTCGCGGCGCTGCGCATGGCTATGGCGTGTCATCAATTCCCGAGCGGCCCTTCGGGTTGGGCCTGGCAGGCGCGGCATAATCGGGAATTGGTGACACGCCCTAAGCCATATGCAGGCCGCCGTTGACCGCGTAGTCGGCGCCGGTGACGTAGGCGGCCTCGTCCGAGGCCAGCCAGGCGCACAGCGCGGCCACTTCCTCGGGCTTGCCGAGCCGGCGCAGCGGCACCGAGCTGGCCAGGCGGTCGAGCACGTCCGGCGGGAAGCCGCTGATCGCCGCGCTGGCGATGTAGCCGGGCGACACCGTGTTGACGGTGACGCCGCGCGAGGCCACTTCCTGCGCCAGTGCGCGGCTGAAGCCCTGCATCGCCGCCTTGGCGGTGGCGTAGTTGATCTGCCCGATCTGGCCCTTCTGCGCGCTGACCGCGCCGATGTTGACGATGCGGCCCCAGCCGCGCGCGGTCATGCCGTCGACCACCTGCTTGGTGATGTTGAACAGCGCATGCAGGTTGCTGGCGATCACCGCCTGCCAGTCCTCGCGGCCCATCTGCCGGAACAGCATGTCGCGACTGCCGCCGGCGTTGTTGACCAGCACGTCGATCTCGCCGACCTCGGCCTTGACCTTGGCGAACGCGGCCACCGTCGAATCCCAGTCGGTGGCGTTGCCCTCGGAGGCGATGAAGTCGAAGCCGAGCTCGCGCTGCTCGCGCAGCCACGCCGACTTGCGCGGCGAGTCCGGCCCGCAGCCGGCGACCACGGTGTGGCCGTTGCGCGCCAGCTTCTGGCAGATTGCGGTACCGATGCTGCCCATGCCGCTGGTGACGTAGGCGATTCTGAGGGTCACGTTGAACTCCTTCGGAGTTGGGAATCGGGATTGGGGAGTCGGGATTGGATGGGCGCGCGGGCAGTGGCTGTTACGAATCCCCAATGCCCAATCCCCAATCCCGGGCGGCGCTCACTTCGCCAAAGGAAACAGGCCGAACAACAACCCGCCGCCCATCAACACCAACGACACCAGCACCGCCCATTTCAGGGTGAAGCGCTGGTGGTCGGCGAAGTCGACCTTGGCCAGGCCGACCAGCAGGTAGGTGGACGGCACCAGCGGGCTGAGCAGGTGCACCGGTTGCCCGGCCAGCGAGGCGCGGGCCATTTCCACCGGGGTGATGCCGTAGTGGCTGGCGGCGTCGGACAGGATCGGCAGCACGCCGAAGTAGAAGGCGTCGTTGGACATGAAGAAGGTGAAGGGCATGCTCGCCAATGCGGTGATCACCGCCAGGTACGGGCCCCAGGCGTCGGGGATCACCGCCAGGAAGCTGCGCGACATCGCCTCGACCATGCCGGTGTTGGAGAGGATGCCGGTGAACACGCCGGCGGCGAAGATCAGCGACACCACCGACAGCACGTTGCCGGCATGGTTGACCAGGCGGCGGCGCTGCTCGGCCAGGTTCGGGTAGTTGATCAGCAGCGCCAGCGCGAAGCCGATCATGAACAGCACCGGCATCGGCAGCACGCCGATTACCAGCGCGGCCATCAGCGCCAGGGTCAGTACCAGGTTCACCCACAGCAGCCGCGGCCGCTTGACGTCCTCGGCGTCCTCCACGGTGGGCAGTGCCTCGCCGTCGTCGGCCACGCTGCCGTCCATCCAGGCATCGCCGGGCAGCGTCACCACGCCCAGGCGGCGCCGCTCCTTCATGCCCAGGTACCAGGCCAGCACCAGGATGCCGGCGATCGCCAGCGCCATCGCCGGCACCAGCGGCACGAACACGTCGGCCGGGTCCACGTGCAGGGCGGTGGCGGCGCGTGCGGTGGGGCCGCCCCACGGCGTCAGGTTCATCACACCGCCGGCGAGGATGGTCACGCAGGTCATGTTCAGCGCGTTCATGCCGAGGCGGCGGTACAGCGGCAGCATCGCCGAAACCGTGATCATGTAGGTGGTGGAGCCATCGCCGTCGAGCGAGATCAGCAGCGCCAGCACCGCGGTGCCGACCACGATCTTCATCGGGTCGCCCTTGACCAGGCGCAGGATGCGCCGCACCAGCGGGTCGAACAGGCCGGCGTCGATCATCACCCCGAAGTACAGGATCGCGAACATCAGCATGACGCCGGTGGGCGCGATCTTCTTGATCCCCTCCAGCATCATCTCGTTGATGCCGGTGCCGAAGCCGCCGGCCAGCGCGAACACGATCGGGACGATGATCAGCGCGACCAGCGGCGACAGCCGCTTGCTCATGATCAGGTACATGAAGGTAATGACCATTCCGAAACCGAGCGCGGTCAGCATGGAAGTTCCTTGGTGGTGCGGGGGAAGAGGCGTTGCGGTTTTTGTAAGAGCGGCGTCAGCCGCGACAGGCCGGCATCGGAAGGATCTGTCGCGGCTGAAGCCGCTCCTGCAGAGGAGCGGAGGACTCAGAAGTCGTACTGGAAACGACCGGTAATCGCGCGGGTATGGTCGAGCGTGGTCCCGGCCAGGTGATCGCGGTTGCGGCTGTCGATCAGATTGAGCATCAGCCGCAGGTTCGGCTTGATGTACCAGTTGCCGGCCAGCGTCCACGACGCGGTGGAAGCGTCGAGCAGATCGGGCTGCCCATCGCGGTGCTGCTCGCCCCACATGCGGTCGTAGCGCAATGCCAGTTCGAAGGCGCCATATTTGTGGTTGACCTGCTTGATGCGGGTGAAGCGGCCGGTCTTGCCGTCGTAGCGGCGCGATTCGCCGGTGGCGAACCAGCTGACGAAGCCATAGGCCGCCATCACGTCGGCACGCTGCGCGCCGTCGTCGAACAATCCGCCGCTGAACTCGCCCTGCCACGACAACGGTCCGCGCACCTGCGCGTATTCCAGCGACCACTTGTCCACGTCGGTATCGCGGCCGTCGGCGAAGCGCGCCAGGGTGACGCGGCTGTCGTCGGACAGATGCCCGGCCGGGCGCGGGCGGATGCTCAGCGCGGGCGCACCGCCGGCGCCGGGATGGTCGTAGTGCTCGTGCGCCAGCGACAGGCCCAGGTGCAGCACGTCGCCGTCGCGCGCGCCTGGCGCCCACGTGCCGCGGCCGCCGAACGCGTGGCCGCGGGTGTTGGAGACGTCGATGCTCTGCAGGCTGTAGACGCTGGCGGCCCAGGTGTAGTCGGTGCCCGCGGCCTGCCACGACACCGCCTTGCGGTACAGCGGCGCCAGCGTGCTGGCCGCGCCGCTGCGCTCCAGGAACTGGCCGAAGTTGGAGCCGGTGCGGTCGTCGAGGGTGAAGTACTGCTTGAACTGACCCACAGTAAGCGTGCCGGCGCCGAACTTGCGGGTGATGTAGACGTCCTTGGCCTCGATGCCCTTGCCGTTGAAGTCGTCCTGCAGCCCGGCGAAATCGCCTTCGACCTTGTAGCCGAAGCCGAAGAACTTGCCGGACACGTCCAGCCACAGCCGGCGGATCTCGGTGTCGTCGGGATTGGGCGTGCCGCGATTGTCGTTGTCGAAGTGGGCGAAATCCCAATGCAGGCGCCCACCGAGCTCGGCGGTCACCGGGCCGTCGTCGTCGCTGGCGGCGCGCGCCGATCCGGCCAGGCACAGCAACGCGCAGGCGCTGCCCAATGTCAGAGTCTTCAGTTCCACGTCCCCTCCCAGGTGCGTGTCGCAGCGATTGGATCGGCCCGCCAGCAACGGCCGCGGACCGGCATGGACGCAGCCTAGTCGGGCGTAGCTGTCAACGACCTGTCGGGAAGGCCGGGATTGGGGATTCGGGATTGGGGATTGGTAAAAGCGCTCTGCGCGCTGTCTGACTTGACGCAAGCGCGCTAGCATCAGTCTGCGGAAGCCGCTTTTGCGAATCCCCAATCCCGAATCCCCAATCCCGGCCCCAATGCGCCTGCTCCTGGTAGAAGACAACGCCGATCTCGCCGATGCGATCGTGCGGCGCATGCGCCGCAGCGGGCATGCGGTGGATTGGCAGCGCGACGGCTTGAGTGCGGCCGGGGTGCTGCGCTACCAGCGCTTCGATCTGGTGGTGCTGGATATCGGCCTGCCGGGGCTGGACGGGCTGCGCGTGCTGGCCGGGCTGCGCGAGCGCGGCGATACCACGCCGGTGCTGATGCTGACCGCGCGCGACGGCATCGAGGACCGGGTGCAGGCGCTGGACGTGGGTGCCGACGATTACCTGGGCAAGCCATTCGATTTCCGCGAGTTTGAGGCGCGCTGCCGGGTGTTGCTGCGGCGCAATCGCGGCCAGGCCAGCGAGGTGGTGCAGCTCGGCGGTTTCGCCTTCGACAACGCCGCGCACAGCGTCAGCCTGGACGGCACGCCGATCGAGCTGCCCAACCGCGAGTACCGCCTGCTGGAGATCCTGATCGGCCGGCTCGGCCAGGTCGTGGGCAAGGACGAGATCGGCAACGGCCTGTTCGGCTTCGACGACGAGGCCGGGCCGAACGCGATCGAGTTGTACGTCGGGCGCCTGCGCAAGAAGCTGGCCGCCGCGCCGTTGCGCATCGTCACCGTGCGCGGCGTCGGCTACAAGCTGGAGGCGGCGGCGACGCCGGATCCGGCGGCAGCGGACGCCGATGGCTGAGGCCGCGTTGCCGGCGCCGTCGATCCGGCGCACGCTGCTGCGCTACCTGGGCGCGCTGTCGCTGCTCGGCGCGGTAGCGCTGTTCTTCGTGGCGCGCGACTACGGCCAGCGTGCCGCCAACCGTTCCTACGACCACCTGCTGGTGTCCTCGGCGCTGTCCATCGTCGATTCGGTGGCGCTGGCCGGCGGCCAGTGGCAGGTGGACTTGCCGTATGCGGCGCTGGACCTGCTGGCGATGGCGCCGGAGGACCGGGTGTTCTACCGCGTGTTCGATGCGCGCGGGCGCACCATCACCGGCTACGACGACCTGCCGGCGGCGCCGTCGCTGCCGCGCGCCAGCGCGCCGCCGCGCTTGTTCGATGCGGTGTACAGCGGCGAGCCGGTGCGCTTTGCGGTGGTGTCGCGGCGGGTGTCCTCGGCGGCGGCGCAGGACCAGGTGTGGGTGCAGGTGGGGCAGACCCGGCGCGCGCGCGAGGCGCTGGCACAGGATGTGGTGCTGCATGCGCTGGTGGCGATCGCGCTGCTGTCGCTGCTGGCCTTGGCGCTGGTGTGGCTGGGCGTGTCGCGCGCCTTGCGGCCGTTGCGCACGCTGGAGCGCGAGCTGTCGCGGCGCGAACCGTCCGAGCTCAAGCCGGTGGCCGCGACTGCGCCGCAGGAGATGCAGCAGATGGTGACGGCGTTGAACCGCTTCATGGCGCGCCTGGCCGGCAGCAACGAAACCCTGCGTGCGTTCATGGCCGAGGCCGCGCACCAGATGCGCACGCCGCTGGCGGCGCTGCGCGCACAGGCGCAACTGGCGCTGGACGAGGACGACCCGCAGGAGATGCGCCGCAGCCTGGAGGCGATCGAGCGCAACGCCACGCACATGAGCCGCCTGCTCAACCAGTTGCTCAGCGACGCCAGCGTGATCCACCGCTCCAACCTGCAGCGCTACGCCAGCGTCGACCTGGCCGAGGTGCTGCACCAGGCGCTGCACGAAGCGGTGCCGCAGGCCGCGCCGCGGCCGCGCGTGCAACTGGCCGTCGCCAGCGAACCGGCATTGGTGCGCGGCGATGCGCTGCTGTTGCGCGAGGCGATCAAGAACCTGATCGACAACGCCTGCAAGTACGGCAGCGACGGCCCGTTGCAGGTGGCGCTGACCTGCAGCGCGCGCGACTGCGTGGTGACCGTGGCCGACCACGGCCCGGGCATCGCCGCGGCCGAGGCCGAGCGCGTGTTCGAGCGCTTCGTGCGCGGCGAGGGCGCGGCCGCCGGCGGCGCCGGGCTCGGCCTGGCGATCGTCAAGCGCGTGGTCGAAGCGCATGGTGGGCGCATCGATCTGTCCAACCGCGTGGGCGGCGGCCTGATCGCCAGCCTGCATCTGCCGAGGTTGCATCCATGAGCCTGTCTATGCTGCTGCGCCGTCTGCCGCTGCTGCTGACCATGCTGCTCGCCAATGCCGCGCTGGCCGCGCCCGGCGAGGTGCGCCGCTTCCCGGCGCAGGGTGCGGCCACCGCGCAACTGTGCATCCAGGGCTCGACCGACATCGAGGTGTTCGCCGCGGTGATCGGCGACTACCAACGCCTGCATCCGCACACCGAGGTGGTGTACCAGGACGTGATCGCCGGCGATATCTACCGGCGCTACCTGCATCCGGGCCCGGGCCCGCGCTGCGCCGATCTGCTGATCAGCGCCAGCATGGACCTGCAGGCCAAGCTGGTGAACGACGGCCACGCGCTGGCGCACCGCTCGCCGCAGACCGAGGCGCTGCCGGCCTGGGCGCAATGGCGGCACGAAGTGTTCGGCATCAGCTACGAGCCGGTCGCGATCGTCTACAACACCGCGCGGTTGCCGGCCGCGCAGGTGCCGCGGACCCGCCGCCGGCTGCTGGAACTGCTGCGCGCGCCCGCATCGCCGCTGCGCGGGCGCATCGGCACCTACGACGTCGAACGCAGCGGCGTGGGCTATCTGTTCGCGACCCAGGACAGCCAGCTCGGCAGCATGGCCGGGGCGCTGCTGGCGGCGATGGGCGACAACCACGTGGTGCTGGAAGAGCGCACCGGCGTGCTGCTGGACAAGGTCGCGCGCGGCGAACTGCTGCTGGCCTACAACGTGCTGGGTTCGTACGCGCAGGCGCGCATCGACGCCGGCGCGCCGCTGGCGATCGTGCAGCCGGAGGACTACACCCTGGTCGCGCTGCGGACCGCGGTAATCCCGCGCGACAGTCCACATGCGGCGGAGGCGCGTCGTTTCCTGGATTACCTGCTGTCGCCGCGCGGACAGCAGGTGCTGTCGCGCGAGGCGCGGCTGCAGCCGATCCTGCCGCAGCCAGGCGGGGTCGCGCAGGGCGGGCCGGCGGCGGCCCCGGCGTTCCGCCCGATCGCGCTGGGCCCGGGCCTGCTGGTGTACCTGGATGCGCTGAAGCGGCGGCAGTTCCTGGACGCTTGGCGCAGCAGCATGCAGCAGGCGCCGCCGCGCTGAGCCGCGGTGCCGGTGCTCAGCGTGCGAAGCGCGGCTGGCGCCCGGGCGAGCACAGCACGCGCACGCTGTCGCCCAGTTGTTCCGGCGCGCCGCCGGCCAGCAGCGCGTGCAGGCGCGGCCGGTCCGGGGCCGCGCCCGGCGCCAGCCCCACCCAGGCGTCCTTGCCGGCGCCCTTGGCGGCGTAGAGGCAGCGGTCGGCCAGGCCCACGCTCTGTTCCCAGTCGCCCAGCGCCGGCCACGCGGCGACGAACGGCCACGGTGCGAAACCGATCGAACAGGTCAGGGTCAGTTCGCGCTCGGCCAGGGCGAAGCCCTGCGTCGCCACCGCCGCGCGCAGGCGTTCGGCCAGAGCGCTGGCGGCGTCCTCGCGCGGCAGGCGCGTGACCAGCAGGAACTCCTCGCCGCCCCAGCGCACCAGCAGGTCGCGCTCGCCGCACAGCCCGCGCAGGCGGTCGGCGCAGTGCACCAGCGCCGCGTCGCCGGCCTGGTGGCCATAGTCGTCGTTGATGCGCTTGAAGTTGTCCACGTCGATCATGAAGAAATACAGCGCATCGGCGCTGCTGCCGTCGTCCAGCGCCGCCAGCAGGACCGGGCATTCGCGCGCCAGCCAATCCTGCAGCTCGCGGCGGTTGGCGACCTGGGTCAGCGGATCCAGGCGCGTGGCCGCCTGCAGGCGCGCGTTGCTCTGCAGCAGTTGCTGGTTGGCGCGTTCGAGCTGGCGGGTGCGCTCGGCCACGGTGAGGTTCAACAGTTCCACCATGTCGCGCTCGCGGTTGACCGTGCGTCGCACGCGATGCAAGACCAGCCCGAGCAGCGCCAGCGCCAGCAGCACGTAGCCGGCGTAGGCCAACGGATGCCGCCACGGCGGCGGCAGTACCTCGATCTGCAGTCGCCGCGCGGCGCCGAACTGGCCGTCGCGCCCGGCCGCTTCCACCACCAGCGTATAGCGGTCCGGCGGCAGGTGGCTGACCGAGAAATCGCTGTGTGCGGTCTGCGGGTACACCCAGCCCTTCTGCAGTCCGTCGACGCGGTAGCGCAGGCGCGCGGTGCCGGGCGCGGCGAAGTCGATCGCGGTCATGCCGATGGTGAACACGTTGTCGCGGTGGTCCAGGGCGATGCGTTGCGCGTAGACCACGTCGCTCTCGGTCTGGTTCTCGCCGCCGTCGCGGTCCTCGCCGGCATTGAGGATGCGCAGGTCGGTGAGCACCGCGCGCGCCTGCGGGCTGCGCAGCGGCAGGCGCGTGGGATCGACCACGTCCACGCCCTGGGTGCCGCCGAAGTACAGCAGCCCGTGCGCGTCGCGATAGCCGCGGCCGCTGTTGTACTCCTGGTTCTGCAGGCCGTCGCGGCGGCCCAGGCTCTGCACGATGCGGGTGCGCGGGTCGAGCACGCTCAGGCCGTTGTTGGTGCTCAGCCACAGCCGCCCCTGCGGATCCGGCAGGATGGTGTAGATGACGTTGCTGCTGAGCCCCTCGCGGTCGCTGTAGCGCAGCGCCACGTCGCGCTTGAGGTCGATGCGGTACAGCCCACCGGAGAAGGTGCCCACCCACAGCACGCCGTCGTGTGCGTACAGCGACCACACCGAGGGGTACAGGGTGCTGCCGCGCGGGCGGTAGGGCTCGGCGGGACGGCCGCTGCGCATGTGCCACACGCCGCAGTCGTTGCAGCCGATCCACAGCGTGTCCTCGCTGTCGCGGTACACCCGGGTCAGGGTGTGTCCGTTCAGCGGCGCCCAGCGCGGATCGTTGCGTACCTGGCCGCCGACCACGCGGCTCAGGCCGCGGCGGGTGGCCACCCACAGCGTGTCGCCTTCCAGCAGCAGATCGTTGATGTGCTCGTCGGCCAGGCCGCCCAGGCGTCGCAGCGCGCCGCTGCGGTCCAGGCGCCACAGGCCCTGGCGCGTGCCCAGCCACCAGCCGTCGCGATCGGCGGCGATGCTGCGGATCGCCTGGCTGGCCAGCCCCGGCACCAGTTGCCAGGCGGCGCGGCTGTTGTCGCGGGTCAGCAGGCCCTGGTCGGTGCCGATCAGCATGCGCTCGCCGTCGCGCCAGATGCTGCGTACGCTGCTGCTGGACCAGTCGTGGGTGTCGCTGACGCGCTCCTCGTCGTTGCGGATCACCGCCGACAACGGCCGCACCCGGTACAGCCCGGCGGTGTAGGTGCCGATCCACCAGGTGCCGTCGGGGGCCTGGTAGAAGCGGATGATGGCGCTGTTCGGCGGCAGGTCGAAGCTGAGCCGCTGCGGCACATGGCGCACGCTGTCCAGTTGCGTCACCGTGGCGTTGGTGGTGCCGACCAGCACGCGGCCGTCGTGCAGCCGGATCAGCGCGCTGAGGTCGCTGCCGCGGGTGAACAGCTGCGCCGGCGTCCAGTGCGCCAGCACCGCACCGCGCGGATCGAGCTGGAACAGCCCCCCGCGCGCCGAGGCCAGCCACAGCCCTTCCGGCCCGGACTGCAGTCCCACGCATTCGTCGATCCCGCGCGGCGCCGGCAGCTCCTCGCGTGCGTCGCGGCTCAGCCGCCACAGCCGGCATTGCCGGTCCAGCGCCACCGGCTGCGTGCCGTCCGGCATCCAGGTCAGTCCCACCACCGGCGCATCGCCGCCCAGCGGCCGTGCCCGCTGCAGGTCGGCCTCGACCCGGTCCAGGCCGCGTTCGGTGCCCAGCCACGCGCCGCCCTGCGGATCGATCAGGATCTGGGTGATGCGGTTGTGCGACAGGCCCTGCTTCGTGTCGAGACGGTGGTGCTGCCAGGTCGCCAGTTCGATCACTTCCAGGCCGGCGTCGTTGGTGCCCAGCCACAGGCGGGTGCCGCGCGGCTCGAAGCCGATGCTGTCGATGCTGCTGCTGAGCAGGCTCTGCCGGCTGTCGCTGCCGAGTTCGCGCCGGTAGGCGCGGAACAGATGCCCGTCGAAGCGGTTCAGCCCTTCCTGCGTGCCGACCCACAGGAAGCCCTGGTCGTCGCTCTGCAAGGCGTTGATCGACAGTTGCGACAGGCCCTCGTCCAGGCCGAAGTGCTCCAGGCTGCTGGGCAGGGCGTCGTCGTCGGCCGCCACGGCCGCGGAGGCAGCCGGCGCGAGCGCCAGGCACAGGGTGAGCCAGGACGCGGCCAGCGGCAGGCGGCCCAGCAGGTTGGAGAGGGAGACGATCACGCCGTGTTATCGGCCACTGTGGTGTCGGTCTTGAATGGGCGGCAGTCGGGGCCTGCCGCTGGCGCTGGCGGCCAGGAGGCCGGGCGATTGTCCGGTGCGGCGCGTGCGGGGCTGTGCCGCGTGGTGCGCACTGCCGACAAGATCCGGCAGGCCGGTCATGGCGCGCAACGCTCCGGTGGCGCGGACGCACGCTCGGCATCCCTCCGCGCCACACGTACACTGCATGTCCTGCGCGCCGTCCGCGCCCACCCGACGCCTTGCGGCGTCATGCCAGCCGCCTCACGCCCATGGATGCCCCGACGATCCTGGTCGCCGACGACCACCCGCTGTTCCGCGCCGCCGTGCTGCACGCGCTGCGCCAGGCCTTGCCGCGCGCCCTGGTGGTGGAAGCGGCCAGCGCCGCCACCCTGGACGCTGCGCTGGCCGCGCAGGCCGATGCCGACCTGATCCTGCTGGACCTGGCCATGCCCGGCGCGCGCGGCTTCTCGGCCCTGCTGCACGTGCGCGGCGAGCGCCCGGACGTGCCGGTGGTGGTGATCTCCTCCAACGATCACCCGCGGGTGATCCGCCGCGCGCAGCAGTTCGGCGCGGCCGGCTTCATCCCCAAGTCCTCGCCGGCCGAGACCATCGGCATCGCGGTGGCGGCGGTGCTCGACGGCGGCACCTGGTTTCCACCGCTGACCGCGGCACGGTCGGAGGCCGACGCGCAACTGGCCGCGCGTCTGGCGCAACTGACCCCGCAGCAGTTCCGGGTGCTGCTGTGCCTGGCCGATGGCCTGCTCAACAAGCAGATCGCCTATGAGCTGGGCCTGGCCGAGAACACCGTCAAGGTCCACGTGACCGCGATCCTGAAGAAGCTCGAGTGCCACAGCCGCACCCAGGCCGCGGTGCTGGTGAAGGCGCTGGAGCCGGAAGGCGAGGCCTGAACCGAATCGCCGCGGGGGGCGTTTTCCGCGGCGCCCGGATACGCGATGCTATGCGCCGATGCCCGCGCCCCCCGCGGGCGGAGACCACCGGACCATGCCCACCACGACCCTCCGCAACGAGCAGACCGCCCACTATCCGTTCCTGCAGGAGATGCTGGACGACGACTACTTCCCCCCGTCGCTGGTCGGCAAGGGGCAGAAGATCCTGCTGCGGTTGTGCGAGGCGATCGAGGCGCAGGCACCGGCGGACCTGCCGGCGCTGTACCGGCTGACCCATGCCGCTACCGAGGAATTCAACAAGCTGGCGCTGGAATTCGAGGCCCACGACAGCGAGATCGAGACCGCCGCAAGCGAGAACATCGGCGTGGATTTCCTGCACATCGCCAAGGCCTACGGTTTCGAAGACGCCGACGTCGAGGAGCTGATCGCGCCGCGCGAGTGGTAGAGGCCTCGCTGCGTGCCCGGACCCTCACCCCAACCCCTCTCCCGGCAGGAGAGGGGCTAAGCGCTTCCCTTCTCCCTTCGGGAGAAGGTGCCCCGCAGGGGCGGATGAGGGTACGGCAGCCAGGATCCTTTCGCCGCCAGGGCGGCGGCCGGATTGGCGCGTCAACTGTGGTTGAGGTTGTGCGTGGCGCTGCGCGCCCCTGACCCTCACCCCAACCCCTCTCCCGAGGGGAGAGGGGCCAGCGCTTCCCTTCTCCCTTCGGGAGAAGGTGCCCCGTAGGGGCGGATGAGGGTACGGCGGCCAAAGATCCACATTCCCCAAACCTGATAAACCCGCTCACACGCCTCACCCACGCCGCAGCAACATCTGCGTCATCAGCGCGCGCAGGGCTGGCGCGCGGACCGGTTTGGCCAGGAAACCCCAGCCGTGCTCCTGCGCCAGGGTGCGCAGCGCCGGATCGGCCTCGGCGGTGACCAGGATCGCGCGCGGCTCGGCCTGCCAGCGCGCGCACAGCTGCGCGAACAGGGTCGGGCCGTCGCACTCGCCCATGCGCACGTCCAGCAGCACCAGTTCCGGTGCCTGCGCCGGCTGTGCCGCGGCCAACGCCTGGTCCGGGCCGGCGGCCAGTTCCACCTGGCAGGCCCAGCGCGTCAGCAGAGTGCGGCTGGCCTCGCAGACCCGCGGGTCGTCGTCGATGCACCAGACCCGGCAGCCGTGCAGGATCGGATCGTCGCCGTTGTCGCTGGCCATCGCCGCCGGCGCCTGGCGTTGTGCGGCCGCGGCATCGCCCAGCGGCACGGTCACCGAAAACACGCTGCCGCGGCCCAACTGCGAACGCAGGCCGATGCGGTGGCCGAGCAGGCGGCCGATGCGTTCCACGATCGCCAGGCCGAGGCCGGCGCCGCGGTCGTTGGCGACGCCGTCGCCGAGCCGGCGGAACTCCTCGAAGATCTCCTGTTGCAGCGCGTCGGGAATGCCCGGTCCTTGGTCGTGGACCTCGATGCGCAACTGCGTGCCGTCGTGCCGGCAGCCCAGCAGCACGCGCCCGCGCGGGGTGTAGCGCACCGCGTTGGACAGGAAGTTCTGCAGGATGCGCCGCAGCAGGGTCGCATCGCTGCGCACGGTGGCGCGGGTCGGCACATAGTCCAAGCGCAGGCCGCGGCCTTCGGCGACGATGCCGAACTCGCGCGCCAGGGTCTGCAGCAGCGGGTCCAGCGCCAGGTCCTGCACCTGCGTCTTCAGCGTGCCCGCTTCCAGCCGCGAGATGTCCAGCAGGCTGTTGAGGATCGCATCCTGCGCCGCCAGCGCGTTGTCGACGTGGTCGGCGATCTGCCGCGCATCGGCGTCGTGCAGCTTGCCGCGCAGTGCCGAGACGAACATGCGCGCGGCGTTGAGCGGCTGCAGCAGGTCGTGCACCGCCGAGGCCACGAAGCGGGTCTTGTAGCGGTTGGCGTTCTCGGCCTCGCGCTTGGCCTCGGCCAGATCGTGGGTGCGTTCGGCGACGCGGTGCTCCAGCGCGTCGGCCAGCGAGCGCAGTTCGCGTGCGGCGTTCTTGTAGCTGGTGATGTCGGCGTAGCTGGTCACGAAGCCGCCGTCGGGCAGCGGATTGCCGCGGATCTCCAGCACCGTGCCGTCGTCCTTCTCGCTCTCGCGCATGTGCGGGCGGCCGCTGCGCAGGTGGTCGAGGCGGCGCTGGATCGCCGCTTCCACCGGGCCGGGGCCGAGCAGGCCGCGGCGCGCGTTGTAGCGGAACACGTCCTCGATCGGGCGGCCGACCCGGATCAACTCCGGCGGAAAGCGGAAGATCTCCAGATAGCGCGAATTCCACGCCACCAGGCGCAGTTGCGCGTCGATGATCACCACACCCTGCGGCAGGTGCTCCAGGCTGCGGCTGAGGCCGGTGTCGGCCTGTTGCGCGGCCTGCACGATACCGTCCTGGGCGGTGCGCAGTTCCTGCGCGTGCTGCTGCAACAGCGCTTCCAGTTCGCGCCGGCTGCGCTGGCGCAGCCGCGCCAGGCGCTGGCGCTGCTGGAACAGCAGGCCCAGGAACGACAGCGCCAGCCAGATGCCGGCCGCGGCCAGCGCGGCGGCGCGGCCGGCGGCGCGGCTGCCGCCCACGTCGTGCAGCAGGTGCAGGCGCCAGCCGCTCTCCGGCAGCGCCATGCTCTGCCACAGCAGCGGCGCCGGCTGCGCCGGCATGTCGATGCGCATCACTTGGCCGCCGTCGTCCAGCGTCTCCAGCACCCGCCGCTTCGCCGGCAGCAGGGTCTGCTGGGCGTACTGGCGGGTCGCCAGCAGTTCGTCGCGCTCGCGCGCGCTGAGCGGCTGCAACTGGCGGTAGCGCCACACGTCGCGGCTGGACAGGAACACCACGCCATGCCCATCGCTGACCAGCACCACGTCGGGCACGCGCAGCCATTCGTGCTCCAGCGCGGCCAGTTCGATCTTGATCACGATCACCCCGAGCGGGCGTCCATGCGCGTCGAGGATCGCCTGCGAGAGGAAGTAGCCGGGCACGCCGGTGGTCATGCCGATCCCGTAGAAACGGCCTTTGCCCTGCGCCAGGGCCTGCTTCACGTAGGGGCGGAAGCTGTAGTCGGCGCCGACGTTGCTGCTGGCCAGGCGCCAGTTGCTGGCGGCCAGGGCTACGCCGTTGGCGTCGATCAGGGTCAGGGTCGAGGAGCGGGTGACGTCGTTGGCGCGTTCCAGCTTCAGATTCAACTGCTGCTGCGTGGCCGTGTCCAGCGGATGGGTGAGGGCGTCGCGCAGTTCCGGGTCCAGCGCCAGCACCTGCGGCAGGGTGCGGTAGCGGTCGATGCGCTGCTGCAGGGTCTGCGCATACAGCTCCAACTGCTGCCGCAACTGCACGCTCTCGGCGCGCAGCGCACGCTGTTCGGCGACGTGTTGCGCCGACAGCATCGCCAGCACCATGCCGCCGACGATGACGACCAGCAGCAGGATCAGGCGACGATGGCGCAGGAGCGAGGGCATGCTGAAGAACGCGGCGACCGGGACCGCATCAGCTTAGAGGGTGCGCTGGCGTTTGCGGTGCGCGGTGGCGATGGCTGCCGCCGTGGATCGCGAAGCGAAAGCGAAGGACCCAGGCAGATTGGCCGCCGATCGCGTCAGTGGACGCCGGGCGATGCCGTCTTGCGGATCTGCAACGGTACGCCGTGTATGGGCAGGTCGCATCGCCCAAGCGTCGTCGGCATCGCCGAGCGCCATGCCCGCAGCCCGCTGCGCAGCGCTTTCGCGCGGCGCAGCAACCCGCAGCCCGGCCGATCGCGTCGGATCGGCCGGACTGCGGCGGCTCAGAACTGGACCTGGGCGCGCAGGTCCAGCGAGTTCGGCTTGACGCGCACACCGGCGCGCTCGGCATCGGCACGCACGTAGTTCACCTGGAACTTGAAGTGGCTGGTCAGGTACCAGTTGGCGCCCAGGGTCCAGTCGTGCTGGCGGCCGCCGAGCACCGTGCCGTCGTCCAGGTCCAGGCGGCTGTAGCGCGCCAGCAGTTCGACCGCGCCGTAGGCGTTGGCCGGCTTGATGTTGCCGACGTTGCCGGCGCTGTAGGGCCGCGATTCGCCGGTCAGCACGTAGCTGGCGAACACGTACTGGCCGTCGGCGGTGTAGTCGGGGCGGCCGTTGTCGCGGGTCACGTCGGCGCGCAGCGCCTCGCCCTGCATCGAGAACGGACCCTTGATCCAGATCGCCTCCAGGCCGGTGCGGCGCACCTGGTCGACGTCGACCAGCGTGCCCGAATCGATCAGGCGCACGTCGGTCAGTCCGGCTTCCGGACGCGCACGGAAGCGCGCGCGCGGGCTGAAGCTCACGTCCAGGCCGTTGTGGTAGCCGCGCGGATTCTCCTGCGAATACGCCAGGCCCAGGTGCAGCACGTCGCCGTCGGCCTTGAACGGGGTCCACACGCCGCGCACCGCCTGGGTGGTGCCGGGATTGTCGCCCTGCAGATCCTTGCCGCCGTAGGCGCCGGCCTGCAGCAGGTACTGCGGACGCTCGAAGGTCCACTCCACGCCGGTCCGGCGGCCCTGGTAGATCGCCTGCACCGGCAGCGCCACTTCCATGAAGCTGTCCGCACGCGAGCTGGTCACGCCTTCCAGGCCCACCGGCACCTTGATGTAGCCCAGGCGCACCTTGCCGTAGTCGGCGCCGAACAGGGCCTTGGTCTCGAAGCGGAAGAACACGTCCAGCCACAGCTTGGACTGGAAGTCGAAGTACACCATCGCGTCGTACACGCCCTTCTTCTTCAGCGTGGCGCCGAACTCCTTGCGCCGGAACGTATTGTCGTCCTCCAGGCGGCCGTCGTCGTTGGAGAAGTTGTTCCAGTCGTAGGCGTAGTTGCCGGTCACGGCCAGTTCGGTGCCGTCGTTGAAGGCGACCTTGGTCGGCCAGTCGTCGAAGCCGTTGGCAGCGAAGGCGGGAGCGGCGGCGGTCAGGCCCAGCGCGGCGAAGAGAAGAGTGTGGCGCATGATGGAGTCGTCTCGGTAAGGAATGAAGGCACGGCAGTCCCCGGCCGGCAGGTGGTGCGATGACGCGGGCAGTGCGGCGGCGGGCCGCACGCGAACGGCGATGCCGCCGCGATGCGGACACGGTGCCGGACGTGATGCCCCCTGCATGCAATAGCGGACGCGCCCGGCCGTTCTTTACGGCGATGTTGCAGTCCTGCGGCGCCGTCTCCCCCTGAAGACATGCGCTGCGATGGCGACGGCGCCGCCATCGCAGCGCGGGCGGCGTCTGCGTGCGGCGTTGCGTTAGCCCTTCCGTGAGCCTACCGCGCCACTGTAACCGCGTCGACAAGGCGCGGCGCCGGGCCTAGTACCAATAGGTTATCTGCTTAGACGCTGGCGACGCGTACAAAGGCAGCATTCCGCGACCCGCGTCGGGTGGGCGGACCGTCCCGGAGCGCTTTCGATGCACATCTCAACTTCCCCGGCCACGCCTGCGCCGCGGCCTGTGCCGTTCTACCGGCACACCTATGTCCAGGTGCTGGCGGCCATCGTCATCGGTGCCGTCCTCGGCCATCTGGAACCGCAGTTCGCCACCCAGCTCAAGCCGCTGGCCGATGCCTTCATCAAGCTGGTGAAGATGATCATCGCGCCGGTGATCTTCCTGACCATCGTCACCGGCATCGCCGGCATGACCCACCTGAAGACGGTCGGCCGGGTGTTCGGCAAGGCGATGGTGTACTTCCTGTTCTTCTCCACCCTGGCGCTGGTGGTGGGCATGATCGTCGCGCACGTGGTGCAGCCGGGCGCGGGCATGAACGTCAACCTGGCCACGCTGGACCAGAGCAAGGTCGCCAGCTACGTGCAGAAGTCGCACGACCTGACCCTGGTCGGCTTCCTGATGGACATCATCCCCACGTCGCTGATCGGCGCGTTCACCGGCGACCAGGTGGTCAATGGCAAGCTGGTCGGTCCCAATGTGCTGCAGGTGCTGTTCGTCGCCGTGCTGTTCGGCGTGTCGCTGGCGCTGATCGGCGAGCGCGGCAAGCCCGTGGTCAACCTGCTGGAGGCGCTGATCGCGCCGGTGTTCAAGCTGGTGCACATCCTGATGAAGACCGCGCCGATCGGCGCGCTGGGCGCGATCGCCTACACCATCGGCGAACACGGCCTGCACTCGCTGGTGCAGCTGGCCTGGCTGGTCGGTTCGTTTTACGTCACCTCGCTGCTGTTCGTGGTGGTGATCCTCGGTGCCGTGGCGTATCTGTGCGGGTTCTCGATCTTCAAGCTGATCCGCTACCTGAAGGCCGAATTGTTGCTGGTGCTGGGCACGTCCTCGTCCGAATCGGCGCTGCCGTCGCTGATGGAGAAGATGGAGCGCGCCGGCTGCGAGAAGTCGGTGGTCGGCCTGGTCGTACCCACCGGCTACTCCTTCAATCTCGACGGCACCAACATCTACATGACCCTGGCGGCGCTGTTCATCGCCCAGGCCACCAATACCGAACTCACCCTCGGCCATCAGATCACGCTGCTGCTGGTGGCGATGCTCAGCTCCAAGGGCGCGGCCGGCGTGACCGGTGCCGGCTTCATCACCCTGGCGGCGACGCTGGCGGTGGTGCCGGAAGTGCCGGTGGCCGGCATGGCGCTGATCCTGGGCGTCGACCGCTTCATGAGCGAGTGCCGCTCGCTGACCAACTTCATGGGCAACGCGGTGGCCACCGTGGTGGTCTCGCGCTGGGAGAACGCACTGGATCGCGATCGCCTGCGCCTG
The DNA here is from genome assembly GCF_056725205.1 of Xanthomonas sp. NCPPB 3174. Classification (NCBI taxonomy): domain Bacteria; kingdom Pseudomonadati; phylum Pseudomonadota; class Gammaproteobacteria; order Lysobacterales; family Lysobacteraceae; genus Xanthomonas; species Xanthomonas sp. NCPPB 3174. Next base: position 3,844,622 of record NZ_CM161517.1, on the reverse strand, counting down.
GCCCTGGACGGCGAGGCCGTGCCGCTGCCCGCGGTGGCGGCCGAATCGCTCGCCACGCGCTGATCCGCTGCACCGCACGACGCGCCGGCATTGCCGGCGCGTTGCGTTTTTCCCGGCACTCAAGGCCCTGGCGACAGCCGCCAGACAGGACCACTCCTGCTGCTGGGGGTAGAATTCCGGGCCTCCGCGCCTTTCGACAAAAGAAGCCCTCGATGTCAAACGACGATTTCAAACAGGCCGCCCTCGACTATCACCGCCAACAGCCGGCGGGCAAGATCAAGGTCTCCGCGACCAAGCCCATGCTGACCCAGCGCGACCTGTCCCTGGCCTATTCGCCGGGCGTGGCCTTCGCCTGCGAGGCCATCGTCGCCGATCCGCAGCAGGCCAGCGAACTGACCGCGCGCGGCAACCTGGTGGCGGTGATCAGCAACGGCACCGCGGTGCTGGGCCTGGGCAACATCGGCCCGCTGGCGTCCAAGCCGGTGATGGAAGGCAAGGGCGTGCTGTTCCAGAAGTTCGCCGGCATCGACGTGTTCGACATCGAGATCAACGAGAACGACCCGGACAAGCTGGTCGACATCATCGCCAGCCTCGAGCCGACCTTCGGCGGCATCAACCTGGAAGACATCAAGGCGCCGGAGTGCTTCATCGTCGAGCGCAAGCTGCGCGAGCGCATGAATATCCCGGTGTTCCACGACGACCAGCACGGCACCGCGATCATCGTCGGCGCGGCCGTGCTCAACGCGCTGGTGGTCACCGGCAAGAAGATCGAAGAGGTCAAGCTGGCCACCACCGGCATGGGCGCGGCCGGCATCTCCTGCGTCAACATGCTGGTCTCGCTGGGCCTGAAGCCGGAGAACATCCTGGCGCTGGACCGCGACGGGGTGATCCACACCGGCCGCACCGACCTGGACCCGGACAAGGCGCGCTACGCGCGCGACACCGACAAGCGCACGCTGGCCGAGATCGTCGAGGGCGCGGACATCTTCCTCGGCCTGTCGGCCGCCGGCATCCTCAAGCCGGAGATGGTGGCGACCATGGCGCCGCAGCCGGTGATCTTCGCCCTGGCCAATCCCAATCCGGAGATCACCCCCGAAGCGGCCAAGGCAGTGCGCCCGGACGCGATCATCGGCACCGGCCGTTCGGACTACCCGAACCAGATCAACAACGTGCTGTGCTTCCCCTATCTGTTCCGTGGCGCCATCGACGTCGGCGCCACCGGCATCAACGAGGAGATGAAGATCGCCTGCGTCAAGGCGATCGCGGCGATGGCACGGCGCGAGGCCTCGGACCTGGGTGCGGCCTACGGCGGCGAGACGCCGAGCTTCGGCCCCGACTACCTGATCCCGCGGCCGCTGGATCCGCGCCTGCTGGTCGAGTTGTCCTCGGCGGTGGCGCAGGCGGCGATGGATTCGGGCGTGGCCACGCGGCCGATCGCCGACATGGACGCCTACCGCGACAAGCTCAGCCAGTTCGTCTACCGCACCAGCCTGATGATGAAGCCGGTGTACGACCGCGCCCGCGCCGACAAGCAGCGCGTGGTCTATGCCGAAGGCGAAGAGGAAGTGGTGCTGCGCGCAGTGCAGAGCGTGATCGACGAGGGCCTGGCGTTCCCGATCCTGATCGGCCGCCCGGACGTGATCGAGGCGCGCATCCAGCGCCTGGGCCTGCGCATCACCGCCGGCGTGGATTTCGAGATCACCAACATCCACGACGATCCGCGCTTCAACGACTACTGGCAGTACTACCACGCGCTGACCGAGCGCCGTGGCGTCACCGTCACCGCGGCCAAGGAGCTGATGCGCTCGCGGCCGACGCTGATCGCCGCGGTGATGGTCGCGCGCGGCGAAGCCGATGCGCTGCTCACCGGCGTGGTCGGCCGCTTCCACAAGAAGCTCGGCTACGCGCGCAGCGTGATTCCGCTGGAGCCGCGGGTCAGTTCGACCTCGGCGATGACCGGCGTGATCAACCAGCAGGGCGCGTTTTTCTTCGTCGACACCCACGTGCAGGAAGACCCGAGCGTGGAGCAGATCGTCGAGGCCACGCTGCAGGCCGCCTATCGCCTGAAGCTGTTCGGCATCGAGCCAAACATCGCGCTGCTGTCGCACTCCAACTTCGGCAGCCACGATTCGCGCGACGCGCTGAAGATGCGCCAGGTGCGCGAGGCGCTGCTCAAGCGCAAGCCGGAACTCAACATCGACGGCGAGATGCAGGGCGATACCGCGTGGGACGAGGCGCTGCGCAAGCAGATCATGCCCAACAGCACGCTGAAGGGCCGCGCCAACCTGTTCGTGCTGCCGAACCTGGAAGCGGCCAACATCGCCTACAACCTGGTGCGCGTGTTCACCGACGGCGTGGCGATCGGCCCGATCCTGATGGGCATCTCCAAGCCGGTGCACATCCTCACCACCAGCGCCACCTCGCGCCGGGTGATGAACATGACCGCGATCGCCGCGGTCGATGCGCAGATCCGCAAGCAACGCGACGCGGAGAAATAAGCGCCGGGTCGGCGCCGCACGCGGCGGCGTTGGCACGCGTCGCGCGCCGTGCGTTCGCCGGTTGCGCCCACTGCTGCTGTGCCGATGCGCTGCCGCTGATGCGGCGGCGCATTGGCGTGCGCATTCGCATTGCAGGCGAATCGCACCTGCCGCGCATGCAGCCGCCTGCGCTGGTTGCGCGGAATGGTGTGGGGCGAGAAGAGAACAGCAGCGGCGCCACGATCCCCACGGCTGCGGGGCCGGCGGGCGAGGGGGGCGCTAGGGGAGAGACCGAAAGGACGAGACTGAAAACGCTTTCATCCGTGGGCGACACGAAATGCCGCAGTGCCATTCGCATCGCTGCGCGCGCGGCCGGCACGAAGGCCGCGCGAGGGAAGGCCAGGCACGAAGGCGGCGCCGGCGGCGCCGCGCCCCGTTCAGGCCATGCGCTTGCCCACGGCAGCGGCAGGCTGTCGCCGTCGGTCTGGTTCAGCTTGGAAGGCTTGCCGGTCAGCAGCACATATGCGTCGACGCCGGTAAGTTCGGCGATCTTCAGCAAATGCCGGGCATTGGGGACCGAACGGTTGTTCTCCCAATGACCCAGCGTGCTATGCGCCACGCCCAACAAGGCGGCAAGCTCGCGCAGTGTGAAACCGGCATTTCGCCGCGCCTGCATCAAACGCACACCTATATCCACGAGACACCTCAAAGCGGCATGTCGGCGCCGCGTGATGCCAGCATAGTGGCGCGTTGGTTCCGTATCAAGCGAAGCGGAAAGGCGCGTGAAAGGACCGCGCCGCGCCGCCGCCGCAAGCCGCGCCCGTAGCGGGACGGGCTGCTAGAATCGCCTGTCCCTTTTCGCCGTGTCCCCACCGCCATGAGCCATACCGCCACCGCGCCCGCCAACGCCCAGACGCGCTACGAGGTGCGCCGCGCCGACCTGCCGCTGAGCTGCCCGACGCCGGAGATGGCGCTGTGGAACTCGCATCCGCGGGTGTACCTGCCGATCGAGGACGAGCCGGGCCTGGAAGCCAAGTGCCCGTACTGCGGCGCGGTCTTCGTGCTGGTCGACTGATCCGGATTCGATGCACCGCCTGACCGTGGTGCAGTTGCTGCCGGCGCTGGAGTCCGGCGGCGTCGAGCGGTCCACGCTGGAAATCGCCCAGGCCCTGGTCGACGCCGGGCATCGCGCCGTGGTCGTGTCGGCCGGCGGCCGCTTGCTGCCGGCGCTGGCCGCCACCGGTGCCGAGCACATCGCCCTGGACATCGGCCGCAAGTCCTTGCTGACCCTGCGCCATGTGCCGGCGCTGCGGCGGCTGTTCGCGCGCGAGCGCGCCGACATCGTGCACGCGCGCTCGCGGCTGCCGGCCTGGCTGGGCTGGCGCGCGCTGCAGGGCATGCCGGTGGCGCAACGTCCGCGCCTGGTCACCACCGTGCACGGGCTCAATTCGCCCAGCCGCTACAGCGCGGTGATGACCCGCGGCGAGCGGGTCATCTGCGTGTCCGAGACCGTGCGCGACTACGTGCTGCGGCACTATCCGCAGACCGATCCGGCGCGCCTGCGGGTGGTGCCGCGCGGCATCGATCCGGCGCAGTTCCCGCGCCGCCCCTGGCCAGATGCGCAGGCGCGGGCCTGGGCCGCCAGCCAGGCGCCGGCGCTGGCCGGGAACGGGCCGCTGCTGTTGCTGCCGGGGCGCGGCACCCGCCTGAAGGGCCATGCCGATGCGCTGCGCCTGCTGGCCGCACTGCGCGGGGAGGGCAGCGACGCACGGCTGTGGCTGCCCGGCGCGCGCGAGGCCGGACGCGAGGCCTATATCCGCGAACTGGAGGCCGAGGCCGCTGCAGTCGGCGTGGCCGATGCGTTGGCGTTCACCGCGCCCACCGCCCGCATCGCCGAGGCCTATGCCGCCAGCGACCTGGTGCTGCAACTCTCGCGCAAGCCCGAGGCGTTCGGCCGCACCGTGGTCGAGGCGCTGGCGGTCGGGCGGCCGGTCCTGGGCTGGGCGCATGGCGGGGTCGGCGAACTGCTGGCGCAACTGCAGCCCGCCGGCGCCGTGGCGACGTTCGACGCCACGGCCCTGCAGGCCGCCGCGCGCGCGCTGCTGGCGCAGCCACCGGCGCCGCCGGCCACGCTTCCCTATACGCTGCAGGCGATGCAGCGCAGCACCCTGGCGATCTATGACGAACTCCGGCCCTGACGGTTCCCTGTCCGCTTCTGCCCTGCCCGAGGTCCGCGAACGCTGGGCGCCGGTATGGGTGCTGGTGTTCGTCGCGCTGTGGCCGGCGCCCGGCCTGGCCGCCGGCGTGCTGGCGCTGGGCGCCCTGGTCACCCTGGCGCGGCTGCTGCACAGCCGCTTCCGCGGCGGCGCGCGCCTGCTCAGCGGTCCGGCCTGGGCGCTGACCACGCTGCTGTTCCTCACCTACTGGCTGCCGCAGCCGCTGTCGGCGTTCGGTGCGGTGGACGTGGCGCTGGCCCTGCGCGAATCGGCGGTGGACCTGCGCTTCCTGCCGTTCCTGTGGCTGGTGGCGATGGCCGTGGCGACGCCGCGCGGGCGCCGCATCACCTTCAACGGCCTGGCGGCGATCGCGGCGATCTGGACCGTGGACGCACTGGCGCAGGCGCTGTGCGGCACCAGCCCGCTGTTCTGGTCGATGGACCAGCTGAAGTGGGCGATCAGCCACCACGGCCTGTGCACGCCGCAGGAGATCGCCCTGGCCGATCGCCTCAGCGGCGTGTTCGGCCCGTGCAACCTGAAGTTCGGCCAGGTGCTGGCCAGCGTGTCGCCGTTCCTGCTGTGGGTGGCGGCGCGCCGCGGCGGCGCCTGGGGCTGGCTGCTTGCGGCGGGCGCGGTCGGCGGGGTGCTGGTGCTGGCCGGATCGCGCGCGTCGTGGGTCACCTATGCGCTGCTGCTGGTGCTGTCGGGCTGGCGCCTGCTCGGCACGCGCAAGCTGCTGGCGCTGGGCGTGGCCGCGCTGCTGGGCGCCGGCGTGCTGGGCGTGGTGTCGCCGCAGGTGCACGACCGCTTCGAGCGCACCGCGCGCGCGCTCAGCGGGCATCCGGCCGACCTCAACGCCGCCCTGACCGGGCGTGCGCAGATCTGGACCGCGGCCTGGTGCATGATCCGCCAGCACCCGATCAACGGCGTCGGCGTGCGCGGCTTCCGCGAGGCCTACGTCGGGTGCGATCCGGATCCGAGCCATGCCGGGGAGTGGGGACGCGAACCGGCCTTCCATGCCCACCAGATCGTGCTCGAGGTGCTTGCCGAGACCGGCGTGATCGGCCTGTTGCTGTGGCTGGCCGGTGCGGCGCAGGCGTGGCGCGCGTGGCGCTACGCGTCGGCGCAGGCGCGCGAACGCGCGCGGCCGGCCATGCAGGCGCTGCTGATCACGGTGTTCCCGTTCAACACCCACCTGGCCTTCTACTCGTCGTTCTGGGGCGCGCTGACCATGCTGCTGATCGGCCTGTACGCCGGCGCCCTGCTGGCGAACGACCCCGAACCGGGCGAACGCACCGACGCCGCGACGCCGGGGTGAGCGCTCAGCCGCGCTGGCGCTCGTAGAAGTCGCTGCGGCCGCCGGGCTGGCGCTTGAAGCGGCGGTGGATCCACAGATACTGCGCCGGCGCCTCGCGCACCATCGCCTCGATGGCGGCGTTGACCCGCGCGGTGTCGGCGACCATGTCTTCCGACGGAAAGTCCTCCAGCGGCGGCGCGATGCGCAGGATGTAGTCGGCGCCTTCGCGGCGGTGGAAGTACGGCACCACTGCGCAACCGGTCAGCCGCGCTAGCTGGTGGGTGGCGGTGATGGTGGCCGCGGGCATGCCGAAGAACGGCACGAACACCGTGTCCTTGCCGCGCATGTCCTGGTCCGGCGCGTACCACAGGAAACCGCCGCGCTTGAGGTGGCGCACGCTGCCGCGCAGGTCCTCGTTGGCGAACATGGCGGTGGCGTAGCGCAGGCGGCCGCGCTTGACCGCCCATTCGAACACCGGATTGCGGTGGCGCCGGTACATGCCGGCCAGCGGCACGTGATCGCACAGCAGGCGGCCGCAGATCTCCAGGGTCATGAAGTGGCCCGACACCAGCAGCACGCCGCGGCCTTGCGCCTGCAGCGCCTGCAGGTGTTCCAGGCCCTCGATGCGGGTGCGCCGGCGAATCGCGCCGATGCCGCCCCACCAGGCGCGGGCGAATTCGAACACGCCCACGCCCAGCGCGTCGAAGCTGTCGCGCAGCAGGCGCGCGCGCCAGGCCTCGCTCTGCTCCGGGAAGCACAGTGTCAGGTTCACCTCGGCGGCATGGCGGCGGGTGCCGGCCAGGCGCAGCGCCAGCCAGCCGATGCCGCGGCCCAGCGCGCGCTGCAACAGCCACGGCAGGCGGGCGGCGATCACCGCCAGGCCGAGCAGCAGCCAGGTGGGCCAGTGGCGGGGCGAGCGTGGCGGCGGTGCGGCCTGGGTCGCGGACGCGGGCGGAGTGGGAGCGGCAGACATGCGCCAAGTTTAGCCGGGCACGCGTACGGCCGCGTCGGCGCGCACTGCTGGGGGCATGGCGATCGTCTGCCGCCGTCCCGACGCAACCGGCTATGCTGTCCGGATGCGCAACGATTTCATCGAGCGGCTGCTGCGCGGCCTGTACTCGGCCGTGCTCTATCTGCTGCTGCCGGTCACCGTCTATCACCTGGTCTGGCGCGGCTTCCGCGTGCGCCAGTACTTCCAGCGCTGGGACGAGCGTTACGCCTCGTACTCGCAGGCGCGCGGACGCCCGCGGGTGTGGCTGCACGCGGTCTCGGTGGGCGAGGTCAACGTCGCCGCGCCGGTGGTCAACGCGCTGCGTGCGCAGCGTCCGGACATCCGCTGGGTGATCACCACCATCACCCCGACCGGCTCGGAGCGGGTGCGCGCGCTGTGGGGCGACGCGCTGGACCATGTGTACCTCCCCTATGACGTGCCCGGCAGCGTCGGCCGCTTCCTGCAGCATTTCCGCCCGAGCCTGGCGCTGATCCTGGAAACCGAACTGTGGCCGAACATGCTGTTCGGCTGCCGCGACCGCGGCATTCCGGTGTACGTGCTCAACGCGCGGCTGTCGGCGCGTTCGCTGCGCGGCTACCGGGTGCTGCGGCCGTTGATCGGGCGTGCGCTGCGCACCGTCACCTGCGTGGCGGCGCAGTCGCAGGAGGACGCCGAGCGCTTCGTCGCGCTGGGCGCGCGCGCCGAGCAGGTGCGCGCCCTGGGCAACCTGAAGTTCGACATCGCCGCGCCCGCGCACCTGCCGGAGGTCGTTGCCGCGTTCCGCGAGCGCGTGCCGGCGGCGCGCCCGGTGTGGATCGCCGCCAGCACCCACGACGGCGAGGAAGCGGCGGTGATCGAGATGCACCGGCAACTGCGCCGGCAGTGGCCGGACCTGCTGCTGCTGTGGGCACCGCGGCATCCGGAACGCTTCGCCAAGGTCGAGGCGCTGGCGCGCGACCAGGGCTGGCGCGTGGCCACGCGCCGCCAGCAGCAATGGCCGGGTGCCGACGATGCGGTGTTCGTGATCGACACGCTGGGCGAGTTGATGGGCTTCTACGCCTGCGCGCAGGTCGCCTTCGTCGGCGGCAGCCTGCAGCCGATCGGCGGCCACAACCTGCTGGAGCCGGCGGCGGTCGGCACGCCGTCGGTCACCGGCCCGCACCTGCACAACTTCTCCGAAATCTCGCGGCGCATGCGCGAGGCCGGTGCGGTGGCCATCTGCGAGGATGCAGGCGCCGTGTGCGCGGCGCTGCAGTCCCTGCTGGGCGATGCCGATGCGCGCAAGCAGATGGCCGAGGCCGGGTGCGCGCTGGTCGCCAACGGCCGCGGTGCGCTGCAACGGACCCTGCAACTGATCGCGCCGCATCTGCCGCCGTTGGCCGGCGAGGCGAGTGCGGAGGACTGACGTGCGTGGCGCCGGGATGCGTGCGTCATTCGGCGTTCCCGGTAAAGCGCGTCGCGGCTGAGGCCGCTCCTACGGTGACTGCGCCAGCTTCCTTTTCCGTATCCCAGAAAGACCCGTGTGGGAGCGGCTTCAGCCGCGACGCATGACGCTCTCCGTGCGCCTATTCCGCCCCTTCCATCGCGCAGCGCGTCGGGACTGAAGTCCCTCCCACAGTGTGCTGCCGGACTGTCGTGTCACGGTCAGAACGGCGTTCGCTTTGCCAGATGGCGGGCGCGTGTCGCATGGCGAGTGCGCACTCGTAGGAGCGGCTTCAGCCGCGACCGGCAGGCGGGAACGGCGTGCTGACACAGCTCAGCCCGAGCTCCCCAAAACAAAACGGCGGACCCGAAGGCCCGCCGTTTCGATGCGCGCGCGGACGCGCTTACTGCGTGCTGGTGGAGTTGAGCTTGGATTCGGCGCTCTGGGTCAGCAGCGCGTTGATCGACTGCACCTCGGCCACGTCCAGCGAGCCGAGCGCCTGGCTCAGCAGCAGGCGGTTCTGCAGGAAGTTGTAGCGCGCCTGCGCGTAGGCCAGCTGCGCCTGGTACAGGGTGCGCTGGTTCTGCACCACGTCCAGCACGGTGCGGGTACCGACTTCCAGGCCGACCTGCGAGGCGTCGAACGCGGCCTGCGCCGAGACCACCGCCAGGCGCCGCGCCTCGATCTCGCTGATCCCGGCCACCACCGTCTGGTAGGCGTTGCGGGTGTTGCGGTCGAGCGCACGCTTCTGCAGTTCGTAGGTGTCCTGGGCGATGTCGCGCTGCGCCAACGCCTGGCGCACCGCCGACTGGGTGGCGCCGCCGGCGAAGATCGGGATGTTCAGGGTGACGCCGATGGTGTTGCTGTCGGCGCGCGGCGAATTGCTGCCGGAGACGCCGTCGCCCCAGGTCGCATCGCGACCGGCGCTGGCCGACAGGTTCAGCGTCGGCAGGTGCCCGGCGCGCGCGGCCGAGACGCTGGCCTCGGCGGCCTGCACCTGGTACTGGTACGAGCGCAGCGACGGATTCTTGTCCAGCGCCGAGGCGATCAGGCTGTCGATGTCGCCGCCGGTGGCCGGCAGCTGCGGACGGAAATCCTCCGGCAGGCCGCGCAGGTCGCGCACCGGCTGGCCGGTGATCTCGGTCAGCGCCTGGTACAGGTCCTGCAGCGAGTTGCGCGCGGTGATCGTGTCGGCGCGGGCCTGGTCGTACTCGGCGCGGGCTTCGTGCACATCGGTGATCGGCGCCAGGCCCACTTCCAGGCGCTTGTCGGCATAGTCGAACTGCTTCTTGGCGGCGGCTTCGTTGGTCTCGGCGGCGACCAGCGACTCGATCGCTACCAGCACGTTGAAATAGGCCGCCGAGGTGCGCACGATCAGGTCGTCGTTGGCCGAATCCAGGGTGTAGTCGGCGGCCAGGCTGCGCGCCTTCTGCGCGCGCAGGTTGGAGAACTGCGCGAAGTTGACCAGGGTCTGCTGGCCCTGCACGGCGTAGCTGCGGCTCTTGCTGGTGCCGGACAGCTCGCCGGTGCCGCGCTCGATCTCGCTATGGCTGCGCTGCAGCGATGCACTACCGTTGAGCTGCGGCAGCAGTGCGGCGCGCGCCTGCACCTCGCCCTCCTTGTCGTACAGCCGGGTCGATTCCGCGGAGGCCAACTGCGGGTCGCTGTTGCGGGCCATTTCGTAGACTTGCAGCAGGTCCGTGGCGTTGGCGGCCAGCGGAAACAGCGCGGCGGCCAGCGCCAGGACGAGGGATCGGCGGATCATTGCGGCTTCCTTGATGGATCAGAATGTGAACTGGGGGACTGGCGCTGCGCCTCGCAGGTAGTACGCCAGATCGGTTTCGAACAGCGATTCCGTGCGCGGCGCGCCGGCCTCGGCATGCACCAGCACCGCTTCCATGACCGGCGCGCGGCCGCGGATCGCGAACAGGCGCCCGCCGGGACGCAGCCAGGCCAGGAACTGCGCCGGGATCTCGGTGACCGCGGCGGTGACGCAGACCACGTCGAAGCGGCGCTCGCTGTTCCAGGCGAAGGCGTCGGCGGTCTCGATGCGGACGTTGCTGCCCAGGCCGGCGGCGTCCAGGTTGGCGCGCGCGGCGGCGGCCAGGGCCGGCTCGATCTCCAGGCTGACCACTTCGCGGCCGAGCTCGCCCAGGCAGGCGCTGACGAAGCCGCTGCCGGTACCGATCTCGAGCACGTCCTCGCCCGGCTGCAGGTCCAGGGCCTGCAGCATGCGGCCTTCGATGACCGGCTTCATCATGAACTGGCCGTGGCCCAGCGGAATTTCCAGGTCGGCGTAGGCCACGGCGCGGTGGGCCGGCGGCACGAAGATCTCGCGCGGCAGCCGCGACAGCACGTCGAGCACGCGCAGGTCCAGCACGTCCCAGGGACGGACCTGCTGTTCCACCATCTTTTCGCGGGCTTGGGAGTAGTCGATCGTCATTTCGGGCATCCAACGCGGAGGGCCGGGCATTTTAGCCGGCACGGAGGCCGGGCGTATGCCGCAGCATCGCCGCCGGACGGCCCGGCGCGCAGTGCCGGAAGTCATCGGCGCCGGGGAACGGCCGGGCGGCCGGGCTAGCGCGCCGCATAGGCACGCAGGAAGAAGTCGATGCTGGCCTCGACATGGGCGCGGATCCGCTCCTGGCTGGCGTCGCGGCACAGGCCGCACATCATCAGCGAGTACAGCTCGCCCTTGACCAGGCAGAAGAACTGCGAGGCGGCCAGGTCCAGGTCGGCGATGTCCAGTTCGCCGGCGGCGACATGGGCCTGCAGCAACCTGGCCAGGTCCTGCTGGGTGCGCTTGGGGCCAGCATTCCAGAACATCTCGCGAACGTGGTCGTCGCCAGTACCGGGGGTCAGCATCATGCGGTGGGTGGCCATCGCCGCCTCGCTGCTGATCATGGCGAAGAAGGCCTGGCCGATGTCCAGCAACTGGGTGCGCAGGGGGCCCTTGAGCGCGTGCCCGAACAGGTCGTCCGGCAGCAGCGCCTGGCATTGCGCGCGCACCGCCTCGGCGAACAGGGTCTCCTTGTCGCCGTAGTGGCTGTAGACGGTGAGCTTGGAGACGCCGGCGCGGGCGGCGATGCCGTCCATGCTGACCCCGCCGAAGCCCAGTTCGGTAAACATCTCCCGCGCCGCTTCCAGGATCGCGGCACGTTTGCCCATGTCCTTGGGGCGGCCGGGTCCGGCGGGACGGGAGGCGGGCTTGGCGGCGGCGGGCGATTTGCTGACCATGGCGGCAATACTAGACCAGTCGGTTCGATATTTATACTAGACCCGCTGGTTCATTATTGTGACGCTGCGTTCGGCCGGCGTCGTGGTCGGGCAGGGCAGGCGCCGCCGATCGGCCTGTCGGGCCGCGGCGGCATCGCCGGCCAATATCGCCGTCCAATGCTTTGCTTATGCGCGGCTTACATTTGCCTAACATCGGGCTCATGGTCGCCTAATCGGCGGCCCCGACGATGCCGCCATGGCCATCGTCCCGCTCTCCGCCGCTTCCGGTTTCCGCTTCGCCGACCCCGTGCTGGTGGATGCCCTGCATCCCGACCGCGCGCAGGTCGAAGCCTTCATCGCCCGGGTCTACCGCGAGCGCTACGGCGCGGTTCTGCGCGGCTTCCTTCCGCACCTGCTCGCCTACCACGGCGCCGACGGTCGCCTGCAGGCCGCGCTGGGCCTGCGCTGCGCCAGCGAGGGCCCGCTGTTCGTCGAGCAGTACCTGGCGCAGCCGGCCGAGCTGGCGATCGCCGAGCGGATGCCACGGCGGGTGGTGCGCAGCGAACTGGTGGAGGTGGGCAATTTCGCCGCCGAACACGCCGGCGATGCGCGGGCGATGATCCGCGCACTGACCTGCACCCTGCACGGCGCCGGCCTGCGCTGGGTGCTGTTCGTGGCGACCCGGCAACTGCGCAACGCCTTCGACCGCCTGCACCTGGCGACCGTGGAACTGGGCGAAGCGCGCGGCCAGGACCTGCGCGACGACCCCAGCGACTGGGGCGACTATTACGCGGCGCAGCCGCGGCTGATGTTCGGCGACATCGCCGCCGGGCACGCCTTCCTGCAGCGCGAGGCGGAACCACGCCACGGCGCGCTGCCGACGTTCCGCGCCTGCCTGGCGGGGGCGCCGTGAGCGCGCCCGGCGTTGCCGACCTGCTGGCCGGCTTGCGCGGCGACGACGCGCGGGTGCTTTACGCCGATGGGGCGCTGCCCGAGCGCGATCTGCTCGAGCGCGCACGGCGCCTGGCCGATGCGCTGCAGCGGCATGGGTTGCATTGCGTGGCCAGCCGCCTGGACAACGGCCCCGACTGGCTGCTGCTGGACCTGGCGATCCGCCTGGGTGGCGGCGTGCACGTGCCGCTGCCGACCTTCTTCAGTCCGGCGCAGGTGCAGTACGCCCTGGCCAGCAGCGGTGCGCAGGGGCTGGTCGCGGCGCCGGGTCCGGCGCTGGCCGGCCTCGACGGCGAGGCGCTGCGCCTGCCGGAGCCGGGCCTGGCGGGCCGGCGCCTGGCGCAGGCGCCGGTGGCCCTGCCCGCGGGCACCGGCTGCATCACCTACACCTCCGGCACCACCGGCCAGCCCAAGGGGGTGTGCCTGAGTGCCGAGGCGCTGCTGCAGGTGGCCGGCTCGCTGGCCGACGCGGCCTCGGCGCTGGCGCCGCGCCGGCACCTGTGCCTGATGCCGCTTTCGACGCTGCTGGAAAACGTCGGCGGCCTGTACGCGCCGCTGCTGTCGGGCGCCCAGATCGCGCTGCCGTCGCTGGCCGAGATCGGCTACAGCGGCGCTGCCGGCCTGGACATTCCGACCCTGATCTCCTGCCTGCACCGCTACCAGCCGCACAGCGTGATCCTGGTGCCGCAGTTGCTGCTGGGGCTGGTCATGGCCGCCGAGCGCGGCGTGCCGCTGCCCGCCTCGTTGCGCTACCTGGCGGTCGGCGGTGGCCGCGTCGGTCCGGGCCTGCTGTGCCGTGCGGCGGCGCTGCAGTTGCCGGTGTTCGAAGGCTACGGCCTGACCGAATGCGCCTCGGTGGTGGCCTTGAACCGGCCCGAGGCGCAGCGCCTGGGCAGCGTCGGGCGACCGCTGCCGCATGCGCGGGTGCAGGTGGTCGATGGCGAACTGCAGGTCGACGGCGTGCGTTGCCTGGGCTACCTGGGCGCCCCCGGCCCGGCGCCGGGGCCGATCGCCACCGGCGACCTGGGCCATGTCGACGCCGATGGCTTCGTGCACATCACCGGCCGCCGCAAGCATGTGTTCATCACCGCGTTCGGCCGCAACGTCTCGCCGGAGTGGGTGGAAAGCGAACTGCTGCAGCATCCGCTGATCGCCCAGGCGGTGGTGTGCGGCGAGGCACGCGCGCACAACCTGGCGGTGCTGTGGCCGCGCCGCGCCGGCGAAGACGACGCCGCGCTGCACGGCGCGCTGGCCGAGGTCAACGCCGGCCTGCCCGATTACGCCCGCGTCGCCGGCTTCGTACGTGCCGCCGCGCCATTCAGCGCCGCCGACGGCCTGCTCACCGGCAACGGCCGCCCACGCCGCGACGCCATCCTGCAGCGCTACGCCGACGCCGTGGCGCAGCGCTATGCCGAACTCGAACCCGATCCCGCCCCAGGAGCCTTCCAATGAGTTTCCATGCCCGCCTGCTCGCCGAGACCCAGGCCGAACGCGCCGACCTGATCGCCATCCCGATCATCCAGACCGCCCTGGCCGGGCAGATCGCCGGCGCCGACTACGTCGCCTTCCTCGGCCAGGCCTATCACCACGTGCGCCACACCGTGCCCCTGCTGATGGCCTGCGGCGCGCGCCTGCCGGCACGGCTGGAGTGGCTGCGCAGCGCGGTGGCCGAGTACATCGAGGAAGAACTGGGCCACCAGGAGTGGATCCTCGACGACCTGGCCGCCTGCGGCGCCGACCGCGCCGCCGCCGCCGCCTCGATGCCATCGGCGGCGACCGAACTGATGGTGGCCTACGCCTACGACACCATCGCCCGCGGCAATCCGGTGGGCTTCTTCGGCATGGTGCTGGTGCTGGAAGGCACCAGCGTGGCGCTGGCCACGCGCGCGGCCGAAAGCATCGAAACCTCGCTGGGCCTGCCGCGCAACGCATTCAGCTATCTGCGCTCGCACGGCGACCTGGATATCGAGCATGCCGGGTTCTTCGAAGGCCTGATGGACCGCCTCGACGACGCCGACGATCAGCGCGCGGTGGTACACGCGGCCAAGCGCTTCTACGGCCTGTACGGCGACATCTTCCGCAGCCTGCGCGTACAGCCGGCGCTGCCCATGGCGGAGGCCGCATGATGGATCTCAACGGACGCAGCGTGATTCTCACTGGCGCCAGCGGCGGCATCGGCGCCGCCCTGTGCGACGAACTGGTGGCCGCCGGCGCCTGCGTGCTGGCGGTCGGCCGCGACCCGGTGCGGCTGGCGCAGGTCGCCGGCCGGCATCCGCAGGGGCGGGTGCTGCCGCTGCCGCTGGACCTGTCCACGCCGGCCGGGCGCGCGCAGTTGCTCGGCGCCGCCGGAGCCTTGCCGATCCGTCCGTCGCTGCTGCTGATCGCGCATGCGCAGAGCGGTTTCGGCCTGTTCGCCGAACAGTCCGAGCAGGATCTGCGGCAACTGCTGGACACCAACCTGATGGCGCCGATGTTGCTGGTGCGCGCGCTGCTGCCGTTGCTGCAGGCGCAGCCGCAGGCCACGGTGGTGGCGGTCGGCTCGACCTTCGGCAGCCTGGGGTTCCCTGGTTTCGCCGGCTACAGCGCCAGCAAGTTCGGCCTGCGCGGGCTGTTCGAGGCGCTGGCGCGCGAATACGCCGACAGCCATGTGCGTTTCCAGTACCTGGCGCCGCGCGCCACCCGCACCGCGTTCAACACCGCGCAGGTGGATGCGATGAACCAGGAGCTGAAGGTCGGCGCCGATACGCCCGAGCGGGTGGCGCGTGCGCTGCGGCAGGCGATCGAACGCGGCGATCGGCGCCTGCAGATCGGCTGGCCGGAAAAGCTCTTCGCCCGCCTCAACGGCGCCTTGCCGGGACTGGTGGACCGCAGTTTGAAGGCGCAGTTGCCCGTGGTGCGCCGGCATGCCGCGCGCGCTCCTTCCCGATTTGGAGATGCCCGATGAACGTCCGTCTGCGTGCGCTGTCGTTGTTGCTTGCGCTGTCGCCGCTGGGGGCGGCCGCTGCCGCGCCACTGAACCCGGCGGTGGCCGCGGTGCGCGACCAGTGGGCGCAGGTCGCCTACCAGACGCCGAAGCCGCAGCGCCTGCAGGCCTACGCCCGCCTCGCCACGCAGGCGGGCGTGGCCCGGCAAGCGTCGCCGCGCGATCCGGCGGCGCTGATCTGGGAGGGCATCGTGCTGTCCAGCGAGGCCAATGAACGCGGTGGACTCGGCGCGCTCGCCCTGGTCAAGCGCGCCCGCAGCGATTTCGAGCAGGCGCTGGCGCTGGACCCGGCCGCCTTGAACGGCGCAGGCTGCACCAGCCTGGGCGCGCTGTACTACCAGGTGCCCGGCTGGCCGGTGGGCTTCGGCGACGACGCCAAGGCGCGGACGTTGTTGCAGCAGGGCCTGCAGTACGATCCGGACGGCATCGACGCCAACTACTTCTACGGCGATTTCCTGCGCGCGCAGAAGGACTGGAGCGGCGCTGCCGCGGCCTTGCGCAAGGCCCTGGCGGCACCGCCGCGGCCTGGCCGCGAAGTGGCCGACCACGGCCGCCGCCAGCAGATCCAGGCGGTACTGCACGAGGTCGAAACGCATCTTGCCAGCCGCTGAGCGGCCGCCCACACTGCGGCCATGCGCATCCTGCTGGTGGAAGACGATCTGTCGCTGGGAGAAGGCATCCGCACCGCGTTGCGCCGCGCCGCCTATTCGGTGGACTGGGTGCAGGACGGTGCCGCTGCATTGGCCGCGATCGGCGATGGCGAGATCGACCTGGTGCTGCTGGACCTGGGTCTGCCGCGAATGGACGGGCTGGAGGTGATCCGGCGCACCCGCCAGCTCGGCGCCGACGTGCCGATCCTGGTGCTCAGCGCGCGCGAACGGCCAGCCGATCGCGCGCTCGGCCTGGACGTGGGCGCCGACGACTACCTGGGCAAACCCTTCGATACCACCGAACTGCTGGCGCGCACGCGTGCGCTGCTGCGGCGCAGCGCCGGCCGCGCCACGCCGCAATTGGAGATCGGTGCGCTGCACTTGGACCCGGAGCGCCTGGCGGTGCGCTGGCGCGGCCGTGCGCTCGACCTGACCCGACGCGAGTTCGCCCTGCTGTGGCTGTTGGCCGAGCGCCACGGCCGCGCCATCGCCCGCGATTCGATCCAGCAGCGGCTGTACGGCTGGGACGAGGACGTGGCCAGTAACGCGGTGGACGTGCACGTGCACCAGTTGCGGCGCAAGCTCGATCCGGCGCTGATCCGTACGGTGCGCGGGGTCGGCTACGCGCTCGACACCCAGGCCGCGACGGCCGCGCCATGAGCTCGATGCGGCGACGCTTGCTGGGCGGCCTGCTCGGCGTGGTGGTGCCGGTGTTCGCGCTGACCGCGCTGCTGAGCTACCGCGCCGGGCTGCAGGAGGCCGGCGAGATGTTCGACGCCAAGCTGGTGCAGTCCTCGCGGGTACTGATGAGCCTGGTCGACGAGCCGCTGGACGATCTGTCGCGACTGGGGCCGGCCGGCGATGCCATCGTGATCCGCGGCTGGCATGGCCAGGCGCAGGGCGTGGGCGAGGCGCTGGCGTTCCGCACCGGGCACGCCTACGAAAGCAAGCTGGCGTTCCAGGTCCGCGACGGCAACGGTCATCTGCTGCTGCGCTCGGACAGCGGGCCGACCCGGCAACTGGCGCCGCTGCGCGCCGGCTTCGCCGACGTGACCCTGGATGGCGACCGCTGGCGCACCTTCAGCCTGCGCTCGCCGGGCGGGCGCTGGTTCCAGACCGGCGAGCAGGCCGATATCCGCGAGGAACTGGCCGAGGACATCGCGCTGGGCACGGCCTTGCCGCTGCTGCTGGCGCTGCCGGTGCTGCTGGTGCTGGTGTGGCTGCTGGTGAACTGGGCCAGCGGCGCGTTGAGCCGGGTGTCGCAAGAGATCGGCGAGCGCGATCCGCAGCGGCTGGAGCCGCTGCCGCTGCAGGGCGTGCCGCGCGAGATCCTCGGCCTGGTCGCCGCGGTCAACGGGCTGATGCGGCGCCTGCAGACCGCGCTGGAGCGCGAACGCCGCTTCATCGCCGACGCCGCGCACGAGCTGCGCACCCCGATCGCCGCGCTGAAGGTGCACGCCGACAACCTGCGGCAGGCCCGCGATGCCGACGAGCGCGCCGACTCGCAGCGGCACCTGGATGCCAGCGTGCGCCGGGTGGAGCGGCTGGTCGCGCAGTTGCTGACCCTGAGTCGGGTCGAGCCGGGGGCTGCCGCCGCGACGCTGGCGCCGCTGGCGCTGGACGCGCTGGTGGCGCTGCAGGTGGAGGAGGCGCACGACCTGGCCGCGCGCCGCGGCCAGCACCTGCACCTGCGCCGCAACGACCCGGCGCGGCTGCCGGCCAACGAGGCTGCGCTGTCGGCGCTGGTGCGCAACCTGATCGACAACGCGTTGCGCTACGCTCCGCCGCAGGGCCAGGTCGAGGTGGCGCTGTGCGCCGGGCGCGACGGGGTCTGCTTCAGCGTCGAGGATTCCGGCCCCGGCATCCCGGCCGAGGCGCGCGAGCGGGTGTTCGCGCGCTTCCACCGCGAACTGGGTAGCGGCGTGGAGGGCAGCGGCCTGGGCCTGGCGATCGTGCGCGAGGTGGTGAGCGCGCACGGCGGCGAGGTGACCCTGGACACCTCCCCGACCCTGGGCGGCCTGCGCGTCTGCGTGACCCTGCCGCTGCCGCCGTGAATCCAGCCGGGGCGTCAGGAACACCCTGACATCGGCGCCGAACAGGCGGTGATAGATTAGCCATCTGCCCACAGGGGGTACCCGCGCGCCGTTACCGGTGTGATTCGGAAAGGATGGAACAGGGGGATCGGCGTCACGATATTCGCGACGGCGCGCACGCGCTGTGTCGCCGCCTGGGCGTGGGTCTGTGCCTGTTGCTGGCGTTGTGCTGCGCCAGTGTCGTCGCGCGCGCCGAACCGGCCGCGTCGCTGACCGAGCGCGCGGTGCTCGAGCGCCCGGTGATCGCGCGCTGGACCATGCAAGAAGGGCTGCCGCACAACCTCGTGCACGCGCTGGCGCAGGACCGCGACGGCATGATCTGGGTCGGCACCTGGGAAGGCGTGGCGCGTTTCGACGGCCGCGCCTTCACCGTCTTCGATCGGCAGAACACGCCGGGCATGGAGCTGTCGGGGGTGTTCGCGCTGCTCGCCGACGCCGACGGCGGCATGCTGGTCGGCACCGCCTACGACGGCGTGTTCCGCTACGCCGCCGGGCGCTGGGAGCATCTGGGCGATGCGCGCGCGCAACGGCTGCGGGTCACCGCCATGCTGCGCGATGCCGATGGCGGGCTGTGGGTGGGCAGCGAGGACGGCCTGTTCCGGATCGAGGCCGACGGCCGCCTGGTCGATGCCGGCGCCGCCGCGGGGTTGGGCAGGACCCGCATCGCCGCGCTGCTGCGCTACCGCGATGCGGTGCTGGTGGGCACGCCGCAAGGGCTGTTCCGGCTGACCGCGCATGGCACGCGCGCGCAGCGCTGGGGCGCGGCGGCGATGCGCACGGCGTCGATCCGGCGCCTGGCCCCCGACCGCCACGGCGGCCTGCTGGCGGCCAGCGACGAGGGCGTGTTCTGGCTCGGCGCCGATGACAGCCTGCAATGGCTGCGGCGCGGCCAGCGCGTCGATGCCGCGCTGCAGGACCGCGACGGCCAGCTGTGGATGAGCCTGTCCAGCGGACAACTGCTGCGGCGCGCCGGCAACGGCGCCAGCGACGAAGTGCTGTCGATTTCCGGCGTGGTCAGCCCGGCGCTGATCGAGGATCACGAAGGCCTGATCTGGGCCGGCAGTACCGACGGCCTGTTCCGCGTCGCCAAGGGCGACGCCGGCGGCCTGACCCGCCAGGACGGGCTGGGCAGCGACTACGTGCGCGTGGTCCAGCAGAACGCCGATGGCGCGATCTGGATCGGCCATGCCGCCGGCCTCGACCGCTGGCAGGGCGGCCGCATCCGTGGGGTGCGATTGAGCGAGCGCGCAGGCCGCGATCCGTCGGTGCTGGCGCTGGCCGCCGCGCGTGACGGCGGCATGTGGGTGGGCACCTACGACCAGGGCGTGCTGCTGCTGTCGGCCGACGGCAGCATCCGGCAGCGCCTGGGCGTGGCCGCGGGCGTGCCGCGGAGCATGGTGCGCGCGCTGCTGGCCGACGCCGACGGCGGCCTGTGGATCGGCGGCAACGAGGGGCTGCTGTACCGCAAGGGCGATCGCACGCGGGCCTACGGCAGCGCCGACGGCTTGCCGGGGCGGCAGGTGCAGGCGCTGTACCGCGACCGCGCCGGCGTGCTGTGGATCGGCACCAGCCAGGGCATCGCCACGCTCGCCGCGGACGGCACGCTGCGGGCGCGGCCGAGCGGCCACGGCTTCCCGGCGCAGAACGCCTTCGACTTCCTCGAAGATGCCGATGGCACGATGTGGGTCGCCAGCGACCGCGGGCTGCTGCGGCTACGCGGCGGGCAGTGGCGCATCTACGACCACAGCGTCGGCCTGCCGCGCGACAAGCTGTTCCGGTTGCTCGACGACGGCAACGGCAACCTGTGGGCCAACAGCAATCGTGGGGTGCTGCGCATCGCGCGCGCGCGTCTGGCGGAACTGGACGCCGGCCAGCGCAGCACCCTGGCGGTGGACGTGGTCGATCGCAGCGACGGCATGCCCAGCGTGCAGGGCAACGGCAGCACCGCGCCGGCCGGTTGGCGCAGCCGCGACGGGATATTGCTGATCCCGACATCGGCCGGCCTGGCGCTGATCGATCCGGCGCTGCCGAGCCGGCGCGACGTGCGGGCGCCGCCGCTGGTGATCTCGCACGTGCAGGTGGATGGCGTGGCGCAGCCGCTGCGGGGCGAGTACCGCCTGCACGGCGGCGTCGCCCGGCTCGCGGTCGGCTATGCCGGGCTGAGCTTCCGCTCGCCGGACAAGGTGCGCTACCGCTACCGCCTGCAGGGGTTCGACCGCCAGTGGGTCGATGCCGGCAGCAGCGAGGAGGCCGTCTACACCAACCTGCCGTCGGGCAGCTATCGCCTGGACGTGCAGGCGATGACCAGCCCGCTGGACTGGTCGCGCAGCGACCGCATCGGCAGCGCCTCGCTGCAGTTGCAGTTGGTGCCGCCGTTCTGGGAGCGCTGGCCGTTCGTGGTGCTGGTGGCCCTGTGCGCGACCGGCCTGATCCTGTGGTGGTACCGCGGCCGCAGCCATCGCTACCGGCGCCGCCAGCGTCGCCTCAACACCATCATCGCCGAGCGTACCCACGAGCTGAAGGCCAAGAACCTGGCCTTGAAGCTGGCCAATCTCGAACGCGAGGATCTGGTGCGCAAGCTCGCCTACCAGGCCGGCCACGATGCCCTGACCGGCCTGCCCAACCGGCGCACCGGCGATCCCTACCTCAACGCGGCGCTGGAGCGGGCGCTGAGCACGCGCACGCCCCTGTGCGTGGCGCTGCTGGACATCGACCATTTCAAGAAGATCAACGACGCGTACGGCCACGAGATCGGCGACGAGGTGCTGCGCCGGGTCGGCGAGGCGCTGCGCGCCAGCCTCGGCGAGCAGGCGTTCGCTGCGCGCCACGGCGGCGAGGAATTCCTGCTGGTGCTGCCCGGCCT
Source organism: Xanthomonas sp. NCPPB 3174 (assembly GCF_056725205.1). Classification (NCBI taxonomy): domain Bacteria; kingdom Pseudomonadati; phylum Pseudomonadota; class Gammaproteobacteria; order Lysobacterales; family Lysobacteraceae; genus Xanthomonas; species Xanthomonas sp. NCPPB 3174. The sequence goes on along the minus strand of NZ_CM161517.1, from coordinate 3,823,462 downwards.
GGACCAGGAACCGGCGCGTGCGCGCCTGGACGCGTTGCGCGTGCGCATCGCCGACCTGGTGCTGTACGACGACGACGGGCGCGCGGTGCGCTTCACCGCCAGCATCGGCTTCGCCTGCGTGTCGCCGACCCTGCGCACGCGCCGCGACCTGCTGGTGAAGGCCGACAAGCTCCTGTACCAGGCCAAGCGCGAAGGCCGCGATCGGGTGGTGGGCTAGGGCGCTGTCGCCACACGGACGCAGCGCGACGGTTGCGCGGCGACGCAGGTTGCGTGGGCAGCGCGCGCAGGCGCCAGGCAGGCGCCGCGAAGCGCGTGGGGTATTCCAGTGGGGCGTTCCGCACCCGCCGCATCGTCGCGGCGGGCGGGAGGCGGCTGGCGCCAGCGCGCCGGCGCGGATCAGCCTTGCAGGCGCTGCAACACCGCCTGCGTGGCCGCCTCGGTGGAGATGCCCTGGCCGGGCGCGGCGAGATCGGCGGTGAACGCCTGCGCCTCGAGCGCGGCATCCACCGCCTGCTCGATGGCCACCGCTTCGGCGTCCAGGCCCAGCGAATGGCGCAGCAGCAGCGCCGCGCTGAGGATGGTCGCGTAGGGATTGGCGATGCCCTTGCCGGCGATGTCCGGTGCCGAGCCGTGGATCGGCTCGTACAGACCGATGCGGCCGTCGCCCAGCGAGGCCGAGGGCAGCAGCCCCAGCGAGCCGGCCAGCATCGATGCCTCGTCGGTGAGGATGTCGCCGAACATGTTCTCGGTGACGATCACGTCGTACTCGCGCGGCTTGGCCAGCAGGTGCATGGCCATCGAATCGACCAGTTGGTGTTCCAGGCGCACGTCCGGGAATTCCTCGCGGCCGATGCGCGCGGCGACGTCGCGCCACAGCCGCGAGGTTTCCAGCACGTTGGCCTTGTCCACCGAGACCACGTGGTTGCGGCGCTGCCGGGCCAGGCGGAACGCGCTGCGCAGCACCCGTTCGATCTCCGCAACGGTATAGCGGCACAGGTCGCTGGCGTCGCTGGTGCTGCGGGTCTTGTCGCCGAAGTAGATGCCGCCGGTCAGTTCGCGCACCACCACGATGTCCACGCCCTGCAGCAGGTGCGGCTTGATCGGCGAGGCGTCCAGCGCCGCCTTGTGCGGTTTGACCGGGCGCAGGTTGGCGAACAGGCCCAGGCCGCGGCGGATCGCCAGCAGGCCCTGCTCGGGGCGCACCTTGGCGTTGGGATCGGACCACTTCGGTCCGCCGACCGCGCCCAGCAGCACCGCGTCGGCGCCCTGGCAGGCGGTCAGCGTGGCCGCCGGCAGCGGCTCGCCGTGACGGTCGATGGCGATGCCGCCGATGTCGTGTTCGTGAAACTGGAAGTCGTGGCCGTGGCGCGCGGCGACGGCGCGCAGCACCGCGACCGCGGCGGCGGCGACTTCCGGACCGATGCCGTCGCCGGGCAGGACGACGATGTCAGCGTGCATGGGTGGCCTCGTAGCGTTCGATGTCGGGTTGGCGCAGCAGCAGGTAGCCCATCTCGTCCACGCCTTCGAGCAGGCAGGTCTGCGAGAACGCGTCGAGCGGGAAGGCGTAGACGCGGCCGTCGGGCGTGCGCAGTTCGCGCGCGGCCACGTCCACGGTCAGTTCGTCGTCCGGGCGCTGCATCAGCGTCTGCACGTCGTCCTCGGCCAGCACGATCGGCAGTAGGCCGTTCTTGAGGCTGTTGTTGCGGAAGATGTCGGCGATCTCGCTGCTGACGATGGCGCGCAGGCCCAGGTCGGTCAGCGCCCACGGCGCATGCTCGCGCGAGGAGCCGCAGCCGAAGTTGCGCCCGGCCAGCAGGATCTGGCGGCCGGCGTTGTGCGCCTGGTTGAAGGCGAACTCCGGGTTCGGCGTGCCGTCGGCCTGCCAGCGCCAGTCGTTGAAGGCGTGGCGGCCGAGGCCGGCGCGCTCGGTGGTGGACAGGAACCGCGCCGGGATGATCTGGTCGGTGTCGATGTTGGTCTGGCGCAGCACCACGCTGCGCGAGGTGAGGGTGGCGAAGCCGGCCATCACGGGGTCTCCTGGGAAGCGACGGAGTCGGGGGCGGGCGCTGCGGCGTCGGCCACGGGCGGCGGCAGCGCCGCGGGCGGCACGTGCGGCGGCAGCAGCGGCTGGTGGCGGTGCGCAAAGGCGCGGGTGGTGGTGGCGACGAAGGTCAGCGTGGCCGCGAACGCGGCGATGTGCGATGCCATCACGCGACCTCCGCGAACAGCGCGCGCGGATCGCTGACCTTGCCGTTCACCGCCGCCCAGGCCGCGGTCAGCGGCGAGGCCAGCAGAGTGCGCGAGCCCGGGCCCTGACGGCCCTCGAAATTGCGATTGCTGGTGCTCACCGCCAGCTGTCCCGGCGCCACCAGGTCGCCGTTCATGGCGATGCACATCGAGCAGCCGGACTCGCGCCATTCCGCACCGGCCGCGCGCACCACCTCGTGGATGCCCTCGGCCTCGGCCTGACGCTTGACGATCTCCGAACCCGGCACCACCAGCATGCGCACGTGCGGCGCCACCTTGCGGCCGCGCAGCACCTGCGCCACGGCGCGCATGTCGCTGAGCCGGCCGTTGGTGCAGGAACCGACGAACACCACGTCCACCGGCGTGCCGATCAGCGCGTGCCCGGCTTCCAGGTGCATGTAGTGCAGACCCTTCTGCGCCGCCGGATCCTGTGCGGCCGGGATCGGCACGTCCACCGCGATCGCGGTGCCGGGGTGGGTGCCCCAGGTCAGGGTCGGGCGGATGTCGCGCGCATCGATGTGCACCTCGGCGTCGAAGCGCGCGCCGGGATCGCTGCGCAACTGCGACCAGCGCTGCACGGCGGCGTCGAAGTCGGCGCCCTTGGGGCCGCGCGGGGTGTTGGCGACCCAGTCGAAGGTGACCTGGTCCGGCGCGACCATGCCGGCGCGCGCGCCGGCCTCGATCGACATGTTGCACAGGGTCATGCGCTGTTCCATGTCCATCGCTTCGATGGTGGAGCCGCGGTATTCCAGCACGTGGCCGGTGCCGCCGTTGACCCCGATCACGCCGATGATGTGCAGGATCACGTCCTTGGCGCCAACGCCCGGCGCCAGCGGCCCGTCGACGGTGATCGCCATGGTCCTGGCCTTGCGCTGCAGCAGGCACTGCGTGGCCAGCACGTGGCCGACTTCGCTGGTGCCGATGCCGAACGCCAGCGCCCCGAACGCGCCATGCGTGGAGGTGTGGCTGTCGCCGCAGACGATGGTCATGCCGGGCTGGGTGAAGCCCTGCTCCGGCGCGATCACGTGGACGATGCCGCGGTTGTCAGAGCCCATGTCGAACAGTTCGATGCCGTAGTCGGCGCAGTTGCGCGCGAGCATGTCCACCTGCGCCTCGGAGGCCGGGGTGTAGTACGGCAGCTTGCCGTCGGCGCCGCGCGGCAGGGTCGGCGTGGAATGGTCCATCGTCGCCTTGGTGCGGTCGGGCCGGCGCGGCGCCAGGCCGCGCGTCTTGAGCTCGGTGAACGCCTGCGGCGAGGTCACTTCGTGGATCAGGTGCAGATCGATGTAAAGCACCGCCGGGGCGGCGGCGCTTTCGGGGACGACGACGTGCGCGTCCCACAGCTTGTCGTACAGGGTGCGGGGAGTGGCGGACATTGCGGAACTACCTGGCAGGAAAGCTGGGCGGGGAGGGCGAGCGAAGGCGAGCGTGCACGAGGACAATGACCGCGGCGTGGCCGCTCAGGCCATCGCGTCGGCGGCGGCCGGCGCCGCCTGGCGCTGGCGCAGCACGCGGTTGGCCACGTCCAGCCAGGCCAGCGCGCTGGCCTCGATGATGTCGCGGCTGGTGCCGGTGCCGTCGTACTCGACCTCGCCGTGGCGCACGCTGAGGTTGGCCTCGCCGCGCGCGTCGGCGCCGATGCCGACGCTGTGCACCTGGTAGCTGTCCAGCACCAGCTGCACGCCGGTGGCGGCCGACAGCGCGGCGAACAGCGCGTCCACCGGGCCGTCGCCCTCGGCGCGCTCGCTGACCCGCTGGCCGTCCGGGTCGGACAGCTCGACCTGCGCGCTGGCGCGCTGGCCGCGGTCGCTGACGGTCATCGACGACAGCCGGTAACCCTGGCTCTCCGGCGCATCCTGCATCATCGCCTGCAGGTCGGCGTCGTTGACCACGCGCTGCTGTTCGCACAGCGCCTTGAACGCATCGAAGGCGATGTTCAGTTCGGCCTCGTCCAGCACGTAGCCCAGCGCACGCAGGCGCTGCTCGACCGCGGCGCGGCCACTGTGGCGGCCCAGCACCATCTGCGAGGACTCCCAGCCCACATCTTCCGGGCGCATGATTTCGTAGGTGCCGCGGTGGCGCAGCATGCCGTGCTGGTGGATGCCCGACTCGTGGGCGAAGGCGTTGCCGCCGACGATCGCCTTGTTGCGTTGGACCGGCATGCCGACCAGGCGCTGCAGCAGCTGCGAGGTGGCGACGATGCGCGGCGTGTTGATCGCGGTATCCAGCTCGTAGAACGCGTTGCGGACCTTCAGCGCCATCGCGATCTCTTCCAGCGCGCAGTTGCCGGCGCGCTCGCCGATGCCGTTGATGGTGCATTCCACCTGCCGCGCGCCGCCTTCCACCGCGGCCAGCGAGTTTGCCACGGCCAGTCCCAGGTCGTTGTGGCAGTGGGTGCTGAACACCACGCGGTCGGCGCCGGGGACGTTGGCGATGATCCGCGCGAACATGCCGCGGATCTCTTCCGGGGTGGTGAAGCCGACCGTGTCGGGCAGGTTGATGGTGGTGGCGCCGGCGGCGATCGCCACGCTGGCGACCTCGGCCAGGAAATCCTCCTCGGTGCGGGTGGCGTCCTCGGCCGAGAACTCCACATCGTCCACGTACTGGCGCGCCAGCGCCACGTGCTTGCGCACCGACTCCAGGACCTGCTCGCGGGTCATGCGCAGCTTGTGCTCGCGGTGCAGCGGGCTGGTCGACAGGAACACGTGCAGGCGCGGATTGGCCGCCGCTTCCAGCGCCCGCGCCGAGGTCTCGATGTCGGCGGCCAGGCAGCGCGACAGCACCGCCAGGGTCGGCGTGCGCAGCTCGCGGCCGATCAGCGCCATCGCCTCGCGGTCGGACTGCGAGCTGGCCGGGAAGCCGGTCTCGATGATGTCCACGCCCAGCTCGGCCAGGGCGCGCGCCATCACCAGCTTCTGCGGCGGGGTCATGCTGCAGCCGGGGGATTGCTCGCCGTCGCGCAGGGTGGTGTCGAAAATGCGGATGCGGGGGGTCTGGGAAGAAACGGAAGTGTTCACCAGATGGGTTCCTCTACGGCGGCGGTGGCTTGCGGATGGGAATGCGGGGACGGAGCGATGCGGGCAGGGGCGGGCGGAGCGGGACGTTGGCTGCGAAGTCGCTCGGCGCTGCGGCGGCGCGGCTTGCGCGGCGGGCGCGGGCGCACCTCCGACAGCAGCGTCGCCAGCACGCCGGCGTCGATGTTGCCACCGGACACCACCGCGCACTTGCGCTTGCCGGCGACGCGGCGCCCGGCCGCCAGGGCCAGCGCGCCGGCGCCCTCGGCGATGACGTGCTCCTCCAGCGCCAGGCGGACCAGCGTTTCGCGCAGTTCCGCCTCGCGCACGATCACCACATCGTCGAGCAGGCTGGCGCACAGCCGGCGGGTGATGAACCCGGGGATTTTAACCTTGACGCCGTCGGCCAGGGTGGGCACCGGATCCACGGCGCGGACGTCGCCGCGGATCGCCCGCGCCATCGAGTCCACGCCTTCGACCTGGGCGCCGACCACGCGCACGCCCTGCGAGCGCAGCGCCAGGGCCACGCCGGAGGCCAGGCCGCCGCCGCCGATCGGCACGATCACCACGTCCGGGGCGTGCGCGGCCAGTTCGATGCCGACGGTGCCCTGGCCGGCGATCACGTCGGGGTCGTCGAAAGCGGACAGGAAGCGGTAGCCGTTCTGTTCGGCCAGCTCGCGGGCGAAGGCGAAGGCCTCGTCGTAGCTGTTGCCGTGCTGGCGCACCGTGGCGCCCCAGTGCGCGACGCCGGCGATCTTGGTCTGCGGTGCGCCGTGCGGCATCACCGTGATCGCCTGCACGCCCAGCCGGTGTGCGGCCCAGGCCACGCCCTGCGCGTGGTTGCCGGCGGAGGCGCAGATCACCGCGCGCTCGTCGCCGCGTTCCAGCCCGGCCAGCAGCGCATTGAGCGCGCCGCGCACCTTGTAGGAACCGGTGCGCTGCAGGTTTTCCAGCTTCAGCCAGACGCCGAAGCGCTCGGCGTAATGCACCGGCGTCGGCGACAGGTAGCGGCGCAGCCGCGCCTGCGCGGCCAGCACGTCGGCCACGCTGACGGCGACGTGGCCTACATCCGGCTCCTGCGCAGGGCGGCCGGCGTCAGACATGGTGGGGCCGGGAGCGGGGAGTGGGGAGTGGGGATGCGCAGCGGGAATCCTGGGCGCAGGCGAGAAGAAGCGACCTCCGTTGAAGAAGATGCCTCCGCATGGCAGTACGGCGCTGGCGCGGCAGGACCGCCATGCACGCCGGGACGTTGGGATGCGCGCCCAATCCCGACTCCCCACTCCCGAATCCCGGCGCCATCACGCTACGCCGTCCAGCGCGGTCACGCGCACCGATTCGCAGTCGTAGACCTTCTCCATCTGCAGGCGCAGGGTCTCGCCGGGACGGTTGCCGTCCACCACCAGTTGCAGGTGCCAGCGGCCGGCGTCCTCGGCCACCGGCGCACCGCTGATCGAGATCGGCGCGAAGCCGCGGCGTTCGGCCATGCCGATCGCGCGCAGCAGGGCGCCGTCGATCGGTTTCAGCACCAGGTCAAGCTGGTAACGCATGTGTCGTCTCCTGGCGCTGGGTCGCGGGATTGCTTTCCAGCATGGTGCTGTTGGCGGTGTTCGGCGGCACCAGCGGCCACACGTTGGCGCGGGCGTCGATGGCCACGTGCAGCAGCGCCGGGCCCGGCTGCGCCAGCAGCTCGGCCAGCGCGTCGTCGACCTGCCCGCGCGCGGTGATGCGCTTGGCCGGGATGCCGAACACCTGCGCCAGCGCGGCGAAATCCGGGTTGTCGGACAGGTCGATCTCGCTGTAGCGCTCGGCGAAGAACAGTTCCTGCCACTGCCGCACCATGCCCAGCGAACTGTTGTCCAGCAGCACGATCTTCACCGGCAGCTTGCAGCGGGCGATGGTGACCAGCTCCTGCACGTTCATCATGAAGCTGCCGTCGCCGCTGACCAGCACCACGGTGCGGTCCGGGCAGGCGAACTGCGCGCCCATCGCCGCCGGCAGGCCGAAGCCCATGGTGCCCAGCGCGCCGCTGGTCAGGTGGTTGCGCGGGTGGTTGAAGCGGCAGTGCTGGGCGACCCACATCTGGTGCTGGCCGACGTCGCAGGCGATCACGGTGTCGGCCGGGGCCAGTTCGCTCAGCCGCTTCAGCAGGCCGGGCGCGTAGATGTCCTGCCCGGGTGCGTCGTAGCGCGCGCCGAACTTCTCGCGGTGGGCGACGCAGCGCGCGTGCCAGGGCTCGCAGGTGCTGGTGGCCGCGGCCAGCGCGCGCAGCGCCTGCGCCACGTCGCCGGGCACGGCGATATCGGCCTGGCGCAGCTTGGAGATCTCGCAGGCGTCGGCGTCCAGGTGGATGACCCGCGCGAACGGCGCGAACTCGGCCAGCTTGCCGGTGGCGCGGTCGTCGAAGCGCGCGCCGACCACGATCAGCAGGTCCGACTCCTGCACCGCCATGTTGGCGGCGCGGGTGCCGTGCATGCCGAGCATGCCCAGGTAATGCGGGTGCGCGTGCGGCAATGCGCCCAGGCCGCGCAGGGTCAGCACGGTGGGGATGCGGGTGGCCTCGACGAACTGGCGGAACGCGTCCACCGCATCGCCCAGGGCGATGCCGCCGCCGCCGTAGATCACCGGCTTCTCGGCGCCGGCGATCGCCGCCAGCGCCTCGGCCAGCACCGCGTCCTGCGGCGCCGGCGGGGTCGGCACCGCCGCCGGCACGTGCGCCGGCAGATGCGCGGCATCGGCCAGCTGCACGTCCTTGGGCAGGTCGATTAGCACCGGCCCCGGCCGCCCTTCACGGGCGATGCGGAACGCGTCGCGCAGCACCTGCGGCAGGTCTTCCACATGCCGCACCAGGAAGCTGTGCTTGACGATCGGCAGGGTCAGCCCGAACACGTCCAGTTCCTGGAACGCGTCGGTGCCCAGCAGCGGCGTGGCGACCTGTCCGGTCAGGCAGATCATCGGCACCGAGTCGAGCATCGCATCGGCGATGCCGGTGACCAGGTTGGACGCGCCCGGGCCGGACGTGGCGACGCACACGCCGACCCGTCCGCTGGCGCGGGCGTAGCCGTTGGCGGCCAGCGCCGCGCCCTGTTCGTGGCGGACCAGGATGTGCTTGAGCTGGCTGTCTACCAGCGCGTCGTAGAACGGCATGATGGTGCCGCCCGGATAGCCGAACAGCGTGTCCACGCCTTCGGCTTCCAGGGCCTGCGTCAGCCAGCGCGCGCCGTTGCGGGGCGTGCCGTGAGCGGAGGAGTTCATACGGTGGCGACCTTTCGGTGGAAGCGGGTGGGGGAGCCGCGGGTTACGCGGCCTTGGTGCCGCCGGCGGCCGGCGCGGCAGCGGCGTCGCCGTTGAGCCACACCATCTTGGCGCGCAGCTGCTTGCCGACCGTTTCGATCGGGTGGTCCAGGTCGGCCTGCTTGAACTTCTTGTAGTTCGGCAGGCCGGCGTCGTACTCGGCCACCCAGTTCTTGGTGAAGGTGCCGTTCTGGATGTCGGTCAGCACGTCGCGCATGCGCTCCTTGGTGGCCGCGTCAATCACCCGCGGGCCGCTGACGTAGTCGCCGTACTGCGCGGTCTCGGAGACGAACTCGAGCATGCGGGTGATGCCGCCTTCGTAGAACAGGTCGACGATCAGCTTCAGTTCGTGCAGCACTTCGTAATAGGCGATTTCCGGCTGGTAGCCGGCTTCCACCAGTACTTCGAAGCCGGCCTGCACCAGCGACGAGGCGCCGCCGCACAGCACCGCCTGCTCGCCGAACAGGTCGGTCTCGGTCTCTTCCTTGAAGGTCGTCTTGATCAGGTTGGCGCGCGCGCCGCCCAGGCCGGCGGCGTATTCCAGCGCGAACTGCTCGGCCTTGCCGCTCTTGTCCTGGTACACCGCCCAGATGCACGGCACGCCGCGGCCGATCTCGTACTCGCGGCGCACCAGCGCGCCGGGGCCCTTCGGCGCGACCAGCACCACGTCCAGGTCGGCGCGCGGCTTGATCATGTCGAAGTGCACGTTCAGGCCATGCGCGAACAGCAGGCAGGCGCCCTGCTTCATGTTCGGCGCCAGCACCTCTTCGTACAGCTTCTTCTGCACCATGTCCGGGGTCAGCACCGCGACCAGGTCGGCGTCCTTCACCGCCTCGGCGGGGCTCTTCACCACGAAGCCGTCGGCCTGCGCCTTGGCTTCGGTCGGGCCGCCGGCACGCAGGCCGATGGTGACGTCGAAGCCGGACTCGCGCAGGTTCAGCGCGTGCGCGCGGCCCTGGCTGCCGTAACCGACGATGGCGATCTTGGTGGTGGGCTGGGCGGAACTGGTCATGGGGCGGATGTCCTTGAACGGTGTTGGAGTGGAGAGGGGTCTTGCATTCGTGGTCACTGAAACGAAAAACCCCGCGCCGTTGCCGGTGCGGGGTCTGATCGAATCCTGGCTGCTTGTCGCTTACACGCCGGTTCGTCCCGCACTTGTGGGCGAGGTAATAAGCACGAGTACGAGGAGCGACGCGGCAGCGTCCGCGCGCAATGCGGCGGGCTGGTGGGTCGGCTTCGGGCGGGTGTGGCGCTGCAACATGCAGCGAGATAAACATGGGCTTTGCGCGACTGTCAACTGTGTCGCCGGCCCTTCTGCACGAATGTGCCGAAAGCCGCGCCAGCACTGCATGGTTACGCATGAAACGGAGGCGGCGCGGGCGGCGAATGGCGCCGACTGCGCGGAAATGCGGCGATTGCCAAGGGCGCGATGTGCACGCGTGCGCGGCGCCGCCCGCCGCACTCGGGTACGGTGGGCGTCCCTGTTTCCGGAGAGCCGCGGATGTCCGTCTCGCTTCCTTCCCTGGCGCGCCTGGCGCTGGCCCTGGCGCTGGCCACGTCGGTGCCGGCGCAGGCCGCCGACCGCATCACCGGCCAGCCGTTCGCCACCCGCTCGGAAGTGATCGCCCCGCATGCCATGGCCGCCACCTCGCAGCCGCTGGCCACGCAGATCGCGCTGGACACGATGCGCGATGGCGGTTCGGCGGTGGACGCGGCGATCGCCGCCAACGCCGCGCTGGGGCTGATGGAGCCGACCGGCAACGGCGTCGGCGGCGACCTGTTCGCCATCGTCTGGGATCCGAAGACGCAGAAGCTGTACGGCTACAACGGCTCCGGCCGCTCGCCCAAGGCGCTGACCCTGGCCGAGTTCCAGCGCCGCGGGCTGAAGGAGATCCCGGCCACCGGCCCGCTGCCGGTGTCGGTGCCCGGCGCGGTCGACGGCTGGTTTGCGCTGCACGACCGTTTCGGGCGCAGGACGATGGCGCAGAACCTGGCGCCGGCGATCCGCTACGCCCGCGACGGCCATCCGGTGGCCGAGACCATCGCCTACTACTGGGGCCTTTCGGTGCCGCGGCTGTCGCAGTACCCCGGCTTCAAAGAGCAGTTCACCATCGACGGCCGCGCCCCGCGCAAGGGCGAGCTGTGGAAGAACCCGAACCTGGCCAACACCCTGCAGCAGATCGCCGACGGCGGCCGCGACGCGTTCTACAAGGGGCCGATCGCGCGCACCATCGATGCCTATTTCAAGGCCAATGGCGGCTTCCTGCGCTATGAGGACCTGGCCAGCCACCACGGCGAATGGGTCGAGCCGGTGTCCACCAACTACCGCGGCTACGACGTGTGGGAGCTGCCGCCCAACAGCCAGGGCATCGCCGCGCTGCAGATGCTCAACATCCTGGAGGGCTACGACTTCTCCAGGATTCCGTTCGGCTCGGCCGAGCACGTGCACCTGTTCACCGAGGCCAAGAAGCTGGCCTTCGCCGACCGCGCGCGGTTCTATGCCGACCCGGCGTTCCAGCCGGCGCCGCTGGCGCGGCTGATCTCCAAGGACTATGCCGCGCAGCGGCGCGCGCTGATCTCGATGGACCGCGCGCTGAAGGAGGTGCAGCCGGGCACGCCGAAGCAACTGGAGGAGGGCGACACCATCTACCTGGCCGTCGCCGATGCCGACGGCATGATGGTGTCGCTGATCCAGTCCAACTACCGCGGCATGGGCAGCGGCATGGCGCCGCCGGGGCTGGGCTTCATCCTGCAGGACCGCGGCGAGATGTTCGTGCTGCAGAAGGACCACCCCAACGGCTACGCGCCGGGCAAGCGTCCGTTCCAGACCATCATCCCCGCGTTCGTGACCAAGGACGGCAAGCCGTGGTTGAGCTTCGGCGTGATGGGCGGGGCGATGCAGCCGCAGGGCCACGTGCAGATCCTGATGAACCTGATCGATTTCCACATGAACCTGCAGGAGGCGGGCGACGCGCCGCGGATCCAGCACGACGGCTCCACCGAGCCGACCGGGCAGGCCACCGCGATGCGCGACGGCGGCGAGCTGAACCTGGAGACCGGCTTTTCCTACGAGACGATCCGCGCGCTGATGCGCAAGGGTCACCGGGTGATCTTCGCCGACGGCCCCTATGGCGGCTACCAGGCGATCGCGCGCGACCCGGACAGTGGCGTGTACTACGGCGCCTCGGAGAGCCGCAAGGACGGGCAGGCCGCCGGTTATTGAGGAAACGCCGCAACTGGGCCCGGGACGCGGGGCCCGCAAAAGCGAGGGCGGCAGACACGACGCGATCCGGCCGCTACGTCCGGTTCGCGGCGCCAGGCGGCGATCGTGCGCCGCGCGGCCGCCGCCTCGGCGTGATGCCGCGGCGGGCGTCCTGGCCGACCGGCCCATGATGGCGATCCCGTTTGCGCGTGCGACGGCTGCAACGCCAGGTGGGCGACCCGATACCATGGCCGCAGCACTGAGGAAGACGCCGATGGCCTTGTTCTCACGCAGTCCCGATGCCGACGCCGCGCCCGTTGCCGGTTTGCCGGATGCCCCGATCGCGCTGTTGCGGCTGGAGCCCGACGGTCGCGTGAGTGCCGCCAACCGTGCCGCCCTGGACCTGCTGGGCGTCCCGGCCGAAACGCTGCTCGGCGCCGCCAGCGAGGCGGTCTGGGGCTTGCCGCTGTCCGCGCTGGTCGACAGCGAAGGCAGTTGGCAGGCGCCGGGGGGCGATCCCGCGCGCCGCGTGCGCTACCAGCGCGACCGCGATCGTGGCGGCCAGGGCTGGCTGCTGTCGCTGCCGCATCCAGAAACCGCGGCACTGTTGCGCGACGTCGCGCTGCTCGGCGAGGGTCAGCCGCAGGGGGCGACCAGCCCGGCGCTGCAGGCGCTGGCGCAGCGGATCCAGGAGGGGGCGGTGGCGCAGGCGCTGCTGGATCGGGTCGGCGAGCGGCTGACCGGCTGCGATCTGGATCTGGGGCTGCAGACGCCGCTGTCGGCGCAGGAGACCGAGGCGATGCCGGGGCGGCGCCTGTCGGCCGGCTTCGGCAACCTGGCCGAGGCGATCCGCCAGGCGGTGGCGTTGTCGCTGCAGATCGCCGCCGACGTGCCGCACGTGGTCGCCGAGAACGACGAACTGGCGCGGCAGTCCCAGACCCAGCTGGATGCGCTGCAGACCGTGCTGGGCACCACCCGGCAGTTGCTGCAGAGCCTGCAGGAGATGGACCGCGACCTGCGCGCGGTGATCGCGGTGGCGGCCAGCGCCGACGACAGCGCCCGCCAGGGCGTGGAGGCGGCGCACAGCCTCGGCCAGGCGATGCAGGAGCTGGCGCGGCGTTCGGCGCGCGCCAACCAGGTCATCGAGGTGATCGATGCGGTCGCGTTCCAGACCAATATCCTCTCGATCAACGCCAGCATCGAAGCGGTGCATGCCGGTCCGGCCGGGCGCGGGTTCGCGGTGGTCGCCACCGAGATCCGGCAACTGGCCGACCGCGCCGCCACCGCGGCGCGCGACGTGCGCAGCATCATCGGCGAGACCGGTGCGGCGCTGCAGGACAGCGCCGCCTCGGCGCAGCGCACCGAACAGGTGCTGGGTGGCATCGGCGAGTTGCTCGGCCGCGCCAGTACGGCGATGGAGGCAGTGGCCGGCCGCATCGCCACGCAGAGCGGGGAGATCGGCGGCATCGGCCGCGCCGTGGAGCACGTGGTCGGGCTCAGTCGGAGCAATCTGCAGCACGCCGCGCAGGTGCTCCAGCGCAGCGCCGACCTGGCCGCCGGCAGCGAGACCCTGCACGACTGCGTGAACCTGTTCCGGCTGCCCGCCGATCCGATGCGGCAGCCACGGCATGCGCGCGTGCGCGATCTGGCGCAGGCGGCCGCGGTCAGCGTTGGCCTGGCCCTGGAGGCCGCACTGGCGCGCGGGCGGATCGGCGAGGATGCGCTGTTCTCCACCGAATACGTGCCGATCCCCGGCATCGACCCGCCCAAGTACCGCACCGCGTTCGATGCGTTGTGCGACGAGCTGTTGCCGCCGCTGCAGGAGCCGTTGCTGGCCGCGCATCCATGGATCGTGTTCGCGATCTGCGCCAACGTCGACGGCTATGTGCCGACCCACAATCTGCGCTTCAGCCAGCCGCTCAGCGGCGACCGCGCGCGCGACCTGGTCGGCAACCGCACCAAGCGCATCTTCGCCGACCGGGTCGGCCGCAACGTCGGCCGCCACACCGCGCCCTATCTGCTGCAGGTGTACCGGCGCGATACCGGGCAGATCCTGTTCGACCTGTCGGTGCCGGTGCATGTGCGCGGGCGCCACTGGGGCGGCCTGCGCGTGGCCTACATGCTGGAATGAGCCATCGCCCGCGCGGGCAAAAAAATGCCGCCGGTGGTGCCGGCGGCAATGAGAGAGAGAGCGTGGATTCTTGTCGGTCCAGCCTAGGCCGGCCGCGTGGTCGCGGTTTGTCGCCGGCGGCAATCTGTGTCGCGGCGCTGACACATGGGCGCGGCGGCTATGCTGGCGTTCAGCCCGCGCCGGTTGGCGGCCAGCGGCGGAAACGGGTCTAATAGCCGCAGAAGCGGGGGTACCGCGGCGCAGGCCGCGGTTGAGACAGTCCCTTCGAACCTGATCCGGCTGATACCGGCGTAGGGAAGCTTCGCAAGTCCGCTGTCGGCGCGTGCGCGTCCGTGGCGGGCCCGCGCCGCCGCTTCGTCCGAGATGCGAGTCCGCTCGCACCCGTCCCGCGTTCCCCCGCGGGTCACCCAACCAGGACGAACGCCGATGAACGCCGTACCCAACCCGCTGCAGCAGCAGACCGACACCTTGTCCGCGGCGGTGACCCGCCCGATCCCCGGTTCGCGCAAGATCTTCGTGCAGGGCTCGCGCGCCGACCTGCAGGTGCCGATGCGCGAGATCGCGCTGACCCGCACGCCCACCGTGTTCGGCGGCGAGGAGAACGCCCCCATCACCGTCTACGACACCTCCGGGCCCTACACCGACCCGCAGGCGCGGATCGATCTCGGCGCCGGCCTGGCGCCGCTGCGCGCCGCCTGGATCGCCGAGCGCGGCGACAGCGTGGCGCTGGCCGGGCTCAGTTCGCAGTTCGGCCGCGCGCGCGAGGACGACGCGCGCCTGCAGGCGGTGCGCTTCCCCGCACGGCGCCTGCCGCGGCGCGCCCGCGATGGCGCCAACGTCACCCAGATGCATTACGCGCGGCGCGGCATCGTCACCCCGGAAATGGAATTCGTGGCGATCCGCGAGAACCAGCGCCTGCACGACCTGCACGATGCGCAACTGCGCGTACAACATCCCGGCGAGGCGTTCGGCGCCGCGATCCCGCAGCAGATCACGCCCGAGTTCGTGCGCGACGAGATCGCCCGCGGGCGTGCCATCCTGCCGTGCAACATCAACCATCCGGAAAGCGAGCCGATGATCATCGGCCGCAACTTCCTGACCAAGATCAACGCCAACATCGGCAACAGCGCAGTCAGTTCCGGCATCGCCGAGGAAGTGGAGAAACTGGTGTGGGCGATCCGCTGGGGCGGGGACACGGTGATGGACCTGTCCACCGGCAAGCACATCCACGAAACCCGCGAATGGATCGTGCGCAATTCGCCGGTGCCGATCGGCACCGTGCCGATCTACCAGGCGCTGGAGAAGGTGGACGGCCGTGCCGAGGAGCTGACCTGGGAGATCTTTCGCGACACCCTGATCGAGCAGGCCGAACAAGGCGTGGACTACTTCACCATCCATGCCGGCGTGCTGCTGCGCTACGTGCCGCTGACCGCAAAACGCGTCACCGGCATCGTCTCGCGCGGCGGCTCGATCCTGGCCAAGTGGTGCCTGGCGCATCATCGCGAGAACTTCCTCTACACCCACTTCGAAGAGATCTGCGAGATCATGAAGGCCTACGACGTGGCCTTCTCGCTGGGCGACGGGTTGCGCCCGGGCTGCATCGCCGACGCCAACGACGCCGCCCAGTTCGGCGAACTGGAGACGTTGGGCGAGTTGACCAAGGTCGCCTGGAAGCACGACGTGCAGACCATGATCGAAGGCCCCGGCCATGTGCCGATGCAGTTGATCAAGCAGAACATGGACAAGCAACTGCGCGAGTGCGGCGAGGCGCCGTTCTACACGCTGGGGCCGCTGACCACCGACATCGCCCCGGGTTACGACCACATCACCTCCGCCATCGGTGCGGCGATGATCGGCTGGTTCGGCACCGCGATGCTGTGCTACGTCACGCCGAAGGAGCATCTGGGCCTGCCCAACCGCGCCGACGTGCGCGACGGCATCATGGCCTACAAGATCGCCGCGCACGCCGCGGACCTGGCCAAGGGCCACCCGGGTGCGCAGGTGCGCGACAACGCCCTGTCCAAGGCGCGCTTCGAGTTCCGCTGGGACGATCAGTTCCATCTCGGCCTGGATCCGGAGAAGGCGCGCGAGTTCCATGACGAGACACTGCCCAAGGACGCGCACAAGCTGGCGCACTTCTGTTCGATGTGCGGGCCGCACTTCTGCTCGATGAAGATCACCCAGGACGTGCGCGACTACGCCGCCGAACACGGGGTCGACGCCGAGGCCGCGCTGCACGCCGGCATGGCGGAAAAATCGGCGCAGTTCCTGGCGGCCGGCGCGCAGGTGTACCGCGCCGAGTGACCTGTGGCGGTCGGCGCGTGTGCGCATGCGCCAGTCCAATGCCACGCCTGCCGTGCGCTCGCACGGCAGGTGCGGCCGGCATCTTCGGTCGTGACGACGGCGCCATGCACGCGCCCGTCTATCATGCGCGCTGGTCGCCACAGGGAATGTCCCATGCTGCGCTATGCGTTCGCGCTGCGTCGCCATCCGTCCGCGCTGCTGCTCGGCGTGCAGTTGCTGGGCGTGCTGCTGTATCCCTGGATGGAGGACACGGCGGCCGGGCGCGCGCTGTTCGGTGCGTTCGGCATCGTGGTGCTGTCGCTGGCGCTTTGGGTGGTCAACCGCGGACCCACGGCGCTGTGGATCGCCTGTTGTCTGGCGCTGCCGTCGGTGGCGCTGTCGATCGCCGCGGCCCTGCTCGGCAATCCGGCGATGACCGCGTGGGCGCAGTTGCTGGAAAGCCTGCTGTACTTCTATACCGCCGCCAGCCTGATCGCCTACATGCTGCAGGACCATGTGGTCACCCGCGACGAACTGTATGCCGCCGGTGCCACCTTCACCTTGCTGGCCTGGGCCTTCGCGTTCGTCTTCGCGGTGTGCCAGCAATGGTGGCCGGGCAGCTTCACCGCGGCCGTGGACGCGTCCTCGCCGCGGACCTGGATGGAATTGCTGTACTTGAGCTTCAGCGTGCTCTCCGGCGTGGGCCTGAGCGACGTGGTGCCGGTGCAGCCGTTCGCGCGGGCGCTGGTGATGCTCGAGCAGTTCGCAGGGGTGATGTACATCGCCCTGGTGGTATCGCGGCTGATTGGGCTCAGCGTCACACGCCACATGAAAGCGTGAACGTGGCGTAAAAAAAGCGCGCCCAGGGGCGCGCAGTCATGGAGCGATTATGTGAATTTCGTCGGCGGAGAGAGAGCCTGAATGCGTCGTCGCGGTTGGCGGCGGCGATGACTAGAGTAGAATCCAGTGACATGTCGCGCTTGGCGACATCCGCTGCCTCGTTTTGCCGAGTTTGCTCGTTGGCTCCCGCCGCGGGGCCACGCGTGGCCGCGTTGCCGCCGCATCTGCGGCATTTCCGTCACGGCGTTTTCCTTGTTGTCCAACATGTCGTTTCCATCGTCCGCCATACCGACGCTTCCGCAACGGATGCAGGTCGGCGATTGCCTGGTGCTGCTGTCGTTGCGCGAAGTGCACGCGCCGCGCGCGCGCCGGCCGCAGCGGCTCACGCCGAAGGCGATGGGCGTGTTGCGGGTGCTGCTGGCGCAACCGGGCCAGGTGGTGGAACGCGAGGCGCTGTTGGCGCAGGTCTGGCCGGACACGCAGCCGACCAACGACGTGGTGACCCAGGCCATCACCCAGTTGCGCAAGGCCTTCGCCGCCGGCGTGCGTGGCGAGTCGCCGGTGTACATCGAGACCCTGGCCAAGAGCGGCTATCGCCTGGTGGCGCCGGTGCAGGCCTTGCCCGATGTCGAGGCCGAGACCGGCGCGGTTTCGGCTGCGTCGCCGGACACGGACCACGCCGAGGACACGGCGGCCCCCGTCGCCCCGGCCATCGCCATCGCCCCTGCGGCGCGGCGGCGTCCGCCGTCATGGCTGGCCGCCGCCGCGGGCGCGGCGTCGATGCTGGTCCTGGCGCTGGCCTTCTGGTGGTGGTTCGCGCGCCCCGCGGCCGCGCCTGCCGACAGCGCCGAGCAGGAGCGCGTGCTGGGCAGCCCCAGCCGGCCGTATCGGCTGATCACCACCCTGTCCGGATTCAAGCTGGAGCCGGCGCTGTCACCGGATGGTGCGCAGGTGGCGTATGCCGCACGCAGCAACGGCAGCGACGGCACACAGTTGCTCATCCAGCCGACCAGCGGCGCCACCGGCAGCACCCCTCCGCGCTCGCTCGGGGTGCCGGCCCGCGGCGCGTCCGACCGCCTGCCCACCTGGTCGCCCGATGGCACGCAGATCGCCTTCGCCCGGTTGGGTGCGGACCGGCAGTGCCGGGTCATGCTGGTCCAGGCCGACGGCCGTGCGCCCGCCCGCGAGGTCGCGCGCTGCGACGACAGCGAGTTGCTCAGCTTCGACTGGACGCCGGACGGCCGCGGCCTGATCTTCGGCAGCCTGGGCGGCCGCCAGGCCGCACGCGGCATCCGCGTGCTGGACCTGGGCAGCGGGCGCTGGACGGCGCTGGACTATCCGGTGGGCGCCGGCGATTTCGATTACGCGCCGCGCTACTCGCCGGACGGCAAATGGATCGCCTTCGTGCGCAATCCGCAGATGGGCGGGCTGTGGCGGGTGCCGGCCGCCGGCGGTATCGCCGAGCCGCTGACCCATGAGTTCGCCGAGATCCGCGGCTGGGACTGGGCGCGCGACGGGGAGGGCATCGTGTTCGGGCGCCGGGTCGATGGCGAGACCCGGCTGTACCGCCTGGACACCCAGACCCGGCGCTTGCGCGACCTGGGCCTGAGCGATGCGCAGGCGCCGCGACTGGCCCGCGATGGCGGCAGCCTGGCGTTCGTGCACCGGCGTCCGCAATTCGCCGTGTACCGCATCCCGGCGCGGGCGACGGACGTGCCGCGCGAACGCCAGCGGCTGTTCGCCTCCACCGGCCGCGACGGGCAGCCGAGCATCGCGCCCGACGGGCGCCAGCTCGCCTTCACCTCCGATCGCGACGGCAGCTACGCGCTGTGGTGGGGCGACGTGACCCAGCCGGCCTCGTTGCGGCTGATCGAGGGCGTGCGGCCGGAGACCCGGCAGCCGCTGGCGTGGTCGGCCGACAGCCAGGCGCTGCTGGTCAGCGGCCGCGACGCGCAGGGGCACTCGGCGATCTACGAGGTCCGGCCGCAGTCCGGCAGCGTGTCGGCCCTGCCGGTGCCGGCCGGCGAGCCGCTGCAGGCGTTGTACACCGCCGAGCCCGGGCAGTTGCTGGTGCTGCTGGGCGAGAACGGTCGCACCCGTCTGCAGCTGTACGACCGGCGTGCGGTGCCCTGGCGGCCCCTGGCCACCCTGCCGGACGTGTCGCAGATCCGCATCGATCCGGCCAACGGGCAGATCCTGTTCACCCGGCTCGCGCGCAGCGGCCTGTGGCGCGCCGATGCCAGCCTGGACCTGGCCAGCGTGCGGGCCGTGGACGACGGCCTGCCCTCGCTGTGGCGCTACCGCAGCTGGGCGGTGGGCGCCGACGGGGCGGTGCATTACCTGTTCCAGACCAGCGAATGCGCCAGCCGCATGGCGCGCATCGACGGCGGCCGCGATGCCAGCGTGTGCCTGGACCGCGACCACTTCAGTGCGATCAACGGTTTCAGCATCGACCCGCGCAGCGGCGACGCCTATGTCGCCCTGGCGGTCGAGGATGGCAGCGAGATCGGCTTCATCCGCATGCGCGAACAGCCCGAGTGGTTCTCGACGATCTCGCACAACTGGTTGATCCGGAAAGAAAAATAAGCATCGTAAGTTGTTCGTAAGGGCATCGTGGCGATTTCGGACAACTATCGCCAAGACGTCCTGACCTGCCGCCACATTCGGCAAAGACTGCGCATCGGTTTACGTCAAACGGGTGCTCGGATGCGGCAATCTTTCCTGGTCGATCATGGACAACAACTGGTGCTGGACGCCGACGACGCGCCGGCCGGGCCGGCCTGTCTGGGCGCGGCGCGCCTGGCCAGCGTGCAGGCGTCGGCGAATGCCTTCACGGTCTGGCTGCAGCTGCGCGGCAGCGCCTGGATCGAGGCCAAGGAGGGGCGCTTCGCCCTGCGCCGCGGCCAGTGGCTGGCCTTCGAGCGCGACTCGCGGCCGCTGCTGCAGACCGACCGCGACGGCCTGAGCATCGGCCTGAGCCTGGACGGCGAGGCGCTCAAGGCCCTTGGGCGGATGGCCGACGAGACCCTGTACGCGGGGCGCGGCGAATTGTCGCTGCGCGAGACGCGCACCGCCTTGCGGCTGTGGCGGCAGGCGGCGGCGCGGCCCGGCGATGCCTTGGCGATGCGGCCGGTGCTGCTGCACCTGGCCTCCATGCAGGGCGAGTTGTCGCGCCGCGTGCAGCGCTGCCCGGGACGCTCGCGGATGCGCAAGCGCCAGGTGTTCGGGCGCATGCAGCGCGCGCGGCTGTATCTGGACGGCCATCGCGACCGCGTGGTGCGGATCAGCGAACTGGCGGAGCTGACCAACTTCTCCGGCTGGTACCTGTCCAAGACGTTCCAGACCCTGTACGAGGAAAGCCCGCAGGCGCTGTCGGCGCGCCTGCGCCTGGAGCGTGCGGCGGACCTGCTGCGCGACACCACGATGATGATCGGCGAGGTGGCCGCCGCCAGCGGATTCGACAACTGCTGCAGCTTCGCGCGGGCGTTCCGTGCGCGTTTCGGGGTCTCGGCCTCGCAATATCGCCACGGCAATCCCGTGCCGCCAGAATCGGCAAAGTCTGCAAGCGGCAGCGGCAAAGCAGCCGCGCTCACCGGAACGTAACGTGCCGAGGGCGTCTTAACACGCCCCTAACGTTACCCTGGAGAGATTGATGAACCTTCGCACTCCCGCAGTGCGGCTGGGCTTGCTGCCCGCCAGCATCGCGATCGCGTTGACGCCGGCGATTGCCGGCGCGCAAGAAGCCGCCGCCTCGTCCACCACCACGCTGGACCGGATCGAAATCACCGGTTCGCGCATCCGCAGCGCCGACGTCGAAACCCAGCAGCCGATCCTGACCCTGGACCGCCAGGCGCTGGAGCGCCAGGGTTACACCTCGGTCGCCGACGTGCTGCAGAACCTGACCTCGGCCGGTTCCCCGGCCATCTCGCGCGCCGACGCGCTGGCGTCCGGCGAAAACGTCGGCGGCTACTACGTCGACCTGCGCAACCTCGGTGCCGAGCGCACCCTGGTGCTGCTGAACGGCAAGCGCCTGGGCGCCACCACCTCCGGCCTGCAGGATCTGAGCCAGGTGCCGATGGCGGCGATCGAGCGCATCGAAGTGCTGAAGGACGGCGCCTCGTCGATCTACGGTTCCGACGCCATCGCCGGCGTGGTCAACATCATTACCCGCAAGCGCTTCGACGGCGCCGAGGTTTCCGCAGAGTTCGGCCAGTTCGGCGAAGGCGACGGCAAGACCTCGCAGTACTCCTTCACCATCGGCACCCAGGGCGAGCGCGGTGGCGTGGCGCTGACCGCCGAGTACTCCAAGCAGGATCCGGTGTTCGCCAAGAACCGTTGGTTCAGCCGCGACGGCAGCCGCGGTCCGAACTCCACCCCGAGCAGCTGGAGCCCGATCAGCCAGAACGGCAGCTGGTGCAACCCGCTGACCGTGGATTGCTCGGATCCGAGCGTAGCGGTGTGGCAGACCCTGAACCAGGGCGGCAACCCGAACAACCCGGCCGACTATCACCCGCTGACGGCGGCCGAGCGCGCCAACTCCAACCAGCAGATGATGGTGCAGACCGGCATCGAGCGTAAGTCGGTGTTCGCCAACGCCAACTACGACCTGACCGACTCCATCGTCTTCAACGCCGACGTGCTCTACAACGAGCGCACCACCGATCAGCAGATCGCCGGCTATCCGTACCAGTCCGCCGCGTTCGGCACCCCGCTGGCTGCCGACAGCGCGTTCAACCCGATCGGCCAGGACATCGACTTCCGCCGCCGCCTGTGGGAAGTGCCGCGCACCACCGAGAGCAAGCTGAAGACCACGCGCTTCGCGCCGACCATCAGCGGCTCCTTCGAGTTCGCCGACAAGACCTGGGACTGGGACGTCGGTGCGCTGTGGAACCGCAACGAGAGCACCAAGACCGGTCACGGCGACATGAGCCTGATCGCGGCGCGCCAGGCGCTGGGTTCGTCCTTCATCAACGCCAACGGCGTCGCCCAGTGCGGCACCGCCGCCGCGCCGGTGTCGCTGAGCAGCTGCCGTCCGTGGAACCCGCTGCTGCCGTACGGCGTGGCCGGCCCGGGCTCGCTGGCCGATCCGGACACCCAGGCCTTCCTGTTCCCGTACTTCACCGACACCGGCCTGACCAAGACCACCAGCTACACCGCCAACCTGAGCGGCACCCTGGCGACGCTGCCGGCGGGCGACCTCGGCGTTGCGGTCGGCTACGAGCACCGCAAGGAAGAAGGCCGCTTCTCGCCGGACGCCTTCGCGCAGTCGGGTGAGAGCACCGGCCTTGGCGCCAAGACCACCTCCGGCAACTACGATCTGGACGAGTTCTACCTCGAGTTGAACGTGCCGATCCTGGCCGACATGGCGTTCGCCAAGCAGCTGACCCTGAACCTGGCCAGCCGCTACTCGGACTACAGCAACTTCGGCGACACGGTGAACTCCAAGTTCGGCTTCACCTGGAAGCCGATCGACGAGCTGCTGGTCCGCGGCACCTATGCCGAGGGCTTCCGCGCGCCGACGATCAGCGATCTGTACGGCGGCCTGAGCAGCAGCTTCGAGTCGTACGTCGATCCGTGCGGCGTGGGCGCGCCGAACAGCGTCAACGGCAATGCGGCGTGTTCCGCGGCCGGCGTGCCGGTCGGCTACACCCAGCTGGGCCAGGGCTACGTGCCGTGCACCACCTATCCGTGCCAGACCCCGGACGAGTTCATCAGCGGCTCCAACCCGAACTTGAAGCCGGAAACCTCCACCAGCAAGACCGCCGGTCTGGTGTGGAGCCCGCGCTGGGTGCAGGGCCTGGACATCTCGCTGGATTGGTACCGCTACGAGATCAAGGACATGATCATCGCCGATAGCGTGGACCGCATCCTGCGCGACTGCTACGTGCTGGGCAATGCCGAGCGCTGCGCCGGCGTGACCCGCGCCGCCGACGGCCACATCTCGGCGATGACCTACGGCGTGGCCAACCTCGGCCAGATGGAGACCGAAGGCTACGATCTGGGCATCCGCTACCGTCTGCCGGAAATGGCGTTCGGCAAGATCATGATCGACTGGCAGACCAGCTACGTCAGCAAGTACGACGAAGCCGGCCAGAACGCCGCGGGCGACAACATCACCATCGGCCGCGTGGGCGAGCCGGGCATCTTCCGCGTGCGCTCCAACCTGGGCGTGAACTGGACGATGGGCGACTTCGGTGTGAACTACACCCTGCGCTACTACTCCGGCATGAAGGAAAGCTGCATCTCGCTGGCCACGGACTACTGCGATGCGCCGGACCACTTCGCCAACGGCGAATCCGATCCGCTGCGTCACACCGGTTCCAACACCTTCCACGACCTGCAGGTCAACTGGAAGGCGCCGTGGGACGCGACGATCGCCATCGGTGCGAACAACGTGTTCGACCACCGCGGTCCGCTGATGTACTCGGCCCCGGACAGCAGCTTCGCCTACTACGGCGGCTTCGACATCGGTCGCTACGTGTACATGAAGTACACCCAGCGCTTCTGATGCAGTTGTCTGTGTGACACGAAGACGGGCCGCAAGGCCCGTCTTTTTTTGTGCCTGCGCGGCGCGTGTGACGTGGTGTGCCGGGCGGCGGGCAGGCGGTTGGCGAGCTGGGGCGCGGGACATGGCCGGCGCTTCCTTGCGTCCGCGTCGCTATGCTCCGGCGACCGGTGGCGATGCGACGCAAGGTGATTGGCACCGCGTGCCGGCGATCGAGGCGTCAGGGCCCACCCCAAGAACGCGCTGTGGCCGGATGCAATTGCTTTGCCGTAGGAGCGGCTTCAGCCGCGACGGGCTGCGCCGGGGTGACTGTCGCGGCTGAAGCCGCTCCTACGACAGCACGCTTCGCGTCGTCGTGGGGAATGCCCTGGCGCGGTTCCTCTTGTGGCCACTATGCGCTCGCACGGCACGGCTCTCGCCGCGACGCGGGATGGCGCAGTCGTCGCACCGCTGCAGGGGCGCGTGCGGGCCGTCGTGTGGATCGAGCGACTGGCGGGCCGCGGTGTCGGCGCGAGAGGCGCCGAAAGGCGCGTGTCAGCGGCAGCGAGGACGCTGGGGACGGCAAGCGCCATTCGGCGCACGCGACAGGAGGCCGCGTGCGCCACGGTCGGCTCAGGCCGAAGTCAGCCCCATCAGGTTTTCGGCGTGTTCGCGCCAGGTCGGCAGCTTGCTCAGCATGCCGGTCTTGGACAGGTACTCCTCGTCCACCTCCGAGCCGCTGGCCAGGGCCATCGCCACGTGTACCGCGCCGGTGACCCAGAAGCTGCGGGTGCTGGAGCGCTGCGGCTGGCGATGGAAGGCCACCGCCTCGATGATCGGCATCGGCAGGCCCCACAGGCCGAGCAGGTAGGCACCGGCCTCGGCGTGGCCCGGGCGGGCGTCGTCGGCATCGACGGGCGGCTCGCGCTCGTCGCGCACGCCCGGCAGCAACAGGCCGATGTCGGCCAGCAGCGCCGCGGTCGAGCCCAGTTCGACGCTGGACGCCGGCAGCATCTTCGCGGCCAGCTTGGACGCCAGCAGCGAGCGCTGCTGCAGCGCGTTGCGCTCGGCGTTGGACAGCGCCTGCACCGAGAACACTTCGCTGGCCAGGACCAGGTCGCGCAGGGTGGCGGTGCCCAGCCGGGTGACGGCGGTGCGCAGGTCGGAAATGGTGCGGCCGTTGGAGAAGAACGCCGAATTGCACAGCTGCAGCACCTTGGCCGCAATCGCCGGGTCGGCCGAGACCAGCTTGGCCAGGTCGGCGGCGTTGCTGCCTTCGTCCTGCTCCAGCGCGTGCATCAGGCTCAGGTACAGATGCGGGGGTGAGGGCAGCTTCTCGATGCGGCCGATGCTGGAGCGCAGGCGCGGGTTGCCCAGCAGTTCCTGCAGTTCTTCCAGGCTGGTCACCGCCTCCAGCAGCATCTCCGGCGACAGTGGCAGCGGCAGGAACCGGTGCGCCACGCCGATGATCCGCGCCGGCGGCGCACGGTTGCTCTGTTCGGCCTCGATCAGCGCGATGCGGATGGTTTCGGGGCTCAGCGTGCGGATCTGGCCGAGCAGGGTGGCGGTGGTCAGGTCCGGCAGCGTCGGCGCGGCGATCACCGCATCCAGGCGCACGGTGGCTGCCGCGGCGATCGCGGCATTGCCGTCGGCGACGCTCTGGACCTGCCAGTCGTCGCCCAGATCGCGAATGTATTCAGTGACTTCGGACGGAAGGCTGGCTTCGTCGCCGACGAACAGGATGCGCAAGAGACTGTCCCCCAAGAAGAGCCGGATCGCGGACGGACCGGGCTCGCTGATGCCATGACGCAATGTACCGCAAACCCCGAAGCGCGGCGCCCCGGCAACGGCAAAACGTGAAACGGATCAGCCGTGGCGGGGCAGGCGCCCCGCCTCGGCCGCGCGGCTCAGGCGCCGGCTTCGTAACGGGTCACGGACTCGCGCAGGATGCGCTTGGCCTCTTCGGCATTGCCCCAGCCGTCGAGCTTGACCCACTTGCCCTTCTCCAGATCCTTGTAGTGCTCGAAGAAGTGGCCGATGCGCTCCATCCAGTGGCCGGACACCTGGGTGATGTCCTCGATGTGCGCGTAGCCCTGAAACACCTTGGCCACCGGCACCGCCAGGATCTTCTCGTCGCTGCCGGCCTCGTCGCTCATCTTCAGTACGCCGACCGGGCGGCAGCGCACCACGCAGCCGGGCACCAGCGGCAGCGGCAGCACCACCAGCACGTCGGCCGGGTCGCCGTCGCCGCACAGGGTGTTGGGCACGTAGCCGTAATTGCAGGGGTAGCGCATCGGGGTGGAGAGGATGCGGTCGACGAAGATGGCGCCGCTGGCCTTGTCCACTTCGTACTTGACCGGCTCGGAATCCTTGGGGATTTCGATGACGACGTTGATTTCTTCCGGCAGGTTCTTGCCGGAGGTGACCAGTTCCAGACCCATGCGCTAGCTCCAGTGGAGTGGCTTCTAAAGAGGCAGGCATTCTAGTCGGTTGGCTGTTGCAATGCAGCGCACGGCGCTTCGGAGGATTCCTACAGCGGTTTCGGACTCCATACCGGCCCGCATGGGGCGCATTCCGATGGTGCCGGTCCTCGGGGGCGGCGACCCTGTGGCCACTGTCCCCCATCAAGGAGCAAGACGATGAACGGAATCCGGCGATCGATATGGCCGCTGCTGGCGGTGCTGGTCCTGGCCTGCGGCGCTGCGCAGGCGCAGCAGGCGGCGCCGAGGTATGTGGATGCAATGGACTACCCAGCGCCCGGCGAAGGCTGGGAGGCGTTCGCCGACCTGGAGCGACGGCTGGCGCACGACTTCGACCAGCTCTGCGGCGACACCTTCTGCGAAGGCGACTACAGCGACTACCGGCCGCTGCGCTATCGCTGCTCGGTGCGTCAGCGCGACGGGGTGATCGGCGAGTGCCTGTGGAGCTTCGCCGCCAGCGAGGCCAGCGTCGACCCGGACACCGGCCAGGTGGTGGTCGATGCGCGGCTGTGGCACTGCCGCACGCCGCTGCAGCCGCAGACCCGGTTGCACGCGCTGTACGCGGCGCTGTCGGGCGAGCGACCGCTGTTCGCGCCGCTGCCGCACAGCGAGCGCAGCATCAACGACGGGTTGATCGACTGCCTGTAGCCACGACGCGCATGCGCAGCGGGCGTCGGCATGTCGCCGGCGCCCGCTGTCCATTCAGCTACAGCAGCGGCACCAGCAGCAGCGCCACGATGTTGATGATCTTGATCAGCGGATTGATCGCCGGTCCGGCGGTGTCCTTGTACGGGTCGCCGACGGTGTCGCCGGTCACCGCGGCCTTGTGCGCCTCGCTGCCCTTGCCGCCGAAATGGCCGTCCTCGATGTACTTCTTGGCGTTGTCCCAGGCGCCGCCGCCGGTGGTCATCGAGATCGCCACGAACAGGCCAGTGACGATGGTGCCGATCAGCAGGCCGCCGAGCGCGCGCGGGCCCAGCAACAGGCCGACCACGATCGGCACCGCGACCGGCAGCAGCGAGGGCACGATCATTTCGCGGATCGCCGAGCGGGTCAGCATGTCCACCGCGCGGTCGTACTGCGGCTTGCCGGTGCCCTGCATGATCCCGGCGATCTCGCGGAACTGCCGCCGCACTTCCTCCACCACCGCACCGGCGGCGCGGCCCACCGCTTCCATCGCCATCGCGCCGAACAGGTACGGGATCAGGCCGCCGATCAGCAGGCCGATGATCACCGTGTGGTCGGACAGGTCGAAGGCGAAGGTCTCGGTGGGATGCGCGGCGCGCAGGTTGTGGGTGTAGTCGGCGAACAGCACCAGCGCCGCCAGCGCCGCCGAGCCGATCGCATAGCCCTTGGTCACCGCCTTGGTGGTGTTGCCGACCGCGTCCAGCGGGTCGGTGACCGCGCGCACCTCCGGCGGCAGTTCCGCCATCTCGGCGATGCCGCCGGCGTTGTCGGTGATCGGGCCGTAGGCGTCCAGCGCCACGATCATGCCGGCCATCGACAGCATCGCGGTGGCGGCGATGGCGATGCCGTACAGGCCCGACAGCGCGAACGCGCCCCAGATCGCCGCGCACACCGCGATCACCGGCAGCGCGGTGGATTTCATCGAGATGCCGAGCCCGGCGATGATGTTGGTGCCGTGGCCGGTGGTCGAGGCCTGCGCCACATGCTGCACCGGCTTGTACTGGGTGCCGGTGTAGTACTCGGTGATCCACACGATCAGCCCGGTCAGCGCCAGGCCGATCAGCGCGCAGCCGTAGAGCTTGCCGGCACCGGCGGCGGTGTCGCCCATCAGTTGCTGGGTCACCGGCCAGAACGCCAGCGCCGCCAGCACCGCCGAGACCACCACGCCCTTGTACAGCGCGCCCATGATCGAGCCGCCGGGGCGCACGCGCACGAAGAAGGTGCCGACGATCGAGGCGACGATCGACACCCCGCCCAGCACCAGCGGATACAGCACCGCGTTGCGCCCGGCCTCGGCGGCCATCAGCCCGCCCAGCAGCATCGTCGCGATCACCGTGACCGCGTAGGTCTCGAACAGGTCGGCAGCCATGCCGGCGCAGTCGCCGACGTTGTCGCCGACGTTGTCGGCGATCACCGCCGGGTTGCGCGGATCGTCCTCGGGGATGCCGGCCTCGACCTTGCCCACCAGGTCCGCGCCGACGTCGGCGCCCTTGGTGAAGATGCCGCCGCCCAGGCGCGCGAAGATCGAGATCAGCGAACTGCCGAAAGCCAGGCCGACCAGCGCATGCAGGCTGTCGCCGACGCTGTGGCCCAGCCACTGCAGCAGGCCGTAGTAGCCGGCCACGCCGATCAGGCCCAGGCCCACCACCAGCATGCCGGTGATCGCGCCGCCGCGGAACGCCACCGCCATGGCCGGCGCCAGCCCGCGCCGCGCCGCCTCGGCGGTGCGCACGTTGGCCCGCACCGACAGGTTCATGCCGATGTAGCCGGCGACCCCGGACAGCACCGCGCCGATCGCGAAGCCCCCGGCGGTGTACCAGCTCAGGAAAACGCCGACCAGCACCAGCAGCACCGCGCCGGCGATGGCGATGGTCAGGTATTGGCGGTTGAGGTAGGCGCGGGCGCCTTCCTGGATCGCATCGGCGATCTGCCGCATGCGTTCGTTGCCGGCGGGTTGCGCCAGGATCCAGCGCGTGGAGACGATGCCGTAGAGCACCGCCAGAGCCGCGCACGCCAGTGCCACGGTGACCGCATATCGTTCCAGCATGACCCCTCCCAAGGATGTGGATGGCGCCCAAGCGTTGGACGTACCGCGGGATCACACCGTAGGAGCTGAAGCATGCAACGACTCCGCGGCCACAACGCGCGCCGCTGGTGCGTATCGCAATGTCATCTGGCCTGGACGTGGGCGAGTATGCGCCTGGCTCGGTGCTGCCGCCAGCGACCCGGCAGGGCATCGCAGTTTTGGCGTCCGGTTCAGTCTGCGCATGGCAGCGTGGCGCATCGCTTCCCAGGAGCCCTCCGATGCACACGACGCTTTCCCCAAGGCTGCGCGCACGCGCTTCGATCCTGGCCATCGCCCTGTACGCGCTGGCGCCGCTGGCCGCGGCGGCCGCCGATCCGACCCCCGAATTGCAACGCCCGGCCAGCGCGCCGCAGGCGGTCGGGGTGGTGCACACCATCCGCCAGATCCCCGAGGCCTGCGTGCGCTTCGAGGGCGAGTACACCGGCGATACGGCGCAGCCCTACCGGTTCTCCGCGGTGCGCAGCAGCCCCACCTGCCAGCCGCGCGCCAGGCTGGTCGAGTTCGACCAGGCCAAGCCCAGCGAGGCCACCGGCTGGAAGTTCAACGATCTGATCCGCGTGCCCAGCGCGGCCTGTCCCTCGCAGCAGGCGGTGGTGCGGGTGTGGCGCAAGCCGGTCGCGCTGAATACCGAGCGCGATGGCCAGGGCCAGTCGCGCATCTATCTCGAAGAGGCCAAGCAGCAGGCGGCCGCCGGCAAGGTCCCGCAGGTGCCGCAGTTCACCGCGCAGATGACCGTGGAGGGCAAGGCCTGCCGCTGAGTGTGCGGCTTGGATGACAGCCTCGCCCGTGTCGCCTGCCGCGCGGCACGGGCCGCAGGTTTGCATGATGGTGACGGACCTGTCGTGTCACGCACATGGCACATGCGCGCCATCGGCGTCTGCGTAAACCGGTACCCAGGGACATGCGCGCGGCTGTCTCGCGCTACTTGATCGTCGCCGACCCATCGCCTGCGGCGTGCGCAACGGGCGACGCCACATCGCGCGCAGCTGCGCCGGTATGCCGCCGCCGCCATTCGTCGGCGACATCGCCCATGGTCTTGGCGACACCATTGCGGATCCACGCCATGAACGCGCGATCGAAGGCGAAGCCGTCGCCGCATGCCGCAACGAGAAAACGACGCACATTCTGCGTGTTGCGGTAGCGCCCATCCACCGGCGTCGCGCGCGTGATGGTGTCGCTGTGCCAATCGAAGTGCATGCGGTTGGACGCGCTGGTCGGATCTTCGTGCGTGTCGCGCATCCTGGTTGTCCCGTCTTCTCGGAAGCTCCGGAAACTCCGGCATCGGCGCCGGAGGCGCCGGCGCTGTGCACCCTCTTGTCGCGTCCCTCGATCGTCACGCGCAGCGCCTGCGGACGCCGGCGCGAATGGCGCCATGCCGCGCGCGACGGCATGCGCCGAGATGACGCCATGACGATCCTGCGCCGCGCTGTCACCCCTCCCAGGCCGGCAGCTTCTTCTTCACCGCCACGTTCTTCAGCGCCACGTACTTGGGCAACCCATCCGTGCCGTAGGGCAACGGCGCTTCGCCGCGGATCAGCGGCTGCAGGTAACGGCGCGCCTTCTCGGTGATGCCGAAGCCGTCCTTGCGCAGGAATCCGGCGGGCATCTTCTTCTCGTGGTTGGCGACCTTGTACAGCGGGGCCGCCTCAATCTTCCAGCGGTACGGTGCATCGCTGCTGCGCACGATCGCCGGCATCACCGCGTTCATGCCCTTCAGCGCGAACTGCACCGCGGCGTTGCCGACGGCCTGAGCCTGCTCCCAGTCGGTACGGGAGGCGAGGTGGCGGGCCGAACGCTGCAGGTAGTCGGGCAGGGTCCAATGCACCTTGTAGCCCAGTTCGGCCTTGACCTTGCCGGCCAGGTAGGACGCCACGCCGCCGAGCTGGCTGTGCCCGAACGCATCGGTGCCGCCGCCGGCATCGGCGACGAAGCGCCCGTCGGCGGTCTGGATGCCCTCGCTGGCCACCACCACGCACCAGCCGACCCTGTCCACCACCTTGCGCACCTGCGCCAGGAACGCGGCCTCGTCGTAGGCGCGTTCGGGGAACAGGATGATCTGCGGCGCGTCGTCCGGCGATTGCGCGGCCAGCCCGGCGGCGGCGGCCAGCCAGCCGGCATGGCGGCCCATGGCTTCGTAGACAAATACCTTGGTCGAGGTCTCGGCCATCGCCGCCACGTCCAGTGCCGCCTCGCGCACCGACACCGCGGTGTACTTGGCCGCCGAGCCGAAGCCCGGGCAGGTGTCGGTGACCGCCAGGTCGTTGTCGATGGTCTTGGGCACGCCGATGCAGTGCAGCGGGTAGCCGAACGCCTGCGCCAGCTGCGACACCTTCCACGCGGTGTCGGCCGAATCGTTGCCGCCGTTGTAGAGAAAGTAGCGCACGTCGTGCGCCTGCAGCACCTGCAGCAGGCGCTCGTACTTGGCGCGATCGGCCTCCAGCGACTTGAGCTTGTAGCGGCACGAGCCGAACGCGCCGCCGGGGGTGTGGGCCAGCGCGGCGATGGCCGCCGCCGACTCCTTGGAGGTGTCGATCAGGTCCTCGCGCAGCGCGCCGAGGATGCCGTTGCGCGCGGCCAGCACCTTGACCTTGCGCGCCCGCGCTTCGCCGATGACGGCGGCGGCGCTGGCGTTGATGACGGCGGTGACGCCGCCGGACTGGGCGTACAGCAGGGTGCCTTGGGCCATGGTCGGGGTTCGCTCCTGGGGTGGGGACATTGCCGGGACATTGCCCGGATGCGGTAAGCTGGGGATCTAGCGGTGCAGCGCAGGCGTGGCCCCCGAGTCTAACGCCGCCGGCCGCGCACGGTACTTTCCTCGAGGAGTCAGGTTGATGCGATTGGTTCTGTTGGGACCGCCCGGATCGGGCAAGGGCACGCAGGCGGCCCGCCTGAAGGACAAGCTGCAGATCCCGCACATTTCCACCGGCGATCTGCTGCGCGCCGAAGTCGCCGCCGGCACCCCGCTGGGCGTGCAGGCCAAGGAAGTGATGGCGCGCGGCGACCTGGTCTCCGACGACATCCTGCTGGGCATGCTCGAATCGCGCCTGGGCCGCGACGACGTCGCCAACGGTTTCATCCTCGACGGCTACCCGCGCAACCTGGCCCAGGCCTCGGCGCTGGACGACCTGCTGGCCAAGATCGGCCAGCCGCTGGACGCGGTGGTACAACTGGACGTGGCCAACGAGCTGCTGGTCGAGCGCATCGCCGGCCGCGCCAAGGCCGAAGGCCGCGAGGACGACAATCCCGAGTCGGTGCGCAAGCGCCTGCAGGTCTACACCGATTCGACCGCGCCAGTGATCGGCTTCTACGACAAGCGCGGCACGCTGGCGCGAGTGGATGGCGTCGGCTCGCTGGACGAGGTGCTCGCCCGCATCCTGGCGGCGATCGGCCGCTGAGGCGGCCCGGCACGCCGGCGCTCGCAGCGGGCGCCGGACGTGCAGATGGCGCGGGATCCCGGACAGTTGCGCGTCTCCCAGTCACGACGCGCAGCACCCGTAGGAGCGGCTTCAGCCGCGACGGGCTTTACCGGAAATGCGCATCGCGGCTGAAGCCGCTCCTACGAAGGTAAGGTTGTCTCCCGCCGCGGCGTAGCGAGTGATCGGCCGTGGGCGCGCATGCCGCTTGCCATGGCGGCGAGCTCAGTAAATAAGGTGCCAGCGAACGGGCTTGCTCAGGGCCCCACGACATGAGCTCCCTTGGGGATGGTCTCTTGGGGAGTAGAACCACAGGGTGTCGAGGCTGGCCCGTTCATTCTCGGCGTCGGCTCCCGACTTGCCTATCGGGGACTTTCCTCAGCGGATGTGGGGGATTCCCTACTTGACGGCGTCGCGCCACGGTTGCCCCGGATCGGCCCCGCAGCCTGCCTGCCACGGCCAACGGCCGCGCCTGCGCCGGTTTGCGTGCGTCGGGGGATCGGCGACAATCGGACCATGAGCAAGATCCATATTCTCGGCATCGCCGGTACGTTCATGGGCGGTGTCGCCGCGCTGGCGCGCGAACTCGGCCATGCGGTCGAGGGCAGCGACCAGGCGATCTACCCGCCGATGTCCACGCAGCTGGAACTCCTGGGCATCGCGCTGAAGCAGGGCTACCTGCCCGAGCACATCGCCGCGGATTGCGACCAGGTGATCGTCGGCAACGCGCTGTCGCGCGGCAACGCGGCGGTGGAGGCGGTGCTCGACGCCGGGCGCGCCTACACCTCCGGCGCGCAATGGTTGAGCGAGCAGGTACTGCCGGGGCGCGACACCCTGGCGGTGGCCGGCACCCACGGCAAGACCACCACCACCAGCATCCTGACCTGGCTGCTGCAGGCGGCCGGGCGCGAGCCGGGCTTTCTGATCGGCGGCGTGGCCGAGGACTTCGGCGTGTCCGCGCGGCTGGGGTTGCCGGTCGCCCAACCCTCATCCGGCGCTGCGCGCCACCTTCTCCCGGAGGGAGAAGGACATCAGGGGCCGGCCCTAGCGGGCCGCCCGCTGTTCGTCGTCGAGGCCGACGAGTACGACACCGCGTTCTTCGACAAGCGCAGCAAGTTCGTGCACTACCGGCCGCTGGTGGCGATCCTCAACAATCTCGAATACGACCACGCCGACATCTTCCCCGACGTCGCCGCGATCCAGCGCCAGTTCCACCATCTGGTGCGGACCGTGCCGCGCCGCGGGCGGCTGATCGTCAATGGCGAGGACGCGCATCTGCGCGAGGTGCTGGCGATGGGCTGCTGGACGCCGGTGGAGCGTTTCGGCTTCGATCCGGCCTTCGACTGGAGCGCACGCCTGATCGCCGCCGACGGCAGCCGCTTCGCGGTGCTGCACCAGGGCCGCGAACTGGGCGAGGTGGACTGGCCGCTGCTCGGCCGCCACAACGTGATGAACGCGCTGGCCGCGCTGGCCGCCGCCCATGCGGTGGGCGTGGCGCCGGCGCAGGTGATGCCGGCGCTGGCGCGCTTCCGCAGCGTCAAACGGCGCCTGGAAGTGCTCGGCCAGGCGCAGGGCATCACCGTGTACGACGACTTCGCCCATCATCCCACCGCCATCCGCACCACCCTGGAAGGCCTGCGCGCCAAGGTCGGCGCCGCGCGCATCGTGGTGGCGATGGAGCCGCGCAGCAATTCGATGCGGCTGGGCGCGCATGCGCAGGCGCTGGCGCCGTCGCTGGAGGCCGCCGACGCGGTGGTGTTCCTGCAGCGGCCGGAGCTGGC
This sequence comes from Xanthomonas sp. NCPPB 3174, assembly GCF_056725205.1. Classification (NCBI taxonomy): domain Bacteria; kingdom Pseudomonadati; phylum Pseudomonadota; class Gammaproteobacteria; order Lysobacterales; family Lysobacteraceae; genus Xanthomonas; species Xanthomonas sp. NCPPB 3174. The sequence goes on along the minus strand of NZ_CM161517.1, from coordinate 3,789,523 downwards.
CTGGGACGCCGGCAAGGTGATCGCCGCGGTGCGCGGCGAGGCCTGCGCGGCGGCCGACGTGGACGGCTTGCTGGCCGCGCTGCAGGCGCAGGCGCGCGCCGGCGACCACGTGGTGTTCATGTCCAACGGCGGCTTCGACGGCGCGCCGCGCCGCTTTCTGGCCGCGCTGCAATGAGCGCGGCCGGGCACGGCGGAGCCGGCGCGTGAGCCCGCAGCGGACCACGCTGCCGCTGTTCCCGCTGCACGCGGTGCTGCTGCCCGGGGCCGCGATCAAGCTGCGGGTGTTCGAGCGCCGCTACCTGGACCTGGTCCGCGAGTGCGGGCGCACCGACAGCGGCTTCGGCGTGTGCCTGATCCTGGACGGCAGCGAGACCGGCGCCCCGGCGGTGCCGGCGGCGTTCGGCACCGAGGCGCGCATCGTCGATTTCGATGTCGGCGCCGATGGCGTGCTGGTGCTGAGCCTGCGCGGCGCACGGCGCTTCCACGTGCTGCGCAGCCGGGTCCGCGACAACGGCCTGGTGGTCGGCGACGTGGAATGGCGCGAGGCCGATGGCGACGACGAACTGCGTCCGCAGCACGCGCTGTTGGCGACGGTACTCGACAGCATCCTCGACCAGGCCGCCGCGGTGTACCCACTGGCCGGTCCGCGCCAGCTCGACCAGGCCGCCTGGGTCGGCTGGCGCATGGCCGAACTGCTGCCGCTGGACGAACGCCAGCGCCTGTCGCTGCTGCAGGAAGACGACCCGCACGCGCGGCTGGATCAGTTGCTGGCCTGGATTCCGTGAGCGAGGCAGGCGAGGGCGGCTGCGCCGTCCCGCTCTGCATGCGGAACACGGCGGCGCGGCATCGGCGCGGCCGAGCGCCCCAGCAACCACGATCGCCGCACGCTGCACTCGCGCAGCGGCCAGGGCGCCGACCTGCGCCCCGCACGCGATATTCAGCGCACCGCTAGCAGGCGCAGGCCACGCTTGGCAGCGATCGGCGGCCGCGCCCGGCTGCCGGCAACGGCATCCCGCCCTGGCGGCCTGACGTCCTGTCCACGCACGATCGAGGACTTCGTATGAAGCGTTCCTTCCTGCTGTTGTTGCTGTCCGCTGGCGGCGGCCTGAACCTGCCCGCCATCGCCGCCGAGACTTCCCCCGCGCCCGCGCCGGCTGCCGCAGCCGGCCAGGCCGACTGCCCGCGCGGCTCAATCGCCCTGGTCACCGGCAATGCCGATCAAGTGTCGCCCAAGACCTGCCTGACGCCGTCGATGAAACCGTTCGCCCTGCAGCGCGGGCAACTGTTCGCCATCACCCTCACCGAGAACGGCTCGACCGGCAGCGCCTGGGCCTTGCGCAGCCTGCCCGCGCCGCTGTCGCTGCTCGACGTCGAGCATGCGCCGGGCACGGCCTGCGCCACGGGCCGCATGGGCTGCCCCAGCACTGTCACCTACACCTTCAAGGCCACCGATCACGGTGGCGGCACGATCGATCTCATCTACTCCCGGCACTGGGAAGATCGCGCCACCGACTCGCGTTCGATCCGGGTCGAGGTGAAGTAGCCGCCACCACTGCCTGCAGTCGCAGGCAGGACGGCGCTGATCGTTCAGCAGCGCGAAGGGCGCCGACGCCGCTCAGGGCGACGGCGGCGCCTCGCCGTCGCTGCGCACCAGCAGCACCGGGATCTGGCTGCGACGGTGCATGTCCTTGCGCGTGGGCAGCGCGTGCAGCGCCTCGGTCACGGCGTTGAGCGCCGGATCGGCACCGCGCAGCGGGCGCCACAGGCCGATCAGGTTGACGTGGCGCTCGTAGCGCAGGCTCTGCGCGCTGCCCAGCCACAGCGGCACGTTGCCCGGCTGCAGGCGCGCCGGCGCCGGCCACAGGCGCAGCGCGTACAGCTCGTCCGGATTCGGGCCGGGGCGCAGCATCAGCAGCGACTCGACGCGCGTGTCCAGCGTCGCCGGCAGCACCGGCACCTGCGCCGGCGTGGCCTTGTAGTCGAGCAACTGCAGCGCCTGCTGCCAGCCGGCCTGCGGCTGCACGCGCCAGCCGGCCGCTTCGAGCTGGCGCTGCAGCGGCGCCAGCGGTCCGGCCACCTGGATGTCCAGCGGCCAGCGCTGGTCGTCGTCGAACTCGTTGCGCCGTGACGGCAATTGCCGCCAGTCGCGCTGCCACCAGGCCGCATCCGCCAGTTGCGTCACCTGCGGCGGCGGCGGTTCGAACTTGGCCAGCTTGCGTTCCAGCTGGCGCGGCGCATACCACAGCGCGGCGATCGCGAAGCCGCCATAGAACAGCCAGGCCAGCGGCTTCATCCAGAACCCGCGGTTGAAGCGGCGGCGGTAGGCGATGCCCAGCACCAGCAGCCAGAAGATGCCGAACAGCATGCCGCCGACCACGTCGCTGAGCCAGTGCGCGCCCAGGTACAGGCGGGCGAAGCCGATCAGGGTCACCACCGCGCCGGACAGCAGATAAGGCCAGACCCGCGAGCGCCCCGGCAGTTCACGCGCGATCAGCACCGCAAAGAAACCGAAACTGATCGTGGCCATGGTCACCGCCACCGACGGAAAGCCGAAACCGCTGCTGGCCGCAGGCGGCCGCACCACGTGCACCGTGGTGCCGAGCAGCTTGGTCAGGGCCAGGCCGAACGCCAGTGCCGCCAGCCAGTGCGCCGCGGCCATCCAGCGCCGGCGCCAGGCCAGGTACAGCAGGCCCAATGCGGTCGGCGGCAGCAGCACCTGCCAGTCGCCCAGCGAGGCCAGCGCGGTCATCGGGTAGTCGGCCAGCGGGTTGCGCAAGGCCAGCATCAGGTCGTGCACCGCCAGGTCCAGGCGCAGCGGCTCGCCGTGCGCCACCACCACCATCAGCAGCGCGAACCAGCCCCAGCCCAGCGCCAGCAGCATCACCGCCAGCATCGCCAGCGGCACCGACTCGCGCCGCTGCGGATCGAATACCGCGATCGAATAGCGGCCCAGCACCGGGTGCCGGCGCGACCAGTCCAGGCCGCGCGCCAGCAGCGCGTCCATGTGCCCGGCCGACCAGCGGTAGCCGTACAGCACGATCGCCCACACCAGGCCCAGCGCCAGCGCCAGCAGTCCCACCACCAGGAACAGGCGCCCGGCGACCGCGGCCACTGCGTCGTAGGCCTGGCCGAGCAGCCAGCCCGGTCCGAGGAACAGCAGCGCCCAGGTCACCGCGGCCACGCTGCTGGGCAGCAGGTAGCGCCGCAGCGGCATCTTCATCATGCCCGCCACCGCCGGCACGAACGGGCGGATGGCGCCGACGTAGCGCGCCACCAGGATGCTCTTGAAGGCATTGCGGCGGAACATCGCCTCGCCGCGGTCGAGCAGCTGCGGGTAGCGCTTGAACGGCCAGTAGGTGCGCAACCGGTCGCCCCAGCGGTAGCCGACCCAGTAGCTGAGCGCATCGCCGATCAGCGCGCCGAGCGCGGCGCTGACCACCGCGTACGGGCCGGAGATCTGGCCCAGGCCGATCAGCACGCCGATCGCGAACAGCAGCGGCAGCGCCGGCACCAGGGTGCCGAGGATGATCACCGCATCGCAGAACGCGATGGCGAAGATGACCGCGCCGGCCAGGATGGGGTGTGCTGCGATCCACTCCAGCGTGGCATCGGTCCATGAGGCATTCATGGGGCGATTATAGGGGGAGCACGATGACCGTCCGTGCAAGCGACCGCGCGGCCGATCGTGACCGGTCCCTGGGCCTGCCTGCGCTGCCGCCGGACGGAGGCGAGGCGGCGAGACCGTCGCCGCGGGTCACGCCAACGGCGGCAGCAGGTTCAGCAGCAGCACCATGCCCAGGCCCACCAGCGCCACGATGGATTGCACCACCGAGATCGTCTTGGTGGCTTCGCCCATGCTCATGCCGAAGGATTCCTTCACCAGCCAGAAGCCGGCGTGGTTGGCGTAGTTGAAGAACAGCGAGCCGCAGCCGATGGACAGCGCCAGCAACGGCAGGTTGAGCGTGGGCTCGGCGCTGCCGAGCGGCGCCAGCAGCCCGGCGGCGCCGACCACGCCGACGGTGGCCGAGCCGGTGGACACCGACAGCAGCATCGAGATCAGCCAGCCAAGCAGCAGCGGCGACAGCGCCAGCTGCTGGCTCATGTGCACGATCGCATCGCCCACGTGCGCATCGGTCAGCACCTGCTGGAAGGCGCCGCCGCCGGCGATGATCAGCAGCACGCCGGCCACCGGCTTGACGCTGTCGCCCAGGGTCTTGCGCAGCGCGGCCGGCGCGCCCGGCCGCAACGCGACCTGCGCGAACAGCACGCCGAGCAGCATCGCGACGATGGGATGGCCGACGAAGGCCGTGGCATGCAGGACGGCCGACTCCTTGCGCAACAGCATCTCGGCCACGGCATGGCACAGCATCAGCAGGGCCGGCGCCAACGCCGCCAGCACACCCAGACCGAAGGCGGGCGGCGTGCGTTGTGCGGACGCGCCACCGTCCGCGGCGGCGGCCGACGCGTACTGCGCCAGCAGCGCCGCATCCGGTTCGGCCTGGATGTGCCGCGCGATGTAGCGCCCATACAGCGGTCCGGCCAGGACGATGGCGGGAATGGCCGCGATGAAGCCATAGAGCATGGTGGCGCCCACGCTGGTTCCCAGCGTGGCGATGGCCGTGAGCGGGCCGGGGTGCGGCGGCACCATGCCGTGCATGGCGGCGAGGGCGGCGATGACCGGGACGCCCACGTAGGCATAGGCCGAACCGTTGACCTGGCGCTGCGCTTCCAGCTTGCGGGCCACGCCGAAGATCAGCGGCAGCAGGATCACCAGGCCGACTTCGAAGAACATGGGAATGCCGACGATGAAGGCCACGCCGGCCATGGCCCAGGGCAGCGTACGTGGCGAGGCGCGGCGCAGGATCGCGTTGGCCAGCGTGTCGGTCACCCCCGCTTGCGCCAGGAGCTTGCCGAGCATCGCGCCCAGCGCCACCACCAGGCCGACCGCACCCAGCGTCTTGCCCGCGCCCGTGGCGACGGCGTGCAGCAGCGCGTCCATCGGCATGCCGACGACCAGGCCGGTGAGCAGCGACACCAGCAGCAGCGCCAGCAGCGGATGCACTTTCGGGCGCGCCACGATCAGCAGGACCAGGGCGATGACGCTGAAGAGCGCGGTGAACAGCAGGGACAGGTCGTTGGAACTCATGGGAGCGCTGTCGCGTGAATCGGCCGCCAGCTTAGCCTGCGCCGCCGCCCGAGTGCCGGACGCTCCCGGCAGGCACGGCAAGGCCGTGCGGCAACGCGCCGAACGGTGCGACCTCGGCGCGGCGGTGCGGCGACGGGCCCGGCCCGCCTCGCAAACGGCAGCGCACGCTCTACACTGGCCGGATGCCTGCCGCCGCTCCCCGCACCGTCCAGATCCTCAAGGCCGACAGCTTCGGTCGCATCCTGCTGCTGGGCGAGGGCGACACGCGCTTCGTCCGCCGCGACCTCACTGCCTCGCCGTGGTGGCTGCGGCTGCCGGCGTGGTGGCTGGCGCGCCGCGAGGCGCTCGCCCTGCGGCAACTGGACGGCATGGCGGCGACGCCGCAATTGCGCGGCTGGGACGGCACCTTCCTGGACCGCAGCTACCTGGACGGCGCGGCGATGTACCAGCGGCCGCCGCGCGGCGACCTGGCCTATTTCCGCGCCGCGCGGCGTCTGCTGCAGCAGGTGCACCGGCGCGGCGTGGCGCACAACGACCTGGCCAAGGAAGCGAACTGGCTGGTGCTGGCGGACGGCAGTCCGGCACTGATCGACTTCCAGCTCGCCGTGCGCGGCGCGCCGCGCTCGCGCTGGATGCGCCTGCTGGCGCGCGAGGATTTGCGCCACTTGCTCAAGCACAAGCGTATGTACTGCGCGCACGCGCTCACCCCGGTCGAGCGGCGCCTGCTCAAGCGCCATTCCTGGGTGCGCGAACTGTGGTTCGCCAGCGGCAAGCCGGTCTATCGCTTCGTCACTCGGCGCCTGCTCAAGTGGGAAGACAACGAGGGGCAGGGGCCGAAGCCCTGAAGAGCTGGGATTGGGGATTCGGGATTGGGGATTGGCAACGGCGCATGGCGGCGTCTGACGCTGCCCTGGTGGGAACGACAAGGCGCTAAGCTTTGGCGAATCCCCAATCCCGACTCCCCAATCCCGTGACCTTACAAGGTAAAACGCTCCTCATCACCGGCGCCTCGCGCGGTATCGGGCTGGCGATCGCGCTGCGGGCCGCGCGCGATGGCGCCAATGTGGCGATCGCGGCGAAGTCGGCGGTGCCCAATCCCAAGTTGCCCGGCACCATCCACAGCGCGGCGGCGGCGGTGGAGGCGGCCGGTGGACGTGCGCTGGCGCTGAAGTGCGACATCCGCGAAGAGGCGCAGGTGCGTGCGGCGGTGGCGGCGACGGTCGAGGCGTTCGGCGGCATCGACATCCTGGTCAACAACGCCAGCGCGATCTGGCTGCGCGGGACGCTGGAGACGCCGATGAAGCGCTTCGACCTGATGCAGCAGGTCAACGCGCGCGGCAGTTTCCTGTGCGCGCAGGCCTGCCTGCCGCATCTGCTGCGCAGCGCCAACCCGCACATCCTGACCCTGGCGCCGCCGCCGTCGCTGGATCCCAAGTGGTGGGCGCCGCATACCGGCTACACCTTGGCGAAGATGGGCATGAGCTTCGTCACCCTGGGCCTGGCCGGCGAGTTCGGTCCGCAGGGCGTGGCGGTCAATGCGCTGTGGCCGCGCACGCTGATCGCCACCGAGGCGCTGAACATGATCCCTGGCGTCGAGGCCGGCAACGGCCGCCGCCCGGAGATCATGGCCGACGCCGCGCACGCCGTGCTGACCCGGCCGGCGGCCGGCTTCTACGGCCAGTTCCTGATCGACGCCGCGGTGCTGGCCGAGGCCGGGGTGCACGACCTGTCCGGCTACGCGCTGGATCCGTCGCAGCCGCTGCTGCCGGATCTGTTCCTGGACTGAGGCCCCGAGGCGCCCGCGTACAGGAAGCGACGCGGCGCCGAGTTTTGGGGAACAGGAGGCCGCGACCGCAGCGCACGGCGTGCGGGCGACTGCGCGCTGCACAAACGCTCTGTTCCATCCGAGCGCGGCCGGTGCCGCAACGACCCGGCGCGGCTATGCTGCCGGGGTCTTGATGCCACCGTCGCCCATGCCCGCTCCAGTCGCCGTCGCCCTGCCGCGCCTTCCCGAGTCCCGCCACGCCGTCCACGCCGATCTCAGCGACAACGAGCGGCACATGCTCGATCGCCTGCGCCTGGCCGGCACCGCCACCCGCGCCGATCTCAGCCGCAGCACCGGGCTGACCGTGCAGTCGGCGGTGCGCCTGGTCGATGCGCTGGCCGAGCGCGGCCTGGTCGCGATCGGCGCCTCGCTGGCGCACGCGGGCCGCGGCAAGCCGGGCGCGGGCATCGCGCTCAATCCCGGTTACGGCCACACCGTCGGCTACGCGATCGCCACCGATGCGCTGTCGCTGGCGCTGCTGGATTTCAGCGGGCAGATCCGCGCCACCGCCGAACATGCGCTGCGCTCGACCGAGCCGGCCGCGCTGCTGGCGCAACTGCGCGAGGCCGATGCCGCGCTGACCGCCGCCGCTGGCGCCGGGCTCGGCCCGCGCCTCGGCGCGGGGGTGGCGATGACCGGCTTCTTCGTCGAGGACGGCGTGCACATGAATCCGCCCGAGCCGCTGCGCGCGCTCGGTGCGCTGTCGATCGGCGACTGGCTGGCCGAGGCGCTGGGCCTGCCGGTGTGGGTGGACAACGACGGCACGGTGGCGGCGGCGGGCGAGAGCCTGCTCGGCATCGGCCGCCAGTACCGCGATTTCGCCTATCTGCACTTCAACTACGGCCTGGGCGGCGGCGTGGTGATCGACGGCGCCTGCCTGCGCGGCGCGCACGGCAATGCCGGCGAGTTCGCCGGCATGCTGCCGCAGCAGGGGCTGGAGCGCGGCACGCTGGAGCTGTTGCGGCAGTTGCTGGCCGAGGACGGCATCGCGCTGCCCGACATCCGCGCGCTGCTGGCGGCCTACGATCCGGCGTGGCCGGCGATCGAGCGCTGGATCGCGCGAGTGGCGCCGGGCCTGTCGCTGATCGTCTCGGCGATCGTGGCGATCTTCGATCCGCAGGCGGTGGTGTTCGGCGGGCGCATGCCGCGCGAGCTGGCCACGCGGCTGATTCCGCATGTGCGCATCGACAACCAGCCGCGCCGCGGCCAGGCGCGGCCGTTGCCGCTGCTGCTGCCGGCCGCCGCCACCGCCGACGCCAGCGCGGTGGGCGCGGCGGCGCTGCCGCTGAAGGCCTGCTATTTCCGCTGAACCCATTCCCCCAGGGCGTCGCCATGCCTGCACGCCGCCGGCGCTACCCTATGTGCCGTTTCCGCGCGCCATCGCGGTACGGTGCGCCCCATTCCCCACCCTCGGAGCTGTCACGATGAAATACCTGCACGCCATGATCCGCGTCCACGACCTGGAGAAGACCAGCAAGTTCTTCACCGAAGGCCTGGGCCTGCACGAAACCCGCCGCATCGAGAACGAAGCCGGCAAGTTCACCTTGGTGTACTTCGGCGCGCCGGAGAACCCGGAGGCCGAGGTCGAGCTGACCTACAACTGGGGCTCGGACGAGGACTACGGCAGCGCCCGCAACTTCGGCCACCTGGCCTTCGAGGTCGACGACATCTACGCCCTCTGCGCGCACCTGCAGTCGCTCGGCGTGACCATCAACCGTCCGCCGCGCGACGGGCGCATGGCCTTCGTGCGCACGCCCGACCTGATCTCGATCGAACTGCTGCAGAAGGGCGATGCGCTGGCCCCGGCCGAGCCGTGGGCGTCGATGCCCAACACCGGCGTGTGGTGAGTGCTCAGGGCGCAGCCTCGGGCAACGCCTGGCCGCAGCCCCGGCAATAGCCGGCGCTGCGGTCGTGGCCGTGCAGGCCGCAGCGTGCGCAGGTACGGCGATCCGGCGCGCGAAGGCGGTCGGCATCGCGCAGGCTGTTGGCCAGTTCGGCGGTGTAGATGCCGGTGGGCACGGCGATGATGCTGTAGCCGATCAGGATCAGCACCGAGGTGATGGCGCGGCCCAGCGGGGTGAGCGGGGCGATGTCGCCGAAGCCGACCGTGGCCATCGTCACCACCGCCCAATACATCGCGGTGGGAATGCTGGTGAAGCCGTTGGCCGGGCCTTCGACCACGTACATCAGCGCGCCGAAGATCACCACCAGGGTGATCACCGTGAACAGGAACACGAACACCTTGCGCCGGCTGCGCCACAACGCATCGATCAGCAGGCTGCTTTCCTCGACGTAGCGGGTCAGCTTGAGGATGCGGAACAGCCGCAGCACCCGCAGCACGCGCACCACCAGCAGCGTCTGCGCGCCGGGCAGCAGAAACGAGATGTAGGTGGGCAGGATCGACAACAGGTCGATCACGCCCCAGAAGCTCAGCGCGTAGCGCAACGGCCGCTGCACCGTGGCCAGGCGCAAGGCGTACTCGGCGGTGAACAGCACGGTGAAGCCCCACTCCAGCACGTACAGGGTGCCGGCGTGACGGCTGTGCAGCGCCGGCACGCTGTCGACCAGGATCACCGCGACGCTGGCCACGATCGCCGCGACCAGCAACAGGTCGAAGTTGCGCGAAGGCGTGGTGTCGTGCCGATAGATGATGTCGAACCAGCGGCGCCGCCAGCCGTGCTCGGTCGCCGGGGCGAGCGGGGAATCGAGGAAAAATCGCATCCGTCCATGCTACCCGAGCCGCGTTGCAGTCGTGGGCGCACACGTTCGGCGCGACCGGCGGCGGCGTGCGGAACGGGCATCGCGGCGGCGTTTGGGCCTGCTTGCGCTGGCGCGGCGGACGCCGGGCCAACGAGCCGCGGAGGCCCCTGTCGTTCCAGGTGGCCGCCGCGGTCCCGGGCAAGTGCCATCGGCGGTCTTATAATCGAGCGCTCTCCCGCAGGATGTTCCCCCGATGACCGCTTCCTCCGCCGCGGACCTGATCGCCCTCGGTCAACGCTATGCCCTGCCGATCTACCGTCCGCGCCAACTGGTGCTGGAGCGCGGCCAGGGCGCCCGGGTCTGGGACAGCGAGGGACGCGACTACATCGACCTGTCGGCCGGCATCGCCGTGTGCGGGCTCGGCCACAACGATCCGGACCTGCAGGCGGCGCTGCTCGAACAGGCCGGCAAGCTGTGGCACACCAGCAACGTGTTCTACAGCGAGCCGCCGCTGCGGCTGGTCGAGGAACTGGTGGTGGCCTCGCGCTTCGCGCACAAGGCGTTCCTGTGCAATTCCGGCGCCGAGGCCAACGAGGCGGCGATCAAGCTGGTACGCAAGTGGGCCACCGCCCAGGGCCGTCCGCCGCAGCGGCGGGTGATCGTCACCTTCCGCGGCAGTTTCCACGGCCGCACCCTGGCCGCGGTGACCGCCACCGCGCAGCCGAAGTACCAGGAAGGCTACGAGCCGCTGCCAGGCGGTTTCCGCTACGTCGACTTCAACGACATCGTGCAGTTGGAAACAGCCATGGCCGCGGGCGACGTGGCCGCGGTGATGCTGGAGCCGGTGCAGGGCGAGGGCGGGGTGATGCCGGCGGCGCCGGGCTTCCTGGCGCAGGTGCGGGCGCTGTGCGACCACCACGGCGCGCTGCTGGTGCTGGACGAGATCCAGTGCGGCATGGGCCGCACCGGCACCTTGTTCGCGCATTGGCAGGACCAGGTCGTCCCCGACATCGTGACGTTGGCCAAGGCGCTGGGCGGCGGCTTCCCGATCGGCGCGCTGCTGGCCGGGCCGAAGGTCGCCGAGACCATGCAGTTCGGTGCGCACGGCACCACCTTCGGCGGCAACCCCTTGGCCGCGGCAGTGGCGCGGGTGGCGCTGCGCAAGCTGGCCTCGACGGCGATCGCCGCCAACGTGTCGCGGCAGTCGGCCGCGCTGCGCAAGGGCCTGGCGGCGCTCGACGAGGAGTTCAGGCTGTTCTCGCAGGTGCGCGGACGCGGCTTGATGCTCGGTGCGGTGTTGAACCCGGCGCATGCCGGGCAGGCCGGGACGATCCTCGACCACGCCGCCGCACACGGGGTGCTGACCTTGCAGGCCGGGCCGGACGTGTTGCGCTTCGTGCCTGCGCTGAACATCACCGACCAGGAGCTGGCCGAGGGCCTGCAGCGGTTGCGCACGGCGCTGCGGGAGTACGTCGGCACGCGTTGACAGTTACCCCGACAGGAGGGCATCGCGCCAGTGGTCACGTCACCTGCAGGCAAGCGCCTGTGGGAGGGACTTCATTCCCGACGCGATGACCGGTGACCGCCGCAATGCGGGGAGCGATGGCCTCGGGGTCCGCGAGGTCATCGCCTCGCACGTCGCAGCTGAAGCCGCTTTAATCCATCTTGTTGCTGCGGCAGGACGCATCTGCCGCGTGCGTAGGCGCGATGCCTACGCCAGGCCATGTCGCGCCAGCGCGCGGCGCACCGCGCGCGCGCCGCTGGCGGTTTCCGCGCGCATGCCGATGGCACGGGCGCCGCGCACGTTGACAAACAGGTCGTCGAGAAACAGGGCGTGCCGCGGGGCGACGCCGAAGTGGTCGAGCGCACGCCGATAGACCTCGGCCTGCGGCTTGCGCCCGCCCAGCGTGCCGCTGCACAGCACGCGGCCCTGCAGCAACGGGAACAGCGTCGGCACGATCTGCGCGATCGCCTGGGCCATCAGCGCGCCGTTGTTGGTCAGCACGCCGATGTCGACGCGGTCGGCCAGAGCCAGCACCTGCGCGACCACTCCGGCATCGGCGCGGCTGGCGGCCACCCGTGCGGCGATCCATGCAGTCGCATCCACCTGGGCGCCGAGGCCTGCGCTCAGCCGCTGCAGATAGGCGTCGGTATCCAGTTCGCCGCCGTCGTAGGCGGTTTCCAGTCCGGAGCCGAACAGGGCCTCGCGGACCTGCGCGGCCTCGCAGCGGCAGTGCGCGGCCAGCGCGGCGATGCGCACGGTGCGCGTGTAGTTGGCCAGCACGCCGTCGAAGTCGAGCAGCAGCAGCGCCGGCCGCGCGCGGATCATTGCGGACACGAGAGGTCCTGTGTGGGTCGCGCTTGGTGTAGCGCAGGAGCCGCGCCGATCAAACCGGGTTTCGAGGGCACCGCCGTGCGCCACGATGCGTGCCGATGATGCAATGCGCCATCGCTTGTCGTTGACAAGCCGTTGCGCGCGAGCGGACAGTCGGGGCGCGCCGCACGCGCGATCTGCCGTGGCGCTATGCCATCTCTCTTGCCGAGGAATCCGCCTTGAACACCAAGTTTCCATCCCTCCTGCTTGTGCTCGCCGGCCTCGCGTTCGCGCCGGCGGCCTGGGCCAAGACCTGCGCGGTGACCATCACCGGCACCGACCAGATGTCCTTCGACCAGACCCAGATCAAGGTCGCGGCCGATTGCACCGAGGTGGCGGTGACGCTCAAGCACAGCGGCAAGCTCGCCGCTGCGGTGATGGGCCACAACTGGGTGCTGACCAAGACCGCGGATTTCCAGGCGGTGGCCAATGCCGGCACCAGTTCCAGCCTGGCCGACAACTATTTGCCCAAGAACGATCCGCGGATCATCGCCCACACCAAGGTGATCGGCGCGGGGCAGTCGGACACGGTCAAGTTCTCTACCGCCAAGCTGAGCAAGGGCGGCGACTACACGTTCTTCTGTTCGTTCCCGGGTCACTGGGCGGTGATGAAGGGCAAGTTCGTGTTCGGCTGATCCCGCGCAGCATGGCGCGCTGCCGTGACGCCATGGTCGCTGTCTTGGCATCTCAGCCGGCAGCGACCACGGCGAACGCCTCGCGCGCCGCGGCCAGCGTGGTCTCCAGCACGGCGTCGTCGTGGGCGCTGGACACGAAACCGGCCTCGTACGCCGAGGGCGCCAGGAACACACCGCGGTCGAGCATGGCGTGGAAGAAGCGGTTGAACGCGGCGGTGTCGCAGGCGGTGGCCTGCGCATAGGTCTCCACCTTCTCGGTGGTGAAGAACAGCCCGAACATCGCCCCGACCTGGTTGGTGGTGACCGCCACGCCGGCCGCCGCCGCAGCGGCTTCCAGGCCGGCGCACAGCTGCGCGGTGGTCGCGTCCAGGCGCTGGTGGAAGCCCGGCGCCTGGATCAGCTCCAGCATCGCCAGCCCCGCGGCCATCGCCACCGGATTGCCGCTGAGCGTGCCGGCCTGATAGATCGGCCCGGACGGCGCCACCTGCCGCATCAGCTCGGCGCGCCCGCCATAGGCGCCCACCGGCATGCCGCCGCCGATGATCTTGCCGAAGGTGGTCAGGTCCGGGGTCACCCCGTAGTGCGCCTGCGCGCCGCCCAGGGCGACGCGGAAGCCGGTCATCACCTCGTCGAAGATCAGCAGCGCGCCGTGCCGGGTGCACAGGTCGCGCAGGTGCTGCAGATAGCCCGGGCGCGGCGGGATGCAGTTGGCGTTGCCGACCACGGGCTCGATGATGACCGCGGCGATCTCATGGCCGATCTCCTCGAACAGCGCAGTGGCGCCCTCGGCGTCGTTGTAGGCCAGGGTGGCGGTGAGTTCGCTCAGGCCTGCCGGTACGCCCGGCGAGGTCGGCACGCCCAGGGTCAGCATGCCGCTGCCGGCCTTGACCAGGAACGAGTCGCCGTGGCCGTGGTAGCAGCCTTCGAACTTGACGATGCGGTTGCGCCCGGTGGCACCGCGGGCCAATCGCACCGCCGATAGCGTGGCCTCGGTGCCGGAGTTGACCATGCGCACCATCTCGCAGGACGGCACCAGCCGGGTGATGGTCTGCGCCATCGTCACCTCGGCCGGGCAGGGCGCGCCGAACGACAGCCCATCGCCGATCGCGCGCTGCACCGCCTCGCGTACCGCCGGGTGGTTGTGCCCGGCGATCATCGGCCCCCACGAGCCGACGTAGTCGATGTAGCGGTTGCCGTCGACGTCGTACAGGTACGGCCCATCGGCGCGCTGCACGAAGAACGGCTCGCCGCCCACCGACTTGAAGGCGCGCACCGGCGAATTGACGCCGCCGGGAATCAGCGATTGCGCTTGGGCGAACAGGGCGTGCGAGCGGGAATGGGTCATGAGCGGAAATCCTTGGCGATGCTGGCCGGGCCGACCGGCCGGGCGCGGAGCGAGGCCGTCTATTGTCGCGGCTGCCGCCGATGTGCGCCATGTCGTCGATCTTGCCGCAGCCGGCGCTGCGCTGTGGATTTGCTTCAAGCCCCTCTCCCACCGGGAGGAGGTTGGGGTGAGGGTCCGGCGCGAAGCGACGCGGGATGTTCGGGTGCATGAGGCTTCGCTCGTACCCTCATCCGCCCCTTAGGGGCACCTTCTCCCGGTGGGAGAAGGGAAGGCGCTGGCCCCTCTCCCCTCGGGAGAGGGGTTGGGGTGAGGGTCCGGCGCGCAGCGACGCGCGATGTTTGGGTGTGCGAGGCTTCGCCCGTACCCTCATCCGCCCCTGCGGGGCACCTTCTCCCGATGGGAGAAGGGAGCGGCTAGCCCCTCTCCCCTCGGGAGAGGGGTTGGGGTGAGGGTCCGGCGCGTAGCGACTCGTGACGCCTCCCCGCCCCTCAGTCGAAACAGGCGCAGTACGCAGCCAGCGCCGCGCATGGATCGGGCGCATCGAACACGCCGCTGATCACCGCCAGCAGGTCGGCGCCGGCCGCGACCAGGGGGCGTGCGTTGTCCGGGGTGAGACCGCCGATCGCCACGCGCGGCAGGCCCAGCGCTGCAGCCTCGTGCAACAGTCCGGGTGTGGCGCGGCGCGTGGTGACCTTGCTGCGGGTGGGGAAGAACGCGCCGAAGGCGACGTAGCTGGCGCCGGCCGCCGCAGCGTTGCGGGCTAGCGCCAGGTCGTCGTAGCAGGAGGCGCCGATCAGCGCCTGCGGTCCGAGCATGGCGCGCGCGGCAGCGAGGTCGCCGTCGTCCTCGCCCAGATGCACGCCGGCCGCGCCCACCGCCTGCGCCAGGGCGACGTCGTCGTTGACGATCAGCGGCACGCCGGCCTGGGCGCACAGCGTCTGCAGCGCCGCGGCCTGGTCGCGCCGCTGCGCCGCGTCGGCGCGCTTGTTGCGGTACTGCAGCCAGGTCACGCCCTGGCCCAGCAGCGGCGCCACCCGCGCCAGCAGACGCGCGCCGTCGGCCTCGTCGGGAGTGATCAGGTACACGCCGCGCGGCGCCGGGGATGCGTTCATGGCCAAGCCTTCCGATGCGTCGACGGCGATGGGACAATGCCGTTCCGTCCGACTGTGACCTGCGATTATCCAATGAGCGACGCCACCGCCACCACCTATCGCACCTGGATGTGCGTCGTCTGCGGGTTCATCTACAACGAGGCCGACGGCCTGCCGGAAGAAGGCATCGCCCCCGGCACCCGCTGGGACGACGTGCCCGACACCTGGACCTGCCCGGACTGCGGCGTGACCAAGGACGATTTCGAGATGGTGGAGATGGAGTGAGGGCTGGGATTGGGGAGTCGGGATTGGGGATTCGCAAGAGCGGCGATCCGCAATCTGCAAGCCATCCTGAGCGCCTTCAGCCCGGAAGCCCTCACGAAAAAGTGGCGTTGCTCAGCGACGCGTCAGATCACGCCGCAGCCGCCCTTGCGAATCCCCAATCCCGAATCCCCAATCCCCGCCGTCAATGCATCCGCTGCGCGCGCGCGCTCAGTTCCACCAGGCGCTCGCGGATCGGCAGGGCGTCGGAGGCCTCTGGGTTCAACTGCAGGTAGCGGCCCAGGTCGCGGCGCGCGCCGGGCACGTAATCCATCTGCAGATAGGCCATGCCGCGGTCGCGCAGGGCTTCGGGCTGGTCCGGCATCAGCTTGAGCACGCGGTCGGCGCTGCGTGCGGCGCGGTCCCACTCGTCGCGTTCGGCATACAGGCCGTGCAGGTTGCGCAGGACCCGAGCGAGGATCGCGCGGTGCGGCGCCGGGTCCAGGATCTGCAGCAGGGCGCGGTCGTCCGGGCTTTCGCCGCCCATGTGCGGCCGCGCACGCTCGCGCAGTTCTTCCACCGCCAGCGGGCGACCGCCGTTGAACGGGTCCATCACCAGCAGACCGTCGTCCACCGGCAGGCGCACCAGGAAATGCCCGGGGAAGGACACGCCGTCGAGCGGGATGTCCAGGCGCCGGGCCACTTCCATCTGCACCAGCGCCAGCGAGATCGGGTTGCCCAGGCGCCGCTCGAACACCTGGTTCATGTAGCTGTTGCGCGGGTCGTAATACTCGTCGTGGTTGCCGGTATAGCCCAGCTCTTCGAACAGGTGGCGATTGATCGCCGCCATCTTCAGCGGCCACTGCTCGATCGTCGCCACCTCGTGCCGCAGGTGGTCGGCGTGGCTCTGCGCCAGGGTGTCGTAATGGGCGGCATCCAGCTCCGGATACTCGTCGCGGGCGATCAGCAGTGCGGTCGCCAGCAGCGGCAGGGCATCGTCATCCAGAGCGGCCAGGGTATTCCAGCTCGGCAATGTCAATGGGGCGGCCATGGCCCAAGACTGGCGGCAAAGCCGGGCCCGATCAAGTCCGGCCGTTCCCGACAGCGGTGTCGGGTTCAGCGCCGTGGTCGCGGGGCCTTTCCCCGACGCCGCCGGCACCGTTGGCGGGTCAGTGGCCCTGCGGAATTCCCGGGCCGAAACGCAGTTCGGTGCCGTCCTGCAGCTTCAACTGTTCGGCCTGGCCGGCGTTGAGTTCGAGCACGTAGCGCGCCGGCGCGTTGCTCGGATAGGGCGGGCAGGCGTCGCCGGCCGAGCACGGCGGCACGTCGCGCTGCTGCGCCACCAGCTTGCGCTGGTTGTCGAAGTACAGGATGTCCAGCGGGATCTTGGTGTTCTTCATCCAGTACGCCTGCGGTTCCTCGCGGTCGTGGATGAACAGCATGCCGTGGTCCGCCTCCATCTGGTCGCGGAACATCAGCCCGCGCGCGCGCGTCGCATCGTTCTGCGCCAGTTCCACGTCGTAGCGATGTCCGCCCAATTCCACCCAATGGTCGCCGCCGGCGCTGGCGCAACCGCTGAGGGCAAGCAGGAGAAGGACGCCAAGCGCGCGGAAGAGGGACATGGGCGGGGCCAGGGCAAGAGGAGGACAGCGCGCACCTTGTTGCATGGTGCGTGTGGCGTCAAGAGCGGGGATTGGGGATTCGGGATTGGGGATTCGCAAAGGCAAGGATCTCGGCTTTCACGAATCCCCAATCCCGAATCCCCAATCCCGCACGCGCGCCAGCGCGCGTCAAAAGACGCGCGGCGGCTCGCCACCGACGATCACCACGTCGGCGGGGCGGCGGGCGAACAGGCCGACGCAGACCACGCCCGGGATCTGGTTCAGTTCGCGCTCCAGCGCCACCGGGTCGGTGATCGACAGGTGGTGCACGTCCAGCACCACGTTGCCGTTGTCGGTGACCACGCCGTCGCGCCACACCGGCTGGCCGCCGGTGCGCGCCAGGATCTCGCGGGCGACCAGGCTGCGCGCCATCGGGATCACCTCGATCGGCAGCGGGAACTTGCCCAGGGTCTGCACCTGCTTGCTCGGGTCGACGATGCAGATGAAGCGCTCGCTGGCCTCGGCGATGATCTTCTCGCGGGTCAGCGCGGCGCCGCCGCCCTTGATCAGGCACTTGTTCGGATCGCACTCGTCGGCGCCGTCCACGTACAGCGACAGGTTGCCGGTGTGGTTCAGGTCCAGCACCTCGATGCCGTGCTGGCGCAGGCGCACGGTGCTCTGCTCGGAACTGGACACCGCACCCTTGATGCGGTGGCCGATGCGGCCCAGCGCGTCGATGAAATAGGCGACGGTGGAGCCAGTGCCGACGCCGACGATCATCCCGTCCTGGACGTAGTCGATGGCTTTCTCGGCGGCAAGGCGTTTGGCTTCTGACATTTGGAGAGCTCGGGAGTGGGGATTCGGGATTCGGGATTCGTTGAAGCGGCAGACGGGTGGGAACGGAGACAAATCCCCAATCCCCAATCCCGAATCCCGGCTACTCGAGCGAAAGCAGCAACTTCCACTGCGCGGCGCTGACCGGGAACACCGACAGGCGGTTGCCGCGGGCGACCAGCGGGAAGCCCTCGCCCAGCGCGTCGGCGTGCTGCTTGATCTCGTCCAGGGCGATGGTGCGCGCCAGTTTGCGCTCGAACGCCACGTCCACCAGGTACCAGCGCGGCTGCTCCGGGGTGGCCTTGGGGTCGTGGTAGTCGGAGGATGGGTCGAACTGGGTGGCGTCGGGGTAGGCCTGGCTGGCCACACGCGCCACGCCGACGATGCCCGGCACCTTGCAGTTGGAGTGGTAGAACAGGATGCCGTCGCCGACCTTCATGCCGTCGCGCATGAAGTTGCGCGCCTGGTAGTTGCGCACGCCGTTCCAGGGTTCGGTGCCGACCCGCTGCAGGTCGTCGATCGAGAAGGCGTCCGGTTCGGACTTCATCAGCCAATAGCGGGTGCGTGCGGTCATGCGGGCAGATCGGGCGCGGTCGACAGAGTGAGGGATTCGGTGCAGACCGCGTCCAGCGCCACGTCCCAGGCCGCCAGCGGCAAGGCCGCGACCTGTTGCGCGTCGAAGGCGGCCCCGACCAGCCAGGGCGGCGGGGCCTGCCGCTGGCGGAAAGCGAAGCTGCGATCATACCAGCCGCCTCCCATGCCCAGGCGGCCGCCGGCGGTGTCGAAGCCGACCAGCGGCGTCACCACCAGCGCCATCTGCGCCGGCGCCAGGGTCGTGGCCGGGTCGACGTCGGGCTCGGGAATGCCATAGCGGTTGGCGCGCAGCGGCTGCCCGGGGCGCCACGGCGCAAAGCGCAGGGTATCGCCGCTGAGCACCGGCAGGCAGTACTGCACCGCCTCCGGCAGCGACAGTTGCCAGCGGTGCAGGGCGATCTCCCCGTCCATCGCCCAGTAGCCGCCGACATGGCCGTGCTGTGGCGCGAACGGCAGGTCCAGCAGTCGCTGCGCCAGCGCGTCGGCGGCGGCCAGGCGTACGGGCGCGGTGAGCGCGCGGCGGCGCGCGCGCAGGTCCTGGCGCAGGGAGTCGCGATCGTCGGCGGTCATCGGGCGGGCGTGGCGAGGGAGGGCGCTATTGTCGGTGCCGGCGCGTGCACTGACCAGGGCGCCGCCGCCGATCACGCGTAGAGCGCCACCGTCTGCCGGCCCCACAGCACCAGCCGCCCGGCGCTGTCCCAGATCTGCATGTCCTGCAGCGAGTAGCCGTCCTCGGCATGCAGGCTGGCCGAGCGCAGCAGGAACCAGTCGCCGGCGCTGGCCGGCTGCGGGAAGTCCAGGGTCCAGGTCATCGAGCTGACCGGTGCGGGTGCGGTGAAGCAGGTCATCGCCGCCGGCGGCAGGCAGTCGCCCAACGCCACCAGGGCCACGCCCGGGTCCACGCCGCCGGCGTCGCGATGGCGTGCCCAGACCAGCAATTCCGGGTCGGTCGCGGCGGACACCGGCAGCGCGCCGCCGGCCAGGCGCATGTCGAAATTGGCCACGAAGGCCGGCGTCACCGGACTGTCGGCGATCGGCGTCGCGTCATCGGGGCCGACCACCGCCGGCCGTGCAGGCAGAAAATCGTGGGCGATGCGGCTGGCGCGCGGTTGCGCGAACAGCAAGGCCGCACGCAGTGCGACCTGCCCGTCGGCCAGGCAATCGACGCCCACGGAGATGGCGGACTTGCCCTGGCGCAACACCTGCGCATCGAAGCGCAAGCTGCCGTCGGCCGGGCCGACGAAGCCGATGTGCGCCGACTTCAGCGGCGGCAACGCGGACGGTGCGGTGCGTAGCGCCGCCTGCAGGGCGAGCGCCGCGGACAGGCCGCCGAAGGCGGTGCGGCCTTGTCGCCAGCTGGCGGGGACGTCGAATCCCGCGGCGGGGTCGAAGCGGTCGAGGATCTGGGCGAGCGTCGGCAATCCGGGATCTCCGTGGTGGGGGCACAAAGTATCCAGGGTTTCGGTCGGCGCGAGAACGCGTGCACATGCGCTGCGCCGGCAACGACGGCGTGGTGGACACGCAGGTTGCGGACGCACAAAAAGGAAACGGCGCCTTGCGGCGCCGCTTCCTGGAAAAATTGCATTCTCCGCCGTGACGATGCGTGCGAAACGACCTTGAACCCGAGGTTCAAGTGGGATGGCTGGAGAATCATCGGGCTTCCCGCTACGAGGCGGACCTGCACTCCCGATTCCGTCGCCACCCCGTGGTCGTCATTAAGGGACAAGGCGAATGTTTGCACACGCTGTCGTTCACAGCAGAGAACGCAAGTGGAGTATAGCGCCGTCGTCGCGCTTGGCTAGTCCGTTCGTCGGTGCTTCGGTGCGTTGCAATTCACGTTGATGATCGCCGCGCCACGAGCGGATCAGCGGGTCGTATCGACCACGCTGTCCAGACGCCGATTGAGATCGGCGAGTGTGCGCGCCATCTCGCGCTCGCGCTGCGCCTGTTCGTCGCGCAGTTGCTGCAGTTCGTGCGCCAGGTTCAACGCCGCGAGCACGGCGACGCGATCCACCGCGGCCATGCGGTTGCTGCCGCGCACTTCGCGCATCTTCGCATCGAGCAGGCGCGCGGCGGCGAGCAGGCCGTCGCGCTCCTCGGCCTCGACGCCGACGGTGTACTCGCGGTCGAGGATGCGGACGCTGACCGGCTCGCTCACGTGTGCTGCTCCAGGGACTTCAGTCGGGCGATCATCGCTTCCACGCGCGAACGCGCCTGTTCGTTCTTGGTCAGCAACTGCGAGCGCTCGCCGATCAGGTGTTCCTGCTGCTGGCGCAGGCTGCGGTTCTCGTCGGACAGGCGCTGGCAGCGCTCGACCAGCGTTTCCACGCGCGCGGCAAGGGCGCGAAGCTCGGCGAGGGCGTCAAGGCTGTCCATGGCGCTCACGATAGGCATGCGCCGGAGGGGCGGTCAAGACGCCGCGCGGCGGCGCCATGGCCGGCGCTCAGGCAGGCAGCCGCAGCGGTTGCTGCAACAGGCGCAGGCAGGCGTCCGGTTCCAGCGCCGGCGCCACCAGGTGGCCCTGGATCTCGTCGCAGCCGTGCGCGCGCAGGAACGCCAGTTGCCCGGCGTCCTCGACCCCCTCGGCCACCACCTTCAGCGCCAGCGAGTGGCCCATCGCGATGATGGTGCTGGTGATCGCTTCGTCGTCCGGGTCGCGGGTGAGGTCGCCGATGAATTCCTGGTCGATCTTCAGGGTGTTGATCGGCAGCCGCTTCAGGTAGGCCAGCGACGAATAGCCGGTGCCGAAATCGTCGATGGCCAGGGTCAGCCCCAGCTCGCGGCAGGCGCGCAGCAGCGCGGCGTTCTTGCCGACCTGCGACATCACCACGCTCTCGGTCAGTTCCAGTTCGATGTTGGCCGCCGGCACGCCGGTTTCGGCGAGGATCCCGGCCATCAGCTCCGGCAGGTTGCCGCGCTCGAGCTGGATCGCCGAGACGTTCACCGACATGCACAGATCGGTCAGCCCCATCCGCCGCCAGTCGCGCAACGCACTGCAGGCCTGGCGCAGCACCCACTCGCCGATCTCCAGGATCAACCCGGTCTCCTCGGCCAGCGGGATGAACTGGCTGGGCGAGACCGGGCCGAAGTCGGCGCTGTGCCAGCGCAGCAGCGCTTCCACGCCCACCACCCGCTGCGTGCGCAGCGAGTAGCGCGGCTGGTAGACCAGCTTCAGTTCCTGGTCCAGCGGGATCTTGCGCAGCGTGCTGGCCAGGGTGGCGCGGTGGCGGGTGGCCTCGTCCATGCGCGCCGAGTACACCTGGGCGTTGCGGCGCCCGGCGGCCTTGGCCTGGTACATCGCGGTGTCGGCGTGCTTGAGCAGTTCGCTCGGCAGCAGCGCGTGCTGCGGGAACAGGGAGATGCCGATGGAGGTGGACACCGCGACCTCGCGGCGTTCGTCCAGCCGCAGCGGCGCCTCGAACGCGGCCAGCACGCGGGCGGCCACCGCCTCGGCCTCGCCCTGGCTGACGATGTCCTCGACCACCACGGTGAATTCGTCGCCGGCCAGGCGCGCCACCGTGTGCTGTGGCCCCACCGCCTGCTGCAGGCGTTCGGCCACCGCGCGCAGCACGCGGTCGCCGACGGCGTGGCCGAGCGAGTCGTTGATGTCCTTGAAGCGGTCCAGATCCAGGAACAGCACCGCGACCGAGCCGGCCTGGCGCCGCGCCCGCACGATCGCCCGCGCCAGGCGCTCGGACAGCAGGGCGCGGTTGGGCAGGCTGGTCAGCGTGTCGTAGTTGGCCAGGTAGCGCAGTTCCTGCTCGGCGCGCTTCTGTTCGGTGATGTCTTCCAGCACCACCACCTGGAAGCTCTGGCGGCCGTCGGCGTCGACCACGGTGTTGCGGCGCAGGTGGCAGAGGATCTCCTGGCCGTCCTTGCGCCGCTTCCAGGCCTCGCCACGCCAGTGCCGGCCGTGGTCGGCCGCGGGCGCCGCCGGCGTTTCCGGGGTGTGGTCGATCAGCGTCATCGGCTGGCCCAGCACCTCGCGCTCGCTGTAGCCGGTGATGCGGGTGAAGGCCGGGTTGACCGAGATGAAGCGGCGATCCTCGTCGAGCACGGCGACCGCTTCGCCCATGCTGCGCAGCACTTCGGCGGCGATGCGCCGTTCCAGGTCGGCCTGGCGGTGCGAGGTGATGTCGCGGGCGGTGCCGGCGAGCCGGCGCGGTGCGCCACTGGCGTCGTAGTCGACCACGCGGCCGCGCACCCGCGCCCAGTGCCAGATCCCATCGCCGGTCAGGTCCACCCGGTACTCGGCGGTGTAGATCGCGGTGAGGCCCTGCAGGTGTTCCTGCAGCACCTGCCGCGCCTGCGCCATGTCGTCGGGATGGATGCGCAGCGGCTCGTTCTCGCGGATCACCAGGCCGATGTCCTGCGCGTGCGGCGTGGCCTCGTCGGCGCGCATCAGCCGCAGCGTGCGCGCCTGCAGGTCGTAATCCCAGAAGTGTTCGCCCGAGGCCCACAGCGCCAGCTTCAGGTGCTGGTCGCGCTGCTGCAGCTGCGCATGCCGTTGCAGTTGCTCGCGCAGGCGCCGACGCGAGCGCAGCGCGAACAGCGCCGCCAGCCCGCCGGCGGCCAGCGCCGCGAGCGCCACCAGCGGCCACGCGGCCAGCAGGGTCTGGCCGAACAAAGCCAGGCCGGTCCTTTCCGCAGCTCCTGCAGCGACGTGCTCCAATGGCATGGCGGAAAGTGACTTCTGTCAAAGAACGGGTGGTGGAGTGTAGGCGCGTGCCGGAAGCCACCACAAGCGGCGGCGCACACGCGATTGCTACACTGCGCAGTCCCGATTCCGCTGCAGGCCGCCACAGGCCCGTGGCCAGCGCCCGACAGGCTTCGCTCCATGACCGAACTTCCCACTGCCGACCAGATCGCCGATGCCAGCCGGACGCTTGGCCTGGCTGCGTCGGCGGCCGAACTGCACGGCGCCCTGTGCGGCTGGCTGGCCGGCGGCGGCGCCGATCTGCCGGCCTGGCCGGCTGCGGTGCTGGCCGACGCCAGCATCGCCGCGCCGCGCAGCGGCGACGCCCTGGACCGCCTGCGCGAGGCCACCGCTGCGCAACTGAACGACCGCGATTTCGGTTTCGACCTGGTGCTGGCCGATGCCGGCGCGTCGCTGCCCGAGCGCGCCGACGCGCTGTTCGACTGGTGCCGCGGCTTCCTCGGCGGCTTCGGCCTGGCCGCGGGCGCCGCACCGCCGCTGTCCGAGGAAGGGCAGGAGGCGCTGCAGGACCTGGCGCGCCTGGCCCAGGCCAGCGCCGACGATTTCGACAGCGGCGACGAGGACGAGGACGCGCTGGCCGAGATCGAGGAGTTCGTGCGCGTGGCGGTGCTGCTGCTGCACAGCGACTGCGTGCTCGGCCCGCGCCACCGACAGCGCCTGAACTGATGAAGCGGCTCACCGGGATTTCCTCCGGCGAGTACGCGCGCCGCCGTCGGCAACTGATGGACATGGCCGGCGAGCAGGCCATCCTGGTGCTGCCCAGCGCGCCGGAGCGGGTGCGCAGCCACGACACCCATTACCCGTACCGGCAGGATTCGGATTTCTGGTACCTGTGCGGCTTTCCCGAGCCGGACGCGGTGCTGGTGCTGGTGCCTGGGCGCCGCCACGGCGAAGCGCTGCTGTTCTGCCGCGAACGCGATCCCGAACGCGAAGCCTGGGATGGTCCGCGGGCGGGCCAGGAAGGCGCGGTCGAACGCTACGGCATGGACGATGCCTATCCGATCGACGACCTCGACGAGATCCTGCCCGGGCTGCTGGAAGGCCGCTCGCGGGTGTACTACCACTTCGGCCGCGACGTCGATTTCGACCTGAAGCTGATCGGCTGGGTCAAGCGCGTGCGCGAGCAGGTACGGCACGGCGCGCAGCCGCCGCACGAATTCCTGGAGCTCGGCCATCTGCTGCACGAGCAGCGCCTGTTCAAGTCGCGCGACGAGATCGCGCTGATGCAGGTGGCCGCCGACCTGAGCGTGGCCGGGCACCGCGCGGCGATGCGGCTGGCGAAGCCCGGCATGCACGAATACCAGGTGCAGGCCGAGATCGAGCGCGAATTCCGCGCCGGCGACGCCTGGCCGGCCTACGGCAGCATCGTCGGCAGCGGCCACAACGCCTGCGTGCTGCACTACCGTGCCAACACCGCGCGCCTGCGCGACGGCGATCTGGTGCTGGTCGATGCCGGTGCCGAGTACCGCGGTTATGCCGCCGACATCACCCGCACCTTCCCCGCCAATGGCCGCTTCAGCGCCGAACAGCGCGCGCTGCACGACCTGGTCGGCGCCGCGCACGCCGCCGCGCTGGCGCAGGCGCGCCCGGGCGTGGCCTACGAGGCCGGACACCTGGCCGCGGTGCAGACCCTGACCGAAGGCCTGCTGCGGCTGGGCCTGCTCAAGGGCAGCGTCGAGCAGAACCTGGCCAGCGGCGATTACCGGCGCTTCTATCGGCATAAGACCGGGCACTGGCTGGGCCTGGACGTGCACGACGTCGGCGACTACCGGCTGGCCGGCGAATCGCGCCTGCTCGAACCGGGCATGGTGTTCACCATCGAACCTGGCCTGTACGTGTCGCCGGACGACAAGGACGTGGACCCGAAGTGGCGCGGCATCGGCATCCGCACCGAGGACGACGTGCTGATCACCGACGACGGCCACCGCGTGCTCACCGATGCCTTGGCGCGCAGCGCCGAGGAGATCGAGGCCTTGATGGCTGGGAATGGGGAATAGGGACTAGAGAATGGAAAAAGCAGCGCCCGCGCGCGGAAAGGTCAGCTAGCAGGCCCGGCGCTTTTGCTGTTGCGAATCCCCAATCCCGAATCCCCAATCCCGGCGGCGGCCTTCAGGCCGCCGCCGCAAACACCGGCCGCGTCAGGTTCTCGGGTGCGTCCTGAGTGCACACCACTTCGTCCTCGATGCGGATGCCGCCGTAGGGCTTGAACTGCGCCACCCGCGCCCAGTCGACGCTATCGCCGTGGCCGGCCTGCTTGAGGTCGTCGAGCAGCATGTCGATGAAGTACAGGCCCGGCTCGATCGTCACCACCATGCCCGGCTCCAGGGTGCGGGTCATGCGCAGGTAGGGGTGGCCGTCGGGGCGTTCGATGCGGCCGCCGCGGTCGCTGGCGGCGAAGCCGGCGACGTCGTGCACCTGCAGGCCGATCGGATGGCCCAGGCCGTGCGGGAAGAACGCGGCGCTGACGCCGGTGGCCACCGCGGTCTCCGGCGACACCTTCAGCACCCCGGCATCCCGGAGTACGCCCATCAGCGCCAGATGCGCATCCAGGTGCAGTTGCCGGTAGTCGACGCCGGCGCGCACGTGCTGGCCCATGCGCTGCTGCGCGGCGTCCACCGCGTCGATCAGCGCCTGGAAGTCGCTGCCGCGATCGGCGGCGTAGGTGCGGGTGATGTCGCTGGCATAGCCGTGCGCGGAGGCGCCGGCGTCGATCAGGAAGCTGCGCAGCGGCGTCGGCGCCTGCCGCTGCAGTTCGGTGTAGTGCAGCACGGCGCCATGTTCGTTCAATGCCACGATGTTGCCGTACGGCAGTTCGTTCGCGTCCTGGCCGACCGCGGCGCAGTAGGCCATGTGGATCTCGAACTCGCTGCGGCCGTCGCGGAACGCGGCCTCGGCGGCGCGATGGCCGCGCACTGCCGCCTGCTGCGCCTGGCGCATCAGCGCCAGCTCGTAGGGCGTCTTGTAGGCGCGGTGGTATTCCAGGTAGTGCAGCACCTCCGCCGGGTTGTTCGGCACGTAGGCGCCCAGCGCGCTCTGCGGCTCGCCGAGGATCGCGCTGCGCGCGGCATCCGGCAGCAGCGCCAGCGCCTCGTCCGGGGTGCGGATCAGGTGGATGTCGCAGTGCTCCACCCACCAGCCACTGGGCGCGTCCGGCACCACGTGCCAGTAGTCGCGCGGCTGGTGGAAGATCACCTGCGGGCGGCGCCCGGGCGTGTACACCAGCCAGCTGTTCGGCACCCGCGTCAGCGGCAGCCAGGCCTTGAACTGCGGATTCACCGAAAACGGATAGTCGCGATCGTCGAACACCTGGTAGTGCAGGGTGCCGCTGGGGACCACCAGGTGGTCGAAGCCGCCGCGCGCCAGCGCCTCGTCGGCGCGTTGGGTCAGCGTGCGCAGGTGGTCGGGATACAGGGCGCTTGGGTCGTGCTGGGGCATGGCGGCGGACTCGTTCGGCGATGCGGAAACAGGGGCGCCAGTGTGCCGGAAACGTTGCGGGCGTGCGGACGTGGGTGGACGGCGTGCGCATGCGTGCGTTGCCGAAGCTGCGCCGGCGACGCGGGGCTTTTCCGATCCGCCGGATCCTCTTTGACTCGAAGCGCGAAACTCGGATGGCTGTCGTAGGAGCGGCTTCAGCCGCGACCGAGGCGCCTCGGGAAGGCCGGTCGCGGCTGAAGCCGCTCCTACAAGATTGGCGGCCCTAGCCGCCGGGGGCCGAGTTGATCCACTGCCGCAGCAGGTCGCGATGCGCGGGAGAAATGGTCAGGAAGCGGAAACCGGCCCAGGCCTGGCCTGGTGCGTGCGAGGGTTCGCTCCACAGCAGATGCGCGCCGACGTCGATCTGCGCGTCGCGGTCGGCCTGCGGCATCGCGAAGCGCAATTGGTACAGCGCGTCCTCGTGCAGCGGCGCCGAGGCCAGCAGCAGCATGCCGTGTTCGGAGACGTTGCCGAGGCGGCCGACCACGGCGTCTTCCATCAGGTCCAGCACCGGCACCATGTCCGGGACCTGGCGGCGCGGCGAACGGCGGGCGTCGCTGCTCATGCACCCTCCAAGGCGTCGTCGGCGGCGGGAACGCCGGCCAGGGTGCGCAACGCGCGCACCGCGGCCTGCCAGGCGCGGTCGATCAGGCGTGCGCGGTCTTCGCTGACGATGCGGGCCTGGCCCTGCGCCAGCAGCCGCGCCAATCCGTCGAGCGTGTGTTCGGCGGTCTTCTGTCCGCGCTGGTTCACGAACAGCGCACGCTCGGTGATCGGGCTGTACCAGGACAGGCGTTGCCGCTTCAGGTCGCCTTGCTGGTTGACCACGAATTCGAACCAGGTGCCGAACGGCAACGTGCGCAGCCGCGCATACGCCGCCTGTTCGGCCTCGTTGCGCGGCGGCAGCGAGGGCCGCTCGCCGTCCTCGCCCTGCTCGCCCAGACGGGTGCGTGCCTTCAGCCGCACGCTGAGCTCGGTGCGCGAGGTGGTGGCGTCGGTGCCGCCGGGCGTGGACAGGCGGCGGGCGATGGCCTCGGCCTCCTGTTGGTGGTAGCCCACCTGCAGCAACGCCTGGCCCACGCGCTCGGCCAGGCCGGCATCGGAGGCGCCATCGCTGCGGCAGGTGACCTCGGCGATGCGCTCGGCCAGGCCGATGCGTTCGCGCCAGGTCTCCGAATCCTCGCCCTGGCGCAGCAGGGTCAGCACCAGCACGTCGGACCAGGCCTGCTGCAACAGGGTCTGCACGAAACCGGGCGGTTGCCGGGCGTTGCACAGCGCTTCCAGGGTGGCGGTGGCGGTCTGTTTGGCCAGTTCCAGCCGTTCCTTGCCGCGCGCGGCCTCCACGTGCCGGCGTTCGGCGATCTCCGCCTTGTGCGCCAGGCTGCGCTGCTGCGCCTGGATGTCCTGGTGGGCCTGCTCGAAGACGGTTTCGTCGCCTTCGTATTCCTCGACCACGCGGTCCACGGCCTGGTTGAGCTTGAGCAGCAGCGTCGGATCGCTGTCGTCTTCGCCGAGCCAGGTCGCGCCCGATTCGGCGACGGCGTTGAGCAATTCCCGCGCCGGGTGGCGGCTGCGCGCGAAGAACGCCGGGTCCTGCAGCGCGGCGCGCACCAGCGGCACCTGCAGGCGTTCCAGCAGTGCCGCGGCCGGCGCGTCGGCGCGCACCTCGCGCTCGATCTCGCCGTACAGCAGGCCGAGCAGGTCGAAGGTGTCGGCCTGCTGTGGGGCCAGGGTCGCCTGCGCGCCGTGGCTGGCGCGCAGCGCCTGCAGCAGGGCGGTCTGCACGTCGCGCAGGTGGCGGCGTCCGCGCAGCCCGCCCAGGGTGCTGTGGGCCGGCGGTTGCGCCTGCAGTTCGCCCAGGGCCTGCAGCAGGCTGGCGGTCGGGACCGGGATCGCACCGGTGGCGCTCGCCGGCCGCGCCGGAAGTGTGGCGGCACCGGCGGTCGCGGTCGTGGGCGCCGTCGCGGCCGGTGCGGCCTTGGCGCGCGCTGCGGTCAGCAACTGGCGCAGGGTGGCCAGGTCGGGGCCGCTGGCGGCCGGTTCCGCGGCGGCCGCCGCTGCACCCGCTGGTGGCAGCGGAGTGGTGGCGGCAGGCCCCGGCGGCACGCCCATGGCGGGTGCGGCCTGGACGGGGGCAGCGCCGCCGCCGCGGGTGGCGCTGTCGGCAGGCGCCGGCGCGGTGCCCGCGGCCATGCGCGCGGTGCGGCGCGCGCCCGGCTCCACGTTGGTGCTGCGCGCCACGTAGGGCAGGTAGATCAGGCCCGGGAGTACCCCAGCGTGGGTCAGCAGCACATTGGCCCGTTCCACGATCTCGCCATAGCGCGCCAGTGCCTGGCGTTCGAAGGCGCGGTACAGCGACAACTGTGTGTCCAGCCCCAGGCCCAGCGTTTCGCCGGCGGCGCGCAGCAGCCGGCACAGCGCGTGCGGCCCCAGCGGCAACTGCTCGATCTCGAAGGCGGGCCGCGCCGCCAGCACGCCGAAGCGCTGGCCGAGCAACTGCAGCGGGATGTTGCAGCGGGTCGCCTCGCGGCGGGCGATCTCGTGCAGCACGATGTCGCGGTCGATATCCACGTCGGCGACCAGGGTCAGCATCTGCGCCGCCGCGACCGGCCTGGCCGTGCGCGGCGTGGCGGCCGCGGCGGCCGGGCTGCGGATGCCGGCCAGCCCGGCTTCCAGGTGCGCCTGGTAGTGCGGCGCAAAGTGCCCGCGCTGCGCGCGCAGGCGCTGCGCTTCCTGGAACAGGTCCTGCTGCACCTGGCCGTTGCGGGCGCGCCCGGCCTGCTCGAGCAGGTCCTGCTCCAGTTCGTCCAGGGTCGCCTGCAGCGGCATGTCCAGGGCCTGCCACAGCAGGCTGTTCAGGGTTCGCAGGATGTCGCGCACGCGCGCCGGCAGGGCGGCGCTGGCAAGCGTCGCCGTCGGGGCCTGGAGGGTCGCAGACACGGGCATCCTGTGATCGCCGTTGTACTTTTCTGCGCGGTATGTAGCACGATCCGCCGCCGCAACCAAGGCGGACGACGCGGCTCAGGGCAGGAACAGGGCGATCACGTCGTTGGTGAAACGCCGTCCCAGCTCGGTCGGGACGGCGTGCCCGGCGTCCACCCGCAGCCAGTCGCGGGCCTGCGCGGTGGCCAGGGCCGGGGCGATCGCCTGCAGCGGCAGGCCGGTGCGGGCGCTGAAGTCGCGCAGCGCGAAGCCGTCGTTGAGGCGCAGGGCGTTGAGCATGTACTCGAACGGGCGCCGCTCCGGCGCAATCCACTCGTCGCCGCCGATCGCCGCCGGCGTCCCCGCTGCGTCCAGGAACGCCTGCGGATGCTTGTGCTTCCAGCGCCGCAGGATGTTCTGCTCGGCGCCGGAGCTGATCTTGCCGTGCGCGCCGGCACCGATGCCGAGATAGTCGCCGAAGGTCCAGTAATTGAGGTTGTGCGCGCAGCGGTAGCCGGCGCGCGCGTAGGCGCTGACCTCGTACTGCGCGTAGCCGGCCTCGGCCAGCAGCGCCTGGCAGCGCTCCTGCATGTCCCAGGCGTCGTCGTCCTCGGGGATGCCCTGCGGCGGCCGCGCGGCGAACACGGTGTTCGGCTCCAGGGTGAGCTGGTAGTGGCTGAGGTGGGTCGGCTGCAGCGCCAGTGCCTGCGCGATGTCGCGCTCGGCCTCGGCCAGGGTCTGCTGCGGCAGCGCGTACATCAGGTCCAGGTTGAAATTGGTGTAGCCGGCGTCCTGCGCCAACTTCACCGCGCGCTCGGCCTCGGCGCCGTCGTGGATGCGGCCCAGCCGCTGCAGGGCCGCGTCGTCGAAGCTCTGGATGCCGAAGCTGAGGCGATTCACCCCGGCCGCCAGGTAGCGGTCGAAGCGGCCGTGCTCGGCAGTGCCGGGATTGGTCTCCAGGGTGATCTCCAGGCCTGGCGCGAAGCGCAGCCGGGCGCTGGCGGCCTGCAGGAAGCGGTCGATCGCCTCGGGCGGGAACAGGCTGGGCGTGCCACCGCCGAAGAACACGCTGTTGACCACGCGCCCCCAGACCAGCGGCAGGTCCTGGTCCAGGTCGCGGATCAGCGCATCCACGTAGGCATCGAACGGCAGCGCGCCCTTGGCCGCGTGCGAGTTGAAGTCGCAGTACGGGCATTTGCGCACGCACCAGGGCAGGTGCACGTAGAGCGACAGCGGCGGCGGCACCAGCGACGGGCTGCCGGCGTGCGCGGACGGATCCGGGCAGGCGGCGCCGGGCGGATGCTGGCAATGGTCGTGGGCATGCGGCATGGCGGCGGGAAAGCGGAGTGCGATCGGCGAATGGGTGGGGTGGGTCAGGGGCCGCAGGCGCGGCGCAGTGCAGCCTGCGCGCACCACGTGGCCTGCATCGGCCCGATGCCTACGCGCGGCGCGGTCACCCGGCCGGCCGTGCCGCCAGCAGCTCGGCCAGGCGCTGCTTGAGCTGCTGCAGGGCGAGGGCGCGGTGGCTGATGCGGTTCTTCAGCGCCAGCGGCATCTCGGCCGCGGTCTGGCCGTGCTCCGGGTCCAGGAACACCGGGTCGTAACCGTGCCCGCCGGTGCCGGCACGGGCTTGCGCGATGCGGCCGCGCCAGCGCCCTTCCACCAGCAGCGGTTGCGGATCCTCGGCATGCCGCAGCAGCACCAGCACGCAGTAGAAGTGCGCGCCGCGCTGCGCGTCGGGGACATCGCGCAGGGCGTCAAGCAGCTTGTCGATATTGGCCTGCGCATTGCCGTGCTCGCCGGCATAGCGCGCCGAATACAGGCCCGGCGCGCCGTGCAGCGCATCCACGCAGATGCCGGAGTCGTCGGCCAGCGCCGGCAGGCCGGTGACGCGGGCGGCGTGGCGCGCCTTGAGCAGCGCGTTCTCGACGAAGGTCAGGCCGGTTTCGTCGGCATCGCTGACGCCGAGCGTGGATTGCGCGATCAGTTCGACCCCGACGTCGTCGAGCAGGGCATGCAGTTCTTCGAGTTTGCCGGCGTTGCTGCTGGCCAGGACCAGTTTCATGCGGTGGGCTCCAGCAGATCCCAGGTGTTGCCGTACAGATCGCGGAACACCGCGACCGTGGCATAGGGTTCGTGACGCGGGGCTTCCAGGAATTCCACGCCGGCGGCGCGCATCGCCGCATGGTCGCGCTGGAAGTCGTCGGTGTGCAGGAAGAAGCCGACGCGGCCGCCGGTCTGGTCGCCGATGCGGCTGCGCTGCGCGTCGTTGCTGGCGCGCGCCAGCAGCAGCGCCGCGCCGCGTGCATCGCCAGGTCCGACCACGACCCAGCGCTTGTGGCCCTGGTCCACGTCTTCCAGCAACTGGAAGCCCAGCTTGCCGGTGTACCAGGCGATGGCCTCGTCGTAGTCGGCCACCACCAGGGTGACCAGGGCCAGGCGCCGCTTCATTGCGCCAGGGCCGCGCGCTGCGCCGCCAGCAGCTCGCCGATGCCGCGCTCGGCCAGGCCGAGCAGCGCGTCCAGTTCGTCGCGGCGGAAGGCGTGGCCCTCGGCGGTGCCCTGCAGCTCGATGAAGCCGCCGCCGTCGTTCATCACCACGTTCATGTCGGTATCGCAGTCGCTGTCCTCGGCGTAGTCCAGGTCCAGCACCGGCACGCCGCGGTACACGCCCACCGAGACCGCCGCGACCGCGCCCAGCACCACCGGCTTCTTCAGGTCGCCGCGCTTCTGCAGCCAGTTCACCGCATCCACCAGGGCCACGTAGGCGCCGGTGATGGCGGCGGTGCGGGTGCCGCCGTCGGCCTGCAGCACGTCGCAGTCCAGGGTGATGGTGCGCTCCCCCAGGGCGGTGCGGTCGACGCAGGCGCGCAGCGCGCGGCCGATCAGGCGCTGGATCTCCAGCGTGCGTCCGCCCTGCTTGCCGCGTGCGGCCTCGCGATCGGAGCGCGAGTGGGTGGCGCGCGGCAGCATGCCGTATTCGGCGGTCACCCAGCCTTCGCCCTTGCCGCGCAGGAAGCCCGGCACGCGGTTCTCGACGCTGGCGTTGCACAGCACGCGGGTGTCGCCGAAGCCGACCAGGACCGAGCCTTCGGCATGGCGGGTGAAGGCGCGTTCGATGCGGACCGGGCGCAACTGATCGGCCGTGCGGCCGCTGGGACGGGAGAAGGACATGCAGGGGTTCCGGGAAGGGCGGGGCGTGCGCGGCATGTGACCGCGTTCGGCAAGGCAGGAAAGGGCGCTAGGTTAACATCCGCCCCTTGCCCGCATTGGAACACCGCATGATCCGCAGCATGACCGCCTACGCCGGCGCCGAGCGCATCACTCCCTGGGGCACGCTGGGGTGCGAGCTGCGCTCGGTGAACCACCGTTTCCTGGAGGTGGGCGTGCGCCTGCCGGAGGAACTGCGCGCGCTGGAGCCGCAACTGCGCGAACGCGTCGCCGCGCGGATCAGCCGCGGCAAGCTCGACCTGATGCTGCGCCTGCGCGCGCCGGAGGCGGCGCAGACGCTGGCGGTGAACGAGGCGCTGGTCGAACAGTTGGGCGTGCTCGCACAGCGGCTGGGGGTGCGTTTCCCGCAGATACAGGTGCAGTTCGTCGACCTGCTGCAGCTGCCGGGCGTGCTGCAGGGGCAGGCCGCCGATCCGGCGGCGCTGCAGGCGCAGGCGCTGGAACTGCTGGACGAGGTGCTGGCCGAGTTCGTCGCCGCGCGCGAGCGCGAGGGCGGCAAACTGGCCGCGGCCATCATCGAGCGGGTCGATGCGGTGGAGCGCATCGCCGGCGAGGTACGCACGCTGATCCCGGCCATCCGCGACGGCCAGCGCGCCAAGCTCGCGGCGCGCCTGGCCGACCTGCCGCATCCGGTCGACCCCGGCCGCGCCGAGCAGGAACTGGTGCTGTGGCTGCAGAAGCTGGACGTGGACGAGGAACTGGACCGGCTCGGCAGCCACATCAAGGAACTGCGCCGGGTGCTGCGCCAGCCGGAACCGGCGGGCCGGCGCCTGGATTTCCTGCTGCAGGAGTTCAACCGCGAGGCCAATACACTGGGTTCGAAGTCGGTGGACAGCCGCACCTCCAACGCCGCGGTGGAACTGAAGGTGCTGATCGACCAGATCCGCGAGCAGGTGCAGAACCTGGAATAGCCGGGATGGCGGGAGTCGAGATTGGGGATTGGGAAGGCGGATTCCGAGTGCCGGGCGGGTCACGTCCATACCGGGTAGCATATCGACCCCGTGGGTATCGGCCCGCGGCCCCGTTCGCGAATCCCGACTCCCCAATCCCGAATCCCTGACCCTATGCGCGGCACTCTCTACATCGTGGCGGCCCCCTCCGGCGCCGGCAAGAGCAGCATCGTCAACGCGACCCTGGCGCGCGACCCGCAAATCGCGCTGTCGATCTCGTTCACCTCGCGCGCGCCGCGGCCGGGCGAACGCCACGCCGAGCACTACCATTTCGTCTCCGCCGACGAGTTCCAGCGGATGATCGATGCCGGCGACTTCTTCGAGTATGCCCGCGTGCACGGCGACTGGAAGGGCACCGCGCGGCAGTCGGTCGAGCCGCAGCTGGCCGCCGGCCACGACGTGCTGCTGGAGATCGACTGGCAAGGCGCGCGTCAGGTCCGGGCCAAGGTGCCGGACGCGGTCAGCGTGTTCATCCTGCCGCCGTCGCGCGAGGCGCTGGAGCAGCGCATGCGCAAGCGCGGCCAGGACAGCGAGGCGGTGATCGCGCAGCGGCTGGCCGCCGCGCGCGAGGAGATGTCGCACTACGCCGACTTCGACTACGTGATCGTCAACGAGCATTTCGACACCGCGGTG
Source organism: Xanthomonas sp. NCPPB 3174 (assembly GCF_056725205.1). NCBI lineage: Bacteria > Pseudomonadati > Pseudomonadota > Gammaproteobacteria > Lysobacterales > Lysobacteraceae > Xanthomonas > Xanthomonas sp. NCPPB 3174. The sequence continues at coordinate 3,755,191 of NZ_CM161517.1, read as the reverse complement.
GACGAGATGTGCGCGATCTTCGTCGCCAGCCGCCTGCGCCGGCTGCCGCAGCAGCAGCGCCACGCCGGGCTGATCGCCACCCTCCTGCAGGAACAGCCAACTGGCTGATTCCAAAGGGAACTGAATGGGGTGGGGTTGATCTTGGGCGGCTGTCGCCCTACAATCCCCGCCCTTTCCCTCATTCGAACGCGTGGCCGCCGCCGGCCCGCCGGGAGCCCGCATGGCCCGCATCACCGTAGAAGATTGCCTGGAAGTCGTTAACAACCGTTTCGAACTGGTCATGATGGCGTCCAAGCGCGCCCGCCAGCTCGCCAACGGCGTGCAGGCCACCCTCGACAACACCGAGTCGGCCGACAAGCCGACCGTGCTGGCGCTGCGCGAGATCGCCGCGCGCAAGATCGACAACGCGCTGATCGACGAGGTCGAGAAGGCCGAGCGCGAGCGCGCCGAGCGCGAAGCCCTGGAATGGGCCGCGGCCGAAGTGGTGGCCGACGAGGACATGTCCAAGAACGACGACTGATCGCGTCCCGCGTCGCGATCGTCCTGCGAACAGCCCGCATCCGCGGGCTGTTTCGTTTTGCGGGTTTGCCGTCCACGCGCCGCTGGCATAGTCTTTCCGCATGAACCCAGGCCCTTCTGCCCAGGTCGCCCACGCCGCGCCGTCGTCGGCCGACGAGGCGGTCCCCGACTACGTCCTGCAGCTCGAACGCAGCGCCAGCTATCTGCCGCCCGAGCAGATCCCGCTGCTGCGGCGTGCGTGGGAGGTCGGTGCGGCCGCGCACGCGGGGCAGACCCGCAAGTCCGGCGAGCCCTACATCACCCACCCGGTGGCGGTGGCCGGTGTACTGGCCGAGCTCGGCCTGGACGTGGAGGCGCTGATCGCGGCGATCCTGCACGACACCATCGAGGACACCCCGCTGACCCGCGCCGAGCTGGCCGCCGAGTTCGGCGAGGCGGTGGCGGAACTGGTCGACGGCGTCACCAAGCTGGACAAGCTCAAGTTCCGCGACCGCCAGGAAGCGGCCGCCGAGAGCTTCCGCAAGATGCTGCTGGCGATGTCGCGCGACCTGCGCGTGATCATGATCAAGCTCGCCGACCGCCTGCACAACATGCGCACGCTGGGCGCGCAGAGCGCCGAGGCGCGCAGCCGCATCGCCCGCGAGACCCTGGAGATCTACGCGCCGATCGCCCAGCGCCTGGGCATGAGCCTGATGAAGTCCGAGCTGCAGAACCTCGGCTTCCGCGCGCTGCATCCGTGGCGGCACGCGATCATCGAAAAACACATCCGCAGCCAGCCGGTGGTGCGCCGCGAGTCGATGGCGCAGGTGGAAGTGCAGTTGTCGCAGCGTCTGGCCAAGGAAGGACTGGAGCACCGTCTGGTGAGCCGGATCAAGACGCCGTGGAGCATCTACAACAAGATGCGCGACGAGAACAAATCCTTCGACCAGGTGATGGACGTGTTCGGCTTCCGCTTGGTGGTGCGCGGCGTGCCCGACTGCTACCACGCCCTCGGCGCGGTGCATGCCACCTTCAAGCCGCTGGACGCGCGCTTCCGCGACTTCATCGCCATTCCCAAGGCCAACGGCTACCAGTCGCTGCACACGGTGCTGTTCGGGCCCTACGGCTCGCCGATCGAGGTGCAGATCCGCACCGAGGAAATGGACCTGATCGCCGAGCGCGGCGTCGCCGCGCACTGGACCTACAAGTTCGGCGGCGACTCGCCCAACAGCGCGCAGAGCCGCGCGCATGCGTGGATCGTCGAGCTGATCGAATCGCAGCGCGCCGCCGGCTCGTCGCTGGAGTTCCTGGACAACGTCAAGGTCGACCTGTTTCCGGACGAGGTCTACCTGTTCACGCCCAAGGGCAAGATCCTGGCGCTGCCGCGCAACTCCACGGCGTTGGACTTCGCCTATGCGGTGCACACCGACGTCGGCAACCGCGCGGTGGCCTCGCGCGTGGACAAGAAGCTGGTGCCGCTGCGCACCAAGCTGGTCAGCGGACAGACGGTGGAAGTGATCACCGCGCGCTCGGCCACGCCCAAGCCGCAGTGGCTGGAGTTCGTGGTCAGCAGCAAGGCGCGCACCGCGATCCGCCACCAGCTCAAGCAGCTCGAGCACGAGGACGCGGTGCAGCTCGGCCACCGCATGCTCGACCGCGCGCTGGAGGCGATGGACAGTTCGCTGGAACGGCTGCCCAAGGGACGCCTGGATTCGTTCCTCAGCGAGCACCGCTACCCGCGCCTGGAGGCACTGCTGGCCGACGTGGCGCTGGGCAACTGGATGCCCAACCAGGCCGCGCAGGCGCTGATGGCGTACGCCGAACTGCGCGGCGGCGGCCATTCCAAGCATTCGCAGGAAAAGATCCTGATCAACGGCACCGAGCGCGGCGTGGTCAGCTTCGCCAATTGCTGCCAGCCGATTCCCGGCGACGAGATCATGGGCTACCACACCGCCGGCAAGGGCATCGTGGTGCATCGCCTGGACTGTCCGAACCTGGCCGAACTGCGCAAGTCGCCCGAGCGCTGGGTGCCGATCGGCTGGGATACCAGCGTCATCGGCGACTACGACACCGCGCTGGTGGTGGACGTGGAGAACCGCACCGGCGTGCTGGCGCAACTGGCCGCGGCAATCGCGCAGAGCCAGTCCAACATCGAGCGCGTCGACTACCTGGACCGCGACTTCAACGCCGCGGTGCTGCGCTTCAACATCCAGGTCCGCGACCGTAACCACCTGGCCGAGGTGATGCGCCGGCTGCGGCGCTTGAATGCGGTGCAGAGCGTGCGCCGCCAGTAGGTGGTGCCGGGATTGGGGAGTCGGGATTGGGGATTCGGAGCGGGCCTGGTCCTGGCGTCGTAGGAGCGGCTTCAGCCGCGACGCCTTACCGATGAAGCATCGCGGCGGAAGCCGCTCCTGCGAAAGCGTGCGTGCGGATCGCGTGGCATGCCTTGCCGGCATGCTGTCCCGATTCCCGAATCCCGAATCCCGAATCCCCAATCCCCAATCCCCAATCCCCAATCCCCAATCCCCAATCCCCAATCCCCAACCGCGCACGCCAGCTAAACTAGGCGGACATTCTTCCAACGGAGTCGCCATGTCCCGCCAGATCATCCATACCGACCGTGCACCGGCCGCGATCGGCCCGTATTCGCAGGCCGTGCGCGCCGGCAACACCGTGTACTTCTCCGGGCAGATCCCGCTGGATCCGGCCACCGGCGAGATCGTCGCCGGCGACATCGCTGCGCAGGCGCGCCGCGCCTTCGACAACCTGCAGGCGGTGGCCGAGGCAGCCGGCGGGTCGCTGGACCGCATCGTGCGCCTGGGGCTGTACCTCACCGACTTGGCGCAGTTCGCGCAGGTCAATGCGGTGATGCAGGACTACTTCCAGGCGCCGTTCCCCGCGCGTTCCACCATCGAAGTCTCGGCGCTGCCCAAGGGCGCGGGATTCGAAGTGGACGCGGTGATGGTGCTGGACTGATCCCCCGCCGTGCCGCGCGTGCAGGTTCCGGCGCCGGCGCTGTCGGCGGCAGGCGAGGCGCCGCTGACCACGCTGCCCGGCGTCGGTCCCAAACTGGCGGAGAAATTCGCCGCGCGCGGCCTGTCCACCCTGCAGGATCTGTGGCTGCACCTGCCGCTGCGCTATGAGGACCGCACCCGGCTGACCACGGTCGCGGCGTTGCAGCCGGGCGTGCCGGCGCAGGTCGAGGGGCGGGTGCAGGCGGTGGACCGCGGCTTCCGCTACCGGCCGATGCTGCGCGTGGCGCTCGCCGACGCGTCTCGCGGCACTCTGGTGTTGCGTTTCTTCCAGTTCCGCGCCGCGCAGGCGGCGCAGTTCGCGGTCGGCGCGCGCTTGCGCGCCTTCGGTACGCCCAAGCCGGGCCAGCACGGGCTGGAGTTCGTGCATCCCAGCTATCAGATCCTCGGCGAGGACGACGACGCGGCGCTGGGCGATCGCCTGGATCCGGTATACCCGGCAGTGGAGGGCGTCGGCCCGGCGACCGTGCGTCGGCTGATCGGCCAGGCGCTGGACCGGCTGCCCGAGGAAGCGGCGCTGGAGCTGCTGCCGGCGTCGCTGCTGGCCGAACTCGGCCTGCCGTCGCTGCGCAGCGCGCTGCTGGTCGCGCACCGGCCGCCGCCGCAAGCCGACCTGGCCGCGCTCGCCGCCGGGCTGCATCCGGCGCAGCAGCGCCTGGCGCTGGAGGAACTGCTCGCGCATCACCTGAGCCTGCGCCGCCAGCGCATCGCCATGCAGTGCCAGCCGGCGCCATCGCTGCGCGGCCGCGGGCTGCTGGCCAAGCGCCTGCAGCAGTCGCTGCCGTTCCAATTGACCGGCGCGCAGCAGCGCGTGTTCGCGCAGATCCGCGCCGACCTGGAGCGGCCGGCGCCGATGCTGCGGCTAGTGCAGGGCGACGTCGGCAGCGGCAAGACCGTGGTCGCCGCGCTGGCGGCGATGCTGGCGGTGGACAAGCGCAAGCAGGCGGCGCTGGCGGCACCGACCGAACTGCTCGCCGAACAGCACCTGGCCAACCTGCGCGGCTGGCTGGAGCCGCTGGGCGTGCGCGTGGCCTGGCTGGCCGGCAAGGTCACCGGCAAGGCGCGCAGCGCGACCCTGGCGCAGATCGCCTCCGGCGAGGCGCAGGTGGTGGTCGGCACGCATGCGCTGATGCAGGAGGCGGTGCGCTTCCACGACCTGGCCCTGGCCATCGTCGACGAGCAGCATCGCTTCGGCGTGCACCAGCGCCTAGCGCTGCGCGACAAGGGCGCCTCGGGCGCGGGCGTGCCGCACCAGTTGGTGATGACCGCCACGCCGATCCCGCGCACGCTGGCGATGGCCGCCTATGCCGACCTGGACGTTTCCTCGATCGACGAACTGCCGCCGGGGCGCACGCCGGTGCAGACCATCGTGCTCAATGCCGAGCGCCGTCCGGAACTGGTGCAGCGCATCCGCGTGGCCTGCGCCGAGGGCCGCCAGGCCTATTGGGTCTGCACCCTGATCGAAGAGGCCGAGGACAACGAGAAGTCCGCGCAGGGCGGCGGCGCCGGCAACCGGCTCGAAGCCAGCGCCGCGCAGGCCACCTTCGAGGCGCTCTCGGCGCAGTTGCCGGAACTGCGCGTGGGCCTGGTCCATGGCCGCATGAAGCCGGCGGAGAAGCAGGCGGCGATGCGCGCGTTCAAGCAGGGCGAGATCGACCTGCTGGTCGCCACCACGGTCATCGAGGTCGGCGTGGACGTGCCCAACGCCTCGCTGATGATCATCGAGAACGCCGAGCGCCTGGGTCTGGCGCAGCTGCACCAGCTGCGCGGCCGCGTCGGGCGCGGCGCGGCGGCGTCGAACTGCGTGCTCATGTACCAGGCGCCGCTGTCGGCGATGGCGCGGCAGCGCCTGGAAACCATGCGCCAGACCAACGACGGTTTCGTCATCGCCGAGAAGGACCTGGAACTGCGCGGTCCCGGCGAACTGCTCGGCACCCGCCAGACCGGCCTGGCCGCTTTCCGCGTGGCCGACCTGGCCCGCGACGCCGGCCTGCTGCCGCGCGTGCACGCCCTGGCCGACCGGCTGCTCGACGAGGCGCCGGTGCTGGCCGACCGCATCGTCGCGCGCTGGGTCGGCGGCGCGGTGCGGTTCGCCGGGGCGTGAGGGGCCGGGATTCGGCATTGGGGATTGGGGATTGGGGATTGGGGATTGGGGATTGGGGATTCGCAAAGGCAACGCCGACATGTCTTCTTCGTAGGAGCGGCTTCAGCCGCGATCGGGCGTTACCGGGAAAGCTCGGTCGCGGCTGAAGCCGCTCCTACGAACGAAGACGTGGCGATGCCGCTTTTGCGAATCCCCAATCCCGACTCCCCAATCCCGTCTTCTTCCCATGCCTGCCCGGCAGTGCCAGACTCGGCGGCCGAATGGACGAGCGAAACGACGCATGAGCGACAAGATTCCCCTGTTGATCGATACCGACCCCGGCGTGGACGACGCGCTGGCGCTGTTGATGGCGTTCGCCGATCCGCGTCACGAGGTGGTCGGGCTGACCATCGCCGCCGGCAACGTCGGGCTGCGCCACACCGTGCGCAATGCGCTGAAGCTGTGCGAAGTGGCCGGGCGCGAGGATGTGCCGGTGTTCGCCGGCTGCGCCGATCCGCTGCTGCACCCGTCGGTGGACGCCGGGCACGTGCATGGCCAGGACGGTTTCGGCGATGTCGACCTGCCGCCGGCCGCGCGTGGCGCCGAGGCCGAGCATGCCGCGCTGGCGATCCTGCGCCTGTCGCACCAGTACGCCGGGCGCCTGCTGCTGGTCGCGCTGGGGCCGCTGACCAACATCGCGCTGGCGCTGAAGCTGGACCCGACCCTGCCGCAGCGCGTCGGCCGCTTCCTGGTCATGGGTGGGGCGATCACCTGCCACGGCAACATCACCCCAGCCGCCGAGTTCAACATCGCCTTCGATCCGGAGGCGGCGCACATCGTGTTCAAGGCGTTCCCGCACATCGAAGTGGCGGATTGGGAAGCGACCGTGGCGCACGGCCTGCCCCACCGCGAGGTCGAGCAGTGGCTGGCGGTGGATGCGCCCAAGGCGCGCTTCTACGAACTGATCTCGCGCAAGACCCGGCTGTGGTCGGAAGACGCGCGCGGCGAGCACTGGTACGCCGCCGACGCACTGGCGATGGCCTGGGCGCTGCAGCCCGACGGCGCGGAGGAAGTGCAGTCGCGGCCGATGCAGATCGAACTGTCCGGGGTGCATACCCGCGGCGCCACCCTGGTCGACTGGAACCGCCAGCTGGGCCTGCCGGACAATGCGACCATGCTCATCCGCTACGACCACGCCCGCTTCCTGGGCCTGGCCCGCGCGGCGGTCGGCGCCGGCTGAGCCTGCCGATCCCGCCCAGATTCGGGCGGGATCTGGCGGAGCAGGGCGCCGCCAGTGATGTCACCTCAGCAGCCGCTACGTAAACGTTGCGTGGAGGGCGGCAGGGCTGTTATAGTTTCCCTCTTGTCCAGCAGCCACCTACGGTGCGAGCCCATGAAGGCCGACATCCATCCCCAGTACCGCGACGTCGTGTTCCACGATGTCACCTCCGATTTCAAGATCCTGACCCGTTCGACCATGTCCTCGAAAGAGACGGTCAAGTGGGAGGACGGCGAAGAGTATCCGCTGATCAAGGTCGAAATTTCCTCGGCTTCGCACCCGTTCTACACGGGCAAGCACAAGGTCATCGACACCAGCGGCCGCATCGACAAGTTCCAGAAGCGCTACGCGCGCTGATCGGAACCGTCGACGGATGTAAAGCGACGGCCGCTTGCGCGGCCGTTTTGCTATCCGCCACATCCTGTCTTCCCGGCGTTGACGCGCCGGTGTCATCCTTCCGTGAAAGTGCGGCGAGGATGCAACGCTGTGTCGCTTTCCCGCCGCTATCGTGCAGCATGAGGGGTGAGCGACGACGCAAATGCTGCTGTGCGATAATGGCGCGATCCGTGGCGATTGCCGTGGACTTCCTTCACGCGTCTGTTCGCAACGTAATCGGACAGGCGCCTTCCATCGAGGAGCGCACACTGTGTCCGATCTTGATCAGGTCACGTTGAACGCCGGCGACAAGTCGGTCGTTCTTCCGGTACTCAAGCCCACCCTGGGCAACGATTGCGTCGACATCTCCAAGTTGACCAAGGAGACCGGTCTCTTCACCTACGACTCGGGCTTCACCGCGACCGCCAGCTGCAAGTCGGCGATCACCTACATCGACGGCGACAACGGCGTGCTGCTGTACCGCGGCTACCCGATCGAGCAGCTGGCCGAGAAGTCCAACTTCCTCGAAGTGGCCTACCTGCTGATGAACGGCGAGTTGCCCACCGCCGACGAATTCAAGAAGTTCGACCACGAAGTGACGCATCACACGATGATGCACGAGTCGCTGAAGAACTTCCTCGGCGGCTTCCGCCACGACGCGCACCCGATGGCGATGCTGGCCGGTAGCGTGGCCTCGCTGTCGGCGTTCTACCATGACACCCTCGACCTCAACGATCCGGAGCAGCGCCGCCTGGCCGCGATCCGCCTGATCGCCAAGGTGCCGACCATCGCCGCCGCCGCCTACCGCTACTCCATCGGCTGGCCGATCCGCTACCCGCGCAACAACCTCGGCTACGTCGAGCGCTTCCTGCACATGATGTTCGAGGTGCCGAGCGAGCAGCTGCAGATGAACCCGGTCGTGGCCAAGGCCCTGGACCTGCTGTTCATCCTGCACGCCGACCACGAGCAGAACGCCTCGACCTCGACCGTGCGTCTGGTCGGTTCCACCGGCGCCAACCCGTACGCCTCGGTCGCCGCCGGCATCACCGCGCTGTGGGGTCCGGCACATGGCGGCGCCAACGAAGCCGTGCTGAAGATGCTGGAAGAGATCGGTACCGCCGACAACGTCGAGAGCGCCGTGGCCAAGGCCAAGGACAAGAACTCGAGCTTCCGCCTGATGGGCTTCGGCCACCGGGTGTACAAGAACTTCGACCCGCGCGCGAAGATCATCCGCGAGATGACCCACAAGGTGCTGGGCGAGCTGGGCGTCAACGACCCGCTGCTGGAAGTGGCGCTGAAGCTGGAAGAGGCCGCGCTGAAGGACGACTACTTCGTGCAGCGCAAGCTGTACCCGAACGTCGACTTCTACTCGGGCATCATCTACAAGGCGCTGAACATTCCGGTGGAGATGTTCACCGTGATGTTCGCCATCGCCCGTACCGCCGGCTGGGTCTCGCACTGGCTGGAGCAGCAGGTCGACCCAGAAATGAAGATCGGTCGTCCGCGCCAGATCTACACCGGCTACGACAAGCGCGACTACACCAGCGCCGACAAGCGCTGATCGATCGCCGCATCGCTGTCAGAAACGCCCCGCCTCGCGGGGCGTTTTTGTTCGCGCGGTCGAAGCGGGGAGAGCTGGCGTCCGCCTCGCCGCGCGCGCACGCGCCATGGCAGGGCGCCCGCCGCAGCCAACGCGTGGCGCGCTGACGCGCTCAGCCGTACTGGTAGTCGGCGATGTCCTGCTCGGTCAGCAGTTGCCGCAGTTGCGGCATCGAGGCGCGGCGCATCGGCTTCTCGTCCACCTGCGACAGCGGCGCCTGGCGCAGCGCGTCGTAAGGCAGCACGGTCAGGTCGAAGGTCAGCTCCTCGGCGGTGAATAGCCACACCGGGAAGTCCTCGCTGCGCTCGCGGTCCAGGCGCAGGCGGCGGCTGCGCAGCTCGGCCGGGATGCGGTGTTCTTCGAGGAAGCGCGCCACCGCCTCGGCATCGTCGCTGTGCAGATGCAACTGCACCGGGCTGTTGGCGTCGGCGGTGCCGTCGTGCACCGGCCCAGCCAGGCGCGGCGCGAACGCGTGCAGGAAGTCCATCGCGCGCAGCGCCGCCTCGCGCCGCCGGCGCAGTTCGCCGGCATGGTCGGGGCCGGCGAACAGCCGCTGGTATTCGCGCAGGGCGTCCTCGATCTCGCTGTTGCGCGGCAGCGAGGCATCGTCGTGGATGCCGAGCCGGTCGGCGGCCTTGAGCTTGGCCTGGTGGAAATCGCGGATGCCGCCTTCGGCCATCAGCCGGGCGGCTTCGTGCGCCAGACGGCGGCGGCGTTCGTGCGTGCGGGTCCGGGCATGTTGCCGAGCGTGGTGCATGGAGCGCCTCCCCTCAAAGCCTGCCCCGACTGTACCGCAGCCTTGCGAAATTCGGGTGTAGCCGGCGCCGCTGCCTGAGGCGGCGTCCGCCGGGCGAGGCGCGCTGGGCGGCAACTGCCCCGGCGCGCGCCGGGGCGGGGAAGCGCAGCCCGATCAGAAGATGTCGAAGGCCGCGTCGTCGGTCTTCTGGTCCTGCAGGCTTTCGTCGAACTGCTGGATGCGGTCCATGTCCTCGGTCTTGACCCATTCGGTAGCGCCGTTGAGAGTGACCTGGACCATGCCGCCAGGCGGGTCGTTGCGGGCGATCGGCTGGTCCTTCAGCGCGACCCGCATGTAGTCGATCCAGATCGGCAGCGCCGCCTTGCCGCCGTACTCGCGGTAGCCCAGCGAACGGTAGTCGTCGCGGCCGACCCAGACGGTGGTCACGTACGGGCCGCCGAAGCCGGAGAACCAGGCGTCGCGGTGGTCGTTGGTGGAGCCGGTCTTGCCGCCGACGTCCTCGCGGCCGAGCACCTTGGCCGGGGTGCCGGTGCCGCGCTGGACCACGTCGCGCATCATCGACACCAATTGATAGGCGGTGCGCTCGTCGATGGCGCGCGGCGCCACCTTGGCCTCGGGGTCGGCGGGCTTCTCCGCTGCAGCCGCCGTGGCCGGGGTCTCTGCCGGCTTGGCCGCCGGCGGCGGCGTGGCCGCGCCGAAGTTGAAGCCGTCCACCACCTGGCTGACCGGCGCGGCGTTGCCGCCGACGCTGCCGCAGCTGCGGCAGGCGGTCAGCGGATGCTCCTGGAACAGCACCTTGCCGTCGCGGTCGGTGACCTTGTCGATGATCCAGGTATTGACCAGCGAGCCGCCGTTGGCGAACACGGTATAGCCGCGCGCCACCGATAGCGGGGTCAGCGAGGCGGTGCCCAGCGACATCGACAGGTTCGGCGGCAGCTCGGCTTCCTGGAAGCCGAACTGGCTGATGTACTTGCGCGCGAAGTCGACGCCGATGGCGTCCAGCAGGCGCACCGAGACCAGGTTGCGCGACTGCACCAGCGCCTCGCGCAGGCGCATCGGGCCGCGGAAGCCGCCGCCGTCGTTCTGCGGCGACCAGGTCTTGCCGCGGCGGTCGCGGAACACCACCGGCGCGTCGAGCACGATCGACGCCGGGTTGAAGCCCTTCTCGAACGAGGCCGCGTACAGGAACGGCTTGAAGCTGGAGCCGGGCTGGCGGCGCGCCTGGGTGGCGCGGTTGAACTTGTTGCCGGCGTAGCTGAAGCCGCCGACCATGGCGCGCAGCGCGCCGTTGTTGGCGTCCAGCGAGACCAGGGCGGCCTGGCCGCGCGGGATCTGGGTGATCTCCCACTCGCCCGGCTTGTCGCCGGCCTGGATGCGCACCAGGTCGCCGCGCTTGAGCAGGGTGGCCGGGCTGCGCCCGGTCCAGCGGCTGGCGGCCACCGGCAGCACCAGCTCGGTCTTGTTGGCGAGCACCACGGTGGCGCTGCCGTCGCTGCCGGTGCTGGCGACGATGCTCGGCAGCATCCCGCCCTGCACGTAGACGCCGCTCAGGTGGCTGGCCAGCGCCGCGGCATCGGCGTTGGCGGGGACGTCGAAGTGCTTCTCGACGCCATGCCAGCCATGGCGACGATCGTAGACGACCAGGCCCTCGCGCACCGCATGGTTGGCCGCGGTCTGCAGGGTCGAATCGATGCTGGTGTAGACGTGGTAGCCCTTGTCCAGCACGTCGCCGCCGAATCGCGCGATCATCTCCTGGCGCACCAGTTCGGCCACGTACGGGGCCTCGACCTCGACCGGGCGCTCGTGCGGGGCGGCGTGCATCGGCACCGCCTTGGCCGCCTCGGCCTCGGCCGGGGTGATGAAGCCCAGCGCGGCCATGCGGCTGAGCACGTAGTTGTCGCGGCGCTGCTTGGCGCGCTCGGGGTTGCTGATCGGGTTGCCGCTGGAGGGGAACTTGGGGATGCCGGCCAGCGAGGCCATCTCGTCCAGGCTCAGCTCGTTGAGCTTCTTGCCGTAGTAGTACTCGGCGGCGGCGGCGATGCCGTAGGCGCGGTTGCCGAAGAAGCTCTTGTTCAGATACAGCTCGAAGATCTCGTCCTTGGTCAGCTCGGACTCGATCTTGCGCGCCAGCAGGATCTCCGCCAGCTTGCGCGTGTAGCTGTATTCCGAGCTCAGGAAGAACTGGCGGGCGACCTGCTGGGTGATGGTGGAGCCGCCCGGCACGCGCTTGTCGTTGGTGGTGGCCAGCAGCCACACCGCGCGGGCGATGCCCTTGTAGTCGACCCCGCCATGCTCGTAGAAGCGGGCGTCCTCGGTGGCCAGGAAGGCCTGCTTCAGCCGCTCCGGCACGTCCTTCATGGTGATGGGGTAGCGTCGGGTCTCGCCGAACAGCGCCATCAGCTTGCCGTCGCTGGAATAGACGTACATGGGCTCCTGCAGTTCGACCTTGCGCAGGGTCTGCACGTCAGGGAGCTTGGAGGAGACGACGTAGTACAGCCCGCCTGCCACGGCGGCGCCGACCAGGCCGAGGAGGACGAACAAGACCAGCGCCCAGCGCAGCCAACGACGAAAACGGGGCATCGCGAGAGATTCCGATTGCAGATTTCTTGGGCGCAGAGTATAGAGTACGCCGGGGAGCGGCTGGGGCCGGTTCCGGGGATGCGACGGGTTTGCTGCCGCAGGTCATGCCGTGACACGGATCGCGGTATGCAACCGGGCGGTTGCCAATTGCAAAAAATTTGTTATTAATGCGCTGGCGCAACATTGGCGTCCAAGTGCCCGCCGGCAGGGGAAAATCCGTGGGGCTTATCCCAAAGAGTCAGCAGCCGCTGATCGGCATCGACATCAGCTCGACCGCGGTCAAGCTGCTGCAGCTTTCGCGTAACGGCAACCGGTTCCGCGTCGAGCATTACGCCGTCGAACCCTTGCCTCCCAATGCCGTGGTCGAAAAGAACATCGTCGAGGTCGAGGCGGTGGGCGAGGCGATCCGCCGCGCCGTGACCCGCTCCGGCACCCGTGCCAAGCATGCCGCGGCCGCCGTGGCCGGTTCGGCGGTGATCACCAAGGTGATCCCGATGCCGGCCGAACTGGACGAGAGCGAACTGGAAGCCCAGGTCGAGCTGGAGGCGGTGAACTACATCCCGTACCCGATCGACGAAGTGAACCTGGATTTCGAGGTGTTGGGCGTCATCCCCAACAACCCCGAGATGGTGCAGGTGCTGCTGGCGGCCTCGCGCTCGGAGAACGTGGAACTGCGCCAGTCGGCCCTGGAGCTGGGAGGTCTGGTGGCCAAGGTGATGGACGTGGAGGCCTTCGCGGTCGAGAACGCCTTCGCGCTGGTGGCCAGCGAGCTGCCGGTGGCCGCCGACGGCATCGTTGCCCTGGTCGACATCGGCGCCACCATGACCACCCTCAACGTCCTGCGCGGCGGGCGCAGCCTGTACAGCCGCGAACAGGTGTTCGGCGGCAAGCAGCTGACCGACGAAGTGATGCGCCGCTACGGCCTGACCTACGAGGAAGCCGGCATGGCCAAGCGCCAGGGCGGGCTGCCGGAGAGCTACGAGGTCGAGGTGCTGGAGCCGTTCAAGGAAGCCACGGTGCAGCAGATCAGCCGCCTGCTGCAGTTCTTCTACGCCGGCAGCGAATTCAACCGGGTCGACCACATCGTCCTGGCGGGTGGCTGCGCCGCCCTGGCCGGGCTGCCGGAGATGGTGGAGGAGCAACTGGGCGTGGCCACGGTGGTCGCCAACCCGTTGGCGCAGATGACCCTGGGGCCGAAGGTGCAGGCGCATGCGCTGGCCCAGGACGCGCCGGCGCTGATGATCGCCACCGGCCTGGCGCTGAGGAGCTTCGACTGATGGCGAAGATCAATCTGCTGCCCTGGCGGGCGGAACGGCGCAAGCAGCGCGAACGCGAGTTCTATTCGATGCTTGGCCTGGCCGCGTTCGCCGGGGTGCTGCTGGCGGGGCTGATCTGGTTCTACTACGACCTGCAGATCAGTGGCCAGAACGAGCGCAACGCGTATCTGCAGACCGAGATCGAGAAGGTCCAGGCGCAGAACAAGGAAATCGACACCCTCGACGAGAAGAAGCGCCGGCTGCTGGCGCGCAAGCAGGTCATCGAGGAACTGCAGGCCAAGCGCTCGCAGATGGTGCACCTGTTCGACTCGCTGGTGCGGACCATTCCCGACGGCGTGGTGCTGACCTCGGTGAAGCAGGAGGGCGACATGCTGACCCTGGAAGGCCGCTCGCAGTCCAATGCGCGGGTCAGTACCTACATGCGCAACCTGGAAGGTTCGGGCTGGATGACCAACCCGGAGCTGACGGTGATCGAGGCCAAGGCGCAGGAGAAGGAAGCCAAGGGCCCGATCGTCGACACCAAGGCGTTGCCGTACGTGTTCACGCTGCGGGTCAAGCTGCCGGTGCCCGGCGAGAGCACCGATCCGGCGGCCGACGCGACGGCACCCGGCGGTGCGGCGACGCCCGCCACGCCGGGCGCAGCACCTGCCGGCGTCGCGCCAGGCGCGCCGGCGCAGGCACCGGCGGCCCCCGCGCCTGCCGCGGGTAGCCCTGCCGCACCGGCGCCGGCCACCGCGCCGGCTCCCGCCGCCAAGCCAGTGCAACAGGGACCGGCGTCATGAGCAAGAAATTCAACATCAAAGAGCTGGATTTCAACAATCTCGGCAATTGGCCGCAGCAGGCCAAGATCGTGTTCTGCGTGCTGGTGACCCTGTTCATCCTGGCCATTTCCTGGTTCCTGCTGATCAGCAGCAAGAGCGACGAGTTGCAGACGCTGGAGCAGAAGGAGACCGAGCTGCGCGCCTCCTTCGAGAAGGAACAGAGCCGGGCGGTGAACCTGCAGCCGCTGAAGCAGCAACTGGTGCAGATGGAGCAGGTGCTGCAACAGATGCTGCGGCAGCTGCCCAGCAAGACCGAGATGCCCGACCTGATCATCGACATCTCGCAGACCGCGCTGTCCAGCGGCCTGACCAACGAGCTGTTCCAGCCGGGGCCGGAGTCGCCGAAGGAGTTCTACGCAGAGAAGCCGATCGCCCTGCGCATGGTCGGCAGCTACCACCAGTTCGGCGCCTTCGTCAGCGGTGTGGCTTCGCTGCCGCGGGTGGTGATCCTGACCATGCACGACATCAACCTGAAACCGCGCGACAAGAGCAACGGCATCACCGCGCGCGGCGAACTGGAGCTGTCCGGCACGGTCAAGACCTATCGCTATCTGGACGACAAGGAAATGGCCGACCAGGAACAGGCCGCGGCGGCTGCGAAGAAGGCCGGCAAGCAAGGTGGTGGCGCATGAGCCGGCAGCAACGCATGGTCAGGATTCTCGCCGCGGCCGCACTGGCGCTGGTGCTTGGCGCCTGTGGTCGCACCATTACCAGCACGCCGGGCGACGCGCCGAACCTGGAGAACTGGGTGAAGGAAGTGCGCGCGCGACCGGCGCAGCCGCTGGAGCCGTTGCCGGTGATGCAGCAGTTCGAGACCTTCGAGTATGCGGCGCAGGGCCTGCGCGATCCGTTCAGCGATGCCTGGGCCAACCCCGATGGCAGCAGCGGCCTGCGCCCGGATCCGAACCGCCGCAAGGAGCCGCTGGAACAGTTCCCGCTGGACAGCCTCAACATGGTCGGCACGCTGGGCAGCGGTGCGGGCCAGGTGGCGCTGGTGATGGCGCCGGACAAGGTGACCTACCGCGTGCGTCCGGGCGTGTACATGGGGCAGAGCGATGGCCGCGTGACCGGGGTGCACGAGGATCGCATCGATTTGATTGAACTGGTGCCGGATGGCGCCGGCGGCTGGCTGGAACGTCCCGCCTCCGTCGCGCTGGACGATCAATGATTGATTATGGGGATAGCACGATGACTTTTTCCAAAGCCCTGAGCCTGCGCCCCATCCGGCGCCACGCGACGATGCGGCTATGCGCCTTGGGGTTGGCGGCGATGCTCGGGAACGCGGTCGTCGCCAGTGCGGCACCGCCGGCCGCGCCTGCTGCCGCACCTGTCGCGCCCGCTTCGGCGCCGGCCAAGCTCACGGTGTCGAAGATCGACTTCAAGCGCGGCGATGGCGGCGCGGGGCGGCTGATCCTGTCGTTCAACGGCAGCGGCGCCAGCCCGGACCTGCGCACCCAGGGCAACAACGTCGTGGTCGACGTCGGCAACGCCGTGCTGCCGCCGGAGCTGCAGCGTCCGCTCAACGTCACCGACTTCGCGACCCCGGTGCAGCGCATCGACGCCAAGCCCTATGCCGGCGGTGCCGAGCTGGTGCTGAACACCAATGGCGGCTTCGAATCCCTGGCCTACCAATCCGGGAACGAGTACGTGGTCGAGATCACCCCGCGTGCCGCCGCGCCGGCGGTGGGCGCGGTCACCGCGACCACGGTCAGCCAGGCCGCCGCGCAGGTCGCTGCCCGCGGCTACAGCGGCAAGCCGGTGACCTTCAACTTCCAGGACGTGCCGGTGCGCACGGTGCTGCAGTTGATCGCCGAGGAGTCCAATCTCAACATCGTCGCCTCCGACACCGTGCAGGGCAGCGTCACCCTGCGCCTGGTCAACGTGCCGTGGGACCAGGCGCTGGACATCGTGCTGCGCGCCAAGGGCCTGGACAAGCGCCGCGACGGCAAGGTGATCTGGGTCGCGCCGCAGCAGGAACTGGCCAAGTTCGAGCAGGACAAGGAAGACGCGCGCATTGCGATCGAGAACCGCGAGGACCTGATCACCGACTACGTGCAGATCAACTATCACAGTGCTAGCGCGATCTTCAAGGCGCTGACCGAGGCCAAGGGTATCGGTGGTGGCGGTGGTGGTGGAAGTGGCGGTGGTGGTGGTGGTGGTGGTGGAAGCAGCCAGAACGACAACGGCTTCCTGTCGCCGCGCGGACGCCTCGTCGCCGACGAGCGCACCAACACGCTGATGATCAGCGACATCCCGAAGAAGGTCGCGCAGATGCGCGAGCTGATCAACGTGATCGACCGGCCGGTCGACCAGGTGCTGATCGAAGGCCGCATCGTCATTGCGACCGATACTTTCGCCCGTGATCTGGGCGCGCGCTTCGGTATCGCTGGCCGCCGGCAGTACGGCGACAACACCGGCGTGATCAGCGGCAACCTGGCCAACAACACGTCCATCCTCAACAGCAGCGTGCACAACATTCCGAGCGGGCTGAACTTCAATATGCCCGCCGGCACCTTCACCACGGGTACGCCCGGTGCGATCGCGTATACCTTGCTCGGTGCCAATTTCTCGCTGGACATGGAGTTGTCGGCACTGCAGGAGGAAGGGCGTGGCGAGGTGATCTCCAACCCGCGCATCGTGACTTCCAACCAGCGTGAGGCGGTGATCCGGCAAGGCAAGGAAATCGGCTATGTCACCATCACCGGCGGTACCAGCGGATCTGCCGCCACGCCGAATGTGCAGTTCAAGGAAGTGCTGCTTGAGCTGAAGGTGACGCCGACCATCACCGACGACAACCGCATCTTCTTGAACATGAACGTGAAGAAGGATGAGGTTGATAGCTACATTACGCTCAGCGGTTATGGCCAGGTTCCTGTCATCAACCGGCGCGAGATCAACACAGCCGTCCTGGTCGATGATGGGCAGACCGTGGTCATCGGTGGTGTCTACGAATTCACCGATCGCAGCAGCATCTCCAAGGTGCCGTTCCTGGGCGACGTGCCGTTCCTGGGCAACCTGTTCAAGAAGCGTGGTCGCAGCAAGGACAAGGCGGAGTTGCTGATCTTCGTGACCCCGAAGCTGATGCGCGTGGCCAAGCGCTCGCCCGCCGGCTGAGCGTCTGCGCAGACAGCTGTAACTCCCGACGGGAGAGGCGCAAGCCTCTCCCGTCGGCGTTTATGCTGCGTGGATGAGGAAATCCTGAATTCGCCGCACGCGGCGTCGGCCGCGCGCGGAACCATTTTCACCGGTGATCGGTCAGACTGCGCAAATGAACACGTCCTCCTCACCCCTCGATTCCCCGCCGGCCGCGCCCGAGCAGCAGCGCCTGCACGCCGCGTTCGTCGCCCTGCGCGACGGCCTGTCCCAGACCATCGTCGGCCAGTCGGCGCTGGTGGAACGCCTGCTGATCGCGCTGCTCGCCGACGGCCATCTGCTGGTCGAAGGCGCGCCCGGCCTGGCCAAGACCACGGCGATCCGCGCCCTGGCCTCGCGCCTGGAGGCGGACTTCGCCCGCGTGCAGTTCACGCCCGACCTGCTCCCGGCCGACCTTACCGGCACCGAGGTGTGGCGTCCGCAGGAGAGCCGCTTCGAGTTCCTGCCCGGGCCGATCTTCCATCCGATCCTGCTTGCCGACGAGATCAACCGCGCGCCGGCCAAGGTGCAGTCGGCGCTGCTCGAAGCGATGGGCGAGCGCCAGGTCACCGTCGGCCGGCATACCTATGCGCTGCCGAAGCTGTTCCTGGTGATGGCGACGCAGAATCCGATCGAGCAGGAAGGCACCTTCCCGCTGCCGGAGGCGCAGCTGGATCGCTTCCTGATGCATGTGCGGATCGGCTATCCGGAGGCGGCCGCGGAAGCGGAGATCCTGCGCCTGGCGCGCGAGCGCGCTCGCGAGACGCTGGAGGCAGGCGAGGCGCCGCCGCCGCGCATGCCGCTGGAAGACGTGTTCGCGGCGCGCCGCGCGGTGCTGGCGTTGCACATGGCACCGCCGCTGGAGCGCTATCTGATCGAACTGGTGCTGGCCTCGCGCGATGCCAGCGGCTACGACGCCGCATTGGCGCGGCGTATTGCCTGGGGGGCAAGCCCGCGCGGCTCTATCGCGCTGGAGCGTTGCGCCCGCGCCCGGGCGTGGCTGGCCGGACGCGACTTCGTCACGCCCGACGACGTGCGCACGGTCGCCGCCGATGTGCTGCGCCATCGCGTACTGCCCAGCTACGAAGCCACCGCCGAAGGCTGGGACGGTGATCGCCTGGTCGCCGCCCTGCTGGACAAGGTGCCGCCGCCGTGAGCGGACGCCGCCAAGCTCGGCTGCTGTCCGCCGCCCGCCTGCGCGCGGAGTAACGACGATGGCACCGCAGCCGACCGCGCCGGGCATGTCGCACGCCGCCGCGCCGGCCGAGGCGGGGATCCGCCCCAGCCTGGCCGAGCTGGTGGCCCTGCGCGCTGCGGTCGCGCGCATCCCGCCGCCACGCCGCGGCCGTCATGGCCTCAGTGGGGCCGCCCCGTCGCCGATGCGCGGGCGCGGCATGGAATACGCCGAATCGCGCGAGTACGTGGTGGGCGATGACGTGCGGCACATCGATTGGCGGCTGACTGCGCGCAGCGGCCGCACCCACACCAAATTGTTCCAGGCCGAGCGCGAACGGCTCAGCCTGATCGTCGCCGATACCGCGCCGTCGCTGTACTTCGGCACCCGCGTCCGCTTCAAGTCGGTGCAGGCCGCGCGCGCCGGCGCGGTGGCGGCGTGGGCGGCGCAGCGCCAGGGCGATCGGCTGGCCGCCTTGCGCGGCAGCCGCAGCGAAGCGCCGGTGCCGCCCGCGTCCGGGCCGCGCGGCGTGCTGCGTGTGCTCGATGCGCTGGCACGCTGGTACGCACAGCCGCCGCAGGAAGACGCGGGCCTGGGCATGGCGCTGGATCACGCAGCCAAGCTGCTGCGACCGGGATCGCGCCTGACCGTGCTGGCCGATCCGGCCAGCGCACAGGCGGTGCCCGCCGCGCGCTGGGCCGCGTTGGCGCTGCACAACGAAGTGGAGCTGCTGCTGCTCGCCGACCCGCTGGAAGTGCAGCCGCCGCGCGCGGCCCTGCCGTTTTGGGCGAGCGGCCGCCGCGTGGAAGTCGATCTGCTGGCGAGCGCCGCGCAACAGCGCTGGCGCGCGCAGTTCGTGCAGCCGCTGGAAACCCTGGCCGCGGAACTGCCGGGCCGCGGCGTGCAGGTGCGGGTGCTGCTGAGCGACGCGCCCAGCGAGTCGTGGTTGCTGCCGGTGCAGCGGGGCGCGACGCCATGAGCCCGCAGCAACTTCCCCTGCGCGATGTGCACCTGCCGCCGGCACCGGCCTGGTGGCCGCCCGCACCGGGCTGGTGGATGCTGGCGGCCGTGTTGCTGCTGGCGATCGGCGCGGCGCTGTTCGTGTGGATGCGCGGGCGTCGGCGCGTGCAGCGCTGGCAGCGCCAGTTCGACGCGGCAACGCGTACGGGCGAACCGCCGGCGCAGGTGGCCGCGGTCTCGGAGCTGCTGCGGCGCGCGGCGCAACGCCGCGATCCGGCCGCTGCGGCGCTGCAGGGCGAAGAGTGGTTGCGGTTCCTGGATGGCGGCGACAAACACCAGGCGTTCTCCGCCGGCCCCGGCCGCGTATTGCTCGACGGTGGCTATCGCCCCAGCCTGGACCCGGCGCAGGTTCAGGCATTGCTGCCGCTGGCGCGGCGCCGGTTCCTGGCGTTGATGGCGGCGACGCGGCGCGGAGGACGGCGATGAGCCTGTTGCCGTCGTCGTGGCAGAGCCTCAGCGACCTGCTGGCCGGTTTCGCCTGGCCCTGGATGTGGCTGGCGATGCCGCTGCCGTTGCTGGCCAACCTGCTGCTGCCGGCGCGGCGCGGCAATGCGCCGGCCTTGCGCGTGCCCTATGGCGAACGCCTGCAGGCCGTGGCCGCCGCGCCGGCGCGCGGCGGATTGTGGCGTGCCAGCGTGTGGCTGGCATGGCTGGCCTGGTTCTGCCTGTGCGCAGCGGCGGCGCGTCCGCTGCAACTGGGCGAACCCATCATGCCGCCGCAGCAGGCACGCCAGTTGATGCTGGCGGTGGATCTGTCCGGCAGCATGAGCGAGCCGGACATGACCCTGGGCGGACGCGTGGTCGATCGCCTCACCGCGGCCAAGGCGGTGCTGGCCGACTTCCTCGACCGCCGCGACGGCGACCGCATCGGCCTGCTGGTGTTCGGCCAGCAGGCGTATGCGCTGACCCCGTTGACCGCCGATCTGGCCACGGTGCGCGACCAATTGCGCGACAGCGTGGTCGGCCTGGCCGGGCGCGAGACCGCGTTGGGCGATGCGATCGCGCTGGCGGTCAAGCGCCTGCGCGAGCAGAAGCAGGGCGAGCGCGTGCTGATCGTGCTCACCGACGGCGTCAACACCGCCGGCGTGCTCGACCCGCTGAAGGCCGCCGAACTGGCCAAGGCCGAACACGTGCGCGTGTACACCATCGCCTTCGGCGGCGATGGCGGCATGTCCCTGTTCGGCTTGCCGATCCCCGGCAGTGGCGGCGACGACCAGGTTGACGAGGACACGCTGCGCAAGATCGCGCAGGACACCGGTGGGCGCTTCTTCCGCGCCCGCGATACCGCCGAGCTGGCCTCGATCTATGCCGAACTGGACCGGCTCGAGCCGGTGCGTTCGGCCGGTCCGGCGGTGCGGCCGCGGATCGAACGCTACGCCTGGCCGTTGGCAGCGGCGCTGGTCCTGGCATTGCTGTCCTTCATCTGGCCCTGGAGGCGGCAATGACCCGCGTGGCGGAAGTCCTCCAGGCCCTGCACCTGCTGCGCCCGGAGTGGTTGTGGGCGCTGCTGTTGCTGCCGCTGCTGGCGTGGAGCTGGTGGCGGCGGCGCCGGCGCCGCGACATCTGGCGGCGCACGGTGGACCCGCATCTGCTGCCGCACCTGCTGGCGCGCGGCGATGCCAAGGGCAGCGCCGGCCTGTTGCTGGGCGCGCTGGGGTATGCGCTGGCCGTGTTGGCGCTGGCCGGGCCGAGTTGGCGGCAGGAACAACAGCCGCTGTGGCAGGCGCGCACGCCCCTGGTGATCGCACTGGATCTGTCCGCGCAGATCGACGCGCGCGACCTGCCGCCGTCGCGGCTGCTGCAGGCACGGGCCAAGCTGGCGCGGCTGCTGCACGAGCGCGCCGGTGGCGAAGTGGCGCTGGTGGCCTATGCTGGCGAGCCTTACACGGTGGCGCCGTTGACCGACGATGCGGCGAACGTGGGCCTGTTCCTGGATGCGTTGTCGCCGCAGGTGATGCCGGTGGCGGGGCAGCGCACCGATCTGGCGATCGACTGGGCGGCGCAGTTGCTGCGCCAGGCCGGCTTCTCCCGCGGCGACATCCTGGTGCTCAGCGACCAGGCCGACGTGCAGGCGCAACAGGCGGCGGCGCGTGCGGCCGGGCAGGGCTATCACGTGTCCGCGTTGGGATTGGGGACCGCGCAAGGCGCCGCCTACCGCGACGACCAGGGCCGGCTCGCGCACGCGCAACTGGATGCGGGCGCGTTGCGCGCGCTGGCGGCGGCCGGCGCCGGCCGCTACGCCGGGCTGACGCCCGACGATACGGATCTGCGCGCGCTTGGCGTGCTGCGGCCGCAGGAAGAGGATGCGACGGCCGCCGACGAAAGCCATGGCCGGGTCTGGCTGGACCAGGGCTACTGGCTGCTGCCGCCGTTGATGCTGCTGGCGTTGCTCGCGTTCCGCCGTCGCGGTGGCGCCGCGGTGCTGCTGCTGGTGCTGGTGCCGCTGGCGGCGCCGCTCCCGGTGCATGCGCAGGCACCGGCGCCGCCACCCGGTCCTGTCGCAGGCGGATTGTGGGAACGTGCCGACCAGGTCCGTCAGCAACGGCTGGACGCGGGCGTGCAGGCCTATCGCAAGGGCGATTTCGCCGCCGCGCAGCAGCAGTTCGAAGGCATCGACAGCGACGCCGGCTGGTACAACCTCGGCAATGCGTTGGCGCGCCAGGGCCGCTACGACGAGGCGATCGACGCCTACGACAAGGCGCTGCAGTTGCATCCGCAGATGGCCGATGCGATCGCCAACCGCGCGGCGGTGGAGGCGGCGCGCAAGCGCCAGTCGTCGCAGAACTCCAAGTCCGGCCAGCAAGGCAAGGACGGCCAGCAGCAGAAGGGCGGGCAGTCGCAGAACGGTCAGCAACAGAGCGGCCAGCAGCAAAACGGCCAGCAGCAGTCGGGTCAACAGCAGGACGGTGCGCAGAAGGACCAGCAGCAGAAGGACGGACAGCAACAGAACGGCCAGCAGCGCGACGGCCAGCAGGGACGCAATGGCGCCAAGGACGCGCAGCAGGCGCCGCCGAAGCCCGGCGATGCGCAGGCGCAACAACAGGCCGATGCGGCGCAACGCCAGCAGATGCAGCAGGCGATGGCGCAGCAGGGCGGTGCCGACAAGCAGGCCGCCGAACGCGCCGCTGCCGCCGCCAACGAGACGCCGCAGCAGCGCGAGCAGCGCCAGGCGGTGGAGGCATGGTTGCGGCGGGTGCCGGACGATCCGGGCAATCTGCTGCGCGCCAAATTCAGGCTGGAACACGAACGCAGGCAGCGGGAACAAGAACCATGATCCACTTCAGGCGACTCGGCCAGGGGACGCGGCTGTGCGTGGTGCTGATGGCAGCGGCCGCGCTGCTGCTGGCGTTGCCGGCGGGTGCGGCCACGCGCGCGTGGCTGGACCGCGACAACGTCGGCGCCGGCGAAGGCGTGACCCTCAACATCGAGACCGACCAGGCCGCGGCCACACCGGACTACACGCCGTTGCGCGCGGATTTCGCGCTCAGCAACGAGGTCAAGAGCCGGCAGATGCAGATCGTCAACGGCGCGGTGTCGGCGAAGTCCTTGTTCGGCGTGATGCTGACCCCGCGCAGCACCGGCACCCTGGAGATCCCGTCGCTGCAGGTCGGCAACGAGCGTACCGCGCCATTGCGGCTGGAAGTCGCCGCGGCCAGTGCCGCGGTGCCGGCCACCACCAATGCCGATGTGCCGGCGCAGGTGGCCAATGCCGATGTGTTCGTGCAGACCGTCGTCGACGATGCAAAGCCTTACGTGCAGCAGAGCGTGGGCGTGGTGGTGCGGTTGTATCTCGGCGTGCCGCTGAGTTCGGGCGAGCTCGACCTGGACGCGCCGGCCGGCGCGTCGCTGCAGCGCGTCGGCGACGACATCCAGAACCGTCGCCAGATCGACGGACGCATGTATACGGTGATCGAGCGGCACTACCTGCTGGTCCCCGAACGCAGCGGCGCGCTGCTGTTGCCGGGGGCGCGTTTCAACGGCCGCGGCCCCACCGGCTTCTTCGACGACTACTTCGGCCGCGGCGGCGAACTCAATGCGCGCGGCACTGCGCAGACCCTGCAGGTACGCGCGCAGCCGGCCAATGCGCCGCAGCCCTGGCTGCCGCTGCACGAACTGCGCCTGCGCTACACCGCCACGCCGCAACACGCCAAGGCCGGCGAGGCCGCCGACATCGTGGTCGAGGCCACCGCACGCGGCGCGACGCAGGCGCAGTTCCCCGAACTGCCCACGCCCAGCGTTGATGGCGCGCAGGTGTTCGCGGAGCCGCCGCAGGTACAGGAACGCTTCGTCGACGGCGGCCCGCAGGTGACCGTCACCCGCCGTTACTCGATCGTGCCGCAGGCAGCGGGCCCGCTGCTGGTGCGCGGCCTGCGCATGCCCTGGTGGGACGTCGGCGCCGGCGCCGCGCGCGAGGCCAGCCTGCCGGACCTGACCCTGCAGGTGCAGCCCGGACAGGGCGTGCCCGCGCCGGCCCCGGCTCCGGTCAGCCCGGCGGCGCCGACGCTGAGCGTGGTTCCTGCCGACACTGCGGTGACGCCGACGCACACACTGCAGGGACGGCTTGCCTCCTTGCCGCTGTGGATGGGATTGGCCGTGGGCTTCGCGGTGCTGTGGCTGGTGACCCTGGTCTGGGCCTGGCGCCGCGCGCGCCGCTCGCGCGCCGTCGCGGCACTGCCGGCCATGGCGGCCAACGCGGCGCCTGGCGCGACATCGGCGCCTGCGCGTGCACGCGTCGCACTGCCGGAATTGCGCAAGGCGCTGGACAGCGGCGGACTCGACGAGGTCGCGGCGATCCTGTGCGCGCAGGCCGGCGTCGCCGATCTGGATACGGTGGTGCAGCGTCTGGACGATCCGGCGCAGCGCGACGCCGTCCTGCGCATGCAGCACGCGCGCTGGGGTGGTGGCGGTGATGTGGCCGGTGCACGTGCTGCGTTGCGCGCGGCATTCGCGTCCGGTCCACGCTGGCGCGTCGCAACGCGCGGCGCGGCCGCAGACGATTTGCCGCCGCTGTATCCGAGGCGCAACGCCTGAGCCGGCGGGGGCTCCAGCCGGCCGTCCGATGACGCGATGGCGCGTGGTGCGGTTCGTCAGCCTCGGCAAGCCTGCGACCTGACGTCGCGTTGTCGGCGCCCCTTGGCAAGCCGGCACTCGCCGCGCAGCCTATGTCAGCGTGTGTTGGTCGATGTCTGCTCATGGTTTGTTAAGCTGAGCGTCTCTCCTCGCAAGGCGTACTCATGACCGACACCCCCGCGAAGGCCGAAACCGGCATGCCGTTGCACTGGAAAATGGCGATCGGCTTCGTCCTCGGGCTGGTGCTGGGCCTGGCGGTGCACATGAGCGTGGGCGGCGATGCGGCCTGGGTGCAGGCGCTGACCAAGTACCTCACCACGCCGTTCTCCAAGCTGTTCCTCAACCTGATCTTCATGCTGATCGTGCCGCTGCTGTTCTCGGCGCTGGTGATGGGCATTTCGGAGATGGGCGACATCCGTGCGCTTGGGCGTATCGGCTGGAAGACGCTGGGCTACACGGTGGTGCTGTCCGGTGTGGCGGTGCTGCTGGGCCTGGTTCTGGTCAACGTGCTCAAGCCCGGCATCGGCGTGGATCGCGAACTGGCGCAGCAGTTGCTGCAGCAGAACGTGGAGCGCACCGCGCAGATCGTCGACCAGAGCAAGCACCAGCCGCACGGCATGGATATGCTGCTGTCGATCGTGCCCGACAACGTGGTCGCAGCCGCCTCCAGCAACGGCGCGATCCTGTCGCTGATGTTCTTCGCGGTGATGTTCGGCGTGGGCATGGTGCTCAGTGAAGACGCCAAGGTGGCGACGCTGCGCCGCGGCATCGAGGGCGTGTTCGAGATCTCGATGACCCTGATCGGGTTGGTGATCCGCCTGGCGCCGTATGCGGTGGCCTGCTTCATGTTCAACCTGGCGGCGCTGTTCGGCTTCGAGCTGCTGGTGCGGCTGGGCGCCTACGTGGGCGTGGTGGTGCTGGCGCTGGGCCTGCACATGGTGGTGAGTTACGGCGTGGCGGTGCGCCTGGCCGGGCGCTCGCCGCTGTGGTTCTTCCGCGCCACTCGCGAGGCGACGGTGATGGCGTTTTCCACCGCGTCCAGCAACGCCACCCTGCCGACCGCGCTGCGCGTGGCCGACCAGATGGGGCTGCCGCACAAGGTCTCGCGCTTCGTGCTCACCGTCGGCGCCACCGCCAACCAGAACGGCACCGCGCTGTTCGAGGGCGTGACGGTGATCTTCCTGGCCCAGTTCTTCGGCGTGGAGTTGAGCATCGCGCAGCAGTGCATGGTGATGCTGGTGTGCATCCTCGGCGGCATCGGCACCGCCGGCGTCCCATCCGGCTCGCTGCCGGTGGTGGCGCTGATCTGCGCGATGGTCGGGGTGGACCCGGTCGGCATCGGCATGATCCTGGGCGTCAACCATTTCCTGGACATGTGCCGCACCGCGCTGAACGTGACCGGCGACCTGGCCCTGACCACGATGGTGGCCAAGGGCGAGGACGGCGGGGATTAGGGAGTCGGGATTGGGGATTGGTAAAGGCGGCAGTGTCGCCGCCTGACCGGCCACGCGTGGGAGCGGCTTCGGTCGCGATGGGCGTTACAGCGAGCTGCGGTCGCGGCTGAAGCCGCTCCTACGTCATCTCGGGCGTCCAGCCGGTGACGCTACCAATCCCGAATCCCGAATCCCGAATCCCCGCCTGTGGGACAATAGTGGGCCCGACGCCACGCGCCCGCTTCCGACAGATCCCTCATGACGACGCCTACCCGCCGCGAACTCGCCAACGCGATCCGTTTCCTTGCCGCCGATGCGGTCGAGGCCGCCAATTCCGGCCATCCCGGCATGCCGATGGGCATGGCCGACATCGCCGAAGTGCTGTGGAACGACTTCCTCAGCCACAACCCGAACAATCCGCACTGGTTCAACCGCGACCGCTTCGTGCTGTCCAACGGCCACGGCTCGATGCTGCAGTACGCGCTGCTGCACCTGTCCGGCTACGACCTGCCGATCGAGGAGCTCAAGCGCTTCCGCCAGCTGCACAGCAAGACCGCCGGCCACCCCGAGCGCAGCGAGACCCCGGGGGTGGAGACCACCACCGGTCCGCTCGGCCAGGGCTTTGCCAACGCGGTCGGTTTCGCGCTGGCCGAGAAGCTGCTGGCGCAGCGCTACAACCGCCCCGAGCACCAGATCGTCGACCACCGTACCTGGGTGTTCATGGGCGACGGCTGCATGATGGAAGGTGTCTCCCATGAAGCCGCCTCGCTGGCCGGCACCTGGGGCCTGGGCAAGCTGGTGGCGTTCTGGGACAACAACCATATCTCCATCGACGGCAACACCGCCGGCTGGTTCAGCGACAACACCCCAGCCCGGTTCGAGGCCTATCACTGGCACGTGATCCGCGACGTCGACGGCCAGGATGCCGATGCGGTCAAGGCCGCGATCGAGGCGGCGATCGCCGAGAGCGAGAAGCCGACCCTGATCTGCTGCCGCACCACCATCGGCTTCGGTGCGCCGACCAAGGCCGGCAAGGAATCCTCGCACGGCGCCGCGTTGGGCAAGGAAGAGCTGGAAGGCGCGCGCAAGGCGCTGAACTGGCCGTATGCGCCGTTCGAGATCCCGCAGGCGATCTACGACGGCTGGCGCGCCGGCGGTGCCGGCACGCTGCGCCAGGCCGAGTGGGAGCAGGCCTTCGACAAGTACGCCAAGCAGTACCCGGCCGAAGCCGCGGAACTGACCCGCCGCTCGCACGGCGAACTGCCGGAGGACTTCCTCGCGCAGGCCGACGCCTACATCGCCAAGCAGGCCGCCGAAGGCCAGACCATCGCCTCGCGCAAGGCCTCGCAGATGGCGATCGAGGCGTTCGCGCCGCTGCTGCCGGAACTGGTCGGCGGTTCGGCCGACCTGGCGCATTCCAACCTGACCCTGTGGAAAGCCAGCAAGTCGGTCGCCAGCGACGACCCGAACGCCAACTACGTGTACTACGGCGTGCGCGAGTTCGGCATGACCGCCATCGCCAACGGCCTGGCGCTGCACGGCGGCTTCATTCCGTTCGACGCCACCTTCCTGGTGTTCAGCGACTACGCGCGCAACGGCGTGCGCATGAGCGCATTGATCCCGGCGCACGCGATCCACGTCTATACCCACGACTCGATCGGCCTGGGCGAGGACGGCCCAACCCACCAGCCGGTGGAGCACCTGGCGTCGCTGCGCTATATTCCCAACAACGACGTGTGGCGCCCCTGCGACACGGTGGAGTCGGCGGTGAGCTGGAAGGCCGCGATCACCCGCAAGGACGGCCCGAGCTGCCTGGTGTTCAGCCGCCAGAACCTGCCGCACCAGCCGCGCAGCGCCGAGCAGATCAAGCTGATCGAGCGCGGCGGTTACGTGCTGGCCGATGCCGAAGGCGGCACGCCCGACGTGATCCTGATCGGCACCGGCTCGGAAGTGGGCCTGGCGGTGGAAGCCAAGCAGGCGCTGGATGCCGCGGGCCTGAAGACCCGCGTGGTGTCGATGCCGTGCACCGACGTGTTCGATCGCCAGGACGCCGCCTACCGCGAGTCGGTGCTGCCGGCGGCGGTGCGCAAGCGCGTGGCGGTGGAAGCCGGTGTCACCGCCTTCTGGCGCGCCTACGTGGGCCTGGACGGCGCCGTGGTCGGCATCGATAGCTTCGGCGCCTCGGCACCGGCGAACGTGCTGTACAAGCACTTCCAGATCACCGCCGAACACGTGGTGGCGGCGGCGAAGGCGCTGTAAGCCGAGAATCACGATGGTGACGAAAATGGCCGGCGCATGCCGGCCTTTTTCTTGCCTGTGCGGATGTGGCGTATGAGGAGAAAGAGGATCTCGTAGGAGCGGCTTCAGCCGCGACCGCAGTTCTATGTAACGCCCGTCGCAGCTGATCCCCGAAAAGGGACAAGAGCCGCTCCTACGGCGACGTAATCGGCGCGATGTGCACCAGCGATGCGGTCAACCGCGCTTGCGCGGCTTGCTGCGCGGCGTCGAAGGCTTGCCGGCAGCGCTGCCGGATTTCTGCGGCGTCGCCAGTGCGCCCGTCTCCTGCAGTTGCTGCAACCAGGACAGCGCATCGACGTAGGACAGGAAGTGCTGCAGGTAGCCGGGCGAAAGAGTGCGCATCAACGCCAATGCGCGATGCACCAGCACGCCGGAGTTGAGCGGGCCGGCGTCGGCGGGAGCCGGTTGCAGCGACTGCCGCAATTGGCTGCGGCTGCGCAATTCTGTCCACAGCCGGCGTGCGTCTTCGACCGCGGGCAACTGTGGTGCGGCGAGGCGCGCTGCGGCGCTTGCTACCGGCGCGTGCGACGGCGCAGCGGCGTCTGCGTCGATTGCGTCGGTCGCCTTGGACGTCTCGGTGTCGGCATCCTCATGGGCGCCGACGTCGGTGTCCTGGCCGCTGCAGGCAGTGGCCGCCGCAGTCGCAGGCCGGTACTGCGCCAGCAAGGCGCCGAGCGGGCCTGGGTGATGCGCTCGCATCGCGGCATCAGCGGCATTCTGCGGCGCCATGGCCAATGTCGCGGCGTAAGCGTCGAGCAACGCGGACAGCTTCTGCTCCAGCAGTTCCCGCGCCTTGCCCTGCTGCGCCTCGGTGCGGCGCGCCAGCGCTTCGAGGAAACGGAAGCGCAGCGGGTCGAGCCGCTCGGCATGCTGTGCACGCAAGGCGGCGAGGCGGTCGGCAGCCGGGATCCGATCAGGGTGCATGCGGTGTCGCGGCACGCTTGCGCATGCGCGGCAGCGGTGCCATTTCCACGCGGCGGTTGCTGGCGCGTCCGGCCTCGTCCACGTTCGGCGCCACTGGCTGCTGCGCGCCGAAGGCGGCGGCGAAGACCGCATCGGCGGGGACGCCTGCCTCGATCAGGGCACGGGTCACGGTCAACGCGCGTTCGGCCGACAGTTCCCAGTTGTCGGCGAACTGGCGATTGCTCTCGCGCACCTGGCGATCATCGGTGAAGCCGCTGACCATCAGGATCTCGTCGCGCGCCTTGAGGTAGCCGGCCAGCGGCGCGGCCAGGCTCTTCAGCAGGTCGCGGCCCTCCGGCTGCAACTGATCGGAGTTCAGTGCGAACAGCACGTTGCCGCGGATGCCGATGCGGCCGTCGACCAAGGTCACCCGGCCGGCTGCCAGCGGTGCCGCCAGCGCCTGTTCCAGGGTCTTGCGCTGCTGCGCTTCGAGCTGGCGCTGGCGCATCTCCGCATCCAGCTTGTTCGACAGCTGCAGTTGCACGCCGATCACGCCGATCAGGATCAGCACGAAGGCGCCGAGCAGTACCGACATCAGGTCGCCGAACACCGCCCAGACCGGGGCGCCGTTGTCGGCGTCGAGTTCCAGTTCGTCGCTCATGCTGCGTCGGCCTGGTCGGGCGCCTGGCGCGCGGCGAGCTGGCGCAATTCCTCGGTGATCTGCTGCTGCGAGAGCATGCTCAGGTCGATCACCTCACGCGCCTGCGCCACGTAGTAGGCCAGTTGCTCGTCGCTGCGCGCCAGCGACTTGTCCAGGGCCTGCTCGATGCCCTGCAGGCGTTCCAGCAGGGCCATGTTCGACTCGCCGAAGGCCTGTACTGCGCCGGAGAACGCATCGCCCAGGCTGGCCACTTCGGTGGCGCCGGCGACGACCTGCGCGGCAGCATCGTCGAGCTTGCCGGTCTGGGCGTCGATCTGGTCGGTGAAGCGGCTGCCGACGCGCTCCAGCAGATCGGCCGAGGTCGCGACCAGGGCGTCCACCGCACTGCGCTGTTCGGTGGACGCGTGGTTGACCGCGTCCAGCAGCGTCTGCAGCGTGGCCAGCAGGCGATTGCGCTCGTCGAGCATGGCCGTGTCGCGGACCATGCTGTCGGAAAGCTTTTGGCGCAATTCCGCGACCACGTCGGCCGCGGCCTTCGGCGCTTCCGAGGCGACCTGCACCAGCCGCTCGATCTCGGCAATGGTGTCGCGCGCCTGTGCCTGGCTCTGCTCGGACATCGCCGCCGCGGTTTCCTGCAGGGTGCTGCAGATCTCCTGCTGGCGCTGCGCGATGCGCTCGCCGTGCTGTTCCCATTGCGCGCCGAGTGTCGCGGCCATGCTGGAGAAGCTGTCGGTCCAGGCACGCAGGCGCGCCTGATCGCGCGCTTCCAGCGCGTCCTGCAGGTCGGCGTGCGCCTGCCGCAGCGTCTCGGCCAGCGCGGCGGCGCGTTGCTCCAGGCTGGCGGCGGCAGCGTCCAGTGCCTGCGCGTTGTGCGCAGCCAACGCCGCGTTGATCTCGCGCTGCTGCGCCAGCGCCGCGCTCCAGGCCTGCCGCGCGGCCTCGACAGTGGCATCCAGGCGGGTGGTCACCGTCTCCAGCGCCTGCGCATGGCGCGTGGCGAGCGTGTCGTTGACGTCGCGCTGCTGCGTCAGCGCCGCGCCCCAGGCCTGTTGTGCGGCTTCGGCGGTGGCGTCCAGGCGCGTCGCCACGGTGTCCAGTGCCTGCGCATGACGCGTGGCGAGCGCGTCGTTGACCTCGCGCTGCTGCGCCAGCGCTGCGCTCCAGGCTTGCTGTGCGGCTTCGGCGGTGGCGTCCAGGCGGCTCGTCACCGTGTCCAGTGCCTGCGCATGGCGCGCGGTGAGGCTGTCATTGACCTCGCGTTGTTGCGTCAGGGCTTCGTTCCAGGCCTGCCTGGCGTCGTCGCTGGCGCCCTGCAGGCGTGCCGCGGTCGCCTCCACCAGCGTGGTGGCACGTTGCTCCAGGCCGTCGCCGGCGCGTTGCAGCGCGCTGCCGAGTTCCTGCAGCAGCGCGCCGTTGACGCGTTGCTGCTCGGCCAGCGCGCTGTCCCAGCGCTGCGTGGCCTGTTCGGCGGCCTGGGCGAAGCCATTGGCCAGGCCGTCCAGTTGCCGCTGCACCGCCTGGCCGACGCTGTCCTGCAGCGCGGCGGTCTCGCGTGCCACGCCGTCGAGCGTGCGTTGCACCACCGGCTCCAGCGCATCGCCGAACGCACGCGCATGCGCGGCCACGCCGGCCTGCAGGGCGTGTTCGACCGCGCCGGCCAGGCGCGTGTAGGCGGCCTCGGTGCGGCTGTGGAAGGCGTCCTGGCTGCTGGTCAGGCGTTCGCCGCTGACCGCGCTGTGCTGTTCCAACGCCGCCATCATCGTCTGCATGCGCTCGATCAGGCCGGGCATCAGCGTGGCCTGCGCCTGCAGCAGCTTGAACGCCTCGTTGCGCTGGTAGGCCAGTGAATGCGTGCGCAGCGCGGTGGCCGCATGCAGGTCCAGGTGCTGCACCGCCTGCAGGCGCTCGCGCCGGCACAGCGCGGCGAGCAGGCCGAGCATCGCCGAGGCGGCCACGCCGGCGATGGAGGTGCCGAAGGCGAAGCCCAGGCCCTTCAGTGGCGCCGCCAGCGAGGCGCGGATGGCATTCAGATCGGTGGCGCTGTCCAGCGCCAGGCCGGTGCCGCGCAGCGTCGCCATCATGCCCAGGAAGGTGCCGAGCATGCCCAGCAGCACCAGCAGGCCGACCAGGTACGGGGTCAGCGCCGGCACCGGCAGGGCTGCGCGCTCGCCTTCGATGCGCAGGCGCACCACGTTGCGCAGGCTCGGGTGCAGCCGTTGCAGCCAGCCGCCCAGGTCGTCGCGCGCGGACTCGGCCTCGCTCAGCGCGGTCTGCAATGTCGCCGTGGCCTGACGGTAGCGGTACAACTCGGCGATGCCGGTCAGGTAGCACAGGCCGATCAGCGCGGCGAAGCTGGCGCCCAGCGGGTTGGAGCCGAGATAGCCGGCGCCGATCCAGCAGACCACGGCGAGGCCGGCAAGGAACAGGACGGAATGGAGCAGGGTCTTGGGCATGAGGGTCGAATCAACGGCTGCGAAGCGCGGCGAGCAGCGCTTCGATGGGATGGAAGCGGACGTCCAGTTCGGCGCGCAACACGCTGTGCAGGTCCTGGCGGAACAGGTCCAGCCAGGCCGTGTCGGCAGGCGCCGGCGGAACGTCGGTGAGGGATGGATCGGGGGCGGGCGCCGCGGCGGCGCGCAGGCGCTGGAAATGCGCTTCCAGCAGGTTGGGCACCGTCGCCAGCAGGGTCTGCTCGCGCGGGCTGAGGGTCAGTTCCATCACCGCATCGACCTCGGCCAGCCGCGCCATCTCCGGCGAGAGCGGAACCAGGGCATCGCGCAGCAGGCCGCGCAGGCGCCCGGTGGCGGTGAGCATCGTCCGCTGCAGCGCCAGGTAGCGCTGGCGGAACGGCGCGTAGTCGATGGGTGCGTCGGGGTCGTGCTGGCGCTTGCCCACGGGCTTGCCGGTTTCCTTGGCGATGTCCAGGGCGATGCTCTCTTCCAGCGCGGCGCGCACGCGGCCGCATTCGGCCTCCAGCGCCGATGGTTCCGGCGCCTCGGGCGCGTCCTCGGCAGGCTCGGGCAGTTTGCCGTCCAGCGCCCGCGACACCGCCACCGCGCGGTTCCAGTCGATCCATTGGCCGAGCCGGTCGGCCAGCGCAGGGCTGGACGCGGGCATCGGCGCATCGCTCAGGCGCGCCAGCAGGCGAATGAAGGCCGGGCCCGGGACGGGCGCCCGTGGAAGGGCTTTCGCCATGTGAGGGGTCAAAAACCCGCAATTTTACACGCGAATGACATCCCCCGCCGGTACCCGCCCCTGAAGGGCGGAAACCCTTGCGTGGCGGGCGCCGCCCGGTGTCGGCGGCGTGCGGGTGGATCGATGGCGCAGAGGCCCCGGGGGGGCGGGATGACGCTGGAACGGTGCGCAGGATCGATCACTGCCCCCAGCGTTCGCCTAGCGCCAGTGGCGCGTCGATGGGGGCGATGCGTCGCAAGGCCTCCGACGCGGCGCGCCGGAGGCACAGGGGGCGTCAGTAGGTGTAGCTCAGCGTCAGCATGTACACGCGCCCGGTTTCCACGTAGGCGCCGTCGGCACCGGGGTCGTAGGCCATGTAGCGGGTGGACTTGCCCTGGGTCTCGTAGAACGTGGCCGAATTGAGCAGGTTCTTGGCGGCGATGCCGACGTCGATGCCGTGCGGCAAGTGGTAGGTGGCGGTGAAGTCCAGCGACTTGACCGGCTGCAGGTAGTAGTTGAGCCGGTCGCTGGTCAGGCCGAGCAATTGCAGGCCGGTGTAGTTGTAGCTCAGGTCGGCACGCAGGCGGCTGTCGTCGTAGAACAGGTCCAGGTTGTAGATGCGCTCGGGCGCACGCGGCAGCCAGGTCTTTTCGGGCTGGTCGGCGCGCTTGCTGTCGGCGGAACTGTGCTGCAGGGTCAGGTTGGCGGCGATGCCGAAGTTGCCCCAGAACCCGGGCAAATCCTGCAGGCGCTTGCTGCCGGCTAGCTCCACGCCGTACAGCGTCGCGGTGCCGCCGTTCTGCGGCATGGTCACCGGCACGCCGTCCTCGAAGGTGGTACCGGTCGGGACCAGGCCACCCAGCGTGTTGTCGTTGCTGGTCGCCGACTGCGAGGTGTAGATGAAGCCGGTGATGCGCTTGTAGTAGGTCGAGGCGCTGAGCACGCCGCCGTTGCGGTCGTAGAACTCCGCGGACAGGTCGGCGTTGTCGGCCTTGCTCGGCTGCAGGTCGGGATTGGGCTTGGAGATGCCGATGACCTTCTGGGTGGGGTCGACCGTGTAGACGGTCTCGCCGGAGATCAGCCCGAACGCCGGGCGGCTGAAGCTGCGCCGCAGCGAGGCGCGGTAGACGGTCAGCTCGTCCGGGCGGTAGTTGAGGCTGATGCCCGGCAACACTTCGCCATAGGTGCGGCCGCTGCCGACGAAACGGCCGTTGATGCCGTCGCCGTTCGATTGCCAGGCGTCGGCGGAGTAACGGGTCAGTTCGTAGCGCACGCCCGGCAGGATGGTCACCGCGCCGACATGCAGCGTGGCCATCGCGTAGCCGGCGTAGATCGCCTCGGTGCTGGAGGTGGTGTTGGCGTTGTAGTCGTTGGCGGTATAGATGCCGGCGCCATTGGGATCGTTGACGTACTTGTAGGGCACCGCCTGCGCGCGCACCCAGTCGCGGTCGAGGATCTTGAACGGGCCGGCGTAGTGGCCATCGAACGCCGCATAGGTGAGACGGCCGGGCAGGGCGCTCAGCGGCGGGCCGCCGGCGTTGGGGAACACGTAGTTGGGGCCGCCGAAATACGGGCCGTTGTAGACGAAGTTGCCGTCCTTGTGGAAGAACGGATGGTCGTAGGAGCCGCGGTCGGCGTGGTCGAGCGACAGGCCGGTCTTGACCTCGTCGAGCACGTCGCCGTCCACGCGGTAGCTGATGTCGGCATGCGCGCTGGCGCGGTTGTCGTGGCTGCCGGCATCGTGGCCCTGGGTCTTCCAGAACAGCGCCGAATCCAGGCTGTAGAAAAAGTTCTTCAGGGCCGGCGAACTGGGTCCGATGCTGGGATAGGTGGGATCGCTCAGGTCGAACGCGAAGCTGCCCGGGGTGAAGCCGTACAGGCTCGCGGCGACGTAGTCCGGGCGGCTGCGGGTGCCGCGGCCGAACGATCCGCCGTAGTCGAAGCGCAGGCGATCCAGCGTGGTCTGCCCGCCCAGCTGCAGCGTGGCCAGGGTTTCCTTGATGTCGTGGGTGTTGAAGTAGCCGCCACGCACCGCGGTCGGCTGGTTGTTGACGGTTTCCAGGCGTGCGCTGGACTGGTCCTGCTGGCCGGTGACGTTGTAGCTGCCGTAGATGGCGCGGGCGAAGAGGGAGGTGTGGTCGCCCTGCCAGTCGAAGGCGAGGTTGCCGCCGTAGCGCTCGATCTGGCTGGTGTAGACGCTGTACTTGTAGCGGGCGCTGAGCAGCGGGCCGACGTCGCGCAGGTCCACCGCCTTGGCTTGTGCCGGGTCCGCCGGGAAATACGCGCTGTTGGGCGCCGGCGCCTGCGCCATGTTGTTGTTCTTGCCGTAGTAGGCCGAGGCATAGACGCCGAACGCGTGGTCGTCGCCGAACTTCCAGGCCAGCTCCTGTTGCAGCGTGCCGCCGGTGTGCTTGCCGCCGAGGTCGGAAGCGAGCGCGTTGAACTGGCCTTGCCCGGTGGTCTTGCCGTAGAAGTCGCCATCGAAGTCGAACGCGCTGGGCGTGCGCATGTCGATCGCGCCGCCGATCGCGTCGCCCGGCAGGTCCGGGGTCGGCGACTTGGAGACCTTGACCGACTGGATGCCGAACGGCGCCAGCATGTTCAGCGAGATCGCACGCGTGGACGAATCGGTCTCGGGCATGCCGAAGCCGTTGAGGCGGTAGCTGTTGTAGCTGGCGTCCAGGCCGCGGATGCTGACGTAGGCGTTCTCGCCGGTGGTGGCCTGGCCCAGGTGCATGTCGCTGTAGGCCGACAGCCCGGGCAGGTGCGCGACCACGTCGGCGATGCCGGCGGAGGGAATCGCGTCGATCTGCTGCTTGCTCATCACGCTGTTGACGCCGTTGGACAGGCGCTGTTCGTCCAATGAACCCGGCACGGTGGCTTGGGCGGCCTGCACGTTGACCGAGTCCAGGGTGGTGGTGCGCGCGCTGGCATCAGCGGGGTCGTTGGCGTCGCTGGCGTGGGCGGCCGGCGAGAGCGCAAGCGCGAGGGCGATGGCACAGCACAAGGGGCGGGGGCGATGGAACGGGAGCATGGGGGTGGCTCGTTGGGGGAAACAGCGGTTGCGATCCGAAGTCCAGGCGCGCCGATGCCGGCGCGCGGATCGCCAAGGCCTTCCATTGCGTGCGTCCAGGGGGTGCCGCGACCCGGCGCGGCTGCGGGCGATCAGTGGCGCAGGTCGACGCCTTGGCAGTCAGCGTGCGGACGTTGCGGATTGCAGCGGGCGACGGCGTCGCCGGGAAAGCGCACCACGTAGCCGGAGGTGGCCGGTTCGTGATCGGGGAAGTCGGTGCTGAGCAGTTGCGCGCCGCTGGCGAACATGGCGTCGCGCCGCGCGGTGTCGTTGCCCTTGGCTTCCTTCAGGTCGGCATCGGTGCGGGTGCGCACCAGGTAGCCGGCCTTCACCAAGTGCGCGATGTCCTCGGCGCTGCCGTCGTTGCGCTCGACGAAGGCGGCATCGTCGGTGCCGGGATCGGCGTTGGTGAAGCACACGCGGCCGCGCAGGGACGGATGGCCGGCCAGGTAGGCCGGGCCGACCGAACGCTGGTCGAGCAGGAACACCACCTTGCCGCGCGCCGCGGAGAGTGCAGGCCAGCCCTGCGCGAGCACGGCGGCATTGAGCGTCGGCGCAGTGCCGCGCACCTGGTCGGGGCTGATGTAGTCGTTGGCGGCGAACACCGAGCGCAGTTCGGCATCCAGTGCATCCAGCGCCTTGCCGTCGAACGGTTCCGGCTGCACCGTGGGAAACGGCGCCGGCACGGCCGATTGCTTGGTTTCCAGCAGGATGAAGATCGGCAGATGCCCGGGATGCCGTTGCGACCAGGCACGCACCTCGCGCAGGCAGGCCAGCAGCGGTTGGCAGGTGCTGCGCTGGTCGAGGTCCTGGATGTGCATGACCTTGAAGCCCGGTCGCT
Source organism: Xanthomonas sp. NCPPB 3174 (assembly GCF_056725205.1). NCBI lineage: Bacteria > Pseudomonadati > Pseudomonadota > Gammaproteobacteria > Lysobacterales > Lysobacteraceae > Xanthomonas > Xanthomonas sp. NCPPB 3174. The sequence goes on along the minus strand of NZ_CM161517.1, from coordinate 3,718,110 downwards.
GCATCACCCCCGGCGCGGCGATCGGCGGGGCCGGCGGCAGCCCGGCCTTGGCGAGTTGCTCGATCATCGCCGGGTGCGCGTAGCGCCCGCCCTTGGCGTCGGCGTAGATGTCCAGTTCGATCTGGCGCACGCCGTCGTCCAGTTGCTGCGTCAGCGGCGGGTGCCGGTAATCCAGCGCCGCGAACGTCGCCGGATCCAGGCGTTTCCACAGCGCCGCTTCGCTGGGCGCGAAGCCGGCGTGGTAGCTGTTGTGGCTGCCGATGTACTGCAGGTCGGTGAGTCGGGGGTCGGCGAACAGGATCGACGGCAGCAGGGCCAGCATCGCCAGCAGCACGCGCAGTGCGGTGCGACGGGAGAGCGACGACGGCATCGGGGCATAACGGTGGGAATGCATCGCGGCCACGTTTGGTAACGATATCCCGACAGCATCCCCAGCGAAGTTGACGTGTTTCCTGCCAGCATGTTGCCGAATCGTGTCATCGCCATCGATGTGCGGCGATCGTGCGACACGTCGTCTTCGCGCGCGACCGGGGTCACTTTCTCGCACGCGGTCGTGATCGGCGCGCGTTGCGCGTTGCCGCGTCAGTCGCGGCGGTGAGTCACTGCGGCGTGCGCGTGCGATGCAGGGCGAACGCCAGCAACATCGCTTCCAGGCGTTCGCCGACATTGCGCGGTGCGTCCAGCCCCATGCGTTGCATGCAGGCGGCATCCGCTGCGGGACGCGCCAGCACCGCGCTGGCTACCGTCTTGAGTTTGGCGCCGGTACTGGCGGTGTGTCGCTGCAGCCAGGACAGGGCGCGCAGCAGGCGCTGCTCGACCTCGGTGAAATCGCTGCCCAGCGGGTAATCGGGCAGGGTGCCGTCGCGGCGGAACGGCGCCAGCGCGTCGCGCACCCGCGCGGCGTGGTTGCGCTGCCAGTGCGCTGGCGCGGCGAAGCCGGTGGCCAGCTTGCCGTTGGTCTTCGCCGTTTCCAGCAACCCTGGCTGCGCCTGCGCATCGGTAATGCCGGCCATCGCCGCGATGCAATCCTCGTCGGTGAGGCCGCGCAGGTCGGCGATGCCGTACTCGTTGACGTAGAGGTCGCGCAGGTGCCGCGGAATGGTGGTGTGGCCGTAGTTCCAGCGCACGTTGGACTGCGTCGCGCCGCCGTCGCTGCGCACGGCACGGAACATCAGCACGCTGCGCGCGTCGTCCAGCGCGTGCGCCATGGACACGAAGTTGTACTGGCCGCCGACGCCGGACACCACGCGGCCGTCGTCGAGCGCATCGGACACCGCCGCGCCGAGCGCGGTGGCCATCATGCAGGAGTTGAAGAAGCGCGCCTCGCGCCGCTGCAGCCGGCGCAGCGTCTCCCCACCATAGAGCTGGTTGATCTCGCTGATGCGGCGCATGCCGATCGCCGCGCGCGCCTGCGGGTCCATGTCGCGCAGCCAGGCGTAGAACTCCGGCGAACCCAGGTAGAACGCGCCCTGCAGGTATTCGCCCTCGCGCTCCAGGCGCTGCAGGTCCTGCGCATCGGCAGTGCCGTCGGCCACGCGCTGCAGCAGCGGCGCGTCGTCGAGCACCTTGCGCCGGATCACCCCGCACTGGACCAGTTGCCGAAAGCCTTCGTTGAGCATCTCGCTGCAGCCGAACAGGCCGACCGCGAACGGCTCCAGGCCGCCGCATTCGCGCACCGCCGGATGCCGCTCCAGTTCCGGATCCAGCGCCGCCAGCACCTGCCGGTAGCGCGCGTTGTCGGTATGCCGCAGCACCAGCGCATGGCATAGCGCATCGGCCAGGGTGCCGATGCCGATCTGCAGGGTGCCGCCGTCGCGCACCAGGGTGCTGGCGTACAGGCCGATGGCGTAATCGGCGTCTGCGACCGGCTGCCGCGGCAGCCCGAACAGGCGCGGATACGGCCCCGGCGGCGTCACCACCACGTCGAAGAAGCTCGGTTCCACCGCCGCGCAGCCGCCGATCCACGGCAACTGTGGATCGACTTCGGCCACCAGCAGCGGCCGCGGCAGGCCGCGCCGCTGCACCGCGGCCAGGGTGTCCTGGGTGATGTCGTTGTTGCACGAGAACGACAGCCGGGTGCCGTCGGGTTCGCGCGCCACCTTCTGCACGATCAGGTTCGGCGCGCGCTGCGCCACCGCGTCGGCGGCATGGGTGTAGTTGAGGCTGGTGTAGCTGCGCTGCGCCTGGGTCGAGCGCAGCAGCGCGCCGGACTGCATGTAGAACTCTTCGACCTGGATGTGCGCCGGCAGCGCATCGCGCTGCATCGCCTGCACGTAGCGCAGGCGCGGGAAGTCCTCGCCGAAATGGCGCTGCACGAACGGACGCGCGAAACGCCCCTGCATCCCGCCACCGGGCGCCGGCGGATTGAGCGACAGCGCGGTGTAGATCTGCAGCGGCCGCGTCGGATCGTGTTCGATGCGCTCGTACAGCGCGTTGAGCAGGCGATGCGGTTTGCCCAGGCCCAGCGGTGCGCCCACGCGCAGCGGGCCGGCGATGCGCTGCAGGATCAGGTCGGCAGCGGCGTCGAGGTCGTCGAGGTGATCGGTCATCGGCATAGCTTAGAGGGTGCGCCGGCGATTGCGTCGATCGTGGTGCGCGAGCGATGCGCGCGGTGCCGCGGCACACGCGACGGCCGGCGACGACCTCCGGGCATGGGGGCATGCCCATCGCCAGGGCATCGGCCGCTGCGCAAAAAAAAACGCTTGACATGCGTTTTGTTTACGCGCGTAATCATTGAAAATTTACGGACGTAAACGAAATGTCGATCAGCGACGCGGAAGCCGTGGTCATGGAGGTGCTGTGGGAGCGGCACCCGCTCAGCGCCGAGGAGGTGTTCGCCGCCTTGTCCGGCCATGGCGGCTGGGCCGAACCCACGGTCAAGACCCTGCTCAACCGCTTGCTCAACAAGGGCGCGATCCGCGCCGACAAACAAGGCCGCCGCTATCTGTATACGCCCCTGCTGCAGCGCGCGCAGTGGGTGCAGCAACAGAGCGAAGGCCTGCTCGACCGCCTGTTCGGCGGCCGTATCGCGCCATTGGTGGCGCACTTCAGCGAGCGCGGCAAGCTCAGCGATGCCGATATCGCCGAACTCAAACGACTGATCCAGGAGCTGGACGATGAGCATTGACGGGATCGTGAGGGACCTCGGGAGTACCGCGCTGGTCGTCAGCGTGGCCATCGCGGCGGTGCTGGCGTTGCGCGTGCCGATGCGGCGCGCGTTCGGCGCCGGCATCGCCTACGCGCTATGGATCGCGGTGCCGTTGGCGCTACTGGCGGCACTGTTGCCCAGCGGCTGGCGTCCAGCGTTGCCGGCGGGCTTGGTGCTGGACATGCCGGCGGTGCTGGTCGGCGTGCCACGGACGCAGATGTCGGCAGGCGACGGCGTGTCGGCGAGCGGGCATGCCACGGTCTGGTTGCTGTCGTTGTGGCTGGCCGGAGCGCTGGCCTCGGCGGCCGTACTGTGGCGGCAGCAGCGCCGCTACCGACGCAGCCTGGGCCGCTTGCGCCCGGGCGAGGACGGCGTGCTGGTCGCCGAGCATGCGCTTCATGGGCCGCTGGTGCTGGGTGCGTGGCGGCCGCAGGTGGTGGTGCCGATGGACTTCGTTGCGCGCTATCCGCCGCCGCAGGCGCAACTGGTGCTGGCGCACGAACGCATGCACATCGCCCGCGGCGACACCCGCAGCAATCTGCTGCTCGCCGTGCTGCGCTGCGTGTACTGGTTCAATCCGCTGCTGTACTGGGCCGCTACGCGCTTCCGCCTGGATCAGGAACTGGCCTGCGATGCCGCGGTGCTGGTCCGCCATCCCGGCACGCGACGGCACTACGCCGAGGCGATGCTGCAGACCCAGTTGGACGCGTTGGCCTTGCCGGTGGGCTGCCATTGGCAGGCGGGCAGCATCCTGTGCCAGCGCATTGCCTTGCTGCGCCGCCCGGCGGTGCGCGGTTGGCGGCGTCGTCTGGGTATCGCGGCAGTGACGCTGGCCGCGTTGAGCGGGAGTGCAATGGCACTGGCGTTGCCAACGGGAACAGATGCCACGGGCGTGGCACGCGATCTGGTCGCGAGCGAGGTAGATGGCACGTCGGCACGACCGACGCAGCAGGCGTCGGTGGTCGCCGCGCGGACCGGAGCGCGGCCTGCCAAGGTGATCGACATGCCACCCCCGAAATACCCGGATGAAGCGGTGCGTGCGGGCGTCTCCGGCAAGCTGGTCCTGCTGGTCGACGTGGATGCGCACGGGACGCCGAGCGGCGTGCGCGTGCTGGATCATGGCAGCGGTAGCGCAGTGTTGGACGCTGCCGCGGTCACCGCCGCCTGGAAGTGGCGCTTCTTGCCGGCGACTGCGCACGGACGCGCTGTGGCCAGCCGCCTGAAGATTCCGGTCGCGTTCGATGTGGAAATGTACCCAGAGGAGGCGCCGGCTGGCGTCGCCGATGCTGCGAACTACCGCTGGTATCGCCTGGGCGAGGATGCCGGCGACACCTTGGCGAGCTTGTGCGACAAGGTGTTCGCCGGCACCGGCGGCGCTGCGCCGCTGTGCGGCATGGCGCGGACCGTGCGATGAGTGCGCACGGGCGGGCCGGCATGCTGCTGGCGCTGCTCCTTTCCGGCTGCGCCAGCAACGCGCCGAAAGACGCGCCTCAACCGACCCAGCGCATCGACTCGGTGGATCAGCGGATGCTGGAAACCGGGTTCGGCGCGGCACCGGGGGCGGCGGCAGTGCAGTCGTATCAGATGCAGCCACAGCAGGTGTTCCGCATGCCGCAACCGTTGCAGGCGCCGACCCCGCAGTTGCCCGCCGAGTCGCCGCGCCGCACGCTGGCCCCGACCACGCTCTGCGTGCGGGTGATCCTCTCCGCACAAGGCACGGTGGAGCGCAGCGCCCTGTTGAACGATCGCCCGGACTGCAGCGCGGGCGCGCAGCCGGAGATGGCCGATCTACTGCAGGCGGTGCAGGACGCGGTCGCGCAGTGGCGCTTCGTGCCGGCGGCGATCTGCACCTATGCCGATCCGGCGCAGCGGCCGGCGCAGGAGGGGCGCTGCGACGATGCGCAGTCGGTGCAGGAGGTGCCGGTGACGCTGGCCTACGCGTTCACCTTCGAGGTCCGGCAGGGCAAGGCCAGCGTGCAGTCGGGGCGCGTGAGCGGCGCGCGCTGAGCGCCGCGATCGCAGTGTGCGGTCTGCCTCGCCCGTTGCCGGGAACTACAGCATCTCCGGCTTGAACAGGCTCCGCCGCGAGATCTCCGCGCCCGACAGCATGAAGCGACCGTCGCCCCGGTAGTGCAGGGTGCGCGGCCGCTTCGGCGAGGCGGCGACATGCGCCTTGACCACCTCCCATACGAACAGGCCGTGTTTGCCGATCTGGCTGCCATCGTGCAGGCGGCATTCGAAGCTGGCGTAGCACTCGGCGATCAGCGGCGCCGCCACGTGCGTGGCGGGCACCCCGGTGAGGCCGAAGTGCGCGAACTTGTCCAGGTCCGCACCGCTGGTATTGCCGATGCCGACCACGGTGTCGACCAGGTCGGCGGTGGGCAGGTTGATCACGCATTGCTTGCTGCGCCGGATCAGCGCGAAGCTGTGGTTGGCGCTGGAAATGCAGCAGGCCAGCAGCGAGGGCGAGAACTCCAGCACCATGTGCCAGCCCAGCGTCATGACGTCGCGCTGCTGCTTCCAGGCCGAACTGACCAGCACCACCGGGCCCGGCTCGAGGAAGCGGCGCACGTCCTGCGTGGGGAAGTCGAGCTTGCGATAGCGGCGCATGCGCAGTCTGCCGTGGCGGGGACTTCAGTCTCGCCGGCTCCGGTGAACGCGATGTCGGCGTCAGTCCAACCGATGCACCGCGTCGGCGATGCGCGCCACTTCCTCGGCCTGGTGGCTGACGTAGAGCATCGGCAGGCGCACTTCGTCGCGCACGCGCTGCAGGTAGGGGATCAGTTCGCTGCGGCGGTCCGCGTCCAGCGCCGACAGTGGTTCGTCGAACAGCAGCAGCGACGGTTGCGACAGCAGCGCACGGCCGATCGCCACGCGCTGCGCTTCGCCGCCGGAGAGCGTGTCGGGGCGCCGTTCCAGCAGTGCGCCGATGCCGAGCAGCTCGACCACCGCATCGAGTGCGAAGCGCGCCGGCTGGCCGCGGCCGTGGCGGCCGTAGCCGAGGTTGCGGCGCACGTCCATATGCGGGAACAGGCGCGCGTCCTGGAATACGTAGCCGATGCCGCGGCGATGCGCCGGCAGGTCGATGCGGGCCGCGCTGTCGTACAGCACCCGGCCGTCGATGGCGATGCGCCCGCTGCGCGGCGCCAGCACCCCGGCGATGGCGTTGAGCAGGCTGGTCTTGCCGGCGCCGGAGCGGCCGACCAGGGCGACCACGCGCGCCTGTTCCTCGATGCGCACGTGGCGGGTGAAGCGCCCGCGCTGCAGGTGCAGGTCGATGCTCAGCATCGGCGCCGGCTCCGGGCGCACGCGCGGCTCATGCGTCCGCCTCCGCGCCGCGCTGGCGCCGCACCAGCCACTCGGAGGCCAGCAAGGCGCCCAGCGAGATCGCCAGCGCCACCGCCGCCAGCCGCCAGATGCCGGCCTCGGCGCCGGGCACCTGCAGCAGGCTGTAGATCGCCGAGGCCAGGGTCTGGGTCTGTCCGGGGATGTTGGAGACGAAGGTGATGGTGGCGCCGAACTCGCCCAGCGCCTTGGCGAAGCCGAGCACGCCGCCGGCGACCACGCCCGGCCATGCCAGCGGCAGGGTGATAGTGAAGAACACCCGCCATGGGCCGGCGCCCAGCGTGGCGGCCGCCGCTTCCAGGCGACGGTCGGTGGACTCCAGTGCCAGGCGGATCGCCCGCACCATCAGCGGGAAGCCCATCACCGCGCTGGCCAGCGCCGCGCCGGTCCAGCGGAACGCGAACTGCACGCCGAGATGCTCGAACAGCCAGCCGCCGATGGGGCCCTGCAGGCCGAACAGCTGCAGCAGCGCGTAGCCGGTGACGATCGGCGGCATCACCAGCGGCAGGTGCAGCAGCGCGTCCAGCAACGATTTGCCGAAGAAGCGGCGCCGCGCCAGCAGCCAGCCGCAGGCCACCGCGAACGGCAGGCTGGCCAGCGCCGCGACCAGCGCGACCTTGACGCTCAGCGCGATCGCGGTCAGTTCCTGCGCGGTGAAGTCGAACAATGCCAGGCCTCAGCGGGTGAGCGAGAAGCCATGGCGACGGAAGATCGCCTCTGCCGGTGGTGTGCCCAGCCAGCGCACGAACTCGGCGGCGGCCTTGGCGTGCGCACTCGCCCGCAGCGGCGCCACCGGATACACGATCGGCGCGTGGCTGTCGGCGGGGAAGGTCGCCACCACCCGCACCTTCGGTTCGGCCTGGGCGTCGGACCCATAGACGATGCCCAGCGGTGTCTCGCCGCGCGCCACCAGCATCAGCGCGCTGCGCACGCTCTCGCTTTCGGCCAGGCGCGGCTGCACCGCGTCCCACTGACCCAGCGCCTGCAGTGCGGCGCGCGCGTACTTGCCGGCCGGCACGCTGGCGGTCTGGCCGACCGCCAGGCGCCCCTGCGCGCCGAGCGCGGCGAGCAGCGCGCCGGGTTTGCGCAGGTCGACCTGCGCCTTGCTGGCGGCCGGCGCCACCAGTACCAGCGTGTTGCCGAGCAGGTCACGGCGCAGTGCCGGATCGATCAACTTGCGCTGCTGCAGGTAGTCCATCCATTCCTGGTCGGCGGACACGAACACGTCCGCCGGCGCGCCCTGTTCCACCTGCCGGGCCAGCGTGGAGCTGGCGGCGTAGGACACCTGGATGGTGGTGCCGCTGGCGCGCTGGTAGGCGCTGGCGGCCTCGTCCAGCGATTCCTTGAGGCTGGCGGCGGCGAACACGGTCAGCGGCGTCTGCGCCGAGACCGGCGCGATCGCGGTGGCGACGATCAAGGTGCACAGGCACAGCAGGCGGCGCAGCGGTCGGGTCATGGCTCACTCCAGCGGGGGCGGGGAAGGCGATGCGGCAGAGCGCGACCGCAGTCGCGCAGCGCTGCCGCAGACCCGCATCCTAGCGCGCCGGCGGCGCGCTGCCTGCTGACGCCGGCGGCGGCGCCAGGTCGTCGGTGCGGCCGGCCTGGATGTTGGCGCGCACCGACGGCTGCATCAGCCGCGGCTCGGCCAGCGTCGCATCGCGCGCCTGGCGCAAGGCCACGAAGGCCGCTTCATCGATGCCGTCGCGCACGTGGATGTTGCTGCGGCGCTGTTCGCCGATGCTGGTCTGGCAGGCCACCGCGCGGCCGCCTGCGCCGTAGTCGTGGCACACGAACACGCGCGTCGCCTCCGGCAGCGCGTACAGCCGCTGGATCGAACGGTACAGCGTGGCCGCGTCGCCGCCGGGGAAATCGCAGCGCGCGGTGCCGCTGTCGGGCATGAACAGCGAATCGCCCGGGAACAGCGCATCGCCGATCAGGTAGGCGACGCTGTCGCCGGTGTGGCCGGGCACGGCGATGACCTGCGCCTGCACACTGCCGATCGCGAAACGCTCGCCATCGGCGAACAGGTGATCGAAGCCGCAGCGCGCCTGCGGGTCCGCGTCCAGGCCGAACTGCGGCGCGAAACGGGCGCGCACCTCGCGGATGCCGTCGCCGATCGCCAGCGTCGCCTGCGGCCATCGCTGCTTGAACCACTGCGCGGCGGAGACATGATCGGCGTGCGCGTGGGTCTCGAGGATCCAGCGCAGGTGCAGTCCGCGCGCGTCCAGGCACGCGGCAAGCGCCTGCGCCGGCGCGTCGTCCAGTGCGCCGGTCTGCGGGTCGTAGCCCACCACCGGGTCGATCACCGCGGCGTCGTGGCCATCCTCGACCACGTAGCTCCAGGTGCCGGAACCAGCATGGTGGAAGGCGTGGACGTACGGATGCTGGCTCATCGATCGCTCCGGGTGGCGGCAGGTGGCGCGGCGCTGCAGTAGATGCCGTGCAACACCTCGAGGATGCGCTGCACCGGGCCGGGCACCAGCGAATAATAGATGGTCTGACCCTCGCGGCGGGTCTGCACCAGTCCATCCTCGCGCAGCAGCGCCAGGTGTTGCGACAGCGCCGACTGGCTCAGCTCCACGCGCGCGTTGAGCTCGCCGACCGATTGCTCGTGGTCCACCAGCAGGCACAGCAGCAGCAGCCGCTTCTCGTTGCCGAGCGCCTTCAGCAGGCGCGCCGCCTCGCTGGCGTGCGCGCGCATCGCGGCAGGGTCCAGGGCGGTTGCGGCGCGGCGCGGCATGGGCTCAGAAATCGACCGGGCCACCGGCCGCGGTCCAGCCCAGGAAGCCGCCGGTCAGCGAGCGCACCGCGGTGTAGCCCAGGTGCTGCAGGCTCAGCGCCGCCAGGGTGGAGCGGCCGCCGCTGGCGCAGTACAGCAGGATCGGCTGGTCGCGTCGGGCCAGCGCCGGATCGGCATCGAGGCGGAATTCGAGGATGCCGCGCGGGATGTTGATCGCGTTGGGCAGGTGGCCCATGGCGAACTCGCCGGGTTCGCGCACGTCGATGATCCATTCGCCGGGCAGTGGCGTGGCGGCGGCATCGGTGTGGACGGGGGTTTCGTGGATCTGCGCGCGTGCGCGGTCGACCAGGGCTTGGGCGGAGGAGGCGGGCATTGGGGGTGCTCGGCGGGAAAGTGCGCCCATCATATCAGTTGACTCTAATATAAGAAAATTCTAATTTATCTCGCGGCCAGCCTCGGGCGGCCGCGCCCGGCCTGCCGCGGCGGAATACCCACCGACGGCGCGGATGCGCCCTTTCTTCTGGAGTTCGAGCATGCGTGTGCTTCGTTGGCCGATCCGGGGTGTCTGGCGTGCCGGACGGCGGCGCAGGACGCTTGCGCCTGCCGCTGCGCTGGCCCGCGACAGCGGCCGTGCGACCCTGGCGGGCGCATTCGCGGCGCTGGCGGTGCTGGCGTTCGCAGGCTGTCGGCATGACGCCGCCACGGTCGCGCCGCCGCCGTTGCCGGCGCTGGCGACCGCGCCGGCGGAGCCCGCGGCGATGGCGGTGCGCTCCTGGGACGGCGTCGTGGCTCCGGTGGAGTACGCCGATCTGAGCGCGCAGACCGGCGGGCGCGTGCGCAGCGTCGCGGTGGACGTGGGCGACCGGGTCGCCGCCGGCCAGGTGCTGCTGCAACTCAGCGCAGTGGAACAGCGCGCCGGCGTGGCCGGTGCGCAGGCGCAAGTGCGTGCCGCGACGGCCAGCGCCGACGAGGCCGAGGCCAGCTATCGCCGCTATGCGTCCCTGGCCGGGGCGCAATACGTGTCGCGCGCGCAACTGGAGCAGGCCCGCGCCACCCGCGATGCGGCCAATGCCGCACGCGCTGCCGCCGACGCGCAACTGGCGCAGGCGCAGCAGCCGGCCGACTACACCGTGGTGCGCGCGCCGTTCGCGGGCGTCATCAGCGCGCGTCAGGTGCAGCCGGGCGAGACGGTGGCGGCCGGGCAGGCCTTGTTGTCGCTGTACGTGCCCGGCGCGCAGCGCATCGAGGTGCAGGTGCCGCAGTCCGATGCGGAGGCAATTCGCGCCGCGCCGCGCGCGCAGGTGCGATTGGACGATGGACGCATCCTGCAGATTCCGCAGGTGACGGTGTTCCCCACCGCCGATCCGCGCAGCCACAGCGTGACGGTGCGGGTACCGTTGCCGGCGCTGCAGCCGGCTCCGGCGCCCGGCACCACGGCCAAGGTCGGTTTTCCGCTGGCTGCCGGCGATGCTGCGGAGGCGGCGCCGTTGCGCATTCCACTGTCGGCGCTGCTGCAGCGGGGCGAACTCAGTGCGGCCTATGTGCTGGCCGACGGTGGGCTCAGCCTGCGGCAGCTGCGGATCGGGCAGCGCGATGCGCAGCGGGTGGAAGTGCTGGCGGGGCTGCGCGCAGGCGAGCGGGTGGCGCGCGATCCGGTCGCTGCGGGACAGGCGCTGGCCGCGCAGCGGCGCGCGCTGGCGGAGCGTTGAGATGGCCACCGGTTTCGGGATGTCCGGCCGCCTGGCGGCATTCTTCCAGGCCAATCCGCTGACGCCGGTGCTGGCCCTGCTCGGCCTGTTGCTCGGCCTGGCGGCGGTGGCGATCACACCGCGCGAGGAAGAGCCGCAGATCGACGTGACCATGGCCAACGTGTTCGTGTCGCTGCCGGGCGCCGATGCGCGCGAGGTCGAACAACTGCTGAGCACGCCGCTGGAACAGAAGCTCGACGAGATCGAGGGGATCAAGCACGTGTACTCGGTGAGCCGCCCCGGCCAGGCGGTGTTGACCGTCGAATTCCAGGTCGGGGTGCCGCGGCAGACCGCGCTGGTGCGCCTGTACAACCAGGTGTATTCCAATCTGGACGTACTGCCAACGCAGATGGGCGCCAGCGCGCCGCTGGTCAAGCCCAAGGGCATCGACGACGTGCCGGTGATGAGCGTGACCCTGTGGAGCGACGATTCTCAGCGCAGCGCCGCCGACCTGGGCGCGATCGCGCGCACCCTGGAGACCGACCTCAAGCGCCTGCCGGGCACGCGCGACATCTACAGCATCGGCGCACCGCCGCGGGTGGTCACGGTGACGCTGGATCCGGCGCGGCTGGCCGCCTACGACCTCACCGTGGCCGACCTCGGCCAGGCGCTGCAGGGGGCGAACGTGGTGCGCCCGCTCGGCGACCGCATCGGCGGCGGCCGTGCGGTGCCGCTCAGTGCCGGGCGGTTCCTGGCCGATGCCGATGCCGTGCGCGAGCTGGTGATCGGCGTGCACGACGGCCGGCCGCTGCAGTTGCGCGATGTGGCACAGATCCAGGCCGGTGCCGACCTGCCCACGGCCTACGTGTGGTACGGCACGCCACCCACGCGCGGCGGCCCGGCGCAGGGGCGCGCGCCGGCGGTGACCCTGGCCATCGCCAAGAAGCCGGGCAGCGACGCCTCGGCGCTCACCAGCGCGGTGAGCGCGCGTCTGCAGGCCTTGCGCGGCGAACTGCTGCCGCAGGGCGTGCATGCCGAGGTCACCCGCGACTACGGCGCCAGCGCGGCGGCCAAGGCCGCCAAGCTGATCCACAAGCTGGTGTTCGCCACCGCCTCGGTGGTGCTGCTGGTGCTGTTTGCGCTGGGCTGGCGCGAGGCCATCGTGGTCGGCAGCGCGGTGGTACTGACCCTGGCGCTGACGCTGTTCGCCTCGTGGGCGATGGGCTTCACCCTCAATCGCGTGTCGCTGTTCGCGCTGATCTTCTCCATCGGCATCCTGGTCGACGACGCCATCGTGGTGGTGGAGAACATCCACCGCCATCTGCGCGCCGGCGGCAAGACCTTGCGCGAGGCGATTCCGCCGGCGGTGGACGAGGTCGGCGGCCCGACCATCCTCGCCACCTTCACCGTGATCGCGGCGCTGATGCCGATGGCCTTCGTCAGCGGCCTGATGGGGCCGTACATGCGGCCGATTCCGATCAACGCCTCGGTCGGCATGCTGCTGTCGCTGGCGATCGCGCTGGTGGTGACGCCCTGGTTGGCGCTGAAGCTGCTGAAGCGGCATGTGCCGGCGCATGCCGCGCAGGCAGGGGCGGAGCGCGACGCTCCGCCGCGCCTGCAGCGCCTGTTCGGGCGGTTGCTGCACCCGTTCCTGGATCCGGGCCGCGGCGCGCGCCGGCGCGGCTGGCTGTTCGCCGGCATCGCGGCGCTGCTGCTGGCCGCGGTCGGCCTGGTCGGGCTGCAATGGGTGGTGCTGAAGATGCTGCCGTTCGACGACAAGTCCGAGCTGCAGATCGTGGTCGACCTACCCGAAGGCAGCACCCTGCAGGACACCGATGCGTTGCTGGTGGAGTTGGCCGGCGTGCTGGACACGCCCGAGGTGCACGACTACCAGGGCTATGCCGGGACCTCGGCGCCGGTCAACTTCAATGGCCTGGTGCGGCAGTACTTCCTGCGCAGCGGCAACAACGTCGGCGACCTGCAGGTGAACCTGGTCGACAAACACCAGCGCACGCGCCACAGCCATGCCATCGCCCGCGCGCTGCGGCCGCCGCTGGCGGCGATCGCACGCCGGCATGGCGCGTCGCTGAAGGTGGTGGAGGTGCCGCCGGGGCCGCCGGTGCTGTCACCGTTGGTGGCCGAGGTGTACGGGCCGGACTATCCGCGCAGCGGCCAGCTCGCCCTGGCGCTGGAGCGACGCTTCCTGCGCACGCCGAACGTGGTCGATGTCGACACCAGCGTGGAGAGTGCGGCCACCCGCGAAACGCTGGTGGTCGACCGCGTGCGCGCCGCGCGCCTGGGCGTGAGCCAGGCCTCCATCGCCGATGCCCTGGCCACGGCGGTGCAGGGTCTGGACGTCACCTGGCTGCACGATGGCACGTCCAAGGTGGCACAGCCGGTGCGGCTGCGCCTGCCGGGCGCCGCGCAGGCCGCCAGCGCACGCCTGCTGGCGCTGCGCGTGCGCGGCGGCGATGGGCAACTGGTGCCGTTGTCGGAACTGGTCGCGGTGCAACGCCTGCCCTGGGACGACAGCATCGCGCACAAGGACCTGCGGCCGGTGGTGTACGTCACCGGCGACGAAGCCGGGCGCCTGGACAGCCCGCTGTACGGCATGTTCGACCTGGTCGGGCAACTGCGCAGCCACCGGCTCGATGGGCAGGCGCTGCAGCAGCATTTCATCGCACCGCCGACCGACACCGCCGACTTCGCAGTGAAATGGGACGGCGAATGGCAGATCACCTACGAGACCTTCTGCGACATGGGCATCGCCTACGCGGTGGGCCTGTTGCTGATCTATCTGCTGGTGGTGGCGCAGTTCCGCAGCTATTTGCTGCCGCTGGTGATCATGGCGCCGATTCCGCTGACGGTGATCGGAGTGATGCCGGGCCATGCCCTGCTCGGCGCGCAATTCACCGCGACCAGCATGATCGGCATGATCGCCCTGGCCGGCATCATCGTGCGCAATTCGATCCTGCTGGTGGACTTCATCCGTCATGCCCTGGCGCAGGGACGCAGCGCCGAACAGGCGGTGATCGAGGCCTGCGCGGTGCGCGCACCGCCGATCGTGCTGACCGGCCTGGCGGCGATGCTGGGTGCGCTGTTCATCCTCGACGATCCGATCTTCAATGGCCTGGCGGTGGCGCTGTTATTCGGCATCCTGGTCAGCACGGCGCTGACCCTGCTGGTCATCCCGTTGCTGTACTACCCGCTGGCACGGCGCGAAGCGGCTGCGTGAGCACGACGCTGCGTCCACACGCCGTTACCGGTGCCGGCGTAGAGTCGAAATCCCTTTCTGCGAAGTGGAGTTTCCACCATGCCCATCGGCGATCCGATCCGCGTCACCCTGGAGCAGGACACGGACTTCGCGTTCCGCATTCGCTTCGACGAAACCGCGCTGGAGCCCTGGCTGAGCGACGAAACCGCGCCGCTGGGGCAGGAGCGCGGCCCCAATCCCACGCGCATCCTGCTGGCCGGCATCGCCAATTGCCTGGCCGCCAGCCTGCTGTTCGCGATGCGCAAGTACAAGAACGATCCGGCCGGCGTGGTCGCGCACATCACCGCCACGCCGATGCGCAATCCGGAAGGGTTCTGGCGCATCCCGCAGGCGTCGGTGGAACTGCAACTGCCCGGCCCCAACCAGGACTACGCGAAGTTGGAGCGGATCCTGGCCCAGTTCGAGCAGTTCTGCGTTGTCACCCAGAGCGTGCGCCAGGGCATCGACGTGCAGGTCACGGTCAAGGATGCGCAGGGCACCGTCCTGCTCGGCGACAAGAGCATCGAGGCCGGCGCATGAACACGCCGCTTCATGTCGCCTGCCCGCACTGCGCCGCGCTCAACCGGGTGCCGGAGGCGAAACTGGCGGACGCGCCGCAATGCGGGCGTTGCCATCGCGGCTTGTTCGACGCCACACCGGTCACGCTGACCGCCGAGACGTTTGCCGCGCACGCCGAGCGCAGCGACCTGCCGTTGCTGGTGGACGTGTGGGCGCCGTGGTGCGGCCCGTGTCGGACCATGGCCCCGCACTTCGCCGCCGCGGCCGCGCAGCTCGAGCCGCGGCTGCGCCTGGGCAAGCTCGACAGCGACGCGCAGCCGGCGCTGGCCGGGCGCTTCGGCATCCGCAGCATCCCGACGCTGCTCCTGCTGCGCCAGGGCCGCGAACTCGGCCGACACAGCGGCGCCATCGGCACCGCCGAGATCGTGCGCTGGACGCGCGCGCAGTTGGGTGTGGCGTAGGTGCTCTCGTAGGAGCGGCTTCAGCCGCGATGGGCTTTCCTGGGAATGCCCCGTCGCGGCTGAAGCCGCTCCTACGATTTGCAAAACAGACTTACTTGCCCAGCGCCGCGTTCAAGGTTGCCGCCAGGTCGGCACCGGCCTGGCGCAACTGCGCCTCGGCGACCGGGCGCCAGGTCGTCACGTAATCGGCCGGCAGCGTGGCGCCGGGCGGATAGAAGCCCGGACGCATCATGATCTTGCAGGAGGCCTCGGCCCACGCCGCGGCCGGCGGCGGCAGCGCGTTGCCCGCCGGCGAGGGCGCCGGCAACGGCTGCTTTTCCAGCTCGGCCAGGTACGCCTGTTCGTCCAGCCCGCGGCTGCGCAGCAGGCCGCTGTCCCACAGCGAATGCAGATTGCTGCCCTTGCCCTCGAACTGGATCTGCACGGTGTTGGCGCCCTTGTCGCGGGCGTAGCCGGCATGCAGCGGCTGTTGCACGTCGCCGGCGAAATGCACGACGAACTTCAGCGCCTGCGCACGCGCGGCCTGCGGCTGGCTGCGGTCGGCGAGGATCGCGGCCTGGCGGCGCAGCGCCTCGACCGCGCAGTTGCCGTCCGGGCAGTCGCGGGTCTGCTCGTAGTGGCAGTCGTTCTCGGCCAGGTTGACGTAATGCCAGCGCGCGCTGCGTTTGCCCAGGTCGGGATCGTGTTCGCGGAGCTGGTCGGCCCAGTTGGCGACGCCGGCCAGGGTCGGGTCGGGTTCGCCCTGCAGCAGGGTGCGGACCTGCGCGCGGGCTTGCGGGGTGAGTTGGGTGTCGGCGAGATCGGCGACCAGGCGGTGACCCAGCGGGCCCCAGGCGAAGGCGGCGGACGGTGCGGCGGCGAGGGTCGCGGCGAGCGCGGTGCAAACGAAGCGAGAGATTTTCATGCGCCGATTCTAGCCGGCGCCGACGACGCGGCCATGACGCGCGTCAGGTCTGTTGCGTTGCCGCTCAGCACGGCGGACGCCGGTGCCAGACGGCGTCGCCGACCGCGCCGCGCCGCGTCCGAGGACACGACCCGGCTGCAGGCTCAGAAATACATCAGGTACGCGACGCCGTAGGTGACCGGATCGAGCTTGGCCTTGCCGAGCGTGCTGCCGTCCACCTCCACGTCGCTGCGCATGCCGGTCCAGCGCGCATCCACGCGGATCGCGCTGCGTTCGCCGACCGCGAAATCCACGCCGGCATGCAGCGCCGGACCAATGGTGTCCTTGAACTTCACGTCGTTGGACGAAAACGCGCCCTTGCCGTCGCTGCCGAGGAAGGCGGTGTAGTTGAGGCCGGCGCCGACGAACGGGGAGATGTCGCCGTTGCCGTTGAAGTGATACTGCAGCGAGATGGTGGGCGAGAGCATCCAGGCGCTGCCGATATCGCCGCCGCGGTCCACGCCGATCTTCTGCTGGCCGACCAGGCCCTGGATCTCCAGGCCCAGGTTGCCGCGGAAGAAGTACTCGTACGTGAACGACACGGCCGGCGCGACGTCGGCGTCGAAGCGCTGATCGCTGCCGCGCAGCGTGCCGTTGGACGACCCCGGCACCATGCCGTGCAGGCCGTAGCTGGTGGTGAAATGGCCGGCCGATTGCGCCGCGGCGGGCAGGGCGATGCTGGCGAGGGCGGCGACGGCGAGGCGACGGAACAGGCGTGGCGGCATGGGGGACCCCGGTGGACGACGAGTGGGCGGATGCGAACCCCGTGTCGGCCCAGCGGGCGCCGATCCACATCCGTGTGGCGCGTAGTCTGCCAGAGAAGCGCCGCGGACGCGCTGCGCATCCGGGCTGCCGCTTGCACGGCATGCCGCGTCGGCCTGGGCCGCCGCGCGCGATGGCGCCGCTGCGACGCGCGGCGCCGACCGTGTGGCCACCGGCGCCGCAGTTGGCAGCGGCGCCGGCGCCCGTTTCAGAACTTCATCACGTAGGCCAGGCCGTACGCCAGCGGATCGATGTGCGCGGTGCCCAGGTCGCTGCCGTTGACCTTGACCTTGCTGTCGATGTCGATCCAGCGCAGGTCCACGCGCAGCGCCGACTTCTCGGTGAGTGCGAAATCCACGCCGGCGTGCGCGGCCAGGCCCCAGGAGTCGTCCAGCTTGAGCTTGCTGCCGGCGAGCGCGCCGGTGGTCTTCTCGCTGAAGAAGGTGGTGTAGTTGATGCCGGCGCCGACGAACGGCGAGACCTTGCCGGCGCTGTTGAAGTGGTACTGCAGCGACACCACCGGCGGCAGGTGCTTGGTGCTGCCGACCTTGCCCACGCCCTTGACGCTGATGTCGTGCTCGAACGGCAGCGCGGCCAGCACTTCCACGCCCAGGTCCTGGTGCACGAAGTACTCGAAGGTCACCGTCGGGCGGATGTTGCTGTCGATGCGCAGCGGCAGGGTGCCGCCGGCCAGCGTGCCGTTGTCGGACTTCGGATTGACCTGGTGGGCGCCGATGCCGACGGTCCAGTCGCCTTGCGACTGCGCCAGCGCCGGCAGGGCGCACAGGGTCAGGGCGGCGGCCAGGCCGGTGAGCAGGAGGGGGGAGGTGGTGCGCATGGTGGAGTCTCGGTTGGGTGTGGGCGCAGTGTCCGGCGCGCGGCCATACGCCGCCTTGATCCTGATCAAACCGGCGTATCCGGCGTGGCGCGGCCGGCCTGCTAGAATGCGGTTCCCCTTCCATCCGCCGCGCCAGCCGCGGCCGCAGGAGCTACTGAAATGGCAATCAAGGTCGGCATCAACGGTTTCGGTCGCATCGGGCGCAACGTGCTGCGCTCGGCGGTGCAGAATTTCGGCAGCGACATCGAGATCGTCGCCATCAACGACCTGCTCGAGCCGGATTATCTGGCCTACATGCTGCAGTACGACTCCGTGCACGGCCGCTTCCAGGCGGAGGTGTCGGTCGACGGCAATCATCTGCTGGTCAACGGCAAGAAGATCCGCCTGACTCAGGAACGCGATCCGGCGGCGCTGAAGTGGGGCGAGGTCGGCGTGGACGTGGTGATCGAGTCCACCGGCCTGTTCCTGACCAAGGAAACCGCGCAGAAGCACCTGGACGCCGGCGCCAAGAAGGTGATCCTGTCGGCGCCGTCGAAGGACGACACGCCGATGTTCGTGTACGGCGTCAACGACAGCACCTACGCCGGCCAGGCCATCGTCTCCAACGCCAGCTGCACCACCAACTGCCTGGCGCCGCTGGCCAAGGTGATCAACGACAAGTGGGGCATCAAGCGCGGCCTGATGACCACCGTGCACGCGGCCACCGCCACCCAGAAGACCGTGGACGGCCCGAGCAACAAGGATTGGCGCGGCGGCCGCGGCATCCTGGAGAACATCATTCCGTCCAGCACCGGCGCGGCCAAGGCGGTCGGCGTGGTGATCCCGGAGTTGAACAAGAAGCTCACCGGCATGAGCTTCCGCGTGCCGACCTCGGACGTGTCGGTGGTCGACCTGACCGTGGAACTGGAGAAGCCGGCCACCTACGCCGAGATCTGTGCCGAGGTGAAGGCGCAGAGCGAAGGCGCGCTGAAGGGCATCCTCGGCTACACCGAGGACAAGGTGGTCGCCACCGATTTCCGCGGCGACGCGCGCACCTCCATCTTCGACGCCGATGCCGGCATCGCCCTGGACGGCACCTTCGTCAAGCTGGTGTCCTGGTACGACAACGAGTGGGGCTACTCCAACAAGTGCCTGGAGATGGTTAAGGTGGTGGCGAAGTAAGCCGCCGCGCGTCGTCCGCCGTGGCGGGCGACGCGGCCTTGTGCGGCAGCGACCGCTGCAGCCCGCCGCCGTTGGCACGCTGCACACGCCATCGCGAACGCATGCAAACAAAAAGGAGCGCCTCGGCGCTCCTTTTTGTTGTGCAGATGTGCTGCGAGGGACTTGCTCGCCGCGACGGCGGCGTGGATGCAACGAGATGGAAGTGGCGCGATCCGCGCCGCCGCCATCCGCTCGCCGTTACAGCGCGTCCTTGGAGACGTTGCTTTCGCTCTGCTGGTAATCGGTGACCACGCCCTTGGCGTCGAATTCCACTTCCAGGTCGTAGGACTTGACGTTGCGCGCGCCGACGCCGTGCTCCTGCGCCTCGTTGATCGCCGGGCCGGTGTAGTAACCGGGCAGCATCCGCTTCAGCAGGCCGGTGGCGGTCTTGCGCGCCTTCTCGCCGTGGGATTCGCTGGGGCGATAGCTCCACGACTTCTCGTAGCCGCCTTCCTTTCCGGACGTCCTGGAGACGTAGGTGGGCTCGCCATAGATCGCGCGCACCTGCTCCTTGGTGGTCTTGCCGATCACGATGTTCTTCTTCACCGCATCGGGAGTGTAGAGCTCCGGATTGTCGACCTTTTCGGCCAGGGCGGGAGCAGCGAAGGACGCGGCCAGCATGGCCGAGATCAGCAGGGTGCGAAAGGGTTTCATGGTCATGTCCGTTTACCTGGGAAGTGGCGTCTGCAATCCAGAGGGTACCGGTCGCGTCGAGGTGCGTCGGTACGGCTTCAGCGCGGCGCAACGAGCTTAGGCATGGCGAAATGACGTCGTCAATACAGCAGGCAGCGACATTCAGGCAACGACGACGCCCCTGGCGGCAAGGCCGATGGCGGAATCGCGAGCGCGATGCGGCGTGCCGCTGCGCGCGCAGCGGGTCGACGGGGCAGGCGTTGCCCCGTGATCCGCTGCCACTTTTTGCGCAGGGCGCCGTCGCGGTGTGGGCGGGCTACAGGGCCTGCAGGATCAGCGAGTGCCAGCCGGTGCGGTAGGTTTCGTAGCCGGGCGAGGCGGCATGCCCGATGCAGTGCGGCCGGCCGTCCAGGTCGATCAGCACGGCGCCGCGCGGCTGCTTGAACAAGGCGTCGCGGCCGTCGAAGTCGATCCGGTCCTGCAGCATGCGCCCGGCCGAGTCGGCCAGCACCTGGCCCTGCGCGTCGACGATGCAGACCCGGCTGCGGCCCCATTCGGATTCGGACAGCGGGGTGCGCTGCACGATCGTCTGCGCCAGCGCGTCCCAGCGGAACACGATGCCCAGCACGCCCAGCACGCGGCCATCGATGCGGCCGCCCTCGCGGACCGTGCACGCGTACACCAGGACCCGCTCGCCATCGGCCAGTGCACTGGCGTGCACGCCCTGGAAGCTGAAGTCCTCGCCGCTGCGGGTGCGCATGGCCTGCTCGAACCACGGTTGCGCGGAGACGTCGCTGCCGACCGAGGCGTACTGCCGCGGCCGGCCGTTGGCGCGGATGCGGCCATCGCTGCCGGCCAGGATCAAATCGAAGTAGACCGTGTACGAATCCAGGATCTGGCCCATGCGCCGCGACGCGTAGGCCAGCGCCTCGGCGTCGCTGTCGGTGCGCGCTGCCGCCACGACCGCGGCGTCGGTGGCCCACCAGCGCACGTCGCAACTGCGTTCGTAGAGGTTGCGGTCGATCAGGTCGATGTTGCTCAGGGCCAGTTCGCTGAGCCGCGTGCGGCGCACGTCGTCCTGCAGCCGGCTCAGCGTCTGCCGCATCTCCGCGCTGGTGCGCGCGGCGACCTTGTCCAGGTCCTGGGTGGCCTCGGCCACGCGTCGCGACAGCCCGTCCATTTCCTGCGCGATGACGCTGAAGCCGCGTCCGGCGGCACCGATGCGCGCCGATTCGATGCGCGCGTTCATCGAGATCATGTGGGTGGTGCGGTTGATCGCGTCGATGCCCTGCAAGGAACGGCGCAGTTGGCCGAGCAATTGGTCGGAGAGGCCGACGACGGCGCGGATATGGTCATCGATCCCCGTTTCGGCGGGGTGGGCGGGTAGGTTCATTCATGCTGCCGGTGGGGTGGGAGGGAACAGCAGACGGACGACGCGGTAAGGGGTGTAGCGGCCGTCCATTCATCGACTTGAGGGCGGTGTGAAGACCGTCCGTCGGAACGCCGAGGCTTGCCCTGCCTAGGCTGCGGCCGCGCCTGTGGGCCGATGCCGGTACCGAACTCGTCTACCATCTGCGCCAGGTCCGGCGCCGCCGGACACCTGGTGCGCGTCACAGGCGCCGCGCCACCGCCGTGGAGATGCGAGTCGAATGGAGATGTTGGTCGTGCTGGTGGTGTTGGCGGTGCTGGCGATGCCGGTGCTGCTGATCGTGGCCCTGGTCGGGCAGTCGCGCCTGCGCCAGCGGCTTGCCGCGCTGGAGGCACAGGTCGCGCGGATGGCGGCCGCCCCGGTGGCGCCTGCGACGGCCTGGGCCGGTCCTGCGGCCGCGGACGGGGACACGGAATCCGCCGTCGATGCCGAGACGCAGGCCGAGGATGCGCCGAACGAAGTGTCGTCCGAGCCTGCACGTCCGCCCCTTGTCGTGGAGGAGGCTAGCGCGCCGCCGCCACTGCCGCCGCCCTTGCCGACGCCGCAGCACACCAACGATTTCGCGACGCTGGCCGCCGCGGTCGAGCGCGCCGAGCAACAACAGGCGCAAGCGCGCGCCGCCGCCGCGGCCGCGATCGCCGCCCCGCACCGGCCTGACCCGATCGAGCGGTTGGTGAGCGGGGTCAAGCGCTGGTTCACCGAGGGCAACGTGCCGGTGAAGATCGGCATGCTGGTGCTGCTGGCCGGCGTCGCCGCGCTGCTCAAGTACGCCGGCGACCAGGGTTGGCTGCGCATGCCGATCGAGCTGCGCTACGCCGGCATCGCCGCCGCGTCGCTGGCGGGCCTGGCGTTCGGCTGGCGCCAGCGCACGCGCAAGCGCAGCTTCGCGCTGGCCCTGCAGGGCGGGGCGATCGGCGTGTTGCTGCTGACCGTGTTCGCCGCGTTCAAGCTGTCCGGGCTGATCCCGGCCGGGGCGGCGCTGGCGCTGAGCATCGCCCTGGTCGCGGGCATGTGCGTGCTGGCGGTGGCGCAGGAATCGCGCACCCTGGCGGTGCTGGGCACGCTGGCCGGCTTCCTCGCGCCGCTGTGGCTGTCCACCGGCAGCGGCAACCATGTGGCGCTGTTCTCCTACTACGCGCTGCTCAACGCGGCGGTGTTCGCGATCGCCTGGTACCGGCCGTGGCGGGTGCTGAACCTGCTCGGGTTCGGCTTTACCTTCGGCATCGGCACGCTGTGGGGCGTGCTGCAGTACCGGCCGGAAAAGTTCGTCAGCACCGAGCCGTTCCTGCTGCTGTTCTTCGCCTTCTACCTGCTGATCCCGATCCTGTACGCGCGGCGGCAGCAGGCCGCGCGCAGCGCGCTGATCGACGGCAGCCTGCTGTTCGGCACGCCGCTGATCGCGTTCTCGCTGCAGGCCGGCCTGTTGCGTGGCGAGCGCCTGCCGCTGGCCTTGTGCGCGTTGGCTCTGGCGGCGCTCTATGCGCTGCTGGCCGCGGCGCTGATCCGGCGCGCGCGCTTCGCCCTGCTGGGGCAGGCGTATGCGGTGCTGGCGGTGGGCTTCGCCACGTTGGCGGTGCCGCTGGCGCTGTCGGCGCGGGCCACCGCGAGCGTGTTCGCGCTGGAGGGGGCGGCGCTGGTGTGGCTGGGCCTGCGCCAGCGGCGCTGGCTGCCGCAGCTCAGCGGCGCCGGATTACAGATGGCGGCCGCGTTGGGCTTCACCCTGGGCCTGGATGCGGCGGTGCAGGACAGCCAGGCCGTGGCCAATGCCACCTGCATGAGCGCGCTGCTGCTGGCCCTGGCCGGGTTCGCCAGCGCCTGGTGCTATCGCCGCGCGCGCGCCGCCATGCCGGCGCTGGGCTACTACCTGTGGGGGCTGGCTTGGTGGTGCGGGATCGGCGTCGCCGAGATCCTGCGCTTCGCCGCCGCCGACGCGCGGCCGGACGTGTTGCTGGCCTGGGCGGCGGTCAGCGGCTGGCTCGCGGCCGAAGCGCAGCGGCGCTGGCCGGCGCCGGCGCTGGCCGCGACCACGCTGGGCGGCCTGGCGCTGGCGTTGCCGCTGGCGGCCTGGCAGGCCGATGCGCACGGGCAGCCGTTCGCCGGACATGGCGCCTGGGCCTGGGCGCTGTTCGCGGTGCTCGGCGTGCGCAGCCTGCTGTGCCTGCGCGACAGCGGGGGCGGCGTGGCGCGCGCGGCGCAGTTCGTGTGGTGGTTGGTGTGGCCCACCGTGGTCGGGCTGCTGTGCACCTGGATCGCGCTGCACAGCGACCTCGCCGCCGGCTGGCGCTGGATGCTGTTGCTGGCGCCCTGGTTGCTGGCGACGGCGCTGTCGCTGTGGCGCTGGAACTGGCTGGCGGCGCCGCTGGGCACGGCCTTCGCGCCGTGCCGCAGCGCGCTGCAGAGCACCTACTTCGGGCTGCTCACGGTGGCCTGGCTGTACAGCCTGGGCCTGACCGGCAGCAGCGCGCCGTTGCCCTGGGTGCCGTTGCTCAATCCGCTGGAACTGAGCCAGTTGGCGCTGCTGGTCCTGGGCGTACGCTGGACCCGCAGCCCCGAACTGCCGGCGCTGCTGCGCCCGTGGCGCACCCATCTGCTGGCCGCTGCCGGCTTCCTGTGGATCACCAGCGTCACCCTGCATGCGGTGCATTACTGGGCGGCGGTGCCGTGGCCCGGCGTGCTCGGCGATGGCGTGGCGCAGACCAGCCTGACCGTGGTCTGGAGCGTGCTGGGCGTACTCGGCTGGGTGCTGGGCTCGCGCCGCGGCCAGCGCGGCCTGTGGCTGGCCGGCGCGGTGTTGATGGCGGTGGTGCTGGGCAAGCTGTTGCTGGTGGATCGCGGCAATCTCGGCAACGTCGCCGGCATCGCCTCGTTCATCGCGTACGGGCTGTTGTGTACGGTGGTCGGGTATCTGGCGCCGGCACCGCCGCGCGCCGCCGAACCGGCCGAGGAGGCCATCCCATGATCCGACGTGCGCTGTTTCCGTTGTTGCTGGCCGGGTTGCCGCTGTGTGCGTTCGCCGCCAGCCAGCGCGACGACTACGCCCAGCAGTGGCCGCTGACCCTGCAGGACGCCGATGCCGGCGCCTATCGCGTGCAACTCGACGATGCGGTCTACCGCAGCGCGCAGCGTGCCTCGCTGGGCGATGTGGAGGTGTTCAATGCCGCGGGCGATCCGCTGCCGTCCGCGCTGTTCGCCGCCGAGCAGGCCGAGACTGCGCCGCGCCGGCAGCCATTGCCGTGGTTTCCGTTGCCGGCCGCGCGCGACGGGCGCGCAGCGGACCTGGAACTGATCGCCGAGCGTGACCGCGACGGCAGCGTGCGCCGCATCCAGACCCGCGTGGCGGGCGGCGCCAGCGACGCAGCGGCTGCCGGCTGGCTGGTCGATGCCAGCGCACTGCACGCGCCGTTGCGTGCGCTGTCGCTGCAATGGGCCGCCGCCGCGCAGCCGCAGCAGGCCCGCTACCGCGTCGAGGGCAGCGACGATCTGCGCGACTGGGAGGTGGTGGTGGACGAGGCGACCCTGGTCGACCTCAGCAATCAGGGGCACCGCCTGCAGCAGCTGCGCATCCCCATCGGCCGCGAAGTGCGCTATCTGCGCCTGCTGCCGTTGGCCGGCGCCAGCGCGCCGCCGTTGACCGGGGTGGAGGCCGAACTGGCGCCGGCACCGGTCGCCGCCGATTGGCATTGGCAGCAGCTGGACGCGGCGAGCAGCGATCCCGCGCAGCACAGCTATGCGTTCGTGTCGCCGGGGCGCTATCCGGTGACGCGCATCGACATCGCCTTGCCCGGCAACAACGCCATCGAATGGCGCGTGCAGAGCCGCGACAGCGCCGAGGCGCCGTGGCAGGATCGCGCCGGTCCGTGGCTGGCCTACCAGGTCGGTGGCGGCAGCCGCTCGCCGCCGCAGGCGCTGACCGCGCCGGTGCGCGACCGCTACTGGCGGCTGCTGGCGGCGCAGGATCCGGGCCGCCAGCGGCCGGCGCTGCGCCTGGGCTACCAGCCGGAGACGCTGGTGTTCCTGGCGCAGGGCGCGCCGCCCTATGCGCTGGCCGCCGGCAGTGCGCGCACCCAGCGTGCGCCGGCGCCGCTGGCCGCCGCATTGCAGGCCCTGCATACCCAGCGCGGGCCGCAATGGGTGCCGGCCACCGCCAGCCTCGGCGCGGCGCAACCTCTGGCTGGGGCCGCGGCGTTGCAGGCGCCGCCACCGCCGCGCGACTGGAAGACCTGGCTGCTGTGGGCGCTGCTGATCGGCGGCGCGCTGCTGGTGGTCGGCTTCGCGCTGAGCCTGCTGCGCAAACCCGCCGCCGCCGACGGCGCGGACTGACCCGCCGGGAGGGATCGCGCGCACGCTGCGCCGTGCGCGCGCCAGCGCACCGATTGCCGCTGTGCGGCCGACGCCGGACAATGGCGGTTTCGCCGCTGCGGCGATCGGCCGGCGCTCCTGCACCCGACGTTACGATGCCGGCGCCGACACTGCACCGATGGCGCGGTTTTCCCTTTGCAACCCCACGAAAGCGAGCACTTACATGTCCATCCTGCGAATGACCGATCTCGACCTGTCCGGCAAGCGCGTGCTGATCCGGCAAGACCTGAATGTGCCGATCGACAATGGCCTGATCACCTCCGAGCAGCGCATTCTGGCCTCGGTGCCGACGCTCAAGCACGCGCTGGAACAGGGTGCGGCGGTGATGGTGACCTCGCACCTGGGCCGGCCCAAGGAAGGCGTGTGGACCCAGGAGGATTCGCTGGAGCCGGTGGCGATCCGCCTGGCCGCGCTGCTCGGCGTTGACGTGCCGCTGCTGCGCGATTGGGTCGATGGCGTGGAGGTGCAGCCGGGGCAGATCGTGCTGCTGGAGAACTGCCGCATGAACGTCGGCGAGGGCAAGGACGACGAGGCGCTGGCGAAGAAGTACGCGGCGCTGTGCGACGTGTTCGTGATGGACGCCTTCGGCACCGCGCACCGCGCGCAGGCCTCCACCCATGGCGTGATCAAGTTCGCGCCGGTCGCCGCCGGCGGCCCGCTGCTGATGGCGGAGCTGGACGCGCTGGCCAAGGCGCTGGAACAGCCGGCCAAGCCGCTGCTGGCGATCGTCGCCGGCAGCAAGGTCTCGACCAAGCTGGAACTGCTGTCCAACCTGGTGGACAAGGTCGATCAGCTGATCGTCGGCGGCGGCATCGCCAACACCTTCATTGCCGCCGCCGGGCACGCGGTGGGCAAGTCGCTGTGCGAGCCGGACCTGCTGGACACCGCGCGCAAGATCGTCGCCGACGCCAACGCGCGCGGCGCGGCGATCCCGCTGCCCAGCGACGTGGTGGTGGCCAAGCAGTTCATGCCCGACGCCGAGGCCACGGTGAAGGCGGTCACCGACGTCGCCGACGACGACCTGATCCTGGACATCGGCCCGCAGACCGCCGCGCACTACGCCGAGCTGATCGCCAAGGCCGGCACCGTGGTCTGGAACGGCCCGGTCGGCGTGTTCGAGTTCGACGCCTTCGGCAAGGGCACCGAGACCCTGGCGCGGGCGATCGCCGCCTCGTCGGCGTTCTCCATCGCCGGCGGTGGCGACACCCTGGCCGCGGTCGACAAGTACGGCATCGCCGAGCAGGTCAGCTACATCTCCACCGGCGGCGGCGCGTTCCTGGAGTTCCTGGAAGGCAAGACCCTGCCGGCGGTGGCCGCGCTGCAGGCGCGCGGCGCGTGAGCGCCGCCGACGTCCTGTTCTTCGACCTGGACGGCACCCTGGTCGATTCGGAGGCCGGCATCGTCGGCAGCCTGCGCCATGCCTTCGCCGAACTGGGGCAGCCGCTGCCGACCCCGGCGCAGTTGCGCGCCTGGATCGGCCCGCCGCTGCGCGACAGCTTCCAGCAGCACTTCGGCGGCGATGCGGCGTTGGTGGAGCAGGCCTTGACGCTGTACCGCAGCCGCTACGACAGCCACGGCTGGCGCGAGCACACGGTGTTCCCGGACATCGGCGCAGCGGTGGAGGCGATCGCCGCGGCCGGCCACCGCCTGGCGGTGGTGACCTCGAAGAACGAGCGCTTCGCGCGACGCATCGTCGAGCAGTTGCCGTTCGGCGCTCGCTTCGAGGAGATCGTCGGCGCCAGCGACGACGGCGCGCGCCGGGCCAAGCCGGACCTGATCGCCGAGGCGCTGCGGCGGCTCGCGGTCTTGCCGGCGCAATGCCGCATGATCGGCGACCGGCGCATGGACATCGACGGTGCGCGCCACCACGGCATGCGCAGCATCGGCGTGCTGTGGGGCTTCGGCGATGCCGAGGAACTGCGTCAGGCCGGCGCCGATGTGCTGGCGCAGACGCCGACGCAGCTGCCGGCGCTGGTTGCGGCCTGAGTCGCCTGAATGGGCACGTGCGCCGATGCGTCCGGCGCACATGGCCTTGGCCGCGCACGGCGCGTGGCCTGATGTCATCTCATCCAGGTGGGCCCGCGGCGTGGCGCCGGTTGGCGCGGCATGACCACATACTGTCCCGCATTGTCCGCTCGCTATGCCGGGCCGCGCGTGCGTCTATGCCGAAA
Organism: Xanthomonas sp. NCPPB 3174; assembly: GCF_056725205.1. Classification (NCBI taxonomy): domain Bacteria; kingdom Pseudomonadati; phylum Pseudomonadota; class Gammaproteobacteria; order Lysobacterales; family Lysobacteraceae; genus Xanthomonas; species Xanthomonas sp. NCPPB 3174. Next base: position 3,690,621 of record NZ_CM161517.1, on the reverse strand, counting down.
TGCCATGCTGTGTGATGGGCGCGTGTGCTAGCTTTGAGCGCTTTTTCCAAGGATGCCATCATGATCGAACGTCAGCGCCGCACCAAGATTCTCGCCACCCTCGGTCCTGCCACCGACCCGCCGGGCGTGCTAGAGGATCTGTTCCGCGCCGGCGTCAACGTGGTGCGGTTGAACTTCAGCCACGGCGATCCGTCGGGCCAGGCCAAGCGCGCCGCCGAAGTGCGCGCCGCCGCGGCCCGCGTCGGTGCCGAGATCGGCATCCTCGCCGACCTGCCGGGCCCGAAGATCCGCATCGAACGCTTCGCCCAGGGCAAGGTCTCGCTCAAGCTCGGCGACCGCTTCGACCTGATCGCCGACCCCAACGCCGCGCCGGGCGACGCCAGCCAGGTCGGCGTCAGCTACCTGGGCCTGCCGCAGGACGTGGCCCCGGGCGACGTGCTGCTGCTGGACGACGGCTTGATGCAGCTGAAGGTCGTCGAAGTGCAGGGCGAACGCATCGTCACCAGCGTGCTCAACGACGGCGTGCTGTCCGATCGCAAGGGGCTGAACAAGCAGGGCGGCGGCCTGTCGCTGGGCGCGCTGACCGAGCGCGACAAGGAACTGATCGGCATCGTCGCCAAGATCGGCGTCGACTTCATCGCGGTGTCGTTCTGCCGCAACGCCGAGGACATGAACGAGGCGCGGCGCATCGCCCGCGCGCACGGCTGCGACGCGGCGCTGGTGTCCAAGATCGAGCGTACCGAGGCGATCGAGAACCTCAGCGAGATCGTCGAGGCCTCGGACGTGGTGATGGTCGCGCGCGGCGACCTGGGCGTGGAGATCGGCGACGCCGAGCTGCCGGGCCTGCAGAAGAAGATCATCAAGGAATCGCTGGCGCAGAACAAAGTGGTGATCACCGCCACGCAGATGCTGCAGTCGATGGTGGAAAGCCCGATCCCGACCCGCGCCGAAGTGCTGGACGTGGCCAACTCGGTGATCGACGGCACCGACGCGGTGATGCTGTCGGCCGAGAGCGCCGCCGGCGCCTATCCGATCCGCGCGGTCGAGGCGATGGCGCGCATCTGCCTGGGCGCCGAGCGCCAGTTCGAGACCGAGACCGACTTCGGCATGGCCCCGCGCAACCTCGAGCGTGCCGACCAGGCCATCGCCATGGCTACGATGTTCCTGTCCCAGCACGTGGGCGTGCGCGCGATCGTGGCGATGACCGAATCCGGCGGCACCCCGCGCTACCTGTCGCGTTTCCGCGCCAAGGCGCCGATCTTCGCGGTGACCCGCCACGACGGCGCGCGCCGGCACATGGCGATGATGCGCGACGTGTTCCCGATCAACTTCGACAGCCGCGGCCTGACCCCGCGCGAGGCCGCGCGCGGCGCGATCCGCGTGCTGGTCGAGGCCGGCCTGCTGGCGCCGGGCGACCGCGTGGTGTTCACCAGCGGCGAGCACATGGAAACCCATGGCGCGACCAACACCCTGCGCCTGCTCGAGGTCGGCCCGGACGGCCGCGCCAGCGGCCTGGGCGAGCTCTGAAGGACACGCGGCGCGGCGGCCAAGGCCGCCGCACCGTCGGCAGCACCAGTTCGATCGCGCATGGAACGGCGCGGCATCCACCGTTCCCTGATCGCGCGATATCCCTATGACGTCCACGAGCGCGCATGCCGAGCTCGGGCTGGAACTGCCCGAGCGCCCCGGCACGCATTGTCTTGAACACCTGATCCAGGCCTCGGCCACGCGCGAGCTGGTGGTCACCGAGGACATCCGCGACCGCCGCGGCATCCTGCTGGTCGCCAAGGGCCAGCGCATCAATGCCGGCCTGCGCGAGCGCCTGATCGCGCGGCGCCTGCTGCGCCCGCTGGAATCCTCTCTGGCGTTCTGCGAGGAACTGCGCCCGAGCGAGGTGCAACTGGCCGCGCAGCGCGAGCTGGACGAACACCCGCACCTGCGCCTGCTGCTGGGCGACGAGGTGCAGTCGGTCATGACCGCGCTGGCTCGCGCGCGCACGCTGGGCGCGCCCGGCACCTTGCTGACCACGCTCGGCCAGACCCGGCCGGCCGCGTTCTCGCACGCGGTGCGGGTGGCGATGCTGGTGGCCTGGCTGGCGGCGCTGCTGTCGCGCTCGGAGGCGGCGATGCGCGAGGCCGCGGAAGTCGGCCTGCTGCACGATCTCGGCGAGATGTACGTGGATCCGGCGGTGCTGGAACTGCCGGAAGCGCAGCAGGACTTCGCGCAGTGGCGCATGCACTGCGTGCATCCGGTGATCAGCGCCGCGTTGCTGGGCGAATCGGGCGTGTACTCGGCGCAGCAGGCCGCCGCCGCGCGCGAGCATCACGAGCGCATCGACGGCTCCGGCTATCCGGTCGGCGCGGCGGTGCTGTCGCCGTTGGGCCGGCTGATCTCCTGCGCCGAAGCGCTGGATGCCTTGCTCGAGCGCGAGCAGGGCCATGCGCACGCGCTGGCGCGGATGCGCATCGCGCTGCGCGTGGTGCCGGGGCAGTTCCCGCGCGACGTGGTCGATCTGTTGACCGCGCGGTTGCGCGATTGCGTGCCGGAGCCGGCGTCGGCGCACGATCCGCAGCACCTGCGCGAAGGGGTGGCGGCCATGCTCGACGGCCTGGAGCGGGCGCGCGACGAAGCATTGCGCCTGCAGCGCGGCGGCGACCTGCGCGAGGACGAGCGCGCGGCCCTGCAGCATCTGCTGCTGTTGATCGTCGGCTACATCATGGCCATCCACGATTCCGGCGCCGGCAAGATGGTCGAGCAATTGCCGTGGTTGATCGCCGCGCCGGAAGCGGCCGAGGAGGTCGATCGCATCTGCTGCGAGTTGCGCTGGCAATTGCCCGGGCTGCGCCGCCATGCCGAATTGCTGGCGCACCGGCGTGCGCGCAGTGCCGACGACTGGCGTTCGCTGCTCGATGCGCTGGACATCGCGTTGCCGGTGGCGCAAGGCGCGCATGCCCAGGTGCCGGCCGCGGACGCTGCGCCGCTGCAGACCGCACAGGTCGACGAAGACGCGCAGTGCGACGCGATGACCGATGCGCTTGGCTGAAGCGCCGGCGGTGCGCGGTCTACGCCTGTAACCGCTTGCAGCGCCGTCGGTAACGGAATGCATGCAGGCAGGCCCGGTATACTGGGGGTTCCCCCGTTGCAGCCATCAGGAACCGTATGAGCATCGAACAGCTTGCCGAAACCGCACAGGCAATGGTCGCCCCGGGCAAGGGCATCATCGCGATCGACGAATCCACCAGCACGATCGCCAAGCGCTTCGCCGGCGTGGGCATCGAGAATGTCGAAGAGAACCGCCGTGCCTACCGCGAGCTGCTGCTGACCACGCCGAAGCTGAGCGACCACATTTCCGGCGCGATCCTGTACGACGAGACCATCCGCCAGAAGACCAAGGATGGCGTGCCGTTCGCCAAGTACATGGCCGAGCACGGCATCATCCCCGGCATCAAGGTCGACAAGGGCACGCATCCGCTGGCCGGCATGCCGGGCGAACTGATCACCGAAGGCCTGGACGGCCTGCGCGCGCGCCTGGAGGAGTACTACAAGCTCGGCGCACGCTTCGCCAAGTGGCGTGCGGTCATCACCATCGGCGAGGACATCCCGTCCGGCGTGTGCATCGAGACCAACGCGCATGCGCTGGCCCGCTATGCCGCGCTGTGCCAGGAGCAGGGCCTGGTGCCGATGGTCGAGCCGGAAGTGCTGATGGACGGCGACCACGACATCGAGACCTGCTACGAAGTGACCGAAGCCACCCTGCGTTCGCTGTTCGGCGCGCTGTACGAGCAGAACGTGGTCTTGGAAGGCACCATCCTCAAGGCCTCGATGGTCATCGCCGGCAAGGACTGCGACGAGCAGGCCAGCGTCGAGGAAGTGGCCGAGTCCACCGTGATGTGCCTCAAGAGCACCGTGCCGGCGATCCTGCCGGGCATCGTGTTCCTGTCCGGCGGCCAGACCGACGAGCAGTCCACCGCGCACCTCAACGCGATGAACCAGCTCGGCAACCTGCCGTGGCCGCTGAGCTTCTCCTACGGCCGCGCCATGCAGCAGGCCGCGCTGAAGCTGTGGGCGCAGGACATGAAGGGCAATTTCGCCAAGGCGCAGCAGGTGGTGTACGAGCGCGCCAAGGAAAACGGCCTGGCCGCGCTGGGCAAGTGGCAGGGCTGAGTGCCCTGACACCGCTTACGAAGAACGCCGGCATTGCCGGCGTTTTTCGTTTTGGGGTCCATCGTCTTGCGGATGCCCGCATAGGCATTGCCGCATCGCGGATGCAGTCTCCGGGGGGCGCATAAAACATAGGCCACGCGCCGCGCCGCATTGTGCTCAGGGTGCCAACGCCGCCGGCGCGTGGAAGCGATAGCCACTGTTGCGCAAGGTCTTCACCGGCAGCGGGCGCCCACTGATCTCCTCCACGCGGCGTCGCAAGCGGTACATCTGCGTGTCCAGCCGGCGCCGGTCGTACTCGAGGAAGTTCACCCCCAGCGCGTCGGCGATCTCGCGGTGGCCCACGCTCTCGCCGGCATGGCGCATCAGGCACGCCAGCACCAGCAGATCCTGGCGCGACAGCGGCACCGGCGGTGCGTTGGGCACGTTCAGGCGGGCGGCGGCCAATTCCAGCACCCAGCGCGCCGCCGGTGGCGGCAGCGCCAGGCGGCGGCCGAGCGCGGCCAGGGTCGCGGCCAGCTCGTCCAGGTCGATGCCCTTGCCCAGATAGTGATCCGCGCCGAACTCCAGCCCGGCGATGCGATCGCTGGCGGTATTGCGCGCGCTGAACACCACGATGCCCAGCCGATGACCGGCGCGGCGCAGCTCGCGGATCAACTCCAGGCCGCTGCCATCGGGAAGGCCCACGTCGATGACGGCCATGGTGTGGCGCGCCGGATCGAATCGTTGCCGGAAGCCGGCGATGCTGTCCACGCAGACGGCGATATAGCCCAGATCCTGCAGGAACTCGCCGAGTTCCTCGCACAGCACCGGCTCGTCCTCGAGCAGGATCACTTCGGACATGGAGTCGCGTCCTCGCGCAGGGCGGTTTGCTGTAACGTCATCGGCTGGCAACGGTGCGGTATGGCGAATGATGGCGCAATGGTGGCGCTGGCTGGTGAGCGCATGGCTCGTGGCGGCAATGGGCGTGTGCGTGGCCGCCGAGCCGGCGCCATCCCCGGCCGCGGCGCTGCCGCTGAGTTCCGCGCACCACGATGCGAGCGGATACCTGCAGCGCCTGGACGATCCGCACGGCCGACTCGACGCCACGCAGGCCGCCGCTGCGGGCGGCTGGACGCGGCTGCCCGCCGGCCTCAACGCGGGATTCGCCGACGGTGCCGTGTGGCTGCGTCTGCCTGTTCATGTCGAAAGTGTACCGCCGGGCGGTTGGATGCTGCGATTGAGCAATGCTTTGCTCGATGACGTGCAGGCCTATGTGCGTCCCGCCGGTGGCGCCTGGCAGGCGCTCGGGGAGAGCGGCGAGCGCCTGCCGCGACGCGACTGGCCGGTGGATTACCGCAGCCCGGTCTTCCAGTTTGCGCCAACGCATGCGGGCGATTACGAGGTGCTGCTGCGGTTGCGCAGCAAGAACGCGATGGTCACCCGTCTGGACGTGTGGCAACGGCTGCCGTTCGACAACCAGTCGCGGCGCGAAGGACTGCAGTTCGGCCTGTATTTCGGCTTCTACCTGCTGCTGCTATGCCTGCACGTGCTGTTCTGGCTCGCCACGCGCGCGCGCATGAGTGGCCTGTTCGTGGCCTACCTTGGCGGCTGCGTGCTCAACGAGGCATTGTCGATCGGCCTGGTACAGCAGGTCACCGGCATGCCGATGGCGTGGAGCGACACGCTGCTGGGCATCAGCATCGCCTGCAGCCTGCCGGTGGGATTCCAGGTCGCCTGCCGGCAACTGAACCTGCGCGCCTTTCATCCGCAACTGGTGCGCTGGGGCACGCGCGCGCTGTGGTCGGTCGCGCTTGCCGGCGCGGTGGCCGTGCTCGCCGGCCACTACGCCTGGGGCATGCAACCGGTGCAGGCGCTGGGCCTGCTGGAGATCCTGCTGCTGGCGGGGCTGGGGCTGCACCTGCTGTGGCGCCGCTATCGGCCGGCGCGGTTCTTCGTGCTCGCGTTCTTTCCGTTCTACCTCGGGGTGATGCTGGGGTTCCTGCGCAACCTCGGCTTCGTCCCGGTCAATGCCTGGACCCAGTACGCCACCACGTTCGGCACCATGCTGCACATGACGCTGCTGAGCGTGGCCCTCATCGGCCGTTACGAGCGGCAGCGCCGGCTGCGCGAACGGCGGCACGCCGATGCCGCGGTGAAGCTGGCGCGCAGGCACGGCCAGGCGCTGGAGCACGAAGTGACGCTGCGCACCGCCGAGTTGCGCAACGAGATCAACCGGCGGCAGGCGCTGGAGGACGACTTGCGCGCCTTGCTGCAGACCGAACGCCAGGTCGCGCAGGACCAACGCGATTTCGTCGCGATGGTGTCGCACGAGTTCCGCACGCCCCTGGCGGTGATCATGACCTCGGCGCAGCAGCTGGCGCGCAAGCTGGATGCGCCGCCGGAACGCAACCGCGCGCGGTGCGGCAACATCCGCGATGCCGCGCAACGGCTGCTGGCGCTGGTGGACGAGTATCTCGCCGACGACCGCATGGGCGAGGCGGCATCGGAACTGCGGCTGCGGCCGTGTGCGCTGCGCACGCTGCTGGAGGAGTTGTGCCGGGATTTTCCGCCGCAGCGCGTGGTCTGCGAGATCCTCACCGACGACGACGGCCTGCTCACCGATGCCGGGCTGTTGCGCGTGGCATTGCGCAATCTGATCGCCAATGCCGACCGCCATTGCCCAGAGGACATGGCCATCCGCGTGCGCGTGCGCAGCACTGGCGAAGGCCTGCGGCTGGAGGTCGCCAACCCCGGCGAAGGCATTGCGCCCGCCGAACAGGCGCGGCTGTTCCAGAAGTACTACCGCGGCGAGAACGCGCAGGATGCGCCGGGCGCGGGGCTCGGCCTGTATCTGGTCCGGCGGATCGCGGAGCGGCTTGGCGGCTCGGTGCAGCTGGCCACGCAGGCGCCGGACGAATCGGTCTGCTTCGTGTTGCTGCTGCCGCGTCGGTCGGATGGACAGCGCGCGTTGCCGCGGTTGCCGCCGCCAAGCGATGGCTGATCTATGCGCACGCGCGTCTCTCGATGCGCGGCCTGCGCCCGCAGCAAAAACGACCGGGCGCGGCTGCGCCCGGTCTCACGATCGTAGAGCGCCTGGCGCGGCCGCCTTGGCCGGCGAGGAAGGCAGCGCGGTGACCTGACGACACCGCCGCGCGGTGCCGTCAGGTGGTTCCCGGTTACTGCCGGATGATGCAGCTGTCCGCGGAGGCGTCCGACGCGCCCGGGCTGCAGGCGACGGCCGGGGCGCGAATGCCGCCGTCGACGATCAGGATCGAGTCGGTGGCGGCCGTCACCGTACCGCTGCTGCCGGTGCGTGCCGCGGCGGCCAGCTCCCGCGCCGTTTCGTCGGCCTGTTGCGGACTCGCCTCCGGCGTGCTGCCGGCATCGCTGGTCACGGTGGCGGCGGCGACCGAGGTGTTGATCGCCTGCACGGTCGTGGTGGGCAACTGGATGCCGCTACCGCCGCCATCGCCGCTGCCGGCGACCACGTTCAACAGGCCATCGACATAGGTGATGGCGTAGTTGGACAGCCCTGCACCGGTGGCGCCGGAGGCGGTGATGGCGTAGTTGCCGACCGCCGCGCCGCTGCCGGCGCCGTCGCTGTTGAGGGCGACGCCGGACACGGTGTCGCTGTTGAGCAGGCCGGAGACACGGTAGCCGGTCAGGGTGGCGGTGCTGCCGACGGTCTTGCTGGCGTCGCTGGCGACGATGCGCAGGGTGGCCGGATCGACGCGCAGGCTGCCATCGACGTAGGTGATGACGTAGTTGGACAGCCCTGCGCCGCTGGCGCCGGAGGCGGTGATGGCGTAGTTGCCGACCGCGGCGCCTGCAGCGGCGCCCGCACTGCCCAGAGCCACGCCGGAGACGGTGTCGCCATTGAGCAGGCCGGCGACGCTGTAGCCGCTGAGGGTGGCGGTGCCGCCGTAGGTCTTGCTGGCGTCGCTGGCGACGATGCGCAGCGTGGCCGGATCGACGCGCAGGCTGCCATCGACGTAGCTGATGACGTAGTTGGACAGCCCTGCGCCGGTCGCGCCGGAGGCGGTGATGGCGTAGTTGCCCACCGCGGCACCGGCGCCGGCGCCCGCACTGCCCAGCGCCACGCCGGAGACGGTGTCGCCGTTGAGCAGGCCGGCGACGCTGTAGCCGCTGAGGGAAGCGGTCCCGCCGTAGGTCTTGCTGGCGTCGGTGGCGACGATGCGCAGGGTCGCCGGATCGACGCGCAGGCTGCCGTCGACATAGGTGATGACGTAGTTGGACAGCCCTGCACCGGTCGCGCCGGAGGCGGTGATGGCGTAGTTGCCCACTGCCGCGCCGCTGCCCGCGCCTGCGCTGCCCAGCGCGACGCCGGACACCGTGTCGTTGCCGAACAGGCCCGCGACGCTGTAGCCGCTGAGGGTGGCGGTGTCGCCGTAGGTCTTGGAGCCGGAGGTCGCCGTCACCGTCAGTGTCGCCGGGGTGATGGCGATGCCGCCGGAGATCACATAGCCGATGTCGTAGCCCTGCTGCAAGGACGCCAGGCCACTGATCTGCAGCGTGCCGTTGCCGGCGGTGTAGCTGCCGACGCCATTGCCGGCGGTCGCGTAGCGCAGCGACGATCCGAACAGCAGGCTGGGGTCGAAGGCGCTGCCGACCGTGTAGGACGCGAGCGTACCGCTGACGCCGTTGCCGTCGTAGGTCTTGTCGAGGCCGGAGACGCTGCCGCTGATCGTCAGCGGGGTCAGGAAGCTGCGCAGCAGCGGCGTGCCCATGTGTTCGTACAGGCGCCAGGTCAGGCCGGTACCGCCGCGATCGTCGATCGCCCAGCCGGCATCGGTGAAGGTGGAGAGCGTGTTCAGCGCGCTCCACGACCTGCCTCCGCTGATCGCGTCGATGGTGCCGACGCTGTTGCCTGCCGTGTTCAGACCCACGTTACGCGGATTGCCGCCGACGTCGGTGGCGAAGAAACTGGCGACGATGCTGCCGTTGGAATTGGAGCCGACCAGGCCGCCGACCGCGCCAGTGCCGGAAACGTTGCCGGTGGCGTAGGAGTTGCGCACGGTGTTGTTGTAGTTGACGCCGACCAGTCCGCCGACATACGCCGTGCCGGTGGCATCGCCACTGGCGTAGGTGTTGGCGATGGTGCCGTTGTCGTTGTAGCCGGCCAGCCCGGCGACATACATGCTGCCGGAGACGTTGCCGGTGGCGTAGGCATTGCCGATGCTGCCGCCGTCGTTGTAGCCCATCAGCCCGCCGAGGTAGTTGCTGCCGTACACGGCGCCGGTGGCATAGGACGCGGCGACGTTGCCTCTGTCGCTGTAGCCGACCAGTCCGCCGACGAAGCTGCCGCCGGACACGGTGCCGGTGGCATGGGTCGAGGCGAGGCTGCCGTGGTCCATGGTCCCCACCAGGCCGCCGATCTCGGACGAGGTGCCGATCACCCCGCCGGTCGCATAGGCCGTGTCGATCGCGGCGGAACTGCGTCCGACCAGGCCGCCGATGCTCTGGGTTCCCGATACGTTGCCGCTGGCATACGCGTTCTGGATGCTGCCGGCGCCGGCCATGCCGACCAGGCCGCCAGCGCTCGAGGTGGTCGCGGTGACATTGCCGGTGGCGTGGACGTTCTGCAGGGTGCTCTGGATAGCGTTGCCGATCAGTCCGCCGACGTTGTTGCCGGTGGTGGTGCTGGTGCTGCTGACGTTGCCGGTGGCGAAGGCGTTGGTATAGCTGCCCTGGTAGTCGTTGCCGACCAGGCCGCCGACGCTGCTGCCGCCGGACACCGTGCTCGACGAGGACGAGGCGCTGATCGTGCCGTTGGCATTGCTGCCGATCAGCCCGCCGACATAGTTGCCGCTGTAGGGGCCGCCGCTGCCGATCACGGTGCCGCTGGTCTGCACGCCGGCGATCGTCCCGACATCGTTGTAGCCGGTGAGGCCACCGACAAAGTTGCCGGTACCGCTCATGGTGCCGTTGACGCGGATGCCGCTGAGGCTGCCGGCATTGAAGCCCGCGACACCGCCCACGTAGGCGGTGCCCACGACGGTGGCGCCGGTCAGGGCCAGGTTGCCGATCTGGCTGGCTGCGCCGGTATTGCCGAACAGGCCGACGTAGGACGCGCCGCCGCGTGCGATGGTCAGCCCGGCGATGGTGTGGTTTGCGCCGTTGAGGCTGCCGGTGAAGGCATCGTTGCTGTCGCCGACCGGGCTGAAGCCGGCGCTGCTCCACATGCCGCTGGCGTTGCTGCCGGCGGTCTGGCTGGCATCGATGTCGGCGGACAGGCTGTAGTTGGCCGCCAGGTTGTACGCCATCAACTGCAACTGGTGCGCGTTGCCGATGATGGTGCTGTACTCGCTGGCCAGGAACGGGCGCGTCTGCCCTTCGATCATGATCCAGGCCGGGTTGCCGTTGCCGTCGCTGGCGACATAGACATTGCTGGTGCCGGCGAGCAGCGCCCAGGTGCCGAGATTGCCGTACGTGGCGTGGTTGTAGCGGTTGCCGCTGCCGAAGCTGGTCAGGTTGGTGGCGCTGCCGCCGCCGCCGCTGCTGATGGCATTGGCCTGGCCGGTACTGCCGACGTCCCACGACGCATTGCTGACGCTGCCCGCATTGGAGCCGATCAACCCACCGACATTGTTGGTGCCGCTGACCGCGCCAGTGGCGTAGCTGTTGCTGACGCTGGCGGAGGTGACGGCCGCGCCCCCCGGATTGTTGACGCCCACCAGTCCGCCGACCGAGGTCGGCGCGGTGACGCTGCCGGTGGCGTAGGTATTGGCGATGGTGCTCTGGTAGTTCATGCCGACCAGCCCGCCGACCATGGAACTGGTACCGATGACGCTGCCGCTGGCATAGCTGTTCTTGATCGTGCCGGCGTTCTGGTTGGTTCCGGCCAGCCCGCCGACATAGCTGGTGCCGCTCACGGTGCTGGTGGAATACGTGTTGGTGAGGCTGCCGCCGTCGTTGTAGCCGACCAGGCCGCCCGTGTTGCTGGAGCTTCCGGTCACGCTGCCGGTGCTGTGGGAATTGCGGATCGTGGCGCCGACGTTGTTGCCGACCAGGCCGCCGACCGCGGATTGTCCATTGACGGCGCCATTGAACACGCCGTTGTCGATCAGGCCCAGATTGTAGCCGGCCAATCCGCCGACGCCGCCCGAGGTGCCGGTCACGCTGCCGTCGACGGTGATGTTCTTGATCGCGCCCTGGCCGTAGCCGACCAGGCCGCCGACGTAATAGCCGCCGGAGATGGACACATTGCCCAGGTGCAGGTCGCGGATGACGCTGTTGCTGCTGGTGGTGCCGAACAGGCCGACGTAGCCGCTGGCGCCGGAGATGGTCAGGTTGTTGATGCTGTGGCCCAGGCCGGCCAGCTTGCTTTGGAAGGAGGAGACCAGGGCGCTGCTGCGGGTGACGCCGCTCAGGTCGATGTCCTGGGCCAGTGCGTAGGAACCAGGGGTGTTGAAATAGGTGGCCGCGTCGGCCAGCGAGTGGATCAGCCGGTACGCCTGTCCGTTGATGCTCAGGCTGGCATGCGCGCCTCCGAGCGAGACGGGGGTGTTGACGTAGTAGTCGCCCGTGCCGCCGACGGTGCCGTTGTCGGTGTAGCCGCCGTAGTTCAGGACCAGGCCGGCCGTGTCGCCGGTCGCGGTGACGGCCGCATTGAGGCGGATGCTGTGATACGCGTCCAGGGTCAGCGTGGAGTTGCCGCTCCAGCCGATCGCCGCATTGACGTTGATGTCGCCGCTGCCGTTGCTCACGTTGCCCGGACCGCTGGCGTTGGTGATGGAGGCGATCAGGCTGACGTTGGTGCCGCCGTTCAACGCGCCGCTGATGGTGCTGGCGGCCGCGCTGTCCACGGTCAGGTCTTCCGGGTCGACCAGCCAGGTGCCGGCGCTGCCGGGGCCGGCGCCCTTGGCGCCGACGGCGATGCCGGAAAAGTCGACGGTGTGGCCGCTGGTTTCGAGCAGGCCGCCGTTGCCGCTGCCGGCGGCGTCGGCATGCAGCGCACCGTGCACCGCGGTGTGGCCGTCGGACCAGACCACGATCGAGCCGCCGTTGCCCTGGCCGGTCGCGCTGGCGTCGAGCGTCGCGCCGCTGGCGACGGTGGCCGCGCTGGCGTGTTGCAACTGTTCGCCGCCCTGGTAGCCGCCGCCGATGCGGATGCTGCCGCCGGCCGCGCTGCCGCGGGCATCGATGCGGCCAGCGACGTTCACCGCGCCATCGGACAGCAGTTGCACGCTACCGCCCTGCGTACCGGAGACATCGATGCGGCCGCTGCTGGCCACGTCGCCGCCGCTGCCGATCAGGCGCACGCTGCCGCCGGAGGTGTCGATGCCGGTGGCTTCGAGCGTGCCGGTATTGTTGACCAGCAACTGCGACAACCCGGTGCTGCCGGCCTGCAGCAGGATCTGCCCGCCATTGGCGCGCAGGGTGCCGCTGTTCTCCACCGCCGCCGCGGCGCCGTCCACCGACTGGCTGGCGGCCGCGACCACCTGCATGCCGATCGCGCCGGCCGCGTCCATGGTCACCTTGACCTGGTCGGCGGACAGCAGGCGGATGGCGCCACCGTCGGCGGTGATGCTGCCGCGGTTGTCGACATGGTTACCGACCAGGTTCACCGAGCCGCCGTTGCCGGCGTTGATGCTGCCCTGGTTGATCACGCTGGCAGCGCCATGGTCGCCGCGTGCGAGCAGGTAGCCGTGCGCGTCGTCGCCGGCCAGGCCCAGCGAACTGGCGACCAGGCCGCCGACGTTCACCTGCGCGTGGTTGCCGAACAGGATGCCGGCGGAGTTGATCAGGAACACGTTGCCGTTGGCGCGCAGGCTGCCGTCGATGACGCTGGCGCCGCGGCTGGCGTCGATCAGGTTGAGCGCCACCGCCGAGCTGGACGGCTGCACGAACACCACGCTGGCGTCCTTGCCGACGTTGAAGCTGTTCCAGTTCAGCACCGCCTTGGCGGCGTTCTGGTCGATCTGCAGCGTGCCGCCGTTCTGCGACACGGTGGCGCCGGTGGCGCTGGACAGCGACGGCACGCCGCTGGCGTGGGCCGGTGCGGCCAGGGCACAGGCCAGGGCGAAGGGCAGCAGCGGCGCGGCCAGGCGGGCGGCGCCGCTCGCGCCGGTTGCGCCAGCGTGGCCGGCGGCGACTTCGGAGGCGACCTGGAGCACGCCGAGGTGGCGGTTGAAGACGAGGCGGTAGATGCGGTTCATGGAGATCCCCAGGTCAGAAGGTCAGGCCGAAGCGGGCCCAGTAGCGCACATCCTTGCCGTCGCCCGGCTTGGTGGTGCCGGTGGGCTTGGCCGCGGCCAGATCGAACGAGAGCCCGTGCCAGTCGGGCAGCCGGAAGCTGAGGCCGACGCCGGCACCCTCGAAGGTGGTGACGCTGTCGTAGACCGCGCGGTTCGCGCCGTTCGGGTAGACCCGGCCGTAGTCGTAGAACACGCTGGCGGTCAGCAACTGGCCCCAGGCGCGGCCGCCGAACGGCGAGGCGGCGCCGGCGAAGCCCGGTGCGTCCACCTGGTACTCCAGGCCGGAATCGAAGCCGCGGTCGCCGAGCGCGGCGCCAAGCGGGAAGGCGCGCACGCTGGTTGGTCCGCCCAGCGAGAACTGTTCCAGCGGGGTCAGGGTGTCGTCGCTGTACTGGCCGTTGACGCGCAGCTGCAGACGCTGTGTGGCGGTCAGCCCCTGCAGCCGGGTGTAGCTCAGGCGCGCGACGGTGAAGTGGCGGTCGTGGCGGGCGTACAGGTAATCGGTCTGCGGCGAATCGTCGTCGAGCGCGCCGCGCACGCTGAGCTGCAGCAGGTCGATGGCGTGGAGCCGGCGGTCGTCGTGGCGCACGCTGGTGCCGAGCTCGGCCACGTCGAATTTCTGCTTGGACAGCAGCACGCCCAGGCCCTGCAGGCGCGAGCTTTCCTTGACCAGGTGCAGCCAGCTCTGCACGCGCCAGGCATCGGAATTGACGAACTTCCAGTCCAGGCCCAGCGCGCTCTGCTGGGTCGGGCCCTGGATGTCGAGCGCGGCGAACGCGCCGTTGTCGAGGTTGACCACGCTGCGCGTGTACGACGCGCTGGCGCTGAGGCCGTCGACGCCGGCGATCGGCACCTGGTAGGCGAGGCTGCCCTGCCAGGTATTAGCCGGATCCAGCGCATAGGCGTAGCTGGCGGACAGGTGGTCGCCCAGGCCCAGCGGGTTGTTCCAGTCCACACCCACCTGGGCGCGGTAGCGGCCGATGCTCGGGGTGCCGTAGTTGCTGGCGCCGACGCTGACCTGCAGCGGCCGCTCCTCGCGCGCCTGGATCACCACGTCGGTCTCGCCGGGGTTGGCGCCGGGCTTGAGCACGGAGGTGGCGGAAACGCCCGGCAGGTCGCGGGCATACAGCAGCGCCGACTGCAGGTCCTGCTGGCGCAGGATCTGGCCCTGCAGGGCCAGGGCAGGGCTGGCGATCAGGCGGTCGTCGTAGCGGCGCGCGCCCTCGACGGTGATCTTGCCGACCCGGCCCTCGACCACGCGGATCTCGACCACCTGGTCCGGCCCCAGGGTCTGCACCGGCAGATACGCGCGGGCGACCAGGAAGCCGGCGTCGCGATAGGTCTGGGTCAGCGTGTCGGCGATCTGCTGCAGCTGCGCGAAGCTGAGCCGGGCCGGCAGCGTGCCGCCGCCGAGCGCGCGCAGGCGGGCGTCGGCCAGCGCCTGCAGGCGCGTCGGGTCGATCTGCTCGCGCGGATGCGTGCCGACCCCGGTTACCCGGATCGCCTGCACCGCGATCGGCGCCGCCGCGTCGGTGGTGGTGCCGGTGGCCGGGGCGGCCTCCTGGGCAAGTGCCGTCGCGCAGGTCAGGGTCAAGGCCAGGCCGGCGGCCCACGGGAGCGCAAACAGCGCATTTGCCAGCGTGCTTGGGCGCGGGCGGCAGGAGATCGTCATGATGTTAAGGCGGCGTTAGGATTGAGGCTCGCGCACTGTAGCCTTCCCGCCGCGGGTCAATCTGAGCAAATCTGAGCGCGCAATCACTCTTTGCAGCGTCCCCCGACACGCTGTCGGGGAAACACCGACACCCCGCGGCGCCCGCAACGTCAATCAGTGAGCAGATGCCCGGGATTCGAGGCAGCCTACGCCCGGCGTAGGCCAGGTGCCCATGTCTGGCGTGGTGCTGCCAGCGGACGGTCGCTCAGGCCGCGGTGGCGCACTGCGCGTCGCGCAGCGCCTGCCGATACGCCTTGGCGGTGGCGTCGTTGTAGGCCACCAGAATGATCCGCTTCGGCACCGCGTGCGCGCGCTGCCAGGCGTCTGTTTCGGCGACCGCAATGCGCGCGGCCTGATGCAGCGGGTAGCCGTAGACGCCGCAGCTGATCGCAGGGAACGCCACCGAGTGCAGGCCCATCTGCTCGGCCAGGCGCAGCGTGCGCCAGTAGCAGTTGGCGAGCAGGGCCGGTTCGTTGTGGGCGCCGTCGCGCCACACCGGCCCGACGGTATGCAGCACATGCCGTGCCTTGAGCCGATGGCCCGCGGTGGAGCGCACCTCGCCGACCGGGCAGCGCACGCCCGGCTTGAGTTCCGGCAGGCGCCGGCATTCTTCCAGCAGGTCCGGGCCGGCGGCACGGTGGATGGCGCCGTCCACACCGCCGCCGCCGAGCAGGGACTCGTTGGCGGCGTTGACGATCGCGTCCACGTCGAGCTGGGTGATGTCGCCTTGCCAGATTTCGATCTTCATGCGCCGATCTTTAGGGGAGCCGAATGATGGATGCGTGAGGGTGTCGCCACCGCCGCCGCGCGCTGCCACGGCCGCTTAACCTGCCAGCGGCAAGACTGACGCGCTCCCATCTCAGCACCTGCGACATGAACCCGAACCCGCCGCCGCCACAGGTCGCCGAGGCCCTCGCGCAGGGCCAGATCGTCAAGGCGATCAAGCTGCTGCGCGCGCACAGCGGCATGGACCTGCGCAGCGCGAAGGAGCAGGTCGATGCCTGGCTGCTGGCCGGCGCGGCGCGCTCGGTGACGGAGTTGCTCGACCGCCACGCGTCCGCTGCCGCAGCGGGGACGACGTCGGCGCCGTCGGCCGAGGCGCAAACGCCGACCGAGGAACGGCGCCTGCCGCCGGCGGCGGAACTGGCGCTGCGTCGCGGCGAGCGGCGCAAGGCCGCCAAGCTGGTGTTCGAGCAGTATCCGGACATGTCGCTGCGCGAGGCGCTGGAGATGGTGCAGCGGCATCTGCGCTCGGCGCCGACGCTGGGTGCCGCCTCGACCGTGGCCGCCGGCGACCGCGGCGGGGCCTGGCGTTGGGTGCTGCTGGCGCTGCTGCTGGCCGCGGCGGCGGCCTGGTGGCTGGCACGCTGAGGCGTGCTGCCCGGGTCGCTGGCTACAGCCAGCGCGCGACCTGCGCGCAGTAGCGCGCATAGGCGCTGCCGAAGCGCTCGCGCAGGCGCGCTTCCTCGTAGGGGATCACCACCCACTGCAAGGCCAGCAACGGCAAGGGCAGCAACAGCGCCGACCACGGCCAGCCGATCTGCACGCTCAGGCCGAGGTAGCTCAGGGTCAGGCTGACGTACATCGGGTTGCGGGTCAGCCGGTAGGGGCCGTGGCAGACCAGGTGCGAGGGCGCGCGCTCAGGCAGCAGGGTGGTACGGTCGCGCGCGAACAGCACGAAGCACCAGCACGCCAGCAGCAGGCCGGCGAGCGCGACCACGCCGCCACCCAGTTGCAGCCAGGCCAGTGCGGCGCCCTGCGGCAGCGGGAGCGGCAGCGCGTGCTGCAGGCTGGCGCCGAGCAGCAGCGCCAGCAGGAAGTGCGCCGGGGAGGTCGTGCGGACCAGCAACGGCACGCGTGCCTGCGCGCGCGCAGGCGCTTGCTCGGTGTGGTCGGTTCGTTCGTGCATGCAGTCCTTCCCTGGTTCGGTTGCGGCCGCGCAAGTTTACGCGGCTGCCCCCGGCGCACGCGCGCGAGCGCGTCACGGATAGGCACGGACGCGAGCCGACGGCGCCCGGCGGCGCCTCGCCGCGCGTGGCAGTGCGCGCAAACCCGATTACCCTAGCGCCCCGCGCGGCACGTCGCCAGCGCTTGCGTTTCGACGTGGCGCCGCGTTCCACGTCGATCGCGCCCGACGCGCCGATCGCGGCTTGTTTCCCCTTTCGCTACCCATTGTCCCGCCTCATGCCAATCGCTTCCGCCAGCACCGCCACCACCCCGCGTCGCCGGGTCATCCTCGAGGACGACATCGACGGCTTCACCCCTGCGCAGCTGCTGTTGCTGCAATCGCCGGAGGTCGAGGTGCTCGGCATCTCGGTGGTCAGCGGCAACATCTGGCGCGACGAGGCGCTGGCGCATACGCGCCGGCTGCTGGAAATCGCCGGGCGCGGCGAGGTGCCGGTGCTGCCCGGCCCGGTGTTCCCGCTGCTCAACAGCGAACTGGCCACCGAGCGCTGGGAGGCGCTGTACGGGAAGTTGCTGTGGAAGGGCGCGTGGACCCGGCAATGGGTCGAGCACGACACGGTGCAGAGCGCACCGCGCTACCACGCCCACGACGTGGTCCCGGACCTGCCGCTGGGCAATCCCACGGTGGTGCAGGCGGCCAGCGAGCCGGCGGCGCTGTTCATGATCCGCAAGGTGCGCGAGTTCCCCGGCGAGGTCAGCATCGTCGCCACCGGGCCGTTGACCAACCTGGCCCTGGCGCAGCGGCTGGACCCCGAGTTCGCAAGCCTGGCCAAGGAACTGGTGTACATGGGCGGCAGCCTCAATCCGCGGCAGCGCCGCGACAGCGTGTCGGCGGCGCAGTTCGCCCGCGAGTTCGTCAATTCGCCGCGGCGCGAGTTCAACATCCGCTGGGATCCGGAGGCGGCCAGCATCGTGATGCGCGCGCCGTGGCGGCGCATGGTGATGGTGCCGGTGGATCCGTCCACCGCCACCGAACTGACCCCGCAGCTGCTGGCGCGGATGAGCGCCGCCGACACGCCGATCGGCCATGCGCTGCGCCGGCGCGAAGCCGGCTTCCCGATGTGGGACGAACTGGCCACCGCGGTGTGGCTGCGTCCGGAACTGGCCACCGTCAGCGAGACCCTGTACGTGGACACCAACACCGAGTTCGGCGCCGGCTATGGCGACATCCTGTCGTGGGCGCCGGGCTACCAGCCGGGCCTGGGCGAACAGGCGCAGCAGGTGGTGCGCGAGGTCGACGTGGACGCGATCGAGCAGTTGCTGGTGGAGCGGCTGACCGCGCCGCAGCCGCCGGCGCTGGGCGTGCCGCTGCCCTGAGGCATGGCGCACGCGGATTTGCAGTCCGGTGCACGCCACGTCGTCCTGGTGCGCAGCGGGCTCGTCGTCCTGCCGCTCGCGTGCGTGGCAGGCGGGACGCCGGCCTGCGGTGCGCCGGCATGAGCGCGTCCGTGCCCGATGACCGCCTCGCGCAGGCGAAAGCCTTGGCCATGGCGGCGTTCCGCGAGCCGCAGCGTGCCGATGCGCTGCTGGCCGAGGCCGAGGCGCTGCTGCGCGCCGCGGCCAGGGCGGCACCCGCCGATCCACGCCCGCTCACCTGCTTGGGCGCGGTGCTGTACGATCGCGGGCACTCCCGGCGGGCAGCGACGGCACTGCGCCGCGCCGTGCGCCTGCAGTCCGACATCGCACTACCTATTTCAACCTCGGCGTGGCCTTGCTCAATGCGGGTCGGGAGGCCGAGGCCATGGCCGCGTTCCAGCACGCGGCCAGCCTGCGCGCCGCACCGGTGTCGTGGACGGCGTACTTCGATCCGCACGCACAGTAGCGACGCCGCGCCGGTGCGGCATCGCCAGGGCGCCTGTCTGCCGCTGCGCGCTTACGGCAGGCCGGCCAGCCAGTCGTCGTCGCTGCCTTCGTTGATGTCGGCGAACAGCGGCGTGGAGAAGTAGCGCTCGCCGGTGTCCGGCAGCATCGCCAGGATCACCGCGCCGGGCGCCGCGGTCTCGGCCACGCGCAGCGCGGTGGCCACGGTGCCGCCGCCAGAGATGCCGGTAAAGATGCCTTCCTCGGCGGCGAGGCGGCGCGACACCGTGATGGCGTCGGTGTCTTCGACGCTCAGCACCTCGTCGTAGACCTCGCGGTTGAGCACCTCGGGCACGAAGTCCGGGGTCCAGCCCTGGATCTTGTGCGGCTTCCACTCCTGGCCCTGCAGCAGGGCCGCGCCGGCCGGTTCGGTGGCGGTGATGTGCACGTCCGGGCGTGCCAGCCGCAGCACTTCGCCGACGCCGGTGAGGGTGCCGCCGGTACCCCAGCCGCTGACGAAGTGGTCGAGCCGGCGGCCGGCGAAATCGCGCAGGATCTCCGCGGCGGTGGTGCTGCGGTGATAGGCCGGATTGGCCGGGTTGGCGAACTGCCGGGCCAGGAACCAGCCATGCTGCCTCGCCAGTTCCTCGGCCTTGCGCACCATGCCGCTGCCGCGCTCGGCGGCCGGGGTCAGGATCACCTTGGCGCCATAGGCGCGCATCAGCTTGCGGCGCTCGATCGAGAAGGTCTCCACCATCGTCGCCACGAACTTGTAGCCGCGCGCGGCGGCGACCATCGCCAGGGCCACGCCGGTATTGCCGGAGGTTGCCTCGACGATGGTGTCGCCGGGCTTGAGCAGGCCGCGCGCCTCGGCATCGAGCACGATCGCCAGCGCCAGGCGGTCCTTGACCGAACCGCCGGGGTTGAACGCCTCGACCTTGACGTACAGGTCCACGTGCGCCGGCGCCAGGCGCTGCAGCTTGACGATCGGGGTGTGGCCGATGGTGTCGAGGATGTTGTCGTAGATGGCCATGGGCAAGGTCTCCGGGAATGGGGGCGGGTCAGGCGGCGTGGGCCAGGGTAGGCGCCGCCTGCTTCGGGGAAGGTGAGGGCAGCGCGTGCAGGGGGGCGGCGCCGAACCAGTGCAGGGTGTCGGCCAGCGCGGCCACCTCGCCCAGGATCAGCAGCGCCGGTGCGCGCACCGCATGCGCGCGGGCGGTGTCGGGCAGGTCGGCGAGGGTGCCGCGCACCACCCGCTGCTCGGCGCGCGAGCCGTTCTCCACCAGCGCGAAGGGCGTGCCGGCGGCGCGACCGGCGGCGAGCAGGCGCGTGCGCACCGTGTCCAGGCCGGCCACGCCCATATACACCGCCAGGGTCTGCCGCTCCTGCGCCAGCGCGGCCCAGTCCAGGGTGTCCAGCGAAGCCTTGCAGTGCGCGGTGACCAGGCGCAGCGACTGCGCATGGTCGCGATGGGTCAGCGGGATGCCGGCGTAGGCGGCGCAGGCCAGCGCAGCGGTGATGCCGGGCACCACCGCGTAGGGCACGCCATGCGCGCGCAGGTATTCCAGTTCCTCGCCGCCGCGACCGAACACGAACGGGTCGCCGCCCTTCAGTCGCACCACCCGGCGTCCGCGCCGCGCGTGTTCCAGCAGCAGCGCGTGGATCTGCTCCTGGGCGACGCTGTGGCCGTCGGCCGACTTGCCGACGGCGATGCGTTGGGTACCCGCCGGTATCAGCTGCAGGATCGCGGCGCTGACCAGGCGGTCGTGCAGGACCACGTCGGCCTGGCGCAGGGCATGCAGCGCGTTGCCGGTGAGCAGGCCGGGATCGCCGGGACCGGCGCCGACCAGGGTCACGCTGCCTGGGCGCAGCGGCAGCGCCTGGTGCGCGGCGGTTTCGGCGGCAGCTGCGGCATCTGCGGCGGACGCCGGCGTGGCCGGCACGGCTTGCGCCAGCACCCGCCGGGCCGCGGCGGCCTGCAGCGCCTGCCGGTTGCGCGCCGGATCCTCGCTGGCGGCGATCACGAACCACACGCTCTCCAGCCAGGTGTTGTCGAAGGCGCCGCGTAGCCAGGTCAGCCGGCCCTGCGCGGACAGCGCCTGCAATGCCGGGGTCAGGGTCGGCGCGGCCACCCGTGGCAGGGCGCCGGCGCCCAGCAGCGCCTGTACCTGGCGTTCGGCGGCCGTACCGCCGCCGATCACCAGCACGGCCCGGTCGTGCAGGTCCGGATACAGGGCAATCGGGGCAGGGCTCACAGGATGGCTCGCAACGCGGGGCAGGCGGGAGCGACGACCGTAGCGCCGGCTCATAGCCCCAGGAAATGACTTCATGCCCAACGCAGATAGCTTTCGGTTATAAGGTGAAAGGCCGAATTCCACTACAGTCGAGCGTCCCGCCAGGCGGCGCCTCGCCCTCGTCCCGATGACGCTGACCCAACTCCGCTACCTCGTCGCCATTGCCGATGCCGATCTGAACATCACCCTGGCGGCGGCGCGCGTGCACGCCACCCAGCCGGGGCTGTCCAAGCAGCTCAAGCAACTGGAGGACGAACTGGGCTTCCTGCTGTTCGTGCGCAAGGGCCGCAGCCTGGAGACGGTGACCCCGGCCGGGCGCGAGGTGATCGAACGCGCCCGTGCGGTGCTGGCCGAAGCCAACAACATCCGCACCTACGCGGCCAACCAGCGCCGCGAGAGCCAGGGCCAGCTGACCCTCACCACCACCCACACCCAGGCGCGCTTCGTGCTGCCGCCGGCGGTGGCGCAGATCAAGCAGGCCTATCCGCAGGTCAGCGTGCACCTGCAGCAGGCGGCCGAGAGCGCGGCGCTGGATCTGCTCAGCCAGGGCGATGCCGACATCGCCATCGTCAGCACCGCCGGCACCGCCCCGGCCGCCGGCATCGCCGTCCCGCTGTACCGCTGGCGGCGGCTGGTGCTGGTGCCGCGCGGGCATGCGCTGGACGTACCCAAGCGGGTGCCGGACATGGCCGCGCTGGCGGCGCAGCCGTTGATCAGCTACGAATCCTCCACGCGTGCCGGCTCCTCGCTGCAGCGCGCCTTCGGCCGCCTCGGGCTGGAGCCGCGGATCGCGCTGACCGCGCTCGACGCGGACCTGATCAAGACCTATGTGCGCACCGGGCTGGGCGTCGGCCTGCTGGCGGAAATGGCGGTGAGTGCCAACGACACCGACCTGCGCGCGTGGCCGGCGCCGCCGGAGATTCCCGAGTGCATCGCCTGGGCAGTGCTGCCGCGCGATCGCGTGCTGCGCGACTACGCGCTGGAGCTGGTGCACGTGCTGGCGCCGCAGATCGACACCCGCGACCTGCGCCGGGTGATGGAAGGCAACCAGCAGCCGGACTGGCCGGCGCCGCCGAGCTGGGAAGATCTGACCCAGACCATTACCAGTTGAAGCCGGGAATGTTGAAGCTGGGAATGGGGAATCGCGGTGAAGCCGGGAATAGGGAATCGGGATTGGGGAATGGCGACAGCGGTGCCCCGTGCTCGATGCGTCGATTGGCTTATGCAGATCTCCGGGCAAAAGAAGTAAGGGCAACGGCGTCGCGGCCTGCACTGGAATGAAGGCCCCGCACCGGCGTGATTGCCTGCCGTGCGCGTTGCCGCAGCGCGAGCCGCCCCCTATCATGCGGCCCCTTCTGCCACCCGGCAGACCGCGACCCTGGGCGTGCCGGCGCCTGCCGGCACCACGCCGCCGCTGTGCGGCCGCCGCCCAGGGCGCGTCGACTTTCCCAACGCAAGGACGCCCGATGCATCCTGTTCTTCAGCACAACCTGTTCTTCGTCAAGGAACAGGTCGGCATGTTCAAGGCCGCCAACAACTACGACGTGTTCGATCCGCACAGCAATCGCAAGTTGCTGGAATGCCGCGAGCCGAACCTGGGCCTGTTGACCAAGATCTTCCGGTTCTCCGACTACAAGCGCATGACCCCGTTCCAGGTGGAAGTGCGGACTCCGGATGGGCAGAAGGTGCTGACGGTGAAGCGCGGCTTCTCGCTGTTCCTGTCCCGGGTGGAGGTGCTGGACGAGCACGATCGGCTGGTCGGTTCCTTCAGCCAGAAGTTCTTCTCCATCGGCGGCAAGTTCGATGTGCTCGATGCCCAGGGCGCGCCGGTGTGCACGCTGCGCGGCAAGTGGACCAGTTGGGATTTCCGCTTCGTGCAGGGCGAGCGCGAACTGGCGCAGGTGTCCAAGAAGTGGGCCGGGCTCGGCAAGGAGCTGTTCACCAGCGCCGACAACTACATGCTGTCGATCGCCGACAGCGTGCCGGCCGAGGATCCGCGGCGGATCCTGATCATGGCGGCGGTGTTGTGTATCGATATGGTGTTGAAGGAGTGACTCGTGAAGCCGGGATTGGGGAGTCGGGAGTGGGGATTCGCAAAAGCGGGATCTCCGCGGCGGTTGCACCCCGGCTCCTCACACTGAGCGGCCGTGCGCGTTGTGGGAGGGACTTCAGTCCCGACTGCATGCTGCCGGAAGAACCCGGTGCTTCACCGGTTGCTGCCGAGGCCTAACCCAGTGCGCGGTTTTCCGTAGGAGCGCTTCAGCCGCGACGGGCATTCCCTGAAACGCGTCGCTTCCGTTGGCTCATAGCGTGCTCCTCCGCCGCCGCCGACCCACCCTTCTCCCTCCGGGAGAAGGTGCCCCGAAGGGGCGGATGAGGGTGCGCGTGCCAGCACCAGTGTCTGCACCCACGCCCAGCGCAGCGTAGCTCAGGCGTCCGTGGCCGCCGGCAGCAGCACGGTGAAGCGGCTGCCGTGGCCGGGCTGGCTGCGCACTTCCACGGTGCAGCCCAGGGTCTCGGCGGCGCGGCGGACGATCCACAGCCCCAGGCCGAGGCCGTCGCTGCGCGGGTCGGCCTGTTGGAAGGCCTGGAACATCGTGCGCAGGCCGGCTTCGTCCATGCCGATGCCGCGGTCGATGATTTCCACCGCCACGCGATCGCCACGGCGCCGGCAGCCGATCAGCACCTTGCCCTGCGCGGTGTACTTGACCGCGTTGCCCAGCAGGTTGCCCAGCAAGGTGGACAACAGGGCAGCGCTGCTGCGCACGCGCAGCGAGGTCGGCACGCTGCGCAGCTGTACGCCCTTGGCCGCGGCCTGCGGCTGCCAGGTGGCCAGGATCGGCGCCAGCACGTCGGCCAGCGCCAGGTCGTGCAGCGCCGGCAGGCGCAGTTCGCCGGCGGCGGCATTGGTGGCGAGCTGGTCCAGACCCACGGCGACCTGGTTCAGGGCCGCGCGTGCGGTCTCCAGCGAACCATCCTGCGCGGCGTCGTGCTGGCGCTGCAGCTTGCTCAGCGCGTAGGACGCGGTGCGCAGCGGCGTCTTCAGATCGTGCCCGGCGATGGCCATCAGGCGGCTGCGGTAGTGGTTGGATTCCTGCGCCAGGTGTAGCGCCTTGCGCAGTTCCAGTTGGCCCATGGCCTGCCGCGCCAGCGCGCGCAGCGCTTCGATCTGCTCGTAGCTGAGCTGGCGCGGGCGCCGGTCCAGCACGCACACCGTGCCCAGGGCCAGGCCGTCGGAGGTCTTCAGCAGCGCGCCGGCGTAGAAGTGCAGGCGCATCTCGCCGGTCACCAGCGGATTGCAGGCGAAGCGCGGGTCCTCGCGGGTGTCCGGCACCAGCAGCAGGTCGTCCTCGAGCAGGGCGTGCGCGCACAGCGAGGTCGCCAGCGGGGTCTCGCGCGTGCCCAGCCCGATCTCGCTCTTGAACCACTGGCGCTCGCTGTCGATCAGGTTGACCACCGCGATCGGCGCCTGGCAGATCAGCGCCGCCAGCCGGGTGATGTCGTCGAACGCCGGCTCGCGTGGGGTGTCCAGGATCGCGTAGCTGTGCAACGCGTCCAGGCGCAGCGCCTCGTTGCGCGGCTTGACCGCGCAGTAGACCGGGTCGGCGGCGGATTCGACGGTGGACATACGGCGCGGCTCGGTCAGGAAGACGCGCAGTCTAGGGTACCTGTCACGGTTTGTGCCGACGCGGCGTTCACATGGCGCTCGCATGGGCTGTACCTGCGCTTAGCGAATCGGCGGGCGCCGGCGGCGTGGCCCGGTCAGCCCACCCAGCGGCCCTGCGCGTCGACCAGCGGCGTGCCGTCTTCCTTGGCGAAGGCGCCGCGCTGCGGCGTCGGCAGGATCTCCAGCACCGTCTCCGACGGCCGGCAAAGGCGCGTGCCCAGTGGGCTGACCACGATCGGCCGGTTGAGCAGGATCGGGTGCTGCAGCATGGCCTCCAGCAGCGCGTCATCGTCCAGCGTCGGGTCGTCCAGCCCCAGTTCGGCGTAGGGCGTGCCCTTCTGCCGGATCAGCTCCCGCAGCGGCAGCCCGCTGGCCGTCGCCAGCGCCTGCAGGGTGGCGCGGTCGGGCGGGGTCTTCAGGTATTCGATCACGGTCGGCTCGACGCCGCTGTTGCGGATCAGCCCGAGCACATTGCGCGAGGTGCCGCAGGCGGGGTTGTGGTAAATCGTGATCGTGGGCATGGGGCGGCTCGCTGAGTGGGACGGAACAAGGGTGGCCATTGCGGATCCTCCACGCGGCCGCGGCTGATGGTGCCGCAATCGCGGCGGCATGCAAGGGCAGCGATCGTCGCGGGGTGGGAGCGGCCGGTCTGTCTTCGATCTGCGGAGACGGCATGGTGCGGCCGGGCAACGGATGGACCACACCTTGCCGAGCGCCTGGCAGCCGGCAAGACGACAACGCTGCGGCCATGGTCGCACCGACGCAGCGGCCGCGATGGCGGCCTGCGGCCTGCCGACCGAGGACGCGGCCGGTCCTGCACCATGCGTCACTTCGCCGCACACGGTGTCGCACGCGTTTCAATGGCCGGCGCACCCTCTAGAATGCGCCGATGGTCCGTCTCCGCCAGTTGCCGTCGTGTTGGGCCGCGCTCGCCGCGCTGGCGCTCGGCCTGTTGCTGCTGGCGCCGCCGATCAGCCAGTGGCGCCAGGCACGGACCGAAGCGGCCGCACAGCAGGACCAGGCGCTGTGCACCAGCGGCGGCCTGCGCCTGGCGGCGCTGGCGGGAGCCGTCTCGGCGGCGCATGGCGGCCACCACGACGATGCCGGCCTGGCGCACGCGTCGGCCTGCGATTACTGCCTGCTCGCCGCGCGTCTGTTGCCGTGGGTGGCGCTGTTGCTGGCGCTGCTGCCCTGGTGCTGCCCGCCGGCGCCGAGGGCGGCGCTGCGCCGCCGTGTCGTCACGGCCATCGCACGCCGCGCACACCCGCCACGCGGGCCACCGCTGTTCTCCTGATCCACGGGTTGCCGTTTCCGTGCCGCGGCATCGCTGCGGCATGTCCTCGTGCCGATGGAGTTTCGCCATGTTCCGCTTTTCTTCCATGCCGCCCGTGGCGGCATGCTGCTGCGTGTATCTCGCAGCGGCCATGCCTGCCCTGGCCGCCGATGCGCCGCCAGGCGCCGGCGATTCCGTGCTGACCCTGGGCAAGGTCCAGGCCACTTCGCCGCTCGCCGCCGGTTCCAGCGCGCGCAGCGTGTTCAGTTCCGTCGACATCCTCGGCGGCGACCTGCTGCAGGACCAGCACGTCGACTACAGCTGGGAACTGCTGATGCGCGCGCCCGGCGTGCAGGTGACCCAGTTCAAGATGGGCACCGACGCCGGGCGCTTTTCCTTCCGCGGCTTCAACGGCGAGGGCCGGGTCAATGCGGTCAAGCTGCTGATCGACGGCGTGCCCAGCAACGACAATGCCGGCGCCATGCCGTATCTGGATGCGGTGTTTCCGCTGGACATCGCCGCGATCGAGATCGTGCGCGGCACCAACGACCCGCGCTACGGCCTGAACGCGATCGCCGGCAGCGTCGACGTGCTGACCCGCAGCGGCGGCAACGACGGCCGTGCCAGCGTCACCGTCGGCAGCTTCGGCACCCGCGAGGTGCAGGCGACGCAGGGCATCGAGCGCGGGGCCTGGAGCCAGAACTATTTCGCCGCCTGGCGCGACAGCGATGGCTACCGCGACCACGCCGACGCGCGCAAGCATGCGTTCTCCGGCAAGTGGTTCTACACCGATCCGGACGGGCGCTGGCGTGCCGGACTCAGCGCGCGCGACTACCGCAACACGGCGCTGGAGGCGGGGTATCTGGACTACGCGACCGCGCAGCGTGCGCCGCGCAGTTCCCCCGACTACGCGCGCGACGACCGCAGCCAGCGCCACACCACGCAGGTGTCGCTGCACCTGGACGCGCGCCTGGCCGAGACCGTGCAGGGCAGCGCCAAGGCGTACTGGAACCGCTACGACAATCAGCGCTGGGTGCGCTTCACCGCGGCCGGAGCGCAGCAGGAGCGCGACACCGACGAGCGCCAGCGCGGCGTGCTGGCCAAGCTCAGCTGGCGCCCGGCGCTGGCCCGTGCCGACGCCTTCGCGCTGGAGGGCGGGGTCGACGCGCAGTGGCAGGACAACATCTCGCAGCGCTACCGCACGGTGGTACGCGTGCGCACCGCGCCGTTGCGCGACTGGGATTTCGATCTGCACACCGAAGGCGCCTACGTGCAGGCGGTGCTGCGCCCGACCGCGCGCCTGCAACTGGTGCCGGGCTACCGGGTGGATCGGGTCGGCGGGCAGTTCCGCGACCTCGCCAGCGGTGCGCGCTATCCGACCTACGCCTACGGCACGATTCGCCAACCCAAGTTCAGCGCGGTGTACGCGCTCACTGGGCAGGTCAGCCTGTACGCCAACATCGGCCGCACCTTCCAGATCGGCAGCGGCAACGGCGCCTACCGCACCCAGGCGCGCAACCTGGCGCCGTCCTACAACGACGGCTGGGAGAGCGGCCTCAAGTTCGCCGGCGCGCAGCAGCGCTGGGACGCACGTGTGGCCTACTGGGAGCAGCGCGCCTCCGACGAAGTGGCCACCATCCTCGGCGTGAACGGCAGCGTCGGCACCGGCGAGGTCGGCAACGTCGGCAAGACCCTGCGCCGCGGCTGGGATGCGCAACTGAACCTGCGTCCGGACGAACGCTGGACGCTGTGGCTGGCCTATTCCCTGCAACGCGCGTTGATCGTCACGCCCGACCCGAGCGCGCCGGCTACCCGTGGCAAGGAGATCGAGAACGTGCCGCACTACCTTGCGACGGCGGGCATCGACTGGCAGGCCACGCCAAGGCTGACGCTGTCGGCCTGGGGCAACGCGCAGGGCGACTACTACGTGGAGCGCAGCAACACACTGGGTCGCTACGGTGGCTACGCCTTGGCCAATCTCGGCGCGACCTGGCGCTGGCGCGCGCAGCGCGAGGTCTCGCTGCAACTGAAGAACCTGACCGATCGGCACTACGTCTACGCCTGGTACGACAGCGGGTCGTCCGGCTACTCGCCTGGCGATGGCCGCGCGCTGTACGCCACCCTGGGCTGGGGCTGGTGATGGCCGCGCGCACCCTTGCCGCCGAGGCGGCACCAGCGCGCTTCTACCGTGCGGTGTGGCGCTGGCATTTCTATGCCGGCCTGCTGGTGCTGCCGCTGCTGGTGTGGCTGGCGCTGACCGGCGCGGCCTTCGTCTACCAACAGCCGATCGACCGCTACTTCCACCATGCGCTGAAGACCGTGCCGGTGCCGGCGCACCCGCAGGCGCTGGCCCCGCAGCGGTTGTTGGACGCGGCGCTGGCGGCGCAACCCGGCCAAGCGCTGCGCTACACCACGCCGCCGCAGCGCGATGCCTCGGCGGAAGTGACCATCGCCACCGCCGATGGCCGTCACGCCGTGGTGTACGTGGATCCGTACCGGGCACGGGTGCTCGGTCAGTTGCCCGAACACGGCACCGTGGCCTGGACCATCCGCCGCCTGCACAGCCTCGACTACGTCGGCTGGTTCGCCAATGCGCTGATCGAGGTGGCCGCCGGCTGGGCGATCCTGCTGGTGCTGACCGGTGTGTACCTGTGGTGGCCGCGCGGGCGCCGCGGCGGCGTGACCACGGTGCGCGGACGGCCGCCGCAGCGCGTGTTCTGGCGCGATCTGCACGCGCTCACCGGCAGCGTGGTCGGCGTGGCGCTGCTGTTCCTGGCGCTGACCGGGATGCCGTGGTCGTGGTTCTGGGGCGCGCAGGTCAATCGCCTGGCCAATGGCCACCATTACGGCTATCCGTCCGGGTTGCGGGTGGATGTGCCGATGTCGACGCAGCGGCTGAGCGACAGCGAGGTGCCGGCGTGGTCGCTGCGGCAGGCGCGCCTGCCGCAGTCGTCGCCGCCGTCCGTGGATCCGCATGCGGCGCACGGTGGGCATAGTGAGCACGGCGGCATGGCCGGCATGGCGGATGCCGCGCCGGTGGCCGGCGCGATCGGCCTGGATGCGGCGGTGGCGCGGTTCCAGGCGCGCGGGATCGCGCCCGGCTACAGCGTCGCGCTGCCGCGCGGCGCGCGTGGTGTCTATACCGCGTCGGTGTATCCGCCGGACCTGGCGCAGCAGCGGGTAATCCACCTGGATCAGTACAGCGGCCAGGTGCTGCTGGACATGCGCTATGCCGATTACGGCCCGCTGGCCAAGGCGCTGGAGTGGGGCATCAACGTGCACCTGGGCCAGGAGTACGGGGTGCTCAACCAGCTCCTGCTGATCCTGGCCTGCCTGGGTGTCGTGCTGTTGTGCGTCAGCGCGGCGGTGATGTGGTGGAAGCGGCGCCCGCATGGCGGGCTCGGGGTGCCGCCGCTGCCGGCGGACCGGCGCACCTTGCGCGGCGTGGTGGCGTTGCTGGTGCTGGGTGGGCTGCTGTTTCCGCTGGTCGGAGTGTCGTTGCTGCTGATGTTGGCGCTGGACTGGGCGCTGGTGCTGCGGCGTGAGCCGGTGGTGGGGGCTTAGCGGGTCGAGATTGGAATCTAAGGTGATTCCGCTGCGACAAGCGATGCCATCGGCGCATC
The DNA here is from genome assembly GCF_056725205.1 of Xanthomonas sp. NCPPB 3174. Lineage (NCBI taxonomy): Bacteria > Pseudomonadati > Pseudomonadota > Gammaproteobacteria > Lysobacterales > Lysobacteraceae > Xanthomonas > Xanthomonas sp. NCPPB 3174. The sequence goes on along the minus strand of NZ_CM161517.1, from coordinate 3,660,927 downwards.
CGATCTTGTGCAGTCGGGACTGAAGTCCCTCCCACAAGGGGCGGATCAGCATTCAGCGCTGCTTTCACCCGCACAGGAGACAGAGATTCTGCGCTGTAGGAGCGGCTTCAGCCGCGACCGGACGTTCCCATGAAATACCAGGTCGCGGCTAAAGCCGCTCCTACGGAAAAGACGCGGTGTGGTCGGTAAGGTCTGCCGCGGCTGACGACGCGGCTACAGAAAGGCCAAACGCGTGCTGGCGCGCCTCACAGATCCTCGTGGATCCCGCACTCGCGCTTGAGGCCGAAGAAGCGGGTGTCTTCCTCGCGCATGCCCGGTTCCCAGCGGCGGGTGGTGTGGAAGTCGCCGATGGAGACGTAGCCCTGTTCCCACAGCGGGTGATAGGGCAGGTCGTGCTGCTGCATGTATTGCCACAGGTCGCGATCGCTCCAGTCGGCGATCGGGTTGATCTTGTAGCGTTCGCCGCGCTTCTGCACGAACGGGGTCTGCGCGCGGCTGTCGGACTGGCTGCGGCGCAGGCCGGTGAACCAGGTGCCGACCTTCAGCTCGTCCAGGGCGCGGCGCATCGGCTCGACCTTGCGCAGGTTGTTGTACTGCTCGATGCCGACCATGCCCTGTTCCCACAGGCGGCCGTGGCGCGCTTCCATCCAGGCGCGGCTGACCAGCGGGCGGTAGATCTTGAGATTGAGCTTGAGCCGCTCGGTCAGCGCGTCGGCGAAACGGTAGGTCTCGGCGAACAGGTAGCCGGTGTCGATCAGGATCACCGGGATGTCCGGGCGCTGCCGGGTCAGCAGGTGCAAGGTGGCCGCCGATTGCGCGCCGAAGCTGGACGACAGCGCCGCTTCGGCCGGGCCGTGCTGCAACGCCCAGGCCACGCGCTCCGGCGCAGACAGCGTCGCCAGCAGCGCATTGGCGGCATCGAGATCCAGGGCCGGCACCGGTGCGTTGGCGGAGGCGTCTTGGGAGGCGGCGGGCAGAGCGCTCATGCGTGCAGTTCCGACGGAATCAGGTGGCGGTGGGTGGGGTAGGCGGGCAGGGCGACCACGCCGCTGCGGTGCAGGAAGTCGCCGAAGCGTTCGCCCGCGTGCCGTTCGTTGGCATAGCGCGCGAACAGCGGCTCCAGCGCGGCGAGGATCTCCGGCTCGGCGATGTTCTCGCGGTACAGGGTGTTGAGGCGCTGGCCGCGGTGGTCGCCGCCGAGCATCAGGTTGTAGCGGCCGGGCGCCTTGCCGACCAGGGCGATCTCGGCCAGGTACGGACGCGAGCAGCCGTTCGGGCAACCGGAGATGCGCAGCAGGATCGGCGCGTCCTCCAGGCCGTGGCGGGCCAGCAGCGGCTGCAGCTGCGCGGCGAAGGCCGGCAGGTAGCGTTCGGCCTCGGCCATCGCCAGGCCGCAGGTGGGCAGCGCCACGCAGGCCATGGCCGCGCGCGCCAGCGCGGTGGGCGCGCGGTTGCCGGCGTCCAGCGCATGCGCGCGTACCAGCGCGTCGATCGCCTCGCGCTGCGCGGCGGGGATGCCGGCGATGACCAGGTTCTGGTTCGAGGTCATGCGGAAGTGCGCGCCGTCGCCGGCATCGCGCAGCTGCGCGGCGATCGCGCGCAGGCCGCTGAGGTGCTGCGCGCCGTCGGCATGATCGGCGATGCGCCCGGCCGGCAGCGACAGGGTCAGGTGCCAGCGTCCGTCCTCGCCGGCCTGCCAGCCGGCGCGATCGCCGTTGTGCTCGAAGGCGAAGTCGCGCGTGGCCTGTAGGCGCACGCCGGCGCGGCGCTCGATCTCCGCCAGCACCGTGTCCAGGCCGTGGTCGTCGATGGTGTACTTGAAGCGTGCGCGCTTGCGCACCGTGCGGTTGCCCAGGTCGCGCTGGGTGGTGACCACCGCGGTGGCGACGTCGAGCAACTGCGCGCGGTCGATGAAGCCGACCACGTTGGCCACGCGCGGGTAGGTCTCGGCATCGCCATGGCTGGCGCCCATGCCGCCGCCGAGGCTGACGTTGTAGCCGACCAACGTGCCGTCGGCGTCCAGCACGCCGATGAAGCCGAGGTCGTTGGCGAACACGTCGACGTCGTTGATCGGCGGCAGCGCGAAGCCGATCTTGAACTTGCGCGGCAGGTAGGCGTTGCCGTAGATCGGCTCGTCCTCCTGGCCGCTGCCGGCGACCTGCTCCTCGTCCAGCCAGATCTCGTAGTAGGCGCGGGTATTGGGCAGCAGGTGTTCGGACACGCGCGCGGCGTCGGCATAGAGCGTGGCGTGCGCCTGCGAGGCCAGCGGATTGGCGGCGACCTGTACGTTGCGGTTGACGTCGCCGCAGGCGGCCAGGGTATCGATCAGCGCGGCGTTGATCGCCTGCATGGTCGCCTTCAGTTCGCGCTTGATCACCCCATGGAACTGGAACGCCTGGCGCGTGGTGATGCGCAGCGAGTGGTTGCCGTAGGTGGTGGCGATGGCGTCGAGCTTGAGCCACTGCGCCGGATCCACCACCCCGCCCGGGGTGCGCGTGCGGATCATGAACTGGTAGGCCGGCTCCAGCTTCTGCCGGCGCCGCTCCTCGCGCAGGTCGCGGTCGTCCTGCTGGTAGCTGCCGTGGTACTTGATCAGGGTCTGATCGTCCTCGCGCAGCGCCCCGGTGACCGGATCGGCCAGGCTCTGCAGCAGCGACCCGCGCAAGCGCTGGCTGTGGTGCTTGATGTCTTCGACGGAGTGGGACATTGAGGGGCCGGGATTGGGGATTCGGGATTGGTGAAGCGAGCAGACGTGTGCTGAAGGATCAGGACCTTCGACAGTTCTCAGTGCAGGGAGAGCGGCTCTTGCGAATCCCCAATCCCGAATCCCCAATCCCCGACTCAATAGACATCACGCGCATACCGCCCCTCCTGCTGCAGTTGGCTGAGGTAGGCGGCGGCGTCCTCGGCGCTGCGGGCGCCGTGTTCGGCGACGATGTCCAGCAGGGTGGCGTGCACGTCCTTGCCCATGGCGATGGCGCCGCACACGTACAGGTGCGCGCCGTTTTGCAGCCAGTCGTAGACCGCGCGGCCGTGTTCGCGCAGGCGCTGCTGCACGTACACCTTGGAAGGGACGGTGGTGCCGCGCAGCGGCTGCACGTCGCGCGAGAACGCCAGGTCCAGCCGGTGCAGTTCGCTGCTGCGCAGCGCCTGCTGCCATTCGGCCTGGTAGAGGAAGTCGCGGTTGAAGTGGCGGGCGCCGAAGAACAGCCAGTTGCGGCCGCTGGCGCCGCGCTCGGCGCGCTCCTGCACGAAACCGCGGAACGGCGCCACGCCGGTGCCGGGGCCGATCATCAGGATGTCGCGGCTGTCGTCGGCCGGCACCCGGAAGCGTTCGTTGGGCTCGATGTAGATCGGGGCGCTGTCGCCTTCGGCCAGGGCGGCCAGATAGCCGCTGGCGGCGCCGCCGTGGGCATGGCCGTGGGCGTCGTAAGCCAGCACGTCGACGGTGAGGTGGGCTTCGTCGCCGACCCGCTTGCGGCTGGAGGCGATCGAGTACAGGCGCGGGACCATCGGCCGCAGCGCCTGCAGCAGCGCGGCGTGGTCCCAATCCGCCGGCCAGCGACGCAGCACGTCGATCACTTGGTGATCGGCGAGCAAAGCCGCCAGGCCGGCGGTCTGGGTGGGGGCGAGCAGCTCGGTCAGCGCGTTGGCGCCGGCGAGTTCGGCCACCGCGGCGAGCAACGGGCGCGAGGCCCGGGTCAGTTCGCGATGGCTGGCGAGCCACTCGTGCAGGGGCAGTGTCTGCCCATCGACAGTGAATGCGACGTCGCCGTCCAGGCGCGTCGCGGCCAGGACCGCCTCGACCAGCGCGGGCGGATTGCGATGGCGCACACCGAGGGCGTCGCCGGGTTCGTAGTGCAGGCCGCTGCCGGCCAGCGACAGTTCCAGGTGGCGCACGTCCTTGTCGGCCTGGCCGTGCGCGGCGTAGCGCGGGCCCTTGAAGTCGCGGCCGCTGATCGGCTGGTTGGCCAGGACTTCGGCGGCGAACGGTTGCGTGCGGCTCCAGGTCGCGGCGGCGGCGCCGCGCAGCGGCGTCACCGTGGCCGACGGCGTCGCGGGCGTGCGGCCCAGGATGTCGCGCGCCTGCGCCAGCGCCTGCGCCCGCCACGGTGCCGCCACCGTTTCGATCTCCAGGTCGGCCTCGCCCAGCGGCAGCAGCCGCTGCGCGCCGAGTTCGGCCAGGCGCGCGTCCAGGCGCCGGGCGATGCCGCAGAAATCGGCGTAGCTGGAATCGCCCAGACCGAGCACGGCGTACTGCAGCTGCGGCAGCTTTGGCGCGCGCCGACCCTGCAGGAACTCGACGAAGCCGATCGCATCGTCCGGCGGGTCGCCCTCGCCCTGGGTGCTGATGACCACGTACAGCAGGCGTTCGTTGCCCAGCTCGCGGGTGGGATAGGCGTCGGCGCGCAGCAGGCGCACCGCCAGCCCGGCCGCTTCGGCCTCGGCGGCCACCTGTTCGGCGGCGCGGCGCGCGTTGCCGGTCTGGCTGCCGTAGACGATGCTCAGCTGCGGCGCCGGCGCCGGCGCCGGCGAGGGCGCCGCGGCGGCGCCGGCGACCACGGCCAGCGCCGGCGTCGCCGGGCCCTGCGCCTGGGCCAGGCCCGCGGCGTAGCCGGACAGCCACCACAGGCCGGCCGCGTCCAGGCCCTCCACGGTCCGCGCCAACAGCGCCTTGCGCTCCTCGGGCAAGGGGCTGGGTGGCAGCGCGGGCGAGGCGGCGGTCATGGCCGGTCCGGGGATGAGGAAGGGATGACCGATGTTAGGGATTCGTTGCGCGCGACAGAAAGGAACAGGGGTTATCGGCTCATGCCCGTGGCTTATTTCTGCGGCCCGTAGACGCCGCGCACACTGCCGCCCCGATCGTCACGCCCGCTGTTACGCTTCGGGGCCATCCCTCCACTGCCTGCCGCCGCCGTCTCGATGAGTGCGTTTTCCCTGTCCCACCTCGACCGCCTCGAGGCCGAGAGCATCCACATCCTGCGCGAGGTCGCTGCCGAGTTCCGCAACCCGGTATTGCTGTATTCGGTCGGCAAGGACAGTTCGGTGCTGCTGCATCTGCTGCTCAAGGCGTTCGCGCCGGCGCCGCCGCCGATCCCGCTGCTGCACGTGGACACGCGCTGGAAGTTCCGCGAGATGATCGCCTTCCGCGACCGCCGCGCCGCCGAGACCGGGGTGGAGCTGCGCGTGCACATCAATCCCGACGGCGTCGCCCAGGACGTCGGCCCGTTCAGCCACGGCGCCAGCGTGCACACCGACGTGATGAAGACCCAGGCGCTGAAGCAGGCGCTGGACCTGTGGAAGTTCGACGCCGCCATCGGCGGCGCGCGGCGGGACGAAGAGAAGGCGCGGGCCAAGGAGCGGGTGTTCTCGTTCCGCAACGCGCACCACCGCTGGGATCCCAAGCAGCAGCGTCCGGAGCTGTGGAATCTGTACAACCCGCGGATCCATCCCGGCGAGAGCGTGCGCGTGTTCCCGCTGTCCAACTGGACCGAGCTGGACATCTGGCTGTACATCTACCGCGAAGCGATTCCGGTGGTGCCGCTGTACTTCGCCGCCGAGCGTCCGGTGGTGGAACGCGACGGCGCGCTGATCATGGTCGACGACGCACGCCTGCCGCTGCGTCCCAGCGAAACCCCGCAACTGCGGCGCGTGCGCTTCCGTACCCTCGGTTGCTACCCGCTGACCGGCGCGATCGAATCGCAGGCCGACACCCTGGAGAAGATCATCGCCGAGATGCTGCAGGCTACCACCTCCGAACGCCAGGGCCGGATCATCGACCAGGACCCGGGCGCCTCGATGGAGCAGAAGAAGGTGGAGGGGTATTTCTGATGAGCCGGGATTCGGGATTGGGGATTGGGGATTCGCAAGAGCGGAGTTCGGCGGCGGATGCGGTGTCGGGAGGGAGCGCTGTGACGAATCCCCAATCCCCAATCCCCAATCCCGTAGGCGGCGCCGCCGTCGCCGCCTACCTGCAGCAACACGAACACAAGCCGCTGCTGCGCTTCATCACCTGCGGCAGCGTCGACGATGGCAAGAGCACCTTGATCGGGCGCTTGCTGTACGACAGCAAGCGGCTGTTCGACGACCAGCTGGCGGCGCTTGGCGCCGACAGCAAGCGCCACGGGACCCGCGGCGGGGCGATCGACTATGCGTTGCTGCTGGACGGCCTGGCCGCCGAGCGCGAGCAGGGCATCACCATCGACGTGGCCTACCGCTACTTCGATACCGACCGGCGCAAGTTCATTGTCGCCGACTGCCCCGGGCATGCGCAGTACACCCGTAACATGGCCACCGGCGCGTCCACCGCCGACGTGGCGGTGGTGCTGGTCGACGCCGCCAAGGGCGTGCTGACCCAGACCCGCCGGCACAGCTACATCGTCGCGCTGCTGGGCATCCGCCACGTGGTGCTGGCGGTCAACAAGATGGATCTGGTCGAGTTTGCGCAGGAGACGTTCGAGACCATCACCGCGGAGTACCGCGCGCTCGCCGCGCAACTGGGCATCGCCGACGTGCAGTGCATTCCGCTGTCGGCGCTGGAGGGCGACAACCTGTCGCAGCGCTCGGCGCGCACGCCCTGGTATGCTGGCCCGGCGCTGCTGGAACATCTGGAAAGCGTGCAGCTGGACGCGCGCACCGCCGACAGCGGCCTGCGTCTGCCGGTGCAGTGGGTCAACCGCCCGCATGCGCAGTTCCGCGGCTTCGCCGGCACCGTGGCGGCCGGCGCGGTGCAGCCTGGCGATGCGGTGGTGGTGCTGCCGTCGGCGCGGCGCGCGCAGGTCGCGCAGGTGTTGGTCGGCGCCGAACCGGTGCCGCGCGCCGTGGCCGGCCAGGCTGTGACCCTGACCCTGACCGAGGAGATCGACGTCAGCCGTGGCGATGTGATCGCCGCCGCTGGCGATCCGCCGGAGGTGGCCGACCAGTTCGCCGCGCATGTGCTGTGGATGGACGATGCCGCGCTGCTGCCCGGCCGCCCGTACTGGCTGAAGATCGGCGCGCGCACCGTGGCCGCCAGCGTCACCGAGATCAAGCACCGCATCGACGTCAATACGCAGGAGCGCTTGGCGGCCAAGCGGCTGGAGCTAAACGAGGTCGGCTATTGCAACCTGGCGCTGGACCAGCCGATCGCCTTCGCCCCGTACGCGCAGGACCGCACGCTCGGCGGCTTCATCCTGATCGACCGCCACAGCAACGCCACCGTCGCCGCCGGCACCCTGGATTTCGCGCTGCGCCGCGCCGGCAATGTGCACTGGCAGCACCTGGACGTGGACAGGGTCGCGCGCGCGCGGATCAAGGGCCAGACGCCGAAGGTGCTGTGGTTCACCGGCCTGTCCGGCGCCGGCAAGTCGACCATCGCCAACTTGGTCGACAAGCGCCTGCATGCGCTGGGCTACCACACCTTCATCCTCGACGGCGACAACGTCCGCCATGGCCTCAACCGCGACCTGGGCTTCACCGACGAGGACCGCGTGGAGAACATCCGCCGCGTCGCCGAAGTGGCCAGGCTGATGACCGATGCCGGCCTGATCGTGCTGGTCAGCTTCATCTCGCCGTTCCGCGCCGAGCGGCAACTGGCGCGCGAGCGCTTCGGCGAGGGCGAATTCCTCGAAGTGTTCGTCGACGTGCCGTTGCCGGTGGCCGAGGCGCGCGACGTCAAGGGCCTGTACGCCAAGGCGCGCGCCGGCCTGATTCCCAACTTCACCGGCATCGATTCGCCGTACGAGGCGCCGGAGCGCCCGGAACTGCACCTGCACGCCGACGGCGACAACGTCGAAGCGCTGGCCGCGCAGGTGCTGGCGGCGCTGGGGCTGAAGGACTGATGTTGGTGCGCGGCGCTGATCACGTCGCCGTGCCCCTATAACGCACCTTTGTAGAAGCGGCTTCAGCCGCGACCTGGGCAATCAGCCGTGCCTGTCGCGGCTGAAGCCGCTTCTATAGATTTTCTGGCCTGACGCGCAAACCTGATGCAACAGCAAAGGCTTTCGCCCTGTCGGGCGAGTTACTTTTCTTTGCTCGCGCAAAGAAAAGGTAACCAAAAGAAAGCGCGCCCTGCCTTCGCGCCCTCCGCGCTGCGCGCTCCGGGTCCGCGCCCATCACGGGGATCCGCGGAAGGGGCATCCTGCCCCTGCCGCGGACGGCGTACATCCATGTACGCCGCCCTTCGGGTGTTTCCCCGCGCTGGCCGCCGCTTCGGAAGGGAACCCGGCAAGTCAAAAGCCGAAGCAACGGCGATAGCAGAGCGAATGCGCTGCATTTGGTGACCACGTCGCCCGTTGATCGTGGTGGGTACACAAAAAAGCTGGTTTCCGCAGCAGCCGCAGGCGCCGTTGCGCGTGGCGGGCCGACTTCTACCGGGCACCCTGAGATACGTTGGCTGAGTGCACTGTGGGAGGGACTTCAGTCCCGACGCCTTTCAAGGTTGGGGCACAGCAGGAATCGTTCGTCGCGGCTGCATGCCAGTTGATTCCTAAGACGAACTGCTCCCGCCGCGCTAGCGCCTGTGTTGCCACACTGACCTTCATCACGTGACAGCCGCCGCCGCGCGTGCTTAAGTCGTCGCCCTCCTTATCGGCGAAGGCCCCTCCATGCCCGTTCTGTCCCGTCGCGTGCTGTTCTCCGTCCTCGCGCTGTGCTGCGGCGCGGCCTGCGCGCAGGCGCCCGACGCGGTGCCGAGCGGGCGCCTGCCGGAGTGGGCGGTGCCCGAGCACTACGCCCTGGACCTGAAGATCGATCCGGAGCGCACCAGCTTCGACGGCACCACCACCGTCCGCGTGCGCCTGGAGCGCGCGTCCGACCATCTGTGGCTGCACGGCAAGGAGTTGCGGGTGAGCAAGGCCACGCTGCGCACCGCCGATGGTGCGTCGTTCCCGGTGCGCTACACCCAGGCCGACGCGCAGGCCGGCGTGGCCCGCATCGCCTTCGGGCGCACGCTGCAGCCGCAGGAACTGACCCTGACCATCGTCTACAGCGCGCCGTTCAACCAGCAGTTGCAGGGCCTCTACCAGGTCAAGGCGCAGGGGCATGCCTATGCCTTGACGCAGATGGAGCCGATCAGCGCGCGCTACGCCTTCCCCGGTTTCGACGAGCCGGCGCTGAAGACGCCGTTCGCGCTGCGCCTGACCGTACCCGAGGGCGAGCAGGCACTGGCCAATACCCGCGCCGTGTCCACCGAGCCGGCCGGCAAGGGCTGGAAGACCGTGCGCTTCGCCGAGACCGTGCCGCTGCCGACCTACCTGGTGGCCTACGCGGTCGGGCCGTGGGATGTGGTCGACGGGCCGGCGCTGCCGGCTACGCCGCAGCGCCCGCAGGCCATTCCGCTGCGCGGCGTGGCCGCACAGGGACAGGGGCCGCGCATCCAGCGCGCGCTGCAGCAGACGCCGGAGATCATCGCCGCGCTGGAGGACTACTACGACTTCGGCTATCCGTTCGACAAGCTGGACCTGGTGGCCGCGCCGGACTTCTCCGCCGGTGCGATGGAGAATCCCGGCTTCGTCACCTTCCGCGACTGGCTGTTGCTGCTGGACGACGATTCGCCGCGGCACAATGTCGAGGGCTCGTTCAACGTCACCGCGCACGAGCTGGCGCACCAGTGGACCGGCGATACGGTGACCATGGCCTGGTGGGACGACCTGTGGCTCAACGAGGCCTTCGCCACCTGGATGCAGCAGAAGATCACCATGCGCCTGCGTCCGCAGTACCGCGCCGACCTGGACCGCGTTAGTGCGGCGCAGGAGGCGATGGACAACGACAGCCTGGTCAGCGCGCGCAAGATCCGCCAGCCGATCACCGGCAACGGCGACATCGAGACCGCCTTCGACAGCATCACCTACCGCAAGGGCGCCGCGGTGCTGGGCATGTTCGAGCAGTTCGTCGGCGAGGATACCTTCCGCAGCGGCATGCGCGCCTACATCCGTGCGCACCGTTTCGGCAACGCCACCGCCGACGACCTGGTCGATGCGATCGCCGCCGCGGCCGGCAAGGACGAGGAGTTCAAGGCCGCGTTCCGCAGCTTCCTCGACCAGCCCGGCGTGCCCTATCTGCAAGCGCAGCTGCAGCCCGAGGCTGGCGGCGCGGTGCTGCGACTGCACCAGCAACGCTTCCTGCCGCTGGGCTCGCGCGGCAACGCCGCACAGTCCTGGGGCGTGCCGGTGTGCGTCAAGTACGGCACGCGCCAGGGCGTGCGCCGTGCCTGCCAGATGCTGTCTTCCAGCGACGGCCGCCTCACGCTCGCCGGCGCCGATGCGAACAGTTGGGTGATGCCCAACGCCGGCGGCACCGGCTACTACCGCTTCGCCCTGCCCAGGCCGCAGCTGACCGCGCTCGGCCGCCATCTCGATGCGCTCGACGATGCCGAGAAGCTGGCCTATGCCGATGCCATCGACAGCGCGTTCCGCACCGGCGAGGCCGACACCGCGGACGTGATCGCGGCCATGCAGCAGCTGGCGCCGGCCAAGGCCACGGCCGTGGCCACCGCGTTGAACGACCGCATCGGCTGGATCTGGCGGGTGCTGGCGCGCGACGACGCACAGCGCGCCAGGCTGCGCCAGGCGACCGAGGCCGCGTTCGGCGCACGCCTGCAGGCGCTGGGGTATCAGCGCCGTGCCGGCGACAGCGACGACGACGTGGCGCTGCGCTCGCACCTGGCCGATCTGCTTGGCGTGACCATGGGCGTGCCGACGGTGCGGGAGGCGCTGCTGGCCCAGGGCGATGCGGTGCTGGCCGGCAAGGGCGGCGCGCTGGACTTCGCCGCCGCCAACCCGGACCTGCTCGGCACGGCACTGACCGTGGCGGTGCAGACGCGTGGTGCGCCGGCCGTGGACGCGTTGATCGCCGCCCTGCACGGCCATGGCGAACCGGCCCAGCGCAACGCGATGATCGAGGCGCTCGGCGCCGTGCGCGACCCGCAGCAGCTGCAGAAGGTGCGCGATTTCGCGTTGACCGATGCGATCAAGGTCGGCGAGATGAACAGCCTGCTGATGGGTGCGCATGCCGAGCCGGCCACGCATGCCTCGATGTGGCCCTGGTACACCGCCAACTTCGATCGCATCGTGGCACGCTCCGGATCCTTCGACGGCGGTCGCCTGCCGGCGCTGGCCGCCAGCGGTGGCTGCGACGCCGCCGAAGCGGATCGGCTGGAGGCATTCTTCACCCCGCGCCTGAAGGCGCTCAGCGGTGCCGACCGCGGCCTGGCGCAGACCGCCGAAACGATTCGCCTGTGCAGTGCGCTGCAGGCGCGGCAGCGCGCCGCGTTTCCGCCGCACTGATTGCAGTTGCCAGGCCCCTGCGCCGCCCGCATGCGATGCGGCATGCTTCGCGCGGCAGGCGCAGGGATGGCGGATCCGGTGGCGGACGACGCTGCCGGGCAACCTTCAGGGGGAACGCATGGATCCGAAGCTGCATGACGTGCTGACCAGAACCAATGTGGCCGAACTGGTCCAACCGGCGTGCGCCGAACAGGTGACGCATCAGCCGGTGCAGCCGGAGCCAGCGCCACCACCGCCGCCCAGGTACGCCACCTCCGATCCGTTCCAGTACCACCTGGCCAGCACCGAGGTCGTCGGCAAATTGGCCGAGGGGCGTACGTCGCCGGCGCTGCGCTTTTTCGGCTGGCTGGTGTTCGGGCTGCCGATGGCCTCGTTCGGATTGATGATGCTGCACGCGATCTGGTATGACGCGTCGGCGCATGCCCTGTATGTGCCGCACACCCTCGGGCAAGCGGTGCGCATGCTGCTGGGGACGGCATCGGCGCTCGCCTTCGTGGTGGCCTATCCGTACTTCACCCGGTGTCGTACCGCCAAGGAGTGAGTGAGCGCCCCAGGCCGCGCCACGCGTGCGCTGCGTCTCATCGCGCAGTGCCTCCCCTGGCCGGCAAGGGTCGTCGGTCATGCCCGACCTGTCTCAACGCCGGTCACGCCGGGCCGTTAGACTGGGCCGAACTCCACGCGTCCGGGATTTCCATGCCGCACCGACCACGCGCCGGCGTCCGCCTGGTGTATCTCCTGTTGTCGTCGATCGCGCTTGGCGGGTGCGGCAAGCCCGCGGCGCCAGCCAAAGCCAATGCCGCGGTTCCGGTGACGCTGCAGACGGTGCAGCTGCGCGACTGGAACGACAGCCTGTCCTCGCTGGGCACGGTCAAGGCGCGCGAGTCGGTGACGCTGACCGCCAAGGTCAGCGAGATCGTCGAGCGGGTGCATTTCGAGAGCGGCCAGGAAGTGGCGGCCGGCGCGCCGCTGGTGACGTTGCGCGGACAGGGCCAGCAGGCGGCGCTGCGCGAGGCCGAGGCCACCTACACCGAGGCCGAGCAACTGTACCGGCGGCAGAGCGAGCTGGTCGGCCGGCAACTGGTGTCGCGCGCGCAACTGGACACGCAACGCGCCCTGCGCGACGCCGCGCAGGCGCGGGTGCTGCAGATGCGTGCGGAGATCGGCGACCGCAGCGTGCGCGCGCCGTTCGCCGGCGTGCTCGGCCTGCGCCAGGTCAGCCCCGGCGCGCTGCTGACGCCGGACGCGACCATCGCCACGCTCGACGACGTGGCCCAGGTCTACGTGGATTTCCAGGTGCCCGAGGCGGCGCTGTCCACGGTGAAGCCTGGCGACGTGGTCGGCGGCCGCAGCGTGGCCTATCCGGGGCGCGCCTTCGAAGGCAAGGTCGCCACGGTGGATGCGCGCGTGGACAGCGCCACCCGTGCGGTCACCGTGCGCGCCGCGTTCGACAATGCCGACCGCGCGCTGCGCCCTGGCATGCTGATGGACGTGCGCCTTTACCGACCCGCGCGGCGGGCGCTGGTGATCCCGGAGATCGCGGTGGTGCAGGTGGGACGCGATGCGTTCGTGTACCGGGTCGGTGCCGATGCCGCCGTGGCCCGCGCCGACGTGCGCACCGGCGCACGCCGCGACGGCCTGGTCGAGATCGTGGAGGGCCTGCAGCCCGGCCAGCGCATCGTGGTCGAGGGCACCGGCAAGCTGCGCCCGGGCGTGGCCGTGGTCGATGCCGCCGCCGGCGTCGACGGCGGTGGCGCGCGCAGCGGCAGCGCCGCGGCGGATTTGGCGCGATGAAGCTGTCCGACGTTTCCATCACCCGGCCGGTGTTCGCCGCGGTGATGAGCCTGTTGCTGGTGGTGCTGGGGGTGATGGCGTACAGCCGGCTGACCCTGCGCGAGCTGCCGGCGATCGATCCGCCGATCGTGTCGGTGGATGTGCGCTATCCCGGCGCCTCGGCGGCGGTGGTGGAAAGCCGCATCACCCAGGTGCTGGAAGACGCGCTGGCCGGCATCGAAGGCATCGAGACGATCCAGGCACGCAGTTCCAACGGCGTGGCCGACATCAGCCTGGAGTTCCGCGCCACCCGCGACATCGAGGCCGCCGCCAACGACGTGCGCGACGCGGTCAGCCGCGTGCTCGACCGCCTGCCCGACGAGGCCGACGCGCCGGAGATCGCCAAGGTCGAGTCCGATGCCGACGCCATCCTGTGGCTCAACATGAGCTCCAGCACGATGGACGCGTTGCAGCTGTCCGATTACGCCGAGCGCTACGTGGTGGACCGCCTGTCCAGCATCGACGGCGTGGCGCAGGTGATGCTGGGCGGGCGGCAGCGCTACGCCATGCGGATCTGGCTGGACCGCGACCAGTTGGCCGCGCGCGCGCTCACCGTGGCCGACGTCGAGAACGCCCTGGCCCGCGAGAACGTGGAACTGCCGGCCGGCCGCCTGGAATCGGCCGATCGCGACTTCACCCTGCGCGTGGAGCGCAACTACCGCACTCCCGCGGACTTCGCCGCGATCCCGCTGGGCAAGGGCCGCGACGGCTACGTGGTGCGGCTGGGCGACGTGGCCAAGGTGGAACTGGCCTCGGCCGAGCGCCGCGCCTACTTCCGCAGCAACGGCGTGCCCAACGTCGGCCTGGGCATCGTCAAGACCTCCACCGCCAACAGCCTGGACGTGGCCCGCGCCGCGCGCGCAGCCGCGCAGCAGATCCAGCAGACCCTGCCCAAGGGCACGCAGATCTTCGTTGCGTTCGATTCCACCGTGTTCATCGATGCTTCGGTGGAGCGCGTCTACCACACCCTGATCGAGGCGGTGGTGCTGGTGCTGGTGGTGATCTGGCTGTTCCTGGGCAGCGTGCGCGCGGCGCTGATTCCGGCGGTGACGGTGCCGGTGTGCCTGGTGGCCGCGTTCATCGCGCTGTATGCGTTCGGCTTCTCGATCAACCTGCTGACCCTGCTCGCCTTGGTGCTGTGCATCGGCCTGGTGGTGGACGATGCGATCGTAGTGGTGGAGAACATCCAGCGCCGCGTCGATCTGGGCGAACCGGCGCTGGTGGCGGCGCGGCGCGGCACCGCGCAGGTCGCCTTCGCGGTGATCGCCACCACCGCGGTGCTGGTGGCGGTGTTCCTGCCGGTCGGTTTCCTCGAAGGCAACACCGGGCGCCTGTTCCGCGAACTGGCGGTGGCGCTGGCCGCGGCGGTGGCGATCTCCGCCTTCGTCGCGCTGACCCTGACCCCGATGATGTCGTCCAAGCTGCTCAAGGCGCACGCGCGCGAGCAACCCAACCGCGTGCATGGCTGGGTCGAGGCGCGGCTGCAGGGGCTGAGCGCGCGCTACCGGCGCGTGCTCGAGCGCCATGTCGGCCGCGCCTGGCTGTTCGGCGCGCTGCTGCTGGCGGCGCTGGCGGCCAGTGCGCTGCTGGCGCGGGTGATTCCCTCGGAACTGGCCCCGGCCGAGGACCGCGGCTCGTTCCAGGTGATGATCGATGCGCCGGAAGGCGCCGGCTTCGACTACACCGTGGGGCAGATGCACCAGGTCGAGGCCATCCTCGATCGCCACCGCGGCGACGGCCAGCCGATCGCGCGCGCCAATCCGCGCGTGCCCGGCAGTTTCGGCGCCAGCGAGGAGATGCACACCGGCCGGGTCAGCGTGTTCCTGCGCGACTGGAGCGAGCGCGACGTGGCCACCGCCGACGTCGCCGCCCAGTTGCAGGACGAACTGCGCGCGCTGCCTGGCGTGCGCGCGCGCACCCAGGTCGGCGGCGGCCTGGTCAACAGCCGCGGGCAGCCGTTCCAGATCGTGCTCGGCGGCCCCGACTACGCCGAGATTGCGCAATGGCGCGACCGCCTGCTCGCGCGCATCGCCGACAACCCCGGCCTGGTCGGGGCGGACTCGGACTACAAGGAAACCCGACCGCAGATGCGCGTGGAGATCGACCGCCAGCGTGCGGCCGACCTCGGCGTGCCGGTGAACGAGATCGGCCGCGCGTTGGAGACGCTGATGGGCTCGCGCCAGGTCACCACCTTCGTCGACAACGGCGAGGAGTACGACGTGATGCTGCAGGCCAGTCGCGACGGCCGCGCCAACCCCGACGATCTGGCGGCGATCCGGGTGCGCGCCGACAACGACCAGCTGATCCCGCTGTCGAACCTGGTGACCCTGCGCGAAGTCGCCGAGCCGGGCAACCTGCACCGCTTCAATCGCCTGCGTGCGATCACCATCAACGCCGGCCTGGCCCCGGGCTATCCGCTCGGCGAGGCGATCGCCTGGGCGCAGCAGGTGGCGCGCGAGGAACTGCCCGACTACGCGCAGCTCGACTGGAAGGGCGAATCGCGCGAGTACCAGAAGGCCGGCGGTGCGGTGCTGCTGACCTTCGCCCTGGCGCTGCTGATCGTATACCTGGTGCTGGCGGCGCAGTTCGAGAGCTTCATCCACCCGCTGGTGATCATGCTGACCGTGCCGCTGGGCGTGCTCGGCGCGCTGATTGGCCTGGCGATCAGCGGCGGCACCCTCAACCTGTTCAGCCAGATCGGCATCGTCATGCTGGTCGGGCTGGCGGCCAAGAACGGCATCCTGATCGTCGAGTTCGCCAACCAGTTGCGCGATGCCGGGCGCAGCGTGCGCGAGGCCATCGTCGAAGCGGCGGCGGTGCGTCTGCGCCCGATCCTGATGACCTCGCTGGCCACCGTGGTCGGCGCCATCCCCCTGGTGGTCGCCGGCGGCCCCGGGTCGGCCAGCCGCGCCACCATCGGCATCGTGGTGATCTTCGGCGTGTCGGTATCCACGCTGCTGTCGCTGTTCGTGGTGCCGGCGTTCTACGCGCTGCTGGCGCCGTACACGCGCTCACCTGACGCAGTGCAGCAGCGCCTGCAGGAACTGGAAGCGCAGACGCCCTCGGTCGGCGGCCACGCCTGAGCGGGATCGCTCGGACCGGCTTGCTTCAGGCCGGATCGACCCGCGACGACGCCAGCGGCCGCGGCGCGCAGCGCGGCTGCTGCAGCAGGTGCACGAACTGCGCGGCGATCACCGCGCCGCCGAAATGGCGTTGCACGAAGTCGCGCCCGGCCTGGCCCATGCGCTGGCGCCGTTCGCTGTCGCACAGACGCAGGATCGCGTCGCGCCAGCTAGCGATGTCCCCGGGCGTGAGCAGTTCGCCGCTGACGCCGGGGTCCAGCGTCTCGGCGGTACCGCCGACGTGGCTGGCCAGGACCGGCACGCCGCTGGCCTGCGCTTCCACCGAGACCCGGCCGAAGGTTTCCGGCGCCAGCGACGGAAACGCCAGCATCGACATCGCGTTGTAGTACGGGGTGGTGTCGTTGACCCAGCCGACGAAGCGGTGGCGTTCGCCGTGCGGCTGCGCCGCGGCCTGCGCCTGCAGTTGCGGCGCGTCCGGGCCGTCGCCCAGCCACAGGCAGTGCAGGCGCGGTTCCTGCGCCATCGCCGCTCCTGCGGCTTCCAGCAATGGGAAAATGCCCTTTCCGGCATGCATGCGTCCGCTGTAGCCGAGCACGATCGCATCCTCGGGCAAGCCCTGCGCGGCGCGGATGGCACGGCCACGTTCCGGATCCGGGCGCAGCCGCTCCATGGTCACCGGGTTGTACAGCACCTGCACCAGCGCCTCGGGCACGCCGCGCTCCAGGTAGGCCTGGCGCGCGTAGTGCGACACCGCGAAGAAGCGCGCGGCAAGGCGTGGGATCGCATAGCCGGACAGCGCGCTCATCGCCGGGGTGCGGTGGCGGAACAGCGCCACGCGGATGCCCAGGGCGCGTCCGGCCAACAGCAGCGGCCAGTATTCCTTGCCGAAGTTGCCGACCAGCCAGTCCGGCCGGCTGCGCCGCGCCACCCGCAGCAACGGCCCGTAGCCGTCCGGGTCCAGCACGTTGCGGAAGTGCCCGACATGCACGGTGATGCCGCTGCGGCGCAACTCGTCGGCGATCAGGCCGCCTTCGCAGGCGATGACCTCGACCTGGTGGCCGACGCCGGCCAGCGCCTGCGCCAGCGCCACGAAATGGGTGGCCGCGCCGGTGTTTTCGGGATTGGTGCCGACGAACAGGAATTTCATCCGCGCCGGTCCTCGTAGGCGGTGAAGGCGCGCAGCGCGAACTGCGGCAGCAGGTGGTGGCGCGCGACCTGGATGCGCGGGTAGCGCATCGGGTCCGAGCCGGCCGGGGCGCGGCCGCGGCGGGTGCTGGTGGCGGCGGTGTAGCCGGCCTCGCGCACCACGTCGGCGACGCGGTCGTCGACATCGCCGTAGGGGTAGCAGAACTGCGGCACCGCCTCGCCGAGCAGGTCCTCCAGTTCGCGCTTGCAGCCGCCGATCTCCTCGCGCAGGGCGGCATCGCTGCAGCCGGTCAGGTGCGGGTGCGAGCGGGTGTGCGCGCCGACCTCCATGCCGCCGGCGCGCCACTGGCGCAGCTCGGCAAGGTTCATCAGCGGCTTTTCGATGCCCAGCTTCTGCGCATCCCACACGTTGTGGCGGCCGATGCAGCCGCTGACCATGTACACGGTGGCGGTGAAGCCCAGCCGCTGCAGCACCGGCAGCGCTGCGTGCAGGTTGTCCAGGTAGCCGTCGTCCAGGGTGACCACCGCGACCTTGCCCTGGCGTTCGCCGCGCAGGTAGGGCATGGCGTCGGACATGGACACGCCGCGGTAGCCCAGCCGCTGCAGCAGGCGCATCTGCCGGGCGAAGCGGCCCGGGCTCACGTACAGGCTGCGGTACACCTGCAGGTGGCGCGGCGCCTCGGCCACGTTGTGGTACATGAAGATCGGAATGCGGGCCGTGGCGGCGGTGTCGGAGGGCATCGGGAACGGCTCTTGGGACGGAAGGGCGAGGTGCGGCGCGGGAGTCTAGCGGCGCTGGCTTTCGCTGGTCTGTCGGGGAAAACCCTCAGCCGTAGACGATCGCGCGCCCCGGCGGACGGACCGGCCGGCGGCTATGCTGGGTGTCCCGTTGCCGCAGGAGCTACCGATGTCCGCCGTTGCCGACCGTTGGCCAGAGCCGGATGTGCAGTGGGACGGCATCGCGCTGCGTCGCTGGCGCGCCAGCGATCTGGACGCGCTGCTACGCCACGCCGACGATGCCCAGGTGGCGCGCGGGCTGAGCCGGCGTTTTCCGCACCCCTACGCGCGGGCCGACGGCGAGGCCTTTCTGGGCGGGCGGGTGATCGACCTGAACGATCCGCGGCATCCGGTGCTGGCGATCGAGATCGGCGGCGAGGCCTGCGGCGGCATCGGCCTGCATGCCGCGGCGCAGCCGGCGCCTGGGCTGGCCGAGCTCGGCTACTGGCTCGGCAGTGCGCATTGGGGCCAGGGGCGGATGACCCGCATCGTCGCCGCCTACCTGGATTGGGCGGTGCCGGCGCTAGGCCTGCAGCGGATCGAGGCGTTGACGCTGCCGGACAATCACGGCTCGGCGCGGGTGCTGCAGAAGAACGGCTTCGCCGAGATCGGCGTGCGCCCCGAGGTCTCGGTACGCGACGGGCAACGGCGCGCGCTGCGGCTGTTCGCGCGCACCTGGCCCGGCGCCTGAGCCGCGTCGCCGCCGCCGTCGGGCGGCGACGCGGGGCTCAGGCGATCATGCGACCTCAGTAGGAAATGGTCGCCGAGGTGGCGGTGGTATCCACCGCGTAATCGCACTGCACGTCCAGGCCGGAACTGTCGTTGTAGGACACCCATGCCGGCGATGCCACCCGTTGCATGCGGTAGTCGTAGACGCCGATCGCCTCGAAGGTGATGCGGCGGTCGGGCGGATATTGGTCGCAGCTGTCCACCGCATACACTTCCAGCGCACCGCCCACCACCAGGTGCGTCCGGGAATTGATGTCGTAGGTGGTGCTGAGCCGCACGCTCTGGCCGGTGGTGACGTTGCGCGTATCGACGTTCCAGTTCGCGCAGGGGCTGCCGTTGTTGCAGGTGGCATAGGTGTCGCCGACGATCCGGTCGCCGGCCTTGGCCGGGATGAAGTCGCTGTACCAGACCATGCCGTCCTGGCAGCAATTCCAACTGCTCAGATCCCAGGTGTTGCTGTCGCCGCGGTAGCCCAGCACCGGTTGCAGGATGGTCGGATCGTCGCTCTGCATGCCGGGGAAGAAATACACCGTCTGCTGCGCCACGTTGGTCGGGTTCTGCGGCACCGTCCAACTGGCCACGATGCGGCCCATCTTGTTGCCGGTCACGTCGATGGCCGACTGCACCCAGTCGTGGGTGATCGGCGGCGGCACCGCGCGGCGCTCGCTGGACGCCGCCAGTGCGGCGTTGCCGCGGACTTGCCGGCCATCCACGCCGCTTCCGTCAGGCCGTACCCGGATGCCGCTGGGCGTGAAGTTGTCCTGGGTGCAGGCCTGCGCCTGTTCGCGCACGCCGTTGGCGCGCTGCAGGCCGCCGTCGCCGAGCACGCGCTCGTTGCGATGCACCTGGCGCACGCAGGCCGGCGCGAAGTAGCCGAAGGGCGTCTGGATGTAGTCGTCGGGAACCTCGGCGGGTTTGTGTGCGGCGCGCAGGGCGCCGGCCCGGGCCAGGCGTGCATCGGGCGCGGCGGTCTGCGCCAGCGCGCTGGCGCTGAGGCCGAACAGCGCCAGCATCAGCAGCAATGCGCTGCAGGCACGCTGGCGTGCGGTCCAGGAAGAAGTGAGGAAGTCGGAGTGCATGGGAGTTCGCCTTGTCGTGAGAATGCGGAATGCGTTCTCGGGAGGCCATGCGGCGGCGCGGCGCGTTGCGGCGCCCTACGGTCGCGGCGTGCCTCCCGTCTGCGAAGCGAGTGGGATGGGACGTGGCTGTGCTCGATAGAGGCCTGCGTGGTCGCTGAGGAAGCGGCGACGATGGACCCAACACGCAGCGCACGCTTGTCGGATTTCCGCATGTCTACCCGTGAATCCCGCATGGTGCGGGCGAGGGTGAACTGCTTCTCGGTCGTCGCCGCGATCTGGTTTGCGCTTCGTGTCGCGCGATGTAGACAAGTGCCGGCGCCGCGCTGGACCACGCCGGGGCAGCCGGCGGCGCGCGGATGAGCGAAAATGTCCGCAGCCCGCCGTTCCCGACGAGCGGCCCGCGCTTTTTTCAGGAGATTGCCATGCGTCATGCCCTTCGTTCCCGCTGCGCCACGGGCGTGCGCCGATGACCTCGCCCTGGGGCAACCGCCCACGCGGTGCAAGCCCCCCCTCTCCCTCCGGGAGAGGGGCCGGCGGCGAGGGTGCGGCGGCGGCGACCAACCGCAACGAACTGCGCCTCTACGGCCTCAACGCGGTGCGCGCGGTGTACGCGCGTCGGCCGGAGGCGATCCGCAAGCTGTACCTGAGCGAGGCGCGGATCCCGGCGCTGCAGCCGCTGCTGAAGTGGTGCGTGGCCAACCGGGTCGGCTACCGCGTGGTGGACGAGGCCGACCTGCACAAGCTCGCCGCCAGCAGCCACCACGAGGGCGTGGTCGCCGACGTGCTGCGCGTCGCGCCGCTGGCCTTGGCCGACTGGCTGCAGACGCTGGCGCCGGGGCCGGCGGTGGCGCTGTGGCTGGACGGCGTGGGCAATCCGCACAACTTCGGCGCGATCCTGCGCTCGGCGGCGCATTTCGGCGTGGGCGCGATCCTGTTGCCGGAGCAGGCCGCACTGGCGCTGTCCGGTGCGGCCGCGCGCGTGGCCGAGGGCGGCGCCGAGGCGGTGCCGCTGGTGCGGCTGCCGCCGTCGGCGCAGGCGGTGGCGCAGTTGCGGGGCGCGGGCTTCGCCCTGGCGGCGACGCTGGTGGCCGGCGGTGACGATCTGTTCGCCAGCGCCTTGCCGCAACGCCTGGTCTACGTCATGGGCGCCGAGAGCGACGGCATGGATCGCGACTTCGCGCAGGCCTGCGACCTGCGCCTGTCGATCCCGGGCAGTGGCGCGGTGGAAAGCCTCAATGTCGCCGCCGCCACCGCGGTGTTGCTGGGCACCTGGCGCAGCCGGCATCCGCACCAACACGCTGCGCGCTGAATCCGGCGGCCGGCGTCACCGGTCGGCTGCATTTGGCTACGAAATAGTGTGCGCGTCTGCCGGTTTCGGGTTTGCGGGGCGCCTGTCCGCGGCGTAGCGTGCAGGCGCGCCTCGTCGATGCGATCGCGCGCCGCGCGATGCGTGCCAGCGAGACCGCGCAGTTCCCCCTCCCGAAAGGGCCATCGTCACTCCTGCGGAGATGTCGCTATGAAGCTGCTGTTCTCCATCAAGCACCTGCTGTCGTCGAAGAAGCCGCTGAAGTCGTACGCCTGGTACATCTGGTACTGAGCGCCCTGTGCGTTGCCGCGCGCTGTCGCGTGCGGCCGGTGCCCGGCGGCGGCGACGCTGCGCCGGGCGCCGTTCCTTCAGGAGACTCGCGATGTCCGCCACCCTGGTCGATCGCCACGCGCGCGCCACGGTCTTCGCGCCGCGTCTGCAGGACTTGTTGCGCACGCATGTGGGGCAGGAGGCGTTCCGCCTGGATGCCGACACGGTCGGCGTTGCCGGGCCGACGTTGACCGACCGCCTGCTCGCGGCCCGGCCCGCGACCGAACACGAACGCCCGACCTTCAAACCGTTGCACGGCCGCTCGATCGCGCGCAGCGAAGCGGCCAAGCTGATGCAGGCGATCGGCCGCGACGTACGCGAGGCGCTGAAGCGTCCGGTCCCCGCGACGCTCGACCTGTCCGGCCCCTGGCCGCATGTGGGCCATGTCTATCTGCGCGACCTGCTGCTCGGCGGCGATCCGTGGCGGCTGCGCCTGCTGATGGACCGCACGCTGGAACTGACGCCGCGTCTGACCTGGGCGGTGATCGCCGCCGGCGCGCTTGCACCGCTGGCGCCGCGCGCGGACGCCTCGGCACTGGCCACGCTGCTGTCCGCGGCCGGCAACTACCGCGAACGTCGCGATGCGATGGGGCTGTACCGGCGCACCGCCGCGCCGGTGTGCTTCACCATTTCCACGCTGGTCGCCAACGCGCTGTGGCTGGGGTCGCCGTTCGACCCGCATGTCTCCAATCGCAATATCCTCTACGAAACCCTGCGCCTGCTGCCGCCGTCCTGGAACATCCTGCGCAACGCCTCGCCCGAGTATGGCGCGCTGGATCCGCGCATCGGCGCCGGCGACGACGTGCTGGTACTGCCCTTGCTCAGCCATCGCGATCCGGCGCTGTGGGAGGAACCGGAGGCGTTCCGGCCCGAGCGCTGGGACGGCCTGGACCCGGATGCGTTGCCGGGCTACCTGCCGTTCGGCCATGCCTCCGAGCGCTGCTGGGGGCGGCACATGGTGATGCCGCTGGCGGAACGGTTGCTGGACCTGCTGCGCAACCAGGGATTGGTCGCCGACCCGCGGCAACGCCGCGCCGAGGTGCCGTTGACCGGCCTGCTGGGCGTCGCCCAGGTCGACGTGGTCCGGCACGCGCGCGCATGAGCGGCAGCGCACGCCGCACCCGACGCCGTCGCGATCAGCCCGCGGCGGGCGGCGCGGTGGAGGCGCGGGTGACCAGGGTGTAGTCCAGCACCTGGTGGGTGCCGCGGCTGGGCAGGCCGTCGCGGCGCTGACGGATTTCGCCGAGCAGCAGCGTCACCGCCGCCCCGCCCATCGCCGTGACCGGCTGGTGGATGGTGGTCAGCTCCGGCCAGATCGTCGTTGCCACTGGCGTGTCATCGAAGCCGGCGATCGACAGATCCTCGGGTACGCGCAGGCGCAGCCCGTGGGCGATCGCCAGCGCCGCCGCGGCCATGTCGTCGTTGCTGCACAGGATCGCGCTGGGGCGCGGCGCGGCCTGCAGCAGCGCGGTGGCCGCGAGCAGGCCGGAGCGGTAGGTGAACAGGCCTTCGGCCACGCGTTCCGGCGCCACCGTCAGCCCGGCCCGCGCCATGGTGTCGAAGAACCCGCGGCTGCGCAGCGCGCTGGGCGTGTGGCCGGGATCGCCGCTGACGAAGCCGATGTCGCGGTGGCCCAGATCGAGCAGGTGCTGGGTGAGCGCGCATGCGGCCGCGTAGTCGTCGATGCGCACCGAACTGACCCCGGGCAACGGCGCGCCGGTGGCCACCGCCACCAGCGGGATGCCGCGCGCTTCCAGTTCGGCGATGGTCTGCCGCGCATCGCACAGCGGCGGCGGCAGGATCAGGCCATCGGCACCGGCCTCGAGCAGGCGTTCGGTGGCGGCGCGCTGGCTGTCGCTGTCCTCGCTCTTCTCCACCAGCACCTGGCAGCCTTCCAGGCTGCTGCGTTCGAGCACGCCGAGCATGAACTGGTTGAGGTAGGCCGCGCTGGGGTTGCTGTACAGCACGCCGATGCGGGCCAGTCCTGCGGTGCGCAGCGAACGGCCGGCGAGGTTGGGGCGGTAGCCGAGCGCCTGGATCGACGCTTCGACGCGTTCGCGCATGGTCGCGCTCACGCGCGGGTGGCGGTTGATCACGCGCGAAGCAGTCATCGGCGACACGCCCGCATGGCGGGCCACATCCAGCAACGTCACCGCTGAGCCCGCGCGACGTTGCCGTATGCCCATCAAAGGTCCTGGCGCAGCTGCGGAAGGGAAGCCCCTGCGCGCGTCCTGCGCAGGTCCGGTGCACTTTACTCCCTGGGCGGTTCCACTGTCTTGGCCTGGCTGCCGAACCCGCCGTCGGCCTGCGCCGCCAGATACGCGAACACCGCATACGCGGCCACGTTCTGCGCCAGCGCCTTCGGGTCGATCTTGTCCAGGGTGTCGTCGGCGGTGTGATGCAGATCGAAGTAATCGCTGCCGTCCTGCGCCAGCCACGCCCAGGCGCCGCCCCTGGCCGCCAGCGGGCCGACGTCCGGGCCGGGGCCGCCGGCGTCCGGCGCATAGGCGATGCCGAGCGGCGCCAGCGCCTCGGCGATCTGCCGGGTCGCCTCGCGCGAGCCGGCGGCGTCGCCGGAGCCGGTGTTGAAGGCGTAGATGCGGCCGGCGCCGAAGTCGCTCTCGGCGGCGATCTGGTGCCGCGCCACGTCCTTGGCATGCGCCTGCGCGTAGGCCTTGCCGCCGTACAGACCCTGCTCCTCGTTGGCGAAGGCGACCACGCGGATGCTGCGCTTGGGCGCCTGCTTGAGCTGGCCGATCAGATGCCCGGCGGCCATGCTGATCGCCACGCCGGCGCCGTCGTCGATCGCGCCGGTGCCCAGGTCCCACGAATCCAGGTGACCGCCGATCAGCACCACCTCGTTCGGCAGCGTGCGCCCGGTGATCTGGCCGATCACGTTGTAGGAGGTGGCGGTACCGTCCCAGCCGCAGTCCAGCGCCAGGCGCAGGCGTACCGGGCCGAGCGCGAGCAGGCGCGCCAGCTGGTTGGCATCGGGCACCGACAGCGCCGCCGCCGGCACTGGCGTCAGTCCCTCGTCGAAGCGGGTGATGCCGGTATGCGGCACGCGGTGCGAATCGGTGCCGGCCGAGCGCATCACGAAACCGATGGCGCCCTTGCGGATCGCTTCGGACGGCCCCTTGCTGCGCACCGCGCCGCCGTTGCCGTAGTCCTTGCCATCGCGGGTGCGCAGCATCTGGTAATCGACGAAGGCGATCTTGCCGCGCAGCGCGTCGGCGGGCGCCGCCTGCAACGCGGCCAGGTCGGCGAAGCGCACCACCTCGGCCTCGACCGTGCCGCCGGGGCTGCCGCCCAGCGCGGTGACGGTCAGCGGTTGCGCGTGCGCGCCGAGCACCTGCGCGTGTTCGCTGCGCCGCTCCCACTTCGGGAACGTCACCGGTTCGGTCCACACCTTGTCGAAGCCCAGTGCCTTGAATTTCGCCGTGGCCCAGGCCACGGCGCGTGCATCGGCCTCGCTGCCGGCCATCCGTGGGCCGATCTCGGTGGTCAGCGATTCGACCACCTTCCAGCCGGTGTCGTCGGCCAGCGCCCGCTCGCGCAGGGTCGCTGCATCGCGCAGCGCTGCCTCTGGAATGCGCGTGGCCTCGGCCGCGTTGGCGGTGGAGGACAGGCTCAGGACGGCAGCGATGACGACGGCGAGACGGCGCATGGAAAACTCCGCGAACACAGGAACGGGGAGCTTAACAGTGCCTCGCCGCCGTGCACGGCGCGGCCTCCATGGAAGAGGCCGCGCGCACCGTCGCGCTTACTCCGCGCGCGGTTCGTGCTTGAGCGAATCGCGGATCTCGCGCAGCAGCAGCACTTCCTCGGTCGGGGCCTTCGGCGCCGGCGGTTCCTTGCGTGCGATGCGGTTGATCGCCTTGACCAGCATGAAGATGGCGAAGGCCACGATCACGAACTGGATGATGGTGTTGAGGAAATCGCCGATGCCGATCACCACCGCCGGCACCGGCTTGCCCGCCGCGTCCACCGTGGCCGCCTTCAGCGTCCACGCCCAGCGCGAGAAGTCCACGCCGCCGACGAGCAACCCGATCGGCGGCATGATGATCTTCTCCACCAGCGCGGTGACGATCTTGCCGAACGCGGCGCCGAGCACCACGCCAACCGCCAGGTCCAGCACGTTGCCGCGCATGGCGAATTCCTTGAATTCGCGGATCATGCTCATCGGAACTCCTCTCTTGTCAGTGCGGGCCTGTCGCCGCGGCGCTAGCCTAGCGCAGCGATTGTGGTCGTCGGGTCACAGGCCTGCGTCCGCCGTGCGACCGCGCGCGTGTCCTCGGCCGACCAACTCAGCCGACGATGCGCCCATGCCGCTCGGCCACGTTCTCCAGGCGCGCGCTGAAGCGGTCGCCCGGACGCAGCGCGGCCACGCCGGCCGGCGTGCCCATGAACACCAGGTCGCCGGCGCGCAGCGCGAACAGCTTGGACAGCTCGTGCAGGATCTCCGGCACGTTCCAGATCATCTGCTCCAGCAGCGACTGCTGGCGCACCTCGCCGTTGACTTCCAGCGACAGGTTCAGCGCTTCCAGCGCACCGACCTCGCCGGCCGGGATCAGCTCGCTGATCGGCGCAGACGCGTCGAAGCCCTTGGCGATATCCCACGGCAGGCCCTTGGCCTTGGCCGCGGCCTGCAGGTCGCGACGGGTCAGGTCCAGGCCCACGCCGTAGGCCAGGATCAGCGCCTCGGCGCGTTCCACCGGCAGCACGCCGGCCGGCGCATCCTGGCCCAGCGCCACCACCAGTTCCACCTCGTGGTGCAGGTCCTGGGTCGCGGACGGGTAGGGAATGGCCTCGTCGCCGATCACCAGCGCATCGGCCGGTTTCATGAAGAAGGTCGGCTGGCCGCGCTCGGCCTTCGAGGCCGGCGCGCTGGCGCCCATCTCCCGCGCATGGTCGGCGAAGTTGCGGCCCACGCAGTAGATGCGATGCACGGGGAACAAGCCCTGCCCACGCACGGGAACGCGCGGAGCCTCGGCAGCAGCGAACAGGTCTTTCATGAGCGTGCATCCAACGAGAAGGGGATGCCGCAGTCTACCGCGATGGGTTCAACCCAAATCCAACAGGCACGCGGAATCCGCTTTCGCGAATCCCCAATCCCGATTCCCCAATCCCCGCCTTACAACGGCAAGGCCGGCTTGCGCACCACCCGGTACTCGCCATCCACGACATGCCGGCGCGCGGTGGCCGGGCGCTTGCCGCGCTGGCTCAGCAGCTTCATGGCGATGCCGCCCAGGATCATCGCCGCGCCCACGAACACGCTGACGAACACCAGCCCGGCCAGGATCGCCAGGCCGAGCAGGCCCACGGCCAGCTTCACCAGCGGATGGCGCGGCTTGCGCGGCGCGAAGACGTGCCGGAATTGGTCGAAATTGAAGAGGCGAGCGCGCATGGCAGAACTCTGTTTCAGTTTGAACCGAAGGCGCGCAGTATCGGCGCTGTTTTATGTGACGGAGTGAAAACTTCGTTAAGCGAAAAATTAACACTTTGCGTTCAACCGCTTGCATGTCCTCGCGAAGTGAAGCCGCACGCCGGCGCGGCCACGCGCGTCCGTGCCAGAATTGCGGCCCCAACGCCGTGCGTATCCGTAAGCCATGACCGACTCTTCCGCCGTGCTGGCATCGCTGCACGACCTCGTTTCCGGCGAACTGGCCGAGGCCGAGGCGCTGATCGGTGGCGAATCCGAGTCGCTGCTGCTGTACCGGGAGGGCGACAGCGTGCGTGCGTGGTTGAACGTGTGCCCGCATGCCGGGCGCCGCCTGGACTGGGCGCCGGGCCAGTTCCTGAAGAGCCGCGAGGGCCACGTGGTGTGCGCCGCGCATGGCGCCGCGTTCGAACTGCGGGGCGGTGAGTGCGTGTCCGGCCCCTGCCGCGGGCAGAGCCTGCACGCGGTGCCGGTGGACGTGCGCGACGGGCAGGTGGTGCTGGTTTAGCGCGCAGCGCAGGTGCTTGCGACGAGCCGCGCTACAGCGCGTGCCACCAGCCCATCGACATCAGGTTGACCATCAGCACCACCACCAGGGTGTAGACCAGCGACAGCGGGCCGCCGACGCGCCACAGTTCGCGCGGCTGGTAGTTGGCCGGGCCGGTGATCATCGAGATCACCGGATTGGACGCGGTCATCAGGTTGTTGGATGCCGACAGCGCCACGATCAGCGCGAACGCGGTGGGATTGCCGCCGGCCGCCAGCGCCAGGTTGACCGCGATCGGCACCATCACGATGGTCGCGCCGACATGGCTGATCACCAGCGAGAACGCGGTGGTCAGCAGGCCCAGCGCGATCTCCAGCGCCCACACCGGCATGCCCTCGGGCAGCCGCGCGATGGTATGGCCGGCGACCCAGGCCGCCGCGCCGCTGCTGTCCATCGCCCAGCCCAGCGGGATCAGCCCGGCCATCAGGAACACGGTCTTCCAGTTGATCGCCGCATAGGCCTCGTCCATGCGCAGCACGCCGGTGAGCAGCATGCCGGCCACGCCGGTCATCAGGGTCAGCGCCACCGGCAGCCTGGAGGTCAGCGCGATCAGGATGGTCAGCGCGAAGATCGTCATCGCGATCTTGAACTTGTGCGGACGGTGCTCGCCCTTGGGGTAGTCGGTGACCACCACGAAATCGCGGCTTTCCGAGGCCTGCGCCAGGTCCTGCCAGATGCTGTGGAACACCAGCATGTCGCCGGCGCGCAGCGGCACCTTGCGCACGTCCTCGCGGATCACCTGCTTGTCGCGGTTGATCGCCAGCAGGCTGATCCCGGCCTGCTTGCGCAGGCGCAGCTCGGCCGCGCTCTTGCCGATGAAGCGTGAGGTCGGCGGGATCACCGCCTCGGAGATGCCGGCGCGGCTGGGGTTGAACAGGTCGCCGAGGTTGCGCAGGCGCGAGGACAGGCGCAGGAACTGGTTCTGCGCGAAATCGGCGACCTGCTGGCGCGCGCCCATCACCCCGAGCACGCTGCCGACCCAGATGCGCATGTCCGCCGGCGGCGCCAGGCGGGTGTCGTTGCCGGTCTTCAGGGCCAGCAGCAGCGGCGCGTTGTGCACGGTCTCGGCCTCGCCCAGGGTCATGCCGACCAGCGGGCTGTCGGCGCTGACGATCAGCTCGAACACGTCGCCTTCGATGCCGTAGGTACGGGCGAAATAGCTCTCGGTGCGCGCCGGGGTGACGCCGTCGTTGATCAGCCGCTCTTCTTCGGCCAGCGCCTTGTCGCCACGCACGCGGAAATAGATCAGCGACGCCGCCAGCAGCGCCACGCCGATCGGCAGCGGCGCGAACATGCGCAGCGGCTCGATGGTGGCCATGCCCGAGGGCAGGTTGTTGTTGGCCGACTGCAGCAGGTCGTTGAGCAGGATCAGCGGCGAGTTGCCGACCATGGTCAGTGCACCGCCCATCACGATGGCCGCGGCGATCGGCAGCAGCAGCCGCTGCAGGGTCAGCCCGGTGCGCCCGGCCAGGCGCGAGGCCACCGGCAGGTACAGCGCCATCACCGAGGGGTTCTGCATGAACGAGGAATTGAGCCCGGCGATGGCGGTGGTCAGCAGCATCAACCGTTCCTCGACCCCGCGCGCGCGGCGCAGCAGCCAGGACGCCAGCCGGTTCAGCGCGCCGGTGCGCTCCAGCCCGGCGCCGAGGATGGTGGTGGCGATGATGCTCATCACCGCGTTACCGGAGAAGCCGCTGAACAGCTCCTCCGGCGCGATCAGGCCGGTCACCCCGAGCACCACCAGCACCACCAGCGCCACCACGTCGGCGCGGATCCGCTCGAACACGAACATCGCCATGGTGAAGCCGACCAGCCCGAGCACGAGCTTCATATCGGTGGTCAGCGTCAGCGCGGTATCCATTGGCGGCCGGGATTGGGGATTGGAGATTCGGGATTAGCTAACGGCGCTAACCGGCACCGGCCGCGGTAATGGCATGCCGCGGATGCATTGTGTCCGGAACGTGGCGGATTCGCTCTTCATCCCGAATCCCGACTCCCCAATCCCGGCTTGTCATACAACAAATCCCACACCCCATGCCCCAGATTTTGGCCACGGGTCTCGAAGTGGGTCTGCGGACGCCAGTCCGGGCGCGGCACGTGGCCGCGCGGGCCGGCGCGGTTGACCAGGCCGGGGGTGGCGTCGAGCACGTCCCACATCTGTTCGGCGTAGTCGGCCCAGTCGGTGGCGCAGTGCAGGCGGCCGCCGGCGCGCAGCTTGCGCACCAGCAGCGCGGCGAACGCCGGCTGCAGCAGGCGCCGCTTGTTGTGGCGCTTCTTGTGCCAGGGGTCGGGGAAGTAGATGCGCACCTCGTCCAGGCTGCCGTCGGCGATCTCGTGCTGCAGCACCTCCACCGCATCGTGGTGGTACAGGCGCACGTGGTCGGCGCCGTCCTCGGCCAGGGCGTTGAGCAGGCGGCCGACGCCCGGTGCATGCACCTCGATGCCGATGTAGTCGCGGCTGGGGTCGTGCTGCGCGGCGTGGCGCAAGGCCGCGCCGTTGCCGAAGCCGATCTCCAGTACCTTGGGCGCGCTGCGGCCGAAGGTGGCGTCCAGGTCGCGCGGCTGGCCGCGGTAGTCCAGGCCGAAGCGCGGCCACAGCGCATCGAACGCGCGCTGCTGGGCCGGGGTGAAGCGGCCCTGGCGCAGCACGAAGCTGCGCACCTGGCGATGGCCTTCCTCGACGGTGAAGGGTTTCGGCGGAGTCTTGGCGCCGGCGCTGGAGAACGGATCGGTCATGCCTGCGGCCTCACCCGATCAGCCCGTCGATCGGCGAGGAGGCGCTGGCGTAGCGCTTGCGCGGGATGCGCCCGGCCAGGAACGCCTCGCGGCCGGCTTCCACCGCCTTGCGCATGGCGCTGGCCATCAGCACCGGATGGCGCGCGCCGGCGATGGCGGTGTTCATCAGTACGCCGTCGCAGCCCAGCTCCATCGCGATCGCCGCATCCGAGGCGGTGCCGACGCCGGCATCGACGATGATCGGCACCTTGGCGTTGTCGATGATCTCCAGCAGGTTGTAGCGGTTCTGGATGCCCAGGCCGGAGCCGATCGGCGCGGCCAGCGGCATCACCGCCACGCAGCCGATCTCCTCCAGGCGCTTGGCCAGGATCGGGTCGTCGCTGGTATAGACCATCACCTCGAAGCCATCGGCGACCAGGATTTCCGCGGCCTTGAGGGTTTGCACCACGTCCGGGAACAGGGTGCGCTGGTCGCCCAGCACTTCCAGCTTGGCCAGGTTGTGGCCGTCGAGCAGTTCGCGCGCCAGCCGGCAGGTGCGCACCGCGTCCTCGGCGGTGTAGCAGCCGGCGGTGTTGGGCAGGATGGTGTACTGCTCCGGCGGCAGCACGTCGAGCAGGTTGGGCTCGCCCGGGTTCTGGCCGATGTTGCTGCGGCGGATCGCCACGGTGACGATCTGCGCGGCGGCGGCCTCGGTGGCCAGGCGGGTCTGTTCCAGATCGGCGAACTTGCCGGTGCCGGTGAGCAGGCGCGAACGATAGGGTTTGCCGGCGATCACCAGCGCATCATGGGGGGCGGGAGCGTTCATCGGCGGATTATCGCCCATCGCACCGGCCCTGCCGAGTCCGTGCCGCCGCGCGCGGCGGCCCGATTCAGCCCCCGCCGAGCGCGTGCACGATCTCGACCCGGTCGCCGGCGTGCAGTTCGTGCGTGGCGTGCGCGCCGCGCGGCACGATCTCGCCGTTGACCTCGACCGCCACCCGTCGTTGCCCCAACCCCTCGGCCTGCAGCAGCGCGGCCACCGTGGTGGCCGGCGCCAGCGTGCATTGTCTGCCGTTCAATTCGATGTTCATGCCATCATTGTGCAATGCGTGCCACTGGCGCGCGAGTCGTGTCATTTGCGGCAGTGCAACGTGAGCGTGTCCGGCAGAGGTGGAATGATGTCGGCCATGCGGCAACGTATGGTGCGGCCGCACCCCCAGTTTCGTGCCACTTCGTGTCCATTTTTGCCCGGGAGGGCTTCCATGACGTCGTCTATCCGTCCGCTCCGCTCGCTGCTCGCCGCCGCGATCGTGCTCGCCGCCGCACCTGCGTTCGCGCAGTCCACCACCTACAGCCGCACCGTGTTCTTCGGCGACAGCCTGACCGACGCCGGCTACTACCGTCCGCTGCTGCCGGCCTCGGTGCGGGCGGTGACCGGCCAGTTCACCACCAATCCGGACTACGTGTGGGCGCAGTACGTGGCCGAGTACTACGGCACCAACGCCGCCGCCAACGGCAATGGCCAGATCGGCGACGACTATGCCGCCGGCAACGCCCGCGTCGGCGTGGCCAACGCCAGTGCGCTGGGCGTGGCGCCTTCGCTGGCGACCCAGGCCAGCAACTACCTGGCCGCCAACGGCGGCAAGGCCGATCCGAACGCGCTGTACTCGGTGTGGGGTGGTGCCAACGACCTGTTCGCCATCGCCGGCGGTGCGCCGGTGCAGACCACCATCGGTAACGCCGTGACCGCCGAAGTCGGCATCGTCGCCAGCCTGCAGAACGCCGGCGCGCGCTATGTCATGGTCAACAACCTGCCCGACGTCGGCATCACCCCGCGCTTCCGCGCCGGCGGTGCCGCGGCGATGGCGCAGGGTACCGCCCTGGCCACCGCGTACAACACCGCTCTGTTCTCCGGCCTCAAGAGCGCCGGGCTGCGGGTGATCCCGGTCGACACCTTCCACCTGCTGCAGGAAGTGGTGGCCAACCCGGGCACCTACGGCTTCACCAACGTCACCGGCACCGCCTGCCAGCCGCAGATCACCGCGCAGTCGCTGACCTGCAACCCGACCAGCTATGTCAGCGCCGATGCCGCCGATACCTACGTGTTCGCCGATGGCGTGCACCCGACCGGCCGCACCCACGAGCTGCTGGCGCAGTACGCGCTGTCGATCCTGGAAGGCCCGCGCACCCAGCAGATCCTGACCCACTCGGCGCAGATGGTCGGCCGCTCGCGCGCCGACCAGGTCGCCTGGCACGTCGATGGCCGCCCGGAAGCGGATGGCGTGCGCTGGTGGGGCAACCTGCGTGGCGACATGCAGCGCTACCAGCACGGCGACCTGTACGACGGTCTGGCCCCGGCCGGCCTGTTCGGCGTGGACTGGTCGCGTGGCGAGTGGGTGTTCGGCGGCTTCGGCGGCTTCGGTCGCACCGATGCCGACTTCGGCAACCGCGGCGGCGACTACACCCAGGACGACAGCACCCTCGGCGGCTTCGCCGGCTGGTATGGCGAGCATGCCTGGGTCAACGCCCAGGTCAGCTACACCTGGCTGAGCTACGACGTCACCCGCAAGGTCAACCTCGGCCCGGCCACCATCGAGCACAAGGGCTCGCCGGACGGCAGCAACCTGACCGCGGCGCTGCAGGGCGGCTACGAGTTCGGCGAAGGCAGCTTCAGGCACGGCCCGGTGGCCGCGGCGATCTGGCAGAAGGTCAAGCTCGACGGCTACGCCGAGAGCAACCCGAACTCCAGCGCGCTGGGCTACAGCGACCGCGACGTCGAGTCGATGGTCGGCCGCATCGGCTGGAAGGCCAGCATCGACGCCGGCATGGTGAAGCCGTACCTGCAGGCCACCTACGACCACGAGTTCAAGAAGAACCAGGAAGCCACCGCGTACCTGCAGACCATGTCCGATCTGGGTGAGTACGCGGTGCCGGGCATCAACTTCGACCGCAACTACGCCTCGGTGGTGCTGGGCGCGCGGACCAAGATGTGGGGCCTGGAGAGCAACGTCGGCATCGCCGCCACCACCGGCCAGTCGCGCGCGCACGACACCTCGCTGTTCGTGAACTTCGGCGGCAGCTTCTAAGCGACGCCGAGTTCGCCCGCCTTGCTCGGCTACGCGCCGGGCAGGGTAGGGCGAGCGACGTACCGTACAAGGGCAGCCATGCCTGTTGTGGGAGGGGCTTCAGTCCCGACGGTTCGAAGTTTGAGCCGCCGGGACTGAAGCCCCTTTCGCATTGCCGGGGCATGATCGCCGGCCGCTTCGGGAACACGGCGCGCTGCAGCCGCATCGCCCCGATTTCTTGCGCAAACCCCGGCCCAGCGCATAGACTGCACCGGCAACGCGGGCGTAGCTCAATGGTAGAGCTGTAGCTTCCCAAGCTACTGACGTGGGTTCGATTCCCATCGCCCGCTCCA
Organism: Xanthomonas sp. NCPPB 3174; assembly: GCF_056725205.1. Lineage (NCBI taxonomy): Bacteria > Pseudomonadati > Pseudomonadota > Gammaproteobacteria > Lysobacterales > Lysobacteraceae > Xanthomonas > Xanthomonas sp. NCPPB 3174. Next base: position 3,627,263 of record NZ_CM161517.1, on the reverse strand, counting down.
GTCTCGCTTCTTGCCCCGCTACCTTTCTATTTGCGGATAGCTGAGGCGTTTAGTGGCGTTGCCAGGATTTTTCGGCGTGATCTTCTATGGATGGAAGTCGAGATTTGGCGTTGCTCGATCTGGTGTTTGTGCCAAAACCTGGCCGCAAAGATGCTCCCGATGCCAATATTTGGCTGGGTGCTAATTTCTCCGTATTTACGCCTGCACTCTTAGAGTGGCCGCTCAAAACCCTTGAGGGCGAACAAGACTACGGTCGCTTTTCAATAGATCAGCAAGGCGCCTTTTTCCTGGCAGCTATCACCGCACGGCTTAGTCTGGTGTGCAGAGGCAGGAAACCAATTGACGTCGTGGATCTTAGGGCGACTCCAGATCAAAGAGGTGCGATTCTTTCTACCCTTAACGCTGGACTTCCTTTGGCGCGAGGGTTTTTAGAATGGTCTCTTTCTTTTGCAAAAAGCGCTGGCAATACGCAGGTGCGTTGTCGTTCGGATAACGCCTGGATTGGCGGCTCAAGCCCCTCGGCCGCATGGCTTGTGCTGCCAGCAGTTGAGAAATTACCAGCCTTGATCGCTAATTTGGAAGCCTTCCTGAAAAATCGGGATCAGGGTGAGATTAATTGCGCGTACTTTGAGGCGGTAGCTTATCAAATGCTGTGCATTCACGCGCTCAGCGATGGGAATGGGAGGGCAGTACGCGCGCTTCTAATAAATCTTGCGATGCATTATAGGAGCCTGTACCCGCTTTATGTTGCGCATTCGCTGTGCTTTGCCAAAGAACGCACGGGGTCTACATGGATGCGATTGTCTGTTTCGCAGGCGGCATCTAGGCAAAAGAAAGCGGCCGCTTGGCTTTCTCACTCCCTAAATATTCTGAGGTATTGTGATTATTTGGCGTCTGAGGGCTTGGATCGTCGTGCTTTGCAATCTCTTCTTGCCTACGGTTACGTTTCTAAGGAGACGCTCGTGTTAGGGAGGGGGGCGTGCAGCCCGTCGCTTGCGGAAAAAGTTTTGAGTCGTATTTCTGGTGTTTTAAAAGAAGAGCAGGGGGTGTTTTACTCGCTTGAGCTTGATTTTCTAATCATGGAAATTGTTTGCATGAACTATAAGGATATTTTATGAGGAAAGGTAAGGCGAAACTAAGCGGAGCCCGTGAGGTTTCTTTGAGGTCTGCTATCAAACGGACGATCTACATCAGTTTGGTAATCGCAGGGGCGTCGGGTGTATTGTCACCCTTGGCGTCCGCAACAGATACTGGTGGAACGACGGACTTGCCACCTGTACAAGTCCCTCCGCCTGTGACACCACCTCCAGTCGATAATCCCTCTCCGCCGCTTCCGCCTGGTGGGGATGGTGGCGAAGGTGAGGGGGCGGCGATTATGAACATGAGGTCGTCTGCCAAAATCTCAAAGCCACGAAACCGGCAATGTGCCCTAATCCTATACCTGTGCCGTCTGGCGCAGCCTATGCACAAGACAAACTCCCGGGCGCCGGGATTAACGGCAAATCTACCGTATTGATGGCGATTGCTTACTCTCAGAACAGAGCTTATGGTCCCAATGGAGCCGTATCTCAGGTTGATCCAACTGCAGCATGGGCAATGGATTTTGCCTTAAATAAACAGACTCAAAATTACGCGAATCCTGGCATGTCCTTCAAGGACGCGACCACGGTTTTTCGGAATGATTTGAAATCGGTATGTGAGTTGGAAAGCATGGGCTCCAGCAAGTATCGAATTGCTGGTCAGTTGACGGTTCCTGAATACTATTGTTTCCAAATTATGAAGGCTCTGGATGTTGAAGCTGACGATGAAATGAGCTTTATCCAGTTCTTCCTGGATTGGTCTAAGCGGTATGGGGTGCCCTTGGAGAGCTATGTGCCTGGTCCGGTCGTTAGCTCCGCCAGTATGGATAATTCGCTTGGGGTAAAATGGAAAGTTACTTCTGCCGATGCGGCTTGCTCTACTTGGTGGACCAATTTTCAGCAAAATCAATGCACTCCCTAAAGGCCGTAAGATGAAAACAAAGAAGATCTTTTTTGTAGCCAGTCTTGCCATTTGCGTGGCTTCATGCGGGAAGGCAGACGATCCGGCAGCAAAGGACACCTCCTCCAAGCAGCAACCAGCGGCGGGAGTCGGTACAGCAGGTGATGGAAAGTTGGCTTCAATTCCAGTTGGTGCCAACGGCACTAAATCCATGCAGAAAGATGCCAAGCAGTATCTCTGTCAAAGTGGGGCGGATTTATGTAAGGCTAGTGGGCCACTTGTTGCTAATACAGAAGCAGAAGCTCAGTGGCTCTTAGTAAATGGCTATCCTTCGGAGGCCGAACTGGCACGGCTGGAGAAAATGAGCTTGGAGCAGCTGAAGGCCGAAGCTCAATCTGGTAATAAAGCTGCTATTGTGGTCTATGGCAAGAAGACGGCAATCGAGGGCGGGCGATTTCAAGAGGGCCTTGGAATCCTTCGTGGCGCAGCATCTTCTGGCAGCTTGTATGCTTATTATGGAATATCTGAGGTTTATGCTAGTGATATAAAGGAAAAGAATCTTATTGATAGCGCAGCTTACTTGCGGCTTGCTTATCTTCTCGGGGACGGGAAAGCATCTGCAGATATTGCTTTGCGTGGGTTGAGCGGTGTGGAGAGCGTAGCCGCGGACGAACGTGCTGCGTCTCTATACAGAACTTTTGCAAAATATCAGCGGCCGTCTCCCAGGCCAATTGAGTGAGTTTCGCTAAATCCGGGTGGGTACGCTCATTCGGATTTTAATTTCACATATTTAATTTTGGTATTTTTGTCGACTGCGGTTACGTTGCTGCTATAAGTGTGTGCTCGCATTTAATTTGTAAATGCTGGGCGCGGGACGTATTGGTTGTTCTGTTATCGAAGTGGATTTTTGCCGTCAAGCATTTGTGCGATGGATTTTTTGGTTCTTCACCCAACTCCGGGACCGGCGCCGGCCGGCACCCAATGTCGATAGCCACCTCGCCGTGCCTGTCGCGCTACGAGGCCGACGATGTGATCGTTTGCAGTCCGATCGTGCAGATGAAAGCAGCGGGTCTCGCTGGCCTCGTGGTTACCCGGCATCAGCGATCCGCTGCGGTAGTGCGTGCCAGCGCCAGGCCGGAAGAGGTCAACGCAGCGCGGCGATCAGCTTCGGGACCTCGTCGGCCGGCACAGGCCGGGAGATGTGATAACCCTGGCTGTAGGTGCAGCCGAGATCCGTCAGGATTTGCAGCTGTGCCGCATGTTCCACGCCCTCGGCGACGCAGGCGACGCCGAGATTGTCGCAGAGCGAAACGATGCCGGAGACGATATTGCGGCTTGCCACGTTGTCGCACAGGTCGGTGATGAAGCGCCTGTCGATTTTCACCTTGTCCAGCGGGAGCTGGTGCAGGTGGCTCATGCTGGAGAAGCCCGTGCCGAAATCGTCGAGTGCGATTTCGATGCCGGACCGCCGCGCAAGGTCCAACTGACGTCGCGATCCTGCGAAATCGGAGAGGACGGCGGTTTCCGTGATCTCGAAGATCAGGCGGCTTGGCGAGATCGAAGACCCCCCGATCAGGCAAAGAAGCTCCTCCATGAAGGCGCGGTCCGCCACATCCGTGGCCGAGATGTTGATGGAGACCTTCATCTCGTGCGGCCAACGCTGCATGTTGAGCAATGTGCACGCCAGGATCTGTTTGGTCAGGGTCTGAATGAGTCCAAGCTTCTCCGCCAGTCTGATGAAAATGTCGGGCGGCACGGCGCCCAGTTGCGGGTCCGTCCAGCGGCAGAGACATTCGAAGGCGATGATGTCGCCTGTGGCGGAGCGGGTGATCGGTTGGTAGACGGGAAACAGCCGGCCCAGCGAAATGGCGTGCCGCAGGGCCTGCTCCAAAGACGCTTCCGAGGCGCGAAGCCGTTCCAGATCCTCATTGAAAACGGTGCATCTGCTGCTTCCCTCGCCATCGCCGTGGCGAAGGGCGTATTCGGCAAGCTCGAAGACCGTCTCGACATCACGGGAATTTTGGGGATAACAGGCAAAGCCCACCGAACAGCCGATGGTCGCGCGGATATCCCTGGCTGCAACGGGCTGTTCGAATGCAGCCTTGAGACGTGTGCCGATCTGCAGCAGCGCCTTCGGGACGATCGGATCGAAGATCAGGACGGCAAATTCATCGCCTCCGATGCGGCAGACGGTGGAATTGGCCGGAACCGCACTTTCGATCCGCTTGACCGCCTCCTTCAACACGATATCGCCGATCTGATGACCGTGATGCTCGTTGATCGAGCGGAAGCCGTCTATGTCGATGATGCCGATCGCCAGGGAGGTACTGTCCGTCGCGCCATTGGCGGTACGCAAGCGGCACTGCTGGATGAAATACCGCCTGTTGGGCAGCCCGGTCAGCTCATCGACGCTGGCCAGCCGGATGTTTTCGGCCGCGAGGAACTCGGCCTCGACCCGCGTCGCGATCAGCTTCTTGAAATCGTGCTGATAGCTGAACATCGAGACGACCATCGTGCAGGCCATGATCAGCGCCAGGGACCCCGCCGCCGTCCCGCCGGGCAGGCCCAATTCGACGAACATCCAGGTGCATGGGAGCGTCGTCAGGCAGATGACGATCAGCGACATCACGCGGATGTGCATGGTGCAGACGAAACAGCAGATGCCCACGCCGAAGATGCTGAATGCCAGATACAGCCGCATGCCCTGATCTGACGCGAGGTAGATCAGGATGTCGTTGACGATGCTGATGAAGCCGCCGACAACGCAGATCATCATGCTGTACATCATCCGGCGCATGGCCCCATCGCGGTCGATCTCGTCTTCCCCGTGCCTGACCCACCAGATTGCGGTGACCAGGGCGATCAGGCAGATGCCGATTTCGATCGCTCCTGACGCTGAGACCGGGTCCAGATCGTCCAGCATGAAGAACTCGATCAAGCTCGATCCGACCAGGCAAGCCAGCAGCATCGGCATTTTCGCGGCAAAAGAGCGGTATTGCGCGATGCGGAAGTGATGGTCTTGCGCAGACGTCATGGAGGCACCCGAGTGCCAGTCTAGGAAAGACATTTTAGCCGTGCGCTACGCTGGTCAATGGCGACGCATGCACCTTTGAGTGATATCCCGATCGTGCCTGCTTGGGAGACGTTGCATTCGGCATCGGGAGGACGGCGCGTGCGAGATGGGCAGATTTCATGGGGCGGTGAGCGTCCTCTTGCAGCACAGGGCGATGCGGTGTGAAGGAGTATGCGATCTTGCGATGCTCCTGATGGAGCGTCCAATCGAACGGCGGCTTTTGCTGCGGTCGGCCTGGCTCCGATGTGCGCGCTGGAGGGTGGTGCTCGGTCCGCGCCCATCGCGCGTCCGGCGGTGTTTATTTGCTCATAGATCGGCCGGCTTCGCCCAATCTTGAATCGGTAGCAGGATATCTGCGCGCACGGCACTGCCGACGGCAGCCATTGCCTGGCCAGCGCGGCGTGGGTGACGCAAGCACTTCCGGGCATCCATCTCCTTGTTCAAATAGCTCGGCGGTTCCGCGCGGCGACGAGTGCCTGTCAAACCCGCTTCATCCGCGGCGTCTACGCTGAGCGGTCAGTGAGCGCAAGCTCGTCGCCGGTCTCTCCCCGTGGTCGATCACAGCCGTCGTCGCTTTCTCGCCCGCACGTCCGTGGCCCTCGGGGCCGGTGCGGCCATGCCGCTGCTGCCGGGCGTCATCCGCAGCGCGCTGGCGGTGCCGCCGGCGCGGGTCACCGGCACGCTGCAGGACGTGCAGCACGTGGTGATCCTGATGCAGGAGAACCGCTCCTTCGATCATTACTTCGGCTGCCTGCGCGGGGTGCGCGGCTATGGCGATCCGCGGCCGTTGCGGCTGCCAAGCGGCAAGCCGGTCTGGTACCAGCCCGAGCGCAAGGGCGGCGATCGCTATGTGCTGCCGTTCCGGCTCAACAGCCAGACCAGCAGCGCGCAGTGGATGAAGGATCTCAACCACGACTGGAAGGGCTCGCACGAAATCTGGAAGCATCACGACGCCTGGATCGCGCAAAAAAGCGCGATGAGCATGGGCCACTTCCAGCGTGAGGACCTGCCGTTCTACTACGCGCTGGCCGACGCTTTCACCATCTGCGACGGCTACCACGCCTCGCTGTTCGGCCCGACCAATCCCAACCGCATGTACATGTTCACCGGCACCAGCGGCCTGAGCGTCGGCAACGATGGCGAGCAGGCGGTGAACAACCGCGACGACGGCAACTGGACCGCGGACATGGCGCGCGACAATCCGCGCTTCCCCGGTTACACCTGGAGCACCTATTCCGAGCGCCTGCAGTCCGCCGGCATCAGTTGGCAGGTGTATCAGGAGTTCGACAACTACGGCGACAACAGCCATCCGTACTTCGCCAACTTTCGCAAGCTGGACCGCGCCTCACCGCTGTACCGCCGCGGCCGCGCGATCGTGCCCGGTTCCACCGCCGACAATGCCAAGGCCTCGCGCGGCGAGCACCTGGTCGCGGCGTTCGCACGCGATGTGCGCGCTGGCACGCTGCCGCAGGTGTCGTGGATCGTCGCGCCATACCTGCTCAGCGAGCATCCCGAGGCCACGCCGGCCTATGGCGAGTCCTTGAGCGCGCGCCTGCTGGAGGTGCTGGCGGCCTCGCCGGAGGTCTGGTCGAAGACGGTGTTCCTGATCAACTACGACGAGAACGACGGCTTCTTCGACCACGTGCCGCCAGCGTTGCCGGCGATCCGGCCGGAACTGGGCGTCAGCAACGTGGACCTGCATGGCGAGGACTATCACGGCGTGCCGGTCGGCCTGGGGCCGCGGGTGCCGATGCTGGTGGTGTCGCCGTGGAGCCGCGGCGGCTGGGTGAACTCGCAGGTGTTCGACCACACCTCAGTGCTGCGCTTCCTCGAACGCCGTTTCGGCGTGATGGAGCCGAACATCAATCCGTGGCGCCGCGCCGTCGCCGGCGATCTGACCTCCACGCTGGATTTCGTCGGCCACGATCCGGCGCCGGTGGTGTTGCCGGACACCCGCGACTACATCGCGCGCATCGACGCCACCGCGACGCTGCCGCCGCCGCAGCGTCCCGCGCAGCAGGCGCTGCCGGTGCAGGAACCCGGCCAGCGCCAGGCGCGCGCGTTGCCCTACGATTTCGACGTGCGGCTGCAGGTGCAGGCGGATGCGCGGGTGTTGCGCATGCGCAACCGCGGCGACGCTGGCGTGGCGCTCAATGCCTATGCCGACGATGGCATGGCCGGGCCCTGGTTCTACACGCTCGCCGCCGGCAGCGAGCTGCAGGATGCGCGCGCGTGGCGCGGCGATGCCGCCGATGCCGGCTACGCGTTGCGCGTGCACGGGCCCAACGGGTTCCTGCGCGAGTTCCATGGCGACGGGATCGGCGATGCCGGGCTGCAGGCGGAGGCCGACTACGATGCCGCCGCGCAGTGCCTGCTGCTGACGCTCGGCAATGCCGGCACGCAGCCGTGCACGCTGCGGGTGCACGACGGGTATCGCGGCGATGGCATTGAGCAGACGCTCACGCTGGCCGCCGGCGATCGCGCCGTGCTGCGTCTGCCGTTGCAGGCGCAGCACCACTGGTACGACCTGACCATCGACAGCGCGACCCTGCCGCAATGGCGCCGTCGCCTGGCCGGGCACATCGAAACCGGCCGTCCGAGCATGAGCGACCCGGCGATCGGTCGCGCGGTCAACGCGTAGGGAGTGTCGCAGTCCAACGCGGTCGCGGTTTCTGGCTGTACCCGGTCGCGGCTGAAGCCGCTCCTACGGGCGGCCGTGCGGCTGTCGTAGGAGCGGCTTCAGCCGCGACAGCTCCGAACGCATGCGATCCGCAACGCCGGTCCATCCTGCTTGACCGCCTCGCACCACACATAGTTGCTAGCCCTAAAAAGCAAACGCCGCCGCTGCAAGAGCAGCGGCGGCGCGTGATGCCTTCCCTGGCAGTGTCGCGTCGGCTCAGAACTTGCCGCTGAAGGTGACGAAGAACTGGCGCGGCGCACCGGCCATCAGTGTCTGGTTGTAGCCGTTGGGGTCGGAGACGACATAGCCGTTGGTGCCGACGGTGGCGAAGTAGCGCTTGTCGAACAGGTTGGTGACGTTCGCGCTCAGGCCCAGGTTCTGGAACATGCCGACCTGGCCGAAGTCGTAGCCGGCGCTCAGGTCGAAGCGCCAGTAGCTGGGCACCGACGAATCGTTGAGGTAGCTGATGTAGCGGCGGCCGGTGTACTTGCCGTCCAGCGAGGCGTGCCAGCCGGCGTTCTCGTAGGCCAGGCTGCTGGAGAACATCCACTCGGGGATGCCGACCACGCGCTTGCCGGAGGTGGCCACCACGCCGCCGTTGAGGTAGTCGTCCTGGTAGGTCGAGTCGTCATAGGACAGCGAGTTCAGCCAGCGCAGCTGTTCGATCGGACGCCAGATCACCGCCAGGTCGGCACCCTGGCTACGCACCGAGCCGACGTTGTTGAGCGTGGCCGAGCAGGTCTGGATCGCGCTGCACGGCGAGGTCACCAGCAGGCGGTCGTCGAAGGTGGTGTGGTACAGCGCCAGCGACGCTTCCACGCCGGCGCCGCGCACGCGGTAGCCCAGTTCGTAGGTCTGCGCGGTCTCCGGCTCCAGCGAGCCCTTGATCGCGTTGAACGCGGCCTGCGATTCCTGGAACGGGGTGAAGCCGAAGCCGGCCATGTTCTTGTTGTAGGAGGCGTAGACCTCCTGGTGCTCGTCGATCTTGAAGTTGGCGCCCACCTGCGGCAGCAGGTCCGAGTCGGCCTTGATCTCGCCGGCGGCATTGGACGCGGACGGCACCTGCGACTGCGCGGTGGTGTCGACGATCAGCTTCTTGGCGCCGAAGTTCAGGGTCAGCCGCTCGTCGAGCAGGCGCAGCGTGTCCTGCGCGTAGACCATGGTGGTGTCGGTGTCGTAGTGCTGGGCGAAGCCGCGCGCGAACAGGGTGCCGTTCTTGTTGAAGTAGTACAGATCGGTGAACGGGCCATCGAGCAGGAAGTAGTTGCGCTCCTGCACGGTCTTGGCGTTCTGGTACCAGCCGCCGACCTCGATCTCGTTGCCGGCCACGGTGAAGTTCAGCGAGCCGGTGACGCCATGGCGGTTGAGGCGGTAGTCGGTGGTGCGCATCGACAGCGGCACGCTGGCCGAGGACGCGACGTACGGCGTGGTCCACTGCCCTTCGCCGTTGTTGTCGTGGTAGTAGCCGGTCAGGTTCAGCGTGGCGCTGCCGCCGAGGTTGAACGTGCCGCTGAGTGCGGCCAGGTTGTCGCGGCGCAGGCCGGCGCCGGAGTAGTAGGACGCGTCGGCCTTGTCGTAGTCGGCCGGCAGGCCGTTGAGGCTGGCCGGGTAGCTGCCCTTGCCGTTGAGCGCGTTGGCGATCTGCACCGCGCTGTTCCAGTCCGGCATCAGGTAGTCCCAATCCCAGCCGAGGACCCGCTGCGAGGTCAGCGACAGGTCCATGATGTCGTATTCCTTGCGGTGCGAGCTGTCCAGGTACAGGCTGACGCGATTGCCGTCGCCCCACTGGTACAGCGCCTTGGCGTTGGCCTGGTTGTACTCGTTGTTGCCGTAGCCCTTCCACTTGTCCATTTCGCCGTGCACCAGCGAGGTGTACAGCGAGAAGCCGTGGATGTCGCCGGTGTCGCCGCGCAGGTAGGTGCGGCGGGTGCTGTCCGAGCCGAGGGTCTGGCTGAAGCGGAAGCCGGCGTCGGCATCCGGATCGGCCGAGTAGTAGCGCACGGTGCCGCCGAGGTTGCTGCTCGACGGCGTGCCCAGGCCGCCGGCGCCCTGCGCCAGCTCCACCGAGGCCACGTTCTCGGAAATGATCGCGCGGGTCACCTGCAGGCCGTCGGTGACGCCGTAGCTCATGTTGCCCAGCGGCACGCCGTCCAGGGTGAAGCCTAGGCGGCTCTGGTCGAACCCGTGCAGGCTGATCGCGGTGGACCATTCGTAGGCGCCGAACGGGTCGGCCGACTGGAACTGCACGCCCGGCAGCTTGTCCAGGACCTTCAGCGCGCTGGTACCGGGGGCGGCGATTCCGATGTCCTCACGGGTGATGCGCTGCACCTGGCGGGTGGTGCCGCTGGACACGACGGTGATCGCGTCGAGCATGGTGGCATCGTTGCCGCTCGCACTGGCCGCCGCATCGGCGGTGGCGGTGGCGGCGGCCGGCGCGGTCTCGGCCAGCGCGGCGAAGGCCGGCAGGGCGGACACGACGGCGAGCACCAGCGCGTGCGGGCGCAAGGATCTGGAAGTGGGGGTCATCGAAAGTCACCAATCATGAGGGGGAGACGTTCCGGTCCTGCCGCGCGGGGCGCGGGCAGCCGGCACCGGGCCGGTACGCGGCCCGCCCGCCACGATGCAACGGTTTTGTGAACGTTTCGGGGCGGTCCGATGTCGGCTGTGGGACAGCGCGCGGAACGTGGGTGATGGCGATCACCGCCGATCCCGGCCTTGCCGCGCGGGCGACGGCGGCGACGACGCGCGGCATCGCAGTGCCGGTGGCGCGACGTATGATGCCGGGCCTGCCACCGCCGCCGCCTTCGATGAAGCTCGCCATCCTGTCCCGCAACACCAAGCTGTACTCGACCCGGCGCCTGGTCGAGGCCGGCCGCGAACGCGGGCACACGGTGCGCGTGCTGGACCCGCTGCGCTGCTACATGCGCATCGCCGCCGGCGCCTTCACCATGCATTACAAGGGCAAGCCGATCACCGGCTACGACGCGGTGATCCCGCGCATCGGCAATTCGGTGACCCGCTACGGCACCGCGGTGCTGCGGCAACTGGAGATGATGGGGGTCTGCACCCCCAACCCGTCCGACGCGATCCTGCGCGCCCGCGACAAGCTGCGTGCGCACCAGCTGCTGGCGGCCAAGGGCATCGACATGCCGATGACCGTGTTCGGCGACAACCCGGACGACACCGGCGATCTGCTGTCCATGCTCGGCCCGCCGCCGCACGTGGTGAAGTTGAACGAGGGCACCCAGGGCACCGGGGTGATCCTGACCGAGAAGGCCAGCGCCTCGCGCGGCGTGGTCGAGGCGCTGCGCGGGCTGTACGCCAATTTCCTGGTACAGGAATTCATCGGCGAGGCCGAGGGCGCCGACCTGCGCTGCTTCGTGGTCGGCAACCAGGTGGTGGCGGCGATGCGCCGCACCGCGCCCGAGGGCGACTTCCGCTCCAACCTGCATCTGGGCGGCACCGCCGAGAAGACCGCGGCCAGCCGTGGCGAGCAGGAGGTGGCGGTGCGCTCGGCCAAGGCGCTGGGCCTGGGCGTGGCCGGCGTCGACCTGATCCGCTCGCGACGCGGTCCGCTGGTCCTGGAGGTCAACTCCACGCCGGGCCTGGAAGGGATCGAGACGGTCTGCGGGCTGGATATCGCCGGCAAGGTCATCGACCACCTCGAAGCCTGCCTGAAACGAAAGAAATCAGTGGCTTAGCCGACTCTGTGGCCGCGGGTTCTGGCTTAACGCCGGTTTAATTCCGCCCTGCGTAAGCTTCATCGGACCGCAGCTCTGCCCTCCTCAGCAGGAACGGTAATCGGGATAGAAAACTTTCGGCCCAGGCAGCCCCGCTGCCTGGGTCTTTTTGTTGGCGATCGCTTGCCGGCCCGCGCGCGGCGTGCTGCTTGCCGCGGCGTTTGGGCGGGGGCTACATTGCCGGCTGGGTCCGGTCTGCAAGGGGAAGGGGATGAAACGCTCGATGGCCTTGGTGCTGGGCATGCTCCTGGCGAGCGCGGCGGTGGCGGCGCCCAAAGGTGAGGCGCCCATGAACGTGAAGAAAGCGTTCGCGCAGCAACTCAGTACAATCCGGCAGCAATTGAACGACGGCAAGACCTATTCCGAAATCAATGCTGACGATCGCAGCAAGGTCGAAGCCGCATTGGCGCGAATGGCTGCGATACTCGATGCCCACCAGGACGTGGGCACCTTGAAAGAGGAGCAGAAGGTCGCGTTGTTCAACGATCAGGAAACGGTGAATACGCTGCTGACCAAGGCGGCGGCGGACAGCCGGATGGTATGCAGGCGCGAGGCCGTCACCGGTTCGCTGCGCACCACCACGCAATGCAAGACCGTGGCGGAACGCCGCCGCGACAACGAGGATGCGCAGGAACTGATGCGGCGCAATCCAACTGGCAAGTACGACTGACGGGGTAAATGTTGGTGCGAATTCTAGTGATCGAAGACAACAGCGACATCGCTGCCAATCTGGGCGACTACCTCGAGGATCGCGGCCACACCGTCGATTTCGCCGCCGACGGCGTCACTGGCCTGCACCTGGCGGTGGTGCACGAGTTCGATGCGATCGTGCTCGATCTCAACCTGCCGGGCATGGACGGCATCGAGGTCTGTCGCAAGTTGCGCAACGAAGCGCGCAAGCAGACCCCGGTGCTGATGCTCACCGCGCGCGATTCGCTGGACAACAAGCTCGCCGGCTTCGATTCCGGCGCCGACGACTACCTGATCAAGCCGTTCGCGCTGCAGGAAGTGGAAGTGCGGCTCAACGCGCTGTCGCGGCGCGGCAAGGGCGTGCACACCCGGGTGCTGGAGACCGGCGACCTGGAATACAACCTGGACACGCTGGAAGTGCGCCGCCAGGGCAAGCTGCTGCAGCTCAATCCCACCGCGCTGAAGATCCTGCAGGCGCTGATGGAAGCCGCCCCGGCGGTGGTGACCCGGCAGGAACTGGAGACCCGCGTGTGGGGCGAAGAGTTGCCCGACTCCGATTCGCTGCGCGTGCACATCCACGGCCTGCGCGCGGTGGTGGACAAGCCGTTCGACGTGCCGATGATCCAGACCCGCCACGGCATCGGCTACCGCATCGCCGCGCCCGATGCCTGAAACGCCGGCGTTGCCGCGGGTCGTGCGGCGGCGCGGGCGCTACCGCCGCCGCCTCCGCAGCCGCATCATCCTCTCGTTCGTGCTGTTGGGCTTCGGCCTGACCGCGCTGTTCGCGTTCGCCACCAACTGGGCGCGCGCGCGCGTGGAGAACCAACTGGTCGAGGTGGTGCTGAACCGCAACATCGACGAATACTCGCACCGGTTCTTCTCCGATCCGTCGAAGAATCCGGATCTGCCGGTGCAGCAGATGGTCGGGCGGGTGGTGAAGAGCGACCGCTTTGAAGCGCTGCGACGTGAGCAGCCGGAGTGGTACAACTTCTCTGACGGCATCCACAACGTGTCCGGTCGCGACGAAACCGGCAAGCCGTTCTCCTACAAGGTGGCGGTGCGCAAGACCCCGAATGTCTGGTTCTTCCTCGCCTACGACATGACCCAGACCATGCAGGGCGAGGTGCAGCTCAAGCGCACCCTGATCCTGTCTGTGCTGGTGTTCAGCGCGTTGTCGCTGGTGATCGGCTGGTGGTCGGCGTCGCGGGTGATGCGGCCGGTGTCGGACCTGGCGGCACGCTTGCGCGCCTATCGCGGCAGCAGCGATCCCAAGCCGCTGGCGCCGCACTTTCCCGACGATGAGGTCGGCCAGCTGGCCGAGGCGCTGGACGACTACTCGGCGCGCCTGACCGAAGTGGTGCAGCGCGACCGCGAGTTCAATGCCGACGTCAGCCACGAGTTGCGCACGCCGCTGGCGGTGATCCGTGGCGCCACCGAACTGCTGCTGACCCGGCCCAATCTCGACGACAAGGTGCTGCAGCGCCTGCAGCGCATCCAGCGTGCCGAACAGCAGTGCAGCGACCTGATCGGATCGCTGCTGCTGCTGTCGCGCAACGAGCGCGGGCAGGGCCACAGCAACGTCGCCAAGGTCGCCGAGCAGTTGATCGAGTCGCATCGCGCGCAGTTGGGCGGCAAGCCCCTGCAGTTGCTGCTGGAAGGCGAGCGCAACCTCACCATCGATGCGCCGGAAGCGGCGCTGTCGGTGGCGCTGGGCAATCTGATCGGCAACGCGGTCAAGTACACCCAGGAAGGCCAGGTGGTGGTGCGGGTGCTGAGCGATGCGGTGCAGGTGATCGATTCCGGCCCCGGCTTGAGCGAGGAGGATGCGGCCAAGCTGTTCCAGCGCGGCTATCGCGGCACCCATGCCGGGCATTCGCAGGGCGGCGGCATCGGCCTGTCGATCGTCAGCCGGCTGTGCGATCTCTATGGCTGGCAGGTCAACGTGCGCCCGGGCGCCACCAAGGGCGTCGTGGCGACGCTGTGGTTCAAGCCGGCCTGAGGCGGGCGACGACGCGTCCGCCGCACCGGCGCACGCCGCTGTTCCGCCATGCGGTCGCAGCATGGCGATGGCCCGCCGCAGACACGACAACGCCCCGGCGAGCGGGGCGTTGTCGGGACGCGCGCTGCAGCCGTCAGCCGGCCAGGTCGAAGCGATCCAACTGCATCACCTTGGTCCAGGCGGCGACGAAGTCGCGCACGAACTTCGCCTGCGCGTCGGCGCTGGCGTAGACCTCGGCCACCGCGCGCAGCACCGAGTTGGAGCCGAACACCAGATCGGCACGGGTGCCGGTCCACTTCAACGCGCCGCTCTTGCGGTCGCGGCCTTCGTAGACGTCCTTCATCTCCGAGGTCGCCTTCCACTCGGTGCCCATGTCCAGCAGGTTGGCGAAGAAGTCGTTGCTGAGCACGCCCGGGCGATCGGTGAACACGCCATGTGCGGACTGGCCGCTGTTGGCGCCGAGCACGCGCAGGCCGCCGACCAGCACGGTCAACTCCGGCGCGGTCAGAGTCAGCAACTGCGCCTTGTCGATCAGCAGCGCTTCGGCCGACAGCGCGTAACGGCGCTTGGCGTAGTTGCGAAAACCATCGGCGATCGGTTCCAGCACCGCGAACGATTCCACGTCGGTCTGTTCCTGCGAGGCGTCCATGCGGCCGGGCACGAACGGCACCTGGACGGTCTGTCCGGCCAGCTTGGCCGCCTGTTCCACCGCCGCGACGCCGCCGAGCACGATCAGGTCGGCCAGCGAGATCCGCTTGCCGCCGCTCTGGGCGCCATTGAACTGCGTCTGGATGCGCTCCAGCGTGGCCAGCACCTGTGCCAGTTGCGCCGGCTGGTTCACCTCCCAATCCTTCTGTGGGGCCAGGCGGATGCGCGCACCGTTGGCGCCGCCGCGCATGTCCGAGCCGCGGAAGGTGGAGGCCGCGGCCCAGGCGGTGGACACCAGTTGCGCCACGCTCAGCCCGGAGTCGAGCAGGGTCTTCTTCAGTGCGGCGATATCCTGCGCGTCGACCAGCGGGTGGTCCACGGCCGGGATCGGGTCCTGCCACAGCAGTTCTTCGGCCGGCACGTCGGGGCCGAGGTAGCGCGCACGCGGGCCCATGTCGCGGTGGGTCAGCTTGAACCAGGCGCGGGCGAAGGCATCGGCGAACTGCTCCGGGTTCTCCAGGAAGCGGCGCGAGATCTTCTCGTAGGCCGGGTCGAAGCGCAGCGCCAGGTCGGTGGTGAGCATGGTCGGCAGGCGCTTCTTCGACGGATCGTGCGCGTCCGGGATCACCGCCTCGGCGTTCTTGGCCACCCACTGGTGCGCGCCGGCCGGGCTCTTGCTCAGCTCCCACTCGAACTTGAACAGGTGCTCGAAGAAGTCGTTGCTCCAGCGCGCCGGGGTCTTGGTCCAGGTGACTTCCAGGCCGCTGGTGATGGTGTCGCCGCCCTTGCCGCTGCCGAAGCTGTTGGACCAGCCCAGGCCCTGGCTCTCCAGGTCGGACGCTTCCGGCTCGGCGCCGACGTGGTCGGCCGGGCCGGCGCCGTGGGTCTTGCCGAAGGTGTGGCCGCCGGCGATCAGCGCCACGGTCTCTTCGTCGTTCATCGCCATGCGGCCGAAGGTGTCGCGGATGTCCTTGGCCGCCAGCAGCGGGTCGGGGTTGCCGTCCGGGCCTTCGGGATTGACGTAGATCAGGCCCATCTGCACCGCGGCCAGCGGGTTCTCGAGGTCGCGGGTATGGCGCACTTCGCTGTCGTCGTCCTTCACCAGCACGCCGTGCGCCTCGTCCACGCCCGGCGAGCCGTGCGCGTAGCGCTCGTCGCCGCCCAGCCACTTGGTCTCGCGGCCCCAGTACACGTCCTGGTCCGGCTCCCAGGTGTCGGCGCGCCCGCCGGCGAAGCCGAAGGTCTTGAAGCCCATCGATTCCAGCGCGACGTTGCCGGTGAGGATCATCAGGTCGGCCCAGGAGATGGCCTGGCCGTACTTCTGCTTGATCGGCCACAGCAGGCGCCGCGCCTTGTCCAGGCTGACGTTGTCCGGCCAGCTGTTGAGCGGGGCGAAACGCTGCTGGCCGCGGCCGCCGCCGCCGCGGCCGTCGCCGGTGCGGTAGGTGCCGGCGCTATGCCAGGCCATGCGCACGAACAGCGGACCGTAGTGGCCGAAGTCGGCCGGCCACCAGTCCTGCGAATCGGTCATCAGCGCGTGCAGGTCGCGCTTGAGCGCTTCGAGATCGAGCTGCTTGAACGCCTTGGCGTAATCGAACTGCGGGTCCAGCGGGTTGGAGCGGGTGGAGTGCTGGTTGAGCAGGTCCACGCGCAACTGCTTGGGCCACCAGTCGCGATTGCTGGTGCCGCTGCCGCTGGCAGCCTGGTGGAACGGGCATTTCGATTCGCTGGTCATGGGAGGCTGCCTCTGTCTCGATGGACGATGTGGTGGCGTGGCGCCGCGATCATACGGCGGCGCTGCGGTGAAACTGGAGACACGATAGGCGCAAGCGGTCATCTATAGAATTCGAATTATTCTAATCAATCGATAGTGATTGGCTATCGCTGCATTCGACGGAATGGCTGGCCGCTTGAACCTTCGGGCACGTGTCGGCGTATCCGGCCCATGTGCGCTGGGTCGGCTGCGCTCGCTATCCTGTCGCGATGACCCAACGCGCCACCCGCCTGCTGCGCCTGCTCGATGCCCTGCGCGGGCGCCGCCGGCCCGTGGCCGGGGCGCAACTCGCCGCCGACCTGGGGGTGAGCCTGCGCACGCTGTATCGCGACATCGCCAGCCTGCGCGGGCAGGGCGCCGACATCCTCGGCGATCCCGGCGTGGGCTACGTGCTGCGCCCCGGCTTCCTGCTGCCGGAACTGAACTTCAGCGAGGACGAACTGGAAGCGCTGACCCTGGGTGCGCGCTGGGTGGCGAGCCAGGCCGACCCGGAGCTGGCGCAGGCCGCGCAGCGCGCCATCGCCCGGATCGGCGCGACGCTGCCGGCGCCGTTGCGGCTGGCGCTGGAGACCAGCGGGCTGCTGGTGCCGGCGGCCACGCCCGCGCAGCCGGCGGCGCCATGGTTGCCGGTCCTGCGCCGCGGCATCCGCCTGGAGCACGTGCTGCACCTGGACTATGCCGACGCCGGCGGCAGCGCCTCGCAACGGCGCGTCTGGCCGTTCGCGATGGCCTTCCTGGGCGGCTACGGCATGATCGCGGCGTGGTGCGAATTGCGCGGCGATTTCCGCCATTTCCGTGCCGACCGGGTGCTGGCGTTGCGCGACGACGGCGAGCGCTACCCGACGCGGCGGCATCAGCTGATCCGACGCTGGCGCGCCGCCACCGGGTACGGCGTCGGCTCCTGACAGCAGGTGTCAGCAGGGGCCGCGCAGACTGCGCGGCGTCCACCACGGAGTCCGACCATGTCCCACGATCTTGTGCTCTACACCCACCCCATGTCGCGCGGCCGCATCGCGCGCTGGATGCTCGAAGAAACCAGCCTGGCGTACCGCGCGCAGATCCTCGACTACGGCACCGGCATGAAGGCGCCGGCGTATCTGGCGATCAACCCGATGGGCAAGGTGCCGGCGCTGGTCCACGGCACCACCACCGTCACCGAGAATGCGGCGATCTGCGCCTACCTGGCCGACCTGGTGCCGGAACGGCAACTGGCGCCGCCGCCGGGATCGCCGGCGCGGGGCGATTACTACCGCTGGCTGTTCCTGCTGGCCGGACCGGCCGAAGCCTTCCTCACCGCCAAGCAGCACGGCACGCTGGCCCCGGCGCACAGTGCCGGCTACGGCCATGGCGAGGATCTGCTGGACCTGCTGGAGCAGGGCGTCGCCGGTCGCGCGTACCTGGCCGGCGACCGCTTCAGTGCGGCCGACCTGTATGCCGCCGCGTTCCTCGGCTTCTACACGCGCATCGGCGTGCTGCAGGCGCGGCCGGCGTTCGTCGCGTTCGCGCAGCGGCACATGGCGCGGCCGGCGGCGCAGCGGGCGGCGGCCATCGACGATGCGCTGCTGGCGGCGCATCCGAATCCGTTCATGCCGCGCCCGAGCGCCGTGCCGGCGAGCGCCTAGCGGAATGTGGAGGGCTGGCGGTTGGGTCATGCCGTATGGCCGGACCCTCACCCCAACCCCTCTCCCGCGGGAGAGGGGCTAGTGCGCTTCCTTCTCCCCTCGGGAGAAGGTGCCCCGAAGGGGCGGATGAGGGTACGGGCGCAGCCTCGTGGTCCTGACGCTGCGAGACGCTTCGCGCCGCACCCTCACCCCAACCCCTCTCCCGGGGGGAGAGGGGCTAGTGCGCTTCCTTCTCCCCTCGGGAGAAGGTGCCCCGAAGGGGCGGATGAGGGTACGGGCGCAGCATCATGGGTCCTAACGCTGCGAGACGCTTCGCGCCGGACCCTCACCCCAACCCCTCTCCCGGGGGGGAGAGGGGCTAAAGCCGCAGGCCGCCTACAGCAGCGACTTGAGCCGGTACAGCGCTTCCAGCGCCTGCTTGGGCGTGAGTTCGTCCGGATCCAGTGCGGCCAGCGCCTCCTGCGCGGCGGACGGCGTGGCCGCGAACAGGCCGAACTGCTGCGGCGCGTCCAGCGCCTGCGGCGCCATCTGCGAAGCGTGGCTCTCGCCGCCGCGTTGTTCCAGTTCCGCCAGACGTCGCCGCGCCTGCGCCACGGTGGTCCGGGGCAGGCCGGCCAGCGCCGCCACCTGCAGGCCGAAGCTGCGGTTGGCCGGGCCGTCCTTGACCGCATGCATGAACACCAGGCGGTCGCCGTGTTCGACCGCGTCCAGGTGCACGTTGGCGATGCCGCTGGGGCCGCCTTCGACCGATTCGTCGGCCAGCGCGGTCAGTTCGAAATAGTGCGTGGCGAACAGCGTGTAGCAGCGGTTGTGGTGGGCGAGGTGACGCGCCACCGCGTCGGCCAGGGCCAGGCCATCGTAGGTGGAGGTGCCGCGGCCGATCTCGTCCATCAGCACCAGCGACTGCGCGGTGGCGTGGTGCAGGATGTAGCTGGTCTCGGCCATCTCGACCATGAAGGTGGACTGGCCGCGCGCCAGGTCGTCGCCGGCGCCGATGCGGGTGAGGATGCGGTCGATCGGGCCGATCACCGCGCGCCGCGCCGGCACGTAGCTGCCGATGTGCGCGAGCAGCACGATCAGCGCGTTCTGGCGCATGTAGGTCGACTTACCGCCCATGTTCGGGCCGGTGATCACCAGCATGCGTCGATCCGGGTGCAGGTCTAGGTCGTTGGGTTCGAACGGCTGCTCGCGCACCGCTTCCACCACCGGGTGACGGCCGCGTTCGATGCGCAGGCAGGCGCCGGTCTCGAGCTCCGGCTGGGTCCAGTCCAGCGCCTGCGCGCGTTCGGCGAAGCCGGCCAGCACGTCCAGCTCGCTGAGCGCGGCGGCGGCGCGCTTGAGCGGCTCCAGGCGCTCGCCCAACGTGTCCAGCAACCCTTCGTAGAGCAGCTTCTCGCGCGACAGCGCGCGCTCGCGCGCCGACAGCACCTTGTCCTCGAAGTTCTTCAGTTCCTCGGTGATGTAGCGCTCGGCGTTGGTCAGGGTCTGGCGCCGGCTGTAGTGCACCGGCGCCTTGTCGGCCTGGCCCTTGCTGATCTCGATGTAGTAACCGTGCACGCGGTTGTAGCCGACCTTCAGCGTGGCGATGCCGCTGTTGGCGCGTTCGCGCGCTTCCAGGTCGATCAGGAACTGGTCGGCGTTGGTGCTGAGCCGGCGCAGTTCGTCCAGTTCGGCGTCGTAGTCGGCGGCGATGACGCCGCCGTCGCTCAGCTTGAGCGGCGGCTGTTCGGCGATCGCCGCCGCCAGCAGATGCGCGATCTCGTCGTGCTGGCCCAGCTCCGCCGCCAACGCCGCCAGCCGCGGCGAATCCAGCGGGGCGAGGATCGCGCGCACCTTCGGCAGCAGGCCCAGGCCGTCGCGCAGGGTGGAGAAGTCGCGCGGGCGCGCCGAACGCAGGGCGACGCGGGTGAGGATGCGCTCGACGTCGCCGAGCGCGCGGAACGCCTCGCGCAGGTCGGCGTCGGCGCCGCGGTCGATCAGCGTGCCGACCGCGTGGTGGCGCTGCACCAGCACCTCGCGCAGACGCAGCGGACGGTGCAGCCAGCGCCGCAGCAGGCGCCCGCCCATCGGCGTGACCGTGCTGTCGAGCACGCCGAGCAGGGTGTTGCGGGTGTCGCCGTCCACGCGGGTGTCCAGCTCCAGGTGGCGGCGAGTGGCCGCGTTCATCGCGATCGCCTCGCCGGCGGTCTCCATCGCGATCGCCGTCAGATGCGGTAGGCGCTGTTTCTGGGTTTCCTCCACATAGCCGAGCAGGGCGCCGGCGGCGGCGGTGGCGCGTGGCTTGTCGTCGATGCCGAAGCCGCTCAGATCGTGCAACTGGAAGAACGCCAGCAACTGGCGACGGCCGCTGTCGGCATCGAACAGCCACGGCGGCCGCCGGCGCACGCCGCGGCGCTCGCGCAGGAATTCCGGCCACTGGTCCTCGTCGGGCACCAGCAGTTCGGCCGGCTCCAGCCGCGCCAGTTCCGCTTCCAGCGCGTCCTCGCTGTCGACCTCGTTGACCAGGAAACGGCCGCCGGCCAGATCGGCCCAGGCCAGGCCGTAGCCGTGCTTGTTGCGTGCGATCGCCATCAGCAAGGTGTCGCGGCGCTCGTCCAGCAAGGCCTCGTCGGTCACCGTGCCGGGGGTGACGATGCGCACCACCTTGCGCTCGACCAGGCCCTTGGCCAGCGCCGGATCGCCGATCTGCTCGCAGATCGCCACCGACTCGCCCAGCGCCACCAGCCGCGCCAGATAGCCCTCGTAGGCATGCACCGGTACCCCGGCCATCGGAATCGGTGCACCGCCGGAACTGCCGCGCTGGGTCAGGGTGATGTCCAGCAGCCGCGCGGCCTTGCGCGCGTCGTCGTAGAACAGTTCGTAGAAATCGCCCATGCGGAAGAACAGCAGCAGGTCCGGGTACTCGGACTTTGCGGCGAAGAACTGTTTCATCAGCGGGGTGTGCTCCGCTGCGCTTCCAGGAACTTGGGTCTTTTCTCGATTCTGCATCTGATTCAGTGACTTAATGAATTTCGGGGTGACTGTCCGTGGACAAGTATGGACGGGTGCCCGCAGCAAATGACAGCGTGGCGCGTCGCCAGCCCGGTGCGTGGTTCGATGCGCCACCTGCCGATCCGCGGTGCAACGTCGGGGTCGCACCGTTGCCGCCGGCGACGGCAAGAAGGTCAATCGCGAGACAGTGGATGTCCGGTGCGCACGCGGTACGTGCAATGCCAAGTCCGCAGCAACCGCGTGCGAGTCGTCTCGGCGCCAGCTGCAATTGTCCGTAAAAAAGGGGATCGGCGACAGCACGCAGTGCAATTCCCGAGCACGCGGCGGCGGATCGGCCACACGGTGACGTTGTGGCCGTTGAACGACCGTGTGTCGCTGCGGGCAGGACTGTTTCGCCGTTGGAAAAGCTAAGATCCGGGCTTGTGTAGAGCCGGAGGCGTCCATGATCGATCGTCGTACCTTTCTTGCCACGGGTGTCGTGGCCGTCGCCGCGGGCTTCAGCGCATCCGCCGCCCAGATCGTGGCCGCGCCGCGCCCGAAAGGGCCGGCACCGTGGGGCGCCGTGCCAAGCGCGCGGCAGCTGCGGTGGCACCGGTGGGAGCAATACGCCTTCGTGCATTTTGCGATGAACACCTTCACCGACAAGGAATGGGGTTACGGCGACGAAGATCCGCGCAGATTCGATCCCAGCGATTTCTCCGCCGATCAGATCGTCGCTGCGGCCAAGGCCGGCAACCTCAAGGGGATCATCTTCACCGCCAAGCACCACGATGGCTTCTGCCTGTGGCCGACGCGCCTGACCGAGCATTGCATTCGCAATTCGCCCTACAAGAACGGCAAGGGCGACATCGTCGGCGAAATGGCCGCGGCGTGCCGGCGTGCCGGCCTGGCCTTCGGCATCTATCTCTCTCCCTGGGATCGCAACCACGCCGAGTATGGCCGTCCCGGCTATCTGGACTATTTCCGCAAGCAGATCGTCGAGCTGTGTACGGGTTATGGCGACCTGTTCGAGTTCTGGTTCGACGGCGCCAATGGTGGCGACGGTTACTACGGCGGAGCGCGCGAAACCCGCAAGATCGATGCCCCCGCCTACTACAACTGGCCGCGGATGATCGAGCTGGTCCACCAACACCAGCCGATGGCCTGCACCTTCGACCCGCTGGGCGCAGATATCCGTTGGGTCGGCAACGAGGAGGGCGTGGCCGGCGATCCGTGCTGGCCGACCATGCCCAATGCGCCTTACACGCAGGAAAACGGCAACGCCGGCGTGCGTGGCGGGGCCCTGTGGTGGCCTGCGGAAACCAACACCTCGATCCGCCCGGGCTGGTTCTACCATGCCGACGAAGACGGCAAGGTGCGCAGCCCGGAGAATCTGGTGCGCTACTTCGATACCTCGGTCGCGCGCGGCACCAACATGAACCTCAATCTTCCGCCGGACCGACGCGGCCGCATCGCCGACCACGACGTCGCGGTGTTGAAGAGCTTCGGCGACGCGATCCGCGCCAGCTTCGCCATCGATCTGGCCAAGGGCGCCAAGGCCAGCGCCAGCGCGTCGCGCGGTCCGGGGTTCGAGCCGGAGCGTGTGCTCGACCGCCAGCCGGACAGCTACTGGTCCACGCCGGACGACGTCACCACGCCGACGCTGACGCTGGAACTGTCGGCGGCGCACAGCTTCGACCTGATCCGGCTGCGCGAATACCTGCCGCTGGGCGTGCGCGTCACCCGCTTCGCGATCGACGCCGAGGTGGATGGGCAATGGCAGCGCTTGGCCGAAGCGCAATGCATCGGCGCGCAGCGGATCCTGCGGCTCGATCGTCCGGTCGCCGCGCGCCGTGTGCGCCTGCGTGTGCTCGAGGCGCCGGTCTGTCCGGCGATCAGCGAATTCGCGCTGTTCCGCGCAGTGGCGCCCGTTGCGGTCGCGCGGCCCACGGCGAACGCGCCGGACGTGCTGTCCACCGCGGGGTGGCGCATCGTCGCGGCCAGCGCGCCGGGAGCGGAGAAGTTGCTCGACGACGATGCCGGCACGATCTGGGTCGTGCCCGCTCCCACGCCGGGCCATCCCGTGCAGGTGACCATCGACCTCGGTGCGCTGCGCCAGGTCGCCGGCTTCAGCCTCACCCCCTCGCGCACGGTGATGAACGGTGCGGCGCCGCCGAAGGGCTATCGCGCCGAAAGCAGCGAGGATGGCCAGCATTGGCAGCCGGCCGGCGGCGGCGAGTTGTCCAATATCGCCTACGCGCTCTCGACCCAGCGGCTGAATTTCCCCGAGGTCCGGCAGATCCGTTACCTGCGGCTGTCGTTCGCCGAAACGGCTCTGCCCGCCGAGCGGCTGGCGATCGCCGGTATCGGTGCCTTCTCGCGCTTGCGATGAGGGCTGGCGCTCCCGCGCCGCGATGCGCGGTGGGGGAGCGGGCATCGCGGGGGCGATGCAGCTTCGTGGCTGGGGCGATGCTGGCGAGGCGTCGTAGATCGGCTTCGGAATGAAGCGTCGTAGGAGCACCAAGCCGGGAGCGCATGACGATGGCGCCGCACGGCGCCTTGGAAGCGCGCGCCCGCCTCAGGCGACGAACGGCCGCGGCCTGGTGCGCACACTCTTCAGCGCCAGCCGCGCAGGCACCAATCCGGGCGCGGTCGCTTCCAGTGTCAGCGTGCCGGCATCGCGCGTGGTTTGCAGCAAGGCCATGCACAGGCCGTTGAAGGCGCGGCGCTGGTCGGCCTTGTCGGGTTCGTGGCTGGACGGGTCGCCGTTGCCCACGCCGATCAGACGGCCGGGGCCGCGGACGGCGAAGCGCACGGTGTCGCTGGCGGTCGGGACGACGCGGCCCTTGGCGTCGACGATCTCCACCGCGACCACGGCCACGTCCTCGGCGTCGGCCAGCAGATTCGCCCGTTCGCAGCGCAGGCGCACCGCTGCCGGGGCGCCCACGGTCTCGCGGAGCTGCGTCAGCACCTGCTTGCCGCCGCGATAGCCGCGCGCTTCGATGCGGCCCGGTGCGTAGCGCACGCGCCACTCGACGTGGCCGTAGGCCGGCACCTGCTGCAGGCCCTGGCTGACGCCGTTGACCAGCAGTTCCACCGCGTCCAGGTTGCTGTGGCACCAGACGTCGACCATGCCGTTGTCGCGCTCGTCCAGCAGGCCGTCCCAATTCCAGTGCGGGAACAGGTGCAGCACCGGCGCGGCGGTCCATTGCGCGCGGTAGTACCAGTAGTTGTCCTTGGGGAAGCCGCAACTGTCGAGGATGCCGAACTGCGAAGCCACGTTCGGCCAGCGGTTGTACGGGGTCGGCTCGCCGCGGTAGTCGAAGCCGGTCCAGACGAAGCCGCCGGCGATGTACGGGCGCTGCGCGACATAGCTCCACCAGGCTTCGGCGCTGCTGGCCCACCAGGGGTAGTCGAGGTCGTAGGCGCGGGCATAGCCGCGCACGTCGTCGGTGCGGTAGTTGCCGCGCACGCCGACGGTGCTGCCGGTCTCGCTGCCGTAGACCGGGATCTGCGGATGGCGCGCATGGAAGGCGTCCATCTGCGTGGTGCGGTAGTTGAAGCCGACCACGTCCACGACCTGGCTGACGCCGTCGTCGAAGCCCTTGTCCATGGCGAAGGTGGTGGGGCGGCTCGGATCCAGGCGCCGCACCAGGCGCTGCATGCGCGCGACGATGCGCGCGCCGCGAGCGGTGACCATCTGCGGCTCTTCGTTGCCCAGCGACCACAGCATCACGCAGGGATGGTTGCGGCCGCGCCGCACCATCGACGTCAGTTCGGCCATGGCCTCGTCGTCGGAGGACATGCGCCGGGTCTCGTCGATCAGCAGCAGGCCCAGCCGGTCGCACAACTCCAGCACCGCCGGCGAGGCCGGGTTGTGCGCGCTGCGGTAGGCGTTGCAGCCCATCGACTTGAGCTGGCGCAGGCGCCATTCGTGCAGGCGGTCGGGAATGGCGGTGCCGACGCCGGCATGGTCCTGGTGGTTGTTGGTGCCGTGCAGCTTGTAGGCCGCGCCATTGAGCAGCAGGCCGCGCTGCGGATCGAACTGCAGGCGGCGCACGCCGAAGTGGGTGGTGGTCGCGTCGCAGGTGCGGCCGTCGCCGAGCAGGCGCGTGGACAGCGTGTAGCGTTGAGGGTTCTCCGGCGACCACGGCGCGGGCGTGCCCAGGTCCAGGGTTTGCTGCACGCGCTGCACCACGCCGGGCTCGACCGTAATCGGTGCAGAACTATTCTGGGCGACGATGCGTCCGTCCGGCGCGCGGATCACCGAGACCACGCTGCACTGCCGCGGCGTCGCGCCGTGGTTGCCGAGTTCGGTCTCCACCAGCGCCTGCGCGTCGCCGCCGTCCCAGGCGCTGCGCACGGACACGCCGTCCATCGGCACGTGCAGCGCGTCGGTGGTGCGCAGCCAGACGTGGCGGTAGATGCCGGCGCCTTCGTAGAACCAGCCTTCGCCGAGCGTGGCATCCACGCGCACGGCGATGATGTTCCTGGCGCCGTAGTCGAGCACGTCGCTGAGGTCGACTTCGAAGCCGCAGTAGCCGCTGCCGTTGCGGCCGACGATGTGGCCGTTGCAGAACACGATGCAGTCGCGGAACACGCCGTCGAATTCCAGGCTGATCCGCTTGCCCAGGTCCTCCGCCGGAATCTCCAGCACGCGCCGGTACCAGCCGATGCTGGTCTGCGGATCGGTGCGGCCCAGCGGCTTGTAGCCGTGCGCGGCGGCCGGGTCTTCGCCGTTGAGCAGGGTGGAGGTCGGATCCTGGCGCGGCGGCAGCGCCACCGCCCAGTCGTGCGGCAGGTCGATGCGCTCCCAAGCGCTGTCGTCGAAGCCGAGCAGGGCCGCATCGGCGGTGTCCTTGCCGGCCTTGGCGTAGGTGCGCTGGAAGGTGCCGAAATTGAAGTCGCGCGCCGGGTCGTCGGCGTGGCCGAGATGGAAGCGCCAGCCGCCATCGCACAGCAGGCGCTGGCGCGGGGCATCGTCGTCCAGATCCAGCGAGAGTGGCGCACTGGCATCGCTGCCGATGGGCGTGGCGGCCAGCGTGGCCGGCGCCAGCGCCGCGGCGGCACCGGGCACCGCCACCTGCACGCCGCCGGCGACCAGCGAGCGCAGCAGGTCGCGGCGGCTCAGTTCGATCATGGCTGCGCGTCCTGCGCCGGCGCGGCACCCTTGCCGGTTGGCGTGGCCGGCGCCGGTCGGTAGGCGTGCTGCATGAAGCCGATGCCGGGCAGCAGCTCGTTGCCGTGGCGGAAATCGAAGAAGCTGGCGTTCTCCCACGAGGAGCCGACGCCCCAGCGGGTCTTGCAGGTGTTGCTGGTCCAGGCCGGCTCCCAGTACACGACGCCGCTGCCGCCGTTGTCGACCACCAGTTGGGTGAGGTCGACCAGGTAGTTCAACTGGCCCTGCGGGGTGGCAGGGTAGCCCTTGATCAGCGAGTCGGCGCCGAGCAGGTTGGGCGAGGGGTCGCCGCTTTCCAGCGTCCACGGATAGGCGGTCTCCACCACCATCACTTCGGCCGGATAGCGCTGGCGCAGGCGCTTGATGGTGGCGCCGAGCTGGTCCATGGTCTCGCGCGACCACTTGCGGTAGTAGCTGATGCCGATGAAGTCGAAGTCGCGCACGCCGGCCTTGGCGGCGTCGGCGAACCACGGCTCCACGTTCTCCGGCTGGGCGATGTGCAGCATCACCTTGGGCTTGATCGTCGAGCGCGCGCCGGCGTCGCGCACCGCCCTGATGCCGGCGTTGAACAGTTTGGCGTTGCGGGTCCAGTCGATCGGCCGGCGCTTGTCCCAGGGCTGGCTGTCCATCAGGTCGGAATTGCTCTCGTTGCCCACCTGCACCAGTTCCGGCATCAGCCCGGCGCGGTCCAGCGCGCTGAGCGTGTCGTAGGTGAAGCCGTACAGCGTGCGCGCCAGTTCGTCCTGGTCGGTGATGTTGGCCCAGGCCTTGGGGATCAGTTGTTTGTCGCCGTCGGCCCAGTCGTCGGAGTAGTGGAAGTCCAGCAGCACCTGCATGCCCTGTGCGCGCGCGCGGCGGATGGTCTTCTTGACGTCGCTCAGGTCGCTGTAGCGGGTCCAGCGCGCATCGTTCCACAGGCGCACGCGCACCAGGTTGGCGCCGTGCGCGTGGAACAGCTCGAACGGGTCGCGCACCGCGCCGTGGTCGCGGTACTGCACGCCGCAATCCTCCATCTCGTTGACGTAGGACAGGTCGGCGCCGAGGTACAGCGTGCCGGCGCCGGCCACGGGCGCGGCGAGGGCGGTGGCGAGGGCCAGCGCGAGCGCCGGCAGCCAGGTGCGTCTGGATCGCATGCGGGTCTCCACCGGCTCAGAACGTGTAGGTCGCTTCCAGAGCGAAGCGGCGGCCGAACAGCTGGTAGCCGCCATCGTCCTGGTTGGCGAGCCGGTTGCGCTTGTTGTCGCTGTAGGCGCGCAACGGTTCGTTGGTCAGGTTGCCGACCTGGAACTTGAAGACCAGGTGCTCGCTGTAGCGCCAGGCCAGGCTCAGGTCCACCGTGCCTTCGCTTTCCAGTCGCGCCAGTCGCGCCGCGTTCCAGCCGTACACCACGGTGTAGGGGCTGTGGTACTTGTAGCCGATCCGCGCTTCGAACTTGCTGTTGTTGTACCAGAGGTCCAGCGTGCCGGTGTTGCGCGCCAGGCCGCTGAGCGGCAGCGGATTGTCCGCCGGCGAGAACTCGTGCAGGTTGGATTCCACGTACGAGTAGTTCGAGTAGATGCCGAAGTTCTCCATGTGCGGGATGAAGAAGAACGGGGCCTGGAAGGTCAGCTCGGCACCGTTGATGTAGCCGCCGCCGCCGTTGAACGGGCCGCTGATCAGGTAGTCGCGGCCGTCGATGGTCTCGTGCTGGGTCTTGTAGCCGATGCTCGAATCCACCCACTTGCGGTACAGCGCGAGCGCCGCCAGCGCTTCCTTGTGGAAGTACCACTCGTAGGACAGGTCGAGCTGGGTGGCGCGGAACGGATTGAGTTGCGGGTTGCCGCCGCTGCCGGTGAGCTGGCCGACGGTGGTGTTGGGATCGTCGAGCGCGCGCCCGGTGCGCAGTTCGTCCAGCGGCGGCCGCGCCATCACCTTGGCCACCGACACGCGCAGGATGCGCTCGGGATCGATCAGGAAGTTGACCGTGGCGCTGGGCAGCACGTCGGTGTAGGTCTTGCCGGCGCTGCTCGGCTGCACCACGCCGCCGACGGTGTCGTAGCCATGGCTGTCGGTGTCGGTGTGGACCACGCGCACGCCGGCGTTGCCGGTGACGTCGACGCCGAACCACTGCGAACTGAACACCGCCTTGGCGAAGGCCTCGCGCACGTTCTCCTCGACGTTCCAGTGATCCAGGCGCTGCTCGGCGGCCAGGCTGGGATCGAAGCCGCCGAAGCCGAGCTTGGCGATCGCGTCCAGGTCGCCGCCGGTCAGGGTCGGCACGTTCAGGTCCGGCATCGTCACCGGGTAGATCAGGTCCTGGTAGGCCGAGATCGGCTGGCTGTAGCCGGACTGGAAGCTGGTGAAGTGGCGGTTCTGCTTCTCGCGGCGTGAGGCGCGCGCGCCGAACTCCAGCGCGGTGACCGGCGAATCGGCGATCGCGCGGCTCGCGCTCAGCGCCAGCGCGGCGATGCGGTCGCGCAGCGCCTGCGGCTCGGTCTGGCCGCTGATGCCCCATTCCGGCGCGTCGGAACTGGTGCTGATGGTGGGGGTGACGCCATGGCGGAAGTCGAACGACACCGTGTCCGGGTTGCTGCCGAAGCGCACCGCGCGCCAGTCGTTGTCGCGCTTGGCCTGCGAGAACGACAGGTCGCTGCCCAGCGTCCACACGTCGCCGCTCCACTTGGCGTTGAGGCCGCCGGCCGCCAGCGTCTTGACCTCGTTGTAGTTGGCGATGACGTGGTCCACCTGGAGGTTGGAATTGGCCAGGGTGCCGGCCACGACGTCGCCGTCGACGATGGTGTAGGACGAGCCCGGGGTGGTGTACGGATTGCTGGCCGAGTAGATGCTGTAGCCGAGGTTGTTGAACCAGTTCTGGCGCTGGTCCTCGTCGATGCGGATGCGCGAGTACAGGCCGTCGAGCTTGAGTTCCAGGTTGCCCGAGCGCCACTGCACGGTGCCCATGGCGCCGGTGCGGGTCTGCTCGGTCAGCTTGAGCTGGTCGGCCGCGCCCCAGGGGGTGTAGTCGACCTTGCCGTCGCCATCCACATCGCGTGCGTTGCTGGCGTCGGTGTAGCCCCAGCTGCCGATCGAGACGCCGGCGTTCTTCTGCTTCTGGTAGGTGGCGCCGAGCGCGACCGCCAGGTTGTCGTTGATGCGGTGGATCCAACTGGCGCCCAGGCGCTGGCCCCACGGCGAGTAGTCGCGCGCGTCCTTGGCCTCGTCGTAGTAGACCGGGCCGGCGGTGGCGACGAAGGTCGGGCCGGTGTGGTCGAGCGGGTTGATCGTGGAGATGTCCACGGTGGCGGCGATGCCGCCGGCGATCAGGTCCGCCGATGGGGTCTTGTAGACCTTGACGGTGGAGACGATCTCGGTGGGGAAGACTTCCCAGCGCACCGCGCGGTTGGGTTCGGAGGAGGCGATCTCGCGGCCGTTGACCGTGCCCATGGTCATGCGCGGGCCGAGGCCGCGCACCGTGGCCAGGCTTTCGTTGCCGCGGTCGCGGGTGCCGTTGACGCCGGGCAGGCGCACCAGCGCCTCGGCCACGGTGACGTTGGGCATCTGCCCCATGTTGTCGGCGGAGATGACCTCGACCACGTGGTCGTCGAGCTGCTTGGCCTGCACCGCCTGTTCCAGGCTGGCGCGCTGGCCGACCACCATCACGTTGTCCAGGGTGACCGGCTGCTGGCCGTTCTTGGCGTCGGTCGTGGCGGGCGGCGTGGCTGCATCCGCCGGATCGGCGCTGGTGCTCTGCGCGTGCGCGGCGAAGCTGCCGGACAGGGCCAGGACGATGGCCGCGCCCAGCAGGGTGCGGGCGGCAGGGCGGTGCGCGCGCCGGCCGAGCGGGCGACGGGACTGTTCCAAAGGCATTTTTGTTCCCTCCCAGGACAAAAAGTGACCGAGCAAGTTGGCGTGGGCCGGAGGCGTCCGGCCCGGGAGGCATCGGCAGGGCGCCGTGCATGTCTGCGGGCTGTCCCGATCGCTGTCCTCGATGGCGTATCCGTCGACACGGCGGGGCATGCGCGGCATGTCCGGCGGCGGCGCCGTGGACATCCCCTTTCCGCTGCCCTGGCGCGCGAGAGACCGGGAGCGAGGATAGAAGCGACAGGCATTCCATTCCAATGAAGCATTTGCCGAGGGCTATCTCGTTTTGGAATGGATGTCGCGCGGCGCGTCGCGCTCCTCGCCACCCCACCCTCAGGCCGTGGTGGGCTGCGCCTGCAAGTCGAGCAGGGCGGCGGCCGCCGCGCCCAGGCCGCGTTCGCGGTGGCGCAGGACATGGAAGGTGCGTTCGGCCAGCGTCACCTCGATGCCCTGCAGGCGGCCGCTCTCCAGCCACGGCGCCGCGGCCAGTTGCGAGATCGCCGCCAGGCTGCGCCCGGCCTGCACCGCCGACAGCACCGCTTCGTTGGAGGGCAGGGATAGGGCCACGCGCAGGCGTTCCGGGGCGATGCCGGCATCGCGCAGCGCCGCCTCGAACGCCGAGCGCGTGCCCGAGCCAGGCTCGCGCATGATCCAGGTGCTGCCCGCGACCAGCCGCGCCAGCCCGGGGCGGCGGCGCGCGGCCAGCGGGTGGTCCGGTGCGGCCACCACGCGCAGCCGGTCGTGGTCCAGCGCCGAACTCAGCAGTTCGGGAGCCTGCACGCGGCCTTCGACGAAGCCCAGTTCGGCGCGTCCCTCGCGCACCGCGCGCGCCACGCTGTCGGTGTTGCCCACGCTCAGACGGATCTCGATCTGCGGATAGCGCGCATGGAAGGCCATCAGCCGGGTCGGCAGCCAATAGCTGGCCACGGTCTGGCTGGCGTGCAGGTCGAGGGTGCCGCGCAGCACGCCACGCCATTCGCTCAGCGCCAGTTCGGCCGCACGGCTGCGCGCCAGGATCGCCTTGGCGTCCTCGCAGAACGCCGCACCGGCCGCGGTCAGCACCAGGCCGCGGCCGACCCGGTCGAACAGCGCCACCCCGTACTGCTGCTCCAGCGCCTTGATCGCGGCACTGGCGGCCGACGGCGTGCGGTGCGCGGCCTGCGCACCCAGGGTCAGGTGCTGGCGCTCGGCCACCGCCACGAACAGGGCGAGTTGTTCCAGGGTCATGGGACGAATGTTCGGAGAGGCAGAATGAAGTGTGCACAATTATGCGATGGATCGGAACGGTCTGCGGGCGCAGCCTGTCGCCACTTCGATCCGGATCGCTCCACATGCACGCGCCACTGCATCGACCTTCGACGCTGCCGCCCGGGCTGGCCCTGGCCATCGGCGTGGCGGCCCTGGCCTGGCTGGCCGAGCGCGCGCAACTGCAATGGTTGGGCCGGCGCTGGATCGACGCGCTGGTATTCGCGATCGTGCTCGGCACCTTGCTGCGCACGGCGTGGCGCCTGCCGCGGTCCACGCACGCCGGCATCGCCTTCGCCGCCAAGCTGCCGCTGGAGCTGGCCATCGTGCTGCTCGGCGCCTCGGTCGGGATCGGTGCCATCGGTGCGGCTGGCGGCCTGTTGCTGGGCGCCATCGCCGCGGTGGTGCTGCTGGCGATCGCCCTCGGCTACGGCATCGGCCGCGCGCTGGGCCTGCCGTCGCGGCTGGCCACGCTGGTCGCGTGCGGCAATGCGATCTGCGGCAATTCGGCGATCGTGGCGGCGGCGCCGGTGATCGACGCCGACTCCGAGGATGTCGCTGCAGCGATCGCCTTCACCGCGGCGCTGGGCGTGCTGGTGGTGTTGCTGCTGCCACTGGCGGTGCCCGTGCTGGGCCTGGACCAGCGCCACTACGGCATCCTCGCCGGCCTGACCGTGTACGCGGTGCCGCAGGTGCTGGCGGCGACCGTACCGGTGGGCGCGCTGAGCGCGCAGGTCGGTGCGCTGGTCAAGCTGATGCGGGTGCTGATGCTCGGGCCGGTGATGCTGCTGCTGGGGCTGGTGCGTGGTGGATCATCAACACAGCGGCGCCCGACGCACGCGCTGGTGCCGTGGTTCGTGTTCGGCTTCGTCGGCATGATGGGCCTGCGCGCGCTGGGCGTGCTGCCGGCGTTGCTCATCGAAGCGGCGCAGTCGCTGTCGCTGCTGTTCACCCTGGTGGCGATGGCCGCGTTGGGACTGTCGGTGAATCTGCGCACGGTGCTTGCGTCCGGCGGCCGCGTCTTGGCGGCCGGCACGCTGTCGCTGCTGGCACTGGCCAGCCTCAGCGTATTGCTGCTGCGCTGGTTGCCCTAGCGACGTGGGAGCGGTATCAAGCGCCGCTGTCACCATGGATGCGGCCGCTCTCGCCGGCCCGGTACAGCGTGCCCTGCGCATTGCGGGCCGGTTGCGCCTGCCGCTGCTGTTCGCTGCGCAGGGCCGAGAGCCGGTCGGCCAGGCGCGGCAGCAAATGGGTCATTGCCACGTTGGCGCTGGCCAGCAAGCCGACCTTGACGTCGCGTCCGCCGTGCTCGGCCGCGTGCAGGATCGCCTCGGCCACACGCAGCGGCGCGATCATCGGTTTTGGCAGCGTCGGTTCCTCGTCCAGGTAGTTGCGCGCATGCTGCGGATACGGGGTGTTCACCGCGGTCGGCTGGATCAGCACCACCGACAGCGGCGCATCGTCCAGGTGCTCCAGTTCGATCCGCAGGGTGTCGGTGAAGCCTTTGACTGCGTGCTTGGACGCCGCGTACATGCCCTGCAGCGGAATCACGGCCTCCGACGCCTCGCTGCCGAGGTTGACCAGGCTGCCGCGCGAGGCCAGTAGATGCGGCAGCGCCGCCATCGATCCATGCACCACGCCCCAGAAGTTCACGTCGAACAGGCGCCGGCTGTCGCGCTCGTCCACGTCGGCGAGCTTGCCGTAGATCGCCACGCCGGCATTGTTCACCCAGGTGTCGATGCGGCCGAAGTGCCGGATCGCCGTCGCCGCGGCCTCGTCCAGCTGTGTGCGCTCGGCCACGTCGGCGACTACCGCGATCGCCTCGCCGCCTGCATCGCGGATGGTCTGTACGGTCGCGTCGAGGACGCCCTGGCTGCGCACCACCAGCACCACGCGGGCGCCGCGCTCGGCGGCCAGCAGCGCGGTACACAGGCCGATCCCGCTGGAGGCACCGGTGATCACGATCACCTGTTGCGCGAGTGGGAGATGTCGTTGTGGCATGTGCTGCGCTCCACAGTG
Organism: Xanthomonas sp. NCPPB 3174; assembly: GCF_056725205.1. NCBI lineage: Bacteria > Pseudomonadati > Pseudomonadota > Gammaproteobacteria > Lysobacterales > Lysobacteraceae > Xanthomonas > Xanthomonas sp. NCPPB 3174. Next base: position 3,593,804 of record NZ_CM161517.1, on the reverse strand, counting down.
GGGCGCTCCAGGGTGGGCCATGGCGCGTCGCGCGATGTGATGTGCGGATCGTGGTGGCGTCAAGCGCCGCGGGCGTCGCCCTCATCGATGCGCAGCAGTCGCGGCTTCGGCGATTTCTTTGCGTTTGCAGCATTTCGCACCGCCTGCACCCGCGTTCAACCATGCACTCACGGTGGGCTGCGGAGCATGGCGGCTCCTGTCATGCAAAGGACATTGTCATGCGTAGCTACCGTTCCGGTCTCTCTCTGGCGCTGATGTCGGTTCTCGGCGTCGGCCTTGCTCATGCGCAGACCGATACGTCCGGCCAGGCCGGCAGTGCCGGCCCCGGCGCGATGCAGCAGCAAACGCCGTCGACGTCTGCCGCGCAGACGTCGACCGGCATGCAAGGCGCGCAAGGCGCGCGCGCGTCCGCGCTCAACGAAAAGCAGGCGCTCGGCGTGCTGTCGGCGATCAACACCAGCGAGGTCAACGCCGGCAACCTGGCCTTGCAGAAGCAGGTCAAGGGCCCGGTGCGCGACTACGCCATGCAGATGGTCAAGGAGCACTCGGACAACAACGCCAAGATCGCGCCGTGGGGTCCTGATGCGAAGGCCGCGCCGGCGCAGCAGCAGATGCAGAAGGCCAAGGCGGAGGCCGGCAAGCTGCAGGCCCTGGACGGTGATCGCTTCGAGCAGGCCTATGTCATGGCGATGGTCAAGGATCACCAGGCCGCCCTGCAGATGCTCGACAGCACCCTGATCCCCGCCGCGAAGACCCCGGACGTGGCCGCGCATCTGCGCACCACGCGCACCCACGTAGCCGAGCACCTGGCCAAGGCGCAGCAGCTGCAGAGCGCCGGCACGTCGCCGGCCGGTTCCACCCGCTGAGCCGCGCTGCGGGTCGCGGCAGGAGGCGCCGTGACCCGCTCCGCGAACGAACATTCCTGTCCTGTCAGGAGCTTCCCATGCGCGAATCTTCGGCGACCGATGCGCCCGTCACCCTGGACGGTACGCGCCTGGTGCGCACTCTCAGCATTCTCGGCGAACCCCACCAGATCCTCGATGCCTGGTGCGACATGGGCGTCCAGCAGCAGGTGCTGGCAGGCCTGGCAGACCTGCAATCCGGCGACGGCTACGCCTCGCAATGGCGCCTGCGCCTGCCGCTGGACCGCCATCTCGACGTGGATTACCGGCGCGGCGAAGTCCACCTCGGGGAATCGGTCAGTTATGCCGGCAGTGGCGAGCATGGACTGCAACTGCAGACCACGCTGAGCGTGCGTGCCGCGCCGGATGGCTTCGGCTGCGAAACCACCTTGGCGCTGGAGTATCGCGTCGAGGGCGATATCGTCGCGCAGGCCGTGGCAAAGCTTGTAGGTGCGGCCCCGGATGCGCTGATCGGTAAGGTGCTGCACCGCTTCAAGGCCTGGATCGAGTGCGGCGAAGTGCCGACGTTGCGCGACAACCCGTCCGCGCGCGGCCGCGATCACCACGAACACTAGGAGTCCGCCATGCGCGCACTGTGCTGGAACGGCGTCAACGATCTGCGGGTGGAAACGGTTCCCGATCCGCGTATCGTCAATCCACGCGATGTCATTCTCAAGGTGGGCCTCAGCACAACCTGCGGTTCGGACCTGCATTTCATCGACGGCTATCTGCCGACGATGCGCGAAGGCGACATCATCGGCCACGAATTCATGGGCGAGGTGGTCGAGATCGGACCGAACGTGCGTAACCTGCGCGTCGGCCAGCGCGTGGTCGTGCCCTCGTTCATTTCCTGCGGCGAGTGTTGGCACTGCGGGCGCCAGGAATTTTCGCTGTGCGACAACACCAACCCCAACTGGGAGATGCAGGAGCCGCTGCTTGGCTATCCGACCGCCGGCATCTATGGCTACACCCACGCCTTCGGCGGTTACGCCGGCTCGCACGCGGACTTCATCCGCGTGCCGCATGCCGACGTCGGCTGCTTCGCCATCCCGGAGGAGGTGGACGACGAGGATGCGTTGTTCCTGTCCGACGCCGGTCCCACCGGCTTCATGGGCGCTGACTTCTGCGACATCCAGCCCGGCGCCACCGTGGCGGTGTGGGGCTGCGGCGGCGTGGGACTGATGGCGCAGCAGAGCGCGCGGCTGCTGGGCGCCGAGCGGGTCATCGCCATCGACCGCCTGCCCGAGCGCCTGGCGCTGGCGCGCGACGTGTTGGGCAACGAAGTGATCGACTACAGCGCGGTCGACAGTGTGGTCGAGATGCTGCGCGAAATGACCGGCGGACGCGGCCCCGATGCCTGCATCGATGCGGTCGGTATGGAAGCGCACGGCACCGGCCTCGGTCATGCCTACGACCGGGTCAAGCAGGCGCTGCATCTGCACACCGATCGCGGCCAGGCGTTGCGCGAGGCGATCCTGGCCTGTCGCAAGGGCGGTACGCTGTCGATCCTCGGTGTCTACGGCCTCATGGACAAGTTCCCGCTGGGCGCGGTGATGAACAAGGGCCTGACCGTGCGCACCGCGCAGCAGCATGGCCAGCGCTACGTGCCGCGCCTGCTCGAACTGGCCCGCAGCGGTGCGTTCAAGACCCGCTTCCTGGCCACGCACCGCATGCCGCTGGACGACGCGGCGCGCGGCTACGAGATGTTCAAGCACAAGCAGGACGGCTGCGTGCGCGCGGTGTTCGTTCCGGGGCAGGCGGCCGTACCCGCGGTGTAATAGTCTCCGCGCAGGCGGCGGCCTAAGGTAGCGGCCATCTTCCTCCGCATCGCCGCCGGGTCGCCCCATGGGCCACGATCACAGCCACGCCCCTACCGAAATCCGCCACGAGCGCCCCCTGTGGTGGGCGCTCGGCCTCACCGCGCTGTTCCTGGTGGTGGAGGTCGCTGGCGCCTTCCTCACCAACAGCCTGGCGCTGCTGTCCGACGCCGCGCACATGGCGACCGATACGCTGGCGCTGATGATCGCGCTGATCGCGGTGCGGCTGAGCCGGCGCCCGCCCGATGCCAAGCGCAGCTACGGTTACGCGCGGCTGGAGGCGCTGGGCGCGCTGGTCAACGGCGCGCTGCTGTTCGTGGTCGCCGGCTACATCCTGTGGGAGGCGGTGCAGCGCTTCCGCCAGCCGCAGGAGATCGCCACCGTCGGCATGCTCGGCATCGCCGCGTTCGGCCTGCTGATCAACCTGATCTCGATGCGCCTGCTCAAGGCCGGCAGCGGCGAGAGCCTCAACATGAAGGGTGCCTACCTGGAAGTGTGGAGCGACATGCTCGGCTCGGTGGCGGTGATCGTCGGCGCGCTGGCGATTCGCGTCACCGGCTGGAAGCTGATCGATCCGATCCTGGCGGTGCTGATCGGCCTGTGGGTGCTGCCGCGGACCTGGGTGTTGCTGCGCGAAGCGGTCAACGTGCTGCTGGAAGGCGTGCCCAAGGGCGTGGACCTGGATGCGGTGCGCGGTTACCTGCAGGCGGCGCCGGGCGTGGCCAGCGTGCACGACTTGCACGTGTGGGCGCTGGCCTCCAGCACCCCGGCGCTGACCGCGCACGTGGTGGTGGCCGATGGTGCCGACGCCGACGCAGTGCGTGCCGCGCTCTGCGATGGCCTGCATGCGCAGTTCGACATCGACCACATCACCCTGCAGATGGAAGCCGGCCATTGCGGCGCCACGCCGTGCGGCGCGCCGGCGGCGGGCGAGGGTGGTGGCCACGGTCATCACGGGCATGGTCATGACGATCATGCACATGCGCATGGGCATCGCACCCATGGGCATGCGCACGGGCATTCGCATCCGTAACTGGCGCTGCTGCGCGATGACGTTCGTGCAGGCGCAGCGCGCGTCTTTCGTTGGGAGTTGGTCGCCGGCGTTTACCGGCAATGCCGGCCGCGGTTGAAACCGCTCCTACATGTAATCGCCAGAGCGCCTCAGACCACCGGTTCGCGCAACGCCGGCGACTCCCAACCCGGGCGCGGCGCGAAACGCTCGCCGTAGCGTGTGTGCAGGGCGCGCAGACGCGCCAGCAGGACATCGGCGCCGGCAGCGCGGATGTATTGGATCGGGCCGCCGCGGAACGGGGCGAAGCCGGTGCCGAAGATCACGCCGGCATCGAGCAGGTCGGCATCGGCGACCACGCCTTCGTGCAGGCAGGCCACCGCTTCGTTGAGCAGCGGCAGGATCAGGCGGTCTTCCAGGTCGTCCGGTGCGCGGTAGTCCTTCGGCAGTTCGGGCTTCTTGGCACGGCCGTTCTCCCACGCGTACAGGCCCTGGCCGTCCTTCTTGCCGCGCTTGCCCGGCTCCACCGTCTGCAACGCCGCCGGGATCGGCAGGCCCAGGAACGGCGCCAGTTCGGCGCCCACGCCGGCGGCCACGTCCAGGCCCACGGTGTCGATCAGTTCGATCGGCCCCATCGGCATGCCGAACTTGACCGCGGCCTTGTCGATCGCCGGGCCGGGAATGCCTTCGGCATAGGCGGTGGCCGCTTCCAGCATGTACGGGAACAGCACGCGGTTGACCAGGAAGCCCGGCGTGCCGGCCACCGGCACCGGCAGCTTGTCGATCGCCTTGCAGAAGGCGGCCAGCCGCTTCTGGTTCTCCGGCGCCAGGCCGTCGTGGCAGACGATCTCCACCAGCGGCATCTGCGCCACCGGGTTGAAGTAGTGCAGGCCGCCGAACTGCGCCGGGCGCTGGATGTGCTCGCGCAGTTCGGTCAGCGGGATCGAGGAGGTGTTGGTGCTGAGCAGCGCATTCGGCTGCATGCGCGGTTCCAGGGACTGATACAGCTCGCGCTTGGCCTGCGGGTTCTCGATGATCGCCTCGATCACCAGGTCGGCCGTCGGCACGCCGTCGCCGGCCAGGTCGCCCTTCAGGCGCGCCGCCACCGCCGGGCGCTTGCTGTCGTCCTTGACCCGCTTGGCGAACAGCTCCCCGGCGCGGCTCAGCGCACCGTCGATGAAGCGCTGCTCGCGGTCCTGCAGCGTCACTTCGAATCCCTTGTAGGCCGACCAGGCGGCGATGTCGCCGCCCATCACGCCGGCCCCGACCACGTGCACGTGGCGGATGCCGTGGTCCTTGCCGCCCAGCGCCTTGAGCCGCTCGGTGAGGAAGAAGATGCGGATCAGGTTGCGCGCGGTCGGGGTGCTGGCGAGTTTGACCACCGCCTTGCGCTCGGCGTCCAGGCGCGCCTGGATACCGCTGCCGCCGCTGCGTTCCCATACCCCGATCAGTGCGTATGGCGCCGGGTAGTGTTCCTTGCGCGCCTTGCGCGCCACCTGCTTGCGCATCTGCGGCGCCAGCAGCTTGCGCGCCGGCCAGGTGTTGGTGGCCCAGGCGGTGGCGCGCTGCTTGAAGGGACGGGCGGTGCCGGACAGCGCCAGCGCCACCGCGGTGTCGGTGAGCACCGCCGGTGCGGCAACCTTGTCGACCAGGCCCATCGCCCGCGCCGCCGAAGCGGACACGGTACGCCCGGTGAGCATCAGGTCCATCGCCGCCGGCGCGCCGATCAGTCGCGGCAGGCGCGCGCTGCCGCCCCAGCCGGGGAAGATGCCGAGCTTGGTCTCGGGCAGGCCGATGCGGGTGGCCGCATCGCTGGAGGCGACGCGGTAGCGGCAGGCCAGGGCGATCTCGGTGCCGCCGCCCATGCAGAAGCCGTGGATCGCCGCGACCGTGGGGCAGGGCAGCTCGGCCAGTTTCTGGAAGGTGGCCTGGCCGCGGCGGATGGCGTCGTTGACGGTGCCGCGGCGGTCGAATTCCTGGAATTCCTTGAGGTCGGCGCCGGCGATGAAGCCATTGTCCTTGGCCGAGCGGATCACCACGCCCTTGGGCGGATCGATGGCGATGCGCTCGAGCAGATTGCCGAGCTCCAGCAGCACGTCCTGCGACAGCGCGTTGACGGGCGCGTCCTGGCGGTCGAGGCTGAGCACGACGACGCCGTCGCCGCGGATATCCGCTTGCCAGTGACTGAATCGGAGCCCGTCGAAGCCTGAAAGCATGGGGAGGACCATCCGCTTGTGTATGGAGAAGATCGTTATCATCCAGAGGTTGTTTCCGTCGCGTCAAATCCCAATGCAGGGGAATTGAGGCGCGTCCCGCGACCGCTGGCCTTGCGCCAGCCTAACGGAACGCCGGTTAACGTCGTGGGGCGGCGATCCGCTGAGGGGCGCTGAACTTTTTTCCGAATTGGCGGTCAGAGGGTCCGACGTAGGTTGGGCTGACAGGAGTGCGGCCCGCTATGGCCGATGTCGAAACACCCCAGGAGCTGGACCTGGAACTGGTCCGGCGTGTGCAGCGCGGCGAAAGCGCGGCGTTCGATGTGCTGGTGCGCAAGTACCAGCACCGGATCGTCGGCCTCATCGGGCGCTACATCGCCGACTGGAGCGAATGTCAGGACGTGGCCCAGGACACTTTCATCCGCGCCTACCGCGCGATCGGGAGTTTCCGCGGCGACGCCCAGTTCTCCACATGGTTGCACCGGATCGCCGTGAACACCGCCAAGAACTACCTGGTCGCGCACAACCGCAGGCCGCCCACCGACGACGTCGACGTGCTCGATGCCGAGCAGTTCGACAGCGGCACCCGGCTGCGCGACACCGACACGCCCGAGCGCGAGCTGATGCGCCAGGAACTGGAGCGCACGGTGATGAAGGCGGTCGACGCCTTGCCGGAAGAGTTGCGCACCGCCATCACCCTGCGCGAGGTGGAGGGCATGAGCTACGAGGACATCGCGCAGAAGATGGGCTGCCCGATCGGTACCGTGCGTTCGCGGATCTTCCGCGCCCGCGAGGCCATCGACGCCGAACTCCGTCCCCTGCTGGATACCGACAGCGCCACCCGTGAGCGACACCGCGTATGACCGATAGCACGCCCTTTCCCAAGCCAGTGCCGGCGCCCGACAGCGCAGCGCCGGACAAGTTCGAGCTGCACTACCGGCAGCAACTGTCCGCGCTGATCGACGGCGAACTGCCGGCCGACGAAGCGCGCTTCGTGCTGCGCCGGCTGCAGCACGATGAGGAATTGTCCGGCTGCCATGAGCGCTGGCAGCTGTGCGGCGACATTTTGCGCGGCCGTGTCAGCGTGCCGGCGCCCAGCGATTTCAGTGCCCGCGTGCGCCAGGCGGTGGCCGCCGAAGCGCAGCAGGCCGCGCGTGCCGATGCGGCCAGCGCCGCCGGCAAGCGCCGCAACTGGCGCTGGGGCGGGAGTGCGGCCCTGGCCGCCTCGGTCGCGGTGCTCGCGCTGTTCGTGACCCAACGCCTGCCGCAGACGCCCGAGGCGTTGCCGCCGGCGCAGGTCGCCGATGTCGCCGCGCCCACCCCGGCGCCTGCCGCCACCACACCCCAGGTTCCGACGCCCGCGCCGGCGCCCGCCGATCCGCAGGGCGATCTCGCCGCAGCCGTCGCCGCCGCGCCGGCGATGGCGATCGCCGCCAATCGTCGCCAGGAGGCGGCCGCGGCGGCGCGGCGCGAGGCTGCCCGTAGCGAACAGGCGGTACGCACCCGCAACGCCCCGGCCGAGCGCGCCTACGCGGCCGCGGCACCCGCCAAGCCGCAGGCCAAGGCGTCCGCACAGACCCCGTTCGTGGCGCCGGTCGCCGCGCCGACCATGGTCGCGCAACGCGCCAACGATCCGTTCGGGCACCCTGCAACGCCGTTGCAGGCCCGGCCGTGGCCGCGCTCGACCCTGCCGGCCGCCGACGGCGGTGAATTCACCGCCAGCTTCCCGCGCAGCGGCGCGGATCCGGCGGCGTTCTATCCGTTCGAACCCCGGCTGCCTGCCGACGCGGCGACCAACCCGCCGCCGCAGCAGCCCTGAACCCGCGCGCCGGTTTCTCGTCCCGGCGCGTGGTCCCCGTTGCTTCGTCCCCTCGTTCTTCCCCTTCCCGAACCGGAGGCTCGCGTCCGATGACTCACCGTATCCGCCACCATCTGTTGGGCCTGCTGGCGCTGACCGTGCCGTTGGCTGCCTGTGCGCAGCAGCCCAGCCCCAGTGCCGCCAGCGCCCCGCCGCCGGCTGCGCAGTCCGCGCCGGCGCCGCAGTTGGTCGGCAACCTTCCCGACTTCACCCGGCTGGTCGAGCAGGTCGGCCCGGGCGTGGTCAACGTCGAGACCACCATCAGTCGCCGCGCCGCGGCCGCGCGTTCGGGCGGCGGCATGCCCGACGACGACCAGATCCCCGAGTTCTTCCGCCGCTTCTTCGGGCCGGACGGCATGCCGGGCGTGCCCGGGCAGCCGCGCGGCGGCGCGCCGGACGACGATGGTCCCGCGGGCCGCTCGATGGGCTCGGGCTTCATCATCTCGCCCGATGGCTACGTGCTGACCAACCACCACGTGGTCGACGGCGCCAGCGAGGTCAAGGTCAAGCTCACCGACCGCCGCGAGTTCACCGCCAAGGTGGTCGGCAGCGACCAGCAGTACGACGTGGCGCTGCTGAAGATCGACGGCAAGAACCTGCCGACGGTGCGCATCGGCGATTCCAACCTGCTCAAGCCCGGCCAGTGGGTGGTGGCGATCGGCTCGCCGTTCGGCCTGGATCACTCGGTCACCGCCGGCATCGTCAGCGCCACCGGCCGCAGCAATCCCTACGCCGACCAGCGCTACGTGCCGTTCATCCAGACCGACGTGGCGATCAACCAGGGCAATTCCGGCGGCCCGCTGCTCAACACCCGCGGCGAGGTGGTCGGCATCAACTCGCAGATCTTCTCCGCTTCCGGCGGCTACATGGGCATCAGCTTCGCGATCCCGATCGACCTGGCGATGAGCGCGGTCGAGCAGATCAAGAAGACCGGCAAGGTCACCCGCGCCCAGCTCGGGGTCATGGTCGGCGCCATCGATTCGCTGAAGGCGCAGGGCCTGGGCCTGCCGGATACGCGCGGCGCCCTGGTCAACCAACTGGTGCAGGGCAGCCCGGCGGCAAAGGCCGGGCTGGAAGTGGGCGACGTGATCCGCACGGTCAACGGCACCGAGATCGGCGCCTCCAGCGACCTGCCGCCGATGATCGGCGCGATGCAGCCGGGCGCCAAGGTGCGCCTGGGCATCCTGCGCGACGGCAAGCCGCGCGAGCTGACCGTGCAGCTGACCGCGCTGGCCGACGACGCCCAGCCCAACGCCGGCCCGGTGGTGGGCGACAGCGCCGCCCCGGCCACCGGCGCCAATGCGCTGCTCGGCATCGACGTGGCCGACCTGGACGCCGCCACCCGCCAGCAGTTGGGGGTGGAGCCGGGCAAGGGCGTGCGCATCACCGCGGTGACCGGCCGCGCCGCGCGCGACGCGCAACTGGTGCCGGGCATGGTGATCCTGCAGGTCGGGCGCGCCCCGGTCGGCAGCGTGGCGGCCCTGAACCAGCAGCTGAGCGCCTACAAGAAGGGCGACGTGGTGATGCTGCTGATCCGCGTGCGCGACACCACCAGCTTCGTCGCGGTGCGCGCCGGCGGCTGATCCCGCGCGCCCGGCGGAGGCCGGGCGCCATCCCGGGCGCCGATCCAGACGGGTCGGTACCCCGGGGCAGGGGCGAATCCGGCGGCCGTCACCAGCGGCCGCCGGCCATGCGATAATGGCCCGTTATCCTGACGACGGTCCTGGCCGCCGCCCACCTCATGTCCTCTGATTCGATGCGGAACATCCGCAACTTCTCCATCATCGCCCACGTCGACCACGGCAAATCGACCCTGGCCGATCGCATCATCCAACTCTGCGGCGGCCTGCAGGCGCGCGAGATGGAAGCGCAGGTGCTCGACTCCAACCCGATCGAGCGCGAGCGCGGCATCACCATCAAGGCCCAGTCCGTGTCGCTGCCGTACACCGCGCAGGACGGGCAGGTCTACCACCTGAACTTCATCGACACTCCCGGCCACGTCGACTTCTCCTACGAGGTCAGCCGCTCGCTGGCCGCCTGCGAGGGCGCGCTGCTGGTGGTGGACGCGGCGCAGGGCGTGGAGGCGCAGTCGGTGGCCAACTGCTACACCGCGGTGGAGCAGGGCCTGGAAGTGGTGCCGGTGCTGAACAAGATCGACCTGCCCACTGCCGACATCGACCGCGCCAAGGCCGAGATCGAGGCGGTGATCGGCATCGACGCCACCGACGCGGTGGCGGTCAGCGCCAAGACCGGGCTGAACGTGCGCGACGTGCTGGAGGCGATCGTGCACCGCATCCCGCCGCCGGTGCCGCGCGACACCGACAAGCTGCAGGCGCTGATCATCGACTCCTGGTTCGACAACTACCTGGGCGTGGTCTCGCTGGTGCGGGTGATGCAGGGCGAGATCAAGGCTGGCGACAAGCTGCTGGTGATGTCCACCGGCCGCACTCACCAGGTCGACAACGTCGGCGTGTTCACGCCCAAGCGCAAGGTGCTGCCGGCGCTGCGCGCGGGCGAGGTGGGCTGGGTCACCGCCAGCATCAAGGACGTGCACGGCGCGCCGGTCGGCGACACCCTGACCCTGGCCGGCGACCCGGCGAGCAAGCCGCTGCCGGGCTTCCAGGAAATGCAGCCGCGCGTGTTCGCCGGCCTGTTCCCGGTCGATGCCGAGGACTACACCAACCTGCGCGAGGCGCTGGACAAGCTGCGCCTGAACGACGCGGCGCTGCGCTTCGAGCCGGAAAGCTCCGAGGCGATGGGCTTCGGCTTCCGCTGCGGCTTCCTCGGCATGCTGCACATGGAGATCGTGCAGGAGCGCCTGGAGCGCGAGTACAACCTGGACCTGATCAGCACCGCGCCGACCGTGGTCTACGAGGTGCTGAAGACCGACGGCAGCATCATCAGCATGGACAACCCGGCCAAGCTGCCGCCGGTCAACATGGTCGAGGAGATCCGCGAGCCGATCATCCGCGCCAACATCCTCACCCCCGAGGAATACATCGGCAACATCATCAAGCTGTGCGAGGAAAAGCGCGGCAGTCAGATCGGCATCAACTACCTGGGCAGCCAGGTGCAGATCAGCTACGAACTGCCGATGGCCGAGGTGGTGCTGGACTTCTTCGACAAGCTCAAGTCGGTCAGCCGCGGCTACGCCTCGCTGGACTACCACTTCGTGCGTTTCGACACCGGCCCGTTCGTGCGGGTGGACGTGCTGATCAACGGCGACAAGGTCGATGCGCTGTCGCTGATCGCGCACCGCAGCCACGCCGACCGCCGCGGCCGCGAACTGTGCGAGAAGATGAAGGACCTGATCCCGCGGCAGATGTTCGACGTGGCGATCCAGGCCGCGATCGGCTCGCAGATCATCGCCCGCACCACGGTCAAGGCGATGCGCAAGAACGTGCTGGCCAAGTGCTATGGTGGCGACGTCTCGCGCAAGAAGAAGCTGTTGGAAAAGCAGAAGGAAGGCAAGAAGCGCATGAAGCAGGTCGGCCGCGTGGAAATCCCGCAGGAAGCCTTCCTGGCTGTGCTGCAGATGGATAAGTAGCCGGGATTGGGGATTCGGGATTGGGGATTGGCCAAGGCAGGTGCGCCTGCCGCCGTCCCGTTCTTGCGAATCCCATATCCCCAATCCCAAATCCCGTTCCGAAGGAACCCGAATGAAATGGTTTGAAATCGCGCTGGTGGTCCTGACCTTCGCCACCGGCATCATCACCCTGCTGGACAAGCTGTTCTTCGCCAAGCGCCGCGCCGCGCGCGCCGGCCTGCTCGACAGCGAGCCGGTGATCGTCGACTACTCGCGGGCGTTCTTCCCGGTGCTGGCGGTGGTGCTGATCCTGCGCAGCTTCATCGCCGAGCCGTACAAGATCCCGTCCAGCTCGATGATGCCGAACCTGCTGGTCGGCGATTTCATCCTGGTCAACAAGTTCTCCTACGGCTTCCGCCTGCCGATCACCAACCAGAAGATCATTCCGGTCGGCGAGCCCAAGCGCGGCGACGTGGTGGTGTTCAAGCCGCCGCACAAGCCGGACGAGAACTGGATCAAGCGCGTGATCGGCCTGCCGGGCGATCGCATCGGCTTCCACGGCGACACCCTGTACATCAACGGCACGCCGATGAAGTACAAGGTCATGGGCGAGTACGTCGGCAAGGGCAAGGGCGCGGAAATGACCGGTGCCACGCTGCTCACCGAGTACCTGCCGGGCCGCACCCACACCGAGCTGGAGTGGATCGACCGCAACAATCCGGCCGGCCAGGGCGACTGGGTGGTGCCGCCGGGCAAGTACTTCGTGATGGGCGATAATCGCGACAACAGCGAGGACAGCCGGTTCTGGACCCAGACCCATTTCCTGCCTGAGGAGAACCTGCGCGGCAAGGCGTTCCTGATCTGGCTCAATTGCGAAGGCTGGTTTTGCAGCGGCAGTTTCGATCCGTCGCGGATCGGGACGACCATTCAGTGACTTGCGTGAGGGGAAGCGCGATGAAGCACAAGCAAAGTGGCATGACCTTGACCTCGTTCGTGATCGTGCTGGCGGTGGTCGGATTCTTCGTCTACATCGGCATGAAGCTGTTCCCGATGTACATGGAGTTCTATGCGGTGCGCTCGGCAATGAAGGGCCTGGCGACCGAAGCCGGCAGCGCCGAGATGGATCCGTCGCAGGCCAAGGCCTCGCTGTTCCGGCGCCTGGACATCAACAATTCGGACAACGTCAAGCCCGGCGACGTCACCTTCGAGCGCACCGACACCGGTGTGAAGATGCACGTGGCCTACGAAGTGCGCCGCCCGCTGATCGCCAATCTGGACGTGGTCGGCAAGTTCGACGCCACCCAGGACCTGACGACGCGTGGTGGCCAGTAAGACCATCCTGCGCGGTGACCGCATCGGTCACCGCTTCGCCGAGCCGCAGTTGCTGGCGCAGGCGCTGACCCATCGCAGTGCCGGCGCGCCGCACAACGAACGTCTGGAATTCCTCGGCGACGGCATCGTCAACCTGCTGATCGCCGAGGCGCTGTACCAGCGCTGGCCCAAGGCCGACGAGGGCGCGCTGACCCGTGCCCGCGCCGAGCTGGTGCGCGAGGCCTCGCTGGCCGCCATCGGCCGGCAACTGGAGTTGGGCGAACGTCTGACCCTGGGCCCGGGCGAGATGAAGTCCGGCGGCCATCGCCGCGACTCGATCCTGGCCGATGCGGTGGAGGCGGTGGTTGCGGCGATCTACCTGGACGCCGGCTTCGAGACCTGCCGCGCCACCATCCTGCCCTGGTTCGAGGCCGCGCTGGCGGCGCTGCCGGTCGGCAAGGTGGAGAAGGACGCCAAGACCCGCCTGCAGGAATGGCTGCAGGCCCGGCAGCGGACCCTGCCGGCCTACGAACTGATCAGCGAGACCGGCGACGACCACGCCAAGCTATTCCGGGTACGCTGCGTACTCGCCGAGCCCGCCCTGGTGACCGAGGGCGAGGGCACCTCGCGGCGCCTGGCCGAGCAGCAGGCCGCCGCCGCCGCCATCGAGCAACTGGATTCGAGCAAGTGAACGAACAAGCCACTCCCCCTTACCGCAGCGGCAGCGTGGCCGTGATCGGCCGCCCCAACGTGGGCAAGTCCACCCTGACCAACGCCCTGGTGGGCGCCAAGGTCAGCATCGTCTCCAACCGGCCGCAGACCACCCGGCACCGGCTGCTGGGCATCGCCAGCTTCCCGGCCGGGCAGCTGCTGCTGGTCGATACCCCGGGCCTGCACCGCGAGCAGAAGCGCGCCATGAACCGGGTGATGAACCGCGCCGCGCGCGGCTCGCTGGAAGGCGTGGACGCCGGTCTGCTGGTGATCGAGGCCGGGCGTTGGGACGAAGAGGACACGCTGGCGTTCAACGTGCTCAGCGATGCCGGCATCCCGGTGGTGCTGGTGGTCAACAAGGTCGACCGGCTCAAGGACAAGACCGCGCTGCTGCCGTTCCTGCAGCAGGTCAGCGAGGGCCGCAGCTTCGCCGCGGTACACCCGATCTCCGCGCTCAAGCGCAAGGGTCTGGAAGCGCTGGTGCGCGACCTGCTGGCATTGGTGCCGGAAGCGCCGCCGATGTTCGGCGAAGACGAGATCACCGACCGCAGCCAGCGCTTCCTGGCCGGCGAACTGGTGCGCGAGCAGTTGATGCGCCAGCTCGGCGAGGAACTGCCGTACGCGACCACCGTGGAGATCGAACGCTTCGCCGAGGACGGCGCGCTGCTGCGCATCGGCGCGGTGATCTGGGTCGAGCGCGAAGGCCAGAAGGCGATCGTGATCGGCAAGGGCGGCACCCGCCTGAAGGACATCGGCGCCAAGGCCCGCCAGCAGATGGAGCGCCTGTTCGGCGCCAAGGTGTTCCTGGAGACCTGGGTGCGCGTGCGCGAGGGCTGGTCCGACGACGAGGCGGCGCTGAAGGCGTTCGGGTACGGGGAGTAAAGCCGGGATTCGGGATTCGGGATTCGGGATGACCAGCCTTCGGCTGTTGGGAGCCGGGATTCGGAAGTTCCGCTAGATCGTCATAGGTATGGCGTTTTTGTAGGAGCGGCTTCAGCCGCGACAGGCTGTCCCGGTGACGCGCGTCGCGGCTGATCCCACAAAAAGGGGACAAGAGCCGCTCCTACAAAAGGCGCGGCCATTTCATTGCTTGGCCTCATTCAATTCGTTACAGCACCGCTTCCGGCATCCCGCTTCCCGCGCACGCGTTCCGTTCCCTGACCGCCGCTTCTGCGAATCCCCAATCCCCACTCCCGAATCCCCGCCTTGATCGAGCACGAACCCGGTTTCGTCCTGCACGCCCGGCCCTGGCGCGAGACCAGCCTGCTGGTGGAGGTGCTGAGCGTGCACCACGGCCGGCTCGGGGTGCTGGCGCGCGGCGTGCAGGGGCCGAAGAAGCAGGCCTTGCGCGCGGCGCTGCAGCCGCTGCAGTCGATCCGCTTCAGCGCGCAGCGCCGCGGCGAACTGGCGCAACTGCGCACGGCCGAGGCGCTGGATGCGGCGCCGCGGCTGAGCGGCGAGGCGATGCTGGCCGGCTTCTACATCAACGAACTGACCCTGCGCCTGGCCCCGCGCGACGACCCGGCGCCGGACCTGTACCTGGCCTATGCGCGGGTGCGCGCACGGCTGGCGGCCGAGGCGCCGCTGGCCTGGTCGCTGCGCTGCTTCGAGCGCGATCTGCTGGAGGCGCTGGGCGTGGGCTTCGACCTGCGCCACGACGGCGACGGTGAGCCGATCGACCCGGCCGCGCGCTACGTGCTCGACGCCGAACACGGACCGCGCCGGTTGTTAAGCGACCGCGGTCACGACCAGCGCAGCGGCATGGCCACCGGCCGCGCGCTGCTGGCCCTGGCCGACGACACCGAACCGGTCGCCGAGGATCTGCCCGGCCTGCGCCGCGGCATGCGCGTGGTGCTGCTGCATCACCTCGGCGGCCGCGGCCTGAAGTCCTGGGAAATGGTCGAGGACCTGGCACGGCAGCGCAGCGCCGCCACCGCGGCGCCGGAGGCGGCACTCCGCGCGGCGACGCCCGACGCGGACGCCGGTCTGGAGTCCACATCCGACGCGATGGCGGAGTCCACGGTGGAAGCGGCGAAGGTGCCGCCGTCCGCGGCGTCGTGATCGCGCCGGATCGGCGTCGCGAGCGCCGCGGCCATAAGGGCACCCAGGCGACCGCACACGTCACCAGATGCACGTTTTTCTGTAGGAGCGGCTTCAGCCGCGATGGCCGTTCCCGGTAACGCCTGTCGCGGCGGAAGCCGCTCCTACGAGAACTTTCGTGACGTTTGAATCAATGACGGCAGGTGGGCGAGGGCGGCCGCGGCCTGCACCGCCCTGGCAACGCCCGGGAGCGCGCGGATCGCAACCGAAGCCGCGTCCCCCCCCCCAGCCCAAGCGGACGCCGATCGGCATCCCCAATCCCCAATCCCCAATCCCGAATCCCGAATCCCGGCATTCAGTGCAACAACGCCGCCACCGCCTCGCTGAACTGGTGGCGGGCCTGCGAGGAGGCCGGGTCGCCATGCAGTTGACGCACGGCGCGCGCCAAGCGCGCGGCGCCGACGAAGCCGCAGCTGGCCTGCAGCCGGTGCAGATGGTTGCGCACGGTCTGGTCGTCGCTGAGCTGCAGGGCCGAGGCGACCGCGTCGCGGGTGCCGGGCAGCTCGGCCAGGAACAGCTCGCGCAGCGCGATCAGATGTGCGCGCTCGCCGTTGAGCGCGGCCAGCGCGGTGGTCTCGTCCCAGTCCAGGGTCGGCTCGGCAGTCCCCGGCGTGCCGCCGGAGTGGCCGCGCGCCAGCAGCCGGCGCACCGATTGCAGCAGGCGTTCGGTGCTGAGCGGCTTGAGCAGCACATCGGCAAACCCGGCATCGAGCAGCTGCGCGCGAACGGTGCCGCTGGCGTCTGCCGTGTGCGCCAGCCCGAGGGTGCCGGGGCGCTGCCGCTGCAACTGGCGCAGCAGGTCGCTGCCGCTGCCGTCGGGCAGGTTGGCGTCGATCAGCCACAGGTCGTGGGCCTGCGTCTGCGCGCGGTCGAGGGCGCTGGCGACGGAGTCGGCCAGGTCCACCTGCGCCGGCAGCGCCTGCAGGGTCGCGTCGAAGAAGGCGCGGCTGATCGGGTCGTCTTCGACGAGCAGCAGTCGCGTTACCGGGTCCTGGGTCGATGCCATGCTGATGCCTCCATGCGGCGTGGTCGCATCCCGCGCGGCGGCGCGCGTGCGTGCGCCACTTTGCCTCGCCGGCGCGGCAATCGCAAGCCGGTCCCGGCCCGGCCCATCTGCGACAATAGCCGCCCTTTTCCGCCCGCAGCCTGTTGCCACGTGGCCCGATCCAGAAACCGTCTCGACCGTACGCCCTTCCAGACCGACATCGCCGACCTCAGCCACGATGGCCGCGGCGTGGCCCGCCGCGAGGGCGACAAGGTCGCCTTCGTCGCCGGCGCGCTGCCTGGCGAGACCGTCCTGGCCGAACCGACCGCGCGCAACCGCCACTTCGACGAGGCGCGCACCGTGCAGGTGCTGCAGGCCTCGCCGCAGCGGGTGACGCCGCGCTGCCCGCATTTCGGCGTCTGTGCCGGCTGCGTGCTGCAGCACCTGGCCGAGGACCAGCAGATCGTCGCCAAGCAGCGGGTGCTGACCGAGAACCTAGAGCGCATCGGCCACGTGACCCCGCAGGCGGTGCTGCCGGCACTCACCGGCGCGCCCTGGGGCTACCGGCGCAAGGGCCGCTTCTCGGTGCGGCGGGTGGAAAAGAAGGACAAGACCCTGGTCGGCTTCCGCGAGCAGGACCCGCGCTTCGTCGCCGATCTGTCGGTCTGCCATACGGTGATCCCGCAGATCGGCTTCAAGGTGACCGCGCTGGCGGAGCTGGTCGAAAGCCTGGACGGCAAGCGCGACATCCCGCAGATCGAGTTCATCGCCGGCGACGCCGCGGTGGCGCTGACCTTCCGCCACATGCAGCCGCTGAGCGCGCGCGACCAGGATGCGCTGATCGCCTTCGCGCAGGAACACGACTTCGCCATCTTCCTGCAGCCCGGCGGCGTGGACAGCGTGCATCCGCTGTATCCGCAAACCGTGCCGCTGTCGTTCCGGTTGCCGCAGTGGGACGTGGAGCTGGCGTTCCGGCCGCTGGACTTCATCCAGGTCAATGCCGCGCTCAACGAGAAGATGATCGCGCACGCGCTGGCGCTGCTCGACGCGCAGCCCGGCGACCGCGTGCTGGACCTGTTCTGCGGCCTGGGCAACTTCACCCTGCCGCTGGCGCGCACCGTGTGCGAGGTGGTCGGCGTGGAAGGCGACGCCGGGCTGGTGGCGCGGGCGCGGGACAACGCGCAGCGCAATGGCCTGGACAATGCCCAGTTCTTCGCCGCCGACCTGACCCAGGACCAGCGCCAGGCGCCGTGGATGCGCCAGGGCTTCGACAAGCTGCTGCTGGACCCGCCGCGCTCCGGCGCGCTGGAGGTGCTGCAGCAACTGCCGCTGAAACAGTTCCAGCGCATCGTCTACGTCAGCTGCCATCCCGGCTCGCTGGCGCGCGACGCCGGCTACCTGGTCAACGAACAGGGTTTCGAGCTCAAGGCCGCCGGCGCGATGGACATGTTCCCGCATACCGCGCATGTGGAGAGCATTGCGGTGTTTGAAAAGCCGTGATTCGGGATTGGGGATTGGGGATTTGCAACGGCGCATCCGCGCGCTGGCTTATGCTTTCACCAATCCCGAATCCCCACTCCCCAATCCCATGCCCTTAGAAATCGAACGCAAATTCCTGGTGACCGGCGACGGCTGGCGCGCTGCCGCGCATGCGGTGATTCCGATGGCGCAGGGCTATCTCAACGACCAGGCGGCGCTGGCCAGCGGGGCGCAGAAGGCGTCGGTGCGGGTGCGGGTGCAGGGTGAGGCCGCGTTCCTCAACCTCAAGTCGCGCGAGCTGGGGCATACCCGCCAGGAGTTCGAGTATCCGATTCCGCTGGACGATGCGCGCGCGCTGCTGGCGCTGTGCGTGGGCGGGCTGATCGACAAGCGCCGGCATCTTGTGCAGTACCAGGGCCACCTCTGGGAAGTGGACGAGTTCCTCGGCGACAACGCCGGGCTGGTGGTCGCCGAGATCGAGCTGGACAGCGCCGACGAGGCGTTCGCCAGGCCGGACTGGCTCGGCGCCGAAGTCACCGACGATCCCCGGTACTACAACGTGGCGCTGGCGACGTGTCCATTCTGCGAATGGACGGGATTGGGGAGTCGGGATTAGGGATTGGCAAAAGCGGGCCAGCTGCAGCGATTCGGCTTATGCTTTTGCGAATCCCTAATCCCGAATCCCGAATCCCGAATCCCCGCTCATGCGCATCGATATCTGGTCCGACGTGGTCTGCCCCTGGTGCTGGATCGGCAAGCGCCGCTTGCAGCAAGGTCTTGCATCGCTCGGCGCGGACGCGCCGGCGCTGGAGGTCCACTGGCATCCGTATCAGTTGGACCCGGACGCCGGCACCGAGCCGGTGCCGTTGCGCGAGGCCTATGCGGCCAAGTTCGGCGGTGCGGCGCGCACCGAGCAGATCCTGGCGCAGACCCAGGCCACCGCGCGTGCCGAAGGCCTGCCGTTCGACTTCGGCCGCGGCCAGGTGCGGGTGACCACGCTGCCGGCGCACCGGCTGCTGTGGCTGGCCGCGCGCGAGGGCGACGTCGACGCGGTCGCCGAAGCGCTGTTCCATGCGCACTTCGCCGAGGGTCGCAACCTCGCCGATGCGCAGACGCTGTGCGATGCCGGCGCCGCGGGCGGGCTGCCGGCGGCGCGGGTGCAGGCGCTGCTGGCCGGCGACGAGGGGCTGGACGAGATCGAGGCGGAATTGCAGCAGGCGCAGGCAATGGGCATCCGCGCGGTGCCCACCTACGTCATCGATGGCCGCCAGGCCTTGCAGGGCGCGCAGCCGCCGGAGGTGTTCGCGGCGACCGTGCGCGGCCTGCTGGCCGACGCCCAGGCGGGCCGCGATTGCGGTCCGGACGGGTGCGCGGTCTAGCGCGTCGCCGCGGCGAGCGGTGACGACCGCCGGCGTCGCGCTGAGACGTGCCGCAGTCCGGGCGATTGCGGCTGCGGCGCCTCGGTGCTTCCGCCCCCCAGCCCGGTAGCGATCGCGTCCGACGGGCGCGGACGGCCGGCGCGCCACGCGCCGACCTGCCGCCGACGCCGGCATCTGCGACAATGCCGGCCCACAGGCGCCTGAACCGCGCCGGCAGGAGGAATCCCCCGCATGCTCGCGATCGGCGTTGCCGGTACCGAACTCACCGCGCAGGAGCGCGACTGGCTGCAGCACGATGCGGTGGCCGGCGTGGTCCTGTTCAAACGCAATTTCGCCTCGCGCGCGCAGGTGACCGAGTTGAGCGCGGCGATCCGCGCCGCCACGCCGCGGCCGCTGCTGCTCTGCGTGGACCAGGAAGGCGGGCGCGTGCAGCGCTTCCGCGAGGGCTACAGCGCGCTGCCGCCGCTGCAGGGCTTCGGCGCGCTGTACGCGCGCGATCCGGCCGCGGCGCTGCAGATGGCCGAGCAGCACGCCTGGCTGATGGCCAGCGAGATCCGCGCCAGCGGCGTCGACCTCAGCTTCGCCCCGGTGCTGGACCTGGCCCGCGGCAACCGCGCCATCGGCGACCGCGCCTTCAGCGACGATCCGCAGGTGGTCGCCGCCTTCGCCGCGGCCTATGTGCGCGGCATGCACAGCGTCGGCATGGGCGCCACCCTCAAGCATTTCCCCGGCCACGGCACCGTGCTCGAGGACACCCACGTCGACGACGCCGAGGATCCGCGTCCGCTGGAGACCCTGCGCCAGGAAGACCTGGTGCCGTTCGCCGCTGGCATCGCCGCCGGCGCCGACGCGGTGATGATGGCGCACGTGGTCTATCCGCAGGTGGCGCCGGAACCGGCCGGCTACTCGCCGCGCTGGATCCAGCAGATCCTGCGCCAGGAACTGGGCTTCCGCGGCGTGGTGTTCTCCGACGACATCGGCATGGCCGCCTCGTTCGCCGCCGGCGGCGTCGCCGCGCGGGTCACCGCGCACCTGGATGCCGGCTGCGATGTCGTGCTGGTCTGCCACCCGGAACTGGTCGAAGACTCGCTGCAGGCCGTGCGCGACCGCCCGCTCAACACCGCCGCGCTGCTCGGCCTGATCGGCCGCGGCGGCCTCGGCTGGGACGGCCTGCTGGCCGACGCCCGCTACGGCCACGCCCAATCCCATCTCCTCTCCACCTTCGGAAAAACCGCCTGATGTCCACTCTCACCATCGCCCAGGCCCTGGCCCAGGCCGACCTGCTGGTCGATCGCCCGCGCATCGACCAGGCCATCGCCCAGATGGCCGACGCCATCGCTGCCGACTACCGCGGCGAAACCCCGGTCTACCTGACCATCATGCACGGCGCGCTGCCGTTCGCCGGCCAGTTGGCGCTGGAACTGGGCAGCCGCGGCCAGGACCTGCAACTGGACTACCTGCACGCCACCCGCTACCGCGGCGAGACCGTCGGCGGCGAACTGGTGTGGAAGCACCGCCCGGCCACCGCGCTGTACGGCCGCCGCGTGCTGCTGCTCGACGACATCCTCGACGAAGGCCTGACCCTGAAGGCGGTGCGCGAGTGGTGCCTGGAGCAAGGTGCCACCGACGTGCGCATCGCCGCGCTGACGGTCAAGCGCCACGACCGCTGCGTGCCCGGGGTGAGCGCCGACTACATCGGCGTCGAGGTGCCCGACCGCTACGTGTTCGGCTTCGGCATGGACGTCAACGAGGCCCTGCGCAACCTGCCGGCGATCTACGCGATGAAGGAGTAAGCGGTCAGGCGAGCCTCGCCTCCGCCGCCGTCGTTTGCCGCTGCCGGCGCGCGTCGCCAGCGCAGGCGTTCCCTTCCGTTCGAGGATCCGCATGGACAACATCGCACTGGCCGTCATCGGCGGCACCGGCGTCTACAAGCTCGCACAGCTCGACGACGTGCAGACCCACGAGGTCGAAACGCGCTACGGCGCGCCCTCCGGCCCGGTGCGGGTCGGCACGCTGCTCGGCCATCGCGTCGCCTTCCTGGCACGCCACGGCGAAGGCCATTCGCTGCCGCCGCACAAGATCAACTACCGCGCCAACCTTGCTGCATTGCAGCAGATCGGCGCCACGCGCGTGCTCGCGTTGAACACGGTGGGCGGCATCACCGAGCGCTTCGGCCCGCGCGTGCTGGCCTGTCCGGATCAGCTCATCGACTACACCTGGGGGCGCATCTCCACCCTGTGCGAGGAGCCGGGCAGCGAGGTGCTGCACGTGGATTTCGGCCATCCGTATTCGCCGCTGCTGCGCAGCAAGATCCTGGCCGCCGCGCGCGTCACCGGCACCGCTCTGGTCGATGGCGGTTGCTATGCCGCCACCCAGGGCCCGCGCCTGGAAACCATTGCCGAGATCGCGCGGCTGCGCCGCGACGGCTGCGACCTGGTCGGCATGACCGGCATGCCCGAGGCCGGGCTGGCGCGCGAGCTGGGCCTGGAATACGCCTGCCTGGCGATCGTGGCGAACTGGGCGGCCGGCTGCGGCGACGCCGAGGAGATCACCCTGGCCGAGGTGCTGGCCAACGTCGAGGCGGCCTCGGTCGGCCTGCCGGAGCTGGTGGGGGAACTGGCGCGCGGGTGATTGTCTTCGCTGCGCAAGCTTTGCATACTCCGCCGGTGCGGCTGCCGCACAACCACCACCCATTCACTGCAAAAGGTCTCGCATCACCATGCCGAACGGTACCGTCAAGTGGTTCAACGACGCCAAGGGATTTGGTTTTATTTCTCCGGAAGACGGTAGCGCCGATGTGTTCGCGCACTTCTCCGCGATCAACTCCAAGGGCTTCCGCAGCCTGCAGGAAGGACAGCGTGTCAGCTACGACGTGACCCAGGGTCCGAAGGGCGCGCAAGCCTCGAATATCACGCCGGTCGAGTAAGCGCTCGCGTTGACTCGGTTGTGCCTTGAACCCCGCTTCGGCGGGGTTTTTTGTGGGAGACGCCGCCGCCGTGGCGTTCGCAGACAGTGGATGCAATGAAGCAAGGACTGCAGATCGGGATCGTCGGTTACGGCACCGCGGGCCAGGCGCTGGCGCTGCTGCTGGCGCGCGACGGGCACCGCGTGCAGGTGTTCGAGCGCGCCGCCGAGCCGGGGCCGGTCGGTGCCGGCTTCCTGCTGCAGCCGACCGGTCTGCAGGTGCTGTGGCGGATCGGCCTGCTCGAGCAGGCGCTGGCCTACGGCGCGCCGGTGCATCGCCTGTACGGCGAGACGCCGTGCGGACGCGCGGTGATGGACATGCGTTATCGCGACCTGGACGCGCGCCTGTTCGGGTTGGGCATGCAGCGCGGCGCCTTGTTCGCCCTGCTGGCGCAGGCCTGGGACGGCTACGCCACCTTGCAGCGGGATACGCGCATCGTCGCCATCGACGACACGCTGCGCCGGGTGCAGGACCAGCACGGCCGCTGGCATGGACCGTTCGACCTGGTGATCGCCTGCGACGGCTCGGCCTCGGCGCTGCGTGGGCGGGTGCAGGCGACGCGGCTGGATCGGGTCTATCCCTGGGGCGCGTTGTGGTGCCTGCTGCCGCGCGGCGACTGGGCCTTCGCCGACGAACTGCGTCAGCGCTACGTGGCCGCGCGCAAGATGATCGGCCTGCTGCCGGTGGGCACGCGCCCGGGCGATGCCGAGCCGCGGGTGAGTTTCTTCTGGAGCCTGCCGACCGCCGACTTCGAGGCCTGGCAGGCGCGCGGCATGCAGCCGTGGCTGGAGGAGATCGCGCAGCTGTGGCCGCAGGCGCGCGAACGCCTGGCGCAGATCGACGCACCCGCGCAACTGGCGCGGGCCAGCTACCGCGATGCGGTGCAGCGGCACTGGTACCGCGGCCGCCTGGTCCTGGCCGGCGATGCCGCACATGCGATGAGTCCGCAGCTGGGGCAGGGCGTCAACATGGCGCTGATGGACGCCTGGGCGCTGAGCGAGAGCCTGCGCACCGCGCCGGACATCGACGCGGCGCTGGCGCGCTACCAGGCGCAGCGGCAGGCGCACGTGGCGGTGTACCAGTTCTGGAGTCGCTGGTTGACCCCGCTGTTCCAGTCCGAGCGCGACCTGGTGGCGCGGCTGCGCGACGTGGGGATGCTGCCGGCCGGGCGCATGCCGGGTGGCCGTGGACACATGCTGCGCGTGCTCAGCGGCACCCAGCACGGCTGGTTCGGCAAGCTGCCGCTGGCGCCGGAGTTTTTCGCGGCGTTGCAGGAGGCGATGGCGCGGCGCGTGGCGCTGCCGTAGGCGGTGAGGTCTGCGAGGAGTTTCAGGCGATCTTCGCGATGCGCCGCGGTGGCTGCGTGTTGCAGAACACGACGTAGTGCGCGCGGCCACGCTGCCTCGTCGTAGGAGCGGCTTCAGCCGCGACCGGGCGTTCCCGGTAGAGCCCGGTCGCGGCTGAAGCCGCTCCTACGAGAGAGGGCAATGCATCGCGGGGTGGCGCGATCGCCATGTCTCTCCAAATGCAACAACGCCGTGCTGCCCGCCTCGCTACTTCCGTGTAGAAGAGGCTTCAGTCCCGACGCCTGATTGGCGAACGCGTCGGGACTGAAGTCCCTCCCACAAGAGCGCAGGCGCCTGCTGCGTCCGTCGTCGCGATCAAGAGCACAGGGCGCTTGCTGCTTCAGTCGTAGCTATCAGACTGTTCGGCGTCACGTTGAAGTTCCGGCGGTACCGCTGCCAGCCTCTCGCGCAAGACTTCGCGATTGCACTGTGGGAGGGGCTTCAGCCCCGACGCCTTGATGGCGAAAGCGCCAGGACCAAAATCCCTCCCACAAGGGAGGGGATACGTCCTCGAGGTGTCCGTCACTGATCGACGAGACGCAGCCGCCTCCGACCTACGCCGTCGCCACCGGCAATGCCAAGGCCGCGCCTTCGACGCAGGCGACCAGGCGCTCGCCGGGCGCCAGGACCGGGGCGACGCCAGCGGTGAAGTGCGAGAACGCCGGCAGCACGGTCATGCCGTCGCGCAGCCAGAACGCCGGCCAGCGCGGGCGCAGGCCAGGCAGTTTGGCCAGCGGGTGCAGGTGCCCGCACAGCACATGGCGCTGCGCATCCGTCACCGGATCGTGGCGCAGCACGAACGGACCGTCCTCCACCTGCGCGCCGAGCAGGGCGATGTCCAGCCCGGCGCCGGCCAGAGCGCGGTCGTGGTTGCCGGCGATCGCCGCCACGCGCAGCTGCGGATGCTGCGCGCGCCACGCATGCCATTGGCGTTGCCAGTCGGCGTCGGGCGCGGCCCCGTGCAGCACGTCGCCGAGGATCCACAGTTCCGCCGCATCCTGCGCCTGCAGCAGGGCCGACAGCCGTGCCAGGTCGAGCGCGGTGCCGCCGCGCGGCAGGCCGATGCCGGCGCGGCGGAAGACGTCGGCCTTGCCCAGGTGCAGGTCGGCGATCAGCAGCCGCCGCCGCGCCGGCCAGTAAAGTGCGCGATCGCCGAGCAGGCGCATCGGTTCGCCAGCCAGCAGCCAGTCCAGTTCAGCGCGCATGGCGCTGCTCCAGTTGCGCTGCCGCACGCATCACACGCGCCTTCCAGTCTTCGGTGCTGAGCTGGCCGCGGATGCTTTCTGCCCACAGCGGGAACGCCAGCGGGGTGAGGCTGCGCGGGCTATGCAGCGCCAGTTCGCGCGCGGCGCAATCGTCCAGGGTGGCGGCTAGCCTGGTCAGTTCCATCTGGCCCTGCAATACCTCGCGCTCGGCCTGCGCCAATAGCAGGTGCTCGGGATCGAAGCGACTCAGCACGTCGTACAGCAGGCCGCTGGAAGCCTGCAACTGACGCAGGCTGCGCGGCAGGCGGCCGGGCAGGCTGGGCGGTAGCAGGCCGGCGACACGGGCGATCTCCCGGAACTGGCGGCGCGCCAGTTCGCCGAGGTTGAGGCTCTCGCGCAGATCCTCGAACAACTGCGCCGGACTCAGCAGTTCGCGCAGCAGCGCCGCATCGATCGGCGCGTCCTCCGCCGGCGACAGCACCAAGCCATAGTCGTTGGCGGCGAAGCTGAAGGTATTGCGCTGCCGCCGGCCCCAGCGCAGCGCCAGCAGCGCGGCCAGGCCTTCGTGCACCTGGCGGCCGGCGAACGGATACACGAACAGGTGCTGGCCGTCGCGGGCACGCACGCGCTCAGCCAGCAATCGCTGCGGTGCGGGCAGAGCCGACAGCGCGCGCTGCAGGCCGAGCAGCGGCGCCAGCGCGCGCAGTTCGGCCTCGCCGCGCGGATCGGCGAACACCGCTTCCACCTCGCGGCCCAGTTCCGAAGACAGCGGCATGCGCCCGCCCATCCATTTCGGCACGCTGCCGTCGCCGCCCTTGGCCAGCCGCACGTAGGCGGTCATGTCTTCCAGCCGCACCAGTTCCAGCAGGCGCCCGGCGAACTGGAAGCGGTCGCCGCGGCGCAGGCGGCCGACGAACTGCTCCTCCACCGCGCCGAGCCGGCCGCCGCGCAGGAAGCGCACCGCGACGCTGCCGTCGCTGGTGATGGTGCCGATCGACAGGCGATGGCGCAGGGCGATGCGGCGGTCGTGCACGCGGTACAGGCCGTCCGCGTCCAGCACCACCTTGCGGTAGTCGGGGTACTGCGCCAGCGCGCGTCCGCCCTGCACGACGAACTCCAGCACCGCCTGCCAGGTCGGCGCATCCAGCGCGGCGAAGGCGGCGGTGCCGCGCACTTCGGCGTACAGCGCGTCGGCGTCGAAGCCGCCGCCCAGCGCGCAGGTGATGCAGTGCTGCGCCAGCACGTCCAGCGACAGCCGCGGCGAGGGCCGCGATTCGATGCGGCCATGGGCGATGGCGCGGCGCGCCGCGGCGTATTCGACCAGTTCCAGCGCGTGCGAGGGCACGCACAGCACGTGGCCGGCCTCGCCGGGGCGATGCTTGGCGCGGCCGGCGCGCTGCAGCAGGCGCGCCACGCCTTTGGGGCTGCCGACCTGCAGTACCTGGTCGACGGCGGGGAAGTCCACGCCCAGGTCCAGGCTCGAGGTCGCCACCACGCAGCGCAGGCTGCCGTCGCGCAAGCCTTGCTCGGCGGCACTGCGCAGTGCGGGATCCAGCGAGCCGTGGTGCAGCGCCAGCGTATGCGCCTCTTCTGGCCACACCGAGGTCAGCGCCTGGTGCCACAGCTCGGCCTGTGCGCGGGTGTTGGTGAACAACAGGCTGGTGCGCACCGCGAAAAGCTTCTCGAGCACCCGCGGCAACTGCGCCAGGCCCAGGTGGCCGGCCCAGGGAAAGCGCTCGCCGACCGCCGGCGCCAACGTCTCCAGGGTCAGCGTGCGCGGCTTGACCCCGGCCACGATCGGCGCCTGCGGCAGGTGCGGCAGCAGCACGTCGCGCGCCTCGTCGAGGTTGCCGAGCGTGGCCGACAGGCCCCAGGTGCGCAGCGCCGGCGCCCAGCCGCGCAGCCGCGCCAGGCACAGCTGCAGCAGCACGCCGCGCTTGTTGCCGAGCAGTTCGTGCCACTCGTCGACGATCACGCAGCGCAGCGTGGCCAGTTGCGGTGCGGTATCGGGATAGGACAGCAGCAGCGCCAGCGATTCGGGCGTGGTCACCAGTACGTCGAGCTTGCCGCTGCGCGCCAGGCGCTTGTCGCGCGCGCTGGCATCGCCGGTGCGCAGGCCGACCTGCCAGTCCAGGCCCAACGCCTGCGCCGGTTCGCGCAGCGCGCGCACGGTGTCGGCGGCGAGCGCGCGCAACGGGGTGATCCACAGCACCTGGAGGTCGCGCTGCGCCTGCCGGCGCGTGCGCGGCGGCGAGACGGTCTTGGCAGCCGCGCTGGCGCCGTTGCCACGGGCGGGCTTCTTCTTGGCGGCGGCCGCCTGCGCCGCGGCCTGCGCACGCAGGCCCTCCAGCAACGGGCCGCCGAATGCGGCCAAGGTCTTGCCGCTGCCGGTGGGCGTGTGCAGCAGCCCCGAGCCGCCGTCCAGGTAATGTCCCCACAACGCGCGCTGGAACGGCAGCGGTTGCCAGCCCTGCTGCGCGAACCAGGCGTACAGCGGCGCATCGGCCGGGCGCCGCCGCGCCGCCGCTGCGCTCATCGCGCCAGCGCCTGCAGCGTGCTCAAGCGGTCGGCCTCGGCGAACGGCTTGTCATGGCGCCAGCGCAGGATGCGCGGGAAGCGCACGGCGATGCCGGACTTGTGCCGGCTGCTGCGATTCACCGCCTCGAAGCCGAGCTCGAACACGTGATACGGCGTCACCGCGCGCACCGGGCCGAAGCGCTCGGTGGTGTGCGCGCGGATCCAGCGGTCCAGCGCCAGGATCTCGCTGTCGTCCAGGCCGGAGTACGCCTTGGCCACCGGCACCAGTTGCTCGCCATCCCACAGACCGAAGGTGTAGTCGGTGTACAGCGTGCTGCGCCGGCCGTGCCCGGCCTGCGCATACAGCAGCACCGCGTCGATGGTCAGCGGCGCCACCTTCCATTTCCACCAGTCGCCGCGACGGCGGCCGGACTGGTAGGGCGACGTCGCACGCTTGAGCATCAGCCCTTCCACGCCGCGCACGCGCGCGTCCTCGCGCAGCGCCGCCGCCTGCTCCCACGTCGTCGCCTGCACCTGCGGCGACAGCGTCAGGCGCGGATCGGCGTGCGCTTCCAGCAAGGCCTGCAGTTGCGCGCGGCGCTGCTGCAGCGGCTGCTCGCGCAGGTCGTGGCCGTCCAGTTCCAGCAGGTCGTAGGCGAGCACGCGCGCCGGCGTGTCGGCCAGGTTCTTGGCGCCGGGCTTGCGGCGCTGGATCCTGGTCTGCAAGGCGGTGAACGGCAGCGGTGCATCCTCGCCCTCGCGCCACGCCAGCAGTTCGCCGTCGATCACCGCATCGCGCGGCAGCGTCGCCGCGGCGGCTTCGATTTCCGGGAAGCGCCCGTCCAGGCGTTCCTCGCCGCGCGACCACAGCGCCACCTCGCCGTCGCGGCGGATCAGTTGCAGGCGGATGCCGTCCCACTTCCATTCCAGCAGCCAGTCGTCGAGGGCACCGAGCGTGGCGGCCTCGGCTTCCAGCGGCGAGGCGAGGAAGAACGGGTAGGGCTGCTGACGGTCGCTGGCCAGCACCTCATCGGACAGCAGTTGCTCCAGCGCCTGCGGCGTCGGCGACCAGGCGCCGAGCATGCGCTGGGCGATGCGTGCGATGTCGATTCCGGACATCGCCGCCAATGCCTGCTGCACCAGCCGCTGCGACACGCCCACACGCAGCGCGCCGGTCAGCAGTTTGTTGAACAGCAGGCGCTCGTCGAAGGCCAGGCTGCGCCAGCCGGCGACCACCGCGGCGCGGCGCGCGGCGTCGTCCTGCGCAGCCACCGGCAACAGGCGCTCCTCGATCCAGTCGCGCAGCGGCGCCGGGTCCGGGGTTTCCGCCGGATCGTCGAGCAGCAGGGTCAGGGTTTCGGCGAGATCGCCGACGTGGTCGTAGCTGTCGTCCACCAGCCAGCCGGGCAGGCCGCTTTCCTGTGCGATCCATTCGCGCAGTTCGCGGGTGTTGGCGATGCGCCGCAGTTTGCCGCCGCTGAGCAGCCAGATCGCCCAGGCCGCGTCGGCGGGCGGCGCCTGCTCGAAGTACTCCACCAGCGCGGCGCGCTTGTCCAGCGTCGCGGTGCTCTGGTCCAGTTGCCGGTACAGCGCGGCGAAGCGTTTCATTCCTCGCCACCGTAGTCGGTGCGGAACGCCTCGGCGGCGACGCCGCGTTCGTTGAGCGCGCGGATGATCGCGTCGGTGTTGCCGTGGGTCGCAATCACGCGCCGCGCGCCGGTCTCGTCGATGGTGCGCAGCAGGTCGGGCCAGTCGGCATGGTCGGAAACCACGAAGCCGCGGTCGTAGTTGCGCCGGCGGCGGTTGCCGCGCAACCGCATCCAGCCCGAGGCGAAGCCGAGTTGCGCGTGGCGGAAGCGGCGCAGCCACGGACTGCCGGCGGCCGAGGGCGGCGCCAGCACCAGCTGCCCGGCGTAGTCGGCGCGCTTGTCCAGTTCGGACACGGTGCGCGTGTCCAGCATCGCCACGCCGGCCTCGCGGTACACCGTCACGCCGGCCGCCACCGCGCCGTGCAGCAGCGCCGGCTGGTCGTCCCAGGGCTGCAGTTCGGCGAGCACGCGCTGCGCCTTGCCCAGCGCATAGCAGAACAGCACCGCGGCTTCGCCGCGCGCGCCGCACTCGCGGCGCCAGGCCACGATCTCGCGCGCCACCGCGCTGGTGTCCGGCCAGCGGTACACCGGCAGGGCGAAGGTGGCCTCGGTGATGAAGGTGTCGCAGCGCACCACCTCGAACGGCGCGCAGGTCGGATCGGGCTGGCGCTTGTAGTCGCCCGAAGCGACCCAGACCTCGCCATCCACTTCGATGCGTACCTGCGCCGAGCCGAGCACATGCCCGGCCGGATGCAGCGACACCTGCGCGCGGCCGAGCGTGAAGCGGGTGCCGTAGTCGTAGGCGCGATAGGCCTGCTCGCCCAGCCGCCAGCGCAGGATCGGCAGGCCGGCGGCGGCGCAGTGGTATTCGCCCATGCCCGAGCGCGCGTGGTCGCCGTGGCCGTGGGTGATGACCGCGCGCGGCACCGGCCGCCAGGGATCGATATGGAAGTCGCCGGCGGGGCAGTACAGCCCTTCCGGGCGCAGCACCACCAGGTCCTGGGAAGCGGCATTCGGCATGGGCGCCACTGTGTCCAAGCCGGTGTGCAGGAGATGAGAATCCGCCACGCGTTCGCAGCCGCGCGATGGATCAGCCACAATGCGTGCAGCGCTTCTGGGAGGGAGATGCATGCACACGGACCTGCCGGCCTTTGCCACGCATGCGGTCGACAACCAGCCGCCACCGTTCGAACCGCGCGATCTGTGGGCGGACGACGCGGTGCTGCGTGAGGCCTGCGCGCGCGAGGGCGCGGACGGCTTCGCTGCGGCGCTGGCGCAGTACGGTGCGCTGGCCGGCGATGCGCTGTATCGGCTCGGCTTCGACGCCAACCGCGACCGTCCGCGGCTGCGCACGCACGACCGCTACGGCCACCGCATCGACACGGTCGAGTTCCACCCGGCCTATCACCAGCTGCTGGATGCGGCCAAGCGGCATGGCGTGGCCGGACTGTCCTGGCACGCCCCGCAGCCGGGCGCGCATGTGGCGCGCGCGGCGCTGAGCTACCTGCACCATCAGGCCGAGGCCGGCACCAGTTGCCCGCTGACCATGACCCACGCCGCGGTGGCGGTGCTGCGCCAGGACCCGGCCTTGCGCGAATGGGCCGACAAGGCCGCCGCGCCGCACTACGACCCGCGTGACGTGCCGATCGCCAACAAGGCCGGCATCACCCTGGGCATGGGCATGACCGAGAAGCAGGGCGGCTCGGACGTGCGCCGCAACGCCACCGTCGCCACGTCGCTGGACGGCGCCGGCGCGTACAGCCTGGTCGGGCACAAGTGGTTCTTCTCCGCGCCGATGTCCGACGGGTTCCTGGTGCTGGCGCAGGCGCCGGGCGGCCTGACCTGCTTCCTGCTGCCGCGGCGCCTGCCCGATGGGCAGCTCAACGCGCTGCGGCTGATGCGGCTGAAGGACAAGCTGGGCGACTGGTCCAACGCGTCCAGCGAAGTGGAGTTCGCCGGGGCCTGGGCGCAGCGGGTCGGCGAGGAAGGGCGCGGCGTGGCGCGGATCATCGGCATGGTGATGCTGACCCGGCTCGACTGCATGCTCGCCGCCGCCGCGCAGATGCGCATGGCGCTGGCGCAGGCGCTGCACCATGCGCGGCATCGCGTCGCATTCGGCAAGCGCCTGGTCGAGCAGCCGCTGATGCGCAACGTGCTCGCCGATCTGGCCCTGGAATCGGAAGCCGCCACCGCGTTCGCGCTGCGGGTGGCGCGCGCGGTGGACGCGGCCGACACCGATGCGTCGGAAGCGGCGTTCGCGCGCATCGCCACCGCGCTGGGCAAGTATTGGCTGTGCAGGCGCGCGCCGGCCTTCGTCAACGAGGCGCAGGAATGCCTGGGCGGCGCCGGCTACGTCGAGGAGTCGATCCTGCCGCGGCTGTACCGGCAGGCGCCGCTGAATTCGATCTGGGAGGGCAGCGGCAACATCCAGTGCCTGGACGTGCTGCGTGCGTTGGCGCGCGAGCCGGCCAGCGCGGCCTCGGTCCTGGCGGAGCTGCAGACCGCGGCCGGCAGCGACCCGGCGTACGACGCGGCGCTGGACGCACTGCGCGCGCCGCTGGCCGGCCACGTCGAGGTGGACGAGTATGGCGCACGGCGCCTCGCCGAACGCATCGCACTGGCCTTGCAGGCCGCACTCCTGCTGCGCAGCGGCAGCCCGGCTGCTGGCGCGTTCGTGCGCAGCCGCCTGGCCGGCGCGCACGGCCTTGCGTTCGGCACGCTGGAGCCGGATGTGCCGGTCGAGGAATTGCTGGTGCGTGCGTTGCCGTAGGCTTGCGCCATGGCGACCCACCGCGCCGTCGCCAAGTGGGAAATGAGTGGGCCGGCACTTCCTTCTCCCATCGGGAGAAGGTGCCCCGAAGGGGCGGATGAGGGTGCGGCCGCTCTCGTAGCCAGGCAGCAAATGCAGTGGTCACCGGCGTCGCGCGGCCGTACCCTCACCCCCAACCCCTCTCCCGGAGGGAGAGGGGCTGCACGTCTGGGCGTCGGTGTGCGGCGTTGCAGCCCATGTCGTCTTCATGTGCTGAAAAAGGAAGCGGGCCGGCGCTTCCTTCTCCCATCGGGAGAAGGTGCCCCGAAGGGGCGGATGAGGGTGCGGCCGCTCTCGTAGCCAGGCAGCAAATGCAGTGGTCACCGGCGTCGCGTGGCCGTACCCTCACCCCAACCCCTCTCCCGGAGGGAGAGGGGCTCAGCGTCTGCGATGCCTTGCGCTATCGGGTGGGGGCCAGCGCGCCCTCGACGTGTGGAAAAACTAGCCGGCGCTTCCTTCTCCCGCCGGGAGAAGGTGCCCCGAAGGGGCGGATGAGGGTACGGCCGCCAACATAGCCAGGCAGCAAGTGCAGCGATCACCGGCGTCGCGCAGACGCACCCTCACCCCAACCCCTCTCCCGGAGGGAGAGGGGCCAGGCTCTTACGAATCCCCAATCCCCAATCCCCAATCCCATCGCCCAAGACGCTAATGCCTCCCGCGCTTCCCACTCCGCACCGGCGTCGCCTCCACCGAGAGCGTGAAGCTGCGTTCCTCGCCGTCGAGCATGGCGCCGACGCCGACCAGTTGGCGCTTGATTTCCTCGCCGCGGCCGTTGCGAATGCTGACCAGCACGGTGTATTCCCACGCGCTGCCGTCGTCCGGGTGGCGGATGCTGCCCTCCACCCGCAGCGGCACCAGCGCCGACGGCGCCGACTGCTGCAGCACCGCCGAATCGAAGCGAAGATGGTGCTTGCACGCCGGGCAGACGCTGGCGCTTTCCAGGATGGTGGCCTTGCAGTGCGGGCAGGTCCGGGTCGCCCCCGGACTGCCGGGACGCGGGCTGCTCATGCGCCGGCGTCGGACTCCGCGGGCTTGCCGCCCTTGCGCGCGTGCTTGTCGTCGTCCCAGCCGAAGTCGGCCTGGCCGCGCATGCGCGAGCCGGCGGCCACGGTCAGCGAGCCGGCCTTGACGTCGCCGATCAGTGCGCCGGAGGCGAGCAGTTCCACTCGCGAGGCGGATTCGATGTTGCCCTCCAGCTCGCCGGCGATGACCACCTTGTCGGCGCGCACGCCGCCGCTGAGCTTGGCGCCGGTCTCGATGGTGAGGTCGCCCTGCACGTTGACGTCGCCCTTGAACTTGCCGGCAATGCGGATGTGCCCGGTGCCCTCGATCTTGCCCTCGATGCTGATGTCGGCGGCGATCAGCGATTCCTTCGCGGCGGGTGCCGGCGCAGGAGCGCGGGCGGCAGGGGCGGCGGCCGCGACCGCGGCGAGCGGTTCGCCCGGGGCGACATCGCCCGGCAGGCGCGGCTCCGGCGGCAACGCGCCGTTACCGGGAACGGGCGGCAGGCCATCCTTGCGCGCGGGACCCTGGTCTTTCCAGATGGACATGGGCTGTCGTCTCCAGTCGGGGGAAGCGCGACTATCGCCGCTCTATCGCGCCGGTTTTGTGACGCTTTCTTCAAAACGGCGGCCCGACCGTGACCGCCGCCGGTTCAGCCCATGCCGTCCAGGGCCGGGTCGTAGGCCTGTACCTGGTTGCGGCCGCAGCGCTTGGCCCGGTACAGCGCCGCATCGGCCTTGCGCAGCAGGGTGGTGGCGACCACGCCGTCGCGCGCATAGCTGGCCACACCGATCGACATGGTCACCGCCGGCAGCGCCTTGCCGTCCACGGTCGCGCTCAATTGCTGGGCAGCGCTGCGGATCTGCTCGGCGATGGCCTGCGCCTGTTCCGGCCCGGTCTCCGGCAGGATCACCGTGAACTCCTCGCCGCCGTAGCGGCAGGCGATGTCCTCGCCGCGCAGCCGCGTCGACAGCATCTGCCCGACCGCGGCCAGCAGGGCGTCGCCGCCGCCGTGGCCGTGTAGGTCGTTGAACTGCTTGAAGTGGTCCACGTCCAGCATCAGCAGCGACAGCGGCATCTGCCGGCGTCCGCAGCGGGCCAGTTCGTGGTTGAGCGATTCTTCCAGGTAGCGCCGGTTGAACAGGCCGGTGAGCGGGTCGCGGATCGACTGCAGGCGCAGCGACTCGCGCAGGCGCAGGTTGCTCAACGCCAGCGACAACTGCTCGGCGGCGGCCTCGGCGATGGCGATGCGCGGCAGCGGACCGGTGCCGCGCCCGGCCAGGAACACGAAGCCCAATTGCGTGCCCTGCGCGGAAAGCGGAATGCAGGCGGTGCTGGCACCGGCGGCGTAGGGATCCTCGCGCAGATGCGCGCAGGCCGAGTCGTGGCCCTGCGCATGCACGAAATGGCTCTTGTCGCGGCGCAAGGCCCAGCAGTCCTGCGGCGCCACGGCCGGCTCGCTGCCGACCGGCGGCTGGCCCCAACTGACGATCTCCTCGGCGCGGTCGCGCGAGGCGCGCAGCAGGTAGACGCTGCCGCCGGTGTCGGGCATCAGCGCGGCGAGCAGGCGGGCGGTCACCGTCAGTGCCTCGGCCGGCTCCACGCAGCTCTGCAGCAGGCCAGTGTAGCGGCTGAGCGCGTTGAGGTCGGCACTGGTGCGCTCCAGCTCGGTGATGCTGGCTTCCATCTTCTCGTTGGCGACCGAGGCGGCCTGTTCGGCGTTGCTGCGGTTGCGCAGTTCGCGCAGCAGCAGCGCGTAGACCACGCCGACGCTGCCCAGGCCGAACGGAATGCCGGCCAGGGCCAGCGCCAGCAGCATGTCCGAACTGCGCTGGTTGGACAGGTCGCGGCGCTGCAGCAATTGCTGCTCCACGTCGATCATCTGCTGCACCTGATCGCGGATCGCGCTGGAGCTCTGATACACGTTCGGCGCCATCGCCCGCTGCAACGCTTCCAGACCGTCGCGCTGGTATACCGCCAGCATCTGCCGCATCTGCGTCAGGCGCGTGTTCATCAGTTGCTCCAGCGTCCGCACGTTGGCGACCTGGATGGGATTGTCGGAGACCAGCTTGCGCAGTTGCGCCAGTTGCCGTGGCACGCGCTCGGCACTGTCGTAATAGAGGGTCAGGAAGGCCTGGTTGTTGGTCAGTTCGTAGCCACGCAGCGAGGACTCGGTCATCAGCAAGGTGGCTTGCACCTCGTCGATGTTGCGCAGGACTTCATGGGTGTGTGCGACGCGTTCGGCATCGGAGATCGAGCGCTGCGCGCCTGAGAAGACGCCGAAGCCGATCAGCACGAAGACCGCGGCGGAGAACAGGAGGGCCAGGCGGGTCCTGGCCCGCACGCGAAGAAGGATCGGCATCGCAAAAGTCTACTGTGACGGCGCAAACGCCTTGGACCGGCGTCACAAAAAAGACCTGGCCAACGGCTGCGCCGCACGGCACCAGTGGCGCAGCAGGTGCCGCCCCCGCACGAGCGGGAGCGGCGTGCGACTCAACGACGTTCGCGGTCGCCGTTGTGCGGATCTTCGTTGGCGTTCTCGCGGGCCTTGTCGGCAACCTTCTGCGCGGCCTGGGCGGTGGCCTCGCTGGCATCGGCCGCCATTTCCTTGGCCGCGGCCGAGGCATCCTGCACCGCATCGGAGTTGGCGGCGCGGTGCGCGACGTCGCGTGCGTCGGCGGCCACTTCGCGCCCGGCCTGCGCGACCTGGCCTGCGGCCTCCTTGGCGGCCTCGCCGGTCTGCTCGGCGGCGACCTTGGCGTCGCGTTGCGCCTGCTGCGATTCGGGACCCTGGCAGCCGGCCAGTGCGAGGGCGCCCAGCAGGGCCACGATCGGGGTCTTGTTCATGCGGCTTCTCCGTCCACGGGTGGGTGACGCGGCGCAGCCTAGGCGGGCGCGCATGCAGCCTGCGTCAAGGCGGGGCCGTGGCGCTGGGCAGTGTTCAGGAAGGCGCTGCCGCTGGTGGGGGGAGGTGCTGCGGGTGTGGAGCCAGACACGGCGATGCGCGCCGTCGTGATCGTATGCCGACGATGCGGGCAATGCAGATGCCCGGCGTTCGCGCGTACATGCCCGCACTTGCGCGGCGCATGGCGGCAGTGCTTATCGACCGCGTCGCTCGCCGCTGCCGTCCAGCAGGTCGCGTGGCCGTAGCCGGCGGTGCGACGCGTGGTGCGGGTCATGCGTACAGCGCGCACGCGCACAACGCGATGGCGACGCAATGGCACCGAAAATCCTGCGGGACGTGCGTTTGCGAGGCGACGTCAGCGGCGGAAGACGGTGCGGCATTCGCGCGAGGCGAACATGCGTGCGTCGCTGCACTCGCCACCCCTCGTGACACGCTGTGCCGGCACGCTGGTGGCGCCGTCGCCGCGCTCCTCGGCAAACGCCAGGCAAAGAAAAAGCCGCTGGCGGACCAGCGGCTCTTTCAGGACTGCAAAAAGCAAGAAGTGATTACTTCTTGGCTTCCTG
The DNA here is from genome assembly GCF_056725205.1 of Xanthomonas sp. NCPPB 3174. NCBI lineage: Bacteria > Pseudomonadati > Pseudomonadota > Gammaproteobacteria > Lysobacterales > Lysobacteraceae > Xanthomonas > Xanthomonas sp. NCPPB 3174. Next base: position 3,557,613 of record NZ_CM161517.1, on the reverse strand, counting down.
AGCAGCGTCCTTCGCCTTGTCGGCGGTGTCTTCCGCAGCCTTGGCGGTGTCGGCAGCCTTGTCGGCAGCGGCATCGGTCGGGGCAGCGGCGGCAGCGGCCGAAGCGTCGGCAGCGGTGTTGGCGGCGGTCGCGGCGGTGTCGGCAGCGGCCTGAGCGGCGTCGGCGGTCTGGGCGCCGGCGGCAGCCGACTGGTCGGCAGCAGCCTGGGCGTCGGTGGCGGCTTCGTTAGCCGACTGCGCGGCGTCCTGGGCCTGCTCCTGCTTCGAGCACGCGGCCAGGGCCAGACCCAGGGCCATTGCGATCAGCAGCTTGTTGATGCTCATTGTGTCTATCCTCGTCGTTTAGTTAGGCAACGCGCGAATGCGCGCCCTCAACATGATGACAAGCCAAAGTCGGCTGTCAAGCGCACGCGCATTCATTTTTGTGTTTCAGGGGTTAATCCCAATCAAATCAATTCGATGGCGACCGCTGTCGCTTCACCGCCACCGATGCACAGCGTCGCGATTCCGCGGCGGCCGCCACGGCTGCGCAACGCATTTAGCAATGTCACCAGCAGGCGCGCGCCGGAGGCGCCGATCGGATGGCCGAGCGCGCAGGCGCCGCCGTGCACGTTGACCTTGGCGTGGTCCAGGCCCAGTTCCTTGATCGGCACCATCGCCACCACGGCGAAGGCTTCGTTGATTTCGAACAGGTCGACTTGGTCCAGGCTCCAGCCGACCTGGTCGAGCAGCTTGCGGATCGCGCCCACCGGTGCGGTGGTGAACCACTCCGGCGCCTGCGAGAAGGTCGCGTGGCCGACGATCCGCGCCAGCGGCGCGACGCCACGGCGGGCGGCCTCGTCGGCGCCCAGCAGCACCAGTGCCGCGGCACCGTCGGAGATGCTCGAGGAACTGGCCGCGGTGACCGTCCCGTCCTTCTTGAACGCCGGCTTCAGCGCCGGGATCTTGGTCACGTCGGACTTGCCCGGCTGCTCGTCGCTGTCGACCTGCACTTCGCCCTTGCGGGTGGCGACGGCGACCGCAACGATCTCGTCGGCGAAGGCGCCATCGCGCTGCGCGGCCTGCGCGCGCGTCACCGATTCGATCGCGAACGCGTCCTGGTCCTGGCGGCTGAAGCCGAACTTCTCCGCGGTGGCCTCGCCGAACACGCCCATCGCCTGGCCATCGTCGGGATTGGTCAGGCCGTCCCAGGCCATGTGGTCAACCGCCTGGAAGTTGCCGTAGCGGTTGCCGGTGCGCGAGTTGGGCAGCAGGTGCGGCGCGTTGCTCATCGATTCCATGCCGCCGGCGACGACGATGCTGGCCGAGCCGGCCTTGATCAGGTCGTGGCCCAGCATCACCGCCTTCATGCCCGAGCCGCAGACCTTGTTGATGGTGGTGGCGCCGGTGGCGTCGGGCACGCCGGCCGCGCGCGCGGCCTGGCGCGCCGGCGCCTGGCCGAGGTTGGCCGGCAGCACGCAGCCCATGATGACTTCGGAAACGTCGGCTGCGGGGATGCCGGACTGCTCCAGCGCGGCGCGGATGGCCGCGGCGCCCAGCGTCGGCGTGGGCACGCCGTTGAACTGGCCCAGGAACGCGCCGATGGCGGTGCGCTTGGCCGCGGCGATGACGATCTCGGTCATGGCAAACCCTTACGAAAGTAGTGTTCCGATTATCTGCCGCGGCGCGGGGTCTTGCCAAATCGCAGGGACCCGGGGCGGCCGTCCCGTGGGCGATGTTTCGGTGTAGATTGGCGTGGGTCATCGCCGTCGACGGCCGATGAATGGGAATGGCACCGGACGGTGCGGCAGATCAAGGGAGAGGGGAACGACATGCGGGCATTGATGACACGGTCGCTGCTGGCGGCCGCGGTGGCGGTTGCGCTGACCTCGTGCGGTGGCGGCGGTGGCGGTGGCGGCAATCTGATCCATGGCAGTCCGCCGACGTCGCCACCTCCGACCTCGCCGCCGCCGCCCCCACCGCCGCCGCCGACGTCGCCTCCCCCGACCTCGCCGCCGCCGCCCCAGCCGGCGTTCGACGCGCACCTGACCCTGACCAATACGCTGGCCGCGCACAACGCCGGCTACGACGGCAGCGGTTACCGCATCGGCGTGGTCGATACCGGCGTCAACCGCAACCATCCGGCGCTGGCCGGACGGGTGGTGTCGAACCTGATCTACGTCGATCCGAGCCAGAACAACACCAAGGTCGACGACGTCGACGGCCACGGCACCACCGTGGCGCAACTGGCGGCGGGCAAGTCGGTCGGGCAGTGGCCGGGCGGCATCGCGCCGGGCGCGCAGATCGTGTCCGCGCGCATCATTTCCGACACGCCGCCCAAGGACGACGGCAGCGGCAACGGCAACCAGGTCAGCGGCGGACTGGGCCTGACCCAGGTGCACCAGGACCTGATCAATGCCGGGGTCAAGGTGATGAACAACTCCTGGGGCGGCATCTACTGGACCGACCTGAACTCGACCAACGCCATCGCCGACGAGTACCGTCCGTTCGTGCTCGGCAACGGCGGCCTGGTGGTGTTCGCCGCCGGCAACGAATCCAAGGCCACGCCCTCGGACATCGCCGCGCTGCCGAGCAAGGCCGGCCCCAACGGCACGCTGCCGGCGGCGGACCTGGAGCGCGGCTGGCTGGTGGTGGCGGCCACCGATTCCACCACCGGCACACAGCTGGCCTCGTATTCCAACGCCTGCGGCGCGGCGATGCGCTACTGCCTGGTCGCGCCCGGCACCGAGGTGTTCGTCGATCCCAAGGCGACCACCTCCACCAGCAACCCCGACTACTACTACGGCAGCGGCACCTCGTACGCGGCGCCGCTGGTGTCCGGTGCGGCGGCGCTGGTCTGGCAGGCCTTCCCGTATTTCAACAACGACCTGGTCCGGCAGACCCTGCTCGGCACCGCCACCGACCTGGGCACGCCGGGCGTGGATGCGACCTTCGGCTACGGCCTGCTCAACGTCGGCAAGGCGGTGCAGGGACCGGGCCGCTTCGACTGGGGCGATGTCACGGTGGCGTTCACCGGCAGCTCGACCTGGGGCAACGACATCGCCGGCAGCGGCGGCCTGATCAAGCAGGGCAGCGGCACGCTGACCCTGAGCGGCACCCAGAACACCTACAGCGGCGACACCCAGGTGCAGGGCGGCACGCTCAGCGCGGCCAGCCTCGGCAGTTCCAACGTGGCGATCAGCAACGGCGCGACCTTCATCGGCACCGGCGCGCTCGGCGGCAGCGTCGCCAATGCCGGCACCTTCCAGGTCGGCGCGGCCACCCTGAGCCTGAGCGGCAACTACGTGCAGAGCAGCAACGGCCGCCTGGCCCTGCTGGTCGGCGACAAGCTCTCGGTCGGCGGCAGCGCCGTCCTGCAGGGCGGTTCGCTGTACGTGCTGGGCAAGCGCGACTACGTGGTCAACAACACCGCATACACGGTGCTGCAGGCCAACGGCGGGCTCACCGGCACCTTCGCCTCGGTGACCACGCCGTCGAACGTGTTCCTGACCTCGTCGCTGTCCTACGACGCCACCAGCGCCTCGATCACCGTGCAGTCGCTGAGCGTCACCGCCGCCGCGGCCAGCTTCGGCAACATCACCGCGGCCACCCTGGCGTCGGCGACGCGCGTGGATGCGGCGTTCGCGCAGCTCAACACGCAGCTGAGCCAGGCCCCGGCCACGGTCGACGGCGCCCTGCTCAAGGCGGCCGGCGCGGTGCAGCAGTCGCCGAGCGTGGCGGCGGCGTCGGCGACATTGCGCAGCCTGTCCGGCGAAGCGCATGCCGCGGCCACCGCGATGACCTTCGACACCATGGACCTGCAGCGGCGCGCGCTGTCCAGCCGCTTCGACACGCTGGTCGACCAGCCGCGCGCGGTCGGCGCCTGGAGCCAACGCCTGGGCGAGACCGGGCAGGGCAGCTTCGCCGGCAGCCAGTTCCAGCTCGATGGCTGGCTGATGGGCCAGGACCTGCGCCTAGGCGAACACGCGGTGGCCGGCTTCGCCTTCGGCGAAAGCCGCGCCAACGACGCCGGCGGCCTGGACCGCAGCCGCAACCGCCAGGTGCAGGGCCAGGCGTACCTTGGCGCGGTGGCCGGCGACGCCTACGCGCTGGCGCAACTGGGCAGCGGCCAGTACCAGCGCCAGCTCGACCGCAGCCTGCTGCTCGGCGACACCGTCGCCGACGCGTCCAGCCGCTATGCCGGTCGCTTCCTGTCTTCCAGCGTCGAGGTCGGCTATCGGTTCGGGCGCGGCCCGGCGTGGCTGACGCCGTATGCCGGCGCCGACTACAGCCGCATCGACAGCGATGGTTTCCGCGAACAGGGCGGCGATGGCTTCGGGCTGATGGCCGGTGCCGCCAGTTCTTCGCGCAGCCAGGCATTGGCGGGCCTGCGGGGCGGATTCGGCGGGCGCGGCTGGTCGCTGCAGGGCTATGCCGAGTGGCAGCAGACGCTGGCCACGCAGGGCCTGGACCGGCAGGCCAGCTTCGTCGGCGTGAACGCCTGGGCGCCGCTGGTGGACCTGCAGCCGGCACGCTCCGGCGGCCTGGTCGGCGCCAGCCTGCAAACGCGTTGGAACGGGGCGCTGCTGGGCTTGGGCTACGACCAGCGCTTCGGTCCGCGCGGCGACGACCGCGCGGTGTCGGTGAACTATCGTCTGGGCTTCTGAACCACGGTCCCCGCGCCGGCGCATGCTGCGCCGGTTCGGGGTCGTCGATCAGTCAAGCAGGGCCGGGACGTCCCAGCCCTGCGATCTGCGGCTCTTCCGTCTGCGGTGCAGGCGGTGCGTGGCGTCACTCGCCGCGCAGATGGCCCATCGAGCGCGGTGCGGTGCGGCCCAGCGGCAGCTTGAGCTTGCCGATCGCCTGCATGCGCGCCTCGGCGATGCGGTCGGCGGCCTGTTGCGGCGGAATGTTCTCGCGCTCGGACAGGTCGAAGATCTTGCCGAGGTTGTGGTACATGCTGCGGATCAGCCGCATCGCGCGTTCGCGGTTGTAGCCGTCGATCTCCAGCGACACGTTCATCACGCCGCCGGCGTTGACCGCGTAGTCCGGCGCGTAGAGGATGCCGCGGCGGTGCAGTTCCTCGCCGACCGCGGGATTGGCCAACTGGTTGTTGGCGGTACCGCAGACGATCTTGACCTTGAGCCGCGGCAGCTTGGCCTCGTCGAGCGCGCTCTCCAGCGCGCACGGGGCCAGCACGTCGGCGGCGACGTCGTAGATGTCGTCCGGGTCCACCGCCTCGGCGCCGTACTCGGCCACCGCGCGTGCGACCAGCGCCGGATCCAGGTCGGTCACGTACAGCTTGGCGCCGCGTTCCTTCAGCAGCTTCACCAGCTCCATGCCGATGTGGCCCAGGCCCTGCACGGCGATGCTGGTCTTGCCGATCTCCTCGTGGCCGAACTTGCGTTGCAGCGAGGCCATCAGCGCCTGCAGCGCACCGTAGGCGGTGAACGGGGCCGGGTCGCCGGAGCCGCCATGCACCTGGTGCACGCCGGTGACGTACTCGGTCTCCAGGTAGATCTGCTCCATGTCGTTGACGTCGGTGCCGACGTCCTCGGCGGTGATGTAGCGGCCGCCCAGCGAATCGACGTAGCGGCCGAAGGCGCGGAACAGCGCTTCGGACTTGTCGCTTTTCGGGTCGCCGATGATCACCGCCTTGCCGCCGCCGATGTTGAGCCCGGCCAGCGCGTTCTTGTAGGTCATGGTGCGGCTGAGCCGCAGCGCGTCCTGCAGGGCGGACTCGGTGTTGGCGTAGGGGCGCATGCGCACGCCGCCCAGCGCCGGGCCGAGCACGGTGTTGTGGATGGCGATGATCGCCTGCAGTCCCACGTCGCGGTTATGGCAGAAGACGACCTGTTCGTGGCCGGTGTTGGCTAGCGTTTCGAAAAGCATGGGGGCTCCGCTGGCGTTGCAGGTGTCGGGCACCATGGTCCAGGACCGTGCCTGGGGGTGGCGCAAAACAAAAACGCGACGGTTCCGGAACAGGCCCTGAGCGTCGCGATGGCGGCATTTTAAAGCAATTGCCGCCGGCCCGGTGCGATGGCGTGGTGGCCGGCCGGTGCAGGCATCTCGCGGCGCTGTGCGACGCCACAGGCGGTATACCCGTGTTCGCCGGGGGAGTGTGCGTGGCGGGAGAGGGCGGTTTTGGTGCCGGGCGCACAGGGGCGGGCGGCGCGATGTGGCCCGGGCCGGTCCTGCGGTCGCGGTGACCGGCGCTGGTGCCGTAGGAGGGGCGCACGTTGGCGCCATGGGCGGCAGCGATTGTTGAGGCCTTGCCGCGGCCCTGCACGCGGCGGCGGCGTTGCCCGCGATCGCCGCCATCACGGCGATCGCGGGCCTCGTTTGGGGGAACTGGGACTAGTGACGTGCCCAATAGCCGGCGTGGAAGCGATAGGCGGGGCCGTAGTGCTCCCAGCGCGGGCCGACGTAGACGTAGCCGGGCCGTTCCACCACGTAGCGGCCGGCGACCCAGACGTGGCGGTGGCCGTTCCACCGCCAGTAGCCGGGCATCCACACGTAGCCGGGCCGCACCACCACCCGTTCCACGATCGGCGGCGGTGGCGCGGTGCGGACCGACAGTTCCACCACTTCGCGCGCCTGCGCGGGCGCGGCGGCCATGCCACCGGCGAGCGCGCCGCCGAGCAGGGTGGCCAGCAACAAGGGACGAGCGAACATGCGATGTCTCCGAAGGCATCGGCGGGGCGCCGACGCGGGAGGAAACGCCGCCACCGGCACGGGTGTTGACGCGCGGCCGAGGGCGTATTCATGCAGCGGATAGCCATGTGCGACGTCGCGCACGCGGTTTGCCGCCCGCGTGCGGATGCTGCAGCGCAACCTGCCCGTGTCGCGCTGCACGCCTAGAATCGCGGCATTCTCTTTTCGATGTCCGCACGATGAGCCTTCCCGCGTCCCGCGTTCCGTTGCCGCAGACCGACGCCAGTCCCCTGCGTTTCGTCACCGCCGCCAGTCTGTTCGACGGCCACGATGCGGCGATCAACATCATGCGCCGCCTGATCCAGGCGCAGGGCGCCGAGGTGATCCATCTCGGCCACAACCGCAGCGTCGAGGACGTGGTGCGCGCGGCGCTGCAGGAGGATGCCGACGCGATCGCGCTGTCGTCCTATCAGGGCGGCCACGTGGAGTACTTCAAGTACATGGTGGACATGCTGCGCGAGCGCGGCGCCTCTCATGTGCGGGTGTTCGGTGGCGGTGGCGGCACCATCACCCCGGAGGAGATCGCCGAACTGCAGGCCTACGGCGTGGAGCGCATCTACCACCCCAACGACGGCATGAAGATGGGCCTGGTGGAGATGATCGAGGACGTGGTGGCGCGCGCCGGGCACGGGCGCGAGACCGCGGCGGAGGCGCGTGGCGCGTCGCCGGCCGGCTCCTCCCTGCCGGACATCGACGACGAGATCGGGATCGGCCGGATGCTGTCGGCGATCGAGGACGGGGCGTTCTCGGAGGCGGAACTGGCGCTGTTGCGCAAGCAGTGGCAGTCCGGCACGGCGTCCGCGGCCGAGTCGCGCAGCCGGCGCGCCGCACCGGTGCTGGGCCTGACCGGCACCGGCGGTGCCGGCAAGTCCTCGGTCACCGACGAACTGCTCAACCGCTTCCTGGCCAGCTTCCCGCAGATGCGCATCGCGGTGGTGTCGGTCGACCCCAGCCGGCGCCGCACCGGCGGTGCGCTGCTCGGCGACCGCATCCGCATGAACGCGCTGCGCAGCCCGCGCGTGTACATGCGCTCGATGGCCACGCGGCGCCAGCACGCCGCCACCAATCGCGTGCTGAAGGACTGCATCGCGCTGCTCAAGGGCATCGGCTACGACCTGGTGATCGTGGAGACCGCCGGTATCGGCCAGAGCGATTCGGAGATCGTCGATCTGGTCGATTTCCCGGTGTACGTGATGACCAGCGACTACGGTGCGCCGAGCCAGCTGGAGAAGATCGACATGCTCGACTTCGCCGAGCTGGTGGTGCTGAACAAGTACGACCGGCGCGGCGCCGAGGACGCGCTGCGCGACGTGCGCAAGCAGTGGCGGCGCAACCGCGCGGCGTTCCAGCTGGAGGACGAGGCGGTGCCGGTGTATCCGACCATCGCCAGCCAGTTCAACGACCCCGGCGTGAGCTGGATGTTCGTCAATCTGTGCCGCCTGCTGCGCGACAAGCTGACGGCGCAGGTCGATGCCGCCGCTGGCCCGCCGGCGCACTGCGATTTCCGCCCGCAGCTCGACACCACGCTGAAGGAGCCGCGCGCCACCGTGCTGATCCCCGGCGCACGCGTGCGCTACCTGGCCGAGATCGCCGAGCAGGGCCGGGCGCTCAATGCCGGTGTGCTGCGCCAGGCCGAGGCCGCCGACCGCGCGCAGGCCTTTTGGCAGGCATTGCACGAACTGCAGGATCCGCAGCTGCCGGCGCAATTGGAGCTGTATGCGGCGCAGGACCTGCTGCCGGCGTCGCGCACGTCCGGCGATGCTTCCGCGGACGCCGTGGACGCGACCCTGCTGTTGCTGCGCCAGCGTTACAACGATGCCTTGCAGTCGCTGTCCAGCGAATCGCTGAAGCTGCTGCGCGAATGGCCGCAGCGGCTGAAGTCGATCACCGATCCAGTCACCGAATACGCGGTGCGCGGCAAGTCGATCCGGGTGGAGAACTACCGGGAGTCGCTCAGCCACCAGTCCATTCCGAAGATCGCCGCGCCGCGCTACAAGAGCTGGGGCGAACTGCTGACCTTCCTCGGCAAGGAGAACCTGCCCGGCAGCTATCCGTACACCGGCGGCGTGTATCCGTACCGGCGCACCGGCGAGGACCCGATCCGCATGTTCGCCGGCGAGGGCACGCCCGAGCGCACCAACCGGCGCTTTCATTACCTGAGCGTCGGCCAGCCGGCCGCGCGCCTGTCCACCGCCTTCGACAGCGTCACCCTGTACGGCGAGGACCCGGCGCCGCGTCCGGACATCTACGGCAAGATCGGCAACTCCGGGGTCAACATCCCGACCCTGGACGACATGAAGAAGCTGTACTCCGGCTTCGACCTGTGCGCGCCGACCACCAGCGTGTCGATGACCATCAACGGCCCGGCGCCGATGATCCTGGCGATGTTCATGAACACCGCCATCGACCAGCAGGTGGAGAAGTATCTGAAGGCCGACACGCAGCGCTGGGCGCAGGCCGAGCAGACCCTGGCGCGGCTGTTCGAGGGCCGCGAACGCCCGCGTTATCACGGCGAGCTGCCGCCGGGCAACGACGGTCTCGGCCTGGCCCTGCTCGGGGTCAGCGGCGACCAGTTGCTGGATGCGCAGACCTATGCGCAGATCAAGGCGCAGACCCTGTCCAGCGTGCGCGGCACGGTGCAGGCCGACATCCTCAAGGAGGACCAGGCGCAGAACACCTGCATCTTCAGCACCGAGTTCGCGCTGCGCATGATGGGCGACATCCAGCAGTATTTCGTCGAGCACAAGGTGCGCAACTTCTACTCGGTCTCGATCTCCGGCTATCACATCGCCGAGGCCGGGGCGAACCCGATCAGCCAGCTCGCCTTCACCCTCAGCAACGGGTTCACCATCGTCGAGTACTACCTGGCGCGCGGCATGCACATCGACGATTTCGCGCCGAACCTGAGCTTCTTCTTCAGCAACGGCATGGATCCGGAGTACACGGTGATCGGCCGGGTGGCGCGGCGGATCTGGGCGCGGGCGATGCGCGAGCGCTACGGCGGCAACGAGCGCAGCCAGATGATGAAGTACCACATCCAGACCTCCGGCCGTTCGCTGCACGCGCAGGAGATCCAGTTCAACGACATCCGCACCACGCTGCAGGCGCTGTACGCGCTGTTCGACAACTGCAACAGCCTGCACACCAACGCCTACGACGAGGCGATCACCACGCCGACCGAGGAAAGCGTGCGCCGCGCGGTGGCGATCCAGATGATCATCAACAAGGAGCTGGGGCTGAACTTCTGCGAGAACCCCTGGCAGGGCAGCTTCATCGTCGAGCAGCTCACCGACCTGGTCGAGGAGGCGGTGTACAAGGAGTTCGAGGCGATCAGCGAGCGCGGCGGCGTGCTCGGCGCGATGGACACCATGTACCAGCGCGGCAAGATCCAGGAAGAGAGCCTGTACTACGAACACAAGAAGCACGACGGCAGCCTGCCGCTGGTCGGGGTCAACACTTTCCTGCCCAAGGAGCATGCCGGCGAGACCGCGACCGAGATCGAGCTGATCCGCTCCACCGAGCAGGAAAAGGACCAGCAGATCGGCAACGTGCGCGACTGGCAGCAGCGCCGCAACGCGCTGGCGCTGGCCGCCGACGGCGCCGGCCTGGGCGCCCTGCAGCGCACCGCGCGCGAGCGCCGCAACGTGTTCGCGGCGCTGATGGAGGCGGTCAAGACCCATAGCCTGGGCCAGATCAGCCATGCGCTGTACGAGGTGGGCGGCGAGTATCGGCGCAACATGTAGCGCCCACGGGTGCAGGTGCCGCCGACGCCGTCGGCGGCGAGCATGCCTGTCGCGCGCCTCGCTGCGGCAGGCGTGCGTCGCGCAGGCGGTCGCGTGCCCGCATGCGGCCGTCTTGCGGCCGCTGTCGCGACAGGCCCATAGTGGCGTATCGACACACGGGGAGGTTGCCGATGAAAGCCTGGGGAGCGTTGTGGCTGATCGCATGCACGGCGGTGGCCGGCGCAGCGGAACCGGCCGATGACGGCGCGGCGGGGCCGCTGTTCGACACCGTCGCGGCGCTGGATCAGCGCCTGTTCGATGCCTACAACCGCTGCGACCTGGCCGTGTTCGAGTCCATGTTCGTGCCGGACGTGGAGTTCTACCACGACACCGGCGGTGTCACCCGGGACCGCGCGAGCGTCGTCGACAACACGCGCAAATGGATCTGCGGCAAGGTCCGCCGCGAACTGCTGCCCGGCACGTTGCGGGTCTACCCGGTCAAGGACTTCGGGGCGATCGAGGAAGGCGAACACCGCTTCTGCGAACTGGCCAGCGGCCGCTGCGAGGGCATCGCCAGGTTCGTGATGGTGTGGCGCCAGGACCCGGACGGCTGGAAGCTGACGCGGGTGCTCAGCTACGGCCATCGCACGGTGTCCGCGCCGGCGCCGCCCTGAGCGCGCGCCGTCCCGTCGCCGCCGAGAGGCGAGTCGGCGTGCGTCCCTGGGCTTGGGCCCGGATCGACCGCGCACGCTGCGCGGTGCGCTGTCGAGATCGGCGCAGCAACTGGACGGGGCGCTGGCGGACGTTGCGGCACGCCGCTTGCTTGCCATCGGCTGGTGCGATCGCGCGTTGTCCATGACCGCCTGACGGAGGTCGGCGGCCGCGTGACGCCGACGTTGCGCAGAAACCCGCGCGGCGTGCTTGAATGACATGGCGCGCCGCATGGGCGCGCACCGGTGGCCGGGCGCGGGGACCTGGCGATGTTTTGCGGATGACGACGATCGTGCCGATCATGTGGATTGCCATCAGTGCGGGTGTGCTGGTGCTGGGAGCCGGGCTCTGGTGGTGGCTGCGCCGTGGCGAAGGCGATGCGGCCGAGGCGCGGCAGGCGCGCGTCGGCGCCGACGATGCCGACCTGCCCGACACGCAGGCCGCGTCCGCACGCACTGCGCCAGCCGCGTCTGTCGACGCCGTGGAGCCGGGCGTCGACCCGTTCGCCGATCCGGCGCTGCTCGACCTGGAGCCGGTGCCGGACGCCGCGATCCTGGCGCGGCTGTGCGAACTGGCGTTCGCCGGGCGGCCGGTCACTGCATCGGCCGCGGTCGCGCCGGCGGTCATGGCCGATGCCGCCGCGGTGCTGGCGCGCATCGACGCGCATCCGCGCTATACGCCGCGGCGCCCGCATCTGCTGCCGCAGCTCACCCGCGCGATCAACGATCCGGCCGCCGGCGCCCATGCCATCGCCACGATCCTCGGCCAGGATCCGGCGCTGGCCGGTAATCTGCTGCGCATCGCCAACAGCGTCATCTACCGCCGCCATCCCGAGCCGATCGAGAACCTGGAGCGGGCGGTGGCCCTGCTCGGTACCGAGGGCCTGCGCCAGATCGTGCTGGCGGCGCTGCTGCAGCCGGTGATCGTCGACGACGGCAGCGTCTTCGGCCGCTGTGCGGCGGTGCTGTGGGAACACACCCTGCTGTCGGCGCATGCCGCTTCCCAGGTGCCCGACCGCGAGGATGCGAACGCCGCGCAATTGCTGGCGCTGTTGTGCGGACTGGGCGCGGTTTCGGTGGTGCAGGTGCTGCGCGATGTCCATGCACGCCACGCCGAGGCAGCCCCCACGCCGGCGGCGATGACCGAGATGCTGGAGGCGTGGTCGGCGCACTGCGCCAAGGCCATTTCCGCGGACTGGGGGCTGTCGCCACGGGTGCAGCGCGCCCTGGAGGAGCAGTCGGGCGACGCCGATGTCGCCACCATGAGCCCGCTCGGGCTGGCCCTGCGCCGGCATCGCGCCGCCGCGGCCGCCCAACTGGCGGTGCGCTATCGCCGCTAGTGGCGACAGGCGCACGATCGGACGGCACAGGCGAAACGTGCAAGGGCTCGGTAGACGACGCGAGACGCGTTACGACGCAGGGCGCGATCGCAACGGGCTGCTGCGCGGTGCGGTGCTGGGCGCGCAGCGCGAGGGCAGGTGCGGATGAGTGCCGGCGCACAACCCTCCATGCCCTGGGCGGCGCCGCCTTGGCTCGATCTCCTGTTCCGTGGCGTCCGCGGCGTCCTGATGAGCGTGGGGGCGCTGGCGATGCTGGCCGGCTGCTTCGCCCTGGCGCACCTGGTCACGTCCTCGCTGGAGCCGTTCCTGGCGATGCTGCTGTTCCCGCTGGCGGTATTGGCCACGGTCGCCATCCACGAAGGCGGGCATGTGCTGGCGGGGCGGGCGATCGGCATGACCGTGTACCGGGTGCACGTGGGGCCACTGCAGTTGCTCGCGCGCCGTCGCGGCTGGCGGATCCGCTGGCAGCGCCAGCGTCCGGGCGACAACGCGGGCAGCGTGATCGCGGTGCCCAATCCCTACGCGACGGTGCGCCGGCAATATCTGCTGCTGATTGCCGGCGGTCCGCTGGCGAACCTGCTGGCGGCGGCCGGGTGCGGATTGTTGGCATGGCACCTGGGACTGGGCAGCACCAGCGGCGCGTTCTGCACCGGCGCAGCCGCGTTCAATCTGGCAGTCGGGTTGGGCAACCTGGTGCCGTTGCAGAGCGCACTCGGCGGCAGCGACGGTCTGAAGTTGCTCGAATATGCGCGGCGGCGCGATCCGGATGCCCTGTCCGAGGTGCTGGCCGAACTCAATGGCCTCTCGCTGCGCGGCGTCACCGCGGACAAGTTGCCGGCACACCGCCTGGCCCTGCTCGCGGACGGCGATGGCTGGTTTTTCTATGTCTGGTTCACGCTGAAAGCCATGCAGAACCGTGGCGAGTGGGCGCAAGCCGCTGCCCTGCAGCCGGACTTCGAGGCGCAGGTCGCGACGCTGCCTGCGCCGGTCGCCGAATCCTGGCACACCATGATCGCGCTGCTGCGCTGCGAACTCGCGTTCTCGCGGGCCATGGCCGGTGAGGACGCTGCCGATCCCCTGGATGCGGCGCTGACGGCCGACCTCGACTGGGCGGTGCCGGCCTTGCGGCCGCGCTGCCAGGCGCTGATGGCGGCGCGGCGTGGCGACCAGCGTGCCGCACTGGCTGCATTGGCGCGTGCCGAAGCCTTGGCCGAGAACGACGTGGATGCGGCGACGCGGCAGTGCGAACGCGGGCTGCGTGAGGCCATCCGCCAGCGTCTGCCGGTCGCGTCGGTTCCCTGATGGTATCTGCCAGCCGGCGCACGGCCGGCTGGCGTGCATCGCGTTGCGTGCCGCTCAGCGCAGCGGCACGTCGGCCACCTTGTCCTGGTAGTCGCGCTTGGGGTCGATGCCGAACAGCACCTTGATGCCGGCCATCAGGCTCGAACCGTTGAGCCAGATCTGCGCGTGGTCCGGATCCAGGCGCAGCAGCGCCAGCTTGGGATCGTCCTTGCCCTGTTCGTACCAGGCGTCGATGAAGCCGTTCCACAGGCGCTCGATCACCGCCTGGTCGTTGTCGACGCTGAGGGTGCCGCTGATGCTGGCGAACAGATCGTGGTTCTTGGCGCTGAATGCCGCGATCACCCGCTGGCTCTGCGTCAGCTTCTGCACCAGCGCGTTGTCCTTGGAGGTGAAGAACCAGATCGGGCCGCCGCGATCGCCTTCGAACTGCGCGGTCATCGGGCGGGCGTGGCCGTCCTCGACGCCGTCCAGGCCCAGCATCACGGTGCGGTCGGACTTCAATGCCTTCCAGAATTTCTCTTCCAGTTCCTGCGGGCTGGCCATGCGGATCTCCGAGCGGGCGACAGTGCCCGCCTGCACTGTGCCGGGCGGCACGCGCGCGGTCCGTGACGGGAGGGTGGACGCGATGTGCAGAGGCGGTGCGTGCACGCGCAGGTTCCGTGCCTGTTGCTGCAGCACTGCATCGCCAACATGCGGGTCGTGCTGCAGCATGCGTGGTGGCGATGCGTGCACGGCGCGTGCATCCGTGTTTCACCGCGTGCGCATCCCGCGCTGGCTAGTCTCCCGCATCAGCGCCGGCCGTTTGCCGGCGCCAGTGCACGCCGCGACGGCGTGCGCATGTCCTCGTTTCGGGAAGACCGCATCATGATCAAGTGGGCCATCATCATCGCCATCATCGGACTCATCGCCGGCGCGCTCGGCTTCAGCGGCGTGGCAGGCGCAGCGATGGGCGTCGCCAAGTTCCTGTTCTGGGCCGGCATCGTCATCGCCCTGGTGCTGTTCGTGCTGGGCACGATGCTGGCCAAAAAGGTCGACTGAGCGCGAGGCTGGTCATGTCGCGACGATGCAGGTGCGTCGCGCGACAGGTCAATGATGGAAGGTCGCGCTGGGCGGCAGGCGCCTGCCGTGCCGCGATGGTCTAGGCGTCGCTGGCGGTGTCGGCGTCGTTCGGTGCGGCGTCGCCGTCCGCGGCAGGCTTGGCGGCTGCGGCACGCACCTCGCGCTTGCGCGCTTCCTTTTCTTCCTGCTGTTTCTTCTTGGCCAGCTCGCGCTGACGCTTTTCGAAAGAGTAATTGGGCTTGGCCAATGCGCATCTGCCGGTAGGGGAATGCGTCGAGTGTAGCCGGTGTGTGCCACCGCGTGCGAAACGGACAGGCCGCCCGTGTGAGACGGCCTGTCCTAGGCGCAGGTGCGGGAGTACGGCCCTCCCGGACCTTGGCTTACGGGCTCAGGTACTGCTGGATCGACGAATACACGTCGGCGAAGCGCGAGTAGTAGTCGGGATCGCTCGGTGCGCTGCAGTACGAGGTGCCGCCATACAGGCCGCCGCGCAATTGGTAGGCGCCGCTGCTGTTGACGGTGAACAGGCCGGAGCCGGACGAGCCGCCTTCGGTGACGCCGGTGCTCCACTGCACGCGATACAGCGGCGACTTGCCGTCGATGGAGCTGGACAGCGCGGTGACCTTGCCCAGCGAGTACTTCTTGACGTCGCCGGCCGGGTGGTGGATGCCCTCGATCGCGGTGCCGGTGGAACCGATCGCCGAACTGCTCCAGCCCGCGTAGAACGCGCCGCTCGGCGGAGCGCTCTTGAGCTCGAGCAGCGTGGTGTCGCGGGTGGTGTTGGTATAGCGCAGGTAGGCGCCGCCGCCGAGCGTGGTGTAGTTGGAATTGACCGTGGAGCCGCCGCACGTGGTGGCGTCGTAGAACCAGTAGGTCTGCAGCGTATTGGCCACGGTCTGGGTGCTGATGCAGTGCGCCGCGCTCCAGAACATCGCTTTCTTCGGCGAATTGCTGTTGTTGAGCAGGGTGCCGGTGCACAGGTAGGTGCTGCCGCCGCTGGTGAAGGTCATGCGCGCCACCGACTTGGCCGCCGAGGTGAAGCCGGAGGTCGGATTGGCGCGGCAGACGATGTCGCGCTCGCACGAATCGCTCTCGCCGATCATCGGCCGCATCATCGTGTCGCTGGCCACCGGGCTGATGTCCAGGTGCGAGAGCTGCGGGATCTTCAGCGCGAAGCCCTGCGGGTACTGGCCGGCCGGCAGCTCGATCTCCACCACCATGCGTGCGCCGGCGATCACCGCCGACCAGCCGGGCTGGCTGTCGGCGAAATCGGCGCCGCTCTGCTGGAACACGCGGCCATCCTCGCCGGCGAAGCGCAGCGTCGCCTTGCGCGGATCGCCGGGCTGGGCGCCGCTGCCGCTGAGTTGCAGCGCGGCGCGCAGCGCCTGCGCATTGGTCGAGACGATCTCGAAGCTGGTGACCTGCGCGCCATTGGGCAGGGTCTGCCAGGACAGGCGGCGCAGGTTGATGTCGGGCTTGGCGACGTCGCGGGAAAAGCCGATCTGCAGCGGCTGGCCGTTCTTGACCTGTTGCCCGCGTGCCTGCTTCATCGCCGCCGCCTTGCTGCTGTCGGGCGCGGCCAGTTCGATCAGGCGCGGCGCGTGTGCGCTGCCCGGGGTGAGGCTGCGCAGCTCGGCGCCACCGAGCGCGGCGGCATCCGGGCGGGCTTCGACCGGGGCGGAATCCATTTCGGCTGCTGGGGGAGTGGCAGCCATGGCGACGGGGGACAGACTGGCGATGCCAGCCAGCAACGCCAGGTACAACGCATGCTTGCGATTCATCGATCTTCCTTTTGCGAAGAGGGACGAGACCATCCGGCAGGGGACCGGATGCCATTGCACCCGAGTTCAGGGTGCCTGCCGAGGCTACGGGCGACGCCCCCACGATTGCGTGCCAGGCGTCACGCTCGGAAGGCCGGTTTCGTAGACAGCTGCTCACATTGCGTGTGATGGCGCGAAAGAAGCGCTTCGCGCTGCTGGCACGTCGGTGCGTTTCATCGTGCCGCGCAGTGGACGCGAGGCGGCGCTATTTGCGTGGTGACGCGGCGACAGCGGTGGCGGCGCGACACGGCCATCTGATCGACGCGACAGGCGTTCGCCAGGCGATGCTGCGCCGTCGGCGTCGCCTGGCGTGTCCCCCCTTGCGCGCGCCCATCACCGCAGTAAGAGACCCTTCGGGCGCGCCAGGCCGCAGTCTCGGCGCGGTTGCAACCTTTCTGTAAGCTTTCCGACAAATTTCAGTAGATTCAATTACTTAAATCGGGGCGCGTTGTGCTGCAACGCAGCTTGCATCGATTCAAATTCGGCCTATAACGCTGGCGTCACATATATGAACCTTTTGTTCGTGTATGCACCGCTTCGCGGACGGCCCGCGCGAGGCCAGGGGGCTAGGGCGGGCTCGGCACATCTCGAACATCGATCGCTCCTGTGGGGGGAGACCAGTGAACAGAATCGCTTTCCGGCGTGGACTCATCGCCAGTTCCGTTGCGCTCGCCCTGTGGGCGCCCTCTGTCATGGCGCAATCCGCGCCCGATGACGCGGCCACGCCCAGTGGTGCCGGCAAGGCCGACAAGCCGGTCGAACTCAAGGCGGTGACGGTCACCGGATCGCTGATCCCGCGCGTGGAGGTCGAAGGCCCTGCGCCGGTGGTCACCATCACCGGCGAAGAGATCAAGAAGCAGGGCTACACCACGCTGTGGGAATTCCTCGACTCGCTGCCGCAGGTGGGCCAGCAGGTGTCCGACCCGGCCTCCTGGGGCTCCAGCTCGGTCAATGCGCGCTCGGTGAACCTGCGCGGTCTCGGCCCCGGGTTCAGCCTGCTGATGATCGACGGCCATCGCGTGGTCGACTACCCGCAGCCGCTCAACAAGCAGAGCAACTTCCAGAACTTCAACAACATCCCCACCGGGATGATCGATCACATCGAAGTGCTGGCCTCCGGCGCGTCGTCGATCTATGGCTCGGATGCGGTCGCCGGCGTGGTGAACGTGATCCTGAAGAAGGACTACCAGGGCAACCAGTTGCAGGTCACCCTGGGCGGTGCGACGCGCGGTGGCCGCGACTACGGCGACATCAACTACGTCGGCGGCCGCGCGGGCGACAACTGGCACGTGACCTACAACCTGGAGCACTCCAACCGCAGCGCGCTGTGGGGCATGGACCGGCCCTACCAGGATTCGGTGGCCGACGCGGGCTACGGTGCCTGGGGGCCGGCCTCGCGCATGTTCGGCTACCAGTACGACGCGGCCGGTGCGATCGCCCTGTCGGCCACCGACGCCAACGGCCGCTACATCACGCCGCCCGCCGGCACCTGCGACAAGTTCAGCAACTCGCGCCTGACCCAGTCGCACTCGGTGACCACCAACGGCACCCAGGTCACCGGCGTCACCGACAACGGCTTCTACTGCGCGCAGCCGGCGCTGTTCCAGAACTGGGTGCTGACCCCGGGCAGCATCAGCAACAGCGGCTATCTGGCGGGCGAGTACGATTTCCAGAACGGCCTGCAGTTCTACGGCTCGGCCGCGCTGTACCAGACCGTGGGCATCTCCAACACGCAGCTCAACGTGTTCAGTGCCGGTCCGTTCTACGACCAGACCACCGGGCAGACGGTCAACCAGGTGATCCGCCAGCTGACCCAGAAAGAGATCGGCGTCAGCGCCAACACCTACGACCGCGAGCGCAACTGGAACCTGCAGGCCGGCCTGCGCGGCACCGTGTTCGACGGCCGCTTCAACTGGGACCTCAACCTCAACACCCAGAAGTACATCGTCCGCGAGGAGTTTACCGGCTACAACGCGCAGGCCACCAACAACTTCTTCCTCGGCCAGCAGCAGGGCACTACCGCCGACGGCCTGCCGATCTACGCGTTCAACTGGCAGCAGTTCTGGAACCCGATCACCCCGCAGCAGTACGACCAGTTCGCGGTGACCGGCGTGAACACCGCTTCGTCCTGGCTCGACCAGGCGCAACTGCGCGTCAACGGCGACCTGTTCAAGCTGCCCTGGGCCGATCGGTCGGTGGGCTGGGCCGCGGTGTTCGAAGCGGCGCACAACGGCTTCAAGCTGTCGCCCGACCCGCGCGCGGCCGATCCGTCCACCTTCCAGAACCCGTTCGGCGCCTATCTCACCGGTGCCGGCACCCGGCAGCGCTTCTCGCTGGGCACGGAGTTCCGCTTGCCGGTGCTGGACACGGTGACCTGGACGCTGTCCGGTCGCCTGGACAAGTACAACGACGCCAGCCGTGCCGACATCGCCCGTACCTGGGGCTCGGGCCTGGAGTGGCGTCCGTACGACGGGCTGTTGCTGCGCGGCAGCTACGGCACCAACTTCAAGGCGCCGGACATGCAGGCCATCTACCTGACCGGTTCGACCTCGCCGGTGGGCTTCTATGCCGACCCGCTGCAGTGCGTGAACGCGATCAAGGCCGGGCAGAACAACAACACCTGGTGCAACAGCGTGCAGCGCCCGACCTCGCAGTACTACACGCTCTACACCAACGGCAGCCGCCTGCTGCTGCCGCAGACCGGGCATTCCTGGACCTACGGCTTCGTCTGGCAGGTGCCGGGCGTGCAGGGGCTTTCGGTGTCGGCCGACTACTGGAACATGGGCGTGGACAACGCCATCCAGTACCTGGGCCAGGACACCGTGCTGGCCGACGAGGCCGGCTGCCTGACCGGCCTGAAGCCGAACGGCACCTCGGGCCTGTCGCCGTACACGGCGCACGTGGCCGGATCGGAGTACTGCCGGATGGTCACCCAGATGGTGACGCGCGACGCCAACGGCCAGATCGTGTCGGTGCAGTCGGGCCCGATCAACGAAGCCTCGCTGTACGTGGCCGGCGTCGACGCGACGCTGGACTACAAGTTCCACACCGACGGCTACGGCGACTTCCGCGCCGGCATCAACTACACCAACAACCTGTCGTACAAGCAGCGCGTGCTGGCGTCGGATCCGTTGCAGAACACCCGCTACCAGAACGTGGCCAGCCGCATGACCTGGATCGCCGACTGGACCAAGGGTCGTTGGAACGTGTCGATCTCCGGCGTGCGCAACGGGCGGATGCGCGCGCCGAACTACGCCGGCTGCGACGTGCTGCCCAACGGCATCCAGCCCAGCATGGTCACCGTGTCCAATGGCGGCGAGACGATCTCCACCGGCGTGTGCCAGGTCACCCAGGACGGCAACCAGGTCACCGTGCAGGACACCACCTACCGGGGCCATGCGCCGGCGTGGATCACCTGGAACGGCTCGGTCGGCCTGCAGATCACGCCGGATCTGCATGCAAAGCTCGCCGTGTCGAACATCTTCGACAAGGTCGGTGCGATTCCGTACTACGCCGGCGGCTTCGAGTTCGTCACCACCGGGCAGACCGCGAGCGAGTACAACGGCCGGGAAATGTTCCTGACGCTGGACTACACGTTCAACTGAGCAACACGCCGACAGGCCGGCGGGCTTCGTGGAAGCGAAGCCCGCCGGCTTTTTTATGCCCGCGCGAGGCGGTGCGTTCCAATCCAATTCAACATCGCCCCTCCCGCTTGCGCAGGAGAGGCGATGGACGCGTTACGGCGAGCGCGGGCTGCGCTCAGCGCCGGTTCGACGGCACGAACTTGTACAGCTTGTTGACCCCGGTGCCGAAGTTGAAGCGGCTATAGCCGGCGCCCCAGTACACCGCACCGTCGACGATCGCCGGTGCGCTGGACACCGAGCCGCCGGCGTCGAAGCTCCACAGGGTGGCGCCGGTCTTGGCATCGAGCACGGTCATTGCGCCGGACATCGAGCCGGCATAGACCAGGCCCGGCGACGACGCCAGCGGGCCGCGGCCGCCGGCGCCGAACGCGGTCTGCACCGGGTCGGTGCCCGGCACCTTGACCTGCCAGAGGATCTTGCCGCTGGCCGCATCCAGCGCGGCCCAGGAGCCGGCGTTCCAGGTCTCGGTGTTGCCCGGCGCCAGCGTGTACGGCGTGTGCTCGTTGTTGTTGATGGCCACGTACACGCGACCGGAGAACGGATCCACCGACGAGCCCCATTCGATGCCGCCAGCGGTGCCGCCCGGGCCGACCTGGGTCGACCACACGGTCTGCCCGCTGTCGGCGTCGAAGGCCCAGTACACGCCGCTCTTCTGGCCGGCACCGACCAGCGCCTGCGGTTTGCCGTTGCGGATCGCCGTGAACAGGTTGGCGCCGCCGCCGCTGAAGTCGTAGTCCGGTCCCTGCGGGTCCTGGCACAGGCCATTGGTCGGCGCGACCAGGCACGACAGCGACCAGGCGTCGGCGCCCTGCAGGCGGCGCGTCCACACCGGCTTGCCGCTGCGCATGTCCAGCGCCAGCACCGAGTCGACGTAGTTGTCCGGCGCCATGCAGGCCAGTTGCGCGGTCTTGTCGCCGTTGGCGTTCTTGACGCAGCTGGCGACCTCGGTCGGCACCGAGTAGTTGTTGCCGGTGGTGGCGTAGACGCGCTGGCGCAGCGGATCGATCGCCAGCGTGCCCCACACCGACGCACCCGTGTAGCCCTCCGGCGTGGTGCGGAAGCTCCACAGCAGCTTGCCGGTCTTCAGATCCAGCGCGGCGACGCTGCCGCGGAAGGAATACTTGTAGCCGGCGCTCAGTCCGCCCCAGTCGCCGGAGGACACGCCGACGTAGACGCGGTCGCCGTAGATCACCGGCGAGGCGGTGATGCGCGCCTGCGGGTTGGACTCGACCAGGGTCTTCCACAGCAGCTTGCCGGTGGCCTTGTCGATCGCCAGCACCGTGCCGCTGGCCTGGTCGCCGACCAGCACGCTGTCGCGCGCGATCGCCGGGCTGTTGCGCGACAGCGAACCGGCGATGCCGGTGTAGTCGGCCAGCTTCACCTGCCACACCGCCTTGCCGAGGTCGGTGTCGATGCGATACAGCTGGCCGCCCCAGTCCGGCACGTACAGCGCCGTGCCCTGCACGGTCGGCGTGGCCGAGACGTCGCCTTGCGTGGTGAAGGTCCACGCGGTCTTCAGACGCGCGGCGTTGAACGGGGTGATCTGCCATTCGCCGGGCGCGAAGCGGGTGTTGAGGAAGCCGCCGCCGGCGCTGTCCCAGAGGCTGTGCGTGGCGAACGGCGTGCCGCCGGAGAACGTGCTGCGCCATTGTGCGCTGGCGGCGCTGGTGTCGGTCGTCGCCGCTGCGGTGCCTGCGGACTGCGCCATCGCCATTGCGCTGAACATCAAGCCGGGAATCAACGCCAGCCGCAGGCGGGAGTGGTTCTGGTGTGCATCACGCGTTTTCATGGATGTCCTTCGGGCTTGGGAGTGAGGATCCCCCCGTCACGTCCGCGGCCATCCTAGAAGCGGAAATCCTTGTGTGTCATGTACTTACGAAAAAGTTAGGGCGTTCGCAAAAGGTTGCGCCGATAGCGAAAAACGATGGTGACGGCATCGCGTTGTCATCGGCGCGGCGCGCGCGTGACGCATGTCGGTGCACGGTGCGATGGCGGTCGCAGCCCTGTGTTGCAGCGCATCGACCGTGCGCCACGACGCACCTGGCGATGAGCTGCGGCGATATGCGCCATCGATGCTGTCGGCGATAGCCGCAGCGTGAGCACGGGCTGAATCGCATGCGATACGGCGCAGTCGCAGCGGCGCTGCGGCAGCGCCGCATGGGCAATACGGAGGGTTGGTTACACTGTGCGATCACCGTTGTCTGCACAAGGAATGCCTCGATGAAATGCCCTTCGCTGTTGTCCCTCGCCATCGCGCTGTGCGCCACTGCCGCCGGCGCCGTGCAGGCGGCAACGCCCACGTCCACCGCGGCGCTGGAGGGCAAGGTCGATGCGCTGTACACGCGTGCGCCGGACACGCTCAAGCCCGACGAAGTGAAGGCGATGCAGCAGCGACTGCTGGACTGGGCGCAACTGCAGCGCTATCGCGCCGACAATGCGGCGCTGCCGGCGCCGGCAGCGGACGCGCCGCGTGTGGTGTTCTACGGCGATTCCATCACCGACGCCTGGGGCCGCCGCGAAGGCACCACGTTCTTCCCCGGCAAGTCCGCCTACGTCAATCGTGGCATTTCCGGGCAGACCACCGCGCAGATGCTGGTGCGCTTCCGCCAGGACGTGATCGACCTGAAGCCGGCGGTGGTGGTGATCCTGGCCGGCACCAACGACCTAGCCGGCAACACCGGGCTGTCCACGCTGGAGATGATCGAAGACAACTTGCGCTCGATGACCGAACTGGCCCAGGCCCACCACATCAAGGTGGTGCTGGCCTCGGTGCTGCCGGTCACCGACTATCCGTGGCGGCCGGGCCTGCAGCCGGCACAGAAGGTGCGTGCGCTCAATGCCTGGATGCAGCAGTACGCGCAGCAGCAGGGCGCGGTGTACCTGGACTACTACAGCAAGCTGAGCAACCGCGACGGCGGCATGGACAAGACCGTGGCCATCGACGGCGTGCACCCCAACAACGCCGGCTATGCGGTGATGGCGCCGCTGGCCGAGCAGGCCATCCAGCGCGCGCTGGCAAAGCCCTGAGCCACGTGCGCTCCTAGCCCCTCTCCCCCCGGGAGAGGGGTTGGGGTGAGGGTACGGTCGCCGGCAACAACGATCGGCGAGGCCGCACCCGCACTCCCTCAGAACCGCTCGCCCTCCGGCAAATAGCGCCACTCGCCCGGCGCCAGCTTGCCCAGCGAAATCCGGCCGATGCGCAGGCGACGCAGCCCCGTCACCTGCAGTCCGACCTGCGCGCACATGTCGTGCAACTGGCCCGGCTGCACGTGCTTGATCGCAAAGCGCAGGCGCTGTTCGCTCTGCCAGCTGACCTTGCACGGCGGCAGCGTGCGCTGGCCATGGCGCAGGCCGTGCGCGAGCCGGTGCAGGCCATAGGGCTGCAAGGTGCCGCTGACCTCCACCACGAACTCCTGCTCCAGCGTGGCCGCGTCCTCGCTCAGCCGCCGCAGCACGCGGCGGTCCTGGCTCAGCACCAGCAATCCGCTGGCGTCGGTCTCCAATGGCAGCGGCAGACTCAGGCGCAGGAAATGGCGCTTGAGCACACGCATGTCGCTGGCATCCAGCGCGCTGCGGTGGCCGGGCGTCGCCAGCGCGAGCGCGTCTTCGGCGCGCATGCCGGCCGGCTTGTGCAGCAGCAGCGTGACCGGCTGCGCCGGGCCGAGTTGCGCGTCCGCCGCCAGCGTCACCTGCTGGGTGGTGATCGGCGTCTGCGGTTCCTCGACCACCTTGCCGTCCACGCTGACCCAGCCGCCCTCGATGTACTGCTGCGCCTCGCCGCGCGAACACGGCAGCAGGGCAGCGAGATGCTTGTCGAGACGGACGGGGCTGGACATCGGCAGTACGCGATCGGTCGGGGACGCAGTGTACGGGCGTCGCGGGGGCGCTGCCACGCAGCGGCGTCTCAGTGCTCGCCCAGTTCCAACTGGGTCAGGTACAGGCGCAGGTCGAATTCCAACTGGTGGTAGTCCGGCGTCATGTGCGCGCACAGCTGGTAGAAGGCCTTGTTGTGCGCGCTTTCCTTCAGGTGCGCCAGTTCGTGGGCGACGATCATCGGCAGGAACGCCGCCGGCGCATCGCGGAACACGCCGGCGATGCGGATCTCGCGGCTGGCCTTGAGCTTGCCGCCTTGCACCCGCGACACGGTGGTGTGGGTGCCCAGCGCATGCTTCACCGCCTGCAGGCGGTTGTCGTAGATCACCTTGTGCAGCGGCTCGGCGCTGCGCATGCAACGGTCCTTGAGCGCCTGCGTGTAGTCGTACAACTGGCGATCGGTGCGGACCGTGTTGGCTTCGGGGTAGCGTCTGCGCAGCCAGTCGCCCAGGCGCTGGCGCGCGATCAGCTCGCGTACCTGGTCCAGGACATGGGGCGGGTAGCCGACGAGATAGCGCAGGGTCTCCATGCCGCCACCTTAGCGTGCCATGTGCGTCAGGGCATCCGGCACCAGTGCCTTCGCGGGCGGCTGCCGGCGCTGCGGGTATCATGCGGCTCCCGAATCCGAGTCCGTGGACGCTTCCGATGCGCAATCCCCTGCAGGAGCAACTGCTCAAGGCCGGCCTGGTGAAGAAGAGCCAGGTGGCGCAGGTCGCGCGCGAGCAGGCCAAGGCGCGCCAGGGCAAGACCCCGCCGCCGCCCAGCGCCGAGCAACTGGAGAGCGAGCGGCTGCGACAGGAGCGCGTGGAGCGCGACCGCGCCCTGTCCGCCGAGCGCAACGCGCAGGCGCGTGTGCAGGAGCAGCGCGCGCAGGCGCGGCAACTGGTCGAAAACCACAAGCTCAAGGCCGACGGCGAGATCGACTACCACTTCACCGATGCCGGCAAGATCCAGCGGCTGCGCGTGGATGCGGCGCTGCGCACGCAACTGATCGCCGGCAGCGTGGCGATCGCGCGGCTGGATGCCGGCTACGTGCCGGTGCCGCGCGCGGTGGTGGAGAAGATCGTCGCCCGCGATCCGGCGACCATCGTGTTCGATGCGCTGGCGGCGACGCCGGCCAGCGGCGAGGACGATCCCTACTACAGCCAGTTCAAGGTGCCGGACGACCTGATCTGGTGACCGCGGCGCGGCGCCGCATGAACGTCTCGGCTAGGTGAAGCCGGCGTGCATTGCATTCGCCGGTGCCGGCCTCATCATCCAGGCAAGGCAACAGTGCGGAGACGACCATGGCCACTGGGTGGGCAGGCGACGGCGCGGTGCAGGACCAGATCGATGCGACCGTCGAGGATGCGATCAAGCGGGCGCGCAGCCAACTCCCGCAGGGTCCGGGATTGAGCCACTGCGAGGACTGCGATGCGCCGATTCCCGAGGCGCGGCGCAAGGCGGTGCCCGGCGTGCGCCTGTGCGTGGCCTGCCAGGACGCGCAGGACCGCGCACAGCACGAGCACAGCGGCTACAACCGCCGCGGCAGCAAGGACAGCCAGCTGCGTTGATGCTCCAGCCGGCGCGGTCGGGTCAAGGCTTGGGCTGCGCGTGCAGTGCGATGTTGAGCTGATCGACCACGATCGCCCAATCGGCGTCCTCCAGGCGCTCCTCGCGCAGCAGTTGCGCCTGCGCGGGCGTCCAGAACGGCGCCTCTTCCAGGCGCATGCCATCGGGCAGCGGCGCATGCTGGGCGATGAACTGGCGGATCTCCGGCTCGCTGTTGGGCAGGCCGAGCTGAGCGAAGAGGTCGGCGAACGGATGAATGACGGGTTCCATGCAGTACCTGGTCGGGAAAGGGGAGGTCGCCGCGCTAGGCGGCTGGCATCGACCATACCGGCTGCGTCATGTGGATGGCGTCAGCGTCGGCGTGGCGCCGCTCAACCCAGTCCCGGCGGCACCGGATGGCCGCGCCAGCGGCGCGTGCTGCGCTGGAAGAACAGGCTGTTGGGGATCTGCAGCACGCTCTCGCCGTCGCCGTCGCGTTCCTCGCGCAGCGTCGTGTAGATCAGGTTGATGTCGATCACCTGGCCTTTCAGGCCGGGCTTCTCGCCGTTCTCCAGCAGCTCGATGTGGTCGTGCAGGCGGAACGGGCGCGTGGTGAAGATCAGCAGCGTGCAGAAGATGTTGGACAGCACGCTCCACGCCGCGAAGAACGCCACCGCCGCGACCGCGGCGAAGCCGGTGAAGGCGGTCCACAGCACGGTGCCGGACACGCCGAAGCGGTCCAGGATCAGCAGCAGCGCCGCCGCGTAGATCACGAAGCCGCTGCCGCGGCGCGCCATCAGCACCAGTTCCGGCGGCAGCGCGTGGTGCTCGCCCAGGCGCCGGATCAGCCGCCGCAACACGGTGCGCAGCAACCAGGCCGCAAGCACGATCAGTACGATCTGCGCGCCCGGCACGATCACGTCGAGCCAGCGGTGTGTCCACGGCGGCAGCAGGGTATGGAGCGAGGGCATTGCACTTCGGAACACGTAGGGGAGGCGCGATGGTCGCAAGCGAGGCCGTCGCGGGCAAGTCGTGCTGCTTGCGCTTGCGGCGGCCCGTTTAGTCGGCGCGCTCCAGCGCGTCCCACTGCGCCTCGGTGACCTCGGGCAGCGCCTCCAGCGCCGGCTTGGCGAACAGATAGCCCTGGTAGAGGTCGATGCCCAGCGCGCGCAATGCGTGGTACTCGGCGGGCGTCTCCACACCCTCGGCGAGGATGCGGCAGCCCAGCGGCGCGGCGATCGCGACAATGCCGCCGACGATGTGGCGGCGTGCGGCGCTGGCGTCGATGCCACGGATCAGCGCCATGTCCAGCTTGATCAGGTGCGGCTGGAAATCGGCGAGCAGGTTCAGGCCGGAGTGGCCGGCGCCGAAGTCGTCGATGGCGGTGAGGAAGCCGCGCTGCGCATAGTCGCGCAGGATGCGCACAACCTTGGGCAGGTCGGCGACGCGTTCGGACTCGCTCATCTCGAAGATCAGATCGCCGGTCGGCACGCCGAAGTGCTCGGCCGCCTTCAGGGTCAGGCGGATGCAGGTCGCCGGCTCGTACACCGCGTTGGGGATGAAGTTGATCGACAGGCGCGTGCGCAGGCCCAACTGCGCGGCGGTGGCGATGGCCTGCACCCGGCAGGTCTGATCGAAGCGGTACATCTGCTCGGGGCGGACCCGCGCCAGCACCGCCGCCGCGCCGCTGCCGTCCTCGCCGCGCACCAGCGCTTCGTAGGCGTAGATCGAGCGGGTGGCGGCATCGACGATCGGCTGGAACGCCATGCGCACGGCGAAATCCAGCGGCTCGCCATCGCGGCAGTTGCCGCAGGCGGGCTGGCCGAGTTCGGCGGACAGAGAGCGCAGGAGCATGCCGAGCCGAGACCGTGGAAGAGATCGCAGTATGCGCTTTCGGTGTGAAGGCGGCGCCGTGCCTTCGGGCCGGCGCGGGTGGCGCTAGCCGGCGTCGGCGACGTCGACCTTCTTCAGCACGCGGGTGGTGCCGAGCACCTCGACGCGGCCACCGGCCTGGTGGAACGCGGCCAGGTCGGCCTCGATGCGCTCGCGGCTGAGGCCCTTTTGCGCCTTGTCGCCAGCGCTGGCGCCACGTGCGTTCCTGGCGCTGGGCGAAGCGGTGGTGCTGGTCGGTCGTGCCATGCTGGAACTCCTGCAGTCAGTACATCGTCAGGGGAATGCCACGGGTCAGTTGCTCGTGGTGGGTGCGGCGGATCTCGCGGCAGTACGGGCCGGCCATCGCGAACTTGCGGCAGATCGCCGGGCGCTGCGCATAGATCGAGCAGCACATGCGTGCGCCGTCCACCGCCACGCACCAGCCGTCCTCGTCGCGCGCCATCACGTGCAGGCCCTCGCGGGTGTACTCGGTGAGATGCTCGGGGACCTGGTCGTCCGGCATCACCAGCACGGTCAGGCGGCAGCAGATCGCGTCGCAGCGGTCGCAGGTAATGGCCGGGTCGGCCGCTTCCCGCATCGGCTCGCTCATGCGCAGCCGCCGCGATCCGGGCGTGCTGGCCGGCGAGGTGACTGGAGCGGCGACACCAGGCGCTGGGCCTGGAGCGTGGCAGGGGCGGGAGACATGGCGCTCCGAAGGATCCGGCCTGCAGCAGGACGGAGGGTGGCGCGAGAAGGAAGCGAGTCGGGCGACAGGAACGGCCGGACGAGACGCGCGTAGCGACGTGACGCTGAAGCGTGCAGCCATGCTACGCCAGTCGCGCCGCCGCAGTATGAACAACGTCGGCCCCAGGCCGTGCCGGCCGGACGTGGCCGGCCGGGGGGCGTGCCGCCAGGCCCGTGCTGCGTCAGTCCTGTGCGGCGGCCAGCGCCAGGCCCTGCACCACGCCGAACGAAGGATCGCCGTGGACCAGGCGCGCCTGCGGGAAGGCCGCGGCGACCAGGCGCTGCAGGTAGCCGGCGCGCGACATGCCGCCGGTGAGGAACACCGCGGCCGGATCGCCGCCGATGTCCTGGCGCACCTGCGCCAGCAGTTCCTGCAGGGCCTCCAGGTAGCTGCGTGCGGCCTGCACCAGTTCCTCGGCCTGCACCTGCACCTGCAGCCCGGCTTCGATGTAGTCCAGCGTCTCGGCGTGCCGCTCGGCGTCGCTGAGGCGGATCTTGCTGCGCTCCACAGCGCGGTACAGGCGCGCGGTGTTGCCGGGCTCCTGCAGCGCCTGCAGGCGCGTATCGTAAGGGGCGGGCACGCCGTCGTAGCGGTGCTGGCGGAAATCGCGCTGGCGGGTGGTGTCCTGCACCATCGCCGCCTCGACGTAGTGGTGCGAGGGCACGCGGGTGAGGCCGCGGCCGAATTGCGGCATGAATCCGGCCAGGCTCAGCGCCAGGTCGATGTCGGTGCCGCCGCGCGGGATGCCCCAGGCGCGGTGCACCTGCGGCGCGGCGTCGCCGCCGACACTGGCGTAGGCGATGTCGGTGGTGCCGCCGCCGATGTCGACCACGACCGCGGCGTGGCGCTCGCGGCTGACCGCGTGGTAGTGCATCGCCGCGGCGGCCGGTTCCTCCAGGAAGGCGACGTCGTCGAAGCCGGCAGTGATCGCCGCGCCATGCAGGATCTCCAGCGCCTGCGCATTGCCGGCCTCGCCGATCGAGCTGCGGAACTGCACCGGGCGCCCGAGCAGGGCGCGGCGCACCTGCACGCCCAGTTGCTGCGAGGCGGTCAGGCGGATGTGTTCGAGAATGTGCGCGGCGATGCCGGTGATGGTCTGGCGTGCGCGCGGGTGCAGGTTGTAGCCCAGCATCGACTTGGGGCTCTGCACCAGGTTGCCTTCGCCCTCGACGAAATACGCGTCCAGCGCGTCGTCGCCGTACACCGCGTTCTGCAGCAGTGCCGCCGAACTGCGCGGCTCGCGCATCTGCGTTTCCATCCATTGTCGGCGCACCACCCGGATCGCATCGCGGCGCAACGCGTCGGGGCTGCGTTCGCGCCCGGCCGCGAGCGCATCGCGGCGGCCTGACTCGATCAGCTCGTCCACCTGCCGTTCCAGCGCCGGCGTCAGGTCGAACTCGGCCGGGTCGCGCATCACTTCGGGGAAGTACACCGTGGTGCGGAACTGCTGCTGCGCGCCGAAGTCGATCGGCACCACGCGGCCGTCGATCACCGCGGCGGCGGCGGAATTGCTGGTGCCGAAGTCGATACCGAGGCGCATGACGGTGCCGGGGGCGGGAGGGCCGCGCACTGTGGGGCAAGCCGCGGCGCGACGCAAGCGCGGCCGCAGAACGCACGAGGCCCGCATCAGCGGGCCTCGTTGGGAACAGGAAAGCGGGCCGCTTACAGCGCGGCGCCGGCGTGGCCCTGGTTCTTTTCCTGTTCGGTGGCCTCGCGCACGCCGGCCACTTCCACCGCGAAGTGCAGCACCTGCCCGGCCAGCGGGTGGTTGCCGTCGATGGTCACCAGTTGCTCGCCGACCTCGGTGACCGTGACCAGCAGCGGGCCCTGGTCGGTCTGCGCCTGGAACTGCATGCCCGGCGCCAGCGACGCGGCATCCGGGAACGAAGCACGCGGCACCTGCTGCACCAATTGCTCGTGGCGCGGGCCGTAGCCTTCGGCCGGGATCACGTCGGCCTTGACCGACTCGCCGGTGCGCTTGCCGGTCAGCGCCTTCTCCAGGCCCGGCACGATGTTGCCGGCGCCGTGCAGGTAGCTCAGCGGATTGTCCGGCGAGGACTGGTCGATCACTTCACCGGCATCGTCGGTGAGGGTGTAGTGGATGGTGGCGACAAGCCCGTTGGCGATCTCCATGGGAAACCTCGTTCAGTGAGTAAGGGGGATACGCCGGCACGGTCACAGCGCGATGAGAGGGGTGCTACCCGGCTACCCTAACGAAAAGCGGCGCAGGGCCGCAAGTCGCGCCGGCATGCGCCCATTCAGGCCGGCGGCGGCTGGCGCAGCGCGCTGCGCCGGGCCAGCCAGGTCTCCGGGGTCTGCGGCTTGACGAACAGCGCCTGCAGTTCCGGGTGCTCGGCGCGCGCGGCGGCCTCGATGCGCTCGATGCACGCCTCGATCTGCGCGGTGCTGCGCTGGTCCTCGAACTCGGCGCTGAGCGCGGCCACCACTTGGTCCGGCCCCATCTGCACGCTGAGCACGCCGTTGACCGCGCGCACGTCCGGATCGGCCGCGGCGATGCGCCGCAGCGCGTCGCCGAGCGGGCGCGCCGCCGGCTCGCCGATCAGCAGGCCCTTGGTCTCGCGCGCCAGCACGAACGCCGAGCAGGCCAGCACCGCGGCGATGCCGACGGACGCGACGCCGTCCAGTTCCGGCATGTCCAGCCACTGCGCGGCGAGCAGTCCGGCCAGCGCGATCAGCAGGCCGATCAGCGCTGCGCTGTCCTCCACCAGCACGGTGAACAGGCTCGGATCCTTGCTCTCGCGGAACGCCTGCACGTAGCTCAGGCGGCCCTTGCGCGCGCGGAACTCGCGCAGCGAGACCCACCACGAGCCGCCCTCGAACAGCAGCGACAGCCCCAGCACGATGTAGTTGAGGGTGTGGTCGCTGGCCGGCTGCGGATCGCGGATGTGGGCGATGCCCTCGTACAGCGACACCCCTGCGCCGAGCGCGAACACCAGCAGGGCGACGATGAAGCTCCAGAAGTACAGCTCGCGCCCATGCCCGAACGGATGGGTGGCATCGGCCGGGCGCGCGGCGCGGCGCAGGCCGTACAGCAGCAACAGCTCGTTGACCGTGTCCACCAGCGAATGCACGCCTTCGCTGAGCATCGCCGAGCTGCCCGAGAGCCCGGCGGCGACGAACTTGGCGATGGCGATGGCGAGATTGCCGGCGAGCGCGGCGTAGATCGCGAGACGGGACCCGGACGAGGCGGACATGGCATTCCTGCGGCCGCTCGGCGGCACGGGGCGGGCGGCTACAATAGGCGGCTCGCCGTCGTCGCCGTATCAAGGACTCCCATGCCCGCCGCACCCGCTTGCCCGCAATGCACCCTGGAAAACACCTATGTCGACGGCGCCAACTGGGTGTGCGCGGACTGCGGCCACGAGTGGCCGGTCGCGGCCGACGCCGCCAACGACGCGGCGACGGTGGTGCGCGACAGCAACGGCAACGTGCTGCAGGCCGGCGACACCGTTGTCGTGATCAAGGACCTGAAGGTCAAGGGCTCGTCGATCCCGCTCAAGCAGGGTACGGTGATCCGCGGCATCCGCCTGGTCGAGGACGATGCCGAACACATCGAAGGCAACTCGGACAAGATCAAGGGCCTGGTGCTGAAGACCTGCTTCCTGCGCAAGGCCTGAGCCTGGCGCGGCGGTGCCGCACGCTGGCAGCGTTCGGGCGCCTGTAGGGAGGCAGATGCCTCGTAGGAGCGGCTTCAGCCGCGACTGACATCATCAGGGCCGCCCTTCGCGGCTGAAGCCGCTCGTGCATGCGATGCTTCCGTTGGCCGATGGAGGCCGCCGTCCGGGCGCCAGCCGTGCATCGTGCGTCCTGCCCGCGAAGGGGAGAAGCAACCACACGCGACGTGGCCGTCGTCGCACCGGCGCCCAGCGTGCGCGGTGCGGCGGCTATCATGTGCAACGGCGCCGGGGGGCGTCGCCGGCCGGGCCGGCGCAGACACGGAACAGGGGATGCACATGCGAACGAACACAGGGGCGACGGCTGCCGGCCGTCTGGCGCGCACCTTGATCCTGGCCTGGGGGCTCTGCCTGCTGGCGCTGCCGGCCTGGGCGCGAATGCAGGAAGTCAAGCCGGGACAGACGCCGGAGCTGGCGCCGGGCGAAGGCCTGGTGGTGGTGGCGGTGGACACCGACGTCGCATTGAGCGGCGTGGAGTTGAACAAGGACGGCAAGGTCTTTGGTGGCGGCAGCATGTCCGGTCTCAAGCCGGGCATCAGCTACCGGCTGTACATCGCGCCGGCCGGCGACTACGCCTGGCGCCGGGTGCTGTTGACCTCGCAGTTCGGCTACAACCTGCGCGACAGCGACGAGTTCCGCTTCCGGCTCGAGCCGGGGCAGATCACCTATCCGGGCGACCTGCTGTTCCGGCCGTCCTCGTTCTTCAGCGGCGACATGGGCATGGTCAATCGCGCCTTGGCGGCGATGGACTGGTTGCAGCAGACCCATCCGGCACTGTGGGCGCGCTACGCACTGCGTTACGCCGGGCACTACCCGGACCCGTTTCCGGAGTTCTACCGCAAGGCGCTGGCGCAGCACCCCGACGCACGTCCCGCGGCGCAGGTGACGCTGCGCGCACCGCCGGCGGCCGGCGCCTTGCCGATCGCGCCGGCCACGCTGTTCCGCGATAGCCGCATCACCGGCCTGAGCCTGAATCCGCGCGGCGACCTGCTGGCGTTGCAGGTGCGCGAGCGCAAGGACGAGTGGCGCATCGAACTGCTGGACCTGTCCAGCGATCAGCAGCGGGTGCTCGCCACCAGCGTCGATCCGATCCGG
Source organism: Xanthomonas sp. NCPPB 3174 (assembly GCF_056725205.1). NCBI lineage: Bacteria > Pseudomonadati > Pseudomonadota > Gammaproteobacteria > Lysobacterales > Lysobacteraceae > Xanthomonas > Xanthomonas sp. NCPPB 3174. The sequence goes on along the minus strand of NZ_CM161517.1, from coordinate 3,524,513 downwards.
CAGATGCTGTGGGCCGGCAACGACGCGCTGTTGTTCACCGTGCCGGTGAAGAACGGACGCGACGTGGTGCGCGGCATCCGCGCCGATACGGCGGCCGACGGCAAGCGCAAATGGAGCCCGCTGAGCTTGCCCGATGGCGGGTTCCTGGTCGACGCGCTGCCGCAACGCCCCAACCAGGTGCTGTACGCCACCACGCTGAGCAACGGCGACAATGCGGTGCAGGTCCTGGACGTCTCCAGCCAGGCGGCGATCGACCGCTGGCGGCCGCGCCTGCGCGACCGGGTCAACGTCGGCCTGGAGCGCGATGTCGGCTGGCTGACCGATGGGGAAGGGCGGCTGCGCCTGGCCATCGTGCGCCGCGACGAAGGCTACGTGCTGCGCTACCGCGACAGCGAAGGAGCGCCCTATCGCGACGTGATGACGCTCGACCACCTGCGCGATTTTGAGCCGGTTGGCCTGTCCTACGCCGCGGACGAGATCTACGCGGTGACCGACGACGGGCGCGCGCAGCGGGACCTGGTCGCCTACGACGTGGCCACGCGCAAGATCGTGCGCACGCTGTTCAGCCGCAGCGGGGTCGACGTGGTCGACCTGATCCAGGGCCCGCAGCGCACGCCGATCGGCGTCACCTATTACGAGAGCGGTCGCCTGGTCAGCCACTACTTCGAAAGCGCCGACGATCGTGTGGGCCGCGCGCTCAGCGCGGCCTTGCCCGGGCGCAACCTGCAGATCGCCGCGCGCAATGCCGACGGCAAGCAGATCGTGCTGTGGGCCGACGCCAGCGACCAGTCGCCCCAGCTCTACCATCTCGACCTGGACAAGCGCGTGGCGCGCACGATCGGCGAGACCATGCCATGGCTGCACGGCATGACCTTCGCCCCCAGCGAGGTGTTGCGATTCAAGGGGCGCGACGGACTGCCGCTGGAAGCCTTCCTGACCCTGCCGCCTGGTGCCGGACCCAAGCCGCTGGTGGTGTTTCCGCACGGCGGGCCGATCGGCGTCGCCGATGCGCTGGGCTTCGATCCGGAGACCCAGTTCCTGGCCTCGATGGGCTACGCGGTGCTGCGGGTCAACTTCCGCGGCTCGGACGGCTACGGTCGCGCGTTTCGCGAGGCCGGACGCGGCAGCTTCGGCACGTTGATCGAGGACGATATCGATGCGGCGATCGTGCAGGCGCAGGCGCGCTATCCGCTGGATCCGCAGCGCATGTGCGTGGTCGGCGCCAGCTACGGCGGCTATTCGGCGCTGGTGATGACGATCCGCTGGCCGCAACGCTTCCGCTGCGCCGTGTCCATCGCCGGCGTGGCCGATCGCATCCTGTTCTATACCGCCAGCGACGGCGCGCGCAGCGCCGAGGGACGCGCGAACCTGGAGAAGCGCCTCGGCGATCCCAAGACGGAGCTGGCACAGATGATCGACACTTCGCCGCTGTACCACTACGACGCGATCAAGGTGCCGGTAATGCTGGCGCACGGGCTGGAGGACCGGCGGGTGGACTACGAGCACACCCGGCGCATGCTGCGCATGCTGGACATGGCCGGCAACGCGCCGGTGGGATTGAGTTTCAAGGACGAGGGCCACGGTTTCGGCGACGTCGAGCACCGCGTCGCATTGTGGAGCGGCGTGGCCGGCTTCCTGCAGACGCATCTGTCCGGGCCGCAAGCCGCGCCGGCGCCGACGGCGGCCGCCACGCCGCCCACGGCCGCGCCCTGACCGCTGCGGCGGCACCGTTGCGGTGCCGCCGCAGGACGCGATCAGTCCAGCGTCGGGTAGTCGGTGTAGCCCTTGGCGCCGCCGCCGTACAGCGTGTCGGCATCCACCTCGTTCAACGGGGCGTTGCGGCGCAGCCGTTCCACCAGGTCCGGGTTGGCGATGAACGGACGGCCGAACGCCACCGCGTCGGCGCGGCCGGAGGCCACGGCGTCTTCGGCCAGCGCCTTGTCGTAGCCGTTGTTGACCAGCCACGGGCCATGGAACTTGGCGCGCAGCGCCGCATAGTCGAAGGCGATGTTGTCGCGCGGGCCGCCGGTGGCGCCTTCGATCACGTGCACGAAGGCCAGACCCAGCGGATCCAGGCGTTCCACCGCGCGCTCGAACAGCGGCTGCGGGTTGCTGTCGCGCGCATCGTTGGCCGGGGTCACCGGCGACAGGCGCACGCCGGTACGGTCGGCGCCGATTTCCTGCGCCACCGCCTCCACCACTTCGAACAGCAGGCGCGTGCGGTTCTCGATGCTGCCGCCGTAGGCGTCGTCGCGATGGTTGCTGCCGTCGCGCAGGAACTGGTCGATCAGGTAGCCGTTGGCGGCATGCACTTCCACGCCGTCGAAGCCGGCGGCGATGGCGTTGCGGGCGGCGCGGCGGAAGTCCTCGATCAGCCCGGGGATCTCGTCCAGGCGCAGCGCGCGCGGCGCGGAGACGTCGGTGAAGCCTTCGGCGGTGAAGGTCTTGGCGTCGGCACGCAGCGCGCTGGGCGCAACCGGCGCGGCGCCGTCCGGCAGCAGGCTGACGTGCGAGATGCGGCCGACGTGCCACAGCTGCAGCACGATCTTGCCGCCGCGGCGGTGCACCTCGTCGGTGACCGTCTTCCAGGCCGCGACCTGCGCGTCGCTGTAGATGCCCGGGGTGTCCTTGTAGCCCTGGCCCATCGGGCTGATCTGGGTCGCCTCGGCGATGAGCAGGCCGGCGCTGGCGCGCTGGCCGTAGTACTCGGCGGCCAGCGGCGAGGGGATGCGGCCTTCGCCTTCGGCGCGGTTGCGGGTCAGCGGCGCCATCACGATGCGGTTGGTCAGTGCGATCGCGCCCAGGCGCAGCGGCGTGAACAGCGGGGAAGGAGTATCGGTCATCGATGGGACTCTCGTTGTGGAGTGGGGCGGGCGACCCTACAGCGGTGCGCTGCAAGGCGATGTGCGTACAGGACATGGGGGTGCGCGCGCTGGTTTCCCGGCGGTGTGATGAGACAGTGCGTTGCCTCGGCAGCACCTTTCCGCACCTGGTCGACTGGCCCGGCGGCGAGTGCCACGCAACGCGGCGTTGCGCACCTGGGGCTGCAGGAGTTGCTGCAATGCACAATAATGGGCGGCCCTTTCCTTCGGGACGTGCGCATGACCTCATCCGCCACGGCGCCGCTGTCGCGGCGCGGCTACGTGCTGATCCTGTTCGCGCTGGCGATGGGCGGTTTCGCGATCGGCACCAGCGAGTTCTCCACCATGGGCCTGATGCCGTACATCGGCCGTGGCCTGGCCATCGATGCGCCGCAGGTCGGGCACCTGATCAGCGCCTATGCGCTGGGCGTGGTGGTCGGCGCGCCGCTGCTGGCGATCCTGGGCGCGCGCTGGCCGCGGCGCGATCTGCTGCTGGCGCTGATGGGCTTCTATGCGTTCGGCAATCTGGCCAGCGCGGTGGCGCCGGACTATCACAGCATGCTGGTGGCGCGATTCGTCGCCGGACTGCCGCACGGCGCCTATTTCGGCGTGGCGACCCTGGTGGCCGCCTCGATCGGCCCGCCCGACCAGCGCGGTGCCGCGGTCAGCCGGGTGTTGCTGGGCCTGAACCTGGCGGTGCTGGTCGGCAATCCGCTGGCGACCTGGCTTGGCCAGGTGGCGCAATGGCGCTACGCGTATGCCCTGGTCGCGGCGATCGCGGTGTTGACGGTGCTGCTGGTGTGGCGCCTGCTGCCGGCCGACCCGCAGGAGACGCGGCCTTCGCCGTTGCGCGAGTTGCGCGCCTTCAACCGCACGCAGGTGTGGCTGGCGCTGGGCATCGGCTCGATCGGCTTCGCCGGCATGTTCTGCGTCTTCAGCTATCTGGCGCCGACCCTGATGGAGGTCACCGGCGTGTCCGAACACTGGATCCCGGTGGCGATGGGCGCGTTCGGGCTGGGCGGGCTGCTCGGCAATCTGGCCGGCGGCTGGCTGTTCGACCGCATGCAGTTCCGCGCGGTGCCGCTGGTGCTGCTGTGGTCGCTGGCAGTGTTGTTGGCGTTCCCGCTGGCGGCGACCTCGCCGTGGGCGGTGCTGCCGGCGGTGGTGGCGGTCGGCAGCATGGGCGCCTTGGCGCCGGTGCTGCAGACCCGCCTGATGGATGTGGCCAGCGACGCGCAGACCTTGGCCGCGGCCTCCAACCATGCCGCGTTCAACCTGGCCAACGCGCTGGGGCCGTGGCTGGGCGGCATCGCGATCGGCGCCGGCCTGGGCTGGACCTCCACCGGCTATGTGGGCGCGGCGATGGCCGTCGGAGGCCTGCTGATCTACCTGTGGGCGCGCCACGCGGCACGGCGTGCGGCCTGCGCGCCCGCGGCTGGCTAGGGTGCGCTAGCGCAGCGGTCGCGCCGTGGAAGACAGCCTGCGCAGCGCGTCCAGCTTGCCCTGGTAGCGCGGTTGCGTGGCCGGATCGGCGTGGGCCATGGCCTCGCGCAGCGCCGCGGTGGCGCGGCGGGTGTCGCCGCTGTGCAGGTAGGCGCGTGCCAGGGCGAAGTACAGCAGGTGGGCGCCGTCGTACAGGTGCAGGGCATGCCGGTAGTAGGCGATCGCCGCGGCGTAGTCCTGGCGTCGCTCCGCCTCGTTGCCGAGCAGATATTGCTGGAATGGGTCGCGTTGGCGCACCTGTTCCATCTGCCGCTGCAGCGCCGCCTCGCGGGTGCTGTCGCCCAGGCGTCGGGCCAGACCCACGGCATTGGACAGCGCCGGCAGGTGTTCCGGATCGATCTCCAGCGCCTTGGCGTAGTCGCGTGCGGCGGCGGCGCTGTCGCCATCGCGCATCGCCAGCACGCCCTGGTTGTTCCAGGCCCCGGCGAAGCGTGGGTCCATCTGCAGGGCCATCGCCAGATGCGCGCGGGCGCCGTCGAGATCGCCGTCGACCATCAGCTCGGCGCCGCGGTTGTTGTAGTAGTGGGCGAGGGCGCGGCGGTCGGAAATCGGCTGCGGCCCGCGCCGGTCCATCAGCACGCTGCGGTCCAGGTCGATGCTGCCGCGGCCGCTGTCCACGCGCACGCCGGCGTTGACGTGGCCGACGTTGTACAGCGCATTGCCGTCCTCGTACCAGCTCAGCACGCGACGCACCTCCTGGACCTGCGCCTGCAGTCCGATGTCGCGCGCCATCGCCACGAACAGCAGGGTGAAGGACAGGCAATTGACGCGACGGGTCGCGTAGCTCTCGGCGACGCTGTGGGTGGCCTTGGGGTCGTATTGCAGGTTCAGGCCGTTGGCGTCGAAGGCCAATGCCACCAGTTGCTGCAGGCGGTGCTCGGCGTCGGCGCCGCGGTCGATGCGGTGCTGCAGCAGCGCGTGCAGTGCCGGCGGCAGTTGCAGGATCTGCTCCGGCGTCGGCATCGGTGCGGCGGTTGGCGCTGGGACTTGCGTGGCAGCCTGTGCCACTTCTGCCGCGTACGACGGTGGCATCGGCGGCGATGGGGCGGCCGCAGCGGTAGCGAGCAGGGCGAACGCAGTCCAGGCGAACATGACGCACCTCGCGGCGCCCTGCAGTGGCGAGGGCTCGTCGGCACTATAGGCCTTTGACCGCGCTGCCGGGAGGCCGTCGTGGCTGCGCCGACGGGCGGTCCTGGACCGGCACGCTCGGTGGCAGTCATCCACAGCCACTGTGGACGATCAGGGGGCAATCATGTGGATAAGTCGCGTTCGGCGAAGCGCCGCAACGCGCGCAGACAGGATGGTGAAAATTTCACCACATGCCTGACTGCGTGCAGTTCCCAATGAACGCATGTTCACCACCGGCAATGGCGCGTGACGAACAAGGGCGAACGGCTCACGTGCGCTTTATGCGGTTCTGCCCAGCATCGCCACCACCACGCAACGCGGCAATTCTCTCGACCGCGCCGTGCGATATCCAGGTCCACCCCGCGTGCCCGTTGCGCGATATCGCCGGCTTCGCCACAGGAGTTTTCCATGAGCATCCAGAGCAAGACCACGCACAGCCTCAACGACCTCATCGCCATTTCCCGCGACGGCAAGGACTTCTACGAAGAAGCGGCCAAGAAGGTGGGCGACGCCGAGTTGTCCGCGCTGTTCCTGCGCATCGCCGGCGTCAAGTCGGACATCGTGAGCAGCCTGAGCGCGGTGGTGCAGTCGGTCGGCGGCAAGCCGGAAGAGCACGGCACCATGGTCGGCAGCATGCAGCAGATGTACGGCAAGGTCCGCGCCGCGCTGGGCGACACCAAGTACGGCTATGTCGCCGAACTGGAAGAGTCCGAGGACCGCCTGCTGAAGGCCTTCAACGAGACCATCGCCGACGCCGATACCCCGGTCGCCGCGCGCGATGCCGCCACCCGCCTGCTGCCGGAAGTGCGCGCCTGCCACGACGTGATGCGCACCCGCAAGCACGCGATGAAGAACGCGGCCTGATCGCCGTCCGCCGCCGCCCGGCGCGCCGCCATCGCGGCGCTGTCTGGGCGGTGTGCCGGATCTGCAGCGATCAGGCGCGCTTGCTACCATGCGCGCTCGACCGCTGCCCGATCCGCTTGCGGCGTTTGCCGCTCCTGTCCATGTATCCCGATACTGCGCCCGACGGCGCCCAGTTCTCGCTCGGCTTCGACGCGCCCGCTGCGCGCGAAAGCCTGTTCTTTGCGTTATTGCCGGACATGCAGACCGCCCAGGCGGTGCATCGCCTCTGTCAGCAGCTCTGCCACGACCATGGATTGCACGGCCGCGCATTGCCGCCCGAGCGGCTGCATGTGACCTTGCACTATCTGGGCGAATACGCCGGGATTCCGCCCCGCTTGCTGCAGCAGGCCTGCGCCGCCGGGCAGGCGCTTGCGGCCTCGCCATTTGAACTTGCATTCGACCAGGCGGTGACTTTCGACAGCCGCGCGCGCAGCCGACCATTGGTGCTGCGCGGCGATGCCGAGCCCCAGCCGCTGCAGGTCTTGCGCCGGGCGCTGCAGCAGCAATTGGCCCGGCACGGTGTCGCCGCACGCGTCGACGGCGCCTATCTGCCGCACATGACCCTGGCCTATGTCGATCAGCCGTTGGCGCCGCAGCGCGTATCGGCGCTGCCGTGGCACGCCGCGTCGCTGAGCCTGATCCGCAGCGTGCAGGGCCAGGGCCGTTACCTGCACGAAGCGAGTTGGCCTTTACGGGCCGGTCCCGGGCAGGGGGGCGCATGAATGCGGCGCCGCTGACCCTGCCCGATGCGCAGTGGGCGCAGTTGCTGGCGGCCTACGCCGAACCGCCGCGCGCCTATCACCATTTCGGCCACGTCGAGGCGGTGCTGGCGCACTTTGCCGAGGTCGCCGCCGACACCGGCTGGAAGCAGCCGCGCGAGGTTTACCTGGCGGTGCTCTATCACGATGCAGTGTACCGCGCCGGCCGCGGCGACAACGAAGCGCAGTCGGCGCGCATGGCCGAGGCGGCGATCGCGCAGTGGCTGCCGGATGCCGGCGTGGACGCGGCGCGGGTCGCCGCGCTGATCGAACTCACCGCGCGTCACGGGCAACTGACCGCTGATTCGGTGGATGCGGACGCGGCGCTGTTCCTGGACTGCGACATGGCCATCCTCGGCGCCACGCCGGAGGCCTTCGCCGCCTACGACCGCGCCATCGCCGAGGAGTACCGCGGGGCGGTGCCGGGCTGGCTGTACCGGCGCAAGCGCCGCGCCTTCCTGCGCACCGTGCTGGCGCAGCCGCGCATCTTCCTCAGCGAGCGCTTCCACGCGCTTTACGACGCGGCCGCGCGCGCCAACCTGCGCGAGGCCATCGGCTGACGGAGTGGTGGCCGCGGGCGCGGCCGCCTTCTTCTACACTGCCGCGCCGGTCGTCCGGCCGCCACCATCAAGCCCCATGTCCGACCCTGCCGCCAACGCCGATCCCCGCCCGCAGGCGCCGCTGCCGCCAGCCCCCAGCGACTGCTGCGACAGCGGCTGTCCGCTGTGCGTCTACGACCTCTACCACGAGGAACTGGAGCGCTACCGGCAGGCGCTGGCGGCCTGGCAACTGCGCCACCCTGGCGCCGACGCGGATGGCTGACAGGGCTGCCGGTGCAGGCGATGGCCCGGGTCTGGCGTACCTGGCATGAACCGAAGCGCGCGCCGCGCTTCGCGCCGCCGCCGTTCGGGATTATCTTTAACGCGCCTTTTCAGGATGGCTGGATGATGCAGAAGCGTGGCGGTTGGGTGTGGGGATGTGCACTGGGTGGACTGCTTGTGGCCGGCATCGCCGGTGCGGCGCCGGGCGCTGCGACCGCCTCCGCGCCGAGTGCCGATGCGCCGGCGACATCGCCGGAAAAGCTCAGCCATGGGCGCTTCGAGCAGGTGCCGGTGCTGTTGCCCAAGGGCAATGCGAAGCGCGTGGTGCTGTGGTTCGCCGGCGGCAAGCACGCCGATGCCGAGCGCATGCGTCAGATCGAGGCGCTGCGTGACGACGGCGCGATGGTGGCGGTGATCGACAGCGCGCACCTGCAGGCGGTGCTGGCCAAGATCGACGGCACCTGCGGCTTCTCTGCCGGCGACGTGGAGAACTTCTCGCGCTACGTGCAGGCCTATTTCCATGTGCCGACCTACCACCTGCCGCTACTGGTCGGCGACGGCGACGGCGCCGCGCTGGCCTACGCGGTCGCCGCGCAGGCGCCCAAGCATCTGCTGGCGGGCCTGCTGACCGAGGATTTCTGCCCGGTGCAGGTGCTCGACGACCAGATCTGCGGCGCTGGCATCACCGCGCCGGCGCGTGCGCTGCAGCCGACGGCGCTGCCGGTGCCGTGGCTGGCGGCGCTGGACGCCAAGAGCCGGCGCGACCGCTGCACCCAGCAGAGCGATGCGTTCCTGCAGAAGGTGGCGCAGGCGCGGCAGTTCCGCCGCAGCGCCAGCGGCGACGCGCTGCCGGGGCTGCGCGCGGCGGTGCGTTCGCTGGGCGACCGGCCAGGCGTCAGTCTGCCGCCGACTCCGGCCGACCTGGCCGGGCTGCCGGTGGTCGAAGTGCCGGCCGCCGCGGCGGCGTCCGATGCCGACAACGGCAACGTGTTCGCGATCTTCGTCTCCGGCGACGGCGGCTGGGCCGGGCTCGACCAGCAGGTGGCCGGCGCCCTGGCCAAGGCCGGCATCCCGGTGGTGGGCGTGGATTCGCTGCGCTACTTCTGGAGCGAGCGCACGCCGCAGGGCTTCGCCACCGACCTGGACCGCATCTACCGCCACTACAGCCACCTGTGGCAGCGCGGGCGGGTGGTGCTGATCGGCTTCTCGCAGGGCGCCGACGTGCTGCCGGCGGCCTACAACCAGTTGCCGGAGGCGATGCGCGACCAGGTGCAGCTCACCGCCTTGCTGTCGGTGGGCAAGACCGCCGACTACGAGTTCCACGTGTCCAACTGGATCAGTTCCGGCGACGACGGCCTGCCGATCGCCCCGGAAGTGGCGAAGATGCCGCCGGCGCAGACCCTGTGCATCTACGGGCAGGACGACGACGACGCGTTGTGCCCTGACCTGCCCAAGGGCGGGGCGCAACTGGTCAAGCTGCCGGGCGACCATCACTTCCAGGGCGACTACGCCACGCTGGCCAAGCAGATCCTGCAGCGGATTCAGTAGGGGCGGGGATTGGGGAGTCGGGATTGGGAATTGGTGGTCGGGCAGCGCGTGCGGGCTTGCCTGCTCGCTTCGCCGTAGGAGCGGCTTCAGCCGCGACCGGACCGCTGAAACGTTGGTCCTGCAAGGCGGTGAGCGTGGTTGGTCGCCGCCGGGCGCTTCATGGCCGCCGTACCCTCACCCCAACCCCTCTCCCGGGGGGAGAGGGGCTTTGCTGTTCCTTCTCCCTTTGGGAGAAGGTGCCCCGAAGGGGCGGATGAGGGTACGGCGCGAAGCCTCGCAATGCTCCGGCAAACGGGGTAGCCGGGGCCAATCCCCAATCCCAACCCCCCAATCCCGGCCTCACTCCGGCTTACGCGGATCCAGCGAGATCAGTCGGGTCACGTCCAGCAGGGCGGCCGGCAGGTGCATGCCGCCGGGGGCGGCGAGGTAGCGGGTGCGCCAGGCGGGGGCGAACTTGGACTTGAAGCGGCGCAGGCCGGTGAAGCCGTAGAAGCGTTCGCCGTGGCGCACGATCAGGTTGCCGAAGCGGTTCCAGCGCCCGGCCAGGCGGTGCTGGGCCAGGCCCGACAGCGGCGCCATGCCCAGCGAGAAGCGCTTGTAGCCTTGGTCGCGGCCCCACAGGAACAGCTCGATGAACAGGAAATCCATCGTGCCCTTCGGCGCGTCGGCGATGTGCCGCATCAGGTCCACCGACAACTCGTGGCCGGCCGGCGCCTGCCACAGGTTGGCGAAGGCCACGACCTTGCCTTCGAACTCCACCACCGCGATCGGGAAGCGGCGCAGGTAGGCGGGATCGAAGCTGCCCAGCGAGAAGCCCTTCTCGGCGCCGGCCTTGTCTTCCAGCCATTGCTGCGAGACCTCGGCCAGCACTGGCATCAGCGCATCCACCGCGTCGGCTTCCACGATGCGGAAGCTCAGCCCGCTGCGCTTGCCACGGTTCCAGGCCTGGCGCAGGTCGGCGCGGTCGCGGCCCTCCAGGTGGAAGCCCTCCAGCGACACCATCGCTTCCTCGCCAAGCTTCACCAGGGTCAGACCCAGGTCCAGATAGGTCTGCCAGTGCTGCTCGCCGACCTGGTAGAACACCGGGCGCAGGCCCATGCGGTCGGCTTCCTCGCGGAAGCGCCAGATCAGCGCGCGGGCCACTTCCGGGGTGCCGACCGGGTCGCCCATTGCCACCAGCGAGCCGCCGTAGCGCTGCATCATCACGAAGCCGGGGCCGTCCTCGGCCTGCAGCAACGCCTTGTCGCCGGTCAGCACCAGGCAGGCCTGGGTATCGGTGGCCTCGGCCAGCACCGGCGCCAGCGCGTCCAGTTGCGCACCATCGGCCGGCGGCAACGGCGAGCGGGTGCTGTGCAGCAGCCGCGCCAGCCCGAACACCACCACCGCCACGCTGACCAGCAGCACCGCGCGCAGTGCACGCGGCGCGTTGGCCGAGGTGGCGAACTCCCACCACAGCTCGTTCTGGTATTCGACGTGGCTGTAGACGAAGAACAGCAGCCAGATCGTGGCGATCAGCACCAGGCCGAGGTTGCGCAGCCACGGCCACGACCAGGCCTCGTCGAGCAGCGCGCCCTCGCGGTAGAACTCGCGGCGCGCGCCCCACAGGCCGACCGCCACCACCAGCGAGGACAGCGCCACCGAGACGTGGCCGCCGCGCAGCCAGGCCGGCAGCGGCAGCAGCACGCAGATGCCGATCGCCAGCACCCAGGCGGCATGGCTGCGCCGCTGCAGGCCCTGGCCGATCAGCAGCAGCACCACGCCGCCAAGGCTGGCCAGCAGGTGCGAGGTCTCCATGATCGACAGCGGCGCCATGTCCTGGCGGCGCTTGGGCGTGGGCAGGGTGCCGTCGATGACCAGCGCCGCGCCGACCGCGAATACCGCCAGGGCGATGATCTGCGGCAGCCACGGGCGCAGCGTGCGCCAGGCCACGCGCACCCCGCCGGCACTGGCGGCCAGCGGCCGGCGCAGGCCGGACAGCGACGCCATCAGCACCGACAGCAGCAGCGGCACCACGTAGTAGGTGATGCGGTAGATCAGCGCCGCCGCCAGCACCGCCGCCGGCGCCACGCCGGGCAGCAGCTTGAGCAGGCTCCACTCGAACACGCCCAGGCCGGCCGGCACGGTCGAGACCAGGCCCGCCACCACCGCGACCAGGTACAGGCCGACGAAGCCGATGTATTCGATCCCCGATTCGTTGGGCAGCAGCACGTAGAACGCGGCGCTGGCCAGGCCCAGCTCGACCACGCTCAGCGCGGTCACACCCAGGGTGGTGCGCCGGTCCGGCAGCCACAGTTCGTGACTGCGCCAGCGCAGGGTGCGGCCGTCGCGACCGGCCAGCAGCAGCATGGTGGCGAAGCCGACCAGCAACGCGATGCCGATCGCGCGCACCGCGGTCGCGCCAACCGGCAGCGCCAGCGCCGCGGCGGCCGGTTCCAGGGTCAGGGCCAGCGCCAGCAGCAGCCAGGCGCCGAACACGAAGCCGAGCGTGCTCATCAGCACCACCTGGCCGATCTCGGCCAGACTCAGCCCGACCCGGCCGTAGCCGCGCAGGCGCACCGCGCCGCCGGTCAGCGCGGCGAAGCCCAGGGTCTGGCCCACCGCATGCGCCAGGAACGCGGTGATGCTGATCCGCATCGGGTGCAGCTTGCGTCCGCTGCGGCGCAGGCCGACGGCATCGAAGCCGATCAGGCAGGCGTAGCTGCTCAGGCCCAGCAGCAGCGTCAGCACGATCTGCGTGAGGCTCAGCTGGTTGAAGGCGTGACGGATCGCACTGTAGCCATGGGTGCTGAACTCCGTGGCCAGCGCATGCAGCGCCAGGGCCAGGATCGCCAGGCTGGCCAGCACCGGCAGCGCACGGCGCCAGCCGGGCGTGGACGCGGGAGCGGAGGGGGTGGCGTCGGTCATTGCGGGCGGGCGGCGGCAAGGCGCCACGGCGCGTGGCGCACGGTGCACGACGGGGCCGGAGCGGAACTGCGGGCGAAACGGAGACGGGCCATCGCGATACCGGTTGAATGAAAGCGTGTCACGAACATGGAGGGGCTGCGAAGCGGAGGCCAGGACGCGGTAGGTAGGGCGCTGTGGCGAGGCCGGTTGCCCCGACGCGCCGCGCACCACATCCAGGCAGGGCGGCGATCAGCGGCGCCAGACGATCCCGCACGGACGGCGTGGTGCCATCCGCGGCGGCACCGCGTCGCGTGCGCACTGCATCCTCCCTCATCACTGCCGTTCTTCCACCGCACATCGCACGCCCTAGGCTATACCGGCCGCGCCGGCGACGCGCATGATAGTGGAATCGTACGTCGCCACGGCGTCGGGGACCGCGGCGGGGTGCGGCCGACGCGTGTGGCGACGGTCCCTGTCGGTTCCGGAGCCTGTCGATGCCGATGCCGCTGTCCGCGTTTCCCCTCTCCGCGCCGCCGCGCTGGACGCGCCTGGCCGGTGCCGTCGCGCTGCTGCTGGCGCTGCTGTTCCTCGGTGTGGCGGTGGCGCTGCAGGTCCTGCGCGCCGATCTGCAGTGGCAGCAGGCCACGCTCAGCCAATACCTGCATGGACCCGGCGGCCTGCTACTGCGCACTGTCTACGTCCTGCTGGCAGCGGCTGTGATGGCTTTGGCGGCCGGCCTGTATGCGCAGTCGCCGCCACGCGCGCGCAGCGGCGCCCCGGTGCTGCTGTTCGGTGGCGCGGCGCTGGGGTTGTGCGGGGTGGCGATCGGCGACAGCTATCTGCCGCAGCGCGCACCGCTGCTGGCGCCGCTGGTGCACGGGCTCTCCGCGCAGACCGCGTTCCTGTGCGCGACTACCGCGATGCTGCTGCAAAGCGCATGGCTGCGCGGGCAGGCGGCATGGAAGGGCCGCGCCGGGCCGTTGCTGCTGCTGGCGGTGCTGGCGTTCGCGGCCTTGTGGCTGCATGTGCTGTGGCGCGCGCCGCCGCGCGGCCTGACCCAGAAGCTGGCGATCGTGCTGATCCTGGCCTGGCTGTTGCCGGTGGCGTACCGCGTGTGGCGGCCGGCGCCTGCAGCCGCGGCGCAATCGCGCGACAATGGCGCGGTCTTCCCACTACAGGACAGCGCATCATGATCCAGCGTTTCGATACCGGCCCGCGCATGTCGGAAATGACCGTGCACAACGGCGTGGCCTACCTGGCCGGCCAGATCGCCGAGGACACCAGCGCCGACATCGCCGGCCAGACCCGCGAAGTGCTTGCCGCGATCGACCGGCTGCTGGCGCTTGCCGCCACCGACAAGAGCCGGATCCTGCGCGCGGAGATCTACATGACCGACCTGGCCGAGTTCGCCGAGATGAACAAGGTCTGGGAAGAATGGGTCAGCCCCGGCAACACCCCGGCCCGCGCCACCGTGCAGGCCAAGCTGGCCGACCCGGCCTGGAAGATCGAGATCGTCATTACGGCCGCCGCTTGAGCGGCCGGGATTCGTGATTGGGGATTGGGGATTCGTCTTGCCCGCCATGACGTCGCGTGCGTATCCCCTGATCCGCGTAGGAGCGGCTTCAGCCGCGACAGGCATTAGCGGTAACGCCCCTCGCGGCTGAAGCCGCTCCTTGTATCTGGACATGTCGCCCCTAAACAGGCGTCATGTCTTCCGACTGATCATCGGAGGAGGTGTAGGAGGTCCAGTCGCTCCTAAAGCTTCGAGCTTGCATCGTAGATCGGCTCCGCCCTCCACATGCTGGCCTTTGTGTGTCCGAACGGTATCCAGAGTCCGCCCCCGGGCGTGAACTCGCATCGACAAGGCAGGACCGGGCCCAGCGCCGATCATGACCCTGACACGATGGAGGAATCGCGTATGTCTCCCGTCATCGGCATCGACGTCGCCAAACGCAGTTTCGATGTGGCCATCGATCTGACCAATGGCAAGCACCGTACCAAGGCCAAGTTGTCCAACGATGCCAAGGGCTTCCAGGCCCTGCAGGCATGGCTGCAGACGCATGCGCAGCCCGATAGCTGGATCGCCATGGAGGCCACCGGCACCTACCACCAGGCGCTGGCCGAGTTCCTCCACGCACGCGGCTATCGGGTGTGCGTGCCATCGATGACCATATCGACCAGGATCCGACCTTGCGTGGGCAGCGCGAGCTGCTGGTGAGCATCCAGGGGATTGCCGACACCAGCGCGGCCTTGATGCTGGCCGAGCTTGGCGATGTGAGGCGCTTCGCCGATGCCTCGGCGGTGACCGCCTTCGCGGGCCTGAATCCGTGCCTGCAGGAGTCGGGCGAGCGCAAAGGCCACGTCTGCATCTCGCGCACCGGCTCGCCCCGCCTGCGCGCCGGCCTGTTCATGCCGGCCCTGGTGGCCATGACCCACAACCCGATCATCCGCACGCTGAAACAGCGGCTGAGCGAACGCGGCAAAGCCGGCAAGCAGATCGTGTGCGCCGCCATGCGCAAGCTCCTGCACCTGGCCTACGGGGTTCTCAAATCGGGCACGGCGTTCGATCCGAAAAGGGGCCTTGCCTGCTAGGGGGTAAGACGGTATCTACGCGTAGACGATCAGGCGGCAGCGCGCCGCCTTTGCCAATCCCCAATCCCGACTCCCCAATCCCGGCACTTCAGCGCCTGACAAACCGGTAATGCGCCACGCCCCACTGCTGGCCCTGTTCGTAGCCGAACAGTTCCGCGCAGGCCATCCAGAACATGCGCCAGCGTTGCCACCAGATCTTGGCGTCGGCGCCGTAGGTGGCCTGCAGCACCGGCATCAGCGTGTCGCGGTGGCGGTCCTGGTTGTGCAGCCAGGCGTTGGCGGTCTTCTCGTAGTGCTGGCCGGACAGCAGCCAGCGGCGTTCGATCGCCAGGTCGTCCTGGAACTGCAGCAGGGTGTCGGCCGCCGGCATCAGCCCGCCGGTGAAGAAGTGCCGGCCCATCCAGTTGTCCTCGCCCTGCACCTCGAACGGGTAGGCCAGGTCGCGATGGCAGAAGATGTGCACGAACAGCCGCCCGCCCGGCACCAGCCAATGGCTGACGCGCTTGAGCAGTTCGCGGTAGTTGCGCATGTGCTCGAACATCTCGATCGAGACCACGCGGTCGTAGCTCTCGGTCGGCAGGGTCAGGGTGTTGGCGTCGTGGGTGATTACCTTGACGTTGCCCAGCCCGCGCGCGCGGCACTGCGCTTCGATGTGCTCGCGCTGCGGCCGCGAGTTGGACACGGCGGTGATGCGCGCGCCGGGGAACTGCTCGGCCATCCACAAGGTCAGCGAGCCCCAGCCGCAGCCCAGTTCGAGGATGCGCTGGCCATCGCGCAACTGCGCGCGTTCGCCGTACAGCTGCAGCATGTGTTCCTCGGCCGCATCGAGGTCGGGCGTGGTCGCATCCCAGTAGCAGCTGCTGTATTTCAGGCGCTTGCCCAGGCACAGCTCGAAGAAACGCGGCGGCACTTCGTAGTGCTGGCGATTGGCCGCGTCGGTCTCGATGGCGATGGCGCTCTCGCGCAGCGATTCGATCAGCAGGCGCTGGCGTTCCCAGGCCGCGTCGGCGCCGCCGGCGCGCTCCTCGCGCAGGCGCTGCGCGCACAGCCGGCGCATCGCCGCGCGCAGCATGGCGTCGGGCAGCAGGCCGGATTCGGCCAGGCGCGTGGCCAGCGGTTCGGCCGGTGCGGCGGGCGGGGAAGAGGTGGCGAAGGTGCTGGACATCGGCGGATCTCCTGGCGCGGGTTCAATGCCGCGGCGGCATGGGGAAGAAGGCGCTGGTGCTGCGCTGGTAGTCGGCGTAGTCGCGGCCGCGCGAGCGCAGGGCCTGCTGTTCGGTGTAGGGAATGCCAGTGACGCGGTACAGGAAGGCGAACATCAGCAACGGCCCCAGCGCGGCCACGCCGACCCACAGCGCGCCGCTGCCCACCGCCAAGAACACGTAGGCGAACCAGTGCACGAATTCGAAGAAGTAGTTCGGATGCCGCGAGTAGCGCCACAGGCCTTGGCGGCAGGTCTTGCCCTTGTTCGCCGGGTCGGCGCGGAAAGCGGCCAGTTGCCGGTCGGCCAGGCTTTCCCCGCCGACCGCGACCAGCCAGGTCGCCACCGCCAGGGTGGTCCACACGCTCCACTGCGGCTGCGGATTGTGCGCGGCCACTGACAGCGGCACCGCGAACGCCAGCACCACCAGCGCCTGACCGAGGAAGAACGCCAGGAACTTGCGCTGGTCGCCGTGCCAGTGCTCGCGCAGGGCGCGATAGCGGCCGTCCTCGTGCGCATCGCCGAACACGCGCACGCCCAGGTGCCAGGCCAGGCGCGCGCCCCACAGCCCGCCCAGGACCGCGGTCAGCACGCGCGGCAGCAGCGCACCGTCGGCGCGCCAGGCGCAGTACACCGCAGTCAGCGCCATGCACGCCGACCACAGCACGTCGACCACGCCGGCGTTGCGGATCTGCCGCTGCCAGGCCCAGCCGGCGAGCATGACCAGCACCGTGAAGATGCCCACATGCAGCAGCGGCCAGGCGTTCATCGCGCCGCTCCGGTTGCCGGCATCGCTGGCGTTGGGGACATCAGGCGAAGCATCGCCAGGCTCAGCAAGGTCAGCGCCGCGGCCCAGCCGACGGCCAACGCCAGCAGTGCCTGCGGCAACGGCGCTACCAGCGTCACCGCCTGCCAGCCGCGCGCGGCCAGCACGTAGCCGAGCGGACCGGCGGTGGCGCCGAACAGCGCCGCGCGCCAGGGATGGCGCATCACCCATGCCAGCGAATGCTGGAAGGTCAATGCGAAGCCGGCCCACAGCGCCAGGATCCACAGCGGCGGCCACGGCGCAGGCGGCGCGGCGGCATAGCGCACCCAGTCGCCGGCGCGCATGGCGGCATCGACACCGGCGCCCAGCGGCAGCGCCAGGGCGATCAGCGTGGCGTCGCCGCGGGCGCGACGGCGCGGTCGCAACTGATAAAGCGCGAACAGCGCCAGCGCCGCCGGGCCGGCCCAGGCCAGCCCGTGCGCGGCGCCGACCACCGCGGCCAGCCACAGCCCCTGCAGGGCCAGGTAGTTGATCAGGTTGCTCATGCGTCGCCCGCCAGCGCGGGAGCGAACTGCGCCGGCCGCGCGCGCGGCTTGCTCAGCCACAGGTGCACGTCGCCGATCGAGCGCTCCAGGAAGCCGCCTTCGCAGTAGGCCAGATAGAACTCCCACATGCGGATGAAGCGTTCGTCGTAGCCGAGCGCGCGCACCTGCGGCAGTTTGGCCATGAAGCGCTCGCGCCAGGCGCGCAGGGTCAGCGCGTAGCTGGGGCCGATGTCTTCCAGGTTGAACAGGCGCAGGTCGCTGGCGCGGGCGATGGCCCCGGTCATCGCCGCCACCGAGGGAATGAAGCTGCCCGGGAAGATGTGGCGCTTGATGAAGTCCACCGACTTGAGCGCCTGCGCGTAGCGGTGATCCTCGATGGTGATGGCCTGGATCAGCGCCTGGCCGTCGTCCTTGAGCAGGCTGCCGACCTTGCCGAAGTAGGTGTCCAGGTATTGGTGGCCGATCGCCTCGATCATCTCGATCGAGACCAGGCGGTCGTAGCGGCCATCCAGATCGCGGTAGTCGCGCAGCAACACCTCGACCCTATCCGACAGCCCGGCGACGGCGATGCGCTGCCGGGCCAGTTCGTATTGCTCGCGCGAGATGGTGGTGGTGGTGACGCGGCAGCCGTGGTGCTTGGCGGCGTGCAGCGCAAAGCCGCCCCAGCCGGTGCCGATCTCGACCAGATGATGATGCGGCTGCAGATCGAGCTTGGCGCAGATGCGCTGCAGCTTGCGCTCGGCGGCGCGCTCCAGCGCGGCCTCGCCCAGGGCGGCGTCGGCATCGCGGAAGATCGCCGAGGAGTACATCAGGTTGCGATCCAGGAACAGCTCGAACAACTGGTTGCCCAGGTCGTAGTGCGCGGCGATGTTGCGGCGGCTGCCGGCGCGGGTGTTGCGCGCGAACGCATGCAGGCCGCGCATCGCCAGGCCGCCGAGCCGGGCCAGGCCGGTCTCCATCGCGTCCAGGCGGTCGCGGTTGCGCACCAGCAGGCGCACCAGCGCGACCAGGTCGTCGCAGTCCCACAGCCCGTCCATGTACGCCTCGCCGACGCCGACGCTGCCGTTGAGCGCGGCCTGGCGGTAGAAACGCGGGTCGCGGATGCGCAGATGCGCCTGCAACGCGCCGGCGCCGGCGCCGGCATCGCCCAGCGTGGTCAGCGTGCCGGCTTCCTCGATGCGCAGCTGGCCGTCGTGCAGGCCATCGAGCGTGGCGAGCAGGCGCTTGCGCAGCAGGCGGTCGAGCCCGCGCAACGGCGGTGCGGCCGGGGTCAGCGCGGCGGCGGAAGAGGGCGCGTGCGGAGCGTTCATCGGCGTTCTCGCGGAAGGGAGTGGTCGGGGTGGTCGTGCACCGGGTTGCCGCGCAGCCACAGCCGCAGGGCCTGCCAGTGGATCTTGGCCATGACCTGCAGGGTCATCGCCGGATAGCGCAGCAGCGCCAGGGCCAGGCTGGCGCCGTCGACGACGCGGCGCTGCAGGACGAGGGTGGCGTCGAAGCGCCGCCGCACGGTTGCGGGCGCAGGATCGAGCACGTCCATGTGCACGCGCAGTTGCGCACCGGGTTCGCTGAAGCGCCAGGCGTAGGTGTGCGCCATCGCCATGAACGGCGACACATGGAAGCGCTTGGCGAAGCGCCAGGCGTGGGTGGCGCCATGGCTGCGCGCCTCGGCCATCGGCAGCACGTAGGCGTGGCGCTGCCGCCACGGCGTGTTGGTGATCTCAGCGACGATGCTGTGCAGGCGCTGCTGCGCGTCGTGGCAGTAGTAGAACGTGACCGGATTGAAGCAATGGCCGAAGTAGCGCAGGTGGGTGAGCATGCGCACCGGGCCGAGCGGGCGTTCGCCGGTGTGCTGCTGCACGCGGTCGCGTACCGCTTCGTCCAGTGGCTGTGCGGGGTCGCCGAGGTAATCGCTGCGGCGGAACTCGGCCAGGTTGCGCCGGTTCACCGACCACAGCCAGCGCCGCGCGAATATCTGCTCCAGTTCGTCCAGGTCCAGGTACAGCAGGAACAGCGGATAGCGGAACGCCAGCGCCTTGGGCGCGTAACGGCGATGCCGCACCCAGCCGGTGTACACCGCGCTGTGCAGGCCGTGCAAGGTCGTGCCCGCCGCCGCCGACGTTGTCGAGACGGCGCCAGCCGGCGGGGCGGACACGGCAGCACGGCGCATCAGGGTCATGACCAGGGTACCCCCAGCGCGGCAGCCACGTCGACCGCGCTGCGCAGGCCGTCCTCGTGGAAGCCGAAGCCCCAGCCGGCGCCGGCGAACCAGGTGTTGCGCTGGCCCTGGATCTCGCCCTTGCGCGCCTGCGCCGCCACTGACGCCTGGGTCTGCAGCGGATGCCGGTAACGCATGCGCCGCAACACCTTGGCCGGATCGATCGCATCGCTGCGGTTGAGGCTGACGATGAACGGCTGCGGCGCCTGCAGCGACTGCAGTGCGTTCATCCAGTAGCTGACCGTGCACGGTGCGTCCGGATCGGCCGGTACGTGCGCGTTCCAGGCGGCCCAGGCGCGGCGGTCGCGCGGCAGCACGCGCGCGTCGGTGTGCAGCACGGTCTCGTTGTCCTGGTAGCCGATCGCGCCGAGGATCGTGGTTTCGGCGTCGCTGGGATCGGTGAGCAGGCGCAGCGCGTCGTCGGCATGGCAGGCCAGCACCGCATGGTCGTATTGCTGCGTGTCCGCATCGCAGGCGATGGCGACGCTGCCGTGCGCGGTGCGCTGTATCGCGCGCACCGGCGTGCCGAGCCGCTCGCGTACCCGCCAGCGGCTGCGCAGCGCGCGCACGTAGCTGTTGGAGCCGCCGCGCACCACCCGCCACTGCGGGCGGCCGCTGATCTGCAGCATGTGGTGATTGGCCATGAAGCCGATCAGCTGACGCATCGGGAAATCGAGGATCTGCCGCGACGGCGAGGACCACAGCGCCGAGGCCATCGGCACCAGGTGCGCGTCGCGGAACACCTGGGAGTAGCCGTGGCGCTGCAGGAAGTCGCCGAGGGTGAGCTGCGCCAGGGAGACGTCGTGCAGCACCTGCGGCGCCTCGCGGTAGAACCGCCGCAGGTCGCGCAGCATGCGCCAGAAACGCGGCGACAGCAGGTTGCGGCGCTGGCAGAACAGCCCGTCGAGCGTGCCGGCGTTGTACTCCAGTCCGGTGCGCTCCTCGTGCACCGAGAAGCTCATCGTGGTCGGCTGCGACTCGACTCCCAGCCGCGCGAACAACGCGCTCAGCAGCGGGTAGTGCTCCGGATTGAACACGATGAAGCCGCTGTCCACCGCGTATTCCGCGCCGTCCAGTTCGATCGCATGGGTATGGGTATGGCCGCCGAGATAGTCGGCCGCCTCGTACAGCGTCACCTCGTGGCGCTGCGACAACAGCCACGCCGCGCCGAGGCCGGCGATCCCCGAGCCCACCACCGCGATCCGGCTCATCGGGCACGCGCCTGGGCGCGCAGCAGGCCGGCCGGCACCGGCTTGAGCTCGCGGATCACGCGCGTCCACGACAGCGCCTTCAGTCCGTACCAGGTCAGGTCCAGCTCCCACCAGCGGAAGCCCTGGCGCGCGGCGCCGGGGAAGAAATGGTGGTTGTTGTGCCAGCCTTCGCCGAAGGTCAGCAGCGCCAGCCACAGGTTGTTGCGGCTGTCGTCGCGGGTGTCGAAGCGGCGGCTGCCGAAGCGGTGCGCCAGCGAGTTGATGGTGAAGGTGGCATGGAACAGCGCCACGGTGGAGACGAAGAAGCCCCACACCAGCAACTGCGGGCCATCGGTGCCGAGCTGCGGCACGTGTCGCTGCAGCCACCCGCCGAGCAGGAACAGCGCCAGCGCCAGCAGTACCGGCAGCAGCAGGTCGAAGCGGTCGAGGAAGCGCAGTTCGGGGAAGCGGCGCAGGTCCGGGATCGCCTCCCAGTCGGTGCGGAAGCCGCGCGGAGTCAGGAACCAGCCGCTATGGCTCCACCAGAAGCCGTGCTGGCGCGGCGAATGCGGATCGGCCGGGGTGTCGGTGTGGCGATGATGGTTGCGGTGGTGCGCGGCCCACCACAGCGGCCCCCGCTGCACGCAGGTGGCGCCGATCGCGGCGAACAGGAACTGCACGGGGCGCGAGGTCTTGAACGCGCGGTGGGCGAAATAGCGGTGGTAGAAGCCGGTGAGCGCGAACATGCGCACCGCATACATCGCCACCGCCATGCCCACGGCGAACCAGGACACGCCAACCCAGAACACGCCCAGGCAGGCCAGGTGCAGGCCGATGTAGGGCGCGGCGCGCAGCCAGTCGATGCGGTCGGCACGCGCCGGATCCAGTTCGATCTCGGCGCTGGTGTCGAACCAGCGGCGCAGGGTGCGCAGGATGCGGCCACGCGGCGCAGGCGGCGATGTGGAAGGGCGGGGTTCCGGAACGGGACTCGGCACAAGCGCGTCTCATTGGGGGACTTGGGGAGCGATACGGGCGAAACCGGAAGACGGATGCACCCAAGTCGCATTTCCCCTGCACGGCTGCGGGCGTGGCATCGCGGGCCACGACGGCGCAGCGCAGGCGTCGCGCGATCGGAAGATCTGGCTGTCGCGCGGATGCGCGACGGCGGCGGCGATGTTGCCTGCGCGCGAGTGGTGGGCGGGTGAATGCGCGCCGGGTTCTTGCAGTTGAGCGCGGCACGGACTGCCTGCGGCGCGTGCAAGGCGCCTGGAACTGCCCCTCTCCCACCGGGAGAGGGGTTGGGGTGAGGGTACGGCGGGAAGCCCTCGCGCATCCAACTTGCGCCACCGGACGCTCTACGAGGCTTCGCCCGTACCCTCATCCGCCCCTTCGGGGCACCTTCTCCCGGCGGGAGAAGGGAATCCATGGTCCCGGTGGGAGAAGGGTTGTCTACGGTGCGAGTTGCAGCGTGCCAAGGCGTATTGCCCCTCTCCCATCGGGAGAGGGGTTGGGGTGAGGGTACGGCGCGAAGCGCCTCGCGCATCCAACTTGCGCTACCGGACGCTCTACGAGGCTTCGCCCGTACCCTCATCCGCCCCTTCGGGGCACCTTCTCCCGATGGGAGAAGGGGTTGTCTACGGCGCCAGCTGCAGCGTGCTGATGCCGCCCTTGGCCACGACCGGGCCGGTGGCGACGCCGCCGGGCGCGCCGCCGGGCGGTTCCATGGTCACCGCCAGCACCGCGCCGTCGCTGAGCATGGGCATCAGCGCATCGGGGATGCGCGCCACGCGCGCCTTGGCCGCATCGAACACGCCCATCGAGCGCGCCTTGCCGTCGGCCGGGATCAGCCACAGCTCGGGCACGCGCGCACTGTCGTGGGTGCCGCCCAGCGGGGTGAGGGTGATGCTGCGCTTGTCGGCGTCCATCAGCGCCACATAGCCGGGCTTGCCGTCGTCCTGCATCAGCGTGGAGGTCATCGCGATGCCGCTGGGCTTGGGCGTGGTGGTGACGACCGGTGGCGGCTGCGTGGCCGGCGGCGGCACCGGCGCACGCGCCAGCAGCAGCGCCAGCAGGCAGGCGGTGGCGGTGGCGAAGCCGCCGGCGCTGAGCCAGCGCCAGATCCGTACGCTGTCCCAGAACCCAGGCGCAGCGGGCCGCGCGCGCGGCGCCGGCGCATCCAGGCCCAGCGAGGCGCGGATGCGCACCCACACGCGTTCGGGCACCGCCACCGGGGCGATCTCGTCGGCCAGCGGCATCAGGTGCTGCTGCCACTGCAGCACCGCCTCGGCGAATTCGCGGTCGCTGTCGATGCGCGCTTCGGCAGCGCGGCGCTCCTGCGCGTCGAGCACGCCGAGCACGTATTCGCCGGCCAGCACGTCGCGCGGCGGCGGGGTTTCCTGCGGATCGGGCACGGAGGCGTTCATCGTTCCAGGCACGCTTTCAGTTTGGCCAGGCCGCGGCGGATCCAGCTCTTGACCGTGCCCAGCGGCGTGCCGCTGCGGTGGGCCAGTTCCTCGTAGGTGATGCCCTCGAAGAACGCGGTGCGGATCAACTCGCCGCGCGGCGGCTCCAGTTCGCCCATGCACACGTCCAGGCGCCGTCCCGCCACCCGCCACTCGGTATCGGCGAGCGGATCGCGGCCTTCGTCCTGCAGTTCACCGGCGTCGTCCAGCGCCACCGACTGCCGCGCCGGGGCGCGTGCGCGCAGATGGTCGATGGCCTTGTTGCGGGCGATCATGGTCAGCCAGGTCAGGCCGCGCGCGCGTTGCGGGTCGAACTGCGCGGCCTTGCGCCAGACCGAGGAAAACACTTCCTGCAGCACGTCCTCGGCTTCGCCGCGCTGCGGCACGATGCGCAGGCACACGCCGAACAGGCGTGACGAGGTGGTGCGGTACAGGCGTTCGAACGCGGCGCTGTCGCCGGTGGCGGTGGCGACCAGCAATTGTCCTGCTTCGTCGTGATCGGGCGACTCGGTCATGCCGGGAGACGGTGGCGAAGGTCGGCGCGATGCTACAGGCTTTCGCCGCGGCCGTCGCTCAGGCGCGCTGGCGCCGCCACAGGATGAGCGCGGCGAGCAGCAGGACGATCTCGAACGCAGCCAGGCCGGTCGTGGTCGGACCCACCGGCCACAGCCGCAGCAGGCTGGCGCTGCGGTAGAGCACGATGGGCACGTAGAACGCCAGCGCCAGGAGCAGGCCGGTGCGCAACTGCCCGGTGCGGGCGAAGTAGCCGAACAGGAAGGCCATGCCCAGTTGCAGGCCGCCGTAGATGACCAGGTATTCGGACTGGCCGGAGCGGTCCAGGCCGACATAGCCCACCGCCGCGGCGGTCTGCGCCGGCAGCAGCGTGCACCAGACGGCCAGGAGCGCGTAGAGCGCGGCGTTGAACCACAGGTAGGCCTTGGCCATGAGGTGTCCTCGTCGATGCGCGGGCGATGCGCAGGCATGGTTGTAGCGGGTGCGGCGATGGCCGGCGTGAATGCGCTGGCGGCGCGGCTCAGCGCGCGCTGCATTGCGCGACCAACGGTTGCTGCAGCGCCTGCTCCCAGGCGCCGGCATCGGCCTGGCCGCGCAAGCGTTCGGGGAATTCGATGCGCACGGTCGGGTAGCGGCCGCGCGCGTCGCGGATGTTGCCGACGCCGCGGAACTCGAGCAGGCGCCGGTCCTGGCGTGCATAGGCGACGCTGAGGTCGGGCAGCAACGTGCCGTACCAGGCGGCCAGGCTCAGGGTGTAGCGTTGCACCTCGGCATCGGCCGGGCCGGGCGTGATGCGGAACTCGAGCGTGCGCAGTTCGCTGGGCAGCACGAAGGCGATGCGCTGCGGCGCGCCGCTGCCCAAGCTGTCCCAACGCTGGCGCAGGTAGGCGTCGAAACCGGCGTCGATCACCTGCGCCTGCTCGCTCTTGGGCAGTGGCGCACGGCGTTCGGCCTGGCCCTTGGCCTGGCTGAACATCTCGCGCCCACCGCCGCTGCGGCGCACGCCCTCGCGGTAGCCGCTGCGCGCATCGACCAGTTCGAAGCCCGGCGCGGCACTGCCGTCGTCCACGCGCTTGCGTGCGAACGCGCTGCCATCGGCGCACTGGTACAGCACCACGCGCGCGCCATCGTCGCGGACCCAATGGCTTTCGCGGTACAGCACCTGCTTGCCGTCGGCGGCATAGGCGATGCCCTCGTAGTGCAGCATCGCCCTGGCCGGCGCCGCGGCGACGAGCGCAGCGGTACCCAGGGCCAGGGCCAGCGGCAGGTGCGGTCGGGTGAACGTTAAGGCGGCGGTCGACGTCGGCATGCACGGCGCTCCGGTGGGATGACACCAGGACATACGCGGCCGGCGCCGATCCGGATGCGCCCGCGGTGGCGGCCGCGTTGCGCGGGCGTCTCAGCGCAGCACGATGCAGTCCACCGGGCAGGCCGGCAGGCACAGTGCGCAGCCGGTGCACAAGGGTGCCAGCACCGTGTGCATGTGCTTGGCGCCGCCGACGATGGCGTCCACCGGGCAGGCCTGGATGCACTTGGTGCAGCCGATGCAGTCGGCCTCGATCACCCACGCCACCTGCGGCGGCGTGTGCGTGCCGCGGCTGCGGTCGTAGGGCAGGGCGGGGACCCCGAGCACCCGCGCCAGGGCGCGCGCGCCGGCGTCGCCGCCGGGCGGGCAGCGGTCCACCTGCGCCGTGCCGGCGGCCATCGCCTCGGCATAGGGGCGACAGCCGTCGAACCCGCACTGGCCGCATTGGGTCTGCGGCAGCAGGCGATCGAGACGTTCGAGCAGGGCGTCGTGGGTGGGCGTCATGGCGGAGGCGGCGCGCAGCGGCGCACGGCGTGGAGCAGAGGCGAAAAAGCGGAAACGCCGGCGTGGCGAGCCGGCACAGTGTAGCGCGGCGTCCGCTGCGGCCCGAGCCTAGCGCGCGCTGTAGGTGTCGATCACGACCTGGACCGCGGTGCCCGGCGCCGGCGTGGCGGGCGCGTCCTGGGCACGGTCCAGCACGATCCGCACCGGCTGCCGCTGCACGCGCCGGACATGGTTGCCGGCCTGCGCGGCGCTGTCGAGCGCCGCGTCCGTGTCGGCGCCGATCGCCTGGACGTGGCCGACCCAGGCGATCTCCGCATCGCCGGCCAGGTGCACCTGCGCGGTCTGGCCGACCCGGATCGTCGGCAGCACGTCCTCGCGGAACCGGGCGATCACCACGGTCGCGTCGTCCGGGGACGCATGCGTGGAGACGGCGGCCGGCGCGCCGGGCCTGGCGCCACCGCCGCGCGACGCCGGCGGCGCCACCCAGGCGTCGTCGCTGCGCGCCGCGGGGTACATGCGCCACCCCCACACGCTGACGGCGAATGCGATGCCGAGCAGGACCGCCAGCGCCACGATCGACAAGGCGACGACCGCGCTGCGGTCGCGCGGTGGCGTCGCCGCGGCGTCGCTGCGTGCCGCGGAGGCGGCCGCGCGCTGCGCAGCGGACGGCAGGGGTGGCGGTGTCTGGCGCGGCGTCATCGGCTCAGGCGATCCGGCGCCCGCGGTACCAGCGCTCGTGCGCCAGCGCTAGCATCGGCCGGTCCTCGCGGCTGTCGCCGTACGCGTAGATGCGCGGATAGGCCTTCAGGTCGTACTGCATGCGGATCAGGGCGGCCTTGCGCGGCCCGCAGTCGCCGTGGCGATAGCGTCCGGTCAGGCGCCCGTCCTGCACTTCCAGGCGATTGCAGATCAGGTGCAGCCCATGCTGCTTGCACCAGGGTTGCAGATACAGGTCCAGCGAACCGGACACCAGCGCCACCCTGTGCCCCTGCGCCTGATGCCAGGCGATCCGCTGCATCATGTCCGGCCGCAGTAGCGGCGGCAGCGCCTCGTGCGCATAGCGCTCGGCTTCGCGGGCGATCTCGTCTGCGTCGCGTCCGGCGAACACCAGGCGGGTGACCCGGGTGCGCAACGCCGCCGCCGACACCAGCCCCAGCCGATAGCCGGCCAGCCAGGGCCCGACCGTCCAGCGTGCCTGCGCCTGTTGCGCCGGCGTGGCCACCCGCCGCAGGAACCCCGAATAGGTATCGGCGGTGGTGACCGTGTGGTCGAAGTCGAATAGAGCGAGGGATTGGGGATTCGGCATTGGGGATTCGTCACCGCGTCATGGACCCATCGGCGCCGGGAGTGGCTCAACCAATCCCCAATCCCGACTCCCCAATCCCGGCTCTCAACGCACCGGCATGCCCGGCTGCGCGCCGCTGTCGGCGTCGAGCAGGGCCAGGGCGCCGCCGTCGAAGCCGGCCGACAGGATCATGCCCTCGCTGAGGCCGAAGCGCATCTTGCGCGGGGCGAGGTTGGCGATGAACACCACGTTGCGGCCGACCAGCTTTTCCGGTTCGCCGTAGCTGCCGCGGATGCCGGAGAAGATCTGCCGCTTGCCCAGCTCGCCGGCGTCCAGTTCGAAGCGCAGCAGCTTGTCCGATCCTTCGACGAATTCGCAGGCCAGCACCTTGCCGATGCGCAGATCGAGCTTGGCGAAGTCGTCGATGCCGATGTGGCCGGGATTGGGGATTGGGGGTTGGGGATTGGTGGCGGCCTTCGCTTCCTGCTTGGCGGGGGCCGCGGCAGTTGGAGGGGGGGCGAGGGTGTCCTTGGAGGCGTCGGTCATGGCGTCGAGCAGCTTTGGGTCGAGACGGGTGAACAGAGGGGCGTAGGGCTGGATGGCGTGCGCCAGCAGCGGGGCGTTGAGGTCGTCCCAGGCGGTGAGCGGGGCCGACAGGAAGGCCTCGGCCTCGGCGCAGGTGCGCGGCAGCACCGGTTTGAGCGCGGCGGCAAGCACGCGGAACAGGTTCAGGCCCTGCGTGCACACCGCCTGCAGTTGCGCTTCGGCGCCGTCCTGCTTGGCCAGCACCCAGGGCTTGTGCTCGTCGATGTACTTGTTGGCCTCGTCGGCCAGAGCCATGGTCTGGCGGATCGCGCTGGCCGGATCGTTGCGCTCGTACGCCTCGCGGATCGGCGCCAGCGCGGCGACGAAGCGCGTGTACTGCGCCGCATCCGGCAGCGCGTCGGCGAGCGTGCCGCCGAAGCGCTTGTCGATGAAGCCGGCGCAGCGGCTGGCCAGGTTGACGAACTTGCCGACCAGGTCCGCGTTGACCCGCGCCACGAAGTCGCCCAGGTTCAGGTCGAGATCGTCGACGCCGCCGGAGGACTTGGCCGCGAAGTAGTAGCGCAGCGCTTCCGGCTCCAAGCCCACGTCCAGGTAGGTGCGGGCCATGACGAAGGTACCGCGCGACTTGGACATCTTGGCGCCGTCGACGGTCAGGTAGCCGTTGACGTGCAGCCGGGTCGGCGCGCGGTGGCCGGTGCCGTGCAGCACCGCCGGCCAGAACAGGCCGTGGAAGTTGACGATGTCCTTGCCGATGAAGTGGTGCAGTTCGGTGGCGGTGCCGGCGGCCAGGTGCGGCTCGAACGCTTCGCCCAGGCTCGCGCACAGGGTCTGGAAGCTGCTCAGGTAGCCGATCGGCGCGTCCAGCCACACGTAGAAGTACTTGCCCGGCTGGCCGGGGATCTGGAAGCCGAAGTAGGGCGCGTCGCGGGAAATGTCCCAGGCGCGGAGGCCGCCTTCGCTGTCCAGCCACTCCATCAGCTTGGCCTTGACCCCGGGCAGGGCCACGTCGCCGGCCAGCCAATCGCGCAGGAAGCCGTCGAAGCGGCCGACCTCGAAGAAGAAGTGTTCCGAATCGCGCAGTTCCGGCGTGGCGCCGGAGATCACCGACTTCGGCTCCTTCAGCTCGGTCGGGGAATAGGTGGCGCCGCAGACCTCGCAGTTGTCGCCGTACTGGTCGGCGCTGCCGCAGTTCGGGCAGATGCCCTTGATGTAGCGGTCGGGCAGGAACATGCCCTTGGCCGGGTCGTAGAACTGCGCCACCGAGCGACGCGCGATGTGGCCGCCGGCGTCGAGCTTGGCGTAGAACGCCTCGGTCAGGGCGCGATTGGCGTCCGAGTTGGTCGAGTCGTAATGGTCGAAGGCCACGCCGAACGCGGCGAAATCGCGCTCGTGGCTGGCCTGGATGGCGGCGATGAAGTCTTCCGGGGTGACCCCGGCCTTCTCCGCGGCCAGCATGATCGGCGTGCCATGGGTGTCGTCGGCGCACACGAACCAGGTGCGGTCGCCGCGCAACCGCCGCGCGCGCACCCAGATGTCGGCCTGGATGTAGCCGACCAGATGCCCCAGATGCAGCGGTCCGTTGGCATAGGGCAGGGCGGTGGTGACGAGGGCGGTGGTCATGGCGGCCGGCGTTTCTGGGGGCCGGGGATTATTGCATGGAGCCGGGATTCGGGATTGGGGAGTCGGGATTGGTCAAGCACGTGGTCGGCGTCTGCAAATCCGCGCGCCCATTAAAAAGGCGCCCTTGCAGGCGCCTTCAACAGAGTGGCTTGCAGAACGGAAATCAGGCAGCGACACCGCTTTTGCGAATCCCCAATCCCGATTCCCGAATCCCGTCACTCCCTGATCCAGGTCTGTGTCC
This sequence comes from Xanthomonas sp. NCPPB 3174, assembly GCF_056725205.1. Lineage (NCBI taxonomy): Bacteria > Pseudomonadati > Pseudomonadota > Gammaproteobacteria > Lysobacterales > Lysobacteraceae > Xanthomonas > Xanthomonas sp. NCPPB 3174. The sequence continues at coordinate 3,495,122 of NZ_CM161517.1, read as the reverse complement.
GCCCCAACGCCTCGATGCCGATGTAGCCGCGCATCTGCAGCTTCTTGCCGCCGTCGGTGAGGGTGATCTTGGCCTTGTAGGTCTTGCCCTTGGCCGGGTCCAGCACCGAGCCGCCGTCCCACACCGCGGTGCCGTCGGGCTTGAGGCCCCACAGGATGGTCATGCCCTTGATCGGCTTGCCCTTGCGCTCGCCGTCGCACTTGTCGCACATCGGATTGGGGCCGTGGTTGGATTGCAGGATCTCCACCACCTTGCCGCTCAGCGTGCCGTTGTTGGCCTGTTCGATCTGCACGATCGACTTGGGCTTGCCGGTTTCGTCGTCGATGGTCTGCCAGCGGCCGACCGGCGAGGTGTCGGCGGCGTGCGCCATGAATGCCGCCGCGCTCAGCGGCAGGGCCAGCATCAGGGTCTTGAAGCTCGTGCGCATGTTCCCCTCCCGAGGGATGTCCGGTGCGGCCGGCGCGATGCCGGCCTGATCCGACTGTATACCCAAGCGTATGGTGCTGGGAATCCGCACTGCGTCATGCGGTTCAGCGTGGCCGGCGCTGTGCGTTCAGCCGGTTTCGTACAGTTCCAGCGGCAGGTCGTCGGGATCGGCGAAGAAGGTGAAACGGCGGCCGGTGTAGTCGTCGACGCGGATGGGTTCGACCGCCACGCCGTGCGCCTGCAGGTGCGCGACGGCGGCGTCCAGGTCGCGCACGCGCAGCGCCAGGTGGCGCAGGCCGCAGGCTTCCGGGCGGCTCGGCCGCGGCGGCGGGGTCGGGAACGAGAACAGTTCGAGCTGGCTGCCGTCGGGCAGGGCCAGGTCCAGCTTCCAGGAGTCGCGCGCATCGCGGTAGACCTCGGCGATCACCGGCAGGCCCAGGAGGCGGCAATAGAAGTCCTTGGAGCGCGCGTAGTCGGAGGCGATGATCGCCACGTGGTGCAGGCCGTCGAGGGTGAGTGGCGACGTCATCGCGGCGAGCTCGCGCAGCGGGCGTGGGCGGCGGCAGTGCTCGCAGGTGGCGCGGCGGTGGTGTCGTGCGCAGTCGGCAATAGGGTCGATGGCATGGCGGCAGCATAGCGCAGCGTCGCGACCGTGCCGCCGCCGTCTGCGACACTGCGCGTTCCGTTGCTGCGAGGCCGCGCCATGCCGTACAACCCGCTTGCCGCGCTGCTGGCCGAGCACCGTTGCCTGGTGCTCGATGGCGCGTTGGCCACCGAGCTGGAACGGCGCGGCTGCGATCTGCGCGATCCGCTGTGGTCGGCGAAGATCCTGCTGGACCAACCGGACCTGATCCGCCAGGTGCACCGCGACTATTTCGCCGCCGGTGCGCAGTGTGCGATCACCGCCAGCTACCAGGCCACGCCGCAGGGGTTTGCCGCACGCGGGATCGACCTCGTGCAAGCGCAGCGCTTGATCGCGTGCAGCGTCGAACTGGCGCAGCAGGCGCGGCAGGCACATCTCGCGCGGCATCCGCAGGCGGGGCCGTTGCTGGTTGCTGGCTCGGTGGGGCCGTATGGCGCCTTCCTGGCCGACGGGTCCGAGTACCGTGGCGACTACGCGTTGCCGCAGGCGGCATTGCGGGACTTCCACCGCCCGCGCATCGCCGCGCTGGTGGAGGCGAGCGTGGATCTGCTGGCCTGCGAAACGCAGCCGTCATTGGCGGAAATGGTGGCCTTGCTGGAGGTGCTGGAGGCATTCCCGCAGATCGTCGCCTGGTTCACCTGCACGCTGCGCGATGCGACGCATCTCAGCGACGGCACGCCGTTGCGTGAGGTGGTGGCGTTGCTCGACGGCCATCCGCAGGTGGTGGCGCTCGGCGTCAACTGTGTCGCCCCGTCGCTGGCCACCGCGGCGTTGCGCCACTTGGCGACACTGACCCGCGTGCCGCTTGTGGTGTATCCCAATGCTGGCGAGCGCTACGACGCCGACCGCAAATGCTGGCAGGCCGGCAGCGCCGACGCTGGGGTTCTGGCCGACCATCTCCTCGCCTGGCATGCCGCCGGTGCGCGCCTGATCGGCGGTTGCTGCCGCACCACGCCGCAGGACATCGCGCAGCTGGCGCAGCGTCTGGCATCGTCGTAGCGAGGAGGCGGGTCGCCTCGCACGCGACCGCACGCTGCTTTAGCCGGTGGGGGCGCAGCTGATGTCGGCGGCCTCCTGCTGTTGTGGGAGGGACTTCAGTCCCGACGCGTTGCAGTGAAGGGCGTCGGGACTGAAGTCCCTCCCACAAGGGGTTCGTGTGCGTCCGACGCCTTGATGGAACCGGCGCGCTATCCGCACCGAGTGGGATGGGCGCAGCGGGAGGGCGAAGGCGCCGCCGCCGATGCGACCTTTCGTAGGGGCGGCTCTTGTCCCCTTTTCGGGGATCAGCCGCGACCGGGCTTCACCAGGAATGCCCCGTCGCGGCTGAAGCCGCTCCTACAAAATCCCGCGACGCCTCAGCCCGCGTTCCCCGCGAGCGAAGCGGCGCCCCGCTCAGCCCTTCTTGCTCGCCACCCAACGCTCGATCTTTTCCTGCAGCACGTTCAGCGGTACCGAGCCGTCCTTCAGCACTTCGGCATGGAATTCGCGGATGTCGAACTTGTCGCCCAGTTGCGTGCGGGCGTAGTCGCGCAGCTGCAGGATCTTCATCTCGCCGATCTTGTAGGACAGCGCCTGGCCGGGGATGGCCATGTAGCGCTCGGCCTCGGCTTCGGCATCGGTGCGGCTGGTGGCCGAGTTCTGCAGCATGTAGTCGATCACCTGCTCGCGGGTCCAGCCCTTGCTGTGCAGGCCGGTGTCCACCACCAGGCGGATCGCGCGCCACAGCTCGTTCTGCAGGTAGCCGAAATAGTTGTACGGGTCCTGGTACAGGCCCAGGTCCTTGCCCAGCGATTCGGCGTACAGGCCCCAGCCTTCGATGAAGGCGGTCTCGCCGCCGAAGCGGCGGAACTTGGGCAGGTTGGTCAGCTCCTGCTGCAGGCCGAGCTGGAAGTGGTGGCCGGGAATGGCCTCGTGCAGGTACAGGTCTTCCGCATCCCAGGTCTTGCGGCTGGGCAGGTCGTAGGTGTTGACGTAGAAGATGCCGGGCCGGCCGTCCTCGCTGGGGCGCATGTACGAGCCGCTGGCCGCCGACTGCGCGCGGTACGGTTCCACCGGGCGGATCTCGAACGCGGCCTTGGGCTTGAGCGAGAACATGCGCGGCACCGCCGCGTCGACCCGGCCCTCCAGGCCGCGGTAGTAGCTCAGCAGTTCGTCCTCGCTCCTGAAGCTGAAGCGCTTGTCGGTCTGCATGAACTTGAAGAACTTCTGCATCGAGCCGCGGAAGCGTACCTGCTTCATCACCGCCTGGATCTGGCCCTGGATGCGCGCCACCTCGTCCAGGCCGATCTGGTGGATCTGGGCGGGGGTCAGGTCGGTGGTGGTGCTCTGGCGCACGTTCCATGCGTACCAGGCATCGCCGCCGGGCAGGGCGCCGACGCCGGCGGTGCTGCGCGTGGCCGGCAGGTACTCGGTCGCGATGAAGCCGCGCAGCGAGCGGTAGGCGGGCATGATCCGGTACTCGATCATGCGCTTGTATTCGGCGGTGATGCGTTGCTTCTCGGCCTCGGGGATGTCCGCCGGCAGGTTGCGCACCGGGCCCCAGAACAGGCTCTCCTCGGCGGTGGGCTTGATGATCGCATCGAGCTGCGGCAGCACCTTCTCCATCAGCGCGCGCGGCTGCACCACGCCGGCCTTCATGCCCTCGCGCATGTTGGCGATGGCCTGGTCGAACAGCGCCGGGATGCCGAGCGCGCGCCGCGACCAGTTGTCGTAGTCCTTGACCGTGTGGAACGGCTGCGCGCCGGTGCCGGAGCCGAGCATCACCATGATGCTGCCGACGTTGTAGAACTGGTTCACCGGCTGCATCCAGCTCGGGTACTTCTCCGCCTCCAGCGCGTTGCGCGCGTCGCCGACGAAGATTTCGTAGCTGAGCAGGTCCTGCCCGGTCAGGCCGTCCTTGCCGATCGCCTCGGCCTTGCCCAGCCACTCCACGGTGAAGTCGTGCGACTGCTGGCGGAACGCGGCCGAGAGGAAGTTCGGCAACTGGTCGTTGTAGCGGCTGTCGCCCTGGAAGGTGGCCTGCAGCGGGTTGAGCTTGAGCGAGGCTTCCCAGTAATCGTCGTACAGCTTGTTCAACTGCTGTGCCTTGGTCAGCACCACCGGGGCCGGCGCCGGCCGCGCCTTGCGGGCCTTGCTGGCCTTGGCGCGGGTCTGCGCGGTGGTCTGCTTGGTGGTCTTCTTCTTGGCCGCGTCCGCCGGGGCCGCCAGCGACAGGCTCAGGGCGGTGGCGATGGCCAGGGACAGCAGGCGGGAAAAGCGGGGCGGCATTGCGGGCTCCAACGACAAGCGAGCGGGGAGCTTGCCCGATCCGCACCTCCGAGGCCACCCATGGCCGCTGCCCGCAGGCGCCCACCGCCCTGTGGCGGGCGGGCGCAGTGGCGCGACGGGCCAGGCGGCAGCGGCCTCTGCGGCGCTGCACGATGGCCGCGCGCGAGAGCGTGCGGGGCGCTCGCGCGTGTGCCGGCGTTCAGTCGGCGGCGGCTTCCTCGCGCAGTTGCTCGGCGCGCTCGGGGGTCAGATAGTCGGTGATCAGCCGCCGCATCAGGTACAGCAGCGGGATCAGCAGCACCGCCAGCAGCATCTTGCAGATGTAGTTCAGCGTGCTCACCGCCAGGAACAACTGCATCGACCAGTGCTGCGGGCCGAGCACGAAGGCGATGTAGATCACCACGAAGCTGTCGATCAGCTGCGAGACCGCGGTGGAGCCGGTGGCGCGCAGCCATACGTGCTTCTCGCCGGTCACGCTGCGGATGCGGTGGAACACCGCCACGTCGATCAGCTGGCCGGCCATGAACGCGACCAGCGAGCCGGCGATGGTCCACATGCCCTGGCCGAACACCGCGGCGAACGCGGCCTGATAGTCGGGCACGCCCTGGTTCTGCGCGGCGGTGACCCAGAACCCGGCCGGGGCCAGCGCGATCGCGGCGAAGGCGAACAGGAAGCCGTAGCCGATCAGCCCTACCGCCAACCAGGAGATGAAGCGCACGCCGCGGCGGCCGAAGAACTCGTTGATGGTGTCGGTGAGGATGAACACCAGCGGCCACAGCAGGGTGCCGGCGGTGAAGTTCATCGAGCCGGTCTGCCCGAACAGGTTCCAGTTCAGCGGGGCAATGCCCAGGGTGTCTTCCAGGGCGAAGATCTTGACCCCGATGAACTCGGCCAGCGCGGCGTTGACGCAGAAGAACGCCGCCAGGGCGATGAACAGCCGGACCGCGCGATCGTCGAGCGTGCCGCGGCGCATCGGCGTCAGCGGTCCACGGTCCGGGTGAACGGCACGCTCTCCGGCGCCACCGCGCCGCCGGAGATGATGAAGCTCATGGCCTGGTCCACGCTCCAGTCGGTGGGCGTGAGCAGTTCCACCGGCACGATCTCCAGGTAGCCGGAGGTCGGGTTGGGCGTGGTCGGCACGTACACCGCGGCCAGCTCGCGGCCGGTGCCGTGTTCCTTGATGACCCGCGTGACCAGGCCCACCGACTTCATGTCCCGGTGCGGGAAGTCGATCAGCACCACGCGCTGGGTGCTGCCTGGCTGGGTCTGCAGGATGTCCACCAGCTTGCGCACGCTGTCGTAGACCACGCTGGCCAGCGGGATGCGGCGCATCACCGCCTCGAACCAGCGCAGCAGGCGCTGGCCGATCATGCGCCGGCTCAGGAAGCCGACCAGCAGGATCACCGCCAGGGTGGCGATCAGGGCGATGGTGTTCTGCACCCACTGCGCAGTGGCCCAGCCCAGCTCGCGCGGGAACGAGGCGGCGATGCGCACCGACAGCGGCACCACCCAGGGGCTGCTGATGCCCGAGAGCAGCACGAACACGAACTTGACCACGACCCAGGTCAGCCAGATCGGCAACAGGGTCAGCAGGCCGGTGAAGAACAGCCGTTGCAGGGACGGGCGGGGAGCGGGGGCGGCGAGATCGGGCGACATCCGCGTAGTGTAGCGGCGCCTTGCGTCTGCCGCTGCGCCCGGCGGCTAAGATGGCGCACTCTGTGCAGGTGCGATTGGGGGAGCGCTGTGGCGAAGATCGGCAGGTGGCTGGCGTATGTATCCGGCGTGGTGCTGCTGCTCGCCGTGGCGCTGTATCTGGCGTCGCGGTGGTGGCCGGTGCCGGCGGCGCAGCGCACCGCGCTGGCGCAGTTGCGGCAACCGCTGCCGCCGCTGCGGGGGCCGAACTTGTTCGTTGACCTTTGGCTGTTGCCCTACAGCGTGCCCTCGGCCCAGCGCCAGGCGCTGCTCGACGAAGATGTGCGGCGCTTCAGGCAATGGCCTGTCGGTGTGGCCTTCCAGAGCGCCGCCAGTCGCTATCCGCGCGTCCCGGAGTGGCCGACCGCTGGTCCGCCCCGCTGCAGTTGGCGCGGCGACGATTGCATCGCCAAGGTGCGCGCAGCACGTCAAGCGTATGCCGCAGCACTGGCGACCCAGGCGCCGTTACTGGCAGCGATGCCGGCCGCGTCCGCCGCATCGGAGTACCGCAGCCCCTTCACCGACAGCACCGATCTCCAGTTGCCGGCCTTTGCGCTGCTGCAGATCCCGTTGACACAGCATGCGCTGGATTTCGTGGAGGGCCGGCGCGACTCGGCGCTGCAGGGCGTCTGCAGCGATGCCGGGATGGCCCGCGCCCTGCTGGGCAGCGGCGACAACCTGATCACTGCGATCATCGGCGCGTCGATGCTGCGCGGCAACGCCCGCCTGTTTGCCGACATGCTCGCTGAGTCGCCGCCGCAGGCGCTGCCTGCGCAGTGCACGCAGGCATTCGCGCCGCTGCAGATCGACGACGTGAGCCTGTGCAAGTCGCTGCGCGGCGAAGCGCATTGGGCATTCGCGGCGTTCGACGAACTCGCCAGCGACCGCCACGTCGTACAGCGGCGCTGGTACGAATCGGCGCTGATTCCGTTGGCGTTGAACGCCGAGCGCAGCAAGGCCAGGCTGGCGCCAGGGTTTACCCGCGCCTGTGCCGACGATGCGCGCGCCACCCTGGTAGCGGATCTGCCGCCGACCGCGGCGCAGGTTTCGGCACCGGTGGCGGAACTCTCGATGGGCTGCGTCGCCAACGCCCTGGGCTGCGCGATGACGCGGGAGCCGCAGCCGTCGTTCGTCAGCTACCAGGCGTCGTTGCAGGATGCCGCGGCGACGATGCGGCTGGCCTCGGCCCTGCTGTGGTTGAGCGCGCATCCCGCTACGCAGCCGTTGCCGCAGCGCCTGGCAGCGCTGCCGGCCGATCTGCGCGGGGTGCATCGGCCACTGCAGGCCACAGCGGACGGGCAGGGGCTGCAGGTGGCGCTGTATGCGGACAGCGACGGCGATACGCTGCGTTTGCCGTTACCTGGCAGCCGGCGGCGAACCTGAGGCGCCGATACCTTTGCCACCCGCGTCGACCGGCTATCGCGCCGGCTTGCGCTTGACGTACAGCTGCTTGCGCGTCCTTGCCACCACCTCGCCCTGGGCGTCGACCACGTCGGTCTCGAACCAGTGCAGATACTTGTCGCCGCCGGCGGTGGCGGCACGCAGTTCGTCCAACAGGGCCTGGTCCAGGTGGAATTGCGCGCTGACCGTGCCGCGGCCCGGGCGCACGAACTCGATGCTGCCGGCCTTGTCCCAGACGTAGTAGTCGCGCCCCAGGTTCTGCATGGTCAGCAGCATCCAGAACGGGTCGGTCATGGCGAACAGGCTGCCGCCGAAATGGGTGCCGACGTAGTTGCGGTTCCACGGACGCATGCGCAGTTCGACCCGCGCATGGCGGTAGTCGGCACTCAGCGCGGTCACGTGGATGCCCGCGAACAGGAACGGCGGCCACAGGTTCAGGCCCAGGCGGAACAGCGATGGCTTCATCGTGCGGGAGGGGGCGGAAACAGAGAATACGAGCCTACCAGACGCCTGCGTATGGTGCATCGGCGGGGCGCCTGTTTCGCGCTGGCGCGCTTGGCCGGCCGCCGCGACGGCGTCGGCGGCGCACGCGGCCCGCCGACGCCAGTGCCGCGGCCGCCTCAGAACAGCAGCGCGGACATCTTGCGGCGGTACTGCCCCACCAGGTCCTCGTCCTCGATCACCCGGAACGCGTCGATCAGCGCCTTCTTGGGCAGGCCGTCCTCGAACGTCCGGTCCTGGCGCAGCATCTCCAGGAACTGCTCCAGCGCGGCCGCGTCGTCGCCGCCGACCAGGTAGCGCACGCCCAGCAGGTAGCGCGCCTTGAGGTCCGCCGGATCCTGCGCCAGTGTCGCCTGCAGGGTCTCCAGCGGCGGCGCGGCCTGCAGCGCGCCGACGAAGCCCAGCCGCGCCCGCGCCCGCACCGCACGCTCGTCGGTGGCCAGGTTGGCCGGCAGCGCATCGATCAGGGTCTCGGCCTCGGCGGCGGCGCCGACCTTGACCAGGGCCAGGGCCAGATCCAGCTTCAGCTCGTCCTTGTCCGGCTCGGCCGCCACCGCCTCGCGCAGGCGCTGCACCTCGGCGTGCGGATCCAGCGGCGCGGCCGGCACGGCCTCGGCCGGTTCCTGCGCGGCCAGCGGCACGATCCCGTGCTGGGTCAGGAACTCGCGCAACTGGCCTTCGGGCAGGGCGCCGGGGAAGCCGTCGACCAACTGTCCGCCTTTGACCAGGAACACCGTCGGCACCGAGCGGATCTGGAACGCCGCCGCGATCTGCTGCTCCTGGTCCACGTCGACCTTGGCCAGGACGAAGCCGCCGTTGTACTCGGCCGCCAGTTTTTCCAGGATCGGGCTCAGGGTCTTGCACGGGCCGCACCAGGGCGCCCAGAAGTCCACCAGCACCGGCGTCTGCAGCGAGCGCTGCAGTACATCGGCTTCGAAGGTCTCGGTCTTGGCGTCGAAAACGTGGGGCGTGTCGGACATGGGCGGCGTCATCGCAGTCGAGAAGACGCTCTGTATGGAGGCGCGGCGGCGCCGATGCAAGGGCGGCGGCGTCGTGCCACGGATGCCGGCCGCGGCCGCAGCGGCGACAATGCCGGGTTTCGGGCGCCATGCCGGCGCGAAAGGACGGGAACGGATGGGCGAGATGAGCGAACGGGTGCTGCGCTGGATCGGGCCGCTGCTGGCGGTGGCCGCGGTGGCGGCGATGCTGGGCTTCGGCGCGGTGCTGCCCGGCTATCTGCCGTGGTCGCATCCGCTGGCCCTGCTTGGTGCGCGCGGCATCCCGCATGCCTGGGCGTTCAACCTGCTGGCATTCGTGTTGCCCGGGTGCCTGGCGATGGGACTGGCGCTGCGGCTGCTGCGCCGCGCGGGTCGCCAGGCGCCCTGGTCGCTGCGGGTCGGCGGGCAATTGCTGCTGTTGGCCGGCCTGGCCTTCGCCGGCATGGGCCTGCTGCCGCTGGACCCGACCGACCTGGAGGCGCGCGCGACCCAGTTGCATGCCAGCGCCTGGCTGCTGTGGGTGGTGGCGCTGGTCGCGGCCGCGGCCCTGCTGGGGCTGGGCGCGCGCCGCGATCCCGCCGCGCGCGGCTGGGCCGCGCTGGCGCTGGCGCTGGCGTTGCTGGTGGCGCTGGGCGCGTTCGCGCTGGACCGGCTGCTGTCGCCGGCGCTGGCGCAGCGGCTGGTGTTCCTGCTGTGGTGGGGCTGGCTGGCACTGCTGGCGTGCTGGCCCGGCCCCCGGGCGGTCGCGCGCCGCGGCTGACCCTGTCGGGCTTGCGCAGTTGGCCGGCGCGGCGGGCGCTGCCGTGGCCGGGGTCCGCCGCGCTCGCCCGCGGCGCCGACGCCGCTGCAGCGGCGGTTCCTGCTCCTTCCGGCGCGCGCGCGGCCATTGCGCGCCACTGCCGTCCGTCGCCGGGATTGGAGCGGCTTGCCGCGCTACGGTACCCTTGGCCGCTTTGTTGCCGCCTGGCCCTTGCCCGTTTCCATGTCCGCCGTCGAGCCCACCGCCTACGACCCGCAGCAGGTCGAATCCTCCGCCCAGCAGTTCTGGGACGCCACCCGCGCCTTCGAGGTCGACGAGACCTCCGACAAGCCCAAGTTCTACTGCCTGTCGATGCTGCCGTACCCGTCCGGGGCGCTGCACATGGGCCACGTGCGCAACTACACCATCGGCGACGTGATCAGCCGCTACCAGCGCATGATCGGCAAGAACGTGCTGCAGCCGATGGGCTGGGACGCGTTCGGCCTGCCGGCCGAGAACGCGGCGATCAAGAACAAGACCGCGCCGGCGAAGTGGACCTACGCCAACATCGACCACATGCGCAGCCAGCTCAAGTCGCTGGGCTACGCCATCGACTGGTCGCGCGAGTTCGCCACCTGCCGGCCCGAGTACTACGTACACGAGCAGCGCATGTTCACCCGGCTGATGCGCAAGGGCCTGGCCTACCGCCGCAACGCGGTGGTGAACTGGGACCCGATCGACCAGACCGTGCTGGCCAACGAGCAGGTCATCGACGGCCGCGGCTGGCGTTCCGGCGCGCTGGTGGAAAAGCGCGAGATCCCGCAGTGGTTCCTGCGCATCACCGACTACGCGCAGGAATTGCTGGACGGCCTGGATCAGCTGCCGGGCTGGCCGGAATCGGTCAAGACCATGCAGCGCAACTGGATCGGCCGTTCCGAGGGCCTGGAGATCCAGTTCGACGTGCGCGACGCCGACGGCAGTGCGCTGGATCCGCTGCGCGTGTTCACCACGCGCCCGGACACGCTGATGGGCGTGACCTTCGTGTCCATCGCCAGCGAGCATCCGCTGGCGCTGCATGCGGCCAAGTCCAATCCGCAGCTGGCCGCGTTGCTGGCCGAGCTGAAGCAGGGCGGCGTCTCCGAGGCGGAACTGGAGACGCAGGAAAAGCGCGGCATGGACACCGGCCTGACCGCGGTGCACCCGATCAGCGGCGAGCAGGTGCCGGTGTGGGTCGCCAACTTCGTGCTGATGGGCTACGGCACCGGCGCGGTGATGGCGGTGCCCGGCCACGACCAGCGCGATTTCGAATTCGCCAGCAAGTACGCCCTGCCGATCCGCCAGGTGATCGCGCTGAAGGCGCCGAAGAACGACGACGAGCGCCGCTACGATCCGAGCCGCTGGCAGGACTGGTACGGCGACAAGACCCGCGAGCTGGAACTGGTCAATTCCGCCGAGTTCGACGGGCTGGACTTCCAGGGCGCGTTCGAGGCGCTGGCCGAGCGCTTCGAACGCAAGGGCCAGGGCCAGCGCCGGGTCAACTACCGCCTGCGCGACTGGGGCGTCAGCCGCCAGCGCTACTGGGGCTGCCCGATCCCGGTGATCTACTGCCAGAGCTGCGGCGCGGTGCCGGTGCCGGAAGACCAGTTGCCGGTGCTGCTGCCGGAGAACGTGGCCCTGAGCGGCACCGGCTCGCCGCTGAAGACCGACCCGGAATGGCGCAAGACCACCTGCCCGCAGTGCGGCGCGGCGGCAGAGCGCGAGACCGACACCTTCGACACCTTCATGGAGTCGAGCTGGTACTACGCGCGCTACACCTCGCCCGGCGCCAAGGACATGGTCGACAAGCGCGGCAACTACTGGCTGCCGGTGGACCAGTACATCGGCGGCATCGAGCACGCGATCCTGCACCTGATGTATTTCCGCTTCTTCCACAAGCTGCTGCGCGACGCGCGTCTGGTGGACAGCGACGAGCCGGCGACCAACCTGCTGACCCAGGGCATGGTGATCGCCGAGACCTTCTACCGGCAGAACCCGGACGGCTCCAAGGACTGGATCAACCCGGCCGACGTGGACGTGCAGCGCGACGACAAGGCGCGGGTGATCGGCGCGGTGCACCGCGGCGACGGCCAGCCGGTGCTGATCGGCGGCACCGAGAAGATGTCCAAGTCCAAGAACAACGGCGTGGATCCGCAGGCGATGGTCGGCAAGTACGGCGCCGACACGGTGCGCCTGTTCTCGATGTTCGCCGCGCCGCCGGAGCAGTCGCTGGAGTGGAACGAGGCCGGCGTGGACGGCATGGCGCGTTTCCTGCGCCGGCTGTGGGCGCAGGTGCACAAGCACGTCGCCGACGGCGCCGCGCCGGCGCTGGATCCGGCCGCGCTGAATGCCGAACACAAGGCGCTGCGGCGCAAGACCCACGAGACCATCGGCAAGGTCGCCGACGACTACGGCCGCCGCCACAGCTTCAACACCGCCATCGCCGCGGTGATGGAGCTGACCAACGCGCTGGCCAAGTTCGACGACACCGGCGATCAGGGCCGCGCGGTGCGCCAGGAAGCGCTGGAAGCGGCGGTGCTGCTGCTCAACCCGATCACCCCGCACGCCAGCCACGCGCTGTGGCAGGCGCTGGGCCATCCGCCGACGCTGCTGGAAGACGTGCCGTTCCCGCAGCCGGACCCGGCCGCGCTGGTGCGCGACGCGGTGACCCTGGCGGTGCAGGTCAACGGCAAGCTGCGCGGCACCATCGACGTCGGCGCCGACACCCCGCGCGAGCAGATCGAGGCGCTGGCCCAGGCCGAGCCGAATGCGGCCAAGTTCCTGGAAGGGCTGAGCATCCGCAAGATCATCATCGTCCCCGGCAAGATCGTGAACCTGGTGGCGGCGTGAGCCGGCGCGCCGCGGCGGCCGCATCGCGGCCGCGCGGTGCGGCATCAGGTCTCAACCCGCGTTCACGCGGCGTACGGCAGGCTAGCGGCCTGTTGCCGCGCCCAGCCGGCTCCTCCAGACTGTGTCCATGACCCGACTCCTGCTCGCTCTCGTCTTCGCGGCGTCCCTGACCGCCTGCGGTTTCCACCTGCGCAACAAGCTGACCCTGCCGGCCGATACGCCGTCGGTGAAGGTGGTGTCCTCCGCGCCGTACAGCGAGCTGGCCAAGCTGCTCGAGCGCGGCCTGCGCGCGGCCGGCGCGCAGATCGCGCCCAAGGACGTCAACACCGGCGTGGCCCGCCTGGAAGTGCTGTCCGAGCGCTGGGGCGACCTGCCGATCGCGCTCGACGCCGAAGGCCGTGCCCAGGAGTACAGCCTGCGCTACGCCGCGATCTTCGTGTTCCGTCGCGCCGACGGCAGCGTGCTGGTGCCGCAGCAGGTGATCGAACTGTCGCGCGACTACGTGTCGCCGCCGACCGACGCCACCGGTACCTCGACCGAGCGCGAGATCCTGGCCGACGAACTGCGCCGCGAGATGTCGGCGTCTATGCTGCGCCGGATCGACAGCGTGGTGCGCGCGCAGGTGCGCGACGGCAAGGACGTCAACGCCGCGCCGCCGTCGACCGACGGCACGCCGGTGGAGGGCAAGCCGGCCGACGGCACGCCGGCCGCGGACAAGCCGGCGACCACGCCGCAGCCTTGAGCCTCGCCCTGCTGCCTTCGCCGCCGCACGCGGCGGCCGCGCCGTTCGCCGCAGGCGCGCGGCGTTGGCCGCATCCGCCTGCAGCAGCGTAGGCTGTCGCCATGGAACTGCGTCCCGAACAACTCGCCACCCAGCCGGCGTCGCAGCCGCTGCAGCCGGTCTACCTGATCGCCGGTCCGGAAACCCTGCGCGTGCTTGAGGCCGCCGACGCGGTCCGCGCCCGCGCGCGCGCTGCCGGCATCGGCGAGCGCGAGGTGTTCGACGCCGACGGCCGCGACTTCGACTGGGGTCAGCTGTATTCCAGCTTCAACGCGCCCAGCCTGTTCAGCGCGCAACGGCTGATCGAGCTGCGCCTGCCCAGCGGCAAGCCCGGCAAGGAGGGCGGCGAGGTCATCAGCGCGTTCTGCGCCGATCCGCCGCCGGACGTGGTGCTGCTGATCACCTGCAACGAGTGGAGCAAGGCGCACCAGGGCAAGTGGGCCGACGCGGTCGGCCGTATCGGCACCATCGCCGTGGCCTGGGCGATCAAGCCGCACGAACTGGGCGACTGGATCGAGCGGCGCCTGCGCAGCAAGGGCCTGCGCGCCGACGCCGGCGCGGTGCAGCGCCTGGCCGAGCGGGTGGAGGGCAACCTGCTGGCGGCGGCGCAGGAGATCGACAAGCTGGCCCTGCTGGCCGACGGCCAGGGGCTGGACGTGGCGGCGATGGAGTCGCTGGTCTCCGACGCTGCCCGCTACGACGTGTTCCGCCTGGCCGAGGCGACCCTCGCCGGGCAGGCGCCGGCGGTGCGGCGCATGCTCGCCGGCCTGCGTGCCGAGGGCGAGGCGGTGGCCGCGCTGCTGCCGATCCTGATCAAGGAACTGCTGCGCACGGCCGCGCTGGCCAAGGTGCAGGCCGCCGGCGGCAACCTGGCCGCGGAGATGAAGGGGCAGGGCATCTGGGAGTCGCGGCAGGCCCCGTTCAAGCGCGCCCTGCAGCGCCACGCCGAACCGCGCCGCTGGGAGCGCTTCGCCGCCGAGGCCGGCCGCATCGACCGCATCGCCAAGGGCCGCGCCGACGGCGACGCCTGGATCGCCCTGGAGCGCCTGCTGCTGGCGATCGCCGAGGCGCGGGCGGTGCGGTTGTTGGTGGTATGAGCGCCGGGATTGGGGAGTCGGGATTGGGGATTGGCAACAGCGGCGATCCTGCGCAGGCGGCTGATGCATCCCGAATCCCCAATCTCGAATCCCGGCCTCTCACCCTCATCTACGGCGGCACCTTCGATCCCATCCACAACGGTCACCTGGCGATCGCGCGGGCGGCGCGGGATGCGGTCGGGGTGCCGGTACGGCTGATGCCGGCGGCCGATCCGCCGCATCGGCCGGCGCCCGGCGCCGATGCGCAGCAGCGCTGCGCGATGCTGGCGCTGGCGATCGCCGACACGCCGGGGCTGGTGCTGGACCTGCACGAAGTGCGCCGTGCGCAGGCCCGGCTGGGCGTGGCGTCGTACAGCATCGACACGGTGCGCGAGATGCGGGCCGAGCTCGGCGCCGACGCGCCGCTGGCGCTGCTGATCGGCAGCGACAGCTTCGTCGGCTTCAACGGCTGGCGCGAGTGGCGGGCGCTGGTCGAGGCGGCGCACCTGATCGTCGCCGACCGCGCCGGCAGCGGCTGGGAGCGGGCGGTGCCGGCGGAACTGGCGCAGGCGGTGGCCGGGCGCTGGGCCGACACGCCGCAGGCGCTGACCCGCGCGCCGGGCGGCCGGCTGTGGTGCCTGCGGCAGCCGCTGCGCAGCGAATCGGCCAGCCTGGTGCGTGCGCGCATCGCCGCCGGCGAGGACTGGGCGGCACTGCTGCCGGCGCCGGTGGCGGCCTATATCCGCGACCACGGCCTGTATGCGTCGGCCACCGGTCCCGCTGGCTGAATACGCGTCCTGCCGGGGTCGCCTATAATTCGCCCCATTCCATCGAGTTCGCCGCTTTGTCCAGTCAAGCCCACGTCATCAAGACCCAAGTCCCCAATCCGCCGCCGCCGCTGCCGGTCCTGCTCGCCCACGTCCGCGAGGCAGTCGAGGAACTCAAGGCCAAGGACGTGGCGGAAATCGACGTGCGCGGCAAGTCCAGCGTCACCGACTACCTGGTCATCGTCTCCGGCACCTCCACCCGTCACGTCAAGTCGATCGCCGACGAAGTCATCAAGTACGCCAAGCGCCTGGACGTGATGCCGCTGGGCGTGGAAGGCGAGCGCGAGGCCGAGTGGGTGCTGGTCGATCTCGGCGACGTGGTGGTGCACGTGATGCTGCCGCGGGTGCGCGAGTTCTATGCACTGGAGCGGCTGTGGACGGTCGGTGACCAGCCGCCGGGCGACGACGACGGCGACGACTCGGCACGCGATGCCTAAGCGGCGCAATCCCGCGCGCAGCTTCGGCAGCGAGGCGTTGCCGGTCAGCAAGCGTGTCGGCGCGACCGAATCGACACCCGCGACGCCGGCACGCAAGCGCTTCGACTCCCTGGTCAAGCGTCTGGAGCGCGCCCGTGCGCAGTTGCATGCGTGGCAGGACGCGCTGCTGCGCTGGGAGCAGCGTTTCCACGAGCAGGTCGATCCCTTGCTGCAGGAGCGCGATGCGGCGCAGATACAGTTGTTGCGGGAACTGGACGCAGCGCATGCCACCTACAAGTTGAGCAAGCGCGATCGCGCCGATCTGTCCGAGCTCATTTGCGAGTTGGCTGCGCTGTTGATCCGGGACGGCGACAACGATGGCCTGAAGGCCATCTACGACCGGCATAGCCCCCTCGGATTCGACCAGGATCTGGCCGAATCCGAGGCATTGCTGACGTCGGTCATCGGTGAGGAATTCGGCCTGACCGAAGAGGAAATGGCGCATATCCACTCCCCCGAAGCGCTGTATGCGCAGATCCAGGAGCGGCAGCACGCACAGCAGGCGCATGCGGCCGGGCGCGCCCAGCAGCGCGACAAGCGCCGCCGTGCCGGTGCCGGCAAGGCCGCGCAGGTCGCCGCCGATCCGCAACAGACGCGTCGCGCGCTGTACCGCAACCTGGTCGCCGCATTGCATCCGGACCGCGAACCCGATCCGCAGCAGCGCGAGCGCAAGACCGCCTTGATGCAGCGGCTCAACCAGGCGTATCAGAACGACGACCTGCTGGCACTGCTGGAACTGCAACTGGAAATCGGCCAGTTGGATCAGGCCGGCATCGCGGCGATGGCCGAGGAGCGCATCCGTGACTACAACGACCTGTTCGCCGCGCAACTGCGGCAGGTCGAGCAGACATTGGCCGGACTGGTCGATGACTTCATGGGGCGTTACGGTCTTCAAGACGAGCGCGCGCCGCAGCCGCAGCGCCTGGATGCGCTGTTGGCGCAGATCAAGCGGCAGGTGCAGGAGGAGATCCGCTCCTGTGCCGACGATCGCGCTGCGGCGCGGCAGGCCGACACGCTGAAGCAATGGTTGAAGCGGGAGCGTGCCCGGCTGGCCGAGCAGGAACTGGACGGCGCGATGTACGACGCCCTGCTGCTGGGCGAGCGTTGGTGATGCGCGCCTGCCGCGCGCAGCCATGAAGGCGCGCCTCATCGCCACCGGCGAGCGCGCCCCGGCCTGGGTGGCGCAGGGCTTCGCCGAGTACCGCAAGCGGCTCTCGCACTGGCTGCCGCTGGACCTGGTCGAGATCGAACCCGGCCTGCGCGGCAAGGGCCGCGATGCGCAGCGCGCGATCGAGGACGAAGGCCGCCGTGTCCTGGCGGCGCTGCCGAAGAACGCGCTGGTGGTGGCGCTGGACGTGCCCGGCAAGCAGCACAGTTCCGAGCAACTGGCGCAGCGCATGGAGCACTGGCGCGGACAGGGACGCGATCTGGCGTTCCTGATCGGCGGTCCCGAGGGCCACTCGCCGGAGGTGCTGGCGGTGGCCAGCGAATCCTGGTCGCTGGGGCCGCTGACGCTGCCGCACATGCTGGTGCGGCTGGTGGTGGCCGAGCAGTTGTACCGTGCGGCGGCGATGCTGGCCAATCATCCCTACCATCGCGCCTGATCGCTGATCGCTGATCGCTGAGCGCGTGTGCGCGGCGGCAAGGCGTGCGTGATGCCGAAGCTTGCGCGCCGCCCAGGCAACAAAAAAGCCCGGGCTTGCGCCCGGGCTTTTCCTTATCGCTGTGCGACGCTCGCGATCAGTTGAACGTGTACTTCGCGCCCACCGTGAAGTAGCGGCCGACCGCGCCGCTGAAGTGCAGCGGGTTGTAGTTGACCGCACCGTAGGTGGTCGGATCCAGCGGGGCGATCCGGTCGAACACGTTCTGCACCGACGCGTTCAGTTCGAACGCCTCGGTGATGTTCCAGCGGCCCGACAGGTCGAAGGTGGTGAACGAGGCGATCTTCTTGACCGGCGTACCGTCGGCGTAGAAGGCCTGGTAGTCGCCACCGCGGCGATCCTTGTTCTCGATGCTGTCGATGTAGTTGACCACGCCGCTCACGCTCCAGCTGCCCTGCTTCCAGGTGGTGCCGAAGTTGATGCGGTCCTGCGGGGTGCCGATGCAGTTGGTCACGTCGCAGTTGCCGTGCGTGCCCACGTAGTCGACGGTGGTGTCGCCTTCGGTGCGCTCGAACTTGAGCAGGTGGCTCCACTGCGCATCCAGCTCCAACTGGCCGGGACCGATCTCGAAGGTCTGGCGGATGTCGGTGTCGATGCCGCGCACCCGCGACGAGTTCGCGTTCACGTAGCCGGTGTTGACCGCCAGGATGGTGCCGCTGTTGGCGACGCCGCCGATGTTGTTGCTGTCGCGCAGCACGTTGCCGGCGGCGATCGCGTCGGCGGTGCTGCCCTGGGCGATCTCGTTGGTGCGCTTGATCTCCCAGCCGTCCACGGTCAACGAGGTCGTCGAGGTCGGCTGCAGCACGAAGCCCACCGAGTAGCTCTTGGATTCCTCGGGCTTCAGCGCCGGGTTCGGACGGGTGATGATCGCCACCGAGCGCGCGGTGCACTCGTTGGCCGGATCGATCGCGCAGCGCACCGGATCGCGGGCGTTGGAGAACGCGGCCAGGCCGCCGTCGCCGTTCTCGGCCGGGTTCGGCGCACGGAAGCCTTCGGCATAGCTGGCGCGCAGCGCGATCCAGTTGGCCGGCGTCCACTTCACGCCCAGCTTCGGGGTGGCCTTGCCGTCGCCGCCGTCGTACTTGTCGTAGCGCAGTGCCGCCGACAGTTCCAGTTGCTCCAACACCGGCGCCGACAGCTCGACGTGGGCGGCATAGACGTTCTGGGTGCCGTCGTAGGCCGAGTAGCCCAGGCCGATGATGTCGCCGATGTCGGTGTAGGTCTGCGGAGTCAGGCTGTTGCTGGTCTTGCGCCATTCCGCGCCCATCGCCAGGCCCAGCGGACCGCCCTTGAGGTCGACCAGGCTGCGCGAGACGTTGAAGTCGAACATGTCCAGTTCGGACTTGGCGCGCGCGCTGATGGTCGGCGAGATGTAGTCGTACAGCGCCTGCGAGTTCAGGTTGGCGTTGTCGCCGATGCGCCAGGTGCCGGCCGGGCAGGCCGGGTTGCCGAGCACGCAGCGCACGGCGCTGTAGCGCAGGTAGCCGGTACGCTTGTTGATCAGATTGGTACCGGAGTGCAGGTAGCCGGTGTCGTAGCTCCACTCGCCCCAGTTGCCCTTCACGCCGACCAGGAAGCGATTGAACTCGTTGGTGTTGTCGGTGACGCGCGGGCCCACGTCCCAGGCGCTGTAGCGCAGGCGCGCAGCGTAGGGCAGGGGATTGTCCGGATGACCGGCGTACAGCACGGTGGCGCCGGCGCCGCTGTTGGCGTTGACCGGGCCGCCCGGGTAGCCCCAGCCGCCGGATACGCCGGACGGGGTATTGGAGAACACGGTGTTCTTCTTCGAGTAGCCGATCTCGGTGTAGATCTCGCCGCCCTCGCCGAAGGCGAAGCTGGCGCGGCCGAACACGTTGACGTACTTCTCCTCGGGAGTCAGATCGCGGAACTGCTGTGCCGGATCCCACAGGCAGCCCTGCGCCTGCGCGGTGGCGTCGCTCTGGCCCGGGATGGTGGTCAGGCCGGCGCAGCCGGGGAGTGCGACCAGCTGTCCGGCGGTGTTGAACACCGAGCCGTTGGGGCCGCTGCCGCCGGCGGTGCCGCCGCTGAGGTAGGCGCCGCCGAGGAACTGCGCGTCCTGTGCCGCATAGCCCCAGCGGCGGATGTCGCCGGTGCCGATCCACTTGCGGTCCTTGCGGTCGCTGATCCTGATCGCGTCGGTCTTGCCCACGTCCAGGCTGAAGAACGCGTTCCAGCCATCGCTGGAGAGGTCGCCGGTACCGGCGGTCAGGGTCGCCTTGCGCGCATCGCCGTCGCCGTCGCCGGAGATGCCGTAGGAGCCGCGCAGGATCGCGCCCTGGAAGTCGCTGCGCAGGATGATGTTGACCACGCCGGCGATGGCGTCGGAGCCGTAGATCGCCGAGGCGCCGTCCTTCAGCACTTCGACCCGCTCGACCGCGTCCAGCGGGATGGTGCTCAGGTCGGTGAAGACCTTCTGGCCGTCGTCGGCCAGGCCGTAGGTGGCCATGCGCCGGCCGTTCAACAGCACCAGGGTGGAGCCGGCGCCCAGGCCGCGCAGCGAAATGCCGGCGCCGCCGCCGGCGAAGCCGTTGCCGAAGGTCTTCGGAATCGAGCCGGCGCCGTCGGCGGTCAGGGTCTGCAGGTACTCGGCCAGCGAGGTCTTGCCGGTGCGGTCGATTTCCTGGCGGGTCACCACCTGCACCGGCGACGGGGTCTCGGTGTCGGTGCGCGGGATGTTGGAGCCGGTGACCGTGATCCGGTCGAGATTGGTGGCCGCTTCCTGGGCGAAGGCGGCGGGGCCTGCGAGGGCGGCGAGAACGCCAGCGACGGAGGCACACAGCAGCGTACGGCGGGTTGCACGCCGTGGGGTCGAAATGTTCACAGTTTCTCTCCTAACTGGAAACGCAGATTGTGTCTTTCTGACGAAAGTGCCGACCTTTTGACGGCCGGCTGGTTCCCATCTAGGTGTATCTATCGTGAACAAATAGTGAATTTTTGCGAAATGCGCGCGACCGGCGGACCCGGCCGCGCGCTTCGCCATGCTCAGCGGTCCATCGAAAAATCGACCGGCACCAGCCCGTACGCCTGCACCGGCGTGCCGTTCTGCAGCGCTGGCTTGAATGCCCAGCGCTTGAGCACCTGGTCGCGGGCGGCCTGGTCCAGCACCCGGTGGCCGCTGCTCTTCTCAATGCTGACCTGCAGCGGCTGCCCGTCGGTGCCGACCAGCACCCGCAGCAGCACGCTGCCCTGCAGGCGATCGCGCAGCGCGTCGCGCGGATACGGCGGCGCTGGCGCGCGCAGGTACTGCAACTGCATGCCGTCCACCGGCGCGCTCACGCTCGCCGGCGGCAGGCTGGGCGCGGCGATGCTGGGCGTGGGATCGACGTTGGGCGCGCTGTCCAGCGCCACCGGGCTGCTGTCGACCGCCGGCTCCGGCGTCGAGGTCGGCACCGGCACCGCAGTGGGCGTGCGCGGCTGCGTCGGCACCTGTTTCTCGACAGTGGGAATGGTCGGCGGCGGCGGCGTGACCTTGACCACCACCGGTTGCTGCCAGGGCGGCTGCACCTGCGCCGGTTCCGGTGGCGCGGTCACGTGCGAGAGCGGAAGCAGCAGCAACAGGGCGGCCAGCACGTGCAGGGCGATCGCGGTGCTGTAGGCCAGGACCCGGGACAGGTCGATGCGGAAGGACGGGGCGGGGAGTTGCGTGCGAACCATGGATCCACCTCTGCGATAGGAGTGTCGTGGACTGCGGTACGGCAAAAACGCACGGGCGCGGCGGATGGGGTCAGCACGCCCGTCCGCGTTTCGACAGTGCGCCGGTCGCGGTGGCTTTGGCAAGAGGGGCAAGGGGCCAGCGCTGGGCGCGATCGCGACGAGAGCAGGGGCCGCCGCAGCCGGAAACGACGACGGCGCCCGCAGGCGCCGTCGCGAAGTGTGGCCTGGGACAGCCGCTTACTTGCCCAGTTCGAACACCACGTCCATGTTGACCGAGACGCTGCTCTCGCCCGCGGCGACCGGGGTGTCGGCCTCGGCCTTCATCGCCATCGCGCGCATCATCGGCATCGGCGGGCGTACCCCGCCGCTGCTGCCCTCGGAGATGCTGACGATGCGCCGCACGCGCAGGCCAAGCGCCTTGGCGTAGCTCTGCGCGCGCGCCTGCGCCTTCTTCAGCGCATCGACCCGGGCCTGGTCGTACAGCGGTTCGGGGTCGTCGATCTCGAAGGTGGGGCCGTTGATCTGGTTGGCGCCCTGCGCGGCCAGCGCGTCGAGCACCTTGCCGAGCTTGGCGATGTCGCGCACCTTCAGGTTGACCGAGTTGCTGGCCTGGTAGCCGATGATCTGCGGCGCCTGGTTCTCGGCGTACTTGTACTGCGGGTTGAGGCTGACCCCGCTGGTCTGCACGTCCTTGTCGGCGATGCCGGCGGCGCGGATCGCGGCCAGCACCTTGGTCATCTGCTCGGCGTTCTGGCGCATCGCCGCGGCGCTGTCGGTGGCCTGGGTGACCACGCCGGCCGAGATCGCGGCAACGTCCGGAGCGCGCTTGGCCTCGGCCTGTGCGGCGATGTTGAGCAGGGTGCCGTCGGCGGGCACGGCGTAGCCGGGCGCGGCGGATTGGGCGTGGGCGGTCATCGTGCCTCCTAGGGCGAGGGACAGGGCCAGCAGCAGCGGGCGGACGGACAATGCGCGCATCGGGGTTCTCCTTGAAGAATGGGGCGAGGGTGTTGCCGCGACGATGAACGCGTCGTGATCTTCACCGGGGTTGAAGCGATCGTCACGCCATCGGCGTTCGTTCAGCCAGTCCGCTCGGGTTATCCTTCGGTCATGCTGTATCTCGCGTCCCGTTCCCCTCGCAGAAACGAACTGCTGACCCGCCTCGGCGTGCCGTTCCGGATCCTCGATCTCGAGGTGCCGGAAGTGCGCGCGGCCGACGAGTCGGCGCAGGCCTACGTGCGCCGCGTGGCGCTGGATAAGGCCCGCGCCGGCTGGGCGCAACTGGCCGATGCCGCCGGCGCGGTGGTGCTCGGCGCCGACACCGAAGTGGTGCTGGACGAGCGCGTGTTCGGCAAGCCGGCCGACGCCGAGGACGCCGCGGCGATGCTGGCGGCCCTGTCCGGACGCACCCACCAGGCGATGACCGCGGTGGCGCTGGTCGCCGCCGGCCGTGAGGAGGTGCTGCTGGTGCCGACGGCGGTGACCTTCGCGGATCTGTCCGCGCGCGACATCGCCGATTACGTGGCCAGCGGCGAGCCGATGGGGCGGGCCGGTGCGTATGCGATCCAGGGCGGCGCCGAACGCTTCGTCAGCCGTCTCGACGGCAGCTATTCCGGGGTGATGGGCCTGCCCCTGCACCAGACCCACCACCTGCTGCGCACCTTCGGAGTGCTGTGATGTCGCAAGAGATCCTGGTCAACGTCACACCACGCGAGACCCGGGTGGCGGTCATCGAGAACGGCATGCTGCAGGAGCTGCACATCGAGCGCGGCTGGCGCCGCGGGGTGGTCGGCAACATCTACAAGGGCCGGGTGCAGCGGGTGATGCCCGGCATGCAGGCGGCCTTCGTCGAGGTCGGGCTGGAGCGCGCCGCGTTCCTGCACGCCAACGACGTGGTGCGGCCGGCGCCGGTCGGCAACGGCGACACCGAGGAAGCGACGCCGCTGCCGGTCTCGGCCGCGGTGCCGATCGTGGAGCTGCTGCGCGACGGCCAGGACATCGTGGTGCAGGTGGTCAAGGACCCGATCGGCAGCAAGGGCGCGCGGCTGACCACGCAGATCAGCATCCCGTCGCGCTACCTGGTGCTGCTGCCGCAGTCGCGGGTGATCGGGGTGTCGGCGCGGATCGAGGACGAGGCCGAACGGCAGCGCCTGAAGACCCTGGTCGCCGACCTGGCCGCCAGTCACGGCGGTTTCGGCTACATCATCCGCACCAATGCCGAGGGCCAACCGGCCGAGGCGCTGGCCGAAGACATCGCCTACCTGTCGCGGGTCTGGAACGTGGTCGAGCGGCGCGGCCGCGACGGCGCCCCGGCCAGCATCATCTACGAGGACCTCAGCCTGCCGCTGCGCGCGGTGCGCGACCTGATCCGCAAGGACGTGGAGAAGGTGAAGGTCGATTCGCACGAGACCTTCGAACGGCTGCAGGCCTTCGTCGCCAAGTACATGCCGGTGCTGGCCGAGCGCCTGGAGCTGTACACCGGCGACCGCCCGATCTTCGACCTGTACGGGGTCGAGGACGAGATCGCCCGCGCGCTGGACAAGCAGGTGCCGCTGAAGTCCGGCGGCTACCTGGTCATCGACCAGACCGAGGCGATGACCACCATCGACGTCAACACCGGCTCGTTCCTGGGCCAGCGCAACCTCGAGGAGACGGTGTTCCGCACCAACCTGGAGGCGGCGCAGGCGGTGGCGCGGCAACTGCGGCTGCGCAACCTCGGCGGCATCATCATCATCGACTTCATCGACATGGACGATGCCGAGCACCGCCGCCAGGTGCTGCGCACGCTGGAGAAGGCGCTCTCGCGCGACCATGCCAAGACCACGGTGTACGAGTTCTCGCCGCTGGGCCTGGTGGAGATGACCCGCAAGCGCACGGTGGAGAGCCTGGAGCGGCAGCTGTCCGAGCCGTGCCCGGAATGCAGCGGGCGCGGCTCGATCAAGACCGCCGAGACCGTGACCTACGAGATCTTCCGCGAGATCACCCGCGCGGTGCGCCAGTTCGACGCGGCACGGCTGCTGGTGATCGCCTCGACCAAGGTGGTGGCACGCATCACCGACGAGGAATCGGCCGCCGTGGCCGAGCTGGAGGAATTCCTCGGCAAGACCATCCGCTTCCAGGCCGACGAACAGTACCTGCAGGAGCAGTTCGACGTGGTGTTGTTGTGAGGCTGGGATTCGGGATTGGGGATTGGGGATTGGTTGAGCGGCTCGGTCGCGACCGGTCACCGTCCGCGCGCATCGCGTTGGCTGTTGCGAATCCCCAATCCCCAATCCCCAATCCCGGCCCCTGATGCATCCCCCCCTGCGCCGCCGCCTGCGCCTGGCTCGCCGTTTCGCGTTCTATGCGGTGGCGATCGGGCTGGTGTGCGTGGCCCTGGCGGTGGGGGCGCTGAGCCAGGCGCTGCCGTTCGTGGAGCAGCATCCGCAACAGGTGGCGGCGTGGCTGAGCGAGCGCGCCGGGCGGCCGATCCGTTTCGACCGGCTGGAGACGGCCTGGACCCGGCGCGGTCCGTTGCTGCGCCTGGACGGCCTGCGCATCGGCGCCGGCGACGGCGTGCGCATCGGCCAGGCCGAGGTGCTGGTGTCGATGTACGCGGGGCTGCTGCCCGGGCGTTCGTTCACCGAGCTGCGCCTGCGCGGCCTGGCGCTGACCCTGCTGCGCGCCGACGACGGCAACTGGAGCGTGCAGGGCCTGCCGACCTCGGGGCAGGGCGGCGATCCGCTGGATGCGCTGCAGGGGCTGGGCGAACTGCAGGTCATCGATGGCCGCCTGCGCGTGCACGCCCCGTCGCTGGGCCTGGAAGCGCAGGTGCCGAAGATCGACCTGCGGATGCGCGTGAACGGCGAGCGCCTGCAGGTCGGCGTGCAGGGCTGGAGCGACCTGCAACAGGCGCCGCTGACCGCGGTGCTGGAGTTGGACCGCCGCAGCGGCGACGGCCAGGCCTATCTGGCGGTGCGCCCGGCGGAGCTGGCCGGCTGGGCGGGCCTGCTGCATGCCGCCGGGATCGAACTGCAGGGCGGCGTCGGCGAGGTCCAGGGCTGGCTGGACCTGCAGCAGCGCCGTGTCGCCGGGGTGACCGTGCAGGCCACGCTGCGCGATCTGCGGCTGCGCGGGGCGCCGCTGGCCGACGGCCGCACCCGGCCGTCGCTGGCCTTCACCACCTTCCGTGCGACGGCGCGCTGGCGCCAGATCGACGGCGGCTGGCGGCTGGATGCGCCGCAGCTGCAGTTCGGCCAGGCCGGGCAGCCGCTGCAGCGCCTGGATGGGCTGACCGTGGCCGGCGGGCGCCGCTTTGCCCTGTTCGGCGACCATCTCGACGTGGCGCCGCTGATCGCGGTGGCCGGGCTCAGCGACCGCCTTTCGCCCAGCCTGCGCAGCTGGCTGGCGGTGGCGAAGCCGCGCCTGCAACTGACCCAGGTGGCGGTGAGCGGGGTTCCGGGTGGTCCGCTGTACGGCCAGGGCCGGCTGGCCGAGCTGGCGTTCGCGCCGGCCGGCGGCGCGCCCGGTGTGAGCGGGCTTCGCGGCCGCTTCGACGGCGACGCGCAGGCCGGCGAGCTGGCGCTGGAGGCCGGCAGCCCGGTCCGCGTCGACTGGCCCAGCGGCTTCGGCGTGGTTCACCAGGTCCAACTGGCCGGGCGCATCGTCGCCTTCCGCGACGGCGACGGCCTGCGCGTGGCGACCCCGGGACTGCGCGTGCAGGGCAGCGACTACGGCGCCGACGTGCGCGGCGGGTTGCGTTTCCAGGACGACGGCTCGCGGCCGTGGATCGACCTGGCCGCCGACCTGCAGGACGCGCCGGTGGTGGCGGCGAAGAAGTTCTGGGTCCATTCCAAGATGAGCAAGGCCGCCACCGACTGGCTCGACGCCGCGCTGCAGGGCGGGCGCCTGCGCGACGGCCATGCGCTGGTCTCCGGCGATCTGGACGACTGGCCGTTCGCCGACCACAACGGCCGCTTCGAGGCGACCGCGCGGCTGGAGGACGCCAAGGTGCGCTTCCAGCACGACTGGCCGGCGGTGGAGAACGTGGACGCCAGCGTCGCCTTCATCGGCAACGGCTTCGAGGTGCACGGCCGCGGCAGCATGGGCGGGGTGCCGGTGGAGCAGCTGTCGGCGGCGCTGCCCGACTACAAGGAAGGCCAGCTCAGCGTGCTGGCCAGCACCCGCGCCGAGACCGGCAAGCTGCTGGCGATGCTGCGGCAGAGTCCGCTGCACGCCCATTACGGCGACACCCTGGATGCGCTCAGCGCCTCGGGCCCGGCGGATGTCACCTTCGACCTGCTGCAGCCGCTGCGTGCCGGTGTCGGCACCCACCACCTGCGCGGCACGGTCGACCTGCTCGGCGCGCACATCGCCGACAAGCGCTGGGACCTGGCTTTCGACGACATGCGCGGCAGCGCCGATTACAGCGATACCGGATTCGCCGCGCAGAAGCTGAGCGTGGCCTACCAGGGCCATCAGGGCGAACTGGCGCTGCGTGCTGGCGACGGCGTGCAGGATCCGCAGCAAGCCTTCGAGGCGGCGCTGAGCGCGGCGCTGGACGCCAACGAGTTGCTCGACCGGGTGCCGGAAATGGCCTGGCTCAAGCCCTACGTGCAGGGCCGCTCGCGCTGGAACATCGGCGTCGGCCTGCCCAAGACGCCCGACGGCGGCGCGCAGCCGCCGACGCGGCTGCAACTGCGCTCGGACCTGGTCGGCACCGAGCTGTTGATGCCGGCGCCGATGGACAAGGCGCCGGCGACGCCGCTGGCGACCTCGGTCAACGTGCCGCTGCCGGTCGGCAGCGGCCGCATCGAGGTGGCCTTCGGCAAGCTGATGGCGCTGGCCGCGCGCAGCCAGGGCGGCAAGACTGGCGTGCGCGTGGTGATGGGCAGCGATCACGTCGCCGACGAACCGCCGGCCAGCGGCCTGGTGGTGAGCGGGCGCACCGCGGCGCTGAACGCCATCGACTGGATCGGCGTGGTCAGCCGCCCCGACCCGAACGCCGCCGCGGCCAACGGCGGCGAAGACCCGATGCCGCTGCGCCGCATCGACATCCTCGCCGACCATCTGCTGTTGCTGGGCGGGGTGTTCGACAGCACCCGCCTGCGCCTGCTGCCGCAGGCCGACAGCATCGACGTGCACCTGGATGGCCCGGCCCTGGCCGGCGACCTCAGCGTGCCGACCAAGGACGGCGGCGTGCTCGGCGGGCGCCTGGCGCGGGTGCACTGGCGCTCGGCCACGGCCGCGTTGCCGGCGGCGGACGGCACGCCGACCGCGGTGGTCGCCACGCCCGCCGACAGCGGCGTGGCCGGCAGCGCCGGCCCGGTCCCGGCCGGCCCGTTCGCCGACAGCCTGGACCCGGGCTCCATCCCGGCGCTGGCGCTGGACGTGGACGACCTGCGCTTCGGCGCGATGACGCTCGGCGCGGCCTCGCTGCGTACGCGCAAGCTCGCCGACGGCATGCAGGTGGACCAGCTGCACCTGCGCTCGGACAAGCAGAAGATCGACATCAGCGGCGACTGGCGTGGCAAGGGCGCCACCGCTCGCACCCGGCTCAACGCCAACGTCGACAGCCGCGACCTGGGCGAGTTGATGCAGAACCTGGATTTCGGCGGGCAGGTGCGCGGCGGCGAAGGCCAGTTGACGCTCAGCGCCGCCTGGCCGGGCACGCCGTCCGGCCTGCAACTGGCCACGGTGCAGGGCCAGCTCGACGTGGCCGCGCGCAATGGGCAGTTGCTGGAACTGAACCCGGGCGCCGGGCGCGTGCTCGGCCTGCTCAGCGTGGCGCAGTTGCCGCGGCGGCTGATGTTCGATTTCCGCGACTTCTTCTCCAAGGGCTTCGCCTTCAACCGCATCGACGGCCAGATCCGCTTCGGCGACGGCATGGCGCGCAGCGACAACCTGGTCATCGATGGTCCGGCCGCGGAGATCAAGGTGCGGGGCGAGGCCGACCTGCGCGCGCAGCAGTTCGACCAGACCATCGACGTCAATCCCAAGTCCGGCAACCTGCTGACCGTGGTCGGCGCGGTGGCCGGCGGACCGGTCGGCGCGGCGGTCGGCGCCGCCGCCAACGCGGTGCTGGGCAAGCCGCTGGGTAACATCGGCGCGCGCACCTACCGGGTCACCGGGCCGTGGAAGGACCCCAAGGTGGACGTGATCGAGCGCGAATCGGCGCGGCCGCCGGCGCCGTCGGGTACGCCCTAGATCGCGCGCCGTCCGTAGGAGCGGCTTCAGCCGCGATGGGGCGTTACCGGTAAGGCCCCTCGCGGCTGAAGCCGCTCCTACGCAAGGGACGTGGTGATGACAGAGACCCACAGCGCGCTGTCCATTCCCGTTCGGTGCTGCCCGCCGCTTGCGCTGCGCGCCTTCCTCCCCCATGTTGAGCTCATGAACGATCACGCCCTGAGCCTCGCCGAAACCCGCCTGTTGCTTCCCGCCGGCCTGGATGCCACCAGCCTGGAGCGCGCCTTCGGCACGCTGCTCGGCCCCGGCATCGACTTCGGCGACCTGTATTTCCAGCATTCGCGGCGCGAGAGCTGGAGCGTGGAGGACGGCATCGTCAAGGACGGCGCCCACTCCATCGAGCAGGGCGTGGGCGTGCGCGCGATCTCCGGCGAGAAGACCGGCTTCGCCTATTCCGACGACATCCACCGCGACGCGCTGCTGGCCGCGGCGCAGTCGGCGCGGGCCATCTCCCGCGGCGGCGGCGCGCAGCCGGCGCACGCGCTGCAGCGCGGCGGCGGCCGCGCGCTGTATCCGGCGCTGGATCCGGTGGACGCGATGGACAACGCGCACAAGGTGGAGCTGCTGCGGCGGCTCGACCAGTACCTGCGCGCCGCCGACCCGCGCGTGCAGCAGGTGATGGTGAGCCTGTCCGGCGGCGTGGACACGGTGCTGGTGGCGCGCAGCGACGGCGTGCTCGCCGCCGACGTGCGCCCGCTGGTGCGGCTGAACGTGCAGGTGATCGTGGAACAGCAGGGCCGCCGCGAATCCGGCTATGCCGGCGGCGGTGGCCGCTACGACTACACCACGCTGTTCGCCGATGGCCGTCCGGAAGCCTTCGCCCGCGAGGCCTTGCGCCAGGCGCTGGTGAACCTGGAGGCGGTGCCGGCGCCGGCCGGGGTGATGCAGGTGGTGCTGGGCCCGGGCTGGCCCGGCGTGCTGCTGCACGAGGCGGTCGGCCATGGCCTGGAAGGCGACTTCAACCGCAAGGGCACCAGCGTCTACGCCGGCCGCATCGGCCAGCGCGTGGCCTCGCCCGGCGTCACCATCGTCGACGACGGCACCCTGGACGGTCGCCGCGGTTCGCTCAACGTCGACGACGAGGGCACCGCGACCCACTGCACCACCCTGATCGAGGACGGCGTGCTGGTCGGCTACATGCAGGACACGCTCAACGCGCGGCTGATGGGCGTGGCGCCGACCGGCAACGGCCGCCGCGAATCGTTCGCGCACCTGCCGATGCCGCGCATGACCAACACCTACATGCGCGCCGGCCAGCACGATCCCGAGGAGATGATCCGTTCGGTGAAGAAGGGCCTGTACGCGGTCAACTTCGGCGGCGGCCAGGTCGACATCACCAGCGGCAAGTACGTGTTCTCGGCCACCGAGGCCTACCTGATCGAGGACGGCAAGGTCACCGCGCCGGTGAAGGGCGCCACCCTGATCGGCAACGGCCCGGAGACCATGCAGAAGGTGCGCATGATCGGCCACGACCTGGCGCTGGACGAAGGCGTCGGCGTCTGCGGCAAGGACGGGCAGAGCGTGCCGGTGGGCGTGGGCCAGCCGTCGCTGCTGATCGACGGGCTGACTGTGGGCGGGACGGCTTAGGGGCCGGGAGTGGGGATTCGGGAATCGGGAATCGGCAAAGCCAGAGCCGCGGTGTGCTGCGGCGTTGCCGGCCTGGCGGGTAGGTTCATCGCGCGCCGCGATCGCTGGGCTGGGAGCGCGTCGGCTGTCGTGCGCGGCAGTCGACGTTGCCGCACCTCAGTCGCGCGTGTCGTCGAACGCCGCGTCGTTGTCCGCTTCTTCGATTCCCGATTCTCCATTCCCCATTCCCGACGCGGCACCCAGGATCATCTCGCGCAGCTCGCGGAACAACTCGCGATAGGCATGCGGCGGCTTGTTCTTCAGCCGTTCGTCCTTGGCGTTGCGGACCAGTTGGCGCAGCCGCTGGCGGTCGGCGTCGGGGTGTTCGGCCAGCAGTTCGGCCAGCGCGGTGTCGCCTTCGGCGAGCAGCCGTTCGCGCCAGTCCTCGACCCGATGCATGGCCGCCACTTCGCGGCGCGCGCTGTCGCTGTTGACGTCCATGGCTTCGCGGATCGCCTCCAGCACCGCTTCGTCCTCGCGCCGCATCTGCTTGGCCAGGAACGCCAGTTGCCGCTTGTGCGCGATGTGCGAGGTGATGCGCTTGGTCTCGGCGATGTGCGGCAGCAGCGACTCGGGCACCGGCAGCTTGGCCAGTTGCGCCGGGGTCAGCGCCACCAGCTTCTCGCCCAGGCTCAGCACTTCCAGCGCCTCGCGGCGTTGCTGGCTGCGGCTTTCGCCGCGGAATTCACCGGTGTCTTCGTCGCGTCCGCGCATGCTCGTACTACTCGATCGGGCTGGAAATCAAATCAACACATCCGGCCAGGACGGCCGGACAGGGGCGAAGGGATTCGCACAACAAGGATAAAGCATTGAACGCGATCACCCCCGATTTGCACCGCGACGACAGCCAGCAGCGCCTGGAGCGCCTGTCCGACATCGCCGAGCGGCTGCTGGCGCGCGCCCGCGCGCTCGGCGCCAGCCAGGCCGAGGTCAGCTGCAGCGAAGACCGCGGGCTGGACGTCAACGTGCGCCTGGGCGCGGTAGAGACGGTGGAATCCACCCGCGACCGCGGCATCGGCGTCACCGTCTATTTCGGCCAGCGCAAGGGCAGCGCCAGCACCGCCGACCTGCACGAGTCCAGCCTGGAGGCCACCGTCGCCCAGGCCTGCGCGATCGCCCGCTACACAGAGGACGACGTGGCCGCCGGCCTGGCCGAGGCGGCACTGATGGCGCGCGAGCAGCCGGATTACGACCGTTGGCATCCGTGGCCGCTGCAGGCCGAGGAGGCGATCGATCTGGCGTTGGCCTGCGAGGCCGCCGGCCGCGACGCCGACGCGCGCATCAGCAATTCCGACGGCGCCTCGGCCGGCACCAGCGAGAGCCTGTCGGTGTACGCCAATTCGCATGGCTTCATCGGCTGCGAGCGCAGCACCCATCATTCGCTCGCCTGCACGCTGATCGCCGGGCAGGGCGACGGCATGCAGCGCGATGGCTGGTACAGCAGCGCGCTGGCGCGCGAGAACCTAGAGCGCGCGTCGGCGATCGGCCGCCGCGCCGCCGAGCGCACCGTGGCGCGGCTGCAGCCGCGCTCGCTGCCGACCGGCGAGGTGCCGGTGCTGTTCGCGCCGGAGATGGCGCGCTCGTTGATCGGGCATCTGCTCGGCGCCGTGTCCGGCGGTGCGCTCTACCGTCGCGCCAGCTTCCTGCTCGACAGCGCCGGCACCCGCCTGTTCCCCGAGTGGTTCGCGATCGACGAACGGCCGCACCTGCGCCGCGGCCTGCGCTCGGCCGCCTTCGACGGCGAGGGCGTGGCCACCCGCGACGCGCCGCTGGTGCGCGACGGCGTGCTGCAGCGCTACGTGCTGGGCAGCTATTCGGCACGCAAGCTGGGCCTGCAGACCACCGCCAATGCCGGCGGCGTGCACAACCTGCAGGTGGCGGCCAACGCCGAGGATCTGCGGGCCATCCTCAAGGGCCTGCCGCGCGGCCTGCTGGTCACCGACCTGATGGGCAACGGCGTCAACCCGGTGACCGGCGATTACTCGCGCGGTGCCGGCGGGTTCTGGATCGAGAACGGCGAAATCGCCTATCCGGTGGACGAGATCACCATCGCCGGCAACCTGCGGCAGATGTTCCAGGACATCGAGGCGGTCGGCGCCGATATCGACGTGCGCTCGCACGTGCACATCGGGGCGGTGCTGGTCGGCCGGATGACGGTGGCCGGCAACGACTGAGGGCCGCAACACGCGCCGCGAAAGGTGGCGTCGGCAACGTCGCACGCCCGGGGCGTGGGCATCGCGCACCATGCGTTGGTGCTGCAGGCGCTGGCGGCACTGCACCTGTGACTCATGGCGATGCGCTGGCCCGATCGCCCCGACGCTGTGATGGGGCGAGCGCGATCCGCTGCCGTATGGGCCGACGGACCGGCGCGGCGCCCGGCGCGGCGCGCGTCCCGCTGTGCCGGCCTCGCTTGACAGCGCTGCGCGGGCCGCCGAGAGTGACGCGCCAAACGTCTTGTCCCCTCACCACCAAAGGAACGGAATACCGATGAGCGAATTCGACAACGTCACCGCCCCGCCGCCGCCGCCGGCCTCGGCAGGCCCCCAGGAAGACCGCACGGTCGCGCTGATCACCCATCTGTCGGGGATCCTCCTCGGGTTCATCGTGCCGCTGATCATCTGGCTGGTGAACAAGGACAACCCGGCCAAGTCCTTCCTCAACGATCAGGCCAAGGAAGCGCTGAATTTCCAGATCACCATCGCCATCGCCTACGTGATCTGCATGGTGCTCAGCGTGATCATCATCGGCGGCTTGCTCGCGCCGGTGGTGTGGGTGGTGAACCTGGTGCTCTGCATCCTGGCCGGCATCAAGGCCAACGAAGGCGTCGCCTACCGCTACCCGTTCGCGCTGCGCCTGATCAAGTAAGCGCACCTGCGAGGCATCTCCGAAGGCCCGGCCGTTGCGCCGGGCCTTTTTTGTGCCCGCCCTGCGCTCCGGCGGGAGAGCGCAGGGCGGCCGGGCGCGCCGCCGCCGGCCGGTCAACCGCGGCCCGCGCGGTGCGTTTGCAAGTCTGTCGCCATCACCGGAGCGCCGCATGATCCGCCGCGAGAGCTTGAGCGCCGCCAACCGCTTCGGCCTGGGCGCCCGTCCGGGGGAACTGGCGGCCATGGGCGAGCCGCGCGACTGGCTGGCCGCGCAGCTGCAGGCGCCCCCGCTGGCGGCGGAGTTGCAGGGCTTGCCCGACAGCCTGGCCTACCTGCGCCGCGAGGCCGATTACCAGCGCGAACGCCGCCAGGCGCGGCAGCAGGCGGCCGGCGATCCGCAGCAGGCCGCCCGGCAGGCGCAGCAGGCCGCGCGCGGGCTGTACCGGCAGGTACAGGCGCAGGAACTGGCGGCGCGCTACCGGGTCGCGGTGTCCACCCCGGCCGGATTCGCCGAGCGCCTGGTGCAGTTCTGGTCCAATCATTTCGCGGTCTCGGTCGACAAGCGTGCGGCTGCGCTGTACGCGGCGCCGATGGAGCGCGAGGCGATCCGCCCGCACTGCATGGGCCGCTTCGCCGACCTCCTGCTGGCGGTGGAGCGGCACCCGGCGATGCTGCGCTACCTGGACAACGCCAATTCGGTCGGCCCCGACTCGCTGCTGGCGCAACGCGCGCAGCGCCGGGCTATGCGCATGGATCCCGAACGCCCGGCGCGCCGCCTGGGGCTCAACGAGAACCTGGCGCGCGAGATCCTGGAACTGCATACCGTCGGCGTGGACGGCGGCTATACCCAGGCCGACGTCACCGAACTGGCGCGTGCGATCACCGGCTGGGGCGTGCCGGCACCACGCGATGTCGAGCAGGGCGCGCCCGAGCGCGCCTTCGTGTTCCGCGCGCCGGCGCATGCCGCCGGCAGCCGTCTGGTACTGGGCCGGCGCTATGCCGAGGACGGCGTGGCGCAGGGCGAGGCGATCCTCACCGCGCTGGCGCGACACCCGGCCACCGCGCAGCACGTCTCGTTCAAGCTGGCCCGGCACTTCGTCCGCGACGATCCGCCGCCGACATTGGTGCAGCGCATGGCCGACGCGTGGCGGCGCAACGATGGCGACCTGCGCCACGTCTACCGCGCCCTGATCGACAGCCCAGAGGCCTGGGACGCGCAGGCGCGCAAGTTCAAGCCGCCGCAGGATTTCGTGGTGTCGGCACTGCGCGCCGGAGGTGTCTGGCCCGAGGCGCCGCCGCAGCAGAAGACCGTGCTGACCCTGCTGGCGCGGATGGGGCAGCCGCCGTTTACCCCGCGCTCGCCGGCCGGCTATGCCGACGTCGCGGCGGAATGGAGCGGCGCCGACGCGCTGTGGAAGCGCGTGCAGGCCGCCGAGGCGCTGGCCGGGATGGCTCCGGGCGATCCGCTGACGCTGGCCGCGACCGCGTTCGGCGATGGTCCGGATGCGGACACGCTGACCGCGGTGCGGCGTGCCGAATCGCCGCGCGAAGGCGTGGCGGTGCTGCTGGCCAGCCCGGCCTTCCAATGGCGCGCCTGAGCGGCGCGCGGTCCGATCCGCGATGGGAGAAGCCCCGATGCAACTGACACGCCGCCGTTTCCTTGCCGCCAGCGGTGCGGCCACCGTGTTGAGCCTGTGGTCGGGCAGCAGCCTGGCCGCGCCGGGCGCCGATACGCGCCTGCTGGTGGTGCTGCTGCGCGGCGCGCTGGACGGGCTGCACGCGCTGGTGCCGACCGCCGATCCCGACTACGCCCGCCTGCGCGGCGCACTGGCGCCGCAGCAGACCCTGGCCCTGGACGGCAGCTTCGCGCTGCACCCGTCGCTGGCGTTCGCGCACGAACTGTACGCGCGCAAGCAATGGCTGCCGGTGGTGGCGGTGGCGCCGCCGTACCGCGAGCGCTCGCACTTCGAGGCGCAGGATTGCCTGGAGAATGGCACCGCGCGGCCCAGCGGCGCCTCCAGCGGCTGGCTCAACCGCTGCGCGCTTGCCCTGCACGGCGCCGAGGCGGTATCGGTGAGCGCGGTGACGCCGCTGATCATGCGTGGCCCGGGCGCGGTCACCAGTTGGTCGCCGCCGCTGCCGAGCGCGGTCAATCCGATCCTGCTGCAGCGCCTGCAGCCGCTGTATGCCGCCGATCCGCAGCTGGCGGGCGATTTCGCGCACGCGCTGCGCGAGCAGGGCATGCAGGTGGACAGCGTGAAGGGCGGGCAACTGCCGCAGGCGATGAGCGCGGCGGCCAGCTTCATGGCCAAGCCCGACGGGCCGCGGATCGGCTTCGTCGAGGACGCCGGTTGGGACACCCACGGAAACCAGGCCGCGGTGCTGCAGCGCAAGCTGGGCGAACTGGATGCGGGGCTGCGCGCATTCCACGATGGCGCGCAGGCCTGCTGGTCGCGCAGCGTGGTCGCGGTGGTGACCGAGTTCGGCCGCACCGCGGCGGTCAACGGCACCGGCGGGACCGACCATGGCACCGGCGGCGTGGCCTTCCTGGCTGGCGGCGCGGTGCGTGGCGGGCGCATCGCCGGAGACTGGCCCGGCCTGTCGCCGCGGGCCTTGAACGAGGGGCGCGATCTGCGTGCCACCAGCGACCTGCGCAGCCTGTTCCGGCACGTGCTCGCTGCGCATCTGGGCGTGTCCGAGCGCGCGCTGGACACCCAGGTGTTTCCCGGTAGCGCCGGATTGCCCAGGTTGGAAGGATTGGTGGCCTAGAACACCCGACCAAGGCGTGCGGCACGGGCCGCACGCGCACCGGGCGCCGACGGTGGGTCGGCGCCCGGGCACTCACCGGCGCAGCGGACTCAGTTCTGCGACGGATTGTTCTCGGCGAAGTACTCGTGGCTGTCGGCGTTCTTCACCGCGCGCGCCGGGTTGCTGGTGGCCAGGCTCTTGGCCGCGCTCTGGCCGTAGGCGTAGTCCTGGGTGCCGGCGACCACGCTGAAGTGGCTCATTTCGTGGATCAGGGTGCCGGCCTTGGAGTCGGTGCCGGTCACCGGCGCGCTCCAGAACGCGTTGCACACGTAGATCTGGTACGGCTGATCCGGATAGACGTAGGCGTAGGAGCTGTCGCTGCAGCCGCAGTTGATGGTGATCTGCCCGTTGTTCTGGTCGATCGCCGAATCGATGTTGACGAAGTTGGAGGTGGCGGTGCTGTAGCGGCTGGCGTTGTAGGCGCCGAACCAGGTGGTGTAGCGCGCGCCGGTGCTGCCGCCGTTGAGGTAGGTCTTGGCGTTCTGCGAGTAGGTGCGCGCCGCGCTCACCGCGCTGCCGATGGTGCTGATCTGGCTGGTGCTGCACGAGGCGTAGTTGATGCCGTTGACCACCGCCTGCGGGCCGACCATCAGGTCGTTGCGCACCGCGCGGCCGCGGCCGCCGTCCAGCCACACCGTCAGCGGCGCGCTGGACAGGGTCTGCGGCTCGCCGTCGGCGCGCAGCATGCGCGCGCCATCGGCGAACGCGGCGCCCTGCAGCGGCGCGTCAAGGCGGATGCTGTAGGTGCCGCTGCGGGTCAGGTCGTAGGCCTGGCCGAGATCGATCTGCGCCTGACGCGTTTCGCCCGGCTGCAGCACCACCATGTCTTCGGCGCGCGGCGCGGCGCGCTTGACCAGGCGCCCGACGTAATCCACCGGCTTGCCGTCGCGCTGGACCTGGAACAGCGCGTTGTCGAGATCGCCCAGCGGCAGTTCCCACTTGGGCACGCGCGCGACTTGCGCGCCGGTGTTGCGGACGGTCACCGCCATCTGGCCGCGCTGCTGGCCGTCGGCGTCGGCGACCGGGGTCAGTTCGACCTGCAGCGGTGCGGGCGTGCGCGTGAGTTGCGATTGCGCGGTGGCTGCCGAGATGATGCCGACCAGGCTGAAGCCGATCGCTGCCGAGATCCGGGATGCGTGTTTCATGCAGTCTCTCTCCGTCGAAGGTGGGCGCCCCATGACAGGGGCCGAAGCAAACTAGCCCGGTGCCGCGCGCGTGCGCGCCCGACGCGCGTTTGTCTTCGATTTCGTCCAGCGAAGCGCGCGCCAGGTCTCAATATCGGCGTCACCGAGGCACGCGGCGCCACATCCGATGCATCGCGACGACGCGTCGTCTGAGCGTCGATGAACGCATCGTCGCGGCGATGCTAGAGTCGGCGTCCACCTCATGCAGGGGAACCGCCATGCGATGTCTGCGCCTGCTCTCGGCCGTTGTGGTGGCAGCGTGGGCGTGCGTGGCCTTCGCCGCGCCGGTCACGCCGCGCGCGATCGTGCTGGACGTGCAGGGGCCGACCACGCCGCGCGATCGCTTCTACGATCTGTCGGTCGGCGCGGACTATCCGGGCACGCTGCGGCGCGAGGACAGCCTGGCGCAACTGCGCACCGCGCATGACGAACTGGGGTTCCGCTACGTGCGCTTCCACGCGATCTTCCATGATGTGCTGGGCACCTACCGCGAGGTCGACGGACAACCGCGTTACGACTGGAGCGGCATCGATCGTCTGTACGACCGCCTGCTCGGCATGGGCATCCGCCCGTTCGTCGAACTGGGGTTCACTCCGGAGGCGATGAAGACCTCCGACCAACACATCTTCTATTGGAAGGGCAACACCTCGCACCCGCGGCTGGACCGGTGGACCACGCTGGTGGACGCCTTCGTGCACCACCTGCGCCAGCGCTACGGCGAGGACGAAGTGCGCCGCTGGTATTTCGAGGTCTGGAATGAGCCGAATCTCGCCGGCTTCTGGGAAGGCGCCGATCAATCCGCCTATTTCGCGCTGTACGCGGCGACTGTGCGCACGCTCAAGCGCATCGATCCGCAGTTGCGGGTGGGCGGTCCGGCCACCGCGGGCGCGGAGTGGGTGCCGGCCTTCATCGCCCAGGCGCATGCGACGGGCACGCCGGTGGACTTCATCACCACCCACACCTATGGCGTGGACGGCGGCTTCCTGGACGAGCAGGGCCAGAGCGACACCAAACTGTCGCCTGCGCCGGATGCGATCAGCGGCGACGTGCGCCGCGTGCGTGCGCAGATCCAGCACTCGGCGATGCCCGGGTTGCCGTTGTACTTCACCGAATGGAGCAGCAGCTACACGCCGCGCGACCCGGTGCACGACAGCTACCTGAGCGCGGCCTACATCCTGAGCAAGCTGCGCGCGGTGGAAGGACAGTTGCAGGGCATGAGCTACTGGACCTACAGCGATCTGTTCGAGGAACCGGGGCCACCGACCGCGCCGTTCCAGGGCGGGTTCGGCCTGCTCAATCCGCAGGGCCTGCGCAAGCCGGCGTACTTCGCCTATCGGTATCTCAACGCGCTGGGCGAACGCCAATTGCGCAATGCCGACCCGCAGAGCTACGCGACCTACGACGACGGCGTGCTGAAAGTGCTGGCCTGGGAGTTCGTCGCGCCGCACCAGGACAAGAGCAATCGCCCCTATTTCACCCAGGTGCTGCCGGCCGCGCCGGTGCCGCCGCTGCGCCTGCAATTGCGCGGGCTGGCGCCGGGCGCCTACCGCGTGGCGATCCGTCGCACCGGTTTCGACGCCAACGATGCCTACAGCGCCTACCTGCGCATGGGCGCGCCGACGACGCTGAGCACGACGCAGCTAGGCCGCTTGCAGGCGTTGACCGCCGATGCGCCGGCGCTGCGACAGTTGCGGGTGCGCCGCGATGGCCGCGCGCAGCTCGACGTGCCGATGCGGGCCAATGACGTGGTGCTGCTGGAGCTGCGTCCGCGCTGAGCGCGTGCCCTGCTTGTCGTGGGCACGGTGCTCGCGCCGATTCGCGCGGGAGCAGCCTCGGTCGCGCTTGCAGCCACGCATTCGTGGCGTGGGCGTACGCTGCGCTCCGTCGCCACAGCAGACTGCTGGCGTCGTGTGTGTGTCCGTGCGGCTTGCGCGAGACGCGTGTCGCACGCCGGCGCGCGTGCGGGCGCAGTGCGCTAGTGCGCGCGATCGACCGCGAGCCGCGCCAGTGCCGCCAGCGCATCGGCGGCGTCGCCGTAGCCGTGCAGGCTGTCGCGCATCGCCTGCGCCAGTTCGGCCAGCTTGGCCTTGGCGCCGTCCATGCCCAGCAGGGCCGGGTAGGTGGATTTGGCCTGCGCCGCGTCCTTGCCGGCGGTCTTGCCGAGCTGTTCGGAGCTGGCTTCGACATCGAGGATGTCGTCGCGCACCTGGAAGGCTAGGCCCAGCGCGGTGGCGAAGGTATCCAACTGCGCAAGCGCGGCGGTGTCGGCGCCGCCGCCGAGTGCGCCCAGGCGCACGCTGGCGCGGATCAGCGCGCCGGTCTTCAGCGCATGCATGCGTTGCAGGTCGGCCAAGGCCTGCACGCGGCCGGTGGCGTCGATGTCCAGCGCCTGGCCGCCACACATGCCGG
Source organism: Xanthomonas sp. NCPPB 3174 (assembly GCF_056725205.1). Classification (NCBI taxonomy): domain Bacteria; kingdom Pseudomonadati; phylum Pseudomonadota; class Gammaproteobacteria; order Lysobacterales; family Lysobacteraceae; genus Xanthomonas; species Xanthomonas sp. NCPPB 3174. The sequence continues at coordinate 3,455,961 of NZ_CM161517.1, read as the reverse complement.
CCGCGCCGGCGGCCTCGGCCAGGGTCTGCAGCCACTGCACGCGCAGCGTCGGCGCCGCGTCCTCGGCATTGGCCAGCAGCGCGAACGCCAGGCTCTGCAGCGCGTCGCCGGCGAGGATCGCGGTGGCTTCGTCGAAGGCGATGTGCACGGTCGGCTGGCCGCGGCGCAGGGCGTCGTCGTCCATCGCCGGCAGGTCGTCGTGCACCAGCGAATAGGCGTGGATCAGTTCCACCGCCAGCGCCGGCGCGTCCAGGCGCGCGGCATCGGCCCCGAACAGCGCGCCGCTGGCGTAGACCAGCAGCGGGCGCATGCGCTTGCCGCCGCCGAGGGTGGCGTGGCGCATCGCCGCGTGCAGGCGCTGCGGCGCCAGCGTGGCCGCCGGCAACTGCGCCTGCAGCCCGGCTTCCACCCGCTCGCGCCAGCGTGCGAACGCCGCCTCAGCCGCCATGGGGCGGCACGGAGTCGAAGGGTTCGGCGCTGTCGGGCTGCTCGGGATCGCTGAGCAGGCGCACGCGCAATTCGGCCTGCTCCAGCGCCTGCTGGCATTGCCGGTACAGGCCCACGCCGCGCTCGTAGGCGCTGAGCGACTGTTCCAGGCTCAGGTCGCCGGCTTCCATCTTCTCCACCAGCACTTCAAGTTCTTCGAGCGACTGCTCGAAGCGGGCGACCGGGGAGGCATCGTCTTGGGGCTTCTTGGGCATGGCGAAAGTGTGCGCGGCGGCGGCAGCAGGGTCAATGCGAGGCGCGTGCCGGCGCCGGCAGCGGATCCAGGTCCAGGCGTGCGGCGTGCGTCTGCAGCCAGTCATGCAGTGGCGCGGCCAGCAGGTCCGGTCCGGCGGCCAGCAGTTGCGTGGTATCGAACAGCAGCGGCAGACGCATGCGCCGCCACGGCGGCAGCGCCTGCGTCTGCAGCAGGTGCTTGAGCGACTGCGACTGCGTGCGTCCGGGCAGGCGCAGGCGTTCGCCGCCGCGGCGCGCGCGCACCAGCAGCGGCGTGTCGAAGGCCAGTGCGGTCTCGGCGCGCAGGTGCAGGCGGCGGCCATCGGGCAATGGCAGCGGAGTGCGGCCGTCCCAGTGTGCCTGCCAGTCGGCCGGCCAGGGCGCGAGGTCGCGCTCGGCGTACAGCATGTCGCGCCAACTGCGCACGCAGGCGCCATGCCAGGCGAACTGCGCCGCGGCATCGGCGCGCGGCTGCAGCAGGTCGTGGTCGATCGCGGCCAGGCCGGCCGCCGGCAACGGCGGCAGCCCGGCTTGCGTGACCCAGTGGCGCAGCACGCGTGCGCGTCGCGCCGCGGGCAGGGCGCGCAGCGGGGCGAGCGGCAGTGGGGCGCCTGGGCTGTCCTGCAGCGCATCGAGCGCCGTGCGGTCGTCCGCCTCCAGCAGCGCACTGGCGTCGGCACATAGCCGCGCGCTGCGGGCGAGGGCGGCGTCGGCATGCGGCCATCGCTGGCGTAGCAGCGGCAGCACCTGCAGGCGCAGGAAATTGCGGTCGAAGCCGGGGTCGGCATTGCTGGGATCGTCGATCCACTGCAGGCCGTGCTGCTGTGCATAGGCATGCAGCGTACTGCGCGGCTGCGCCAGCAGCGGCCGCCACAGGCGGCTGCCGGCGAAATCGGACAGCGCCTGCATCGCTGCCAGGCCATCCGGGCCGGAGGCGCGCAGCGCACGCAGCAGGAAGGTCTCGGCCTGGTCGTCGCGGTGTTGCGCCAGCGCCAGCCACTCGCCGGGCTGCAGCGCCTGCGCGAAGGCGTGGCGCCGTGCTTGCCGCGCTGCCGCTTCCAGGCCATCGCCGTTGTCGCGCGGCACCTGCACCCGCACCACCTGCAGCGGCACCGCCAGCGCGTTGCACACAGTTGCGCAATGCGCGGCCCAGGCATCGGCATCGGCATGCAGGCCGTGGTGTACGTGCAATGCACGCAGGCCGGCGTCACGGTAGGACGGTCGTTGCGCGAGCAGGTGCAGCAGCACGGTCGAATCCAGCCCGCCGCTGAGGCCGAGCAGCAGCGGCGCCGGCGCCGGATCGGGCAGTGCGGCGGCGAGTGCGGACAGCGGCGGTGGAGAAGCATGCGGCGGCATCGCGTCACTGTAGACGCAAGCACAGGTCAGCGCGAAGCGTGGCATGGCGACGTCTTTGCGCTTGGCAGCGTTGTGGGAGGGACTTCAGTCCCCACACCTTTCAGTTCAATGCGTCGGGACTGAAGTCCCTCCCACAAGAGCAGGTGTCGGTACCCTGGGCTGTCCCGGGTGCTTGGTCAGTCCGTTGCCCGCTCGATGTCGGCCGCCAGCACGTGACGGCGCTTGAAGCCGCGCAACGTGCGTTGGCCCCTGTGGGAGGGACTTCAGTCCCGATGCGCGGATGTCTCACTTCGCGGAGGATGCGCTTCCCGCGACATCGCGGGAGATGCAGTAAGAGGAGCGTTGCAGAGGACCAGCCATGTCGGCGCTTCTGCGACAACGCGGCCATGCCGCACACGATCATCGGCTCAGTGCTTGGGCGCCGGCACTTCGCGGTTGTGGCGATCGATGAAGTACCAGCGGCCGCCCTGCATCGGCGTGTGCCCATCGGCGTCGGGCGTGCCGGCGCGGCAGCCATCGCAGACCGCGGCGACGCCGTGCTCGAACGGCCAGGCGAAGTAGTGGACCGGCGCGATCACCTCGCGCAGTTGTTGGTCGTAGAAGCCGATCCGGCCATGAAAAATGCCGCGGGTCAGGCCCTCGGCGAAGCCGTCCGGGCCGTTGTCCCAGGTGATCACCGGCAGGCTGCGGCCATCGGCGCGCACGTAGTAGAAGCGTGCGCCGACGCTCAGCAGCGCCAGGCCGTCGCGATCGAAGTGCAGGCGCCGCAGCGCCTGCGGCGTCAGCGCCAGGCGTCCGTCGGCGCCGAGCTTGCAGCCCGGCACGACGTCGCGGTCGGTCGTCGGATCGGCGAGCCGGCAGGCGTCGTCGGGCTGCGCCTGTGCCGGCGCCGGCGCAACAGCGACGGCTGCCGACAGCGCGAGCAACGCCGCTGCCGCACGCACGCGGCCACGGCGCCACGGCCGGGGCAGGAGGCGGCTCACTGCGCGGTCGCGGCGCTGGTCATGAACGCCGCCGGCTTGGGCAGTTCCACCGGCACCCCGTCGCCGTTGCAGGTGCCGGCCTGGCACAGCCGCGCGCGCAGGGTCGGGGTGGCCTGCACGATGACGTGGTAGATCACGTTCTCTTCCAGGCTGCCGCGGAAGGCGTTGCTGCCGGGGCCGCGCGCCCAGATGCCGACGTCGTCGCCGCCGTGGGTCTCGGCCTTGGTCGGCACCAGCGCTTCCTGCATGAAATCCGGGCTTTCGGTGTCGACGTGGGTCAGGTCGGGACGGCCGTTGGCCGGCTCGAAATTGCTCGGCGCATGCGGGAAGGTCTTGACCCCGGCCGGCTGCTGGTTGCTTGCGCCGGTGTAGCCGGGGCCGTTGGCGTAGCTGAGCGTGGCGTAGGGCTGGCCGTTGCCGTCCAGCGCCAGGTCGCCGGTGTTGGCGTCCTCGCCGCTGGTGCCGCGCACCTTGCCCAGGATCGGGTTGCCGCGCTGCGGGTAGCCGACGAAGTTCAGCGTGTGCGAGTGGTCGGCGGTGACGATGATCAGCGTGTCCTCGGCCGAGGTCGCCTCCGCCGCGGCCTGCACCGCCTGCGACAGGGCGATGGTCTCGTCAAGCGCGCGGTAGGCGTTGCCGGCGTGATGCGCGTGGTCGATGCGGCCGCCTTCGACCATCAGCACGTAGCCGTTCTTGTCCTGCGACAGGGTGCGGATCGCGGCCTTGGTCATCTCGGCCAGGCTCGGGTCGCCATTGGCGCTGCGGTCGCGGTCGTGGTCGAACTGCATGTGGTCCGGCTCGAACAGGCCGAGCAGCGCCGGCGCGTTCTGCGCCGCTTCCAGTTGCCCGCGGGTCCACACGTAGGCTCCCTGCGGGTGGCGCTGGCGCCATTCGCCGACCAGGTCGCGGCCGTCCAGGCGCAGGCCGACCTTGTCGTCGTACTCTGGGTCGCGCTGCTCGACGGTGGTGAACTGGCCGCGGCCGCCGGCCAGCATCACCTGCGGGCCGCGCCCGAAGCGCGCGCTCACCATCTGCTGGGCGATGTCGCGGCAGCCTTCGGCCACCGCCTTCTCCGGCAGGTCGGCGTCGCTTTCCCAGTTGCGCTCGGGCACGTGCGCGTAGGTCGCGGCCGGGGTGGCGTGGGTCAGCCGGGTGGTGGTGACGATGCCGGTGCCCATGCCGGCGCTGTCGGCCAGTTCCAGCCAGCTCAGCAACTGCTTGCCGAGGCTGTCGGCGCAGGCGTCGCGCTTGCCGGCGGACACGCCGATCGCGCCCATGTGGGTCTTCACCCCGGTGGTGATCGAGGTCATGGTGCCGGCCGAATCCGGCGTCTGCGAATCGGTGTTGTAGGTCTTGCTCAGCGCGGTGGCCGGGAACGCCTCCCACGACAGCTGGTTCTCTTCGCCGGAAGCGCCCTTGCGCTGGCCGTCGAGGATGCGTGCGGCGGCGACCGTGGTCAGGCTCATGCCGTCGCCCAGGAACAGGATGACGTTCTTGGCCTTGCCGCGCATCGCACCGTTGTTGGCGGCCTTGGCCGCGCCGCTGCGGTACCACCAGGCCGGGGTTTCGCCGGCCGGATGGGCCACGGCGGGGACGACGATCGGCGCGACGTTGGCACTGGCGGCTGGCGCGCGCGGCGCGCTGGCGCAGGCGCCCAGCAGCAGGGTGGAGGCGGCGGCGAGGGCGGAAACGGGAAGGCGCATACGCAGAACGGGTCCTGAACAACGAAGTCCCCCGCATTATGCCGGCTGCGACAAGGCACGCCGATGACATCGCGCCTTTCCAGCCATGGCGTCGTCGCTGCTGCCGGGGTGCGCTATCGTGCGAAACCCCCCGATCTCTCTGGACAGCGTCGATGAAACTGGTGACGGCCTGGTTACGCATTCCGTTCTGGCAGCGCGTGGTCGCCGGCTTCCTGCTGGGCGCCCTGGCGGGCTGGGCACTCGGGCCGACCGCGGAGACTTGGTTCAAGCCGCTGGGCGATCTGTACGTCACCCTGATCAAGATGATCGCGGTGCCGCTGGTGTTCTTCGCCGTCATCAACGCGATCTCGGCGCTGCACGGGCAGCAGTCGGTGGCCAAGCTGGGCGGGCGCACCTTCCTGTGGTTCGTGGTCACCGCGGCGCTGGCGGTCGGTGTCGGCCTGGCCGTGGGCACCGTGCTGCAGCCGGGTGCCGGCCACCTGGGCCTGCGCGTGGACAGTGCCTGGACCCCGCGCGACGTGCCCAGCCCGGTGCAGGTGCTGCTGGACGTGGTGCCGTCCAATCCGTTCTACGCGCTCACCGGCATCGGCACCAAGACCAACGCCGCCGGCGAGACCGTGCTGGCGGCCGGGCGCGGTTCGATCCTGCCGGTGATCTTCTTCGCCGCGCTGCTCGGCTTTGCCATGGTCAAGCTCGGCGAGCGCGTGGCCGAGGCGCGCAAGCTCACCAAGCAGATGAGCGAGATCATGATCCAGGTCACCCGCTTCGTGCTGGAGATGACCCCGCTCGGCACCTTCGGCCTGATCGCCGCACTGGTCGGCGGCTACGGCTTCGGCAAGCTGCTGCCGTTCGGCAATTTCGTGCTGGCGCTGTACCTGGCCTGCGCGATCCACATCGTGGTGGTGTACAGCAGCCTGCTGCTGGTGCACGGGCTCAACCCCTGGAAGTTCTTCCGCGGTGCCGCGCCGGGCATGCAGGTGGCCTTCGTCAGCTCGTCCAGTTTCGCTGCGATGCCGGTGGCACTGCGCTCGATCACCCACAACCTCGGCGTCAACAAGGACTACGCGGCGTTCGCCGTGCCGCTGGGCGCCAGCATCAAGATGGACGGCTGCGGTGCGATCTTCCCGGCGCTGTGCGCGGTGTTCATCGCCCAGTACACCGGCGTGCCGCTGACCGCCAACCAGTATTTCGTGGTGCTGATTGCCTCGGTGCTGGGCAGTTTCGGCACCGCCGGCGTGCCCGGCACCGCGGTGGTGATGGCCACGGTGGTGCTGAGCGCGGCCAACCTGCCGCTGGAGGTGATCGGCTACCTGTACGCCATCGACCGCGTGCTGGACATGATGCGGACCATGACCAACGTGACCGGGCAGATGCTGGTGCCGGTGCTGGTGGCCAAGGAGACCGGCCTGCTCGACCGCAGCATCTACGAAGCTGCATCGAGCAATGTCGGCCTGGAAGATCCGCCGGTCGACGGCTCCGGCCAGGTGCGTTGATGCTGCCGTGAGCACGGCCGCCGAGAGCCTGCGTGCGCAGCTGCGACAGTTGCCGGGGCTGACGCTGCGCGAGGGCGTGCTGGTGCACGACGCGCTGCCGGACGACCCGTTCGAGCAGCGCTACCTGGAGGTGCGCCGCCGCGAAGGCCGGCTCTACAGCGACGCGCAGGTGTGCACGCTGCCGCAGCCGCCCGGCGCGCTCGGCGCCAGCCACGAATGGCGGGTGCGTGCCGAATCGTGCCGGCGCCTGCTGCGCCACCTGCGCGCGCGCGGCGGCGACGCGCCGCTACTGGAACTGGGCTGCGGCAACGGCTGGCTCTCGCATCGCCTGGCCAGCGGCCTGCAGCGCGAGGTCTGCGGCGTGGACGTCAATCGCACCGAACTTGCCCAGGCGGCGCGGGTGTTCGCCGACGCGCCGCAGCTGAGTTTCGTCGCCGGCGACATCCTGCGTTTGCCGCTGCCGGCGCAGCGGTTCGATGTCGTGGTGGTGCCTGCCTGCATCCAGTACTTCGCCGATCCGCGTGCGCTGATCGCACGCTTGCTGCGGCTGCTGCAGCACGATGGCGAACTGCACATCCTCGACAGCCCGTTCTACGCCGACGCCGAGCAGGCCCGGGCCAGCGCCGCGCGCAGCCTGCGCTACTTCAGCGACCTGGGCTGCGCCGAACTGGCGCAGCAGTACCACCAGCACACCGACGCAGTGCTGGACGGCATCGTGCTGCGCCGGTTGTTCGACCCCCGACGGCTGTCGGTACGCTGCCTGCGCGCACTGCGCTGGCGCCAGCCGCATTTCCCGTGGCTGTGCATCCGCAAGCGCGACAACCTGGCGCTGGCCGCGGCGTAGTCGACCCCATCGGCCGGCCGGCACAGCGCTGCCGTGGCCGCAGGCCATTGCGGCGCCATTGCGATTGGCGGCGTCGGCGCATGGCAGACTGCCGCCTTCTTCCCCTGCATGGACTCCCGATGAGCGGCACGCAACGCGAACTGACCTTCCGCTTCCTGGCCGAACCGATCGACGTCAACTACGGCGGCAAGGTTCACGGCGGCGTGGTGATGAAGTGGATCGACCAAGTCGGCTACGCCGCCGCGGTGGGCTGGAGCGGCCACTACAGCGTGACCGTGGCGGTGGGCGGCATCCGCTTCGTCTCGCCGATCCGCATCAGCGACATGGTCACGGTCAGCGCCAAGCTGGTCCACACCGGCACCAGCAGCATGCATTTCGCCATCGAGGTGCGCGCCCGCGATCCGATGGGCGGCGAGCCGCGTCTGTGCACGCATTGCATCATCGTGTTCGTGGCCCTGGACGGCGTCGAAGGCCGCCCGACTGCGGTCCCGGCTTGGCATCCGGATACCCCGGAAGACCATCGCCTGGCCGAGTACGCGCAGAAGGTGATGGAGCTGAGCAAGGGCATCGAGGACACCATCGCGCATTACCACGGCTGAGGGCGCGCGCCCGCGCGCTGGTTCAGGCGCGCCAGTCCGCCGGCGCGGTGCGGCAGTCGCCGGCGAACAGGCGGCCGCCGTGCGCGGCCAGTTCCTGCTGCGCCAGCGCCAGCACCGGCGCGCAGTCGGCGCTGGCGAACAGCGTGGCGAAGGCCTGCTCGAAGCGCGCGCCCACCGCCGGATCCATCCGTGCCAGCAGGCGCGGCACCCACTTGCCGCTGCCGTACCAATGGCCGCGTCCGCGCAGCGCCAGTTCCGCCAGGCGCGGATGCAGCAATGCGCCGATCGCGACGATCTCGGCGGCGCTGCGTTCGCCGCACAGGTCGTCGATCAGGTCGGTGATCTCGTAGCGCAGCGCGTCCCGTTGCGCCGGCGTCAGCGGCAGCGGCCCGGCCTGCAGTCGCGCGGCGACCTGGCCTTGTAGGCTGCGTGCGGATTCGGTCGCGGTGCCGACGATGGTGCCCTCGGCGACCATGTGCAGCAGGCTGGGACGGCCGCGGGCCGCATCGTCATCGACGAACCAGGCCAGCGTACCCGGATCGTGCACGAAGGCTTCGACCGGCACACCCTCGGCCAGGAACGATTCGCGACGTGCCGCCGGCAGGCTGTCGTAGACCACCACCAGATCGATGTCGGACAGGTGCGTACCTTCGCCGCGCAGGATCGAGCCGGCGGCGAAGCCGAAGGCAGCGCCGGCATAGCGGGTGGACAGCAGCGACTGCGCGATCGCCAGTGCCTGGGCGGGCGTGGGCAGGGCGGGAGTGAGCAGCATCAGCGCAGCGCCTGCCGATGCCGCCAGTATGCGGCCTGGTGACGGTGGTCATGGGCGTGGCAGGGGCGCAGGACGGGCGAGGGAGGTGGTGTCATCGACATTCCGGTGACGCGATCGAGGCAGGCCAGCGTATCGTGCCGTCGGGCAAGGCGGGGGCGGCAATGACGTAGCCGGTGGACAGCGTCGCATCGCAGCGGCAATCCGGCGACACCCGGGCGCAATAAGAAAGGCCGCTGTCGCCAGCGGCCTTTCTTCGCATTGCGCACAGACGGGGGTGGCTTACATCGCCACGCGGCGCGCCTGCACGAACTTCTCGCCCCAGTAGCCGGAGGTCAGCGTGTCCACGCGCACGTCCTTGCCGCGGCTGGGGGCGTGCAGGAAGCGGCCCTCGCCGACGTACAGGCCGACGTGGTCGACGCGGCCCTTGCGGCCGAAGAACACCAGGTCGCCCGGGGCCAGCGCATCGCGGTCCTTGATCAGCTGGGCGTTGGCCTCGCGGGCCATTTCGCGCGACACGCGCGGCAGTTCGATGCCCAGCGCGGTGCGGAACACGTAGCCGACCAGGCCGCTGCAGTCGAAGCCCTCGGTGTCCTCGCCGCCCCAGCGGTACGGGGTGCCCAGCAGCGCCATGGCGCGCTTGAGCACGGACTGGACCTTGTCGCCGCCCGGGACCACGCCTTCGCGCGGAACCGGCTGGGACACGTCGTAGTTGGCCAGCAGGCGGCTGATGTCGCCGGCGAACATCGCCGAGCGGTCCATCAGTGGAATGGTGTCGTTGGCGGCCAGGTGCGGCAGCAGGGCGGCCAGCGTGGCGCTGGCAGCGGCGTCGGCCTTGCTGCGCGTCGGCGCGGGCGCCTGGGCGGCGGCGGCCGGCTTGGCCGAGGCGATGGAAGTGGAGGTCTGTGCGGTCGCCGGGGCGGTGGTCGCCGCGGCGCCGACCTGGGCCGGGGCGGGGGCGACGGTCGCGATCGCTTCCGGGACGACGGTGTCGGCGGGAGCGGTCTGAGCCAGGGCCGGGAGGGCCGAGAAACAGAGCGAGGCGGTGCAGAAGAGGCGGAAAGCGGTCCGGCGGGGAACGGCGGGCTTGCCTGGAGAGGTCTGGGCTTCGGTCGTCACGCTTGGATCACAAAATAAAACGATGGGGGATCATGCCTTGTAGACAGAAATAGGAAGTTCAAATAAGGTTAAAATTTCGTAATTATGAATGTGGGTGAAATCACAGTTCAACGCAAAACCCGTTTCGCACCGGTGTAATGGTCTCGCCAGTAGGCCCCATCCAGCGAATCCAGGCGGACGGTTCCGCCGGTGCTGGGGGCATGCACGAAACGGCCTTCGCCGACATAGATTCCGACGTGCGTCACATTCCCGGCGCTGCCGAAGAACACCAGGTCGCCGGTGCTCAGGCGCTGCGGATCGATCCGCGGCCCCTGCACCGCGGCCAGTTCGCGCGAGGTGCGTGGCAGCCGCAGGTCGAGCATGTCGCGATAGACATAGGCGACCAGGCCGCTGCAGTCGAAGCCGGACTCGGGGGTGTTGCCGCCGTAGCGGTAGGGGGTGCCGACCAGGCCCAGCGCGCGCATCAGCACCGCGTTGGCCGCCCCCGGGTCGGCCGGTGCCACCTGCGGCCACTCGCGCACCGTCACCGGTGCCGGCCGGGTGTGGCGGACCTCGTGGCGTCCGCAGGCCGCCAGCGCCGCGGCGCACAGCAGCGGAAGCCACCACGGGAACGCGCGGCGGCCGCGCGGCGAAACTGGCGTGTTGTGCATGGAGCCGGGATAATGCGCGACCTCAGAAGGCCGCCATCATGGCGGCGCTCCCGGCGGCCGACAAGCCGCCCATCCCGTCTGCCCCCGGCAGCCACAGCGCAGAGTGCACATGAAGATCGAAAAAGACCGCGTCGTCCGTTTCCACTACACCGTTTCGGAAGTCGGTCAAGCGCCGATCGAAAGCTCCAAGGACCGCGATCCGCTGGTGATCCTGGTCGGCCACGGCAACATCATCCCTGGCCTGGAGAACGCGATGATGGACAAGGCCGCCGGCGACAGCTTCGGCGTCGACGTGGCGGCCAAGGACGCCTACGGCGAATACCGCGAGGGCCTGAGCCAGCGCGTGCCGAAGAAGCATTTCGGCGCGGCCAAGCTGCAGCCGGGGAGCCAGGTGGTGCTGCAGACCAACTTCGGCCCGCGCGCGGTCACCGTGCAGAAGGTCGGCATGAGCGTGGTCGACGTCGACCTCAACCACCCGATGGCCGGCAAGGACCTGCATTTCGACGTGGAGATCGTCGACGTGCGCGAGGCCAGCGCCGAAGAGATCGAGCACGGCCACGTGCACGGCGACGGCGGCCACCACCACTGAGTGCGTTGATGGCGGTACCGGTCGCGCCGGTGCCGCCAGCCCTGGCGCCGCGCGCAGCGGCGCCGTCGCGCCGCCGCGGACGCCGGCGGCCTTCCTGATCGCGGCGAGGGGACATTCGCCGGCCTTCCGTCCGGTGCCCGCCTTGGCTTCCTCCGCCCCCGTGTTGCAGCCCGTCGCGCCCGCCGAGCGCATCGCCACGCTGGACGTGCTGCGCGGCTTCGCCCTGCTGGGCATCCTGCTGATGAACATCGAGGGCTTCGTCGGTTCGCTGGACGCAGCGATGACCGGCCTGGATCCGACGCTGCGCGGCGCCGACCGCATCGCCGACGCACTGGTCTACATCCTGGTGCAGGGCAAGTTCTACACCTTGTTCTCGCTGCTGTTCGGCATGGGCTTCGCAGTGATGGCGCAGCGCGCCGAGATCGCGCGACGGCCGTTCGGTGGCTTCTTCCTGCGTCGCAGCGCGGGGCTGCTGCTGATCGGTCTGCTGCATGCCGTGCTGCTGTGGTCCGGCGACATCCTGGTCAGCTACGCGCTGCTGGCGTTCATGCTGCTGGCGTTCCGCGAGGCGCCCACGCGCTGGCTGCCCGGCATGGCGCTGGTGGTGTACCTGTTCGCGCCGGCGCTGTGGCTGTTGATCGGCGCCGCCGCCTGGGCGGCGCAGGCCGATCCGCACAGTGCGGCGCAGTGGCAACGCGAGATGGCCGAGCAGGCGCAGCACGGCGCCGCGGCGCTGGCGCAGCAGCGCGAGGTGTTCGGCCACGGCAGCTACGTCCAGGCCACCGCGCAACGCGCGCGCGACCTGGTCGAATCGCTGAGCGGGCTGCTGTTCAATGCGCCGACCATCTTCGGCATGTTCCTGCTCGGCGCTTGGTGCGTGCGCAGCGGCCTGGCCGCGCAACCGCAGCGCTTCCCGCGGCTGCTGGCGGTGCTGCGCTGGGGCGTGCTGCCGCTGGGGCTGGGGCTGATGCTGCTGAGCTTCCGGCTGGAGCCGTGGATGGACCCGGCGCGACTGGATCTGCGGCTGACGTTTGCCTACGCCCTCGCCAGCGTCGCCGGTGGCCTGATGGCGCTGGGCTATGCGGCCTGGCTGGTGCGCGCCGCAGCGGCGTTGCAGTGGCTGGCGCCGGCCGGACGCATGGCGCTGAGCAACTACCTGCTGCAGTCGCTGGTGTGCACCACGCTGTTCTATGGCTATGGCTTCGGTTACTTCGAGCGATTGCCGCGCGCCTGGCAGATCCCGTTCGCGGTCGCGCTGTTCGCGCTGCAGGTGGCGTTGTCGCACTGGTGGCTGCAGCGGTTCCGTTTCGGCCCGGTGGAGTGGTTGTGGCGGTCGGCCAGCTACCTGCGCTGGCAGCCGATGCGGCGACGCGATGCTGCCTGAGACAGGCGCTGCGGCGGCGTCCTCACATCTGCCGCGCGGCCGCCCATGGCATGCTCCGCGGCGACCGAGACATGCGACAGGACAGCCGATGGACGATGTGAGAAGCGGATACGGGTTCGCCAGCGACGCCACTGCACCGCGCGCCGAGCGTGCGCCGTGAGCGGGCCGATCCGCGATTACGACCTGCTGGTGCTGGGCGGGGGCTCCGGTGGCCTGGCCACCGCGTTCCGCGCCGCCAGCCACGGCGCGAGGGTGGCGATCCTGGAGCCGAGCGCGCTCGGCGGCACCTGCGTCAATGTCGGCTGCGTGCCGAAGAAGGCGATGTGGCTGGCGGCGGACCTGGTCGAGCGCATCGACTTGGCGCGCGCGGTCGGCTTCGCCATTCCCGAGGCCACGCTGTCCTGGGCCGAGCTGGTGGCGCATCGCCAGGGCTACATCGGCAACATCCACGCCAGCTACCGGCGGCGCCTGGATGCCGACGGCGTGGTGCTGATTCCGCGGCGCGGCCGGCTGGTCGATGCGCACACCGTCGAATGCGACGACGGCGTGCGGGTCAGCGCCAAGCACGTGGTGATCGCCACCGGTGCGCATCCACTGCGGCCGCAGATCGAAGGCGCCGAACTGGGCCTGGTCTCGGACGACTTTTTCAACCTGTGCGAGGCTCCGCCGCGGGTGGCGATCGTCGGTGGCGGCTACATCGCGGTGGAACTGGCCGGACTGCTGCAGGCGCTGGGGAGCCGGGTGGAGCTGTACGTGCAGGGCGAGCGCCTGCTGGAGCGGTTCGACGCGGAACTGGCGCGGCAGCTCGCCGACAATCTGCGTCACCAGGGCGTGCGCCTGCATTTCGGTTATCGCGCCAGCGCCCTGCGCCGCAGCGGCGAGGACCTGTGCGTGGTCGATGCGCAGGGGCAGTCTGGCGAGATCGTCGACAAGGTGTTCTTCGCGATCGGGCGCCGCCCCAACACACGCGACCTCGGCCTGGAAGCGCTGGGCGTGCGCCTGGGCGACAAGCACGAGATCGTGGTGGACGACTACCAGAACACCGACGTGCCGGGGCTGTACGCGATCGGCGACGTGGCCGGCAAGGTCGGCCTGACCCCGGTGGCGATCGCCGCCGGGCGCAAGCTGATGGATCGCGTGTTCGGCGACCGACCGCAGGCGCGGCTGGACTACGAGAACGTGCCCAGCGTGGTGTTCTCGCACCCGCCGCTGGGCCAGGTGGGGCTGGGCGAGGAGCAGGCGCGCGAACGCTACGGCGCCGATGCGGTGACTGTGTACCGCAGCAACTTCCGGCCGATGCTGCAGGCGCTGGCCGACTCGCCGCAGCGCAGCCTGTTCAAGCTGGTGTGCGTTGGCGCCGACGAACGCGTGGTCGGCTTCCATCTACTCGGCGATGGTGCCGACGAGATACTGCAGGGGTTCGCGGTGGCGTTGAAGCTGGGCGTGACCAAGCAGCAACTGGAGGACACCGTGGCGATCCATCCGACCTCGGCCGAGGAAGTGGTACTGATGCGCTGAAGCCGCGGCGATCCGACGGCGGGTTGGCCGTCGCGCCGTAGAATGGCGGCATGCACGTGTCCTCTTCTCCCTGTCGCGGCGCTGCGCGATGAGCGCGCCCGGCACGTCCGCCCCCGTCGCTTCCTCCGCCACCCAGGCCAGCCTCGGCGGCGTGCTGCTCGCCGCGGGCGGCGCGATCGCGTTTTCCGGCAAGGCCATCATCGTCAAGCTGGGCTATCGCTATGGCGTCGATGCGGTGACCCTGCTGGCCTTGCGCATGCTGGTGGCGCTGCCGTGCTTCGCGGCGATGGCGCTGTGGGCGGCGCGCCGCGCGCCGCCGCTGCAGCCCGGCGACCGCTGGCGGATCGTCGCGCTGGGTGTGCTCGGCTATTACCTGGCCAGCTTCCTGGATTTCCTCGGCCTGGCCTACATCACCGCGACCCTGGAGCGGCTGATCCTCTATCTCACCCCGACCCTGGTGCTGCTGATCGGCGTGCTGCTGTGGCGGCGGCGTCCGCAGCGGCGCCAGTTGTGGGCGCTGGCGTTGAGCTATCTGGGCGTGCTGCTGGCGTTCGGCCACGACCTGCGCATCGGCGGCGCGCGCACCGCCTGGGGCAGCCTGCTGGTGTTCGGCAGCGCGCTGGCCTATGCGGCCTACCTGGTCGGCAGCGGCCAACTGGTGGCGCGGGTCGGCGCGGTGCGGCTGACCGCCTACGCCAGCCTGGTCGCCTGCGCGCTGTGCATCGCGCAGTTCCTGCTGCTGCGGCCGCTCCACGCGCTGGCCCTGCCGGCGCCGGTGTACGCGCTGTCGCTGCTCAACGGCACGCTGTGTACGGCGGTGCCGGTGCTGGCGACGATGCTGGCGGTGCAGCGCATCGGCTCGGCGCTGGCGTCGCAGATCGGCATGCTCGGCCCGGTCTCGACCATCGTGCTCAGCGTGCTGCTGCTGGGCGAGGCGATGGGGCCGTGGCAGATCGCCGGCACCGTGCTGGTGCTGGGCGGGGTGCTGCTGGTGTCGCGGCCGGTGCGGGCGAGGCCGGCGGCATGAGTCCACGGCGGCCGCCCGCAGCGAATGCGTCGGTGCCGGCCGCGACGACGGCGGTTGCCGACGCACACGCGCGGATCCTGGCGACGATCCGGGCGATCCCGCCGGGCCAGGTGCGCGGCTATGGCGAGGTGGCGATGCTGGCCGGGTTGCCGGGGCGCGCGCGCCTGGTGGCGCGCCTGCTCGGCGGCAACACCGACGCCGCGCTGCCCTGGCACCGGGTGCTGCGCAGCGACGGCCGCATCGCGTTTCCCGAAGGCTCGCGCGGCTATTGCGAACAATGCCAACGCCTGCGCGCCGAAGGCGTGGCGGTGCAGGGTGGGCGGGTGAAGCGTGCGCCTAAGCCGGCGCGGGATCTCGATGCGGAGGTGTGGGGGCCTAGGTAGCGAAGCGCACCAGAACTGCGGCCGCCCGTGTCTCGAAAAGCAGAAGAGGCCGGCTGTGAATGGCGTAGCCCCTCGCCCCCCCGGGAGAGGGGTTGGGGTGAGGGTAGGGGCACGAAGCGCATGCGTTGTTTCACTGCACGAGGCTGCGCCCGTACCCTCATCCGCCCCTTCGGGGCACCTTCTCCCGGTGGGAGAAGGGAGGTTCAAGCCCCTCTCCCTCCGGGAGAGGGGTTGGGGTGAGGGTAGGGCGCGAAGCCGCATGCGGTGTTTGAACTGCACGAGGCTGCGCTCGTACCCTCATCCGCCCCTTCGGGGCACCTTCTCCCGAAGGGAGAAGGAGGTTCAAGCCCCTCTCCCTGCGGGAGAGGGGCTGGGGTGAGGGCAGGGCGCGAAGCGCATGCGGTGTTTCACTGCACGAGGCTGCGCCCGTACCCTCATCCGCCCCTTCGGGGCACCTTCTCCCGGTGTGAGAAGGGAGGTTCAAGCCCCTCTCCCTGCGGGAGAGGGGTTGGGGTGAGGGTAGGGCGCGAAGCGCATGTCCTGTTTCAACTGCGCGAGGCTGCGCTCGTACCCTCATCCGCCCCTTCGGGGCACCTTCTCCCGGAGGGAGAAGGGAATGCCAAGCCCTCTCCCTCTGGGAGATGGGTTGGGGTGAGGGTAGGGGCGCGAAGCGCATGTGGTGTTTCAACTGCACGAGGCTGCGCTCGTACCCTCATCCGCCCCTTCGGGGCACCTTCTCCCGGAGGGAGAAGGAGGTTCAAGCCTCTCTCCCTGCGGGAGAGGGGTTGGGGTGAGGGTACGGGCGCGAAGCGCATGCTGCATGTTGACTGCGCGAGGCTTCTCCCGCGCCCTCGTCTGTCTCTTCGGCGCACCGCGCTCGCAGTACCTCTTGGAAGAGCATCGTTGGTCATGGCATGCCGCTGCATTGGTTGGGGTGCATGCTCTAACGAGCGGCTATGATGGAGGCAGTTGCCACGGACCCAACCATGTTTCCCAGACTCCCGCCCGTCACTAAAGCGCTTCTGATCGCAAATGTCGTGGTGTTCTTGCTGCAGCAACCCTTTTTGCTGGGCGATGCGACGTTCGAGCCCTTCATGCTGTGGCCGATCGGCGCCTTCGATGCGTTCTCGCCCGGGCAGAATTTCCAGGTCTGGCAGTTGCTGACCTACGGCTTCCTGCATGACGACTTCATGCACCTGCTGTTCAACATGCTTGCCCTGTACATGTTTGGCGGTCCGCTGGAACAGACCTGGCGCGAGAAGCGCTTCCTGACCTACTACCTGGTCTGCGTAGCCGGCGCCGGCCTGTGCCAATTGCTGGTCGGCTGGTGGATGGTCAGCAACGGCATGCAGGCGCTTCCGGTCGTGGGCGCCTCGGGCGGCATCTTTGGCTTGCTGCTGGCCTTCGGCATGCTGTTTCCGAACCAGCGGGTGGTGCTGCTGTTCCCGCCGATCCCGATGAAGGCGCGCACCTTCGTGATCGTGTTCGGTGCGCTGGAACTGCTGATGGGCTTCACCGGCTGGCAGCCGGGCGTGGCGCATTTCGCGCATCTGGGCGGCATGCTGTTCGGTTGGCTGATGATCCGCTACTGGCGCGGCCAGCCGCCGTTCGGCAAGCGCAAGCCGCCGCGTCCGCGCATCGTGCGCTGAGCGCACGCAGGCCTCCGCGCGCAGGCATCGCCGCGCGCGCAGCGCCCTCGCGTTGACAGCCGCCTGCGCAGCGCAGGCGCCGACGACACGTTTTCCCATCCCTGAACGCAAGACGGCGCGGTTGCCCGCGCCGTCTTGCTGTGTGCTTGGCCGGCGGCTAGCGCCGGCACCGGCTCACGGCCACAGGTGGATCTGCTCGGCCTCGCTGCGCACCATCGGCTGGCCCGGCTTGCAGGTGAAGGTCGCGGCGAAGGCGGGCAGGTTGGCCAGCGCGCCGTTGGTGCGCCAGCGGCCGGGCGCGTGCACGTCGGCGGTGACCCGCTGCACGGCTTCGTTCGGCGACAGCTGCTGCGCCCACAGGCCGGCCCAGGCCTTGTAGAACGCCTGCTTGTCGGTTTCGTTGGCCGCTGGCTGCGCGGCGCTGTAGGCCTGCCAGGCCAGTTCGACGCTGCCGATGTCGGTCAGGTCCTCGTCCTGGGTCAGCGCGCCGTTGACCTTGGCGCCCTTCACGCCGGGGAAGTCGTAGGCGCCGTACTGCGCGGCGGTACGGGCCGCCAGCGCGTTCCAGGCGCTCTTGTCTTCCGGGGTCCACCAGTTGCGCAACTGACCCTGTGCGTCGACCTGGCTGCCCTTGCTGTCGATGGCGCCGATCAGCTCGTGCGCGACCATCGCGCCGTAGGCGCCGTACAGCGCCGCGGCGTCGCCGCCGGCCGCGTACACCGGCGGCTGCAGCACCGCGGCGGTGACGATCAGGCGGTTCTGGGCGATGTCGTAGGTCAGCGCCGGCTGCTGCGGCAGCACGTCCCAGCGGCGGTCGGCGTTGCCCTTGCCGATGCGCTTCATCTCTTCGCGGTGGCGCCAGGTGGAGGCGATCAGCATGTTGCCGCCGAAGCTGCCGCGGCCCATCGGTTGCAGGGTGTAGTCGAGGTCGCGGCGCGGCGCGCCGACTTCGATCTTCAGCGCGGCCAGCTTGGCCTGCGCCTCGGTGCGCGCCGGCTCGCTCAGCCAGGTGCTGCGCTTGATCGCGGCGATCTGCGCGTCGCGCACCTGGTCGGCGATGGTCTCGGCCTGGCGGCGGGTGTCGGCCGACAGGTAGCGTGCCACGTACTCGCGGCCCAGCATCGGGCCGGCGGCGACGTTGATCGCGTCCAGCACCTGCGCCCAGCGCGGCGGCGGTGCGACCTGGCCCTGCAGCACGCGGCCGCGGAACTCGAAGCTGGCGTCGCGGAAGCTCTTGGACAGGTACGGCGCCATCGCATCGCCCACGCGCCAGCGCAGGTAGGCCTTCCACTGCTCGGGCTTGATGCTGACGATCATGCCGTCGAGCTGCTTGAACATGTCCGGGTCGGCCATCGACACCAGGTCGTCGTTGACGCCCTGGGCCTTGAGGAAGGCGTCGAGCTGCAGGTTGCGGTACTGCTTGTTCAACTCCTTGGTCGAAATCGGCGCGTAGTTGTTGAACGGGTTGTTGATGCCGGCCAGCGACTTGGCGCTGCGCGCCAGCGCGGTCTCGATCTGCAGCACCGATTGCGCGTCGGCCTCGAGGCGGTCGGCCGGGGTGCCGGTCAGGGTCAGGATCTGCTTGACGTAGGTGCGGTAGCGGCCCATCAGCGCCATGGTGTCGGCGTCGGTGCGGGTGTAGAAGGCCGGGTCGGGCAGGCCCATGCCGCCCTGCATGAAGTAGCCAATGTGGCGGTCCAGCGCCTTCAGGTCGACGTCGGCGCCGAAGTTGAACGCGACCGGGATACCGATCTGATGCAGCGCGGCGATCGAGGCCGGCACGTCCTTGGCCTTCTTGATCGCATCGATGCGGCCGAGCAGCGGCGCGATCGGGTTGGAGCCGTCCTTCTCGACGGCGGCCTCGTCCAGGCCACTGGCCCAGAAGTCGCCCAGCGCCTTCTGCACCGCGTTCTGCGGCGACTGCATGGACGCATCGAGCAGGTCGCGCTGCTGTTGCTGCGCGCGCTCGGCGAGCTGGCCCAGCGCGGTGACCGCACCGGTCTGCGGCACCGGGTTCTGCTTGAGCCAATCGGCGTTGGCATCGTCGTAGAAGTCGCTGCAGGCGGCGCTGATCGGCGGGGCCTTGGGCGCGGCGGCGCGCTTCTTCTTGGGCGCGGCATCGGCGGCGGAGGCGAGGGCGATCAGGCCGAGGGCGACGGCGAGGGCAAGCGGACGGGCATTGGGCATCGGGAACGCATCCGGTCAGGATTAAAGTCGGCGGAGTTTAACAAGCCGCGGTGTGCAACTGTGGCGATGACGTGCGTCCACCGCCCAACCGGATTCAGCGAGGGGCTTGGGCAACCACGGACGCCGCTGGCCGCACAGGGCGGTCGGCATCGCCGCCGCTGCCGCAGATCGGCGTCCACGCAAAGAAAAGGCCCGGACATGCCGGGCCTTCTCGCGGGACGGCGGTGACGCTGCCGCTTACCAGATCACCACGCGCTTGTCGCCGCTGCGCACCATCGGCGCGCCCGGCTTGCACTGGAACGCGGTGGCGAAGGCCTCCAGGTTCGACGGCGCGCCGATCGCACGGAACTGCGCCGGGGCGTGCGGGTCGGTGGTCAGGCGCACCATCGCGTTTTGCGGGGTGTACTTGGTGCGCCACACGGTGGCCCAGTTGATGAAGAAGTTCTGGTCGCGGCTCATGCCGCCGACCTTCGGGTCGTCCTTGCCCTCGGTGGCCTTCTTCATCGCGTCATAGGCGGTGGTGATGCCGCCCAGGTCGGCGATGTTCTCGCCTAGGGTCAGCTTGCCGTTGACGTGCTTGCCGTCGACCTCGTAGCCGTCGAACTGCTGGACCAGCTTGCCGGTGAGTGCGGAGAACTTCTTCGCGTCGGCCGGGGTCCACCAGTTCTCGAAGTTGCCGGTCGGCCCGAAGCGCGCGCCCTGGTCGTCGTAGCCGTGGGTCATTTCGTGGCCGATCACCGCGCCGATGCCGCCGTAGTTGAACGCGTCGTCGGCCTTGGGGTCGAAGAACGGCGGCTGCAGGATCGCCGCCGGGAACACGATCTCGTTCTGCAGCGGGTTGTAGT
This sequence comes from Xanthomonas sp. NCPPB 3174, assembly GCF_056725205.1. NCBI lineage: Bacteria > Pseudomonadati > Pseudomonadota > Gammaproteobacteria > Lysobacterales > Lysobacteraceae > Xanthomonas > Xanthomonas sp. NCPPB 3174. The sequence goes on along the minus strand of NZ_CM161517.1, from coordinate 3,436,143 downwards.
AGGCGTTGACCGTCTGCGGGGTCATGCCCCACTCGGTCTTGTCCACCGGCTTGCCGATCTTGCTCAGGTTGTACTTGTAGTTGAACGCGGTGGCGGCGCGCACGTTGTCCAGGTAGCTGTCGCGCTTGGTGGTCAGGCTGCTGTAGTCGCGCCACTTGTCCGGGTAGCCGATCTTCGGGGTGAAGGTCTTCCACTTCTCCAGGGCCTTGGCCTTGGTCTCCTCGCTCATCCAGGTCAGCTTCTCCAGGCGCGCCTTCAGCGCCTGGCTCAAGTTCTCCACCAACTGCTGCATCTTGGCCTTGTCGTCGGCCGAGAACGCGACCTTGACGTACATCTGGCCCATCGCCTCGCCGGCGCCGTTCTCGATGCTGCCGAGCACGCGCTTCCAGCGCGGCTTCATCTCGGCCTGGCCGTTGAGTTCCTTGCCGTAGAAAGCGAAGTTTTCCTGCGCGAAGGCATCGCTCAGGTACGGCGAGGCGCTGTCCACGGTGTGGAAGCGCAGGTAGGCGCGCCACACCGACGGGTCGGTGTCGCCCAGCGCCTTGCTCACTTCCTGGTGGAAGGCCGGGATCGCCAGCGAGAACTTCTCCGGCACGGCCACGCCCTGCGATTCGAAGAACTTGGTCCAGGGGAAGTTCGGGGTCAGCTTGTCGGCCTCGGCCGGGGTGACCGGGTTGTAGGCCAGCTCGGCGTCGCGCGAGAGCTGCTCGCTGGACTTGGAGACCTTGGCCAGACGGGTTTCCAGCGCCACCACGTCCTGCGCCTGCTTGGCCGCGTCGGCGGCCGGCACGCCGGCCAGCTCCAGCACCTTGGCCACGTGCGCCTGGTAGGCCTTGAGCTTGTCCTGCTTGTCGGCGTCGACATAGTAGCTGCGGTCGGGCAGGCCGAGGCCGCCCTGCATGGCGTAGGCCATGTTCATCGTCGAATTCTTGAAGTCGGCTTCCGCGCCGAAGCCGAACAGGCCGTTCTCGCCCTTGGCCGCGCTCTGGCGCAGGTACTCGGCGATCGCCGGGCCGTCCTTGAGGCCGTCGATCGCGGCCAGGTCGGCCTTCAGCGGCGCGATGCCCTGGGCGTTGATCTTGGCTTCGTCCATGCCCGAGGACCAGAAGTCGCCGACGATCTTCTCCACGCCCTGCGGGTTGGCGGCGGCAGCGGCCTGTTCGGCCAACTGGTGCTGCACGGCCACCGAGCGCTCGTCCAGGATCGAGAACGCGCCCCAGCTGCTGCGGTCCTTGGGAATCTCGTTGGCGGCCAGCCACTTGCCGTTGACGTAGCCGTTGAAGTCGTCGCAGGCGCTCTTGCCGGCGTCGAGGTCGTTGATGCTGAAGGCGTTGTAGGCCGGCAGCTTGCTGGTGTCGAGCTTGAGCTCGGCGGGCGCTGCGGCCGGGGCGGCGGCCGGCGCGGGCTTGGCGGCGTCGGCGGCGGGCGCGGCGTTCTCGGGCTTGTTGCAGCCGGTCAGCGCGGCGCTCACGGCCAGGGTCAACAGCAACATCTTGGGATTGCGAAGGGTCACAGGCAGGCTCCAGGCCGACGTGGATAAAAAGGTGGCCCGTCCGGGCCGTGGCGAGACTCTACGCCGCCGCGGGAGGTTTCAGGGGTGTCGAAGGTCATGGACGGCCGCGCGCGTTGGGCCGTGGGACGGCCGCATTGCCTGCCGGTCGGCAGGGCGCCGGCGCTGGCTTACCATGCGGCCATGACCCGTGAATCGCCATGCGATGCCCTGATCGTGGGCGCCGGCCACAACGGCCTGGTCTGCGCCGCCTACCTGGCGCGGGCCGGCTGGAAGGTGACCGTGCTGGAGCGGCGCGGCGTGGTCGGCGGCGCCGCGGTGACCGAGGAGTTTCATCCCGGGTTCCGCAACTCGGTGGCGTCCTACACGGTGTCGCTGCTGCAGCCCAAGGTGATCGCCGACCTGGATCTGGCCGGCCACGGCCTGCACATCGTGCCGCGCCGACGCAACAACTTCCTGCCGTTGCCGGATGGACGTTATCTGCTGACCGGCGCCGGCCACACCCAGGCCGAACTGGCCAAGTTCTCCGCGCGCGACGCCGCGCGCCTGCCGGCCTACGAGGCGCGGCTGGAGGGCATCGCCGACGTGCTGCGCGCGCTGGCGCTGCAGCCGCCGCCGAACGTCACCGACGGCGGCTGGCTGCAGGCGCTGCCCGAACTGCTGCGCGCCGGCCGCCTCGGCCGCCGCCTGCACGCGCTGGACGCGGAACTGCGCCAGGACCTGCTGGACCTGTTCACCATCTCCGCCGCCGAGTATCTGCAGCGCTGGTTCGAGAGCGATGCGGCGCAGGCGCTGTTCGGCTTCGACGGCATCGTCGGCAACTACGCCAGCCCGTACACCCCGGGATCGGCCTACGTGCTGCTGCACCACGTGTTCGGCGAGAGCAATGGGGTCAAGGGCGCCTGGGGCCATGCGCTGGGCGGCATGGGCGCGATCACCCAGGCGATGGCGCGCGCCGCGACCGCCGCCGGCGCGCAGATCCGCACCGATGCCGGCGTGCGCGAGATCCTGGTCGAGGATGGGCGCGCGGTCGGCGTGGTCACCGAGCAGGGCGAGCGGCTGCGGGCGCGGCACGTGGTCGCCAACGTCAACCCCAAACTGCTGTACGAACGCCTGCTCGATCCGGCGCAGGTGCCGGCCGCCACGCGTGCGCGCATGGCGCACTGGCGCTGCGGGTCGGGCACGTTTCGCATGAACGTGGCGCTGTCGCGCCTGCCCAGCTTCAGCGCGCTGCCGGGGCCGGGCGACCATCTCACCGCCGGCATCGTGCTGGCGCCGAGCCTGGACTACATGGATCGCGCCTACCAGGACGCGCGCCGACATGGCTGGTCGCGCGAACCGATCGTCGAACTGCTGATTCCCAGCACCCTGGACGACAGCCTGGCGCCGCCGGGCCAGCACGTGGCCAGCCTGTTCTGCCAGCACGTGGCGCCGCAGTTGCCGGACGGGCGCAGCTGGGACGCGCACCGCGAGGAGGTCGCCGACCTGATGATCGCCACCGTCGAGCGCTACGCGCCGGGCTTCGCCGCTTCGGTGCTGGGCCGGCAGGTGCTGAGCCCGTTGGACCTGGAGCGCACCTTCGGGTTGATCGGCGGCGACATCTTCCATGGCGCGTTGAGCCTCAACCAGCTGTTCAGCGCACGCCCCATGCTCGGCCAGGCGGCGTACCGCGGTGCGATTCCTGGTCTGTTCCTGTGCGGCTCCGGCACCCATCCCGGCGGCGGCGTGACCGGCGCGCCCGGTCACAATGCGGCGATGGCACTGTTGCGCGGCGGCGGACGGTAGTGGCAAAAAAAGCCCTGGCATGACGACCAGGGCGAGGGAAAGGCGCGGTGCGTGCAGTGCGCCGCGCGTGCCACGGCGGCGCGCCGTGGCGTTGTCTGCGTGGCGGGTCAGGGCGCGCCGGCCTGCGGCGCGGAAGCGCCCAGATGTGCGTCGAAGAACCCCAGCATCCTGGTGTAGAGGTTGAGGTTGTTGTCTTCCTTGTAGAAGCCGTGGCCTTCGCCGGACTGCACGATCATGCCCTCGGGTGGGTTGCCGGCCGCCTGCAGCGCCTTGGCCAGCGCTTCGGTGTGCTCCGGCGGGCAGCGGTCGTCGCGGGCGCCGGCGGCGAGGTAGATCGGCAACGTCAGCGCCTGCACGTGGTTGATCGGCGACATCCGCTCCTGCTCGGCACTGCTGCTGCCGAAGGCACGCAGCAGATAGCGCCTGCCGCTCTCGCTCTTGCTGGTGTCGCTGAGCCGCAACTGGATCTTGGCGTCGTACATGCCGACATAGCCGAACGCGCACTGGAACAGGCCCGGCGCGCGCACCGGCGCCATCATCGCCGCGTAGCCGCCGAAGCTGCCGCCGTAGATGCAGATGCGCGATTTGTCGACCAGGCCCTGCTGGATGGCGTACTGCGTACCGTCGACGATGTCGTTCATGATGCCGCCGTCCCACTGCCCGTAGGCGCGGTCCATGAACGCCTTGCCGAAGCCGCCGGAGCCGCGGTAGTTGAGTTGCAATGTGGCATAGCCGCGGCTGGCGAACAGTTGCGCCTCGGAATGGAAGCCCCAGCTGTCGCGCGGCCCCATCGGCCCGCCGTGCACGTTGACGATCAGCGGAAGGTTCTTCGCCTGCGCCCCGGCCGGCACGGTGAGGTAGCCGTGGATGCGCAGGCCGTCGCGGGCGGTGAACTGGATCGGCATGACCGTGGCCATCTTCGCCGCATCGATCCACGGCCGGCTCTTCATCAGGAAACGCGCCTTGCCGGTGGCGCGTTCGTACAGGTACAGCTCGCCCGGATTCTGGTCGCTGCGCACGCTGACCACGACGGTGTCGCCGCTGCGGGTGGCGCTGGCGAAGTCGACGTACTGGCCCGGAAAGGCCGCGGCCAGGCTGGCGTACAGCGCCGCGTCCGGATGCGCCTCGTCGATCAGCCTGACCTGCGGCGCGCCGGCCTCGGTGACGACGGCCAGTGCGGTGTCCGAGCCGTCGGTGGCGGTGATGGTGCGCGCGACCTCGCTGGTGGAATCCTGAAACAACGAAACGAAACGCCCGCTCTGCGGATCCAGATAGCCGAACGCACCGGGCGCCTTGCCGTCGTCGCGGGTGGCGTAGACGCGGCCGTCGGCAGTGGACCAGGCGATGTCCAGACGCGCGCCATCGGCCTTGCTGGCGTTGATCAGTTCCCACTTGCCGTCCTTCAGCGCATACACCTCGCTGTGGCTGTCGTAGCCGGTGTCCTCATCCTTGTCGCTCTGGCACGTGGCGAAGGCGGGCTGCTTGGCGGCGTCCAGGGCGATGGAGCAGTTCGCCTTGGGCGCGCGGCCCAGCGACTTGCGCCGCCCGCTGAGGGTCTCGATCAGCACCACCTCGGTGCCGGCGCCCTCCGAGGAGCGCGGGTAGCGCACCTGCATGACCACGTTCTGTTCGTCGTCGCGCAGCGTATCGAGCAGGGCGAAGGATTCGCGGCCCACGCTCTTGCCGCGCTGGGTCACGCCTTGCGTGCCGTATTCGATCAGGGTGCGCGGCTGGCCGCCGTCGGCGTCGACCGCGAACCATTCGCCGGTGCCCATCGGCCGCTCGAACGCGCCGACCTTCTTGACCGCGGTGAACAGCAGCCGCTTGCGGCCGGTCCAGTAGAACGCGCCGACGCTCTTGCCGTCGGGCAGTACATTGATTTTGATCGGTTTGAGGTCGCGCGTGCCGAGCACGGTCAGCACGTCCTGTTCGCCGCGGTCCACGGTCAGGGCCAGGTACTCGCCGTCCGGCGAGATCTTGACCGCGCTGTAGGTGGGGCGCTTGACGAAATCCGCAATGGGCGGGGGCGCGGCCGCGGCGGCACTGCCGTGCAGGCACAGCCCCAGCGCGCAGAAAGCAACGAGTCGTTTCACGAGCATCCTTTTTGCGTGATTGCACACAGCGAGAGCCCGATGCCGGGCTCTCGCTGATCTCCAGTGCGCGTGCCGCGGCTCAGCGGAAGCGGTACTGGAACTCCGCCGCCACTTCGCGGCCGTACGGGCTGTAGGCGCGCCAGAAGTACGGATACGTGTTGTAGCCGCTGTCCTTCGGATGCGTCTTGTCGAACACGTTGTTGACGTAGAAGTTGACCGTCAGCTTGTCGGTCAGCTTCTTGCCCACGTTGGCGTTCCAGATGAAGTACGGCGCGATGCGGCCGGTCTCCTGCCAATTCGGCAGGCTGCCGTAGCGGAGCATGAACACCGCCGCCTGCCAGTCGTTCCGCTGCCAGGTCGCGGTGGTGCGGATGCGGCTGCGGAAGTCGAAGTTGCTCAGGTCGTCGCGGTAGTCGAGGACCGGGTCGCCCTTGAACTCGGCCGACTTCTGCTCGAGGGTGTGCGAGTAGCCCACCTGGAAGCGGAAGTCGCCCAGTCGGTCGGTGTCCAGGCGGTAGTCCAGCGACGCGTCGATGCCCTTGGTGCCGAGGAAGGCGCGGTTGATCGGACCGCGGCGGATCTCGGTGATCTGGCCGTCGTTCGGCGTGCCCGGCGCGCTGAGGCGGGTCACCCGCGACAGCATGTCGTTGCAGAACGCCGAGCCCGGCGCACCCAGGGTGAACGGGTTGCGGTTGCGGGTCAGCCCGGTCACGCAGCCGGCTTCGCCGTCGAGGATGTAGGTGGAGGTGATGTCGGCCACCACGTTCTTCAGGCGGATGTCGTAGTAGTCGGCGGTGACCGACAGGCCGTCGAGCACGTCCCACACGAAGCCGGCGGTCCACGATGTGCCGGTTTCCTCGGACAGGTCGGTGGTGCCCTGGCGCACGCCGTACGCGGTGTAGTTCACCGTGGTGTCCGAGGTCGGGCACTGCGCCGCGGCGCGGCCGCTTTCCAGGCAGCGACGGGTGTCGAAGATGCTGGTGAACGAGCCGCTGCGATCGGCGAACACGTAGTGCAGGTCCGGCGCGCGGAAGCTGGTGGAGTAGGAGCCGCGCAGCAGCAGGCTGTCCAGCGGGCGCCACTCCAGGCCGGCGTTCCAGGTCTTGGCGTCGTCTACCGCGGTGACGTCGTCGTACTTGTCCAGGCGTCCGGCCAGGTGCGCCTTCAGCGAACTGAGGATCGGAATCGACAGTTCCACGCCCAGTGCGTAGCGGTCGCGCTTGCCGCCGCCGCCAGTGCCGGTGAGGTTGTACGGACGGTCGGTGCCGGTGTAGTCGGGCAGGATGCGCGGGTCGGCGTTGAGCTTGTACTCCTGCTGCGAGGCTTCGACGATACCGGCGAAGCCCAGCGCGCCGGCCGGCAGTTCGAACAGGTCGCCGGAGAGCACGAAGCTGCCCTGGTTGACGTGCGAGTTGGCGTCGGTCTTGACCGTGGTGCTCAGCGCCGCGAACTGGTCCGGGGTCAGTGCGCTGTAGTAGCGCTGCTGGTTCAGGCGATACACCGGATAGGTGACGCCGCCCACCACGCGGGTGCCCAACTGCTGGCCGAGGAAGTAATCGTTGACCGCCGAGGCCATCAGGCGCGGACGATCGACCTTCACCTTGTACTCGGCGCGCGACAGCGTCAGGTCCCAGTCGAAGCGCTCGCCCAGCTTGCCGCGCAGGCCGGCGGCGAAGTCGTAGGACTTCTCCTTGTTGCGCGCCATCAGATGCTCGACGCCGCCGGCTTCCTGCGGGGCGAACACGCGCTGCGCGTCGACCAGTGCATTGAAACCGGGATCGAACCACAGCGCGCCATTGGTGCGGCCGGACCAGAACTGGGTGCCCGCGGTGTACTTGGACTCGGAGGACCAGGCCTGCAGGCTGGCCCAGCCCTGTAGGCCGCCTTCGAAATCGAAGGTGCCGTACGCGTAGCCGGACAGGTCGTTGTTCTGGTTGCGGATGGTCTGGTAGGCCGGGTCCTTGAAGGTGCCGCAGGCCTGGCCGAGGTTGGTGATGGCGCCACTGGCGCTGGCGGTGCGGTAGTTCCAGCGCACCCACTCGTCGCCCAACTGCTCGCAGGCGCCGGCCGGCGGCGCGAAGTAGGAGTTGGTGGTCGAGCCGGTACGGCGGCGCACGCGCATGGTGCCGGTCGGCTGGATGCCGACGAAGGCCGGCGGGAACGGGTTGTCCAGCGACGAATCCATGAAGTCGCGCTGGTAGGCGAACAGCGGCTCGCCGGCGGTGTACTCGAAGGCATAGGTCAGGCTCCAGCGGTCGCCGGTCTTGCCGCCGATCCACTGGAAGTCGCCGGTGTCGCCGCCGCCGCGGGTCAGGGTGCTGCCGCGCAGCTTGACCAGGTCGCCCTCGTAGTTGGTCTTGAGGATGACGTTGACCACGCCGGCGACCGCGTCGGAGCCGTAGATGGCCGAGGCGCCGCCGGCGAGGATCTCGATGCGGTCGACCGCCGCGGCCGGGATGTTGCCGAAGTTGGCGAAGTTGCTCTGGCCGTTGTAGGGCAGCGGGTAGTCCGCGGCGCGGCGGCCGTTGATCAGCAGCAGGGTGCGGCCGGGGCCGAGACCGCGCAGGTTGATCACGCTGGCGTTGGGGGTGAAGCCGCCCTGGAACAGCTCGTTCTGGGTGGAGCCGGAGGCCTGGGTGAGCGTGCTCAGCGCGTCGAAGACGGTGTTGAAGCCTTCGCGCTCGATCTGGGTGGCGGAGATGATGGTGACGGGCGAGGGGCCCTCGACCTCGGTGCGCTGGATGCGCGAGCCGGTCACCGTCACCTTCTCGAGGGTGCGCGCCTTGGCGCCGGTGGCCTCGGTCAGTTGTTCCGTCTCCGATTCCTCGCTCGCGGGCTGGCTTTGCGCCAGCGCCGATGCGGCGGGCAGGGCCAGAATGGCGGACACAGCAACGACCAGAAGACTCCGCTTGGGAGTCGGTGCTTTGACTGACATTGACAAATTTCCCCTAGATGCATGTGCAGTACCCAGGTCCCTTCCTGGACAGGTACGTGTAGAGAGCGTGAGGTCCGTTTCACGTTTCTTGACCGTAGCATGAACAAATCGGAAAAGTAACGAAAAATTTTCGTTACATGACATGTGGGTGCAGCTGACTTGCTGTAGAGGCGCGTCCGGGTGGCCTTCGCTGCGGCGCTCCCTCACGTAACTCCTTGTCGCGCTGCTGTTTCGGCTTGCTCGGCGCCGGCTCGCGTCCTGTTCGCCAGCGCTTCGGCTGCGCACAGGCGGTCGGCAGCGACCGCTGCGCATGCACGCGAATGCTGCGCTGCAGTCATAATCGGAGACCGCCGCGCGTGCCTGCGTGCCGACGCGGCCAGCCTTCCAGGGGAGATCGGGCGCATCCATGAGCGAACAGGTTCAGCTCTACAACCAGGCCATCGCCGCGCTCAATCGCAGCGACTGGCCGCAGGCGCAGCGGATCGCGCAACATCTGCTGCAGGCCTTGCCGCAGCATCCGGGCGTGCATTTCGTCGCCGGCGTGGCGGCGCTGGAGCTGCAGCAGATGCAGGTCGCGGCCATGCACCTGCACCAGGCCGCGACCCTCAATCCCGAGCGCGCCGACTACGCGGCGCAACTGGCGCGGGTGCTGGCGATGGGTCGGTTCCTGCAGGATGCGCACCGTTTCGCCGATCATGCGATGGCGCTGCAACCCACCGATGCGCATACCCTGGACACGCTGGGTGTGGTCTACAGCCAGGTCAACGAACACGCTGCGTCGCTGCAGGCATTCACGCGTGCGGTGCAGGCGGCACCGCAGCAGGCCAGCTTCCGCTACAACCTGGGCACCTCGTTGCTGTTCTCCGGCCGGCTGCAGGAGGCCGAGGCCGAGTACCGCGCCTGCCTGGCGCTGGAGCCGCGCTACTGGAAGGTGTATCTGTCGCTGTCGCAGCTGCGCAAGTGGACGCCGGAAGAGAACAACCTGGCCCTGCTCGAGGCCGCGCTGGCGTCGGCCGGCGACGATCCGGACGCGGTGCTGTACCTGAACCTGGCGCTGGCCAAGGAGCACGAGGATCTGGGCGACTACCGCGCGGCCTTCCGTGGCTATGTGCAGGGCAAGTCGGTGCACAAGCGGGCGCGCGGCTACACCTCCGAGCGCGATGCGCGCCTGTTCGATGCGCTGGAGCGGACCTTCCGCGCCGACGATGCGCCGGTGGCGGGCTTCGAGAGTGAGGAGCCGATCTTCGTGATCGGCATGCCGCGCAGCGGCACCACCCTGGTGGACCGGATCCTGTCCAGCCATCCGCAGGTGCACTCGGCGGGCGAACTGCAGAACTTCTCGGTGGTGCTCAAGCGCCTGACCGGCACGCCGTCGCCCGAGATCCTCGACGTCGCCACACTGAGCCAGGTGCAGGGACTGGACTGGCGCGCGCTCGGCCGTGGCTATGTCGAATCCACGCGCCCCGGCACCGCGCTGAAGCCACGCTTCGTGGACAAGCTGCCGCACAACTTCCTCTACGCCGGCCACATCGCGCGAGCCTTGCCGAGGGCGAAGATCGTGTGCCTGCGGCGCGACCCGATGGATACCTGTCTGAGCAACTTCCGCCAGTTGTTCGCGCTGTCATCGCCGTACTACGACTATTCCTTCGACCTGATGGACGTCGGCCGCTACTTCCTGATGTTCGACCGGTTGATGGCGCACTGGAACGCGGTGCTGCCGCAGCGCATCCTGCAGGTCGACTACGAGGACCTGGTGACCGCGCAGGAGCCGACCACGCGCCGCCTGCTGGAGTTCTGCGGCCTGCCTTGGGACGACGCCTGCCTGCATTTCGAGCAGAACCAGGCGCCGGTGGCCACCGCCAGCGTGGTGCAGGTGCGCACGTCGATGACGCGTTCCTACATGGGGCGCTGGCAGCGCTACGGCGAGGATCTGGACGAGCTGAAGGCGCTGTTGTCGGGGTTCTATCCGTAGCGTCGCGGCGGCCCGGCGCGCGGTTGCTCGCCACGGTCCTGGCCGCGCATCGCGATGCCTGCGCGTGCCTTGTCGCGCACCGGCGCTGACGCGCGCACGGGGCGCGTGACTCGTCCGTCACGCATGCGGTTGGATGAGCGGGGCCGCGTCCAATCCATGGCGCCGACGCGCCGGAGTGATGCCGCGGCGTGACGATCCCGACGATCGCGCTGCCTGCCGGCTGCGACATGCGAGGGCAGGACCGCCGGTCCACGATCCATCGTGCATAAAAAAACCCACCCTTGCGGGTGGGTTCTTTCATTGCATGCGCGCGTTCTTACTTGCCGAACGAGTAACGCATTTCCAGGTAGTACGCACGGCCGTACACATCGAAGTTGTATTCGTTGTACGCCCACTGCGCGCTGCCCGGGTAGGACGCGTCGAACGGCGGCATCTTGTTGAACACGTTGGTCACCATCAGCGACAGCTCCAGGCCCTCGAACGCCTTGTAGGTCACGCTGGCGTTGTGGGTGATGTGCGACGGCAGCTTGCCGGCGCGCGGAGCCGCATAACCATCGGCGCTGATCGTGGCGGCGTAGTTCGGGGTCTTGTCGAACCAGCTCGCGTACCAGGTGGTCGAGAACTTGCCGATGTCCCAGGTCAGCGACGCGTCGGCCTTGCGCTTCGGGTCGGTGCTCCAGTACGGATCGTTCAGCAGGTCGACCGGCGTGTCGCCCGCGTAGCGCACGTACTTGTGGCGCAGGTTCTCGCTGTAGCTGGCGATGGTGCTCAGGTCGCCCCAGCGGCCGAAGTCGTAGCCATAGCGGAACGAGGCGGTGACCGCTTCAAGCTTCTGGTTGGAGACGTTGACCTTCGGCGTGTAGATGTTGGTGATCTGGCCGGCCGTGTTGCGGGTGACCTGGGCGAACGTGGCCTGGCACAGCGCGGAGTTGGCATCGTCGATGCCGGCGCGGCAGCGGTAATCCTGCAGGCTCAGAGCATTGGCGCTCTGCTGGGTGACCTCATCGCTGATGTCCCAGTTGAGGTAGTCGACGGTCAGCGCCATGCGGTCCACCGGCGACCACACGAAGCCCGCGCTCCACACGTCGGCGTTGATCGGCTTCAGGTCCAGGTTGCCGGACTGCGTACCGCGGAACTGACGGCTCGAGTAGGCGGCCGGGCAGTTGTCGGTGTTGCCCGGCAGGTAGCCGCGCCGCGCGCACTGGTAGTAGTCGATGACGCTGTTGTAGTAGCCGCTCTGGCCCTGGTACAGGTCGGACAGGGTCGGCGCGCGGAACGCGGTGCCGTACTTGCCGCGCAGCAGCAGGGTCTCGAACGGACGGTACTCCAGCGAGATGCTGTAGGTCGGCTTGTCGATGGTGCGGCCGCTGGCCTTGAACGCGTCGTAACGACCGGCCAGGGTGATGGTCAGCGGGTCGAACACCGGCATGCGCAGTTCCGAGGTCAGCGCGTAGCGGTCGCGCTGGCCGCCGCCGGCCACCGAGGTCAGGCCCCAGACTTCGCCGTTGAGGATCACCGGATCCGGATCGTAGTCCCACTTCTGCTTGCCGTACTCGCCGACCACGGCCAGGCCCGCATCGCCGCCGGGCAGGCTGAACAGCTTGGCGTTGGTGGCTTGCAGGCGAATCATGCCGTCGGAGGTCTTGCTCTTGTTGGTGGCCTGGCCGGTGAAGCTGGCGAAGTCCGCCTGGCTGATCGGCGAGTAGAACGCCGCGTAGTTCGGCGAGTACACCGGATAGGCGCCGTACAGTGGATCCAGGCCGAGCTGCGGGCCCAGCACGCGGTTGACGAAGAACTGGTCGATCGCGTTCTTGTAGCGGACCAACTGGCGCTCTTCCAGCTTGTACTGGGTGTAGGTGACACCGGCATCGTAGTCCCAGCTCGACTGGCCGAGCTGGCCCTGGGCGCCGAAGGTCACGCGCACCGAGTCGCTCTTGTCGCGGCTCATCGTGTCCTTGATGCCGTTGATGCCCATTTCTTCCGGGGCGAACGAACGCTGCAGGTTCAGCAGGTCGCCCACGTTCGGATCGTAGTAGTAGCCGAAGTCGGCGGCGGTGCCCCACCAGATGTAGTTGGAGCCGGCGTTGTACTTGACCTCGTCGTGGCTGTAGAGCACGTCGCCATACAGCTGCACGTTGTCGTTCAGGTCATGGGTGCCGTGGATGTAGGCCTGCAGCGACTTGTTGCCGGCATCCAGGGTGCGGTAGCCCGGGGTGTACTTGGAGCCGCAGTAGTACTCGTCGCCGAAGCCGCGGCGCTGCTGCTTGGCGATGGTGCCGCCGAACAGGCCGGACACGTTGTTGCAGTTGTTCGGGTCGAGGAACTTGTAGCTGGTGAACGGGCTGTAGACCAGGAAGTCGCGGCTCGGCAGTTGGGCGGTGTAGCCCTGCGTGTTGAACTGCTTGGTTTCGTCGCGCTGGTAGGCCCAGATCGGATCCTTCTCTTCGTACTGCACGCCGCCCAGGATGCTGGTGCGGCCGTCGGCCGAGGTCCAGCCGTCGGCGAAGGTGGCGCGGAAGTTGCTGCCGCCGCCCTCGGAGAAGCCGCCGCCGCGGATGCTGAACACCGCGCCGTCCATCTTCTTCTTGAGGATGACGTTGATCACGCCGGCGATCGCGTCGGAACCGTACAGCGACGACTGGCCGCCCGGCAGGATTTCGATGCGGTCGACCAGGTCGATCGGAATGCCGCTGATGTTGTTGAAGGTGTCGCTGCCGTTGTACAGGGCCGGATAGTTCGACATCGGGCGGCCGTCGATCAGGTACTTCACGTAGCCCGGCGGCAGGCCGAACAGGCTGACGGTCTTCGCGCCCTGGGTGAAGGTGCCCGAACTCTGACCGCCCTGCACGCCGCCGGTGGCGAACGAGCTCTTCTGCAGCACGTCGGCGACGGTGCTGAAGCCGCGCGCCTTGATCTCTTCGGCATTGATCGTGGTGACCGGGGTGGCGGTCTCGATCTCGGTCTGCGGAATCAGCGAGCCGGTGACGGTGATCTTTTCCAGATCCGTCGCCTTGTCGGTCTTGCCGTCGGTCGTGGCGTCCTGCGCGAAGGCGGCGAACGCGGCCGGGACAAGCATGGCGGAGGCCAGTGCGGCACTCAGGTGGCTGTGCTTGAAACTACGAGTATGACGAGCAGTCATCTTTCTCTATCCCCGAAAATCAATCGATAAGGCGAGGGGCCTCGTGCCGCGACATGTGCCTTGAAAGTGGGATCGCATCCTGCGACCAACCCAAACGTAACACGGACTTAACACCGTTTGTACATGGGTGTCACTTTTTTCGTCTACGGACGAAAAGTGCCGCGATCAGGCGGGAAATGTCGGCGAACGCCGGGTACTGGCACCTGTGTAGACAAATTTCGCGCTGCTATGCACCATTACGGGGCGTTTGTTGTGCAGGTTGCTGAACATGGACGTCTCGGAGCCGGCTGTGCCCCGGAAGGCCCGCGCCGACTGGCGCGCGTCGGCATCGTCGCCAGGGAGGCGATGCCGCTGACGCACCATTTCGGTGAGTGCGATTCGCCATCGTGGGGCGTTGGGTGGGCGCACTGGGGACGCCGGCATCGTGCAAGGCGATCCTGTGCCTGTGTGGGCCGGTGTTCGTGGCGCGCATGGTCAGGGGCGAAACGCCCGACGGCCGTCGGTGCCAGGCGCCATTTGCGCAAGATCGGCCGGCGCGCGCGCCAGCGGCGGCGGCAGCGCGGGACCGTGTGGCGAGGCACTTGTATAGTCATGTCTGTGCGGCCCGCGCCGCTGCCGCTGCCAGCGGCATTCCTGCCGCGGTCCATGTTCCTTTCTGTCCTGCGCATGCCCGTGTGCGCTGCCGACGCTTCCTGTTGAGTTTTCCGATGACCGAACGCCCGCGTCTCCCCGCCCACGCCGTCCAGCCCAAGCTCGCCCCGCACCCGCGCATCCGCAACGTCATCGCCGTCGGCTCCGGCAAGGGCGGGGTGGGCAAGTCCACCACCGCCGTGAACCTGGCCCTGGCCCTGCAGCGCCAGGGCGCGCGCGTGGGCGTGCTGGATGCCGACGTCTACGGCCCCAGCGTGCCGGCCATGCTCGGCCTGAGTGGGCGCCCGGACAGTCCGGACGACAAGAGCATCGAGCCGATGCGCGCCTTCGGCATCGAGGCGATGTCGATCGGGCTGCTGGTGGACCAGGACACGCCGATGATCTGGCGCGGCCCGATGGCGACCTCGGCGCTGACCCAGCTGTTCGCCGATACCCTGTGGGACGACTTGGACTACCTGCTGATCGACCTGCCGCCCGGCACCGGCGACATCCAGCTGACCCTGGCGCAGAAGATCCCGGTGGCCGGTGCGGTGATCGTCACCACCCCGCAGGACATCGCCACGCTGGACGCGAAGAAGGCGCTGAAGATGTTCGAGAAGGTCGAGGTGCCGGTGCTGGGCATCGTCGAGAACATGGCGGTGCATACCTGCAGCCAGTGCGGCCATGTCGAGCACCTGTTCGGCGAGGGCGGCGGCCAGCGCATGGCGCAGCAGTACGGTGTGCCGCTGCTGGGGTCGCTGCCGCTGGCGATCGCGATCCGCGAGCAGGGCGACGCCGGCACCCCGGTGGTGGCCGCGGCACCGGACTCGGCCGCGACGCAGGCCTACCTGGCCACCGCGCAGCGGCTGACCGAAGAACTGCGCAAGCGCCCGCGCGCGGCCATCCCGATCTCCGCGGCCCTGCGCTGAGCGGCACGCGGCGCCTGCCGCGAACGCCCCGCGACCGGTAGAATCGCCGGTCATTGCGGCCGGCCCCTTTGCCGGCTGCGTTCCCGGCGTGCAGGCTGCGGCCGCCGCCACCGCATCAGGAAAGCCCCATGAGCATCAAGAGCGACCGCTGGATCCGCCGCATGTCCGAACAGCACGGCATGATCGCGCCCTACGAGCCGGGTCAGGTCAAGCAGGTCGACGGCCAGCGCATCGTCAGCTACGGCACCTCCAGCTACGGCTACGACGTGCGCTGCTCGCGCGAGTTCAAGGTGTTCACCAACATCAACTCGACCATCGTCGACCCCAAACATTTCGACCCCAAGAGCTTCGTCGACATCGAGGCCGACGAGTGCATCATCCCGCCCAACAGCTTCGCGCTGGCGCGCACGGTGGAGTTCTTCCGCATCCCGCGCGACACCCTGGTGGTGTGCCTGGGCAAGAGCACCTATGCGCGCTGCGGCATCATCGTCAACGTGACCCCGCTGGAGCCGGAGTGGGAAGGCCACGTGACCCTGGAGTTCAGCAACACCACGCCGTTGCCGGCGCGCATCTACGCCAACGAAGGCGTGGCGCAGATGTTGTTCTTCCAGTCCGATGCCGACGACGTCTGCGAGACCAGCTACAAGGATCGCGGCGGCAAGTACCAGGGACAGACCGGCGTGACCCTGCCCAGGACCTGACTTTCCATCCCCTTCCTTCCGGCCGCACAAGGAGCGCGCAATGAACGACCCCAATCCCTACCAGGCCCCCGACGCGGCATTGCCGCCAGCGCTGCCGGGCACCGCCGGCGGCGAGGTCCTCGCTGGCCGTGGCGAGCGCCTCGGTGCGGCACTGATCGACGGCGTGATTTCGCTGGCGACGTTCCTGCCGGTCGCGGCGCTGACCGGCTACTTCGGCAAGATCATGGAGGCCGCGCGCAGCGGCGTGCAGCTGCCGTTCCTGACCACGTTCGGCTACGGCGTGCTGGGCATGGTGATCTTCCTGCTGGTGCAGGGCTACCCGCTGGCCAAGAGCGGCCAGACCTGGGGCAAGAAGCTGCTGTGGATCCGCATCGCCGACCTGGACGGCGGGCAGCCGCCGTTCTGGCGTCTGATCGCGTTGCGGTATCTGCCGACCCAGCTGCTGTCGCTGGTGCCGATCTTGGGCAGCATCTATGTGCTGGTGGACACGCTGTTCATCTTCCGCCAGGACAAGCGCTGCCTGCACGACCTGATCGCCGGCACCCGCGTGGTCAACGTCCGCCGCTGAGTCCGCAGTCGCAACACGGCGCCCCCGCGTTTGCAGGGGCCGCTCCCGAAAGCAGCTAGCGCGACGTAGCAGCTAAGATTGGGGGATCGCTTTCGCGAATCCCCACTCCCAAATCCCCAATCCCGGCTCCACCTACTTGCCGCGGCCGAACAGCATGCCGACGCCGACCGCGACTAGGATCGCCGGCCACCAGGTGGCGATCAGCCGGCCCAGGCTCAGGTTGGTCCAGCCCAGGTTGTTGGCCAGGAACACCAGGCCGATCACGATCAGCACGATGGCGGCGATCACATTGGATTTCATGGAGGCGCGGCTTCCGTAAAAAGGGCGCCTATCGTAGCCGCTGGCGCCACGCCGCAACACGCGCCTGTAGTTCTTCGGCGGGCAGCCGCTGTGCGGTGCCGCTGCCCCACACCGGGCCGGGCCAGGCGGCATCGCCCGGATGCCGCCCCAGTACGTGCACGTGCAGTTGCCGCACCACGTTGCCGAGTGCGCCGATGTTGAGCTTGTGCACGCCCGGCTCCTGCCGCAGCAGCTGCGAGAGCTGGTTGATCTCAGCCAGCAGCAGGCGCTGCTGGCCGCCGTCGAGGTCGATCCACTCGCTGGCCTCGGGCACTCGCGGCACCAGAAGCAGCCATGGGAAGCGCGCGTCGTCCATCAGTCGCACCTGCGACAGCGGTCCGTCGGCGACGAACGCGCTGTCGGCCTGCAGCCGCGGGTCGAGGACGAAGTCGGTCATGCCGCGGCTCAGCCCACGTGCTCGGCGAGGAACGCCAGGCTGCGTTCGCGGGCGAGTTCGGCGCTGTCGGCGTCGTAGTGGTTCGGATCAACATGGCGGTCGAAGCCATGCCCGGCCGGGTACACGAAGGTCTGCATCTGCGGCAGCTTCTCGCGGTGCTGCTGGATCGACTCGGCCGGGATGCTGCCGTCCTGCGCGCCGAAGTGGAACAGCACCGGCGCCTTCGGCGTCTCGTCCAGGAACTGGGTGTTGCGGCCGCCGTAGTAGCTCACCGACGGCAGGCCCAGGCGCAGCGCCGACAGCAGCGCGACGCTGCCGCCCCAGCAGTAGCCCAGGGTGCCGACCTTGCCGGCCGGCGCCAGCGCCTGCGCGGCCGCCTGCACGATGTCCAGGGCGCGGTCGAAGCCGAGCGCGCCGACCAGCTCCAGGCCCTTGCGCACGCCGTCCTGGTCATAGGCCAGCTGCGCGTCCTTCTCGACCGGATCGAACAGTGCCGGCGCCAGCACCTCATAGCCGTGGGCGGCGTAGCGGTCGGCGACCTCGCGGATGTAGTCGGTCACCCCGAAGATTTCCTGGATGACGACCAGGCCGCCGCGCGGCGTGCCCTCGGGCAGGGCATGCCAGGCGGAGACCTGGCCGTGAGCGGTGTCGAGGGTGGTCCAGTGACCCATAGCGGCGTTCCTGTGGCGTGGGGGAAGCGGCGGATTATCCATGGCCCAGGCTAAGCCGGGGTGAGCGGGCGCACACCGGGGCCGGGCCGCGCCGGCGGCCCCGGCCCGGTATACTTCGCGCGCTGTTTTTCTCCCAGGCCCCCGGACCCCGGCCCCAATGTCTCTCGCGACCCCCAAAGTCGGCTTCGTCAGCCTCGGCTGCCCGAAGGCCCTTGTCGATTCCGAACGCATCCTCACCCAACTGCGCGTGGAGGGCTATGCGATCGTGCCCAGCTACGACGCGGCCGACGTGGTGGTGGTCAATACCTGCGGCTTCATCGATTCGGCCGTGGCCGAGTCGATGGAGGCGATCGGCGAGGCCATGGCCGAGAACGGCAAGGTCATCGTCACCGGCTGCCTGGGCAAGCGTTCGGAGCAGATCCGCGCGGCCTATCCGGACGTGCTGGCGGTCTCCGGTCCGCAGGACTACCAGAGCGTGATGGAAGCGGTGCATGCGGCGCTGCCGCCGCGCCACGATCCGTTCGTGGACCTGTTGCCGCGCGCGCGCGGCAGCGAGGACGACATCGGGGTCAAGCTGACGCCGCGGCATTACGCCTACCTGAAGATCTCCGAAGGCTGCAATCACCGCTGCAGCTTCTGCATCATTCCGTCGATGCGCGGCGACCTGGTGTCGCGCCCGGTCGACGAGGTGCTGCGCGAGGCCGAGCGGTTGGTGAAGGGTGGGGTGCGCGAGTTGCTGGTGGTGTCGCAGGACACCTCGGCCTATGGCGTGGACCTGAAGTACGCCGAGCGCGAGTGGCGCGGCCGCAGCTACCAGACGCGGATGAAGGCGCTGTGCGAGGGTCTGTCGGAACTGGGCGCGTGGGCGCGCCTGCACTACGTGTATCCGTACCCGCACGTGGACGACGTGATCCCGCTGATGGCCGAGGGCAAGCTGCTGCCGTACCTGGACATCCCGTTCCAGCATGCCAGCCCGCGCATCCTCAAGCTGATGAAGCGGCCGGGCGCGGTCGAGCGCACCCTGGAGCGCGTGCAGCGCTGGCGTGCGCTGTGCCCGGAGATCACCCTGCGTTCGACCTTCATCGTCGGCTTCCCCGGCGAGACCGACGCCGAGTTCGAGCAGTTGCTGGATTTTCTCGACGAGGCGCAGCTCGATCGCGTCGGTGCCTTCGCCTATTCGCCGGTGGAAGGCGCCAGCGCCAACGCGCTGCCGGATCCGGTGCCGGAAGAACTCAAGCAGGAGCGGCTGGCGCGCTTCATGGAACGGCAGGCGGCGATTTCCGCCGCGCGCTTGGAAGCCAAGATCGGCAGCGTGCAGGAATGCTTGGTCGACCTGCTGGAAGACGGCATCGCGGTGGCGCGCTCCAAGGCCGATGCGCCGGAGATCGACGGCCTGGTGCATATCCAGAACGGCGGCGAACTCGGGCTGAAGCCGGGCGACCTGGTGCAGGTCGAAATCATCGATAGCGACGAGCACGACCTGTTCGGCGATGGGCTGCCGGCGCAGGCGTCGTCGGCAAAGCCGCTCGATCTGCGGGTGCTCTGAGGTCGCAGACGGCGGCACGCGTGGCGCCCTGGCGCCGCGCGCTCACGGCGTGGCGTAGTCCACCGCCACCACCACGAAGCTGTGGCGGCCGCCGGGTAGCTGCGCTTCCACTTCGTCGTCGACGCGCTTCTTCAGCAGCGCCCGCGCCAGCGGCGAATCGATGCTGATCCAGCCGCGCGCCGCGTCGGTCTCGTCCGGGCCGACGATGCGATAGCGGCGCAGTTCGCCGCTGTCGGCATCCTCCAGCTCGATGTGCGCGCCGAAGAACACCGCCTGCGGGTCGGACGGCGCCTCGGCGACCACGCGCAGCGCTTCCAGGCGCTTGCTCAGGTAGCGCACGCGGCGGTCGATCTCGCCCAGTTGCTTCTTGCGGTAGGTGTACTCGGCGTTCTCCGAGCGATCGCCCTCGGCCGCCGCCGCAGCCAGCGCCTTGACCACCTCGGGGCGGCGCACCCGCCACAGTTCGTCCAGCTCGGCCTTGAGCCGGGCATGGCCTTCCGGGGTGATCAGGGCGGTGCTTTTTTCGGCAGGGGGACGCCAACGGCTCATCGGTACGACTGCGGTGGAGCGGGGTGGCGATGCTAGCGCGTGGCTGCGGCTTGCGCACCCGCAGGCGATGGCCGAAGCTGGCGCCGCCCCGCACATGGACGTCGCCCGATGTTGATCCTGCCGCTGCACAAGCCGCTGTCGCGGGACAACCTTCCGCTGGTCACGCTGCTGCTGATCCTGCTCAATGTCGCGGTCTACGTCGGCTGGCAGCGCCAGGACGCGACGCCGTTGCGGCAGGCGCAGCACTACTACACGGACTCCGGACTCGGCGCGCTGGAAACGCCGGCCTATGCGCGCTACCTGGAACGCAGCGGTCAGCGCGCGCCGCTCGCGCAATTGCAGCAGATGCCAGCGGCAGAGCGGACGGCCTTCGTCGGCACCGCCACCCTGCACGATGTGCGCTTCGTGCAGGCCATGCGCGATGGCAGCGTCTTCGCGGACGCCGATGCGCAGCAAGCCTGGGCGCCGCTGCGCGCGCACTACGACGCGCTGCTGCAGCGCGTGTTCACCCTGCGCCATGTGCAGCGCAGCTCGGAATGGGCGCCGGCGCGCATGCTCAGTGCTGCGTTCCTGCATGCCGACGCCATGCACCTGATCGGCAACATGCTGTTCCTGCTGGCGCTGGGCACGCTGCTGGAAGGCGCGATCGGCGGCTGGCGGTTCCTGGCGGTGTACCTGCTCGGTGCGTTCGGCGCCAGCGCGGCCAGCCTGTGGTGGCGCTGGGGCGAGGCCGGCGCCGGTCTCGGCGCGTCCGGCGCCATCGCCGCGCTGATGGGCGCATTCTGCGTGGTGTGGGGGCGGCGTCCGGTGCGCTTCTTCTACTGGGTGGCGGTGCTGTTCGACTATGTGCGGGCGCCGGCCATCGTGCTGCTGCCGCTGTGGCTGGGCTGGGAGCTGTACAACCTGCTGTGCAACGGCGATGCCGGCATCGGCTTCGACGCGCATGCCGGCGGGCTGGTGGTCGGCGCACTGCTCGGCGCGGTGCTGGTGGCCACCGGGCAGACGCGCGAGGCGTTTCTGCGCGACGATGACGGGATGCCGGCCGACGACCGCTGGGACCGCGCGCAGGCGCATCTGGGGCGGATGGAACACCTCCAGGCCGGCGCGCTGCTGGACGCGCTGGCTGCCGAAGCGCCGCAGCGCTTCGATGTGGCGCTGGCGCGCTATCGCCTGGCCGCCAACGCCGGCCAGGTCGCGACGGCGCGGCTGCGCGCGTTGGACGTGCTGCGCCTGGCGGCGCCGTCCGTGCAGGAGGCGCAGCAGCAGGCGGCAGTGCTTGCCGCGGCCGGCGATCTGGATGCGTCGACGCGTGCGGCGGTGTTCGCGCGCTGGATGGCGCTGGGGATGCTGGCCGAGGTGGAGGCATTGCTGGCGCAGGATGCGGTCTCGCCACGCGAGCAGCAGGCGCAGGCCTGGTTCCGGCTGGCGCTGGGCCATGGCGAACGCCAGGCCACGGCGGAGTGGCGGCGCGTGCTGCAGGCGCTGGTCGCGCGTTATCCGGACCTGCCGCAGGCGGACAAGGCGCGGTTCCTGCTTGCCAACGCGTGAGGGTGCGGCCCGGCACGGAAGCGGAGCATGGTGGCGCGCCCCGCGCGACCGGCGCTAGACCGGCGCGATCGTCACCGCGCGCAACGCCGCCTGCAGCTTGCCGCGTTGTACCTCGTCGTCGCAGCGGTTCAGCGCGTCCTCCAGCAGCTCGCGGGCCTGCGCGTCTTCGCCGAAGCGTTCGGCCAGCAGCAACGCCGCCTGCAGCGACCAGGCGCTGCGTTCCGGCGCTTTCGGCCAGGCACGCAGCGCGGCCTGCAGGCCGTCGGCGGCGAGCCGGAACTGTCCGGCCAGCTGCGCGCGTTCGGCCAGCAGTGTGGCCTGTTCCGGCAGCAGCGGCGCGAAATCGGAATCGGTGTCCAGCGCTTCGCGCTGCAGCGCCAGGGCGCGCCGTTCCTGCTTTTCCTGCAGCAGCCGGTGGATGTACTGGCGGGTATGCTCGCGGCGTTCGTCGTGACGCGCACTGCCGCGCAGCAGGCGCTGGTACAGCTCGTGCACGCCCAGGTTCACCGCGCGGCTGCGCACTTCGCTGCGCAGCACCTGCAGGGCGTCCTCGGTATGGCCGTCGCGCACCAGGTGTTCGGCCTCGTCGAGCACGCGCTGGTCCGGATCGTGCCGGCCGAACGCACCTGCCGCGTCGGCGGCCGGTTCGTAGCCCAGCACCGCGTGATACTGGTAGACCAGATGGCCCATCAGGTGGAAGGCCGCGAACAGGCCCCAGATCGTCACCACGGTGACCGCCAGGTCGGCGACCAGCGGCGGCAGGGCGCGCTGCAGCCAGGCGGCGGCGCCCAGCGCGCTGGCCTGGATCACGAACAGCAGGCCGAACGCGGCCAGGTACGGCCAGCCGATGCGCAGCGCCAGGCCAATCGACACGGCCGGGTTCAGC
The DNA here is from genome assembly GCF_056725205.1 of Xanthomonas sp. NCPPB 3174. Classification (NCBI taxonomy): domain Bacteria; kingdom Pseudomonadati; phylum Pseudomonadota; class Gammaproteobacteria; order Lysobacterales; family Lysobacteraceae; genus Xanthomonas; species Xanthomonas sp. NCPPB 3174. The sequence continues at coordinate 3,413,945 of NZ_CM161517.1, read as the reverse complement.
GCACGGCGCAGGCTGCCGTCCATCGCCAGGGAAATCAGGAAGCCCGGCTGCAGCAGCACCACCGCCAGCAGCATCAGCAGGCCGCCGACCGGCCCGGTCAGCAGCAGCGCCGCGAACACGGCCACGCCAAGCAAGATCATCAGCGCAAACAGCCGCACGACCACGCCGTCGCCGATGTCGAACCCGCGTTCCGGCGCGTCCAGGTAGCCGTCGGCAGTGTGGCGCAGGATCTCGAAGGCGTACTTGTAGATCGCCAGGGTGGTGACGATGCCCAGGATCCAGCCGATGCCCGGCAGCAGGCCCAGCAGGCTGCACAGGGTCAGCGCGATCAGCGCGTACAGGGCGCCGCCGTGCAACGGATACAGCGCGATGGCGCGGGTGCGCGCCCAGAACGGCTCGGGTGTGCTGCGATGTGCGCGGCGTGCGCCCGCGCGACGACGGTCTTCCATGACGCCCCCTGTCTACGAAGTGCGACGATTGTGCGGGTCGGCCGCGGCGCGCGCAATCGTGGGCCGCCGGGCAAACCTCTGGTGGGGCCCTTGGGTTGCCTGCAGCCATTGTGTGGTCGACTGCGCAACGCGCGTTCCACGCCGCCGTCGCCGTGCGCCGGCTCGCTACACTGCGCCCGAGCGTGGACAGCGCAATGCCATGCCGATGGTCGTGCACACGCGCTGCGCATTCCCCCATTCCCCCTTGGAGCTTCGCTTGGATTCTTCCTTAACGTGCGCAAGGTGTTCGAGGCGTTCATGAGTCCGGGTTCGGTGACCGAGCGGCTGTACTTCTTCGTCGGCGAATACGTCGACCGCGACAAGGTCGGCGCCGGCGGCGGCATTGCTGCCGAGGGCGAGGAGATCGAGGTACTGGAGCTGGCGCTCGATGCCGCGCTGGCGATGATCGACAGCGGCGAGATCGCCGACGCCAAGACCATCATGCTGTTGCAGTACGCCAAGCTGCACGGGCTGCTGGCCTAGCGTGGCGTTGTCGGTTCCTTGTCTCTGCGCGTGGCATCGCCAGGATCGAAGGCCGCGCCTAACCGCGTATCCAGTGTTCTACACGCCGGGCCTGTCGATCACTGGTGGCGACCGTGTGCGCCAGGCATGCTCAGGTGTCAGCGATGACCCATTGCACGTCCGGCACCCACGCCTGCCGCCATCGGGCCATTTTTGCTTCAGCATCCAGCCATTGCGGGGACACCGGCACTGCAGCCCCCAGCGCCGGCGTCTTGTTCAGACAGCCGGCATTGACGGCACCGTAAAGCCGCCCCTGATGCTCGAACGTGACCGCGACCAGCACCCCGCACTGGCGGCACAGCTGGAATTGGGCGGCCTCTGCGCCCTGGCGATAACGATGCACGGCCTCGGCATGCGTGGCCGTCAGCCGCAGTGTGCCGGCGGGATCGGAAACGTATGCCGCACCATGCTTCTGGCAGAAGCTGCAGTCGCACGCGCGCGGATGGATGTCCCCGGCCGCTTGATCCGTCGAGAACGCGACGGTCAGGCAGCCGCAGTGGCAGCTTCCCTGGAGCGTTGTCGGCTTGTCTGGCCGCGACATCATTGCAAGGCGCTCATCGCGTTCCTGTCCATGCTGGAGCCTGCTTTGGCGTCGGCCGCGCTCAGCGCTTTCCGCCGAAGATGCTGCCGAAGATGCCGCGCACGATCTGCTGGCCGATGCGGTTGCCGATGGTGCGCGAGGTCTGCTTGGCCATCGCCTCCAGCATGCCCTGGCGGCGCTTGGTGCCGAACACCGCGTCCTTGACCGCCTGGCCGAAGCCGCTGTCCTGCGCCTCGTCCTGTTCGCGGGTGCGTGCCGGCGGCGCGGCGCTGCGGTCGGCGCTCTGCTCGACGCGGCGCGCCAGCAGTTCCGCCGCCGATTCGCGATTGACCGGCGTGTCGTAGCGCGCGCCGACCGGGCTGCCGGCGCGCACCTGCGCGCGCTCGGCCTCGGTGATCGCGCCCATGCGGCAGCGCGGTGGCGCGATCAGGGTCTGCTGCACCGGCGATGGCACGCCCTTGTCCTGCAGCGTGGACACCAGCGCCTCGCCGGTGCCGAGCTGGGAGATGGCCTTGGCCACGTCCAGCTTGGGATTGGCCACGAAGGTCTCGGCGGCGGTGCGCACCGCCTTCTGGTCGCGCGGCGTGTAGGCGCGCAGCGCGTGCTGCACGCGGTTGCCGAGCTGGCCGAGGATGCTGTCGGGCACGTCGTCGGGGAACTGCGAGCAGAAGTACACGCCCACGCCCTTGGAACGGATCAGTCGCACCACCTGCTCGATGCGCTGCACCAGCGCCGGCGGCGCGTCGTCGAACAGCAGGTGCGCCTCGTCGAACACGAACACCAGCTTGGGCTTGTCCAGGTCGCCCACTTCGGGCAACCGCTCGAACAGTTCAGACAGCAGCCACAGCAGGAAGGTCGAGTACAGCCGCGGCTTGAGCACCAGTTGCGCGGCGGCGAGGATGCCGATCACGCCGCGGCCGTCGTGGTCGACCCGCATCAGTTCGGCCAGGTCCAGTGCCGGCTCGCCGAAGAAACCTTCGCCGCCGTCCTGGGCCAGGCGCAGCAGCGCGCGCTGGATCGCCGCCACCGACTGCGCGCTGACCAGGCCGTATTCGGTGGAGATGTCCTTGCGCTCTTCCACCACCAGCGCCAGCAGCGCGCGCAGGTCGTCCAGGTCGAGCAGCAGCAGGCCGCGGTCGTCGGCCAGCTTGAACACGATGTCGAGCACGCCGGCCTGGGTGTCGTTCAGTTCCAGCACGCGCGCCAGCAGGGTGGGGCCCATCTCGCTGACGGTGGTGCGCACCGGGTGGCCGAGCTGGCCGTACAGATCCCAGAACACCACCGGGTTGGCGGCCGGCGCGTAGTCGGTCACGCCGATGTCCCTGGCGCGCTGCAGCACCTTCTCGCTGCCGTCGCCGGGCATCGCCAGGCCGGCCACGTCGCCCTTCACGTCGGCCAGGAACACCGGCACGCCGATCCGCGAGAAGCCTTCGGCCAGGGTCATCAGGGTCACGGTCTTGCCGGTGCCGGTGGCGCCGGCGACCAGGCCGTGGCGGTTGCCCAGGCGCGGTTGCAGCAGCACCGCGATGTCGTCGGTCACGCCTTTGCCTAGCAGGATCGGGTCCATATCGGGGTCCGCAATGAGATGGCTGGATTCTAGAGCGTTCGCGGAAGGCCGAACGCGTCCGCGTTGTCCTGGGCGCGCCCGCGCCGCCGTACAGCGGCCGGCAGCGCCGCGAAAAGCGGCCTTTGCCGTGTCCGGCCGTTCGCGGCGGCAGCGCCGGCGCGTGCCGCCGCAAACAGCGTTGCCCGGGTTCGCACGCGATGCCCGTGCTGCAGCGCGGGATGCCCGCCGGCCATGAACGTCGGCCCGCCGCGGGCCGGGTCGCGGCCGCGGCGACCTTGCCGCGACGCGACGGCGGGGGCTACCCTGCGGCCTTTCCGTCGCCGCGTCCCACCATGCCCCTTCCGTTCCGCTTCACCCACGCGTGGCCCGTCGCGGCTGCCGTGGCGCTGACCTGCACCGCTCCTGCCGCCCATGCCCGCGTGTCCGCCCGCGACCAGGCCGCCATCGCCGTCCTCGACCAGCGCCTGGCCGCCGCCGAGAAGCGCTACAACGACGCCATGGTGCTGGTCGGCAACAGCGACCCCAAGGGCACCCAGGAAAGCGACGCCGCGCTGGAGGACATCGAGGACGTGATCCAGGCCTGCATCAAGCAGCGCGGCTGCGAGGTCGGCACCTACCTGGGCGCGTACAAGCGCCTGCTCAAGGCCAAGGCCGATGCGCAGGGCCAGGCCAGCGACACCGATGCCGCCGACGACGATTCCGCGCCGCTGCAGGCCGACCCCGACCACATCAGCCCGCTGGCCGCGGACGTGCCGGAAGCCGCGCGTGCGGCGCGCCTGCTCAACGACAAGCGCCACGCCTTCGATTCGATGGTGGAGTACAACCCGGCGGTGCAGGCCGGCATCCGCCGCTGGCTCACCGACATGCGCCCGGCGCTGATGAGCAGCTACGAGAACTACCAGAACCTGCGCGCGGTCATGTGGCCGGAATGGGAGAAGCGCGGCCTGCCGGAAGCGCTGCTGTTCGGCATCATCGCCAAGGAATCCAACGGCCGCGTGCACGCCAATTCGCGGGTGGGCGCCGCCGGGCTGATGCAGTTCATGCCGGCCACCGGGCGCCGCTTCGGCCTGGGCCCGGACGGCACCGGCTTCGACACCCGCTACGACGCGCGCAGCGCCGCCGAGGCGAGTGCGGTCTACATCAACGAGCGCATGGCCGAGCTCAACCGCAGCGTCGAACTGGCCCTGGCCGGCTACAACGGCGGCGAAGGCCGCGCCGCGCGCGTGTTCAACCAGATGCCCGGGCGCAGCTTCTGGGACGCCTCGGTGTACAACCAGTTCCCGGCCGAGACCAAGGACTACGTGCCGATGGTGATCGCCGCGGCGTGGATTTTCCTGCACCCGCAGCAGTACGGCGTGGCCTTCCCCAAGATCAATGCGCAGCCGGCCACGCTGCGCCTGGCCAAGTCCACCACCATCTACGAACTGACCATCTGCCTGGGCAGCGACGGCACCCGCGACGGCTACATGCGCGCGCTGCGCAACCTCAACCCGCGCTACGAGCCGGACGGCTGGATCCCGGCCGGGGTGACCATCAACGCCACCACCAAGATCGTCGGCCTGTACAACCGCTACTGCGTCAGCGGCCCGCGCGCCGACCTGGCGCGGGCGCTGATCACCGCCGATGTCACCGCCGCGGTGCGCAGCGGCGGCCCGGCGCCGGCCGCCGACCTCACCGGCAACGTGGCGGTGGGCGACGTCAGCCCGGTCGCCGGCGTGCCGACCACGGTGGCCACCGGCCGTCCCGCGCCGGCCAAACCCAAGCAGAAGCAGGTGCGCAACTATCGCGTGGCCAAGGGCGACACCCTGGGGCGGATTTCCGACCGCCACGATTGCGACCTGAAGGAACTGGCCAAGGCCAACGGCTTGCGTGCGCCGGGTTATGCGCTGAAGCCGGGGCAGTCGTTGAAGCTGGTGGGCTGCGAGAAGTAGGCTGTTCCTTCTCCCGCCGGGACCATGGCCCCCTTTTCGGGGGAAAGTGGCGCGCAGTGCCGGATGCGCGTGGGGCCACTCGCAGTCTTAGGCGTGTGGTTTTACCGTCATCCATTGCAGGTAGGTGGCCCGTCCACCGCCAATGCGTCGGGACTGAAGTCCCTCCCACAGTAGTGGTCGCCGCAGCACTGGCTGTTAGGACAAGCGCTGACCAATACCTTCTCCCCTCGGGAGAAGGTGGCGCGTAGCGCCGGATGAGGGTGCGGCAGCCGCAGTGCCAGCGCGCGCGGCTTTTTTCAGCCATCCATCGCGAGCTCGCTGTCTTTCAGCGGCAATGCGTCGGGACTGAAGTCCCTCCCACAGTAGTGGTCGCCGCAGCACTGGCTGTTAGGGACAAGCGCTGACCAATCCCTTCTCCCCTCGGGAGAAGGTGGCGCGAAGCGCCGGATGAGGGTACGGCGACCGCAGTGCTGGCGCGTGTGGCTTTTCAGCACCCATTTCAAGCCCGGGTTTTCTCACCGCCAGCGCGTCGGGAGTGAAGTCCCTCCAACAAGGCGCTCCTCAAAAGAAAGGGCCGCAGCGCGGCCCCCGCACCTCAGCGCACCAACCGCGCCAGCGCCTGCCCCAGCCGCACCGGCGATTCCGCCTTCAGCGCCGGATCGAACGCGGCCACGCCCGGCGGCAGCAGCACGATCACCGTGGAGCCGTAGTTGAAGCGCGCCATTTCCTCAAACCGCTGCAGGGTGATGCCCTTGCCGCGCCAATCCTTGCGGGTGATGCGATCGGCGTAGCGTGGGATCTCCACGCCGCTCCACACGGTTTCCACGCCGGACACCAGCAGCGCGCCGACCATCACCGACACCATCGGGCCGAAGTCGGTGTCGAAATGGCAGACCAGGCGCTCGTTGCGCGCGAACAGGCGCGGCACGGTGCGCACCGCGTCGGTGCCGACGCTGAACAGCCGCCCCGGCACGTGCACGGTTTCGCGCAGGGTGCCGGTCCACGGCATGTGCACGCGGTGGTAGTCGCGCGGTGACAGGTACACGGTGGCATACAGACCATTGGCGAACGGCGCCGCCGCCGCGTCGTCGCCGAGCAGCTCGGCGGCGGTGAACGACTGCCCCTTGGCCTGGAAGATGCGCCCATCCTCGATCCGGCCGAGCTGGCTGATGCGGCCGTCGGCCGGCATCAGCAGCGCCTGCGAATCGGGATCGGCGACGCGCGCGCCCGGCTTCAGCGCACGGGTGAAGAAGGCATTGAAGGTCGGGTAGGCGGTCGCATCCGGCTGCGCGGCCTCGCTCAGGTCCACGCCGAAGCGGCGCACCACCGTGTCGATCAGCCACTGCTTGAGCCCCGGCCGCGACGAATAGGCCAGGCGTCGCGCCAGCGAGGACAGCAGCCGGTGCGGCAACACGTAAGTCAAACGGGTGGTCAGGCTCATGGGGCGGTGGCCTTGGTCAGCGCCTGCAGGTCGGCGGCGATCGCCGCGGCGTCGAACGGCGGGCGGATCAGCCCGGCCTGGCGGCCCTGCGGGTCGAGCACCGCGATCGCGGCGGAGTGGTCCATGCTGTAGTCGTTCGGGTTCTCGGCGTAATGCTTGCCCGGCACCTTCTGGAACACGAAGCCCAGCGCGGTAGCGAAGCGCTCCAGCTCGGGCACGTCGGCGGTAGCGGCGATGGTGTCCTTGTGGAAGGCGTGCGCGTACTCGCCCAGCCGCGGCAGGGTGTCGCGCTGCGGGTCGACCGAGACGAACAGCACGCGCGGGCGCAGCGTGTCCGGCAGCGTTTCCCATTGCTTCTGCGCGCGCGCCAGGTCGGCCAGGGTGGTCGGGCACACGTCCGGGCAGGCGGTGAAGCCCAGGAACACCAGGGTCCAGTGGCCCTTGAGCTCACCGGGCACCAGCGGCGTGCCGTCGGTCTGGCGCAGGTGGAAGTCGGGCAGGGGGCGCGGCTGCGGGTACATGCGCACCGTGCGGGTCTCCGGCCAGGCCGGGGCGGCGCTGCCGCCGAAGTACTTCTGGGCCAGTAGCAGCCCCAGGCCGGCGGCCAGGGCAACCACCAGGACGATGCCGAAGGTGCGGTTGAACATACTGATTTCCCATGCAACGAACGCTCATCATAGCGGCCGGGCCTCTATAATCGGGGGCCGAATTGCCTTGCCTGTTGCCATGACTGCCGACGCGGCCGCCGAACTCCACACGATCATCGACCTGATCCGCTACGGCACCAGCCGTTTCAACGCCGCCGGGCTGAGCTTCGGCCACAGCTACGACAACGCCCTGGACGAGGCCACGCAACTGGTGCTGCACGCGCTGCACCTGCCGCACGACCTCGGCCCGGCCTATGGCAGCGCGCGGGTCACCACGCCGGAGAAGGCGCAGGTGCTGGCGCTGTTCGAGCGCCGCATCGCCGAGCGCATCCCCGCCGCCTACCTCACCGGCGAGGCCTGGTTTGCCGGGCTCAGCTTCAAGAGCGATGCGCGCGCGCTGGTGCCGCGTTCGCCGATCGCCGAGCTGATCGAGGCCGGCTTCGAGCCGTGGCTGGCCGGGCGCCCGGTCGAGCGCGCGCTGGACCTGTGCACCGGCTCGGGCTGCATCGCCATCGCCATGGCCCACTACAACCCGAACTGGCAGGTGGACGCGGTCGACATCAGCGACGACGCGCTGAGCCTGGCCGCCGAGAACAAGGAACGGCTGCTGGCCGACAACGTCGAACTGGTCAAGTCCGACCTGTTCGCCGGGCTGGGCGGGCGTCGCTACGAATTGATCGTGACCAATCCGCCCTACGTCACCCATGCCGAGACCGACGCGCTGCCGCCGGAATACGCGCACGAGCCGGAGCTGGGCCTGCGCGCGGGCGACGACGGCCTGGACCTGGCGCTGAAGATCCTGCGCGACGCGCCGGCGCACCTGAGCGAGGACGGCCTGCTGATCTGCGAGGTCGGCGAGTCCGAGCGCGCGCTGGCGCAGCTGCTGCCGGAAGTGGATTTCGCCTGGGTCGAGTTCAAGGTCGGGCAGATGGGCATCTTCGCGGTGGAGCGCAGCGAACTGCTCGCGCACCACGCACGCATCGCCGCGCTGGCTGCGGACCGGTGACGCAAGCGATATGAGCGCGAACAGTTTCGGCAAGCTGCTGACCGTCACCACCTTCGGCGAATCGCACGGGCCGGCGATCGGCTGCGTGGTCGATGGCTGCCCGCCCGGGCTGGAACTGGACGCCAGCGAATTCGCCCACGACCTGCAGCGCCGCGCCACCGGCAAGAGCCGGCACACCTCGGCGCGGCGCGAGGCCGACGCCATCGAGATCCTGTCCGGGGTCTACGAAGGCCGCACCACCGGTACCCCGATCGGCCTGCTGATCCGCAACACCGACCAGCGCAGCAAGGACTACACCGACATCGCCCGGCAGTTCCGCCCGGGCCATGCCGACTACAGCTACTGGCAGAAGTACGGCATCCGCGATCCGCGCGGCGGCGGGCGTTCGTCGGCGCGCGAGACCACCATGCGCGTGGCCGCCGGCGTCATCGCCAAGAAGTGGCTAGCACAGCGCTACGGCGTGCGCGTGCGCGGCTACCTGTCGCAGCTCGGGCCGCTGCTGCCGCAGGGCTTCGCCTGGGACGCGGTGGAGGACAACGCGTTCTTCTGGCCTCACGCGCCGCAGGTGCCGGAGCTGGAGGCGTACATGGATGCACTGCGCAAGTCCGGCGATTCGATCGGCGCGCGCGTGACCGTGGTCGCCGATGGCGTGCCGGCAGGCTGGGGCGAGCCGATCTACGGCAAGCTCGACGGCGAACTGGCCGCAGCGATGATGAGCATCAACGCGGTCAAGGGCGTGGAGATCGGCGACGGCTTCGCCGCGGTGACCCAGAAGGGCACCCAGCACCGCGACCTGATCGCGCCGGACGGCTTCCAGTCCAACCACGCCGGCGGCGTGCTCGGCGGCATCGCCACCGGCCAGCCCATCGTCGTCTCGGTGGCGTTCAAGCCCACCTCCAGCCTGCGCCTGCCTGGCGCCACGGTGGACGTGGACGGGCAGGCGGTGGACGTGATCACCACCGGCCGCCACGACCCCTGCGTCGGCATCCGCGCCACCCCGATCGCCGAGGCGATGATGGCGCTGGTGCTGATGGACCAGGCGCTGCGCCACCGCGCGCAATGCGGCGATGTCGGCACGGTGACCCCGCGCATCCCCGGCGGTGGCGATGGCTGAGTCGCGGCCGCGGGTGTGGGTCAGCCAGCCGCTGTTCGACGACGTCGTCGCACGGCTCGGCGAGTATTGCGCGCTGACCACCACCGCGGACGTGACCAGGTATTCGCCGCAGGACCTGGCCGCGGCACTGGCGCCGCTGGACGGCGCCCTGGTCACCCTCAACGAACGCATCGGCGCCGCCGAAATCGCCGGCGCGCCGCGGTTGCGCGCCATCGCCAACGTCGGCGTCGGCTACAACAATCTGGACCTGGACGCGCTCAGCGCGGCCGGCGTCGTCGCCACCAACACCCCCGACGTGCTCACCGAGACCACCGCCGATCTCGGCTTCGCCCTGCTAATGGCCGCCGCGCGGCGCGTCGGCGAGGCCGAGCGCTGGCTGCGCGCGGGCCAGTGGCAGCAGTGGTCGTTCCAGACCATGCTCGGCGCCGATGTCCACGGCAGCACCCTCGGCATCCTCGGCATGGGCCGCATCGGCCAGGCCATCGCGCGCCGCGCCGCCGGCTTTTCGATGCGCGTGCTGTACCACAACCGCAGCCGCCTGCCGGCCGAGGTGGAGCGTGCGCATCGCGCCGAGTACGTCGGTTTCGATGCACTGCTGGCACGCGCCGACCACCTGTTGCTGGTGCTGCCGTACAGCGCGCAGTCGCACCACATCGTCGACGCCGCCGCACTGGCGAAGATGCGGCCGACCGCCACCCTGGTGAACATCGCCCGCGGCGGCCTGGTCGATGAAGTCGCGCTGGCCGACGCGCTGGCCAACGGGCGCCTGGCCGCGGCCGGACTGGACGTGTTCGAAGGCGAGCCGGCGATCCGTCCCGAGCTGCTGGCGTTGCGCAACGTGGTGCTGACCCCGCATATCGGCAGCGCCAGCGTGGCCACGCGCCGCGCGATGGTGGCGCTGGCGGTGGACAACCTGCTCGCCGCGCTGGGCGTCGGCGCCGACGCCGGACGCCCGCCCAATGCGCTGAACCTGGACGCGATCGCCGCGGCCGGTGGCGGCGCGCGGGCGATCGCGGACAAAAAACGATAGGGAGCCTGCGGCGCCGCGCGCGACGCGCACGGCAGGTTCCCCGAATCCACGTGGCAGTGCGGCTGTTCCTCCCCTTCTTTTTCTGCGGATCTAATCTTCCATGAGCAATGCAACCCGTCGTTTCAACGTCGCTGTCGTCGGCGCCACCGGTGCCGTCGGCGAAACCATGTTGAGCATCCTCGCCGAGCGCGATTTCCCCGTCGCCACGCTGTACCCGCTGGCCTCCGAGCGCTCGGCCGGCGGCCAGGTCGAGTTCAAGGGCCAGAAGGTCACCGTGCTCGACCTGGCGACCTTCGATCCGAGCGGCGTGGACATCGCGCTGTTCTCCGCCGGCGGCGGCATTTCCAAGGAATACGCGCCGAAGTTCGCCGCGGCCGGGGCGGTGGTGATCGACAACTCCTCGACCTTCCGCTACGACGACGACGTGCCGCTGGTGGTGTCGGAGGTCAATCCGCACGCGTTGAAGCACCGCCCGCGCGGCATCGTCGCCAATCCCAATTGCTCGACCATGCAGCTGATGCCGGTGCTGGCGCCGATCCACAAGGAATACGGCATCGAGCGCATCAACGTGGCCACCTACCAGTCGGTGTCCGGCGCCGGCCGCTCGGGCATGGAGGAACTGGGCAAGCAGACCGCGCAGCTGCTGGCGTTCCAGGACATCGAGCCGCAGAAGTTCCAGGCGCAGATCGCCTTCAACCTGATCCCGCACATCGACGACTTCCAGCCCAACGGCTACACCAAGGAAGAGATGAAGCTGGTGTGGGAAACGCAGAAGATCCTCGAGGACAGCAGCATCCTGGTGAACCCCACCGCGGTGCGCGTGCCGGTGTTCTTCGGGCACTCGGAGGCGGTCAACATCGAGACCAAGCGCAAGATCACCGTCGAGCAGGCGCGCGCCCTGCTGGGTCAGGCGCCCGGCGTGGAAGTGGTCGACGAGCACAAGGCCGGCGGCTATCCGACCCCGGTCACCCATGCCTCCGGCAAGGATCCGGTGTTCGTCGGCCGCATCCGCGAGGACTTCTCGCACCCGCGCGGCCTCAACCTGTGGGTGGTGGCCGACAACATCCGCAAGGGCGCCGCGCTCAATGCGGTGCAGTTGGCCGAGCTGGTGGCCCAGGAGGGCTGAGGGGCCGGGATTCGGGAGTCGGGATTGGGGATTCGTAAGAGCCGCGCAGCGCCGTTTCGGCGCTGCGGAGCGCGGTATCTCCAGGCAACCACGCAACGGCCAGTGGCGCATGCCCTGGCCGTTGTCGTGTCCGACGTCCGCGTCGTGCTGCGAAGACAGCCCCTGCGGGCGCGATGATGACCGGTGCACCCCCGTAGGAGCGGCTTCAGCCGCGACGAAGCATTCCCGGGAACGCCATCGCGGCTGAAGCCGCTCCTACAGGACAAGGGGCGTTGCAGTACTTGTCGGTCACTGATCCCGCAAGCCGCTCGCGTACCCGCGAGCGCACGCCCCGCCGCTGCAATGCCCGCAACGAATCCCCAATCCCAAATCCCCACTCCCCGCTTCATATATATTGATGGACATGACTCCAAGGGGCAGGGGCGGGATGCGCCTACAACCACGTGTGTTCCATCGCCGCAGCGACGCTGCGGTGTCCGCTGCGCGCGGGCTGCGCCATGTCTGTCGCGCCGCCGCGGCGCTGCTGTTGCTGGCTTGCAGCCAGGCCGCGCTGGCGCTGGGCCTGGGCGATATCCGCGTGCTGTCCAAGCCGGGCGAGCCGTTCCTTGCCGAGATCCCGGTGATCTCCAACGAGCCGGGCGAACTGGAGCGGGCGCGGGTGGCGCTGGCCTCGCCGGCGACCTTCGCGCGGGTCGGGCTGGAGCGCCCGCAGGGCCTGGTTAGCGATCTGCAGTTCCGTTTCACCCAGACCCGCAAGGGCCGCGCGGTGATCCAGGTCAGCAGCCGCATGCCGGTCGACGTGCCGTCGCTGAGCTTCCTGATCGAGGTCGATTGGGGCCAGGGCCGGCTGATTCGCGAATATTCCGCGCTGATCGACGCACCGAATACCGCTGCGGCGATCGACGCGCCGGCGATCGATGCGCCGGCCGCCGCGCAGCCGTCCGACCGCATCGCCCGCGAAACGTCCACCGCGGCGCCAGCGCCGGCCGCCGCCGCCACGCCGGCGGCGCCGAGCGCCAGGCCCGCCGCTGCGCCGCGTCCGGCGCCGGCCCCCGCGGCAGCGCCCGGCGATGCGCTGGCGCCGGTGCGCGCCGGGCAGACTCTGTCGCAGATCGCCGGGCAACTGGCGCGCGGCAACGGCCATTCGCTGGACCAGACCATGGTCGCGTTGCTGCGCGCCAATCCGGACGCCTTCATCCGCGGCAATCTCAACCTGCTCAAGCAGGGCGCGGTACTGCGCACCCCGCGCGAGGAGGACCTGGCCAGCCTGGATGCCGCCGCAGCCGAGGCAGTGGTGCGCGAGCAGGCGGCGCAATGGCGCCAGGCGCGCGCGCCGGTGCCGCAGCCGGCCCAGGCGCAGCAGGATGCGTCGACGGCGCAGGCCGCACCCAAGCCGGCCGCCGCAGCGCCGGCAGCGGCGTCCGGCGCGCGCCTGGAAATCGCTCCGGCGGTGCCGGCGACGCGCCGCGAGGCGGGAACGAAGTCCGGCACCGGTGCCGGCGACGAAGGAGACATGGTGGCGACCCAACAATTGCAGCAGGCGCGCGAAGATCTCGCGGCACGCGATGCCGAGGTCCAGGAACTGCGCTCGCGGGTGGAGCAGCTCGAAAAGCTCAAGGCCCAGCAGCAGCAACTGATCGCGCTGAAGGACAGTGATCTGGCCGCGGCGCAGAAGCGCCTGGCCCAGGCCGGGCAGGCGGCGCCGGCGGCGGCGGCCACCCAGGTGCCGGCCAATGACGGGTTCCCGCTGTGGCTGTGGGGCGGGCTGAGCCTGCTGGTGCTGGGTCTCGGCGCCTGGTTGCTGTCGCGCCGGCGCAAGCCCTCGCCGCTGCCGCCGTTGCCGCGCGACGACGACGCGGCGCTGGCGGCGAGCGCCGCGGTGCCGGTGGTCGCGCACCGCGATGTCGATGCGCCGGAACTGCCGCCGCTGGAACCGGCCGAGCCGCTGGCCGAGGAGGAGGCGGTCGCCCGCGACCACGAGGCGCTGGAGGACTGGGAGCGCGCCGACCATCTCGACCACGCTGCCGCCGATCACGCCGATCACCACGCCGCGCTCGACGACGCCGCCTTCGAGCGCGTGCTGGCGCAGCAGTCGCTGCGCCAGGCGCCGGCCGATGCGCCGCTGTCCGCGGGCAACGACGACGTCCATTCCGCCGACGTGTCCGACGCCCATCCGGAGGTCGTCCCGGCCGCCGATTCCGCGGCCGAGGCGGCTTGGCGGCCGCCGTCGCCGGTGGTCGCAGTGGCGACCAGCGACGCCCGTGCCGACAGCGACGCCGGCGGCGGCCGGCAGGAGCCGACCTGGCACCAGCCCGTCGCGCCGGCACCGGCACCGGCACCGGCCGAAGCAGCGTCGCCGTATCCACCGGCGGGCCGCGAGCGCCTGGAACTGGCGGCGGCGTACATGGATCTGGGCGACAACGAAACCGCACGCACCTTGCTGACCGAGGTCGCGGCCAGCGGCGACCCGGCCGCGCGCGCCGAGGCGCTGCAATTGCTGGGACGGCTGGACTGATGGCGGCAGGCGGCGCGCGGCGCGCTCGCCGCGGCCGTCCGGCCTGGCTCGGGACGGCCACGCGGCACCTCGCGCATCGGCGACGGGCGCGCGCCGAGCGCGCGCTCCCGGTCGGGCAGGAGCACTGCCGCGGCGGCGTTGCAGGTGCCCCGTGTTGGTCCCTGCGCGCGTCGGCCGCACCGCGCGCCGAGGGATACGCCGCACTGCGACGGAGGTCCGCATGCGTTACGCGCTAGGCGTGGAGTACGACGGCAGCGAGTTCCAGGGCTGGCAGCAGCTCGGCGAGAGCGGCGGCCCCAGCGTGCAGGCGACGCTGCAGGCTGCGCTGTCGTCGGTGGCCGACGCCTCGGTGAGCGTGGTCTGCGCCGGCCGCACCGATGCCGGCGTGCACGGCGAATGCCAGGTGGTGCATTTCGATTGCGACGCGCCGCGCCCGGCGCGCGGCTGGATGCTGGGCGCCACCGCGCGGCTGCCGCCCTCGGTGTGCGTGCGCTGGTGCGTGCCGGTGGCCGACGACTTCCATGCGCGCTTCTCGGCCCGCGCACGGCGCTACCGCTACCGCCTGCTCAACCGCCAGGTGCGCCCGGCGCTGTACCGGCAGACCCTGAGCTGGGAGCGGCGGCCGTTGCAGGCCGAGGCCATGCACGCGGCTGCACAGGCGCTGCTGGGCGAGCAGGACTTCAGTGCCTTCCGCAGCGTGCAGTGCCAGGCGCTGCACGCGCGCCGCGAACTGCAGTCGATCGCGGTGAGCCGCAGCGGCGAGTTGGTCGAGATCCAGGTCCAGGCCAATGCATTCCTTCATCACATGGTGCGCAATATCGTTGGTTCCCTTGTCATGGTGGGAACGGGCGAAAAGCCGGTGTCCTGGATTGGCGAACTGCTCGCGGGACGCGACCGCCGCGTCGCCGGTCCGACGGCGCCGCCGCAGGGCCTGGTGTTCGTCGGTCCCCTCTATCCCGCCCATTGGACGCTTCCGGACGAGGTCACGCTATGAATCGCACGCTGTATCGCACCCGCATCAAGTTCTGCGGCATGACCCGCGCCGGCGACATCCGCCTGGCAGGCGAGTTGGGCGTGGACTCGATCGGGTTCGTGTTCGCCCACGGCAGCCCGCGGCGCGTGGCGCCGGCCGAGGCGCGGGCCATGCGCCAGGCCGCCGCGCCGATGGTGGACGTGGTGGCGCTGTTCCGCGACAACCCCAAGGACGAGGTGCGCGAGGTGTTGCGCACGGTGCGTCCGACCCTGCTGCAGTTCCACGGCGACGAGGACGACGGCTTTTGCCGCAGCTTCAACCTGCCATATCTAAAGGCGGTGCCGATGGGGGGCGGCGAGATCAACGCGCGCACCCTGCAGCTGCAGTTCCCCAACGCCGCCGGCTTCCTGTTCGACAGCCACGCCCCCGGCGAAAGCGGTGGCTCGGGCAAGACCTTCGACTGGTCGCGGCTGCCGACCGGCCTGCACCGGCCGTTCCTGCTCGCCGGCGGCATCAATGGCGACAACGTATTCGACGCGATCATCGGCACCCTGCCGTGGGGCGTGGACGTGTCCAGCGGCATCGAGAGCCAGCCCGGGATCAAGGACGGGCACAAGATGCGCAAGTTCGTCGAGGAAGTGCGCCGCGCCGACTGCCACGAGTTGAACACCAACTGCTGAGTGCGATGCGGCACCAGCGTCGCCGTCGTCTCGGTCAGCGCTGCAGTTCCTGCGTCAGCCACTGCGCCAGCGCGTCGACTCGGGAATCCTGGACATCGCGGCGCGTGCACAGCGCCCATTGCCCGCCGGTTTCGACGAAGCCCCAGGGCGCCAGCAGCCTGCCATTGGCCAGGTCGTCGGCGACCAGCGGCTGCGGCGCGATCGCCACGCCGATCCCGGCCAGCGCCGCCTCCAGCAGGTAGTACAGATGTTCGAAGCCGGTGCCGTAGCGCAACTGCGCTGGCGCCAGCCCCTGCGCCTCGGCCCAGGCCGGCCAGGCCTGTGGGCGCGACACCGTATGCAGCAGCGGCAGTCCTTGCAGCGCCGCCGGCGCGGCCGTGGCCAGGGCCGGGGCCTGCGGCAGGGCGGGGCTGAGCACCGGGCCGATCCGCTCCGGCGCCAGCACGCGGACCTGCCAGTCCGCCGGCCACGGCGCCTGGCCCAGCAGCAGCGCCGCGTCCAGGCCGTCCAGGTCGGCGGCGAAGTCGCCTTCGTGCGCGGACAGGTGCAGGGTCAGCGCCGGCAGGTCCCGCTGCAGCACCTGCAGCCGCGGGATCATCCAGCGGGCGAGGATGCTGCCGGGGCAGCCCAGCACCAGCGCGGCCGGGCGCGCGGGGCGGCGCAGTTCCGCCACCGCCTCGTGCAACTGCGCGAACGCCGCGCCGGCCGCCTCGCACAGGCGCGTGCCGGCCGCGGTCGGGCGGATGCCGCGGCCGTCGCGCTGCAGCAGCGGCAACCCCAGTTCCTGTTCCAGCAGCCGCACCTGGCGGCTGACCGCGCCATGGGTCACGTGCAGTTCCGCCGCCGCGGCGCCGACGCTGCGCAGCCGCGCGGCGGCCTCGAACGCGCGCAGAGCGTTGAGCGAGGGCAGGCGGCGCAGGCTGGTCATGTGAGTTTTCCTGACGGATCGCGTCAGACTTTATCGGTTTTTGTGCGCCGACGTGTGCGCTAAAGTGCAGGCCTGTCCTGTTGCCCCCGGTTGCGCCATGTCCTCTGTTCCCGTCAGCGACTTCCACGCCTATCCCGACGCCGCCGGCCACTTCGGCCGCTACGGCGGCCGTTTCGTCGCCGAGACCCTGATCGGCCCGCTGCAGGAGCTGGCGGCCGCCTACGACGCCGCGCGCCAGGATCCGGCCTTCATCGCCGCCTACGACAAGGACCTGACCCATTACGTCGGCCGGCCCAGCCCGATCTATCACGCCGAGCGGCTCAGCCGCGAAGTCGGCGGCGCGCAGATCCTGCTCAAGCGCGAGGACCTGAACCACACCGGCGCGCACAAGATCAACAACACCATCGGTCAGGCGCTGCTGGCCAACCGCATGGGCAAGACCCGCATCATCGCCGAGACCGGCGCCGGCCAGCACGGCGTGGCCAGCGCCACCGTGGCCGCGCGGCTGGGCCTGGAGTGCGTGGTGTACATGGGCGCCACCGACATCGAGCGGCAGAAGATCAACGTCTACCGGATGAAGCTGCTCGGCGCCACGGTGGTGCCGGTGCATTCCGGTTCGGCCACGCTCAAGGACGCGCTCAACGAGGCGATGCGCGACTGGGTGACCAACGTGCAGGACACCTTCTACATCATCGGCACCGTCGCCGGCCCCGATCCGTACCCGCGCATGGTGCGCGACTTCAACGCCATCGTCGGCCGCGAGGCGCGCGCGCAGATGCTGGCCGACTACGGCCGCCTGCCGGATGCGATCAGCGCCTGCGTCGGCGGCGGCAGCAACGCCATCGGCCTGTTCCATGCCTTCCTCAACGACGCCTCGGTGAAGATCTACGGCGCCGAGGCCGCCGGCGACGGCATCGGCAGCGGCCGCCATGCCGCCTCGATCGCCGCCGGCCGTCCCGGCGTGCTGCACGGCAACCGCACCTACGTGATCTGCGACGACGATGGGCAGATCATCGAAACCCATTCGGTGTCCGCCGGCCTGGACTACCCGGGCGTGGGGCCGGAGCACGCGTTCCTGGCCGACAGCGGCCGCGCCACCTACCAGGGCATCACCGACGACGAGGCGCTGGCCGCGTTCCACCTGCTGGCGCATACCGAGGGCATCCTCGCCGCGCTGGAGTCCAGCCACGCCGTGGCGCAGTCGATCAAGCTGGCGCGCGAACTGCCCAAGGACGCGCTGGTGCTGTGCAACCTGTCCGGCCGCGGCGACAAGGACGTGCACACCATTGCTGCGCGCGAGGGGCTGACGCTGTAACGCTTTGTCCTTCTCCTTCGGGAGAAGGTGGCGCGGAGCGCCGGATGAGGGTGCGGGCGCAGCCCCCGTACTCACATTCCGCACCGCTTCGCCTCTTCCCCTCACCCCAACCCCTCTCCCGGTGGGAGAGGGGCGCATAGGTCCCCCATGAACCGCCTCGCCGATACCTTTGCCCGACTCGATGCCCAAGGCCGCAAGGCCCTGATCCCCTTTCTCACCGCCGGCGATCCATCGCTGGAGGCGACCGTGCCGGCGATGCATGCGCTGGTCGAGGCCGGTGCCGACGTGATCGAGCTGGGCGTGCCGTTCTCCGATCCGATGGCCGATGGCCCGACCATCCAGCGCAGTTCCGAGCGCGCGCTGGCGCGTGGCGCCGGCCTGCGCTACGTGCTGGAGACGGTCAGCGCATTTCGCC
Source organism: Xanthomonas sp. NCPPB 3174 (assembly GCF_056725205.1). Taxonomy (NCBI): domain Bacteria; kingdom Pseudomonadati; phylum Pseudomonadota; class Gammaproteobacteria; order Lysobacterales; family Lysobacteraceae; genus Xanthomonas; species Xanthomonas sp. NCPPB 3174. The sequence continues at coordinate 3,395,706 of NZ_CM161517.1, read as the reverse complement.
GCGACGACGCCAACACCCCGGTGGTGCTGATGGGCTACCTCAACCCGGTGGAGATCCACGGCACCGCGCGCTTCGCCGAAGAGGCGGTGGCGGCCGGCGTGGACGGCGTGCTGCTGGTCGACCTGCCGCCGGAGGAGTCGGCCGAGACGCTGACGGTCTTCGCCGACGCCGGCCTGGACCTGATCGTGCTGGCCTCGCCGACCACCAGCGATACGCGCATCGCCCTGTTGTGCGAGGCGGCGCGCGGCTATCTGTACTACGTCAGCTTCGCCGGCGTCACCGGCGCCGACCGGCTGGATACCCGCGCCGCCGGCGATCGCCTGCGTCAGTTGCGCGCGCGCTGCCCGGTGCCGGTGGTGGCCGGCTTCGGCATCAAGGACGCCGCCAGCGCCAAGGCCATGGCCACCGATGCCGACGGCGTGGTGGTCGGCAGCGCACTGGTCGCGGCGCTGGCCGAGGCCGGCAGCCCGCAGGCCGCGCGCGAGGCGGCCCTGGCGTTCCTGGCACCGCTGCGGCAGGCGCTGGACGCGGGCTGAGGTACGCCTGGTGTGTTTGCGAACGCCCGCCTTGCGCGGGCGTTCGCGTTTTGCCGCACTGCCGCAAACGCGGTGCATGCGGAGGAGGCGGTACATGCATTGTTGGTCGGACGGCGCGCGCCGTCGCTGCCCCGCTTGCGTGTCGGCGATGCGGGGTGGCGGCGATGCCGCATGTCCCGCGTTGCGCGGCCGCAGCAGGCGTCCTGGCGGCGGCCGCGCGGTACCGGCCGGCCCGGCCGCTCCATGCGCCACCGTCTGCAGGCCACCGGGGGACCGAGTTAGACTGTCGCCCCTCTGCGGCTCTCGCGGCCGCCCAATGGATCGTCACATCGCATGAGTTGGCTCAGCAAATTGATGCCTTCGGGCATTCGCACCGACAGCACGCCCAGCAAGAAGCGCAGCGTTCCCGAAGGCCTGTGGGAGAAGTGCCCCAACTGCAGCGCCGTGCTGTACCGGCCGGAGCTGGAGGAGAACCTGGAGGTGTGCCCGAAGTGCGGCCACCACATGGCGATCCGCGCGCGCGCGCGCCTGGCCGCGCTGTTCGACGCCGACACCGCGCCGACCGAGATCGGCGCGCGCCTGGGCCCGACCGACGCGCTCAAGTTCAAGGACCAGAAGAAGTACGGCGAGCGCATCAAGGCCTCGCAGAAGAGCACCGGCGAATACGACGCGCTGGTGGCGATGCAGGGCCTGCTCAAGGGCCAGCCGCTGGTCGCGGCCTCGTTCGATTTCGCCTTCATGGGCGGTTCGATGGGCTCGGTGGTCGGCGAGCGGTTCGCCCTGGCCGCGGAGACCGCGCTGAAGATCGGCGCGCCGTTCGTGTGCTTCTCCGCCAGCGGCGGCGCGCGCATGCAGGAAGGCCTGTTCTCGCTGATGCAGATGGCCAAGACCTCGGCCGCGCTCGGCCGCCTGCGCGAGGCCGGCCTGCCGTACGTGTCGGTGCTGACCCATCCCACCACCGGCGGCGTCTCGGCCAGCTTCGCCATGCTCGGCGACATCAACATCGCCGAGCCGTACGCGCTGATCGGCTTCGCCGGCCCGCGCGTGATCGAGCAGACCGTGCGCGAGACCCTGCCGGAAGGCTTCCAGCGTTCGGAATTCCTGCTCGAACACGGCGCCATCGACCAGATCTGCGACCGCCGCGAACTGCGCGATCGTCTCTCCGAGCTGCTGGCGTTGATGATGCGGCAGCCGGCCCCGGCGAAGAGCGAGGCGCTGGCGTGACCAGCGCCGGGATTCGGGATTCGGGATTCGGGATGCGCGCTACTGCGCGGCGCATGCATTGCGTGGAAGGCGCGTACGTCTGGCGATCCCCGTCTGCCTCCGGCGTTTCCCGAATCCCGAATTCTGAATCCCGAATCCCGTTCCAATGAGCCAACGCAAATACTTCGGCACCGACGGCATCCGTGGCCGGGTCGGGCAGGGGGCGATTTCCGCCGATTTCGTGATGCGCCTGGGCAATGCGCTGGGCCGCGTGCTGGTCGCCGGCGGCACCGCGCGGCCGACCGTGGTGATCGGCAAGGACACGCGCATCTCCGGCTACATGTTCGAGTCGGCGCTGGAGGCCGGACTGGTCGCGGCCGGCGCCAACGTGCAACTGCTCGGGCCGATGCCGACCCCGGCGGTGGCGTTCCTCACCCGCACCCTCGGCGCCGACGCCGGCATCGTCATCAGCGCCTCGCACAACCCGCACTACGACAACGGCATCAAGTTCTTCTCCGCGCACGGCGAGAAGCTCGACGACGCCACCGAGCAGGCGATCGAGGCCGCGCTGGACGCGCCGTTCGCCACCGTCGAGTCCGAGCGGCTGGGCAAGGCGATGCGCGCGCGCGAGGCGATCGGCCGCTACATCGAGTTCTGCAAGGCCAGCGTGCCGCGCGGCTTCGATCTGCGCGGGCTGAAACTGGTGCTGGACTGCGCGCACGGCGCGACCTACCACATCGCGCCGCTGCTGTTCCGCGAACTGGGCGCGGAGGTGATCGCGATCGGTGCGGCGCCGGACGGGCTCAACATCAACGCCGGCGTCGGCTCGATGCACATCGACAACCTCGCCGCCAACGTGCGCGAGCACGGTGCGCACTTGGGCATCGCCTTCGACGGCGACGGCGACCGCGTGCTGATGGCCGACGACCAGGGCAACCCGGTGGACGGCGATGGCCTGCTGTACGTGCTGGCTTGCGGCTGGCAGGCCAGTGGCCGCCTGCACGGCCCGGTGGTCGGCACGCTGATGACCAACTACGGCCTGGAGCGGGCGCTGGCCGCGTTGCAGGTGCCGTTCCTGCGCGCCAAGGTCGGCGACCGCTACGTGCACCAGGCGCTGGTCGAACAGGGCGGGGTGCTCGGCGGCGAAGCCTCCGGGCACATGCTGTGCCTGGACCGCGCCACCACCGGCGACGCCATCGTCAGCGCGCTGCAGGTGCTGGAAGTACTCAAGCGCTCGCGGCAGACCCTGCGTCAGGCGCTGGCCGGGCTGCAGAAGGTGCCGCAGCAGACGGTCAACGTGCGCCTGCAGCCGGGCGTGCGCCCGCTCGAGGCCGATTCCGTGAAGGCCGCGCTGGCCGCGGCGCAGGCGGCGGTGCAGGGGCGCGGGCGCGCCTTCCTGCGCGCCTCCGGCACCGAACCGGTGGTGCGGGTCACGGTCGAGGCCGACGATGCCGCATTGATGCGGCAGACCCTCGACGCCCTGGCCGAGGCGGTCCGTGACGCGGCGTGAGTCGATCGCCATTGCCCTCTTCGTGATCGTCGCCAAGGCGATCACGTTCTACCTGCTGTATCGCCTGCTGCGCTGAGCGCGGCGTTTGCTTCCTCTCACGAGATGACGGTTCCTGCCATGACTGCGCGCATTCCCACCCTCGACATCACCCGTTTCGACACCGACCGCGAGGCCTTCGTCGCCGAGCTGGGCGCGGCCTACCGCGAGTGGGGCTTCGCCGGCATCCGCAACCACGGCATCGCCCAGGCGCAGATCGACGCGGCCTACGACGTGTTCAAGGCGTTCTTCGCCCTGCCCGAGGAGACCAAGCGCAAGTACCACCTGCCCGGCAGCGGCGGCGCGCGCGGCTATACCGCCTTCGGCGTGGAGACCGCCAAGGACTCCAAGCACTTCGACCTGAAGGAGTTCTGGCACATCGGCCGCGAGATTTCCGACGACTCCCCGTACCGCGCGGTGATGCCGCCGAACCTGTGGCCGAGCGAAGTGCCTGGCTTCCGCGCCCACGGCTACGGCCTGTACCAGGCGCTGGACCAGCTCGGCGCGCGTGTGCTGTCGGCGCTGGCCCTGCACATCGGCCTGCCCGAGCACTACTTCGTCGACAAGACCGATTCGGGCAACTCGATCCTGCGCCCGATCCACTACCCGCCGATCACCGCCGACGACATCCCCAACGTGCGCGCCGGCGCCCACGAGGACATCAACCTGATCACCCTGCTGGTCGGCGCCAGCGCCGCCGGCCTGGAAGTGAAGTCCAAGCAGGGCGAATGGGTGCCGTTCACCTCCGACGCCGACACCATCGTGGTCAACATCGGCGACATGCTGCAGCGCCTGACCAACCACGTGTATCCCTCGACCACCCACCGCGTGGTCAACCCCCCGGGCGAGCAGGCGCGCCAGCCGCGCTACTCGGTGCCGTTCTTCCTGCACCCGAACCCGGACTTCGTGATCGACGTGCTGCCGTCCTGCGTCAGCGCCGACAACCCCAGCCGCTATCCCGAGCCGATCACCGCGCAGGGGTATCTGGAGGAGCGGTTGCGGGAGATCAAGTTGAAGTGAGGCGGGATTGGGGAGTCGGGATTGGGGATTGGCAAAAGCGGCATGCCCGTGATCTGTCACCCCCGCGCAGAATCCCGCTTTTACGAATCCCCAATCCCTAATCCCCAATCCCAGTACTTCTAATCCGTCCCGAGCCCCGGCCCATCATCCGCAGCAGCAAGGCATTGGGCAGCAGCGCCGTGAGGCCGAGCAGGGCGCGGTAGACCGCGCCGGGGACCACCCGTACCTTGCCGCGTTCGGCGCCGTCGATGCCGGCGCGGGCCACCGCGGCGGTCTGCAGCCAGATCCAGCGCGGCAGGGCGTCCATCTGTTCGCGGGTGCCGGTGACGTCGTGGAACTCGGACCAGGTGAAGCCTGGGCATAGCGCGCAGACGCCGACGCCGCGGTCGGCGTTCTCCAGCGCCAGCGATTCGCTGAAGCGCAGCATGAAACTCTTCGCCGCCGCGTACAGGGTGTGGCCGTCCGCGCCGGGCACCAGGGCGGCGAACGAGGCGACGTTGAGGATGCGGCCGTGGCCGCTGGCGCGCAGCGCCGGCAGCAGCCGCCAGGTCAGTTCGCACACGGCGCCGACCATCACCTGCAGAAACGCCGCGTGCACCGCCCAGTCCTGGGCGATGTAGCGGCCGGGCACGCCATAGCCGGCGTTGTTGACCAAGATCCGCACCGCCAGCCCGCGCCGTTCGATCTCGGCCACCAGAGCGGCTGGCGCGGCCGGATCGGCCAGGTCGGCGACCAGCACCTCCACCGGCACCTGCGGCCGCAGCTCGGCGGCCAGCGCCTGCAGCTGTGCCTCGCGGCGCGCGGTCAGGATCAGCGGCACGCCGCGGCGGGCGTACTCGCGGGCGATCTCGCGGCCGATGCCGCTGGAGGCGCCGGTGATCAGGGCGTAGCCGGGGAGCTGGGTCATGGCGGTCTCTGCGCGTGGAGCGGGGCGGGGGAGGGTGGAACGGCAGGGACGATGCCGGCCCTTGGCGGCGCATCGGCTATCCTCTCGGCACTTTTTCGCCGGAGATGCGCCGATGCGACGCAAGATCGTAGCCGGAAACTGGAAATTGCATGGAACCCGCCACTTCGCCGCCGACCTGGTGCGGGAGATCGTCACCGGGCTGCACGAAGCCGATCACGACGTGGAGGTGGTGATCCTGCCGCCGCTGCCGTACCTGGGCGACCTGATCGAGCATTTCGAGGACCGGCTGCTGCGCTTCGGCGCGCAGGACGTCAGCAGCAACGAGAAGGGCGCCTACACCGGCGAGGTGTCGGCGGCGATGCTGGTCGATGTGGGCGCCGACTATGGCCTGGTCGGGCATTCGGAGCGGCGCCAGTACCACCAGGAAAGCAGCGAGCTGGTCGCGCGCAAGTTCGCCGCCGCCCTGCACGCCGGGCTGGTCCCGATCCTGTGCGTGGGCGAGACCCTGGAGCAGCGCGAGGCCGGGCGGACCGAGGCGGTGATCGCCGCGCAGCTGGCGCCGGTGCTGGACCTGGTCGGCGCCGACGGCTTCGCCCGGGCGGTGGTGGCCTACGAGCCGGTCTGGGCGATCGGCACCGGCCGCACCGCCAGCCCGGCGCAGGCGCAGGCGGTGCACGCGTTCATCCGTGGCGAAGTGGCGGCGCGCGATGCTAGAATCGCGGATTCGTTGCCGATCCTGTATGGCGGCAGCGTCAAGCCCGACAACGCCGCCGAGCTGTTCGCGCAGCCGGATGTCGATGGCGGGCTGGTGGGCGGCGCCTCGCTGGTCGCCGCGGAATTCCTGGCCATCGTGCGAGCGGCGGCCACCTGTTGAGCGAACGGCTGCAGCTGGCGGCCGCTCGTCCCCCAAGTCGTACTGTCCGGACGGATTTCGAAATGCTGATGGTCATCCTCAATGTGGTCTACGTGCTGGTGGCGATCGCGATGATCGCGCTGATCCTGATGCAGCGCGGCGCCGGTGCGGCGGCGGGTTCCGGGTTCGGCGCGGGTGCGTCCGGCACCGTGTTCGGATCGCGTGGCGCGTCCAACTTTCTGTCCAAGTCGACCAAGTGGCTGGCGGTGGTGTTCTTCGCCATCAGCCTGTTCATGGCCTGGTACGCCGGCCACAGCGCGCGTCCGGCCGACGCCAATCTGGGTGTGATGTCGCAATCCGCCACCCCGGCGCCGGCCGCGCCGGCCGGCGAGCTGCAGGTGCCGCAGGCGCCGTCGGCCACCCCGGCTGCGCCCGCCGCCGCCCCGGCCGCCCAGCAGGCGCCAGAAAAAGCGCAAGAAAAGTCGCCTGCCCCGTCGCAGAAAGACTGAAGGCGGTTACAATATGCTGCGCGGCGGGATTGCCGCGCGGTTTTACGCAAGCCCAGGTGGCGGAATTGGTAGACGCACTACCTTGAGGTGGTAGCGACTTAGGTCGTAGGGGTTCGAGTCCCCTCTTGGGCACCATTGTTTGGCTACGGTTTCTGCGCGAAGGCATCACGCCCTCGCCTGGAGAATCGTCTATCCCATGCCTGCGCGGCACGCGCGCGGGCACAGGCAAGAGAGAATCGCGAGTGCTGGCCGAATATTTGCCGACCCTGCTGTTTCTGATCGTGGCCACCGGTATCGGCGTCGCGCTGATGCTGGTGGGGCGGTTCCTCGGTCCCCGGCGTCCCGACCTGAAGAAGCTCTCGCCGTACGAGTGCGGCTTCGAGGCCTTCGAGGACGCGCGCATGAAGTTCGACGTGCGCTACTACCTGATCGCCATCCAGTTCATCGTCTTCGATCTGGAAATCATCTTCATCGTGCCGTGGACGCAGGTGTTCATGGACCTGGGCGCTCGCTCCCTGGTCACCATGGGCCTGTTCGTCGGCATGTTGTTCCTCGGTTTTGTCTACGTGTGGAAGAAGGGAGCGCTGGAATGGGAGTGATTCAGACCCTGGATCGCCTGATGACCAACCCGATCCCGGAAGGGCGGGTGGACGACATCCTGCGTCCCGAAGGCGAGAACCCGCTGCTGGAGAAGGGTTACGTCACCACCAGCGTCGATGCGCTGCTGAACTGGGCGCGCACCGGCTCGATGTGGCCGATGACCTTCGGCCTGGCCTGCTGCGCGGTCGAGATGATGCATGCCGGCGCCGCGCGCCTGGACCTGGACCGCTACGGCGTGGTGTTCCGCCCGTCGCCGCGCCAGTCCGACGTGATGATCGTCGCCGGCACCCTGGTCAACAAGATGGCCCCGGCGCTGCGCAAGGTCTACGACCAGATGCCGGACCCGAAGTGGGTCATCTCGATGGGCAGCTGCGCCAACGGCGGCGGCTACTACCATTACTCGTATTCGGTGGTGCGCGGTTGCGACCGCATCGTGCCGGTGGACGTCTACGTCCCCGGTTGCCCGCCGACCGCCGAGGCCCTGGTCTACGGCATCCTGCAGTTGCAGAAGAAGATCTGGCGAACCCAGACCATCGCGCGCTGATTCCTCTTTCCTCAGAGAGCACGCCAAGCCCCCATGGCAGAGCAAGCATCTTCCTTTAGCGACCGACTCGGCGCCCGCTTCCCCGGCAGCCAGGTCTTCGTGGCCCTTCCGCGCGGCGAAGTCACCCTGGAAGTGCCGGCCGACGCCTGGCACGCCACCTGCCTGGCGCTGCGCGACGAGTTCGGCTTCGAACAGCTGTCCGACCTGTGCGGCGTGGACTACCTGGGCTACGGCAGCGACGAGTGGGATACCTCGGACGTGTCCTCGCACGGCTTCAGCCGCGGTGTCGAAGGCAAGGCCGTGGGCCGTTTCGCCTGGGGCGAGTTCCCCAGCGCCGAGACCAGTGCCGGCGTGCAGCCGATGCCGGTGCCGCAGCAGCGTTTCGCGGTGCTGGCGCAGTTGATTTCCTACCGCCACAACCAGCGCCTGCGCGTGCGCTGCTACGCGCCGAACGAAGACCTGCCGGTGGTGGCCTCGGTCACCGACATCTGGCCGGGCGCGAACTGGTTCGAGCGCGAGGCGTTCGACCTGTTCGGCGTGGTGTTCTCCGGCCACCCGGACCTGCGCCGCATCCTCACCGACTACGGCTTCGTCGGCCATCCGTTCCGCAAGGATTTCCCGCTGATCGGCAACGTCGAAGTGCGCTACGACGAAGAGAAGCAGCGCGTGATCTACGAGCCGGTCACCTCGGTGGAACCGCGCGTGGGCGTGCCGCGCGTGATCCGCCACGATGCGCGCTACCAGACCGCGGCGGGCGAAGCACAGAAGGAGTCCGCCAAGTGAGCGAGTACCACCAGGCGCACGACGGGTTCGCCAGCAATCCTGTCGAAGCCAAGCAGGAAATCCGCAACTACACGATGAACTTCGGCCCGCAGCATCCGGCCGCGCACGGCGTGCTGCGCCTGATCCTGGAGATGGACGGCGAGACCGTGGTCCGCGCCGATCCGCACATCGGCCTGCTGCACCGTGGCACCGAGAAGCTGGCCGAGTCCAAGCCGTTCAACCAGTCGATCGGCTACATGGATCGCCTGGACTACGTGTCGATGATGTGCAACGAGCACGCCTACGTGCGCGCGATCGAAACCCTGATGGGGATCGAGGCGCCGGAGCGTGCGCAGTACATCCGCACCATGTTCGACGAGATCACCCGCATCCTGAACCACCTGATGTGGGTCGGCTCTAACGCGCTCGACCTGGGCGCGATGGCGGTGATGCTGTACGCGTTCCGCGAGCGCGAAGAGCTGATGGACGTGTACGAGGCGGTGTCGGGCGCGCGCATGCACGCGACCTACTATCGCCCGGGCGGCGTCTACCGCGACCTGCCGGACCGCATGCCCAAGTACCAGGAATCGCGCTGGCACAAGGGCAACGCGCTGAAGCGGCTCAACGCCGCGCGCGAAGGTTCGATGCTGGACTTCCTGGAGGCGTTCACCGACACCTTCCCGGCGCGCGTGGACGAGTACGAGACCCTGCTCACCGACAACCGCATCTGGAAGCAGCGCACCGTCGGCATCGGCGTGGTCACCCCGGAGCAGGCCTATGCCTGGGGCATGACCGGCGCCATGCTGCGCGGCTCGGGCATCGCCTGGGACCTGCGCAAGAAGCAGCCGTACGCCAAGTACGACAGCGTCGATTTCGACATCCCGCTCGGCACCAACGGCGACTGCTACGACCGTTACCTGGTGCGCGTGGCCGAGATGCGCCAGTCCAACCGCATCATCAAGCAGTGCGTGCAGTGGCTGAAGGCCAATCCGGGCCCGGTCATGGTCGAGAACTTCAAGGTGGCGCCGCCCAAGCGCGCCGAAATGAAGGACGACATGGAAGCGCTGATCCACCACTTCAAGCTGTTCAGCGAAGGCTACTGCGTGCCGGCCGGCGAGACCTACTGCGCGGTGGAAGCGCCGAAGGGCGAGTTCGGTTGCTACCTGATGTCCGACGGCGCCAACAAGCCGTTCCGCGTGCACCTGCGCGCGCCGGGCTTCGCCCATCTGTCGTCGATGGACGCGATCGTGCGCGGCCACATGCTGGCCGACGTGGTGGCGATGATTGGTACCTATGATCTGGTGTTTGGTGAGGTCGACCGATGAAGGCGACAGGTAATTTCGAAGCGGCGCGCGACGTCGATCCGATGGTGGTGCTGAGCGACAAGACGCGCGCGCACATCGATCACTGGCTGAGCAAGTTCCCGCCGGACCGCAAGCGTTCGGCAGTGCTGCAGGGCCTGCACGCGGCGCAGGAACAGAACCAGGGCTGGCTGACCGACGAGCTGATCGCCGGCGTGGCCAAGTACCTGGAACTGCCGCCGGTGTGGGCTTACGAGGTCGCCAGCTTCTACTCGATGTTCGAGACCGAGAAAGTCGGCCGCAACAACGTCGCGTTCTGCACCAACATCAGCTGCTGGCTCAACGGCGCCGAGGACCTGGTCGCGCATGCCGAGAAGAAGCTCGGTTGCAAGCTGGGCCAGTCCACCGCCGACGGCCGCGTCTACCTCAAGCGCGAGGAAGAGTGCTTGGCCGGTTGCGCCGGCGCGCCGATGATGGTCATCAACGGCCACTACCATGAGCATCTGACCAAGGACAAGGTCGACGAATTGCTGGACGGGTTGGAGTAACGGCAATGGCACAGCATCCCCACGCCCCCACCGGTCCGGTCGGTCCCGCGCCGCTGCCGCACCAGGTGGTGTACACCACGCTGCACTACGACACCCCGTGGTCCTACGAAAGCTACCTGAAGACCGGTGGCTACGCCGCGCTGCGCAAGATCCTCGAAGAGAAGATCCCGCCGGAGCAGGTGATCGAGATGGTCAAGCAGTCGAACCTGCGCGGCCGTGGCGGCGCCGGCTTCCCGACCGGCCTGAAGTGGTCGTTCATGCCCAAGGGCGCGCCGCAGAAGTACATCCTGTGCAACTCGGACGAGTCCGAGCCGGGCACCTGCAAGGACCGCGACATCCTGCGCTACAACCCGCATTCGGTGGTGGAGGGCATGGCCATCGCCTGCTACGCCACCGGCTCCACCGTGGGCTACAACTACCTGCGCGGCGAGTTCCACCACGAGCCGTTCGAGCATTTCGAGCAGGCCCTGGCCGATGCCTACGCCAATGGCTGGCTGGGCAAGGACATCCTCGGCAGCGGCATCGACATCGACATCTACGGCGCGCTGGGCGCCGGCGCCTACATCTGCGGCGAAGAGACCGCGCTGATGGAGTCGCTGGAGGGCAAGAAGGGCCAGCCGCGCTACAAGCCGCCGTTCCCGGCCAACTTCGGCCTGTACGGCAAGCCGTCGACGATCAACAACACCGAGACCTACGCCTCGGTGCCGGCGATCATCCGCAACGGCCCGGAATGGTTCCTGGGGCTGAGCAAGACCAAGAACGGCGGCCCGAAGATCTTCTCGGTCTCCGGCTGCGTGCAGAAGGGCGGCAACTTCGAAGTGCCGCTGGGTACCACCTTCGACGAACTGCTGGAGATGGCCGGCGGGCTGAAGCCGGGCCGCACCCTCAAGGGCGCGATCCCGGGCGGCGTGTCGATGCCGGTGCTGAAGGCCGAGCAGCTTGCGGGCCTGCAGATGGACTACGACACCCTGCGTGCGCTGGGCACCGGCCTGGGCTCGGGCGCGATCGTGGTGCTGGACGACAGCGTGTGCTGCGTGAAGTTCGCCTGCCGCATCTCGCAGTTCTTCCACAAGGAGTCCTGCGGCCAGTGCACCCCGTGCCGCGAAGGCACCGGCTGGATGCACCGCGTGCTGGAGCGCATCGTCGCCGGCAAGGCCACGATGGAAGACCTGCACCAGCTGCGCACCGTCGCCGGGCAGATCGAAGGCCACACCATCTGCGCCTTCGGCGAAGCGGCGGCCTGGCCGATCCAGGGCTTCCTGCGCCAGTTCTGGGACGAATTCGAGTACTACATCGTCAACGGTCATTCGATGGTTGACGGCAAGAAGCTGGAGGCAGCCGCCGCATGAGCGCGCAACCCAACAATCCCGGCGCGACCCCCGCGGTCGTGCCGGAAGGCCATGTGACCGTCGAGATCGACGGCCAGTCGCTGGTCGTGCCGAAGGGCTCGATGATCATCCAGGCGGCCGACAAGGCCGGCATTCCGATCCCGCGCTTCTGCTACCACGAGAAGCTGCCGATCGCGGCCAACTGCCGCATGTGCCTGGTCGACGTCGAGAAGTCGCCCAAGCCGTCGCCGGCCTGCGCCACGCCGGTCATGGATGGCATGAAGGTGCAGACCCGCAGCGACAAGGCGCTGAAGTACCAGCGCAGCGTCATGGAATTCCTGCTGATCAACCATCCGCTGGACTGCCCGATCTGCGATCAGGGCGGCGAGTGCGAACTGCAGGACGTGTCGCTGGGCTATGGCCGCTCGGTCAGCCGCTTCAACGAGCGCAAGCGGGTGGTGCCGGACGAGGACATCGGCCCGCTGGTCGCCACCGAGATGACCCGCTGCATCCAGTGCACCCGCTGCGTGCGCTTCACCGCGGACATCGCCGGCACCTACGAGCTGGGCGGCATGTACCGCGGCGAGAACCTGCAGATCGGCACCTACGACGGCAAGCCGCTGACCACCGAGCTGTCCGGCAACGTGGTCGACGTGTGCCCGGTCGGCGCGCTGACCAACAAGGTGTTCCAGTTCCGCGCGCGGCCCTGGGAACTGGTGGCGCGCGAGTCGCTGGGCTACCACGACGCGATGGGCTCCAACCTGTTCCTGCACGTGCGCCGCGGCGAAGTGCTGCGCACCGTGCCGCGCGACAACGAAGCGGTCAACGAGTGCTGGCTGTCCGACCGCGACCGCTACTCGCACCAGGGCCTGTATGCCGAGGACCGCGCACTGCGGCCGATGCGCAAGGTCGACGGGCAGTGGCGCGAGGTGTCGTGGGCGGAAGCGTTGTCCGCCGCCGGCGAGATCCTCAAGGCCAACCGTGGCGACGCGCTGGGCGTGCTCGCGCATCCGTCCACCTCCAACGAGGAGGGCGCGCTGCTGGCGCGCCTGGCCGACGGCCTGGACAGCGGCAACCTCGACCACCGCGTGTACAACCGCGACTTCTCCGATGCCGCGCTGGCCGAGCCGTTCGCGCTGCCGCTGGCGGAGATCGAGCAGGCCGACGTGGTGGTGATCCTGGGCAGCAATCTGCGCCATGAACTGCCGCTGCTGCATGCACGCCTGCGCAAGGCGCGGATGCAGCGCCAGACCAAGGTGTATTCGATCAACCCGGTCGATTTCGACGTGGCCTTCGACCAGGCCGGCCGCCAGATCGTGGCGCCGTCGAAGTTCGCCGAGGCGCTGGCCGACGCCGCGCTGCGCGAAGCGGTGCAGGGCGCCGGCCGTGCGGTGCTGATCGTCGGCGCGCTGGCCGAGAACCATCCGCAGGCCGCGGCGCTGCGTGCCGCCGCACGCGACTTCGCCGCCGCCACCGGTGCGGCGCTGTGCCGCATCCCGCAGGGCGCCAACGCGCTGGGCCTGGCGCGCTACGGCGTGCTGCCGCGCGGCCGCAACGTCGCCGCGATGCTGGCCGAACCGCGCAGCGCCTACGTGCTGTACGGCCTGGAGCCGGGGCTGGACTTCGCCGACGCCGCCGCCGCGCGCAGCGCGCTGGCCGGTGCCAAGGTGGTGGCGTTCAGCCACTTCGCCTGCGCCTCCACCCGCGACGTGGCCGATGTGATCCTGCCGATCGGCGCGCTGCCGGAAATCGAAGCGACGCTGACCAACCTCAACGGCAGCGAGCAGCGCACCCGCGCCGGCGGCAAGCTGCCGGGCGAGGCCCGCGAGGGCTGGCGCGTGCTGCGTGCGCTCGGCGGCGAACTGGGCCTGTCCGGCTTCGAGTTCATCGACCTGGCCGGGCTGCGCGATGGCCTGCAGCCGCGCGAGGTCACTGCGGCGAGCTCGGCGCAGCCGGCACGCCAGGACGAGGGCCTGGAACTGGCCGCCAGTCCGGCGATCTACCGCACCGATGCGGTGGTGCGCCGCGCGCAGGCGCTGCAGCAGCACCCGTTGAACCGCGCGCCGGGCGTGGCGGTGCATCCGGACGAGGCGGCGCGGCTGGGCCTGCGCGACGGGCAGATGGTCAAGGTCGGTACCGCGGCGGGTAGCGCCACGTTGCCGCTGGCGACGGACAAGCGGGTCGCGCCGGGCGCGGCCTGGATCGAAACGGGCCACGGCGCGACCGCGCCGCTGGGTGCCGGTCGGGTGACGGTGGTGGCTGCATGAACGAGATGCTGTTGAACGTGGTCGACCCGCTGCACCAGTGGTTCCTCGGCCTGGGCGCCCTCGGCGTGGTCCTGTGGATCGTGCTGAAGATCCTGGTGATCGCCATGCCGGTGATCATCGCGGTGGCGTTCTACGTGGTCTGGGAGCGCAAGCTGATCGGCTGGATGCACGTGCGCCACGGGCCGATGTACGTGGGCATGGGCATCTTCCAGGCCTTCGCCGACGTCTTCAAGCTGCTGTTCAAGGAAATCATCCAGCCCAGCAGCTCGCACAAGGCGATGTTCGTGATCGCGCCGCTGATCACCCTGGCGCCGGCGTTCGCCGCCTGGGCGGTGGTGCCGTTCGATGCCAAGCTGGTGCTGTCCAACGCCAACGCCGGCCTGCTGTACCTGCTGGCGATGACCTCGCTGGGCGTGTACGGCATCATCCTGGCCGGCTGGGCATCCAACTCCAAGTACGCCTTCCTCGGCGCGATGCGCTCGGCCGCGCAGGTGGTCAGCTATGAGATCGCGATGGGCTTCGCCCTGGTCGGCGTGATGATCGCCGCCGGCAGCCTGAACCTGAGCACGATCGTGCAGGCGCAGGCGGGTTCGCACGGCCTGCTCAACTGGTTCCTGATCCCGCTGTTCCCGCTGTTCATCGTGTACTGGGTGTCCGGCGTGGCCGAGACCAACCGCGCGCCGTTCGACGTGGTCGAAGGCGAGTCGGAAATCGTCGCCGGCCACATGGTCGAGTACTCGGGCGGTGCGTTCGCGCTGTTCTTCCTGGCCGAATACGCCAACATGATCCTGGTCAGCTTCCTGGTCTCGATCTTCTTCCTGGGCGGCTGGCTGAGTCCGATCCAGGGGCTGGTCAACGCCGACATCTCGCCGTGGATCGACTGGGTGTGGAAGGGCGGTTGGCCGTGGCTGCTGATGAAGGTGCTGTTCTTCGCCAGCGCGTACATCTGGTTCCGCGCCAGCTTCCCGCGCTACCGCTACGACCAGATCATGCGGCTGGGCTGGAAGGTGTTCATTCCGTTGACGATCGTGTGGATCGCGGTGACGGCATTGATGGTGTTCTACGGTGTGATCCACAGGGGTGTGTAAGCGATGAATAAAGTCACCCATTACTTCAAGAGCCTGCTGCTGCTCGAATTGCTCGGCGGCCTGTGGCTGACCTTGAAGTACACGTTCCGTCCCAAGTACACCGTGCTGTACCCGATGGAGAAGTTCCCGCAGTCGCCGCGCTTCCGCGGCCTGCACGCGCTGCGCCGCTATCCCAACGGCGAAGAGCGCTGCATCGCCTGCAAGCTGTGCGAGGCGGTGTGCCCGGCGCTGGCGATCACCATCGACTCGACCAAGCGCGAGGACGGCACCCGCCGCACTACCCGTTACGACATCGACCTGTTCAAGTGCATCTACTGCGGTTTCTGCGAGGAAAGCTGCCCGGTGGATTCGATCGTGGAGACCCAGGTGCTGGAGTACCACTTCGAGAAGCGCGGCGAGAACATCGTCACCAAGCCGCAGTTGCTGGCGATCGGAGACCGGCTCGAGGCCGAGATCGCCGAGCGCCGCGCTGCCGACGCTCCCTTCCGCTGAGGTTCCGAAATGGATTGGGTCAATATCGCTTTCTGGATCTTCGCCACCATCGCCGCGGTCGCCGCCGGCGCGGTGATCAGCGTGCGCAACCCCGTGTATGCGGTGCTGTGCCTGATCCTGACGTTCTTCTCCATCGCCTGTGTATGGCTGCTGGTGGGCGCCGAGTTCCTCGGCGTGACGCTGGTGCTGGTCTACGTCGGCGCGGTCATGGTGCTGTTCCTGTTCGTGGTGATGATGCTGGACATCGACACCGCCCGCCTGCGCGAGGGCTGGGTGCGCTACCTGCCGGTCGGCCTGGTGGTCGCGGTGGCGATGCTGGTGCAGATGGTCACCCTGATCGGGGTCAAGGCGCGTAGCGCCGCGCCGTTCCCGGCCGACAACGCCGCGGCCCAGGCCGCCGACACCTCCAACATCACCTGGCTGGCCAAGACCCTGTTCACCCAGTTCCTGCTGCCGTTCGAGTTCGCCGCGATCATCCTGACCGTGGCGGTCGTGGCCGCGGTGATGCTGACCCTGCGCAAGCGCACCGGCATCAAGACCCAGAACCCCGGCGACCAGTCGCGGGTCAAGGCCAGCGATCGCCTGCGCATGGTCAAGATGGACGCAGAGAAGCCCACGCTCCACACCCCGCCGGCATCGCAGGAGGGCCAGCCATGATCTCCCTAGGCCATCTGCTGGCGCTCGGTGCGGTGCTGTTCTGCATCGCCCTGGCCGGCATCTTCCTCAACCGCAAGAACGTCATCGTGCTGCTGATGTCGATCGAGCTGATGCTGCTGTCGGTCAACATCAACTTCGTCGCCTTCTCGCGCGAGCTCGGCGACGCCGCCGGCCAGTTGTTCGTGTTCTTCATCCTGACCGTGGCCGCGGCCGAAGCCGCCATCGGCCTCGCGATCCTGGTGACGCTGTTCCGTACCCGCCACACGATCAACGTGGCCGAAGTCGATTCGCTGAAGGGCTGACCTGCAGATGGAAATTACGCTCTCCAAGAGTCTGCTGATCGCGGTGGTGCTGGCCCCGCTGGTCGGCAGCATCATCGCCGGCCTGTTCGGCCGTCAGGTCGGCCGCAAGGGCGCGCAGTTCGCCACCATCCTCGGCGTCGCGGTCAGCTGCGCGCTGTCGTGCTGGACCCTGTACCAGCTGGTCGGGCAGGGCGCCTCGCCGTTCAACCAGAACCTCTACACCTTCTTCGATGTCGGCAACTACTCGGCCCACGTCGGCTTCATGGTCGACCGCCTGACCGCGATGATGATGGTGGTGGTGACCTTCGTGTCGCTGCTGGTGCACATCTACACCATCGGCTACATGGCCGACGACCCGGGCTACCAGCGCTTCTTTAGCTACATCTCGCTGTTCACCTTCTCGATGCTGAGCCTGGTGATGAGCAACAACTTCCTGCAGCTGTTCTTCGGCTGGGAAGCGGTGGGCCTGGTGTCGTACCTGCTGATCGGCTTCTGGTTCAAGCGCCCGACCGCGGTGTTCGCCAACATGAAGGCGTTCCTGGTCAATCGCGTCGGCGACTTCGGCTTCCTGCTCGGCATCGCATTGGTGCTGTACGTGTTCGGCACCCTCGACTACTCGATGGTGTTCGCCAATGCCACCGGCATGGTCGGCGGCACCATCACCGTGTGGACCGGTTCCATCCCCGTCCCGTTCAGTGCGGAGGTCGTCCACCTGACCGATCCGTGGGTCTGGTCGGTGCCGACGATGATCTGCATCTGCCTGTTTATCGGCGCCATGGGCAAGTCGGCGCAGGTGCCGCTGCACGTCTGGCTGCCTGATTCGATGGAAGGCCCGACCCCGATCTCGGCACTGATCCACGCCGCGACCATGGTCACCGCGGGCATCTTCATGGTGGCGCGCATGTCGCCGCTGTTCGAGCTGTCGCAGACCGCACTGAACTTCGTGCTGTTCATCGGCGCGACCACCGCCTTCTTCACCGGCCTGATCGGCATCGTGCAGAACGACATCAAGCGCGTGGTCGCGTACTCGACGCTGTCGCAGCTTGGCTACATGACCGTGGCGCTCGGCGTGTCGGCGTACTCGGCGGCGGTGTTCCACCTGATGACCCATGCCTTCTTCAAGGCGCTGCTGTTCCTGGCGGCCGGCTCGGTGATCATCGGCATGCACCACGAGCAGGACATGCGCAAGATGGGCGGCCTGCGCAAGTACATGCCGATCACCTACTGGACCAGCGTGATCGGCACCCTGGCGCTGGTCGGCACCCCGTTCTTCGCCGGCTTCTATTCCAAGGACACGATCATCGAAGCGGCCCAGCTCCACGCCGAGGGTGCCCCGTTCTGGAGCATCGCCAACTACGGCTACATGGCCGTGCTGGGCGGCGTGCTGATCACCAGCTTCTACAGCTTCCGCCTGCTGTTCCTGACCTTCCACGGCAAGGAGCGCTTCCGC
The DNA here is from genome assembly GCF_056725205.1 of Xanthomonas sp. NCPPB 3174. NCBI lineage: Bacteria > Pseudomonadati > Pseudomonadota > Gammaproteobacteria > Lysobacterales > Lysobacteraceae > Xanthomonas > Xanthomonas sp. NCPPB 3174. The sequence goes on along the minus strand of NZ_CM161517.1, from coordinate 3,377,793 downwards.
GACGCGCATGCGCACGACGTGCATGCCCACCACGACAGCGCCCACACCGACGCCGAGGCGCAGTCCCATGCGCACGATGCGCATGCGCATGACGACCACCATGGTCATCATGGCGCGCACGAACCGCACGAGTCGCCGTGGGTGGTGACGGTGCCGCTGATCCTGCTGGCGATTCCGTCGATCGCGATCGGCTTCTTCACCATCGGCCCGATGCTGTTCGGCACCGACTGGGCCGGGCACCACGCCGCCGTGGCGATCAAGGGCCAGGCGGTCAGCTTCTTCACCGGCATCGTCGATTTCTACGATCCGGCGCGCGACACCGTCGGCGCGTTGGCCGAGGAGTTCCACGGGCCGGTCAAGTTCGCGCTGCACGGCCTTTACCAGGTGCCGTTCTTCCTGACCCTGGCCGGCTTCGCCCTGGCCTGGATCCTGTACCTGTGGAAGCCGGAACTGGCGGCGAAGGCGCGCAAGACCTTCTCGGTGCCGGTGTGGATCCTCGAGAACAAGTACGGTTTCGACAAGCTCTGGATCGGCGGTTTCGCCGGCGGCGGCGTGCGCCTAGGCAAGGCGTCGCGCGCGGTGGATACGCATGTCGTGGACGGCGTCATGGTCAACGGCACCGCCCGCGTGATCGACCTGGCGGCCAACCTGCTGCGTCGCACGCAATCCGGTTTCCTCTATCACTACGCCTTCGCGATGATCGTCGGTCTCATTGCCCTGCTGGGCGTGCTGATGCATTTCTGGCGTTGACCTGTACGGAATAAGAACACGTGTCGAACTGGCCTCTACTCTCCATCCTGATCTGGCTGCCGATCATCGGCGGCGCCCTGGTGCTGGCCGTGCGTGACGCGCGTGCGGCGCGCTGGGCGTCGTTGCTGGTGGCGTTGCTGACCTTCGCGCTCAGCGTGCCGCTGCTCACCGGTTTCGACTACACCAGCGGCGCGCTGCAGTTCGTCGAGACCCACGCCTGGATCCCGGCGTACGACATCGGCTACAACCTCGGCGCCGACGGCATCGCGGTGGCGCTGATCGTGCTGACCACGCTGATCACGGTGCTGGCGCTGATCGGCGCCTGGGCCTCGATCGACAAGCGCGTCAACCAGTACGTGGCGGCGTTCCTGATCCTGGAAGGCGTCACCGTCGGCATCTTCGCCGCCACCGACGCGATGCTGTTCTACGTGTTCTTCGAGGCGATGCTGATCCCGATGTTCCTGATCATCGGCATCTGGGGCGGCCCGCGCCGCATCTACGCCGCGGTCAAGTTCTTCCTGTACACCTTCCTCGGCTCGGTGCTGATGCTGGTCGGGTTGATCTACCTGTACCTGAAGGGCGGCAGCTTCCAGCTCGCCGACCTGTACCAGCTCTCGCTCACGTCCAAGGAGCAGACCTGGCTGTTCTTCGCCTTCCTGATCGCCTTCGCGGTCAAGGTGCCGATGTTCCCGGTGCATACCTGGCTGCCGGACGCGCACGTGGAAGCGCCGACCGCCGGTTCGGTGATCCTGGCGGCGATCGCGCTGAAGATCGGCGGTTACGGTTTCCTGCGCTTCAACCTGCCGATCCTGCCCGACGCCAGCAACCAGTTGGCGTGGCTGGTGATCGCGCTGTCGCTGATCGCGGTGATCTACGTCGGCTTGGTCGCCCTGGTCCAGGACGACATGAAGAAGCTGATCGCGTACTCGTCGATCGCGCACATGGGCTTCGTCACCCTCGGCGCCTTCGTCGCCTTCGCCCTGGTCGGATCCGGCAGCGGCGACGCCGCACAGCTGGCCCTGCAGGGCTCGATGGTGCAGATGATTTCGCACGGCTTCGTCTCCGGCGCGATGTTCTCGTGCGTGGGCGTGCTGTACGACCGCATGCACACCCGCCGCATCGCCGATTACGGCGGCGTGGCCAACGTGATGCCGTGGTTCGCCGCGTTCGCGATGCTGTTCTTCATGGCCAATGCCGGCTTGCCGGGCACCAGCGGGTTCGTGGGCGAGTTCATGGTGATCCTGGCCAGCTTCCAGTCGCATCCGCTGCAGGCATTCGGCGCGGCGACCACGCTGGTGATCGGCGCGGCCTACACGTTGTGGCTCTACAAGCGCGTGTTCTTCGGCGAAGTCGCCAATGCGCACGTGGCCGAGCTGAAGGACATCAACGGCCGCGAGGCGCTGGTGCTGGGCGTGTTCGCGCTCGGCGTGCTGGCCCTGGGCCTGTATCCGAAGCCGTTGACCGACCTGATGGAGCCCTCGATCGCGAAGCTGGCGGCGCAGATCGCCACCAGCAAGCTGTAAGCGGCCGTCGAGCGTATTGATTCCAGAGATTTGATGATGACCACCCCTGCGCTGCTGCCTCTGACCACCGTCGACCTGCCGCCCCTGCTGCCCGAGCTGGTGCTGACCGCCGGTGCCTTCTTCCTGCTGATGCTCGATCTGTTCATCAGCGAGCGCAACAAGGCCTGGACCCACATCGTGTCGGTGGCGATCCTGGTCGCGGTGTTCGCGATGCTGCTGGCCGGCGTGGGCGGGCAGGGCGAGGTGTTCCAGGGCATGTTCGTGCGCGACGCCGCCGCCGACGTGATGAAGACGGTGATCGTCGGCCTCAGCGCGCTGACCCTGATCTACGGCTGGAGCTACCTGCGCGAGCGCAAGCTGTACCAGGGCGAGATCCCGGTGCTGGTGCTGTTCGCCACGGTCGGCATGATGATCCTGGTCTCGGCCGGCAGCCTGTTGATGGTCTACCTGGGCCTGGAACTGCTGGCGCTGTGCTCCTACGCGCTGGTGGCCTCCAATCGCGACAACGGCATGGCCACCGAAGCGGCGATGAAGTACATCGTGCTCGGTTCGCTGGCTTCCGGCCTGCTGCTGTACGGCATGTCGCTGATCTACGGCGCCACCGGCACCCTGAGCCTGAGCGGCATCCACGAGGCGATCGGCAACGGCCGCGAGCACATGCTGCTGCTGACCGGCACCGTGTTCATGATCGCCGGCGTCGCCTTCAAGCTCGGCGCCGCGCCGTTCCACATGTGGCTGCCGGACGTCTACCAGGGCGCTCCCGCGCCGATCGCGCTGTTCATCAGCTCGGCGTCCAAGCTGGCCGCGTTCGGCATGGCCTACCGCCTGCTGGAAGTGGGCGTGGGTCCGCTGGCGGCGCAGTGGCACTGGGTGATCGGCGGTCTGGCGGCGCTGTCGCTGGTGGTCGGCAACCTGATGGCGGTGGCGCAGAGCAACCTCAAGCGCATGCTGGCGTACTCGACGGTCTCGCACATCGGCTTCCTGCTGCTCGGCGTGGCCGGCGGCGGCGAGCGCGGTTACGCGGCGGCGCTGTTCTATGCGATCTGCTACGCGGTGATGTCCACCGCCTCGTTCGGCGCGATCATCGCGCTGTCGCGCAAGGGCTTCGAGGCCGAGAACATCGACGACTTCAAGGGCCTGAACGCGCGCAACCCGTGGATGGCGCTGCTGGTGCTGTGCATCATGGCCTCGCTGGCCGGCGTGCCGCCGTTCCTGGGCTTCTGGGCCAAGCTGGCGGTGCTGGGCGCGGTGGTCGCGGTGCCCGACCAGAACCTGTGGTGGACCGGCCTGGCCGTGCTGTCGGTGCTGTGCGCGGTGATCGGCGCGTTCTATTACCTGCGCGTGATCAAGGTGATGTATTTCGACGAGCCGGTCGGCACGCCGCTGCCGGCCAACGACGACCGCGTGCTGGGCGTGGCGCTGGGCGTCAACGCGCTGGGCCTGCTGGCCTTCGGCCTGGCCTGGAGTCCGCTGATGGCGTGGTGCCAGCGCGCCTTCGCGCACCTGGCCTGATCGCGAAACACGCGGGTTTCCCGCTGTTTTCCGCCAACGCCGCCGCAGGGCGGCGTTGGCGTTTTTGCATTTGGCGATGCGATTGCTGTTTCGTTTTCCATCGCGTGCGGTTATCATGGCGTCCTTCGAACGGCAGCGTCGCTACCGCATCGAGATGAAAATCAGGGCTTGCAATCGACGCACTGATTCTTCATAATTCCGCTTCTGCTGCGGGGTGGAGCAGTCTGGCAGCTCGTCGGGCTCATAACCCGAAGGTCGCAGGTTCAAATCCTGCCCCCGCTACCATCTTTGTCTGCAGCGGCAACCAGTGCATCGGTTGTCTGCCGCAGGGAAGTTTGGGCTTCGCGATGACGCATGTTCCCGTCGTCGCAACCGGAATCCAGCGTGACCGGAGTTTTACCGGACAAGGGGCCCAGAGGGCCCTTTGTCGTTTCCGGGGTCCGGGAAATGCACGCAACGACTCTTCAACTCTTTCAGATGCAAGGCAGGCTGTGAGCGACAAGGCAAACGAAATCGCGACGTTGCTGGGCCCGACCGTGGACGCGTTGGGCCTGGAACTGCTGGGCGCGGAATACCTGCCGGCCCCCGGTGGCGCCACGCTGCGCCTGTACATCGACGTGCCGCTGGCCGAGCAGCCCGAACGCGTGGTCAACATCGACGACTGCGAGCGGGTGAGCCGAGAGGTCTCTGCGCAACTGGACGTGGAAGACCCGATCAGCGGCAACTACACGCTGGAAGTGTCCTCGCCGGGCGTGGACCGGCCGCTGTTCAGCGCCGAACAGTTTTCCCGCCACCTCGGCGAATCGGCCAAGGTGGTGCTGAAGCTGCCGCAGCAGGGCCGTCGTCGCCTGCAGGGGCGCATCGTGCAGGCCGACGCCGCTGCCGGCCGGATCACCTTCGAGGTCGACGGCGCCGAACTGGCGGTGGACTTCGACAACATCGACAAGGCGCGGATCCTGCCCGACTGGGCGGCGCTGGGTCTGGCGCCGACCAAGCCGGGCAAGGGTCCGAAGCCGGCCGGCAAGAACGCAAAATCCAATAAGAAACCATCCAACGAACCGGCGGCCGACGAGGCTGCGCGCGGAGCGAAAGAATGAGCAAGGAACTGTTGCTGGTAGTCGACGCGGTGGCCAACGAGAAGGGCGTGCCGCGCGAAGTGATCTTCGACGCGATCGAGGCCGCCTTGGCGTCGGCGGCGAAGAAGCGCTACCCCGACCAGGACGTGCTGACGCGCGTCACCATCGACCACAAGGACGGCACCTACGAGACCTTCCGGCGCTGGGAAGTGGTGGCCGACGACGTGGTGATGGAGTCGCCCGACCGGCAGATCCGCCTGATGGACGCGGTCGACGAGGCCGAGGGCGTGGATGTCGGCGACTACATCGAAGAGCAGATCGAGAATCCGGACTTCGGCCGCATCGCCGCGCAGGCCGCCAAGCAGGTGATCGTGCAGCGCGTGCGCGAGGCCGAGCGCCAGCAGGTGGTCGACGCGTGGAAGGATCGCGTCGGCGAGCTGGTCACCGGCGTGGTCAAGCGCGCCGAGCGCGGCAACATCTACGTGGACCTGGGCGGCAACGCCGAGGCCTTCATCCCCAAGGACAAGGGCATTCCGCGCGACGTGCTGCGCGCCGGCGACCGCGTGCGCGGCTACCTGGCCGAAGTGCGTTCGGAGCCGCGCGGCCCGCAGCTGTTCATCAGCCGCGCCGCGCCGGAATTCATGATCGAGCTGTTCAAGCTGGAAGTGCCGGAAGTGGGCCAGGGCCTGGTCGAGATCAAGGCCTGCGCGCGCGATCCGGGCGACCGCGCCAAGATCGCGGTGCTGGCGCACGACACCCGTACCGATCCGATCGGCGCCTGCATTGGCATGCGTGGGTCGCGCGTGCAGGCGGTGTCCAACGAGCTCAACGGCGAGCGCGTGGACATCGTGCTGTGGAACGACAACCCGGCCAACTTCGTCATCAACGCGATGGCGCCGGCCGAGGTGCAGTCGATCATCGTCGATGAAGAGAAGCACTCGATGGACCTGGCGGTGGCGGAAGACCGCCTGGCCCAGGCGATCGGCAAGGGCGGCCAGAACGTGCGCCTGGCCAGTCGCCTGACCGGCTGGCAGCTCAACGTGATGACCGCCGAGCAGGTCGCGGCCAAGTCCGAGGCCGAGCAGGCCGTGGCCCGCCAGCTGTTCATGGACAAGCTGGAAGTGGACGAGGAGATCGCCGCGATCCTGGTCGCCGAGGGCTTCAACTCGGTCGAGGAAATCGCCTACGTGCCGGTCGGCGAGTTGCTGGCGGTGGAAGGCTTCGACGAGGACATCGTCGAGGAACTGCGCGCGCGTGCCCGCGACGCGCTGCTCAACGAGGCGCTGGCCGCCGAGGAGAGCGACGACGACGGCGTACCGGCGGCGGACCTGCTGTCGCTGCCGGGCATGGACGAGGGCACCGCCTACGCGTTGGCCAGCCATGGCGTGCGTACCAGCGAGGACCTGTCGGATCTGGCTGCCGACGAAATCCTCGAGTTCGGCATCGAGGACCTGGACAAGGACCGCGCCGCGGCCCTGATCCTGGCCGCCCGCGCCGAGGAGATCGCCCGCCTGGAGCGCGGCGAATGAGTCAGCGATGAATGCCGCCCTGACCCGATCAGGGCTTAGAATCCGCGCTACCTTCGCACGCGGCGAGGGGGCGCCAACCAGATCATAGGATCCGAATGTCGCAGCAAACCACCATCCGCAAGCTGGCCGAACTGGTGAACACGCCGGTCGAGAAACTGCTGGTTCAACTGGCCGACGCCGGGATGAAGTTCAGCGGTCCCGACCAGGTCGTCACCAGCACCGAAAAGATGAAGCTGCTGGGCTTCCTGCGCCGTACCCACGGCAAGACCGACAAGCCGGTCGAGGAAGAGGCCCAGGCGGCGCCGAAGAAGATCACCCTGAACCGGCGCAAGCTGCAGGAAGTGACGGTCAGCGCCGGGCGCAGCAAGACCACGGTCAACGTCGAGGTCCGGCAGAAGCGCACCTACGTGAAGTCGGCCGAGGACCTGGCCGCCGAGCGTGCGGCGCCGTCCGCGGGCGGACGGGTGGACGACGAGCGCGCCGAGATCCTGCGCAAGCTGGAGGAATCCAAGCAGCGCAACCTGGCCGAGCAGCAGAAGCTCGCCGAGCAGGACCGGGCGCGCGCCGAGGAAATCGAGCGCAAGCGCAAGGCCGAGCAGGAAGCGCGCGAGCGCGCCGAGGCCGAGCAACGCGCGGCCCAGGCCGCGCTGGAAGCCGAGTCGGCACCGCCGGCCGCGGCCCCGTCCGCGCCTGCCGCCGACCGCAACGCCGCCGCTGCGCCGCGCGCGCCGCGCCCGGCGGTGGCGCCGCGTCCGGCCGGTGCCGCGCATCCGGCCAAGCCGGCGGCGCCGCGTAGCGACGATCGCAACAATGCCGCCAACAAGCACAAGACCCGCGGCTCGCACGTGATGGTCGCCGGGGTCGAGGACGACGACAGCACCAGCCGCTTTGCTGGCCAGTTGCACCTGTCCGCGGCCGACCGCGCGCGCCGTTCCAACGTGCGTGGCAAGCCGCGCGGCGGCAGCCACAGCGGTGGCCGTCGCCAGGCCGAACCGTCGCGCAGCGGCGGCGGCGCGCACGGCTTCGAGCGTCCGACCGCACCGGTGGTGCGCGAAGTGGCGATCGGCGACACCATCACCGTGGCCGACCTGGCGCAGAAGCTTGCGCTGAAGGGCGGCGACGTGGTGAAGGCGCTGTTCAAGATGGGCGTGATGGCCACCATCACCCAGACCATCGACCACGACACCGCCGCGCTGGTCACCGAGGAACTCGGCCACAAGCCGGTGCGTGCGGGCAGTGCCGACGCCGAGGACGCGCTGCTGGCGCACACCGAGGACGCGCAGGGCGAGAAGCTGCCGCGGCCGCCGGTGGTCACCATCATGGGCCACGTCGACCACGGCAAGACCTCGCTGCTGGACTACATCCGCCGCACCAAGGTCGCCTCCGGCGAAGCCGGCGGCATCACCCAGCACATCGGCGCCTACCACGTCGAGACCGACCGCGGCGTCATCAGCTTCCTGGATACCCCGGGCCATGCCGCGTTCACCTCGATGCGCGCGCGCGGCGCCAAGCTCACCGACATCGTGGTGCTGGTGGTCGCGGCCGACGACGGCGTGATGCCGCAGACGGTCGAGGCGGTCAAGCATGCGAAGGCGGCCGGCGTGCCGCTGATCGTGGCGGTCAACAAGATCGACAAGTCCGGTGCCGATCCGCTGCGGGTCAAGAACGAGCTGCTGGCGCAGGACGTGGTCGCCGAAGAATTCGGTGGCGACACCCAGTTCGTCGAACTCTCGGCCAAGACCGGCCAGGGCATCGACGTGCTGCTGGACGCGATCTCGCTGCAGGCCGAAGTGCTGGAACTGCGGGCGGTGGCCGAAGGCCGCGCCAGCGGCGTGGTGATCGAGTCCTCGCTGGACAAGGGCCGCGGCCCGGTGGCCACGGTGCTGGTGCAGCAGGGCGCGCTGAAGAAGGGCGACTACCTGGTGTGCGGTATCCAGTACGGCCGCGTGCGTGCGCTGTTCGACGAGACCGGCAAGCAGCCCGATTCGGCGGGTCCGTCGATCCCGGTGCAGGTGCTGGGCCTGTCCGGCGTGCCGGATGCCGGCGACGACTTCGTGGTCGTCGACGACGAGCGCCTGGCCAAGGACGTGGCGCAGCAGCGCGAGACCAAGCGCCGCGAGTCGCGCCTGGTGTCCTCGGCGGGCAGCCGCATGGAAGACATCATGTCGCAGCTCGGCAAGGGCGAAGGCCAGTTGTCGCTGAACCTGGTGATCAAGGCCGACGTGCAGGGTTCGGTGGAAGCGCTGAAGCAGTCGCTGACCGCGCTGTCCAACGAGCAGATCCGCATCAACGTGATCCACTCCGGCGTGGGCGGCATCACCGAGTCCGATGCGAATTCGGCGCTGGCGTCCAAGGCCACGGTGATCGGCTTCAACGTGCGTGCCGACGCCTCGGCGCGGCGCATCATCGAGACCAACGGCATCGACCTGCGTTACTTCTCGATCATCTACGACGTGATCGACCAGGTGAAGCAGGTGGCGTCCGGCCTGCTGGGCGTGGAGATCCGCGAAGAGATCATCGGTATCGCCCAGGTGCGCGACGTGTTCCGCAGCTCCAAGTTCGGTGCCGTCGCCGGCTGCATGGTCGTGGAGGGCGTGGTCAAGCGCAACAAGCCGATCCGCGTGCTGCGCGACAACACCGTGGTGTTCGAGGGCGAGCTGGAATCGCTGCGTCGCTTCAAGGAGAACGTCGACGAAGTGCGTAACGGTACCGAGTGCGGTATCGGCGTGAAGGCCTACAACGACGTCAAGGCCGGCGACCAGATCGAGTGCTTCGAGCGCATCGAAGTGCAGCGTACGCTTTAAGAGCTGGGATTCGGGAATCGGGATTGGGGATTCGTAAAAGCGGTGCGCTATGTGCGTGTCGCTTTTGCGAGTCTCTCCCGATCCGGTCTTTGCAAAAGAGAGAGCTTCAGTCATGCCGACCAAATCCTTTCACCGTACCGATCGCGTGTCCGCGCAGATCCGGCGCGACCTCGGCACGATCGTGCATGCTGCCGTGCGCGATCACGGCCTGCCGTCGGTCAGCGTGTCCGACGTCGAGGTCACCCGCGATCTGGCCCATGCCAAGGTGTTCGTCACCGCGCTGATGCAGGAACGCTCGGCCGAGGCGGTCAAGGGCCTGAAGGAACTGGCGCCGCAACTGCGCAGCGAGCTGGCGCGGGCGATGAAGCTGCGCCACGTGCCCGAACTGCATTTCCACTACGACGATTCGGTCGATCGCGGCGAGCGCATCGACAATCTGCTGCGCGACATGCCTGAACTGCAGCAGGAGCAGGACGACGACGGTCATGCCGCCGCCGCCGCCGCCGCCGACGCCGACACGACGCCGCGCAAGGACTGAGCCCATCGCCGACGCCTCGGCATCGGCGCCACTGTTCCAACGCTGGCGGTCGGGTCCGCCTCGCAGCCGCGATCGCGGCGCTCCTTCATTCGTGCCGCGCCTCGCTGTTTCGCGCGCCTGCGCGTTCTGCCTGTGTCGGTCGCAAGCATCGTGCCGCCGCCGGATCCGCCAATCCCGAATCCCCAATCCCGAATCCCCGCCAGCACCCCATGCCCGTCTTCGGCCCGCGCCTGCCTCGTATCGTCTTCCGTCGCCTCGACGGCATCGTGCTGCTCGACAAGCCGATCGGCATGAGTTCCAACGCGGCGCTGCAGGCGGCGCGGCGGCTGTTCCGTGCGGAGAAGGGCGGTCACACCGGCAGCCTGGATCCGCTCGCCACCGGCCTGCTGCCGCTGTGCTTCGGCGAGGCGACCAAGCTGGCCGGGTTGCTGCTCGGCTCGGCCAAGGCCTACGAGGCGGAGGTCGTGCTCGGCGTCACCACCGACAGCGACGATGCCGAGGGCGCGGTGCTGCGCACCCGCCCGGTGCCCCCGCTGGACGCAGCGACCCTGGAGGCGGCGCTGGCACCGCTGCGCGGGCGCATCCGCCAGCGCGCGCCGATCTACTCGGCGCTCAAGCAGGGCGGCGAACCGCTGTACGTCAAGGCGCGCCGCGGCGAGGCGATCGAGGCGCCCGAGCGCGAGGTCGAGGTGCATGCGATCGACGTGCTCGCGCATGCCGGCGACCGCCTGCGCCTGCACGTGGCCTGCGGGTCCGGCACCTATATCCGCAGCCTGGCCCGCGACTTGGGCGAGGCGCTGGGCTGCGGCGCGCATATCGCTGCGCTGCGGCGGCTGTGGGTGGAACCGTTCCGCAACCCGCAGATGGTCACCCTGGAGCATCTGCAGCACCTGGCCACGCAGGATCCGGCGGCACTGGACGCGCTGGTGCTGCCGCTGGCCGCCGGCCTGGCCGATTTCCCGCCGCTGCGCCTGGAGCATGCTGCGGCGCAGCGCTTCCGCATGGGCCAGCGCCTGCGCGATCCGGCCTGGGCGCCCGGCCTGGCCGCGGTGTTCGACGCCGACGGCGTCCCGCTGGGCCTGGGCCAGGTCGATGCGAGCGGGCTGCTGGCGCCGCAGCGCATGTTCAATCCGTGACCGCAAGACGTCCGCAGCGGACCGTGCCTGACTGTCGTTCAGTCATGACGCTGTCTTAACACCTTGTTCCTCCGCGCCGGGGCCGGTACAATTTCGCGGCCTTTCCGGCACGCTGCGCTCCGGCGCAATCCTTCGCAATCGGCGAGCCAGGCGGTGCGTCCTCTGCACGTTCCTGCCGGCCCCGCATCTCAGAGAAAAACCTCATGTCCATCGACACCCAGAAAGTCATCGAAGAAAACAAGCGCGGCGCTGCCGACACCGGTTCGCCGGAAGTGCAGGTCGCCCTGCTGACCGCCCGCATCGAGCTGCTGACCGGCCACTTCAAGACCCACAAGAAGGATCACCACAGCCGCCGCGGCCTGCTGCAGATGGTCAACCGCCGCCGCAGCCTGCTCGACTATCTGAAGAAGAAGGATGGCGAGCGCTACAAGGCGCTGATCGAGAAGCTCGGCCTGCGTCGCTGAGTCAACGAACCCCACCGCGGCGCAGCGATGCGCCGCGGTTTTGTTTTGGGTAGTACCGTGGCCCGGGGATCGCTCCGCGCCACCGGCCGGATCCTCCCGGCCACCCGCCAGCGGCATGGGCCGTCAGCGGTCCATTTGCAGACAGCATCATCCAAGGAAACCCCGTGGCAAAAATCACCAAAACCTTCCAGTACGGCAAGCACACCGTCACCCTCGAAACCGGCGAGATCGCCCGCCAGGCCGGCGGTGCCGTCATCGTCAAGATGGACGACACCGTACTGCTGGTCACCGCCGTCGCCGCCAAGAGCGCGCGCGAAGGTCAGGACTTCTTCCCGCTGACGGTCGACTATCAGGAGAAGTTCTACGCCGGCGGCCGCATCCCCGGCGGCTTCTTCAAGCGCGAGGGCCGTGCGACCGAGAAGGAGACGCTGATTTCGCGTCTGATCGACCGTCCGATCCGTCCGCTGTTCCCGGAGGACTACAAGAACGAAGTGCAGATCATCGCCACGGTGATGTCGATGAACCCGGACATCGACGGCGACATCGCCGCGCTGATCGGCGCCTCGGCCGCCCTGTCGCTGGCCGGCACCCCGTTCAAGGGCCCGATCGGCGCCGCCAAGGTCGGCTACAAGAACGGCGAATACATCCTCAACCCGACCGTGTCGGACCTGAAGGATTCGCAGCTGGAGCTGGTCGTCGCCGGTACCGCCAACGCGGTGCTGATGGTCGAGTCCGAAGCCGCGCTGCTGTCGGAAGAAGTGATGCTGGGCGCGGTCACCTTCGGCCATCGCGAGATGCAGAAGGTCATCAACGCGATCAACGAGCTGACCGTCGAAGCCGGCACCAAGCCGTCCGACTGGGTCGCCCCGTCCAAGAACGAGGCCATGATCGCCGCGCTGAAGGAAGCCGTCGGCGAGCAGCTGGCCGCCGCGTTCCAGGTGCGCGACAAGCTGCAGCGCCGCGACGCCATCGCCGCGATCAAGAAGGACGTGCTGGCGCAGCTGGCGCCGCGCGCCACCGCCGAGAACTGGGTCGCCGCCGACCTGGCCAAGGAGTTCGGCGAGCTGGAATACCAGACCATGCGCGGTTCGGTGCTGAGCACCAAGGTGCGCATCGACGGCCGTGCGCTGGACACCGTGCGTCCGATCAGCGTGCAGGCCGGCGTGCTGCCGCGTACCCACGGCTCGGCGCTGTTCACCCGCGGCGAGACCCAGGCGATCGTGGTCACCACGCTGGGCACCGCCCGCGATGGCCAGGTGATCGACGCGGTCTCCGGCGAGTACAAGGAAAACTTCCTGTTCCACTACAACTTCCCCCCCTACTCGGTGGGCGAGTGCGGCCGCTTCGGCGCGCCCAAGCGTCGCGAAATCGGCCACGGCCGCCTCGCCAAGCGCGGCGTGCTGGCGGTGATGCCGACCATGGAAGAGTTCCCGTACACCATCCGCGTGGTCTCGGAAATCACCGAATCCAACGGTTCCTCGTCGATGGCCTCGGTCTGTGGTTCGTCGCTGGCGCTGATGGACGCCGGCGTGCCGGTGAAGGCGCCGGTGGCCGGTATCGCCATGGGCCTGGTGAAGGAAGGCAACGACTTCGTGGTGCTGTCGGACATCCTGGGCGATGAAGATCACCTGGGCGACATGGACTTCAAGGTCGCCGGTACCGCCGACGGCGTGTCCGCGCTGCAGATGGACATCAAGATCGAAGGCATCACCGAAGAGATCATGAAGCAGGCCCTGGCGCAGGCCAAGGCCGGCCGCCTGCACATCCTCGGCGAGATGTCCAAGGCGCTGACCACCCCGCGTGCGGAGCTGAGCGACTACGCGCCGCGCCTGCTGACGATCAAGATCCACCCGGACAAGATCCGCGAAGTGATCGGCAAGGGCGGTTCGACCATCCAGGCGATCACCAAGGAAACCGGCACCCAGATCGACATCCAGGACGACGGCACCATCGTCATCGCCTCGGTCAACGCGATCGCCGCGCAGGCGGCCAAGTCGCGCATCGAGCAGATCACCTCGGACGTCGAGCCGGGCCGCATCTACGAAGGCAAGGTCGCCAAGATCATGGACTTCGGCGCGTTCGTGACCATCCTGCCGGGCAAGGACGGCCTGGTGCACGTCTCGCAGATCTCAAGCGAGCGCGTGGAGAAGGTCGGCGACAAGCTGAAGGAAGGCGACGTGGTCAAGGTCAAGGTGCTGGAAGTCGACAAGCAGGGCCGCATCCGCCTGTCGATGAAGGCCGTGGAAGAAGGCGAGGGCGCGTCGGCCGAGTAAGCCGCACGCTGCCAGCGTCGTTCCAGGAAAAAGCGGGCTTCGGCCCGCTTTTTTCTTGCCTGGCGTTTGCGCCGGCGCGACGCGGCGTCAACGCTGACGCCCCACCGCGGCTGAAGCCACTCCTGCACAGGATGATGGAGCGCCTGGCCCGCGGCTCAGCCGAAGCGGTCAGCGATCGCTGGAGAGCGTCTGCAGATACGCTGACAGCGGCCCAGGGTCGGCGAGAGCGGTGCCGTGCGTCTGTAGCGCACGCTTCCGTAGGAGCGGCTTCAGCCGCGACCAGCCCGGCATGATGATCTATTGGGAATGCCTGGGAGGTGATCCCGAACCAGGGACCAGCGCCGCGTCCGCGGTCGACGTTCTTCAGCCGCTGCCGTCGCCAATCGCCGGATAGCGCGCCAGATGCGCAGACAGCGGCCCGGGATGGGCGAGCTGGTAGCCCTGGCCGTAGCGCGCGCCCAGCGCCTGCAGCGTCGCCAGTTCGCTCTCGGTCTCGATGCCTTCGACGACCACGTCCGCATTGGTTTCGGCGGCGAAGGAAAGGATCGCCAGCGCCAGCCGCTGCCGGCGCGGTTCGGCGTCGATGCCGCGGGTCAGGGTCAGATCCAGCTTGATGATGTCCGGCGCCAGGTGCAGCAGGTGGCGCAGGCTGGCGAAGCCGGTGCCGGCATCGTCGAGGGCGATGCGCAGGCCCTGCCGCTGCAGCAGGCCGATGTGTTCGGACAGGCGCGGATAGTCCGGCGCCTGCAATTGCTCGGTGATTTCCAGCACGATCCGCGACAGGTCGTGGCCGTGCAGCAGCGCCTGCAACTGCGGATGCAGCAGCGTCTGCGCGGACACGTTGATCGCCAGGTACAGCGGCGCCGGCAACTGCGCCAGAAGCTCCAGCGCCTGGCGCGCGGCGGCCAGTTCCAGGTCCAGCGCCAGCCCGACCCGGCTGGCGTCGTCGAACCAGCGCAGCGGCGGCAGGGCCGGATTGGCCGGAAAGCGCGACAGCGCCTCCACGCCGACGATGCGCTGCGAGGTCAGCGCCAGTACCGGCTGGGTGACGATCTGCAGGCGTGCACCGGCGATGGTCTCGCGGATGCGGGTGGCGATCGCCGCCTTCTCGCGGAAGGCATGCTTTTCCACGTCCTGGCGGCGCGCGATGTCGGTCTGCAGCGCGGCGCGGTCCATCGCCAGCGCCAGCGTGGCCCCGACCAGGGTCGCCAGCAGTTCCAGCGTGCGCACGTCCTGCGCGCTGTAGGCGTTGGGTTGCGGCGCCAGCACCTTGAGTACGCCGATGCTGCGGTCGCCGTAGCGCAGCGGCACCACCAGCATCGAGCGCAGGCCGATGCGGCGGCAGGCCTCGCGGTCCACGCGCGGATCGATTTCCGAATCGTCGCAGCGCAATACCTGGCCGCTGCGCATGCACAGGCCGGACAGGCTGCCGTTGCTGGGCAGGCGCAGGCCAAGGTGGCGCTCGGCGACGCCGCTGGCCGACCAGTACAGCATGTCGTTGCCGTCGCACATTTCCACCACCGCGCCGTTGGAGCGGGTCAGCTCCTGTGCGCGGCGGGTGACCACGTCGACCACCTGCAGCGGATCGCCGCCGGCCGCGGCGATCTCGCCCTGCGCCAGGATGATGCGCGACAGCAGCGCCGCGTCGTCCTGCGTCGCGGCGGCAGTGTGCTGGATGAGGTCCGAGATGTCGGATGCCTTGGCCATGTCCGCATCATGTGGCACTGCGTTGGAGGACGGCAATCGGGCGGCACGCGCCTCGCGTAGGCAGCGTGCGGAACTGCTCGCTCCATCACGCTGCGCGCGTGCCTGCGCTCAATCGCTGGCGCCATCCTTGCGCGGCTTGCCGTACAGGCTGCGCAGCTCGTCCTTGGCCTGCTCCAGGATCTTGCGGCGCTGCTCCGGCAACTGATCGCCGGCGCGATTGATGTAGAAGGTCAGCATCGACATGGCCGAGCGATACGGACCGGTGCGGCGGCGTGCGTGCAGGTCGGCCGACTGCTTGAGCGCGCGTGCGATCGCGGCCGGGTCGTTGCCTTCGAACACGTTCGGCGAAACGCCGAGCGACGGTTGCGCGTCGCTGCCGCGGCGCTGGCCGAGGTCGTTGCTGGAGAGGGACTGGCTGCTCTGTGCCATTGGTGATGCTCCTTGGCGATGGCGATGGAAAGGGACAAGGCATGCGCGATCCGGCAGGGCCGGACCCGATGGCGGATGCCGCCGCCATCGCTGCCGCGCGCCGCAAGGCGACGACAGATCGACATCGAAGGGAAGGAGGCGGAGGCGACGCGAACACGCGCCGCCGCGATCGCGTGTGCGGGGTGTGGAGCGTCCCGCGCGCGCGATGGGCGATGCCGTTGTTCGTTGGTGTTGCCGTGCCGCATTCCGTTCCCAGAAGCGAAGCTCGTGCGTCATGCGCAAACGCTAGGCCGGGATACGTGATGCCGTCGACAACATAACCGCGCTCTGCGGAGCGAGTGGTAGACATTATGTCGTTCGATGAACGCTTAATAGAAAAGCCCGTAAAAACAGCGCTCGCGTGTGAATGCGCTTGATTGCCCAGATAACGTCACCATTTTCTTTGTCGAGCCGCTGGCGCGAGACATTCGCGTGGACAATATGCAGCGGTGGCATCGTCGGCTCGCCCCGCATGCGTTGCGGCGGTGGCCCAGGAGATCGCATGTCGTTGGCGCAAACGCGCTTCCATCCCGCCGTGGCACGCTGGTTCGAGCAGCGTTTCGCTGCGCCCACGCCGGCGCAGGAACAGGCGTGGCCGGCGATCCAGGCCGGTCGGCATACGTTGGTGGCTGCGCCGACCGGCTCCGGCAAGACCCTCACTGCATTTCTCGCTGCGCTGGATGCGCTGGTGCGCGAAGGCCTGCGTGAAGGTGGCCTGCCCGACCGCACCCAGGTGCTGTACGTATCGCCACTGAAAGCGCTTTCAAACGATATCCAGCTCAATCTCGAGGCGCCGCTGCAGGGCATCCGCGCCGAACTGGCGGCGCTGGGTTTGCCGGATGTGTCCATTCGCACCGCGGTGCGCACCGGCGACACGCCGCAGCGCGAGCGTGCGCAGGCGCGGCGGCGCCCACCGCACGTGCTGGTGACCACGCCGGAGTCGCTGTACGTGCTGCTTGGCTCGGTGTCCGGACGCGAGACGCTGCGCCACGTGCGCACGGTGATCGTCGACGAGATCCACGCGCTGGCGGCGAACAAGCGCGGCAGCCACCTGGCGCTGTCGCTGCAGCGCCTGCAGCAGCTGTGCGAGGTACCGCCGCTGCGCATCGGCCTTTCGGCGACGCAGAAGCCGATCGAGGCGGTCGCGCGTTTCCTGGTCGGCAGCGCCGCGGTGCACGACGGCGTTGCCGACTGCGCCATCGTCGACATCGGCTATGCGCGCGCCCGCGACCTGGCGCTGGAGGTGCCGCCGACGCCGCTCAGCGCGACCATGTCCGCCGACCAGTGGCAGCAGGTGTATACGCGCCTGTCCGAGCTGGTGCGCGCGCACCGCACCACCCTGGTGTTCGTCAACACCCGGCGCATGGCCGAGCGCACCGCCCGGCACCTCGGCGAACTGCTCGGCACGCAGGCGGTGGCGGCGCATCACGGCAGCCTGGCGCGCGAGACCCGGCTGCTCGCCGAGCGTCGGCTCAAGGCCGGCGAATTGCAGGTGCTGGTGGCCACGGCGTCGCTGGAACTGGGGCTGGATATCGGCGACGTCGACCTGGTCTGCCAGCTCGGCTCGCCGCGCTCCATCGCCGCGTTCCTGCAGCGTGCCGGCCGCTCCGGACATGCGGTGGGCGGCACGCCGAAGGCGCGGCTGTTCCCGCAGTCGCGCGACGACCTGGTCGAGTGCGCGGCCTTGCTGGATTGCGTGCGTCGCGGCGAACTGGATGCGCTGCGCATGCTCGATGCGCCGTTGGACGTGCTCGCCCAGCAACTGGTGGCCGAGGTCGCCTGCCAGGAGTGGGAAGAAGACACGCTGTACGCCCTGGTGCGTGGCGCCTGGCCGTATGCGGCGCTGCCGCGCGCGCAGTTCGACGCGGTGCTGCGCATGCTCAGCGAAGGCTTCAGCACGCGCCTGGGGCCGCGCGCCGGCTACCTGCATCGCGATGCGGTGCATCGCCGCGTGCGCCAGCGCCGCGGTGCGCGGATGGCCGCGCTCACTTCCGGCGGCACCATTCCCGAGACTGGCGACTACAGCGTGGTGTTGGAGCCGCAGGCGCAGACCATCGGCACGGTCAACGAGGATTTCGCGGTGGAGAGCCTGGGCGGCGACGTGTTCCAGCTCGGCAACGCCAGCTACCGCATCCTGCGCGTGGAAGCGGGGCGGGTGCGGGTGGAGGACGCGCGCGGCGCGCCGCCCAATATCCCGTTCTGGATCGGCGAAGCGCCCGGGCGCAGCGACGCGCTGTCGCTGGGCGTGTCGCGGCTGCGTGCCGAACTCGAACAGGCGCTGCAGCAGGGCGGGGCGACCCAGGCGCTGCAGTGGCTGTGTGGTCCGCTGGCGCTGGACGCGGCCGCTGCGCAGCAGATCGTCGATTACCTGGGCCGCGCGCATGCGGCGCTGGGCGCCTTGCCGACCCAGCAATGCATCGTGCTGGAACGCTTTTTCGATGCCACCGGCGGCACCCAGCTGGTGATCCACAGCGTCTACGGCAGCCGCATCAACCGCGCCTGGGGCCTGGCCCTGCGCAAGCGCTTCTGCCGTACCTTCAATTTCGAACTGCAGGCGGCGGCGACCGAGGACGCGATCGTGCTGTCGCTGTCGACCCGGCACAGCTTCGCCCTGGACGAGGTGGCGCGTTACCTGCGCGCCGCCTCGGCGCTGGACGTGCTGGTGCAGGCGCTGCTGGACGCGCCGTTGTTCGGCGTGCGCTGGCGTTGGAACGCCACCAACGCGCTGGCGCTGCCGCGCTTCACCGGCGGGCGCAAGGTCGCGCCGCAACTGCAGCGGATGAAGTCCGAGGACTTGCTGGCCACGGTGTTCCCCGACCAGGTGGCCTGCGCGGAGAACCTGGTCGGCGAGCGCGAGATTCCCGAGCATCCGCTGGTGGCGCAGACCCTGCGCGATTGCCTGGACGAGGCGATGGACAGCGCCGGTTGGCTGCAGCTGCTGCACGGCATCGAGGCCGGCGCCGTGCGCGTGCTGGCGCGCGAGCTGACCGCGCCATCGCCGCTGGCGGCCGAGGCCCTGGAGGCGCGGCCCTACGCCTTCCTCGACGACGCACCGCTGGAGGAACGACGGACCCAGGCGGTGCAGAACCGCCGCTACCAGGATCCGGACAGCGCCGACGATCTCGGCCAGTTGGACCCGCAAGCGATCGCCGCGGTGCGCGAGGAGGCCTGGCCGCAGCCGCGCAGCCGCGACGAGATGCACGAAGCGCTGCTCACGCTCGGCGTGGTGAGCGCGGACGAAGCCGCCACGCAGCCGCAGTGGCGGCAGTGGCTGGAGGAACTGGCCGCCGACGCGCGCGCCACCTGCCTGCACGGCGTCGACGGCGCCACGGCGGCGCTGTGGGTGGCGGCCGAGGCGCTGGCGGCGGTGGCGCCGCTGTACCCGCAGGCCAGTGCGCAGCCGGCCATCGCCGTTCCCGCGGGCTATGCGGTCGACGACTGGGACCGCGACAGCGCGGTGCGCGAACTGCTGCGCTGGCGCCTGGCGGGGCTGGGGCCGGTCACCGCGGCGGCGCTGACAGCGCCACTGCAGCTGCCGCTGCGCGAGGTGCAGGCGGGATTGCTGGCGCTGCAGCAGGATGGCTATGTGTTGGGCGGGCGCTTCAGCGCCGATGCCGACGCCGAGGAATGGTGCGAGCGCCATCTGCTGGCGCGCATCCACCGCTACACCCTTGGCCGCCTGCGCCGCGAGATCGAGCCGGTGGCGCCGCGCGACTACGCGCGCTTCCTGTTCCGCTGGCAGCATCTGGACGCGGAGGGGCAGGTCGCCGGCGCCGAGGCCCTGGGCGCGGTACTGGCACAGTTGGAGGGCGTGGAGGTCGCGGCGCCGCTGTGGGAGGCGGAGCTGTTGCCGGCGCGGGTGCGCGACTACCGCCCGGCGTGGCTGGACGAGGCCTGCAGCGCCGGCCGCACGCTGTGGACGCGGCTGCGCCCCGGCGCCGGTGGTGCGGCGCCGACCTTGCGCAGCACGCCGATCCTGCTGCTGCCGCGGCGCAGCGCCGGCCACTGGTCGCGGCTGTCGCCAGCGCCGGAAGCCGGCGCGCTGGGCTCGCGCGCGCGCAAGGTGGCCGACCATCTCGAGGCGCACGGCGCCTCGTTCTTCGACGAGATCGCCGAGGCGACGCGCCTGCTGTCCACCGAACTGGAGGCGGCGCTGGCCGAGCTGGTCGCCGCAGGCCGGGTCCATTGCGACAGCTACGCTGGCCTGCGCGCTCTGCTGGTGCCGCCCTCGAAGCGTCCCTCGGCGCTGTCGCGGCGGCGGCCGCGCATGGCGCTGTACGGCGGCATCCAGGACGCCGGACGCTGGGCGGTGCTGCGTGCCGACACCGAGGCCGACGACCCGGCCGCACGCAGCGAGGCGGTCGAGCACGTCGCGCGGACCCTGCTGCGCCGCTACGGTGTGGTCTGCTGGCGCCTGCTTGAGCGCGAGGCGGCGTGGCTGCCGCCATGGCGCGAACTGCTGCGCGTCTACCATCGGCTGGAGGCGCGCGGCGAGATCCGCGGTGGGCGCTTCATCGACGGCCTGTCCGGCGAACAGTTCGCCCTGCCCGAGGCGATCGGCCTGCTGCGGCAGATCCGCCGCCAGCCCGGTGACGGCCAGTGGCTGTGCGTGGCCGCCGCCGATCCGGCCAATCTGCTCGGCAGCGTGTTGCCCGGCACGCGGGTGCCACGGGTGGCGGGTGCGCGCGTGCTGTACCGCGATGGCGTGCCGATGGCGAGCTGGGTCGGCGAGCGCTTCGAGCCGCTGCAGGACATGAATGCCGAGGAGCATGCGCATGCGCAGCGGCTGTTGCGCGGTGGCGCTGCCGCGGAACGGCGCACGCTTGTGGCGCCACAGATGGCGTGAAGGCAATGCGCCGCGCCCGCCCGCCGCCATTGTGCTTGTGACATATCGGCGCCGCTTTCACATTCTGTCTACAAATTAAAGGGGTTGGTATCCCACTTTGGCTCCGGTGCAAAACCGGGGTGTTCTGCCATTGCAGAACAAGTGCGGCATCGGTGCGGTGCGAGCCGCGCCTGCTCCGCTGCGCGTCGAGCACCGCAGCGCAACGCCTCTTGCGCATTCACGAATGTCGCGAAAGCGCTTGTCTTATGCGGGATTCCGCAATTTTCACGCGATTTAAAGGCGCCCTCGATTGCGCCGATAGCCCTCACGCATGACGTTGCAGCGCAGCGTTCCTCTGGCGACTTCAGCCAGAGGCATCGCTCCGCGAGGCGCCGCGACACGCAGCCGGACGCATCGCCCGGCGCAGGCGGACACACACAAATCGGGGTACACACCATGTTGGGCAATATGAAAATCGGGGTCAGGCTGACGGCGGCATTCCTGATCGTGGCGGCGATCGGCGCCTGCATCGGCTGGGTCGGCATCCGCAACTCGGGCCGGATCAACGACTACGCCACCGCGCTGTACGAGCGCGAGCTGCTCGGCCTGTCGCACCTGAAAGAGGCCAACATCAATCTGATCAATGCCGGCCGCGCGCGTGCCAACCTGCAGTTGGCCAGCACCGCGGAAGACCGCGCCAAGCATGTCGCCAGCCTCGACAAGTACACCGCCAAGGTGGTCGAGCACATGGACAAGGCCAAGACGTCGCTGGACGAGCCAGCGACGCAAGCCAAGCTGGCGCGCTTCGACCAGGTGTGGAAGACCTACCTGGAGCGACGCGGCCAGTTCGTCGAGTCGGTGATGCGCGAGCCGCTGCCGGAAGGCAACGCGCAGCTGGCGGAACTGTCCAAGAGCGTGCGCAGCAGCTCCGACGAACTGGATGCGCTGATGTCGGAACTGAGCGAGATCAAGGAGGCCAATGCCTCCAAGGCCAACGACGCCACCGACGAAATCTATGCCAGCAGCACCCGCACCATGCTCGCCATTGTGATCGGCGGCGTGCTGCTCGGCGTGGGCCTGGGCGTGTTCATCAGCCGCAGCGTGACCCGGCCGATCGGCAAAGCGGTCAGCGTGGCCAATGCGCTGTCCGAGGGCGACCTGAGCATGTCGATCGATGTGCGCGGCCGCGACGAGACCGCGCAGTTGCTGCTGGCGATGCAGCGCATGGTCGAGAAACTGCAGCAGGTGGTCGGCGAGGTCAACGCCAGTGCGCAGAGCCTGGCTGGCGCGTCGGAGGAAGTCAGCGCCACCGCGCAGTCGCTGAGCCAGGCCTCGACCGAGCAGGCGGCCAGCGTCGAAGAGACCAGCGCCTCGCTGGAGCAGATGACCGCCTCGATCGCGCAGAACACCGACAACGCCAAGGTCACCGACGGCATGGCCGCGCAGGCGGCCCGCGAGACCCTGGAAGGCGGCGAGGCGGTGGTGGCCACGGTGGCGGCGATGAAGCAGATCGCGCACAAGATCGGCATCATCGACGACATCGCCTACCAGACCAACCTGTTGGCGTTGAATGCGGCGATCGAGGCCGCGCGCGCCGGCGAGCACGGCAAGGGCTTTGCGGTGGTCGCCGCGGAAGTGCGCAAGCTGGCCGAGCGCAGCCAGGTCGCCGCGCAGGAGATCGGCGAGGTCGCCGGTTCCAGCGTGGAGCTGGCCGAGCGCGCCGGGCACTTGCTGGAGACCATCGTGCCGAGCATCAAGAAGACCTCGGACCTGGTGCAGGAAATCGCTGCCGCTTCGCAGGAGCAGTCCTCCGGCGTCACCCAGATCAATGTGGCGGTGGTGCAGCTGAGCCAGATCACCCAGCAGAACGCCACCGCCTCCGAAGAGTTGGCCGCCACCGCCGAATCGATGAGCACGCAGGCCGTGCAGTTGCAGGAAAGCATGGCCTTCTTCCAGTTGTCCGCCGCCGCGCGCCGCGCCACGCAGACGCTGGACGAAAGCGAAGCGCCGCTGCCGCTGCGCGCTGCCGGTTCGCGCTGGGCGCCGCGTGCCACCTCCGCTGCCGCGCGCCGTCCCGGTGCAGGCAATCGCGACCGCAGCGAAGCGCTGCTGGGCCGCGCCTGATCCATTCCCTGGCGGCGCCGGTTGCGCCGCCAGTTCCGTGTCGCTGTCGTTGTCACAACTGCCCCATTGTCGGGAGAGTGCCGTGCTGAAGAATCTCAAGATCGCCACCAAACTCTACGGCGGTTTCGCCGTGGTCCTGTGCATCCTGCTGGCGTTGGCCGGCGTGGCCTACTTCAACGTGTCCGCGTTGTCGCAAGCCAATTACTGGAACACCCACACCTACAAGGTGATCGCCGAAGTCGATGCTGCGCTGAGCAGCCTGATCAACATCGAGACCGGCACGCGCGGCTTCTCGCTGACCGGCGAGGACGCGTTCCTGCAGCCCTACCGCGACGGCGTCGCCAGCTTCGACAGCCACCTGCGCACCGCCCAGGAACTGACCGCGGACAATCCCAAGCAGCAGGAGCGTCTGAATGCGCTGAAGCAGACCCAGGCGCAATGGCTCAGCCAGGCGGTGCATCCGCAGATCGCGCTGCGCAAGGACGTCAACCAGGGCCAGGCGACGATGGAGGCCTTGGCCGCCTCGGTGCGCGCTTCCAAGGGCAAGGCCTACATGGACGCGATGCGCGACCGCATGGCCGAAGTGCGCCGCGCCGAGAGCGAGTTGCTGGCCGTGCGCGCGGCCGAGGCCGAGCAACTGCAGCAGCGCACCAACCTCACCCTGATCGTCGGCAGCCTGATCGCGGCGCTGTGCGCGTCGGCGATCGGTTTCCTGATCGCGCGGTCGCTGATGAGCGAACTCGGCGGCGAGCCGAGCACGGTGATGGAAGTGGCCTCGCGGATCGCCCGCGGCGATCTCACCGTGCAGGTGCCGACCCGCCCCAACGACAGCACCAGCGCGATGGTGGCGCTGCAGACGATGGTCGAGCGCCTGGCGGACGTGGTGGGCGAGGTCAATGCCAGTGCGCAGTCGCTGGCCGGTTCGTCCGAGGAAGTCAGCGCCACCGCGCAGTCGCTGAGCCAGGCCGCCACCGAGCAGGCCTCGGGCGTGGAGGAAACCAGCGCGTCGCTGGAGCAGATGACCGCGTCCATCGCGCAGAACACCGACAATGCCAAGGTCACCGAGGGCATGTCGGCGCAGGCGGCCAAGGAAGCGGTGGAGGGTGGTGAGGCGGTACTGGCCTCGACCCATGCGATGAAGCAGATCGCGCAGAAGATCAGCATCATCGACGACATCGCCTACCAGACCAATCTGCTGGCGTTGAACGCGGCGATCGAGGCCGCGCGCGCTGGCGAGCACGGCAAGGGTTTCGCCGTGGTCGCCGCGGAAGTGCGCAAGCTGGCCGAGCGCAGCCAGGTCGCTGCGCAGGAGATCGGCGAAGTCGCCGCCAGCAGCGTGGGCCTGGCCGATCGCGCCGGCAACCTGCTCGGCACCATCGTGCCCAGCATCAAGAAGACCTCGGATCTGGTGCAGGAGATCGCCTCGGCCTCGCAGGAGCAGTCCTCCGGCGTCACCCAGATCAACCTGGCGGTGTCCCAGCTCAGCCAGGCCACGCAGCAGAACGCCGCGGCCTCCGAGCAACTGGCGGCGACCGCCGAACAGATGAGCACCCAGGCCGAATCGTTGCAGCAGGCGATGGGCTTCTTCCGCCTCAACCGCGAACAGGACCTGGCCGCGCCACGCCGCGCTGCGCCGGTGACGCCCAGGCCGGCCGCCACCCGGCCGCTGCGCAACGCCGGCAAGGGCCTGCGCCCGCGCGCGCGGCCGGTTCCGGCCTACGCGCTGGCGGATGCGCCGGACGAAGGCCAGTTCGTCAACTTCTGAAGGGGAACACCATGCACAACGATCGCTACGAGAGCGCGGCCGCGGACTCGCCGCATGGCGGCTGCCAGTTCCTGACCTTCCAGCTGGATCGCGAGCTGTTCGGGCTCAATATCGCCGGCATCCACGAGATCATCGAGTACCGCACGCCGACCCCGGTGCCGACCATGCCGGCCTGCGTGCGCGGGGTGATCAACCTGCGTGGGGCGGTGGTGCCGGTAGTGGACCTGCAGTCGCGGCTCGGCCGCGCGCCCAGCCAGGTCACCCGGCGCAGTTGCATCGTCATCGCCACCGCCGCCACCGACGAGGGCGGCGGCGCGCAGTCCTTCGGCCTGCTGGTGGACGCGGTCAACGAGGTGCTGGAACTGCCGCCGCAGCAGATCGAGGCGCCGCCGGCCTTCGGCAGCGATATCCGCCGCGACCTGCTGCAGGGCATGGGCAAGCTGGAGGATCGGCTGGTGATCCTGCTGGACCGGGCGCGGCTGCTGCGCAGCGACGACATCGTCGAGGCCGGCACAGCGGCGCTGGCGGCGTGACGCCCGCCACGCCGTGATCCATGCATCACGGCGGCCTCGTTAGGGTGGCCTGAAACGGGCATCCGCCCCAGCGAGGTGCAGACCATGGCAAAAGACGAAACCACCCAGTCCGGCAAGCAGCAGGGCATCCACGAGGGCCGGCAGGACCGTGCCCAGGACGACACCGCCAAGCAGCGGCCCGGCCTGGAAGACCAGAAGCTGCGCGAGGCGCACGAGCGCGGCCCGCGTTCCGGCCAGGATGAGCCGGGGCAGGGCGCGCAGGACTGAGCGAAGTGGCGGCGGGAGCGCAGTGCTCCCGCTTCCCGTCCGTCAGGACGAAGGCTCGGGATTCCCGGCCACACGACGCATGGCCGACGCCGCGCGATCGAGCGCATCCAAGTGCAGGACCGGCCAACAAAAAAGGCCAGAGAGCCTGATGGCTGTCTGACCTCGTTTGCACCGTCGAAGACGGCAAGATGGTGGAGCGGAAGGGGATCGAACCCTCGACCTTCGCATTGCGAACGCGACGCTCTCCCAGCTGAGCTACCGCCCCACATCAGACGCGTAGTGTAACTGGGCACGGGGCCGCGTGCCAAGGGGGCAATGCAACATCGGCGGCGCCGGGGCAGTTGCCGGTCGGGCGCCATCGAAAACGCGCTCAGCATGCTGTCTACAGCGCTCGCATGGAGTCGATATACTCGGCGGCCGAAATCTCCCGCAGTGATTTCGTTCCGGACGCGATATACCGTCCGCCTCATACTTTTTACTTAAAGACAGGTCTTTTACACATGACGGAAGTTCGCAACTTGCAACAGATCGCCGAAGCCAAGGCCAAGCTGCAGGAAGAAATGCGCAAGCTGGAAGAGCAGGAGCGGCAGGCGCGCGAGGGCGAAACCAATGCGGCGCATGCCAACGTGCTGTCGCTGCTGGAGCAGTTCGCCGAGTTCTTCAGCGCCAAGCAGCGCAACGAGATCGCCGCCTACGTGACCAGCGCGGCGCCGAAGCAGGCCAGCAGCAAGTCCGCCGGTGGCCGCAGCGAGGTCAAGCCGAAGTACCAGTTGCCGCATACCGGCGAAACCTGGTCCGGCCGCGGTCGCACCCCGAAGGCGTTCGCCGCCTGGGAAGGCACCGCCGCCTACAACGAATGGAAGGCGCGCCACCCGGATCTGAAGTTCCCGCTCTTCAAGTACTGAGCGAACGAAAAAGGCCAGGAATTCCTGGCCTTTTTTCATTTCCGATCGCGGCCCGGGCTCACCCGCTCAGCGCGCGGCCGCCAGCAGCGGTTGCAGCCGCGGTTCCAGTTCGCGCCTGCGCCAGCCGGCCAGCGGCTGCGGCCATTGCGCGCTTTCCAGCAGGGCTTCCAGGTGCTTGCGCGAGGCCAGCAGGCCGTCGGGCAGGCCGAGTTCGGCGCTGCGTGCGGCCACCGCGTCCTGCAGCCGCTTCAGCGCGGCCTTGTTGTCGTCGCTGGCGGCCAGCGCCTGCGGCGCGTCGGCTTCGTCGGCCAGCGGCGTGGTCAGCGCCTGCCACAGCGCATCGCTGAGCTTGCGCGGCGCCTTGGGGTGCTTGTCGAACAGCGTCAGCATGGCCGGCGGGTCCTGCGGCGGGAACCGCGCCAGGGTGGCGGCCAGTTCGTTGTCCAGGATCCAGCTGCGCGGCTTGTCGCTGTGCCGGGCCTGCGCGTCGCGCCAGCGCAACAGACGCAGCAGGCGCAGTTGCGCCGGGCGGTCCATGAACTGCGCCGAGCGCATGCCCAGGTGCGGCCAGCGCTCGCCGTCGTCCTGTTCGACGGTGCCGAGCAGGCGTTCGCCGTCCTCGTGCAGCCAGTCGCTGCGCTCCAGGGTCTGCAGCCGCGCCTGCAGCGCGTCGTGCAGGGCGAACAGGTGGCGCACGTCGTCGGCGGCATATTCGAGTTGCGCCGGCGACAGCGGGCGGCGCAGCCAGTCCGAGCGGGTCTCGCCCTTGGTCAGGTGCACGCCGGTGATCTCCAGCACCAGCTTCTGGTAGCCCATGCCGGCGCCGAGCCCGGCCAGGCCGGCGGCGATCTGGGTGTCGAACAGCGGCCGCGGCAGGGTGCCGCAGGCGCACTTGAAGGCGACCAGGTCTTCGCTGGCGCTGTGCATGATCTTGAGGATGCCCGGATCGCTCAGCCACGGCGCCAGCGCCTGCGGCATGCCCGGGATCAGCGGGTCGATCAGCAGGATTTCGTCGCCCACCGCCATCTGCACCAGCGCCAGTTGCGGCCAGTAGGTCCGTTCGCGGACGAATTCGGTATCCAGGCCGATGCGGGCCGGCCGCTGCGCCAGCCGTTCGCTCAGTTCGGCGGGTTGCTTGATCCAATAAGGCACGTGATTTCCGTTGACTGCAGGGTTTGCTCAGGCAGGCGAGAATAGCCTAACGTCGCTCCGCCGGCCGCACGGCGCGCCGGCTGGGGCGACGTCGCCAGGGCCGTGATTCGGAGGAAAAGTGCGCAGCAGCGGCGTTGTGATGGTCTGGAGCATGCTCGCGGCGGCGCTGGTCGGCTGTGCGCGGCAGCCGCCGGCGCCGGCCGCCGAGACCGCGCCGGCGACCGCCGCGGCCATCGCCCCGGCGCAGTCGACACCGGCCAGGCCGGTGCAGGCGCCCAGCGTCACCATCGGCGGCGAAGATGCGGCCGAGACCGTGGCGCACTGGCAGCCGCCGTTGCCGAGCCTGAGCCGCAGCGGCCTGCCGCAGGCACGACGCGAGGCGGCGCGCGCGCTGGCCGAGGATCGCCTGTTCGAGGATGCGCAGTCGGCGATTCCGCTGTACCTGGCGATCCGCAGCCTGGCGCCGAACGATCGCGCCGCCCAGGACGGCCTGCGCAAGGCGCGGCGGCGGTTGCTGCAGCTCGGTGCGCAGGCGTTGGGCGATCCGGATCTTTCCGAACGCACGCTCGAGCGGGCCACGCGCATCGCGATGGTGGCGCTGTGGCTGGATGCCGAGGATCCTGCGGTGCGACGCCTGCAGCAGCGGGTGGAGACCGCCGCGCGGGTACTGGCCTACAACCGCGCCGGCGAGGAAGACCTGCGTGGCGGTCGCCTGGGCGAGGACGGCAACGGCGCCCTGGCCGATTTCCGCGATGCGCTGCAGTTGGATGCGGACGACGACCGCGCGCGGCAGGGCGTGGCGGCGGTGGAGAGCGCGTTGATCCGCCGCGCCGAGACGGCCGCGGCGGCCTCGGATTTCGCCGCTGCCGGCAGCTGGCTGGCACGCGCGGCGCGGGTTCGCGAGGACGCGCCCACGGTGCGCGATGCGCGCGTGCGGGTGGAGCAGGTGCGGGTGGCGCGCATCGCCGCCTTGCGCGATGCAGGGTTGCGCGATCTGGCCACGCCGGCGGGATTGAAATCGGCGCGCGAGCGCCTGGGCGACGTGCTGCGCATCGCCGATCCCGGCGACCCGGTGGCGGCGATGCTGCGCGAACGCATCGACCTGGCCACCCACTACGGCAGTTTCCGCCCCGGCCAGGTGTTCACCGACGGCATGCACGACGGCGGGCGCGGCCCGCAGATGATCGTGGTGCCGCACGGCGGCTTCCGCATGGGCGCGGCCGAGACCGAGCCCGGCGCCTCGCCGGCGGAGATGCCGCAGCATTACGTGCGCTTCGACCGCGGTTTCGCCATGTCGATCACCGAAGTCACCGTGGCCGAGTTCCGCCGCTTCGTGGAGGCCACCAATGCGCGTCCGCGCGCCACCCGGCGCGGCCATTCCACCGTCTACGACGAGCGCAGCGGCAACTTCGTGCGCCGCAACGGGGTGGACTGGCAGTCCGACTACCAGGGCGCGCGGGCGGCGCCGAACAGCCCGGTCATGCACGTCAGCGTGCGCGACGCCGAGGCCTATGCGGCCTGGCTGTCGCAGCAGACCGGGCGCCATTACCGGCTGCCCAGCGAGGCCGAGTTCGAGTACGCCCTGCGCGCCGGCAGCCGTGGCCGTTATCCCTGGGGCAATGCCGGTACGCCGCCGCGCGGCAGCGGCAACTTCACCGGCGGCGGCGACGTCTCGCCCAGCGGTCGGCACTGGCGCAATGCCTTCGTCGGCTACACCGACGGCTTCTGGGGGCCGGCCCCGGTCGCCAGTTTTTCCGCCAACGCCTGGGGCCTGCACGACATGGCCGGCAACCTCAGCGAATGGGTCGCCGACTGCTGGCATGCCAGCTACCGGCGCGCGCCGGCCGACGGCGCGGCCTGGTACAACCCGGGCTGCCGCTCGCGGGTGGTGCGCGGCGGCAACTGGGCCAACGCGCCCGAGCAGACCCGCGCGGCGTGGCGGCTGATGCAGGATTCGGACAGCACCAGCGCGCGTGTCGGTTTCCGCCTGGTCCGCGGCATTTGACGCGGCCGCGTCGGCGCCGACGCTAGATTGCCTCACCAGTCAGCGAGGGGAGTGGGATGAATGACGTCTTCGGCCGCCAGGGCGGCGAACCGGGCGGCCGCCGTGGGCCGCTGGGTGGGGTGCGCTGGCTGGTGCTGCTGGGCTTTGCGGTCTATGCGGGGTACTACTGGTTCTCCAACCGCAGCGAGGATCCGTACACCGGCGAGCAGGTGCTGATCGACCGCTCGTTGAACGTGGAGGACGAGAAAGCACTCGGCCTGCAGGCCTATCGGGAGATCCTGGCGCAGGAACGGCCATTGGACCCGCAGGCGCCGCAGGCGCAGCAGGTGCGGGCGATCGCGCAACGGCTGATCGCCAAGGTCGATGTGGTGGAAGACGCGCTGGCTGCCGAACACGGCATGCAGGCGCAGCATGCGGCGCGCAGCTTCGACTGGGACGTCAACGTGATCCCGTCCGAACAGGCCAACGCGTTCTGCCTGCCCGGCGGCAAGATGGCGGTCTACACCGGCCTGTTCCCGGTCGCCGGCAACGCCGATGCGATGGCGGTGGTGATGGGCCACGAGATCGCGCACGCATTGTTGCGGCATGGCGCGCAGCGCATGGCCCAGCAGAAGCTGACCCGGATCGGGCAGATGGCCGGCGCCGCCGGCGGCCTGGACCCGCAACAGCAGCAGATGGCGATGGCGGCGATGGGCTACGGCTACCTGCTGCCCTACGCGCGCAGCCACGAGACCCAGGCCGACGAAGTGGGCTTGATGCTGGCCGCGGCGGCCTGTTTCGACCCGCGCGAGGCGGTGCCGTTGTGGGAACGGATGAGCGCCAGCAGCGGCGGCCAGGCGCCGCCGGAGTTCGCCTCCACCCATCCCAATCCGGGCACCCGCATCCAGAACCTGCAGGCGCTGATGCCCAAGGCGCTGGAGTACCGGCAGCGCTTCTGCGAATCGGCGCGCAGCGCCGCGCAGTGACGGTGCGCGCCGTCACTACGCGGCGTTGGCTGCCTTGGCGCTGAACGCCGTGCGTGCGCGTGTGCTCGCGTGCACGGCAGCGGGCGCATGATGCGCTCCACACCATCAGGAGCGCTGTCATGAAACGCCTGCTGCTGTCCTCTCTCCTCGCCACGGCCATGCTGGCCGGCTGCGCCACCAATCGCCTCAGCGACGACGAACGCCTGACCCTGTACCGCGCCCACGCCGGTGCGCCGGTGCGCGACTTCCAGTACTTCAACCGGCTCAGCGGCTGGACTGCGCTCGGCGACAGCGCACTGGCGGTATGGACGCGGCCGAACCAGGCCTATCTGCTGGAATTCGCCGGCCCGTGCCAGGACCTGGATTTCGCCCCCAGCATCGCCATCACCCATTTCGGCAGCCAGGTCTCGGCGAAGTTCGACGACGTGCTGGTGCTCGGCGGCGGCCCCGGCGCGATTCGCCTGCCGTGCCGCATCGACAGCATTCGCCCGCTCGACGTCAAGGCGCTGCGCACCTCGGAGAAGGAGCTGCGCGAGGCCAAGGTGCAGGAGCGCGCCGGTGGATGAGCTGGGCGCGGCTGCGCCGGCCTGGCCCTATTTCGACTTGGTGCCGTAGTAGAAGCCGGTGGCGGCCGAGACCAGGGTGACCACCGGGCCGAGCAGCACGGCGAAGTCCTTGATGTCCTGCACCTGGATGCCGCCCCAGGCGACCAGGATCAGCAGGCCGGCGACCACGATCCACAGCAGGCCGATCAGCAGGTAGGCGATGTGGCGCCTGGCCTGGTCCTCGTGCGGGCGCGGGTCGTAGTCGTTGCCCAGTCGTGGCGCCACGACCGCGGTGTCGCCTGCGTCGGGATCGGTCAGATCCAGCGTGTCGCTGCTGGCCTCCGGCATGGCCGGGACCGCCTGTGCGGAAGGACGGTCTTGCGCTGCCGCGTCCTGGCGTTGCGGGTCTGACATGGTGCGCTTCCTTGTGCGGCGTCAGCGATGGTCGCGTGGGGCCTATCTGCGGATGACTTCCCGGATCCGGCTGCCGTCCTCGATCAGGATTTTGCGGTTGGCCGCCTCGTTGTCGGCGAAGAACTTCTCCGCGTTGATCGCCCGGCGCAGCACGTCCACCACGGAGACTTTTTCCTTGGTCGCGAGCTGCTGCAGGAACTCGACCTGCTCGGTCGGCAGGTTGACGGTGATTTTCTTGAAGTCGCTCATGGTCGTTCCGCACGCCGATGACGGGGTGTCCCGGACATCGTAGGTGGCGAAATGCCGTATTTCAACCATATGCGGCATGAACGGGGAGCGGGGACGCCGGCCTGGCCGCGGGTCACCGCGTCGGGCCTTGCGCGGCGCTCGTTCAGCCCTGCGGGTCGGGCGCCACGTAGCCGTCGGGCTTGTCGGCGCCGCCCTGGAACAGGAACTTCTCCAGTTCCGTTTCCAGGAACGCACGGTGCTTGGGATCGCGCGGCGACAGCCGGTTCTCGTTGATCAGCATGGTCTGGTGCGCCAGCCAGGCCTGCCAGCCGGCCTTGCCGATGTGCGCGAACACGCGCTTGCCGAGCTCGCCGGGATACGGCACGTAATCGAGCCCTTCGGCGTCGCGTTGCTGGTACTGGCAGAAGACGGTGCGGGACATGGCAATTCCTGGCGGTGCGTGCGACGGCGCGCGCTGGCGCGCTAGAGGCCGTCGAGCAGTTTGCGGATCGGTGCGGGCAGGCCCAGCGCCGACAGGTCGGCGCGCGCCACCCAGCGCAGGTCGGCATTGTCGCCCAGGGCATCGCCCATGGCGACCTTGCGCAGGCGCAGCGGCTGCAGGTGCAGGCGGTAATGGCTGAAGGTGTGCACGATCGGCGGCAGCGCTTCGGCGTCGTCGTAGGCGCGCCCGCGCATCCAGCGCGCGTACCAGGCGCGCAGTTCGCTGTCGGTCTCGGCCTGCGGCAGGGTCCACAGCGAGGCCCAGATGCCGGTCGGCGGTCGCCGCTGCAGCAGCAACTCGCCGGCGGCGTTCTCCAGCAACAGCGCCAGTGCTTCGCGCTCGGGCAGGGTCTTGCCCGGCTTGGGCGTGGGCAGCGCCTCGACCAGGCCCTCGCGGCGCGCCACGCAGTCGTCCTGCAGCGGGCACAGCACGCAGGCCGGGTTGGCGCGGGTGCACAGGGTGGCGCCGAAATCCATCTGCGCCTGGGTGTAGTCGGCCATGCGCCCGTCCGGCACGGCGGCCACGTGGTCGTGCGCGAGCGCCCACAGCGGCTTTTCCACCGCCGGCAGGCCGGGATAGCCGGCGATGCCGTGGTAGCGGGTCAGCACGCGCTTGACGTTGCCGTCGAGGATCGGGAAGCGATCGTTCCAGGCCTGGCTGAGGATCGCGCCGGCGGTGCTGCGGCCGATGCCGGGCAGCGCGTGCAGGGCATCGAAATCGCGCGGCAGGTCGCCATCGTGCAGTTCCACGCAGCGCTTGGCGGCGGCATGCAGGTTGCGCGCACGGGCGTAGTAGCCCAGCCCGGCCCATTGCGCCATCACCGCGTCGTTGTCGGCGGCGGCCAGTGCCGGCAGGGTCGGAAAGTGCTGCAGGAAACGCAGGAAGTAGGGGATGACCACCGCCACCTGGGTCTGCTGCAGCATGATCTCCGACAGCCACACCCGGTACGGACTGCGCGGATGCTGCCAGGGCAGGTCATGGCGCCCGTGGCGGTCGAACCAGGCGAGCAGGCGGGCGGGGAAGGTGTCGGGCTGGCGCATGCTGGCAGGAACTCGTTCCTTCTCCCTCCGGGAGAAGGTGCCCCGAAGGGGCGGATGAGGGTAAGGTTGTTCCTTCTCCCACCGGGAGAAGGTGCCCCGGAGGGGCGGATGAGGGTACGGCCGAAGCCTCGGGAACCTGATTCCGCGAGACGCTTCGCGCCGCACCCTCACCCCAACCCCTCTCCCGGAGGGAGAGGGGCTTCAATCTCAGCCGCCCAGCGCCTCTGGCAGCAACGCGTCGACGAAGGCCTCGGCGTCGAACACGCGCAGGTCTTCGGGGCGCTCGCCGATGCCGGCGAAGCGGATCGGGATGCCGAACTCGCGGGCCAGGGCGAACACCACGCCGCCCTTGGCGGTGCCATCGAGCTTGGTCACCACCAGGCCGGTGACGCCGACCGCGGCGTGGAACTGGCGCAACTGCGACAGCGCGTTCTGGCCGGTGGTGCCGTCGATGACCATCAGCACTTCGTGCGGGGCGCTGGGGTCGAGCTTGCCGAGCACGCGGCGGATCTTGCCCAACTCGTTCATCAGCCCGGTCTGGGTGTGCAGGCGGCCGGCGGTGTCGGCGATCAGCACCTCGGTGCCGCGCGCCTTGCCGGCCTGCAGCGCATCGAAGGCCACCGAGGCGGCGTCGGCGTTCTGGCCCTGCGCGATCACGGTGACGCCGTTGCGCTCGCCCCAGGCCTGCAACTGCGCCACCGCGGCGGCGCGGAAGGTGTCGCCGGCGGCCAGCATCAGGCTGTGGCCCTCGTCCTTGAAGCGCTTGGCCAGCTTGCCGATGGTGGTGGTCTTGCCGACGCCGTTGACGCCGACGGTCAGCACCACGAAGGGCTTGGCGTTGCGGTCGATCTGCAGCGGCCTGGCCACCGGCTGCAGGATCGCCAGCAGGTCGGCGCGCAGCGCCTGCTGCAGCGCCCTGGCATCGGCGAACTCGCGCGCCTTCATACGCTTGCGCAGGCTCTCGATCAGCGCGGTGGTGGCGGGAATGCCGACGTCGGCGGTGATCAGTGCGGTCTCGATCTCGTCGAGCAGGTCGTCGTCGAGCTTGGGATTGCGCGAGAAAAGGCTGCCGACGCTGCGCGCGAAGCTGCTGTTGCGCAGCCGCTCGCGCCAACCGGGCTTGCCGGCCGGCGCGGCGGGCAGCGCGTCGCTGCGGACCAGGTCGGCGTCGGCCGCGGGCACGGACGCGGTGGCCGGTGCTGGAGCCGCCGGAGAGGGCGTTGGCGTCGGCACGCTCGGTGCCGGCGCGGAGGCCGGCGCCGGCACATAGGCCTGCGGCGGCGGCGTGGGCGCTGCGGGCGGCAGCGGCGTCGGTTGCGGCTGCGGGACCGCGACCGGGGCCGGCGCCTGCACGGGATGTTCGGCGACCGGCGCGGGCGTCGGCTCCGGGGGGGCGGCGGGTACGGGAGCGGCGGGTGCGGCCTCAGCGGCAGGCGGCGCCGACGGCGCAGGCGCAGCGGGCTCGGCGCTTGCCGGCTTGGGGAAGGCGGCCGCCAGTTCCTCGATGCTGTAGCGCTGGGTGCGGCTCTCGCCGGCGTTGTCCTGGGGCTTGTTGCGGCGGAATAGGCTGACCATGGATGACGCGTGGACCGGAAACGAAGAATGCTACCACTTGCGACCTGAGCGGCCGGTGCAGAGGGGCGGGCCGGGATGGTTGGCGGGGTGGGATTTGTGGGTCGTGAACGCGTGCAGGTAGGCGCGTTTCTTCAGTCGCGATCGGGCGCTCCCGGTGAAGCCACCCTCTCAGGGCAAGCGCGGATTTGTCATGGTGTTTCGAGGCAATGGCTGCGCCGGACCCTCACCCCAACCCCCGCTCCGCGCCCCGGCCCGCGCTTGCGGCGCGGGCGCTCAAGGGCACGCGCGCCAGTGGCGCGCAAACCGTGCCCTTTCGCCCCGAAGGGAGAGGGGCTCCGCATCCGCAGCGTCGCGATCCCAACGCCCGCATTCAGCAAAAAACGAATCCCCAATCCCGAATCCCCAATCCCGGCCTTTCACAGCTTGCCCTTCATCGACCGGTAGTCGCGCGGGGTCATGCCGACGGTGGCCTTGAACTGGCGGGCGAAGGCGCTCTGGTCGGCGAAGCCGCAAAGCTGGCCGATGCTGGCGATGCTGTCGTCGCCGTGCAGCAGGCGCATCGCCGCTTCGATGCGCATCTTGGTCAGCAGTTGCTGCGGGGTCAGCTGGAACACGCGGCGGAAGTGCCGCTCCAGTTGCGCCACCGACAGCTCGGCCAGGTCGGCCAGGGTCTGCACGCGCAGGTTGTCGCCGTAGTGCGCCTGCATGTGTTCCATGGCGCGGCTGATGCGCTCGTAGGCGGAATGGCGGCTGTCCGGCTGGCCCAGGTCGCGGGAGATGCCGACCACGCCGATCACCTCCTCGCCCTCGCACAGCGGGCGCTTGAAGGTCAGGCACCAGCCGGGGGTGCGGTTCGGGAACAGGTGCACTTCCAGTTGGTTCTCGATCACCTCGCCGCACAGCACGCGCCGGTCCTGCATCAGGTAGCTGCCGCCCAGCGGCAGCGGGAACACGTCCGCGGCCGACTTGCCGATCAGGTCGGCGCGGTATTTCTTGCCCAGCCGCCGCACCAGGGTCAGGTTGACATGGGTGTAGCGGCCGTCGCGGTCCTTCACGAAGAACACCACGTCCGGCAGGGCGTCGAACAGCGTCTGCAGTTCCAGTGCCGAAATCAGAGTGTCCATGGCGTTCACCTGCGGAAGTGGGCGGCGGTGCGGGCGCGCCGCCGCGCGTCCCCCGAATGCCGATGCTAGCCTAAGTCGGCACCGGCGGGCGTCGCCGGGTTGTGCGAACTTCCGCATTGGCGACAGGCAAACGCTGCTAGCCGGCGGCGGTGCCGAATGTGAGCATGGCTCCATGCATACACTCGATGTCATCGACTCGCACAGCGCCGGCGAACCGACCCGTGTCGTCGTCTCCGGCTTCCCCGATCTGGGAACCGGTTCCCTGGCCGAGCGCCGGGAGCTGTTCCGCACGCGCTTCGACGCCTGGCGCAGCGCCATCGCCTGCGAGCCGCGCGGCTCGGACACCATGGTCGGCGCGCTGCTGCTGCCGCCGGTGGCCGCCGATGCCTGCGCGGCGGTGATCTTCTTCAACAACGTCGGCTACCTGGGCATGTGCGGCCACGGCACCATCGGCCTGGTACGCACGCTGGCCGAGCTGGGTCGGCTGAGCGCGGGCACGCACCGCATCGAGACGCCGGTGGGCACGGTCGGCGTGGAACTGCATGCCGACGGCCGCGTCTCGGTCGACAACGTCGAGAGCTACCGCCATGCCACCGGCGTCGAAGTGCAGGTGCCCGAGTACGGGCGTGTGCGTGGCGACGTGGCCTGGGGCGGCAACTGGTTCTTCATCACCGAACAGACGCCGTGCGCGCTGGAACTGTGCCACCAGCGCGCGCTGACCGCCTACACCGAGGCGGTGCGGCTGGCGCTGGAGGCGGCGGGCATCCGCGGCGCCGACGGTGGCGAGATCGATCACATCGAGATCAACGGGCCGGCGCCGGACGCCAGCGCCGATGCGCGCAACTTCGTGCTGTGTCCGGGCCTGGCCTACGACCGGTCGCCCTGCGGCACCGGCACCAGCGCCAAGCTGGCGTGCCTGGCCGCCGACGGCAAGCTGGCGCCGGGACAGGTGTGGCGCCAGCAGGGCATCCTCGGCAGCGCGTTCGAGGGCAGCTACACGGCCGGTGCGCGCGGGGTACTGCCGCGCATCACCGGGCAGGCCTACATCACTGCGCGCGCGCAGTTGCTGATCGATCCGCAGGATCCGTTCGCCTGGGGCATCGGCGCCGCATGAGCGGTTTCGACCTGATCGTCGTCGGCGCCGGCATCGTCGGCGCGGCCTGCGCCGATGCGGCGGCGGCCGCCGGCCTGCGCGTGGCGATCGTCGAGTCGGGCAGCATCGGCGGCGGTTCCACCGCCGCGGCGATGGGGCATCTGGTGGCGATGGACGACGATCCGGCGGAACTGGCGCTGTCGGCGTACTCGCTGCGGTTGTGGGAAGAATTCGCGCCGCTGCCGGAGGCCGAGTTCAGCCGCTGCGGCACGCTGTGGGTGGCGCGCGAGGCGCGCGAACTGGAGGCGATTCCGGCCAAGATCCAGCGCCTGGCCGCGGCCGGCGTGCACGCCGAAGCGCTCGATGCGCAGCGCTTGTATCAATTGGAGCCGGCGCTGGTGCCGGGCCTGGCCGGCGGCATGCGCGTGGCCGCCGAGGCGGTGGTGTATCCGCCGCGGATGGCGCGCTACCTTGTCGAGCGCGCCTGCGCCGCCGGCGCGCAGCTGTACGCCGGGCGTCGCGCCACTGCGCTGGCCGATGCCGGCGTGCGCCTGGACGACGGCAGCGCGCTGCATGGCCCGGTATTGGTCGCCACCGGCTGCGCGGTGCCGGAGCTGTTGCCGGAACTGCCGATGCGCGCGCGCAAGGGGCAACTGGTGATCACCGACCGCTATCCGGGTTTCGTCGCCCATCAATTGCTGGAATTGGGTTATGCCGACAGCGCGCATGGCAGCGACGGCAGCAGCGTGGCGTTCAACGTGCAGCCGCGGCCGACCGGGCAGATCCTGATCGGCTCCTCGCGCGAATTCGATGCGACCGACCGTACGGTGTCGATGCCGATGCTGCAGCGGATGCTGGAGCGCGCCTTCGCGTTCCTGCCGGGCCTGCGGCAACTGCAGGCGATCCGGGTGTGGACCGGCCTGCGCCCGGCCACGCCGGACGGGCGCCCATATCTGGGCGCGGTGCCGGAGCGGCGCGACGTGTGGGTCGCGGCCGGCCACGAGGGCCTGGGCGTGACCACCGCGCTCGGCAGTGCGCGCCTGCTGCTGGACCAGTTGCTGCAGCGGCCTGCGGCCATCGACCCGGCGCCGTACGCGCCGGCGCGGGCGCTGGCATGAGCGCGCGCATGCTGCGCCTGCAGGTCGACGGCCGCGATGTCGAGGTGCTCGACGGCAGCAGCGTGGCCGCGGCGGTGGCGCAGGTCGCCACGCATTTCCGCCGCTCGCGCAGCGGTCAACCGCGCGCGCCGCTGTGCGGCATGGGCGTGTGCGCCGAGTGCCGGGTGCGCATCGACCGCGTCGGCCAGTTGCGCGCCTGCATCACGCCGGCGCGCGAGGGCATGCAGGTGTGGACCGATGGTTGAGTCGCGCGCCCATTACGACGTGCTGGTGATCGGCGCCGGCCCGGCCGGGCTGGCGGCGGCGCTGGCCGCGGCAGGGCATGGCCGCCGGGTCGGCCTGGTCGATCTGCAGGCGCGTGCCGGCGGGCAGATCTGGCGCCACGACGTCGCCCAGGCGCCGCCGCGCCTGGCCGCGCGCACGCTGGCGCAACTGGCAGCGAGCGCGGTGACCTTCCTGCCGCAGACCCAGGTGCTGCTGGCGCAGGACCGGCAACTGCTCACCGATGGCTCCGATGGCCCGCGCTGGCTGGGCTACGACGCGCTGGTGCTGGCCACCGGCGCGCGCGAATTGCTGTTGCCGTTCCCGGGCTGGACCCTGCCCGGAGTCACCGGCGCCGGCGGCGCCCAGGCGCTGGCCAAGCAGGGCTGGCCGCTGACCGGGCGGCGCGTGCTGGTCGCCGGCAGCGGGCCGCTGCTGCTGGCCTCGGCGGCGACGCTGCATCGCCACGGCGCGCAGGTGCTGGGCATCGTCGAACAGGCGCCGTGGCGCGCGCTGGCCGCGTTCACCGCGCAGCTGCCGCTGCGTTGGCCGGACAAGGCGCTGCAGGCGCTGGCGTTGCGCACGCAACTGGCCGGGGTCGGCTACCACGCCGGCAGCGTGGTGCTGGCCGCGTATGGCGAGGGCCGCGTGCAAGAGGTGGAGATCGACGGCCCTCGCGGCCGCCGCCGTCTCGCCTGCGATCAACTGGCGGTGGGCTACGGCCTGGTGCCGAACGTGGAACTGGCGCAACTGCTGGGCTGCCGGCTGGGCCGCAGCGGCGCGCATCCGTGCGTGGCGGTGGATGCCCAACTGCGCACCAGCGTCGACGGCGTGTACGCCGCGGGCGAGGCGCTGGGCATCGGCGGGCGCGATTGCGCGCGGGTGGAAGGCGCCATCGCCGGCCACCTGGCCGCCGGCCAGGACGCAGCTGCGCAGGCGCTGCAACCGCAGCGACGCCGCGCGCGTGCCTTCGCCGCGCTGCTGCAGCGGCAGTTCGCGCTGGACCCACGCATCCATGCGCTGGCCACGCCGGACACGCTGGTGTGCCGCTGCGAGGACGTGCCGCTGTCCGCGCTGCAGGGCCATGCCGACCTGCGCGACGCCAAGCTGGCCTCGCGCTGCGGCATGGGCGCCTGCCAGGGCCGCATCTGCGGCAGTGCGCTGACCGAGCTGGGGCTGGCCGCGCGCGCCGCCGATTTCTCCGACGACGGCCGCCGGCCGCCGCTGTTCCCGGCGCGTCTGGACGCGCTGGCCCATCCTTGTCCGGATCCCGGTCCGGACGCCGCTTCCGTCGCGCCCTCGCGCGCGGCCTCCCTTCGCAACTCTCCACAAGGTGTACTTCCATGAGCAAGGCTTCCTTCTGGTACGGCGTGCTGCCGGCCATCACCACCCCGTTCAACGCCGACGGCAGCATCGACCACGCGTTCCTGGCCAAGCATGCGCAGCTCATGGTCGACGCCGGCTGCACCGCGATCGTGCCGCTGGGCTCGCTGGGCGAGGCCGCGACGCTGAGCTTCGACGACAAGCTGGCGATCCTGAAGACCCTGGTGCAGGCGGTCGACGGCCGCATCCCGGTGGTGCCGGGCATCGCCGCGCTGTCCACCGACGAGGCCGTGCGCCTGGCGCAGGCGGCCAAGCAGGTCGGCTGCGGCGGCATCATGGTGCTGCCGCCGTACGTGTATTCCACCGACTGGCGCGAAATGGGCGCGCACATGCGCGCGGTGATCGCCGCCACCGACCTGCCGGCGATCCTGTACAACAACCCGATCGCCTACAAGACCGATTTCAGCCCGGCGCAGATCGCCGAACTGGCGGCCGAGTTCCCGAACCTGCAGGCGGTGAAGGAATCCTCCGGCGACGTGCGCCGCTTCGCCGCGCTGGGCGAGCTGCTCGGCGATCGCCTGGTGCTGCTGGTGGGCATGGACGATGCGATCGTCGAAGGCCTGAGCATGGGCGCCAAGGGCTGGATCGCCGGCCTGGTCAACGCGTATCCGAAGGAGTCGGTGAAGCTGTTCGAGCTGGCCCGCGACGGCGGCTACCCGGCAGCCAAGGCGCTGTACGACTGGTTCCTGCCGCTGCTGCGCCTGGACACCGTGCCCAAGTTCGTGCAGCTGATCAAGCTGGTGCAGCAGAAGGTCGGCCTGGGCAGCGAGCGCGTGCGCGCGCCGCGACTGGTGCTGGAAGGCGCCGAGCGCGAGGCCGCGCTGAAGGTCATCGACCACGCCATCGCCACCCATCCCGGGCACTGAGATGAGCACGCAACCGCTGTTGCTGGCCGGCCATTGGCAGGCCTCGCTGGAAGAGCGCGGCAGTTTCCGCGCCGAGGATCCGCGCGACGGGAGCGAGTTCGGCCCGTCGTTCCCGATCAGCGGCGCCGCCGATCTTGAAGCGGCGCTGAGCGCGGCGGCGCTGAGCGCCGATGCGCTGGCCGCGGCCGTGCCGGAACGCATCGCCGGGTTCCTGGATGCGTATGCGGACGCGATCGACGCCGACTTCGAGCGGCTGGTGGCGCTGGCGCACGCCGAAACCGGCCTGCCGGTGGAGCCACGCCTGGCCAAGGTGGAGCTGCCGCGCGCCAGCGGGCAACTGCGCCAGGCCGCGCAGGCGGTGCGCAGCCATAGCTGGGCACAGCCGGTGATCGACACCGCGGCGGGCCTGCGCGCGCAGCTGGGGCCGTTGCACAAGCCGGTGCTGGTGTTCGGGCCGAACAATTTCCCGTTCGCGTTCAACGCGGTGGCCGGCAGCGATTTCGCCTCGGCCATCGCCGCGCGCAACCCGGTCATCGCCAAGGCGCATCCCTCGCATCCGGCCACCAGCCAGCGCCTGGCCCAGCTCGCGCACCAGGCGCTGCTGGCGCATGACCTGCCGGCGGCGACGGTGCAGTTGCTCTACCACTTCGACAGCACGCTGGGCCTGGAGCTGGCCGGCGATCCGCGGCTGGGCGCGATCGGCTTCACCGGCAGCCGCGCCGGCGGGCTGGCGCTGAAGGCCGCCGCCGACCGCGCCGGCGTGCCGGCCTATGTCGAGTTGTCCAGCGTCAACCCGGTGTTCCTGCTGCCGGGCGCGCTGGCCGAACGCGGCGCCGCGCTGGCGCAGGAGTTCTTCGCCTCCTGCACCATGGGCAGCGGCCAGTTCTGCACCAACCCGGGCATCGTGGTGGTGCCCGAGGGCGAGGCCGGCGATGCCTTCGTCGCCGCGGCCACCGCGCATTTCGCCGCGGCCGCGCCGGCGCTGCTGTTCTCGCGCGGCGTGCTGGACCATCTGCAGCGCAGCGTGGGCACGCTGCGCGATGCCGGCGCCACGGTGCTGGCCGGTGGCGAGGCCGATGCAGGTCCAGGCTATCGGCATGCGCCGACCCTGCTGCAAGTGTCGGCCGAGGCGTTCCTGCAGCAGCCGGAGGCACTGCAGACCGAGGCGTTCGGCCCGGTCAGCCTGATCGTGCGCGGCGGCGGGTTGGGGCAGTTGACCGCCCTGGCACGCAGCTTCGAGGGCAATCTCACCGGCACGCTCTATCGCGCCGCCGATGGCAGCGACGACATGGCCTTCGCTGCGCTAGCCGCGGCGCTGCGGCCGCGGGTCGGTCGCTTGATCTGCAACAAGATGCCGACCGGCGTGGCGGTGAGCCCGGCGATGAACCATGGCGGCCCGTATCCGAGCACCGGCCATCCGGGCTTCACGGCGGTCGGCATGCCCGCGGCGATCCGTCGCTTCGCCGCGCTGCACAGCTACGACGGCGTGCCCGACGCGCTGCTGCCGCCGTTGCTGCGCGATCGCAATCCCGGCGGCGTGCAGCGCTTGATCGACGGCAACTGGAGCACCGCCGACGTGGAGCTGCGCGCATGAGCGAGCAGGGCCAGATCGGCGGGTTGACCCTGGAGCAGGCGCACGCACAACTGGCGCCGTGGCCGCACCGCGCGCCGGCGATCCAGCAGCAGGAGTACCGGCAGCGCCTGGCCAACGCGCGTGCGCTGATGCGCGCGCACGGCGCCGACGCGCTGCTGATCGGTGCCGGCGCTTCGTTGCGCTACTTCACCGGGGTGCCGTGGGGCGCCAGCGAGCGCTTGGTGGCGATGCTGCTCACCGCCGAAGGCGATCCGCTGCTGATCTGCCCGGCGTTCGAGGAAGGCTCGCTGGACGCGGTGCTGTCGGTGCCGGTGCGCAAGCGCCTGTGGCAGGAACACGAGGATCCGCACGCGCTGGTCGCCGAGGCCTTGCTGGAACTGGACGCGCAGAGCCTGGCGCTGGATCCGGGCGTGGCCTTTGCGGTGCACACCGGGCTGACGGCGGTGCTGGGCCGGATCGCGATCCGCGATGCGGCGGCGATCGTCGACGGCTGCCGCATGCGCAAGTCGCCGGCGGAACTGGCGCTGATGCAGCAGGCCTGCGACATGACCCTGCAGGTGCAGCGTCTGGCTGCCGGGCTGGTCCGCGAAGGCATCACCACCGCGGAACTGACCCGCTTCATCGACCAGGCGCACCGCGCGCTCGGCGCCGACAACGGCTCGACCTTCTGCATCGTGCAGTTCGGCCATGCCACCGCGTATCCGCACGGCATTCCCGGCGTGCAGGCGCTGCGCCCGGGCGAGCTGGTGCTGATCGACACTGGTTGCACGGTGCAGGGCTACCACTCCGACATCACCCGCACCTACATCTTCGGCGAACCCAGCGAGAAGCAGCGACGCATCTGGCAACTGGAGCACGACGCGCAGGCGGCGGCCTTCGCCGCGGCGCGGCCGGGCGTGGCCTGCGCCGTGGTGGACGAGGCCGCGCGCAAGGTGCTGCAGCGCGCCGGGCTCGGCCCGGACTACCAGTTGCCGGGGCTGCCGCATCGCACCGGCCACGGCTGCGGCATGAGCATCCACGAGGCGCCGTACCTGGTGCGCGGCAATGCGCTGGCGCTGGCCCCGGGCATGTGCTGCAGCAACGAGCCGATGATCGTGGTGCCGGGCGAGTTCGGCGTGCGCCTGGAGGATCATTTCTACGTCACCGAGGACGGCGCGCAGTGGTTCACGCCGCCGTCGCCGGCGATCGACCGGCCGTTCGCCTGATGCGCAGGGCGGCCGCCTGCCACGTTTGCGCGGCGGCCGCCGCGGTGTGTCACGGGCGCGTGCCGCCCTGCGGAGTTCCACGATGAAGCACATCCGTCTGCCCGTCGCCAGCATCCTGGCGCTGGCCCTGCTGAGCGCCTGTCAGCCGTCGGCACCGTCGGCGCCTTCCACGCCGGCGGCAACGGCGCCGGACAAGGCAAGCACCTCGCCATCGCAGGCCTTCGCCGCGCTGCTCGATGCGCAATGGCAGTACCAGCTCGAACACCATCCCGAGTTCGCCAGCATCATCGGCGACAGCCGCTACAACGACCGTTGGACCGACTATTCGCCGGCCGCGTTGGAAGCCGAACGCCAGGCGACCGTCGGGTTCCTGGCGCGCTTCGATGCGGTCGATGCCAAGGCGCTGTCGGCGCAGGAGCAACTGAGCCTGCAGATGATGCAGCGGCAGTTGCGCGACCGGCTGGAGGCGATCGCGCTGAAGAACGACGAGATGCCGCTGGAGCCCGTCGGCGGCATCCAGGTGGCGCTGCCGGGCTATGCGCAGGCGTTTCCGTTCGCCAGCGTCAAGGACTACGAGGACTACATCACGCGCCTGCAGGCGATCCCGGCGCTGCTCGACCAGGTGGTGGCGCTGTCGCGCTCCGGTGTCAGGGACGGGTTGGTGCAGCCGAAGTACCTGCTCGAGCGCATTCCCGCGCAGGTGCGCGAGATCGCCGCGCCGGCCGGTGCCGACAGTCCGTTCGCGCTCCCGCTGCAGCAGTTCCCCGCGGCGGTGCCGGAGGCCGAGCGGCCGCGGCTGCGCGCGGCGATGATCGCGGCGATCGACCAGCAGGTGCGGCCGGCCTATCGCAAGCTGGCCGATTTCGTCGCCAACGAATATGCGCCGCAGGGCCGCACCCACGAAGGCCTGTGGTCGCTGCCCGATGGCGAGCGCCGCTACCGCTTTGCGATCCACACCCAGACCACCACCGAGCAGTCGCCCGAGCAGATCCACCAGACCGGCCTGGCCGAGGTCGCGCGCATCGAGGGCGAGATGGGCGTGATCGCCAAGCAGCTCGGCTACGCCGACCTGCCGGCGTTGCGCCAGGCGGTGGCCCATGAACGCAAGTTCTTCGCCAGTTCGTCCGAGCAGATCCTGCAGCGCTACCGCGACGACATCGCGCAGATGCAGCCGCAGTTGCCCAAGCTGTTCGGCACCTTGCCGAAGACGCCGCTTGAGGTGCGCGCGATGCCCGCGTTCCGCGCCACCGCGCCCGGTGCCGAGTACTGGCAGAGCGATGCGCAGGGCAGCAAGCCGGGGCTGGTGATGGTCAACACCAGCGATTACGCGCACCGTACCCTGGTCAACATCGAGGCCACCGCCTACCACGAGGGCGTACCCGGCCATCATCTGCAGATCTCGCTGGCGCAGACCCTGCCGCTGCCGCCGTTCCGCCAGCAATCCAGCTACAACGCCTATGTGGAAGGCTGGGCGCTGTACGCCGAGCGGCTGGGCAAGGAGGTGGGCTTCTACCGCGA
Source organism: Xanthomonas sp. NCPPB 3174 (assembly GCF_056725205.1). Classification (NCBI taxonomy): domain Bacteria; kingdom Pseudomonadati; phylum Pseudomonadota; class Gammaproteobacteria; order Lysobacterales; family Lysobacteraceae; genus Xanthomonas; species Xanthomonas sp. NCPPB 3174. The sequence continues at coordinate 3,333,006 of NZ_CM161517.1, read as the reverse complement.
TCCGTACAGCGACTATGGCCGCCTGGCCGGCGAACTGCTGCGCGCCAACCGGCTGGTGCTGGACACCGGCGTCCACTACAAGCGCTGGACGCGGCAACAGATGATCGACTTCTTCCACGCGCATCCGTCCGACGACGAACCCAGCATCCAGGCCGAGACCGATCGCTACATCGTCTGGCCGGGCCAGGCGCTGGGCTACAAGCTCGGCGAACTGGACATCCTGGCGCTGCGCGAGAAGGCCAGGCGCGCGCTGGGCGATCGTTTCGACATCCGCGCCTTTCACGATGCCATCCTCGGCGGCGGCGCGATGCCGCTGGACCTGCTGGACGCGCGCATCGACGCCTGGATCGCCCAGGTCCAGGCCGGCGCTCCCGCCACTCCGGAGACTTCGCGATGATCGCTCATTCCCGACTGCGCACCGCGCTGGCCCTGGCCATCGCCTGTACCCTGGCCTGGCAGGGCGCCGCCCATGCCGCGCCGGCAAAGACCGCCGCACCCGCCTCCGCTGCTCCCGCCGACGATGCGGGGGCGCGTTTCAAGGCGCTGTACCAGCGCGAGTGGACATGGCGCCAGGCGCAGTTCGCCGGCGCCGACGACGAGGACGCGAAGGGGCAGGCGGCCGATCATCTGCCCAAGGTCGACCCGGCCACCCAGGCGCAGCGCACCGCGTACTGGCAGCAGGTGCTGCGCGAGCTGGACGCGATCGACCCGACGCAGCTGTCGGCGCAGGACCAGGTGAACTACCAGGTCTATCGCCAGCAGTTGCAGGTGCTGCTCGACCAGCAGCGTTTCCGCGTCTGGGAAATGCCGTTCAACAGCGACTCCGCGTTCTGGAGCGACCTGGGCTTCACCGCGCGCGCCACCCTGCGCAACCGCGAGGACTACCAGCGCTACCTCGGGCAGCTCGCCGACATCCCGCGCTACTTCGACGAGCAGATCGCCAACATGCGCGCCGGCCTGGCGCGCGGTTTCGCCCAGCCCAAGGTGACCCTGCAGGGCCGCGACCAGTCGATCGCCGAGGTCGCGCAGGCGCCGGGCGAGACCAATCTGTTCTACACCCCATTCAAGCAGATGCCGGCGACGATCCCGGCGCCGGTGCAGGCGCAGTTGCGCGCGCAGGCGCGCACGGCGATCGCCCAGCAGGTGGTGCCGGCCTACGCCAAGCTGCTGCGTTTCATGCGCGAGGAATACCTGCCCAAGGCACGTCCGGCGCTGGCCGCCGAATCGATGCCCGACGGCGCGGCGTACTACCGCGCGCAGATCCGCGAATACACCACGCTCGACCTCAGCCCCGAGCAGATCCACGCGGTGGGGTTGAAGGAAGTGGCGCGGCTGCGCAAGGAGATGGACCAGGCGATCGTCGACAGCGGCTTCAAGACCCCGCCCGGGCAGCAGACCTTCCCGGCGTTCCTGCACTACCTGCGCACCGATCCCAAGTTCTACGCCAAGACCCCGGAGGAACTGCTCAAGGACGCGGCGTGGATCGCCAAGCGCGTGGACGGCAAGATCGGCGACTACATCGGCCGGTTGCCGCGACAGCGCTTCGCGATCGAGCCGGTGCCGGCGGACCTGGCGCCGTTCTACACCGGCGGCCGCGGTGGCCCGGGCATCTACCTGGTCAACACCTACGACCTGCCGTCGCGGCCGCTGTACAACCTCGCTGCGCTGACCCTGCACGAGTCCTCGCCTGGCCATGCGCTGCAGATGCCGTTGGCGGCCGAGCAGGACAACCTGCCGGATTTCCGCCGCTACACCTTCATCTCTGCGTACGGCGAGGGTTGGGCGGTGTACTCGGAATACCTGGGGCAGGAGATGGGGATGTACGACACCCCGTACGACCGCTTCGGTTACCTGACCTACCAGATGTGGCGTGCCTGCCGGCTGGTGATCGATACAGGCATCCATCACGACGGCTGGACGCGCGAGCAGGCGCAGGCCTTCCTGCGCGACAACACCGCGCTCAGCGAGCACGAGGTGACCACCGAGGTCGACCGCTACATCGCCTGGCCCGGTCAGGCGCTGTCGTACTACCTGGGCGAGCTGAAGATCCTGGAGCTGCGGCGCAAGGCGGAACAGGCGCTGGGCGAGAAGTTCGACATCCGCGCGTTCCATGACGCGGTGCTGGAAACCGGTTCGGTGCCGCTGCCGGTGCTGGAGCAGCGCATCGACCGGTTCATTGCCGAGGGTGGGAAATCGCCTTGGTCGAAGGAGGGGGCGAAGTAATAGCCCCTCTCCCCTTGGGAGAGGGGTTGGGGTGAGGGTTCGGACGCGAAGCGCGTGCGGTGTTTCAACTGCACGAGGCTTCGCCCGTACCCTCATCCGCCCCTTCGGGGCACCTTCTCCCGAGGGGAGAAGGGAAGTAAAAGCCCCTCTCCCTCCGGGAGAGGGGTTGGGGTGAGGGTTCGGGCGCGAAGCGCATGCGGTGTTTGGGCTGCACGAGGCTTCGCCCGTACCCTCATCCGCCCCTGCGGGGCACCTTCTCCCGAGGGGAGAAGGGAAGTAAAAGCCCCTCTCCCACCGGGAGAGGGGTTGGGGTGAGGGTCGGGACGCGAAGCGCATGCGGTGTTTCAGCTGCACGAGGCTTCGCCCGGACCCTCATCCGCCCCTGCGGGGCACCTTCTCCCGGAGGGAGAAGGGAAAAGCCGAGCCCCTCTCCCTCCGGGAGAGGGGGGGGGTGAGGGTAGGGAACGCCGCAGATCATCGAATCGCCAGTGACACCAATCCAGCGGGAGACGCCATGGCCGCACAAGGCAAGTTCCACAAGCGTTTGAGCCTCACCGATCTGACCTTCATCGGCTTGGGCTCGATCTTTGGTTCCGGTTGGCTGTTCTCGGCCAGCCACGTCTCGGCGATCGCCGGGCCGGCCGGCATCGTCTCGTGGATCGCCGGCGGCGTGGCGGTGCTGCTGCTGGGGCTGGTGTACTGCGAACTGGGCGCCGCCTTGCCGCGCGCCGGCGGCGTGGTGCGCTACCCCGAGTATTCGCACGGTGTGCTGCTCGGCTGGCTGATGGGCTTCATCACCCTGATCGCCTTTTCCAGCCTGATCGCGATCGAAGTGGAAGCGGCGCGGCAATACGCCGCGGCGTGGTTCCCCTGGCTCAACCAGGCCGGCAGCACCCATCCCAGCGTCGCCGGCTGGCTGCTGCAACTGGCGCTGCTGGTCGCGTTCTTCCTGCTCAACTACTACAGCGTCAAGACCTTCGCCACCGCCAACAACATCGTCAGCGTGTTCAAGTTCCTGGTGCCGGTGCTGGTGATCGTGCTGCTGATGGCGCATTTCGATGCGCGCAACCTGCACGTGCAGGGCTTTGCGCCGTTCGGCGCGGCCGGGGTGGAGGCGGCGATCTCCGCCGGCGGCATCATCTTCGCTTACCTCGGGCTCACGCCGATCGTGTCGGTGGCCAGCGAGGTGCGCGATCCGCAGCGCAACATCCCGATCGCGCTGATCCTGTCGGTGGCGCTGTCCACGGTGATCTACGTGCTGTTGCAGCTCGCCTTTCTCGGCGGGGTGCCGGCGCAACATCTGGCCAACGGCTGGGGCGGTATCGACAAGGCGTTTTCGCTGCCCTACCACGACATCGCGCTGGCGCTGGGCATGGGCTGGCTGGCGGCATTGGTGATCTGCGACGCGATGATCTCGCCGAGCGGTACCGGCAACATCTACATGAACGCCACGCCGCGGGTGGTCTACGGCTGGGCGCGCAGCGGCGGCTTCCTGCCGGTGTTGACCAAGGTGGACGCCGCCTCCGGCATCCCGCGCCCGGCGCTGTGGCTGAGCCTGGGGCTGTCGGTGTTCTGGACCCTGCCGTTCCCCTCGTGGGAGGCGCTGATCAACGTGGTGTCGGCGGCGCTGGTGCTGAGCTATGCGGTGGCGCCGGTGACCGTGGCTGCGTTGCGGCGCAGCGCGCCGGAACTTCCGCGGCCGTTCCGGTTGCGCGGCATGGCGCTGCTCGGGCCGCTGTCGTTCATCGTCGCAGGCCTGATCGTGTATTGGTCGACCTGGAGCACGCTGTCGTGGCTGCTCGGCCTGCAGATCGCGATGTTCGCGCTGTATGTGTTGTATCGCCTGCCCAACGCGGCCGGCCGCGCACGGCTGTGGCGGCAGGTGCGCGGCGTGTTGTGGCTGATCGTGTTCTTTGCGTTCGTGCTGGTGGTGTCGCGTCTGGGCACCTTCGGCGGCAGCGGCTGGATCGCGCATCCCTGGGACACGCTGTGCGTGGCCGCGATCGCGCTGGGCTGCTACCACTGGGGCGCGCGCAGCGGCCTGCGTCCGGAGGAACTGGCGCTGGAAGAAGACGACGGGGAATAGTCCGTCGCGTGTGTGGGTGTACGGAGAAGCGGCGCTTTTCCCCTTTGTTGTGATTGGTTGCGACAGACGTTATCGGGAACGCCCGTCGCGGCTAAAGCCGCTCCTACGGAAACCAAGCACGTCATGAAATTTTTGGAAACCGCATGAACAAGTTCGTTGTCTCCCTCGTCATGGCACTGGCCTGCTATGCCGGCGCCGCCCACGCTGCGCCCAGCGTCGCCGACTACCAACGCTCGCTGGGCCTGCGCGAGGCCTGGATCGGCCTGACCGAGAACGTGACCTGGCCGGCGCAGTGGCGCGACGACGGCGCGTTCTACTACCGCAAGACCGTGCCGGGCGGCTTCGCCTTCGTGGTCGAGGACGTGGCCAGCCAGCGCAAGCAGCCGGCGTTCGACCAGGCACGGCTGGCGCTGGCGCTTAGCGCGGCGACTGGCACCGCCTATCCGGCGTTGCGCCTGCCGTTCGCGCGCTTCGCCTACGTCGCCGAGGGTGGCAATGCGCAGGCGGCGATCGCCTTCGAGCTCGACGAACTGCCGTGGCGCTGCACCCTCACCACCTACGTCTGCGCGCGCGCCGACAGCGGTCCGCAGCCGCGGCCGCGCGGTTTCGGCGTGGTGCGCGATCTCAGCGTGCCGGCCGACGCCACCCCCCGGCGCTCGCCGGACGGACGCTGGGACGCCTATGTCGACGGCAACGCGGTGATGCTGCGCGCGGTGGCCGACGGGCGCACGCTGCGCCTGGCCGATGATGGCCGCAGCGACGATTTCTACGATCCGGAAACCATCGCGTGGTCGCCGGATTCGCAGCGGCTGGCGTTGTACCGGGTGAAGCCCGGCTTTCCCCGCCGCGTCACCCGGGTGGAGGCGGCGCCGCCCGGCGGCGGCCAGCCGATCGTGCGCACGCAGCTGTATCCCAAGCCCGGCGATGCGGTGGACATCGAGCGACCGGTGCTGTTCGACCTCGGCGCGCTGGCGCGCGGCGGCACGCCCAAGTACCTGCCCATCGACGATGCCCTGTTCGCCAACCCGTACCAGCTCTCGCCGATCCAGTGGCGCCGCGACAGCGCCAGTTTCGTGTTCGACTACGTGCAGCGCGGCTTCCAGCGCATGCGCGCGATCGCGGTGGACGCGGCCACGGGCACGGCGCACGTAGCGGTGGGCGAGGACGCCAAGACCTTCGTGTACGCCGACCGCAGCTACCACCACGATGTCGATGGCCTGGGCCAGGAAATCCTGTGGATCTCCGAGCGCGACGGTTGGCGCCACCTGTACCTGTTCGATGGCGTCAGCGGCCGGATCAAGACGCAGATCACCAAGGGCGAGTGGATCGTGCGCGACGTGCTGCGCGTGGACGATGCACAGCGGCGCATCTGGTTCACCGCCAGCGGCATGGATGCGGGCAAGGATCCGTACTACCGGCAACTGTTCGCGGTGGATTTCGACGGCGGCCGCCTGACCCGGCTGACCCAGGCCGATGCCGACCACGATGTGGCCATCGCAGACGACGGCCGTCACTACGTGGACGTGTACTCGCGTCCGGACATGGCGCCGGTGATGGAACTGCATGCCATCGACGGGCGGCTGCTGCAGGTGGTGGAGCGCGGCGACATCCGCAAGCTGCAGGCCGCCGGCTGGCGCGCGCCGCAGACCTTCGTGGCCAAGGGCCGCGACGGCAAGACCGACATCTGGGGCATGGTGGTGCGCCCGCGCGACTACGACCCGCACAAGAAGTACCCGGTGATCGAGAACATCTACGCCGGCCCGCACGATTCGTTCGTGCCCAAGACCTTCTGGCCGTTCGGCTACCACTCCGGCGGCGACAAGCAGATCGGCATGCAGGCGCAGGCCGACCTGGGCTTCATCGTGGTGATGATCGACGGCATGGGCACGGCCAATCGCTCGAAGGCCTTCCACGACGTGGCCTGGAAGAACCTCGGCGATTCCGGCTTCCCCGACCGCATCGCCTGGCACAAGGCGCTGGCCGCGCAGGATCCGTCCTACGACATCGGCCGCGTCGGCATCTACGGGGCGTCGGCCGGCGGGCAGAGCACGTTGGGTGCGCTGGAGCGGCATCCGGACTTCTACAAGGTGGGCGTGGCCTATGCGGGCTGCTACGACAACCGCATGGACAAGATCAGCTGGAACGAGCAGTGGATGGGCTGGCCGGTGGACGCCAGCTATGCACGCGCCTCCGGCGTGGACAATGCGGCCAAGCTGCGCGGCGACCTGCTGTTGATCGTCGGCGAGCAGGACAGCAACGTCGACCCGGCCTCGACCGGGCAGGTGGTGGACGCGCTGATCAAGGCCAACAAGGACTTCGACCTGCTGGTCGTGCCCGGCGGCGAACACACCGTCGGCCGCTCCACCGGCCCCATCGACTACGTGCAGCGCCGCCAGTACGACTTCTTCGTGCGGCATCTGTTGAGGGAGCCGACGCCGGCGTGGAATCGGCTGTAGGTGGGGCCGGGATTTGAGATTGGGGATTGGTAAAGGCGCGGTGGTTCCTGTTCCCGCGGTACTCGGCTTTTCCCTTCTCCCGTCGGGAGAAGGTGCCCCGCAGGGGCGGATGAGGGTACGGGGGATGCACCAGGTTCTGGGGCATCGCGGTGCTCCGAACCCTCACCCCAACCCCTCTCCCGAGGGGAGAGGGGCTTTGGTTTTTTCCTTCTCCCCTCGGGAGAAGGTGCCCCGCAGGGGCGGATGAGGGTGCGGGAGATGCACCAGGTTCTGGGGCGTCGCACGGCTACCGTACCCTCACCCCAACCCCTCTCCCGAGGGGAGAGGGGCTTTGGTTTTTCCTTCTCCCCTCGGGAGAAGGTGCCCCGCAGGGGCGGATGAGGGTACGGGGGATGCACCAGGTTCTGGGCATCGCGGGGCTTCCGTACCCTCACCCCAACCCCTCTCCCGAGGGGAGAGGGGCTTCAGATCATCGCGCCGACGCGCTCGCTCTTGCCAATCCCCAATCCCGACTCCCCAATCCCACTATCAAGCCCCCGCCAACTCCGCCGATAACCCGGCAAGTCTCTCTGCACCCGGGCCCGCCATGACCGCCATCGCTCCCAGTTCCTCGATCGCGCTGTCCGGCATGCGTGCCGCGACGTCCGGCTTGCAGGTGCGTGCCAACAACATCGCCAATCTCGCCACCGACGGGTTCCAGCGTTCGGTGCCGGTGAACCAGGCGAGCGCCGGCGGTGGCGTGGTCGGTCAGGTGCAGCAGGCCGACGGGCAGGGCAGCGATCTGGTCGACGACATGGTCGGCACGCTGACCGAACGCACCGCGTTCCAGGCCAACGCGCGCGTGCTGCGTGCGGCCGACGACAGCATCGGCAGCCTGCTCGACGTACTCGCCTAGGCCGTCGCCGACGCGTCGCGCTCCCGCAACGCAGCATCGCCGCGACTCCGCGGCTGTGCGATTTTCCGCATCCATCCTCGGCACAGCGCACAAGACGCTGCGGCGCGCGCAGCGCACGATGCGACGATCGCATTGCATCGGGGATGGTAGATGGATCGGAGAGATTTCCTGCGGCAGGGCCTGGCCGTCGGCGCGGTTGCCGGCGTGGAAGCGCTGGCCGGGCGTGCCGCCGCGGCACCCGCAGCGGCCAGCGCCGCGCGTGCGCCCGCACCGCCGCAACTGCAGCCGCTGGCGGCCGACGCGCTGGCCGGGCATACCCTGCAATGCCGTTTCGTCGAGGCCGGCGCGACCTGGGAGGTGTACGAAGACCTGCGCCAGCCCGACGGCGATCTGACCCTGCGCGGTCCGGGCGGGGCGCTGGTGCTGGGCAAGCGCACCGAAGCGGTGTTCCCGGCGGCGCAGGCCCCGTATTTCGGCATGGCCCTGGCCGAGGTGGCCATGGCCGATGCCGACCTGCTCGCCGACCGCCTGCTGCGCGACGGCGACCCGCGCGCCGACGAGGTGCGCGACGTGGCGCCGCCGCCGGCCTCGCAACTGGATCCCAAGGACTACAACGGGCGCCTGCCGTGGACCACCTTCGTCGGCACCCGCGAATGCGCCGACACCATGCCGGTGTACCCGGACGGGCGCACCCGCTGCTACCGCGCCATCCAGTCATTTCCCGAGCTTGGCAAGGACGAACTGGTACGGCGCCGCAGCGAAGGCCTGCTCGGCGGCTGGATGCCGGCGGTGCGCAAGGTGGTGCCGGCCGGCGAGGGCCGCTACTACGACATCCTGCTGTTCGCCGACGTGCTGGCCGAGGACCGCTTCGTGGTGCAGACCTGGCACCGCAGCGCGTTAGTCGAGCACGGCAAGGTCAGCAAGGTGGTGCACGGCTACAGCTATCCCGACTACCCGCCGCGGCGCGGCCCGCGCAGCGCCGAGGATTTCTACCGCGGCCTGCTCGCCTTCGCCGGCTATTGGCAGGCGCAGCTCGCCGATACCGTGCAGGCGCAGACCCCGGACCCGAGCTGGCGCGACATGGCGCGCTTCGCCTTCGCCCGCGAACTGGTGGTGCGCCCGGGCGGCACCTATCCCAAATACGGTGCGGTGGATCGCGACTATTACGGCAACGAGTACGACGGCTTCCAGGACACCTTCACCAGTTCGCTGTACGCCAACCTGGAGTGGGGCCGCTTCGCCCAGGCCGCAGCGGTGCTGGACGGCTATTTCAGCGACTTCGTGCAGGCCGACGGCATGGTCAACATGCGCGGCCCGGAGACCGGACAGTTCGGGCTGACCCTGTCGCTGCTGGCGCGCTACCTGCGCTACACCGGCGATGCCGCGCTGCTGCGCAAGCACCGCGACAAGATCGCCGCCACCGCGCAGGTGCTGGTCGAGCTGCACGACGCCAGCCTGCGCCTGCCGGCATCGGCGCCGGGGCATGGCCTGCTCCACGGCTGGAACGAATCCGATGCCTGCCTGTTCCCCGATCCGCAGGTGTGGTGGAAGCCGTACTACGCCAACAGCGCGCTGACCGTGCGCGGCTGGCAGGACCTGGCGGCGGTGTGGAGCGGCATCGCCGGGCCGGGCGGGCAGGCCGCCGCGGCGCAGTGGCAGCGCCGTGCGCAGCAACTCTCGGCACAGCTGCTGCGCACGCTGCGTGGCAACATCCGCCGCGATCTGCAGCCGCCGTACATCGGCCCGCTGCCGGGGGTGAAGCTGACGTTCCGCCAGTCGCTGCAGCAGGAGCATCCCAGCGAGCAGGGCTGGCCGCACCGCGCCTATGCCGAACTGCTGCAGGCCGACGTGCTGCCCGACGACCTGGCGCACCTGGTCATCGACTGCGTGCGCGGCCACGGCGGCACCAGCCTCGGCGTGGTCGGCAACATCACCGCGCCGACCCCGGAGGCGCGCGACCTGCTCGGCTTCATCTCCTACGGCTACGCGCAGCAGTTGCTGCGCCTGGACCGGATCGAGGAATACCTGCTGTTCCTGTACGCGCACCGCTACCACGTGCATACCCGCGGCAGTTGGACCGCGGGCGAGGTCAGCGGCATCACCGGCGGCATGCCGCTGTTCTGCATTCCCGCGCAGATGACCATTCCGCTGCTGCTGCGCTGGATGCTGGTGTTCGAGGACAGCGCCGGCGAGGAACTGTTCCTGGCGCGGGCGGTGCCGCGCGACTGGCTGGGCAGCGGCGAGGCGATCGCGATCGACGCGGCGCCGACGCGCTGGGGCAGGGTGTCGCTGGCGCTGCACGCGGATCCGGCGCGCAAGCGCATCGACGGCCGCGTGACGCTGCCGGCGCAGCGGCCGGCACGCACCTGGCTGACCCTGCGCGCACCGGCCGGCACCCGTCTGCAGGAGGTGCGGCTGGACGGGCAGCCGGCGGCGCTGTCCGGGCCGCGCAACGAGCGCGTGCTGGTGCCGGCCGGCAGCGCGGCGACGGTGGCGATTTCGGCCGTCTACGGCTGAGTAGCGAAAAAGTCGGAAACGTCCCGCCGGCCTGCGGGGCAGTGCGGTATTCCGCACGTTTTCCCGATAAATACGACAAGACGCCGCGCGCGTCATACGCGCACATTGTGACCGTGCAGTGAATGTCCAGGGGGAGATTCGTTGCACGTCACCGGGGACGCAGCGCATGGGGCGTGCGCGTCGCCGTGCAGGCGGCGTCGGGATCGTCCCATCCGGCGGCGCATGCGTGGACACGTCCGTTTTCGTATCCGCCACACGCGCTGGCGACGGGGCGCCCGCCTGGGGAAGGGCGGCGCTCCGACGAACGCCAGGCTGCCGCTCAGGAGATTTCCGATGCCGTCTTTGCTCGAACGCGTTGCGCCGCTGCTCCCGTGTTCCTGGCGCGCCGCGCCGCAGCCCGGTCCGCTGGCCGCGGCCATCTGCACCGCCCTGGCCCTGCTCGCGCCGGCGGCGCAGGCGCAGGATGCGACGGCGCAGGACACGCAGGCGACGACGCTGGAACGTGTCAGCGTCACCGGCAGCCACCTGCGCCGCGTCGATGCGGAGACCGCCAGCCCGGTCATCACCATCGACCGCCAGCGCATCGAGGACAGCGGCCAGGACACCCTCGGCCAGTTGCTGCAGCAACTGCCGGCGATGGCCGGCAACATGCCCAACGTCTCGCTCAATTCCGGCTTCAGCCATGGCCGCGCGCTGGTGTCGCTGCGCAACCTCGGCCCCGAGCGCACCCTGGTGCTGGTCAACGGCCACCGCATGGCCGGGCCGGCCAGCAGTGTCTCGGCCGCGCCCGGCGTGGACGTCAACGCGATTCCGGCGGCGATGGTCGAGCGCATCGAGGTGCTCACCGACGGCGCCTCGTCGGTGTACGGCTCCGACGCCATCGCCGGCGTGGTCAATATCATCCTCAAGGACAAGTACGACGGCTTCGCCGCCACCGCCGACTACGGCCTGAGCACGCACGGCGACGGCAACCGCCGCTCGCTGGGGCTGGAGTGGGGCAAGACCTGGGAGCGCGGCGGGCTGATCCTGGGCGTGAGTCGCAGCTCGATGAACGCGCTCTACGACAGCGATCGCGACTACGCGCGCACCGCGCAGAACTACCTCAACGGCCAGGTGGTCGAACGCCGCGGCAACGGCACCCGCGCCTTCCTCAGCAACGGCAGCGTGCTGACCCCCAATGCCGACCTGCCGCCGGGCCAGGTCACCGCCAGCGACTTCCACACCTACAGCCAGGCGGTGGAAGGCTACAACGCCTACACCGGGCAGTACCTGATCACCCCGGTGCAGCGCACCAACGCCTCGGCGCACGCCAGTTTCGACTTCACCCCGAACGTGCAGGGCTACCTGGACATGTTCTGGACCCGCAGCGAGACCACCTCGCAGCTCACCGCCTACGGCCTGGAACTGCCCAACGCCGCGCAGAACTACTACAACCCCTTCGGCAGCCAGCTCACCCGCTACCTGCTGCGCTCGGTGCCGGCCAACACCCGCGTCTACACCTCGACGATGTACCAGACCAACATCGTCGCCGGGTTGCGCGGCAAGTTCGGCGACAGCAGCTGGCAGTGGGACGCGGCGGCCGGCTACGCGCACTACAAGGACACCCTGGTGCGCAACGGCTTCTCCATCACCTCGGCACTGAACAACGCGGTCGGCGCCTCGTTCCGCGACACCGACGGCACCATCAAGTGCGGCACGCCCGGCAACGTCATCGCCGGCTGTACCCCGATCAACGTGTTCAACCCGGACGATCCGGCCACCATCGCCGCGATCAAGGCCACCCAGAGCGCGGTCGACCTGATCGACGAGAGCACGATGAAATTCGCCGAGGCCAGCGTCAACGGCGATCTGTTCGCGATGCCGGCCGGTGCGGTGCAGGCCGCGTTCGGCCTGTCGTTCCGCAAGAACGGCTTCTCGCAGGGCACCAGCAACCCGGTGGCGGCGGCAGATGCGGAAGGCAACTGCGACTACAACGACGGTTGCATCATGAACCAGGGCCACGACGAGACCATCAAGGAGGCCTACGCCGAAGTGCTGGTGCCGCTGCTCAAGGGCGTGACCGGCGCGCAGGCGCTGAACCTCAACCTGGGCACGCGCTACTCGCGCTACGACTACTGGGGTAGCACCACCAACAGCAAGGTGGCGCTGGAATGGCGGCCGATCGACAACCTGCTGATCCGCGCCACCGGCTCGCAGGTGTTCCGCGCGCCGGCGCTGGGCGATCTGTACGGCTCGCCGTTCAACGGCGTGGTCGACGACGCCGGGACCTACACCGATCCGTGCAACGGCTACACCGGCGGCGGCAATCCCGCGGCCTGCACCAACGTGCCGACCAACGGCAGCTTCGTCAACAGCTCGTCCTTCACCGTGCTCACCACCGGCTCGGCCAACGCCGGCTTCGCGATCAAGCCCGAGCAGGGCCGCTCCTACAACATCGGCGCGGTGTACGACCCGGGCTGGGCCGAGGGCCTGTCGTTGAACCTGGACAGCTGGCGCGTCACCCTGGACGACATGATCAACGGCACCGGCCTGGATCAGGTGCTGCAGAACTGCTACGACGGCCAGAGCGCCTATTGCCCGCTGATCAAGCGCGGCCCCACCGGGCAACTGGTCAGCGTCACCGTGCCGTTCGCGATCAACAGCGGCAAGGTCGACATCCGCGGCGACGACGTCGGCATCAAGTACGCCTTGCCGGAGACGGCCTGGGGCCGCTTCCGTGCCGGCGTCGATGCCACCTACCTGTCCAGCTACAAGTTCAGCGGCGATCCGCACAACTACGTGGGCGAACAATCCAGCTACGGCAACATGCCGCGCTGGCGCGCCAACTTCACGCTCGACTGGGACAACGGCCCCTGGCACGCGAGCTGGAACACGCGCCTGATCGGGCGCACCACCGTCGGCAGCGCCTACGAGGACTTCTGCGTCAACACCGCCGCCGACGGCAGTTGCGTCTACTTCCCGGTCGGCACGGTGACCTACCACGACGCCAGCGTGAGCCGGAAGTTCGAGAGCCTGCATACCACCCTGGCGCTGGGCGTGAACAATCTCGGCAATCGCACGCCGCCGCGCTACTACGGCTATGCCAGTGCGGCCAACACCGATGCGTTCACCTACGACACGCTGGGGCGTTACTTCTGGGCGCGGATCAGGACCGAGTTTTGAGTCGCATGCCTGTCCCCGGTGGCGCCGCATCGCGCGTGCGGCGCGGCGCCGCCGTTCTCCTGGGGTGCCTGCTGTGCGTCGCTGCCGCGGTGGCGGCAGCGGCCAACGCTGGCGATCGGTTGGACCGCGACGGCGAAGGCCTGCAGTCCAGCAATGCCGCGATCGGGATGCCGCACTTCAAGGGCGATGCGCACCCGTTGCCTGATAGCGGCGTGGCGTTCGCGCCGGGGCAGGGGCAGGGCCAGTTGCAGCGGGTGTTCGCCGCCGACCTGGCGGCGGGCGCCGGCCGCGCGCCCGGCCGCGATTTCTGGATCGACCGCCTGCTGGCGCGGCAGGGCACGGGCGGCGGCTTCGGCGACAGCAACAACTGGCTGTTCACCCGCGGCCGTGCCGCCTACCTGTACACGCACAAGCCGGAGGAGCCTGGCTTCGTCGGCGACGTGGCCTACGTGCACAAGACCGGCCACGACGCGCTGTTCCGCCTGCAACTGGAGCGCGACGGCGTGCCGATCGCGCTGGTCGAGGACAGCGCACAGCGGCGGCAGACGCCGAGCTATTTCAGCAGCGTGTACGCAGGCGGCGGCGTGCGCCTGCAACTGGTCAAGTTCATCAGCGAGCAGAACGTGGCGGTGGCCGAGCTCACCGTGTCCAGCACCGACGGCGCGGCGCATGCGCTGACCGTGCGCGCGGTCTCGCCGATGGCCACGCATCCGGACGGTGCCGAGTTGACCGGCGCCTTCGTCACCCACAACGCCATCACCACGCTGTTCCCGCGGCTCTCCGGCGATGGCTTCGCGGTCGATGGCGCAAGCATCGCGCGGCCGCTGGCGGTGCCGGCGCACGGCGCCGCGCCGACGCTGAAGGTGCAGTTGGGGCTGATCGCGCGCGAACTGCCGGCCGCACAGCAGGAATACCGGCGCATCGCCGCGCAGTTGCCGCAGCAGGCCTACCGCGACCACGTCGTCGCCTACAACCGCTGGTGGGCCGACAACCTGCCGTACCTGGACACGCCCGAGGACAATCTCGACAAGACCCTGTTCTACCGCTGGTGGTTGTTGCGCTTCAATTTCCTTGACGCGGCGGTGCCCGGCAACGACTATCAGTTCCCGGTGGCGATCGAAGGCGTGCTCGGCTACGACAACGCCATCGTGCTCACCACCGGCATGTTCATCGACGACCTCAAGTACCTGCGTGATCCGCTCTACGCCTACGGCTCCTGGCTCGGCGCCGGCGAGACCGCCGGCGGTGGCAAGTACGTGGACAATCCCGGCGCGCCGGAGAACTGGTCCAATTCCTATGCGCAGTACCTCAGCGCTGCCGCCTGGCGCGCCTACCAAGTGCACGGCGGGCCGCCGGCGATCGCCGGGCAACTGGCGCGCTACGCCAGCGCCGACGTGGACGCGCTGCTGCGCGCCTACGACCACAACGGCAACGGCCTGATCGAATACGACTGGGCGGCGATGACCGGCAACGACGCCGATGCGGTGTCCTTCGACTGGGCCAAGCGGCATGGCGCGCCGCGCATGGACCGCAGCGAGAGCGCGTACGTGTACGCCAATGCGCTGGCCGCCGCGCAGGCCGCGCAGGTGGCCGGCGACGCCGCCACCGCGGTGCGCATGCAGGCGCTGGCGGCGAAGATCCGCCGCGCCGTGCTCGACGTGCTGTGGCAGGACCACAGCGCGCAGGCCGACGGCATGGGCCTGCACGGCGACCTGCTCAAGCAGCGCCAGGCCGATGGGCCGCGGCTGCCGGTGGACTGGAAGGAAACCAACAACTACTACCCCTTCAGCGTCGGCCTGATGCCCAAACACGGCGATGCCGACGACGACCCCAAGTACGTGCGCGCGCTGCGCCTGTTCGCCGATGCGCGGCAGTTCCCGCTGTTTCCGTTCTACACCGCCAACCAGGCCGATGCGCAGGCGCGCGGCGCCGGCGGCAGCAACAATTTTTCGGTGATCAATTCCACCGTGGCGTTCCGCCTGCTCGGCAGCGTGTTGCGCGATTACCAAAGCCCGTACCTGGACGCCTCCAGCTACCGCAGGCTGTTGTACTGGAACGCGTGGGCGCACTACATCGACGGCGACAACCGCTACCCGGACCAGAACGAGTTCTGGGCGCAGGGCAGCGCCGCCGATGGCGGCCGCATCGGCTATCGCTCGTGGATCCACCACACCCAGCTCGGCGCCACCAACTTCACCGTGATCGAGGATGCGATGGGCCTGCGCCCGCGCAGCGACGCCCTGATCGAGCTGTATCCCATCGACATCGGCTGGGGCCATTTCGCCGCCGACCGCCTGCGCTATCGCGATCGCGACCTGAGCATCGTCTGGGATCGCGATGGCCGCCACTACGGCGGAGCGGCGCCGAAGGGCTATTCGCTGTACCTGGATGGCCACCTGGCCTTCACCGTCGACCGCCTGGCGCACGTGCTGTACGACCCGGCCAGCGGCCGCGTGCAGGCCTTGCCGGACGCGATCAATGCCGGTGCCGCGCAGATGCAGGTGCTGGTCGCGCATCGGCTGGCATTGCAGGCGCCGCAGCAGGTGCGGTTTCCTGCCGCGGCGCGGATCGGCGCGGTGCTGGCCGAGGCCGGGCTGGACACCACGCTGCCGCCGGCCGCGCGCAACCTGGCGCAGGGCGCGACGGTCAGCGCCAGCTATGCGGCCGACGGGTTTCCGGCCACGGCCGCGGTCGACGGCAGCACCGCCAACGAACCGTTCTGGGGCACCGCCGGTTCGAGCAGCAGCAGCGACTGGCTGGAGTTGGATCTGCAGCACCCGCAGACCCTGGACGACGTGCGTGTGTACTTCTATCGCAGTTCGTCGCCTCCAGGCGAACAGCACGGCTTCTCGTCGGGCACGCGTGCCGGCTACGCACCGCCGTGGCTGTACCTGCTGCAGTATCTCGATGGCAGCGTGTGGAAGACCGTGCCGGGCCAGGTGCGCGATGCGCCGATCGCGCAGGGCAACCGCAACCGCATCCGTTTCCCACCGCTGCGCGCGCAGCGCTGGCGCGTGCAAGTGACCCATGCGGGCGCGCTGCGCACCGGCAT
Organism: Xanthomonas sp. NCPPB 3174; assembly: GCF_056725205.1. NCBI lineage: Bacteria > Pseudomonadati > Pseudomonadota > Gammaproteobacteria > Lysobacterales > Lysobacteraceae > Xanthomonas > Xanthomonas sp. NCPPB 3174. The sequence goes on along the minus strand of NZ_CM161517.1, from coordinate 3,316,615 downwards.
CAAGGAGATCCAGGCCTATGCCAGCGGCGTCCCGGCGCCGGCGGCGCACGGCAACCGGGCGCCGCAGGTCGAGGCCTGGCAGGAAGACGGCAGTAGTGCCGGCGGCGTGGTGCGCCTGGCCGGGCGGGTCGGCGACGACGCGCTGCCGAACGGCACGCTTTCCCTGCACTGGCGCATGCTGCAGGCACCGCCGGGCGGTGCGGCGTTGTTCGAGCAGCCGCAGGCGGCCACGACCGAGGTGCGCTTCACTGCGCCCGGCGCCTACACCCTGCAGTTGCAGGCCGACGATGGCGCGCTGCAGGGGCACGCCGAGGTCGCGGTGATGGCGGCGGCGGCTCCGGCCGGGCAGACGCTGCAGGTGCAGGGCGAGGCTACGCCCAGCGCGCAATTCACCGCCGGCCATCATCGCCTGCAGGCGCTCAACGATGGACTGCTGCCGGCGCCGGACCAGGAGCCCGCCGCCGAGCGCCGCTGGGGCAGTTGGGGACGTGCGCAGCCGGCCTCGGTGTGGGTGCAGTACCAGTGGCCACAAGCGCAGCGGCTGAACGCAGCGGCGCTGTATTTCTGGGACGACCAGCCGCAGGGCGGGGTGGCGTTGCCGCGCGCGTGGACGTTGCAATATCGCGACGGCACACAGTGGCGCGACATCGCGGTGCGCGGCGGCTATCCGGTGCAGGGCGATGGCGCACCGAGCCGGGTGACGTTCGCGCCGGTGATCACCACGGCCTTGCGCGCGGTGCTGCAGACCGCGGCGCAGGGCGAGGGCCACTACGCGGTCGGCCTGGACGAATGGCAGGTGTTCGCCGAGCGTGCGGTGGCGACCGAAGCGGTGGACGTGCGTATCGCGCCCGGGCAGGCGCCAACGCTGCCGGCACGCATCGCCGGCTACTTCGCCGACGGCAGCTGGGCTTGGCTGGGCGTGCGCTGGTCGCAAGTCGATGCGGCGGCGCTGGCCGGCGAGGGCCGCGTGCAGGTGCAGGGCCTGGCCGATGGCGGCGTGCCGGTGACAGCCAGCGTTTGGGTCCGCGCGACCGCGCCAGGCCAGCTCACCACCGTGCAGGCGCCGCCGCCGCTGCACGTGCCTGCCGGCCAGGCGCCAGCGCTGCCGGAACTGGTCTCCGTGCAGTACAACGACGGCTCGCGCGAGCGCGTGCCGGTACGTTGGGCGCCGCTGGCGCCGACCGTCTATGCCAAGCCCGGTCGCCTGAGCGTGGTCGGGCAGGCGCAGGGGCGCGAGGGCAGTGGCGAACTGCCGGTGCGGCTGGAGCTGGTGATCGAGGCGGAGGCGGCGCCATGAGTCGCCAGCCGTTGCGCAGAGCCGCTGCGTGCCTCTTGCTGGCGTGCGCCGCCTGCATCGGCCTGGTCGCGGCTGCCGCACCGGCAGTGCCGCGGTCGCGGCAGGTGCTGGCACCGGGCAATCCGATCCTGGCCGACGGCCGCGACTATGCGGCCGATCCGGCGCCGCTGGTCGCCGACGGCAAGCTCTACATCATCGCCGGCCGCGACGAAGCGCCGCCGGAGGTCAACGACTTCGTCATGGACCGCTGGCAACTGCTGGTCACCGACGACGTTGGCAGCGGTCGCTGGACCTACTATCCGGCACTGCTGCGTCCGCAGCAGGTGTTCGCCTGGGCCGCGCCCGGGCACGCCTACGGCGCGCAGATCGTGCAGGGCCCGGACCGGCGTTACTACCTGTATGCGCCGGTGCAGGAAGCGCACTCGCGCAATGCCGACCCGTTCGCGATCGGCGTGGCCGTGGCCGACAGCCCAGTGGGGCCGTGGCGCGACGCGCATCCGCAGGGACCGATCCTGTCGCAATCGCTGCCGACGCCCAACGCCATCCAGAACATCGACCCGACCGTGCTGGTCGACGACGACGGGCGCGTGTACCTGTACTGGGGCACCTTCGGCAAGCTGTTCGGCATCGAACTGGAACGCGACATGGTCACACCGAAGGGGCAGCCGGTGGCGGTGACCACGCTGGACGGCTACTTCGAGGCGCCGTGGCTGTTCAAGCGCAACGGCACCTACTACATGGCCTACGCCGGCAACCATGCCGGGCCGGATTCGGACTGCACGCCCACGCTGTACCACGCGTGCCTCGCCTACGGCAGCGCGCCGTCGCCGTTGGGGCCATGGACCTACCGCGGCGTGATCCTGCCGCCGGTGTCCTCGACCACCTCGCACTCGGGCATCGTGCAATTCAAGGGACAGTGGTATCTGGTCTACCACACCGCCGACGCCAAGGGCGGCGGGCATTTCCGCCGCAGCGTGGCGATCGACCGATTGCAGTGGGACGACACCCGGCAGCCGGCGCGGATCCTGCCGGTGGTGGCCACGCGGCGGCCGCAACCGCCGCTGCCGCCGCAGCGCAACCTCGCCCGCTATGCGCGGGCCAGCGCGTCCAACGGCCCGGACATCCCGCACCAGTACTGGATCGCCGCGCTCAACGACGGCCGGGTCAAGCGCAATCCGTTGCCGCCGCAGCTATGGGGCAGTTGGACGCCGCACAACCCACCGCAGCAATGGCTGCAATACAGCTGGGCGCAACCGGTGACGCTGCGGGGCAGCCGCATCCTGTTCTGGGCCGATCATCCGCCGGGCGCGGACAGCGGCGTGGCGCCGCCAGCGCGCTGGCGGCTGGAGTATCGGCGCGACGGCCGCTGGTGGCCGCTGGCAGAGAGTACGCGCGCACCCGTCGCCGGCCGCTGGCAGACGCTGCGCTTCGCGCCGGTGACCACGCGCTGCGTGCGCGCCGTGCTGGACGCCGCCGGCGGCGACGAGCGCTACGCGGCGCTGGCGGTGCAGGAGTGGGAGATGCTGGCGCCGCAGGCGCAGCGCCTGCCGCAGGCCACCGCGGCGGATGCGCAGCGCTGCGACACGCCTTGAGGCGAAGCGGGGATGCCGATTGCGCCAACGTCGCCGACCTTCGCGTGCGTTCCAGTGGCGAGCCCACTGCAGACATCGGCCGCAGTTGCCGGCCGCATCATGTTCCTGTCGTGACGTCAGTTTGATTTTCGGAATGTGTGCGGAATTAGCCCGATTCCGTGGGGATAACCGTAAGGTGGATTGCGTTTCGCTGCATTAGTCTGCCCACGGGAAAGCGATATGCGCGTGGCTGACGCCGCCTGTTGTCGGCGTTCTGCCGGCCGCGTTCCTCTACCGGCATGTCATCGGGGTGATGGCGGATCATCCATCACGGCACGCTGTTGCAGCGCATCGCGCGTCGCTCGCCCAATCCATCCACTGTCATCGAACAAGAGGAGTGTGGAGCCGTGAAAATTGCTGCTTCTCGATTCGTGCGTCTGGTGTCCACGGTGTGCCTGTCGGCCGTTCTGGCCCTGGCTGCGCAGCATGCGCACGCGGCGGCCGCGGCCGCCTGCACCGCCGGTCAATGGATCGCCAATCCCGACGACACCGACATGCCGTCCGTCCGCTACGAAACCCAGCACTTCGCGTTCCGCTGGAAGGACGGACAAGCCGTGTCGCAGGACGACGTGACTTCGGCAGCCAAGGAACTGGAGCTGATCTGGGACGACTACATGGGGCGCGTCGGGTTTCCCGAGCCGTACTGCAATACGGCAACGAAGTACAAGGTCAGCGTCTACCTCGACCACAGCTTCGGCCTGAACGGCGGTACCTCCGCCAGCGGTGGCATGGGCATGTGGATCAATCCGGACCAGTTGGGGTATCACTGGGGCCTGGCGCATGAATTGACCCATGGCTTGCAGGGCAGCACCGGCGGCTTGCGCGACTCGCCGTACGTCGGCTGGATCTGGGAATCGCATGCCAACTGGATGGCGCATCAGTATTTCCACGACGACGTGCAGTGCTCGGAGATGTTGGTGAACTACCCGCATCTCTATCTTGGCTCGACCCGCGACCGCTACTGCAACTGGCAGTTCATGGAGTACCTCAAGGATCGTTTCGGTTACGCGATCATCAACGATCTGTGGGCCAAGGCGCCCAAACCCGGCGATTCGCGCCAGGCCGATGCCGATCCGTTCTCGATCATCCGCGACAACATGGGGTGGAGCCAGTCGCAGCTCAACGACGTGCTCGGCGACTGGGCCATGCACAACGTGCAGTGGGACTACACCGACCCGGACGGTCGCGACCACGGCGCCGTGATGCGCCAGCAATACGGCAGCAATACCGCGTTCGATCCGGAAAACCTGGCCGATGAGACCAATCGCGATCGCGCACTGCGCCTGACCCAGCTGGATCCGGTGCAGGGCCAGACAGGTGTTTACCAAGTGCCGTTCGACTGGGCGCCGCAGCGTTGGGGCTACAACCTGGTACGGCTGGTTCCCGCCCAGGGCGCCGGGGCGGTCGTGGTGCGCTTCCACGGCGACGTGCAGCAGGCATCGGCGGTCGACACCTTGCCCGGGCTGGCGAACGATCCCGATCGCATCGGCACGCCGGACTCGGATTGGCGCTGGGGCCTGGTCGCGATCGATGCCAACGGCAAGCCGCGCTACAGCGCGCTGCAGAAAGGCGCCGAGGCCTCGCTGTCGTTCCAGCGCCGCAGCGGTGACAGCGACCTGTATCTGGTGGTGATGGGGACGCCGAGCAAGATGCAGAAGATCAAGTGGGATCAGTCCTACTATTCGGTCTACCGCTACCCGTGGAGCGTCACGCTGGAGAACGCCTATCCATCGGGCCAGCAGCCCGGTGCGCCGACGCCGACGCGCGTCGGCGGCCGTCACCCCAACGGCGGTGGCTGGGTCGCCCAGAACGCGTATGTCGCGTCGACCGCCTATGTCGGCCCGCAGGCGCGGGTGCTGGGGGGCAAGGTGCTGGGCGATGCGCGCATCGAGGACCACGCGACGATCCTGGGCGGGCAGGTGCAGGACGGCGCCGTGGTCGGCGGGTTGAGCCTGCTGCAGGACGGGGTGACGGTGAAGGATCGCGCCCAATTGCATACGGTGTTCAAGCCGGCGGGGGCGTTCGGCGGGTTCACGCTGTCCGGCTCCGCGCAGTTGCGTGGCGACGTCGAGCAACGCGGCGCGTCGGCCAGCAAGGGCGTGTTCTATGGATACGTCGATGCGGATACGGTGACCAACCCCGATTATGGCGCCGACCTGACCGACGCGGTGCCAGAGGTCACGACGAAGCCGCAATGATCGACCGGCAATGACTGCCAGGCGGTGTCGTGGCGGATGCACGGTGCATTCGCTGCGACACCGCCGCAGTTTCCCGGTGCCGTTCGCGTTCGCCCGCGCTGCCCGCAGGGCCTGGTCGCCAGCGGCAGGTCGGCACGGTGATTCGGCAGAAATCCGCATCTGCACGCAACAGTGGGGACAAGACGCGCTGTCACCCGGATGACACAGTGACCATGGATCCGCATGGTCATCGCCCTGCGGCGTCGGCGTCCCGACATCTCACACAGGAGCAGTCCATGCCTCGATGCGTTTCTTTCCCGCATGCCGCCTCGCACGCGGGAGGCCGGCGATGAGCGGGCCGGGCATGCATCGGCATGGCGCCGCCTGCGCGCACGCATCGTCCGACGCGGCTGGCGCCGCGCTGGATCCTTCGCGGCGCCGCTTCCTGCAATGGAGCGCCCTGGCGGTAGCCGCCGGGCTGCTGCGCTTCCCGCTGGACGCCGCCGCGTCCACGCCCGGGCGCGTGCAGGCGCTGCCCTTGCAGCAGGTCACGCTGAAACCGTCGCTGTTCCTGGACTCGCTGCAGACCAACCGCCGCTATCTGCTGGAACTGGAGCCGGACCGCCTGCTGCACAACTTCCTGCAGTACGCCGGCCTGCCGCCGAAGGGCGCGGTGTACGGCGGCTGGGAGGGCGACACCATCGCCGGCCACACGCTGGGCCACTACCTCAGCGCACTGGCGAAGATGCACGCGCAGACCCGCGACCCGGTGCTGCGCGAACGCATCGACTACATCGTCGCCGAGCTGGCGCGTGCGCAGGCGCAGGATCCCGACGGCTACGTCGGCGGCTTCACCCGCAAGAACGACAAGGGCGAGATCGAGGGCGGCAAGGCGGTGCTGGAGGACGTGCGCCGCGGCATCATCAAGGGCAGCAAGTTCAACCTCAACGGCAGTTGGTCGCCGCTGTACACCCAGCACAAGCTGTTCGCCGGTCTGCTCGACGCGCATGCGTTGGCCGGCAGCACGCAGGCGCTGGAGGTGCTCCTGCCGCTGGCCGCCTACACCGCCGGCGTGTTCGATGCGCTCGACCACGCGCAGATGCAGACCCTGCTGGACACCGAGTTCGGCGGGCTCAACGAGTCCTACATCGAACTGGGCGCGCGCACCGGCGATGCACGCTGGATCGCCATCGGCAAGCGCTTGCGCCACGAAAAGGTGATCGATCCAGCCGCGGCCGGGCGCGACGAACTGCCGCACATCCACGCCAACACCCAGGTGCCCAAGTTCATCGGCGAGGCGCGCCAGTTCGAGGTCGCCGGCGATGCCGATGCGGCCGCGGCGGCACGGTTCTTCTGGGAGACGGTGACCGCGCACTACAGCTATGTGATCGGCGGCAATGCCGACCGCGAGTATTTCCAGGAGCCGGACACCATCGCCGCGTTCCTGACCGAGCAGACCTGCGAGCATTGCAACAGCTACAACATGCTCAAGCTGACCCGGCACCTGTACCAGTGGACGCCGCAGGCGCGCTACTTCGACTACTACGAGCGCACGCTGCACAATCACACCATGGCCGCGCAGCACCCGGCCACCGGCATGTTCACCTACATGACGCCGATGATCAGCGGCGGCGAGCGCGGCTTCTCCGACAAGTTCGATTCGTTCTGGTGCTGCGTCGGCAGCGGCATGGAAGCGCACGCGCAGTTCGGCGATGCGATCTACTGGCAGGACGCCACCTCGCTGTACGTCAATCTCTACATCCCCTCGCGGCTGGATTGGACCGAGCGCGATCTGGCGCTGGAACTGGACAGCGGCGTGCCCGACAACGGCAAGGTGCGCCTGCAGGTGCTGCGCGCGGGGGAACGCGCGCCGCGGCGCCTGCTGTTGCGGGTGCCGGCCTGGTGCCAGGGCCGCTACTCGCTGCGCGTGAACGGCACTCCCGCACGGGCAGCGCTGGCCGATGGCTACCTGACGCTGGAGCGCGACTGGCGCGCCGGCGACGTGATCGACCTGGACCTGGCCACGCCGCTGCGGCTGGAACACGCCGCCGGCGATGCGGACACCGTGGTGGTGATGCGCGGGCCGCTGGCGCTGGCCGCCGACCTCGGGCCGGTGAGCACGCCCTACGACGCGCCGGATCCGGCGCTGGTGGCTGCGGCCGATCCGTTGCGCGGCTTCGCCGAACTGCCGCAGCCCGGTCATTTCCTGGTCAGCAGCACGCAGCCGCCGGGCCTGACCTTCGTGCCGTTCTACGCGCAGTACGAGCGGCGCAGTGCGCTGTATTTCAAGCGCATGGGCCCGACCGAATGGGCGCAGGAATCACAGCGGCGGGCGCGCCGCCAGGCCGAGCAGGACAAGCTGCGTGCGATCGCGGTGGACATGATCCAGTTCGGCGACGAGGCCTCCGAGCAGGCGCACCAGTTGCGCAGCGACACCTCCTTCGGCGGCGCCTACCGCCGCCAGCAGTGCCGCGACGTGCGCGGCAAGGGCTTCGTCGAGTTCCGCATGCGCGGCAGCGCGCAACCGCTGGCGCTGCGCCTGCGCTTCTGGGGCAGCGACAAGGGCCGCTTCAACATCCTGGTCAACGGCAAGCTGGCGGCGGAAGTGGCGGTGGAGCGCGGCCAGGTGATCGATTTCGTCGACCGCGACTACCCGTTGCCGCCGGAACTGACGCGCGATGCGCAGCCGCTGACCGTGCGCATCGAGCCGCAGCACGGCGACACCGCCGGCCCGCTGTTCGGCGGCTGGCTGATCCCGGCGTGACCGCAACCATCGGCATCGCCGTGCGTAGCGATGGCAGTGTGTGCCTGCGGTGTCGGTGTCTGCGCGACACAATGCCACGCCTCGCCACGATCGCCCCAAGCAGGCGCGCAGCCCCGCACGACCATGCATGATTCCGCATGCGAAACCGCGAATCGCGACAAGACGCGGGCGTGCGCACACGGCACAGTGTGACCGCGTGATGAAAATCTGATCGCATCGTCGTACCGGCCGTGGCGCCGGCGCGCGCCACCGGAGCGCCGCCATCGTCGTCGGACGTCATCGCAGGAGCGGGGAGCCGCGCACCGGCCGTGCGCGCAGGAGATCGGCCTCCTCGTTGTGCGCCAGGCCGTCGTGGTCCGGTGCAGGCACGCCACCGCAGGCGCCGCGCAGGCGCCACCGTCCAGCAGGTCCGTCCGTCGGCATGGCGCCGGCATGGCGTCGTTCGGCCTGCGTTTCTCCGCTGTCTCGTCTCGCCACCTTCCAGGAGCCCGCCCCATGTCGTTTCCGCAGCCACGCCCTTCCTTCCGTCATGCCGCGACGCCGCTGGCGCTGGCCGTCGCCACCGCCCTGTCGCTGGGGAGCGCAGGGGCGGCGCAGGCGCAGGAGGCGAGCGCCGACAGCGCCACCCAGACCCTGGACAGCATCGTGGTCACCGGCTCGCGCCTGCGCCGCGTCGATACCGAGACCGCCAATCCGGTGGTGACCATCAGTCGCGCGCAGATCGAAGCCACCGGCAAGGCCACGCTCGGCGACCTGGTGCAGGAACTGCCGTCGATCGCCGGCAACGCCACCAATCCCAACACCAACAACGGCGGCGGTACCGGCGCCTCGGTGATCTCGCTGCGCGGCCTCGGCGAGAAGCGCACCCTGGTCCTGGTCAACGGCACGCGCCTGGCCAGCAACGACGTCAATGCGATCCCGGCGACCATGATCGAGCGGGTGGAAGTGCTCAGCGACGGCGCCTCGGCGGTGTACGGCTCGGACGCGATCGGCGGCGTGGTCAACTTCATCCTGCGCAAGGGCTTCGACGGCGTCGAGGCCAGCGCCGACTTCGGCACCAGTTCGCGCAGCGACGGCAACCGCCGCAACTTCTCGCTGACCGCCGGCAAGACCGGCGAGCGCGGCAGCATCGTCGCCGGTCTGTCCTACCACGACATCGACCCGGTCTCGGCCGGCGCGCGCGCCTATTCCAAGGACGCGCTGTCGCTGATCGACGGGGTCGGGGTGAAGCAGGGCTCCTCGGCCACGCCGACCGGCAGCATCAGCTTCAACGACGGCTCGGCCGCGGCCAAGGCGCTGGCGGCCAGCAACGGCTGTTCGCGGGTCACCTTCAACGGCGGCAGCAGCAGCCCGACCAACGCCAGCCAGTACCACTGCTACGTCGCCTCGACCGATTCCTACAACTACCAGCCGTACAACCTGCTGCAGACCCCGCAGGAACGCACCAACGCCTTCGTGCTCGGCAGCTACCGCTTCAGCGACCACCTGGAAGGCTACGTCAACACCTATTTCAGCAAGACCAGCTCGTCCTCGATCATCGCGCCGATCCCGATCTTCGCTAACGGCGACAACTTCCTGGTCTCCTCCGCCAGCTACTACAACCCGTTCGGGGTCAACTTCGGCACCGACCGCAGCACCGGCACCTCGTACAACAACTTCAACACCCGCGCCACGGTGCTGGGCAACCGCCGCTACGAGTACAACACCTACAATTTCCAGATCAATCCGGGCCTGCGCGGCAGCTTCGGCGACAGTTCCTGGCAGTGGGATGCCAGCGTCAACTATGGCAAGGTCAAGCAGAAGTCGATCAACTACGGCTTCCTCGACTACGCCGGTTTCAATGCCGCGGTGGGGCCGTCGTTCCTGGCCGCCGACGGCACGGTCAAGTGCGGCAGCGCCGGCGCGGTGATCGCCGGCTGCACCCCGATCGACGTGTTCAACCTCAACGCCGCCAGCAACAAGGCCGCGCTGGAAGCGCTGGTGGTCAACCCGATCGTCACCAACGTCTACACCGTCAAGCAGTTCGAGGCCAACGCCAACGGCGAGCTGTTCGCGCTGCCGGCCGGCACCGCGAGCCTGGCCGTGGGTGTCTCCTATCGCAAGGAAAGCACCAGCACCGCCGCCGATCCGCTGTGGACCGGCGACGAGAACGGCATGTGCGGCGTGATCGAGTTCTGCGCCTCGGTGCTCGGCGGCAGCTTCAGCGTCAAGGAAGCCTATGCCGAAGCGCTGTTCCCGCTGCTGGCCGGGCTGCCGGGCGTGCATTCGCTCAACCTGACCGTGGGCAGCCGCTTCTCCGACTACGACACCGTCGGCAGCAAGACCAACAGCAAGGTCTCGCTGGAGTACCGCCCGATCGAGAACCTGCTGCTGCGCGGCACCGCCTCGCAGGTGTTCCGTGCGCCCAACATCGGCGAGCTGTATGCCGGCGTGGCCGGCGACGCGCCGTCGGTCACCGATCCGTGCAACGGCTACACCGGCGGCCATAGCGCGGCCTGCGCCAACGTGCCCACCGACGGCAGCTACCAGCAGTCCGACAACCAGGTCGGCGCCAAGGCCTCCGGCGCCGCAGTGGCGGGCTACCAGCTCAAGCCGGAGACCGGCATGTCCTACGACTTCGGCGTGGTCTACGACCCGGGTTGGGTCGAGGGCCTGTCGATGAGCGCGGACCTGTGGAAGATCAACCTCAAGGACACCATCACCCAGGTCTCGGCGCAGACCGTGCTCAACCAGTGCTACGCCAACGACGCCAGCGCGTTCTGCGCGCTGATCCACCGCAACGACAACGGCACCATCAACTACATCGCCGAGCCCACCGTGAACCTCGGCAAGCTGTGGGCCAGCGGCGCGGATTTCAGCCTCACCTATCGCCTGCCGAACACCGCCTGGGGCAACTTCAGCGCCGGCCTCAACGGCACCTACGTGATCCGCTACGACATCAATCCGGACACCACCGACGCCAGCACCGTCACCATCCACAATGCCGGCAAGTACACTTATTCCTACGGCAACTTCCCGCGTTGGCGCGCACTGGGGACCTTGAACTGGAACCTGGGCGACTGGAGCGCGTCGTGGCGCATCCGCTACATCGGCCGCACCGAGATCGGCAGCGCCGATACCCGCCAGAGCCTGTCGGCCGATGCCGACCAGCCCGCCGTGGTCCGCGACATCGGTGCCTACGTCTACCACAGCGTGCAGGTGGGCTATCAGGTCAAGCCCTGGAACACGCGCTTCGAAGTGGGCGTGGACAACCTGGCCGACCGCCAGCCGCCGCTGTACTACGCCAACAACGTCACCAACGCCAATACCGACGTGGCCACCTACGATCTGCTCGGCCGCTACTACTGGGCGCGGGCGACGGTGAAGTTCTGAGCGTGCCTTCCGGCAGTCCGATCCAGGACGTTGCAGCGCCCGTCGCAGGCGGGCGTCTGCGCCAGCGCAGCGTGATGTGGGGCTGCGCGCTGCTGCTGGCGGCCCCTTGCGTGGCGGCTGCCGGTGCCGGGCAGATCCGCCCCGGCGCGGTGTGGAACGATCGCCAGGGCGTTGCCATCAACGCCCATGGCGCCGGCGTGCTGCGCGACCGCGACGGCACCTACTACTGGTTCGGCGAATACAAGACCGCCGGCGCGGGCGGCAATACCGCGCAGGTGGGGGTGTCGGTGTATCGGTCGCGCGACCTGTTGCATTGGGACAACCGCGGCATCGCGCTGAAGGTGGCCGATGACTGGCAGTCCGATATCGCCAAGGGGGCCGTGATCGAGCGGCCGAAAGTGCTGTACAACGCAGCCACCGGCCGCTACGTGATGTGGTTCCACCTGGAGCGGCCAGGGCAGGGCTACAAGGATGCACGGGTGGGGGTCGCGATGGCCGAGCGGGTGGACGGGCCGTACCGCTACCTGCGTTCGTTCCGGCCCAATGGCCAGGAGTCGCGCGACATGACCCTGTTCCAGGACGACGACGGCAGCGCTTACCTGTTCTACAGCTCCGAAGGCAACGCGACGATGCATGTCACCCGCTTGCGTCCGGATTACCTGGACACCGAGCCGACTTTCGCGCGCATTTTCGTCGAGCGCTGGCTGGAGGCGCCGGCGGTGTTCAAGCATGCAGGGCGCTACTACTTCCTCGGTTCCGAATGCACCGGCTGGAAGCCCAATACGGCGCATGGCGCCACCGCGCCGTCGCCGACCGGACCGTGCACCGAGTTCGGCAATCCGGCCCGTGGCGAGGACGCGGCGCTGACCTTCCATAGCCAGAGCGCCTATGTGCTGCCATGGCCGGGAAGGCCAGGGCATTTCATCTATCTTGGCGATCGCTGGAATCCCGGCAATCCCATCGATGGGCGCTATGTCTGGTTGCCGTTGGCGCTGGATGGCCAGGGCTTCCGGATCGATTGGCGCGATGCCTGGTCGCCTGCGCGGCACTGAGCGCAGGCGATGTCTGGCGCTCCCACGCCATGGCCGCGCCGGTTTACTCCAGCAACGTCAGCAGGTCCCGATGCAGATCGCGCGGAATCCGCACGCCCTCGTGGAGGCTGCGCGCTCGCGCCTGATAGCGGCGTTGCGAGGGCAACCGTGCACCGGTGTCCTGGTAGGCGGCGAAGAACGCCTCGGCGCGCGCCATGTGCGTGACCCGCTCGGCGCCCAGGAACCGCGCCGGATCCAGCGCCAGAATCAGTTCGCCGTGGTAGGGCGAAGCGCCGGCACCGGCGTCGTGGGCCAGCGATTCGGCGCTGGTCAGGTCGCCGATCAAGGGCCCGGCGATCAGCTCGATCATCGCGGATAGCGCCGAGCCCTTATGGCCGCCGAAGGTCAGCATGGCGCCGCCGTCGGCGATCGCGGCCGGATCGGTGGTCGGCGCGCCCGCCGCGTCCACGCCCCAGCCTTCGGGAATCGGCTGCCCGGCGCGGCGGCGCAGCTCGATCTCACCACGCGCCACCGCACTGGTGGCGAAATCGAACACGAACGGCGGCGCGTCCACCCGTGGCCAGCCGAACGCCAACGGATTGGTGCCCAGCAGCGGCGTGCGCCCGCCGGCCGGCGTGACCCAGGCATGGCTGGGATTGCAGATCAGCGCGACCAGCCCGGCATCGGTGATGCGTTCGACTTCCGGCCACAACGCAGAGAAATGCACGCAATGGTTGATCGCCAGCGCCGCCAGGCCATTGGCACGGGTCTTCTCGATCAACAGCGGCAGCCCGCGCTCGAACGCCAGCAGCGAGAACCCGCCGCGTGCATCGACCCGCACGATGCCGGGCGCATGGTCGTGCACGACTGGCTCTGCATCGCCCACCACCTTGCCGTTGCGCAGCGTCGCCACGCAGCCGAGCGTCCGGTACAGCCCGTGCGAGGCGCAGCCGTCGCGTTCGCCGGCGACGATGGTGTGGGTGAGCGCCTGCACATGCGCCGGGCTGAAGCCGGCGTGGGTCAGGATGCGTTCGACCAGGGTGGTGGCCTGGTCCAGGGACAGGGGGATGGTGTCGCTGGGGTTCATCGAAAAAAGCCGGGAGGGGGGAGGCCGGATTTTGGCTGGCGCGGAGCGAGGTGAGAAGCCTGAGGGCGTCAGCCCGTATCGGACGGCTTGACCTGGCTTTGCAGTGGACGCGTGGGGCGCGGCCACACTGGTAGTGCCGAACCTTATTGAGACGATCCGCCCATCGGATGTTTGAAAATTTTCTTGACAGCTATCCCTGAACCAGTCCGATAATTCGACAAGGCCAGGACCTGGCCTATAGGGGATTTGTTCGATCGATTGCCTCGTGCCCCGGCGCGATGGGGCGTTGTGTTTTTTGCGATTTCGTTACCGCGATGCCTCCCAGGAGAAGTATCGCGGTCGTCCAGAGAATTCGGTCCGCAACGGGCTGAAAGGGAAGAGGCAAGCGATGTTCAAGGCAAGGCTGGCGATCGGCATGCTGCTGGTTTGTATGGGTGCGCGTGCGCACGCGGCGGACGAAGTGGCGCCCTACGAGGAATACGAGAAGAAGATCAAAGCCGCGCAGGTCGTCGGTCCGCTGAAAGGCGACATCTTCGGCGAGAACATCAGCCTCTACGATCTCAGCGTGGGTTTCCGCGCTACGGATGTGGACATCCCGGGCAACAACGCATTGCCGGTGGCGGTGGCGCGCGAGTTCAAGGTGATGAACCGACGCCAAGAATATGTGGCGAAGGGGTTCGGCGATTGGGAAATCGATGTGCCGCGTGTCTACGGCGAGTTCCTTGCGGAGAAGGGCTGGGTGACGACCAGCGGCTCGCCCTCGGCACGCTGCTCGGTACCGGCGCGGCCCGATGCTGCCATGACGGTCGATGGCACGACCTATCCCGGCACGGCAGACGACGTTTGGCACGGCTATTACCTGCATGTGCCAGGTGCTGGCGAGCAGGAACTGCTGGTCGACAACCAGACCAAGACGCCGCGTCCGACCGATGGCGTCTCTCGTCCGTGGATCACGAAGGAAGGCTGGCGCCTGGGCTGTCTCAGCAGCGTCAGCAATTATGCAGGCGAAGGCTTTCTCGCCATCTCGCCATCGGGTGTGAAGTACTACTTCGACTATGCCGTCGTCATCAACGTCAAACCGTATAAGTTGACCATAAGTGGAAAGATCAATGTGGCTGCGCGCACGCGCGTCGCATTGGTGGCCAGTCGCGTCGAAGACCGCTTCGGCAACTGGGTGACCTACAGCTACACGGGCGACAAGCTGTCCTCGATCCAATCCAGCGACGGGCGAGCGGTTGCACTGACCTACAACGGCGATCTGATCAGCAGCGTCCAGGCCAACGGCCAGACCTGGAGCTATGGCTACGAGTTCAGCACCGCCTACCCATGGCCACAGGGTGCTTATCGCCTGAAGACCGTCACCGAGCCCGACGGTTCCCAGTGGGCCTACACGATCGCCAGCGGCAACATGATGCCGACACGCGAGCCACCTGCCGGTGGTGGCGCCAGCAATTGCGTTTCCGAGCCAGATCTGATGAATGGCGCTGTATCCCTGCAGGTCACCCATCCGTCCGGTGCCAGCGGCCTGTTCGTGTTCGATTATCAGCGTCAGTACCGCACTCATACGCCAGCCAGTCGGTGCGATGTGCCTGCTGGTCAGAAGCCGCCGGTTCCTTACGTGCCAAGCTATTTCGACAACTATGTGCTGCGGTCGAAGACCATCACCGGTCCCGGCCTGCCGCAACGCGTCTGGAGCTATGTGGCCGATGCCCCGGCAACAAAGCTCTATACATCAGGTAATGCCACCGACCCGTGCCCGACCTGCATTCCGAGCAAGACCGTCAAGGTCACCAATCCCGACGGCACGGCGACCGCCTACGAATTCGGTTTCATGTACGGCCTCAACGATGGTCGCCTGCTGAGCACGACGTTGCTGGATGCCAACAGCAATGCCGTCTCCAAGACCAGCAACACCTACTTCGCTGATGGTGACGTGGCCGCGCAGCCATTTCCGGCGGAGATGGGGCAGTCGCTGCTGGGGATTCCCAATCCCTTGACCAACGTCCTGCGTCCGCTGCGCAGCAAGGCTGTGGTGCAGGACGGTACCTCCTATACCTGGACGGCGAACAGCTTCGATGCCTTTGCGCGGACGCTTAGCGTGACCCGCGCCAGCCCCTGGTATTCGCGTACGGATGCGACCGAGTATTACGACGACCTGGATAAGTGGATCATCGGGCAGCGCGCCAGGAGTACCAACACCGACACCGGTCTGGTGGAGTCCCAGACCAGCTACGACACCAATGCAATGCCGTCGCAGCGCTGGTCGTTCGGTAAGCTGCGCCTGACTCTGGGCTACAACGGCGATGGCACGTTGGCCACCGTCAAGGACGGCAACAACAACACGACCACCGTGTCCAGTTGGAAGCGCGGCGTTCCGCAATCGATCCGTTATCCGGATGGCACCACCGACGCAGCAATGGTCAACGACAGCGGCTGGATCACCGCGACCACAGACGAGAACGGCTACACCACCAACTATGGCTATGACGCGATGGGTCGATTGGCGAACATCGCCTATCCGGCCAACGACACCGTGGCCTGGGCCTCCACCACGCAAGCGTTCGAGCAGGTCGGCACCAGCGAGTACGGACTGGCCGCGGGGCATTGGCGGCAGACCGTCGCCACCGGTAATGCGCGCAAGGTGACGTACTTCGACGCATTGTGGCAGCCGATGCTGACCCGCGAGTTCGATGCCGGCAATGAAGCGGCTACCCAGCGCTTCCAGAGGTTCGCCTACGATCAAGACGGCCGCGCGACGTTTGCCTCGTACCCTGGGACCAGCGACGCATTGAGTACCGGGACTTGGACCAGATACGACGCGCTCGGGCGCAAGACCTCGGTTTCCCAGGACAGCGAACAGGGTGGGGCGTTGACCACCTCGACAGAGTATTTGGCAGGCAACCAAACCCGTGTGACTGATCCACGCGGCAACAAGACCGTGACGGGCTATCAAGTTTTTGACCAGCCCGATTACACGACATCGGTCTGGATCCAGCATCCAGAAAGTGCCTACACGGACATCAACCGCGATATCTTCGGCAAGCCGCTGTCCATCCGCCGCCGTGATGTTAATAGCACGGTGTCGGTGACGCGCAGCTACGTCTACGACGGCTATCAGCAACTGTGCAAGACAGTAGAACCCGAAACCGGCGCTACCGCCAATGGCTACGACGCCGTAGGCAATCTGGTCTGGAGCGCGGCGGGCCTGTCCCTGCCCAGCACGTCATCGTGCGATGCGGATACCGCGTTTGCCTCTGGCCGCCGAGTCGACCGCAGCTACGACGTGCGCAACCGGATCAAGGCGCTGAGCTTCCCGGATGGCAACGGCAACCAGGCCTGGAGCTACTGGCCGGACGGGGTGGTCAAGCAGATCACCACCACCAACAACGGTGTCGCCACCTACAACAGCTACGCCTACAACAAGCGCCGCCTCCTGATCGCCGAGAGCCAGGGCCAGGCCGATGGCGAGACCTGGGCGCTGGGCTACGCCTACGATGCCAATGGCCACCTCGCCGCGCACCGCTATCCGTCGGGGCAGACGGTGGACTACGCGCCCAATGCCCTGGGCCAACCGAGCCAGGCCGGCAGCTATGCCACCGGCGTGAGCTACTACCCGAATGGCGCGATCAAGCAGTTCACCTACGGCAACGGCATCGTCCACACCATGACGCAGAACGCGCGTCAGTTGCCGGATACCAGCCAGGATGCCTACGGCGGCACGGCGTTCCTCAGCGATGGCTACGACTACGATGCTAATGGCAACGTTGCCGCGATCAGTGACGGCGCCACCGGTCGCGGTGGACGCGGCAATCGCGACATGACGTACGACGGGTTGGATCGCCTGATTTCCACCAAGTCGGCGATGTTCGGTACCACGCCCGCAAGCTACAGCTACGACGTGCTCGACAACCTGACCCATGTCGTGGCACCCGGTCGGGATCAGTACTACTGCTACGACGCCAACTGGCAGCTAACCAACGTCAAGACCAGCAGTTGCGGCGGCAGCACGGTCATCGGCATGAGCTACGACCCGCAGGGTAATCTCAGCAACAAGAACGGCCAGGCCTTCGTGTTCGATTACGGTAACCGCTTGCGCCAGGCGACAGGCAAGGAGACTTATCGCTATGACGGCAATGGCCGCCGGACGCTGGCACTGCAGAGCGCCGGCAACATCGGCTCGCTGTACGATCAGTCCGGTGCACTGCGTTTCCAGAAGAATCAGCGCCAGTCCAAGTCCACCGATTACATCCTGCTGGGCGGCAGCCTCGTCGCCGAAGCCGACTGGCCGCTGGGGCAGCTCGCTTCAGTCAAGGACTACGTGAACTGGAACCCGGTCTCCGGCGCAACCCGCTACGTGGTGGAGGAGAGCGTGGATGGCGTGACCTGGACCTCGGTGTACGACGGCGGCCAGGGCAACTGGACCTCGTTGGCCAGGCCGGCAGGGACCTACTCGTACCGGGTGACTGCGTGCACGGCGGACGGCAACTGCACCGCTGTTTCGAACGTGACGCACGACCAGCGGCCTGCGGTGGACATCGTGCCGTTGCTGTATCAGCTGCTGCTTAACGGCTGAGTCCAGCCGGTGGCGGTTGGAGCTCTTTGCTGTCGCGGCGAAGGGCTGTAGGCAGCGAATAACGAATTTAAAAAGGGGGGTGAAATGAGCTTCAAGATGACGGCGTTGCTGTTGGCGATTGCAGCATCATGTTTTTCTTACAAGGCGGACGCTGCCCTGCAAGTGGTCTGGACGGGGAAAATTACTTACGTCGAGAATGGCTGGGAAGGCGAAGGGATGTCGATCCACACCTCAACTGATGGCCCATCTGGATGTTCAGCTCCCCTGAACGACTTCGCGATTGACAAGAATCATCCAGCCTACAAAGAGCTGACAGCTTTAGCGCTGGCTGCTTACACCAGCAATACGGATGTCGAACTCCTGGTTGACTCGGGTGTATGCCTTTTCGGTAATCGCACCAAGGTTATTTCCATACGATTGAAGAAGTAGTGGATCGGAAGGATGCCGCGCTTCAGTTGCATGGCAAGGATCGATCTTAATCTCAATAAGAGAAGAGCTATGATGTGTAAAAATGGTTTGTTATTGTTGCTAGCTCTGCTGAGTTGGCAAGCATCAGCAAACGAATCGATGCAGAACCTCTACGTCGTGCAATTGGGCACATACCAGGCTCATGCCGACCATTTTGTCTGGCTCTCAGATACGCCAGCGGAATGCAAGGCCACATCTGGCAACCACGTCCTGCATTTTCAAGACGACCAACCGGGTGGCAAGGCTCTACTGGCGGTCTTGATGACGGCCTTGGTGAACAAGCGCAAGATCGATGTTCAGACCAGTGGCTGCGACATCGTCGAGGTCTACTTGAAGTAAGCCTGCTTTGGCGGATTCTGCATCGTAGATTTCGTTGGGTGCGTTGCACCGTAATGTTGCTAGGGGAAGCGTTGTCGATCCTACTTCTATGAGAAGTCGACTCTACATCGCGTATCTATGGCTCCAACTCGCAAGGACGAGTGATGTCAAATTTCCAGGGGATTCGCGCGGCAATGCACCTGATGGCTGCAGCCGCTTTTTCATTGCTCGTCGCCTTTGGCGTCTCGGCGCAGACGGTCCGCTATATCCATACGGATGGATTGGGTTCTGTCGTACTGGTGACGGACAAGGATCGTAATGTTTTGGAGCGCAGGGAATACGAACCTTATGGGAGTGTGGTGAATCAGCCTGTGATGGATGGGCCTGGCTATACTGGTCACGTCATGGATGCGGCGACCGAGCTGACTTACATGCAGCAGCGGTACTATGATCCGGTGATTGGTCGGTTTTTGTCGGTTGATCCAGTAATGATCTATGGGGGCGATGGCTGGCGATTCTTTTCTCGTTATTCTTACGCATTCAATAATCCTTTCGGTAGCATTGATCTGGATGGTCGCGCACCGGAGAACTGTGAGGGCGGGGGGTGCAAAAAGTCTTCTCCGCCTCCGCCGCCCAAGGTAACTACATTAGATCCAATTAAAGTTACTCCTTCGCATCAATCGGCTCCTCAAAATCGAGGGGGGAGTGATCCATTTAGGCCGCAACATGTTCCAAGCTTTTTTCAGTTGACGACTTTCGCTGCGTTACGAAGAGATATGTCTACCCAGCAGGCCGTCGATGAAGGAGCACTTACGCGAACTGTTACACTGCCGGCAGTGATTGTTGCTGGTTCAACCCCTGTCACCGTCCCTGCTGCGATAGGAGTTGGGAGGGTGGGTGTTGCTTCAGTTGGATCGGTAGAGGGGCGTGAGTTACTTTATGGGACTTGCGTCGTATTGCTTTTCTGTCAAACCGGGAAGGCGCCAATGCAGAGAGTTAGAGAAGAGATAAGGTTGCAGCAGGTGAGAGAAGGTATGCTGCGAGAAAGTAGACAGGGTTTGAAGTTTCCTAAGCCATGAAAATGCTCCGATCTGCGCTAGTTGGTGAGGCAATGAATTTGTTGGATAGCGGGCATGCTTGTGCGGCACTTGACATTGCGGAGAGATTGATCTCGTCGGATGACGAGCGAGATCAATTGTCTGGATATTTTTGTAGGGGTGTGATCTATGAGGATGGAGGAGTAGATGTTTCTCCGGATGTTGATAAGGCGATCTATAACTACCGCCAAGTCGCCCTTCTGTCGCCGGACTGGGTTTCTTTTAATAGTTTGGCAAGGATGTACATGAAAAAGGGTGGGAATAATGGTTTTTTGAGTGCAAAAAAATATTTGGATGAGGCTGCCAGAATCGAAGTTTCTCCAGAAGTTTTGCTGGGTTATGCGTTGTACTACCGGAAGAAGCCTGAATCGAATCCGGATATGGCTAAACGCTATTACTTGCAGGCTGCAGTTCGGGGTAGATTTTATGGGCTATTTGGGTATTCTGAAATTGCAAGAGAAAATGGGCAGCCGTTTCGCGCAGTAATTGCTGATTGTGTTCGGATCTTGCTTGGCCCTTTTATAGTTTTTTTAATTGGCTCAAAAGCGAGAAATGTATTTTAATGGTTGCTTAGCACTCAGCGGAAATGTAATTTAATTTGGAAAGATAATAATGATATTGGCATTGCTCGATGTGCTAATTTTAGCGACTGTGGGCGTGCATGCTGGGTCGCATGAAATATTTAAGCTGCAATACGTTGCGTCTAATGATATTTTTTACTATTTTTAAAATGTGGCGCGGTGATATTTCTATGTTTTTTTGCGATAGCAGAAATTCATCTGAAGTTTGCGAAGAAATTCTGGCGAGAATTTCTTTATCCCGGAGGCGCTTTATTCTTGAGAGTGATAGTTGCGACGAACTAAAAAAGCATGTCGCTGCAGCTTTTCATTCCATTGATTTTCGGAAGCAAAATAATCGCTTATTAATGGCTGCGGGTACTTTGGTCAAGATGCCTGGCTTGCCATTTCTGCTGTTAAATTGGATAAGGCGAAATCTCCTTCTGCTCAGATGTCAGCCAAGAGCAGGGCTCTGTGGTTCTGAATGTCCTATCCATATCATCGGTTAACCTCAACGGTATGAGGGCTTGGGCATGGTGATTCCCGATGCGCTTCGGCAATAGCGAAATACGTGGCTCCGATTGTTGCCCGCATACACGCGCGGCGATTTTCTGCGGCTAGCGCAGTTTTGATATTCTTTGGACGTAATAAATTAGAACGCTCTACTGCATTCGACAGTCTGTCGGCTGGTCCAGAGACAACGAAGCCAGCAAGTCGCCGGCTTCGTTCTTACACATGCACGTCTCAATCAAGACTTACACCGACAACTCCAACAATAGCTTGTTGAGCCGCCGCACATACGCCGCCGGATCCTTCAGACTGTCGCCAGCGGCCAACGCAGCCTGATCGAACAGCACCTTCGCCAGATCGCCGAAGCGCTCGCCGTCGGCTTCCGCGTCCAGCTTCTCGATCAGCGGGTGTGCGGGGTTGAACTCGAACACCGGCTTGCTCTCCGGCAGCTTCTGGCCGCTGGCTTCGAGGATCTGCCGCATCTGCAGGCCCAGGTCGCCCTGGCCGATGGCCAGGATCGCCGGGGAGTCGGTCAGGCGGTGCGAGACGCGCACTTCGGAGACCTCGTCCTTCAGCACGTTCTGGATGCGCTCGACCAGGCCCTGCTTGGCCTTGGCTGCCTCTTCCTTGGCCTGCTTCTCTTCCTCGCTGTCGAGCTTGCCCAGGTCCAGGTCACCGCGCGCCACGTCGACGAAGGACTTGCCGTCGAACTCGGTGAGGTAGCTCATCAGCCACTCGTCGATGCGGTCGGTGAGCAGCAGCACTTCGATGCCCTTCTTGCGGAACACCTCCAGGTGCGGGCTGTCCTTGATCTGCGCGTAGCTCTCGCCGGTCAGGTAGTACAGCTTGTCCTGGCCTTCCTGCATCCGCGCCACGTAGTCGGCCAGCGACACGGTCTGCGCGCCGTCGTTGCCGTGGGTGGAGGCGAAGCGCAGCAGGCCGGCGATCTTCTCGCGGTTGCCGAAGTCCTCGGCCGGGCCTTCCTTCAGCACCTGGCCGAAGTTCTTCCACACGCCCTGGTAGCGCTCGGCGTCGTCCTTAGCCAGCTTCTCCAGCATGTCCAGGGCGCGCTTGGTCAGCGCCGACTTCATCGAGTCGATCACCGGGCCGGACTGCAGGATCTCGCGCGAGACGTTCAGCGGCAGGTCGCTGGAATCGACGATGCCCTTGATGAAGCGCAGGTACAGCGGCAGGAACTGCTCGGCCTGGTCCATGATGAAGACGCGCTGCACGTACAGCTTGAGCCCGCGCGAGGCGTCGCGCTGGTACAGGTCGAACGGCGCGCGGCCGGGCACGTATAGCAGCGAGGTGTACTCCAGCTTGCCCTCGACCTTGTTGTGGCTCCACGCCACCGGGTTCTCGTGATCGTGGGCAATGTGCTTGTACAGCTCCTGGTATTCCTCGTCCTTGATCTCGGTGCGCGGGCGCGTCCACAGCGCGCTGGCGCGATTGACGGTTTCCCATTCCGGGGTCTCGGGCTTGTCCTTGTCCTCGCCGTAGTGTTCCTTATGAAACTCGATGGGCAGCGCGATGTGGTCGGAGTACTTGCGCACGATGCCGCGCAGCTTCCAGCCGTCGGCGAAGTCCTTCTCGTCATCCTTCAGGTGCAGCACGATGCGGGTGCCGCGCTCGGCCTTCTCGATGGTGGCGACCTCGAACTCGCCTTCGCCGCGCGAGGACCAGTGCACGCCTTCGCTGGCCGGTAGGCCGGCGCGGCGGCTGTACACGTCGACCTGGTCGGCGACGATGAAGGCGCTGTAGAAGCCCACGCCGAACTGGCCGATCAGATGCGAATCCTTCTTCTGGTCGCCGGACAGGTGCTTGAGGAACTCGGAGGTGCCGGACTTGGCGATGGTGCCCAGGTGCGCCACGATCTCCTCGCGGCTCATGCCGATGCCGTTGTCGTCGATGGTGACGGTGCCGGCGTCCTTGTCGAAGCCGATGCGGATGCGCAGTTGCGCGTCGCCGTCCAGCAGCTCCGGCTTGACCAGTGCCTCGAAGCGCAGCTTGTCGGCCGCGTCGGAGGCATTGGAGATCAGCTCGCGCAGGAAGATCTCCTTGTTGGAATACAGCGAATGGATCATCAGCTGCAGCAGCTGCTTGACCTCGGTCTGAAAGCCCAGGGTTTCTTTTTGGGTTTCCACGCTCATCGGTAGGTGCTCCATGAAGGATGGGCGGCCGCGCGGAGGAGGGCGCGGCTCTGCCGGCCGACATGGTGGCGGCCGCGGCCGGCTTCAAGCGCCGCGCGGCGCATACGCGCGACACCGCGCTGGTCTATGATCCGGACCCCGTTTCCGCGCCGCCCACTGCCCGCTGCCCATGCCGTTCCTGCGTTCCCCGTCCTGCCTGTCCCGGCCCCTGCGAGGCCGCCGATGAGCCGTCCCGGCGCCGGCCAGGTGCGGATCATCGGCGGGCGCTGGCGCAACACGCGGCTGCCGGTGCCGGACCTGGCCGGGCTGCGCCCGACCTCCGACCGGGTCCGCGAAACCCTGTTCAACTGGCTGCAGCCGGTGCTGCCCGGGGCGCGAGTGCTGGACTTGTTCGCCGGCAGCGGTGCACTGGGACTGGAGGCAGTGTCGCGCGGCGCGGCCGCGGCGGTCCTGGTCGAACGCGATCCGGGCCAGGTCGCGCAGTTGCGCGCCACGGTCGCGCGGCTGCAGGCGCAGGACCAGGTACAGGTGGTGCAGGGCGATGCGCTGCGCTGGCTGGCCGAGGCGCCGGCCGATGCCCCCGCGGACATCGCCTTCGTCGACCCGCCGTTCGCCGCCGGGCTGTGGGACGCGGTGCTGCAGCGCCTGCCGGCGCGGCTGGCGGCCGACGCCTGGCTGTACCTGGAGTCGCCGGCCGGGCAGGCGCCCGCAGTGCCGGCATCCTGGGCGCTGTACCGCGAGGGTGGCAGCCGCGAGGTCCGCGCTGCCCTGTACCGGCGCGCCGCTGCTACACTTCCCGGCGACCTTCACGCGGTACCCGACGCATGACCGTGGCCCATAGCCGCATCGCCGTCTATCCCGGCACCTTCGATCCGATCACCAACGGCCATATCGATCTGGTCAACCGTGCCGCACCGCTGTTCGAGCAGGTGATCGTGGGCGTGGCCCAGAGCCCCTCCAAGGGGCCGACCCTGCCGCTGGACCTGCGCGTGGCGCTGGCCCGCGAAGCGCTGGCCGGGCACCGCAACGTGGAAGTGCTGGGCTTCGACACCCTGCTGGCGCATTTCGTGCGCTCGGTCGGCGGCGGCGTGCTGCTGCGCGGCCTGCGCGCGGTGTCGGATTTCGAATACGAGTTCCAGATGGCGAGCATGAACCGGCATCTGATCCCGGAGGTGGAGACGCTGTTCCTCACCCCGGCCGAGCAACACAGCTTCATTTCGTCCTCGTTGGTGCGCGAGATCGCGCGCCTGGGCGGGGACGTCTCCGGCTTCGTGCCGCCGTCGGTGGTGCAGGCGCTGGTCCAGGCCCGCCAGGCCGCCGCGCAGCGCTGAGCCGTCCACCATTCACTGACGACACAGAGGGAGCCGTTCCATGAACACCACCGCACGCGCGTTGCTGATCGCTTCGCTGGCCCTGGGCTTCACCGCCTGCAAGAAGGAAGAGGCCGCCAAGCCGGCCGCCGACGCGCAGCCCGCGCTGACCGCCCCAGCCAAGGACGACGACGCCGGCTGGAAGAAGTACCTGCAGGAAGTGGCGATCCAGAACATGGGCAACGTCACCAACAGCCCGTTCCTGTATTACCTGCCGCCGGAATCGGATCCGGAGTTCCAGGCCAAGTACGAGCGCCAGGTCGAAAGCGCCACCACCGCCATCGGCCGCGGCATCCAGCCGGGCAACATGCTGGCGTTCGGTTCCTCGGCCTCGGCCAAGATGGCCGACCTGATCGCCGCTGCGTTCGCCAAGGTCGAGGCGAACAGCATGAAGGGCGTGCGTGTGGTCTACATCGGCGCTCCGGCCGACAACGCCCGCGTCGAAGCCGTGGTCAAGCCGACCGGCGCCGACTACATCTTCGTCGAAGCCAAGTAAGCCCCGTGCGGGCCGGCGCGCCGATGCGCGCCGGTCCCGCCATCCCGCGCCGCCCGCAACGGGCGGTTGCGCAGCGCTGCCGCGCGCCGCGCCTCACGGCAGTTGCCCAAGCCGTCTCGTGCTGCATTACAGCGTTTCGCACCCCGGCGCCGCCTTCGCAGGGCCGTCCCGCCCCGATCCGGTAAACTGCCCGGGTCAGTGCCGAATTGCGCCACATGTCCCTCAAGATCAACGAGCTCTGCGTCAACTGCGACGTCTGCGAGCCGGCCTGCCCGAACCAGGCCATCGCCATGGGCGAGACGATCTACGTGATCGACCCGGCCCGCTGCACCGAATGCGTCGGCCATTTCGACGAGCCGCAGTGCGTGGTGGTGTGCCCGGTGGAATGCATCGACCCGGACCCGGCGATCCCGGAGACCCACGCGCAGTTGCTGGCCAAGCTGCAGCGCCTGCAGCGCGACCACCCCGAGTTGTACCCACAGGAGCCCCCCGCCGCATGAGAAGCCTCGTCCGCCGTGTCCTGCTGCTCGCCCTGGTCCTGACGCCGTCGGCGTGGGCCGAGGCGCCGGTCGCCGAGGCGACCGCCACCGCCCCGGCCGCGCACCCGCCCGGCGCTGCGATCGCCAGCGGCCACCGCCTGGCTACCGAGGCCGGCCTGCAGATCTTGCGCGAGGGCGGCAATGCCTTCGACGCCGCGGTGGCGGTGTCCTCGACGTTGTCGGTAGTCGAACCGATCAGCTCCGGCCTCGGCGGTGGCGGGTTCTTCCTGCTGCACGACGCCAGGACCGGCAAGGACGTGATGCTGGACGCGCGCGAAACCGCGCCGGAATCGGCGACGCCGGCCGCGTTCCTGGACGCCAAGGGCGAGCTGGACCGCGATCGCTCGATCAACGGGCCGTGGTCGGCCGGCATTCCGGGACTGCCGGCGGCGCTGGTGGAACTGGCGACCAAGCACGGCCGGCTGCCGCTGCGGCAGTCGCTGGCGCCGGCGATCCGCATCGCCCGCGACGGCTTCCCCGTCTACGCGCGCATGGCCGAGGGCTACCAGTCGCGGCGCAAGGTGATGGAGCGCTATCCCGGCACCCGCGAGGTCTACCTGCGCAACGGCCGGCCGATCGCCGTGGGCGACGTGTTCAAGCAGCCGGAACTGGCCAATACGCTGCAGCTGCTGGCCGACAAGGGTTTCGACGGCTTCTACCGCGGCGCCACCGCCAAGAAGCTGCTGGCCGGGGTCAAGCAGGCCGGCGGTCGCTGGACTGCGGAGGAACTGGCCGGCTACACGGTCAAGGAGCGCACGCCGATCCGCTTCGACTACAAGGGCTGGACCATCACCACCGCGCCGCCGCCGTCCTCCGGCGGCATCGCCCTTGCCAGCATGCTGCAGATCCTGGAGGGCTACGACCTCAAGACCATGGACCCGGTGCACCGCGTGCACCTGACCGTGGAGGCGATGCGCCGCGCCTACCGCGACCGCACCTTCTTCCTGGGCGACCCGGATTTCACCCACGTGCCGCAGCGCATCCTGCTCAGCAAGGACTATGCGGTGGGCCTGCGTTCGACCATCAATCCGGACAAGGCCACGCCAAGCGACCTGCTGTCGGGCCAGCCGACCCCGCTGGAAGACGACGAGACCACGCATTTCTCCATCATCGATGGCGAAGGCAACCGCGTCGGCGCCACCCAGACGGTCAACCTGCTGTACGGCTCCGGACTGATCCCCAAGGGCACCGGCGTGCTGCTCAACAACGAGATGGACGATTTCGCGCTGCGTCCGGGCACGCCCAACGCGTTCGGGGTGATGGGCTACGCGGCCAACGCGCCCAAGCCGGGCAAGCGCCCGCTCAGTTCGATGTCGCCGACCTTCATGGAGAACGCGGACAAGGCCATCGTGCTCGGCACCCCGGGTGGCAGCCGCATCATCACCATGGTGCTGCTCGGCATCCTCGGCTACGACGACGGCCTCACGGCGCAGCAGGTCGCCGCGCTGCCGCGCTACCACCACCAGTGGCTGCCTGACGTGATCGAGGCGGAAACCGGCACCTTCGACGCGGCCACGGCCAAGGGCCTGGAAGCCATGGGGCATACGCTCAAGCTGCCCGGCGACACGGCCGAGGACGGTCACGGCTCCAGCCACGTCTGGGGCAACCTGCAGACGGTGGAATGGGACAAGCGCCGCAACGTGCTCAGCGGCGGCAGCGACCCGCGCAACGAAGTCGGCAGCGCCGAAGTGCTGCAGACCGCGCCGGCGCCCTGACGCCCGCGTTTGCGAATCCCCAATCCCGACTCCCGAATCCCCGCCCATGAAACTCTGGTCCATCCAAGGCAACTCGCAGAAACTCGACGGCGGCGCGATGTTCGGCAATGCGCCCAAGGCGATGTGGCAGCAGTGGGCCGCGCCCGACGACGGCAACCGCATCGCGCTGGCCTGCCGCGCGCTGCTGGCCAGCCCGCTGGCCGGCAAGACGGTGCTGTTCGAGACCGGGATTGGCACGTTCTTCCCGCCGGCGCTGCGCGAGCGCTACGGCGTGCAGGAGGCGCGGCACGTGCTGCTGGATTCGCTGCAGGACGCCGGCTTCGCCCATACCGACATCGACGTGGTGGTGCTGAGCCACCTGCACTTCGATCACGCCGGTGGCCTGCTGGCCGCCTACCGCGAGGGCGCCGCGCCGGAACTGCTGTTCCCCAACGCGC
Organism: Xanthomonas sp. NCPPB 3174; assembly: GCF_056725205.1. Lineage (NCBI taxonomy): Bacteria > Pseudomonadati > Pseudomonadota > Gammaproteobacteria > Lysobacterales > Lysobacteraceae > Xanthomonas > Xanthomonas sp. NCPPB 3174. The sequence continues at coordinate 3,289,026 of NZ_CM161517.1, read as the reverse complement.
AGTTCCTGGTCGGCGCGGCGCACTGGCAGCGCGCGCTGCACCCGCATCCGCGCGACCGCGCCAGCTTCATCCCGGAACTGCCAGGCCTGCTCGAGGCCAGCGGCCGCCTGGAACTGGTCGACGGCGCGTACTCGCGCGCGCTCGGCGAGGCGGTGCGGTTCCGTTTCAGCGACGGCCACACGCCGGGGCTGATGCTGGCCGAGATCGTCGGCCCCCGCCACGGCGACGACGGCCAGGCGCACGGCGGGGTGGCGTTCTGCGCCGACCTGATCCCGGGCCGCTCCTGGGTGCACGTGCCGATCACCATGGGCTACGACCGCAACGCCGAGCTGCTGATCGACGAGAAGCGCGCATTCCTGGAAGACGCGCTGGCGCGCGACGTGCGCCTGTTCTTCACCCACGATCCGGACTGCGCGCTGGCGCAGTTGCAGCGCGATGCCAAGGGCCGTTTCGTCACTGCGCACGAACTGCCGGCGCTGCAGGCGCGCGCACTGGCCGCCTGAGCGCGGCCTTGCGGTTTACCAGTGCAGGGCGGCGTGTGTCGGCGCGCCGGTAGTCGTGCCGTCCAGCGCCACCGAAAACCCGATCGTGGTGATGCCGTCGCGGTGCTGCGCGAACACGCGCCCGCCGTGCATGGTCGCCACCGCCTTGACGATCGCTAATCCCAAACCGTGGCTCTCGCGGCTGTTGGCGCGGGCGGCGTCGCCGCGGTAGAAGCGGTCGAACAGGCGCTGCAGATGCTCCGGCGCCAGCGCCACGCTGGGGTTGGAGAAGGCGATCAGCGCCTCGCCGCCGCGCTGTGCGATCTCCACCACGATCGGCGCGTGACCGGTCGAGTGCTGGATGGCGTTGTGCAGCAGGTTGGACAGCGCGCGCCGCAGCAGCGATTTCTCGACCGGCACCACCACGTCGCCGCGCACCTCCACCTGCAAGCCGCCCTCGTCCAGCAGCACCTCGAAGAACTCCACGGTCTTGCCGACTTCCTCGGCCAGCGACGCGTCCTCGCACTGGCGCGCGCGCTGGCCCTGTTCGGCGCGGGCCAGGAACAGCATGTCGGCGACGATCGCGCGCAGCCGCTCCAGTTCCTCCAGGTTCGACTGCAGCACCTGGCGCAACTGCTCTGCATCGCGATGGCGGGTCAGCGCCACCTGGGTCTGGCCGATCAGGCTGGCCAGCGGCGTGCGCAGTTCGTGGGCGACGTCGGCATTGAAGCTTTCCTGCTGCGCATAGGCCGCATCGAGCCGGTCGAACGCGGCGTTCAACGAGGCGCCCAGGTCCTCCAGTTCGCGCGGCAGCCGCGGCAGGTCCAGGCGCCGCCGGTCGTGCGGACCGATGCGCTGGGCGTCGGCGGACAGCCGCTGCACCGGGCGCAGGCCGAGCTTGGCGGTCCAGTAGCCCAGCGCGCCGACCAGTGCGGTGCCGGCCAGCGTCACCAGCGCCAGGGCGATGTCGAAGCGGCGCCGGGTCAGCGCGAACGGCGCGCTGTCCATCGCCGCGATCAGCTGCACCGGCGGGCGCACCGGCGTGGCCGGCAGCGCCTGGCCGATGGCCTGCCAGGCCTGCGGATGCGCATCGGCGATGCCCAGCGCCTGCGGATCGTCGATACGCACCAGCCCGCTATGGCCGCGCGTGGCCTGCGCCATCGCCTCGGCGCCGCGTCCGTAGCGGAACGCCGGATCGGCGCTCCACAGCCAGAAGCGCAGGTCCGGCGCGCTGGAAACGCTGGCCAGGCGGGTGCGCGCATGCGCGGCCAGCTCCGGCGAGCGGCTGTTGACCAACATGTACTGCACCGCGTCCATGCGCGAGCGCAGTTCCTCGCGTTGGTGGCGGCGCAGCTCGTGCTCCAGCACCTGGTGCAGCACCAGCCCGATCAGGGCGAAGCCAAGCAGCGCGGTGGCCGCGAACAGGCCGGCCAGGCGCAGCGCGATCGAGGGCCGCGCCGGTGCGCTCACCCGGCCGCGTCCTCGCGTTCTTCCAGCACGTAGCCCATGCCGCGCACGGTGTGCAGCAGCGGGGCGTCGAACGGCACGTCGATCTTGGCGCGCAGGCGCTTGATCGCCACTTCCACCACGTTGGTGTTGCTGTCGAAGTTCATGTCCCAGACCATCTCGGCGATTGCGGTCTTGGACAGGATCTCGCCCTGGTGCCGGGCCAATGCCGCCAGCAGCGCGAACTCCTTGGCGGTCAGGTCCAGTCGCTGCCGCCCGCGCATGGCCTTGCGGCTGATCATGTCGATCTGCAGGTCGCCCACGCGCAGCAGCGTGCTTTCCTGCGCGCGTCCGCGCCGCGCCAGCACCTGCAGCCGCGCCAGCAGTTCGATGAAGGAGAACGGCTTGATCAGGTAGTCGTCGGCGCCCTCGCGCAGGCCCTTGACCCGGTCCTCCACGCTGTCGCGCGCGGTCAGCATGATCACCGGCGTGGTCTTGACCGAACGCAGCGAGCGCAGGATGGCGAAGCCGTCCAGGCCCGGCAGCATCGCGTCGAGCACGATCACGTCGAAGTCGTAATGCAGGGCCAGGTGCTGGCCGTCGATGCCGTCGTAGGCCACGTCGACCGTGCAGCCCTGTTCGCTCAGCCCCTGCTGCAGGTAGTCGGCGGTCTTGCGCTCGTCCTCGACGATCAGCACCTTCACGGCTGCAGCGCCTCCGGCGCGGCGATGCGGGCGCGCCGCGCCTGGCGCCGCTGCAGGTACCAGCCGTGCAGGCGGTCCAGGTACAGGTACACGATCGGCGTGCTGAACAGGGTCAGCAGTTGCGACAGCAGCAGCCCGCCGACCATCGCATAGCCCAGCGGCCGCCGCAGTTCCGAACCGGCGCCATGGCTGAGCATCAGCGGCAGGCCGCCGAGCAGGGCGCACAGGGTGGTCATCATGATCGGCCGGAAGCGCATCAGGCAGGCCTCGAAGATCGCATCGCGCGAGGACAGCCCACGTTCGCGTTCGGCATGCAGGGCGAAGTCCACCATCATGATCCCGTTCTTCTTGACGATGCCGATCAGCAGGATGATGCCGATCATCGCAATCACGCTCAAGTCGTAGCCGCCGGCCATCAGGATCAGCAGCGCGCCGACGCCGGCCGAGGGCAGGGTGGAGAGGATGGTCAGCGGGTGGATGTAGCTCTCGTAGAGCAGGCCGAGCACGATGTAGACCGCGACCAGCGCCGCCAGGATCAGGTAAGGCTGGGTGCGCAGCGAGGCGCTGAACGCCTGCGCCGTGCCCTGAAAGCTGCCGCTGAGCGTGGCCGGCACCCGCAGTTGCGCCTGGGCCGTCTGGATCACGTCCACCGCATCGCCCAGCGCCGCGCCCGGCGCCAGGTTGAAGGAGATGGTCACCGCCGGGAACTGGCCCTGGTGGCTCACCGACAGGTAGCCGGTCTTGCTGGTGTCGAGCGTGGCGAAGGTGGACAGCGGCACCTGCTTGCCGGTCAGCGGCGAGGTCAGGTACAGCCGCTGGAACAGCGACGGATCGCCCTGCAGCGCCGGCGTCACCTCCAGCACGACGTGGTAGCTGTTGAGCTGGGTGAAGTACTGCGCGACCTGGCGCTGGCCGATGGCGTCGTTGATCGTCGCGTCGATCTGCTGCGGGGTGATGCCGAAGCTGGCCGCGCGCTGGCGGTCGATGGTCAGGCTGGCGATCGGCGCGGCGTTCTGCTGGTCGGAGGCCACGTCGGTCAGTTGCGGCAGCGCCCGGAATGCTTTGAGCAGCTTCGGCGCCCAGGTGTTGAGCTCGTCCAGGTTGGCGTCGGTCAGGGTGTATTGGTACTGGGTGCGGGCCAGGCGGCCGCCGACGTTGATGTCCTGTCCGGCCTGCATGAACAGGGTGACGCCCTGCACGTGCGCCAGGCGCTTGCGCAGCCGCGCGATCACCTGGTCGGCGCTGGCGGTGCGGCCTGCGTCCTTGGGCTTGAGCGCGATCGAGAAGGTGCCGGAGTTGAAGGTGCTGGCGCCGGTCTGCATGCCGAAGGACAGCACGTCCGGATCGCGGCGGATGATGTCGGCCAGTTGCAGCATGCGCGTGCGCATCGCCGCCGAGGACGAATCCTGCGCCGAATCGGCGGTGCCGGAGATGAAGCCGGTGTCCTGCTGCGGGAAGAAGCCCTTGGGCATCACCACGAACAGCGCCACGCTGGTGGCTACGGTCAGCAGGAAGCTGGCCAGGGTCAGCCGCGGATGCCGCAGCACCGTCTCCAGGCCGCGCCGGTAGGCCGCCAGCATCGCCTCGAAACCGCGCTCGAACGCGCGCGCCAGGCGTCCCTGCGCCTGCTCGGCGTGCGGCTTGAGCAGGCGCGCGCACAGCATCGGTGTCAGGGTCAGCGACACCAGCAACGACACCAGGATGGTCAGGCTCACCGTCACCGCAAACTCGCGGAACAGCCGGCCGACGATGCCGCCCATCAGCAGCAGCGGGATGAACACCGCCACCAGCGACACCGAGATCGAGACCAGGGTGAAGCCGATCTCGGCCGCACCCTGCAGCGCCGCCTGCAATGGCTCCATGCCGTCCTCGATGTGCCGGTAGATGTTCTCCAGCATCACGATGGCGTCGTCCACCACGAAGCCGACGGCGATGGTCAGGCCCATCAGCGACAGGTTGTCCAGGCTGTAGCCGAGCACGTACATCAGCGCGGCGGTGCCGAGGATCGCCAGCGGCACGGTCAGGCTCGGGATCAGGGTGACCACCGCGCTGCGCAGGAACACGAAGATCACCGCCACCACCAGCACGATGGACAGCAGCAGGGTGAACTCCACGTCCTTGACCGAGGCGCGGATGTTCTGCGTGCGGTCGGCGAGGATCTTGACGCTGACGCTGGGCGGGATCGACGCCATCAGCTTGGGCAGCGCGGCCTTGACCTGTTCCACCGTGTCGATGACGTTGGCGCCGGGCTGCTTGGTGATGGCGATCATGATCGCGCGGCCATTGATGATGCCGCTGTCGGCGGGCGCGGCGACGCCGGCGAAACCCCAGGCGGCGATCTTGGCGTTCTCCGGCCCGTCCACCGCGGTGCCGACGTCGCGCACGCGGATCGGCGCGCCGTTGCGCCAGGCCAGCACCGCGTCGTTCCAGGCCTGGCTCTGCAGCACCTGGTCGTTGGTGGAGACGGTGAAGGCCTGGCGCGCACCGTCGATCGAGCCGGTGGCCGCGTTCACCGTGGTGGTGGCGATCACCGAGCGGATGTCCTCCAGGCTCAGGCCCAGCGCCGCCAGCTTGGCCGGATCCACCTGCACGCGCACCGCCGGTTTCTGCGCGCCGTACAGGTTCACGAGGCCGACCCCGGAGATGCGCGAGATCTGCTGCGCCAGCACGTTGTCGGCGTAGTCGTTGACCTGGGTCAGCGGCAGCACCCGCGACTGCACCGCCAGGATCAACGCCGGCGATTCGGCCGGGTTGATCTTGCGGAAGCTCGGTGCGCTCGGCAGCGCGCTCGGCAGTTGCCCGGACGCGGCGTTGATCGCGGTCTGCACGTCGAGCGCGGCGGCGTCGATGTTGCGGTCCAGGTCGAACTGCAGCGTCACCTGGGTCGAGCCCAGCGCGCTGGTCGAGGTCATCTGGCTCAGGCCCGGGATCAGCGACAGCTGCCGCTCCAGCGGTTGCGCCACGTTCGATGCCATGGTCTGCGGGCTGGCGCCGGGCAGGCTGGCCGAGACCTGGATGGTGGGGAAGTCGACCTGCGGCAGCGGCGCCACCGGCAGCAGCGGCCAGGCCACCAGGCCCAGCAACAGCAGCGCCATCGCCAGCAGCGAGGTGCCGATCGGGCGTTTGATGAAGGCGGCCGAGACGCTCACGCATGCGCTCCCGTAGTGGCCGGCGTGGCGTGTCTGGCCGGCTTGGCGTCCACCACCTTCGCCCCGGGATGCAGGCGGTATTGTCCATCCACCACCACCCGCTGCCCGGCCTGCAGGCCCTGGCCGATCACCGTCTCGCCATCGGCCTCGTCCAGCACCTGCACCGGCTGGTCGCGCACGCTGCCGTCGGCGCCGATCACGTACACGAACTCGCCGTCCTGGCTGCGCTGCACGGCCGCGCTCGGCACCACCAGCGCAGCGCTGCGCATGCCCAGGGTGATGCGCGCATCCACGCTCTGCCCGGGCCACAGCGTGTGCGTGGGATTGGCGAAGTGCGCCTTCATCGCGATGGTGCCGGTGCTGGTGTCGATCTGGTTGTTGAGCAGGGCCAGCGTGCCGTGCGCCAGCACCTGCCCGCTACCGTGCTCGACCGCATCCACGCCCACGCTGGCCGGTGCGGCCTGCAGTGCGCGGTTGATCTGCTGGAACGCGCTTTCGGGCAGGGTGAACTGCACCGCGATCGGGTCGATCTGGTTCAGCACCACCAGGCCGCCGGCATCGCTGGCGTGGACGATGTTGCCCGGATCGACCAGGCGCGCGCCTGCGCGGCCGTCGATCGGCGCGCGGATGGTGGTGAAGTCCAGTTGCACCCGTGCGTTGTCGATCGCCGCCGCATCGCTCTGCAGGGTGGCGCGCAGTTGCGTGACCAGGGCCTTTTGCGTGTCCAGGGTCTGGCGGGTGGTGGCGTTGTCCCGCAGCAGTTGCTGGTAGCGCTGCAGGTCGGCCTGCGCATTGCCCAACTGCGCCTTGTCCTTGGCCAGTTGCGCGGTGGCCGCGGCCAGTTGCGCCTGGTAGGTGCGTGGATCCAGCCGCGCCAGCACCTGCCCGGCCTTGATGTCCTGGCCTTCGCTGAAGCCCACGGCGATCAGTTGCCCGTCGATGCGCGAGTGCACGGTCACCGAGGCGATCGGCAGCACCGTGCCGATCCCGGTCTGGCGGATCGGCACGTCCTTGCGCAGTACCGGCGCGCTGGTCACCGGCACCGGCGGCGTCGCCTTGGTGGGTGCGTGGCGCGGGCGCAACCACACCGCCAGCAGTAGCGCGACCAGCACTGCGGCGGCGACGAACGGCCAGCGCCGTCGCGGCATGGCATGGCGCGGTGGCGGATCGGCGGGGCGTGTGGGCGCGGCGGTGGACATGGGTTACTCCGGTAGGACAGGAGCCGGCGTGGCGCCCGGCGAGGCGCCGCGCACGGCGGGGAGACGAGCGCTGTCCCAGTCGCCGCCCAGAGCGACCAACAGCGCGACCTGGGCGCCGAACTGGCGCGATTGCACCTGCAGCAGGGTGCGTTGCGCGTCCAGCGCGTTGGCCTGGGCGGTGATCACCGCGCTGTACAGCGCGGTGCCGGCGCGGTACTGGTCCATCAGCACGCGCTCGGCCTGCTGCGCGGCGTCGGCGGCGCGCCGCTGTTGCTGCTCCTCGCGCGCCAGTTCGCGCGTGGCGGCGAGCTGGTCCTCCACGCCCTGGAACGCGCTCATCACCGTCTGCCGGTAGCTGGCGGCAGCGGCATCGAACACGGCTTGCGCCTGCGCGCGTTGCGCGTGGCGGGCGCCGCCGTCGAACAGCGTGCCGGCCAGCGCTGCGCCCACCGCCCAGACCCGGTTCGGCACGCTCAGCAGCGAGGCCAGCCCGGCACCGTCGTAGCCGCCACTGGCGCTCAGCGACAGGGTCGGGAACCACGCCGCCACGGCCATGCCGATGCCGGCATTGGCCGCGGCCATGCGCCGCTCGGCGCCGGCGATGTCAGGGCGCCGCTGCAGCAGCACCGAGGGTAGCGCTTGTGGGGTCGGCGGCAGCGCCGGCAACGGTGCGTCGCTGGCCGCCAGCGAGAACTCGGCGGGGGTTCGGCCGAGCAGCACCGCCAGCGCGTGGTCCAGTTGCCGGCGCGACAACGCCAGGTCGGTCGATGCGGCTTCGGTGCTGTGCAGGGTGGCCTCGGCCGCGGCCACATCGGCGGCGCTGGCGACGCCGGCGCGCACCCGCGCCTGGGTCAGCCGCAGCGCGTCGCGGTAGCCGGCCAGGGTGCGTTGGTACAGCGCCAGGGTCTGGTCGTCGAAGCGCAACTGCAGGTAATCGGCTACCACCGCGGCCTGCAGCGACAGCCGCGCCTGCGCCAGGTCGGCGGCGCTGGCCTGGGCGTTGTCGCCGGCCTGTTCGACGCTGCGCCGAACCTTGCCCCAGAAGTCCGGCTCCCAACTGGCGCTCAGCCCCAGCGTATCGGCGTCGCGCAGCTCCTGCTTGGGGGTGACGGTGCGCTCGCGCGTGGCCGCGGCCTGCACGCCCAGCGTCGGCGCCTCGGCGGCACGCGCGCTGCCGACCAGCGCCTGCGCCTGCCGATAGCGCGCCTCGGCCTGGCGCAGGGTCTGGTTGGCGCGGTCGGCCTGTTCGACGAGGGCATTCAATTGCGGATCGCCATAGCGGGTCCACCACGCCACCGCCGGGTCGGCGGCGGGCGGCGCGGCGGGCGTCCAGCGGCCATCGGCCTCTTCGAACGGCTGCTGCGTGCCGACCGGCGGCGCCGGGCGCACATAGTCCGGGCCGGCCATGCAGCCGCCGAGCAGAGCGCTCAGCAACGCCACGCTCAGCAGCGGCGCGCGCGGCGCCGGGCGGCGGGAAACGGTCGGTGGGGGCAGGGCGGTCACGGGGTCGGCGCCGGCAGCGGGAACAGGCCTTCACCGTAGGCGTCGCAGGGGGACCCCACGCTGACGTCTCGCTGACGGCGCTGTCAGCGAAGCCACCTGCCGCCGCTCCCGGCCGCGTCGTGGGCCGCGCCCGGCACGTCCGCGATTTGGCGCTTGCAGCCGTCATCCTGGCCGGCCAGTATCGGCGCATGAAACTGCCCCACGCCCTGTCCTGCCTGTTCCTCGCCTGCCTGTTGCTGGGCGGCTGCACCTCGCATGCCGACCCCACCGTGCCGTCGCCGATCCGCCTGAACCAGGTCGGCTTCCTGCCTGCCGCAAGCAAGCTGGCGGTGGTGCCGGACGGCCATGGCGACGCGTTCTCGATCGCGCGCGCCGACAGCGACGAGGTGGTGCTGCGCGGCACCCTCGGCACCGCCGCGGCGTGGCCGCCGGCGCAGCAGACCGTGCGCATCGCCGATTTCTCCGCGCTGCGCACGCCGGGCCGCTACCGCCTGCAGGTCGACGGCCTGCCGCCGTCGGACAGCTTCGCCATCGGCGAAGACGCCTACAACGCGCTGTCGCGCGCCGCGCTCAAGGCCTACTACTACAACCGCGCCAGCACCGCGCTGGACGGCACCTACGCAGGCCGCCACGCGCGCGCTGCCGGCCACCCGGACGACCACGTGCTGGTGCATGCCTCGGCGGCCTCGCCGGAGCGCCCGGCCGGCACCGTGATCGCCGCGCCCAAGGGCTGGTACGACGCCGGCGACTACAACAAGTACGTGGTCAGCTCCGGCATCACCGTGTACACGCTGCTGGCCGCCTACGAACAGTTCCCCACCTACTTCAGCACGCACCCCGAAGGCATTCCCAACAGCGGCGGCGACGTGCCGGACATCCTGCGCGAGGTCGACTGGAACCTGCAGTGGCTGCTGGCGATGCAGGATCCGCACGACGGTGGCGTGTACCACAAGCTCACCAACCTGGACTTCGCCGGCATGCAGATGCCGGACCAGGCGCGCGCGCCGCGCTACGTGGTGCAGAAGAGCACCGCGGCCACGCTCGACTTCGCCGCGGTGATGGCCCAGGCCAGCCGCATCTACGCGCCGTACGACGCGCAGTTCGGCGGCATCTCCAGGCGCATGCTGGAGGCGTCGCGGCGCGCGTGGGCCTGGGCGCAGGCGCATCCGGACGTGGCCTACCGGCAGCCGGACGACGTGCACACCGGCGCCTACGGCGACACCGAGTTCGACGACGAGTTCGCCTGGGCCGCCACCGAGCTGTACCTGGCCACCGCCGACGACGCCTTCTACGAGGCGGCGATGGCACGCAAGGTGCCGGCCAGCGTGCCCGACTGGCGCCAGGTCGGCGGGCTGGCGTGGATGTCGCTGGCGCAGCACCGTGCGCGGCTGACCCCGCGCGCCGATCAGGCGCGTATCGCCGGCGAGATCGAGGGCCTGGGCGATCACCTGGTGCAGGTGTGGCAGGGCTCGGCCTGGCGCGTGACCATGCGCGACGCCGACTTCCACTGGGGCAGCAACGCCACCGCGCTGAACCAGGCGATGATGCTGCTGCAGGCCTACCAGTTGCAGCACAAGCCCGAATACCTGCAGGCCGCGCAGTCGCAGCTGGACTACGTGCTCGGCCGCAATCCGCTGGGCCTGTCCTTCGTCACCGGCATCGGCGCGCGCTCGCCGATGCACATCCACCATCGCATCTCCATTGCCGACGGCGTGGCCACGCCGGTGCCGGGATGGCTGGTGGGCGGTCCGCAGCCGGGGCAGCAGGACGCCGACGCGTGCAAGCACGCCTACACGTCGTCGCTGCCGGCGCTGTCGTACCTGGACAAGGAATGCAGCTACGCCACCAATGAAGTGGCGATCAACTGGAATGCGCCGCTGGTGTACGTGAGCGCCGCGCTGCAGGTGCTGCAGCGCTGATCCGCGGCCGCGGCGCGATGACGCGCCCTAGCCCAGGCGGGTGCCGAAGATGCGGTCGCCGGCGTCGCCCAGGCCCGGCAGGATGTAGCCCTTGTCGTTGAGCCGTTCGTCGATGGCGGCGGTGTACACCTCCACGTCCGGGTGCGCCGCTTCCAGCGCCTGCAGGCCCTCCGGCGCGGCGACCAGGAAGATGCCCTTGATCCGCCGCGCACCGGCGCGCTTGAGCATGTCCACCGTGGCGATGAGGGTGCCGCCGGTGGCCAGCATCGGATCCAGGATCAGCGCGTCGCGTTCCTCCAGGCGGCCGGTGAGGCGCTCGAAATAGGGCACCGGTTGCAGCGTTTCCTCGTCGCGCTGTAGGCCGACCACGCTGACCCGCGCCGCCGGAATCAGCGCCAGCACGCCCGGCAGCATGCCCAGCCCGGCACGCAGGATCGGCACCAGGGTGATCTTGGCGCCGGCGATGCGCTGCACCTGGGTCGGGCCGGCCCAGCCGTCCATGGTGTGGGTCTCGGTCTCCAGGTCGGCGGTGGCCTCGTAGCCGAGCAGGGTACCCAGCTCGGTGACCAGTTCGCGGAAGCCCTTGGTGCTCAGCGCCGCGTCGCGCAACAGGCCGATCTTGTGCTGTACCAGCGGGTGGCGTACTTCGACGATCTTCATGGGCGCGCTCGCAAGGGGGAGACGCACAGTGTGCCGCAGCCGGCTCCGGCGCCGCCAGGTGTCGGCGCCGGCGCACGGCCGGTGATGCGCCGGGAAGCCGCATCGCCGGCCGTGCCGGGGTGACTCAGGCCGCGGGCTCGAGCACCTCGGCTGCGTGCGTGCGTGGCGCTGCCACGCTGCGCGTCGCGGTCGTGCGGGTGTCGATCTTGAACAGCGCCACCGCCTGGGTCAGCTGGCCGGCCTGCTCTTCCATGGAGCGCGCGGCGGCCGTGGCTTCCTCCACCAGTGCCGCGTTCTGCTGGGTGGCCTCGTCCATCTGGGTGACGGTCTGGTTGACCTGTTCGATACCCGCCGACTGTTCCTGGGAAGCGGCGGAAATCTCACCCATGATGTCGGTGACGCGCTGCACCGAACCCACGATCTCCTGCATGGTCTTGCCGGCCTGGTCGACCAGGGCCGACCCCTCGGCGACGCGGCCGACCGAGTCGTCGATCAGCGCCTTGATCTCCTTGGCGGCACCGGCCGAGCGCTGGGCGAGCGTGCGCACTTCGCTGGCGACGACCGCGAAGCCGCGGCCCTGATCGCCGGCGCGCGCCGCTTCCACCGCGGCGTTGAGCGCCAGGATGTTGGTCTGGAAGGCGATGCCGTCGATGACCGAGATGATGTCGGCAATCTTCTTGGAGGACGCCTCGATGCCGCTCATGGTCTCGACCACCTGGCCGACCACCGCGCCGCCCTGCGAGGCGACCGACGCCGCGCCCACCGCCAACTGATTGGCCTGGCGGGCGTGCTCGGCGTTCTGCTTGACGGTGGAGGTCAGTTCCTCCATCGAGGCGGCGGTTTCCTCCAGGCTGGCGGCCTGCTGCTCGGTACGGCGCGACAGGTCGTCGTTGCCAGCGGCGATCTCGGTCGCCGCGGCATTGATGCTGACCGCCGCGGTCTGGATGCGGCCGACGATGCCGGTCAGCTGGTCGGCGGTGGCGTTGGCGTCGTCGCGCATCCGCGCGAACACGCCGTGGAACTCGCCGTCCATGCGTGCGGTCAGGTCACCGGCGGCGATGGCTTGCAGCAGCGCCGACAGCTTGCCCAGGTTGCGGTCGCTGACCTCCATCATCGCGTTGAGGTCCTGCACCATCAGCCGGAAGTCGTGCTGGAAGTGCGCGGCATCGCCGCGGGCACTGAAATCGCCCGCGGCGGCGGCCGCGGCCAGGCGCTTTATCTCGGTGTTGATCGCCAGCAGGCTGGCCTTGGCCGCATCCATCGATTCGTGCAGCACCGCGCGGCTGCCGGGCAGGCGGCGCGCATCGCGGCGCAGGTCGCCATTGGCGTATTCGTTGAGCACGCCGATGGCGTCGACGATGGCGTCCAGATGCTCGAACATCATGGTGTTGATGCCCTTGCTCAACTCGCCGTACACGCCGGGGAAATCCTGCGGCATGCGGTGGCTGATGTCCTTGTCGGCATGCAGCTCGATCATCAACGCGGTCTCGCCGGAGAAACGCTGCAGCTGGGTCTGCATGCGATCCATCGCGCTCAGCAAACGGCCGGGTTCGTCGCGCGCGTCGGTGCTCACGTCGTTGTCCAGGCGGCCGTCGGCGATGGCCTCGGCGGCACGGGTGGCGCGGCTCAGCGGCACGGTGAGACTACGGGTGATCAGCCAGGCCAGCAGGCTGCTGGCCAGGACGGCCGCGATGCCTCCGCCGATCAGCATCGCCCGGCCGCGTGAGAGGTGGCTCACCGCGGCGTCATAAGCCTCGGCGCTAAGCCGGTGCTGCAGGGCTACGTTCTCGCGGATCTTGGCCTGCCATGCCAGCGTGGCAGGGCGCGACTGTTCGCGCAGCAGGGTCTGCGCGCGCTGGTAATCCCCCGCGGCGGCCGCTTCCATCACGGCGTTGTTCAACGGCCGCGCGATCTTCTGCAGACGATCGATCTCCGTGCGCAGGGCCTGGCCAGCCTGGGTGGTCGGCATTGCGTAGAGCCTCTTTCGCTCCTCGTCGTAATGCGCGCGCTCGCGCTGGATCAGCGCCAGCGAACTTGCGGTGTCGTCCGCGCTCGAATGATTGGCGTACGCGCCCAGTGCGATCAGGATGGCTGAGTTCGCATCCAGCATGCCGCTGGACAGTTCGATCTTCTTGACGTTGCCGTGCACGATGATATCCAGCTGCTTGCGCGCGCCGGTCATGGTGATCAGCCCGGCAACCACCAGGAGACCGGAGATGAGGATCAGGATGCCGAAGGCGGCGGAAAGGCGCTGGCTGACGTTGAAACGCTGCAGGAAGGCGGTCATGGGAATTCCTCGTGAGAATGCGGTCCAGAAGCGGTGTGTGGCGGCCCTTCGATTAAATAAATTTTCTTTTGCAATAAACTTCAATGACAATTGAGACGCAGAACGTAATTTGTCTACAGACATAGCGGCACGCTGCCGCTAGATCTTTAGCGACTCCAAGTGCTTGAAGGGGCTTGAGTTTGGTGGGCGCGCAGGAGCAATGAGGCGACAGGCGCATGCTGTCCGGCGGCGAAGCACGCCGCGGCACAACCGTATTGGGATAGGGGCGCGCGCCGCGCGCTCAGCCGCGGTCGTCGCGGGTCCACAGCCCGCCGTGTTCGGACTTCACCGGAAACTTCGGCACCGGGCCGTAGGCCGGCGCGCACAGGGCGCGGCCGTCTCGCACGTCGAAGCGGGCGCCGTGCAGCACGCACTCGATGCTGCCGGCAGCAGGGTCGAAGGTGCCGGGGGACAGCTCGTAGTCCTCGTGGCTGCAGCGGTCTTCCAGCGCATAGAACTGGCCGTCGAAGTTGAACACCACGATCGGCGTATCGGTCACCTCGTCCCACACCGTCTTCATTTCGCCCGGCAGCAGTTCGCCGTCGGCGCAGACGAAGGTCCAGGTCTCGCTCATGCGGCACCGCCCAGCGGCTTCTCCAGCACCTCGAAGCGCAGGTCTTCGCGCTTGGGCAGGCCGAAGCGCGCGTCGCCGTACGGAAACGGCTTCTTGATGCCGGTGCGACGATAGCCGCGGCGCTCGTAGAAGGCGATGAGTTCCTCGCGCAGGTCGATCACCGTCATCCGCATCAGCGGCAACCGCCATTCCTGCCAGGCGATGCGCTCGGCCTCGGCCAGCACGGTCTTGCCCAGGCCGCCGCCCTGCGCCTGCGGCTGCACCGAGAACATGCCGAAATAGCCGGCGCCGTCCTCGTCGGCGACATGCGCGCAGGCGATCAGCTCGCCATCGCGCTCGGCCAGCAACACCAGACTGCGCGGACGCAGGATGTCGGCGCGCAGCACCTCGCGGTCGATGCGGTTGCCGTCGAGCAGGTCGGCTTCGGTGGTCCAGCCGACGCGGCTGCTGTCGCCGCGATAGGCCGAGGTGACCAGCGCGGCGATGGCGTCGAGATCGTCGACGGTGGCGGTGCGGAAGGTGAGCGTGTGCATGGGCCGATTTTAAGCCTGGCGGCCGGGATTCGGGAGTGGGGATTGGGGATTAGCGAAGGCGGCACTTTACGAATCCCCAATCCCGAATGCCCAATCCCCGCTCAAACCAACAGCGCCCGCACCTTCCGCAACGCCGCCACGAAACGCTCGATCTCGGCATGCGTGTTGTAGAACGCCAGCGAGGCGCGGCAGGTGGCGGCGACGCCGTAGAACTGCAGCAGCGGATGCGCGCAGTGCTGGCCGGAACGCACCGCCACGCCTTCCAGGTCGAGCAGGGTGGCCAGGTCGTGGGCATGCGCGCCCTCGATCAGGAACGAGACCACCGCGGCCTTGCCCGGTGCGGTGCCGAACAGGCGCAGGCCGTCGATCCGCTGCAGCTCCTCGGTGAGGTGCGCGAGCAGTTCGGCCTCGCGCGCTTCCACGTGCTGCAGCCCGATCCCCTGCAGATAGTCCACCGCCGCGCCGAGGCCGACGAAGCCGGCGATGTTCGGGGTGCCGGCCTCGAACTTGTGCGGCGGGTCGTTGAACACGGTGCCGTCGAAGCTGACTTCCTTGATCATCTCGCCTCCGCCCAGGAACGGCGGCATCGCCTGCAGGTGTTCGCGCCGCGCCCACAGCGCGCCGGTGCCGGTCGGGCCGCACATCTTGTGGCCGGTGATGGCGTAGAAGTCGCAGCCGATCGCGGCCACGTCCAGCGGACGGTGCGGCGCGGCCTGCGAGCCGTCGATGACGCTGACGATGCCGCGCTTGCGCGCCTCGCGGCAGATCTCGCGGACCGGGTTGACCGTGCCCAGCACGTTGGAGACGTGCGCCAGGGCCAGCAGCTTGACGTCGGTGGTCATCGCCGCGCGCAGCGCGTCCAGGTCGAGCGCGCCGTCGGCGGTGATCTCGGCGACCTTGACCGTCGCGCCGGTGCGCTGCGCGACCAGTTGCCAGGGCACGATGTTGGCGTGGTGCTCCATGCGCGACACCAGGATGGTGTCGCCGGCGCGCAGTCGCGGCAGCGCCCACGAATACGCCACCAGGTTCAGCGCGAAGGTGGCTCCGCTGCACAGCACCAGTTCGTCGGCGCGCACGTTGAGGAAGCGGGCGAGCCGGGTCCGCGCACCCTCGTAGGCCTCGGTGGCCTCGGTGCCGAGTGCGTGCACCGCGCGGCTGACGTTGGCATTGTGGCGGCGGTAGAAGGCGTCGGTCGCCGCGATCACCTGCAGCGGCTTCTGCCCGGTGTTGGCGTTGTCGAAGTACACCAGCGGCTTGCCGTGCACTTCCCGCATCAACAGCGGGAAGTCGCGGCGGACCGCGTCCCAGTCCGGCGCCTGCGGCGTGGCGGTGTGCGCGGCGGGCCCGTTCATGCTACGCCTGCGGCGCTGAGCGCCCGCTCCAGCCGCGCCAACAGGCCTTCGCTCAGTGCCGGCTCCAGCGCACGCAGCGGCTCGCGGCAGAACGCGGCGGTCAGCAGTTGCTGCGCGCGTTCCTGCGGCAGGCCGCGCGAGCGCAGGTAGAACAGCGCATTGGCATCGAGCTGGCCGACGGTGGCGCCGTGCGCGGCCTTGACCTCGTCGGCATCGATCACCAGCACCGGCTGGGTGTCGATCTCGGCGTCGGCGGACAGCAGCAGGTTCTTGTTCGACAGCGCCGCGTCGGTGCCGTCGGCACCGTGGCGGATCTGGATGCCGCCATGGAAGGCCACGCGGCTGCGCCCGGTGGCGACGCCGCGCCACAGCAGTTCGCAGGCGGTGTCGCGGGCGATGTGCTCGATGCCCAGGCGGGTGTCGAGCTGGCGCCGGCCGTTGCCGAGCAGCACGCCATTGGCGACCAGCCGGGCATTGTCGCCTTCCAGGCGCACGTTGAGTTCGTGCCGGGCCAGCGCGCCGCCCAGTTCCAGGTCCACGCGCCGGTACTGCGCGTCGCGCGCCAGCACCGCATCGGTGCGCAGCAGCGCGGTGACACCGGCCGCCTCGTCCTGCACGCGGGCGTGGGTCAGTTGCGCGCCGGCGGCCAGGTGCACGTGCGCCAGGCTGTTGCTCAGGTGCGCGGCGTCGCCGGCATGCAGGTGATGCTCGACCAGCGCCAGCGTCGCGTCCTGGCGCAGTTCGATCAGGTGGCGATGGTGCCAGGCCAGGTCGGCCTCGGCGGCGGTGGAGACGAACACCAGGTGCAGCGGTTGCTCCACCCGCACGCCGGTATCCACGCGCAGCACGCAGCCTTCGTCGGCGAGCGCGGCGTTGAGTTGTGCGAACACCTCGTCGCTGCGCTCGAAGCGGCGGCCGAGGAAGCGCATCGCGTCGTCGCCGCTGCGCAGGATGGTCGACAGGCGCTGCAGTTCCACCCCGGCCGGCAGGCCGGTCAGGTCCGACAGCGCATCGCTGGCGCGGCCGTTGACGAACACCAGGCGCGGCGCCGGGATGCCGTCGAGCAGCGCGGCGTTCACCGCCGGTGCGGTCTGCGGCGCCGGGGCGAAGCTGCGCCGTTCCAACGCGCGCAGCGACGTGTACTTCCAGGCTTCGCTGCGCGTGCCCGGCAGGCCGTCGCGCAGCGCCTGCTCCAGCGGTGCGCGGCGCGCGCCATCGCCGTGGAACGCGGCGGCCAGCGAGTCGAGCAGGGCACTCATTGCACTGCCGCCTCGGGCGCCACGCGCTCCTTCAGCCAGGCATAACCGTGCGCTTCCAGTTCCAGCGCCAGTTCGGGGCCGCCGGTCTGCACGATGCGGCCGTCGGCCAGCACATGCACCACGTCCGGCTTGATGTAGTCGAGCAGGCGCTGGTAGTGGGTGATCACCACGAACGCGCGCTCCGGCGAGCGCAGCGCGTTGACGCCTTCGGCCACGGTCTTGAGCGCGTCGATGTCCAGGCCGCTGTCGGTCTCGTCGAGGATCGCCAGCTTGGGTTCCAGCACCGCCAGCTGGAAGATCTCGTTGCGCTTCTTCTCGCCGCCGGAGAAGCCTTCGTTGACACCGCGATGCAGCAGTTCGTCCTTCAGGTGCAGCACCGCCAGCTTCTGCCGGACCAGCTTGAGGAACTGCATCGAATCCAGCTCGGCTTCGCCGCGCGCCTTGCGCTGCGCATTGAGCGCGGCGCGCAGGAAATAGGTGTTGTTCACGCCGGGGATTTCCACCGGGTACTGGAAGGCCAGGAACAGGCCGGCAGCGGCGCGCTCCTCCGGTTCCAGTTCGAGCAGGTCGGCATCGTCGAAGCGCACGCTGCCGTCGGTCACGGTGTAGCCGTCGCGGCCGGCCAGCACGTTGCCCAAGGTGGACTTGCCGGCGCCGTTGGGACCCATGATGGCGTGCACTTCGCCGGGCTTCACCTGCAGCGACAGGCCCTTGAGGATGTCTTTGCCGGCGACGGAGGCGTGGAGGTTTTCTATGGTGAGCATGAGATGGTCCGTCAGAATTCTTGATTTAGCCCCTCTCCCACCGGGAGAGGGGTTGGGGTGAGGGTGCGGTGCGAAGCATCTCGCGGGGTTTGGGTGCGCGAGGCTTCGCACGTACCCTCATCCGGCGCTTCGCGCCACCTTCTCCCGACGGGAGAAGGGAAGGGCGCTAGCCCACCGAGCCTTCCAGCGACACTTCCAGCAGCTTCTTGGCTTCCACCGCGAACTCCATCGGCAGTTCGCGGAACACCTGCTTGCAGAAGCCGTCGACGATCATCGACACCGCGTTTTCCTGGTCGATCCCGCGGGCACGACAGTAGAACAACTGGTCGTCGCTGATCTTGGAGGTGGTGGCCTCGTGCTCGACCGTGGCGGTGGGGTGGCGCACCTCGATGTACGGGAAGGTGTGCGCGCCGCACTGCTTGCCGATCAGCAGCGAGTCGCACTGGGTGTAGTTGCGCGCGCCCTCGGCGCTGCGCTCCACCTTGACCAGGCCGCGGTAGGTGTTCTGCCCGCGGCCGGCGCTGATGCCCTTGCTGACGATCTTGCTCTTGGTGCGCTTGCCGACGTGGATCATCTTGGTGCCGGTGTCGGCCTGCTGGCGATGATGGGTCAGCGCCACCGAGTGGAATTCGCCCACCGAGTCGTCGCCCAGCAGCACGCACGAGGGGTACTTCCAGGTGATCGCCGAGCCGGTCTCGACCTGGGTCCAGGTGATCTTGCTGCGCGCGCCGCGGCATTCGCCGCGCTTGGTCACGAAGTTGTAGATGCCGCCGCGGCCTTCCTCGTCGCCCGGGTACCAGTTCTGCACGGTGGAGTACTTGATCTCCGCGTCTTCCAGCGCCACCAGCTCGACCACCGCCGCGTGCAGCTGGTTCTCGTCGCGCATCGGCGCGGTGCAGCCTTCCAGGTAGGACACGTAGGCCTTGTCCTCGCACACGATCAGGGTGCGCTCGAACTGGCCGGTGTGGCCGGCGTTGATGCGGAAATAGGTGCTCAGTTCCATCGGGCAGCGCACGCCCTTGGGGATGAACACGAAGCTGCCGTCGGAGAACACCGCCGAGTTGAGTGCGGCGAAGAAGTTGTCGCCGACCGGCACCACGCTGCCCAGGTACTGCTTGACCAGTTCCGGGTGTTCCTTGATCGCCTCGGACATCGAGCAGAAGATCACGCCCTTCTCGGCCAGTTCCTTGCGGAAGGTGGTGCCGACCGAAACCGAGTCGAACACCGCGTCCACCGCCACGCCGGCGAGCTTGGCGCGCTCGTGCAGCGGCACGCCGAGCTTGTCGTAGGTGTCCAGCAGCTCCTTCGGCACCTCGTCCAGCGAGGCGTACTTCGGGCCCTTGGGGGCGGAGTAGTAGCTCAGCGCCTGGAAGTCGATCGGCGCGATGTCCAGCTTGGCCCAGTGCGGCATCGGCATCTTCAGCCAGTGCCGGTAGGCGGCCAGGCGCCATTCGGTCATCCATTCCGGCTCGTCCTTCTTCACGGACAGGGCGCGCACGACGTCCTCGTTCAGTCCGGGCAGGAACGAATCGGATTCGATGTCGGTGACGAAGCCGGCGTCGTAGCGACGTCCCAGCCGTTCCAGGATTTCAGCGTTTTCGGTGGCCATGGGGCTGCCTACAGGTCAGGTGGTCGCGAACCGCACGGCGATGGGACGCCGTTTCGGATCGCCGGAGGGGGGGAGGGGATGGAGCATCTGCGCCAGGGTCACGCCGCGCAGCGCGTCGGCGACCACGTCGTTGATCAGCCGCCAGTTGGAACGCACGCCGCAGGTCTGGGCGATGCTGCACTGGCTGCCGTGGTGGCTGCATTCGGTGATCGCCAGCGGGCCTTCCATCGCCTCGACGATCTGGATCAGGGTGATGGCGTCGGCCGGACGCGCCAGCCGATAGCCGCCGCGCACGCCGCGCAGGCCCTCGACCAAGCCGGCCTGGGCCAGCGGCTTGAGCAGCTTGCTGACCGTGGGCGGCTCCAGCCCGGCCTGTTCGGCCAGTTCGGTCGCGCTCAACACTTCGTTCGGACGCGCGGCGAGCACGGTCAGCACGACGGTGGCGTAATCGGTGAGCTTGGTGACGCGGAGCATGGCGACGCGGTGGGAATTCAATGCGGACCGAAATTGTACGCTTTTGCGCCGCAGCGTCCAACTGGGCCATTCATCTCTTATTTCGATCGGTACGATCGGTCCGGAGTGGTGACTCGGTCGGCGGGCCGGCATGCGCGGGCTTGGGATCGCGGGCGATGTGCGCCAGAATCTAGGCTTTCCTGTCCGGATCGCCGCATGCCCCGCAAGATCGCCGCCCGCAAGTCCCGTATCCATGGCAACGGCGTGTTCGCCGTGCTGCCGCTCAAGAAAGGCGAGCGGGTCATCGAGTACAAGGGCCGCCGCCGCCGCCACGCCGAGGTCGACCGCGACGAGGCCGGCGACGTCGAGACCGGGCACACCTTCCTGTTCACCCTCAGCGACGACTACGTGATCGACGCCAACTACGAGGGCAACGACGCGCGCTGGATCAACCACAGCTGCGCACCGAACTGCGAGGCGGTGATCGTCGAGGCCGAAGGCGATGACCGCCGCAAGGACAAGGTGGTGATCGAGGCGCTGCGCGACATCAAGCCCGGCGAGGAACTCACCTACAACTACGGCATCACTTTGGCCGAACGGCACACGCCGCGGCTGAAGAAGATCTGGGAATGCCGCTGCGGCGCCAGGAACTGCACCGGCACCATGCTGCAGCCCAAGCGCTGAGGTCGCGTCCAGCCGTGCACGCCGCGCCGACGCGCGGTTCACGGCACTGCCACCGGCGCGTTTCTACGGTGGGACTCCCCTACTCGAGGAGTGTCCCATGAGCGCGATGCCTTCCCTTGCCGGCAAGCAGGTGGCTGTCCTGGCCACCGACGGTTTCGAACAGTCGGAACTGCAGGAACCCAAGCGCCTGCTGGAATCCTGGGGCGCCCAGGTCGACGTGATCGCGCCGGGCGACGCGAGCAGCATCCGCGGCTGGAACAAGAAGGACTGGGGCGACAGCGTGCCGGTGGACAAGCGCCTGCAGCAGGCCCAGGCCGGCGACTACGACGCGCTGGTGCTGCCGGGCGGCGTCATCAACCCGGACAACCTGCGCACCGAGCCGACGGCGATCGCCTTCATCCAGTCGTTCGCCAGCGCCGGCAAGCCGGTGGCGGCGATCTGCCATGGCCCGTGGCTGCTGGCCGAGAGCGGGCTGGTGCGCGACCGCCAAGTGACCTCGTGGCCGTCGCTGAAGACCGACCTGTCCAATGCCGGTGGACGCTGGGAGGATCAGGAGGTGGTGGTGGACGGCAACCTGATCACCAGCCGCAAGCCGGACGACATCCCGGCGTTCGCGCAGGCGGTGGCCAAGGCGCTGGGCTGAGTCATCGGCGGCGACACGACAGCACCGCGTTGCAGCGAGCGCGAACGGTGGATAACAGAACGGCGGCCTCGGCCGCCGTTTCTGCATTCGCGTTCGGGCAGACCGAGGTCGTGCCGCAGCGTGCGTCTACTGCCCCGGAAGCATGCCCGCCGGCACCAGCTTGCCGATGTCCTGGTTGAAGCGCACCACCAGCGCACCATTTTCCACGCCAGCCGACTGGATCTGCACATCGCCCAGCATCGCGGTCAGGCGCGGGTCGAGCTTGTAGATCGGCTCCTTGCGCGCGTAGTCCTCCAGCCAGGCATTGAGCAACTCGCGCGTATTGGCGTCGAGCTTGCCGCCGTTGGCGGCCGGGCGGAAATCGTCGATGGTCGGGGACTGCAGGTGGAAGCTCTGGCTCTGCTGGTCGTAGCGCAGCGCGCTGGTCAGCAGCACCTGGCCCAGCGGCGTCGCCGTGCCGCCGCCGGTGGCCATGCTCAGGTCGAACTGCATCTTCAGGCGGTCGCCCGGCGGCAGACTCAGCTTCGGATCGCGGACGGTCATCTTGATCAGCCCGCCCAGCGCCTTGTGCGTCTGCGGGAAGCTGCCGTCCAGGTAGTGCTGCACGTCGGCGGCGCCGACACTGACCTGGCGGCCCTGGATGGTCGGTTCGGCCTGAGCCTGAGTGGCGACGGCGAGCGCCAGCAGCGCGGCCGCGCGCAGGGTGAACTTGCGGAAGATCATCGGGAAGCCCTGGGCGAACGAGAGGAATTCACCATAACGGTGGCCGGTGAATGCGCGATTAGCGGAACCGGCGGCGCGCCGTGTCCTCGCTCAGGCCGCCGGCGGCGCCAGCCGCGCCAGCAGCGCGTCCAGCGCAGGCTGCAGCGGCGCCAGCAGTTCACGCGCCTCGCCGTCGCTGCGCTCGCCGAGGCCGCGCAGCAACTGCGTGCCGACGATCAGCGCGGCGCGCTCGTCGCCGCGCAGTCCGGGCTGGCGCTGTGCCGCCTCGAGCAGGCGCATCCAGTCCTGCCGACAGCGCGCCTCCAGTTCGATGGTGCAGCGGCCCTGGCAGGGCAGGCCGTCGTCCTGGATCGGGGTGACGGTGACGCGGTAGCGTTGGGAGGCGGTCATGGCAGTGGCGCACGCGGGGTGTGCTTCCAAGATAGGCGCGCGCGAGCGGCACCACGAGCCTGTCGCTCGCGACGCTCTGTTCCAGTGCGTCCGTTCAGCGTGCCGCGCGCAGCAGCGGCAGCGGATCGTAGGCGCCGCCTTCGGCGTAGACGCCATAGTGCAGGTGCGGCGGCGTGCCGCGCGCGTTGCCGCTGTCGCCCACCGCGCCGAGCGGGTCGCCCGGTTCCACCAGGTCGCCGACCTGCAGCCCGGGCGCCCACGTCTCCAGGTGCGCGTAATAGTGCCGCTGTCGGGCCGGGCCGAGCACCCAGACCTGGCGGCCGCCGAGGCCGCGGTCGGAGATGGCCACGACGATGCCGCGTGTCGCCGACACCACCGGCGTGCCGCGTCTGGCGAAGATGTCCACGCCGGCGTGTTGGCGGTCGCGCCCGCGCGGCGCGCCGAAGGTGGCGGCCACGCGCCGCGGATCCACGCCTTCGACCGGCATGTGCAGGACCGTCGGCGCCGGCGCGCGCGCCAACTCCCAGCCGACGCGCAGGCGCTGCGCCCATGGATGCCGCCAGGCCCAGGCCGCGGCCACCGCCAGTGCGGCCAGCAAGGCCGCGCGCAGTAGTTCGCGGCGCAGGCGCTGCGCTGGCGAAAGCGTGGGCGCCGCGGCCATGCGCTCAGCCCGCGTGCAGGGCGGCCGCCTGTTCCTGCAGGCGCTGCTTCAATGCGTCCTCGATGCCGAGCTGTCGTGCCAGTTCGTCCAGGTAGCTGCGCTCCATGAAGCTCTGTTCGTCGGCGGCGAGCAGGCTGGCCAGATACATTTCCGCGGCCATCTCCGGTGTGGTCGATGCGCGCGCCACCTCGGCCGGATCCAGCGGCTTTTCCAGTTCCGCATGCAGCCACTGCTGCACGTCGGCATCGTTGCCGTGGAGGCGGGCGAATTCGCCTTCGATCAGCGTCCGCTCGCGCTCGTCCAGGTGGCCGTCGGCCTTGGCCGCGCCGACCAGTGCGCGCAGCACCGCCTGGCTGTGCTGTTCCACTTCCAGCGGCGGCAGCCGGTCCAGCGTCTGCGGTTCGGGCGCGGCGGCGCCGAGTTGCTGGCGCCGGTAGTCGCCATAGGCGCGATAGGCCATCAGCCCCAGCGCGGCCAGTCCGCCATACGTCGCCAGCTTGCGCGTGGTGCGATGCTTGCCGAGCAGCAGGCCGAGCGCGCCACCGCTGAGGGCTCCCTTGCCGAAGTCGGCGTTGAGCAGGCCGCCCAGGCCGCCGGCGCCGGTTTGTGCCGGCGCCGCGGCGCCGGTCTTGCCCATCGCCTGGCCGGCGGCGCCCTGCGCCGATTGCAGCAGTTGGTCGAGAAAGCCCTGTAGTTTCATGCACGCGATCCTGTCGAAGGGAAGCACCGGTATAGCGGCCGCAGCCTTAGCAGGCCGTCAACCCGGGCGCGCAGGCCGCGCAAAAAAAAACGAGACGGCCGGGGCCGTCTCGTCGGTGTGCTTGCCTGGATCAGGCGACGCTGCTCAGAGCGCGGCGTCCTTGAGCTTCTTCAGCGGGCGCACCTTGAGCTTGGTGGTGGCCGGCTTGGCAGCGAACCACTGCTCTTCCTTGGTGAACGGGTTGATGCCCTTGCGCTTCGGCTTGGCCGGCACGCTGACGGCGGTGATCTTCAGCAGGCCCGGCAGGGTGAACGAGCCAGCGCCCTTCTTGCTGACCGAACCGGCCACGGCGTGCTCCAGCGAGGCCATCACGGCGCGCACGTCCTTGGCGATCACGCCGCTGGTCTCGGCGATGTGGGCCACGAGCGCGGACTTGCTCAGCACGTCCTTGATCGGCTTGGGAGCGGCCGGCTTGGCGGCGGCCTTGGTCGCTACCTTCTTCACTGCCTTCTTCGGGGCAGCCTTTTTTGCGGTCTTTGCCATGATGTCCTGATTCCGTATTTGGTGGTTTGGGTCGCGCCGACCCCGTCGGCATGGCGAAATGTAGGGCATGTGCTACGCCGCGCCAATAGGCCGGAAGCAAAAAAACGCGAATATTCGCCGCGACTGGCGTCTTTTTCGCCGACGACGGCACCGGCGCGGGCACTTCCGTGGCGAGATGGCCGGGCCTTTCCGCTGTGCGCGTGCCCATTGCCGCGGCCGCGCAGAAGCACAAGCCCGTAACGCCGCCTCCCCTATGGTCCGCGCTCCACTCACCGACAGGAGCCTCGCATGGGCATTTCGCGTCACGCCACCGCGCACTGGGAAGGCGATCTCAAGACCGGCCAGGGCCGGTTGAACACGCCGCAGAGCGGCCTGCTGGAGAACACGCGCTATGCGTTCAACAGCCGTTTCGGCGAAGAGAAGGGCACCAATCCCGAGGAGCTGATCGCCGCCGCGCACGCCGGGTGCTTCACCATGGCACTGTCGGCCAAGCTGACGGAGGCCGGCTTTCCGCCGACCGCGCTGGACACCCGCGCCGACGTCGACCTGTCGATGGAAGGCGGGCCGCAGCTCTCGCAGATCCGCCTGAAGGTCAAGGCGGTGGTGCCGAACATCGAGGCCGCGCGCTTCCGCGAACTGGCCGACGACGCCAAGCAGAACTGCCCGGTGTCCAAGGCGCTGAGCGCGGTGCCGATCAGCCTGGAAGCAGAGCTGGCCTGAACCCGGCGCGGTCCGGCGGCATGCCGGGCCGCGCGTGTTGCGGCGCACCGACACGGTGTCGCCGCGGGGCGGCCATGCACATCGCTGCCGTACCGACTGCACGCATGGGCCGCCCGATGCTGTCGCGCCACTAAATGTAAGCGGCGCAACCGTCCCTATTCAGTCTGGTTTCACCGCCTCGGATCGAGCATGCAGTCGCGCGATCCACGCGCTTGGAACCATCGCCATGAACAAGCTCTCGACCCGTCTGTTGACCGCTGCGCTCGCTGTCGGCGTCATCGGCTCCGCCGCCGCGCAGGATTACGGTTACACCCGCTACGACGACTATCGCGACCGTGGGTATGCGTCCGGCACCTACGAATATGCGCGCGTGGTGCGCGCCGATCCGATCATGGTGCAGGTCAACGGCCCGCGCGAGACCACCGAGCGCTGCTACGACCGCCCGGCGTCCGGCAGCTACGCCAGCGACTACGGCTACCGCGGCACCGATGGCGGCCGGACCGCCTCGTCGGTGGTCGGCGGCATCGCCGGTGCGGTGCTCGGCAGCCGCGTCGGCGGCGGCAATGGCCGCTTCGTCGGCACTGCCGTCGGCACCATGCTCGGCAGCCTGGCCGGCCGCTCGATCTACGACACCAATGCCCGCGCCTATGGCGGCGGCTACGGTGGCGGCGTGGTCCGCGAATGCGAGCCGGTGTCCTATCGGACCGAACGCTACGACCGCGTCGACGGCTACGACGTGACCTACGAATACGGCGGCCGCTACTACCACACCCGCACCGCCTCGCCTCCGGGCGACCGCATCCGCGTCCGCGTCGACGTGCTGCCCGACTGACTATTGCTCGACTAAACCACAGGGCGCCTCCTTGCGAGGCGCCCTTTGTTTTGCGCGTCCGTCGGCACCTGCGATGCGAGGTGCCGGCGACCTTCGATCAGGGCCAGTCGATGTGGCCTTCGATCACCGTCTGTACCTGGCCGCCGGACCACACCTCGCCAGTCTCGTCCACGTGCAGCGTCAGCAGCGCGTCGTGGCCGACTTCGCGGCCCTGGCTGGCGACGTAGCGGCCGCCGTTGCCGGGCAGGGCCTTGCTGTGATCCAGCCACGCCGCCAGCACCGCATTGGCCGCACCGGAGGCGGCGTCCTCGAAGCGCCGGCCGTTGCCGACGAAGGCGCGCACGGCCACTGCATAGGCCTGGCCGCTGGCGCGGGCGTAGGCGAACACGCCCATGCTGGCGGTGCTTTCGGCCAGGGCGGCGATCGCGTCCCAGTCCGGTGCTAATGCGCGCAATGCGGCTTCGTCGGCCACCTCGACCAGCCACCAGCAGCGGCCGCCGTCCATGCGCACCGGCGGCAGCGCGCCCAGCGGCCAGCCGCGCAGTGCCGCCTGCAGGCGCGCATCTGCGGCATCGGCGATCTCGGCCACCTGCGCGCGCGGGGTGCGGATGGCGATGCTGCGTACTCCAGCATCCACATCGACGCGCAGCGGCAGCAGGCCGGCGATGCCGTCCTGCATCAGCACGCCGTCCCGCGGCGTGGCGATGCCGGCTTGCAGTGCGACGTGCGCAGTGCCGACGCTGGGGTGGCCGGCGAACGGCACCTCTTTTTGCGGGCTGAACATGCGCAGGCCGTAGCTGGCGTCCGGGCGCGTCGGCGCGAACACGAAGGTGGTTTCCGGCAGGCGCGTCCAGCGTGCGATGGCCTGCATCGTGGCGGCGTCCAATCCATCGGCATCGAGCACCACGGCCAAGGGATTGCCGTTGCCGGCGCGGGCGGAAAAGACATCGACCTGGAAGAAGCGGCGTGCGGCCATGGCGGGAAACTCCGGACGGCGGTGGGGGAGGCCGGAGCTTACCAAGCGATCTTGTCGGCGATCACCGCTTGCACCCGGTTGCCGGTTCATCCCTCAGTGGCTGCGGCACGGTGTCGCGGCGCGGTGCGCGCGGACTGCGTCCCCAGGCGTGGCGACCGTCTGCGTGGGTACCGATCCGCACCGGCAGCAGACCGGCATCGCACTGCTGGATCAGCACGCCGTCGCGGGGCGTGGCCAGGTCGAGTTCGACGGCCGCCCAGGCCGCACCGACGCTGGGGTGGCCTGCGAACGGCAGTTCGCCCTGGGGTTGAAGATGCGGATGCGGTCGTCCGCGCCCGCGTCCGGCGGCAGGAAGGACACCGTCTCCGACAGGTTCGGCCAGATCGCCAGGCGCTGCATGCGCGGGGCGCCCAGGTCGGCGGCATCGAGGACTGCGCACAGTGGAGCACCCACCCCAGGCTGGCGGAAAAGACGCCCGGTTGCGGCTGGCGGCGCGCGCTCATCCGCGCTCCGTTGGCAGTAGAATCGGGGGTTCCGCTCGAGCATTCGGGCGTTTTCCCCACATTTCAGACACCCCCACTCCATGTCAGCTTCCTCTCCTGTCGATCGCTGGATCGTCCTCAAGTTCGGCGGCACTTCGGTGTCGCGTCGTCATCGCTGGGACACGATTGGACGGCTGGCGAAAAAACGCGCGGAGGAGACCGGCGCGCGGGTGCTGGTGGTGGTGTCGGCCTTGTCCGGGGTCACCAACGAGCTGACCGCGATCGCCGACGGCAGCGCCGACAGCGCGCAACGTGTGGCCGCGCTGGAGCAGCGCCACCGCGACTTCCTGGCCGAACTGGATCTGGACGCCGAGGCGGTGCTGGGCGAACGCCTGGCGGCACTGCGCGGCCTGCTCGACGATCCGCGCGCGGCCGAGCGCACGCTGGACTGGCAGGCCGAGGTGCTGGGGCAGGGCGAACTGCTGTCCTCCACCCTCGGCGCCGCCTACCTGCGCGCCAACGGCCTGGACATGGGCTGGATGGATGCGCGGCAGTGGCTGGACGCGCTGCCGCCGCAGCCGAACCAGAGCGCCTGGTCGCGGCGCCTGTCGGTGTCGTGCCAGTGGCAGTCCGATCCGCAGTGGCGGGCGCGCTTTGTCGCCCAGCCCACGCGCATGCTGATCACCCAGGGCTTCATCGCCCGGCACGAGGACGGCGGCACCGCCATCCTCGGCCGCGGTGGCTCGGACACCTCGGCGGCGTATTTCGGCGCGCTGCTCGGCGCTAGCCGGGTCGAGATCTGGACCGACGTGCCCGGCATGTTCAGCGCCAATCCGCGCGAAGTGCCGGATGCACGCCTGCTGACCCGCCTGGACTACTACGAGGCGCAGGAAATCGCCACCACCGGCGCCAAGGTGCTGCACCCGCGTTCGATCAAGCCGTGCCGCGACGGCGGTGTGCCGATGGCGATCCTGGACACCGAGCGCCCAGAGCTGCCCGGCACCAGCATCGACGGCAACGCCCGCACCGTGCCCGGGGTCAAGGCGATCAGCCGCCGCAACGGCATCGTGCTGGTGTCGATGGAAGGCATCGGCATGTGGCAGCAGGTCGGCTTCCTGGCCGACGTGTTCGCGCTGTTCAAGAAGCACGGGCTGTCGGTGGACCTGATCGGTTCGGCCGAGACCAACGTCACCGTGTCGCTGGACCCGAGCGAGAACCTGGTCAACACCGACGTGCTGGCCGCGCTGTCGGCCGACCTGGCGGAGATCTGCCGGGTCAAGATCATCGTGCCGTGCGCGGCGATCACCCTGGTCGGGCGCGGTATGCGCTCGTTGCTGCACAA
This sequence comes from Xanthomonas sp. NCPPB 3174, assembly GCF_056725205.1. NCBI lineage: Bacteria > Pseudomonadati > Pseudomonadota > Gammaproteobacteria > Lysobacterales > Lysobacteraceae > Xanthomonas > Xanthomonas sp. NCPPB 3174. Next base: position 3,260,398 of record NZ_CM161517.1, on the reverse strand, counting down.
GCTCTCGGACGTGTGGGCCACGTTCGGCAAGGAGCGCGTGCACATGATCTCGCAGTCGTCCAACGACCTGAACCTGACCTTCGTCATCGACGAGACCGACGCCGACGGACTGCTGCCGATCCTGCACGCCGAGCTGATCGACAGCGGCGCGATGCCGGTGGAGGAGACCGAGGTGTTCGGCCCGCGCTGGCGCGAGATCGCCGGCACGGTGCGGCCGCGGCCGGTGCCGTGGTGGCAGGGCGAGCGCGCGCATCTGCTGCGCCTGGCCGAGGCCGGCACGCCGCGCTACGTCTACCACCTGCCGACCCTGCGCGAACGCGCGCGCGCGCTCAAGGCGATCGCCGCGGTGGACCAGCGCTACTACGCGATCAAGGCCAACGCGCATCCGGCGATCCTGCAGACCCTGGTCGAGGAGGGCTTCGGCCTGGAGTGCGTCTCGCACGGCGAACTGCGCCGGGTGTTCGAGATCGTGCCGGAGCTGTCGCCGCGGCGGGTGCTGTTCACCCCCAGCTTCGCGCCCCGCGCCGAGTACGAAGCTGCGTTCGCGCTGGGCGTGACCGTGACCGTGGACAACGTCGAGGCGCTGCAGCGCTGGCCGGAGCTGTTCCGCGGCCGCAGCCTGTGGCTGCGCATCGACCTGGGCCATGGCGACGGCCACCACGAAAAGGTCAACACCGGCGGCAAGGCCTCCAAGTTCGGCCTGTCGGCGACCCGCGTCGACGAGTTCGTCGAGGCCGCGCGCGCGCTGGACATCCGCATCGTCGGCCTGCACGCGCACCTGGGCAGTGGCGTGGAGACGGCGCAGCACTGGCGGCGCATGTGCGACGAGCTGGCCGGCTTCGCGCGGCGCATCGGCAGCGTCGAGATCATCGACATCGGCGGCGGCCTGCCGATCCCGTACAGCGCCGACGACGAACCGTTCGACCTGGACACCTTCGCCCAAGGCCTGGCCGAGGCCAAGGCGGTGCACCCGGCGTTCCGCCTGGCGATCGAACCGGGCCGCTATCTGGTCGCCGAATGCGGCGTGCTGCTGGCCCGCGCCACCCAGGTGATCGAGAAGGACGGCATCCGCCGGGTCGGCCTGGATGCCGGCATGAACACCTTGATCCGCCCGGCGCTGTACGACGCCTGGCACGACGTGGCGAACCTGAGCCGCCTGGAGCAGCCGGCCGAGACCGTGTTCGACGTGGTCGGGCCGATCTGCGAATCCAGCGACGTGTTCGGCAAGCGCCGGCGCCTGCCGGCGGGCACCGCGCCTGACGACGTGATGCTGATCGCCGATGCAGGTGCCTATGGCTACAGCATGGCCAGCACCTACAACCAGCGCGAGTTGCCCCGCGAGGAGGCGATCGATGCGCGCACGGACTGAGTTCGTTGCGGGCAGTGGCGCGGCCGGCGCGCTTGCGATGGTGGCTGCCACCGCGGTGGATCAGTCGGGTACGTCGCTGCCGTGGACCGACAGCCTGAAGTGGGCGTTGCCGGCGTTGGCCGCCGCTGCCATCGGCGCATGGCTGGCGGTGCGCTGGCAGCGCCGCGGGCCCGCGGCGAGCACCGGCGCGCTGGCCCTGCGCACCTCGCTCCTGGCCGCGTTGGCCTACCTGCCGGCGCTGGCGCTCTATGTGCTGGTCGCCGTCCTGGCCTCCGCCGCGTCGGTGCCGGCCGGGCAGCACTGGCAACTGCTGCTGATGGCCTTCGTGTTCGGCTGCCTGCCGCTGCTGTGGGCCGCCTTGCCGTTTTCGATGCTCGAATTTCTTCTGTGCCGCCGCTATCTGCGGCACACCCGTGTGCTTGCAGGACGTCCATGACCGCTTTCGACAAACAGCAGATCGCCACCTTCCGCTTCGTGCGCTGCGGCTTCGACGCCGACAGCGGCGTGGCGCGCCTGGTCTATGCGTTCGACGACGGCCCGGAGCTGGTGGAGACCATCACCGTGCCCGGCGCGCCGTTCGCGCTCGACCCGGCGCGTGCGCAGGCGGCGCAGCGCGCCCTGCGCCTGCTGCACCTGATCGCCGGCGTCAGCTACTACAAGGCGGCGGTGCCGCCGCGCATCGTCATCGACGACTACGCCATCGACGCCGAGACCGCGGCGCTGCTGGACAGCGTCTACCTGCATGGCCTGGGCGAGTTCGCCTATCGCAACGGCCTAGACCTGCGTGGGCGCATCCGCTTCCCGGCCGCGGAGGCCGACGCGGCCGACGCGGCGGCGCTGGGGCTGCGCGACCAGGCGTTGGTGGCGATCGGCGGCGGCAAGGATTCGCTGGTCAGCATCGAGGCCTTGCGCGCGGCCGGCGTGGCGCAGACGGTGACCTGGATCGGCGGCTCGCAGCTGATCCGCGCCTGCGCCGAGCGCACCGGCCTGCCGACCTTGAACATCGGCCGCACGCTTGCGCCGGAGCTGTTCGAGTTGAACCGGCAGGGCGCGTGGAATGGGCATATCCCGGTGACGGCGGTGAACTCGGCGATCCTGGTGTTCGCCGCGGTGCTGCACGACGCCGGCCAGGTCGTGTTCTCCAACGAGCACTCGGCCAGCTATGGCAGCCAGATCGCCGGCACCGGCGAGGTCAACCACCAGTGGTCCAAGGGCTGGGCCTTCGAGCAGGCGTTCGGTGAGCAGGTGCAGCGCTACGTGGCCGCGGACCTGCGCTACTACTCGTTGCTGCGGCCGCTGTCGGAACTGGCGGTGGCGCGGCAATTCGCCAAGACCGATCACTACGACGCGCATTTCTCCAGCTGCAACCGCAATTTCCACATCCTCGGCGAGCGTCCGGCGCACCGCTGGTGCGGGGTCTGCCCGAAGTGCCATTTCGTGTTCCTGGCGCTGGCGCCGTTCATGCCGAAGACGCGGCTGGTGCGGATCTTCGGCCGCAACCTGCTCGACGACGCCGGTCAGGCCGGCGGCTTCGATGCGCTGCTGGAGTTCCAGGACCACAAGCCGTTCGAGTGCGTCGGCGAAGGCCGCGAGTCGCGCGCGGCGATGGCGGCGCTGGCGGCGCGCGCGGAATGGAAGGAGGACGCGCTGGTGGCGCGCTTCATCCGCGAGATCCAGCCGCAGCTCGACCCCGCCGACCTGCGCGTGGAGCCGCTGCTGGAACTGGACGCGCAGCACCGCATCCCGGCCGACCTGTGGGAACGCGTGCGTGCGAATTTCGCAGCTTGAGTCGCAGCGCGTCGCGCTGTGGGGTTGGGGTCGCGAGGGCCGCGCGGCGTATGCGGCGGTGCGTGGGCGGGAATCGGGAGTTGTGCTGCCGCTGACGGTGTTCTGTTCGGCTGAGGAGGCCGCGGAGATCGCCGCGCTGCACGATCCTGCGTTGCATGTCGAGACCGAGGCCACTGCCGAGCGCCTGGCCGCGTTCGATGTGGTGATCAAGTCGCCTGGGATCAGTCCGTACCGGCCCGAGGCGCAGGCCGCCGCGGCGCGCGGTACGCGCTTCATCGGCGGCACCGCGCTGTGGTTCGCCGAGCACGCCGGCGCGGACGGGGTGGTGCCCGGCAGCGTCTGCGTCACCGGCACCAAGGGCAAGAGCACCACCACCGCGCTGCTGGCGCACCTGCTGCGCGCCGGCGGCCACCGCACCGGCCTGGTCGGCAACATCGGCGTGCCGCTGCTGGAGGTGCTGGCGCCGATGCCGCCGCCGCAGTATTGGGCGATCGAACTGTCCAGCTACCAGACCGGCGACGTGGCCCGCAGCGGCGCGCGGCCGCAGCTGGCGCTGGTGCTGAATCTGTTTCCCGAGCATCTGGACTGGCACGGCAGCCAGGCGCGCTACATCGCCGACAAGCTCGAGCTGGTCACCCATGCGCGGCCGCGCATCGCCCTGCTCAACGCCGCCGATCCGCAACTGGCCGCCCTGCAGCTGCCCGACAGCGAGGTGCGCTGGTTCAACCGCGAGGACGGCTGGCACATGCGCGGCGAGGTGGTCTATCGCGGCGACGCCGCGGTGTACGACAGCGCGCAGGCGCCGCTGCCGGGCCGGCACAACCGCGGCAACCTGTGCGCGGTGCTGGCCGCGATCGAGGCGCTGGGCCTGGATGCGGCGGCGCTGGCGCCGGCGGCCGATCGTTTCCGGCCGCTGCCGAACCGGCTGCAGGCCCTGGGCATGCGCGACGGCGTGACCTATGTGAACGACTCGATCAGCACCACCCCGCATGCCAGCCTCGCGGCGCTGGAGTGCTTCCGCGGGCGGCGCATCGTGCTGCTGCTGGGCGGTCACGACCGCGGCCTGGACTGGCAGGACTTCGCCGCGCACATGCGCGATGGCGGGGCACCGCTGGAGATCGTCACCCTGGGCGCCAACGGCCCGCGCATCCATGCGCTGCTGGCGCCGCTGGCTGCCGACGCCGGCTTCGGCCTGCATGCCGCGGCCGACCTGGCGGAGGCAGTGGCGCTGGCGCGCACGGCGCTGGGCGAGCAGGGCGGCGTGGTCCTGCTGTCGCCCGGCGCGCCCAGCTTCGGCGCCTACCGCGACTACGTGGCGCGCGGCCGCCATTTCGCCGCACTGGCCGGGTTCGACCCGGACGCGATCAGCGCCATTCCGGGGCTGGGCATCGCCTGAGCCGCGCCGCCTCGGCGCACACATCGCGCTGGCGGCGCCTTGCGTACACTCCCGCGCGGGTTCCCACGGGAGAAGGGCGATGCGCACACGTTCGATGATGCGGTGGACCGGGTTGCTCGGGCTGGCCTTGGCGCTGCCGCTGCCGGCCTGGGCGGCGATGCAGGCCAAACCGGTGGAGTGGCAGGTCGGCAAGGACAGCTTCAGCGGCGTGCTGGTCTACGACGATGCCGACCACGACAAGCGTCCGGGCCTGGTGATGGTGCCGAACTGGCGCGGCGTCAACGATTCCGCGGTGGAGAAGGCCAAGCGCCTGGCCGGCGACGACTACGTGGTGCTGGTGGCCGACGTCTACGGCAAGGGCAAGCGGCCGGCCAACGATACCGAGGCCGGGCAGTTCGCCGGTGCGCTGAAGAAGGACCCGGCCACGCTGCGCGCACGCGCGTTGGCGGCGGTGGCGGCGTTGAAGGCGCAGGCCGGCAAGGCGCCGCTGGACCCGGCCAAGATCGGCGCGGTCGGTTTCTGCTTCGGTGGTACCACAGTGCTGGAACTGGTCCGTGCCGGTGCGCCACTGGCCGGTGTGGTCAGCCTGCATGGCGGCTTGGCCACCGCGGCGCCCGCCGCCGCGGGCAGCGCCAAGACGCCGGTGCTGGTGCTCAACGGTGCCGACGACAAGAGCGTGAGCCGCGACGACATCGTTGCTTTCGAGCAGGAGATGAACCGCGCTGGCGCCGATTGGCAGTTCGTCAACTTCAGCGGTGCCGTGCACTGCTTCGCCGAAGCCGACGCCAACAGCCCGCCGGGCTGCCAGTACAACCCACGCGCCGCCAAGCGTGCCTATCGCATGCTCGAGGACTTCTTCGAGGAGCGGTTCGGACGGGAGTAGGGAGATGCCTCCGGGATTCGGGAGGTGCCTCGCGCTGCGCGCTTGGCGGGATTGGGGATTGGCAAAAGCGGTACATCGCGCTTTGCCAATTCCACTGTAACCAGACCCAAGGCATTTGCGCCGTTGACTTGGTCTGTGAGCCAGCAGTGCGTCGGATCTCAGACAAGCCGCTTTTAACGAATCCCGAATCCCGACTCCCTAATCCCTCTTTTTTCAACGAATCCCGAATCCCGACTCCCCAATCCCCCCGGCGCGCGCAGCGCGCCGGATCAATGCTTCCGCGACACCGCGTACCGCGCCAGCCCGCGCAGCGCGGCCACGGCCTCGTTCTCCGGCAGGCCGTCCAGGGCGCGCTCGGCGGCGGCGGCGTAGTCGGCCGCGCGGCGGCGGCTGTAGTCGATGCCGCCGCTGGCCTCGATCGCGGCCAGTACCTCCGGCATCGCGCTGGCGTCGCCCTGTTCGACGATCTGGCGCAGGCGCGCGCGGGTGGCGTCGTCGGCATGGGCCATGGCATGGATCAGCGGCAGCGTGGCCTTGCCCTCGGCCAGGTCGTCGCCCAGGTTCTTACCGAGGTCGGCGGCGTCGGCGGTGTAGTCGAGCACGTCGTCGGCGATCTGAAACGCGTAGCCCAACTGCATGCCGTAGTCGTACAGCCGCTCCTGCACGTCCTCGCTGGCGCCGGAGGCCAGCGCGCCAAGCCGGGTGCCGGCGGCGAACAGCACCGCGGTCTTGCGCTCGATCACGCGCAGGTAGGCGGCTTCGTCGGTGTCCGGGTTGTGCACGTGCAGCAGCTGCAGCACCTCGCCCTCGGCGATGCGGTTGGTGGTGTCGGCGAGCAGGCGCATCACCGCCATGCTGTCCAGCTCCACCATCAGCTGGAAGCTGCGCGAGTACAGGAAGTCGCCGACCAGCACGCTGGGCGCATTGCCCCACAGCGCGTTGGCGGTGCTGCGGCCGCGGCGCAGATCCGATTCGTCCACCACGTCGTCGTGCAGCAGGGTCGAGGTGTGGATGAATTCGATGATCGCCGCCAACTGGTGCTGCATCGGCCCACCGGCGCCGCAGGCGCGGCCGGCCAGCACCACCAGCATCGGCCGCAGGCGCTTGCCGCCGGCGGAGACGATGTGGTCGGCGATCTGGTTGATCAGCACGACGTCCGAGGCCAGGCGGCGACGGATCAGGGCGTCCACCTCGGCCATGTCCGGCGCGGCGAGCATCTGGATCTGGGGCAGGCCCAGGGCGGAGCTGGGGGATTCGGCGATGCTCATGCGGACAGGACTGGAAACGTGCGCAAAGTATAGGCTGCGCGGCCACATCCGTCCCGCGGTGGGGCGGCGCCGGGGCCCGAAGGCTTGCCCCAGTTGGCTTTGCAGCGCCCTGCGAGGCGCGCGCAGGCAGGATTCCGACAGGCCGATGCGGCGTTTTCCGGGGCGCCCGCGGGCGCCTGGCGCAGGCCGGCCAAGCCCGGCGATGTTAGGATTGCTTCCCGAAATCTTCTTTACCGCTCTGCGCGCCCCCGGCCCGCGGAGACCCCAGACGGAAGCAGCTCATGGCCCGCGGCATCAACAAAGTCATCCTCGTCGGCAACCTCGGCAACGATCCCGACACCAAGTACACCCAGGCCGGCATGGCCATCACCCGGATCAGCCTGGCCACCACCAGCGTGCGCAAGGACCGCGACGGCAACCAGCAGGAACGCACCGAGTGGCACCGCGTCGTTTTCTTCGGAAAGCTCGGTGAGATCGCCGGCGAGTACCTGCGCAAGGGCAGCTCGGTCTACGTCGAGGGCTCGATCCGCTACGACAAGTACACCGGCCAGGACGGCGTGGAGAAGTATTCCACCGACATCGTCGCCGACGAGATGCAGATGCTCGGCGGCCGCGGCGAGGGTGGTGGCGGCGGCATGGGCGGCGGCGACCGTCCGCAGCGCTCGGCACCGCCGCGCCAGGAGCGCTCCGGCATGGGCGGTGGTGGCGGTGGCGGCGGGCAGGATTACGCGCCGCGTCGGCAGCAGCCGGCCCCGCAGCAGTCCGCGCCGATGGACGACTTCGCGGACGACGATATTCCGTTCTGATTCTTGGTGGTTCTGCGATGCAGACAAGCCCCGGCAAGCCAGTGTGCCTGCCGGGGTTTTCTTTTTGCACGAGATGTTTTCCTTTCTGCCGGCCTGGGCGCTCTGTCCTGCGCGGAGAGGGTGTAAATGAGGGGCGATGGGCATCGGGGTGGCCCAAGCGTGCGTGCACGCGTCGAGTATCCCGCTGTTCTCGCCTTCGCTGAACCGGGTTGATCGCCGATCGTGGCTTCGCATGCCGTCGCCTCGCGCAACGCCTTGGCGCGGTGTCTCGTGCCGAATTCATGCTGTCGCTCGTGCAGGCCGGCGTGGCCGGATGGAGCAAGCGTCGTAGGAGCGGCTTTTAGCCGCGATGGCGTTCCCTGGAAGTCTGTCGCGGCTAAAGCCGCTCCTACGAAAAGCACATTGGCGGCGCTTGCCGCTACGCCACGATCCGCGCTCAATGAATGCGTGTGGCAGTGTGCTAGGGATGTCCTGAGACGCCCAGGCGAATCCGCCATCCCAGCCACCTTGCAGGCAGTCGAATGCCATGGGAGTGCGGTTTCACCGGCTTGTCGCCACGCTTCGCTGCGTGACGATGTCACGCGCGTGTCAGCCAGCTCTTCGCTGCATATCTGCTCGGCCACCTCATCGTGCAACGCCGGGCTCCATCCTCGTCACGCGGCGATCGATGCGCCAGTTGTTGTGCTCTGCAGCATGGGTTTTCGTGCACCGCGTCTTGCAAAAAACTCATTTCCTCCCGTATGGTTCAATCGATTGAATCGCGGCGATTCGTCAGCGTTTGAACCGGTTGGGAGGCCGGAAGGTGGATGTCTATCCATTCGATCGGACCGGCGCCGGCCTTGGGGTTCACGCGGCGCGAGGCGCTGCGCATGGCGGTCGCCGGGAGCCTTGGCCTGGGGGCAGTGGGCATGTTGCCGGCACTCGCTGCCGCCACACCGCTCAAGGGCAACCTGAAGCAGTCCGTCGCCCGCTGGACGTTTCCGCAGCTGTCGGTCGCCCAGCTTTGCCAGGTGGTGAAGGGCCTCGGGTTTGCCGCCATCGATCTGGTAGGGCCGGCGGATTGGCCCACGCTGAAGGCGCATGGCGTGTACAGCGCGATGTGCAACGGCGCGGAACTCGGCCTGGACAAGGGCTTCGCCGGCCGCCAGTTCCACGATGCACTGGTCGAGCGCTACACGCGGCACATCGACTTGGTGGCCGATGCCGGCCATCGCAACCTCATCTGTTTTTCCGGCAATCGGAACGGCATGGATCCGCAGGAAGGCATGGCCAATGCCGAAGCCGGGCTCAAGCGCATCCTCGGCCATGCCGAGAAGCGCGATGTCGTGCTGGTGATGGAGCTGCTGAACTCCAAGGTCGATCATCACGACTATCTGTGCGATCACTCGGCCTGGGGCGTGGAGCTGTGCCAGCGGATCGGTTCGGACCATTTCGGCCTGCTGTACGACATCTACCACATGCAGATCATGGAGGGCGACATCATCGCCACCATCGGCAAGCATCACGCGTGCTTCAAGCATTACCACACCGCCGGCGTTCCGGGCCGGCACGAGATCGGGGACGCTCAGGAGCTCCACTATCCCGCCATCTGTCGCGCGATCCGCGACACCGGTTTCGATGGTTATCTGGCCCAGGAATTCGTTCCCACGGCGCCGGATCCCGTCGGCTCGCTGCGCGAGGCGATCCGCCTCTGCGACGTCTGAAACGCTATCCACCCAGGTGAAGTAGAACCCATGGCAGACAATCATTACGACGCCATCGTCGTTGGCTCGGGAATCAGTGGCGGTTGGGCGGCGAAGGAGCTGACCGAAAAAGGGCTCAAGGTCCTGATGCTGGAACGCGGACGCAACATCGAGCACGTCAAGGACTACGTCAACGCGATGAAGGAGGCGTGGGATTTCCCGCACCGCAACCGCCCGACCCAGGCGATGAAGGCCGCTTATCCGGTGCTGATGCGCGACTACGGCCTGGTCGAGAACCTGCAGGGAATGTGGGCCAACGAACAGGAATCGCCCTACACCGAGATCAAGCGGTTCGACTGGTTCCGCGGCTATCACGTGGGTGGCCGCTCGTTGATGTGGGGACGGCAGAGCTATCGCCTGTCGGATCTGGATTTCGAGGCGAACCTCAAGGACGGCATCGCCACCGATTGGCCGATCCGGTACGCCGACATCGCTCCGTGGTACGACCACGTGGAGAAGTTCGCCGGCATCGCCGGCACGCGCGAGGGACTGGACGTGTTGCCGGACGGCGAGTTCCTGCCGCCGATCCCGTTGAACATCGTCGAGAAGGACGTCGCCGCGCGGATCAAGAAGGCCTTTGGGGGCACCAGGCACCTGATCCACTCGCGCACCGCGAACATCACCCAGCCCAAGGTCGAGCAGGGCCGCGTCAACTGCCAGTATCGCAACAAGTGCATTCTGGGCTGTCCTTTCGGCGCTTACTTCTCGACCCAGGCGGCCACGCTGCCGGCGGCCATGAAGACGGGCAACCTGACCTTGCGGCCGTTCTCGATCGTCAAGGAGGTGCTCTACGACAAGGACCGCAAGCGCGCGCGTGGCGTGGAGATCATCGACGCCGAGAGCGGGCAGACCTACCAGTACACGGCCAAGGTCGTCTTCCTCAACGCGTCCTCGTTCAACTCGACCTGGCTGCTGATGAATTCCGCCACCGACGTGTGGGACGGCGGCCTGGGGTCGTCGTCCGGCGAGCTCGGGCACAACGTGATGGACCATCATTTCGGCGCCGGTGCCTCCGGCCGGGTCGAGGGCTACGAGGACAAGTACTACTTCGGCCGTCGTCCCTGCGGCTTCTACATTCCGCGGTTCCGCAACATCGCCGCGGACAAGCGCGGCTACCTGCGCGGCTTCGGCTACCAGGGTGGCGCCAGCCGCACCGGCTGGTCGCGCGAGATCGCGGAGTTGAACATCGGCGCCGACCTGAAGGAGGCGCTGACCCTGCCGGGCGACTGGCGCATCGGCATGACCGGCTTCGGCGAAATGCTGCCTCACCACGACAACGCGATCCGCCTGGATCCGCAGCGCAAGGACAAGTGGGGGCTGCCGGTGCTGGCGATGGACGTGGCCATGCGCGAGAACGAAAAGGCCATGCGCAAGGACATGGCTGCCGACGCCGCCGAGATGCTGGAGGCGGCCGGCGTCAAGGACGTGAAGATGCACGATTCCGACTACGCGCCTGGCAAGGGCATCCACGAGATGGGCACCGCGCGCATGGGCCGGGATCGCAAGAACTCCGTGCTGAACCAGTACAACCAGGTGTGGGACGCGCCGAACGTCTACGTGACCGACGGCGCCTGCATGACCTCCAGCGCCTGCGTGAATCCTTCGCTGACCTACATGGCGCTGACCGCACGGGCCGCCGATCATGCGGTGCGCGAACTGAAAGCGGGGAACCTGTGATGGAACGTCGCGAACTGCTGAAGATGATCTTCGCCGCTACGGGCGCGGCCATGGTCGGCCTGCCCGCGCTCGTGCATGGCCAGGCGCCGGCCGCGGGGGCGAAGGCGCTGTTCTCCGCCGCCGATATCGGCATCCTGGACGAGATCGCCGAGACCATCCTGCCGCGGACCAAGACGCCGGGGGCGAAGGACGCCGCTGCGGGCGCGTTCATGGCGAAATTCGTCACCGACTGCTACACCGCCCGGCAGCAGGCGGTCTTCCGCGCCGGCCTGGCCGACATCGACAAACGTGCCGGCGGTCGCTTCGTCTCGCTCTCGCCGCAGGCGCGCACCGAGTTGCTGCGCACCCTGGATGCGGAGGCCAGGACACATGCCGTCGACGTGACCGATACCGGTACCGCTGAATCATCGGACGCGATGCCGCATCCCTTCACGATGATCAAGCAGCTGACCATCTTCGGGTTCTTCACTTCCGAGATCGGTGCGACCGAGGTGCTGCGCTACGTTGCCGTGCCGGGCCGCTACGAGGACATCACCTATGTCCCCGGCACGCCTGCCTGGGCAACCAGTTGATGCACCGTCACGCTTCGCCATCCCTTCCTTGCCTGGAAACACGATGACCAGATCCCTGCTGATGGCGGCCTGCCTGCTGGCCACCGCGCCTGCGTTGGCGCAGGCCGACGCCGACCCCGCGCGCGATCCGACCAAGACCGAAGTGTGGAAGCCGGTGCCCGCGATGGTGGCCACGCCTGCGGGCCGCGCGCCTTCCGATGCGATCGTGCTGTTCGATGGCAAGGATCTGTCGGCCTGGGAGTCGGAGCAGGGCGGACGCGTGCCCTGGAGCGTCGCCGACGGCGCAATGACCGTGGTGCCGGGCAGCAAGGGCATCCGCACCAAGCAACGCTTCTGCGACATCCAGTTGCACGTGGAATGGCGCACGCCCACCGCAACGCGCGGATTCGACGGCCAGCAGCGCGGGAACAGCGGCATCTTCCTGCAGGAACGCTACGAGTTGCAGGTGCTCGACAGCTACGACAACCCCACCTATGCCAACGGCCAGGCCGGTGCCATCTACAAGCAGGCCATTCCGCTGGTGAACGCCTCGCGTGCGCCGGGCCAGTGGCAGGCGTACGACATCATCTGGAAGGCGCCGCGCTTCTCGCAGGGCGGCGGACTCACGTCGCCCGCCCGCATCACCGTCCTGCACAACGGCGTGCTGGTGCAGAACGACACCGTGCTGTCGGGCAAGACCGAGTACATCGGCGCGCCGTCGTATGCGCCGCATGCCTGCGCGCCGATCCTGCTGCAGGAGCACGACTCCAAGGTCAGCTACCGCAATATCTGGGTGCGCGAACTGTAGGGGCCGCGCCCGGTCGGCACGGGTCGCCTAATGCGCCAGGAAGCTGGCAAGGTCGTCCACTTCCTGCTGCGACAGTTGCGAGAACGGCGGCATCAATCCGCCGCCGTTGCGGATCTTCTCCTTGATCTGCGCGGGCTGCAGTCGCTTGCCCACGTCGGTCAGCGCGGGGAAGGTGGGCGGGACGCCGGCGCGATTCGCGCCGTGGCAGGCCGTGCAGTGGTTCGCGTAGAGCTGCGCGCCGGCCGTCGGGTCGCCCTTGGCCCAGGCCGTGCTCGCCAGCGTCGCCCCCAGCAGCACCACGGCCGTCGTCAGGATCGTGTTCAAGCGGGATTCCTCTGCTGACTAACGCGGCGTGGCGGCGGGCAGGTGTTCGCGCAGGTACTCCGCCCCGGTCTTGACGACGGTGGCCGGGTCGCGCGGCTGGTCGTGCTCGATGATGTACCACTGCACGCCGCTCCCCGCCGCGGCGGGCAGGATCGCGCTCCAGTTCAGCACGCCCTTGCCGACCGCGGCGAAGCCGCCTTCGTCTGCGGCCTGGCCTTTCGGTGCGTTGTCCTTGGCGTGGACCGCGAACATGCGGCCCTTGAACTTGCCCAGCATCGCCGCTGGGTCGTAGCCCGCACGCGCGACCCAGGCCAGGTCCAGCTCGCTCTGGAGGTCGGGGCCGGCCGCGGCGAATAGCAGTTCCAGGCCGGTCTTGCCATTGAAGTCGACCAGTTCGAAATCGTGGTTGTGATACGCCAGGCGCATGCCCTTGGCGCGCACCTGTTTCGCGAGCTGGCCCAGTTCCTTGCCCAGTGCGGTCCAGCCTGCGGCATCGGTGGGGCGCTCCTTCTGGTCCAGGTAAGGCACCACCAGCGTCGTGTTGCCGATCGAGCGGTTGAAGGCCACCGCGCCGTCCAGGTCCTTGCGCAGGTCGGCCAGCTGGACGTGCGAGGAGATCGCCTTGATCGCATACTTGTCCAGCAACTGCTTGAGTTCCACCGCGCTCACGTTCTGCGTGCCGACCGTTTCCACCGCGCCCACACCCGCGTCGTGGACGATCTTCAACTGCTGGTCGAGCGAGCCGGCGTTGCGCAGCGTGTACATCTGCACCGCGATGGGGGCCTGCGGACCGGCGACGTCGTGTGCGAAGGCGGGCAGGGCCACGAGGAGCAGCAGTGCGAGGGTTGCGGTTCTGCGTGTCGGTGTGTTCATCAGGAAGTCCTCCCGGGAGTCAGTCGATGGATGTCCAGCCGCGTGTCCTGGCCGATGCGATGACGCGATCGACGATCAGCGCCGAGCGCAGCCCGTCCTCGAAGGTGGGCAGGCCGTCCGGCCGCTCGCCCGCGATGGCGCGGTAGGTGTCGGCGACGAACGCCTCGAAGCAATCGCCGTAGCCCTGCGCGTGCCCGGCCGGCAGTGTCGCCAGCCGGCGTTGTTCGGTACTGCCGGCACCCGGCCCGCGCACGAAGATCTCCTCGCGCTGGTCCGGCCGGCCGATCCAAAGACGCTCTGCGTCCTCCTGGTCGAACGCCACGCTGGCTTGGGCGCCATCGATCTCGAACCAGAGGCGATTGCGGCGCCCCGCCGAGACCTGGCTGACCGTCAACGAGGCCAGCGTGCCTGCGCCGGTTCTGAGCATCGCCATGGCCACGTCTTCGCTCGCGACCGCCTGCATCGCGCCGCCCGCGGCCGGCGTGGTGAAGCTCTGCCCGGTGTTGGTGCCGCGCTCGGCGATCACCGTCGCGAATGCCGCACTGACCTCGGCGAAGCGCTCGCCGCTCACCCATTCCACCAGGTCGCACCAGTGCGAGCCGATGTCGGCGAACACGCGCGAGGTGCCGCCCAGGGAGGGGTCCACGCGCCAGTTGTTGCTGGCCGGGTCCAGCAGCCAGTCCTGCAGGTAGCTGCCGTGGATCAGGCGCAGCGGCCCCAGTTCGCCCTGGGCGATGCGGGCGCGTGCCTCGCGGACCACCGGGTGGTAGCGGTAGACGAAGGGTACCGTGGCGACCAGCCCGGTCGAGCGGGCCAAGGCTGCCAGCGCCCGGGCATCCTCCAGCGTGGTGGCCAGCGGCTTCTCGCAGATCACGTGCTTGCCGGCGTCCAGCGCCGCCTGCGCCATGGCGCGATGCAGATGGTTGGGTGTGCAGACGTGCACGACCTGCACCTGCGGGTCGGCGACCACCTCCTCGATATCGCGATAGGCATGCGGGACATCCCACGATTGCGCCACCTCGCGTGCGCGCTGCGGGGACGAGGCGGCGACGCCGCGGACCGAGCCGCCGGCCAGCAGTGCCGCGCGGCGGTGCACGGCGCCGATCATCCCGGTGCCGACGATGGCGATTCCAAGCTTGGGCATCGGTGGGATCCTCAAGACGCGGAGGGCGCGGCCGCGACGGCAGGCCGGTCGCGGAACAGCAGCAGGAAGGCGACCAGCACCACCAGCGCCACGCCGGCCGGGAACAGCCAGATCTGCCGCCAGTCCGGGCCCGCCGCGGTGGTGTAGTGCTCCACCACGGCGCCGGACAGGAAGGTGCCGATCAGCATGCCCACGCCGTACGTGGCCAGGGTGATGAAGCCCTGTGCGCTGCTGCGCGCGGCGGGGCCGGCATGCGCATCGGTGTAGATCTGGCCGGTGACGAAAAAGAAGTCGTAGCAGATGCCGTGCAGCACGATGCCGATCACCAGCAGCGAGAAGCCGCCGCCCGCATCGCCGAAAGCGAACATCGCATAGCGCAGCACCCACGCCGCCATGCCCACCGCCAGCATCGTCTTGACCCCCAGCCGCACGAACAGGAACGGCATGGCCAGCATCAGCAGCACTTCGGAGACCTGGCCCAGCGACTGCAGGCCGGCCGCGCCGCGCACGCCCAGATCGTTGAGGTAGGGATTGGTGAAGTTGTAGTAGAACGCCAGCGGGATGCAGATGGCGATGGAGGCCAGGAAGAACACCAGATAGGAGCGCGACTTGAGCAGCCGCAGCGAATCCAGCCCCAGGATCTGCCCCAGCCCGGCGTCGCGCTGTCTCGCCAGCGGCGGCGTGTGCGGCAGGGTGAAGGCATACAGGCCCAGCGCCAGCGAGGCCATCGCCGCCATCCGGAAGGTCAGCTCGAGCCGATGCGCCTGCTCCCAGCCCAGCCAGCCGATCAGCACGCCGGCCACGATCCAGCCGACGCTGCCGGCGACCCGCACCGGCGGAAACTGCTTCTCAGGCGACTGCATGTGCCGCATCGCCACGCTGTTGGCCAGTGCCAGCGTCGGCATGAACAGCAGCATGTAGCCCATGACGCAGGCGAAGAACACGCTGAAGTCGGTCGCCGTGGATGCCAGCCACATGAGCACCGCACCGGCGAGATGCAGCACCCCCAGGATGCGCTGCGCCGCGAAGTAGCGATCGGCGATCAGGCCGACCAGGAACGGCGCGACGATGGCGCCGATGGACTGGCTGAGGAACGCCGTCGCCACCTGGCTCGCGCTGGCGTGCAGCGGCCCCTGCACCAGGTACGTCCCCAGGGTCACGAACCAGGCGCCCCAGATGAAGAACTGCAGAAACATCATCGCGCCCAAGCGCGACATGGTGTGCGTCATGGCGTCCCCTCCCAGGGCGGCAATGGCTCAGGTCCCCAACATGCGGCGCAGCGCTGCCGGATCGGCGCCGCTGCCGGCGAAGTCGTCGAAGGCGCGTTCGGTCACGCGGATGATGTGGTCGCGAATGAACGCGGCGCCCTCCCGCGCCCCGTCTTCAGGATGCTTCAGGCAGCACTCCCACTCCAGCACGGCCCAGCCCGGGAAATCGTATTGCGCGAACTTGGAGAAGATCGCCTTGAAATCGACCTGGCCATCGCCGAGCGAGCGGAACCGCCCCGGACGATCGATCCAGTCCTGGTAACCGCCGTAGACGCCGCTGCGCGCGCTGGCC
Organism: Xanthomonas sp. NCPPB 3174; assembly: GCF_056725205.1. Lineage (NCBI taxonomy): Bacteria > Pseudomonadati > Pseudomonadota > Gammaproteobacteria > Lysobacterales > Lysobacteraceae > Xanthomonas > Xanthomonas sp. NCPPB 3174. The sequence continues at coordinate 3,244,209 of NZ_CM161517.1, read as the reverse complement.
CGGTACTCCGCGTCCTTGACGTGGAAGATGCCGATGCGCGCGTGGTAGCGATCGATGAAACCCAGGTAGTCCATCTGCTGCAGCAGCAGGTGGCTGGGGTCGTACAGGATCTTGGCGCGTGGGTGGTGGTCGACCACGTCGAGGAAGCGCTCGAAGGTGGCGCCGTCGTGCAGGTCCTCGCCCGGGTGGATCTCGAAGCATAGGTCCACGCCGCAGGCGTCGAAGGCATCCAGGATGGGGCGCCAGCGCCGGCCGAGTTCGACGAAGGCTTCTTCCACCAGCCCGGGCGGGCGTTGCGGCCAGGGATAGAAATAAGGCCAGGCCAGCGCGCCGGAAAACGTGGCATGCGCCGTCAGCCCCAGGCGCTGGCTGGCCTTGGCGGCCAGCTGCAGTTGCTCCACGGCCCAGGCCTGGCGGGCGGCGGGGTTGCCGCGCTTGTCCGGCGGTGCGAATCCGTCGAACAGGCCGTCGTAGGCGGGGTGCACCGCGACCAGTTGTCCCTGCAGGTGGGTGGACAGCTCGGTGATCTGCAGGCCGTGCCCGGCCAGCATGCCGGCGAGGTCGTCGCAGTACGCCTGGCTGTGCGCGGCCTGGGCCAGATCGAACAGGTGGGGCGCGCTGGTCGGGACTTGTAGGCCAGAATAGCCCAGGCCCGCGGCCCATTCGGCCAGCGTGTCCAGGCGATTGAAGGGAGGTGTGTCGGCGATGAACTGTGCCAGGAACAGCGCCGGACCCTTGAGCGTCTTCAACGTGATTCGCCCTCGTGCAATCGATTGAATGATCCTAGCATGGGCCCCCCGCAAGACCCGTTGTGCACTGCACAGCAGAAAGAAGAAGAGCTCGGATTCATGGCCACAACCATCTACGACATCGCAAAGCACGTCGGCGTCACTGCGGGCACGGTGTCGCGGGCGCTGTCCCGGCCGGAAAAGGTCCTGCCCGCCACGCGCGCGCGCATCGAGCAGGCCGCCGCCGCGCTGGGCTATGTGCCCAACACGGTGGCCAGGACCCTCAAGACCCAGCGCAGCGGCAAGCTCCTGGTCACCGTCCCGGATATCGCCAATCCCTTCTTTGCGCAGATCCTGCAGGGCGCGGAGGACGCCGCGCAGGCGGTCGGCTACGCCGTGCTGCTGGGCGATACCCAGCACCAGCCCGATCGCGAGGAGCGCTACGCGCAGATGCTTCGGCGCAACGAGGCCGACGGCCTGATCGTGCTCGGCCACCGCCTGCCGCCCACGGCGCGTGCCATCGTCAAGCAGCAGGGCGCCGCCGCGCCGGTGGTCAACGGCTGCGAGTTCGACCCGGCGCTGGGCATTCCCAGCGTGCACATCGACAACGCGGCCGCCGCGGGCGCCGTGATGGACCACCTGTATGGGCTGGGGCACGCTCGGATCGCCGTCGTGGGCGGTCCGCCCGACAATCCCCTGCATCAGCAGCGACTGGAAGGGGTCCGGGCCTGCGCCAAGGCGCGCCGCGGCCTGCGCAGCCTGACCGTCGTGCCGGGCGATTTCTCCGTCGAATCCGGCCATGCGGCTGCGCTGGCGCTGCTGGGCCGTGCGTCTGCACCGACCGCGATCTTCTGCTTCAGCGACCAGATGGCGCTGGGGGCTCTGGCGGCCTGCCGGGACCGGGGCATCCGCGTGCCGGACGACCTGTCCATCGTCGGCTTCGACGACCTGGCGTCATCCAGTTACCTCACCCCCCCATTGACGACGATCAGGCAGCCGATGCGCGAGATCGGGGTTCGCGCGGTCAACCTGCTGCTCGCCATCATCGAGCGGGGGGACGTGCCGCTGCAGCAGACGCTGGATTTCAGCTTGATGGTGCGCGGGTCGACCGGCGCGCCGAGGGGGTAGGTCGCCAGGGGCCATGCCAGCTTTCGGTACGCCATCGGACAAGCGTCTGGATTAGACTTCACGCGGACGTCACGCCAACAGGAACAGGGGAACAGGGAATGAAGAGGGGACTGCGCGCAGTCGCGTTGTTGTGTCTGCTGGGAGCGGGGAATGCATGGGCGCAGGTGGATCTGGCGCCGTATCTGGTCAAGGAGCAGGTCGAGACACTGAAGCTGTCGCCGACCGGCGAGTATTACGCGGCGACGGTGCCGCTGGAGGATCGGACCGCGCTGGCGATCATGCGGCGCTCCGACAACAAGATCGTCGGCAGCTTCTCGATGGAGAAGAACACGCACGTCTCCGATTTCGTGTGGGTCAACGACACGCGTGTGCTGTTCAACATGGTCCAGAAGATCGGGCAGCGGGACCAGCCCTGGGGGACCGGAGAACTGTTCGCGATCAACGCCGACGGCGGTGCGGCGGAGTTGCTGGTGGGCCAGCGCGTGACCGGCAACGGGCCGGGCACGCTGATCCAGACCAAGAAGGTGGAAGATGTCATTGCCGACATGGTTGGGCCGCTGCCCGGCGATGATCGTAATGTCATCATTCGTGTGCGCCCCTTCAGTGTGAGCAAGGATCCTTACAGCCGCACCGAGGTCATGGATGTGTACAGCGGCCGCAGACGCGCATTGGTCGGTTCGCCGAGCGTCCGCAGGGCGAAATTCTTTTCCGATAGCCAAGGCAAAGTGCGTTTTGCCTGGGGCGCCGATGCGGACAACGCCAGTAAACTGTTCTACCGCGATGCGAAGGGTAGCGACTGGAAGCTGATCAATGACGAAAGCGTCAGTCATCACGTAGAGACGCCGATCGGATTTTCCGAGGATGGGCGTGTCGCCTTCCTTCAAGTCGAGCAGTCTAAAGGTAGCGATGCGATCGAGTCCTGGAATGTGGACACTGGCGAGCGGAAGGTAGTGGCGCGCGATGCCCTAGCCGATCCTTTCGCGATCATGTATCGCCATGGCACCCGCGTCCCCGTCGGGATCGAGGTACTTGGCGACACGCCACGCAGCGTGTTCTTCGATACGAATTCGCCCGAAGCCAAGACCCAGCGTTCGCTGGAAGCGGCCTTCCCGGGACAGGCGGTCTACGTCACCTCGAGCACCCGCGACGGCCGGCTCAACCTGGTCAACGTGCAGTCCGGTCGCAATCCGGGAGAGTTCTACCTGTTCGATACCGTCGCCAAGAAGGCCGACTTCGTGTTCGCGCGCCGTGCCGCATTGCAGGTGTCGAAGCTGGCGGAGGTGCGGCCGATTGCGTTGCAGGCGCGAGATGGCCTGCCGCTGCATGGGTTTGTGACGCTGCCAGCGGCGGCCAAGTCCGGCAAGGTGCCGATGGTGCTGATGCCGCATGGTGGTCCGTTCGGCGAGTCCGACAAGGGCATGTTCGACGAAGATGCGCAGATTTTAGCCAGTGCAGGTTACGCGGTGTTGCAGGTCAACTACCGTGGCTCCAGCAACTACGGGCGGGCGTTCCAGCTGGCGGGCGCCGATCAGTGGGGTGGCAAGATGCAGGACGACCTCACCGACGCCACGCGCTGGGCGATCGATCAAGGCATCGCCGACCCGCAGCGCATCTGCATGTACGGTGCCAGCTATGGCGCCTATGCGTCGTTGATGGGCGTGGCCAAGGAGCCGACGCTTTACCGCTGCGCGGCAGGCTATGTCGGTGTCTACGACCTGCCGATGATATATGTCAGGGGTGATGCCCAGCTGCGCGATTCCAGCCAGAACTTTCTGCGTGACTGGATGGGCACGGGCAACGAATTGGCGGCGATTTCACCTGTGAATCTCGCCGACAAGATCAAGGTGCCTGTATTCCTGGCTGCCGGTGGCGAGGATCAGACTGCGCCCATCCAGCACTCCAAGAAGATGGAAGCCGCCCTGAAGAAGGCCGGGGTACCGGTGGAGACGCTGTATGTCCCGACCGAGGGGCACGGTTTCTATACCGAAGAACACCGCCGCGAGTTCTACACCCGGCTGCTGGCGTTCCTGAGCAAGTCGCTGGGCGGTGCGCAGGCCAAGCCGTAGCACCGTGACCATTGCCGCGGCGCCGCCCGAACGCCGGGCGGTTGCTGCGGTGCATTCCCAAGAGTGCATTTCACAGTCGTCCCTGCATTGCCCGGGACGACGATTCACCGCACCCGTTCGGCGACACCGTTGCGTTCTCAGCAGTCTGTGCGTCTTTGTCGTTGCAGAAGTCGACGGTCGTGCCGCCTACATCGCGTGTTGTCACAACGATGCCACGTGAACGTCGCGTCGTTTTGTCTACAGATCCCGGCTTTTCTTGCCTCATTGAATCTGCCACCATCGGTTGAGCAGGTTCATGCTTGGTTAAGTGCTTGGCATCCGCGCCAGGAAAGATTCTGCAAGACGATGTTTGAAGCGACACCGGCCAGCCATGGGGGGCGGGCGCCGGGGATGTAGCTGGGGAAAACCGGATAACGCATTTCGGGACTGATAGAGCTGCTGGCGGCTCGGCATTCGCGCGGCTTCGTGTTGCCGCCATCCGTCGCTGGCGAGAGTGTCCATCCCGAGGTCGCCACCCGTGTCCTCCTGCGGCGAATGTAGATGGCTCGTGCAGGGAAGCGTGCAACGATGTTCAAACGGTTTCCGTTGTCTTCGCGGTTCTTGGTGTTTCTGCTTCTGCCGCTGGCTGTCGCGGGATGGTGGGGAGTGCGGCAGGTCCGAAGCAGCCTGCCCACGCTGCAGGGACGCGTCGATGTCGTGGATCTGCGAGCGCCGGCGGACGTGCGACGCGACAAGGATGGCGTTCCGATCATCGTGGCGCGCACGGATCACGACGCATTCTTCGCGCTCGGCTATGCCCACGCACAAGACCGCATGTGGCAACTGGAGCTGCAGCGCCGCATCGCGTATGGCCGTTTGAGTGAGGTCTTCGGCAAGCAAAGCGTGGAACAGGACATCTGGTTCCGTACCCTGGGCCTGGAACGTTCCGCACACGACGCCTGGAATGCCCTGAGTCCGGAGGCGCAGGATTCGCTGCAAGCGTATGCCGATGGCATCAATGCATGGCTGCAGCGCGATCCGTCGCTGCCGCCGGAATTTGCCTTGTTGCAGATCAAGCCGCAACCGTGGACGGTCTACGACTCGTTGTCCTGGATCAAGGTCTTTGCGCTCAACCTCGGCGGCAACTATCGCCAGGAAATCGAGCGGATGCTGGCGCGGCAGATCCTGGAGCCGCACAAGTATGCGGCCTTGTATCCCGCCGGCACGGCAGCAGGCGAAGATCTCGGCAAGGTCGCGGCGCCGGCACCCCTATTGCACTTTCTCAGGTTCCAGGACGATCTGCAGCGCCGATTGGGCCTGGGTGGGCGATATGTCGGCAGCAATGCGTGGGTCGTGTCCGGGCGTCTGACCGCCGACGGCAATCCAATGCTGGCCAATGACCCGCATCTGGGCCTGCAGATGCCATCGCTTTGGTACATGGCGCAGATCAAGGGCGACAGGATCGATGCGCGCGGCGCGACCCTGGTCGGGCTGCCGCTGGTGATCTTCGGGCGTAACCAGCACATCGCCTGGGGTGGCACCAACTTCATGGCGGATGCGCAGGATCTGTATCTGGAACAGGTGGATCCCGACGACACGGGGCGCTACCTCACCGAGCACGGCTGGGAGCGATTCGACACCTCGGTGGAATCGATCCAGGTGCGCCAGGATTTTCCGGCGTTCCTGCGATCGCCGTTGCGTCCGCTGCGCATTCATGTGCGTCGCACGCGGCATGGGCCGGTCGTGAGCGACCTGTTCAAGGTATTCGACCAGCCGGTGGCCTTGCGCTGGACTGCCTTGGACAAGGACGACACGTCCTACGAAAGCTTCTACAAGCTCAACTATGCGCACGATTGGGCATCGTTTCGCGACGCGGCGGGCGCGCTCGTCGCGCCGGCGCTGAACCTGCTCTACATCGACCGCGATGGAAACATCGGGCACGTCGCGGCGGGACGTGTCCCGGTGCGGCGCAGTGGTCGCGGCGATCTGCCGGCGCCTGGATGGAACACCACCCGGGAGTGGATCGGCTATCTGTCGCCCGAGCAATTGCCAAGCCGCTACAACCCGACCGACGGCTATCTGGTGTCGGCCAACGAGAGGTTCTTCGGCGACGATTATCCCTATTACATCGGCGATGACTGGGCGCAGCCGGATCGCGCTCGGCGGATCGAGCAGCGGCTCAAGGCATTGATCGCGCACGGGACGCCGGTCACCGCCGAGGCGATGGGCAGCATCCAGAACGACACCGTCAGCGAGCCCGCGCGGCGCCTGCTCGCGCGGCTGCTGCGTCACCAGCCCAGCAATCAGCAGCAACGCGACGCCTTCGTCTTTCTGCGCGGCTGGAACGGCGACATGGCGCGATCGAGCCAGGCCGCCTCGATCTTCAATGCCTGGGTGCGCACGCTCCGCCGCGAACTGATGGCAGACGAACTGCGGACGGACTTCAACCAGGAGACCGAGGGGCGCTACGTCAAGAGCATCGCCGACAACCTGGACCTGGACGCGCTCGGTCGGCTGCTGGTGGACGGTCCGCACAGCTGGTGCGGAGATACCGACATGCCGGCCCAGCGTTGCGACGACGTGATCGATGCATCGCTCAACGACGCACTGTGGGATCTACGCAAGATGGCGGGCGATACCGACATGCATGGGTGGAAGTGGGGCGATCTGCACGCCACGGTGTACCGGCATACTCCGTTCAGCGGCATCAACGTGGTCCGCAGCGTGTTCGAGCGCAGGATCGGCAACGGCGGTTCGCCCGACACGGTCAATGTCGCGTCCTACAGCTACGACAAGTCCGGACGGTTCATCCAGGACTTCGGGCCTGGCTTCCGCCAGGTGATCGGCATGGGCAAGGCGCCGGATGTCCACTTGTACATGAATTCCACCGGTCAGTCGGGGAATGTGGCCAGCACGCACTACGACGACATGGTCGAACGCTTCCGTGACGGGCAGCTGTCGCGCTGGCCGCAGTCCGGACAGATGACCACCCAGTTGCAGCTGGTTCCGGCAAACGCTACGGCGGGAGTGGTGTCGCGATGAATCTGCTCGGCGCATTCGCACGGCGTGCACCGAACAGGGTATTCCTGTCGATCGTGCTTGGCGCCATCGCCGGGATCTGCTATTCGCTGATCATTCCGCTGGTGCTGGATGCGATCGATCCGGCCAAGGAGAAACTGGCGAAGGTCAATCCCGACATCGGCGTCCTGTTTTCCTGGCAGATCTCCAACTACCGGCACGCGCTGGCCTTCGTCGCGCTGTGCGCGGTCATCCTGGTGGCGCGGACAGGCTCGCAGGTGATCCTGACCCGGATCTCGATGGATGTGACCACGGATCTGCGCACCCGGATGTACCGGCGCATCGCCAATGCGCCCATCGCCGCTCTCGAACGCATCGGCATGCCGAGGCTCATCGCCTCGATCACCTCCGATGTTCCCGTGATCATCGCCGGCGCCAGGCTGTTGCCGGAAGTCCTGACCAATGTCGTGACCTTGGTCGGGATGCTGGGGTTCCTGCTCTATCTCAATTCCAGCGTGTTCTGGTTCGTGCTGGGTTGCATCTTTTTCGGCATGCTCACCTATCAGCTGCCGATGGTGATCGGTCGGCGCTACCTGGTCCGTGCCCGGCGTCACCTGGATGGCCTGCACGAATCGATTCGTGGCCTGGTGCATGGCGCCAAGGAGCTCAAGCTGCACCGCGACAAGCGCGAGGATTACTTCGCGCATGTCCTGGCCGCCAACGAAACGCTCGTGCGCGAGACCGCAAAGACCGGGCATTCGATCATGAGCGTCGCCATCAACTACGGCGGCCTCATCGTGTTCTTCGTGATCGGCTCGGTCAGTTTCGTCTTCGTCAACCATCATGCGATCACCAGTCAGGAACTGAGTGGCGTGATCATGGCCCTTCTCTACGTCGCCGGGCCGATCGGTGCGCTCCTGAACTTCGTGCCGCAGTTCACCACGGCGAAGATCGCACTGAAGAAGTTCAACGACCTGTTCGAACGCATTCCTGAAGAGCAGGTCGACCACACCGCGCCGGTGAAGCGCGACTGGTCGACGCTGCGTTTCGACCGGGTGGTGTACCGCTATCCCGACCGGGCCGACGAGCGCGGCTTCCATGTCGGGCCACTCAGCTTCGAGCTCAGGCGCGGGGAGATCACCTTCATCGTGGGCGGCAATGGATCCGGGAAATCCACGCTCAGCAAGCTGGCGACGCTGCATTACCTGCCGGCAGAAGGGCAGATCAGCTTCGATGCCGAGCCCGTCGATGCCGCCAACATTTCCGGTTACCGCCGGGGGATCGCCGCGATCTATTCCGACTATTACCTGTTCGATCGTCCGCTTGGCGTCGATCCGCAGGTCGTGGCGCCGATGGTCGAGGACTATCTGCGCGAGTTCGCCCTGGACCGCAAGGTGTCGTTCGCGCAGGGGCGCTTTTCGACCCTGGCCCTGTCCGATGGACAGAAGCGCCGACTCGCCTTGGTGGTGGCGATGCTGGAGGACGCGGAAATGTACGTGTTCGACGAATGGGCGGCGGACCAGGATCCGGAATTCAAGGAGGTCTTCTACAAACGGATCCTTCCCGAGCTGAAGGCGCGGGGCAAGACGGTGCTGGCCATTTCCCACGACGATCGCTATTTCGGCCAGGCCGATCGGCTGATCGTGATGCGCGATGGCCTGGTCGTGACCGAGGCGCATGCCGCGCCGCTGGACGAACGGGCGCTTCCCGAAGCGCTGGCGCAATAGGGTACGGAGAGCGGAATGGACGCAGCGACCCTTGAATTTCCGCTGACGCTGGCGCAGTCGGACATCTACTTCGATCAGCAGCGCTACCCGGACGATCCGATCTACAACATCGGCGGCTATATCCGGATGGGCGCGATGGACGCGCAGGTGCTGCGTCAGGCGCATGCGCGTCTGGTGGAAGGCGACGACGCCTTCGGCTTGCGCATCCGTGCCACCCGCGCGGGCATCGTGCAGTACGTCGCGTCGGTGCGGACGACTCGGCTGGAGGAAAAGGATTTCTCCGACGCGCTGGACCCTGCTGCAGCCGCGTTGGCATGGCTCGACGATCGCTTTCGCGAAGCGTTCGTGCTGCACGAGCAGGAATTGTACAGGGCCTGGATCCTGCGCTTGTCCGCCGAGGAAACCTGGTACTGCGTGATCGCGCACCACCTGATCATCGATGGCTGGGGCTTCGCCAACCTGGCCAGAAAGCTGGGATGCCATTGCCGAGGAGACGCCACGGAGCGACCGCCCGGCTTGCATTCGGTGGCGGCCGACGACGTCGGCTATGTGGAAAGCCCGCGCTACCAGGACGACGCTCGCCACTGGAAGTCACGCGTGGCAACGGCGCCCGAGCCTCTGCTGCAGGCCTATCATCGCCCGCGCTATCGGTCCGGGACGGCGATTCCCAGTGGACGCGAAACGGTGTCCATGCCGGCATCCGAGTATGCCGCGGTGCAGGCCCTGGCCGAGCGTTACCGCGTGGGTGTGCCGCAGGTGTTGCTGGGCGTGTTTGCGCTTTGCGCCGGGGCACAGGGCGATCGCGACCGTTTCCTGATCGGATTGCCGGTCCACAATCGAAGGGGCAAGGTCCAGAAGCAGGCCATCGGCGTCTATACCGGCATGATGCCGTTGGCCGTCGAGCTGGCACCGCACATGGCATTCGGCGAGCTGGTACGCGCGCTGTCGGAACGGCAACGCGCCGACTACCGGCATCAGCGCTATCCGGTCGGACATCTGTGCCGGGATCTCGGCATTTCCGGAAGCGATGCCACGGTCTTCGATGTCAGCTTCAACTATCTCAAGCTCGATAGCCGTTTCGAGATCGGCGGCCACGCCGCCTCGATCCACTACCTGAGCCATGGTTTCAGTCAGACGCCGCTGGCGTTGACCGTCTGGGAGTACGGACAGACGCAGCCGGTCGAGTTTCATTTCGATTACAACCTGGCCTATCTGGAGCCGGCCGAGTCGCAGCGGCTCGCAGCCCGCTTCCAGCATGCGCTGAGCCGCCTGCTGCAGGCGCCGGAGCTGCGTCTGGGCGATCTGTCGGCGTTGCCGCCGCAGGAAGCGCAGGCGGCGGCCGGGCTTGCCTGTGGCCCTCGCAAGGAGGTCGCCGAGGTCCTGGTGCATCGTGTGTTCGAAGCGCATGCGCGGAACCAACCGGATGCGATCGCCGTCGTTGACGAGCAGGGAAGCCTCTCCTATGCCGAGCTGAATCGGCAGGCAAACCGATTGGCGCACCGGTTGATCGCGCGCGGCGCGGCGCCGGATCGGCCCGTCGCGGTGTGCGCGGAGCGGCGGCGGGAATTGCTGGTCGGCATACTGGCCGTGCTGAAGGCGGGCAGTGCCTACCTGCCCATCGATCCGGTGCAGCCCGATGCACGGATCGCGGCGATGCTCTCCGATGCGGAGCCGTTGCTGGTCCTGGTGTCGGCATCGACCGAGGGGCGCCTGGCCGGACTGGTGGGCATGGAAGCTGTCCTGGTCCTGGAAGAGGCGATGCAGACGCCGTCGGCATCGGACGCCGCGGCCGACACCGATCCGCGCATCCTGGGGCTGGAGGCCGGGCACCTGGCCTACATCATCTATACCTCGGGCTCCAGCGGAACGCCCAAGGGCGTGATGCTCACGCATGCGGGACTGGCCAATCTGGCGCTGACCCTGCAGGACACATATGCGCTGGACGCGAACGATCGGGTGCTGCAGTTCTCTTCGATCGGGTTCGACGCGGCGACCTGGGACTGGGCCAGGACCTTGGTTGCCGGGGCGACGCTCTATCTCTGCCCGGAAACGGTGCGCGGCTCCGGCGAGCAGCTTTCCGACTACCTGCAGCAGCATGCCATCAGCCATGCATTGATTCCGCCGGCGGCGCTGGCGCATGTGGATGCGTCGCGGCACTACCGGTTGCGCTCGCTGATCGTCGGCGGCGAAGCCTGCGATCCGACGCTGGCAAGCACGTGGGCGGCGAAGTGCCGCCTGTTCAACGCCTATGGCCCGACCGAGGCCACGGTCGCGGTCAGCCAGGCCCTCCTGGGTCCGTCCGATCAGGTCAGTATCGGCTCGCCCTTGCCCAACACCGAACTGCGGATCGTGGACCGCCATGGTGGCGTCGCGCCGATCGGTGCGGCCGGTGAGCTTTGGATCTCCGGCGTCGGCCTGGCGCGCGGCTATGTCGGTCAGCCCGACGCCACCGCACAGCGCTTCGTCGTTGGGCAGGGCGTCCTGGCCGGGCGGCGTTGGTACCGCACTGGCGACCGCGCGCGCTGGCGGGCGGACGGTCAGCTGGAGTTTCTCGGGCGTCTGGACGACCAGCTCAAGGTGCGCGGGTTCCGTATCGAGCCGGGCGAGATCGAGGCCGCCCTGAATGCCATGCCGGAAGTGCTGTCCGCCGCGGTGGGCGCAGCGGGCGAGGGCATGCAGCGCCGGGTGATCGCGTACGTGTGCGTCGTCGCTCCTCCTACCGGTGCAGATGCGCGGCACGCCCTGTTTGCCGAACTGCGCCAGCGATTGCAGCGACGGTTGCCCGACTACATGGTGCCGGCGCAATGGGTGCTGATGCAGCGGATGCCGCTCAACGCCAACGGCAAGATCGACCGGCGCGCACTGCCGTCGCCAGATCGGGAAGGCAACGCGGACGCGCAGCCGCAGACCGATGCCGAACGCCAGGTGCTGCGCATCTGGTGCGCAGTGCTGGGGGCGGATCAGGTCGGCATGGACACCGACTTCTTCGCGGCGGGAGGGCATTCGTTGTTGGCATCGCGGCTGGCGGCCGAGCTGTCGGCCTGCTTTGCCCGGGATGTCACCCTGCGGTTCGTGTTCGAACACCGCTCGATTCGCGCCCAGGCGCAGCATGTGGCGCCACTGGCGGAACCGCAGCGCGCCATGGTCCGCGCACAGGCCCGCGATCTGCTGCCGCTGTCGCTCCTGCAACAGCGCTTGTGGCTGGACGACCGCGTCGAAGGCGCGAATGCGCAGTACAACATCCCGGTCGGCCTGCGTCTGCGTGGCGCCTTGCACCTGCCGGCGCTGCAGGCGGCGTTGCAGGCGGTGGTCGACCGCCACGATGTGCTGCGATCCGGTATCCGCGAGCGGCACGGTCACGTGGTCCAGCACGCTGTCCCGGCGCTGCTGCCAACGCTGCCCGTGATCGATGCCGGTGGCCCCGGCCAGGCGGATCTGATCTTTGCGTATTGGCGTGCGGAGGCGGCGGTCCCGTTCGATCTCGCCGAGCCGCTGAAACTGCGCGCCAGCCTGCTCGCAGTCGCGCCCGACGACCATGTGCTGTTGCTGACCCTGCACCATATCGCCGCCGATGGCGGATCGATGCGCACGCTGGTTGCCGATCTGAACGCTGCCTATCGCGATGCGGTGCGCGGATGCCCGACGGCATTGCCTGCGTTGCCGTTGCAGTATGCGGACTACGCGGCCTGGGAGCGGCAGGACGTGGCGGTTGCCGAACGCGCGCAGTCGCTGGCGTTCTGGCGTGAGGCGTTGCAGCAGGCGCCATCGCTGCATCGCCTGCCGCTGGATCGGCCACGGCCGCTGCGCTACGCCGCCCTGGGCGCGCACTTCCATACGCTGATCGACGCGACGACCCTGCAACGGTTGGAGGCCTTTGCCGCTCGCTGCGAGACGACCTTGTTCATGGCGTTGCATGCGCTCCTGGCATTGACCATCGGTCGCTGGAGCGACGAGCAGGATGTACTGGTGGCGACGCCGGTGGATTGCCGGGAGCATCCGGCCACCGAGGCGATGATCGGCCTGTTCGTCAACACGCTGCCGCTGCGTACCGACCTGTCCGGCATGCCGACCTTCGAACAGCTGCTGAATCGCTGCAGGATCGCGACGCTCGCGGCGCTGGCGCATCGCAATGTGCCCTTCGACGATGTGGTGCAGGCAGCGGCACCGGAGCGCACGCCCGGGGCGATGCCCCTGTGCCAGATCCTGTTCTCGCTGGATAACGCACCGTTGCCGGCGTTCGTTCTGCCGGACCTCGACGTGACTGCGATCGAAGACGAACGGCAGCCATTGCCGCTCAACTTCGACCTCGATATCGCCGCGGAGCGGCGCGATGACGCGCTGCGGGTGCGCTGGCACTACCGGCCGGAACTGTTCGACGCGGCTACCGTCGCACGCTTCGCCGAGTCGTTCCACCAGTTGCTTGCCGCCGCCCTGGCGCAACCGCAAGCGCCCGTGCACGGACTGGAGGTGCTGGCCGACAGCGAACGCGGTGCCCTGCGCGAACTGGAAGGGCAAGGCGTCCACGTGGCCGATGCTGCCCCGGTCTTCGTGCGGGTGGAGGACGTCGCACGCGCGCACCCCGCCGCCGTGGCGATCGTCGACGACGCGCGGACCGTGTGCTACCAGGAACTGGAGCGCGAATCCAACCGATTGGCGCATTGGCTGCGCAGTGCGGGTGCCGGGCAGGGGAAGCGGATCGGCCTGTACCTGCCACGCAGCTGGCGGCTGCCGTGGGCGGTTCTGGCGACGCTCAAGACCGGGGCGGCGTATGTACCGTTGGACCCGGGGCTGCCGGCGGCCCGCCTGCAGCAGATCGTGCAGGCCTCCGCCCTGCACGCGGTGGTGACCCTGGATCATCTGCGTGACCAGCCTGCGCTGGCCGGCACCCACGTGCTGGTGGTGGACGATACGGCGGGCCTGGCGGCTCTGGCGGCGCAGGACGCCGAGGCTCCGGCGGTGCACGTCCGGGCCGACGATCCTGCCTATCTGATCTTCACCTCCGGGTCCACCGGTGTCCCGAAAGGGGTGGAGGTCGGGCATGGCGCGTTGTCGGCCTATCTGGCCGGGTTGCAGCAGGTCTATGCGATCGCGCACGAGGACCGGCTACTGCAGTTCTCTGCGTTCAACTTCGATGTCTTCGTCGAAGAATGCCTGATGGCGCTTTGCCATGGCGCCTGCCTGGTGATCCGCGACGACGCCAGTGCCGAATCGGCCGATGCGTTCTGGCGCTTCGTGGACCTGCATGCGCTGAGCGTGCTCAATCTGCCGACCGCGTTCTGGCATCTGTTGGCCGATACGTTGACAGAGGACGCGGTGGCAATCGCCGGCCGCCATGTCCGCCTGTGCGTGGTGGGTGGCGAAGCGGTGCGCCCCGCCAGCATCCTGCGCTGGTGCGAGGCGATGCCTGCGACCTTGCGCCTGCTCAATGGCTATGGGCCGACCGAGGCCACGGTCACGGCGACGGTGGCCGAGTTGTCGGCGTCTGCTGCGATCGCGCCGGTGGCGCCCATCGGCCGGCCGTTGCCGCATGTGCGCTGCCTGGTGTTGGATGGCAACGGTCAGCGCGTGCCGCGCGGCGTTTCCGGCGAACTGTACCTGGGCGGCGCCGCGCTGGCGCTTGGCTACGCCGGCGACGAGGCGTTGACGGCGCAGCGCTTCGTCTCGCTCGCCGCCGAGCCGGGGCGCTGGTACCGCACCGGCGATCGGGTGCGCTGGGCACAGGACGGGCAACTGCAGTTCCTTGGCCGTGCCGACGAGCAGGTCAAGATTCGCGGCTATCGCATCGAGTTGGGCGAGGTCCGGGCGCGGCTGGACGCGCTCGCCTGGGTGCGCGAGTCGGTGGTACTGGCGGTGGAGCATCCTGCCGGGACGCGCTTGGCGGCCTATCTGGTCGCGGCAGACGTCAACCTCGCGCCTGCAGCAGTCGTGGAGCGCGTGCGCGATGCACTGGCGCAGCAGTTGCCGCACTACATGATCCCGATCATCGTGCCGATGGCGCGGTTTCCGTTGACCGCCAACGGCAAGATCGACCTGCGTGCATTGCCGCCCGCGCTGGTGTCGGAAGTGGCGTCGCCGGTAGCACCGCAGACGGCCATCGAGCGGACCCTGCTGGCGCTCTGGCAGCGCCTGCTCGGGCTGGACCGGGTGGGCGTCGAAGACGATTTCTTCGCATTGGGCGGTCATTCGTTGCTGGCCGCGCGCCTGGCGGCGGAGGCGAGCCGGGCCCTGGGCCATCCCGTCCCGGCGCGCGCGGTTTTCGAACATCCCAGCGTGCGGCGCCTGGCTGCGCATCTCGAGCGTTCCTCGTCCGCTGCCGCCGTGGTGCCCGCCATTGCGCGGGCAGCCGTCGACGACGATGCGCCGCTGTCGCCGGCGCAGGAGCGGCTGTGGTTCCTGGCGCAGCTGGAACCGGCGTCCCGTGCCTATCACATGTATGCCGCCCTGCAACTGCAGGGGACGCTCGATATCGCCGCCCTGCGGTCCGCCTTCGTTGCGGTCGTGGCGCGGCATTCGGTGCTGCGTAGCCGGTTCCCGGAAAAGGATGGTCGGCCGCGTCAGGTGACGGATGCAGCGGCGGACAGCGCCTTCGAATGGCATGTCCACGATGGCGCGACCGCGCACCAGCGCACCGAGGCCGAGCGCGTGCTGGAGCGGAGCTTCGACCTGCAACACGGGCCGCTGCTGCGGATCGCGCTGTTGCGGGAGGATCATGGCACCCATCTGCTGCGTATCGCCGTGCACCACATCGTGTTCGATGGCTGGTCGATGCGTGTGCTGATGGACGAACTGGGTGTGCTGTATGCCGCGCACCGGGACGGCCGGGACGCATCGCTGCCGGCGCTCGCCTTGCGCTACGTGGACTATGCCGTCTGGGAGCGGGACTGGCTGAGCAGTCCTGAGGCGACGTTCCAGGAACGGGCATGGGCCGAGAGGCTGGACGGTGCGCCGTTGTTGTCCACGTTTCCAGCGGATCGTCCGCGGCCGGCCCAGGCCGGCGGGACCGCAGGCACGTTGCCGGTCGCATTCGACGCCGCGCAAACACAGGCGCTGCAGGCCTTCAGCCGTCGCCACGGGGTCACCCTGTTCACCACGGTCCTCGCCAGTTGGGCGGCAGTTCTGGCGCGGATGAGCGGACAGCAGGAGATCGTGCTGGGCACGGCCACGGCCAATCGCGATGCCGACGCGGTTGCCGGCCTGATCGGGCTGTTCGTCAATTCGCTGCCGCTGCGCCTGGACATGCGTCGCGACCTGGACGTCGCCGGATGGCTCGCCCAGGTGCGTGCACAGCTGCTGGACGCGCAGCAGCGGCAACGGCTGCCGCTCGAACGCGTCGTGGAGGTGGCGGCGCCAGTGCGCAGCCTCGCCCACAGTCCGTTGTTCCAGGTGTTCGTGGCCTGGCAGGACGGCGACGTGGCCGATCTGGAGCTAGCCGGCGTCCGGGCCACGGCGCTGCCTGTTGCGGCTGCCGGCGACGCGAAATTCGATGTCAGCCTGGTCGTCGGCGAATCCGCCGACGGCCTTTTCGGCCTGATCGAGTACGCCGAGGCCCTGTACGAGCGGCAGACGGTGGAGGGCTGGCTGACCGCGTGGCGGTGCCTGCTGGATGCAATGCTGCGGGACGATCACGCCGCAGTGCAGACCCTGCCGCTGATGCCGCAGGCGCAGCGGCAGCGTCTGCTCCAGGACTGGGCGGGGCGTCCGCGCGCCTACGCCGATGCCCTGCGCCTGGAGCAGCGTTTCGCGCAGCAGGTCGCACGCGCGCCCGACGCGATCGCCGTGGTCGATGGCGAGCTTCGTTGGACCTACGCCCAACTCGACGCACACGCTGCCACATTGGCGCAGCGGCTGCAGGGCCAGGGATTGCGCGAGGGCGGTCGGGTCGCGCTCGCGCTGCCGCGATCGGCGTGGCTGTTGGCCGCGCAACTGGCGACGCTGCGATGCGGCGGCGCCTATGTGCCGCTGGATCTGGATGCGCCGCCGCGGCGGCGTGCGTTCATGCTCAAGGACAGTGCGGCCTGTCTGCTGCTGCGGTCGGCGGACCAGGACACGCCGGTGCAGGGCGTGGCCATCGACGTGCTGCCGGGTGCGGCCGCACCGGTTCCGACCTGGGCTTCGTCCGCAGCGGGACTCGATGCGGTCGCCTACGTGATGTACACCTCCGGGTCCAGCGGGCAGCCGAAAGGCGTGGCCATCACCCATCGCGGCATTCGACGCCTGGTGGTGGACGGCGACTACACCGAGTTCGGCCCTGGTGACTGCATCGCCTTCGCCGCCAATCCGGCGTTCGATGCCAGCACCATGGAAGTGTGGGCAGCCTTGCTCAACGGCGGTCGCGTGGCGATCGCGGACCGGGACACGGTGCTGGAGCCTGCGCGTTTCGGCGCGTTCCTGCAGCGCGAAACGGTCACGGTGCTGTGGCTCAGCGTCGGCTTGTTCAACCAGTATGCCGATGCGATCGGACAGGTCTTGGGCGCGCTGCGCTGCCTGCTGATCGGCGGCGACGTGCTCGATGCGGCCATCGTCGCGCGCTTCCTGCAGCGGCACCGGCCCGCGCAGTTGTTGAATGGCTACGGCCCGACCGAGACGACCACCTTTGCCGCGACCTATGCGATACCGTCGGCCGTGCCGGGGCAGTCGATCCCGATCGGACGCCCGATCCGCAATACCCGTCTTTATGTGCTGGATGCGGCGCAGCAGCCCGTCCCCGTCGGGGCGGTCGGCGAGTTGTACATCGGTGGCGACGGTGTCGCCGCAGGCTACGTCAATCTGCCGGACCTGACCGCCGAACGCTTTCTGCCCGATCCGTTCGCCGCCGACGGCGGACGTATGTACCGCAGCGGCGATCTGACGCGCTGGCGTGCAGACGGGATGCTCGAATTCGTCGGGCGCAGGGATGGCCAGGTCAAGCTGCGCGGATTCCGCATCGAGCTGGCGGGTGTGCAATCCTGTCTGGCGGCACATCCGTCGGTACGCGCATCGGTCGTCATCGCGTCCGGTGGCGCGGAGGACAAGCGCCTGCTGGCCTACTGGGTGGCAGCCGACGATGCGGCGGCGTCCCCCGCCGAACTGCGCACCCACATGGCCGAGCATCTGCCGGACTACATGATTCCAGCAGCCTTCGTGCAACTGGATGCGTTGCCGCTCACTGCCAACGGCAAGATCGATCGGCGCCGGCTGCCGGAGCCGGAGGCCGCGGCTGGCCTGGCCGAACCGGCCTCCGCGACCGAGCGGCTGGTGGCCGGCATCTGGCAACAGGCGCTGCGTCGATCGTCCATCGATGTGGAGCAGGACTTCTTTGCGCTCGGTGGGCATTCGCTGCTGGCGATGCGTCTCGCTGGCCAGATCGGCCAGGCGTTGGGGCGGCGGGTGCCGGTGAAGGCACTGTTCGAGCACCCCAGCGTGCGCCGCCTGGCGCAGCATCTGGACACTGCGGTCGTGGAGCCGATGCAGCCCATCGCTGCCGAGCCTGGCCGCGTCTGCGCACCGCTGTCGTTCGCGCAGCGGCGTATCTGGTTCGCCGACCAGTTGGAAGGTGGCAGCACCCAATACAACGTGCCCTGCGCATTGCGCCTGCGTGGGGTCCTGGACCTCGCTGCGCTGCAGGCGACGTTGGATGCGTTGGTGGCAAGGCATGCGGTGTTGCGCACGGTGTACGCCGTCGAACACGGCGAACCGGTGCAGCGGGTGTTGCCGCCGTCACCCGTGCCGTTGGCCAGACTCGATCTGGCCGCGATCGCGCGTTCCGAACTGGACATGCACGTCGCCCAACTCCTGCGAGACGAGGCGTCCGCCGCGTTCGACCTCTCCGCCGACATCATGCTGCGTGGCGCGCTGGTCGACCTTGCGGCGGAAGAACATCTGTTGCTGTTGACGCTGCACCACATCGCCAGCGACGGCGAATCGATGGGCGTAGTGGTGCGGGAGTTCGGTGCGTTGTATCGCGCGTTCCGCAGTGGTGCTGCCGATCCCTTGCCGCCATTGCCCGTGCAATATGCCGATTACGCGGTCTGGCAGCAGAACTGGTTGGGCACCGATGCCGCTGCGGGCTTGCGAGCGCATTGGCGCGAACGTCTGCAGGGTGTGCCGCCGGTGCATGCGTTGCCGCTGGATCGGCCGCGACCGCTGCAGCAGGACTTCGTGGCCGAGGCGGTCGAGTGCTGGCTGCCATCGCCGTTGTTGCAGGCATGCAAGGCATTCGCCGCTGCCCATGACGCCACCGTCTTCATGGTGTTGCAGGCGGCGCTCGCGGCGCTGCTGTCGCGGTGGAGCGGCGAGCGCGACATCGTGGTCGGTACGCCGGTCTCTGGACGCACGCAGCGGGAAGTCGAGCCGCTGATCGGGTTTTTCGTCAATACGGTCGCCCTGCGGACAGAGCTTTCTGCCGGCACTGGATTCGCTGAATTGCTCGCGCAGGTGCGCGAACGCGCCCTGTCCGCGTTCGCGCACCAGGACCTGCCCTTCGACCTGGTCGTCGACGATCTCAGACCGGAACGCACGCTGGCCTACAACCCGGTATGCCAGATCAAGTTCGTACTGCAGACCCAGGAGACTGGCGATCTGTCCTTGCCTGGGCTGGACGTGGAGCAGATCGAGCTCGGCGTCGACAGCATTCGCTTCGATTTCGATGTCACCGCGATCGAGGTCGAGGAGCGGCTGCGCATGTACTGGAGCTTCCAGACCGCACTGTTCGACGCGGTCACCGTGCAGCGCATGGCGCAGGCCTATGTTTGCCTGTTGCAGGCCGCACTGGCATCCCCCGCGCTGCCGTTCGAGCGTCTCCCGCTGCAAGCCAGCGCCGCCACGCAGGCGCTGCTGGCGCTGGGTCGCGGTCCGGTGTCGACGCAATATCGCGAGCGCTCGCTGGTGGCGCAGGTGCAGGCGCAGGCAGCGGCGACGCCGGAGGCGGTGGCGGTGCGCTGCGGGACGCAGTGGCTGCACTACGCGGGTCTGGAGCGTGCGTCCAACCGGCTGGCGCAGGCGTTGCAGGAGCAGGGGATCGGTCCGGGCGCACGGGTAGGAGTGGCGCTGGAGCGCTCGGTGGCGTTGCTGGTGGCGCTGCTGGGCACGCTCAAGGCCGGCGCGGCCTACGTGCCGCTGGACCTGCAGCAGGGCCCGGCGCGGCTGCGGCAGATCCTGGACGATGCGCAGGTGCAGCTGGTGCTGCTGGACAGCGCCAGTGCGTTCCCGCTGGCGGGAGCGGACACGCTGTTCATGGACGAGGCGCACCGCGCGGACTGGCTGTCGGCGTACCCGTCCACGGCACCGGCGCTGGCCGAGGATGCGCAGCGCAGCGCCTACGTGCTGTACACCTCCGGCTCCACCGGCACGCCCAAGGGCGTGGAGATCGCCCACGGCAGCCTGCTGGACTACTGCGCGTTCGCGCGCGAGGGGTACTACGCCGGTCACCTGAGCGGATCGCTGGTGGCGACCTCGGTGGCGTTCGACCTGAGCGTGCCGAGCCTGTACGTGCCGCTGCTCAGCGGCGGCTGCGTGACGCTGCTGCCGCCGTCCGATCCGTTGCAGGGGCTTGCCCAGGCGCTGGAGGATGCAGCGGCGCCGGCATGGCTGCTGCGGCTGACGCCCTCGCACGTGCAGGGGCTGCTGGGGCTGGTGGATGCGGCGCCGCGCTCGTCGCGGCACGTGTTCGTGATCGGTGGCGAGGCGTTCGCGGTGGAGCTGGCGCGGGCGTTGCAGGCCAAGTACCCGCAGGCGCAGCTCTACAACCACTACGGCCCGACGGAGACGGTGGTGGGGTGTGCGTGGTACGACGTGAGCGCGCACCTGGAGACGTTGACGCACACGATCCCGATCGGGGTGCCGATGCCCAACACGGGGCTGTACGTGGTGGACGCGCAGGGGCAACTGGTACCGCAGGGCGTGGCCGGCGAGCTCTACATCGGCGGCGCCGGCGTGGGCCAGGGCTACGTGAACCAGCCGGACCTGACGGCGCAGCGGTTCCTGCCCAGCCCGTGGGTGCAGGGCGAGCGGGTGTACCGCAGCGGCGACCGGGTGCGCTGGCGCAACGACGGGACGCTGGAGTACCTGGGGCGCCTGGATGCGCAGGTGAAGCTGCGCGGGTACCGGATCGAGCTGGGGGAGATCGAGAGCCAGCTGCGGGCGCAGGCGACGGTGCGCGAGGCGGCGGTGGTGGTGAGCGGGGAGGGGGCGCAGGCACGGCTGGTGGCCTACGTGGTGCCGGCGATGCCGCTGCACGCGGACCAGGTTGACGCAGCGGAAGCGTTAGAGGCGTTAGAGGCGGCAGAGGCTGATTGGACGCAGTCCCTGCAGCAGGCGCTGAGCCAGGTGCTGCCGGGCTACATGCAGCCGACGGCGTACGTGGTGCTGGCGGCGCTGCCGCTGACGGCCAACGGCAAGCTGGACCGTGCGGCGCTGCCGCAGGCGCAGGTACGCGAAGCGGCCTACAGCGCCCCGCGCACGCCGACCGAACAGGCGCTGGCGCAGATCTGGGAAGCGGTGCTGGGCCAGGAGCGGATCAGCACCGAGGCGAACTTCTTCGCCCTGGGCGGTCACTCGCTGCTGGCCACGCGGATCGTGAGCGAGATCGGCAAGCGGCTGGGCAAGCCGGTGCCGGTACGGGCGCTGTTCGAGCAGCCGACGCTGCAGGGGCTGGGCCGCTACGTGGACGGGGTGCGGGCGCAGGACTATGCGCCGATCCCGGTGCTGCCGCGGGAGCAGCCACTGGCGCTGTCCTTCGCCCAGCAACGGCTGTGGTTCATCGACCGGCTCGAAGGCGGCAGTGCGCAGTACAACATGCCGGTAGCGCTGCAGCTGGACGGGGACCTGGACCGGACGGCGCTGCGCGCGGCGCTGGCGGCGCTGGTGGCGCGGCACGAAGTGCTGCGCACGGTGTACGCCGAACAGGACGGGCAGGCGGTGCAGGTGATCGTGGCGGAAGCGACGGTGCCGCTGCTGGAACAGGACCTGCGCGAGCTGGATGCGGCAGCGCAGGCCCAGGCACTGCAGCAGCAGCGCGAAGAGGAGGCGCGGCAGCCGTTCGACCTGGAACGCGGGCCGATGCTGCGTTGCCGGCTGCTGCAGCTGCAGGCGCAGCGGCATGCGCTGCTGTTCACGATGCACCACATCGCCAGCGATGGCTGGTCGGTGGGGGTGCTGGTGCAGGAGTTCGCCGCGCTGTACGCGGCGCAGGTGCGCGGGGAGGCGGCGGCGCTGGCGGCGCTGCCGGTGCAATACGCCGACTATGCGGCATGGCAGCGGCAGCGGTTGCAGGGCGCGACGCTGCAGGGCCACCTGGGGTACTGGCGGGAACAGCTGGCGCAGTTGCCGGTGGTGCACAGCCTGCCGCTGGATGCGGCACGTCCGGCGCAGCAGCGCTTCGACGGCGGGCAGTGGGAAGTGGCGCTGCCGGCGCCGACGCTGGCGGCGCTGGGCGCGCTGGGCCAGGCGCACGGGGCGAGCCTGTTCATGGTGCTGGAGGCGGCGCTGGCGACGGTGCTGTGGCGCTGGAGCGGGGAGCGGGACATCGTGATCGGCACGCCGATCGCCGGCCGCCTGCACCCGGACGTGGAGCCGCTGATCGGGTTCTTCGTGAACACGCTGGTGCTGCGCACGCAGATCGCGCCGCAGGCGCCGTTCGTGGCGCTGTTGCAGGCGCGGCGCGACCGGATCCTGGAGGCGTACACGCACCAGGAGGTGCCGTTCGAGATGCTGGTGGACGAACTCAAGCCGGTGCGCAGCCTGAGCCACGGCCCGCTGTTCCAAGTGCTGTTGTCGATGCGCAACAACGCGCGGGTGGCGCTGACGCTGCCGGGGCTGGAGGTGAGCGGGCTGGAGGGAGGCGAGGAGCCGGCGAAGTTCGACCTGCAGCTGTCGGTGACCGAGACCGGTGAGGGGGCGCGGCTGCGCTGGAACTATGCGCGCAGCCTGTTCGAGGCGGCGACGATCGCGCGGCTGGGCCAGGCGTACGTGGCGGTGCTGGAGGCAGTGGCGGCAGCGCCGCAGACGCCGCTGCAGGCGCTGCCGTGGGTGGAGGCGGCCACGCAGGCGACGCTGGCGCACTGGAACGCCACGGCGCAGCCGGTGGAGGACCTGACCTACCCGGCACTGGTGCGGCGGCAGGCGCTGGCCACGCCGGAGGCGGTGGCGGTGCGTGCGGGGGAGCAGGTGCTGCGCTACGGACAACTGGAGGCGCGCGCCAACGCCCTGGCGCACCGGCTGCGGGCGCAGGGGGTGGGGCGCGAGACGGTGGTGGCGCTGTGCCTGGCGCGCGGGCTGGAGGTGCCGGTGGCGATCCTGGGGGTGATGAAGGCCGGGGCGGCGTACCTGCCGCTGGACCCGGCCTACCCGGATGGGCACCTGCAGTACGTGCTGGCCGACAGCGGCGCGGCGCTGGTGCTGACCGATGCAGCCAGTGCCGAGCGGGTGGCGGGGCTGGCGTTGCCGGCCTTGCCGCAGCTGCGGATGGAAGACGTGTGCGATCTGGCGAGCGCACCGCCGACGGTGGAGGGGGCGGGCGCGTCGGATCTGGCGTATGTGCTGTACACCTCCGGCACCAGCGGCCGTCCGAAGGGGGTGCTGATCGAGCACGGATCGCTGCGCAACCTGGCGCTGAACCTGGGTCCGCATGGGATCGCGGACGGAGCGCTGCAGGGGTGCTGGGCGTGGACGGCCTCGTACGCGTTCGATGGGTCGCTGAAGGGGCTGATGCAACTGGCGTGGGGCGGTGAACTGCTGATCGTGGAGGAGGCGGCCAAGACCGATCCGGTGTTGCTGCGGTCGGTGCTGGAAGGGCAGCGGGTGGACCTGATCGACTGCACGCCGTCGCTGCTGGAGGCGTGGCTGGGGGCGGGGCTGGAGGACTGCCTGCCGCACCTGGTGATCGGCGGTGAGGCGATCGGGGCCTCGCTGTGGCAGAGGCTGGTGGGGTGGCAGCAGCAGCGCGGGCGGCTGGCGATCAACGTGTACGGGCCGACCGAGTGCTGCGTGGATACGACATGGAGCCTGGTGCAGGGTCCGGTGCCGGTGATCGGGCGGGCGTTGGCGAACGTGCAGTGCCATGTGCTGGCCGAGGACGGGCAGGTGCAGCCGATCGGCGTGGCGGGGGAACTGTACATCGGTGGTGCAGGCGTGGGCCGTGGCTACCATGGTCAGCCGGCGCTGACGGCGCAGCGGTTCGTGGCCAGTGCCTGGGCACCCGGCGAGCGGCTGTACCGCAGCGGCGATCGGGTGCGCTGGCGCAACGACGGGACGCTGGAGTACCTGGGGCGCCTGGATGCGCAGGTGAAGCTGCGCGGGTACCGGATCGAGCTGGGGGAGATCGAGAGCCAACTGCGGGCGCAGGCGACGGTGCGTGAGGCGGCGGTGGTGGTGAGCGGGGAGGGCGCGCAGGCACGGCTGGTGGCCTACGTGGTGCCGGCGATGCCGCTGGACGCGGACCAGACGGACGCACTAGAGGAGGCAGAGGCGGCCTGGACGCAGTCCCTGCAGCAGGCGCTGAGCCAGGTGCTGCCGGGCTACATGCAGCCGACGGCGTACGTGGTGCTGGCGGCGCTGCCGCTGACGGCCAACGGCAAGCTGGACCGTGCGGCGCTGCCGCAGGCGCAGGTACGCGAAGCGGCCTACAGCGCCCCGCGCACGCCGACCGAACAGGCGCTGGCGCAGATCTGGGAAGCGGTGCTGGGGCAGGAGCGGATCAGCACCGAGGCGAACTTCTTCGCCCTGGGCGGTCACTCGCTGCTGGCCACGCGGATCGTGAGCGAGATCGGCAAGCGGCTGGGCAAGCCGGTGCCGGTACGGGCGCTGTTCGAGCAGCCGACGCTGCAGGGGCTGGGCCGCTACGTGGACGGGGTGCGGGCGCAGGACTATGCGCCGATCCCGGTGCTGCCGCGCGAGCAGCCGCTGGCGCTGTCCTTCGCCCAGCAACGGCTGTGGTTCATCGACCGGCTCGAAGGCGGCAGTGCGCAGTACAACATGCCGGTAGCGCTGCAGCTGGACGGGGACCTGGACCGGACGGCGCTGCGCGCGGCGCTGGCGGCGCTGGTGGCGCGGCACGAAGTGCTGCGCACGGTGTACGCCGAACAGGACGGGCAGGCGGTGCAGGTGATCGTGGTGGAAGCGACGGTGCCGCTGCTGGAACAGGACCTGCGCGAGCTGGACGCGGCAGCGCAGGCCCAGGCACTGCAGCAGCAGCGCGAAGAGGAGGCGCGGCAGCCGTTCGACCTGGAACGCGGGCCGATGCTGCGCTGCCGGCTGCTGCAGTTGCAGGCGCAGCGGCATGCGCTGCTGTTCACGATGCACCACATCGCCAGCGATGGCTGGTCGGTGGGGGTGCTGGTGCAGGAGTTCGCCGCGCTGTACGCGGCGCAGGTGCGCGGGGAGGCGGCGGCGCTGGCGGCGCTGCCGGTGCAATACGCCGACTATGCGGCATGGCAGCGGCAGCGGTTGCAGGGCGCGACGCTGCAGGGCCACCTGGGGTACTGGCGGGAACAGCTGGCGCAGTTGCCGGTGGTGCACAGCCTGCCGCTGGATGCGGCACGTCCGGCGCAGCAGCGCTTCGACGGCGGGCAGTGGGAAGTGGCGCTGCCGGCGCCGACGCTGGCGGCGCTGGGCGCGCTGGGCCAGGCGCACGGGGCGAGCCTGTTCATGGTGCTGGAGGCGGCGCTGGCGACGGTGCTGTGGCGCTGGAGCGGGGAGCGGGACATCGTGATCGGCACGCCGATCGCCGGCCGCCTGCACCCGGACGTGGAGCCGCTGATCGGGTTCTTCGTGAACACGCTGGTGCTGCGCACGCAGATCGCGCCGCAGGCGCCGTTCGTGGCGCTGTTGCAGGCGCGGCGCGACCGGATCCTGGAGGCGTACACGCACCAGGAGGTGCCGTTCGAGATGCTGGTGGACGAACTCAAGCCGGTGCGCAGCCTGAGCCACGGCCCGCTGTTCCAGGTGCTGTTGTCGATGCGCAACAACGCGCGGGTGGCGCTGACGCTGCCGGGGCTGGAGGTGAGCGGGCTGGAGGGAGGCGAGGAGCCGGCGAAGTTCGACCTGCAGCTGTCGGTGACCGAGACCGGTGAGGGGGCACGGCTGCGCTGGAACTATGCGCGCAGCCTGTTCGAGGCGGCGACGATCGCGCGGCTGGGCCAGGCGTACGTGGCGGTGCTGGAGGCGGTGGCGGCAGCGCCGCAGACGCCGCTGCAGGCGCTGCCGGTGCATGCCGCTTCGTCTCTGGATACGCTGTTGGCGCTGGGTCGCGGTCCAATATCGACGCAATATCGCGAGCGGTCGCTGGTGGCGCAGGTGCAGGCGCAGGCGGCGGCGACGCCGGAGGCGGTGGCGGTGTGCTGCGGGACGCAGAGGCTGGACTACGCGGGCCTGGAGCGTGCGTCCAACCGGCTGGCGCATGCGTTGCAGGAGCAGGGGATCGGTCCGGGCGCACTGGTAGGAGTGGCGCTGGAGCGCTCGGTGGCGTTGCTGGTGGCGCTGCTGGGCACGCTCAAGGCCGGCGCGGCCTACGTGCCGCTGGACCTGCAGCAGGGCCCGGCGCGGCTGCGGCAGATCCTGGACGATGCGCAGGTGCAACTGGTGCTGGGTGATGCACTGACAGCCTCGGTGGCGCTGTCGATGCAGGGATGCGAGGCGCCAGACTGGCTGTCGGCGTACCCGTCCACCGCACCGGCGCTGACCGAGGATGCGCAGCGCAGCGCTTACGTGCTGTACACCTCCGGCTCCACCGGCACGCCCAAGGGCGTGGAGATCGCCCACGGCAGCCTGCTGGACTACTGCGCGTTCGCGCGCGAGGGGTACTACGCCGGTCACCTGAGCGGATCGCTGGTGGCGACCTCGGTGGCGTTCGACCTGAGCGTGCCGAGCCTGTACGTGCCGCTGCTCAGCGGCGGCTGCGTGACGCTGCTGCCGCCGTCCGATCCGTTGCAGGGGCTTGCCCAGGCGCTGGAGGATGCAGCGGCGCCGGCATGGCTGCTGCGGCTGACGCCCTCGCACGTGCAGGGGCTGCTGGGGCTGGTGGATGCGGCGCCGCGCTCGTCGCGGCACGTGTTCGTGATCGGTGGCGAGGCGTTCGCGGTGGAGCTGGCGCGGGCGTTGCAGGCCAAGTACCCGCAGGCGCAGCTCTACAACCACTACGGCCCGACGGAGACGGTGGTGGGGTGTGCGTGGTACGACGTGAGCGCGCACCTGGAGACGTTGACGCACACGATCCCGATCGGGGTGCCGATGCCCAACACGGGGCTGTACGTGGTGGACGCGCAGGGGCAACTGGTACCGCAGGGCGTGGCCGGCGAGCTCTACATCGGCGGCGCCGGCGTGGGCCAGGGCTACGTGAACCAGCCGGACCTGACGGCACAGCGGTTCCTGCCCAGCCCGTGGGTGCAGGGGGAGCGGGTGTACCGCAGCGGCGATCGGGTGCGCTGGCGCAACGACGGGACGCTGGAGTACCTGGGACGCCTGGATGCGCAGGTGAAGCTGCGCGGGTACCGGATCGAGCTGGGGGAGATCGAGAGCCAGCTGCGGGCGCAGGCGACGGTGCGCGAGGCGGCGGTGGTGGTGAGCGGGGAGGGTGCGCAGGCACGGCTGGTGGCCTACGTGGTGCCGGCGATGCCGCTGGAGCTGGAAGACGCGGAAGCGGCCTGGACGCAGTCCCTGCAGCAGGCGCTGAGCCAGGTGCTGCCGGGCTACATGCAGCCGACGGCGTACGTGGTGCTGGCGGCGCTGCCGCTGACGGCCAACGGCAAGCTGGACCGTGCGGCGCTGCCGCAGGCGCAGGTACGCGAAGCGGCCTACAGCGCCCCGCGTACGCCGACCGAACAGGCGCTGGCACAGATCTGGGAAGCGGCGCTCGGCCAGGAACGAATCAGCGTCAGTGCCAATTTCTTCGATCTGGGCGGGCACTCGCTGCTGGCCACCCGGCTGATCAATGCCGTGCAGCGGCAGTTCCACGTCGCGCTGCCGGTACGCGTGCTGTTCGAGCGTTCCGACATCCGCAGCATCGGCGCTTTGATCGATGCGGAGATCGTGCGCAAGCGCAATGCCGAGGCGGCACTGGAACAACACAATCAAGTGGAAAGGGAGTGGTGAGATGACGATACTGGATGTCGTTCGGCGCCTGAATGACCGCGGGATCTTCGCCTACGTGGAAGACGGGCGGCTGAAGACGCGCTCCGATGCACCGATCGTCGATGCCGATGTCGTCGAACTGATCCGTTCCCATCGCGACGACCTGGTCCGCTTCCTGAGCGAACCCGGGTCCACACTGGACGCTGTCGCACCGATCGGCCGGCTTTCCGATCCTTCCGCCCCGGCGCCGCTGTCCTTCGCGCAGCAGCGCCTGTGGTTCATCCATCAGCTGGAAGGCGGCAGCGCTCAGTACAACATCAATCTGCAGCTCGTCCTGCATGGCGCGTTGGACATGGCGGCACTGCAGCACGCCGTGGACGCCATCGTGATCCGTCATGAAGTCCTGCGGACCTGGTTCATGCGCAACGAGGATGGCGAGATCCGGCAGCAGGTCGCGCCGGCATCGCCGCTGCAGATCCGTACCGTGGAGCTCCAGGAACAGGACGAGGCCGGTCAGGCGCGCGAGATCGCTGCGTACGTCAGCGAGGACGCAGGCCGCAGCTTCGACCTGGCCGAACCCCCGCTGTTGCGTGCCATGCTGCTGCGCTGTTCCGCGCAGCGGCACGTGTTGATCTTCGCCATCCACCACATCGCATCCGACGGATGGTCGAAAGCGATCCTGCTGCAGGACTTCTGCAGCCTGTACAGCGCTTTCCATGAAGGACGCCCCGTACCGCTGGTGCCCCTGTCGATCCAGTACCGCGATTACGCCGCCTGGCAGCGCCAGACACTGCAAGGAGAGACGCTGGGCGGGCAGTTGGACTGGTGGCGGACGCGGCTGACCGGAGCGCCGCCGGTCCACAGCCTGCCGTTGCGACAGCCGCGTCCGGCCCAACAGAGTTTTCAGGGGGGAATGGTGCGGCTGGCGGTGCCGCAGGCCACGGTCGACCGTGCGCGGGCATTGTGCAAGCAGCAAGGCATCACCGCCTTCGCGCTGCTGCATGCCATGTTCGCCCTGCTGGTGGCGCGGATGGGGGGCGATCGCGACGTGGTGGTCGGCACGCCGGTCTCGGGCCGCACCCATCCGGACGTGGAGCCATTGGTGGGGTTCTTCGTCAACACCGTGGCGTTGCGCACCCGCATCGATCCGCAGCAGGAGGTGTTGGCCTATCTGCAGCAGAGCTGGCGCGACGTCCTGGCGGCGTTCCAGCATCAGGCCGTGCCGTTCGAAGCGCTGGTGGATGCGCTCAATCCGGAGCGAAGCCTCAGCTACAGCCCGCTGTTCCAGCTGCTGTTTTCCTATCACAGTGGCGCACCGCGCGAGGTGGAACTGCCCGGCCTGGTGGCCAAGCCGCTGGAGCAGGCGGAGAACAGCAACCAGTTCGATCTGGAGTTCAACATCGCCGACGACGGCAGCGGCATGCAGCTGGCACTGTCGTACAACCGAACCCTGTTCGATCCGGCCTTCATGAACCAGTTGGCCAGCAGCTTCTGCGTGCTGCTGGACGGTGCGTTGCGCTCGCCGACCGCCCGGCTCGAACAGGTGCCCCTGCTGGATGCCGCCGCATGCCGGGAGCTGACCGAGGCCCGCAATCCCGTCGATGGCGGCAGCGTGGCAGGCGTACAGGACATCGCACAGCGTGTGGCCGCGTACGCCCTGCACCTGGGCGATGCGCCCGCGGCGCGCTGCGCGGAGCAGACGCTCAGCTTTGCCGAACTGGATCGCGCGGCGAACCGCCTTGCCCACTATCTCGTGGGGCAAGGCGTGGTTCCCGGCGGGCGCATCGGCATCTGCCTGCAACGGTCGTTGCAGTTGCCGGTGGCCATGCTGGCCGTGCTGAAGGCCGGCGCGGCGTATGTCCCGCTGGATCCAGGCCTGCCCGAAGAACGCCTGCGCTATCTGGTCGGGGACGCCGAGTTGGCGCTGGTGCTGACCCAGTCGGAACTGTGGAGCGCGCTGTCGTTCGGAGACTGCGAGGCGGTCCCGCTGGACCTGCTGGCGCCGTTGCTGGATGCGCAGCCGGAGACGGCTCCTCCGGTCGACGTAGACCCGGCGCGGACCGCGTACGTCATCTACACCTCAGGCTCGAGCGGCGAGCCCAAGGGTGTGGCGGTGCCGCATGCTGCGGCGCTGCACTATCTGGACTATGCGGCGACGGCCTATCTCGAAGGCGACGTCGCTGCCGGGGTGGTGGCGACCCCGTTCGCATTCGACGCCACGGTCACTTCGCTGATCGCGCCATGGTGCGTGGGCAAGCCGGTGCTGTTGCTGGAGGAAGAGGGCGCGGCGGCGTTGGATGCCTTGCTGGCGCACGCGGCGCGGCCAGAGCCGCTGTTGTTCAAGCTCACGCCCGCGCATCTGGACGCCCTCTCGGCGCTGGCAAGGACACCGGTGTCCGCGGCCGCGCATGTGCTGGTGGTCGGTGGCGAACAACTGACCGCGCGCACCTTGCAGCGCTTCCGCTCGCGGGTTCTGCCCAATGCCTGCGTGGTCAACGAGTACGGGCCGACCGAGACCACCGTAGGCTGCAGCACCTTCTTCCACCGTCCTGGCGACCCCATCCCTTCGGGCGACGCGGTGCCGATCGGCCGGCCGATCCGCAACACGCGGCTGTATGTCCTGGATGGCACCGGCATGCCGGTGCCCGACGGGGTGGCAGGCGAACTGCACATCGGCGGTGCTGGCGTCGCCGAGGGGTATCTGCGCCGTCCGGCGCTCACGGCGCTGCAGTTCGTGCCGGACCCGTTCGCCGACGGCAGGATGTATCGCAGCGGCGATCTGGTGCGGTGGCGCCATGACGGCGAGCTGGAGTATCTCGGCCGCATCGATGACCAGGTCAAGCTCAACGGCTTCCGGATCGAACTGGGGGAGATCGAGGCGCAGCTGCTTGCGCAGGTGGACGTGGAAGCGGCCTGCGTCGCGGTGCGGGAGGATGGCGACGCCAACAAGCGGCTGGTCGCCTATGTCGTCCCGCGCGACAGCATCCTCGCGACGGAGCAGGACGAAACCGAGATCGAACGCTGGCGGTTCCAGCGCATTGCCGCCTTGCGCGCGTGGGTGCAGGAACGGCTTCCCGAATACATGCAGCCGGCAGCGTATGTACTGATGGACGGGCTGCCATTGACGGCCAACCACAAGCTGGACCGCGCGGCTCTGCCCGCGCCCGAGCCCGGCGACTTCCAGAAGGAAGCCTATGCCGCGCCGCGCGACGCCACCGAGCGCACGCTGGTGGAGATCTGGCAGAAGGTGCTGCGGTTGGACGCCATCGGCATCGATGACCATTTCTTCCGGCTCGGCGGCAATTCCCTGTTGGCGACCCGGCTGGTCAGCGAGATCGCCGAGCGACTGCACGCGCGTGTGCCGGTGCGCAAGGTGTTCGAGCACCCGACGGTGCGCTCGCTGGCCGTGGCGGTCGCTTCGCAGCCGGCGCAGCCGCACTGCGACATCGCACCGACCCCGCACGAGGGGCCATTCCCCTTGTCCTATGCGCAGCAGCGCCTCTGGTTCATCGATCAACTGGGCAGCGGTAGCCGCCAGTACCACATCGGCTCGTCGCTGCGGCTGCTGGGCGACCTGGACCAGGCCGCGCTGCAGCGGGCGCTGGATGCCATCGTGGTCCGGCATGAAGTGCTGCGCACCTGTTTTTCCGCACACGATGGGCAGGCCGTGCAGCAGGTCCAGCCCGCATCCCCGGTGCCGTTGCGGCGGCTGGATCTGTCCGGCCTGGCACCTGCCGAGCAGGCGCGGCAACTGACCGAGGCCATCGATGGCGCGATCGCCGCACCGTTCGATCTGGCGCGCGACCTGATGCTGCGCTGCACGCTGATCGCGCTGGCCGAGCGCGATTGCGTGGTGGTGCTCGGCATGCATCACATCGCGTCAGATGGCTGGTCGACGGGCTTGCTGGTGAAGGAATTCGTGGCGCTGTACGCCGCCTTCCGCATGGGGGCTGACGATCCGCTGCCGCCCTTGCCGCTGCAGTACGGCGATTTCGTCCATTGGCAGCGGCGGACCCTGGACAGCCAGGCATTGGAGCCGCACCTGGCGTACTGGCAGCAGCAACTGGCAGGTATTCCAAGCCTGCATCGACTGCCACTGGATCGGCCGCGTCCGCCGCAGCAGGACTACACGGGTGCGGTGGTGGAGCGGCGCCTGGACGCGGCGGCGTGTGCCGGCCTGCACGCGCTGGCGGCCCAGCATCAGGCGAGCCTGTTCATGCTGCTGCGCGCCGCGTTCGCGGTGCTGCTGTCGCGCTGGAGCGGCGACGAGGACGTGGTCATCGCCTCGCCGTCGGCTGGCCGTTCGCGGCGCGAACTGGAGCCGTTGATCGGCTTCTTCATCGATAGTCTGGTATTGCGCACGGACCTGGCGGGCAACCCCAGTTTCGCCGCGTTGCTGGAACAGGTGCGGCAGAGCACGCTCGATGCGTTCGCGCACCAGATGGTGCCGTTCGACATGCTGGTCGACGCGCTGTCTCCCGTGCGCAGCCTGAGCCATCCGCCACTGGCGCAGATCAGCCTGACCCTGCACAACCTGCAGGCGCAGACGCTGTCGCTTCCGGGCCTGGAAATCCACGATGCGGCGCGCTCGGCCGCTGTGGCACGGCATGACATCGAGCTGCATGCAGGCGAAATCGACGGCGCCTTGCAGTTGCGCTGGGTTTACGCGTCTGCCCTGTTCGACGCCAGCACCATCGAGCGCCTGGCCGACAGCTTTCTGGTGCTGCTGTCGGCGGTGGCGCGCGATCCGCAGGTGCCGGTGCTGTCGCTGCCGCTGCTGCCCGAGGACGAGGCGCGGACGCTGGCGCAGTGGTCGGCGCCGCGGCCGGCACCGCTGCCGGCGCTGTGCGCGCACGAACTGGTGGAAGCCCATGCGCGGGCCCGGCCGGAGGCGCTGGCGGTGGCCTTCGGCGAAGATCACCTGGACTACGGCACGCTCAACGCGGCGGCCAACCGGGTGGCGCACTACCTGCGCGCGCAGGGCGTGGGCCCGGATCAGCTGGTGGGCCTGTGCGTGGAGCGCTCGCTGGACCTGGCGATCGGCGTACTGGGCATCCTCAAGGCCGGTGCCGGCTACCTGCCGCTGGACCCGACCTATCCGCACGAGCGGCTGCAGGCGATGCTGGGCGAGGCGGGCGTGGCGCACGTGCTGTCGCAGCAGGCGGTGCTGGAAGCGCTGCCGTTCCTGGCCGAGTACACCGTGCTGCCGCTGGATGCGCCGCTGCGAGCGCTGCTGCTGTCCGGCAAGCCGGACAGCGATCTGCCGGTGGCGGAGGTGGGGGTGACGCCGGATCGGCTGGCCTATGCGATCTTCACCTCCGGCTCGACCGGTACGCCCAAGGGCGTGCTGCTGGAACATCGCGGCCTGATCAACCTGGCCGCATACCAACAGCAGGCGCTGGGGCTGACGGCGCACAGCCGGGTGCTGGGCTTCGCGTCGGCGTCGTTCGACGGGGCGGTGTTCGAATGGCTGATGGCCTTGGCCAGCGGTGCGAGCCTGCACCTGTGTCACGAAGACGAGCGCCGCTCGGTGGAGCTGCTGGCGGAGCGGCTGACGGCGTCACGGATCACGCATGCGGCGATCCCGCCGGCGTTGCTGCAGCAGCTGCCGCTGGCGCGCGACTATGCGCTGGAACTGCTGATCGTGGCCGGCGAGCGCTGCGACGACGCGCTGGCGTGGGCATGGTCGCGGCGGTGCCGGGTGGTGAACTCGTATGGTCCGACCGAGGCGACGGTGGCGGCGACGCACGCGCAGGTGGTGGATGGCGAGGCGATGACGCTGGGCCGGGCGCTGCCGAACGTGGCGCTGCGGGTGCTCAATGCGGCGGGCCAGCCGCAGCCGATCGGGGTGAGCGGGGAACTGTACCTGGGCGGGGCAGGGCTGGCGCGTGGCTATCTGGGAGCGCCTGGGCTGACCGCGGAGCGGTTCGTGACGCTGCCGGGGCAGGCGATGCGGCTGTACCGCACCGGGGATCTGGCGCGTTGGCGGGCCGATGGCCAGTTGCAGTTCCTCGGCCGCGCCGACGACCAGGTCAAGGTCCGCGGCTTCCGCATCGAGCCGGCGGAGGTGCAGGCCAGGCTGCTGGCGCATGCGCTGGTGAGCGAGGCGGTCGTGCTGGTCCGGGAAGACGACAACGTCGCGCGGCTGGTGGCCTATGTGGTCTGCGCCGAGGGTGCCAGCGGCCGCGAGGACGCCAGCGTGCTGCGCGAACTGCACGATGCACTGAAGGCCAGCCTTCCCGACTACATGGTGCCGTCCTCGCTGATGAAGGTCGACGCCATTCCGTTGACCCGCAACGGCAAGGTCGACAGGCTGGCCTTGCCCGCGCCTGGCCGACAGCCGATGCAACTGTACGTGGCGCCGCGCACGCCGGTGGAGGCGCGCCTTGCGCAGATCTGGCAAGAGGTGCTGCGCCTGGAGCGGATCGGCGTGCTCGACAACTTCTTCGAGATCGGCGGCGACTCGATCCTGTCGATCCAGGTGGTGTCGCGTGCCGCACAGGCGGGGATTGCGCTCACCACCAAACAGTTGTTCGAGGGACAGACCATCGCGGCGTTGGCGCGCCTGGCCGCGGATGCGGTCGGGTCTGCCGCACCGCAGGACGCGGTGCACGGAGCGCTGACGTTGCTGCCGATCCACCGGCTGTTCTTCGGCGCCGAATCGCGCGACCCGCATCACTACAACCAGGCGGTGCTGCTGCAGACACCGGCGGATTTCGACGCCGCGGCGCTGGTTCCCGTGGTGGATGCGCTGTATCGCCGCCATGACGCGTTGCGCCTGCGTTTTGTCGCCGACGCCGACGGATGGCACGCGTTCCATCAACCGCTCGACGCGGCCATGGTGCAGGCCAGCTGCGTGGTCGAGATGCTTCCGGACATTCGCCCGGACGGCGAAGCGCAGTTGCTTGAACGGTGTACCGACTGGCAGCGTCGCTTCGACCTGGCGACCGGGCCCTTGCTGCGCGCCGTGCACTTCAGGCCGCCTGCGGGAGCCCAGGGTGGCGGCCGCCTGTTGCTGCTCGTGCACCACGCGGTCGTGGACGGCGTGTCGTGGCGCATCCTGCTGGCCGACTTGGAACAGGCCTATGCCCAGCACATGCGCGGCGAAGCGATCGCGCTGGGTGCAAAGACCACCTCGTTCCAGCAATGGGGCGATGCGCTTGCCGTGTATGCCGGCAGCCAGGTACTGCAGCGCGAACGCGGGTTCTGGCTCGCCCAGCATGCTGTCGAGGTGCCGCCGTTGCCGGTGGACCGGCGGATCGAGGGGCTTGGCGAGATCGCCACCACCGCTGTGGTGCCGATCACGCTGGACGCCGAGCAGACGCGTGCGCTGCTGCATCACTGCAACAGGGCTTACCGCACCACGATCAACGAGCTGCTGTTGGCCGGCGTCTATCTGGGCATGAGGGCCTGGACCGGGCACCGCGACCTGCGTCTCCGCCTGGAAGGGCATGGGCGCGAAGCGGTGCTCCCGCAACTGGATGTCACCGAGACGGTCGGCTATTTCACCAGCGTCTATCCTCTGACCCTGGGCGTCGACGACGAGGAGGTCGGCGCCGCCATCGTGGCCGTGAAGGAGCGCTACCGGGCAGTCCCGCAGCATGGCATCGGCTACGGCGTCCTCCGCTATCTGAGCGCGGACGCCGAACTGGTTGCCGCGGCAGCGGCGGCAGGCGAGCCCGAACTCGAGTTCAACTATCTCGGCCAGTTCGACCAGGTCCTCAATACCGGCACCGTGTTTCAGGCTGCGGTCGAAGGCGTCGGCGAGAAGGTGTCCGGTCGGCGCCGGCGCATGCATCAGCTCGGGCTTTCCGGCAAGGTTTTCGATGGGTGCCTGCGCTTTGCCCTGGACTACAGTCAGGCGCAATACGATCACGCGACGATGCAGCGCCTGGCTGGGTTGCTGGCCGATGGCCTGGCCCGGGTCGTGGCGCACTGCCTGGGGTGCGAACAACCGCGCCTCACGCCCTCGGACTTTCCACTCGCCCACGTCGTCCCGGCACAGCTTGCCGCATGGCAGGCGCGGTACCCGCAGCTGGTGGGCCTGTATGCGGCGACGCCGATGCAATCCGGCCTGCACTTCGAGAGCCAGCTCGATCCGCGGACCTATGTCGTACAGACCGCGCCGGTGCTGCTCGGGGCGCTGGACACCGGGATCTTCCACCAGGCCTGGGACCAGGTCGTGCAGCGTCACGACATTCTCCGCACGGCATTTCTGGGCGAGGATCGGGCGTTGCAGCAGTTGCTGCTGGCGCAGGCATCGCTGCCGTGGCACGAGGAGGATTGGCGGCAACTGCCCGCCGCCGTGCAGGAGGAGCGCTTCCGCGCGTTCCAGGAACAGGATCGGCAGCGCGGGTTCGATTTCACGCAACCGCCGCTGATGCGCGTGGCGCTGTTCCGGCTGGGAGACGAACGCTACCAGGTGTTGTGGACCACCCACCACATCGTGATGGACGGGTGGAGCAGTCCACTGGTGTATCGCGACGTGATCGCCCTGTATCGCGCACTCAGCGAGGGGCGCGGTGCCGCGCTGGCGGTGCCACCGCCCTTCGAACACTACGTGGCCTGGCTGCAGCAGCAGGACCACGACCTGGCGCGGTCGTACTGGCACCGCGCCTTGGCCGATCTCGATACCGCGACGACGCTGCCGGCCGATCCGTTCCCCGGCGAGCGGGAATCCGGCCCGCGCGAATGCGTGGTGACCGTCGACGGCCAGAATCTGGTGGCGCTGCACACGCTCGCCGCCACCAGCCGGGTCACGCCGAACACCGTGGTGCAATGGGCCTGGGCCTATCTGCTGCACCGCTACAGCGGCGCCAGCGATATCGTCTTCGGCGCCACGGTGTCGGGCCGCCCGGCGCAACTGCGCGGTGCCGAGGACATGGTCGGCCTGTTCATCAACACCCTGCCGGTCCGCGTCGCGTTCGATGCCACGCCGCTGCCCGCCGCCTTGCGCTCCCTGCAGGCGCAGTTCCAGGATGCTTGCGCGCACGGAATCCTGCCGCTGGCAGACATCCAGCGGCAGTCGTCGCTGCCCGGCGGGACCGCGCTGTTCGACAGCCTGGTGGTCTTCGAGAACCTGCCGATCGACGCCAGGGTCGAAGCGGACGCGATGCGTGCCGCCCTGGAAATCCAGTTCGTCGCCAGCCAGCGCCAGACCCAGTATGCCCTCACGCTGATCGTGACTGACGGCGAGCAGCTGCGGGTGCGCCTGGGCTACCGCGCCGAGCGCGTATCGCCGCGCATGGCCACGCAGATCGCAGAACGGTTCGCCGCCGTGTTGTGCGCCTTGCCGGCGATGGCGGCCGGCGCCCCGCCGCCGTGGCTGCTCGCACCCGCGGCGCATGCGACGATGGCGGCTTGGCGTGCGCCGCGGCGTGCTTACGCGCGCATGGCGACCATCCATGGTCGCTTCGAGGATCAGGTCGATCGCGATCCGGCACGCCCGGCGCTGGTGTACGGCGATGTCGTGGTCAGCTATGGCGCGCTGGAGGCCCGCGCGAATCGGGTCGCCCATCATTTGCTGGCGTCGGGCGTGCGCCGCGGGGAAGCCGTGGCGTTGCGGGTCGAGCGCTCGGTCGATTATGTGGTCGGCCTGCTGGGCATCCTGAAGTCCGGCGCCGCCTACCTGCCGCTCGATCCTGCCTACCCGCAGGAGCGTGTGCTGCAGATGCTGGGCGGCAGCGAGGTCCGCTTCGGTCTGACCACCGCGCGGTTGGCCACACAGCCGCTGCCGGGCCTGCACGTCGCCCTGCTCGACGATGCGGCGACATTCGACGCATGCGCCGAGACCCGGCCGGCCTCGGCGGTCGACGGCGACGCCTTGGCGTTCGTGATGCATACCTCCGGCTCGACCGGCGTCCCCAAGGGCGTGCAACTGCCGCACCGGACCATCGTCAACCTGCTTGACAGCCTCGCCGCGCGGCATCCCGTGCTGGCTGCGGCCATGCCCACCCTGCAATTCGCCTCGATCGGATTCGACATGTCGCTGTACGAGGTGGCGTTGGCCCTGTTCTCCGGCAGCGAGCTGGTGCTGATGGACGACGCCGAGCGCATGGATCCGCACGGTCTGTTCGCGTGCATGCGGCGCCACCGCGTCGGCCGTGCCTACCTGCCGACGGCCATGCTGGCACCGTTCGCGGAGGCGGCGCTCGCAGAACAGGCGCTGCTGCCGGACCTGGTCCTGCTGCAGACGGCTGGCGAACGCCTGGCGATCACGCCCGCAGTGCGCCGGTGGGCCGCCGACAACGCATGCGCGGTCTTGAACCTGTATGGCCCGACCGAGAGCCATGTCGTCAGCGAGCACATGCTCGATGGCGATCCGGCGGCATGGCCGGCATTGCCGCCGATCGGGCGCGCGATCGACAACGTGGTGCTGGAAGTGCTCGATGTCGCCGGTACGCCGGCCCCGATCGGGGTGGTGGGCGAACTCTACATCGGTGGCGATGGCCTGGCGCTCGGCTATGCGGGCCTGCCCGAGCTGACCGCCGATCGGTTCGTCGAGCGCGCCTTGGACGGCGGCGTGCCGCAACGCCTCTATCGCAGCGGCGATCTGGTGCGCTGGCGGGCGGACGGCGTGCTCGACTACGTGGGACGCGCCGACCGCCAGGTGAAGGTGCGCGGCTTCCGGATCGAGCCTGCGGAGATCGAAGCGGCGCTATGCCGTCATCCCGCAGTTTCCGAAGCATTGGTGCAGGCCCAGGGCGATGGCAGCGAGCGCCGGCTGGTGGCGTATGTGGTCAGCGCGGAACGCGGCACCGCGCTGCACCAGGCACTGGCGGCGATGCTCAGGACCTGCCTGCCGGACTTCATGATTCCCGCTGCGTGGGTATCGCTTCCGGCATTTCCGCTTACCGCCAACGGCAAGGTGGACCGGGCGGCATTGCCTGCGCCCGTCTCCGTATCGAGTACGCCACGCCTGCCGCCGCGCACACCGAGCGAAGTGCAGCTTGCGCAGATCTGGTGCGACCTGTTGGGCGTGGACGCGGTGGGCGTCGATCAGCGCTTCTTCGACGTCGGCGGACACTCGCTGTTGGGCATGCGCATGCTGTCTGCGATCAAGGGCACGTTCGGTCGCAGCCTCAAGGTCGCCGATTTGTTCGCCTACCCGACCATCGCCGACCTGGCGCAATTGCTCGATGCGTTGGAGCAGGACGCCGTCGACACGGATCAGCAGCGGTCGGGCACGACCGACGAAACGCTCGAAGAAATGGAATGGTGAGCAAATGACGATTGCAGAACTCCTGCGCACGCTGCGCGAGAACGGGATTGCGGTGTCGCTGGTGGAGGGAAAGGTGAAGACCGTTGCCCCGAAGGGCGCGATCACTCCCGAGCTTGCCGATTGCATCCGGACGCACCGGGCGATGCTGCTGGCATTCCTGCAGCGCGTGGAGCAGCAGGAGGAACGGGCCACACGGATCGAGGCGGCGCCCCCCAGTGAGGCCTATCCGGTCTCCTTCGCGCAGCGGCGTCTGTGGTTCATCGATCGGCTGCAGGGCGGCAGCGCTCACTACAACCTGCCTGCGGCGCTGCGCCTGCGCGGCCGTTTCGACCGCGACGCGTTCCAGCACGCGCTGGATGCCATCGTGGCCCGCCATGCGGTATTGCGGACGCGCTATGTCGAGCGCGACGGGGAGCCGGTGCAGATCATCGATCGGCCGGGTCGCGTCGCCATTGCGGAGCTGGATGTGTCGGCGATGGACGCTGCGGCACGCGAGGCGCGGGTGCATGCGTTGGCGCTCGACGACATGGCGCGCGAGTTCGACCTGGCGGTCGACCCGATGCTGCGCTGCGCCCTGATCCGCGAAGGCGACGAGGTGCATACCGTGCTGTTCACGCTGCACCACATCGCCAGCGACGGCTGGTCGATGGGTGTGCTGGTGCGGGAGTTCGCTGCGCTGTACACCCGCTTCGGCGATGCCGCCGCCACGCCCTTGCCACCGCTGCCGATCCAATATGTGGATTTTGCCTATTGGCAGCGCACGGTGCGTGGCGAGGCCGCCCTGCAGCAGGCGCTGCAGTATTGGCAAGCGCGTTTGGCCGGAGCGCCGGCGTTGCACGCCTTGCCGCTGGATCGGCCGCATCCGCTGCAGCAGACGTTTTCCGCGCATCGGCTGCAACACAGCATCGAGCGCCCGCTGCTGGATGCGCTGCGCGATTTCGCGCAGCAACGCCAGGCGACCTTGTTCATGGTGCTGCAGGCGGCCTTCGCCGCGCTGCTGTCGCGCTGGAGCGGCGAGGCCGACATCGTCGTCGGTACGCCCGTCTCCGGGCGCCCGGCGCAGGAACTGGAGCCGCTGATCGGCCTGTTCATCAAT
Source organism: Xanthomonas sp. NCPPB 3174 (assembly GCF_056725205.1). Lineage (NCBI taxonomy): Bacteria > Pseudomonadati > Pseudomonadota > Gammaproteobacteria > Lysobacterales > Lysobacteraceae > Xanthomonas > Xanthomonas sp. NCPPB 3174. The sequence goes on along the minus strand of NZ_CM161517.1, from coordinate 3,204,205 downwards.
ACGTTGGTGTTCCGCACCAAGGCCGCCGCCGACCTCAGCTTTGCGGACCTCGTCGAGCAGGTTCGCCACGATGCCGTGCAGGCGTTCGAGCATCAGGACCTCCCGTTCGATGTCCTGGTGGACGCGGTGCGGCCCGAACGCACGCTTGCGCATAACGCGGTGTGCCAGATCAAGTTCGTGCTGCAGAACCACGACGGCGGTGTCCTGTCCTTGCCGGGACTGGAACTGGAGACGATCGAGCGCGGCGTCGAGCAGGTCCGCTTCGATCTGGACATGACGGCGATCGAGTCCGAACACGGCTTGCACTGCAACTGGACCTACAAACAGGACTTGTTCGATCGCGTGTCGATCGAGCGCATGGCGCAGGCATTTGCGCTGGTCCTGCGGCAGATGGTCGAGACGCCGCAGTGCACTGTGGCGCAGGCACAACTGCAAGCCAGCGCCGCCACGCAGGCGCTGCTGGCGCTGGGTCGCGGTCCGGTGTCGACGCAGCATCGCGAGCGCTCGCTGGTGGCGCAGGTGCAGGCGCAGGCGGCGGCGACGCCGGAGGCAGTGGCGGTGCGCTGCGGGACGCAGTGGCTGGACTACGCGGGTCTGGAGCGTGCGTCCAACCGGCTGGCGCAGGCGTTGCAGGAGCAGGGGATCGGTCCGGGCGCACGGGTAGGAGTGGCGCTGGAGCGCTCGGTGGCGTTGCTGGTGGCGCTGCTGGGCACGCTCAAGGCCGGCGCGGCCTACGTGCCGCTGGACCTGCAGCAGGGCCCGGCGCGGCTGCGGCAGATCCTGGACGATGCGCAGGTGCAGCTGGTGCTGCTGGACAGCGCCAGTGCGTTCCCGCTGGCGGGAGCGGACACGCTGTTCATGGACGAGGCGCACCGCGCGGACTGGCTGTCGGCGTACCCGTCCACCGCACCGGCGCTGGCCGAGGATGCGCAGCGCAGCGCCTACGTGCTGTACACCTCCGGCTCCACCGGAACGCCCAAGGGCGTGGAGATTGCCCACGGCAGCCTGCTGGACTACTGCGCGTTCGCGCGCGAGGGGTACTACGCCGGTCACCTGAGCGGATCGCTGGTGGCGACCTCGGTGGCGTTCGACCTGAGCGTGCCGAGCCTGTACGTGCCGCTGCTCAGCGGCGGCTGCGTGACGCTGCTGCCGCCGTCCGATCCGTTGCAGGGGCTTGCCCAGGCGCTGGAGGATGCAGCGGCGCCGGCATGGCTGCTGCGGCTGACGCCCTCGCACGTGCAGGGGCTGCTGGGGCTGGTGGATGCGGCGCCGCGCTCGTCGCGGCACGTGTTCGTGATCGGTGGCGAGGCGTTCGCGGTGGAGCTGGCGCGGGCGTTGCAGGCCAAGTACCCGCAGGCGCAGCTCTACAACCACTACGGCCCGACGGAGACGGTGGTGGGGTGTGCGTGGTACGACGTGAGTGCGCACCTGGAGACGTTGACGCACACGATCCCGATCGGGGTGCCGATGCCCAACACGGGGCTGTACGTGGTGGATGCGCAGGGGCAACTGGTGCCGCAGGGCGTGGCTGGCGAGCTGTACATCGGCGGCGCCGGCGTGGGCCAGGGCTACGTGAACCAGCCGGACCTGACGGCGCAGCGGTTCCTGCCCAGCCCGTGGGTGGCCGGGGAGCGGGTGTACCGCAGCGGCGACCGGGTGCGCTGGCGCAACGACGGGACGCTGGAGTACCTGGGGCGCCTGGATGCGCAGGTGAAGCTGCGCGGGTACCGGATCGAGCTGGGGGAGATCGAGAGCCAACTGCGGGCGCAGGCGACGGTGCGCGAGGCGGCGGTGGTGGTGAGCGGGGAGGGGGCGCAGGCACGGCTGGTGGCCTACGTGGTGCCGGCGATGCCGCTGGACGCGGACCAGACGGACGCACTAGAGGAGGCAGAGGCGGCCTGGACGCAGTCCCTGCAGCAGGCGCTGAGCCAGGTGCTGCCGGGCTACATGCAGCCGACGGCGTACGTGGTGCTGGCGGCGCTGCCGCTGACGGCCAACGGCAAGCTGGACCGTGCGGCGCTGCCGCAGGCGCAGGTACGCGAAGCGGCCTACAGCGCCCCGCGCACGCCGACCGAACAGGCGCTGGCGCAGATCTGGGAAGCGGTGCTGGGGCAGGAGCGGATCAGCACCGAGGCGAACTTCTTCGCCCTGGGCGGTCACTCGCTGCTGGCCACGCGGATCGTGAGCGAGATCGGCAAGCGGCTGGGCAAGCCGGTGCCGGTACGGGCGCTGTTCGAGCAGCCGACGCTGCAGGGGCTGGGCCGCTACGTGGACGGGGTGCGGGCGCAGGACTATGCGCCGATCCCGGTGCTGCCGCGCGAGCAGCCGCTGGCGCTGTCCTTCGCCCAGCAACGGCTGTGGTTCATCGACCGGCTCGAAGGCGGCAGTGCGCAGTACAACATGCCGGTAGCGCTGCAGCTGGACGGGGACCTGGACCGGACGGCGCTGCGCGCGGCGCTGGCGGCGCTGGTGGCGCGGCACGAAGTGCTGCGCACGGTGTACGCCGAACAGGACGGGCAGGCGGTGCAGGTGATCGTGGTGGAAGCGACGGTGCCGCTGCTGGAACAGGACCTGCGCGAGCTGGACGCGGCAGCGCAGGCCCAGGCACTGCAGCAGCAGCGCGAAGAGGAGGCGCGGCAGCCGTTCGACCTGGAACGCGGGCCGATGCTGCGCTGCCGGCTGCTGCAGTTGCAGGCGCAGCGGCATGCGCTGCTGTTCACGATGCACCACATCGCCAGCGATGGCTGGTCGGTGGGGGTGCTGGTGCAGGAGTTCGCCGCGCTGTACGCGGCGCAGGTGCGCGGGGAGGCGGCGGCGCTGGCGGCGCTGCCGGTGCAATACGCCGACTATGCGGCATGGCAGCGGCAGCGGTTGCAGGGCGCGACGCTGCAGGGCCACCTGGGGTACTGGCGGGAACAGCTGGCGCAGTTGCCGGTGGTGCACAGCCTGCCGCTGGATGCGGCACGTCCGGCGCAGCAGCGCTTCGACGGCGGGCAGTGGGAAGTGGCGCTGCCGGCGCCGACGCTGGCGGCGCTGGGCGCGCTGGGCCAGGCGCACGGGGCGAGCCTGTTCATGGTGCTGGAGGCGGCGCTGGCGACGGTGCTGTGGCGCTGGAGCGGGGAGCGGGACATCGTGATCGGCACGCCGATCGCCGGCCGCCTGCACCCGGACGTGGAGCCGCTGATCGGGTTCTTCGTGAACACGCTGGTGCTGCGCACGCAGATCGCGCCGCAGGCGCCGTTCGTGGCGCTGTTGCAGGCGCGGCGCGACCGGATCCTGGAGGCGTACACGCACCAGGAGGTGCCGTTCGAGATGCTGGTGGACGAACTCAAGCCGGTGCGCAGCCTGAGCCACGGCCCGCTGTTCCAGGTGCTGTTGTCGATGCGCAACAACGCGCGGGTGGCGCTGACGCTGCCGGGGCTGGAGGTGAGCGGGCTGGAGGGAGGCGAGGAGCCGGCGAAGTTCGACCTGCAGCTGTCGGTGACCGAGACCGGTGAAGGGGCGCGGCTGCGCTGGAACTATGCGCGCAGCCTGTTCGAGGCGGCGACGATCGCGCGGCTGGGCCAGGCGTACGTGGCGGTGCTGGAGGCAGTGGCGGCGGCGCCGCAGACGCCGCTGCAGGCGCTGCCGTGGGTGGATGCGGCCACGCAGGCGACGCTGGCGCACTGGAACGCCACGGCGCAGCCGGTGGAGGACCTGACCTACCCGGCACTGGTGCGGCGGCAGGCGCTGGCCACGCCGGAGGCGGTGGCGGTGCGTGCGGGGGAGCAGGTGCTGCGCTACGGACAACTGGAGGCGCGCGCCAACGCCCTGGCGCACCGGCTGCGGGCGCAGGGGGTGGGGCGCGAGACGGTGGTGGCGCTGTGCCTGGCGCGCGGGCTGGAGGTGCCGGTGGCGATCCTGGGGGTGATGAAGGCCGGGGCGGCGTACCTGCCGCTGGACCCGGCCTACCCGGATGGGCACCTGCAGTACGTGCTGGCCGACAGCGGCGCGGCGCTGGTGCTGACCGATGCTGCCAGTGCCGAGCGGGTGGCGGGGCTGGCGTTGCCGGCCTTGCCGCAGCTGCGGATGGAAGACGTGTGCGATCTGGCGAGCGCACCGCCGACGGTGGAGGGGGCGGGCGCGTCGGATCTGGCGTACGTGCTGTACACCTCCGGCACCAGCGGCCGTCCGAAAGGGGTGCTGATCGAGCACGGATCGCTGCGCAACCTGGCGCTGAACCTGGGTCCGCATGGGATCGCGGACGGAGCGCTGCAGGGGTGCTGGGCGTGGACGGCCTCGTACGCGTTCGATGGGTCGCTGAAGGGGCTGATGCAACTGGCGTGGGGCGGTGAACTGCTGATCGTGGAGGAGGCGGCCAAGACCGATCCGGTGTTGCTGCGGTCGGTGCTGGAAGGGCAGCGGGTGGACCTGATCGACTGCACGCCGTCGCTGCTGGAGGCGTGGCTGGGGGCGGGGCTGGAGGACTGCCTGCCGCACCTGGTGATCGGCGGTGAGGCGATCGGGGCCTCGCTGTGGCAGCGGCTGGTGGGGTGGCAGCAGCAGCGCGGGCGGCTGGCGATCAACGTGTATGGGCCGACCGAGTGCTGCGTGGATACGACATGGAGCCTGGTGCAGGGTGCGGTGCCGGTGATCGGGCGGGCGTTGGCGAACGTGCAGTGCCATGTGCTGGCTGAGGACGGGCAGGTGCAGCCGATCGGTGTGGCGGGCGAGCTGTACATCGGTGGTGCAGGCGTGGGCCGTGGCTACCATGGTCAGCCGGCGCTGACGGCGCAACGGTTCGTGGCCAGTGCCTGGGCACCCGGCGAGCGGCTGTACCGCAGCGGCGATCGGGTGCGTTGGCGCAACGACGGGACGCTGGAGTACCTGGGGCGCCTGGATGCGCAGGTGAAGCTGCGCGGGTACCGGATCGAGCTGGGGGAGATCGAGAGCCAACTGCGGGCGCAGGCGACGGTGCGCGAGGCGGCGGTGGTGGTGAGCGGGGAGGGGGCGCAGGCACGGCTGGTGGCCTACGTGGTGCCGGCGATGCCGCTGCACGCGGACCAGGTTGACGCAGCGGAAGCGTTAGAGGCGTTAGAGGCGGCAGAGGCTGATTGGACGCAGTCCCTGCAGCAGGCGCTGAGCCAGGTGCTGCCGGGCTACATGCAGCCGACGGCGTACGTGGTGCTGGCGGCGCTGCCGCTGACGGCCAACGGCAAGCTGGACCGTGCGGCGCTGCCGCAGGCGCAGGTACGCGAAGCGGCCTACAGCGCCCCGCGCACGCCGACCGAACAGGCGCTGGCGCAGATCTGGGAAGCGGTGCTGGGCCAGGAGCGGATCAGCACCGAGGCGAACTTCTTCGAGATCGGCGGCGACTCCATCCTGTCGATCCAGATCGTGGCACGCGCGAACCAGGCCGGCATCGGCATCAGCACCCGGCAATTGTTCCAGTCGCAGACCATCGCCCAGCTCGCACGGCACGCGGACCACGCCAACGACGGGACAGGAATGCTGGCGACGCAGGCGGAGGTGCAGGGTGCGTTGCCGCTGTTGCCGATCCAACGGGCGTTCCTGGAAGCGAACGACCGGGATCCTCACCATTACAACCAGGCATTGCTGCTGGAGGCGCCTGCGGCGCTGGACCCGATCGACCTGCATCGCATGGTGGCGGCGTTGTATCGGCGCCATGACGCGCTGCGCCTGCGCTTTCGCCTGCAGGAGGGGCAGTGGCTGGCGGAACACGCGCCACTGGACGACGCCACGCTGGAGGCGGCCTGCGTCATCGAGCGGTTGCCTGACGAACCCCAGGCGTTCGCGCGGGCGGTGAGCGAGCGCTGCGATCACTGGCAGGGCGCGTTCGAACTGGGCCGCGGACCGTTGCTGCGCGCGGTGTATCTGCATAACGATGCCCAGGCGCGCCTGCTGCTGGTCGCGCATCACCTGGTCGTGGACGGCGTTTCCTGGCGAATCCTTCTGACCGACCTGGGCAGCGCCCACGCCCAGGCCGCTGCCGGCGAGGAGATCGTGTTGCCGCCGAAGACGGTATCGCTGCAGCAATGGGCACAGGCGGTGCACGCGCATGCCGGCAGCCATGCACTTGCCGCCGAGCGCAGCTATTGGCTGGCGCAGGCGCGCAGGACGTTGCCGCCATTGCCGGTGGACCGTGCCGGCACCGACCACGGCCCCGTCTGCAGCGCGGCGCACGTCGGCTTCGCGTTGCCCGATGCGGTGAGCCGGATCCTGCTGCAGCATGGCAACCGCGCCTATCGCACCCAGGTGAACGAGCTGTTGCTTGCGGGCGTCTTGCTGGGCATGCGTCGCTGGAGCGGGCATGCCGGCTTGCGCCTCGGGCTGGAAGGACACGGGCGCGGCGGTTTGCCGGATGAGCTGGATACCAGCCAGACCGTCGGCTGGTTCACCACGTTGTACCCGCTGCTGCTGTGGAGCGACGCCGACGACGTCGCCAGCATTATCAAGGCCGTCAAGGAGCAGTACCGTGCCGTTCCGGCGCAGGGCCTCGGCTATGCGGTGCTGCGCGAACTGACCGCGGATCCGGAGTTGCGTGCGGCCGAAGCGGGGCAGCCGATCGCGCTGACCTTCAACTATCTCGGGCAGTCCGATCATACGGCGGAGCAGGCCGGCCCCTTCCGCGCTGCGCCCGAGTCTGCCGGACACAGCATCGGGCCGCACCGACTGCGCCGCCATGCGCTGACACTGAAAGGCGTGGCGGCCGCCGGGCAACTGCGCTTCACCCTGGAGTACAGCCGCGACCGCTACGACGCCGAGACCGCATCGGCGATCGTCGCCGCACTCGAATCGGCATTTCACGCGGTCGCCAGTCACTGCGCGCAATGCGAGCGGCCTGCGCTGACGCCGTCGGATGTGCCGCTGGCCCAGCTCTCGCAAGAACCGCTCGATGCGCTGCAAGCTGCATTCCCCGACATGGTCGCGCTGTATCCGGCAACGCCGATGCAGCAGGGGCTGCTGTTCCATACCCGACTGGATCCGGAAGCCTACATCACCCAGACCTTCCCGATCCTGCGCGGCGCGCTGGACGCGTCACGCTTCCGCGGCGCCTGGCAGTCCCTGCTGGACCGCCACGACGTGTTTCGCACGGCCTTCGTGGAGGTCGGCGAGCGGCTGTTGCAACTGGTCGGCGCCTCCGCCGCGCTGCCCTGGCACGAGGAGGACTGGCGCGAGTTGGACGCAGAGGCGCAGGAAGCGCAGTTCGAGCGCTACCGGCAACAGGACCGTGCCCGCGGTTTCGATGTCGCATGTGCCCCCTTGCTGCGTATTGCGTTGTTCCGTCTTGGCGAGGAGCGCTATCGCCTGCTGTGGACGCACCATCACATGCTGTCCGACGGCTGGTCGCTGCCGATCCTCTACAAGGAGGTGATGCAGGTCTATACCGCCGGCCTGCAGGGGACTTCGGTGCAATTGCCGCCGGCGCCGCGCTACGAGGCCTATGTCGACTGGCTGTCGCGGCAGGACCGCGACGCGGCACTGGCGTTCTGGCAGTCGCAACTGGCCACGATCGAGGCGCCGACACCGCTGGCCATCGACAAGCTGCCCAGCGATGGCGGCTTCGGTCAGCGCGAACGCAGCCTGACCCTCGATGCCGCCACCAGCGAGCGCCTCTCGGCCTTCGCGCGCGGGCAACGGGTCACCTTGAACACGGTGCTGCAACTGGCTTGGGGCTATCTGCTGCACCGCTACAGCGGCGAGGACGAGGTGGTGTTCGGTGCCACGATTTCCGGCCGTCCGGCGGAGATCGATGGCATCGAGTCGATGGTCGGCTTGTTCATCAACAGCGTGCCGGTCCGCATGTCCTTCGCCGAACCGCACAGCGTCGGCACGATGCTGGCGGATCTGCAGCAACGCTTCGAACGCGCCAATGCCTTCGGCTATCTGTCGCTGGCCGACATCCAGCGGCAATCGGGCATCGCGCCGGGCACGGCGCTGTTCGACAGCCTGATGGTGATCGGCAATTATCCGATCGAGGCGGCGATGCAGGCACGTTCGCTGGATGCCGGGCTGCAGGTGGAGGCGACCGGACGCCGCGAGCAGACCGGCTACCGGCTTGCGTTCAACATCGGTGTGCGCAGCCGCATCCACTTGCAGTGCGCGTACCCGGCCGAAGTCTTCGCCGATGCGACGATCGACCGCCTGCTGGGTCATTTCGCCCAGGTGCTGCAGCGCATGCCCGCGCTGGTGGACCAGCCCGTGCACCTGATCGACCCACTCGGCGATGCCGAGCATCGGGACCGAGCGCTGTGGAATGCCGTCCCGGCCGACTATCCGCGCGATGCCACGCTGCACGCGCTGGTGGAGGCGCGCGCCCATGCCCATCCGCAGGCTGTGGCCGCGACGTTCGGCGAGCAGACCATCACCTATGGCGAACTGAATCGCGAGGCGAACCGGGTCGCGCACTTCCTGCGCCAGCGCGGCGTCGCGGTCGATACGCTGGTCGGCCTGTGCATCGAACGTTCCGTGGAGATGCTGATCGGCATGCTCGGCATTCTCAAGGCCGGTGCCGCCTACCTGCCGCTGGATCCGGATTATCCCGAAGATCGCCTGCGCTTCATGCTGGAGGATGCGGGCGCCGAGATCGTCTTGACCTCCAGCGACCTGCTGCATGCACTGGACGTGTTCGACGAGCGCCTCGTGCTGCCGCTTGACGCCACATTGCGGGAGGCCCTGCTCGGCGATTGCGCGCAGACCGATCCGGTACCGGCGGCCGGCGCGCAATCGCTGGCCTATGCCATCTATACCTCCGGTTCCACCGGTACGCCGAAGGGGACACTGATCGAACACCGCAACGTGGTGCGGCTGGTGCATCGGCCGAACTACGTCGTCCTGGCCGAAGGCCAGGTGATGGCGCAAGCGTCCAACAGCTCCTTCGATGCGGCGACGTTCGAGATATGGGGAGCGCTGGCCAACGGCATGCACCTGCATGGCATCGGCAAGGACACCCTGCTCAATCCGGCGGCGTTGGCCACCACCCTGCACGAGGCCAGGGTGGCGACGCTGTTCGTGACCACGGCCATCTTCAACCAGATGTCGCTGGTTGCGCCAGGCGGCTTCGCTGCGCTCGATACGCTGCTGTTCGGTGGCGAAGGCGTGGACGTGGAAGCGGTTGGCCGCGTGCTCGCGGCGGGCAAGCCGCGACACCTGGTGCATGTCTACGGGCCGACCGAAAACACCACCTTCAGTACCGCGTTCGAGATCGTGGAACGTCGTTTCGATACCTATCCCATCGGGACGCCGATTTCCGGTACGACGCTGTACGTGCTGGATACCCAACGGCGGCCCGTGCCGTACGGCGCGGTGGGCGAGCTCTACCTTGGTGGCGATGGCGTCGGCCGCGGCTACCATGCGCGGCCGCAACTCGATGCCGAGCGTTTCCTTGAGGATCCTTTCGCGCTGACCGATGGCGCTCGCCTGTACCGCACTGGCGACCTGGTCCGGCAAAGCGCGGACGGCAACGTGCAGTTCGTCGGGCGTGCCGACGACCAGGTCAAGCTGCGCGGCTTCCGCATCGAGCTCGGCGAAATCGAGACCCGCCTGCTGTCGCACGACGCCGTGCGCGAAGCGGTCGTGGTGGCCCGCCGCGATCAGGATGCGACCCGCCTGGTGGCCTACGTGGTGCGGACGCTGGCCGACGAACAGGTCAACGAGTCGTTGTTCTCCAAGGAGCTTCGCCGCTATCTTAAGCAGCGCATGCCGGAGTACATGGTGCCGTCCGCCTTCGTCTGCATGGAGGAGCTGCCGCTCACCCGCAACGGCAAGGTCGACAAGCGGCAGCTGCCGGTACCCGACTATCAACTGCAGCAGGCCTACGTCGCGCCGCGCACCGAACTGGAAGCGCGGCTTGTCGAACTGTGGCAGCAGGTGCTGCGCGTCGACCAGGTTGGCGTGCACGACAATTTCTTCGAGATCGGTGGTGATTCGATCCTGTCGATCCAGGTGGTGTCGCGGGCCAACCAGGCCGGTATCCGCATGAGCACGCGGCAGCTGTTCGAGAACCAGACGGTCGCGGAACTGGCGACGGTTGCGGCCTGTGCCGAGGAGGCGCTGGCGCCGCAGGACGCGGTGCAGGGCGAGATGCCGTTGCTGCCGGTGCAGCGCATGTTCCTGGAGGGCGAGGCGGTCGACCGGCATCATTTCAACCAGGCGGTGTTGTTGACCACGCCGCCGGATTTTGATCTGCAGACGCTGGATGCGGTGCTTGCCGCGCTGTATGCACGCCACGACGCGCTGCGGCTTCGCTTCACCGAGGACGCCGACGGTTGGCAGGCGCGGCATGTTCCGCTGCATCCGGACATGGTGCTGGAAAGCCGGGCGCTGGAGCGGCTGGACGGGCCGGACTCGACCTGGGCGGCCCAGCTCTCCGCGCGATGCGCGGATTGGCAACGCCGCTTCGACCTCGCCGACGGCCCGCTGTTGCGTGCGGTGTATTTCCCGTCGTGGTCCGGCGATGGCGGTCGCCTGTTGCTTGCCGTGCACCACATCGTCGTGGACGGCGTGTCCTGGCGGATCCTGCTGGACGACCTGCAATTGGCCTACAGCCAGATCCAGCGTGGCCAGTCCATACAGCTCGGGCGCAAGAGCGCCTCCTTCCAGCGCTGGGGGCAGACGCTGGAAGCATATGCGTGCGATCCGGCGCTGCTGCAGGAAAAGGCCTACTGGGCTGCCGCTGCGGCAGTGCCAGGGCTGCCGGTCGATCGGCCAGGCGTCGGCGCAGGAAGCAACGCCAGTACGCGCCTGATCGGGTTCGGCCTGTCGCCCGAGGAGACCCGGGCGCTGCAGCAGCAGTGCCATGCGGCCTACCGGACCCAGATCAACGAGTTGCTGCTGGCTGCGGTGTACCTCGGCGTGCGCCGCTGGTGCGGCCAGACCGCGTTGCGCATCCGCCTGGAAGGGCACGGCCGCGAGGCGCTGGACGAGGACATGGACCTGACCCAGACCGTGGGCTGGTTCACCAGCCTGTATCCGCTGCGCCTGAGCAGCGACGGCCAGGCGCTGGGCGATGTGATCAAGGCGGTCAAGGAGCAGTATCGCAGCGTGCCGCGCCGCGGCATCGGCTACGGTGTGCTGCGCTACCTGCTTCGCGATCCGGACCTCATCGCCGCCGCGCACGATGAACACGACGGCCTGCTGTTCAACTATCTGGGTCAGTTCGACCAGGTGTTGAACGATGACACCGCGTTTCAGCCGGCGCTGGAATCGATCGGCCCGCAAACGAGCCTGCGTCGCCAACGCGCGGCCTTGTTGTCGCTCAGCGGCAAGACGTTCGGCGGGCGACTGCAGTTCACGCTGTCCTACGGCAGCGATCGCTACGAAGCGGCCAGCATGCGCGCCCTGGCCGATGCTATCGAGGGGGCGTTGCGCGAGATCGTGGCGCACTGCCGACACGCGCACGGTGCCGGCTTCACCCCGTCCGACTTCCCGCTGGCGCGGGTCGGCCAGGCGGAACTGGATCGCTGGCAGCACCGCTATCCGCGGCTGCAACGGCTGTATCCGGCCACGCCGATGCAGGCGGGTCTGTTGTACGAGACCCTGCTCGACCGGTCGGCCTACGTCATCCAGAACTACCCGGTCCTGCGCGGCGACCTGGATCTTGCGGCATTCCGCCAGGCATGGCATGCGGTGGTGGCGCGGCACGACGTGTTCCGTACCGCCTTCGTCGGCGATGCTGCAGACTTGCAGCAATTGGTGCTGGAACAGGCGCCGCTGGAGTGGCAGGAAGAGGACTGGTCCGTTTTCGACGATGCCGAACAGGCGCGGCGTTTCGAGGCGTTCCGCCAGCAGGATCGGCAGCGTGGCTTCGACTTCGCCCAGCCGCCGTTGATGCGCGTGGCCGTGTTCCACCTGGGGGCGCAGCGCTACCAGCTGCTGTGGTCGTTGCACCACATCCTGCTGGACGGCTGGTGCCTGCCGCTGGTCTACCGCGACGTGATCGAGCTGTATCGCGCCGCCCTGGAGGTGCGCGCGCCACAGCTACCGGCCGTCCCGCCCTACGAGCACTACATCGCCTGGCTGCAGGCGCGCGATGCCGCGGCCGCGCGCGAGTACTGGCGGCGCCTGTTGCGGGACGTCACTGCGCCGACGCCGTTGCCGATGGCCCGTCCTCGCGTCCCGCTGGCCGGGCAGCGCGAGCACTGGCTGGAGCTGTCCGAAGCGCAGACCCAGGTGCTGCTCGCCTTCGCCCAGGCCCACCGAACCACGGTCAACACCTTGCTGCAGTGGGCCTGGGCGTATCTGCTGCACCGCTACAGCGGTGAGGCGGACGTCGTGTTCGGCGCCACCATTTCCGGCCGCGCCGGACAGGTGGCGGGCATCGAGGACATGGTCGGCCTGTTCATCAACAGCATTCCGGTCAAGGTGTCGTTCGGCAACGACAGCGGTCTTGCCGCGGCGCTTTCCGCCCTGCATGCGGATTTCCAGCAGGGGAGCGAGTTCGGCTATCTGGCCCTGAGCGAGATCCAGCGGCAGTCCGGGGTACGCGCGGGTACCGCCTTGTTCGACAGTCTGCTGGTGTTCGAGAACTACCCGATGGATGCCCTGGCCGACGATGCCGGCACGTCCGCGAGCACCACGCTGGAAATCGAACGGCCGGGCAACAGCGAAGCGACCAGCTATGCGCTGACCCTCACCGCCGGACTCGGACGCACGCTGCGGGTGAAGTTCGGCTATCGCGGCGAGCGCTTCTGCGATATGGCGGTGCGGCGCACCGCCGAGCACCTGGCGCGGGTCCTCGACCAGATGTCCCTGCCCGAACGCGCGGCCGACTGCAGGTTCGATCTGCCGACCGATGCCGAGCGCGCCCAGTTTGCGGTGTGGAACGAGACGGACGCGCCGTTCCCGCGCGAGACCTGCGTGCACACGCTGTTCGAGGTGCAGGCGGCGCTCACGCCGGACGCGGTGGCCTTGGAGGCCGGCGATACCACGCTGACCTACGCAGCGTTGAACATGCGTGCCAACCAGCTCGCGCATGCACTGATCGGCCTGGGCGTGGCGCCCGACGACCGGGTCGGGCTGCGCATGCACCGTTCGATCGATCTGGTGGTCGCGATCCTGGCGGTGCTGAAGGCCGGGGGAGCGTATCTGCCGCTCGATCCGGAACATCCGCCGGCGCGTACCGCGTACATGGTGCGCGACTCCGGCGCCCGCATCGTGGTGACCACCGGCGACCTGGAACGGCCGCTGCTCGATGAAGGCGCGACCGTGCTGGCGCTGGATGCGGAACCGACCCTGGCGTCGCTGGCCGAGATGCCGGTGCGCAATCCGGAGGCGCGCGAACGCGGGCTTGGCGCACGCAATCTGGCGTACGCCATCTATACCTCCGGCTCCACTGGGGAGCCGAAGTGCGTTCTCAACGAGCACGAGGCATTGGTCAATCGGCTGGACTGGATGCAGAAGGCGTATCCGCTCGGTCCCGACGACCGCGTGCTGCAAAAGACGCCGTTCAGTTTCGACGTGTCGGTATGGGAGTTCCTGTGGCCGCTGCTGGCGGGCGCTCGCCTGTCCATCCTGGCGCCTGGCGCGCACCAGGATCCGGCGGCGGTCTGCGACGCCATCCGGCGCCACGGGATCACCACCCTGCATTTCGTGCCATCGATGCTGTCGGTGCTGTTGGCGATGGAGGACTGGGGCAGTTGCCGCAGCGTGCGCCAGGTGCTGTGCAGCGGTGAAGCACTGAGCGTCGAGCTGGCCCAGCGCTTCTTCGCCACGGGAACCCAGGCGCGCCTGCACAACCTCTACGGTCCCACGGAAGCCGCGATCGACGTCTCGGCATGGGAGTGCAGGCCGGGGGACACAGGTGCCACCGTGCCCATCGGCCGCCCGATCCAGAACCTGCGGTTGCACGTGCTCGATGCGTCGGGTGCGCTACAGGTGCTGGGTGTGCCCGGCGAGCTGTGCATCGGCGGCGTCGGCCTGGCGCGCGGCTACTGCAACAAGCCGGAGCTGACCCGCGAGCGCTTCATCGCCGACTGCGTCGACGGGTTGCCAGGGGCGCGGTTGTACCGTACCGGCGATCTCGCCCGCTGGCTGCCCGACGGGAGCCTGGAATTCCTCGGGCGGCTCGACCATCAGGTGAAGCTGCGCGGGCTGCGCATCGAGCTGGGCGAGATCGAGGCCCAGTTGCGCCGCCAGGCGGGCGTGGACGATGCCGTCGTGGTCGTTCGCGGCGACGCCGAGGACAGTGTGCTGGTCGCCTACCTGGCCATGCAGGACGCAGGCGACCCGGCAGGTCATGCTGCCGTCGCAGACCGTCTGCGCGCGGCGCTCGCCGACGCGCTGCCCAGCTACATGCTGCCCGCCGCCTTCGTGGTGATGGCGCGTTTGCCGCTGAACGCCAACGGCAAGCTGGACCGGGCGGCGTTGCCGGAGCCGCAGGCAGCGCAAGGCGGCACGGACGCGGCGACGCCGACCGAGCGCGTGATCGCCGAGTTGTGGCAGACCTTGCTGAAGCGCGATGCAGTGGACGTGACAGCCAGCTTCTTCACGCTGGGCGGCCACTCGCTGCTGGCGGTCCGCATGATCGGCGAGGTGCGCAGCCTGTTCGATCTGGACATCTCGATTCGAGACGTATTCGAACGGACCAGCGTGCGCGCACTCGCCGCCCACGTGGATGCGTGCCTGCAGCGCCGCCGATTGCACGATGCCCTTGCCTTGGATGTAAGCAACAGCAACCCTGAGGAGTTGATCGAGCTATGACGTTTCTAGACGTGCTGCAGGCATGCAGCGAGGCGGGCATCCGTCTCGCCGCCAAGGATGGTCGCTTGCTGGTGGGCGGCGCCGAGGGTGGGCTGACGGCCGCGCTGCGCGAACAGCTCACGCGGCACAAGGCGGAAATCCTGGATTACCTGGCGCAGCCGGCAGCCGCGCCGCAGACGCCGGGCATTCGCAGGAACGCAGGCGCCAGCGACTACCCGCTCTCGTTCTCGCAGCGGCGGCTGTGGTTCCTCGATCAACTGGGTGGCGGCAGCGCCGAATACAACCTGCCCGCAGCGTTCCGCGCCACCGGTGAGCTGGATGTGCAGGCGTTGCAGGCGACGCTGGATGCCATCGTCGCCCGCCACGAAGTGTTGCGCACCACCTACGTGCTGCGTGGGCAGGAGCCCGTGCAGGTCGTGCAGGCACCGCGTGGCGTTGCGCTCGCGGTGCACGATCTGTCCGCCCAGCCGCAGGCGCGACGCGAGCAGCAGGTCCAGCAGCTGGCCGTCGCGGAAGCGGCCACGCCCTTCGATCTGGAGCGCGATCCGCCGCTGCGCTGCACGCTGCTCAGGCTGGGCGAGGCCGAGCACGTGGTGTTGTTCACGGTGCATCATATCGCCGCCGACGGTTGGTCCATGGCCGTGCTGGTCCGCGAGTTCCTGGATGGCTATCTGGCGTTCCGGCGTGGCGCCGCGCCGCAGTGGGCGCCGTTGCCCGTGCAATATGGCGATGTCGCCGTCGCCCAGCATGCCGCGCGTGCAGACGGGCGCCTGGATGCCGCGCTGGATTACTGGCGGCAGCGGCTGCAGGACGCCCCGCAGGTGCATGCGCTGCCGCTGGACCGGCCACGGCCCGCCCGCCAGCGTTTCGCTGCGGCGCGCCACACCCAGCGCTTGGCCCGGCCGCAGCTGGAGGCGATCAAGACCCTCGCTGCGGGCGAGGGTGCGACGCTGTTCATGGCCCTGCAGTCGGCCCTGGCCTACCTGTTGGCGCGTTGGAGCGGCGAGCCCGACGTGCTGATCGCCACTCCCACCGCCGGACGCGCAGCGCCGGAGACGGCTCGGCTCATCGGCTGCTTCAACAATACCCTGGCGTGTCGTTTCGCGCTGGACGCGGCGATGAGTGCGCAGACACTGCTCGCGCACGGCCGCGATGTGGCGCTTGGCGCGTTCAGTCATCAGGACGTGCCGTTCGACCTGCTGGTCGAAATGCTGCGCCCCGAGCGCAGCCTGGCCTACAACCCGTTGTGCCAGATCAAGTTCGTGCTGCAGAACCACGAGGAGCATCTGCTGGAAATCCCCGGCCTCGCCTTGCAGCCGGTCGGGCAGGGGGGCGAACGCGTGCACTTCGACCTGGACCTGACCGCGACCGAGCGCGAGGACGGTCTCTATCTTGCCTGGAGCTTCAAGCAGGAACTGTTCGATGCCGAAAGCATCGACCGCCTGGCGCAGGCGTATGCACGGCTGCTGCAGCGCATGTGCGCCAACCCGGAGATGCCACTCTCGCGTCTCGGCCTGTTGGACGAGGCGGGCGCGCAGGCCGCCATCGCCCTGGGACGCGGTGCCGACAGCGCCAAGTGGCGCCAGGGCAGCGTGCTGGCCGGGGTTGCGGCCTGTGCGCTTGCCAATGCCGGTGCGGTGGCGGTCCGCTGCGCAGGCGACACGCTCACCTACGCAGCCCTCGTGCAACAGTCGAACCGGCTCGCGCATGCGTTGATCGAGCAGGGGATCGGACCTGGCGATCGTGTCGGCGTGCACATGGGCCGTTCGCTCGGCCTGCCGGTGGCCCTGCTTGCGGTGATGAAGGCTGGCGCCGCCTACGTGCCGCTGGATCCCGGCCAGGGCCTGCAGCGTTTGCGCGGCATCGTCGACGCCGCTGCCGTGGGCCTGGTCCTGCACGATGGCGCCCATCCGTTGCTGCTGGCCGGCGTGGATACCATCCTGGTCGACGACCTGGCCGATGGCCACGCATGGTTCGCCGACTACCCCGACCAGGCTCCGCCGGTCGCGGTTGGCGCCGACGACAGCGCCTATGTGCTGTATACCTCCGGCTCCACCGGTGCGCCGAAAGGCGTGGAGGTCGCACACCGCAATCTCGACGATTACTGCGCCTTCGCACGCGAAAGCTACTACGATGCCGGCCTGCGCGGTTCCCTGGTGGCGACATCACCAGCGTTTGACCTGACCTTGCCGGGATTGTTCGTGCCGTTGCTGGTCGGCGGTACCGTGGAACTGGTGGCAGAGGACGACCTCGCCGCGCTGGCGGCGCGCCTGGCGGAGCCGGCATCCCCGGACAGCCTGTTGCGGCTGACTCCCTCGCATCTGCATGGCGTGCTGGCCCTGCTGGGCACGATCGTCCTTCCGCAGCGGCATGTGTTCGTGATCGGTGGTGAGGTGCTGCCGATGGCGCTGGCGCAGGACGTGCACGCGCGTTTTCCCGCTGCCCGTCTGTACAACCACTACGGCCCGACCGAAACGGTCGTGGGCTGCAGCCTGCATGCGGTCGACTTCCCGCTGCCTGACACGACCGACGGCATGCCGATCGGCCGGCCCATGCACAACACCCAGTTGTACGTGCTGGACCCGGCGCTGCATCCCACGCCGGTCGGCGTGCCGGGCGAACTCTACATCGGTGGCGCAGGCGTCGCGCGCGGCTATCTGGGACAGGCAGCGCTTACCGCCGAGCGGTTTGTCGCCGATCCATTCCGGCCCGGGCAGCGCGTCTACCGCAGCGGCGACCGCGTGCGCTGGCGCGGCGACGGCCAACTGGAGTTCCTGGGCCGCGTCGACGAGCAGATCAAGTTGCGTGGTTTCCGCATCGAGCCGGCCGAAATCGAGCTGCAACTGGCCGCCTGCGCCGGTGTACGGCGTGCCGCGGTCCGTGTGGTCGGCGATGCCGAGCAGGCACGCCTGGTGGGCTACCTGGAAGCGGCAGCGGCATCGCTGGATCTCCGCGACGTCCTCGCCCGGCTGGCGACCGTCTTGCCGACGTACATGGTGCCGGCCAGCCTGGTGGTGCTTGAGGCGTTGCCGTTGACCGGCAACGGCAAGGTGGACAAGCGCGCCTTGCCGTTGCCGCAGGTCGAGGCTGGTCCGGCCGGCGACGCGCCGCAGACACCGACCGAACTGCGGCTGGCGGGCCTGTGGGCGCAATTGCTCAAGCGCGAGCAGATCGGGCGCGACGATCATTTCTTCGCCAGTGGCGGGCATTCGTTGCTCGCCACGCGCCTGGTGGGCGAAATCGGCCGCCGTTTCGGCAGGACGCTGCCGGTTCGCGCCGTGTTCGAACACGCCACCCTGCGCGAACTGGCCGCAGCGGTGGATGCGCTACCGGTCGCCGCCGCGTACCGGATCGGCACGGCCGACCGCAGCGCGCCGTTGCCGCTGTCCTTTGCCCAACAGAGTCTGTGGTTCGTCGATCTGCTCGAGGGCGGCAGCCCGCAGTTCAACATGCCCAGTGCGATGCGCCTGGATGGAGCGCTCGACGTGGACGCCCTGCAGCAGGCCCTGGACGCGCTGGTCGAGCGCCATGAAGTGCTGCGTACCCACTATCGCGCGCGCGATGGCGTGCCCATGCAGGTGGTCGCTGCGCCGTCGCGATTGCCGATCGCCATGCAGGATCTGCGGCGCGTCGCCGTCGAGGAGCACGACGCGCGCGTACAGGCGCTCAAGCGCGAGGAGGCCAGGCGGCCGTTCGACCTGGCCAATGGACCGGTGCTGCGCTGCACCTTGATCCGCTTGCAGGATCGGCAGGCGGTGCTGTTGCTGACCCTGCACCACATCGCCTCGGACGGCTGGTCCAACGGCATCCTGGCCCGCGAACTGCTGGCCTTCTACACCGCGTTCGCCAAGGGGGAGGTGCCGTCGCTCGAGGCATTGCCCGTGCAATACGCCGATTACGCCGCCTGGCAGCGCCAACGGCTGCATGGCGGCATCCTGCAGCCGCAGCTGGACTACTGGCGCAGGCGTCTGGCCGATCTGCCGGCACTGCATGCCTTGCCGCTGGATTTCCCACGGCCGGCGCAACAGGATTTTGCGGGCGTCGCCTGTCAGCAAGCCCTGGATGCGCCCGACCTGGCGCGCGTGCGCGCATTCTGCCAGGAGCGCGGCATCACCCTGTTCGTGTTGATGCACGCGGTGTTCGCGCTGTGGATGGGGCGCCTGAGTCGAGAACGCGATGTGGTGGTCGGCATTCCGGTGGCAGGGCGGGTACATCCGGATCTGGAAGGGCTGATCGGCTTCTTCGTCAACACGCTGGTCCTGCGGACCGAACTGGAAGCGGACCTGCGCTTCGATGCATTGTTGGCTCAGTGTCGCACTGCCGCCGTGGAGGCCTACGCCAACCAGGACATTCCGTTCGAGTTGCTGGTCGACGAGCTGAAACCGGTGCGCAGTCTCAGCCACAACCCGCTGGTGCAGGTCTTGCTCAATGTCTTCGAGCCGGCACAGGAGGCGGCAGCCGCGCCCGACGGGCTGGACGCCAGTGCGCTCGGCGGGCAGGCATCCGACTCGTTGGCCAAGGCCGACCTGACCCTGTACGTGCGTTGCGTGGGCGAGCGCCTGCTGTTCAAGTGGTCCGGCCGTCGCTCGCTGTTCGCGCAGGCAAGCCTGGTCCGGTTCGGGGACGCGTTCCGCCACCTGCTGCTGCAGGCGATCGCCGCTCCTGACGCGCCGATCGCCGACTTCGCATTGCTGGACGAGACGGCGCAACGGCTGGCGCTGGACGCCTGCGCGCCCGTCCCCGTCGCGCTGGACGCCGATTGCGTGCACCAGCGGATCGCGGCGCTGGCCGCGTCCGATCCGGCGGCCGTCGCGCTGCGGCATGGGCAGCAGGTGCTCGGCCGCGCCGAACTGGATGCCAGGGTCAGGAGGCTGGCCGCCGGTCTCGCTGCCGCTGGCGTGGGCAAGGGCGACATCGTCGGCATCTTCGCCGACCGCGGGATCGATTACGTGGTGGCCGTCCTGGCGAGCATGCATGCCGGCGCGGTCCATCTGCCGATCGCCACGGAACTGCCGGCAGCGCGTATCGACTACATGCTGGCCGACGGCAAGGCGCGTCTGGTATTGACGACCACGGCGCTGGCGCCACGGCTGACGGCAGCCGTGCCAGCCATGTGCGTGGACGCCATCGTGGACGCGGAGCCGCTGCCACGGCCGGCCTCCGACGTCGGCCATGCCGATGCGGTCCACCTGCTCTATACCTCCGGTTCCACCGGGCTTCCCAAGGGCGTGCTCGGCAGCCACCGGGCGTTGTGCAACCGCGTTGCGTGGATGCATCGGCAGTTCCCCTTCGCGCCCGACGAAGTCAGCTGCCTGATCACCAGCACGGCATTCGTTCGCGCCGCGTGGGAGCTGGCGGTGCCGCTGGCCGCCGGTTGCCCGGTGCTGATCGTCGACGCAGAGACCGTGGCCGACCTGCGCGACTTCGCCCGCTTGCTGCACGCACAGGGCGTGACCCGTATCGTCACCGCGCCGTCGCTGGCGCTGGCGCTGGTCGAGTTGCCCGATGCCGCGCAGTGGCTGGCGGGCCTGCGTCACTGGTTCGTCAGCGGCGAGCCGCTGAAGCCGCAGACCGCAGCGCGGATCCACGCGACACTGCCGTGCGTGGTGCTGTGCAACCTGTACGGTTCCACCGAGACCATGTCCGACGTCAGTTACCACATCGTCGAACGCAGCGTGCAGGCCGATCCGGTCCCGATCGGACGTCCGATCGACAACAGCGCGTTGCTGGTGCTGGACGATCACCTGCGTCCGCTGCCGGCGGGCGTCCCGGGCGAGCTCTGTGTGGCGGGCGCCAACCTGGCGCTGGGCTACCTGGCGCGTCCGCAGCTGACGGCCGAGAAATTCGTCGGTCACCGCTGTGGCGCCGCTTTCGGTGCCGTGCTCTACCGCACCGGCGATCTTGCCCGGGTCTTGCCGGATGGGCGCGTCGAATGCCTGGGCCGGTTGGATCATCAGGTGAAGGTCCGCGGTTTCAGGATCGAGCTCGGCGAGATCGAATCGCGCCTGTTGCGCAGCGGCAGGGTGAAGGATGCGGTGGTGCAGTGCAGGGGAAGCGGGGACGACGCGCGCCTGGTGGCCTACGTGGTGCCGGTCGATGACACCGATCCGGAGTTGGTCGCCACGCTGCGAGCCGAGTTGCGCGCATGGTTGCCGGAGTACATGCAGCCGCTTGCCTACGTATGCATGCCGCAGTTTCCGCTGACGGCCAACGGCAAGGTCGATCGCCGTGCGCTTCCCGAACCCGAACGCGATGCGGCGGCGCACGTGCCGCCGTCCACCGCGACCGAGGCGCTGGTCGCGGCGATCTGGTCCGAGCTGTTGGGGACATCGCCGATCGGCGGGGACGATGACTTCTTTGCCATCGGCGGCCACTCCCTGCTCGCCACACGCATGGCCAGCGCCATCGCCGCCCGGACCGGCAAGGCCGTTCCGGTCCGCGCCGTGTTCCAACTGCCGACGCTTGCCGAACTGGCGCGGCATGTCGATGGGCTCGCCGATGCGGACCATGCGGCGATTGCGGCGGTCTCGCGCGATGGCGGGGTGCCGCTGTCTGCGGCGCAGCGGCGGCTATGGTTCGTCGACCGGCTCGAGGACGGCGGTGCGCACTACAACCTGCCCACGGTGCTGCGGCTGTCGGGCCACCTCGACGTCACCGCCCTGGGCGTGGCGCTCAATGGCCTCGTGCAACGCCACGAGATCCTGCGCACCGTGTATCGCGAGCGCGATGGCCAGGTACTGCAATGGGTGCTCGACGCGCCGCAGGTCGGCATTGCCCAGGTCGACCTGTCCGCCCTCGACCGGCACGCGCAGGACGCTGCCGTCCGCCGGCTGTGTCGTGAAGAAGCCCGCGCGCCATTCGATCTGTCCGCGGACCTGATGCTGCGTTGTACCTTGCTGGCCTTGGGCGACGATGACCACGTACTGCTCTTCACCACCCATCACATCGCCTCGGATGGATGGTCCAAAGGCATCCTGGTCCGGGAGTTCAGTGCGCTGTACGCAGCCGCCGTGGAACACCGGAGCGCAGCGTTGCCGGCACTGCCCATCCAGTACGCCGATTACGCGGCCTGGCAGGCATCGCCGCAGCAGATCGAGGCGGCCGAGCGCGACCTGCGCTACTGGAGGCAGCAACTCGACGGGATACCGCTGGTCCACGCGTTGCCGCTGGACCGCGCGCGCCCGATGCGACAGGACTACCGTGCCGCCAGGGTCACGCGACACCTCGCCGGCGACGTACAGGCCCAGTTGCTGAGCATCGCCCAGGCACAGCATGCGACGCTCTTCATGCTGCTGCATGCCGCCTTCGCGGTCCTGGTGAGCCGCTGGAGCGGGGACGCCGATGTGGTGGTGGGGACGCCCATCGCCGGGCGTGTGCGCAGCGAGGTGGAACCGTTGATCGGCTTCTTCGTCAACAGCCTGGTGTTGCGCACCGACCTGTCCGATGCGCCGAGTTTCGACACGCTGCTGGAGCGCAGCCGCGAGACGGTCGTGGAGGCGTTCGCGCATCAGCAGACGTCCTTCGACGCCCTGGTCGAGACCTTGCAACCCGAGCGCCATCCCAGCCATGCGCCGCTTTACCAGCTGGTGATCGCGCTGCAGAACCACGCGCAATCGACGCTCGCGCTGCCCGGCGTCGAGGCCCGGGCGTTCGGTGCCATGGAGCCCAGCATCGACGTCGACGTGCATCTGAATGTCACCGAGAGTCCGGACGGCTTGCATTTCCGTTGGACCTACGCCTCCAGTCTGTTCGACGCCAGCACCATCGAGCGCCTGGCCGACAGCTTTCTGGTGCTGCTGTCGGCGGTGGCGCGCGACCCGCAGGTGCCGGTGCTGTCGCTGCCGCTGCTGCCCGAGGACGAGGCGCGGACGCTGGCGCAGTGGTCGGCGCCGCGGCCGGCACCGCTGCCGGCGCTGTGCGCGCACGAACTGGTGGAAGCCCATGCGCGGGCCCGGCCCGAGGCGCTGGCGGTGGCCTTCGGCGAAGACCACCTGGACTACGGCACGCTCAACGCGGCGGCCAACCGGGTGGCGCACTACCTGCGCGCGCAGGGCGTGGGCCCGGATCAGCTGGTGGGCCTGTGCGTGGAGCGCTCGCTGGACCTGGCGATCGGCGTACTGGGCATCCTCAAGGCCGGTGCCGGCTACCTGCCGCTGGATCCGACCTATCCGCACGAGCGGCTGCAGGCGATGCTGGGCGAGGCGGGCGTGGCGCACGTGCTGTCGCAGCAGGCGGTGCTGGAAGCGCTGCCGTTCCTGGCCGAGTACACCGTGCTGCCGCTGGATGCGCCGCTGCGAGCGCTGCTGCTGTCCGGCCAGCCGGACAGCGATCTGCCGGTGGCGGAGGTGGGGGTGACGCCGGATCGGCTGGCCTATGCGATCTTCACCTCCGGCTCGACCGGTACGCCCAAGGGCGTGCTGCTGGAACATCGCGGCCTGATCAACCTGGCCGCATACCAACAGCAGGCGCTGGGGCTGACGGCGCACAGCCGGGTGCTGGGCTTCGCGTCGGCTTCGTTCGACGGGGCGGTGTTCGAATGGCTGATGGCCTTGGCCAGCGGTGCGAGCCTGCACCTGTGTCACGAGGACGAGCGCCGCTCGGTGGACCTGCTGGCGGAGCGGCTGACGGCGTCGCGGATCACGCATGCGGCGATCCCGCCGGCGTTGCTGCAGCAGCTGCCGCTGGCGCGCGACTATGCGCTGGAACTGCTGATCGTGGCCGGCGAGCGCTGCGACGACGCGCTGGCGTGGGCTTGGTCGCGGCGGTGCCGGGTGGTGAACTCGTATGGCCCGACCGAGGCGACGGTGGCGGCCACGCATGCGCAGGTGGTGGATGGCGAGGCGATGACGCTGGGCCGGGCGCTGCCGAACGTGGCGCTGCGGGTGCTCAATGCGGCGGGCCAGCAGCAGCCGATCGGGGTGAGCGGGGAACTGTACCTGGGCGGGGCGGGGCTAGCGCGTGGCTATCTGGGAGCGCCTGGGCTGACCGCGGAGCGGTTCGTGACGCTGCCGGGGCAGGCGATGCGGCTGTACCGCACCGGGGATCTGGTGCGGTGGCGGGCCGATGGCCAGTTGCAGTTCCTCGGCCGCGCCGACGACCAGGTCAAGGTCCGCGGCTTCCGCATCGAGCCTGGCGAGATCGCCTCGCGTCTGCGTCAGCACGATGCAGTGGCCGAAGCGGCGGTGGTGGTGCGCGAGGAGGGCGGCCAAGCGCGGCTCGTGGCCTATGTGGTACGCGCGGCCGGCCTGGATGCGGCGATGCTGCGCAGTCATCTACGTGCGGGCCTGCCGGACTACATGGTGCCCGCGGCCTTCGTCTTCATCGAAGCGCTGCCGCTGAACCGCAACGGCAAGGTGGACAGAGCGCGCTTGCCCGCTCCGGACTATCTAGCAGAGCAACAGCACGTCGCGCCCGAGGGCGACACCCAGCGTCGCGTGGCCGCGATCTGGCAACGGGTACTGAAGCAGGAGACCATCAGCGCCACCGCCAACTTCTTCGAGATCGGTGGCCATTCGCTGCTGGCGACGCAGGTGGTCAGCCACGTCGCCGAGGCCTTCGGGCGCGAGGTTCCGATCCGCGCGCTGTTCGAGCGGCCCACCATCGTGGAGTTCGCCCGTCACCTGGACGCTGCCCAGGTTGGCCGGCAGATGCACGTGGTGCCGGTGCCGCGCGATCGCATGCTGCCGCTGTCGTTTTCGCAGCAGCGGCTTTGGTTCATCGACCAGCTGGAAGGCGGTAGCGCGCAGTACAACATGCGTTTCGGCGTCCTGCTGCGCGGCGGATTGGACATGGCCGCGCTGCAATACGCGCTGGATACGCTGGTCGCGCGACACGAAGTGTTGCGCACCACGTTCGCCACCGAGCAGGGCGTGGCGGCGCAAGTGGTGCAGCCGCCGCGCTCGCCGATCATCGAGGTGCACGATCTCGTCGAACTGCCGGTAACGGCGCGCCGGGAGCGGCTGGATGCGCTCGCGCGTGCCGATGCGAGCCGGGCCTTCGACCTGTCGGCCGATCTGATGCTGCGTTGCACGGTGGTGGCGCTGGATGCGGACGAACACGCATTGCTGTTCGCGACCCACCACATTGCGTCCGATGGCTGGTCGATGAATGTGCTGGGCAAGGAATTCGCGCAGCTGTACCGCGCATTCCGCGACGGCGTGGCCCCCGAGCTGCCTGTGCTGTCGCTGCAGTATGCCGACTACGCGTGCTGGCAACGCGCCGAAGCACAGGCGCCCGTGCTGCAGGCCCAACTGCGCTACTGGCAGCACGCACTGGCCGATCTGCCAGCTGTCCACGCCTTGCCGCTGGACCGGCCGCGGCCGGCGCGGCAGCGTTTCGACGGCGGCGTGCTTCCGCGGCAGGTCGGCGCAGCGATCGTGCAGCCGCTCAAGCGGCTGGCGCTGCAGCACGAAGCCAGTCTGTTCATGGCCTTGCATGCCGCGCTGGCGGTGGTGATCGGGCGCTGGAGCAACGAAACCGATGTCGTCATCGGCAGTCCGGTGGCCGGGCGCACCCAGCGGCAGTTGGAGCCGCTGATCGGATTCTTCGTCAATACGCTCGTGTTGCGATCGGATCTGTCCGGCGATCCGAGTTTCGTCGAGATGCTGCGCCGTAGCCGCACCAGGGCGCTGGACGCTTTCGCCAACCAGGACCTGCCGTTCGAGATGCTGGTCGAGGCATTGCGTCCCGAACGTACCCTCAGCCATACGCCGCTGTACCAGATCAGTTTCACGTTCCACAACCACGAACAGCAGGAGCTGGTGCTGCCGGGCCTGGACATCGAGCGCCTGCAGGCCGGGACGCAGCTGGCGCGGTACGACATCGAAGTGCACATGACCGAATCCGACGCCGGCTTGCATCTGCGCTGGGTCTACGCCACGCACCTGTTCGACCATGCCACGATCGCGCGCATGGCCGACAGTTTCGAGCTGTTGCTGGCCGGTGCGGTGCATGACCCGGAAGCGCCGGTGCACGCCTTGCCGATCGTGTCGGCCGAGGTGGCTGCGCAGCGGATGCAGGCCCCCAGCGCAGTGTCGCTGCACGAAGTGCTGGCGCACCGGCTGTTCGAAGCGTGGGCGCAGCGAACGCCCGATGCCGTGGCGCTGGTCTACGAAGGCGAGCAGCTCAGCTATGCGCAACTCAATGCCGAAGCCAACAGGGTGGCGCACCTGTTGCGAGAGCGCGGCGTGCGCGCGGATCGGCTGGTCGGCTTGTGCATGGAGCGGTCGCTGGACATGATCGTCGGCCTGATGGGCATCCTCAAGGCCGGGGGCGCCTATCTTCCGCTGGATCCGAGCTACCCGGAGGCACGGCTGCGCAGGATGCTGCAAGACTCGGCGGTCGACCTGGTGCTGACCCAGAGCGCGGTCCTGGAATCCATGCCGATGCTGGGCGAGGTCGCCGTGTTGCCGC
Source organism: Xanthomonas sp. NCPPB 3174 (assembly GCF_056725205.1). Lineage (NCBI taxonomy): Bacteria > Pseudomonadati > Pseudomonadota > Gammaproteobacteria > Lysobacterales > Lysobacteraceae > Xanthomonas > Xanthomonas sp. NCPPB 3174. Next base: position 3,178,093 of record NZ_CM161517.1, on the reverse strand, counting down.
TCGATCCGGAGTTCCGCTCGATGTTGCTGGCCGGACAGCCGGACACGGATCCGGCGCCGGACGCGGCGGGGCTGAGCGAGGCGTCGTTGGCCTACGTGATCTATACCTCCGGGTCCACAGGCGAACCGAAGGGCGTGATGCTGGAACACCGCGGCCTGGCCAATCTCGCCATGGCGCAGCAGCAACGCTTCGCAATCACGCCCGATTGCCGCGTGCTGCAGTTCTCCTCGCTCAACTTCGATGCCTCCACCTGGGACTGGCTGCTGGCATTGGCGCACGGCGCGGCGCTATGGGTCTGTCCCCAGGAAGTACGCCTTTCCGCCGATGCACTTTCGGACTATCTGGTCGCTGCGCAGATCACCCATGCCTTGATACCGCCGGCGATGCTGGCGCACGTGGACAGCGAGCGCGACTACGCCTTGCGGGTGCTGACGGTCGGCGGTGAGGCATGCGACGACGCCCTGGCCTGGCGATGGGCGCGCAAGTGCAGGGTGATCAACGCCTATGGCCCCTCCGAGAACACGGTGGTTGCGACCAGCGGCGAGGTGACGGCCGGCGTGCCGGTGACATTGGGACTGCCACTGCCCAATTGCTCCGCCTACGTGACGAACGCGCACGGTTGCCTGGCCCCTACCGGCGTGGTCGGCGAGTTGCGCCTCGGTGGCGTCGGATTGGCCCGTGGCTATCTGCACGCGCCCGACCTGACCGCGCAGCGCTTCGTCGTGGAGGCTGGTGCGGGGCCGCACCCGCAGCGCCTGTATCGGACGGGAGACCTGGTGCGATGGCTGGCCAACGGTGAACTGGAATTCCTCGGCCGCACCGACGAGCAGGTCAAGTTGCGCGGCTTCCGGATCGAACTGGGCGAGATCGAGGCGGCGCTCTCGGCCGAAACACCCGTTTCCCGAGCCGTGGTGGTCTTGCGCGCTGCAGCCGATGGCGGCGACAAGCGGTTGGTCGCCTACGTGGTTCCGGCACAGGAGGCGGACCTGATGGATCCAGGCGCGCTGTCCACCGCCTTGCGCAGTGCGCTCAGGCAACGCCTGCCCGACTACATGGTGCCGTCGGCGTTCGTGGTGTTGCAGGCGCTGCCGATCTCGCCCAGCGGCAAGCTGGATCGGGCGGCACTGCCGCCGCCGGAGGCCTTCGCCGGTGCCGAGTACATCGCGCCGGCGACACCGACCGAGATCGCCCTGTGCGGCCTGTGGGCCGAATTGCTGGAGTTGGACGCCACGGCCATCAGCGCCGGCGCAGGCTTCTTCGATCTCGGCGGGCATTCCATCCTCGCCATCCGGTTGGTCGCGCGTGTGGCGGCGCGCTTCGCGGTGTCGCTGAATGTACGCGACCTGTTCCAGTATCCGTCCTTGTCCGAACTGGCGCGCTACATCGACGACGGTGCGGTACGGCCCGCCGATACGGCAATGGCGCATTCGCAGCTGCATGTCGGTTCGGACACGCCCACCGTGTACTGGATTCCGGCAGCGGGCATGACCGCCGCGTCGTACCAGGGTCTTGCGGGTGCATTGCGCGGGCGGCTGGCGTTGCGCGTGCTGGATCCCGTGCAGGAGGACGCGGCGATCCCGTCGACGATGGCGCAGACCGTTGCCCATCATCTGCAGGCGCTGCGTGCGCTCGCGCCAAATGGCCCGTATCTGCTGGCAGGCCACTCGTTCGGCGGTGCGGTGGCGTTCGAGATGGCGTGCGTGTTGGAACGCAGCGGGGAGCCGGTGCACCTGCTGTTGGTCGACAGCGGCATCCATCTGCCGTCCGAGCAGCGGGCGCGGTTCGACGCTGTGGATCCACTGCAGGCATCGGCGTCGACGGAGGGGGTGCAGGGGCCATCGCCACGCAGCCATGCGCAGGCACTGGCGACCGATGCCGGGGCGGCCAGGGAGTGCGGTGATGCACAAGCCGTTGACCGCGACGTCGACCGGGACGCGCTGGAGGCTGCTGCGGCATTGTTCCGCACGCAACTGTCGTTCTATCGCACTTACCAGCCGCAGGGGATGTACCACGGGCCGGTCACGGCATTGCTCGCACGCGAGGGGCAGATCGTCGGGATCGGCGAGCAGGCATTGCGCCGCCACTACGGCCGCTGCATATCGGCGGACGTGGAACTGCGCGAGGTCGCAGGCGGCCATCTGTCGATGCTGTCGGCATCGCACGTGCACGAACTGGCCGAGCGCCTGCTGGTCTGCTCGCAGGCATTCGCGCCGGCGCAGTCGACGTGAGCGCAGCCGTGACTTTCTGCCATTCCCACGTGCCGATGTGCGGTTATGATCCGGTGACGAACACGGATCGTCGCATGGACATGCGGCATCGCGCTCGCGCGTGGGCTTCTCCGGGTCGCCTCGATGGACGGACATTCAGCATGATGGATCGTAAGCATGGATATCGCTAGGAAAGTCGGTAAGAAGCGCTTTTCGAAGCGTTATCTCTGGGGGGGCGCAGCGGCGGTGCTGATCATCGCCGCGGTCATGATCCGGGATGGATTTGGCAGTGCGTCGTATGTCGTAGACAGCGACGACGTGATCATCGGACAAGTCCAGCGTGGCGATTTCGCCGTGCAGGTGCGCGGCATCGGCGTGCTCATGCCCAAGGACCCGCAATTGCTGGCGGTCAATGTCGACGGTCTGGTGCAGAGCATCGAGGTGGAAGCCGGTACCTCGGTCAAGAAGGGCGATGTGATCGCGCAGCTGTCCAATCCCCGGCTGAACGAGCAGTTGGAGGAAGCGCGCTGGGAGTTGGAGGCGCAGGTCAAGGAGAATCGTGCCGCGCAGTCGGCGCTGCGTTCGCAGCTGTCCGACCTGCGTGCCGATGCGAAGGATGCCGAGCTCGACTATCTCAGTACCAAGGTCAAGTACGACGCCGAGCAGAAGCTCGTGGACAAGGGCATCGTATCGAAGATCACGGTGGAACAGTCGCGGTTGACGGTGGAACAGCATCGGCAACGCATGGCCTCGCAACGCGAGCGCATGGCCAGCATGCAGGACAATCTCGCGGCCACCATCGCCGCCAACGAAGCCCGCAGCCTCAAGCTGGAAAAGTCCAAGAACATCATCCAGCAGCAGATCGAGGATCTGACCATCCGCGCCGGGATCGATGGTGTGGTCCAGACGATGAAGCTGGAACTCGGACAACGCGTCACCGCGGGCACCGAAGCCGGTCGGGTCACCCCGCCCGATAGCCTGATCGCCATGCTCGACGTGCAGGATTTCCAGGTCAAGGACATCGCCCTGCACCAGGCGGTGACCGTGGATACGCGCACCAGCAAGATCCCGGGCCGGGTGGTACGCATCGACCCGGCGGTGACCAACGGCGTGGTCAAGGTCGAGGTGGAGCTGACCGGCAAGATGCCGCCGGAGGCCAGGCCCGATCTCAGTGTCGAGGGGGTGATCGATATCGAGAAGAAGCGCGATGTGCTTTACGTGGAACGGCCTGCGTTCGCGCGCAGTCAGAGTCGCGCGGCGCTGTATGTGCTGGACGGGCGCGAGGCGACCCGCCGCGATGTCCAGTTCGGGCGTGCATCGACGCGCTACATCGAGGTCGCCAGCGGGATGCGGCAAGGCGACCGGGTCATCGTCTCGGACCCTTCCGCCTGGGAAGGGCACGACACCATTCTGGTGAAATAGCATGGATGCGCTCCCGCAAGGCACTGCACCACCGCTCATCCGCCTGCACGGACTGCGCAAGTCGTTCTTCACCGAGGAGGTGGAGACGCGGGCGTTGGACGACATCGACCTGGTCATCGCCAAGGGCGAGTACGTGTCGCTGTCCGGCCCCTCCGGCTGCGGCAAGTCCACCTTGCTGTCGCTGCTCGGGCTGCTGGATACGCCGACGGCAGGTCACTATCTGCTTGGCGAGCACGACGTCTCCACCATCGGCCGCGACGAGCGCGCGCGAATCCGCAACCGCGAGATCGGGTTCGTGTTCCAGTCCTTCAATCTCATCAGCGACATGACCATCGAGGAGAACGTGGCGTTGCCGCTGTCGTACCGGCGCGACCTGAGTGCCGGGCAGATGGCCGAGATGGTCGAGCAGGCCTTGCATCGCGTGGACATGTCGCACCGGGCGCGGCACTTTCCCCCGCAGCTGTCCGGCGGTCAGCAGCAGCGGGTCGCGGTGGCGCGCGCGGTCGTGGCCCGGCCGCCGCTGATCCTGGCCGACGAGCCCACCGGCAATCTCGATTCCAAGAACGCGCAGGTGGTGACCGCGCTGCTGGAAAGCCTGCATGCGGAAGGGTCGACCATCTGCATGGTGACCCACAATCCCGATTCCGCGGCGCGGGCCCAGCGCCAGATCGACCTGTTCGACGGGCGCATCGTGGCCGACAGCGCGGCGCAGCCGGTCAACCGATGAAGCCGACGGCGCCCCTGCTCGCGGACATCCGCTATGCGCTGCGGCTGCTGGCGAAGACGCCGCGCTTCACCTTGTTGACCATCGCGGTGCTGGCTGGCGGCCTGGCCATCAGCATCTACACCTATTCCGTCTTGAACACGATGATCTACAAGGATCTGCCGATCCCGGGCGGTGGAAGCGTGCTGCGCGTGCAGGGCAAGAAGGACGGGCGCAACGTCTCCATCGATGCCTTCGAACTGGCGCACTTGCGGCATGCGCGCAGCATCCGCGAGATCGCGGCTTATCAGACCGGACGCTCGGTCATCACCGAGTTCGATGCCACCCGCAGCGTCAAGTCCACGGAGGCCGAGTGGAGCATCTTTTCCTTTGCGCGGACGCGCCCATTGATGGGGCGTGGCTTCCTGCCGGAAGACAGTGTCGTTGGCGCCGAGCCGGTCGCGGTGATCAGCTACCGGCTATGGAAGGCCTTGTATTCGGGCGACCCGGCGATCGTGGACAAGGTGGTGCAGATCAACGGCAAGTACACCCGCATCGTCGGCGTCATGCCCGACGGCTTCATGTTCCCGATCAGCGCCGAACTGTGGACCCCCCTGACCGAGCGTCAGCTCAACCCGGCGACCTACGGCACGGCCGCGTACAGCGCGTACGGCCGGCTCGCCGCGGGCGCGACGCAGGATCAGGCCAGCGCCGAACTGAGTGCCAGGCTGCGCCAGGTCTATGTCGATTACCCGCGCCGCGAGGGCGACGAAAGCCTGCTCGACGGCATGGTGGTCAACACCTTCCAGAAGGCGCAGACCGGCCCGGAAAGCGCTTTCATCTTCGCCATCCTCAATGTCGTCTCGATCTTCATCCTGCTGCTGGCATGCGTGAACGTCGGCAACATGCTGCTGGCCAGGACCAACGAGCGCATCAAGGAAATCGCCATTCGCATTTCCCTGGGCGCACCGCGGCGGCGGCTTGTCCTGCAGATGATGATGGAGAGCACCATCATCTGCCTGGTCGGCGGCATGCTCGCCCTGGGACTCGCCGGGCTGGCCCTGCGCGCGACCAACCGCTTCCTGGCGTCCACGTTCGAGGGCGATCTGGCGTTCTGGTGGAACTGGGGGCTGGACAGCGGCGCGGTGCTGTCGGCCGTGGCATTCGTCGCCATCGCGATCGTGCTGGTGTCCGTGCTGCCCACCTGGAGCGCTACCAACATCAGTTCCAGCGCCTTGCTGCGCGACGGCACCCGCGGCGCACAGGGCCGGACCACCGGCCGCATTTCCAGGGCGCTGGTCGTCGTGGAGATCGTGCTGATCTCCGTGGTGCTGATCATCGGCAGCATGATGGCGATGGTCGCCTATCGTGCCGCTCGCGTGGATTTCGGTATCGATACGCGCAATCTGCTGACCATGCCGGTCACGCTGACCGGCGAGGCCTACAGCACGCCACAGAAGCAGTTGCAGTTCTACGAGCGCCTGCTCGCGGAACTGCGGCATAGCCAGAGCCTGGAAGCGGCCGGGATCCTGCAGGAGCTGGGCGAGGTCCGCTTCGGGCTGGATGGCGTCGAATACCAGCGTGACCGCGACTATCCGGCAGGGACGCTGGTGGTGGTGTCGGCGCTGCCGCAGCCGCTGGGCGTGCGGCTGCTGGAGGGGCGCTACTTCGATTCGCGCGACAGCGCCACCGGCCTGAAGACGGTGGTGGTCAGCGAGAGCGTCGCCAAGACCCATTGGCCCGTACAGGGCGCGCTGGGTCAGCGCATGCGGGTCTTGCAAGAGGGGCTGCCGGCCGAGACGCGTACCGTGATCGGCGTGGTCACCGATGCGCGCCGCGGCGACCTCCTCAAGACCAGTGCCAAGAGCTTTTCCTCGCTGTATGTGCCGTTGCCCCAGGCCGTGCTGGCCAACGCCACGGTGGTGGTCAAGCACACCGGCAACGTCGAGAATGCCAGAAGCACCATCTACCGTACCGTGGCCGGCATCGATCCCTACCTGACGCCGAGCCGGATCACCAGCTACGAAGAAGTGCAGCAGCGGCTCACGCTGATGGCAACGACCATGACCGATCTGTTCGTGCGCTGCGGCATCTTCGCCATGCTGCTGGCGATGACCGGCATCTACGGTCTGAGCAGCAATGCGGTCATTCAGCGTACCCATGAGGTCGGGCTCAGGCGCGCGATCGGCGCCCGCGACCGCGACATCATCGCGCTGTTCCTGAAGCAGGGTGTACGCCAGTTGAGCGTGGGTCTTGGCATCAGCATCCTGCTGTCGGCGGCGATTCTGTTCGCCGTCTCGCGCTTCGTCGGCGTGGGGGCGCCGGTGCTGATCTTGATGGGGCTGGCGGTCATGATCGGGATTTCCGCGCTGGTACTGGGGGCGATCTTCATCGCCACACGGCGCGCGGTCCTGCATGAGCCGTCGGTGGCGCTGCGCTACGAGTGATCGCCGGGCGGCGGTCGCGGCATTGATGAACGGAATGGTGCCGGCGGGGTCCGGCTTAGGAGACGAGGGATGACGACGCTGGCTGACGTGGGGTGCGAGGATCTGCAGGAGGTGCAAGGCACGCGCCTGCTGTTGGAGGTGGACAGCGAGGGGGTGCGCGCCACCGAATGGGCAGAGGAAAATCGCGAGCAGGTGCGGCGGCTTCTGCGCGATAACGGCGCCTTGCTCATTCGTGGATTGAAGTTCGTCGGCAGTCACCAGTTCGGCAGCGTCCTGTCCACGCTGTTCGGCGACGAGTTGATCCACTATGCCTACCGCTCGACGCCGCGCACGGAACTGCGCGGCAATGTCTATACCGCGACCGAGTATCACCCCGATCAGGTCATTCCGCAGCACAACGAGAATTCCTATTCCAATCGCTGGGCGATGCGCATCGGCTTCATGTGCACGATTCCCGCGCCGGTCGGTGGCGCCACTCCGATCTGCGACAGTCGCAAGGTCTACCGTGACATCCCCGATGCCATCCGTGCCCGGTTCGAGCGCGACGGCGTCATGTATGTGCGCAACTACTCGGAGATCGACATTCCCTGGACCGAGGTGTTCCAGACCGATCAGCGCGCAGATGTGGAAGAATTCTGCCGCCTGAACCAGATCGAATTCGCCTGGGGCGAGGGAGATCGTCTGCGAACCCGCCAGGTCAACCAGGCGTCAGCGGTGCACCCGGGCAGCGACGAGGTGGTGTGGTTCAACCAGGCGCATCTGTTCCATGTCACCAACCTGCTCCCCGAGATCCGCGACGCCCTGCTGGCCGCCATGGACGAACAGGAGCTGCCCAGAAACACCTACTACGGCGACGGCGCGCCGATCGCGCCGCGCGATCTGGATGCCATCCGCGCGGTCTACGACCGGCATACGCTGCGCTTCGATTGGCAGCGCAACGACTTGATGCTGCTGGACAACATGCTCTATTCGCATGGGCGAGATCCCTACAGCGGCAACCGCCAGGTGCTGGTGGGAATGTCCACACCCCATGCCGCGGACCTCGCGCAGGCCGCAGGGGGGCTGGCGTGAGCCGCTCCTGGTTCGTGCGCTTCCCGGGTGTCTCGACACCTGCGCACCGCTTGTTCTGCTTTCCCTACGCCGGCGGCAACGCGCATCTGTTCCGGACCTGGCCGGCACGCCTGCCGGCGTCGGTGGAGGTGATCGGAATCCAGGCGCCGGGCAAGGGACCACGCCTGATCGAGACGCCGCATGCGTCCATGCGGGCGCTGCTCGACGACCTGGTCGGGGCGATCCGGCCGTTGCTGGAGGAAGGAGAGTTCAGTTTTTTCGGGCACAGCAACGGCGCCATGATTGCGTTCGAACTGGCATGCCGGCTGTACACGCTCGGTCTGCCGCTACCGCAACGGCTGTTGCTGTCTGCCAACCCCGCACCCTGGCGGCGCACGCTGGCCCGTCCCTATAGCAGCATGTCCTCGGCCGACTTCAAGCAGATGTTGCGTGAACTCGATGGCACGCCTCCCGAACTGCTCGACGACGATGAGCTGTTCGAACTGGTATTGCCGGGACTGCGCGCCGACTTCGCGTTGATCGAGACCTATCAGAAGACCTTGAAGCCGGTGTTGCCGGTGCCGGCGACGGTGTTCTACGGCACCCGCGACGCCATCGACGAAGACCACGTCTATGCGTGGCAGGAGCGGTTCGCCGCGCCGGTGGATTTCAGGGAGGTCGATGGCGGCCATTTCTTCATCCACACCCACGAAGACCAACTGCTCGCGCAGGTCGCGGCGATGTTCCGTGGTCGCGGCGCCGGGGCGAGCCAGCGCAGCGTCGCCTAGGTGCGCTGCAGGGACAATCACAGATCAGACTCGTTTGGCGCGATAACCGTCGCGTCGCCACATCAAGGAGAGGTGCAACATGAGCGCGCAGACGCTGCTGTATTTGCGGGAAGACGTCTATTTCGAACCGCTGGTCAACCAGTGGTATGCCTGGCCCTACCTGTTGCCGCCGGTGACCGGGGCACGGCACATGGTCAATACGCATCGCCGGATCATGAGCTCCTTCGTCAAGAACTATAAGCTGCACATCATGGCCGTGAACCAGCCCGGCATGGCAGGAGCGGAGTTCCTGGACTGCAGCGAGGACCAGGTCGCCGATATCAAGGCGCTGGTCGACCACATCGACGAACAGCATGCCGATCTGGTCGAATTGTCCGACGCGGTGCGGCAACTGGACGAGCTATTGCGCACCCACACGTCGGGGGAGTCGATCGAATACCTGTACGAAAAGGTGCCCGAGCCGCTGCGCGGCTACGTCGAGCTGTTCATGGACCTTGAGCATCATCCGTCGTATCGCCTGCTGGAGAGCCTGCTGTACCGCAGCCCGTACTACAAACGTTCGCTGCAGAGCGTGTCGTTCGGCATTCTCAACGAGGAGGGCCAGCGGCCGTTCGTCCTGAGCACGCCGCGCCTGCCCGAGGCGCGCAACCTGCAACTGCGCATCGACTACAACGACTTGCTGCTGGATACCGTGTTCCGCACACGCACCCAGCCGATCACCGCCGAGGCGCTGGATGCGTTGTTCGCCGGCCGCGAGACCGCGGGTGGGTTGTCCTATCGCGATCTGTTCACCGAAACGGCACCGTCGCAGCGCCACGAGCCGGTGGGAGCGGGCGTGCGCCTGGAGTATCTGGGGCATGCGGGCTTCATGCTGCAGACGGCAGACGTCACGATCCTGGTGGACCCGGTCATCGCCTCGCGCGGCGCCAGCTTCTCCGACCAAGTGGTCAGCTTCAGCCAACTGCCGGATCATATCGACTACGTCTGCATCACCCACAATCACCAGGACCATGCCAATCTGGAGTCCCTGCTGCAGTTGCGGCACAAGATCGGCAAGGTCCTGGTGCCGAAGAACAATGGCGGGACGCTGTCCGATCCGTCGTTGCGCCTGCTGCTCAAGCAGTTCGGCTTCGACGTCATCGAGATGGACGACATGGACGAGATCATGGTGCCTGGCGGGAGGATCGTCAGCGTCCCCTTCCTGGGCGAGCACGGCGATCTCAACGTGCGATCCAAGACCGCATGGTTCTACGACCTGTTGGGGAAGAAGATCTTCATGGGCGCGGACTCGTCCAATCTGGACCCGCGGATGTACCGCCATATCGGCGATTGCCTGGGCGAACTGGATGTGATGGCGATCGGCATGGAATGCGTCGGCGCACCCTATACCTGGCTCTACGGTGCCCTGCATACCAAGCTGGTCAGCAAGAAGGTCAAGGAGTCGCGGCGCTTGAACGGATCCAACTTCGAACAGGCCTACAACATCGCGCAGATCTTCAATCCTTCCCAGATCTACCTGTATGCCCTGGGCATGGAGCCCTGGTACAAGTACTTCATGGGGTTGGACTACGACGAGACCTCCGAGCAGATGATCCAGACCGGCAAGATGCTGGAGGTCTGCGAGGGCAATGCCATTCCGGCCGAACGCCTCTACGGCAAGAAGCGCCTGGAACTGGCTTGACGGACAAGGCTCCCGCACGAAGCGGGAGCCGCTTTTCGCGGTATTCGAGCCGATCCGCCTGGGGCAATCCGCTCAACGCACCCCATGCATCATCCGCCGCAGCAGCGGCGCGGCGAGGAAGGCCAATACCGCGCAACCCACGCCGATCCACAGCAGCAGCCAGAACAGGTGCGCGTACTTGGCCGCGGCGTCGGCGACGTTGAGGGTCTGGCCATCCGGTACCTCGATGGCGGCCAGCTTGCCGAATAGCGCCGCCAGCGCCTCGGAGAACGCCGTGGCCAGGAACCAGGTGCCCATCATCAGGCTGACCACGCGCGGCACCGCGAGTTGGGTCACCGCCGACAGGCCGACCGGCGACAGGCACATTTCGCCGGCCTCCAGCACCAAGTAGGCCAGCACCAGCCACCACACGCTGGCCATCTGGCCGGTCGCGCCGACCTGTTGCGCGGCCAGCGCCAGCGGCACGAAGGACAGGCCGGCCAGCAACAGCCCCATCGCCGACTTGGCCGGCTTGGACGGCTCGCGCCCGCGCCGCGCCAGCCACGCCCACAGCGCGGCGAACAGCGGCGCCAGCAGTACCAGGAACAGCGCGCCCAGATAGGTCAGCGAGCCGGCGGTCTGCGGCAGCACCAGGCAGTCGCGGATCAGGAACAGCAGCATCAACGCGCTGACTGCGACGAACAGCCGCCGCGGCGCCGACGAGCCGGGGCGGCGGTCGGACAGCGAGGCCGCCAGCACGAAGCCCAACGGCGCCAGCAGCAGCGAGGCGATCGACCAGGGCAGGGGCGTGCCGCCGCGGATCACCAGCGACGGCACGATGTCCTTGGTCATCAGCCGGTCGGTAAAGGTGACCCACGAACCGTAGGTCTGCTCGTACAGGGTGAAGTACACCAGCGCCATCGCGATCAGCACCATCAGCGCGATCATCTGCTGACGCTGCACCGGCGTGCACTGGGTGCCGGTGAACCAGGCGAACCACAGCAGCACCGCGCCGAGCACCAGCAGCATCAGCAGCAAGGCCAGGGAGATTTCCCCGCCCAGGCTGAAGGCGCCGTTGGCCGCGGCCCACATCAAGGCGGCCACCGGCAGTACGCCCAGCACGGCGCACAGGTAGATCGCCCATTCGCGCGGCACGCCGAGCACGCGCTCGCGCAGCAGCGCCGGCTGCGCCGGTTCGGCGTGGCCGTGCAGGTATTTCTGGCCCCACAGGAACATGCCCAGGCCGAGCAGCATGCCGATGCCGGCCGCGCCGAAGCCGTAGCGCCAGCCGTAGGCCTCGCCGAGGAAGCCGCAGACCAGCGAGGCGAACAGGGCGCCGAGGTTGATGCCGGCGTAGAACAGCGAGAAGCCGGCATCGCGGCGCGGGTCGTCGGCCGGGTACAGCTTGCCGACGATGGTGGAGATGTTGGGCTTGAGGAAGCCCACGCCCATGATGATCAGCGCCAGCGACAGGTAGGTCACGCCCAGGGACGCGGTATCGCGGACCACCTCGCCGTTGATCCGGGTGGCGGCGTGGCCCTCGAAGGCCATGCCGATGTGGCCGAGCACCAGCAGCAGTCCGCCGAACACCACCGCCTTGCGCATGCCCAGCCAGCGGTCGGCGAGCAGCCCGCCGAGCACCGGCACGCAATACACCAGGCCGCCGTAGGCGCCGAGCAGGTCGAGCCCGGCGTCGTCGCCGAACAGGTGGTACTTGGTCAGGTACAGCAACAGCAGCGCCTTCATGCCGTAGAAGGAGAAGCGCTCCCACATCTCGGTGAAGAAGCAGACGTAAACGCCCTTGGGATGGCCGAGGAAATCGTCGCGCGCGTCGCGCAGCGGCAGGGAGGACACGGACACGGCGACTCTCGGCGCAGGAAGGCAGCGGCGGAGTATAGGCGCGCCTGCGCCCGCGCGAATGGCGGCGCGCGGCATGGAGGGTTCGGCGGCCGCCGTACCCTCACCCCAACCCCTCTCCCGGTGGGAGAGGGGCTCTTGCTGTTCCTTCTCCCATCGGGACCACGGCCCCCTTTTCGGGGGGAAGGTGCCCCGCAGGGGCGGATGAGGGTTGGGCAGCGCCTGCATGGCTGGGACGCGCTGCGTGCCGCCGTGCCCTCACCCCAACCCCTCTCCCGATGGGAGAGGGGCTACTTTTGGTTGCTTCTCCCGTCGGGACCACGGCCCCCTTTTCGGGGGGAAGGTGCCCCGCAGGGGCGGATGAGGGTTGGGCAGCGCCTGCATGGCTGGGCGCGCTGCGTGACGTCGGACCCTCACCCCAACCCCTCTCCCGGTGGGAGAGGGGCCACCAACTGCCTCAGCTTCTGCAAATCCCCAATCCCGAATCCCCAATCCCGGCCCCCAGGCATGTGCCACAAGCTGGGCGCCGCGAGGCTGGACTTGCCCGGCCCCAGACGCTAGCGTGCAAAGCGTTTTTGTCGTTTCAGGGGTAACCATGAACAACGCTGCCGCGCCGCGCCAGCTCACGTTCCGTGCCGTGGTGCTGGCGATCGTGCTGGCCGTGGTGCTGTCCGCCGCCAATGCCTACCTCGGTCTGTTCGCCGGCCTGACCATCGCCACCGCGATTCCGGCGGCGGTGGTGTCGATGGGCGTGCTGCGCCTGCTCGGCGGCGGCTCCATCCTCGAGAACAACATCGTGCAGACCGGCGCGTCGGCCGGTTCCTCGATCGCGGCGGGGGTGATCTTCACCATTCCGGCGCTGGTGATCATGGGCTACTGGCCGGACTTCAAATACTGGTGGGTGCTGGGCATCGCCGGCATGGGCGGCCTGCTCGGGGTGCTGTTCTCGGTGCCGCTGCGACGCTCGATGATCGTCGAGGATCCGCTGCCGTTCCCGGAAGGCAAGGCCGCCGCGGAAGTGCTCAAGGCCGGCGAGAACCCCGGGCCGGGGCTGAAGATCCTCGGCCTGTCGGCGGCGATCGGCGGGCTGGTGAAGCTCGGCGCGGCCAGCGGCCTGAAGGTGATTCCCGATACCTGGGCGCAGGCCGCGTACATCGGCAGCAGCAAGATGGTCGGCTACGTCGGCACCAATCTGTCGCCGGCGCTGCTGGGCGTGGGCTACATCGTCGGGCTCAACGTCGGCATCGTGGTGCTGTCCGGCTCGATCCTGTCCTGGCATCTGGCCATTCCGCTGTACCAGCAGTTCTTCATGGGCTCCGATCCGGCGCTGGCGCAGAGCCTGGCCAATGCGCCGGCGGCCGAGGCCGCGTTCGGCATCTGGTCGGCCAAGGTGCGCTACCTCGGCGTGGGCGCGATGCTGATCGGTGGCGTGTGGACCCTGTTCTCGCTGCGCAAGTCGCTGCTGTCGGGCGTCAAGAGCGGCTTCGCCGCGGCGCGCAAGAGCACCGGCGGCACCGCGGTGGCCGAGACCGATCGCGACCTGCCGATGAAGTGGATGCTGGTGGCGCTGCTGCTGTGCACGCTGCCGCTGCTGAGCCTGTATCAGGCCATCGTCGGCCAGTGGCACGTCAGCGTGCCGATGACCCTCATCATGATCGTCGCCGGCTTCCTGTTCGTGTCGGTGTCCGGCTACCTGGCCGGCCTGATCGGCTCGTCGAACAATCCGGTCTCCGGCATCACCATCTCCACCATCCTGTTCGCCTCGGCGGTGCTGGTGCTGCTGCTCGGGCGCGATTCGCCGATCGGCGCGGTCGCCGCGATCATGATCGGCGCGGTGGTCTGCTGTGCTGCCGCGGTCGGCGGCGACAACCTGCAGGACCTGAAGGCCGGTTACCTGGTCGGCGCCACGCCGTGGAAGCAGCAGCTGATGCTGGCGATCGGTGCGTTCTCGTGCGCGCTGATCATGGCGCCGGTGCTGAACCTGCTGGCCCAGGCCTACGGCATCGGCGCGGCCACGCCGCAGCATCCCAATGCGCTGGCGGCGCCGCAGGCCACGCTGATGGCGTCGGTGGCCAAGGGCCTGTTCGGCGGCGAACTGCCGTGGACCATGATCGGCATCGGTGCCGGCGTCGGCGCGGCGATCATCGCCCTGGACGAGTGGCTGAAGAAGACCGGCAAGCACTTCCGCGTGCCGGTGCTGGCCGCGGCGATCGGCATCTACCTGCCGCTCGAACTGATGGTGCCGATCTTCCTCGGCGGCCTGCTGACCCATCTGGTCGAGCGCTTCCACAAGATCCGCGCCGACGACGAAGAGGGGCGCGACCGCGTGCACCGTCCGGGCACGCTGTTCGCCGCGGGCCTGATCACCGGCGAAGCGCTGATGGGCATCGCCATCGCGGTGCCGATCGTGGCTTCGGGCCGCGCCGACGTGCTGGCACTGCCGGAGGCGTTCCACCTCAACCAGTGGGCCGGCCTGTCCCTGCTGGCCTTCGTCGGCTGGCTGCTGTACCGCACCGGCCGCAAGGGCGAAGCCGCGGCCGCGCCGCGCACCTAACCGGCGCAACCGCCTCCCGCAACGCAACATCCGAAGCCCGGCCCCGCGCCGGGCTTCGCGTTTGCTGCCGAGCCCGCGCACAGCGTGCCGCAGCAGTTTTTTGTCGGCTGGTCCGCGCCGCGTGCAGCGCCGAGATCCAAGAACGAATCGCACTGAATGGCGCGTGCTTCACCACCAAGGCCAGCGTCGTCACCGGCCTCCTGCGCTTCGCCAAGCTGACGCATCGCACTATCAATACCGATCCCCTCGCACCCTGCCGCGCGTACGGACGTGGTCTGCCTGCTGTCCACCACCGGGCCAGTGCGACTCTTCGTAGTCCCCGCCGAGCCAGCACCTCGCTCTTCCCAATCCCCAATCCCGACTCCCCAATCCCAGCCCCTCCATGACTTCAGTCCTTTGCGCCACGCCCACCACGGCCCCTACCATCGACGTTTTGCCGTGTTCCGGAGACGCCCGATGACCCTGCGCTACGCCTTGCTGCCCCTGGCCCTGCTGACCGCGCTGCCCGCGCTGGCCGCCACCCGCGGTTTCGAAGTCCGCGACATGGTCGCGCTGGACCGGGTGTCCTCGCCGCTGCTGACGCCCGACGGCGGCACGGTGATCTTCGCCAAGCGGCAGATGGACAAGGCGCTGGAGAAGTCCAGCACCAGCCTGTGGCTGCGCGACCTGCGCACCCGCGATGCGGCGCCGCCGAAGCGGCTGACCCCGGAAGGCTGGAACGTCAATTCGCCGGAACTGTCGGCCGACGGCAAGACCGTGTACTTCCTCAGCGCCAAGTCCGGCCGCCAGCAGCTGTACGCGCTGCCGCTGGCCGGCGGCGCGCCGCGCCAGCTCACCGATTTCGCGCTGGACGTGGACAGCTACCGCATCGCCCCGCAGGGCGACCGCGTGGCCTTCAGCGCCGGCGTGTTCCAGGATTGCGGCTCGGATCTGGCCTGCACGCAGAAGCGCCTGGACGCCAAGAAGCAGTCCAAGGCCAGCGGCGTGGTGTTCGATCAGTTGTTCGTGCGCCACTGGGACACCTGGAACGACGGCCGTCGCAACAGCCTGTTCGTCGCGCCGCTGCCCGCCGGCGCCAAGGCCAAGCCGGTGGCCGGCGCCTCGGCGGTCAGCGTGACCCTGGCCGGCGACATCCCCTCCAAGCCGTTCGGCGGCAGCGAGGACTACACCTGGGCGCCGGACGGGCAGTCGCTGGTCGCCAGCGTGCGCGTGGCCGGCCGCGAGGAGCCGTGGTCGACCAACTTCGACCTGTACCGGCTGGACGCCGCCGGCAAGGCCGCGCCGGTCAACCTGACCGCGGCCAACCCCGCGTGGGACGCCGGCCCGGTGTTCTCCGCCGACGGCAAGACCCTGTACTACCGCGCGATGAAGCGGCCCGGCTTCGAGGCCGACCGCTTCGGCCTGATGGCGATGGACGTGGCCAGCGGCAAGACCCGCGAGATCGCCCCGCAGTGGGATCGTTCGGCCGGCGAGATCGTGCTGTCGGCCGACGGCAAGACCGTCTACACCACCGCCGACGACATGGGCCAGCACCCGCTGTTCGCGGTCGACGTGGCCGATGGCAAGGTCCGCACCGTGGCCGCCGACGGCAGCGTCGGCGCGCCGGTGCTGGCCGGCAACACCCTGGCCTTCACCCGCAACAGCCTCAAGAGCGGCGACCAGATCGTGGTCGCCGATGCCGACGGCCAGCAGCCGCGCGCCATCACCCCCAGCGCCGGCGAACTGCTGCCGGACGTGAAGTTCGGCGACTATGCGCAGTTCTCGTTCAAGGGCTGGAACAACGACACCGTGCACGGCTACGTGGTCAAGCCGTACAACTACCAGGAAGGCAAGACCTATCCGGTGGCGTTCCTGATCCACGGTGGCCCGCAGGGCAGCTTCGGCAACGGCTGGAGCTACCGCTGGAACCCGCAGACCTATGCGGGGCAGGGCTACGCGGTGGTGATGATCGACTTCCACGGTTCCACCGGCTACGGCCAGGCCTTCACCGATGCGATCAGCCAGCACTGGGGCGACCGCCCGCTGGAAGACCTGCAGAAGGGCTGGGACGCGGCGCAGAAGCAGTACGGCTTCCTCAACGGCGACAAGGCCTGCGCGCTGGGCGCCAGCTACGGCGGCTATATGGTCTACTGGATGGCCGGCAACTGGAACAAGCCGTGGAAGTGCCTGGTCGACCACGACGGCGTGTTCGACAACCGCATGATGGGCTACGCCACCGAAGAGCTGTGGTTCAGCGAGTGGGAGAACGGCGGCACGCCGTGGCAGAACCCGGCCGGCTACGAGAAGTTCAACCCGATCCTGCACGTGGACAAGTGGAAGGTGCCGATGCTGGTGATCCACGGCCAGCAGGATTTCCGCATCCCGATGGAGCAGGGCCTGGCCGCGTTCGGCGCGCTGCAGCGCAAGGGCATCGAGTCCAAGTTCCTGTACTTCCCGGACGAGAACCACTGGGTGCTGAAGCCGCAGAACAGCATCCTCTGGCACGACACGGTCAACGGCTGGCTGAAGCAGCATATCGGGGAGTGAGGGGACCTGGGGCTCGGGTTTCCGGGCCCCTTTTCGGTCATGGCCCAGGTCCCGGGATTGGGGATTCGGGATTCGGGATTTTCCCGCGATCCCGGTAATGCGATCGCCCTTGCCCTTGTGGGAGGGGCTTCAGCCCCGACGCCTTACCGCTAAAGCGTCGGGGCTGAAGCCCCTCCCACATAAAGCAGGGTGCTCGTAGCCGCGGCCGTCCTACGAAGTCGCCGCACGTCGCTGCGCTGTTTCGATCTTCGTTTCCCTTCCAACGCTCAACTTCCGCTCCCCAGTCGCGAATCCCAAATCCCAAATCCCGAATCCCGAATCCCCGCCCCACAGCCCGATGCCCTCGACGCCGCTGATCACCAACGACATCGTCATCTTCGGCCTGATCGCCGCCACCCTGGGTGCGGTGTTCTGGACCGCGGCGCGGCCGTCGGGATTCTGGAAGCGCTTTTACCGCGTCGTGCCGGCGCTGCTGCTCTGCTATCTGATTCCGGGCATCTACAACACCGTCGGCCTGATCGACGGACAACACAATTCGCTCTACAACCCGGTCGCGCGCGACGTGCTGCTGCCGGCGGCGCTGGTGCTGCTCACCCTCACCGTCGACCTCAAGGGCATCCTGCGGCTGGGGCCCAAGCTGGTGGCGATGTACCTGGGCGCGTCCTTCAGCATCATGCTGGGCGCGGTGGTCGCGTTCCAGGTGATGAAATGGCTGCACCCGGTCACCGTGGCCGGCGACACCTGGGCCGGCATGGCGGCGTTGGCCGGCAGCTGGATCGGCGGTGGCGCCAACATGCTGGCGATGCGCGAGGTGTTCCAGGTCGATGCCACCACCTTCGGCCAGTTCGCGGTGGTCGACGTCGGCGTCGGCTACGTGTGGATGGCGCTGCTGATCTTCCTGGCACAGCGTGCGTCGGCCATCGACGCGCGCACCGGCGCCGACACCCGCGGCATCGACGACCTCAAGCAGCGTATCGCCCACTTCCAGGCCCAGCACGAGCGCGTGGCCAGCCTCACCGACCTGATGCTGATCGTCGGCGTCGCCTTCGGCGCGGTCGGCCTGGCGCATGCGATCGCCACGCCCACGGCGGCGTGGTTCGACGCGAACGTGGGTTGGGCCAAGCAGTTCAGCCTCGGCTCGCCGTTCGTGTGGGTGGTGGTGCTGGCCACCACCTTCGGCCTGCTGCTCAGCTTCACCCGCGCGCGCACCCTCGAGGGCGCCGGCGCCTCGCGCATCGGCACGCTGCTGCTGTACTTCCTGATCGCCTGCATCGGCATGCAGATGGACCTGCTGGCGCTGTTCGACCGCCCCTGGATCTTCGCGCTCGGCCTGATCTGGCTCATCGTGCACGTCCTGCTGCTGCTGGCGCTGGGCAAGCTGCTGCGGGTGCCGTTCTTCTATTTCGCGATCGGCTCGCAGAGCAACGTCGGCGGCCCGGCCTCGGCGCCGGTGGTGGCGGCCGCGTTCCATCCGGCGCTGGCCCCGGTCGGCGTGCTGCTGGGCACGATGGGCTATGCCACCGGCACCTATTTGGCCTACGTGGTGGGCATCGTGCTGCGCGCGATGGCCGGCGCTGGCTGAGCCACGCGGGCGCGCCACCGCAGGAGGTAAGCGTTCGTGCCGACCGCGTCAGGCGAGCGTTGCGGTGGGGTTCCGCGTGCTGCGGCTCTCACCTCCAAGGCTTCCTATCGGATGACCTTGGCTCGCAGCATGCCTGTCGCTTTCGCCGTCCTGGTCTGATTCGGCAGGCGTCCTCGCGGACGCCTGCCATGACCCACCCGTGGCGGCGATTACTGCATCGCCACGCTGCGCTGCCGTTCTTCCTGCTGCTGCGGCGGCGCCTGCAGGTTCTGCTGCTGCAACTGGCCGACGTTGGCCTGCGACGGCTCGTGGGCCGCGTCCGCGGTCTGTACCTGGCTGCGCAGGTGCGCCGGGTTTTCCGGCTGGCCCTGGACCGCGAACAGGCGGTCGCCATCGCGGCTCGGCAGGACCTGATCGATACGCTGCAGGCCGTCCTGGCCGGCGCGCGCTGCCACGCTGGCGGCGGTGTTGAGAAAGGCGCCATCGTCGTGCAGGCCGAGCCGGTCGCGCTGCCCGTCCAGTTGCACCACCGCGTCGTTGAACAGGCGGCTGCCGGTCGACAGGCCGGCCGATTGCGCTTGCCCCTGGCTTTGCGCCTGCAGATCCTCGGCCTTCATCACCGAGTCGATGCCGTGCAGGTCCAGGCGATGCTTGAGCATCATGCCGGGGACCAGGCGCTGGCCGAACGACAGCGGGTCCGGTTCCGGCAACTGGATCTGGTGGCCGGCGGCGTCGGGCATCAGGCCGCGGGTGAGCAGGTTGTCCTCCTGCAGATAGGTCAGCAGTTCGTTCTTGACGTGATAGCCGCGGATCAGCCCGTCGGCGGCATAGGCCTTGGCGGCGTCGGCATCCAGGCCTTCACGCTCCAGAGTCTTGTTGTTGACCCCGGCGGCGTTGAAGGTCACTGCCGGCACGTCGTTGACCATCGACGAGGCCGCGGCCAGGCCGCCGCCCAGCGAGTGCCCGGAGATCAGCAGGTTGTCGCCGAAGGCCTGCTTGGCCTGGCTGCCGAGCTGGATCGCCGAGGCGTACTGCGCGTCGGAAAAGCCCAGGCCCTGGCCGATGTTGTGCTTCCAGTCCTTCAGTTCGTCGGTGCCGCAGAACCCCAGCACCACGTTGCCCTGCGGGTTGCGGTAGAACGCCGCATCGAAGCCGCTCTTGGCGTCGTGCTGCAGGCTGGGGTCGATGCCGGCGCGCTGCAGCGCGGCGTCGTCCATGCGCGACCAGCCATTGGGCAAGGCGGCGAAGGTCTCGGCGCCGCCGGCGCGGCGCTCGGCGGCGGTGTGGTAGAGGTCCTGCAGCAGTGGCGGCAGTTGCCGGTCCACGGCCTGCGGCTGCTGGCCGCGGACGGCGTCGGAGAAGGAGGTGGACGGATCGGACGGGGAAAGCTCGTTCTGGTTCATGCGCGGCTCCGTGCGAATGTGGCGACCGACCGCGTCAGCGGCTCGCTTCCAACGGGATGGTGTGGGCGCTCAGCCAGGCGCGCACGTCGTTGCGGACCTGCTGCGCGTTGGCGTTGAGCAGGCGCTCGGGCGTGTTGAAGAAGTACGCCTGGAAGGTCTTGCCCTGGGCGTTGCGCAGGTTCGGGTCGACCCCGGCCTGCAGCAGCTTGGGCACCCACGGATTGCCGGCGCTGCTCTGCGCGGCCAGGTGCAGCAACGAGTTGCCGGTGGCGTCGACCCGTTTCGGATCGGCGCCGGCCTTGAGCAGCATTTCGATCTGCGCATCGCGCTTGCTCTGCACGGCGCGGAACAGCGGCGTCCAGTGCGCGCGCGCACTCACCGGGTCGACCGGGGCGCCGTGCTGCAGCAGGATCTGCAGGTATTGCGGATCCTTGGCCATGGCGGCCATGTGCACCACGGTTTCCTGATCCATGCCCGGCAGCGACGGGTCGGCACCGGCGTCGAGCAGCGCCGCCAGTGCGCGCGGTTGTTCGTTCCAGATGGCCCATTCGAGCAGGGTGACGTTCTGGTCGCCGTGCGCGGACAGGTCCGTGCTGGGCGCCAGGGCAGCGATGCGGGCGACGTCGCCGCGCGCGATGGCGGCGGCGATGTCGGCGAGTGCGGGGTCGCGGAAGGCGACCGAATGATCCTGCAGCGAGGCTGACATGGCGGAATGCTCCTTGGCGCCGGACTGTGCGGCGCAACTGACCGAGAAGAACAGCGAGGTCGCGAGTGCGATCAGGGCGGGGACGGGCGTACGCATGCAAGGCTCCTTTCCTGTTCGCGGTCCTGGGATGACGGCGCACGTCCTGGCGCCGCTGTCGATCCTAGCAGCGGTTTGCCGGGGTTTCGCGGCAGTTTTGTGACGTTGTCTGCGGATCTTGGGCGGCGTTCCGTTCGGTGCCGGGTGGTTTAACCGGAAACAAACGCTTGCCAATCGGAATGCCATCACGGCGTGGTTGCAGTCGCGAACGGGCAGGGCGTCCAGGCGCGGCCAATGCGCAGACGCGCGTGCGCCTGCGTCCTGCGCGCGTCATGCGCGTCCGTGGCCGGCCTGCGCGCCGCCACTATCGACGCCACACAGGCGAGGGACATGCGCACGGCGGCATAATGGCGGTTTTCCCCAAGGAGCGCGCGATGACGGCGACCCCCTTCGACCTGTTGATCAGCGATTGCGACGGCGTGCTCGTCGACAGCGAAGTGCTGGCCGACCGGGTGATGCTCGACGCGCTGGGCGCCTATGTGCCGCGGGCCGAACTGGAACAGCTTCTCGCCGGCAGCTTCGGCCTCACCGCGCAGGAGATCGTGCAGCGCGTGCAACGGCAGTACGCGCTGGAACTGCCGCCGGGCCTGTATCAGGAGATCCGCACGCGCTCCGAAGCGCTGATCGCGGCCGAAGTGCAGCCGATCGCCGGCGTGCGCGAGGCCTTGCTGGCGTTGCCGCTGCCGATCGCGGTCGCCTCCAACAGCATGCGCGAGAGCGTGGTCGCCTCGGTGGCGCGCGCCGGCCTGGCCGAGCGCGTCGGCGAACGCATCTTCAGCGCCGACATGGTGGCGCGGCCCAAGCCCGCGCCGGACGTGTATCTGCTGGCGGCGAACACGCTGGGCGTGGCGCCGGAACGCTGCCTGGTGATCGAGGACAGCGCCACCGGCGCGAGCGCCGCGCTGGCCGCGGGCATGACCGTGATCGGCTTTACTGGCGCCGCCCACATTCCCGCCGGGCACGCCGCGACCCTGCGCCAGCTCGGCGTGGCCGCGGTGATGGAACACATGCGCGAGTTGCCGCAGACCTATGCGGCATTGGTGCGTGACGCGGCGGCTTGAAGAGCTGGGATTGGGGAATCGGGATTGGGGATTGGGAGCAGCCTCGCGAGTGCATGGCATCCGCGTGCTTTTCCGTAGGAGCGGCTTCAGCCGCGACGCGCTATCGGTAAGGCCTCGCGGCTGAAGCCGCTCCTACAACAGCAACGCGGCGATGCCATTGCCGGGCATCGCCGCGTTCAGAACGAGAGCCGCCGTGTGATCCGGTCGAATGGTCAGGCGCACTCAGGCGCCCCGCCACCAATCCCCAATCCCGACTCCCCAATCCCAGCCTTTCAACAACAGCGAAACCCGCTCTTGCCGCCATACCGCGCTTCCTGGCGCTCGCGGAAGAAGGTCTTGTAGTCCATCGGCTCGCGGTCCGGGTGCTTTTCCAGCATGTGCCGCACGTAGTTGTCGTAGTCGGGGATGCCGCAGCACAGGCGTGCGGTCTGCACCAGGCGCCGCCACAGTCGGCGGTGCGCCTGGTACTGGCCGACCGGAACCAGTGCGCCGCCCATTACAGGTCCGCCATCTGGTGCGGCTGCAGGGCCACGTACGCGGTCTCGCGGTCGCTGCGCTGCGGGGTGCGGCGCGCGACGAGGATGGTCTTGATCGCGTACACCAGCACCGCGAACACCACGCACAGGAACAGCACGGTCAGCCCGGTGTTGACGTAGGCGTTGGTGACGATCTGCTGCATCTGCGCCACCGACTTGGCCGGTGCGGTGACGGTGCCGCTGGCGATGGCGTCCTGGAACTTGTGCGCCTGCGCCAGGAAGCCCTGCGACGGGTTGGCGTCGAAGATCTTGATCAGACCGGCGTAGGTGGTGCAGATCAGCAGCCACACTGCCGGCACCGCGGTCACCCACGCGTAGCGGTCGCGCTTCATCTTGAACAGCACCACCGTGCCCAGCATCAGCGCGATACCGGCCAGCATCTGGTTGGAGATGCCGAACAGCGGCCACAGCGTCTGGATGCCGCCGAACGGATCGACCACGCCGGTGTACAGCAGGTAGCCCCACAGCGCCACGCAGCCGGCGGTGCCGATGATGTTGGCGGTCCACGACTCAGTCTTCTTCAGCGCCGGCACGAAGTTGCCGAGCAGGTCCTGCAGCATGAAGCGGCCGGCGCGGGTCCCGGCGTCCACCGCGGTGAGGATGAACAGCGCCTCGAACAGGATCGCGAAGTGGTACCAGAAGGCCATCATCGCGTCGCTGCTGTTGGGGATGGCCTGGTGCAGGATCTGCGCGATGCCCACCGCCAGCGTCGGCGCGCCGCCGGCGCGGTGCAGGATGGTGGGTTCGCCGATCGCCGCGGCGGTGGCGGTGAGTTGCTCCGGGGTGATGGCGAAGCCCCAGGTGGTGCTGATGTGGTGCGCGGCGGCGGCGACGTCGGCGCCGATCACCGCGGCCGGGCTGTTCATCGCGAAGTACACGCCCGGGTCGATGATCGAGGCCGCCACCAGCGCCATCACCGCCACAAACGATTCCATCAGCATGCCGCCGTAGCCGATGTAGCGCATGTGCGACTCGTTGGCGAGCAGCTTGGGCGTGGTGCCCGAGGAGATCAGCGCGTGGAAGCCGGACACCGCGCCGCAGGCGATGGTGATGAACAGGAACGGGAACAGGCCGCCCTTCCACACCGGGCCGTCGCCGCTGGCGGCGAACTGGGTCAGCGCCGGCATCTTCAGTTCCGGCATCACCACCAGGATGCCGATCGCCAGCGCGATGATGGTGCCGATCTTGAGGAAGGTGGACAGGTAGTCGCGCGGCGCCAGCAGCAGCCACACAGGCAGCACCGAGGCGACGAAGCCGTAGCCGATCAGCATCCAGGTGATCTGCGTGCCGGTGAAGGTGAAGGCCGGGCCCCAGGTGGGATCGGCCGCGACCTTGCCGCCGAACCAGATCGCCGCCAGCAGCAGGATCAGCCCGACCACCGAGATCTCGCCGATCTTGCCGGGGCGGATGTAGCGCATGTACACGCCCATCAGGATCGCGATGGGCATGGTCGCGATCACCGTGAACATGCCCCAGGGGCTTTCCGCCAGCGCCTTGACCACCACCATCGCCAGCACCGCCAGGATGATGATCATGATCAGGAACGCGCCGAACAGGGCGATGGTGCCGGGCACCTGGCCCATCTCCTCGCGCACCAGGTCGCCGAGCGAGCGGCCGTTGCGGCGGCTGGACAGGAACAGCACCATGAAGTCCTGCACCGCACCAGCGACCACCACGCCGACCACCAGCCACAGCAGGCCGGGCAGGTAGCCCATCTGCGCGGCCAGCACCGGTCCGACCAGCGGCCCGGCGCCGGCGATGGCGGCGAAATGGTGGCCGAACAGCACGTGCTTGTTGGTCGGCACGTAGTCCAGGCCGTCGTTGTTGAGCACCGCCGGCGTGGCCCGCGTGGGGTCGAGCTGCATCACCTTTTCGGCGATGAACAGGCTGTAGAAGCGGTAGGCGATCAGGTAGATCGACACCGCGGCCACCACGATCCACAGCGCATTGATGTGTTCGCCGCGGCGCAGGGCGATGGTGCCGAGGCAGAACGCCGCCAGGATGGCGAGTGCGGCCCAGGCCAGCTTGGAAAACCCTTTCATGCAGAACGCTCCCCCAAAGATTGCCGCAAGGGTCGCCCCGATGGCCTGGAGGGTCAATGGCGGGGGCGGCCAGGGGCCTAGTACTTTGGTCGTAGAAGAAGCCCCTCTCCACCCGAGAGAGGGGTTGGGGGTGAGGGGGCGGGGCGAAGCCCTCGCGAGTCCAGCCTGGGCTTTCGGATGCTGCACGAGGCTGCGCCCGTACCCTCATCCGCCCCTTCGGGGCACCTTCTCCCGAGGGGAGAAGGGAGGTCATGGCTTCGAGCAGATAATGAATCGTCGAAGCGCGCTTTAGCCCCTCTCCCACCGGGAGAGGGGTTGGGGTGAGGGTCCGGGGCGAAGCTCTCGCGAATCCAGCCCGGGCTTTCGGATGCTGCACGAGGCTGCGCCCGTACCCTCATCCGCCCCTTCGGGGCACCTTCTCCCGAGGGGAGAAGGGAGGTCATGGCTTCGAGCAGATAATGAATCGTCGAAGCGCGCTTTAGCCCCTCTCCCTCCGGGAGAGGGGTTGGGGTGAGGGTCCGGGGCGAAGCCCTCGCAAAGCCATCCCGTGCTGTCGGAATGCGCGGCTTCCAATGGTGGGTGAACCTGCCGGCGCGCGACAAGATGACCGCGCCGCGCTACCAGGAGTTCGCGCCCGAACGCATCCCGGTGGCGTAGCCAGCGCCGGTTGCCGGCGCAGACGCTGGCGGTGCTCGGCGGCGGCGACCTGCTGCAACTGCAGGCCGGTGCGCAGGGCGCACGCCTTCTCTGCGGCGTCGTGCCGTCCGTCGCAGGAGCGGCTTCACCGCGACGGGCGTTCCCGGGAACACCCGTCGCGGCTGAAGCCGCTCTTACGTCATGTCTCGAGCCTGCGGGCTTCAGCGCTCCAACGCCAGGCTCGACTGGCGCATGTCCAGGCCCTGCACCAGCGATTGCAGTGTTTGCAGTTCCTGGGCGTCGGCGGCATCGATCCACACCTGTGCGTACTGGTCCTTCTTCAGTTCCGCAACCGTGATGCGGCGTGTGGCCTGGTTCGGCAACTCGACGCCGCCCACATCCGGCCGGTACCAATACACCGCTTCGCCGGCGATGGCGCCCTTTTCCTCGCGCAGCGTGCGCTGCAGCGGAATGTTCGGGTCGCGCGCGGTGAGCATCATGCCCAGCACCTGACGTCCGTCGGCATCGCTGGCGCGGCAGACGATGAAGCCCTTGTCGCTGCGCTCGCTCCATTGCAGCTTGCTCTGCGGCGGCAGCGGTGGGCAGTTCTGTGCCTGCTGCGCGGTGGCGGCAGCGGCGGGCAACGCCGCCGCAGCGGTCAGCAGCGCCTTGCGCAAGAGTGTCTTCATTCGCGATGTTCCCCATACGCCGCGATGCGACGCGTTCGTTCCATACGCACGCCTGCGGCGTCGTCTGCGGGAGCGCCCATCCTGTGCGGGATCCCGGCAGTGCATCCCCCGACGCAGTGCGTGTCCCGTGTGCGGCCACGCGCACGCGGCCGCGCCTGCACCATAGCCCAGCGTGGCCGCGCTGACAATTGGGATGCGGATTCCGGAATATCCGTACGCGTGGTATGGCATGGCAGCACCCGTCCGACTGCGCCGCCACGCAGGTCATTAAGGGGCGGCGGCGATGGTGACAGGGACGCGAGAGAGGGCGAGCGGCCGCGCAGACCGCTTGCCCTGTCCGCCCGATGTGGCAGCGGCCGGTGTGTCAGCGGCCCGGTTCGGGCAACGGGATGAATTCCTGGTCGTCGCCCGGGATGGTTCCGAAGCGGCCCTCGCGCCAGTCCTGCTTGGCCTGCTCGATGCGTTCCACCGAACTGGAGACGAAGTTCCACCACAGGTGGCGCGGGCCATCCAGCGGCTCGCCGCCCATCAGCATCGCCTTGAGCGGGGTCTTGGCGCGCAGCCGCCCGCGCGCGCCCGGCTCGGGCAGGACCAGGTGCCGCGCCGGGATGTCCACGCCGTCCAGCTGCGCCTCGCCCTCCAGGATGTACAGCGAGCGCTCGGCGTGTCGGGCATCCAGGTCGAGTTCCGCGTCCGCCTCCAGGTCCAGGGCCACGTTGAGGGTGTCGGCGAACACCGTCACCGGCGATTCCTCGCCGTAGGCGCGGCCGGCGATCACCCGCAGCCACACGCCGTCGCGGCGCTGCTGCGGCAGGCTGGCGGCGGCATGGTGGTAGAACGCCGGCGCGGTTTCTTCCGCCGATTTCGGCAGCGCCACCCAGGTCTGCATGCCGTGCAGCGGGTGCGCGTGCTCGCGCAACGCGGTCGGCGTGCGTTCGGAGTGGGAGATGCCGCGGCCGGCGGTCATCCAGTTGACGTCGCCGGCGCGGATCACCTGGTCCGAGCCGAGCGAATCGCGGTGGCCGATCTCGCCGGACCACAGGAAGGTGACCGTGGCCAGGCCGATGTGCGGATGCGGGCGCACGTCCACCCCATGGCCCGGCTCGAACACCGCCGGCCCCATGTGGTCGATGAAGACGAACGGGCCGACGCTGCGCGCCTGCACGCTGGGAACGGCGCGACGCACTTCGAAGCCGCCGATATCGTGGACGCGGGGGGCGATGAGGGTGGGCATGCGGACGCTCGCAGTCGCAAAAACGGAAGCGCAGCTTCGCATGCGCGGACGGTCGCGGTGCGGCGCCATGGCAAGACGGACTGTCCCGCATGCGGTCATGCGCGAAGGGCCGATCCGCGACGCGTTCGCGCCATGTCGCGCGGTAATGCCGGCGTGCCGGAATCGCATAGTGCGAAGTGCGTGCGCTTCTTGTCTGCGACGTGGCGGCGGGCCTGTGAATAATCGGTGCGCGTCGCGGCCGGTCGCACGCGCTAGCGAGCGGCACGTGGCGCTGCGTCGATCCCTCTTCGCCCCGAAGGAGCACACACATGAAAAATGTCGCATCGCACATCCGCTGTCGCCGCGCCGCCCGGTCGCGCCCTGGCCTGGTCCTGCTCGCAGGCGCGGCGTTTGCGGCGCAGGCGCAAGGCGTGCCGAACATGAACGTGCCCACGGAGATCATCAACGATCTATGGGGCGCGAAAGCCTTGCTGGTCACCGGTGGACAAGGCGCCGGCTGCTATC
Source organism: Xanthomonas sp. NCPPB 3174 (assembly GCF_056725205.1). NCBI lineage: Bacteria > Pseudomonadati > Pseudomonadota > Gammaproteobacteria > Lysobacterales > Lysobacteraceae > Xanthomonas > Xanthomonas sp. NCPPB 3174. The sequence continues at coordinate 3,150,390 of NZ_CM161517.1, read as the reverse complement.
CGGTCGCCAACGGCCATCGTGTCGCCGGCCCGACCCTGCGCACCAATATCCGCTACATGGCGATCGGCATGGCGACCGACAACTGCGCCGCCGGCAGCGGCATTGCCAGCGTCAATCTCCAGTTCCTCGCGCGGCCGCGGCCGGCAGGCATGTACATCCAGATCGTCGACAACGGCATCGTCATCAGCAACCGCTGATCGCCGCGGCCGCCGGCCGCCGGCCGCCGACTGCCGCGCCCGATCAGAACAGCGACCGGGTCTGCGCGGCTGGCGCCGGCATCTCGCCGCGGCGCGAGGCCAGCCGGTCGGCCAGCCGGGTCGGTTCCGGCAGGCGATAGCCGCGCAGGTAGCGCTGGGTCCACTGCAGTGCGCTGTCCACCGCCACGCGGTGGCCGGGCGAAACGATCAGTGGATTGCAGCGCAGCTTGCTGCGCAGCGCCCAACCGACCACTTCGCCGCGATGCACGATGGGGCTGTGGTCGCCGGCCTGCGCGCCGGGTTCCTCGAAGCGACCGGCCAGCAGGGTCTTGGCCACGCCGATGCTGGGCAACCCGGTGACCACGCCGAAGTGCGCGGCGATGCCGAGCCGGCGCGGATGAGCGATGCCCTGGCCATCGACGAACACCAGGTCCGGGCGCTGCCGCAGCAGGTCCAATGCGGCCAGCAGCGCCGGCAGTTCGCGGAAGCTGAGCAGGCCGGGCACGTAGGCCATCGAGGTAGGCACGCGGGCGATCTCGGCTTGCTGCAACTGCAGGGTCTGCGCATCGAGCAGCACCGCCGCGGCGCGGGTGACCTGGCCATCGTCCTCGAAGCCGACATCGAAGCCGGCCAGCCAGCGCGGCGGGTCGGGCACCTCGTCCTGCAGGCTGACCTGGCGCGCCAGCGTCGCCTGCAGCGCGCGCGCCTGCACGATGCTGCCGTCCCAGTCGCCGAACACGGGGTGCGTGGAAGTGTCCATGCGTCGATGATCGCGCCGTGGCTGTGGCTGGGGTGTGGAGGGGCGGGATTGGGGATTCGGGATTGGGGATTTGGGATTCGCGAGGGCCTGGTTCTCCAGCAAGTGAAGTGGCCAAGCGCCACCTGATCGCCAGAGCCGCGCGGGAAGCGCTCTCAACGAATCCCCAATCCCGAATCCCGAATCCCCGCCACCAGCTACAATCCAGGGCTGCACCATCCACGCATCCCCCAACGGAGACCGTCGCAGTGACCCGCAAACTCGTACTGTTGCGCCATGGCCAGAGCCAGTGGAACCTGGATAACCGCTTCACCGGCTGGGTCGATGTCGACCTGACCGAGCAAGGCCGCCAGGAAGCCGTGGCTGCTGGCCGGCTGATGCGCGAGGAGGGCCTGCAGTTCGACGTCGCCCATACCTCGGTGCTCAAGCGCGCCATCCACACCCTGCAGGGCGCGCTGAAGGAACTGGACCAGGATTGGCTGCCGGTGCACAAGAGCTGGCGTCTCAACGAGCGCCACTACGGCGGCCTGCAGGGCCTGGATAAGGCCGAGACCGCGGCCAAGCACGGCGAGGACCAGGTCAAGATCTGGCGCCGCTCCTACGACATCCCGCCGCCGCCGATGGATGCCGAGGATCCGGGCCATCCGCTGCACGACCGCCGCTACGCCACGCTGGACCGTAACGCGCTGCCGGCCACCGAGTCGCTGGCGACCACGCTCGAGCGCGTGCTGCCGTACTGGCACGACGCCATCGCGCCGCAGCTCAAGGCCGGGCAGACCGTGCTGGTCACCGCCCACGGCAATTCGCTGCGCGCGCTGTACAAGTATTTGAACGACGTGTCGCGCGAAGAGATCCTCGAACTCAATATCCCTACCGGCATCCCGCTGCTGTTCGAACTGGACGACAGCCTGCAGGTGCAGTCCTACCGCTACCTGGGCGATCCGGAAGCGGCGAAGAAGGCGGCCGAGGCGGTGGCCAATCAAGGCAAGGCGAAGTAAGCGCCAGGATCGGCGCGCAACCGGCAGGAGGACGCGATGGGTGGATTCAGCATCTGGCACTGGTTGGTGCTGATGGTCATGCTCGGCATTCCGCTGCTGATCGGCGTGGTGGTGTGGATGGCGATCCGCGCGCAGCGGCGCCGGCCGGCGGCCGTGGCGGCGCCGCCGTTGCCGCCTGCCGCCTCGGTGGAGCAGCGCCTGCGCGCGTTGGAACAGTTGCAAGCGCAGGGACTTATCGACACGGCCGAGTACGCACGCCGGCGCGAGCAGATCCTGGCCGCGCTGTGAGGGCATGACCCAGCGGCAGGCGGCGCGTCGTCGCGCCTGCCGACACACCGCGCAGAGCGGTGGCGTGCGCTGCGCGGCGTGGCGCATGTCGCGCGTCTTGCCGCATCCGCGCTGCCATGCGATCGCGCCGGACGCGCTACCAGACGCAGCTGGTGAGCAGCAGGCCCGGCTGCACGTCCACCCAGCACAGGCGATGCCGCTGCCCCACCGTCAATGCCGGCGCCAGCGGCGTGGCGATGCGCGTGTCCACGTGGCCGCTGGCCGGGTCGCAGCCTTCGATGCGCAGGGCGTCGAAATCGAAGAAGCGGCCGACCGTCGCTGCCGCGGCCTTGTAGAAACTCTCTTTCGCCGAAAAGCCCAGGGTCAGCGCGTACGGCCAGCCGCGGACGCGGGCGAGCGCGGCCAGCGCGTCGCAATCGCTGGCGTCCAGGGCCACGTTGCGGATCGCCTCGAGCTGGTCTGCCGCCACCACACGTTCGACATCCAGGCCGATGCCGTTGGCGCCGGCGGATGTCGGCAGGGCGATGGCCACCGCCAGGCCATCGGTATGCGAGAGGCTGCCGAGGAAGCCGGCGGGCCAGAGCGGCGCGCGGTCAGCGCCGATCGGCAGGTCGGTTGCGGTACTGCCTGCGGCGCGCAGTGCAGCAAGCGCCGCGCGCCGCCCCGCCAGGTACTCGGCCTGGCGCTTGCGCACGCTGCGCGCGATCGACGGCGGCCGCTGCAGGCCGTGGCGCTGGAAATCGTCGTTGTCGAAGGCATCGACCCCGAACGCCAGCAGCCAGGCGTCCGGCACGGCGATGCGATGCGCGCCGAGGGCGAGGCGGGCGAACGGCGGGGCGGCGAGGGCCAGGGCATCCATGGCCCTAGCTTAGAGCCTGCGTTGGCCCGTGCGGTGCGTGCGCTGCGGCCAGTGATGCGCCGCAGGAGTCGTCGCTTCGGTGAGCTGCGTCCGCCACGATCGAGCCGGATGCATCGATACGTCCCGCAGCATTGGCTTCAACCGTCGCTGGCGTCCACCCACACCCGCATCTCGCCTTCGCCGCGGTTGGCCCAGGCGAAGTAGGGCACGAAGGTCAGGGTCTGCGGCTGCCGCGCCGGCGGTGGCGCGTCGTAGCGGTACAGCGGCGCGGCTGCGTCGACATCGCCATGCAGGCGTTCGCCGGTGGCCTGCAGCAGCACCTGGCCGTCCAGCGCGCCGCTGCCGGGCACGGCCTGCAGTGCGGCGCTGGCGGGCAGACGCAGCTGATGCAGGTCGGCGCCGTTGTCGGCCTGCTCCAGGCAGTACACCAGCGGCCCGCGCTGCACCGCGACCTTGCCGGCCAGGTGACGTACGCGCGGATGCCCGCTGACCCGCATCGGCGGCATCGGCAGGCGCAGTTGCAGGGTGTCGCCGGACTGCCAGCGCCGGCGCAGCACGCAATAGCCATGCTGGCGGTGCGCCTCGATCGCCACCGGCTCGCCGTTGAGCAGCAACTGCGGCGCCTGGCACCAGTCCGGCAGGCGCAGCGCCAGCGCCGCGTCCATCGGGGCGCTGCACGCCACGTCGAAGTCGATCGTGTCCTGCCACGGGTACTCGCCGCGCTGGCGCAGGGTCAGGGTCTGCCCGCCGACCTCGAACCGCGCGTCGCTGCCGACGTAGAGGTTCACGTACAGGGTGTCGTCGTGGCGGGTGTAGAGGTAGTGGCCCAGCGAGGTCAGCACGCGGGCGATGTTGGGTGGGCAGCAGGCGCAGCCGAACCAGCGCTGGCGCACGGGCTTCACATGATCGAAGGTGTGGTTGCCGTGCACGGTGGGCGGGTGCACTTCCAGCGGATTGACGTAGAAGAAGTGGCGCCCGTCCAGGGCCATGCCGCCCAGCACGGTGTTGTACAGCGCGCGCTCCATCACGTCGGCGTAGCGGCCGTCCGGTGCCAGCTGCAGCATGCGGTTGGCGAACATCATCAGCCCGATCGAGGCGCAGCTCTCGTTGTAGGCGGTGTCGTTGGGCAGGTCGTAGTCGACGCTGAAGGCCTCGCCGTAGCTCTGTGCGCCGATCGCGCCGGTCAGATACATCTGCCGCTGAGTGGCGTTGTCCCACAGCCGCGCGCAGGCCGCACGCAGAGTGGCGTCGCCGCTGTGCCGGGCCAGGTGCGCCACGCCGGCATACAGGTACACGAAGCGCACCGCGTGGCCGACCGCGGTGTCCTGCAGCGCCACCGGCAGGTGCGCCTGGCTGTAGGCCTTGTCCTGGATCATCCAGGCCGGGCCGTGTCCGCCCCAGAAGAAGGTGCGGCCGCGCCTGGCGTACTCCTCGTCGTAGTAGTGCGGCGTGGTACCGCGCTGTTCGACGAAGTAGCGCGCCAGCGTCAGGTAGCGCGCCTCGCCGGTGGCCTCGTACAGGCGCATCAGCGCCAGTTCGATCTCCGGATGCCCCGGGTAGCCGTGCAACTGCGTCGGGCCGGGCCCGAAGGTGGCGTCGATGTGGTCGGCGAGCCGGCACACGATGTCGAGCAGGGCACGCTTGCCGGTGGCCTGGTAATAGGCCACACCGGCCTCGATCATGTGCCCCGCGCAGTACAGCTCGTGGCACTCGGCCAGGTTGGTCCAGCGTTCCTGCGGCGCCTTCACCGTGAAATAGGTGTTGAGGTAGCCGTCGGCCTGCTGCGCGGCGCCGATCAGTTCGATGGTGGCGTCGGCATCGCGCTCCAGCGCCGGGTCGGGATGCTGCGCCAGCAGGTAGGCCACCGCTTCCAGCCACTTGGCCACGTCGCTGTCCTGGAACACCATGCCGTAGAACGTGCCGTCGCTGCGGCCGGCGGCGATGCGGAAGTTCTCGATGGCGTGGCTGGGTTCGGCATCGGCGACGTTGTCGTTGAGCGCGTCCCACTGGTAGGGCAGCACCACCTCCTGCACCAGGCGCTGGTAGCGCTGCCAGAACGGATCGGCGATGCGCAGGTGGGCGAGAGGCAGTTCCGGGGACGGCACGGGCGAATGCGGCATGGAGCGGAGATCCTGGAGAGTGGGGAAGGTCAGTGCACCGGGCGTGCGGCGAGGTCGGCGGCGATGCTCGCCAGCAGCGGCCGGCGTAGCCGGCAGCGCAGGATCACCGCGGCCAGCAGCAGGTGCAGGCCGGCGGGGATCAGCGTTTCCAGCAGGGTGATGGCCTGCAGCGAGGCGGGGCTCTGCTGCGCAGCGCCGGCGCGGTAGCCGGCGTAGACGAACAGCGCGCTGATCACCACCGCGCTCGAGGCCCAGGCCAGCTTGATGCAGAACAGGTTGAAGGCGAAGTTGATGCCGGAGGAGCGCACCCGGTTCTTCCAGGCGCCGTAATCGTCGGCGAAGGCCATCAGCGAGAAGTGCAGCGGCAGCGCGAAGCCCAGCACCAGGCAATGCACGAAGATCACCCCCAGCCACAGCGTCTGCTGCGCCGGCCCGGTCGGCAGCCACCACTGCGCCACGCCGAACGCGGCCAGCGCCAGGTTGGTGTGCAGGTACAGCGCCAGCGGGTCGAAGCGGCGGCACAGCGCGTTGACGACGATCGCGCCGAGCACCGTGGCCAGCGCCACCATCGCGAAGAACAGCGAGGCGTAGCCGCTGCTGCCGCCGAGCACGTAGGTGATGAAGTACAGATAGGCGCCGCCGCGGATGTTGTACACGTTGATCAGCAGGAACGACATCAGCAGCACCAGCCGCAACTGGTCGTTGCGCAGCAGGCCGCGCAGGTGTTCGGCGATGCCGGCGCCGCCGAGCAGGCTGACCGGCACGCGCTCGCGCACGGCGAAGAAACAGCACAGGAACATCGCCACCGCCAGCGCCGCCAGCACGCCCACGCCAAGCTGGTAGCCGCGCGCGGCGTCGCCGTTGCCCAGTTCCCGCACCAGCCACGGCAACCCGACCGACACCAGGAAGCCGGCGATGCCGCACAGCACGAAGCGCCAGGATTGCGCCGAGACCACGTCGCGGTGGTCGCCGGTCATGCTGTTGATCAGCGCGCAGTAGGGCACGTTGATCGCGGTGTAGCACAGCGACAGCAGGAAATAGCTGGCGAAGGCGTAGGCGATCTTGGCGCCGGCGCTCAGTTGCGGCGCGCTGAAGGTCAGCACGCAGGCGATGCCGATCGGCAGCGCGACCCACAGTTGCCAGGCACGGAACCGGCCCCAGCGGCTGCGGGTGCGGTCGGCGATCAGGCCCATCACCGGGTCGGACACCGCGTCTGCCACGCGCAGCACAGTGAACAGGGTGCCGACCAACGCCGGGGTCAGGCCGAACACGTCGGTGTAGAAGAAGGTGAGGAAGTTGGCGATCAGGCAGGTGACCACCGTGCCGCCGGCATCGCCGAGGCCGTAGCCGAACTTCTCCAGGCGCGACAGCCGCGGCGTGGTCGCGGCCGGTGCGGCGTCTGCGGCGGCGTGGCCAATGGCGGTCGCAGTCAACGGGGCGGCTCCTGGCGCGCCCGGTCCGGCGCCAGCGCAAAGTCGCACGGCCGCGCAACCGCGACAAGAGTCTGTGCGGTATAAAACCGGTACGATTCCGACCATGGTCGCCGGGCTGCGCGCGCGTGGTGACGTTCATTGGATTGCTGCAGTGCAGCGTGCTGCGCGCACGGGGAGACGTTTCCGACATGCTTGAATTGACGGTCGCCTATCCGATCCGGGTCCAGAACGGAGGCCTGTTCATTTCCCGCGGGGTGGGTGCGCATCCGGCGCGGGTGATCCAGTCCTACGAGCTGATCTTCGTCGAACGCGGCATCCTCTCCATTCGCGAACAGGACAGCGACTTCCACGTCGGCCCCGGCGAGACGCTGCTGCTGTGGCCCGGCCGCACGCATGCCGGCCTGGGCCAGTTCCCGGACGACCTGCGCTTCTACTGGGTGCATTTCGAACTGGAACCGGGCGCGACGCAGGCGGACAACGCGGTGGCGCTGTCGATGCCGCAGCGCACCGCGATCCGCGATCCGGAGCGTTTCGTCGGCCTGTTCCGCTGGTTCCTGGCCGAGCAGGAGGAACGGCGCACGCTGCCGATGCTGGAGCCGATCGTGCTGTCGATGCTGCAATGCGTGGCCGGCGCCTGGCCGGATCCGCACGACTCCGAGCGCGCGGGCGTGGCGCTGGCGTACCGCGCCAAGCAACTGATCGGCACGCAGTTCCATACCGCGCTCACCGCCTCGTCGCTGGCGGCGCAACTGCACTGCAACCCGGACTACCTGGGCCGCATCTACCGGCGCAGCTTCGGCACCACGCTGACCGAGGCGATCCACCGCCAGCGCATCGCCTTCGCCGAGAAGCTGCTGCTGGTCAACACCTGCGCGGTCGACGATGTCGCGCAGCGCGCCGGCTTCAGCGACAGCGGCTACTTCCGGCGCGTGTTCCGCCAGCGTCTGGGCATGACCCCCAGCGCCTACCGGCGCCTTTACTGCAAGGAGCACATCAATTCGGGCTGAGGGTGTTGCGGATCTGAGGCGCACGCCGCGCATTTTGATTGCAAGTGCGCGCGTATCGCCCGGCTGTGCTGTAGGAGCGGCTTTAGCCGCGACGCGCTTTCATCGGAACGCTTCGTCGCGGCTGAAGCCGCTCCTGCGATAAAGGCGGCTTTGGGCTATAGGGCAGGGCTTTCATGGAAAGGCCCGGTCGCGGCTGAAGCCGCCCCTACGATCCGGGCAACGCCGCGTTGGCTGCGCTAGCTCAGCTGCTGGCCGATCTCGCGCGCCATCGCGCTCAGCGGCAGGATCTTTTCGGCGCCGCCGCGCTTGATCGCTTCCTTGGGCATGCCGAAGACGACGCTGCTGTGTTCGTCCTGGGCCACGGTGCGCGCGCCGGCCTGGCGCATTTCCAGCAGGCCCACCGCGCCATCGTCGCCCATGCCGGTCATGATGATGCCCAGCGCGTTGCCGCCGGCGGCGCGCGCGGCGGAACGGAACAACACGTCCACCGACGGCCGGTGCCGGTTCACCGGCGGTCCGTCCAGCACCTCGACGAAATACTGCGCGCCGCTGCGACGCAGCAGCATGTGCTTGCCGCCCGGTGCGATCAGTGCGCGTCCCGGCACCACGCGGTCGTTGTTGGCCGCTTCCTTCACCGAGATCTGGCACAGCGTGTCCAGGCGCGCGGCGAAGGCGGCGGTGAACTTCTCCGGCATGTGCTGGACGATGACGATGCCGGGGCTGACCCGCGGCAGCGCGGTCAGTACTTCCTCCAGCGCCTGGGTGCCGCCGGTGGAAGTGCCGATCGCCACCACCCGTTCGGTGGTCTGCGACAGCGGGCGATTGCCCTGCGCGGGCAGGATCACGTCGGCGGTGTGCTTGATCTCCGGCTCCGCCGGCGCCGGTGCCGCACGCACCGACAGGCGCTTGACGTTGGCGCGCGCGGCGCTCTTCACCGTGGCGATCATTTCCTCGGCCGAATCGGTGAGGAACTGCTTGAGGCCGAGCTTGGGCTTGGTCACCACCGCCACCGCGCCGGCGGCCAGCGCGTCCATGGTCACCCGTGCGCCCTTCTCGGTGAGCGTGGAGCAGATCACCACCGGGGTCGGGCGCTCGCTCATGATCTTGCGCAGGAAGGTGATGCCGTCCATCTTCGGCATCTCCACGTCGAGCACGATCACGTCCGGCCATTGCTGGCGCATCTTGTCCATCGCCAGCAGCGGGTCGGCCGCGGCGGCGATGACCTCGATGCCGGGCGCGTCGTTGAGCACGGCGACCAGCACCTGGCGCACCACCGCCGAATCGTCGATCACCATGGCCTTGATCGTGGTCATGCGGGGTTCCCTCCTGGCACGTCGGCCTTCATGGTTTGCGGTACACGGACGGCGCGATCTGCACCACGTCGCCGTTGACGTCGTTGAGACTCTCGGAGTGGCCGATGCAGAAGATGCCGCCGCGCTTGAGCGTGCCGAGCACCCGCGCCACCACTTCGCGCTTGGTCTGGCCGTTGAAGTAGATCATCACGTTGCGCAGGAACACCACATCGAACTGGCCCAGGTTGGGCAGCGTCGCGTTGAGATTGGCGTGCAGGAAGCGCACGTGGTCGCGGATGCGGCGATCGATCAGCATGCTGCCTTCGTACTCGCCGCGGCCCTTGAGGCAGTAGCGCTTGAGCATGGCCGGAGGCATGTGCTCGATGCGCAGCAGCGGGTAGTGGCCGGTGCGCGCCTTGGCCAGCACGCGGGTGCTGATGTCGGTGCCGACCACTTCGTACGGGCGGCCCTGCAGGGTGTCGTCCAGCACCATGGCCATGCTGTAGGCCTCCTCGCCGCTGGAACTGGCCGCGCTCCAGCAGCGGAACGGCGCGCTGCCGGTATGCGCGGCGGCGACGCTGCGCAGCAGGTCGAAGTGCTTGGGCTCGCGGAAGAAGTAGGTTTCGTTGGTGGTCAGCAGGTCGATCGCGGTCTGCACCTCGCCGCTGCCTTCGCGGCTTTCCAGCAGCTTGAGGTACTGGGTGTAGGTCTGCAGCGAATGCGCCTTCAGGCGCTTGCCCAGGCGCCCGCACAGCATGGCCTTCTTGGCCGGCGAGATGGTGATGCCGGCGGCGTCGAAGATGAAACGCTGGAACCGGCCGAATTCCTGCTCGGTGATGGTGTCGTGGCTGGTCATGGTCGTGGCCGGTCAGTGGGTGGAGGCAGCAGCGGGGGCGCTGGCGTTGCCGGTGGGGCCGTGTTCCTGCAGCAGGCGCTGGTGCTCCAGCAGCCAGGCGTGCAGCGCGCCGCCCCCCAGCGGGCGCGCCAGCAGGTAGCCCTGGCCGAAGTCGCAGCCCAGCTCCTGCAGCAGGGTCCAGTCCTCCACCGTCTCGATGCCCTCGGCGACGGTGCTCAGGCCCAGCCGCTGGGCCATGCCCAGTGCCGATTCCAGAACCGTGCGCAGATTGCGGCTGCGGTGCGCGTCGTGGACGAAGATGCGGTCGATCTTCAACTCGGTGAAGGGAATGCGGGTGAGTTGCTGCAGCGAGGAGAAGCCGGTGCCGTAGTCGTCCAGCGACAGGCCGAAGCCCTGCAGCCGCAGCCGCGCCAGCATGCCCAGCGCGCTGCCGCAGACCAGCGAGCTTTCGGTGATTTCCAGCACCAGGTCGGACGGCGCCAGGCCATGCTTGCGCAGCAGTCCAAGCAGCTCGTCGAGCAGATTCGGGTCCTGCAGCATGCGCGGCGACAGGTTCAATGCCAGGGTCAGCTGGAACCCGTCCTGCTTCCACGCCGCCAGCCGCGCCAGCGCCTGGTCGGCGACGCAGGCGGTGAGCGCATGGATCAGGCCTTCGCGCTCGGCCACGGCGATGAAGCGGTCCGGCGCGATCGGCCCGGCGCTGGGATGGCGCCAGCGCGCCAGCGCTTCCACGCCACCGACCCGGCCGCTGCGCATGTCCACCTTGGGCTGGTAGGCGACCTCGATCTCGCCGCGCTGCAGTGCCTCGCGCAGCATCGCCGCCATGGTCGCCTCGCCCGGCGCTTCGGCCTCGTTCCGCGGCGCCGGCGTCGGCGGCGCATGGGCGCGCAGCGCGGCCGCGAGCTGGGCGGCGCGCAGCGGCTTCTCCAGGCCCGCCAGCACCTGCAGGCCGTTGCTGCGGCCGACCTGCAACACCGAGTCGATCAGGGCCGCGCCGCGTTGCGAGGCGACCACGATCGGCACGCGCACGTCGCTGCGGGCCAGCGCCTCGAGCAACTGCACGCCGTCCATGCCGGGCATTTCCAGGTCCACGATCAGCAGCCCCAGCGGCGAACCCTCGGTCACTCGCGCCAGCGCCGCATGGCCGTCGGCCGCGCCTTCCACTGCCACGGCGCCCATCCGCAGGCACAGGGCCAGCGCGTGTTCGCGCTGGACCTGGCTGTCGTCGACCACCAGGACCGTGCCGAAGTGGTGCAGGGCGGCGGTGTCGGGGGGCGTGGGCATGCGAAATCCGTTTCGAGGGAGGGGCAGGGCGCTGCGCGGCAAAGGCCGCTCAGGCGGCGATGCCTTCTTCCAGGTGGGCGTCGAGGGCCGCCATGCTGGCGAACTCCTGGGGCGCCAGCACCGCATCGGCGGCGAGCAGGATGACGAAGCGCTCGCCGACCTTGCCCATGCCATGGATGAAATCGCGGCGGATGCCGGTGCCGAACGCCGGCGGCGGGGCGATGTCGGCGGTGGCGATCTCCAGCACCTCGCTCACCGCGTCCACCAGCAGGCCGAGCACCTGGCGCTCCTCGCCGCTGGCGACCTCGATGATGACGATGCAGGTGCGCTTGCTGATCTCGCTGGGCGCGCGGCCGAAGCGCTGCTGCAGATCCACCACCGGCACCACCGCGCCACGCAGGTTGATCACCCCACGCAGCGCGGGCGGCATCATCGGCACGTCGGTCGGCGTGCGGTACTCGATGATCTCCTTGATGCCGAGAATGCCGACGCCGAACATTTCCTTGCCGAGCAGGAAGGTCAGGAACTGGTCCGTCGCCAGGTCGCCGGCGTCGGAGGATGAGAGCGAAGCGGGAGCGTTCATGGCCATGCCTCAGAAGGTTTCGAAGTGGGTTTCGTCCAGCGTGTCGGCCAGCACCAGCTTGCCGCCGGCCACGCGCGCGATCGGCTTGGCCCCGGCCTGCCCGCTGCGGCCGCGCGCCGCGGCCGGACGCCGCGTCGCGGTCCTGGATGCGGCTGCGACTTCCAGCTTGAAGAAACTCATCAGTTGCTGCAGCTGTTCGGCCTGCGCGCTCATTTCCTCGGCGGTGGCCGCCAGTTCCTCGGAGTTGGACGCGGCCTGCTGCGTGGTCTGGTTGAGCTGGCCGACTGCGGCATTGATCTGGCCGACGCCGGAGGTCTGTTCCTCGGAGGCGGCGGTGATCTCCTGCACCAGGTCGGAAGTGCGCTTGATCGACGGCACCATCTCGTCCAGCAGCTTGCCGGCGTTCTCGGCCAGCTCGACGCTGGAACTGGCCACATCGCCGATCTCCTGCGCGGCCACCTGGCTGCGCTCGGCCAGCTTGCGCACTTCCGCGGCGACCACGGCGAAACCCTTGCCGTGCTCGCCGGCACGGGCGGCCTCGATCGCCGCGTTCAGCGCCAGCAGGTTGGTCTGGTAGGCGATGTCGTCGATGATGCCGATCTTCTGCGCGATCTGCTTCATCGCCTGCACGGTCGCACGCACCGACTCGCCGCCGTCCAGCGCCTGGCTGGAGGCCTTGCTGGCCATGCCGTCGGTGATCTTGGCGTTCTCGGTGTTCTGCGAGATCGAAGCGGTCATCTGCTCCAGCGAGGCGCTGGTCTCTTCCACGCCGGCGGCCTGTTCGCTGGCCGCCTGGCTCAGCGACTGCGCGGTGGCGCTGACTTCCTCCGAGGCGCTGGCCAGCGCCTCGGCGTTGCTGTTGACCTCGCTGACCACCTGCGACAGGCGTGCGATGGTGTCGTTGACGTAGTTCTTCATTTCGGCATAGGCGCCGTCGTAGGACTTGTCGATGCTCTGGGTCAGGTCGCCTTCGGCCAGGCCGCCCATCACCCGCACCACGTCCTGGATGCTGTCGCCGGTGGTGGTGGCCAACTCGTTCAGGCCCTGGCCCATGTCGCGCTGGAACCCGGACAGGCCGTCCAGGGCGATGCGCTCGGAGAAGTCGCCACGGTTGGCGGCGGCGACCACGCGGCGCTGGCCGTCGATCACCAGCTTCAGCCGCTCGACCATGGTCCGCATCGCATACAACGCGCTGCTCCTGTCGTTGGCGCGCACCGCCACCTCCAGGTTGAGGTCGCCCTGCGCCACCTTGTTGGCGATCTCGGCCACGTAGGCCGGCTCGCCGCCGAGCAGGCGCATCAGGCCGCGCACGATGAAGACCGAAATGCCGGCGCCCAGCAGCACGCACACCACGATCACGGCGATGATCCACTGCCGCGAGCTGGCATAGAGCACATCGCCCTCCGCGCTGGCGGCTTCGCCGCCCTTGGTGTTCAGCACCACCAGGCTGTCGAGAATGGTCGACGCGTCGTCGTACAGCTTGCGCTGGTCGCCGTTGAACAAGGCCAGCGCCTCGCTGGTCTTCAGCGTTCGCGACAGGTCGAGGACCTGCTTGTGCAAGGCCAGGTACTTGTCGAACTCGCCATTGAAGTTCGTATAGATGCCTTTTTCCTCATCCGAGGAAATGAGCTTGACGTAATGGTCGCGGTTACTCGCGTACTCGGCCAGGATCTGCTCCATCTGCTGGTCGAAGGCGCGCATTTCCTGCGGGTTTTCGGTGACCACGTGTTGCAGTTCGGCCACGCGCAGGTCGGACAGGTTGGTATTCATCGCCTGCACGTAATGGATGCTGGGCATCCAGTTGGTGGCGATGTCGGTGGAGGCCTGGTTGACCTTGGCCAGCTTGTCCACCGTGAACACGCCCATGCCCACCATAAGCAGCAAGACGGCGGCGAAGCCGAGTCCGATTCTGGTAGCGATCTTCATTTGCTTGAACACCGTGATCCCCCTGTTGGATGTACGGAAGTGTGATTGTCAGAACGTGTCGAACTGCGCTTCGTCCGGCGCCGGCACCAGCGCCAGGCCGGTCTCGCCGAAGCCGAAACTGCGTTTGCGCACCGGTGCCGACTTGCGCGCCAGGGCCTGCGGAGCGGCGGGGCGCCGCGGCGCCACCACCTGGTTGGTACGGAAGAAACTCATCAACTGCTGCAACTGCTCGGCCTGGCCGCTCATTTCCTCGGCGGTGGCGGCCAGTTCCTCGGAGTTGGCCGCGGCCTGCTGCGTGGTCTGGTTGAGCTGGCCGACCGCGGCGTTGATCTGGCCGACGCCCGAGGTCTGCTCTTCAGAGGCGGCGGTGATTTCCTGCACCAGGTCGGAGGTGCGGCGGATCGACGGCACCATCTGCTCCAGCAGCTTGCCGGCGTTCTCGGCCAGTTCCACGCTGGATTCGGCCACCTGGCCGATCTCCTGCGCGGCGACCTGGCTGCGCTCGGCCAGCTTGCGAACTTCCGCGGCGACCACCGCGAAGCCCTTGCCGTGCTCGCCGGCGCGCGCGGCCTCGATCGCCGCGTTCAACGCCAGCAGATTGGTCTGGTAGGCGATGTCGTCGATGATGCCGATCTTCTGCGCGATCTGCTTCATCGCCACTACCGTCGAGCGCACTGCATCGCCGCCTTCGTTGGCTTCGCGTGCGGCCTTCGCCGCCATGCCGTCGGTGACCTTGGCGTTCTCGGTGTTCTGCGCGATGGAGGCGGTCATCTGCTCCAGCGACGCACTGGTTTCCTCCACGCCGGCGGCCTGTTCGCTCGCCGCCTGGCTGAGCGACTGCGCGGTGGCGCTGACCTGCTCGGAGGCGCTGGCCAGGGCGTCGGCGTTGATGTTGACCTCGCCGACCACCTGCGCCAGCCGCGCAACGGTGGCATTGATGCTGTCGCACAGTTCCTTCAGCTTGCCCTGGCACTGCACGTCCGCCACCCGGGTCAGGTCGCCGGCTTCGATCGCCTTGAGCACGGCGCTGGCTTCGTTGAGTGGGCCGATCACCGTGTCCAGGGTCAGGTTGATGCCGTCGACGATGCGGCGGAAGTCGCCATGGTGCAGGCTGCCGTCGGCGCGCACGTCCAGGCGGCCGGCCGCGGCCGCGTCGGCGAGCAGGCTGGTGTCGCGGATCAGCGCGCGCAGGTTGGCGCGCACCTGTTCAACGGTGTCGTTGATGAACGCCTTCTTGCCCGGGAAAGCGTCCAGCGGCGCGTCGAAGTTGCCGCGGCCAAACTCGGCGATGCAGGCCATCGCCTTCTTCTTGGTGGCGATGTGGTCGCCGACCATGCGGTTGATGCCGTCGGCCATGCTGCGGAAGTCGCCTTCGAAACGGTGGCTCTCGATCACCACGTCGATGTCGCCGGCGTCGTGCTGCGCGGACATGTGCTGCATCTGCGCGATCAGCCCCTGCATGTTGCGGCGCACCTGCTCGATGATCTCGTTGATGAAGACCTTCTTGCCCGGGAACGTCTCCAGCGGCGCATCGAAATTGCCGCGGCCGAACTCGGCCACGCAGGCCAGCGCCTTCTTCTTGGTGGCGATGTGGTCGCCGACCATGCGGTTGATGCCCTCGGCGATGACCTTGAACTCGCCATCGAAGCGGTGGCTGTCGATCACCACGTCGATGTCGCCAGCGTCGTGCTCGCGCGACATGCGCACGATCTCGTCGTTGATCTGGCGCACCCCAGTCTGCACCTGCCGCAGCGCCAGCAGCACCTCGCAGGCCTGGTCGTTGCGGATGGTCGGCATCACCACCTCGAAATTGCCGGTGGCAAAGCGCGCCAGGGTGGTGGTGGCGATCCGCAGCGAGCGGGTGATGGCATGGACGGTGTAGGCCAGCACCGCGGCGGCCAGCGCCGTGGCGCCGATGCCCAGCGCCAGGGTTTGCCCGGCGCTCAGGCCGAGGGCGAACCCGCCCGCCGCAGCAGCCAATGGCAGCACGACGGCGATGGCCGAGCCGGTCCACAGCTTGGAGGACAGCGAGAGAGAGTTGGACATGCCGTGGTACCTGTGCGAGTGGAGAGGCCCCGGCGTGACCGGCCGGGACGGAGAGATCAGAACGAGACGAACGCGGCTTCTTCCAGGCGCGCGGCCTGGGCGGTGGCCGCCGGGCCGCCGAAGCTGCGTGCGCGTGGTGTGCGCTGCATCGACGTGGGCAGTCGCCGCGGTTGCGGGGTCGGTGCCGGGGCGGTGCTGGCGCCGGTGGTGAAGAAACTCATGAGCGTTTGCAACTGTTCTGCCTGGCTGCTTACTTCTTCGGCCGTGGCGGCCAATTCTTCAGCGTTGGCAGCGGATTGCTGTGTTGTCTGGCTGAGCTGAACGACCGCGGCGTTGATCTGGCCGACGCCCGTGCTCTGCTCCTCGGAGGCGGCGGTGATCTCCTGCACCAGGTCGGAGGTGCGGCGGATCGACGGTTCCATCTCGCCGAGCAGGCGCCCGGTGGTCTCGGCCAGGCTCACGCTGGTGCTGGCGACGTCGCCGATCTCGTGCGCGGCCACCTGGCTGCGCTCGGCCAGCTTGCGCACCTCCGCAGCGACCACGGCGAAGCCCTTGCCATGCTCGCCGGCGCGCGCGGCCTCGATTGCCGCGTTCAGCGCCAGCAGGTTGGTCTGGTAGGCGATGTCGTCGATGATGCCGATCTTGCGCGCGATCTCCTTCATCGCCGAGACGGTGGCGCGCACCGCCTCGCCGCTCTCGGCGGCCTCGCGCGAGGCCTTGGCGGCCATGCTGTCGGTGACCTTGGCGTTCTCCGCGTTCTGCGCGATGGAGCCGGTCATCTGCTCCAGCGACGCGCTGGTCTCCTCCACGCCGGCGGCCTGCTCGCTGGCCGCCTGGCTCAGCGATTGCGCGGTGGACGACAGTTCCTCGGCGGCGCTGGCCAGGGTCACGGCGTTGCCGTTGACCTCGTTGACGATGCTGGTGAGCTTGTCGATGGTGGCGTTGACGTAGCGCTGCATGTCGGCGAAGGCGCCCTCGTAGTGGCCCTGCACCTGGCGGCTGAGGTCGCCCTCGGCCATCGCGCCCATCACCTTGATCACATCGCCGACGCTGCGCAGGTTGCCGCGGGTCTGTTCGATGATCTCGTTGATGAAGGCCTTCTTGCCGGGCAGTTGCGGCATCGGCGCGTCGAAATTGCCGCGGCCGAACTCGGCCACCACGCTCAGCGCCTGCTTCTTGACGGCGATGTGCGCGGCGACCATGCGGTTGATGGCCTTGCCGATCGCGCAGAACTGCCCGTCCAGGTGCGCGCAGTCGATCTGCACGTCGATGTCGCCCAGGTCGTGCTCCTCGGACATGCGCGCGATCTCGCCGATCAGGCGCTTGAAGTTGCCGCGCACCTGCTCGATGGTGTCGTTGATGAAGGCCTTCTTGCCCGGCAGCTGCGGCATGTCCGCGTCGAAGTTGCCGCGGCCGAACTCGGCGACCACGCCCATCGCCTGCTTCTTGACCGCGATGTGGCTGCCGACCATGCGGTTGATGCCGTCGGCCATGCTGCGGAAGTCGCCCTGGAAGTGCGCGCTGTCGATGCTGGCGTCGATCTCGCCGGCATCGTGCTCCTCGGCGACGCGGCGCATCTCGGCGATCAGGCCGAGCATGTTGCGCCGCACCTGCTCGATGGTGTCGTTGATGTAGGCCTTCTTGCCCGGCAACGCGGCCAGCGGCGCGGCGAAGTTGCCGCGGCCGAACTCGCCCACGCAGTCGATCGCCTGCTTGCAGACGCCGATGTGGGCGCCGACCAGCTGGTTGATATCGCCGGCCACGGTGCGGTAGGCGCCGCTGGCTTGCGTCGCATCCAGCATCACGTCGCAGTCGCCGGCGGCGTGTGCGCGGGTCATGTGCGCGACGTCGGCCTGCAACTGCCGCAGCGGCCGCTGCGCGGCGAGCAGGGCCTGGCCGATCTCGCTGCCGCCGGTCGCGGCGTCCACGCGGTCCAGTTCGCCCTGTGCCAGCGCCTGCAGGCCGGTGCGGGCCAGCTCCAGCTCGCGCTGCGCGGCAGCGGCCACCTGCTGTGCCGCGCGCACGCTGCGGCTCAGCAGCAGGCCGGCGACCAGCGTGGCCACGACGACCAGGGTCCATGCGAGGCCGTTGGCCAGCGGCAGCGCCAGCGCGGCGACAGCGGCGGCGGCGGGCAGGGCCACGGCGACGACGGCGGTCGTCGGCAGGGTGGTAAGGGGCGTCCGGTTCTGGGACATGGCGGCGATTCCTGGTTGATGGCGCGACGTAGGAATGACGGCGGGCGACGCGGCGGCTCAGGCCGCCAGCGATTCGGCGCCGGGTTGCAACTGGCCCAGCAGCGACGGCACGTCCAGGATCAACGCGACCCCACCGCTGCCGAGAATGCTGGAGCCGCTGATGCCCTTGACCTGGGCGAAGACCTTGGAGAGCGGCTTGATCACGGTCTGCCACTCGCCGAGCAGGGTGTCGACCACCAGGCCGAACCGCTGCGCACCCTGGCGGATCACCACGATGCTCTCGCGCGCCGGCGGCGCGCCGGCGATGGCGAACAGCGAGCGCAGGCGCACGTAGGGCAGCACGTTGCCGCGCAGGTCGATGTACTCGCTCTGGTAGTTCGGCGCGAACTCCACGCATTCCTCGACCACGTCCAGCGGCACCACGAACACCGACTTGCCGACCCCGACCTGGAAGCCGTTGATGATCGCCAGGGTCAGCGGCAGCCGCACCGAGATGGTGGTGCCGACGTCCTGCTGGCTGCTGATGTCCACGCTGCCGCGCAGCGCGGCGATGTTGCGCTTGACCACGTCCATGCCGACCCCGCGGCCGGACAGGTTGGTGACCTTCTCGGCGGTGGAGAAGCCCGGCTCGAAGATCAGCGCGAACACTTCGCGGTCGGAGAGCTGGCGGCCGGGTTCGATCAGGCCGCGCTCCAGCGCCTTGGCCAGGATCCGGTCGCGGTTGAGGCCGCCGCCGTCGTCGCTGATCTGGATGACGATGCTGCCGGAATCGTGGAAGGCGTTGAGCCGCACCGTGCCGCGCACCGGCTTGCCGCGCGCCTGGCGCACCTCGGCCGGTTCGATGCCGTGATCCATGGCGTTGCGCACCAGGTGGGTCAGCGGATCGGCGATCTTCTCCACCACCGACTTGTCCAGCTCGGTGTCCTCGCCATTGACCACCAGCGCGATGTCCTTCCCCAGCTCGCGGGCGACGTCGTGGACCACGCGGTGGAAGCGGCTGAAGGTGCCGCCGATCTTGACCATGCGCAGCTGCAGCGCGCTTTCGCGCACCTCTTCGACCAGCCCGGCCAGGATCGAGGTGGATTCCAGCAGTTGCGCATCGCCGGTACGCTGGGCGTTGGCGCCGGTGCTGGCGACGGCGATGATCAGCTCGCCGACCAGGTCGATCATGCGGTCCAGCTTGTCGGCGTCGACGCGGATCGAGCCGCCGTCGCCGCGCGCGCCAGCGGTCTTGGCCGGGCCGGCGCTTGCGGCGGTGGCGGCCGCTGCCGCCGGCGTGCTGGCCAAGGCGGGCGCGGCCGCCGCCGGCGCGTCGGCACTGTCGAACCCGGCGAAATCGTCGGCACTGGCCTGGCTGCCGGCCTCGGCCACCAGCAGCGGTAGATCCAGGTTGGCGGCGTCGCCCTGCGGGTCCACCGCCAGCACCTGCAGGTCGCAGTCGTCGCGCACGAATTCGAAGATGTCCTCGATCGCGGCCTGTTGCGCGTCGCTGCGCAGCAGGATGTCGAAGCCCAGGTAGCAGGCCTCCGGATCCAGGTCCGGCAGCGCCGGCACGCGGTCGTGGCGGGTGCGCACCGCTTCCAGGCTGCCGAGGCTGCGCAGGCAGCGGATCAGGTGCAGCGGCGAGTTGCCGAAGCGCAGCGCATCGGTGAACAACTGCAGCGAGATCCGCCAGTAGCCGGTGTGCGCGGGCGCGGCCGGCGCTGCCGCGGCGGCGCTCGCCTTGGCCGCCGGCGTGGCGGCGGGTTGCAGGTAGGTCTGCAGGCGTTCCAGCAGCGGCGCGCCGTCGGCGGTGAGCGTGGCTTCGTCGGCCTTGCCGCCGGCCGCGGCTTCCACCAGCGCGCGGATGTGGTCGCAGCAGGCCAGCATCAGTTGGATCAGCTCCGAATCCAGCGCGACGGCATGCTCGCGCACCAGGTCCAGCACGCTCTCCACCACGTGGGTGAAGCCGACCAGTTGCGCCAGGTCGAACAGGCCGCCGGAGCCCTTGATGGTGTGGGCGGCGCGAAAGATCGCGTTGACCGCATCCGGACCGGCTTCGCCGCGCTCGGCTTCCAACAGATTGCGCTCCATGTCCTCGAGCAGGTCGCGGCTCTCGGCGATGAAGGTCTGCAGCAATTGATCCATGTTCATGTCGTGCTGCCGATTAGTGAAGGGTGTCGTCGCCGACGCGCTCGAACGCGTCGTCCAGGCCGAGCAGGGCCAGCGCATCGCCGACCGCGGTGCTGCAGCCCTCGAGCTGGAATGGGCGTCCCAGTGCGCGCAGTGCCGCCTGGGTGGCCAGCAGCAGCTGCACGCCGGTGGCGTCGATGTCGGTCACCTCCTGCAACTGCAGGCGCAACCCGCCGGGATGCTCCAGCGCGGGCAGCAGCAGCGGCTTCAGTTCGGCCGCGCGGCGGATGGTCATGTCGCCGTCCACGATCAGCTGCAGCGGCGGATCCTGTTCGTCGGGGGGCGTCGAGCGCATGGCGGGTCTCCGGCAGTGGGCGAGTGAAGAGCCGGCGGCACGCCCGGAAGGGCACGCGCAGGCTGCGGTACCAGCGATATCGGCGCGTACGGGAAATATTTAGAAATATTTAGCCTGCGTGAACCATTTGTCTCGCGGGCTGCACGCGAGCCTGAGCGGTTCAGACCGGTGCCACGATACGCATCCCATAACCGCGCCGGTGCGGTGGGTCCCCATGTCGTTGCACGCGGCGTGCCAATCGCAAGACGCGTGAAGGCGTCAACATGTCAACGCGAGGCGTCGATGCGCAGCCGTGATCTTCATGTGAAGATCACTGGTGAAGCGATCAATCACATGCGAGCGCGTGCCATACGCCACCGCATGCGCGATGGCGTCTCAGCGACAGGGAAAGATGGCCGGCGTGCGCGTGCGCATCCAGCGGCGCCGCGGGGATGGACGCGGGCAGGATCGCCCGCGTCGCTCAGCGTGGCGACAGCGCGGTCAGCAGGCCGCGCGCGGCATTGAAACGGTCGGCCGCCTCCGGCAGCGGCAGCTTGAGCTTCAGCTTGTCCGGGCCATCCATCGCGTACAGCCTGGGCTGCTTCTGGATCATCTGGATGATGGTCATCGGATCCACGTTGGGCTTGGCCTCGAACACCAGGCGCCCGCCGTGTTCGCCCAGTTCCAGCTTGCGGATGCCCAGCGCATTGGCCTGCAGCTTCAGTTCGGCGATCGCGAACAGGTGCTTCACCGGATCCGGCAGCAGGCCGAAGCGGTCGATCATCTCCACCTGCAGTTCGCGCAGGCCGTCGCTGTCGCGGGCGCTGGAAATGCGCTTGTACAGGGTCAGGCGGGTATGCACGTCGGGCAGGTAGTCGTCGGGGATCAACGCCGGCACGTGCAGTTCCACTTCGGCGCCGCGCACTTCCTCGCCGGCGTCCAGGTCCGGCAGCTTGCCCTGGCGGATGCTGCGCACCGCGCGTTCCAGCAGCTCGGTGTACAGGCTGAAGCCGACCTCGGCCATCTGCCCGCTCTGGTCCTCGCCCAGCAGTTCGCCGGCGCCGCGGATCTCCAGATCGTGGGTGGCTAGGGTAAAGCCGGCGCCCAACTCGTCCATCGAGGCGATGGCATCCAGGCGCTTCTGCGCATCGGGGGTGATGCTGCGCCGGTCCGGTACCAGCAGATAGGCGTAGGCGCGGTGATGCGAACGGCCGACGCGGCCGCGCAACTGGTGCAACTGCGCCAGGCCGAAGCGGTCGGCGCGGTTGATGACGATGGTGTTGGCGTTGGGGATGTCGATGCCCGATTCGATGATCGTGGTCGACAGCAGCACGTTGAAGCGCTGCTTCTGGAAATCCAGCATCACCTTTTCCAGCTCGCGCTCGGGCATCTGCCCGTGGGCGATCCCGATGCGCGCTTCGGGTACCAGTTCGCTCAGCTCGCGCTGCATGCGGCCGATGCTCTCCACGTCGTTGTGCAGGAAGTACAGCTGGCCGCCGCGCGCCAGTTCGCGCTGGAAGGCCTCGCGCAGCAGCGCGTTGTCCCACTGGGTGACGAAGGTCTGCACCGCCAGCCGGTTCGGCGGCGGCGTGGCGATGATCGACAGGTCGCGCAGGCCGGCCATGGCCATGTTCAAGGTGCGCGGGATCGGCGTGGCGGTGAGGGTCAGCAGGTGCACGTTGGCGCGCAGCGCCTTCAGCGCTTCCTTCTGGCGCACGCCGAAGCGCTGCTCCTCGTCGACGATGACCATGCCCAGGTCCTTGAACTTCACGTCCGGCTGCAGCAGGCGATGGGTGCCGACGATCACGTCGATGCTGCCGGCGGCGACCTTCTCCAGTTCGGCCTTGATCTCCTTGCTGCTCTTGAAGCGCGACAGCACCTCGACCTTGAGCGGGTAGTCGGCGAAGCGGTCGCGGAAGTTGCGGTAGTGCTGTTCGGCCAGCAGCGTGGTCGGCACCAGCACCGCCACCTGCTTGCCGGCGCTGGCCGCGGCGAAGGCCGCGCGCACCGCGACCTCGGTCTTGCCGAAGCCGACGTCGCCGCACACCACGCGGTCCATCGGCTGGCTGCTGGCCAGGTCGCGCAGGGTGGCGTCGATCGCGGCCAGCTGGTCGGGGGTTTCCTCGAACGGGAAGCCTGCGGCGAACGGCTCGTACATCGCCCGATCCACCTGCAGCGCCAATCCGGCGCGAGCCTGGCGACGCGCCTGGATCTCCAGTAGCTCCGCGGCCACGTCGCGCACCTTCTCGGCGGCCTTGCGCTTGGCCTTGGTCCATTGCTCGCCGCCCAGCGAATGCAGCGGCGCGGTCTCGGCCGAGGCGCCGGAGTAGCGGCTGATCAGGTGCAACTGCGCGACCGGCACGTACAGCCGGTCGCCCTTGGCGTACTCGATTTCCAGGAACTCGCCGGGCATGCCGCCGGCATCGAGCACGATCAGCCCGCGGTAGCGGCCGACGCCATGGTCCTCGTGCACGATCGGCGCGCCCTCGGACAGCTCGCCCAGGTCGCGGATGATCGCTTCCGGCTCGCGTCCCACGCGGCGGCTGCGCCGCGGCTGGCTTGCGCGCTCGGGGAACAACTGGCGCTCGGTCAGCACCGCGATGCGCGGCTCCTCCAGCGCGAAGCCGTCGTCGAGCGGCGCCACGGCAATGGCAAAGCGTGCAGCATCAAGCCCCTCTCCCTCTGGCGACCGCAGGGAGTCCCCGTGGGAGAGAGGGGTTGGGGTGAGGGTACGACCGCCAGGGAGTTTTGCCTGCGCTGCTGTAGAAGATGCGGACGAAGCAGTCTTCTTCGATGAGAGCCGCGCAGACGCCGCACCCTCATCCGGCGCTTCGCGCCACCTTCTCCCGGTGGGAGAAGGGAGGAAGGCAGCAAAATTTGGCAGCACCTCCGGCTTCAACTCCGCGGCCGCCAACACTTCCAGCAGCGCCTCGCGGCGGCCCGGTGAATCGGCGGCGATCAGCACCCGGCCCGGATAGTGATCGAGGAAGCTCTTCAGCGCCGCGCCCGGCGCGGCGTCCTTGGCCGCCACCGGCAGCGGCGGCAGCGGCTGGTCGCCCAGCGCCTGCGCCTCGTCGATGCGTGGATGGTCGGCGGCCCACACGTCGATGCGCGGCAGGCCGTTGAGGCGTTCGCGCAACACGTCAGGTGCCTGGTACAGCTCTTCCGGCGCCAGCAGCGGGCGCTCCACGTCGTGGCGGCGTTGCTCGTAGCGTGCCTGGGTCTGTGCCCAGAACGCATCGGCGGCGGCGCCCACGCCCGGCGCGATCAGCGGCAGCACGTGCTCGCCCAGGTAATCGAACAGGGTGGCGGTGGCCTCGCGCGCGCTGCTGCTGCGGTTCTCCTGGAAGAACAGCGGCAGGTAGTACTCGATGCCCGATGGCGCCAGCCCGGCCTTCAGATCCTGGTACAGCGCACTGCGCCGGGTGTCCACGTCGAAACGTTCGCGCAGCGCGGTCAACACCCGCTCCACGCTCGCATCGTCCATCGGCACTTCGCGCCCGGGCAGCATGCGCACCGCCTGCACATGGTCCAGCGAACGCTGCGACTCCGGGTCGAAGGCGCGGATCGAATCGATGTCCTCGTCCAGCAGTTCGATGCGCAACGGCGCGTCGGTGCCCATCGGGTACACGTCGAGCAGGCCGCCGCGCACGGCGAAATCGCCCGGGTCCATCACCTGCGGCACGTTGCGGTAGCCGGCGCTTTCCAGCCGCCGCTTCTCCGCATCCAGGTCCAGGCGCTGGCCCACGCGCAGGTCGAAACTGCCGCCGACGATGTAGCGCAGCGGCGCCACCCGCTGCATCAGCGTCTGCACCGGCACCACCACGATGCCCTGGGTCAGCGTCGGCAGCCGGTGCAGCGCGGCCAGGCGCTGGCTGACGATGTCAGGGTGCGGACTGAACTGGTCGTAGGGCAGGGTTTCCCAGTCCGGGAACGGCACCACCGGCAGGCCCGGATCGTCGCCGAGCAGGCTGTGCAGGTCGGCTTCGAGCTGATGCGCGCTCTGGTTGTCGCGGGCGACCACCAGCAACGGCCCGCGGTGCGCGGACGCGGCGCAGGCGATGTGCCAGGCCAGGGCAGTGGAGGACGCGGGAGCGCGCCAGTGCGCGCGGAGCTGGCCGGACTTGGGCAGCGGCGGGACGGGGAAGGGAAGGGGCGGCATGGACCGTGGAGTTTAGCAAAGCCGGGTGCCGCGACCGGCGCGGCGCAACCCGGGAAACGCGGCGCGCCGGTTGGCAGCGCGGGCGGGGATGGCGGAGAGTGGTTCGGTGCGCGGGGACTCAGTTGCCCAGTTCCAGCACCACCCGCACCAGGTCCGGATTGTCCGGATGCGGCATGCGCTGGAAGCCCAGCGACTCGGCCAGTTGCAGCATCGGCACGTTGCGTTCGAGCACGTCGCCGTAGAGCCGGTCCAGGTACTTGCGGCGCGCCCACTTGACCAGCTTGCGCATCAGCTGCCGGCCCAACCCTTGCCCGGAGACGAAGCTGCTGACCAGGATCGCGTACTGCGCCTCGCGGGTGCCGGGGTTGATCGCCGCGCGCGCCACCGCGCCGACCACGGCCTCGCCCGGCGGCAGCGGCTCGGCGGCGACCAGGATCAGTTCCGACTTCGGATTGGGGTGGGTGAGGCGTTGCGCCATGTCCTCGGTCAGTTCCTGCGTCGAATGCAGGAAGCGCTCGCGGATCTCGGTCGGCCCGAGCAGGCCGAAGGCACCCTGCAGCGGCGCGCTGTCCTCCGGCCGGATCGGCCGGATCAGCAATTCGCGTCCACTGGGCAGGGTGAAGGTTTCATGCCACGGAGGCATGCGGTTGCGGGTAGCCATGGCCGTATGATCCTCGACGAAGCCTGGATTCTCGCATTACCAAAACCTTACGCCCGTGAACGCAGCGTCCTGCCGATGTGCCGTCGGGGTGGTCTTGCTAGAGTGGCGCTTCGTTCAAGGGAATGCACGACGATGAAGACCTCGCATGCCGTGGCCGTCTCCGCGGCGATCGGGCTGGGCCTGGCCACGCTGCTGGTGGGGCTGCTGGTGGGCGGTGGCAGATGGCTGCTGCGCGTGCAGCACCACGACGCGCCGACCGCCACCACCGCCGCTCCAGCCGCCGATGCGGAGCAACTGGCGACGCAGGCATTGGCTCCGTACCAGGCGCGCCTGCAGGCCACGCGCCGGCCGGTGCTGCAGGTGCAACTGCAGCCGATGGCGCAGGACGATCGCCTGGCCAGCAAGGTCGGCGGCCGTCCTTACTGGACCGGCGACAGGCCGTATCCGCACGCGGCCGACGGCCAGCCGCTGGCGCTGCTGGCGCAGATCGATCTGGCGCGGATGCCGCCGCTGCCCGGCTACCCGCGCCAGGGCATGCTGCAGTTCTTCATCGGCGGCGACGACGACTTCTACGGGGCCAACTTCGGTGGTGCGCGCAGCGACCTGGCCGCGCTGAGCGAACAACGTAATTTCCGCGTGGTGTACTGGCCGCAGCCGAAGGCGTCGGCGCGGCAGGCCGAGGTGCCGTTGCCGGCGGCCGACACGCTGCCGTTCGATCCGGCGCGGCCGCGGGCAATGCGGTTCGACGCCGGCGAGGAAACCATCGGCAGCAGCGATGTGCGCTTCGAGCAGGTGCTGGGCACGCCGCTGGAGCAAGTGGCCGCCGCCTACGCCAAGCGCAACGCGGTGTCGCAGGATGCGGTGGACGACGCGCTGTTCGATGCGCTGAGCCGTGGCGGCAACAAGCTGGGCGGCTACCCGGAGTTCACCCAGGAAGACCCGCGTACCCTGCAGGACAAGCAGGTCCTGCTGCTGCAGTTGGACAGCGACGAGGAGATGATGTGGGGCGACAGCGGCGTCGCCAATTTCTTCATCGATCCGGACGACCTGCGGCGCGGCGATTTCAGCCGGGTCGCCTACAACTGGGACTGCTTCTGAGCGCGCGCACGCCGCGGCGCCGGCACCTCACGCCTCGCGCTTGAGCCACTCCAGGCGCGTGCTGGCGCCAGCCTCGCCCAGGTGCGCCTTCAGCGGCGGCAGCGCCTGCGCCAGCGCCTGCTCGAACTGCCAGGGCGGATTGAGCAGCAGCATGCCGCTGCCGTTGAGCCGCAGCGGCGAATCGTCCGGGCGCACCTGCAGTTCGGCGACCAGCGCCGACGCCACCGGCAACGCCGCGGCCTTGCGGAAGAACGGCTGCAGGCTGCGGCGCTGCTTGATCGGATACCACACCGCGCACACCGCCTGCGGCCAGCGGCTCAGGGTCTCGCGCAGCGCGGCCACGATCAGCGGGTACTCGGCGTCCTGCGCTTCGTAGGGCGGATCGATCAACACCAGTCCGCGGCCGATCCGGTTGGCCCCGGACTTCGGCGGCAGGAACGCCTTGATCGCCGCATAGCCGTCGCCGGCATGCACCTGCACGCGGCGGTCATGGGCGAACAACGCCTTGAGTTCAGCGGCTTCCTCGGGCTGCAGTTCGCAGGCGGCCAGCCGGTCCTGCGTGCGCAGTGCCTGCGCCACCAGCAGCGGCGAGCCAGGATAGGCGACCAGCGCTCCCACGGGGTTGTCGGCCTGCACTGCGCGCAGGTAGCGCTCCACCACCTCCGGCAGGGTCGGCTGGCCCATCAGCCGCAGCACGCCGGCGACCGCCTCGCCGGTCTTGCGCGCCTCGCTGGCCGCAAACAGGTAGCGGCCGCGCCCGGCGTGGGTATCGAGCACGAAGAACGGGCTGTCCTTGCGCTTGAACGCATCGAGCAGCGCCAGCAGCACGATGTGCTTGAGGACGTCGGCATGGTTGCCGGCGTGGAAGGCGTGGCGGTAATTCATCCGCGCAGTGTACGGGGCGCCACGTCGGCCGGCCACGCCTGCCGCGATGCCGGGCAGGGCGTCTCCGCAGCCGCGGTACACTAGGCGGGCGGCCGCTCGCGGCCGCGGCGCTTTCCGGGCCTGCGGCCGGACGGCGTGGACGATTGGGCCTGTGCACCCGGGCGCAGGCGTCGTCGCAGCGTTCGGGTGCGCAGTGCCGATGCCGGGTGGCGGTCGGCGAGTGCCACGGTCTGCATGTCGATGTCTTCTTCCCTGTTGCTCGGTGTTCTTGCACTGGCACTGCCGTTCGCCGCATGCGGCGCCGCCCGTGCCGAGCCATCCAGCCCCCGCCCGGCACAGACTGCGGCGTTCGATGCGCTGATCGAGGATGTCGGTGCGCACGGCAAGGACATGGCCGCCGACGAGCAGGCCTACCGCGTCGCGCATGCGCGGCTGCAGGCGCTGCTGCCTGCCAGCGACCCGGTGCGGCGCGCACGCCTGGACGCCTTCGATTGCCAGCATTTTCCGCAGGGTCCGGCTGCGGCGGTGGAGCAGGCGCGGCGCGGCGCGCGCGGCGCGATCGCGCGCACCCATGTGCAGGTCCGGCTGGAGTACCTGCTGTGCGAAACCTATGCGCTGTACAACGACGGCCAGCGCCCGGCCTATCTACGGCCCGCCACCACGATCCTGGCGCTGACCGACGCGCAGCGGTTCCCGCGCCTGCGCGCGGCGGCCCTGCGCATGCGTGCCTTCGCCGAGCGCGACGCCGGCCACTACGCGCAGTCGCTGCGCACCTTGCAAGAACTGCGCGCGCTGGACGCACGGCGCGATGGCGGCTGGGTGGCGCTGCTGACCCTGATCGGCATCGCCGACGCCTACCTGGACATGGGCCTGCCGGACCTGTCGCAGCAGGTCGTCGCCGAGGTCCTGCAGCGGGCCAGACAGGGCGATGGCGGCTACATGCAGGCGCTGGCGGTGGAGCGCGAAGGCGCGATCGCCGAACAGCGCGGCGACCTGCCGGCGGCGCTGGCCGCCTATCTGCGCGCGGCGGAACTGCATGGCCGGCATCCGCAGGAAGGCTCGCAGGCGTCGTTGCTGCTGCGCGCGGCCCGGGTCAACGCGCTGCTGGGCAACCTGCCGCAGGCACGCGCGCAGCGGCAGCAGGCCGAGGCGCAACTGGTCGCGATGGGCGCCACGCGGCTGATGCGCGCGCGGCGCGACTATGTGGACGCGCTGATCGCCGAACGCAGCGGCGATGCGCGGGCCGCACTGGCGCTGGTCGAGCGGGCCGAGCAGGGCTACCGCGCCAACGGCGATCTGCGCAGCCTCAGCGACGTGCTCGACCTCAAGGCTACGGCCTTGCGCGCGCTGGGCGCCTGGCGCCAGGCGCTGGATGCGCGCGAGGCGCAGATGCGCGTGCAGCAGGAACTGGACACGCGCATGCAGCGCGAGCAATCGCAATTCCTGATCGCCGAGTCGGAAAGCCGCGAGCGCGACCTGGCGGCGCTGCAACTGGCGCAGAAGGCCGAAACCCAGCGCAACCGGCTGCAGGCGATGGAGCGCGAGGCGACTCTGCGGCGCGTGTTGCTGGGCGCGGCGCTGCTGTTGCTGGTCGTACTGGGCGGCGTGCTGTTCCTGACCCTCGGGCGCCTGCGCGGCGCCCGCCGCGAAGTGCGCATCGATAGCCTCACCGGCGTCGCCTCGCGGCGCCAGGTGCTGGCCGAACTCGACACTGCGCTGACTGTGTTGCCGCGCGGCGGGCGCATGCCGCTGTCGGTGCTGGCGCTGGACGTGGACCACTTCAAGCGGATCAACGACGAGCACGGCCACGCCGCGGGCGACCAGGTGCTGCGGCTGGTCGCCACGACCTTGCGCCAGCGCGTGCGCAGGAACGACAGCTTCGGCCGCACCGGCGGCGAGGAGTTCCTGGCGTTGCTGCCCGGTGCCACCTGCGCCGAGGCAAGCCAACTGGCCGGCCAGCTGCGCGAGGTGCTGGAACGGCAGGCGTTCGACGCGGTCGTGCCGGGCCTGCGCCTGACCGTCAGCATCGGCGTCGCCGAGGCCGGCGCCGGCGAGAGCAGCCAGGCGCTGCTGGCGCGCGCCGATGCGGCGCTGTACCGGGCCAAGCACGGCGGCCGCAATCGGGTGGAACTGGCGGCACCGCCGGGCGCGGCCAGTGCGCGCGGCGGCCGCAGCGGCTGACGCTCCGCCTGTCCGCATCGGGTTCTGCGCGAGGCTGGTCGACGCCGGCGATGGCCACACAGGCTGCCGCGGCGCCCGCGCGGCGGCTATGCTGCGCGCCATGTCCATGCCTGCCGCCGCCTGTGTCCTCGTGGTCGAGGACGAATCCGCCATCGCCGACACCGTGCTGTACGCGCTGCGCAGCGAGGGCTACGCGGTGCGGCATTGCCAGCTCGGGCGCGAGGCGCTGGCGCAGCTGCGCGAGGGCGGCATCGACGTGGTGGTGCTGGACGTGGGCCTACCGGACCTGAGCGGGTTCGAGGTGTGCCGCACGCTGCGCGGCTTCAGCCAGGTGCCGGTGCTGTTCCTGACCGCGCGCAACGAGGAGATCGACCGCGTGCTCGGCCTGGAACTGGGTGCCGACGACTACATGGCCAAGCCGTTCTCGCCGCGCGAGCTGGTCGCACGGGTGCGGGCGCGGCTGCGGCGCCCGGCGGTGGTGGTCGGCGATGCCGACGCCGGCTGGCAGCAGCACGGCGATTTCGCCATCGACCGCGACGGCCGCCGCATCCGCTGGCGCGACGCGCCGCTGGAGCTGACCCGCTACGAGTACGCGCTGCTGGCGGCGCTGTTGCAGCGGCCCGGCGCCATCCTCAGTCGCGCGCAACTGATGGACCGCGGCTGGGACAGCAGCGCCGACAGCGCCGACCGCACCGTCGACACCCACATCAAGACCCTGCGCGCCAAGTTGCGCGCGGCCGGTGCCGTCCACGACCCGATCCGCACCCACCGCGGCCTCGGCTACGCGCTGGAGGCCTGAGGTGCGGCTGGGGCTGAAGCTGTTCCTGGGCTTCTTCCTGATCGTCGGCGTGGCCGCCTTCTTCGTGATGCGGGTGTTCGTCAACGAGGTCAAGCCGGGTGTGCGCCAGGCGATGGAATCGACCCTGGTGGACGCGGCCAACGTGCTGGCGCAGATGGCCGCGCAGGACCTGAAGGACGGGCACATCGCCAGCGGCCGCTTCGCCCGCGACCTGGCCGCCGCGCAGCGGCGCGATCCGCGTGCGATGGTCTGGCGCTTCCCCAAGCACAGTGTCGACTACCGCGTCACCATCACCGATGCGGCGGGCATCGTGGTGTTCGACTCGCGCGGGCAGGACATCGGCCGCGACAACGCGCGCTGGAACGACGTGTACCGCACCCTGCGCGGCGAGTACGGCGCCCGCTCCAGTCCCGAGGCCGATGGCGACCCCAACCACACGGTGATGCATGTGGCCGCGCCGGTCTACGATCCGGCCGAGCCGCAGCGGCTGATCGGCGTGCTGACCCTGTCCCAGCCCAACCGCAGCATCGAGCCGTTCATCGTCGCCAGCCAGCGCAGCATCCTGTTGCGCGGCGCCTGGCTGATCGGCATCTCCGCGCTGATCGGCATTCTGATGACCTGGGGCCTGCTGCGCGGCATCGGCCGGCTCAACCGCTATGCGCAGGCGGTCAGTGCCGGTGCGCCGGTGCCGCCGCCGCCGCCGCGCCGCGACGAGATCGGCGATCTCGGCCGCGCGCTGGAGACCATGCGCCGCAAGCTGGAGGGCAAGCAGTACGTCGAGCAGTACGTGCAGTCGCTGACCCATGAGATGAAGAGCCCGCTGGCGGCGATCTGCGGCGCCGCGGAACTGCTGCAGGAGCCGCTGCCGGAGCCGGAACGGCAGCGCTTCGTGCGCAACATCGCCGAGCAGCAGCAGCGCCTTACCGAGACCATCGACAAGCTGCTGGCGCTGGCCGAGGTGGAACAGCACGGCTGGCTGCAGCGGCGCGAACCGGTGGCGCTGGCGCCGTTGTGCGGGGACCTGGCCGAAGCGCTGGCGCCGCAACTGCAGGCGCGCGGACTGCAGTTGCAGGTGCAGGCACTGGATCCGACCTTGGTGGTGTCGGGCGATCCCTATCTGCTGCGGCAGGCGCTGCACAACCTGCTCGACAACGCCATCGCCTTCTCCCCGGAAGGCGCGAGCATCGTGCTGCGCGCCGAACGCGGCGCCGATGCGCGCGTGCTGCTGGTGGTGGAGGACGCCGGTCCGGGCGTTCCCGACTACGCGCTGGAGCGGGTGTTCGAGCGTTTCTATTCGCTGGCGCGGCCGGCCACCGGCCAGCGCAGCTCCGGCCTCGGCCTGCCGTTCGTGCGCGAGGTGGCGCGCCTGCACGGTGGCGACGCCAGCCTGCGCAACCGCGACGGCGGTGGCGCGGTGGCCTGCCTGGCGTTGCCGCTGGCCTGAGCCGGAGAGCGCTCGTGTAGGAGCGGCTTCAGCCGCGACCGTGCGCTCCCGGTAGAGCCCTTCGCGGCTGAAGCCGCTCCTACAGTAGGGCATGCCGCGTCGACGGGATGCCGGCCACCAATCCCGATTCCCCAATCCCGGCTCCTCCCACTTCACATCCACTTCAAATTCGCCTCAAACCCCGCCCACTCGGCGGCCGCATCCTGGCGCCCTCCCAAACCCAGAGGCCGCCATGAAATCCCTGAAGCTGCTGTTGCGATTCGCCACCATCGGCGGATTGATCCTGTTGTTGCTGATCCCGCTGATGATGATTCGCGGCACCGTGCAGGACCGCCAGCACTACCGCGACGAGGCGGTGGAACGGGTGTCGCAGAGCAAGGCCGGCGAGCAGCGCCTGCTCGGGCCGCTGCGGGTGATCCCGTGGACCCAGGAGCGCGACGTCGCGGTGCTCGACGCCGACGGCAAGCGCGTGACCAAGCGCGAGACCGAGACCGGCTACGTGCTGCAGGCGCCGCGGCGGCTGCAGGTGGAGGGCGAACTGAAGCCGTCACAGCGCCATATCGGTCTGTTCAAGGTGCAGGTGTACAGCTGGCATGCGCGGCTCAAGGCCGAATTCGAGGATCTCGACTATGCCGCTGCCGACGGCCGCCGCTACGGCACACCGTACCTGGCGATCGGCCTGCAGGACGTGCGCGGCCTGGTCGGTACGCCCAACCTGCGCGCCGACGGCCGCGCGCTGCCGCTGCAGCCTGGCTCGGAAGGGCTGGCAAACATCTCCAAGGGCGTGCACGCGGTGCTGCCGGCATTGCGCGATACGCAACAGGGCCGGCTGACCGACCTGCACGATGTGCAGATGGAGTTCGTGCTCGACGGCACCCAGGCGCTGTCGATCGTGCCGGTGGGCGACGACAACCAGATCGCGCTGAGTTCGCCGTGGCCGCATCCGCTGTTCGGCGGCCGTTTTCTGCCCAACGAGCGCCGTATCACCGCGCAGGGGTTCCAGGCGAGCTGGGCGCTGTCGTCGCTGGCGACCGGTGCGCAGTCGCAGCTGGCCTCTGGCGGACAGGATCTGGACGCCTTGCGGGTGGATCTGGTCGACCCGGTGGACGTGTATACGCAGGCCGAGCGCGCCAGCAAGTACGGCCTGCTGTTCGTGGTGCTGACCTTCGTCGCCTTCGGCCTGTTCGAACTGATCAGGCGCCTGCCGATCCATCCGCTGCAGTACCTGCTGGTCGGCCTGGCGCTGGCGATCTTCTTCCTGCTGCTGCTCAGCCTGTCCGAGCACATCCCGTTCTGGCAGGCCTATCTGGTCTCGGCGGTGGCCTGTATCGGATTGCAGTTCTTCTACCTGTCCGGGGTCTTGCGCAGCCGCCTGCGCGCGGCCGGCTTCGCCAGCATGCTCACCGTGCTGTACGGCGCGCTGTACGGCCTGCTGGCCTCGGAAGACAACGCCTTGCTGATGGGCTCGCTGCTGCTGTTCGGCATCCTCGGCGCGATCATGTGGATCACCCGCCGGATCGACTGGTACGAACTCGGCGCGTCGTTGCGCTGAGCCGTCGCGAGGAGATCGGACATGGTCGCGCACCGTCATCTGCATCGGCGTCTGCAGGCGCTGCTGCCCGCCGCCCTGGAAACCCATGGCCTGCACCCCGGCAACCTGCCGGCGACGCTGGCGCGCAGCGCGCAGGCGGCACTGGTCACCGCCGCCGACCGCGGCGGCGCCCTGTGGCTGCGCCTGAGCGAACGCAGCCGCGCGGCACTGGCCGGCGACGCGGCGACGTTCCTGGGCGGCGCACTGCAGGCGCGCGCGGCCCTGCCGGGCGATGCCGTGCCATGGCGCTACTGCCCCTGGCGCGCGCTGCGCCGCGATCCGGTCCGGAGCGGGGCCGCGGACGCGGACGCGGAGGACGCCAGCGGCGCGTCGGCGGCGGGTTTCGTCACCTGGGAGGCGCAAGGTCGCGCGCGCCTGCTGGTCTTGCCGGCACAGGCGGCGCTGCTATGCCGCTGGTGGCGATGAGGGTGGGTGGCCGTGCCGATCGCCGCTACAGCGGGGCCGGATCGACATCGGCCATCGACGACAGGAACACCGACGGTGGCAGGACGCCACCGCCGGTCACAGGACGGGCAGGACGCTCATGCAGGGATGCGGCAGGGACGTGCGCGCAAGGACATCGCCAGGCAGTGCAAGGAAGCGCAGGCTTCACAGGACGGGCAGGACGCCCCCGCAAGGAAGCGGCAAGGACGCACGCGCCAGGGCACCGCCAGGCAGGCAGCGCCAGGGAAACGCTTGCGGTAGAGTGCACGGATGCACTCTCCGCTCTCCATTCAGCGCCTGCGCGGCGCCGAGATCGTGCCGTTCCTGGACGCGGTCGCGCAGTTGCGCATCGCGGTGTTCCGCGACTGGCCGTACCTCTACGACGGCGATCTGGGCTACGAACGCGACTACCTGGCCGCCTACGCCGCCTCGCCGGACAGCGTGTTCGTACTGGCACGCGACGGCGACCGGGTGGTCGGCGCTTCCACCGGGCTGCCATTGCTCGACGATGCCGAGGCGTTCGCGGCGGCTTTTGCCGGCAGTGAGATCGACCCCGCCGGGGTGTTCTATTTCGGCGAGTCGGTGTTGTTGCCGCAGTATCGCGGCCGCGGTGTCGGCCATGCCTTCTTCGACGAGCGCGAGGCGCATGCGCGCGCGCTCGGCCGCTTCCGCCTGACCGCGTTCTGTTCGGTGGAGCGGGCGCCCGACGATCCGCGACGGCCGCCGGATTACCGCGGCAACGACGCGTTCTGGCGCAAGCGCGGCTACCAACCGCAGCCGGCCTTGCGCATGCACCTGCCGTGGAACGAGGTCGGCCGCGGCGAAACGCCGCATACCCTGGGTTTCTGGACCCGCGCGCTGGAGCCTGTCGCATGAAAGTCGCCGTCGCCAAGTACCCGATCGGCGCGCCCGCCGACTTCACCGCCTTCGCCGACAAGCAGGCCGCGCTGCTCGGCGAGGCCGCGCAGGCCGGCGCGCAGCTGGCGGTGCTGCCCGAGTATCTGTCGCTGGAACTGGCCGCGACTTTCGGCGCCGACGTGTCGGCGCGGCTGCCGGCCTCGCTGGCGGCGATCCAGGCGCTGCATGCGCCGTACCTGGCCTTGTTCGCCGACCTGGCACGGCGCCATCGCCTGCACGTGGTCGCCGGCAGCTTCCTGCTTGACGACGGCCAGGGGCGCTACCGCAATCGCGCCTACTGGTTCACCCCGGACGGCGGCCACGGCTGGCAGGACAAGCTGCAACTGACCGGCTTCGAAAAGGCCACCGGCCTGATCGACGGCGGCGAGGCGTTGAAGGTGTTCGAGGCCGAGGGCGTGCGCGCCGGCGTGGCGGTCTGCTACGACAGCGAGTTCCCGCTGCCGGTCCGCGCCCAGTACGAGGCCGGCGCGCGCCTGCTGGTGGTGCCCAGTTGCACCGACACCGAGGCCGGCGCCACCCGCGTGCGCGTGGGCTGCCTGGCGCGGGCGCTGGAGAACCGCATCTTCGTGGCCCAGTCGGTGACCGCCGGCGTCGCCGAGTGGAGCCCGGCGCTGGACGTGAACACCGGTGAGGCCACGCTGTACGCGCCGATGGACGCCGGCTTCCCCGCCGACGGCATCGTCGCGCAGACCCGCGGCGAGCAGGTCTGGGCGATCGCCGAACTGGATTTCGCCGCGTTCGAAGCCAGTCGCGCCAACGCACAAGTGGCCAACGACCGCGACTGGCGCGGGCAACTGGCACCGGCCGTGCTACGCGCAGAGCTGAGCCGCTTCGCGTAGCCCCGTTCCCGCGGTGAGACGCTGCTTTACCAATCCCGAATCTCCAATCCCCAATCCCGCGGCGCCAGCAGGCGCCGCACCATCAAGGTAAAATCGCCCGATTCCCGTCGTTTCGAGCGTTCCATGGCCTGCCGCACCCGTTTTGCCCCCAGTCCCACCGGTTATCTGCACATCGGCGGCGCGCGCACCGCGCTGTACTGCTGGCTGGAGGCGCGCCACCGCGGCGGCGAATTCGTGCTGCGGATCGAGGACACCGACCGCGAGCGCAGCACCCAGGCGGCGATCGACGCGATCCTGGAGGCGATGGAATGGCTGGGCCTGGATTACGACGAAGGCCCGATCTACCAGACCCGGCGCCTGGACCGCTACCGCGAGGTCGCCGAGCAGTTGCTGGCGCAGGGCAAGGCCTACTACGCCTACGAGACCCGCGAGGAACTGGACGCCATGCGCGAAGCGGCGATGGCGCGGCAGGAAAAGCCGCGCTACAACGGCGCCGCGCGCGAGCTGAACCTGCCGTACCGCGACGATCCCAACCGGGTGATCCGCTTCAAGAACCCGACCGAGGGCGTGGTGGCGTTCGACGACCTGATCAAGGGCCGCATCGAGATCGCCAACAGCGAACTGGACGACATGGTGATCTTCCGTCCCGACGGCTACCCCACCTACAACTTCGCGGTGGTGGTGGACGACTGGGACATGGGCATCACCGAGGTGATCCGCGGCGACGACCACATCAATAACACCCCGCGGCAGATCAACATCTACCAGGCGCTGGGCGCGCCGGTGCCGAAGTTCGCGCACATGCCGATGATCCTCGACGAGCAGGGCGCCAAGCTGTCCAAGCGCACCGGCGCGGCCGACGTGATGCAGTACAAGGACGCCGGCTACCTGCCGCACGCGCTGATCAACTACCTGGCGCGGCTGGGCTGGTCGCACGGCGACCAGGAGTTGTTCGGGCGCCAGGAGTTGATCGACCTGTTCGACGTCAAGGACGTCAATTCCAAGGCTGCGCGCCTGGACATGGCCAAGCTGGGCTGGGTCAACCAGCACTACCTCAAGAGCGACGACCCGGCGACGATCGCGCCGCAGCTGGAATTCCAGTTGCGCAAGCTCGGCATCGACCCGGCCGCCGGCCCGTCCGCGGCCGAGGTGGTGGTGGCGCTGCGCGAGCGCGTGCAGACCCTGAAGGAAATGGCCGAGAAGGCCGAAGTCTGGTATCGCCCGCTGACCAGCTACGACGACGCGGCGGTGGCCAAGCATTTCAAACCGGGCGCCGAACTGGCGCTGGGCAAGGCCCGCGAACTTCTGGCCGCGCTGCCGCAGTGGAGCCTGGACGGCGTCGCCGCCGCGCTGCACGACACGGCCGCCGCCCTGGAGATCGGCATGGGCAAGGTGGCGCAGCCGCTGCGCGTGGCCATCACCGGCACCCAGGTCAGCCCCGACATCTCGCAGACCGTCTACCTGGCCGGTCGCGAAGAGGCCTTGAAACGCATCGACGCCGCGCTCATCAAGATCCCAGCGGGAAGCTGATTCCCGGGAGACCGCCATGTCCAGCAAGAAGACCGCCTGCACCGAGCCGCACCACCACGTCCACGACGCTGCCGACTTCGTCAAGGTGGTGGAGCGGGTCAGCCGCGAGCGCGGTCTGCGCCTGACCCCGATCCGCGCCAACGTGCTGCGGCTGATCGCCGAGGCCGGGCGCCCGGTCAAGGCCTACGACCTGCTGGAATGGGTGCGCGAAGGCAAGGGCGTGGGCGCCGACGCGCCGCCCACGGTGTACCGCGCGCTGGATTTCCTGATGGCCAACGGCTTCGTGCACAAGCTCGAATCGGTCAACGCCTTCGTCGCCTGCCACCACCCGAGCAGCGCCCAGCATTCGGTGCCGTTCCTGATCTGCGACCGCTGCCACAGCGCGGTGGAGCTGGAGGACCGCGACGTGGTCGCGCAACTGGAACAGCGCGCCAAGGCGCTGGGCTTCCAGCCGCAGGCGCAGACCCTGGAAGTGCACGGGCTGTGTGCGAAGTGCGCGGGTTGAGCCCGGCGCGCGCCGCAGGGCAGGGTGCTGGCGCCCGGTGCGACGCCGGTCCACCTGATTCCTGATCCGCTTCCTGCCGGCCAGTCGGCCGCGCCGCGCGACCGGCCGCAAGGCACCGGCGTGCCCGCCTGGCTCAGTCCTGCGACGCGACGCGCCCACCCTCGCGCACCTGCTCCCAGTCCAGTCCGAACCGCGCCAGGTACTTGCGCAGGCGGTCGGCGTCGTTGGTGCTGGCGCGCTGCGTGCGGGACACGGCGAACAGTTCGCGTCCGGCCTGCGACAACGACCTGGCGGTGGCGCAGACCCGCACCACGTCTTCCAGTTGCACGCGGTCGAAACGGTCCAGCTGGGCCGCCGCGTCGCCGAGCAGGGCGTCCAGCGGCGAGGGTGGGGTGCCATCGCGCCATTGCCGACGCAGGCGCTCGATTTCTTC
Organism: Xanthomonas sp. NCPPB 3174; assembly: GCF_056725205.1. Classification (NCBI taxonomy): domain Bacteria; kingdom Pseudomonadati; phylum Pseudomonadota; class Gammaproteobacteria; order Lysobacterales; family Lysobacteraceae; genus Xanthomonas; species Xanthomonas sp. NCPPB 3174. Next base: position 3,112,613 of record NZ_CM161517.1, on the reverse strand, counting down.
CTCCACCAGCTCGCGCTGGATGCGCCCGGCATTGGCCAGTGTCGCCAGGCGCATCACCGAGGCGCTGAGGTCGCGGAAGTTGCCGTGCCAGCGCGCCTCCGCGCCGGTGGCGAAGGCGAGGTAGCGGCTGCGCGCCTCGCGATTGAAGGTCACCCGCTGGTGCTGCTCGCGCGACCAGCGCTCCAGTTCGAAGTCCAGGTTCGGCTCGATGTCCTCGCGGCGCTCGGCCAGGCCGGGCAGGTGGTAGGTCCACAGGTTCAGGCGCGCCAGCAGGTCCTCGCGGAAGCGGCCATGCGCGACGTGCTGGTGCAGGTCGCGGTTGGTGCCGGCGATCAGCTGGAACTCGCTCTCCACCTCGCGGTCGCTGCCGACCGGCAGGAAGCGCTTTTCCTCCAGTGCCCGCAACAACATGGCCTGCTCGTCCAGGCCCAGTTCGCCGATCTCGTCGAGGAACAGCAAGCCCTGGTGCGCCGAGCGCAGCAGCCCCGGGCGGTCGCTGACCGCGCCGGTGTAGGCGCCCTTGGTATGGCCGAACAGCGCGCTCATCGCGCCGTCGCCGCGCAGCGTGGCGCAATTGACCTCGACGAAACGCCCCGGCAACTGGTGCTTGAGCTTCTTCAGCTCGAACACGCGCTTGGCCAACTGGCTCTTGCCGGCGCCGGTCGGGCCCATCAACAGCATCGGCGCCCTGGAGCGCGTGGCCACGGTCTCGATCTGTTCGATCATGCGGTTGAACGCCGCATTGCGCGTGGCGATACCGCTCTTCAGCAACGCACGGTCCTGCAGTTGCTGCTGCTGGAAGCGCTGCGCGATGCGGTCGTAACGCGACAGGTCCAGGTCGATCACGGTGTAGGCGCCGGCCTCGCCGCTGCCCTGTTTGCGCGGCGGCGAGGTCTGCAGCAGGCGCCCGGGGAAGTGCCGGCTCTCGGTCAGCAGGAAGCCGCAGATCTGGCTGACGTGGCTGCCGGTGGTGATGTGCAGATAGTAGTCCTCTTCGTCCGGGCGGAACGCGTAGCCGGCGAAGAAGTCGTGCAGGGTGGCGTACACCCCTTCGAAGTCCCAGGGATCGGCCAGGTAGGTGTCGTGCAACTGCACCTGTGTGTCGGGCGAGACCTGGCCCAGGTCCTCGCTCACTAGCTGCGCCAGCTTCTGGTAGCGGCGCAGGTCGGTCAGCAGCTCCAGGCGGCTGAGCAGAAAGTCCTCGTGCATGCCCAGCGCCACCGTCGGGCGCCACTTCTCCCAGCGCCCGGGGCCGCTGCCGGAATCCAGTTGGGTGCCGAGCATGCCGAACACCACCTGTGGCCTGTCCATATCCATCCTTATAAGAGTGTCGCTGAAGTTATAGGAATGTTCGGCATCGAACAAGCGAGCGCTGCCTCTCGTTTCTCAATTTTCTTATTTTAATCAATGCGTTGAGGTGTTCGCGAAAAAGTTGGCACGGCCATTGCGATATCTGGGCATCACCAACGCGGGCCGTTCCCGCCAGGAGCCTGACATGGCCAACCTCTCTCTGTTCTCGTCCTCGCGTGGCGCGCTGCTGCCGCCGGCGACGGTGCGCAACGACGCCGGTGGCGCCGCCTATGCGCGCTCGCCGCAGGCGGCGCTTGCGCTGTATGCGGCCACCGGCTGCTTGAACGGCACCTACTATGCGGGTGCCGAGGTGCAACTGCAGCAGGTGCTCGGGCTGTGCGCGCAGGTCGATCCGGCCTTCGTCGCGCAGACCGCGATCTACGCACGCCAGGTCGCGTACATGAAGGACATGCCGGCGTTGTTGTTGGCCACGTTGACCACGCGCGATCCCGACCTGTTCGCACGGGCTTTCCCGCGCGTGATCGACAACGGCCGCCTGCTGCGCAACTTCGTGCAGATCGTGCGCAGCGGCCAACTCGGGCGCAAGTCGCTGGGGTCGCGGCCCAAGTGCCTGGTGCGGCGGTGGCTGCAGCAGGCCTCGGCGCAGACCATCGTGCAGGCGGCGATCGGCCAGCAGCCGTCGCTGGCCGACGTGATCCGCATGGTCCACCCGAAGCCGGCCGACGCCGAGCGCGAGGCGCTGTATGCGTGGGTGGTCGGCAAGCCGTACCGCGAGGAGGCGCTGCCGGCACTGCTGCAGGCGTACGAGGCGTTCAAGCGCGCACCGTCCGGGGCGTTGCCCGAGTTGCCGTTCCAGTACTACACCGCCTTGCCGCTGACCGCGGCGCATTGGGCGGCGCTGGCCCGCAACGCCTCGTGGCAGACCCTGCGCATGAACCTCAACACCTTCGCGCGGCATGGGGTGTTCGAGGATCCGGCGATGGTGGCGCAGGTCGCGGCACGCTTGCGCGATCCGGCGCAGATCCAGCGCGCCCGGGTGTTTCCGTACCAGTTGCTGGTGGCCAGCACCGCGGCCAGCCAGTTGCCGCCGCCGATCGGCCAGGCGCTGCGCGAGGCGATGGAGATCGCGACGCGGCAGGTGCCGCGGCTGGACGGCAACGTGGTGGTGGCAGTGGATGTGTCCGGCTCGATGGCGGCGCCGGTGACCGGCTTCCGCCGTGGCGCCAGCAGCAGCGTGCGCTGCGTGGATGTGGCCGCGCTGATCGCGGCCTGCGTGCAGCGGGTCAATCCGCGCGCCACGGTGTTGCCGTTCGACACCGAGGTGCGGTCGCTGCGCTTGCGGCAGCGCCAGGACGTGATCGCGCAGGCGCAGCAACTGGCCGCGTTGTGCGGTGGCGGGACCAGCGTCAGCGCGCCGCTGCTGCAGTTGAACGCGCAGCGTGCGCCGGTCGATCTGCTGGTGCTGGTGTCGGACAACGAGAGCTGGCGCGACACCCGTAGCGGCGCGACCGCGACCATGCAGGCCTGGGCCGAGTTGAAGGCGCGGTGCCCGCAGGCACGCATGGTCTGCATCGACCTGCAGCCGGTCGCCACCAGCCAGACGGTCGAACGCGACGACATCCTGCATGTCGGCGGCTTCAGCGACGCGGTGTTCGACCTGCTGGCCACGTTCGCGGCCGAAGGCGCCGGCGCCAAGCGCTGGGTCGAGCGGATCGGCTCGATCGTGGTGTGAGGCCTTGAAGGAAGGTGTTACCCGGCGGGCAATGGGGCCCGCCGGGCCGCGGGAGAACCAAGATTCGCGTTGACGGAGGCGGCAATGGCGGCCTCCATGTTTCGCCGCCGGCGTCCACGAATGCCGATGGAACTACAGCCTCCGAAGCTCCAGGTCGCGGGTTCGAATCCCGCCCACTCCAGGGATGGGGTCGGTAGCTCAGTTGGTAGAGCGGGAATGTTCCATCTCTCTTGTCGCGGACGTCGTCGGTCCTGTTGTGCGCGTTGCCTGGCGGATGCAGGCGGAACTCCATCGGTCGCGGGTTCGAATCCCGCCCGCCCTATGGCGGTAGCTCAGCGGTAGAGCGATCGTTCCGCGTATGGACTTGCCGCGTGAGGCGATGCGTTGGTTTTGCGGTGAATGCAGGTGGAACTCCATCTGGTAGCCCTTTAAGGGTCGGGTTCGAGCCCCGGCCGCACGGCGTCAGTGGCGCCATGCGGAAGGTTCCACCCTCCCTCGTCACCGCGCTTTTTTTCTTTGAACATGCGTTACACAAGGAGCAACACCATGAATGCCGAGCAGTACGACGTCATCGCGCAGCCGGGAGCGGCGCCGATCAAGCTGTGGACCCGCGGCGTGCCGCTGGAGGACGAGGCGCGCCAGCAGCTGCAGAACATCGCCAAGCTGCCCTTCATCCATCGCTGGATCGCGGTGATGCCGGACGTGCACCTGGGCAAGGGCGCGACCGTCGGCTCGGTGGTGCCGACGATCGGCGCGATCGTGCCGGCCGCGGTGGGTGTGGACATCGGCTGCGGGATGATCGCCGCGCGCACCTCGCTGGTCGCCAGCGACCTGCCGGACAACCTGGCGCCGATCCGCAGCGCGATCGAGCGTGCGGTGCCGCACGGGCGCACGCCCGGCGCGCGCGACAAGGGCGCGTGGCAGACGCCGCCGGGCGCGGCGGTGGACGGCTGGGCGCAGCTGGCCAGCGACTTCGCGTTGATCTGCGAGCGTCATCCGCGCCTGCGCAAGACCAACAACCTGCAGCATCTCGGCACTCTCGGCACCGGCAACCACTTCGTGGAGATGTGCCTGGACGAGGCGCAGCGGGTCTGGTTCATGCTGCACTCCGGTTCGCGCGGCGTCGGCAATGCGATCGGCAACCACTTCATCCAGCTCGCCAAGGAGGAAATGCGGCGCTGGATGATCAACCTGCCGGACCAGGACCTGGCCTATCTGCCGGAAGGCAGCCAGTACTACGGGGACTACGTGTTCGCGGTGGACTGGGCGCAGCGCTATGCGCGGATCAACCGCGAGATCATGATGCGCAGCGTGGTCGAGGCGGTCCGCACGGTGATCGCCAAGCCGTTCGAGGCGCAGGCCGAGGCGGTGAACTGCCACCACAACTACGTCAGCCGCGAGCACCACTTCGGCAAGGACGTGTTCGTGACCCGCAAGGGCGCGGTGAGCGCGCGCAAGGGTGAGCTGGGTATCATTCCGGGCAGCATGGGCGCCAAAAGCTTCATCGTGCGCGGGCTGGGCAATGCCGACAGCTTCCACAGCTGCAGCCATGGGGCCGGCCGGGTGATGAGCCGCACCGAGGCGCGTCGCCGCATCAGCGTCGACGAGCACGTCAAGGCCACCGCGCATGTGGAGTGTCGCAAGGACCAGGACGTGGTGGACGAGTCGCCGGCGGCCTACAAGCCGATCGAGGCGGTGATGGCCGCGCAGCGCGACCTGGTGGAGATCGTGCACACCCTACGGCAGGTGGTGTGCGTCAAGGGCTAGTCACAGGTGCCGGCCGGCATGCACTGCGGTCGGTCGGCGCCGATCGTCCGCGCGGGTTGGCCGGCACGGGCGTTTTTCAACGATGGATTGCGTTGCAATGGACATGATCGAACTCGATGGTGCGGCGGGCGGCGGGCAACTGCTGCGCACCGCGCTGACGCTGAGCCTGTGCACCGGGACCGGCTTCACCTTCAGCAACATCCGTGGCGCGCGTCCGCGTCCGGGCCTGATGCGCCAGCACCTGACCGCGGTCGTGGCGGCCGCCACGATCGGCCAGGCGCGCACGCACGGGGCGCAGATCGGCGCGACCACGCTGCGCTTCGAGCCGGGAGCGGTGGTGCCCGGCGACTATCACTTCGCCACCGGCAGTGCCGGCTCGATCACGCTGGTACTGCAGACGGTGCTGCCGGCGCTGTGGCGCGCCGCTGCGCCGTCGCGCCTTACCCTGGAGGGTGGCACCCACAATCCGCTGGCGCCCTGCGCCGATTTCCTGGTCGAGACCTGGCTGCCGGCGCTGCAGCGCCTGGGCGTGGCTGCGACGTTGACGCTGGACCGGCATGGCTTCTATCCGGCCGGCGGCGGCGCGCTGCGGGCCAGCATCGCGCCCTGTGCGCAGTTGCAGCAGGTCTGCTTCGATGCGCGAGGCGAACTGCAGGCGATCGAGGCGCAGGTGCTGGTCTCGGGCCTGTCCGGCAAGATCGGCAGGCGCGAACTGGCGGTGCTGGCCGAGCGACTTGGCGTGGACGCCAATCCGCGCCACGTGCACAGCGTGCGCCCGGCGCAGGGACCGGGCAACACCGCGCTAGTGCGGGTGCGGCATGCGGCGCACGTGGAGGTGTTCGCCGGTCACGGCGAGCGCGGCGTCTCCGCCGAGCAGGTCGGCGAACGCCTGGCGGCGCAGGTGCGCCGCTACCTCGACAGCGGCGCCTGCGTCGGCGAGCACCTCGCCGACCAGTTGCTGCTGCCAATGGCACTGGCCGGTGGCGGCGCCTTCACCACGGATACGGTCAGCGCGCACCTGTCCAGCAATGCCCGCCTGATCGAGAAGTTCCTGCCGGTGGAGATCGCCTGGGAGCAGGTGGATGCGCGGCAGTGGCGGGTGGTCGTGTCCAGTTGATGGCAGCCACCGGCGGGTGGTGCCGCCGTGCCGGCGCCTGCAGGCTGCAGGATGTGAGATGCCCACAGCGGTGCTGTCTACGCTAGGCGCCGTTTGATGCCGGATGCAGGACCATAATGACGCGGCGCGGGCGCAGTCTCGCGCGGTGCCGGCGGTGTGCCGGCTTCCTGCCGCAGGATCAGGCGCAATGGAGGATGCACATGGACAAGAACGTGCGCGTGCTGTGCTGGATATTGTCATCGACGCTGCTGCCGATCGCGCAGGCAATGGCCGATCCCCCCACCGAACTCATGCAACCGCTGCCGGCGTCGTTGATCTTCAACGACGACAACGGCAAGATCCTTGGGACGTCCGGGCCGCAGCAGCCCACCGCGTATGCCCTGGCGCAGTGGGGCGCCAATCCGAATAGTTCGGATACCTTGCAGCCGGTGATTGGCGGTTCGGCGCAGGGCTGGCAGGCCGAGAGCGTGCGTGCGCGGGTGAAGTACTATCCGGTCTACGCTGGTCACGCCAACGCCTACGAACTGGCGCAGGCCGACAACAAGTGCGCCGGTTCGGATCCGGGCAATCCAAATCCATACGACGGCGAGAAGGATCTGTTCCTGGTGACCGCCGATTCGAGGTTCTGGGGCAGTAACGCACTGCTTGGTTTCACGCCCAGCGCGCCGCTGTCCAGTCTTGGCGCCATTCGCGTGCGCGTCGGGTTGAGCAGGACCTACGAAGACGATGTCCGCTGCGGCGGGACGGCGCCCAGCGGCACCGGCTATGCCTTCAGTTTCATCCTCGGCAATACGCAGGGGCAGACCTTGTTCTACCAGATCGACCTGGGTCATACCGGCGCGACTCCCGCGCAGGATCCGTCCACGCCTTGGTGCCCGCATGGGTACGAAGACACGCAGAGTCTGGACTTCTGCCTGGACGACGACATCCGCAACATGGGCGGGCAGTGGAATCTCGCCGGCACGGCGACGTCCAACGACGTGGATTTCCTGCCCAGGCTGCTGCAGGTCATCGGCAAGGGCCACACCAAGCCGGTGCGCGACAAGCAGGGCAATCCCATCAGCCTGGATCGCGATCCGAGCCACTGGACGCTGACGTCGGTGTACATGGGCCATATCACCCAGGGCAAGACCATCAGCACCACGATCTGGTACGACCCCAGCGTCAGGACCTGGCCGGGTGGCACCTTCTGCAGTGCGGCGGGCACGCTGACCCAATACACCTGCAACATGAGCGCGCAGGATGCGACCCAGCTTGGCGCGGGATGGGTCGCTGTCGGCAATGCCTGCTATCACCGCAACGCGGGTACTTCCTGCCCGTAGTGAGGTGTCGCTGCGGTGCACGGTCGCGGGGCGGGTGAGGCGCACCCGAAGCGCTCGCTAGCCAAGATGCGCCGCGCCTCCCGGCCAGCGGGTCGAACGAAGGCCCGATGGTGCAGAAGCGCAGCCGCCTGCTGCACGCGACCGCCCAGCATCGCTGGGCGGCCCGCCTGCGCATCACAGTGCGCGGTTGAAGCCCTGCACGATCTCCATGGAGACCTCGCGCGTGCCCGGCGCTCCCTGGAGTTGCCTGGACGCTGCCATTGCCGCGTCGACCGAGCCGTAGTCGATCATGGCGCTGCCATCGAGGTCCGAGGCATACACCAGGCTGCCGCCACTGCGGCGGGCCAGTGCCCGGGCCACGTCCGGCGTGGTGCCGAACAGCTTGAGCTTGCCGGTGACCACCACCGGCTGACCGCTGCGTTCGTCGATCGCGGCGCGCAGCGCGGTCGCGTCCGCTGCGCGGGACTGGGCAGCCGCTGCGGTGCCGGCGCGGGCGTTGCCGCCGAGCACGATGGCATACGGTCCGATGCGCGCTACGACGGTGCCGCCGCCATCGGCGGCAGCGACCTGGGCGCGCTGCGCGCTGGTGCCTGCCATCTGCGGTCCTGTGCGCACCGTGGCATCGGGCAGCAGACGGTAGGTGCTGCGACCGATCTGGAAGCGCGCGCCGTTGGCTGCCTGGTGCAGTGCCTGGGCATCGGCGTATTGGGCCGAGGCGGGTGTGGCCGCGGTCAGTGCAAGCACGGCGAAAAGAAAGAGCGTAATGGTCTTCATGTCAGTGGCCCACCACGCGGAGTTCGAAGTCCTGCAGTTGTTCCTTGCCGTGCGCGTCGAGCATGTCGGCCACCTCCAGCGTCCAGGGCCCGGCCGCATCTTCGTCCAGGAAGGCATTGCTGGCGGTCAGCGGGATCGACATGCCCTGGGTATAGACGTCCTTGTTCAAGGCCGAGAACGGGGTCATCACGTAGCTGCGGGTGCCATGCGGGGAGATCAGCACCACGCGCAGACGGCTGGGATCCTTGTGGGTGCCGTCGAAGTACAGTTGCACCGCCTCGACCTTGAAGTGCTGCTTGATGGCCACGGTCAGCCTGGCCGGCGAGGCGACGCCGCCGATGGTGCTGGCCGCGTCGGTGGTGACCTGGTAGTCGGTGTCCTGCAGCGGCGGCAGGGTGTTGAAGTGCGTGGCCGCCTCGACGGCCGCCGCGGCATCCACCAGCCCGAAGCCGTACCAATTGCTGAAGCGATGGCCGGCGGCGTTGGTGATCCAGCCGGGATCGATCACGCTGCCGTTGTAGAGCGCCTTCGGCTGCCCGCTGTCGATCGGCCGCGCGGTCGTGGCCAGGATGTATTTCACGTCGCGCCAGGTCAGTTGCGGATTCACGCCGAGCATCAGCGCCGTCACCCCTGACACCGTCGGCGTGGCCGAGGACGTGCCGTTCATGAGTCCGGTGTAGTTGCACGATGCGTCGATCGAGGACTTGCTGCCGTCCAGCGCGTTCTCCACCGGCACCCCGTCGCGGTTGTAGCCGGCGGCGCAGCCGCTGAGGTCGGTGGTCACGATCGCCGGGTCGTAGTGGGGGTCGCTGGCGGTCGCCGCCGACCGGGACTGCTGGTAGCGCTTCTGCTGCCCGTATTCGCCGCCGAAGCCGCTGACCCAGACCGCCGAGCCGGGCGACGAGTAGGAGCTGCGCACGCCTCGCGCATTCACCGCACCGACCACGATGGTGGTGATCAGATCGTTCTTCGGATCGACGTTGGCCAGGCTGCAGGCGACGTTGTAGCGCTTTGGCAGATCCGGGCAATGATCGGCCAGGGCGCCTTGCGCGTCCGCGTAAATGAAGCTGTTGAAGTCGTTGCCGGCTGCCTTGACGTAGATGGCGCCCTTGCCGTTGCGCCCGGCGCGCATGAGTTTCTCCCAGGCGTATTGATCTTCGACCGAGACGTTCGGATAGAAATTGGAGACGATGCCCCAGCTGTTGTTGAAGATGTCCAGGTTTCTGGCCTCGGCACCATTTCCCCATGCATTGCGGAGCTTGTCGTCGCTCTGGTCCGACTGCAGGAAGTTGAAGCCTGCCAGCGACGCTTCCGGGGCGACGCCGCGTCCGCCTTTGCCGTTCCAGCCCACCGCGGCAGCGATGCCGGCCACCGCCGTGCCGTGCGCGTCGTCGACGTCGCTGGGCTTGGGGTCATGCGAACCGTCCAGGAAGTTGTGCGAGCCGTTGGGCAGCATGTTGGCGGCAAGGTCTTCGTGGCGGATGTCCAACCCGCCGTCGATCACGCCGATCTTGGCGCCTGCGCCGCGGATGTGCAGTTCGTGCAGGACATCCACATCCAGGTCGACGCCGGGCGTGGGAAGCGTGTCGCCGATGACCGCCTGGCCCTGGTTGTGCAGGTACCACTGATAGCGGAACAGCGGATCGTCGGCGGCGCTTGTGGCGGCCGCGGCAGTGCCTGCGGCCATGCCGAGCGCGAGTGCCGACAGCAGGACAGTGACCGGTCGTGTGCGGAATGGTGTCATGTGGCGGATCCAGGAGAGGTGGGGGACGGTCGATGGCGCTTGCCACGTGCATGCCAGGCATCGCCTGCGCAGCGCCGATCGAGGCGTTGCAGGGTGGCGTTCGCGATCGAATCGGGTTGCGGTCGATCGCCAGGCGCGGCGCAAGCTACCCGGATCTGGATTTCCGTCGCAAGCGCAACGCACGCCGCGAAAATGACGCAGTTCGCATGTGTTCCGGTACTGTGCCGATCGCCGCGCGATGGCGCACGATTTCGGTCGAAACGCACTGCCGGCGCGTGCGAAGCGTTTACGAATTGCGCCAGCACATCGACGGCCGCGCGGCCCGTGCAACGGATGCGCCGCCACGGCTGCGCAAAGCGGAATGCGGGCATGCACGCCATCACCCGGGCACGCGGCGTGGTGAGGTCCGCGCGGAAGAGGCCGCTACATCGCCCGGAACAGCGGCAGGTAGCTGCGGCTGACCGGCAGCGTCTCCGCGCGGCCGCGCAGGTGGATCTGTGCGGTCTCGTTGTCGCCACGCACCACGTGCAGGATCGCGCGGCGATTGACCACCACCGAGCGGTGCACCTGCTGGAAGTCATCCGGATCGAGTTGCGCGGCCAGGTCCCTGAGCGGCGTGGACACGATTGAGGTGCACGCCTGTCCGTCCGGATCGCGCCAGGCCACGCTGGTGTACTTGCTGTCCGAGCGCAGGTAGTCGATGGCTTCCACGGCGATCAGGCGCACGCTGCTGCCGCTCTGTGCCTGCAGCCAGCGCAGTGGGGCGGGGCGCTCGGGTGGGCGCAGCCGCTGCGCCAGGCGCAACAGTTGTTCGCTGAGGTCGGCCGCCGGTTGCGCCGCCTGCAGGCGCTGTTGCAGCCGCGCGACGGTATCGGCCAGACGCGCGTCCTGCACCGGCTTGACCAGATAGTCGAGCGCGCCTTCGGCAAAGGCCTGCACCGCATAGTCGGTGTAGGCGGTGACGAACACCAGATGCGCGCGGCGGCCGATCTGCTGCGCGGCCTGCACGCCGGACAGGCCTGGCATCTGGATGTCGAGCAGGCAGATCTGCGGCGCATGTTCCTCGAACAGGCGCACCGCCTCGCGGCCGTTGCGCGCCTCGGCGACGATCCGCAAGTCGGGCCACAGGCGCGCCAACTGACACCGCAGGGCTTCGCGCAGCAGCGGTTCGTCGTCGGCGATCAGCGCGGTGGGCGGGATCATCGGGGCGGTACCGTCATCGGCAGGCTGAGATCGGCGCAGGTGCCGTGCGGCAGGCGCGGACGCAACTGCAACTGCGCCGTATCGCCGAAGCCGAGCGCGAGGCGGTCGCGCAAGGTGCTCAGGCCGGTGCCCAGCCCGCCGCGGCCGTCGCCCTCGCCGGCGCCGCTGTCTTCCACACGCAGATGGCAGCGCTCGCCGCTGCGCCAGGCACGAATGGCGATGCTGCCGCCTTCCTCGGACGGATCGATGCCATGCTTGACCGCGTTCTCGACCAGGGTCAGCACGGCGAGAGTCGGGCAGCGCACTGCCTGCACGGCGTCCTCGGCGTCGATCGTGTAGTGCAGCCGGTCGGGCATGCGCATGTGCATCAGTTCCAGGTAGGCGCGCGCCAGCGCCAGTTCGTCGCCCACCGTGCTAGTGGCCTCGTGCAGGCGCGGCACCGCGGCGTGCAGGTACGCGGTCAGGCTGCGCATCAGGTCTGCGGCCCGCGGCGACCCGACATCGATCAGCGCCTGCACGTTGGCCAGAGTATTGAACAGAAAATGCGGGGCGACCTGGCGTTGCAACAGCTGCAGGCGCGCATCGAGCGCCTCGCGTTCCAGTTCGCTGCGTTCCAACGCGAACGCCAATGCCTGGTGCCGGGCCAACGCATCCTTCTGCCGCACCAGGGCGGCCAGCGCCATCCATGGCGCGATCAGCACGCCGACGATGGTCAGCGTGGCGAAGCCGGCCAGCCGATCCGGGTCCTGCCAGAACGGCGGCGCACCGGCGTGGGTGGAGCCCAGGTAGATCAGCAGGGTCGTCGTCGGGATCGCCAGTGCGACGCCGGCCACCTGCAGCGCCCAGCGCGCCAGCCAGGGCGGCAGCCGTTGTGGCCGGCGCTCCAACAGCGTGTAGGCACCCAGCGCAGCCGCTCCCAGCATGAGGCTGCGGACCAGGACCGGCAGGGGACTGTCCCAACTCAGGCTCATCAGCAGGCCGAGCGTGCCGGAGACCAGGAACACCGGCACGATGCGCGCCCAGGTCAGCAGCGCAGGCATGCGCGGCGGTGCGGAGAGCGGGGACGGAGGCGACATGGCCGCGAGCATACCGGAGCGCGGGCGTTCGCCGCGGTGGCTGCGCTCAGGCGTGCCGCAGCACCGGCCACCACATCCCCCCCACCGCGGCGAGGGTGCCGACCAGGGTGGCCGCGCTCATGGCGGCGAGTACCGCCGTCGCCAACCACTGCGGGCCGCTGCGGCGGCTGTCGAGTGCGCGCAGATACAGTTCCAGCACCGCCAGCGGCAGCAAGGTCTGCGCGAACGCCAGGGCGGTCAGCGTCGGGCCGACGAAACGGTCAGGATCGAAACCGACCGGCGCCTGGTTGAGGGCCAGCCAGCCCATCAGCCCGATCCGGAAGAACCACACGCCGCTGACGGCCAGGAACAGGCGCAGCGCCCAGCGCCGGTGCGCCGGCCACTGGCCGCGGCGGGCGTGGCGCCAGGCCATGGCCACGCACAGCAGGATCAGCACCGCATTGGCGCTGGTGCCCAGATGCTGCCCCAGGTCGCCAGCGACGCCGCCGCGGATCCAGATCATCGCCAGTCCGCCCAGGCTGAGTACGACGGCGCAGACCAGGTAGATGCGTCCGTTCCAGCGATGCAGGGCGGGACGCCTGCGCCGCAACGCCGGCAGCAACTGCGCTGCGCCGCCGAGTACGATCGCCACGGCCAGGCCCAGGTGCAGCGCCAGTACCGCATTGAACACGGTGTCGCCGGCGACATGGCCGCGCGCCATCACCTGGTTCCAGCGCTCGGGGGTGCCGGCCAGCGCAGTGCGTCCGTAGAAGCCGGCGACATAGGCGGCAAAGGCGAGCTGACCGCCGATGGCGATGCTCATCCACAGCGCTGCGGCACCACGCAGCAGGCGTGTCGCCCAGCCTTGCCCGGCGTGCGGCTGCGCCGGCCCCGCCAGGTGCGGCGCGGCGGGAGCGGGGTGGTGCGGGGTGGAGGCGATCGAGGACATGGCGGCGTGCGCGGCGGTGGCGGTGACACGCAGTGTCGACAGTGCGGCGCTGCCGCGCCTGCGTGATCGGACCGGTGGCGGCCGCGGCGGACGAAGTGCGGCATGCGCCGACGAAACGCACCGCGACGGATGCAGTGCGGTCCGCATTGCGCAATCCGGGTTGCTATCCTCATGGGCGCTACCGTATTGCCAGGAAGGTCGTTCCGATGCGCACTCCCGTCGCTTCCGTCCCGATCGCGCCCGACCGGGCGCGTGCGCTGTGGCTACATGCGCAGCGCCTGACCACGCCGGCGCCGTTCGGCAGCGGTGCCGAAGCGGTGCGGCAGGCGACCGCGCACCTGGGCTATGTGCAGATCGACACCATCCACGTGATCGCGCGCAGCCACCACCACGTGCTGTACACGCGCATTCCCGAGTACCGCGAACGGGATCTGGAACAGGCGCAGTCGCAGGACAAGTCGCTGTTCGAGTACTGGACCCATGCCTTGGCCTACGTGCCGGTCGCCGACTACCGCATGTACGTGGCGCAGATGGCGCGCCGACGTGCACAGGCCGACGCCAGGGGCACGGTGGATGCGCAGGACTATGCGCGGCTGTTGCGGCGCATCCGCAACGAGGGGCCGTTGTCGATCCGCGACATCGACGACGAGGTGCTGGTCGAGAAGACCCACCCCTGGGGCAGCCGCAAGCCCTCGCGGGCCGCGTTGCAGTACGGTTTCTTCAGTGGCGACCTGGTGATCAGCCAGCGCAGCGGCATGCTCAAGACCTACGAGCTGGCGGCGCGGCATTTCGGCTGGCGGCAGCGACCGCGTGCGGTCAGCGACGCGCAGTACGCGCGTTACCTGCTGCAGCGTGCGCTGCGCGCGCAGGGCATCGTCGGCGTGGAGTCGATCTGCTATGGCGAGACCGCCGCCAAGCCGGCGGTGCGGGCGTTGATCGCCGCGGAAGTGGCACGCAAGCGCCTGGTCCCGGTGCATCTGCAGGGCCAGGAGGGCGTGGCCCTGTGGGCCGAGCCGGAGCTGCTGGACAGTACACCGCCGCCGCCGGATCCGACGCGGGCGCTGCTGCTGTCGCCGTTCGATCCGCTGGTGATCCAGCGCAAGCGGCTGCAGCAGTTCTTCGACTATACCCACCGCTTCGAGGCCTATGTGCCGGCGCCGCAGCGGGTGCTGGGCTACTTCGCGTTGCCGGTCCTGGTCGGCGACCGCATCGTCGCGGCGCTGGACCTGAAGATGGACCGGCGCGCCGGCCGCCTGCTGATCCAGCAATGGACCTGGCTGGTGCCGCGTCGCGCGGCACTGCAGGCCACGATCGACGCGGCCTTGCAGCGCTTCGAGCGCTTCCATCTGGCGTAGCGGGCCGTCGCCGCGGAGGTATCGCCTGCTGGCGGCGAGCGCTGGCGGCACCTGCATCCGCCACACAGCGTCGGTTGCAGGCATTGTGTTGGGCATCCCCGATTTCCTTGCGTTGCCGGCGCCGCGAACAGCCGTCGGGGTCACCTCGCCACCACAGGCAGCCGCTTAGGCTCCGGATTCCCCCTTCGCCTGGCCGCCGCATGTCCGCTGCCCGCCACTGTCTGCAAGATGCGCTCGACGCCTGCCGCCGTGGTGCGCCCGCGGTGTTGGCCGTGGCGATGGCCCGCGAAGGCTCCACCTACGCGCACGCCGGCGCGATGGCCTTGTTCGGTGCCGATGGTGCGCAGCAGGGCTGGCTGAGCGGCGGTTGCCTGGAGCCGGAGATCGCGCGCTGCGCCGCGGAGGCCGCCGACGCCGCGACGCCGGCGTGGATGGAGATCGATACGCGCGAGGACGAAGACCTGCTGTCCGGCTCGGCAGCCGGTTGCCGGGGGCGCTTGCACCTGGCCTTGTTGCCGCTGCACGCCTTGCCCGGTTTCGACGCATTGGCCCAGGCCTGGCTGCAGGGGCGCGGTGGCTTGACCCTGGCGCTGCAGGCCGATGGCGATTTTGTCGCCAGTGTGGCCGGGCAGACGTCGCGGTGGCGCCTGCCGTGGCGCATGGTGTCTGCGACGTCGCCGCGCTTTGGCGAGGTGCACGTGCCGCCGCCGCCGCGGGTCAGCGTCTTCGGCGCCGGCCCGGAAACCGCCATGTTGCTGCCCTTGCTGCGACAGTTGGGCTGGATGACCACCCTCGTCGAGCAGCGGCCGCGCTGGGTCGCACTGGCGGCGCTGGCCGACCGCGCGCTCGCCTGCACGCCGACGCGCGGGCTGGCTGACTGCGCCGACAGCGATGCGGCGCTGGTGATGCACCACCATTTCGAACTGGATCGCGAAGCGCTGGATGCGCTGGCCGGCAGCGCCATCCCGTTCCTCGGCCTGCTGGGACCGGTGCGGCGGCGCGAGGACCTGTTCCGCCTGCTGAGTCCGACGCAACGTGCGCAGCTCTTGCCGCGCCTGCATTCGCCGATCGGGCTGCGCCTCGGAGGGAACGGTGCGGAGGCGATCGCGTTGAGCATCGCCGCGCAGTTGCAGGCCAGCCGGGCGGCGCCGCCGCGGCTGAGCGCGGTCGCGCAGGCAGGCGACAGGTCGCGGCGATCGCCGCGCGATGCGGTGGCGGTGGTGCGGCCATTGCTGGCCGAAGGCAGCGGCTGATGGCGCAGGCGCACGCGGCGTTGATCCTGGCCGCCGGCGCCAGCCGCCGCCTGGGCCGCGCCAAGCAGACGCTGACCAGCGACGGCGAGCCGCTGCTGCGTCGGGTCGTGCGTCTGGCGCTGTCCACGGCGCCGGCGCGCTGCGTGGTGGTGCTGGGCGCACAGGCCGAAGCGATGCGCCCGCTGCTGGAGGGGCTTGCGGTGGAGTGCGTGCGCAATCCGCAGTGGGACACCGGCATGGGCGGCAGTCTCGACTGCCTGCGCGCGGTGGTACGCGACGATGCGTCGATCGCCCGCAGCCTGGTGCTCGGCTGCGACCAGCCGGCCCTGACATCAGTGCATCTGCAGGACCTGCTGGCCGCGGCCGCGCGGGCGACCTCCGGTTGTGCGGTCAGCGCCTACGCAGGCGTGCGCGGGATGCCGGCGGTGGTGGCGCAGCAGCGCTGGCGCACGCTGCCGTTGGGCGGCGACCAGGGCTTGCGCACGCTGTTCGCGACGCTGGCGCCGGACAGCCTCGGCTGCATCGTCGCGCCGGCGTTGGCGCTGGACCTGGACACGCCGGAGGACGTGCAGGCGGCGGTGGCGAAGGGGTGGCTGGATCCGTAGCGGTTGCGTCGGCCGCGGCGTTGCGGCGACAGACGCCCCCCTTGTAGGAGCGGCTTCAGCCGCGACAGGCATTCCCGGTAACGCCTGTCGCGGCTGAAGCCGCTCCTACAAGAACAAACTGCGCGCAAGAACGCGGCGCAGCACGCGGCGATCGCACTCAGCCGATCAACTTGTCCGGAGTGATCGGCAGGTCGCGGATGCGCTTGCCGGTGGCGTGGAACACGGCATTGGCGATGGCCGCGGGAATGCCGACCATGCCCAGCTCGCCCATGCCCTTGACGCCGAGCGGGTTGACGATGGTGTCGTTCTCTTCGACGAACATGGTCTGGATCTCGTGCACGTCGGCGTTGACCGGCACGTGATAGTCGGCCAGCGAGGCGTTGAGCATGCGCCCGTAGCGATGGTCGATCTCGGTGCCTTCGCTGAGCGCCATGCCGATGCCCATCACCACGCCGCCGATTTCCTGGCTGTGCGAGGTCAGCGGATTCATGATCTTGCCGCAGGCGGTGGCTTCGATGACCCGCGTCACCTGCACCATGCCGGTATCCGGATCGACCTTGACCTCGATGAACTGCGCGCCGTGCGCGGCGGTGGCGTACTGCTTGCGCTCGGCCGAGGGCTTGGACTCGTGCACCACCTCCAGTTCCTGCAGGCCGTGCTGGCGCATCAACTTTGCAACTTCCAGGCCGGCCTCGGGCTTGCCGGTCGGGCGCAGCTGGCCGTCGACCAGTTCCACCGCATCCACGTCCAGCCCACTGAATGCAGCCTGCCCATCCTGCCTGGCCAGTTCCAGCAGCTTGCCGCGGATCTCGCGCGCCGCGCCGTGGATCGCGCTGCCGACGCTGGCGGTGGTCCACGAGCCGCCCTGCGCCGGTGCCTTGGGCAGGCGCGTGTCGCCCAGTTCGAACTGCACGCGCTTGGCGTCGATGCCCAGATACTCGGCGGCGATCAGGGTCATCACCGTGTAGGTGCCGGGGCCGATGTCGGACGTGGCACTGCCGACGCGGGCGCTGCCGTCGGCCTTCAGTACCACCCGTGCCAGCGCCGGCATCTGCATCGACGCCCAGGTGCCGGTGGCCATGCCCCAGCCGACCAGCAGGCGGCCGTCGCGCATGGAACGCGGCTCGGGCGTGCGCTTGCTCCAGCCGAAGGTCTCTGCGGCGAGCGCGTAGCACTCGCGCAGCGCCTTGCTCGAAAACGGCTTGCCGGTTTCCGGATCGGTCTCGGCGTAGTTGGCCAGGCGCAGTTGCAGCGGATCCATCTTCAGCGCATAGGCCAGTTCGTCCATCGCGCACTCGATGCCGAACATCTGGCTGATGGTGCCGGGCGCGCGCATCGCCTGCGGCGTCGGCAGGTCGGTCTCCACCACCTCGAAGCGATCCTCTACATTGGGGCAGGCGTACAGCGAGCGCGCATTGCGGAAGAAGGCCTCGTTGAACGCCTCGATGCGCGAGGTGTTGAGCACGTGCCGGTAGCGGATCGCCTGCAGCGTGCCGGCGGCGTCGGCGCCCAGCCCCAGTTCCACGCGGTAGTAGGGGCGGTAGCCATGGCCGCTGAACATCTGCCGCCGGGTGTAGACGATCTTCACCGGCAGGCCGACCGCCTTGGAGACCGCGCCGAGTAGGAAGGTGTAGTAGTTGGGACGCAGGCAGGAGCCGAACGCGCCGCCGACGAACAGCGAGACCACGTTGACCTTGTCCACCGGAATGCCGAAATAGCCGGCCAGCTGTTCGCGGTCCTGGTAGACGTTCTGGCTCTTGTTGACCACGGTCAGGGTGTCGCCGATCCAGTAGCCGATGCCGCCGTGCGGTTCCATCGGGTTGTGGTGCTCGACCGGCATCGTGTACGCGGCCTCCAGCTTCACCGGCGCGGCGGCGAACGCGGCAGTCGGGTTGCCGCGCGGCTTCGGCGACTCTTCCGGGGTCGGATCGTGCGCCTGGCCGAGCAGTGCGTCGAAATCGGTGTGCGCGGCCTCGGTGGCGTACTCCACCTGGATCAGCCGCGACGCATGCCGCGCCTGCTCGAAGGTGGCGGCCACCACCACCGCGATCGGTTGCGCATTGAAGTGGATGCGGTCGTCGACCAGGGCACGGAACGACAGGTCTTCGCCCTTCTTCTTGACCGCGTCGGAGACCGGCTTGATCGCATTGAGGTGGGTCAGCACCTTGATCACGCCTGGCGCGGCCTCGGCGGCGCGGGTGTCGATGCGCACGATGCGGCCCTTGGCGATGGTGCTGGTGAGGATGTAGCCGTGGACCAGATGCGGGATCTGGAACTCCGCCGCATAGCGCGCCTTGCCGGTGACCTTGGCGAAGCCGTCGACGCGGCGCATTTCCTTGCCGATGTAATTCATTGCCGGTTCTCCGGTTGGCCGCTCACGCGGCATCGCTGCCGCTGGCGCGGTGCAGGGCGCGGATCATCGCGTGCGTGCCCATCGGGATCTTGTAGGCGTTGTGCGCCAGCGGCCGTGCCGCGGCCATCTCGGCCTGCGCGGCGGCGGCGAAGGCGGCCTCGCCGACGTGTTGGCCCGCCAGCGCACGTTCGGCGGCGCGCGCGCGCCAGGGTTTGTGCGCCACCCCGCCCATGGCGATGCGCGCTTCGCGGATGCGCCCGTCCGGTTCCAGCGCCAGCGCCGCGGCTACCGAAATCAATGCGAATGCGTAGCTGGCCCGGTCGCGCACCTTCAGGTAATGGCTGTGCGCGGCGAACCCCGGCGCCGGCAAGGTGATCGACTCGATCAGTTCGCCGTGCGCGAGCTGATTGTCGATATCGGCGCGCGTCTCGGGCAGCAGGTGGAATTCGGCGAACGGGATCTCGCGCTGGGTGCCGGCCGGCGTACGCACCTGCACCGTCGCATCCAGTGCGGCCAGCGCCACGCACATGTCCGACGGGTGCACGGCCACGCAGTGCGGGCTGTGACCGAAGATCGCGTGGGTGCGGTTGAGCCCCTCGCGGGCGCCGCAACCGCTGCCTGGTTCGCGCTTGTTGCAGGGCAGGGCTGTGTCGTAGAAATAGCCGCAGCGCGTGCGCTGCAGCAGGTTGCCGCCGTTGCTGGCCATGTTGCGCAGCTGCATCGTGGCCCCGGCCAGGATCGCCTGGCTTAGCAGCGGATAGCGCTGGCGCACCAGCGGATGGTTGGCGGTCTGCGTGTTGTTGGCGAGCGCGCCCAGGCGCAGGCCGCCGTCGGCGGTCTCGGCGATCTCGGCCAGGCCCTTGAGCCGGGTCAGGTCGACGATCTCGTCGGCACCGGTCACCCCTTCCTTCATCAGGTCGAGCAGGTTGGTACCACCGCCGAGGAAGCGTGCGTTCGGGTTGGCGGCGACGCGGCGCACCGCGTCCTCCGCCGAGGTCGCGCGCTGGTACTTAAACGGCGTCATCGGCCACCTCCTTCGCCATCTTCAGGGCGGTCAGTTCGGACTGGTCGACATAGCGCCAGGTCAGCGGCCGCGGCGCGCCGCCGCTGTGCACGTCCTGGATGGCGGCGACGATCTTGGGGTAGGCGCCGCAGCGGCAAATGTTGCCGCTCATGCGCTCGCGCACCTCGGCGTCGCTGAGTTCGGTGACCGGTCGGCTGACGTCGGTGCTGACGTGGCTGGCATCCCCGCGCTTGATCTCGTTCAACAACGCCACCGCCGAGCAGATCTGTCCAGGGGTGCAGTAGCCGCACTGGAACCCGTCGTGCTGCACGAACGCGGCCTGCATCGGATGCAGTCGCTCGCCGTCGGCCAGGCCCTCGATGGTGGTGATCTGCGTGTCTTCGGCCTGCGCGGCCAGTGTCAGGCAGGACAGCCGGCGCTCGCCGTCGACGATCACCGTGCAGGCGCCGCACTGGCCGTGGTCGCAGCCCTTCTTGGTGCCGGTCAGCGCCAGGTGTTCGCGCAGCGCATCCAGCAAGGTGGTCCGTGGATCCAGCTGCAGCGCGTGGCGCTGGCCATTGACCTCGAGGACGACCGGCAGCGCGTTCTGCGGCGGCGCGGCCTTGGCGACGGGGGCGGCAAACGCGGCCTCGCTGAAGAGGATCTGCCCACCCGCGCTGCTGAGGCCGGCGGCCGAGAGCAGGGCGAGGAATTCGCGGCGCGAGAGGCCGCTGATGCCGAGCCGGCGCGCCAGCGCGGCTTCGTCCTCGCTCAATGGGGTATCGCGCGAGCTGTCGGCAGTGCCGGACGCGGCCTCGGAATGGTGGGGGTCATGCTGCATCGGTCTCTCCTGCCTGGGGGACCGCCACCGCGCGCGCCGTGGCGCAGCATGGAGCGAATCGACCTGGGTAGCGGCGCCGCCATCGCGACGCCGACGTGCGGGCACGCATCGGTACCCAATCGCGAGCATCGCGGCGGGACCGCGAAGGGACTGCGAAGAGAACGCGAAGGGAGGGTGTCAGCGCAGTGATGCGGACGGATGGACGTGCCGGATCGGGATGCGCGTGCATGCGCTTCTGCAGATGCGATTTCCGCCACGACAGGCGCCCGATTGCGCCTGTCATGGCTGGCGCCACGCGACGCCAGTGTCGCGGTGGCGTCGCGTGCGTCTGCGATGCGGCAGGCGCTACCAGCGATACGCCACCGACAGCTGATACTGGCGGCCGGCGATCGGGCGGCCCATGAACACGCCGCCGGTGGCCGCGCCGGGTACGCGCACATTGCCTTCGGTCAGGCCCAGCGTGTCGGTCACGTTGCTGCCGCTGACGGTGAACTCCCAGTGCTCGCCGCTGTGCAGGCTGGCACCGACGTCGAGCATGTCGTAGGACGGCAGGCGCTGGCTGTTGGCCAGGTCGGCGTAGCGTTCGCCGATGTAGGAATAGGTCGCGAACACGCGCAGGTCGCCGAACGGCAGCATCCAGTAGTAGCTCGGCGTCAGCCGGAACTGGCGCTTGGGCTGGCGCATGACCTGGTTGCCGGTGTACTCGCGGTAGTTGCGGTACTTGGCGTCCAGCCACACCCCGGTGCCGGCCAGTTCGAAACCGCCGAACGGGCGGATCGCGCCTTCCACCTCCAGGCCGTAGGCGCGCGAATCGCCGACCGTGGTGAAGTTGCTGCCGTTGGCCAGGAAGGCCTGGAACGGCGAATTCTTGAAGGTGTTGTAGAACGCCGTGAGGTACAGATCGTAGTTGGCCGCACCCGACTTCAACCCCAGTTCGTATTGCCGGATGTCTTGCACCTTGGTCTGCCCGTCGCGCAGGTTGTCGAAGCCGGGAAACTTGACCCCGGAATTGACCCGCGCGAACACGCTGTTGTGCGTGTCGAGCTTGACGTTCAATCCGGCCGTCCACGACAGCGCATTGTCGTCCTGGTCGATGCGCCGCGCGCTCGGCAGCGAGATCGAGGTGGCATTGTCGTAGAGCGTGGCCGGATTGCCGTCCAGGTCCACGGTGGCGGTGTCGTGCACGGTGCCGGTGACGCGTTGGCGCTCGTAGCGCACGCCCAGGTCCAGGCGCAGGCGTTCGTCCAGTTCCCATTCGTCGGCGACGAACACCGCGGCGTTCTCGCCCTCGTAATGCGCGCGCAGCGCCAGGAAGGCGGTGCTGGTGAAGCCGTCGCGCGTCGGCTGGCGGCCATCGTCCAGCGTCACGTCGATGCGCCGCGCATGGTTCTGCGCGGTCAGCAGCATGGTGTTGCCGAGGTACCAGGTGTCGTTGGAGGTGTACCTGGCGTAGTAGCTGCCCACGGTGAGCGTGTTGCCGGCGAACAGCGTGCGGCTCAGGCGCAGGTCGTTGGTGAAGGAGTTCAGGCGCTTGTCCACCGACCACCAGCCGGCTTCCAGCACCTGCTGGTCCGGATCGATCGCGCCGCCGCCATTGGTGTAGCGCGCGCTGCCGCTGCTGCCGTAGCCGGCGATGAAGTCGCCCAGCCGCTGCGGCGCGTCGCCGGTGAACAACGCATAGGTCGGCGCGGTGCCGCCCATCACGTTGAAACGGTCGGCCAGGGTCCAGTCGCCCAGCTGCCAGTTCAGCTCGCCGCCGAACACGTCGATGTTGACGCCGCGGCCGTCGCCGAGATCGCGCCGGATGGTCTGGCCGTTGGGGCCGACCGGCAGGGTGACGTTGCGGAAGTCGTTGCTCAGCAGCGTGCCGTGCTGTGCGTCTAGGCCGGGAAAGCTGGACAGGTCGCTGCCGTTGTTGCGCGAGAGCAGCGGGATCGCGGTGTAGAAGGCGTTGTTGTCGTCGGTATGGCGCGCATAGAACGACAGCTCGCCGCTGTCCCAGCGCTTGCTCAGGGTGGCGCTGAACTGGCCGCCCTTGTCGGCGGGGAACTGCGGATCGCGCACGCCGTCGGTCTCGCGGAAGAAGCCGCCGATGCTGTAGTACCAGCCGTTGCCCATCGGCCCGCTGTTGAACAGGTCGATGCGGCGCAGGGCGTCGCTGCCGCCGGTGAGGCGCACACTGCCCTCCGGCTCGTCCTGGCCCTTCTTCTGGATGAAGTTGACGGTGATGCCGGCCTGGCCGTTGGAGAAGATCGGGCTGGAACCGCCGCGCAGCACTTCCATGCGTTCGATGGTGTCGTCGGTGCGGAACAGCGTGGAGTTTTCCAGGAACGACAGGGTCGGCGGCGGGAACAGCGGCGCGCCATCGAGCTGGAAGGTGACGAACGGCGCATCGCCTTCCGACGGCATGCCGCGCACGAAGATGTTGGCGCCGGTGCCGCCGCCGCTGGGTTCGGCCCACACGCCCGGCACGATCTTCAGCAGGTCGGCGCTGCTCTGCGGCACCGCCTGCTGGATCTGTTCGGGTGTGGCGGTGGTGATCGAGAAGCTCGCATCGCGCTTGCGCAAGCCGCTGAAGCGCGCAGTGCCGCTGACGACCACGGTATCCAGGGTGGTGGCGTCGGGTTGCGTGGCCGGCGCAGCGGGTGCGTCGGCGGTCTGCGCCAGCGCGGGGGACGCGAGCACGGCGGCGGCGATGGACAGGGGCAGCAGATGGCGAAGCGGCGCAAGATGCATGAAGAATCTCTCCTTTCTTCATTCGGAACGATCGGCCGGGATGCGGCACGCGCGTGCAGCGCGCGGCCGCGTCGTATCGGCCGGTACGGCGCGAAGCAGGGGGCGACGCGCGGCGCCCTTTGTAACGCCGTCCAGCGCTTGGGCTGTTGTGCAGCGCGGTAAGGACGAGGTTTGCGTGACAGGTTGCCCACGCAGGCTGCCATCGCACCGCCACGCACGGCGTGCGCTGCGCAGCGTGGCGTCGCCTGTGCATGCACGGTTGCACGTGGGCAATCGGGAGAACGCCGTCGCCATCGTCACCACGCGCCACTTGCTATCGTGGCGCGCGTGTATGCAAGAGCGTGTTGCAATGAAGAACTGGCTGTTCCTGCTGGTGGCCATCCTCGCCGAGGTGGTCGCGACCTCGGCGCTGAAGGCCAGCGCGGGCTTCACCCGGCTGTGGCCGACGCTGCTGGCACTGTGCGGCTATGGCATCGCCTTCTATCTGCTGTCTCTCACCCTGCGCAGCGTGCCGGTGGGCGTGGCCTATGCGCTCTGGTCGGGCATCGGCATCGTGTTGATCTCGCTGCTGGCGTGGTGGCGGTTCGGCCAGGCGCTGGATCCGCCGGCGATCGTCGGCATGGCGCTGATCGTCGCCGGCGTGGTGGTGATCAACGTGTTCTCGCGCAGCGCGCCGCATTAGCCAAAGAAAAGGCCGCCCGAAGGCGGCCTCCTCACGCTGCGGCGAGCGTGCCCGATCAGAAGAACAGGCGCACACCGAACGAGGCGCTGCGGCCGGGCAGCATGACCTCGTCCTTGAGGAACGAGGTGTGCACGCGCGCGTCCTGGTTGGTCAGGTTGTTGCCGTCCAGGAACACTTCCCAGGCCGTGCTGCCGCTGTCCATGTGATAGGCCAGGTGCGCATCGACCAGGGTATAGCCGGCGGTCGGGGTCTCATTGACCGCCACCTTGTCCTGCTTCTGGTAGCGGGTGGCGCCCAGCGCGGCGCGCCAGTGGCTGGCGTCCCAGCGCAGCTGCGCGCCGTAGCGCGCCGGCGCGATGCGCGGCAGGTTGCCGCCATCCTTCAGGCGAGCACGCACGGTATCGCCGAACACGCGCAGGTCCCAGGCGCCGCTGTCGTTGTCGGCCAGGTGGAAGGTGGCCTCGCCTTCGAAGCCATGGAAGATCGCATCGGCCTGGGTCCACTGGCGGATCGGCAGGAAATCGTTGTCTTCCTCGTGGTACCACTGGCCGCCGGTGTCGACGATGTAGATGAAGTCGTCGTAGCGGTTGTAGTAGCCGGAGACCTTCGCATCCACCCAGTCGTTCTTGAAGATCAGCCCCAGCTCGGCCTGGTTGGCCTTCTCGGTCTTCAGGTCGGGGTTGCCGATCTCGTAGGCGAGGGTGGCGATGTGCGGGCCGTTGGCGAACAGTTCTTCCTCGGCCGGGGCGCGCTCGGCGTGGTCGAGGTTGGCGGTCAGGCGCCACTGCTCGTTGAAGCGGAAACCGCCGCTCAGCGACAGGCTCTTCGGGGTGAAGTCGCGGTCCACGCCGGTGTCGGTCTCATACTTGGTCTTGTCCACGCGCGCGCCGACTTCGGCCTGCACGCGGTCCCAGCTGTTGCGCGCCAGCGCGAACACGCCGATGGCGCGGGTATCGGTCTTCGGCACGAAGGCTTCTTCGCCGATGGCCTGGAAGGTCGAGTCGCTGCCCTGCACGCCGACAGCGGTCTGCCAGCCGCCGCCCAGGCCGAAGGAGGCCTCCACGCGGCCTTCGTTGGCGCGCTTGTCGAACTTGGTGCCGACTTCCGCGCCTTCGAATTCGGTATGGCTGTAGGCGGTGTGGCCGAAGCTGTAGCGCAGCGCGCTGCCGTCGCCCCACGGATCGTTCAGCGCGCCCTTGAGCTCGAAGCGGTCCTGGTGCAGCTGCAGCGACACGCCGCGCTCGCCGGCAGCCGGGTCACCGGGTTCGCCCGGGTTGCCGTAGTCGTCGCGGAAGCGCGAGACCGACACGCCGACGAAGCCCCAGTCGCCGGCCAGCGAACTGCCGATCGAGCCGACCTTGGACTTGACGAACGAGTTGAGCTGCGGGCCTTCCGGCGTGTCGTAGTCCTTCAGGTTGCGGTACACGCCGTCGGCATGGATCGACAGGCCGCTGCCGTTGCCGGCATCGACGCGGAACATGTCGGTGTTGCCGCTCTTGTCGCCGCCTTCCCAGCGCGCTTCGGCACGGCCGTGCACACCGTCGACCGGGGTCTCGGCGATGCGCCCGTCGACCACGTTGACCACCCCGCCGATGGCGCCGGAGCCGTACAGCAGGGTGGACGGACCTTTCAGCACTTCGATCTGATCGGCCAGGAACGACTCCACCGCCGGCGAATGGTCCTGGCTGACCGTGGACACGTCCTGCGAGGACAGGCCGTCGTTGAGCACCGCCACGCGCGGGCCGTCGAGGCCGCGGATGATCGGCCGGCCCACGCCGGGGCCGAAATTGGAGCTCTGCACGCCCGGCAGGCTGGCCACGGTCTCGCCGATGCTGGCGCCGCGGTTCTCGTCCAGGCGCTCGCCGGCGAGCACGTCCACCGGCTGGCTCAGCGCGCCGGCGGCATCGCGCAGCGGGCTGGCGGTCACCACCACCTGGTCCATGTCCTTCACGTGCCGGTCCTGGCTGTGGCCGGCGCCGTGGCGGCTGTCGCTGGCCGGCGGCGTGGCATCGGCCGCGGTCGTCGTGGCGGCAGGGTCGGCGGCCAGGGCCAGCGACGGGCTCAGCAGGCCAAGCAGAGCCAGGGACAGGGCGGAACGGCGGAGCAGGGCAGGACGGGGAGCGGGCATGGGCATTCCATCAGGAGGGACATTCGGGGCGACGCGCGCACCACCGGCGCCGCGCAATGGCGGCGGACGGTCGAGGAAGAGGCACGGGACGCGCTGGTCGCCGGCGGCCGAATGTTATATTATTCCGTAACACTTTCAACCCGTGCCGACCGTCATGTCCTCACCGTTCGATCTGCGCGCCGCGCTCGACCGCCTTGGCGCCACCGGTTCGTTGCTGTGCGCGGTGCATTGCGCGGTGCTGCCGCTGGCTTTGGCGGTGCTGCCTTCGCTGGGCCTGTCGATGTGGCTGGGCGACGGCGTGGAGCGCACGCTGGTGCTGTTCGTGACCTGCCTGGGCCTGTTCAGCTTGGTACTCGGCTATCGCCGGCACCGCGTGTGGCAGGCGCTGGGATTGCTCATCCTCGGCTTGCTGGCACTGTGGGCCGGCCTGCTGGTGCCGGCGCTGCATCATGCAGTGGCGCCGCATGCGGCGATCATGACCTTCGGCGGCACCCTGGTGGGCCTGGCCCACCTGCTCAACCTGCGCCTGAACCACGGCCACGTGCACGACGCAAGCTGCGCCCATTGAGCGCACGTGGTAGGCTTGCCGCCCTTGCGCGAGGGCGCCGACCGCGTTGGCCTCGCCAAACCCCGTGCATCGCGCGGGGGTTTTCGCACATACATTCAGGAGTCGATGAGCATGGGTAAGGGTGACCGCAAGACCGCCAAGGGCAAGCGCTACAACGCCAGCTACGGCAATTCGCGCTCGCACAGCGTGAGCAAGGTGGCCGTGGGCGCTGCCGCGCCGGCCGCGAAGAAGTCGGTGGTCAAGGCGCCGGCGGTGAAGAAGGCCGTGGCCAAGAAGACGGTCGCCAAGGCCGGCTGAGCCAGCCACCGGGTGCGACGAAGAACGCGGCGCTTGCGCCGCGTTTTTTTATGTCTGTGTCATCCCTGGCCGTCGCCGCCAGGCGGCCGGTGGCGGTCTTGCGGCGGGAGCGGCAGTGGCAGCGCGCTTCCCGATCGCACCAGCGCCGGCACGCGCGCCGCCAGTCAGTGCGGGCGTGGCGCGGTGGGGTGGTCGTCGCGGTCGTCGTGGTCGCTGCCGGCCAGGTCGGCCACCAGCGAGGTCGGCGTTTCCTCTTCCGCGGGCGGCGTGGGCGCCGGCGGCGGCGCCACCAGCAACAGCTCGGCCAGGCCGCGGTAGATCGGCGTGCGGCAGACCAGCGCCGAAGCGCCGCGGGCGATCAGCACCGTGGCCAGGATCGGCAGCAGCATGTCGCTGCTGTCGGTGAGTTCCAGCGAGATCACCGCCGAGGTCAGTGGCGCCTGGGTCACGCCGGTGAGATAGGCGCACATGCCCAGCAGCACGAAGATGCGCGGGTCCACGCCCGGCATCAGCACGGCCAGGTTGTGGCCCAGCCCGGCGCCGACCGCCAGGGCCGGCGAGAACAGGCCGCCAGGGATGCCGGCCACGTAGGACACCAGGTTCGCCAGCAGTTTCATCAGGCCGAATTCGTGGCCGACGCTGGCGTGCCCCTGCACCAGGCTGCGCGCCTGCTCGTAGCCGGTGCCGAACGCGCCGGTGCCGAAGACCAGGCCCAGCAGCACCAGCGCCAGGCCGCACAGCGCGGCCAGCAGCACCGGCTGGCGCCGGCGCAGCTCGCCCAGCCAGCGCGGCTTGCCGGCGACGGTGAGCAGCACCATGCGTGCGAAGGCGCCGCCGAGCAGGCCGGCGACCACGCCGCACAGCAGGATCGCCAGCCACGCCTTGCCCAGCGGCAGGCCGGCGGTGGCGACCCGGCCGAAGTAGGTGTAGTCGCCGAGCAGGCCCAGCGAGATCACGCCGCCGACGATCACCGCGGTCAGCAGGGTGCCGGAGAAGTGGTGCTCGAAGCGCCCGCTCAGTTCCTCGATGGCGAACACCACGCCGGCCAGCGGCGTGTTGAACGCCGCGGCGATGCCGGCGGCGCCGCCGGCCAGCAGGAAGTGGCTGGCCTGGCGCGCATCGCGAAAGCCGAACCAACGCCCGAACACGTACATCAGGCTGGCGCCGACGTGCACGGTCGGGCCTTCGCGGCCGATCGAGGCGCCGCCGAACAGGGCCATGGTGGTCAGCATCAGCTTGCCCGCGGACACGCGCAGCGACAGATTGGCCTGGCGGAAGCCGTCGTCGGGACGTTCCAGCGCGGCGATCACCTGCGGGATGCCGCTGCCACGGGTGGGGCGCAGTGCGCCGTTGGTCAGCCAGGCGAGCAGGGCGAACACGCTCGGAGTCAGCAGCAGCGCCCACCATGGCGAATGCCCGATGATCCGCTGGAACAGATGGAAGGCGGCGTCGCTGGCCTTGGCGAAGACGATGGAGACCAGCGCCACCGCCACCGCGCCGCCCCACAGCACGGCGCGCTGCTTCCAGCTCTCCTGCGAGATCAGTTGGCGCAGGCGCGGCGGTTGCGCGGAATCGGGCGAGTGCATCGGCCTATTGTCGCACGCGTCGCCCTGGGCGGACGCCGGCGCGCCGCGGCCGTTGCCTTGGCGCTCAGCGCCGCGCCGGCGGATCGCCGTCGTCGGGCGCGGCAGGGAGACCGAGCAGGTGGTTCAAGCGAGGGATGGACGTCGATCTGCGCCGCCACGTGGCCGACACGCTCAGCCGAACAGCGGCGCCACGGTGCCGGCGGCCGCGCCACCCTCGCGCCGCTCCAGCGCCAGCAGCGCCGCCTTGGTCGGCAGGCCGCCACCGAAGCCGGTGAGCGCGCCGTTGGCGCCGATCACCCGATGGCAGGGCAGCACGATCGGCAGCGGGTTGCGGCCGTTGGCGGCGCCGACCGCACGCACCGCGCGCGGCTGGCCTAGATGCTGCGCCAGCTGCGCGTAGCTCCAGGTCGCGCCGAACGGGATCTCGGCCAGCGCCAGCCACACCCGCTTCTGGAAGTCGGTGCCGTGCGGCGCCAGCGGCAGGTCGAAATGGTCGCGCTCGCCGGCGAAGTAGGCCAGCAGTTGCTCGCGCGCGGCGCGCACCGGCGCCGGATCGTGCACCCAGTCGGCGCGGCCGCGAGCGTCGTAGCGGTTCTCGGGGAACAGGATGTGGCGGACGCCATCGGCGCCGACCGCGACGGTGAGCATGCCGATCGGAGTGTCGAAACGGTCGTAGGACAGCGGGGACGCGGTCATGCGCGGGTCTCCTCAGGAGGGTCGTTGGCCAGGTGCCACAGGTGCAGCACCGCGTAGGCGCGCCAGGGGCGCCAGGCCTGCGCGCGCGCCTCGGTGGCGCGTTCGCTCAGGCGTGCGCCGCCTTCGCCGAGCATGCGTTGCAGCACCAGGTCGCCGGCGGGAAAGGCGTCGGGCTGGCCGAGCGCACGCAGGGCGATGTACTGCGCGGTCCAGGCGCCGATGCCGGGCAAGGTGATGGCGTGGGCGACGAAGTCGTCCAGGCGCTGGCCGGCGCGGAAGGACAGGCGGCCGTCCAGCACCGCCTGCGCCAGCGCACGGATCGTCGCCGCCCGCGAGCGCGGCAGGCCGATCGCTTCCAGCGGCGCGTCGCGCAGCGCCTGCGGCGTCGGGAAGGCGCGGTCCAGCCCCGGTGGCTGGCCGGGCCGCACGGCGCCATGGCGATCGACCAGACGCGCGGCCAGGGTCGCGGCGCCAGCGACGCTGACCTGCTGGCCGAGCACCGCGCGTACCGCCACTTCGAACCCGTCCCAACCGCCTGGCACACGCAATCCGGGGCGCCGCGCGATGGCGCGCCCCAGTAGCGGATCCTCGCCGAGCGTGGCGTGTACCGCGCGCAGGTCGGCATCCAGGTCGAACACCCGGCGCACCCGCCGCACGATGTCGGGAATGGCGCGCGGATCGGCCGCGGCGATGTGCAGGCGCAATTCGTGGCGTTGCGGATCGGCCTCGACGCGGATGCGGGTGGAGGCCTCGCAGGGGCCGAGCACGCGCTCGTAGCTGGCCTCGCCGATGCGTTCGATGCCGGGGATCGCGCGTTTGCGCAGGAACGCCAGCATCGCCGGGAAGTCCAGCGGCGGCCGGTAGCCCAGGCGCAGCACCAGGTCGCCGCCGGGACTCTCGGCGCGCTGCTTGCGGATCGCCGAGGGCGGCATGCCGCAGCCGTCTAGGAACGCGGCGTTGAAGCGGCGCAGGCTGTTGAAGCCGGCCGCCAGCGCCACCTGGGTGATCGGCAGCGCGGTCTCGGTGAGCAGTTGCTTGGCCAGCAACAGACGCCGGGTGGCGTGCACCGCGACCGGGGTGGCGCCGAGTTGGGCCACGAACAGGCGCTGCAACTGGCGCGCGCTGATCCCCAGTTCGGCGGCCAGCGCGGCGACGCTGGCGTCCTGCAGCGCGCCCTCGGCGATCAGCGCCAGTGCGCGCCGCACGACCTCTTCGCCTACTTGCTGCTGTGCTTCCGGCGACAGTTCGGGACGGCAGCGCAGGCACGGTCGGTAGCCGGCGGCCGCGGCGGCCGCGGCGCTGGGGTAGTAGCGCACATTGCTGCGCTTGGGCGGCGGTGCCGGGCAGACCGGCCTGCAGTAGATGCCGGTGCTGCGCACCGCAGTGAAGAACACACCGTCGAAGCGCGCATCGCGCGACTGGCGGGCGCGGTCGTAGAGGGCGTGATCGGTGGCGGCGAGGGCAGGCATGGCGCCAGTCTAGTCGGCCCCGGCGCGGTGCACTGGCCGTTTTCGGACAGCAATGCCGTCGCGCTCGCGTGGCGGTAGCGCCCGCGGTTTAGGCGCAGTTGGGGAGGTTCCGCCCTGCGGCACTAGACTAGGTCCACAGGCGCCCGGCGCCTGGCTTTTCCGTGATCGCCGTGGACCTCCATTTGGCTGCTCCTTTCAGACTCTGCTGGTTGTCGCTGTGTTGCCTGGGCCTGTTGGCCTGCGGGCAGCAGCCGGCGTCGGCACCGCGGACCGTCGCCGACAGCCCCTCCGCCGATGGCGAGCACATGGTCTCGATCGGCTCACCGCCGGCACCGCCGCCGCATGCGGTCGCACCCAAGCGCGATCCGCAGGCCTGGGACGAGGCCACCCTGGAGAACGGTGAGGCCTTCATCAGCTGCGACACCGACTATGCCGCCGAGGCCGGCGACGGCCAGCCGCTGGCCGGACTGGACCGGCCCGCCGTGGAAGCGGCGCTGGCGCCGTGCCGCGAGCGTGGGCTGATGCGGGTGCGCTATGTCGGCAAGATCAACGCCGGCTTCGCCGAAATGGTGCGGCGCCTGGCCGAGGTGGCCAGGCAGACCGGCATCGGCAAGCGCGTGCTCGACCTCGATTCCAGCGGCGGCCAGGTCGAGGCGGCGATCCGCGCCGGCGATGCGATCGGCGAATCCGGCTGGACCGTGTGGGTGCGCGAAGGTTCGGTCTGCCACAGCGCCTGCGTGTTCGTGCTGGCCGCCGGCGACAACCGGCTGATCTCCGGCAAGGTCGGCATCCACCGGATGATGCGGATCAGCTCCACCGCGACCTCGCGCGCTGAACTCAACCGCGAGTTGCAGGAGGTCTACGGCAACGTCAAGGACTACCTGGAGCGCAACGGCGTGGCGGTGGCGGTGGCCGACCTGATGATGACCGTGCCCAACCGCAGCCTGCGCCTGCTCAGCAGCGACGAACTCAAGCAGTACGGGCTCGACGGCACCAACGCGGTGCAGGACGACCTGGAGCGGATCAAGCAGTTGCGCAAGTGCGGCGACGATTTCGTGCGGCGCAAGGATGCGTTCCTGGTCGCCTTCGACCAGGAGTGCAAGACCAAAAAAGACGTGGACCTGGAGAGCCTGACCGCCTGCGGCCAGGCGCTGAAGCAGCGCTTCGGATTCCCGGACCAGGCCTGCCCGGCGGAAAGTCCGCTGTCGGAGATCGACGTGGCGACACTGCCGCTGGCCTCGCCCGGCGCCTGAACGGCCGCTGCGGCGCATCCCGCCCATTCACGTGGCGGGCATGGACGCGGGGCTAGCGTCGCCACATTCCATCCCGGAGCATGCGCATGGCCGCCGGAACCCGCTTGATGCTGCGGCTGTATCTGCCCCCGGCGTTGCTGGCGTTGGGCGGCTTCGTGATCGCCGAAGTGCTGCTGCACCTCGCCAACGGCCTGCACGCGCCCTGGCTGGCGCGGACCGGCTCGCTGCTGAGTCTGCTTGCCCTGCTCGCGGCGACCGCCTGGGCGCTGTGGGCCAGCTGGCGCGCCTGGCACCGGCAGCGCTACGCCGCCCCGACCGCGGCTGCGGCAGTGGCGAGCGAGACTGCGGTCGTGGCGGGCGAAGAGACGCCGTAGGCCGCTGCGCTGGTCCGCACAGGCCGCGTAGACTGCGGCCCCTGCCACCGCCGCTGCCGAGCGATGTCCTTGTCCATCTCCGTCCCGTTCCGCCTCACGCTCGTCCTGCTGGCGCTCGTCGCTGGCGTCGCTTCCGCGCAGACCGCGCCGCCGGCATCGTCCGCGCCCGCGCCGACGACTGCCCCGCCAGCGGCGCCCACCACACCTGCTGCCGCGCCCGCGGCGGCTCCCAAACCGGCGCCGCGCCATGCCGGCCCTGCCGCGCCCGCGCCTGGACCGCTGGCCAAGCAGGACGCACAGATGGCGCAGGCCGGCCTGCGCGCTGCGCAACTGGTCGATGCCGGGCGCACCGGCGAGTTGTGGGACGGCGCCTCGGCGGTGGCGAAGAAGGCGGTGACGCGCGCGGTGTTCGTGCGCGAAATCGACGCCGCGCGTGCGCGGTTGGGTACGCTGGTCGGCCGCGGCGTCGCCAGCGTGGCGCGGGTGCAGTATGCCGCCGGCTCGCAGGTGCCGCCTGGCACCTACGTCAACATCAGTTTCCCCAGCCGCTTCGCCAATGCGCCGCAGCCGGTGCGCGAGCTGGTGTCGTTGCGGCTGGACGAGGACAAGACCTGGCGCCTGGTGGGCTATCACGTCGCCATGCCCGATTGAACGGCATGCTGCGCGCCATCTTCCTGTTCCCGACGAGGCTCCGATGCCCACCGAAATCCGCATGCTGGCCTGGGCGATCCTGCTCGGGATCGCGCAACTGCTGCTCGCCTCCGCCTTCGTCACCGCACAACGCGGCTTGAAGTGGAACGCGGGAGCACGCGATGCGCCGCAACCGCCGCCGGCCGGCGTGGCCGGGCGCCTGGATCGCGCGCTGCGCAATTTCCTGGAGACCTTCCCGTTCTTCGCCGCCGCCGCGGTGGCGGTGGCCGCGTTGGGCAGGGGCGATGCGCACACCGCGCTGTCGGCGCAAATCTATTTGTGGGCGCGGGTGGCCTATGTGCCGCTGTACGCGGCCGGCGTGCCGTACGTGCGCAGCCTGGTGTGGGTGGTGTCGCTGTGGGCGATCCTGCAACTGGTGTGGGCGCTGTTCTGAGCGCGCCGTGCTGCGACCGATCGTCGCAGCGCTGATCCAGATCAAGGACGCGGCGCGCGGCGGTCGTATCCTGGCCGGGTCCGATCACGGAGTCGCCGCATGCAAGTGGATATCGCCATCGTCGGGGCCGGCCCTGCCGGCCTGTGCTTCGCCCGCTCGCTGGCCGGCAGCGGCCTGTCGCTGGCGCTGATCGAGCCGCAGCCGCGCGCGGCGTTGGCCGGGGCCGCCTTCGATGGCCGCGAAATCGCCCTGACCCATGCCTCGCGGGCGTTGCTGGAACAGCTGGACCTGTGGGCGCGGATCGATCCGCAGGCGATCGCGCCGCTGCGCGATGCGCGGGTGATGAACGGTTCCTCGCCGTTCGCGCTGACCTTCGCTGCGGGCGAGGGCGATCGTGGCGACCTGGGCTGGCTGGTGCCCAATCACCTGATCCGCCGCGCCGCGTTCGCCGCGGTGCAGGGCCAGGCCGGTCTGAGCCTGCTCGACGGCGTGTCGGTGCAGGCGCTGCGCCGCGACGCGCGGCAGGCGCAGGTGCAGCTCTCCGACGGGCGCACTGTGGCCGCGCGGCTCGTGGTGGCGGCCGATAGCCGTTTTTCCAGCACGCGGCGCATGAGCGGGATCGGCGCGCAGCTGCGCGATTTCGGTCGCACCATGCTGGTGTGCCGGGTGCGCCATGAGCGTCCGCACCATCAAACGGCCTGGGAGTGGTTCGGCTACGGCCGCACCATGGCGCTGCTGCCGCTGCACGGCAACCAGGCCTCGGCGGTGCTGACCCTGCCGCCGGAGCGCGCGCAGGCGCTGCTGCAGATGGACGAGGCGGCGTTGGGGGCGGAGATCGGCGCGTGCTTCGAGCATCGCCTCGGGGCGATGACGCCGCTGGTACGGCCGCAGGCGTATCCGCTGGTGGCGGTGTACGCGCAGCGCTTCGTCGCCGAGCGCTATGCCTTGATCGGCGACGCCGCGGTGGGCATGCATCCGGTGACCGCGCACGGCTTCAACTTCGGCCTGCAGAGCCAGGCGCGGCTGGCGCGCGCGCTGCACGACGCGGTCGCGCGCGGCGGCGACATCGCCGCGCCGGCCTTGCTGGCCGGCTACCAGCGCGGACACCGCCTGGCCACCCGTCCGCTGTACGAGGCGACCAATGCGATTGCCGCGCTGTACACCGACGACCGCCTGCCGGCGCGCGCGCTGCGCAGCGCCGCGCTGCGCGTGGCCGACCGGGTCGCGCCGTTCAAGCGCGCCATCGCCGCGCACCTGACCCAGCGCGTGGCGGCGATGGGGCGCTAGGGTCAGGCACGCGGCGAGTAGAGCGACGGGTCGGCGCGTGCGCTGTGGTGGTTGTCGCGGCGGCCGAGCCTGTTGTGCGCTCCCTCGTAGGAGCGGCTTCAGCCGCGACCGGGCTTTCCTGGTAAGGCGTGGTCGCGGCTGAAGCCGCTCCTACGAGGGGCGGAGGGCATGCATCTGCGGGCCGGCAACCTCAGGGTGAACGCGGTTGCGCCGCACCGGCGACGAGCTCGGCGAGGGCGGCTTGCAGGTCGCCGGAGCGCTGCGCCGCTTCGATCGGGGCGATGGCCCAGGCGCAGCCGGCGTGGCGCAGGTGCCGGCGCCAGTCGCCGGGCCAGGCCTCCAGTTCGTCCAGGGCCAGGAAGATGCAGCCACCGCGTTCGGCATGGCCGCCGCGGATGGATTGGCCCAGGCAGAACGGCTTTGCCGCGTCCGGATCGAGCTGCACGATGTATACGTCGTGGTGCGGATCCTCCGCGGACGGCGCGATGTTGCGGGTGCCGAGTTCGATCAGCATCGCGCGGCACGCCGCGTTGGCAGGCGCAGCCGGTCGGCGCACGACGGGCCGGGCGCGCCGATGGCGATCATTGCTTGCCGAGCACCTGCACCTGCACGTCGCCCAGTTGCACCACCTGGCCCGCGCGCACCTTGCAGGCCTTGCGCAGTTCGACCTCGCCGTCCACGCGCACCTGGCCTTCGCTGATCACGGCCTTGGCCGCGCCGCCGCTGTCGCACAGGCCGGTCAGTTTCAACAGGTGCTTGAGTTCCACGTAGTCGCTTTCTAGCTGGAGATCGATGGTCTGCATTGGGGGCTTGCTCGGAAATCGGCGCCCATTGTCGGTCATTCGCGAACAAAACGCCCAGCGTGTCGCTGGCTGCGGGCTGTTGCCGCCGCGGCGGACCGTTGCGCTGGCCTTGCGGACCCCGCGCCAAGGCCGTCGTCCGGCAGTGCGGAGCGGGTCACGCCTGAACGGTGCCTTTCACCTGCTTTCGACATGCGGCCCGTCAGGGCGCACAATAGGGGCTTCTTTGCGCCTGCCGGTTCTCTGCGGCGCCCCCGGAGTCTCCCATGTCCCAAGATACCCCCGCGCCGCTGCTGTTCGCAGATCTCGGCCTCTCCCCTGCTGTGATGAAGGCGGTGGCCGACGTCGGCTACGAGTCGCCGTCGCCGATCCAGGCCGCCACCATCCCGGCGCTGCTGACCGGCCGCGACCTGCTCGGCCAGGCGCAGACCGGCACCGGCAAGACCGCCGCGTTCGCGCTGCCGATCCTGTCGCGGCTGGATTTCGCCCAGCGCAAGCCGCAGGCGCTGGTGCTGGCGCCCACCCGCGAACTGGCGATCCAGGTGGCCGAGGCGTTCCATCGCTATGCCGCCGCGATCCCCGGCTTCCAGGTGCTGCCCGTGTACGGCGGCCAGCCGTACGTGCAGCAGTTGTCGGCGCTCAAGCGCGGCGTGCACGTGGTGGTGGGGACCCCGGGACGGGTGATCGATCACCTGGACCGTGGCACCCTGGACCTGTCCGAACTGAAGACGCTGGTGCTCGACGAAGCCGACGAAATGCTGCGCATGGGCTTCATCGATGACGTCGAGGCGGTGCTGAAAAAGCTGCCGGACTCGCGCCAGGTGGCGCTGTTCTCGGCGACCATGCCGCCGGCGATCAAGCGCATCGCGCAGACCTATCTGAACGATCCGGCCGAGGTGATCATCGCCTCCAAGACCACCACCTCGGCCAACATCCGCCAGCGTTACTGGGCGGTGAGCGGGCTGCACAAGCTCGACGCACTGACCCGGATCCTGGAGGTCGAGCCGTTCGACGCGATGATCATCTTCGCCCGCACCAAGGCCGGCACCGACGAGCTGGCGCAGAAGCTGCAGGCGCGCGGCCTGGCCGCGGCGGCGATCAACGGCGACATCCAGCAGGCGCAGCGCGAGCGGGTGATCCAGCAGCTCAAGGACGGCAAGCTCGACATCCTGGTCGCCACCGACGTGGCCGCGCGCGGCCTGGACGTGGAGCGGATCAGCCATGTGCTGAACTACGACATCCCCTACGACACCGAAAGCTACGTGCACCGCATCGGCCGCACCGGCCGGGCCGGGCGCAGCGGCGAGGCGATCCTGTTCGTCAGCCCGCGCGAGCGCGGCATGCTGCGCGCGATCGAGCGCGCCACCCGCCAGCCGATCGAGGAAATGCAACTGCCGAGCGTCGACGCGGTCAACGACCAGCGGGTGAGCCGCTTCATGGAGAAGATCAGCGAGACCATCGCCGCTGGCGGCATCGACATGTACCGCGACCTGCTGCAGAAGTTCGAGGCCGAGAAGAACGTGCCGATGGTGGAAGTGGCCGCGGCGCTGGCGCGCCTGCTGCAGGGCGAGACGCCGCTGCTGCTGGCCCCGGACCGTCCGCGCCCGCCGCAGGGCGAGCGCTTCGAGCGGCGCGAGCGGCCTGAGCGTGGCGAGCGCCCCGAGCGCCCCCGCTTCGAGCCGAAGTTCGAGCGCGAGCCGCGTGCGCCGCGTCGCGACGACGGCGAGCGTCCGGCGCGTCCGGCCCCGGCCGCGCGCGGCGAGGATTTCGATTACCACCGCGACGTCGGCAGCTTCGAGGCGCCGCGCCGCGACAAGGCGCCGAAAGCGCCGCGCGGCGCGCCGGAAGTGGGCATGGAGACCTACCGCATCGAGGTCGGCCACCAGCATGGGGTCAAGCCGGCCAACATCGTCGGCGCGATCGCCAACGAGGCCGGGCTGGAGAGCAAGTACATCGGCCGCATCGACATCCACGACGACCATTCGGTGCTGGACCTGCCGGCGGACATGCCGCGCGAGTTGCTGACGCACCTGAAGAAAGTCTGGGTGTCCGGCCAGCAACTGCAGATGCGCAAGCTCGACGGCGACGATGCCGGCGGCGCGCCGTTCAAGCCGAAGTTCGCCCGTACCGGCAAGCCCGGCGGCAAGCCCAACGCCGCCGGCCCGCGCCCGGCCGGCCGCTTCGCCGCCGACCGCCCGCCGCGCAAGGGGCCGCCGAAGCGCTGAGAGGCGGGGATTGGGGAGTCGGGATTGGGGATTGGTTGTCGCGTTCCCTGATCCCGATGTCTCCCGTGCCGTCGGGCAGGTCGCTTCCGTGCGGTGACTCGGGCATGCGAGTCGCGCCCCGGCCGCCGTCCGCCTGCCGCCCGACCTTGTTCATTGCCTGGTTACCCGTATCGTCGCCGCACGCGATCACGTGCTTTGACGAATCCCCAATCCCGAATCCCGAATCCCCGCCCCATGCCAGTCCGCCTCAACAAGCACATCGCCGAGACCGGGTTTTGCTCGCGCCGCGAGGCCGATCGGCTGATCGCCGCGCGCCGTGTGACCGTCAATGGCCAGCCGGGTGGGGTCGGTTCGGTGGTGGGCGAGGGCGACGAGGTCAAGGTCGACGGGCAGCCGCTGCGCGCACGCGCCAAGGCCAAGAGCGGGCGCCGCCACGTCTATATCGCGCTGAACAAGCCGGTCGGGGTGACCTGTACCACCGAGAGCGCGGTCAAGGGCAACATCGTCGACTTCGTCGGCCACGAGCAGCGCATCTTCCCGATCGGGCGCCTGGACAAGGAGTCCGAGGGCTTGATCCTGATGACCAGCAACGGCGACATCGTCAACGAGATCCTGCGCGCCGAGAACCGCCATCAGAAGGAATACCTGGTGGCGGTGAACAAGCCGGTCACCGACGAATTCCTGCGCGGCATGGCGCGCGGGGTGCGCGTGCACGACCAGATGACCCTGCCGTGCCGCACTGCGCGGATCGCCAAGTTCGGCTTCCGCATCGTGCTGGAACAGGGGCTCAACCGGCAGATCCGGCTGATGGCCGCGGCCTTCGACTGCCGGGTCACCCAGTTGCGCCGCGTGCGCATCGACAACATCAAGCTCGGCGCGCTGAAGCCGGGCCAGTGGCGCAATCTCACCGAGCAGGAACTGCGCGGCCTGCTGCCGCAGCGGCAGGAGTGGTAACCGCGTCTCAGTGCCGGCGGCCGGCCGCCGCCGGCGCCGGCCGTGCCGGGGCTGGCGTCCGCCACGGATTTGGCCATACTGCGCAACGCCAACCGTCGCTTCCACCGGGTACTCCGTGATCAAGCCTCGCAAGCCCGCCAACGAAGCCGCACGCCTGCAGGCGCTGCATGCGTTGCAGATCCTCGATACCGAACCGGAAGCGTCCTACGACGATCTGGTCGACATCGCCGCCAAGCTGTGCGACACGCCCTCGGCGCTGATCTCGCTGGTGGACGCCGAACGCCAATGGCTGAAGGCGCAGCGCAACGTGTGCCTGTTGAGCAATGCGCGCGACGAGTCGTTCTGCGGGCACACCATCCTGACCCCGGAGCAGGTCATGGTGGTCGCCGACGCCACCGCCGATGCGCGCTTCCAGCACAATCCGCTGGTCACCGAGGGCGGGGTGCGGTTCTATGCCGGCGCGCCGCTGCTGACCCGCGAGGGCCTGCCGGTCGGCACGGTGTGCGTGCTCGACAATCGCCCGCGCACCCTGGAGCCGGAACAACTGGCGGCGCTGCAGGCGCTGTCGCGGCAGGTGATGCAACTGATCGAACTGCGCCGCAGCAGCCATGCGCTGGCGCTGCAACTGCGCGAACGCGCCTGGTACGAGCAACAGTTGCTGCAGTACCAGGAGTCGCTGGAATCGCTCAACGCCGAGTTGCTGGAGCAGGCCCGCACCGATCCGCTGACCGGCCTGCTCAATCGCCGTGCCTTCGCCACCGCGTTGATGATCCACGCCGAGGCGGCGCAGCCGGGTTCGGCGCCGCTCAGCGTGGCGATCCTGGATCTGGACTACTTCAAGAGCGTCAACGACCTGCACGGCCATGACAAGGGCGACGAGGCGCTGTTGGCGCTGGCCGACATGCTGCGCGCGCGCCTGCCGCCGGACAGCGTGGTGGCCCGTTACGGCGGCGGCGAGTTCGCGCTGTTGCTGCCCGGCATGGATGCGGTGCAGGCCATGCGTACCTGCGAGCGCCTGCGCCAGGACACCAGCCTGCTGCAACTCGGCATCCCGCTGACCGCGAGCATCGGCGTGGCCACGCTGCAGGACCACGAGAGCGCCGAGGACCTGCTCAAGCGTGCCGACCAGGGCCTGTTCCAGGCCAAGCGTGCCGGCCGCGATTGCGTGTCGCTGGCGGCGTAGGCACGCCACCTCGCGAACTCAAATCGCGCCGGACGCCTTCGCGCCGTACCCTCACCCCAACCCCTCTCCCAGGGGGAGAGGGGCTACTTCCCCAGCATGCCGCACCCTTCGCGTTGGCCTGCGGTGATGCCGCAACTGCACGGAACGGGGCCAATCCCGACTCCCCAATCCCCAATGCCGGAGTGAACGCCCCAGCGCTCACTCCACCACGTTCTTCGCCTCGCAGGTCGCCAGCAGTTCCGGGTGCTGGACCGGACGCGCGCGGGTCAACAGCGGATGCAGGAACACCGCGCCCAGGATCACCGCCACGCCGAGGTAGAACAGCCCGGTGAGCTGGCGTTGCTCGTCCAGCAGCACGATCGCGAACACGATTGCGTAGACCGGTTCCAGGTTGGTGACCAGTTGCACCGCATAGGCGCTGAGCCGGCGCAGCGCGACCAGGGCCAGGGCGAACGGCAGCAGCGTGCACAGCAGCGCCAGCGCCAGCAGCAGTGCGGTGTCGTGCAGGCTGGGCAGCACCAGCAACGGTCCGCTCAGCGCCGGCAGCACCAACGGCAGCAACGGCGCCAGCGCGGTCAGGGTCAGGGTGCCGGCGCCCAGTTCCAGCGCGGTCACGGTCAGCGGATCGGCATGGTCGACCAGGCGCTTGTTGAGCGAGCCGAATGCCGCCACCAGCAACGCCGACACCGCGCCGACCGCCACGCCGGCGCGCATGCCGTGCGGCACCCCGCCGACCACCAGCGCCACGCCGGGCAGCACCGCCAGGCCGAAGGCCAGTTCGCTGGGGCGGAACGGCCGCTTCGCCACCCACGGTTCGATCACTGCGGTGAACACCGGCGCCAGCGCGATGCAGGTCGCCGCCACCGAGGCATTGGCCAGCTTGATCGCGCCGTAGAACGTGAGCCAGTGCAGGCCGACCAGGGCGCCGACGACGGCATAGCCCAGCGCCAGTTTCGGCGTCAGCGCCGCCAGTCCGCGCCACACCCGCGGCAGCAGCGCCAGCGCCGCCACCACCATCAGCATGCGCCACCACACCAGCGGCAGCGCGGGCAGGGTGATCAGCTTGCCGAGAATCGCGGTGATCCCCCACAGCAGGACGCAGAAATGGATTTGCAGCTGGGCTTTGGTGGTGGGGTGCATCGGCATCCGCGTATTGTCGCGCAAAGCGCGCCGCGACGGTCGCAGATCGGCACGCGGGTCAGGCGTCTGGCGCCGGCGGCGATCCGGCCCGCGCCATCCTGCGCGCATAGGCGGCGGTGAGCGGCGGCACCAGCAGCGCCGTCACCACCACCGAGGTCGCCACCAGCGCGGTCGCGGCCGGCGCGGTGGCCCGGAACTGCGGCGCTACGGCCGCCACCAGCGCCGGCGTGGCGACCGCCGCGCCGGCGGTACTGGAGGCGGCGAGGCCGGCGCTGCCGTTGCCGCCGGCCAGCCAGCGATCGGCCAGCAGCAGCGGGATCCCGGTCGCCACGATCACCAGCAGGCCGAGTGCGATCCCAGCCAAGCCGGCATGGGCGACCATGCGCAGGTCCAGGGTGTTGCCCAGGGCGAAGGCGAAGAACGGGATCAGCGCCGGCACCGCCCGCGCGAACAAGGCCCGCAGCGCCGGGTCTAGATTGCCGAGCGCGAAACCGATCAGCAGTGGCAGCACCGCGCCCAGTAGCAACCGCGGTTCGAAGCTGGCGACGCCGGCAGTGCCGAGGATCAGCATGGTCACCAGCGGACCGGATTCCAGCGACATCAGCGCCATCGCCCCGGCCTCGCCGCGGCGGCCGTACTGCTGCATGAGCGCGGCGAACAGGCCGGCGTTGGTCATGTCCATCGCCGCGACCAGCGCCAGCACCGACATGCCACTCCACAGGCCGGCGACGATGCCGCCTGGCGGCAACAGGCGCGCGGCGATCACCGCGGTCAGCCACGCCACCGCGATCTTGGTCAGCACCAGCACGCCGGAGGCGCGCAGCACGCGGCCGCCGCTGCGCAGCCGGATCGAGGCGCCCAGGCAGAAGCACCACACCGCCAGGATCGGCACCAGCCCGCCGATCAGGCCCTGGGTGAACGAGCCGAACCAGGCGCCGGCCTGCGGCCACAGCGTGTGGCAGAGGGCGCCGAGCAGCAGTGGTGCCAGCATCATGCCGCCGGGAAGACGTTCGAGCGTGTGCTTGATCCGCATCGAGGGCTCCGCGTGTGGAGGCGCGGCGCGGGGCCGCGGCCCGGCGACGGCGCCGGACGGACGGTGTTGTACCGCAGCGGGGCGACCGGCGGGTGTCGCCGGGTGTGCGCGCGCGAGGCTCGGTTCAGTCGTGTTGCGGCCGTGGCGTCGCCGGTCGCGCCTACGCCGTGTGCCACATCGCATGTGCGTGGCCGAACGCGTCACGCCTGTGCGGCGGACCCCAGCAGCTTCAGCAAGGCCATCGCCGCGGCGGGATTGCGTTCCTTGGCGGCGCTGATGAAGTAGACGAACACCTCGCGCGGCGTGGTCTTGGCCACCGTCGCGTCCGCGTGCGGCAGCGTTTGCGGATCTTCGCCGCGGCGCCAGGCCTGTGCGTGCGCGGCCCAGGCCTGCAGTTCCTTGGGCGGGTAGCCATGGGCGAGGTCGGCGCGGCTGCGCATCAGCCGCGCATAGACGAAGTCGGTGCTCAGGTCGGCGAAGGAGGGGAATTCGGGCGAATCGGTGAACACCGTGGCCACGCCGTGCCGGCGGGTCAGGTGCAGCAGTTCCGGGCCGACGCAGGCCGGATCGCGCACTTCCAGCACGTGGCGCAGCCGGTGTCCGCCGACCTTGCGCGGCAGCAGCTCCAGGAATGCGGCCAGGTCGTCCAGGTCCAGGCGATGGCCGTGCTCGAACTGCCACAGCAGCGGGCCGAGGCGGTCGCCGAGGCTGGCGATGCCGCCGACGAAGTCCTCGACCTGCGTGCCGGCACCGGCCAGCCTCCGCAGCGTGGTGATGCGCTTGGGCGCCTTGGCCGAGAACAGGAAGCCCGGCGGCGTCTCGTCGCGCCAGCGCACATAGGTGTCCGGCTTCTGCGCGCCGTAGTAGGTGCCGTTGATCTCGATGCTGGTGACGTGGCGGCTGGCGTACTCCAGCTCGCGGCGCTGCACCAGGCCCTGCGGATAGAACATGCCGCCGCGCCATGGTGCGTAGGTCCAGCCGCCGATGCCGACGCGGATGCCGTCCGGCGCGGCCGGGGCGGAGTCGAAGAGGTCGTTCATGCGGGCGGGTCCGGCTGCGGGCGGGGTGCGATTGTGCCGCAGCGTGGCGTTGCGGGGTGTCGTCGCGGGACGCAGGGGCTGGACGTGTCGTGGCGGTGGCGGCCGTGGCCTGCGTGGGGGGGGGGGCGTGCGCGAGGTCGTATGGCGTGCCGGCGAGCACTTGCGGGGACAAAGATGGAACGTGGTTGTGGCGTCGGGCTGCCTGGCTTGTCGACGTGGGCCGTCAGCGCAGGTACCGGTCGGAGCGGCAGTCGCCACAATGGCGCTCGCCGCCGCTGAGGGCCTGCCGCAAAGGGCCTGGCAGGCTCTACACTCGCCAGGTGCGCGCGCGGTGGCGTGCGGCTTCGGTTTCCCTTCTTCAGGAGCGACGCAGTTGAAGAGCATCTCGATGGGCTGCGGCCTGTTGCTGGCGATGAGCGCCACCGTGCAGGCGCAGGCGCCGGCCCCCACCGCGGTTCCCGCACCGGCGCCGGCCGCATTGCCGCCGGGGCTGCAGGATCTGGACGCGCAGGTGGAGCGCGTGCGCAAGCAGTTCGACGTGCCGGGCATCGCCATCGCCATCGTCAAGGATGGGCAGGTGGTGCTGGAGCGCGGCTATGGCGTGCGCGAACTCGGCAAGCCGGAACCTGTGGACGCGCAGACCCTGTTCGCCATCGCCTCCAACACCAAGGCCTTCACCGCCGCGGCGCTGTCGATCCTGGCCGACGAGGGCAAGCTCAAGCTGGAGGACCGGGTGGTGGACCACCTGCCGTGGTTCCAGATGTCCGATGCCTACGTCACCCGCGAGATGCGCGTGCGCGACCTGCTCAGCCATCGCAGCGGCCTGAGCCTCGGCGCCGGCGACCTGCTGTTCTGGCCGGCCACCAGCTACAGCAACGAAGAGGTGGTGCGGCGGCTGGCGCACGTGCCGCTGAAGGGCGGTTTCCGCGACCGCTACGCCTACGACAACATCCTGTATGCGGTGGCGCAGAAGCTGATCGAGCAGGTGTCCGGGCAGAGCTACGCCGACTTCGTACGCCAGCGCATCTTCGTGCCGGTGGGCATGACCGGCGCGCGCATCAACAGCGATCATCTGCAGCCGGGCGATGCAGCCGCGGTCGGCCATGCGAAGTTCGATTTCCGCGAGCTGCGCACGGTGGCGCCGCTGACCTGGTCCAACAATTCCGGCGCCGGCGGCATCTACGCCAACGTGCACGACATGGCCAAGTGGATGCAGGTGCAGCTCGACGGCGGGCGCCTGCCGTCGGCCGACGGCCAGGCGCGGCAGCTGTTCAGCGCGCAGCGCCAGCAGGAGATGTGGCAGATGATCACGCCGATCGCGATCTCCGAGCCGAGCGTGCCGGAACTGCTGCCGGCCAAGCCCAACTTCGCCGGCTACGGCGAGGGCTGGAGCCTGAGCGACTACCGTGGCGCCAAGCTGGTCTGGCACACCGGCGGCTGGCCGGGCATGGTCTCGCGGCTGACCCTGGTGCCGGAGCGCAAGCTGGGCGTGATCGTGCTGACCAACCAGGAGGTCGGCGCCGCCTTCAACGCGATCACCCTGCGCGTGCTCGACGCCTACCTGGGCGCGCCGGCGACCGACTGGACCGCCGCCTACGCCAAGGCCGTGGCCAAGGCCGACGCCAATGCCGACGAGGACTGGGCCAAGC
Organism: Xanthomonas sp. NCPPB 3174; assembly: GCF_056725205.1. NCBI lineage: Bacteria > Pseudomonadati > Pseudomonadota > Gammaproteobacteria > Lysobacterales > Lysobacteraceae > Xanthomonas > Xanthomonas sp. NCPPB 3174. The sequence goes on along the minus strand of NZ_CM161517.1, from coordinate 3,068,045 downwards.
ACGTCGCGGCGCGTGACGCCAAGTCCACCCCGTCGCTGCCGCTGTCCGGCTACGCCGGCACCTACCGCGACCCGTGGTACGGCGACGTGGTGGTGCGCCAGCAGGGCAAGCGCCTGGAACTGCAGTTCAGCAAGACCGCGCAACTGGTCGGCAGCCTGGAGCACTGGCAGCACGACACCTTCATCGTGCGCTGGCGCGACCGCTCGCTCAACGCCGACGCCTTCATCAACTTCGCGCTCACGCCCGACGGCAAGGTGCGCGAGGCACGCATGCAGGCGATCTCGCCGCTGACCGATTTCAGCTTCGATTTCCAGGATCTGGTGCTGACGCCGGAGTGAAGGCCGGGATTGGGGAGTGGGGATTCGGGATTCGTAGGAGCGGCTTCAGCCGCGACCGGGCTTTACCGAGAAGGCCCGGTCGCGGCTGAAGCCGCTCCTACAGGTGGATGAAGCGCGCAGGGAGCCGCTTTTGCGAATCCCCAATCCCGAATCCCCAATCCCGGCGTCACGGTCCGTGACGCCGAATACGCTACCCTGACGCCCCTTTTCAGGCGTGACGTGGCGATGTTCCGCTGGTTCGAGTCCCTGATCGAGGTCTTTCCGAAGATCGAGACGCAGATGCCGCCGCGTGGGGTGGTGCGCTTCTATCTGCACTATCTGCGCCCGCTGTGGCCGTTGCTGCTGGCCACGCTGCTGGCCGGTCTCGCGCTGGCGCTGGTGGAAGTGGCGATGTTCGACTTCCTCGGCCGCATCGTCGACATGGTCGCCGAGCAGCCGGGGCCAGACTTCTTCCAGCGCCACGCGGGCGAACTGCTGTGGATGGCCTTCATCGTGCTGGTGGCGCGGCCGCTGTTCGTGGCCCTGCACAACCTGCTGGTGAACCAGGCCATCGTGCCGGGCCTGAGCAACCGCGCGCGCTGGCTGATGCACAACTACGTGGTGCGGCAGAGCCTGGGCTTCTTCCAGAACGACTTCGCCGGGCGCATCGCCAATCGGGTGATGCAGACCGGCACTTCGCTGCGCGAGTCGGCGGTGCAGATGGTCGATGCGCTCTGGTACATCGTGGTCTATACCGGCAGCGCGCTGTACCTGTTCGCGCAGGCCGATCCCTGGCTGATGGCGCCGCTGCTGGTGTGGGTGCTGGCCTACGTGGCGCTGATGGTCTACTTCGTGCCGCGGATGAAGCAGCGTGCCTGGATCGCCTCGGACGCGCGCTCCAAGGCGATGGGCCGCATCGTCGACGGCTACACCAACATCGCCACGCTCAAGCTGTTCTCGCATGCCGGGCGCGAGCAGGCCTACGTGCGCGAGGCGATCGACGAGCTGGCGGTCAAGCACCGTGGGCAGACCCGCATGACCACGGCGATGGACAGCGCCATCGCCATCGTCAACGGCTTCCTGATCGCGGTGACCTGCGGGCTGGCGCTGTGGCTGTGGAGCCGTGGCCAGATCAGCGTCGGCGCGATCACCCTGGCCACCGGCCTGGTGATCCGCATCCACAACATGTCCGGCTGGATCATGTGGACCGTCAACGGCATCTTCGAGGACATCGGCGCGGTGCAGGACGGCATGGAGACCATCGCGCAGCCGGCGCAGGTGCAGGACCGCGCCGACGCGGTGCCGCTGCGCGTGGAGCGCGGCGAGGTGCGCTTCGAGCACATCCACTTCCACTACGGCAAGCGCGGCGGGGTCATCGCCGGGCTCGACCTGCAGGTGCGCGCGGGCGAGAAGATCGGCCTGGTCGGGGCGTCCGGTGCCGGCAAGTCGACCCTGGTCAACGTGCTGCTGCGGCTGTACGACCTGGAGCAGGGCCGCATCCTGATCGACGGCCAGGACATCGCCGGCGTCACCCAGGAGAGCCTGCGTCAGCAGATCGGCCTGGTCACCCAGGACACCTCGCTGCTGCACCGCTCGATCCGCGACAACCTGTTGTACGGCCGTCCCGACGCCAGCGAGGCGCAACTGCGCGCGGCGGTGGCCAAGGCGCGCGCCGACGAGTTCATCGAACAACTGCAGGACGGCGAGGGCCAGCGCGGCTACGACGCCCAGGTGGGCGAGCGCGGGGTCAAGCTGTCCGGCGGCCAGCGCCAGCGCATCGCCATCGCCCGCGTGCTGCTCAAGGACGCGCCGATCCTGATCCTGGACGAGGCCACCTCGGCGCTGGATTCGGAAGTGGAGGCGGCGATCCAGGACAGCCTGGACGAGCTGATGGCGGGCAAGACGGTGATCGCGATCGCCCACCGGCTCTCGACCATCGCGCGGATGGACCGGCTGGTGGTGATGGACCGCGGCGCCATCGTCGAGACCGGCACCCACGCCGAGCTGGTCGCCCGCGGCGGCCTGTACGCGCGGCTGTGGGCGCGCCAGACCGGCGGCTTCGTCGCGGCGGACTGAAAACGGCGCCGCACCAGGCGGCTGCGGCGCAGCGGGGCAGGGCACGCCTGGCGGCGCTGCCGGCGGGCGGCGGGACGCCGTGCCTCGCCCAGGGGCGGCGCCCGCCGCCCGGCAATGCGACAATGCCCGGCTTACCGACGTTCGCCAGACCATGTCCCGATTGCAGTTCCAGCTCCACACCACCGACGGCGCCGCCCGTCGCGGCCGCCTGACCTTCCCGCGCGGGACGGTCGAGACCCCCGCGTTCATGCCGGTGGGCACCTACGGCTCGGTCAAGGGCGTGCTGCCCGAGCAGATCAAGGCGCTGGGCGCGCAGATCATCCTCGGCAACACCTTCCACCTGTACCTGCGCCCGGGCCTGGACGTGATCGGCGACCACGGCGGCCTGCACGGCTTTGCCCGCTGGGACGGGCCGATCCTCACCGATTCCGGCGGTTTCCAGGTGTTCTCGCTGGCGCACCGGCGCAAGATCAGCGAGCAGGGTGTCACCTTCGCCTCGCCGACCGACGGCGCCAAGGTGTTCCTGGGGCCGGAGGAGAGCATGAAGATCCAGCGGGTGCTCGATTCGGACATCGTGATGATCTTCGACGAATGCACTCCGTACCCGGCCACCGAGGACGTGGCGCGGCGCTCGATGGAACTGAGCCTGCGCTGGGCGCAGCGCTCGCGCGACGCGCACGACGCGCTGGGCAACGATGCGGCGCTGTTCGGCATCGTCCAGGGCGGCGTGCATGCGGACCTGCGCAGCCGCTCGATCGAGGGACTGCAGGCGATCGGCTTCGACGGCTATGCGATCGGCGGCCTAGCGGTGGGCGAGCCGGAGCACGAGCGCAACGCCATGCTCGAGCACCTGCATCCGCGCCTGCCCGGCGACCGCCCGCGCTACCTGATGGGCGTGGGCCGGCCGGAGGACCTGGTCGAGGGCGTGGCCCGCGGCGTGGACATGTTCGACTGCGTGATGCCGACCCGCAACGCGCGCAACGGCCACTATTTCACCTCGTTCGGCACGGTGCGCATCCGCAACGCCAAGTACGAGCGCGACCTCGACCCGATCGAGCCGGGCTGCGGCTGCCACGCCTGCAGCAGCGGTTACACCCGCGCCTACCTGCGCCACCTGGACCGCTGCAACGAGATGCTGGCGCCGATGCTCGGCACCCTGCACAACCTCTGGTACTACCAGAAGCTGATGGCCGACATGCGCGCGGCGATCGCGGCGGGAACCTTTGCCCAGTTCCGGCGGTCCTTCTATGCGGCGCGCGGGGTCGAAGCCACACCACTCCCGTCGGAGCAGGGCTGAAGCCCCTCTCCCACCGGGAGAGGGGTTGGGGTGAGGGTCCGGGCGCAGCCTCGTGCAGTCCAAGTGACACGAGGGTCCGGGCGCAGCCTCGTGCAGTCGAGATGACACGTGGCTTCGCCCGGACCCTCATCCGCCGCTACGCGGCACCTTCCCCCGAGAAGGGGGCCGTGGGTCCCGACGGGAGAAGGGAGGGGCGTCGCGGCGGTTCCGGAGGGTGAAGGAAGATCGTGGCATAATCGGCGGCTGCTTGCCGCCTCAAGGCAAACCAGCGGTCCGTGCCCCCAGGGCGCCGGGCTGCCCAAACCATAGGACGCACCCGATGAATCCGCTCGATTTCCTGATCCCCGTCGCCCAGGCCCAGACCGCCGGCGGCACCGCCCCGGCCGGTGGCGGCCTGCAGATGTTCCTGCTGCCCATCATCCTGATCGCGGTGATGTATTTCGTGATGATCCGGCCGCAGATGAAGCGCCAGAAGGAACACAAGTCGATGCTGGACAAGCTCGGCCGTGGCGACGAGGTCATCACCTCCGGCGGCGTGGCCGGCGTGGTCACCGACATCGGCGACAACTTCATCACCATCGAAGTGGCCGACAACGTGCGCATCCGCGTGCAGAAGGGCGCCGTCGGCAATGTCCTGCCGAAGGGCACGCTGAAGTCCGCCTGATCCATTTCTCCTAATGCTAGGCGCGACGCCGGCGTGGCGTCGTGCGGGGTCCCGCAATGCTCGAGTTTCCGCGCTGGAAGTATGTCCTCATCCTGATCGTGCTGGCGTTGAGCGCGTTGTACGCGCTGCCCAACGTGTACCAGAAGGATCCGTCGGTCCAGATCACCGCCAGCCGTGGCGGCAAGATCGACGACGCCCTGCGCGAGCGGGTCCTCGCCGACCTGAAGACGGCCGGGATCACCCCGAAGCGGGTCGACAAGGAAGGCGACAGCCTGATGGTGCGCCTGCCGAACCTGCAGGCGCAGACCCGTGCCAACGACGTGCTGCGCCAGCAGGTGGGCGAGAACTACACGGTGGCGCTGAACCTGGCCTCGACCGTGCCGGACTGGCTGTCGCGGCTGGGCGGCAAGCCGATGGTGCTGGGCCTCGACCTGGTCGGCGGCGTGCACTTCGCGCTGCAGGTGGACCAGAAGGCGGCGCTGGAAAAGCGCCTGGACGCCTTCGCCGAAGACATCCGCACCACCTTGCGCGACGGCCGTCTGGCCTACCGTTCGGTCGAGCGCCGTCCGGACAACAGCATCCAGGTCAGCCTGGGCGAGGGCGTGGACGCCAGCGCCGCGCGCGCCGCCATCGCCAAGGCGCAGCCGACCCTGAGCTACGCGGTGTCCGGGCAGACCATCACCGTCACCGTGCCGGAGGCGGAGCTGAAGCAGATCGCCGCCGGCGCCATCGAGCAGAACCTCACCACGCTGCGTAACCGCGTCAACCAGTTGGGCGTGGCCGAGCCGATCATCCAGCGCCAGGGCGACGACCGCATCGTGGTCGAGCTGCCGGGCGTGCAGGACACTGCCGAGGCCAAGCGCATGATCGGCGCCACCGCCACCCTGGAGTTTCGCGGCGTGGTCGACGGCAATGCCGAGGACGCGGTGCGCAGCGGCAACATCCCGCCCGACGCCAAGGTCTACCGCCTGCGCGACAGCGGCGCCCCGGTGCTGCTGAGCAAGCGCGTGCTGGTGTCCGGCGACCAGATGGTCAACGCCACCGTCAGCACCGACCAGAACGGCATGCCGGCCGTGGCGGTGACGCTCAACAACGCCGCCGGCCAGCGCATGTTCGACTACACCAGCGCCAATACCGGCAAGCTGATGTCGGTGGTCTACATCGAGCGCATCCCCACCGTGACCATGGTCGACGGCAAGGAAGTGCGCAGCGTGCGCGTCAACGAGGAGGCGCTGGCGCCGACCCGCATCGCCGGCGTGTTCGGCAAGAACTTCCAGACCACCGGCCTGGAGAAGACCGAGGCCGAGAACCTGGCCAAGCTGCTGCGCGCCGGTTCGCTGGCCGCGCCGATGGACTTCGTCGAGGAATACGTGATCGGCCCCAGCCTGGGCGCGGAGAACGTGGAGCGCGGCATCACCGCGGTGGTCTATGCGTTCCTGTTCACCCTGGTGTTCTTCAGCGTGTACTACCGCATGTTCGGCCTGATCACCTCGGTCGCGCTGCTGATGAACCTGCTGATCGTGGTCTCGGTGATGTCGCTGTTCGGCGCCACCATGACCCTGCCGGGCTTCGCTGGCCTGGCGTTGTCGGTGGGCCTGTCGGTGGACGCCAACGTGCTGATCAACGAACGTATCCGCGAAGAGTTGCGCCTGGGCGTGCCGCCCAAGTCGGCGATCGCCGCCGGCTACGAGAAGGCCGGCGGCACCATCCTCGACGCCAACCTCACCGGCATCATCGTCGGCGTGGCGCTGTACGCGTTCGGTACCGGCCCGCTGAAGGGCTTCGCGCTGACCATGATCATCGGCATCTTCGCCTCGATGTTCACCGCGATCACCGTGTCGCGCGCGCTGGCGGTGCTGATCTACGGCCGTCGCAAGAAGCTCAAGTCCGTGGCGATCTGAGCCGCGCACGCCATCTTCCGCACGACCCCGCGCCGGCAGGCGCGGGCTCCAAAAAACGCAGAGCGGTCTCCAATGAAAATCTTCCCGCTTCACCTGATCCCCAACGACACCAAGATCGACTTCATGCGCTGGCGGCACCCGACCCTGGTGCTGATGCTGGTGCTGGCGCTGGCCTCGTTCGCGGTGATCTTCGCCAAGGGCTTCAACTACGCGCTGGAGTTCACCGGTGGCGCGCTGGTGCAGACCAGCTTCCAGAAGCCGGTCGACGTGGACCAGGTGCGCGAGCAACTGGCCAAGGCCGGCTTCGAGAACGCGCAGGTGCAGAACGTCGGCAGCGGCAACGAGGTGGTGATCCGCCTGCAGCCGCAGGGCGAGCACAACAACGAGGACATCACCAAGAACCTCGCCGAGCAGGTGCGCAAGGCGGTGAGCACGCCGCAGAACCCGGCCACGGTCAAGCCGGGCGAGTTCGTCGGCCCGCAGGTCGGCAAGGACTTGGCGCTGAACGGCGTCTACGCCACGGTGTTCATGCTGGTCGGCTTCCTGATCTACATCGGCTTCCGCTTCGAGTGGAAGTTCGCGGTGGTGGCCAGCCTGACCGCGCTGTTCGATCTGCTGGTGACGGTGGCCTACATGTCGGTCACCGGCCGCGAGTTCGATCTCACCGTGCTGGCCGGCCTGCTGTCGGTGATGGGCTTTGCGATCAACGACATCATCGTGGTGTTCGACCGCGTGCGCGAGAACTTCCGCAGCCTGCGCGTGGACCCGATCGAGGTGCTGAACCGCTCGATCAACCAGACCCTGTCGCGTACGGTGATCACCGCGGTGATGTTCTTCCTGTCGGCGCTGGCGCTGTACCTGTATGGCGGCGAGTCGATGGAAGGCCTGGCGCTGACCCACATGATCGGCGCGGTGATCGTGGTGGTCTCCTCGGTGATCGTGGCGGTGCCGCTGCTGTCGATCGGGCCGTTCCAGGTCACCAAGCAGGACCTGCTGCCGAAGGCCAAGGATGTGGAGGCGCTGGCGCGTCGGCCCTGATGGGGCTGGGAGTGGGGATTCGGGATTGGGGATTTGTAAAAGCGTGATTTCCTGGGCCTGAAACACTTCCTCCAGCGAACGAAAAAGCCGCGCGGATGCGCGGCTTTTTCTTTGTGTGGATGCCGGGGTTCCCCTGCCGTAGGAGCGGCTTCAGCCGCGACGCCTTGCCGGTAAAGCGTCGCGGCTGAAGCCGCTCCTACAGCAACGTCTGCCGGTTCAGCGCGTGGGACGGGGCCGTCGAGGACGGCCCAGTCCCTCTACAGCGTCCGTACCGCGTAGGGCGTTCCGACTAGGCCGCATTGGCGGTCGCACGGGCGACCAGTTGCGCCACCATCGGGTAGGTCTCGCTGCGTACCTGGAACTGGCCGACGATCTCCACCAGGTCGCCTGCCTGCTGCTCCATCGCGCGTGCGGCGGCGGTGGCTTCCTCAACCAGAGCGGCGTTCTGCTGGGTGGTCTCGTCCATCTGGGTGACGGTCTGGTTGACCTGCTCGATGCCGGCCGACTGCTCCTGCGAGGCGGCGGCGATCTCGCCCATGATGTCGGTGACGCGCTGCACCGAGGCCACGATGTCCTGCATCGTCGTGCCGGCCTGGGCGACCAGGGTCGAACCCGCGCTCACGCGCTGGACCGAGTCGTCGATCAGCGTCTTGATCTCCTTGGCCGCGCTGGCCGAGCGCTGGGCGAGGGTGCGGACCTCGCTGGCGACCACCGCGAAGCCGCGGCCCTGTTCGCCGGCACGGGCGGCTTCGACCGCGGCGTTGAGCGCCAGGATGTTGGTCTGGAAGGCGATGCCGTCGATGACCCCGATGATGTCGGCGATCTTCTTCGAGGCGACCTCGATGCCGTTCATGGTGGTGACCACCTGGCCGACCACGCTGCCGCCCTGCGAGGCCACCGCGGCGGCGCCGGCGGCGAGTTGGTTGGCCTGGCGTGCGTGTTCCGCGTTCTGCTTCACCGTGGCGGTCAGTTCCTCCATCGAGGCGGCGGTTTCCTCCAGGCTGGCGGCCTGCTGCTCGGTGCGGCGCGACAGGTCGTCGTTGCCGCTGGCGATCTCGCCGGCGGCGGTGTCGATGCTGGCCGCGGCCTGCTGGATGCGGCCGACCATGTCGGTCAGCTGCGCGACGGTGGTGTTGGCATCGTCGCGCATCCGTGCGAACACGCCGTGGAACTCGCCCTGCATGGTCTGGGTCAGGTCGCCGGCGGCGATGGCGCGCAGCAACTGCGACAGCGCCGCCAGGTTGGTCTCGGTGCCGGTCATCATCGTGTTGAGATTGGCCACCATGTCGTGGAAGGCGTGGCGGAAGCGCTGCGCTTCGCCGCGGCGCGAGAAGTCGCCTTGCGCGGCGGCGCGCACCAGCAGGTCGATCTCCTGGTTGATCGCGACGAGGTTGCGCTTCACCTTGGCCATGGTCTCGGTCAGGATCGCCATCTCGCCCGGGAACTGTTCCAGGTCGCGGCTGAGGTCGCCTTCGGCGTATTCGCCCATCAGCGTGATCAGCCGCTGCTTGACCGAAATATGGCTCTGCACCAACGCATTGGTGTCGCGCACCATGCGCCCGTAATCGCCCGGGAAGCGCGCCTCGTCCATGCGGAAGCTGATCTGGCCGGCGGCATGCTGCCGGGCCATCTCGGTCTGCGCCTGGATCACCGTGCGCAGTTCCTCCTGCATCTGCCGCATGTCGTTGAGCAGCGACGGCGCCTGCGAGCGCAGCCGCACCTCCTGCGACAGGTCGCCGCTGGCGATGCGGCGGACCACGTCGGCCGCGTAGGCCGGCTCGCCGCCGAGCTGGCGCATCAGGCTGTTGCGGACCAGCAGGCCGAGCAGGATCGCGGCGACGATGCCGACCAGCATGCCGCCCAGGCTGGTCCATTCGCCGGACTGCGCGCGCGCCTCGCTCTCGGCCTTGCGCACCTGCAGCAGTGCGCGTTCGGCGTTCTCGTACTGGCCGATCGTGGCGCGCAGCCCGTCCATCTGCTGCTTGCCGACGGTCCGGAATGCATCCAGCTGGGCGTCGTCGCTGTCGGCGGCGGTGGCGCGCATGTGCTCCACCGCCTTGCGCTTGGTCGCCATGAACTGCGTGTAGTCCTGCATCAGGGTCTGCAGGCGCGCCTGCTGCGCCGGGTTGTCCGCGGTCAACTGCTTGGACTCCTGCCACTGTGCGCTGAACTCGCGTTCGCCGAGTTCGAGCGGCGCCAGGTAGGACGGATCGCGGGTCAGGGCGAAGCCGCGCGCGCCGCTCTCGATGTTGAGCAGGCTCACCAGCATGCGGTCGCCGAGGGTGATGACCTTGTAGGTATGCGCGTCCAGCGCGGCGGCGCTGGTGAATTTGCGGAAGCCGATCAGGCTGGTGATGCCCACCAGCAACAACATGGCGATCACGCCGCAGAAGCCGATTGCCAGGCGCTTGGTGACGGTGAGATGATGGAAGGACACGCGAGATCTCCGATAGATGCGAGAGAGCGGCGCCACCGGCTCCATTGCCGCGGGGACGGCAACGCAGGCACGGATCAGCGGGGGAATTTCGGGCAAAAGCCCGCATCTGTATCGGCCGCGTTTTCGGGATCTTTAGGGGTTTTTTTCGCCGATCTCAGCGTGCGCATCGCCCCAGGCCGCGGCGCCTGCATGGCGCACGTCGTAACGCGTTCTTCTACGCAAGCGCCAATCAAGCAGCGGTGAAGCGCACGGCGTGCAGTGCGTGAGCACGGCGTGACGCGTCTGCCACGCCGCGTGCCGCCTCGGGCGGAGATGTCTTTCTCGCAGGACGCGGCCTGCACCGCGCGCGGCGATCGTCGGGATCCCCGAGTGCGGGATCTGCGAATGCCGGGCACAAAAAAAGCCGCGCAAGTGCGCGGCTTTCTGCTGTGTCGATGTCGCTGTGCCGGCGCAGCGCCGGTCGCCTCGCTCAGAACTTCGCGTCGAACTCGCCGGCGAAGCCGGTGTTGACGATCAGCTTCTGCAGCGCGTCGCCGACCTTCAGGTTGCCGGCCACCACCTGGAACTGCTGTGGGCCGCGGTCGTCGATGCGGCCCAGGGTGCCGCCCTTGAAATCGGTGACGCGGCCGCCGGCCTCGCGCACCAGCAGCACGCCGGCGGCGATGTCCCAGGCCTTCACCCCGGCTTCGAAGTAGGCGTCGCTGCGGCCGCAGGCGACATAGGCCAGATCCAGTGCCGCCGAGCCGGTGCGGCGGATGTCCTCGGCCTGCACCAGCAGCGCATCCACGCACTTGAGCTGCGGGCTGGCACGCTTGCGCTCGCGCGGGGCGAAGCCGGTGTGGACCATGGCGCCGTTGAGTTCCTTGCGCTCGCTGACGCGGATGCGGCGGTCGTTGAGCACCGCGCCGTTGCCGCGGCTGGCGGTGAACAGTTCGTTGCGCAGCGGATCGAAGATCACCGCGTCGACCGGCTCGCCGTTCTCGACCAGGGCGATCGACACGCAGTAGTGCGGGAAGCCGCGCAGGTAGTTGCTGGTGCCGTCGAGCGGGTCGATCACCCACATGTAGCGGCCGCCGCCCTGCACGCCGCTTTCCTCGCCCATCACGCCGTAGTCGGGATAGGCGCGGCGCAGCTCCTTGACGATCACCTTTTCCGCATCGGCATCGACTTCGCTGGCGTAGTCCATGCGGTCCTTCTGCACCACGTTCAGCGCTTCCAGGCGGTTGATGTGGCGCAACAGGACGTTGCCGGCGAGGCGGGCGGCCTTGACCATGACGGTGACGGCGGGTTTTTGCATGGCAAGCGCTCCCGAGAAGGCGGAGGTGGGTCTGGAGGAGGAAAAGAGCAGTCCGGCGCCAAGGCCGGCCGCACAGTTTACCATCTACGCCCCCGTTCGCTTCGCCTGCCGTGCTGCCATGACCGATTCCACCCGTATCCGCTTCGTCCTGGTCGGGACCCAGCATCCCGGCAATATCGGTGCGGCTGCGCGCGCGATGAAGACCATGGGGCTGTCGCGGCTGGTGCTGGTGGCGCCGGAATGCGAGCTGGATACCGAGGCATACCGGCGTTCGGCCGGGGCCGAGGACCTGCTGCAGCAGGCGCCGGTGTTGCCCGCGCTGAGCGACGCGGTGGCCGATTGCCGGCTGGTGCTGGGCTGCACCGCGCGCAGCCGCCGCGTGTCGCTGGAGGAACTGCTGCCGGCCGATGCCGCGCAGCGCCTGACCGCGACCAGCGCCGAGCCGGCGGAAGTGGCGCTGGTGTTCGGCCGCGAGCGCACCGGCCTGACCAACGAGGAGCTGCAGCTGTGCCACGCGGCCGTGCACATTCCCTCCGATCCGGCGTTCAGCTCGCTCAATCTGGCCGCGGCGGTGCAGGTGCTGGCCTACGAGCTGCGCCTGGCGCACCTGCGCGGCGTCGCCCCGGCGCCTGCGCCGGCACCGGGCTTCCGCGAGGCGCCGGCCAGTCATGCGCAGGTGGAAGGCCTGTTCGGGCAGTTGGCCGAGACCCTGGACGACATCGACTTCCACAAGGGGCGCGCCCCGGACTCGGCGATGCGCAAGCTGCGCCGCCTGTTTCTGCGCACCGAGCTGACCGAACAGGAGGTGCGCCTGCTGCGTGGCGTGCTGTCCGATGCGCAGCGCATGGCGCGGCTGGCCGGGCAGGCCGGAAACTGAGGCCCGTCAAGGCGCGAAGGCGACGAGCGCGGCACCTGTCGCGAGGCACTGGCCGGGCCAGGGACGCGGGCGCGGCCGGCGCCATTCTGTGACGCTGTCACCGGCATGCGCTTTCGGCTAGGCTTTGCAAGGTCTATTTGGGGATCGTGGTTTGTCCAGTTCGCGTTGGCGGGTGGTCGTGGTGTGGCTGGCGCTGGCGATCTGCTGGTCCGCGTCCGTGCACGCGCGGCCCTCGGTCCTGGTGCTGGGGCGCATCAGCGACAACCCCAAGGCCCATTACGAGCAACTCAAGCCGCTGCTGGACTACGTGGTGCCGCGCATGCGCGAGGTCGGCATCACCTCCGGGCAGATCCTGATGGCCCGCGACAGCCAGCAGATGAGCAGTTACCTGCGACGTGGCCGGGTCGACTGGGTCACCGAGACCGCCGCCACCGCCATGGCGCTGGAACAGCGCGGCGGTGCCAAGCCGCTGCTGCTGACCGAGCGCAACGGCGTGCGCCAGTACCACACCGTGTTCTTCGTGCGCCGCGACGGGCCCGTGCATGACCTGTCGGACCTGAAGGGACATACCCTGGCCCTGCAGAGCGCGCTGTCCACCAGCGCCTACCTGGTGCCGATGATGACGCTGTTCGAGCACGATCTGCATCCGGAGATCCTGCTCTCGACCAAGGACCAGCCCTCGGCGGACACGGTCGGCTATGTGTTCGCGCGCTCGGAGCTGAACATCGCCGCCTTCGTGCACAAGCATCTGGTGGATGCGGGGGCGTTCAGCAACCTCGACTGGGACGACGAGCGCCGCATTCCGCCGGCGTTCCTGCGCGATTTCCGGGTGATCTACCGCAGCGAGCCGTATCCGCGCGCGGTGGAGATGGTGCGCAGCGACCTGCCGACCGAGGTGGAGACGCGCTTGCGCGAGGTCCTGCTGCACGCCGCCGACGACCCGCAGGGGCGCGCGGCGCTGCGCCAGTTCTTCGGGACCTCCGGGTTCTATCCGATCGATCCGGCGTCGCAGAAGCGCCTGGACAGCCTGCGCGCCGGCGTGGCGCGGGTGAGGCTGGAAGTGGAATGAAGAGCATGCGTTTCGGGTTGCAGGCCAGGTTCCTGTTGGCCATGGGCGTGGCTGCCCTGCTGGTGATGGCGATCCTGGCACTGCTGCTGGAGCGCCAGGCGGCGATGCAGCGCGAGGTGCGCACGCTCAGCGGCAACGCCATCCACAGCCTGTTCGACAGCAGCATGCGCACCCGCGGCGAGTCGCTGGCGCGGCAGCTGGCCGATTCGCTCGCCAATCCGGTGTACTACTCCGACCTGGACGCGATCGGCACGCAGGTGCGCGGCGCGCTGGGCTATGTCGCGGTGGCCTATGTGCTGGTCTACGACGCCGATGGACGGTTGATCCACGACGGCAGCGAGAGCCTGGCGGGGTACGGACAGCGCATGCGCGGGCCGATGGCCGAGGCCGCAATCCGCGCAAAGGGGCTGCTGGCCCAGGAGTCGCCGGAGTTCCTCGACGTGTCGATGCCGATCATGATCGGCGATCAGCGTGTGGGCGGGGTGCGGGTGGGCATGTCCTGGGCGCGTGCGCAGGAATACGAGCGCAAGGCCGGGCAGAACCTCGACCAGCGCCTGGGCGCATTGGGCAAGCGCCATCTCGGCTGGTTGCTGCTGTTGCTGGCCGCGCTGGGCCTGACCGCGGCGATGGTGACGGTCTACGTGCAGCGCACCCTGGTGGCACCGTTGCGCTGGATGGCGGCGGCCGCGCGCCAGATCGAGGCCGGCAACTATGCGGTGGAGCGCCGCGACAGCGGCCGCCACGACGAGGTCAGCGAATTGCTGCGCGCGTTCGGGCGGATGAGCGAGGCGATCGCCCGCCACGACCGCGATGTGCGCCACATGGCCTACACCGATGCGTTGACCGGGCTGACCAACCGGCTCGCGTTCCGCGAGGCGCTGGACCATCGCATGCTGTCGGCACGCGCCTCGCAACGCCGGCTGGCGCTGCTGTTCGCCGACATCGACGATTTCAAGCGGATCAACGACACGCTCGGTCACGAGGCCGGCGACGAAGCCCTGCTGCAGTTCGCGCGGCGCATCCAGCTGGCGGTGGAACAGCTGGGCGGCGACGACGCGCTGCTGGCGCGCTTCGGTGGCGACGAGTTCGTGATCCTGGTGGAGGACGCGCAGGCGGCCAAGGTCGCCACCGCGCTGGCGCAGCGGCTGGTGCAGGAACTGCGCGAGCCACTGCGGATCCAGGGCCGCGAGGTGTTCATGGGCACCTCGATCGGCATCACCGTCTATCCGGGCGATGCCGAGGATGCGTCGGCACTGCTGAAGAACGGCGATATCGCCATGTACCAGGCCAAGCTGGCCGGCAAGAACTGCCACCGCTTCTACAGCCGCGCGATGGACTATGCAGTGGAGCGGCGCGTGCACATGGAGCACGAGCTGCGCGGCGCCTGGGAGCGCGACGAACTCAAGCTGGCCTACCAGCCGATCTTCCGCACCCAGGACCGGCGCATGGTCGGCGTGGAAGTGCTGCTGCGCTGGCAGCACCCGGCGATGGGCACGATCTCGCCGACGGTGTTTATCGACGTGGCCGAACAGAGCGGCTTGATCGAAAGCATCGGCCCGAAGGTGCTGCGCGCGGCCTGCAGCGAGGCCACCCAGTGGCGGCGCGCCGACGGCAGCGCCGACCTGTTCGTCTCGGTCAACGTCTCGCCGCGGCAGTTGCGCAGCGGCGATCTGCCCGAAGTGGTGGCCGACTGCCTGCGCGAGTCCGGGCTGCCGGCGGCGCAGCTGCATCTGGAGCTGACCGAGACCGCGGTGATCGGCGACGAACTGCAGGCGGCGAGCATGCTGGCGCGGCTGCACCGTACCGGGGTCAAGGTCTGGCTGGACGACTTCGGCACCGGCTTCTCCGGCCTGAGCCACCTGCGCCAGGTGCCGGTGGACGGGGTCAAGATCGACAAGAGCTTCGTCGCCGACCTGCAGCGCGATCCGGACGACCTGGCGCTGACCACCGCGATCATCGCCATGGCGCATTCGCTGGACATCACCGTGGTCGCCGAGGGCATCGAGCAGGAGGCGCAGTTCGAACTGTTGCGCGAGCGCGGCTGCGAACTGGGGCAGGGCTTCTGGCTCAGCCGCCCGCTCAGCGCCGAGGAATTCCGCCAGTTGCTGGCCAGCGAGGATGCGCCACCGGCCGATGCCTGAGGGTTGCCGCGGCGCTGCGGCCTGCGGCAGCTGCTCGCGTGGTGGTCGCCGTCGCGCGGGTCAGGGCATCAACGGGCGCTTGCCGGTATCGCCGGCGATCTCGCGCACCAGCTTCGGCACCAGGTAACCGGACAGGCGCGCAGCCAGCGCCTGGTGCAGCGCCAGCGCGGTGGCATCGTCCACTTCGAAATGGGCCACGCCCTGCACCCGGTCCAACTGGTGCAGGTAGTAGGGCAGCACGCCGGCGGCGAAGCTGCGCTCGCTCAGCGCGGCCAGCGCCTCGACGCTGTCGTTGACCCCTCGCAGCAGCACCGCCTGGTTGAGCAGGTGCGCGCCGGCCTCGCGCAGGCGCGCCAGCGCGGCATCGACGCCGGCATCGAATTCGTTGGCGTGGTTGGCGTGGATCACGAACGCCAGCGGCCACGGCAGTGCGCGCAGCCAGGCCAGCAGCGGCGCGTCGACGCGTTCGGGCAGCACCACCGGCAGGCGGCTGTGGATGCGCAGGCGCTTGAGCTGCGGCAGCGCCGCAAGCGCCTCGGTGAGTTCGACCAGTTTCGGCGTGGCCAGCGACAGCGGATCGCCGCCGGACAGGATCACTTCCTCTATGCTGGGGTCGGCCGCGATCGCCGCCACCGCCGTGCGCCAGCCATCGCGCGCGGCGGTCTCGTCGGCATACGGGAAATGCCGGCGGAAGCAGTAGCGGCAGTGCACGGCGCAACTGCCGGTGGCCACCAGCAAGGCGCGGCCGCGGTATTTGTGGATCACCCCGTCGGCCTTCTTGGCCGCGGTGTCGCCGACCGCATCCAGGGCGAAGCCGGCGACCAGGCGTTGCTCGTCGTCGATCGGCAGCACCTGGCGCAGCAGCGGATCGTGCGGGTCGCCCGGGCGCATGCGCGCGACGAAGCTGCGCGGCACGCGCAGCGCGAATTGCGTCGCAGCCTGTTCGGAGACGCCCAGCGCCTGCGGATCCAGGCCCAGCAAGGCCAGCAGCTCGCGCGGATCGCGCACGGCATCGCGCCAGGCCTGCTGCCAGCGCGGCGGCGCGGCGGCGGGCAGGGGCGGGGACGGCTGCATCGGGCGGGGGGCTGCGGTTATCATAGGCGGTCATCACACGAGCGCCCGCCGTTGCGGCGGAGCTTCCATTCTATCCGGCCGGCCGCCGAACGCGGCGGGTTTGCCTTACCCGAGGAGTTTCAGATGGCCAGCTACGGCATGAACGACGTCAAGAACGGGATGAAGATCCTGGTCAACAGCGAGCCTGCGATCATCACCGATACCGAATACGTCAAGCCCGGCAAGGGCCAGGCGTTCACCCGCGTCAAGTACCGCTTCATCAAGTCCGGGCGCGTGGTCGAAATGACCATGAAGGCGACCGACAGCGTGGAAGCGGCCGACGTGGTCGACACCGACATGCAGTACCTGTACAGCGACGGCGAGTACTGGCACTTCATGCAGCAGGAAACCTTCGAGCAGGTGCAGGCCGACAAGGCCGGCGTCGGCGACGCCGCCAAGTGGATCAAGGGCGAGGAAGACTGCGTGGTGACGCTGTGGAACGGTACGCCGATCCAGGTCACCCCGCCGAACTTCGTCGAACTGAAGATCGTCGAGACCGACCCGGGCGTGCGCGGCGACACCTCCGGTGGCGGCGGCAAGCCGGCGACCCTGGAGACCGGCGCGGTGGTGCGCGTGCCGCTGTTCGTGGGCCAGGACGAAGTGATCCGCGTCGACACGCGTTCGGGCGAATACGTCTCGCGCGTCAAGTAAGCCGGCATGCCCGCGGCCGCCGCCGGCCGCGGGCATGCGCACGCGCTGGCGTGCGGCGGCCAGGCAGCGCCAAGCGCCGGAGCGCCGCGCGGCGGTGAAGGACCACCTCGCTCCCAGGAATTCCCGTGACCACCAGCCACGCCGACAGCGTCGACAGCAAGTACCCGCACGACCGCGTCGTGTTCTTCAGCGATGCGGTGTTCGCCATCGCCATCACCTTGCTGGCGGTGGAAATCAAGGTGCCGGGCCATGCCGAGGTCGAGGCCGCCGGCGGCATCCTGGCGGCCCTGCACCGGATGCTGCCGCTGTTCATCGGCTTCGCGGTCAGCTTCCTGGTCACCGCGTTGTTCTGGAAATCGCACCTGCAGCTGTGCCGGCACATCCGCCAGTTCGACGACGGGCTGATCTGGCTCAACGTGCTGCAGTTGCTGCTGATCGGCCTGCTGCCGTTCTCCACCGCGCTGTATTCGGACTATTTCGGCAGCCACGAGGCCTTCTCGGTGTACTGCGCGCACCTGGCCGCGATCGGCCTGGCCGGGTACTGGCTGCATGCCTATGCGGTGCGCAAGGAAGGCCTGGCGCAGCGCCTGGGCCCGCTGCAGGCGCAGGCGATGAAGCTGCGCGCGGCGGTGTCGCCGGTGGTGTTCGCGTTGTGCATCCCGGTGGGCATGGTCGCGCCCTGGCTGGGCCGCTTCGGCTTCCTGGCGATCTTCCTGCTGCAGTGGCTGGTGCTGCGCGTGTACCAGCGGCGCATCCGCCAGGCCCAGGCGGCACCGGCACCGTGATCCTTTCTTTTCCAGAGTCCCTGCGATGACCTCCATTCCCGAAGCCTGCGACCTGCTGATCGAAGCCGGCTACGTGGTCCCGATCGAGCCGCATGCGGTGGTGCTGGAAGACCACGCGGTGGCGGTGCGCGGCAGCGAGATCGTGGCGGTGCTGCCCACGGCCGAGGCGCGCACGCGCTTCGCCGCCGCACGCACCGTCTCGCGCCCGGACGCGGCGCTGCTGCCGGGCCTGGTCAACGCGCACACGCACAACCCGATGACCCTGCTGCGCGGCATCGCCGACGACCTGCCGCTGATGGTGTGGCTGCAGCAGCACATCTGGCCGGTGGAGACCGCAGTGATCGGCCCGGAGTTCGTCGCCGACGGCACCGCGCTGGCGATCGCCGAGATGCTGCGCGGTGGCACCACCTGCGCCAACGAGAACTACTTCTTCGCCGACGTGCAGGCCGCGGTGTACAAGCAGCACGGCTTCCGCGCGCGGGTCGGCACGGTGATCATCGATTTCCCGACCGCCTGGGCCAAGACCTCCGACGAGTACTTCGCCCGCGCCTGCGAGGTGCACGACCAGTGGCGCGACGATCCGCTGGTCGGCATCGCCTTCGCCCCGCATGCGCCGTACACGGTCAACGACGCCAACTTCGAGCGGGTGCGGATGCTGTCCGACCAGCTCGAGGTGCCGGTGCACCTGCACACCCACGAGACCGCGCAGGAAATCGCCGATTCGCTCAAGCAGTACGGGCAGCGCCCGCTGGCGCGGCTGGACCGGCTGGGCCTGGTCAACGACCGCCTGATCGCGGTGCACATGACCCAGCTCACCGACGCGGAGATCCACCTGTGCGCCGAGCGCGGGGTCAGCGTGGTGCATTGCCCCGAATCCAACCTCAAGCTCGCTTCCGGGTTCTGCCCGGCCTGTGCGCTGCAGCGGGCAGGGGTGAACCTGGCGATCGGCACCGACGGCTGCGCCAGCAACAACGACCTGGACATGTTCAGCGAGAACCGCACCGCGGCGATCCTGGCCAAGGCGGTGGCCAACGACGCCACCGCGCTGGACGCGGCCAGCACGCTGCGCGCGGCCACCCTGGGCGGCGCGCGCGCGCTGGGCTTCGGCGAGACGATCGGCTCGATCGAGCCGGGCAAGCAGGCCGACCTGATCTGCGTGGACCTGTCGGCGCTGGAGACCCAGCCGCTGCACAACGTGCTGTCGCAACTGGTATACGCCACCGGCCGGCAGCAGGTCAGCGATGTGTGGATCGCCGGCCAGCCCAAGCTCAGCCAGCGCGTGCTGGTGGACATGGACGTCGACGCACTGGTCGCCAATGCGCGCGAATGGCGCGAACGTATCCGCAGCGTCCACGCCTGATCCGCTATGTTCGCCGTGCCGCGCCGCGCGCGGCCCCAACGAGAATCCGCCATGACCGCTTCCGCCGCCAACGCCTCCGCCAATTTCGATCAGGCCGAACTGGACAAGTTCGGCGCCCTGGCCACCCGCTGGTGGGATGCCGACGGCCCGCAGAAGCCGCTGCATGCGCTCAACCCGGTGCGCCTGCGCTACGTCGCCGAGCGCCTGCCGCTGCGCGGGGCGACGGTGCTGGACGTGGGCTGCGGCGGCGGCCTGCTCAGCGAGGCGCTGGCCAAGGAGGGCGCGCAAGTCACCGCCATCGACCTGTCGCCGGAACTGATCAAGGTCGCGCGCCTGCACCAGTTCGAATCCGGGGTCGAGGTCGACTACCGCGTGCAGTCGGTCGAGGACCTGGCGGCGGCGCAGCCGGGCAGTTTCGATGCGATCACCTGCATGGAGATGCTCGAGCACGTGCCCGATCCGGCGGCGATCGTGCGTGCCTGCGCAACCCTGCTCAAGCCGGGCGGACAGCTGTTCCTGTCCACCCTCAACCGCACCCCGGCCGCGTTCGCCCTGGCCATCGTCGGTGCCGAATACGTGGCGCGGTTGCTGCCCACCGGCACCCACCGCTACCAGGATTTCATCAAGCCGGCGGAACTGGCCGCCTGGTTGCGCCAGGCCGAACTGCAGCTGCGCGACGTCAGCGGCCTGGCCTACGAGCCGTGGCGCAATCGTGCGCGGCTGTCCTCGCGGACCGAGGTGAATTACCTGGCGTGTGCGGCGAAGCCGTGATTCGGGATTGGGGATTGGGGATTGGCAACGGCGGGTGCGCGTGGGCGTGATGCTGCTCGAGCGCGGTTCGGTCCGAAGCTACCCGCGGGTGGTGCTGTTCGATCTGGATGGCACCTTGCTGGACAGTGCGCCGGATCTGTTGGCCGCGGCCAATGCGGTGCTGGCCGAGCATGGCCGCGCGGCGTTGACCCTGGCGCAGTTGCGGCCGGTGGTGTCGAAAGGCTCGCGGGCGATGCTCGGCGTCGCCTTTCCGGATCTGCCCGCGACCGAACGCGATGCGCTGATCCCGGCGTTCCTGCGCCACTACGAGGCGCTGATCGGCCGCCATTCGCAGCCGTTCGACGGCATCCCGGAACTGCTGCAACGCCTGGAAGACGCCGGCAGCGTGTGGGGCATCGTCACCAACAAGCCCGAGGCGCTGGCCCGGTTGATCCTGCCGCAGTTGCAGTGGGAACGGCGCTGCGCGGTGCTGATCGGCGGCGACACGCTGCCCGAGCGCAAGCCGCATCCGTTGCCGCTGCAGGTCGCCGCGCAGCGCCTGGGCGTGGCGCCGCACGAGGTGGCCTACGTCGGCGACGACGAACGCGACATCCTCGCCGCGCGCGCCGCCGGCATGGCCTCGGTGGCGGTGCTGTGGGGCTACCGGCTGGACGAGGACGATCCGCTGGCCTGGCGCGCCGACACGATGGTCGCCGCGCCGGCCGAGCTGTACGACGCTGCGGCCTGGCCGGTCAGCGCAGCCGTTCCCTGAAGCCGGGCGCTATCGCCGCGTTTGCAGCGACGCCGCGCAGAAGCCGCGACCGTCGTGTCGCTGTCGACGCGCCGACACCGCTCGGCATCTACCTATCACGCACGTAAACTGCGCGTTCTGCGCGACAACGCGCTCACTCCCGCGTTGCGCGGCCTCTCTGTTGCGCGCGCCTGAATCCGGATCCACCGATCGCATGAGCAGTACGTCCGCCCTGGATGCCTTCCTCGACAAATGGCGCCGCCGCTGGCCGGAATGGGCCGTGGCCGAGGCCTTCGTGCCGGCGCCGCAGCGCGCCCGCACCGTGGCCTGGTTCGCCCTGCTGCAGGAGTTCGACGACATCCTCAACATCGCCGGCGATCCGCTGCCGGCCGACGCCAAGCTGGCGTGGTGGGGCGAGGAACTGCGCAGTTGGGCCGGGCAGCGCTCGCGGCATCCGCTGGGCCGGGTGCTGGAACCGGTGGCCGCGCCGTGGATGCAACTGGCCGAGGCCCTGCCGAGCCTGCCGCAGGCGCGCGCGGCGGCGGCGGACACGGCGCATGCGCTGGAGCGGCTGGAGCCGTTCGCGCAGGCGGTGGTCGCGGTCGAGCGCGCACTGTTCGAGGCTCCGGCTGAGGGCGCCGCCGTGCCGGTCGCGCTGCAGGTGCTGGCGCAGCGCCTGGCCGAGGGCGGCGCCGCCACCGCGCCGTTGGCGCTGCGCGGCGGCGAGGAGCCACAGCAGCGCCAGCGCTGGGCGCAGGCGCTGCTGAAGGCGTGGCCGCGCCGCGTGCGTGGCCCGCGTCCGCGGCGCATCCTGTCGGCGCTGGCGCGTGCGCGCACCGTGCAGCAGGCCGCCGCCACACCGAAGCCGCCGGGACAGATGGCGACGCTGTGGCGCGCCTGGTGGGCCGGGCTGGGCTGAGCCCGCCACCGCGCCGGCATGCCTCAGGGCGCGCTGCCGGCGCCGCTGTTGGCGTACTCGTAGAAGCGGTTGGCCGAGGTGCTGCAGTTGCTGCTGCAGTACGGCCGGCCGATGGTCGAGGCGTTCCACGGCGCGCTCTTGCGGATGTGTCCGCCCAGCGTCGAGTCGCGGATCACCACCTTGCCGTTGGGCGAGGTGCCGTCGACGTAGTTGGACAGGCTGCCCACGCTCTCGTCCCAAGCCCGCCCCAGCCAGACCGTGCCGCTGCCCGGGTTGCCGACCGCATCGAAGGTGCTGCCGATGGCCAGGAAGCCGTAGCTGCTGCCCGGGCGGGTGCTGGGCGCGAAGATCACCCCGCCGTCGTTGGCGCCGCGGCGCGCGGCGGTGTAGCGAATGGTGCTGCCGGCGAACACCGCCACGCCCGAGCCGAAGATGAAGTCGGTGTCGCCCTCGATGGTGCCGCCCTTGAAATAGCCGCGGATCACCGTGTTGGCGCTGCCGGCGCTGACCAGCAGGGTGTCCTGGTTGCCGGTCAGCACCACGTTCTCCAGCACCGCCTTGTCGCCGCGCAACGCCAGCGCCACCGCCGACTGGTTGCTGCCGCTGTAGGTGCCCTCGACATAGCTGTTGACGATCGCCAGGTTGCGCGCCTGGAACTGCGCGGCGCGCACGGTCACGGTGCCGCTGTCGGAGGTGCCGACGGTGCTGCTGGCGGCGTTGCTGGCGCAGGGGTGGGTGGCGCTGCCGGTGGGCTTTGGCGTCGGGTTGGCATTGCCGAAGCGGATGGTGGTGCTGGCCGGGCTGCCGCCCAGGCCGAACAGGGTCAGCGGCGGCGCCGCGGCGGGGACGCAGACCACTTCGGTGTAGGTGCCCGGCGCCACGCTGATGTAGCGGCGCATGCTGCCGCCGGCGGCGACCGCCGCGTCCACCGCCGCCTGCACGGTGCGGTAGCGGGTGCTGCCGTCGGCCGCCACCGCGTAATC
This sequence comes from Xanthomonas sp. NCPPB 3174, assembly GCF_056725205.1. Lineage (NCBI taxonomy): Bacteria > Pseudomonadati > Pseudomonadota > Gammaproteobacteria > Lysobacterales > Lysobacteraceae > Xanthomonas > Xanthomonas sp. NCPPB 3174. The sequence goes on along the minus strand of NZ_CM161517.1, from coordinate 3,045,619 downwards.
GGCCTGCAGCAACGCGACCCCGCCGCTCGGATCCCAGTTGTCGGTGACCAGTGCGCCGATCGGGCCGGCCTGGGCCAGGTGGCGGGCGACGGTCTGGTTGGCCGCCTCGCTGCTGGTCAGTTGCGGGCGCGACGCAGTGCCGGTCAGGGCCGGGGCATCGGCGACGACCCCGCCGGCCAGGGCGAGGGTGGAGGAAAGCAGCAACCAGCGCGATACGGTCATGGAAAGCCTCCGCTCAAGGATAGGGATCCGCGGCGGCGCTTGGTATGATACCGGTGTCATTCGCTCGTGCGATCCGGTGCCGTGCGCGGACCGGCGATAGTAGGGGCGTTCGCGTGCCGATATCGGCCGACCTCGCAGCCAGAGGGCGGTTGTGTCGTTTCCATCACGATCACGGATCCTCCGCCGCTGCCGAGCGCGTGGCAGCGACCCGTTCCAGGGGCGAAAGGGCCAGGGATGCGACGTTTCAGGGCCTTGGAGGCCACGCCTTCGCGGCACTGCGGCATGCACATGCGCAAACCTTTGCGGTCGTGCGGCGTGCGTGATGGCGCCGTGAATTTGGATACGAGCGCCGCCGCGACGTGCGCTACGCTCGATGCGGATCTCATTTGGAAGCCCATCGATTGAAGCGCCTGTGCCGTTGGTGCTGCCTGCTGCTGTGCCTGGGGATGGTCGGGTCGGCGTTGGGGCAGGAGCTGCTGTTGCAACGGCTGGCCGCCGACCCGCCGGCGCCGGAGGTGGTGGCGGGGCGCCACGATGCCGCGTTCGCCGATGCCGGCCACGGCGCGACCCTGTACGAGCGCAGCAAGCGACCGACCTGGTGGCGCATCCGCGCCGACCGTGCGATCGGTAGCGAGGGCCAACCGCAGCTGGTGCTGCAGGCGCCCTACCTGACCCGGGTCGAGGCCTGGGTGCCGGGCCGCACCGCGCCGACCCGGCGCGCGATCTACGGTGCCGACGCCGATCTGCGCTACTCGACCCGCGCCCTGGTGATCGCCTTGCCGAAGGGACTGCCGGCTGATGCCTCGATCTGGCTGCGGGTGCATGCACCGGCGGCGATGCCGATGCCGGTGAGCATCGTGCCGCTGGCGCAGGTGCAGCGCGATGACCTGCGCTACGTCGGCTGGCGCGCCTTCATCCTCGGCTCGACCGCGGTGCTGGCGATCCTGGCGATCGCGCTGTGGGCACGCCTGCGCGAGCCGATCTATGGGTACTTCACCGCCAACGTGATGTGCGTGCTGCTGTACCTGCTCGGCCTCGGCGGCGAGGCGCGCGCGGTGCCGGGCCTGGCCAGCGTGTTCGCGTCCTCGCCGACGCCGATGCGCATCGTCGCCGCGCTCGGCGGCTTCTTCATCATTACCTTCCAGCGCCGGCAACTGGAGATGCAGCGGCAACTGCCGCGGCTGGACCGGATTTTGCGGATCTGCGCGCTGTATCTGCTCGGCATCGCCGTGGCCTGCCTGCTGTCGGATGCGGCGGTGCTGAGCCTGCTCGGCAATCTCGGGCTGATCGTCGGCGCGGCGCTGCTGCTGCCGTGCTGCCTGTTGCTGGCCTTACGCGGGCAGCGCTACGCCTGGCCGTTGCTGGCCTCGTGGACGCCACTGTGGATGCTGTGCGTGCTGCGCTGCCTGGAGCTGACCGGCTGGCTGCGGCTGGATCTGGCCGCGCCGGTGCTGGCGCACGGCATCAGCCTGGCGCTGGCGATCTCCTGCCTGCTGGTGACCTTCGGCCTGGCCGAGCAGATCCTGGAACTGCGGCGCGACCGTGACCGCGCCAGCCGGATGGCGATGGTGGACGAACTCACCGGCATGCTCACCCGCGCGGCGCTGCAGCAGCGCCTGGCCGAGGCGCTGGAGGACGCCGCGCGCCACGCGCAGCCGCTGGCGCTGGCCTACATCGACATCGACGATTTCAAGCGCATCAACGACCTCCATGGCCACGCCGGCGGCGACGCCTGCCTGCGCTGGGTCGCCGCCTGCGCGCGGGCGCGTCTGCGCAGCAGCGACACGCTCGGCCGCCAGGGTGGCGACGAGATGTTGCTGCTGATGCCCGGCGCCACCCTGGAGGCCGCGCGGCGCGTGGCCGAGGACATCCGCCAGCACATCGCCGCGCAGCCGCTGCCGCGCGAAGGCCAGGCGCTGTCATGCACGCTGAGCGTCGGCGTGGCGCAATGGCAGCGCGGCGAGAGCGTGGCGGCGCTGTTGCAGCGGGCCGATGCCGCGCTCTACGCCAGCAAGGCCGCCGGCCGCAACCGCGTCAGCGTGTCCACCCCCAGCCACCACGTCACCCACCAGGAGCCTCAACCATGACTGCGCAGACCGATTTGCCCGCGTTCGCTCCCGATCAGTTGCAGGTCGGCGACATCCTGTTGCAACTGGGCTGCGGCCCGGTGTCCGAACTCATCGCCTGGTGCGGCGACAGCATCTACAGCCATGCCGCCATCGTCGCCGATCAGGGCGATCTGATCGAGGCGGCGGCCAGCGGCGTGCGCCGCTATCCGCTGTCGCAGCGGCTGACCGACACCACCAACTACCTCATCATCGACGCCTACCGGCCGCTCAGCTACGCCTGCGTGGCGCTGGACGATGCCGACCGCGCCAGCGTGCTGGCGAAGGCGCAGTCGCTGCTAGGCGTCCCGTACCCGCTGGACAGCCTGGCCACGCTCGGCCTGCTGGTCGCCATACGCGGCAAGTGGCCGCAGCACTGGCTGGCGCGGATCGTGGTGCGCGAGGCGCTGGACCATCTGGTCCGCGACAACCCCTCGCACATGGTGTGCAGCGAAGTGGTGTACCGCGCGCTGGCCGAATGCGATGCGACGCCGCCGGGCCGGCTGGCGCCGCAGATCGTGCTCAGCGGGCCGACCCACATGCCGTTCCCGCACCTGGACTGGAAGGCGCTGTGGCAGGAAGTATGGCAATTGCTGCATCCGCAGCGGCAGCAGGCCCTGGGCGACATTGCGCAGCGCCTGGCGGCGGTGGAGGGCGCACCGGCCAGCCTGGCGGCCTCGGCGCTGACCACGGTTGCCGACGACGACTTGCTGCGTCGCGCCAACGCGGTCCGCGCCGGACTCGACCTGCCGCCGCTGGCGCCGGTCACCGAGCAGGTGGAAGACAACGGCAGTCTGCTGCGGGAAGCCGGCGAAGAAGCGCCGGGAACGCCCTTGCCGAAGCCCAATCCCAAGCTGGTGATGCCGCTGGACCTGGCCAACAGCCCCTCGCATGTGGTGCTGGGGCGCCTGCTTGAGGTGCCCACGTCGGCGTAGCTGAAAGGCTGCGCGCCAGCGCAGTGCGCGAGGCTACGCCCGTACCCTCATCCGCCCCTTCGGGGCACCTTCTCCCGAGGGGAGAAGGGAGAGCGCCTGCCCCTCTCCCCTCGGGAGAGGGGTTGGGGTGAGGGTGCGGCCTACCTACACAGCGCCCGCGCCGCGCGTCAGTGAACCGCGCCACGCAACGGTGTCGCATGCGCAACTGATGAACGCGACGCCGCGCGCCAGCGCTCTATGGCTGCTTCGTGCGCTCCAGCACCAACAACGGGTCGATGCGCACGTCGAACCGCGCCAGGCGAATGTGTGTCGACCCAGATGAGGAACGCGCCGCCGCGCGTCAGCCCACCTGACGCACCAACGTTCTACGGCTGCTTCGTGCGCTCCAGCACCAACAACGGATCGATGCGCACATCAAACCAATTCATCCCCCAATGCAGATGCGGCCCGGTCGCGCGCCCGGTGGCGCCGACCGCGCCGATCACCTGGCCCTGGGCGATGCGGTCACCGACCTTCACGTCGATTCGCGACAAATGCAGGAAGTTGGAACTGACGCCATAGCCGTGATCCAGCAGCACGGTGCCGCCGGTCAGGTACAGGTCGGGGGCGGCGAAGGTGATGACGCCGGCGGCCGGGGCCTTGACCGGGGTGCCGGTGGGCACCGCGATGTCCATGCCGGAATGCCCGGCGCCGGGCTGGCCGTTGTAGACGCGGGCATTGCCGAAGCGGCCGCTGATGCGGCCCTGCACCGGCCAGATGAAGGGCGCGGCAAAATCGGTGCGCGGATCGTCGCGGTCGCGCGCGGCGGTGACCTGGGCCTGTTCGCGCTTGATCCGCTCGGCGATCGCCGGCGGCGGGTTCACCGTCTTCGGCGGCACGCCGTTGACCTGTTCCAAAGGCCAGTCGCGCGGCGTCACCGCGATCTCGACGGTCTCGTTGCTGCCATCCGGGCGCTGCACGGCGATGCGCAGCGGGCCGCGCTCGTCGCGGCCGATGCCGAACACCACGCTGCCGTAGTCGCTGACCCGCAGGGTGCGGCCGGCGTACTGCACGCGGCTGCCCGGCGCCACCTTGCCGATCACCAGCGCGCCCTGCGAGGCGCTGGCCGGGAACACGCTGCGCGCCTCGGCGCCGGCCGCGGCCGGTGTCTGTGCGTGCAGCGCCGGGGCGACCGGTGCGGCCAGCAGGACCAGCGCCAGTGCGGCGCCGGACACCAGGGCGCCGCGCATCAGCGGTCGAACGCCAGGCGCTGCCCGTTGGGGCTGCCGACCAGGCGGGTGCCGTCCCAGGCCAGCACGCCGTTGACCCAGGTTGCGGCGATCCTGGAGCGGAAACTGCGGCCTTCGAACGGCGACCAACCGCACTTGGACAGCACGTCCTCGCGGCGCACGGTGAACGCGGTGTCGTCGATCAGCACCAGGTCGGCGTGGTATCCCTCACGCAGGAAGCCGCGCTCGTGCACGTCGAACAGCAGCGCCGGCGCGTGCGCGAACTTGTGCACCACCTGGGCCACGCTGAGCCGGCCTTCATGGACCAGTTCCAGCGCCGCAACCAGCGCGTACTGCACCAGCGGCAGGCCGGACGGCGCCTGCGCGTACGGCTTGCTCTTCTCTTCCCAGGTGTGCGGGGCGTGGTCGGTGGCGAGCACGTCGATCACGTCCTCGGCGATCGCGCGGATCAGCGCCTCGCGGTCGCTGGCGTCCTTGATCGCCGGGTTGCACTTGATCAGGTTGCCGAGCGTGGCGTAGTCGGCGCGGTCGAAGCGCAGGAAATGGATGCAGGTCTCGGCGGTGATGCGCTTGCCCTGGATCGGGCCGGGCGTGAACAGCGCCAGTTCGTCGGCGGTGGAGATGTGCAGCACGTGCAGGCGGGTGCCGTGCTTCTTCGCCAGCGACACCGCCAGCTGCGAGGATTTCAGGCAGGCCTCGCGCGAGCGGATGTCCGGGTGCATGTCCGGGGTCAGCGCGTCGCCGTACTTCTGCCGGAACGCGGCCAGGGTCGCGTCGATGGTCGGGGTGTCTTCGCAGTGGGTGATGATCGGCGTCGGCGCGTCGCGGAAGATCGCGTCCAGGGTCTGCGGGTTGTCGACCAGCATGTTGCCGGTGGAGGCGCCCATGAACACCTTGATGCCGGGCGCGGTCTTCGGGTCCAGGGTCTGGATCGCGGCCAGGTTGTCGTTGCTGGCGCCCAGGTAGAAGCCGTAGTTGCCCCAGGCGCGGCCGTGCGCTGCGTCGTACTTGGCCTGCAGCGCGGCGGCGTCGAGCGTCGGCGGGTTGGTGTTGGGCATGTCCATGAAGCTGGTCAGGCCGCCGGCCACCGCCGCGGCCGATTCGGTGGCGATGTCGCCCTTGTGGGTCAGGCCGGGTTCGCGGAAGTGCACCTGGTCGTCGATCATCCCGGGCAGCAGCCAGCGCCCGGCGGCGTCGACCACGGTCTCGCCCGCGCGCGCGGCCAGTTGCGGGGCGATCGCGGCGATGCGGCCGTCGGCGATGCGCAGGTCGCCCTGGATTTCGCGGCCTTCGTTGACCAGGCGCGCGTTGACGATCAATGTGGAAGCGGACATCAGTGTTTTCCTTGGCAGCGGCAGGGTGGCGGCGCCGTGGGGTCGGGCACCGGGTCGAACCCGCCAGGATGGAAGGGGTGGCAGCGGCCGACGCGACGGGCGGCCATCCAGCCGCCGCGCACTGCGCCGAAACGGGCGATGGCGGTTACCGCGTACGCCGAGCAACTGGGCACGAAACGGCAGCGTGGCCCGAGCAGCGGGCTGATGAAGCGCTGGTACAGGCGCAGCAGGGCGATGAGAGCGCGGGCGATCACGCCACCATGATATGCCACTGTGCTCGACTAGGCGGGTCGCTCGGCGTATACGCCGCGTTGTTGCCGCGGGGGGTAGGGTAGGCTATAAAGGCCCGCTTTCCCGGGCCCCGGGAAGACCAAGGAAGAGCGTTCGTGGCTGCTAAAAAACCTGCAAAGAAGGCCGTCCAGGCCGCCAAGAAGCCTGCCAAGCCCGTCGCCAAGAAAGCGACGGTGTCCGCCGCCAGCAAACCGCCGAAGAAAGCCGCGCCTGCGAAGCCGGCGGCCAAGGTCGCCCCGGCCAAGTCGGCCAGCAAGGCCGTGGCCAAGAAGCCGGCGGCCAAGCCGGTCGCGGCGGCGCCGGCCAAGTCCGCTCCCGCCAAGAAAGCCCCGGCCAAGAAGGCGCCCGCCAAGCCGATCGCGGTCGCCAAGGCCTCGGCCAAGCCCGCGTCCGCGGCCAAGCCGGCAGCGAAGAAGACACCGGCGGCCAAGCCCGTGGCCAAGGCCGCGACCGCTCCAGCCAAATCCAAACCGGCCACCGCCCCCGTTGCACCCGCGGTGACCACCTCCGTACCGAAGTCGGCGCCCAAGCCGGCTGCGGCCAAGCCTGTCCCGGTCAAGCCCGCCGCGCCTGCCGCAGCACCGGCCCCCAAGCCCGTTGCCGCCAAGCCCGCCGCGCCGTCGACCCCGCCACAAAAGAATCCCGTGTCCGTTTCGAAATCCTCCGCGAAAACCCCCACCAAGTCCGAATCCACCCCGAAGGCGCCGGTCGCCAAGCCCACCGGCAAGGTCGCCGTGGCCGTGACCGCCAAGTCGAACACGCCGGCCAAGCCGGCCAAGTACAAGGTGGTCGAGTACAAGACCGACGAGGCCACCGGCCGCCCGATCCTGCCCAAGGGCTACAAGCCGGCGGCGGACGAGGAGTACATGAGCGCGCTGCAGCAGGAGTACTTCCGCCAGCGCCTGCTCACTTGGCGCGCCGATCTGGTCGAGGAATCCAAGCAGACCATCGAGAACCTGCGCGACGAAGTCCGCGACATCGGTGACGAAGCCGAGCGCGCGACCCGCGAGACCGAGAACTCGCTGGAACTGCGCACCCGCGACCGCTACCGCAAGCTGATCGGCAAGATCGACAGCACGCTCAAGCGCCTGGACGCCGGCGACTACGGCTATTGCGTCGATACCGGCGAAGAGATCGGCCTGGAGCGCCTGGAGGCGCGCCTGACCGCCGAGCGCACCATCGACGCGCAGGAGCGCTGGGAACATCTGCAGAAGCAGCAGGGCGACTGAGCGATCTTCGCCTTCAGTGTGTCAAGGCAAGGCCCCGCTCGCGCGGGGCTTTGCGTTTTGGTCACCTCATCGTCGGTCCAGGCAGTTCGCCTGTCGGCAATGCCGCCTCCCCCAAATCGGCCCCGCGGCATCGACGTGATGCTCGGCCGTGGGTCGATCCTGTGCGACGAGCCACCTGCCGCTGCGTGAATGCCGCGCTGCGTGGTGGCTACACCGCGGCGTGAGCGACGGCGCTCTTTAGCGCACGCCGTTGACCAACCCGCTTTGCGCGTCCTTGCTGATCTGCAAGCCGGGGAGGGCAAAACTGTCCAGGTCCTGCTTGGTGGCTGCGAGGTCCAGCCCGATGATCGCCGACGTCTCCGGATCGACCTCCAGTCCCAGCGGCATCGCGGCGAACTGCACGTAGTCGCGGCTGGCGTTCCATTGCGGCTGCCCGCCGATGGCCTGCAATACCCGGTCGATGTGCGTGCCGGCCGGCTGGCCGAGCAGATCGAACGGCAACGGGGCATCTGCATTGGCGAAGGCGATCAGGTTGGTGACCCGGTCGTTGCGAAAGCGCACCGCCAACTGGCTGTAGCGGAGAGCGGTCGCCGGCTGCGGTTGCTGCGCCAGTTGCGCGTTGAACCCGCGCGGGTACAGATACACCACACTGAGCGTGTCCGGATGTGCCGCATCGCTGCGGGTGATGTCCGGCTGCCCCAGTGCGGCCAGCACCTGTTGTTTGCGCATGCCGAGCGCGACTGGTCCGAGACGCGCGCACGGCGGGGGCAGGGTGGCGGCGCTGCTGGTGCCTGCAAGGGCCTGATGCAGCGCATGCGTGCAGGCCGCCGCATCGCTGCCGGCGGCATGGGCCTGTGAGTAGGCCATGCAGAGAGCGAGCAGGCCGAACAGCGGGAAGAACCGGGATGCCATGAGAAATCTCCGTGACGGGGAGTGCGTGGCGAGGACGGGAGCGCTCCCGTCCTCGCCACAGGGTGAGTTAGTTGCCGTGCCAGCCTTCGCGGTGCCCGTAGGCGGTGATGAACGCGTTGCGCTGGTCGCTGTTCAACGATGACCACTGATCGGACGGATTCAGGCCCGAATTGGTGGTGATCGTGGTGATCATCTCCGAGGTCGGATTTTCGCTCGGCGGCGACCAGCTGGTGATGAGGTCACTCAGCGTGGCGGTGCCACCGGCGTTGTTGTTGAGGCGGTCCATGTTGGCCGCCGCGGCGTCCAGACCGGCTTGTGGGCTGGAGAAGATCGCAAAGCCGCGGTCGTCGCCGAGCGTGCCGTGATTGTCCGCGAACGTGCCGGAGCGGATGTCGAGCGGGTTGTTGTCGCGGTTGGGGTGGGTGCCGGTGACTTCCTGCGTGGTGCCATCGGCCGCGGTATAGGTCACCGTGGTGCCGCTGGCCGACGCGGACGTCGCGGGCTTGTCGTTGCTGCCGGCACCGTCGCCATCGCTGCCATCACCGTCGCCACCGTCACCATCACCGTCACCACCGTCGCCCTCACCACCGTCGCCCTCACCACCGTCGCCCTCACCGCCTTCGCCACCTTCGCCACCTTCACCGCCTTCGCCTCCCTCACCACCTTCACCGCCTTCGCCGCCCTCGCCACCGCCCTCCGATTCGACCGGGGCGATTTCGTCGCTGATGGCCATCTGGGCCGTCGCAGTCTTGTGCATCGCCATGTGGTGGTGGTGATGGGTCTTGGTTTTGGCGTGGTGGGTTTTCTTGTGCGCCTTGGCGTGGTGAATCGAACTGGACAACGGATGCGCGCCGATGGATGTGCGCGTGCCGCCTGCAACCATATCGATTTCGATGATATCGAGCGTTCTCATGTTGATCCTTGAACAGAGGTGCGGGAAAAACGCCGTCCCCGCTTCGGCTGATCCGGTGCGCACGGCGTGGCCGACGATCGGATCGGTTCGGGCTGCGCGCGGCGCGTCCCAGGGCGCGGCCAGGGCGTACGGCCCCGGTGCCGCGCGTGGCGACGTGTTCGAACGCATGGAACTTGGGGCATGCTGCTGCGCCAAACGACACGGACAGCACCGCCATGTCGCACGCTGCGCTGCGCGTGGACTGCGCACACGGGGTCGAACCGCGTGAGCAGGCACCGTGCGGTTCCCAGCACTGCGTCCCGCAGCAATGGCGCAAGCGCCGATCCGGTGGCTACATCCGCTGCGTCGTCGCCCCCTCGCTGGAGCACACCAAGGTCAGGTCCAGGCGACGGACCGTCCAATGCGACGGCGTGTCCATCGTCCCGCTCGCATGGACGTGATAGGCGGGGCAGTCCGCGTCTTCCTCCGGGTTGTTCTTGATGTCGCAGTTGCCTTCGATCAGGAAGGCCTTGCCGGCTTCGGCACCGGTGCGGGTGAATTTCAGCGCAGGACAGTCGCCGAACAACCTCGACAGGGCGATGTCGTTCTTCAGCACATAGGCGATCGCCTGTTCTCCGCCGGCTTGGGAAGGGACTTGCTTCGCCTGCGACGATCCTTGCGCGGCGACGGTGAGCGCCAAGGCCGTGCAGATGCGCGGTAACCAGAAAGACGTCATGCGGAGAGCTCCGATAGGCGAGTATCTCCCGGGCTGGCGTGCGCCGGCCCGGGAGAGGGTGGGGTGTTACTTGAAGACGCTGATGTGGACGTGGGTGGTATCGCCGCTTTCCCGGCTGGCCTGGGTCCAGTCCGCGGTGGGACTGGACCGGATGAAATTGCCGGCGGGTCCTTCCACGTAGCTGACGTTGGGATTGGCCATCGCCGCATTCTCCAGCGCCTGGGCGTTCTGGAAGCCTTCGCCGCTCGTCCCGACATGGACGTCGTTGATGATGTTGATGTCGACGGCGTTGCCCGTGTAGTGGGCGGAATTGGGGTTGTGGCTGCCGTTGGTCGTGGCCGAGATGTCGATGCTGTCGACGCTCTGATCGCCGTCGAGCACCGAGCCCAGGGTCGAGGCCATCTTGGACGTGACCGGGTTGTTGCTGCTCGCACCGTCCTGGGTGTTCTGGTAGGTGATCGAGACCGTCCTGCCATCGGACGTGGTATGGCTGCTGCCTATCGAGGTATCGGCCGGGCCGTTGCCGTCGGCATCGTCGCCGTCGTCGTAACCGCCGCTGCCGTCGCCTTCTCCTCCTTCGCCCCCTTCGCCTCCCTCACCGCCTTCGCCGCCCTCACCACCTTCTCCTCCCTCACCACCTTCACCACCTTCACCACCTTCACCGCCCTCACCGCCTTCGCCCCCCTCACCGCCTTCACCGATCGGTTCGACCTCTTCCATCCGCGCCATCTGCGCGGCCGCGGACTTGTGCATCGCGGCGTGGTGGTGATGGGGCTTGGCCTTGGCGTGATGCGTCTTGTTGTGCGCCTTGGCATGGTGAATCGAACTGGACAGCGGGTGTGCGCCGATCGATGTGCGCGTTCCGCCTGCGACCAGATCGATTTCGATGATATCGAGCGTTCTCATGGTGATCCTCGAACAGGTATGCGGGGAAGAGGCCGTCCTCGCTTCGGCTGATCCGCGCACGCGACGAAGGCGCCGCATGCGCAGACCGATCCGTGTCACGCGCGCCGCACGTCAGGATGCGACGAGGGCGGGGCGCGCGGACTGCGCGTGCACGTCGCTCAGGCGCTCGAAGGCATAGAGATGGTTCATGTAGGTGGACACGTAGATGCGCCGTTCGTCAGGCGAGATCGCGACACCGTTGGTCACTGCGTCGGGCAACTGCAGCACGCCCACGGTTTCGAGCGTGTCGATGTCGATCTCGACGACGCGGCCGCCGTTGCTGCCGACGATCACCCGGTTGCCGATCCGCTTGGGCGAGGCGTACACGCGCGAGCGCAGGTTGATCTTCTTGATCAGTTGCATCGTGTCGATGTCGATCACGTACAGATGGCGGTCGCCCGAGCCGCAGAACAGCTTGTTGCCGGCGAACAGCGGCGTGGTGTAGCAGATTTCGTCTGTCTGCCACTCGCCACGCTTTTCGCCGGTGGCGACATCCAGTACGTAGATGGACTTGTCGAACGAGGCGAAGGCGGTCAGCCCGCGACGCTCGTCCACCGCCGGCGCGTACTTCACCGAGCGCCGCGTCTTGAAGCGCCAGGCGATGCGTCCTGTCCTGGCGTCGAGCGCGAGCGTCTCATGGTCCGCGCTGCCCCAGATCACCAGGTCGCCGCCTTCCCAGTAGCCGGGCGATCCGTGCTGCAGCTTCTGCACCTGGTGCTCCCAGATCTTTTCGCCGGTGTCCATCGCATAGGCGGCGAGGCTGCCCTGCGCCCATGGACGGACATATTCGATGCCCATGTACATCAGCTTGTGGCGCGGCACCAGCAGCGGCGAAGCCCCGACCCAGTCGCCATCCGGATGTGTCCAGATCTCCTCGCCGCTGGCCGCATCCAGGCAGTAGACGGTGCCGTTGTACGCGCCGAAGTACAGGCGTCCGTCATGGTAGGCCGGGCAGGACCAGATGCCCTTCTTGGTGTACGCCGCACCGGTCACCGGGTATTCCCAGACCAACCCGCCGGTCTCGGCGGAGAACGCCTGCATCTTGGCGGCGTCGCAGCCGCGGTAGATCATGTCGCCGACCAGCAGCGGCGCGGACTTGGGGACCACGTGGAAGGCGAAGCCTCCCGGCGTCGCCGTCCGCCACAGTTCGCGATACGCCTGGGTGGGCGGCGGCGCGCTTTGTTCCGGCGGCAGGTCGAAGTCCTTGAGCGTGAACAGTGTTTGCACCGAGATCGCGTGCGTCTTGCGCCACTGCAGGCCGGCCTTGGACAGGAAATCGACCACCACGAACACCTCGTCGAGCGCGTGTCCGGCCGCCGCAATCACCACACGCGCCTTCTCGGCGCTGTTGCCGGAATTGAGCGAGTCGTCGACCAGCACGATGGGCAGGTCGAGCACATCGCCCTCGATGGCGTTGCCCATCCCCGTGGTCTTGCGATCCTTGCGAATGATGAAGCCGTTGACCGGGCCGCGTTCTTTCGGGGCGGTCAACAGCAGCGCGGTGAGTAGTGGGATCGCCGCGGTTTCCAGGCCGCCGAGCTGGAAAGGCGGGCGTGCGGCATTGCGCTCCCAGAACGCTGCGGCGATCTGTTCGAGCGCAGCGCGTCGCATGAACACCCGGCGCAGGTCGAACAGCCAGAGGTAGGAGCCGCCCTTCTTGGTGATGAGGGGGATGTTCTCGGCGCTGGTGTGCAGGCCGACGGTCTGGATCAGGTCCCGAAGCGATTGCATGGTCATCGTGCAGCCCTGCTGGGTGAATGGGAGGATGTGGGTGACGGTGGGTCAAGGAGACGCCGGGGCGTCCATCGAGCCGAGATAGCGGTCTACGGCCGGTCCCCAGATCGCGGAACCGCCATGGCCGAAGAACAGATGGTGACCGTCGTCGCCGAAAGCGGCCGGTGTCACCAGAACCGCGTGGCCGCCTGCGTCGGTGAAGGCGCGATGCAACGACGCTGCAAGGTCAGGTCCGAAGAAGCTGTCGTTGGCCGTATAGATCCACAGCATCGGGGTGGTGGCCTGTCGGCCGAAGGTGGCGGCTGCCGCGATCAACCTGTCGGCATGGCAATTGCTGTTGGGCCGATCTTGGAAGTGGCCGCCGCGGCCGCCGGCCATGTTGACGAATGCGCTGACGTTGGGATGCGGCAGGCTGTCGTATGCCAGCGTGCCCCAGCCACCGGCCGACTGTCCGACCACGATGGCGCCGGTCGGACTGTAGTCGGGCAGTGCGGTCAGGGCGTCCACGATGCGCTTGAGTTGGCGTGCGGTCTCCAATCCGGCCTTGACATAGTCGGCACGGTCGCAGCCGTCGTAGCCCTCGCTCCAGGGGCCGCCGGTAGCGCCGTAGCCGAGGCGCAGGACCAATGCCACCGCATAGTGGTGTCGCAGGAACCAGCGTGCCGATTCGCCATCGCAGGTTTCCAGGGTCATGCCGGGTCGGTCGGAGGCCTTCGCCGGTGAGCCGTGCGCGATCACCACCACGCGTGGGCGGCTGACACCGGCAGGGCGGCACAGCCGTCCCTGCAAGGTCCAGGGGTGTCCGTCCGGATCGGCGATGGGAATCTGCAGTGGCTTGCCGAGGTCGGCATGCGTGCCGCCGAAGCCGCGCGCCGAGGCGATGCAGGGCGCCATGCCGCAGAGCAGAAGGAGAGTCGTGGCCAACAGGCAGCGTCGGCAGGCGGATGACATGGTGGAGTTCCCCACGGCGTCGGTCTCAGCGACGGACGCGCCGCATGTGGAAGGTGATGGTCGAACACAACGTCGGGCACTCCCGTGCCGGGGCGCGCGAGGCACGGGTGACGGCGCCGTCGAACAACACCAGTCGGCCAGGACGCGGGCGGATCGAGATGCACTCGCGCGCGGTGTCGTAGAACACGGTTTCGCCGGCCCAGTCGTCCTTCCATTCGGTGCTGGCGTAGAGCAGGGCGACACGTTCCTGATCCGATGGCTTGGCGTAGTGGTGCGCCACGCCGTCCTGTCCATGCGTGTGACCGGTGACGTAGGCGCGGACCAGGCCGTAGTCCTGCGCCAGGTTGTCCTTGATCTGCGTCCAGAGTTCATGCAGCGGTTCCATGCCCGGCGTTGCGGCGAGGACGTCGTCGTGGATCGCACGCTCGTGCGCTTTGCGGCTGCCGCACAGATGGATATGCCAGGACGGCGCTGCGTCGCCGAGCAATCCTGGATAGAGGCCGTAGGACCAGCCGCCGCGGCCGCGCAGCAGTTCCGGCAGATGCTGGACTTCGACGAAATTGTTGACGACTTGCAGGGACGACGCTTCCGACGCTGACACGATGGCGACCTCACGTTGGCGATACGGGATGGGACGGGACCAGGCGGCGCGACGAGCTGGCTGTCGCGCCGGCGGCGAGCTAGGAGGTGACGGGGACGGCTGGCGCATGCGCCGCAGGCTGGCGCGTGCGGACTGCTCCTTCGTGCAATTCGATGACGCGATCGGCATGCGCGATCGTTTCGGGGCGATGCGCAATGACGATGCGCGTGATCTTCAGGGCCTTGATCGCCTGGTTGAGCTGGCGCTCCAGCGCGAGATCGAGATGGCTGGTCGCCTCGTCGAGCACCAGGATGTGTGGACGCCGGTACAGTGCGCGCGCCAGGAACAGGCGTTGCTGCTGGCCGCCGGAGAGCGAGGATCCCATGTCGCCGACCAGGCTGTGGTAGCCCATCGGCATGGCCATGATGTCCTCGTGTATGCCGGCCAGGCTGGCCGCGTCCTCGATGTCCTGCGGCGTGGCGAGGACGTCGAACATGCTGATGTTCTCGGCGATCGATCCGGTGAACAAGTGGTCGTCCTGCATCACGCTGCCGGTGATCGCGCGATAGCGGGACTTGCCGAGGCGGCGCAGATCGAGTCCGCCGATCTCGATCGCGCCCTGCTGCGGATCGAGCAGGCCAAGCAGCACCCTCACCAGGGTGCTCTTGCCGCACCCCGATGGGCCGACGATGGCGACCGATTCGCCCGCTTGCACCGCAAAGCTGCACTCGCGCAGGATCCACGGCTCGCCTTCGGCATAGCGGAAGCTGACCTTGTTGAAGGTGATGCTGGGCTGTGGCAACGGACCCGCGTGTTCGCTGGTGGCGTGCGCCTCGGGTGGCGTCAGTACGATGTCGGCCAGTCTTTCGGCCTGCAGCCGCAGCATGCGCAGTTCGATCGCATAGTCGACCAGGCTGGCGACGCGGCTGCTGAACTGGTCTCCGTAGGCCACGAAGGCGGTCAACATGCCGACAGTGAACTGGCCTTTCAATCCCAGCCACGCACCCAGCCAGAGCACGCCCAGGCGCTGGGCCCCTGCCGCCAGGTTCTGCAATGCGGTGAACAGCATGTCCAGGCGTTGCACGGCGATGGACGTGTTCAGCGTGTCGGTCGCAGCGTTGAGGTAGCGCGCGGTCTGCTCGGCCTCCTGGTTGTTCAGGCGGATCGTCTGCACGCCGCGTACCGCCTCCAGGAATCGGCTGTGCTGCTTGGCGGTGACGGTGATCTGACTGAGGTTGGCCTCGCGGTAGACGCGGAAGTACAGCAGCCGAAGTGCCGCATACACGGCGACCGCGCCGAGGACGATGGCCGACAGCAAGGGGCTGTAGACGAACAGCACGACCAGGGTGACGCTGGCGAGCAGTCCGTCGAGCAGGATCTCGACGACGCGGGTGGTGAGCGTCTGCTGGATCGTGTCGATCGCACCGAAGCGGGACACGATGTCGCCGAGATGGCGCGTGCCGAAGTAGGACTGCGGCAGGCGCATCAGATGCTGGAACACGTTGCCGGTCCAGCCGAGGTTGAAGTGCGTGCTGAGCCACATCACGGTCCAGCTGCGCAAGGCCGAGACGAGTGTTTCGAGCACGATCAGCAGTGCGAAGCTCAGGCCGAGGAACGTGAGCAGGTCGTGGTCGCCATCGGCGATCACCTGATCCACCACAAGTTGCATGAACAAGGGCGCCAGGAGCGCGAAGACTTCCAGGACCAGGGCCAGCCCGAAGATCTGCGCCAATCCGCGGCCCAGGCCCTGCACCGAGCCGGCGAGCGCGCGCAGCGACACCGGCGGCGTCTCGCGCTGGCGCTGGAAGGTCGGCCCTCTGGAAAACTCGATCGCCACGCCGGTGAAGTGCCTGCCGACGTCGCTCATGCTCAAGGTGCGCACGCCCACCGCGGGGTCGTGCACGACGATCCCGTGCTTGCCGACGCTGCGCAGCACCACGAAGTGATCCATGTCCCAGTGCAGCACGCAGGGCGTCTGTAACTGACCGAGCTCTTCCAGGTCCAGCCGAAGTGGCCGGCATTGCAGCCCAAGCGCATGCGCGATCTCGATCAGGCGTCGCGCGGTCATGCCCTTCAGCGACAGACTGAAGCGGCGCCGCAGCGCGGGCAGATCGGTATGGTGTCCGTGATAGCCGGCGATCATCGCGATGCAGGCCAGGCCGCACTCTGCGGCTTCGGCCTGCAGCACGTTCGGCAGGACGCGCGTACGCCAGAAGCGCAGTTTCGCGGTGCGCGCGTCCTGCGCGCTCGCGGTCTGTGCCGTCGTGCCGTGATGCGTGGGGGCCGCCTTCATGCGCCACTGCTCCAGCGATGACCCATGCCGTACAGCGGCTCGAAGATCCATTCGACGATCCGGCGCCGGTCCAGCAACATGTCCGCATCCAGCGCCATGCCCGGGCGCAAGGGTTCCTTGCGTCCGTATGCTTCGACGTTCTGATCCGCCAGGTCCACGCGGGCCAGGTACAGGGGATCGGAGGAGGGCGGATTGCCGCCGCCGAGCAGCAAGGTGACTTCGCCCGGCGTCAGTGCGCTGCGCGAGACGCTGCGCACCACGCCGTGGTGCAGTCCGAATTTCTGGTAAGGGAATGCCTGGTAATGCAGGGTGACCTGGATGCCCGGATGGACGAAGCCGAC
This sequence comes from Xanthomonas sp. NCPPB 3174, assembly GCF_056725205.1. Taxonomy (NCBI): domain Bacteria; kingdom Pseudomonadati; phylum Pseudomonadota; class Gammaproteobacteria; order Lysobacterales; family Lysobacteraceae; genus Xanthomonas; species Xanthomonas sp. NCPPB 3174. Next base: position 3,028,890 of record NZ_CM161517.1, on the reverse strand, counting down.
CGCCTGGCTGGGAACCAGGATCTGCGCCTGCAGGGTCGAACCGTCCGGGACGATGGCGAGCAGCGGTTGGCCAAGTGCGACCGAAGCGCCGGGTTTGACCAGCAAGGTGGAGACGGTGCCGCTGGCCGGCGCACGCAGTTCGCTGGCGCGTGCCGCTTCGTTCTGCGCAAGGGTCTGTTCGACCTGCGCGAGTTGCCGGCGCAAGTCGTTAAGCTTGGCGGAAACGGCCAGTGGCAGTTGAGTCAGTTGATCGTTGAGCACGCTCAGTTGCTGCTGCGTACTGGCGCGTTGCTGCTGCAAAGAACGCAGCTGCGACTCGTCGGCGAGCAACGCCGATTGCTCCTGCTCGACTTGCAACGCCGGGATGTAGCCACCGGCGACCAGGCCCGACCACTTGTCCACCAGCTCCTGCACCAACTGCATCTGCTTCTTCTCGATGGCGATCTGCGCATCGATTTGAACCAGTTGCTCCTTCAGCGCGGATTGCTGCGTGCGGTTGTCCTCTGCCTGCTTGTCCTGCAACTGCTGGGTATCGCCGATGTCCTGGCGCAGGCTGCCGGCCTGGCGTTGCAACTGCGCGCTGACGCTGGCCGCCGTGTTGCCGAGCGCCTTGCTGGTGTGCTCGCCCGACAGCGAGACCAGGACCTGTCCGCTCGCGACCCGATCGCCTTCGGCGACGCCGACGTGATCGATCACGCCGAGCGTATTGGCGGTCAGGCTGATCAAGCCCGCGCGCGGGACCAGGAGTCCGGTGACATGGACGCGCTGGGTGTAATGGCCAAAGAACAGCCACAGCACAATGGCGGTGGCCATGCCGAGGGCGACGAAGGTCCAGGCCCGGGTCGAAAGCGGCGTTGCCAGTCGTACCGTCCCCAGCCATGCCTGGCTCCGGGCGTCCACTGCCTCGTCACGAAAAAGCGAATGTTCCATTCGGCTGATTCCATCCGTGTTTCATATAGGAGTCGCGCGTTCGATGCGCGTCCATTCCGAAAAGCGGGTTGAAACTTAATTCGTGGGAGATAATTTCGGCGGCTTCTTTCGTCATCCTTTCCGTGTTTGAAGGCTTTTTATCTTGTCTACAAATTGCGCTATCGTGGTGTTGGCGGGTTGCTGATTTGATCTTGAAATTCAGCTGTTTAGTGCAGGAATTGCAGCGTCTTAGATAGCGGTAGAAAGGTTTTAAATGTGCTTGTCATGACGGTGTCGCATAATGCGGCAAGTGGTATATCGCCGTGTCGCTGCTGGCAATCAATGTCATTTCATGTAAATTATTTCAATCATGTATCCGGGGTTGCGTCGATAATGGAGCGCCGTCCTTGAACCGCAATACCGACCTGGCCGAGTCATCCGTGCCCACGCGCCGCCGTCGCTGGCGCTTGCCGATCCTGATCGCCTTGTTGTTGCTCGCGGTCATTGCGCTGGGTCCACGGGTCAGCGTGGCCCTGCCGCAGGTGGCGGCGCCGGCGGTGCCGCAGAATCCGCTGGCGCTGCAGGCCTGGATCGATGCGCGCGAGCGCGCCACGCCTGGGCTGCGCCCTGACAACCAGGCGCGGATCGTCTGGGCCGATCCGGCGCATCCGGGGCGCCGCGCGTGCGCCATGGTCTATCTGCACGGCTTTACCGCCAGCCAGGGCGAGGGCGCGCCCACGCATGAGCGGCTGGCGCGCAGCTTCGGCTGCAATCTGTATCTGCCGCGTCTGCCCGGGCACGGGCTGGTTGCGGCCGACGCGCTGCGCGGCGTCGATGCCGGGCGCCTGCTTGCCGGTGCGGCCGAGGCGCTGGCGGTGGCGCGGGTGCTCGGCGATCGGGTGGTGGTGATCGGCAATTCGATGGGCGGCGCGCTGGCGGTGCAGGCGGTGGCGGCGAATCCGCGCCAGGTGCAGGCGCTGGTGCTGTGGTCGCCGCTGGTACGCGAGTACGGCGACCAGTTGCAGCCGATGCTGTGGCCGTGGGGCGCACAACTGTTGGCGTGGACGCACAACGGCGGCGATCCGATCCTGCGCTATCCGGTCGACAGCGCCTACTGGGCCGACGCCACGCACCTGGACGGCTACCGCGCGCTGGCAGCGCTGACCCGCGGCGGCATGCAGTCGGCCACCTATGCGCGTATCCATGTGCCGGTGTTCCTGGGCTACTACTATCGCGACCCGCAGCACCAGGACCGCACGGTGTCGGTGGCGGCGTTGCAGGCGATGTTCAAGCAGTTGGGAACGCCACCGGCCTTGCGTCAGGCAGTGGACTTTCCTGGGGCGGACAATCACGTGCTGGCCTCGCCGATCCGCTCGCACGCCGTCCCGGCGGTGTTCGCCGCCACCTGCCGGTTCCTGGCGGGGCAGGGCGGCCTGGTGCAGCCGGCCGGCGTGCCTGATTGCGCGCATGCCTGGGCCGACGACGAGGCGCAGGCGCGCGCGGTGGCGGCCGCGCGCTGAGCGTGGTCGTTGTGGCGAATCGAGGAAGCAGCGCGGTGCGGATCATGCATCGGCGCCAGGGCGCGTGATGCATCAGGGGCCGCGTTGTTTCGCGCCCGAGAGGCGACGACGCGCACGCGTGCCGTCAGCCGGGCCTACCTACTGCAGATCGCGCAGATCCAGATTGCGCAGCTTGGGCGCTTTCCACGCGGTGATGCCGACCACGCCCAGGGTCACGCAACCGCCCAGCACCACCGCCGGCACCAGGTGGATCAATCGCGCCATCACGCCGTCGTAGAACGCGCCCAGTTCGTTCGACGAACCGATGAAGATGCCGTTGATCGAGGACACGCGGCCGCGCATCGCGTCCGGCGTGGCCAACTGCAGGATGGTCTGGCGCACGATCACCGAGACGCCGTCGCACATGCCGTAGACCAGCAGGATCGCCGCCGACAGCCAGAAGTGCCGTGACAGGCCGAAGGCGATGGTGCACAGGCCGAATCCGGCCACCGCCAGCAGCAGCACGCGTCCGGCATTGCGCTGCAGCGGGTGCCGCGCCAGCCACACGCCGACCAGGATCGAGCCTAGCGCCGGCGCGCCGCGCAGGATGCCCAGGCCTTCGGGGCCGTAGTGCAGGATGTCGTGGATGAAGGCCGGCAGCATCGACACCGCGCCGCCCAGCAGCACCGAGAACATGTCCAGGGCCATCGCGCCGAGCATGATCTGGTTGGAGAACACGAACTGCGCCCCTTCGGCGATGCTGCGGAAGATCGGTGCGCGCGGGCCTTCGTGCACCGGCTCGGACACGCGCAGCAGCCACAGCGCCAGCAGCGCCGCGGACGAGGCGCCGATGGCGGTGCCGTAGGCCAGGCTCTTGCCGCCCCAGCCGACCAGCAGGCCGCCCAGCGCCGGGCCGATCACCATGCCGGCCTGGAACGCCACGCTGCCGACGCTGGCGCCGCGCGCATAGGCCTCGCGCGGCAGGACGCGGGCGAACAGCGCGTTGTACACCGGCGACAGAAAGGCGCGCGCGGCGCCGGTCAGCGCGATCGCCGCGTAGATCGGCCACACGCCCTGCGCCGACAGCCAGCCGCGGCTCACCGCCAGCAGTACCGCCGCGGTGGCGACCAGGCCGACGCTGGCGAGCATGCCCAGGTAGCGCCGCGGCAGGTGGTCGACCAGGTAGCCGGCGAACGGGGCGATGCAGAAGAACGGCAGGATCTCGGCCAGCCCGATCAGGCCCAGCGAGAACGGATCGCGGGTGATCTCGTAGATGTGCCAGCCGACCGTGACCGCGACGACCTGGTAGGACAGCATCGCCAGGATGCGATAGGCCAGCACCAGGGCGAAGCCGGGATGCGCCAGCAGCGTGCGCAAGGTCTGCGGTGGGGTGGGCAGCGGCGCGCTCATGCCTGCTGGGCGCGTGCGGTGTCCTGGATGAAGGCCAGCAGCGCGGCCAGGCCGTTGCTGCGGGTCGGCGACAGATGCTTGCCCAGGCCGATGGCGGCGACGAAGTCCGGCGCGGTGGCGAGGATGTCCGCGGCGCTGCGTCCGGAATAGACCCGCAGCGCCAGGTAGATCAGCCCGGAGACGATCGCCGAGTCGCTGATCGCATGGAACACCAGGCGTTCGGCATTGCCTTCGGGCACGATCCACACCATCGACTGGCAGCCGTGCAGGCGATGTTCCTCGGTCTTCCAGTGCTCGGGAAAGGCGGGCAGCTTGCGGCCCAGGTCGATCAGGTACTGGTAGCGCTCGGACCAGTCGCCGAAGAAGCCGAATTCCTCGGCGATGGCGGCCTGGGCGTCGGCAGGCGTGGGTTCGAGCGGAAAGTCGGTATCTGTCATAGCAATCCAAGATCAAGCGATGGAAAGCCCCTCTCCCTCCGGGAGAGGGGTTGGGGTGAGGGTGCGGGCGAAGCGTAGCGAACTGTCGATGCCATTCGCTCGGCCTCATCTCTCTAAGGCTTCGCCCGTACCCTCATCCGCCCCTTCGGGGCACCTTCTCCCGAAGGGAGAAGGGAACGGCCGTGCGCCCTTTTTCTACGAGGGCTCGGTCACCCACGCTTCCAACGTACACCCTGCGGCGTGTCCTCCAGGACAATGCCGGCGTCGGCCAGTTCCTGGCGGATGGCGTCGGCGCGGGCGAAGTCGCGGGCCTTCTTGGCTTCGCTGCGGGCGTCGATCAGCGCCTGGATGCGGGCGTCGTCGTCGCTGCCGGCGCCCTGGAACCAGACCTGCGGATCCTGCTGCAGCAGGCCCAGGGCGAGGCCGGCGCCGAGCAGGCGGGCCTTGGCCTGGTGCAATGCGTCGGCACGTTGCGCGGCATCGGCCGGGTCGGGGCCGCCGGCCGGCGCCGCCTCGCGCAGTGCCTGTCGCGCCTGGGTGGCCAGGCTCGACAGCACCGACAGCGCCAGCGGCGTGTTGAGGTCGTCGTCCAGTGCGTCTTCGATCTCGGCCGGAATGATGGCCTCGGCCTCGATGCCCTGCAGGTCGCGCAGCGTCCCGTACAGGCCGTCGAGCCGGGACACCTGGGCCTGGATCAGGGCGTCGGACCAGTCGAGGGGCTGCCGGTAGTGCGCGCTCAGCAGCGCGCAGCGCAGGGCCTCCGGCCGATGCCGCTCGATCAGGTCGTGCACGGTCTCGATGTTGCCCAGCGACTTGCTCATCTTGGCGCCGCTGAAGGTCAGCATGCCGTTGTGCAGCCACACGCGGGCGAAGGTCGCGCCGCCGTGGGCGCATTCGCTCTGTGCGATCTCGTTCTCGTGATGCGGGAACTGCAGGTCGACGCCGCCGGCGTGGATGTCGATGGTCTCGCCCAGATGCGCGGCGGCCATCGCCGAGCACTCGATGTGCCAGCCGGGGCGGCCGCGGCCCCACGGCGAATCCCAGCCGGGCAGGTCGTCGCTGGAGGGCTTCCACAGCACGAAGTCGCCCGGGTCGCGCTTGTACGGGGCCACCTCGACGCGGGCACCGGCCAGCATCTCCTCCGGATCGCGCCGCGACAGCTTGCCGTAATCAGCGAAGCTGGCCACCGCGAACAGCACGTGGCCCTCGGCGGCGTAGGCATGGCCGCTGGCGATCAGCCGCTCGATCATCGCCACGATGTGCGGGATGTGTGCGGTGGCCGCCGGCTCGATATCCGGCGGGGTCACGCCCAGCGCGGCCATGTCCTGGCGGTAGATGGCGGCGAAGCGGTCGGTGATGGCCGAGATCGGCACGCCCTGCGCCTGCGCGGCGGCGTTGATCTTGTCGTCCACGTCGGTGATGTTGCGGGCATAGCGCAGCTTGCCGTAGCGGCGCCGCAGCAGCGCCGCCAGCACGTCGAACACCACCGGGCCGCGGGCGTTGCCGATGTGCGCGTAGTTGTAGACGGTGGGGCCGCAGACGTAGAGCGTCGGGCCGGCCACCGGATCGAGCGGTTCGAAGGCGTCGACCCGGCGGGTCAGGTTGTTGTGCAGGCGCAGGCTCATCGGCATCGGCGGTGGGGAAACCGCCCGATTCTACCGGCAGCCGTCCCGGGGCGGGCGCGGGGAGCGCCTTTCGGCTCGCGTTCAGCCCGACGCAAGCCGCCATGCCTACACTCGTGGGTCTGCCCTTGCGAAGCTGCTGCCGATGCGCCTGAACCCGTTGTTGCCGCTGGTCGGCCTCCTTGCCTGCGCCGCGGCGCCGGCCTGGGCGCAGGACTCCGAGGCGCGCAACCGGGTGGTGGTGATCGAGAACGTCAAGCTGGACTACGCCCAGGTCCTGAATGTGGAGCCGGTGTACCAGACCCTGCGCGCCACCCGCACCGAGCAGCAATGCGACCCGGCCCCCGCGCCGGCCCCGGCGGCGCCGGCGCCCAAGCCGGCCGAGGACGACAGCCGCTTGAACCGGTTGATGGATTCGGTGAAGGACATCTTCAGTCGCCGCCACGAGGAGCCGGCCCCGGCCGCTGCGCCGGCCACGGCGCCGAACGGCGGCCGCAACTGCCGGATGGTCGAGGTCGGCCGCGAGTTCCGCCGGCCCATCGCCTACGACGTGGACTATGTCTACAAGGGCACCAAGTACCGCTCGCGGCTGCCGGAAGATCCGGGCAACCGGCTGCGCATCCGCGTCTCGGTGGCCCCGTACGTGCCCGACGCGGTGGTGGTGCCGCCGCGCTGAGCGCCGCGTGCGCTTGCGCCTGTGGCGTGCGCGTGCGAGGATGCGCGCCGATGAAAGCGAACCTGCCCCAGCACGATCTCAGCGCCGCACGCATGGCCTCGGGCATGACGTCGCGCGCGCGTCGACCGGAATCCCACATTCTCGCTGGGTAACCGGAGCGTCGTGCCGTTCGTTCTGAAAACCCAGCCCGAGGCTGGGTTTTTTCGTTTTCATCGGCCGGAAAAGTTTCACCCGTAAAGAACAACCCCACAGCACCTCCCGCGCGTCCCGCGTCCCCACCGCTGCAAAGGATCGATCGATGTCTCTGAAGCACTTCTTGAACACCCAGGACTGGAGCCGCGCCGAGCTCGACGCGCTGCTGACCCAGGCGGCGCTGTTCAAGCGCAACCGCCTCGGCAGCGAGCTGAAGGGCAAGTCGATCGCGCTGGTGTTCTTCAACCCGTCCATGCGCACCCGCACCAGCTTCGAGCTGGGCGCGTTCCAGTTGGGCGGCCACGCGGTGGTGCTGCAGCCGGGCAAGGACGCGTGGCCGATCGAGTTCGACCTGGGCACGGTGATGGACGGCGACACCGAGGAGCACATCGCCGAGGTGGCGCGGGTGCTGGGCCGCTACGTGGACCTGATCGGCGTGCGCGCGTTCCCGAAGTTCGTCGACTGGGCCAAGGACCGCGAGGACGTGGTGCTGAAGAGCTTCGCCAAGTACTCGCCGGTGCCGGTGATCAACATGGAGACCATCACCCATCCGTGCCAGGAGCTGGCGCACGCGCTGGCTCTGCAGGAGCACTTCGGCACTCGCGACCTGCGCGGCAAGAAGTACGTGCTGACCTGGACCTACCATCCCAAGCCGCTGAACACCGCGGTGGCCAATTCCGCGCTGACCATCGCCACCCGCCTGGGCATGGACGTGACCCTGCTGTGCCCGACCCCGGACTATGTGCTCGACGAGCGCTACATGGGCTGGGCCGCGCAGAACGTGCAGGAGAGCGGCGGCTCGCTGACCGTCAGCCACGACATCGACAGCGCCTATGCCGGCGCGGACGTGGTCTACGCCAAGAGCTGGGGCGCGCTGCCGTTCTTCGGCAACTGGGGCCCGGAGAAGCCGATCCGCGACCAGTACCAGCACTTCATCGTCGACGAACGCAAGATGGCGCTGACCAACAACGGCGTGTTCTCGCACTGCCTGCCGCTGCGCCGCAACGTCAAGGCCACCGACGCGGTGATGGATTCGCCCAACTGCATCGCCATCGACGAGGCCGAGAACCGCCTGCATGTGCAGAAGGCGATCATGGCGGCGCTGGCAGGCCAGGGCCGCCGGGATTCGTGATTCGGGATTGGGGATTCGCCACAGCGGCTTCCCTGTTCGTTCCTACTTAGTCAACCGCAGAGAGACTCCCCCATGTCGCAGCAAACCGCTTCCACCAATCCCGACTCCCCAATCCCCAATCCCGGCACCAAGGACATCGTCCTCGCCTTCTCCGGTGGTCTGGACACCAGCTTCTGCATTCCCTACCTGCAGGCCAAGGGCTATGCGGTGCACACCGTGTTCGCCGACACCGGCGGCGTGGATGCCGAGGAGCGCGATTTCATCGAGAAGCGCGCCGCGGAACTGGGCGCGGCCAGCCATGTCACCGTCGACGGCGGCCCGGCGATCTGGGCCGGCTTCGTCAAGCCGTTCGTGTGGGCCGGCGAGGGCTACCAGGGCCAGTACCCGCTGCTGGTGTCCGACCGCTACCTGATCGTCGATGCCGCGCTCAAGCGCGCCGAGGAGCTGGGCACCAAGACCATCGCGCACGGCTGCACCGGCATGGGCAACGACCAGGTGCGCTTCGACCTGGCGGTCAAGGCGCTGGGCGACTACGAGATCGTCGCGCCGATCCGCGAGATCCAGAAGGAACACACCCAGACCCGCGCCTACGAGCAGAAGTACCTGGAGGAGCGCGGCTTCGGCGTGCGTGCCAAGCAGCAGGCCTACACCATCAACGAGAACCTGCTCGGCCTGACCATGTCCGGCGGCGAGATCGACCGCTGGGAAGCGCCGGGCGAGGGCGCCCGCGGCTGGTGCGCGCCGCGCAGCGCGTGGCCGACCGAGCCGCTGACGGTGAAGCTGAAGTTCGTGCAGGGCGAGGCGGTCGAGCTGGACGGCAAGGCGCTGCCGGGCGAACAGATCCTGGCCAGGCTCAACAAGCTGTTCGCGCCCTACGGCGTGGGCCGTGGCGTGTATACCGGCGACACCGTGATCGGCCTGAAGGGCCGCATCGTGTTCGAGGCGCCGGGCCTGGTGTCGCTGCTGGCCGCGCACCGCGCGCTGGAGGACGCGGTGCTGACCAAGCAGCAGAACCGCTTCAAGCCGGACGTGGCGCGCAAGTGGGTGGAGCTGGTGTACGAAGGCTTCTACCACGATCCGCTGAAGACCGACCTGGAGGCGTTCCTGAAGTCGTCGCAGGCGATGGTGAACGGCGAAGTGACGCTGGAGACCCGCGGCGGCCGCGTCGATGCGGTGGCGGTGAAGTCGCCGCACCTGCTCAACGCCAAGGGCGCGACCTACGCGCAGTCGGCGGACTGGGGCGTGGCCGAGGCCGAGGGCTTCATCAAGCTGTTCGGGATGAGCTCGACGCTGTACGCGCAGGTCAACCGCTGAAAGAGCAAAAGCCCCTCTCCCTGCGGGAGAGGGGTTGGGGTGAGGGTCCGGGCGAAGCCTCGCACTAGTTGGCTGCGCGTTTCGTCCGCCCTTTATCTCGCTGGCACGATTGGCTTCACCAGGCTTGACCAGGCTTCGCCCGTACCCTCATCCGCCCCCTTCGGGGGCACCTTCTCCCAGTGGGAGAAGGGGGCCACTGCGATGGAACCCATGCACGCACTGCGCATCAGCACCGACAAGCAGGAACTGGATCTGCCGTTGATCCATCGCTTCCTCAGCGAGCAGGCCTATTGGAGCCTGGGCATCCCGCTGTACACGGTGCAGCGGGCGATCGCCGGTTCGCTGTGCTTCGGCGGCCATCTCGACGGCGTGGGGCAGGTGGCGTTTGCCCGGGTGATCACCGACGGCGCGACCTTCGCCTATCTCGCCGACGTGTTCGTGCTCGACGCCTACCGCGGCCGCGGCTACGGCAAGCAACTGGTGGCGGCGGTGATGGCCCACCCGCAGCTGCAAGGCCTGCGTCGCTTCATGCTCGCCACCTCCGATGCGCATGCGCTGTATGCGCAGTACGGCTTCGCCGCGCCGGCGCGGCCGCAGACGCTGATGGAAGTGCTGCGTCCCGACATCTACCAGTCCGCGGCGACGGCCGCCTGATCCGATCCGCCATGACCGACCTGCTCGAATCCACCCTGACCCACCTGAAAGCACTGGTGTCCTTCGACACCCGCAATCCGCCGCGGGCGATCGGCACCGATGGCATCTTCGACTACATCCGCGCGCAGCTGCCCGGCTTCGCGGTGGAGGTGATCGACCACGGCGCCGGCGCGGTCAGCCTGTATGCGGTGCGCGGCACGCCGAAGTACCTGTTCAACGTGCACCTGGACACGGTGCCGGATTCGCCGCACTGGAGCGCCGATCCGCACAGCATGCGGCGCCTGGACGATCGCGTGGTCGGTCTGGGCGTGTGCGACATCAAGGGCGCGGCGGCGGCGTTGCTGGCCGCGGCCAATGCCGGCGACGGCGATGCCGCGTTCCTGTTCTCCAGCGACGAGGAAGCCAACGACCCGCGCTGCATCGCCGCGTTCCTGGCCCGTGGTATTCCCTATGAAGCGGTGCTGGTGGCCGAGCCGACCATGAGCGAGGCGGTGCTGGCGCATCGCGGCATCAGTTCGGTGCTGATGCGTTTCGCCGGCCGCGCCGGGCATGCCTCCGGCAAGCAGGACGCCGCGGCCAGCGCGCTGCACCAGGCGATGCGCTGGGGCGGCCGTGCACTGGAACATGTGGAGTCGCTGGCGCACGCGCGCTTCGGCGGGCTGACCGGGCTGCGCTTCAACATCGGCCGCGTCGAGGGCGGGATCAAGGCCAACATGATCGCGCCGGCGGCGGAGTTGCGCTTCGGTTTCCGGCCGCTGCCGTCGATGGACGTGGACGCGTTGCTGGCGACCTTCGCCGGCTTCGCCGAGCCGGCCGCGGCGCATTTCGAGGAGACCTTCCGCGGGCCGAGCCTGCCATCCGGCGACATCGCGCGCGCCGAGGACAAGCGCCTGGCCGCGCGCGACGTCGCCGATGCGCTGGAACTGCCGATCGGCAACGCGGTGGACTTCTGGACCGAGGCCTCGCTGTTCTCTGCCGGCGGCTACACCGCGCTGGTCTACGGCCCGGGCGACATCGCCCAGGCGCACACCGCCGACGAGTTCGTGACGCTGGAGCAACTGCAGCGCTACGCCGACTCGGTCCACCGCATCATCAACGGCGCGCGCTGAGCCGCGCGCGTTCCCACGTCGACTGGACCGATCCCGCGATCGGCTCCACCCTGGATTCCTTCGGACACCGCCCCACGCCATGCACGCCAACCGCCAAACCCGCCAGACCATCGTGCGCCTGCTCTCGAGCATGGCCAGCGCGAAGGAGATCAGCCAGTACCTCAAGCGCTTCTCGCAACTGGACGCCAAGCGCTTCGCCGTGGTCAAGGTCGGCGGCGCGGTGCTGCGCGACGACCTGGAGGCGCTGACTTCCTCGCTGTCGTTCCTGCAGGAAGTGGGCCTGACCCCGATCGTGCTGCACGGCGCCGGCCCGCAGCTGGATGCGGAGCTGTCCGCCGCCGGCATCGAGAAGCAGACCGTCAACGGCCTGCGGGTGACTTCGCCGGAAGCGCTGGCGATCGTGCGCCGGGTGTTCCAGGCCTCCAACCTCAAGCTGGTCGAGGCGCTGCAGCAGAACGGCGCGCGCGCCACTTCGATCACCGGTGGCGTGTTCGAGGCGCAGTACCTGGACCGCGACACCTACGGGCTGGTCGGCGAGGTCACCGCGGTGAACCTGGCGCCGATCGAGGCCAGCCTGCAGGCCGGCTCGATCCCGGTCATCACCAGCCTGGGCGAGACCCCCAGCGGGCAGATCCTCAACATCAACGCCGACTTCGCCGCCAACGAACTGGTGCAGGAACTGCAGCCGTACAAGATCATCTTCCTCACCGGCACCGGCGGCCTGCTCGACGAACAGGGCCGGGTGATCGATTCGATCAACCTGTCCACCGAGTACGACCACCTGATCGCGCAGCCGTGGATCCATGGCGGCATGAAGGTGAAGATCGAGCAGATCAAGGACCTGCTGGACCGGCTGCCGCTGGAGTCGTCGGTGTCGATCACGCGTCCGGCCGACCTGGCCAAGGAACTGTTCACCCACAAGGGCTCGGGCACCCTGGTGCGGCGCGGCGAGAAGGTGCTGCGCGCCACGACGTGGAGCGAGCTGGACCTGCCGCGGCTGAAGACCCTGATCGAATCCAGTTTCGGCCGCACCCTGGTGCCAGACTACTTCGACACCACCAGGCTGCTGCGCGCCTACGTCAGCGAGAACTACCGCACCGCGGTGATCCTGACCGACGAGGGCCAGCTTGGATCGAGCCCGCTCACCTACCTGGACAAGTTCGCCGTGCTCGACGACGCGCAGGGCGAGGGCTTGGGCCGCGCGGTGTGGAACGTGATGCGCGAGGAGACGCCGCAGCTGTTCTGGCGCTCGCGCCACAACAACCAGGTCAACATCTTCTACTACGCCGAATCCGACGGCTGCTTCAAGCAGGAGAAGTGGAAGGTGTTCTGGTACGGCCTGGAGACCTTCGAACAGATCCAGCACTGCGTGGCGCACTGCGCCACGCGCACGCCGACCCTGCAGGGTTGAGCGGAATCGTCCAGAGAACCCAGGCCATGTCCAGCATCGATCCCGAGCTTCCCGAATCCTGGCGCCAGGTGCCGACGCTGCGCGGTCGCCACGTCAGCCTGGAGCCGCTGCAGGCGGCGCACGCCGAGGGCTTGCGCAACGCCGTACGCGGCAGCGGCCTGGAGGCGCTGTGGTACACCAACGTGCCAGCGCCAGAGCGGATGGACGCCTATGTCGCCGCCGCGCTGGAGGTGCAGGCGCTGGGTCGGGTGCTGCCGTTCGTGGTGCGCGATGCGCAGGGCGAGATCGTCGGCAGCACGCGCTTCTACGGCCTGGATCCGCAGGTGCCGACGCTGTCGATCGGCTACACCTGGTATGCGCCGCGTGTGCAGCGCAGCGGCCTGAACACCGAGGCCAAGCTGCTGCTGCTCGGGCATGCCTTCGAGACGCTCGGCTGCCTCAGCGTGGTGTTCGAGACCAGTTGGTTCAACCACGCCTCGCGCACCGCGATCGCGCGGCTGGGGGCCAAGCAGGACGGTGTGCTGCGCAACCACAAGCGCCACGCCGACGGCACCCCACGCGACACCGTCATCTTCTCCATCATCGATACGGAATGGGCCGGGGTGAAACGCCACCTGCAGTTCCGCCTGGATTCGCACGCATGAACACTCCCGTTTATTCCATCGGCATCGTTGGCGCCCGTGGCCACACCGGCGCCGAACTGATCCGCCTGATCGCCGCACACCCGCAATTGCGGCTGGCCTTCCTGTCTTCGCGCGAGTTGGATGGGCAACGCGTCGATGCCCACCACGACGCTTACGCAGGCGAACTGCGCTACGAGAACCTCGACCCGGAGGCGGTGGCGGCCAAGCGTGCCGACGTGGTGGTGCTGGCGCTGCCCAACGGCAAGGCCGCGCCCTACGTGGCGGCGCTGGATGCGGCGGTCGCCGCCGGTGCGCCCGACCCGATCGTGGTCGATCTGTCCGCGGACTACCGCTTCGACCCGGCCTGGTACTACGGCCTGCCGGAACTGACCCGCGCCGGCTATGCCGGGCAGCGCCGCATCAGCAACCCGGGCTGCTACGCCACCGCGATGCAGCTGGCGATCGCGCCGCTGCGCGAGCAGCTCGCCGGGCCGCCGCAGTGCTTCGGCGTGTCGGGCTATTCCGGCGCCGGCACCACGCCGTCGGACAAGAACAACCCGGCGCTGTTGCACGACAACCTGATGCCGTACGTGTTGACCGACCACATGCACGAGCGCGAGGTGTCCGCGCAGCTCGGCGTGCCGGTGGAGTTCATGCCGCACGTGGCGCCGCATTTCCGCGGCATCACCATGACCGTGAACCTGTGGCTGCAGCAGCCGCTGAAGTTGGAGGCGGTGCAGCAGCTGTATCGCGCCCGCTATGCGGATGAGCCGCTGATCGAGGTAGTCGACGAGGCGCCGTGGGTCAGCCGCATCGCCGGCCGCCACGGCGTGCAGCTCGGCGGCTTCACCCTGGCCCCGGGCAACAAGCGGCTGGTGCTGGTGGCGACGCTGGACAACCTGCTCAAGGGCGCGGCGACCCAGGCGATGCAGAACCTCAACCTGGCGCTGGGCGTGGACGAACTGACCTCGATCCCGCCGATGCACACGCCGGAGTAGGGCGTCCACGCCAGCCCGCATCCATCACGGACGCAGCGCCGCTTTCCGAATCCCGATTCCCCAATCCCCAATCCCGGCTCTCCAATGACCAACCTCCTCTGGCAGAAACCCGGCGTCGCCGTCGACACGCAGATCCAGGCGTTCCTGGCCGGCGACGACGTGCTCCTGGACCGCGAGTTCTTCCTGCACGACATCGCCGCCAGCGGCGCGCACGCCGAGGGCCTGCAGCGCATCGGCATCCTGTCCGCCGACGAACTGGCCGGGCTGCAGCGCGAGCTGGCGGTGCTGGCCGAGGATTTCCGCAGCGGCGCGTTCGTGCTGGATGCGCGCTTCGAGGACGGCCACTCGGCGATCGAGGCGCGGCTGACCGAACGCCTGGGAGATGCCGGGCGCAAGATCCACACCGGACGCAGCCGCAACGACCAGATCCTGGTCGCGACCCGGCTGTGGCTGAAGGACAGGCTGGCGCGGCTGGCGCAGCTCAGCGCGGAGATTGCCAAGGTGGCGCTGGACCGTGCGCAGGCCGAGCGCGATCTGCCGGTGCCCGGCTACACCCACATCCAGCGTGCCGTGGTGTCCTCGGCGGGCATGTGGTGGGCTGGCTGGGCCGAGGCCTTCATCGACGATGCCGTGCGCGCCCGCGATACCCTGCGCCTGGTCGACAGCAATCCGCTGGGCACCGCCGCCGGCTACGGCGTCAACCTGCCGCTGGACCGCGCCCACACCACCGCCGCGCTGGGCTTCGCGCGGCTGCAGGTCAGCCCGATCTACGCGCAACTGTCGCGCGGCAAGTTCGAGATGGCCGCGCTGGAAGCGCTGGGCAGTGCCACCCTGGACCTGCGCCGCCTGGCCTGGGACCTGTCGCTGTTCACCAGCGGCGAATTCGGCTTCGTGGCGTTGCCGGCGCAGTACACCACCGGCAGTTCGATCATGCCCAACAAGCGCAACCCCGACGTGATCGAACTGATGCGCGCCACCCACGCCAGCGTGGCTGCCGCGCGCACCGAGATCGAACAGTTGCTGTCGTTGCCGTCGGGCTATCACCGCGACCTGCAGAGCAGCAAGGGCGCGATCTTCCATGGCTTCGGCCGCGGCCTGGCCGCGCTGGAGCTGCTGCCGGCACTGCTGGCCAACCTGGAGTGGCGCGAGGACAGGCTGCGCGCGGCGATCGATTCGGGCATGTACGCCACCGACGTGGCGGTGGAAGCCGCCGTGGCCGGTGTGCCGTTCCGCGAGGCCTACCAGGCCGCCGCCGCGTCTGCCGACAGCGCAGGGCAGGGGCGCACGCCGGAAGGCAGCCTGGCCGCGCGGGTCTCGCCGGGCGCCGCCGCCGATCTGCGCCTGGACGAGCTGCAAACGCGTTGGCGCGCGCTGCATGCTTGATTACCTGTGGGAGAGGGCTTCGGCGCGACGCCTCGGCGCTAACGCGTCTGGGCTGAAGTCCCTCCCACAAAAAGCATTCGTTGCGACGCCGAACATGCAAACCGATTGCAGAAGGAACACCGTACGATGAAGCACTACCTGGTCCTGGCGATGCGCAAACCGAGCTTCGACGAGCGCGTGGTCGCGCCGCATCTGGCCTTCCTCGACGACCTGCGCGCACGCGGCTTGCTGGCGCTGACCGGCGGCTTCAGCGACCGCAGCGGCGGCGCCTACCTGCTGCAGGGTGTGGACGACCTGGCGCAGGCGCAGGCGATCGTCGCCGCCGATCCGCTGGCGATCCAAGGTTGCTCCGATCTCACCGTGTACGAATGGAACATGCACGAATGAAGCACGCGCTGATCCAATGACCTCGCAAACGCCATCGCCCTTCGTCGAACAACGCCTGCCGCCGTGGCGGCGCGCGGTGCTCAAGGTCGGCAGCAGCCTGCTGGCCGCCGACGGCGGTGGCCTCACGCCGCGCTTCGCGCTGGGCCTGGCGCAGTTCGTCTCGGCCAACCTGGCGGCCGGGCGCGAACTGGTGATCGTGTCCTCCGGCGCGGTCGCCGCCGGCCGTGCCATCGTGCCCAAGGCCGCCGAAGCCGGTGCGGCGCTGGCGGCACGGCAGGCGCTGGCCGCGCTCGGCCAGGCGCAGCTGATCGCGCTGTGGCAGCGCTTCTTCGAGCGGCCGGTGGCGCAGGTGCTGCTGACCCACGACGACCTGCGCAACCGCCGCCGCTACCTCAACGCGCGTGCCACGCTGGGCGAACTGTTGCGGCTGGGTGCATTGCCGGTGGTCAACGAGAACGACACCGTCTCGGTGGACGAGCTCAAGCTCGGCGACAACGACAATCTCGCCGCGATCGTCGCCGCCCTGGTCGACGCCGATGCGCTGTTCATCGCCACCGACATCGATGGCCTGTACACCGCCGACCCGCGCCGCGACCCGCAGGCACAGCCGCTGCACGAGGTGCAGGAACTGAGCGCGGCGGTGCTGGCCATGGCCGGCGGCAGCGGCAGCGGCGTGGGCACCGGCGGCATGCGCACCAAGCTGGAGGCCGCGGCCAAGGCCGGCGCCGCCGGCATCGAGACCTATCTGTTCAACGGCCGCAGCGCCGAGGTGGTGCGCGGCCTGGCCCAGGACAGCCTGCGCGGCACGCGCATCCATGCCGCGCGCACCCGCATCGCCGCACGCAAGTACTGGCTGCGCCACGTGCCGGTGGAACCGGGGGCGATCCTGGTCGATGCCGGCGCTGCCGCCGCACTGCTCGACAAGGGCGCCTCGCTGCTGCCGGGCGGCGTCGCCGGCGCCGTGGGCGAGTTCCGCCGCGGCGACATGGTGGAGGTGCGCCTGCGCGACGCGGCCGGCGAGCGCTGCCTGGCGCGCGGGGTCAGCCAGTACGCGGCGGTGGACATCCGCCGCATCGCCGGCCGCCACTCGCGCGACATCGAGGCGATCCTGGGCTACAACTACGGCGAGAACGTGATCCATCGCGACGATCTGGTGGTGGTGCGGGAATCGGGAGTCGGCAATGGGGAATCGGCGTAAGCGCGCCAGCCCCGCGCCGGCCGCGAAGCGGCGCAAGGCAGGCACCTGCATCGCGCCTCGCGCTCGCTGCTTCTGATTTCCCGGGGCCGCGCGTAGCCTTTGCGAATCCCGAATCCCGAATCCCGAATCCCGAATCCACCGGAGCCGCCCAATGACCTCCATCCGTACCCAGGCCCTGCACTGCCGCGATGCCGCGCAAGCGCTGGCGCAGTTGTCGTCGCCGGCCAAACAGGCGCTGCTGGAGGCGATGGCGGCGGCGCTGGAGGCGGATGCCGAAGCGATCCTCGCCGCCAATGCGCGCGATCTGGAGGCGGCGCGGGCCAAGGACGTCGGCAGCGCGATGCTCGATCGGCTGGCGCTGGACCGCAAGCGCCTGGACGGCATCGCCACGGCGCTGCGCGAGGTGGCGGGCCTGCCCGACCCGGTGGGACAGGTCACCCGCGACGACGTGCGCCCCAACGGCATCCGCGTGCAGAAGATCCGCGTGCCGCTGGGCGTGGTGGCGATGATCTACGAGGCGCGCCCCAACGTCACCGCCGACGCCGCGGCGCTGTGCATCAAGGCCGGCAACGGGGTGATCCTGCGCGGCGGCTCCGAGGCGATCCATTCCAACACCGCCATCGCCGCGGCGCTACGCCGTGCGTTGCGCGAAGCCGGCATCGGCGAGGCCGCGTTGACCCTGGTCGAGGATCTGCGCCGCGAGACCATGCTGGAACTGCTGCAGCTCCACGACATCGTCGACCTGGCGATCCCGCGCGGCGGCGAAGGTCTGATCCGTTTCGTCGCCGAACACGCGCGGGTGCCGGTGATCAAGCACTACAAGGGCGTGTGCCATCTGTTCGTGGACACCTCGGCGGACCTGGACCTGGCGCTGAAGCTGCTCATCGACGGCAAGACCACGCGGCCGGCCGCCTGCAACTCGCTGGAAACGCTGCTGGTGCACGCCGACGTGGCCGCGCGCTTCCTGCCGCTGGCCGCGCAGGCGCTGCGCGAACGCGGTGTCGCCCTGCGCGGCGATGCCGCCACCCGCGCCGTGCTGCCGGACATCGACAGCGCCAGCGACGACGACTACGCCGCCGAGTATCTGGATCTGATCCTGGCGGTCGCGGTGGTGCCCGACCTGGACGCGGCGATCGCGCACATCCGCCGCTACGGCTCCGACCACACCGAAGTCATCGCCACCGCCGATGCGGCCAACGCGGAGGCGTTCGTGCAGGCGCTGCGCGCTGCAGTGGTGATGGTCAACGCCTCCTCGCGCTTCTCCGACGGCGGCGAACTGGGCCTGGGCGCGGAGATCGGCATCTCCACCACGCGCCTGCACGCCTACGGCCCGATGGGCTTGGAAGCGCTGACCGTGGAGCGCTTCGTGGTGCGCGGCGAGGGCCAGGTGCGGCACTGAGGTTCGCTGCCGCTTTCGATGGCGGCACCTTTATGTAGGAGCGGCTTCAGCCGCGACGCGCCTTCCCGGTAACGCCCGTCGCGGCTGAAGCCGCTCCTACGAGGTCTGTCGTCGTCTCGACGCTCACAGCACCCGCACACGTTCGCCGGGTGCCAGCTCCAGCGTGCGCCGCGTGCCGTTGAAGACGAGTACGGTACGCGTGCCGCCGACGCTGCGCAGCACGATCCGCGTCGCCTTGCCGTCGCGCCATGCCAGGTCCACCACGAAACCGCCGCGCGCGCCGATGCCGCTGACCTTGCCGCGTGCGGCCCAGGCCTTGGGCAGCGCCGGCAACAGCGCGATGTGGCCGGGCCGCGAATACAGCAGCATTTCCAGCATCGCAGTGGGCGTGCCGAAGTTGGCGTCGATCTGGAACACGCCGCCCAGCGTGGGATCGCCGTGCTGGCTGAGGTCGTAGATGTCGAAGAAGTTCGGGGCGGTGCCGTTGCTGTGCACGATCGACGGTTTGAGGTTGGTCGCCACCAGCGCATAGGCGCGCTCGGCCTCGCCCAGCCGCGCCCAGCACAGCGCGCGCCAGGCGCAGGCCCAGCCGAAGCTGTGCATGCCGCGCGCGTCCAGCAGCGCGCGCGCCGCGGCAACCTGCGCGGGCGGGGCCAGGTCCGGATGCAGCCGGTGGCCCGGATACAGGCCCATCAGCGGCGACAGGTGGCGGTGGTGCGCCTCGCCCAGGTCGTCGGGCGACATCCATTCCTGCAATTGCCCGCTGCGCGGGCTGATCTGCGGCAGGTACAGGCGCTGCCGCAGTCCGGCGATGGTCGCGGCATGGGCCGCATCCACATCGAGCAGCGCGCAGGCCTGGCAATACTGCCCGAACAGGTTCCACACCAGCTCCTGCGCATAGGCGATGCCGCGCGCGTCCTCCGGGCCGTGTTCGGGCGACCAGTCGTGGTCGTCGACCAGGCGCGTCTGCCGGGATCCGTCGGCAGCCGGGACCTCCAGTTCGATCAGCCGGGCCTCCCAGAACTCGCAGGCGCCCTTGAGCAGCGGATGGATCCGTTGCAGGTAGGCACGGTCCTGGCTGTATTCGTAGTGCTGGAACAGGCTGTCGCACAGCCAGGCGTTGCCGGCCGGATGCCAGTACCAGCCGCTGCCGCCGAACGGATTGGTCGAGAACGCCACGGCCCAGCCGGCGACCTTGCCGGAGGTGTTGCGGAAGCGGTTGCGCGGGTCGTTGAAGTGCGCCAGGGTGATCTGCGTCCACGATGGCAGTTGCGCCAGACAGTAGCGGGCGAGGGCGTTGAAGCACGGGCCCAGCCCGGCCGCGTCGGTCAGCCAATAGTTCATCTGCACATTGACGTCGCTGTGGTAATCGCTCATCCACGGCGGATCGTTGTTCTCCAGCCAGAGCCCCTGCAGGTTGATCGGCAGGGCGTCGCGCGAGGCGGCGATGGTCAGGTAGCGGCCGAACTGCAGGTACAGCGCTTCCAGTTCCGGGTCGGGCGTGTCCGCCGCGGCGCGCGCCTGCAGCCGCTCGGCGATGGCGAGCCGGCGCTGCGCCGGGCTGGAGCGGCCGAACTCCACCTGCATGGTATCGAACAGCGCGCGATGGTCGGCCACGTGCGTGTACAGCAGCGTCTCGGGTGGTAGTTGCGCCGCCGCCGCACACCGCTGCCTGGCCAGCGCTTGCGGATCCAGCGCCGGATCGCGGTAGTTCCTGGCCAGGTCGGGCACGTAGTTGCTGCCGCCGCAGATCACGATGCGCAGCGCGCGGCAGTCACGGAAGTGCAGCGTATCGCCCTGCAGTTCCACGCTGCCGTCGGAGGCGATCAGCCGCACGTGCGCCCCGTGGCGCAGGCCGTTGGCCAGTGCGCCGGAACAGCCAAGTCCCCCGTCCGCATCGCCGTGCACGGGCGCATCGTGCGCGCTGACCAGGCGCAGCCGGCCGCTGTGCAGACCGCCACCGCGCTGTTCCAGGTGGATCACGATGGCGTCGTCGGGGTGGCTGGCGAAGACGGTGCGGGTGAACTGCGCAGCGTCCAGCGCGTAGCGCACGTGCACGCAGCCGTTGCTCAGGTCCAGCTCGCGCGTGTAGTCGCGCAGTTGCGCCGGCGCATGGCCGTCCAGTTCCAGATACAGCCTGGCGAGCATCACGAAGCTGCCGAAGCTGTCCTTCTCGTAGCCGAACTGGCCTTGCGCGTCGAGCGTGTCGTTGCGTCCTCCGGTCCACAGGCTGGCGTCGGAGAGGTACAGGAAGTCGCGATCGGGCGCGCCGCCGACCAGGGCGCCGAGCCGGCCGTTGCCGATCGGCAGGCCTTGCCGCAACACCTCGGCCTCGCTGGCCACGTTGGCGTACCGCAGCCGCAGCGCCTGGGCCGGCGGCACCAGCGGCGAGCTGGCCGGACGCAGCGGCGCGGCCAGCGCGCGGCCGAACGCCGGCAGGCCGAGCAACGGCAGCATGGCGGCCAGGACGCCGCCTTGCTTCAGGAAGGCGCGGCGGCCGGCATTGCCAGGCGGATGATCGGAGCTGGGCATCGGGCGGGTCTCGACGGCGCCCCGCGCGTGGCCGCGGCGATGGGCAGAAGCACCGTTGTACCTGCGGTGCGTGCTACAGGGAAGGCGTTGCGCGCAGTGTCCGGCGCGTTTGCGCCGATGGCGTGCGGCGCGGCCGCAAGCGCGCGCAACCTTGGCGGCCGCCTGGCCGTTGCGCGCTCCGATCTCTCCACGTCATGTCCTGGATGCAGCCGCACTGCGACGGCGTGCGGACACCGCCGCTCTTCGACACTTCCGCCCGGGCCGCGGTTGCGCCTACAGTCGGGGTCTGACTGCCCGGAGGTTTCATGCGCCCCATCGCCACCCGTTTGCTCGCCACCGTCGTCGCCACCGTGCTGGCCTCGGCCGCCCACGCGCAGACCGCGCCGATGACCCCGGACATCACCGGCAAGCCGTTCGTCGCGCCGACCGCGGCCAACGACTACGTCAAGCGCGAGGTGATGATCCCGATGCGCGACGGGGTCAAGCTGCACACCGTGATCGTGCTGCCCAAGGGCGCGCACGGCGCGCCGATGCTGCTGACCCGCACGCCGTACGACGCCAGCGGCCGCGCCAGCCGGCTGGCCTCGCCGCACATGCGCGATCTGCTGCCGCAGGGCGACGAGGTGTTCGTCGACGGCGGCTACATCCGCGTGTTTCAGGACATCCGCGGCAAGTACGGCTCGGAGGGCGACTATGTGGTGACCCGACCGCTGCGCGGGCCGCTCAACCCGACCAAGGTCGACCACGCCACCGACGCCTGGGACACCATCGACTGGCTGGTCAAGCACGTGCCCGAATCCAACGGCAAGGTCGGCATGATCGGTTCGTCCTACGAGGGCTTCACCGTGGTGATGGCGCTGGCCGATCCGCATCCGGCGCTGAAGGTGGCCGCGCCGGAGAGCCCGATGATCGACGGTTGGATGGGCGACGACTGGCTCAACTACGGCGCCTTCCGCCAGGTCAACCTGGATTACTTCACCGGGCAGATGACCCGGCGCGGCAAGGGCGAGGGCATCCCGCGCCAGGGCTACGACGACTACAGCAACTTCCTGCGCGCCGGCTCGGCCGGCGACTACGCCAAGGCCGCCGGGCTGGAGCAGTTGCCATGGTGGCGCAAGCTCACCGAGCACCCGGCCTACGATGCGTTCTGGCAGGAGCAGGCGCTGGACAAGGTGATGGCGCGCACCCCGCTGAAGGTGCCGACGATGTGGCTGCAGGGGCTGTGGGACCAGGAAGACATGTGGGGCGCGATCCACAGCTACGAGGCGATGGAGCCGCGCGACACCGGCAACGACAAGAACTACCTGGTGATGGGGCCGTGGCGGCACAGTCAGGTCAACTACGAGGGCGCCTCGCTGGGCGCGCTGCAGTTCGACGGCGACACCGCGCTGCAGTTCCGTCGCGACGTGCTCAAGCCGTTCTTCGACCAGTACCTGGTCGATGGCGCGCCCAAGGCCGACACGCCGCCGGTGCTGATCTACGACACCGGCGCCAACCACTGGGACCGTCTGCAGCGCTGGCCGCTGAGCTGCGCGCAGGGCTGCCCGGCGCAGAGCAAGCCGCTGTACCTGGAGGCCGGCGGCCGCGTCTCGTTCGAGGCGCCCAAGGCCGGGCAGGGCGAGTACACCGAGTACGTGTCCGACCCGGCCAAGCCGGTGCCGTTCGTGCCGCGGCCGGTGGTGTTCGGCGACCGCGACATGTGGACCACCTGGCTGGTGCACGACCAGCGCTTCGTCGACGGCCGCCCGGACGTGCTGACCTTCGTCAGCGAACCGCTGCAGGCGCCGCTGCGCATCGCCGGCGCGCCGGAAGTGCACCTGCAGGCGTCCACCAGCGGCAGCGACAGCGACTGGGTGGTGAAGCTGATCGACGTGTACCCGGACCAGATGGCCTCCGAGCCGAAGCTGGGCGGCTACGAATTGCCGGTGTCGCTGGCGATCTTCCGCGGCCGCTACCGCGAGAGCTTCGAGCATCCGGCACCGCTGACCCCGAACCAGCCGCTGGCCTACCGCTTCGGCCTGCCGACGGCCAACCACACCTTCGAGCGCGGCCACCGGATCATGGTGCAGGTGCAGTCCACGCTGTTCCCGCTGTACGACCGCAACCCGCAGACCTACGTGCCGAACATCTATTTCGCCAAGCCGGGCGATTACCAGAAGGCGACGCAGCGGATCTGGCACACGCCGCAGCAGGCGAGCTACATCAGCCTGCCGGTGGAGTGAGCGAAGCGGACGCCGGCGCGTGATGCGCCGGCGTGTGGCGTTCGGCATGCCGCGAATGCGTGGTCAGCTGCGCGATTCGACCAGCGAGAGGGTGCAGGTTTCGCCGGGAGCGGATTGCGCGTAGTCGAAGCGAGAAAGCTTCTTGCCCGAGGTTTGTGCGGCGAGCAGGCTCGCATAGGCGGCCTTGCCGAAATCGTCGCCGATGCTGAAATAGACGACGTCGAACTTGCAGTTGGTGGAAAACGGATCCTTGATGCTGAAGTAGGCGGTACCGCCGTGCACGCCGAGGCGGTCCACCGCCTTGTCGGTTTCGGTCACCGCGGCCGCCGGCGCGCAGTAGAGCGCGATCAGTGAGAGACAGAGCGTCGCCTGCAGTTTCATGGTGTCGTGTCCGTTTGTCTGAGCCGTGAGCGTCGAAACGGACATGCCCGCCGCCTTGCTTCGGCGCGTGTCGTTGCCGAGGACGCAGGTCGTGATGAATGCGCCGGTTTCCCCGTCGCCATTGTGGCGAGACACGGCGTCAAGGTCCGGTTGCCCAGAGAAAAAAGGGAGGGGCAAGCCGGCGCGAACGACCGGTTGCCGCGATGCGCGGCAGCTGCCGGATTGCGGGCACAAAAAAACCCGGAAAACGATGGTTTTCCAGGCTTTTTGTGACCTTGAAACTGGTCGGGGAGACAGGATTCGAACCTGCGACCTCTACGTCCCGAACGTAGCGCTCTACCAGACTGAGCTACACCCCGAAGGAGCCGCACATGATACGGAGGTCTTCCGCATTCGGCAAGCGCCTTTGCAAAAAAATTTCAGTCCCCCGCGGCGGCCGCGTCCGCGGCATCCGCCGCGTTGCGCTCGCGCGCCTCGAACCACATGCCGTTGAGGATGGCGGCGGTGGAGGCCAGGCCCACACCGAGAATCCAGGCGAAGTACCACATGATCGTTTCTCCTTGCGGGCGCGTCAGTACGCGTTGGGGTTGTCGTCCAGGGAGGCGGCGGTGACCTTGCCCTTCAGCACGCGGTACACCCAGGTGGTGTAGCCGAGGATGATCGGCAGGAACAGCACGGTGGCCAGCAGCATGATCCACAGGGTCAGGTGGCTGCTGGAGGCGTCCCACACGGTCAGGCTGGAGCCCGGCTGGCTGGAGGACGGCAGCAGGAACGGGAAGATCGCAAAGCCCACGGTCAGGATGATGCCGGCGATGGCCGCACCGGAGGCGATGAAGGCCAGGCCGCCGCGGCGCTTGCGCAGCAGCACCGCGCTGAGCAGCAGGCCGAGCAGGCCGGCGGCCGGGGCCAGGGCGGTCAGCGGCATGGTCTGGTAGTTGTGCATCCAGCCGCCGACCTCGCCGAGCACGGCGGTCTTCAGCAGCGGGTTGGTGGCGCCGTCGGTGACCACCTGCGAGGTGACCGCGTAGCCGGGCAGGCCGGTGGCCACCCACACCCCGGCGCCGGCGAACAGCGCACACGCCACCAGCGCGGCGACGCTGCCGTAGCGCCCCGCGCGCTCGGCCACCGGGCCGTCGGTCTTCAGTACCAGCATCGCCGCGCCGTGCGCCACCAGCATGCTCACGCTGAGCAGGCCGGCGAGCAGGGCGAACGGCATCAGCAGGCCGAAGAAGCTGCCGGTGTAGAACACCCGCAGGGTGTCGTCGAAATGGAACGGCACGCCCAGCAGCACGTTGCCCACCGCCACGCCCATGATCAGCGCCGGGATGAAGCCGCCGAGGAACAGCGCCCAGTCCCAGCCGTTGCGCCAGCGCTGGCCGGGCAGCTTGCCGCGGAACTTGAACCCGACCGGGCGCAGGATCAGCGCGAACAGGATCACGAACATCGCCAGGTAGAAGCCGGAGAAGCTGACTGCGTACAGCGGCGGGAAAGCGGCGAAGATCGCGCCGCCGCCCAGGATCAACCAGACCTGGTTGCCCTCCCAGACCGGGCCGATGGTGTTCACCACCAGCCGGCGTTCGGCGTCGTTCCTGGCCACGAACGGCAGCAGCGCGCCGACGCCCAGGTCGAATCCGTCCATCACCGCGAAGCCGATCAGCAGGATGCCCAGCAGCAGCCACCAGATCACGCGCAGCGTGGTGTAGTCCAATGCAATGAAGTCCATGGTGTGTCTCCTGCCGGAATCAGAGGTGGCCGGCGGCCGCAGGTGCGGCGATCGGGGTGACGGGACGCGGGGCGGGTTGCAGCAGGGCGGGCAGGTCGTCCGGTCCCTTGCGGATCGCCTTGAGCATCAGCTTGATCTCGATGATCAGCAGCGTGGTGTAGATCGCCACGAAGCCGGCGAGGGTGATCAGGATGTCGTGCAGGGCCAGGCCGGAGGCCGCATAGAAGGTCGGCAGCACGCCTTCCACCGCCCACGGCTGGCGGCCGTACTCGGCGACGAACCAGCCGCACTCGATCGCGATCCACGGCGCCGGCAGGGTCCACAGCGCCAGCTTCAGGAACCAGCGCTTGTCCTCGAAGTTGTGTTTGCACGAGAACCACAGCGCGGCGGCGAAGAACGCGATCAGGTAGAAGCCCAGGCCGGCCATCACCCGGAACGTCCAGAACAGCGGCAGCACCCGCGGCACCGTGTCCAGCGCGGCCTTGGCGATCTCCTCCGGGGTGGCGTTGAGGATGTCCTCGCGGTAGCGCTTGAGCAGCAGGCCGTGGCCCAGGTCCTGCCAGTGGCGATCGAACACCGCGCGCGCCTCGGCGTCGTTGCGGTTGGCCTTGAGCCGCTGCAGCGCGCCGTAGGCGATCTGCCCGCCGCGCACGCGGTGCTCGGCGCGCTTGACCAGCTCCAGGATGCCGGGCACCGGCGTGTGCAGCGAGCGCGTGGCGATCAGGCCCATCAGGTACGGCACCTTGATCGCGTAGTCGTTCTTGCCCGTGGCCTGGTTGGGGATGCCGAAGGCGGTGAAGTCGGCCGGCGCCTGCTCGGTTTCCCACATCGCCTCGATCGCGGCCAGCTTCATCTTCTGGTGTTCGTTGGCGGCGTAGCCGCTCTCGTCGCCCAGCACCACCACCGACAGCGAGGACGCCAGGCCGAACGCGGCGGCCACCGCGAACGAGCGCCGGGCGATGTCGCGGTGCTTGCCGCGCAGCAGGTACAGCGCGCTGATCGACATCACGAACACCGCGCCGGTCACGTAGCCGGCGCTGACCGTGTGCACGAACTTGGCCTGCGCCACCGGGTTGAACACCACCGCCATGAAGTCGACCACTTCCATGCGCATGGTGTCCGGGTTGAACACCGCGCCGGTCGGGTTCTGCATCCAGCCGTTGGCGATCAGGATCCACACCGCCGACAGGTTGGTGCCCAGCGCCATCAGCCAGGTCACCATCAGGTGCTTGACCGGGGTGAGCTTGCTCCAGCCGAAGAAGAACAGGCCGATGAAGGTCGCTTCCAGGAAGAACGCCATCAGCCCTTCGATCGCCAGCGGCGCGCCGAAGATGTCGCCGACGTAGTGGCTGTAGTAGGACCAGTTCATGCCGAACTGGAACTCCATCACGATGCCGGTGGCCACGCCCATCGCGAAGTTGATGCCGAACAGCACGCCCCAGAACAGGGTCATGCGCCGCCACACGTCCTTGCGGGTCATGACGTACACGCTCTCCATGATCGCGATCATGAAGGACAGGCCCAGGGTGAGCGGGACGAACAGGAAGTGGTACATCGCGGTCATGGCGAACTGCAGCCGCGACAGCTCTACGACAGTGGTGTCGATCATGGCTGTGCTACCTCGTGGAAAATGTGCATCTGGGTGGCCGAGTGGCGGGAGATTGGAGGCGATCTTCCGCCGCTTGAGCGCGTTCGACCTTGATTCAGATCAATGTGCGGAACCGGCGTACCCGGCATCGTGGCGGCCACGGTGGTTCCGGCCCGGAAGCGCCTTCCCCGCTAAACTGGCGGCTTCGTTCGCCGCGCCGAGCCCGTTTTGACCGATTCCGCCGAGCCGTCCGCCGCACTGCCCGCCGACACGCCGCAGCAGCGGCAGCAGCGCATGCGTTGGCTGGAGGCCCTGGCCGCCGCGGCGCGTGGCCGCCAGCGCCTGGCCGCAGCGGCCATCAGCGTGTCCGGCGCGCTGCTGATCGTGCAGGCCGGCGCCATCGCCTGGCTGGTGCAGGCGCTGCTGGTCGAGCGGCGCGACCTGGCGCAGGCGCTGCCGGCCTTCGGCCTGCTGGCGCTGATGCTGGTCCTGCGCGCGGGGCTCGGCGCCGCTGCGCAGCGTGCCGCCGGCGATGTCGCCGATGCGGCCAAACTCGCGCTGCGTCGGCGCGTGTACCGGCAACTGCTGCAGCGCGGGCCGCTGTGGCTGCGCGGGCAGCGCAACGGCGAACTGGGCGAGCTGCTGCTGGCGCATGGCGATGCGCTGGACGGTTACTACGCCGGCTACCGGCCTGCGCGCTGGGAAGTGAGCGTGGTGCCGCTGCTGATCGTGCTGGCGGTGGCGTGGAGCGACTGGGTGGTCGGCCTGATCCTGTTGTTCACCGCGCCGCTGGTGCCGATCTTCATGATGCTGGTGGGCTGGGGCGCCGAGGCCGCCGGCCGCCGTCAGTTGCGCGAGCTGGCGCGGATGG
This sequence comes from Xanthomonas sp. NCPPB 3174, assembly GCF_056725205.1. Taxonomy (NCBI): domain Bacteria; kingdom Pseudomonadati; phylum Pseudomonadota; class Gammaproteobacteria; order Lysobacterales; family Lysobacteraceae; genus Xanthomonas; species Xanthomonas sp. NCPPB 3174. The sequence continues at coordinate 3,001,220 of NZ_CM161517.1, read as the reverse complement.
GCGGACACTTCGCCGACCGGCTCAAGGGCCTGGGCCTGTTGCGCCTGTACGGGCGCGGCGAGGATGAACTGCGCGGCATTGCCGCCGCCGCCGAAGGCGTGCGCGAGCGCACGCTGAAAGTGCTGCGCATCGCGTTTTTGTCGTCCACCGTGCTGGAGTTCTTCGCCTCGGTCAGCGTGGCGATCGTCGCGCTGTACCTGGGCCTGAGCTACCTGGGCATGATCGCCCTGCACGCCAGCGTGCCGACCCTGGGCACCGGCGTGTTCTGCCTGCTGCTGGCGCCGGAGTTCTACGCGCCGCTGCGGCGCCTGGCCGCGCATTACCACGACCGCGCCAATGCGCTGGCCGCGGCGGCGGAGGTGGAGCGCCTGCTGGAAGGCCTGCCGCAGGATGCGGAGGCGCCGGTCGCGCGCGACGCGGGCGTGGCCGTACCGAACGCTGTTGCCGCCGCGACGCCCATCGAGACCGATGCCACTGCAGCGACGTTTTCCGTGCCCGCAGCGGACGCAGCGCGTACCGAGCCATTGCTGCGTGCACGCACGCTGCATCTGCGGCCGCTGGGCGCGCGTTGCGATGCGGTGCAGGATCTGAACTTCGAATTGCACGCCGGCCAGCGCCTGGCCCTGGTCGGGCCCAGCGGCAGCGGCAAGAGCACGCTGCTGGAAGCGCTGGCCGGATGGCTGCCGCCGCGTGCGGGCGCCTTGCAGGTGCGCGCAGGGCTGCGCATCGGCTACGCGGGGCAGCGCCCGTATCTGTTCCACGGCAGCATCGCCGACAACCTGCGCTTGGCCGATCCGCAGGCCAGCGCTGCGCAGGTACACGCAGCGGCCGAGGCGGCGCAGGTGCTGCGTTTCGCCGCACGCCTGCCGCAGGGCCTGGACACGCCGATCGGCGAGCGCGGTTTCGGCCTGTCCGGCGGCGAAGCGCGCCGTATCGGCCTGGCCCGGCTGTTGCTGCGCGATCCGGAACTGCTGTTGCTGGACGAACCGACTGCGTTCCTGGATGCGGACACCGAAGCGGAGCTGCTGCGCACGCTGGCGGAGTTCGCCCGCGGCCGCAGCGTGATCGTCGCCACCCACAGCGAGGCGGCGATGCGCTGGGCCGATGCGTTGCTGCGACTGCCCGCACGCGACGCGTCCACCGCGACGCAGGAGACGCTGTCATGAGCGGCGGCACCCGCGACACCTTGCGCGGCGTGTTCGGCCGGCATCTCGGCCGGCTGCTGCTGACCGCGCTGCTGGTGCTGTGCACGATGCTGGCCGGAGTCGGGCTGCTCGGCCTGTCCGGCGGCTTCCTCACCGCCGCGGCGCTGGCCGGCGCGGTCGGCATGGGCAGCGGGTTCAATTTCTTCTCACCCTCGGCGGGCATCCGCGCACTGACCTTCGCCCGCATCGCCTCGCGCTATGGCGAAAAGTTGGTCGGGCACGACGCCACCCTGCGCATCGCCCGCGACCTGCGCGTGTGGTTCTTCCGCCGCGCGCTGCCGCTGGCGCCGGCGCGGCTCGGCGCCAGCCGCACCGGCGAGTTGCTGGCGCGGCTGATGTCGGACATCGGCGAGGTCGACGGCCTGGTGGTGCGCGCGCTGGCGCCGCTGGCGGCGCTGCTCGGTGTCGGCGCGATCGGCATCGCCGCGGCGGCGGCGATCCACTGGCCGGCGGCGCTGGTGCTGACCGCGCTGGCGCTGGCGATCGGGATCGGTGTGCCGTGGGTGGTCGCGCGCGGCGGCGAGGCCCGCGAACATGCGCGCGCGCAGCAGCGCGAAGCTCTGCGCACGTTGGCCTACGAAGGCCTGGAGGGCGCCGCCGACCTGGCCGCGCTCGAGGCGCAGGCCGCCTGGATCGCGCGCGTGGACGCCAGCGCACAGGCCGTGCGTGCCGAGGACCGACGCCAGCGGCAGCGGCTGATCGGCGGTAATGCCTTGCACGCGCTGTGCGCGGCGCTGGGCCTGCTGGCGATGCTGTGGGTGGCGCTGGGCGCAGCGCGTGCCGATGCGATCAGCGGCGAACAGGCGGCGGGCCTGGTGTTCCTGACCGTGGCCCTGCTCGAGGTCTGGGCCGGGGCCGGCCTGGCCTGGCAGGCGCTGCAGTCCGGCCGCGTCGCCGCGCGGCGCCTGCAGGCGATCGCCGGGCAGGCACCGCCGGTGCTCGACCCGGCGCATCCGCAGGCGCTGCCGACCACGGGCGAGGTGCAGTTCGACCACGTCGTCTTCGCCTGGCCGGGCGAGACCCGGCGCGTGCTCGACGGTTTGACCCTGCGCATCGCGCCGGGCGAGCGCATCGCCCTCTCCGGCGACAGCGGCAGCGGCAAGACCACCCTGTCGGCCTTGCTGCTGCGGCTGTGGGATCCGCAACACGGCAGCGTTCGCTATGCCGGCGTCGACCTGCGTGACGTGGCCGAGGCGCAGTGGCACCGACGCATCGCCTGGTTGCCGCAGGGCGCGCCGGTGTTCGCCGGCAGCGTGCGCGACAACCTGCGCCTGGGCGATCCCGCGGCCGACGATGCGCGCCTGCAGCAGGTGCTGGCCGACGTGCGGCTCGACGCTTGGCTGCACGAAGTCGGCGGCCTCGACGCCTGGCTCGGCGAAAACGGCGCCACCATGTCCGCCGGCCAGGCCCGGCGCCTGGCCCTGGCCCGCGCCCTGCTGCGCGAGGCACCGCTGCTGGTGCTGGACGAACCCACCGAAGGCCTGGACGTGGACACCGCGCAAGCGCTGCTGCGCGACCTGGCGCAAGCGCTGGGCCCGCGCAGCCTGCTGCTGATCAGCCACGATGCGCTGCCCGAGGGCGTGGTGCATGTGCGTTATCGGTTGCAGGAGGGGCGGCTGCAGGTCGAAACATAGCGCTACTGCGCAGCGCTTTGTAGGAGCGGCTTCAGCCGCGCCCCGGCCTGACCGGGAACGCCGGTCGCGGCTGAAGCCGCTCCTACAGCGCCATCTGGCGCCTTTCAGGCCGAGGTCTGAGATGGAATCAGGGATGCACGCCCCCTGGCTTTTCGCACCATTGCGCGTGCAGGAGCGGAGCGTGTTCCCTTGCGTGGGATCAGCTACGACGAGCGAAGTGCGTCATCGCCCTCGCGCCATGGCGGACGTGCAATTGCGCGCAGCCGCTACAACGCGTCCAGAAACGCACGCACTGCCGGCCCAAACCGCGCGAAATCCACCAGGAACGCATCGTGCCCCTGCGGCGAATCCAGCCCCAGGAACTGCGCCTGTGCACCGCCGGCGCGCAGGCCGTCGGCGATCTGTTGCTGCTGTTGCACCGGGAACAGAATGTCGGTGTTGGCGCCGATCGCCAGTGCGCGCTCGACGCGGATCGTGGCGATGCCGGCGAGCACATCGCCGCCAGCAGGCTCGGCCAGGTCGAACCAGTCCATCGAGCGGCTCAGATACAGATAGCAGTTCGGATCGAAGCGGCGCACGAAGCGGCGGGCATGGCCTTCGAGATAGCTTTCGACCTGGAATTCCAGGCCGAACGGGTCGTCGTCGGTCTGGTCCGAATCCAGGCGCACGCGGCCGAAGCGGCCGTCCCACTCCAGCGCCGAACGGTAGGTGATCACGCCGAGCTTGCGCGCCATGCGCATGCCCGACTCGGGATAGGTGGCCTCGTCGTAGTCGCCGCCGTTCCAGTTCGGGTCCAGCCGGATCGCCTCGCGCTGCAGCGAGCGGATCGCGATCGAGAACGGCAGCGCCTGCGCGCTGCCGGAGATGTTGATGTGGCTGCGCGCCAGGCCGGGATGCCGGTGCAGCAGCGCCAGTGCGGTCATGCCGCCCATCGAGTTGCCGATCACGCAGGCCAGTTGCGCGATGTCCAACGCGCGCACCACCTGCGCTGCGGCATCGGCGCCGTCCTCGATCGACAGTTCCGGGAAGCGCAGGCGGTACGGCTGGCCGTCGTCCGGGTGCGGCGAGGCGGGGCCGGTCGAACCCTTGCAACTGCCCAGCGAGTTCACGCAGATCACGAACCAGCGCTGCGTGTCGATCGGCTTGCCCGGGCCGAGCATGCCTTCCCACCAGCCGGGCGTAGGATCGTCGGCATTGGCCGCGGCATGCGCGTCGGGCGAGAGCCCGGTGACGATCAGGATCGCGTTGTCGCGTGCGGCCGACAGCGTGCCCCAGGTTTCGTAAGCGACCCGCGCGTCGTGCAACTGGCCGCCACGCTTCATCGGGAATGGCGAGGGCAGGGCGAGGAAGCGGCTGCCGGGCGGGATGAATTCGGTCATGCGCCGATTCTAGCCGCGCCATCGCGCATCCGGCGTATGCGTGGTGCGAGATGCGGCATGGCGATGGCGATGGCCGCCGCTGGCTGCGCAGACGCCGGCCCGGCTTGTACGAACCGTTTTTGCCGCGTAGGAGCGGCTTCAGCCGCGACGGCATTGCAGGTAACGCGCGTCGCGGCTGAAGCCGCTCCTACGCGATGCTCCCGCCGTTGGAGGCGCCTCTGGCGGCGGTCGACATCCACCGCATCTGCATGAGGTCGCAGTGGTCAGGGCTTGCCGATCACCAGCTCCACCGGCGCGGCCGCCGGCAGGGTCACCGTCACCGGCGCCGATTCCAGATCGCCCTCCTGGCGCATCGCGTTGCCGCTGGTCGACAGCCGCGCGACCACCTGCACTTGCTTGAGTTGCGAGAGCTTCTGCGTCGGCATCGGGCTGTCCGCGTCGCTCAGCGTCACCCGCAACGGCAGCGCCTGCAGCGGATGCTTCTGCACCGCCACCGGCATCGGCGGGCCGCCCGGTACGCGTGCGATCACGAACACGCTGGCGTCGCCGCGCAGGCGCACGCGGGCGGCGAACGCCGGGTCCAGCGACACGGCCACGGTCAGGCCGGTGCTCGCCGGCACCTTCGCAATCTGCGCCGTGGCGGCGGTGCCGCCAGCGGGCAGCGCCGGCAGGCCGGCCGCGCTGCGCGCCGCATCGATCTGTGGCCGCAGCGCTGCGGCGGTGGCCGCGTCCACGCGCGGCAACAGCGCTTCCCAGGTGGCCGCGGCGGCGGCGTCCTGGCCGCGTTGGCGCTGGGCGATGCCCAGGAACCAGGCGCCACGTTCGCTGCCCGGCGCCAATTGCAGGGCATGCTGCAGCCAGGCCAGCGCCTGGTCGTCGAACTGTCGTTGCGGGTTGGCCATCGCACGCGCCTCTGCTGCTTCGATCAGCAGCGGCGCCTGCTCCGGCGCCAGGCGCACCGCACGCGCGAATGCGGCCGCGGCCTCGGCGTGGTGGCCCAGCGACATCTGGCTGCGGCCGAGCAAGGTCCAGCCGTCGGCCCGGTTGGGATCCTTCGCCAGTGCCGCCTGCAATTGCTTCACGCCGTCCTCGAGCGTGCGTGGTGCCTCGCGGTTCTGCGCCTGCAGCGCGCGCGGCGTGCCGACCAGCGCATACAGCGCCGACGTCGCCACGCCCAGTGCCAGGATCGCCACCGCCAGCACCGCGCCCTTGCGGCCGCGGCTGCGCAGCGGCCACAGCACCACCGCGAACACCAGCGCCGCCAGCGCCACCGCCGCGGCCGACATGCCCCAACTCAGCATCGCCTCACCATTCCTGTTCGTCCTGCAGCGGCAGTGCGGTCGCTGCCGGCGCGCGTCGCCGCACCATCCGGATCAGCACCACGGCGCCGCCGGCCAGCAGCAGCAAAGGGCCGAACCACAGCAGCCAGGTGCGCGCTTCCAGCTGCGGCCGGTACAGCACGAACTCGCCGTAGCGATCGACCAGGAACTGCTTGATCTGCGCATCCGACTTGCCCTGGTGCATCAGCTCCAGCACTTCGCGGCGCAGGTCCATGGCGATCTGCGCGTGCGAGTCGGCCAGCGACTGGTTCTGGCATTGCACGCAGCGCAGTTCCGCGGTCAGCGCATGGAAGCGCGCCTCCTCGGCGGCGGAGCGGTAGGCCAGCGGGGTCGGATCGGACACCGGTTCGGCGCCAGCGAGCGTGGACCACGCCAGCAGCGCCAGCAGGCCCAGCCGCAGCGCAGGCCGGCGGTGCTGGCTCATGGCGTGGCCTTGCCCTGGGTGCGCGTCGGCGGGGCGTCGCGCTCGGCCTTCTCCAACGCCGGCAGCAGTTCGTCGCGGATGATCGCATCGGTCAGCGGGCCGGCATGCTTCCAGCGCACCACGCCGCGCGCATCGACCAGGAAGGTCTCCGGCGCCGCGGCCACGCCCCAGTCGATCGCGGTGCGCCCCTCGGGATCGAACAGCACCGCCAGGAACGGATTGCCCAACTGCTCCAGCCAGCGCAGCGCATCCTCGCGGCTGTCCTTCCAGTCGTAGCCGATCACCCGCACGCGCTTGCTCAGCGCGAAGCGGGTCAGCACCGGATGTTCCTCGCGGCAGGCCGGGCACCAGCTGCCCCACACGTTGAGCACGTACGGCGCGCCGAGCAGCTCGCTGCTGCGCACGCGGATCGAGGCATCGTGCAGCAACGGCAGTGCGAACGCCGGCGCCGGCTTGCCGATCAGCGCCGACGGCAGCGCGTCGCGATCGGCGCTGCCGGAGCGTTGCACCGCATACACCATCAACGCCAGCAGGCCGAGGAAGAACAGCGCGCCCAGCAGGATGGCGGGCAGCGGCAGGCGACGTGGAGCGGGAGCGGACATCAGGGGGTCTCCGGAGAACGACGGAAGCGCCGGTCGGCGGCGGTGACGAAACCGCCCAGCGCCATCAGCGCCGCGCCAAGCCAGATCCAGCGCACGAAAGGTTTGACGTGCACGCGCATCGCCCAGGCGTTGCCGCCCAGCGGCTCGCCGAGGGCGACGTACACGTCGCCGAACAGGCCGGGATGGATGCCGGCTTCGGTCATGTTCTGGCCGCCGCTGGCGTACAGGCGCTTTTCCGGGTGCAGCAGCGCCAGCGGGCGATCGTCGCGCAACACCTGCACGTGCGCGCGCTCGGCCACGTAGTTGGGGCCCTTGCGCTGGTCCAGGCCCTGCAGTTCGAAGCGGTAGCGACCCAGGTCCAGGTGCTGCCCCGGCGCCAGCGCCACTTCGCGCTGTTGCTCCAGCGCCTCGACCAGCAGCGCGCCGGCCAGGAACACCGCGATGCCGGCGTGGGCCAGGGTCATGCCCAGCATCTCGGCGGTGAAGCGGCTGCCCTTGAGCTGGCGCCGGCTCCACACGAAGCGCGCGGTGCCCAGCAGCACCCAGGTCGCGGCGGCGACGCCGGCGGCGGTCTTCCACGCACCCTGCGGCGCCAGGAAGAAGCCGATCGCCCCGGCCAGCAGCGCCAGGCCCGCCCACGGCGCCAGCAGCGCCAGCGGCCGCGACGCCTGTTCGCGCTGCCAGCGGGTCAGCGGGCCGAACGGCAGCAGCGCCACCAGCGGCGCCATCAGCACGATGAACAAGGTGCCGAAGTAGGGCGGCCCCACCGACAGCTTGCCCAGGTCCAGCGCATCGGCCAGCAGCGGATACAGCGTGCCCAGCAGCACCATCGCGCAGGCACAGGTCAGCAGCAGGTTGTTGGCCAGCAGCAGGGTCTCGCGCGAGGCCGGGGCGAAGCGTTGCCGCGCCTCGTCGGCCGCCGCCGCCACGCGGCCGCCGCGCAGTGCGTACAGCAGCAGCGCGCCGCCGCACAGCAGGCTCAGGAACACCAGGATGAACAGGCCGCGGGCGGGGTCGGCGGCGAAGGAGTGCACGCTGGTCAGCACGCCCGAGCGCACCAGGAAGGTGCCGAGCAGCGACAGCGAGAACGCGGCGATCGCCAGCAGCAGGGTCCAGGCGCCGAAGCTGCCGCGCTTCTCGGTGACTGCCTGCGAATGCAGCAGTGCCGCCCCGGCCAGCCACGGCATGAAGCTGGCGTTCTCCACCGGGTCCCAGAACCACCAGCCGCCCCAGCCCAGTTCGTAGTACGCCCACCAACTGCCCAGCGCGATGCCGATGGTCAAAAAGCCCCAGGCCACGTTGGTCCACGGCCGCGTCCAGCGCAGCCAGCGCGCGTCCACCTGGCCGTCCAGCAGCGCGGCGATGGCGAAGGCGAACGGCACCGCGAAGCCGACGTAGCCGGCGTACAACAGCGGCGGATGGATCACCAGGCCGGGATCCTGCAGCAACGGATTGAGATCGCGCCCTTCCAGCGGTGCCGGCAGCAGCCGTGCGAACGGGTTAGAGGTGAACAGCAGGAACGCCAGGAAGCCGATGCTGACCAGCGCCAGGGTGCCGATCACCCGCGCGACGACGTGCGCCGGCAGGCGCCGCGAGTACAGCGCCACCGCGCCGGTCCACAGCGCCAGGATCAACGTCCACAGCAGCAGCGAGCCCTCGTGCGCGCCCCACACCGCGGAGTAGCGGTACACCAGCGGCAGCAGCGAGTTGGAGTTCTCGGCGACGTAGGCCACCGAGAAATCCTGGGTCACGAAGGCGTGGGTAAGGATTGCGAAGGCGCCGGCGACCAGCGCCAGTTGCGCGAACGCAGCCGGCCGCGCCACGCCCATCCAGCGCGCATCGCCGCGCTGCGCGCCGGCCAGCGGCAGCGCCGCCTGCAATACGGCGGTGAGCAGGGCAAGGATCAGCAGGAGCTGGCCGATCTCAGGCAGCATGGCGCTCGAGCCAGAACGCGGGAGCGGGCAGGGGGGCACACGACGCCAGATGCTTGCTATCCGCAGACGCGGGATGCGGGATGCACGCCTTGCAATGCGGCGTCCCTATATTCGGTCGACGCTGCTCGGTGCTACCAACGAACGGGCCAGCGCTTTTGCTTGGACCATTCCCCATTCCCCAATCCCGATTCCCGCCCCTCCAGCCCCTCACTGCATCGCCCCCACATCGTGCTTGCGATGCGCGCTGCCCATCTTGTCCGCCAGTTCCTTCGGCATGTAGGTCTCGTCGTGCTTGGCCAGCACGTCCTCGGCGACGAACACGCCGTCGTGCATGCTGCCGGTGGCCACCACCGCCTGGCCCTCGCGGAACAGGTCGGGCAGGATCCGGTCGTAGCGCACGGTCAGTTGCGCATCGCCGTCGGTGACCCGGAAGTGCGACTGCAGCGAACCGGGCGCGCGCTGGAACGAGCCCTTCTCGACCATGCCGCCGAGGCGGAAGCGCGCGTGCGCGCCGGTCTTGCCGGCCAGCACTTCGGCCGGGGTGTACAGGTAGGCGGCATTGCGCTGTAGCGCCATCGCCACCAGCGTGGTGGTCAGGCCCGCGGCCAGCACCAGCAGCATCAGCCACAGCACGCGACGCTTGCGCTGCGGATTCATCGGCTCAGTTCCAGCGGCGGCGCCGGTTCGGCCTTGGCCTGGCGCTTGCGTTGTGCGCGCAGCCGTGCCGCCCGCAGCGCGTTGCGCACCTGCAGCCGCGCCAGCACGAAATCGGCGAGCAGCACCCCGGCGAACACCGTGTAGGCACCGACCACATACGGCAGGTAGTTCATCCGCGTGCCTCCGCCAGTTGCGTCACCCAGTCCTTGCCGGCCTCGCGGCGCAGGTTGTCGGCGCGCGCGCGCGCCAGCAGCGAGCCGGCGAACCAGAACTTGGTCGCGGCCACCATCAGCCACAGCGGCGGCAGCATGCTCGGATCCATGCTGGACTGGCCGAACAGGCGGATGGTCTGGCCCTGGTGCAGCGAGTTCCACCACACCACCGAATAGCGGATCACCGGCAACAGCACCACGCCGACGATGGCCAGCAGCCCGGCCGCACGCGCGGCGGTGCGCCTGTCCTCGATGGCCAGGTACAGGCCCATCACGCCGATGTACAGAAACAGCAGGATCAGTTCGGTGGTCAGGCGCGGGTCCCAGTCCCACCAGGCGCCCCACATCGGCTTGCCCCAGATGCTGCCGGTCAGCAGGGTGATCAGGGTGAAGGCGGCGCCGATCGGCGCGCAGGCCATCGCCAGGATCTCGCACAACTTGATCCGCCACACCTGGGCGATGGCGGCGTACACGGCCATCAGGCCGAACACGAACAGGCTCATCCAGGCGCTGGGCACATGGATGTAGAGGATGCGGAAGGCGTCGCTCTGCAGGCGGTCGGCTGGCACCACGAACAGCGCCTGCCAGATGCCCACGCCGGCCAGCAGCAGCGCCGCCAGGTAGCACCACGGGGTCCAGCGCGCCGCGAAGCGATCGAAGGTCGGCGGCGAACCGAGTTGGTGGAACCAGCGGACGAGAGAGGCCATGCGGACGATTCTAGCTGGCGGAAGGCGGGCTTCGATGCGACAACATTCGATGCGACAACGGCGGAACGGCGAGGGAGCACTGCGCTTGCATGGTACGTCCGCCGCCGCGCCCGCGCTGCGCCAATGGCTCAGCTCAGCGAGATGCGGATCGCCGCGGCCGCCGCCAATGGCGCCAGCACCAGGCCCGCCACCAGGCCCGCGGCCAGCAACAGCAGGCCGCCGGCCGGGTCCAGGCCTTGCGCCGCCGCCGCCACGCTGCCGGCGCCGAACACCAGCACCGGCACGTACAGCGGCAAGGCCAGCAGCGCGACCAGGATGCCGGCGCGCTTCATGCCCACCGTCAGCGCCGCGACCACCGCGCCGAGCAGGCTCAGCAGCGGGGTCCCCAGCGCCAACGATGCCAGCAGCACCGGCATGCGGTCATGCGGCAGGTGCAGCAATTCGCCGAGCAGCGGCGCAGCCACGATCAGCGGCAAGGCGGTGGTGACCCAGTGCAGCAGCACCCGCACCAGCACCAGCCAGGCCAGCGGCACCGGTGCCAGCAGCCATTGCTCCAGCGAACCGTCCTCGGCATCGCTGCGGAACAGACTGTCCAGCGCCAGCAGGCCGGCCAGCAGCACCGCCAGCCACAGCGCGGCACCGGCCACCTCGCCGAGCAGGCGCGGCTGGTTGCCCAGCGCCAGCGCGAACAGGGCCACGATCAGCAGGGCGAACAGCGCCGGCTGCAGCGCGTCGCCGCGGCGCCGCCACAGCAAGCGCAGGTCGCGCAGCAGCAGCGCCCGGGTGGCCTGCCACAGCGAGGGAACGGGCGTGGCCAGGCTCATGCGGCGACTCCGCTCAGGGTCAGCATGCGCGTGCGCACGGGCGGGGCAGCGTAGGCGCCATGGGTGGTGACCAGGGCCGCGCCGCCGCTGCGCAGGTGCGCGGCGATCATCCGGTTGACCAGGGTGATGCCGTCCAGGTCGAGGTTGGCGTAGGGCTCGTCGAGCAGCCACAGCGGTGCCGGCGACAGCCACATCCGCGCCAGCGCCAGGCGCTTCTTCTGCCCGGCCGACAACTGCCGTACTAAGGTGTCCTCGTAGCCGGCCAGGCCGACGATGGCCAGGGCGCTGCCGGGCATCTGCTTGGCGCGGCGCCCCTGCAACCCGCACAGATAGTGCAGGTTCTCCAGGGTGCTCAGGTCGGCCTTCAGCGCGCCCAGGTGGCCCAGGTAGGCCATGAAGCGGGCGCGGTCGCCGCGCCGCACCGGGTGGCCGTCGATCTCGATGCGCCCGGCCTCGGCGCGCAGCAGGCCGACCAGCACCCGCAGCAGGGTGGTCTTGCCGGCGCCGTTGTCGCCCTGCACCAGCAGCGCCTCGCCGGCATCCAAGTGGAAGTCCAGCGGACCGAACACCGCGGCGTCGTCGCGGGCGAACGTGAGCCCGTGCGCGGCCAGCAGCGGCGGCGGGGTGTACAGCGGATCGGTCATCGGCGAAGGCCGCGGCGATGGCGCGGCGGCGGGCGGCAGGGGAAGGCGCGCATTGTATCGGCATGCGGGCGTCCGGCGGATGCCGGCGGCGGCCATGTGCGGCGATGTGCGCGCACTGCGGCAAGGGCGGCGGGCCGTTGCCGCATCGCCGGCAAGCGGCTTTGCGTACACTCGGCGTTTTCCCGCTGCCCGCAGATCCCCGCATGCATCCGCAGACCAAGCTGCCCAAGGTGGGCACCACCATCTTCACCGTGATGTCGCAACTGGCCGCCGAGCACGGCGCGGTCAACCTGGGCCAGGGCTTTCCCGACTTCCCGGTGCCGCCGCGGCTGATCGAGGCGCTGGACCGGGCGATGCGCGACGGCCACAACCAGTACCCGCCGATGACCGGCGTGCCGGCGTTGCGCCAGGCGATCGCCGAGAAGGCGCTGCGCTGCTACGGCGCCCAGGTCGATGCCGACACCGAGGTCACCGTCACCAGCGGCGCCACCGAGGCCCTGTTCAACGCCATCCACGCGGTGGTGCGCCCGGGCGAGGAAGTGATCGTGCTGGATCCGGCCTACGACAGCTACGAGCCGGCGATCGACCTGGCCGGCGCGCGTGCGGTGCACGTGCCGCTGGACCCGCAGACGTTCGCGGTGGACTGGGAGCGGGTGCGCACGGCGATCACCCCGCGCACCCGCCTGCTGATGCTCAACAGCCCGCACAACCCGTCCGGGGCGATGTTCGGTGCCGACGACCTGCAGGCGGTGGCCGAGCTGCTGCGCGGCAGCGACATCTTCCTGATCTCCGACGAGGTCTACGAGCACATCGTGTTCGACGGCCGCCGCCACGAGTCGGTGCTGCGCTGGCCGGAACTGCGCGAGCGAGCCTTCGTCGTCTCCAGCTTCGGCAAGACCTACCACTGCACCGGCTGGAAGATCGGCTACGCGATCGCGCCACCGGCGCTCAGCGCCGAGTTCCGCAAGGTCCACCAGTACAACACCTTCGCCAGCTTCGGCCCGGCCCAGCACGCCTTCGCCGCGATGATCCGCGAGCAGCCCGAGCACGACGAGCAGCTCGGCGCGTTCTACCAGGCCAAGCGCGACCGCTTCCGCGAACAGTTGCTGGGTACCCGGCTGAAGCCGCTGCCGGTGCCGGGTGGCTATTTCCAGCTTGTCGACTATTCGGCGGTCAGCGACCTGCCCGACACCGAGTTCGTGAAGTGGCTGACCATCGAGAAGGGCGTGGCGGCGATCCCGCTGTCGCCGTTCTACCAGGACCCGCCGCCCGCCCAGCGCCTTGCCCGGCTGTGCTTCGCCAAGAACGAGGCGACGCTGGATGCGGCGATCGAGCGCTTGCAGCGGCTCTGACGAGCCGCCGGGATTGGGGATTCGGGATTTGGGATTCGTAGAAGCGGGTTCCTGGGCGGGGTGGGGCATGTCGGTGGCAGGCATCTATTTCGGGGTGACGTTTGGGCTGGCGGCGGTCTGCGCGGTGGTCGACGGGGCGCTGTTCTACGGGCATGTGCTGACCGGGCTGGCTGATCGTGGCCAGCGGGTGGGGATGGATTTCAGCGTGGTGCCGTTCCGGCGGCAGGCCTATGTGGACCGCTACCTTGCGGTGTTGACGCCGCAGGAGCGGGGCGCGCTCGCCAACCGCCTGGTGCGGCACCTGCCATGGGTAACGCCTACACTGGGCCTGCTGTGCCTGGTCGGCACGATCTGCATCGGAGTACGTTGGGGATGACACAGGTGGCACAGGATCTGAGGATCTCGTTGGTCCAGGGCGATACCCGCTGGCACGATCCGGCCGGCAACCGCGCGCATTACGCCGAATTGCTGGCGCCGCTGGCCGGCGTCACCGACCTGGTGGTCCTGCCGGAGACCTTCACCAGCGGCTTCTCCAACGATGCGCTGGCGCAGGCCGAGGACATGGACGGGCCGACCGTGGCGTGGATCCGCGAGCAGGCGGCGCGGCTGGGTGCGGCGGTGACCGGCAGCGTGCAGTTGCGCGTGCCCGACGCCGATGGCGAGGCCAAGGTGTTCAACCGCCTGCTGTGGGCCACGCCGGACGGCGCATTGCAGCATTACGACAAGCGGCATCTGTTCCGTTACGGCAACGAGCACCTGCGCTATGCCGCCGGACGCGCGCGCCTGTGCGTGGAGTGGAAGGGCTGGCGGATCAATCCGCAGGTCTGCTACGACCTGCGCTTTCCGGTGTTCTGCCGCAACCGCTACGACGTCGAGCGCCCGGGTCAGCTGGATTTCGATCTGCAGCTGTTCGTCGCCAACTGGCCGTCGGCGCGCGCCTACGCCTGGCGCACGCTGCTGCGCGCCCGCGCGATCGAGAACCTGTGCTTCGTGGCCGCGGTCAACCGCGTCGGCGTGGACGGCAACGAGCTGCACTATGCCGGCGACAGCGCGGTGATCGATTTCCTCGGCCAGCCGCAACTGGAGATCCGCGAGCGCGAGCAGGTCGCCACCACCACCATCTCCGCCGCGGCGCTGGCGGCGCATCGCGCGCGCTTCCCGGCCATGCTCGATGCGGACGCCTTCAGCCTGGACGACTAGCCTCCGGCTCCAGTGACGCCGGAAACCTCATCTTGCTATTTCCGAGGACGCCTGTCGTAGGAGCGGCTTCAGCCGCGACCGGCCTTCTGGCTACGCCTGTCGCGGCTGAAGCCGCGCCTACAAAAGCGACGGCGCTCAGGCAGAGGTATGGCAAACGGATTTCAGAGACGTTTGGCGCCGGCCTCGCCTCCTGCCTGTGCTCCGGCCAGGCCGGGGCCGGTCGCGCCCGCCGCGAGTGGAAATGCCTGCTGAACGCACCCGCGGCGCCCTGGCAGCCTTGTCGCGACCACGACACTCCCGTTGCTACGCTCGCGCCTCGTCCTCCCACCGGTAATGCCCACATGATCAAGTCGCTTTCTCTGCTCGCACTGCTGGGCGCGGCCGCCCTGGCGCCGCAGGCCCAGGCCGCCGGCAACATCGATTGCAAGCTGTCCTTCAACCTGTCCGGCTGGTCGGTGTTCTACAAGACCGCCAAGGGCACCGGCACCATCACCTGCAACGACGGCGCGGTGATCCCGGTCAAGATCAGCAGCAAGGGCGGTGGCCTGACGGTCGGCAAGTCGAAGATCGTCGGAGGCCGCGGCACCTTCAGCGGCGCTTACAGCCTCAACGACCTGTTCGGCACCTATGCCGCCGCCGAAGCCCATGCGGGCGTGGTGAAGTCCAGCACGGCGCAAGTCGTCACCAAGGGCGACATCTCGCTGGCCCTGGCCGGCACCGGAGAGGGCGTCGACCTCGGCGTCAATGTCGGCAACTTCGTGATCGAGCGCCGTCGGTAAGGCGCCACGTTCTGCTTGCGCTGCGGCGCAGGCAGAACCGACAAAAGGCGAAGAAAGCAAAGAATCCAGGCGCATCGCGCCTGGATTCTTTTTTAGGTCAACGGGTTCCGCAGCCACGCGCGGATGCCCGCCCTGGGGCGGAAGTGCGATGCGACCCGGCAAAGCGCGCCCAGGACGAGGACGCGCTTCGCGCGCGCGGTTACTGCTGCGCGAACACCCAGGCCAACTGGCCGCGCACCGGCTCCGGCGTCGCCAGTGTCTGGCGATACAGCGTGCGTGCGGTCCAGCAGGCGTCCTCGTCGTTGGCCGTGGCGATTTGCGGCAACACCCGCATCAGGCGTTGCTGCTGGTCGGCGGGCAGCGACTTGACCAGCGTGCCCATCGCCGCCTGGATCTGCTGCGGCGCCACCGGCTGCGCCGGGGTCTTGTTCAACTCCGCGTCGGTGGCCTTCAGCGAGACGTCGAACCAGCGGTCGATCTGCGCCTGCGGCAGCTTTTCCAGGCCCGACAGCATGGCCGCGCTCAACGCCTGCGCGTCGTTGGGATTGCCGCCGCGGGCCAGCACCGCGCACTGCGGCACGTCGACCTTGTCGCTGACCTGCGACAGGATCTCCAGGCGCTGTTCCAGCGTGGCGTGGTCCAGCCGCGCGATGCCGTTCTGCGCCAGTTGGAACCCGGCCTGCTGCGCCTGCGGGCCGCTCTGCTTGAGCAGCGCCACGTAGCGCGGATCGTTGGCCAGCTTGCGCAGCATGCGATCGAACGGCGCGTGCAGCGGCGAGCTGGCGGGGTAGGGGTTTTGCGCCGCGGCGATCTCTTCCTGGGCCTTCTGCTGCGCCTTCTGGCAGGCGGCGAGGCTCAGCACGCCGGCGATCAGCAGCGGCAGGGCGATCTTCATCTTCCGTGTCATCGGGATTCCTGGTCGGTGAGGGGCGGCCACCCGCGGCGGCCGCCAGATGCGTCAGGATATCGGCTTCGTTCGCGCAGGGCGAACGGTGCGATGCCGGTCGCCCTGGTATCGCCACACGCATGTCGTGCAAATGGCGGGGACACCATCGGGGGCCGCTTCGGCTGCAGCCGTCACGGCCCGCTCCATTGAGTGCCGGCGTTCCCGGCGCCTATCATCCGATCCTGCCTCTGCACGCGAGATCGTCCGCATGAACCCCGCAGTGCTTGTTGGCCTTGTCGCGCTTGGCCTCAGCGCTTCGTCACCGGCCGCGCCGCCGCAGGCGGGCATCACGGACGCGGTCATCCAGCATCTGGACCTGACCTCGTTCCCCAATTCGGTCGGCCCGCGCCGCCTGCCGGGCAAGACGACGTTCGCGGACTATGGCTTCGTGGATGTCACCAAAACCGCCGATGGCGCGCGCCTGCTCCAGACCGACAAGGGCTGGATGATGCGCTTCGAGGTGCTGTCGGCCGATGCCACGTCCGTGCGCCTGTGCTTCCATGACACGGGATTGGCCAGGCCCGGCGAGTCACGCGCCCCCAGCTACAACGCAACCTCGGCGTTGCTGGTTTCGACAGCGTCTCAGGGCATGTGGACCGCCAGGCAGGTCCCTGCGGGGTTTGCGGACTGCAAGAACGCGCCCGCCGGCGTGTGAGTGCACGGCGGCTGCGATGCGGGCCGTCGCACCACCTGCGTGAGGGGGCTGCCGCAGCCTGACGGCGCGCGCGGTCCCCGTTGTCGATAGCGTCCCTCAAAAAACAGGGCGCCGCTTGCGCAGGCGCCCTGTCGGGTGCGGTGCGCGCCGACGCGCGATGCGCCGGCGCCGCGACTCAGCCGCCGCGCGGACCGCGGTTGCCGCCGCCACCGGGACGGCCACCGCCACCCGGGCGGCCGCCGGCCGGGCGATTGCCGCCGCCGGGGCGTCCGCCCGGACCCGGGCCGCGCTTCTGGCCGCCGGCCGGGCGCGCGGCCCGCGGCGCGGCGCCGTAGGGGTTGAAGCCCGGGGTGGCGTGATCGGACGGGAAGCTCGGCGCGTTGCCCGGATGCCCGTAGGGATGCGCCTTGCGCTGCTGGCCCTGGCCCGGACCGCGGCCCTGGCCGGCGCCCGCACCGGCGCCGGCACCGGCCGGACGCGGCTTGGCGTAGGGACGCCCTTGGCCCTGACCCTGGCCACGACCGCCGGGACCGGCGTTGCGGTGGCCGGTCGGGCCGGTGCTGACGCCATCGGGCACGTACCAGGTGCGGAACGCGGCCGGGTTGCCGTCCGGCAGCGGCTTGGGGCCCTTCGGCGTGCGCTGCTTGAACGGCTTCTGCGATTGCTTGGCGGCCATTTCGCCGCTCACGGTCAGGCCGCCGTGCGGCTTCTTGCCACCGCGGCCGCGGCCGCGGTCCT
The DNA here is from genome assembly GCF_056725205.1 of Xanthomonas sp. NCPPB 3174. Classification (NCBI taxonomy): domain Bacteria; kingdom Pseudomonadati; phylum Pseudomonadota; class Gammaproteobacteria; order Lysobacterales; family Lysobacteraceae; genus Xanthomonas; species Xanthomonas sp. NCPPB 3174. The sequence goes on along the minus strand of NZ_CM161517.1, from coordinate 2,983,988 downwards.
CGCGGAAGGTGTCGAAGCGACGCAGCTCGCGGCCTTCGTCGGCGGTGTTGTGGCCGTTGACGTAGGCGTTGCCGCCGCGGCCGACCTGCACGGTGGCCTTGGCCGCCTTGCGTTGGCCGATCACCGGCTGCAGGGTCAGCGCCGACGGGGTGCCTTCCTCCAGCTTCAGCTCGGCGCGCAGCGCCTCGACCTTGTCCTGCGCCAGCTCGACCGAATGCCCGCGCAGCAGTTCGCGCGGCAGCGCGATCTTGCCGTAGCGGGTGCGCTTGAGCCGGCTGACCTGGCAGCCCTGCGATTCCCACAGGCGCCGCACTTCGCGGTTGCGGCCTTCCTTGACCACCACCCGGAACCAGTCGTGCGAATCGGTGCCGCCGATGCGTTCGATCTCGTCGAACTTGGCGCCGCCGTCCTCCAGCAACACGCCGCGCGAGAGCCGCTCGATCATGCTGTCGGGCACGGTCTCTTCGCCTTCCGGGGCGCGCACGCGCACCACGTACTCGCGCTCGATCTCGTAGGAGGGGTGCATCATCGCGTTGGCCAGCTCGCCGTCGGTGGTGAGCAGCAGCAGGCCGGTGGTGTTGATGTCCAGGCGGCCGATCGCGATCCAGCGCGCGCCCTTCAGCGCCGGCAGCGCCTCGAAGATGGTCGGGCGGCCTTCGGGATCTTCGCGCGTGGTCACTTCGCCTTCGGGCTTGTTGTAGATCAGCACGCGCGAGGGCTCGGTCAGCGCGCTGGCGACGAAGCTGCGGCCGTCCAGCTCGATCTTGTCGCCGCTGCGGATCGACATGCCGGTCTGCGCGACCTCGCCGTTGACCTTGACCAGGCCGTCGGCGATGCGCTGTTCCAGCGCCCGGCGCGAGCCCAGCCCGGCCTGGGCCAGGACCTTGTGCAGGCGTTCTTCCAGTTTCGGCTGCTCGGCGGCAGCGGCGTCGCGCTTGAGCGAGAGCTTGTTCAACGACAGCTTGCGGGAGGTGTCACTCATTTACTTGGCTCCGGCCGGCGCGTTGCGCGTCGGCCTGTGGTTCGGAATCGGCATCGTCAACAGCCACGGTCGTCGTCGCGACGGCGTTGTCTTCGGCTTCGTTCGCATCCGCCGCGCGCTCTCCCGGCGCGGCTTCGGGTTCGCCCGTCGGGGCGGTCGTGGAATCCGTGGCCGTCGGCGCGTGGGCGTCGTCGGTCGCGGGGGTGTGCGGTGTTGCGGTGTCGCTGGTGTCGGTGTCTGTGGCCACGGCCGCGTCCGCCTGCGCCGTCGCGGCAGGCTCGGCGGGTTCGCCGGCGGCTGCGGCCTGCGCCGTGGTGTCGCCCTGGTCGCCCTGATCGGCGGCCTCGCCCGGCGCGGCATCGGCCTGGGCCATGTCGCCGACCGGCAGCGCGTCGCGGTCCAGCGGCAGCTGCGGTTCCAGTTCGCCGATGTCCCTGAGTTCGGACAGCGGCGGCAGTTCGTCCAGGCGCTTGAGCCCGAAATAGTCCAGGAAGGTCTTGGTGGTGCCGAACAGCGCCGGCTTGCCCGGCACGTCGCGGTGCCCGACCACGCGGATCCACTCGCGCTCTTCCAGCGCCTGGATGATGTTGCTGCTGACCGCCACGCCGCGCACCTGCTCGATCTCGCCGCGGGTGATCGGCTGCCGGTAGGCGATCAGCGCCAGGGTCTCCAGCGTGGCGCGGGTGTAGCGGGTCTTGCGCTCGGTCCACAGCCGCGCCACCCAGGCGTGCACGTCGCTGCGCACCTGGTAGCGGAACCCGGAGGCCACTTCGACCAGTTCCACACCGCGGCCCTCGCAGGCCTCGCGCAGCAGTTCCAGCGCGCGCTCGATGCTCCCCGGCGGCGCGGGCTCCTCCTCCGGGAACAGGCCGTGCAACTGCGCCAGCGGCAACGGCTGGTTGGCGGCGAGCAGGGCGGCCTCGACGATGCGGTTGATCAGCGCTTGATCCATGCGGGGGCAGGTTCTCGGTGGACTCAGGTGGTGGCGTCGGCGGCGTCGCTGTCGTCGAACTCGCTGTTGAACTGCAGCGGCGCGTTGGTGTTGCCCAGCGCCAGCGATTTGACGTAGATCGGTGGCATCGGCGGCCGCTCGGTGGCCTCGGCGGGGACGTGCGCCAGCGGCTCCTGGACGATGTCCAGCAACTGCTCCTTGGCCAGTTCCAGCAATGCCAGGAAGGTGACCAGCACGCCGAGCTTGCCTTCCTCGGCACTGAACAGCGATTCGAAACGGTGGAACTTGCCATCGTCCAGACGGCCCAGCACATCGCCCATGCGCTGGCGCACGCTCAGCGCCTCGCGCTTGATCGCGTGGCCGCTGAACAGTTCGGCGCGCTTGAGCACGTCGTACAGCGCCAGCAGCATTTCCTTCAATTCCACCGGCGGCGGCAGCTTGACCGCGGCACGGTCCGGCACGTGGGCGTGCACCGGGGTGGTGTCGCGGTCCTGCCGCGGCAGCGCGTCGATGTCTTCGGCCGCCTGCTTGAAGCGTTCGTACTCCTGCAAGCGGCGGACCAGTTCCGCGCGCGGGTCCACTTCCTCGCCGTCCTCGGCCGGCGGCCGCGGCAGCAGCATCCGCGACTTGATCTCGGCCAGGATCGCGGCCATCACCAGGTATTCGGCCGCCAGTTCGAAGCGCAGCTCCTGCATCACGTTGATGTAGTCCACGTACTGCCGGGTGATCTCGGCGACGGGGATGTCCAGGATGTCCAGGTTCTGGCGGCGGATCAGGTACAGCAGCAAGTCCAGCGGGCCTTCGAACGCGTCCAGGATCACTTCCAGCGCATCCGGCGGAATGTACAGATCCTGCGGGATCTGCAGCACCGGCTGCCCATGCACGACCGCCAGCGGCATTTCCTGCTGCTGTGGCGGGGTCGTCTGGGTTGGCGGGTTCGCGTCGAGCGCGAGTTCGGAAGTCATCGGTTGGACATCGGTGTTGCGGTGGCGAAGGGCCGGGCAGGCGCGACCCGGCGCGGCTCCTTGCCGACAGTGCTGCGGTTCAAGGGCGCGTCGTCCCCGCAACGCGCTCGGTACTTCAACAAGACACACGACGCACGCCACGCGTGTCGCGGCGGCGGGACCTACGGAGGAGGACGTCTGCGCGGGCGGTGTCAGGCAGCGAATCGGTCGTCGGAAGGGGCTTGGGGTCGCCGATCACCGACGGGCCGCTGCATCCGGCCGCGTGCAATGGAACCAAGGGTAATGCGCCGGCGGGGTCGGTGTCCAGCGCCGCCGTGCCGGGCCAGGTCCTACAATGCCATGTCCATAGATTAAGGAACGAGGGCGGAGACGCGATGTGGTACGTGATCGAGGGGTACGACGTGGCCGATGCGCTGCCGCGGCGGGCGGCGGCGCGGCCGGCGCATCTGCAGCGGCTGACCCAGTTGCAGGAGGCCGGACGGCTGTTGCTGGCCGGGCCGTGCCCGGCGATCGACGCCGAGGATCCGGGCCCGGCCGGCTTTAGCGGCAGCCTGGTGGTGGCCGCGTTCGACTCGCTGGCCGATGCGCGGGCCTGGGCCGAGGCCGACCCGTATGTCGACGCCGGCGTCTATGCGCGGGTCGAGGTGCGGCCGTTCCGCAAGGTGCTGCCATGAGCAAGGTCGGCGCCGAGCGGGTGGCGCGGATTCGCGCCGCGCTGGAGGCTGCGTTCGCGCCACAGGCGCTGGAGGTGGAGGACGACAGCCACCGTCATGCCGGCCACGCCGGCGCGCGCGATGGCCGGGGGCATTTCAATGTCCGCGTGGTCAGTGTGGCCTTTGCCGGCATGGGGCCGTTGGCCCGGCACCGCGCCGTCTACGCGGCGCTGGGCGAGATGATGCAGACCGATATCCATGCGCTGTCGATCCGCGCCGAGGTGCCGGGCACGGGCGGCTGACGCGCGCGGCGGGTGGGGTGCCGCTGGCCCGAAAACGGGGTGGGCACCCCGTGCAGAACCGGAATCTGCACCTGGATTATGTTGCACTGCGGTACGATTCCGGCCGCTTTCGCATTATCCAAGTGTCTGAAAAGAAATGATTTTATTGGGGAAATAACAAAAGGCTTCTGCCTTGCGCTGAAAACGATTACAGTCCGCGCCAGTTTCTCAAGGTCTCTGCCGCGGAGGGCGGCACGATGGCGAAGAGCGCGGTCACCATCAAAGATGTCGCACGCGAGGCCCGGGTCTCCGTGGCCACCGTGTCGCGTGCGCTCAACGGCCACGAGAACGTGGCCGCGCCGGTCCGGACCCTGGTCCTGGAAGTGGCCGAGCGCCTGCGCTACAGCCCGCATGCGGCCGCGCGCAGCCTCAGCAGCCGCCGCACCCAGACCCTGGGGGTGGTGCTGCCCGACCTGTACGGCGAATTCTTCTCCGAACTGATCCGCGGTATCGACGGCGCGGCGCGCGCGCGCCGCCAGCACCTGCTGGTGTCCAGCTACCACGGCGACCCGGAAGAGCAGGGGCGGGCGCTGCGGGCGATGCGCGGCCGCGTCGACGGCCTGCTGGTGCTGTCGCCGTACGCCGAGCGCCCGGGCTTCCTCACCGACAACCTGCCGCAGGCGCTGCCGACGGTGTTGATCAACACCCACCTGCCGGGCACCGAGTACCCGGTGCTGAGCATCGACGACCATGCCGGCGCGGTGGCGATGACCGAACACCTGCTGGCGATGGGGCATCGCCGCATCGCCTTCATCGGCGGCCCGGAACTGAACTTCGACGCGCGCGAACGCCTGCGCGGCTTCCGCGACGCCATCGCGCGTCATTCCGGCGAGGCGCACGGCCAGGAGTTTCCGGGCGACTTCGACGAGGCTTCCGGATACCGCGCGGGGCAGGCGATGCTGCAGGCCGGCACGCTGCCCGATGCGGTGTTCGCCGCCAACGACATGACCGCGCTCGGCTGCCTCTACGCCTTCACCCAGAGCGGCGTGCGCGTGCCCAACGACATCGCGCTGGCCGGCTTCGACGACATCCCGCTGGCGCGTTTCGTTCACCCGTCTCTCACCACCATGCGCGTCAGCATCGCCGGGCTTGGTGAGCAGGCGATGCATCGCCTGCTGCAACTGATCGATCGGCCCGACGCCGACGACCGGCAGCGGCAGACCCTGGTTCCTACGTTGGTCGTGCGCGATTCCAGCACGGCCCGTTCCTGATGCGACGCGGTGTTCCGCGCCGCATCGCTTGTTCCACTTCGTTCCATCGAAGCACCACGCACCACCCATAACGAGCATCACGTCTTCCTGGAGGGAAAACCCCACATGCAACACACCCCGCACTCCGCCCGGCCCACGCGCAAGCTGTTGAGCTGCGCCCTCGCCAGTTGCCTGCTGCTGGGCGCCGCGCCGGCGTTCGCGCAAAGCACCGGCGCCACCATCCGCGGCCAGGTCAAGGTCGATTCGGCGCCGGCCGCGTCCGCGCAGGTCACCGCCACCAACCTGGCCACCGGTCTGAGCCGCAGCGTGCAGGCCAACAACGGCGTGTACTCGGTCGGCGGCCTGCCGCCGGGCTCCTATCGCATCGACGTCACCGCCGACGGCAAGACCACCTCGCAGAACGTCACCGTGCAGGTCGGCCAGACCGCCACCCTGGATCTGGGCGTGGGCGGCGAAGCGGCCACCGCCAACGGGCAGGGCGCGACCACGCTGGACGCGGTGCAGGTGCAGGCGCCGCCGGTGCTGGTGGAAACCCGCACCTCGGAGAACGCCACCTACATTTCCAACGTGCAGATCGAGAAGCTGCCGCAGGCCACGCGCAACTTCCTGGAGTTGGCCGACAGCGTGCCGAGCGTGCAGTTCCAGCGCGACGCCAAGGGCAACACCACGGTGCGCTCCGGCGCGACCTCGGCCAACGGTACCAACGTCTACATCGACGGCATCAGCCAGAAGAACTACGTGCTGACCGGCGGCGTCAGCGGCCAGGATTCCAGCCGCGGCAACCCGTTCCCGCAGTCGGCGATCGGCGAGTACAAGGTCATCACCTCCAACTACAAGGCCGAGTTCGACCAGGTCAGCAGCGCGGCGATCGTGGCCTCGACCAAGTCCGGCACCAACGATTTCCACGGCAGCTTCTTCTGGGATACGACCAACGACGACTGGCGCGCCGAAAGCCCGCTGGAGCGCAAGGCCGGCCAGCGCGACGACTTCTCCGAGACCCAGTACGGCGCCACCTTCAGCGGCCCGATCCTCAAGGACCGCGCGCACTTCTTCGTGGCCTACGAGGCCAAGGAATACACCACGCCGAACACGGTGATCCCGGGCGGCATCTACGCCGACCGCGTCGACCAGTTGCCGGCGCAGCTGCAGCCGCTGGTCGCCACCTACAGCACCCCGTTCAAGGAAGACCTGTACTTCGGCAAGATCGACTGGACCCTGGGCGACAACAACCTGTTCGAACTGACCGGCAAGTACCGCAAGGAAGACGAGCTGTCGGACATCGGTGAAACCACCACCTACCAGCACGGCAGCAGCAACGGGCAGAAGGAAAAGCGCGCCAACCTGCGCTGGCAGTACAGCGGCGAGGCCTTCCTCAACGACCTGAACCTGAGCTACGAGAGCGCGTTCTGGACCCAGACCCCGCTCAACGACGGCAACGGCTACGTGCTGTCCTACGTGCCGCAGGCCGGCAACGAGACCACCATCCTCAGCGCCGGCGCCGGCAGCAGCTTCCAGAACAAGGGCCAGAAGGGCTGGACGCTGCAGGACGACCTGACCCTCAACAGCCTCGAGTGGCACGGCAGCCACACCATCAAGATGGGTGTGAAGTACAAGGACATCCAGCTCGATTCGACCCAGATCAATCCGGCCAATCCGCAGTACTACTACAACATCCTCAGCGATGTCGACACGCCGTACCGGGTGCGCTTCGGCGACACCGGCGACGGCGGTTCGGTGCAGTCGCAGAACAAGCAGTACGGCATCTACCTGCAGGACGACTGGGAGGTCAACGAGCACCTGACCCTGAACCTGGGCGTGCGCTACGACTACGAGAAGACCCCGTCGTTCCTCGACTTCGTCACCCCGGCCGACGTCGCCAGCGCGCTGCTGACCTGGCGCAACCTGGACAACGCCAACTACGACATCGCCAACTACATCAGCACCGGCAACAACCGCAAGGCGTTCAAGGACGCCTGGCAGCCGCGCCTGGGCTTCTCCTACGACCTGTTCGGCGACCAGGCGCACGTGATCTACGGCGGTGCCGGCCGCGCCTACGACCGCAACCTGTTCGACTACCTGGCGCTGGAGCAGCTCAACAACAACTTCCGCTCCTACAGCTACTACTTCAGCAGCGCCAACACGCCGTGCCTCGGCCAGCCGTGCGTGGCATGGGACCGGAGCTATGCGACCCAGGCCGGCCTGAACGGGCTGGCCGCCTCCACCAGCGCCGGCACCGGCGGCGGCCGCGAGGTGTACCTGATCGACAACAACATCAAGGTGCCGTACTCCGACCAGTTCAGCCTGGGCATGCGCAACATGCTGCATTTCTGGGGCAACGACTGGTACACGGACGTGACCCTGAGCCGCATCGTCAGCGAGGACGGCTTCGTGTTCCTGCGCGGCAATCGCCGTGCCGACGGTTCGTTCTTCCTGCCCGGCACCACCTCCGGCGTGCCCACCGACTCGCCCAACGGCTACAGCGCGATCGTGCTCGGCACCAACGGCCTGAAGACGCGCAACAACCAGCTGGCGCTGAAGCTGGACAAGCCCTACGACAAGGAATCGGGCTGGGGCCTGACCGTGGCCTACACCTTCTCCGACGCGAAGGAGAACCGTCAGTACGGCGAGCATTACGCACTGGACCAGCCGTCGATGGCCGGCTACGGCTGGCGTGAGGCCGGCGGCATTCCGAAGAACCGCCTGGTGGTCACCGGCATCTACGACCTGCCGTACGACATCACCCTGTCGGCCAAGCTGTCGCTGGCCAGCCAGACCCCGCGCTACGGCACCAACTGCCTGGCGGGCAACGACCAGTGCTATATCATCCAGTACAAGCCGGACGCCACGCTGGGCTACAAGGAATTCAGCCTGGCGGCGAACAAGGAATGGGACACCGGGTCGGGCATCAAGTTCAATGTGCGCGCCGATGTCATCAACCTGTTCAACTGGACCAACTACGCAGACTACAACACCGACACCGGCACCTATGCCGACCTGAATACGGCGTTTGGTTCGCCGAGCGGCGTGCTTGCCTCGCCGATGCGGACGTTCAAGCTGTCGTTCGGCTTGAACTGGTAAGCAAGGTCGCCGCGGCTCCCCTCGGACGGGGGCCGCGGCGATGCGAAAGTGGGTTATTTTTTGTGGGCGTGTAAACGATTTCACGGGGGGCGGGATGAAGAAGCAGCGCAGTTTCATCAGGTTTTCGCTGATGCTGATGGCAGCAGGGGTGCTGCTGACGGCGTGCAAGAAGACCGACGAGGAGCCGAAGGCGGTGGAAAAGAAGCCGGTCAAGGTCATCCTGGTCGAGGCTGAGTTGCCGCCGAAGCTTCTCAAGCCGGAACTGCCCCCACTGTTCGAGGACATCGAACGCCGCACCTTCCAGTTCTTCTGGGACACCACCAACGAGCAGAACGGCATGGCGGTGGACCGCTATCCGTCGCGCCCGTTCGCCTCCATCGCCTCGATCGGTTTCGCCCTGACCGTGTATCCGATCGGTTATGAAAATGGCTGGATCAGCCGCGAGCAGGCGGTGCAGCGCACCCTGACCACGCTGCGCTTCCTGCGCGACGTGCCGGTCGGCCCGCAGCGTACCGGCCGCGCCGGCTACAAGGGCTTCTACTACCACTTCCTGGACATGCAGAAGGGGCTGCGCTACGACCAGTGGGTGGAATTGTCGACCATTGATACCGCGTTGCTGATGATGGGCGTGCTGTTCGCCCAGTCCTATTACGACGGCGACACGGCCGACGAGAAGGAGATCCGCCAGATCGCCGATACCCTGTACCGGCGCGTGGACTGGCCGTGGATGCAGCAGCGCAAGCCGCTGATCACGATGGGCTGGTATCCCGAGCGCGGCTTCATCCAGCACGACTGGATGGGCTACAACGAAGGCATGATGGTGTATCTGCTGGCGTTGGGTTCGCCCACCCATCCGATCGAGCCGGATGCGTGGCAGGAATGGACCCGCACCTACAACAAGGACTGGGGCGTGTACTACGGCCAGGAGTACCTGGCGTTCGGTCCGTTGTTCGCGCACCAGTACAACCACGTCTGGATCGACTTCCGCGACATCCAGGACCAGTACATGCGCGAGCATGGCATCGACTACTTCCTCAACAGCCGCCGCGCCACGCTGGCGCAGCGCGAGTACGCCATCGACAATCCGATGAAGTGGAAGGAGTACGGCGAGAACGTGTGGGGCCTGACCGCCAGCGACGGTCCGCAGAACACCACCCAGGAGTACCGCGGCGAGCAGCGCCAGTTCTTCCACTACCGCACCCGCGGCGCCGGCCTGTTCGAGGCCTTCGACGACGGCACCATCGCGCCGACCGCGGCGGTGTCCTCGATCGTGTTCGCGCCGGAGGTGGTGATTCCGGCGACCCAGGAAATGCACAAGCGCTTCGGCGACTTCCTGTATTCCAGCTACGGCTTCCTGGATTCGTTCAACCCCAGCTTCAACTACGATATTCCGCTCAAGACCGGTCGCATGATTCCCAACCGCGGCTGGGTGGCCGGCGACTATATCGGCATCGACCAGGGTGCGATCGTCACCATGATCGCCAACTACCGCAACGAGTTCGTCTGGAACGTGATGAAGAAGAACAAGTACCTGCGCACCGGGCTGGAACGCGCCGGCTTCACCGGCGGCTGGCTGACCCCGGAGGGCGAGGCCCAGCCGCTGCCCAAGAAGGATGAGCAGGCGGCCAATGCACGTGCGCTGGGCATCGCCGAGTCGCGTGCCGCCGCCGCCGAGGCGCAGTCCAACCCCGCCCAGCGCCAGCCGCAGCAGCCGGAATGAGCACAGCACGCATGATCGGTCGTTGGGTTTCGCTGGGTTTGGTTGTATTGGCGGTGTGCGGCTGCGCACGCGCGCCGCAGGGCGAGGTGGTGCGGTTCTGGGCGATGGGCCGCGAGGCCGAGGTGGTGGCCGAGCTGATTCCGGAGTTCGAGAAGGAGAATCCCGGCATCCACGTGGACATCCAGAACATCCCGTGGACCGCCGCGCACGAGAAGCTGCTCACCGCCTTCGCCGCCGACGGTCTGCCGGACGTGTGCCAGTTGGGCAACACCTGGATCCCGGAATTCGCCGAACTGGGCACGCTGCAGCCGCTGCAGCCCTACGTCGACCGCTCCAAGGTGGTCGATCCGAAGGACTACTTCCCGGGCATCTGGGACACCAGCGTCATCGATGGTCACCTCTACGGCATCCCCTGGTACGTGGACACGCGCCTGCTGTTCTATCGCAAGGACATGCTGCGCGACGCCGGGGTGACCAAGCTGCCGCAGACCTGGGCCGAGTGGGAGCAGGCGATGGCGGCGGTGAAGAAGCACGTCGGGCCGAAGCGCTACGCCATCCTGATGCCGCTCAACGAGTTCGAGCAGCAGTTGTCGCTGGGTCTGCAGATGCCCGATCCGCTGCTGCGCGACCACGACAACTACGGCAACTTCAACAGCCCCGGCTTCCGCAAGGCGCTGGCGTTCTACGCCAACATGTTCGACCAGGGCTGGGCGCCGAAGATGTCGGAGACGCAGATCTCCAACGTCTGGGACGAGTTCTTCAACGGGTTCTACGCGTTCTACATCTCCGGCCCGTGGAACATCCGCGAGTTCCGCAAGGTGCAGCCGGCCGCGCTCAAGGACCAGTGGGGCACCATGCCGCTGCCCGGCCCGGACGGCCCCGGCGCGGGCATCGCCGGCGGCACCAGCCTGGTGATCTTCCGCAAGTCCGAGCACAAGGACGCGGCGTGGAAGCTGATCGAGTTCCTGTCGCGGCCGCAGATCCAGGCGCGCTTCCACGCGCTGATCGGCGACATGCCGCCGCGGCGCAGCACCTGGGCGTATCCGTCGCTGGCCGAGGATCCGCTGGCGCATGCGTTCCGCGATCAGCTGGAACGGGTCAAGCCGGCACCGAAGGTGCTGGAGTGGGAGCGCATCGTGCAGGAGATGCGGCTGGCCACCGAGCGCGTGGTGCGTGGCGGTGAGCCGCAGGAGAAGGCGATGCGGGAACTGGACAAGCGGGTCGACGAGATCCTGGAGAAACGCCGCTGGATTCACCAGCAGCACCGCGAAGGCACGGCGGCGCCGGCCGCGGGAGCGGCGCCATGAAGCGCGGTTCCCTGATCGGCTGGCTGTTCGCCGGCCCGGCGCTGATCGTGATCGGCGTGTTCTTCGGCCTGCCGGTGCTGTCGGCGCTGGCGCTGAGCGTCACCGACTTCGACCTGTATTCGCTGGCCGACCGCCACAACCTGCGCTTCGTCGGCTTCGGCAACTACATCGAGTTGCTGCAGACGCCGATGTTCTGGAAGTCGCTGTGGAACACCACATACTTCGTGATCGTCGGCGTGCCGCTGTCCATCGGCGCCTCGCTGGGCGCGGCGCTGCTGCTGAACGCGCCGGTGGCGCGCTTCAAGGCGCTGTTCCGCACCGCGCTGTTCGCGCCGGTGGTGACCACGCTGGTGGCGGTGGCGGTGATCTGGCGCTACCTGTTCCACACCAGCTACGGCCTGGTCAACTACGGCCTGGCGCACCTGGGCATCGGCCCGATCGACTGGCTCGGCGACCCGCACTGGGCGATGCCGACCATCATGCTGTTCGCGGTGTGGAAGAACTTCGGCTACAACATGGTGATCTTCCTTGCCGGCCTGCAGGCGATCCCGCAGGACCTGTACGAGGCCGCGCGCATCGACGGCGCCTCCAAGTGGCGGCAGTTCCTGCACATCACCCTGCCGATGCTGGGACCGGTGCTGCTGGTGGTCGGGGTGATCACCGTGTCCGGCTACTTCCAGCTGTTCGCCGAACCCTACGTGATGACCCGTGGCGATCCCCTGCAAAGCACGGTCAGCGTGCTGTATTACATGTTCGAGGAAGGCTTCAAGTGGTGGAACCTCGGCCGCGCCTCGGCGGTGGCGTTCCTGCTGTTCCTGATCATCCTGGGAGTGACGACGGTGATGTTGCGCTTCGGCCGCAAGAGGGACCTGGTATGAGCCGGGAGATCGGCGCCTCGCGCTGGAACACGCTGCTGGTCAACGGCGGGCTGCTGCTGCTCGCCGTGATCAGCCTGGCGCCGCTGTTGTGGATGGTGTCGGTGTCGTTCATGCCGGCGGGGCAGGCCAGCCGCTTCCCGCCGCCGATGCTGCCCACCGGCGCCACCCTGGCCAACTACGGCGAGCTGTTCTCGCGCACCGGCATGGCCCGCAACTTCGCCAACAGCCTGCTGGTGTCGTGCGCGATCACCTTTGGCTCGCTGCTGATCAACACCATGGCCGGCTATGCGTTCGCCAAGCTGCGCTTCGTCGGCAAGGAGCGGATCTTCCAGATCCTGCTGGCGGCGCTGGTGATCCCGGCGCAGGTGGCGATGCTGCCGCTGTTCCTGCTGATGAAGCAGCTGCACCTGGTCAACAACTTCGGCGGCGTGGTCGTGCCGGCGCTGGCGACGGTGTTCGGCATCTTCCTGGTGCGCCAGTACGCGCGTTCGATCCCGGACGAGCTGCTGGAGGCCGCGCGCATCGACGGTGCCGGCGAGCTGCGGATCTTCTTCCAGATCGTGCTGCCGATGCTCAAGCCGGTGCTGGTGACGCTGACCATCTTCACCTTCATGGCGGCGTGGAACGACTTCATGTGGCCGCTGATCGTGCTGACCGACCAGGAGCACTACACCTTGCCGGTGGCGCTGGCGGCGCTGTCGCGCGAGCACATCATGGACGTGGAGATGATGATGGCCGGTGCAGTGGTCACGGTGATCCCGGTGCTGGCGCTGTTCCTGGCGCTGCAGCGCTACTACATCCAGGGCCTGCTGCTCGGCAGCGTGAAGGGGTGAGCGAACGCGCTTGCGAGCCACTGGCTCGCGCGTTCCCGAACGCCCCGAACGCCCGGCCACGGATGGCCGGGCCGGACGTTCTGGTGTGGGATGGTTGCGCCATGGACGGCAGCATCGATGCGGAACATCGAGCGCCACTGGCGCGCATTGCGCCGAACGCCCGGCCATTGATGGCCGGGCCGGACGTTCCGGTGTCGGAGAGGCACGCCATGGATGGGTATCATCGAGCGTCGTAGGCGCAAACCGTGCCGAACGCGTGGCCTTGGGCGCACGCCTGTAGGAGCGGCTCAGCCGCGACAGTGGCACGGGATACTCCATCGGGGCCGACGCCCCTCGACAGAAGCAGATACGACGAACGAACGGGGAACACGATGAGGGACGGGATGGCGACGACGTGCGCACGCGCAATGCTGGCGATACTGGGACTGGCGGCCGCCCAGGCCGTCGCCGCGCCGCCGACCTCCACGGTGACGCTGGACAGCTTCAACGATCTGGACAAGTGGCAGATCGTCGTCTCCAACCAGGTCACCGCCTCCACCCGGCTGGTGCAGGCGCCCAGCGGCGGCCGCGCCAAGGCGCTGTGCCTGGACTACGACTTCAACGGCGTGTCCGGCTACGCCGGGATTCGCCGCAGCGTGCCGATCGACTACCCGGACAACTACCAGTTCGCGTTCCAACTGCGCGGCGAGTCGCCGAGCAACGACCTGCAGTTCAAGCTGGTCGACGCCAGCGGCGACAACGTGTGGTGGGTCAACCGTCCGCGCTACGACTTCCCCACGCAGTGGAGCACGGTCACCTACAAGAAGCGGCAGATCGACAAGGCCTGGGGGCCGAGCCCGGAGAAGGAGCTGACCCGCAGCGCGCAGATCGAGTTCACCATCTACAACCAGGTCGGCGGCGCGGGCACGGTGTGCTTCGACCAGCTGACCCTGACCCCGTTGCCGCCGCAGGACACCTCCCCGCTGACGGTCAAGGTCAGCGCCGATACCGCGCCGGCGCTGGAGCAGCGCATCGCCGACGGCAAGCCGGACACGGTCTGGTACAGCGGCAACGCCAAGAACCAGACGATCATGCTGGACCTGGGCAAGGTACGCGAGTTCGGCGGCGCCAAGGTGCAGTGGGCGCCGGGCGTGTACGCCTCGCGCTACACCGTGCAGGGCTCGGCCGACGGCCGTAGCTGGCGCGAGTTGCGCACCGTGACCGCCGGGAACGGCGGCACCGACTGGCTGGCGCTGCCGGAGACCGAGGCGCGCTACGTGCGCTTCGACCTGCAGGACGGCCCCAGCTTCCGCTACGGCATCGCCGACATCGCGTTGCAGCCGCTGGCCTTCGCCGCGACCCAGAACGACTTCATCAAGTCGGTGGCGGCGCAGTCCACCCGCGGCTGGTTCCCGCGCGGCTTCAGCGGCGAGCAGCCGTACTGGACCATCATCGGCCTGGACGGCGGCCGCGAGCAGGGTCTGGTCGGCGAGGATGGCGCGATCGAGGTGGGCAAGGGCGGCTTCAGCATCGAGCCGTTCCTGCTGCTGGACGGCAAGCGCCTGAGCTGGGCCGACGTCAAGACCGCACAGAGCCTGCAGGACGACTACCTGCCGATTCCCAGCGTGGACTGGAGCCACGACAACGCCGCGCTGCGCGTGACCGCCTTCGTGCAGGGCGAGCCGGAGCAGGCGCAACTGGTGGCGCGCTACCGGCTCAGCAATCCGAGCAAGCAGCCGCACGACTACACACTGGCGCTGGCGGTGCGTCCGTTCCAGGTCAATCCGCCCAGCCAGTTCCTCAACACCGTCGGCGGGGTCAGCCCGATCCGCTCGTTGGCCTTCGCCGGGACGCAGGTGCAGGTCAACGGCCAGCCGCGGGTGTTCGCGGTGCAGAAGCCGGACGCCGCCTACGCCAGCGCGTTCGACGCCGGCATGGACGTCGAACGGCTGAGCACCGACGCCAGCGGCCTGCCGCAGCAGGCGCAGGATCCGGACGGACTGGCCTCTGGCGCCTTGCTGTACCGCGGGCGGCTGGCCCCGGGCGAGGTGCGCGAGGTGGCGCTGGTGATCCCGCAGACCGGCAACGCCGCGCTGCCGGCGGGCTTCGATGCGACACGCGCGCAGCAGCAGGTCGCCGCGCAGTGGCACGAGAAGCTGGACCGCGTGCAGTTGCACGTGCCGGCGCAGGGCAAGGCGGTCACCGACACGCTGCGCACCGCGCTGGCGCACATGCTGATCTCGCGCATCGGCCCGCGCCTGCAGCCGGGCACGCGTTCGTATTCGCGCAGCTGGATCCGCGACGGCGCGATGATTTCCGAAGGACTGCTGCGGCTGGGCCGCGCCGACGTGGTCCGCGAGTACGTGGAATGGTACGCGCCGTACCAGTTCGCCAACGGTATGGTGCCGTGCTGCGTGGACGACCGCGGCAGCGACCCGGTGCCGGAGAACGACAGCCATGGCGAACTGATCTACAGCGTCGCCGATTACTACCGCTACAGCGGCGACCGCGCCTTCCTGGAGCAGATGTGGCCGCACGTGCTCGGCGCGTACACCTACATGGAGCAGCTGCGGCTGAGCGAGCGCACCGACGAGAACCGCGCGCGCAATGCGGCTTTCTACGGGATGATGCCGGTGTCGATCAGTCACGAGGGCTATTCGGCCAAGCCGATGCACTCGTACTGGGACAACTTCTGGGCGCTGCGCGGCTACAAGGATGCGGTGAGCATCGCCGCCGAACTCGGCCGCATCGACGATGCCGCGCGCTTCGCCTCCTCGCGCGACCAGTTCCGCCAGGACCTGTACGCCTCGCTGGACGCGGCCACCCAGCAGCACCACATCGACTTCCTGCCGGGCTCGGCGGAGCTGGGCGATTTCGATCCGACCTCGACCACCATCGCACTGGCGCCGGGCGGCGAGCAGGGCCGGTTGCCGCAGGCGCTGCTCGACAACACCTTCGAGCGCTACTGGAGCGAATTCGTCGGCCGTCGCGACGGCACCCGCGAGTGGAAGGACTACACCCCCTACGAGTGGCGCAACGTGTCCGCGTTCGTGCGCCTGGGCTGGCGCGAGCGCGCGTGGGAGGCGACGCAGTTCTTCTTCAAGGACCGCACGCCGCAGGCGTGGAACCAGTGGGCCGAGGTGGTCTCGCGCACGCCGCGCAAGCCGTTCTTCCTCGGCGACCTGCCGCATGCCTGGGTCGCCTCGGACTTCGTGCGCTCGGTGCTGGACATGTTCGCCTACGCCCGCGACGTCGACGACAGCCTGGTGCTGGCCGCCGGCATCCCCGCCGACTGGCTCGACGGCAAGGGCGTGGCGATCGAACAGCTGCGCACCCCGCAGGGCCCGCTGAGCTACCAGTTGCGGCGGCAGAAGAACCGCCTGCTGCTGAACATCCCCGACGGCCTGCGCGTGCCCAGCGGCGGCCTGGTGCTGCCGTGGCCGTACCCGGGCGAACCGGGCCGCACCCTGGTCAACGGCGACGCGGCGCAGTGGGAGCACGGCGAACTGCGCATCCACGCGTTGCCGGCGGATGTGCAGATTGAGGTGCGGTGAGGCCGGGATTGGGGATTCGGGATTGGGGATTCGTAACAGCAAAAGCAAAAAAGCGCCGGCATGCCGGCGCTTTTTTTAGGGCGTCGGGGAGGGGCCGCTTATACGAATCCCCAATCCCGAATCCCCAATCCCGGCGGCCGCAGCCGCGGCCGCCGCGGCCCTACCGCGCCGCCGACACGATCGCGGCCGCCTTGGCCGAACTCTCGCGCACCTTGTCCCAGGCGCCGTCGGCCAGCCAGTCCTTGGGCACCATCCACGAGCCGCCGATGCAGACGACGTTGGGCTGGGCCAGGTACTCGGCGGCGGTGCTTTCGCCGATGCCGCCGGTGGGGCACAGCTTGAGCTCGGCCAGGGGGCCGGCCAGGCCCTTGAGCATGGCCAGGCCGCCGACGGCGGAGGCGGGGAACAGCTTGCACACGCGGAAGCCGCGCTCCATCAGCGCCAGCAGCTCGCTGGGGGTGGCCGCGCCCGGCACCACCGGCAGCGGCGCCTGCGCCAGGGCGTCGGCCAGGGTCGGGGTGGTGCCCGGGGTGACGATGAAGTCGGCGCCGGCGTCGATCGACTGCTGCAGCTGGGTGGCGTTGAGCACGGTGCCGGCGCCGATCACGATGTCCGGCAGTTCGCGCTTGAGCATCGCCAGCGCGTCCATCGCCACCGGCGTGCGCAGGGTCAGTTCGATCGCCGGCAGGCCGCCTTCCAGCAGCGCGGCCGACACGCGGCGCGCTTCTTCCAGGCTGTGGACGGTGACGACGGGCAGGATGCCGGCCGCGCGCAGCAGCTGCTCGGCCTTGGTCTGGTGTTCGGCGATGGTCATGGGCGTCTCGGTTGCGAAGGGGGGGCGAGGCCCCGGCCGCGCACGGCCGGGGCAGGGTGAGGCAGGCGGCTCAGGCGTCCTTGGATTCGTGCGGCGCGGCGGCGGCCTCGGCATCGCGGCCCAGGTCGTACTCGGCGTCGTAGTTCCACAGGTCGCCGTCGGCGGCCGGCGGGCCGCAGGAGATCGACAGCGCGCCCTGGTCGGCCGGGCCGACCATGCGGCGGTTGAGTCCGAACAGGTTGCGGCCCAGGTCGTGCGCGGCCGGCGCGGTGTTCGGCGCCAGCGGGCGCGCGGCCCACTCGGCGGCGTCCACCAGCACTTCCAGGGTGCCGGCCTCGCCGTCCAGGCGCACGATGTCGCCTTCGCGCACGCGGGCGATGGGCCCGCCGCGCGCCGCTTCCGGGGTCACGTGGATGGCCGCGGGGAACTTGCCGGACGCACCGGACAGGCGCCCGTCGGTGACCAGCGCCACGCGCCGGCCCTGGTTCTGCAGCAGGCCCAGCAGCGGCGCCAGCGAATGCAGTTCCGGCATGCCGTTGGCCTGCGGGCCCTGGTAGCGCAGCACCACCACGAAATCGTGCGGCAGCGCGCCGGCGGCATGCAGCTTGTTCAGCGCCTGCGGCGCGTCGATCACCACGGCCGGGGCTTCGATGGTGCGGAACTGCGGCTTCACCGCCGACAGCTTGATCAGCGAGCGGCCGAGGTTGCCGCGCAGCAGGCGCAGGCCGCCCTGCGCCTCGAACGGGTTGGACGCCGGGCGCACCACCGCCTCGTCGGCGCTCTTGGCCGGGCTCGGCACGTAGCTCAGCTTGCCGTCCTGCAGGCACGGCTCGTCGCCGTAGGCGCGCATGCCGCCGGGCACGATGGTGGCCAGGTCGTCGTGCATCAGCCCGGCATCCATCAGCTCGCGGAACACGAAGCCGATGCCGCCGGCGGCGGCGAAGTGGTTCACGTCGGCCTCGCCGTTCGGATACACCCGCGCCAACAGCGGCACCAGCTGCGACAGCGCGTCCAGGTCGTCCCAGGTCAGCACGATGCCGGCCGCGCGCGCCACCGCCAGCCAGTGGATGGTGTGGTTGGTGGAGCCGCCGGTGGCCATCAGCGCGACCACCGCGTTGACGATGGCGCGCTCGTCGATCAACCGGCCCAGCGGACGGAAGTCGTTGCCCAGGGCGGTGATGCGCAGCGCGCGCTCGGTCGCCTGCTGGGTCAGCGCCTCGCGCAGCGGGGTGCCGGGGTTGACGAAGGAGGCGCCGGGCAACTGCACGCCCATCGCTTCCAGCAGCACCTGGTTGGAGTTGGCGGTGCCGTAGAAGGTGCAGGTGCCGGGGGCGTGGTAGGACGCCGATTCGGCGGCCAGCAGTTCCTCGCGGGTGGCCTGGCCGGCGGCGTAGCGCTCGCGCACCTCGGCCTTCTGCTTGTTGGGGATGCCCGGGGTCATCGGCCCGGCCGGCACGAACACCGCCGGCAGGTGGCCGAAGGCCAGCGCGCCGATCAGCAGGCCCGGCACGATCTTGTCGCACACGCCCAGATACAGGCTGGTGTCGAACATGTCGTGGCTGAGGCCGATCGCGGTGGCCTGGGCGATCACGTCGCGCGAGAACAGCGACAGTTCCATGCCCGGCCGGCCCTGGGTCACGCCGTCGCACATCGCCGGCACGCCGCCGGCCACCTGCGCGGTGGCGCCGAGCGCGCGCGCGGTGCTGCGGATGATCTCCGGGTAGTGCTCGAACGGCTGGTGCGCCGAGAGCATGTCGTTGTAGGCGGTGATGATGCCGAGGTTGGGGGTGATCCCGCCTTCCAGCCGGCTCTTGTCGGTGGGGCCGCAGGCGGCGAAGCCGTGGGCGAGGTTGCCGCAGCTCAGGCGGCTACGGAACGGACCGTCGCGCAGCGCGGCGTCGATGCCGGCCAGGTAGGCACGCCGCGACGGCGCACTGCGCTGGCGGATGCGTTCGGTGATCGCGTGGAGGGTCGGATGCAGGCTCATTGGCGGACGTGGCTATGAAGGGGGAGTCGGGAAACGGGAATCGGGAATCGGAAGAGCGGGAATCGGCAAGGGGAATCGGAAGAGCGGAAAAGCGTCAGCGCGTAGCTGTTGCCAATCCCTAATCACCAATCCCCGCCTCACTCGCACCAATGCACGCGCAGGCGCGCGCCCGGCGTATCGAAGGCGACACGGATCGGATACTCGTGCGGGTCGGCGCCGGCCAGCGCGCGCTCCAGCACCTCCAGCTTCTGCTTGCCGCGCAACAGCAGCATGCGCTGGCCGATCGGCGCCAGGCCGGCGGGGGTCAGGGTGATGCGCAGCGGCCAGGTGTTGGCGCCGGGGCAGCCGGTGGCGTCGAGCGCGGCGTAGGGCAGCGGGTTGGTCAGCGCCTTGTTCAGGTCGGTGGCGCCGGGGAACAGCGAGGCGGTGTGGCCGTCGCCGCCCATGCCCAGCACCGCCATGCACGCGGCCGGGGCGTGCTGCGCGTGCAGGTTGGCGGCGTGCACGCTCTCCTGCAGCGGCTTGCCGACCCGCACCAGCGGTTCGAAACGCGCCTCCTCGGCGCGGTCCAGCAGGCTGTGCCGGACCAGGTAGGCGTTGCTGTCGCTGTCCTGCGGCGACAGCCAGCGCTCGTCGACCAGGCCGACTTCCAGCTTCGACCAGTCCAGCGGCAGCTCGGCCAGCGCCTGGTACACCGGCGCCGGGGTGGTGCCGCCGGACAGCAGCAGGCGCGCGCCGCCGCGGCGCTGGATCTCCTCGCGCAGCGCGGTGCCGATCTCGGCCGCCGCCGCGTCGATCCATTCGTCCGGATCGTCGTAGCGGATCAGCGTGATGCGGTCGGACAGCGTGGGGCTCATGCGATGGCTCCTGGGGATTGCCTCGCGGCGTCCACCGCGTAGGCGGCGGCGCCGAGCAGGCCGGGACGGGGGTGGATCACCGCCAGCGACGGCACCCGCGCCATGATCGACGAAAACCGGCCCTTGTGCTCGAAGCGCTGGCGGAACCCGGAATGCTGGATCGCGTCGAGCATCTTCGGCACCAGCCCGCCGGTCAGGAACACGCCTTCCCAGGCGCCCTGCATCAGCACCAGATCGCCGGCGATGGCCCCGAACACGGCGCAGAATACGTCCACCGTGCGCATCGCCCGGTAGTCGCCCTGCGCGGCGCGCGCGGTGATGTCCTCCGGCTGCAGCGGGCCCGGATCGTCGCCGGCCATCTCGCTGAGCGCGCGGTGGATGTTGACCAGGCCGGGGCCGCAGATCAGGCGCTCGTTGGAGACGCGGCCGAACTGCTGCGAGAGCAGTTCCAGGATGCGGATCTCCTCCGGTGTGCCCGGCGGGAAGCTGACGTGGCCGCCCTCGGTCTCCAGCGGAAAACAGCGCCCGCCGCGCATCAGCAGGCCGCCCACGCCCAGGCCGGTGCCGGGGCCGATCACCCCGTAGTTGCGCGGCACCTCGACCGGCGCCGGCGTCCAACTGGCGCCGCCGACCTGGACCACGTCCTGCGGCCGCAGCAGGCTGATCGCCATCGCCTGCGCGGCGAAGTCGTTGATCAGGTGCAGTTCGTCGAAGCCGAGCATGGCGCGGGTGCGCGCCCGCGAGATCACCCACGGATGGTTGGTGATGCGCGCCTCGTCGCCGTCGACGCGGCCGGCGACCGCGAAGGTGCCGCTGCGCGCGTCCACCCCGGTCTGTTCCAGGTAGTGGCGGGCGGCGTCGCCCAGCGACGGGAATTCCACCACCGAGTAGGTCTGGGTGCTGTCGTCGAGCAGCGGCACCGAGGCGTCGAGATCGGCGAGGGCGAAACGGGCATTGGTGCCGCCGATGTCGGCGACCAGCACCGGGCGCTGCGGCGCGCTCATTGCGCGACCTTCGGCGCGGCGCCGGACTGGTCGCAGGACACGTAGGCCTGCGCTTCCTCCGGTCCCCAGCTGCCGGCCGGGTAGGGCAGCAGCGGCAGCTGCGCCTGCGCCCAGGCGGCGCTGACGCTGTCGATCCAGGCCCAGGCGGCGCGGACTTCGTCGTCGCGCACGAACAGCGCATGGTTGCCGTTGAGCGCGTCGAGCATCAGCCGCTCGTAGGCGATGCGCCGGTGCAGGCCGGTGGGCACCGACAGTTCCAGTTCCAGCGGCTGCAGTTCCAGCGCGCCCCATTCCGGGCCGGCCAGGCTGCTCATCAGCCCCAGTTCGATGTTCTCCTGCGGCTGCAACTGGAAGGTCAGCCGGTTCGGCGCCACCTGCTGCGCGGCCGGGCGCTCGAACAGCCAGTGGGTGACCGGCTTGAGCGTGACCACCACGCGGGTGGAGCGTTCGGCCAGGCGCTTGCCGGTGCACAGCCGGAACGGCACCCCGGCCCAGCGCCAGTTGTCGATGTAGGCGGTGACCGCGGCGAAGGTCTCCACGTCGCTGCCTTCCGGCGGCTGGTAGGCCTGCGCCGGCTGGCCGTTGATGGTGCCGGCGGTGTAGCGCCCGCGCACGCTGTCGCGGGCGGCGTGCTCGGCGCTCAGCGGACGCAGCGCGCGCAGTACCTTGACCTTCTCGTCGCGGATGCGGTCGGCTTCCAGCGATGCCGGCGGCTCCATCGCCACCAGGCACAGCAGCTGCAGGATATGGCTCTGCACCATGTCGCGCAGCGCGCCGGAGCGCGCGTAGTAGGCGTCGCGGCCGTCCACCCCCTCGCTCTCGGCGACCAGGATGTCCACCGACTCGATGTAGTTGCGGTTCCACACCGCTTCCAGCAGGGTGTTGCCGAAGCGCAGCGCGATCAGGTTCTGCACCGCGGCCTTGCCCAGGTAGTGGTCCAGGCGGAACACGCGGTCCTCGTCGATCAGCGCGCCGATCGCCTGCACGATCTCGCGGGCGCTGTCCGAATCGTGGCCGATCGGCTTCTCCAGCATCAGCCGGTGCGGTGCGGCCAGGGCGCCGCCCAGGGCCAGGCCCTGGCAGGTGCTGATGTACAGCCCCGGCGGGATCGCCAGGTAGCTCACGCAGCGGCGCGCGGTCAGGTCGCGCACCGCGGTGGCCACCGATTCGGCATCGCGCAGGTCCACCGAGCGGTAGTCGATGCGCGCCAGCAGCGCCTGTACGATCGATTCGCCGATCTGCGGCATCGCTGCCTGCAGGCGCGGCTTGAGGATCTCGTGGAACTTGGCGGTGTCGTGCGGCGACAGCGCCAGCGCGCGGATGCGGAAGTCTTCCGGCAGGAAGCCGTCGTCGAGCATGCGCAGCAGCGAGGGGAACAGGTAGCGCTGGGCCAGATCGCCGGTGGCGCCGAACAACAGGAAGGTATCGTGCATCGACCGGGTTTCGGTTTCGGGTGACATGGTGTCGATCACCTGGGGGCTAGGAGTGACGTGGCGTGGGAAAGCGAACGGCGGCAACGGCCTGTATCCGGCCGGTTCGGGCGAGGGCGTGACGCGGGAGGGCCGCCAGGCGGGAACGCACGATCCAGGAGATGAATACGACTGCCAGACCTCTGAGCATACCTCTCCAATGCCTCATGCTGCAGGTCGGCTGTCATCCGGCAGGATGACGGGCGCGCGCCGGAGCGGCGGCTGGCGGATCGCATTACATGCCCTCCCAGGCTCGATGTTGCCCCGTGAAAACGGTTACATGGCAGAATACCGCATCGCGATCCATTGTTGCCTGCGCGCGGGCATGATGCGACCCGAATTCGTATGCACTGCCCTCGGGAGGGACCGGCGGCAGCCCGTTCCTCACTGCCGGAAACCGGATACATGGCGAAAGTACAACTGGACAACATCCGCAAGGTCTACGACAACGGCCAGGTCGCCGTGCACGGGGCCAGCTTCGAAGTGGCCGACGGCGAACTGATGGTGCTGGTCGGGCCCTCGGGCTGCGGCAAGTCCACGCTGCTGCGGATGATCGCCGGCCTGGAAGAGATCAGCGGCGGCGAGCTGCGCATCGGCGAGCGCGTGGTCAACGAGGTGGCGCCGAAGGACCGCGACATCGCCATGGTGTTCCAGAGCTATGCGCTGTACCCGCACATGACCGTGGCCGAGAACCTGGCGTTCGGGCTCAAGCTGCGCGGCGAGAGCAAGGAGGTCATCCGCCAGCGCGTGGCCGCCGCCGCCGACACCCTGGGCCTGACCCCGATGCTGGACAAGCTGCCGCGGGCCATGTCCGGCGGCCAGCGCCAGCGCGTGGCGCTGGGTCGCGCGCTGGTGCGCGAGCCGGCGGTGTTCCTGCTCGACGAGCCGCTGTCCAACCTGGACGCCAAGCTGCGCCACTCGGTGCGCACCGAGATCGCGCAACTGCACCGCAAGCTCGGCACCACCATGATCTACGTCACCCACGACCAGGTCGAGGCGATGACCCTGGGCCAGCGCATCGTCGTGCTCAAGGACGGGGTGATTCAGCAGATCGACACGCCGATGGCGCTGTACGACCGTCCGGCCAACCTGTTCGTGGCCGGTTTCCTCGGCAGCCCGGCGATGAACGTGCTGCGCGGGCGGCTGGTGGAGGAGGGCGGCCTGCAACTGCAGTTGCAGGACGGCGGGCGAGTGCCGCTGCCGGGTGCGCAGGTCGCGCCGCAATGGCTGGGGCGGGAACTGGCGATCGGCGTGCGGCCGGAGCACCTGCAGCCCAGCGACGACGCACAGGGCGGCTTCGAGGCCACCATCGAGGTGATCGAGCCGGTCGGCAACGAGATCTTCGTCAATCTCAGCCACGGCGCGCAGCCGCTGGTGATGCGGGTGGCGCCGCGCGCGCTGCCGGGCCTGGGCGAGCGCCTGCGGGTGGCGGTGCGCGGCGACGCGCTGCATTTCTTCGATGCCGAGAGTGGGGGGCGCCTGGAGGCGCGGGAGTCGGGATTGGGGATTGGGGATTCGCAACAGCCGTAAGCGAAAGCTGGCGTTGCGGCGCGCGTTCAGCGCGCCAGGCCGTCAATCAGGGGTTGCCAACGTGCGGGGTGGCCGTCGACGTCCAGCCCCGTCGGTGGCGTCTCGTCCAGCGGCAGCACCGCCAGCGCCAGGGTGCCGGCGACGCTGACCACGTTGCCGAACGGCTGGCCGTCGCGCAGCACCGGTGCGTCGATGGCGACGGTCGCCTCCACTTCCAACAACTGCGCGGCGCGCTTGGCCTTGCCCAGGAAATGGGTGCGGGCAACGATTTCCTGGCCGGGGTAGCAGCCCTTCTTGACGCTGAAGGCGTGCAGTCGGTCCAGGCCCAACTGCTGCGGCGTCCATTGTTCGCGCTGGCTCGGCGCAAGCCGGGCCAGGCCCAGGCGCAGGTCGGCCGCGCGCCAGGCCTCCGCCAGTGCCGGGTCGGCGGCCGGCGCATCCGCGACCGGCGCCGGCACCAGGCGCAGGGTGCGCGGCAGGCCGTCGCCGCCCATGTCCAGTTCGATCACGCCGGCCTCATCGTGCGTCGACGTCGCGCCGCGGGCCTGCTCGGGTAGGCTCAAACGACCGAAAGCACGCAGCGTGTCCTCGACCGTGACGCGCAGCTTGCGCCGGAACACGAAGCGGCCCAGTGCCGTTGCCAGTTCCTCGGCGCCGCCGTCGGCCAGCAGCATCAGCAAGGCGTCGTCGGCCTGGCGCAGCAGTGCAAACACCGCGATCACCCGGCCCTTGGCGGTGAGCCAGGCGTTCCACTGCCATTGGCCCACGGCCAGCGCCTGCACGTCGTTGGCGAATTGCGCATGGGCGAAGGCCGCTGCATCCGGACCGCGCAATGCGACGTATTGCAGGTGTGGCAAGGCGGAAAAACCGCCGGATTCCAGATTCAGGTTGTCAGGCACGAGAGGGGAGGACTAAAATTGACGAGTTGTGAGACCCGCATGATAGGCCAACCAACCCCCACACCCGAGTCCGATCCCGAAACGCAGCGGCCCGCCGAGGACACCCCTCCGCAGACCGAGCCTGCGCCGCGGGAGATCGGCGGGCGCGGCGGCCTCGAGCCGACGCGCTACGGCGACTGGGAGAAAAACGGACGCTGCATCGATTTTTGAGCAGCTTTGAGCCAACGCGGCCTTAAGCACGCCGCCCAGCCGAGACAACGAGCCCAGCGAATGGCTACGCGCGAACGTCCTCTTTCCCCGCATCTGCAGGTCTATCGCTGGCAGATCCAGATGGTGACCTCGATCCTGAATCGAGCCACCGGCATCGTGCTGTCGATCGGTGCCCTGATCATCGCCGCCGGCCTGTTGGCGCTGATGCTCGGTCCCGCCTCCTGGAACTGCTTCCGCGACATCGCCGGCGCCTGGTACGGCCAGGTGTTCCTGTTCGGCTGGACCTGGTGCTTCGCCTTCCACCTGTTCGGCGGCCTGCGCCACATCCTGCAGGATTTCGGCCAGGGCTACGCCGTCCGCGCCTTCGTCACCATCGGCTGGCTGTCGGTCGTGCTCAGCTTCGTGCTGACCGCCGCCGTGTGGGCCTACGTGCTGCTGGGAGCCACCGCATGAGCCGCTATCGCACCCCGTTGAAGAACGTCCGCGGCCTGGGCGCGGCCAAGACCGGCACCGAGCACTTCGTGCTGCAGCGCCTGACCGCCACCGCGCTGGTGCCGCTGTCGATCTGGTTCCTGATCTTCGTGCTGAGCTTGCTCGGTTCGGACTACGTCGCCGCCACCGAGGCCGTGGCCAAGCCGTGGAACGCGATCCTGCTGGTCGGCTTCCTGATCGCCGCGTTCTGGCACGCCCAGCTCGGCATGCAGGTGGTGCTGGAAGACTACGTGCACACCTCGCTGCTGGCCCTGGCCGCGCAGACCATCGTGCGCTTCGTCGCCGTGCTCGGCGCCATCGTCAGCATCTTCGCCGTGGCGCGCATCGCGCTGGGCATCGCCTGATCCATCGGCGCCCCCTCTAGGAACCACATTTCGATGTCCGCTTACAAGATCACCGAACACAAGTACGACATGGTCGTGGTCGGCGCCGGCGGCGCCGGCCTGCGCGCGACCTTCGGCCTGGCCCAGAAGGGCCTGCAGACGGTCTGCCTGACCAAGGTCTTCCCGACCCGCTCGCACACCGTGGCCGCGCAGGGCGGCATCTCCGCCGCGCTCGGCAACATGGGCGAGGACGACTGGCGCTACCACTTCTACGACACCATCAAGGGCTCGGACTGGCTGGGCGACCAGGACGCGATCGAGTACATGTGCCGCGAGGCGATCCCGGCGATCATCGAGCTGGAGCACTACGGCGTGCCGTTCAGCCGCACCGAGGACGGCAAGATCTACCAGCGTCCGTTCGGCGGCATGACCACCAAGTACGGCGAAGGCCCGTCCGCGCAGCGCACCTGCGCCGCCGCCGACCGTACCGGCCACGCCATGCTGCACACGCTGTACCAGCAGTCGCTGGCGCACAACGCGCGCTTCATGATCGAGTACTTCGCGCTCGACCTGATCTTCGACGAGGAAGGCGCCTGCCGCGGCGTGCTCGCCCTGGACATGGCCGAAGGCTCGCTGCACCTGTTCCGCGCCCACGGTGTGGTGCTGGCCACCGGCGGCTACGGCCGCGCCTACTTCAGCGCCACCTCCGCGCACACCTGCACCGGCGACGGCGGCGGCCTGGTGATGCGCGCGGGCCTGCCGATGCAGGACATGGAGTTCGTGCAGTTCCACCCGACCGGCATCTACGGCGCCGGCTGCCTGATCACCGAAGGCGTGCGCGGCGAAGGCGGTATCCTGCGCAACAGCAGCGGCGAGCGCTTCATGGAGCGCTACGCCCCGCACTACAAGGATCTGGCCTCGCGCGACGTGGTGTCGCGTTCGATGACCATCGAGATCCGCGAAGGCCGCGGCGTCGGCGAGCACAAGGACCACATCCTGCTCGACCTGACCCACCTCGGCCCGGGCGTGATCGACGACAAGCTGCCCGGCATCGCCGAGAGCGCGCGCATCTTCGCCGGTGTCGACGTGCACAAGCAGCCGATCCCGGTGATCCCGACCGTGCACTACAACATGGGCGGCATCCCCACCAACTACCACGGCGAAGTGGTGCGCAAGGACGGCGACAACCCCGATGCGGTGGTGCCGGGCCTGTACGCCATCGGCGAGGCCGCCTGCGTGTCGGTGCACGGCGCCAACCGCCTGGGCTCCAACTCGTTGCTCGACCTGGTGGTGTTCGGCCGCGCGGTGGCCAACCGCTGCGCCGAGACGATCAAGACCGGCGCGCCGCACAAGGGCCTGCCGGGCGACGCCTGCGACAAGGCGCTGGGCTTGCTGGACAAGCTGCGCAACGCCAACGGCAGCACCCCGACCTCGGTGATCCGCGACAAGATGCAGCGCACCATGCAGTCCGACGCAGCGGTGTTCCGCACCAGCAAGACGCTGAAGGAAGGCGTGGACAAGATGGCCGACATCTTCGCCAGCTTCGAGGACGTCAAGGTGTCCGACCGCTCGCTGGTGTGGAATTCCGACCTGATCGAGACCTACGAGCTGAACAACCTGCTGCTCAACGCAGTGGCGACGATCAACTCGGCCGAACAGCGTAAGGAAAGCCGCGGCGCGCACGCCCACGAGGATTTCCCCGACCGCGACGACGTCAACTGGCAGAAGCACACGCTGGTCACCGTCGACGACAAGGGCCAGTGCAGCTTCGACTACCGCCCGGTGCACATGTACACGCTCAGCAAGGACGTGGACGTGGTGCCGCCGAAGCCGCGCGTTTACTGACCAAAGCCGGGATTGGGGATTGGTGATTCGGGATTCGAAAACGCTTCGTTTCCTGCTCTCGCCCGAATCTCCAATCCCTAATCCCCAATCCCGGATTTAAAAGCCATGGCAGAGTTCACCCTCCCCAAGAATTCCAAGATCGGCAAGGGCAAGCACTTTCCCGCCAAGGGCGCGAAGAACGTGCGGACCTTCAAGGTCTACCGGTGGAATCCGGACGACGACAGCAACCCGCGGACCGACACCTACGAGGTGGATCTGGACGCGTGCGGCCCGATGGTCCTGGACGCGCTGATCAAGATCAAGAACGAGATCGACCCGACCCTGACCTTCCGCCGCTCGTGTCGCGAAGGGATCTGCGGGTCGTGCGCGATGAACATCGACGGCACCAACACGCTGGCCTGCACCAAGGCGATCAGCGACTGCGGCAAGAAGGAAGTGCCGATCTACCCGCTGCCGCACATGAGCGTGGTCAAGGATCTGGTGCCGGACCTGACCCACTTCTACGCGCAGTACGCCTCGATCAAGCCGTGGATCCGCACCCAGACCCCGCCGCCGCCGGATCGCGAGCGGCTGCAGTCGCCGGAGGACCGCAAGAAGCTCGACGGCCTGTACGAGTGCATCCTGTGCGCGTGCTGCTCGACCAGCTGCCCGAGCTACTGGTGGAACGGCGAGCGTTACCTGGGTCCGGCGATCCTGCTGCAGGCCTACCGCTGGATCATCGACTCGCGCGACGAGGACACCGGTGCGCGCCTGGACGATCTGGAAGATCCGTTCAAGCTGTACCGCTGCCACACCATCATGAACTGCGCGCGGACCTGCCCGAAGGGCCTGAACCCGGCGCTGGCGATCGCCGAGATCAAGAAGCTGATGATGGCGCGCCGCGCCTGATCGCAGCGGCGCACGTTCCAAGCGGCGGGCCTGCCCGCCGACCGCGCGGCACCGGCTTTCGGGTTCGGTGCCGCGTTCGTTTTCGGCGGCTGCCGTGCGGCGCCGCCCCCAGGCAAGGGCGCATGCGATGGACGAGAGCACCGAACTGAAGAAGCTGCGCTGGCGCTGCCGGCGCGGCATGCGCGAACTGGACCAGTTGTTCGGCCGCTACCTGGACCGGCGCTGGGGGCAAGCTTCCGAGGCCGAGCGCGGGGTTTTCCTATACCTGCTCGATTGCGAGGACGATAAGTTGTGGCGCTGGTTCATGGGCTACGAGGCCTGTCCCGATGCACGCGCCGCCGATCTCATCGCTTCCATCCGCGCCATGCCGGCTTGACTGGCGCCCCTCGCGCTGGCTGCTGGCCGCGCTGACCCTGCTCGGCGCGCTGGCGCCGCTGTCGCTGCTCGGCTCGGACCTGCCGCCACGTCTGGCTTGGCCGGCGGCCGTGCTGGCGCTGCTGTACGCGGCGTGGCTGCTGCGCCGCGAGTCCGGGCGGGCGCCGCGCACGTTGGTGCTTCCTGCCGGTGCCGGTGCGCCCAGCGTCGACGGCGCGACGGTGAACGACCTGCAGGTTGCCTGGCGCGGGCCGCTGGCGTTCGTGTGCTGGCGCGACGCGCAGGGGCGCACGCAGCGCCTGGCGTGGTGGCCGGACACGCTGCCGGCGGCGGCACGACGTGAACTGCGTCTGGCCGCTTCGGCCCTTGCCGCTTCGTCTGCGCCGCCGCAAATGGCACCATAGCGCTCCCTGGATGGTGGCTGCGCATGTTCAAACCCTTACCCGTGGCCATCGGCCTGCGCTATCTGCGCGCCAAGCGCCGCAACAATTTCATCTCCTTCATCTCCATGGCCTCGATCCTCGGCATCGCCCTGGGCGTGACCGTGCTGATCACCACCCTGGCGGTGATGAGCGGCTTCCAGAAGGAGATCCGCGACCGCCTGCTGCAGATGGCGGCGCACGCCACGGTCAGCGCGCAGGGCGCGCCGATGGAGGACTGGCAGCATGCGGTGGACGTGGCCATGCGCGACAAGCGCGTCGCCGGCGCCGCGCCCTACGTCGAGGAAGAGGCGCTGCTCACCGGCCAGCGCAACCAGCCGGCGATCGTCCGCGGCATCCTGCCCAAGGAAGAGGCGAAGGTCTCGGTGTTGGCGCAAAAGATGAAGCAGGGCTCGGTCGACAGCCTGACCCCGGGGTCCTACAACATCCTGCTCGGCCAGGAGCTGGCGCTGTGGCTGGGCGTGGGCGTCGGCGACAAGGTCGTGGTGATGCTCGGCGAGCCGCAGGCCAGCCCGATGGGCATGGTGCCGCGCTACAAGCGCTTCACCGTCAGCGGCATCTTCGAGGCCGGTTACAACGAGATCGACCGCGGCCTGGCGGTGACCAGCATGCCGGACCTGCAGCGCGTGCTGCGCATGGGCGACGGCGTCACCGGCGTGCGCCTGAAGCTGTACGACATGGACCAGGCCTGGAACGTGGCGCGCGACCTGGCGCTGAACCTGCACGGCCCGTACATGGTCAGCGACTGGACCCGCGAGAACGCCAACCTCTACCAGTCGCTGAAAATGGAAAAGACGGTGATGGGCATCCTGCTGTCGCTGATCATCGCGATGGGTGCGTTCAACCTGGTGTCCTCGCAGGTGATGCTGGTGACCGACAAGCAGGCCGACATCGCCATCCTGCGCACGCTGGGACTGAGCCCGGGCGGGGTGATGCAGGTGTTCATGGTGCAGGGCACGCTGATCGGCGTGATCGGCACCGTCGCCGGCGTGATCGGCGGCATCGTGCTGACGCTCAACCTGGAGCGGATCCTGGCCGGCATCGAGGCGGTGTTCAACATCAAGCTGCTGCCTGAGGACGTCTACTACATCACCGGCCTGCCCACCGACATGCAGCCGCACGACGTCATGGTGATCACCATCGTGGCGCTGTTGATGAGCTTCCTGGCCACGCTGTACCCGGCCTGGCGCGCGGCGCGCACGCAGCCGGCGGAGGCGCTGCGCTATGAATGAGGGCCGGGAATCGGGAATGGGGAATCGGGAGTCGGGAATGCAGAAGCCACAAGCGGACGCGGCGATCCGCGCCGAAGGCCTGGCCAAGACCTACGCCGAAGGCAAGATGCGCACGCCGGTGTTCGACGCGCTGGAGCTGAGCGTGGCCGCCGGCGAGACCGTGGCCATCGTCGGCGCATCCGGTGCCGGCAAGAGCACCCTGCTGCACCTGCTCGGCGGCCTCGACGTGCCGACCTCCGGCGAGGTCTACGTGGCCGGGCAGCGCATGTCGGCGCTGACCGACGCGGCGCGCGGGCAGTTGCGCAATCGCTCGCTGGGGTTCGTCTACCAGTTCCATCACCTGCTACCCGAGTTCACCGCGCTGGAGAACGTGATGATGCCGGTGCTGCTGGGCGGCGCGCCGATGCCCGATGCCGATGCGCGCGCGCGGGCGCTGCTGGAATCGGTGGGCCTGGGCCATCGTCTGGAACACAAGCCGGGCGAGCTGTCCGGCGGCGAGCGCCAGCGCGCCGCGGTGGCGCGTGCGCTGGTCAATCGCCCGGCCTGCGTGCTCGGCGACGAGCCGACCGGCAACCTCGACGACAAGACCGCGGCCAACGTGTTCGCGCTGATGCTCGAACTCAACCGCGCGCAGCGCACCAGCCTGGTTCTGGTCACCCACGACCGCAGCCTGGCACGCAAGCTGGACCGGGTGCTGGAATTGCACCAGGGCAAGCTGCGCGAATTGGCGCCTGCGGACGTTTGAACCAGCGTGGCGGCGGCATGTGTCGCCTCCTTGCAGGGTGTCGGGAATAGTCGCGGCCCGAGGTCGCGAGCCGCTGAAGTCTGTTGCGTGCGGGGCCAGGCGTGACAGCCTGGCTTGCTGTGCAGCGCTTGCGGTCACGACTAGAGCGGTGTCCTGCGACCCGATGCAATGCGCGTCGGAACTGAAGTCCCTTCCACAGTGCACATCGCCGCTTCGCCGTGCGGTGGAGGGATGTGAGGCTCCACGAATGAGGTAGCAAGTTGCAGCGGCTTCCTTGCATCTGCCGACGCCGAAGATCCTCGGACAGGCGAAAGCACTTCTAGCGCAAGCGCCCCGTAGGAGCGGATTCAGCCGCGACGGAGCATCACCGGTAGAGCCCGTCGCGGCTGAAAGCCGCTCCTACACATGCACCCCATGTAGGAGCGGCTTCAGCCGCGACGAACAAGCCGGACACGTCGCCGGCGTTGGTTGCTGTCGGCGCCGAAAAACTTCGTTGAGCATGCGCAGCAAACGCGTCGCCGCGGCAGTGCAGTGCATGTCCCGACAACGGCGACCGTCCTGGAGCGCACCGCGTTCCCCAGAGGCGGCAACCTTCCGGATTGCCGCTTTCCCACTGCATCGGTGACTCCTCACCCAGCCGCGTGCCTCAGGGAATCACCCGCTGCACGCGCAGTCGCGTGAACAGCTCCAGGAACGAGGCGCGGCTGTCGTAGTAGCCGAGGAAGCCGAGATCGCGGCTCTTGGTCATGTCGTTGACGCACTCGAACTCGCGGCCGAGGTCGGCATCGGTGTGCCACCACGAGGCGAGTTGGTTGACGTCCGCTTGCACCAGCCCATGCTGCTCGCCGATCTCGCGCCACAGGGCCGGCGCGGTGTCCTGCAGACGCGCTTGCAGCGGCATCGGCGCCTCTGGATACGGCGCCGGCTGCAGGCCGAAGAACGCGGCGATCTCGCCCCACATCCAGCGCCAGCGGAACACGTCGCCGTTGACCGTGTTGAAGGCCTGGTTGCGTGCGGCCGGATTGGTCGCCGCCCAGGCCAACTGGCGGCCTAGCAGGCCGGCGTCGGTGAGGTCGGTGAGGCTGTCCCACTGCGCGCGCGAGCCGGGAAACACGAAGGGCTGCCCGGTGTGCTTGCACAGCGTCGCATACACCGCCAGGGTCACGCCCATGTTCATCGCATTGCTGCCGTTGGCCTGGCCGATCATGGTGTGCGAGCGGTGCACGCTCCAGCCGAAGCCGTGGCGCGCGGCGGCGTCGAACAGCAGGTCTTCCAGCGTGTAGTAGAAATTCTCGCCCGGCTGCCGCGGTTCGCTCTCGCGGAACGGCGTCTCCGCCTTGCCGCTGCCGTAGTGCTCGAACGAGCCGAGGTAATGCTTGGTGCCGGTGACCAGCGCCATGTGCTGCAGCGCTGCGCCGTCCAGGCCTTCGCACAGGTGCCGCAACATCGCACCGTTGGCGGCGACGTTCTCCTTCTCGGTGTCGCGCCGCGTCCAGGTGCAGAAGAACACGTGGGTGATCGGCAACCCACGCAGCGCGGCCACGGTGGCGTCGCGGTCGAGCAGATCGGCCGCCACCGGGATCACGCCTTCCTGCGGCACCGGGCGGCGCGCCAGCCCGTAGACGGTCCAGCCGTCGGCGACCAGCACGTTGGCGAGGTTGTAGCCGGAGATGCCAGTGACTCCGACGATCAGTGCGATGCCCTTGCGCATGCGCGCACTCCTTACGACGTTAGGCACAGCACCATAGGCGCCTGGCGATGAAGCTGCGGCGAACTGCGCCAGGACTGTGACGCGACGCGCGCTCGGCTTAGGCAAATTCTGACGCGGTGTCCCGGCGTAGCCCGATGGCCCGCGTCGAATCGCGATGCGACGCTGGCACGGCGATCACGATGGCATTGCACGATGTGGATGCCCGCGCGGAGTCGTGTCGTTGCGTCCGATCCGCCGATGCCAAGGAGGGCAAGCACATGCAACTGGCAGCAGAGGCCGTGCCGCGTCGAGACGTCGCTGGCGTTGGCGGGTCGCGCTGGCCGGCACCGGCGCCGTTCGGCGCTGCGGTCGCGGCCAGCCTCGCCGCCGGTGTGCTGGCCGCGCTGTGGCTGCCGCGCCTGCTGCCCTGGCCGCTGGCCGTGGCGATCCTGCTCGCCGGGGCGTCGCTGTACGTGGCGGCGCCGCGCTGGCGCTGGCTGGGGGCGTTCGCGATCGGTGCCGGCTGGCTGGTGTTGGTCGCCGGCATGGTGCTGGCGAGGCAGTTGCCGGCCGACTGGGAAAAGCGCGTGGTCGACGTCCGCGGCCAGGTGGTGGAACTGCCGCAGGCGGAAACCCGCCGCACCCGCTTCCTGTTCCGCGTGGACAGCGACGCGGCGCAGCCGGCGCCGGTGCGCGGGCGCCTGCTGCAACTGGCGTGGTACGACGACTTCGGCACGCACCAGGCTGGACCGCGCAGCGCCCTGCGCGCCGGCGCGCGTTGGCAGTTGCAGGTGCGCCTGCGTGCACCGCGCGGCTTGAGCAATCCCGGCGGCTTCGATGCCGAGGCCTATGCGCTGGCGCAGCGGATCAGCGCCAGCGGCTACGTGGTGGCGCCGCGTGCGGCAGCTCAACTGACGCCGGGGCAGGGCATCGACGCCTGGCGTGCCGGCATGTCCGCACGCATCGCCGCGGCCGTGCCGCAGGCCTCGGCGCGCTACGTGCAGGCACTGGCGCTGGGCGACACGCGGCGGCTGGACGATCGCGACTGGCGCATCCTGCGTGCCGCCGGCCTGACCCATCTCATCGCCATTTCCGGCTTCCATGTCGGCCTGGTCGCCGGCGCCTTCGCGTTGCTCGGCGGCGGCCTGTGGCGGCTGTGGCCGCAACTGGGCCGCTACTGGCCGCGCCGCCAGGCCGCGGCGGCGCTGGCGCTGCTCGGCGCCGGCGGCTACACCCTGGTGTCGGGCATGGCCCTGCCGACCGTGCGCACCGCGCTGATGATCGCCGTGGTGGTCGCGGCCCGGCTGTGGCGGCGGCCGGTGCGGGTGGTCGACGCGCTGGCGCTGGCGGCGATCGCCATGCTGCTCTGCGACCCCCTGGCGGTGCTCTCGGCCGGCTTCTGGCTGAGCTTCCTCGGCGTCGCCTGGCTGGCCTGGTGCATGCCCGACGCCGGGCGCGGCTGGCGCGAGACGCTGCGCAGTTTCCTGACCGCGCAGGGCGTGGCCACGGTCGGCCTGCTGCCGGTGAGCACGATGCTGTTCGGGCAGGCCTCGCTGGTCGGGCCGCTGGCCAATCTGCTGGCGATCCCCTGGTGGAGCCTGGTGGTGGTGCCACTGGCCCTGCTCGGCACCGCGCTGGAGGCACTGCATGCCGGTGCCGGCGCCTGGCTGTGGCGCCTGGCCGCGGCCTGCTTCGACCTGACTTGGCCGTTGTTCGTCGCCCTGGGCGAGAGCCGTTTCGCGCTGCGCTGGCTGCCGGAGGCGCGCGACTGGGCGCTGCCGCTGGCCCTGCTGGGCGCGTTCTGGCTGCTGTTGCCGCGCGCGGTGCCGGGCAAGCCGCTGGCGGCGCTGCTGTGGTTGCCGTTGCTGCACCCGCCGCTGGAGCGGCCGCGGCCGGGCGAGGTCGATCTGGTGCTGTTCGACGTGGGGCAGGGCCTGTCGTTGCTGGTCCGCACCGCCCACCATCAACTGCTGTACGACACCGGGCCGGCGGTGGAGGATGGCTACGACGCCGGCGAGCGGGTGGTGGTGCCGGCGCTGCATGCGCTTGGCGTGGCGCGGCTGGATCGCGCGGTGATCAGTCATGGCGACAACGACCACGCCGGCGGCCTGGCCGCGGTGCGCGCGGCGCTGCCGATCGGCCTGGTCCAGGCCCCGGCTGGCGCGCCGTTGCCGGTGGATCGGCCCTGCGTGGCCGGCGAGGCCTGGGAGTGGGATGGAGTGCGTTTCCGGTTCCTGCATCCGGCGCGGCACTTTCCCTATCTGCGCAACGAGTCCAGTTGCGTCCTGCGCGTGGAGACCGCGCACGGTGCGCTGTTGCTGGCCGGCGACATCGGCGACGTGGTCGAGCGCAAGCTGCTGCGCGAGGCGCCGCAGGCGCTGCGCGCCGACCTGGTGGTGGCGCCGCATCATGGCAGCGCGCATTCCTCGCAGCCGGCCTTCGTCGCCGCCACCGGCGCACGCTTGGTGCTGGTCTCGGCGGCCTACGGCAACCGCTTCGGCCATCCGCATCCGGGCGTGGTGGCGCGCTGGCAGGCCGCCGGCGCCGAGGTGGCCGGCACGCCGCAGGGTGGCGCGCTGCGCGTGTGGCTGGGGCGCGCCGGCCTGCAACTGCGCGAGCGGCGGCCCTGGCGGGCGCGGCTGTGGGACGCGGCGGAGCGGGCGCGGGCGGCTGCTATCCTATCGGCCAGTGAACGAACGGCCGAGCGTGCCGGAGGGTTGCGACGTGTGGGAACTGGTCAAGGCCGGTGGCTGGCCGATGGTGCCGTTGCTGCTGTTGGGCGTGGTCGCGCTGGCGATCGTCCTGGAGCGGTTCTGGAGCCTGCGCCGTAGCGAGGTGTTGCCGCCGGGACTGGGCCAGGAAGTGCGCAACTGGGCCACGCGCGGCAAGCTCGATCCCACCCACATCGAGTCGCTGCGGCGCAATTCGCCGCTGGGCGCGCTGCTCGCCGCCGGCCTGGACGTGCGCAACCGCCCGCGCGAGATCGTGCGCGAGCGCATCGAGGACACCGGCCGGCACGTCGTGCACCGCATGGAGCGCTACCTGAACGCGTTGGGCACGATCGCCTCGGCCGGGCCGCTACTGGGCCTGCTCGGCACCGTGGTCGGCATGATCCAGATGTTCCTCGGCATCCTCGACCATGGCCTGGGCGATGTGAATCAGCTCGCCGGCGGCATCGGCAAGGCGCTGGTGTGCACCGCCACCGGCATGATCATCGCGGTGCCGGCGCTGATCTTCCATCGCCACTTCAAGGGGCGCATCGCCGGCTATGTGATCGAGATGGAGCAGGAAGCCACCGCGCTGACCGACACGCTGGACGGCCACGGCCGTGCCGCGGCGCCGGCGGCACGTGGCGCCGCGCCGAACGCCGCGGCGGCCAAGGGCTGAGCCGGTGCGGATCCGCGACGACCGTGGCCAGGACGAGCCGCATATCGACCTGGTGCCGTTGATTGACGTCATCCTGGTGCTGATCATCTTCTTCGTCGTGACCACCACCTTCGATGCCCGTTCGACGCTGCAATTGCAGTTGCCCAACGCCAGCGACCGCAACGCGCCTCCGCCGGCGCGCGCGCTGAGCGTGCTGATCAACGCCGACGGGCATTACTTCATCAACGACCAGGAAGTGCTGCGCACCGACGTGGAGTCGGTCAAGCGCAGCATCGCCCAGGTCGCTGGCGACGACCGCGAACAGCCGGTGCTGCTGCGCGCCGACGCGCGCACGCCGTACCAGGCGGTGGTCACCGCGCAGGACGCGCTGGGCCAGCTCGGATTCCGCCGCATCGCCATCGCCACTGCCCCCGAAGTCAACAGGGACGGAAGCTCCAAGTGAATGTACCCACCGACGTGCCCGTCCAGGATTCCCCCTGGCGGACCTATCGCCGCCTGTTGTCCTATGCCGGCGGCTACCGCGGCCTGCTGCTGATCGCCGCCGTCGGCGCGCTGCTGGAAGCGCTGGCCGGCTCCGGCTTCCTGGCGCTGATGAAGCCGATCACCGACGAGACCTTCATCGCCCGCAACCGCGAGGTGGCGATGTGGCTGCCGTTGCAGATCGTCGGCCTGTTCGTGCTGCGCGGCATCGCCGGCTACGTCACCGACATGTCGATGGGGCGTGCGGCGCGGAGCATCTCCCGCGATTTCCGGGTCAACGTGCTGGACAAGTACCTGCGCCTGCCGGGCAGCCGCTTCGACGCCGAGCCGGTGGCCTCGATGCTGGTGCGGCTGGGGTCGGACAGCGAGCAGGTGGCGCAGGCCGCGGTCGACGCGATGAAGGTGATGGTGCAGCAGACCCTGCAGATCGTCGGCGCGCTGGCGGTGATGCTGTGGTACAGCTGGACCGTGACCGTCACCATCCTGCTGGTGGCGCCGCCGCTGGCCTGGGTGATGGACCGCGTGGCCAAGCGCTACCGGCGGGTCAGCCATCGCATCCAGGAGAGCAACGCGGAACTGATGCAGTCCGCCGAGCAGGCCCTGTCCGGCAACCAGGAGGTCAAGGTCTACGGCGCGCGCGCCAGCGAGATGGAGCGCTACCAGCACCTGGCCGACACCAATCTGCATCTGGCGATGAAGGTCGAATCCACCCGCGGCATCTCCTCGGCCGCGGTGCAGTTGCTGGGCGCGATCGGCCTGGCCGCGCTGCTGCTGATCGCCGGTCACGAGGCGCTGGCCGGGCGCCTGACCGCCGGCGAGTTCGTCTCGCTGATGACCGCGATGATGGCGATCATCCCGGCGCTGAAGAACCTCACCAACGTGCAGAACATGCTGCAGCGGGGCGTCGCCTCGGCGCAGCGGCTGTTCGTGGTGCTGGATGCGCCGGAGGAACAGGACAGCGGCACCCGCCACATCGAGCGCGCGCAGGGCCGGATCGAGTTCCGCGAGGTCACCGCCGCCTATCCGGGGCAGGCGCGGCCGGCGTTAGCCGAGGTCAGCTTCGTCGCCGAACCCGGCACCGTCACCGCCATCGTCGGCCGCTCCGGCAGCGGCAAGTCCAGCCTGGTCAAGCTGATCCCGCGCTTCTACGACCCGCAGTCCGGGCAGATCCTGCTCGACGGCCATCCGCTGCAGGAGTACCGCCTGGAGGATCTGCGCCGGCAGATCGCCCTGGTCGGCCAGCAGGTGATGCTGTTCGACGGCAGCATCGCCGAGAACGTCGCCTACGGTGAGATGCGCGACGCGGGCCCGGCGCAACTGCAGCAGGCGATCGCCGACGCCAACGCGATGGAGTTCGTCGAGCACCTGCCCGAGGGCGTGCAGGCGCAGGTCGGGGCCAAGGGCGGGCGCCTGTCCGGCGGCCAGCGCCAGCGCCTGGCGATCGCCCGCGCGATGCTCAAGGACGCGCCGATCCTGATCCTCGACGAGGCCACCGCGGCGCTGGACAACGAATCCGAGCGGCTGGTGCAGGACGCCTTGCACCGGCTGATGCCCGACCGCACCACGCTGGTCATCGCCCACCGCCTGTCGACCATCGAACACGCCGACCAGGTGCTGGTGATGGACCACGGCCGCATCGTCGAGCGCGGCACCCACCACGAGTTGCTGGCGCTGGGCGGGGTGTATGCGCACCTGCACAGCATGCAGTTCCGCGAAAGGCAGTTCGGATGAGCGAGCGCGGGCCACACACCCCCGCCTATTGGTACGGCACGGGTTCGCCGCCGTTGCACGCGCGCGTGCTGACCCCTCTGTACGCGGCAGCGATCGCGCTGCGCCGTGCGCTGTACCGGCGCGGCTGGCGCAAGCGCCACAGCATCGCCGCACCGGTGGTGGTGGTCGGCAACCTCACCGCCGGCGGTACCGGCAAGACGCCGCTGACCATCGCCCTGGTGCAGCGCCTGCGCGACGCCGGCTGGAGCCCGGGCGTGGCCAGCCGCGGCTACGGCCGCAGCCAGCCGCAGGAGCCGCGCTGGATCGAGCCGGGCACGTCGGCCGAGCAGGGCGGCGACGAGCCGGTGCTGATCGCGCGCAAGACCGGGGTGCCGGTGCGGGTGGACCGCGACCGCGTCGCCGCGGCGCGCGCGCTGCTGCAGGCCGGCTGCGACATCGTGGTCTGCGACGACGGCCTGCAGCACTACCGCCTGCAGCGCGACATCGAGATCGAGGTGGTGGACGGCCAGCGCCGCTATGGCAACGGCCGTCTGCTGCCGGCCGGGCCGCTGCGCGAGCCGGTGGCGCGCGGCAACGAATGCGATTTCCGGGTCATCAACCTCGGCCAAGCCAGCGACAGCGGCGCGCTCGAAGCCGGCTTCGGCGAATGGGCGATGCGCCTGCGCATCGACAGCGCGCAGCCGTTGCGCGGTGGCCGTGCGCGGCCGCTGCGCAGCTTCGCCGGCCAGCGCGTGCATGCCGTGGCCGGCATCGCCCATCCGCAGCGCTTCTTCGACATGCTGCGCGCGCAGGGCATCGGCGTGGTCCCGCATGCCTTTCCCGACCACCACCAGTACCGCGCCGCGGACCTGGCCTTCGGCAGCGAACTGCCGGTGCTGATGACCGAGAAGGACGCGGTCAAGTGCGCCGCCTTCGTCAACGATTGGTGCTTCAGCGTGCCGCTTGTCGCCGAGCTGCCGGCGGCGTTCTGGATCGGCCTGCTGGATCGGCTGGACAAGCTGCGCGGCCGCGCCGGCGAGTCCGGCGACTAGCGGCGCGCCGCGCATCGGCTGTTTCCGCCGCAATCGCGCCGGATCCAGCGTCTCCCCGTAGGAGCGGCTTCAGCCGCGATGGGCGTTACCGGTAAGTCCCATCGCGGCTGAAGCCGCTCCTACAGGACGCTCAAGACGCTTCCGAGAGGTGCTTGGCGGTACGCAGGCAGCGCAGCGCCTTCGCCTGCTGCGCCGCTCGTCGCCGCCTACGCCTTGAGCGCCGCGTTGCGTCGGCGGACCGCGCTAGAACCTGTATGTCAGCGACAGCGCGGTGTTGCGTGGCGCGCCATAGTAGCCCTGCGCCCAGTACAGGCTGTTGATGTACTTGCGGTCGGTGACGTTGTAGACGTTGAGCGTGGCGCTGAACTGCGGGGTGAAGTCGTAGTGCGCCATCAGCCCGAGCAGCGCGTAGCTGTCCTGTCGGGTGAAAATCTCATTGCCGCTGGTGTCCACGGCCTGCTGGTCGCGGGAGATGTCGCTTTGCCAGGTCAGCGTCGCGCCCAGCTTCAGCGCTTCCCACTGCGGCACGGTATAGGTGCTGGCGAGCTTGAAGGTGCGGCGCGGCACGTAGGTGCGCACGTTGTTGCCGGCGTCGTCCTTGAGGCTCAGCTGGGTGTAGCCGGCATTGAGTTGCCAGTGTTCGCCGAGCCGGCCGGCGATGTCGAACTCGTAGCCGGTGGAGGTGGCGTCCACCGGCTTGTAGGTCTGCAGCGTGCCGACGTAGGCATCGGCTTCGGCGGTGTTGTCCTGCTTGGCGCGGAAAATGGCGAACGAGGCATTGACCCGCTGCTGCAGCCACTGGCCCTTGATGCCCAGTTCGGCGTTGCTGCCGGTGATCGGGTCCAGCACCCGCAGGTTGCGGTCCAGTTCGGTCTGCGGATTGAAGATCTCCGCATAGCTGGCGTACAGCGCGTAGTTCGGATCGAAGGTGTACACCGCGCCGACGAACGGGGTGGTCTTGCTGGCGTCGTAGACGTGCTGCACGCCGTAGTTCTGGCCGCGGCTCTCGATCCGGGTGTGGTTGACGCCGGTGATCAGCTTCAGCGCATCGCTCAGATTCCAGCGCGCGGTGGCGTAGGCGCTGCGGCGGATCATGTCGAACGCGGCGCCGGTCGGCGCGGTGGTGAACGCCGGCAGGGCGATGTCGCCGCTCCAGTTCTCCAGGCTGGGCAGGGCGAACCAGGCGCTGGTGTCGCTGGAATCGGGGTAGGTGGAGACCTGCGAGACGTCGATGCCGGCCCACTTCACGCCGGCGACCAGTTCGTGCTCGCGTCCGCCCAGCACGAACGGACCGCTGGCGTAGAGGTCGGCGTACTTCTGGGTTTCGTGGCTGAGGTAGCGCGAGGGGTAGGAGTACAGCCCCAGCCCGGTCGCGCGATCGGGCGTGCCGTAGGCGTAGAACAGGTTGCCGTCCGACTCCAGCTTGCGGTAGTTCAGCGCGGCCTTGAGCTGCCAGCCGCCGCCCAGCGCCTGCTGCAGTTCCACGAACGCGCGCTTGTCGGTGCTGTTCCAGTACGACCAGTCGGCCGAGGTGCTGGTCGAGCGCGCATAGTGGGTGGCGCTGCCGTCGCTGTAGTACAGGGGCAGGGCGCCCCACATGCCGCCGTGGGGTTCGTTCTTCTGGTCGCTGGCGCCCACGCTGAGCAGGGTGCTGTCGCTCAGGTCGGCCTCGACGATGCCGTAGACGCTGCGCTTCTTCAGCGAGTAGCGGTCCAGGTAGCTGTCGCCGTCCTGGCCGGCGGCGACGATGCGCCCGCGCACGCTGCCGCTGTGGTTGAGCTTGCCCGACAGGTCCGCGTCCACCCGCCGCATGTCCCAGCTGCCGGCGGTGACGCCGACGCTTCCCTGCAGGTCCTGGGTCGGGCGCTTGCGCACGAAGTTGATCGTCGCCGAC
Source organism: Xanthomonas sp. NCPPB 3174 (assembly GCF_056725205.1). Classification (NCBI taxonomy): domain Bacteria; kingdom Pseudomonadati; phylum Pseudomonadota; class Gammaproteobacteria; order Lysobacterales; family Lysobacteraceae; genus Xanthomonas; species Xanthomonas sp. NCPPB 3174. Next base: position 2,942,212 of record NZ_CM161517.1, on the reverse strand, counting down.
GGGTTGCCGGTCGAGGACAGCAGGCCGTTGGCGCCGCGCAGCACCTCCACGCGCTCGTACATCGCCGTGTCCAGGTCGCCCTCGGCGCCGCCGTTGGTGAACGGCAGGCCCAGCCCGTCGACCTGGAAATTGATGATGTCGAAGCCGCGCGCGGTGTAGTAGGTGCGGTCGGTCTCGATCTTCTCCACGTTGACGCCGGTGGCCAGCGCCAGCACGTCGTTGGCGTTGCGCAGGCCGAAGTCGTCCATCTGCTCGCGGCCGATGCTGCTCACCGATTGCGGCGTCTCAAGCGGACTCAGCACCAGGCCAGTGCCGGTGGCGCTGGGCGGCGGGGCATAGCCGTCCTTGCGCTGCGCGACCACATCCAGCTTCTCCAACTCGGTGGGTTGCCGGTCGCCGGTCGCGCTGACGTCGGCCTCGGCGGCGCCGGCCGCAGCCGGCAGCAGCAATGCGGCGATGGCCAGGCACAGCGCACGGCGCGTGGTGGCGGAGGAGGGCGGCGCAGCGGATCGGAGCGGATGTGCGGGGAGGTTCATCGGTGGGGTCTATAGAATGGGCGGAAGGCAACGCGGTCGTCGCGCCAGAGGCTGTCGCAGCGGCACACGTGCTGTGACAGTCCGGTCGTCGAATGGCGAATGCGAACTATTCTCAACAATTGACGGAGAAAGATCAATTCATGGCCGGATTCGACCCGCTCCCGTACCTGCCTGCCGCCGCCAGTGACGTTCCCACCGCCGGCGCGGTGGCGGCATGAGCGCCGCCGTGCCGCCGTTCGTGGTCGCCATCCCGGCCCGCTATGCCGCCTCGCGGCTGCCGGGCAAGCCCTTGCGTGCGCTCGGCGGCGAGCCGTTGATCCGCCACGTGGCCCGGCGTGCGCTCGCCGCGGGTGCCACGCAGGTGTGGGTGGCCGCCGACGATGCGCGCATCGCCGCCGCAGTGGCCGACCTGGACGGCGTGCATGTGGCCACGACCTCCAGCGACCACGCCTCCGGCACCGACCGCCTGGCCGAGTGCGCCGACATCGCCGGCTGGGACGATGCGACCCTGGTGGTCAACCTGCAGGGCGACGAGCCGTTCGCGCCGGTCGCCGGCATCGTCGCGGTGGCCCGGACCCTGGCCGACAGCGGCGCCGAGATGGCGACCCTGGGCACGCCGGTGGACGCGGCCGAACACCTGTTCGATCCCAACGTGGTCAAGCTGGTGCGCCGCGCCGACGGCGATGCGCTGTACTTCAGCCGCGCGCCGATCCCCTGGCACCGCGACGCCTTCGCCGCCTCGCAGGCGCAGCTGCCGCTGCCCGGCCCGTGGCTGCGGCATATCGGCATCTATGCCTATCGCGCCGGCTTCCTGCGCCGGTTTGCGGCGATGTCGCCGGGCGCGCTGGAGCGAATCGAGTCGCTGGAACAGTTGCGGGTGCTGGAAGCCGGCTTCCGGATCGCGGTGGCGCTGTCGCCGGCGCCGTTCCCGCCGGGCGTGGACACGCCCGAGGACCTGGCGCGCGCCGAGGCCTATCTGCAGGGCGGCCAGGCATGAAGCTGCTACTGGTATGCCTGGGCAACATCTGCCGTTCGCCGATGGCCGAGGGCGCGCTGCGCCACCACCTGCAGCGCTCGCCGCTGGCGAGCGTGGTGGAGGTCGACTCGGCCGGCACCGGCGACTGGCACCGCGGCGAGCCGCCGGACCGGCGCGCGGTGGCCTGCGCGGCCGCGCACGACGTGGACATCGCCGGCCTGCGCGCGCGGCAACTGCGCGACCGCGACTTTGCCGAATTCGACTGGCTGCTGTGCGCCGATGCGGCGAACCTGCGCGACGTGCTGCAGCGCGCACCGGCGTCGGCGCGCGAGCGCGTGGCGCTGTGGCTGCCCTGGGCCGGCGTGCAAGGCCGGAGCGAGATCCCGGATCCGTACACCGGCGGCAGCGCGCAGTTCGAGCAGGTCTGGCAACTGGTAGACGAAGCGGCCGCCGGCAGCGTGGCACGACTGTCCGCCGACCTCGGCTCCGGCATAATCGGCCGATGAATTCCATCGCCGCCCTGGAACTTCCCGCGTCCGGCGCCTGGCTCAACGCCGAGCCGATCCGCCTGCGCGATCTGCAGGGCAGGGCGCTGGTGCTGGCCTTCGTCAATGCCGCCTCGGTGTGGTGCGCGCAGCGTCTGGCCGAACTCGGCCAGTGGCAGGCGCGCAATCCCGGACGGCTGCAGGTGATCGTGGTGCAGGTGCCGCGCTTCGACAGCGAGCGCGAGCCGCAGCGCGCGCTGAAGCTGCTGCGCAGCCAGGGCGTGTCCGCGCCGATCCTGCTCGATGCCGATTGGGCCGCCTGGCAGCGCTTCGACATCCAGGCCTGGCCGACCCTGGTGCTGATCGACGCCGGCGGTGTCGAGCGCGAGCGCCTGGTCGGCATCGGCGGCGCCGAACTGGACAAGGCGCTGCACGCGCTGTGCGCCGGGCAGCCGCCGCCGCTGGACGAGGACCTGCGCGACGCCCGCGAGACCCAGCCGGAGCCGCGCCTGCCGCTGCGCTTCCCGACCGGCCTGGTGGTGGCCGACGACCTGCTGTATGTGGCCGACAGCGGTCATCACCGCATTCTCGAATGCAGCACCAATGGCCGCGTCCTGCGCCAGTTCGGCATCGGCACCGCCGACTTCATCGATGGCGCGATCGGCGAGGCGGCATTCCACCGTCCGCGCGGGCTGGCGCTGGAGCGCGGCGTGCTGTACGTGGCCGACACCGGCAACCATGCGCTGCGCCGGATCAACCTGCTCACCGGCCAGGTCGACACGCTGTGCGGCAACGGCCGCGCCGGCGAGCCGGTCGAGGGGCGGGTGGAGCAACCGCTGCTGGCGCCGTTGAACCATCCGCAGGACGTGGTGATCGCCGACAACCAGGTGCACCTGGCGATGGCCGGCGACAACCGCATCTGGAGCTACGACCTGGGCAGCCGCAGCCTGCGCTGGCGCGCGGGCGCCGGCGCGCTGGAGCTGCGCGACGGCAGCGGCCACCTGGCCGCGTTCGCGCAGCCGTGCAGCCTGGCCGCGGTGCAGCAGGTGCTGTACGTGTGCGATGCGCTGGGCTCGGCGGTGCGCTCGATGCAGTTGCGCGGGGACCTGGTGCAGACCCTGCTCGGCGGCCAGGGGCCGTGGGATTTCGGTAACGAGGACGGGCCGCGCAGCCGTGCCCGCCTGCAGTTCCCGCAGGCGATCGCGCTGAGCCCGGACGCGCCGCTGCTGTGGATCGCCGACAGCGGCAACGGCAGCCTGCGCAGTCTGCGCCTGGGCGGCGGCGAACTCTCCACCGCGGTATTGCCGCGGCGCCTGCACGGCCCGGGCGGGCTGGCGGTGAGCGCGGGCACCGTGTGGATCGCCGAGACCGATGCGCATGCGGTGCTGCGCTACGACATCGCCAGCGGCGAACTGCGCGACCTCGCGATCGGCGAATGAGTACCCCCGAATTGCCCCCGTTCGACGGCAAGGCCTTTGCCGCCAACCTCAGTACCGCGCCCGGCGTCTACCGCATGTACGCCGCCGACGACACCTTGCTCTACGTCGGCAAGGCCGGCGCGCTGCGCAAGCGCGTGTCCAGCTACTTCAGCGGCTCGCCGAAGAACGCGCGGACCATGGCCATGCTGGCGCAGGTGGCGCGCATGGACGTCACCGTCACCCGCAGCGAGGGCGAGGCGCTGCTGCTGGAAAACCAGCTGATCAAGTCGCTGTCGCCGCGCTACAACGTGTCGCTGCGCGACGACAAGAGCTATCCCTACGTGCTGCTGACACGCGAGGAGTGGCCGCGGATCACCCTGCACCGTGGCCCGCGCGCGGTGCCCGGGCGCTACTTCGGGCCGTATCCCGGCGTCACCGCGGTGCGCGAGACGCTGAACCTGATGCACAAGCTGTTCAAGCTGCGCAGCTGCGAGGACAGCGTGTTCCGCAACCGCTCGCGGCCGTGCCTGCAGTACCAGATCGGCCGCTGCAGCGCGCCGTGCGTGGCGCTGGTGGCGGCCGACGAGTACGCCGAGGCGGTGCGCCGCTCCACGCTGTTCCTGGAAGGGCGCAGCGACCAGCTCGGCGAGGAACTGGTGCAGGCCATGCAGGCCGCCAGCGAACGCCTGGAGTTCGAGCGCGCCGCGCGCCTGCGCGACCTGCTCGGCTCGCTGCGCAGCATGCAGAGCCGGCAGTACGTGGACGGCCGCGCCGCCGACCTCGACGTGCTGGCCTGCGCCACCCAGGGCGCCAACGCCTGCGTGCTGCTGCTGGCGTTCCGCGACGGGCGCAATCTCGGCACCCGCGCGTTCTTCCCCAAGACCAATGGCGAGGACAGCGCCGCCGAAGTGCTGGGCGCGTTCGTGTCGCAGTACTACGTCGAGCACGCGCCGCCGCGCGAGGTGCTGCTGGACCGCGAGATTCCCGACGCCGAGCTGATCGAGGCGGCGCTGAGTTCGGCCGCCGAGCGCAAGGTGCAGCTGAAGTGGAATGTGCGCGGCGAGCGCGCCGGCTACCTGGAGCTGGCCAGCCGCAACGCCCAGGCCACCCTGGTCACCGAACTGACCAGCCGCAACGCCCAGCATGCGCGCAGCGAGGCGCTGCGCGAGATGCTCGGCCTGGCCGAGCCGGTCAAGCGGGTGGAATGCTTCGACATCAGCCACACCATGGGCGAGGCCACGGTGGCCTCCTGCGTGGTGTTCGATGCCAGCGGCCCGGTGCGCAGCCAGTACCGCCGCTACAACATCAGCGGCATCGAGCCGGGCGACGACTACGCGGCGATGCGCCAGGCGATCGAGCGCCGCTTCCGTCGCGCCGCCGAAGGCGAGGGCAAGGGCGACGTGGTGCTGCCGGACGTGCTGCTGATCGACGGTGGCGCCGGCCAGCTGGCGCAGGCCACGGGCGCGCTCGCCGACCTGGGTGTGGACGGGGTGCTGCTGATCGGCGTGGCCAAGGGCGCCGAGCGCCGCGCCGGCCACGAGACCCTGGTGATGCCGGACGGGCGCGAACTGCGGCCGGGCGCGGCGTCGCCGGCGCTGCAGTTCATCCAGCAGGTGCGCGACGAGGCGCACCGCTTCGCCATCACCGGCCACCGCGGGCGCCGCCAGAAGGCGCGCATGACCAGCAAGCTGGAGGACATTCCCGGCATCGGCCCGCGGCGCCGCGCCAGCCTGCTCAAGCACTTCGGCGGACTGGCCGGGCTCAAGGCCGCCGGCGAGGCCGAGATCGCGCGGGTGGAAGGGATCAATGACGCACTGGCTGCACGAATCTACGCTAACCTGCACGGGCTGCCGGTACCCGATCCGGCAGGCGAGTAGAGCAGCGCAATGAAGTTGACCATCCCCACCTGGCTCACGCTGCTGCGGATCGTGATGATCCCCGTGCTGGTGCTGGTGTTCTATCTGCCGTACACCTGGACCAACTTCGCCTCGGCGGCGATCTTCGGCCTGGCCGCGTTCACCGACTGGCTGGACGGCTGGGTGGCGCGGCGCTATCACCAGTACTCCGCGTTCGGCGCGTTCCTGGATCCGGTGGCCGACAAGCTGATGGTGGCGGTGGCGCTGTTCCTGATCGTGCAGGGCCACCCGACGCCGTGGATGGCGTTCTGGGCGGCGGTGATCGTCGGCCGCGAGATCGCGGTGTCGGCGCTGCGCGAGTGGATGGCCGAGATCGGCCAGCGCGCCAAGGTGCGCGTGGCGATGATCGGCAAGATCAAGACCACCGCGCAGATGGTGGCGCTGCTGTGTCTGCTGTACTCGGTGATGCCCGACGGCTCGCCGCCGGAGAGCGTGTGGATGGGCCTGTTCGTCTTCCACGTCGGCGACTGGACCCTGGCGATCGCCGCGATCCTGACCCTGTTGTCGGGTATCCAGTACCTGCATGCGGCCTGGCCGAGCCTGCGCGACGACGAGCGCGCCGCGGTGGCGGAAAAGAACGCGAAAAAAATCGAAGGCAACGGTTGACAGGCTGCGTGGTCCCGGTAGAATTCGCGGCCTCAAGCGGGAATAGCTCAGTTGGTAGAGCGCAACCTTGCCAAGGTTGAGGTCGCGAGTTCGAGTCTCGTTTCCCGCTCCACATTCGGCAGTACCGACATCCAGTGCAGATGCACCGGATGTCCGAAAAAGGGCTTCGGCCCTTTTTTCATGCCCGCATGCCGGGCATGCCGGCCGAAGCCACGGCGCTCGCCTGACACGGGGGCATGGCGCATCGCCGGTGCGGATGCGCCGTCCCGATGGTCGCGCCAGCCGCGCGGAGGCGAGAACGTTCCGCCTCCCTCACTGCGGCCCGGTCGGCCGAGCATTCGCGACCGTTGCAGCATGGGCCGCGCCGCTGGCGCAGGTCACGCGCTGACGCGGCCCCAGTCCGGCAATTTTTTCCTCCGCGCCTTGCAGGCGCGCGGCTGACTTCACGTCACGCCCACGCGCGCATGCACGCATTGCGTACGCGTCGGTCACAGAACGCGGCAGGCCGTCGCCGAAACGTCTGCGGCATCGCGCGCAGCGACGCCGTCCGCCGCATTGCGCTGCGGTTTCGCCGGTACTTGGCACGCGATTTGCGCTGAGTCTCCCACGCCAGGCGATGACGCCCGGCCTCTGCGAGGAGTCGATGATGGATGGCGCAATTCCTTCCCCTACCACCCAAGCGCCACCGCGCGCGTTGGTCGCCGGCGGTGCCGGCTTCGTCGGCGCGCATCTGTGCGAGCGTCTGCTGGACGACGGTTACGACGTCACCGTGCTGGACAACCTGCTGACCGGTTCGCTGGACAACATCGCGCACCTGCTGGCGCGTCCGCGTTTCCGCTTCGTCGCCCACGACGTGGTGCAGCCGTATCAGGCCAAGGTCGACTGGGTGTTCAACCTGGCCTGCTGCGCTTCGCCGGTGCATTACCAGGCGCGTCCGCTGCATACCCTGCAGACCTGCCTGGAAGGCGCGATCAATCTGCTGGAGGTGGCGCGCAGCAATGGCGCGACCATCTTCCAGGCCTCCACCAGCGAGGTCTACGGCGAGCCGGAAGTGCATCCGCAGCGCGAGGACTATCGCGGCGCGGTCAGCCCGATCGGCCCGCGCGCCTGCTACGACGAGGGCAAGCGCTGCGCCGAAGCGGCGTTCTTCGACTATCACCGCCTGTATGCCACCGACATCAAGGTCGGGCGCATCTTCAACACCTACGGGCCGCGCATGCGCAACGACGACGGCCGGGTGGTGTCCAACCTGATCGTGCAGGCGCTGCGCGGGCAACCGCTGACCCTGTACGGCGACGGCAGCCAGACCCGCTCGTTCTGCTACGTCTCCGATCTGGTCGAGGGCATCGTGCAACTGATGCGCAGCCCGCACGGCTGGACCGGTCCGGTCAACCTCGGCAACCCGCACGAGATCACCGTGGCCGAACTGGCGCAGCGCATCCTCGCGCTGACCGGCTCGTCCTCGCGCATCGTGCGCCGGCCCATCCCCAAGGACGATCCGACCCGGCGTTGTCCGGACATCGGGCTGGCGCGGCGCGAGCTCGGCTGGGAACCGCGGGTGGCGCTGGACGAGGGCCTGCGCCAAACCATCGCCTGGTTCCAGGCGCATCTGCACGACATCCCCGACCTGGAGGTGGAACGTGACTGTGCATGAACTCAGGAGCAGCGCCAGCCGCGCGCAGGCCGGCAAGCGCGTGCTGATCACCGGTGGCGCCGGCTTCGTCGGCTCGCATCTGGCCGACGAACTGCTTGCCCACGGCTACCGGGTGCGGGTGCTGGACAACCTGTGCGCGCAGGTGCACGGCACGCAGGCCGCGCGACCGGCGTATCTCGCGGAGGACGTGGAGCTGATGGTCGGCGACGTCTGCGATCCGCTGGCGGTGCGGCTTGCGCTGCGCGATGTGGACGGGGTGTTCCACCTCGCCGCGGCGGTCGGCGTGGGCCAGAGCATGTACCAGATCGCGCACTACACCCATACCAACAATCTCGGCACCGCCGTGCTGCTGGAAGCGCTGGTGGAGCGGCCGGTGCAGCGGCTGGTGGTGGCGTCGAGCATGAGCATCTACGGCGAGGGCGCCTACGTCGATGCCGACGGCACGCCGGTGCCGGTGCGCGAGCGCCCGCTGGCGCAATTGCGCCGCGCGCAGTGGGAGCCGAGCGTGGACGGGCGCCCGCTGCAGCCGGTGCCAACCGACGAACGCAAGCCGGCCGAACCGTCCTCGGTGTACGCGCTGTCCAAGCTGGACCAGGAACGCCTGTGCCTGATCGTCGGCCAGGCGTATGCGATCCCGACCACCGCGTTGCGCTTCTTCAACATCTACGGCACGCGCCAGGCGCTGTCCAATCCCTACACCGGCGTGCTGGCGATCTTCGCGGCGCGGTTGCTCAACCGCAAACCGCCGGTGATCTTCGAGGACGGTGCGCAACGCCGCGATTTCGTCCATGTCAGCGACGTCGCGCGCGCCTGCCGCCTGGCCTACGAATGCGAAAGCGCCGCCGGCCTGGCGCTCAACGTCGGCAGCGGCCAGGCGGTCAGCATCAACGAAGTGGCGCAGCGCATCGCCGCGGCGATGGGCATCGACGATCTGCCGCCGCAGGTCTCCGGCAACTACCGGGTCGGCGACATCCGCCACTGCTTCGCCGATATCGCGCTGGCCCGCGAACGCATCGGCTATGCGCCGCAGGTGGACCTGCAGCAGGGCCTGGAGGAACTGGTGGAGTGGCTGCGCGAGCAGACCGCTGCCGACGGTGTGGAGGCGGCCAATGCCGAGCTGGCGCGGCGGGGGTTGCAGGGATGAGCGCACAGGCACGCGAACGGCTGGCCGAGATCGGCCTGATCGAATGGTTGCGCATCGGCGACGAGGATGCGGTGCATGCGCTGCTGCGCGACATGCGCGAGCTCGGCGTGCGCCGGCTACGCACCCAGTTCTCCTGGGCCGACTGGCACACCGCCGAAGGCGAGCGCTGGTACGCCTGGCTGATGCCGCTGCTGAGCGCGCACTGCGAGGTGCTGCCGTGCTTCTGCTACACCCCGCCATCGCTGGGGCTGGAGCCGCGCACGGCGTCGCCGCCGCGCGACAGCAAAGCCTTCGCCGATTTCATCGACCAGGTGGTGGGCCGCTTCGGCGCCGGCTTCGAGTGGATCGAACTGTGGAACGAGCCGAACAACCTCAACGACTGGGACTGGCACCTGGACCACGACTGGCAGCGCTTCGCCGAGATGATCGGCCAGGCCGCGCACTGGGCGCACCAGTTGGGCAAGAAGACCTTGCTCGGCGGCATGTGCCCGACCGATCCGAACTGGCTGGCGCTGATGGCGCAACGCGGGGCGCTGGCGCACATCGACGCGGTCGGCGTGCACGGCTTCCCCGGCACCTGGGATTTCCGCCGCCGGCCGTGGGCGGAGGTGCTCGGCGACGTCCGCGCGGTGCTGGCCGCGCACGGTCTGCAGCCGCAGGTCTGGCTCAGCGAGACCGGGTATTCGACCTGGCGGCATGACGAGATCGAGCAGGTACGGCAGTTGCGCGAGACCCTGGATGCGCCGGTGGAGCGGCTGTACTGGTATGCCGCGCGCGACCTGCACGGCAGCATCAGCCACCAGGACGGTTTCCACGAGGACGAGCGCCACTATCACTTCGGCCTGCGCGACGAGCGCGGCCGCGCCAAGCTGCTGTACCGGCTGTGGGCCGAGCAGGGCTACGACGGCATCCAGGCGCTGGCGTCGCTGCACCACGAGCACGGCGCCAACCTGTCGCGCGCACCGCGCCCGGACCTCGCGCCGGCGCCGACGGTCGCGCCACGCGCCGACGCGCACGCGCCGATCCACACCCTGCCGCGGTCGCGTGGGCAGGATGCGGTGCTGATCACCGGCGGCGCCGGCTTCATCGGCACCAATCTGGCCGCGCGCCTGCTCGACAGCGGACGTCGGGTCATCGTCTACGACAACCTGTCGCGCCCGGGCGTGGAGCACAACCTGCAGTGGCTGCGTCGCCACTATCCCGGCGAGCGTCTGCAGGTGGAAGTGGGCGACGTGCGCGATCGGCATCTGCTCGGCGATGCGGTGGCGCAGGCGGCGCAGGTGTTCCACCTGGCCGCGCAGGTGGCGGTGACCTCCAGCCTGGAGGATCCGTCGCACGACTTCGAGGTCAACCTGCGCGGCACCTTCAACGTGCTCGAGGCGATCCGCGGCGCGCGGCGCCCGCCGCCGCTGCTGTTCACCTCCACCAACAAGGTCTATGGCGCGCTGGACGACGTCGCGCTGGAAGCCGACGCGCAGCGCTACCAGCCGAGCGATCCGCTGCTGCGCGCGCGCGGCATCGACGAGCGCCGCGCGCTGGATTTCCATAGCCCCTACGGCTGCTCCAAGGGCGGTGCCGACCAGTACGTGCTGGACTATGCGCGCAGCTTCGGCCTGCAGGCGGTAGTGCTGCGGATGAGCTGCATCTACGGCCCGCACCAATGCGGCAACGAAGACCAGGGCTGGGTCGCGCATTTCCTGATCCGCGCGCTGCAGGGGCAGCCGATCACCGTATACGGCGATGGCCGCCAGGTCCGCGATCTGTTGTTCGTGGACGACCTGGTCGAGGCGTTCCTGCAATGCCAGGCGCAGATGCCGCGGCTGTCCGGGCGGGCGTTCAACATGGGCGGCGGCCCCTCCAATGCCGCCAGCCTGCGCGAGGTGCTGCGCCGGATCGAGTCGCTGGTCGGCCATCGCCTGGAACTGGCGCACGCGGCGCCGCGGGTCGGCGACCAGCGTTACTACGTCTCCGACACCCGCGCCTTCGCCGCGGCCACCGGCTGGTCACCTCGCGTCGGCGCCGAGGCCGGCATCGCCCGGCTGCACCGCTGGCTGCACACGCAGGCCGGGCGCGCCGCACCTGTTTCCACACCGCAACGGAGGATCCACGCCGCATGAACAGCATGCATGCCGCCGTGTTCGAAGGCCCGGGCCGCATCGTCACGCAGCGCCAGTCGCGTCCCGAACCCGCCCCGCAGCAAGTGCGGGTGCGCCTGCAGGGCTGCGGTGTGTGCGCGTCCAATCTGCCTGTGTGGGCCGGCCGGCCCTGGTTCGCCTATCCGTTCGAACCCGGTGCGCCGGGCCACGAAGGCTGGGGCGAGATCGACGCGGTCGGTGCCGAGGTGCAGGGCTGGGCACCGGGCGATCGCGTCGCGCTATTGTCCGGCCGGGCCTACGCCGAGTACGACCTGGCCGAGACCGATGCGCTGGTGCGGTTGCCGCCGGCGCTGGACGGCCGCCACGTGCCTGGCGAGCCGCTGGCCTGTGCGATGAACATCCTGCGCCGCAGCGACATCCGCCCCGGCCAGACCGTGGCGGTGGTCGGAGTGGGCTTCATCGGCGCGCTGTTGATCCAGTTGGCCACCGGCCTGGGTGCGCAAGTGATCGCGCTGTCGCGGCGCGACTACGCCCTGCAGGTCGCGCGCCAGTGCGGCGCCAGCGCCACCCTGGCCACCGAGGATCGCCATGCCGCCATCGGCGCGGTGCACGAACTCACTGGCGGCAGCGGCTGCCTGCGGGTGATCGAGGCCGCAGGCGAGCAGGTCACCCTGGATATCGCCAGCGCGCTGTGTGGCGAGGGCGGGCGCCTGGTCATCGCCGGCTACCACCAGGACGGCCCGCGCCAGGTCGACATGCAGCAGTGGAACTGGCGCGGCCTGGACGTGGTCAACGCGCACGAACGCGATCCGCAGGTGGCATTGCGCGGCTTGCAGGAGGCGGTGGAGGCGGTCGCCGACGGGCGTCTGGATCCGTTCCCGCTGTTGACCCACCGCTACGGGCTGGACCAGTTGCCGCAGGCATTCGCTGCAATGGACGCGCGCCCGGATGGGTTCCTCAAAGCCGTGGTGCTGGCATGAACGCGTACGCGCAACCGCGCTGGCGCGCGCCACGGCTGGGCTTCCTCGGGGTCGGCTGGATCGGCCGCGCGCGCATGCGCGCCCTGGCCGACAGCGGGCTCGGCGAGGTGGTGGCGATCGCCGATGCCAGCGCGACGGCGCTGCACGACGCACGCCAGGACGCACCGGCCGCCGACCTGCTGCCCGACCTGGAGGCGCTGCTTGCGCGCGAGGACCTGGATGGCGTGGTCATCGCCACGCCCAGTGGCGCGCACGCGGCGCAGGCCGCCGCGGCCCTGCAGCGCGGCCTGGCGGTGTTCTGCCAGAAGCCGCTGACCCGCACCGCCGCCGAAGCCGAGCAGGTGCTGGCGCTGGCGCAACGCCACGACCGCCTGCTCGCGGTGGATTTCAGCTACCGCTTCGCCAAGGGCATGGCGACGTTGCGCGAGCAGATCGCGCAGGGCGCATTGGGCGAGGTGTTCGCGATCGACCTGCTGTTCCACAACGCCTACGGCCCGGACAAGGACTGGTTCTACGACATCGCCCGTTCCGGCGGCGGCTGCGTGATGGACCTGGGCATCCATCTGCTGGACCTGGCGATGTGGCTCACCGGCAGCGGCGGCCATCACGAGCTGCAGGCGGCGCTGTACGCGCAAGGCCGGCCGCTGACCCGGCCGGTGCGGCAGGTGGAGGACTACGCCAGCGCGCAGTGGCGCATGGACAACGGCGCCAGCGTGCGCATGGCCTGCTCGTGGCGGCTGCCGGCCGGTTGCGACGCGGTGATCCAGGCCAACGTGTACGGCACCGGTGGCGGCGCGGCACTGCGCAATGTCGACGGCTCGTTCTTCGACTTCACCGTGGACCGCTTCGACGGCACGCGCTGCGAGCGTCTGGCCTCGCCACCGGACGCCTGGGGCGGGCGCGCTTTGCTGGACTGGGCCGAGCGCCTGGCCACCGACCCCGGTTTCGACCCGGCGGCGCTGCATCTGCTCGAGGTCGCCCGCACCGTGGATGCGCTCTATGGACGCTGAGCGCCCGCTGCGGATCCTGATGACCGCCGACACCGTCGGCGGCGTGTGGCAGTACGCGCTGAGCCTGTGCCGGGTGCTGACCGCGCAGGGCGATCGCGTGGAACTGGCGACGATGGGCGCGACCCCCACGCCGGCGCAGTGGCGCGAGGCCGCGGCGATCCAGGGACTGCGCCTGCATGCCAGCGGCTACCGGCTGCTGTGGATGGACGATCCCTGGGCCGATGTGTCCTCGGCCGGGCGCTGGCTGCAGGCACTGGCGGCGCAGGTGCGTCCGGACGTGGTGCATCTGAACGACTATGCGCACGGCGCCCTGGCGTGGCCCGCACCGGTGCTGATGACCGCGCATTCCTGCGTCGGCTCCTGGTGGCAGGCGGTGCGCGGCGAGGCGCTGCCGCCGGAGTGGGATCACTACCGCGCCACGGTCGCCGCGGGCCTGGCGGCGGCCGATCACGTGGTCGCGCCGACCCAGGCGATGCTGGCGGCGTTGCGCGCGCAGTATCCGCTGGACGTGCCGTGCAGCGTGATCGCCAATGGCACCGCGCCGCTGTCGCGGCCGGTGCCGGCCAGCGCCAAGCGGCCCCTGGTGCTGGCGGCAGGACGGCTATGGGACGAGGCGAAGAATCTGCGGACGCTGGCCGCGGTGGCGCCGCAGCTGCCCTGGGCGCTGCGCATCGCCGGGCAAGCGGCGCATCCGGACGGCGGCACCGCGGCGATCGCGCCGGCGTTGCTGCTGGGCCAGCTGCCGCCGTCGCGTCTGCGTCGCTGGATGGCCCGCGCCAGCGTGTATGCGCTGCCGGCGCGCTACGAGCCGTTCGGGCTGTCGGCGCTGGAAGCGGCGCAGGCCGGCTGCGCCCTGGTGCTGGGCGACATCCCCAGCCTGCGCGAGGTCTGGGGCGATGCGGCGCTGTACGTCGCGCCGGACGACGCACGGGCGCTCACGGCGCAGTTGCAGCGCCTGATCGGCGATCCGCTGCTGCGTCAGCGCATGGCCCGGCGCGCGGTGGCGCAGGCGCGGCACTACACCGCCACCGCCATGGCCGCGGCCTATCGCCAGCGCTATCGGGCGCTGATCGCGCATCGCGGCACGCCCCGCGTTGCCGGACGCGCCGGCCCGCCGGTCCCCTTGCTTTCCTCGATCGGAGTCGGTGCATGAAATTCGTGCTGTTCTATCACTCGCTGGTGTCGGACTGGAACCACGGCAATGCGCATTTCCTGCGCGGCATCGTCGCCGAACTGCAGGCGCGCGGGCACGCGGTGGCGGTGTACGAGCCGCACGACAGCTGGAGCCGTGCGCAACTGCAGGCGGAGGAGGGCGAAGCGCCGTTGCAGGCCTTTGCGGACGCCTTTCCGCAGCTGCGCAGCACGCGCTACGACCTGGCCACGCTGGATCTGGCGCAGGTGCTGGACGGCGCCGACGTGGCGCTGGTGCACGAGTGGAACGCGCCGGCGCTGATCGCGCGGATCGGCCGCGAGGCGCCTGCCGGATGTCGCGTGTTGTTCCACGACACCCACCACCGCTCGGTCAGCGCCCCTGACGAGATGGCGCGGTTCGATCTGTCCGACTACGACGGCGTACTCGCCTTCGGCGAAGCGGTGCGCCAGCAGTATCTGCGCCATGGCTGGAGCCGGCGCGTGTGGACCTGGCACGAGGCCGCGGATCTGCGCGTGTTCCAGCCGCAGCTCGGGCAGGCGCAGCAGGGCGACCTGCTGTGGATCGGCAACTGGGGCGACGACGAGCGCGCGCAGGAACTGGACACCTTCCTGATCCAGCCGGTGCGGCGCCTGCGCCTGCGCGCGCGCATCCACGGCGTGCGCTACCCGCCGCAGGCCCTGCAGGCGCTGGCCGCGGCCGGTATCGACTATGCCGGCTGGCTGCCCAACCATCGCGCGCCGCAGGCGTTCGCGCATTTCCGCGTCACCGTGCACGTGCCGCGGCGGCCCTACGTGCGCGCCTTGCCCGGCATTCCCACGATCCGCGTGTTCGAGGCGCTGGCCTGCGGCATTCCGCTGGTGTGCGCGCCGTGGGAGGACGCCGAACAGTTGTTCGCGCCCGGCCGCGATTACCTGGTGGCGCGCGACGGTGCGCAGATGCAGCGCCACCTGCACGACGTGCTGCACGACGCCGAGCTGGCCGCGGCGCTGCGCATGCACGGCCTGCACACCATCCGCACCCGCCACAGTTGCGCGCACCGCGTCGACGAACTGCTGGCGGTCCTCGCCGAACTCGACGCGCCCGCCGTGCACCCCAACCACCGGAGCCTCAGTCATGCCTAGCCCGTTGCAGATCGCCTTCTTCGGTTCCAGCCTGGTGTCCTCGTACTGGAACGGGGCGGCCACCTACTATCGCGGCCTGCTGCATGCACTGGCGCAGCGCGGCCACCGCATCCACTTCTTCGAGCCCGATGCGTTCGGGCGCCAGCAGCACCGCGACATCGACGATCCGGAGTGGGCGCAGGTCACCGTGTATCCCGGGGCCGCCGAGGCCGATGCGGCGCGCGCGCTGGAGCAGGCGCGCGGCGCCGACGTGGTGGTCAAGGCCAGCGGCGTCGGCGTGTTCGATGCGTTCCTGGAGCGCGAAGTGCTTGGCCTGCGCTCGCCGCGCACCCAGGTCCTGTTCTGGGACGTGGACGCGCCGGCGACGCTGGAGCGGGTGCAGGCCGATGCGGACGATCCGTTCCGCGTGCAGATCCCGCGCTACGACCTGGTGCTGACCTACGGCGGCGGGCCGCGCGTGGTCAGCGCGTATCGGGCGCTGGGCGCGGCCGACTGCGTGCCGATCTACAACGCGCTGGATCCTTCGAGCCACCATCCGGCGCCGCTGCAGCCGGGTTTCGCTGCCGACCTGGGCTTCCTCGGCAACCGCCTGCCGGACCGCGAGGCGCGGGTGCGGCAGTTCTTCCTGGAACCGGCGCGGCGCCTGCCTGACGCGAGATTCCTGCTCGGCGGCAGCGGCTGGGACGCAGACCTGCCGAACAACGTGCGCACGCTCGGCCACGTGTCCACGCGCGACCACAACGCCTTCAACTGCAGCGTGCGCATGGTGCTCAACGTCAACCGCGACAGCATGGCGCGCTTCGGCTGGTCGCCGCCGACGCGGGTGTTCGAGGCGGCCGGCGCCGGCGCCTGCCTGATCGTCGATGCCTGGGAAGGGATCGAGGCGTTCCTCGAACCGCAGCGCGAGGTGCTGGTCGCGCACGACAGCGAGCAGGTGGCGCATTACCTGCAATGCATCGACGCCGCGCAGGCGCAGGCGATCGGCGCGCGGGCACGGCAGCGCCTGTTGCGCGACCACACCTATACGCACCGTGCGCGCGAGGTGGAAACCTTGCTGGACGCGCGCCAGCGGGAGGCGGCGTGATGGCCGCGCGCGATATCGTCATCCTTGGCCTGAGCCTGCGCTCGTCCTGGGGCAACGGCCATGCCACCACCTACCGTGCACTGATCGCGGCGCTGCAGGCGCGCGGCGACCGCGTGCTGTTCCTGGAGCGCGACGTGCCTTGGTACGCCGAGCACCAGGATCCGCCGGCGCAGTTGCCGTGCGCGCCGGTGCTGTATGCCAGCCTCGAGGAACTGCAGGATCGGCACGCCGCCGCGATCGCCGCGGCGGACCTGGTGATCGTGGGTTCCTACGTGCCCGACGGCATCGCCGTGGGCACGTGGGTGCAGCAGACCGCGCGCGGCGTGGTCGCGTTCTACGACATCGACACCCCGGTGACCCTGGCGGCGCTGCAGCGCGGCGACTGCGCCTACCTGTCGCCGGCGCTGATTCCGCACTATGACCTGTATCTGTCCTTCACCGGCGGCCCGACCCTGCAACGCTTGGAACGCGTCTATGGCGCCCCGCGCGCCGTGCCGCTGTACTGCGCGTTCGATCCGGAGCAATACCGGCCGCAGCCGCAGGTGCATCGTTACGACCTGGGCTACATGGGCACCTACAGCGACGACCGCCAGCCGCCGCTGGAGCGGCTGTTGCTGCAGCCGGCGCTGGCCTGGCCGCAGGGCCGCTTCGTGATCGCCGGTCCGCTGTATCCGCCACACATCGTCTGGCCGGACAACGTGCAGCGCTGCGCGCACCTGCCGCCGGCGCAGCATATGGACTTCTACAACCAGCAGCGCTTCACCCTCAATCTGACCCGTGCCGACATGGTGCTGGCCGGCTGGTCGCCCAGCGTGCGCCTGTTCGAAGCGGCGGCCTGCGCCACGCCGATCATCTCCGATCCCTGGGAAGGCCTGGAAACGCTGTTCGCGCCTGGCAGGGAAATCCTGATCGCACGGCGTGCGGCCGACGTGCTGGGCTGGCTCCGCGAGCTGCCGGAAGCGCAGCGCATGGCGATCGGCGAAGCGGGGCGCCGCCGCGTGCTCGCCGAACACACCGCCGCGCATCGCGCGCAGGCCCTGCACGATGCCCTCGACCGCGTCGCCGACGCGGCGCCATCCACCTCCGCCAGGAGATCCTCGCATGCCCTCGCATGACGCCAAGACCACCACCGATCACGACGAGATCCGCCGCTGGGCCGAGGCGCGCGGCGGCCGTCCGGCCAGCGTGCGCGGCACCGAAGCCGACGAGGATGCCGGCGTGCTGCGCATCCTGTTCCGCGACGATGCGGCGCTGGAAGAAATCAGCTGGGACGACTTCTTCGACAAGTTCGAAGAAGAAGAGCTGGCCTTCCTGTATCAGGAGAAGACCAGCGACGGCAGCCAGAGCCGCTTCTTCAAGTTCGTCAACCGCTGAGCCGCGCTCGGCGCCTTCCCGGGAGACCGCCATGCAATCCGCCGTTCCGTCCCTCGACCCGGTCGATCCGATCCAGGCGCTGGGGCCGTGGTTCCACAACCTGCACCTGCCCGATGGCCGGCAGACCCTGCCGACGCATCCGTACGGCGATTTCCCGGCCTGCAAGTGGCGGCAGATCGCGCCGCATGTCCCGGCCGACCTGCGCGGCTGGCGGGTGCTGGACATCGGCTGCAACGCCGGCTTCTACAGTTTCGAGCTGGCCAGGCGCGGCGCCGAGGTGGTGGCGATCGACATGAATCCGCACTACCTGCGGCAGGCGCAATGGGCCGCAAAGCAGTTCGGGCTGGAGCGTCACGTGCGTTTCCGGCAGATGCAGCTGTATGCGCTGGCGCGCGAGGCCGCGCAGTACGACCTGGTGTGGATGATGGGCGTGCTGTACCACCTGCGGCATCCGCTGCTGGCCCTGGACATCGTGCGTCGCCTGTGTCGCCGCATTCTGGTGTTGCAGACCATGACCATGCCCGGCGAGGAGGTCTATCCGGCGCCGCGCGACATCGGCATGCTCGAGCGCGGGCGCATGTGCGCGCCCGGCTGGCCGAAGATGGCCTTCATCGAGCATCGCCTAGCCGACGATCCCACCAACTGGTGGGCACCGAACCATGCCGGCGTGGAAGCCATGCTGCGCAGCGCCGGGTTCGCGGTGGACGCGCGCATCGCCGAAGAAACCTACCTGTGCCGGCCGCAGCAGCGGCCGCCCGGCCAGGTCGCGCCGATCGAAGAGGAACTGCGCGCGGCCTGCGGCCTGGACTGATCCGCCCAGCCGCGCCCTGACGCCATGGCCGCATTACGGCTGCGGCGCGCCGCGACGGCGCGCCCTCCCGCGCTCAGTTGACGTCACGGTCGCCGCGCGACATCAGGTTGTAGATGGTGCGCACGCTGATGCCCAGGCTGCGCGCCGCCGCGGACTTGTCGCCGCCGGTGATGCGCAGGGTGCGCACCAGCATCTCCTGTTCGATCTGCTTCAGCGGCGTGCCCACGCGGAACGTCACCGCGTCGCCGGTGTTGCCGCAGTGGCAAGGCACGTCTTGCGCCATGGGCACCTCGCCGTGCAGCAGCGGCTCGATGGTCACCACCTCGCCGTCGGCACGGTAATAGCCGCGCGTCACTGCGCTGGAGAGTTCGCGCACGTTGCCCGGCCAACGGTGCCGTCCCAGCACGGTCCGCGAGAACGTGTCGAACTGCTTGCTGGTCCCATAGCGACGATTGAGCGTGTCCAGCAGCGTGTCGGCGATCAGGTGCACGTCGTCGCCGCGCTCGCGCAGCGGCGGCAACTCGATGACGTACTGCGACAGCCGGTAATACAGGTCGCGGCGCAAGGTGCTGGCCTCGCCCAGCAGGTCGCGGTGGGTGGCGGCGACGATGCGCACGTCGAGGCGGACTTCCGCGTCGCTGCCGACGCGGGTGATCGCGCCGGTTTCCAGGCAACGCAGCAGGTACACCTGCAGTTCCGGCGCCATTTCGCCGATCTCGTCCAGGAACAGCGTGCCGCCCTGCGCCTGTTCGAAATAGCCGGCGTGGCGCTGGTTGGCGCCGGTGAAGCTGCCGCGCTCGTGGCCGAACAGCTGGCTGGCGAGCAGTTCCGGCGGAATCGCGCCGCAGTTCACCGCGACCAGGCGCCCGCTGCGGCCGCTGGCCTCGTGGATGGCCTTGGCCAGCAGTTCCTTGCCGGTGCCGGTTTCGCCGGCAACCAACACCGAGATGTCCAATGGCGCGACGCGGGCGATGTCGCGCTGCACGCGCGCGATCGCTGCGCATTCGCCGACCAGGCCGAAGCGTGCCATCCCGCGCCGCGGCGGCAGGCGGCACAGGATCTGATCGAGCAGGCCGTCGAACTGCGTCCACGGCAGCGGCCGCTGCAGCAGCTGCACGCTGTCGCCGGCCAGCCCGCGCCATTTCGGCATCTGCGCCTCGGTGGCCAGCAGCACCACGCGCGCGTCCGAGCGGCCGGCCAGGCCGTTGATCAGGTCCATCGCTGCGCCGCGCTCGGCGTCGCCGTCGAGCAGCAGCAGGTCGGCGCGTTGTTGCTGCAGCCAGTGCCGCGCATGTTCGAGCGAGGGCAGGCGGGTCAGCGCCAGGCCGCGGCGCTGGGAGAAGGTGGACACATGGTCCGACAACGAAATGTTGCCATCCACGATCGCAAGCAGGGGTTTGGTCATGCGGGTTGTACTCCGCGAATCAGGTCATTCCATCGTCCTCCGCATGTGTGAGCGCAAGGCGAAAACATCCTGATTCGATCCCTCATCATGCTGAAGCGGATTCGGCCGCTTCAGCAATGTGTGCAACGCTCGCATCCACGGAGCAGCTCTGCAGCACCGCCTGTGCGCGACGCCGCATCCTGCCTGCGGCATCCGGCACATTCCCGACCGCGCGCGGCTGCGCTCAATGCATGCGCTCGGGTGGCAAGGGACCGCGCAGCAGGGCATCGACGCTGACGAAGCGCCGCTGTTGCGCGACCTCCAGCCGCCGCAATGCGTCCTGCCCATCCAGGTACAGCCATCCGATGACGTCGTCGGCGCCGATCAGGACCGGCACTTCGTCCGGCAGTGCGGGCACTGCAGGCGCCTCGGTGAGCAGGGAGAAGCAGGAGAGATGAAAGCCCTCCTGGGTCTGCATGCTGCTGCGCAACCCGGCGGCGAACAGCGGACCCGGGTCTTCGCAGATCCAGGGGCCGCCACGTGCGGCGTCGGCGCTACGGAAGCCGGCGATCGGCACCAGGCAGCGCTGCGTTTCCCACACCGCGGTCTGCGCGCCCTGCCAGGCGCGTTCGCGACGTTCGCTGGTGATCAGCGGGTCCTGCGGCGCATCGCGGCGCCCGAACAGGGCGCGCTCGTTGCGCACTTCGCCGCCCCACAGCACCAGGATCTGCGCTTGCTGGCCGGCAGCGATCTCGCTGGTACGTCCGGCGGTGACGGGATCCTGCACCGGCCAGGCGGGCAGGCGGGATTGCAGAAAGCTGAGGATCATCGCGGTGCGGCCGAAAGCGGATGCCTTGTAGACGCAGGACGCGTGCCAGCATCTTCTTCTTCCCATCCGGCGCGTCGGTGCGCCCTGCGCCGCGCAGCCAGCGGCGCGCGCCAGCGAAAGTTTTTCAGTCGCGCAGCTTTTGCGCGCCTACCGCAGCAGCGTGACCAGCAGGCAGGCGCTGGCGGCGAAGGTCACTGCCACGGTGATCCAGCCGAGCGCGTTGGTGAGGCGGCTGTTGACGCGGCCGCGCATCAGCGTGCGGTCGTTGCTCATCCGCATCATCAGCAACAGCAGCGGCGGAACCGTCATGCCTTGCACGATGCCCGACAGCACCAGCGCCTTCATCGGGTTGACGCCGAGGAAATTCAGCCCCACCGCGATCGCCGTGACCAGCGCAATGGTCGCGTAGAACAGCTTCGCTTCGCGCGGCTGTGCGTGCAGGCTGCCCTTGTGGCCGATGCCCTGCACCAGGTCGTAGGCGGCGCCGGTGGTCATCACCGGTACCGCCAGGAAGCCCACCCCGACCACGCCCAGCGCGAACAGCCACTTGGCCGCGGGCCCGGCCAACGGCTCCAGCGCGGCCGCGGCCTGTGCCGCCGTGGCGATCTCGGTCTGGCCGGAGCGGTGCAGGGTGGCGGCGGTGGAGAGCAGGATGAAGTACAGGATGATGTTGGAGAACAGCATGCCCACCATGACGTCGCGACGGGTGCGGCGCAGTTCGCCGGCGCTGGCGCCCTGGCGCGCGGCCACGCTGCGCCGTCCGGCGGCGATCTGTTCTTCCACTTCCTGGTTGGACTGCCAGGTGAAGATATAGGCCGACAGCGAGGTGCCGATGCAGGCGACGATCATCGACAGATACTCCCGGCTGAACTCGGCGTACGGCACGAAGGTGCCGCGCAACACCTGGCGCAGGTCGGGGCGCGCCAGCAGCGCAGCGGCCACATAGGCGAACAGCGCCAGCGCCAGCCAGCGGAAGATCCGTTTCAGCAGGCGGTAGGATCCGAAGAATTGCAGCAGGAAGATCGCCAGCGCCGCTGCGACCACGATCGCCGGCACCGGCAGCGGGATCAGCAGGTTCAGCGCCGCGCCGATGCCGCCGAGATTGGCCGCCGCTTCGATCACGTTGCCGACGAAGGCGAACCCGACGGCCGGGTACAGCACCCAGCGCGGATAGCGGTCGCGGATGATCGCGAACAGCCCCTTGCCGGTCACCCGCCCCAGCTTCGCCGACAGGTAGACCACCAGGTACATCATCGGCAACAGCACCGGCGCGATCCACAGGAACGCGAAGCCGTAGCGCGCGCCGGCGCTGGCGTAGGTGCCGATGGCGGACGGATCGTCGTCGGCGGCGCCGGTGACCACGCCGGACCCCAGCAGACGGAACAGCCCGCGCCGCCGGGTAGGCGCGGGCTCGGCATGCGCGGCGGGTGGGGTCATCGCGATCGGCAGCTTGGGCAGAGCATCGACCCTAGGCAGGCCGGCCTAAATGCGGCGTCGGCGGTACTGCGTACGCGAAGTGAAGGCGGGCAGGTGCAGCACGATCGCGGCGCCTGCGTGGGGCAGGCGATCGCACCGCAAGCCACCAACGCAAACGGGCCGCAGCAAGCGGCCCGTGGCGTCGAAACAAGATGGAGGCCTGGGTCGGAATTGAACCGGCGTACGCGGATTTGCAGTCCGCTGCATAACCACTCTGCCACCAGGCCGGTGGACTGACGTCTTGCCGCAACGCCCTGGGCGCCCGACAAAAACAAAGCCCCGCTGCCGGGGCCCTGGCGCGGGAATCGGACGCTGCCTTGCGGCTCTCGTCCAACGCGTTGATTCAAAAGATGTTTTTGAATCAGTCCGGCGCGCAACGGACTGCATTGTGTACCAAGCACCACGGCTTGGCAACCCTGCACTGCGCGGGGCGCAGGCATTGCCGAGCCGCTGGATGCAAGGCCTTGCATGCGCACGTCGCGCCGCGTCGCGACTGGAATGCCGACCACAGCGCCATGCCGGTGGCAGTAGACAAGCGCCGCCTCGCGCCGATTCGCGCACGATCGCCGTGCCGCCGCGCTCTAGCATGACGCCACACCCAACCGAGACATCGCCATGAACCGATGGACACGCTGGAGCGGCACCGTGCTTTGCCTGGCCGCGAGCGCCACCGCCGCCGCGCAGACCTGCGCGCTGCAGTCGCAGACCGTGAACCTGCCGCTGGTCTCCAAGGCCACGCCGAAATTCGCCTATCAGGTGCGCGTGCAGCTCGGCAGCGATGCCGATGGCCGCAGCAGCGGCAGCCAGGTGCTGGAGGTGGATACCGGCTCCACCGGCGTGGTGGTGCCGCTGAGCGACGCGCTGCGCAGCGCCTGGGACGCTTCCAATACGCCTGGACACATCTTCTACTCGAGCGACAGCAAATACCATCCCGGCAAGTACGTGGACGTGCCGATGCGGCTCGGCGTCTCCGCCGACGGCAAGAGCGCCGCGGCGCGCGTGGATCGCATCACCGTGCTGGCCGCGCAGTGCACCTGCGATGTCGCCAACGTGGCCCAGCAACCCAAGCCGCTGGCGCAGGTGCCCGCCACCTGCGCCGGCTATGACGGCAGCCCCGCGCTGAGCAGCAGCACGCAGGTGCTGCGCAACTGCAGCACCATCTCCCCGAACTTCGGCATGATGGGGGTGGGCTACGACCGCGGCGTCGACGCCGCGCGCAATCCGTTCCTCAACCTGGTGCAGATGCGTGCGCAGCGCATGAGCCCCGGCTACATCGTCAGCGCCAAGGGCATCACCCTGGGCGTCAGCCAGGCGGCATTGCAGGGGTTCGCCATGGTGCCGCTGCAGCGTGGCGCGGCCACGGCGGGCGCGCCCAGCGACTGGCTGGCGCCGACCGCTTGCGCCAGTTTCCCGGGCAGCGGCAGCGACTATCGCGTCTGCGGCAAGCTGCTGCCCGACACCGGCGTGTCCTACATGATGCTCAACCCGGTGGTCCCGCCCGCCACGCCAGAGAGCCTGCAACACACCACTGACCTCGCCGGCCATCCCACGCGCGTGGTGCCGGACGCGACCCAACTGCGGCTCGACGTCGTCGACGCGAAGGGTCAGCCAGTATTCGGCTATGCCTTCGCGGTCGGCGACGGCAAGGCGGCGACGCCGGACAGCGTGCAGTGGCGCGGGCCGCTGAAGACGCCACCGGCCCATCTCAACAGCGGTCGCCACCTGCTCGCCGCGGGCGACTACGCCTACGACGCCGCCTGCGGGCGCGCTGGCTTCAAGGCAACGAACGTGGGTGAGTGAGCCTCGCCACCGCATCGTGTCGAGAGGCAGCCTGCGCATCGCCTCGCTGAGGACGCGGGCGCGATGGACACAGGCCGCCATCGCGCCCGCGCCGCCTCACCAGCGATACGTCGCCGTCGCGGTGACCCGACGCTGTTCGCCGTAGTAACAGTTGTCGTGGGCGTCGCAGTTGCTGAGGTAGGTCCTGTCGGCGAGGTTGTGTACGTTCAGGGCGAAGTTCCAGCGATCGCGGTCGTAGCCGAGCAGTGCGTCGAACAGGGTGAATGCCGGCACCTCGGCGCGCGCGGCGTCCAGGTCGCCGCGATTGGTGCCGGTGTAGCGCGCGCCCAGGCCGATGCGGATGCCGCTGTCGAAGCGATAGTCGCCCCACAGGGCGGCGGCGTGGCGCGAGACCGCCGACAGCGGCTTGCCCAGTTCACCTGGATTGCTGCTGGCGGTGACGTGCACCGTCGGCGTGTAGCTGTAGGAGCCGATCAGTTGCAAACGCGGCAGCGGGTGCAGCGTCGCCTCCAGTTCCAGGCCGCGGACCACGGTCTCGCCGGTCTGGCGCGGGACGTAGTCCGGGTCGTAGGTCAGGTAGTTGCGCCGGCGCAGGTCGAACACGGCGGCGCTGTACGACTGGGTGCCGCCGTCGGGCTGGAAACGCAGGCCGGCTTCGTACTGGCGCCCGCTTTCCGGGCGGAACGCGCGGCCGCTCAGCGGGTCGCGCGTGGCGGTCGGCACGAACGATTCGCTGTAGCTCAGGTACGGCGCCCAGCCGTTCGCGGCCACGTAAGTCAGGCCGGCGCGCTTGCTGGCCTTGCGTTCGACGATGTCGCTGCGGCTGCCGTCCAGGCGGCTGTCGAGCCGGCTGTCGGCGCGGTCGTAACGCGCGCCGACGGTCAGCAGCCAGCGCTCGCGCCAGCGCACCTGGTCCTGCACGTACAGGCCGGTCTGGCTCACCGTGGCGATGCCGTCGTACCAGGGGGCAGGCAGTTGGACCGGATCGCCGTAGACCGGATGGCGGATGTCCAGCGGCGTGGTGGTGCCGCCGCTGCGGCTGACCTGGTCGATGCGCGTGCGTTGGTAGTCCAGGCCGAACAGCAGTGTGTGCTGCACGGCGCCGGCGTGCAGGCGCAGCTCGAGCTGGTTGTCCAGGTTCAGCGCGTGCACCGTTTCCCTGCTGTCCGAGGCGCTGCGGCGCAGTCGGGCGAAGTTGGCCAGGTCCAGCGGATCGGCGGGATCGTCGATGACGAAACCGCGTCCTTGCACGCTGCGGTAGTCCACCTTCAGGCGGCCGTAGCGGGCGTTCTGGCGCAGGCGCAGCACGTCGTTGACGCGGTGTTCGAACAGCGCGGCGAACATTGCCGTGTCCAGGTCGAAACGGTTGTAGGTCGGGTCGCTTTCGAACAGGCGGCTGGGGAGATAGGTGCCGATCGCGGTCGGCACCAGCGATCCCACCGCCGGCCGCATGCGCAGGTACACGCCGGCGCGGGTGCGGCCGAGTTGCGAGAGCAGGGTGAGGCGGGTGGCCGCGCTGGGCGCCCAGGTCAGCGCCGGGGCCAGGAAGCGGCGGTCGTCGCGCATGCCACCGGCCGGCAGCTCGGCCTCGCGCGCCAGGGCAGTGAGGCGGTACAGCACGGTGCCGTCCTCGCTGAGCGGCCCGGACAGGTCGCCGGCGAGTTGCCGGCGCTGGTGATCGCCTAATTGCACCTGCAGCTCGTGCAGTGGTTCGGCGGTCGGCCGCTTGCTGATCGCGTTGACCAGCCCGCCCGGGCCGCTCTGTCCGTACAGCACCGAGGCCGGGCCGCGCAGCACCTCGATGCGCTCGGCGCCATAGCGTTCGATCGGCCAGATGCCCCAGTTGCCGTTGTTGCGCAGCGGCATGCCGTCCAGGTAGAAGCCGGGCGCATAGGCATCGAAGCCGCGCAGCGAGATCCAGTCGTAGCGCGAGTCGGTGCCGTAGCGGGTGGGGATCACGCCGGGCGTATAGCTCAGCGCGTCCTTGAGCGTCTGTGCGCCCTGGGCCTGCATGCGCGCGTCGTCGATCACCGACAGCGACTGCGGCGTTTCCAGCAGGCTGGTGTCGGTCTTGGTGGCGGTGCTGCTGCGCGTGCCGGGATTGCTGCGCTCGCTGACGCGCACGGCGGGCAGGGTGGTGGCGTCTTGCGCATGCGCGGCGTGCGGGCCGACCGTGACAAGGACGGCGATGGCGGCGGCCAGCGGTGCGACGCGGCGCGTGCGGCGCGCGAACGCCGGGCGGTAGAACATGGGCGACATCAGGCTGCTCCTTCGTTGCGATGCCTGTGCGCGACGAACGGGTCGCACACGCGGAGGGAAGGGCTGCCTGGGCGCGGGCCTGGGTGGCGAGGGAATGATGGGTCCGCCGCCGTGGCGGCGGCGGACGCTGCGTGTGCTGGGCGTTGCGCGAGCGGGCGGTTACCAGCGGATGCCTTCGAACGGGTTCCAACTGGTGCTGCCCTTCACCCTGTCCAGATAGTAGGCGTAGTTGGCGGTCATGCCGACCAGGATCGAGTAGGCGATGCCGAAGGCCCGGGTGGCCGCGTCCGGCAGGAAGGTCAGCACGATGCCGCAGCACAGCGAGATGGCGAGCAGCATCAGCGCCTTGCGCCACAGCCCGAGCACGAACAGGTAGATGAAGCCGAAGAAGAAGGCGAACCAGTTCATGTTGAGGCGCAGCTTCTCCTTGAACGGCAGCGCCTTCATCGCCTCCTTGAAACTTGCCGACTTGGGTTCGCCGTAGGTGTCGTAGAAGGTGAAGCGGAACTGCCATTTCGGGCTGTACTGGCTGTAGTCGTGGGTCGTGCTGTGCATCGGGGTTCTCTTCTTCGGGTGGTTGGGGTGGGGGAATGCGGGAGCGTCGACGCGCGCGACCGCGCCGGTCGGGCGTGGTGGTGGCGCGTTGACCTTTGGCGATGACGTGGGCACCGTAGGCGCGCTCCGCCGAGCTGGCTCGCCGTGTTTGCGGGGAGCGCCGGGAGTGGTAGGCCAGGAGGGACGCCCTGGCCGGTCTTGATGCCGCAGTCGACCAGGAGCTCGCGATGGTTCTGAGGGACATTTCCGCTACGGCACGCCGCGCGCTGCCGCTGCTCGTCGCCACCCTGTTGGCGGTGCCGGCCGCAGCCAGGCAGACGCTGCAGTGTCCCGAGCGCCTGCGCTTGGCCGAAGCGCCATTGCAGAGTCCCGACCTGCCGGCCGACGCCCGCGTCGCATTCGCCGCCGCGCCGTCGCTGCGGCTGTTCTCCAGTGGCGTCTATTCCGGGCCGCCGCGGGAAATGGCGGCGCTGGTGCCGAGCAACGAGGACACGCGCCGCCCGGGTGATGCGGGCGTGTCGATCTGGCGCTTCGATGCGCCCGACCCGCACGGTATTTACCTGGTGTGCGGCTATGGACCCGATGGCCTGGTGCAGGTGTCGCGGCGCGTCGAGGACGTCGCGCGTTGCGAGACGAGGCCGCTGCGTGCCAGCGGCACCGAGCCGGCCGCCGGTACCCTGTTCGTGTGCGAGTGAGGTCGCGCGATGGCAGGCGCGCGCAAGGCCGTGGCGATCACCGCGCAGGTGCTGTCCTGGAGCGGCTATGCGTTGGGCATGCTGCTGCTGTATGCCGTGTCCGGTAGCCCGTACGCATGGGTGGACTGTCCCGATCCGCAGTTGTCCTCCGCCAATTTCCAGCACAGCGGCAACGGGCGCCTGGTCGGCCTGTGCGTGCTGGCCGCGCTGCTGCTGGTGCAGGGCGTGCACGCGCTGCTGAGCCGCAGCCGCAGCGTGCGCCTGTGCTGCTTGGCTGCGATGGTGATCGCCTGCCTGGCCTGGTGCTGCTGGAACTGTGCGCCGTCTCCAGACTGCGTGCATGCGGGACTGACGCAGGCACGCGAACGCCACGCGGCGCATGTCGCGGGCAGTGACGTCCTTGTCGCGCGTGGTGCGGTGCTGCATCGGGAGAACGGTCGTCCAGGACGGCGGAGCGGCCGGCGCCGCGTGCGCCGACGCGATTCCAGCCCGAAAGGGAAACTCCTGGAGAAGAGACGAGCGAGGGAGGGCGATCCCTACCTCGGGATTCGGGATTGGGGATTCGGGATTGGCCAGGGCGGTGTAGCGCGGGCCTGACGGTTTCGTCGGTGATGGCGGGCGGCTGCTGCCAGGCGCCCGATCGCCCGACCCGGCGGTTGACTCAGCCCTTCGGCGTTTGTGTCTTCTTTTCGCGCGACTTGCGCCGCACGCGGCGACGCACCAGCCAGGCCGCCGCGGTCAGCAGCGCCAGCCCGGCCGCGCCCAGAGCGACTCGATGCGTGTGCACGAACTTGCGCATGGCCTGGCCGCGCTCGATCCACAGGCGTCGCCGCGCGCTTTCGAAATCCGGCGTCTCGCAGGCGCCCACGCCGAACACATAGGCCTTGCCGGGCACCGGGTTGAGGGCGCCGTGCGCGACATAGCGCTGGTAGGAGTGGCGCGCCTGCGCCGGGTCGAGGGTGATCAACCAGTCGGTGGCCTGGCACAGCACCGCGGCGTAGGCCTGGCTGCGTGCGGGCAGGTCGTCGGCGGCGCGATCGGCCAGGGCGGCGGCGATCCAGCGGTAGTGGTAGCGGCGGTAGGGCCGGGCGGCGGTGGCGGTCCAGCGCTGCGCTTCGGCGGCGGCGATCAGGCCGCCCGGGCGCAGCTGCGCATGCGAGGCCGCTTCGGCGTAGTTGCCGGCGTACACCCGGTTGTCCGGCCCCAGTTCGTAGCCCAGCAGTTCCATGCCCTGGCGACGCGCGATCAATGCGGCCTGGTAATGGCCCTCGGCGCGGCCGATGCCGGTCCAGGCCGATTCAGCCTGCCGCCGTGCATCGCGGTAACGGCGAGCCGCCTCGCGCAGTTCGGCCTGGGCGAAGTAGGGCAGTGCCTGGTCGTAGCGGCCGTCGCGCATCAGCCGGCGCGCCAGTAGTTCGCGCAGTTTCAGTGCCGGTGTCCGCTCCCAGTACTCGGCTGCCGCATCTGCGGCGGTCGGCGGCGCAGCGGGGACGTGGCGATCCACGTAGTCCTGCAGTTCCTGCACGGTGAGTACACGCTCGGCGACCGCGGCGGCGTCTTCCCAGTAG
This sequence comes from Xanthomonas sp. NCPPB 3174, assembly GCF_056725205.1. NCBI lineage: Bacteria > Pseudomonadati > Pseudomonadota > Gammaproteobacteria > Lysobacterales > Lysobacteraceae > Xanthomonas > Xanthomonas sp. NCPPB 3174. The sequence goes on along the minus strand of NZ_CM161517.1, from coordinate 2,913,282 downwards.
AGGTCGCCGCTGCGGTACAGCTGTGCGAACGCGTCGACGTAGCTGCCGCGTTGCAGGGCCAGGATCGCCGCTTCGCCCTCGATGCGGCACTGCGGTTTGACCGTCTCGTTGCTCCAGTCGCCGTTGCGGCGGGTGCCCCAATCTTCGTTCGGCGGGAAGCGCCGGGATGCCTGCGCATAGGCCTGGGCGGCGCGCGCCGCGTCGCCGTCGCGCATGGCCATCTTGGCGCGCAGCCACCAGGCCAGGCCGCTGTCGCCGGCATGCGCGAGCAGGCGCGCGGTGGCGGGGTAATCGCCCTGGCGATAGGCCAACGCCGCCAGCCGGTCGGCGTCTTCCACCGGTTCGCGCTGCGCCTGTTCGAGCAGGCGCAGGAAGCGCGCCGAGGACAGGGTGCTACCGGTCTCGGGGTCGAACGCGGTGGTGTCGCTGAGCAGTTTGGCGATCAGCAGCCGTCGCACCGCCTGTTGCTGCAGCAGCGGCGCCAGTTCGGCATCGCTGCGGCGGGCGAGGTCGGCGGCCACCTGCTTGAGCGAACTCATGCCGGTGTCAGAGCCCTGCGCCGCCTGCACTGCGTACAGGCCGATCGCGCCGTTCCAGTCGCCGCTGGCGAGCAGCAGGCGCGCCTCCTCGCCGAGGCTGGCGATGCCCAGCTCCAGCGGGTCGTCGAACCCGGCCAGGCGCAGCGCACGGGTCTGCTGGAAGGCCTGCCGCGCCTGCTGTCGGTACGCCTGCCGCTGCGCCAGCGCATCGCCGGCCAACGCGCCGTCGGCGGCCAGCGCGAGGCTGCGCCCCAGCGAGTAGGCGGCCCAGGTGCTGCGCGTGCGGCGCTGCGCTTCGGGCAGGGCCAGCACCTGGCGGAAATAGTCCGCCGCCTGCGGATAATGCCCCTGCGCGAATGCGACCGCGCCGGCGGTGTACAGGCGCAGTTCCGGCGGCAGGTCGGCCCCTTCGCGCTCGACGCGCCGCGCGTCGTCCAGCGCGCGGAGTTGTTCGATCCGGGCGAACCGCGCAGCGCCCAGTTGCGTGCGTTCGACGGCATCGCGCTGCTGCGGGAACTGCGCGCCGGCGTCCCAGTAGCGCGGCAGGGTCGCTGCGCTGGCGCGGCCGAGGCCGTCGATCGGCGCACCCAGGCGTTGCACCTCGCGGGCGAAGCTGCCTTCCGGCAACTGCGCCAGCGAGCCGGCGCGGTCGTCGAGCAGACGGTAGGGGAACTCCGGGCCGCAGGCGCGGGCGCGGCCCAGCGGCAGCAGGATCAGCGCGACGGCGAGCGCGGCGGCGCGCCGGGAATCACGGCAGGACATCGATGGCACCTGTGTGCAGGCTGCGGCAGCGGACCCAGCCAAGTGCCCGGCGTTCGCCGGCGGCCAGGGACGAGGAAGCGGTGGTGCGGTCGAAGCGGGGCCCCTGCTCCGGCAGGTGCAGCCGGTAATCGCCCAGGGCGTCGCCGGCCTCGCAGGTGCTGCCGTGCAGGACCACGCGCCGCGGCAGCGCAGCCGCGGCGGTGCCGTGGTTGGCCAGGATCAGGTCGTAGACCGGGCCGCTGCCGCTGGCGTGTACCTGCACCGCCGCCTGCAAGGGACGCCCGTGCACCACCGCCTGCAGCGTCGCCAGCGACCAGGCGCGGCGATCGCCCGGCAGCGGCAGGCGGAACCAGACGATGCCGGCCAGGTGCGGCGGGCGGTGCGCGTGCAGCGCCTCGACGAAGACGGCCAGCTGCTGTGGCGACACGCGCAATTCGTGGCGCGTGCCGCGTGCCGACAGCGGCGCTTCGCTTTCGATCAGCGGCGTGGCGTCGGTATCGGCATCGGCGTTGTCGACCAGGGCCACGCCGTAGGCCGGCAGGGCCAGCCAGAACGGCCTGGCGCTGCGCTGGGCGTAGCGGTCGGCCCAGTGTCGCGCCTGCACCGGATCGAACAGGCCCGCCGCGGGCGCGTCCACCGCATGCACCTGCAGCACCGAACTGTCGACCGTGCGCAACAGCGGCGCCAGCGCCGGGCTGTCCAGCCAGGCGGGCAGGGCGGTGATGCTCAGCGCCAGATCGGTCGGCAGCGCGCCGCGCAGCTGCCGCAGCAGCACGGCGTAGGCGGGCAGGCGCGCGGTGGCGCAATCGTGGTCGATCTCCACGCCGCGCAGCGCCACGCCGGCCGCGCGCCAGCGGCGCACCAACTGCAGGACCTCGGTGTCAATCCGCGCCGCGTCCAGTGCCGGCAATTGCCCGTCCAGCCGCACCACCGCGATCACCGGGCGGCCATCGGCGGCGAGCTGCCGCAGATCCACCGCGGCGCGGCCCCAGCCGGCGCGCGGATGCGCCTGCAGCGCCAGCACGCGCAGCGCTGCGAAGTCCGCGCGGGTCTGCGCCAGCGCCACTGCGTGCGCGGCGCTCCACTGCCGTTGCCAGACGTAGACCTGCTGCTCCAGCGGTGCCGGTGGCGACGCCGCGCAGCCGCCAAGCAGCAGGCTCAGCCCGAGGAGCGCGTGGCGCAGCGACACGGCGGCCGGGTCAGGACACGCGCGGCCACTGCCCCGTCGGGCGGGCAGTGTGCGAAGCGTGGCTCATGCGCCGGCCATCACGAGAACAGCCCGAACAGCCGCTTCTTCGGCTTGGCCGCCAGTTGCTGGGCCAGGTCGTAGCTCTCGCGCACGTCCGCGCGCTCGTGCAGCGCCAGCGAGCGCTCGAAGGCGGCGACCGATGCGGGATAGGCGCCGAGGTTCATGTGGCAATTGGCTTCCATCATGTACAGCTGCGCCGCCGAGCCGGGGTCCGCCTGCAACAGGTCGTCGTCGAGCAGGGCGCGCGCCGCGTCGCAGGCCGGCAGTGCGCTGCGATAGTCCTTGAGCACGTAATGGCAGTTGGCCTGGTAGTAGTGCGTGTAGAAGTCGTCCGTGCCGTCGCGCTGCACGGCGAGGAAGTCCTGCAGTGCAGCCTTGGCGTCCGGCAGATAGTACAGCAGCAGGTAGCCGCGCCCGTGCCGCGCGCGCTTGCGCGCCTGCGCGTCCTGCTGCTGCGTGGTCTGGGCGATCAGGGCGCCGTAGGCGTCGACCGCGGCCGGGTACGCGCGCGCCTCGCCGAGCGCGCTGGCATGCACGAACAGCGTGTCCAGGTCGTGCGGATTCGCCTGCGCGGCCGCCTGCGACAGGTCGGTGTCGACCTGCTGCGGCTGCAGCCGGCCCAGCGCCCGCGCGGCGGTGAGGCGATGGTGCGCCTGTACCAGCGCGTACAGGCGCAGCAGGTCCGGATCGGCCTGGGCGTCGTCGGGCAGCACCTCGAACGCCTCCTGCGCCGCATCGGCGATCTCCAGCACGTCGGCATGGCGGCCGACGCGGTTGAGATGGCTGCACGCCGCCTGCGCGCAATCCAGGAACAGCGGCGTGTCCAGGTCGTAGTCCAGCATCAGGGTCAGCGCCAGCTCCGCCGCCTCGGCATGCATGCCCTGCTGGCGATAGGCCGTACGCAGGTTCTGGTACAAGAACTGGAACTGGTTGTGGCGCAGGCCTTCCTCGAGGATGGCCTGCGCCTGCGCGTACAGCCCGCGGTCCAGGTACAGCAGGCCGAGGTTGTTGCAGCACATCGCGAAGCTGTGGGTGTCGGTGTTGCAGGTCGCCGCATCGCCCAACTCCAGCGCCTGCCGAAACAGCGTGGTGCCGTGCTCGTAGAGTGCGAACTGCACGGCATCGACGTAGCCGGCGTCGGCCGGATCCATCCCCGCGTGCTTCCATTTGCCGATGGACACGCCGGCGCCGTAGTAGTGGCAGGCGTGACGGTCGCGGAAATCCAGCTGCAGCAGCTGTGGCGATTGCCCGGTAGGCAGCGCTTCCATCTCGAACAGACGGACCTGCAGATCCACCTGTGGCTGCAGCGCATGCGCCGTGCGGTAGGCGTCGATCGCGGCGGCGGGTTCGTCCAGCCAGTAGTGCGCGCTGCCGAGCAGGCGGTGCGCCTCGGCGTCGTGCGGGGCCAGGCCGATCGCGCGCTCGGCCCAGGCGGCGACGGTGCGCAAGGCCTGCGCGCGGTCGCCGGTGAAATGTTCGCTGCGGTCCAGGTAGACCAGGCACTTCAGCCGCCACGGCGCCGCCTCGCCCGGCGTTGCCTGGATCCGCGCATCGCAGCGCTGCATCAGCAGGTCGAGGTCGGCCGCCTGCAGATGGTTGAGCACGGTGGTGCCGGACCACAGCGTGTACAGGCCCTCGAGGTCGTCCTGGTGGAGGGCGGCCATGCCGCGTTGGATCAGGGTCTGCATGCAGCGGATGCTCCGGAACAGGGCGGTGCGGGAACCGGCAGCAGTGCGCGGCAGCGTCTCCCGCGGGGGACGTTGCGGTAGATAGACGAGCCAGTCGCGGCTTTCCCTACCGTGCCGCCTCGCGCGACTAGGGCGCCGCCGCCCCGAAGCGCCGGGTGTACTGCACGAATAGCTGGCGGCCGACGGTGTCGAACCAGGACATGTCGTAGAACGGATACACGGTGGCGCTGCGATCGCGTGGCGGCATCGCATCCAGCAGGTTGGTCGCGGCCAGCGAGAGCGTGCTGCGCGCGTCGAGCCAGCATTCCACGGTGGCGTTGACGCGGTAGCTGGCGCCGATCCAGGGCGATCGTCCGCTGCCGGGATCGTGGCGGCCGAAGGCCGATTCCCAACTGGGCAGGCGCCCCAGCCGTTGCGCATGCAGGGTCGCCGACCAGGCCTGGCGCGACCAGCGCAGGCTGGCGTTGGCCTTGGTGCGCGGCATGTCGACCCCGCTGTTCGCCGCGAATGCGTCCTGCATCGGCTCGCCGGCGTAGAGCTGGGTGCGGTACTGGCGGACCCAGGTGTAGGCCAGCGACACGTCGAACGTCCCGACGCGCGTCTCGCGTTGCCCGTGCAGCAGCGCATCGATGCCGCTGGTGGTGGTGCGCGCCAGGTTCATCGGCGCCAGCGCGACGGCGTAGAGCCGGCCGTCGGCGCTGCGGGACACGCGGGCGATGCTCTGCTGGCAGGCGGGCGAGGCGAGCGGGCGGCGGCCGAGGCGGCAGTCGGCTTCGTCGCGCAGCGCACGGTCGGCGGACAGATCCTGCACCTGGTCGCGCAGATCGATGGCGAAGTAATCCAGGCTCAGGTCCAGCCCCTGCCGCGGCGACCACACCAGCCCGGCCGTCCACGAACGGCTGGTCTCCGGCTTCAGGTCCAGGTTGCCGCGGCGCCGGCGCAGCAGCGGTTCGCTGTCGAAGCGGCAATCGGCCGCGGCCACGGCGGCGTCTTCGCGGGCGCAACGGAGATAGTCCGTGCCCACGCTTTCGTCGATGCCCTCGCCGGCGTACAGGTAGTGCAGGTCGGGTGCGCGGAACGCCAGCCCCTGCGAGGCGCGCAGCAGCAGGCGGTCGCTCGGTCGCCATTCCAGACCGTTGCTCCAGGTGAAACGGCCGATCTGGCGGCCGGAGTAGACATAGCGGTCGTAGCGCACCGCGCTGTCCACGGTCAGCGGCTCCAGCAGCGGCAGGCGCAGTTCCGCGGCCAGCGCCCCGCGCCGACGCTGGCCGGCGCCGTCGGCGTCGCGCCAGCTGTAGTAGTAGGACTGGGTCGCCAGCGGGTCGGGGTGCAGGGCGTAGGCCTGCGCGCCGACCTCGGCGGTGAGGGCGAGGCCGGCGTCGCCGCCGCGCAGGCCGACCAGTGCCGGTTGGCGCAGGGTCAGCGTGGCCGCGTCGACCCGCGTTTGCGGTCGGTAGGTGGTGCGTGCGGCGATCGCGGCGTACTCGGCCGGCGTCAGCGCGGTGTACAGCCGTGCGGGGTCGGCATCGAACATCGGATAGCCCGAGCCCGGGTCCACGCCGACCTGCTCGCCGAGGAACAGGGCGTTGGCACGCGCGGCGACGATCTGCGGCCAGGTGGTGCGCAGGCGCGCCTGGGAGTGGCTCAGCACCGCCTCGTAGGACCAATCGCCGCTGCCGAGCGCGCCCTCGACGCCGGTGGCCACGCTGAGCCGCTGCTGCCGGTTGTGGACCATGCCCACGTCCAGCCCGCCCATTTCCTCCGGGGCGAACTGCCGGCTCCAGTACTCCACCTGGGCGGTGCGGCGGTTGTAGAAATAGCCTTCCTCGTTGCCGTCCGGGCGCATGTAGGCCCAGCCCGGTACGTCGCGCATCAGCGCGATGTCCTGCAGGCCCACCTGCACGTCGGCGAACCACTCGGCACGCGTGCCCAGCGCGCGGTGCAGCGTGGCATAGGCATCGAGACTGCGCCGGCGGTGCAGCACGGTGCCGTAGCCGATGGCGCGGCGGCTGCCGCAGTAGTAGCCGGGCAGGCCGCCGCCGCCTTCGCCGTCGCGCGCGCTGTAGCCGGTGTCGTGATCGTTGAGCGACGCCAGCCGCGCACAGGTCGCCGCGCCCGGATCGAGATACACGTCGTTGGCATCGGTGCGCAGGAACGCGCGCCGCGGCGCCGCCGCGCGCGCGGTGGGGGCGTCGCTGCTGGAATCCTGGCGGGCGCGCTGATATGCCCATAGCGGCTGGTGCAGATTCGCCTCGACGCTGACCAGGCCGGACAGCGTCTCGCCGGAGAAGCCGTGGGTGAGGCTGGCCTGCAGCGTGCGTGCGTCGCCGCGGCTGCTCTGGCCGAGGCGGGCGTCCACGGTGGTGCCGTCGGCGTCGCGCTTGAGCAGGATGTTGATCACCCCGGCGATCGCGTCGGAGCCGTAGATCGCCGAGGCGCTGCCGCTCAGCAATTCGATGCGCTCGACCATGGCCAGCGGGATGCTCGCCACGTCGACGAAGTTGCTGCGCCCGTTGAACGGCAATGGGAAGTCGGCCACGCGGCGGCCGTTGATCAGCACCAGGGTGTGGTTCGGACCCAGCCCGCGCAGGCTCACCTGTTCGGCGCCCGGCGTGTAATCGGCGCCGCTGGCCGATTGCTGGCTCTGGGTCTCGCCGCCGTTCTGGGTCAGCGCGCGCAGCACATCCGGCAGGCGCTGGAAGCCGTTGGCGCGGATCTGCCCGGCGTCGATCGCCGTCACCGGCGCCGGCCCCTCCAGTTGCGCGCGCGGGATGCGCGAGCCGGTCACCTGCAGCGTGGCGAGTTGCGCCGTCGCCGCGGCAGCAGGTGGCACAGGCGCCGGTGCGGCGACCGCGGCCAAGCGCCGCAGCACCAGATCGCTGCCCTCGCGCCGGGCCTGCAGGCCGGTGCCCTGCAGCAGCGCGTCCAGTGCCTGCAGCGGATCGGCGATGTCGTGCACGCCGCGGGTGGACAGGTCGCGGACCAGGTCGGGCCGATACAGCAGTTGCAGGCCTGCCTGCCGCGCCAGCGCGTTCAGTGCCGGCGCCAACGGCCCGGCCGGGATGTCGAAGCCGCCTGGCTGCGCGATCGCCGCGGCGGCTGCCGTGGCGAGCAGCGCGCCGCACGTCAGTCTCCGCTGGATCGAGCGATGCGACATCTCCACCTCCTGGTGGTGCGATGGAACGGGGCGTGCGGCGTGGCGCAGCACGGCGCGGCTGCGGCGGCTAACGGCGGTGCAGGATCACCGCTTCCGCATGCGCTTCCATGCTGACCGGATACTCGCGTTCCAGCAGCCGCGCGAAGCCCTCCAGGTCGTTCCAGCGGATGCTGCCGCTGATCCGCAGCGCCTGCAGCGCCGGATCGGCCAGCACCAGCGGCCGCCGGTTGAAGCGGTTGATCTCGGCCACCGCCTGCGGCAACGCCACGTCGTCGAAACTGAGGTAGCCCTGGCGCCAGTCCAGTTGCCGCTCCGCCTCGGCGATGCTGCTGCGCTGCACGCGCGCGCCCTGCGCATCCGCCGTGGCGATGCTGCCGGCCGGCAGCAGCACGGCCTGCGTGCGGTCCATGGCGTCGGTCTCCTCCATGCGCACCATGCCTTCGGTCACCACCACGCGCAGCGCATCGTGGTCCTGGCGCACGTCGAAGCGGGTGCCGACCGCGACCACGCGACGCACCCCGCTCTGCACCACGAACGGTCGCGTCGGATCCTTGCGGACCGCGAAGAACGCCTCGCCTCGCTGCAGCACCACCCGGCGCGCCTGCCGCCCGATGCTGGCCTTGAGCAGGCTGTCGCTGCTCAGCGTCGCCTGTGAGCCATCGGCGAGGGTGACGGTGCGCAGTTCGCCGATCTCGGTGCGGTAGGCCTGGGCCATCGTCATCCCTGGCGCCAGGCGAAGATACAGCCCGGCGGCGACCGCGACGCTGGCCGCGGCCCCGAGCGCGGCCAGCAGCCATCCGCGGCGACGGGAGGCGGCGCGCGGTCGCATAGCGCCCGTGCGCGGCGTGGCTGGCGGCGGAAGCGACGGTCCCGGCGTCACCGTCAGGCCCGTGCTCAGGCCGCGCGGCGCCGGGTGCCCTGCGGGAATGCCGGCGCCCAGCGCGCGCAGGCGCGCGGCCTCGTTCCAGGCCACGTCCAGGCGCAGGAATGCGACCCGGTGCGCGGTGGACGCCTCCAGCCACGCGTCGAGTTCGGCCTGGTCCGCCTCACGCCAGTTGCCGCTTTCGCGCCGCGTCAGCCACTGTGCGGCCAGCGCTTCAATCGCCCAGCTTTCCATCTTGCGGTTCCTGCAGCACGACGGGCATCGGCGCGGCGGTCACCACCGCGCCATGGAAATGATCGGCGAGCAGGCGCACGCCCTTGGCCATGTGTTTCTCGACGGTCTTCTCGCTGATCCCCAGGCGCACCGCCACCTCCTTCTGCGAAAGTTCCTCCACCCGCCGCAGCCAGATCACCTCGCGGCAGCGGTCCGGCAGCCGGTCCAGGGCATGGGCCAGCCGTGCCAGCACCTGGCGGCCGCCGAGCCAGCGTTCCGGCGAGCGTTCGTCCACCAGGACGTTCAGGTCGTCCGGATTCCCCACCGCCTCGATGGAGACGATACGGCTGCGCCGCACCCGGTCGGCCATCAGGTTGCGCGCGGTGGCGAACAGGAACGCCTGCGGCGTGTCCGGCAAGGCGCGCCGCGCCGCTTCGTAGACGCGCGTGTAGACCTCCTGGCGCAGATCGTGGATCTCCTGCGGATGCGGCCAGCAGCGCATCAGGTAGGCGATGAGCGCCGACTCGTGGGCGAGGATGTGCTGGGCGAACCAGCGGTCCAGTTCATTCGCCATGGCATCGCTCCATGCAGGCCCGCCGCGCACGCGCACGGCGGCGCAGGCGCTGGGCGTGCGCGTCGCGGCGCGGGGGGGGCGGTGCTGCCAGGGAACCGCCGCAGCGGCAAAGCAGGGTGCGTCCTGTCACTGTGCTACTCCTCGGTCCGCTGCCATGGGGGAAGCGGCGGTCTGCTTCGTCTATTCCAGCACGGGCCGAGGCGATCGGCCCGGTCACTCCATCTAGTTTCCCACCAAGGACCCGGCCAATGCACCTGCTGTCCCGTTTGCGTCACCACACCTTCGCCCTCCTGCTGTGCGCGCTGCCGCTGGCTGGCGCCACCACCAGCGCATCCGCCGAGCCGGCGCGGCCGGAGGTGGCCAAGCAAGTCAAGGCCTACGCCTCGGCCGATGGCGTGAAAGTGTCGACGCTGCGCTATGGCCCGCGTGAGCGCCAGCAGGCGCTGATCCAAGTCATCGACGCGGACAGCGCCATCGACGGCAGGATCCTGCTCGCCAGCACGCGCAGCACCGACAGGGACACGCGCTACACCGTGCAGCTCGACGGCCGCCCCTACGTGCTGCTGATCGTCAGCGAGGCCACGGGCGAGTTGTACGTGCCGGGCACGCCGAAGCCGACCTCGGTGCGCTACGACGCCGATCTGTCGGCGCAGAGCAATCCGGAGCACTACCTGACGGACTACCAGGAGCAGGGGAACGGGCGCTGACGCGCTGCGGCGTTCTGGCATGCCGGCACAGGTCGTTTTTGCGATGATGCCGGCCTCGCCATTCGCGCCTGAGCTCATGCCCCCAACGCGCCCCGTCCTGCAGTGCATGCGCGTCATCGGCGCGGCCTTGGTCGCCGCGCTGAGCCTGGGCGCTGTTGCACAGGCGGCGCCGCCTGCGCAGACCGTCACCCGCTGCGGCTGGTTCGACAATCCCACGCCAGGCAATGCCACGCTCGTGGACAAGGACGGCGAGTGGACCGTCGGCCAACAGGGAGGGCACCAGGCCGAGGGCACGTGGCCGACGTTTCCGCCGGCGCGCTGGGTGGCGACCGGCACAGGCAGTGCCGGTTATGGCTGCGCCTGCCTCAAGGTGCGCGCGCGTGACGACACCCAGGAGGTCACCACGATCGTGGCGGCCACGGTGCAGTCCTTGAAGACCTGCCGACAGGACAAGGCGCTGCAGGGCAGGGAGCCGGAGAATCCGCTGAAGTAGCGCCTCGGTTGCGTGGCCGGATGCCGGCGCGTTGCCATCGGGGACGCGTTGCTGCCGAGAATGCGCAACGCGATGCAGGTTGGCCGGCGGTTCCAACGCCACGCGAGCGTCTTGCTGGCCGCGTCGGGAAGGCGCTGCGCCCGTTTCCGGCGGTGGGGCTCCGATTCAGCGAGGTGGTCATGCCCGGCCGACCTCGCCATGGTCACCGTTCGCTGCGTTCAGGATCGGACGGCCGCGGTTGCGTGTCGCGCCGGCTGGCCGGTCCGCACCAACGCCGCAGAACCGCGAATGGAAAGGCCGAATCGCGATCTGGCACGCCGCCGGCCGGCGGCGGACATTTTTTTGCAACGAAGGGCTAGCGCACCTCCAGGGAGGCGTGTAGAATGCGCGGCTCCCAAGCGGGAATAGCTCAGTTGGTAGAGCGCAACCTTGCCAAGGTTGAGGTCGCGAGTTCGAGTCTCGTTTCCCGCTCCAGATTGCGTCACATGCCTCTTGCGAGGCGGGTGAAACCCCGAAAAAGGAGCTGCAGCTCCTTTTTTCGTTTCCGCGATCCGTCTTTTCCCTGAGAACGCCAGATCCGGCCTCGCTGCCGGCGCTGCGCGCTGCGCCTTCGCTCACGCAAGCGAGCCGGCGAGGAGCGCCTGTCTGGTCGCATCGTCGGCGGGGTAGAAGCATTCCAGCGTCAGCTCCGCCAGGGTCACGTCCGTTGCGGTACCGAAGACCGTGGTGGTGGAGAGAAACGACAGGATGCTCCCGCTGGCTCCGCTGCGGATCGAAAGCGGCACCGCGATCCGCGCGGCAGCGCCATGCGGGCGATCGCTGGCCGGACAGGGGAAGCCGTTGAGTTCGGCATGCAGCCTTTCGAGCTCGGGATCGGCCGATCGGTCGATGTCGAGGCGAAGCCGGGCCAGCAGATGGTGCCGCCATTCGGCGAGGTTGGCGATGCGCGGCGCCAGGCCATCGGGATGCAGGGTCGCGCGCAACACGTTGACGGGCGCCGCCAGCAGCGCCGGATCGATGCCGACCAGCATCGCGGCCGCTGCGTCGTTGGCGCGTAACAGGTTCCAGTGACGGTCGACCGCAAGTGCAGGAAACGGGGTGTGAGCGCGCAGCACCGCGTCGACGGCCGCCAGCGCGGCCGCCATGTCGGGCGCGTCGAGGGCGCGTTCGCCATGCACCGGCGCATAGCCCGCCGCGTGCAGCAGCCGGTTCTGTTCCCTGAGCGGCATCGCCAGCGGTTCGGCCAGGCGCAGCAGCAGGTCGCGGCTGGGCGCCGCCCGCCCGCTCTCGACGAAGCTCAGATGGCGCGTGGACACCTCTGCCGCGCAGGCCAGATCGAGTTGGCTGAGCCGGCGCCTGGCCCGCCAGTCGCGCAGCACGTCGCCCACGGTGATCGCGTGTGTGGTCATGTCCTCATCCTAGCGACCTGCGGCGGTGGGGCCATTACCTGTGAGGTAATCGCGTCGTCCGATCGGCATCGGCATGCTCGGCCCATCAACGACGAGGAGATGGCGATGAACGACCCGGACACGCTGGCACGTGCCTATCTTGCGCTATGGAACGATGCCGATGCGGCCTCGCGCGACCGGCGCTTGGCGGACGGCTGGACCCCCGATGCCCGCTACGCCGACCCGATGATGACGGGCGCAGGCCATGACGGCATCGCCGCGATGATCGCGGCTGCCCGCGCACAGGTTCCCGGCCACCGATTCGCGCTGCGCGGCACGCCCGATGCGCATGGCGCCTTCGTGCGCTTTTCCTGGACGCTGTCGCCCGAACACGGCGCGCCGATCGCCGCCGGCACCGATATCGCCCGACTCGCAGCGGACGGGCGCATCGCCGAAGTCATCGGCTTTCTCGACAAGGACAGCGCATGACGCCGGCCTTCATCGCGCGTGGCGACGGTCATGCGCTGTTCGTGCGCGACTGGGGCGAGGGTCCGCCTGTGGTCCTGCTGGCGGGCTGGGCGATGGATGGCCGGATCTGGGGCGACACCATGCTGCATCTCAACGCCGCGGGCCTGCGCACCATCGCGTACGACCGCAATGGCCACGGACGATCGACCGACCGTGCCGACTACGGCTACGACGCGCTCGCCGACGACCTGGCCGCCGTGCTGGAGACGCTCGACCTGGAGGGCGTCACCCTGGTGGCGCATTCGGGGGCGGGCGGCGAGGCGATCCGCTACCTCGCGCGCCATGGGCGTACCCGGATCGCGCGATTGATCCTCGTCGGCGCGACCGGCCCGCGGGTCGTCGGCGACGTCGGGATCACTCCGGCGATGGTGGATGCATTGTGCGCGCAGCTCGCCTGCGACCTGTCGGGCTGGATCGACGCCAATATCGCGCCCTTCGCGCCAGGTGCATCGGACCGCGTCAACGCGTGGATGGCCGCCATGGTGCTGGACTGCTCGCGCCGCGCCGTGGTCGCGTTCCAGCGCACCATCGCGCTGAGCGATCTCTCGGCGGAGGCCGCCGCGCTCACGTTGCCGGTCACCCTCCTGCATGGCGATCGCGACGTGTCCGCGCCGCTCGATGCCAGTGGCCGTGTCTATGCGGCGATCATCCCGGGCGCCGAACTGATCGTCTACGAAGGCGTGGCGCACGGCGTGATGGTGACGCATGCGGCGCGGCTTGCCGGCGATATCGTGCGGCGGGTGAGGTGCTGCGCATGAGCTGCGGGTCGAGAGCGAACGCGACGGCGCCGATCGTGTCGCCCAAGTGCAGATAGCGGAGACGCTGGCATGAGTGCGAGAACACTTCCTGAAACGTACGTCATCACCTTCCACGTCAAGCTGGATCAGGTCGACCGCTTTCGCATGCTGCTCGACCCGGTGCTCGACGCGATGCGTCACGAGCAGACCTTCGTGCGTGCGGCGCTGCACGTCGATCCCGAGCGGCCGAATGTCTTCCAGCTGCACGAGACCTGGGCCGATCGCGAAGATGTCCTCGACGTGCAACTGCATCGGCCGTACCGGCGGGAGTGGCGCGCCGCGTTGGACGACCTGCTGCTTGCGCCGAGGCAGATCGCCATCTGGACGGTGTTGCGCGCCGATTGAGGTCGGCCGCGAATGACGGAGTGCGGTTGGAGGAGGCTGGACTCGGTTTCGCGCGAGCATCGTGGTGGAGACGACCGCGAACCTGGCCGAGGTCGCGCAGACCGATGCGCGGTTGCGTGCAAGGACATCGGCGCCTCAGCGTCCATCGCCTGACGCACCGTTCGTCTGCTGGCGCATCGTCGCGGGGCCGACCGAAGGCGCTGCGCAGGTGACCGCTGCGTCCGTCATCAGTTTCGCCAGCGCAGCCCGGGCGATCGGGCGCGCGGCCTTGTTGTCGAGGCGCGAAAGCCGGGCGATGTCCAGGCCCGTCGCCTGGGCAAGCCGCAGACCCAGGTAGTAGCCGAAGCGATCCGGCAGCCCATCCGGGGGACGACCGCCCATCTGCAGGGCGCTGGAGGTCGCCGCGCTGTCGGCGTCGTCGAAATGTGCAGCGACGAAGCACAGGGCCACCGACCAGCGGCGTTCGGTCGCTGCGCGAATGGGTGCGGGGATGTCGAGCAGCAATTGATGATCCGTCGCCTGCGGCACCAGTGTGGCGGTCGCGTCGACGGCCAATGCTTCCTGCCACAGCGTGCACCAGAGTTGGTCGCAATCGGCGAAGTGGCGGGCGTGTTGCAGATGGAAGAGCTCGTGGATCAGGAACGGTTCGAGCGAATCGTCGGCGTGGTACTTCGCGATCAGGTCGGCGCCGAAGAGCATCACGTGCCGCTTGCCGGGCTGCAGGTAGTCCGAACCGCCATCGCGCTGCCCAAGCGAGTGATAGAGGTAGACCGGCAGCGGTGACGCGAAGCCGGGAAATGCACGCTTGAATCGCGCGATCGCACCGCTCAGGGCGGCCGGGAAATCGGCGATGGCGCGGTCGTAGCCCTCGTGATCGGCGGAAAGCTGATGCAATGCGGCGCCGATCCGCTTGTCTGTGCCGGCACCTTCTGGATAGAGCCCGGGCAGCATCGCATCGATGCGCGACCGGACCGCTGCGATCCGTGCATCGTCCGGTTGGCCCGCCGTCTCGAGCGCGGCCTGTTCGAACGGCGTGGCGAGATCGACATAGTGGGTCGCTGGCGCCGCGCTCGCCGAATGAGTGATGGTCGAGAGGCCGATGGTGAGGCAGATGCAGGTCAACAGCCTGCGCCCATTCCTGGCGTGTCCCATGTTCGCTCCTGGCGGATCCGGTGGAGGGAAAGTCCCGCTTCGTGGGACATGCGTCGCGCCCATCGCGTCCGCATACGCGGGCGAGGGGGGGGGGCGATCGCGGCTTCAAGCGTAGCGCGGTTGCGCTTCGCCACCTGAGCGCTTCCTGTTTTGCACGCGTGGGTTCGCATGGCCCAGGGGCGGCGATGCCCGTTCGATGTTGCAAGAACGGCTGGCGCCGGCCTGGATCGGCTTACGCCGCCAGCCACCACCACGCGATCAGCGCGGTCGACAGCGCGGCGACGCCGCTCAGCAGCCGCGGCCGCCGCCACCAGCGCCGCGGCTGGCGGTCGATGGCATTGGCGCCGGCCCGGCGCAGCAGGCCACGGGCGAACCCATGGCGGTCCATGCTGCGATCGCAGGCGTCGATGCAGGCGCCGCAGGCGGTGCAGGCGTAGTGCGCGCCGTTGCGCGGATCGATGCCGGCCGGGCAGGCCTGCACGCATGCGTCGCAGGCCACGCAGTCGCCGAGCTGCTCGGCGCTGAACTTGGGCAGGGTGCCGGCATACGCAGCCAGCGCCTCGCCGCGGCTGCCGCCCTGGCCGGCGAGCTGGGCGATGCTGGCGCGCCAGGCATAGTCGCGGGCGGTGACGGGATCGAGCAGGCGCCGCCCGCGCTGGGCAATGCTGCCGTGGCCGCAGGCGCGGGCGCCGCGCGGTTCGCCGCGCATCGCGTCGTAGCCGATCAGCGGCGTGTCGCGGTCGCTCAGCAGCGGCTGCAGGCGCGCGTACGGGCACAGGTAGCGGCAGACCTGGCTGCGCAGGAAGCCGGCATTGCCCCAGGTGGCCAGCGCGTAGAACAGCACCCAGAACGTCTCCCAGCCGCTCCAGGCGAATGGATGCAGGCGTGCGACCAGGTCGGCGACCGGCACGAAATAGCCGACGAAGCTGACCCCGGTCCACAGCGCCACCGTCGCCCACACCACGTGGCGCGCCGCGGCGGGCCAGCCGGCGAAACGGCGCTCGATCCAGGCGAAGGCATGGCTCCACACCGTCTGCGGACAGGCGAGACCGCACCACAGGCGCCCGGCCAGGGTGGTGAGCACCGCCAGCGCCGCCGCGGCAGTCCCCAGCGCCAGCAGCAACCAGCCGACGTCGTGCGGCCACAGGGTCCAGCCGAACAGATCGAAGCGCCGCGCCGGCAGGTCCAGCAGCAGCGCCTGACGACCGTGCCAGCGCAGCCACGGCAGCATGTAGAAACCGGCAAACAGCAGCCAAAGCACGATGCCGCGCACCTGCGTATAGCGTTTTGGCGGCGCAGGACCGGTGGCAGTGACGGGCGCAGTGACCAGGTGCAGGGGAATGGGACGCGGCATCGGCAGTCCGCTCAGGACAGCGGCGCGTCGTCGCCATGCGGCGCCGGACGCAACAGAAAGCCGGTCAGCAGGCTCGAGGCCAGCGTCGCCAGCCAGAACATGAAGAAGCCCACCGTATAGCCCAGTTCGCGGCTCAGCTGGCGGCCGGGGAAGGTGATGTCGCGCAGCGCCAGCGGATCGACCAGGGCGAAGAACAGCACGCTCATGGCGCCGGCGACCAGGAAGCTCGGCCACAGGATCACTCCCAACCGCTGCACCAGCGGGCGCGGCGCGTCGGGATCGAGCGGGTCGAGCAGCGGATCGTCGGCTGAGGGCATGACGGTGGTTCCATCGCGATAGGGAGATGCGGCATGCGCCAAGGCAGCGGCGCCACACGTCGCCGCGCCTGCCAGCCGCCTGGCCGCCGATCCCCCGTCGACACCGGCGTCGGCGCATGCCGCAGCTGCAGACTAGGCAGCGCGGGCCGGGCGGGCATTGATCCTGATCAAGGCCGCCGCTGCCGCCGCGTGGAGACTGGGCAGGTCGAAAGAGGTGGAGCGGGCCATGCGGGACGAGATCGAAGGCATGCCCTTGCCGGGGCCGGACCTATGCAGCGAAGCGGAGGTGCAGGCGCTGGTGGAGGCGTTCTACCGCCGCGTACGCGCCGATGCCGACCTGTCGGCGGTGTTCGCCGCGCACATCGAGGACTGGGACGCGCACCAGCGGCAGCTGTGCGATTTCTGGTCGGCGATGCTGCGCGGCACGCGCCGCTTCCGTGGTGCGCCGATGCCGCGGCACATGGCCATGCGCGAACTCAGCGCCCTGCTGTTCCAGCGCTGGCTGGGCCTGTTCCGCGCCACCACCGCCGAACTGGCCAACCAACCAATGCGGCTGCTGGCCGACGACATCGCCCAGCGCATCGCCGAGACCTTCTGGCGCCGCCACCAGATGAGCTGGCGCCCGTTCGAGCCGGTGTCGCCGCTGCCGTCGGCCGCGTGCGCGGATTGATCCAAGTCAAGGCGGCCGCGCCGGGCGCCGCGCATGCTCGGTCCATGGACATCCTCACCGCGCCCGATCCCTCCGCCGCCTGGACCTTCGACGCCGACCTGCTGCGCCGCTACGATCGTCCCGGCCCGCGCTACACCTCGTACCCGACCGCGCCGCATTTCCAGACCGGTTTCGGCCCGGCGCAGTTGTTCGCCGCGGTCCAGGCCAGCGATCCGCGGCGGCCGCTGTCGCTGTACGTTCACGTCCCATTCTGCCGCAGCCCGTGTTTCTACTGCGGCTGCCACCGGGTCATCACCCGCGACCCGCAGCGCGGCCGCGCCTACGTGCAGCGGCTGCTGCGCGAGGCGGCGATGATGGCTGCGTGTTTCGACGGCGAGCGCGAGGTGGTGCAACTGCACCTGGGCGGCGGGACCCCCAACTTCCTCGCGCCCGAGCTGCTCGGCGAACTGGTGCAGGGCCTGCGCGGCCTGTTCCGCTTCAGCCAGGCGCCGGACCGCGAGATGTCCATCGAACTGGACCCGCGCACGGTGACCCCGCAGGACATCGCCGCCCTGGCCGAACTGGGCTTCAACCGCGCCAGCCTGGGCATCCAGGATTTCGACCCGCTGGTGCAGCAGGCGATCAACCGCCGCCAGGGCGTGCACGAGACCCTGGACATCCTGCGCGCCTGCCGAACGCACGGCATGCGCTCGGTCAACGTGGACCTGATCTACGGCCTGCCGCGGCAGACCCTGGCCGGGTTCGAGCAGACCCTGGAGACGGTGATCGCCGCACGCCCGGATCGCTTGGCGGTCTATGGCTACGCGCACATGCCGCAGCTGTTCAAGGCGCAGCGGCGCATCGCCGACGCCGATCTGCCGGATGCCGAGCAGAAGCTGGCGCTGCTCGGGCTGGCGGTCAGCCGGCTCTCTGCAGCGGGCTACCAGTACATCGGCATGGACCATTTCGCGCTGCCGCAGGAAGACCTGGCGCGCGCGCAGCGGCAGGGCAGCCTGCACCGCAACTTCATGGGCTACACCACCCACGCCGACACCGACCTGCTGGGCCTGGGCGTCAGCGCGATCAGCCGCATCGGCGCCAGCTACAGCCAGAACCAGCGCGATCTGCCGGCCTGGGAGGCGGCGGTGGATGCCGGCGACAGCCCGGTGCTGCGCGGCCTGCAACTCAGCACCGACGACGCCCTCCGCGCCGAGTTGATCCAGCAGCTGATGTGCCAGGGGCGGGTGGACGTGGCGGCGGTGGCGCGGCGCCACGGCATCGACGTCGCCAGCTATTTCCGCGAGGAGCTTCGCGCGCTGGCGCCGCTGTGCGCGGACGGCCTGGCCGACTACCGCGACGGCGTGGTCCAGGCCACCGCCCGCGGCCGCCCGTTGCTGCGCCTGATCGCCATGTGCTTCGACCGCTACCTGCGCCAGCCCGCCCAGCCGGCGCGCTACTCGCGCGCGATCTGAGCGCCGCGCGCCACGTTTGCCGTTGGCATCCCCGGTGCCGCCGTGGCGGCGGTGCCGGGGATTTTTCGGGGGTGGTGCGCAAGCCTGCCGATGCCGGAATGTGGTGTCTCGGTTCGGCGCGTCTGGTGGATCTGCAGCGCCCTGCGGTTCACAAGCGCCGCGCGATCAGGCACGCTACGCGCCACCAGGCCCGGATGGCGAAACTGGTAGACGCATCGGACTTAAAATCCGCCGGGGGCAACCCCATGCCGGTTCGATTCCGGCTCCGGGCACCATGGGTGTGTAAGAGTTTCAGTGCTTTGGCGGGTCCGATCGGCTCCGCCGCTGTGCAGCTGTCTTGCAGCCTGGAACTTGGACTGGCGCTGCCGAAGAATTCTTTGCCTGCCGACGAGGTGGTTGCATGCAGGTCGATGAAATCTACTATCGAGTTACCTATCTGGACCCAAAGATGCGCTTGCCCGTCATACGGGCTTACGTTTGTCTTGGGGTGAATCTTTCGGATGAAGATGTGGAGGGCGATACCTGGTATTTTCAGGACGTCTTCAGCTATTACGAATCTGGTTCAGCTCTGACCGCAACAGAGTCAGACATTCCCGTGGTATGCCTGACAGGCGACGAGTTGAAGGGTGATATGTTGGATGCCGATCGGCTCCATGACTTGTTGGAAGAGACCGGGGCCAGGCGCTACTGACGTGAATTCCGTAATCCACCATGACTTCGTTGCGTAGCGAATGAGGTCGCTGCATGAAAAATGTAGATGAAATTTATTATAGGGTTACTTATCTTGATCCAGGGATGCGCTTCCCAGAGATAACAGCTTACGTTTTTCTTGGGATAAATCTTTCTGACGAAGATGTGGATGGTGATATCTGGTATTTTCAAGACGTCTATAGCTATTGCGAGACGGGCTCAGCATTGACAGCTACGGAACCGGGCACTCCTGTGGAATGCCTCACTACCGAGCAGTTGGTAGGCGACATGTTTGACATCGATCAACTCCGTGCGTCATTGATAGAGGTCAAAGCTAGGTGTGGATGAAAATAAAATGAGCGAAAATATAGATGTCAATGCTTTTATTGAAAAAAATGGAAGTATTGAGCCTTTTTTGCTTAAAATATCGGAGCCGATTCCTTCAGGTGAAGATGACTTCTATTGTGTCGTACATATGCCTGGAGTGTTGATGGAAGATAAAAAAATTCTAGGGATTGATCCGACCCAGGCAAGCGAGCTGGCAGCTAATTTTGCTAGGTCTATGTTGGGTGATGCCAAGATTGTTGATGGAAATGGAGTTGCCATCAACTGGTGATGTAAGAAGTAATCAGATGGATCCGCCAGCATTTCCCCGGCGGATCTTCGTTATCGTCGATCCAGACCGTCTTACTGGATGATTTCTCATCTGTATTTCTGAGAAGGAAGGCACCCGGCCATGGCCTCGCGACGCGCGTGTCTACCAAATGACAAGGCGCGCGCCGCATCACGCAAGCTTCGGCATCGCGTCATGGTTCGTCGCATTGCCGGTCGCTGGCGCAGCTCCAATCGCCGATACGCGCGGTGCCTGAGGCTAGACTCGCCCGCATCTTTTCGATGGGGAGGGTAGAGGCCATGCAATATTCGAACGACGATGGCGACGCCATCCTGCAGCGCCGCCGCACCTTTCTTCTCGGGACTGCAGGCGCGCTGGCACTGGGAATCACCGCACGTGCCGTGGGCGCTCCGCCGACGTCTGCCAGGCTGCGTCACGTCGGCGGTGCCGATGCGCTGGCCACCGCTGCGTCCGGGATGTCCGGCATCGTGCATCCCGGCCTGTTGGTCACCGAGGCCGACCTGCAGCGCATCCGCGACAAGTTGGCTGCCAACGCCGAGCCGTGGGTGGGCGGTTGGAACATGATGCTCAAGACCAACGACACCAACCTCGACGCGACGCCGCGTCCCCTGGCGGTGGTGACGCGCGGCGTGGAGGGCGAGAACTATTGGCAGATGATCGGCGACATGGTGCGCACACTGCACCTGGCCTTGCGCTGGAAGATCAGCAACGACGAGCGCTATGCGAAGAAGGCCGTCGAGTTCCTCAATGCCTGGTCGTCGACCTTGACCGAACTGGGCGGCAACTCGAACGTCTATCTTGCCTCGGGCCTCTACGGCAACCAGTGGGCCAACGCCGCCGAGCTGATGCGGACGTACTCCGGTTGGGCGGAGCAAGACCTGGCACGCTTCCAGGCCATGCTGCTCAACGTGTTCTACCCGAAGTGCCACGACTTCCTGGTCAACCACAACGGCACGGAGATCAGAAAGGTCACGCATTACTGGGCCAACTGGGACCTGGCCAACATCTGCTCCATCTATGCGATCGGCGTGTTCTGCGACCGCACCGACCTGATGGCCGAAGCGAGCGGCTACTACAAGACGGGTCGTGGCAACGGCGCTAGCGCCAACAACGTCTACTACCTGCATCCTGGGTATCTGGGGCAATGGCAGGAGAGCCATCGCGATCAGGGGCACTCGACCCTCGGCATCTCGCTGGCCGGCATGTTGTGCGAGATGGCCTGGAATCAGGGCGAGGATCTGTTCGGTCATTGGAACAACCGGTTGTTGGCCGGTGCGGAATACGTGGCCAAGACCAATCTGACCGATACCAGTGGCAATGCGCTGTTCATGCTGCCGTTCGCGCCCTACAACGGGGTATTCGGATTGGGCACCGCGACGGCGGGCACCAATCAACTGCGGCCCAACTGGGAACTCATCTGCAACCACTATGTGAACCGCAAGGGACTCGCGGCTCCCTGGAGCGAGGCGATGCGCGACATGATCCGGCCCGAGCGCGTCGATGGTGGCGATCAGCCGGGCATCGGCACCTTGCTCTATGCGCGCGATCCGGTCGCGCCGGCCGCACCCAGCGGCCTCAGCGCTTTCCTGAGCAACGGAAAGGTGCAACTGTCGTGGTGGGGCAGTGCAGGCGCTTCGCTGTACGTGGTGCAGCGGGCCGCGTCGCCCAACGGCCCGTTCGCGGCGATCGCACGCGTCGCCGATCCATGTACCTACACCGACGCTCCCGCGCAGGGCACCTGGTACTACCGCATCGTTGCACTGACCAAGGACGCCGGGCCGATGCTCGGTGCGGAGACCGCGCGCGTGGCGGTTCCCGGCGAGCTGTGGTTGCACCTGCCGCTCAACGGCGATGCCAACGACGCCAGCGGCCGCGGGCGGCATGGACAGTTGCAGGGCGGCACCAGTTGGGGTGCAGGCCGTAATGGCGGCAGCGCCTTGCAGTTCGACGGTCGCAGCGGTCATGTGCTGCTGCCCGACGGTGCGGTGTCGGCATTGGGCGATGTCACGGTGGCGGTGTGGGTGTACTTGGATGCGTCGGTGTTCAACGCGCGCATCTTTGACTTCGGCTCCAACGACGTGGCGTACATGGCGCTGCTCACACGCGACGGCAGCGGCAAACTGCGCTTTTCGAGTTCCCGCAATCAGTTCTGGAACGAAGAGTCGGTCACGGCCGATGCGTTGCCTACCGGACGCTGGGTGCATGTGGCGGTCGCACTCTCGGGGAAGGTGGGCACGCTTTACGTGGACGGCAAGCAAGTCGCCACTGCAGACGGCATCTGGATCAATCCCTTCCAGTTGGGCGAGACGACGCAGACCTGGCTGGGCCGCTCCCAGTACGGCGGCGATCCTTATTTCAAGGGCCGCATGCAGGATCTGCGCATCTATAGCGGCGCGCAGGACGCGGCCTTCATCGCAGGCCTGGCCCGCTGAGCGGTCGGGGAGCTGCGCTGCCCGCACGCCTTGTCACGCATCGGTGCATGGCCGCACCGATGCGATCTCGCACACACCGAGCGCGTCTCTCCTGGCCGGTCCGTCCGGCCTGTTCTCGGCCTTGTATTTTTTGAGACAGTCGGTCTAATATCGGCGCATGGAGCTTCCAGTCGCGTCAGTGCAGCCTCGCCGCGGGCGGCCGCCAAAGTCGGAACGCGCGCTGCAGGACACGCGCGACCTGCTGTTGCGCGCCGGTATAGAGGTGCTGACCAGCCAGGGCTATGCGGCCACCGGGATCGACGCCGTGCTGTCCCGCGTCAAGGTGCCGAAGGGATCGTTCTATCACTACTTCAGCAGCAAGAACGCCTTCGGCCTGGCGGTGCTCGAGGCGTACGACGCCTATTTCCTGCGCAAGCTCGATCGTCATCTGCAAGCCGACGAGGTGCCAGCCTTGCAGCGTCTGCGCCACTTCGTCGAGGACGCCCAGGAGGGCATGGAACGCTTCGACTTCCAGCGTGGTTGCCTGGTCGGCAACCTGGCTCAGGAAGTGACCACGCTGCCCGGCGACTTCCGCGCGCGTCTGGATGCCGTGCTGCTGGGCTGGCAGCAGCGGGTGGCCGACTGTCTGCGTTCAGCGCAGGCGGAGGGCGTGCTGGCCGCGCATGCCGATGCCGATGCCCTTGCCGCGTACTTCTGGATCGGCTGGGAGGGCGCGGTGCTGCGCGCACGGCTGGCGTGCAGCGTCGCGCCGATGCAGGTGTTCGCACAGGGCTACTTCGCCGGCCTGCCACGCTAGATCGGCTTGCTTCCCTCTCTCATCCAAGGAGTGCTCATGTTCAACGCCATCCTCATCGACAAGGACGATGCCGGCTATCGCGCCGCGCTGCAGCCGCTGGACGACGCGGCCCTGCCGCCGGGGACGGTCACCGTCGAGGTCGCGTACAGCACGCTCAACTACAAGGACGCCCTGGCCATCACCGGTCAAGGGGGCGGCGTGGTGCGCCGCTTCCCGATGGTGCCGGGCATCGACCTGGCCGGTACCGTGCTGCACAGCGAAGATCCGGCCTATCGCGTCGGCGATGCGGTGCTGCTCAACGGCTGGGGCGTGGGCGAAAAACACTGGGGCGGCCTGGCCCAGCGCGCACGCGTGGACGGCGATTGGTTGATCCCCTTGCCGCAGGCGCTGAGCGCCCGCCAGGCGATGGCGATCGGAACGGCAGGCTACACGGCCATGCTGTGCCTGCTCGCATTGGAGCGCCACGGCCTGCGTCCAGAGCATGGCGAGGTGCTGGTCACCGGCGCCAACGGCGGCGTCGGCAGCTTCGCCATTTCCCTGCTGGCGCGCCGCGGCTACCGCGTGATCGCCTCCACCGGCCGTCCGCAGGAAGCAGACTATCTCAAGGCGCTTGGCGCGCAGGAGATCGTCGATCGCGCGACTCTGTCGCAACCAGGCAAGCCGCTGCAGGCCGAGCGCTGGGCCGCAGCGATCGATTCGGTCGGAAGCCACACCCTGGCCAACGTATGCGCCGGTACGCGCGCCGATGGGGCAGTGGCGGCATGCGGTCTGGCGCAGGGCATGGAGTTTCCCGCCACCGTCGCGCCGTTCATCCTGCGCGGGGTCAGCCTGCTGGGGATCAACAGCGTCACCCGTCCCAGGCACGAGCGCATCGAGGCATGGTCGCGGCTGGCGAAGGAGTTGGACCTGTCACAGCTCGACGCCATCACCCGCGACATCGGCCTGGGTGAGGCCATCGGCGCCGCACGCGATCTGCTCGACGGCAAGGTGCGCGGACGCTTGGTGGTGGACGTCAATCGCTGAGGGGAGGGGCTGGCCTCGGCGGCGAGCCTCGATCGCAGTGCCGTGCGCAAGCCACCTGTCAGCCCGCCGCGCCGGTAGGGCGATGCCGGCGTTGTGATGTTTGCTGTAGGCCATCTGTCTGGAGGTGCAGCCGTTGTCGCATGCGGGCGCGCCGCCGGTCCCAATCCGCAACGGATGGTGGGCGGCGGTGCGGCTTGGTTTCCTGATGGCAATGAGCCACGGCCCGGCACGCAGTGAGGCGGCTTTGCGTTGGGATGGACGTCGCTTTACGTCCCGAAGGCGGGCCCAAGGTGGCCACGTTGCCGTCTTCGACGAATCTCCCGCTTTGCAAGCTTTTCCGCCGAAACCACGCGCAACTGCGCCGCGGAGCGCTTGGGAGCTGACGCGGGCGTCGTCGCGTCCTGGACCGGGCTGACGCTTCCGCGCGTCCGTGCCGAGCAGGCGCCGGCCTACCACGCCCAATGTGAACGCTCCGCTTTCTTTCACTTCGCCGAAAGGAGTGCGAAAGACAGCGTGCCTAGGCTCTGCCCCCATCAGCCGGAGAGCCACCTTGCGCGCCCAATGGAACATCCTTTGCGATTTTGACGGTACCGTGTCCCTGCAGGACGTGACCGACAGCCTGCTCGAGCACCTCGGGCGCCCCGGTTGGCAGGAGCTGGAAGACGACTGGGTCGCCGGTCGGATCGGCGCCCGCGAGTGCATGAGCAAGCAGGTCGCGCTGCTCGACGGCGACGTCGAGGCGCTGCACCGGGTGCTCGATGGCGTGCGGATCGATCCGGCCTTCGTGCGCTTCGTGGCGCTGGCCGAGCGCCTGGGCATCCCGCTGAGCATCGTCAGCGACGGCCTGGACTACGGCATCGCCCGCATCCTCGCGCGCCACGGCCTGCACCATCTGCCGATCATCGCCAACCGCCTGCTGCGTACCGACGCGGGCGAATGGCGCATGGCCTCGCCGCATGCGCGGCCGGACTGCCCCAGCGGCACCTGCAAGTGCGCGGTGATGGCGCAACAGCCGCCCGAGCGCGCGACCTTGCTGATCGGCGACGGCCGCTCCGATTTCTGCCTGGCCGGCAAGGCCGACCTGGTGTTCGCCAAGGACGGTCTGCTGCGCCATTGCCGCGCCAACGGGATCGCCCACTGCGCGATCACCGGTTTCGACGACGCCATCGCCCTGCTGCCCGACCTGGCGGTGCCGACGACCACCACCGTGTCCTTCCCGCTTCCCGTCACCCAACGAGCCTGATCCCGATGAACCGGAATGTTTCGCTTTCCTCGCTCGCACCGCTGCATGGCGATGTCGCGCCCGATCCGGAGGCGCTGCTGCGCACCGGTGCCGACCACCAGCGCGCGCTGAGCGATGCGCAGATGCTGGCCGACGAGGCCCAGTACTGCTCCTACGGCGACACCGTGCACTACAGCGAGCCGCCGCGCATCTTCGGCCGCTGCGACGGCAGCTACCTGTACGACACCGAAGAGGTGCCGTACCTGGACCTGCAGATGTGGTACTCGGCGGTCAACTTCGGCTACGCCAATCCACGCCTGAACCAGGCGCTGACCCGCCAGATCGAGACCCTGCCGCAGGTCGCCAGCCAATACCTGCACCCGACCAAGATCGAGCTGGCCAAGACCATCGCGGTCGACGCCGAGCGCAAGTGGGGCCGCAAGGGCCGCGTGCACTTCAACGTCGGCGGCGCGCAGTCGGTGGAAGATTCGCTGAAGCTGGTACGCAACGCCAGCGCCGGCAAGAGCCTGGTGTTCGCCTTCGAAGGCGGCTACCACGGCCGTACCCTCGGCGCCTCGGCGATCACCTCGTCGTACCGCTACCGCCGCCGCTTCGGTCATTTCGACCGCGCCCAGTTCATCGAATTCCCGTACCACTTCCGCGGCCCCAAGGGCATGTCCAAGGAAGAGTACGGCGAGCAGTGCGTGGCCAAGTTCGAGCGCCTGTTCGAGACCGAGTACAACGGCGTGTGGGATCCCAAGGCCGGGCAGTGCGAGTACGCGGCGTTCTACGTCGAGCCGATCCAGGGCACCGGCGGCTACGTGATCCCGCCGCCGAACTTCTTCACCGGCCTGAAGCGGGTACTGGACAAGTACGGCATCCTGCTGGTGGTGGACGAAATCCAGATGGGCTTCTTCCGCACCGGCAAGCTGTGGGCGATCGAGCATTTCGGCGTGACCCCGGACGTGCTGGTGTTCGGCAAGGCGCTGACCAACGGCCTCAACCCGCTGGCCGGCATCTGGGCGCGCGAGGAGCTGATCAACCCGACCGTGTTCCCGCCGGGTTCGACCCACTCCACCTTCGCCTCCAACCCGCTGGGCACCGCGGTCGGCCTGGAGACCATGCGCATGCTGGCCGAGACCGACTACGAGTCGATGGTGATGGCCAAGGGCGCGCACTTCCTGGACGGTCTGCGTGACCTGCAGAAGCGCCACCCGGAAATCGGCGACGTCGACGGCCTGGGCCTGGCCCTGCGTGCGGAAATCTGCCAGGCGGACGGCTTCACGCCGAACCGCAAGCTGCTCGACACCATGGTCGACATGGGCCTGGAAGGCGAGCTGCGCCACAACGGCAAGCGCATCGGCCTGATCCTGGACGTGGGCGGCTACTACAAGAACGTCATCACGCTGGCGCCGTCGCTGCACATCAGCCACGAAGAGATCGACCTGGGCCTGTCCTTGCTGGACCAGTTGCTGACCCGCGCCAAGCAGGTCGCATGAGCCGGGCGGGAGACGACGCGCGCGGTTCGCGTTGCCTCCCGCCGTTGTCTGCGGCGGCGGGCGTTTCAGCCCGCCGCGCGCAGCGCGATCACCGCATTGAGTCCGCCGAAGGCGAAGGAATTGCTCAGCACCGCCTGCACCTGGCGGGCGCGCGCCTGGTTGGGCACGTAGTCCAGGTCGCATTCGGGATCGGCATCGAGGAAGTTGGCCGTGGGCGGCACCACCTGCTCGCGCAGCGCGCCGATCGCCGCCACCAGTTCCAGCGCGCCGGCCGCGCCGAGCGCATGGCCGTGCACCGCCTTGGTCGAGCTGACCGCCAGCGCCTCGGCGTGTGCGCCGAACACCTGCCGCAGCGCCTGGGTTTCGCAGCGGTCGTTGGCCTGCGTGCCGGTGCCGTGGGCGTTGATGTAATCGATCTGCTCAGGGGCCAGGCCGGCATCCTGCAGCGCCTGGCGCATCGCCGTGGCGGCGCCGTCGATGCTCGGCGCGACGATGTCGCCGGCATCGGAACTCATGCCGAATCCCGCCAGTTCCGCCAGCGGCAGCGCGCCGCGGGCGGCGGCGTGCTTGGCGCTTTCCAGCACGAACATCCCGGCGCCTTCGCCCAGCACCAGGCCGCTGCGCTGCGCGCAGAACGGCCGGCAGGTGTCGTCGCTGACCACTCGCATCGCTTCCCAGGCGCGGATCAGCGCCAGGCTCAGGCAGGCTTCGCTGCCGCCGGCGATGGCCACGTCGGCCAGGCCGTGGCGGACCATCAGCGCAGCCTGCGCGAAGGCGTGGTTGGCCGAGGCGCAGGCGCTGGACACGGCGAAGGCCGGGCCGCGCAGGCCGAAGGCGATGCTGATCTGGCTGGCCGGGGCGTTGGCCATGCTGCGCACGATGGTCAGCGGATGCAGGCGTTCGGCCTGGTCGCGGTACAGCCGGCGCGATTGTTCGTCGCGGCTGAGTTCGGCGCCGACGCCGGTGCCGACCACCACCGCGCAGCGTGCGCCGAGCGCGGCATCGCCGTGCGGCAGGCCGGCCTGGGCGATCGCCTCGCGGGCGGCGACCAGCGCCATCTGGGTCATGCGGTCGAGCTGGCCGGGGGCGATGCCGCCGGTCTGCGTGGCGTCGGGTTCGAACCCTGGCAGGGTCGCGGCCTTGCGCATCTTCAACGTGCTGAGCGGATCGGGCGAGGGCAGGGCGGCGATGCCGCTGCGGCCCTCGCGCATCGCGCTCCACAGGGCATCGGCGCCCAGGCCGAGCGCGCTGACCGCGCCCATGCCGGTGATGACGACGCGCCGCGCGTGCGGAGAGGCGCCCATGGCGCGTCAGTGCGCCGGTTGCGCCGCGCTGGCCGCCTTGGCCGCCAGGGCGTCCTCGACCGCCTGCACCAGCTTGCCGAGCGAACCGTCGTCCAGGTTCGGGTCGCGCTGCGGGAAGGTGATGTCGAAGTGTTCTTCGATGTCGAACAGGATTTCGATGGCCTCGAGCGAATCCACGCCCAGGTCCTGCAGCTTGGCATCGGGGGTCAGGCGCGCCGGGTCGATCTCGCCATGCTTGGCGACGATGCTGTGGATTTGCGACTCGATGGACGGGGTCATGGCAGTGCTCCGCGAAATGAAGGGCCACCGCGCGGCGCCCGCCGCCGGTGGATCGCACGCTGCGGCCTGGGCCGCAGCATCCATTCTCCACGCTAGACGATCAATCTTGCAGATGCCTTTCGTCAACCAACTCGAGCCGCAGGCCTTGCAGCGGCAGTTCCTGCAGCACCCGCCAGCCGGTTTCCTGATCCAGCCCCTGGAGCACGGGGTGCCGGCCTTCGAGGCCGATTTCGACCTGCTCACCACCGCCGAACCCGCGCTGCGCACGAAGGTGGCGCGGCTGCCGCTGCAGCGGCTGTGGCAGCGCCTGCTGCGGCCGCGCACCAGCTTCGTCGGAAGCACCGTCAGCGAATATGCCTGGCTGCCGCGCGCGGCCGATCCGGCGCAGTTGCCGCGGCAGTGGCGTACGCAACTGGGCCGGCGCCGCGCGCTGATGATCGTCAAGGACGTGCCACAGCGTTCGCCGTTGCTGGCCGACGCCGACAACGCCTGGGCACAGACGTTCCTGGACGCCTGCGAGCGCAACGGCTACGTGCTGCTGCGCGGGCAGGCGCTGGCCTGGGTGCCGATCGACTTCGCTTCCACCGATGAATATTTGGCGCGGCTCTCGCGCGGACGCCGGCGCAACATCCGTCGCAAGCTGCGCTCGCGCGCCGACCTGCAGATCGAGGTGCTGCCGACCGGCCCGGCCTTCGCCGATCCGGCGCTGCGCGCGCATTGCTATGCGCTGTACCAGGAGGTGTATGCGCAGAGCGAGATCCATTTCGACCTGCTCACCGCGCCGTTCTTCGACGCGCTGCTGACCGACGCCGACTCGGGCGGGCAGGTGTTCGTGTACCGGCACCAGGGCCGCATCATCGGCTGGAACCTGTGCTACGTGCACGAAGGGCGGCTGCTGGACAAGTACATCGGCCTGCACTATCCGGACGCGCGCGACCACAACCTGTACGCGCTGAGCTGGATCGAGAACCTCGACTACGCCTGTCGCCACGGCCTGACCGTCTATGTCGCCGGCTGGACCGATCCGGAAGTGAAGGCCCAGCTCGGCGCCAGCTTCACCTACACCTGGCACGCGGTGTACCTGCGCAATCCGCTGCTGCGCGCCGTGCTGCGCCGATTGCGGCCGCTGTTCGAATCCGATGACGTCGGGCCGGCCGCCGATGCCGCCGAGGAGGACTGAGATGCGCACTCCGGTCCTGCTCGATCTCGATGATTCGCTGGGCGCGGTGCCCGACGCCGTGCGCCTGCCGCTGCGCGACTGGTGCGACGACCTGCGCTTCGCCTGTTCGATGGCGCGGCTGCGCCGCTTCGGCGCGGCGCTGGAGCAGGCGCTGCCGGCGCGGTACGGCACCGTGCTGCTGGGCAGCGGCGATTTCCATCACCTGAGCCTGCCGTTGATCGTGCGCCTGGCGCAGCGCGCGCAGGCGCCGTTGCGGGTGGTGGTGTTCGACAACCATCCGGACAACATGCGCTTCCCGTTCGGCGTGCACTGCGGCTCGTGGGTGCGCCGCATCGCCGCGTTGCCGCAGGTGGCGCAGGTCGAGGTGGCCGGCATCACCTCCAGCGACGTCGGCCCCGGCCATGCCTGGGAAAACCATCTGCTGCCGCTGTACCGCGGCAAGCTGCGCTACTGGTGCAGCGGTGTGGACGTGGGCTGGGCGCGGCGGCTGGGCCTGGGCCAGGCGGTGCGCGGCTTCGACAGCGT
Source organism: Xanthomonas sp. NCPPB 3174 (assembly GCF_056725205.1). NCBI lineage: Bacteria > Pseudomonadati > Pseudomonadota > Gammaproteobacteria > Lysobacterales > Lysobacteraceae > Xanthomonas > Xanthomonas sp. NCPPB 3174. The sequence continues at coordinate 2,883,431 of NZ_CM161517.1, read as the reverse complement.
GAGCGCGCTGAGCGATGCCTTCGTCGAGCACCTGCGGCGCACGCCGATGCCGACCTATCTGTCGTTGGACAAGGACGTGCTGGATCCGCAGGACGTACGCACCAACTGGGACCAGGGCCAGCTGCGCGTGCCGCAGTTGCTGCAGGCGATCGAGGCGTTGCGCGGGCAGGTGTGCGGCAGCGACATCACCGGCGAAGTCTCGCTGGCCCATTACCCGCAATGGTGGAAGCGCAAGCTGGCGGCGCTGGATGCGCAGCCCGAACCGTCGCCGGCGGATCTGTCGGCGTGGCAGGCGCAGCAGCACGCCTTGAATCTGCGGCTGCTGGCGGCGCTGGACGCGGCCAGTGTCGGTTAGCGCAGCCCCAGTCTGTAGGAGCGGCTTCAGCCGCGAGAGGCGTTACCGATAATGCCCTCGCGGCTGAAGCCGCGCCTACAGGGTGCTTCCTGTCGTTACGAGCGGCGCATTGTCATCGCGACGCTGGCGAAGTCGCACGTCGCCCGGTCAGGCGCTCGGCGCAGCGGCGTGCACCAGGTCGACATCCAGCGGCGCCGGCCCGACCGCGGTGGCGCAGGCCGCCTGCAGCGTGGCCACGATGGTCTCGAAGCGCGCCTCGTCCAGCCAGGGGCTGTTGCTGATGCTCAGGCAGCGCGCGGCAAAGTCGCTGGCGTTGGGCATCGGCATGCGTTCGACGATTCCGTCCAGGTAGTCGTAGTCGGGCAGGGCATGCACGAACGGCACCGCCACGCCGAGCCCGCGCGGCCACAGCGCGGCCAGCACCGATTCGCGGGCGGCCGCATCGGGCAGCAGCACCATCAGGATCGGCCAGCTGCCCTGGGCGCCGGGGGTATCGGCGATCACGCTCAGGCCGGGGATGCTGGCCAGGCGCGCGCTGCGGCGCCGGCCCTGCTCGCGGATCTGCGCCAGGAACGCCGGCCAGCGTGCGCTGGCGCGCACGCCCACGCCTTCGCGCCAGGCGCCGACCGCATGCTGGGCGATCGCGGTGCCGAAGCGGTCGCCGGCCGCACCGATGCGGTCGCCACGGCGCAGCGCGCGCCGGACCGGTGCGCCGTATGCCCAGCGCAGCGGTTGCGGCCGGTACAGCGCCGCGTAGCCGAGCAGTTCCAGGCTGCGGCGCAGTTCCCAGCGCCAGTCGCGCTGGCCCAGGCGCGCGGCGGTGTCGGCAAGGCTGCGCTGCAGCGGCGCATGCCGCGACATCAGCAGCCCGCCTTCGTACAGCGTGAGTCCCTTGCCGGCGGCGAGGCTGCAGAAACCGATGTCGCCGCCCAGGCCGGCGGGGCGGCCGTCGGCATGCACGCCGCCCAGCGCCTGCGCCGCGTCCTCGATCAGCAAGGCGCCGCAGCCTTCGGCGGCGCGGCGCAGCGGCGCCAGGTCGGTCAGGCGTCCGCCGAGGTGGGTGGCGATGATCGCCAGGGTGTCGCTGCCGCAGCGTTGCGCCAGTTGCACCGGGTCCAGCTCCAGCGAACCCGGCAGCAGGTCGCACAGCACCAGTTGCAGGCCGCAGTGCGCCACCGCCAGCGCCACCAGTGGGCAGGTATAGGCCGACACCAGCACCTGCCGGCGCCGGCTGGCCGCGGTCAGGGTACGCAGCGCCACGATCAGCGCGGCGGTGCCGGAGCAGGTCAGCAGCGCCTGCGGCAGGCCGAGCGCGCTGGCCAGGCGCGTGCGCGGGCGGCCCGGCCACAGGTCGCGCCACTGCAGCGGCAGGCCCGCGGTCGGCGGCACCTCAATGCGCATCGGCGGGATCCGCGCGTTCGCCGATCGCCAGGCAGACGATGCCGCCGACGATCAGCGCCGCGCCCAGCGCCTGCAGCAGGCCGATGTGTTCGTTGAACCACCACGCCGACAGCAGCATCACGCTGACCACCTCCAGGTGCGAGGCGGCGAAGGCCGGGCCGATCGGTGCGTGCTCGAGCAGCTTCATCCAGGTGAAGAACGCGCCGACGTAGCCCAGCAACGCGGCGTACAGCCAGGGGCTGCCGAGCAGGCGCAGCACCCAGGCCAGTTCGGCCTGCGGCGGGAAGGCGTGGGTGCCGGCCAGCTTGAAGCCGATCTGCGCCAGCGTGTCGAAGCTCAGCAGCAGGGCGAAGCCCACCGCGTAGCGATGCAGCGACGGCCGGCTCATGAGCCCAGCCCCACCACGGCCACGCCAGCGCTGACCAGGCAGATGCCGGCCACCTGCATGCGCCCCAGGCGTTCGCCGAACAGCCAGCGCCCGGCGAGCATGATCGCCACGATGTTGATCGAGCCCAGCAGCACGCCGCGGCCCAGCGGCACCAGCGACAGGAACGCGGTCCAGGCGAGGAACTCGAACACGTAGCAGGCCACGCCGAACCACAGCTGCGGCTGCCGCGCCATGCGCTGCCAGCGCGCCATGCCGGTGCCCTGCGGGTGGCTGGCCACGTACTTGAAGGCCAGCTGGCCGGCGGTGTCCAACGCCACCGTCGCCAGCCAGATCGCCACCACCGAGCCGGTCATCGCCATCAGGCGGCGGCCCGCTGCGGCGCGGACAGGGCGGCGAAGAACTGCGCCAGACGGGCGCCGAGCACGCGGCGTTCGCGGTCCAGGGTGATCATGTGGTAGCTGTCGTGCAGCAGCAGCAGTTCCGTCGGCCCGGAGACGTTGGCGATCACCAGCCGCGCGTTGCGCAGGTCGGCGATGTCGTCCTCGGCCGCGTGCGCGACCAGGCACGGCGCGACCACCTTGGGCAGGTTGCGGCGCACATCGCGCGCGAGCAGGTACATCTCGGCCAGCGCGTGCCAGGGGTTGCCGGGCAGGCCGGCGGCGCTGCTGTCGCCACCGAGCATGGCGCTGCTGACCTGGGCGCGGATGCGCTCGTCGCGCAGGCCATACGGCGGCTCTTCCAGGAACATGCGGCGCTTGCCGATGCCCAGCCGCTTGAACCAGGGCAGCAGGAACGCCAGGCGCGCGCGCCTGGGGATGTTCCAGCCGTCGTAGCGGAAGGTGGCGCCTAGCACGCCGACTCCGTCCACCCACTCCGGACGCTGCTGCGCCAGGCGCAGCGCCAGCACCGCGCCCATCGACAGCCCGGCCACGAACAGGCGGTCGACCTGCGGGCGCACGCGCGCGGCGGCGGCCTCGACGCTGGCGTACCAGTCGCGCCAGCTGGTGGCCAGCAGGTCGTCCTCGTCGCCGCAGTGGCCGGCCAGTTGCACGCCGTAGACGCTGAAGCCTTCGCGGTTCAGGCTCTTGCCGAGCAGGCGCATCTCGCTGGGCGTGCCGGTCAGGCCGTGGATCAGCAGCACGGCGTTGCGGCCGCCTTCGAAGTGGAACTCGGCAGATTGGATCATGTGAATGGGCGCGGCTGCGCAGTCTCGGCAATCCGTGCAGGGTCGCCGCTGCGCGTTTCAGCAGCCTTTCGCCGCAGCGGCGGTGTGCAGGGTCAGCGCTTGGTCGTGGCCGGGTTGCGGAAGCGTACCAGCACGCGCTGGCCCAGGCGCAGGGTCGAGGGCTGGGTGAAGGCCAGCACGCAGGCCACGCTGCGGTCGTTGCCGGCGGGCGTGGCGTCGTCGTGCAGTTGGGTGGGGCCGTAGGCCGGCGCCAGCCAGCGCACCACCGCCTCGCCGAGCACGGTCTGGCGGCCGTCGTCGCTGATCACTTCGGCGGCCATGCCCGGGGTGACGCTGCTGGCATAGCTTTCGTTCAATTCGGCGCGGACCAGGCGCGGCGCGTCCGGCAGCAGGGTCAACAGCGGCGCGTTGGCCTCGGTGCGCGCGCCGGCCGCCGCCGACAGCTGCAGCACGCGTCCGGCCACCGGCGCCTGCAGCCGGTACTGCGCGCGCTGCAGCTCGGCCGCGCGCACCTGCGCGTCTGCCAAGGCCGCGTCGCTGCGTGCGGTGTCCAGCGCGTCCATCAGGCTCTGCACCGCGTCGCTGGCGTCGTCGGCGCTCTGCCCGTCGCCGGCGCCCAGGCGCGCGGCCTCGGCCAGCCGTCGTTGCTTCTGCTGGGCGCTTTGCAGGCGCTGCTGCAGTTGCTTCAGGTGGGTGGCCGCGGCCTGCGCGCGGGTGCGGGCGATGTCCAGGTCGACTGCGGCGGCGCGGTCGTCGCCGGCGACCAGCACCGCGCCTTTCTGCACCGCGTCGCCCTCGTGCACCGGCACCTCGCGCAGGGTCGCGGCGACCGGCAGGCCGAGCTTGAGCACGCCGCCCTCCACGTCGATGCGGCCGCGCGCCACCGCCAGGTAGGCCGGTGGGGCGGCGGCCGCCGCCGGCGCCGGGGTGCGGTCCGATGGCGCGCATGCGGCCAGCAGCAGGCTCAGCAGGGGCGCGGCGGCGAACGCTTTCATGGTGCGGGATTCCGTGAGGGCAGGGGCGAGGGCGGCGCGTTCACGCGGCGGTCGTCGAGGATGCGGCCGTCCTCCATCGACAGCACGCGGTCGGCGTGGCGGATCAGGCGCGGGTCGTGGCTCACGCACAGCACCATGGTGTTGTGGCGGCGCGCGATGCGGTGCAGCAGGTCGATCACGATCTGGCCGTTGCCGGCGTCCAGCGCGCTGGTCGGTTCGTCGGCGAACAGCAGGGCAGGGTGCTTGGCCAGGGCGCGGGCGATCGCCACGCGCTGCTTTTCGCCGCCGGACAGTTCGGCCGGGCGCAGATGCTGGCGGTGGGCGATGCCGACCTCGGCCAGCGCCTCTTCGGCGCGGCTGCGCACCTCGGCGGGGGCCAGGCCCATGTACTGCAGCGGCAGCCGCACCTGGTCCAGCGCGCACAGCGCCGGGAACAGGTTGAAGCCCTGGAAGATGAAGCCGGTGTGGCGCAGCCGGAACTGCTCCAGCGCGGTGGCGCCGAGTGCGCCCAGTTCCTCGCCCAGCGCCAGCACCTGGCCGGCGTCGGCGCGCTGCAGGCCGCTGAGGATCGACAGCAGGGTGCTCTTGCCGCAGCCGGACGGGCCGGAGATCAGGGTCAGCTCGCCCGGCCATACCTGCAGTTCCACGTCGCGCAGCACCGGCGTGCGCAGGCTGCCGGAGACGAAGCTCTTGCACAGCCCGCTGCCGCGCAGGGTGGCGGCGGCCGGGTGCAGCGCGGCGGCGGCGACGATCCGGCTCATCGCAGCAGCAACGCCGGATCGGCGCGGCGCAGGCCGCGCAGCGCGGCCAGGGCCGAGACCACGGTCAGCAGCATCACTGCGCACACGCACAGGCCCCAGCCGCTGGCGTTGAACGCCACCGGCACGTCGTGCGCGCGGGCCAGCGCGACCAGCGCCGCGCCCAGCGCGCTGGCGCCGATCAGGCCCAGCGCACCGACCCAGGCAGCCTGTTCCAGCACCACCCAGCGCAGGTTGCGCATGCTCACGCCCAGTGCGTTGAGCGTGGCGTACTCGCGCGCGGCGCCGAGCACGGTGCCGAGCAGGGTCTGGCTGGTGATGGCCACGCCGACCAGCAGCACGATGCCGCCCAGGAACAGCACGCCGGAGCCGGCGCCGGTGTCGAACATCCAGAACAGGATGCTGCGCCGGGCGAAATCGTCGGCGCTCCAGGCTTCCACGCGCGGCCGCGTGACCGCGCTGTCGATCGCCTGCGCCACCGCTTGCGGGTCGGCGCCGGGGCGCAGCCTGGCCACCATGTAGGTCGGCCAGTCCGGATGCGCGCTGTCGGTGTTGAGCGCGCGCGCGGTGTCCAGCGAGGCCAGCACGTTGACCCCGCCCAGCGCGCGCAGGCCGCGGCCGACCCCGATCACCCGCACGCGGTGGCCGTTGATGCGCGCGCTGCTGCCGATGTCGACGCCGAGCTTGTCCAGTTCCGCGCGGTCCACCACCACGGTGTCCGGTTCGCGCAGCGCCGCGCGCAGCGCCGGGCTGAGCAGACGCGAGAACATCAGCCCGCCGTCGCGGGTGTCGATGCCGGAGATGTAGACCGACACCGCGCCGGTGTCGCCGGGGCCGCGCCAGTCGCCGTCGAACCAGATGAATGGCTCGACCTGCGCCACCCGTGGGTCCAGGTACAGCGGCGCGGCCGCGTCCGGATCGATGGCGCGGCCCTGGTCCACGCTCTGCGTGCCGGGATAGCCCAGCCACAGGTCGGCGTCGGAGCCGGAGACGTACACGCTGGCGCTGCCGAAGATGCCCAGCACCAGCGCGGTCTGCAGCAGCAGCAACAGGCTGGCGAAGCCCACCGACACCACCACCGGCAGGAAGCGGCGCCACTCGTAGCGCAGGGTCTGGCGGGCCAGCGCGACCATCAGGGCTGCGCGCCTTCGTGCTCGTTGCCGGTACCGGTGCCGGGAATCGGCGCGGTGGCGCTGCCCAGCGCGGTGTGCAGGGCGACGTAGGCCAGGTCGCGCTGGCGCTGCGCTTCCAGCAGTTCCAGCGTCGCCTGGTCGCGCGCGGCCTGCTGCGTGGCCACGTCCAGATCGCTGCCCAGGCCCAGCCGCCGGCGCTGCTGCGCCGCCTCGGCGACCTGCTGCTGCGCCTGCAGCACCTGCTGCTCGGTCTCGACGTTGCGCCGCTGCTGTTCCAGCGCGGTCAGCGCGTCCTCGACCTCGTTGACCGCCGACAGCACGGTCTGCCGGTAGGCCAGGGTGGCCGCTTCCAGCAGGTCGCCGCGCGCCTTGGCCCTGGCCTGGCGGATGCCCCAGTCGAACAGCGGGATGTCGATCACCGGGCCGAACGAGGCGATGCCGTGGGTGGCGGTGCGGCGATGGCTCAGCAGGCTGGTCGACCAGCGGATCGCGCCGCCCAGGCCGATGCTGCCGTAGCGGTCGGCGCGGGCGATGCCCAGGGCGCCGGCGGCGCTGATCACCTCGGCCTCGCGCGCGGCGATGTCCGGGCGCCGCCGCAGCAGGTCGGCCGGCACGCTGTCGACCGCGGCGATCTGCAGTTGTCCCGGCGCGCTGCTGGCCGCGGCCGTGCTCCACGCCGGATCGGGCGCGTCGCGGCCCAGCAGCAGCGCCAGGCGCCGCGCGGCCGCGGCCGCGGCGTCGCGCGGTTCGTTCACCGCGCTCTGCGCCTGCAGTACCGCCGCCTGCGCCTGCGCCGCGGTGGCCGGCGCGGCCAGATGCAGGTCGACCAGGGTCTGCTGCAGGCTGGCCTGGCGCTGGCGCGCGTCGGCGATGTCCTGCAGCAGGCGTTCGGCCTGCTGCGCGTGGCGCAGGTCGATCCAGTTGTGGGTCACGTCGGAGATCGTCGCCGCGCGGACCTGCGCCAGGTTGGCCTGGGCGCTCTGTAGGTCGCCACGGGCTACGCGGTTGGTGGCTTCGCCACGGCCGAACAGCGGCAGCTCCCACTCCGAATCGACGCCCACGACCAGGAACGAGGCGCTGGCGTCCGGATCGATCGGGTCCTCGGTGCGCGCACGCAGTTGCGGCCGCAGCGTCGCGTCGGCGACCGCATCCAGCCGCCGCGCCGCGCGCAGCCGTGCCAGCGCCTGGCCGACCTCCAGATCGTCCTGCAGCGCCTGCGCGACCAGCGCATCGAGCTGCGGATCGTGGAAATCCTGCCACCAGGCACTGCCCGGCGGGCGCGGCGCGGCCGCCTGCGGCATCGCGCTGCTCCAGTGCGCGGGCAGCGCCGGCTGGCGCAGATCGGGAATGGGCTTGCTGGCGCAGCCGCCCAGCGCCAGCACGCTGGCCAGCGCCAGTGCGCCGGCGCAGCGAAGACGGTGGCGGCTCATGCGCGCGGCTCCGCGCCGGCCGGCAGGTCCAGTTCCGCGCGCAAGCCGCCCAGTGCCGAGCGCCGGTAGCGCAGCGTCGCGTGGTGGCGGGCGGCGATGTTGGCGACGATGGCCAGGCCCAGGCCGGTGCCGCCTTCGGGCGCGTCCGGCGCGCGGAAGAACCGCTCGCCCAGGCGCGGCAGCAGGGCCTCGTCGATGCCGCTGCCGGCATCGTCCACGGCCAGGCGCACGTACAGCGGATCGCGGCGCAGGCTGACCGTGACCATGCGGCCGGCGGCATGCCGGAAGGCATTGTCCAGCAGGTTGTCGAGCAGTTCGCGCAGCGCATAGGTGTCGGCGGCCACCCAGGCGGGCGCGTCGTCGTCGCCGGCGTCGTAGCCCAGGTCCACGCCGGCGTGCAGCGCGTCGGGGATGCGGTCGGACAGGGCCTGCGGCAGCCATTGCGCCAGGTCCAGCGGCAGCAGCTCGCGGATGCTCTCGCGCGGCGCCTGGGTGCGGGTCAGCGCCAGCAACTGGGTGGAGGTGCGGGTGGCGCGGTCCGTCAACTGACGGATGTGCTGCAGCGCCTGCGCGGTGTCTTCCGGGCGCTGGCCGGCCTGGGCGCGCTGCACGTGCATGCTCAGCCCGGCGAGCGGCGTGCGCAACTGGTGCGCGGCATCGGCCAGGAAGCGTTCCTGCAGCGCCATCATGTGCTTGAGCCGGCCGAGCAGGCCGTCGATGGCCTGGGTCAGCGGCAGGATCTCCACCGGGATGTCCGGGCCGGACACCGGGCTGAGGTCGCGCTGGCTGTCGTCGAGCCGGCGCACCGCCGGCTCCAGCATGCGCAGGCCGACGCGCACGCCGTGCCAGACCAGCACCAGCAGCGAGCAGGTGAGCAGCAGTTCGGTCGGCAGCATCAGCACCAGGATCTCGCGGGCGCGGCGGTGGCGGTCGTCCAGGGTCTCGGCCACCGACACGGTGAGCCAGTCGCCCGGCTCCAGCGCCGAGGGCAGCAGCAGGCTGGCCACGCGCACCGGCACGCCGTTGTCCATGCGGTCGTCGTACAGCATCACCCGGCCGATCTCCGCCGGATCCGGGTGCTTGGGAATCGGCTGGGTGCTGCCGCTGATCACGCCGTGGCGGCGGCTGTCGAGCTTGAAGAACACCCGGCCGTCGCTGCTGTACTCCAGCAGTTGCCGCGCCTGCAGGGTCAGCGGCATGCGCTCGCCGGGGTCGTTGACCGCGTTCGCCAGGCCCTGCGTGTCCTCCTTCAGGTCCATGTCGTGGACGTGATTGGTGTACTTGAGCATCAACAGGTAGAACAGCGACGACACCACCAGCATCAGCAGCACGGTCGGGATCAGCAGGAACGCCAGCAATCGCTGGCGCAGGCTGGGATGGCGGTAGGCCGGCGCGTGCGCGGCGGTGGTCGCGCTCACTGCGAGGTCTGTGCGTGGTCGGCGGCCGGTGAGGCGGCGTGCGACTCCTCCAGCAGATAGCCCAGGCCGCGGATGGTTCGGATGCCGACGCCGGCGCCATGCAGCTTGCGCCGCAGGCGATGCATGGAGATGTCCAGGCCGTTGTCGGTGATTTCGTGCTGCCAATCGCACAGCGCCTCGGTCAGCTGGCTGCGGCTGACCACGCGTCCGCTGCGCAGCAGCAGGGTTTCCAGCAGCGCGAACTCGCGCGCGGTCAGGTCCAGCGGCTGGTCCTGCAGCCACACCCGGCGCCCGGCCAGGTTGATGCGCAGTTGCCCCAGCACCAGTTCCGGCACGCCGCCGCTGCTGCTGCGGCGCAGGAGCGCGCGGGTACGGGCAAGGAATTCGGACAGTTCGAAGGGCTTGATCAGGTAGTCGTCGGCGCCCTCGTCGAGCGCGCGGATGCGGTCTTCCACCGCGTCGCGGGCGGTCACCACCAGCACCGGGATCTCGTCGCGGCGGGCGCGCAGGCGTTGCAGCACCTGCAGCCCATCGCGGCGCGGCAGGCCCAGGTCCAGCACCAGCAATTGATAGCTTTCGCTACCGAGTGCGCGTTCGGCAGCGGCACCGTCGCCGACATGGTCTACCACGTGGCCGCACTCGGCGAGCGAGTCGCGTAATGCAACGGCAATGGACGTATCGTCTTCGGCGACCAGGATGCGCATGACGCGAAATGCTTGCAACGGGGATGTGGGAAAACCGTCGTAATCGGCGGCGGTGAAGTCACTACGTTCACATACGTCGATGTAGCTTCGATGGAGTCTGTATCCAGATTCTGCGATGCGGTGATGACGATTGTCATCCATGACATCTTTCGCGCGCTCGCCGGTGCGGGTACCGCCGGGTAGGAAAAATCCTATAGCTGACCGCGGCATCCGCCGATCCTCACGCCCCCGGGGCGGCGGCATCATGCATGCGTCGGCAACGTCACCGCTCCCGCGCCAGGGAGACGGCTCCCACGGAATCGAACGGATCTCGATTCGCCGGCCACGTTTCGCTCCCGCAGGCGCCGACGGATCGGCGCAGCGCCACGGCGATCGGAATCGAAGGGAAGAAAACGCACGAGGCCCCGGCATGCCGGGGCCTCGTGCGTTCAACGTGCCGCTATCGAGCGGGAATCATGTCGGCATCATGCGCAGGCAGGCTCGGTCTGCACCATGCCGTCAGCGCCACACCTGCACGCGACCCCTCAGGCTGCAAGCGGCCGCCTTTGCGAATCCCGAATCCCCAATCCCCAATCCCAAATCCCGGCCCCTCAGAGCGCCCAGTCCAGGCGCAACCCTGCCACCAAGGCATTGGGCAGGTCGCGGGTACGGGCCGGCTCGTTGAACTGGTCCGGGTGCACGATGTAGTGCAGGTTCGGGGCGATGCGCAGTTGCGGGGTCACCTGGATGCCGTAGCTCAGTTCCATCATGGTCTGCGAGCGGTGCGGGGTGCCGCTGCCGCCGGCCGCGGCGCGGGCCAGGCGCAGGTCTTCCAGGGCGTCGTCGCTGTAGTGCTGCTGGGTGACGACGAAGGCGATGTTGTCCTGCGGGCGGCTGGCGAAGGTGCCGCGCTGGACCAGGCCCAGTTCCAGGAAATGGTCTTCGATCAACTGCCCGGAGGTGCCCTTGAGCACCGAGCCGAACAGCACCAGGCCGCGGTTGCTGTCCGGGTCGGGGCGGGTGACCTGCTGTTCGAAGCGGAAGAACGCGCCGGAGCGGCCGCTGCGGGTGGCGTAGTCCAGCCCGCTCAGCCGCGCCGGATTGCCGTTGCGGTCGTTGAGCGGATCGCGGTAGTCGGAATTGTCCTGCCAGCCGCCGAGCTCGTACATCGCCGGCAAGCGCGCGCCGCTGGCCTGGGTGCTGTAGCCGATCGCGTACGGCACGATCACCCCGGTGCTGTCGTTGGTGCTCCAGTTCAGGCCGTGCTGGCCGCGTTCGGCCTGGATCGGGTTGACCTCGTAGGCGCCGACGTGGACATACACGTTCGGCGTCACCCAGGCCTTGGCGTGCGCGGCCCAACTGGACACCGGCCAGTAGGTGAAGTTGCTGGTGCGGAACACGAAGGTCGGGTTGCCGCAGGCCGAGTTGCCCTGGAAGTAGCCGCACAGCTCCGAGCCCAGGAAGTGGATGTTGGCCACGCTGCGGCCGGCTTCCAGTTCCAGGCGATCGTTGAACAGCTTCTGGTCGATGGTGAAATTGGCCAGGCGCGTGCCCTGGCCGCCGTAGATTTCCTGCACCGAGGTGCTGTTGCCGATGTTGCCGTTGGCCAGGTTGGTGCCGTGGCGATTGATGCCGTAGACCTTCAGCGTGGCGCCGTTCCAGCCCATCAGCCGTTGCAGGTCCACGTCGGTGCCGAACATCAGCTGCCCGGCGTAGGCGCTGCCCTCATGCTTGCCGCCGTCCAGCGACACGGCGCCTTCGCCGGTGTAGGCGAGCTTGAGCTTGAATGCGTCGCTGGCGTCCTGGGCGTGGGCCAGCGGTGCGGCGAGCGCCAGCGCCAGGGTGGCCAGGGGCAGGGACGAGACGAGGGGACGGGACATGGCGGAACTCCTCAGCAGGGAAAGGCCGGCGCGCCGCCAGCGGCGACGGGGGGAGGGGCATCGCGTGGCGACGCGCCGGCGCATGGACGGGATCAGGCGAGAACCGGCTTCTTCAGCACCCGCAGCGCCACCGCGGTGACCACGGTGCCGGCGAGCAGCGCCACCAAGTACATGCCCAGGTGGCTGACCGCATTGGGGATCGGCAGCACGAACACACCGCCGTGCGGCACCTTCAGTTCGGCGCCGGCGGCCATCGAGATGGCGCCGGCCAGGGCCGAGCCGAGCATCAGCGCGGGGATGGTGCGCAGCGGATCGCGTGCGGCGTACGGGATCGCGCCTTCGGTGACGAAGGCCAGGCCTAGCACGCCGGTGGCGGCGCTGCTGCCGCGCTCGTCCTGGGTGAAGCGGCTGCGGAACACCCAGGTGGCCAGGGCGATGCCCAGCGGCGGGGTCATGCCGGCGACCATCGCCGCGGCCATCGGCGTGTACACCTGGCTGGCGATCAGGCCGGTGGAGAAGGCGTAGGCGGCCTTGTTGACCGGCCCGCCCATGTCGAAGGCCATCATCGCGCCCAGCAGCAGGCCCAGCAGCACGGCGCTGCTGCCCTGCATGCCGCGCAGCCATTCGGTGAGCCAGGCCAGCAGTTCGGCCACCGGCTGGCCGACCACGTAGAGCATGGCCAGGCCGACCAGCAGGGTGCCCAGCACCGGCAGGATCAGCACCGGCTTCAGGCCCTCGAGCGTGCGCGGCAGCTTGATCGCCCGGTTCAGCGCGGCCACGCCGTAGCCGGCGATGAACCCGGCCAGGATGCCGCCGATGAAGCCGGCGCCGAGGTTGGCCGCGACCATGCCGCCGATCATGCCGGGGGCGATGCCGGGGCGGTCGGCGATGGAGTAGGCGATGTAGCCGGCCAGGGCGGGCACCATCAGGGTGAAGCCGGCCTTGGCGCCGATCTGGAACAGCGACCAGGCCAGGGTGCCCTTGTGCGCGTCGTCGAAGGCGTAGATGCCGCCGAGCGCGAACGCAAGCGCGATCAGCAGGCCGCCGGCGGTGACGAAGGGCAGCATGAACGACACGCCGGTCATCAGGTGCTTGTATGGGCCGGCGGAGCGGCCGCCCTGGGCCTTGGCCGGCGCGCTGCCGCCATTGCCGGCGGCGTGCACGCTGGCCTCGGCCAGGGCCTTGCGGATCAGGCCCGGGCCGTCGTTGATCGCCGGCTTGGTGCCGCTCTTGAACAGGCGCTTGCCGCCGAAGCGGCCCAGGTCGACCTCGCGGTCGGCGGCGATCAGCACCAAGTCGGCGGCGGCGATCTCCTCGGCGCTGAGCGCGTCCTGCGCGCCGACCGAGCCCTGGGTTTCCACCCGGATCTGGTGGCCCAGCAGCTTGGCCGCCTGCTGCAGGCCTTCGGCGGCCATGAAGGTGTGGGCGATGCCGGTGGGGCAGGAGGTGATGGCGACGATGCGCTTGCCGGCACCCTCGGTGCTGTCGGCCGCGGCCGGCACGGCGGCGGCGTCGGACGTCGCGGCGGCCAGCAGCGGCGCCAGCACCGCGCCGGCGTCGGCCAGCACCGCGTCCAGCGCGCTGCGCTGCACGCGGCGGCCGGCGAAGCGGGCGGCATCGACCTCGCCGTCGCCGACCAGCAGCAGCGGCGCGGCGGCGGATGCGGCGGCCAGGTCCAGCGGGGCGATCACGCCCTGCGGCGTACGCACCTCGGCCTGCAGGACGGCGCCCCGCAGCGTGGCGGCATGCCGCAGCGCCTCGGCGGCGAGGACGGCTTCGGTACTGCGATCGCCGGCGGCGATCACCACGAGGATCGGATTCATGCGGGCTCCCGATGAGCGCAAGAGGGCGCGGCGCACAGCAGCGACGCGACGGAAGTCATGCCAGGGTCTCCACGCGGACCGCGGCGGCCAGGTCGGCCAGGCGCTCGCGCGGCAGGCGGCGGGCGACGCCGCTGCCCAGCGTGGCCACGGCGAAGGCGGTGGCCTGGCGCGCGCAGGTCGCCAGGTCGGCGTCGGCGCGCAATGCCGCGACCAGACCGGCCACCATCGCGTCGCCGGCGCCGACGCTGCTGCCACCGGTCACCTGCGGCGGCTGCGCCAGCAGCGCCTGCTCGCCGCGCACGAACAGCGCGCCGTCGCTGCCCAGCGACACCGCCACCAGGCCGATGCCGCGCGCCAGCAAGGCGCGTGCGGCGCCGAGCAGGTCGGCGGTGCTGGCCAGCGGCGCGCCGGCCCACTCCTCCAGTTCGTGGCGGTTGGGCTTGATCGCGAACGGCAGTTGCGCGCGCGGCGCGTCCAGGGCGGCGTGCAGCGGCGCACCGCTGGTGTCCAGCAGCACCCGCGCACCGGCCGCGGCGGCCTGCGCCTGCAGGTGCCGCCAGGTGTCCTCGGCCAGGCCGGCCGGCAGGCTGCCGCAGAGCGCCACCGGCAGGCCGGGGCGCAGCAGTTCGGCCAGGCGCGCGCCGACGCTGTCGAGCTGCGCCTGGTCAAGCGCCAGGCCGGGCAGGTTGATGTCGGTGGTGGCGCCACTGTCGGCGGCGACCAGCTTGAGGTTGGTGCGGGTGTCGCCGGGCACGCGCAGGCAGCGGTCGTCGATGCCGCGTTCGGCGAACAGCGCCTCGAACGCCTGCGCGTTGTCCGCGCCGAGTGCGCCGAGCGCGGCGCAGCGCAGGCCCGCATCGGCCAGGCAGGCAGCGACGTTGATGCCCTTGCCGCCGGCGATGGCATGGGCGCTGCGCGCACGGTGCACCTGGCCCGGTTGCAGCCGGTCGATCGCCACGGTCAGGTCGATCGCCGGATTCAGGGTGACGGTGACGGCATCGACGCTCATGCGTCGGCTCCGCCGTCGAGCGCGCGCACATCCGCCGCGCTCTCGCACTCCAGCGCGCGCTGCGCCAGCGCCTGCAGCGCGTCCAGGCGGCTGCCGCGCAGGCGCGCCTTCACCGCGGGGATGTCGTTGGGGGTCATCGACAGTTCGTGCACGCCCAGCCCGGCGAGCAGCGCCGCGCCGAACGCATCGCCGGCCAGGCCGCCGCACACGCCGACCCAGCGGCCGTGACGCGCCGCGCCCTCGACGGTGGTGCGGATCAGCCGCAGCACCGCCGGATGCAGGCTGTCGGCCTCGGCGGCCAGGTCCGGGTTCTGGCGATCGATGGCCAGGGTGTACTGGGTCAGGTCGTTGGTGCCGACCGAGAAGAAGTCCGCGTGTTTCGCCAGCGCATCGGCCTGGATCGCCGCGGCCGGCACTTCGATCATGATGCCCAGCGGCACCTCCGGCGCCTGCAGTTCCGCGCGCAGACGCTCGCATTCGGCGCGCAGCGTCAGCAGTTCCGCCGCCGAGGTGATCATCGGGAACATGATCGCCAGGCGCGCGCCGTCCTTGGCCGCGCGGTACAGCGCGCGCAGCTGCGGTTGCAGCAGGTCGGCGCGGCGCAGCAGCAGGCGCGCGCCGCGCACGCCCAGGAACGGGTTGTCCTCGCGCGGCAGGTTCAGGTGCGCGACCTGCTTGTCGCCGCCGATATCCAGCGCGCGCACGATCAGCGCGCGGCCGTCCAGCGCCTGCGCCATCGCCGTGTACGTGGCGTACTGCTCGTCCTCGCTGGGGGTGCTGCCGCGTTCCAGGAACAGGAATTCGGTGCGCATCAGGCCCACGCTCTCGGCGCCCTGCGCCAGTGCCGCGGCGACCTGCTCGGGCAGGTTGACGTTGGCGCCGATCTCCAGGCGATGGCCGTCCTCTGTCTGCGCCGGCTGGTTGCGTTGCTCGGCCTCGCGCGCACGCAGTTGCTGCTGTTCGTCGATGTAGGCGCGGGCCGAGGCCAGGTCGGCCTCCGACGGCGCCAGGTACAGGCGGCCACTTGTGCCGTCGACGATGACGGTGGCGCCGTCCTCCAGGTCCAGCAGGTCGGCGCCGCCGGCGACCAGCGCCGGCAGGCCGAGGGTGCGCGAGAGGATCGCGGTGTGCGAGGTCGGGCCGCCCACGGCGGTGGCCAGGCCGAGCACGCGCGCGGTGTCGAGGTTGGCGGTATCCGACGGCGACAGGTCGTGGGCGAGCAGGATGCACGGCGCGGCCGGCAGCTGCGCCAGGCTGCCGCCGGCCAGGCTGGGATCCAGGTGCGCCAGCACCCGGCGGCCGACGTCGCGCAGGTCGCTGGCGCGTCCGGCCAGCACCGCATTGCCCAGCGCCGAGAGCTTGTTGACCAGGCGCTCGACCGACTGCTGCCAGGACCAGGCGACGCCGTGGCCCTCGACCATGAGTTGGCAGGCCAGGGTGATCAGGTCGGTGTCGTTGAGCAGTTCGGCCTGGGCGCGGAAGATCGCCGCATCGCCGGCGCCGAGGCGGCGGCGGGTGTCGTCCTCGATGGCCTGCAGTTGCGCGCGGGTGCGCTGCAGGGCGTCGTGCAGCAGGGCGCCGCCGTCGCTCAGCGGCACCGGCGTGTCCGCCACCGCAACGTCATGGCCGGCCAGCTTGTGCACCACGCCGATCGCCAAGCCGGGGCTGGCGCCGATACCGACGATGGCCGGCTGCGCCTGCGGCGGGGTCCAGCCGGCGACCGGCGCGGCGCGACGTTGCGCGGCGGCCTCGGCGTCGGCCTGCTCCTGCGCGGTCAGCGCGTCGATCACGCTACGCAGCCGCGCCAGCGCCGCGGCGGCGTCCTGGCCCTCGGCCGAAATGGTCACGGTGTCGCCGGCGTGCAGGCCCAGTTGCAGCAGCGACACCAGGTTCTTGGCGTCGCCGACTTGGTCGCCAGCGCGCACCTGGATGCGGGCGGCGAAGCCGCGCGCGGTTTCCACCCAGCGCGTGGCCGGGCGTGCGTGCAGGCCGGTGGGGTAGCGCACGGTCCAGTCGAAGCGCTCGGCCAGGTCGCTGGCCGGGGCGGTGGGCGCGGTGGGGGCCGCGTCCTCGCTCAGCGCGGCGACGATCGTCTGCGGGTCGTCGCTGGCGAACAGCGCCTCCAGCCGCGGCGGGTCCTGGATCAAACGGGTCAGCCGCCGCAGCACGGCGATGTGGGTGTCGGACTGGGCGGCGATGGCGACCACCAGGCGCGTGGTCTGGCCCGGGTTCCATTCCACGCCGTCGCGCAGTTGCAGGACGGCGATGCCGTCGCGGCGCACCAGGTGGCGGTCCTCGCCGGTGCAATGCGGGATCGCCACGCCATGGCCCAGGAAGGTGTTGGCCAGTGCTTCGCGGCGCAGCATGCTGGCCTCGTAGGCCGGCGGCACGCAGCCGGCGGCGACCAGCAACTGCGCCGCCTGGGCGATCGCGTCGGCCTTGTCGTGGGCCTGGGCGGCGACCCGGACCAGGTCGCTGGAAACCAGGGAGGAGGAGGGCGTCTGGGACACGCGGAGTCCTTGAGGGTGGGCGACGAGTGGGCGCAGTGTGGGAACGTTCCCAGTCGATCGTCAATGTGCAGTGCACAATTCCTTCGGAAAAGCCTGGTGCTACTATCCGGAGGCGCCACAAAGACAGGGGGTCGACATGGAAAACAAGCGGGAACGTTGCCAGTGAGCGTCAGCATCCACGACGTGGCGCGGGTCGCCGGCGTCTCCACCTCGACGGTGTCGCGCGCACTGGGCCACGGCCCGGTCAGCGAGGAGGTGCGCGCGCGGGTGGAAGCGGCGGTGCGCGAAACCGGCTACCGCCCCAACCTGATGGCGCGGCGGCTGCGCTCGCAGCACTCGGGGGTCGTGGGCCTGATCGTCGCCGACATCCGCAATCCGTTCTTCACCGCGGCGATCCGCGCGGTCGAGGACGTGGCCTACCGCGCCGGCATGCGCGTGATCCTGTGCAATACCGACGAGGATCCGCAGCGCGAGGCGTTGTACCTGCAACTGATGCAGGAAGAGCGGGTCAGCGGGCTGATCTTCGCCCCCACCCGCACCACCCAGAGCCAACTGGGCACTTTGAGCTTCGACCATCCGGTGGTGCTGCTGGACCGCGCCGGCAAGCGCGGCACGCACGACAGCGTGGTGCTGGACAATGCGGCGGCGATGGCGGCCCTGGTCGATCACCTGGTCGGCCAGGGCGTGCGCCGGATCGGCGGCCTGTTCGGCAGGACCAGCAGCACCGCCGCCGAGCGTCGCGACGGTTATCTGGAGGCGATGCGCGGGCACGGCCTGGCACCGGACTACCGCGAGGTGGCGCCGAGCGCGGAGGCGGCGATCGCCGAGGTTCAGGACTGGCTGGCGCAGGCGTCGCGACCGGACGCGCTGGTGGCAAGCAACAGCCTGCTGCTGATGGGCGCGATGAAGGCCGCGCGCGGCGCCGGCCTGCGCATTCCGCAGGATCTGGCGCTGGCCGGCTTCGACAACGAAAGCTGGACCGACCTGGTCGAGCCCGGCATCACCGTGATCGAACAGCCGGTGGAAGAGATGGGACGTACCGCGATGTCGTTGCTGCTGGAGCGGATGAACGCGCCGACGCAGCCGACCCGCAAGGTGGTGCTCAGCGGCCGCTGCATCGTGCGCGGATCGAGCCTGCGCTGATGGCCGCGGGGTTGTGAGGGTGCGGGATGGGTGCCGCTGCGGCGACGGTACGCTGCCGCAGCGGGCGTGGTGGCCTGCTTACTCGCTACCGTCCGGTCGCGGGTAGTCGTGCTCGGGATCGGCGTGGTCGCGCTTGGGGTCGCTGTCGGGTTGGTCGCGATCCTTCCACTGCGCGTCGTCGTTGTGGATCTTGTCCGGCGTGTGGCTGCGTTGCTGGGAATCGTGGGCGTTGTCGCGGTTGGCGGGCGGGGACATGACGGACCTCCTGGATCAGGCGGGGGTGGGCGCCGGATCCGGATGGCGGTCGTGCTGCTCGGATCCGTCGAGGCGCGCCCAGCAGGCGACGACCAGGGTTTCGGCATCGCTCCAGGCGATGCGCGGCCAGGGATGTTCTGCGTCATAGCGCTGACGCAGGCGCTGCAGCCGCACGTCGTTGGATTCGCGCGGCAACTGCAGGAACACATCGCAGGCCATCTTGATCAGGCGCGCATGTTCGCTGAACGACTGCGACCCCAATTTGCCCGCCGCGTGCAGCGCCTTCCAATGCGCCAATTCGGCTTCGACATCCACGAGCAGGCTCGGAGCGTGACTCACGCGAGTTCTCCTTGAGTGAGAGGAAAGAGGGAGGCGGAGGGTGCCCCCCTGGCAGCCACCGCTCCATCACCCTAGGCCGCGGCGCGTAAAGGTGAGGTGGTGCTCATGTGGTGTGGATGACAAGACGCGCGCCCACTCGGCCACAAAGCGTGATGTTGGACGCCGACTTTCACACACGGCGTTGTGAAGGCGGCCGACGCGGCGTGTGAAGACGAGGCGCGCATATGCGACCCCGGCGTTCCCCCGGTCGACTTGGTCCGCGCCGCTGCAGCGGCTTACCATGCACGACGTCCGCGTCCGCGGGCGCCCGAGTTCCCCACCACGCGCCGACGGCCGCCGTTGCCGGCGCCCGTAAAGGATTGGCATGTCCGTCGCCCCCGTGTTCGATTCCGCGCCGCCGCGCATCGCCGTGATCGGCCTCGGCTATGTCGGCCTGCCGCTGGCGGTGGCGTTCGGCGCCCGCCACGACACGCTCGGCTACGACATCGATGCGCAGCGGGTGGCGCAACTGCGCGCCGGGCACGACCAGACCCTGGAACTGGAGGCCGAGGAACTGCGTGCCGGCGTGCACTTGCGCTACAGCGACGATGCCGCCGCGCTGCGCGACCGCAACGTGTACATCGTCACCGTGCCGACCCCGATCGACGCGCACGAGCAGCCCGACCTGCAGCCGCTGCGCCAGGCCAGCGAGTTGCTGGCCGGCGTGCTCAAGCGCGGCGACCTGGTGATCTACGAGTCCACCGTCTACCCGGGCACCACCGAGGAAGTCTGCGTGCCGTTGCTCGAGCAGGGCTCGGGATTGCGCTGCGACGTCGACTTCCATTGCGGCTACAGCCCGGAGCGGGTCAACCCCGGCGACCGCCAGCGGCGCCTGGCCGATATCCGCAAGATCACCTCCGGCTCCAACCCCGCCGCCGCCGACGCGGTGGATTCGCTGTACGCCGGCATCATCGCCGCCGGTACCTGGCGCGCGCCGTCGATCCGCGTGGCCGAGGCGGCCAAGGTGGTGGAGAACATCCAGCGCGACGTCAACATCGCCCTGGTCAACGAGCTGGCGCTGATCTTCGACCGGCTCGGCATCGACACCCAGGACGTGCTGGACGCCGCCGGCACCAAGTGGAACTTCCTGCCGTTCCGGCCGGGCCTGGTCGGCGGCCATTGCATCGGCGTCGATCCTTACTACCTGCTGCACAAGTCCGAGAGCGTGGGCTATCACCCGGACCTGATCCACACCGCGCGCCAGGTCAACAACCGGGTCGGCGCGCATGTCGCCGCGCGGGTGCAGGCGCTGCTGGCCGGCAAGGGCGTGGCGATGGCCGATGCGTCCGTGCTGGTGCTCGGCGTCACCTTCAAGGAGAACTGCCCGGACCTGCGCAACAGCCGCGCGCTGGAACTGGTGCAGGCGCTGGCCGCTGCCGGCGCCCGCGTCGATGCGTGCGATCCCTGGGCCGATCCGCAGGCGGCGCAGGCGCATGGCGTCGAGCTGCTGCCCGAACCGGTGCCCGGCCGCTACGACGCGGTGGTGCTGGCGGTGGCGCACGCGGCCTACCGTGACCTGGACGCAGCGCAGATCCGCGCGCTCGGCACGCCCGAGCTGGTGGTCTACGACGTCAAGTCGGTGTGGCCGCGCGCGGCGGTGGACGACCGCCTGTAAGACGGGCGCGGGCGCGCGCCAGCCCACAGCGCTGGCGCGCCTGGCACCGGCACGCTGTACCTGCGCGGAGCGGACCCGGCGGCGGTCGCAACGCCATGACCGCCACACCCTCTACACTCGCCGGCTTCCGACGCCTGCGAGGACCGCGATGCACCGCTACCTAGCCTATCTCGCCAGCTGCCTGCTGCTGGCGCTGTCCATCGCCCTGTGCGCGATCTGGCCGCTGTGGGGCTGGGGCGTGGCCGCCTTCGCCGTGCTGGCGGGGCTGGGCACCGTGGACCTGCTGCAGACCCGCAGCACCCTGCGCCGCAACTACCCGATCCTGGCGCATTTCCGCTATGGCCTGGAATCGGTCGGCCCGGAGATGCGCCAGTACTTCCTGCAGAGCGACATCGAGGAGGCGCCTTTCTCGCGGCAGCAGCGCGCCCTGGTGTATCAGCGCGCCAAGAACGTGATGGACGTGGTGCCGTTCGGCACCCAGCGCAGCACCTACGCGCCGGACTACGAGTGGATCAACCATTCGCTGGCCACCAGCGAGATCGCCGACCACGACTTCCGCGTCACCATCGGCGCCGACTGCGCGCAGCCCTACGCGGCCAGCGTGTTCAACATCTCGGCGATGAGCTTCGGCGCGCTGTCGGCCAACGCCATCCGCGCGCTCAATGCCGGTGCGCGCCAGGGCGGTTTCTACCACGACACCGGCGAGGGCTCGATCTCGCCCTACCACCGCGAGTGCGGCGGCGACCTGGTGTGGGAGATCGGCTCGGGCTACTTCGGCTGCCGCGACGAGGAGGCGCGCTTCGACCCACAGCGCTTCGTCGCCAACGCGACGCTGGAGCAGGTCAAGATGATCGAGATCAAGCTCTCGCAGGGCGCCAAGCCGGGCCATGGCGGGGTGCTGCCGGCGGCCAAGGTCAGCGCCGAGATCGCCGCCACCCGCGGCGTCGCCATGGGCCAGGATTGCGTCTCGCCGTCGCGGCATTCGGCGTTCACCACGCCGCTGGAACTGCTGCAGTTCGTGGCGCGGCTGCGCGAGCTGTCCGGCGGCAAGCCGACCGGCTTCAAGCTGGCGATCGGCCACCCCTGGGAGTGGTTCGCCATCGCCAAGGCGATGCAGGAAAGCGGGCTGTACCCGGATTTCATCGTCGTCGACGGCGCCGAGGGCGGTACCGGCGCGGCGCCAGCCGAGTTCATCGACCACGTCGGCGTGCCGATGCACGAAGCCCTGCTGCTGGTCCACAACACCCTGGTCGGGCTGGACATCCGCGAGCGCATCAAGCTCGGCGCCGCCGGCAAGATCACCAGCGCCTTCGACATCGCGCGCACCCTGGCGCTGGGCGCGGACTGGTGCAACGCCGGGCGCGGCTTCATGTTCGCGCTGGGCTGCATCCAGTCGCTGAGCTGCCACAGCGACCGCTGCCCCACCGGCATCGCCACCCAGGACCGGCGCCGCTGGCAGCACCTGGACCCGACCGACAAGGCCACCCGGGTCGCGCACTACCACGCCAACACGCTCAAGGCCCTGCGCGAACTGCTCAGCGCCGCCGGGCTGACGCATCCTTCGCAACTGGGGCCGGAGCACATCCTGCGCCGCATCTCGCAGGTGGAGATCCGCTCGCTGGCCTCGCTGTACCGCTACCTGGAGCCGGGCGAACTGCTGCGCACGGTGCCCGACCACGCGGTTTTCCATGACTACTGGGGCGACGCGCGCAGCGATTCGTTCCAGCCGCCGGAGCGGATCCGGCGCCTGCGCGACAGCAAGTCGCAATGAACGCGGCGCCGCCGCCGATACGGTTGCGGCCCGGGGTGCCCGAGGACATCCCGACGCTGTGGGCGTTGCGCACCCGCTGTGTCCGCGAGGTGTGCTGCAGCCACTACCCGCCGGAGGTGATCGCGCGCTGGTCGGCGGCGCCGGCGCCGGCGTCGTACCGCGGACTGGTCGCCGCGGGTGGGGCGATCGTCGCGGAGGATCGCGACGGACGCGTGCTCGGCTTCGGCACCGTCGACCTGGCCGGTGCCGAGATCGACGGCCTGTTCGTCGATCCCACCCTGCGCGGCGGCGGCCTCGGCAGGCGCCTGCTGCAGGCACTGGAACTGCGCCTCGTAGCATGTCCGCGCATCCATGTCGCCGCTGCACTGAACGCGGTGGCGTTCTACCGTTCGCAGGGGTATGTGGTGGTGCGCGAGGGAGGCTATCCCCATCCCAGCGGCATCGTGCTGGAGTGCGTGTTCATGGAGAAACATGGCGCGGCCGCGCCACGCTGAGGTCGGTATCTCAGTACATCGCGTGGACGCGGCCGTTTTGCACTGCCGCATGCAAGGCGAATGCTCGCCATCGCTGTCGCCGCCCGTTATCGTGCCGGTTCCTCCTCGGCGTGCTGCGCATGAACCAACCCTCGGTCCCCGACGTCGTTCCCGCGCCGCTGCCCGTCGACGAAGCGGAGCGCCTGCGTGCACTGGCCGAGCTGGGGATGCTGGACACCCCGCCGGAGCCGACCTTCGACGACCTGATCTGGCTGACCAGCCGGCTGTGCGAGGTGCCGATCGCCCTGATCTCGCTGATCGACGAACGCCGGCAATGGCTCAAGGCCAGCTGTGGCCTGCCCGCCGGCACCACCGGGTATCCGCGCGAGATGGCGTTCTGCACCTATGCCTTGCTGGAGCCGCAGTTGCTGGAGGTGGCGGACGCCACGCTGGATCCGCGTTTTGCCGGCAACCCGCTGGTGTGCGGCGCGCCGCATCTGCGTTTCTACGCCGGCATGCCGCTGATTGGCGACCAGGGCTACAGCTACGGCACCCTGTGCGTGATCGACATCCGTCCGCGGCAGTTGGACGCACGCCAGCGCGAAGGTCTGCAGCGCCTGGCCAGGCAGGTCACCGCGCATCTGGAGGCGCGCCGCGACGCACGCATCGCCCACGACCAGGCCAAGACGCTGAGCCTGCTGCTGGAAACCATGCCCGACGGCGTGGTCTCGTGCCTGGCCGACGGCACGCTGGGGGAGTTCAACCAGGTGGCGCGGCAGTGGCACGGGGCCGATCCGCGCGCCTTGCCGCCCGAGCAGTGGGCGCAGTACTTCGACCTGTTCGACGCCAGCGGCCGGCGCCCGCTGGCCAGCGAGGAAGTGCCGCTGGTCCGTGCCTGGCGCGGCGAATCGGTGCGCGATGCGGAAATCGTGATTGCCGCCAAGGGGCAGGCGCCGCGCAGCGTGCTGTGCAATGCGGAACGGCTGGATGGCGGCGATGGGCGCAGCCTGGGCGCGGTGTGCGTGATGCGCGACGTCAGCGCCGAACGCGCGGCGTCGCACGCGGCGCTGCTGGCGGGGCAGCGTTTCTCCGGCGCCTTCTCGGCGGCCGCGCACGGCATGGCGCTGGTGTCGCTGGAGGGGCGCTGGCTGGACGTCAACGACGCCTTGTGCGCGATGCTCGGCTACAGCCGCGAGGAACTGCTGGAGTTGCGTTTCCAGGATCTGACCCATCCCGAAGATCTGGCCGAGGACATGGAACAGGTGGCCGCGTTGATCGCCGGGCGCCGCAGCGACTACCGCAGCGAAAAGCGCTATCGCCACCGCGACGGCCATACCGTGCGTGTGCGCCTGGCGGTGTCGCTGGTGCGCGACGAGCAGCAGCGTCCGCTGCACTTCGTCACCCATATCCAGGACATCACCGAGCAGCACCAGGCCGAGCACCGCCTGCGCGACAGCGAGGCGCAACTGCGCACCATCGCCGACAACGCGCCAGCGCTGATCGCCTACCTCGACCACGACCTGCGCTACCAGTTCGTCAACCGGCCGTATGCGGCGTGGTTCGGGCTGGCGCCGGAGCGCATCATCGGCCGCCGCCTGCACGAGGTGCTGGATCCACAGCAGCAGGCCTTGCTGCAAGCGCATCTGCCGGCAGCCCTGCAAGGCGTGCCGGCGCAGTTCGATGCGGAGTTGTGCGATGCCGCCGATGCCCTGCGGATCATGCATTTCAGCCTGATCCCGGACGTGGCGCTGGCGCCGCAGCGGGTCGGCCTGCACCTGATGATCAGCGACATCACCGGGCAGACCCGGCTGGCGCGGTTGCTGGAAGAGCGTGCACTGCGCGACGAGCTGACCGGGCTGCCGAACCGGATGGCCTGGAACCAGACGCTGCGGCGGCGCATGAACGAGCGCCGCAGTCAGGGCCAGGTGGCGGTGATGTTCCTGGATCTGAACGACTTCAAGAGCGTCAACGACCGTTTCGGCCATCACGTCGGCGATGCATTGCTGGTGCACTTCGCGCGGCTGCTGCAGCGCTGCCTGCGCGGGCAGGACAGCATCGCGCGATTGGGCGGCGACGAGTTCGTGGTGCTGCTGGAAGGGCTGGCCGACGCCAGGCGCGAAGTGCTGGCTGCCGCGGCGCGGATCATGGAGGCGAGCGCGGACGGCTGCGAGGTCAGTGGTCGGCACTTGCCGTTGCAGCCGAGCATCGGCATCGCCGTGCAGGCAGGCCCCGGCTTCGATCCGGTGCTGCTCACCCAGCGCGCCGATGAGGCCATGTACGTGGCCAAGCGCGATCCGCAGGCGCGGGTGCAGATCGCAACGCTCTGAGCGCGGTCCGCCGGCGCGAGGCCGGCACTGGCTACGGTACGGCGCTGTCCGCGGCCACGCGCCGGAACGGATAGTGCCCGCCATCGGCGTCGAGCGTGCCCTGGTCGGCATCGCCGGGCGTATCGAAGCGGATGACGATGTCCTGCGCGCTCAGGAAGAATGCGTGATCCGACGCGGGAATCAGCGGATACGCCTGATCCTTGCGCAGTTCCATCAGCAGGCTGCCCTGCGCTTCGCGGATCCGGAACGTGCCCAGTTCGGGAATGGCGAAACTGCCGACGAAGCGCCGCTGCGCGGCGATGTCCAGCGCGACGGCAGTGCGCCGGACCGGCTGGAAGTCCGGCCAGGCGTAGGCCGCGGCGATGGCGCGCACGATCTCCAGACCCAACTGGTAGCCCTGGTCGCCATTGCTCAGCACCACCGCGCCATCGCATCCCTGCGGATACACCACCAGCGTGGCCTTGTAGCCAGCGTTGGAGCCGTCGTGATAGACGTACTTGCGCGCGCCGGCGCCGCCGATGTTCAGGCCCAGGCCGTAGCCATCCCGCACCGGGGTCATCATGGCGCGCGCGCTGGCGGCGGACAGCACGCGGCCGCGGCCGGCCTGCGCATCGCACAGTTCGATCGCATAGCGCGCCAGGTCCTGCGCGTTGGTCCACAGGCCGGCCGCGGCCAGTTCCGGGTAGGTGTGTGGGCCGCCTGCCACCGGTGCGCCATTGGCATCGTGCGGTTGCGCCGCGTGCGCCAGATCGCGTGCGGGCAGCGGTTGGCGGAAACTGCTGGCGCGCATGCGCAGCGGCGCCAGCACGCGCTGCTGCAGCAGCGTCGGAAAGTCCTGCCCGCCGACGTCGATCAGCAACTGCTGCATCACCGTGTAGCCGCCGCCCGAATAGCGGTAGCGCACCCCGACCGGCGCCTCCACCCGCACCGGCGCCGAGTTCGCGGGCGCCTGGCCGTCGAGCACCTGCTGCAGGGTGGGCACGGCGGCGCCGTGGGCGTAGCCATCGAAACCGTGCACGCTGGTGCCGGCGGTGTGCGACAGCAGCTGACGCAGGGTCACCGGATGGTCGTGGCTGTCGGCGGCATCGGGCAGGGTCCACGAGGTCAGGCGCGCATTGACCGGGGCGTCCAGCGCCACGCGTCCGTCCTGGACCAGGGACAAGGCCGCCATCGCCGCCACCGGCTTGCTCACCGAGCCGGCCTGGAACAGGGTCCTGGCATCGACCGCGGCCCCGCCGCTGGCGGTGACGCCATAGCCCTTGGCCCAGGCGACGCGGCCACGCTGGATCACCGCGATCGCCACGCCCGGGACGTGCAGCGCGTCCATCTGGTCGAGCAGCGACAACTGCCCGCCCGCCTGGTCCTGGGTGACGACGGCCGGCAGCAGGCCATGCTCGACCTGCCGGACCTTCGGGCTGGTGCTGGGCGCGGCACTCGCGGCCACGACGTTGCCGGCCAGGCCAAGTGCGCAGAACAGGATCGATGGGCGCATGCGTCGCTCCAGGCGGCAGGTGAGCTGGAACCGCGAGACAGCCGCGGTCGCCACGTCCGTGCAGGAATACGTGCTGCGGCGATGGCGACGACAGGCCCGAAGGTCACTGGGCGTTCCGGCCAGTCGCCGTGCCGATGTCGCTCAGCGCGTGGCGCGTTGCAGCCAGGCCACCGCGCCGCGCCCGGCGCGCACGCCGCTGGCGAAGCACGCGGTGAGCAGGTAGCCGCCGGTCGGCGCTTCCCAGTCGAGCATTTCGCCGGCGCAGAAGGTGCCGGGCAGCGCCTGCAGCATCAGGTGCGCATCCAGCGCCTCCAGGCGCACGCCGCCGGCGCTGCTGATCGCCTCGGCCAGCGGGCGCGGGCGCAGCAGGGTCAGCGGCAGGCGCTTGAGCGTGGCCGCGGCCAGCGCCGGATCCTGGCCGGCCTGCTTGCCGAGGATCTCGAACAGCAGCGCGGCCTTGACCCCGTCGATGCCGGCCTGGCGGCGCAGATGCTCGCCGAAGCTGCGGCCGCCGCGCGGCTTGCCCAGTTCGGCCTGCAGCCGCGGCAGATCCCGGCCGGGCGCCAGGTCCAGCCACAGCGTGGCCGGGCCGTGCGCGGCGATGGCCTCGCGCAGGTCCGCGGCCAGCGCATAGATCAGGCTGCCTTCGATGCCGTGTTCGCCGACCACGCATTCGCCCTGCAGCGACTGCGCCTGGCCCTGCGCATCGTGCCAGTGCGCGACCACCGGCTTCAGCGGCGCGCCGGCATGGCGTTCGCGGAAATGCGCGCTCCACTTCACGTCGAAGCCGCAGTTGGCCGGCTGCAGCGGCGCCACCTCCACGCCGCGCGCGCGCAGCGTGTCCTGCCAGGCGCCGTCGGAGCCGAGCTGCGGCCAGCTGCCGCCGCCCAGCGCCAGCACGCAGGCATTGGCCTGCACGCGCTGCTCGCCATCGGCGCTGGCGAAGCGCAGCGCGCCGTCCGCGGCCCAGCCCAGCCAGCGCTGCTGCACGTGGAAGCGCACGCCGGCCTCCTTCAACCGCCGCACCCAGCCGCGCAGCAGCGGCGCGGCCTTGCGGTCCAGCGGGAACACCCGGCCGGAGCTGCCGACGTAGGTCTCCACGCCCTGCGCCTGCGCCCAGGCGCGCAGCGCGTCGGCATCGAAGTCGGCCAGCCAGTCGCCGACCGCGGTCGCGCGTTCGCGATAGCGGGCGACGAAGCGTTCGAACGGATCGGAGTGGGTCAGGTTGAGGCCGCCCTTGCCGGCGATCAGGAACTTGCGTCCCACCGAGCCCTTGGCCTCGTACACGTCGACCTCGGCGCCGGCGGCACGCGCGGTCTCGGCGGCGATCAGCCCGGCCGGGCCGCCGCCGACGATGACGAGACGGCCGCGCACCGGCGCGGCGTGCTTGCTGGCGGGCATCGGCGCAGTCGGCTCAACGCGGCTGGACATCGAGCAGTTCGACCTCGAACACCAACGAGGCGCCCGGCGGGATCACCCCGCCGGCGCCGCTGTCGCCGTAGCCGTAGTCCGACGGCAGCATCAGCAGGCGCTTGCCGCCCACGCGCATGCCGGCCACGCCCTCGTCCCAGCCGCGGATCACCTGGCCGCCGCCCAGCACGAAGCTGAAGGGCTGGCCGTGGTCGGCGGAGGCATCGAACTTCTCGCCGCGCTTGTCCTTGGCGTGCTCGTCGTACAGCCAGCCGGTGTAGTGCACGGTGACGCGGCTGCCGGGGCGCGCCTCGGCGCCGTCGCCGACGCGCTCGTCGGTGGCCTGGAACGCGGCGATGCTGCCGCCGGGCGGCGGCCCCGGCGGCGTGCAGCCGCTCAGCAGCCACGCCGGCAACGAAAGGCTCAACAGCAGCAGGATTCGGCGCATGCGGGACGTCCACGGCGGGCAGGGCGTGCAAGGGTAGCGCATCGCCGCAGCGGCTATCATGCGGCGCATGGCCAAACTGCTGCTCAACCTGCGCCACGTGCCCGACGACGAACGCGCCGAGGTCTGCGCGCTGCTCGATACCGCCGGCATCGGCTACTACGAAACCCGCGCCGGCACCTTCGGCATCTCCGCCGGCGGCATCTGGCTGCGCGAGGACGCCGAGCAGGCGCGCGCCAAGGCGCTGCTGGCCGAGTACCAGGCCGAACGTGGCCAACGCGCCCGCGCCGAGCGCGCCGCGGCGTTGCGCGACGGCAGCGCCGAGACCTTCGCCAGCCTGTTGCGGCGGCGCCCGCTGTTCGTGCTGGCGACGCTGCTGGGCATGCTGCTGGTCGCTTCGCTGGTGCTGCTGCCGTTCCTGCTGCTGCGCGGCTAGCGGCGCGCGCTGCAACACGCGTCGCCGAGGTGCCGTGTGCGCTGGGGCGGCCGTTTCCTGCAGCGGGCATGCGCCGCAGGCTCTAAAATGCGCCGATGATCGCCAACACCGCCGCCTATCACTTCGTCGCCATCGCCGACCCCGACGCGCTCGCCGCACAGCTGCATGCCTGGGCGCAGGACGGCGACCTGCGCGGCACGATCCTGGTGGCAGGCGAGGGCATCAACCTGTTCCTGGCCGGCGCGCCGGCGGCGATCGACGGCTTCTACGCGCAGTTGCGTGCCGATCCGCGCTTCGCCGACCTGCGCGTCAAGTCCAGCACCAGCGCACAGCAGCCGTTCGCGCGGCTGAAGGTCAAGGTCAAGCCGGAGATCATCAGCTTCCGTCGCGACGCCGCCTCGCCGCTGGAGGCGGCGCGCGCACCGGCGGTGGCGCCGGCCACCTTGCAGCGCTGGCTGCGCCAGGGGCACGACGACACCTGCCGGCGCGTGGTGCTGCTGGACACGCGCAATGCGCAGGAAGTGGTCTACGGCACCTTCGCCGGCGCGCTGACCCTGCCGATCGTCAAGTTCACCGACCTGCCGGAGGCGCTGGCCCCCCATCGCGCGGCCCTGGCCGACGCCACCGTGGTCAGCTTCTGCACCGGCGGCATCCGCTGCGAAAAGGCGGCGCTGTGGATGCGCGCCGACGGCATGGACAACGTGTTGCAACTGGACGGCGGCATCCTCGGCTACTTCGAGGAAGTGGGCGGCGAGGGCTACGACGGCCGCTGCTTCGTCTTCGACGAACGCGTGGCGCTGGATCCACAGTTGGAGCCGCTGGTGGGCGGCTGATTGTCGCGGGATTGGGGAGTCGGGATTGGGGATTGGCAAAGGCGGGTTGCTGCCAGCTATGCAAGTGGCCCGTCAGGTAAGGCAACACCCGCTTTAACGAATCCCCAATCCCGAATCCCCAATCCCCACGCCGTCAGGCGTACTGCATCTTGCGCGTCATCCCGCCGTCGACCACGAACTCCTGGCCGGTGATGAAGCCGGCCTGTGCCGACAGCAGATAGACCGCCAGGGCGCCGATGTCCGGCGGCGTGCCGACTCGCCCGGCCGGGTGCTGCGCATGGTCCTGCCGCGACAGCTTGGGCGTGCGCCGCGCATTCGGCTTGCGCCAGGCGTCGGTCGCGATCCAGCCGGGGCTGATGCAGTTGACCCGCACCGCCGGCCCGGCGCTGATTGCCAGCGCGTGGGTGAAGGCCACCAGCCCGCCCTTGGACGCGGCGTAGGCCTCGGTGTCCGGTTCGGACTGCTGCGCGCGGGTGGAGGCGATGTTGATGATGGCGCCGCCGCCGCGGCTGTTGCGCAACGCCGGCAAGGCGTGCTTGCTGCACAGGAACGCGCCGCCCAGGCTGGCGCCGAGCCGTCGGTTCCACTCGCGCAGCGACAGCCGTTCCAGCGGTCCGGTGTGTGGATCGGCGATGCCGGCGTTGTTGACCAGCCCGTCGATGCGACCGAACCGGGCCAGTGCGGCCTCGATGAAGCGGCGCACGCTGGCCTCGGCGGCCACGTCGACGCGGCGGAACAGCAGGCGCTCGCCGGCCTCCAGTTCGGTCACGCAGGCCCGCCCGGCGTCGGCGTCGAGATCGCAAAACACGACCTTGCCGCCAGCCCCCAGCACCGCCTGCACCACGCCGCGGCCGATGCCTTGCGCGCCTCCGGTGACCAGCACCACACGGTCGCGCAAGGGCAGGGCGGGAACGGGGGCGGGCGGCGGGATCAGCGACATGGGGGGCGACCGGGCGAGGGCAGGGGTGTCAGCCTAGCCAGCGCGCTGTGCAACCAATGTGGTAGTGGCGCTTGCGTTGATCTGATGATGCGAGGCTTCGCCCGTACCCTCATCCGCCCCTTCGGGGCACCTTCTCCCGGCGGGAGAAGGAAGATGCCAAAGCCCCTCTCCCACCGGGAGAGGGGTTGGGGTGAGGGTACGGAGCGCGCAGCGCTCGCGTGGATCTGGTGATGCGAGGCTTCGCCCGGACCCTCATCCGCCCCTGCGGGGCACCTTCTCCCGGTGGGAGAAGGAACAAGCCAAAGCCCCTCTCCCCTCGGGAGAGGGGTTGGGGTGAGGGTACGACCGCCAGCCAAGCGTCCTGCCCGATGCACACACCAACACCCAACACCCAGCGCAAATCAGCGTTCCGGCCACGGCCGCTGCAATCGGCAACCATCGTCCCCACCTCGTCCGCATCGCCTGCAGGAACCCGCCGCACCATGATGCCGATCTCCATCCTCGACCTCGCCCCGGTCTGCGAAGGCAGCGACACCAGCGCCGCCTTCGCCAACATGCTGGATCTGGCCCAGCACGCCGAACGCTGGGGCTACCATCGCTACTGGCTGGCCGAGCACCACAACATGCCCGGCATCGCCAGCGCCGCTACCGCGGTGCTGATCGGGCATGTGGCCGGCGGTACCAAGCGCATCCGCGTCGGCGCCGGCGGCATCATGCTGCCCAACCACGCGCCGCTGCAGGTGGCCGAGCAGTTCGGCACCCTGGCCTCGCTGTATCCCGGACGCATCGACCTGGGCCTGGGCCGCGCGCCCGGCACCGACCAGGCCACGGCGCGCGCGTTGCGCCGCTACTTCGACAGCGCCGACCAGTTCCCGCACGACGTCGCTGAACTGCTGCGTTATTTCGAGCCGGCGGTGGACGGGCAACTCGTGCGCGCCGTGCCCGGCGCCGGCATCGAGGTGCCGATATGGCTGCTCGGCTCCAGCCTGTTCAGCGCGCGCCTGGCCGCGGCGATGGGCCTGCCGTTCGCCTTCGCCTCGCATTTTGCGCCGGACGCGATGGACGAGGCACTGGCGGTGTATCGCCGCGAGTTCCGCGCATCGCCGCGTCTGCAGGCGCCGTATGCGGTGCTGGCCTTGAACGTGGTGGCCGCCGCGTCCACCGAAGAGGCGCGGCGCGTGTTCACCACCCAGCAACAGAGCTTCGTCAACCTGCGTCGCGGCCGTCCCGGGCTGATTCCGCCGCCGATCGACGACATCGAGACGTTCTGGGCGCCGCACGAGAAGTTGGGTGTTGAACGGGCGCTGGCCTGCACCGTGCTCGGCGATCCCGACACGGTCGCACAGGGCCTGTCGGACTTCGTCGCGCGGCACCGCCCGGACGAGCTGCTGTTGACCGCGAACATCCACGATCACGCGGCCCGCTTGCGCTCGTTCCAATTGACGGCGGAGGCATGGACGCAGGTCGCAGCGGCCGCCTGATACGTGCATTTGCGCGGGTGTCTACGAGCGCAGACGCACCTCGGCGAGAAACGCCGCACTCCTGTTGATGCACATCACAGCACGCGCTGCTTTCACGATGTCTTGATTTTGCCCGGTATGTGATCGTGGCGCGTCACGCATCAGCGTGGCGTTCGGCCCAGGACATGGCCGTACAACGACGCGAACAGGGGATCGGCAATGAACGCACAACATCCGATGGCGCCGGTGCACGAATGTGGACTGGAGGCGGCACTGCAACAGCTGAGCAAATGCCTGGAGCGCGTCCGCGGCCAGGCGACCGAGCGATCGACCCAGAACGCCTCGCCGCGCCAGGCGCACATGCGCAACGTGTTCGCCAACGAGACGGGGCTGTACCTGGTGAAGTGAGCGGGTGGCGCTGCGCGCTGCCGCCGCGATGCGTCAGCGCAGCTTCTGCATCCATTCCCGGCCCAGGTCGACCACCTGGTCCGAGGCCAATCCCAGGCTCAGCGCCACGGCGATGCTGCCCAGCCACGACAGCAGCATCAGCCCACCGTCCCGTTCCAGCAACGCCAGCGCGAACAGCAGCAGCATCGCGCCGAAAGCGTAGTTGGTGAACGGGATCGGAAGCGACAGCAGGATCCCCAGGACGACCAACAGCAGGCCGCTGAACGCACGCGCCGGCAGAGTGTCGACCAGCATTGGCAGGCGGGGCTTGAGCAGCCGGTCCAGGCGTCGCAGCCACGGCGCGATGCGGCCGACGAAGCGCTGCATGGTGCGGCGGCGCGGCCCGCGCTCGCCGATGAAGCGCGGCAACCACGGTTTGCGCAGCCCGATCAGCATCTGTAGGCCGATCAGCGTCACCAGCGGCCCGCTGATGCCGCCGGCCAGGCCCGGCACCGGCAGGAATGCGGGCAGGATCGCCACGAACAGGAATACGCCGAACGCGCTCTGCTGCAGATCGGCGAGGATCAGCCGCAGCCGCAGGTGTTCGTCCGGGTCGCCCAGGACGAAGGTGTCGAGCAGGGTGCGGATGCCCTCGGCGCTGTAGCCGTGGTCGCCGTCGCGCGGCGCACCGCCGGGCGCGTCACCCGGTGATGTCATCGCTGTTCTCGTCCTGCAGCCTGCGCAGCAGCAGCTTGTCCACGCGCGCGCCGTCCAGGTCGACGATCTCGATGCGCCAGCCCGCCCAGTCGAAGAACTCGCCGGCGTGCGGGATGCGCCCGAAGTAGTAGATGCACAGCCCGGCCAGGGTGTTGTAGTCGCCTTCCTCGGCGCTGGGCAGTTCGGCGCCGCCTAGCAGCTCGCGCAATTCCTCGATCGCCAGCGAGCCGTCGATCAGCAGCGAGCCGTCGGCGCGGGTTATCACCAGCGCGTCCTCGTCGGCGGTGTCGGCCGATTGCAGGCGCCCGACCACCGCGCCCATCAGGTCGCTGATCGTCACCAGGCCCTGGATCTCGCCGTACTCGTCCACCACCAGCGCCATCGACTGCTGTTCCTCGCGGAAGATCTCCAACAGCTTCATCGCGTGGGTGGACTCGGACACGAACAGGGTGTCGCGCAGGCTCTGGAACAGCTGGGTGGCGTCGCCGTCCATGCGCGTGACCAGCGATTTCACCTCCAGCACGCCGGCGATGTCCTGGTCGCTGCCGCGGTACACCGGGTAGCGCGAAAACTCGTGTTCGCGCATCACCTGCAGGTTGCGTTGCGGCTCGGCGTTGGCGTCGAGCCAGGCGATGCGGTTGCGCGGGGTCATCAGGCTGTCGGCGGTGCGGTCGCCCAGGCGCATGACCCGGTTCATCATGTCGCGCTCGTGCGCGTCGATCACGCCCGCCTCGTGGCTCTCGGCCACCAGCATGCGGATCTCCTCTTCGGTCACCGAGGCCGATTCCTCCTTGCCCAGGCCGAGCAGGCGCAGCACCAGCCGGGTCGAGCGCGACAGCACCCAGACGAACGGCGCGGCGGCCCGGGCCAGCCAGCCCATGGGAATGGCGACGAAGCCGGCGATGACCTCCGATCGGGTCAGGGCCAGGCGTTTGGGCACCAGTTCGCCGAAGATCAGCGTCAGGAAGGTGATCAGCACGATCGCCAGGGTCTTGCCGATCAGCGCCGACCACGGCTGCGGGTCGCCGAACAGGGTGAAGTTGGCCGCCAGCGCCGGGAACAGCGCCTGCAGCTTGGCCGCGATCGCCACGCCCATGGCCTGGCCGCCGAAGACACCGGTCAGGATGCCGATGGCGGTGATGCCGATCTGCACGGTGGACAGGAAGTGCTCGGGGTTCTCGGCCAGCGCCAGGGCCTTGGCCGCGCGCGTGCTGGACTGGGACATCTGCTTCAGCCGGCTCTTGCGCGAGGTCATCAGCGACATCTCGGACATCGCGAAGAAACCGTTGAGCAGGATGAGGGCTGCAACGATCAACAGTTCAAGCATGCGCGCGCTCCTTGGCGCCAAGGAAAGCGGGGACATGGGCGCCGTTGCGGCGCGGGGGAGGGGGTGTGGGGTGGTCGTCCATAGGGTGCACCCGCGAAGGGCGCGGCGGCGATGGTAACAAACCCGGGCGGGGGCCGCGTCCACGCCGCGCCCACATGGCCCGGGCCTGCCCAGCGGCCGCGACTATCCGCAGGTGTCAGCAAACAGTCATAATTCCGCCCTAGTGCCGTCCTTCCCGCGACGGCGGGAAGCGCGTTGCATGTTTTCGTTGCAGACCATCTTCGGTTCCGGCAAGCAGTTCTACACCCTGCTCGACGAGGCGGCACAGGCCGCCTACGACAGCACCAAGGCCCTGCACGCGATGATGCGCGAGTCCGACCGGCAGCCGGCGCTGGACGCCTTCAAGCTGGCGCGCCTGCGCGAGCGCGCGGCCTCGGACAAGATCGGCCAGGCGCTGGTGGACAGCTTCATGACCCCGATCGAGCGCGAGGACATCGAGGCGCTGGGCTCGGCGCTGTACAAGATCCCCAAGCAGGTGGAGAAGTTCGCCGACCGCTACTCGCTGGCGATCCAGCACCTGGAGCATATCGATTTCGCCCCGCGCGCGGCGATGCTGGAGCAGGCCGCGGCGGTGGTGGTGGAGATGGTCCACGACCTGCGCAACATGCACCTGGACCGGATGAGCGCGCTCAACGACAAGCTGCGCTCGCTGGAGAACGAGGCCGACCGGCTGATGCTGGAGCTGTACCGCGACATCTACTCCGGCCGCCTGGACAACCTGCAGATGTTCCTGCTCAAGGAGTTCTTCGAAATCCTGGAGAAGGCCATCGACCGTTGCCGCGAGGCCGGCGTGGTGGTCTACCAGATCGTGCTGAAGAACTCCTGATGGACGCGCTGCGGAGTTGCTGCCTGCGCGGCCGTCGCGCCCTGCGCGCGCCGGCCGCCGCCGCCGCGTGCGTGGAGGCGCGCCGATGCTGAGCCTGGTCCTGATCGTGATCCTGGCGGCGCTGGTGTTCGAATTCATCAACGGCTTCCACGACACCGCCAACTCGATCGCCACGGTGGTCGCCACCAAGGTGCTCAGCCCCGGCTGGGCGGTGATGCTGGCCGCGGCGATGAACCTGGTCGGCGCGCTGACCGGCACCGCGGTGGCGATGACGATCGCCTCCGGCCTGCTCAACACCGACGTGGTCGCGGTGACCCCGCAGGTGGTGCTGTGCGCGCTGCTCGGCGGCATCGTCTGGAACCTGATCACCTGGTGGAAGGGCCTGCCGTCCTCGTCCTCGCACGCGTTGATCGGCGGCCTGTGCGGCGCCGGCCTGGCCGCGGCGCACAACGACTGGGATGCGCTGATCTGGTCGCAGACCGTGGGCGACTGGGCCAAGAACAAGGGCCTGCTGTGGAAGGTGTTCGTGCCGATGGTCACCTCGCCGATCGCCGGCTTCCTGCTCGGCATCGCGGTGATGCTGCTGCTGTGGGCGGCGATCGCCGGCCTGGCCAAGCTCGGCGGCCCGCTCGGGCGGCTGGCGCGGCCGCGCTGGGTCAACGCCTTCTTCGGCAAGGCGCAGATCGCCTCGGCCGCGTACATGGGCTACGCGCACGGCCACAACGACGCGCAGAAGACCATGGGCATCATCGCCATGACCCTGATCGGCGCGCAGAGCACCGGCGCCCTGGACGACCTGCCGTCGTGGCTGGCGTTCCTGCATCCCGACGCCCATCAGGGGCAAGGCATCGCCACCTGGATCGTGCTGACCTGCGCGGTGGTGATGGCCGCCGGCACCGCCTCCGGCGGCTGGAAGATCATCAAGACCCTGGGCCACAAGATGGTCAAGCTGCATCCGATCCACGGCTTCGCCGCGGAGACCAGCTCGGCCACGATCCTGACCCTGGCCGCGCACTTCGGCATGCCGGTGTCCACCACCCACAGCATCTCCACCGCGATCATGGGCGTGGGCTTCGCCAAGAACCCGCGCTCGCTGCGCTTCGGCGTCATCGAACGCATCGTCTGGGCCTGGATCCTCACCATCCCCGCCGCCGCCGGCGTGGCGTATCTGATTTTCCGCGGATTCGCCTTGGCTGGGTGGGTGTGAGTGGAGCAGGGATTGGGGAGTCGGGATTGGGGATTCGCTAAAGCGGGTTCCCGGCTAGCCCGATATCCCCATCCGCCGCACTGCAGCGGGGCACAGCCGAGGCGCGGCTATCGCGAATCCCGAATCCCAACTCTCCAATCCCGCTTCCAGTGCCGGGAACCCGCCTTAGCGAATCCCCAATCCCGAATGCCTAATCCCCGCTAATTCGCCCGATACATCGCCAGAACGTCCTGCCGCAATGCGCGCTGGCTGTCGGCGCGGTTGTAGAACATGTGGCCGCCGGGGTAGTTCTTGACCTGCACGCGGGTCGGGTCGTTGCCCATT
This sequence comes from Xanthomonas sp. NCPPB 3174, assembly GCF_056725205.1. Lineage (NCBI taxonomy): Bacteria > Pseudomonadati > Pseudomonadota > Gammaproteobacteria > Lysobacterales > Lysobacteraceae > Xanthomonas > Xanthomonas sp. NCPPB 3174. Next base: position 2,846,636 of record NZ_CM161517.1, on the reverse strand, counting down.
ACCGGCATTTGATCCACGGTCAGCACCGAGCCCATGAACGGGCACGACAGGTCGTTCCAGCCGTGCACGATCAGCACGCGCAGTTTCGGGTCGATCGCCACCGCCTGGCGCAGTTGCGTCACCGAGCCCTTGCGCAGTTCGTCGTCCCAGTCCCACAGCCGGTTCACGTCGTAGTTCAGCGCTTCGTAGCGGGCGTCGACCTTCCAGCCGACCACGCGGGTCACGAAATCGACCATCGCGGTGGTGGTGGGGGCGATGATGCTGTCCAGCAGCGGGTCGTTGGCGCGCTGCTCGGGGGCGTTGGGGAACGGGTCGAAGGCGGTGACGTTGGAGTCGTAGCGGCTGCCGAGTTCGCCCTTGTCGCGGAACACCTCGCGCAGGTACGCCTGGGTCTCCAGGCGGCCGCCGGCGCGGCGCACGAAGGCCGGGTCGAGACCGGTCATCGCGGTCACCTGCTGGATCATGCGGGTGGTGCCGGCCGGGTCGGAACGCCCGCGCAGCAGCGCGGTGACGTAATCGCCGCGGGTGTAGTCGATCACCTGGCGCATCGCCTCCGGGGTCAGCTTGCCCTCGCGCTCCAGGCGCGCGGCGGCGATCGACGGCAGGGTCAGCATCCACGGCAGCGGCGAGACGTCGCCGTTGTCGTCCAGGGTCGGATTCAGGTATGGCGAGACCAGGACCACGCCGTTCATCGCCACGCCGAGCTTGGTCTGCAGGTAGTGGGTGATGCGCGGGCCGCGGAAGCCGCCGTAGCTTTCGCCGACCAGATACTTGCGCGACTGCAGGCGCTGGTTCTTCAGCAGCCAGTCGTAAATGGTGCGCGAGAGGTACTCGATGTCGGCCTGCGGGTTGTAGAACTGTTTCTTGGCCTGCTCGTCGGGGATGCGCGAGCGGCTGAAGCCGGTGCCGACCGGGTCGATGAACACCAGGTCGGTGAAGTCCAGCCAGGTGCCGGGGTTGTCGCGCAGTTGCGCCGGCGCGGACGCGCTGTCGCCTTCGCTGCCGAACGCCACCACCTTCGGTCCGATCGCGCCCAGGTTGAGATACACCGAGGCCGCGCCGGGGCCGCCGTTGAGCGCGAAGGTGACCGGGCGGTCCTTGCCGTCCATGGTGTAGGCGGTGTAGACCACGTCGGCGACGACCTTGCCCTGCTTGTCCTTCACCGGCAGCGTGCCGACCTTGACCGTATAGCGCAGGGTGCGGCCGTCGAGCTGGGTGGATTGGCTGGTCTGGGCGTCGGCCGGCAGAGGCGGCGGTTCGACGGCGGCGGGCTTGTCGGCCTTGTCGGCGTTCGCCGCATCGGCATCGGCGGCCAGTGCCGCGGTCATCGGCGTCGCCGCCAGCAGCACGGCCAGCAGCACGGAGGGAAAGGTCGGCACGGGCGGTCGCTCGCAGGGAGGTAGCCGGCATGCTAGGCCGCGGCGCCGGCGCGGCGGATGTGCACAAAGCCATGGTCGGCGCCCGCGCGCCGCGCCATGCCGGTCATCGGCGCTGGCTACAATCCTCGGCTAGTCCCGTACTCCGATCCGTCACGCATGCCTCCAGTTCGTTTCCAGCTGCCGTTGTGCCTATCCCTGGCGGTGTTGCTGGCCGGTTGCGCCAGCGCGCCGCCGCCGGTGGCCGACTCGCCGGCCGCACACGATGCGCATGCGCACGATCGGCACCGCCTGTGGCGATTGGTGAGCACGCGTTGCCTGCCGCAGGCGCGGCTCGGCGCCGATCCGGCGCCCTGCAGCGACGTGCATCCCGGGCCAGGCGAACGCTATGCCTTGATGAAGGATCTGCGCGGCGACTACCAATACCTGCTGATCCCGACGGTGCCGGTGAGCGGGATCGAGGATCCGCGCGCGCGCGGTGCCGGCGCGCCGAACTGGCTGGGCCTGGCCTGGCAGGCGCGCACCCGGGTCGAGCGGTTGTTGCAGCGGCCGCTGCCGCGCGAACTGACCAGCCTGACGATCAATCCGCCCTCGGCGCGTTCGCAGGACCAGTTGCATATCCATATCGATTGCCTGGCGCCGCAGGTGCGCGACCAGTTGCAGGCGATGCAGGCGGCGATCGGCCCGACCTGGGCGCCGTTGCCGCAGCCGCTCCACGGGCACGCCTATCGGGCCATGCGCCTGGAGGGCGAAGCGCTGGATGCGAATCCGCTGACCTTGCTGGCGCGCGCCCTGCCGCCGCACCAGCACATGGCCCACCAGACCCTGGCGGTGGTCGGCGCGGCGTTCGATGGCCGCCCCGGCTTCGTGCTGCTGGCCGCCACCGCGCTTCCCGGCGATGGGGTCGGTGCGGAAGAACTGCAGGATCACGACTGCACCGGCGTGGTGCCGGCGGCGCCTGCGCGCGGATGACCGCCCGAGCGGCAGTCGATCACCGGATGGCCGGCGTGACGAATGTGGATGCCGGTGCGTAAGCCCGGCATGCCGTCGTCGTCCGTCGTAGGAGCGGCTTCAGCCGCGACGGGGCGTTCCCCGGGAGAGCCAGGTCGCGGCTGAAGCCGCTCCTACGACGGCAGCAAGCAGCCGCGCTTGCGTCGCCTCAGACCTCCAGCGACGCCAGGTCGCCCTTGGTCTCCAGCCACTGCTTGCGGTCGCCGGCGCGTTTCTTGGCCAGCAGCATGTCCATCAGCGAGCGGGTCTGGTCGCCGTCGTCCACGGTCAGCTGCACCAGGCGCCGGGTGTCGGGGTGGATGGTGGATTCGCGCAACTGCTGCGGATTCATCTCGCCCAGGCCCTTGAAGCGGGTGACGCTGACCTGGCCCTTGATCTTCTCGCGCTCGATCTTGTCCAGCAGCGAGCGCTTCTCCTCCTCGTCCAGCGCGTAGAACACCTGCTTGCCCACGTCCACGCGGAACAGCGGCGGCATCGCCACGAACACGTGGCCGGCGCGCACCAGGGCGGGGAAGTGGCGCAGGAACAGCGCGGTCAGCAGGGTGGCGATGTGCAGGCCGTCGGAGTCGGCGTCGGCCAGGATCACCACCTTGCCGTAGCGCAGGCCGTCGATCTCTTCCTTGCCCGGGTCGCAGCCGATCGCGATCGCCAGGTTGTGCACTTCCTCCGAGGCCAGCACGCTGCCGGAGGCCACTTCCCAGGTGTTGAGGATCTTGCCGCGCAGCGGCAGGATCGCCTGGAAATCCTTGTCGCGGGCCTGCTTGGCGCTGCCGCCTGCCGAGTCACCCTCGACCAGGAACAGTTCGGTGCGCGACAGATCCTGGCTGATGCAGTCGGCCAGCTTGCCCGGCAGCGCCGGGCCCTGGGTGACCTTCTTGCGCACGATCTGCTTCTCGGTCTTCAGCCGCGCGCTGGCGCGGTCGATGGCGATCTGCGCGATGCGCGTGCCGGTTTCCACGTTCTGGTTCAGCCACAGGCTGAAGGCATCGTGCGCGGCGCCCTCGATGAAGCCGGCGGCCTGGCGCGAGGACAGGCGTTCCTTGGTCTGGCCGCTGAACTGCGGGTCGGTCATCTTCAGCGACAGCACGAACGCGACGCGGTCCCACACGTCTTCCGGCGCCAGCTTGACGCCGCGCGGCAGCAGGTTGCGGAAATCGCAGAACTCGCGCAGCGCATCGGTGAGGCCGCTGCGCAGGCCGTTGACGTGGGTGCCGTGCTGCGCGGTGGGGATCAGGTTGACGTAGCTCTCCTGCACCAGTTCGCCTTCCACCACCCAGGCCACCGCCCAGTCGACGATCTCGCGGTCCTTCTTCAGGCTGCCGACGAACAGCTCGGCCGGCAGCAACTCGCGCTCGGCCAGTTCGCCGCGCAGGTAGTCGCGCAGGCCGTCCTCGAAATACCAGGTGTCCTGCTCGCCGGTGGCCTCGTCGTGCAGCTTGACGGTCAGGCCGGGGCACAGCACCGCCTTGGCGCGCAGCAGGTGGCGCAGCGCGCGCACCGCGAATTTCGGCGTGTCGAAATACTTCGGGTCCGGCCAGAAACGCAGGCGCGTGCCGGTGTTCTTCTTGCCGACGCTGCCGACGATCTCCAGCTTGGAGGCGGCGTGGCCGTCGGCGAAGGCCATGCGGTATTCGTTGCCTTCGCGCTTGATGAACAGTTCCACCCGGGTGGACAGCGCATTGACCACGCTGACGCCGACGCCGTGCAGGCCGCCGCTGAAGGTGTAGTTGCGGTCGCTGAACTTGCCGCCGGCATGCAGCCGGGTGAGGATCAGTTCGACGCCGGAGATCTTCTCTTCCGGGTGGATGTCCACCGGCATGCCGCGGCCGTCGTCGGACACCTCGCAACTGCCGTCCTTGTACAGCGTCACCTCGATGTGCCGGGCGTGACCGGCCAGCGCCTCGTCGACGGCGTTGTCGATGACTTCCTGCGCCAGGTGGTTGGGGCGTGCGGTGTCGGTGTACATGCCGGGCCGGCGCTTGACCGGGTCCAGGCCAGAGAGAACTTCGATGTCGGCGGCGTTGTAGCGGGTATTCATGCGTCTCAGCAGGTGGCGCGAAGCAGATCCGGAAGTGTGCGGTCTGCGGCGGTTTTTTGCACGTCGCCGGTGTTCAGGGCGGGTGCGGGGGCTCCACGCTACGCTGGCCCTGGAAAAACCGCGACGTCGCCCACATCTTCGTCGCACGTCCCAAAGGAGTCCGCCATGAACGTTCGCAAGCTGTTGACCCTGGCCGCCCTGGTCGCCGCCGCGGTGGCCGTGCCGGTCGCGATGGCCCAGGCGCAGAGCGCCGATCCGGCCGCCTCCGGTGCCGCCGCCTACGAGGCGCAGGTCGCCAAGGAAAAGGCCGAGGCCGACGCCAAGGTCAAGCGCCGCGCCGCCGCGGCCGCCGAGCACAAGGCCGGCAAGGATGCGGCCGCGCCGAAGAAGGAAGAGGAAGAGGAAGCGCGCAAGCCTTAAGCTTGCGCACGGTTTCCAGCACACGACGCCCCGGTCGCCCGGGGCGTCGCTTTTTTGTGGGGCGGCTGTTGCGCAAAAGCGCTTGGGCAAATCCGCTTCACCCGTTAAACTATGGCTTTCCGGGAGGCCTTTGAGCCATGACCCCCCTGATCTTCGTTACCGGCGGCGTAGTGTCCTCGCTTGGCAAGGGCATCGCGGCCGCTTCGCTTGCGTCCATTCTCGAAGCACGTGGCCTGTCGGTCACGATGATGAAACTGGACCCCTACATCAACGTCGACCCGGGCACGATGAGCCCGTTCCAGCACGGCGAGGTGTACGTCACCGACGACGGTGCCGAGACCGACCTGGACCTGGGGCATTACGAGCGCTTCGTGCGCACGCGGCTGTCGCGCAAGAATTCGGTCACCACCGGGCGCATCTACGAGAACGTGATCCGCAAGGAGCGTCGCGGCGACTACCTCGGCGCCACTGTGCAGGTGATTCCGCACATCACCGACGAGATCCGTCGCTGCGTGGATGAAGCCACCGCCGGTTACGACGTGGCCCTGGTCGAGATCGGCGGCACCGTCGGCGACATCGAGTCGCTGCCGTTCCTGGAAGCGATCCGCCAGGTGCGCACCGAGCGCGGCGCCGAGAAGGCCATGTTCATGCACCTGACCCTGGTGCCGTACATCGCTGCGGCGGGCGAGCTGAAGACCAAGCCGACCCAGCATTCGGTCAAGGAACTGCGCTCGATCGGCATCCAGCCGGACGTGCTGCTGTGCCGCTCGGAACAGGCGATCCCGGATTCGGAGCGGCGCAAGATCGCACTGTTCACCAACGTCTCCGAGCGCGCGGTGATCAGCGCCGCCGACATCGACGTGCTCTACGGCATGCCGCTGGAATTGCACCGGCAGGGTCTGGACGAGATCGTCATCGAGCAGTTCAAGCTGCGCGACAAGGTCGGCGCGGCCAACCTGTCGGAGTGGGAAGCGGTGGTCGATGCGATCAAGCATCCGCTCGACGAGGTCACCATCGCCGTGGTCGGCAAGTACGTGGACCACCAGGATGCGTACAAGTCGGTCGGCGAGGCGCTCAAGCACGGCGGCCTGCGCCAGCGCACCAAGGTCAACCTGAAGTGGCTGGAGGCGCAGGACCTGGAAGGCAGCGACATGGCGGCGCTTGCCGACGTGGACGGCATCCTGGTCCCGGGCGGCTTCGGCGACCGCGGCTTCGAAGGCAAGGTGCTGACCTCGCGTTATGCGCGCCAGCACGGCGTGCCGTACTTCGGCATCTGCTACGGCATGCAGGCCGCGGTGGTCGACTACGCGCGGCATGTCGCCGGGCTGGATGCGGCCAACAGCACCGAGAACGACCGGCAGTCGCCGTATCCGGTGATCGGCCTGATCACCGAGTGGCGCACCGCCAGTGGCGATGTCGAGAAGCGCGACGAGAAGTCCGATCTCGGCGGCACCATGCGCCTGGGTCTGCAGGAGCAGCGGCTCAAGCCGGGCACGCTGGCGCGCGAGCTGTACGGCAAGGACGTGGTGGCCGAACGCCATCGCCACCGTTACGAGTTCAACAATCGCTACCGCACCCAGCTCGAGGACGCCGGCCTGGTGATTGCCGCCAAGTCGATGGATGACACCCTGGTGGAGATGGTGGAACTGCCGCGCGAGACGCATCCGTGGTTCCTGGCCTGCCAGGCGCACCCGGAATTCCTGTCCACGCCGCGCGACGGCCATCCGTTGTTCATCGGCTTCGTGCGCGCTGCGCGCGAGCGCAAGGCGGGTGGGAAGCTGTTGAAGGAAGCGCGCGCGTAGTTCCTTCTCCCTGTGGGAGAAGGTGGCGCGAAGCGCCGGATGAGGGTACGGGGCGAAGCCTCGCGTAGTTTGAGTTCCCTAGGCTTCGCCCGGACCCTCACCCCCAACCCCTCTCCCGGCGGGAGAGGGGCTTGATTCCATGAGGCTTCGCCCGGACCCTCACCCCCAGCCCCTCTCCCGATGGGAGAGGGGGTAACCTCGCCAAACATCTCGTGCCCGAACGGAACGAGGCTCAACCGATAGGTGATCCAATGAAACTGTGTGGCTTCGACGTCGGCCTGGACCAGCCGCTGTTCCTGATCGCCGGCCCGTGCGTGATCGAGTCGATGCAACTGCAGCTCGACGTCGCCGGCAGGCTCAAGGAGATCACCGGCCGGCTGGGCATCAACTTCATCTTCAAGTCCAGCTTCGACAAGGCCAACCGCACTTCCGGTACCAGCTTCCGCGGCCCCGGCCTGGAAGAAGGGCTCAAGGTGCTGGAAGCGGTGAAGCAGCAGATCGGCGTGCCGGTGCTGACCGACGTGCACGAGTACACGCCGATGCACGAAGTGGCCGCGGTGGTCGACGTGCTGCAGACGCCCGCGTTCCTGGTGCGGCAGACCGACTTCATCAAGAACGTGTGCTCCGCCGGCAAGCCGGTCAACATCAAGAAGGGCCAGTTCCTGTCGCCGTGGGACATGAAGCCGGTGGTGGACAAGGCCAAGTCCACCGGCAACGAGCAGATCATGGTCTGCGAGCGCGGCGCCAGCTTCGGCTACAACAACCTGGTCAGCGACATGCGCTCGCTCAGCGTGATGCGCGAGACCGGCTGCCCGGTAGTGTTCGACGCCACCCATTCGGTGCAGTTGCCGGGCGGGCAGGGCGGCAGTTCCGGCGGCCAGCGCGAGTTCGTGCCGGTGCTGGCGCGCGCGGCGGTGGCCGTGGGCGTGGCCGGCGTGTTCGCCGAGACCCACCCGGATCCGTCCAAGGCGTTGTCCGACGGCCCCAACGCCTGGCCGCTGGACCAGATGGAGGCGCTGCTGGAAACGCTGATGGAGCTGGACGCGGTGACCAAGAAGCACGGCTTCTCGCGCTTCGCCTGACGTGCGCATGGCGTCGACCTCGTCGCCTCGCTGCGGCCGGTCGTGGGGCCTGGCCGCGTTGCTGCTGGTGCTGCTGGCCTGGCTCGCCCTGGTAGGCACGGTCCTGTCCTTCCTCGCCAGCATCGGCGTGCCCGGCGATGGCGACAACGCCATCCGGGCCATGCGTCCGTGGATCCTCACCTCGCTGGGCGTGCTGGCGGTCTCCGCAGCGGGCGGGCTGCTCGCCGCGGTGCAGGGCTGGCGATTGCGGCGGGGACGCGTCTGTGCGGTCATCGCGGCCGCGCTGCTGGCGCTGCTGCTGATCGTGGCGATCCCCCTGTCCGCGATCCTCCGCTGAGCCGCGTTAGCGGCGTGATTTGGCAAGTGATGGGCCGGCGGGGATAATCATGCGGCATTCGTTCCCCGCCCCCTCTCCTGACAGGTAACCGGCCCGCCCATGAGTACGATCCGCAGCATCCACGCCCGTGAAATCCTCGACAGCCGCGGCAATCCCACGCTGGAAGCCGATGTCATCCTGGAGGACGGTTCGTTCGGTCGTGCCGCGGTGCCCTCGGGCGCGTCCACCGGAACCAAGGAAGCGGTCGAGCTGCGCGACGGCGACAAGACCCGCTACCTGGGCAAGGGCGTGCGCAAGGCGGTGGAGAACGTCAACACCACCATCGCCAGCGCGCTGAAGGGCTTCGACGCTGCCGACCAGCAGGGCCTGGACCGCCGCCTGATCGACCTGGACGGCACCGAGAACAAGGGCCGCCTCGGCGCCAACGCGCTGCTCGGCGTCTCGCTCGCCAACGCGCATGCCATTGCCGCCTCGCGCAAGCAGCCGCTGTGGCAGTCGCTGGCTGCAGGCAACACCGCCAACCTGGCGCTGCCGGTGCCGATGATGAACATCATCAACGGCGGCGCGCATGCCGACAACAACGTCGATTTCCAGGAATTCATGGTGCTGCCGGTCGGCGCCGCCTCGTTCTCCGAGGCGCTGCGCGCCGGCACCGAGATCTTCCATGCGCTGAAGTCGGTGCTGAAGGGCCACGGCCTGTCCACCGCGGTCGGCGACGAAGGCGGCTTCGCCCCGGATTTCCGCAGCAACGTCGAAGCGCTGGACACCATCCTCGAAGCGATCGGCAAGGCCGGCTACACCGCCGGCGAAGACGTGCTGCTGGGCCTGGACGTGGCCTCCAGCGAGTTCTACGACAACGGCAAGTACCATCTGGTCGGCGAGGGCAAGCGCCTGACCAGCGAGCAGTTCGTCGACTTCCTCGCCGACTGGGCCGCGCAGTACCCGATCGTCAGCATCGAGGACGGCCTGGCCGAGGACGACTGGGCCGGCTGGAAGCTGCTCACCGACCGCATCGGCAGCAAGGTGCAACTGGTCGGCGACGACCTGTTCGTGACCAACCCGAAGATCTTCAAGCAGGGCATCGAGTCCGGCACCGCCAACGCGATCCTGATCAAGGTCAACCAGATCGGCACCCTGACCGAGACCCTGGAAGCCATCGCCATGGCCGACAAGGCCGGCTACGCGGCCATCGTCTCGCACCGCTCCGGCGAGACCGAGGACACCACCATCGCCGACATCGCCGTGGCCACCACCGCCACCCAGATCAAGACCGGCTCGCTGTGCCGCAGCGATCGCGTGGCCAAGTACAACCAGTTGCTGCGCATCGAGGAAGCGCTGGGCAGTGCCGCGCGCTACGCCGGGCGCGACGCTTTCGTCTCGCTCAAGCGATAAGCCGTGCGTAACTGGCGCTGGCTGCTGCTGGTGCTGGCGGGACTGCTGGCGTGGCTGCAGTACCGTTTCTGGCTCGGCCCGGGCAATTCCGGCGAAGTGCTGGTGCTCGAAAGCCAGGTCGAGCACCAGAAGCGCGACAACGAAGGACTGCAGCAACGCAACGCCGCGCTCGCCGCCGAGGTCAAGGACCTCAAGGACGGCGAGGCGGCGATCGAGGAGCGCGCGCGTAGCGAACTGGGCATGATCAAGCCGGGCGAAAAGTTCTACCGCGTGGTCGAGAACGCGCCGGTGCCGACGCCGGCCGGCACGGCCGCGGGCGCGCAGCCGGCGCCCGTCACCCCGGCGCCGGGCGAGCAACCCTGATGGCCACGGTCTGGGCCGTGGTCCCGGCGGCCGGCCGCGGCACCCGTTTCGGCGGCGCCACGCCCAAGCAGTATCTGCAGGCGGGCGGGCGTCCGTTGCTGGCGCATGCATTGGAAGCGTTGCTGGCGCATCCGGCGGTGGCCGGGGCGATGGTCGCGCTGGGCGCCGACGATGCGCTGTGGCCGGGCTGGACCGAACTGGCCGGCAAGCCGGTGCTGACCTGCCTGGGCGCCAGCAGCCGTGCAGGCTCGGTGCTGGCCGCGCTGCAGGCCTTGCCTGAGTCGGTGAAGGCGGACGATTTCGTGCTGGTGCACGATGCGGCGCGACCGAACCTGGCGCTGGCCGACCTGGACCGGCTGCTGGAAGCGGGACGCGGCGATCCGGTCGGCGCGATCCTGGCCGCGCCGGTGCGCGACACGCTCAAGCGTGCCGGCGACGACGGCGGCATCGACGGCACCGAGCCGCGCGAGCGCCTGTGGCGCGCGCTGACTCCGCAGCTGTTCCGGCGCATGCAACTGAGCCGCGCGCTGGAGCAAGCCGCCGCGGCCGGCGTGGAGGTCACCGACGACGCCATGGCGATGGAGTTGCTGGGGCTGCGGCCGCTGCTGGTGGAAGGCGCCGAAGACAATTTCAAGGTCACCACGCCCGCCGACCTGGCGCGCTTCGAGTTCGAACTGTTCCAGCGCGCGCGGCAGTCGTGATGCACCTGTCCTTGGATGCGGCCGCCGTGGCGCGGCGCGTGCTCCGTCCTTTTTCATTTCTCGTGGGATGTCTCCATGCCTATGTCTGAACTTCCCCGCATCCGCATCGGCCAGGGCTACGACGTCCATGCCTTCGGCGATGGCGACCACCTCATGCTCGGCGGCGTGCGCGTGGCGCACGAGCGCGGCGTGCTCGCCCACAGCGACGGCGACGTGGTGATCCACGCCCTGTGCGATGCCTTGCTCGGCGCGCTGGCGCTGGGCGACATCGGCCAGCATTTCCCGCCGTCCGATCCGCGCTGGAAGGGCGCCGACAGCGCGCAGTTCCTCGATCACTGCATGGGCCTGCTGCACGCGCGCGGCTGGCGCGTGGGCAATGTCGACGTCACCGTGATCTGCGAACGGCCCAAGGTCGGCCCGCATGCGCAGGCGATGCGCGAACGCCTGGCGGCACTGTTGCAGGTCGAACTGGACTGCGTGAGCGTCAAGGCCACCACCAGCGAGAAGCTGGGCTTCACCGGCCGCGGCGAGGGCATCGCGGCGCAGGCGGTGGCCTTGCTGGTGGCGCTGTGAGTGAGCTGCCGCGCGCGTTCGGGCCCGCGCCCCTGCAGGCGCGCATGCGCTGCAGCGCCGAGGATTTCCAGGTCGACGAAGTGCCGGCGTTCGCGCCCAGCGGCGAAGGCGAACACCTGCTGCTGACGGTGCGCAAGCGAGGCATGAACACCGCCTTCGCCGCGCGCCGCCTGGCGCAGTGGGCCGGGGTGGCGGAACTGGCGATCGGCTATGCCGGCATGAAGGACCGGCATGCGGTCACCACCCAGCGCTTTTCGGTGCATCTGCCCAAGCGCGTGGCGCCGTCCCTGGACAGCCTGCAGGACGCGGACCTGCAGGTGCTGGAGTCGCACTGGCACAACCGCAAGCTGCCGCGCGGCGCGCTGGCCGGCAACGGCTTCGTGCTGGCGCTGCGCGAGGTGCGCGGCGAGCGCGCCGCGATCGAGGCGCGGCTGGCGCAGATCGCCGCGCGCGGGATTCCCAACTGGTTCGGCGAACAGCGCTTCGGTCGCGACGGCAGCAATGTCGGCGCCGCACTGGCGATGTTCGGTGGTCGCCGGGTGCGGCGCGAGCAGCGCTCGCTGCTGCTGTCGGCGGCCCGTTCGGAATTGTTCAACCGGGTGCTGGCCGCACGCGTGGCCGCCGGCAACTGGGACAGCGCGCTGGACGGCGAAGTGTGGATGCTCGACGGCAGCCGCAGCGTGTTCGGTCCGGAGCCGTGGTCGGAGGCGCTGGCCGAGCGCCTGCAGCGATTCGACATCCATCCGTCGGCGCCGCTGTGGGGCGCCGGCGAGTTGCGCAGCGCCGAGGCGGCGCGTGCGCTGGAGCTGGCGGCACTGGACGAGGCCGTCGCGCTTCGCCTGCGCGCAGGCCTGGAGCGCGAGGGGCTGAAGCAGGAGCGGCGGGCGACCCGCCTGCGCGTGGCCGACCTGCAGTGGCGCTGGCTGGACGGGCAGGGCGACGCGCTGGAGCTGCGTTTCGCCCTGCCGCCGGGCAGCTACGCCACCGCGTTGCTGCACGAACTCGGCCAGGTCGAGGAAGCGCCGCAGGCGTCCACCGAGGCCTGAGCGTGGTCACGTCCGCCACGCCGGCCGCTGCGCCCTAGAACCGGTAGCTGCCGGTCAACAGCAGGCTGCGTCCCTCCGGCAGCGGCACGAAGGTCTCGTCGAACTCGTCGGCGTAGAGCCGCCGATCGAAGACATTGCGCATGCCCACGGTCACGCCCCAGGTCTCGGTGTGATAGGACACATTCGCGTCCACGCTGGCCTGTCCGGGAATCTTGAAATAGCCGCCGGCTAGGCAGCGGCCGAGGGTGTGATCGCGCGCGAGGATGCCGCCTGCCACCCCCCAGCCGCTCCAGCGGCTGTCCTGAAATTGGTAGCTGCTCCACAGGGTGAAGCGCGTGCGCGGCACGCCGGTGGTCGGCGTGCCGTCGCGCCGGCCGATGCGGGCCAGCGCCAGGCTGCTGCTCAGTTCCAGGCCGGGGGCGAGGGTGCCGACGAAATCCACGTCCAGCCCGCGGTTGCTCTGGCTGTCGATCGGCCTGGCGAAGTACGACGGATGCGCCAGCACCAGATCGAAACTGCGGTCGACGGTGATCTGGTAGTAGGCGGCGCTGAGCCGCGCCCGGTGGTCGAACAGATCGAACTTCGCACCGACCTCCACCTGCCGCGACAACGCGGGCGGCAGCGGCCGGCCATTCTTGCCGAGCACGGCGCTCGGCGCGAAGCCGTTCATGGTGCTGGCGTACAGCGACGCCTCGGGGGTCAGTTTGTAGACCACGCCGACATTGGGGACCCAGCGGCGCCGGCGCAACTGGCGCAGCTTGCCCCTGGCGTCGTAGCTGGAAATCTCGTACGCCGAGCGGCGCAGCGCCAGCAGCACGTCCCAGCGCTCGCCCATGCTGATCTGGTCCTGCAGCAGGATGCCGCTGCGGCTCGACCAGGGGCTGCCCGGGGAATGCCGGATGCCGCGCTGCGAACGCGGCCAGTGCACCGGACCCAGCCGCTCGTCGCCGAACACGTCGTAGCGGTTGCGGTGCATCCGGATGAAGTAATCGCTGCTGCCAAGGCGCGCGCGCGTGTAGTCCAGGCCGAGGGTCACGGTCTGTCGCAGCGGCCCGTCGCCGAAGCTGCCGATCAGGTCGTTCTGGATGGTGGAGTACGCCGTCGTATTGCGGTAGGCCTCGGCATAGGCGCGCACGATGCCGTTCGGCGACGGCGACAACATGCCCCAGTTGCGCGCGTCGACGGCCTGGGTGACGTACTGGCCGCGGCTGCGCAGTTGCCAGCGGTCGCTGAGCCGCTGATCGAACAGGTAGTAGGCGCGCTGGGTCCGGTAGGCGGTGTGGTCCTGCGGGTTGCCGAGGCGCAAGGCCCGGGGCGTCATCGCCGAGACGCGGTTGCGCAGCAGCAGCGCGTGGTCGGCGGCCGGCTCGCGGTCGGTCACGCGCTGCACGCCGAGCACCAGTCGGTTGTCCTCGCCCTGCCAGGCGATCGACGGCGCCAGGTAGGCGGCGTTGCGCGGGCCGTAGCCCTGCGCCGTGGCATCGGTATGCTGACCGGAGACAACCAGCCGGTAGCTCAGCGGCGTGGCGCCGATCGGCCCGGTCGCATCGAGCCCGGCCTGCATGTCGCCGCGTTCGCCGAGGACGTAGCTCAGTTCGCGCTGCGGCCTGCGCAGCGGTTGCTTGGTGACGACGTTGATCAGTCCGCTCATGTCGCCGCCGTTGCTGTCGCCGAGGATCGATTCCGGCCCCTTGAGCACCTCGACCCGCTCCACGCCGATCATCGGCGGATAGCCACCGAGCCCGACGAAGCTGTTCGGCATCCCATCGGTCATGCCGTTGCCGGTGTAGATGCCGCGGATCTTGAACAGCGGCGCGCGCAACGGGTTTTCGATCTGCTGCACGCTGGCCACGTTGCGCAATGCGTCGGCGACGGTGCGCACCTGTTGCGATGCCAGCAGGTGTGGGGCGACCACGTTCACCGACTGCGGCACGGCGATGGAATCGGCGGCATAACGCAGCGCGTCGCTGGCATAGGCAGGCACGTCGCCCATGGCGTGCTCGGTCAGCGCCGCGGCGTCGACCTGTTCCAGCAGCTTGGGCGGGGTGCCGGCGCGGTGCGCATCGGCGGCGTCCGCAGAGTCGACCGGCGCCGTAGCGGCGGGGGTGACCGCCACGGTATTCGCATCGAGCATGCTGTATGCAAGGCCACTGGATTGCAGCAGGCGCTGCAGCGCCGCGTCCGTGGTGAATACGCCTTGCAGCCCATCGCTGCGCAACCCGGACAGGGTCGGGCTGGCGGTGAGCACCTGCACCTTGGCCTGCTTGCCGAATGCGATCAGCGCCGTGGACAGCGCCTGCGGCGGGATCGAGAACACGATCTGGCGTGCATCGGACGGGAGGGGCGCGGCTGGAGCTTGGTTCCAGGTTACGAGCGGCAGCGCCAGACTGCCGCAGATGATCACTCGCCTCAGCCCACGCACTGCACTTCGCCCCCCAGCGGAAGCGCGAATTATGCCATGCGTGGCCTTCCCGACGCGGCGCCCGGTCCGTCCGGCCGCCGCGCGCTGCTCAGGCGAAGCTGGGCGGAAGGCGCTGCCTAACGGTGGCTCAGCACGATCTCGTCCTTGCCCTGGCGTACCCGCAACGGGAACACCTGCGGCAGGGCGTCGATCCATTGCGCGGTCGCCTGGGTGTCGACCGTACCGGTGAAGCTCAGCCGCGCCAGCTCCGGGTCGGCCAGGCGCAGCGGGCGGTCGCTGTAGCGGTTGACCCTGGCGATGACGGTATCCAGCGGCGTATCGACGAACTCCAGCCGGTGATCGCGCCAGGCAGTGGCCTGCGCCACGTCGATCTGGCTGACCTGCAGCGTGGGCCTGGCCGGATCGTAGGACACGCGTTGCCCGGCCACCGCTTCCAGTCCCCCGCTGCCGTCGGCCGGTACCTGGCCGGCGCCGTAGATGCGGACCCGGCCTTGGGTGACCGCGACCTCGACGCGGTCGCCGTCGCGGCTGACATCGAAGGCGGTGCCGACGTCCAGGATCGACACGCCGCCGGCGTCGACCACGAACGGGCGCCCGGCGTGATGCGCCACTTCGAAGAAGGCCTCGCCGGCGATCAGGTCCACGTGGCGCTGCGCGGCGCTGAAGCGGGTGCTCAGCCGCGAGGCGCCGCCGAGCGCGATCTTCGATCCGTCCGCCAGCACGATGTCGTGGTGGCGGCTGATCGCGCTGCTGTAGACCTGGGTGACCGGCGGCGGGTGCAGCTGCCGCCAGACGAGGGCGCTGCCGAGCGCCAGCACGCCGATGCAGGCGGCCACCTGCAGCGGCCGCCAGCGCGAGCGCGGTGGCGCGAAGGTGCGGACCAGTTCGTCTCGCGCCGCGGGATCGAGCGTGCGCAACTCGCCGCCGAGCGCATTGATTTGCTCGAACGCCTGCAGGTGCCGCGGGTCGGCCTCCGTCCAGTCCAGCCAGCGCGCGACGGTGTCCTCGTTGCTGTCTGGTTCGCGCAGCAGTGTCCACCAGCGCGCGGCGTCGTCGAGGATGTGCTTGTCGATGCCGCTGTCCATCACGGGATCTCCGCTTCGTCGAAGCGTTTGCGGCAATGCGCGAGCGCGTTGGCCACATGGTAGCGGACCATCCGTTCGCTCACGTTCATCGCCTTGGCGATCATGCCGAAGTCCTTGCCTTCGATCACGTGCAGCACGAAGGCGCGGCTGGTCTTGGCCGGAAGTTCCTGCAGCGCCCGGGTCAGCGCGCGCAGTTGTTCGCTGGCCGTGGCGTGCCGCTCCGGAACCGGCGGGAGCGGCAGGTCGTGCTCCGGCAGCTCCACTGCGGCGTTTTCGCGGACCTTGCGCATGCGCAGCCGGTCCACCGCCAGGTTGGAGGCGACATGGAACAGATAGGCGCGCGGCGATGTCAGCGTGTCCGGACGCTCAAGGGTCACGATGCGCATGTACGCCTCCTGGGCCACGTCCTGCGCGTCCGCCATCGAGCCGAGCTTGCACTGCAGGAAGGCGAGCAGGGCGCGGTGATGTTCCTTGAACAACGCGTCGACGTGATGCGCCTGTGCCCGCTCCGGCGACGGCGCGCCTTCGGTGTGCTCGGCCCGGCTCACGAATGCTGGTGCTCCTGCAGGGAAGCGGCCGCGGCAGTATAGCCAGGCTCACTGGCCGCCACGCGGCGCGGCGGCGCACGCGGTCGGCAGTGCGGCGGCCAGCAGGCCCTCGGCATGCGCGCGCAATGCCTCGCGGCGGCGAAACGCCGCGCGGTGCTGGCTGGGCACATCGGCCACCGTCTTGCGCGCCGGGGTCAGTGGCAACGCGAACCAGCCATCGGCAATGGGCGTACCGCCTTGTTCGATCCAGAACGCGTCGTAGTCGGACAGGAATGCCTGCCGCTTGCGCTGCAGCGGATGCGCGGCATTGCAGACGGCGCGGATCGCACGCGCGCCGATGCGCTCGGCAAAGGTGCAGGCCAGCGCCAGCATCAATTGCTTGGGCCGCAGCCCGTGCATCTGCTTGGTGAGCGTCCGCACCACGTCGCGGGCATCGCCGCCGCTGGGGCCTTGCAGGCAACCGATCAGCACGGTCGGGGAGGCGTCGTCGCCGGTCGCCGTCAGCACCAGGCGGTACAACTGGCGGCCCGCCGCGTCGCTGAGCTGCAGCCACAGTTCGCCTTCGCAGCTCATCGGCGCCGGCGGCAGCAGGGACAGCGTCAGTGCGCTGCCATCGTGCAGCGGCAGCGTCCCCAGGTCCGCCTGGCCGCGCCGGTAGATGGCGTCGAACAACCCAGCCGGCAGGCGCTCGAGCATCAGGCGATAGTGCTGCCGGAGGTGGCGCAGCCGCGCCTTGCTGTCCCAGCGGGTGTTGACGAAACGGTGCAGGTGGCGCTCGAGCAGGCGTGGATCGCGCTCGGCATAGCCGCGCATCCGCGGATCGCGGCGCAGCTCGTCGAGGAAACGCAGATGCGTGGCAGGCATGCGCAGCGCACGCAGCAGGTACTTGGTGGCCTTGATCCCGCGCTGCGCCGGGTTGCCGTGCCAGTCGGTCCGCCCCTGGAACGACGCCAGGAACAGCGGCCACCAGCGGGACGGCGCAGCTTTGCCGCTCGGCGGGGGCGACGGTGACGGCCGGGCCAGCCGGGCCGATGTCGACTCGAACGCTGCAGCGCTCGCGGAAACGTCCACCAGATCAGTGGGTTGCAGGAGGAATTCGGTGGTCGCGTCGGTCACGTTCGGCTCGCAGAGGGGCGGTACTCTCTGACAAGACGTTTCAGCGGGCGAAAATTGAAATGCGTGCGCATGCGAGATGCTCGGTTGCGTGCGCGGCCTGCCGGCCTGGCCTGACCGGGGACCTGCGCGCGCATGCCGCGGCTGCACGCGAGGTCGCGTCGCTGCGCCAAGGTTCAGCAGCGAGGGGCTTTCTCGTTCATGCAGGTCGCGGCTGAAGCCGCTCCTACGCCACCGTGACAGATCCGTCGCGCTTCCTGCTTCCGTGTGGACAACACGACCCGGTGCCGGCGATCTCGGCGGTGCGCTGTCTTCCTTAAGCCGCGCTCTGATGCCGGCAGCCGCGGCGCGGCTCAACGCCGCGCCAGCAGCACCAGCATCGCACCGGTGCCGCCTTGCGCGGTCGGCGCCGAATGGAAGGCCAGCACGTCGTTGCGCTGGCGCAGCAGGCGGTCCACCAGATTCTTCAGCAGCGGCACGCCGCCGGATTGCAGGCCCTTGCCATGGACGATCCGCACGCAGCCGAACTCGTGCGCGTGCGCTTCGGCCAGGAACTGGCGCAGCAGCGTCTCGGCCTGGGCGGCGGTGGCGCCGTGCAGGTCCAGTTCGTCCTGGGCCGAGAACTGGCCCTTGCGCAGGCGCTGGAACACCCGCGCCGGCAGATGCTCGCGGCGGTAGCTGGCCACGTCGCCGGCTTCCAGTGGTGCGCTCTGGCGGAGCAATTGCTGGAACTCGCCTTGTGCCTCGGCGTCGTCGCGTTCGGCCATGCGTGCGCGCGGCTTGGGGCGCGGCTTGGGGTTGGCCGGCGGCGTCGCATTGAGCGGGGCCACCTTGCCGATGGCCGCACGGAACAGGGCAGCGGGGTCTTCGTCGTCGGAATGCGCCATGCGCACAGCTTAGAGCGTGCTGCTTGGTTTGAGGTGAGCGCGGGTGTCGCTGGCAGCGCCTGCGCCATGGATCGCGGTCACGCTGCTTGCCATGGACAGCGCCGCTGTCGGCTGCCGCGCGAAGGCCGCCACCGCGATCGTCGGCGCGCCGTCAGCGACCTGGCCGGACGCATCCGGTATCATGCCCCGGTTTTCGAGGAGCACCATGCGCGTATTAGTGAGCAACGACGACGGCGTCGACGCCCCCGGCATCCGCATGCTGGCCGAGCAGTTGCGCGGCGCCGGCCACGAAGTGACGGTGGTCGCACCCGACCGCGACCGGTCCGGCGCCAGCAATTCGCTGACCCTGGATCTGCCGATCCGGCTCAAGCGCATCGACCATGACACCTGCAGCGTCGCCGGCACCCCGACCGACTGCGTGCATCTGGCGCTCACCGGCATGCTGGAGTTCGACCCGGACATCGTGGTCTCCGGCATCAACAATTCCGCCAATCTCGGCGACGACGTGATCTATTCCGGCACCGTCTCGGCGGCGATGGAAGGCCGCTTCCTCGGACTGCCCGCGGTGGCCGTGTCGCTGGTCACCCACAACCACGACCCCAAGCATTTCCAGACCGCCGCACGCGCCGCGGTGGAGATCGTGGCCCAGCTCAAGGCCGATCCGCTGCCGGCCGACACCATCCTCAACGTCAACGTGCCCGACCTGCCGTGGCAGGAGATCAAGGGTTTCGAGGTCACCCGGCTCGGCAACCGCCACCGCTCCGAACCGTGCCTGCCGCAGACCGACCCGCGCGGCGCCACCGTGTACTGGATCGGCCCGGCCGGGCGCGAGCAGGATGCCGGCCCCGGCACCGATTTCCATGCGGTGCGCACCGGCTTCATCTCGATCACCCCGATCCAGGTCGATCTGACCCGCTATCAGGCGTTGGAAAAGGTCGCCAGCTGGGTCGGCGGCCTCACCGCCGCGCTGGACCGCCCGGCATGACCCCGCGGTTGCGCCTGCAGCCGGAAGCGATCGGCATCGGCATGACCTCGCAGCGCGTGCGCGACCGCCTGGTCGAACGCCTGCGCGAAGCCGGCATCCGCGACGAGAGCGTGCTCAACGCGGTGCGCACAGTGCCGCGGCATCTGTTCATCGACGAGGCGCTGGCCTCGCGCGCCTACGAGGACACCGCGCTGCCGATCGGCCATGGCCAGACCATCTCGCAACCGTGGGTGGTGGCGCGCATGACCGAGACGGTGCTGGAAGCGGCGCCGAAGAAGGTGCTGGAAGTGGGCACCGGTTCCGGCTACCAGGCGGCGATCCTGGCCGCGCTGGGCCTGGAGGTGCATACCGTCGAACGCATCGGCGACCTGCTGCGGCAGGCGCGCAAGCGTTTCCGCCAGCTCGGCATGAACGTGCGCAGCAAGCACGACGACGGCCGCATCGGCTGGCCCGAGCACGGCCCCTTCGATGCCATCGTGGTCACCGCCGCGGCGCCGGCGCTGGTCGACGCGCTGGTCGAACAACTGGCTCCGGGCGGTTGCCTGGTGGCGCCGGTCGGCGGCCCGTCCGCACAATCGCTGATCCGCCTGCGCCGCGCGGCCGACGGCCAGATCGAACAAGACGTCCTGGCGCCGGTGACCTTCGTCCCGTTGCTGTCGGGCATGCTGGATTGACCTTTCGGAGCCTCGCTGGATGAAGATTTTCGGGCCGTTGTACGAACGTGCCATCGGCTGGTCGCGGCATCGCCGCGCGCCGGCGCTGCTGACCGGGCTCAGTTTCGCCGAGGCCATCGTGTTCCCGGTGCCGCCGGAAGTGATGCTGGCGCCGATGTCGCTGGCGCAGCCGCGGCGCGCGCTGTGGTTCGCCACGCTGAGCCTGCTCGGCTCCCTGGCCGGCGCGCTGATCGGCTACCTGCTCGGGCATTTCGCCTTCGCCGCGGTGCAGCCGCTGATCGAATGGCTGGGCTGGACGCAGAAGATCGACGCCCAGGTCAGCCATCTGCGCGAGGTCATCGCCGAGTCGCCGTGGCGCGCGTTCTGGCTATTGGTGCTCGCCGGTTTCACCCCGATTCCGCTGAAGATATTCACCTGGGCCTCAGGCATCGTCGGGGTGCCGCTGCTACCGTTCCTGGCGAGCATGCTGGTGGGACGCGGCAAGCGCGTGTACCTGGTGGCCGGAGCGATCCGACTCGGCGGGCCGCGCGCGGAAGCCGCGTTGCGCCGCTGGATCGAGCCGCTCGGCTGGGTCGCCTCGGCGATCCTGGCGCTGCTGGTGGTGTGGGTCATATGGAGAGCCAAGTTCGGATGAGCGTCGATCGGGTGGTGCGGAACGGCCTGCGTTGCGGCCTGGGTGTGCTGGTGGCGGTGGCGCTTGGCGCCTGCAGCAGCGCCACGGTGGTGCGCACGCCGGGCGGCGCGCCGGTGCGCGGCACCGCTGCCGCCTCGGCGCCGCGCGTGTCCGTGCCCAAGCCCGGGGTCAGCGCCACCGTGCGCCGCGGCGACACGCTGTACGCGATCGCCCGCGCCAACAACATCACCCCGCAGGACCTGGCGAGCTGGAACGGCCTGCAGCCGCCGTACACGATCTACCCGGGGCAATCGCTGCGGTTGTACCCGCCTGGCGGCACGGTCGCCGCACGGCCCGGCGCTGGCCCTGTGGTGCCGCCGCCGTCGTCTGGTGCCGGCACTGTCGCGCGGCCTCCGGTCGCGCCGGCGCCGACACCGGTCAGCAGCGGCTTCTCCTGGCGCTGGCCGGCCGATGGCGTAGTGGTCAGCCGCTTCGTCAGCGGCGAAACCACAAAGCAGGGCGTGGACATCGCCGGCAGCAACGGCGAGGCGGTGCGGGCCGCCGCCGATGGCGTGGTGGTGTATTCCGGCGCCGGCCTGGTCGGCTATGGCGAACTGATCATCGTCAAGCACAACGAACAGTGGCTGTCGGCCTACGGCCACAACCGCAAGCGCCTGGTCAACGAAGGCCAGAACGTCAAGGCCGGCCAGCAGATCGCCGAGATGGGCCACAGCGGCGCGGCGCGCGACATGCTGCACTTCGAGATCCGCTACAACGGCAAGCCGGTGGACCCACTGCTGTATCTGCCGCCGAAGTAACCGGTTGCGTCGTCGCGTGGGCGGATCCCCGGCCCGGCGCAGCGCGCCGGGCGTTCGCCATCGGCGCGGCCCAGTGGGCCGCAAGCGCCGCCGGCTCACCCGCTACAACGGCAAGCCGGTGGACCCACTGCTGTATCTGCCGCCGAAGTAACCGGTTGCGTCGTCGCGTGGGCGGATCCCCGGCCCGGCGCAGCGCGCCGGGCGTTCGCCGACGGCGCGGCCCAGTGGGCCGCAAGCGCCGCCGGCTCACCCGCTACAACGGCAAGCCGGTCGACCCGCTGCTGTATCTGCCGCCGAAGTAACGCTGGCGCGACCAATGGGTGCCGCCCTGACGCAGCGTGTCGCCGGTCTCCATCTCCGGCTTTCGTAGGAGCGGCTTCAGCCGCGACCGGGGTTCTAGGGAATGTCACAGGTCGCGGCTGAAGCCGCTCCTACGGGAGTGCATGTCTGCGGAGGGCGTGGAACGGGTCCGCAGAGACGCCTGGCTCAGCCTTCGAGCAGGAACCCGACCGCCACGCGCCGGCCTTCGGCGGCCAGCACGTTGTAGGTGCGCGCCGCGGCGGCGTTGTTCATCACTTCGACGCCGATGCCGCGGGTCAGGAACAGCGCCATCACCGCCGCGGCGGGGAACACCTGGCGTTCGCCGGTGCCGAGGATCACCAGGGCCGGGCTGAGGTCCAGCAGCGGCTGCAGATGCTGCGGCTGCAGGTCGCCGGCCAGCGGCGCCTGCCAGTCCTCGACCAGGGTGTCCGGGGCGAGGATGAAGCTGCGGGTCAGCAGCCGGTCGTTCACCTTGGCCTGGCGGCCGTCGGCCATGCGCAGGGCGTAGGCGTAGTCGGGCAGGTCCTGGGTCAGTTGCATGAGGTCACCGGGAGCGCGCTCAAGCGCGCGGCAGCACGATCTGCCGGTCTTCCTTGGCCGGGCGATACAGGATCGCGGTATGGCCGATGCGCTGCACCAGCACGCTGTGCGATTGCTCCACCAGGCTGCCGATGGCGGCGTCGCGGGCCTCGCGGTCGTCGCCGCCGACCTTCACCTTGACCAGTTCGTGGCGCTCCAGCACCTCGTCCAGTTCGGCCAGGAAGGCCGGGGTGACGCCCTTGCTGCCGATCTGCAGCAGGGGTTTGAGGTCGTGGGCCAGGCCGCGCAGGAAGCGGTTCTGGGCCGAGGTCAGGCTGATGGACATGCAGGTGGGAGCAGGGTTGGCAAGGGCGATCAGGGTATCATGGCCGCCCCTCCCGACCGTGCGTCCATGGCCACCCGCAGCAAAAGCAGCCAACGCTGGCTCCGCGAACATTTCGCCGACCCCTTCGTGAAGAAGGCCCAGGCCGAAGGCATGCGCTCGCGCGCGGCCTACAAGCTGGAGGAACTGCTGCAGCGCGACAGGCTGCTCAAGCCGGACATGGTGGTGGTCGACCTCGGCGCCGCCCCGGGCGGCTGGTCGCAGCAGGTGCGCAAGTCGATGGGCGACCGCGGCCGGGTGCTGGCCCTGGACATCCTGGAGATGCCGCCGCTGGCCGGCGTGGAGTTCCTTCACGGTGACTTCAGGGAAGACACGGTGCTATCGCAGTTCGAGGCCATGCTGGGCGACACCCCGGTAGACCTTGTGCTGTCGGATATGGCCCCCAATAAGAGCGGAATGGACGCGGTGGACCAGCCGCGGATGATGCATCTGGCGGAATTGGCGATGGCGTTCGCCGACAGCCACCTGAAGCCGAATGGCGCGTTCCTGATCAAGCTGTTCCAGGGCGTGGGGTTCGACGACTACATCCGCGACATGCGCCGCCGCTATGAGAAGGTGACCATCCGCAAGCCGGCCGCGTCGCGCAAGCGCTCGCCGGAGGTCTACGCCCTCGGACAGGGCAAGCGCGCCCAGATCAAGTAAGCTGAACGCAAGGCTGAATCCGCAATGCCACGCATCGAGACAGAGTTGAAGGGACACCGGAGCCAATGAGGATGAACGACTTGACCAAGAATCTGCTGTTGTGGGTAGTCGTCGCCGTCGTGCTGATGGTGGTGTTCAACAGCTTCTCGCCGCGGCTGGCCGGCGGTGCGGGCGTCGACACCGTGACCTACTCCCAGTTCCTCAAGGACGTCGATGCCGGGCGGGTGAAGTCGGTCGATTTCACCGACGCCACCAATCTCTCGGTCAACGCGATTCGCTTCAAGCGCGCCGACGGCAGCGAGGGCTCGGTGTACGGCCCGAGCGACGACAAGCTGATCGACGTGCTGTACAGCAAGAACGTGGACATCACCCGGCAGAAGCCCGACAACGGTCCGGGCTTCTGGTCGCTGGTGCTGAACTTCCTGCCGGTCATCCTGATCATCGGCTTCTGGCTGTTCATCATGCGCCAGATGCAGGGCGGGGGCGGCGGTGCCAAGGGCGCGATGTCCTTCGGCAAGTCGCGCGCCAAGCTGCAGGGCGAGGACCAGATCAAGATCACCTTTGGCGATGTGGCCGGCTGCGACGAGGCCAAGGAAGAGGTCGGCGAGCTGGTCGACTTCCTGCGCGACCCGACCAAGTTCACCAAGCTCGGCGGCAAGATCCCGCGCGGCGTGCTGATGGTCGGCCCGCCGGGTACCGGCAAGACCCTGCTGGCCAAGGCGATCGCCGGCGAGGCGAAGGTGCCGTTCTTCAGCATCTCCGGTTCGGACTTCGTGGAAATGTTCGTCGGCGTCGGTGCCAGCCGCGTGCGCGACATGTTCGAGCAGGCCAAGAAGCACGCGCCGTGCATCATCTTCATCGACGAAATCGATGCGGTGGGCCGTCACCGCGGCGCTGGTTTGGGCGGCGGCCACGACGAGCGCGAGCAGACCCTCAACCAGTTGCTGGTGGAGATGGACGGCTTCGAGGGCGGCGAGGGCGTGATCGTGATCGCTGCGACCAACCGTCCGGACGTGCTGGATCCGGCGCTGCTGCGCCCGGGCCGCTTCGACCGCCAGGTCGTGGTGGGCCTGCCGGACGTGCGCGGCCGTGAGCAGATCCTCAAGGTGCACATGCGCAAACTGCCGCTGGCCGACGACATCGAGCCGATGGTGATCGCGCGCGGCACGCCGGGCTTCTCCGGTGCGGACCTGGCCAACCTGTGCAACGAGGCGGCCCTGTTCGCCGCGCGCGAGTCGGTCAAGGAAGTGCGCATGGATCACTTCGACCGCGCCCGCGACAAGATCCTGATGGGCGCCGAGCGCCGCTCGATGGCGATGAGCGAGGAAGAGAAGACCAATACCGCGTATCACGAAGCCGGGCACGCCATCATCGGCCGTCTGGTGCCCGACCACGATCCGGTCTACAAGGTCACCATCATTCCGCGCGGCCGTGCCCTGGGTGTCACCCAGTTCCTGCCCGAGGGCGATCGCTACAGTTCCACCCGCGAGAGCCTGCACAGCCGCCTGGCGACCCTGTATGGCGGCCGCGTCGCCGAGGAATTGATCTTCGGTTCCGACAAGGTCACCACCGGCGCCTCCAACGACATCGAGCGTGCCACCAAGATGGCGCGGAACATGGTCACCAAGTGGGGCCTGTCCAACGAGCTGGGGCCGATCGCCTACGGCGAGGAAGAGGACGAGGTGTTCCTGGGGCGTTCGGTCACGCAGCACAAGAGCGTGTCCGACGAGACCGCGCGCAAGATCGACGACGAAGTCCGCGAGATCCTCGACAACGCCTACAACCGCGCCAAGAAGATCCTCACCGACAACATCGACAAGCTGCACACCATGTCGCACTTGCTGCTGCAGTACGAGACCATCGACGCGCCGCAGATCGACGCGATCATGGAGGGCCGCGATCCGCCGCCGCCGATGGGCTGGAACAAGTCCGGCAAGGACGGCAGCAACGACAAGGGCAATTCGCGGCCGCTGCCGCCGATCGCCGGCCCGGCCGAACAGCTGTAAGCGCGGGTCGATCGCCGAAAAGCCAGGGAGCGATCCCTGGCTTTTTTGTGGGCGGCGGCGACGCGTCTGGCGGTACCAGGCTCGTCGCCGCGGCGTGCGTGGGCGACAATGCGCGCTTCGTTGTCGGCAGGTGCCGGCCGATGCGCGCGTGCTGCGCACCGCGGCAACGTTCGGCGCGACGCTGTCGCGCCGGCGTCATCGTCGCCGCGCTCGCCGAGCCGCTTCGCCGCCTGTCGCGGCCACCATCAGGAGACCCGCCGATGTTCGACACCTCGCCCAGCCTGCAGTGCGGCGCCCACCGGCTGCTGCTCGATCGCCCACGGGTGATGGGCATCGTCAACGTCACCCCGGACTCGTTCTCCGACGGCGGTGCGCACGCCAGCGTGGACGCGGCGGTGGCGCACGGCCTGCGCCTGGTCGCGGAGGGCGCCGACCTGCTGGACATCGGCGGCGAATCGACCCGTCCGGGCGCGACCCCGGTGCCGGTGGAGGAGGAACTGCGGCGGGTGATCCCGGTGATCGAGCGGCTGGCCGCGCAGACGGCGCTGCCGCTGAGCGTGGACACCTTCAAACCGGAGGTGATGCGCGCCGCGGTCGCCGCCGGTGCCGGCATGATCAACGACGTGCAGGCCCTGCGCCAGCCCGGCGCGCTGGACGCCGCCGCGGAACTCGGGGTGCCGGTGGTGCTGATGCACATGCCCGCCGACGCCTATGCCGCCGGCAGCGCACCCGGCTACGACGACGTGGTCGGCGAGGTGCACCGGTTCCTGGCCGAGCGCATCTTCGCCGCGGAGATGGCCGGCATCGACAAGCGGCGCATCCTGGTCGATCCGGGCTTCGGCTTCGGCAAGAGCACCGCCGACAACCTGCAGTTGCTGGCGCAGTTGACGCGCCTGGTCGAGCTGGGCGTACCGGTGCTGGCCGGGCTGTCGCGCAAGCGCAGCATCGGCGAGCTGACCGGGCGCGAGGCGCCGGAACAGCGGGTGGCCGGCTCGGTCGCCGCGCATCTGCTGGCCGCGCAACGTGGCGCAATGCTGCTGCGCGTGCACGACGTCGCCGCCACCGTCGACGCGCTGAAGGTCTGGCAGGCCCTGCAGGCGGTGCCGTTGCCGCGCGCCGCCAACGCATCCGCCGCGGCGACGCTGCGCTGGCCGGACGAGGACTGATGGCGGCCGACCGGCGCCCGCGCGCGATCGCGCTGATGGGCCCGACCGCCTCGGGCAAGACCGCCGCGGCGATCGCCCTGGCCGAACGCTGCGGCGGCGAGATCGTCAGCGTCGATTCGGCGCTGGTCTACCGCGGCCTGGACATCGGTGCGGCCAAGCCCGATGCGGCCGAGCGCGCGCGCGTGCCGCACCACCTGCTGGACCTGCGCGATCCCTGGCAGACGTATTCGGCGGCCGAGTTCGCCGCCGATGCCCGCGCGGCGCTGGAGGCGATCGTCGCCCGCGGCCGCCTGCCGATCCTGGCCGGCGGTACCGGCCTGTACTTCCAGGCGTTGCTGGAGGGACTGGCGCCGATGCCGGCGGCCGACCCGCAATTGCGCGCGGCGCTGGCCGCGCAAGCGCAGGCCGAGGGCTGGGCGGCGCTGCACGCGGAACTGCAGCGGATCGATCCGCTGGCGGCGCAGCGGATCCGCCCCGGCGACGCGCAGCGCATCCAGCGTGCGCTGGAGGTGTACCGACTCAGCGGTCGGCCGATCAGTGCCTGGCAGGCGGATCCGGGGCCGCCGCGGCTGCCGCTGCGGGTGCTCAAGCTGGTGCTGGCGCCGGCCGAGCGCGCCGTGCTGCACGGGCGCATCGAGGCCCGCTTCGACATGATGCTGGGGCAGGGCTTCCTCGACGAAGTGCGCGCCTTGCGCGCGTTGCCGCAGATGCAGGCGGTGGCGCAGCCGCTGGCGCTGCCGGCGGTGCGCGCGGTCGGCTACCGCCAGGCCTGGGAGTACCTGGACGGCATCGGCGATGCGGCGGACTTCCGCGCCCGCGCCATCGTCGCCACCCGGCAACTGGCCAAGCGCCAGTTCACCTGGCTGCGCGGCGAGCAGGATGCCCGCTGGTTCGACCCCGCGAATGACGCCGGGCGCCTGCAGGCGGCCCTGGACGCCTTCCTCGGCTGATCCGGCGGCCGGCCGCGCTGTGCTGGCGCCCGCGGTTGTGTAACATCGACGTTCCGGACCACGGCAGGGGAGCTGCAGTGCCGTCCCGGACAATAAAAACAATAATCTGGGAGTCAAGCATGTCCAAGGGGCAATCCTTGCAGGATCCTTTCCTCAACGCGTTGCGTCGCGAACGGGTCCCTGTCTCGGTGTATCTGGTCAACGGCATCAAGCTGCAGGGCACGATCGAGTCGTTCGATCAGTTCGTGGTCCTGCTGCGCAATACCGTCAGCCAGATGGTCTACAAACACGCCATTTCCACCGTGGTACCGGCGCGCAACGTACGCGTGGGGCCGGGCGGCGGTTATGTGCAGCAGAACGAAGGTGGCAGTGCGGGTGATGACGAAGTCGAGTAGTTCGGTGGTGAAGAGCGGAGCCGCGGGTGTTTGATCGGTCCCGCCGCGGCGAACACGCACTGCTGATCCAGCCCTACGCGGGCGGTCCGTTGGAAGACGATGTGCTGGAGGAGTTCGCCGACCTGGCGCGCTCGGCCGGCGCCAGCATCGCCGCCACCGTGACGGCGCGCATCGACAAGCCGAGTCCGGCGACGTTGATCGGCAGCGGCAAGCTGGAGGAGGTCAAGGCCGCCGCCGATGCCAGCGGCGCCGATCTGGTCCTGGTCAACCACGCGCTCAGCCCCGGCCAGGAGCGCAACCTGGAGAAATACCTGGAGCGGCGCGTGATCGACCGCACCGGGTTGATCCTGGACATCTTCGCCCAGCGCGCGCGCAGCCACGAAGGCAAGCTGCAGGTCGAGCTGGCCCAGTTGCGGCACATGGCCACGCGGCTGGTGCGCGGCTGGACCCACCTGGAGCGCCAGCGCGGCGGTTCGATTGGCCTGCGCGGCCCCGGCGAAACCCAGCTGGAAACCGACCGCCGCCTGCTGCAGAAGCGCGTGGAGCAGTTGCAGAAGCGGCTGGAGAAGGTCGAGGTGCAGCACACCCAGATGCGCCGCGCGCGGGTGCGCAGCGAGCTGCCGCGGATCGCAGTGGTGGGCTACACCAATGCCGGCAAGTCGACCCTGTTCAACGCCCTGACCGGCGCCGAGGCCTACGCCGCCGACCAGCTGTTCGCGACCCTGGACCCGACCGTGCGGCGCATCGCGCTGCCCGGCGGCAACGCCATGCTGGCCGATACCGTCGGCTTCGTGCGCAACCTGCCGCACGAACTGGTCGCGGCGTTCCGCTCGACCCTGTCCGAAGCGCGCGAGGCGGATCTGCTGCTGCACGTGGTCGACGCCGCCGATCCGCTGCGCGAGGAACGCATCGCCCAGGTTGACGAGGTGCTGCACGCGGTCGGCGCCGGCGAACTGCCGCAGTTGCTGGTGTTCAACAAGATCGACCGCATCGAGGGCGCCGAGGTGCGTCACGATGCGCAGGACGGCGTGCCGGACACGGCGCGGCGCGAGCGGGTGTGGATCTCCGCCCGCGACGGCCGCGGCCTGGACCTGCTGCAGCACGTGCTCGGCCAGCGGCTGGGCCTGCGCCACGTGCAGGGCAGCCTGCGCCTGCCGCCGAGCGCCGGACGCCTGCGCTCGCAACTGCACCAGTTGCAGGTGATCCGCAGCGAGCAGGCCGACGAGGACGGCTGGCTGCTGCAGGTGGACATCCCGATCACCGAGGCCGAGCGCCTGGCTGCCACCGCCGATGGCGCGCCGATCCGGGCGCTGCTGCCGCCGCGCGAGCAGGAGGAGTGGCAACAGCGCTGAGTGGCGCGTCGACGTCGTGCGGTCGATGCCGATTGGCGGATCGGCGTGGCGGCGGGACAAGCGCCGCGTTGGCTGACGGCCGGCCATCCGTCGGCACGCGCAGGCGCGACAGCCACGGCGAATTGGGCTACAAAGCGCACTGGTTTCCCGAGCTGTGCCATGACGCTTCCCACCGATTCGGAGTTGTTGCAACAGGCCACCGCGCTCAGCGATCGCTTGCGCACCGCGCGCGAGCGCCTGGTCACCGCCGAAAGCTGCAGCGGCGGCTGGATCGCCAAGGTGATGACCGACGTCGCCGGATCCTCGGCCTGGTTCGACTGCGGCATCGTCGCCTACAGCTACGAGGCCAAGCAGGCGCTGCTGGGCGTGCGCCCGCAGACGCTCGAGCATCACGGCGCGGTCAGCCGCGAGACGGTGATCGAAATGGTCTCCGGCGCGCTGGTCAATTCCGGCGCCAGCGTCGCGGTCGCGGTGACCGGCATCGCTGGCCCCGGCGGCGGCTCGGCGGACAAGCCGGTCGGCAGCGTCTGGCTGGGCTGGAAGCGTCGCGGCGGCTACGCCAGCGCGCAGTTGTTCCAGTTCCCGGGCGACCGCGATGCCGTGCGCCGGCAGACCGTGGCGGCGGCCCTGCGCGGCCTGGACGCGCTGTTGTGAGCGTGGCCGCGCGCCTGCGTCGAGGATGAGCGCGATGTGGGAGGCGCTGAGCACCGTCCGCGACCTGGGACGCCTGCAGGAAATCGCCTCGGTGCTGATCCGCTACGGGTTCGGCGACGTGGTCCGGCGCATCGGCATGGCCGACGTGCTGGAACGCGCCGGGCGCCTGTTGCACTGGCACAACGCCGAGGAACTGCTGCGGATGTCGGCGCCGCAGCGGGTGCGGCGCGCCCTGCAGGACCTCGGCCCGACCTTCGTCAAGCTCGGCCAGGTGCTGGCCACGCGCGTGGACCTGCTGCCGCCGGAGTGGATCGACGAACTGGGCGAACTGCAGAACGCCGCGCCGGCGCTGGACTACCCGCAGATCCTGCCGCAACTGATCGAGGCGCTCGGCGAGGAGCCGACGGCGATCTTCGCCAGGCTCGAGGAAACCCCCCTCGCCGCCGCCTCGCTGGCGCAGACCCACCGCGCCTGGCTGCGCGACGGCACCGCGGTGGTGATCAAGGTGCGCCGCCCCGGCATCCGCGAGGTGATCGAGGCCGACCTGCGGCTGCTGGCGCGGCTGGCCGAGATCGTCGAGGCGCGCGCGCCGGACCTCAAGCGCTATCACCCGGCCGCCGTGGTGCAGCAATTCACCCTGTCGCTGCGCCGCGAGCTGGATTTCGCCGGCGAATGCCGCAATGCCGAGCGCATCGCGGCCAACTTCCAGGGACACGACGAGATCGTGATCCCGCGGGTGCACTGGCAGTGGACCTGCGAGACCTTGAACGTGCAGGACTTCGTCGACGGCATTGGCGGCCGCGACCTGGCGGCGGTCGACGCCGCCGGCCTGGACCGACGCCAACTGGCGCGCACCGGTGCCGACATCGTGCTGAAGATGGTGCTGGAGGACGGCTGCTTCCACGCCGATCCGCATCCGGGCAACATCTTCTACCTGCCCGGCGAGCGCATCGCGGTGATCGACTTCGGCATGGTCGGGCGCATTTCCGAGCAGCGCCGCTACCAGGTGGTGCAACTGCTGCACGGGCTGGTCACGCAGGACGCCGAAGCGGTCGCCGACATCCTGCTGGAGTGGACCGACGGCGAGGTCGAGGTCGACGAGGCGCGCCTGCACCTGGAAATCGCCGCCTTCGTCGACCAGTACCGCGGCGTGCCGCTGAAGGACCTGCGGGTCGGCGCCATGCTCGGCGACGTCACCGCGCTGCTGCGCCAGCACGCACTGGCGCTGCCGGCCGACCTGGCGCTGATGATCAAGACCTTCCTGACCCTGGAAGGCGTCGGGCGCCAGCTCGATCCGGACTTCGACATGGCCGGCGCCGCCGCCCCGTACCTGGAGCGGGTGATGCTGCAGCGGTTCGCGCCGCGGGCGATGGCCAGGCGCGGCCGCCGCACCGTGCTGGGCGCGCTGGAACTGCTTGGCGACCTGCCGCGCGACACGCGCCGGCTGCTGCAGGCGGCGCGGCGCGGGCGCCTGCAGTTGAACGTGGAGACCGGCTCGCTGAAGGGCTTCGGCGACCAGGTCAACCGCGCCGCCAACCGCCTGACCATGGGCATCGTCACCGCCGCGCTGATCATCGGCTCGTCGATCGTGATGAACAGCGTCGGCGGCATCTCCAGCCGCTGGCTGCTGGCGATCGGCGTCTGCGGCTTCGTCGGCGCGGCACTGTCGGGGGTGTGGATCCTGTTCTCGATCTGGCGCAGCGGGCGCTGAGTGCGGCGCGCGCCTTCGGGCATGGTCCGCCGCCAGGCCTCGAGGCAGCTGGCCTGGCATCGTGCCATTTCCACGGGAGCGCCGGCGCACTTACTCCCTTGTGGGAGGGGCTTCAGCCCCGACGCGAGGTACCCAAACCATTCGGCACACATCGCTCTGACGCTCTGTAACGACCTGGAAGAACGCGACAGGCCGCGACCCGCCTGCCAACGATGGTAGCCATCGCAGACTGTCACTCGGCCCAGCCTCAGCGGCCGGCGATGCTGCCCGCCGCTACCCAAATCCGCTCGCCAGTTGCTCGCCAGCCAATTTAGTAGTATTACTACTAACCATGGACCTGACCGAAACCCAGCAGGCGATCCTCGACCTGATCGCCGAGCGCATCGAACACGATGGCGTGCCGCCGTCGCAGACCGAGATTGCCCGCGCCTTCGGCTTCAAAGGCGTGCGCGCGGCCCAGTACCACCTGGAAGCGCTGGAGCAGGCCGGTGCGATCCGCCGCGTGCCCGGGCAGGCGCGCGGCATCCGCCTGCTCGGTGGGGCCG
Organism: Xanthomonas sp. NCPPB 3174; assembly: GCF_056725205.1. Classification (NCBI taxonomy): domain Bacteria; kingdom Pseudomonadati; phylum Pseudomonadota; class Gammaproteobacteria; order Lysobacterales; family Lysobacteraceae; genus Xanthomonas; species Xanthomonas sp. NCPPB 3174. The sequence goes on along the minus strand of NZ_CM161517.1, from coordinate 2,814,686 downwards.
CCGCGCCGGCCCCTGCGCCGCAGGTGGACAGCGCCGACGTGTTGCGCCTGCCGGTGCTCGGGCGCGTCGCGGCCGGCCTGCCGATCGGCGCGGACATTGGTTCCGACGACTTCGTGGTACTGGACCGGGTGTTCTTCTCGCCGGCCCCGGACTACCTGCTGAAGGTGCAGGGCGATTCCATGCGCGACGAAGGCATCTTCGACGGCGATCTGATCGGCGTGCACCGCACCCGCGATGCCCGTTCCGGGCAGATCGTGGTGGCGCGCATCGACGAGGAGATCACGGTCAAGCTGCTGAAGATCGGCAAGGACCGCATCCGTCTGCTGCCGCGCAACCCGGACTACGCGCCGATCGAGGTGCTGCCGGATCAGGAGTTCGCCATCGAAGGCCTGTACTGCGGCCTGCTGCGCCCCAACCGCTGATGCCGCGCGTGGAGCAGGGCATGCACTACAGTGCCGGCCGGACTTTTCCGACCCCGGATATCGCCATTCGCCGCTGCCGTCGCCCGGTCCGGACGAATTATTTTCATCTCGCCACGCACTGTCTCAGTCCGTGCGATACCAGGCCCTTACATTGACCTCACTCCGCAAATCCTCCTCACCTTCCAAGGACACCACAATGGACGAGAACAAGAAGCGCGCGCTTGCTGCCGCCCTGAGCCAGATCGAGAAGCAGTTCGGCAAGGGCTCGGTGATGCGGATGGGCGATCGCGTCATCGAAGCGGTGGAAGTGATTCCGACCGGCTCGCTGATGCTGGACATCGCGCTGGGCATCGGCGGCCTGCCGAAGGGTCGCGTGGTCGAGATCTACGGTCCGGAATCCTCGGGCAAGACCACCCTGACCCTGCAGGCCATCGCGCAGTGCCAGAAGAACGGCGGCACCGCCGCGTTCATCGACGCCGAGCACGCGCTGGACCCGATCTACGCCGCCAAGCTGGGCGTCAACGTCGACGAACTGCTGCTGTCGCAGCCGGACACCGGCGAGCAGGCGCTGGAAATCGCCGACATGCTGGTCCGCTCGGGTTCGGTGGACATCGTGGTGGTCGACTCGGTCGCCGCGCTGACCCCCAAGGCCGAAATCGAAGGCGAGATGGGCGATCAGTTGCCGGGCCTGCAGGCCCGTCTGATGAGCCAGGCGCTGCGCAAGCTCACCGGCAACATCAAGCGCTCCAACACCCTGGTGGTGTTCATCAACCAGTTGCGCATGAAGATCGGCGTGATGATGCCGGGTCAGAGTCCGGAAACCACCACCGGTGGCAACGCGCTGAAGTTCTATGCCTCTGTGCGCCTGGACATCCGCCGCATCGGCGCGATCAAGAAGGGCGACGAGATCATCGGCAACCAGACCAAGATCAAGGTCGTCAAGAACAAGCTGGCGCCGCCGTTCAAGCAGGTCGTCACCGAAATCCTCTACGGCGAAGGCATCAGCCGCGAAGGCGAACTGATCGACATGGGCGTGGAAGCCAAGCTGGTCGAAAAGGCTGGTGCCTGGTACAGCTACGGCAGCGAGCGCATCGGCCAGGGCAAGGACAACGCCCGCGGTTACCTGCGCGACAACCCGCAGGTCGCGGCCAAGCTGGAAAGCGAGCTGCGCGAGAAGTTCCAGCCCACGGAAATCGCCCCGAGCGAGGCCGAGGCGGAAGACGACGACGCGTAATGGTTTTCTGCCGGGGGAGCGGTGGAGTCAGTGCCGCTCGTCTCCCTCGGCAGTCTTGAGCAAGCCAGGAGGGCGCGCGCCAGGGACGGCGCATTTTGAATCGGGGTGGCATCGCCCATGAGCGACGAACAGGCACAGGAAGCACCACGTCGGCGTCGCCGGCAACCAGAGCAGACGCCGCTGCAGAAGGCGCTGGGCCTGCTGGTGCGGCGCGAGCATTCGCACAAGGAGTTGACCCGCAAGCTGCGTGCCCGGGGGGTGGAAGCCGAAGCTGCCGCCGAGGCGGTCGAACGCCTGAGCGGCGAGGGCTGGCAGGACGATGGCCGCTTCGCCGAACTGCTGGTGCGCAGCCGTGCCGGGGCAGGCTACGGACCGCTGCACATCCGTGCCGAACTCGGCACCCATGGCCTGGACAGCGAGGCCATCGCCATCGCGATGGGCGCCTTCGAAGGCGACTGGACCGAAAATGCCCGCGATCTGGTCCGACGCCGCTTCGGCGCCGCCGGGGCGATGGACCTGCCGCAACAACGCAAGGCCGCCGATCTTCTGGCGCGGCGCGGTTTCGATGGCGACAGCATCCGCGCCGCGGTGCGCGACGCTGCGGAGGACTGAGCGGGCCGGGCCTGCTACCCTTGGCGAGTTGTCTTGTCCGGTTTCCGTGGCGCCCTCATCTACGGGGGAGTTCCAGGAAGCCCGTCCGCTCGTCTATAGCCAGCCCATGAACGCACCCGCCAAATTCTCCACCTCCCAGATTCGCAGCGACTTCCTCGACTTCTTCAAGGGGAAGGGCCACACCATCGTGCCGTCCGCGCCGCTGGTGCCCGGCAACGATCCGACGCTGCTGTTCACCAATTCCGGCATGGTGCAGTTCAAGGACGTGTTCCTGGGCGCCGAGAAGCGCAGCTACGTGCGCGCGGCGGACGTGCAGCGCTGCCTGCGCGCCGGCGGCAAGCACAACGACCTCGATTCGGTGGGCTATACCGCGCGCCATCACACCTTCTTCGAAATGCTCGGCAACTGGTCCTTCGGCGACTACTTCAAGAAGGACGCCATCGCCTGGGCCTGGGAGCTGCTGACCCAGGTCTGGAAGCTACCGGCCGAGCGCCTGCTGGTCACCGTCTACCACACCGACGACGAGGCCTACGGCCTGTGGCGCGACATGATCGGCGTGCCTGCCGAGCGCATCGTGCGCATCGGCGACAACAAGGGCGCGCCCTACGCCTCGGACAACTTCTGGCAGATGGCCGACACCGGCCCCTGCGGCCCGTGCACCGAGATCTTCTACGACCATGGCGCACATATCGCTGGCGGTCCGCCGGGCTCGCCCGACGAGGATGGCGACCGCTTCATCGAGATCTGGAATCTGGTGTTCATGCAGTTCGATCGCCAGCCCGACGGCACTCTGGTGCCGCTGCCGGCGCCCTGCGTGGACACCGGCATGGGCCTGGAGCGCCTGGCGGCGATCCTGCAGCACGTGCACACCAACTACGAAATCGACCTGTTCCAGACGCTGATCCGCAAGGCCTCCGAGCTGACCGGCACCGCCGACCTGGAGAACAAGTCGCTGCGCGTGATCGCCGACCACATCCGTGCCTGCGCGTTCCTGATCGTCGACGGCGTGCTGCCGTCCAACGAAGGACGCGGCTACGTGCTGCGCCGGATCATTCGCCGCGCCCTGCGCCATGGCTGGATGCTCGGCGTGCGCCAGCCGTTCTTCAGCAAGCTGGTGCCGACCCTGGTGGAGCTGATGGGCGAGGCCTATCCGGAACTGACCGCGGCCCAGGACACGGTGCTGCGTGCCCTGCAGGCCGAGGAGGAGCGCTTCGCCGAAACCCTCGATGCCGGCATGAAGATCTTCGAGGACGTCGCCGCCAAGGCGCATGGCGGAGTGATCGCCGGCGAGGACGCCTTCCGCCTGTACGACACCTACGGCTTCCCGCTGGACCTGACCCAGGACATCGCCCGCGAGCGCGACCTGCGCGTGGACGAGCAGGGCTTCGAGACGGCGATGGACGAGCAGCGCCGGCGCGCGCGCGAAGCCGGCAAGTTCGGCGGCGGCGTGCAGCTGCCGGCGGACCTGGTGGCGACCCTCGCCCCGACCGTGTTCCTGGGCTACGACAGCCTGCAGGCCGACGGCCTGCGCGTGGTCGCCCTGCTCAAGGACGGTCGCCCGGTGCAGTCCGCCCAGGCCGGCGACGCGGTGATCGTGCTGACCGACAAGACCCCGTTTTATGCCGAATCCGGTGGCCAGGTCGGCGATCTCGGCACATTGACCGCCGCCGGCACCCGGCTGACGGTCACCGACACGCAGAAGTTCGCGGGCCAGTTCCATGGCCACGTCGGCACGCTGGAAGAAGGCAGCCTGAAGGTCGGCGACCTGCTGGCCGGTCAGGTCGATGCCGAGCGCCGCGGCGCCACCATCCTCAACCACTCGGCGACGCACCTGCTGCATGCGGCGCTGCGCGAGGTGCTGGGCACCCACGTCCAGCAGAAGGGCTCGCTGGTGGCGCCTGACCGCCTGCGCTTCGACTTCTCGCACTTCCAGCCGATCGCGGCCGAGGAACTGGCGCTGATCGAGCGCAAGGTCAACCAGCAGGTGCGCGCCAACAACGCTGCCGAAGTGCACCAGATGGGCATGCAGGAAGCGCTGGATTTCGGTGCGATGGCCCTGTTCGGCGAGAAGTACGGCGAGCGCGTGCGCGTGCTGAAGATGGGCGACTACTCCACCGAACTGTGTGGCGGCACCCATGTCGGCCGTACCGGCGACATTGGTTTGTTCAAGATCACCAGCGAAGGCGGCGTCTCCGCCGGCGTGCGCCGCATCGAGGCGGTGACCGGGCAGGGCGCGCTGGACTACGTGGCGTCCGAGGAGGCCCGGCTGCGTGAGGCGGCCGACCTGGTGGGCGGCAACAGCCATGACGTGGTCGACAAGATCCGCCAGCTCGGCGACCGCTACAAGCGCATGGAGCGGGAGCTGGAGGCGCTGAAGGCCAAACTGGCCTCCGGCGCCACCGCCGATCTGGCCGGGTCGGCGGTCGACGTGTCCGGTGTGAAGGTGCTCGCCGTGCGGCTGGAAGGCTTCGATGCCAAGGCCCTGCGCGAGGCGATGGACCGCCTGAAGCAGCAACTGGGCGACAGCGTGATCGTGCTGGCAGGCGCCAGCGAAGGCAAGGTCGCCCTGGTCGCCGGCGTGAACGGCAGCCCAATGGGACGGGTCAAGGCCGGGGAACTGTTGAGCCACATCGCCGGTCAGATCTCGGGCAAGGGCGGCGGCCGCCCGGACCTCGCCCAGGGTGGTGGCGAGGACGGGCCCGCCCTTGCCCCTGCACTCGCCGGCGTCCCAGCCTGGGTCAAGCAACATCTCCCCTGAACACCCGAGCCGCGCGCCTTGCTGGCAAGGCGCGGCTTCCCGTAACATCACCCCTCTTTTCACCTTTCATTTGGGCGTCCCGCAGTGCGGGCGCCGTGCCGGTGAGACCCACCGGCTCCCTGGAGAATTTTAAAAATGTTGATCCTGACTCGCCGGGTAGGCGAAACCTTGATGATCGGCGATTCGGTCACCGTGACGGTGCTTGGGGTCAAGGGCAATCAAGTGCGTATCGGCATCACCGCGCCGAAGGACGTTGCGGTGCATCGCGAAGAGATCTACCAGCGCATCCAGCGCGGCGACGAGCCGAACTCCCACGGCGGCGGTCACGGCGATCAATCTGCCGATTGATGCGTCGAAAGGGTTTACCTGGGACCCCACAACCCGGTATTCTTCGCGCCCGGTCGCGGAATATCCGCAGCGCAGAAATCCGGAGTGATGCCCGAGTGGCTGAAGGGGCTCCCCTGCTAAGGGAGTATAGGGTCAAAAGCTCTATCGAGGGTTCGAATCCCTCTCACTCCGCCAGTGTCAAGGAAACGCCCGCAAATCAACGATTTGTGGGCGTTTTTCTTTTTCGCCACCTTGGACACTCGCTTGGACACTTCCATGCGAGTAGCGCACTACCTCACGCGCGGCGAGACCGGCCGCTACTACGTTCGTTTGCGCGTTCCTGCTGACCTGCAGGCACGCTTCGGGCGCAAGGTCATCAAGCGCAGTGCCGGCACGACGTGCGATCGCGCCGCGCTTGGCTACGCGTTGCTGTTGCAGCAACGCTATGCTCAAGCCTTCGCAGCCATCAGGAACGGCAGCATGGGGAAGGAGCTGGAAGAGCTCTTGAAGAGCCTGGAGGGCAAGTCGTCGCTTGAGCTGATCCTCAAGGACGTGAAGCTGCCGGGCGGCGCTTCGTTCGGACAGGTGGAGATCAACGACCAGAACGACTTGTCGTTGTTCCAGAAGCTCGCGGCGCAGCACGCGATGCCTGCGCCGTCGTCGACACCGTTTCCTCCGCGCCGAGTCGTCAAGCCCATCAGCGAACCGCGTCCGGTGGGGCTGACCCTCGCGGCTGCGCGAGACAAGTATTTGGTCAGCATCCAGGGCAAGAACACCGCAAAGACCATCGTCCAGAAGACCCGTGCGTTGAAAGACCTGGAAGCGTTCGTGGTGAGCCAGCGGAAGGGCAAGGGCAAGCAGTCGGTGATGCTGAAGGAACTGACGCGGACCGACTTCTCAGAGTGGTTCTTGCACGAGACTGCGCAGAAGCGGGTCATCACCTACATCACCAACCGTTTCTCTGCCTGCGCGGATTTCATCAAGTGGGCGCAGACGGCTGGCCACTACCCGCAAGGCGACAACCCGGCTTCGGGGCACGCCTCCGTGCCCAAGCAGCTGAAGAAGCAGCGGGCGAAGAGCCATGGCTCGCAGGCGTTCACCCCCGACCAGGTCAAGCGCATCTTCGACCCGGAGAACTTCGAGCAGTTGAAGGGCGATGCGGCGCGGTGGCTCCCGCTCATCCTGCTTTACACCGGCGCGCGCTCCAACGAGGTGGCCCGGTTGGAGCTGGAAGATTGCCGAGAGGAAGACGGCATCCCCATCTTCCACTTCACCTGGATGGGCGAGGACAAGAGCCTCAAGACCGATGCCAGTGATCGGAAGACCCCCGTGCATCCGGACCTCATCAAGCTGGGCTTGTGGGAGCGCGTGGCGCGGCTGAAGGCCGCCGGCGAGACGAAGCTCTTCCCGGAGCTCAGCTTCGACGCCAAGAACGGTCCCGCCGGCCGGACCCAGCACGCGTTCTCACGCTATCTGGTCAAGCTGGGCATCAAGGCGCGCGGCGGCGGCAGGGTGGGGCACCACAGCTTCCGAGACACGGTCATCGGCGCGCTGAAGGCCGCTGGGGTCCACCGGGAGATGCGGGAGGAATACACGGGGCATGAGTTGTCGGACCGGCAGGAGCATGCCCATGCGTATGAGACAGAGTTCAGTCCGAGCATATTGGCTGAGGCATGCCATAAGGCATTGGCATGGAGAATAACTGTCAAGTCACTTTAATTTTTTCAATTTTGTCGAATTTAGATCTCAAGGAGTTGTTATGGAGCCTGATACGGAAACTAATGACATGGATGGTCATGGTGCAAAGATTGATTCAGCAAGGAGTTATGACTTATGGGGTTGGCTGGAGAACTTTGTAGTTTCTCGTGGAAAGTATTTATGGGTGATCACGGGTGGGTTGGCTTTTTTGCTTGTGATTATTGGAATTCTTGCGGATATTAAAATTCTTTCTGTGATCGCTCAGGTTGTTCTTTTGGCGGGCGGGGGATTTCAGATTTTTCTTGGCGTTTACTTGACGCGGTCGCAAAGGGATTTTATCTCTGATTTTATCGAACAAGAAGAGGCGCGTCCTACCGTATTGGTTAGAGATGTTATGCTCACCAGGGAAATAATCAGAATTGTAAAGCGATTAAAGGAGTGTGGTCCTGGGCTTACTCAGGCGGAGTGGGATAGGAGGTTTGATTCAATCATTTCGCGTTATGAATCGCGAAAGAATAAACAAAAGTCTAAGTCTGGGGAAAGGTTGGACCTCTCACCTAAGGACGTCGCAAAAGCACTTCAGTCAGCCTTTACTCATGCTTTTTTCGGGACTCTTATGGCTTTAGCCGGCACCCTGATTGCAATTATTCCTGAAAGCTGGTTCTAGTTGGAAATAATCTTTGCAAAAATGGCAGTGGCGGCGGCTAGCCACGCTAATGACACTCCAATTTTTGGATATAGATTTGGACTTTTTTTCATTTGGGTGATTCTTGTTTAGGGCGAACATTCCTGGGTCTGTGCCTGGTCGGGAAATCGGCTCAGTGAATTGTGGCTGTTGGAACGAATTTAGGAGTGTCCAGCTATAGGCTGTTCCTTGTCATTGCAGTAGTTTCGTGAAGTAGGTAGGATCTATAGATCGAATTTTTAATTTGTCAATTGCCAATGACTCAGTCGTCTCTAGCCACCATCGCCACTGCTAAATCCAAGCTGGAAGAAGAGCTCCGCAAGCTCGAAGAGCAAGAAGCAACCCTCCGCCAAGAACAGGCCGCCTCGGCTGTAACCGAAATCATCGGCCTGCTGTCCCAATACGGTGAGCACTTCACCCCGAAGCAGAAGGCCGAACTGGCGGTGGCCATCGGGGCCAGCAGCCCGGGCCGTGGCCGCAAGGCTGCTCCCGCTCAGGCCAAGAAGGAAGTCGCTCCCAAATACTGGCTTCCGCACACTCAGGAAACCTGGTCGGGCCGCGGACGCACCCCCTTGGCGTTCAAGGCGTGGGAGGGCACGGCGGCCTACAAGCAGTGGAAGGCCAGCCACCCGGACGAGAAGTTTCCGAAGTATCCGGGGTAGCCCGTCTCGGACGTTCGTTGAAAAGAAGCCCTGGATCGCCAGGGCTTCTTGCTTTGGGAAACCGGAAAAATTCGCAAGCACTGTCTCGCTCTGTGCGACACATCTTCTGTCTACTCCTGCCGTGGCATGCATCGGATGTGGGGTGCTAGCCGCACGGGCTGAAAAATCAACCAGCGATAGAGAGAGAAATCATGGGTGACCTGCACTTTGACGCGAACGGAATTTTCAACGGAATCGTCGTTGCTCTGCTGCTTGGAGGAGGTGGTTGGGCACTGGGATGGGCAAGGATGCGGCTAGGCCTGATGAACGACAGGATTAGCCTCAAGATCCTTCGGGCTGAGTTGAACAAGGTATTGAGTCTTCAGCAGAACCCAGGAAAAGTTGCGGAATTTCTTCTCACCCAATTGCTCTGCTGCTTCGGAATCCTGGGGATTGGAATGGCCTATGCGCCGATGGCTTTCATGGACGGTGGAGCAAAGCTGATTGGGCCAATCTTGGCCATCCTTGGATTGGGCATCTATACCTGTGTCGTCTACGCGATCGGCATCATCATTCGGCTGAAGAAGGGAGCCAAGTATGTGCAGCGCCAAGAGGCAAAAGTTGCGGCGCTTGAGGAGAGGCTTGAGCGGCGGAATGCGGTGAAGCAAAAAGTGAAGGACTAGGGCTTTGAAGGCTGTGAGGTTTGCGTAGGATTTTTCTGATGCCAAGGTCCGTGTTCAACTGATCACGAGTCCGCATCTCCCATGGCAAGCTGTCTCCATCGTCCAGGCCACTTCACCCACCATGGCTGGGGGACGGAGGCCAGAACCTCCACCTAAGCGCCGACGATCAAAGGCCCCGCACGCGGGGCCTTTGCTTTTCGCCCGGCTGGGCTGGGGGCCTGAGATCGGCCAAGCGGGTAGGGCCGCGGCTCGCCACTTTGCGGATGCATTCGTCCACCCCCGTGGACGGCGCCCCTCCGAGCCACAGGCGTTCCTTATCTGCTGGTAACGCTATTGTTCTAACTTAGATATCTATCCCATAAAGAGAAAAAATTCTCTAAGGACTGTTTTAACTTGTGCCTGACGCTGAGTGGGCGTGCTACACCAGCGGCGGCGGATAGGTCATTCGTCCACTAATGGATAATCCATTAGGAGTGAAATCCAATCGCGAACAAGGAGATGGTTATGCGATTCATTACGTGTTTTATCATCGTTGGTGGCTTGGCACTCGCATTTAATGCTGACGCTGCGCGGCAAAAATCAATTAATCGGATCTATTTCGACGCTTCAGGAAAGGTGATCGGACAGAACGCTTACTTTTGCAACAACAAGCATTGGCAGGGTGGGGATATTAGTTCCGCCATTCAGCTCAGCATCACGGGTGGCTGTGGGGACATCAGCGTGGTTTGCAACGGAAAAGGCGGCTGTCAGGAGCTACCGCCGGATTACAGTATTCAGGTCTCCCTTTCGGGAAATCCGCCCTTCAGCAAACAGGAGGCGTGCCAGTTGGCTGCCAATGCCTGCGATTTTACCGAACCCGAAATCGTGCCTGGTGTTGATTATCCGATTGGACCGGTTAATTAACTTGGCGGGTAATAGCGTTTCCGTCCAGTAGCTTCTCACGCTTCAGGCCAGCCGGTTGCCTTGCGTTGCCCTCCATCATGGCTGTGGAAAGGAGGTCAGAACCTTCAGCTGAGCGCCGACGATCAAAGGCCCCGCACGCGGGGCCTTTGCTTTTCGCCCGGCTGGGCTGGGGAGACCGGCTAGGCGGGAGGGGCCACGGCTCGACTTCACGGACACATTTGTCCAATCCCGTAGACGGTTTTTCTCAACCTCCGGCCGGCGCTTGCGACCCCTTCGGCCCAGCAGTAGCGTCAACCAGGCCGCATACCTCAAGGATCGACCGATGAAATCCTTCTCAGCGATAGTGATTGGGGGGGCCATGATGGCCGCCGGGTTGTCCCCGCTCGCCAGGGCAGCGGAGCAGCCGGCATTGAACCCGGCCGACGTCATCGAGGGCATGGGAGAGCGCATTCCTCCTGGCAAAGAAAACGTCAGCCTGTCGCCGCTCTTCAAAGCCTACGTGTTCGAGAAGGCCGGCCTCAAGTTCGTTCAGATCAACTCATTGCAGGATGAGGTCATCACCATCGTCGTGGTCACGCCTGGTGCCGAATCCCGCCTGCCGATCGGCTCCGCCGCGGGCCAGCCGTTGCTCGTGCTCAAGGGCGACGCGACCAGTTGAGCGGATGCTCCCGATTGAGCGGGACTCACTCGTAGCTATCCCTTGCCCGCAAAGAGAAAGCCCCAGGTGGTGACCTAGGGCTTTCGAGGAAACGCGTTGCGACGCCGGTGCGTGCTCAGCTCAGGTCGCAGTTGCTCGGCAGCTTCCACGTCGTCGCCGGCAGCATGTTTTTCACCGCGGACGACGCCGTGATGCCAACGTTGTTGGCGCCGATGAGCTCTTCCAAGTCAGCGATCGACACGATGTAGTCGTCCAGGCTGCCCAGACCGGTTTGGTTCGGAATGATCCAGCTGATGGCCTTCTCAGCGCCGGTGCTCGGGTCCGTGGTGATGATCGTCTTCCAGAAGTATTCCGGCGTGCGGATGCCGTGGCTCGAGAGGAAGTAATCATTGGATGTGTCGCCGAACACGACACCGCCGTAAACCTTCACCGGTCGGATATCGCGGTAGCACTCGGCGACATTTTCCGCGCTCACCCAGATGCCCTGATTGAAGCCCGACACCTGCGGCACGATGTTGGACATCAGGTTCGCGCGGACGATGTAGGTCGAGTTGTAATCCATGTGGTTGGACGTGACCAGGTGACCACGGTCATAGCCCGAGCGCACGCTGGCGTAGGACTTGGTCGAGGTCTGGCCGCCACAGCCGCTCGGCAGGGTGGTATCGAGCTTGAAGTCGGACGGACGAGCCGCGGAACCGGTGTCCGCGTTGAGCGAGTATTCGTAGCGCGTGGCGGTGTGCTCGGTGCAGTCGTAGGTCAGGATAAAGCCGCCCTTGTTGAGCGTGACGACCTGGGCCTGCGCTGCAGCGCTGGCGGTGGTGAACAGGAAGACGGCGAGGAAGATCCGGAATCGCATAGTGCACTTCTCCATATGTTTAGGCAGGCCGCACGAACCCAGCACGCACGGACAAGGGCCGTGCCTGTTGAGAGACGCGCGAGTTGACAGAGGTGGAGCAGACAGCCGAGACCGGCTCGAGCCGGTGTGGTGGGAGAGACGACAACCGCGCCCCTTTGCCACGGAGTGGCACGCGGTTGCGACATGTATCTAACAGCGAGCTGAGCGGGTCAACCGCGGATTGGCCAAGTTGTGACCAAGCTCCATGTGCTGGAGATTGCTAGATAAATGCGTTGAAGTCGTAACATCGGTGAAGCAAATGCCCCGGCCATTCTGCTTCTACAGCTGCCGCGGCTCCTGTCTCTATCAAAGCGTCGTGCGAGGACGGCAGCCTGCTAGAAAGTTCTACTTGGCCGTTAGCGAAGCTTTGCGTCCAGGTATTGAAAAATCGTGCGTGCGGAGTTGATGACCAGACACGCCTCATCGCGCTCGAGCAGCTCATCGTTCGCGTGAGCCAAGCTCGCATTGTTTCGAGCTGGATTGAGGCAATCCATGACATTGCTGAGGGATGAGAGCACCTTGATCATGGTGTCGGGCTGTGGGCCAAGATTCGTGAGGCCATGGTGTTGTTGCCGCAGCAACTTGAACAGACTCGTGATCGTTGCGCCGGGCGGGATCTCGATGTCCTGAGCTCGGCAGGCCGCTTTGAGGTAGGCGTGCATCGCGGTATGCACACGGTCTACCGCATGCGTGGGGCCGCTTGTGCCCATCAGCGTGGCCGCATCAGCTAAGGCGCGCTGCAACAGATCGCTGCTGATTTGGGGGCTGACTGTCTCTACAGATAGGCCGTCGGCGCATTGCTTTGCCAGCGCAAGAAGCTTTTGATAAGCGGCGGCGGTGCGCTGATGTTCGGTTCCCGGTGGATACTTCCGTGCTATCCCTCGCAAGATTGCTGCTTGCGTGAGCGCGGGTGACGTCTTTAAGACTGCGATGAAGCGCTCGCGGGTCGTATTGCCAGGGAAAGCTTCTGGGTCAAGATCCAGGTCACAGTAGGCGCTGTAAAACTCCTTGTGGGTCCGGTAGGTGAAGTCACCCAAGTAACCGCCCTCCACGCCGATGTAGCTGGATACGACCCAGTGGATTTCGGTGCTCCGAAGCTCGCCCATACGCCCCCGCCGGCAGCTTGCCCCGGTATGGATTGCGCGGGGCGTTGCGCGCATTATAGGGCTGGGCCGTTCGGGGCGGCGCACTTCGACCGCTGCATTTGGTTGGCACCTCCGCCCCTTTCCACAGAAGGGATTGCGATGGATCAGGTGTCAGGGCAAAGCACGGAAGAGACTTCTTCCCTACGGGGAAGCGGAACGCTGAAGGACAAGGTCGAGAGGGCCAGGCTCGAACTCTTGGATTTGTCTACGCGCAATCGGCTTCTTCATACGCCGCGTGGCGGTCGTGCTCGCACCATTGAGGTCGTAAACGAGCTCGCCAAGGCCATGTATCAAACTTTGGTCGTGGACGGCAAGCGTTTCACCTTCATTCCAGGCAAGCAAGACCCTTCCCAGCAGGAGCAGGGTGAAGGCTTGGATCTGAGCGAGATGCCATCTGAGTCCATTACCTATCTTGACGAGGAGTTGGAAGATCCAACCTTGGTTGAGCAGCCTGACTTTGAGTTGGACGAAGAAGGGCGCGTCCTGAGTCACTGGGATGCGAACCTGTCGACGAGGCTGACCTCATCTGGGCTGCAAAAGCGCTTGCTGGATCTCTACACGGATTCAAGAACGCTCCAAGAAGAGCAGGGCGTCAATGTTCTCTATCTAGCGGTTGGCTATCTGAAGTGGCGTGCTACTTCTACGCCGCAGACCGATCGCTATGCGCCATTGGTTCTAATCCCTGTTCAACTCGAACGCAGCACAGCGGGCGAAAAGTTCCACCTAAAGTGGTCCGGGGACGACATCCAAGCGAATCTCTCCCTTCAGTTGTTCTTGCACCGCGAGTTTGGCTTGCGTCTGCCGAACATCGAGGAATTCGAAACCCTAGATATCGATGCATATATCGGGTCTGTGAAGGAGATGACGGAAGGACGCATCGGATGGGATGTCTGCCCCAACGATGCTGTTCTCGGCTTGTTCTCTTTCGCGAAGTTCATGATGTATCGCGACCTGGATCCAGCCGTGTGGGAGAGCTTTGGCGGCATGCAGTCGATTGCGTCTCTTCGTGGCGTGGTGACCGATGGGTTCCCGGGCGCAGAAATCACTAGCGAAGACGCAAACGTCGATGAAATCATCTCCATCGAGAAGATGCTTCACGTTGTCGATTGCGACTCGTCACAGGCGCTCGTTGTCCATGACGTTCTGCAGGGCAACAGCATCTTGGTGCAAGGGCCGCCAGGAACGGGCAAGTCACAAACGATCGCAAACATCATCTCTGCCGCCATCTCTGAGAAGAAGAAGGTGCTCTTCGTTGCGGAGAAGATGGCTGCGTTGGAAGTCGTGAAACGGCGCTTGGACTACGTGGGTGTCGGCGTGGCGTGCCTTGAGCTGCACAGCAACAAGGCTAACAAGCGAACATTGCTGGAAGAACTCCGTCAAACGCTCAGCCTTGGCGATCCCAAGCGGGAGAACACTAAACCCATCATTGAGCAGCTCACTGAGCGGCGTGATGCGCTTAACGCTCATGCTCATCGCATGCACTTGCCGCTCCTTCCGTCCGAGCTGACGCCGTATCAAGTGTTTGGCCATCTGATCGGACTGCGCCGGCAAGGACTCACGACTCAGCGCTTTGTTTTAGAGGGACCTGTGGAGTGGTCCCCGCACGACAAGGAAGCGAGAGACGTTGTGCTTCAGGAGTTGGTGCAGCGCATTGGAGAGATTGGCGTGCCGGCCGAGCATGCCTGGAGCGGGGTAGGGAACGATGCGCTGCTCCCCAACGAGCGGGATCGCTTGATTGAGCTGGTCACCGCCTTGGCTGTTCGCTTGGAACAATGGCGGGACGCTTCAAGCAGCCTCCACCAAGCGCTTGACCTGTCGCCGCCGGAACGCTTCGATGATGTCCGTAGCGCCGTGAGCCGAGCGAGAGCGCTAGTGGAGGCGCCTCGCATTGGTGCCAGCGCCCTGACTTCAGCGTTATGGGAGGACCCGGAGCGCATTGCCGCTCAGTGTGACGCATTGGAAGCCGCGCAACGCTCTCTGGCGGAGGCCACCTCGTTGTCTGACACGCGGGCGCTGGAGGTCGCTTGGGAGCCAACCCGTGAGCGCCTGCAAAGTTTGTTGCCCTCATTCGTTCTTGGTCAGGAAGTAGCAGTCCTCGCAGCAATAAGAGCCAAGCTAGAAGGCATCACGCCAGACCTGGGGCGTTTGAGTCAGCTTCTGTCAGAAAAAGAGCCGCTCACGTTAGAACTAGCGATGCGGCTGGTAGCCATCGCTGAGCGAGCAACCAGCGTCCCGGAACTTGATCGAGACGCGCTGGTGGCCCACATATGGGATCGGGGCGTCGACGTTGTTGAAGAAACCGTCGTAGCCGTTGAATCCGTCCAGCAGGCCAAGGCTACGCTGGCTTCAACGTTCCGAGAGTCGGCTTGGGGCAAAGATAGTGCTGAACTCGAAACAGCACGAGGCCACTTGGCGACACGTGGTTCCAGCATCTTTCGGTTCTTCAGCGGGGATTGGCGGCGCTCGAATCAGTTGATTCGCTCCTTGCTCTCGTCACCCAAGCTCCCGGCCGAGGAAATGCTCAGCGCGCTGGATGTGCTTTTAGACGCTAAATCGGCTCAACGGAAGATTGCAGAGCGCGACGCACAGGGGCTTGAAGCTTTCGGCACCAACTGGCAACGCGAACGGTCCGAGGCGTCTTTCCTGAGGGGAGTGGTCGCCTGGATGCGCACCCTGCGCCCGCTGGGGAGCGGCGTCCGAGAGCGCTTGGCGGACATCGGGGACAAGGTGCTCGCCACAGAAATTGCCAAGCGGGTTAAGCCAGTGCTGGAAGAAATCTCTCGTGAGCTGTCGCCCATACACGAGCAATTTCTGACAGCCAACCGGGATCCCTGGGATGGAGAGGTCGTGGTCAGGCGTGTGCCGTTGGCCCTGCTGGCAGAGAAAACGACGCTATGGCATGACGCATACTCGCAGTCGCTCCTGCTCCAGGGTTCGTCGGAGATGACGGTTGAGAAAGCACTTTCGACCATCGATCGCATCCAGGAGGCTCAGGTTGCTCGTGCAGCTTTCGAGGCTATTGCCAATGAGGGCGAGCAAGCGTTTGGGCTGCTTTGGCAGGGACTGGCGTCCAACGTGGAGGAACTGCGGGGGATTGCGGGCTGGATGCTGGCCAATACCGACTTGCGCGCCTTGGCTGCGAGGACCGCCGAGCCGGAAGCATTGCTCCAAGCGGGAGAGGTGTCCATTGAGTCGGGAAGCCGCCTGTCGAGCGATCTCTTAGATCTTCTCGTAAGCCTTCAGTTCGAGGGGAGTGCCGACGTTGGCCGTGATCCAAATCAGGCGCCACTCTCGGCTCTGGCAATCCAGCTTGCACGCTGGCGGGCTGACCCAGAAGGGCTACGAGCCTGGGGCGCCTATCTTGCGATTGCGAACGATGCTCGGAAGAAGGGGCTTGGCTCTATTGTCGAAGAGCTCAGTCAAGGCGCCATGGATCCCAGCGACGCAAAGGGCACATTTGAGCTCGCCTACTACGAGGCTGTGCTTCAAGCCATGGTGCAAAGAGACCGCTCGCTTGCAAATTTCGACGGACAGCGACATTCACAGGTAGTCGCTAACTTTGCGCAACTGGACCTCGAGCGCATGAACCTGGCCCGCTGGCAGGTGGTTAAGACCCATCACTCGCAGATTCCACGCCAAGGGGGCGCCACCGGTCCAACGGCGGTGCTGATGGGCGAGATGGCCAGGAAGAAGGGCCATAAGCCCATTCGCCAACTTATGCAGCAGTGTGCGCCAGCAATCCAGGCGCTCAAGCCCGTTTTCATGATGAGTCCACTCTCTGTTGCTCAGTTCTTGCCTCCGGGAGCCTTGGATTTCGACATGCTGGTAATCGATGAGGCGAGCCAGGTCCAGCCGATCGACGCACTCGGTGCGATTGCTCGCGCCAAGCAGCTCGTCATCGTCGGTGATGAGCGCCAGCTGCCGCCCACCCGGTTCTTCGCGAAGGCGATGGGCGATGGGACAGAGTCAGAAAAAGATGAAGACGGTGCGCAGGCCGCGGACGTTGAGAGCATTCTTGGCCTTTGTAGAGCAAGAGGCCTCCCAGAGCGCATGTTGCGTTGGCACTACCGCAGTCGCCACCAATCGTTGATTGCGGTGTCAAACAGCCAGTTCTATAACAATCGTTTGTTCATTGTGCCGAGCCCTTTCAACAGCGAGGCTGGGGTGGGGCTGCGCTTCCACCATCTATTGGAAGCTGTCTATGATCGTGGAAATACACGCACCAATCCGAAGGAGGCCAAAGCGGTGGCTCAAGCGGCGTTGTTGCATGCTCAGACGACGCCTCAGTTGTCGCTCGGTATCGCGACGTTCTCGACACAGCAACGCCGAGCCATCTTCGACGAGCTAGAGGTCCTGCGCAGGCAGCATCCTGAGACGGAAGGATTCTTTGCTGGTCATCCCTCCGAGCCGTTCTTTGTCAAAAGCCTTGAGAACATCCAAGGCGACGAACGCGATGTCATCTTCATCTCCATCGGCTATGGCCGCGACAGCGTCGGCCAGGTCACCATGAACTTTGGCCCGGTCAGCAAGGACGGCGGCGAGCGGCGCTTGAACGTGCTCATCAGCCGGGCGAAGTCCCGTTGCGAAGTGTTCTCGTCCATCTCTGACGAGGACATCGATCCGGAACGTGGCAAGGGGAAGGGCACGTTGGCCCTAAAGCTGTTTCTCCACTATGCCCGCACAGGTCGCCTACACACCGCCGTGGAAGCGCGTGACGTGAAGCACAGCGTGTTCGAACAGGAAGTAACAGCAGCGCTGAGGTCGCGCGGGTATGACCTGCACACAGATGTGGGCATCGCGGGATTCTTCGTTGACATCGCTGTGTCTGATCCTCAGCGCCCTGGCCGCTACGTCCTAGGTATCGAGTGCGACGGTCAGTCTTACCGGGATGCAAAGAGTGCGCGGGACCGCGACCGACTGAGGGAGAGTGTTCTTAAGGACAAGGGGTGGCAGGTCTACCGGATTTGGAGTTCGGATTGGTTCCATCGCCCTGAAGCAGAGCTGGAGCGGCTCATTGCCGCAATTGAAGCGGCCAAGGCAGAGCCTGACTCGTTCGAAAACGAAGCCAGCCCGGTGCGCCGTGCGGTTCCCGTGGAGTTTGAGTCGGTGGAAAGAGGGGAGTTCGTAGAAATCGGGCTCGTTGGCGTAGAGTCGCTGCCTGCGGCTGATGCATACATTGAGGCCGAGTTTACCGTCCCGAGCACCCAGTTTGAGCTTCACATGTGCCCGGCCGGAAAGATGGCGCAGTTGGTCGCTCAGATTGTCGATGTGGAGGGGCCCATCCACAAAAGCGAAGTGGTGACTCGTCTACGCACGCTGTGGGGCTTGCAGCGTGCGGGGTCTCGTATCCAGCAGGCCGTTGACGAAGGCATCGCTTTAGCAGCGAGCCAAGGAACCATCGGGCTTGTCGATGGTGCCTTCCTGGTTGTCCAGGGCAGGGAGGTAAAAGTCCGCGATCGGAGCCGAGTGTCTTCTTTGTCATTGCGCCGTCCGGAGCTTTTGCCGCCGGGCGAAGTGGACATTGCCTTGATCGGAATCGTTAAGGAGAACTTAGGCGCCAAACCTGAAGAGCTGGTTCACTACGCGTCTCGCAAGTTCGGCTACAAGAGCACGAGTCCCCAGTTGCGGCGGCTCATTCTGGATCGTTGTGAGGCCCTAGTTGAAAAAGGACTTCTTGCACAGAAGCTCGATACGCTCTTCCTTCGCGAGTGATTGCCCCGCCTTGAGCGCTACAGCTATCGGCTAAGGTGGGGCAGGGTATGGAGCAAAAAGTAAAGCCCGGATTGCCGGGCTTTTTGATGCGGATGCTCTATCGGAATCAACTGGTCAGCTGCACCCACAGCACCAGCAACACCATCGGCAGCCCGCTCAGCAGCGAAAAGATCCAGAGGGCTCCCATCAGAGCCAGCGGCGTCATGACCCACCACTGCCCAGCAGTGAACCCCTTGTCGCGCTGCCGAGCTGCGTAGGCGGCGCCCGGGCAGAGTCGCTCTGCTTTGCGCAGACCCCGCCGGGCCATCAAAGGCCCGACGATGAAGCCCAGCGGGCCCAGGAAGAGCAGGCTCAGCGAGAACCACCAGAAGAAGCGGTTGTGGGGCGTCAGCACTTTCTTGGGCGCAGCACGCGGCGCTCCGGTGCCGGGAAGCGGGTGGACCACGCCCATCGACGCGGGGGCGATCGGATCAAGATGGGTAGTCATTTGGCGTAGGCCCTCCACGTGCCGTCGGCCTTGGCATAGCGCAGGTTCTTGTTGACGGGGACGGGGACCTGCCGACCGGCAATCTCGAGGACGACCTGGCCGCGCGTGTCGCAGCGGTAGCCGTCGGCGTCCTCGGCCTTGGTGCAGCCGGTCAGCTCGAAGTCCCGAATGTCGCTCACTCGGCCGGCGCCGCTCTGCTCAAGCAGGGTCACCAAGGCCTGCTTGGCGTTGTCGTTCGAGGGCTTGCCGCTGCAGGCGGTCAGGCCCAAGGCCGTGGTCAACACGACCAGGCCGATCCATGCGTTTTTCATGTCGTTCCTTTTGCTGAGGGATGGTGATGGGGGAGGCGGGCGAGATCAGGGGCTACGGCTTGTCGCGGTTGCCGTCGGGCTTGAAGCCCGCGATCCAGAGCCGGCTGTCCTTGAAGGGCGTCAGCAGGCCGCTAGCCCCCGGATGCAGATCTGCGGTCTGGAGGAACCCCGAGACCCACGCCACGCGCAGCGACACGTCGACGGCGCGATCGGCGACGCCGGGGCGGCTCACGTTGACGGCGAACGGTTGCGCGGGCGGGTTGGGGCCGGTGTAGCGCTGAGCGCCGGTGTTCGGCTTGCTGGCCGGCACCCGGATACCGGTCAGCGTGTCGCGGCCTTTCCAGAGAGCCGACTTGTTGAGCTCGGCCGCCTCGCCCAAGTCGTCGGTCTCGGTCAGAGGGGCGTCGGCGCAGGCCCGGAAGGTTTCGACGCTCGACGCGGTAGGGCTGGTCCAGATCTTTGCTTCGACAGTCCAACAGGGAAGCGAGACGCCCCATTCGTTGAACGTCAGCGCGACCCGAGGCCAGTCCAAGCGGCTTGCCTGGGCAGCCTGGTGGTTGTCGCCCTTGAAGAGCCCGGGCAGCTTCCCGGCGCCGCTGAGGGGCGTGTAGAGGGGGCCGGTGCTGCTGGTCCGGGCGGTGGACTTGCCGTCTGCGTTCGGCTTGATGCCCACGATTTGCTTGCCCGCGTCCTTGAGGCTGCCGCCCAGTTGGCGGAAGAAGCCGAGCTTGGGGTCGGAGCCGTCCTGAGCGTGGGCGGAGCCGGGAGCGACCAGCATCAATGCCAGGAGCGCAACGAACGCTCCTTGTCCTGCGTGCTTCATAGGAAAAGCCCCTGTAGACCGCCGGCCTGGCGGCATTTACGATAATCGCAGATGAGAAGCCGGCATCCAAGCGGCACACTGAGGGAATTCAGCTTTCGTGCAATCTTCTCGATGCCCAAACCCAAGACACCGGCCACGGTCTATGGCACGCGCCTGCGGAGTGCGCGGATGGCCATGGGCTGGACCCAGGCAGAACTCGCCGAGCGCATTGGGATGGTGGACAGCGTCTCAGGAGCGACGCGTGTGAGCCGTTACGAGACGGGGCAGCACGATCCCGATCCTGCGACCGCGGAGGCTTTGGCGAAGGCGTTGAAGTTGCCGGTGGCTTACTTCCATGCCACCTCTGATCTGTTGGCGGACATCATCCTTCTCGTGTCGCGCCTACCGGTGGCGAAGCAGAAGGAAGCGCTGGAACGCCTCAAAGAGTTGTCTGTGAAGCAAGCAGGGGAGCGTTAAACGCTCTTGGTCAATGGCCGGTTGCCCTGCAGGCCGTTGCCCTTGTCTCCTCACCGAGATAGGTTAGGTGTTCCGAACAATCGGGGAGCGGCAATGATGCGAATCCAAGCATGGATGGTTGTCCTGGCGTGTGGCCTTACGCTGACCGGTCAGGCTCTGGCTGTGACTCCGAAGACGGTTGCTTATTATTCGGAGCACGACGAAGAACGGAAAGTCGCCCTCTCTCGGTGTCGTGACAATCCTGGTGAGCTAAGAAACACGCCCGATTGCGTCAATGCGGAAAGAGCGGATGCCAAGAAGACTGTGGCTCGTCGCGGCCACTTGGACCTTAAGCCGTTGACCGCTGAGGATTTCAAGAAGCCATAGCTTTGGTTCGCTTCACATGGATGTATTGACGACCCCAGATGGCCGCTACCTCATTGTTCGTGGACGCCTCTGGCGCACCGCCAACCCGGCCCTGAGCGTTCAGGAACGAGAGCGCCTGGTCCACGAACTGATGGATGCGCGACGGGCCGTCAAGGCGGCGAAGGCCACCGGAGACTCGGACGACCTCGCCAAGGCTCGACGAGCTGTGAACGCCGCCAAGGTGGGGCTTGGCGAACGGGGGCCGGTTTGGTGGACCGATGGCTCCAAAGACTTCAATCGCCACCTGGTCCGCAACACTCCCTATGCGGAGTGGTTCGACAATCACGGTGCTGAATGAGACGATTGATTGGGAGTGCGAAAAGGCAGGCGCACGGCACCGGGATAGCTTTATCCAGAGATTTTTTGAAGTGGCCCATCCTATAGAGATGGGTGTAGGCAAAGTCATGGATAGAACTTTTGCTTGTCCCGCAACCGCTCCTTGAACTGTCCCGCCTGATACTTCGGCAGCTCGACCGCCGGCCGATACAACTCCAAGGCCCGTGCCTGCTTCACGCGAATCCGGTCTGGCCGCTTGTGGAGGTAGTAGTCCTGCAAGACCGGCACCTTTTTGCTCAGCGAGTGGCCGGTGATGAGGGCAACTTCTTCCTGGGGCACGTCGCGGTGGTAGAGCTCAGTGGCGATCGTGTGGCGAAACGCATGGAAGCCGACCCCTTTCGGGAAGCCGAGATCCTTCAAGTAGCTGCTGAATTGGTTGAGCAGCCCTTGGCTGTAGCGCGCGTTCGTCTCCCCCGTCTTCTTGTTCACGCCGGCGGACAGGTGGGGGAATAGTCGGGGATGGCCGCACGCCTTCATGTCTTCCAGGAAGTCGAGGAAGCCCGCATCCAGAACCGGTTGGGCCAGGGGAATGACCCGCACTGCGGAGTCGCCCTTGAGGCTCTGGCGGCTCCGCGTGCCAACCTTGCCAGCCAAGTCCTCGTCGATCGTCTTGCGGATGGAAATGCACCACATCTCGCGCTCCTGAATGATGTCCGCCACTTTGAGCTGGGCAACCTCGCCGACTCGGGCACCGGTGTAGAGCCCCAAGATAGGGCCCCACCAACGATGCGGCCATTTCTTGGCCCAGGGAATGAAGTTGCTTGGGTCGAAGATGCGCTGCAGTTCCTCGTCGCTGAAGAGGCGGTCGGGCTTGCTGCTGTCCTGGAGCAAGTCCTTCTTTATTTCGCGGAAGGGCTCCATCGGTGAGACGGGAATGGCCTGGGCTTTGACCAGCGTGCCGAAGAACGCGACGAGGAAGCGGCGGTGCAGTTCCAGCGTCGCGGGCGCGGGCGGCTCGACCTTGATGGCCTGGCCTCGCATGATCAGGTCTTCGACAGACAAGGACTTGAGCTCTGCATCCGAAGCCGCGCCTGGGGGAGCCCAGCGAATGAGATCCCACAGGCGGTAAATGTGCTTGTGGTCGATGCGAGAGATCCGAATGTCGCCGCAGACGCGTTGCAGAAGGCCCAGCGTGCGGGCGGTGGCTTCGATGGTGCGCGGCCGCAGGTTGCGGCGGGTCATGTCGCGCAGGTAGTCGGCGATCTCTTCCGACAGCTGCCGGCCGGGCGTGGCTATGGGCAGAGGTTCTGGATACCGGGTGCCGTCCTTCCGCACTCGGATACGCTGCGTTTTCTCACAGGCGGCTTGGAGAAGCTCTTCCAGCCCGATGAGGGCCTCGCGTCCTCGAAGGCGCACGTTGTTGAACGTGACGCGGCCGACCCGGACGCTGCCAAACGTCAATTCGCCGAAGGGGTGGTCCTTGTATTTCTGTAGTTCATTGGTGAGGTCGTTTGCCATTGCTGTGCTTCCATCGGTAGATGGAAGCTTGATACGTCGGCCTCAAAATTCGTCAATCCAAAATCGGAATTTTTCTGCGCCGCTAATCAACACCTCAGGTGTCGCCAGGCCAGGTTGGAATTAAGTCATAATTTATCGCTCAGCTTGGCGCTTTAAATTACTTATGCTCCTTATCTGGCAAGGGTTTCAGGCGGGCGAGGGTGGCTCTTTGCTGAGACTTTACTGTAGTGTTTAAAATTAATTGGTTAGCTAAAAACTAAAATAGGGCCGTTTTAAAATGAATGCCAGTTAAATGTTGGCTGATATTTGTTAGCTTGATTTATTTTTTAAGCTAACTAGTCGCGTTGTGATATCACTTTTAGTTAGCTTTATTGGGCTTACGATGACGTTATTCGTCATTCAATAACAGGGCAGGGAGTTGCGACAGTGGATCACTTCGAAGGCGTGGTGCTCGACTACCTCCGAGCGGACCGAGCGCTGTTCGTCAACAGCCAGTGCTGCATCCAGCTCAACGAGGGGGCCAACCCGGACACCAGTGGCCCACATTGGTATTGCGACGCGGTGGCCGTGAGCTTCAAGGAGCAGGCTGGCTATCTCTGCGAGATCACCTACGCAGCCCGGGCACCTTCGCTCTTGGCTCGGTTGAAATCGTGGAACGAACATTGGCCTGGAGTTAGGGCGGCGCTGGCTCGCGATAGCGGCGTGCCGCTGGACTGGATAGTCAGGCCCTGGCTCTTTGTCCCTGAAGCTCAAGCCGAGCGGCTGCGTGCCAGCCTGGCAGGGTTCGGCAACCTCCCAAGTCCCCGCATCACGTTTCTAGAAGATGTGGTGCCTTGGCGCTATCGCTCTTGGGATCGAGGCGCTTACCAAGACACTGCCGCGCAATAAGGAGCCAGGCATCTCCTGGGCCTAACGGCCGCCCTGAAACTTGAAGGTGAGGCGAGCGGCGGACGGGGCGGTGTCCCCACTGATGGGCAGGGGCGTAGCGTCGACTAGCGTCAACATGCCATCAGCAACAGGAACTGGGACGCCCAGCGTGAGGTCCACCTCCTTAGACCAGCCGCCGCCAAGCACGGTTGCCCTGACGACCAGCCGGCCGGCCTGGATGCATTGAACGTCGGCAGGGCAACGGCTGTCTTCGATGACGCGGTCGGGGCGCACCTTGGGCCCATCGACCGCCGCAATCTCTCCCAACCCCACGGGGCCTTCGATGGGCTGGCTGGCGGCGGGACGACCTGCTGCACATCCCGCAAGCGAGATGGCCACAAGCGAGGCAAGCACCAGGGTTCGGACGGGACGTATAAGTTCCATGGCGGTGGTCATGCTCGCGCGAGTCTATAGAAGCATAGTTTGCCCGGGTTCTTTCCCTGGGCTTCTGCGTTCTCGGAGGTCGGGAAACCTGAATGTAGGCGAGAGGTGACGATTCGCTTAATCCTACCTGAGACCAAGTGCCTTGTTGAGCGCGGTTGATGATTTCGTCGATTCGCCCTGCTGAGCGTTGAAGACCCCTGTGACGTGAAGATCGCGAAGAAAGCGCGTCTCCTTGGTATTGATCAATTCTGGGTTTTTCTGGATAGCAGCCGCGATAAGCCAACGCTCTAGAAATGATAGTGATTTCAGTTTGCTGGAAGGCCTTTTGCGGAACTTTTTTGTCGGAGTTCGTGCGGGAATGAGAAGGAGAACTGGAATTCCTGCGCCTTCTTCCCCCAAGATGTGATTATAGTTAGTGATGTTGGTTGGGTTGAGAGCCTCGGCTAAAAGCGACGTTTTGCATGCTTGGCCAACATACCATGGTGTGATCCCACCTCCGGCGCGCTTTCCGAAGACATAGCACCCGCAAGCTGTCGATAGGCCTTCTTCCCATTCCTCAAGCTGCGGCTTGAGTAACTTGGCTGACTCCTTGGTAATGATCTTTTTACTTCCGTGCCGGGCGATTTCAAATGGGCCTGCAACATCAAAATTCATTTATATTGCTTCCTGTGAGTGTCGTGCTGTAGTTGTATTTATCGGTGCGCGGGCTATTGCTTTGCTATGAATATCTTCACTGCAGTGTTACCCACAATATTGGTGGCAGCCAAGTCTACTGCGCCCCCAATCACGCCGCCCAAGATTGGCACCATCTTGCTGAAATTGACCACGCCGGTCGTGCCTGCTTTGGTGAGGAGTCTGAAGCCAATAGCTTGGTTGATTCGGGTGAGCGTGGCGCCAGTGATGCGGTTGATGCTCGCTTGAGCCAACTTTTTGCCAAATTGGATCCCGGCATCCTTCAAAACTTCTTTGGCAGCATTGCCCGTGAGGCATGTATACACCAAAGCCTTTACTTTATCGTCGCGGACGTCGTATCCGGCCATATAAGCGAGGGCGACAATCATGCGAATTTGGATTAAGTAGACGCTGGCAAGATTGGCAGGGATTGTCACCGGCATAACCAATAGTCCTCCAACGCCGGTGAGGAAGCCCGAGGTTGCCGCCTTGGTGTTCTGCCATCGAATCAATGAGTTGGCCTTATCCTCGAGCGAGCCTGCTTCCTTCATGTAACTGTCAGCCATCTCGATGGCGGAATCGAAGCCTGGCAATCCGGTCATTGCCTTATCATAGGCAAAGTCGAGGACTTGCATGATCTTGCTTTCAGTGAGCTCTTTTGCCACGGGCTAGTCCTTTTGCGACGTAGGAGAAATCAACTTGCTCTTGCGAGCGGAGTTATAGGTAAAACGGTTTTCGAATAAAATATAGCTTGCTCTACGAACAGTTGTCATGGCGAGGAAAAGTTGGCATTCCCCCGGGATGCTGACTTGTTCACTGTTACCGGCATATCGGCAATGTCGCGGGGATCTTTAGCCGAGAGCCTGAGGTCCAGTTACGTATAAAAAGGATGTGGGATCCAGTGCCAAGTATATGATGTAGACGGCACGGATATGGGGCGGATGTCCTGTAGGACCCTCTTGAAGGGGGTAGCCCCGTTGGCGCGTGCTACTCGGCTTTACGTATAACCCAGTCTGTCAGTCCAGCATCAAGCGTCATGCGTGCCAGTTTGACCGCATCTATCACCGTAATAGCTGGGTCGTCGTTGATGATAGTGCCGGAATGGAATACGTAAAACATGCGGCTGAACACACCATCCTCTCGCTTATCAGCATACGAATCGAACTCGGCTTGGTTGGTTTGCGCCTTCACTTGCACAAACGCGCGCTCCCCGGTGGACGGCAACTCTAGGTCGAGATCTAGAAGCTCGCGAGTCCCGCCCGTGGCTGCAATTCGGCGCCAGCCACTCGCTCCGAAAATCAGTTCGACTAGCACCTCAAAGTCCTTAGGGCCAAGGCGACGAATGAGCGGCACGAGTGCTTCGATTAAGGCGGAGCGTGTCGACTCTGCCAGTTTCACTTCATCGCTTATCTCGGCATTGATGCGACGAACAACGTGAGCTTCCGCCTTTACCGAGCAAGATGTCCCACGATAAGCCGCGAGGTTGGTGATGCCGCCGGGAAGGTTTGATTTTAGAAGATCCTTTCCATCCCGATCAATGCATTGCCAGCCGTCACGCACGCGCCGCACCGTGCTTTGGTCAGTTCCCACGGGTATCGGAGCGTCGTCTTCTAAGAAGCCCCAATACAGGCGTTCGCCAACAAACGTAATCCAAAGATCGTGTGGGCCGGCTTCAAAGAAGCGCCGGGTTTCATTTGTAAAGCGTGTTGCAGTTCCAGCTGACCTTCCCTCACGCCAAGATGCCTTCAGGTCCTCCCAGCGCCCCTCATGGGCCCAAGCCAAGGTCTCGGGATGCCCACTCTGAAATCCGAACCGCAATAGGCCGCGAGCAATGCAATCTTTCTCCCAAGAGCCGCCCTCCCCAAGTTTGATATAGCGGACGGAACGCGGCGCGATCTTCGAAAACATCCCTACCTCGTGCTCTCACTAGATGGCATCGGAGCATGCCAGAATTAAGGCAGTTTGGTGCTGGTGATATGCGATTTTTGCAAAACCAAAGGAGGACGCCACTGTGTTCCCTCCCTCCCTCCCTCCCGCGGTAGGCGAGTATCGGACGTCTTAGCTGTAGTGAGTGCATCGGCTCTGCTCACCAGCGCTGGGCCTCTTGAAGGGAAATCTTAGCTTCGCTGTCCCGACCGCAAGGACAGGCCTCCTCCTCGACGCTGGCGCTTTTTTGCGGCCCTCCGCTGCGCGCCGCCAGCGGTGCTCACTCCCGGGTGCGGTCGGGCCTGACGCTCCGCCTCCCGGTTCCCACGAGGCGCACAACGCGCTGGTGGAGAAGAACCGATGAAGCGCACCCAAAACCGGAAGGCCCAATACCAACTCCAGATGGACGAGGAGGGCGTCTTGCTCGCAGCAGCCACCATCCTGGAGCAACGCCTCCAGCGGTTTGGCCACATCCACAGCCCCGCGCAGGCCGGCAGCTACCTGGTCGCCCGCTGCGCCCACCTGCCGCACGAAGTTTTCGGTGTCGTCTTCCTCGACACCAAGCACCATATCCTGGCTACCGAGCATCTGTTCACTGGCACGACCGACGCCTGCGAAGTCCACAACCGGGTGGTCGCCAAGCGCGCCTTGGAGCTCAACGCCGTCGCCGTCATCCTCTTCCACAACCACCCGAGCGGCAACCCGGAGCCCAGCCAAGCCGACCGCCAAGTCACCGAGCGCCTGAAGCAGGCACTGGCGCTTCTTGACATCCGGGTCCTCGACCACCTGGTCATCGGTGGCCGCCAACACGTCAGCCTCGCGAGCAGGGGGTGGGCATAGCCCGCCCCTTCACCTATGCGGTCTGCCGAGGCTAGACTGCCAAGGCAGATGCACATCCATGGAGCAGGAATGAAGGCGTTTCACGTGCGAGGGATTGTCTGGGAGACCGACGGCAAGCGTCCCGCATTGCCGGATGAAGCCACGGTCGAATGCGAGAGCGAAGAAGGTATCGCCGATGCCTTGAGCGACGCATACGGTTGGCTGGTGAGCGACTTCGTTGTCGTTGAAGAAAGCGCCGGCGACCACACCAGGAACGCAAGTCGGGATTGAAGGATTGGCGAGTTGCTCGGCGCCCCTTTGCCACTTCCGCTAAAGTGTCGGACCCTGTTTGAACTGGCGCTCGCCACCCGAGCGTGCGCTTAGAGGAAGTCGTTGTTGATGGCGTTGAAGGGTCTGGTGGTTCTGTTTTTGGTTTTTGCTTCGGTTCCTGGCGTGGCAGCAGAGTTGGTCGGCCGCGCGACGGTCACGGACGGGGACACCCTCACAGTGGCGAAGCAGCGCATCCGCCTGTGGGGCATCGATGCTCCGGAAAGCACCCAGCAATGCACCACCAGGGACGGACGCTCCTGGCCCTGTGGTCGGCGGTCCGCCGCCGCGCTGGACGGATACGTGCTGGACAAAACCGTTCGCTGCCAACCCAAGGACACCGACCGCTATGGCCGGGTGGTCGCGGAGTGCTTCGTCCAGGGGCAGTCTGTTAACCGCTGGATGGTGAGCTCCGGTTGGGCGGTCGCATATCGCCAATACGCCACGGCGTTCATCGCGGACGAAGCCGACGCGCGCCAGCACCAGCGGAACCTCTGGCAAGGGTCCTTCCAGATGCCCGCGGACTATCGGCGTAGCAAGCGTGACCAGTCGGCCCGCCAGGCTCCAGTGGCCACGCCGCCCGTGTCCAGTGGATGCCGCATCAAGGGCAACATCTCTCGCCAAGGCAAGAAGATCTACCACGTTCCTGGGCAGCGGGATTACGAGCGGACCAGCATCGACCTGAGCCATGGCGAGCGCATATTCTGCAGCTCGGAGGAGGCCGCACGGGCAGGCTGGCAGCCGGCAAAGCGCTGATGCCTTTGGCGCGTCAGGCGTCGGTGAGAGGGGCGGAGCGCTCGCCCACTTGCCCGCGCACGTTGGCGATCAGGGCGGTAGACTCTGGCCCTGATGAGGGGGAGGCCATACCCAAGTGGACGGGATGCAACGCATGGAAACAACGATGACCAATCAGCCCCAGCCAGGTGCCTTCTACATGTTCATATCCGACATGGAGAGTAATAGGCCGCCTTGTGGGGTTAGGTTCGACAACCTCCGCCGGCTTCATTTGCCGCCCCGCGTGATCCTGCGTCCGCAAGAAGGTGGTTTTCCTTCACTGCTTGAACAACCGCAGATGACTTATGACCCCAGCGCGGGTCCCGAGCCTCGCGATCTGGAGCCAGGGTTTGGTGGCTATTGGTTGGTCTCCGAACGACTTCACAATGTCATGCGCTCGGTCGATCCAAACGCCTTCGCCTTCGTTGAGGTGGATTACCGCCTAGCCAATGGTATCAAGGGGGCGCGTCGCTTCTTATGCGACGTTGTTCGAGAACTGGATGCCTTGGATGAAGCATCGTCGCGACTGAAGATCGAGGTCGATGAGGAGTTTGTGCGCGGGAAGTTCTATTACTTCGGCGGGGGAGCCAGTCTTGCATTCCGGCATGAAGTTCTAGGGGATTCGCACGTGTTCCGATTGCCGTTCAATCCGTCGGTATTCTGCGATCGACAGTTCAAAGAGGCACTTCACAACGCTGGCATATCTGAAGACGCAGAAGTCAGCGGCATCTCTTTCATTGACGCGTCGGATCTCTGATCCGACGATTGACAAGGACGAATCCTAGATCATGGCCGCCCTCTTCCAAAAGCACCATGGCCTCGACCAGAAGTCGTTTGAGAGCGATCCTTTGTTGAAGGTGCTTGTGGACAATGGCCGATTCCATAAGGATTGGCCCACGAATCTGATCAATTTGCCCAACGACAAGGCGCTTGCTCACGCCATCGGTGTTACGCCGCACTCCGGCGGTCCCATCAAGGAATATAATTTAGGTGTGAACTATGTTCTTCAGCGCATGGCTGCCACGAAAGATGGGCAGGCAGCATTGCTTGGGGATCCGGATGCCCTAGATCGAGTAGCCCTTAAGGTGCAGCGATTGAGCGACACCGTGCAGGTGGCGCTCATCAATGGCGACTTGCGGACCAACAATGCGCTAGGGGAAACGATGGACCAAACGCGAGCTATCACGCAAGCGTTCTATCGTGACCCAAACGGTTATGCTTTTCAGAACCAAACGCAGTTAGACGCACATGGCAAGGCAAGTGCCAATGTGCGCCAATGGAGCCCGGTGACGCATAATGAAGGTCGCATTGTCTCGACCTTGCAGCACTTTCAGAGTTCTGGAAGGTCGCTGCTAAGGGGCGGCGATCTAGACTTTCAACGCAATAGCCTATCCCAGGCTATAGCCGACGCTTACCACGACGGCCGCTTGACCATGTCGCCAGGTGGGGTGGCTGTGGTCGAAAATACACTGGGAGAAGAGGCCGCAAATAGTCTCCGCGTGCCGCGCGGACAGCGTGGCGAAGTCGCCATGGAGCTGTTGATGGGCGAGGCGTCCGCCCGCGGCCTTACGCGTGCCGGCGGACTCCTGGCCACCGGCGCGGATGCAGTGATGACCGCTCGCACGGCTGCAACGCTGATGGAGCAGGGCAACCTCACCGCCGCGCAGTCGGAGGTCAATCACGCTGTTGCGCGCAACGTGGGCGGCTGGGCCGGCGGCGCGTCCACCGCGGCCGCGCTGGGCAGCAGCGGCGGCTTTGTGCCTGCGGCCCTGGTGGTGGGCGATGCTGTCTTGATGAGCAAGGCCTTCGACAAGGCCGTCGACCTCAAAGAGAACCGCGACATCTTCCACCAGACCGACAAAGCCGGGGTGGAGTGGCAGTTCAATGGGCGGGATTGGGAGCGCCAGGGCGCGTTCGAGCGCGCCGCTGATGCGCGCGAAGCCCCTGTCCAAATATCTGTCGGCGCCAGCTACGTAAAGTCTCAGGAATTGGGTGCCATGGCGAATGCCAAGGCCGCCGAGTTCGCGCTGGGCAAAGCCCCGCCGCCGCAGGATCCCTTCAACCTGCCGGCCCAGCCCGGCGATCGGATTGGGCTGGACAACCAAAATTGGCACCGCAATCCAGACACGGAGAAGTGGGAGCGCCAGGTCAAGACCGGGGTGGACGGCGCCAACGACCGGGGCGTCTATGAGCCCCAGATTGCGAACGCAGAGCAGACCCAGCGCCTGAACCAAGAAGCCTTGGCGCGGATCGAGGGCAACATCGCCAACGGCCGCGAGGCCATCGCCCAGGCCTACCTGGAGAGCCATGCCGCCCAGCGTGGGCAGGACTACGGGGTAGCGGTTCCTGCCGCCGTGGAAAGTGCCCGTGCCCAGCAGGACCGGGTGCAAGGCCACGATGGCCATACCTACCAGCGCAACGAGGCCGGGCAGTGGCTCGGCAAGGATGGGGTGGCGACCGGCAACCTGGCGGCGGAGCTGGAGCTGACGAACCAGATGCGCCAGCCCTCGCTGGAACGCGCCCAGGAGACCCTGGCGGCCATTGAGGCTCGCCCGGCGCCCACGGCGGCGCAGATGGAGCACAACGAGCTCTTACACCGCTACCGGGCTGCTGGCGTCGACCTCAACGCCCAGGAGAACAACCTGCAGGCCGTGGAGCTCGCCACCCAGCGGACCAAGGAGGCCGAAGGACTCACCGGTCCGACGATGCAGCAGCTGAAGCCGAACGAGCAGGGGCAATACGGCTACGACAGCCAGATCGTTCACTACCAGGTCGGCCAGGACGGCGTGGCCCACCAGGTAGCGGTGACCACTTCCGAGGAGCTGCGCCAGGCCAAGGCCGAACTGGGCCAGCCGGCGGTGGCGCACGTGCCGACGCTGGCGACGGTCTCGGTGACCGCGCCTGGGCGCAGCAAGGAGCCGGAGGCCGAACCGGCCCAGGAGAAGGGGGCGCAGGTTCCGCTGCTGGCTGACAACCCTGCGCACCCGGACCACTCCACCTACCAGGCGATCCATTCTTGGGTCAGTGGAACGGGGAACTGGAACGCGGAGGAGAGCCGGAACGTTGCCGCGGCGCTTTACAAGCAGCAGGCCGAGGACCCGCTGGTGAAGCGGGTGGATCGGGTGACCGGTGCGCTAGGCAAGGACGGGGCCGAGAACGTGCTGGCGGTCTACGCGCCGTTTGGCGACAAGTCGCCGTTTTTTCATGCCCGGGTGGATGGACGCGAGGCGGCGCAGCAGCCGGCGGAACAGAGCCTGCAGCAGGCGGAGGTCATCAAACAGGATCAAGTGCGGCAACAGCAGGTGGAGATGAGTCAGAAGCAAGCTCAGGAGCAGGCAGCGCCGACACGGGGGATATGAGTGCCCATGAGCAATAGCATCTGCGTCAGGCATACATACGCCACTGTTACTTGCGATATCGTTTGCTAGCTTTCTAGCATGGTGGAGCGACAATTTCGATGTTGAGCGGTTTCAAGAGGTAGTAGCCTGAATTTCCAATTCGGAAGTGGAAAAGGCTAAGCCCAGATGTGGTGCCAGGATAAAGCCTGCATTCCCACAGTCCCCCTCCTGGGCCGGAGATTACGTTAAAAAGGATGCCGGGATTAGGCGATGGTGTGCTTTGAATAGTTTGCTGAGGTCCATTCCATGAAAAGGCGAGCATGCATTCGCGTTTTTCCTGATCGGCTTGATAGTAAGCATTTCCCGGCGTGGTATGAAAGTGCGCAGGATTGCCAATATCTCCGCCAAACATGCTTCCG
Source organism: Xanthomonas sp. NCPPB 3174 (assembly GCF_056725205.1). Classification (NCBI taxonomy): domain Bacteria; kingdom Pseudomonadati; phylum Pseudomonadota; class Gammaproteobacteria; order Lysobacterales; family Lysobacteraceae; genus Xanthomonas; species Xanthomonas sp. NCPPB 3174. Next base: position 2,782,451 of record NZ_CM161517.1, on the reverse strand, counting down.
TTTTTTGTGACGCTTGCTGCAGCATTGATGGAGGTGGCATGGAATATCAGAATCCCTGGAAGCAACAGAGCTGGATATTTGGGGGCAGCGGTGCAATGAGTAGTTAGCCACCTGCTCGACAAAGGTGGGGAAGGGCATCGTGCTAGCCTTGACAGACAATGAAGCCAATTTAGGGCAGAACGAACCATGCAAATCCCCTGTTCGTTATGTAGTGCTACATGCGGATGTGGAATTTTGAAGTCCTAATTCGGAATTTCACTGCTTTGAGCATTACAATGGCAGGCGATGCGCTTCTGCGAGTTCCTCGCGGAGGATTTCTACCATGTCGATATAAGCCTCATCAGGGGCCTCGCCACGCATTACAAGCCATTGGTTTGCTAGGATAGCTCTTCGCTCGACACTTAAAGAAAGTTGGCAGAATTCTGTCGGTGGTGAGAGCGTTGTCCAAAAAGCACGATCCAATCGGACGACACTCTCCTGCTTAATATATCCGCCGCTAGTAGGCAAAAGCATGAGGTTCGGATACATCAAGCATTCGGCGCGTGCGGCTATTGTCGGGACTACTGAGCGAGGCTCTCGTTGGCTAGATACCGAATATGCGGGGGCTACTAGATAAGACTTCCATTGAAACGCTGCCCTCGCGCGATTTGCTTCAGAGGCCGGTAAATGTTTGTCCGGAATTCCTTCGGCAATAGCTAGCACAACACATGGGCGCATTTTTGAGCGGATAGCAAGGAGTTCTTCAGATTCCCCTAGTGAAATCTTGAACACTGGGAGGCGTTCTGGCTTAGGGCGGTAGTCAACCCTATGGTCAACCGTGCGAATAACACCTGAAACTGAGTTGTGTGAGACTTGATCAGAGCGCCGTGCATCGAACAATGACAATGGATGCCCAAACTCCGGAACGACCGTGCATACAATCTGGCCTACTTCCGCAGGGCCATCTTTGGACGGTCGATACTCTTTATCATAAGTTGGAAGTAAATCGTGGATATCGGTTCCGTTCCCCCATCCCATGCTTATAATCCCCGTTAAAGAGCGGCTTTGAAAGCTATAGGTTCGTCGATTGTCTCGCCGTCACCTAGAAGAGCCATTGCCTCACGATACGTCTCGTCATAGATAGGGCGATGAATCGTCTCAACTAAATCTCGTTTATGACGACCAAGAAAGCTCTGTTTGATTTTTTCTTGGAGCTGAGCAAGCTTGAGGATCTTGCCTTGATCTTTTATGTGCGTTACTAGCCGACGTGTGGAGGGTCCGTCTTGGGCTAAGTTGCTGAAATCTAGGTGTGAGCCTGGCGTGGCGTTCGCCATAGGTAACGTGTTGAAGTAGACATGATCAAGTAGCTTGCTCATGTCTCCCGCAAATGTTCGGAGCCATTGAGAGAAGCGCGTTCCCAGGCTGCCGCCGAGTCCAACATCAGATAAAGTTGGGCCAACGGGATACTCACCTAGCCAATAGTGCGTGAAGTCTTTGCCCTTTAGGCTTCCATCACTGGATTGAATCAGCCCCGTTTTGGTCAGTGTATCTAGGCTTTCAGCGAGATCAACTGAAAATGGGCCATAGTTGTGAAAATACCAGTGAGCTTCGCTTGCAGTATCGCCGTTGTGGCCTTCCGCGTGCAGGCAGTCCAGCAAATAAACAAATTTGAACAAAGCAGTGCGGTTGAGGCGGATGTTTGACGCCTTCGCCTCAGCTAGAACAGCTAAGATGGCACGCTGAAGGTTGGCAGGGACAGATTGCATATCTTGTTCGGATGGTGAGTTGGAAGCGCGCGGATAGAGTGCTTCATGGAAGCACAATTACAGGCGAACGCAACCTCGACGCATCATTGATTTGATGAACTGAACTTGGTTTGTTCAGGAAGTTGGTTGTTAGCTTTGGAATTATGCCAGATTAGCTCGTGTGGTTCTGGGGTAGCTGTCAGTTTTGTTGTAGTGGTGCTGAGAGGTCAGTCGGGCTGCCGCCTTCACCTATGGGGTGGGTCCAGGTGCCAGTCACTCGCTGGAAGTGGCAAGGAACGGAGCGACCTTCCGCCAAGCTACTGTTTTTCCAACGCACACTCTTGCTTTAAGGCTGACCTAAGCCATGTAGCGTTGAGGGCTTCACGAAAAGCTGGCGGCTTGGCACATCTCTTGGTGTTGATGAGCTAGCTGTCAACTATGGTCAAGCGGATCTTAGGCGTGGCGGTCAGCCCGCCATATCACGCCGAGGTGGGTATCCCCTTTGACGCGGGTCACGTCCACCACATGGCTGGCGATGTCGGGCACTGAGTAGTCCACCACCAACTCGACCACATCCTTCACTGGTCTGCCCACACCGTTCACGGGGTAGTCCGGGATGCGCTTGAATGTGCTCTCATCGCGCCAGTGCGGGATGGGCAGAGTGTTGCCCGAGTTCATGTGGCATAGCCAAGTGCGAGCGAAGTGGGCCGAGAGCAAGCTGGCCGTATCTACGCGCAGCACATCATGCTCATCGGCGCCATAGGAGCGAAGCAGCCGTCCTAGGCGTTCTTCCCTTACCCAGAAAAAGACCTTGCTGTTGATCAGCCGATACCATTGTTCCGTCGTAAGGCCCGCAGGCAAAGCCTGGGCCAGTCGACTTGGAGGCATGGGGCGCTGATCGCGCAACACAATGTCGTCTGGAGCGCCCGGCTTCAAAGCAAGCATCGTAGGACGGTGCGCGCCCTCCAGGGCCTGGCGCCGCGCTCCACTTACACCGAGGGCATCCAACGCTGCGGTCGTGGAGAGCAGCCCACGTTGCTGAATGCTGGGCCAGGTGCCAGCTTCTGCCATGTGGTAGAGGTAGGGATATAGCTCAATCAGTTTTTCTAAAAGCACGGTTTCACCTAAAGCGGGAGCGCGCCGTCCAATTACGGCGATCGATGATAGAGCGAAGGTCTTTGAAATCACCTTCCTTCTGCGGGAAGCGTGTGTTTATCAAGGAAACCGGGGCTTGGGCGACGCGTTCCAACTCCTCGATGAACTTGATCGTATCGGGAGTTAGCTGCTCGAATCGACGAGCCTTTTGATTGCTTATACTGAGATAGTCTACAAAGGTTAGCACCACATCAGTGGGCGCATTGAGATTGCAGGCGCGCCGGAACTGGCTCCACTCGAACCAGCCGACACGCCGCTTGCGATGGGTGGTGGATGTCTTCTCTGCTGCTTCGACATCATCTGGATTTAGGCCTGCACGTTCAGCAATGTGGCGGAACGTGGTTTCGACCTTAAGGTGTCCAGAGGTGTTGCCGTTGTCGCCGTCCGGATCAGCCACTCGAATGGGAGTGGTGCGCACCACCATCAAAATTTTGCGCACGCGGCTAGGAGAAATGCCTGCTTCGGCCAGACATCCGGCGACGTTGGTGTCACGCGATGTCACGTAAGGGTATTCGCCGTGATATAGGCTTAGCGCGCTTCCTTGGGTGCCCTCCAGAAGCACAGAGTGGCCCTGGCGATACGCTAACTCCAGATGCTCTTCGGTCGAGCCTAGATAAGGGTGCAAATCCTCTATGTCTTTAGCCAAACGAACGGGTTCGCCTGTCTTACCCCGGTTGCGAATGCGGCGTGCTTTGGCTTCGCCGCTTCCGCTACCCGTCGAGGCGATTGTCCCTTTAACTCCCCCTTCTTCGTTGGCGATGTCTACCGGTTCGATAATCGTTGCCTGCGGGTCTATGAACAGGCGTTCCGGGCCGATGCCGGACTTGGCGATCTCGGCCAGAAGCCCCTCGACGTTCAAAGTGATGCCCGGTCCCAGAAGAATTTTTGCGTTGGAGAAGCGAGTGCCAGATGGCAGCTGATGATGGACAATCTTGCCATCTGTGCTTGCAACGGTGTGGCCAGCGTTTGGTCCACCAACGCGCACCAGGACATCGTATTCATTGGCGAGGTAGGCAACGATGTTTCCTTTGCCTTCACTGCCGTATTGCCCACCGACCAGAACATCGACGCACCGAAGATCGGGAGGCGTCAAAAGATGTAGGTGTGCTGCCACTCGCACCAGAGTGTCTTCGCTATCAGTGCGGTCTGTGAAGATGCGCACGTCCGCGTCGCTTTTTAGGTGGTCCACTGATTCGGCCGATAGGTGGTCGATAGCAGAATAAGGTGGAGCGTCGGACGATGTTTCGATGCTCGCATAACGTTTGAGCAGGGTTTCTTGAGTGGAATAAAGGTGCACATGGACCAAGTTCGTGCCGAAGCACTCTCGGAACTGACGGACTTGTTCGGCAGTGCTTACGTGATCAACGACGATGCCTGGATCATCTTCGCCAAGCTGATGGAACAGAGGTCGCACGCCATCCACGATCCATCGAGAGTTGCTCTTTTCGTCTAAGGAGCGTGCTTCCTCTATCAGTGAGAGTCGATGGTCCTGACTAGAGAGATCAAGTTGGCCATTGAGGATAGTTCGGGTAGGAACTACCTTGAAGCCATATCGTTCCCCTAATGCGTTGGCCAACCCCGTTTTCCCTGTGCAGGTTTTGCCGCTGATGATGACTACGTAATGTTTATGCATCGTGGCGAGCCTCCTTGGCAACCTGGGCGGCGATCTGCTGTGGCGTATGCCGTGACGTGTCGAAAACCTGGTCCGCGACTTTTCCGAGAGTCCTGGCATTGACCTCGTTGGGATGGCTGATGGCTCGCTCGTAAGCCTCGTTTGTGAGACCGCTCCGCACCTTGAGGATTGCTTCGGGAGCTGTAAGGTGAACGTGAGTGACCACAGAACCAAAACGCTCACGAAAATGCTCAACCTGCCGCTTCTTCCGGACGGCGTCCACCAACCAATTCAGGGTGCCAGGGTTTTGCTCAATGACTGACGTGGTAACAGGATCGATTACCCACATGTAGTCGGTGTCTGCATCGAGTTGATCTCCCTTCTCTTGCAGTTGCAAGCGGGCCTCCGCCTCGCCCAACTGGTCGACGTCAGGAATCAATGTTCGAAGGTAGCCGCTTGAACTGACCTTGCGAAAAGAAAATTCCTTTACCAGTTCCGCTGTTAGCGTGGACTTGCCGACTTTGAAAGGGCCGCTGAGTAAGACAATGCGTAGCGTTTCCATGCGTTCCGCGCCCCCTGCGCTTCCTGCCGCCTATAGCTATAAGGTAATCAAGCCCCTGACTGGATGATGCGCATAGCTCGGCTGTCTTTTCAAGAGGGCATGACCTTAAATGGCGCTTTCCAAAGGAGCCTCTGCTTTGAAGGCGGGTCGCAAAATTCCCGGCTTATTTGTCTACGGAAGTGGATAGACTTGCTATTACAATTATTGGTTGGGTTTCCACTGCCTTCGTTGATTGACTTCTTCCTTTAACACGAAAGCCTCGCCGAGATCGATCTGATAACGATTTGCGATCGCTAATAAGTAGTTGAGGATGTCGGCTAATTCACTGCCGACCTCTTTCTTGTCCGATGCGGGGTCCACTGCGAGGCCCGAAGTTCTTCGCACCGCTTTGAATAGTTCGCCAACTTCCTCTCCTAAGAGTAAGCATTTTTCAGTAGCACTCTGGTTGTGGAAGTTTCGCTCAAATTCGGCACGTGCAACATAAGCTTGCAGCTGATGGAGTGCTGACTCTCTCGTGATCATGCATAGCTCCTTGAGGTTAAGCTTGATTCTATCTATACGATGGTGCTCGGCGATGATGACGACGACGTGCGTTGGGAGCGTTGGGAGCGTTGGGCTGACTGGTGACGTTCCAAGTATGCGAGTCCGAGGCTATTCGCACTTGCAATGACAGATGAATCCTGCCGCTTTTTCTGATAGAGGAGAAGTGGGCCGACCAGTTCGGCATCTTCTAGCGCATCTGCTCCTGCTAAGAAAACCAAGTCAGCTAAGCGCTCGCGCCTCTGCACTTCTTCCCGCTTCGCTGCTTCCTTGGCCTTTGATTCACGGCGCTGGGCCGCCAAAAGTTCTCGCGCTTGAAACTGAGCCAGCCGTTCAGTGGCTCTCTGGATTCTTCGATGGTAGTGGGTTGGCTCGGTCATGCCTTTTCTCCTGTAGATGCTTACGAGTCAATCAAAGAAATGGCTCGCGTCAAGTTCTGGCAAGCTTGGAAATTTGGCCTGCCTCAAGATCGAAGAGATCTGAAAAGCAAGGCTTAAAAGAAAGAAGCAAGAGCGCACCTAGGTGTCACTGCGTGACACGTGCGCAAAGGGCTTCGCCCCTTGAACCCCAAGCGCCGGCGGCGCTTGCGCAAATCAAAAGCCAAGGCATAAACGAAGCAACCCCACTGCTTCGGAGCAACACCTCATGGCCATCTACCACGCCAACGTAAAAACATTCAGCCGCGCCAAAGGACATTCGTCCATCGCGGCGGCCGCCTACCGCGCTGGTCTGCTTCTCGAGGACGAGAAGACCGGGCAGCGCCACGACTACCGCCGCCGGGACGGCGTGGTCGAAACCCGCTGCGTCGCCCCGGAGGACGCGCCCGACTGGGCCCTGGTCCCCGCCGAGCTCTGGCCGGCGGTGGAGGCGGCCGAGCGGCGCAAGGACGCCACGATCGCCAGGGAGTTCGAATTCGCGTTGCCGCACGAACTCGACGAGGCACAGCGATCCGCGTTGGCCATGGAGGTCACCCGTGCGCTGGTCAGTCGCTACGGGTTCGCGGCCCAAGCCAGCATCCACAGCCCAGGCAGCAAAGACGGCTTGAACTGGCACGTCCATGTTCTGGCCACGACGCGGCGCATGGGGCCGGACGGTTTCACGGACAAGACCAAGGAGCTGGACGGTGGGCCTTCTGGCCGGGCGGAGGTGCATTGGGTCCGCGAACTGATCGCCACGACCGTCAATGCCTACCTCAAGGCGGCTGACCTAGGAATCCAGGTGGATCACCGAAGCCTTGAGGCGCAGGCCGGTGAGGCCATGGCCCGCGGCGACCTGGTCGCCGCTGCCGTGCTCTCGCGGGAGCCGACCAAGCATGTCGGAAAGAACGCGACCGCCATGGCCCGACGGGGCCAAGCGTCCGAGCGCGTGGAAGCGAACTGCCGAATCGAAGAGGCGAATGAGGAGACCTTCCAGAAGCTCATCGCCGTCTTCGAAAACGAGGGGCGAGCGGTGGAAGTGCCCGATGGCCACAGCCACGAACAGGCCCAACGTGAACTCCGCCGTCCTCCGGCCATGCTGCCTCTGTCGCTGGGCCGCGGGGCAGGGCACATCGAGGTCTCTCGCAACATGGGAGCCATCGCCCAACGCCTGGGGTTGCTGGAGGAGACCGCTCCCGGGACGCCACGCCCGGAGCCGGTATCCATCCCGACGCTCGTCGCGGAGCTGAGCCAGGAGTGGGGAGCACTGCGCCACGAGGCAGTGGCGCGTGCGCTCCACGCCACCCGCCAGCTCTTGGCCTGGGCGGCCGAGCGCGCCGCGGCGTTCGCCGAGCACGCCCGGTTCCGCTCAGACCTGCTGGAGTTGTCACGGCGGTTACGCCGTTTCAAGGCCGACTTGACCAGGTTCGGCCGACGCCTGCAGGCGGAGCAACGCGCCTCCAGGCTCCGCCATCTGGCGGAGCGGTCTTGGGAGGACTTCACCGTCAACAATCCGCAGCCTGGCACGTCATGGACGGAGCAGGATTGGAAGCAGCGGCGGGCGTGGCGCTTGAGCACGCTGGAAAAGCGGACGGCCGAGCTGGCGGAAGCGCGGGCCCGGGTCACCCCGGAGCAACAGGCCTTTTGCGAAAAGGAGGCGGCAGAGAGTGGCCGCCTCCTGGAGGCCTGGAGCCAGGAGATGCTCGGGCGCTATCCGCTCGAGCTCGACCGACCGCTGGTCTTTGGCGTCCAGGAGGCTCAACCGGCTGCGCTCGACGACCTGCCGACCCTGGACCTTGAACCGAGTGGCCCCCGACCACCGCGCCCCCGCCTCCACTGAAACAACGGTGCCCCGCTTGCGGGGCACTTTGTTGTTGGGGCGGCGATGGCGGATCAGTGGAGCGTCGGCTTCTTCCTGTTTGCCACCGGGTCGGGAGCCGCTTTGCGTCGGCGGTTCTTGCGCCACTCTTCGACGGACGGGATATCGCGCACCACGACCGCCTCCCGGGTGCGGATCTCTTGCTGGCGCGGCGCTTGAGGTGGGGAGGAGGACGCTGGTGGTGGCAGCGTCGGGGCCGGCGTGGGTGGGACGTAGTCCTGCGCCGGCGGCGCAGAGGAGCCGCCGCGGTATTGGCGCAGCATTTCCGTGGCCACCTCCAGGGCGTGCCGGATGTCGTCGACACGATCCGGCAAGCGGCAGTGCCGCTCTTGGCAAAGAAGGCCGCTGACGAGACGGCTGGCGATTTGAAGCGTGAGTTCGGACTGCATGGATGCTCCTTGGAGCCTGTGGAAGGAGCTTTCATCCAAACACCAAGTTGCAAACCCGCAAGTGCAAATTTCAGAGCTATTTCACAAATATAAATAGGCGCTGCAAAGTTGGCTTTCTCATGTCTGAAGACACCTAGAAGGAGTCAATGGACAGCCAACGATCAGCAATCGCCAGGCGTCCTGCTGCTGAGAGTGCGCTCCTCATCTCGCTCCGTGGGCGGCCGCGCATCGGTCGTCGCACAGCGAGCGGAATGGGCCGCAGGGGATCCACATTGCGTGCTGCCTCGGCTACGATCCCCAGGGCAGGACCATCCCTTGGGCACTATTTGCGGGTGTCCAGGTGGGAAAAGACGATTGGCATCAATGGGTTAGAGGACTCTGAATTGTGTCCCTCTCACTCCGCCAGTGTCAAAGAAACGCCCGCAAATCAACGATTTGTGGGCGTTTTTCTTTTTCCCGAGCTTGGACACTCGCTTGGACACTTCCATGCGAGTAGCGCACTCCCTCACGCGCGGCGAGACCGGCCACTACGACGTTCGTTTGCGCGTTCCTGCTGACCTGTTAGGCACAGTTCGAACGCACGGTCTTCAATGCAGCACTGAAGTGACGTGTGATGCGCCGTGCTGCTGCAGCGTCATGCTCGCCTCTGCGCGTCAGCATGGTGGCACGTGAGCGCTGACGTGCCTTGCAGGAGTTCGAGCAGACGGTATCGCGCATGTCTGTGCTCAAGGAGCCGGTGACGAGCACAGCGCCCTTGACGTGTTATATGACGAAGCTCGGGGCCTGTCGCTGCGTTCAAGCTTTCCCGTGGGTATTTGCCGTGGACCGTGGAAGATGAAGGCGAGGGCGATCGCTGCCACGCAATGTCATCAATCGCGCAGAGCCAAATCCTGTTCAGGCAGCGCAGCCAGCGCGCCCTGAAGCGCAGCCCATCCTGCCGGTATCGATCGACCGTCTCTCCGCGGTGTGCCCGTGTCGATGATGGTCGTGAGTCAGGTCGCGCTACTGCGTTTGCTTTCCGAGTTCGTCTGGACACGCGCGATGACGGTGGCCACGTGTGGATTGCACTGCTGCTTCATGTCGTTTCCCCGCGACGCATTGGCGCTGCTCATCTTCCGCCCGTCGCGTGCCGCGGTTGCAGACTTCGCTCAGCAACGGTTGACGCGACGCCTCATTGGGTCGAAGCGCTTGAGCATGCAGGCCGGAAGCCCAGGATGTCATTGAGGCGCAGGGGAGAATGGCGATCCATCGATTGATTCCCATGCCTTGTCACGAAAGAATGTGCGCCGTCGCTGGATCGCGACGTTTCCTTCTTGCTCTGGTATCGAGATGCAGTCACACAAGATCCGCTTCATCATCATCGCGTTGCTTTGCCTTGGCGTCACGGTCGCCAGCGCCGTCACGTTTTTCAGCAGGCCTTCGGCGGTGCCGACCCATTTGGCTGAAGCCGATGGGACCGTCGAAAAGGTCGACGCAACGCAGAGAAAGGGACGGCTTCAAAGCGTGAACTTCACGCTTGCGCCCGCCGGCGATGCATTCGAGTACTCCAGTGTGCTGCCTGGCATCGATGCGGTGTGGGGGCGTCTCAAGGTGAGGTCGCCGGTTCACGTCACTTTCGACGATGCGGACGGCAAGCGATCCATCTGGGGTCTGCGCTTGGGCGATGACGTGGTCCTTACGCCTGAGCAGGCGCTCCAGGCGCGGCGCAACAATGGCCAGGTTGGTGCCCTGATCGGACTGATCGCCTTGCTTGGAGCGGGATACTTTCTGCACCGTGCTCGCAAGGCGTAGCCAAGCAGCCTGACAGGCTCGGCGCGCATCGGCCCGCCGCCGAGTCTGGATCTGCCAACAAGAAAGGCCGGGTAGACCAGTGTTCCTCGGCAATAAGCGCGTTTGGCTGCGTTTCTGTTCCAGCGAGCACCGGAGGCGGCCGCCTGACGCCCGAAATGGCGTTGGTGGCGCTTTGCCTAGCGCTGTCTTCAGCTGTCCGTGTCGAGGGTCATCATGATGTGGATGATTCTTCCATGTTCGAGCTGAAAAGAGAGGCGCTTGTTCCTGGCCTGATAATAGCGCCAGTGCTGGCCATCGCTGTCATCCGGAGTGCCTTGGCCATAGGCGTTGATCAGCGCATTCTGTGTGTCCCCGATCGTGACGCCTCTGGCCGTTTTGATCGTGGATGCATTGATGGTGATCTGCGCAATGACGTAGCTGTCGATGTCGCGTTGTTCTTTTTGCCAGGATAGGTTTGCCGTATAGATGTCAAATCCGGCATATCGGTGCTGGTCGTACCTGTAGCTGGTATCCGCGGCGGGCACATCCCCTACAAAGCGCTCGCTGATCTGGGTGCCTGCCTGCTTCCTGGTCTGTTCGCTCCAGCTTTCACCGAGGGCGAAAGCGTGTGTGTCGATTGCCACGGTGAAGTCGTTTTCGGTCATTTCGACAGGTGCTGCGCGAACTGCTGCCGCAGCCGTCATCTCGGCCTGGGCGGCAGGAAGCAGCAGGAAGAGCAATAGCGCTGCTCTCTGGTGGAGGTGATCATGTGCATCGATGCTTTGATTGGGGCGCAATGTCGCGGGTGTGTTCGTGGTCGTCGGCTGTGCACATTCGCGGGCTGGTGGATCACGAAGTGCATTGCGCATCGGAGAGTTTGTCCCGATGCCGGCGCAACGTGAGCGCCAGGACGGTGGGACGCATGGAGTATGCCGTCGCTTCCGGACTGCCATGCGCCAAGCGACGTCAGGGGGGGCGCCTTCTCAACAGCTTCCGCGGCGATCTGATCAGGCGTGTGGTGGATCGCTTTCGAATCCATGCGAGTCCGCTGTGAGCGGCGCACCGTGTCGTTTGGATGCCCCTACGAACGCTGTTTCGGCAAGCCACTTCGGGGCGTGTCGCGTTGGATCGCCTTGGCGTCGCTGACTGGCGTCGTGGCAGCGTGTTGAACGCTGCACCGCGTTTCCTGCTCCATTCCATCAACCGACCATTGCAGATGCCATTGTGTATCCTCTGGCTCTGGCGCCTCCGGCGAATCGATAGCGAGTCGACGCGGTGCAAGCCGCTCGCAACAGCTCCCCAGCCATTGGCGGCAGGGGAGCACGAGAACCTGGAACTCAGCCGCGCGCGTGGTCGCGCGCCTTGCCCACTTCGCTCTGTACCTTGCCGGCGTTCTTCTGCATCTTGCCTTCGACTTCCTTCAGCTTGTTGCCGGTGACCTTGCCGGCGACTTCCTTGATGGTGCCCTTGATCTGGTTCTTGGCGCCTTCGGTGCGATTCTTGTCCATCGTTGACTCCGCAGTAGGGATGCCCTCAAGTGGGCATCGCCAAACTGCGCGCAGGCCGGTGGCGTGAAAGTGAAAATTGCACGGACGTGCGCTCGATCATTTAGGTAGCGGACGGGTTGGATGCCGAAGCCTGTAGCGGCGATCGCGCGCCCCGTTCGGGCTGGGCGCGCTTGGTGCTTTCAGCGGGAACACGAGCACCGCGACATGTCCTTCGTCTGTCTGCTGGCGGCGACGGCGTGGTCCGCATAGGTGTGCCGAGTGGCGACCCTCGACTGCGCTGCGTGCTCAGTACCAGCCCAGATACAGGGTAGTCACGCCCCAGGTGTCGATCAGGCCATGCGCGAGGATCATCGCCCACAGGTTGCGTCTGGAGCGCAGATAGGCATAGCCGAACATCGTGCCGACCACGCCGGTCAGCAGGATGCCGGAGGTGCCTTGCGCGGCGTGCATCAGGCCGAACACCACGCCGCCGACCAGTGCGGCGATCCAGCGGCCGCCGCGCAGACGGCCCAGCAGCGCATCGAGCTGGTGCATGAGGAAGGCGCGGAACACCAGTTCTTCGCCGAGCGCCGCGCTCAGCCACGCCGCGCCGATCAGATGGGTCGTCGCCTGGACGTTGCCCTTGAGCGCGCCGTAGGCGCTGTAGTCGGTCTTGTGCCCGGTGATGGTGTCGATCAGCGGTTGCAGCACCGGCGTGATGAAGCCCACGGTCAACAGCACCAGCAGCGCGGTCCAGCCGATCACCGACGCCAGGCGAGGGCGCGCCACGCCGCACGCGAGGGAGGAGCGCGTTTCGATCCACACCACGGAGAGACCGAGCAGGCCGACCACGGGCATGCGCCACGGAAACGGGAGCCACGCATAGGACGCCAGCGCGAGGATCGCGGCGCTCAGCGCGATGCGCAGCAGCGGGTGGCGCATGAACGAGGTGTTGGACGTGGCGTGGGTGTTGTCTTGCGCGGAGTGCTGCATGCCTGACCTGGAAGGAAGCGGGCACTCAGCCTAGCGAGCCTGCGCCATCGAGCACTGTGCCAAAGGCCATGTAGACCAATGCAATGCGGCGAGCCGTAGGGAACATGCAGATGCCAGCATCGTGCGCGTCGCCAGCGGCAAGCGCTGGCGACGCAATGCAGGCGCGGACGCGTCAGCCCGCGTGCAATCCGAAGCGACGTGTGGCGACTAAGCGCCCGCCGTCTGGCACTCGAACACGCTGACGCTGCGCGGCGGCGCCAGGAACTCGCTGGCACCGGCCGGCATGCTGTCGACCTGCAGCGCATCGTCGGTGGACAGCACCAGCTTCCAGTGCAATTCCTCTTCCGAGGACGGCAGCACGAAGCTCACGCCCTCGTGGTAGGCATTGATGACGATCAGCAGAGTATGGTCGTTAGCCAGTTCCTTGACGCCGGAGGTCTGCGCCTTGCCTTCCAGCAACAGCCCGACCGAGCGTGCGCCGGCATCGGTCCAGTGCGCATCGTCCATCTCGGTGCCACCCGGGTTGAGCCAGGTGAGGTCGCGTACGCCGGCTTCCTCGTTGTACTGGCCGTTGAGGAACCGCCCGCGGGTCAGGATCGGGTAGCGCTGGCGCAGCGCGCTCAGCGCCTTGACGAAGGCGGTGAGGCGGCCTTCGGTGGGGTCGCGCTCCCAGTCGATCCAGGTGATCTCGTTGTCCTGGCAGTAGGTGTTGTTGTTGCCGCCCTGGGTCTGCGCGCGCTCGTCGCCGGCCAGCAGCATCGGCGTGCCCTGCGACAGCAGCAGTGTCGCCAGCAGGTTCTTCATCTGCCGCTCGCGCAACTGCAGGATGCCGGCGTCGTCGGTCTCGCCTTCGACACCGTAGTTGCAGGAGCTGTCGTGGTCGGAGCCGTCGCGGTTGTCCTCGCCATTGGCGTCGTTGTGCTTGCCGTTGTAGCTGACCAGGTCGTGCAGGGTGAAGCCGTCGTGCGCGGTGATGAAGTTCACCGAGGCCCACGGCCGGCGCCCGCGCCGGTCGAACAGGTCGGCCGAGCCGGTGAAGCGGGTGGCGAACTCAGCGAGCTTGCCCTCGTCGCCCTTCCAGAACGCGCGGGCGTTGTCGCGGAACTTGTCGTTCCACTCCGACCAGCCCGGCGGGAAGTGGCCGACCTGGTAGCCGCCGGGGCCGCAGTCCCAGGGTTCGGCGATCAGCTTGACCTGCGACAGCAGCGGATCCTGGTTGCAGGCGTCGAGGAAGCCGCCGCGCTGGTCGAAGCCGGTCGGCTCGCGGCCGAGGATGGTGGCCAGGTCGAAACGGAAACCGTCCACGTGCATCTCGCCGGCCCAGTAGCGCAGCGAATCGTTGACGAACTGGATCACCCGCGAGTTGCTCAGGTTGAGCGTGTTGCCGGTGCCGGTGTCGTTGATGTAGTAGCGCTTGTCCTCGGCCAGGCGGTAGTAGCTGGCGTTGTCGATGCCGCGGAAGGAGAGGGTGGGGCCCAGTTCGCTGCCTTCGGCGGTGTGGTTGTAGACGACGTCCAGGATGACCTCCAGGCCCTGGCGATGCATGGCCTTGACCATGTCGCGGAACTCGTCGCGATGGCCGCTGGCCAGGTAGCGCGACTTGATCGCGAAGAAGCCGAGCGTGTTGTAGCCCCAGTAGTTGCGCAGATCCTTGTCGAGCAGATGCTGGTCGTCGAGGTAGGCGTGCACGGGCAGCAGTTCCACTGCGCTGACACCCAATTCCTTGATGTAGCGTAGCACCGGTTCCTGGGCCAGGCCGGCGCAGGTGCCGCGCAGTTCCTCCGGCACCTGCGGGTGGCGCATGGTGTAGCCGCGCACGTGGGTCTCGTAGACCAGGGTCTGGCTCCACGGGGTGAGCAGGCGCTGGTCGTCCTCCCAGTCATAGGTGTCCTCGACCACCACGCACTTGGGCATGAACGGTGCGCTGTCGCGCTCGTCGAAGCTCAGGTCGCCGTCCGCATGGCCGACGGTGTAGCCGTACAGCTCGTCGGCCCAGATCAGGTCGCCTTCGAGCTCGCGCGCATAGGGATCGAGCAGCAGTTTGTTGGGATTGAAGCGGTGACCTTCGCTGGGCGCATAGGGGCCGTGCACGCGATAGCCATAGCGCTGGCCCGGCTTCACGTCGGGCAGGTAGCCGTGCCAGATTTCGTTGGTGTATTCGGGCAGGTCCAGTCGGGTCTCGGTCCCGTCTTCGTCGAACAGGCACAGCTCCACGCGGGCAGCGTGCGCCGAAAACAGCGCGAAGTTGGTGCCCTGGCCGTCGAAGACGGCGCCGCGGGGAAAGGGACGCCCCTCGCGGATGCGCGAAGGGGTGGCATAGGCGGCACTGGTCGGATGGCGCATCGGGCTCTCGGCCGGCACGCCGGCAGTAGGGGAGGGAGAGCGGAAGCATTGCCGTGGACACCGTGCAGGACGCGTTACGGGATGCCGAGGGTGGCGTGAGGGCCCGGTGGAAGCGAGCGGGCGGCCGACGCAACGACGCCGTGGCGCCGCTGCGCGGGTCGCGATCGCGACCGTCGCGGCCCGGTCCGATGGTCCCGGGCGCGACTGGCCTGCAGCGCTCAGCGCGGCAGGTCGAACAGCAGGAACTCGCTGTCCTGGGCATCGGCGAACTGCAGGCTGGCCTCGTCGATCGCCTGGACCGCGTCGCCGGCCTGCAGGGTCTGGCCGTTGACGCTAAGCGTGCCGCGCACCACCTGCACATAGGCGCCGCGCCCGGCCGCCAGCGGGTAGTCCAGGCGCGCATCGCCGTCGAGGATGGAGGCGTAGATGCGCGCGTCCTGATGGATGCGCACCGCGCCGTCCTCGCCCTGCGGGGCCGCGATCAGCCGCAGCTGGCCGCGCTTGCTGTCCGGGGCGAAGTGCTTCTCCTCGTAACCGGGATCGATCCCGGCGCGCTCGGGCATCACCCAGATCTGCAGGAAGTGCACCGGCTCGCTGGCGGAGTGGTTGAACTCGCTGTGGGTGACCCCGGAGCCGGCGCTCATGCGCTGCACGTCGCCGTAGCGCAGCACCGAGCCGTTGCCCATGCTGTCCTTGTGCTCCAGCGCGCCTTCGACCACATAGGACAGGATCTCCATGTCGCGATGGGCGTGGGTGCCGAAGCCCTGGCCGGGCTGCACGCGGTCCTCGTTGATCACCCGCAGCGGCCCGAAGCCCATGTGGCGCGGGTCGTGGTAATGGCCGAAGGAGAAGGTGTGGCGCGAGGACAGCCAGCCGTGTTCGGCGCGGCCACGGGTATTGGCGGGGCGGATCTGCAGCATGGGAGGCTCCTTGGTGGCGTTGATGTGCAAGTGGATCGAAAGCACCCGGCTTGTTGATTCGCGTGCGCTTCGGCTTGGAAACAAGTATCGGCGCTGTCGCCGGGTTTGAAAAACGGATAGATTCGGCATTCATCATCGAAAAATTCGAATGCTCAAGCTCAGCCTCGATGCCCTGCAGATCCTCGACGCGATCGACCGTCGCGGCTCGTTCTCGGCCGCCGGAAAGGCGCTGCACAAGGTGCCGTCGACCATCTCCTACACCGTCGCCAAGCTCGAGGAGGACCTGGGCGTGCAACTGTTCGAGCGGATCGGGCCGAAGGCGGTGCCGACCGCCGCGGGGGCCGAACTGCTGCGCGAAGGCCGTCACCTGCTGCGCGCCGCTGGCGACCTGGAACTGCGCGTGCGCCGCGTAGCCTCCGGCTGGGAGACCGAGTTCGCGCTGGGCCTCGATGCGGTGTTCGCGCCGGAATGCCTGGCGCAGGACATGGCGGCGTTCTACGCGGTCGCCGATCGCACCCGGTTGCGGGTGGTGCAGGAATCATTGTCCGGCACCTGGGAGGCGTTGCTTGACCGGCGGGTGGATCTGCTGGTCGGGGCCGCCGGCGAAGGGCCCAGCGGCGGTGGCTACGTGACCGAGCCGCTGGGCACGTTGCCGTTCGTGTTCGCGGTCGCGCCCAGTCACCCGCTGGCGCAGGCGCCGGAACCGCTCAGCCGCAGCCAGTTGAGCGCGCATCGCGCGATCGCGGTGGCGGACTCGGCACGGCGGCTGCTGCCGCGCACGGTCGGGTTGCTGTTCGGCCAGGATGCGCTGACCGTGCCGGACATGCGCAGCAAGTATCGGCTGCAACTGGCCGGACTCGGCTTCGGCTTCCTGCCCGAGCCGTATGCGCGTGCCGCGCTGGCGCGTGGCACGCTGGTGCGCAAGGCCGTGGAGGAGCCGAAGCCGGACGAGGTGTTCCAGCTGGCCTGGCGCAGCGGCGAGGAGGGCGCGGCGCTGGCCTGGTGGCGCGCGCGCATGCGTCAGTCGGGCGTGTTCGCGGCATGGCTGGCGCAGATGGCGGCGCGGCTGGATGAGGGGGTGTGAGGCACGTCGGGACACCGGCGAGGCGTGCTGCAGGGCGACGATGGATGGGTCTGTTCCGCCGGTGATGCCCTGCTGCCCGCGCGCGCGGTGGGCGACGGGAGGATAATGCGCGGCATCTTCTTCTTTCCGCCCGCCACGCCATGCAGGACCTGATTGCGCGCTACGGACTCGGGCTGGTCTTCGTCAACGTCCTGGCCTTGTCGCTGGGCCTGCCGGTGCCGGCGCTGCCCACGTTGATCCTGGTCGGGGCGACCTATGCGCTGCTCGATGGCGCGGCGATGTGGAGTGCGCTGCTCGGCGCCTTGTCGGTGTCGATCGCGGCGAGCCTGGTCGGCGATCTGTTGTGGTTCGGTGCCGGCCGCCGTTACGGCAACCGCACCCTGCAGTCGCTGTGCAGGCTGTCCCTGTCGCGCGACACCTGCATGAAGCGCACCGAGCGCTTCTATGCGCGCTGGGGCGTGCGCGTGCTGGCGGTGGCCAAGTTCGTGCCGGGCCTGTCGATGGTGTCGGTGCCGATGGCCGGCGCGATGCGTGTGCGCCCGGTGGCCTTCCTGCGCTACGACGCGCTGGGCGCGGCCTTGTGGGCGGGCGGCGGGTTGTTGCTGGGCCTGTGCTTCGCCGACCAGGTGCAGGACTTGCTGGACTGGCTGAGCCTGCTCGGCAGGCGCGCGGCGCTGCTGCTGGGCGGCCTGCTGGCGCTGTACGTCGGCTACCGCGCCTGGCGCCGGCACTCGCTGCGCAAGGCGATGGAGATGCGGCGCATCGACGTCGACGAACTGCACGCGCTGCTGCAGGGCGAGGCGCCGCCGCTGCTGCTGGACATTCGCGCTCCCGGCTACCGTACGCTGGAGCCTTTCGCCATTCCTGGTGCGCTGGAAGTGGACGATCGCCAGGTCGATGCGCTCGTCGCGCGCTTGCCGCGCGATCGCAGGATCGTCATCTACTGCGCCTGCCCGAACGAGGTCTCGGCCGCGATCCTGGCCAAGCGCCTGCGCCAGCACGCGTTCGAGGACGTGCTGCCGCTGCGCGGTGGGCTGGATGCGTGGCGTGCGGCGGGCCATCCGCTGGTCGCGCTGGACGCTGCGGCTGCAGTGGCGCCGCCGCCGAAGGGCGACACGATCGCGGCGTGAGTCGCCGTGGCGGGAGCGTCATGCGTCCCGGCGACGTCACGACGCATACGCTTCCGCCGATGCCGGCAAGTGCGTCGTCCGTAGGCATGGGCGTGGTTGGGTAGGTAGGCAGGGGCGCGCGTCCCGCCCCAGCGCGCTCGATTCTTCCGCGTGCATTGCCCGCATCCCGCTGGCGTGGCGACGTCGAGCGGACGTCCTGCCTGGGTCGCGTTCACTTGCTTGCCGGCGGATGCGTCCATGATTCGGTCGATGACACCACCGGTCCGGCAAGCGCCTGTCCGCGGCGATCCCGCAAGGGCGGCGCCGAAGCGAATCCTCATCCTCACCCTGCTGCACGGAGACAGCCATGAACATCGATCTATCCGGGAAAATCGCCCTCGTCACCGGCTCCACCGCGGGCATCGGTTTTGGCATCGCCAAGGGCCTGGCCGCGGCGGGCGCCGAGGTCGCGCTGAACGGTCGCGACGAGGCCCGTACCGAGGCCGCCGTCGCGGCGCTCAAGCGCGACCTCCCGGCCGCCAGCGTGCGCGCCGTGGTGGGCGACGTGGCGACTGCAGCCGGCTGCGATGCGATCGTCGCCGCGCTCCCTGCGGTCGATATCCTGGTCAACAACGCCGGCATCTTCGGGATGCAGGACTTCTTCGAGACGCCCGACGCGGAATGGGAGCGCTTCCTGGCCGTCAACGTGATGTCCGGCGTGCGCCTGTCGCGCGCGTATCTGCCGGGGATGGCCGACAAGGGCTGGGGGCGCGTGCTCTTCGTCTCGTCGGAGTCCGGACTCAATATCCCGGTCGAGATGATTCACTATGGCGTGACCAAGACCGCCGATCTCGCCCTGTCGCGCGGCTTGGCCAAGCGCATGGCCGGCACCGGCGTCACCGTGAATGCGATCCTGCCGGGGCCGACGCTGACCGAAGGCGTCGCCGCCATGTTGTCCGAGCAGGTGGAGCAGTCCGGCAAGCCACTGGACGAGGTCGCCGCCGATTTCGTCAAGGCGCATCGCGCCAGCTCGATCATCCGCCGCGCCGCGACGGTGGAGGAGGTCGCCAATCTGTGCGTCTATGTCGCGTCGCCGCAGGCGTCCGCGACCACCGGTGCGGCGCTGCGCGTCGACGGCGGTGTGGTGGATACCATCGCCTGAGCTGGTGTGGCTTCGTCGGTCGCGCAGGCAAGGCCGGCGGCATGCATCGTTCGCCGCTGCGCGCGGCATGCAATCGCCGCCTCGCAGGCAAAAAAAACGACAAGCGCTGGCTTGTCGTTTTTGATCTGACTGGTGCGCCCGGAGAGATTCGAACTCCCGACCGCCTGGTTCGTAGCCAGGTACTCTATCCAACTGAGCTACGGGCGCGTCGTCAGGCGCGGGATTATTCACGAGTTGCGGCGATTCGTCTACACCTGCGTGTCGTGCGCATGACGCAAGCGGGCGACGATGCCGCTGCGCGCGGCCTGGTTGCGATCGCATCGCGGCGGCAGGGCAAAAAAAAACGACAAGCGGTGGCTTGTCGTTTTTCATCTGACTGGTGCGCCCGGAGAGATTCGAACTCCCGACCGCCTGGTTCGTAGCCAGGTACTCTATCCAACTGAGCTACGGGCGCGTCGTCAGGAGCGGAATTATGCGGGAGTCGATCTGGCCCGTCAATGCTCTTTCGGAAAAATTTCACCGATCCTCGCCCAGCAGCGCCGCGGCGACCGCGGCGGGCCGCTTCATCCAGGCGAAATGATCGGCGGCCGTGCCCAGCTGCGCGGCGTCCAGGCGATGGATGTGCGGTGCAGGCGACGCCAGCTTGTCCAGCAGGCCGCGCAGCGAACGCTCCGGCGCCAGCCAGTCGTCCTGCAGCACCACGCCGCGCACCGGCAGCGTCAGGTGCGCCAAGCGCGCTTCCAGGTCGGTGGCCAGCCCGGCCGCGGCGTAGCGGCCGCTGCGGCCCACGCGCGCCCAGTCGGCGATCAGGCCGCGCGCTTCGGTGCCGCCGAAGCCAAGGCGGCGACCGTGCAGCACGCCCTGCCGCTGTGCCAGCCATGGCAGCAGACGGTACGCCAGCGGCAGCAGATAGCCGCGCGGCGCGGGAAAACGGCGCCAGTACGGCGTGCCGCTGGCGACCAGCCACAGCGCGGCGAAGGCCTGCGGCTGCAGGCTGGCGTAGCAGCAGGCGAGCTGTCCGCCGAGGCTGTGGCCGCCGACGAGCAGCGGCGCTGCGATCCCATGCCCGGCGATCGCCGCCTGGCTGGCGGGCAGATCCAGTTGCAGCAGGGCGCGATAGCCCCAGTCGCATTGCCGCGACGGCCGCAGCGTGCTGCTGCCGTTGCCGCGCCATTCGTGCAGGAACACCGCGACGCCGTGCGCGGCCAGCGCTTCGGCGAACGGCAGGTAATGGCGCGCGGCCACGCCCAGCGCCGGCAGCCACAGCAGCGACTGCCGCGGCGCGTCGGGGACGCGCGCCAGCAAGGTCCAGCGATGGCCGTCGGCCGCGGCGACGGGCAGGGCGTGCTCGGTGATCGCGGACGCGCCGCTGGGGGCTGCACTCATGGGCCGCGCGCCGCGCCGAAGTGATCCAGCACCGCCACGTCGCTGCGGCCGGGCCGATAGCTGCCGCGCAGGGCGCGCGCCACGTAGTCGATCGCCGCTTCGCAGGCGGCCGGCAAGGCCAGGCCCTGGCACAGCTGTGCGGCGATCGCCGCGGCCAGGGTGCAACCGGTGCCGTGTGCGTCCAGCGCCAGTCGTGCGTGGCTGAACTCGCTGCGGCTGACGCCGTCGTCGTAGCGGTCGATCACCCGCTGGCCTTCCTGCAGATGACCGCCCTTGAGCAGCACCGCCTGTGCGCCGGCCTCGAGCAGCGCCGCGGTGGCGTGTTCGGCGTCGTCGGCGTTGTCGATCGGGCGGCCGAGCAGCAACTGCGCTTCCGGCACGTTCGGCGTCACCAGTGTCGCCAGCGGCAACAGGCGGCCGCGCAGCGCGTCCAGGGCGTCGTCCTGCAGCAGCTTGGCGCCGCTGGTGGCCACCATCACCGGGTCCAGCACCACCCACGGTGGGCGGTACTGCTCCAGCGCATCGGCGACCAGGTGGATCACCTCGGCGTTGGCGAGCATGCCGAGCTTGACCGCGGCGATGTCGAAGTCGGCGAAGCAGGCATCGATCTGCGCGCGCAGGAACGACAGCGGCGGCACATGTACCGCGGTGACGCCGCGGGTGTGCTGCGCGGTCAGCGCGGCGGCGGCCGCCAGCCCGTGCACGCGATGCGCGGCGAAGGTCTTGAGATCGGCCTGGATGCCGGCACCGCCGCCGGAATCGGTGCCGGCGATGCTCAGCGCGGAGACGACGGTGGGTTCGCTCATGCGCCGATTGTGCAGGGCTGACGTCGCTTATGCACTCGGCCGCGCCTTCAGCGTTCGCGGCTGCGGTAGTGCGCCTGCAGCGCGTATAGCGTGCCGACCGTGCCGGTCAGCAGGGCGGGGCCGAGCAGGGCGTCGAAGCCGACCTGCCGGTAGGCCCAGGCGCCGAGCACGCCGCCGCACAGGAAGCCGCCGATGATCAGCAGGCTGAGGCGGATGCGGCGGCGCGGCAGCGGCAGGCCGCGCAGCGCCTGGCCCAGGCCGATGCCCAGGTCGGTGAACATGCCGGTGAGATGGGTGGTGCGCACCACCGCGCCGCTGTAGACGGTGGTGGTGGCGTTCTGCAGGCCGCAGGCGATCGCGGCGAGTACCGCGCCGGCGAGTTGCTGCTGCTTGAACGCCTGCATCGCCGCCAGCAGCAGCAGCGCTTCCAGCGCCAGCGCCACGCCGTAGCGGCGGCCCAGGCGCAGGCGGCTGTCCTGCACGATGAAGCCGCCGAGCATCGATCCGCCGAGGAACGCCAGCACCACGCCGACCAGTTGCGCGATCGCGCGCGCGTCGCCGTCGGCCAGCGCGGCGCCGAGCAGGGTGGTGGTGCCGGTGAGGTGGGTGACCGCCTGGTGCTCGAAGCCGAGATAGCCGACCACGTTGACCATGCCGGCGACGGCGGCCAGCGCCCCGGCGAAGGCCCAGGCCCAGCGTGGCAGTTCCAGGTTCATGCCGCGCGCGAAGCAGCCGCGGCGCGACGGCCGAGGGATGCAGCCGCCCCAACGTGCCGCCGTTGGCGCCTGCCTGCGGCCATCTCAGCGTGCGCCGTTGACCGCGACCTCGGAGAAGCGGGCGCTGGCCGGGTCGTAGACCGCGCCCCAGAAGCGGCTGCCGCCGCCGCAGGCGCGGACCGCGTCGACCGCGGGGTCGCGCTCGCTGCCGTCGTCCGGTGCGAAGGCGTTGACGTAGATCGCCTGCTTGCCGCGGTACAGGATGCCGACGTACTGGCGATCGGACGCGGTGGGGTCGGCGATCTGCGGCTGCAGTTGCGCCAGGTGCGCTTCCAGTTCCGCGATCTGTTCCGGGGTCGGGATCCAGTAGCCGGTGACCGCGCCGTCCTGGCGTGCCGGGCTGTCGCGCGCGCAGGTGTCGAGCACCTGCGCGGCGGTGCTGTTGCGGGTGACGATCCACGACTGCCCGGTCTTGATCGCGGTCGGTACGGTGGCCGGCCCGCGCGCGGTGGCGCAGGCGCCGAGCAGGGCCATGGCCAGCGCCGCGCCAGCCAGGCGCACGCCGGCCGCCGCGTTCACAGCACCTCCGAGGCGTAGTCGGCCAGGCGCGAGCGCTCGCCGCGGCGCAGGGTGATGTGCGCGCTATGCGGCCAGGCCTTGAAGCGGTCCACC
This sequence comes from Xanthomonas sp. NCPPB 3174, assembly GCF_056725205.1. NCBI lineage: Bacteria > Pseudomonadati > Pseudomonadota > Gammaproteobacteria > Lysobacterales > Lysobacteraceae > Xanthomonas > Xanthomonas sp. NCPPB 3174. The sequence goes on along the minus strand of NZ_CM161517.1, from coordinate 2,759,726 downwards.
GCGTAAGTCAGGCCGGAGGTGGTCTCGGTCAGGTAGGGCGTGTCGATCTGTTCCACGTTGCCCAGGCACACGATCTTGGTGCCGGGGCCGGCACGGGTGATCAGTGTTTTCATCTGCTTCGGGGTCAGGTTCTGCGCTTCGTCCAGGATCAGGTAGCGCGAGAGGAAGGTGCGCCCGCGCATGAAGTTCATCGAGCGGATCTTGATGCGGCTGGCGAGCAGGTCATTGGTGGCCTGGCGGCCCCAGGTGCCGCCTTCCTGGGTGTGGGTGAGCACTTCCAGGTTGTCGGTGAGCGCGCCCATCCACGGCGTCATCTTCTCTTCCTCGGTGCCGGGCAAAAAGCCGATGTCCTCGCCGACGCTGACCGTGGCGCGGGTCATGATGATCTCGCGGTAGCGCTGCTGGTCCATGGTCTGCGCCAGGCCCGCGGCCAGCGCCAGCAGCGTCTTGCCAGTACCGGCGGTGCCGAGCAGGGTGACGAAGTCGATTTCCGGGTCCATCAGCGCGTTGAGCGCAAAGTTCTGCTCGCGGTTGCGCGCGGCGATGCCCCATACCGCGTGCTGGCCGCTGCGGAAGTCGTCGACCAGCGCCAGGGTCGCCTTGCGCTCGGCGTTGACCTTGACCACGCGCAGTTCCACTTCGTCCTCGCCGGGCAGGTACAGGTACTGGTTCGGATACCAGTCCTCGTCGGCGGCCAGGGCGATCTCGTAGCAGGTGCGACCCTTGTCGCTCCAGCTGCGCAGGTCCTGGTTGTGCTTCTGCCAGAAATTCTCCGGCAGCTCGATCGCGCCGGTGTAGAGCAGGCTGAAATCGTCGAGCGCGCGGTCGTTCTCGTAGTCCTCGGCGACCAGGCCGCTGATCGCCGCCTTGATCCTCAGGTTGATGTCCTTGGAGACCAGGATCACCGGGGTTTCCGGGTGTTCCTCGCGCAGCGCCAGCACCGCGGCCAGGATCTTGTTGTCCGGGGCGACGCTGCCGAAGCTGCGCCCCGGCTCGACCGGGCGCACCTGAAAGTACAGCCGGCCGATGCTGCCGGTGCTCTTGAGCTGGATGCCCTGCGGGTGGCTGAGCGGAATGCCGGATTCGATCTGCTCGGCGCCGGCGCCCTCGATCAGCTCGTTGAGGAAACGGCTGACCTGGCGCGCGTTGCGGCTGACTTCGGACATGCCCTTCTTGGCATTGTCCAGTTCCTCGATCACCTGCATCGGCAGGAACACGTCGTGTTCCTCGAACTTGAACAGCGCGGTCGGATCGTGCATCAGCACGTTGGTATCCAGCACGTAGATGCGCTTGCCTCGGGTCATCATGGATTCCTGAAAGAGGAGCAGGGACGAACCATCGCTGCCTGCGGGGCAGGGCGATGCGGGGTGCGGGAAACGGCAGTGGTCACTGCTTGGCGGCGGCCTGCAGCGCGTCTAGCACGGCCTGGGCGTGGCCGGGGACCTTGACCTTGCGCCAGCTGCGGACCAGTTGGCCGGTCGGCGAGAGCAGGAAGGTGCTGCGCTCGATGCCCCGCACCTGGCGGCCGTACATGTTCTTTTCCTTGATCACGTCGAAGGCGCGGCACAGCGCTTCGTCGGCGTCGCTGATCAGGGGGAAGCGGAAACCCTGCTTGGCGCAGAAATTGTCGTGCGACTTCACCGAGTCGCGCGACACGCCCAGCACGGTGGCGCCGGCCTGTTCGAACTGCGGCAGCAGCGCGTTGAACTCGATGCCCTCGGTGGTGCAGCCGGGCGTGCTGTCCTTCGGATAGAAATACAGCACCAGCCAGCGGCCGGCGTAGTCGCCGAGCGTGGCGCTTGCGCCGCCGGACAGCGCCAGCGGCAAGGCCAGCGTGCTGCGGTCCAGGGTGTCGCCGTCCTTCATGGGGTGTCCTCCGCGTGCATCGCCATCATCCGCGTTCGATTGCGTCGGTGTCCAGCGTGGCGCACTCAGAACTTCATCGGATCCATGATCGCGTCCAGGTTGAGGTGGTCGCAGAACTCGAGGAAGTCGTCGCGCAGCGCGGCGATGTGCATGTTCGCCGGCACGCCGATCGTCACCTGCGCCGAGAACATCTCCGCGCCGGTCTGCATGGCGCGGTAGCGCGTGCTCTGCAGGTTCTCGATGGTGATGCCCTGGCGGTCGAAGAAGTCGGCCAACTGGAACAGGATGCCGGGTTTGTCGGCGGCGATGACTTCGACGATGTACGGCAGCAGGTTGGACTGCGCCTGCTTGGCGCCGGTGCGGTACCACACCAGCTTCATGCCTTCCTCGCGGTCGAGGCGGGTGAGCATGGCTTCGAGCTTGGCCACCGAGTCCCACGAGCCGGTCGCCAGCGCGGTCACCGACACGTCGCGGCCGACCGTGGCCAGGCGCGCATCGACGAGATTGCAGCCGCTGTCGGCGATGCGACGCGTCACCGGCAACAAGGGCGACTCCGGATGCGTCGTGTAGGCGTTGATCAGGAGGTGGTTTTCGGTCGGCGCGGGCCGGGGCGTGGTGTCGGTCAAAGGGGCTTCCGGCATTGCGTAAGGCTGAACGGCATCCGGGCGGTCGCCCGGCATGGTGTGCAGCATACTTGCCCGCGCTTTCGGGCCGCAAGTAACATGCGGGGCGACCTTGCCCCGCGTGCGGGGCCGACCCGTCCGCGCAGCCTGCGCGGCCCTTCTCTCCCAGCGAGCACCCGGCATCTTGTCTCTCTCCGGCATCATCACCGCCCTGGCCACGCCCTTCCAGGGCAATGGCGACCTCGACCTCGACGCCTGGCAGCGGCTGCTCAAACGCCAGCTCGACGGCGGCGTGCAGGGGCTGGTGGTGGCGGGATCGACCGGCGAGGCGGCCACGCTGCTGGACGAGGAATACGACCGGATCCTGCGCGAAGCGGTGCAGGCGATCGGCGGGCGCGTGCCGGTGCTGGCCGGCACCGGCCTGTCCGGTACCGCCAAGACGGTGGTGCTGACCCAGCGCGCCGCCGCCGGTGGCGCGCAGTACGCGCTGGTGGTGACCCCGCCGTATGTGCGCCCGACCCAGGCCGGCTTGATCGCGCACTACACCCAGGTCGCCGAGCAGGGCGGCTTGCCGGTGCTGCTGTACAACGTGCCAGGCCGCACCGGCTGCGACCTGCTGCCGGAGACCGTGGCGCAACTGGCGCAGCATCCGAACATCGTCGGCATCAAGGAAGCCGTGAGCGACCCGCAGCGCATCGCCGCGCTGGCGGCCCTGCGCAGCGACCAGTTCGCGGTGTTCAGCGGCGACGACGGCAGCGCCGCGCAGGCGATGCTGGCCGGCTTCGACGGGCTGATCTCGGTGGCCTCCAACGCCTTGCCGCGCGCCTACCGGCGCCTGTGCGACCTGGCGCGTGCGCGCCAGGCCGAGCCGGCGCAGGCCTGGGATGCGCGGCTGCAGCCGTTCCATGCGTTCTGCGGCATCGAATCCAACCCGATCCCGGTCAAGGCGCTGCTGCAGCGTGCCGGGATCGGCCAGGGCCTGCGGCTGCCGCTGCTGCCGCTGTCCGCGGCGCACCACGCCACGGCCGACCGACTTGCCGCCGACGCTGCCGCGTTGGAAGACCTATCCAGCCGCGAAACGCTCGCGGCCTGACTCCAGGAGATTGATTGATGCGTGCTTCCGTTCCCTACGTCCGCGTGCTGTCGGCCGCCGTGCTGGCGACCACCCTGGTCGCGGCCACCAGCGGTTGCAGCTGGTTCCACAAAGGCAAGCCGCGCGGCGACTACGCGCTGGCGCCCGACATGCGCCCGCTGGAAGTGCCGCCGGATCTGACCTCGCCCGATACCTCGGCAGCGATGAAGGTGCCGGCGCTGGCCTCGGCGCAGCGGCCTGCGGCCCCGGCCGGCCAGGCCCCGGCGGCCTCGAACAGCGGCTTCGTGGTGCCGGGTACGCGCGACCAGGTGTTCGGCCAGGTCGGCGACGCGCTGGGCGGCATCGAAGGCGTCACCATCGCCAGCCGCGCGCAGTTGCTGGGCTCCTACGACGTGGCCTACGAAGGCAGCAACTTCCTGGTGCGCGTGGTGGCGGTGGATGCCGGCGTGTACGTCTCGGCGGTGGATCCGCGCGGCCTGCCGGCCACCGGCGAGGCGCCGGTCAAGCTGATCGCCGCGCTGAAGGCCAAGCTGGGTCATTGACCGAGCCGGTGTGGTCCGGCTGTGCGCCGGATCTGCTGCAGAACGCGAAACGGGCGCCTAGTGCGCCCGTTTTCGTTCGGTGGAGAACACTGCGCGGTTTCTTTGTGGATGCAAGGAGCGGCGTTGGCTGCGATGGGCTTTGCCGGGATATCCCTTGCGGCTGATCAATAAAGTTGACAGAGCCGTTTCCTGCGTCAGCGCGACGCTGCGCGCCGTACCCTCACCCCAACCCCTCTCCCGGAGGGAGAGGGGCTTCGGCTTCTTCCTTCTCCCCTCGGGAGAAGGTGCCCCGCAGGGGCGGATGAGGGTACGGGCGAAGCCTCGCGCCTAGGAGGGTGTAACCGCGTGTCCGGTCGAGCGGCGGCAACGCGAGTTGTCAGATGCGCCCTGCGTATGCAAGGAGCGGCGTTGGCTGCGATGGGCTCTGCAAGATGCGCGTCGCGGCTGATTCAAAAAGGGCAATAAGAGCGGCTCCTTGCTTCAGCGCGCCGCTGCGTGCCGTACCCTCACCCCAACCCCTCTCCCGGAGGGAGAGGGGCTTCGGCTTCTTCCTTCTTCCCTCGGGAGAAGGTGCCCCGAAGGGGCGGATGAGGGTACGGGCGAAGCCTCGCGTTCTACGAGGGTGTAACCGTGTGTCCGGTCGAGCGGCGGCAACGCGAGTTGTAAGAGGCGCCCTGAAGCCGCAGCTTGTCTCTACGGTTTTGTACGGTCTGGCAGGCGGCGCCCGGGCAGAATCCGCCGCGGGATTACTTCTGCAGCAGCGGCAGCTTGTTCGGCTTGCCGTCCCACTCGGCGGCGTCGGGCAGCGGTTCCTGGCGCGTGGTCAGAACCGGCCAGGCCTTGGCCAGTTCCGCGTTGAGCGCGACGAAGCCTTCCTGGCCGGCCGGCACGTCGTCTTCGGGGTAGATGGCGTTGGCCGGGCATTCCGGCTCGCACAGCGTGCAGTCGATGCACTCGTCCGGATCGATCACCAGGAAGTTCGGGCCGGCGTGGAAGCAATCCACGGGGCACACTTCCACGCAGTCGGTGTATTTGCACTTGATGCAGTTTTCGGTGACGACGAAAGGCATGGCTCGATCCGGCGATTAACCCGGTGATTCTAATGCAAAGCCGCGCTCGCCGCCGTGTGCGCGCGGCGGCGGCAGGCGCGCGGTCGCCGCGCGCGGCTCAGCCGGCGAGGCCGCCGCGCTGCTGCGCCAGCCGATACAGGCCGCGCGCGGCCAGATCCTCCGGATGGGTGCGCACGCGGCTGCCGAGCGTGGCCAGCGCATGCGCATAGCGCGCCAGCAGGCCGCTGCCGCCGACCAGGTGCACCACCGGCGGCAAGGTGGGGTGCGCGCGCAGTTCGTGGCCGATCAGCAGGCCGGACAGGTAGGACGGTGCCGCGGCGGCGCTCAGGCGTTCGAACAGGCCCAGGCTGCGTACGCCGAACAGATGGTGCAGCACCCCGCCGGGGGCGCCGCTGCGCTGCACGCCGGCGTCGAACGCGGCCGCATCGAAGACGCCGTCGTCGGCGTCCATCAGCCGCGCCAGCAGGCTGTGCGTGCGCAGCAGCGCGTACAGTTCGCCGGTCATCATCGTCGCCAGCGAGGCGATGCGCCCGTCCTGCAGGGTCACCCACTTGCTGTGGGTGCCGGGCAGGCAGACGTGGTGGATCTCGGCCGTCGGCGGTTCCTGCGCGAGCAACGCGAGCAGGCCGATCAGTTGGGTCTCCTCGCCGCGCATCACGTCCGGCACGGCGTCGGCGTCGCTGGCCACGCCGGGCACGAACCACAGCGTGCGGCCGGGCAGCGCCGGATCCTGCAGCGGCCGCATCGCCGCGGCCAGGGCGGCGGCGTCGGCCGGGCAGGGCGCGTACGGCAGTTCGATCCAGCCGTTGCGGCTGCCGATCATCCCGCACAGGACGATGTCGCCGTCCCAGCCCTCGATCAGGGCGGCCAGGGTCGCGGCGAAGCGGCCCTGGCAGGCGGCGATGCCCTGGTCGCTGCGGCGCTGGTCGAGAATGCCGCCGTCGGCGTCGAGCCGATAGCCGCGCAGGCTGCTGGTCCCCCAATCGACGACGATCATGCGCTGGCGATGCGTCCTTCGGGCAGGCCGGCGATGCCGACCGCGGCCACGTACACGCCGCCGGCCTGCGGCGTGCGTGCCAGTTCGTCCTCGCTGTGATCCTGCCGCGAGGTGCTCAGGTACAACGTGCCGCCGTCGGCGCCGCCGAGGGCGGGGCAGGTGGGATGCTTGACCGGCAGGGCAACGCGGCGCTCGACGCTGCCGTCGGGGCGATAGCGCACCACCTGCCAGGCACGCCATTGCGCGTTCCACAGGTGGCCTTCGGCGTCGACGATGGCACCGTCCGGCTCGGCGCCGGCATGGTCCAGTTCGGCGAACACACGGCTGTTGGCGGTGTGCGCGGCATCCGGGTCGTAGTCGCAGCACAGGATGCGCGGCTGCACCGAATCGCAGTAGTACAGCGTGCGGCCGTCGGCACTGAAGCAGATCGCGTTGGGAATGGCCACGCCCGGCAACGGCAGGCGGCGCAGCCCGTGGCGCGCCGACCATTGGTAGAAGCTGCCGACCGGCGCCTGGTCCTCGCGCTCGCTCATGGTGCCGAACACGAAGTTGCCGTGGCGGTCGGCGCGGCCGTCGTTGCTGCGGGTGTCGTCGCGTTCCGGCTCCACGTCCGCCAGATGCTGCAGCGGCAGCGCGCTGTCGGTCTCGGCCGCGGCATCCGGATCGGCGGCGTACACGCCCTTGGCCAGCGCCAGCAGCAGGCGGCCGTCGTCGAACAGGCCCAGGCAGCCGGGGCGGTCGGGCAGGTCCCAATGCCGGCTGACGTTGCTGGACGGATCGTGGCGCCACAGGCGGCGGCCGCTGATGTCGACCCAGAACAGCACGCCGCGGCGTTCGCACCACAGCATGCCTTCGCCATGCGCGCAGCGGCTGTCTACCGCCAGCGTGGCGGTGTGGCGGGGCGGGGTGGACACGTTCATCGGCTCACCACTCGGCGATGCTGCCGTCGGCGTGACGCCAGATGGGGTTGTGCCAGTCGGGTGGGTTGGCGTTGGCATGGCGCAGGCGCTCCTCGTCGATCTCCACGCCGAGGCCCGGTTTGGGCAATGCGGCGATGCTGCCGCCATTGTCGCAGGCGAAGTCGTCCTTGTTGAGCACGTAGTCGAGCAGGTCGGCGCCTTCGTTGTAGTGGATGCCGATGCTCTGTTCCTGCAGCACCGCGTTGTGCGAGACGAAATCCACCTGCAGGCAGGCGGCCAGCGCCACCGGGCCGAGCGGGCAGTGCGGCGCCAGGCCGACCTCGTAGGCCTCGGCCATGCTGGCGATCTTCAGGCATTCGGTGATGCCGCCGGCGTGCGAGAGATCCGGCTGCAGCAGCGACAGGCCGCCGTCCTGCAGCACCGGCTTGAAGTCGAAGCGCGAGAACATGCGCTCGCCGGCCGCCAGCGGGATCGGCGTGGATGCGGCCAGCCGCGGGTAGTACTCGGCCTGCTCGGGCAGCACCGGCTCCTCGACGAACAGCGGCTTGAACGGCTCCAGTTCGCGCAGCAGCACGCGCGCCATCGGCGCGGCGACGCGGCCGTGGAAGTCGATGCCGAAGTCGATGGCGGTGCCGAACGCCTCGCGGATCTGCGCCACCTTGGCCACCGCGGCATCCACCGCGCGCGGGCCGTCAATCAGCTTCATTTCCTCGGTGCCGTTGAACTTGAAGGTGTCGAAGCCGAGGTCGCGGTAGCCCTGAATCTGCGCGATGGTCGCCGCGGGGCGGTCGCCGCCGACCCAGCGGTAGGTCTTCATGCGGTCGCGCACGCGCCCGCCGAGCAGTTCGTACACCGGCACGCCCAGCGCCTTGCCCTTGATGTCCCACAGCGCCTGATCGATGCCGGCGATGGCGCTCATCAGGATCGGGCCGCCGCGGTAGAAGCCGCCGCGGTAGAGCATCTGCCAGATGTCGTTGATCCGCGCCGGATCCTTGCCGATCAGGCTGTCGCCGAGTTCGCGCACCGCGGCCTCGACGCTGCGCGCGCGGCCTTCGATGACCGGCTCGCCCCAGCCGGTGATGCCCTCGTCGGTCTCGATCTTCAGGAATAGCCAGCGCGGCGCGGCGTGGTAGGTGGTGAGGCGGACGATCTTCATGCGCGGTCCAGATAGGCGTGGCGGAAGGCGGCGGCGTGCGTCTGGGTCTGTGCGAGCGACTGGCCGGGGCGGTACAGCTCGCCGCCGATGCCGGCACCGATCGCGCCGGCGCCGAGGTAGTCGTGCAGGGTCTCGGTGTTGACGCCGCCGACCACGAACAGCGGCACCTGCGCCGGCAGCACCGCGCGCAGGGCGCGCACGTGGCCGGGGCCGTAGGTGGCGGCGGGGAACAGCTTGAGCATCTGCGCGCCGGCATCCAGCGCGTCGAACGCCTCGGTGGCGGTGGCGAAGCCTGCCACCACCTGCAGGCCGCGCGCCACCGCGTGGCGGATCACCGGCGGGCGCGTGTTGGGGGTGACGATGAAGCGTGCGCCGAGATCGGCCAGGGCGTCGACGTCGCCGATCTGCAGCACGGTGCCGCCGCCGATCCAGCAGCGCTGCCCGAACGCCTGCGCGGCCGGGCCGATGCTGTCGGCCCAGCGCGGCGAGTTGAGCGGGATCTCGATCGCGTCGTAGCCGGCATCGGCCAGCGCCCCGACGTGCGCCAGCGCGTCCTCCGGGGTGAGGCCGCGCAGGATCGCGATCAGCGGGAGTCGGAACGGGGAAGCGGCGGACATCGGGATACCTGGCGGAAACGACGGTGACGGAGGCGCCGGGCCAGCGCGACGCCGCGGCGGGACCGGAGGCAGGAGGCCACGGTCCGCGCCCGTGCGTCGGCGCGCTGGCGCAACCCGGCGGCATCCGCCGCGGCAGGCCGGTGCCCGACGAACGGCGACGCCGGCGGGGGCGCGATGGACCGTAGCCTGCGCGCGTGAGCTATGCTCTGCAAATGAAATTTTAGGCATATTCTATTCCGCCGCCGAATAGGCGGTTTCGCCTTCCAGGACGCCTGCCCACGATGAATGCTTCCGCCAACCCCTGGTTCAACGCCGCGCGCCTGAAGACCCGGCATCTGTTGCTGCTGCTGCAGTTGCACGAGCACCGTTCGGTGCTGCGCGCCGCCGAGGCGGCCAGCATGACCCAGCCGGCGGCGTCCAAGCTGCTGGCGGAAATGGAGGACCTGCTGGGCGTGAAGCTGTTCGAGCGCCACGCGCGCGGGGTCGAGCCGACCTGGTACGGGCAGGTGCTGATCCGCCGCGCACGCGCGGCGATGTCGGAGATCGGCCGCGCCCAGGAAGAGATCGCGGCGCTGTGCGAGGGGCGCATGGGCCAGGTCTCGATCGGCACCGTGGTCAACCCGGGCACCAATCTGGTGCCGCAGGCGATCGCCGAGGTCAAGCGCGAGTTCCCCGGCATCCTGGTGCGGGTGGAGATGGACTACAGCCGGCCGCTGGTGGCCAAGCTGCTGGACGGCCAGCTCGACATCGTGATCGGGCGCATCCTCGGGCCCTATGGCGCCGAGGCGCTGGAGTTCGAGCCGCTGGCCGACGAGCCGCACTCGGTGATCGCCCGCGCCGGCCACCCGCTGTCCACCCGCGCCGACCTGCGCCATGCCGACCTGGCCCGCTACGGCTGGGTGCTGCCACCGGCCGACAGCGTGCTGCGCGCGCGCCTGGACGCGATGTTTTTGGAGCATGCAGTGCCGGCGCCGCAGAACGTCATCGAGACCTCGTCGCTGCCGGTGATGACCAGCCTGCTGCGCGGCAGCGACCTGCTGGCCGCGCTGCCGGCCGAGGCGGTGGCGCCGTACGTGCAGGCCAAGCTGCTGACGGTGTTGCCAATCACGCTGGGCGTGCGCATGGAGTCCTTCGGCATCGTGCGTCGCCGCGATTATCTGCTGCCGCCGGGCGCAGAACGCGTGTTGCTGGCGCTGCGCAATGCCGCCAAGCGGCTGTATCCCGAACGCGCGGCGAACATGTGAGCGTCGCCACTGACGTTGCCATGCCGCGAGTGGACGATTCCGTAGACATGCCGTGGTGTGCATCCCGCTAGTCTGGAATCGCATAGCTGCGCGTGAAATTTTCATTTGCGTCACGCGAAGTGCATTTCTAGTCTCGGCCGATCGCGGTAGCGACGCGCTTGCCTGACAGCAGCAGCGCCACCCGATACGGCGAAGGCCTCGGCCGTGCCGTCACAACTCGCAGGACGGCGCCCTGGCGCGACCGTCACCCGTGTCTGTGTGCATGTCTCCTGGGAGGGAAACAGCATGGCATCGCAGCATCCCCGTGGTCCGGCCTGGCCGACCGCAGCGTCGCGCCGTCCCCGCGTTTTGCCGTATTCGCTCATCGCGCTGAGCATCGGCGTATTGCTCAGCGCACAGGCGCTGGCGCAGGAGGCTGACCCGGCCACCAAACAGCCTGCCGCCAAGCAGAGCGATCCGGTCCAGCTCGATGCGGTCGAGGTCAAGGGCGTGCGGGCGAGCCTGATCAAGTCGCAGTCGATCAAGCACGACGCCGAGCAGATCGTCGACGCGGTCAGCGCCGAGGACATCGGCGCGCTGCCGGATCGCAGCGTCACCGAGACCCTGCAGCGGGTCAGCGGCGTGACCATCGATCACTTCATGGCGCGCAACGACCCGGACCACTTCTCGGCCGAAGGCAGCGGGGTGATGATCCGCGGCATGACCCAGGTGCGCGGCGAACTCAACGGCCGCGACAGCTTCAGCGCCGCCAGCGGACGCGGGCTCAGCTTCGAGGACGTGCCGGCCGAACTGATGGCCGGCGTGGACGTATACAAGAATCCCTCGGCGGAGATCATCGAAGGCGGCCTCGGCGGCACGGTCAACCTGCGCACGCGCATGCCGTTCGATCAGCCCGGCCGCGTGGTGGGCTTCACCGCCGACGTCAACTACGGCGACCTGAGCAAGACCTACAAGCCGTCGGGCTCGTTCCTGTTCAGCGATCGCTGGAACACCGGCCTGGGCGAGATGGGCTTCATGCTCGATGTGGCGCATTCGGAACTGGCCACGCGCAGCGACGGCATCCAGGTGGAACCGTTCGTGCGCCGCACCGATCCCGCTCTGCTGGCCGGCACCAGCTTCGACAAGGTGTACGTGCCCGGTGGCGTCAACTGGCGCCAGCTGGAGTTCGAACGCAAGCGCAAGGGCGTGGCCGCCGCCTTCCAGTGGCGGCCCAGCGACGCCACCGACCTCTACGTGCAATACCTGCGCTCGTCCTACGACATGAACTGGCAGGAGCGCGCGGCGTTCTTCAACGACGACACCAATGCGATCGCGCCGGCGCCCGGCACCACCTTCACCTACGACGACGCAGGCCGTTTCGTCAGCGGCTCGCCGGTGTCCAGTTCCTGGCGCGGCAACGTCACCGGCAACGACGGCGTGCGCTTCTACACCGACAACCGCTACGCGCAGCAGAGCACCACCACCTCCGATCTGTCCGGCGGCTTCACCCATCGTCTGACCGACCGGCTGACCGTGCGCGGCGACATGCAACTGGTGCAGTCGCAGAGCGACACCCTGGACTTCACCCTGTTCAGCTCGATCTACCTGCCGGGCCTGAGCTTCGACCTCAGCAGCAAGTACCCTGCGGTGACCCTGGCCGACCCGAGCTACACCGCCGACCCCTCCAACTACTTCTGGAGTGCGGCGATGGATCACCTGGCCAAGAACCGCGGCCGCGAACTGGCCACGCGCTTCGACCTGGAATACAGCTACGACGACAACCCGTGGCTGCGCACCTTCCGTGCCGGCATCCGCGCCACCGACCGCACCCAGACCAACAAGAATTCCGGCTACAACTGGGGCGTGATCAGCGACAACTGGGCGACCATCCCCGGCACCGCCACCGGCCTGGCCGACCTGGCCAGCTACATGACCGCGTCCTCGTCGCTGTATTCCTTTTCGAACCTGCTGCGCGGCAATGTGCGCGTGCCCAACAACCTGTACTTCCCGCGCAACAGCGCGGTCAAGGATTACGCCGGCACCTCGGCGCTGATCGAGCAGATCGTCGCGCTGCGCGGCTATGGCTGGTCACCGGACCAGTACCAGTTGCAGGACACCAACCGCCAGTTCGAGCGCACCCAGGCTGCGTACATGGTGATGTACTTCGGCAACGACACCGCCCTGGGCGTGCCGGTGGACGGCAACATCGGCGTGCGCGTGGTGCAGACCAGGACCGAGGCCTCGGGCTACGGCCAGTATCCGGACCTGTCCGCCACCTCGGCCTCGGATGCGCTCAAGGCCCAGTACTACGGACAGTACTTCCCGAACGACGCGCGCGGCAGCTACACCGACGTGCTGCCGAGCCTGAACCTGCGCTTCAAGTTCTCCGATGCGCTGCAGTTGCGCCTTGCCGCGTCCAAGGCGATGGCGCGGCCGGACTACACCCAGTTGCAGCCATATCTGCTGCTCACCGCCACCGTCAACGACGATGGCTCGCTGAAGGACTGGACCGGCTCCGCCGGCAATCCCAACCTCAAGCCGATGAAGGCCGATCAGTACGACGCCGCGCTGGAGTGGTATTTCGACAGCAGCGACATGATGTACGTGACGCTGTTCTACAAGAGCGTCAAGGACTACTTCTCCAACCAGACCGTCACCGAGAACTACGGCGGTCAGGACTTCCTGGTGACGCGTCCGTACAACATGGACAAGGGCCGCATCCGCGGCTTCGAGTACGGCTACACGCAGTTCTTCGATTCGCTGCCGGGCTGGATGAGCGGCTTCGGCGTCAATGCCAACTTCACCTTCGTCGACAGCAGCGGCGGCGTGAACACCGCCACCGATCCCTACACCAAGACCACCGTCACCGGCGTGGCGCTGCCGCTGGAAGGGCTGTCGCGGCGCAGCTACAACCTTGCCGGCATCTACGAAAAGGGCCCGCTGTCGGTGCGCCTGGCCTACAACTGGCGCTCGCGCTACCTGCTGACCGCCAGCGACGTGTCGACCAAGCTGCCGACCTGGTCGGACGACTACGGCCAGCTCGACGGCTCGGTGTTCTATCGGTTCACGCCGCACCTGCAACTGGGCATCCAGGCCAACAACATCACCAACGCGGAGACCAAGGTGCTGATGGGGCCGACCTCCTACAGCGATGGCGAGGTCGACCGGCATCTGTACACGCGCAGCTGGTTCGTCAACGATCGTCGCTACTCGCTGGTGCTGCGCGCCAACTGGTAGGCGCGCAGCAATCTCCGGCGTGCGGTCCGCCTGCGGCGAGGCGGGTGGCTGCCGCCGGCTTTTCCTCCCGACGCAGGAACCGCTCATGGCAAGACCGCTGCATCCCACCGTTCGCCTGGCGCTGCTGGCGCTGGCGTTCGCGTCATGGCCAGCCGCGGCGGAACTGCAATTGCCGTTGCTGTTCGCCGACGGCGCCGTCCTGCAGCGCGATGCGCCGATCCCGGTGTGGGGCTGGGCCGCGCCGGGCGCTCGCATCCAGGCGCGCCTGGACGGCGCCAGCGCCAGTGCGGTCGCAGGCCGCGATGGCCGCTGGCAACTGCAGTTGCCGGCGCACGCGGCCGGTGGCCCGTACGTGCTGGACGTGCAGGGCGACGGCAGCCAGCGCCGCATCGGCGATGTGCTGATCGGCGACGTGTGGCTGGCCAGCGGCCAGTCCAACATGGAGTGGCCGCTGGCGCAGGCGCGCGACGGCGCGCGCGAAGTGGCGGCGGCAACGGATCCGCAACTGCGCAACTTCAAGGTGCCCAAGGCCTGGGCGGCGCAGCCGCAGCCGCGGCTGCCCGGCGGCAGTTGGGTCGCGGCGACGCCGGCCACTGCCGGCGCGTTCTCGGCGGTGGCGTATTTCTTCGCGCGCGAGCTGCGCCAGCGCACCGGCGTGCCGATCGGCATCATCGACAGCACCTGGGGCGGCAGTGCGATCGAGGCCTGGATGGACGCGGCCTCGCCGGGCGTGGATGTGGCGCAGGTGCGCACGCGCATCGCGCAGATGCAGGCCAAGGACGCACAGGACCTCGGCGAGACCCGGCGGCGCCTGGCGCGCTGGCCGCAGCCGACCACCGCGGATGCGGATGCCGGCTGGGCCGCCGCCGATCTGGACGACCGCGACTGGGACCGTCAGCCGCTGCCGGGGCTGTGGGAACAGCATGGCTACGTCGGCATGGACGGCGTCGCCTGGTACCGCAGCACTTTCACCCTCAGTGCAGCCGAAGCCAAGGCCGGCGCCGTCGTGGGCATCGGCCCGGCCGACGATGCCGACACCACCTACGTCAATGGCGTGGAGGTCGGCCACACCGAAGGGCGCTACACCGAACCGCGCCGCTACCGCGTGCCGCCGGCAGCGCTGCGCGCCGGCGTCAACCACATCGCGATCCGCATCCTGGATACCGGCGGCTTCGGCGGCATTCCCGGCGATGCGGCGGCGTTCTTCGTGCAGCCCGACGGCGGTCGGCCGCGCTCGCTGGCCGGCGACTGGCAGTTCCGCCCGGGCAAGGTCACGCTGGCCGCCAACGACGACAAGAACCAGGTGCCGACGCTGCTGTACAACGCGATGATCCACCCCTTGCAGCCGTTCCCGGTCAAGGGCGTGATCTGGTACCAGGGCGAGAGCAACGCCTACCCGTATGGCGCGCTGCGCTACCGCGAGCAGTTCGCCTCGCTGATCGGGCGCTGGCGGCAGGAGCGCGGACAGCCGCAGCTGCCGTTCCTGTGGGTGCAACTGGCCAACTGGAAGGCCGGCAACGATCAGGGCGACCTGAGTCCGTGGGCGCAACTGCGCGAATCGCAGACCAGGACGCTGGCGCTGCCGGCCACCGGGCAGGCGGTGACCATCGACGTCGGCACGCCGGACAACATCCATCCCCCCAACAAACAGGACGTGGGGCATCGCCTGGCGCTGGTCGCACGCCACGTGGCCTACGGCGAAACCCTGGTCTACAGCGCGCCGGTGTTCGCGCGCGCCACGTTCGCCGATGGCCAGGCGCGGGTGATGTTCGACCTGATGGGCAGCACCCTGGCGCTGCGTGGCGGCGGCACTGTGGTGCGTGGCTTCGCCCTGGCCGGCGCCGATCGCCGCTTCCATCCGGCACAGGCGCGCATCGAGGGCGACCAGGTGGTGGTCCGCAGCGACGCGGTGCCGCAGCCGCAGGCAGTGCGCTACGCCTGGAGCGAAAACC
This sequence comes from Xanthomonas sp. NCPPB 3174, assembly GCF_056725205.1. Lineage (NCBI taxonomy): Bacteria > Pseudomonadati > Pseudomonadota > Gammaproteobacteria > Lysobacterales > Lysobacteraceae > Xanthomonas > Xanthomonas sp. NCPPB 3174. Next base: position 2,744,430 of record NZ_CM161517.1, on the reverse strand, counting down.
CCGAGGACGCCAACCTGGTCAACCGCGAGCAGTTGCCGGTGGGTCCGTTCCGCAGCGACGACTGGTGAGGCAGGGCATCGGCCGCATGCGAAGAACCGGATCGCCGTCGCGCGCGTTGCGCACCGCGTGGCGGCTGCCTGTCCTGCTGTCGCTGCTGCTGAGCGCCTGCCGGGCCGCGTCGGATGCGCCGTCGGCGGATGCGCACACGCCTGCTGCCGCGACATCGGCGCCGGCCCAGGCACCGATCCCGCGCTTGGTGAGCACCGACGGTCGGCATGCCTTGTTGGTCGACGGCGAACCGTTCCTGATCCTCGGCGCGCAGGTCAACAACTCCAGCAACTATCCGGCGGCGCTGGCGCAGGTGTGGCCGGCGATCCGCGCGCTGGGGCCGAACACGGTGCAGGTGCCGATCGCCTGGGAGCAGGTGGAACCGGAAGAGGGCCGCTTCGATTTCTCCTTCGTCGATACCCTGCTGGCGCAGGCGCGCGCGCAGCGGGTGCGGCTGGTGCTGCTGTGGTTCGGCACCTGGAAGAACAACGGCCCCAACTACGCGCCGCATTGGGTCAAGACCGACGATGCGCGCTTCCCGCGCGTGGTCACGCGCGACGGGCGACGCCTGGGTTCGCTGTCGCCGCTGGCGCCGGCCACGCTGCAGGCCGACCGCACCGCCTTCGTTGCCTTCATGCGGCATCTGCGCCAGGCCGATCCGCAGCGCACCGTGATCATGGTGCAGGCCGAGAACGAGCCCGGCACCTACGGCAGTGCGCGCGACTTCTCGCCGATGGCGCAGCGCGTGTTCGACGGCCCGGTGCCGCAGGCGTTGCTGCAGCGGCTCGGCAAGGCGCCGGGCAACTGGGCGCAGGTGTTCGGCGCCGATGCCGACGAGATCTTCCACGCCTGGCACATCGCGCACTTCATCGACCGCGTCGCCGAGGCCGGCAAGGCCGCGTATCCCTTGCCGATCTACGTCAATGCGGCGTTGCGCGGCCCGTTCAATCCGGGCCAGCCCGGGCAGTACGCCAGCGGAGGCCCCACCGACAACGTGCTGGACGTGTGGAAGGCGGCGGCCCCGCACATCGACCTGCTGGCGCCGGACATCTACATGCCTGAGTACCCGCTGTACACCACGGTGCTGCAGCGCTATGCGCGCCCCGACAACGCGCTGTTCGTCGCCGAAACCGGCAACCGCCCCGAGTACGCGCGCTACCTGTATCCGGCGTTGGGCCACGACGGCATCGGCTGGTCGACCTTCGGCGTCGACTACAGCGGCTACTCCAACTATCCGCTCGGCGCCAAGCGCGTGGACGCGCAGGTGCTGGCGCCGTTCGCGCTGGGCTATCGCGCGGTGGGCATGGGCATGCGCGTGTTCGCCCGCGCCGCGGCCGCCGGCAAGCTGCACGGCACCGCCGAGGCGCCGGGCCAGGCGGTGCAGGAGCTGCCGCTCAACGCGCGCTGGAGCGCCACCGTCACCTACGGCGTGCCGCAGTTCTGGTTCCAGGGCGAAGCGCCCGGCAATCCCGCGCCGATCGGCGCGGCGCTGATCGCCGAACTCGGCCCGGACTCCTTCCTGATCACCGCCCAGCACGCACGGGTGACCCTGCATCCGGCCAGCGCCGCGACCGCCAACATGCTCTACGACCGGGTCGAGGAGGGCGTGTACGACGGCGAGCAGTGGCGGTTCCGGCGCAACTGGAACGGCGACCAGACCGATTACGGACTCAACTTTTCCGACGTGCCGCAATTGCTGCGCGTCACCCTGGCGACCTATTGACGACGCGGCGGCGCCAGACGCGCCGTGCCGCGTGACTTTCCAAGGGAGTGAACATGCACCACGCCAACCGTTGCCTGCCGCCTTCGTTGCCACGCCTGTTGGCGCTGGCGTTGCTCGCGGTCGCCGCGTCCGCCGCCGCGCAGCAGGTGACCCGCGATGCCGATGGCATCACCGTGCATCCCAGCGCCAAGGGCGCGGCGCCGGTACGCCTGCAGGTGATCGACCGCGGCATCGTCCGGGTCAGCGCCGATCCCACCGGTACGTTCCAGCGCACGCCCAGCCTGATGCGGGTGCCGGTGCAGGGCGACACCCGCTTTACGCTGGAGCAGCGTGGCGACACGGTGCAGCTCAAGACCGCGCGAATGACCGCGCAGGTGTCCACTGTGGACGGCCATGTCGGCTTCACCGATGCGCAGGGCACGCCGCTGCTGGCGGAAGTGGCGGGCGGGCGCAGCTTCGCGCCGTTGCAGGTCGAGGGCCGCCACTACCTGAGCGTGCGCCAGCGCTTCGTCTCGCCGCCCGACGAGGCCTTCTACGGGTTCGGCCAGCACCAGCAGGGCTGGATGAACCAGAAGGGCCACGACATCGAGCTGCTGCAGAGCAATCTCGACATGGCGGTGCCGTACCTGGTGTCCAGCCGCCACTACGGCATCCTGTGGGACAACAACGCGATCACCCGCTTCGGCGATCCGCGCGGGCTGCAGCCGCTGCCGGCGACACTGCGCCTGTACGACGCGCACGGCAAGCCCGGCGCGCTGACCGCGCACTACGCGATCGACGGCAAGCCGGTGCTGGAGCGTCGCGAAGCCGACATCGACTATCAGTACATCAAGGACCTGGCGAAGTTTCCCGCCGCGGCCAAGCCCGGCGACAAGCGCCACATGCAGGTGCGCTGGGAGGGCCAGATCGAGGCCGAGCGCGGCGGCACGCATACCTTCTCGCTCTACGCCAGCGAGTACGCCAGGCTGTGGGTCGACGGCAAGCTGCTGGTCGACCGCTGGCGGCAGAACTGGAACCCCTGGCACCACGAGTTCGCGCTGCAACTGCAACCCGGCCAACGACATACCCTCAAGGTCGAATGGGACCTGATCGATCCCAGCTACATCGCGCTGCTGCATCGCGACCCGCTGCCGGCGGCCGAAGCCGGCGACCTGTCGCTGTGGTCGGAAGCGGGGCAGATGATCGACTACTACGTCGTCGCCGGCGACAACGCCGACCAGGTCATCGCCGGCTACCGCACGCTGACCGGCAAGGCCGTGTTGCTGCCGAAGTGGGCCTACGGCTTCTGGCAGAGCCGCGAGCGCTACAAGACCCAGGACGAACTGCTCGGCGCGCTGGCCGAGTACCGCCGGCGCCAGTTGCCGATCGACAACATCGTGCTCGACTGGTCGTACTGGCCGGAGAACGCCTGGGGATCGCACGCCTTCGACCGCGCGCGCTTTCCCGATCCTGACGGGATGGTCAAGGCGGTGCACGCCAGCCACGCGCAACTGATGATCTCGGTCTGGCCGAAGTTCTACCCGAGCACTGCCCACTACAAGGAACTGGACGAGGCCGGGCACATCTACCGGCGCAACGTCGAGGTGGGCGAACTGGACTGGATCGGCAAGGGCTATACCAACGCGTTCTACGACCCGTATGCGGCCGATGCGCAGGCGATCTACTGGCGGCAGATCGACGAGACGCTCAACCGCAAGGGCATCGATGCCTGGTGGCTGGATGCCGACGAGCCTGACGTGCATTCCAACCTGGACATCGCCGAGCGCAAGGCGCGCACCACCCCGACCGCGCTGGGGCCGTCCACCGAGTTCTTCAATTCCTATCCGCTGCCGCACACCCACGGCGTCTATGCCGGCGACCGCGCCGCCGACGGCAAGCGCGTGTTCATCCTCTCGCGCAAGGGCTACGCCGGCATCCAGCGCAACGCCGTGGCGGTGTGGAGCGGCGACATCGCCTCGCGCTGGGAGGACATGCGCGAGCAGATCTCCGCCGGCGTCAACCTGTCGATGTCGGGCCTGCCGAACTGGACCTTCGACATCGGCGGCTTCGCCGTGGAGAAGCGCTACGAAAGCCAGGACCCGGCGCACCTGCCGGAGTGGCGCGAACTCAACACGCGCTGGTTCCAGTTCGGCGCCTTCGTGCCGCTGTTCCGCTCGCACGGCCAGTTCCCGTACCGCGAGATCTGGAACATCGCGCCGGAAGGCACGCCGTACTACGCCAGCATGGCCTACTACAGCCGCCTGCGTTACGCGCTGCTGCCGTACATCTACACGCTCGCCGGCGACACCTATCACCATGACGGGGTGATGATGCGCGGCCTGCCGATGGACTTCCCGCACGACCCCAAAGTTGCCGACATCGACGACGAGTACCTGTTCGGCCCGGCATTCCTGGTCGCGCCGGTGACCCGCTTCGGTGCGACCTCGCGCCGGGTCTACCTGCCGGCGGGCACCGACTGGATCGACTTCAATAGCGGCGCGCGCCACGCCGGCGGCCAGACCATCGACGCCGCCGCGCCGCTGCAGCGCATGCCGCTGTTCGTGCGCGCCGGCGCCATCGTGCCGATGACCCGCGTGCAGCAGTACGTCGACCAGATCCCGGACGCACCGCTGACCGTGGTGGTCTATACCGGCGCCGACGGCCGCTTCTCGCTGTACGAGGACGACGGCACCGGCTACGGCTACGAGAAGGGCGAGTTCAGCCGCATCCCGTTGCAGTGGGACCAGGCCAGCGGCGTGCTGCGCATCGGCGCGCGCGAGGGGCGCTGGCCAGGGATGCAGGACCGACGCACCCTCCATGTGCGCTTCGTCGATGGCCCGCGCGACGATGCCGGCGCGCTCGAACCCGCCGCCGACGCCAGCGTGGAGTATCGCGGCCAACCCCTGGAGGTGCCGCGCAAGGGGGCCGGCCATGCCTTCGCGGCGCGGGCCCGATGAGCCTGGCGCGAGAAGCGGCAGCGGTGCGCTTGAGCCCCTCTCCCGTCGGGAGAGGGGTTGGGGTGAGGGTACGGAGCGAAGCGCTTCATCTGCTCCCTGGGGTACTTCCCCCGAAGCGGGCCATGGTCCATTGGGAGAAGGGATGCATCGAATGCGCAACGGTGCAACATGCGCGCGCCTTGCGCGCAGGTTTGATGCAGTGCATCAAGATGGTGCCGTGTGTAGACACATCCTGCGCAGAGTCGAGACCGCGCCAGTCGCCATCGTGTCGCGCATGCGACGGGCCATCACTGCATGCAATGACATCCGTTGGCTCGATCCGTGTCCTGCTTCTGCATGCGTTGACCATGAATTGGCTGCAGGACGGCCGGATCCATTGCGTGCGCACGCCATCGCTCGAGTCGCCCTGGCAGAGCGCGACGCGCAGCGTCATCATGCGCCGCTACGTGATGCATGCAGTGCGCACTACACTCGGCGTCAAGGCAGGCGGTCCCCGCACGCCGGCCTTTCTCCTGGAGCGATGATGGAACTGGGTGTGTGCACGATGTGGCGGGTAGGGCAATGAGTCTGTACATCGGCCTGGACGTGGGCACGCAGAGCGTCAAGCTGCTCGCCTACGATGCCGACAGCCGGCAGGTGGTGGCCACCCACGGTCATGCGCTGGACCTGATCAGCCGCGACGACGGCACCCGCGAGCAGCAGGCGCAGTGGTGGATCGACGGCATCGTCGCCTGCTTCGCCGCGTTGAGTGCCGAACAGCGGGCGCAGGTGCGGGCCATCGCGGTGTCCGGGCAGCAGCACGGCTTCGTGCCGCTGGATGCGCAAGGCCAGGTCACCGCGCCGGTGAAGCTGTGGTGCGACACCAGCACCCAGCGCGAGTGCGAGGAGATCATGGACGCGGTCGGCGGCGCGCAGCGTTGCGTGGAACTGGCCGGCAATCCGATCCTGGCCGGCTACACCGCCTCCAAGCTGCCGTGGACGCGCAAGCATCGTCCCGATGCCTATGCCGCGATGACCGCGGTGCTGTTGCCGCACGACTACGTCAATTTCTGGCTCACCGGCGAGCGCTATGCCGAAGTCGGCGATGCCTCCGGCAGCGGCTGGCTGGACGTGCGCACCCGGCAATGGTCGGTGCCGCTGCTGCAGGCGATCGATCCGCAGCGCGACCTGGCCGCGGCGCTGCCACCGCTGGTGCCGACCGAGAGCAGCTTTGCCCTGTCCGCTGCCGCGGCGCAGACGCTGGGCCTGCCGCGCGAGGTGCGCGTGGCCACCGGCGGCGGCGACAACATGATGGCGGCGATCGGCACCGGCAACGTGGTGCCGGGACGCCTGAGCATGAGCCTGGGCACCTCCGGCACCCTGTTCGCCTATGCAGAGCGCCCGGTGGTGGACCCGGACGCACGCTGGGCCGCGTTCTGCTCTTCCAGCGGCGGCTGGCTACCACTGATCTGCACCATGAACTGCACGGTGGCCACCGAGACCATCGCGCGCCTGTTCGGCATCAAGACCGGGCAGGGCGAGGCGTTGCTCGCCGCCACCGCGCCCGGTGCGGATGGACTGGTCCTGCTGCCGTTCTTCAACGGCGAACGCACCCCGAACCTGCCGGCCGCGCGCGGCTGCCTGACCGGCATGGACCTGCACAACACCACGCCGGCGCATTTCTATCGCGCGGCGATGGAGGGCGCCAGCTACAGCCTGCGCAACGGTTTCGACGCCTTCGTCGACGCCGGGCTGCAGTTCGATGCCATCTCCCTCACCGGCGGCGGCAGCAACAGCGCCGGCTGGCGCCAGCTCATCGCCGACCTGTTCGGGCTGCCGGTGCACGTGCCGGCGCAGGCCGAGGGTGCGGCGTTCGGCGCCGCGCTGCAGGCGCTGTGGGCCGACGGCTGGGCGCAGGGCGAGCGCGCCAGCCTGGCCGAGGTGGTGCTGCAGCACCAGCAGGACGACCCGGCGCGGTCCGCGCAGCCGGATGCGCAACGCGGCGCGCAGTACCAGGCGCACTACCAGAGCTTCCAGCGGCATCTGCAGGCCATCGGCCCGCTGTACGCCGCGTGATTCCCTTTCCCCCGCAACGCACCAGGACTTCGTGATGAGCACTTCCGTCTACACCGGCGCCAAGGAATATTTCCCGGGCATCGGCCGCATTCCGTTCGAAGGCAAGGCCTCGGACAATCCGCTGGCGTTCAAGGTCTACGACGCCGGCAAGCGCATCGGCGACAAGACCATGGCCGAGCACCTGCGCTTCGCCGTGGCCTACTGGCACAGCTTCTGCGGCAATGGCGCCGATCCGTTCGGCCCCGGCACCCGCGCCTATCCCTGGGATGCCGGCAGCGATGCGCTGGGCCGCGCCGAGGCCAAGGCCGATGCCGCGTTCGAGTTCTTCACCAAGCTCGGCGTGCCGTACTACTGCTTCCACGACGTCGATCTGGCGCCGGACGCCGAGGACATCGGCCAGTACGAAAGGAACCTCAAGCACATGGTCGGCATCGCCCAGCAGCGCCAGGCCGACACCGGGGTCAAGCTGCTGTGGGGCACCGCCAACCTGTTCTCGCATCCGCGCTACATGAACGGCGCGGCGACCAATCCGGACTTCGACGTGGTCGCGCGCGCGGCGGTGCAGGTCAAGGCCGCGCTGGAAGCGACGGTGGAACTGGGCGGCGAGAACTACGTGTTCTGGGGCGGCCGCGAAGGCTACGCCTGCCTGCACAACACGCAGATGCGGCGCGAGCAGGAGCACCTGGCGCGGTTCCTGACCCTGGCCCGCGACTACGGGCGCAGCATCGGCTTCAAGGGCAATTTCCTGATCGAGCCCAAGCCGATGGAGCCGATGAAGCACCAGTACGACTTCGACAGCGCCACCGTGGTCGGCTTCCTGCGCCAGCACGGCCTGGACCAGGACTTCAAGCTCAACATCGAGGCCAACCACGCCACCCTGTCCGGGCACAGCTTCGAGCACGACCTGCAAGTGGCCAGCGATGCCGGCCTGCTCGGCAGCATCGACGCCAACCGCGGCAATCCGCAGAACGGTTGGGACACCGACCAGTTCCCGGTCGATCTCTACGACACCGTGGGCGCGATGCTGGTGGTGCTGCGGCAGGGCGGGCTGGCCCCGGGCGGACTCAACTTCGACGCCAAGGTGCGCCGCGAGTCGTCCGATCCGCAGGACCTGTTCATCGCCCACATCGGCGGCATGGACGCGTTCGCGCGTGGCCTGGAAGTCGCCCACGCGCTGCTCACCGCCTCGCCGCTGGAGCAGTGGCGCCGCGAGCGCTACGCCAGCTTCGACAGTGGTGCCGGTGCGGCCTTCGCCGCCGGCAAGAGCACGCTGGTCGACCTTGCCACGCATGCCGCGCAGGCCGGCGAGCCGACCCAGCGCAGCGGCCGCCAGGAAGCCTACGAGAACCTGATCAACCAGTACCTGCTGCGCTGAACCGGTGCGCGGCGGCGGCCCGATGCCGCCGCCGCGCACGCTGCTTCCCGCGCGCCGGCCGTCTTCCTCTTGCACGCCACCAGGTGAACCCATGTCCAGTGTTCCGATCGATCGCCACGCCGACGCCGGCGAGAACACCCGCCTCATCATCCTGATCAGCTGCGTCGCCACCATCGGCGGCTTCCTGTTCGGTTTCGACAGCGGGGTCATCAACGGTACTGTCGATGGCCTCAAGCAGACCTTCCATTCCAGCGCGGCGGGTACCGGCTTCGAGGTGGCGTCGATGTTGCTGGGCTGCGCGGTCGGCGCGTTCTTCGCCGGTTGGCTGGCCGACCGGCTGGGACGGCGGGCGGTGCTGATCATTTCCGCGGTGCTGTTCCTGCTGTCCGCGCTGGGCGCTGGCGCTTCGCACAGTTCCGGATTCTTCATCTTCGCGCGGATGATGGGCGGCTTCGCGGTGGGCGCGGCCAGCGTGATGTCGCCGGCCTACATCGCCGAGGTCGCCCCGGCGCGTTACCGTGGGCGCCTGGCGACCGTGCAACAGATCGCCATCATCAGCGGACTGTTCTGCGCCTTCCTCAGCAACTATTTGCTGGTCAAGCTGGCCAGTGCCTCGACCGAGCCCTTGTGGCTGGGCCAGGCCGCGTGGCGCTGGATGTTCTGGATGCAGGCGTTCCCGTCGCTGCTGTTCCTGCTGTTGTTGCTGGCGATCCCGGAGAGCCCGCGCTACCTGGTGGTCAAGGGCCGCCGCGACGACGCCTTGGCCGTGCTCGGCAAGCTCTACGGGCCGCGCGAAGCGCAGGCCAAGCTCACCGAAATTTCCGCGTCGCTGTCGGCGGATCAGCACAAGCCGCGCCTGTCGGATCTGGTCAGCCGGGTCACCGGCAAGGTCCGCCCGATCGTGTGGATCGGCATCGGTCTGGCCACCTTCCAGCAACTGGTCGGCATCAATGTGGTCTTCTATTACGGTGCGGTGCTGTGGCAATCGGTGGGTTTCTCCGAAAGCGACGCGCTGAAGACCAGCGTCGTCAACGGCGGCCTCAGCATCGGCGCTTGCCTGATCACCGTGATGCTGATCGACAAGATCGGGCGCAAGCCGCTGCTGTGGATCGGCTCGGCCGGCATGGCCGTGTCGTTGGCGCTGGTCACGCTAGCCTTCGCCAGCGCCTCGCTGGACGCGGCCGGCAAGCTGGCGATGTCGCCGGGCATGGGCCGTTTGGCGTTGGTTGCCGTGAACGTCTATGTGGTGTTCTTCAACATGTCCTGGGGCCCGGTGATGTGGGTCATGCTGGGCGAGATGTTCCCCAACCAGATCCGTGGCTCCGGGCTGGCGGTGGCCGGTGCGGCGCAATGGATGTCCAACTTCGCCATCACCGTGACCTTCCCGATCCTGCTCGGCAGTATCGGCCTGGCCGGCGCCTACGGCATCTACACCGTGGCCGCGTTCGTCTCGGTGTTCTTCGTGCTCAAGTACGTCCACGAGACCAGGGGCCGCGAACTGGAACAGATGCAGGGTTGATGCCGATGCGCACGCGCACGCGGTGCGCGTGCCGCGCCCGGAGCGATGTGTCTGCAGCGAGCAACTGAAGGCATTGCCGGATCGGCGAGGGTGCTGCGCGTGCCGTACCCTCACCCCAACCCCTCTCCCGGTGGGAGAGGGGCTTTGGCCTCTCCCTTCTCCCACCGGGAGAAGGTGCCCCCGCAGGGGCGGATGAGGGTCCGGGCGAATCCTTGCGAGCAGATCCGCACAGCCCATAGACATTCATTGAGGTCCTCCCGGCGATGGCGCCTGGCACTCCCAATGGCTGAGGTGTGCGATCGATGGTCCCGTAGGTGTGCGTTTGTTGTGTTACTTTATAACAATAGTCGCTCTGATCTCGCTTGCCTTTCCTCGCTCCCTCGCCGCTCCCGCCGATCCGATGAACCTGCAGATCCCCTCGCCATTGCCCGATGTCGCCGCCGACGAACCTTCGCAGATCGCCGCACCCCTGAACTGGGTGGGCATGGACGGCATCGCGCTGCCGATCTGTCTGGAGGTGGGCGAGGGCGCACCTGCGGCACCCGTGCCGGCGCAGGCCGCGCTCGCCGTCGACCTGCCGTCGGCGCAGGTCAAGGGCATTCATATGTCGCGGCTGTACCGCCTCCTCGACGAGAGCGCGCAGCAGCCGCTGTCGCCGTCGCGGCTGTCGCAGTTGCTGCGGGCGATGGTGCACAGCCATGCCGACTGCGCCTCGACCGCGGCACGGGTGTCGCTGCGCCTGGAACTGCTGCGTCGCAGCCCGGCGCTGCGCAGTCCGGGGCTGGCCGGCTGGCGGGCGTATCCGCTGCGGATCGACGCCGAGCTGCGCGGCGGCGTGGTCCGCCTGGGGCTGGGCGTGGAGTTGTTGTATTCCTCGACCTGCCCATGCTCGGCGGCGCTGGCGCGGCAACTGCTCAGCGAGGCGTTCGTGCAGCAGCACGCGGACCAGGCCTCGGTCCCGCGCGAGGCGGTTGCGGACTGGCTGCTCCGGCACGGCAGCCATGCCACCCCGCATAGCCAGCGCAGCGTGGCCTCGGTGCGGGTCGGCGTGTCGGCCCGCGCGGTGCGCTTCGACGCCGAGGGAGTGATCGTGCTGGCCGAGCAGGCCCTGGCCACGCCGGTGCAGGCGGCGGTGCGCCGCGCCGACGAACAGGCGTTCGCGCGCCGCAACGGCGAGAACCTGATGTACGTGGAGGACGCCGCGCGGCGCCTGCAGCAGGCGCTGGGTGTGCGCTACGCCGACGTACAGGTGCAGGTGCGGCATCTGGAAAGCCTGCATGCGCACGATGCGGTGGCAGAGACCGCGTCGGCGCCGGTCGCCATCGCGGCGGGGGAGGGCGGCCGCTGACGCAGCGCGAGCTGACCCGCGGCGACATGCCCAATGTCGCCGCTCAGCTCCTGCGCCTGTGCGATTGAGCCTTCGCCCAGGCCGGCATGGGCGCCTGGGCGTTCTTCGAGACGCTGGCCGGCGCCTGCCTCCGCTTGATAGAGGGCGACCTGCGCCTGCGCCACCCAGGATGCGGCGTTGTCGATCGCCGGCCCCAGAACGCAAAAAACCCCGCCAAGGCGGGGTTTCTGCTGTGTCGCGCTGCAGGCGAGGCGAGGATGGCGCTCCCTAGGGGACTCGAACCCCTGTTTTAGCCTTGAGAGGGCCACGTCCTAACCACTAGACGAAGGGAGCGTTTGGTCGCGTCGATTGCAGCGCGCTAGTATATGGGTCTCGCCGCCCTTCGGCAATCCCGCAACCCGATACGGAAGCGCCATCATCAATCCGCCAGTTCCATCGCCATTCACCCTGCGCGCGATCCCGCGCGATCAGCACCCCATCTCGCGCAAGGACATCAGCCCCAACGCCCTGCGCGTGCTGTACCGGCTGCGCGAGGCCGGCTTCGGCGCGTACCTGGTCGGCGGCGCGGTCCGCGACCTGCTGGTCCAGGTCCAGCCCAAGGACTTCGACGTCGCCACCGACGCCACGCCCGAGCAGGTCAAGCAGCTGTTCCGCAACTGCCGCCTGATCGGCCGCCGCTTCCGCCTGGCGCACGTGGTCTATGGCCGCGAGATCATCGAGGTGGCCACCTTCCGCGCCAACGTCGACGACGGCAGCGGCGACCGCGAGGTGGACAACGGCCGCCTGGTCCGCGACAACGTCTACGGCAGCATCGAGGACGATGCGGTGCGCCGCGACTTCACCTGCAACGCCTTGTACTACGCCATCGAGGACTTCTCGGTGCGCGACTACGTCGGCGGCTTCGAGGACGTGCAGGCGCGGCTGATGAAGCTGATCGGCGACCCGGAGCAGCGCTACCGCGAAGACCCGGTGCGCATGCTGCGTGCGGTGCGCCTGGCGGCCAAGCTCGATTTCGAGATCGAGGCCGGTACCGCCGAGCCGATCCCGCGCCTGGCCGGGCTGCTGGCCGAGGCCGCCCCGGCGCGGCTGTTCGAGGAAGTGCTCAAGCTGTTCCTGTCCGGCCACGGCGTGGCCAGCTTCGAGGGCCTGGAGCGGCACGGGCTGCTCGCCGCGCTATTCCCGGAGAGCGCGGCGGCGCTGCGCTCCAACCGCAGCGGCGCATTGCGGCGGATGCTGATCGAGGGCCTGCGCAACACCGACAACCGCGTCGCCAACGACGAGCCGGTATCGCCGGCGTTCCTGTTCGCGCTGCTGCTGTGGCCGGCCTATTGCCGTGCGTTGATGACCCTGCAGAAGCAGGGCATGCAGATGGAGGAGGCGCAACGCCGCGCCGCCGACCGGGTGACCCTGCACCAACTGAGCACCGTGGCGCTGCCGCGGCGCTTCTCGCTGCCGATGCAGGAGATCTGGCTGCTGCAGTCGCGCTTCACCTCGCGCCAGCGCAAGCGGGTGATGCGCACGCTCTCGCACCCGCGCTTCCGTGCCGCGTTCGATTTCCTGATCGTGCGCCAGTCGGCCTCGGACGAGCATGCGGCCGACATCGCCTACTGGCGCGAGCTGCAGCAGCAGCCCGGCTACGCGCCGCCGCCGCGCGGCTTCGATCCGGAGGTGGATTACGCCGGCGACGAGCTGGCCTTTGCGCCGCCGGCCGACAGCGAAGAGACGCCCAAGCGCCGCCGGCGCCGGCGGCGCCGTCCGGACGCCGCCACGCCCGTCGAGTGAGCGCCGCGACACCGGCGCCGGTCCAGGCCTGCATCGGCCTGGGCGGCAACCTCGGCGACGCCGCGGCGACCCTGCGCGCGGCCCTGGCCGCGCTCGACACCCTGCCGCAGACCCGCCTGCTGCGCGCCTCGCAGCTGTACCGCAGCCCGGCCTGGGGCCGCGAGGACCAGCCGGACTTCATCAACGCCGCGGCGCTGGTGAGCACCGCGCTGCCGGCGCCGGACTTGTTGCAGGCGCTGCTGGATCTGGAACACCGCCACGGCCGCCAGCGCCTGCCCGGCGAACGCTGGGGCCCGCGCACCCTGGACCTGGACCTGTTGCTGTACGCGCAGGCGACGATCGACCTGCCGGGGCTGCAGGTGCCGCATCCGTACCTGCACCAGCGCGCCTTCGTGCTGCTGCCGTTGGCCGAGATTGCCGCCGACGCGGTGATTCCGGGGCATGGAACGGTGCGTGACGTACGCGACCGCATCGAAACCGGCGGGATCGCGCCAATCGGTAGATAATGCTCGGCTCATTACCGCCGCACATGAGCTTATGAGCAGCCACGCCGACAGCAAGCCCTGGACCGTTCCCGCCCTGGCCGAGGCCAAGCGCCGCCAGCAGAAGCTGGTGATGCTGACCGCCTACGACGCCGGCTTCGCGCGGACCTTCGACGCCAACGGGGTGGACCTGATCCTGATCGGCGATTCGCTGGGCATGGTGGTGCAGGGCCATGATTCGACCCTGCCGGTGAGCGTGGACGACATCGCCTACCACACCGCCGCGGTGGCACGGGTGCTGCAGCGCGCGCTGCTGGTGGCCGACCTGCCGTTCCAGTCCGATGCCACCCCTGAGCGTGCGCTGGACGCGTCGACCCGGCTGCTGCAGGCCGGTGCGGAGATGGTCAAGCTGGAGGGCGCCGGACACAAGCTGGAGGTGATCCGCTTCCTCAGCGAACGCGACATCCCGGTGTGCTCGCACCTGGGCCTGACCCCGCAGTCGGTGCTGACCTTCGGCGGCTACAAGATCCAGGGCCGCGAAGAGGCCGCTGCCGCCAGGTTGCTCGCCGACGCCAAGGCGGTCGCCGCGGCCGGCGCTGCGCTGCTGGTGCTGGAATGCGTGCCGTCGCCGCTGGCCGCGCGCATCACCGCCGAAATCGACATCCCCACCATCGGCATCGGCGCCGGTCCGGACTGCGACGGCCAGGTGCTGGTGATGCACGACTTCCTCGGCCTGGACAGCGGCCACCGCCGCCCGCGCTTCGTCAAGGATTTCCTGGCCGAGGGCGGCTCCATCGCCGGTGCCGCCCGCGCCTACGCCGACGCGGTCCGCGCCGGCACCTTCCCCGACGCCGAACACGCCTACGCCAAATGATCGAGACCATCACCGACCTGGCACGACTGCGCGCCACCGTCTCCGGCTGGAAGCGGCAGGGCCTGCGCGTGGCCTTCGTGCCGACCATGGGCAACCTGCATGCCGGGCATTTCTCGCTGGTGATGCTGGCGCGGCAGTACGCCGACCGCGTGGTCTCCAGCGTCTTCGTCAATCCGACCCAGTTCGGCCCGAACGAGGATTTCACCCGCTACCCGCGCACGCCCGAGGCCGACACCAGCGGCCTGGAAGGCGCCGGCTGCGACGTGCTGTGGCTGCCGACGGTGGAGAGCATGTATCCGCTGGGCGTGGAGCTGGCGCTGCGCATGCACACCCCGGGCGTCAGCGAGGTGCTGGAAGGCGCCTGCCGGCCTGGCCATTTCGACGGCGTCTGCACCGTGGTCGCGCGTCTGTTCAACCAGGTGCAGCCGGACCTGGCGGCGTTCGGCAAGAAGGACTACCAGCAGCTGGCGGTGATCCGGCAGATGGTCGCCGACCTGGCGTTCCCGATCGAGATCCTCGGCGGCAGCATCGTGCGCGAGGCCGACGGCCTGGCGATGAGCTCGCGCAACCAGTACCTGTCGGCCGAGGAGCGGCCGCGCGCGGCGCAGATCCACCGCACCCTGCGCGCGATGCGCGACGGTCACCTGGCTGGGCGCCCGCGCGCCGAGGTGGAGGCGGACGCGACCGCGCAGTTGCAGGCGGCCGGCTTCGAGGTCGACTACAGCGTGTTGCGCACGCCCGACCTGAGCGAGCCGCAGGACGCCACCGGCCCGCGCGTGGCGCTGATCGCCGCGCGCCTGGGCCGCACCCGGCTGATCGACAACCTGGAATTCTGAGCGCGGCAGGCCCAGGGCCGTTGCCATGTAGGAGCGGCTTCAGCCGCGACGGGCTTCCCCGTGAACGCCTGTCGCGGCTGAAGCCGCTCCTACGGTGCTGGATGCGAGGCGGCCCGGTCACCACCGCCACCTAACCCTCGGCTGCTAAACTGCGCGTCTTTCCTGACCGCAGTCCCGTGCCATGCAACTGAGCCTGTTGAAGACCAAGATCCACCGCGCCACCGTCACCCATTCCGAGCTGAACTACGAAGGCTCGATCGCCATCGACGGGCTGCTGCTGGACGCGACCGGCATCCGCGAGTTCGAGCAGGTGCACATCTGGGACGTCACCAACGGCGCGCGGTTCAGCACCTATGCGATCCGTGCCGACGAGGGCAGCGGCATCATCTCGCTCAACGGCGGCGCCGCGCGCCACGTGCAGGTCGGCGACCTGATCATCATCGCCGCCTTCGCCGGCATGAGCGAAGAGGAAGCCGCGCGCTTCCAGCCGACCCTGGTCTACGTGGACGGCAACAACCAGATCACCCACACCAACCACAGCATCCCAAAGCAGGCCGCATGACACAGTCCACCGGTTTCGACGCACTGCATTCCCACGCCCAGCGCTTGCGCGGGGCGCGCCTTCCCGACCTGCTGGCGGCCGAACCCGGCCGTGCCGAGACGTTGGCGCTGCAGGTCGGACCGCTGTACTTCAATTTCGCGCGGCAGAAGTACGACCGCGCCGCGCTCGACGCGCTGCTGGCGCTGGCCGCCGACCACGACCTGGCCGGCGCCTTCCAGCGCCTGTTCCGTGGCGAGACGGTCAACGTCACCGAAGGCCGCGCCGCGTTGCACACCGCGCTGCGCGGTGACCTCACCGACGCGCCGGTGGCCAGCCAGGCCCACGCCAGCGCACGCGAGGTGCAACAGCGCATGCGCGCGCTGATCGACGCTCTGGCGCAGACCGAGGTCACCGACATCGTCAGCGTCGGCATCGGCGGCTCCGATCTCGGCCCGCGCCTGGTCGCCGACGCGCTGCGTCCGGTCGCCGGCGCGCGCTTCCGCGTGCACTTCGTCTCCAACGTGGACGGCGCGGCGATGCAGCGCACCCTGGCCACGCTGGACCCGGCGCGCACCGCCGGCGTGCTGATCTCCAAGACCTTCGGCACCCAGGAAACCCTGCTCAACGGCCAGATCCTGCGCGACTGGCTGGGCGGCAGCGAGCGCCTGTACGCGGTCAGCGCCAATCCCGAACGCGCCGCCAAGGCCTTCGATATCGCCGCCGGCCGCGTGCTGCCGATGTGGGACTGGGTCGGTGGGCGCTACTCGCTTTGGTCGGCGGTGGGCTTCCCGATCGCGCTGGCGATCGGCGCCGATGCCTTCGAACAATTGCTGGAGGGCGCGGCGCAGTTCGACGCGCACGCCCTGAACGCGCCGCTGGAGCGCAACGTGGCCGTGCTGCATGGCCTGACCACGCTGTGGAACCGCAACCTGCTCGGCTACGCGACGCAGGCGGTGATGACCTACGACCAGCGCCTGGCGCTGCTGCCGGCCTACCTGCAGCAGCTGGTGATGGAGAGCCTGGGCAAGCGCGTGCGCCTGGACGGCAGCCCGGTCGAGGCCGACACCGTGCCGGTGTGGTGGGGCGGTGCTGGCACCGACGTGCAGCACAGCTTCTTCCAGGCGCTGCATCAGGGCACCAGCATCGTGCCGGCCGACTTCATCGGCTGCATCCGCAACGACGATCCGTACACCGTCAACCACCAGGCGCTGCTGGCCAACCTGCTGGCGCAGACCGAAGCGCTGGCGAACGGGCAGGGCAGCGACGATCCGGCCCGCGACTACCCGGGCGGCCGCCCGAGCACGCTGATCCTGCTCGACGCGCTGACCCCGCAGGCGCTGGGCGCGCTGATCGCGATGTACGAGCACAGCGTGTACGTGCAGTCGGTGGTGTGGGGCATCAACGCCTTCGACCAGTTCGGCGTGGAACTGGGCAAGCAACTGGCCAGCCAGCTGCTGCCGGCGCTGCAGGGCCAGTCCACCGAGATCGCCGACCCGGTCACGCGCGCGGTGCTGGCGCGGTTGCAGGGCTGAGCGAAGCGGAGCGCACGGGGGCTGTTTGCTCCCGTGCGTCCGCGAGGAACGATGCGGTCTGCGCGCGTGCATCGCAATGGCGGCCGCCGATCAGGGAGGAAACAGGGATGATGAACGCGAAAAGGATGGTGTGTTGGATGGTGCTGCCGGCGCTGTTGGGCTTGGGGGCGTGCCAGCGACAAGCGCCTGAGCGCAATCCGGCCGAGGTCGCGGAACCGCTGCACATCGTCGAGGTCCGGATCGGCGCGATGCGCGACGGAAGGCCCGTGCCGCAGACCAGCGATGCGCCGATCCTGGTCAACGTCGCCCTGCGCGGCACTGCCCAGGGACAGGTCCTGAAAGCACGCTTGCTGGATCTGCGCGACGGTCGCCAGGTCGGGCTGGTGGAGCGTGCCATGACCCGCTCCGATCAGGTCCAGTCGCTGCGTTTCGACAATGCGGCCGGCTGGCCGCCGGGGCGTTACATGCTGGAGGTGACGCTCGATGGCAAGCTCGCCTCGCAGCAGGACGTCGACGTGATGGGTCCAGCCAACAGCGCGCCTGGCGCCGGCTCCTAGCGCGGCGCCGCGTCCGCGCTGGACAGCGCCTGCAGGAACAGCACCAGCTTGTGCTTTTCCTCCGCGGTCAGGCTGATCGGCCGATTGCGGGCGAGGTTGCGATAGTAGACCTCGTGTTCCACCGCCGCCGGCAGATCGGCGATGCTGCCGTCGTGCATGTAGGGCGCGGTATCGGCTACCGTCCGTAGCGACGGGGTGCGGAAGGCGCCCAGATCCTGCGGCGCGCGCGTCACCGCAAAGCGGCCCAGTTCCGCCACGCGCACGTCCGAGAGGATGGAGTCGCCCAGGCTCCTGCCTTCGCGGTTGTGCCGCTCGAGCACGTCGAGCAGCGCGGCGACGTTGCCGGCGACCTGATTGAAGCCGATGCCGGCGTGATGGAAGCGCTGATCGCTCGTGGTCGCGGGCGTGCCGTCCAGCCGGTGGCAATCGATGCAGCCGGCCTTGCCGGAAAACAGCACCAATCCCTCGCGTTCGTCCTCGCTCAGCGATGCTTGTGCGCCACGCGTCCGGTAGGTCTCGTAGCGCGTCGGCGGTGCGGGCAACGCGCGGATGTAGGCGGCGAGCGCGGCGGCCACGACCTGGATGTCGCCGCCGTCCTTGTCGGCGGCTGCGTGCAACAGCGACGCGTAGCGCGGGTCGCGGGCGAGGTGGGCCAGCACGGCCTGCCGATCGGGCAGGCCCATCTCGCGCGGGTTGGTCAATGGTTGCAGGACCGCGTCTTCCAGCGTCGCTGCGCGCCCATCCCAGAAAAAGTGCGTCATGAAGCGGCTGTCGAGCAGGCTGGGCGCGTTGCGTGTGCCGCGCTGGCCGCCTGTCCCGGTGGACACCGCGGCACCGTCGGTGTAGGCCAACTCGGCGCGATGGCAGCTTGCGCAACTGGTCTTGCCGTCCGCGCTGAGCCGCGTGTCGTGGAACAGCGCCTGGCCCAGCGTGATGCGCGCCGCCGCTGTGTCGTGCTCGCCACCACCACACCCGGTCAGCACCAGGACGAGGGCGGCTGACCACAGGCGCATGCAGATGACAATGTGATGACGCCAATTCCTTGGCATGACGCTGTTGACTCCTGTCCCCACTGTCGGATATCTATATCCAGGCTGAATGCACGAAGCAAGGTCAGCATACGGACAGCCGGCCATCGTGGCCAGTCTTCAGGGATGAGAGCATGGAACGTCGCGGCGCAGGGATGGGCTCGGTCGTGGGTTTGCTGAAGCGGGCAGCGCAGGCGCCCGCGCGCGGTTGGCGGCACCTCGTGGTCAGAACGGTGGCGGTCTTGTTGCTGACCCTCCTGGCCTGCACGTCTGGCGCCACCTCCTACGTTTATGACGCGCAAGGGCGTCTGGTCGCGGTCAGCAACGACGCCGGTGCCAGTGCCCGCTATCGCTACGACACGATGGGCAATATCGTCGCCGTCGAACGCGTCTCCAGCGGAACCCTCGCGGTGCTGGGCTTCAGTCCGGCGCGCGGTGCGGCGGGCGATCGCGTGCTGATCCAGGGGCAGGGATTTTCCACCACTGCCTCCTCCAACAGCGTGACCTTCAACGGACAGGCAGCGACGGTGCTGGCCGCCAGCGCACGCGAGTTGACGGTGCTGGTGCCCGCCACTGCCAGTACCGGCACGATCTCCGTGGCCGTGGCCGGGCAGAGCGCAAGCAGTGCGCAGCAGTTCCTGGTCGATGCCAACCTGCGTCAGCCGACCATCACGGGCGTATCGCCGTTGATCGCCAGCGCAGGGACGGCGATCACCGTCGATGGACAGAACCTGGCGCCGGTCGCCGGGCAGACTGCGGTGAAGCTGGATCGCAAGACCGCGGTGCTGTCGAGCGCCACCGGCACGCGTCTGGTCTTTCCGGTGCCGGGCAGGAGCGGCAGCGGTCCGGTGACCGTGACCACGCCTTACGGCAGCGCCACGAGCAGCCAGGATGTACTGGTGGTGCCGAGCAGTGTGTCGTCCGTCGGCATCGCCAGCGTCACGCGGCTAACCCTGGATGCCGCCGCCGTCGACGTCGCGGTCGCCAATACGGGTGGGTCTGCCGCGGTCCTGTTCACCGGCATGGCCGGCGATTACCTCAGCGCTCAGTTCCAGTCGCTGGGGTCCACGACGCTGAACTACCTGGTGTTCGGCACCGATAACGTGGAGATCGCCAGTGGACTGGTGAATGCGAACCAGCCCACCCTGCATCTGCCGCGATTGAAGGTGGGCGGCACCTATCTGTTGCTGCTGACACCGAGCACCTCTTCCGCCAGTTGGAAGATGGCAGTGGAGCATGCCGGAGTGCTTGCGTTGGACGGCGCCGAAACCAGCGTCGCCACGTCGCTCGCCGCGCAATCGAAGCGCTACACCTTTCTTGCCCAGGCCGGAAGCAGGCTGGGCCTGGCGGTGGCCGAGCAGACGCCGGCCGGCAGCGGCTGGGGAACCGCCTTGGTGCAGGTCTTCGACGCCGACGGCGTCAATCTGGGCTATCAGTACTGCAACCAGGCCAACAACGGCTGCGCACTCAACATCGCCGCGCCCAGGACCGGCGTGTATCAGGTGTTGCTGACGCCCGGCACCAGCGGTGCACGCACGCTGCGCCTGAATCTGTTGCTGTCCTCGGACCTATTGCAGGCATTGCCGAAAGACCAGGACGTGCTGGCCGAAACGTCGCGTCGAGGACAGAACCTGCGTCTGTCGTTCGATGCCGTGGCCGGTGATGCCTTTGCGTTGCAGGTGGCCGCCCAGACCACCGTGCCCGCTGGCCGTGATGTGTACTACCGCGTTTACGCGCCTGATGGCACCAGTGTTGCCTCGATGGCCGTGCGCGCCGCAGGCACCACCTATGTGACGGCGAAGACCAGCGGCACCTATCAGGTACTGGTGGATCCCGGGTTCGGAGAAACCGTGCGGTTGCATATGCGGCTCAGCACCGGAAACGCGGGGAGTGGCGGTGGTGGGCTCGATGGCGCCACCAGCGCATTCGCCACGCAATTGCCGGGCGACAGCGTGTACTTCACTTTCTCCGCGACCGCCGGGCAGAGCCTGGGACTCGGCATCAGCGAATTGCAGTCCAACGAAAGCGGCCCGCTCAACCTCACCATCTATGGCCCTGCAGGCGCGCCGATGGCCGGTGCCGCCTGCGAGGTGGCCAACGACGGATGTGATGTGAATCTGCCGCAACTGGCGGCAGGTCGTTACGGCGTACTGGTCGCCCCTGCCACGACGACGCAGACGATGCGCTTCAAGGCGACCCTGTCCACCGACCTGGCGCTTTCCTTGACGCGGGATGCGGTCAGCCAGCTCAGCATCGGCCGGCGCGGGCAGAACGCGGCGCTGTCGTTCCAGGCAGGTGCCGGCGACGCACTGGCAGTGAAGGTGTCGGAGCAGACCACGACGCCGGCCAACGGCACGGTCTACTACCGGGTGTACCAGCCCGATGGCACGGCCTTGTCGTCGATGGCGGTCTCCGGTTCGGGCACCCTGACGATGAACACACCTGTCGCCGGGACTTACCGACTGTTCGTCGATCCGCGCCATGGCGCCACCGTGTCCGCCAAGGCGCTGGTGACCACCGGGAGCGCGGGCGGGCTGCAACTGGATGGCAGCAGCGGCGTGTACAGCGCCGCCGCCGGTCAAAGCGCGTTCTTCAGTTTCAGCGCAGCGGCCTCGCAGAATCTGGGATTGGGCATCGGCGATCTGAACCTGAGCAGCGGGACTTATGTCAACGTCAAGATCGCCAATCCCAACGGCTCCACGCTCACGACCGCGACCTGCTATGCCGCCAGTGGCTGCGCCTTCAATCTGCTCAACCTCGCCGCGGGCAACTATGGGGTGACCGTGAGTCCGCAATCCGGCTCCCAGAGCATCGCGTTCAAGGCGACTCTGTCCACAGAGGTCACTGGCTTCCTGCAGAAAGATGCGTCGAGTTCCGTGGACATCTCGCGCTATGCCCAGAATGCGCGCCTGACGTTCACCGGGACCGCCGGCGAGAGCCTGGCCTTGCTCGCCGCCGACGTCGCGACCAGGCCGGCAGGCCGCGACGTGGTCTATGCGGTGTATCGGCCGAACGGCGCGTTGTGGAAGAACGTGACGGCCAGCGGCAATGTCATTCTGGCCATGCCCAATCTCCCTGAGACGGGAAGCTATCGGGTGTTCGTCGATCCGGCGGGCGGCGCGTTGTGGTCGGCACGCTTGAAACTCTCCACGGGCCAGGACGGCAATGTCGAACTGGACGGCGCAGGTGGCAGCTATCAGACGCCTGCAGGCCAGGGCGTACATTTCTCCATCGACACCCAGGCCGGCCAGAATCTGGGGCTGGGGATCACCGACATTGCGGTGAGTTCGGGCAATTACTTCAATATCGCCGTCTACAGCCCGAACGGTACGACCTTGTACAGCGGCAGCTGCTACGTCCAGGATGGCTGTTCGTTGCCGCTGAGGAACACCTTGGCGGGACGCTACAGCGTGGTGGCGACACCGGCCTCGGCGAGCCAGACGATCCAGTTCCGCGCCGTGCTGTCGTCCGAATTGCTGGATCAGCTGACCCGCGATCAGCCCTTGCATCTGGCGCTGGCCCGGTATGGGCAGAATGCGCGGCTCCGCTTCCAGGCGCAGGCGGGCGAGTCGTTGATGCTGCTGGTCGCGGCGCAGACGACACTACCCTCCGGTCGTGATGTGGTGTATCGCGTGCTACGGCCGGATGGTGCTGTCTGGAAGGCGGCGACCATCAAGGTGGGCGATGCCATCAATCTGATCAGTATCCCGACGTCTGGCGAGTATGCAATCCAGGTCGAGAGCAGGACCGGAAGCCCCCTGGAATCGGACATCACCCTTTCCTCCGGAATCTCGCTGCCGATCGATGGCCCTCCGTCGCATGTGGTGACACGCTTGCCGGCGCAATACAAGCACTTCTCCTTCATCGCCAGTCAGGGCCAGAACCTGGGACTGGGCATCAGCGGCATCCAGATCGTGGGCTCAGGGTGGCAGCGCGTCGTTGCGTCCGTCTACAAGGCGGATGGCAGCACGCTGGCGAGCGGATACTGCGACGTGGAGCGCGGCGGCTGCGATTTCGATCTCGTCAACCTCGCTGCAGGCAAGTACGCAGTACTGATCACTCAAGAAGAGGAGCAGGCAGCAACGTACGACGTGACGCTTTCCAGCGATCTCGCCTTGAACCTGCAGCGCGACACGCCGCTGGCCGTCTCCGTCGCCAGACGCGGGCAGAACGCCCGGTTGAGCTTCCAGGGGCAGGCGGGCGACAAACTCGCCGTGCTGGTGCAGAACCAGGCGACCACGCCCGCGGATGGCACCAGCTATTACAGCGTCTACCAGCCGAATGGCACCCTGCTCACGTCCGGATCGACGCGTACCGGTACTGCGATCGGCCTGGGCAGCCTGCCGACGACCGGCCAGTACAGCGTGGTGGTCGATCCGCAGTATGGGCAGACGATCGACACCACGGTCGCCTTGTCCAC
This sequence comes from Xanthomonas sp. NCPPB 3174, assembly GCF_056725205.1. Taxonomy (NCBI): domain Bacteria; kingdom Pseudomonadati; phylum Pseudomonadota; class Gammaproteobacteria; order Lysobacterales; family Lysobacteraceae; genus Xanthomonas; species Xanthomonas sp. NCPPB 3174. The sequence goes on along the minus strand of NZ_CM161517.1, from coordinate 2,721,374 downwards.
CGGCACGTCAGTGGCCGTGGACAGCAGTCGCACGTTCGCTGCGGGTCCGCCTGGCGCGGGCATTTTCTTCTGGTTCGATGCGCAGGCCGGGCAGAAGCTCGATTTCGGACTCGATCAGATCGCACTATCAGGCAACGGCTACGCTTGGGTCTATGCGACGTTCTATCGTCCGGATGGCAGCAAGGTCTTCTCCAACACGAATTGCTTCCGTGCCTACGGCTGCGGATTCTCCATCGACGCCGCACAAGCCGGACGCTACGGCGTCGTGGTCGTTCCTTCGTCGGAAGACCAGAGTTTCGCTCTGACCGCCTCGGTATCCAGCACCGTCGTTGGCACCTTGGCGTGGGATGTCCCGCAATCGATCGCCCTGGACAGGCACGGCAAGACCGCCACGCTGTCCTTCAGCGGCACGGCAGGGCAGGGCGTGCTGCTGCGGGTGGTCAATCAGACGACCACGCCGGTCGGACGGTCGGTGACCTATGCGCTGTATCGGCCTGACGGACAGTCGTACAGATCGCTCAGCGCCAGCGCCGGCAGCAGCGACCTGAGCTTCCCGGCGCTCCCGACGAGCGGCACCTATCGATTGCGGATCGTGCCCGAGGACGGCGTCACTGCGGCGATGGACATCACTTTGGACAGTACGCCCTAGAACACCGACGCGATTCCAACGAACGGACGCAGATCGGCGGCAGGCATGGAGCGGAGCGAGCATATGACGTGGTTCAACAGCGCATGGAAAAGCGTGATCCTGGGTGGGGTACTGGGCGCGCTGGCGTCGACGGCCGCCTCCCAACAGCTGGTCTGGTCGACGGCGGCCATGCCGGCTGTCGGCGTTGGCGCTGTCCCTGCAGTGATCGGGCAGTGGCATACGACCGCATTGGCCGATGGCAGCGAGTTGGCGCTGGCGCCCGACGGGCGTTTTCTGCGCCATCGCGTGCCCGGTCGGCGTGCGCGCGAGATCGCGCTGCCATCGGCGCGCATCGACGCCAGCGTCACCTTGCTGCCGAGCGGGCGCGTGCTGGTCTGGGGAGGGCGCGATGCCAGGGGCCGACTGCAGGACGGCGGCGCGTGGTTCGATCCCACGAGCCTTTCCGTGCAGCCCGCGACGGGACTGAGCCTGCGCGCGCGCTATGGACACACCGCCACGGTACTGACCGATGGTCGCCTCCTGCTGGCCGGCGGCACCGGCGATGGCGCCGGCGCGCAGGTGTGGGACGAAGCCAGCGATCGGGCGATCACCCTGCCTGCGGATCTGCCGGGTGGCGGCAACGCAACCTCGCGCCTGCTTGCCGATGGCCGTGTGGCGTTGCCGGCGTCTCGGAGCGCCCAGCGCATCGCCAGCGATGCGGTGTTCGATCCGCTCGCGGGGGCGTTTCTTCCGTATCCGGCCAGCATCGCGGAGCAGCCAGGCGCGCCGCGGCTCGCCGGCAGCGTGCCGGTGCAGGGGGCAGCGGGCGTTGCGCCGACCGCGCGGCTCACGCTGCGCTTCTCGCGTCCGCTGCACATGCCCACGTTGTCCGAGCGCACCGTCACCCTGGTCGGTCCGGAGGGGCGCGTCGCGGTGCGCATCGCGCCGGTGGAGCAGGGCCGTCTGCTGTTCGTGCAGCCGCGTCAGGCCTTGTTCCCGGATTCCCGTTATACCTTGATGGTCGAGGGGGCGCGTGCCGCAACGGGCGATGCCGTTCCGCTGATCGCCCTGGATTTCCGCACCACCGCCTACGACAGCAACGGAAATCCGGTGGCGCATGCAACGGCCACGCCGACACAAGCAGGCGCTGCACCCAGCGTGCAGATAACCGGTGCAGGCACTTCGGCGCACTGTGCCAATGATGGTGTGCCTTGCCGCGCGCACGGCCTGTTGGTGGATGGCGTCTGGTACCCGGGACAGGACAATACCGACAGCCGCTGGCGCATCTATGGTGCCTCGCAACAGCCGGAACATAACGCGCGCATTGCGCGGATCGCCGCGACCTTCCATGTGACGATGGTGCGCGGGCGTGTAGTGCGTGTGGATCAGCAGCCCGTGGCGGGGGTCGAGGTCAGTATCGGCAAGGAGCGCGCGCTTACCGACAAGAATGGCTGGTTCACCCTGTTCGATGTGCCGGCGGGGCACCAGGAACTCTACATCGACGGCAGCACCGCCAACACGGCCGGCGCCGAATACGGTCAATTCGTCGTCGGCACCGAAGTCGCCGCCAGCCGATTGAACGAACTCGGCTATCTGCTGCATCTGCCACGCATCGCCGCGCGCGACAAGATAAGGATCCCGTCGCCGACCGTCCAGGACATGGTCGTTGGCCACCCGGACATTCCCGGCCTGCAATTGCGCATTCCCAAGGGCACCGTCGTGCTGGACCGCAAGGGCCGCCTGGTGACCGAACTGGCGATCGTGCCGACGCCGGTCAATCGCGCGCCGTTCCCGGTCACCGAAAACCATCCGATGGCGTTCACGGTCGAGCCGGGCGGCGCGCAGATCCGCGGACTCGACCCCGGTGCCAACAACGGCATCCAGGTCTACTACCCCAACTACGACGGCTACGCCGCGGGTACCCAGGCCAATTTCTGGATGTACGACCCGCGCGATGGCTGGCGCGTCTACGGTAAGGGCACCGTTTCGGCCGACGGCAAGCATTTCGTTCCCGAGCCTGGCGTGGCTTTGCACCAGACCATGGGCGGCATGTACAGCGTGCCCAGCAACGACCCGCCCAGCGAGGCCGGCTTGCCGCCGGATGGGCATTGCTGCGGAACCCCGGGTAGCGGCGGCGTCGCCAATGCGGCCGATCCGATCGACCTGAAGACCGGCGAGTTCGTCCATTCGGAAACCGACCTGCAGATCGCGGACGTGACGGCGCTGAGCCTCTCGCGCAGCTACCGTCCCCACGACCTGAAGCAGCGTGAGTTCGGCATCGGCACCGCGTCCAACTGGGGCTACTACCTCCACAATCCGGGCGGCACCTACGATTCGCTCGATCTGGTGCTGCCGACCGGCGCCTATATCCGCTTCGATCGGGCCTCCGGTTCCGGCCCGCGTGGCGAGTGGCGCCAAGCCGGTTCGACCACACAGTATGCGGGCGCCGTGCTGCAGTCGGTCTACGATCCGGACCCGTTGCAGCCCTGGGGCCGCGGCTTCCGCATCACCCTGCGCGACGGCAGCCGCATGCAGTTCTCCAGCTACATGGACACCCGCCTGCGCTGGCTGGAAGACCGCTATGGCAACCGCACCACGCTGCTCTACGACGCGGGTCTTGTCGCGCGCATCGTCTCGCCCAGCGGGCGCTACATTGGCCTGGAGTACGACACCCGCAATCGCGTTGCGGCGGCGAGCGACAACGCCGGCAATCGCTGGACCTATGCCTACGACAGCAATGGGTTGCTCGCCACGGTGGGATATCCGGATGGTGGCAGCAAGACATACGCGTATCAGACCAGGACCCAGAACAACGCGCTTGCGCAGCACCGGATGCAGTCCATCACCGACGCCCGCGGCAAGCGCGTTCTGCTCAACGAGTTCGAGGTTGTCAACGGTGTTTCCACGGGCAGAGTAATCAAGCAGACCCAGGCCGACGGCGGCGTCTTCGTCATCGACTATGCGCATGTCGATAGCGGCACCACTGGCGTCCTCGTCACCAATCCCGACGGCAGCAAGCGCCGTGTCGTGTTCGACGGCAACAGTGCCTACCCGAAGACCGACATCCTGGCCTACGGCACCGACAAGCAACAGACCTACAGCTTTGAGCGCAACGCCTACGGGCAGGTCACCGCCAGTATCGATCCGCTCGGCCGTCGCACCGAGTATCGCTACGACGCGGGCGGGCGACCGCTGCAGGTCACGTTGCTGGCGGGCACCACACAGGCGCGCGTGTCCAGCCTCAGCTACACCAGTGACGGCGACCTGCAATCGGCGACGGATCCGCTCGGGCGGGTCACGCGCCTGGACTACGGCACCAACCGCTGCCTGACCGCGGTCACCGATCCTGGCGGCCGCACGGCGCGTTTCGCCTGCGATGGCGCGGGCCTGCCGTTGAGCGCGACCAATGCGATCGGCCAGACGATCGCCTTCCAGTACGCTGGCTACGATCTGGCCGGCATGGTCGATCCGCTGGGGCGCAGCACCCGCTTCCAGTACGACAGCCTCGGCAGGGTAACCGGCAGCCGCGACGACATGGGCAACGCCACGCGCCAGGAATACGACGCGCTTGGCCGTGTCAGCAAGGCCTACGACGCCGCCGGCAATGTGACCGAATTCGGCTACGACAAGAACGGCAACGTCGTGGCGATCCTGCTGCCGCACGGCAACGGCATCACCTATACCTACGACGAGCGCAACCGTCCGTTGACCCGTACCGACACACTGGGCCAGTCCGAGACATGGACCTTCGACACCATGGACCGGGTCGCCAGCTACACCGATCGCAAGGGCCAGAAAAAGACCTTCACCTACGACGTGCTCGGGCGCCTGTCGGTGGTCACCGAGGCCGACGGGCGCACCCAGACCTTCACTTACGACGCCGGCAACCGCCGTGTCGCGCTGGTCGATTCGGCAGCGGGAACCCTGAGCTGGGAATACGACCTGTTCGACCAGGTCATCAAGGCCATCACACCGCAAGGCAACATCGTCTACGAATACGACGCCGCGGGCCGCCGTACCAAGATGATCGCGGCCAACCAGGCGGCACTGGAATACCGCTACGACGACGTCGACCGCTTGCGCACCCTGCTGCAGGGGAGCGAGACAGTGGCGTTCGATTACGACGCCGCCGATCGCCTCACCGAGACCACGCTGCCTAACGGAGTCAAGACCGGGTATGCCTACAACACCGCTAACCAGACCACTGGCATCGCCTGGCTCAAGCCGGACGGCACGGCCCTGGGCGAGATCGGCTACGGCTACGACCAGGTCGGCCGCCTGGTGGCGCAGACCGGCAGCTTTGCCCCGCAGGCGCTGCCGGCGGCCCGCAGCGGCAGCTTCGACGACAACAACCGACAAACCCAGGCCGACGGCCAGACGCTCAGCTACGACGCCAACGGCAACCTGCTTTCCGACGGCGTACGCACCTACGTCTGGAACGCACGCGACCAATTGGTCGAGATCAAGCAGGGAACGGCGAGCATTGCCAGCTTCGGCTATGACCCGCTGGGCCGGCGAATCAGCAAGACCGAAGGCGGACAGACGATCAGCTATCTGTACGATGGGCTGGATGCGGTGCAGGAAACCCAGGGCGGTACCGTCAACCCGATCCTGACCGGGCTTGGCATCGATGAGCGCTATGCGCGAAACGAAGCCAGTGGACGTGCGTACTTCCTGAGCGATGCGCTTGGCAGCACCCGTGCACTCACCAACGCCAGCGGTTCCTTGATCCAGCGCTACGACTACACGCCTTACGGACAGACCAGCCAGGCCAATACAGGGACCAGTAACCCCTATCAGTACACGGGGCGGGAGCGGGATGCGAGTGGGCTTTATTACTACCGCGCGCGGTATTACCAGCCTGGTATGGGGCGATTTGCTAGTGAGGATCCGATCGGATTGATTGGCGGAGCCAATGTATACGCTTATGTGGGTGGTAACCCCATGTCTTATATCGATCCTTATGGACTATGGGCTTGGGGCGATGAACTTCCGCAAGGGCTAGTAGATTTTTCCGCTGGGATGGGTGATACGTTATCCTTCGGGTTGACGAATTCTGTGCGCGATATGATGGGAACCAATGGGGCTGTTAATCAGTGCTCGGGGCAATACAGTGCTGGTGAATGGAGCGGGATTGGGGTTAGTTTGACCTTTGGCGGTGCTCATCTGGGCAGGAACGCAGTTAACCAAGGGGCAAAAGGTCTTGAGAGGTTGATTTTCGATAAAAGAACTTGGGGGAGCGTGCAGCGTACTTGGAGTAGAAGCGTGGGAGGTTATCGTGGACGTTTTGAACTTCATCATTGGTTCACTCCACGATCTGCTGGTGGGTCGAATGCCGGTTGGAATTACTTGCCTGTTTCCGGGCGATTAAATAACCTCATGTCGAATGGTGGAATCGCGTACAACATATTTAAATTTACCACACTGGGGATTTATGGCGCTGTTCCAACGGCGATGATGAACGGGTGCGAGTGCAAATGAAGATTATGAAGCGAGGTAGGAATTTATACATCTCTATTGCTTTTGTTGTTTTGGCTGGCGTATGTTTTTTTGCTGGCTATAGGATTTGGTTGCTTTTTTCTATGTTGAGTTTTTTTTACTTTTTGTCCAGTTTTTCTTCTGAAATAAATAGTCGCAGACCCCATGAGGTCAATGACTTTGGAAGGTTGGGTGATTTTAATGTAGATGATGAGTTGTGTTATGGAATGTACATATCTTTGAATTCAGGCCCTATTTTTATTGATATAAGAAAGGATGATTTTTTGCGCCAGCGTGAAAATTATGCGCAACATTTATACAAAAATAGCTATGATTTAGAGAAGAATTTAAAAAAATTCATTGCGATGAATCCTGAGTTTTCATCAAGATCTATAAACTCATTAGGGTTGCATTCCTTGGAGATGCCTGAAAAGCAGGCTGAGGTCTTCTGGGATCCAGAAGGCTATTCTCAAATACGAGGGTTGGAATTTTTCAAGTAAATTTTTGTGAATTCGGAATTTTTGTCATGGCTAATGTGTGCGACCAATTGGGGTTGCGAAATTTATAGCAGCGGCGTTTTAACTGTTCATTGACAGGCTACCGGCCCCGACCGGTGAGGGTGTAGGCCAGTGGAAGGCTCCCGCTACAACAGCAACTGTGACTTGCAATCGGCGATGATCCGCTCGGGCGGGTCACGCGCCTGGACTACGGCGCCCAACCGCTGTCTGACCGCGGTCACCGACCCTGGCGGCTGCACGGCGCGCTTCGCCTGCGATGGCGCGGGCCTGCTGTTGAGCGGCACCAATGCGATCGGTCAGACGATCGCCTTCCAGTACGCCAACGGCAACCTGCTCTCCGATGGCGTGCGTACCTACGTCTGGAATGCACGCGACCAATTGGTCGAGATCAAGCAGGGAACGGCGAGCATTGCCAGCTTCGGCTATGACCCGCTGGGCCGGCGAATCAGCAAGACCGAAGGCGGACAGACGATCAGCTATCTGTACGATGGGCTGGATGCGGTGCAGGAAACCCAGGGCGGTACCGTCAACCCGATCCTGACCGGGCTTGGCATCGATGAGCGCTATGCGCGGAACGAAGCCAGCGGACGTGCGTACTTCCTGAGCGATGCGCTTGGCAGCACCCGTGCACTCACCAACGCCAGCGGTTCCTTGATCCAGCGCTACGACTACACGCCTACGGACAGACCAGCCAGGCCAATACAGGGACCAGTAACCCCTATCAGTACACGGGGCGGGAGCGGGATGTGAGTGGGCTTTACTACTATCGGGCGCGGTACTATCAGCCTCAATTGGCGCGATTTATTGCTGAAGATCCGATTGGATTTAGTGGTGGTTTGAATGTATACGCGTATGTGAATGGAGATCCCCTGAGTTTTATAGATCCCCTGGGTTTGGATCGTCAGATTATATTTTGGAACGCGCTACCTAATCCAGGATCAATGTTTGGACATGTCTCCTCGGTTGGAGGTAATGGGCAGAATTATTCTTTCGGTACTCACGGTTGGGACACGCAATATCCTACGGCCATAGACTACATAAATAGACAGACCAATAAGGTTGGTCGAAGTGGAGTGGGTGTTTTAATTGAGATGAGTCCTGCGCAGGATGCTAAATTTGACACATGCATGGCAAGTGAGAAAAGCAATCCGACGATGGGGGCGTACAAACTATTCGGCAACAACTGTACAACGGCAGCGCAAGCTTGTTTGGTTAAGGCCGGTGTGCCCGTACCTATGGCTGTGAGCCCGGCGCAGCTTAAAGAAAACCTTTTTGATGCAAACCTTGTTAAGGCAACTGTTCGGTATAAGGCGAAGCCATGAAATTTTTTTTGAAGTCATTAATGTGCATTGTTGGGTTGGCCTTTTTTTTGTGGCTAGTTCTTGCTTCAATTGGTTTCTCTGCTGAGACAGTGGGCGAGACGTCTTTCTATCCAGTTCAGGGTAATAGGGATGTTTTTGCAAAGATGCCATCCTCGACCAACTTCAATATAATTGAATGTTTTGATACGGGGAGTGATTTTTACTATAAAGTTAGACTTGGCTCTGGGGTTGAAGGCTATATTTATGAGCTTAATATGAGATATGAGATGCGTTGGGGGTGGCCCGGGGCCAAGGAGTTTATGATTAGTCCAATCGCTAAGATTTCTTGTTTAACTATGAGTAAGAATTGGGGTGTATAACCTCTTTTTGATTCCGAGCAATGACGAAAAGTAAATAATGTCAACCCCCATGCCAAATGTTATATGCTTAGCTACGACAACAATGGCAACCTGGTCTCCGATGGCGTGCGCACTACTTCTAGAGCGCACGCGACCAATTGGTCGAGATCAAACAGGGAACGGCAAGCATCGCCAGCTTCGGCTATGACCCACTTGGCCGAAGAGTGAGCAAGACCGAAGGCGGGTGGACGATCAGCCATCTGTACGATGGGCTGGACGCGGTGCAGAAGTCCCAGGGCGGCACCGTCAACCCGATCCTGACCGGGCTTCGCATCGACTAGCAAGATCTGCGTCGTGAGGCCGATGGACTTGCCCGCCTCCTGGGCGACGCGCTTGGCACTCGGCAGTCTCTACGGCACGACTTTCCATTTGCGCAGAGCGCGATATCGACTCTATTGCGGTGCAGCAAATCCCCTGTCGCAACGCTGCCGAGTGTCGTAGTGAAAGCTGAGCAGACGCCAGCCGCCACAAGCGACGCCGGTATTCCATCGCTATAGCGTCAGTCGATATCCGTGCGGCATCGAGGCATACCTCGCGCCGCGGTTGACAGGCTTGGGGCGATTCGGGAAGCGTAGGCGCCGGCCGCACCTCGGCGTGTGCGGTCCGGCCGCGACATGGCAGGCGTTCGCCGTTCCTGGGAGGGAGTCTCTTGCATACACAGACCGCTGGCGCGCGCGCGCCGCTTCGCACGGCGCTGGCCGCGGCCGCCGCTTTGGGCCTGCTGGCACTGGCCGCCGCGGTTCCCGGTCGCTCCGTGCCGGTCGCACCGGCGGCCGCACCGCCGCCGCCGATCCATCCGGACCGGTGGCCGTCGCCGGCCTGGCCATTGAAGGAGGATCCGGCGCTGGAGGCGCGCATCACCAAGCTGATGGCGCAGATGTCGGTGGAGCAGAAGGTCGGGCAGACCGTGCAGGGCGACATCGGCAGCATGACCCCGGAGGACGTGCGCAAGTACCACATCGGCTCGGTGCTGGCCGGCGGCAATTCCGATCCCGGCGGCAAGTACGACGCCAGCCCGGCGCAGTGGCTGGCGCTGGCCGATGCCTACTACGCGGCGTCGATGCAGACCGACGGCGCCGGCCCGGCGATCCCGATCATCTTCGGCATCGACGCGGTGCACGGGCAGAGCAACATCGTCGGCGCCACGCTGTTCCCGCACAACATCGGCCTGGGCGCCACGCGCGACCCGGAGCTGATGCGCAAGATCGGCGAGATCACCGCCGCCGAGACCCGCACCACCGGCATGGAGTGGACCTTCGCACCGACCGTGGCGGTGCCGCAGGACGACCGCTGGGGCCGCACCTACGAAGGTTATTCGGAGTCGCCGGAGGTGGTGGCCAGCTTCGCCGGCAAGGTGGTCGAGGGGCTGCAGGGCGTGCCCGGTACGCCGGGTTTCCTGGACGGGTCGCACGTGATCTCCTCGGTCAAGCACTTCCTCGGCGATGGCGGCACCACCGACGGCAAGGACCAGGGCGATACCCGCATCAGCGAACAGCAACTGCGCGACATCCACGGCGCCGGTTATCCGCCGGCGATCGCGGCGGGGGCGCAGACGGTGATGGCCTCGTTCAACAGCGTCAACGGGGTCAAGATGCACGGCAACACGGTCATGCTGACCGACGTGCTGAAGGGGCAGATGCATTTCGGCGGCTTCGTGGTCGGCGACTGGAATGGCCATGCCCAGGTCCCGGGCTGCCGCAAGGACGACTGCCCGGCCGCGTTCAACGCCGGCGTCGACATGCTGATGGCGCCGGACAGCTGGAAGGGCGTCTACGAGAACGCGCTGAAGGCGGTGAAGTCGGGCGAGATCCCGATGGCGCGGCTAGATGATGCGGTGCGGCGCATCCTGCGGGTCAAGCTGCGCCTGGGCCTGTTCGAGGCCGGCAAGCCGTCGCAGCGTCCGCTCGGCGGCAAGTTCGAACTGCTCGGCGCGCCCGAACACCGCGCGGTGGCGCGACAGGCGGTGCGCGAATCGCTGGTGCTGCTGAAGAACCAGGGGAAGCTGTTGCCGCTGAAGCCGCAACTCAAGCTGCTGGTGGCCGGCGACGGCGCCAACGACATGGGCAAGCAGGCCGGCGGCTGGACGCTCAACTGGCAGGGCACCGGCACCAAGCGCGCCGACTACCCCAATGGCACCACCATCTGGGAGGGCCTGCAGCAGCAGGTCGGCGCCGCTGGCGGCAGCGCCGAACTGGCGGTGGACGGCAAGTTCACCACCAAGCCGGACGTGGCGGTGGTGGTGTTCGGCGAGCATCCCTACGCCGAGTTCCAGGGCGACATCGCCACGCTGCTGTACAAGCCCGGCGACGACAGCGACCTGGACCTGATCAAGTCGCTCAAGGCCCAGGGCATCCCGGTGGTGGCGGTGTTCCTGAGCGGGCGGCCGCTGTGGGTGAACCGCGAGATCAACGCCGCCGACGCCTTCGTCGCGGCCTGGTTGCCGGGCTCCGAAGGCGCCGGCATCGCCGACGTGCTGCTGCGCAAGCCGGACGGCAGCGTGCAGTCCGACTTCCACGGCAAGTTGAGCTTCTCCTGGCCGCGCACCGCGGTGCAGTTCGCCAACAACGTCGGGCAGAAGAACTACAGCCCGCAGTTCGCCTTCGGCTACGGCCTCACCTACGAAGACAAGGGCGATCTGAGCCGCCTGTCCGAGGTCTCGGGCGTATCCGGCGCGCAGGCGGTGGGCGGGGTGTACCTGGACCGCGGCAAGCCGGCGACGGGCATCAACCTGATCCTGTTCGGCGGCGCCCAGGCCAACCTGCCGGCGACGACCTTCCCGGCGGCCCTGGCCGACGGATCGCTGAAGGTCACCGCGATCGACCACAAGGCGCAGGAGGATGCGCGCCGCTTCGTCTGGTCCGGCAGCGGCAAGTCCGGCTTGGCGCTGGTGTTGCCCAAGCCGCTGGACGTCTCGCGCGAGAGCAATGGCGACGTGCAACTGATCCTGACGTTGAAGGTGGACGCGGCGCCCGGCGCAGCCGCGCGCATCGGCGTGGCCTGCGGCCACGACTGCGGCGCGCGCGTGGATCTGGGCAAGGCCTTGGCCGCGCTGCCCAAGGGCGAGTGGCGCACGCTGGGCGTGCCGTTGAAGTGCTTCGCGGCGGCCGGCGCCGACCTGACCCGGCTTGAGCGCCTGCCGGAGATCGAGAGCGACGGCGCACTGGACCTGGCGCTGTCGCGGATCGCGCTGGGCAGCAGCAACGAGGCGCAGAGCGTGGTCGACTGCCCGCTGCACTGAGCGGCGGCGCAGGCGGCGAACGGAGTATCGAACGAGCGGCGCCGCCCACGCGGGCGGCGTCATGGACAACGGTGCGACAGGGCTGCGGCCCATAGGAGAAGGCAGTGGGGTTGGCGACGTTGGATGTGGCGATCGTGGTGGTCTACCTGGCGGGCATCTTCCTGCTCGCGCAATGGGTGTCGCGGGAGAAGGCCGGGCACCGCAAGAGCGCGGAGGATTACTTCCTGGCCAGCAAGACCCTGCCGTGGTGGGCGATCGGCGCGTCGCTGATCGCGGCGAACATTTCCGCCGAGCAGATCATCGGCATGGCCGGTTCCGGTTATGCGATCGGCCTGGCGATCGCCTCCTACGAGTGGATGGCGGCGCTGACCCTGCTGATCGTCGGCAAGTTCTTCCTGCCGATCTTCCTGCGCAACGGCATCTACACCATGCCGCAGTTCCTGGAGCAGCGCTACGGCAAGTGGATCCGCACGCTGATGGCGGTGTTCTGGCTGCTGCTGTACGTGTTCGTCAACCTGACCTCGATCCTGTGGCTGGGGTCGATCGCGGTGAGCCAGGTCACCGGCATGGACCAGACCCTGGCGCTGGCCCTGATCGGCGTGTTCGCGTTGGTCTACCAGCTCTACGGCGGGTTGAAGGCGGTGGCGCTGACCGACATCGTGCAGGTCACCCTGCTGGTGCTGGGCGGCCTGCTGGTCGCCGGGCTGACCCTGTCGAAGATCGGCGACGGCGCCGGCGTGCTCGCCGGCTTCCGGCATCTGTGGAACGCGCACCCCGAGCACTTCCACATGATCCTGTCCAAGGACAACCCGTTCTACAAGGATCTGCCGGGCCTGAGCGTGCTGCTCGGCGGCCTGTGGGTGATGAACATCAGCTACTGGGGCTTCAACCAGTACATCATCCAGCGCGCGCTGGCGGCCAAGAACATCGGCGAGGCGCAGAAAGGCATGGTGTTCGCCGCGTTCCTGAAGCTGCTGATGCCGGTAGTGGTGGTGGTGCCGGGCATCGCCGCGGTGGTGCTGGCGCCGGACCTGGCCAAGCCCGACCAGGCCTATCCGACCATGATGCAGTTGCTGCCCAGCGGCATCCTCGGCCTGGTGTTCGCGGCGCTGGTGGCGGCGATCGTGGCCTCGCTGGCGTCCAAGATCAATTCGGTGGCGACCATCTTCACCCTGGATTTCTACGCCAAGTTCCGCCCGCAGGCCGACCAGCCGCAACTGGTGCGGGTGGGCCGGGTGGCCGCGGTGACCTCGGTGCTGATCGGCATCCTCACCGCACGGCCGCTGCTGGGCAATTTCGACCAGGGCTTCCAGTTCATCCAGGAATTCACCGGCTTCTTCACCCCGGGCGTGGTGGTGATCTTCATGCTTGGCCTGTTCTGGAAGCGCGCCAACGAGGCCGGCGCGCTGACCGCGGCGATCGGTTCGGTGCTGCTGTCGTTCGCGCTGAAGAAGCTGTGGCCGGAACTGCCGTTCATGGACCGCATCGGCCTGGTGTTCGTGCTGTCGCTGGTGGCGGCGGTGGTGGTGTCGCTGCTCACCCCGCTGGCGCCGGCGCGCGACCTGATCCGCACCGACGATGTGCGCTACGGCACCACGCTGGGCTTCAAGCTTGGCGCCGCCGTGGTGATCGCGATCCTGGTGACGCTGTACGCGGTGTTCTGGTGAGCCACGGGCCGGCCGTGGCGCGGTGCGCTCAGGCGTCGACGCCCTGCCACGGCTCGGCCAGCCAGGCGTCGAGCGCGTCGGCCGGCATCGGCCGCGCGATCCAGTAGCCCTGGCCTTCGTCGCAGCCCCACTCGCGCAGCATCCGGTACACGGTTTCGCTCTCGATGCCTTCGGCCACCACCTGCTGGCCGAAGTCGTGGCCGAGATGGATCATCGACGGCACCAGCATGCCGTCGCTGCGGCTGCCGGGCAGGGCGCGGATGAACGACTGGTCGATCTTCAGCGCGCTGGCCGGGATGTTCTTCAGGTAACCGAGGTTGCTGTAGCCGGTGCCGAAGTCGTCGATGGCGATCTTCACCCCGAGCGCGCTGATCTGCTGCAGCTGTTCGGCGACCCGCTGCGGATCGCGGATCATCGCGCTTTCGGTGAATTCGATCTCCAGCGCGCCGGGCGCCAGCGCGTGCTGCTGCAGCAGCGCCTGCAGGCGGACGATGAAGTCGACCTGCTCCAGATCCACCGCCGACACGTTCAGCGAGACGCTGAAGCGATAGCCGCGCTGCTGCCACAGCGCCGCCTGGGCGATGCCGGTGCGCAGCACCCAGGCGGTGATGCGGCTCATCAGTGCGGTCTTTTCCGCCAGCGGGATGAAGTCGTTCGGCGCCACCGTGCCCAGCAGCGGATGCTGCCAGCGCAGCAGCGCCTCCACGCCGACGCATTCGCCGCTGCGCAGGCTCACCCGCGGCTGGTAGTGCAGGCTCAGCTGGCCTCTGGCGTCCAGCGCCTCGGGCAAGGCGGCGAGAATGCGGAAGGCGTTGCGCTGGTTGGCATCGTGGTTGCGCTCGTACAGGCTCCAGCGCTGGCCGCGCTGGCGCGCCATGTCCACCGCGGTGGTCAGCGAGCGCACCGTGTGGTTGGCGCTGAGCGCACCGTCCAGGCGCACCGCGCCCAGCGAGGGACTGGCCGCATGCGGGATGCCCTGGTGGTCGATCGCCGTGGCGAAGGCGTCGCAGACGTGCTCGCACCAGTACTCCAGATGCGCGGTGTCGCTGCCTTCCATGATGAACACGAAGCTGGTGGTGTCGATGCGGTACAGCGGCAGGGTGCCCAGGGCCTTGCGCAGGCGGTCGCGTGCGGCCAGCAGGTAACCTTCTGCGTACTCCCAGCCCAGCGCCTTGACCATGTCGCGGAAATAGTCGATGCCGCATACGTCGATCGCCACCGCGGTGTCGTGCTGGTCCGCGGTCTGCAGCGACAGCCACATGGTCAGGTCGTCGTTGAAGCGGCTGCGGTTGGGCAGGCCGGTCAGCGCATCGACGAAGCCGCTGTTGCGCAGGGTGTCGATGCGCACCATCAGCAGGTCGCGCAGGTCCTGCAGGGTGCGGCGCGCGACCTCGTCGAACTCGTGGCGCGGCTCGGTGTCGATCACGCACAGCGTGCCGAGGCTGGCGCCGTCGGCCATCAGCAGCGGCGCGCCGGCGTAGAAGCGGATGAACGGCGGTCCGGTGACCAGCGGGTTGTCGCAAAAGCGCGGGTCCTGCCGCGCGTCGGGCACCACCATCAGTTCCGGGCTGTGGATCGCGTAGGCGCAGAACGCCTGGCTGCGCGGCGTCTGCGGCACCTCCAGACCGACCCGGGACTTGAACCACTGGCGCTGTTCGTCGATCAGCGAGACCAGCGCGATCGGCACCCGCAGGTAGCGCGACGCCAGTTGCGTGACCAGATCGAAGACCTGATCGGCCGGCGTGTCCAGCAGGCACAGCTGGCGCAGGGCGTTGAGCCGTTGCGGCTCGTCCAGCAAGGCGGGTGGGGGAGACTTCAGCATGCCGGGTTATCGGCCCGGTACCAGGGGACTTGAGCGCTGGCCGGAAGGGCGGTTCAGGCTGCCGCGTCGCCGCGCCGCACGCTCAGCGCGGAGGATCTCGCTGCGGGCTGGGCCGCTTGGCCAGCTTGCGCTGCAGCGAGCGGCGGTGCATGCCGAGCAGGCGCGCGGCCGCGGACACGTTGCCGCCGGTCTCGTGCATGGCCTGCTGGATGTGCTCCCACTGCAGGCGGCTGAGCGGGGTCATCGCGTCCGGCACGTCGCTGCCGTCCTCGTCTTCGTCCTCCTCGGCCTCCAGGCCGATCGCCCGCAGGATCATCGGCACCGTGGCCGGCTTGGGCAGGTAATCGTCGGCGCCGAGCTTGATCGCCTCCACCGCGGTGGCGATGCTGGCATAGCCGGTGACCAGCAGGATCTGCATGTCGGCGCGGATCGCGCGCAGCGGCTGGATCAGCGCCAGGCCGGATTCGTCGCCGAGCTTGAGGTCGATCAGCGCGTAGTCCGGCGGCGCCTCGGCGGCCAGCGCCAGCGCGGCGGCGGCGCTGTCGGCGGTGCGCGTCTCCAGGCCGCGGCGGGCGAGGGTGCGCTGCAGGGTGCGCAGGTACAGCGGATCGTCGTCGACCAGCAGGCCCAGCGGGGTTTCGGTGTTCATGCGGAGCTCTCCAGGGCGAGCAGCGGCAGGCGGAAGCCGACCCGGGCGCCGTGGTCCGGCGCCGGCTCGGTCCACAGTTCGCCGCCCAGGCGTTCGATGGTCGCATGCGACAGCGCCAGGCCCACGCCCATGCTCTCGGGCTTGCCGCTGCGGAACAGGGTGGCCGGCAGGCCGACCTGGTTGGCGTCGAAGCCGCCGCCGTAGTCGCGCACCTCGCCGACCAGTTCGCTGCCGGTGACCCGCACGTTCAGGTCCACCTGCGGATGGCCGGCGCGTTCGCCGGCGTCGGCGGCGTTGTTCAGCAGGACCTGCAGCAGGTGGCCGATGGCGCTTTCCATGCGTAGCTGCAGCGGCGCGTCGTCGTTGCGGCGCAGCCGCACGGTCGGCCGCACCAGTTGCCACTGGTGCAGCACCTGCGCCAGCGACACCGTCTGCCCGCCGGCGCGCTGCGCCGGTGCGGCCAGCGCCAGCACCCGCTCGCGGCACTGCACCAGCAGTTCGCGCAGCGTGTCCAGATCCTCGCGCAGTTCCGGCTGGGTGCTCTGTTCGGCGATGTCGTCGGTGAGCAGGGTCATCGTCGCCAGCGGCGTGTTCAGCTCGTGCGCCACCGAGGCGGCATGGGTGGCCAGGGCGACGATGCCCTCGTTGCGGGTGAAGCGCTCGCGCAGCAGCGCCAGCTCGCGCTCGCGTTCGCGCATGGCGATCGCCAGGCGGGTGGAGAACACCAGCACCACCACCGTGGACAGCAGGAAGTTGGCGGCCATGCCCCAGCGCTGCAGGTCCAGCGCCTGGTAGGGGCCGTGCGGCAGCGGCAGGCCGAATACGGCGCTGACCGTATAGCCGGCCACGCAGGCCAGCGCCACCGCCAGCGCCCAGCGCAGCGGCAGCGCCAGCACCGCCAGCGCGATCAGCACCAGGAACAGCGAGCCGAAGGCGTTGCCGATGCCGCCGCTCCAGCCGACCATCCAGGTCAGCACGGTCACATCGACCAGGATGTGGCCGAAGGCGGTGGCCGGGGCGGCCGAGTCGGCATGGCGCAAGCGCAACTGCGCGTACAGGTTGAACAGCGCCAGCACCGCCACGCCGGCCCACAGCGGCGCCTGCGGCAGCGGCAGCTGCAGCGGCCAGGTCGCCACCAGGATCGTCGCGGCCTGGCCGGCGGTGGCCAGCCAGCGCAGGCTGCACAGGGTGCGCAGGAAGGAGGCGTCGGTGGAATCCATGCTGCGCATCGTATGCGCTGGGCCGGGGGCCTGCCTGCGACAAACCGTCGCAGCGGCGCCGTCTCGCTGAATCGGCGGTGCCGGCGCGTGCGGCAGGAGGCGCCGCGCAGGCTAAAATAGGCGCATGTACGATGCCGTCAGCCGCCCCACGCCTCCCGCCGATGCCGCGCCCTGGGCGCGCCGTCTCACCCAGCCGGTCCGCATCGGCGGCGTCACCATGGGCGGCGGCAAGCCGGTGGTGGTGCAGTCGATGACCAACACCGACACCGCCGACGTCGCCTCCTCGGTCAAGCAGGTGGCCGAACTGTGGCGCGCCGGCTCGGAACTGGTGCGCCTGACCGTCAACAATCCCGAGTCGGCCGCGGCGATCCCGCGCATCGTCGACAAGCTGCGGATGATGGGCATCGAGGTGCCGCTGATCGGCGACTTCCACTACAACGGCCACCAACTGTTGGCGGCGGAGCCGGCCTGCGCCGAGGCGCTGGCCAAGTACCGGATCAACCCCGGCAATGTCGGCTTCGGCAAGAAGAAGGATACCCAGTTCGCGCAGCTGATCGAATTCGCGCTCAAGTACGACAAGCCGGTGCGCATCGGTGCCAACTGGGGCTCGCTGGACCAGGCGCTGGCGGCGCAGCTGATGGACGAGAACTCGCGGCGCGAGGTGCCGTGGGATGCCGGCCGCGTGCTGCGCGAGGCGTTGATCCGCTCGGCGCTGGATTCGGCCGAGCGCGCGGTGGAACTGGGCCTGGGCCGCGACCGTATCGTGCTCAGCTGCAAGGTCAGCGGCGTGCAGGAACTGATCGCGGTGTACCGCGACCTGGCGCAGCGCTCGGACTTCGCCCTGCACCTGGGCCTGACCGAGGCCGGCATCGGCAGCAAGGGCATCGTTGCCTCGGCGGCCGCGCTGGCGGTGCTGCTGCAGGAAGGCATCGGCGACACCATCCGCATCTCGCTGACCCCCGAGCCGGGGCAGTCGCGCACGCAGGAAGTGATCGTCGCCCAGGAACTGCTGCAGACCACCGGCCAGCGCGCCTTCACTCCGCTGGTCACCGCCTGCCCGGGCTGCGGCCGCACCACCTCCGAATTCTTCCAGGAGCTGGCCAAGGTGGTGCAGAACCACGTGCGCGCGAAGATGCCGGAGTGGAAGGTGAGCCACCCCGGCGCCGAAAGCATGACCCTGGCGGTGATGGGTTGCGTGGTCAATGGACCGGGCGAGTCGCGCCACGCCAACATCGGCATTTCGCTGCCCGGCACCGGCGAGGCGCCGGCCGCACCGGTGTTCATCGACGGCGAGAAGAAGGTGACCCTGCGCGGCGAGAACATCGCCCAGGAGTTCGTGGCGCTGATCGACGAGTACGTCGAACGCACCTATGTCCGCCGCACCGGGTGAGTCCGCCGCCGAGGCGGCCGGGCTGCGCCGCTGGTTGCGGCTGAACGCCTGGCGCGTGGTGCTGCTGTTCGCCGGGGTGCTGCTGCCGCTGGGCGTGTTCGTGGCCCTGGCCGAGGACGTGCACGCACTCGAAGACCTGTATTTCGACGAGCCGCTGCTGTGGAGCATGCGCGGCCTGACCAGCCCCGGCTGGGACCGCTTCTTCACCGTGATCACCGAGGCCGGCTACCAGTACGGGGTGATCCCGCTGGACACGCTGATCGTGCTGGCGCTGCTGGGCTTGCGCCGCTGGCGCGAAGCGCTGTTCGCGGCGCTGTCCTTCATCGGCTCGGCGCTGCTGAACATGGGCGCCAAGCAGTTCTTCCAGCGCGACCGGCCGAGCCTGTGGGAGTCGATCGCGCCCGAGCACCACACCTTCAGTTTCCCCAGCGGCCACGCGATGGGCTCGATGACCCTGGCCGCGGTGCTGATCGCGCTGAGCTGGCGCACCCGCTGGCGCTGGCCGGTGCTGTGGCTGGCCGGCAGCTTCACCCTGCTGGTCGGCATCTCGCGGGTGTACCTGGGCGTGCATTACCCCTCCGACATCCTCGGCGGCTGGAGCGCGGCGCTGGTGTGGGTGGTGGGGCTGTACCTGCTGCTGTTCCGCGGCGCACGCCGGCCGCGCTGGCGCGTGCGGCGCGCCGTGTCCTAGCGGCACCGTTCGATGCGTGGCGACGCAACGTAGCGCAGCGCGCTCAAGTTCCGTTGGCGTTCGCCGATAACGCGATCTTGCAGGGATAGGGGGCAAGCAGGGGATGGACGTCGAACGGCGCAGCAATGCGGCGGCGGAACTTCGTCGATGAGTCGGGCCGCCGAGGCGCTGGGACTGCCGCCAGATGCGGGCGCGCGCGCGATCAAGCGCGCCTACGCGCTGCGCTTGAAGACCACCCGGCCCGACGACGACCCGGTCGCGTCCCAACAGTTGTACGCGACCTATCGGGCGGCATTGGCCTTGGCGGAAGCGCCGACGTGGCTGCATCACGCGAGCGCCATGATCGATGACCTGCAGGTCGATGTGTCGCTGGTGCCACCGGCGGCAGTGCGTCCGCTGGTCGTGGGCCCCTGGCCGATCTCGTGCACGCCCCGGTGTTGAAGGCCGAACTGGCGCCTCGCGCATTGCTGGGCGCTGCCGTCCGCCAGTATCGTCATCCTGTCGGGATGCGGTGTGGCGGATTGGGGGTGGCCGTCGGTTCCGCGCTCGCCTACGTCGCGACATCCCGCATGGCAGGTTGCATGGATACCGAATCCCGAAAGGCGATCATCCCTGGGCTCGGCGTGGAGGGGGTGCTATGCGTACCTCCGGTCATCGCAGTCCAGGCCGGTGCCTGGCCCGGCACGTGGTCGCGCTGTTGTTCCGGGCCATCTCGCTGATCCATGACACGCAGCATCGCGCCCTGCACAGGCACGTCTAGAATTTTCATAATGGATAGGGACACAAGGATCCGCACATGATCGTAGGTATCGACCTCGGCACCACCCACTCGCTGATCGGCATCCACGACGCCGACGGTGGGCGCCTGTTCGCCAATCCACACGGCGGCCTGTTGACCCCGTCGGTGGTCAGCGTCGACGACGATGGCAACCTGTTGGTCGGCCAGCCCGCCCGCGATCGCCTGGTGACCCATCCGGGCCACAGTGTGGCCGCGTTCAAGCGCTGGATGGGCAGCCCGCGCGAGACCAGGTTGGGACAGCGCAGTTTCCGTCCGGAAGAGCTGTCGGCGCTGATCCTGCGCTCCCTGATCGCCGATGCCGAGGCCGCGCTGGGTGAGAAGGTGGAGGAAGCGGTCATCAGCGTGCCTGCCTATTTCTCCGACGCGCAACGCAAGGCCACCCGGGTGGCCGGCGAACTGGCCGGCATCCGCGTCGAACGCTTGATCAACGAGCCGACCGCCGCCGCGCTGGCCTACGGGCTGCAGGAGCGCGGGGGAGAAGGCCGCGTGCTGGTGCTCGATCTCGGCGGGGGCACGTTCGACGTGTCGCTGTTGGAAATGTTCGACGGCGTGGTGGAAGTGCATGCGAGCGCAGGCGACAACTTCCTCGGTGGCGAAGACTTCCTGCAGGTGCTGGTGGACGGTTTCTGTAGCGAGCATCGGCTCGATCCGGCCAAGCTCGCGCCCAGCGACAGCGCGCAGTTGCGGCGACGGATCGAGCAACTCAAGCGCGAACTGAGCACCCAGGCGCAGGCCGCAGTGAGCCTGAGCATCGCCGGGCAGGCGTACAGCTGGGAGATCGACGAGTCGCGCTTCGCCCAGCTGGCCGAGCCCTTGCTGCAGCGCATGCGCGCCCCGATCGAACGTGCGCTGCGCGATGCCAAGCTGCGGCCGTCGGAGCTGGACGACATCGTGCTGGTCGGCGGCGCGGTGCGCATGCCGATGATCAGCCGCCTGGCCACGCGCATGCTCGGCCGCCTGCCGCTGCGTCACGTCAATCCCGACCATGCGATCGCCCTGGGGGCGGTGGTGGCGGCCGGTCTGAAGAGCCGCGACGAGAGCCTGCGCGAGGTGGTGTTGACCGACGTCTGTCCTTATACGCTGGGAACGCAGGTGTCGCGCCGCGGCGGCGATGGGCAACTGCGCAACGGGTATTTCCACCCGATCATCCCGCGCAACAGCGTGGTGCCGGTCAGTCGCGAAGACACCTTCTATCCCATCCACGAGCGCCAGACCGAAGTGGTCATCGACGTCTATCAGGGCGAGAACCCCATGGTCGAGCGCAACATCAAGCTCGGCGAAGTGCGGGTGGCGCTGGATCCCAAGCGCCCGCGCAGCGAGCAGAGCGTGCTGACCCGATTCACCTATGACGTGGACGGATTGCTGCAGGTCGAGGTGGTCGAGGAGGCCACCGGCAAGCGGCACGAATTGATCCTCGAACAGAATCCCGGGCTGCTCGACCGCGACGAAATCGCCCGGCGCTTGCTGGCGCTGGCCGAACTGAAAGTGCACCCGCGCGACCAGCAGCAGAACCTGGCGATGCTGGCACGCATCGAACGCGTCTACGAGGAGTACATCGACGAACGCCAGACGCTGCAGCATTGGCTCGACCAGTTCCGCGCGGTGCTCGAAAGCCAGGAGACGGTCCGTATCGAACGCCATCGCCAGGAACTGGCCCAGGCACTGGACGAGCTGGAAGCGCGCGCATGAGCTGGGCATTGGCGGCATTGGGGCTGGATGAGGACGCCGACGAGCGCGCCATCAAGCGGGCCTACGCCGCGCGCCTGAAGGTGACCCGTCCGGACGAAGATCCGGCAGGCTTTCAGCAACTCCACGAAACCTATCAGGCGGCGCTTGGCTGGGCGCGGCACTTCGCCGCTGCGCATCGCCTGGCCGAGCCGGCCGTCGAGGGCCTGGAACACCAGGATGATGTACTGCAGGCGCAGGCGGATGCTGGGTTTGCACGGGCTTCCTTGGTGCAGGAAACCGTGTCGGCGCCCACGCAGCGCGATGCCGACGCGCTTCAGCCTGCCGACGTCTCGGAAGCGCCCGAACGTTTCGCGGTACCTGAGGCTGCCGAAACGCCAGCCATCCGCCATCCTGCTGTCGCAGCAAGAATCGCGTTTGCCGAGACGGAGCCCCCGTCCGTGGACATGGCGCAGATGCAGGTGCGCATCCTGCATCAAGCGCAGCAACTGGAACCGGCAGCGCTGCGCGCGTGGCTGCTCGCGCAACCGGAGCTGTGGTCGCTGGACCACAAGCCGCAGATCGGTGCCGACCTGCAGCGCCATCTGCTCGAACACGAGGAAACGCTCAGCCTCTACCACTATGAGGTGCTGGCCGATTTCTTCGACTGGGAACAGGCACTGGACGCTCCCGATCCCTATCTCGTGCAGCATGCCTGCGCACGGATGCATCAGCGTTGGCGGCTGCAACCGTCCGGCCATGGAGAGCTGAGCGAGGCGCTGCGGCGGCGCGGTGACCCAGATGCGTCGGTTCCCTATGTGCGCAAGTTGCTGGGGTTGCTGGGCCCGACGGCGTCCGACAGTGCGGTGTTCGCGGCGATGCTGTGGCCAGGCCGGCCCACCCGCATGCGGCGGCTGCTCGAACTGATCGGCTACGTGCCGGATGGTCGCAAGCCACCGCCGCCGTTGCAGCGTGAGCGTGCCAACACCTGGTACCTGGCCGGCGAACGGCACATGTTCAATCCGATTGCCTTCATGGTCGGCGTGGCGCGTAGCCTGATCGCGGCAGCAGCCTTCCTGCTTCTGTGCCTCTTGTTGGCGATGCTCGACCGCAATCCGGCACCCGGTGTCTCGCCGATGCTGAAGGCCGGCGGCTACGGCGCCGCTCTCATCGTGGGCGGCTGGCTTGCCTGGGATTGCTTCGCTTCGCTGCTACGTTGGCAGTCCCGACACGAAACCGATGCCTGCGTCAGACGCCCGCTGGTGCAGCGCTTCTTCATCCCGATGCTCGGCATGGTCGCCATTGCATGCATTGCAGCGGACAAGTCCTGGGCTGCCGCAGCCATCGCCTTGCCACTGTTGGTGATCGCGGTTGTACGCTGGATGCGCCGTGCTGGATACCGGCTTCAGCTGGAATGGGGTTGGGGCTGGGTGTGGGCTGGATTCTTTGTGCTCAAGGCTGCTTTCTTGGGGGTCGGGATGTTGGTCCTCTACCCGCAGGTCGCGCTCGGCGGCACCGCGATCGCCTGGCTTGGCGATCTGATCTCGCAGCGGAGAGCCAGAAAGAGGGCGGTGGCCTGAGCGATTACCAGCTCGAACTGGCGCCGCCGCCGCCGGAGCTGCCGCCGCCGGAGGACGAGTCGCTGCTGGAGGACGAAGACGAAGACGAGGAAGACGATCCTGCGGACTCGGCCGCGGCGCGTTCCTTGGCGGCCTGGGCGGCGTAGTAGCTGGCGGTGTAGGCGAACACACCGGGCGCGGTTTCGGCGATGTGGCCCTTGCGAATCAGCGCACTGCGCCGCCGTGCGAGCGCCTGCAGGAAGCGGCTGTAGCGCTGCGGCGAGCGGTAGCGCTGCGTGGCGACGGCCAGGGTCAGCACCAGGATCAGCAGTTCCAGCGCCAGGAAGATCACGTACATGGTCATCGACCTGGCCGACAGCAGGAACACGAAGATGCCGGGGTTGGCGCTCAGGAACAGGCGGATGAACCACGCCCAGAAGCCGCCGCGCGCGGTGTCCTGCACCAGTTCCTCGGGCTTGCCCGACAGGCGTGGGTGCCGCCGTAGCAGGCGCCTGCGCAGGATACCGGTCCAGGCACTGCGCAGCGGCAGCAGCAGCCATACCAGCACCAGCAGACCCGCCCAGGCGATGGCGCCCCGCCGCCAGTCCATGCCGTCGTCGGCCGGTTGCGCCAGTTCGGCGACGGCTTCGGGATCCTGCGCGGCGGCGCGGCCCATGAAGTCGAAGGCGGCCACGATGGCGTCGGCGGTCTCGCCCTGGCGCAGGCGCGGCGCCAGGTAGTCGTCCAGCGCGTGCCGCGCGACCACGTCGGGCAGCACGCCTTCCAGGCCATAGCCGACCTCGAAGCGCGAACGCCGGTCCTGCATCGCCAGCACCAGCAGCAGGCCGTTGTCGCTGCCCTGCCGGCCGAGCCGCCAGGTGCGGAAGGCGCGCTCGGCCAGGCGCTCGATCGATTCGTCCTGCAGCGACGGCACGATGTAGACCGCGCCCCAGATGTGCTGACGTTCGCGCAGGCGCTGCAGCGCCGCGTTGATCCGCTGCGTGTCGTCGGCGCTGAGCGCGCCGGCGGGATCGACCACGTTCGGCGTGTAGGGCGGAATGGCGACGGCACCGCGGCCGAGCGCCGGCCACAGCAGCAGGGCCAGGACCAGCAGCGTACCGAGCCGGAACGGCGCCCAGGCGCGCAGCGTGGCGGGGCTGCGGCGCGGGGTGGTGACGTGTGGACGCTGTTTGCGCATCGCTAGGCCAGGCTGTGCAGGGCCGCAGCCCGCGCGTGCAGTACGGTCGTGTCGAACAGCGGCACCGCCGCGTCGGCGGGGCCGACCAGCAAGCCGATCTCGGTGCACCCCAGGATCACCGCCTCGGCGCCCTGCGCCTGCAGCCCCGCGATCACCTCGCGGTAGCGCCGCCGCGACGATGCCTGGACCAGGCCCTGGCACAGTTCCTCGTAGATGATGCGGTGCACGTCCTCGCGCGCCGGCGCATCCGGGATCAGCACCTCGAAGCCGCGCCGCTGCAGCCGTTCGCGGTAGAACGCCTGCTCCATGGTGAAGCGGGTGCCGAGCAGGCCGACGCGGACGATGCCGGCGGCCTGCAGCGCATCGGCGGTGGCATCGGCGATGTGCAGCAGCGGCAGCGGCACCGCGGCGGCGATCGCGTCGGCGACGCAGTGCATGGTGTTGGTGCACAACACCAGGAAATCGGCGCCGCCGGCCTGCAGTGCGCGCGCCGACGTCGCCAGTGCGGCGCCGGCCGCATTCCAGTCGCCGTCGCGCTGGTACTGCGCGATCTCGTGGAAGTCCACGCTATGCAGCAGCAGCTTGGCCGAATGCAGCCCACCCAACTGTGCGCGCACCGTCTCGTTGATGTGCCGGTAGTAGGGCAGGGTGGATTCCCAGCTCATGCCGCCGATCATGCCGATGGTCTTCATCCTGGGTCGCTTGCTGCCGTCTTGAGTGCGCGAGGATGGTAGCGGCATCGGCCGCGCGCAGCGACCGCGCGTGGCACTCAGGCGTCCAGCGTCGGGGGCGTGCCGGCACCGGCGCGTGCCGCGCGCCGCGCCAGCACCGCCTCGCGATGGGCGATGTAGGCGTTGGCGCCGAGGATCACCACTGCGCCCAGCACGGTGCCGCCGTCCGGTGTTTCGTCGAACAGCCACCAGCCGAACAGCGCCACCAGCGGCAGCTGGGTGAAGCTGATCGGGGTCAGCGCGGAGACTTCGCCGAGGCGCAGCGCGTGCGTCCACAGCAACTGGCCGAGGGTGCCGAACAGGCCGGTGGCCAGCAGCCACAGCCAGTCGATGCCCTGCGGCCAGCGCCACACGAACAGCGCCGGCAGCAGCGACATCGGCACCCAGAACGCGTAGGTGTAGAACACCACCGTGTTGGCGTCATCCACCCGCGCCAGTTGCTTGATCTGGATCGCGACCAGGGCGCTCATCACCGCCGCCAGCACCGCCACCAGGGTGCCGGGGCTGAACGCGGCGGCGCCGGGGCGCACGATCAGCAGCACCCCGACGAAGCCGCACAGCACCGCCAGCCAGCGCCGCAGCCGCACCGTCTCGCCCAGCCACAGCGCGGCGGCCAGGGTCGCGAACAGTGGGGTGGAGTAGGACAGGGCGATCGCCTGCGACAGCGGCAGATGGCCGATTGCCCAGAACCCGGCCAGCATCGACACCAGGCCGATCGCGGTGCGCAGCAGGTAGCGCGGCAGTTGCGCGGTGCGCGGCCATGGCCGGCCCGGACGCAGCAGCATCGGCAACAGGAACAGCAGGCCGAACAGGTTGCGGAAGAAGGCGATCTGCAGCGTGGACAGCTGCGCCGATGCCAGCCGGATCGCGACGACCATCAGCCCGAAGGCCATCGTACTGGCCAGCATCAGCAGCGCCGCGCGCAGCGGCGTGGGCGCGGCTACCACTGCGCGCCGACGATACGCGGTTCCGGCTCCAGGATGACGCCGAAGCGCTCGCCCACCGAGGCGGTGATGCGCCGCGCCAGCGCCAGCAGTTCGGCGCCGCTGGCCTGGCCGTGGTTGACCAGCACCAGCGCGTGCGCGGCGGACACGCCGGCATCGCCGTCGCGGTAGCCCTTCCAGCCGCAGGCCTCGATCAGCCACGCCGCCGACAGCTTGCGCTGGCTGTCGTCGTCGCCGGGAAACACCGGTAACGCCGGGTGTTCGTGCTGCAGCGCCAGCGCCTGTTCCAGCGGCAGCAGCGGGTTCTTGAAGAAGCTGCCGGCGTTGCCGAGCACGTCCGGGTCGGACAGCTTGCGCCGGCGGATGTTGATCACCGCCTGGGCCACGTCGGGCGCACCGGGGGTGGCGATGCCCATCGCCTGCAGTTCCTCGCCGATGCCGGCGTAGTCCAGGCGCAGCGCATGCAGCCGCGGCAGGTTGAACTCCACCGCGGCGATCAGGTAGCGGTCGGGCTGGCGCTTGAACAGACTGTCGCGGTAGCCGAACTCGCAGGCGGCCGCGTCCAGCCGCACGAAGCGCGCATCGGCACGATCGTAGGCCTCGACCACGTGCACGAACTCGCCCATCTGCGCGCCGTAGGCGCCGATGTTCTGGATCGGCGCGGCGCCGACCGTACCGGGGATCAGCGCCAGGTTCTCCAGGCCGGACAGGCCTTGCGCCAGCGACCACATCACCAGCTCGTGCCAGCCCACGCCGGCGCCGGCGCGGACGATGGCGTAATCGGCGCGGTGCTCCAGGGTGTCGATGCTGCGGTTGGCGAAGCACAGCACCACCCCGGGCGCGTCGCCGGCGAACAGCATGTTGCTGCCGCTGCCCAGCGGCAGCAGCGCGGCGCCGGCCAGTTCCGGCGCCAGCAGCGCCTCGGGCAGCGCCTCGGGCGCGAAGATCTGCAGCAGCCACGGTGCCTGCGCGGCGACGTGGAAGGTGTTGAGCGCCTGCAGCGGCGCCTGCGCGGTGAGCGACCAAGCCGTCGTGCTCATGGCGCGACCACGTCCCCGCGGCTGGGCGCTTCGCGGCGCCGGCGCATCGCCTCGACGCACTCGCCGATCAGCTCCGGACCGCGGAACACCAGCCCGCTGTAGCACTGCACCAGGGCCGCACCGGCGGCCATCTTCGCCACCGCGTCGGCGCCGGAGAGGATGCCGCCGACACCGATCAGCGGGATGCTCTCGGGCAGGCGCGCGCGCAGCCGGCGCAGCACCAGGGTGGACTGGCCCAGCAGGGGCGCGCCGGACAGGCCGCCGCTTTCGGCGCCCAGCGGCTCTTGCTCCAGGCCGGGCCGGGCGACGGTGGTATTGGTGGCGATCACCCCGTCCACCTGCAGGTCCGACAGCACCCGCGCCGCCGCGTCGATGTCGCTGTCGCTCAGGTCCGGCGCCACCTTGACCAGCATCGGCACGCGCTTGCCATGGCGCGCGGCCAGCGCTTCCTGCGCCTCGCGCAGCCGCGCGATCAACTGCCGCAGCGCCTGTTCTTCCTGCAGTTCGCGCAGGCCGGCGGTGTTGGGCGAGGAGATGTTGACGGTGACGTAGTCGGCCAGCGCGTAGACCTTCTCCAGGCAGTGCAGGTAGTCGGACGCGGCGTCCTCGTTCGGGGTGTCCTTGTTCTTGCCGATGTTGATGCCGAGCAGGCCGCGCCGGCGCCGCGCGCGTTCGACGTTGCGCACCAGCGCGTCCACGCCCAGGTTGTTGAAGCCCATGCGGTTGATCACCGCCTGCTGCCGTGGCAGGCGGAACATGCGCGGCTGCGGATTGCCGGCCTGCGCGCGCGGGGTGACCGTGCCGATCTCGACGAAGCCGAAGCCCAGCGCCAGCAACGCGTCGATGTGCTCGCCGTTCTTGTCCAGGCCCGCGGCCAGTCCGACCGGATTGGGAAACTCCAGGCCGAAGGCGCGCGTGGGCATCGGTGCGATCGTGCGCGCCAGCAACGGATTGGTGCCGGTGCGGTAGGCCAGTTCGATCGCGCGCAGGCCCAGGGCGTGGGCGCGCTCGGCGTCGAAGGCGAACAGGAACGGTCGGGCGAGGGAATACATGGCGTGGCTCAGGTCAGCGTCCCGGCGAAGGCGCGGGTGCGGTAATGGAACGCGACGACGCCGTCGCGCTGGTGCCGGTCGAACAATGCACGCAACGCCTCCAGCATCGGCGCGTGGCGCGGGTGGCCGGGCAGCGGCGCGTAGGAGGACGACAGCAGGCGACCGCGCAGCGCCTCGAAGTCCATGCGCTGTTCGTTGGGGAACTGCGCGGTGCCGCGCAGGCCGTCGCCGAACCAGCGCTGCATCGTGGCATCGTCGTGGTAGCGCTCGGCCACCGCGCTGTAGTCGGTGCCGTACTCCAGCAGCAATTGCTCGTAGCCTTCCAGGAACGGCGTGGCGTCGAGCAGGCGCGAGTTCCAGTAGACCAGCGCCAGGCCGCCGGGGCGCAGCACCCGCGCCCATTCGCGGCGCACCGCCTCCAGGTCGAACCAGTGGAAGGCCTGTGCGGCGCTGATCAGGTCGACGCTGGCGTCGGCCAGGGTGGTGGCTTCGGCGCTGCCGTCGATGGCGCCGAAGCCCGGCTGGTCCCGCAGCAATTCCTCGGCGGCCGCGCGCATCGCCGCGTTCGGCTCCACTGCCAGGGTCGGGTGCCCGGCCTGCAGGAACAGGCGGGTGGAGATCCCGGTGCCGGCGCCGATGTCGGCGACCAGCGCGTCGCGGGCCACGCCCAGCTCGCCGTGCACCCAGTCGAGCAGGGCCGGCGGATAGCTGGGGCGATAGCGCACGTAATCGGCGACGCGGTCGCTGAAGCGCTCGCGCGGCGCGGCGGCGTCCCGGCTCACGACTGGGTGCTGGCGAACCACGCCAGCCCGCCGAAGAACAGCACGAAGGCCAGCACCGCCAGCACGGCCAGCACCACCGCGGCCCAACCCAGGATCAACCCGCCCACCGCCAGGCCGTCGCCCTGGAAGCGCTGCGGCTGGCGGCGGATCTGCGCGCGCGCCAGGTGCCCGGTGACGATCGCGCCGAGGCTGCCCAGCACCGGCATCAGGGTCCAGCCGAGGATGCCGGCGATCAGGCTGACCACCGCCAGGGAATTGGTTTCGCGCACCTGACTCATCGCGCTCGCTCCTTGCAGAAGGAAAGGGAGCGGCGGCCGCAGCGCGCGGCCGCCGCGCTCACTGCGTCACAGATCGAACTTGATGCCTTGCGCCAGCGGCAGCGAATCGGAGTAGTTGATCGTGTTGGTCTGCCGGCGCATGTACACCTTCCACGCATCCGAGCCGGATTCGCGGCCGCCGCCGGTGTCCTTCTCGCCGCCGAAGGCGCCGCCGATCTCGGCGCCGGAGGTGCCGATGTTGACGTTGGCGATGCCGCAGTCGCTGCCGGCCGCGGACAGGAACTTCTCCGCCGCCTTCAGGTTCTGGGTGAAGATCGACGAGGACAGGCCCTGCGGCACGCCGTTCTGCATGTCGATGGCCTCGTCCAGGGTGCTGTACTTCATCACGTACAGGATCGGCGCGAAGGTCTCGTGCTGCACCACCTCATCGCTGTTCTTCAGGCCGGTGACGATGGCCGGCAGCACGAAGTTGCCCGGACGGCCCAGCGCGGTGCCGCCGGTCTCGACGGTGCCGCCGGCGGCCTTGGCCTTGGCGATCGAGTCCAGGAACTGCTCGACCGCGCCGCGGCTGTTCAGCGGGCCCATCAGGTTGGCCGGGTCGGTGGGGTCGCCGATCTTGCCTTCGACCTGCTTGTAGGCCTTGACCAGGGTCGCCAGCACGGTGTCGTAGATCGATTCGTGCACGATCAGGCGACGCGTGGTGGTGCAGCGCTGGCCGGCGGTGCCGACCGCGCCGAACACGATGCCGGGCACCGCCAGCTTCAGGTCGGCGCTCTCGTCGAGGATGATCGCGTTGTTGCCGCCCAGCTCCAGCAGGCAGCGGCCCAGGCGGCGCGCGCACTTCTCGGCGACGACGCGGCCGACCTGGGTCGAGCCGGTGAAGCTGATCAGCGGGATGCGGGCGTCCTCGACCAGGCGCTCGGACAGCGCCACGCCGGCATCGTTGATCAGGAAGAAGATGTCCGGGAAGCCGGCATCGCGCAGCGCGTCGTTGCAGATCTTCATCGACGCGATGGCGGTCAGGGGGGTCTTGTTGGACGGCTTCCAGATGCAGATGTCGCCGCAGATCGCCGCCAGGAACGCGTTCCAGCTCCACACCGCGACCGGGAAGTTGAACGCACTGATGATGCCGACCAGGCCTAGCGGCTGGTACTGCTCGTACATGCGGTGGCCGGGGCGCTCCGAGTGCAGGGTGTAGCCGTACAGCATGCGGCTCTGGCCGACCGCGAAATCGGCGATGTCGATCATCTCCTGCACTTCGCCGTCGCCTTCCGGCTTGCTCTTGCCCATTTCCAGCGCGACCAGCGAGCCGAGCGCGTCCTTGTGCTTGCGCAGCGCCTCGCCGCACAGCCGCACCGCCTCGC
The DNA here is from genome assembly GCF_056725205.1 of Xanthomonas sp. NCPPB 3174. Lineage (NCBI taxonomy): Bacteria > Pseudomonadati > Pseudomonadota > Gammaproteobacteria > Lysobacterales > Lysobacteraceae > Xanthomonas > Xanthomonas sp. NCPPB 3174. The sequence continues at coordinate 2,690,941 of NZ_CM161517.1, read as the reverse complement.
CGCGGCGCGGGGCCGGGGTGGTGCGCCAGACCTTGAACGCGGCCTGGGCGCGGGCGATCACCGTCTCGTAGTCCTGCTCGGTGGTGGCCTGCACTTCGGCGATGATGGCGTTGCTCGACGGGTTCAGCGGCTGCAGTACGCCGGCGCCGGTGGCGCTGGACCACTCGCCGTTGCCGAGATAGGTGCCGGAGTTGGTGGCGGCGAGGCCGAGCGCCTTGAGCAGGTCAGCGGACATGGAATCTCCTGGGTTCGTTGCGACAGGGAAGGCGACCGCAGGCGGGGGACGCGGGACGCGCAGCCGGTAATTTTAGCAGACCGGACGCAGCCAGCCGCCGCCGCTGCCGGGCTGGGTGCGCTGTGAGCGCAAAAGCCCGCCGGCGCGCCGTCGTGGCGGCTGCGCCACGTGTTTCGGCAAGCAAAGAGGGAGGGCCGAGGGGAGGGCGCTGCCGGCACGCGCGCCGCTGCCGCCGACATGAACGAAATGGTGACCCCGGCGCGATTCGAACGCACGACCTGTCCCTTAGGAGGGGACCGCTCTATCCAGCTGAGCTACGGGGCCATTGGCCTGCCGGGAATTCTACGACGCTGAATCGCGCGTTGTCGCCCCGGCTTGCAATAACGTCCTCTACACCTTGTGCCGACGCGGCCTGAGCATCGCCCTGCGTAGGCTGCGTACGTCCGCCACTGCGGCGTCCCGACGGCTCGCTTTGCGATCCCGGGTTGCCGCAGCGGCGACGGACGAGGACGGAGTCGCATCCGCCGCGTCTGCTACAAGCGTCCCGTCCGCACTGCCTGCGGCGGGGCGATCGCCGCCGCGCATCGGCGGTTCTGGTCGCCTCGGGCTGGCGTGACCGCCGGTTGTCGGCATGCCCGCAGCGATTCCCACCCCTATGCGAAGCAGGAGTTACAGATGAAAACAGCGCTGAAGATGGTCCTGGTCGGTTCGATGCTGGTCGCCCTGGCGGCATGTAAGCGCGATGGCGATCACCCGGCCAATGATCCGAATGCGGCCAACCCGCCGGCTGCGGCCGACGGCAGCCCGGCAGGCGGCAGCACCGCCCCGGCCGGCAGCACGGCCCCGGCGGGCAGCACCAGTGGCGACGCCAGCGGCACCGCGACCGGCACCACCGGCACCGATGCCGGCCAGGGCACGATGCAGGGGCAGGACGGCACGTCGCCGACCACGCCGCAGGACCCGGCCAACCCGGATCCGCAGCAGCCGACGCAGACGCCGCCTGCTGATCAGAAACAGCAGTAAGGCTTGCGCAAGCGCGCGGCGCCACAGGCGTCGCGCGCTTGGTCGGTGCGCATCGTTCGGTACGGGTCGCATCGTCAGTTTCCGCATGCCTGCTTGCCATGCAACCCGGCGCAACACCGGGTTTTTCAGGCTTTGGCGATAGTCACTTTTGCAACCGTCTTGTACGGCCGGCCGGTCGATGCTGCGGTTGCACACGCGGCGCTTGACAGCGCCCCGGCGCATGATGTCCTCTTGCGTCCATGCCCCTGGTCCACGCCCTCATTGCCACCTCGCTTCCGCGCTCGCTTCGGCACGCGGCCGCCGTGGCCGCGGGCATTACCACCGGTATTACCACCCTCACCATTCGCCCGGTGCGGCCCGTCGTCTTCGCCTGATCGTCGAACACCACGGCCCCGCACCCGGATCAGGATGCGGGGGACACCCTCGGCCTGATGCGAGCGGGGCCTCCACTCCGAGGTCTCCCATGTCGTCCCCCGCCGTCGCTTCCGCTGTTGCCGTTTCGCCCGATTCCGCCGTCGATCCCGCGCTCGCCGCCGCCACCGTCGTGCACAAGTTCGGCGGCACTTCGGTGGCCGATGCCGAACGTTACCGCCATGTCGCGCAACTGCTGCTGGCGCGCCCGGAGCGGCTCCAGGTCACCGTCGTCTCGGCGATGAAGGGCGTCACCGATGCCTTGATCGGCCTGGCCGAGTTGGCCGCGCGCGGCCACGGCGACTGGCGCGAGCGCTGGCACGAGACGCGCGCCCGCCATCGCGCCGCCGCCGTGGCGCTGCTCGGCGAGCACGCCGGCGCCACGGTGGAATGGCTGGACGCGCGCTTCGAGCACCTGGCGGAGATCCTCGCCGCACTGGCGGTGATCGGCGAGCTGCCGCGGGAAGTGCTGGATCGCGTGCAGGGCCTGGGCGAGGTGTATTCGGCGCAACTGCTGGGCGACCACCTGCGGGCGCTGGGCGAGGACTGCGCGGTGCTGGACGCGCGCGAGGTGCTGGTGGTCGACCGCGGCGAGCTGGGCGTGGATGTGGACTGGGAAGCGAGCGCGCAGCGCCTGGCGCAGTGGCGCGCGCAGCATCCGCAGCAGCGCATCGTGGTCACCGGCTTCGTCGCCCGCGACCGCGCCGGCCGCATCACCACGCTCGGCCGCAACGGCAGCGACTACTCCGGCGCGATCTTCGCCGCCTTGTTCGAGGCAGCGGAACTGCACATCTGGACCGACGTCGACGGCGTGCTCTCGGCCGACCCGCGGGTGGTGCCCGAAGCGGTGCAACTGGAAACGCTCAGCTACGACGAAGCCTGCGAGCTGGCGTACTTCGGCGCCAAGGTGGTGCATCCGCAGACCATGTCGCCGGCGATCGAGCGCGGCCTGCCGATCATCATCCGCAACACCTTCCAGCCCGAACACCCGGGCACCCGGATCACCGCCAGCAGCGCCACCAGCGGCCCGATCAAGGGCCTGACCCTGAGCCCGGACCTGGCCGTGCTGAATCTGGAAGGCACCGGCCTGATCGGCGTGCCCGGCACCGCCGAACGCGTGTTCGCCGCGCTGCGCAACGCGCGGGTGTCGGTGGTGATGATCTCGCAGGGTTCTTCCGAACATTCCATCTGCTGCGTGGTGCGGCAGAACGAGGCCGAGCGTGCGCGCGATGCGGTGCTCTCGGCCTTCGCCCACGAACTGGTGGTGGGCCAGGTGCAGCGCGTGCAACTGACCACCGGCATCAGCGTGCTGGCCGCGGTCGGCGACGGCATGGCCGGCCAGCCCGGCGTGGCCGCGCGCCTGTTCGAATCGCTGGGCCGCGCCCAGGTCAACATCCTGGCGATCGCGCAGGGCTCGTCCGAGCGCAACATCTCCGTGGCCATCGACAGCGCGCACGCGACCAAGGCGCTGCGCGCCGCGCATGCCGGCTTCTGGCTGTCGCCGCAGACCTTCTCGGTCGGCGTGATCGGGCCGGGCAACGTCGGTGCCGCGCTGCTGGACCAGTTGCGCGCGGCGCAGCCGCAATTGCTGGCCAAGGCCAACCTTGACCTGCGCCTGCGCGCGGTCGCCTCGCGCAGCACGATGCGCCTGGAGCCGCGCGCCTTCGCCGGCGACTGGCGGCAGGCGCTGGCGGCCGGGCAGCAGCCGACCGATCTGGACGCGTTCACCGCGCACCTGTTGTCGGCGCATCTGCCGCATGCGGTGATCATCGACTGCAGCGGCAGCGCCGACGTCGCCGACCGCTATGCCGGCTGGCTGGCCGCCGGCATCCACGTGGTGACCCCGAACAAACAGGCCGGCGCCGGGCCGCTGCCGCGCTTCCACGCCATCCGCGCCGCGGCCGCGGCCAGCGGCGCGCGTTTCCGCTACGAGGCCACGGTCGGCGCCGGCCTGCCGGTGATCACCACCTTGCGCGACCTGGTCGATACCGGCGACGCCGTCACCGCGATCGAAGGCATCTTCTCCGGCACCCTGGCCTGGCTGTTCAACAAGTACGACGGCAGCGTGCCGTTCGCGCAGCTGGTGGCCGAGGCGCGCGGCATGGGCTACACCGAACCGGACCCGCGCGACGACCTGTCCGGCACCGACGTGGCGCGCAAGCTGGTGATTCTGGCGCGCGAGGCCGGGCACGAACTGAGCCTGGAGGACGTGGCGGTGGAAAGCCTGGTGCCGGAGGCGCTGCGCCAGGCCAGCGTGGAGGATTTCATGGCGCGCCTGCACGAAGTCGATGCCGTCTTCGCGCAGCGCCTGCAGGCGGCCAAGGCCCGCGGCTGCGTGCTGCGCTATGTGGCGCGGCTGGCGCCGGGCCATGCGCCCAGCGTGGGCCTGGTGGAACTGCCGGCCGACCATGCCTTCGCCAACCTGCGCCTGACCGACAACGTGGTGCAGTTCACCACTCGCCGCTACTGCGCCAATCCGCTGGTGGTGCAGGGGCCGGGCGCCGGTCCCGAAGTGACCGCCGCCGGCGTGTTCGCCGACCTGCTGCGGGTGGCGGCGGGCGAGGGCGCGCGTCTGTGAGCCGGATGCAGACGCTCGCGGCCGGTGTCGTCGGCGCCGCTGCGCTGCCGACGCAGGCGCGCGCATTCGCACCGGCTTCGGTGGCCAACGTGGCGGTGGGGTTCGACCTGCTGGGTTACGCGGTGGAGGGCGTCGGCGACACGGTGACGGTGCGCCGCATCGATGCGCCCGAGGTCCGCATCGCGGCGATCCGCGGCACCACGGTGGCGTTGCCGCTGGAGGCGGCGCGCAATACCGCCGGTGCCGCGCTGATGTCGTTGCGCGAGGCGCTGGCGCTGCCGTTCGGCTTCGAACTGGAGATCGACAAGGGCATCCCGCTCAGCTCCGGCATGGGCGGCTCGGCCGCCTCGTGCGTGGCGGCGCTGGTGGCGGCCAATGCCTTGTTGGACGTGCCGCTGTCACGCGACCAGCTGTATCGCTACGCGCTGGACGGCGAGGCGGTGGCCAGCGGCAGCCGCCACGGCGACAACCTCGGCCCGATGCTGCTGGGCGGGCTGGTGTTGTCGACCCTGGAGCGGCTGGTGCCGGTACCGGTGCCGGGCGGCTGGCACAGCCTGCTGGTGCACCCGGACGCGACGCTGGAGACGCGCCATGCGCGCGCGGCGTTGGCCGGGGAGTACCGGCTCGACGAGTTCGTGGCGCAGAGCGCGAACCTGGCGCTGGTGCTGGCGGGTTGTCATGCCGGCGATGAGGCCTTGGTGCGTGCCGGCTTGCGCGATGTGCTGATCGAGCCACGGCGCGCGCCATTGATCGTCGGGTTCGATGCGGCCAAGGCGGCGGCATTGGCGGCGGGGGCGATGGGGGCGGGCATTTCCGGCGCTGGTCCGAGCGTCTTCGCGTGGTTCGCCAGCCGTGCCGAGGCGGAGGCGGCGGCACCGACGGTGCAGGCAGCCTTCGCTGACGCGGGCTTCGGCAGCCAGCACTGGGTGTCGCCGCTGCAGTGTCCGGGCGCGACGTTGCTGTAGCGGTGCGCAGCCTCGTGCTGTTGATGTTGCTGTTGTTTTGGTTGTTGCTGTCGCTTTTGACTTACCGGGTTCCCTTCCGAAGCGGCGGCCATCGTGGGGAAACACCCGAAGGGCGGCGTACATGGATGTACGCCGTCCGCGGCAGGGGCAGGATGCCCCTTCCGCGGATCCCCGCGATGGACGCGGACCCGGAGCGCGCAGCGCGGAGGGCGCGAGGCAGGGCGCGCTTTCTTTTGGTTACTTTTCTTTGCGCGAGCAAAGAAAAGTGACCCGCTTCAGCGGAAGCTGTTGCTCTTGCTTTCAAGCTTTGAGCTCGCAAAGCAACGGCAACGACAAAGGCTTTCGCCTGTCGGCGAGTCACTTTTCTTTGCTTGTGCAAAGAAAAGTAACCAAAAGAAAGCACACCCCGCAGCGCGCCCTCCGCGCTACGCGCTCCGGGTCCGCAGCCACGACGGGCATTTTTCGACGGCACATCCATGTGCCGGCGAAAAACGACGCGCATCCTGCGCGTCGCCCTTCGGGTATTCGCCCGCCGCGGCTGCCGCGCCGAGGGGACCCCGGGTGGAGCAGAACAGCAACAGCCAAAGCAACAGCAACAACTTAGAACGACAAAGCGACCGAATACCTCTGCTAATGGAACCACCATGAACTTCATCTCCACCCGCAATGCCGCACCCACCGTGTCACTCAGCCAGGCCATCGCCGCCGGCCTCGCGCCCGATGGCGGCCTGTACGTGCCCGAGCGCATGCCCGCCGCCCGCGACCTGCGTGCCGGCGCCAGCCTCGCCGAGACCGCCGCGGACCTGCTGGCGCCGCTCTTCGACGGCGACGCCCTGGCCACGGAACTGCCGGCCATCTGCGCCGAAGCCTTCGACTTCGCCGCACCGCTGCAGCCGCTGGCCACGCCCGGCGACCATGCATTGGAGCTGTTCCATGGCCCGACCGCGGCCTTCAAGGACTTCGGCGCGCGCTTCCTGGCCGCCTGCCTGGCCCGGCTGCGGCGCGGCGCGGCGACGCCGCTGACCATCCTCGTCGCCACCTCCGGCGACACCGGCGCCGCGGTCGCGGCCGCCTTCCATCGCCAGCCTGGGCTGCGCGTGGTGGTGCTGTATCCGGACGGGCGCGTGTCGCCGCGGCAGGCGCACCAACTCGGCTGCTTCGGCGACAACATCCACGCCCTGCGCGTGGCCGGCTCCTTCGACGATTGCCAGGCGTTGGTCAAGCAGGCGCTGAACGACGCCGAGCTGCAGGCGCAGGCGCCGTTGAGTTCGGCCAACAGCATCAGCCTGGGGCGCTTGCTGCCGCAGATGAGCTATTACGCGCACGCAGCGCTGCAGCACCACGCCGCGCACGCGCAGCCGCTGAACCTGGTGGTGCCCACCGGCAATCTAGGCAATGCGCTGGCCGCGATCCTGGCGCGGGCGCTGGGCGTGCCACTTGGCCGGATCGTGCTGGCGACCAACGCCAACCGCGTGCTGCCGGACTTCTTCGCCGGTGCCGACTACACGCCGCAGCCCAGCGTGGCGACCCTGGCCAATGCGATGGACGTCGGCGCGCCGAGCAACGTCGAGCGCCTGCGCTGGCTGTACCAGGGCGACGACGCCACGCTGCGGACCCAGTTCCAGGCGTACTCGGTGGACGATGCGCAGATCCGTCAGACCATCGGCGAGCGCTTCCGCCGCTACGGCGAGGTGCATTGCCCGCATACCGCCACCGCGCTGCACGTGCTGCAGCAACTGCGTGCCGAGGGGGCCGAGGCCGACGCCGGCGACTGGGCGGTGGCGGCCACTGCGCATCCGGCCAAGTTCGAAGGGGTGGTGGAGCCGCTGATCGGGCAGCCGGTGCCGGTACCGACGGCCCTGGCGGCGTTGCTGCAGCGGCCGGCGCAGGCCGAGCCGATCGCGCCGGACTACGCGGCCTTGCGCGCGCGCCTGCTCGCCGGCTGAGCGGTGCGCAGGCGGCGCCTGCGCACGTGGTGGCTCAGTCGGACGGCTGCAGCCGCTGCCAGGCGGCCAGGACGATGCCGCGCACCTGCAGCCAGTCCAGGCGCGAGCGCGGGTGGTCGCGCAGGAACACGTCGCGCAGCTGCGCGACCACCTCCTCCACGCGCTGGCCGTGGTACTTGAGGTAGGCGTCGTAAGCCAGCTTCAGCGCCGGCTCGTAGTCGTGGAACGTGTAACCGGGCTGATGGAAGGGGCTGTGTACGAACTGCGCCTTCCAGAACTCCAGTTCGCGCTCGCGGTCCAGCATCACGCAGGCGCGCGAGGCGTGTTGCATCTCGATGGCGACGGCCATACAGGCCCTCCGAGTGGTTCCCCCCCACCGGCACCGCGGCGGCGCCGCAGGTGTGTTGCGGCGCAAGTCTATGTCCGGACGCGACGCATGCCGTGACGAACGACTGAAGCGTTCAGAAGACGGGGCGTGGTCCCCGCGGCGGCGGCTTGCAGGACGTAGCGCGAATCGTTGCGGCCACGCGCAGATGTCTATCCACAACCGGTGTGGAGCGATACTCCGAAATCCTGTGGATAAGTGGCGGCGTGCCGCGCCGCATCAGCGACGTGTCCGGCCTGGCGAAAAAATCGCCAGCCGCGATCCGCTCAGTCTTCGTCCGACGCCAGCCGGTGCAGCGCGGCGAAGTCGCGGATCTCGACCACATGCAGCTGCGGCAAGGCGATCAGGCCCTGCTGGCGCAGCTTGGTGAAGGTACGGCTGACCGTCTCCATGGTCAGGCCGAGATGGTCGGCGATGTCGCCGCGGCCCATCGGCAGCACCACCTTGTTGCCGGCATCGCCCTGGCGCGCGGCGCGGGCGGCGAGCTTGAGCAGGAAATCGGCCAGCTTCTCGGCCGGCTGCAGCCGCGCCAGCGCCAGCGCCGCGTCCTGCGCCGCGTCCAGTTCCAGGCAGGCGCGCTGCAGCAGCTTGCGCTCCAGGTGCGGAAACTGGATGCGCAACTGCTGCATCTGCGCCACCGGCACCCGGCACACCCGGCTGTCGGCGATGGCTTCGATGTCGTGGCGATGCCGGGCCGATTCGCTCAGGCCCACGTAGTCGCCGGGCAGGACGAAACCGGCCACCTGGCGACGGCCGTCGGCGAGGGTGCGAACCAGGCGCAGCGCGCCGGCGGTGACGGTATAGACCGCCTGGCGCGCCTCGCCGGTGCGCGCCAGGGTGGCGCCGGCGGAGTAGGTCAGCGAGGTGGTGACCCGTTCCAGCGCCTGCACCTCGTCGCAGGCCAGCGCCGAGCAGATCGCCAGGTGGCGGACCGCGCAATGCAGGCATTCGTTGCCGAGCGGCGCGCGCGGGGCGGCCGGTTCGGCGTAGGGCAGGGCGAATCCGGAAGGAGGCCTGTTCATGGGCGTGGCAGCGGCTTCGGCACCCGCGAATGATACGCCGATGCGGCCGGGCGTGGCCGGTGCGGCTAGAATTGGCATCCCGCTCGCCCCCGAATCGCAGGAGTTCCGCACGTGATCAAGCCCCGTACGCCGCCCGGCATCATGGAATTGCTGCCGCGCGAGCAGATCGCGTTCCAGCGCATGCTGGACGTCATCCGCCGCAATTACGAGCGGTTCGGGTTCCTGCCGGTGGAGACGCCGGTGTTCGAGCTGTCCGATGTGCTGCTGACCAAGTCCGGCGGCGAGACCGAGCGCCAGGTGTATTTCGTGCAGTCTACCGGTGCGCTGGCCAATGCCGCGGCCGAGGGCGCCGAGGGCGGGCTGCCGGAACTGGCGCTGCGTTTCGACCTGACCGTGCCGCTGGCCCGCTATGTGGCCGAGCACGAGCACGAACTGAGCTTCCCGTTCCGCCGCTACCAGATGCAGCGCGTGTACCGCGGCGAGCGCGCCCAGCGCGGCCGTTTCCGCGAGTTCTACCAGTGCGACATCGACGTGATCGGCAAGGACGCGCTGAGCATCCGCTACGACGCCGAGGTGCTGGCGGTGATCCACGCGGTGTTCGCCGAGCTGGGCATCGGCGATTTCGCCGTGCAGTTGAACAACCGCAAGCTGATGCGCGGCTTCTTCGAGAGCCTGGGCGTGGCCGAGGGCGAGCGCCAGCTCGCGGTGCTGCGCGAGGTCGACAAGCTGGACAAGCGCGGCGCCGACTACGTGCGCGAGACGCTCACCGGCGAGGGCTTCGGCATTCCCGCCGAGCAGGTGCAGCGCATCCTCGACTTCGTCGCGGTGCGCTCCAGCGGTCATGCCGATGCGCTGGCGCGGCTGCAGGCGCTGGAGGCCGATGCCGCCTCCAGTGCGATCCTGCGCGAGGGCGTGGCCGAACTGCGCGAGGTGCTGGCCCTGGTCAAGGCGCTGGGCGTGCCGGAGAGCGCGTACTGCCTGAACTTCTCCATCGCCCGCGGCCTGGACTACTACACCGGCACCGTCTACGAGACCCTGCTGACCGACTATCCGCAGATCGGCTCGATCTGCTCGGGCGGCCGCTACGAGGACCTGGCCAGCCACTACAGCAAGTCCAAGCTGCCCGGCGTGGGCATCTCCATCGGCCTGACCCGGCTGTTCTGGCAGTTGCGCGAGGCCGGGCTGATCGACGGCATCGCCTCCAGCAGCGTGCAGGCGATGGTGGCGCTGATGGATGAGGCCAAGCTCGACGACGCGCTGGATATCGCGCGGCGGCTGCGCGCCGGCGGCATCAACACCGAAGTGCAGATGGAGCCGAAGAAGATCGGCAAGCAGTTTCAGTACGCGGCGCGCGCCGGCATCCGCTTCGTGGTGCTGGCCGGCGACGACGAACTGGCGCGTGGGGTGGTCGCGGTCAAGGACCTGCTGCGCGAGCAGCAGTTCGAGGTCGCCCGCGACGAACTGGCCAGCACGCTGCAGGTGGAACTGGAGCAGGCCAAGGTGATGGCCTGAGTCTGGTAGCGACGGCCGGCGACGGCCGTCGCGCTCTGCAGGATTCTCGTAGGAGCGGCTTCAGCCGCGACCAGCATGGCCGGTAAACCCGGCCGTGGCTGATCCCCCAGGCGCGGGCTACAGCAGGCCCGCACCCTGCAGCATCGCCTTCAGCGCACGCCGCTGCGCGGCGTCGTCCGCCGGCCAGCCCTGCAACTGCGCGACGACCTTGCCGTCGCGCACCAGGAAGAACGTCGGCATGCGCCATTCGCGCGGCAACAGCGGCCATTCCTCCACGTCGTAGAGCGGATGCAGCGGCGTCTGCGGCTGCGCCTGGTTCCAGGCGCGCAGTGCCCCCAGGTCCTCGCTGCCGGGCGGCAAGGTCAGCCACAGCGCATGGCGGCGGAACGCCGGGCCCAGTTCGGGATCGGCGGCAATGGCGCGCGCGGCGTCGGCGGCGAAATGGCAGCCGGCGGTGACCAGGAGTTGGGTCGGCCCCAGATCGATGCGCCGCCGGTGCAAGGTGCGGCCATCGGCGTCCAGCGACCACAGCGTCGGCCCTTGCGCCGACGCGCCCAGGCGGTCCTCGAAGCGCAGCCAATGCGGCCAGTCGGCGCTGCCGCCATTGGCCAGCAGGCGGCGTGCGTCGTCCACACGATGCGCGAGCAGCAGCGCGTTGCCGGCGTCGTCCACCTGCGCCGCGCTGGCCTGGCCGCGGTGCCGCAACTGCGCCAACACCTGCAGTTGCGTGTCCAGTCCCGCCGGGGTGGGGCGCAGCGCGTAGGTCGCGACGACGGTCCGATACAGAAGGTCCAGCGCGGTATCGTCCGATTGCGCGAGGGCCGCCGGGTCGAATGCTTCGGGCAGGGCGCTGCGCACTGCGGGCCAGGGATCGCGTCCAGTGCGGCGCAGGCCGTCCAGATTCCGGTTGTAGACGTTGTAGCGGCGCTCGAGGTGGCCGATCGGTGCGGCGGGATCGTGGGCGCGCGGCTGCGTCGCCCAGTGCGGCAAGCTCTCGGCGTAGCGCTCGGCATCGAACAGGGCCAGCAGTGCGCGGCCCTGTTCGCGGGTGAGCTGCGGCAGATCCTGCGTATCGAATCCACCCAGGCCGTCGCCCCCGAACACCAGGCCGTCGAGAAAGCGCGCGCGCCGGGCGTGAGGGCGTCCAGGGGCGTGGCCTGGCCGGCGTGGGCGCGCAGGTAGGCCTTGAGCTGGGCGGTGGAGCGGATCGGCAGTCCTGGCGCAGTGGCCGCGGTGTCGCCGCTTGCGGCTCCTTGGACGGGAGGCAGCGGCTGCGCCAGCGTCTGCGTCGCCAGGCACAGGGCAAGAGCGGCAAAACACGCATGGCGCATGCGGTATTCCAGAGGGGCAGCGGTCATTGCCGATCCTAGCGGCTGCCCGGTGATCCTTCCATGCGCTGCCGGCGGCGTCTGCGCGCAGCGTGAGGCCGGATCGCGGCAACGCGCAGGGCGCCAGAAGGTGCAACAGGATGGCCCGGACGCCGAATGCCAGGTCGCTGCGACCCGCGCAAGCTTGACCTTGTAATAGCGTGCTATTACATTAGCGCAATGAAACAACGTCCCGCCCCTGCAGCAGACCGCGATGGCGACGCCTCGTTCAAGGCGTTGGCGCGTACCCTGGCCCAGCTAGGCAAGCCGCAGGAAGTGGCGGCGTTCCTGCAGGACCTGTGCACGCCGGCCGAGCTGGAGGCGATGGCAGACCGCTGGCGGGTGGTGCCGCTGCTGCTCAAGGGCGTGCCATACCGCGAGATCCACGACCTGACCCAGGTCAGCGTCACCACCATCGGCCGTGTCGCACGGACCCTGGAATACGGCGCCGGCGGCTATGCCGCGGCGCTGCGCCGGCAGACGGCGCGCCCCTCCGATTCCCACTGAGATGTCCTGATGAGTGCTTCCCTGGCAGCACCGGCCCGCGACCGGCTGCGTATCGCGATCCAGAAAAGCGGCCGCCTGGCCGAGCCGGCCCGTGCGGTGCTGGCGGCCTGCGGGCTGAGCTGGCGCGAGAGCCGCGACAAGCTGTTCTGCTACGGCGAATCGTTGCCGGTGGACCTGCTGCTGGTGCGCGACGACGACATTCCCGGCCTGATCGCCGACGGCGTGTGCGATTTCGGCATCGTCGGCCGCAACGAACTCGACGAACAGGCCGGCGAGCGCCGCCGCAACGGCTTGCCGGAGGCCTATCGCGCCCTGCGCGGACTGAACTTCGGCCAGTGCCGGCTGATGCTGGCGGTGCCGGAGAGCTGGGAGTGGAGCGGCCCGCAGCAGGTGCAGGGGCTGCGCATCGCCACCAGCTATCCGGCGGTGCTGGCCGACTGGCTGGACGCGCGTGGCATCGCCGCGCAGGTGGTGGAGCTGTCCGGTTCGGTGGAGATCGCGCCGCGCCTCGGTACCGCCGACCTGATCTGCGATCTGGTGTCCAGCGGCGCCACCCTGGCCGCCAACCAGCTCAAGCCGGTGGAGACGCTGCTGGAGAGCGAGGCGGTGCTGGCCGGCCCGGTCCGCGAACCGGCCGATGCCCGCGCGGGCCTGGCGGCGATGCTGCTGCGCCGGCTCGACGGCGTGCTCAAGCTGCGCGACAGCAAGCTGCTGATGTTCCGCGCCGCGCGCGAGCGCGTCGCCGACCTGGCGCGGCTGCTGCCCGATGCCGAACCGCTGGTGCAACTGCCTGGTGATGCCGACGGCCCGCTGCAGCTGCAGACCATGTGCCACGGCGCCATCACCTGGCAGCGCATGGAGGAACTGGAGCGCGCAGGCGCGCAGGGGTTGATGGTCTTGACGGTGGAGCGGTCGCTGGCATGAATCGATTGGAGTGGAGCGCGCTCGACGCGCAGGAGCGCACCCAGGCGCTGACCCGGCCGGTGCAGCGCGTCGCCGACCAGACCCGCAGCGCCGTGGCGCAGGTGCTGGACGCGGTGCGCAGCCGCGGCGACGTCGCGTTGCGCGAGCTCACCGCGCGCTTCGACGGGGTGGTGCTGGAGACGCTCGAAGTGAGCGCCGAGGAGTTCGCCGCCGCCGAAGCGGCGGTGCCGGCGCCGCTGCGCGGGGCGATGGCCGAGGCGGCGGCGCGGATCGACACCTTCCACCGTGCGGGCATGGCGCAGCCGTATGCGGTCGAGACCGCGCCGGGCGTGGTCTGCGAGCGCGTGGTCCGGCCAATCGGGCGGGTCGGCCTGTACGTGCCGGCCGGCAGCGCACCGCTGCCGTCGACCGCGCTGATGCTGTGCGTGCCGGCGGCACTGGCCGGCTGCCGCGAGGTGGTGCTGTGCACGCCGCCGCGCGCCGACGGCTCGGCCGACCCGGCGGTGCTGGTCGCGGCGACGCTGTGCGGGGTCGACCGGGTGTTCAAGCTCGGCGGCGCCCAGGCGATCGCGGCAATGGGCTTCGGCACCGACAGCGTGCCGTCCTGCGACAAGCTGTTCGGCCCGGGCAACAGCTACGTCACTGAGGCCAAGCAGCAAATCGCGCAGGCCGGCGCGGCGGCGATCGACATGCCGGCCGGTCCGTCCGAGGTGCTGGTGATCGCCGACGCCGGCGCCGATGCCGCCTTCGTCGCCGCCGACCTGCTGTCGCAGGCCGAGCACGGTCCCGATTCGCAGGTGCTGCTGCTGTCCGACAGCGCCGCGTTGATCGAGGCGGTGGAGAACGAGCTGGAGCGGCAGCTGGCGACGCTGCCGCGCGCGGCGATCGCCCGGCAGGCGCTGGCCGCGTCGCGGCTGATCCGCGTCGATACGCTGGAGGACGCCTTCGCCATCAGCAACCGCTACGCCCCGGAACACCTGATCCTGGCGCTGCGCGCGCCGCGCGACTGGCTGGACCGCGTCGAGGCCGCCGGCTCGGTGTTCCTCGGCGACTACACCCCCGAGGCGCTGGGCGATTACTGCAGCGGTACCAACCACGTGCTGCCGACCAGCGGCGCGGCGCGCGCCTACAGCGGCGTGAGCGTGGCCAGCTTCCAGAATTTCGTCAGCGTGCAGAGCGCCAGCGCTGCCGGCATCGCCACGATCGGCGGCTGCGCGGTGCTGATGGCGCGTGCCGAGGGCCTGGACGCGCACGCCAATGCGGTGGCGCTGCGCATGGAGAAGGCGGCATGAGCGCGGCCTCCGATGCGCGCGCCGTGCTGGCGCTGGTCCGCCCGGACCTGCGCGACTTCGCCGGCTACTCGTCCGCACGCAGCAGCGCGCTGCAGGGCGACATCTGGCTCAATGCCAACGAGTCGGCCTGGGCCAACGCCGCCGATGGCGAAGCCGCCAATCGCCGCTATCCCGACCCGCAGCCGCCGGCGCTGCGCGCCGCCCTGGCGCAGCTGTACGCCTGCGCCCCGGAACAGGTGCTGCTCGGCCGCGGCAGCGACGAGGCCATCGACCTGCTGCTGCGCGCCCTGTGCGAGCCGGGGCGCGACGCCATCGTCATCACCCCGCCGGTGTTCGGCATGTACGCGGTCTGCGCGCGGCTGCAGAACGCGCGCGTGGTCGAGGTACCGCTGCGCGATACCGCCGAAGGCCTGCTGACCGACGTGGACGCGGCGGTGGACGTCGCGCTGAGCCAGATGGCCAAGCTGGTGTTCCTGTGTTCGCCGGGCAACCCCGGTGGTGCGGCGATCGCGCTGGCCGACATCGCCCGCGCCGCGGAGCGTCTGCAGGGCCGTGCGCTATTGGTGGTGGACGAAGCCTATGGCGAGTTCTCCGACGAGGCCTCGGCGACGACCTTGCTGGCGCGCCACGCCAACCTGGCGGTGCTGCGCACGCTGTCCAAGGCGCATGCGCTGGCGGCGGCGCGGATCGGCTGCGTGATCGCCGATCCGGCGCTGATTGCGGTGCTGCGACGCTGTCAGGCGCCGTATCCGATTCCGGCGCCGTGCACGCAACTGGCGCTGGCCGCGCTGCAGCCCGAACCGCTGCGGCAGACCGCGGCGCGGGTGCAGGAAGTGCGCGCCGAACGCACGCGTATGCAGGCGGCGCTGGTGGCGCTGCCCGGCGTGCGTCAGGTGTATCCGTCGCAGGGCAACTTCCTGCTGCTGCGCTTCGACGACGCCGAGGGCGCGTTCCAGGCGCTGCTGGCGGCCGGGGTGGTGGTGCGCGACCAGCGCGCCGCGCCCGGCCTGGGCGACGCACTGCGCATCACCCTGGGAACGCCAGCGCAGAACCAGCGCGTGCTCGGCGCGCTGCAGGCGTGGAGGGCCGCGGCATGACCCCGATCCTGTTCGTGGACCGCGACGGCACCCTGATCGAGGAGCCGGCCGATTTCCAGATCGACGCCTACGAGAAGCTGCGCTTCGTGCAGGGCGTGATCCCGGCGATGCTCAAGCTGCGCGACGCAGGCTACCAGTTCGTCATCGTCACCAACCAGGACGGTCTGGGCAGCGAGGCCTATCCGCAGGCCGCCTTCGACGGCCCCAACGACCTGATGCTGCAGATCTTCGCCAGCCAGGGCATCGTGTTCCGCGAGGTGCTGGTCGACCGCAGCTGGCCGGCCGACAATGCGCCCACGCGCAAGCCCGGCATCGGCCTGATGCTGCCGTACCTGCAGGACCGCAGCATCGACTGGGCGCGCTCGGCGATGGTCGGCGACCGTATCACCGACATCCAGTTCGCCGAGAACCTGCGCATCCGCGGCTTCCAGTTGCGCACCGCGCAGTTCGGCGGCGAGTGGGACTGGGCCGGCATCGCCCACGAGCTGGCCGATGCGCCGCGGCGTGCGCGGGTGCAGCGCGACACCAAGGAAACCCGCATCGCGGTGGAACTGGACCTGGACCTGGCGCGCGACCCGCACTGCGCCACCGGCCTGCCGTTCTTCGACCACATGCTCGAGCAGATCGGCAAGCACGGCGGCTTCGCCCTGGACGTGCGCGCCGAGGGCGACCTGCACATCGACGAACACCACACCATCGAGGACACCGGCCTGGCGCTGGGCCAGGCGCTGCGCCAGGCCTTGGGCGACAAGCGCGGCATCGGCCGCTATGGCTTCACCCTGCCGATGGACGAGACCCTGGCCAGCGCCGCGTTGGATTTCAGCGGGCGTCCGTACTTCGTGTTCGAAGGCGAGTTCAAGCGCGAGCGGGTCGGCGACATGCCCACCGAACTGGTGCCGCACTTCTTCCGCTCGCTGTGCGACGCGGCCGGGCTGAACCTGCACCTGAGCGTGCGCGGCGACAACGACCACCACAAGGTCGAGGCCTGCTTCAAGGCGCTGGCACGCGCCTTGCGCCAGGCGCTGAAGCGCGAGGGTGCGGCGCTGCCGTCGACCAAGGGGGTACTGTGATGCGCGCGGGTTTCGCAGGGAGCGTGCGATGAGCGATGTCGCCCTGATCGATGCCGGCGGCGCCAACCTCGGTTCGGTGCGCTATGCGCTCGAACGCCTCGGCGTGGAAGCCCGGCTGGTGCGCGACGCCGCCGGATTGCAAGGCGCGGACCGGGTGATATTGCCGGGTGTCGGCGCCGCGCCGCACGCGATGGCGCGGCTGCGCGAGCAAGGCCTGATCGAGCCGTTGCGCGCGCTACAGGTGCCGCTGATCGGCATCTGCCTGGGCATGCAATTGCTGTTCGAGCGCTCGGAGGAGGGCGATGTCGACTGCCTGGGCCTGTTGACCGGCGTGGTCCGGCGCATGCCGCCGGCGCTGGGCATCCGCGTGCCGCACATGGGCTGGAACCGGCTGTTGCCGCTGCGGCCGTCGTCGCTGCTGGCGGGTGTGCCGGACGGTGCCAGCGCCTACTTCGTGCACGGCTATGCCGCACCGGTCACAGGCGACACTGTTGCCGCCTGCGATCATGGCGGCCTGTTCACCGCGGTGGTGCAGCATGGTCGCCGCTGCGGCGCGCAATTCCATCCCGAGCGCTCGGCCGACACCGGCGCGCGCATCCTGCGCAACTTCCTCGAGACCGATTTCCCATGAGCTTCGTCGTCTATCCCGCGCTGGACATCCGCGACGGCCGCGTGGTGCGGCTGGCGCAGGGCGACTACGCCCGCGAGACCCACTACGGCGACGATCCGCTGCGCCGCGCGCAGGCCTTTGCCGAGGCCGGCGCGCAGTGGATGCACCTGGTCGACCTGGACGCGGCCCGCGCCGGCGGCTACACCCTGGCACCGCTGCTGCAGCGGATCCGCAGCGAGACCGGGCTGCAGGTGCAGACCGGCGGCGGCGTGCGCTCGCGTGCCGACGTGCAGCGCCTGCTCGAGGCCGGCGCCAGCCGCGTGGTGATCGGCTCCCTGGCGGTGCGCGATCGCGAATCGGTGCTGGAATGGCTGGCCGAGTTCGGTCCCGAGCGCATTACCGTGGCGCTGGACAGCCGCCAGGACGCGCACGGCGTCTGGCGCCTACCGGTGCACGGCTGGACCGAGACCTCGTCGCTGAGCCTGGATACGCTGGCCGGCGAGTACGCCGCGGCCGGGCTGGTGCATCTGCTGTGCACCGACATCGCCCGCGACGGCATGCTGTCCGGGCCGAACCTGGCGCTGTACGCGCACCTGCGGCAGCTCGCGCCGACGCTGGCGGTGCAGGCCTCCGGCGGCATCCGCGACGCCGCCGACGTGCGCGGCGCGCGCGAGGCCGGCTGCGCCGGCGCGGTGCTCGGCAAGGCCTTGCTGGAAGGGCGGCTGCGCCTGGACGAGGCGCTGGCATGCTGAGCCGGCGCATCATCCCGTGCCTGGACGTGCGCGAAGGGCGCGTGGTCAAGGGCGTCAAGTTCCGCGACCACGTGGACATGGGCGACATCGCCGAACTGGCGTTGCGCTACCGCGACCAGGGCGCCGACGAACTGGTGTTCTACGACATCGGCGCCAGCCCGGAAGGACGCTCGGTGGACTACGCCTGGGTCGAGAAGGTGGCGCGGTTGCTGGATATCCCGTTCTGCGTGGCCGGCGGCATCCGCGACGTCGCCACTGCGCGCGCGGTGCTGCACGCCGGCGCCGACAAGATCTCGATCAATTCGCCGGCACTGGAGCGGCCGGCGCTGATCGCCGAGCTGGCCGAGGCGTTCGGCGTGCAGTGTGTGGTGGTCGGCATCGATTCGATCCGCGAGGACGACGGCCAGTGGCGCGTGCGCCGCTTCACCGGCGACCCCAGCAAGACCCAGGCGCTGCGCGTGCGCACCCTGGACTGGGTGGTGGAGGCGCAGCGCCTGGGCGCCGGCGAGATCGTGCTCAACTGCATGGACAACGACGGCGTGCGCCGCGGCTACGACATCGCGCAATTGCACGAGGTGCGCGCCCTGTGCAAGGTGCCGCTGGTGGCCTCCGGCGGCGCGGGCGAGATGCAGCACTTCGCCGACGTGTTCGAGCGTGCCGACGTCGACGGCGCGCTGGCCGCCAGCGTCTTCCACAGCGGCGCGATCCCCATTCCCGAACTCAAGCGCTTCCTGCGCCAACGACAGATCGAGGTGCGCGATGGCGCATGAACATTCCCACGATGCGGACGCCGCCGACGCGGCGCTGGACTGGGGCAAGGGCGATGGCCTGCTGCCGGTGGTGGTGCAGGATGCCGCCACGTTGCGCGTGCTGATGCTGGGCTATATGAACCAGGAGGCGCTGGCGGCCACGCGCCGCAGCGGCCAGGTCACCTTCTACAGCCGTAGCAAGCAGCGGCTGTGGACCAAGGGCGAAAGCTCCGGCAACGTGCTGGACGTAGTGGCGATCGACACCGATTGCGATCGCGACACCTTGCTGGTGCTGGCGCATCCGCGTGGGCCGACCTGTCACCTCGGCCGCGACAGCTGCTTCCCGCAGGCGCCGGGCCAGTTCCTGGGCGCGCTCGACCGCCTGGTCGCGCAGCGCGAACGCGAGCGGCCGGCCGGCAGCTACACTACGCAGCTGTTCGAGAAAGGCACGCGGCGCATCGCGCAGAAGGTGGGCGAGGAGGGCGTGGAGACCGCGCTGGCCGGCGTCGTCCAGGGCGACGACGAACTGCTCGGCGAATCCGCCGATCTGCTCTACCACCTGACCGTGCTGCTGCGCGCGCGCGGCCTGGGCCTGGCCGACGCGGTGGCGGTGCTGGAAGCGCGGCACCGGTAGTCCAGGCGACGCCGCGTCGGGCGTCGCCCATCTTGTCCACATCGCAGCCGCCTTGCCGGTCTGATGTCGCTTGACAACCCGCATGCCTTTGATAAGCATGCGGACACGCGCGAATGCGCTGCCAAGATGGCAGCAACCACGCGGATGTTCAGGCCACGAACCGCGTTCGCGGCGATCAACTGGCGTGCAATGGAGATGCAATGGGAAGTCGGCTGGATGCATCACGCCTCGCTGCGGGCACTGCGCTTCCTGCGCGGTCCGCCGGTGTAGGCCCATGAGCCCCGACACCCGGGATCTCGGGGGCGCCCTGCAACTGGCGCGCGTCATCAGGCGACTCAAGGCGCAGGTGCAGCCCGGCGAGTTGGGCGCGGAGACGGTCGAACACCTTGTGCGCCGCTACGCGCGCGTGCGCCCGCCGGCGTTGACGCTGGACATGCAGAGCCATTACGACCCAAGCTGGCCGCGCGCATTCGAAGAGGAAAAGGATCGGCTGCTGGACGCGTTCGCCGGAGAGGATGTGCTGGGTGTCGAGCATATCGGCAGCACGGCGATCCCGGACCTGCCGAGCAAAAACATCCTGGACATCGCGATGGCACGCGGTGCATCGCTGTCGGCCGAACGGCAGTCCGGCATATTGTCGGAACTCGGCTATCAGGCATATGGCGAAAGCCCGATCGATGCAGGATTCTCCTGGCATTGGCGCATCGGGCAGGCCGGCGATCGCGCGTTCGTGGTCCATACCTGTGCCGCCGACAATCCCCGATTCACCGACATCCGCAATTTCCGCGATTTCCTGCGTGCATTTCCGCAAGAGCGGCAGCGCTATCTTGAGCTCAAGCAGGCGTTGGCGGCGGTGCCCGGGCAGACCTGGCTGGACTACAGCGTGTTCAAGAAAGTCCTCGTGGTGCGGATCACCGCACGCGCCAATGCGTGGCGCCAGGGGAGCTGACATGCCGGCATCCCTCCTGGAGGAATCCTGGCGTCATCTGCAGATGCGATCCGGTGGGGCATGAAGGCCTCGCACAGCCTGATCGCGCTGCAGGCCCTCGTTCGGCGCGAAATCGCGCACATGTTCCGCATGTGGGTGCAGACGCTGGTTCCGCCGCTGACGATGATGGTGCTGTACGTACTGATCTTCGGCAAGTTGATCGGAACCCGGGTCGGAACCGTCGACGGCGTCAGCTACCTGCACTTCATCGCGCCGGGCCTGGTGATGATGTGCGTCATCAACAACAGCTACGCAAACGCATCGAACGCGTTCTATTTCATCCGTTTCAATCGCGCGATCGAGGAGCTGCTGGTATCGCCCATGCACGACTGGACCATCCTGCTGGGCTATGTGGCCGCGGCGGTGGTGCGCGGCCTGCTCGTCGGTGGGCTGGTGTTGTTGATCGCCTTGCCGATGACCGCGCTGCAGGTCGCGCACCCGTTCATCGTCTTTCTTTCGGCGCTTCTGGCGGCCACGATCTTTTCGCTGGTCGGTGTCATCGTCGCGATCTACGCGAAGAACTTCTACGACACGGCGCATGTGTCCACCTACGTGCTGACCCCGCTGTCCTATCTTGGCGGTGTGTTCTACCCGATCGGCCTGCTGGGCGAGCCCTGGCAGAGCATTGCGCGCAGCAATCCACTGATGCACATGATCAGCGCGTTCCGCTATGGCGTGCTGGGTGCGGACACCGCAGCGAGTGTCGGCACCTCGCTTGTGGTCATGCTGATGTTCATTATAGGCTTGGGCGCTTTCGCGCTGACGTTGCTCGGCAGAGGTGTCGGCGTCAGATCCTGAGCATGGCGGTGAAGCATGCGCAGGACGCAGCGGTGACGATCGGTCGTCAGGACCAGGGAGCTCGCGACATGGACATCGGCGATGCCGCGCTTGCGCCTGGCCTGGTGGAAGCAGCACTCGATCAACCGGTGTATCGGGATGCCCGATACGACGTACGCGTGCGCGATCTTGTCGCCGTGTTAGGCCGTGCCGGCAAGCGTGTCTTCGTTGTCGGAGGTGCGCCACGCGACTGGCTGGCGGGTCTGCCGGGCAAGGACATCGACCTGGCGCTGGAGTGCGGCGTGGACGAGGCGCTGCGCCTGCTGTGCGACGCCTATCCCGATGCGGAGGCTGCGGTGCGCATGCGCAACGACCGCTTCGGCGTGGTGCGCTGGGGCGACCCCGCCTCAGGCGCGGTCGATCTCAACATCCTGCGCAGTTGGCGCGATATCCAGGGCAGCGACATGTGGACGACGACGTTCGTCGCGCGTTCGGATCTGGTCGAAGACGCGCTGATGCGCGATTTCTCGGTCAATGCGTTCTATTACGATTGCGCAAACCACGTGCTGCGCGATCCTCTGCGGTGCGGCATTCAGGATCTGCGCGAAAAATCCCTCCGCATCATCGCCCATCCGCACGTGCTGGCGGCGAGTTACCGGATGACCTTCCGCATTGCCCAGTTCCTCAGTCGCGGCTATTCGCCGACGCCGAACGTGCTCGAGTATCTGGAAAGCCATGCCGATCGCGACATCCAGGGCATGGGCGCGCGCATTCGTCGATGGACACCGGAGCAGCTGCGCGTGGAGCGCGATCAGCAGGCAGCGTTCAAGGGCATCCTCTATGCGCACGCCCGCCAGGCCGCCTCCATCGAGACCTTGGACGCCTTCTTCGGCTGAGGGAGACCTGCATGCACGCATCCATCGCCACGATGCCGGCCCCGTTCCGGCGCGTCTTCCAAGCCGGGATGCGCGACGGCGACGGCCACCTGCTCGGTGGCACCGAAGTGCTGCATCTGGTGCCGCATCGAGGAAAGCTGTTTTCCCTGTTGTCCTATTCCCACAACCGCTACCTGCCAGGCGACCCTCCGGTCGGCGCCCAGGTCGCCATGCTGGATCGGGCCGACGGCGAATGGCGCCAGGTGCACGCCTACGACCGCGACTACTGGCGGGCAACGCTCAGGTCGGTGGCGTTTACCCAGGACGAACGCGGGAGAACGCTCGATGCGCCCGTCTCGCTGCTGCTCGCCGGGCCGTCCAACAACAAGGGCGCCGTGTCTATCGATTGCCTCGACGACGACACAGGGACGTGGGCGCGCACGCACCTGGGGAGCGGGTCGGGCCTGACCGCCGCGCGCAGCTTCTTCGTCCACCGCGACACGGTGACCGGGCAGGAGCGCGTCTTCGTCGGCACCTTGCCGCTCGGCATCTTCAGCGGCAGCTACGATCCGGACGCGCCAGGCAAGATCCGCTGGGACCCACAGGCCGAGCTAAGCGGCTACCGGCGCCGTGCCATGGCCTTCACCGAATGCGATGGGGTCCTGTACTGCAGCATCAGGCCGCACCTCTATCGGCGCATCGACGGCCCTGTGCCGCGATGGGAGAGCGTGCACACGATCGCCGAACCGCTGATCTTTCCGAGCTGCGGATATCGCGGGCTCATGGGCGTGCCGCATCCCTCGGGATCGGGACAGGTGTTGCTGGCGGCGTTGGAAGGCGACCGTTGCCGCATCGTCCGGATCGATCCGCAGGATGACTTCAGGGAGACCCTCGAACTGGATGTCCTCGAGTTTCTGGGCGCGCACTGGGGAAAGCGCCCGGCCTTTGGCGTGGTCGCCTACGACGACTTCACTCCGGTGCGCGATCCCGCCAGCGGACAGACGTTGCTGCTCGCAGGCGTTGGCGCCAGCGACAGTGCCCGCGACGACGTCCATCCGCCCGACGGCTGGGCCCGCGACGCCTGGTATCTGATCCGCGATCCGGACGGGCAACGGCATACGCTCGCGCGGATCGAATCTGCGGATCTGGCGCCGTCCACGCCGCTTTTTGCCGCACGCAGCTTCGCGGCCTCGCCGTTCGAACCAGGAATGCTGTACGTGGGCGGCTACGATCCCAACGCGCAGCCGTGCCGAGACACCGCATGGGTATTTTCCGCATCGGTCGAGACCGTGCTTGCGCCGCGAACGCGGTGAGAACCCGCGCACTGCCGCGCCCGCATCGACGCCATCACTTGTCTACATTTTCGTGTCGCGGATGAAAGGTGCGTTGAATTTCGCAAATTCTTCTGAATATACTCGGGCCACAGAGCCCCTACAGCATAAGGAAATGCACAATTATTGGTTGTGCATCTGACAGCCGTATGGTTGCGGCCGGCAGCATGTTTCAAGGACGGATATGACCTCGCACCTGCTGGCCTCCTGGACCGCCTTTCCGGACGCGCCCCCTGCGGACGCGTATGCAGATGGAGTGTGGGCCGACGCGGTCCCTTCGCAACGGCTCAACGATTATCTGGCCTTGCGCGGCTCCACCACCTTCTTTCTGGAGGCGCTCGCCGGATCGCCCGTCGAGGTCCAGGTCCTCGATCAGCATATCGAAGCGCGGGCGAACGAAGGCGAGCTCCTGCGCCGCCGTTCGCGTCTTTACGTGCGCGATCCACGCAACATCCTCCTGGTCGCCGAGTCGTCGATCCGCCTGTCCTGCGTCGACGCGCAGCAGCGGCAGAAGCTGCTCGACGGCAGCGTGGGAATCGGCAAGCTGTTCGATCCGCACGATCGTGGTCTCCTCGAAAAGACCGACCTGGAGACGCTGGCCGTGCCCGCACCTCGCAGTCTCCGCACCGCATCGACCTGGGCGCTCTCGCGGCGCTACGCGATGAAACTCAACGGCGTCGACTGCGTCGAGGTCAGCGAAATCCTCAACAACGAATCGCTGGAGCGCGCATGATGACGCCGATCGAGCGCGCCGACGCGCCTGCGCACGACTGGCGCGGCATGCTCGCCGCCAGCGGCAGCGTGGTGCACCTGAATGGAGCGCGGGCGACGCTGCAGGACCTGCTGCACAGCGGGCGCGAGCGCTGGAAGGCCAAGCGCGGGTACACGCGGGCGGCGCTGCTGGGCGTTGGCGATCTGGAGATGCTGTCGCAACTGCTGGCCGCCATTGTCGATGGGCATGCGCTGCTGCTGTGTGCAGGCAACGCGGCGCCACCGCCGCTGTACGATGTGCATGTCGGTGCGTCGGTCGAAGGTGGCGCTGCGCCGTCGCCGCTGCAGATCGTCCCTCCACCGGCAGGGCATGCACAGTGGCCCGCGGGCTTGGCGGTGCTGTCCTCGGGCACGGTGGGGGCGCCCAAGGTGATCTGGCACGCATACGACGATCTGCTGGCGACCAGCGCCATGGTGCTGCGCCGGTTGCAACTCGGCGCCGACGATCGGGTATTGATCACCGTTCCCCTGCATCACATGTATGGTCTCGGCGCGGCGCTGCTGCCGGCATTGCTGGCCGGCGCACAGATCCATCTGCTGCCCAAGGCCAATCTGCTGGGCTTCAACGATGCGCTGCGCGCCGCAAGGCCGACCTGGGTCTTTTCCACCCCGCATCTGTTGCGCATGCTGCTGCAGCGCAAGAACGCCCCGGTCGTCGGCTGTCGCGGCCTGGTGCTTGCCGGCGACGCGACGCCGCCGGTACTGCACGCGCAGGCGCAGCAGGTCTTCCATCGCGTTTTCGACCTCTACGGAAGTTCCGAACTGGGTGTGGTCGCGATTTCCGCGCCCAATGCGCCCGGGGCGTTGCGTCCGCTCGAGGGCGTGTCCGCCTGCATCGCAGACGCCAGCGCCGGACAGGGCAATCTCCTGGTGACCCATCCGCACGCTGCCACGCATCTGGCCCATCAAGGCGAACTGACGGCGTTTCCCGCCGTCTGGGACACGCGCGACATCGCGGCCTTCGATGACAGTGGCGGCTTCTGCATCCGCGGCCGCGCCGATCTCAGCCTGAACCGCGCGGGCAAGCTGCTGATCCTGGCCGATCTGGAGAGCACCATGATGGCGTGGCCCGACGTCGCGCAGGCCGTGGCGATCGTGCTCGACGAAGACACCACGGCGGGCAAGGCGATCGCGGCCGTGGTCAAGCCTGCCAACCCCACGCTGACCGTCGACGTGCTCAAGCAGCATGCGTCGATCACGCTGCCGGCCTTCGCCAGGCCGGATCACTACACGCTCGTTTCGGATCTGCCTTGTCTGGGCAGCGGAAAGCCCGACCGGAAGACCATCATCAAGGACTACTGCCATGGATAAGCCCCAGATCGTCGATACCTTGAAGCGGCTGATCGCCGAGGACCTGGATCTCAATGTGCGCTACGAGCAGATCCCGGATGGGGCGTCGTTCCTGGAAGACGGGCTTGCGCTGGATTCGATCAGCATGGCGGAGTTCATCAACCATCTGGAGCGCCGCTTCCCGATCCGCATCCTGGACGAAGATCTGGAGTCGGACACGTTCAGGTCGCTGGACAGCGTGGCCTCGCTCGTGCTCATGCGCCTGCCGGCGCGCACGGCCGAGGCGGCGCAATGACCGAGCTCACGATCGCGCTGGTCGACGACGCGCGTGGTCCGCCCCTGTCGCTGCCGCCGGACTATCGCAACGAACTGCCCAACCGCGATGGCTTTGTGGTGGCGTGGCCGCCTCAGCGCTACTGGAAGTCGGCCGGCGACGCCGATCTCCTGGCCGAACAGCCGCTGCATCTGTACTTCCATATTCCGTTCTGCCTGCAGCGCTGTCGCTACTGCTTCTTCAAGATCGAGATCCTGTCCGACTCCTCGCACGCGGTCCGCGAGCGCTATGTCGATGCGCTGTGCCGCGAGATCGAACTGGTCGCCGATGCGCACAGGTTGCGCGGACGCACGGTGAAGTCGATCTACTTCGGCGGCGGCACGCCGAGCGTGATCCAGCCCGAGCAGTTGCGCCGCATCAAGCGCAAGATCGAGGAGTGCTTCGTGCTCGATGCGCCGGAGTTCGTCTTCGAGATCGAGCCGATCACGTTGAACAACCGCATGATCGATGGGTTGGCGGACCTGGGCGTCAACCGGATCAGCTTCGGCATCCAGTCCTTCGACGACCGCGTGGTCGCCCTGACCGGTCGCCACGATACCGACGAGAAGAACTCGCGGGCGATCGAGCGTGCGCTGAAGACCGGTGCCGTGGTCAATGTGGACCTGCTGTCCGGGCTCGAAGGCGAGGTGATGGGCAGCTGGCAGCATTCGATCAACCGCGCCATCTCCCTCGGCGTGCATGCGGTCACCGTCTACAAGATGGAGTTGTACTCCAACGCGCACTACATGAACGACGTCCGCCAGGGCACGCTCACGCTGCCCGGTCCGGACCAGGAAATGGCGTTTGCGCGCTGGGGACTTTCGCGGCTGCGCGAGGCGGGCTATCTGCCGTCCACCTATTTCACCTTCACCCGCGAAGGGAAGTATCCGCAACGGCACATCATCAGCCGCTGGCGCGGCGAAGACCTATATGGCTTCGGCGCATCGGCGTTCGGCACCGTGGGTGGCCGCAGCCGGCAGAACGTCACCGAGATCGATTCCTATCTGGACCGCGTCGAGCGCGGTGCGATCCCGACGCAGCGGGTGCTGGAGATCAGCAGCGCCGACCAGATGCTGCGCGACCTGGTGATGGGGTTGAAGACGACCGCGATCGATCTCGACGCCTACCGCGACAGGCACGGCGTGCAGCTGGACACGACGCTCGCCGAGGACCTTGCGCACCTGCAGCGGCAGGGCCTGGTCACGCTCGAGGACGAGCGGCTGCGCCTGACCGACGAAGGCATTCTCTACGGCGACTACTGCGGCCGTTATCTGGGCGCCGGACTGCGCCGCAAGCTCACCGGAAAGGCCGGGCCGCTGAGAGCCTGACCACGATGCTGATCACGCCGGATTTCGTTTTCATCCATATGCCCAAGACGGGCGGAACGTTCATCACCGAGATGCTGCGACGTGCGTACGGCCCGCGGGCCGTCGAGATCGGGCGCAAGCACGGTACCTGCGACGAGATCCCGGATGCGGACCGGGGCAAGCCGATCCTCTCGGTCATGCGCTCGCCGTTCGACCGCTACGTCTCGCAGTACCACTATGGCTGGTGGAAGACCCATCCGCAGGAATACTGCGATCCTGCGCGGATCCAGCAGGAGTTCCCGGCGTATCCCCAGGTCGGTTTCGGGGAGTTCGTCGCGATCGCCAATCGTTTCTTCGTCAATGTGCATCGCGGCATGCCCAGCGGCTACGACACGCCGAAGCTGCCGGCCGAACGTGCGATCGGATGGCATACCGAGCAATTCATCCGCTTCTTCTGCCGGGACCCGAAGCGCGTGTTCGCCGGCATCGTCGACCAGGACCTGGACCGGGGCCATCTGCGGGCGCATGAGTATCCGGTGGAGTTCCTGCGCACCGAGACGCTCAACGACGACCTCGCCGATTATCTCGAACGGCTGGGTGCGGATGCGGCCCTGTCCAGGTGCGTCCGACAGCACGACCGGATCATGCCGGATCAGGCCCACGAAGCGCGGGCGCGCCCGCACGCACGCGATTACTTCGACGATCGCTTGCGCGATTTCGTCGCGCGCAAGGAGGCGTTCCTGTTCAATCGCTTTCCGGAATACCGGGCAGGTGTGCAATGACGCAGACGCGCAGCGGCGATCGCGTCGCCCTCATCAGTGGCGGCAATCGCGGGATCGGGCTGGCAACGTGCGAAGGCCTCGCCGAGCGTGGCATGCAGGTGTACATGGGGTGCCGGAATCTGGCCGATGGCATGGCCGTGGTCGAGCGCCGCCAGCTGAGCGGGGTGACGCCGATCCAGCTGGACGTCTGTTCCGAAGCGTCGATGGTTGCGGCGGTCGACGTCATTGCAAAAGCCCATGGGCATGTCGACGTGCTCGTGAACAATGCCGGCGTCTCCGTCGGCGTGCGCGATACGCCCAGTACGGAAGCCGAGGCGCAGGCGCGGGCGACGTTCGACGTCAACTTCTTCGGCCCGTGGCGGCTGATCCAGTTGGTCCTGCCCCTGATGCAGTTGCGGCCGCAGGCGCAGATCATCAATGTCTCCAGTGGGCACGGCAGTTCGACCAAGATCGAAGGCAACAACCTGGCGTACCGCAGCTCGAAGTCGGCATTGAATGTGCTGACCCAGGCGCTGGCCATGGAGCTCGCCGACCGCGGCATCCGCGTCAATTGCATGACCCCGGGCTGGGTCAGGACCAAGCTCGGCGGCATCGCCGCGCCGCGCTCGCCGGAGCAGGGGGCCGAGACCATCCTGTGGCTGGCCGATGGCGGCGGCGAGACCGGCAAGTTCTACAAGGACAAGGCGGTTTTCCCGTGGTGAAGGCGCCCAACCTGTTCGTCATCGGTGCGCCGAGGTGCGGTACCACCTCGTTGTTCGCCGCGCTCAAGCAGCATCCGGACGTCTACGCGACCGTGCTGAAGGAACCGCACTTCTACGCCGCGGACCTGCCCGCACAGCCGCACACCGTCTCCGATCCCGCGGACTACCAGCGGCTGTTCGCTGCTGCGGGCGACCAGCGCTATCGCGCCGAAGCGTCGGTCTGGTACTTCTACAGCCATGAGGCGCCGGCACGGATCGCCAGAGCGCATCCGGACGCGCGGATCGTGCTGCTGCTGCGAAGCCCGGCCGACATGCTGCTCAGCCTGTATGCGCTGTATCTGCGGACGGGCAACGAAGCTGACACGAATCCCGAGGCAGCCGTGTTCCGCACGAGCGAAGCACGTTTCGCGAACACGTATTTCCCTTTCGGGCTGCACTACCTCAACCTGCTGGACGTCACCGGGCCACTGTCGCGCTGGCGCAGCTTCTTTCCCAGGGAGCGGTTGCGGGTGCTGACCTACGAGGACATGTACGCGTCGCCGCAGGCGGGGTTTCGCGATCTTTGCGGCTGGCTGGGCATCGACCAGGAAGCGCCGGTGAGCTTCGATGCCCGGCAGGCACGCGAGGCGGTGCGTCGCATGGCAACGAAGCAACTGCGCGATCTGCCCGACCATCTCCGCCGGAAGCTGAATCCCGCTGCGTCCCGATTGCACGCCGGCAAGGCGGACGTTGCGATCCCTGCTGCGCTGCGCACACGTCTGCGCCACCATGCGCAGGAACGCAACGCCGGCTTCGCGCTGGCAGCGGACAGGCCATGGCCTGACGCGTGGCGAGCTGCCTGACGGTGTCGCCGGGAACATGATCGCCCGCGTAGCCGGTCAGGGCAGGGCAGCATGTCTTCGGGTGGACGCCTGAGCGGACCGCGGGCGTCCCACCGCCTTGAGCGCCGGGCTGCGGCTCCGTTGATCGCCTGCGTTCGCCCAACAGTTGGGCGTGGCTGTGCAGGACGTC
Organism: Xanthomonas sp. NCPPB 3174; assembly: GCF_056725205.1. NCBI lineage: Bacteria > Pseudomonadati > Pseudomonadota > Gammaproteobacteria > Lysobacterales > Lysobacteraceae > Xanthomonas > Xanthomonas sp. NCPPB 3174. The sequence continues at coordinate 2,661,716 of NZ_CM161517.1, read as the reverse complement.
GTCGGCCCGCTGGCTGTGCGCCGAATCGCCCGGTCGCGGTCACCGTCGTTCCGTGATCAGTGGCTACAATGGCGGTTTGGCTTGCTCCCAGGATTGACCATGTTGCTGCGTGCCGTCGTGCTCACCTGCCTGTTGACCGTCGCGCTTCCCGTGCTGGCGCAGCCGGCGACGATCAGCGGCAGCGTCTACCAGGAGCGCGATGGCCATGCTGGACGTGGCGATGGCGAGCCCGGCATCGCCGGCGTACAGGTCTCCGATGGCGTGCACATCGTGCGCACTGATGCGCAGGGGCGCTACTCCCTGCAAGTGGAGCCGGGACGCACGGTCTTCGTGATCAAGCCCGACGGCTACACCTTCGCCAGCGCAGGCAACGGTCTGCCTGCCTATTGGCGCCACTACGCGCCCGCCGGCTCGCCCAGGCTCAAGTATCCGGGGATCGCGCCGACGACCGGCGCCACCGAGCACTGGGATTTCGCGCTGCGCGCGCAGCCCAAGGCCGACAGCACCGAGGTGCTGGTCTTCGCCGACAGCCAGACCGCCTCGATGACCGACGTCGGCTACTACGCCCGCGCGATCGTCGCCCCGCTGGTCGGCAAGACCCAGGCGCGCCTGGGCACCACGCTGGGCGACCTGGTCAGCGACGACTTGTCGCTGTTTCCCGCGCTGAACGCCGAAACCGTCAAGCTGGGCGTGCCGTGGTTCCACGTGCCCGGCAACCACGACCTGAATTTCGACGCGGCCGACGACCTGGGGTCGTTGGCCAGCTGGCGCGCAATCTACGGTCCGGATACCTACGCGGTGGAGGATGGGGGCGCCAGCTTCGTGTTCCTCGACGACGTGATCTATCAGCCGCAGCGCCAGCCCGACTACATCGGCGGCTTGCGCGAGGATCAGTTCGCGTTCCTGCAGACCTACCTGGCGAGCGTTCCCAAGGATCGGCTGCTGGTGCTGGGGATGCATATCCACCTGTTCGACGCGGTCCCCGGCAAGGAGTCCTTCCGCCATGCCGACCGTGCGCGGCTGTTCGCGCTGCTGAAGGACTTCCCGCACGTGCTGGTGCTCACCGCGCACAGCCATACCCAGCGACACATGTACTACACCGCCACCGACGGCTGGCAGGGCGCGAGCCCGCTGCACGAGTACAACGTCGGCGCCGCTTGTGGCGCCTATTGGTCCGGCGTCAAGGGCGCCGATGGCGTGCCGGTGACGACGATGTCCGACGGCACGCCCAATGGCTATGCCGTGCTGACCGTGAAGCGCGGCGGCGACTATGCGCTCGCCTATCACGCCGCGCGCGCCGCCGGCGATCCGCAGCTGCAGTTGCATGCGCCCAAGGTGCTGCGCCGCGGTGCCTACCCGGCGTGGGGGGTGTACGCGAACGTGTTCATGGGCGAGGACGACACGCGTGTGGAGTACCGTCTCGATGGCGGCCCCTGGAAGCCGATGCGGCACGTCCGGCAGCCGGATCCGGACCTGCTCGCGGAGAACGCGCGCGACGATGCCGCCGACGCGTTGCGTGGTTACGATCGTTCGCCGGAAGCCACGCCGTCGGAACACCTGTGGCGCGGCGTCCTGCCTACCGACCTGAGCGTTGGCGCCCACCAGATCGAGGTCCGCGCCTTCGATCGCTGGCGCGGCGAGCAGCGCGCCAGCACCAGCTACCGGTTGCAGGACGCGTCGCCCTGAATCGCCACGGTTACGACGCTGGCGTCGTGTCCCGGTGACGCCAGTTCAGTCGCGATCTAGATTCTTGGCACGCCGGACCCGGCAAACGCCAGCCCATTCGCCAATGCAAGCGCCGATCGGCGCATCGGCTTCATCGCCAACGACAACAGCCGGTGCTACTTCGTCCAGCGCCCGCATGTGCTGGGCCCGATCGCTGTGCCAACTTTCATTTGCAGGTTACGCGAAGAACATTCCTTGCATTGATTGAATAGCGGCATTGCTCCACACGGTTCGCCAGCTTTACATCCCGCGTTTGCTTGTCCGCGTATTTGCAGCGCATGGTAACGAAGCGGCCCTCGTCGTAGATGTAGCCGAGAACCCAATGGCCGTCTCGTTCCTTCGCTATGTCGGGTTCAAGCATTGCGAGATCCTGTGGTTCTCCATCGAATGCATCGATGGAGCGAAGTGGCTGATTCTGTCGAATGGGGCAGACTGAAGGCGCGGCGAGCGCACTCCTCCAGCCAAATAGGCAAAGGAGAAGCGCGGCAAGTTGCTTGCTCAATGACATGGAAGTTGTTTCCATCTGCGCCTCTTCGGCCGGGCCTTCGCCTGTGTAGCCTTGATCGAGAAAGTCGGTTTCACCGCCTGCCGAGTCTGGTGTGGACCGCCGCTGCGGCGCGGCCCGGTGCACTGCCGGTGTGGCATCGGCATGAAACAAAAAAACCTCCATGAAGGAGGCCGATGAAACGAGAGGATCCTGGCTGGCGAGCGAAGGCTGGCGGGCGGGCGGATCGGTGCGCAGCTGGCTGGCGAAAGGCTGGCGGGCTTGCTGCGGGGCGCAGTGTAGCGGCCGCGCGCGATCGTCGGTCGAACGCGAATCACTCTCATCTATGGGATCGCTGCGGACTCCTGCTCCAGGCCCCGTGCGGGCCCAGCGCTGGAGCGCCCCCGACGGGGTTGTACGTGCGCTGCTCGACGGAGCAGGGCGGCTCACTGCGTGGGAGCGGCAGTCGATGGCGGTCGCGCCTGTCTGGCGGGCGTCGAGGGAGCAGTGGCTTGCGTGGTCCCAGGCGCGTGGTCCGGTTCGGCATCGGCCGCAGTCGCTGCGTCGTCCGCATCGGGTTCCGGATACGGATAGGGCGGTGCGGCGGCGTTCGGCAACTGCGCGCGCCAGTGCTGCAGCCATGTGCCGATGCGCGCACCCACGTACAGCTGCGGATACGACGGCGCTTCGCCTTCGGTCTGTTCGCGTGCGCTGATCTCGGCGCTGGCCAGGCTGTAGCTTTCGATCATGTCGGTGGTGCGCGCCAGTGCGTCGATCAGCCAGGCACGGCCGAAATAGGTGGCGCTGGCGGTGTTGCCGCAGCCGAACGAGGGCCGGTCGCGGCGTGCGGCGGTGATCACCAGGGTGTCGGCGGTCTTCAGCGCCGGCACGAAGCCGCCGGAGTAGCAGGCCGAGATCACGATGATGCGGTTGCGGATGCCGGCGTCGTCGAGCAGGCGGCGCAGTTCCTGCGGTGTGATGGTGTCGTACTCGGCATCCTCGCCGGGGCCGAACTGCAGGTACAGCTCGTGCTTGTCGGTGCCGTGGCTGGTCAGGAACAGCAGCAGCGCATCCTCGCGCGGATCCATCAGCTTGCCGACGCGGTCCAGCGTATCGGCCAGGTTGTCGTAGGACGCCTGCGGCGCGTAGGCGTGCGCGCCCAGGTTGTCGCCGTGGTTGATCAGGGTGGCGATGCGGCCAGCGGCGCCGAAGCGCTGCGTGAACATCTGCCGCAGGTACAGCACTTCGTTGCGGAACACGTCCTCGCTGGCGTCGCCGGCGAAGCCGACCACGTACAGGTCGGGAATGCCTGGGCGCTGCGCCTGCAGCGATCCCAGCGCCTGGCGCAGTTGCGCCTGGTCGACCGGATCCGGTGCCGCCTCGTCCTGCGCCGCCTCGTCCTGCGCGGTGTCGGCCGCGCCGGCCGGCATGGCGCCGGCATCGGAATGGCAGGCGGGCAGGGCCAGCGCCAGCAGCGCGGCCGGCAGCAAGCGGCGTCGCAGCACGGCGAGCGGGCACTGCCACGCCGCCAGGATGGCCACCAGGGCAGCGACAGGCCGGCGCATGCGTGTTCTCAGAAGCCCAGGTCGGCGAAGCTCTCCGCGCGGCGGTGGCCGTTGCAGGCCTCGCCCTGGCGCGGTTGCGGGTAATCGTCGCGGCGGTCGATCAGCACCGTGTCCAAGCCGGCCGCGCGGGCCGCATCCAGTTCGGCGACCACGTCGGACAGGAACACGATCTGCGCCGGCGCCACGCCGATCGCCTCGGCGATGCGCGCGTAGCTGGGCTGCTCGCGCTTGCCGCCGATCTCGGTATCGAACCAGCCGGAGAACAGCCCGCGCAGGTCGCCCGCGTCGCTGTGGCCGAAGAACAGCTTCTGCGCCGGCACCGAGCCGGACGAGTACACGTACAGCGCGCGGCCCTGCTCATGCCAGCGGCGCAGCGCCGGCGCGGCATCGGGATAGATGTGCGCGGTGAAGTCGGCATCGCGGTAGCCGGCTTCCCAGATCATGCCCTGCAGTGCCTTCAGCGCGGTGTGCTTGCGGTCCTGGTCGATCCAGCCCTGCAGGGTCTCCACGATCACCGCATCGGTGCAGATGCCGCCGCATTCGCTGGCGACCGCGTCCAGCCACTGCCGCACCTGCGGTTGCTGGCCGTGCTCGCGCACGAAGCCGGGCAGGGCGCGGCGCGCATACGGGAACAGCACGTCCTTGACGAAGGAGATGCTGCTGGTGGTGCCTTCGATGTCGGTGAGAACGACGCGCGGATCGGTCATCGCTCAGTGCGCCTCGCCGCGCAGCTTCGCCTCGTAGCGCGGGAAGCGCTGGGCGATGTCGGTGCCGGTGAAGTGGCCGACCCAGCCGTCCGGCTCGGTGAAGAAGCGGATCGCGACGAAGCGCGGCTCCGGGCCCATGTCGAACCAATGGTGGGTGCCGTCGGGCACGGCGATCAGGTCGTTCTGCACGCACTCGATCTCGTAGACCTTGCCGTCCACGTGCAGGGTGAACAGGCCGGAACCGGCGACGAAGAAGCGCACCTCGTCTTCCTTGTGGAAGTGCTCGTCGAGGAACTTCTTGCGCATCTCCTCGCGCTGCGGGTTGTCGGGGGCGATGCTGACCACGTCCACGGTCTTGAAGCCGTTGGCGGCGACCAGGCGGTCGATGTCGGCCTTGTAGGCGGCCATCACCGCTTCCGGCGAGGCGCCGGCCTCGATCGGCTGGTTGGCCTGCCAGCGCTCGAAGGTGACGCCGATCTTGCGCAGTTCGGCGGCGATCGCGTCGCCATCGCGGCTGTCGAACAGCGGCGCGTCGGGAGTGGTGTCGGCGAAGATGCGGAGTCGGCTCATGGCGGCGGGCGAAAGCGGCAGGGGGACGAAAAGGGTAGCAGGTGCGCGGCCGGCGGCCGTTGCGGCGCTGGAACGCTGTCGCGCCGCGGCGGCTCAGCCGGCGGCGCGCAGCTTGCGCAGCTCCAGCTCGCAGTGCAGCAGGAACTCGAAGGCCTCCAGGTGGCGGCGCGCCTCGGCCATGTCGCGGCCCCAGGCGTACAGGCCGTGGCCATCGATGAGGTAGCCCCACAGCGGCGTGCGATCGAGCAGGGCGTCGACCTGCGCCGCCAGCACGGTCATGTCCTGGGTATTGGCGAACACCGGCAGGTCCACGGCGGTCTCGTGGGTCTGGTTGCCATGCAGCGCCTTCAGCAGCTCGTAGCCTTCCAGGCGGATATGGCCCTGCGGCGCATACAGGCGCGAGGCGATGGTCTGCACCGGCGAATGCGTATGCAGGATGCAGCCGACCTCGGGGAAGCGCCGGTACAGCTGGGTGTGCAGCAGGGTCTCGGCGGACGGGCGCAGCGGACGGCCGACGGCCTGGCCGTCGAAGTCCACCACCATGATGTCGTCCTCGACCAGCCGCCCCTTATCGCGGCCGGAGACGGTAATCGCCGCATGGCGATCGTCCAGCCGGTGCGAGAAGTTGCTGCTGGTGGCAGGCGTCCAGCCGGCCTGCGAGAGCTCGCGGATGTTGTCGATCAGCAGGTGCGCCAGCGTGCGCAGGCGCTCGGAATCGTAGGGCAATGCGTTCATGCGCGTAGTGTAGGGCTTGGGGGTTGGATTGGGATGACAGGTGGCTGGATCCAACCGCATCTCCTCATGCCGTAGCCTCACGCCCACCTGTCTCCAGACGTGTCACGAGCGGTCGGACCCTCACCCCAACCCCTCTCCCGGAGGGAGAGGGGCTTGGCTTCTCCCTTCTCCCGTCGGGAGAAGGTGCCCCGCAGGGGCGGATGAGGGTCCGGGCGAAGCCACGTGTTGCCAGATGGGTGCAGCGCTGCGCACTCCGGACCCTCACCCCAACCCCTCTCCCGGAGGGAGAGGGGCTTGGCTTCTCCCTTCTCCCGTCGGGAGAAGGTGCCCCGCAGGGGCGGATGAGGGTCCGGGCGCAGCCTCGTGTTGCCAGATGGGTGCAGCGCTGCGCACTCCGGACCCTCACCCCAACCCCCTCTCCCGGAGGGAGAGGGGCTTATGGCGCTCAGCCTTGGCTGCCGCGCAGGCGGCTGTGGCGGTAGCCGTAGCCGAAGTAGATCGCCAGGCCGATCACCGTCCAGCCGGCCATCAGCATCCAGTTGTGCGCGGTCATCGCCGACAGCAGCGCCAGGCAGCTGAGCACGCCGGCGATGCAGATCGGCCAGGCGAACGGGATGCGGAACGGCCGCGGCAGGTCCGGCTGGGTGCGGCGCAGGATCAGCACGCCGGCGCAGACCGCGGCGAAGGCGATCAGGGTGCCCATCGAGGTCAGTTCGCCGAGCACGTCCAGCGGGAACAGCGCCGCCAGCAGGGCGATGCCGATGCCGGTGATCACCGTGTTGACGTGCGGGGTGCGGTAGGTCGGGTGGATCTTGGTGAACACCGGCGGCAGCAGGCCGTCGCGGGCGATGATCATGAAGATGCGCGGCTGGCCGATGATCATCACCAGCACCACCGACGACAGGCCGATCAGCGCGCCGACCTCCACCACCACACGCAGCCAGCCCAGTTGCGGATGCGCCGCGACCGCGGTCACCACCGGCTCGTCGGTGCCCAGTTGCGCGAACGGCACCAGCCCGGTCATCACCGCGGCCATGGCGATGTACAGCACGGTGCAGATCACCAGCGACAGGATCATGCCGATCGGCAGGTCGCGCTGCGGCCGGTGCGATTCCTGCGCCGCCACCGACACCGCCTCGAAGCCGATGTAGGCGAAGAACACCATCGCCGCGCCACGCAGCACGCCGTCCATGCCGTACTTGCCCGGGCCTTCGTTGGCGGGGATGAACGGGTGCCAGTTGGCCGGGTCCACGTATTTCCAGCCGGCGGCGATGACCAGCACGATCAGGCCGCTCTTCAGCACCACCATCGCCATGTTCATCGCCGAGGACTTGCGGATGCCGACGTAGCACAGCCAGGTCAGCAGCAGCACGATGCCGGCCGCGGGCAGGTTGGCGATCGCGCCGGTGGGCTGCAGCTTGCCGTCCAGCGGTGCGTTGACCAGGGCCGCCGGCAGATGGATGTCGAAGTGGTCGAGCAGGCTGAGGAAATAGCCGGTCCAGCTCACCGCCACCGCCGAGGCCGACACGCCGTATTCCAGCACCAGCATCCAGCCGATGAACCAGGCGGCCAGTTCGCCGAAGGTGGCGTAGGTATAGGTGTAGGCGCTGCCGGAGACCGGCACCATCGCCGCGAACTCGGCGTAGGCCAGCGCGCAGAACGCGCAGCACACCGCCGCCAGCACGAACGAGAGCATGATCGCCGGCCCAGCATGGTTGGCCGCGGCCTGCCCGGTGATGACGAAGATGCCGCCGCCGATCACCGCGCCGATGCCCAGCGCGGTCAGGCCCCAGGGGCCGAGCGCGCGTTGCAGGCCCAGCCCGCCGGCGTCCTCGTGGCTGGCATGGGGGTGTTTGGTGGCCAAGAGTTGTTTGAGCATGGAGCGGTTCCAGCCGGGCGCGGCGCGCGAGGAAGAGGGGACGAACGCGAAGACCGGCGCGGACGCCGGTCTTCGTGGGAGCGGATCAGGCCTTCGCGGCCAGGCGGCTGTTGCGGATGCCGTAGAAGAAGTAGATGCACAGCCCGATCAGGGTCCAGCCGACGAACACCTTCCAGTGTTCCTGGAACGCCTGGAAGAACAGGCCGACGCAGAACAGCGCGCCCAGCGGGCACACCACCCAGAACAGCGGCACCCGGAACGGGCGCGGCAGGTCGGGACGGGTGAAGCGCAGCACCATCACGCCGACGCAGACCGTGGCGAAGGCCAGCAGGGTGCCCATCGACACCAGTTCGCCCAGCACGTCCAGCGGAATCAGGCCGGCCAGCAGCGCAGCGAGCACGCCGACCACCACCGTGCCGACGTAGGGCGTGTGGAAGCGGCGATGGACCTTGCCGAACAGCTTCGGCAGCAGGCCGTCGCGGGACATGGTGTAGAAGATGCGCGGCTGCGCCATCAGCATCACCAGCACCACCGAGGACAGGCCGGCGATGGCGCCGATCTCGACGAAGGTCTTCAGCCAGGCCAGTTGCGGGTAGTGCTCCAGCGCGGTGGCCACCGGCTTGGCGGTGCCCAGCTGGGTATAGGGCAGCAGGCCGGTCAGCACCGCGCAGACGATGATGTAGATGATGGTGCAGATGGCCAGCGACACCAGGATGCCGATCGGCATGTTCTTCTGCGGGTCCTTGGTCTCGCCGGCCGAGGTGGAGACCGCATCGAAGCCGATGTAGGAGAAGAACACGATGGAGGCCGCACGGAAGATGCCGCTCCAGCCGAACTCGCCCGGGCCGGTGTTCTCGGGGATGAACGGATGCCAGTTGTCCGGGTTGATGTAGAAGAGGCCGACGCCGACGAACAGGCAGATCACCAGCACCTTGATCGCCACCACGATCGCGTTGACGAAGGCCGACTGGGTGACGCCGATGTAGCACAGCGTGCTGACCGCGGCCACGATCAGCACCGCCGGCAGGTTGACGAGGTTGCCCGAGGCCACGAACGCGTGGCCGGTCCAGGTCAGCGGCGCGCTGGCCAGCTCCGCCGGGAAGGGCAGGCCGAGGGTGCCGGTGACGAAGCTGATCAGATAGGCCGACCAGCCGACCGCGACGCTGGAGCCGGCGAACAGGTATTCCAGCACCAGGCACCAGCCGATGAACCAGGCCACGCCTTCGCCGAGCGTGGCGTAGGAATACGAGTAGGCGCTGCCGGAGACCGGCAGCATCGCCGCGAACTCGGCGTAGCACAGGCCGGCAAAGGCGCAGGCCAGGCCGGCGAACACGAACGAGAGCATCACTGCCGGGCCGGCATGATTGGCCGCGGCCTGGCCGGTGAGCACGAAGATGCCGGCGCCGATCACCGCGCCGATGCCGAGCAGGATCAGGTGTCTGGCGGTGAGGGTGCGTTTGAGGGTGGCTTCCCCCTCCAGACTGCCTTCGAACGGTTCGCCGGCATCGACGTGACCGGCCGGTTCGATCGGCTTGACCCTCAGCAGAGACTTGAGCATTCGGTGCATCCCCAGGTGGCGGTACGGGGCAAGCGGCCCCGGCAATGGCGAAGCGCCGGGCCCGAAGCGGGCGACGCAAGCGTCGTACCATGCCAAAGCCGGCCGGCCGCCACAAGCCGCGCTGCACCGTCGGCGGCGATAATGGCGGCCCCCGAACGCGAGAACGCCGATGCCGGAGTCGCCCCTACGCCAGCAGTTGCAGGCCCATGCCCGGCGGTGTCCGCAGCAGGCCGAGGTCGCCGCGCAGTTCCTGGCCTTGCTGGACGATGCCGCCGATCCGTTCGTGCGCGCGCGCCTGGACGGCCATTTCACCGGCTCGGCCTGGCTGGTCAGCGCCGACGGCATGCGCACCCTGCTGACCCATCACCGCAAGCTGCAGCGCTGGCTGCAACTGGGCGGACACGCCGACGGCGACCGCGATCTGGCGCGGGTGGCGTTGAAGGAGGCCGAGGAGGAGTCAGGGCTGGCTGGCCTGGGATTGGACGACGGCGCGATCTTCGACCTGGACCGGCACTGGATTCCTGAGCGGGGCGACGTGCCGGGGCACTGGCACTACGATGCACGGTATGTGGTCCGCGCCGGCGCGGACGAGGCCTTTGCGGTCAGTGAAGAATCGCTGGCCCTGGCCTGGCGCCCGATCGCCGAACTGGTGGACGAAGCGGATCTGGATCCGTCGCTGCGGCGCATGGCGCAAAAGTGGCTGCAGCGAACTGCTTAGCCCCTTTCCCTCCGGGAGAGGGGTTGGGGTGAGGGTCTGGCGCGCAGCGCATGCGGTGTTTTGGCTGCACGAGGCTTCGCCCGTACCCTCATCCGCCCCTTCGGGGCACCTTCTCCCGAGGGGAGAAGGAAGCGCCGGCTCCGGCTGGATGGCTGAGTCCCTCTCCCACCGGGAGAGGGGTTGGGGTGAGGGTACGGGCGCGCAGCGCACCCGCAAATCCCCAATCCCCAATCCCCACTCCCAGCTAGTAAAGAATGCGCGTCCGCAACGTCCCCGCCACCTGCGCCAGTTCCTCCTTCAGCACCGCCGCCTGCTCCTCGCTGGCGCCGACGTCGATCACCACGTAGCCGACCTTGGGGTCGGTGCGCAGGAACTGGCCGTCGATGTTGACGTTGTGGCGCGAGAACAGTTCGTTGATCTGTGACAGCACGCCCGGCACGTTGCGGTGGATGTGCAGCAGGCGCAGGCTCTCGGCGTGCTCGGGCAAGGTGACCTCGGGGAAGTTCACCGCCGACAGGGTGCTGCCATTGTCGCTGTAGCGCACGAGCTTTGCAGCCACTTCCACGCCGATGTTGTCCTGCGCCTCCAGGGTGCTGCCGCCCACGTGCGGGGTCAGGATCACGTTGTCGTGCCCGACCAGCGGCGATTCGAACAGGTCGCCGTTGCCCTTGGGCTCGATCGGGAACACGTCCACCGCGGCGCCGCCGATGTGGCCGCTGCGCAACGCCGCGTCCAGTGCGTCGATGTCGATGACGGTGCCGCGCGAGGCGTTGATCAGGTGCGCGCCCGGCTTCATCTGCGCCAGTTGCGCCGCGCCGATCATGTCGCGGGTGGCCGCGGTTTCCGGCACGTGCAGGGTGACCACATCCGAGCGCGCCAGCAGGTCGTCCAGGTCGGTGGCGGTGCGGGCGTTGCCCAGCGACAGCTTGGTCTCGATGTCGTGGAAGATCACCTGCATGCCCAGCGCCTCAGCCAGCACGCCGACCTGGGTGCCGATATGCCCGTAGCCGACGATGCCCAGCACCTTGCCGCGGGTCTCGTGGCTGCCGGCTGCCGACTTCGACCAGCCGCCGCGGTGGCATTCGGCGTTCTTCTGCGGAATGCCGCGCAACAGCAGGATGGCTTCGGCGATCACCAGTTCGGCGACGCTGCGGGTGTTGGAGTAGGGCGCATTGAACACCGGAATGCCGGCCAGTTCGGCGGCGTCCAGGTCGACCTGGTTGGTGCCGATGCAGAAGCAGCCGACCGCGATCAGGCGCTTGGCGTGGGCCAGCACCTCGGCGCTGAGCTGGGTGCGCGAGCGGATGCCGACGATGTGCGCCTCGGCGATGCGCTGCTTGAGCTCCTCTTCCGGCAACGACTTGGCGTGCAGTTCGATCTGCGAGTAGCCGGCCGCGCGGAACACGTCGACGGCGGTCTGGCTGATGCCTTCGAGCAGCAGCACGCGGATATCCTGCTTCGGAAACGAGGTCTTCTTGGGCGACATTGCGGCGAGGGAGCGATGGCCAACGGGCCGGTCACTATGCCAGATGGCTCCGTGCTTTGGTGCGCCGCAATAGGATGCCGGGAGGCCGTGGATGCAACGCCGGTGGACGGTTTCAGGTGCATCGATTGGCGGTGGCCGGCGTGGGCATTCGGGAGTGGGGAGTGGAGATTCGCAAAAGCAACGACCTGCTGGCAGCGAACTGGACGCCGTTGCGCAACGCTGGCACGCTTGAATGCTTGCCTCCGCCGATGCCTCTCCGCCCATGACCGACCCGCGCCTGGATGCCCTGGCCCTCGCCGTTCCCGGCCTGCGCCTGAAGACCGATCCCGCCGACCTGGAACACTACGGTCGCGATTGGACCCGGCGCTGGACCCCGGCGCCGCTGGCGATCGCGCTGCCTGCGACGGTGGAAGAGGTGCAGGCGGTGCTGCGCTGGGCCAACGAGCACGCGGTGGCGGTGGTGCCCTCCGGCGGCCGCACCGGCCTGTCCGGCGGCGCGGTGGCCGCGCATGGCGAACTGGTGCTGAGCCTGGAGCGGATGAACAAGGCGCTGGCGTTCGATCCGGTCGATCGCACCCTCACCGTGCAGGCCGGCATGCCGCTGGAAGCGGTGCACAACGCCGCGCGCGAGCACGGGCTGCTGTACCCGGTGGACTTCGCCGCGCGCGGCTCGTGCTCGATCGGCGGCAACATCGCCACCAACGCCGGCGGCATCCGCGTGATCCGCTACGGCAACACCCGCGAGTGGATCGCCGGGCTGAAGGTGGTCACCGGCAGCGGCGAGCTGCTCGAGCTCAACCGCGGGTTGATCAAGAATTCCAGCGGCTACGATTTCCGCCAGTTGCTGATCGGCTCCGAAGGCACCCTGGGCATCGTGGTCGAGGCCACCCTGCGGCTCACCGATCCGCCGCCGCCAAGTAACGTGATGCTGCTGGCGCTGCCCTCGTTCGAGGTGCTGATGCAGGTGTTCGCCGCGTTCCGCAGCCGGCTGCAGTTGGAGGCGTTCGAGTTCTTCACCGACCGCGCGTTGCAGCACGTGCTCGCGCATGGCGCGCAGGCGCCGTTCGACACGGTCTATCCGTATTACGTGGTCACCGAATACGCCAGCGGCAACGAGGCGCAGGAGGCGGCGGCGCTGGCCGCGTTCGAGGCCTGCATGGAGCAGGGCTGGGTACTGGACGGGGTGATCAGCCAGAGCGAGGCGCAGGCCGCACAGCTGTGGCGCCTGCGCGAAGGCATCACCGAGGCGGTGGCGCGCTACACCCCGTACAAGAACGACGTGTCGGTGCGGATCTCGGCGATGCCGGCGTTCCTGGCACGGACCCAGGCGCTGCTCGGCGAGGCCTACCCGCAGTTCGAGGTGGTGTGGTTCGGCCACATCGGCGACGGCAACCTGCACATCAACGTGCTCAAGCCCGACGCCACCGCGTCGGCCGAGTTCATCGCCGCCTGCGAGCAGGTCACCAAGCTGCTGGCGCAGGTACTGGCCGAGCACGGCGGCAGCATCTCCGCCGAGCACGGCATCGGCCTGGTCAAGAAACCGTACCTGGACAGCACCCGCAGCGCCGAGGAGATCGCGCTGATGCGTGCGGTCAAGCGCGTGTTCGACCCGTCCGGCCTGCTCAATCCCGGCAAGCTGTTCGATACCTGAGCCCGGCCGCAGCACTGCCGCACGGCCCGTTCAGGCGCTGCGCGCGGCGGGCCGCTAGGCTATGCGGCGCGGCGCAGGCCGTCCCCCTTTTCACGATCCTGTTTGGAACGATTGCGATGACCCGAGTGACCGCGCGCTGCGCCCTGCTGTTCGCCCTGATCCTGCCCGCGTTCGCGCAGGCGTCCAGCTTCGCCGGCAGCTCCGCCGGTTCCGCCTCGGCCGGTTCGGCCGGCAGTTCGGCGTCCTCGGACAGCAGTTCCAACAACGACAAGGTGGTGCTGCAGGCGCGCGACGACGCGGCCGGCTTCGTCGCCAGCGCCGGGCGCATCCGCGGCGTGCAACTGGAAGCGGCGCTGCGCGTGCTGCGCGAGCGCAACCCGCAGGCGCAGCAGGCCAGCGACCTGGAACTGGCGCAGGCGATCCTGGCGCTGTGATCCCGCGCCGGCCACGGCGCCTAGTCGCGCGGTGGCTGGCGTTGCTGGCGCTGGCCGCTGCGGTGCCCGCAGTGGCCGCGCCGCTGTCTGCCGACGAGCGCGGGCTGAGCCCAGCCGAGCGCACCGCCAGCCAGGCCGTGCTGGCCGCGGCGCAGGCGCGGCTGCCCCCGGCCTGGGCCGCGGCGCTGCCGACAGGGCTGCCGCTGCAGTGGCGCGACGACCTCCCCGCGCAGGTGCACGGGCGCGCACAGGCCAGACGCCTGCTGTTGAACAAGCGCCTGCTGCGCGACTGGATGGCGGCAGAGGATCCTGACACCGATCCGGCCGTCGATCCGGCACGGCGGCCGGCCCTGGCCACCGTGCTGCACGAACTGGCGCATTTCTACGATCGTTCCGCCGCAGGGCGGCTGTCGTCCGATCCGCGGCTGCTGGATCTGGCCGGCTGGCAGGTCAGCCCGATGCGCCTGGGCCTGCGCCGCGGCCACAACCGCTTCACCGAGCGCAGCCCGGACCGCTACGAATTGCAGTCGCCGGCCGAGTTCGTGGCGGTGAATCTCGAACATTTCCTGCTCGATCCGGACTATGCCTGCCGCCGCCCGGCGCTGGCTGCGTATTTCGCCGAGCGCCTGGCGTGGACGCCGCCAGCTCGCGACTGCGCGCCGGGCTTGGCGTTCGTGCAGGATCCGTTGGCCGAGCAGGCCGCGCTGCTGCAGATCGACCCGGCGCGGGTCTACGCGGTGGACTACCTGCTGGCCGAAGGCAATGCGCAGCCGATGAGCCACTGGGGCCACAGCATGCTGCGCCTGGTGATCTGCGCGCCGGGGCGGCCGCTGGGGCCGGCATGCCGGCTGGACCTGGCCGAGCATCGGGTCCTGTCGTTCCGCGCTTTCGTCGACGACGTGCAGATCTCCAGCCTGCGCGGGCTGACCGGCTCCTACCCGTCGCGGCTGTTCGTGCTGCCGCTGCGCCAGGTGGTGGACGACTACACCCAGGTGCAACTGCGCGGCCTGCAGTCGCTGCCGCTGCGGCTCTCGCGCGAGGAGATCGCCGCGCTGCTGGAGCGCGCCGCGCAACTGCACTGGAGCTACGACGGCCGCTATTACTTCCTCAGCAACAACTGCGCGGTGGAGACCTACGCCTTGCTGCACGACGGCGTGCCGCGGTTGTCGGCCGCGCACCTGTCCGGCATCAGCCCGACCGGATTGCGCCGGCGCCTGGTACGGGGCGGCATCGCCGATGCGTCGGTGCTGGACGATGCCGACGCGGCGGTGCGGGAGGGCTATTACTTCCCGGCGGCGAGCGCGCACTTCGCGGAGATGTTCGCGGTGGCGCGCCGTGGGCTGGCGCTGCCGGCGCGCACTGCCGACGCGTGGCTGGACCTGCCGGCCGCGCAGCGCGCGCCGTGGCTGCAGCGCGGTGACCTGCGCGCCAGTGCGGCCTTGCTGGTGCTGGAGAACGCCGCGCGGCGCCGCGCCGAACAGCGCGGCCGCGATGCGTTGAAGCGGCGCTATCTGGGCAAGCCGCTGCCGTCCGCGGTGGCCGCTGCGGGCGAGGGCAAGGCGGCTGCCGACACCCGCGACGCCGCCAGCGCCGTGCGCGCCGTCTTGGCCGAGCAGGGGCTGCTCAGCCAGCCGGCGAGCCTGCTGCAGGGGCAGCCCGGCTATGGCCTGCCGCAGGCGCAGGAGCGCGCCTGGCTGCAGGTCCAGGGACAGGCGCGGATCGCGGCGCTGCGCGAGGATGGTGTCGCGTTGCAGGTGCGCCTGCGCGGGTTGCTGCCGGCGCCGTTGCAGGCGGACCTGGCGCAGATCGACATCAACCTGGCGACGCTGGGCGAGCGCCTGCGCACGCTCAATCGCGAAGGTGGCGGGCTGCAGTTGGATTCTCCGTCAGTGTTGCGGCAGCGTGGTGGGCAGCCGTAGTGCGGCATGCGGGCTTGCGACGCGAGGCGATCGAAGGGAGATGTATCGCGCGTGCGGTTGACGGCGGCGCTGTCGCGGCTGAAGCCGCTCCTACGACGCGGCCGGCGGTGGGTTTGTTGCATCGGCTGGTTGCAGCGCAGCCTTTTCGTTATGAAAGGAGGCCGATAGTTCCAGTCGTCCGGACTGAAGTCCCTCCCACAAAAAAGCGGCGTCTCCTCCGCTCGGTTTTGTAGGAGCGGCTTCAGCCGCGACGAGCGAAGCGGGGGAGCTGGCCGATGGCGATTACCTTCAGCCCGACGCCAATGCCCGCAAGGGCGCTACCTTGCCAGCCAGCAAGCCGCCATCACGGCAGCTCGAGACCGACATCCTCGCCGTAGCGGCGCAGCCAGGTGTCGCGCGGCGGATCCTGGCGGTACTGCGCGCGCAGGGTCGCCCACGTCTGTTCGTTGCCGTCGCAGTACTTGGCCATCGCCTGTTCCAGTTCGCGCCGCCGCGCCGCGTCGTAGGGCTCTTCGCCGGCGAAATGGGTGCAGGTGTCCTGGCGCGCGACGAAGGCGCGGATCGGTGCGGGCATCGCGCAGAACCCGTCGTAATGCTCGGGATCGACCGCGTCCGGAATCGTGCACGCAGGCTTGGCCGCGGCTGCGGTGGCAGCCGTCACCGGCGCGGCGAGCGCCAGTGCCGGCAGGGTCAGCAGCAGACCGAGGGACGCGCGCCGTGGCGCGCGCTCGGTGCGGCCGGCGCGGGCGACGTGATTGGCACGGCGCACGCGCACGAACTCAGTCGGCGCGGCCGGCGAATTCGCCGGTGGTGGTGTTGACCAGCACGCGCTCGCCGTTGCCGATGTACTCCGGCACCATGATCTCGATGCCGGTATTGAGCTTGGCCGGCTTCGGGCGCTTGGTGGCGGTGCCGCCCTTGAGTTCCGGCGGGGTCTCGATCACTTCCAGGGTCACGCTCTGCGGCAGCTGGATCGCCACCGGCTGGTCGTCGATGACCTGCACGTAGATGCCGCTGAGCCCATCGGTGATGTAGCCGGCGTCGGTACCGATCGCATCGGCGTCCAGGGTGTAGGGCGTGTAGTCCTCGTCGTCGAGGAACACGAAGGCCTCGCCGTCCTTGTAGGAGAAGGTGGCCTGGCGGCGCATCAGCTCGACCTCGCGCAGGTCGTCGTCGCCGTCGAAGCTGGCATCGAGCTTGTTGCCGCCCGGCACGCTGTACATCACGAAGCGGAAGCGCACGTTGCCGCCGCGGCCCTGCGGCGAGCTGCGCTCGATGTCGCGGATCTGGTACACGCCGTTGTTGTACTCGACGACGTTGCCTTTCTTGATTTCGTTGGCTTTCATGGGTTGGGAGCCGGGATTGGGGATTGGGGATTGGAGATTCGGGATTGGTAAGAGCAGGGCGGGGAGCGAGGGGGGCGGCGGGGCGCTTTTACGAATCCCCAATGCCGAATCCCCAATCCCGGTTACTTGGGCGCCAACCGCACCGCGCCATCGAGGCGAATGGTTTCGCCGTTGAGGTAGCGGTTGCGCAGCAGGAACATCACCGTGTCGGCAAATTCGTCCGGGCGGCCGAGACGCGAAGGATACGGGATCGCCGCGGCCAGCGACTGCTGCACGGCCTCTGGCATGCCGTCGACCATCGGCGTCCAGAAGATGCCCGGGGCGATGGTGTTGACGCGGATGCCGAAGCGCGCCAGTTCGCGTGCCATCGGCAGGGTCATCGCCACCACGCCGCCCTTGGACGCGGCATAGGCGGCCTGGCCGATCTGGCCCTCGTAGGCGGCGACGCTGGCGGTATTGACGATGGCGCCGCGCTCGCCGTCCTCGCCCGGGGCGTTGTGCTGCATCAGGTCGGCGGCGGCCTTGGCGACGTTGAAGCTGCCGATCAGGTTGACCATCACCGTGCCCTGGAAGGTGGCCAGCGGCATCGGCGCTTCCTTGCCGAGCACGCGGCCGGCGCCAAGGATGCCGGCGCAGTTGACCGCGGCGTTGAGTCCGCCGAGGAAATCGCGTGCCGCCGCCAGCTGCGCCGCCACCTGGGCCTCGTCGCTGACGTCGGTGCGCAGGTAGCAAGCCCGCTCCGCACCCAGCGCGGCGACCGCGGCCGCGCCCTTGTCGTCGTTCAGATCGAACAGCGCGACCTTGCCGCCTTCGGCGACGATGCGCTGCGCCACCGCCAGGCCGAGGCCGGACACGCCGCCGGTGACCACCGCTTTGAGATCGGCAAGCTGCATGGATGTTCCCTCCCAGGAAAACGCCCAGTTTAGAGGCTGCCGCCGATTGCGGCGAGACGCGACGACCACCCGCGGTGCGCAAGCCTGCCGCCGGATGCGGCGCTGCCGCGGCTCAGGCCTCGGCGGCCAGCGCCTGGCCGACCTTGCTGCCGGTGGGCCGGCCGAGTTTCTGCGCCAGCCAGCGGCCGGTCGCGGCCAGTGCCGGCAGGTCGATGCCGGTGTCCACGCCATTGCCGTGCAGCAGGTAGACCACGTCCTCGCTGGCCACGTTGCCGCTGGCGCCCTTGGCGTAGGGGCAGCCGCCGGCGCCGGACACCGCGGCATCGACCACGCGCACGCCCTCTTCCAGACAGGCGGCGATGTTGGCCAGGGCCTGGCCGTAGGTATCGTGGAAATGCACCGCCAATGCGTCCATCGGCACAGCGGCGGCGACCGCGTGCAGCATCGCCCGTGCCTTGCCCGGCGTGCCCACGCCGATGGTGTCGCCCAGCGAAATCTCGTAGCAGCCCATCGCGTGCAGCCGCTGCGCCACCCGCACCACGTCGTCCAGCGGCACCGCGCCCTGGTACGGGCAGCCGAGCACGGTGGAGACGTAGCCGCGCACCTTGACCCCGTCCGCGGCCGCGCGCTCCAGCACCGGCGCGAAGCGCGCCAGCGATTCGTCGATGCCGGCATTGGTGTTGGTGCGGTTGAAGGTCTCCGAGGCGGCGGTGAACACCGCCACCTCACGCACCCCGACTGCGGCGGCGCGTTCGTAGCCCTGCAGGTTCGGCACCAGCACCGGATAGTCCACCCCCGGCACCTGCGCGATGCCGGCGTAGACCTCGGCTGCATCGACCAGCTGCGGCACCCATTTCGGGCTGACGAAGCTGGTCGCCTCGATGCTGCGCAGGCCGGTGCGGCCCAGCCGTGCGATCAGTTCGATCTTGTCGGCGGTGGCGACCCAGGCCTTCTCGTTCTGCAGGCCGTCGCGCGGGCCGACTTCGACAATGCGGACGTGGTCGCTCATCGGCGAGACTCCTGCGCCGTTGTCCGGGCACTGCGCATGAGACGGGAAGCAACGAGGATCATCGGAATTCCTGAGAGAGGGAGGCTGTGAAGCACCGACAGCACGGCCGGCGCCTTGCGCGGGTGCGACGCGGCGGCGCGGATCAGGCCGACGCCGGGCGGTGGCAGACCGCTTCGATGTTGTGGCCGTCCGGATCCAGCAGGAACGCGCCGTAGTAGTCGGGGTGGTAGTGCGGGCGCAGGCCCGGCGCGCCGTGGTCGCGGCCGCCGGCGGCCAGGCCGGCGCGATGGAACGCGTCCACCTGCGCGCGGCTGGCGGCGACGAAGGCCACGTGCACGCCGTTGTCGCTGGCGTCGCGGCCGCCGTCGGCGATCCAGAAGCTGGGCTTGCCGTCGCGGCCGAAGCCGACGTGGCGCTGGCCGCCGCTCTGTTCGGCGCTCACCTGCATCACCACCTCCAGGTCCAGCGCGGCCAGGGCGGCGCGGTAGAAGGCCAGGCTGCGGTCCAGATCGCTGCAGCGCAGGCCGAGATGGTCGAGCGGGTTCATGGGCTGGCCCTCCAGGCCGGTTCGCGTTTCTCCAGGAACGCAGTCAATCCTTCCTGGCCCTCGGCCGAGACCCGCAACTGCGCGATCAGCTCCGCGTTGGCCTGGTCCAGCGCATCGCGCTCGCCGCCGGCGGCGACCCGCCGCACCAGCGCCTTGGCGCCGGCGGCAGCCAGCGGCCCGGCCTGGCCGAGCAGGGCGACCTGGCGTTGCACCGCCGCGTCCAGGGCCTCGGGCGCCACCGCCTGGTGCACCAGGCCGATCTGCGCCGCGGTGGCGGCGTCGAAGGTTTCCGCACTGGCGAACCAGCGCCGCGCCTGGCGCGCGCCGATCGCGGCGATCACGTACGGCGAGATCACCGCCGGCAGCAGGCCCAGGCGGCTTTCGCTGAGCGCGAAGCGGGCATCGGTGGCGGCCACGGCGATGTCGCAGCAGGCGACCAGGCCCACCGCGCCGCCGAACGCGGCACCTTGCACCCGCGCCACTGTGGGCTTGGGCAGTTCGTCGAGCAGGCGCATCAGTCGCGCCAGGGCCAGCGCATCGTCCAGGTTCGCCTGCTCGCTGGCGCCGGCCATCGCGCGCATCCACTGCAGGTCGGCACCGGCCGAGAACGCCGCGCCGGCGCCGGCCAGGACCACGACCTGGACCTGGGGATCGGCGCCGATCTGCAGCAGGGCGTCGCTGAGCTGGGCGATCAGCACGGCGTCGAAGGCGTTGCGGACCTCGGGTCGGTTCAACTGCAGGGTCAGGACCTTGCCGGATCGTTGCAACAACAGGGCATCGCTCATCGAACACGCTCGTACAAAGGGGAAACGGCAGCCATACGGCGATCATAGCCGGCCGCGCCAGCGCCGCCATGACGCGCCGCGGCGATGCTACAATTGATAACCATTCTTATCGACGGAACGTGCTGTGACGTTGTCCGACATGCCGTTGCGCAGCAGCGCCCTCGTGGAATCCGTGCACGACCGCCAGCCCAACGATGCCATTGCGCGGCGTCTGCGCGAGCTGGGCTTCGTCGCCGGCGAGCAGGTGCAGGTGCTGACCAGCGGGCCGATCGGCGGCGAACCGCTGCTGGTGCAAGTGGGCTATACGCGCTTCGCGCTGCGCCGCAGCGAGGCGGCGCGGGTGCAGGTCAGCGCGCTGGACGAGGTGCGCCCGTGAGCGCGGTGGCCGCGCCGCTGCGCCTGGCTCTGGTCGGCAACCCGAACTGCGGCAAGACCGCGCTGTTCAATCAGCTGACCGGCAGCAAGCAGAAGGTCGCCAATTACGCCGGCGTTACCGTCGAGCGCAAGGAGGGTCGCTTTCGCGCGCCGTCCGGGCGCGAGTTCGCGGTGCTGGACCTGCCGGGCGCCTACAGCCTGCAGCCGGCCAGCCTGGACGAGGCGATCACCCGCGACCTGTGCCGCGGCTTCTACCCGGGCGAGCCGGCGCCGGACGTGCTGGTCTGCGTGGTCGACGCCACCAACCTGCGCCTGCACCTGCGCTTCGCGCTGGAACTGCGCGAACTGGGCAAGCCGATGCTGGTGGCCCTGAACATGGTCGACGCGGCGCAGCGCCGCGGCATCCAGATCGACCGCCAGGCGCTGGAGCAGGCGCTGGGCGTGCCGGTGATCGAGACCGTGGCGGTGCGCCGCAACGGCGCGCGCGCCCTGGTCGAGCGGCTCGACGCACTGGCGCCGGCACTGCCGCCGGCGGTGGCGCCGAGCGAGGCGCAGGGCGACTATCACCAGCAGGTGCGCGCGATCCTGGCGGCGGCGGTGTCGATGCCGACGCGGACCTCGCGGGTGGACGATGCGCTGGACCGCTGGCTGCTGCATCCGGTGGCCGGTCTGTTGACCCTAGTCCTGGTGATGTTCCTGATCTTCCAGGCGGTTTTCGCCTGGGCGCAGCCTGTGATGGATATGATCGACGGCGGCACCAAGGCGCTGGGCGTCTGGGTCGGCGGGACGCTGCCGGAGGGGCCGCTGAACAGCCTGCTGGTGGACGGCATCATCGCCGGTCTCGGCGGGGTGGTGGTGTTCCTGCCGCAGATTCTGATCCTGTTCGCCTTCATCCTGGCGCTGGAGGAATCCGGCTATCTGCCGCGCGCGGCGTTCCTGCTCGACCGCATGATGGCCGCGGCCGGCTTGTCCGGGCGCTCGTTCATCCCGCTGCTGTCCAGCTTCGCCTGCGCGGTGCCTGGGATCATGTCCACGCGCAGCATCCAGGATCCGCGCGATCGCCTGGCGACCATCCTGGTCGCGCCGCTGATGACCTGTTCGGCGCGCCTGCCGGTGTACACCCTGCTGATCGCCGCGTTCGTGCCGCAGAAGCAGGTGTGGGGCGTGCTCAATCAGCAGGGCCTGGTGTTGTTCGGCCTGTACGTGGCGGCGATCGTCAGTGGACTGGCGGTGTCGTGGACGATGAAGAAATGGCGTCGCGACAAGGGCGAGCATCCGCTGCTGCTGGAACTGCCGTCCTACCGCGTGCCGCATCTGCGCGATCTGGCGCTGGGCCTGTGGGAGCGCGCGGCGATCTTCCTCAAGCGCGTCGGCGGCATCATCCTGGCGTTGACCATCCTCCTGTGGTTTCTGCTGAACTTTCCGGCGCCGCCGGCCGACGCCACCCTGCCGGCGATCGATTACAGCTTCGCCGGCCGCATCGGCCACGCCATGACCACGGTGTTTTCGCCGCTGGGCTTCAACTGGCAGATCTGCATCGCGCTGATCCCCGGCCTGGCCGCGCGCGAGGTGGCGGTGTCGTCGCTGGCGACGGTGTACGCGCTGTCGGCGGCCGACGACGATGCCGCCGCGCAGGCGCTGTCGCCGCTGATCCACGACGGCTGGTCGCTGGCCACCGCGCTGTCGTTGCTGGTCTGGTACATCTACGCACCGATGTGCATTTCCACCCTGGCCACGATCAAGCGCGAGACCAACTCGTGGAAGCAGATGAGCTTCGCCGCGTTCTACCTGTTCGCGCTGGCGTACCTGGCCTCGCTGGTCACCTACCAGGTCGCGGTGGCGCTGGGAGCCGGCTGAGATGAGCGCCTCGCTGCTGCTGCAGTACCTGGTGATCGCGCTGGCGGTACTGGTCAGCGCCTGGGTGGTGTTGAAGAAGCAATTCCCCGGCACCGCGCGCAAGCTGCGCGGCGCACTCGCACTACGCCTGCTCAAGCCCGGCCGGGCGGCCTGGCTGCAGGCGCTGGGGCGGCGCATCGCACCGCCAGCCAGCGCCGGTGCTGGCGCCTGCGGCGGGTGCGACAGCTGCGGGCCGACGCCGCCGCGGCGGCACTGAGCCGCGCCACGCGTCGCCGGCCGCCGCGCGCTTGTGCGCCGCACATGCGCGCGGCGAGGGCGGCGACTATCCTATGCCGATGACCAGCCCATTCCAGTTCTCCCGCCGTGCGCAGGCGCTGACCAGTTCGGCGATCCGCGAAATCCTCAAGGTCACCGAACGTCCTGAAGTGATCTCCTTCGCCGGCGGCCTGCCGTCGCCGGATACCTTCCCGGTCGCGCGCATGCGCGAGGCCTGCGACAAGGTGCTGCGCGATGCGCCGCAGGCGGCGCTGCAGTACGGCCCGACCGAAGGCTATCTGCCGCTGCGCGAATGGGTGGCGGCACGGCTGAGCCGCGACGGCGCCGACATCCGGCCCGGCCAGGTGCTGATCACCACCGGGTCGCAGCAGGGCCTGGACCTGCTCGGCAAGGTGTTCATCGACGAAGGCAGCAAGGTGCTGGTGGAAACGCCCAGCTATCTCGGCGCGCTGCAGGCGTTCTCGCTGTTCCAGCCGGCATTCGCGGCGATGCAGTCGGACGACGACGGCGTGGTGGTGGACGCGCTGGACGATGCGCAACTGGCCGGCGCGCGCTTCATGTACGTGCTGCCGAACTTCCAGAATCCGACCGGGCGGCGCCTGCCGCAGCACCGGCGCCAGGCATTGGTGGCGCGTGCGGCCGCAGCCGGCGTGCCGATCGTCGAGGACGATCCCTACGGCGAGCTGTGCTACAGCGGCGACACGCTGCCTAGCCTGCTGTTGATGAACCCGGACGGCGCCATCTACATGGGCTCGTTCTCCAAGGTGTTCGCGCCGGGCCTGCGCCTGGGCTATGTGGTCGCGCCGGAGGCCGTGCATGCCAAGCTGGTGCAGGCCAAGCAGGCGGCCGACCTGCACACGCCCTCGTTCAGCCAGCGCATCGTGTACGAGGCGGTGCAGGACGGCTTCCTGGATGCGCATATCCCCGGCATCCGCACGCTGTACGCCAGCCGCTGCGAGCAGATGCTCGCGGCGCTGACCAAGTATTTCCCGGCGCAGGTGCGCTGGAACCGCCCGGCCGGCGGCATGTTCATCTGGGTCGAGCTGCCGGAGGGCATGGACGGCGGCGCGCTGCTGAGCAAGGCGATCGAGCGCAACGTGGCGTTCGTGCCGGGTGCGCCGTTCTTCGCGGTCGCGCCGCAGCGCAATACCTTGCGGCTGTCGTTCGTGACCGTGCCGGCCGAGCGCATCGAGACCGGCGTGCGCATCCTCGGCGCGCTGTTGCAGGACGAGGTTGCCGCGCACCGACGCGCGACGGCCTGAGCCTTGCCTCGCGTCTGTCGATGACGTCTTCCGATTCCGCGGTCGCCTCGTGGACCATCGATGCGGTCCTGGTCGGCCGCGCGCAGGCGTTCACCCGCCCGGGCAGCCGCAGCGCGATCGACAAGCGGCCGCAGGCCGGACGCCTGCGCATCGGCCCGGAAGGGCTGGAGCTGGACGAGCAGGGCGACCGCCGCGTGCATGGCGGCCCCGACAAGGCCTTGCACCATTACCCGCGCGACCATTACCCGGCCTGGCGCGAGGAACTGGGCGCGCATGCCTTGCTGGACGCGCCGGGTGCGTTCGGCGAGAACCTCAGCAGTTGCGGGGTGACCGAAGCCGACCTGTGCCTGGGCGATCGTCTGCGCCTCGGGACCGCGTTGGTCGAGGTCTCGCAGTCGCGGCAGCCGTGCTGGAAGCTGTCCGACCGCTTCGGCGTGCCGGCGCTGGCGCGGCGCGTGCAGGACAGCGGCCGCACCGGCTGGTACTACCGCGTGCTGCAACCGGGCGAGGTCGCCGCCGGCGATCGCCTGGAGTTGCTGGAGCGTCCGTATCCGCATTGGCCACTGGCGCGGCTGGTCGGCCTGCTGTACCGGCGCGAGATCGACCCGGCGCAACTGCAGGACGTGCTGGCGCTGCCGCTGGTGCCGAACTGGCGCACCCTGTTCGAGCGGCGCCTGGCGCAGCGTGCGGTGGAGGACTGGGACAAGCGCTTGTTGGGGCAGGCGCCGGAGTAGGGCAGCAAGGCGCCGTTGTGTCAGTCGTCGTGTGTGGCGTGATTGGGCGGCACCGCGTCGGAGCTGGAGCCCCTCCCACACACGTCCCGGCAAGCCACGCCGTTGATGGTCTGTAGGAGCGGCTTCAGCCGCGACGAACGAAGCGCGGCGCTCGCCGGCACCGAGTACTCCACGCGGGCACGCTTCACCTCTTTCATCGACGACCCGGGGACGCTTCGGCGCCCGCCGCCTGCCATCCGCGGCACACGCCCTCTGTCGCACCCGCGCGCAAACCGCTAGCCTTGTGCCGATGACGACTTCTCCGCTGCGTGTGTTGATCCATGGTGCGTCGGGCCGGATGGGCCAGGCGTTGTTGCGGCTGGCCGCGCAGGACCCGGCACTGCAGGTGGTGGCCGCGGTGGTCCGTCGCGCGCCGGCGCAGCGGGTGATCGACGGCGTGCCGTACTTCGCTGCGGCCGAGTTGGGCGGGGTGCCGGCCTTCGACGTGGCGATCGATTTCAGCCTGCCGCAGGGCTTCGATCCGGTGCTGGCATTGTGCTCGGCGCGCGGTGCGGCGCTGGTGTCCGGCACCACCGGGCTGGAGGACGCGCAGCGGCAGGCGCTGGCCGCCGCCGCCGAGCGCATTCCGTTGATCTGGGCATCGAACTTCAGCCTGGGCGTGGCAGTGCTGCACGATCTGGTCGAGCGCGCCGCCGCGGCGTTGCCGGGCTGGGACTGCGACATCGTCGAGTCCCACCACGTGCACAAGCAGGACGCGCCCTCCGGCACCGCGCTCACCCTCGGCGACGCGGCCGCGCAGGGCGGCGCGACCCCGCGCTACGCCAGCCTGCGTGCCGGCGACATCGTCGGCGAGCATCTGGTGCAGTTCGCCGGGCTCGGCGAGCGAGTCGAACTGGTGCACCGCGCCAGCAACCGCGACATCTTCGCCCGCGGCGCGCTGCATGCCGCCGCGCGCCTGCCGGGGCGTGCGCCCGGGGCCTACCGGCTGCGCGATCTGCTCGGCTGAACAGGCACTTCACCCAAACGGCTGGCGCGGACCGCCCCGCGCCGGTACAATTCTCGCTCGCCTGTTACCCATCGCCACGGACCCGGAGAAGCGCCGAGTTCGCGGTTTCTTGCAGCCTGCAAGTTGGTGGGGCAGGGTTCCTCTCTCCCCAAGGCGAACCCCGTGACTCAACCCGCAATCCTTGTCCTTGAAGACGGCACCGTGTTCGAGGGCGAATCCGTAGGCGCTGCCGGCCTGTCCGTCGGCGAAGTGGTGTTCAACACCGCCATGACCGGCTACCAGGAGATCCTCACCGATCCCTCCTACGCCCGCCAACTGGTCACGCTGACCTATCCGCACATCGGCAACACCGGCTGCACCGACCAGGACGACGAGGCCGCCCAGGTCTGGTCGGCCGGCCTGATCGTGCGCGACGTGCCGCGCCGCCCCAGCAACTGGCGCAACCAGGTGGCGCTGCCGGACTGGCTGATCCAGCGCGGCGTGGTCGCCATCGCCGGCATCGACACCCGCAAGCTGACCCGCATCCTGCGCGAGAAGGGCTCGCAGAACGGCGCGTTGATGGCCGGCGAGGTGAACGTGGACACCGCGCTGGACGCGGCGCGCAAGTTCCCGGGGCTGAAGGGCATGGACCTGGCCAAGGTGGTCTCCACCGACAAGGCCTATCCCTGGCGCGACGGCCAGCTCGACCTGGACAGCAACACCTTCGTGACGGCCGAGCCCAGGTTCAAGGTCGTCGCCTACGACTACGGGGTCAAGCTCAACATCCTGCGCATGCTCGCCGAGCGCGGCTGCGAGGTGACCGTGGTGCCGGCGCAGACGCCGGTCGCCGAGGTGCTGGCGATGAACCCGCACGGCGTGTTCCTGTCCAACGGCCCCGGCGACCCGGCGCCGTGCGACTACGCGATCGCCGCGATCAAGGAACTGCTGGCGCGCAAGATCCCGACCTTCGGCATCTGCCTGGGCCACCAGCTGCTGGCGCTGGCCGCCGGCGCGCAGACCCTGAAGATGGGCCACGGCCACCACGGTGCGAACCACCCGGTGCAGGACCTGGACAGCGGCCGGGTGATGATCACCTCGCAGAACCATGGTTTCGCGGTGGACGAGGCGACGCTGCCGGCCAACGTGCGCGTCACCCATCGCTCGCTGTTCGACGGCAGCAACCAGGGTATCGCGCTCACCGACGCGCCGGCCTTCAGCTTCCAGGGGCATCCGGAAGCCTCGCCGGGCCCGCGCGACGTGGCGCCGCTGTTCGATCGCTTCACCGCGCTGATGGCGGCCGCCGCCTGATGGCCGCCGCGCCGGCCATGCCGTCGCCGACCCGCCGCTGGCGGTGGCCGGCCACGGCGTTGCTGGTGCTGGCCGCGTATCCGGCCTTCGTGCTGGGCGCGGTGTATCCGCAATGGCTCAGCGCCGGCCTGCCGGGCGGACGCGACGGCCCTGCCGATGCGTACCGCCACAGCCTGGCCAGCGCCGTGGTCGCCTACACCCTGTCGCCACGCTGCGTGGACTGGGTCACGGCGGTCATGGAGCGCGACGGCCACGGCAACGCCAGCCGGGCGATGGACGCCCACAACAACCGGATCGGCGCGCGCATCGGCGCCACCGCCAGCAGTTGGGCCGCGATGCAGCGCGAGGTTCGCGCCGCGGTCGACCATGGCGCGATCGATGCGCGTTCGCCCGATCAGATCACCTGGCGCGCCCCTGCGGCGTGGCAGGACCGCCTCTACTGAGAATCCCCCATGCCCAAGCGCACCGACCTCCAAACCATCCTCATCATCGGCGCCGGCCCGATCGTCATCGGCCAGGCCTGCGAGTTCGACTACTCCGGCGCGCAGGCGTGCAAGGCGCTGCGCGACGAGGGCTACCGCGTGGTGCTGGTCAACAGCAACCCGGCCACGATCATGACCGACCCGAACATGGCCGACGCCGTGTACATCGAGCCGATCAACTGGCAGACGGTCGAGAAGATCATCGTCAAGGAAAAGCCCGACGCGCTGCTGCCGACCATGGGCGGGCAGACCGCGCTGAACTGCGCGCTGGACCTGGCCGACCACGGCGTGCTGGAGAAGTACGGCGTCGAGCTGATCGGCGCCAAGCGCGAGGCCATCCGCATGGCCGAGGACCGCGAGCTGTTCCGCGTGGCGATGGGCGAGATCGGCCTGGAATGCCCGAAGGCGGCGGTGGCGCACACCCTGGAAGAGGCGCTGGAGATCCAGGCGACGGTCGGCTACCCGACCATCATCCGCCCCAGCTTCACCCTCGGCGGCAGCGGCGGCGGCATCGCCTACAACCGCGAAGAGCTGATCGAGATCGTCGGCCGCGGCCTGGAACTGTCGCCGACCAGCGAGGTGCTGGTCGAAGAGTCGGTGCTGGGCTGGAAGGAGTTCGAGATGGAAGTGGTCCGCGACACCGCGGACAACTGCATCATCGTCTGCTCGATCGAGAACCTGGACCCGATGGGCGTGCACACCGGCGACTCGATCACCGTGGCCCCGGCGCAGACCCTGACCGACAAGGAATACCAGCGCCTGCGCGATGCTTCGATCGCGGTGCTGCGCAAGATCGGCGTGGACACCGGCGGTTCCAACGTGCAGTTCGGCATCAACGCGCAGACCGGCCGCGTGGTGGTGATCGAGATGAACCCGCGCGTGTCGCGCTCCTCGGCGCTGGCCTCCAAGGCCACCGGCTTCCCGATCGCCAAGGTCGCGGCCAAGCTGGCGGTGGGCTACACCCTGGACGAACTGAAGAACGAGATCACCGGCGGGCTGACCCCGGCCTCGTTCGAGCCGTCGATCGACTACGTGGTCACCAAGATCCCGCGCTTCGCCTTCGAGAAGTTCCCGCAGGCCGACGCGCGCCTGACCACGCAGATGAAGTCGGTGGGCGAGGTGATGGCGATGGGCCGCACCTTCTCCGAATCGCTGCAGAAGGCGCTGCGCGGCCTGGAGACCGGCAAGATCGGACTGGACCCGACCGGGCTGGACCTGAGCAGCGAAGACGACCTGGCCACGCTCAAGCGCGAGCTGAAGGCGCCCGGTCCGGAGCGCCTGTTCTACGTCGCCGACGCCTTCCGCGCCGGCATGAGCGTGGAGCAGGTCCACGCGCTGTCGTTCATCGATCCCTGGTTCCTCGACCAGATGGAAGACCTGATCGCGCAGGAAGCGCAACTGGCCGCCGACGGCCTCGGCGCGCTGGACGCCAAGCGTCTGCGCACGCTCAAGCGCGCCGGTTTCTCCGATGCGCGCCTGGCGCAGCTGACCGGCACCAACGAGGCGGCGGTGCGTGCGCTGCGCCGCGCGCACAAGGTGCGCCCGGTCTACAAGCGGGTGGACTCGTGCGCGGCCGAGTTCGCCACCAGCACCGCCTACCTGTACTCGACCTACGAGGACGAGTGCGAGGCCGCGCCGAGCGGCCGCGACAAGATCATGATCCTCGGCGGCGGCCCCAACCGCATCGGCCAGGGCATCGAGTTCGACTACTGCTGCGTGCACGCGGCCCTGGCGCTGCGCGAGGACGGCTACGAGACCATCATGGTCAACTGCAATCCGGAGACCGTGTCCACCGACTACGACACCTCCGATCGGCTGTACTTCGAACCGCTGACCCTGGAAGACGTGCTGGAGATCGTCGAACTGGAGCAGCCCAAGGGCGTGATCGTGCAGTACGGCGGGCAGACCCCGCTGAAGCTGGCGCGCGCGCTGGAAGCCAACGGCGTGCCGGTGATCGGCACCTCGCCGGACTCGATCGACCTGGCCGAGGACCGCGAGCGCTTCCAGCAACTGGTCGACAAGCTGGGCCTGAAGCAGCCGCCGAACCGCATCGCCCGCAACGCCGAGGAAGCGCTGGTGCTGGCGCGCGAGATCGGCTACCCGCTGGTGGTGCGCCCGAGCTACGTGCTCGGCGGCCGCGCCATGGAGATCGTCTATGGCGAATCCGACCTGGCGCGCTACGTGCGCGACGCGGTCAAGGTCTCCAACGATTCGCCGGTGCTGCTGGACCGCTTCCTCGACAACGCGGTGGAAGTGGACGTGGACATCATCGCCGACCATAGCGGCCAGGTGCTGATCGGCGGCGTGATGGAGCACATCGAGGAAGCCGGCGTGCATTCGGGCGATTCGTCCTGCTCGCTGCCGCCGTACTCGCTGTCGCCGGCCACCCAGACCGAGTTGCGCCGCCAGGTGGTCGAACTGGCCAAGGCGCTGAACGTGGTCGGGCTGATGAACACCCAGTTCGCGGTGCAGGTCAACGATGCCGGCGACGACATCGTCTACCTGCTGGAAGTGAACCCGCGCGCTTCGCGCACCGTGCCGTTCGTGTCGAAGGCGATCGGCGTGCCGCTGGCCAAGATCGCCGCGCGCTGCATGGCCGGCAAGACCCTGGCCGAGCAGGGCGCGCTGAAGGAGATCGTGCCCGACTACTACTCGGTGAAGGAGGCGATCTTCCCGTTCGCCAAGTTCCAGGGCGTCGATCCGATCCTCGGCCCGGAGATGCGTTCCACCGGCGAGGTGATGGGCGTGGGCCGCAGCTTCGGCGCGGCGTTCGCGCGTGCCCAGGAAGCCGGCGGCATCAAGGCGCCGCCGCTGGGCAAGGCCTTCGTGTCGG
This sequence comes from Xanthomonas sp. NCPPB 3174, assembly GCF_056725205.1. Lineage (NCBI taxonomy): Bacteria > Pseudomonadati > Pseudomonadota > Gammaproteobacteria > Lysobacterales > Lysobacteraceae > Xanthomonas > Xanthomonas sp. NCPPB 3174. The sequence goes on along the minus strand of NZ_CM161517.1, from coordinate 2,631,593 downwards.
TGCGCGATCCGGACAAGCAGCGCGTGCTGCCGGTGGCGCAGGCGCTGGTCGAGCGCGGCTACACCCTGGTCGCCACCCGCGGCACCTGCGCCTGGCTGCAGCAGCACGGCCTGCAGTGCGAGCAGGTCAACAAGGTCGCCGAAGGCCGCCCGCACATCGTCGATCTGATCAAGAACGGCGAAATCGTGTATATCGTCAACACCACCGAGGGCCGGGCGGCGATCTCCGACTCGTTCTCGATCCGTCGCGAAGCCCTGCAGCATCGCGTCACCTATTCGACCACGGTCGCCGGCGCGCGTGCGCTGGTGCATTCACTGGAATTCCGCGGCACCGGTCCGGTCTGGGCGCTGCAGGAACTGCACAAGGAGCTGGAAGCGTGAGAGCCCCGATCACCATGCAAGGCGCGCAGCGGTTGCGCGAGGAACTGGATCACCTGAAGTCGGTCAAGCGTCCCGAGGTCATCACCGCGATCGCCGAGGCGCGTGCGCATGGCGATCTCAAGGAGAACGCCGAGTATCACGCCGCGCGCGAGCAGCAGGGCTTCATCGAAGGCCGCATCAAGCAGTTGGAAAGCGAGCTGTCGCACGCCGAGGTCATCGACGTCAGCAAGCTGGCGGTCGGCAGCAAGGTGGTGTTCGGCGCCACCGTGACCCTGGCCGACGTCGAGACCGACGAGGAGAAGCGCTACCAGTTGGTCGGCGACCTGGAAGCGGACATCAAGCTCGGCCTGATCGCGATCTCCTCGCCGCTGGCGCGCGCGCTGATCGGCAAGATGGAAGGCGACAGCGTCAGCATCGACGCCCCCGCCGGTCGCCGCGAGTACGAGATCGTCAGCGTCGCCTACGTCGGCTGATCCGATGGCGGTTGCCACCTTGCTGTTGCCCGAGCGGGTCCGCCTGGCCGGCGCCGTGCTGGCCGGCGAGGTGGCGCGCGCGTTCGGCCGCGCCGACCGCACGCAGGCCGCGCCGGGCGGCGAGGCGCAGTTGCGCCGCCATTTCGCGTTGGCAGCAGCATCGCTGCCGGCGGCGGCGTTGACCCGGCAACTGGACGCCGGCGATGCCGGCGACGGCCTGTGGCTGCGCGCCGATCCCGCCTACGTGGTGCCGGACATGCAGGGCGCGCGACTGATGGCGCATGGCGACATGCTGCCGCTCGACGCGGTGGACCTGGACGCGCTGTTGCCGGCGGTGCAGGCCCTGTTCGCCGAGAGCGGGCTGACCCTGGATGCGCCCGATCCGACCCGCTGGTACCTGCGCCTGCCGGCCGACAGCGCGCTGCCGGTGTTCGCGGCGCCGGCGCAGGTGCTCGGGGCGGACCTGTTCGATCACCTGCCGCAGGGCGAGGACGCGCGCCGCTGGCGTGCGTTGCTGACCGAGGCGCAGATCGTGCTGCATCAGCATCCGTGGAACCGCGAACGCGTCGCCCGCGGGCAGCCGGCGATCAATTCGCTGTGGTTCTGGGGCGGCGGCCGCCTGCCGGCCACGGTCGGCACCGCGCATGCGCAGGTGCGCAGCCGCGATCCGCTGCTGCGCGCGCTCGCCCAGGCCGCCGGCGTCGCCGACGCACAGGCGCCGCGGGTCGATGCGCTGGTCGACCTGCGCCAGCTGCGTGCGCCCGAGCAGTTCGTCGGCGAGGTGGTACAGCCGCTGCTGCAGGCGCTGCGCGACGGCGAACTGCAGCAGCTGCAATTGGATTTCGAGGACGGCACCTGTTTCCGCATCGCCCCCGCGCAACGCTGGCGCCTGTGGCGGCGGCCGCTGTCGCGCCTGGACGCATGAGTTCCAGTGCGCGCATCGTGCGGCGGCCCGCGGCGGCCGCGGCCGGCCCGTGGCACGAGGCCACCTTGCCGCTGCTGCGGCGCATCTATGCCGCGCGCGGCGCGCACGACAGCGGCCTGGCGCAGCCCAAGCTGGCGCAGTTGCTGCCGCCGGATGCGTTGAGCGGCATCGACGCCGCGGTGGCGTTGCTGGCTGAGGCCATCGCGGCTGGCAAGCGCATCCTGGTGGTCGGCGATTTCGATTGCGACGGCGCCACCGCCTGCGCGGTGGCGGTGCGCGGGCTGCGCCTGCTCGGCGCCGCGCAGGTGCTGCACGCGGTGCCCAACCGCATGGTCCATGGCTATGGGTTGTCGCCGGCGCTGGTGGCCGAACTGGCGCCGTTGCAGCCGGACCTGCTGGTGACGGTGGACCACGGCATCGCCTGCCATGCCGGCGTTGCCGCAGCCAAGGCGCTGGGCTGGCAGGTGCTGGTCACCGACCACCACCTGCCGGGTCCGGCCTTGCCGCCGGCCGATGCCATCGTCGATCCGAACCTCGCGGGCGACGCCTTCCCGAGCAAGATGCTGGCCGGCGTCGGGGTGATCTTCTACGTGCTGCTGGCGCTGCGCCGGTACCTGCGCGCGCACGGTGCGTTCGCCGCCGCGCCGCCGGACCTGGGCGTGCTGCTGGATCTGGTCGCGGTGGGCACCGTCGCCGACCTGGTGCCGCTGGATCCGAACAACCGCGCGCTGGTCTCGGCCGGCCTGCGCCGCCTGCAGCGCGGCGAAGGTTGCCTCGGCCTGCGCGCGTTGATTGAAGCCAGCGGCCGCGACCCGGCACGGCTCAGCGCCAGCGACATCGGCTTCGCCCTGGCGCCGCGGCTCAACGCCGCCGGCCGGCTTGAGGACATGGCCCTGGGCATCGAGTTGTTGCTGTGCGAGGACCCACAGCAGGCACGCGCGATCGCCGCGACGCTGGAGGAGATCAACGCCGAGCGCCGCGCGGTGCAGCAGCAGATGACCGACGAGGCCGAGGCAGTGGTGGCCAAGGCGCTGCTGGCCGCACCCGAGCAGCCGCCGGTGGCGGTATGCCTGTTCGATGCGCAGTGGCATCCCGGCGTGATCGGCCTGGTCGCCTCGAAGATGAAGGACCGCCTGCACCGGCCGGTGATCGCCTTCGCCCCGGCCGAACCGGGCAGCACCCAGTTGCGCGGCTCGGCGCGTTCGATTCCCGGCTTCCACATCCGCGACGCGATGGCGGCGGTGGAGGCGCAGCGGCCGGGCCTGATGGAGAAGTTCGGCGGTCACGCCATGGCCGCGGGCCTGAGCCTGCCGCAGGACGCGCTGGCCGAATTCGAGCAGGTGTTCCGCGACCATGCGCTGGCCAGCCTGGACGCGGAACTGCTGCAGGCCGAACTGCTCAGCGACGGCGCGCTGGAGCCGCACGAACTCGACCACCGCCATGCCGAGGCGCTGCGCCAGGGCGGGCCGTGGGGGCAGGGCTTCCCCGAACCGCTGTTCGATGGCGAATTCGAGGTGCTGCAGTGGCGCGTGCTGAAGGAGCGCCATCTCAAGCTGAGCCTGCGCTGTCATGGCCGCGCCGCGCCCTTGAACGCGATCCACTTCAACGGCTGGCACGGCCGCGAACCCGGCCGCCGCGTGCACATCGCCTATCGCCTTGTTGCCGACGACTACCGGGGTGGCGATGCGGTGCAATTGGTGGTGGAGCACTGTTTGCCGTTGGATGGCTGAGCAGTTGGCGGTCTGACGCTGCAGGTGGTGCCGGACCCTCACCCCAACCCCTCTCCCGCATGGAGAGGGGCTTCGCTGTTCCTTCTCCCTTCGGGAGAAGGTGCCCCGTAGGGGCGGATGAGGGTACGGGCGCAGCCTCCCATCGCCGAAGCACCGCGCCCTGTGCCGGACCCTCACCCCAACCCCTCTCCCACAGGGAGAGGGGCTTTGGCGTCTCCCTTCTCCCACCGTGAGAAGGTGCCCGCAGGGCGGATGACGGGTACGGGCGCAGCCTCCCATCGCCGAAGCACCGCGCCCTGTGCCGGACCCTCACCCCAACCCCTCTCCCACAGGGAGAGGGGCTTTGGCGTCTCCCTTCTCCCACCGGGAGAAGGTGCCCCGCAGGGGCGGATGAGGGTACGGGCGCAGCCTCGCATCGCCAAAGCGCCGCGCCTTGCGCCACACCGTCATCCCTGACCCCTCTTCCGATGGGGGAGGGGCTGCGCGTCGCCTGAGGTCTGGATGCACACAAGCAACCCCATCGTGCCACGGCGGGCGTTCAAGCCATACCGTCCCATCAAGGAGCGATCCATGCCGTCCACCATGCGCAGAAACGTGTGCGTGTTGTTGCTTTCGTTGTCGTTGCTCGCCGCGGTCCCGGCCGGGGCGCAGTCCGCGCCGCAGCGGCAGTTGGTGGCGCCGTTGCTGCACACCGACGCCGGCGAACGTCCGGTCGAGCTGCGCTCGGCGACAGTGCGTGCGCAGGCCGCCGCCGGCCTGGCCGAGACCACGGTCGAACTGGAGTTCTTCAATCCCAACGCGCGCGTGCTGGAAGGGCAACTGACGTTTCCGCTGCGCGACGGGCAGCAGCTCAGTGGTTTCGCCCTGGACGTCGACGGGCAGATGCGCGACGCGGTGCCGGTGCCCAAGGCGCGCGGGCGCCAGATCTTCGAGGCCGTGGAGCGGCGTGGGGTCGATCCGGGCCTGCTCGAGCAGACCGCCGGCAACCAGTTCCGGCTGCGCGTCTACCCGCTGCCCGCGCATGGCAGCCGTCATGTGCGCCTGGTCTACCGAGAATCGCTGCGGCGTACCGCCACCGGCTGGCAATGGCGCTTGCCGCTGGAGTACGCCGCCGCGGCGCAGTCGCTGCACGTGCAACTGAGCACCCTGGCCGCGCCCGCCGAGCCCGCGACGGTGCGCCTGCTGCCGACGGCCAATGGCGGTTTCGCGGCCACGTGGTCGGGCACCCCGGCACAACTGCCATCGGAGCTGACGCTGTCGTTGCATGCGAGCGCGTCGCCACGCGTGGTCACCGGTGTCCACGATGGCCAGCGCTACTTCCAGGCGCTGGTGCCGATCGCCGACCTGCATGGCCCACGTCCGCTGCCGCAGCGCATCGGCCTGCTGTGGGATGCGTCCGGATCGGCGCGGCAGCGCGACATCCCTGCCGAACTGGCCTTGCTGCAGCGCTATTTCGCCGCGGTCGGCACGGCCCAGGTCGATCTGATCGTGTTGCGCGACCGCGCCTCGGCGCCGCGCAGGTTCCAGGTGCGCAATGGCGACTGGAGCGCCCTGAAGGCTGCGTTGCAGGCCGAGCAGCCCGACGGCGCCAGCGCGCTGGGGGCCTGGCAAGCGGCGCCCCACGTGCAGGAGTATCTGCTGTTCAGCGATGGCCTGGGCAATTACGGCGCGCAGGCCATGCCGGCGCTGGCGCCCACACAGCGCCTGTATGCGATCGACTCGGCCGGTGTGCACGCCGATGCCGCGCGCCTGGCGGCGATCGCGGAAGCTCGCGGCGGACGCGCGATCGCGCTGGACGGACTGCAGGGCGTCCAGGCTGCCAGCGAACGCTTGTTGCAGCGTGGCGGCGAACTGGTCGCGATGGACGGCACCCAGGTCGCCGATCTGGTCGCCGACGCGCGCGACGCCGACGATGGTTACATGCGCGTCGCCGGACGCCTGCTCGGGTCCGATGCGAGCCTGCACCTGGAGATCGCCACGGCCGCCAGCACGCGGCACCTGCACCTGCCGCTGCGCGCGGCGGATGACGTTCCCGGCGACCTGATCCCGGGCGCATGGGCACGCGCCATGCTGCGCAGCCTGTCTGCCGATCCGTTGGGTGCGTCCGCGCGCCGCCAGGCACTGGCCACACGCTTCGGCCTGGTCAGCGCCGAGACCTCGCTGCTGGTGCTGGAGAACGTCGACGACTACGTCCGCTACGGAATCCCGGCACCCCCGGCGCTGCGCGCGGCGGTGGCGGCTGCGCAGGCGCGGCAGCAGAAGATGCAGGGCCAGACGCGCGAGCGACGCATCGACGAGATCGCCGAGGCATTCGCGCAACGCATCGCCTGGTGGCAGCGGCGCTTTCCCAAGGACGCGCCGCCAACGGCCATCGCCACTGCCGAAAGTGCCGACCAGCGGATGCAGGCCACGTCCGGTTCGCCGCCGCCCACGGCCCTTGCAGCGCCTGCGCCGATGCCCGCAGCCGCACCTGCATCCGCGCCGCTGGAACTGAATATCGTCGGCGGTTCGTCCGCTGCGCCCAGCGACGCTGCCGCGTCGGCGTCGGCGTCGGCGTCGGCGCGCGAGCGCGTGGCGTCTGCGGCCACTATTTCCCTGGCCCTGCAGCCCTGGCAGCCGGATTCGCCGTATGCGCGGCGCCTGCGTGCGGCCGCGGCGGACGCGGTGTATCCGTTGTATTTGAGCGAACGCGCGGCGCACGCCGACAGCGTCGCGTTCTACCTGGACGTGGCCGACGTGCTGTTCGCGCGCGGCCAGCGCGATCTGGCCCTGCGGGTGCTGTCCAACCTGGCCGAGCTGCAACTGGAAAATCGCCACGTACTGCGCGTGCTCGGCTACCGGCTGCTGCAGGCCGGTCGCGCCGATCTGGCGGTGCCGGTGTTCGAGCAGGTGCTGCGGCTGGGCGAGGAGGAGCCGCAGAGTTTCCGCGACCTGGGCCTGGCCTATGCCGCGCGCGGCGACGCGCAGGCGGCGATCGCGCAGCTGTACCAGGTGGTGGTGCGCGACTGGGACACGCGCTTCGACGGGGTGAGCATGATCGCGCTCAACGAACTGAACGCGATCGTGGCGCGGGCGCCGCGGCCGCTGAACACCGGCTTCATCGATCCGCGTCTGCTGCGCAACCTGCCGCTGGACCTGCGCGTGGTGCTCAACTGGGACAGCGACAACAGCGACATGGACCTGTGGGTGACCGACCCCAACGGCGAGCGCTGCTACTACGGCAACCGCGCGACCTACCAGGGCGGCCAGCTGTCGCCGGATTTCACCGGCGGCTACGGGCCGGAGGAGTTCTCGCTGCGCACCGCCAAGCCCGGCAAGTACAAGGTGGAAGCGAACTTCTTCGGCGAGCGCCAGCCCCTGGTCACCGGCGCGACCACCTTGCACCTGCAACTGAGCACGGGCTGGGGCACGGCGGCGCAACGCGACCAGCAGGTGACGCTGCGCCTGACCGAGCGCAAGGAGACGGTGCTGGTCGGCGAGTTCGAGGTGCGCTGATCCGCCCAGGGCGCGCCGGTGCGGTCATGCCGGCGCGCTACACTTTGCCGATGTCAGACCCCTCCGGCGCCAGCGCCTACTCCCGTTTCCAGCCCTGGCGCCGCAGTTTCGAGATCGGCTTCTGGGTCGCGTTAACCCTGATCAACGCCGTTGCCAACAGCATCACGGTGCTGATCGACATCCGCACCACCGGGTTGCACTTCGCCGCCTGGGAGCCGGTGGTTTGGGAATGGTCCAGCCAACTGATGTTCCTGCTGCTCGTGCCGTTGGTGGTGCTGCTGACCCGGCGCTACCCGCTGCACTGGGACACCTGGCGGCACCGGCTGCCGGGCTACCTGCTGGGCAGCGTGGCGCTGTCGGTGCTGCACGTGGTGGGGATGGTGGCCCTGCGCAGCCTGGTCTACCGCCTGCAGGGCCAGCACTACGATTTCGGGCCGTGGCCGCAGGGCCTGGCCTACGAGTATCTGAAGGATGTGCGCAGCCTGGCCTCGATCGCGCTGTGCGTGGAGATGTACCGGTTCCTGTTGCGGCGCTGGCAGGGCGAGGCGGCGCTGCTCGGTGCGCCCGACGCCGGCCCGCCGGTGGGTTCGCTGGAACGGCCGGAGCGCTTCCTGGTGCGCAAGCTCGGCCGCGACTTCCTGGTCGCCGCGGCCGACATCGAATGGCTGCAGGCGGCCGGCAACTACGTCAACCTGCGCGTGCGCGGCCACGACTACCCGCTGCGCAGCACCATGACCGCGATCGAGGCGCGGCTGGATCCGGCGCGGTTCGTGCGCATCCACCGCAGCTACATCGTCAACCTCGCCAGCGTGGTCTCGATCGAGCCGCTGGAGGCGGGCGAGGCGCGCGTGCATCTGCGCGACGGCAGCCAGGTCCCGTGCAGCCGCCGCTACCGCGCCGGGCTGCGGGTGGCGGCCGGGGAGGGCGAGGCCGCCCCCGTCGCGTAGGCCGGCGGCGCTGTGGCGCGGCGGCCGGAATTGCTAGAATCGCGCTCTTGTCTGCCGGAAATGCCGCAATGATCGAACTCAATCCGATTCGCCACCGCATCGCCGATCTGTCCGATCGGGTGCTGTCGCTACGGGGGTTTCTTTGACTACGACGCCAAGAAGGAGCGTCTAGAGGAAGTCACCCGGGAGCTGGAAAGCCCCGACGTCTGGAACGACCCTGAGCGTGCCCAGGGCCTGGGCCGTGAACGCGCCAGCCTGGAGAAGACCGTCGGCGGCATCGCCAGCGTGCTCGATGGCCTGAACGAATCGCTGGAATTTCTGGAACTGGCCGAAAGCGAGAACGACGAGGCCACCGCGCAGGCGGTGCTGGCCGACGTCGACCGCTTCCAGGCGCAGGTGGAGAAGCTGGAATTCCAGCGCATGTTCTCCGGGCAGATGGACGCCAGCAACGCCTTCGTCGACATCCAGGCCGGCGCCGGCGGCACCGAGGCCCAGGACTGGGCCGAGATCCTGCTGCGCATGTACCTGCGCTGGTGCGAATCGCGCGGCTGGAAGACCGAGCTGATGGAAGTCTCCGGCGGCGAAGTGGCCGGGATCAAGTCCGCCACGCTGCGCGTGGAGGGCGACTTCGCCTACGGCTGGCTGAAGACCGAGACCGGCGTGCACCGGCTGGTGCGAAAGTCGCCGTTCGACTCGGACAACCGCCGCCATACCAGCTTCACCTCGGTGTTCGTGTCGCCGGAAGTGGACGACAACATCGACATCGACATCAATCCGGCCGACCTGAAGACCGACGTGTACCGGTCCTCCGGCGCCGGCGGCCAGCACGTCAACAAGACCGAGTCGGCGGTGCGCATCACTCACGTGCCCACCGGCATCGTGGTGGCCTGCCAGACCGGGCGCAGCCAGCACCAGAACCGCGACAACGCGATGAAGATGCTGGCCGCCAAGCTGTACGAGCTGGAGATCCAGAAGCGCAACGCCGAGCGCGATGCGGTGGAGGCGACCAAGTCCGACATCGGCTGGGGCAGCCAGATCCGCAACTACGTGCTCGACCAGAGCCGGATCAAGGACCTGCGCACCGGCGTGGAGCGCTCGGACACCCAGAAGGTGCTCGATGGCGACCTGGACGAGTTCGTCGAGGCCAGCCTCAAGTCCGGCCTGGAAGCCGGCGCGAAACGCAGCGACGCCTGAACCGGCGGCCTCCGTCCTGGCGACGGAGGCCGTGCGGCGGCACACGGCCGCGTCGGCTGGTGCATTCTTTCCCTTCCTCACGCATCCCCCATCCCATGACCGAGCAGACCCCCGCGCCGTCCCTTCCCGTCGACGAGAACAGCCTCATCGCCGAACGGCGCGCAAAACTCGCCGCGCTGCGCGCGCAGGGCGTGGCCTATCCGAACGATTTCCGCCGCAGCGACTTCGCCGGCGATCTGCAGGCCGAGTTCGCCGACACCGAGCGCTGGACCGCCGAGGCGCTGGAGGCCCAGGGCCGCAGCCTGCGCCTGGCCGGGCGCCTGCTGGCCAAGCGGGTGATGGGCAAGGCCAGCTTCGTGCAACTGCAGGACGAGTCCGGGCGCATCCAGCTGTTCCTGCAGGCCAACGCCCTGGGCGAGGCCTACGACGCCTTCAAGGGCTGGGACATCGGCGACATCATCGGCGTGGAGGGCGGGCTGACCCGCACCAAGACCGGCGAGCTGTCGGTCAAGGCCACCGGGCTGCGCCTGCTGACCAAGGCGCTGCGGCCACTGCCGGACAAGTGGCACGGCCTGTCGGACGTGGAGCAGCGCTACCGCCAGCGCTACGTGGACCTGATCGTGTCGCCGGAGGCGCGCGAGGTGTTCGTCAAGCGCTCCAAGATCATCCGCGCCATGCGCGCCTGGCTGGACGCGCGCCGCTTCCTGGAAGTGGAGACGCCGATGATGCACTACATCCCCGGTGGCGCCACCGCCAAGCCGTTCACCACCCACCACAACGCGCTGGACCTGGACCTGTACCTGCGGGTGGCCCCAGAGCTGTACCTGAAGCGCCTGGTGGTCGGCGGCCTGGAACGGGTCTACGAAATCAACCGCAATTTCCGCAACGAAGGCGTCAGTACCCGGCACAATCCGGAATTCACCATGATGGAGCTGTACGAGGCCTACGCCACGTACCACGAGGTGATGGACCTGACCGAGAACGTCATCCGCGACGTCGCCCGCGAGGTGCTGGGCACCACCCAGGTCCACTGGGACGGCGCCGACATCGACCTGGCGCCGGCGTTCCGTCGTTGGCGCATGGACGAGGCGGTGCGCCACCACAACCCGGAGATCAGCGCCGCCGACTGCACCGACCGCGAGGCCCTGCTGCGCCACTGCGAGCGGCTGAAGATCCGCACCAAGCCGTCCTACGGCTGGGGCAAGCTGCTGCTGGAGATCTTCGAGGCCACGGTCGAGCACACCCTGATCCAGCCCACCTTCATCACCGACCACCCGGTCGAGGTGTCGCCGCTGGCCCGTTCCAGCGACACCGAGCCGGGCTACACCGACCGCTTCGAGCTGTTCATCAACGGCAAGGAAATCGCCAACGGCTTCTCCGAGCTCAACGACCCGGAGGACCAGGCGGCGCGGTTCCAGGCCCAGGTGGCGGCGAAGGAGGGGGGCGACGACGAGGCCATGCATTTCGACGCCGACTACATCCGGGCGCTGGAAGTGGGGCTGCCGCCGACCGGCGGCCTGGGCATCGGCATCGACCGGCTGGTAATGTTGCTCACCGGCAGCAGCTCAATCCGTGACGTGCTGCTGTTTCCGTATATGCGTCCGGAGGCTTAACCTAGCCGCGGACGAGGTGGTGCGGTTCTTGCACTAGGCGTTGCACGCAAAAGGAAGTGAGGTGGACGCGCCGGGTGACCCCGCGCCGGTGCGTTCCCGTTGTCGTCTCAGCAGCCCGCGCAGATGCGACGGGCGGAGGATTGCAGATGCATGATGCCAGCATGAGCCTCTCCGGCGCGTCCTCGAACGGGGACCGTCTCCACTGGGCGGACGGAAGCGACAATCGTTTGAACATCGTCATCGTCGACGATCAGACCTCCGCGCGCACGATGCTGCGGCATGTCATCGAGGACATCGCCCCGGAACTGACCGTACGCGACTTCGGCGACTCGCAGGCCGCGCTGGCCTGGTGCGAAGCGGGCAAGGTCGATCTGCTGTTGCTCGATTACCGCATGCCGGGCATGGACGGGCTGGAGTTCGCGCGGCGCCTGCGCCGGCTGCCCAAGCACCGCGACATTCCCATCATCCTGATCACCGTGGTCGGCGACGAGCCGATCCGCCAGGCGGCGCTGGAAGCGGGGGTGATCGACTTCCTGGTCAAGCCGATCCGCCCGCGCGAACTGCGCGCGCGCTGCCACAACCTGCTGCAGCTGCGGTTGCAGAGCGAGAACATCAAGCAGCGCGCGATGTCGCTGGAGCAGCGCCTGCTGGCCAGCATGCGCGAGGTCGAGGAACGCGAGCGCGAGACCCTGTCGCGGCTGGCTCGGGCCATCGAGTACCGCGACGTCGGCACCAGCGCCTATCTGGAGCGGATGGCGCACGTGGCCGGGCTGATCGCCGAGCAACTGGGCCTGTCCGAGGACGAGGTGCGGGTCATCGAGATGGCGGCCAGCTTGCACGACATGGGCAAGATCGCTATTCCCGACGCGGTGCTGCTCAAGCCGGGCAAGCTCAGCGAGGACGAGATGGCGGTGATGCGCATGCACCCGCGCATCGGCTACGAACTGCTCAGCGGCAGCCAGAACCGCTTCATCCAGGTCGGCGCGCTGATCGCGCTGCGCCACCACGAGCGCTACGACGGCAGCGGCTACCCGGACGGCCTGGTCGGCGAGGCGATTCCGCTGGAAGCGCGGATCGTGGCGGTCGCCGACGTGTTCGACGCGCTGATCTCGCCGCGGCCCTACAAGGAAGCCTGGACCATGGATGCGACGCTGGCCTACCTCTACGCCCAGCGCGGCCGTCTGTTCGACCCGCGCTGCGTGGACGCGCTGTTCCGCGGCCGCGAGCAGTTGCAGGTGATCTGCGAGAAATTCTCCACCGCCTCGGCGCGACCAGGAGTCTGACATGATCTCGGCGATCAGGTGGGTGCGGCAACGGTTCGCGGAGCGCAAGGATACCGAGCACGGCCAGGCGTTCGTCCGCATCTGCATGGTCGCGCTGATCCTGGCCTACGAACTGTCGTTCTCGCAGGGCTGGGACATCGCCCCGCGGCAGCGCGCCTACGTCATCGGCCTGACCCTGATCTCGCAGGCGGTGGCCCTGGCCCTGATGACCTGGATCGTGATGCGGCCGCAGCGCTCGGACGTGCGCCGGATCATCGGCATGGTGGCCGACTACGGGCTGATGTCGATGGCGATGAGCGCGATCGGCGAGCCGATGGCCTGCATCTACGTGGTCATCATGTGGGTCACCATCGGCAACGGCCTGCGCTACGGCAACCGCTATCTGTACCTGGCCGTGGCCATGGCGGTGGCCAGTTTCAGCATCACGCTGATGACCAGCGACTACTGGATCGCCAATCGCGGCCTGGGCATCGGCCTGCTGGTCGGCCTGGCCGCCATCCCGCTGTACCTGTCGGGACTGTTGCGGCAATTGACCAGCACCACCGCCGAGGCGCGCCGCGCCAGCGAGGCCAAGAGCCGTTTCCTGGCCAACATGAGCCACGAGTTCCGCACCCCGTTGAACGGCCTGTCCGGCATGACCGAGGTGCTGGCGACCACGCGCCTGGACGCCGAGCAGCGCGAGTGCGTCAACACCATCCAGGCGTCCGCGCGCAGCCTGCTGTCGCTGGTCGAGGAAGTGCTGGACATTTCCGCGATCGAGGCCGGCAAGCTGCGGCTCGACAAGCGCGATTTCTCGCTGCGCGAAACCCTGGAAGGGATCAGCCTGATCCTGCAGCCGCAGGCACGCGCCAAGCTGCTGACCTACCAGGTGGATGTCGCCCCGGACGTGCCGGACTACCTCTCCGGCGACCCGGGCCATCTGCGCCAGGTGCTGCTGAACCTGGCCGGCAATGCCATCAAGTTCACCGAGACCGGCCGGGTCGACATCCGCGTACGCCTGCACAAGAACGAGCAGGGGCAGCCGACGCGCCTGAGTTTCGACATCGTCGATACCGGCATCGGCGTGACGCCGGACATGCGGCCGCGCCTGTTCGAGGCGTTCGAGCAGGCCGACGTCGGCCTGTCGCGCCGCTACGAAGGCAGCGGCCTCGGCACCACGATCGCCAAGGGCCTGGTCGAGGCGATGGGGGGCAGCATCGGCTACCAGGAGAATGCGCCGCGCGGCAGCCATTTCTGGTTCGAACTGCCGTTCGTGGCGGCGGCGGTGCCGGCGTCGGCGGACCTCGGTGCGCAGCAGGCCAGCGTGCCGGCGGCGGCCGAGGAGTTCGATACCAGCGGCAACGTCATCGCCTTCTCCGACCCGTTCCTGCGCCACCGCGCGCGGGTGCGCGGCATGCGCATCCTGGTCGCCGACGATCACGCCGCCAACCGCATGGTGCTGCAGCGGATGCTGCAGAAAGCCGGCCATCGCGCCATCTGCGTCGACGGCGCGGAAGCGGTGCTGGACGCGCTGGCCGAGAGCGAATTCGACGCGGTGATCGTCGACCTGCACATGCCCGGCATGAGCGGCCTGGACATGCTGCGGCAGTTGCGGGTGATGCAGGCCGGCGGACCGCGGACGCCGGTGGTGGTGCTCAGCGCCGATGTGACTCCCGAATCGATCCAGCGCTGCGAACAGGCCGGCGCCAGGACCTTCCTGGCCAAGCCGGTGGTGGCCAACCGCCTGCTGGACACGCTCTCGGACATCGCGATGGAAGGGCGCCTGCGCGTCGGCAACGACACGACCGTGCGGCAGATGCCGGTGTCGAGCGAAGGGGTGCTGGATTCGTCGGTCCTGGACGAACTCGCTGGGCTCGGCATGGGCGATGGCTTCGAGCGCGAGTTCATCTCGCAATGCCTCAACGATGCCGAGGGCTGCCTCGGCGGCATGCAGATCGCCGGCGAAGCCGAGCATTGGGAGCGCCTGCGCGAACACGCGCATGCGATCAAGGGCGTCGCCAGCAACCTCGGCCTGATACGGCTCGCCAGCCTTGGCGGCGAGCTGATGCAGATGCCGGAATGGCAGGTGCGCAGCGAGTGGCGCCAGCGCTTGATGGCGCTCAACGCCAGCCTGACCGAAGGCCGCGAAGCCCTGGAGTTGCGCGCCCGGCAGAGCGCCGTGCAGGACGGCGAACTGCGCTGAGGAACGCCCGGCGCGAGGCCGGGTCATCCCTCGCTGCCGGCGGCATGCCGCTCAGGCGGCAACGACGCCGGATTGCGCGCGCCGGACCTGGGCCCGCACCAGCCGATCCATAGTCCGCAGCGACTTCTCGCCCAGGGCCAGCGCGGCGTCCACCCAGATTTCGGTCACCGTCAGCAATTCCTCGCGGCTGACCGGCTGCACCACGTTGCGCATCGCGTTCATCGCCAGATGCGCCAGCGGCGCCCGTCGTTGTTGTTGGATCAGGTCGCGCACCGCCTCCTTGCCCTGGCCCTTGGGGACCAGCACGTCGACGATGCCCATGGCGTGCATCTCCTGGCTGCTGAAGACGTGGCCTCCCAGGATGAGCTTCTCCGCGGCATGCGGCGCGATGCGACGGCTGAGGAACGAATACGCGCCCATGCCGGGAAACAGGCCGAACATGATTTCCGGCAGGCCCATGCCGACGTCCTCCTCGGCCACGATCAGATGGCACGACAGCGCCATCTCCAGGCCGCCTCCGAGCGCGTCGCCCTGCAGCAGGGCGATGGTGCGGAAATTGCCACCGAGTCCTGTATGGAAGCGGTGGACACCATCGATGCAGCTCGTCGCGTAGGCCATCAGGCCGGCACGATCGCGGCGGCGGATGTAATGGCCGAACAGTTCCAGGTCCCCGCCCAGGTTGAACGCGCTGCCATCGGATGCCAGCACCAGGCTGCCCAGCCGCGCCGAGGCCAGGGTGCCGGGCTGGCTGATCGCGGCGAGGTAGCCGTGCATCTCGCGCATCAAGGTGGGATGGAAGCAGGGCCGCTGCTTCGCGGCACCGCCTGCATGCATGTACAGCCAGTGGCTATCGTCGTCGCCGTCGGCATCGATGCGGATGCTGGAGTAGGCGCGGGTACGGGGCAGCGGGTCGATCGTGCTCATGGCGGGCTCTCGGAAAGACGCCCGCGGAGATGGCGTGGCGCAGCGGGCGAGTGCGTTTCCACCCGGCGGATGCTACACCCGGGTGCCGCGGCCGGAACTTGGCCCGCCAACGCCCGCACGGGCGCCGCGTGGGCGCCCGTCGGAGCCGTTTACTGAGGCGGCGGCGCGTCGCGCAGCTCGCGCCGCAGGATCTTGCCGACGTTGGTCTTGGGCAGCTCCTTGCGGAACTCGACGATGCGCGGATGCTTGTAGCCGGTGAGGTTGGCGCGGGCGTGGGCCTTGACCTCGTCGGCAGTCAGGTTGGGATCCTTCTTCACGATCACCACCTTGACCGCCTCGCCGGATTTCTCGTCCGGCACGCCGACCGCGGCCACTTCCAGCACGCCCGGCATCATCGCGATGACGTCCTCGACCTCGTTCGGATACACGTTGAAACCGGACACCAGGATCATGTCCTTCTTGCGGTCGACGATATAGAAGAAGCCCTGCGGATCCATCCGCGCCATGTCGCCGGTGTGCAGCCAGCCGTCGGCGTCGATGGCGCTGGCGGTTTCCTCCGGCCGGCGCCAGTAGCCCTTCATCACCTGCGGCCCGCGGATGCACAGCTCGCCGACCTCGCCATGGGCGAGGACGTTTCCCTGGTCGTCCTTGACGCAGGCGTCGGTGGAGGGGATCGGCAGGCCGATCGCGCCGTTGTATTCGGTCAGGGTCAGCGGGTTGATGCAGGCCGCCGGCGAGGTCTCGGTGAGGCCGTAGGCCTCGACCAGGGTGACCCCGGTGACCTGCTTCCAACGTTCGGCCACCGCGCGTTGCACCGCCATGCCGCCGCCCAGGGTGAACTTCAGCGAGGAGAAATCCACCTTGTCGAAGCCGGGGGTGTTGAGCAGGCCGTTGAACAAGGTGTTGACGCCGGTGAAGGCGGTGAAGCGGGTCTTCTGCAGTTCCTTGACGAAGCCGGGCATGTCGCGCGGATTGCTGATCAGGTGGTTGAGTCCGCCGAGCTTCATGAAGACCAGCCCGTTCGCGGTCAGCGCGAAGATGTGGTACAGCGGCAACGCGGTGATGATGACTTCCTTGCCTTCCTCCAGCTTGCCGGTCGCCGAGATCCACGCACCGGCCTGCAGCATGTTGGCGACCAGGTTGCGGTGGGTCAGCATGGCGCCCTTGGCCACGCCGGTGGTGCCGCCGGTGTACTGCAGGAAGGCGATGTCGTCCGGCGCGATGTCGATCGGCGGCAGCGTGTGCAGGCGGCCGAGGGTCAGCGCGTCGCGGAAGCGGATCGCGTTGGGGATGTCGTAGTCCGGGACCAGCTTCTTGACGTACTTCAGGACGAAGTTGACTAGCGGGCCTTTGGGGAAGCCCAGCATGTCGCCCAGGCCGGTGGTAATGACCTGCTTGACCGGGGTGTCGGCAAGCACGTCCTGCACGGTGGTGCCGAAGTTGTCGATCACCACCAGTGCGCTGGCACCGGAGTCGATGAGCTGGTGGCGCAGTTCGCGCGGGGTGTACAGCGGGTTGACGTTGACCACGGTCATGCCGGCCAGCAGCACGCCGAAGGTGGCGATGGGGTATTGCAGGCAGTTGGGCATCATCAGGGCGACGCGGTCGCCCTTCTTGAGCTGCAGTTCGCCCAGCAGGTAGCCGGCGAATTGCCGGGCCAGTTCGCCGGCCTCGCGGTAGGTCAGGGTCTTGCCGAAGTTGCTATAGGCGGGGCGGTCACCGAACTTGGCCACGGAGCTTTCGAAGACGGCGGCGACGGAGCGGTATTCCTCGACATCGATGTCGGCGCCAACGCCGGCCGGATAACTCTGCAACCACGGACGATCCAGACTCATATTCCCCCTCCAGGAAACGTGTTGATTGGCTCACAACGGACAGTATCCGCCAGAACCGGCAACGGCAGCATACCGTTCCGTAGGGAAAAGGCGAACAGGGGCGGGGTGGTGGTTGCGGGGAGTCGTTGATTTTCTTGGTGTTGTGCGCTGTACGCTGAGCGCTTGAAATGCTGCGGCGAGTGCTGGCGCCTTGGTGTGCTTGCCGGGCAATGCCAAGCAAAGGCTTTCGCCCTTTCGGGCGAGTTACTTTTCTTTGCTTGTGCAAAGAAAAGTAACCAAAAGAAAGCACACCCTGCCTACGCGCCCTCCGCGCTGCGCGCTCCGGGTCCGCGTCCATCCCGGGGATCCGCGGAAGGGGCATCCTGCCCCTGCCGCGGACGGCGCACATCCCTGTGCGCCGCCCCTTCGGGGTTTTTCCCCGGGCTGGCCGCCGCTTCGGAAGGGAACCCGGTAAATCAAGAGCAAGAGCCAAAGTCAAGCCAAGCAACAGCAACAGCAACAGCAACAGAGGTCGTGGCTGCGGATGAGTAACTGGGTATGACTATTTCGCTGCCGGCTGTGCTGCGCAATGCAATGGTCGCCACTTGGCCGCGCTTTCGCCGCCGGAAACCGGAAAGCGAGTTGGGCTGTGCTGTCAACGGCCGGAGCACGTACTGCAGCAGGCCGCCGTGGCGGGCGAGCCGGCGCGCTTGCGAACCATAGGTTCGCGCGCCGGCGCAGCGCCCCCGCGCAGGCGCGGGGGCCGGATTTCCGCTGCCGGAAAGCGCAGGGTCGGTCAGCGCGCGGCCAACTGACGCAGCACGTACTGCAGCAGGCCGCCGTGGCGGAAGTACTCCACTTCCTTCGGGGTCAGCAGCATCACCGCCACCTCGAAGGTCTGCGCACTGCCGTCGGCCTTCGTGGCGACGACCTTGGCGCGCTTGCTGGCGCCGTCCTGCAGGCCGGTGATCTCGAAGACTTCCGAGCCGTCCAGGCCCAGGCTCTGCGCGTTCTGGCCGTCGAGGAACTGCAGCGGCAGTACGCCCATGCCGACGAGATTGGAGCGGTGGATGCGCTCGAAGCTCTCGGCGATCACCGCCTTGACCCCGAGCAGGTTGGTGCCCTTGGCCGCCCAGTCGCGCGAGGAGCCGGTGCCGTATTCCTTGCCGCCGATCACCACCAGCGGCACGCCGTCGGCCTTGTACTTCATCGCCGCGTCGTAGATCGCCAGCTTTTCCGGCTGGCCGCCGCCGGGCGGGTGGTACAGGGTGTTGCCGCCTTCCTCGCCGCCGAACATCAGGTTCTTGATGCGGATGTTGGCGAAGGTGCCGCGAACCATCACGTCGTCGTTGCCGCGGCGGCTGCCGTAGCTGTTGAAGTCGGCCGGTTGCACGCCACGCTCCTGCAGGAAGCGGCCCGCCGGCGAGTCCTTCTTGATGTTGCCGGCCGGGGAAATATGGTCGGTGGTGATCGAATCGCCGAACAGGCCCAGCACGCGCGCGCCGTGCACGTCCTCGATGCGGCCGACCTGCATGGTCATGCCGTCGAAGTAGGGCGGGTTCTTGATGTAGGTGGAGGCGCCGTCCCAGGCGTACAGCTCGCCGTCGGGCGAGGCGATGGTGTTCCAGCGGCTGTCGCCCTTGAACACGTCGGCGTAGTTCTGCTTGAACATCTCCGGGCCGACCGTGGCGGCGATGGTGCCGCCGATCTCCTTGTTGCTCGGCCAGATGTCGCGCAGGTACACCGGCTGACCATCGCTGCCGGTGCCCAGCGGGTCGCGGGTCAGGTCGATGTCGGTGGTGCCGGCGATGGCGTAGGCGACCACCAGCGGCGGCGAGGCCAGGTAGTTCATCTTCACTTCCGGATGCACGCGGCCTTCGAAGTTGCGGTTGCCCGACAGCACCGAGGCCACCACCAAGTCGTCCTGGGCGATCGCCGCGGACACGTCTTCCGGCAGCGGGCCGGAGTTGCCGATGCAGGTGGTGCAGCCATAGCCGACCACGTAGAAGCCGAGCTGTTCCAGGTCGTCCATCACCCCGGCCTTCTTCAGGTAGTCGGTGACCACCAGCGAGCCCGGCCCGAGCGAGGTCTTGACCCACGGCTGCGCCTTCAGGCCCTTGGCCACGGCGTTGCGTGCGAGCAGGCCGGCGCCGAGCATCACCGCCGGGTTGGAGGTGTTGGTGCAGGAGGTGATCGCCGCGATCACCACCGCGCCGTCGCGCAGGCGCCAGCCGGCGCCGCTGGCCTCGGCCTCCTGCGCCTGCGCCGCCTGGGCCCCGACCGCGGTGCCGCCGCCGCCTTCGTTCTTGAGCCGGTCTTCCTGTTTCGCATCGCTGTGGCGCTTGCTGCGCGCGTCGGCGAACGGCACCAGGCTGTCGCGGAAGTTGCGCTGCATGTCTTCCAGCAGCACGCGGTCCTGTGGGCGCTTGGGGCCGGCCAGCGACGGCTTGACGTCGCCCATGTCCAGTTCCAGCGTCGCGCTGTAGCTGGCGTGCGCGCTGTCGGCGTCGTGCCACAGGCCCTGCGCCTTGGCGTAGGCCTCGACCAGCGCGATCTGCTCCTCGCTGCGTCCGGACAGGCGCAGGTAGGTCAGCGATTCGGCGTCGATCGGGAAGATGCCGCAGGTGGCGCCGTACTCCGGCGCCATGTTGCCGATGGTGGCGCGATCGGCCAGCGGCAGGTGCTGCAGGCCGTCGCCGAAGAATTCGACGAACTTGCCGACCACGCCGTGCTTGCGCAGCATCTGCGTCACCGTCAGCACCAGGTCGGTGGCCGTGGCGCCTTCGGGCAGCTTGCCGGTGAGCTTGAAGCCCACCACCTGCGGGATCAGCATCGAGGAGGGCTGGCCGAGCATCGCCGCTTCCGCCTCGATGCCGCCCACGCCCCAACCGAGCACGCCGATGCCGTTGATCATGGTGGTGTGGCTGTCGGTGCCGAACACGGTGTCCGGATAGGCCAGCGCCTCGCCGTCGCGTTCGCCGGTCATCACCACCCGCGCCAGGTGCTCCAGGTTGACCTGGTGCACGATGCCGGTGTTCGGCGGCACCACCTTGAAGTTGTCGAAGGCCTTCTGGCCCCAGCGCAGGAAGCCGTAGCGTTCCTTGTTGCGCTGGAACTCGATCTTGCCGTTGAGATCCAGCGCGTCGGGCTTGCCGAACACGTCCACCTGCACCGAGTGGTCGATCACCAGTTCCGACGGGATCAGCGGGTTGATCTGCTCCGGACGTCCGCCGAGCTTGACCACTGCATCGCGCATCGCCGCCAGGTCGACCACGCACGGCACGCCGGTGAAATCCTGCAGCACCACGCGCGCCGGCATGAACGCGATCTCGGTGTCCGGCTCGGCGGTCGGCTGCCATTGCGCCACCGCTTCGATGTGCTCCTTGCCGACGGTCGCGCCGCCGTCCTCGTGGCGCAGCAGATTCTCCAGCAGGATCTTCAGCGAGTAGGGCAGGCGCGAGATGTCGAAGCGCTCGCCGAGCTTGGGCAGGCTGAAGTAACCGTAGGTCTTGCCGCCGACGTGCAGTTGGCTGCGGGTGGAGAACGAGTCGTTCATGCGGGGGAACTCCTGATTGCGGGTGGCTTGCAGTGGCCCGCTGTGACGAGCCTGCTTGCGAGTGCCGGGCCGTTGCGTTGCCGGCATTGCGTCGCGTCGCGGCGCGGCCGGAAGGCGCGGCGGCCCAAGGCGTCGGGCCGAAGCTTACACGTTCAGATGTAGCGCCCGTGTCACGGCTTGCCGCGCCAGCGGCTCATCAGCATCTGCAGGAAACGTTCGGCGCTGGGCGAGAGCAGCGCGCTGCGCCGGCGCACGATGCCGATGGTGCGCGAGACCACCGGATTGCCGATCGGCCGCGTCACCAGGATCGGATGCTCGCCGTCGGGCGTGGCCATCTTCGGCAGCACCGACACGCCGATGCCGGCCTCGACCATGCCCAGCGAGGTGGACAGGTGGGTCACTTCGTAGTGCCAGCTGAGCTTCAGGTTCTCGCGCGCCAGTGCGCCGTCGAGCAGGGTGCGGTTGCCGCTGGTGCGGTGCACGGTGATCAACTGGTGCTGGGCCAGGTCGGCCCATTCGATCCGGCGTTTCTTCGCCAGCGGATGATCGCGGCGACAGGCCAGCACGAACGGGTCTTCGGCGAGCACGTCGAAATCCAGGTTGGGATCGTTGGCGCCCATGAAGTTGATGCCGAACTCGACCTCGCCGCGTTCCACCGCCTGCAGGCCCTCGGTGGCCGGGATGTCGAGAATGCGGAAGCGCACATGCGGATGCGCCTCGCGGAAGCGCGCCATGACGCTGGGCAGGAAGTAGAACGCGGCGGTCGGCAGGCAGGCGATGGTGACGGTGGCGCCGCGCGCATCGTCGTGGCCGCGCACCGAGAACAGCGAGCCGTCGAACTCCTCGATCATGCGTCGCACCAGCGGCAGCAGGTTCTCGCCGATGGCGGTGGTGGCGACGCTGCGGGTGGTGCGCTCCAGCAATGGCGACCCCACCGCCTGTTCCAGCTTCTGGATGCGCCGGCTCAGCGCCGGTTGCGACATGTGCAGCGCCTCGGCCGCGCGGTGGAAGCTGCGCGTCTCGGCCACCAGCAGGAACGCGCGCAGGTCGAGGATTTCGCAATTAATGCTCATATGTAATTAATCATCGAAAAATTAGCAATTCACAGATTAATTGGGGTCATGCCAGTATCGAATCAGACGAAGGCATTCATCTTCATGGCGCATCAATCTACACCATGTCCAACGATCTGCTCGGCATTCCCTGCGTGCTCATGCGCGGCGGCACCTCCAAGGGGCCGTTCTTCTTCGCGCCGGACCTGCCGGCCGATCCGGCCCGGCGCGACCGCCTGCTGCTGGAGGTGATGGGCGCCGGCCATCCGCTGCAGATCGACGGCATCGGCGGCGGCAACGCGCTGACCAGCAAGGTCGCCATCGTCGACCGCTCCAGCCGCGCCGACGCGGACGTGGACTATCTGTTCGCGCAGGTGCGGGTCGAGCAGCAGGTGGTGGACACCTCGCCCAACTGCGGCAACATGCTGGCGGCGGTGGCGCCGTACGCGATCGAGCGCGGCCTGGTGCAGGCGCAGCATCCACGCACCCAGGTGCGCATCCACAACGTCAACACCGGCAAGCTGATCGTGGCCACGGTGGAAACCCCGCATGGCCGGGTGGTGTACCGTGGCGAGACGCGCATCGCCGGGGCGCCCGGCGCGGCCGCGCCGATCTGGCTGTCGTTTCTGGATGCGGCCGGCGCGCGCACCGGCAAGCTGTTGCCCAGCGGGCAGGCGCAGGACACCATCGACGGCGTCGCGACGAGTCTGGTGGATTGCGCCATGCCGATGATGTTGCTGCGCGCCGCCGATCTCGGCGTGCGCGGCGATGCCTCGCCTGCCGAGCTGAATGCCGATTCCGCGCTGCTGGCGCGGCTGGAGGCGCTGCGCATCGAGGCGGGCGCGCGCATGGGCATCGCCGACGCCGGCAACAAGGTGATTCCCAAGCCGGTGCTGCTGTCGGCGCCGCAGCACGGTGGCGACCTGCAGGTGCGCTATTTCATGCCGCAGCAATGCCACACCGCGCTGGCCATCACCGGCGCGGTCGGCATCGCCACCGCGGCGGCCACGCCGGGTACCCTGGCCAATGCCTTCGTCGGCGATGCGGCGCTGCCGCGCCACGTCGTCCTGGAACATCCGAGCGGCGCCCTGGAGGTGGGATTGAGCCGCACCGCGGCCGATGCGCCGATCGTCGCCAGCGTGGTGCGCACCGCCCGCCGGCTGTTCGAAGGGCGGGTCTTCGCGACTTCGCCCGTGTCCACCGAGGCCCGCCAATGGATCTCCGCGGCATGACATGACCCGAACCGGCCGGGCGCCTGCATGCACGCACGGCGTCCGCGACCGACAACGCACACGCTTCAATCCTGGGAGGGATCGATGTTGTCCAGAACGTTCTTCACCGCGGCGCTCGCCGCGGCCGGCCTGCTGCTTCTCACCGCCTGCGGCAAGGGCGGCGGCGATGCGGCGAGCGCCGACGCCACGCCCGTGCGCATCAGCGTCGGGTCCTACAATCTCAACAACCTGCCGTTCTTCATCGCCGACGCCAACGGCTACTTCGACCAGGTCGGGGTCAAGGTCAAGACCGAGAACTTCGCCCAGGGCGGCTCCAAGGTGCTGCAGGCCTTGGTGGCCAACTCCACCGACGTGGCGGTGGGTTTCTACGACCACACCATCCAGATGCAGTCCAAGCGCAAGGACGTGGTCGCCTTCGTGCTGCTCTCGCGCAATTCCGGGCTGGTGCTGGCCGGGCGCAACGACACCGCCTTCGATCCGGCCAAACCGCAGACCATCCGGGGCCTGAAGGTCGGCATCACCGCGCCGGGTTCCTCGTCCGACTTCTTCGTGCGCCATTACCTCTCGCGCAACGGCATCGCCGAGAGCGCGGTGTCGTTGATCGGCGTGGGCTCCGGTGCGGCCGCGGTGGCGGCGCTGGAGCAGGGCAAGATCGACCTGCTGGTCAACTACGACCCGGCGGCGACCCTGATCAGCGAGCGCAAGATCGGCAGGATCCTGATCGACGCGCGCAGCGATGCCGGCGCACGCCAGGTGTATGGCGGGCTGTACCCGACCTCGGTGCTGTACGCCAACCGCAGCTTCCTGGAAAAGCGGCCGCAGGATGCCGAGAAGATCGTGCGCGCCGAGCAGATGGCGCTGCGCTTCATCGCCGACCACTCCGCCGAGGAGATCGTCGCGGCCTTGCCCGATGCCTATGTCTCCGGCGACCGCGCCACCTATGCGCGTGCGGTGGAGAACGCCCGTGCGATCTTCACCCGCGACGGACGCTTCGTCGCCGCCGACCTGGAAACGCCCTTGACCGTGCTGCGCGAATTCAACAAGGACGTGGCGCGCGCGGACATCGATCTGACCAGGACCTACACCAACGCCTTCGTGGATCGCGCCAGCGGTGCGGCGAAGGCGGCCCAACCGTGAGCGGAGGAACCATGGCACGCAACGCTACCGTGCAGCGCCTCAACGGCGCGCCGCACCTCGACCCGGCGCAGACGATGGTCGCGATCAACAACGTCACCATGTCCTTCGGCGATTTCACCGCCGTGCGCGACGTGGACATCCAGGTCGCCGATGGCGAATTCCTCGCCATCGTCGGCCCCACCGGCTGCGGCAAGAGCACCATCCTCAACGCGGTGGCCGGCCTGCTGTCGCCGTCCGCCGGCCAGGTCGTCATCGACGGCCGCCCGGTCGCCGGTGTGCAGGAGGCGGTCGGCTATCTGTTCCAGCAGGACGCGCTGCTGCCGTGGAAGACCGCCTTCCAGAACGTGGAGCTGGGCCTGCGCTTCCGCGGCGTGGCCGACGCCGAGCGCAAGCAGCGCGCCAATGCCTGGCTGGCCAAGGTCGGCCTGGCCGGGTTCGAGCATCGCTATCCGCACCAACTCTCCGGCGGCCAGCGCAAGCGCGTGCAGATGGCGCAGGCGCTGATCGTGGAGCCGAAGGTGATCCTGATGGACGAGCCGTTCTCGGCGCTGGACATCCACACCCGCCACCTGATGCAGAACGAACTGCTGCGGCTGTGGCAGGAGCAACGCCGCTCGGTGATCCTGATCACCCACGACCTGGAGGAGGCGATCGCGCTGGGCGACCGCGTGGTGGTGTTGTCCTCCGGCCCCGCCAGCCGCGTGGTGCGCAGTTTCGACGTGGACCTGCCGCGCCCTCGCAACGTCGCCGAGATCAAGCTCGACACGCGTTTCACCGACCTGTACCGCGACATCTGGGCCTGCCTGCGCGGCGAAGTGGAGAAGAGCTATGCACGCCAAGACTGACAAACTCATCCAGCTCGCGCTGGTCGTGGCCGTGTTCGGCGGCTGGGAGGGCGGCATCGCCCTGGGCCTGATCGACCCGTTCTTCTTCCCGGCGCCGACGGCGATCGTGCAGCAGGCCTGGACCTGGCTGTCCGATACGGGGTTCTACCAGCACGTCTACATCACCCTGACCGAGACCGCGCTCGGCTACGTCATCGGCACCGCACTGGGCGTGGCCGGCGGCGTATGGCTGGGCCTGAGCCGGCGCTCGGCGCGGATCCTGGATCCCTTCATCAAGGGCTTCAACGCGATCCCGCGCGTGGTGCTGGCGCCGATCTTCGTGCTGTGGCTGGGCCTGGGCCTGTGGTCCAAGGTGGCGTTGGCGGTGACCCTGGTGTTCTTCACCACGTTCTTCAACGCCATGCAGGGCGTGCGCGAGGTCAATCCGGTGGTGCTGGCCAATGCGCGCATCCTCGGTGCCAATCGCCGCGACCTGCTGCGCCACGTGTACTTCCCCGCGGCGGCGAGCTGGATCCTGTCGTCGTTGCGGACCTCGGTGGGCTTTGCCGTGGTCGGCGCGATCATCGGCGAATACCTGGGCGCCTCCGCCGGCCTGGGCTACCTGATCGCGCAGGCCGAGGGCAACTTCAATGCCGTGGGCGTGTTCGCCGGCATCATCATCCTGGCCGCCTTCGTGCTGCTCATCGATGCGCTGCTGGACGTGATCGAGAACCGCCTGATCACCTGGCGCCCCAACGCGCAGAACCAGGCCACCAGCTGACCGCGGCCGCGCGCCGCCGGCCCGCCGGTGGCGCGCCTGTCGCGCGCATCGCATCCCCCCGCACCATCGCAACGGGCCAGCGCCAGGCCAGGCGCTGGCTGGCCGGAGAGACCCATCCATGCATCCCCATCCCGTGCTGCCTCGCGCAGCGCTGACGCTCGCGCTCGGCCTGCTGCTGGGCAACGCTGCCGCGCAGACCGTTTCCACTGCACCCACAGCACTGAGCCAGGCCGAACTGACCGCATTGGTGCGGCAACAGGCGCAGCAGATCCAGCAACTGCAGGCGCGGCTCGACGCGCTGCAGGCCCCGGCCGCGCCGGCGGCGTCGACTCCGGCTCCATCTGCGCCGGCACTGGAAGGCCGCATCGCCGCGCTCGAATCGGCGCAGGCCAAGGCGCCGAAGGTGTCGTGGTCGAAGGGCGCGCCGGAATTCGCCAGCGCCGACGGCAACGTGGCGTTCCGTCCGCGCGGCCGCCTGTTCGTCGATGCCTCCAGCACCGACGGTTCCGCTGCCAGCCAGCGCAACCTGTCCGGCACCGAGATCCGCTCGGTGCGGCTCGGCGCCGAAGGCCGCTACGGCCAGCTCGGCTGGGTGGTGGAGGGCGACTTCGCCGACAACGCGGTGGCCTGGAAATCGGTGTACGCCAGCGTCGACCATCGCCTGTTCGGCCTGCCGGCCGAGCTGAGCGTGGGCAATCGCCTGAACGATCGCGGCATCGACGGCGCCAGCAGCACCTCCAACACCCCGTTCCAGGACCGCAACGTGGTCGGCACGCTGATCCTGCCGCAACGCGGCCTGTTCGGCGTCGGCCTGACCGAACGCATCTACGGGCGCGACTGGCACGCCAGCCTGTCGGTGGCGGGCAACGACCTCAACAATGCCGGCGACGACAACGACAGCCTGACCTGGGCGGCGCGCGCGCACTGGAATCCGCTGGTCGGCAAGGCCGCGACCGTGCACGTGGGTGCCTGGGCCTTCCACGAGGAGATTGCCGCCGGCGCCAGCGGCGTGCTGCGCAGTTCGGCGATCGCCGGGCACTTCAACGACCAGGTCAAGATCGCGCCGGGAACGCTGCTGGGCGCGCAGCGCAGCGACGCCTACGGTGCGGAACTGGCCGGCGTCTTCGGCCCGGCCTGGGCCAGCGCCGAATGGGGCACGCGCAACCTGCGCGGGCGCGGCGCGGCCGGCGGCTACGATCTCGACCACCAGGCCTGGGCGGTATCGGCCGGCTGGTTCCTGTCCGGCGCGCTGCCTGCGTATGCCGCCAAGACCGGCACCTGGGGCCGGGTCAAGGTCGTCGACCCGGTCACCGCCGGCGGCGCCGGCGCCTGGGAGCTGAAGCTGCGCTACGAGGACGTGGACTACGCCGAACTGCCGAGCGGCGGCCGCGGCAGCGCCTGGACGCTGGGGACCAACTGGTACCTCAACGACGTCAGCCGGCTGATGCTCGACGTGATCCGCTGGCAGAGCGACAACCGCAGCGGCACGGTGCAGGGCCGGGATCAGGGCACCACCTTCAATACCCGCCTGCAGGTGGCGTTCTGAGTGGCTGAGCGAGGGCAGGGCGGCCGGCGCGAGGTCGTTCCGCACCGGCGGTACGGCGCCCGCCAGCTGACCGGGCGCTGTGCCGTGCCACGTCCGTCGCTGGCGGTATGACCGCTTGGGTATGTATAATTCGTGCATACCGAACCGGGGCTACACCGATGGAAGCCACTGTCGCCGAACGCGGTCAGATCACCCTTCCCAAGGCCGTGCGCGATGCGCTCGGCCTGAGCAAGGGCACCATCCTGAAAGTGGAGCTGGACGGCGGTCGGATCATCCTGCGCAAGAGCGTGGACGATGCCATCTCGCGCGCCCGCGGCCGCTTCAAGCTCGACGGCTTCGCCAGCACCGACGAGGCGATGCGCGCGATCCGCGGCCGCGCCCCGGGCGATCCGTTCGAGCCCGAACCCGACGCCGGCGCATGATCGCCATCGACTCGTCCGTGCTGGTGGATCTGCTGGCCGACGGCCCCCAGGCCGACGCCGCCGAAGCCTGCCTGCGCCAGTGCCTGAGCACCGGCCCGGTGGTGGTCTGCGACATCGTCCTGGCCGAAGTCTGCAGCGCGCTGCGCGACGGCGCCGAGGCCTTGTCGGTGCTGGAGGACATGAGCATCCGCTTCAGCGCGCTGGAGGCCAAGTCGGCCTTGCGCGCCGGCGAGATGCAGCGCCGCTTCCGCGCCCGCGGCGGCAAGCGCGAGCGGGTGGTGGCCGATTTCCTGATCGGGGCGCATGCGCTGCTGCAATGCGATGGCCTGATCACCCGCGACGACGGTTTTTTCCGCGATTACTTCAAGGGCCTGAAGATCATCGTGCCCAAGCCCGCCGGCTGACGCCGCGCAACCGCTCATCCCCACCGTTTTTTTCCGGAGAACCCGCATGTTGGAAGCCTACCGCCACCACGTTGCAGAGCGCGCCGCGCTCGGAATCCCGCCGCTGCCGCTGAGCGCGCAGCAGACCGCGCAGGTCATCGAACTGCTGAAGAATCCGCCGGCCGGCGAAGAGCAGTTCCTGGTCGAACTGCTGAGCCACCGCGTACCGGCCGGCGTCGACGACGCCGCCAAGGTCAAGGCCTCGTACCTGGCCGCGGTCGCCTTCGGCAGCGAGAAGACTCCGCTGATCTCGCCCACCCGCGCCACCGAACTGCTGGGCACCATGCTCGGCGGCTACAACATCCATCCGCTGGTCGAGCTGCTGGACAACCCGGAACTGGGCGCGGTCGCCGCCGAGGGTCTCAAGCACACCTTGCTGATCTTCGACGCCTTCCACGACGTGCAGGAAAAGGCCGAGGCCGGCAACGCGCACGCCAAGGCGGTGCTGCAGAGCTGGGCCGAGGCCGAGTGGTTCACCAGCAAGCCGGAAGTGCCGCAGAGCCTGACCATCACCGTGTTCAAGGTGCCGGGCGAGACCAACACCGACGACCTGTCGCCGGCGCCGGACGCCACCACCCGCCCGGACATCCCGCTGCACGCGCTGGCGATGCTGAAGAACAAGCGCGACGGTGCGCCGTTCGAGCCGGAAGAGGACGGCAAGCGCGGCCCGATCCAGGCCATCGCCGACCTCAAGGCCAAGGGCCACCTGGTCGCCTACGTCGGCGACGTGGTCGGCACCGGTTCCTCGCGCAAGTCGGCGACCAACTCGGTGCTGTGGTGGACCGGCGAGGACATCCCCTACATCCCCAACAAGCGCTTCGGCGGCGTGTGCCTGGGTTCGAAGATCGCGCCGATCTTCTACAACACCATGGAAGACGCCGGCGCCTTGCCGATCGAGCTGGACGTGTCGCAGATGGAACACGGCGATGTGGTCGAGCTGCGTCCGTACGAAGGCAAGGCGCTGAAGAACGGGCAGGTGATCGCCGAGTTCGCGATGAAGTCCGACGTGCTGTTCGACGAAGTGCGCGCCGGCGGCCGCATCCCGCTGATCGTCGGCCGCGGCCTCACCGCCAAGGCGCGCGAGTTCCTGGGCCTGCCGGCCTCGACCCTGTTCCGCCTGCCGATGGACCCGCCCGATACCGGCAAGGGCTTCTCGCTGGCGCAGAAGATGGTCGGCCGCGCCTGCGGGCTGCCGGAAGGCCAGGGCATGCGCCCGGGCACCTACTGCGAGCCGAAGATGACCTCGGTGGGCTCGCAGGACACCACCGGCCCGATGACCCGCGACGAGCTGAAGGACCTGGCCTGCCTGGGCTTCTCCGCCGACCTGGTGATGCAGTCGTTCTGCCACACCGCGGCGTACCCGAAGCCGGTGGACGTCAAGACCCACCACACCCTGCCGGAGTTCATCTCCACCCGCGGCGGCGTGTCGCTGCGTCCGGGCGACGGCGTGATCCACAGCTGGCTCAACCGCATGCTGCTGCCCGACACCGTCGGCACCGGCGGCGACTCGCACACCCGCTTCCCGATCGGCATCTCGTTCCCGGCCGGTTCCGGCCTGGTGGCCTTCGCCGCCGCCACCGGCGTCATGCCGCTGGACATGCCCGAGAGCGTGCTGGTGCGCTTCAAGGGGCAGATGCAGCCGGGCGTGACCCTGCGCGATCTGGTCAACGCGATCCCGCTGTACGCGATCAAGCAGGGCCTGCTGACCGTGGCCAAGCAGGGCAAGAAGAACATCTTCTCCGGCCGCATCCTGGAGATCGAAGGCCTGCCGGAACTGAAGGTGGAGCAGGCGTTCGAACTGTCCGACGCCTCCGCCGAGCGGTCGGCCGCCGGCTGCACGGTGCGCCTGAACAAGGAGCCGATCGTCGAGTACCTGACCAGCAACATCACCCTGCTGAAGTGGATGATCGCCGAAGGCTATGCCGACGCGCGTTCGCTGGCGCGGCGGATCAAGAAGATGGAGGAGTGGCTGGCCGATCCGCAGCTGCTCGAGCCCGATGCCGACGCCGAGTACGCGGCGGTGATCGAGATCGACCTGGCCGACATCCACGAGCCGATCGTGGCCTGCCCGAACGACCCGGACGACGTGAAGACCCTGTCCGACGTGGCCGGCGCGGCGATCGACGAAGTGTTCATCGGCTCGTGCATGACCAACATCGGCCATTTCCGTGCCGCGGCCAAGCTGCTGGAAGGCAAGCGCGACATCCCGACCCGCCTGTGGGTCGCGCCGCCGACCAAGATGGACGCCTCGGAGCTGACCAAGGAAGGCCACTACGGCACCTTCGGCGCCGCCGGTGCGCGCATGGAAATGCCGGGCTGCTCGCTGTGCATGGGCAACCAGGCGCAGGCGCGCGAGGGCGCCACGGTGTTCTCGACCTCCACCCGCAACTTCCCCAACCGCCTGGGCCGCAACACCAACGTGTACCTGGGCTCGGCGGAACTGGCGGCGATCTGCTCACGCCTTGGCCGGATCCCGACCAAGGAGGAGTACATGGCCGACGTGGGCGTGATCAAGACCAGCGGCGAGCAGATCTATCGCTACATGAACTTCGATCAGATCCAGGACTACCAGGACGTGGCCGCCACGGTCGCGGCCTGATCGCCCCGGCGATGCGCTGACGCGAGGTGTGCCGCGCATGCGGCACCGTCGCAACGAAGAAGCCCGGCAGTGCCGGGCTTTTTTGTGAGTGTTGACAGCGTTGCGATGCGCGACAGATTGGCCGCGCTGAGGCTACGCTCACGCCAGCGGCGCGGGCGCACGCCCGTGCAGCCAGTGTTCCAGCGCCGCGGCCGGCAGCGCCGGCGCGAACAGGAAGCCCTGCAGCACGCGGCAGCCCAGCCGCGCCAGGAACGCGCGCTGCGCTTCGGTTTCCACGCCCTCGGCAACGGTATGCAAGCCCAGGGTCTCGCCGATGCGCAGCACCGAGGTGGTCAGGGTCCGCGAGGTCTGGCAGTGCTCCAAGTCGCTGACGAAGCTCATGTCCAGCTTCAGTTCGTTGACCGGCAACTGGTGCAGATGGCTGAGGCTGGAGTAGCCGGTGCCGAAGTCGTCCAGCGACAGCAGCACGCCGCTGGCCTGCAGCTGGCGCAGGTTGGCCAGCACCGCGTTGGTGTTGGAGAGCATGACGCTCTCGGTCATCTCCAGGGCCAGGTCGGCCGGTTGCAGGCCGGACGCGGCGAGCAGACCCTCCACCCGCGCCGGCAGCTGCGGATCGGCGAAATTGTTGGCCGACAGGTTCACCGCCACGCGCGGTACCGGGACGCCGCGCAGGCGCCAGTCGGCCATCTGCCGGCAGGCCTCGCGCAGCACCCAGTGGCCGAGTTCGTCGATCAGGCCGCATTCCTCGGCCATCGGCACGAACCGCGCCGGCGAGATCGCACCGAGGTTGGGATGCTCCCAGCGCAGCAGCGCTTCCACGCCGTACAGGGCATGCGGCGCCTGGCTGTCCAGCTGCGGCTGGTAGTGCAGTTGCAGCTTGTCGCGATGCAGGGCCTCGCGCAGCGCGGTCTCCATCGCCACGCGTTCCTGCGCCATGCGGTTCATGTCGGAACTGAAGTAGCGCACGCTGTGACCGCCCTCGTGCTTGGCCCGGAACATGGCCAGGTCGGCATGGCGCAGCAGGGTCTCGATGTCGGTGCCGTCCTCGGGGAACATCGCCACGCCGATGCTGGCGCTGGGGTGCAGGGTCATCTGGCCCACCACCACCGGTTCGGCCAGCGCCAGCAGCAGGCGCTCGGCGACGCCGGCGGCGTGCTCGGCGCTGCAGTGCGGCAGCATCAGCACGAATTCGTCGCCGGCCTGGCGGCCGACCAGGTCGGTCACGCCCAGGGTGTCGCAGATGCGCCGGGCGATGTCGCGCAGCAGGCCGTCGCCGGCGGCATGCCCCTGGGTTTCGTTGACGCGCTTGAAGCGGTCGATGTCCACGAACAGGATCGCCACCGGCATGCCCTGGTGCTCGGCGGCGGCCAGCGCCTGCTCGGCACGGGCGCTGAACATCACCCGGTTGGGCAGGCCGGTGAGCGAATCGTAGAAGGCGAGTTGGTGGACGCGCGCCCTGGTCTGCTCGCGTTCCAGCGCCAGCGCGCACAGGTGCACGCACAGTTCGATCAGGCGCAGGTGCCAGGCCAGCGGCTCGCGCACCTGCCGGTAGCACAGCGCGAAGCTGCCGAGAACGCGGCCGCTGCTGGACTTGATCGGCGTGGCCACGCAGGTGCCCAACTGCACGTGGTCCACCAGCCCCAGGTAGTCGGCGAACAGCGGGTCGGTACGCGGGTCGAGCACCAGCACCTGCTTGCTGCGCCAGATCGAGGTGGCGAGCGCGCCGGCACGCGGTCCCGCGCGCATGCTGGTCATGGTCTCGCCGAACCGCACCGGCATGCTCGGTGCCGCCAGAGGCTGCAGGCAGCCGCTGCCGTCGACGCTGACGACCGCGGCCATCAGTTCTGGCGCGATACGCTCGACCTCCTTGCAGATCAGCGTGGCGACCTCGACCAGCGGCTGTTCGCGGACCAGCGCCTCCAGCACGTTCTTGTGCAGCACCTCATGCATCTTGCTCTGGGTGATGTCGGTGAACGAGAGGATGTAGTGCTGCTGGCTGCCGTCCTCGCCAGCGATGGGGGTGGCGACCAGGGTGGCCCACAGCGGGGTGCCGTCCTTGCGGTAGGCCAGGATGTCGGTCTGGTGGCCGAAACCGGCGCGCACGCGCTCGCGGGTGTGCTGCACGGTCTGCATGTCGGTACCGGGGCCGGCCAGCACGTTGCTCGGCAGGTGCCCCAACACTTCGCTCTCGGCATAGCCGAACACCTGGCTGAAGCCGGCGTTGACGTAGAGGATGTTCAACTCCGGATCGCAGACGACGATGGCGGCGTCGCTGGAATCCAGCGCCAGCGACAGCAGCCGCATCCTGGCATCGCGGGCGCGCTGGGCGCTGATGTCGCGGACGAACAGCACCTGCAGCTGGCTGTAGTTCTGCGGGGCCCGCGCTGCGCTCACCGCCAGCCAGCGCGCCGCGCCCTCATAGTCGTGCGTCAGCAGTTCGTAGCTGCCGCTGCCGCTGTCGTGCAGGCAATGCGCGAGGAAGTCGTCGCGCACCTCGGCATCGGCCAGCTCGCCCAGCGGACGCCCCAGCACCTGCGCGCGGGGACGGTTCCACAGCGCTTCGGCGGTGTGGTTGAAGGCGACCACGCGCCCCTGCGGATCGACGATCAGCACGCCTTCGGGCGCGTATTGCAGGCACAGCAGCAGATCCAGTTCGGATCGGGCCGATGCGACCCGCGCCGCTTCCACGCTGGCGTCGTTGGGCGCGCTCGACGTGACGAGGCGGCGGCCCGGCATGGTCTCAGCGGGCCTGCACGGACAGCGCGATCAGCCGCTCGGCGATCTTGTCCAGCGGCAACACTTCCTGCGCCGCGCCCATGCGGAAGGCGGTGCCGGGCATGCCCCAGACCACGCTGGTGGCCTCGTCCTGGACCAGGGTGCTGGCCCCGGCCTGCAGCATTTCCAGCAGGCCGCGGGCGCCGTCGTCGCCCATGCCGGTCAGGATCGCGCCGATCGCATTGGCGCCGGCATTGCGCGCCACCGACTGGAACAGCACGTCCACCGCCGGCTTGTGCCGGTTGACCGGCGGGCCGTCGTCGATCTTGCAGCGCCAGCGCGCGCCGTCGCGGATCACCTGCAGGTGCTTGCCGCCCGGCGGCAGGTAGGCGTGGCCGGGCAGGATCGCTTCGCCCTCGGTGGCCTCGCGCACGGCCATCGCCGAGTGCCGGTTGAGGCGGTCGGCGAAGGCGGTGCTGAAGCCGGCCGGCAGGTGCTGGGTCATCACCACCGCCGGGGCGTCGGCCGGCATGCCTTCCAGCACCACGCGCAGCGCCTCGGTGCCGCCGGCGGACGCGCCGATGGCGATCAGCCGGTCGGTGGTGCGGAACTTCAGCGAGGACACCGCGGCGGGCGTGGCGGTGGCGCCGGCCGGTTTCGGCGCGGCCGGCCGGTCCAGCGCGCGGACCTTGGCCTTGGCCGCGTTCTTGACCTTGGTGACGATCTCTTCGGCGTAGCCCTCCAGCCCGCGGGCCACGTCGAGCTTGGGCTTGGAGACGAAGTCGACCGCGCCCAGCGACAGCGCCTGGAGCGTGGTGTCGGCGCCGCGCTCGGTGAGCGAGGAGATCATCACCACCGGCGTGGGCCGCAGCCGCATCAGGTTTTCCAGGAACGCCAGGCCGTCCATGCGCGGCATTTCCACGTCCAGGGTGATCACGTCCGGGTTCAGGCGCTTGATCTTCTCGCGCGCCAGCAGCGGGTCGGCGGCCGAGCCGACCACTTCGATGCCGGGGGCGCCGGACAGGATCTCGGTGAGGATCTGCCGCACGACCGCGGAGTCGTCGACGATCAGCACGCGGCAAGGGGCTTCCAGGCTCATTCGAACAACTCCACGGCGCCGGTGACGGGGGCTTTGGTGAGACGGGCGCGCACCGCCGACTCGGCCGCGGCGATTTCGGCCTCCTCGTGCGCATGCGGCAGGCGCTGCACGACCACGCGGCCGGTGCCGGGGAAGAACCAGATCTTGCGCGGATGGATGCCGCGCAGGTCCTCGGCCACCACCGGGATCTGCTCGGCCTTCAGATAGTTCAGCACGAAGTCGGCATTGCGCGTGCCGACTGGGTTGTTGGTGAACCCCTTGAGCACGTTGCCGCCGCCGAACACCTTGGCTTCCAGGCGGTTGCGGGCGGCGCCGCGCTTGAGCAGGTCGTTGATCAGCACTTCCATCGCATAGCTGCCGTAGCGCGCCGGCGCGCCGTCGCCGCTCTGGCCGTCGGGCAGCATGAAGTGGTTCATGCCGCCGATCTTCAGCAGCGGGTCGCGGATGCAGGCGGCCACGCACGACCCCAGGATCGTGGTCAGCGCGGTGTCGTCGTCCACCACCAGGTACTGGGTCGGCAGCAGCTTGGCCGCCGTCGTCTGGAAGCGCGTATCGTGATAGCGCATCACCTGGTCTACGGCCATGGCGGCGGGGCTCATGCGCGATCCTTTTGCGCCCGGCGGTACAGCGTGCGGCCGCAGGGCTGGATCAGGTCGGCCGCATGCAGATAGTTTTCCGAATGGCCGGTGTAGAGCATGCCATCCTCGTCCAGGTGCGGAATCAGCCGCGACAGGATGCCGCGCTGGGTCGGCTTGTCGAAGTAGATCATCACGTTGCGGCAGAACAGCGCCAGGTACGGACCGGCCACGTCGTAGCGCGGCTCCAGCAGGTTGAGCTGGCGGAACTCGAGCAGGTCGCGCAGCGCCGGCAGCACCCGGCACTGGCCTTCGTTGGCGCCGCTGCCGCGCTGGAAATACTTGCGCTTGAGGGCGGGGTCGAGGCTGGCGACGCGCTCCAGCGCGTACACGCCGCGCGAGGCGGTGGCCAGCACCTGGGTATCGACGTCGGTGGCCAGGATCCGCACCGGCGGGGTCAGCGTGCCGAACGCCTCGCAGGCGGTGATCGCCAGCGAGTAGGGCTCCTCGCCGGTGGACGAGGCGCAGGACCAGATCTTCAGCGGCGCGGCGCCGGAATGCTTCTGCAGCTCCTCGCGCAGCCGTTCGAAATGGTGCGGCTCGCGGAAGAACGAGGTCAGGTTGGTGGTCAGGGCGTTGGTGAACGCCTCCCATTCGTCGCCGCCGTCGCGCTCCAGCCAGTCCAGGTAGTCGCGGAACGAGCGCAGGCCCAGCACGCGCAGGCGCCGCGACAGCCGGCCGTACACCATGTCGCGCTTGGCCGGGGCCAGGGCGATGCCGGCCTTCTGGTAGATGAGGTCGCAGACCCGCTTGAAATCGCGGTCGCTGAAGTCGAAGTCGCGATTGTCGGAACCGGAGGAGGGCGAAGCGGGAGTCTGGATGGCCATGGTGCGCAGCGATGGTCGGTCAATCGGGTTATCGGCCGGGCGCGGCCGAAATTGACAGCCGGCGGTCAGGGACGGCCGCCGGCGGTGGCTTGCCTGCTCAGAACTCCTGCCACTGCGCCTCGCTGGTCGCGACCGCTGCGATGGCCGGCCGCGGCCGCGCCGTCGCCCGGGTTCCGGCACGAACGGGGGCGGGGGTGCTCGGCGCGGTCGGCGCATTGGCGGCGACGCCGTGGTAGGTGTCCAGCTTGAAGGCGGCGATGGCCGCGCCCAACTGGCCGGCCTGGTCCTCCATCGAGCGCGCCGCGGCGGTGGCTTCCTCGACCAGCGCGGCGTTCTGCTGGGTGCTCTCGTCCATCTGCACCACGGTCTGGTTGACCTGCTCGATGCCGGCCGACTGCTCCTGCGAGGCGGCGGCTATCTCGCTCATGATGTCGGTGACGCGCTGCACCGAGGTCACGATCTCCTGCATGGTGCGGCCGGCCTGGTCGACCAGGGCCGAGCCTTCGGCGACGCGGCCGACCGACTCGTCGATCAGGCCCTTGATCTCCTTGGCGGCGTTGGCCGAACGCTGCGCCAGCGTCCGCACCTCGGTGGCGACCACGGCGAAGCCGCGGCCCTGTTCGCCGGCACGGGCGGCTTCCACCGCCGCGTTGAGCGCCAGGATGTTGGTCTGGAAGGCGATGCCGTCGATGACGCCGATGATGTCGGCGATCTTCTTCGACGAGGCCTCGATCCCGTTCATGGTGGTGACGACCTGGCCGACCACGTCGCCGCCCTGCGAGGCGACTGCGGCCGCGCCGGCGGCGAGCTGGTTGGCCTGGCGCGCGTACTCGGCGTTCTGCTTCACGGTGGAGGTCAGTTCCTCCATCGAGGCGGCGGTGCGCTCCAGGCTGGCAGCCTGCTGCTCGGTACGGCGCGACAGGTCGCCGTTGCCGCTGGCGATCTCGGTGGAGGCGACATTGATGTTGGCGGCGGCGGCCTGGATGCGGCCGACGATGGCCGCCAACTGCGCGGCGGTGGCGTTGGCGTCGTCGCGCATGCGTCCGAACACGCCGTGGTACTCGCCATGCATGCGCGCGGTGAGGTCGCCGGCGGCGATCGCCTGCAGCAGCGTCGACAGCTCGCCCAGGTTGCGGTCGCTGACGTCCATCATCGCGTTGAGATCCTGCACCATCGTGCGGAAGCCGTACTGGAACCGCTCGGGGTCGCCGCGCGTGCCGAACGCACCGGCCGCCGCCGCCTCCGCCAGCTGCTTGATCTGCTCGCTCATCGCGGTCAGGTTCTGCTTGGCCATGTCCATGGTCTCGGTGAGCACGGCCTTTTCGCCGGGCAGGCGGTCCATGTCCTCGGACAGGTCGCCGATCGCATAGCGCTTGATGATGTCCAGCAGGCGCATCTTCACCGCGATGTGCGAGGCCACCAGGTCGTTGGTGCCCTTGACCATCTGCCCGTATTCGCCCGGGAACGCGTTCTCGTCCATGCGGTAGCTGATGGTGCCGTACGCGTGCTGGCGTGCCATCTCTTCCTGCGCGCGGATCACCGTGTGGATGCGCGAGCGCATGATCAGCATGTCGTCCATCAGCTCGCCGATCTCGTCCTTGCCGTGCGGGTAGGTGGCGCCCTCCAGTTCACCGCGCGCCACCGCCTGCGACAGGCGCTTGGCCGCGTGCAGCTGGCGCGCCATGCCGCGTGCGATCAGCCAGGCGGTGACGCCGGCGAACAGCACGGCCAGCCCCAGCAGCGTCAGGATCAGCGTCTTGGTGTTGGACAACTGGCTGTCGGCACGGTCCATTTCCCGATTCAGTTCGGCGACGTTGTACTCGGTCAGCGCCACGATGCGTTCGAACAGGGTCCGGCGCAGCGCCCGCGACCGGGTGTCGGAGATCGTTTGCGCGCCGGCCACGTCGCCGGCGCGCAGTGCGGCGCCCATCTCGGTGTTGGCCTGCAGGTAGGCCTTCAGGGTTTCCTGCACGCCGGCGTACATCTGCACCTGCTTGGCATCGCGCATCATCGTCGCGATGACCTGCTGGTTCTTCGCCACCTCGGTGCGCACCTTCTGCATGCGCTTGAAGTAGTCGGCCTGGGCCTTGGGGTCGTCCGCGCGCGCCAATTGCGCCAGTTCGTAGGTGCGGAATTCGCCGAGCTGGGCGCGTACCTCGGCCATGGCCTGGGTCGCCGGTACCCAGTCGTGCTGGATGCGCCTGAACTCGGCGATCGAGAGATTGGTGCGCGAGTAGGTGAGGGCCCCCAGCACCAAGGTCAGCAGCGTGGTCACGGCGAAGGCGACGATCAGCTTGTCGCGGATTTTCAGGTGCGCGAGGACGTTCATGGGCATTCCATGTGCAGCAGCGGATTGAAAAGGACGGGCAACCGGTGGGTCAGCCGGCGAGGACGTGGCGAGGCGAGGGCGGCGACAGGGGGCAGGCGCGGCGGAGGCCATCCCGGACGGTGCGCAGGCGGCTCCAAGGTTTCCGGTGGGGCCGCGCAGCGGAGAGCGGGTGGGCGGCGCTGGCGGGCAAACGCCGGCCGGTGCCGGGCCTGCGCGTGCGTGCGACAACGCGGCATCGCCACGGGAGGCTGGACGATGGTGGACGGCGAAGGCTAGGCATCACGTGCTCCCTGAACGGTCGCGGTCGTGACCCGGCGGTGTCGTGCGCGGATCACGGAGCGTGATCCTGTTATCGACTCGTGCGGCGATTGCTTGAACCGCGCCAGGGGGCGAATCCTCGCGCGTCGCGTGATTGTTCCTATCGCAGCGGTATTGGCGCTCAATCGGCCCCGACGGTCGGGCCGGCCGTGCGGACCAGCCGCAACGGCGCCTGCCGCGCCGCGGTGCGTGCCGTTGCCGGTGGCGCGGTACCTACGCCGCCGTCCGCACCGGCCGGCGCCGCGTCCAGCCGGAACACCGCCGCCGCCTCGCCGAGCCGGCGGCCTTGCTCTTCCAGCGCCCGTGCCGAGGCGCCGGCTTCCTCGACCACGGCGACGTTCTGCTGGATCGCCTGGTCCATCTGCGCCACGGTGCTGCTGACCTGCTCGATGCCCATCGACTGCTCCCGCGAGGCCGCGGCGATCTCGCCGATGATGTCGGTCACGCGCTGGACCGAGGTCACGATCTCGCTCATGGTGCGGCCGGCCTGGTCGACCAGGGCCGAGCCCTCGCTGACGCGACCGACCGAGTCGTCGATCAGCGTCTTGATTTCCTTGGCGGCGTTGGCCGAGCGCTGCGCCAGCGTCCGCACTTCGCTGGCCACCACGGCGAAGCCACGGCCCTGTTCGCCCGCGCGTGCCGCTTCCACCGCGGCGTTGAGCGCCAGGATGTTGGTCTGGAAGGCGATGCCGTCGATGACGCTGATGATGTCGGCGATCTTCTTCGACGAGGCCTCGATGCCGCTCATGGTCTCGACCACCCGGCCGACCACGTCGCCGCCCTGCGAGGCCACCGAGGCCGCACCGACCGCCAGTTGGTTGGCCTGGCGCGCGTGCTCGGCGTTCTGCTTGACCGTGGAGGTCAGCTCCTCCATCGACGCCGCGGTCTCTTCGAGATTGGCGGCCTGCTGTTCGGTGCGGCGCGACAGGTCCTCGTTGCCGGTGGCCAGTTCGGTGGTGGCGCCGTGGATGCTGCGCGCCGCTGCCTGGATGCGGCCGACGATGTCGGCAAGCTGGTCGGCGGTGGTGTTGGCATCCTCGCGCATCCGTGCGAACACCCCGTGGAATTCGCCGTGCATGCGCGCGCTCAGGTCGCCGGCGGCGATGGCCTGCAGCAGCGTGGACAGCTTGCCCAGGTTACGGTCGCTGACCTCCATCATCGCGTTGAGGTCCTGCACCATCAGCCGGAAGTCGTGCTGGAAGTGCATGGCATCACCGCGCGTGCTGAAGTCGCCGGCCGCGGCCGACGCGGCCAGGCGCTTGATCTCGGTATTGATCGCCAGCAGGCTGGCCTTGGCCGCGTCCATCGACTCGTGCAGCACCGCGCGGCTGCCGGGCAGGCGGCGGGCGTCGCGGCGCAGGTCGCCGTTGGCGTACTCGTTGAGCACGGCGATGGCATCGACGATGGCGTCCAGGTGCTCGAACATCATGCGGTTGATGCTCGCGGCCAGGTCGCCGTACACGCCGGGAAAATCCTCCGGCATGCGGTGGGACATGTCCTTGTCGGCGTGCAGCACCGCCATCTGTGCGGTCTCGTTGGAGAAGCGCTCCAGCATCCGGATCATCTCGCCGGTGGCGCCCAGCATCTGGCCGGTCTCGTCGCGGCCGGGATTGTCGATGCGCACGCTGAGGTCGCCACGCGACACCGCGCGGATCGCTTCCAGACTGCGCGCCACCGGGCGCAGCACCGAGCTGCCGATCAGCCAGTTGATGCCGAAGGTGAGCAGCACCAGGATGCCGCCGGCCAGGGTCATGACGCCGGTGAAGATCAAGGCCTGCCCCTGCACGTCGTCCATGTAGACGCCGGTGCCGATCACCCAGTGCCAGGGCGCGAACGGCGCGTTATAGGAGACCTTCTCCACTGGCTTGTCGTTGCCGGGCTTGGGCCACAGGTAGTCGACGTAGCCGCCGCCGGCCTCGGCCACCTTCACGAACTCGCGGAACACCGGCTTGCCGTCGGCGCTGAGCACCTGGCCGATGTCCTTGCCGACCAGGTCCTTGCGGGTGGGGTGCATCAGCATGGTCGGGTGCATGTCGTGCACGTAGAAGTAATCCACTCCGTCGCGGGCACGCATCGACTCCAGCGTGCGCAGGGCGGTGCGTTGCGCTTCCTCCAGCGGCATGCTGCCCTTGTCCACTTCCGCGGCGTAGGCGCGTACCACGCCCAGCGCCAGTTCGATCTGGCCCTTCAGCGCCTGCTCGCGGGTATTGCGGATGTCCAGGTACTGCATCCGCGCAGCGATCACCGCCAGCAGGACGATGCCGGCACCCAGCAACACGGTCTGCCACAGGAACTTGCGGCGCAGCGGCAGATCCGAGAGGCGGGTGAGCAGTGAGCGAGACGACATGGACGCGGTCCTTGGAGGTGTTCACTAGGCTTTAACGGCCGCGATCGCGATGAAGTTGAGCGCGCGGCGCGCCGCCTTGTAGACAATTCACGCCTTGGCGCGGCGGCAAAAAAAATCCCCGGCGCGAAGGCCGGGGATGGGAAACGCTGCGACAGGCTGGGCCGGCTTCAGAATTCCTGCCAGTCCGAATCGGCCAGCGCCGGTTCGGCCTTGCGGGCGCGCACGGCGGGTTTGGCGGGAGCGACGGCCGCCGGCTTCTTCGCCACCGGTGCCGGCTTCGGCGCGGCCACCGCGTGCGGAGCATGCGTCGCCACGGCCTGTGCCGACTTTTCGACACGGAAGATCGACACGGCTTCGGTCAGCTGGCCGGCCTGTTCTTCCATCGAGCGGGCGGCAGCGGTGGCTTCTTCGACCAGGGCGGCGTTCTGCTGGGTGGTCTCGTCCATCTGGGTGACGGTCTGGTTGACCTGTTCGATGCCGGCCGACTGCTCCTGCGAGGCGGCGGCGATCTCGCCCATGATGTCGGTGACGCGCTGCACCGAGGCGACGATCTCGGTCATGGTCTGGCCGGCCTGGCGCACCAGGGTCGAGCCGTTGGCCACCTGGCCGACCGACGCGTCGATCAGGCCCTTGATCTCCTTGGCGGCGTTGGCCGAGCGCTGGGCGAGGGTACGCACTTCGCTGGCGACCACGGCGAAGCCACGGCCCTGTTCGCCGGCGCGCGCCGCTTCCACCGCCGCGTTCAAGGCGAGGATGTTGGTCTGGAAGGCGATGCCGTCGATGACCGAGATGATGTCGCCGATCTTCTTCGAGGACGCCTCGATCCCGCTCATGGTCTCGACCACCCGGCCGACCACGTCGCCGCCCTGCGAGGCCACCGAGGCCGCACCCGCGGCCAGCTGGTTGGCCTGGCGCGCGTGCTCGGCGTTCTGCTTGACGGTGGAGGTCAGTTCCTCCATCGAGGCGGCGGTCTCTTCGAGGTTGGCGGCCTGCTGCTCGGTACGGCGCGACAGGTCGTCGTTGCCGGCGGCGATCTCGCCGGCCGCGGCATTGATCGCGTTCGCCGCCTGCTGGATGCGGCCGACGATGGCCGCCAGCTGCTCGGCGGTGGCATTGGCGTCGTCGCGCATGGTCGCGAACACGCCCTGGAAGTCGCCGTGCATGCGCGCGGTGAGGTCGCCCTGCGACAGCGAGGTCAGCAGCTTGGACACTTCGCCGATGCTGTCGCCGTTGGCCTGCAGCAGGCCATTGAGCTGCTGCGCCAGTTGCAGGAAGAAACCGTGCTTGCCGTCGAGGCCGACGCGCCCGCTGAGGTCGCCGGCGGCGGCCTCGCGCACGATCTTGGCCACTTCCTGTTCGACCTGCGCTTCCAGGGTGCGGTCGCGCGATTCGCAGACGAACCCGATGTGGGTGCCGTGCTGGTCGCGGATGGCGGTGATGGTCTGGGCGATGCGCGCGTCGACGTAGGCCATCTCGCGTTCCATCACACCCTTCTTTTCCAGCTCCGCCAGGGTCTTGGGATCGTGCTGGTTGCCGTACTCCAGCACGGTGACCGGCGAGCCGACCAGCGGCAGGCTCGAATCGAAGGCCGGCGCCACCGAGTGGATCTGCTCGGCGTACTTGTCGGTCAGGCCCTGCATCGAGGGGTTGGCGTAGACGATGTTGTAGTCCAGGTCGACGATGAACATGCCGGTCGAGGAATTGTCCAGCGCGGTGCGGATGCGCAGGTTCTCGGCAGCCACCGCGGCGTCGCGCTCGATGCGCCCGCGCAGGTCCTGCTGCATGCGCTTGAGCGCCTGCATCAGTTCGCCGAATTCGTCCTTGCCGTTGGCGTCGATATGCCCGTCGAGCTTGCCGCCGGCTACATCGCTGGCCACCTTGACCGCATCGCGCACGCTGTTGGCCAGCATCCGCCCGAACAGGACGGCCAGGCCCACTGCCGCGCCGAGGCCGATCAGCAGGCAGATCAACAGGGTCGCGGAGGCCTTGCTGTAGGTGCCGCTGGCGGCATCGGCCGCGGCCTTGGCCTGGCGGTCGTTCTCGGCGATCAGGGCGACGACGTCGTCCACCACCTTGTTGTGCAGGGTGCGGGTCTCGCCGGTGAAGGTGTCGATGGCGTCGTCGTGCAGGTCGAGTTGCAGCATCTCGTCGACGGACTGGTAGGAGGCGCTGGCCTTCTTCCAGTCGGCGACCAGGCGCTCGTAGATGGTCTTTTCCTGCGGGCTGCCGATCTTGGGCGGATACTGGGCCAGGATCTGGTCCATCTGCTTCTTCAGCGCGACCTTGCGCGCGGCCGATTCCTTCTTCAGCGCATCGCTGCTGCGGATCAGGCTCTGGTAGGCCGCGTTGCGGTACTCGCCGAGGATGCCGCGCATTTCGCCGCCGGTGCGCACGCTCGGCACGACCTGCGCCGACACGTTGCTGGCCACGCCATTGAGCGAGTGCAGACCGCGATAGGCGGCCACGCCCTGGATGAGCATCAACGCCAGCACGACGCCGAACGCCAGCATCAGTTTGGGCATCACCTTGAGATCTTTAATCCACTGCATGAGCGCGTTTCCCGTAATTCGGAGGGGGCGACAAGGGCAAGAACGGCAAACGCCGCCGCGCCGGACCGCATGCACGGGTCCAGCACGGCGGCGCCGGGGCTTACTTGATGGTGGCCAGCTTCAGGCTGGACGGCGCGCTGACCTGGATTTCGGCGCGCGAGCTGTCCCGCTCGATCTTGCCGATCACGCACACGTCCTTGCCTTCCAGGGTCTCCGGCGGGAAGCCGAACTTGCTGCGGTCGGCGCCGGCGATGCGGGCGGAGAAGGTGTGGCGCGGGAACATGCCGCCCATGTACAGGAAGGTCGGCTCGCCCTCGGAATTCTGCGCGTACTTGGCTTTCTCGACCTTGCCGCAGACCATGCCGTCCTTGCCGACGAACCGGGTGGCCATCTCCGGCGGGATCATCTGCTGGGACTGGGCGAAGGTGCTGGGGCTGGCGGCGAGCAGCAGGACCAGCAGCATGGGAAAGCTCGGTTTCATGGAACGACTCCTTGAGGGCGGGGGGATGAAGTGAGGGCCGTGTGATGCCGGCCACTCTTCAGCTATCGGCCTGAAACCGGTTAACTTGATTCTCACAAGTGATAAACAGTTCGCATTTCAAATAAAAAACCCGCCGGGCGGCGGGTTTCGTCTACAGCCCGGCGGCGCAGGCCGCGTCAGGCGGCTTCGTCGACGTGGGCGTGTTGCTGGCCGAACTCGGCGCTGTCGAGCAGGGTCTCGATATCCAGCAGGATCAACATCTTGTCGTCCTGGGTGCCGATGCCCGAGATGAAGCGGGTGTCGACCGCGGCGCCGAACTCGGGAGTCGGACGGATCTGCTCCTGGTTCAGCGGGATCACGTCGGAGACGCTGTCGACCACGATGCCGACCACGCGGTTCTCCACGTTGAGCACGATCATCACGGTGAAGGCGTCGTAACGGGCTTCCTTCAGGCGCAGCTTCAGGCGCAGGTCGATCACCGGCACGATGGTGCCGCGCAGGTTGATCACGCCCTTGATGTACTCGGGGGCGTCCGGGACCCGGGTGACCGAATCGTAGCCGCGGATTTCCTGCACCTTGAGGATATCCACGCCGTAGTGT
This sequence comes from Xanthomonas sp. NCPPB 3174, assembly GCF_056725205.1. Classification (NCBI taxonomy): domain Bacteria; kingdom Pseudomonadati; phylum Pseudomonadota; class Gammaproteobacteria; order Lysobacterales; family Lysobacteraceae; genus Xanthomonas; species Xanthomonas sp. NCPPB 3174. The sequence continues at coordinate 2,587,141 of NZ_CM161517.1, read as the reverse complement.
TCTTCGCCGAGGGTGAAGCTGAGGAATTCGCCGCCAGTGGCGTCGGAGGTGGAGCTGGTCTTGTCGTTCATCGTGTGCTCCTGGTGCGCACGGGATTGCGGGTGGTGGCGTAAGGGGAAAGCGCGACTCTGATGCTAGATCGGCGCGGTGGCGGCGAACTTTAGGCCCCGAACGGCGCGCCGCTGCCGGCGTTCAGGAAAGTACGCCGCTCTTGCGGGCGCTGCGCTGGCGCTCGATGCGGAACACGTAGCGCTGGATCGCCGCGTCGGCGCCGCGCGGCAGGTCCTGGAAACGCATGCCCACGCGCAGCGTGTCCTGGCCGTTGGCCAGCTTGGAGACATACATGTTGCAGACCTGCAGGGTCAGGCGGATGGCATCGGCATCGGGCAACTGCAGCACGCAGTTGGGATAGCTCTGCTGCAGCTGCGGCATGGGCTGGCCCTGCACCAGGGCCACGGCCAGACCGCCGCCGCTGATGTCCACCACGCGCAGCTTCAGTTCCACCTTGCCCTCATCGTCCTCGAAACGCAGCACGCACAGCGGCGAGTCGGTGATCGGGGTCTCCAGGCGGAAATGCTCGCGCCGTTGCAGGTAGTACAGCGATTCCGGCAGCGCGGCGCGGAAGCCCGGCTGGCCGTCGTCGTCGGTGCGCTGCGGGGATTCGATGCGGAAACGCACCCGCACCTTGTCCAACTGGGCGAAGCACAGCAGGTATTCGGCCTGCTCGGCGGCGCGGTTGGAGGCCTCGTTGACGCTCAGGTCCAGCAGCAGGCTGTCTTCGTCCAGGTCCAGCAGCGCGGTCGAGAACGCCTGGTCGCGGCCGCCCACGTGGGCGCTGACCTGCGAACGCTGCTGGATCAGCGACTGCAGCAACTGGCGGATCTGCCTTGGCTTGGTCAGCAGGAAACGATCGTCCTCCACTTCTTCTTCCGGCGAAGACGGGACAGGGGAGTCGCTGGGGATGCCTTCGGCCATGGTGGACAATGCGTACTGGTGGTGGGTGAGGCGGCGCGCGTCGGCCCGCCCCACGCATGCTATCGGCTGAGCACGGCGTTTTTGTAGACCGGACGCACGTTGCCGACTGTGGCACTGGCACCCAGCGGCGGGCGCTGCTCCAGGGTGAAGGATGCCACGGCATGCGCCAGTGCGCCGGCCTCCTGTTCCATCGAGCGGGCGCTGGCGCTGGCTTCCTCGACCAGTGCGGCGTTCTGCTGGGTGGCCTCGTCCATCTGCGCAACGGTCTGGTTGACCTGCTCGATGCCGGCCGACTGCTCCTGCGAGGCCGAGGCGATCTCGCGCATGATGTCGGTGACGCGCTGCACCGAGCTCACGATCTCCTGCATGGTCTTGCCGGCCCGGTCGACCAGCGCCGAGCCTTCGGCCACGCGGGTCACCGAGTCGTCGATCAGGCCCTTGATCTCCTTGGCGGCGCCGGCCGAGCGCTGCGCCAGCACCCGCACCTCGCTGGCCACGACGGCGAAGCCGCGGCCCTGTTCGCCGGCACGGGCGGCCTCGACCGCGGCGTTGAGCGCGAGGATATTGGTCTGGAACGCGATGCCGTCGATGACCGAGATGATGTCGGCGATCTTCTTCGAGGAGGTCTCGATGCCGCTCATGGTGGCGACCACCTGGCCGACCACGCTGCCGCCTTGCGAGGCGACGGCCGCCGCACCCACCGCCAACTGGTTGGCCTGGTGCGCATGCTCGGCATTCTGCTTGACGGTGGAGGTCAACTCCTCCATCGACGCAGCGGTTTCCTCCAGGCTGGCGGCCTGCTGCTCGGTGCGGCGCGACAGGTCCTCGTTGCCGGCGGCGATCTCGCCGGCGGCGGTGTTGATCGCATCCGAGGCGCCTTGGATCTGCCGCACGATCGCCGACAGTTGCTCGGCGGTGGCGTTGGCGTCGTCCTTCATGTTCGCGTACACGCCCTGCAGGTCGGCATCGATGCGCCGCGACAGGTCGCCCTGGGCCAGCGCGCGCAGCATCTGCTGGATGTGGCCCAGGCCGGAGGCCCCAGCGGCGAGCATGGCGTTGATCTGTTCGCCCAGCTGCAGCAGGAAGCCGTGCTTGTCGTCCAGGCGGATGCGCCCGCCGAGGTCGCCGGCGACCGCACCGCGCACGATGCCGGCGATCTCCTCTTCCACCGCCACTTCCTCGGTGCGGTCGGCCCATTCCACCACGAAGCCCAGGCGGTTGCCGGTCGCGTCGGTGACCGGATTGACGATCAGGCGCATGGTGTGGCCGCCGACGCGGATCTGCGCGCGGTGGGTGCCCTTCAGCTCGGCGAGCATGCGCGCCTGGTGCTCGGGATGGCGATGGAACACGTCGATGGTCTTGCCCAGCAGATCGCTGGCATCGAACTGCGGCAGGTCGCGGCGCAGATCGTCCTGCACATCAGTCAGCATCTGCAGCAGCGGCCGGTTGACGTAGACGATGCGGCGATCGGCGTCGGCGATCATCACGTTGGTGGTGACGTCGTCCAGCGCGCTGCGGATACGCAGATTCTCGCGCTGGGCCTCGCTGTCCTGCTCGCGGCTGCGCAGCAGTTGCGCGTTGGCCGCGACCAGGGTGTGGGCGATGGAGCCTTCCGGCAGGTCGAGCGCGCGGATCGCGGCCGGCAGCGGCTGCTGCTGGGCGATGGCGCGTGCGGCCTGCGCCAGGTCGTGCGGATCGTGGCCCACGTCCAGCAGTTGCCGGCGCATCTGCACCGCCATCGGCACCAGGATCGCGGTTTCCACGGCCACGTACAGCGCATGGATGGCCAGGATGCCGATGCCCGCGTCGGCGGTGAACGCCAGCACCGGCAGGCCGCGGTGCTGCAGCCAGAAGAACAGCACGTGATGCACGGCGATGGCCGCAGCGGCGACCACGATCGGCCGCCAGTCGCGGTAGTACAGCAGCAGCGCGATCAGCAGGATCACGCCGAAGTGCACCTCGATCATGCCGCCGGACTGCTGGATCAGCACGGCGGCCTGCACCATCAGGCCCAGCGCAACGGTGCAGCGGCTCAACAGGCTGCCCGGGTACAGCTTCACCTGCAGGGCAACGATGGCCAGGGTCGGCAGGCTGACCGCCAGCCATGGTGTCCACGCGGCGGCATGCCAGGCGGCGGCCAGGCTGGCGAGCGTGGCCACGACGGACACCGCCACGAACAGCCGGTCGGCCTGCGCCGCCAGTTTCTGCAGGTAGACGTAGCGCTCGTTGCCGACGAGAAAATGGCCTTGGGTAGGCGAGGCGCTCATGCAAGGGGTTCCTTGGAGTCGGTGGGACAGCTGCACTGGGCAGGAGAGATCAGCGGCGAGGTATCGCCGCTGGCCAGCAAGCGTGGGATCAGCGCGGCGGCGGCGATGGACGTGCCGCATCCGGCCAGTTGCGCCGGACCGGCATAGATCAGGCGCGCGTGCGCATCGAACACGATCAGCGCATACGGCAGCGCCAGCGGCGCCGGGCGGTCGCGCAGGTCCACGCTGTGGATGCCCGGCAGCGCGAGGGCCGCAGGTACGGCGCAGGCGCAGCCGGCCACGCGCAGGCGAAACGCGACGGCCCGGCCGGTGGGCAGGGCGGTGGGGGCGAACGCCAGCAGGCGTGTGCGGATGGCCTCGGCACTGTCGGCCGGTGGCGGGGTGGCGAGTGCCACCAACCGGGTGGCCGCCCAGATGCTCCAGAGCACCAGCAGCAACAGCCCCCATGGCACGCGGGCGAAACGTCGCGAGCGGTGCGTCGTGGCGGAGAGTGCCTGCATGGGAAACCGGCCAGCGCGACGCCGGTACTCACCGGCTGCTCACGTTATCGACAGCACCTATCGTTCCTTAAAGTGGCATTCATCACAATTCACGCGGTGGTAACGACGCTGATGTCTGTGTCTTGCGAAAACGTGATGCGCATTGCCGGAAACGCGCTCGGCCGCGGAATCGGTCCGCGGCCGAGTGGTGTGTGGGATGAGGCCTTGGTGTGGGACGGGGCTAGAGGCCTGGGTGCGACAGATGGCGCTTCTTGTTGCGCCACTGCCCGCGTGGACTCAGGCGAAGGCGTGTGCCGGCGTGCGTGCGGCCGGCACCGCCGCCGGGCGTAGCGACGATGTCGCCGCGTCCACCTTGAATACTGCCACCGCCTGGCGCAGTTGCCCGGCCTGTTCCTCCATGGAGCGGGCGGCCGCAGTGGCTTCCTCGACCAGTGCGGCGTTCTGCTGGGTGCTCTCGTCCATCTGGGTGACGGTGCGGTTGACCTGCTCGATGCCGGACGATTGCTCCTGGGAGGCCGCGGCGATTTCGCCCATGATGTCGGTGACGTGCTGCACCGAGGTCACGATCTCCTGCATCGTGGTGCCGGCACGCTCGACCAGCGCCGAGCCTTCGGCGACGCGGCCGACCGAGTCGTCGATCAGGCCCTTGATCTCCCTGGCGGCGTTGGCCGAGCGCTGGGCGAGGGTGCGCACCTCGCTGGCGACCACGGCGAAGCCGCGGCCCTGTTCGCCGGCACGCGCCGCTTCGACGGCGGCATTGAGCGCCAGGATGTTGGTCTGGAAGGCGATGCCGTCGATCACCGAGATGATGTCGGCGATCTTCTTGGAGGAGGTCTCGATGCCGCTCATGGTCTGCACCACCTGGCCCACCACCATGCCGCCCTGCGATGCCACCGAGGCCGCGCCGGCGGCGAGGCGGTTGGCCTCCCGCGCGCGCTCGGCGTTCTGCTTGACGGTGGAGGTCAATTCCTCCATCGACGCAGCGGTTTCCTCCAGGTTGGCGGCCTGCTGCTCGGTGCGGCGCGACAGATCGTCGTTGCCGGTCGCGATCTCGGCAGCGGCGCCGTTGATGCTGACTGCAGCGGTCTGGATGCGGGCGACGATGGCGGCCAGTTGTTCGGTGGTGGCGTTGGCGTCGTCGCGCATGGTCGCGAACACGCCCTGGAACTGGCCGTGCATGCGCGCGGTCAGGTCGCCGGCGGCAATCGACTGCAGCAGCGAAGACAGCGCCTGCAGGTTGCCGTCGGCGGTGGCCATCAACTGGTTGAGGCTGTCGACCATCAGGCGGAAGTCGTATTGGAAGCGCTCGGCGTCGCCGCGCACGCTGAAATCGCCGGCCGCCGCGGCGCCGGCCAGGTGCTTGATCTCGGTATTCATCGCGGTCAGGTTGTGCTTGACCGTGTCCATCGTCTCGGTGAGGCGGGCTTTCTCGCCGGGCAGGCGCTCCATGTCCTCGGACAGGTCGCCGATGGCGTAGCGGCCCATGATCTGCGCCAGGCGCTCGGTCACCGCGATGTGCGCGGCGGCCAGGGCATTGCTGTCGCGGACCATGCGCCCGTAGTCGCCGGGGAAGCTGCTTTCGTCCATGCGGTAGCTGGTCTGGCCCACGTCGTGGCGCCGCGCCATCTCGGTCTGTGCGGCCAGCACTTCGCGCAGTTGTTGCTGCATGCGCTGCATGTCGGCCAGCAGCCGTCCGCTTTCGTCGCGGCTGGGAACCACGATCCGGGCGTCGAGGCGGCCTTCGGCGATGTCGGCGGCGACGCCGGCAGCGCGACGCACATTGCGGGTCAGCGTGACCAGCGTATGCGCGCAGATCGCCGCGATCAGCAGGGTCAACACGCCGAGCCCGGCCGCCGCGGTCCACATCGCCTGCAGCGACGCGTCCAGGTGCCGTTGCGACTGGCGTTGCAGCGCCTGCAAGGCGGTGGCGCTCAGGCCGTGCAGGGCCTCGTCCCAGCCGTGCAGCGCTGCGTTCCAGCGCTGGTCGGCGTCCGCGCCGCCGCTGTCCAGGGCCTGCGCCAGTTGCGGCAGGGCGCGGTCGGCGACGGCGGCTTCGTTGCTCACCGCCTGCGTCAGCGCCGGATCCTGCTGCTTGAGCAGGCCAAGGGCCTTCTTCAGTTCATGCCGCAGGCGCGCCTGGTCGCGCGCCAACTCGCCGATCTGGGCGCGCAGGACCGGGGTCTCCGTGCCCGCCTGGGACGGATCCTGCATCGCGTCCAGTCGGGTCAGGGTCTGGCTGGTCACCGGGGCGTAGATCAGGCTGCTGACCACCAGGTGGTAGCTTTCCACGTAGGGCGTGTAGACCAGTTGGCTGTCGTCGCGCAGGGCGTCCAGCGCGTCGTCGGCCTGGTCTGCGACCGCCGCAAAATCGTTGCGCCTGGTCTGCAAGGTCTGCTGCAGCTGCGCCAGCGCCGCCGTGCTGCGGTCGAAGCCGGGCAGGGCCGGCACGGTCCGTTGCAGTTCGCCCAGCGCCCGGTCCGCGGTCTCGCGCGCCTGCGCCGCATCGGCGGCGCTGCCGACCTGTTCTTCCTGCAGGGCCGCCAGCAGCGTCAGCATCTGCCGCAGTGGCGCATAGCTGCGCAACTCGGCGCGGCTGACCTCCACGCCGTCGTTGAGCGTGCGGGTGTACAGCAACAGCGGAATGACCAGGCCGAGCAGGGCCAGGACCCCGATCAGGCTGAGTTTGCGCGCGATGGGGAGGTCGTGCCAGATCCGCAAACGGGAGCGGCGTTCGGAGGCGGGCGGAGCGGCGTGGTTCGCGGAGTGCGACGTCATTGCGCGGGTCTCGGAGGAAGAGCGAAAGAAGGCCTTCGCTCCGGGCGGGGAGCGCAGGCCATGGGAATGCGGGAAACGTGGCGGCAGGGAACTTCGCCTGGGCGGGGTGACGTGTGCGACGGGGATCGCGCGCGCTCGTCCGACTCGGGCATTTCTTTAGCGGCGGCGTTAGACAAAAATTGAATCTGTGATCGGTGCCGGTTAGACGTTCATCAGGGTTGTGGCATGGGCGTGAGGGTCGGAGCACATACGTCGCGCCGCAGCATGCGGATGCAGCCCGACGCGGGAATCGTCGCAATTTGCTTACGACAGCACGTTCCCGGGATCGCAGGCCCGCTGAGGTTGCCGCGGGGGACGGCCCCGGTCTGCAGGTGCCGGTATGTCCCCAGCCGGGTCACGTCGCCCGAAGGGATGCTGTGCGCCGATGCAGCCGGTGTCGTACCGGCTGGCAGCACCTGGCGTTCGCCGTGGTGATGCGGACGCTGCGCGCGGCAGTTCCGCGATGGTGTGTGCGGAGACGCGCGGACAGGCGATCGCCGGCAGCGCGTGTCCGCGCAGCCGGCGTCCGAAGCAATGACAGGATGTGCCGCGCGGCAGGGCGAGGCGGCCATGCCGTATGCGCGGTGGCCTCAGAACTCCTGCCAGGCGTCGCCATTGCTGGCGGCGGCCACCACGGGCCTGCGGGCCGCCGGTTGCGGCGTCGCGCCGGCCTTGCTCGCGACCCGCACCGCCGGCTTGGCCGGCGCCGCGCGCACCGCGGCCGGCCGCGCGATGCTGGCGACGCTGTCGATCTTGAACAGTGCGACCGCATCGCTGAGCTGGCCGGCCTGCTCCTCCATCGAGCGCGCGGCGGCGGTGGCTTCCTCCACCAGCGCCGCGTTCTGCTGGGTGGTCTCGTCCATCTGGGTGACGGTCTGGTTGACCTGCTCGATGCCGGCCGACTGTTCCTGTGAGGCCGCGGAGATCTCGCCCATGATGTCGGTGACGCGCTGCACCGAGCTCACGATCTCCTGCATGGTTTTGCCGGCCTGGCCGACCAGAGCCGAACCGGTGGCGACGCGGTCGACCGAGTCGTCGATCAAGGTCTTGATCTCCTTGGCCGCATTGGCCGAACGCTGCGCCAGGGTGCGCACTTCGCTGGCGACCACAGCAAAACCACGACCCTGCTCTCCGGCACGCGCCGCTTCCACCGCGGCGTTGAGCGCCAGGATGTTGGTCTGGAACGCGATGCCATCGATCACCGAGATGATGTCGGCGATCTTCTTGGAGGACGCCTCGATGCCGCTCATGGTCTCGACCACCTGGCCGACCACCGCGCCGCCCTGCGAGGCGACCGAGGCGGCGCCCACCGCCAACTGATTGGCCTGGCGGGCGTGTTCGGCGTTCTGCTTCACCGTGGAGGTCAGCTCCTCCATCGAGGCCGCGGTTTCCTCGAGGCTGGCGGCCTGCTGCTCGGTGCGCCGCGACAGGTCGTCGTTGCCGGCAGCGATTTCGGTGGCGGCGGCATTGATGCTGACGGCCGCGGTCTGGATGCGGCCGACGATGCCGGTCAACTGGTCGGCGGTGGCATTGGCGTCGTCGCGCATGGTGGCGAACACGCCATGGAACTCGCCGTCCATGCGCGCGGTCAGGTCGCCGGCGGCGATGGACTGCAGCAGGGACGACAGCTTGCCCAGGTTACGGTCGCTGACCTCCATCATCGCGTTGAGGTCCTGCACCATCAGCCGGAAGTCGTGCTGGAAGTGCGCGGCATCGCCGCGGGCGCTGAAGTCGCCGGCCGCCGCCGCGGCCGCCAGGCGCTTGATCTCGGTATTGATCGCTAGCAGGCTGGCTTTGGCCGCATCCATCGACTCGTGCAGCACCGCACGGCTGCCGGGCAGGCGACGCGCGTCGCGGCGCAGGTCGCCATTGGCGTATTCGTTGAGCACGCCGATGGCGTCGACGATGGCATCCAGATGCTCGAACATCATGGTGTTGATGCCCTTGCTCAGCTCGCCGTACACGCCAGGGAAGTCCTGCGGCATGCGGTGGCTGATGTCCTTGTCGGCATGCAGTTCGATCATCAACGCGGTTTCGCGGGAGAAGCGCTGCAACTGGGTCTGCATGCGGCCCATCGCGACCAGCAGGCGGCCGGGTTCGTCGCGCGCATCGGTGCTCACGTCGTTGTCCAGGCGGCCGTCGGCGATGGCCTCGGCGGCGCGGGTGGCGCGGCCCAGCGGCCCGGTCAGGCTACGGGTGATCGTCCAGCCCAGCAGGCCGCTGACCAGCAGGACCGCAAGGCCGCCTGAGATGAGGATGATGCGGCCGCGCGCCATCGCTGCCGAGGAGATCGCATAGGCCTCCCGGCTTAAGCGCCGCTGCAGATCGGCATTGGCGCGGATCGCCGCCTGCTGCCGCTCCATCGCCACCGCGGCATCGCCGAGCAGCAATGCCTGCGCCTGGGCGTTCTGGTCCTTCTCGCCGAGCGCCAGCACCTGATTGTTGAGTTGCACCGACTGCGCGCGCGCATTCTCGATCGCGGCCATGGCCTGGCGTTCGGCCGGGGTCGCCGGCATCGCCGACAGTGCATCGTGCGCGGCCTTGTAGCGCGCCCGGTTGCGCTGCACGATGTCGATCATCTTCTGGTTGGCCGCATCCCCATCGACGATGGTGATGGACAACAGCCCGATCTGCACGTTGGTATTGGCGTCCAGCATCTCGTTGGAGAGCCGGACCTTTTCCATGTTGCCGTTGACGATGCTGTCCAGTTCGCGATGCGCCCTGGCCATGGTCAGCAGCCCCATGGCGACCAGCACGCCGGACAGCAGGATGAGGATGCCGAACGCCATGCCCAGGCGCCGACCGACGTTGTAGCGTTGCAGAAGTGCGTTCATAGCCGACCTTTCGGGGGACAGAGGGGAACCGGGGCGCAATTGCTGGCGACCAGCGATTGCGACACGACCTGGCAATGCCGTGTCGCACCCTCGATATCGACGTGCCGGTGAGAAATTGAGCATTTCTCACGGACGTGTTGGCAGACGGTTAGGAAGCTGTCTGCGGTCCTACCGGTGTTGGTGGGCAAGGGCAAAATCCGACGCGGCTCCGACATGCGTTGGCGCCCGATAGAGCAGCCTTCGCCCTGTCTTTCGTGCCTGTGTCGGCGGGCATGGCGTGCACCGCGCACGCGTGGCATTGCCGCCGCAGCCGGTCGCCATGCCGGCGGCATGGCGACCGTGCGACTCAGAACTCCTGCCAGTCGCCGCCGACCGCGACCGCTGCGCGCTTGACGGGCTGCTTGTGCGAACGGGCGGCTGCCTTGGCGACACGCGGTGCGTTGGCCGCAACGGACGGCCCCCGTGCGGGCGCTGGGTGCACGCCAGCAGCGGTACCGCCGATGCTGTCGATCTTGAACAAGGCCACCGTGCTGGTGAGCTGACCGGCCTGTTCTTCCATGGAACGCGCTGCCGCAGTGGCCTCTTCCACCAAGGCCGCGTTCTGCTGGGTGGTCTCGTCCATCTGCACCACGGTCTGGTTGACCTGTTCGATGCCGGTCGCCTGCTCCTGCGAGGCGGCCGAGATCTCGCCCATGATGTCGGTCACGCGCTGCACCGAGGCCACGATCTCGCTCATGGTGCGGCCGGCCTGGTCGACCAGGACCGAACCTTCGGTCACGCGCGTGACCGAGTCGTCGATCAGGCCCTTGATCTCCTTGGCCGCGTTCGACGAGCGCTGGGCGAGGGTGCGCACTTCGCTGGCGACCACGGCAAAACCGCGGCCCTGGTCGCCGGCACGGGCCGCTTCCACCGCGGCGTTGAGCGCCAGGATGTTGGTCTGGAAGGCGATGCCGTCGATGACGCTGATGATGTCGGCGATCTTCTTCGACGAGGCCTGGATCCCGCTCATGGTCTCGACGACCTGGCCGACCACGCTGCCGCCTTGCGAGGCGACGGCCGCCGCACCCACCGCCAACTGGTTGGCCTGGCGCGCGTGCTCGGCGTTCTGCTTCACAGTGGAGGTCAGTTCCTCCATCGAGGCCGCCGTTTCTTCCAGGCTGGCGGCCTGCTGCTCGGTGCGGCGCGACAGGTCGTCGTTGCCGGCGGCGATCTCGGTGGCTGCAGCGTTGATGCTGACAGCGGCGGTCTGGATGCGGCCGACGATCGCCGCCAACTGCTCGGCGGTGGTGTTGGCGTCGTCGCGCATCCTGGCGAACACGCCATTGAAGTCGCCGTGCATGCGCGCGGTGAGGTCGCCGGCGGCGATCGACTGCAGCATCTGCGACAGCGCCTGCAGGTTGCCGTCGGCGGTGGCCATCAGTTGGTTGAGACTCTCGACAATGGCGCGGAAATCGTACTGGAAGTAGACGGCGTCTCCACGCGCGGCGAAATTGCCGGCCAGGGCGGCGGCGGCGAGCTGGTTGATCTCGCCGCTCATGCGCATCAGATTGCCCTTCACCGCAGCCATCGCCGTGGTGATCGTGGCCTTCTCGCCGGGCAGCTGCGGCATGTCCTGGGAAAGGTCGCCGATCGCGTAGCGTTCGATGAGATGCACGGTCTGCATTTTCACTGCGATGTGATCGCCGACCATCTTGTTCGCGTCGTGGACCATGCGCGCGTAGTCGCCCGTGAACGCGCTTTCGTCCATGCGGTAGCTGATCTCGCCGAGTTCGTGGCGGCGCGCCATTTCATCCTGCGCGCGCATCAGGTTGCGCAATTGCGTCTGCATGATGTGCATCGCATTCAGCAGCCGCGCCGGTTCGTCGCGCGCGTCGGTGGCGACGTCGTTGTCCAGGCGCCCGCTCGCGATGGCTTCCGCGGCACGCGTGGCACGGTGCAGCGGCTGGGTCAGGCTGCGGGTGATGGTCCAGCCCAGCAGACCGCTGACCAGCAGCACCATGACACCGCCGGCGAGCAACAGGTTGCGGCCATTGGCGATGGCCTGCGTCGCGTTGGCGTAGGCGGTCTGCAACTGCTCGTTCTGCAGGTCCACGTTCTCGCGGATGTAGCCGTTCCAGGCAAGGGTCGCAGGCCGCGAGCGATTGATCAGCAGGGCCTGCGCTTCGTCGTTGCGATTGGCGAGGGACAGCGCGATGACCTGATCGTTCAGTGCGCGCGCGGTCGCCCGTGCCGCGTCGATCTTGGCACGCACCACCTTGCCTTTTGCGGAAGGCGGGAACTTGTCCAGCTCGGCACGCAATTCGGTGTAGCGCTGACGCTGCTTCTTGATCTCTACCACGGCCTGCTGGTTGAGTTCGTCGCTGGTCACCATCGCCAGCGTGCCCAGCGCGCCAAGGATCTTGTTGTTGGCGTCGAGCATGTCGTTGCTGATGCGGGTCTTTTCGACGTTCTTCTTGACGATCTGATCCAGCTCGGTCTGGGCATGCGACATGGTCACCATGCCGGCCGCAACCAGCAGACAGGACAGCAGGATCAGCAGGCCAAAGGCGCCAGCGAGGCGGCGTCCGACGTTGTAGCGTTGCAGAAAGGCATTCATGTCGACCTCTTCGTTGACGGTGTCCCTGGGACGTCCAGGTCCTTGTCCCTGTTGGCGCCGGCGGCAGGTGCGCGGCCGGAGGGGCGGGCGTGGCGGTCAGAAAAGTGAAGAAAGGAAAACCAATGCGTTGCTGTACAACATGTTTCGCCGTCACCCGAATGTGATATCGGCGTGACGGCACATTCCTCGATACGCCGTTAGTCGTAAGACGATTCCCGACGCTGTCTGATTCATTTCCCTACGTAGTTCTTCTCACGCGGTCAGCGGCTGCCATTCGGTGCCGATCGCGTCGGCGATGGCCTGCGCGTTCGGCTGGGACGTCTGCGTGGCATGCGACGTTGCAAAGGTGGCCGAATGGCCGGCCACCACCGCGGCGACGAAGGCTGGAGCAGCAGTGGCACGCGTGGCGTGCTGTTCCAACCGGAACACGGCTACCGCGTCGCTCAACTGCGCTGCCTGGTCCTCCATCGACCGCGCCGCCGCGGTGGCTTCCTCGACCAGCGCAGCGTTCTGCTGGGTGCTCTCGTCCATCTGCGTCACCGTGCGGTTGACCTGCTCGATGCCGGCGGACTGCTCCTGCGAGGCCGCGGAGATCTCGCCCATGATGTCGGTCACGCGACCCACCGAGGCCACGATCTCCTGCATGGTCTGGCCGGCGCGCTGCACCAGCTCGGCGCCGGTGGCGATGCGGCCGACCGAGTCGTCGATCAGGCCCTTGATCTCCTTGGCGGCATTGGCCGAGCGTTGCGCCAGCACGCGCACCTCGCTGGCAACCACGGCGAAGCCACGGCCCTGTTCGCCGGCACGCGCCGCCTCCACCGCGGCATTGAGCGCCAGGATGTTGGTCTGGAAGGCGATGCCGTCGATGACTGAGATGATGTCGGCGATCTTCTTCGACGCGGTCTCGATGCCGCTCATGGTGTCGACCACCTGGCCGACCACCGCGCCGCCTTGCGAGGCGACCGCGGCGGCGCTGGCGGCGAGTTGGTTGGCCTGGCGAGCGTGCTCGGCGTTCTGCTTGACCGTGGCGGTCAGCTCTTCCATCGAGGCGGCGGTCTCTTCCAGGCTGGCCGCCTGCTGCTCGGTACGCTGCGACAGGTCGCTGTTGCCCTGGGCGATTTCGGTGGCGGCGCTGTGGATGTCGCCGGCGGCACGCTGGATACGGCCGACGATGTCGGCCAGTCGCTCGGCGGTGCCGTTGGCGTCGTCGCGCATGGTGGCGAAGATGCCGTGGAAGTCTCCGTGCATGCGCGCGCCGAGGTCGCCGTCGGCCAGCGCGCTGAGCAGCCGCGAGACCTCGGCGATGCTGATCGCGTTGGCGTCGAGCAGGCCGTTGAGTTGCTGCGCCAGCATCAGGAAGAAGCCTTGCTTGCCGGTGCGGTCGATGCGCTGCGACAGGTCGCCGGCGGCGGCGCTGCGAACCACCGCGGCCACTTCCGCTTCCACCCGGGTCTCGGCGGTGCGGTCGCGCCATTCGCAGACGAAGCCCAGGTGCGCGCCTTCGGCATTGCGAATGGCAGAGATCTCCTGGGCGATGCAGACCTCGCGATAGCGCACCTCGCGCTGCGCCGCGCCTTGCCGGTCCAGCCGCTGGTAGATTTCCGCGTCCTGCGAGTTGCCCACTTCCAGCAGCGCCACCGACTGGCCCAGCAGCGGTGCGGTGCGGTCGAATGCCGGCGCGCAGGCGCGGATGTCCTCGGCGTGGGTCTGCAGCAGGGTCTGCAGCGCGGTGTTGGCGTAGATGATGGTCAGGTCGGGATCGGCGATGTACATGCCGGTGGAGGCATTGTCCAAGGCGGTGCGGATGCGCAGGTTCTCCGCGGCGACGCTGCGTTCGCGTTCGATGCGCTCGCGCAGTTCGCGCTGCATCCGCGCCAGCGCCGCCATCAGGCTGCGCCCGTGCCTGGCGGCGACCGGAATCGGCTGATCCAGGCGGCCTTCGGCGATGTGCTGGGCGGCGTCCATCGCCACCCGCGGCTCGCCGCCGAGCAACTGCGCGACCGAGCGCAGGATCCAGGCCGCGGCCGCGGCCAGGCAAAGCACGGCCACCAGCACCGCGCCGGCCTGCTGCCAGGTGGCGCGCTGGCTCTGCTGTTCGGCGGCCTTGCGGCTCTGTTCGTTCAACGCCAGGATGCTGTCGCTGATCGTGTCCATCTCGGTTTCCAGCCGAGCGAACTGCGCGGTGAAGTCGGCATAGGCGGCGCTGCTGTCGCCGTGGGTCTCGGCCAGCGTCACCACTTTGTCGGCGGCGGCGATGTAGCGCTGCAGCGCCGGTCCGGCCGCATCCAGCTGCGCGCGCAGGGTGCCGTCCAGCGGCAGCTTCTGGTTGTCGTCCAGCGCCTTGCGGAACTCGCCGGCGTGTTCGCCCAGGGAGGCGCGCGCCGCCTTGACCCCGTCCGCATCCTGCCCCGCCGCCGCCAGGAGCGCAGCGGTGACGTCGCCGCGCAGGGCGTCGTGCATCATGTCGGCCTGCATGTGGTTGCGCAGCGCGTCCGAAGACACGACCTGCGCGGCGACCGAGCGCAACAGGCCTTGCTGGGCGCTGTAGCCGACGCCGCCCAGCGCGAGCAGGGCGAGCACCGCCACCAGCACCAGGATCCCGAGCATATGCATGATTTTCATCGGTGTGGCCCGATCAGAAACGGAAGGACAGGCCCGCGCCCAGCGCGTGGTCCGGCGAACGGTCGTTGAGGCCGCGGCTGTACACCACGTCCAGTTGCACGTCCTGGCTGAGCAGCCAGGCCGAGCCCACGTCGAGCAGGGCGACGGTGCCGCCGTCGTCGGCATGCGCGATCTGCGGCAGGGCCAGTTCCACGAACGAGCGGGTGCGGTCGTTCCAGGCCTTGCCCAGCACCACGCCGAAGATGCCGGCGGTGTAGCGATGCCCGCCGTCGCCTTCGTCGCGGATCACGCCCGGCATCATGCCCAGCGAGACGCTGTCGCTGAGTTCCCATTCGGCCACCAGGCGGAACGAGGGGCGCGCGCCGCTGCCGCGCACGTCGCGCGCGCCGCTGGGCAGGTCCACATGCAGCAGCCAGGCCAGCGAGGCACCGCCGATCTCGCTGGCCAGGTGATGCTTGAGGCCGAGCGAAATGTCGGAGAAGCCGGAGACGTCGTCGCCGACGGGGACGTCGATGGTCTGCCAGCCGTCGGTCTCCAGGCGCAGTTCCCAGCTCGGGCCGATGCCGTAGCGGAACAGGGTGGGCGTGGCGTAGCCATCGACGTCGCCGTCGCGTTCCCAGGCCACGCTGGTTTCCACCTGCAGGCGCCGGTCGCCGACGGTGAGGCTGGATTCCACGAAGTCGGGGCGATCGGTGGCGATCGGCTCGGCTTCGGCGTGCGCCCCTCCCGCAAGGCCGAACAGGGTCAGACAACTGGCAAGAACGACTGGCTTCATGGGGCCTCCCGTGGCGGTTCGGTCGGAACCGCGGGGATCCGGGCGCAGTGCGTCCGGCGCCGAGGCGCGTGCGGTGCCCATGGCGTGGCAGTTCCGCTTTCTATATCGACCCTGAAGACCGTTTCTTTACGAACGTGACGTGCTAAGCGCTCTGCGGTGGCCGAGGCGCCAGAGGGCTGGGGAGGGGCGCAAGGCGCTCGGGCGCCTCGCGCGGATCAGGGACGACGGGCGGCTCAGAATTCCTGCCACTGCGCGTCGTCCGGCGGCGCGGTCGCGCGTGGGACCGCGCGCAACGGGGCCGCAGCCGGCCGTCGTGGCGTCGCCGCGGCGGCCGCCGGGGCGGCCGCGGCAGGACGGCGTGCGGACGCCGATGCAACGGTCCCAGCCGTGGCGTCGGTCTCCAGCTTAAACAGCGCCACGGCCTGGGTGAGGTGGCCGGCCTGGTCTTCCATCGAGCGGGCGGCCGCGGTGGCTTCCTCGACCAGCGCGGCGTTCTGCTGGGTGGCCTCGTCCATCTGGGTGATGGTCTGGTTGACCTGCTCGATGCCAGCGGATTGCTCCTGCGAGGCGGCGGCGATCTCGCCCATGATGTCGGTGACGCGCTGCACCGAGGCGACGATGTCCTGCATGGTGGTGCCGGCCTGTTCGACGAGCGCCGAACCCTCGGCGACACGTTCGACCGAATCGTCGATCAAGGTCTTGATCTCCCTGGCCGCATTCGACGAACGCTGGGCGAGAGTGCGCACTTCGCTGGCGACCACGGCGAAGCCGCGGCCCTGTTCGCCCGCACGGGCGGCTTCCACCGCGGCGTTGAGCGCCAGGATGTTGGTCTGGAAGGCGATGCCGTCGATGACGCCGATGATGTCGGCGATCTTCCTGGACGATGCCTCGATGCCGTTCATCTTGTCCGAGACCTGGCTGGCCAGTGCGCCGCCCTGCGAGGCGACCGTGGCGGCGCCGGCGGCCAACTGGTTGGCCTGGCGCGCGTGCTCGGCGTTCTGCTTGACCGTGGAGGTCAGTTCCTCCATCGATGCGGCGGTCTCTTCCAGGCTGGCGGCCTGCTGCTCGGTGCGGCGCGCCAGGTCGTCGTTGCCGGCGGCGATCTCGGCCGCGGCCCCGTTGATGCTCATCGCCGCGGTCTGGATCCGCGTGACGATCGCCGCCAACTGCTCGGCGGTGGCATTGGCGTCGTCGCGCATGGTGGCGAACACGCCCTGGAAGTCGCCGTGCATGCGCGCGGTCAGGTCGCCGGCGGCGATCGCCTGCAACAGCGTGGACAGCGCGTGCAGGTTGCCATCGGCGGTGGCCATCAACTGATTGAGACTCTCGACCATGAGGCGGAAGTCGTACTGGAAGCGCTCGGCATCGCCACGCACGCTGAAATCGCCCGCCGCGGCGGCGCCGGCCAGGTGCTTGATCTCGGTGTTCATGGCGGTCAGGTTGCGCTTGACCGTGTCCATCGTGTCGGTCAGCACCGCTTTTTCGCCGGGCAGCCGATCCATGTCCTCGGACAGGTCGCCGATGGCATAGCGGCCCATGATCTGCGCCAGGCGCATCTTGACTGCGATGTGCGAGGCGGCCAGGGCATTGCTGTCGTGGACCATGCGCCCGTAGTCGCCCGGGAAGGCGCGTTCATCCATGCGGTAGCTGATCTCGCCGGCATCGTGGCGCTGGGCCATTTCCTTCTGCGCGTCGAGCACCGCGCGCAGCTGCTGCTGCATGCGCTGCAACGACCCCAGCAACTGTCCCAGCTCATCGTTGCGCGGGTACTGGATGCGGCTGTCCAGGCGGCCGGCGGCGACCGCACTGGACACTTCCACCGCACTGGCCAACGGCTTGACCACCAGCCGCCGCAGCAGCAGGTACAGACCGCCGCTGAGCAGCAGTGCCGCGCACAGGCCGACGGCGGCGATGGTCCACAGCAGGTTGTGTGCGGGCGCCATCAGCACCGCCTTCGGCACCGCCACGCCCAGCGCAAAGCGCTCCTGGGCCTGGCCGATCTGCAGCGGCACGTACACTTCCACGTCGGTGGCGCCGGTCTGTGGATCCACGCTGTCGCGGCTGACGGTCCTGCCCTGGGCGATGTCGGCCAGCAGGGCGCGTGTCGCCGGATCGCGCAGGGTCTTGCCGACCAGCGCAGGATCGCGGTCGGCGATGATGGCGCCGCCGGGCGAGAGCAGGCGCACGTGGCCGGCGCCGAGCGGGCGCAG
Organism: Xanthomonas sp. NCPPB 3174; assembly: GCF_056725205.1. Taxonomy (NCBI): domain Bacteria; kingdom Pseudomonadati; phylum Pseudomonadota; class Gammaproteobacteria; order Lysobacterales; family Lysobacteraceae; genus Xanthomonas; species Xanthomonas sp. NCPPB 3174. The sequence goes on along the minus strand of NZ_CM161517.1, from coordinate 2,569,548 downwards.
CTTGGCCACGCGCTGCTGCAGCGCGGCCAGGCCGAAATCGGTGGTGACCACGCCCAGGAACGTGCCGTCTTCCAGGATCGGCGTGCTGACCGTGGTCATCAGCACCTTCTGTCCGGCGATCTCGTAATCGTAGGGTTCGGCGACGGTCGGGCGCAGCAGCTTGCGCGGATTCAGATACCAGTCGCCGGCGCCGGCCACGTCGTAGTCGCGCAGCGGATCGCGCACGAGTTTTCCGTTCTGCCAGGACCAGTACACCATGTAGCGGCCGCTGGCGTCGTGGCCCGCGCTGTTGGCGTAGTCCGCGTCCTTGCCGTCCAGCGCCTGCGGTTCCCACAGCGTGCCGATGCCGGTCCAGTCCGGATGCTGCTGCAGTTCGCGGCGCAGGCTGTCGCTGAACAGCTCGCGCGCCTTGTCCTGGCCGCGCTGGGCGAGCAGCGCATTGGCCAGCGCCTGGTTGGAGACGGCGGAGGCGCCGATGGTGTTGCCGATGCGCTCCGATTCCAGGCGTGCGGTGTCGGTCATGCCAACCTTGGCCGAGGCGAGCAGGGCGGAACTGCTGCGGGCGTAGATGATGGCGGCGGTAATGCCGAAGCACAGCAGGGCGATCGCGGCCACGCCCAACATCAGGCGGGTGGCGACACTGCTCGGGCGTGTGGAGGACGTCGTGGGCATCGCGGTCGTCTCGATGGGAAGAATGGAGCGCGCGCCGTCGGGGACTCCGACTGCTTCCTGGCGCGAGGCAGACGGGGCAGGGACGTGTGCGACGTCCTCGTTATCGGCACCGCGTCCCAGAAATGTAGTGGGCGTGGTGGTGTGTCCGCCGCCACGGCTGGCAGGCAGGTGCCGAACCGCTAGGGTTGCATCGGCATCTCGGGGATGCGGTACCAGGTGCAGGGACTGTCCTGCGAGGCGAGATGATCGATGAAGGTCCGCACCTTGGCCGACAGGTATTTCCGGCTTGGGTAGACCGCGTGCAGGGTGGCGCTGAACGTTGCCACCTCGGGGAGCACGGCGCGCAGTCGCCCTTGCATGACGTCGGCCAGCACCATCCACACCGGCAGCATGGCAAACCCCATCCCCTCCAGGGCCGCCAGATGCAGGAGGGTCTCGTTACCGCTGCGCATCACGGCGCGAAAGCGCACCGTCTCAGGTCCGTCCGCGCCATGGAACGAGATATCGGGTCCGATGTTGACGCCGCTGTAGAGCAACAGATTGTGGCCGTTGAGGTCCGCGATCCGGGCAATCTCGTCGGCGCCTTGGAGATAGGACGGCGCGGCGACCAGGCAGAAGTCGATGCGCCCGAGTGCGCGCGCGACCAGACCAGGATCGAGCCGTTCCGGCGTAGTGGCGCGTAGCGCAAGATCGAAGCCCTCGTCGACCAGATTGACCAGCCGACCGCTCAAATCCAGATCGAGGCGCACCTCCGGATAACGCCGCTGGTAATCGGCCAGCATCGCGACGATCCGCGGGGTCGCGAGCCAGACCGGCGCGCTCACCTTGAGGGTTCCGCGGGGCGACACCGCGACATCGCTGAGCGCCGCCTCGACCTCGTCCAGGCCGTCGAGGGTCTGCCGCGCCTGGACCAGATAGAGCGCGCCGGCCTCGGTCAGGCTGACACGCCGGCTGGTGCGGTTGAGCAAGCGGATGCCCAGTCGATCCTCCAGATGCTGCACATGCTTGCTGGCCATGGGGGTCGACAGGCCAAGACGGTTCGCAGCGGCGGTGAAACTTGCCAGCTCGGCCACCGCGCAGAAGACCCGCAAGCTCGTCAGCGTATCCATGGATCGTCAATCTAGAGGAAATGATTCTTCTACGGAAGTGCCGTTGTTCCTCTGGAAGGAAAAGATGACGTTATGCGAACGCGGTGGCGACGCCCCGTGACTCCCCAGGCTGGGACAGCCTGGTTCGTACCATAGTGAGGATCTCCATCGTGCGTGCAGGTCGTCTTCCCACCTATTTCGTCTGCCATGGCGGCGGACCCTGGCCCTACATGACCGGCGCGTTCCGTCGCCATTTCGACAGGCTGGAGCAATCGCTGGTCGAGATGCGCGCGGACTTGCACGGCGTGCCGCAGGCGGTGCTCGTCATCTCCGGGCATTGGGACACGGACGGCTTTTCCGTCTCGTCCGGCGCACGGCCCGGCATGGTCTACGACTTCGGCGGCTTTCCGGAGCATCTCTACCGTATCCGCTATGCCGCGCCTGGGTCGCCAGTGCTGGCGCAGCGGGTCAAGACGCTGCTGGGCACCGCCGGCGTGGAGGTCAGGCTCGATCCGGCGCGTGGCTTCGACCACGGCACTTTCAGCCTGATGAAGCCGCTCTATCCCGATGAGGACATCCCGGTCGTCCAGCTCTCGCTCGACAGCAGGTTCGATCCCGCGCTGCATATCGCCGCTGGCCGGGCGCTGGCGCCGCTGCGCGACGAAGGCGTGCTGATCGTCGGCAGCGGCCAGAGCTACCACAATCTTTCGAACATCGACGCGGCCGAGAGCCGCGAAGCCTCGCGCCAGTTCGACGACTGGCTGCAGCAGACGGTGGTCCACGCTGCGCCCGATGCCCGTGTCGCGCGATTGCTGCACTGGGAACAGGCACCGGCGGCGCGGAGAGCGCACCCACGCGAAGACCACCTGCTGCCGTTGATGGTGGCCGTCGGCGCCGCAGAGGACGATGCCGCGGCGCTCAGTTACCACCAACGCGATTTCATCGATGGGATCACCGCGTCGAGTTTCCGCTTCGGCGCGCTTCCTGCGGTTTTTTCCCGGAGCCAGTGACCATGACCGAGACCTTCAAGCCGATCGTCTACCTGAAGAAGCACTGCCCCTTCTGCATGAAGATCCGCGTGTTCATCCTGGAAGCGAATCTCGGGGCCGCGGTCGAGACGCGCGACTTCGCCAGCGGCACCCCGCAGGAAGACGCAATCTGCGCCGAGCTCGCGCCGCAGTTGAGCAGGGTCAGCTTCCCGGCGGCGCAACTGCAGCCCGGCCAGTACATCGCCGAGTCGGACGACATCGTCGCGTCGCTCGCCCAGCGGTTCGGCCGCGATCCAGCGGCGATGCCGGTCTACCGGAACTATGTCGATGGCGCCCTGGCCGCATTGACGCGGCTCTGGAAGGAAAACATGGACCTCAAGACCGCCGCCGCCACAGCCTGACGCCCCCCCTGGATAGAGAGAAACGATCATGATCGACACCACCGTCTGGACGCCCCGCGTCCTCGCCGTTCTGCGCATCGTCGCCGCACTGCTGTTCCTCGAACACGCGACGATGAAGTTCTTCCAGTTTCCTGCCCCGGTTCCGGGTGTCGCCTATCCGCTGCCGACCATCATGCTGGTCGCCGGCGTCATCGAAGCCGTCACCTCGTGCCTGATCGCGAGCGGCTACTACACCCGGATCGCCGCGTTCATCGCCTCGGGGGAAATGGCCGCCGCGTATTTCATGGTGCATCTGTCGATGGGGTTCTGGCCTGCGCTCAACATGGGCGAACCGGCCGTGCTGTTCTGCTTCATCTTCCTCTACCTCGCCTTTGCAGGCGCGGGGGCCTGGGCACTCGACAACGTCTTGCGCCCCGCATCGCGGCGCGTTGCGCTCGCCTGATTCCACCTCCTGCACCCACCGACCCGGCGCTCACGCAGCCCCTACTTCACAGGAATGCATCCCATGAAAGCGGTTCTTCTCACATCCTATGGCGATACCGACCGGTTGCTGTTCGGCGACACGGCCACGCCGGAACCCGGTCCGGGCGAGGTGCTGCTGCGCCTGCATGCCTCCGCCGTCAACCCGTTCGACCTCTATCTGCGCCAGGGCTACTTTGCCGAGATGGTTCCCTTGCCGCTGCCGGCGATCCTGGGCAGCGATGCGGCCGGCGTGATCGCCAAGCTCGGCGAGGGCGTGAGCGGCTGGTCGGTGGGCGAGCGCGTCGTCGCCGACTTCCGGCACAACGGGCGCGGCGCCCATGCCGAGCAGGGCGTCGTGCCTGCCACCTCGATGGCACGGCTGCCGGAGGCGTTGAGCTTCGAACAGGGTGCCGCCTTGGTGAAGGCCGGCCTGATCGGCAGGCAGACGGTCGCGGCGCTGGGCATCAAGGCCGGCGACCGCGTGCTGGTGTCCGGTGCCTTGGGAGCGGCAGGCCGCGCCGCGGTGCAATACCTCCAGGAACTGGGCGCGCAGCCCGTGGCCGGGGTTCGCCCTGAGCGCCTCGCGGAGGCGCGTGCCTTGGCCGGCGACGCCATCGACATCACCATCGCCGCCGCCGCACCCGACGTCGACTTCGCGATCAGTACGGCGGCCCCGGTGGCGGGCAACCTGATCGGTCATGTGCGCGATGGCGGCACCATCGCCAGCATCGTGCCGGTGCCCGAAGGCGCCAATGCGACGGGCCGGGTGACGATTCGGGAACTCTTTCACCAGACCGATGCGGCCACCTTGGATGCGGTCCTCGACGCGGCTGTACGCGGCGACCTGGTCATCCCGATTGCGCAGATCGTTCCGCTGGAAAAACTCGGTGCCGCGCACGCCGCCGTGGCAGCCGGCGCACCTGGCAAGGTGGTGTTGAAACACTGATCCGCACGGGCGCCGCGCCGCACCAAGCGACCGCTCGAGCACCAGGTTGGTCGAGGGCATCGACGCATCGCCCCTGCGACCGCAATGACGCCGGGTTCTTCCTGCCCGTGACTGCCATCGCCTGAAGACCCAAAAAAAAGCCCCGGGAGCGCGTGCTCCCGGGGCTGTTTGACGCTGGATGGACGGCCGCTGCGCGGGCTCAGAACTCCTGCCAGGTGTCGTCGCCGCCGGCGACGGCGACCGGACGGGCCGATGGCCGGGTCGGGCGCGGCGCGGGCTTGGTCGGCGGCTTGGCCGCCGGGCGGGCGATCGCGCGGACCGGTGCGCTCGGTGCGCTGGCGACCGCTGGCGGGGTGGCGTGGCTGCTGCTCGCCTCGATCTTGAACACGGCCACGGCCTGGCTCAGCTGGCCGGCCTGTTCTTCCATCGAACGGGCGGCGGCGGTGGCTTCTTCGACCAAGGCGGCGTTCTGCTGGGTGGTCTCGTCCATCTGGGTGACGGTCTGGTTGACCTGCTCGATGCCGGCGGACTGCTCCTGCGAGGCGGCGGCGATCTCGCCCATGATGTCGGTGACACGCTGCACCGAGGTCACGATCTCCTGCATGGTCTTGCCCGCCTGGTCGACCAGCGCCGAGCCCTGGGCGACACGGCCGACGGAGTCGTCGATCAGACCCTTGATCTCCTTGGCGGCGTTGGCCGAGCGCTGGGCGAGGGTACGCACCTCGCTGGCGACCACCGCGAAGCCGCGGCCCTGTTCGCCGGCACGTGCGGCTTCGACTGCCGCGTTGAGCGCCAGAATGTTGGTCTGGAACGCGATGCCGTCGATGACGCTGATGATGTCGGCGATCTTCTTCGACGAGGCCTCGATCCCGCTCATGGTCTCCACGACCTGGCCGACCACGGCGCCGCCCTGCGAGGCGACCGTGGCCGCACCGGTGGCGAGCTGGTTGGCCTGGCGGGCGTGTTCGGCGTTCTGCTTGACGGTGGAGGTCAGTTCCTCCATCGACGCAGCGGTTTCTTCCAGGCTGGCGGCCTGCTGTTCGGTGCGACGCGACAGATCGTCGTTGCCGGCGGCGATCTCGCTGGCGGCGCCGTTGATGCTGACCGCGGCGGTCTGGATCCGCGCGACGATCGCCGCGAGTTGTTCGGCGGTGGCGTTGGCGTCGTCGCGCATGGTGGCGAACACGCCCTGGAACTGGCCGTGCATGCGCGCAGTCAGGTCGCCGGCGGCGATCGACTGCAACAGCGACGACAGCGCCTGCAGATTGCCGTCGGCGGTGGCCATCAGCTGGTTGAGGCTGTCGACCATCAGCCGGAAGTCGTACTGGAAGCGCTCGGCATCGCCGCGCACGCTGAAGTCGCCGGCCGCCGCCGCGCCGGCCAGGTGCTTGATCTCGTGGTTCATCGCGGTGAGGTTCTGCTTCACCTTGTCCATGGTCTCGGTGAGCACGGCCTTTTCGCCGGGCAGCCGGTCCATGTCGTCGGACAGGTCGCCGATGGCGTAGCGGCCCATGATCTGCGCCAGGCGCAGCTTCACCGCGATGTGCGATGCCGCCAGGGCGTTGCTGTCGCGGACCATGCGGCCGTAGTCGCCGGGGAACACGGTTTCGTCCATGCGGAAGCTGATCTGGCCCGCATCGTGGCGCTGGGCCATCTCGGCCTGCGCGGCGAGCACCGACTGCAACTGGCTCTGCATCTTGTCCATGCTCAGCAGCAGCACCCCGGCCTCGTCCTTGCTGCGCAGGTCGATCGTATTGTCGAGCTTGCCGCGGGCGATGGCGTCGGCCACGCCGATCGCGGTGCCGAGGCGCTTGAGCAACTGGCGGCGGATCAGGATCGCCATGCCGATCGCGGCTACGATCACCAGCAGGTTGCCCAGCAGCACCGCCCACTTGTTCTGTGCGCGCACGGTGGTCAGGGTGTCGGTGCGCTTGGCCAGCAGGCCGCGCTCCTCGCCGATGAAGTCGCTGAGCAGGCCGCGAATCTCCTGCATCGCCTTGCGATCGCGCGCCTGGCGGAACTCGTCGGCGATCTGCGCGGGATCGTTGGATTGCGCGCGCAATGCGGTGATCTGCTTCTCCACGCCGGCGAGGCTGTCGAACGCGGCATGCAGCTTTTCCAGCCGCGCCTGCTGGCGCGGATTGTCCGCCGTCAGGCGCTTGGCTTCGGCGTAGTTCTTGTCGAACGCGGCCAGGCCGTTGGTGAACGGCTGCAGGTGGTCCTGGTTACCCGACAGCAGATAGCCACGCGCACCGGTCTCGACGTTGAGGGCATCGATTTCCATCATGTCGCCGGTGGCCATCACCTTGTAGGTGTGGTCGTTCATGTCGGCAGCCGTGTTGAGCGAGGACAGGCTGCTCAGGCTGATCGAGCCGATGATCACCGTGATCAGCACGATGACGGCAAAGCTGAGCGCGAGCCTGGCGGAGAGACTGAGATTCTTGAGCGTCATCGTTGGAGTCCTAATGGGTGAAGCGTTGGGATGGCGTACCCCTTGCCTGAGTCGATGTCCGCGGAGGCGTCGGGCGCTGCCTTATCTATTTCGTCTGTGAATCAAAAACATTCAATCGATAGTTTTCGTAGAATTAATAGATTTTGAAGATCGAAACGGATTTTTCAGTTGTGCTTGTCTTGCTTTAGCCCGCTCTCAGTCAATATTGTTCAAATTTGTAGACAATTTGTGTACGCAAGTCTCGTATCGGCGTTTCCTCGGGCTTCTTTAGGAGGCAGTGGCTGGCATTTAGCCTGTTTTCACTTTGTATTCACGGGAACGTGGATACGGCTCACGCTCTGCAAGGCGCCGCATGTCCGCGCGTGACCTTTCGGCAGCGTGGGACGCGCAAAAAAAGCCCGGGAGCGCGCGCTCCCGGGCTTGTTCAGGTGTTCTGGATGCCGTGGGTAAAGGGCGTCAGAACTCCTGCCAGTCCCCGCCCGCGACCGCAGCCGGGACGACAGCGGCAGCGCGGTGCGTGGTCGCCGGTGGTGCAGGCTTGCGGATCGGCCGGGGTGCGCCGACGCTGGCGCGTGCCGGCGCCGGCGCCGGCGCCGGTGCCGGTGCGCGGTAGGGCGCTGCCGGCGCCTGCTGGTCGATCTTGAACAGGGCCACCGCCTGGCTCAGCTGGCCGGCCTGATCCTCCATCGAGCGTGCGGCCGCGGTGGCCTCTTCGACCAGGGCGGCGTTCTGCTGGGTGGCTTCGTCCATCTGCATCACGGTCTGGTTGACCTGTTCGATGCCGGCCGACTGTTCCTGCGAGGCCGCGGAGATCTCGCCCATGATGTCGGTCACGCGCTGCACCGAGGCGACGATCTCGTGCATGGTCCTGCCGGCCTGGTCGACCAGGGCCGAGCCCTGGGCGACGCGGCCGACCGAGTCGTCGATCAGGTCCTTGATCTCCTTGGCCGCGTTCGACGAGCGCTGGGCGAGGGTGCGCACTTCGCTGGCGACCACCGCGAAACCACGGCCCTGTTCGCCGGCACGCGCGGCTTCCACTGCAGCGTTGAGCGCCAGGATGTTGGTCTGGAACGCAATGCCGTCGATGACCGAGATGATGTCGGCGATCTTGCGCGAGGAGGCTTCGATGCCGCTCATGGTCTGCACCACCTGGCCGACCACGTCGCCGCCTTGCGAGGCGACCGATGCGGCGCCGGTCGCGAGCTGGTTGGCCTGGCGCGCGTGCTCGGCGTTCTGCTTGACCGTGGAGGTCAACTCTTCCATCGAGGCGGCTGTTTCTTCCAGGCTGGCGGCCTGCTGCTCGGTGCGGCGCGACAGGTCGTCGTTACCGGCGGCGATCTCGCTGGCGGCGCCGTTGATGCTGACCGCGGCGGTCTGGATCCGCGCGACGATCGCCGCGAGTTGTTCGGCGGTGGCGTTGGCATCGTCGCGCATGGTGGCGAACACGCCCTGGAACTGGCCGTGCATGCGCGCGGTCAGGTCGCCGGCGGCAATCGACTGCAGCAGCGAAGACAGCGCCTGCAGGTTGCCGTCGGCGGTGGCCATCAACTGGTTGAGGCTGTCGACCATCAGGCGGAAGTCGTACTGGAAGCGCTCGGCGTCGCCGCGCACGCTGAAATCGCCGGCCGCCGCGGCGCCGGCCAGGTGCTTGATCTCGGTATTCATCGCGGTCAGGTTGTGCTTGACCGTGTCCATCGTCTCGGTGAGTCGGGCCTTTTCGCCGGGCAGGCGGTCCATGTCCTCGGACAGGTCGCCGATGGCGTAGCGGCCCATGATCTGCGCCAGGCGCTCGGTCACCGCGATGTGCGCGGCGGCCAGCGCGTTGCTGTCGCGGACCATGCGCCCGTAGTCGCCGGGGAAGCTGCTTTCGTCCATGCGGTAGCTGATCTGGCCGGCGTCGTGGCGTTGCGCCATCTCGGCCTGCGCGGCGAGCACGGCCTGCAACTGCTGCTGCATGCGTCCCATGGCGTTCAACAGGCGGCCGGTTTCGTCGCGGGCTTCGGTGCGCACGGCATTGTCCATGTGGCCGTTGGCGATGGCCTCGGCGGTGCGGGTGGCCAGGCCCAGTGGTGCGGTCAGGCTGCGGGTGATGGTCAGCGCCAGCAATGCACTGAGCACCAGGGCCAGGACGGTGCCACCGATCAGCAGCATGCGGCCACGGTGCATCGCCTCCAGCGCTGCCTGGTAGCCGCTGGCGGCCTGCGACTTCTGCCGTTCGGCGAACTCGCGGATCTTGCCCTGCCACGCCAGGGTCGCCGGCAGCGCCTCGCGATTCAGCATCTCCAAGGCCTGGGCGTTCTCGCCCTTCTGGCCCAGCACGACGATGGCGTCGTTGATCTTCTTGGCGGCGGCGCGCTTGGCGTCCATGTCGGCACGGATGGCACGGCCGGCCGGCGTGCTGGACAGCTTGTCCATCTTGGTGCGGGCCTCGGCGTAGCGCTCGCGTTGGCGGTTGAACGTGTCCAGCGCCGCTTGCCGCATCGTCGCGTTGGTGGAGGTGGTATAGGTGCTCAGCGCAACCAGCACGGAAGCATTGGCGTCGAGCATCTGGTTGCTGAATTCGATCTTCGCCATGCGGTCCAGCACGATCGTGTCCAGGTGCTTGCGCGCCTCGGCCATGCCGGACAGCCCGATGATCACCAGGACCACCGAAAGAAGAATCAGCACGCCGAAGGCCGCGGACAGACGGACACCGACGTTGTAGCGTTGCAAAAAGCGGGTCATTTCAATCTCCAAGGTGCGAAAAGGCAGGCCGGCGCGCAGGGACGCGGCGTCGGCAGGTGACGCGGGCAGACGCGGATGGCCTGCGCAGGCGACGGCGTCAGTCACATGGCGTGATGACTGGCGACGCAGCAGGCAGGCCGGGCGAAAGCGCCGCGATCGCAACGGTGGCCATGGCGTTGGCATGCCCGATCTGCACCCGGAATCGCCGACGGCGTCCGCGGGTCGTCTCGGTGGATGCGTCTCGGTGTCGCAAGATCGCACGCATGGGTGGCCCCGTGTACGTAGGAAGGAACGACGCGCGTTGCGATGCGCCGGGAATGCGGGGTGTGACGCGACCTGACGAAACGTGTGGAAAAAATGCAAGTCCGACCCGCGCGCGTGCCGGGTGCAGGCGCGAAAAGATCAGCTGTCAGGATTGTGTCCTTTCCCCGTTGGTTCGACTTCAGCGACCGGCCATGTGCACCGATCGATCCCCCTGAAGCGCCGGCGGCCTCCCCAGGCCGTACCGGCACGCACCGATGTAGACAAAAAGCGTGCGCTCAACCTTGTATCGACGGAAGCACAGGATTCTTTAGCGCGGCGTGTGGCGCACACCGGTTGCAGCGTGGCAGGGAGGGCGGGGTTCGAGGCGGTGCACGACCGCATGTTGGTCCTGCTACGGCAGTGGCATGACGCCGACGCGGTACGTTTGAAGCATTCGGCGCCGCTTGCCGTCTCCGGGAACGATGACGCAGGTGCGTCGCCGCTGCGGCGGCGCGCACCGGGAGCGGCCGCGCGATGATGCACGGCCGCTCGGTGGCGAGGCTGGCATAAGCGCGCAAATCGCCTGCCAAGTGCGCTGCCGGCCTGGACAAGCGCGACGGGCCGTGCCGGCGCCGGTTCTGAGCTGCGCTACTACCCGGAGCGCACGTTGCGTGGGGCAGGGCGCATTGCCGGGGCGATGGCGATCGACGCGATCGCGGGCAGTGCGTCCAACTTGAACACCGCCACCGCGTCCTGCAACTGCGTGGCCTGTTCCTCCATCGATCGCGCGGCGGCAGTGGCTTCCTCCACCAGGGCGGCGTTCTGCTGAGTGGCCTCGTCCATCTGGGTGACGGTCTGGTTGACCTGCTCGATGCCGGCCGACTGTTCCTGCGAGGCGGCGGAGATCTCACCCATGATGTCGGTGACGCGCTGCACCGAGCTCACGATCTCCTGCATGGTTTTGCCGGCCTGGTCGACCAGAGCCGAACCGGTGGCGACGCGGTCGACGGAGTCGTCGATCAAGGTCTTGATCTCCTTGGCCGCATTGGCCGAACGCTGCGCCAGGGTGCGCACTTCGCTGGCGACCACAGCAAAACCACGACCCTGCTCTCCGGCACGCGCCGCTTCCACCGCGGCGTTGAGCGCCAGGATGTTGGTCTGGAAGGCGATGCCGTCGATGACCGAGATGATGTCGGCAATCTTCTTGGAGGACGCCTCGATGCCGCTCATGGTCTGCACGACCTGGCCGACCACGTCGCCGCCCTGCGAGGCCACCGAGGCGGCACCGACCGCCAACTGGTTGGCCTGGCGGGCGTGTTCGGCATTCTGCTTCACGGTGGAGGTCAGTTCCTCCATCGAGGCAGCCGTTTCTTCCAGGCTGGCGGCCTGTTGCTCGGTGCGGCGCGACAGGTCGTCGTTGCCGGTGGCGATCTCGCTGGCGGCAGCGTTGATGCTGGCCGCGGCGGTCTGGATGCGACCGACGATACCGGTCAACTGGTCGGCGGTGGCGTTGGCATCGTCGCGCATCCGCGCGAACACCCCTTGGAACTCGCCTTCCATGCGGGCGGTCAGGTCGCCGGTAGCGATGGCCTGCAGCAGGGACGACAGCTTGCCCAGGTTGCGGTCGCTCACCTCCATCATCGCGTTGAGGTCCTGCACCATCAGCCGGAAGTCGTGCTGGAAATGCGCGGCATCGCCGCGCACACTGAAGTCGCCGGCCGCGGCGGCCGCCGCCAGGCGCTTGATCTCGGTATTGATCGCCAGCAAGCTGGCCTTGGCCGCATCCATCGATTCGTGCAGCACCGCGCGGCTGCCGGGCAGGCGGCGTGCATCACGGCGCAGGTCGCCATTGGCGTATTCGTTGAGTACGCCGATGGCGTCGACGATGGCGTCCAGGTGTTCGAACATCATGGTGTTGATGCCCTTGCTCAACTCGCCGTACACGCCCGGGAAATCCTGCGGCATGCGGTGGCTGATGTCCTTGTCGGCATGCAGTTCGATCATCAACGCGGTTTCGCGGGAGAAGCGCTGCAACTGGGTCTGCATCCCGTTCATCGCCAGCAGCAGGCGGCCAGGTTCGTCGCGCGCGTCGGTGGCCACGTCGTTGTCCAGGCGGCCGGCCGCGATGGCCTCGGCGGCACGGGTGGCGCGGCCCAACGGCCCGGTCAGGCTACGGGTGATCGTCCAGCCCAGCAGGCCGCTGACCAGCAGGACGGCTACGCCCCCGGCGATCAGCATGTTACGGCCACGTGTCATGGCCTGGTTGGCGTTGGCGTATGCGGCCGCCGTCTCCTGTTCCTGCAAGGCCACATTTTCCCGGATCTTGGCCTGCAGCGCGGCCGTTACCGGCCTGGCCTGCTCGTTCAGTAGCGTTTGCGCCTCACTATTACGGTTGGCGTTGCCGAGTGCGATCACCTGGTCGTTGAGCTTGCCTGCAGTGGCGCGTTGCGCATCGATGTCGGCACGTAACTTCCTGACGTCTTCGCTGGATGGAGGGAATGCATCGAGTTGCTTGCGCAAGTCGGTGTACTGCTGCCGTGAGCGCTGGATTTCGGCCGTCTCCTTCCGGTTGAGTGCCTCGTCGGACACCATGCTCAACGCACTCACCGCGAGCAGGATGCGGGTGTTGGCATCGAGCATGCCGTTGCTGATCCGGATCTTCTCAACGTTGACTTTGACGATGTGGTGCAGTTCGCTGCGTGCTTGCGCGATGGAGATCAGGCCAGCGGCAACCAGCAGACAGGACAGCACAATTAGCAGACCAAACGCGCCGCCGAGTCGGCGGCCGACGTTGTAGCGTTGCAAGAACGACGTCATGTTGAACCCCCTGAGAATGGACAAGACATTGCGTGTTCGTACGAGGGGGCACCGATCGTGATGCTGGTTTCATCTGTGATGAAATGCACGAATTGAGCGGAGGGCGTGCGGAACACGCGCTCAAACGGCGCCAACATCACACTCGATGCGTTTTCCCCTTTCCTGCAGCATGGCTTCAGCGATCGGCATCTGCTCCGATCGATCCCCTTGGAGTGCCGGCTCCACCTCCCCAGGTGTCGCCAGTACGCACGTGTAGACAAAAAGTGTGCGCTACATTGCTATCGGCAGCTGTAGTGCGTTCTTTAGCGCTTTTTTGCGGCCTTCGCACGTCGCGTGCGAGTGGCGCCGAGCCATCGCCTATGCAGCGCATATTGGCCGCGTGGGCGGCGGCCATGCCCGAAGAGGCGGATTGTCCGGAGACACGTCAAACAAAAAGCCCCGGCATCACTGCCGGGGCTCGTGTGTGACGCGACGCGCCAGGCGCTGCAGTCAGGCCGCCTGCTGCACCCGCAGCGAGCGGACCAGACCGCCGATGTCCACGATCAGGGCGACGCGGCCGTCGCCGAGGATGGTGGCACCGGAGATGCCGCTGATGCGCCGGTAGTTGTTCTCGATGTTCTTGACCACCACCTGCTGCTGGCCGATCAACTCGTCCACTTCCAGCGCCAGCTTCTGCCCGTCGGCCTCGACCACCACCACCAGCGGCTCGGCCTGCTCGGTGCGGCCGAAGCCGTAGGAGTCGCTGAGCGACAGGATCGGCAGGTACTCGCCACGGACCCGCAGCACGCGGCCTTCGCCGGCCATGGTGCGGATGTCGTCGGCCTTGGGCTGCAGCGCCTCGATGACGTAGGCCAGCGGCAGGATCAGGGTCTCGCCGGCAACCGCCACGGTCATGCCGTCGAGGATCGCCAGGGTCAGCGGCAGGCGGATCAGCACGCGGGTGCCGCGGCCAGATTCGCTTTCCAGTTGCACTTCGCCGCCCAGGCCCTGGATGTTGCGGCGGACCACGTCCATGCCGACGCCACGGCCGGACAGATCGGTGACCGCGTCGGCGGTGGAGAAGCCCGGGGCGAAGATCAGGTCCCAGACCTGCGCATCGCTCGGGTTGTCCGGCACCGCGATGCCGCGTTCGGCGGCCTTGGCCAGGATGCGGTTGCGGTTGAGGCCGGCGCCGTCGTCGCTGACTTCGATGACGATGTGCCCACCCTGGTGCGAGGCCGCCAGGGTGATGGTGCCGGTCTCGTCCTTGCCGGCGGCGCGACGCGCCTCCGGCAGTTCCAGGCCGTGGTCGATGGAGTTGCGCACCAGGTGCACCAGCGGATCGGCGATCTTCTCGATCAGACCCTTGTCCAGCTCGGTACCCTCACCGATCGTGCGCAGGCGCACCTGCTTGCCGAGGCGGGTGGAGAGGTCGCGGACCAGGCGCGGGAAGCGGCGGAACACCGCGTCCACCGGCAGCATGCGCACGCCGATCACCGCTTCCTGCAGGTCGCGGGTGTTGCGTTCGAGCAGGTCCAGGCCGGCGAACAGGCGCTCGGCCACGGCCTGGTCCAGGCCGGTGGAGACCTGCTTGAGCATGGCCTGGGTGATGACCAGTTCGCCGACCAGGTTGATCAGCGCATCGACCTTGTCGACGCTGACGCGGATCGAGCTTTCGGCTTCGTGCGCGGCGGCGGCGTTGCCGGCCGGGGCGTTGGCGGCCACGGCGGCGGCCGGCGCGGCGGTGGCGGCGGTCGGCGGCGCGGTCAGCACCGGCGCCGGCGCGGTGGCCAGGCTCGGCGGCGGCACCGGACGGATCTCCAGTTCGCAATCGTCGATGACCCAGGCGAAGGTGTCTTCGATCGCGCTGCGCGGAATCTTGCCGACCAGGCCCAGATCCCAGGCCAGGTAGGCCTCGAGCGGGTCGAGTTCGGCGAAGCCGGGCATGCGCGTGGTGCGGCAGGCGACCTGCAGCGGACCGAGGTGTTCGAGTTCGCGGATGATGCGCAGCGGGTCGTTGCCGCTCATGAACAGCGACGGCGCCGGGGTGAAGCCGATCTGCCAGGCTTCCGGCTCGGCCGGCTGGTTCGCCGCCGGGGTGGCCGCGGCCGGTGCGGCCGGGCCGCCGTTCAGTGCGTGCTGCAGGCGGTCGTGCACGGCCTTGACCGCGGCCGGATCGGCCGGGACGCCGTGTTCGGCTTCGCGCAGCAGGGCGCGCAGCACGTCCACCGAGCCGAGGATGGCGTCGATCGCGTGCGCCTCGACCTCGCGCTTGCCGGCGCGCAGCTCGTCGAGCAGCGTCTCCAGCACGTGGGTCAGGCCGGCCATCGCCTCGAAGCCGAAGGTGGCGGCGCCGCCCTTGATCGAGTGCGCGGCGCGGAACACCGAGTTGATGGTCTCGGGGTCGCGATTGCCTTCTTCCAACGACAGCAATCCGGCTTCCATCGCATCCAGCCCTTCGCGGCTTTCCTCGAAGAAGGTGGCGTGGAAACGTTGCAGGTCCATGCTCATGGGGCGGGAATCCGGAAAAGGAGGGAAGGGATCAGCCCAGGACTTTCTGGACGGTGGCGATCAGCTGTTCGGGATTGAACGGCTTGACCAGCCAGCCGGTCGCGCCGGCGGCCTTGCCCTCGGATTTCTTTTCCGCCGCCGACTCGGTGGTCAGCATCAGCATCGGGGTGAACTTGTAGTCCGGCAGCTGCCGCAGTTCGCGGATCAGGGTGATGCCGTCCATGTTCGGCATGTTGACGTCGGTGACCACCGCGTTGAAGCGCTGGCCCTTGGCACGGCCCAGTGCGACCGCGCCGTCTTCGGCTTCTTCGACGGCAAAGCCGGCCGAGGTGAGGGCGAAGGAGACCATCTGGCGCATCGACGCCGAATCGTCCACAACCAAGATACGTGCGCTCATGCCGCGTTCTCCACAGATTTCAGATTGTCAGGGGTTGCAGGAAGGCCCAGCGATTCGCTGACCCCTAGCAGACGGGCCGCGTCGCGGAAGGTCGCGTTGCAGGCCTCGAATTCGGTGCGCTTGCCGTCCTTGCGGCGGGCATCGACGAATGCGCACAGCACCTGGACCGACGCGGTATGGACGCGGCGGACCTCGCCGGCGTCCAGCCGCAGCACGTCGTCCGACGCAAGGAACGCGGTCAGGCGTTGTTTCAGGTCGGCGCTGGTCTCGATACCGAGATCCTCGCCAAGAGGGACTGTGCTCATCACTACTCCGCACCAATGGTTCTATGGCAGATAACGGCCGTGGCCTGAAAAGCTTTAGCGGCGGTTGGAAAGTGCGGCACCGTTCGCAGTTGCCGCCCGCCGGCCCGGGTCAGTGCAGCAGTTGCTCGGCGTCGAGCAGGATCATCGGCTGCTGCGCCAGCCGCGCCACGCCGCGGAACAGATGATTGGAAATGCGGCAGATGCGGGCGTTGTCCGGCGGCTCGATCTGCTGGTCGCTGAGGCTGGCCACGTCTTCCACGGCCGACACGCGCAGGCCGAGGGTCTCGCCGTTCTCTTCCAGCACCACCACCCGGGTCTGCATGTCCATCTCGATCGGGGCCGCGCCCAGGTGCACGCCGAGATCGAGCACCGGCACCACCTGGCCACGCAGGTTCATGATGCCGAGCATGGCCGGCGGGGTGCCGCGCAGCGCCAGCAGCGGCACCGGCAGCACCACTTCCTGCACCTTCAGCAGTTCCAGCGCGTAGGCCTGCTCGCCGCAGCGCAGGCGCAGCCAGCGGGTGCGGCGCTCTGACAGGCGGTCGGGGGCGATGGCCGAGCCGTGCGGCACGCTCGGGGCCATGAAGGACTGCAGGTTCGGCGGCAGCTTGGCGCCGGCGGCCTGCGCGCGGCTGGCCTCGGCGCGGCGTTCCGGCGGCACCGCCATCGGCGGGCGCTTGACTGCGCGTGCGGCGGCGGCATCGTCTTCGGCGGCCAGGTCGCGCGGCACGGCGGCACGCTGCCGCTCCATCGCCGCGACCGCGTCCAGGTCGGCCTGGCGCTCGGCCTGCTGGGCCGGGGTCAACGCGACAGGCGCGGGCGCGTCCTGCGACATGATGCCGGCCAGGGCCGGGTCGGAATCGGCTTCGGCCAGGACCGCGGCGGCGATCTGTTCGGGCGTCGGACCGGCCGGAGCGGGTGCCAGCGCCTGCTGCGACATGATGCCGGCCAGGGCCGGATCGGAATCGGCTTCGGCCAGGACCGCGGCGGCGATTTCTTCGGGCGTCGGACCAGCTGGAGCGGGCGCCAGCGCCTGCTGCGACATGATGCCGGCCAGGGCCGGGTCGGAGTCGGCTTCGGCCAGGACGGCGGCGGCGATTTCTTCGGGCGTCGGGCCGGCCGGCGCGGGCGCGAGCGCCTGCTGCGACATGATGCCGGCCAGGGCCGGGTCCGAATCGGCTTCGGCCAGGACCGCGGCGGCGATTTCTTCGGGCGTCGGACCAGCTGGAGCGGGCGCCAGCGCCTGCTGCGACATGATGCCGGCCAGGGCCGGGTCGGAGTCGGCTTCGGCCAGGACGGCGGCGGCGATTTCTTCGGGCGTCGGGCCGGCCGGCGCGGGCGCGAGCGCCTGCTGCGACATGATGCCGGCCAGGGCCGGGTCCGAATCGGCTTCGGCCAGGACCGCGGCCGCGATCTGCTCGGGCGTCGGGCCGGCCGCGGCCGGGGCCGGTGCCGGCGTCTCGGTTTGTGCTTGCACGTCGGCGACCGCGACCGGCGCGGGGCTCGGCGGCACGGCTTTCTGCTCCTCGGCGATCACGTCGTGGAGCAGGCCTTCCAGATAATCGTCGATGATGCCGGGAGTGCTCATGCGGCTTGCTCCATCGGCGTCGCATCGCTGGCCACCAGCCATTCCAGCGCGCGGCGGTAGGCGGCCAGGCCGCGGCCGGGGTAGTCGCCGGGTACGCCGGCCACCGTCAGTGCCTTGACGTTGCAGATCTTGGTGTCGACCGGGATCGCGTCTTCCCACACCCGGTCGCCGTAGCTGTCCTGCATCTGCCGCAGGGTCTCGTTGCCGGCGCGGGTGCGCTTGTCGAACAGGGTCGGCAGGATCGAGGCGGGCAGCGGCCGGCGGCGCGAGCGCTCGACCATGTCCACGGTGCGGACCATGCTGGCCAGGCCGTGCAGGGCCAGCGGCTCGGCCTGGGTCGGGATGATCACGCGGTCGGCCGCAGCCAGCGCGTTGATCATCAGCAGGCCCAGGGTCGGCGGGCAGTCGAGCAGGATGTAGTCGTGCTGGCCGGCGTGGCGGGCCATGGCCTGCTGCAGCGCCAGGCCCAGGCCGGGCTGGTTGGCGCTGCGGCGTTCCAGGGTGGCCAGCGCGGTCTGTCCGCAGACGAAGCTCAGGCGCTCGATCGCGGTGTCGCGGGCCAGCGCGGCGAGTTCGCCCGGCGGCGTCCCGAACAGATCCAGCACGCCCGGCGGCTGCGGTTCCTGCGGCACGTCGAAGGCCCGGGTCAGCGAGGCGTGCGGATCGAGATCGAGCATCAGCACGCGGTGCCCGAGCATGGCCAGCCCACGGCCCAGGGCCAGCGTGGTGGTGGTCTTGCCCACGCCACCTTTCTGGTTGGCGATCGCCCAGATGCGCATCAGTTGACTCCTTCAATGGCAGGTACTGCGCGGGACCCAACGGCGCTGCCGGGGGCCGCCGCGGCGGGGGGTGTCGGGGTGGCCGGCGCGGCGCCGGCGCTGAGACGGTCGGGGGCCGACGGCGTCGGATCGTTGCCGTCGCCGGAATCGGCCAGGATCACCAGCACCACGCGGCGGTTGGCGTTGCGGCCGGCCGGGGTGTCGTTGCTGGCGCGCGGGCGGAACTGGCCGTAGCCGATCATCGACAGCCGCGAGGGTTGCAGGCCCTGGTCGGCGAACAGGTGGACCACGCTGGCCGCGCGCGCCGCCGACAGTTCCCAGTTCGACGGGAACTGCAGGGTGGCGATCGGGGTGTTGTCGGTATAGCCCTCCACGCGCACCCCGTTGGGCACGCCGGACAGCACCTGCGCCAGTTCTGCCAGGGTGGCGCGTGCGCTCTGGTCGAGCGCGGCCGAGCCGGAGCCGAACAGGATGTCGCTGTTGATCTCCACTTCGATCCACAGCCCGGCGCGGCGCACGGTGATCAGCTTCTTCTGGATCAGCGGCGCCAGCGCGGCGCCGAGGCGGTCGGCGATGCTGTCGAGCTGGCGTTGCGCGCGGCGCAGCTGCTGCGCGTCGCGCAGGTCGTCGCCGCGCTGCGCGGTGCCGGAGGGCAGGCGATTGGGATCGGGCAGGGTCAGCGCCGGGCTGGACTTGATCGGGGTCGGCCGCTCGCCGCCCTGGCCCTGCAGCGCGTGGTCGCCGACCTGCACCGGGCGCAGGGTCGTCGGGGTGCCGCCGAACGCCGCGCTCATCGCATCGGCCATGACCCGGTACTTGGCTTCGTTGATCGTGGACAGCGCGTACATCACCACGAAGAAGGCGAGCAGCAACGTCATCAGGTCGGCATAGGGGATGGCCCATGCCTCGTGGTTGGCGTGCTCGTCGTGGGAGTGCTTGCGGGCCATTGGCAACTCAATGCAAGAATCCGGCCAGTTTCGATTCGATGTTGCGCGGGTTCTCGCCCTGGGCGATGGCGATCAACCCTTCGATGATCATTTCGCGCTCGCCGCAGCTGTGCTTGATCACGCTCTTGAGCTTGGCGGCCATCGGCAGGAACAGCAGGTTGGCCGAGGCGATGCCGTAGATGGTGGCGGTGAACGCGGCGGCGATGCCGTGGCCGAGCTTGCTCGGGTCGGCCAGGTTCTTCATCACCGCGATCAGCCCCAGCACCGCGCCGATGATGCCCAGGGTCGGCGCGTAGATGCCCATGCCCTCGAACACCTTGGCCGCGGCCAGGTCGCAATGTTCCTGGCCTTCCAGGTCGATCTCCAGCATGTGCCGGATGGCTTCCGGCTCCACGCCGTCCACCAGCATCTGCAGGCCCTTGCGCACGAACGGATCCTGCTGCTGCGGCACCTGGTTCTCCAGCCCGAGCAGGCCCTGGCGGCGGGCGATGTTGCTCCATTCCACGATCTGCTTGAGCAGCGCCTGGCGGTCGCTCGGCGGCGGCCACAGGATCCACTTGGCGATCTGGAACGCACGGCGGAACACCGACGGCGGGGTGTGCACCAGGATCGCGGCGACGGTGCCGACGATCACGATCACGAACGCAGCGGGCGACCACAGCGCCGAAATGCCGGCGCCCTTGAGGATGCTGCCGCCGATGAGCGACAGAATCGCCAACAGCAGGCCGATGAGACTGAGCTTGTCCATGCAGGAGGTATCGGCCAGGGGGCGGGGGACTTGATGGGGCGGGATTCGGGAATCGGGATTTGGGATTGGCAAGAGCGCGAGTGCGTAGGGTTGTCGGTACGTCGTAGGAGCGGCTTCAGCCGCGACGCGCTGACTTGGCGCGTTGCCTATGCACGATCGTTCGGATCGTGTCGGCAGGGAGCCGAGCGCCGGGCGT
Source organism: Xanthomonas sp. NCPPB 3174 (assembly GCF_056725205.1). Lineage (NCBI taxonomy): Bacteria > Pseudomonadati > Pseudomonadota > Gammaproteobacteria > Lysobacterales > Lysobacteraceae > Xanthomonas > Xanthomonas sp. NCPPB 3174. Next base: position 2,549,304 of record NZ_CM161517.1, on the reverse strand, counting down.
TATCGCCAAACACCGATTCCGGCTTCACCGCGTCGCGGCTGAAGCCGCTCCTACAGAGGAAAAGGAGGTGCATCGGGAGCCGCTGTTTCGATTCCCGAATCCCGAATCCCGAATCCCAGCCTCACCGCGTCGCGGCTGAAGCCGCTCCTACGGCGGAATCAGGGAAAACGAGGCGCCAGGGAAGCCACCGGTGCGAATCCCCACTCCCGAATCCCCAATCCCGGCCCTCAAGCCTTCAAGCCATCCACATCCAGGATCAGCGCCAGGCGGCCGTCGCCGATGAGGGTGGCGCCGGCGTAGCCGGGCAGGCCGCGCAGGGAGCGCGGCAGCGGCTTGATCACCACTTCCTCGCGGCCGCGGACCTGGTCCACGACCAGGCCCATGCGCGATTCGCCGGCCTGCAGCACCACCACGGTGAGCAGCGGCAGTTGCGGGGCGTCGATGTTGAGCCACTGGCGCAGGTCCACCAGCGGCAGGGTGTGCGATTGCCGGTCGAGCACGGCGCGGCCGTCGAACCAGCCCAGCGAGCGGCGCGGGGCGTGCAGCACTTCCACCACGCGCGCCAGCGGCAGCGCATAGACGGTGTCGCCGGCCTGCACCAGCAGGGTCGGCAGGATCGCCAGGGTCAGCGGCACGCGGATCAGGAAGCGGCTGCCGCGGCCCAGTTCCGACTGGATCTGGATCTGCCCGCTGAGCTCGCGGATGCGCGACTGCACCACGTCCATGCCGACGCCGCGGCCGGAGATGTCGGTGACCTCGGACTTGGTCGAGAAGCCGGGCAGGAACACCAGGTGCAGGCATTCCTCGGTGGTCAGGCGGGCGGCGGCCTCGGGATCGATCAGGCCCTTCTCGCGGGCCTTGGCGCGCAGTCGTTCCGGGTCGATGCCGGCGCCGTCGTCCTGCACCTCGATGCTGACGTAGTCGCCTTCCTGCTGCGCCGACAGGCGCACGTGGCCGCCGCGCGGCTTGCCGGTGGCTTCGCGCAGCGCCGGCGCCTCGATGCCGTGGTCGATCGCGTTGCGCACCAGGTGCACCAGCGGATCGGCCAGCGCCTCGACCAGGTTGCGGTCCAGTTCGGTGTCGGCGCCGATCAGCTCCAGTTCCACTTCCTTGTTGAGCGAGCGGGCAACGTCGCGCGCCACCTTGGGGAAGCGCGAGAACACCTTGCCGACCGGCTGCATGCGCGTGCGCATCACCGCCGACTGCAGGCGCGCGGTGGCGATGTCCAGGCTGCTGACCGCGCGGTCCAGTTCCTCGTCGCGCAGGCGCACGCGCAGGGTCTTGAGGCGGTTGCGCGAGAGCACCAGTTCGCCGATCAGGTTGACGATCGCGTCCAGGCGCTTGGTGTCCACGCGCACGGTGTGCTCGGGCTCGGCGGCCTTGGCCGGGGCGGCTGCGGCCTTGGGCGCGGCGCTGGGCGCACGCGGCGCCGGCTGCAGCGCCTGCGGCGTGGCCGCCGGCGGCGCATCGCCGTGCAACTGGTCCAGCAGCGCCTCGAATTCGTCGTCGCTGATCAGGTCGGCATCGCCCGCGGCGGCCGCGGGCGCCTTGGCGGCGGGTGCCGGCGCGGCGCTCTTGGCCGGCGCCGGCGCCGGCGCGGCGTCGCCGTGCGCGTCGAACTGCGCGATCAGCTCCGCCGGCGCGCGCGGCGGCTCCTGGCCGCTGCCGAAGGCGTCCAGCATCGACTGCAGGTAGTCCAGCGACTGCTGCGCGGCGTCGAAGTGCCGCGCCTGCAGGGTGGCCTGGCCGGCGCGGGCCATGCCCAGGGTTTCCTCCGCGGCGTGGCACAGCTCGACCATGGCGTTGATCGCCAGGAAGCCGGCGCCGCCCTTGAGCGTGTGGAAACCGCGGAACACGGCGTTGAGCTGGCCGCTGTCCTCGGGCGCCTGCTCCAGCGACACCAACTGCTCGCCGAGCCGGTCCAGGATTTCCTGGGCCTCGATGATGAAGTCGGCAGCGATGTCGTCGGGTACGGCGCTCATGGCATTACAGTCCCAATCCGGACAGCAGGTCGTCGGCGTCGTGCTGCGACACGCCGTGGCGGTCCAGGCCGGGCAGGGCCGGGCCGGCCAGGCTGCCGTCGGCCTTCTTGTTTTCTTCCTTCGGCGGCAGACCCAGCGCGCCGAAGCCTTCGTGCACGCGGCGTACGATGCCGGCGACGCGGCGGATGATCTGCCCGGTCAGGTCCTGGAAGCTCTGCGCCAGGGCCATTTCGGTGAGGTTGTGGCGGATCTTGTCGAGGATCTCGCTCTGGTCGCCGCTGAGGCCGCCGGCGGCGAGCTGGTCGGCCAGCGCACGGCATTCCTCGGCCAGGTCCAGGGTGCGGTGGCTGGCCTGTTCGGTCATCTCCACCACGTGGTCCAGGCGCGAGCAGGCGTCGTCCAGCTCGCCGGCTTCGCTGGGCACCACCGGCAGTTCGCCGAGCGCCTGCCCCAGATCGCGCGCGAGCCGGCTAAGGCCCTGCATCATCGGCCGCGTGCGCCAGGCGGCGAGGGTGTCGATCTCCCTGCGCCAGCCGGCCTCGTCGCCATTTTCCAGCGCGTCCAGCGCGCCTTGCAGGCGTTCGATCAGGGCGGTACGTTCGGCGGTGGCTTCCATTTAGGCGGTCGCTCCCAGGCGTTCGAAGATCTTGCCCAGCTTCTCCTGCAGCGTCTGCGCGGTGAACGGCTTGATGATGTAGCCGTTCACGCCGCACTGCGCGGCCTCGATGATCTGCTCGCGCTTGGCCTCGGCGGTGACCATCAGCACCGGCAGGTGCTTGAGCTTGTCGTCGGCGCGGATGTTGCGCAGCAGATCGATGCCGGTCATGCCCGGCATGTTCCAGTCGGTGACCACGAACTCGAACGGCGCCGAGCGCAGCGCGGCCAGGGCGCTGTTGCCGTCTTCGGCCTCGGCGGTATTGGTGAAGCCCAGATCGCCGAGCAGATTCTTGACGATGCGCCGCATCGTCGAGAAATCGTCCACGATCAAAATCCGCATGTTCTTGTTCACCACTGACTCCTAAGGGTTCCTATTCTTCGTCTTCCAGACCGGCATCGGCGACCTCGAACGCCTTCAGGCGTCCGCGCAACCGTACCGTGGCCTGGCCATGGATCTGACACACGCGCGACTCGCTGACCCCGAGCACCGCGCCGATTTCCTTGAGGTTCAATTCCTGCTCGTAGTACAGCGACAGCACCAACTGCTCGCGTTCGGGCAACTGCGCGATGGCCTTGCCCAGCTCGCGGCCGAATTCGCTGCGCTCGAGCATCTGCTGCGGATTGGGTCCGCCCTTGGCGATGGTATCCAGTTCGCCATGGTCCTCGATGCGCGACTCCAGGCTCAGCACCTGGCCGCGGGCGGCATCTTCCATCAAACGCAGGTATTCGGGAAGCGGCATGTCCATCGCCGCGGCCACTTCGTTGGCGGCGGCGGCGCGGCCGGTGCTCTGTTCGATCTTGCGGATCGCCGAGGCGGCGTCGCGGGCGCGGCGGTGCACCGAGCGCGGCACCCAGTCGCCACGGCGGATCTCGTCGATCATCGCGCCGCGGATGCGGATCGAGGCATAGGTCTCGAACGAGGCGCCCTGTTCGGCGTCGTAGCTGCGCGAGGCCTCGATCAGGCCGATCATGCCGGCCTGGATCAGATCGTCGATCTCGACGCTGGCCGGCAGCCGCGCCGCCAGGTGGTGGGCGATGCGCCGGACCAGGTCCGAGTGCTGGGTGATGTAGTCGTTGGCGCTGTTGCGTTGGACGGCGCGGTAGTGGGCGGCGGCGTTCATGCGGCCACCCCGCGCTGGATGATGCGTTCGACGAAGAACTCGACGTTGCCGCGCGGGGCGGTCGGCGCCTGCCAGCGCGCGGTGCGCCGGGCGATCTCGCTGATCGCCTGCGCCGACGGGCTGGACGGGTAGGCCTTGACCACCGGCTGCTGGCGCTGCACCGACAGGCGTAGCCAGTCGTCCTGCGGCACGCAGCCCAGGTAGTTCAGCGACACGTCGCCGAGGAACTTCTCGCAGACCCGGCTGAGCTTGTCGTACAGCAGGCGGCCTTCGTTGAGGTCGCGGACCATGTTGGCGACGATCTGCACCCGGTCCACGCCGCGCTCGCGCGAGAGGACCTTGATCAGGGCGTAGGCGTCGGTGATCGAGGCCGGCTCGTCGCAGACCACCACCACCGCGTCCTGCGCGGCCTGGCAGAAGGTCAGCACGCTGTCGGTGATGCCGGCGGCGGTGTCGACGATCATCACGTCCAGCTCGCGCTGCAACTCGGAGAACACGTTGACCAGGCCCACGTGCTGGGCCGGCGGCAACTCGGCCATGTAGCGGCGGCCGGAGGCGGCGGGCACCACCATCAGCCCGTTGGGCATGTCGATCAGCACCTCTTCCAGGGTGCAGCGCCCGGCGACCAGGTCGGCCACGGTGAACTTGGGGGTCAGCCCCAGCAGCACGTCGACGTTGGCCAGGCCCAGGTCGGCGTCCAGCAGCAGGGTGCGCTTGCCCATGTCGGCCAGCGCCATGGACAGGTTGACCGAGATGTTGGTCTTGCCCACGCCGCCCTTGCCGCCGGTCACGGCGATGGTGCGCACCGGACCCAGCGGTTCGCTGCGCGTCGCCGACAGGGGGAAGGCATTGGTCAGATTGACGTAGTCACGCGACGGCATGGGTCTGCTCCGGAGTACAGGGCTTATCGGCAGCGCGCCGCAAATCTTCAAGGCGCAATACCAGGCTGGCGGCGTTGGCGCGGTGCAGGTCGTCCGGCACACGCTGTCCATCGGTCACCCAGGTGATGGGGAGGCGGTGGTCCACGACCACCGACAAGGCACTGCCGAACCGCCCGGTTTCGTCCAACTTGGTCATGATGACCCCCTGTGGGTCGGCGCCGGCGAACCGGCGCACCACCTCGTCCAGGTCGGAGAAATGGGCGTTGGCGGGGAGTACCAGCAAGGATCGGACCACCCGCGAGGCGCGCAGCCAGTGCAGCTGGGCAGCCAGGGCGCGGTCGCGCTGGCCCATGCCGGCGGTGTCGATCAGCACCAGCTTGTAGTCGGCCAGGCGCTCCAGCAGCTGCTGCAGCGCGGCGTCGCTATCGGCCTCGTGCACGGCGATGCCGAGCTGGCGGCCGTAGCTGTGCAGTTGTTCGCGGCCGCCGACGCGGATGGTGTCGGTGGTGACCAGGGCCACGTCGCGGGCGGCATGGCGCTCCAGGAAGCGCGAGGCCAGCTTGGCGATGGTGGTGGTCTTGCCGGCGCCGGTGGGGCCGATCAGGGCGATCACGCCGCCTTCCTCGAGCGGGTCCAGCGGGGCGATCGGCAGGCGCTTGGACAGCAGGCCCAGCATCAGCCCGCGGCCGCGGTGCAGCTCCAGGTCGGCGGGGATCTGCATGACCACGTCGCGGGTGATGCCGCTGTCGAAGCCGTAGTCGTCCATCAGCTCCAGCGCCTGGGCGCGGACCGGCGAGCCGCGCAGGCGCTCGTCGGTGAGGCGGTTCATCTCGCGCTCGATCATCTGCCGCATCAGCGCCAGTTCGTCGCGCAGCTGCGTCAATTGTTCGTCGTTCTGCGGGGCGGGGAAGGTCGGCACCGCCGCCAGCGTGGCGGCCGCCGGGATTCCGGCAGCGGCCGGCGCGTCGGCCTTGGCCACGCCCGGCGCGGCAGGGGCTGTGCTCGGGCTCGCCAGCGGGGTCAGCGCCACCGCGGCGACGTCGTCGCGCCAGGCCGGCATGGCCTCGGCGGCCGGCGCCGGGGTCGCGGCGGCGAACGGGCTGGGCAGGGGCACGCTGATCGGGGCGTTGCGGAACACGTCCTCGGGGATGCTGAACTCGGCGCGGCCGGTGACCGGCGCTGCGGCCTTGGCCGGGGCGGCCTGGCGTGCGGCGGCAGCCGGGGCGGCCGCGGCGGGCATCGCCGAAGCGGCCAGCGCCGCCGGCTGGGTCAGTGGCCGTGCGGCGGGAGCGGCCGGCGCGGCACTGCCGCGGCGTTCGCTGATCGCGGCCATCATCGCCATCGCCGGGCTGGCGGCGGCGCTGTCGCTCCGTGCGGCGCGCGGGGCGGGAGCGGCCGGTGCCTGCGCGGCAGCGGCGCGCGGCGCCTCGTCCGGGCGCACCGCATCCAGCGCCCGCTGCACCAGGGCCTCGTCGTAGTTGCTGGCGGCGACGATCTCGATGCCCTCGTCGGTACGCCGATTGGACAGGATCACCGCATCCGGCCCGTGCTCGTCGCGCACCATCCGGAAGGCGGTGCGCATGTCGGGGGCGACAAAGCGTTTGATCTTCATGGGTGAGTGCCGGGATTCGGGAGTGGGGAGTGGGGATTGGTCGCGGAGGCCGCCATGGCATGGCTGCTATCCGGTCGCCTTGCTCTGGTTGTGTTCGTTCGTGTCATTGCTGTCTCTCTGCGCGCGTCGGGCCCGCTGTTGCGACTCCCGAATCCCAAATCACCAATCCCGCCACATCAACTGATCGTCCCCACCAGCTTCAGCCGCTTGTCCTCCGGCACTTCGCTGTAGGACAGGACCGACAGCGCGGGGACGCTGTGGCGGACCAGGCGGGCGAGGGCGGCGCGGACCTGCGCCGGGACCAGCACCACGGCCGGTTCGTTGCGCGCCTCCTGCTTGCTCACGCAGTCCGCCAGACTTTGGTGCAAGCGTTCGGCCAGTCCGGGTTCCAGCGCCGCGCCGTTGCCCTGGGTAGAGTCCTGCAAGACACGTTCCAATTGCGGGGCCAGGGTGAACACCGGCAGTTCCGGGGCCATGCCGGCGATCTCCTGGACGATGAAGCGGCCCAGGGCGTTGCGCACGGCGGCGGTGAGCGCGCCGGGTTCCTGACTCTGCGGGGCGTGCTCGACCAGGGCCTCGACGATCTTGCGCAGCTGCCGCACCGGGATCTTCTCGATGAGCAGGTTCTGCAGCACCCGCACCACCACCGACAGCGGCAGCGCCTTGGGGGTGAGGTCCTCGACCAGCTTGGGCGCGCTCTTGGCCAGGGTCGCCAGCAACTGCTGCACTTCCTCATGGCCGAGCAGTTCCGGGGCGTGCTCGCGGATCAGGTGCGAGAGGTGGGTGGCGATCACCGTGGCCGGGTCGACCACGGTGTAGCCCATGGTCTCGGCCTGGGCGCGCAGGTGCGGCTGGATCCAGATCGCGTCCAGGCCGAACGCCGGGTCCTTGCCGGCAATGCCGTCGATCTTGCCCAGCGCGCCGCCCGGGTCCAGCGCCAGTTCGCGGTCCGGGTGGATGTCGGCGGTGGCCACCGGCACGCCGTGCACCAGCAGGCGGTAGGCGTTGGCCGGCAGTTCCAGGTTGTCGCGGATGTGCACCGGCGGCACCAGGAAGCCGATGTCCTGGGTCAGCTTGCGGCGCACGCCCTTGATCCGCGCCATCAGCTCGCCGCCCTGGGCCTTGTCCACCAGCGGGATCAGCCGGTAGCCCACTTCCAGGCCCAGCGGGTCGATCGGGCGCAGTTCGTCCCAGCCCAGTTCGGCGTTGGCCTGCGCCGCGGCTGCGGCCTGCGGCGCCGCCTCGGCGGCGGCCGGGGTCGGCTGCAGGCTGCGCTTCCACATCTTCCAGGCCAGCACGCCCAGGATCAGCGCCAGCGTCAAGAAAGCGACGTTGGGCATGCCCGGGATCAGGCCGACCAGGCCCAGGATCGCCGCGGCCACCGCCAGCGCCTTATGTTGGCCGAACACCTGGCCCATCATCGAGGCGCCCATGTCCTGCGAACGCGAGGCGCGGGTGACCAGCATCGCCACCGCCGAGGACACCAGCAGTGCAGGCAGCTGCGCGACCAGGCCATCGCCGATCGACAGCAGGGTGTAGGTGGAGGCGGCCTGCGCCACCGGCATGCCGTGCTGCAGCACGCCGACCGCCATGCCGCCGATCAAGTTGATGAACAGGATCAGGATGCCGGCGATGGCGTCGCCGCGGATGAACTTGCTGGCGCCGTCCATCGAGCCGTAGAAGTCCGCTTCCTCGCGCACTTCCTCGCGGCGGGCCTTGGCTTCCTCGCGGGTCAGCAGGCCGGCGTTGAGGTCGGCGTCGATCGCCATCTGCTTGCCGGGCATGGCGTCGAGGATGAAGCGCGCGGTCACTTCCGACACGCGCCCGGCGCCCTTGGTGATGACCACGAAGTTGATGATGGTCAGGATCGCGAACACCACGATACCGACCGCATAGTTGCCGCCGATCACGAATTCGCCGAAGGCCTCGATCACCTTGCCGGCCGCGCCGTGGCCGCCCTGGCCGTTGATCAGGATCACGCGGGTGGAGGCCACGTTCAGCGCCAGGCGCAGCATCGTGGTCATCAGCAGCACGATCGGGAAGATGCTGAACTCCAGCGGCCGCTTCACGTACACCACCGCCAGCAGCACCATCAGCGAGATGGCGATGTTGAAGGTGAACAGGGCGTCCAGCACCGGGGCGGCCAGCGGCACCACCACCATCGCCAGCATCAGCAACACGATCACCGGGGCGCCGAGCCCGTGCTTGATCATGTCCATCACTTTGCGCGTGTTCATCTGCGCGGCAGGCTGGCTCATGGCTGGCTCCCCGGGGCGAATTCATCCACTTCCAACGGCGGCAACGGCGGCATCGGCCCGCTGCGCCAGGCGCGCAACTGGTAGACGTACGAGAGGACCTGCGCCACCGCGGAATACAGTCTCACGGGAATTTCCTTGCCGAGTTGGCCTTCCCTATACAAGGCGCGTGCCAAAGGCGGGGCCGAGATCACCGCCACGCGGTGCTGCTCGCCGACCTCGCGGATGCGGAAGGCGATCTCGTCCACGCCCTTGGCGACCACGGTGGGGGCGCGCATGCGCCCGCTCTCGTACTTCAGCGCCACCGCGTAGTGGGTGGGGTTGACCACCACCACGTCGGCCTTGGGCACGGCTTCCATCATCCGCCGCTGCGACATCTGCATCTGCATCTGGCGGATGCGGCCCTTGACCTCGGGGCTGCCGTCGCTTTCCTTCATTTCCCGGCGCACTTCCTCCCGGGTCATCTTCAATTTGCGGATGTAATTCCACTTCTGATAGGGCGCGTCGATCGCCGCCAGCAGCGCCAGCGCGCCGGCGGTGTACAGCAGCAGCCGCAGGGTGAAGCCCAGGCCGTGGCCGATGGCCTGTTCCAGCGGCTGCAGCAGCAGGCCGCGCAGGAAGTCGGTGCTGCCCCACAGGCACAGCATCGCGGCGCCGCCGACGAAGCCCATGCGCAGGATCGACTTGAGCAGCTCGACGATGGTCTCGGCGCCGTACATGCGGCTGAGCCCGTTCATCGGGTTGAGCCGATCGAACTTGGGGATCAGCGCCTGGCCGGAGAAGCGCAGGGTGCCCATCAGCACCGGCGCGGCGAAGCTGGCCGCCAGGCAGATGCCGACCAGCGGCAGCACCACCCAGAGCAGGTTCAGCAGCAGGTCGCCGAAATGGCCGAACATCGCCTCCGGATGCTCGCGCATCGACAGGTCCGGACGCAGCGCCTGTTTCAGCCAGGCCACCGCCCCGGCGGTCATGGAGGTGGACAGGCCCATCAGGGCGAAGACGCCGGCGCTGAACACCGCGGCCGTCGCCAGCTCACGCGAATGCGGGATGTTGCCTTGCTCGCGGGCTTCGCGCAGGCGTTTGTCTGTTGGCTGTTCTGTGCGCTCTGCGCCTTCTTCGCTCTCGGACATCGGGGGTGCGCTCGGCCAGGATCGACCCTGCGCACTGCAAGGACCGTGCCGGTCCCGGAAGCGAGGCCGGGCGCCGCCGCGGCGCGTCGCTCGGTGTCAACTAGGCCGGCTGCAGCTCCACCCGGTCGCGGCCCAGGTGCTTGGCCTGGTAGAGGGCGGCGTCGGCGCGCGCCAGCAACTGCTGCAGCGGCTCGCCAGGCAGGTACCAGGCCACGCCGATTGAGGCGGTGATCGCCAACTGCCGCTCGCCGATGCGCAGCGGCTGCCCGGCGATGATGGTGCGCAGGGCCTGCAGCCGGTCGCCGCAGCTCGTCGGCAATCCGGGCAGCACCGCCAGCAGTTCCTCGCCGCCGTAGCGGCCGACCAGGTCGGCGTCGCGCAGGTTGGCGCCCAGGCGCCGCGCCACCTCGATCAGCACCGCGTCGCCGACCAGATGGCCATGCTCGTCGTTGATCCGCTTGAAGTGGTCGAGGTCGATCATCGCCACGGCCAGCGGCGTCTGTTCGGCGTCGCTGCGGCGCATCTGCGCGGCCAGCGCCTCGAGGATGCCGGCGCGGTTGAGCAGGCCGGTGAGGGCGTCGTGCGAGGCCTTCACCGCCAGCGCGGCGCGGGCGATCTCCAGTTCGCGCTTGTCGTGCTCCAGTTCCTCGGTGCGCCGTGCCACCAGGTCGGCCAGTTCGCGCTGGCGCTGGTGCAGGCGGCGTTCGCGCCACAGCAGCAGCGCCACCACCAGGCCGCCGCCCAGCAGCAGGTACAGCACCAGCATCGGCTGGCTGCGCCACCACACCGGCGCCACCGAGAACGCCACCCGCAGCGGCGCCGAGGCACTGCGCCGGTACGCGTCCAGCAACTGCACTTCCAGCACGTAGTCGCCCGGTGCCAGCGGCGGTTGCTCGAATTCGAAGTTGGGCGTGTGCAGCCAGCGGGTATGCGCGCCCTCGAAGCGATAACGGAAGCTGATGCGGTTGCGTTCGTCGTACAGGTCCGGCGAGCCGACCGCGATATGCAGGGGCTCCTCGCTCCAGCGCAGGCGCGTGCCGGCGCCGACGGGCACGCCGCCGCGGCTGAATTCCTTGAGCACCAGCCGCGGCGCCCGTGCCGGGAACAGCCGTGCCGGATCCAGCAGGTGGGTGACGCCACGGCTGCTGCCCAGCCACACCGACCCGTCGTGGTCCTCCAGGAAGGCCGACTCGGACATGTCGTTCCAGAGCAGGCCCTGCGCCTGGGTCAGCCGCGACCAGGCGCGTCCGTCATAGACGTCCACGCCCTGGTTGTGGCTGATCCAGATCCAGCCGTTGCGGGTGCGGCGCAGGTTGTAGATATACAGGCCGCTCAACTCCGCGTCGGCCGGCGCCAGGTGCAGGGTGTCGCCGTCGAGCCGCCCTTGCCAGGCACCGGGGCCGTACAGGCTGGCCCAGGCCTGGCCGTCGTCCAGGACCAGCAGCTTGCTGAGGGCCGGCTGCGCCGGCGCGCTGTCGGCGACCAGCCGGATCGGGGTCCAGGTGTCGCCGCGCAGGCGGAACAGCCCGGCGGCGCCGGTCACCAGCATGCTGCCGTCGTGGCGCTGCTGGATATCCGAGTACTCGCCGCCAGGCAGCGTCGACAGCCGTTGCGGGACAGCGTCTGCAGTCGCCTGCGTCAGCAGGTAGACGCCGTCGTCGGTGAGGATCCAGACGCGGTCGGTCGCGTCCACGAACAGTTGCTTGGCGATCACCATCCGCTGGCGGCCGCCGCTGTGCAACGGCGGATACGCACGCAGCAGCCGGCCCTGCACGTCGTAGTGACGCAGCACGCCGATCGAACCGATGCTCCACAGCGTGCCGTCCGCGGCGCGGCGCAGGCCGATCATCTGCGCGCCGTTGTCGCTGGCCCAGCGCTGGAAGCGGCCGTCCTCGCGCAGCCGGTCGACACCGCCCTCGTTGCCGATCAGCAGTTCGCCGTGCTGGGTACGCTGGATGCTCCAGGTCGGCGCCCGGCTGATGCCCTGCGACACATCCCAGTTCTCGATCCAGCCATAGCCGTTCCAGCGCAGCACGCCTTCGCCGTCCATGCTCAGCCACAGGTCGCCGGCCTGGTCGAAGCGCATGGCGACGAGGTTGCCCTCGGGCAGGCCGTTGCGACGGTCGAAGGTGCGCCAGTGCCTATCTTCCCAGCGCGCCAGGCCGTGGTTGGTGCGCACCAGCACGCGGCCTTGCGGGTCGAGCAGGATCGGCGTGCGCCATGTCACCAGGGTCGGCCCCTGCAGACCAGGGGGTGTCTGCTCCTGGAAGCGCGTCGCGCCGGCCGGCAGCCGCATCACCTTGTTGCTGCCGACGACCCACAGGCTGCCGGCGCGGTCCCGCACCGCGTTGCGCCAGAAGTCGGGCGGCAGGCCGTGGGCCTGGTCGTAGCGGGTGGCGTGGCCGTCGGCATCGACCCGGCACAGGGCCTTGGCGCAGCCCAGCCACAGCGTGTCGTCGACGACGAACTGGTCGTGGATGTCGGCCAGCTCCGGTTGCCGCGCCAGCGTCGCCGCATCGAACAGGGGCCGCAGCTCCCATCCGCTGGCATCGGCCTTGCGCACCGCGCGTAGGAGGCGGCGGTCGTCCAGCACTACCGTGCCCCAGGCCGGGGCGGCCAGGCGCGGGCGATTCAACTTTCGATGCGACGGCGTGCTGTCGTGTTCCAGTGGGATCCACCGCGCCGGCGCGCCGTCGTCCACATAGATCGCATCGAAGGTGGCCACCCACAGCCGCCGCTCGGCATCTTCGGCGGCATCGGAGATGTAATGGCCACCCCGGCCCTGCAGCGTCACTTGCTGGAACTGGTCGCCGTCGAAGGTGTACAGCCCGCTTTCGCTGCAGACCAGCAGGCTGCCGTCGCGCCGCTGCAGCAGGCAGGTGCCGGCCAGGCCGAGCAGGCCCTGGTCCTGTGCGTAGTGCCGCAACGGGATGACTTGGGCCTGCGTGGACCCCATGCAGGTCAGGGCGGACAGCAGCAGCCAGAGCGGCCACCACAGGGATCGACCCATGACCGTGCGCATACGACGCTCAGCCGCCGCCGCGCCGCCGTGGGACACGGCGAGGGCAGGCACGAGCGGACGCTGGCGAGCGATAGGGCATGGCGTGCGGCGAGCGATGGGCGAAGGGACGGACCGCGGCGATCGGCGGTATCCGGGACGGTCGGCGGTGCCGCCGCCCATCCTGGCGCGCCAACGATAGCCTTCTGCCGGTATCGGCCGCGTTGTGCTGCAGCTTGAGTCCCGGCTATGCGGTCAGCGCGCGCGCGGCGTTGAAGGCGGCATCGAACAGGCGCTGCACCGGCGGCCCCATCTCGCCGACCAGCACCGCCAGCAGCGCCAGGCCCAGTACCACCGCCACCGGCAGGCCGAGCTGGATCGGGTTCAGCGACGGCGCCGCCTTGGCCAGCGCGCCGAAGGCCAGGTTCACCGCCATCATCGCCACCATCACCGGCAGCGCCAGGGTCACCGCTCCGCGCATGATGCTCATGAAGAAGTTCGGCGCGACCGAGGCCATGGCCTGCGCATCGGGCAGGGCGGTGCCGATCGGCAGCGCCTTGTAGCTTTCCACCAGCAGCGACACCACCGCCAGATGCCCGTTGGCGGTGAAGAACATCATGCCGAAGGCCAGGTAGAACCACTGGCCGATCACCGGCGAGTTGACTCCGCGCAGCGGATCGGCCATCTGCGCGAAGCCCAGGCCGGTGCTCTGCGAGACCAGTTCCCCGGCCATCGCCCCGGCTTCGAAGATCATCCGCAGCATGAAGCCCATGCTGGCCCCCACCGCCAGCTCCCGCGCCACGCTGAGCACCACCGCGGCATTGAACCCATCCCAATCCGGCACCGGCGGCAGGATCGGCGCCAGCGCGATGGCCAGCGTCCCGGCCAGGATCACCCGCACCCGCCCCGGCACCGCCTTGCTCCCGACCATCGGCATCACCGTCAACATCGCCCCGATCCGCAGCATCGTCCACAGCACCGCCCCGATCATCGCGAACGCCCGCGACCCATCGACGACCATTTGCGTGGCGGCATCCATCAACCCGAGACCCCGGCAAACATCACGAAGGAACGGCCAGCGCCTACTACGTAACGCGAGAGGCCCGCAGCCGAAGACGCACCAGCGAGTCCGCGAACAACAACTGAAGACGCACCAGCGAGTCCGCGAACAACAACTGAAACCGCACGACCGGCACTCAAGGCAACGCCCACATGGCCGCAGCTACAGCTTTTGCCGTTGCCGTTGCCGTTGCCATTGTTTTTGCTGTTGTTTTGCTCTTGATCCACCGGGTCCCCTCCGCAGCGGCGGAGCTGGCGGGCAAAACCCCCCGCAGGGGGGCGGCGCACAGGGATGTGCGCCGTTTTCGGCCGGGGCAGGATGCCCCGTCCGAAAATCCCGCCAGCGGAGCGGACCCGCGTAGCGGGCGCTGCGGCGGGGTGTGCTTTCTTTTGGTTACTTTTCTTTGCACAAGCAAAGAAAAGTGACTCGCCGCAAGGCGAAAGCTCTTGCTGTTGCTCTCCAAACCTAGAAAAGCGAGCAGAAGAGGCATCCACTACACAGGGAGCGATCAGGGCAGCAGGCGCAGCCATCCCCGCTACCCAATCAAATGCGGAATACGCTGAAACAGCATCGTCGTGTACTCCACCAGATGCGCCAGCAACATGCTCCCCGTCGCAAACAACATCGCCGTCAACGCCACCACCTTCGCGATGAACGCAATGGTCGGCTCATTGAGCTGCGTCGCCGCCTGGAACACACCGATCACCACACCCACCGCCAACATCGCCAGCAACAACGGCCCCGCCACCCACAACACCGTGATCAACCCGCCACGCAACTCGGTCAACGCCAGCTCCGGACTCATGGCTCAGACCCCGTTGAAACTGGCGGCCAGCGTGCCGACCGTCAGCACCCACCCGTCGACCAGCACGAACAGCAGGATCTTGAAGGGCGCCGAGATCAGCATCGGCGACATCATCATCATGCCCATCGACATCAGCACGCTGGCCACCACCAGATCGATGATCACGAACGGAATGAAGATCAGAAAGCCGATCTCGAACGCCGTCTTCAGCTCGCTGGTCACGAACGAGGCCACCAGCACCTGGAACGGCACCGCGTCCGGGCCGCTGTAGGTGCCGTTGCCGGCCATGCCGGCGAAGGTCATCAGGTCGGTCTCGCGCACCTGCGCCAGCATGAAGGCGCGCAGCGGCTGCGTGGTCAGCGTCCACGCCGTCTGGAAATCGATCTGGCCGTTGAGATACGGGCTCATCCCCTGGCCCCAGGCCTTTTCCCACACCGGCATCATCACCAGTGCGGTCAGGAACAGCGCCAGGCCCATCAGCACCTGGTTGGACGGCGTCTGCCCGGTGCCCAGCGCCTGCCGCAGCAGGCCGAGCACGATGGTGATGCGGGTGAAGGCGGTCAGCACCAGCAGCAGCGACGGCAGCAGGGTGATGGCCGTCATCAGCAGCAGGGTCTGCAGCGGCAGGCTCACCGGCTGCGCGCCGATCTTGCCGACGTTGACCTCCGGCAGCGAGGGCAGGGTGGGCGCGGCGTTCTGCGGGGCCTGCGCGGTCGGCGTGGTGGCCGGCGCCGGCTTGGCCTGCGCCCAGGCGAACGCCGGCAGCAGGCTCAGCGTCAGCAGGATCAGCAGCAGGCGCAGGCGACGGGCGTTGCGATTCCAGAAAAACGGCATGGTCATTTGTCCTTGCGCAGCTTCTGCGCCAGAAGCTGGGCGAAATCGGGAAGCTGCTTGAACTGCTTGATCGAGGGCAGGGTCGGCGCGGGCGCCTGCGGCAGCGGCTCGGGCAAGTGATGCAAGGTGCGTACCCCGCCGGGCGAGACGCCGAGCAGCAGCTGTTCGCCGTTGACCTCGACCACCACCACCCGCTCCTTGGCGCCGACCGCCAGGCTGGCGACCACCCGCAGGCCCTGTGCCGGGCGGAAGCCGCTGCCGGGCAGGCGCTTGAGCACCCAGGCCATGGCCAGGATCAGGCCCAGCACCAGCAGCAGCGCGAACACCGCGCCGACCAGGCTGGGCGCCGACGGCGCCGCGCTGCCGACGCCCGAGCCGTGCTTGGCGGTCTGCGCGGCGACGGCGAGCAGCAGGCTCACCGCAGTCTCCGGATGCGCTCGCTGGGGCTGACCACGTCGGTCAGGCGCACGCCGAAGCGGTCGTTGATGGTCACCACCTCGCCGTGTGCGATCAGGGTGCCGTTGACGTACACGTCCAGCGGTTCGCCGGCGCCGCGCTCCAGCTCCACCACCGAGCCCTGGTTGAGCTGCAGCAGGTTGCGGATCGGGATGCGGCTGCGGCCCACTTCCAGCGACAGGGTCACCGGCACGTCCAGGATCACGTCCAGGTTCAGGTCGTTGGACTCGGCCATGGCATCCGGCTGCAGGCTGTCGAACTGGGCCGGCGCCGGCTGGGTGGGATCGGTCTGGGTCATGGCAGGTCTTCCTGGAGAGCGGGGCGGCGGCGCAGCGCGCCGGGGGGATGGGTGGCGGTGATCTTCACCGCGTTCTGGCCGTGCGAGATGCCGAACTCACCGGTGAACACCGGGATGTTCTCCACGCACAGCGGTACCTGCTTGGGCAGGTCGATCGGCAGCACGTCGCCGATCTTCAGCCGGGTCAGCTCGCGCAGGCTCATCTGTTTCTGCGCCAGCACGCTGGAAATGGTGACCTCCGAGCCGAACAGCTGCTCGCGCAGCATGATGTTCCAGCTCTCGTCGCGGTCCACGCGGTCGCTCTGGATGCCGGCGTCGAGCAGTTCGCGGATCGGCTCCAGCATCGAGTACGGCAGGGTCACGTGGATCTCGCCGCCGCCGCCTTCCAGCTCCACGTGGAAGCGGCTGACCACCACGTACTCGCGCGGGGTGACGATGTTGGCGAAGTGCGGGTTGACCTCGGAGTTGAGGTACTCGAACTCCACCTCCATCACCGGCGCCCAGGCTTCGGCCAGGTCGGCGAAGGTCTGCTTGAGCATCAGCTGGATCACCCGCATCTCGGTGGGGGTGAACTCGCGGCCCTCGATGCGGGTGGGGTAACGGCCGTCGCCGCCGAAGAAGTTGTCGACCACGGTGAACACCAGGGTCGGCTCGAACACGATCAGGCCGGTGCCGCGCAGCGGCTTGAACTTGATCAGGTTCAGGTTGCTCGGCACGTACAGCGAGTGCATGTAGTCGTTGAACTTGATCAGGTCGATGCCGCGCACCGACAGGTCGGCCGAGCGCCGGATCAGGTTGAACAGGCCGATCCGCCACAGGCGGGCGAAGCGCTCGTTGACCATCTCCAGGGTCGGCATGCGCCCACGGATGATCCGGTCCTGGCTGGAGAAGTCGTAGTTGCGCGCTTCGCCAGGCTCGGCCGGCGCCGGCTCGGTATCCACCACGCCGGCGTCGACGCCATGCAGCAGGGCATCGATCTCGTCTTGGGAGAGCAGGTCGGTCATCGCGGCGGCGCCTTACTGGGTGACGAAGCTGGTGAACAGCAGTTCTTCCACGCACTTCTTGCCGGTCTCGGCGGTCATCAGCTTCTGCGCGGTGGCCAGCGCCTCGGCCTGCAGCTTCTTGCGGCCGTCGATGTTGGCGATGTCGGTCGCCTGCACCTGCGAGAACAGCATCAACAGGTTGGCGCGGATCGCCGGGGCATTCTCGGTGATCAGCTTCAGCTCTTCCGGGTCGCGGGTCATCAGCTGCACTTCGAGCTGCAGATAGTGCGGCCCGTCTTCCGCGCCGCCGTTGAGGTTGACCACGAACGCCGGTTCCATCGGGAAGTACTGCGCCGGCTTGGGAATCTCGGCGGTCTTCTCCTCGGCCTTGGCGTGGCCGCCCTCGGGCTTCTTCAGGAAGAAGAACGCACCGGCACCGCCGCCGCCCAGCACCAGCACCGCCGCAACGACGATGATCAGCAGCTTCTTCTTCGACTTGCCGCCTTCCGGGGCGTCCTTGGCGTCTTTCTTGGATTTGTCGGCGGCTGACACAGAGTGGGCTCCTGAAGGGGGTCTGCCCCTGAGGATGCAATCGCCGTGCCGAAACCGCGCGCCTGGCGCGCCGGGTGTTTGACGGTGGCGCCGCGCGCCATGCAGGCGCGGGCGAGACCCTTGCGGGACAAGGGGTTCCGGTGGGGGAAGCGTTGCGGCCCCGACGTGCTCCCCCGAGACACGCCGGGGCCGCAGCCCCCTACACGGCACACATCGCCCCAGCCGGGGCGGCGGCTACGCCGCCAGGATCAGGCGTAGGCGTCGAGCAGGCCGCGCTGGCGCAGGACCACCGACGGAATCCCGACGCTGCCGGACAGGTCGTCGCCCAACTCGCTGCCGCCGAGGCTGCTGCCGCCCTGCGACGTGCCCTGCGGATTGGCCTGCTGTTGCTGCGGCTGCTGCTGGCCGACATCGGCCTGGCCGAGCTGGAAGCCGTGCTGGCCGAGCATGTCGCGCAGGCGCGGCAGGCTGTTCTCCAGCGCCTGGCGCACGTCGGCCTGGGCGCTGCTGAAGCTGGCGTTGACCTGGTCGCCGGTCATGTGCAGGCGCACCTCGACCGGACCCAGCTCGGCTGGATTCAGCTTGATGTGGGCGTGGCCGATCTTCTGGTCGGCGAGCCAGCTGATGCGCGCGCCCAGCTCCTCGTCGAACTGGTTGCCGTGCAGGTTCGGGGTCGGCGTCGGCGAGCCGGTGAACGGCTGCGGATCGGTCAGCCGGGTCGTGGCGTGCAACGGCGCCGTCGCCGCGGTCGGCACGATGGCGCTGGGGTCGGCGGCGGGCGCGGCGTCGCCGCTCTCGCCGGTCTTGCCGCCGGCCGCGGCGGCGATGGCGGCCAATGCCGCCAGCGGGGCCGCGGTGTCGCCGCCGCCGGCCTTGTCGGCCGACCCGGCCTGCGCCAGCAGCAGCGCGCCGAAGCCGCCGGCGGCGGACGCGGGCGCGGTGCCGGCCGTCGCGGCAGCGCTGCCGGCGGTGGCGGCGTTGGGATCGGTGGCGCCGGCCGCGGTCTGCGCCGCGGCGTCGCCGCCGAGCAGCGCGCCCACGCCGTTGGCCACGGCGCCGGCGACGCCGACCGCCAGCCCGGCCGCCGCACCCAGCGGGGTCGCGGAGGCGGCCGGCAGGACCGCCGCGCCGATCGCCGGCAGCAGGCCCAGGCCGATGCCGGCCAGCCCGGCCGGCGGCCAGGCGCCGTCGTCCGGCTTGGCGTCGTCGCCCTTGTCCTCGGTCCTGGCCTTGTCCTTGCTCGAGGCCTTGGTCTCGGTGCTGCTCTTCTCGTTGTCCTGGGCGACCTTGTCGCCGGCCTGCGCGCTGCGCGCGGGATCGTTGGCCGAGTCGTCCGCCGCGGCCGGGCGCTTGTCCGCCTGGTCCTTGTCGGCGCCCTGCGCCGCCTTGGCGGTTTCGCGGGCGGCGGGCTTGGGCGCGGTGGTGCGCGCCGAACCGCCGCCCCCGAGCAGCTTGGCGAAGTCCTTGTCGCGACCGCCGCTGCGGTCCGCACCCTGGATGTCGCTGCCGCCGCCGATCTGGCTGGCGCGGCCGCTGCCGCCCAGCGCGGAAAGCGCGTTGTTCATCGTCCGTCTCCGTCATCGTGTTCGTCGGCGGTGGCCGCCAGGCGCGCGCGGCGCGCGCCGAGGTCGTCCATCTCGCGCTGGCTGCGGCGGTCGTCGACCTTGCGTTCCTGCGCGCGGTAGCTGGCCGCGAGCTGTTCCAGCACCTGTTTGTCGCGGCTGGCCAGCAGCAGCCGGCTGCGTTCCATCTCCACCTTCTCGCGGTTGCGGTCCACGGTCTGGCATTGCTGCTGCACCGCGCTCTCCAGCCGGTCCAGGAAGGCGCGGCGGTTGGCCAGTTGCGCCAGGCTGGTCGCGGCCATCTGGCTGTTGGCGTACTCCTCGGCGTAGCGGCGCAGTTCCTCCAGCCGCGACTCGTGGGTGGCCAGGGCGCGCTGGCGCTCGGCGAGATCGCGGGCGACCTCGTCTTCGTGCTGCTGGGCGCGGCGGAGCAGGGGATCGAGACGTTGCGATTGCATCATGGCTTAGTTCTCGCGGTCGACCAGGCGCTTGAGGGCGGCCTGGCTGTGGGGCAGATCTGCGGCTTTGGCGACGTCCTGTCCGAGGAATTCCATGATCTCCGGCCAGCGCTCCAGCGCTTCGTCCACGGCCGGATCGTTGCCGCGCTGGTAGGCGCCGATGGTGATCAGGTCGCGGTTGGCCGAGTACGCGGCCACCAGCCGCTTCAGCGAGCGGATGCGCATCCGCCACGGCTCGTCGGCGATGTCCTGGACCACGCGGCTGACCGAGGACTCGACGTCGATGGCCGGGTACAGGCCGCTGTCGGCGACGCGCCGCGACAGCAGGATGTGGCCGTCGAGGATGGCGCGCGCGGCGTCGGCGATCGGGTCCTGCGGATCGTCGCCTTCGGTGAGCACGGTGTAGAAGGCGGTGATCGAGCCGCGGCCCTTGGCGCCGTTGCCGGCGCGCTCGACCAGGGCCGGCAGCTTGGCGAACACCGAGGGCGGGTAGCCGCGGGTGGTCGGCGGCTCGCCCACCGACAGGCCGATCTCGCGCTGGGCCTGGGCGAAGCGGGTCAGCGAGTCCATCAGCAGCAGCACGTTCAGGCCCTGGTCGCGGAACCATTCGGCGATGGCGGTGGCGCGGTAGGCGCCGTGCAGGCGCGCCAGCGGCGGGCGGTCGGCCGGGGCGGCGACGACCACGGCGCGGCGCAGGCCTTCCTCGCCCAGGGTGGTCTCGACGAAATCGCGCACTTCGCGACCACGTTCGCCGATCAGCCCGACCACGATCACGTCGGCGGCGGTGTAGCGGGTCATCATGCCCAGCAGGGTGGACTTGCCGACGCCGGAGCCGGCGAACAGGCCCACGCGCTGGCCGCGGCCGATCGGCAGCAGCGCGTTGATCGCGCGCACGCCCACGTCCAGCGGAGTGGTGATGGGTTCGCGCGCCAGCGGGTTGATCGACACGCCGGCCATGCCTACCGAACCTTCGGCGCGGATCGGGCCCTTGCCGTCCAGCGGCACGCCGTCCGAATCGATCACCCGGCCGAGCAGGCCTTCGCCCACTTCCACGCCGCCGCGGCGGTGCAGCGGCACCACCCGCGCGTTGGGCAGCAGGCCGTGGGTTTCGGCGCTGGGCATCAGCGAGGTGCGGTCGCCGGAGAAGCCGACCACTTCGGCATCGACCCAGCCGCCGTCGACCTCGACCTTGCAGGTGGCGCCCATCGGCGCCTCGCAGCCGACCGCTTCCAGGGTCAGGCCGACCGCACGGCGCAGGATGCCCTCGCGGATCAGGCCGCGGCCGGCGGCCGCGTCCAGGTCGAGCTTGCCCAGGCGGCCGGCCAGGCGCAGGTTGCGCGCATCTAGCCAGTCGCCGGGGTGGGTGCCGGACAGCGCGCTCACAGGCCCGCTCCGGACTTGCGCATCACCGTCTCCAGCGCCGCGCGCAGGCGCGCCTCGAGGGTGCCGTCGATGCGCACCGATTCGGCGTGCACGCGCAGGTCGCCGCGGCTCAGGCTCAGGTCCGGCACCAGCCGGATGCCCTGGTCCATCAGCGTCAGCAGCGGGGTCAGCGCGGCGATGTCGTCCGGATGCAGGCGCACCTCGACGTCGCGGCGCGCGCCGCCCACCGCGTCCAGCGCCTCGGCGACCAGTTCCGACAGCAGCACCGGGTCGGCCTGGTAGGCGCGGCCGACCAGGCTGCCGGCGATGCGCACGGCCAGTTCGCCGAGCGCGCCGACCACTTCGTTCTCCAGCCGCGCCAGCGGCCGCGAGAAGTTGTCCAGGATGCCTTCGATCTGCGCGGTCAGGCGGCGGATCTCGGCCTGGCCCTGGGCCAGACCCTCGGCGTGGCCGCGTTCGAAGCCTTCGTGCTGGGCCGCGGCCTCGATCGCCTGGATCTCCTCCAGGCTCGGCGGGCGCAGTACCGGCTCGTCCGGCAGCACATCCTCGTACGGCTGCGCCGCCAGCGGGGGCGGGGCATCGAGTTCCGGCGCCAGCCAGCGCACCACGTTGCCGTTCATACCATGGCCTCCGCACCGCTGCCGCCGAGGCTGATCACGCCCTCATCGGCCAGGCGCCGCACGATCGCCAAAATCTCCTTCTGCGCGGCCTCCACGTCGGACAGGCGCACCGGACCGCGCGCCTCCATGTCTTCCAGCAGGATCTCGGCGGCGCGCTGGGACATGTTCTTGGTGATCTTGTCGCGCACCTTGATATCGGCGCCGCGCAGGGCCAGGCCGAGGCGGTCGCCGCTGACTTCGCGCAGCATGGTCTGCAGCCCGCGGTCGTCCAGCTCCACCAAGTTGTCGAACACGAACATCAGGTCCTGGATGCGGCTGCCCAGGTCGGCGTCGATCTTGCTGATCGCCGACAGCACGCCCTGGTCCGACCCGCTGTCCAGGAAGTTGAGGATGTTGGCGGCGACCTTGACCCCGCCCACGTTGGACGACTTCAGGTTCTGGTTGCCGGAGAACTGCCGCTCCATGATCTCGTTGAGCTCGTTGAGCGCGTGCGGCGGGATGCCGTCGAGGGTGGCGATGCGCATCAGCACGTCGGCGCGGGTGCGCTCGGGCAGCAGCTTCAGCGCTTCGGCGGCCTGGTCGCTGTCCAGGTGCGCCATCACGATGGCGATGATCTGCGGGTGCTCGTTGCGCACCAGGTCGGCGATGGAGCGCGGGTCCATCCACTTCAGGGTGTCCAGGCCGGTGGTGTTGCGGCCCAGCAGGATGCGGTCGATCAGGCTGCCGGCCTTGTCGGCGCCCAGCGCCTGCACCAGCACGTTGCGGATGTAGTCGTCGGCGCCCACGCCCAGCGAGGTCTTGCTGCCCAGCTCGGCGTTGAACTCCTCCATGACCTTCTCGACCTGGTCGCGCGAGATGCCGCTCAGCGTCGCCATGGCGATGCCGATCTTCTGCACCTCCTTAGGGTCCATGTGCTTGAGCACCTCGGCCGCATCGGCCTCGCCGAGCGACAGCAGCAGCACGGCGGCGCGCTGGGTGCCATTCATTGCATTCGCATCAGGCTTCACTGGCGACCCATCCCTTCACGACCTGCGCCACGCGCTTGGAATCCTGTTTGACCGCTTCGCGGGCCTGACGCAACCGTTCTTCGTAGGCGTCGGGCAGGGCGATGGCGGGGTTGCCGCCAGTGCCGCCGCTGAGGCTGGCGGTGTCCTCGCCCAGCGACGGCAGCAGCGGGTTGTCGTCGTCGAGCATCGACAGCTTGGCGTCGCGCGGCTCGCCACCCTCGCGGTCGTGGCCCACGGCCGCGGCCGGTGCGGGACCGGCGATCTGGCGCAGCGCCGGGCGCAGCACGCCGAACAGCAGCGCCAGCACCACCGCCGCACCCAGCACCAGACGCGCGACGTTCATCACTCGCGGATCTTCCCACCAGCCGGGCTTGTCGGCCGCTTCCGGGGCCTGGCGGACGAACGGGGCGTTCATCACCGAGACGGTGTCGCCGCGTTCGGCATTGAAGCCCACCGCCTGCTTGACCAGGCCTTCGATGCGGGTCAGCTCGGCGGCGCTGAGCGCCTGCTCGGTCATCTTGCCCTTGGCGCCGGGCCGCATCACGTGGTCCACCAGCACCGCCACCGACACGCGCTTGATGCGTCCGGCCGGCTGCCGGGTGTGCTGCAGGGTGCGGTCCAGCTCGTAATTGCGGGTGGCGCTCTTGGAGCTTTCGGTCGGGGTCGCGGCGGCGGCCTGCTGGGTGCCGGTGGTGCCCGCGGCGGGCGGGGCGCCGGTGGCGCCCGGCTGGCCCGGCGCGCTGCCCGGCGAGTTGCTGGTCGCGCCGGGCGCGCCCTGCGGACCGCTGGTGCTGGTGCTGCTGTCGCTGACCTGCTCGCTGCGCAGCTTCGGCGGGTCGCCGTTGTACAGCTCGCGCGCTTCCTCGACCACCGAGAAGTCCATGTCCACGTTCACTTCCGGGTTGACCCGGCCCGGGCCGGTCATCGGCTCCAGCAGTTCGCGGATGCGCTGGTTGTAGGCGCTTTCCTGGCGCCGCACCTGGTCGAACTGGGCGGCATTGAGCGCGGCGTCGCTGTTGGGGTCGGCGATGGTCAGCATGCGCCCGCTCTGGTCGACCACGGTGACGCGGTCCGGGGCCAGGTCCGGGATGCTGGAGGCGACCATGTTGACGATCGCATCGACCTGGTTGCGTTCCAGGGTGGTGCCGCCGCGCAGTTCCAGCACCACCGAGGCGCTGGCAGCCTCACGCTGGCGGGTGAACGCGCTCGGCTTGGGGATGGCCAGGTGAACCCGCGCCTCGCGCACCGGGCGCAGGCTGGCGATGGTGCGCGCCAGTTCGGTTTCCAGGGCGTGCTGGTAGCGCGCGTTCTCCACGAACTGGCTGACCCCGAAGCCGGGATCCTTCTCCATGACCTCGAAGCCCATGTTGCCGTTGTCGGTCAGGCCGGAGCCGGCCAGCTTCAGCCGCGCGTCGTACAGCTTGTCCTCCGGCACGGTGATCGCGCCGGTGGCCTGGTCGAGCTTGAACGGGATCTGCGCGGTGCGCAGCAGGTCGGTGGCTTCGGCCGTGCCTTTCTCGTCCAGGCCGGTGTAGAGCGGGGTGTAGGCCGGCTTCTGCGACCAGAAGAACACGAACAGGCCGGCCGCCACCGCCACCGCGATCATCGCCATCAGGCCGATGCGGCGGGTGAGCTGCAGGCTCTGCAGGCGGTCGAACCACGCACCGGCCTTTTCGCTGCTGAACGTCTCTTTGCTGATCGCAAGCGCCATCGTCTTCTACCCTTACAGCGGCATGTTCATCACGTCCTGGTACGCCTGGACGAGTCGGTTGCGGACTTCCACGGTAGCGCGAAACGCCACCTGGGACTGTTGTGCGGCCAGCATCACCTTGGCCAGATCGGCGCTGGGGTCGCCCAGTTCGAAGGCCTTGGCGAGGTCGCCGGACTTCTGCTGGGCCTCGTTCACGCCGCCGATGGCGTTGCGCAGGGTCTCGGTGAAGCTCGGGCCCTGCACACCCTGGCTGCCGCCCAGGCCTTCGATCGCATTGCTGCGGCCGACATCGCCCACCCGCGTCTGCGCCGCCTGGCCGACCTGGCCCTGGTAGCTGCGGATCTGCGAAAGGATGGAGCTGATGGAGTCGCTCATACGGTGAAGTCCCTGCCGGGAAACGGCTTGCCCGTATGCAATGCAAGCGGTGTGCCGAAACGGCCGGCACGCGCCGCCCGGCACCCAAGCGGGCACGGGCGGAGGCATCGGATGGCCGGTGACGGGTTCCCGGCGCCGGCCGCGGCGACGACGCGGGGCAGGCGCGGGCGACGTGTCGGTGGGTTGACGCTGTGCGCGTCGTCACGGTCGGGCGCCGGCGCCGGCGCGGGGAGCTCAACTCGGCGGGAAGGGCGGCCTCAGTCCGGCAGCCAAGCCGCCCGCCACTCCTGCAGGTTGGCGCCCTGCAACATCCAGTCGCGCTGTACCGCCGCGCGCAAGTCAGCGCCGGCCGCCGCCCGTGCGTCGGCATCGGCCAGGTGCGCGCGGATCGCATTGACCCAGTCGCGGAAGCGGTTCTTGACCAAGGTCACCGGCAGCCCGCCGTCGCGGTAGGGCGCCAGATCGCTGGCCACCACCGGATAGCCGCAGGCGCCGTACTCGAGCAGGCGCAGGTTGCTCTTGCAGCGGTTGAACAGGTTGTCTTCCAGCGGCGCCAGCGCCAGGTCCAGGCCCAATGCGGCCAGCGCCTGCGGATAGCGGGCGAAGTCCACGCCTGCATGCACCTCGTGCACGTGCCGGCGCAGCCGCTCCGGGCACAGCCCCATGAACACCCAGTGCACCTCGTCGGCCAGCGCCTGCACCACGTCGGCGATCAGTTCCAGGTCGCCGGTGTGGCTGAGTCCGCCGGCCCAGCCGACCCGCGGCTTGGCCGCGCCGGACGCCGCCGGCGCCGGCAACGCGCCCCACAGCTGCGGCTCCAGCCGGTTGCGCACCACGCGGATATCGCCGTGCAGGCCGGCCAGCGCTTCGGCCAAGTCCGGCGTTGAGACGGTGACCCGGTCCACCAAGGTGGCGGCACGCCGCAGCGAACGCAGCACGTCCTTGGGCATCTGCTCGCGATGCGCGCTCTTCAGCGGCAGATTCGGCAGGTAGTCGTCCAGTTCGTAGACCATGAAGGCATTGCCGAACCGGCGCATGCGCTCCATCCGCGCCAGTTCCGCATCGCCGACCCGACGCTGCAGCACCACCGCGTCGGCGCCGATGCGCTGCAGCTCCACCGGATCGAGCAGGCGCGCGTAGTACAGGCCGTCGATCTGCCCCGCCTCGGCCAGCGCCTGGAACGGCTGGATCACCCGGTACTGGCCGCTGCCGAAGGTGTCGCCCGGGTGGGCGAGCACCCGCGGCAGCGGCTTCCACGTCAGCGGCTGCCAGGAGAATTCGGACTCGGTCAGCTGGAATCCGCCGGGCTGGTCCAGGCCCAGGCTGGGCGAATACGCCGGATCCTGCGCCAGCGCCGGCAGCCAGCGTTGCAGCAGGGCGTCGTCGGCCGCCTCGCTGCGGGTGGCCGGGGTCGGCTGCAGCAGCAGCGCCTGCGGCGTCCACACGGTCCAGGCGCCGGCCACGGCAGCGCGCAGGCACAGATCTACGTCGGCGCCGCCGGCGGCGAAGCCGGCCGCGTCGAAGCCGGACAAATGCTCGAACAACGCCCGCCGCACCAGCAGGCAGCGCGCCGACACCGCGCTGTAGCGGTGCGCCACCTGCAAGCGGCCCATGTAGCCGGGCTGGGCCATCGCCTCGCCGACGAAGGCGTGGCCTGCGCCGGTCAGCAGGCCCGGCAGCAGGCCGGCATGGGTAATGCGGCCGTCGGCGGAGACGCCCTTGGCGCCGACGATGCCGACCTCCGGACGCTGCGCGTGGTTCATCAGCGCGTGCAGCCAGCCGTCCTGCACCGCGGCGCTGTCGGCGTCGAGGAACAAGAGGTACTCGCCCTGCGCCTGGGTGGCGGCGAGGTTGTGCGCCTCGGCCTGGGAGACCCGCTGTTCCAGGGCGAACACGCGGATGCGGCCGTTGCCCAGTTCGGCGACCGCCTGCATCCACGCGGTGATCTCCGGCGCCTGGCTGGCGTTGTCCACCAGCAGCAGTTCGTAGGCCGGGTAGGCGGTCTGTTCGAGCAGGCTGACCACTGCGCGCTGCAGCGCCGGCAGGTTGTCCTGCGCCAACAGCACGATCGAGACCGGGGGCTGCGCGGCATGGCCGTAGTCGATGCGGAACAGGCCGCCCGGCAGCGGCTCGACCGTGGCCTGCGGATAGCCGCGGGCCTGCAGGTGCGCGGCGATCGCGCGCTGGCGCGCCTGGCCACCGACCTCGGCGCTGGCCGCCGCGGCGACCAGCAGCGGCTCGGGCAGGTGCGCGATGCCGTCGCCGCCGTCGCGCAGGAACAAACGCAGGATCAGGTCCAGCTCGCTGGCGCCGTCGTGGGCCGGATCGAAGCCGCCCAGCGCCTGCACCGCGGCGCGGCGGAACACCCAGTGCCCGGCGGTGACCAGCGGGTTGCCCAGCAGCAGGTCCAGGTCCGGGTCGGGCCGCAGCAGCGGCGCCAGGGTGTCCGCGTCCACGGCCAGCCATTCGTCCGCATACAGCGCGTTGCACTGCGGCTGCTGCGCCAGTTCCAGCAGTAGCCGCAGCAGGCCGCCGGCGTAGAAACGGCTGCCCGCGACCACGCGCAGGCACCAGTCGCTGTCCGGCGATGCGTCGAGCGCGGCGGACAGCGCCGCGGCATCGGCCTCGGCCGGCAGCGGTGGCAGGATCCGGACCCGCGGGTCGGGCCACGCGGGGAGAGAGGCGTCGCCCAGCACCAGCGCCTGCACCTGCGCGAACGGCGTGCCCTCCAGCAGCAGGCTGTCCAGCGTGGCGTCCAGCGCGTCACGCTCGGTGCCACGTGCGTCGACCAGCACGGCGAGCCGCGGCGCGCCGCCTAGGGCGCCCAGGCGCGCGTCGAGGAGGTCGCGCTGCCCGGGCGTCACTGCCCGCCGCGCCTGCCAGTCGCGCAGCGCGGCCTGCACGCAGACCCGTGCGTAGGCGTCCTGGATCGCCTGCAGCAGGTCCACCGGCGTGCCGGGGCCGCCGCCCAGCGGCGTCACCGTGACCTGGCGGACGTCGCCATCGCCGCGGTACCAGCCCATGGCGCGCACGCCCTGGCGGAAGTTGGCGTGGCCCTGGTCGCCGATGCCCGGCTGGTCGCGGCCGGCCTGGCTGTATTGCTCTTCCGACACTCGGAACCGGGTCAGCGGCTTTGCCAGCAGCGCCAGGTGGCCGCGGTGCAGCAGCTTGGCGTACAGCGCCAGGTCGCCGACCCAGTTGATGACCTTGCCGGCCAGCGTCATCAGCTCGTCGCCGATCTCCAGCAGGTCGCTGCGCCGGCACAGCACGCAGCTGGGCTCGCCGACGAAGTTGATGGTGTGGTCGGCCAGGAACGACAGCAGCTCCGGCCCGTCCAGCAGCACGTCGCCGGCGAACGGGAAGGCGGTGGCGTGAATGTCCTCCAGCGGCGCGCCATGGCTGTCGATGCGCTGTCGGCGCGAGGACGCCAGCAGCACGTCCGGCGCGGACTGCATCGCCGCGACCAGCGCGGCCACGCAGTCCGGCGCCAGCACGTCGTCGTCGTGCAGGAACTTGACGTACTCGCCCTGGGCCAGGGCGATGGCGCGCGCGGTGCTGCCGAGTTCGCCGTAGCGCTCCGGATTGCGGTGGTAGCGGATCGGGAAGGGGGCAGTGGCGGCGCGGCGTTCCACCACCTCGGCGATCGCCTCGGTGGGGTTGTCGTCGCAGATGACCAGTTCCAGCGCCGGATAGGTCTGGGCCAGCACGCTGTCGAGCGCCTGCTCGAAATAGCGCAGCTTGTAGGCCGGCATGACCACGCTGACCAGAGGCGGGTGGGGCATGAACGATGGACCGTTGCGGGAATGGGACCGGAGCGCACGCTGCGCCCGATCCATCGCAGATGCAACAAGCATGCCGGTCCGTGCCGGATTGCCTGGACGCAGGCGGCGCCCTCGAGGGCAACTGCGTCGGGAGGCGAAGAGGACGGTGGCGCAGCAGGCGCCGCTGCGCCTCACTCCACGTAAAGCACGCTGTCGAAGTAGTACATGGCGTAATGCCGCAGCCGTAGCGTTGCCCCCGGCACGATGCGGTCGAGTTCGGCGACGATGTCCAGCAGGTCGAGCGCATGGTGGTAGCAGGTGATGGCCATGCGGGGCCGGCAGCGCCCGATCAGGGCCGCGCCGCCACGCAGTACCCTGGCCTCGGCGCCTTCCACATCCATCTTCAGGACGCTGACCTGTTCGATCAGATCGTCCAGGCGCACGCCGTCCACGCGCGCGGCGCCGCTGCCGTCGAGCCGGCTGCCCATGGTGCCCCGCGCGTCGAACGCTACCGGCTCGGCCACATCGCTGACGGCGGCGTTGTACAGGGTCGTGCGGCCGCCATCGTCTGCAAGCCCTTGCTGCAGGGCGGCGAAGTTCTCCGGATCCGGCTCGAAGGCATGGATGGCGGCGTAGCGGTGGCGCGATGCCGCGCGGAACTTCTTGACCGTGTCGCCGCGATAGGCGCCGATGTCCACATAGTGTTCGTCCGCGCCGATCCGCAGCGGATGCTCCAGCGCCGAATACACCGAGTAGTACTCCTGCTCCATCGGGCACAGGACGTCCAGCAGAGGCCGCCGGTCGCCGTCCATGCGCATCTGCAGTATCGCGTCCAGTGTACGCACGCTCAGTGCGTCGGCGAAGCGACCGCGCATGGCGTCGAACTGCGCGGCGTGCGCAAGCGTCTGTTCCCGCGTCAGCTGTCCGCTCTGATACACCAGCGGAATGTCCAGGGCATACATCAACTGCGGCAGATCGACGCGGCGACCGCTGCCCAGACGCTGCAGTTGGTCGAAGTGCAGCCATGCGGTCGGCATGTAGGCGCAGTTGATCGTGGGCAACCCGGCCAGGTCCGGGTCGCGCAGGAAGGTTGCTGTCGGGCGCACGTCGTCGAAGCCCGCATCGGTGATGCGGCGTTCGTGAAACACATCGTCCAGGGCGACGATACGGATGCCAGGGACGCGCTCGGCCAACAGCGCGGCGGCGCGGGCCGCATAGAGACCGCCGAGACTGGAACTGGGGGCCAGGAAGATCGCGCCGCCGGCGCGCTTGAATGCATCGATCAGGTCAGCTTCGCGCTGAAGCGCGGCCATAGGGTCGGTCATGGATTCACTCGAAAGAGCGTGCCTCGCAGGCGCGCGGGTGCTGAAAGACAGGGCGGGCGACGCGTCGCCTCGTAGAGCGGTCAGGCAACGCGGCGATCACCTGAAGTGTCTGATCCTAGCGAAGTGCGCGATGCGCGCACCGTGCATGTATCCCAGCTCGCGCCGTGGCGCTGGTGTTTCTTGCGTATTGAACTGCAGAGGCAGGCGTTGCCGCATCGCTGATGCGATGCAGCAAGAAATGCGAAGTAGTGAATGCCCCGGCGCGCTGCGCGGCAGCGGAGTCAACGCAGGATGCGGGCGCTGCCAGGCATCAGTGCGTCGTAGAAGCAACGGTCCGGCAGCATGTCCGGTACGGTGCCGGGCAGCAGCCATTCGCAGTGCCGGCCGATCCTGGCGCCGCTGCTGGCCATGCTGCCGCCGCCTAGCATGCTGCCCTGTTGATTTTCACAACAAGAATAAACGAGCCCTGCGGTCGTGTGTGGCGAAAACCCATGGTTTGTCCGGCATCGCCATAGGATTTCGGAAATGCAGGCTGGCTCATGCCAGCCTGGAAATCGACCAGGTTGTTCCCGGTCGTCGTCGCATCGCCTCCATCGAATTAGCAACGCGGAGTATCTGTTGCCTCTGGTTTATATGTGCGAATGATAATTAATTGGTTAATATCATGCAAAATTGCGATTTCATAGGGTGTTGCGAAATTTATAATAATATTTGACGCATCAAGATTGCATTAAGAAAGTAGATCCCAAGTAATGGCAATTACACCTGTTGAGGGGCTGGAGCTTGCATAAAGGCCACTTGTCGCCCACAACCCAAGTCCTGCTGGGACAAACAATGGGTAAGGCATGATTGCGATGCCCTTTTTGTCATTGGGAGTGTCGCTGTTCGCACAAAAAATAATGCGGGTATTCAGGTCGCCCGGACTCGAAGGAGCGGTTTCCGATGCATATAGATTGACATATCCACCTGGAGAGGTGTTTAGTATCGCCGTGCAAATGATCAATCCGTTTGCGTTATTTGTGGGGGACACTAGTTGTAGAATTCCCTGAGGAGCAACTGCTTTGAAATTTTTTCCAATCTTAACAGCTTCCATATAATCTCCTTTGGGTGTGGGAGGCCTGAAATAAACGATACTGCTGCTTCCTCAATTTTGAGCCTACATCAGGATGCGAGCACCGTTGGGTATCAGAGAATCATGAAAACAACGATCAGGCAATGCGTCCGGCAGCCTTCCGGGCAGCAGCCATTCGCAGTGCCGGCCGATCCTGGCGCCGCTACGCGTCATGCTGCCGCCGCCAAGCGTGCTGCCCTGGCCGATCTGGGTGTCGCGGCCGAGGTGCACGCCCGCCTGCAGGGTGACGCAGGCGCCGACACGTACGTTGTGTTCGACGATCACTTGGCGCTCGAGCCAACTGCCGGCGCCGATGCTGCTGCCGGCTGCCAGGTTGCAACCGGGGCCGATATGCACGTTGCCGAGCAGGCGCACGCCTTCGTCGATATGCGCCTGGGGCCACAGCAGGTCGACGCTGCCGTAACCGGCCAGGCGCACATCGGCCAGCAGCTTGTGCCGCGACTGGTTGACCGCGCGTTCGTCCATGGCAACGAACACGTTGGTCGTACTGGGCGCATGGCTGGCATGCAAGGGGCCCAGGTCGAAGTTATAGCGGTCCGGCGATTCCAATTCGATGACGATGTGGTCCAGGCCGCAGGCCTGCGCGGTGCGCTGCGCCTGCTCCAGCGCATGGCCCTGGCCGATCAGCACCAGAGTCTTCATGCCGCCTGCTCCAGCACGTTGGCGCGGTACCAAAGGTGCTGGCGCACCAGCTCTGTCTCATAGTCGCCGTGCATGAAGGAGCGAGGATGCGAACCCAGGCCGGCCTGCAGGCGTTCCAGCACGGCGGTGTCCTCGGCAATGACCTGATGTTCGATGCGCATCAGCGTACTGAGCAGGGCGGTGAAATCGGTCCGCTCGCTTTTACGCCGGGCGGTGGCGACCCACAGGTGGTAGTCGGTCTCATCGGGCGCGACCGGGTCATACTGCTGCAGCACGAAGGAATCGCCACGCACGCTATAGAAGTTCACATTCGGATACAGGAACCAGTTGTAGAACGCCGAGTCCTCGCCATAGCGCTCGCACAGCGGCCGGTACCAGTGATCCTGCACCGCGATCTCGGCCTTGGCCGGGAAGCTCAGTGCGTGCAGCGGGACCGGCTCGCCGCCCCGCAGCAGTTGTTGCACCACCGAGGGTACGTCTGCCGGCCGTTCCACATGCGCCGAGGGCTTGGGTGCGGCCGTCATTAGGGGGTTGAAGGTCTTGGGATGGATGAACGGAATATGGTTGTAATCCTTCACGTTCTCCATGTTGAGCTTCCAGTTGTAGCGCACGCGGTGGCAGCTGTATATCAGCTGCGAATCCACGTGCGATGCCGCTTCGCGCAGGGTCTCCAGGAACGCCGGTGCGAACTGCTCCTCCAGCGGCAGCGGCTGCTCGGCCATGTTCACGAACAGCAGCTCGCCGACCTGCTGTAGATGCAGCTTGGTCAGGCAGATGCCGGCCTTCTCTTCGGCGGTGAACTGGTACAGCCCGGAATTGGGCAGCCCGCGCAACTCTCCCTCGGCCCCGAACGACCAGGCATGGTACGGGCATACCAACGGGCGCTTGCCGTGCGACTCGATCTGGATCGCCGACTGCCGGTGCGGACACTGGTTGAGGAACGCGCGGATGCCGGCCTCGGTGCGTTGCACCAGCACCGGTACCCCGGCCACCTGGCGCGCGAAGAACTGGTTGCGCTCGCGCACCATGGAGGCGAAGCCGACGAAGATCCACAGCTTGCCGAACAGCCGTTGTTGTTCCAGGCGCAGGCTGTGCGGGCTGATGTAGTGCTCGGCGTCGAGGGCGTGGCGGGTCATGCGGAAAGGCGTCCTGCGCGTAGGGTCAACGGCTGAAGATGGTACGCGCCGGATTCCCGGCGACGGTGACATTCGGTGGCACGTCCTTGACCACCACGCTGCCGGCGCCGATCACGGCGCCGTCGCCGATCGCGATGCCGGGCAGCACGGTCGAGTGTGGGTGGATCACCACGTCGTCGCCGATGCGGGCGCCGCCGCCGACGAACACGAAGTTGCCGATCTGCACATAATCGCCGATCACCACGTCGTGGCCGACGATGGTGGTGGCGAGGATGGTGACGAACTCGCCGATGCGGCTGTCGGCGCCGATCGACACGCCGACCTCGAACAGGCTGCCGCGCCCGATCGGAGTCTCCGAGGCTTCGCGCAGGCGCGGGCGCAGCACCATGAAGTCGGCACCGCGCGCCAGCAGCGGCTGGCTGTAGCGGCGGCGCGCCGCCGGATCGCCGAGCGCGCACACGAACAGGTCGCCAGGCACCGGCTGGTAGGTGTCCGGGTCGCCGAGCAGCGGCCAGCGCAGACCGGGGGCAAGTTCGCTGCGGCTGTCGAGGAAACCCTTGATGTCCCAGGCCTGGCCGTGGCCCGGATCGTCGTTGTACGCCATCGCTGCGATGCCGCGGCCGAAGCCGCCGGCGCCGACGATCAGCACGTGCTTCGGTGGCGCAGTGCTCATGCGAACTCCACGCCGCCGTCCATGCTGAAGGCCTGGCCGGTAACCTTGCTGCTGGCGTCTGAGAGGAAATACAGGCAGGCCAGGGCCACGTCCTCGGGATCGCCGATGCCCAGCGGATAGCGCTTGCGGCTCTCCTCGAACCAGGCCTTGTCCTCGTTGATCAGCGTGGTTTCGACCAGGCCCGGGCACAGTGCGTTGGCGCGGATCTGGCGCCGCGCCAGTTCCAGCGCCAACGGCCGCAGCATGCCGATCAGCGCCGCCTTGGAGCCGGCGTAGGGGCCGACACCGACGGTGCCGGTCAGCGCGGCGATCGAGGCGAGGAAGACGATGGAGCCGCCGGGGCGCAGCGCCTGGCGCGCGAGCAGGTGGCGGGTCAGCATCGTCGGCGCCACGTAGTTGATCGTCGTCACCTCGGTGAGGAAGCGCTCGCTGACCAGCTTCATCGGCGACAGGCCGCGGATGCCGGCGCTGTGCACCACGCCGTCCAGCGGCCCGCTCTCGGCGGCCAGGCGTTGCACGGTGGCGGCGTCGCACAGGTCGCCGGCGAACAGGCGGTGGCCGTCGCCCGGCAACACGTCCAGCAGCGCCTGCAGACGCGGCAGATCGCGACCGGCCACGAGCAGCTGCGCACCGGCGCCGGCGCAGGCCTTGGCCACCGCCTCGCCGATGCCCTTGGAGGCGCCGGTCACCAGGATGCGCTTGCCGTGCACGCCGTACAGCGTCTGCAGCAGGGCGGCGGGCGTTTCCGCAACGGACATGGAGGTCTCCGGGCTCATAGGCGGATCGGCAGGGACAGCCCGCCGTCGATGGTCAGGGTGCTGCGGGTGATCCAGCGGCTGGCGTCGGACAGCAGGTAGACGGCGCCGTTGGCGACATCGGCCGGGTCGATGCGGCCGAGCGGGGTCAGCGCGATCTTGTCGCCCATGTCCGCGGTACTGCCCAACCTGCTCAACATCGGCGTGTCGACATAGCCCGGGGCGATGCAGTTGGCGCGGATGCGGTGCCGGGCCTGTTCCAGGGCGAAGGACCGCACCGCGGCCTCCAGCGCCGCCTTGGAGCCGGCGTAGCCGGCGCTGGCCTGCGGCGCGGCGCGCGCGGTCAGCGCCGAGACGTAGACCAGCGAGGCGCCTTCCTGCAGCCGGCGCTTGGCCAGCAACTGCTGGGTCAGCACGATCGGCGCCAGATAGTTCACCGACAGCATCTGCTGCAGGTGCTTCTCGGCGGCCATCCGGAATGGCACCAGTGCTGCGATGCCGGCGCACGAGGCCAGGCCGTGGTAGCGCTCGGCCGCCTCCAGCAGCTGCGTGCGGGTCGCGTCCTCGGTGAGGTCGCCGACGACGCTGCGGTGGCCCTCACCAGGCAGCGCCGCGGCGACCGCCTGCAGACGTTCCGCATCGCGCCCGGTGAGGACCAGCGTCGCGCCCAGGCGCGCGCACAGCGAGGCGACGGCGGCACCGATGCCCGAAGAGGCGCCGGTCACCAGGATGGTCTTGCCCTGCAGCCCGAAGGCATCGGTGGGTGCGGCAGGCGCCATCGTCAGGACTCGATCAGGTCGGGGAACACCGCGCCGTCGATATCGACCAGGCAGGTGCCCCACGACAGGCCGATGCCGAAGCCGCACAGCAGCACACGCTTGCGGCCGGCTTCCAGCTCCTTGTTGATCCGCGCGGTCATGGTCACCGGCAGCGAGGCGCCGCTGGTGTTGCCGAAATCGTGCAGGGTGGAGGGCACCTTTTCCGGCGGCAGGCCGAGCTTCTTGCGGATGGTCTCGTTGATCATCCGGTTGGCCTGGTGGAACACGAAGTAATCGATCTCGTCCTTGGACACGCCGCTGTAGTCGAGCAGTTTCTGCACCGCCGGCGGCACCCGCTGGGTGGAGAAGCTCAGCACCGCCACGCCGTCCAGTTGCAGGTCCACGCCGCGATGCCAGTGGTCGTTCTCGTCGGCGCGGTACGGGATCAGGTGCTGCACCCCGACCGGTTCGCGGTGGCCGCCGACTGGCAGGATGATCGCGCGGTAGCCGCTGCCGTCGCTGTTGAGGTCGAAATGCATCGGTGCCGCGTCGGCGCTGAACTCCAGCGCGGTGGCGGTGCCGGAGTCGGAGAAAATCGGATCGTCGAAGGTGGCGCTGCGGTCGCCGACCAGCAGCAGGCCTTTCTTGACCCCGCCGGCGGCGATCATCGAGCCGAGCAGGTTGATGCCGAACGGGTAGGCCGAGCAGCCCAGGTTGACGTCGAACGCGACCGTGGCGTGCGACAGGCCCAGGCGGTCCTGCAGGATGATCGCCGTGGCCGGAATCGGATAATCCGGCGACTGGGTAACCACGATCAGCGCATCGACCTCCTCGCGCTGCCACTGCAGGCGCTCCAGCAGCACCTGCGCCGCGTCGAAGGCCAGGTCGGAAAAGCACTGCCAGTCCGCAGCCATGCGCCGGGTATGGATGCCGATGTTGCGCACCAGCCGCTCGCGCTCGGAGCGGATCTGCGGCCGGCAATCGGTGAGATTGGAGACGACGCGCTTGGGCACGCAGGTCGCCATGCCGGCGAAGCGTACATTGCGCAGCGTGGAGGTCGGCATGTTACGCCCCGGTCAGTTTGTACAGATCGCCGAGGGTCACCACCGCGGCCAGGTGCTCGCCGGTGATGGTCTTGCCGTACTCCATGTCGAACATCACGATCACGCCCAGCGCGGCCAGCGAATCCCACTCGGGCAACTCGCGCAACACCGTGTCCATGGTGACCTCGACCGGATTCTGGAAATCCGTGGCCGACAGGAAATTCTCGATAAACGTCTCTTGGCTCATGCTGCGGGTTCCACGGGTTGGGCGAAGGAGGGAGAGGCGAGGGTGCGACGGGAATCGGACGCGGGCATGACGCCGCCCGCCGCGGCGATCAGGTCGACGATGGCGTCCACCTGATCGGCCGCCAGTCCGGGAAAGATCGGCAGGCACAGCACGCGGTCGGCCATCTGCCGCGCCACCGGCAGGCCGGCCGGGGCGGACGAGGGCAGGCCGCGGTACATCGGGAAATCGCTGATCAGCGGGTAGAAATAGCGGCGCACCAGGATGTCGTGGCTGCGCAGCAGCCGGTGCAGCTCGTCGCGCGCCAGCGGGAAGGCGTCCTCGACCAGGATCGGGAACGAGGCGTAGTTGGACAGAGCCGGTTCCCGCGGCGCCAGGCAGCGGATCCCCGGCACCTGCGCCAGACGCTGCCGGTATTGCGCGTCGATCGCCCCGCGCTGCGCCAGCGCGGCATCGATGTGCTGCAGTTGCAGCAGCCCGAAGGCGGCGTTGATCTCGCTCATCTTGCCGTTGATGCCGGTCGCCACCACGGTGGTCTCGTCGACGAAGCCGAAGTTCTTCAGCCGACTGATGCGCTGGTAGGTCTTGGCGTCGGGGCAGACGATGGCGCCGCCCTCGAAGGTGTTGAACACCTTGGTGGCGTGGAAGCTGAGCACGCTGAGGTCGCCATGGCGCAGGATCGAGCCGCCTTCGTCCTTGACGCCGAACGCATGCGCGGCGTCGTAGATGACCTTGAGGTTATAGGTGTCGGCGATGCGCTCGATCGCGCCGGTGTCGCAAGGGGTGCCATAGCAGTGCACCGGCATGATCGCGGTGGTGTGCGGGGTGATCGCCGCCTCGATCTTCAGCGGATCCAGGTTCATGGTTTGTGGATCGATGTCCACGAACACCGGCTTGATGCCGCGCCACAGCAGCGAGTGCGCGGTGGCCACGAACGAGTACGGGGTGGTGATGACCTCGCCGGTGATGCGCAGCGCCTGCAGTGCGGTCAGCAGCGCCAGGGTGCCGTTGGTCAGCAGCGCCAGGTGGTTGACCCCCAGATACTCGGCCAGTGCCTTCTCCAGCGCGCGGTGCATGTCGCCGCCGTTGGTCAGGATGCGGCTGCGCCAGATCTGCTCCAGGTAGGGGACGAATGCCTCCAGGGGCGGCAGCAGCGGACTGGTGACGGGGATGGACATGGGACCTGCCTGGCGACGGGTGGAAGTCCCCGGTGCGGAACGCCCCGCCCGGTGCTGTGGAAACGTGAAGCAAGCCACATGCCAAAGGTGCCTGTCCACTGTCGGCGCGTTCGACCGGGATGCAATGCAGACCAAGGGTCGCGTAATCGCCGCGGGCGCGCAGCGCAGCAGCCCCAGCGCGAGTCCGGTCTCAAGGGTGGGAAGGGGGGGGAGACGGCATCCGGCGGCACCACCGGCGCGCCGGGTGCCGTCGCACCCGGCGCCGTGCGCCGGCTCAGCTCGCCAGTTCGGTCTGGTCGCGGTCGATGCCGTAC
This sequence comes from Xanthomonas sp. NCPPB 3174, assembly GCF_056725205.1. Classification (NCBI taxonomy): domain Bacteria; kingdom Pseudomonadati; phylum Pseudomonadota; class Gammaproteobacteria; order Lysobacterales; family Lysobacteraceae; genus Xanthomonas; species Xanthomonas sp. NCPPB 3174. The sequence goes on along the minus strand of NZ_CM161517.1, from coordinate 2,511,603 downwards.
TTGCGCAGCTTCTCGACCAGGGTGGTACGCCGCAGGCCCAGCAACTGTGCCGCATGCGCGACCACGCCCTGGGTGCGCTCCAGCGCCTCGTTGATCAGCGCCAGCTCGATGTTGGCCATGTGCCCGCGCAGGTCCAGGCCGCTTTCCGGCAGCGTCGCCGCAGCCGGGGCCGCCGCGTCGGCGTCCGCGCCGCCGGGCTTGCCGCCGGCGTGCAGGTCCACCACGTTGGGCACCCGCCGCGGATCGGCCGCGATCGGCGCCGGCGGCGCCGACACGTCGATGGACGAGGCGAAGTCGCCACGATAGCGCGCCGGCAGGTCCTGCACCCGTACCAGGCCGCCCGGATGCAGCACCGCCAGGCGTTCGACCAGGTTGGTCAGCTCGCGCACGTTGCCCGGCCACTCGTAGCTGCGCAGCGCCTGCAAGGCCTCTTCGGAGAAGCGCACTTCGCCGCGCCCGGTCCGCGCCAGCTGCGCGGCGATGGTGTGGACCAGCGCCGGCAGGTCGTCGCTGCGTTCGCGCAGCGCCGGCATCTCGATCGGGAACACGTTGAGCCGGTAGAACAGGTCCTCGCGGAACTGGTTGCCGGCGATGCGCTCTTCCAGGTTGCGGTGGGTGGCGGCGATCACCCGCACGTTGCAGCGGATGGTGACGTTGCCGCCGACCCGCTCGAAGCTGCGCTCCTGCAGCACCCGCAACAGCTTGACCTGCATCGGCAGGCTCATGTCGCCGATTTCGTCGAGCAGCAGGGTGCCGCCCTCGGCCATCTCGAAACGGCCCTTGCGCGCGCTCAGCGCGCCGGTGAACGAGCCCTTCTCGTGGCCGAACAGTTCGCTCTCGAGCAGGTCCGGCGGGATCGCGCCGCAGTTGATCGCCACGAACGGGCCATCGCGGCGCGGCGACTGCTGATGGATCGCGCGCGCCACCACTTCCTTGCCGGTGCCGGACTCGCCCAGCACCAGCACGGTGGTGTCGAAGGCCGCAACCTGGTCGATCAGCCGGCGCAGGCGGGTCACCGCGGCGCTGGTGCCGGTCGGGCCGTTGTCCTGCGCGGCGCCGGCCTGGTGCTCGGCGTCCAGCCGCTTGAGGCTGGCGCGGCGCAGCAGGGTTTCCAGTTGCGCGTGGCGCAGCGGCGCTTCCAACTGCCACACGTTGGCTTCGTGCAGTCCATGGCGCTGCGCGAAAGCCTGCGCGTCGCCGTTGAGCAGCAGCACCGGCGGTGGCAGCGAGCTGCGCGCCACCCAGCCGAAGAAGGCGTCGGCCTGGTCCTGGTCGTCGAGTCCGCCGACCAGGATCGCCATCCACTCGGTCTGCCGATGCCGGCCGGGCTGGACGTCGGCTACGTCGGTCACCCAACGCGGGTTGAGGTCCATGAATTCGAGCAGGCTCACGGTCCGCTCGGCGCGCACCGCGTCGTCATCGATCACCAGGATCCGCGATTCGCTCATGCCGGCACTCCTTCCGTACGAAGTCCCTCCAGGATCGGCATCACTTCCTGGATGTAGGACAGCTTGCTGACGAAGTTGTCGGCACCGGCGCGCATGGCGTGCTCGCGGTGCTCGGCGTCGTCGAAATGGCTGGCGATCACGATGTAGGGCGCCTGGTCCTGGGTCTTGATCAGGCGGGTGGCCTGCAGGCCGCCCATCTCGGGCATGGCCAGGTCCATCAGCACCACCTGCGGGCGCAGCGACTCGGAGCGCTCGATGGCTTCCAGGCCATTGGCGGCGCTGCCGATCACTTCCATCCAGTCGAGCTTGCGGAAGTGGCGCATGGCGGCGTTGATGAAACCTTCGTGGTCGTCGACCAGAAGCACGGACAGTTTGTTCATATGCGTCGTTTTTCCTTAGCCCGCACGGGCCAGCAGCGTTTTGCTGCCGCGGCGGCGTTCGCGTGCGGGAGCGATGTCCAATTGTTCACGATACTTGGCAACTGTGCGCCTTGCCACGTTTACGCCCTGTCGCGACAGCAGCCCGGCGATGGCCTCGTCGGCCAGCGGCCGCCCGGCCGGCTCGGATTCGATCAAGCGCCGCACCATCGCGCGCACCGCCTGGCCGGATACCGCCGCACCTTCCAGGCGCACGGCGAAGAAGTGCTTGAGCTCGAAAGTACCGCGCGGGGTCTGCAGGTACTTGCCGGTGGTGATGCGGGAAATGGTCGACTCGTGCATGCCGATCGCATCGGCCACTTCCTTCAGGGTCAGCGGCGCCATCGCTTCCTCGCCCTTGACCAGGAACGCGGCCTGGCGCTCGACGATGGCGCGGGTGGTGCGCAGCAGGGTCTCGTAGCGCATCGACAGGCCACGGGTCAGCCAGCGCGCTTCCTGCAGCATTTCGCGCAGCGGCTGCGCGGCGTCGCCGGCCTCGGCCAGGGCGCGCTCGTGCATCGGGTTGACGGTGACGCGGTGGGTGGTGGCCGGGTTCAGCGCCACCCGCCAGGTGCCGTCGGCATGCCAGGCCACCACGTCCGGCAGCACGTGACCCAGGTCCTGCGGCTGCAGGCTGTCGCCGGGGCGCGGCTGCAGCGACAGGATCAGCCGCACCGCCTCGCGCACATCGTCGGTTTCGGCGTCGAGCTGGCGTCCGAGCAGGGCGTAGTCGTGGCTGGCGAGCAGGTCGAGGTCGCCGGCGAGGATGCGCGCGGCCAGGTGGCGGCCGGGCACGCGGCCGGGCAGGTCGCTCAGCTGCGCCTGCAGGCACTCGCGCAGGTCGCAGGCGCCCAGGCCGCCCGGGTCGCCATGCAGCAGGCGCTGGCGGACCGCTTCGGCCTGCGCTACCGACAGGCCCAGGCGGGCGCTGGCCAGCTGCTGCAGGGTGTCGAGCGCGCCGTCCAGGTAGCCGGCATCGTCGCAGTGCTCCAGCCAGAACGCGGCCGCTTCCAATTCTGCTGCCGGCAGTTCCAGGGCCAGCCGCTGCAGCACGCGCAGGTGCGGATCGGTGGACTCGCCGGCGGCGATGCGCTGCATGCGGTCGTCTTCGCCGTCGTTCCAGCCGGCGGCCGGAATGTCCCACATCGAGGATTCGGGAAGTTCGTCGAACGCCGCGGTTTCCAGCGCCGCATCCTCGTGCTTCACCACCGGCTCGATCGCGCCCTCGGCCTCTTCCAGCTCGAGCAATGGATTGGTCTCCAGTGCGCGGCGGATTTCCAGTTCCAGTTGCATGCCGTCGAGCTGCAGCAGTCGGATCGACTGCAGCAGTTGCGGGGTCAGATGCAGTTGCTGGCCCAGTTGGGCGGAAACGGTCGGCTTCATGCGGACTTCCTCGGTTCGGCGCCAACCCTCTGGCGCCCGTGGAACGCATAGTGCTTGTCGCCCGACGGTAACAGAATCGGGGGGTTCCTGAGTAGAGTAGTCAAATTCCCGACAGGGTGTCGGGAATTTCCTGACATCGGCGTCGTGGGCGCCGGACAGTCGACGGCGCAATGCCTGATGCGGCGGGGTTCGGCGGGATCGTCACGCCTGCTGACCGGTTAAGGCAAGCGCTATGCCAATCTTCCGTGTCGGGATGCCGTCCCCAGTTCAGCTCAGCTCGCCCTGGTGGCGTGCGGCCAGCAGGACCAGATCGTTGGCGCGGCGGCAGCCCAGCGATTCCATCATCCGCGCGCGGTGGGTCTCGACGGTCTTGACGCTGATGCCCAGGTCCGAGGCGATTTCCTTGTTGCTCTGGCCCCGGCCGATCTGGCGCAGGATCTCGCGCTGGCGCGGCGACAGGGCGGCGATGCCCACCGGGCGCTCGCGGCCGAGCATCGGCGCGATCATCTTGGAAGAAATCTGCGGACTCAGGAACACCTGGTTGGCGCTGGCCGCGCGCAGCGCCAGTTCCAGCTCCAGCGGGGCGGCGTCCTTGACCACGAAGCCGGTGGCGCCGCGGTCCAGGGCATCGCGCACGTGTACCGGGTCGTCGTGCATCGACATCATCACCACCCGGGTCTTGGGCGAGCTGTGCAGCACGTCGGTGAGCGCGTCCAAGCCGCTGCGCCCCGGCAGGGACAGGTCCATCAGCACCAGGTCGGGGCGGTGCAGGGTGGCCAGATCCACCGCCTGCTGGGCGTTGCTGGCCTCGGCGACCACGTCGACGTCCGCAAACGTCTGCAGCAGCCGGCTCAGGCCGGCGCGTACCAGGGTGTGATCGTCGACGATGATGACTCGCACGGTGCAGGTCCTTCTATTCAGATCCGCACCTTAGCCGAGCCGCTCGCCGCCGCCAACCTCACCGCGGCCGCGGGTGGCCCGGGGCGGGCTCAGCGCGCCCGCCGGCTGTCGGCGATCTGCCGGCGGTGCAGCCGGAACAGGTGGCGTTCCAGGGCCTCTTCCAGGCCCGGCGGCTGTGTCTCGAACCGTAGCCAAAGTTGCACGACCCCGGCCGTGGTGGCCTCGGCCAGCACCCGCACCGGCAGTTCCAGGTGGTCCGGCAGCCAGTCCGAGGGCTGCAGGCGCAGCAGGCCGGCGGCGCCGGGCGCGGCGCCCGAGCGCGCGCCCAGGTCCAGCCGCACGCCCCGGCGCGACCAGCACAGCGGCCGCAACGGCAGGGCATCCTCGTGCTGGCGGGCCAACCGGCCCAGCAGCACCAGCATCAGGTCGAGCTTGGCCTCCATCCGCTGCGTCTGCGCGGTGGCTTCGCTGCGGTCGTCGCTGCCATCCTCGCCGCGCAGATCCTCGATCTGCGCCAGGCTGCGCAACAGCGCCTCGCCGGCCGCCAGCCGGCCGGCACCGTTGCCCAGGCGAAAATCCGCCGGTAGCGCCAGCGCGCAACTGAGGGTGTCGTGGAACAGTTCGGCGTCGGCCGGGTGCTGCGCCGCGCCGTCCGGGCCGGCGTTCATCCCAGCAGTCCGGCCTGCGAATAGAGCCGCGCGGCGTGGCTGGACTGGCGGCTGGCGCGCAGCCAGGCCGCGGCATGGTCGCGCTCCATGCGCATCTGTGCGGTCACCGCCTGCTGCAGGGCGAGCAGTGGCTTGAGCGCCTCGCGCGAGCGGTCGGCGCCGTCCTGCTGCAGATACGCCTGCAGGCGCCGCGCATGGTCGGTGACCATCGCCTGGGCCAGGGCATAGTCGTCGCCGCGCAGGATCTCGCGCAGTTCGTGCAGGTCGTTGTGCAGGTCGGCGAGCTGGATGCTCACGATGCGTTCGCCGTGGCCAGTTCGCGCTGTTGCGCGGGGATGGCGGCCCAGGCCGCGTCGATCTCGCTGAGCAGTTCCAGCGCCTCGGTCAGCGCGGCATCGTCGTTGTGCAGGTTGGCTTCGGTCAGCCGGTGCATCACGTAGTCGTACAGCGCCGACAGGTTGCCGGCGATCTCGCCGCCGGCCTCGTGGTCGAGCGAGCCGTTGAGATGGCCGACGATGGCGCAGGCCTCGCCGATCGCCTTGCCCTTGCGCGCCTGGTCGCCCTGCGCAAGGCAGGCCTGGGCCTGGCGGATGCGCTGGCAGGCACCGGCGAACAGCATGGCGACCAGCTTGTGCGGATCGGCATCGGTGACGCTGGTGGAAATGCCCATCTTGCGATATTGCTCAGCGTACTGGCGGCTGGAACCGTACATGGAAAACTCCTCGGGTGGACGTGCGGGGCCTGGGGCTATGCCGGTTGGTGGCGATGCCGGGCGGTTGTTGCCGCAGATCCACAATGACTGTCGATACTCTTCATATCGGCCGCGACGCGCTTCGACTTGAGCCGCGACCACACGCGCGTCAGCTGAATTGCTTGGTCAAGTTGTCGCTCGTGGTCTGCATCTGCGTCACCAGCGTCTCCATCGCCGTGAAGCGGGCGGTGTACTGGTCGGTCAGTGTCTGCATGCGCGCGTCCAGATCGCTGAGCTGGTCGGTCAGATCGGAAATGTGCTTGTTGAGCGCGTCGGTCCGCTGGGTCAGGGTGCCGCTGGTGCTGTCCAGGTTGCTCTTGAGCAGCGTGCTCATCCCGGCGCCGAAACTGCCGGCGCTGCCGAGCATGGTCTTGGCCGCCGACGGATCGGTGGCCACGGCGGTATCGAACTTGCTGCTATCCAGGCTCATCACGCCGTCTTTGTCGATGGTGACGCCCAGCGCCATCAGCCCGCTGACGTTGTCGCTGACCAGCCGCCGCAGCGACTGCTGCAGGCCGCGCACCATGGCATCGCCGGTCATCGGCGATGCCTTCTTGTTGGTGGCGTCGTAGGCGCTGGAGGACTTGAGCACGCTGTTGGCGGAGTTGTAGGCGCTGACCAGGGCGGTCAGGTTGGCCTTCAGCGGGCTGTTGTCGTTCGTGATGTTGAGATTGAAGGTAGTGCCGGCAACGGCCTTGGTGAGGTTGATGGCCACGCCAGGCACCAGGTCGGTGATGGTGTTGCTGCTGGAGGTGCGCTGGAAGCCGTCCACCTTCACCACCGCGTCGGCGGCGGCGATGGTCTGGGTCAAGCCGCCGCTGCTGCCGGCAGGGTAGGTGAGGTTGGCCAGGCCGCCGTCGCCACCGGAGGTGGTGATGGTCAGGGCGCCCTTGGTGCCGGTATCGACCGCGTTGAGCACCAGGTGATCGCCATCGTCGGCGGTGACCACGCTGGCGGTGACGCCGGCACCGTTGGCGGCCTTGTTGATGAAGGCCGCGACGTCGCTGAGCTTGCTGCCGGCATCGACATTGACGTTGAGGGTGGTGCTGCCATAAGCAATGGTCAGGGTGCCGCCACCGACCACGGCGCCGCTTGCGTAGGCCGACGAGGTCAGCTTCTGCGATTGCGCCAGCTTCACCACCTCGATGCCGTATCTGCCGGCGCTGGCGCTGGAAGTGACCGTGGCGGTATAGCCAGCGCCATCGTCGATGGTGGCCTTGTAGGCGCCCTTGTCGGCGCTGTCGGACACCGTGCTCATCGCCGTCTGCAGGTTGGACAGCGCGCTCTTGATCGTGCTCAAGGACGACAGCTGCGCACTGGAGGCGGTGCCGTCGCGGTTGATCCGGTCTTCCTGCGGCTGGCGTTCCTTCGACACCAGTTTGGCGACGAAGGTGGGGATGTCCAGGCCTGAGCCGATCGACGTGGTGGACATGATCGCGTTCCTTGAAGGGGCGGGCGCGCGACGCGCCAGCGGCTGAGGGGAGTATCGGCGCGCGGGGTCGCTTCTTGAGCGCCGCCCGTGCGTCGTTGCGGCCCAAAGGTCGATGCAAATCCTGTGCCGCTTCCGCGCGCGTCAAAAAAAAGGACCCCTCCTTGCGGAGGGGTCCGGTCTCACGGTGCGGCTTGCCGCGCTTAGCCCTGGAGCAGGCTCAGCACGCTCTGCGGGGCCTGCTTGGCCTGGGCCAGCATGGCGGTGCCGGCCTGCTGCAGGATCTGCGTACGGGTCAGCTCGGCGGTTTCCTTGGCGTAGTCGGTATCGCGGATGCGGCTGCGCGAGGCCGACAGGTTCTCCGAGGTGGAGCTCAGGTTGGCGATGGTGGAGGTGAAGCGGTTCTGGATCGCACCCATGTCGGCGCGCGAGGAGTTCACCGAGGTCAGCGCGTTGTCGATGATGCTCAACGCCTTCTGCGCGCCCTGGAAGGTGGAGATGTCCACGTCGGCCAGGTAGTTGGTGGTGCCGGCGGTGGCAGCGGCGCTGGCGGCGATGCCGGCGTTGCTGAAGGTGATGCCGGTGGCGCCGGTGGCGCTGCCCGCGGTGAACGAGAAGTCCTGGCCGCCCTTGACCGATTCCAGCTTCAGCGCGCTGGTGGTCGGGTCGATCGAGGCGTACACGCCGGTCTGGGCCAGCTTGTCGTTGATCGCCGAGGCGATCTTCTTGGCCACGTCCGCGCCGGCGTCGCCGTTGGCCACCGAGACCGAGGCGATGGTGACGCCGTTGACAACCATGCCGGAGAAGCTGCCGCTGGCGGTGGCGGTACCGGAGGCCAGGGCGGCCGAGCCGGTCTGGGTGGCGGCGAAGCCGGCCTTGCCCAGCGAAGCGGCGCTGGCGTTGACGATGCTGTTGATGCCGATGGTCTGTCCAGCGTCGGCACCGACCTGGAACAGGGCGCCGGAGAAGGAGCCGTCCAGCAGCTTGGTGCCGTTGAAGTTGGTCTGGCTGGAGACGCGGTCGATTTCCGAGGCCAGCTGCTTGACTTCCGAGTTCAGCGCGCCGCGGTCGGTGCTGGAGTTGGTGGCGTTGGCCGACTGCACCGCCAGTTCGCGGATACGCTGCAGGTTGTTGCCGATTTCGACCATCGCGCCTTCGGCGGTCTGCGCCAGCGAGATGCCATCGTTGGCGTTGCGCGAGGCCACGTCCAAGCCGCGGATCTGGGTGGTGAAGCGCTCGGAGATCGCCAGGCCGGCCGCGTCGTCCTTGGCGCTGTTGATGCGCAGGCCCGAGGACAGACGCTGGATCGTCGTCGCCAGGCTGGCGCTGGTGGTGTTGAGGTTGCGCTGAGCGTTCAGCGACATTACGTTGGTATTGATTACTTGTGCCATTTTGATATCTCCTCTAAGCGATTTGTCCGGCAACCCGTTGGTGCCTGGAGCCTCCGCAGGGGGCCATCAATTGGCCATTGCCGCTGCTGGTATAAGTAACGGCAGTCGGTGCGCAACCTTTAGGGATTTGCTGCCGAAAATTTGGCGTTTCGGCGATTTGCGTGACACCGAAAACGCGGAGAAAGGCTTGTTTCGGCCGCGCTTCGTCAAACTTTAGGCGTCTTGCCCAAGTCGGAGAAAGGGCGGCCCGGATCGCGCCGAGGGCGATGCGCTAGATGCTCTCGATCGTGTCTCGCGTCGACGACGCGAACGCTTGACCTGCCGGTACGCAGCGCATCGCGGCGCGACGGCTTGGACATCTCTCCCTCGCCCTGTCTGATCGCCTTCCCGCCGTCCTTGGCGATGAAGTAGAAGGAGCGTCGGTCGTCCGGCGATGTGGGCAATGCCGGCGCGCTTCCAGGTCGTGCACTGCGTTGACGACGCTTTACAGGCGATCTTGGAATGCGGCCACGGTCATCGCCAACTGCTGACCGTCATCCAGTCCATTGGTCACGCGTCGCGCGACAGCGCCGGCGGTCGGTGGCATTGGCCATCTCCCGTCGATCCCGCATAACGGGTCGAATGCACCGGGATCAACGCGAATAGCATGGCCACGCTGTCTGCTGGCCGCCGCCCTACCACGCAGGTAGCGCTTACCTTCGGCGTCGAGAACCGGCAACGCGCGGAGATGGCGCTTCCTCCGAGATGCGATGGCCCGTGGCGGGAATAGGGAACAAAAAAGGCCCCTCCTTGCGGAGGGGCCTCGGTGGTGCGATGCGGCTGGCGACGCTTAGCCCTGGAGCAGGCTCAGCACGCTCTGCGGGGCCTGCTTGGCCTGGGCCAGCATGGCGGTGCCGGCCTGCTGAAGGATCTGCGTGCGGGTCAGCTCGGCGGTTTCCTTGGCGTAGTCGGTGTCGCGGATGCGGCTGCGCGAGGCCGACAGGTTCTCCGAGGTGGAGCTCAGGTTGGCGATGGTGGAGGTGAAGCGATTCTGGATCGCACCCATGTCGGCGCGCGAGGAGTTCACCGAGGTCAGCGCGTTGTCGATGATGCTCAGCGCCTTCTGCGCGCCCTGGAAGGTGGAGATGTCCACGTCGGCCAGGTAGTTGGTGGTGCCGGCGGTGGCAGCGGCGCTGGCAGCGATGCCGGCGTTGCTGAAGGTGACGCCGGTGGCACCGGTGGCGCTGCCCGCGGTGAACGAGAAGTCCTGGCCGCCCTTGACCGATTCCAGCTTCAGCGCGCCGCTGGTGCTGTCGACCGAGGCGTACACGCCGGTCTGGGCCAGCTTGTCGTTGATCGCCGAGGCGATCTTCTTGGAGATGTCGCTGCCGACGTCGCCGACGGCCACCGAGACCGAGGCAATGGTGACGCCGTTGACGACCATGCCGGAGAAGCTGCCGCTGGCGGTGGCGGTACCGGAGGCCAGGGCGGCTGAGCCGGTCTGGGTGGCGGCGAAGCCGGCCTTGCCCAGCGAGGCGGCGCTGGCGTTGACGATGGTGTTGATGCCGATGGTCTGGCCGGCATCGGCGCCGACCTGGAACAGGGCGCCGGAGAAGGAGCCGTCCAGCAGCTTGGTGCCGTTGAAGTTGGTCTGGCTGGAGACGCGGTCGATTTCCGAGGCCAACTGCTTGACTTCCGAATTCAGCGCGCCGCGGTCGGTGCTGGAGTTGGTGGCGTTGGCCGACTGCACCGCCAGTTCGCGGATACGCTGCAGGTTGTTGCCGATTTCGACCATCGCGCCTTCGGCGGTCTGCGCCAGCGAGATGCCGTCGTTGGCGTTGCGCGAGGCCACGTCCAGACCACGGATCTGGGTGGTGAAGCGCTCGGAGATCGCCAGGCCGGCGGCGTCGTCCTTGGCACTGTTGATGCGCAGGCCCGAGGACAGGCGCTGGATCGTCGTGGCCAGGCTGGTGCTGGTGGTGTTGAGGTTGCGCTGAGCGTTCAGCGACATTACGTTGGTATTGATGACCTGTGCCATTTTGATATCTCCTCTAAGCGATTTGTCCGGCAACCGGTTGGTGCCTGGAGTCTCCGCAGGGGGCCATCAATTTGGCCAGTGCGGCTGGTGATATAAGTAACGGCGACAGGCGCGCAACCTTTAGCGATTTACTGCAGAAAATTTGCGGTTCCGGCGATGCGCAAAACACCTGGAACACCGCGGAGAGCCTTTCTCGGCCGCACTTCGGCAAACTTTAGGGCTGCCTGCGCGTTGTCTACTTGGCCAGCGGCGGTGGCGGTCTTTTGTATAACGGAAAAGGCCCGGAGGCGTCGCCGCGCTCCGGGCCTTTTGGTATATCCGGTATATCGCCTGTTTAGCCGAGCCGGTCGAACAGCGACATCTTCTGCATCTGGGTGAAGATGGTCTGTGCCGCTTTCAGCGCCGACTGTTCCAGTTGGTACTGGGAAATCGCCTGGGCGTAGTCGAGGTCGCGCAGCGAGGACAGGGTGGTCTTCAGGGTCACGTTGTTGGCTTCGCGCAGGTCGGTGGCGTTGTCGATGGCCGCGAGCTGGGCGCCGCCGGCGGCGCGCGCGTCGATCATCTTCGACGAGGCCTGGGTGATGTCGCGCATCGACGATTGCAGTCCGTTCTGCAGCGCCGCCTTGGCCGTCGGGGTGATCGGATCGGTATTGAGCAGGTTGACCAGGTTGCTGATGGTGGAGAACACGTCCTTGGTGGTCGATGGACCGATCTGGAAGCTGTCGCCGGCCGCGGGGGCGCCGTCCACGCGCATCTTCAGGCCGGGCAGGCCGATGCTCTCTCCGGCGGCGTAGGTACCGGTGTTGACCACCGTGCCGCTGCTGTCGCGCACCTCGTAGGTGGTGGCGGCAGTGAACACCACGCTGTAGCTGCCGCCGTTCCAGGCGCTGCCCGAGCCGTCGCGGCTGAAGTCCAGCAGCAGACCGGTACCGGTGTTGCCTGCGGCCGCGTGCGCGTCCACGGTGCCGTCGCCGGTGGGCACACGCATGAAGATCTCGCTGCCGGGCAGGGTGTCGGACACCTTGGTGTCCGGCGCGACCTCCACGCTGCGCTGGGTCTGGTTGCCGCTGTAGACCACGTTGCCGGAGACCACGGCGAACGGCGCGGCATCGTCGGCGGTGCCGCCGAACAGGTAGCGGCCGGAGCCGTCGGTGCTGTTGGACAGGCTCAGCAGGCTGTCGTGCAAGGTCTTCAGTTCCGCGGCGATGGCCTTGCGGTCGGGGGTGGTCAGCGCCGAACTATTGGCTTCCACCGTCAGATCCTTGACCCGGGCCATCAGGTCGCCGGCCTGCGACAGCGAGTTCTCCTGCAGGTTGAGCCGGTTCTGCACGTTGGTGGCGTTGTCGCCGAAGCGCGCCAGCGCCGCCACCGTGCGATCCAGGCTGACTGCGGTGCCGGCCGCGACCGGGTCGTCGGCCGCGCTGACGATGCGCTGGCCGGTGGAGAGCTGCTGCTGCAGGTGCGAGATCGTCGCCTGCTTGCCGAGCATGGTGTTGAGCGACTGATTGAAGATCATGCCGCTGGAGATGCGATTGCTCATCGGACCGCGCTCAGGATGGACTGGAACAGGGTGTCGGCGGTGGAGATCAGGCGCGAGGCCGCCTGGTAGGCCTGCTGCAGCCGCAGCATATCCGCCGCTTCCTCGTCGAGATTGACGCCGGACAGCGAGTCGCGCGCGTCCTGGGCGCTGCTCTGGATCACGTCCTGCGCGTCGGCCGCGTACTTGGCCTGGCGCGCCGCCGAGCCGACCGTGGTGGTCAGGCCGGCCACCGCGCCGTTGAGGGTGATGGTGCCGCCGTTGAACGCCTTGGCATCGTCCAGGTTGGACATCAGCAGGGCGTTGCCATTGTTGCTCGAGCCGACCCCGGTCGGGCCCACCGCGAAGCTGTCGCCGGCGGACGGCACGCCGTCCATGGTCAGGCTCCAGCCGTTGGCGCTGATGGTCTGCCCGGCGGTGTAGGTCTGCGGCGCGCCACCGTTGATCGAGTAGTGGGTGGAATCGATAAAGGCGATGTTCGCCGGCGTCAGCAGGTTGGCGTTGCTGGCGTCGGTCGCGGCGACATTGCTGACCTTGCCGGTCCCCAGGTTGCTCAGCGTGGCGCTGGCCTGGATCGGCGTCGCCGCGGCGATGCGCGAGGGGTCGGTGATGGCCACGGACAGCTTGTTGATGGCGTTGGCGGTGGGCTGCAGCAGGAACTTGTCGCCGCTGGCGGCGGTGCCGGACACCTGCAGGGTCACGCCGTTGACCACGAACGGGTCGGCGCTGGTGCCGGAACCGGTCATGGCGACGCTGGCGCCGGTGTCGGCGCGGCTGGCGTTCCAGCTGGTGCCGTTGTAGGTCAGCAGCAGGTTCTGCCCGTCGAGCTTGCTCAGGTCGCTGACGCTGGCGCTGAAGGCGGCCGTGCCGGTGTTGGCGCTGTTGCCGTCCACGGTCGGCGCCGGCAGGTTGAAGAAATCGCCGCCCATCTGCCCGTACAGGTCCATGCCGGCGTGGTGCTGCGCGTTGTAGCTGCTGGCCAGGCCGGTGGCGATGCGGCCGAGTTCGGCCTTGGTCGGATCCAGGACGGTGCTGCGGAACTCCAGGAAGCCGCCGAGCTGCCCGCCCAGCGCCTTGCTGGTGAGCGGCGTCGAGCCGCCGGGCGTCTTCAGCGCGATCTGCAGTTTTTCCGGCTGGTACGGATCGGGACTGGTGACCAGCGTCGAGGCATTGGTGCCGACCACCATCGCCTGGCCGCCGGAGGTGTAGACGTTCATCATCCCGCCGTCCTGCTGGATGACGCTGCCGCCGGTGTAGCCGATCAGTTGGCTGATCATCTGGTCGCGGCGGTCGAGCAGGTCCGGCGCGGCGGCATTGGCGTTGGAGCCGATCTGGCCATTGAGCTTGGCGATCTCGGTGGCCAGGCGGTTGGCTTCGGCGGTGCCGGCCAGCAGGCCGTTGTTGACCTCGCTGCCGAGCGAGTCGAGCTGGCCGTTGAGCTGCTTGAAGCGGGTCACCAGCGAGCTGCCGGCGTCCAGCAGGTTCTGCCGGTTGGCGCTAGCCGAGGCGTTGGAGGACAGGCCGCTGGTGGCGTCGAAGAAGTTCGACCACTGCCCGGCAATGCTGGTGGCCTTGTCCGAGAACAGGCCATCGACGCGGCTGGACATGCTGGAGAGCTGCTTCAGCCGGGCGACTTCGCCGGTGCTGTCGAACAGGCGCGAGATCGCCAGTTGGTCGGCCACGCGCGAGACATCGGTGATCTGGGTGCCGTTGCCGATGAACTCGCTGCCGTACTGGCTGGGAACCGTGGTCGCGAACGTCGTCCGCTGCCGGCTGTAGCCGTCGGTGTTGATGTTGGCGACGTTGTGGCTGACCGTGGACAGGGCCCGCTGGAAGGCGAGCAGGGCGCCGGTACCGGTGGAGAGGATGGACATGGGCGGCTACCTCAACGGCGCACGAGGCCGGACGAATCGACGGTGCTGGCCAGCACGCGTTCGATGCCGCCGGCGGCGGCGCTGCCGATCGCGGCGACCGCGCGGCCGATGGTCGGGCCGCCGGCGATGGCGGCGATCTTGGCCGCGTAGGCCGGATCGGTGGCGTAGCCGGCGCGCTGCAGGCCCTGGGCGAAGCCGCGGATGTCGGTGCCGGCCTTCAGCGCCTGCTGGTAGCGCGGATTGGTCTTCAGCAGGCGCACGTAGTCGGCGAAGCTCTCCGCCGGCGAGGAATAGGCGCGGAAATCGGCGGTCTGCGACTGCTTGACCCCGTCCACGTACTCGTGGGTGCCGGTGGTCACGCGATCGCCGTCCCAGCCGGTGGCCTTGATCCCGAACAGATTGTTGGAACTGGCGCCGTCGCCGCGCGAGATGCCGCGGCGGCCCCAGCCGGTTTCCAGCGCGGCCTGCGCGACCAGGGCGCGCGCGTCCACGCCCAGTTCCTGCGCGGCCTTCTGCGCATGGTTCCAGATCTTGGCGACGAAGCCTTCCGGGGTGCGCTCGCCGAGGCTGGCCGCGGCGGCGTTGGCGGCCGCGGCGGCGCTGGGATCGATGGCGGTGCTGCTGTCGGCGGACGCCTGCACGTTCGACCAGCGGTCGTCGGCACCGGCCCAGGACAGTCCGGCGCTACCGTCGGCCGGGCTGCTGCCGATGGCCTGGTGCATGGCGCTGCTCTCGCGGCCGGCGATCATGTCCAGCACCTGCTGCTGCGGGGAGGCGGTCGCGTCGGTGCCGCTCCATGGGCCGACCCCGGCGCCGGCCGCGGCACCGCTGGCGAGCGCGGCCTCGCCCTGCAGCGGCATCGGGCCATTGCTCGACTGGCCGGACACCAGCGAGTAGGCCTTGGCCGCCTTGGCGGCGTCCAGCGCGGTGTTCGGCGTGCCGGTCTCGCTCGTCTGCCCGCCGCCGAGCTGCTTGGCGATCATCGCCCGCAGGCCCAGCCCCTTGCCGTCGGTCAGGCCCTTGGCCAGCTGCTGGTCGTACATGTCACGGAAGGTCTGGTTCTCGCCCGGAAACAGCGAATTGCCGAAGCTGGCCTCGCGCATGCTCTTGACCAGCATGTTGGCGAACTGCCCTTCGAGCTGGCGCGAGACCTTGTCGATCTTGGCCGGATCGTTCTGGGTAGAGGCGTGCAGGTCGAAGGGAGCGGCCGAGATACGCATGTCAGATCACCTCCAGCTCCGCGCTCAGGGCACCGGCCTGCTTGAGCGCTTCCAGAATCGCGATCAGGTCGCCAGGCGCGGCGCCGACCTCGTTGACCGCCCGCACGATCTGATCCAGCGAGGTGCCGCCCTCGAACTTGAACATGCGGCTGCCTTCGTTGGTGGCGGTGATGGTGGACTTGGGCGTGGCCACGGTCTGGCCGCCGCTCAGTGCATTGGGCTGGCTGACCTGGGTGCCTTCGCTGATGGTCACCGTCAGCGAGCCGTGCGAGATCGCGGCCGGGCTGACCCGCACCTGCGAGCCGATCACCACCGTGCCGGTGCGTGCGTTGACCACCACCTTGGCCGGCGCCGCGCCCGGCGACAGCTCGACGTTCTCGATGCGTGCCAGCAGGCCGATGCGCGCGCTCTGGTCGGTGGGCGAACGCACCGCCACGGTGGAGCCGTCCACCGCATGCGCGCTGCCGGGACCGAAGGTGTTCTCCAGCGCCGAGACCATGCGCGAGACGGTGGTGAAATCGGGCTGGTGCAGGTTCAGGGTGATCTCGCCGGTGTTGCCGAACACGTCCGGCAGCGCGCGTTCCACGGTCGCGCCATTGGGAATCAGGCCGACGCTGGGCACGTTCACCGAGATCCGCGAACCGTCCTTGCCCTGCGCGCCGAAGCCGCCGACCACCAGGTTGCCCTGGGCGACCGCATAGACCTGGCCGTCGGCGCCCTTCAGCGGCGCCATCAGCAGGGTGCCACCGCGCAGCGAGATGGCGTTGCCGATCGAGGAGACGGTGATGTCGATGGTCTGGCCCGGCTTGGCGAACGCCGGCAACTGCGCGCTGATCGCCACCGCGGCCACGTTCTTCAGCTGCGGGTTGACGTTGGACGGCACGTTGACGCCAAGCTCGCCGAGCATGTTCTTCAGGCTCTGCACGGTGAAGGGCGCCTGGCTGGTGCGGTCGCCGCTGCCGTCCAGGCCGACCACCAGGCCGTAGCCGACCAGCGCGTTGTTGCGCACGCCGCCGACCTGGGCCAGGTCCTTGATGCGTTCGGCTGCGGCCGGGGCGGCCAGGCCGGCGCACAGGGCGACGGCGGCGAGCAGGCGGCAGGGCAGGGACAGGACGTTCATGGCGGGCCTCAGTACGGCGAGATGCGCGAGTTGAAGAAACGGCTCAGCCAGCCCATCGCGTTGGACTGCGCGACCGCGCCGCGGCCGCCGTAGGCGATGCGCGCCTCGGCGACCTTGCTGGAGGGAATGGTGTTGTCCGGGGCGATGTCGGCGGCGCGGACCACGCCCTGCACCTGCACCAGTTCGTCGCCCTGGTTCAGGCGCAGGTTCTTCTGGCCCTGGATCACCAGGTTGCCGTTGGGCAGGCGCTGCATCACGGTCACGGTGATGCTGCCCTGCATGGTGTTGCTCTGCGCGGTGTTGCCCTTGCCGGCGAAGCTGCGGTCGCCACTGGTGGCGTTGTTGAGGATGTTGGTGCCGTTGACGGTCAGCGGCGCGCCGAGCAGGGTCGGCGTGGCCATGGTCACCGCATCCTTCTTGCTGATGCTGGTGTTGGCGGTGCTGCTGGCGTTGGTGCTTTCGACCAGGGTGATGGTCAGCAGGTCGCCGACGTCGCGGGCGCGACGGTCCGAATACAGCTGCAGGCCGGGGCCGGCGGCATAGATCGCGCCGGCCGTGGGCTGTGCCTGCGGTGCCATGACCGGCGTGATCGGCGCCATCGGCGCGTACGGACGCACGTCGCCGGCGGCCACGCCCAGACCGGCGCAACCGCCGAGCAGGACCGGCAGCAGCAGCGCGGCGGAGAAGGAGAGAGAGGACAGGCGCGACATGGCGGATTCCGGAGGCGAGGGGATCAGACGTTGTTGTTCAGATAGCCGAGCATCGAGTCGGTGGTGGAGATGGCCTTGGCGTTCATCTCGTAGGCGCGCTGGGTCTCGATCATGCTCACCAGCTCTTCCACCACATTGACGTTGCTGCCTTCCAGCGCGCCCTGCGCGATCTTGCCGAGGCCGTTGAGGCCGGGCGTGCCGTTGGTGGCCGGGCCGGAGGCGGCGGTTTCCACGTACAGGTTCTGGCCCTGGGCCTGCAGGCCGGAGGGATTGATGAAGTCGGTCAGGGTCAGCGAGCCGACCTGCAGCGCCGCGGCGGTGCCGGCGACCTGCACGCTCACCGTGCCGTCGGAGCCGATGGTCACCGACTGCGCGCCTTCCGGGATCTGGATGCCCGGCTGGATCGGGTAGCCGCTGTTGGTGACCAATTGGCCCTGCGCATCGATCTGGAAGCTGCCGTCGCGGGTGTAGGCCGAGGTGCCGTCCGGCATCTGCACTTCGAAGAAGCCGCGGCCGTTGACCATCACGTCCAGCGCGCGGTCGGTCTGCTGCTGGCTGCCCTGCTCGAAATCCTTGGCGGTGGCGACCACGCGCACGCCGGTACCGATCTGCAAGCCCGAGGGCAGCTGCGTCTGCGAGGAACTGGCGCCGCCGGGCTGCCGCAGCTGTTGGTACAGCAGGTCCTCGAAGTTGGCGCGGTCGCGCTTGAAACCGGTGGTGTTGGTGTTGGCCAGGTTGTTGGAGACGACCGACATGCGCGTCTGCTGCGCATCCAGTCCGGTCTTGGCGACCCACAAAGCCTGATTCATGACCCGAGTTCCTCTGATGGTGGCCCCGGCACGACGCGCCGGGGGCGCAGGGAGTGATGCATGTGCCGTGCCAAACCGGCGCCGCTGGCGCCGAGGCCCGTCTTAGCCGTTCAGACGCAGCAGCGTGTTCGCCGACTGCGCGTTCTCGTCGCCGTTCTTGATGACCTTGACCTGCATTTCGAACTGGCGCTGCAACTGGATCATCTGCACCAGCGCGCCGGCGGCATCGACGTTGCTGCCCTCGAGCACGCCGGTCCGCAGCGAATTGCCGGTGGCCGGCGCAAAGGCCTTGGCCGGATCGTCGCTGACGTTGCGCATCAGGCCGTCGGGCCGGCGGGTGAGCTGGTCCGCCGGCGCCTGCACCACCTTCAAGGTGGCGACGGTGCTCATCGCGGTGGGCGCTTCGCCCAGCGGCACGATCGACACCGTGCCGTCGTTGCCGATCTCCAGCGACTGGTGCGGCGGGATCGACACCGGATTGCCCTGGTCGTCGAGCACCGCATGGCCGCTGGCGGTGACCAGCTGGCCGTTCGGAGTCAGCGCCAATTCGCCGCCGCGCGTGTACGCCTCCTTGCCGTCGGAAGACTGCACCGCCAGCCAGCGATCGGCATCCAGCGACAGATCCAGCGGATTGCCGGTCTGGTGCTGCGCGCCGACGTCGCGGTTGAACCCCTGGTCGATATGCAGCGCATCGATCCGCGACGGATAACCGGCGCCGGGAATCCGATACGCCTCGGTATTGGCCAGCGCCGCCTTGAACCCGGAGGTCTCGACGTTGGCCAGGTTGTGCGACACGGTGGCCTGCGCCTGCAGCGACGCGCGGGCGCCGGTCATGGCGACGTAGAGGGCTTTGTCCATTGGGTGTGGGCCGTGATTCGGGAGAAGGGATTCGGGATTCGAAAAAGCGGGGATACCGCAGACGATCGGGGAAATGGTGGCTTGGGCTGGCGCCCGGTCGACGGGCGCCAGCGGCGGCGAATCACCAATCCCGAATCACCAATCCCAGCCTTAACGCATATTGATGATCGTCTGCGTGACCTGATCCTGGGTCGAGATCACCTGCGAGTTGGCCTGGAAGTTGCGCTGGGCCACGATCATGTTGACCAGCTGCTCGGTCAGGTCGACGGTGGACGATTCCAGTGCGCCGGACTGCACGCTGCCGAAGTCCGAGGTCGCTGGCGAGCCGGTGCGGGCGATGCCCGAGGCCGAGCTTTCCGCCCACGCGTTGTCGCCGAGCGAACTCAGGCCCTGCGGGTTGACGAAGTTGGTCACCGCGATCTGGCCCAGCGCCTTGTCGGCGTTGTTGGAGTAGCGCGCGTAGACGATGCCTTTCTCGTCGATGCTGATCGAGTTCAGCTTGCCGCTGGCGTAGCCGTCCTGGGTCGCGCCGCGCAGGGCGAACGTTTCGCCGTACTGGGTGGACCCGAACACGTTCAGGTTCAACGACAGGGTGCCGGCGCCGGTGGCGGGGGTGAAGGTGCCCAGCGCGATCTTGCCGTCGGCCGGGCTGACCAGCGCGCCGCTGTTGGAGAACTGCAGCGTGCTGGCACCGCCGGCGGCAACGCCGTCCACGTAGTTGTAGACGGTCCACTGGTTGGGCGTGGAGGTCTTGACGAAGTATGAGGTCTGCACGTGGGCCACGCCCAGCGAGTCGTACACCGTGGTGCCGCCGCTGGAGTTGTTGTAGCTGTTGGCGTCGTTCGGATCGAACGTGGTCACCGTCGGCGGCTGGGTGTTGCCGGGCAGCGTGAAGGTCAGGTTGACCGTGCTGGTCTGCTTGGGCGGGCTGTCGGTGGTCAGCAACTGCAGGTCGGTCAGGGTGCCGGCGGCGAAGCCGTTGCCGTTGCTGGCCGGCGGGAACACCTGCAGCCGCGCGCCCTGCGGATTGACCACATAGCCGTTGGCGTCGGTCTGGAAGTTGCCGGCGCGCGAATACACGCGGGCGCCGTTGTTGGACAGGGTGAAGAAGCCGGAGCCGGAGATGGCCAGGTCCAGGCTGCGCCCGGTCGGATCGATGGTGCCCTGCGAGAACTGCTGGGCGACGTTGCTGACGCGCACGCCCGACCCCACCGCGTTGCGCGCCAGGCCGTAGCCGTTGAGCGTGAACTGGTCGGCGAACTCGGCGCGCGAGCCCTTGAAGCCGGTGGTGTTGGCGTTGGCGATGTTGTTGGCGGTGACGTTGAGGTCGGTATTGGCCGCCCTGAGGCCGGACAGCGATGTGTTGAAACCCATGGTGGACTCCTGTGGATGGTCGGCGCGGGATTAGCTGACGCGGAGGACGTTGGTCAGCGGCGTGGTGCCGAGCCCGGTCAGGTCGAGATAGATGCCGTCCGATCCGATGATGGCGCTCTCGACCGGCGCCTGGACGTAGGTGGACAGGGACAACTGGTTGCCCTGGGCATCGGTCTGCCCAGCGGTGATGCTGTAGCTGCCGGCCGGCATGCGCTTGCCGCTGGCGTCGGTGCCGTCCCAGGCGAAATCGAGCTGGCCGGCCTTGTCGGCGGTCAGGCTGATCTTCTTGATCGGCTGGCCGTTGGCATCGCTGACGGTGACGTCGATCACGCCGGCGGCCTTGGCCGCGACCAGGCCGCCGGTGCTGCCCTCGGCGGCCAGCGGCAGCGTCGCCGACGGCACCAGCACCTTGTGCCCGATCAGGTTGGCGCCGCGCAGCACCTGGTCGGTGCTCATCGACGAGGACAGCGCGGTGACGGTCTTGTTGAGGTCGCCGATGCCCTGCACGGTGGACAGCTGCGCCATCTGCGCGACCATCTGGCTGTTGTCCATCGGCTTGAGCGGATCCTGGTGCTGCAGCTGCTCGGTCATCAGCTTGAGGAAGTCGGCCTGCTGCAGCGCCTTGCCGCTGGTGGTGCTGGTGTTGCTCGAGGCGCTCAGGCCCAGACTGGAATAGGTGGTGTCGGTGGAGCTGGTGACGCTGGTCATGGAAGCGGTCCTGGAACGTGACGCGGCGGAGGGAGGGCGGATCAGCGGCCCATGGTCAGAGTGGCCAGTGCCAGTTCCTTGGCGGTGTTGAGGACCTCCACGCCGGCCTGGTAATTGCGCGAGGCGGAGATCAGGTTGACCATCTGCGAGACCGGATCCACATCGGGCGAATAGATGTAGCCGTCGGAATCGGCAAGCGGATGGCCGGGTTCGTAGCGCTTGATCGGCGGCGCGTTGGTCGTCGCGATTTCCTTGACGTTGACCGAGGTCAGGCTGCTGTCGTGCGGGTTGCGCACCGCCTGGAAGATCGGCTCGATCGGCTTGTAGGCCGCCTCCGCCGAACCGGCAACAGAATCGGCATTGGACAGGTTGCTGGCGATGGTGCTCATGCGCACCGACTGCGCCTGCAGCGCGGAGCCAGCGACGTCGAAGATCGGCAGATTGCTCATGCTTATTGGCCCGTGATCGCGGTGAGCATGGTGCGCACCTTGGACTCGATGAAGCTCAGCGACGCGCGGTACTCCAGCGCGGCGCGACCGTAGGCGGCGCGTTCGGCGTCCGGATCGACGGTGTTGCCGTCCATGCTCGGCTGGCTGGCGGCCCGGGTGACCTGGAACGGATTCAGGCCATCGCCGCCGACGGCGATGTGGCGGCTGTCGTCCACCGCGAGCTGGGTGCCCTCGCGCTGTCCCTGCGCCGCGCGCATCGCGGCATCGAAGTCCAGGTCCTGGGCCTTGTACCCGGGCGTGTCGACGTTGCTGAGGTTGCTGGCGATCAGCTTCATGCGCTGCTCGCGCAGCGGCAGGGCGTCGCCGTGGACGCCGAAATAGCCTGTGATCGGATTGGACATGGCACGATCCCGCGGTTCGTTGCCGAAACCACAGGCAAGGTGCGTGCCAAAGCCGGGCGCAAGGCCCGTGAGATCAGGGGGTTGCCTCGGGAGACGGGGAGCGCCCGCGCTCTATTAGAACGTCAGGCAGGCCGCGCAGCCAGGCGCGGCCCGGGTCAGGCGGCTGCTTGCGCTGCCGCGGCCACCACCCGCAGCCGGGCCAGCACGTATTCGGCCAGCTCGTTGGGGCTGTACTTGGCGACGAAGGCGTTGGCGCCCACGCGCTCGACCATCGCATTGTTGAACACGCCCGACAGCGAGGTGTGCAACAGCACGTACAGGCCGGACAGGCCGGCATGGCGGCGGATTTCCGTCGTCAGCGTATAGCCGTCCATCGCCGGCATCTCGATGTCGGAGATCACCATGGCGTAGCGCTCGGCCGGATTCTCGCCGGCGGCGTGGATCTGCAAGAGATGGTCCAGCGCCTGGCGACCGTCCGAGAGCAGGGTCGCGGCGACCCCGAGCTGGTCCAGCACGCTGCGGATCTGCTGCCGCGCCACCCGCGAGTCGTCGACCACCAGCACCTGCAGCTGCGGGCCGGTGAGCGCCAGCGACGGGTCCAGGTTGGCCTCGACCCGGGTCTGGGCGATGTCGGCCAGCACGCTTTCCACGTCGATCACCTGGATCAGCTCGCCCTGGAAGCGGGTCACTGCGGTCAGGTAGCTGGACTCGGCACCCAGTTCCGGCGGCGGATGGATGTCTTCCACCGCGATGTTGACGATGCGCTCCACGCCGCTGACCAGGAAGCCCTGCACCGAGCGGTTGAACTCGGTCACCACCAGATAGCCTGGCGCGGTGTCCGCGTTCGGTTCGCGTTCCGGGTGGCCGATGGCCAGGCCCAGGTCGAGCACCGGCACCGAGCGCCCGCGCACGTCGGCGACGCCGGAGAATTGCAGCGGCAGCCCGGGCACCTGGAACAGCTCCGGCCGGCGCAGCACTTCCTGCACCTTGAAGACGTTCACGCCAAAAAGCTGACGACCGCCCAGCCGGAACAGCAGCAGGGCAAGCCGGTTGTGGCCCGCCAAGCGGGTGCGCTGGTCGATTCGGTTGAGAAGGTCATGACTCATGGCGTTCATATCGGCGCCCTCGCGGCGGAACTTGAGGGCGGGTCCCGCATTGGACGTTCGGTTTGCGGCACGGCCTTTGCATGATGCCGGCGACCTTTCCCAGAGAGACGGCCATGCGCCCGATCCTATTGCTGGTCCTGCTGGCGGCGACGCCGGCCTGGGCCGCGGACTTCCAGTCGGTGGATTCGATTCGTGCCGCGGCGCTGTCCCTGGCCGGGGCCGACGCCGATGCCGAGGCGACCCTGGACCCGTCGGTCCGGGTGCCGCTGTGCCCGGTGCCGCTGCAGGCCCAGCCGACCGGGACCACCACCGTGGAGGTGAGCTGCCCGCGCGACACCGGCTGGCGGCTGTTCGTGCCGGTCAAGGTGCGGCGCATGCAGCATGTCCTGGTGCTGGCGCGCGGCCTGTCCGCTGGAGAAACCATCGGCGCAGCCGATATCGTCCCCGAGAAGCGCGACGCGGCGCGCATCGTCGGCGCTGCGATGACCGAGCCGGAGGCGGCGATCGGCAAGGTGGTGCGGCGAACCCTGCCGGCCGGCACCTTGTTGTCCGCCACCGACCTGGTCGCGCCGCGGCTGGTGAGGCGCGGCGACAATGTGGCGCTGGTGGCACGCAGCGGTGGCCTGGAAGTGCGCATGTCCGGCCGTGCATTGGGCGATGCGGGCGAAAACGAGCGGGTGACCGTCGAAAACCTGTCGTCCAAGCGCATCGTTCAGGGAACTGTGTCACAAAACGGCGACGTTTTAGTGACGCGCTAAGAATCCGGCTAAAGTTCTCCGACGCTGTGCCGTTACCTACACCGAACCCGTAACAGGATTTCCGCCATGACACAGAAAATTGAAGGGAATTTGCCGAGCCCGGCCACCCTTCGCACCTCGTCCGTCTCGACCAAGGCCGCCTCCGGCGCGTCCGAGGAAGGCAAGGACCGTGCGGTCGGTGCGGCCGCAGCCACCGACAGCCTGCGCCTGACCGGCGAGGCATCCGGCCTGCAGACCCTGCAACGCCAGCTCTCGGCCGCTCCGGCGGTGGACAGCAGCCGCGTCGAGGCCGTGCGCTCGTCGCTGCAGAACGGCAGCTACAAGATCAACCCCGACGCGATCGCCAGCCGCATGATCGACATGGATCGGCAACTCAGCGCATGAACACGTCGGTGACCAACCCCCTGCAGCAGCTCAGCGACGCGCTCGCCGGCGAGCGCCAGGCGTTGTTGGATCACAACGTGGAAGGCCTCATGCAGGCGACCAGCGCCAAGCTGGCGGCACTGCGCGCCCTGGAGGCCGACGTGCCTGCCGGCGCAGAAGCCGAACTGCGGTTGCGCGAACTCGCCGACGCCAACCGCGCCAACGGCGCGCTGCTGTCGCGGCGCCGGCGCGAGGTCAACTGGGCGCTGCGCCACCTCGGCCGCAGCGAGAGTGCCTCGTCCTACGACGCCAACGGCCAGTCGAGCACGCCGCTCGCCCAGCGTCCCCTGGCGATCGCGTAAGCCGCACCGCGTCCCGCTGCGGGGCGCGCATCCGCCGGCGGCAACGGCGTATATTGGGCATCCATCGATCGCCCACGGCCTGTCGTGAATTTCGCCGAAATCAATCCCAACGCAGCACTTGTCCTGCCCGCGCGCGAGAGCCTGCTCGCCCTCAGCGAACTGTTGTACGAAGGCGTGGTGCTGTTCCGCGCCGACGGCCAGTTGCTGCTGACCAATAGCGCCGCACGCCGCCATCTGTCCGGCGCCGACACCGGCGGCCTGGCCGCGCACCTGGCGCAATGGCTGCCGGGTGATGCGCTGTCGCAGGCGCGCAGCAGCGGCCGCTGGAGCGGCAGCCTGCCGACCGAACAGCACGTGGTGCTGGCCCACCTGTACTTCCATGCCGACGCGGACGGCGGCCATTACCTGATGCTGATCCAGGGCATCGAAGGCCAGCAGGACTACGAACAGGAACTGCAGCAGCGCCACGCCGAACTGCGCCAGGCCTACCTGCGCCTCAATGGCGCCCAGGAAAAACTGCTGCAGTCGGAGAAGATGGCCTCGATCGGCCAGCTCGCCGCCGGCGTCGCCCACGAGATCAACAACCCGATCGGCTACGTCCATTCCAACCTGGGCAGTCTGCAGGAATACCTGCGCAGCCTGTTCACCCTGATCGAGGCCTACGAGCGCGCCCTGCGCGCGCCGGATCCGAAGGCACTGATCCCGGAAATCGACGACATCCGCAACCGCTTCGACATCGACTTCATCAGCCGCGACCTGCCGCAACTGATGGCCGAGTCGCGCGAAGGCATCGAGCGGGTCACCCGCATCGTCCGCGACCTGAAGGACTTCTCCTATTCCGGCCGCGAGGAGTCGTGGAAGCTGGTTGACCTGCACTCGGGCTTGGAATCGACGATCAACATCATCTGGAACGAGCTCAAGTACAAGGTCACCCTGGAGCGCCACTACGGCAACCTGCCGCTGGTGGAGTGCCTGCCGTCCGAGCTCAACCAGGTGTACATGAACCTGCTGCTCAACGCCGGCCAGGCGATCGGCGAGCGCGGCACCATCGTGGTCAGCACCGGCCAGGACGGCGAAGAGGTGTGGATCGAGTTCAAGGACTCCGGCGCCGGCATTGCGGCGGACCTGCTGCAGCGCATCTTCGACCCGTTCTTCACCACCAAGCCGGTCGGCAGCGGCACCGGCCTGGGCCTGTCGATCTCCTACGGCATCATCAACAAGCACCACGGCCGCATCGACGTGAGCAGCGTCGTGGGCGAGGGCTCGACGTTCCGGATCGTGATTCCGGTTAGGCAGCCGAAGTAGGGGCGGGGATTGGGGATTCGGGATTGGGGATTGGCAAAAGCGGTTTTGCGTTTGCTGTTCCCGTCCGTGCGTGTCAATGAAATGCCGACACCGCGCTTTTACGAATCCCGAATCCCAAATGCCGAATCCCGGCTTTTCAGGGCCCCGCATCCCGCCGCTGTTCGTCGTGCGTGCGGAAGGCCTGGCGGATGTGTTCGCGCAGTTCGTCGTCGTTCCAGGGCTTGGTCAGGAAGCGGTAGATCGCGCCGCGGTTGATCGCGTCGGTGACGGTGGCCAGGTCGGTGTAGCCGGACAGGACCAGGCGGATGGTGTCGGGGTAGAGCATCTTCACCCGGCCCAGGAACTCGGTGCCGCTCATGTCGGACATGCGCTGGTCGGACAGGATCACCTGCACGTCGTTGGTGGCGAGCAGGTCGAAGGCGTCGCGGACGTTGCCGGCGGCGAGGATGCGGTAGCCATCGCGGCGGAACAGGCGCACCAGCGAGCGCAGCACGTTCTCTTCGTCGTCGAGCAGCAGCAGGGTGCGGTCCGGGCGGGTCTCGGTGAACGATTCCGGGCGCAGGTAGCGCCGGCGCAGGGCCATGCCCGCCGCTTCGGCGGACATCGGTTCGCCGAACAGGTAGCCCTGGAAGATGTCGCAGTCGTTGCGGCGCAGGAAACCGAGCTGCGCCTGCGACTCGACGCCGTTGGCGATCACCACCATGCCCAGCTGGTGGCCCATGGCGATGATCGCGCGGGCGATCGCCGCCTCGCGGTTGCCGGCCGGCGCGCTCTTGATGAAGCTGCGGTCGATCTTCAGCTTGTCCACCGGGTAGCGCACCAGTGCGCTGAGGCTGGAATCGCCGGTGCCGAAGTTGTCCAGGCTCAGGCTGATGCCTTCGCGGCACAGGTTGGCCAGGGTCTCGTGGACGAAGTTGACGTTGTTGGTCAGCGCGCTCTCGTTGATCTCCAGCACCACCATCTGCGGCGGCACCCCGGCCGCCTGCAGCGCCGACATCACTTCGTTGAAGAAGGTCGGGCGCAGCAGCTGCAGGGTCGAGACGTTGACCGCGATGGTGAAGTCGTCGAAGCCCTGGTCGCGCCACAGCCGCGCCTGGCGCAGCGCGCCTTCCATCACCCAGGTGCCGATCTGCACGATCACGCCCAGGCGCTCGGCGGTGCGCATGAAGCGCTCCGGCACCAGGATGCCCAGGGTCGGCGATTGCCAGCGCAGCAGCGATTCCATGCCCACCACGCGGCCGTCGCGGGCGCTGACCATCGGCTGGTAGCGCAGGCGCAGCTCGCCGTTGGGGATGGCGTCGACGATCTGCCGCGAGATGATGCTCTCGCTGTGCGCGCTGGGCGGGCCGTCGGCGGCATACAGGCGCACCAGATTGCCGCCTTCGCGCGCGGCCTGGTAGACCGCGTCCTCGGCGAAGTCGAGCAGGGTCGACAGCCGCGTGGAATGTTCCGGGCACAGGCTCACGCCGATCTTGCCGGTCATGAACAGGGTGTACGGCAGCACCGACAGCGGCAGTTCGATCTGCTGCCGGATCTCCTCGGCGAAGGCTTCCGGCGGCGGCACGTCGGCGGTGCGCGGTACCGCCATCACCAGTTCGTCGCTGCCGTGCCGCCAAAGCAGGCCGCGGCCGCGCAGGTGCGCCTGCAGCCGGTGCGCCAGCAGCGCCAGCGCCTGGTCGCCGACCTCCGGGCTCATGTTCTCGTTGATCGAGGCGAAGTGGTCGATGTCGATGTGCAGCAACATCACCCCCGGCCCGCCGGCGAGCGCCTCGGCGATCATGCCGGTCAGGGCGGGATGGCCCGCACCCAGGCGCGACGGCAGTTCGTCGTCCACGGGTACGGCGCTGGCGGGATTCCACATCGGCTCAGGTTCCAGGCGGGGGCGACGGCGGTGCCGCGGTGGTGTAGGGCAGGCACAGCGTCACCCGGGTGCCGGCGCCGGGGGCGGTGTCGATCTGCAGGGTACCGCCGGCGCTCTGCGCGCGCTCGCGCATCACGATCAGGCCCAGGCCGCGCGGCCCGGCCGGATCGAAGCCGTCGCCGTCGTCGACCACTTCCAGGCGCAGGCGCTGGCGCTCCTCGTCGCCGAGGGTCATCCGCACCTCGCCGGCGCTGGCATGGCGCAGCACGTTGGTCAGGCTCTCCTGGGCGATGCGGAAACAGGCCTGCTCGACCTCGCCGCTGGGGCGCTCGGGCAGGGCGGCGATGTCCAGGTGCAGGCGCACCGGCGAGGCGCGGAACAGCATGCCTGCCTGCCAGCGCAGCGCCGCCTCCAGGCCCAGCGCGTCCAGTTGCGGCGGCCGCAGCAGGGTGGAGAGGTTGCGCAGCTTGGTGATGCTGCTGTCGGCCAACTGCACGATCTCGCTCAGGTCCTCGCGGCGGCGCTCGGCGTCGGTCTCGTCCAGCGCCGCGTGCGCGGACAGCTTCATCGCGGTGATCGCCTGGCCGATGTCGTCGTGCAGGTCGCGCGAGATCGCCCGGCGCTCGTCTTCCTGCAGCGAGAACAGGCGCCGCGCCATCGCCTGCAGTTCGCGGTTGCTCTGCGCCAGCGCGTCGCGCATGCGCTCCGGTTCGCTGAGGTCGCGCACGATCATCAGCTTGCAGTCGCGGCCGCTGTAGCGGACGTTGCCGAACGACAGCCCGGCATGGAACAGCGAGCCGTCGCGGCGGCACATGCGCGCGGTGGCGCCGCGTTCGCCCTTGGCGCCCGCCGCGCCCATCCGCTGCCGCACCAGCGCCAGGTCGGCGCTGTCGACCAGGCCCTGCAGCGGCTCGCCGAGCAGGTTCTCGCCCTCGAAGCCGAACTGCCCGGCGCAGGCGGCGTTGGCGTACAGCACGTGCTCCTGGTGCAGGATCGCCACGCCATCCGGCAGCACCCGCACCAGTTCGCGGAACTGCTCCTCGCGCTCGTGCAGCAGGCGCCGCGAGCGCTCGTGCTCGGTCACGTCCTGCAGGGTGCCGTGCACGCAGGCGCCGCCTTCGTCGTCGCTGGCCGATTCGGCGCGCAGATGCAGCATGCGCGCCTGGCCGTCGGCGGCCAGCACCGGCAGCAGCATGTCCAGTTGCAGCGGCGCGCTGCCGCACAGGTCCTCGATCACCCGCTGGATGCGCGCCTGCGACGGCACGTCGGGCGGCACCAGCAGCTCTTCCAGGCGGTGCTGGCGCGGCTGGTCCGGCACGCGCCGGCCGAGCATGCGGTAGACCTGCTCGGAATAGCTGCCCAGGCCGCTGGTCCGGTCCAGTTGCCACGAGCCCAGCCGGGCGATCGACTGCGCCTCCTGCAGATGCTTCAGGGCCTGGTCGCGGCGGCGCTGCGCGTCGTACTCGGCGCTGCGGTCGCTGATGACCACCAGCCGCGCCTGCCGGCCGTGGTAGTCCAGGCTGGTGCTGCGCGCCTCGGCCATGCACTGGCTGCCGTCGCGCAGGCGCAGCGGCTCGGCCACCACGCAGGTCTTGGACGGGGTCTGGCGGATCGTCTCGATCACCTCGGCCAGGCGGGCGCTGGCGCTGGGCGGCCACAGCCGGGCCAGCTCCAGGCCGACGAACTCGTCGTGCGACCAGCCGAAGAAAGCGACCGCGGCGGGGTTGACGTCGAGGATGCGTAGGCTTTCCAGGTCGTAGACCAGCATCGGGCTGGGATTGGCGTGGAACATCTGCCGGTAGCCGGCCTCCGACAGCGCCAGCCGCGTGTGCGCCTGCACCGCGGCGCGCACCAATGGGCGCAGCAGGTAGTACAGGGCGACCGCGGTCAGGGCCAGGAACAGGGCGTCGTTGACCAGCTGCAGGACGATCAACGTGCCGGGATCGTCTACGAAATGCACCAGAACCAGGTCGCTGCCGATCGACAGCGCCAGCCCCAGCAGGACGTACAGCAGCACCACCCGCCAGATGCCGCGGTCCAGGCGCTGCGCCAGGCGCATGCCGGAGGTCGCCTGGGTGGGCAGGGAACTGTCGCGTTGTGGTTGCATGCCCCGGCAGCCTGCTGCGGTGGTCCGTGTCCGGCGGACATCTTAGCCGCTGACGGCCGCCGCGGCCCATCGCCGGACGCTGCCGGCGCTCAATTAATGCCACCGGGTGCCGTTATCACCTTCGACCGCTGGCCTCCAGGGCGGCGAAACGGAGTATCTCGGCGTGGATCAAGGCGTCATCGCAAGCTTGCTGCAGCACCCGCTCACCTCGGCGCTCGTCCTGTTGGACGCCGATGGCAGGCCGCTGGCGGCGAACCGGGCAGCGCAGGCGCTGGAGCTGCCGCGCACGGTGGAGGCGTATGCCGAGCTGTTGCGTGCGGCCCGCGAGCGCCTGCTCGGCGGCGAGACCATGCTGGCCTGCGCCTTGCCCGGCACCGCCGGGCGGCGCCTGGACGGCTGGCTGCGCGCGGTGCGCGACGATGGCGGCGGCCTGCTGGCCTATACCCTCAGCGTGCCCGAACCGGTCGGCAGCGACGGCGCCACCCGCTGGGAGATCGCCCTGGACAGCGCCGAGCACGGCCTGTGGGACTGGGACATCCCCAGCGACACCATCTTCCGCTCCGAGCGCTGGAAGCGGATGCTCGGCTACGCGGGCGATGCCCCGGCCGACGGCCTGAACGCGCTGCTGCCGCTGGTCCACGGCGACGACCAGGAGCGCCTGCGCCAGGCGATCCGCGCGCATTTCGAGGGCCGCACCGAAACCTACATGTGCGAGTTCCGCTTGCGCCGGCAGGACGGGCAATGGCACTGGATCCTGGACCGCGGCCGCATCGTGGCGCGCACCGCCGACGGCAGCCCGCTGCGCATGATCGGCACGCACACCGACATCCACGAGCAGAAGCTGCTTGAGCAGCGCCTGCGCGACCAGCAGACCCTGCTGCGCGAGGCGCAGCGCATGACCCGCATGGGCAGCTGGTCCTGGGACCCGCTGCGCGACCGGGTGTGGTGCTCGCGCGAGTTCCTGCGCGTCACTGGCCTGGACGAACAGCAGGCGCCGAGCAGCCGCGGCTGGCTGCGCCTGCTCAGCCGCGATTCGATGGCGCAACTGATCTCGGTGTGGCGGCGCATGGCGCGCGAGGCCAAGCCGGCCAACTTCGAGGTCGAGCTGGTGCGTGGCGGCGAGTCGCCGTTGCACCTGCGGGTGTGGGCGCAGCCGCAGGTGGAGGCCGACGGCCGCATCCAGCGCGTGCTCGGCCAGGTGCAGAACATCACCGAACAGCGCCAGACCGACGCGCTGATCCGCTGGCGCACCGAGCTGCTCAACCGGGTCTCGGCACTGGGCAAGATCGGCGGTTGCGAGATCGAGGTCGGCACCCGGCGCATGCAGTGGACCGAGGAGTGCTACCGCATCCATGGCCTGCGCAAGGAGGCCATCGATCTGGACCACGCGCTGGCGCTGTACACCCAGGATTCGCGCGATGCCTTCGAGTCGGCGCTGGTGCGCATCGCCGAGGGCGGCCTGCCCGAGCAACTGGACCTGTGCTTCCACCGCCCCTCCGGGCAGCGCATCTGGGTGCAGGTGCTGATCGAACTGGACGAACGCGACGGCCTGCCGCCGCGCTTCGTGGTGCTGTTCCGCGACATCACCCGCGAACGCGAGGCCAGCGAGCGCATCGAGCTGCTGGCCCACTACGACCTGCTGACCGGCCTGCCGAATCGGCAGCTGCTGCGCGAGCAGGCCGAGAAGGCGATGCACGAGGCGGTGGAGCGCGGCACCACGCTGGCGATGCTGTTCGTCGACCTGGACGGCTTCAAGAGCATCAACGATTCCTTCGGCCACGCCACCGGCGACGCGCTGCTGAAGCTGGCGGCCACCCGTATGCATCAGCAACTGCGCACCAGCGACCTGTTCGGCCGTTTCAGCGGCGACGAGTTCGTGGTGGTGCTGCGCGACCTGGCCGAGCCGGGCGACGCCGGGCACGTGGCGCGCAAGCTGATTGCGGCGCTGGCCGAGCCGCTGCACAGCGGCGAGAAC
Source organism: Xanthomonas sp. NCPPB 3174 (assembly GCF_056725205.1). Taxonomy (NCBI): domain Bacteria; kingdom Pseudomonadati; phylum Pseudomonadota; class Gammaproteobacteria; order Lysobacterales; family Lysobacteraceae; genus Xanthomonas; species Xanthomonas sp. NCPPB 3174. The sequence continues at coordinate 2,480,303 of NZ_CM161517.1, read as the reverse complement.
GTGATCAAGATCGGCGCCAGCATCGGCATCGCGCTGATGGAGGAGGGGCGCCAGGACTTCGACGGCCTGCTGCGCGCGGCCGATGCGGCGATGTACGCAGCCAAGGAGTCCGGGCGCAACACCTGCCACTACTACAGCCAGGACGTGCTGCTGCGCGCGCAGCGGCGCCTGGAGATCGAGCATGCGCTGCACGGCGCGCTGGACCGCGAGGAGTTCTCGCTGGTGTACCAGCCGCTGGTGCATGCGGCGGGCGAGCGCGCGCCGGCGGTGGAAGCGCTGCTGCGCTGGCACCGCCCCGGCCACGGCCACTGCAACCCGGCCGAGTTCATTCCCATCGCCGAGGAATGCGGCGAGATCGTGCGCCTGGGCGACTGGGTGATCGGCGAGGCCTGCCGCCAGGCCGCGGCCTGGGATGCGGCCGGGCTGAGCTTCGACCGGGTCTCGGTGAACGTCTCGGCGATGCAGTTGCGCGATCGCGGCTTCGCCGAGCGGGTGATCGAGCTGTGCCAGCGCAACGGCTGGTCGCCGAAGCGGCTGGAACTGGAACTGACCGAATCGGCGCTGATCCGCGACAGCGAGTCGCTGCGCCGTTGCTTCGAACTGTTCGAACAGGAAGGCGTACTGCTGGCGGTCGACGATTTCGGCACCGGCTTTTCCAACTTGCATTACCTCAACCGCTTCCCGGTGCAGCGCCTGAAGATCGACCGCAGCTTCGTGCAGGACATGCTGCACGACAGCGGCACCGCCAAGGTCACCCAGGCGATCGTGCAGCTCGGCCACGCGCTCGGCATGCAGGTGGTGGCCGAGGGCGTGGAGACGGTGCAGGAAGAGGCGCTGCTGCGCGAGCAGGGCTGCGACGAAATCCAGGGCTACCTGCACGCGCGGCCGTTGCCGCCGCGCGAACTGGCCGCCTGGTTGCGCGCGCGCCAGCAGGTGGCGCCAGCCACGCACCCGCGGCTGGTGCTGGCTGCGCAGTGAATGCGCGGCGCTGCGCGCGCCGTGCCGACTTGCGGCGGCGCAGCAGCTGGCTATACTGCGCGCGCCCATCGTTTCCCGGCCAGAGGCCACCTTCCTTGGACAGTCATCCTAGACCGACGCTGCAGCGACAGAGCTGACAGGACCGCCACGGTCTGGGTCGTCCCAGATGGGTCCCGTCCGCTCAGGACGGGATCGTTCGCCAGCCCCTTGCGGCGCTGGCCTTGATTCCGAGAGTGCGCAAGCCCGATCCGCGAGGACTCCGAGCGTAGCCCCTGGCGTTGCCCGTCGTCGGAGCCGCCCATGCGCCTGCCATCGCCATCGTTCCTGGTCCACCTGACATCGCGGCCCAGCCGCGCGCGGTGGCGATGTCCTGCCTGCGCCACATCGCCTGGCGACGCCCGCGCAGCCGGCAGCGGCTGACGCACGCCGTACATCTTCCCCGGTCACACTGGGCGGTCCGCTCCGCGACCCGCGCCAGCGTCCTTTTTCCTGCGGCGCTCGCTGCCGCTCCTGCCGGATCTTCCCATGCTGCCATTCGCTCGCGACCGCACCGCGCCCGGACAGCTCGCCGCACGCCCCGGCGTGCTGCCCAACCTGCACGACCTGGCGGTGTTCGCGCTGCTGCTGGGACTGGGGGCGCTGCTGCTGCACGGCGCTGCCGACATGCGCGCGCCGTTGCCGCCGGCCGGCACCGATGCGGTGTCGCTGGACCTTTGGCAATTGCCCGAATACGGCCTGCGCACCACCTTGCGCATGTTCGCGGCGATGGCCGCCTCGCTGGTGTTCACCTTCGTGGTGGCGACCCTGGCCGCCAAGAGCCGCCGCGCCGAGCGGGTGATCGTGCCGGCGCTGGACATCCTGCAGTCGGTGCCGGTGCTGGGCTTTCTCACCTTCACCGTCACCTTCTTCCTGGGCCTGTTCCCCGGTCGGCAGATCGGCGCCGAGCTGGCCTCGATCTTCGCCATCTTCACCAGCCAGGCCTGGAACATGGCGTTCTCGTTCTACCAGTCGCTGCGCAACGTGCCGCGCGACCTGGACGAGGTGTCGCGCGGCTTCGGACTCAGCGCCTGGCAGCGCTTCTGGCGGCTGGAGGCGCCGTACGCCACGCCCTCGCTGATCTGGAACATGATGATGTCCATGTCCGGCGGCTGGTTCTTCGTGGTCGCCTCCGAGGCGATCAGCGTCGGCGACCACACCCTGGAACTGCCCGGCATCGGCTCGTACCTGGCGCTGGCGATCGCCCAGCGCAACTTCGCCGCGGTCGGCTGGGCGGTGGTGGCGATGGCGGTGCTGATCGCGCTGTACGACCAGTTGCTGTTCCGCCCGATCGTGGCCTGGTCGGACAAGTTCCGCGCCGAGCTCACCGCCTCGCAGGACAAGCCGCAGTCGTGGCTGTACGACCTGCTGCGGCGCACGCGCCTGGCCAAGCGGCTGGTCGCGCCGCTGGCCTGGGTCTGGCAGCGCGCCATGCTGGTGCGCTGGACGCCGCGGCGCCAGCCGCAACTGCTGGCCGTGCCGCAGGCACCCGGCCGCAGCGGGGTGTGGGGCGACCGGCTGTGGAGCGCGGCGCTGGCGCTGGCCGGCGCGGCCGCGGCCTGGTTCGCCTACGACTACGGCCGCCGCCACCTTGGCCTGCACGACCTGGCCGAGGCCTTCGGCGGTGGCCTGGCCACGCTGCTGCGGGTGGTGGTGCTGATCGCCCTGGCCAGCCTGGTGTGGGTGCCGATCGGCGTGTGGATCGGGCTGCGGCCGAAGGTGGCGCAACGGGTGCAGCCGCTGGCGCAGTTCCTGGCCGCGTTCCCGGCCAACGTGCTGTTCCCGTTCGCGGTCCTGGCCATCGTCAGCACCGGCGCCGATCCCAACATCTGGCTGTCGCCGCTGATGATCCTCGGCACCCAGTGGTACATCCTGTTCAACGTGATCGCCGGCGCCAGCGCGTTTCCCACCGATCTGCGCGAGGCCGCGACCATCTACCACCTGCGTTCGTGGACCTGGTGGCGGCGGGTGATCCTGCCCGGCATCTTCCCGTACTACATCACCGGCGCGCTGACCGCCTCCGGCGGTTCCTGGAACGCCAGCATCGTGGCCGAGCTGGCCAGTTGGGGCCACACCCAGGTGCAGGCCTACGGCCTGGGCGCCTACATCGCCCGCGCCACCGCCGCCGGCGACGGCCCGCGGGTCCTGCTCGGCGTGGCGGTGATGTCGTTGTTCGTGACCCTCTTCAACCGCGCGGTCTGGCGACGCCTGTACGTGTTCGCCGAACGTCGCCTGCGTTTCGACTGATTCCTGGAGACCGACCATGAGCTATTCCGCAAGCGTGCCCGAGCGCGCCCCGCTGGTCCGCGTGCAGGGCGTGCGCAAGACCTACGACAAGGGCGGGGCGACGCCGCTGGTGGTGCTGGAGGATGTCGACCTGACCCTGCACTCGGGGCAGATCGTCGGCCTGCTCGGGCGCTCCGGCTCGGGCAAGTCGACCCTGCTGCGCGCCATCGCCGGGCTGTTGCAGCCCAGCGCCGGCAGCATCGCCTTCCGCGACGCTGCGCCCGGCCAGGTCGCCGACGACATCGCTATGGTGTTCCAGAGCTTCGCCCTGTTCCCGTGGCTGACCGTGCTGCAGAACGTGGAAGTGGGCCTGGAAGCGCGCGGCGTGGCCGCCGACGAACGCCGCCGACGTGCCCTGGCGGCGATCGACCTGATCGGCCTGGACGGCTACGAGGGCGCCTACCCGAAGGAACTGTCCGGCGGCATGCGCCAGCGCGTGGGTCTGGCGCGGGCGCTGGTGGTGCGGCCGAAGCTGCTGCTGATGGACGAGCCGTTCTCGGCACTGGACGTGCTGACCGCCGAAACCCTGCGCACCGACCTGCTGGACCTGTGGTCGGAAGGGCGCATGCCGATCGAATCGATCCTGATGGTCACCCACAACATCGAGGAGGCGGTGCTGATGTGCGACCGCATCGTCATCTTCGGCGCCAATCCGGGGCGGGTGATCGGCGAGATCGAGGTGACCCTGCCGCAGCCGCGCAATCGCCTGGCGCCGGCGTTCCGTGCCCTGGTCGACGACATCTACGCGCGCATGACCGCCAGCCCGCAGCGGCCGCAGAACCGCGAGGGCGTGTTCCCCGGCAGCGGCATCGCCATGGTCCTGCCGCGCGTATCGAGCAACCTGCTGGCCGGCCTGATCGAGGCGGTGGCGGCCGAGCCCTACCACGGCCGCGCCGACCTGCCGCCGCTGGCGGCCGGCCTGCAGCTGGAAGTGGACGAGCTGTTCCCGATCGCCGAGACCCTGCAACTGCTGCGCTTCGCCGTGTTCGAGCAGGGCGACCTGCAATTGACCCCGGCCGGGCAGCGCTTCGCCGAACTGGGCACCGACGCGCGCAAGCAGTTGTTCGCTCAGCACCTGGCCACCTACGTGCCGCTGGCCGCGCACATCCGCCGCGTCCTCGACGAACGCCCGGCGCATCACGCACCGGCGCGCCGTTTCCGCGACGAGCTGGAAGACCACATGTCCGAGGCCTATGCCGCGGAGACGGTCCAGGCGGTCACCAGCTGGGCGCGCTACGCCGAGTACTTCGCCTACGACAAGCAGGCGGACCTGTTCTCGCTGGAGAATCCGAGCTGATCAAGCGAGCTGCACAGCCTCGCGTAGGAGCGGCTTCAGCCGCGACCCCACGGCGAACATTGCAGGAACGGCGTCAGGCACAACCTTGCTCGCCGCCCAATGCGCCTTGCAGCAACGATGTCGCGATCCGATCGGAGTCGTTGTGGGAGGGACTTCATTCCCGATTGCAGGCGCATCGAAGCGCCGGACGGCATCGCGCGTCGCGACTGAAGTCGCTCCCACAGTGACGCTTTCCCACGGCCGGGCGCTCGCGATTGGGAGAAGGGTTCAGGCGCGCGCCTGGATGCGACGTCGATCGGTCAATGTGTCGTAGCTCGCCGCCGAATCCGCCTTTGCAGCAACGATGTCGCGATCTGATCGGAGTACTTGTGGGAGGGACTTCAGTCCCGACTGCATGCAGCCGGCCAGGCACGGGTCGCGCGCTTTTCGCGACCGAACGGCATTGCGCATCGCTGCCTTTTGCCTTGGTTTAGCGAGATTAGTCATCGCCTCGTAGGAGCGGCTTCAGCCGCGACGAAGCATTGCCGAGACCATCCGTCGCGGCTGAAGCCGCTCCTACGGATGCGGGACGCGCATGGTTGGCTCGTCCCTCTCGGCCTTATGCGGCAAGCGAAATCGAGAATAACGAGCTGAGACAAAACGTTTGGCGACGCGCTGAACGCAATGCCCACACAAGGCTCCACTCGCCGCCCGCAACCGCAATCGCAACCGCCGCGATCGACTCAGTCGCCGTCGTAGAGCGGGAAGTGCACCAGCGGCGCCGGCGTGCCGGCGGCAGCGACCGCGCTGCCGTTCAGGCCCATGTCCCAGGCCAGGCCGGCCCAGACCGGGTCGGCGATGCGCGCGTCCTGCGGTGCCGGCGCGCGCGCGATCAGCAATTGCCGCAGTTCGGCCTGGGCCAGCGTCTCCAGCCGTCGCAGGGCGTGGCCGGGCTGGCGCGGTGCCGCCGCCGGCCGGATGCCGGGATCGGCGACCGGCTCGGACGCAGGCACGTGCGCACTGCTGCTTTCATCGCAGGACATGGCCGCAACTCGGGACAGGGACTGGAGAGGCATCGACATCGACGGGGCCGGACGGGAAGGGCAGAGACGACAAGCCCCGGCAGGGGCCGGGGACTCGTCGGTTCATGGCGCGGAGCGCGACAAGACGGACTTAGAACAACTCGACCGTGCCGGCACCCATGCTCTGCTGCGCCACCGGCTTGTGCGGCGGACGCTCCCACTCCACGCGCATGTCGCGCAGGCGGTTGCCGACCCGCTGCAGGGCGTCGAGCAGTTCATGGTCGAACACGCCGCCATTGCGATGCAGCAGTTCCTGCAGCGCCACGGCCTCGCGGTTGATCGCGGTCAGGCGGTCCAGGTGGGTGTGCACGCCGCCCAGGGCCTGGGTCGCGATGTCCTCGAACTGCAGGGCGCGCACCGCTTCGGCGACGCTGCTGTCGATGGCGCGGCCGCACTCGGAGATCTCGCGCATGCCGTCGCCCAGCGAGTGGTTGATCGCGGCCACGTTGTCGAGCATCGCCGCGGCCTCGGCCCGCGCCTCGCGGGAGCGGTCCATGTCGCGCGAGGCCATGTTCGAGACCGTCTCGCGGACCTTGGCGATGGCGTCCTTGGAACTGTGCGCCAGCTTGCGGATCTGCTCGTTGAAGGTGGTCGAGCGCTCGGACAGGTTGCGCACCTCGTCGGCCACCACCGCGAAGCCGCGGCCCGCCTCACCGGCGCGCGCCGCTTCGATCGCCGCGTTCAGCGCCAGCAGGTTGGTCTGGTCGGCGATCGACTTGACGTCCTCCAGCAGGGCGAAGATGCCGTCCAGGTGCTGGGACATGTCGTCGATGTAGTGCACCGTGGTGCTGCTCTGGCCGCTGACCTGTTCCAGCGCCTCCACCAGCTGCTCCATGCGCTGGCTGGCATGCTGGGCGAAGCGGGCCACGTCCACCCCGGCGCCGCCGTCTTCGCCGGCGCGGTCGACGATGCGGGCCAGGGCCACGCTCTGCTGCCGCGACTTGCGGTTCATCGCCTCGAAGCTGCCGCCCAGGCCGCTGACCGCCTGGCGGATCAGTTCGCGGGCGCGTTCGATCTCGGAGCGCGAGCCCTCGATCTCGTTGCCGACGAAGCTGCGCAGCTCGGTCAGCAGGTGGTCCTGCTCGCGCATGACCTTGGCCTGCTCGGGCGAGCGCCGGCTCTGGCTGTACGCGGTCCAGCCGGCGAAGCCGAGCCAGCTCAGCGTCATGGTGGTGAGGATGGCCCAACGGACCGGGGCCGGCCAATCGAAACCGGCGGCGATGGGGAACAGCAGCGTCAGGGCGAGCGGGGCGGCCAGACGGATCAGGAGGCGTGAGTACATGGAAGTTCTCGGCAGATTCACGATTGCTGTATCGGCCGCCCCCCCCGGGTCTTTAGCAGCGTCATCGCCGGATCGTCGAAACCTGCGCCCTTTCGCAGGATCGGCGTCGCAGAACGGGCGCGGCGGCCCGCGCCCTCCGCCTCTGCGGACTCAGCGCAGCGCGCGGTCCACAGTCTCGCGCATGCGCCGCTTGGCCAGCAGGAAGTCCCACAGGCTGCCGCCCATCTGCCGCCACAGCACCGCCGCGCGGACCGCCGCCAGCAGCAGGGCGCGAATCTCCGCCACCACCCCGGCCTGGCCCAGGTAATGCGGATTGCCTTGCACCATCACCCGCGGGCGCAGGTGGCTGATGGTGTCGGCATAGAGTTGGCCCAGCGCGGTGATCACTTCCGGGTGGGTGCTGTCGCCATGGCGCTCCAGCAGCGGCGCGATCCGGGCCAGGCCGGCATCGACCTTGGCGTCGGTCTCGGCATCGCCGGCGAAGCGCCGCTCCAGCTGGATCACTGCCATCGCCAGCCGTGGCAGCACCTCGTCCTGGCCCTGGTTGCGGAAGTAGTTGTGCAGCAGGCGCAGGCCCGGCGCCAGGTCGGCGCGGCGGCCGTAGACCGCTTCGGGGCTGGGCGCGTCGATGCGGAACACGCTGTCGAGCAGGGTGCGCACCAGCGACGCCTCCGACTGGCCGGTCTCGGCGATGCGCCGCACCTGCTGCAGGGCCTGGGCCAGGCCCGCTAGCGCCAGCATGCGCGCGTCCATGGAATCGGTCATCGAATGGAGTCCTCGTGTACGGCGGGGGCCTGCTGCGCCAGGCGGCGCTCCAGCGGGGCATCGGTGGTGGCGATCACGGCGCCGCCCAGGCATTGCTCGCCCTGGTACAGCACCAGCGACTGCCCGGGGGTGACGGCGCGCTGCGGGCGCGCGAAGCGGACCGAGAGGGTGCCGTCGTCGCCGACCTCGACCGTGCAGGGCTCGTCGGCCTGGCGATAGCGGGTCTGCGCGGTGCAGTCGAACCGTCGCGCCGGCGGCGCACCGGCGATCCAGTGGGCGGCTTCGGACTGCAGCCAGTTGGCCATCAGGTAGGGGCTGTCGCGGTCCTGGTCGACGTACAGCACGTTGCGGGCGACGTCCTTGCCGACCACGTACCACGGCGCCGCGGCACGCCCGCGCACCCCGCCGATGTTCAGGCCCTCGCGCTGGCCGAGGGTGAAGTAGAACACCCCCGGGTGCTCGGCCACGACCTGCTCGTGCGGGTCGCGGATCTCGCCGCGCCGGGCCGGCAGGTAGCGGCCCAGGAATTCGCGGAAATCGCGTTCGCCGATGAAGCAGATGCCGGTGGAATCCTTCTTGGCGTGGGTCGGCAGGCCGGCCTCGCGGGCGATGCGGCGCACCTGCTCCTTGGGCAGTTCGCCGACCGGGAACAGGGTCGCGGCCAGTTGCGCCTGGCCCAGCTGGTGCAGGAAATAGCTCTGGTCCTTGTTGCGGTCCAGCCCGCGCAGCAGCCGCCAGCGGCCGCCGACGCAGTCCACCCGCGCGTAGTGGCCGGTGGCGATGCGCTCGGCGCCGAGTTCCCGCGCCGCGTCCAGGAAATGCTTGAACTTGACCTCGCGGTTGCACAGCACGTCCGGATTGGGCGTGCGCCCGGCAGCGTACTCGGCCAGGAAGTGCGCGAACACGCCCTGCCAGTATTCCTGCGAGAAATCGCGGAAATGGAACGGGATGCCGAGCCGCCCGCACACCGCCACCGCATCGCGGCGGTCGTCGTCGGCGCGGCAGTCTCCGCTGCCGTCGTCGGCCCAGTTCTGCATGAACAGGCCGGACACCGCCGCGCCCTGCTGGACCAGTTGCCAGGCCGCCACCGACGAATCCACGCCGCCGGAAACGCCGACCATGACCGCTGCGCCGCTCATGCCACCTGCCGCAACAGGTCCAGCGGGTAGCGGCGCCCGGCCAGGTAGTCGGCCACCACCTGCCACACCAGCGGGCTGCGCCAGCGCGGCGCGGCGGCCTCCAGCTCGGCCGGGGTCATCCACAGCGCGCGCACGATGCCGGTGTCCAGCGGCCGCTGCGCATCGTGCGCGACCGGGTCGGCGGCGAAGGCGAAGCGCAGGTAGTGGCGGCCGTTGTCGGCCTTCCACTGGTAGGCGCCGATGAAGGCGGTCGGCTGCACCTGCCAGCCGGTTTCCTCCAGCGTCTCGCGCACCGCGGCCTTGATCAGGCTCTCGTCCGGTTCCAGGTGACCGGCCGGCTGGTTCAGCACCAGCGCACCGGCGATGGCTTCCTCGACCTGCAGCAGCCGCCCGTCGCGCACCACCACCGTGGCCACGGTCACGTCCGGCTGCCAGGGCTCGGCGATCGCCGTCATCAGAACAGATCCTTGCCGCCGTTGAGCTCGGCGTCCATCGCGTCGGCGCCGCGCGCGGCGGCCTCCAGCGCCTCGCGCAGCGCCGTATCGTCGGCATCGGCGGGCAGCTTGACCACGAACACGGCGGTACCGCCCTGGCGCACCCAGCCGCCGAGGATGTCCGACTGCGCGTCTTCCAGCAGCCGGTTGGCGACCTTGGCGGGCAGGCTGTCGCCCTGCGCCTGGTAGGCGGGCGACCAGACCTCGCGGATGCGGTAGCTGCCGAAGGTCTCCACCGGCGAGCGCACGTAGGTGAGCTGCTTGCGCTCCTGGCCGTGGTCGCGCAGGCCGAACAGCACCTGGTAGTCGCCGTCCTGGTCGGCCTGCACGTCGTAGCCCAGCGCCTGCAGCCGCTTGCCCAGTGCCGCATCCGGCGGCTCGGCGGCCGCCGGCAGGGCGGCGGCGAGCAGCGCGGCGAGCAGCGGAACCTTGGGGAACATCGTCGAATGCATGTGCAGCGCCATCGAAAGGAGGGGAATTGTGCGGGCAGGGCCGGCGATCGTCCAATCCGGGCCGGCAGGCCCCGTATATAATGGGCGGATGCCCCGCAAGAATTCCCCCGAGCACGATCATGGCGTCATGGTGGAGACCGGCAAGCCGGAAGTCGCCCGCCCGCCCATGTATCAGGTGCTGCTGCTGAACGACGACTACACCCCGATGGACTTCGTGGTGACCGTGTTGCAGCAGTTCTTTTCCCTGGACCTGGAGCGCGCCACCCAGGTGATGCTGCACGTGCATACCCGCGGCCGCGGGGTGTGCGGGGTCTATACCCGCGAGGTGGCTGAATCCAAGGTGGCTCAGGTGAACGAGTTCTCGCGGATGAACCAGCACCCCCTGTTGTGCACGATGGAAAAAGCCTGATAGTGGGAGGCGTCGGTCACCGGTTTGCCCGGACTAACGCGGTGTGAACACACTGATCCGATAGGGTTGTGGAAATTCGCAACTCAAGCCACATATTGTCGGCAACAGACGTCGGAGTACACCATGTTCAGCAAAGATCTCGAGCAGACCATCGGCCAGTGCTACAAGCGCGCCAGGGAAGCACGTCATGAGTTCATGACGGTGGAGCACCTGCTGTTGGCGCTGCTCGACAATCCCTCCGCCCAGGCCGTGCTCAAGGCCTGCGGCGCCGACGTCGACCGCCTGCGCAGCGACCTGGAACAGGCCATCGAAGCCTCGGTGGCCCGGTTGGCCGAGGACGACGGCCGCGACACCCAGCCCACCCTGGGCTTCCAGCGGGTGCTGCAGCGGGCGGTCTACCACGTGCAGTCCTCGGGCAAGAAGGAAGTCAGCGGCGCCAACGTGCTGGTGGCGATCTTCGGCGAGAAGGACTCGCACGCGGTGTATTTCCTGAATCAGCAGGACATCACCCGCCTGGACATCGTCAATTACCTGTCCCATGGCATCGCCAAGATGGGTGAGGACGGCGAGCAGGCCGCGCCGAGCGACGGCGAGCCCAAGGGCGAGGCGGGCGAGGGCGAGCCGAAGGGCGATGCCCTGGCCGAGTACGCCACCAACCTGAACGAGCAGGCCCGCAACGGCCGCATCGACCCGCTGGTCGGCCGCGCCGACGAGATCGAGCGCACCATCCAGGTGCTGTGCCGCCGCCGCAAGAACAACCCGCTGTACGTGGGCGAGGCCGGCGTCGGCAAGACCGCCATCGCCGAGGGCCTGGCCAAGCGCATCGTCGAGGGTAGCGTGCCCGAGGTGCTGGCCGACGCGGTGATCTTCTCGCTCGACCTGGGCGCGCTGGTCGCCGGCACCAAGTACCGCGGCGACTTCGAGAAGCGCCTGAAGGGCGTGCTGACCTCGCTGAAGAAGGTGCCCAACGCGGTGCTGTTCATCGACGAGATCCACACCATCATCGGCGCCGGTTCCGCCTCCGGCGGCACCATGGACGCCTCCAACCTGATCAAGCCGGCGCTGTCTTCGGGCGAGCTCCGCTGCATCGGTTCGACCACGTTCCAGGAATACCGCGGCATCTTCGAGAAGGACCGTGCCCTGGCGCGGCGCTTCCAGAAGATCGACATCGTCGAGCCGACCGTGGGCGAGACCTTCGAGATCCTGCAGGGCCTCAAGCCCAAGTACGAGGCGCACCACGGCGTGACCTACGCCGACGACGCGCTGCAGGCGGCGGTGGACCTGTCGGTCAAGCACATCGGCGACCGGCTGCTGCCGGACAAGGCGATCGACGTGATCGACGAGGCCGGCGCGCGCCAGCGGCTGCTGCCGGAAGGCCAGCGCAAGGAACTGATCGACATCGAGGAGATCGAGACCATCGTCGCCAAGATGGCGCGGATCCCGGCCAAGCAGGTCAGCGCCACCGACAAGGACGTGCTGCAGCACCTGGAGCGCAACCTGAAGATGGTGATCTTCGGTCAGGATCCGGCGATCGAGACCCTGTCCTCGTCGATCAAGCTGGCGCGCTCGGGCCTGGGCAATCCGGAGAAGCCGATCGGCAACTTCCTGTTCGCCGGTCCCACCGGCGTGGGCAAGACCGAGGTCACCAAGCAGCTGGCGCTGCAGCTGGGCATCGAACTGGTGCGCTTCGACATGTCCGAGTACATGGAGCCGCATTCGATCAGCCGCCTGATCGGTGCGCCCCCGGGCTACGTCGGCTTCGACCAGGGCGGCCTGCTGACCGAGAAGATCGTCAAGACCCCCCACTGCGTGCTGCTGCTGGACGAGGTGGAGAAGGCGCATCCGGACATCTTCAACATCCTGCTGCAGGTCATGGACCGCGGCGTGCTCACCGACACCAACGGGCGCGAGGCGAACTTCAAGAACGTGATCCTGGTGATGACCACCAATGCGGGTGCCACCCAGGCCTCGCGGCGCTCGATCGGCTTCACCCAGCAGGACCATTCCACCGACGCGATGGAGATCATCCGCCGCAGCTTCACCCCAGAGTTCCGCAACCGCCTGGACGCGGTGGTGCAGTTCCAGCCGCTGGCCTTCAGCCACATCCTGCGCGTGGTCGACAAGTTCGTGATCGAGCTGGAGATGCTGCTGCAGGAGAAGCACGTGTCGCTGTCGGCGACCCCGACCGCGCGCGACTGGCTGGCCCAGCACGGCTTCGACCCGCTGATGGGCGCGCGGCCGATGGCGCGGGTGATCCAGGACAAGGTCAAGCGCCCGCTGGCCGACGAGCTGCTGTTCGGCAAGCTGGTCAACGGCGGCCGCGTCACCATCGACGTGCGCGACGGCGAGCTGGTGGTGGAGACCCAGGCCGAGCCGGAGCGCCTGCTGCCGGCCACTGTGGACTAAGGCCGGGCCAGGGGCACAGGCACGACGAAAGGCGGCTGCAGAGGCTGCAGCCGCCTGGCGAGGTCACCGTCGTTCCACCGTTGCAGACGCGAAAGGCGGCCAGTGGCCGCCTTCTTCATGTCCGCCCGTGGCGGATTACTTCATGCGGTAGGTGATGCGACCCTTGGTCAGGTCGTACGGGGTCATTTCGACCTTCACCCGGTCGCCGGTCAGGATGCGGATGTAGTTCTTGCGCATGCGGCCGGAGATGTGGGCGATGATTTCGTGCCCGTTTTCCAGCTTGACCCGGAACGTGGTATTGGGCAACGTCTCGCTGACGGTGCCTTCGAATTCGATGGAGTCGTCTTTCGACATGTAATCCTGTGCGATTCGGAACGGCCAAAGGCCTGAAGAGCGAGGATTTTACTCGCCTGCGCCGCGCCGTGCAAAGTTTGCGTTAATCCCGCTCAGCCCTGGGCCAGTTCCGCGGCCGCCAGGGTGCCGAACTGTGACGTCCACGGCCCGATCTCGGCCGGTGCCGCCACCAGCGTGGCGATGGCCTCCAGGAAGCGCGGGCGCGGCCAGCGCTCGGCGCCCAGGCTCAGCAGGTGGTCGTTCTCCACCTGCGCGTCGATCAGCGGCCAGCCCCAGCCGTGCAGGCGCCGCGCCAGCGCCGCCAGCGCCACCTTGGAGCCGCCACTTCGGGCGCTGAACATGCTCTCGCCGAAGAACATGCGCCCGCGCGCCACCCCGTAGATGCCGCCGACCAGGTCGTCGCCATCGAACACTTCCACCGAATGCACGTGGCCGGCCTGGTGCAGGGCCAGGTAGGCGGCGCGCATCGGTGCGGTGATCCAGGTGCCGTCCTGGCCGCGGCGCGGGAGTTGCGCGCAAGCGTCGATGACGGCGGCGAAGGCGGTGTCGGCGCGCACCGTCCACGGCGAGCGCCGCAGGCTGCGGCGGAAGCGCGAGGACAGGCGCACGCCGTCGCTGCGGAATACGGTACGCGGGTCCGGGCTCCACCACAGGATCGGTTCGCCGTCGGAGTACCAGGGGAAGATGCCCTGCGCATAGGCGGCGAGCAGGCGGGTCGGCGACAGGTCGCCGCCGATCGCGAGCAGCCCGTCCGGCTCGCGCAGGGCGCTGGACGGTGGCGGGAACGGGGCGGCGGGATCGGCCGCGAGCAGGGCAGGGAGACGACGCATCGCCGGCAGCGTAGCCGATGCCTCAGGCGTCGTGGCGGAACGGCGAGTGGCGCTGCAGTGCCGCCGCGTGCTGGCGGACCTCGGCGCGCTCCTGCGCGCACCAGTCGGCCAGCGGCACGCGGAAGCCGGGATCGGCGATCCAGTGGCGGCTGCGCACCAGCCGCGGCAGGAAGCCGCGGGCGATCTTGTGCTGGCCCTGCGCGCCCGGCTCGAAGCGGGTCAGGCCCTCGCGCAGGCAGTACTCGATGCCCTGGTAATAGCAGGTCTCGAAGTGCAGGCCGGGCAGGGCATCGCCGCCCCAGTAGCGGCCATACAGGGTGTCGCCGCCGCGCAGGCAGAACGCCCCGGCCACCGGCGTGTCCTGATGCATGGCGAGGAAGATCAGCAGGTTGCGCGGCATCGTTCGCGCAAGATGTGAGAAAAAGTCCAGGGTCAACGCCGGCGAATTGCCGTAGTCGTCGAAGGTGCGCAGGTAGAACCCGTACATCGCCTCCAGGTCGGCGGCGCTGGCCTCGTCGCCGTGCAGTACGCGGAAGCCGATGCCGGCGCGCTGCACCTTGGCCCGCTCCTGGCGGATGTTCTTGCGGTGCTTGTGGTCCATCGCGCCCAGGTAGTCGTCGAAGCCGGTCCAGCCGGCCTCGTTGTGCCACTGGTACTGCACGTCGTTGCGTTCCAGCCAGTCAGCGCCGAACGCGACGTCCTCGTCGGCGCGGTGGAAATTGACGTGGGCCGAGGACAGGCCGGTGCGATCGGTCAGCGCCTGCATGGCCGCGAGCAGTTCCTGCTGCGCCGCCAGGTCGCGCGCCAGCAGCCGCGGCCCAGTCACTGGCGAGTACGGCACCGCGCACAGCCACTTGGGGAAGTAGTCCTGGCCGTAGCGCGCGTAGGCATGCGCCCAGGCGTGGTCGAACACGAATTCGCCGTGCGAGTTGCTTTTGACGTAGCCGGGCGCCGCCGCGACCAGCGCCTCGCCGTCCCACACGGTGAGATGCAGCGGACTCCAGCCCCAGTCCGGGCGCAGGCAGCCGTGCTGCTCCAGGCCGGCCAGGAAGGCGTGGGCCACGAACGGATTGCGGCCGTCGTGCAGGGCGTCCCAGTCGGCGGCGGCGACCCCGTCGAGCTGGCGCAGCCAGCGGATCCGGCTCATCGCCCCGGCCGCCGCAGCAGAAGGGCGACCCGACCGCAGGTTGCGTCGGCGCGCGCACTTGCCAGCGCGCGGCGACTGCCTGCCCAGGGCCGGCAGCTCAGAACGTGCGCGGACTCAGGCACCCTTGTCCAGATAGCGCTCGGCGTCCAGCGCGGCCATGCAGCCGAAGCCGGCCGAGGTGATCGCCTGGCGGTAGTGCTGGTCGGCGACGTCGCCGGCGGCGAACACGCCCGGCACCGAGGTCTCGGTGGCGGCGCCGCCGAGGCCGGAGCGGATCTCCAGGTAGCCGTTGTGCATGGCCAACTGGCCGTCGAACAGCTGGGTGTTCGGGTGATGGCCGATGGCGACGAAGAAGCCGTGCGCCTCCAGGTCGCGGGTGCTGCCGTCCTGCACCGACTTGACCCGCACGCCGGTGACGCCGGCCTCGTTGCCCAGCACCTCGTCCACCTGGTGATGCCAGACGGTCTCGATCTTGCCGGCGGCGACCTTGGCGAACAGCTTGTCCTGCATGATCTTTTCCGCGCGAAGGGTGTCGCGGCGGTGCACCAGGTAGACCTTGCGGGCGATGTTGGACAGGTACAGCGCCTCTTCCACGGCGGTGTTGCCGCCGCCGACCACGACCACGTCCTGGTCCTTGTAGAAGAAGCCGTCGCAGGTGGCGCAGGCGGACACGCCGCGGCCCTTGAACGCTTCTTCCGAGGGGATGCCCAGGTACTTGGCGGTGGCGCCGGTGGCGATGATCAACGCGTCGCAGGTGTAGTCGCCGCTGTCGCCGCTGAGCCGGAACGGGCGCTGCGACAGGTCGGCGGTGTGGATGTGGTCGAAGATCACCTCGGTCTCGAAGCGCTCGGCGTGCGCCTGCATGCGCGCCATCAGGTCCGGGCCCATCAGGCCGTGCGGGTCGCCGGGCCAGTTGTCGACCTCGGTGGTGGTCATCAGCTGGCCGCCCTGCTGCAGGCCGGTGATCACCACCGGCTTGAGGTTGGCGCGCGCGGCGTAGACCGCGGCGGTCCAGCCGGCCGGGCCGGAACCCAGGATCAGCAGGCGGGAATGCTTGGCGGAATTGGCGGCAGAGGGGCTCATGTATACTCGCGAACAGGGTGAAATGGCGGCGGAAACGCGGCATTGCGCGGGTTCCGGCGAAGGCGCATAGAGTGGCGGCCGGCCTGGAACGAATCAAGCCGCGTGGCGGAAACGCTGCGGCCCGTCGCGACCGACGGCCTCCGCGGCGCGCCAGTGCATGCTGCCAGCAGGCGCCGCCGCGGCACAGCGACGCGAGACCGGACGATTCAGGTAGCGCCTGCTGAAATGCAATGGCGAGTCGTTTATTATCAATCACTAACGATGCATTTCTAAGGTCTGGTCATAGCGTGGCGAAGCAGGTTCCGGAACGCGGCAAATCCCAGGGCGCCAATGCGGCGGCACGCAAGCAGGGCGCCGCGCCCAACCCACGCCGGCAGAAGCTGTGGCGCGATCTGGCGCTGATCGCGATCGCGCCGCTGCTGCTGTACCTGCTGGCCAGCCTGGCCACGTACTCGGCGACCGATCCGGGCTGGTCGCATACCGGCAGCGTGGTCGCGCCGGTGCACAACATGGGCGGCAAGTTCGGCGCCTGGATCGCCGACGTGCTGCTGCAACTGTTCGGCTACGTGGCCTTCCTGCTGCCGGTGGTGATCGGTGCGATCTCCTGGATCGCGCTGTTCGGCATGGACCAGGACGGCGATGGCGAGGCCGATCTCGGCCCGGCGCTGCGCCTGGTCGGCATCGTCGGCTTCCTGATTGCGGCCACCGGGCTGCTGCACCTGCGCCTGTTCGCCGGCGACGTGGCCGGCGCCGGCGGCATCCTCGGCAAGCTGGTCGGCAATTCGCTGGGCGCGGGCTTCGGCGCGCTCGGCGCCAACCTGTTCGTGCTGGTGCTATTGCTGGTGTCGGTGACCCTGGCCACCGGGCTGTCCTGGTTCGCGGTGATGGAGCGCATCGGCAAGGCGGTGATGACCCTGCCGGCGCTGGCCCGTCGCGGCACCCAGCAGGCCAACGAATGGCAGCAGACCCGCGCCATGCGCGAGGAACGCGAGGAAGTGCGCAAGGTCGACGCGGTGCAGCGCGCCAAGCGCGAGCCGGTCAAGATCGAGCCGCCGCCGGCGCCGGTGGTGGAGAAAAGCGAGCGGGCCAAGCGCGAGCAGCAGATCCCGCTGTTCCACGGCACCGGCAGCGACCCGTCCGGGGTGCCGCCATTGGCGCTCCTGGACGACCCCAAGCCGCAGGCCAAGGGCTATTCCGAGGAGACCCTGGAAACCCTGTCGCGGCAGATCGAGTTCAAGCTCAAGGATTTCCGCATCGAGGCGCAGGTAGTCGGCGCCTATCCGGGCCCGGTCATCACCCGTTTCGAGATCGAGCCGGCGCCGGGCATCAAGGTCAGCCAGATCAGCTCGCTGGACAAGGACATCGCCCGCGGCCTGTCGGTGAAGTCGGTGCGTGTGGTCGACGTGATCCCGGGCAAGTCGGTGATCGGCCTGGAGATCCCCAACGTCAGCCGCGAGATGATCTATCTCAGCGAGCTGCTGCGCTCCAAGGAATACGACAAGTCGGCCAGTCCGCTGACCCTGGCCCTGGGAAAGGACATTGCCGGGCGCCCGACCGTGGCCGACCTGGCGCGCATGCCGCACCTGCTGGTCGCCGGTACCACCGGCTCGGGCAAGTCGGTGGCGGTCAACGCGATGGTGCTGAGCCTGCTGTACAAGGCCTCGGCCAAGGACCTGCGGATGCTGATGATCGACCCGAAGATGCTCGAGTTGAGCGTCTACCAGGGCATCCCGCATCTGCTGGCGCCGGTGGTCACCGACATGAAGGAGGCCGCCAACGGCCTGCGCTGGTGCGTGGCGGAGATGGAGCGCCGCTACAAGCTGATGAGCGCGGTGGGCGTGCGCAACCTGGCTGGCTTCAACAAGAAGGTCAAGGACGCGCAGGACGCCGGGCAGCCGTTGATGGACCCGCTGTTCAAGCCCAACCCGGACCTGGCCGAGGCGCCGCGGCCGCTGGACACGCTGCCGTTCATCGTCATCTTCATCGACGAATTCGCCGACATGATGATGATCGTCGGCAAGAAGGTCGAAGAGCTGATCGCGCGCCTGGCGCAGAAGGCCCGCGCCGCCGGCATCCACCTGATCCTGGCCACCCAGCGCCCGTCGGTGGACGTGATCACCGGCCTGATCAAGGCCAACATCCCGACCCGCATCGCCTTCCAGGTCAGTTCCAAGATCGACTCGCGCACGATCCTCGACCAGTCCGGCGCCGAGACCCTGCTGGGCCATGGCGACATGCTGTACCTGCCGCCGGGCACGGCGATGCCGGACCGCGTGCACGGTGCCTTCGTCAGCGACGAGGAAGTGCACCGGGTGGTCGAGCACCTCAAGGCCAGCGGCCCGGCCGACTACATCGAGGGCGTGCTGGACGAGGTGCAGACCATGGGCGACGGCACCGTGATCGGTGCCACCGGCCTGCCCGAAGCCGGCGGTGGTGGCGGCGACGAATCCGACCCGCTGTACGACGAGGCCCTGCGCATCGTCACCGAGACCCGCCGCGCCTCGATCTCCGGCGTGCAGCGGCGGCTGAAGATCGGCTACAACCGTGCCGCGCGACTGATCGAGGCGATGGAGGCCGCCGGCGTGGTGAGCCCGCCCGAACACAACGGCGACCGCAGCGTGCTGGCGCCGCCGCCGCCGAAGTGAGGCGCACCGCGCCATTCGCCGGCCATCGCCGGCGCCTGCGAGGACCTATGCCGCTGCGCGCCGCGCGCTGGCTGCTCGGCTCGGCGCTGCTGGCGCTGGCCGGCGTCGCCGCAGCGCAGCCGGCACCGGCCACGCACCGCGACAACGACCAGGCCACGGCCACCGCGGCCGCACCGGTGGTCAGCAACAACTACAGCTACGTGCGCTATCGCGCCGACTACGAGGTGCGCGAGGACGCCACCAGCGTGGAGACCGACGAATACGAGCTGCTGCTCAAGACCAAGGCCGGCGTCGACCAGTTCAGCCAGGTGCGGCTGGGCTACAGCGAGAAGCTGGAGACGCTGGAGGTGCTGGCCGCCTACACGCTGACCCCGGACGGGCTGCGCCACGACGTGCCCGCCGACAAGATCTACACCCAGGAGAGCTATTCCAGCGCGACGGCGGCGATGTACGCCGACCGCAAGGTCAAGGTGGTGGTGTTCCCCAACCTGATGCCCGGCGCGCGCCTGGTGTACCGGGTGCGCCGCACCCAGAACGTGCCGTACTTCCCCGGCTACTTCAGCCTGTGGGAGACCTTCAGCGTGTTCTCCCAGTACGACGACGCGACCGTGACCCTGGTGGCGCCGCGGCGCCTGCAGATGCACCTGTACACGCGCGGCGTGCAGGGCAGCAACACGCCGACGATCGACGGCGAGCAGGCGCGCTGGGAATGGCGCTACAGCCGCCGCGAACCGATGAAGAGCCAGAACTGGTCGGCGGCGACCTGGGAATTCAGCCCGACCATCATGGCCAGCAGCTTCCGCCGCTGGTCGCAGATGGCCCAGGCCTACCAGCACAGCAGCGCCGCCGCCGCGCAGGTCACGCCCAAGGTGCGCGCCCGCGCCGAGCAGATCACCGCCGGCATCGGCGACCGCCGCGCGCAGGCCGCCGCGCTGTACGAGTGGGTGGCGCGCAACATCCGCTACGTGGCGGTGTACCTGGGCAATGGCGGGCTGCAGCCGAACAGCGCCGACAGCGTCCTCGACAACCACTACGGCGACTGCAAGGACCACACCGTGGTGCTGGAAGCGCTACTGGCGGCCAAGGGCATCGCCAGCACGCCGGTGCTGCTCGGCGCGCAGGGCGGGCCGACCCTGCCCGAGGTGCCGGTGCTGGGCCGCTTCAACCACGCCATCACCTATCTGCCCGAATTCAAGCTGTACGTGGACTCGACCAGCCCCTATTCGCGCTTCGGCCAGTTGCCGGCCGGCGACCTTGGCGTGCCGGTGCTGCACACCGCCGACGGCACCGTGGCGCGCACGCCGCCGGACGACGCCAAGGTCAACCGCTACCTGGCCGAGACCGACTACCGTTTCGCCGCCGATGGCAGCGTCAGCGGCATCACCCGCCTGGACAGCGGCGACGTCGGCGAGATCGGCCTGCGCACCATGTTCGTGCAGCTCAACGCGCAGAACCGCACCCGCATCGAGGAGTCGATCGTCGCCGCCTCCGGCTTCGACGGCAGCGGCGAGTTGCTGCTGCAGGGGGCGCTGCAGGATTTGAGCCGGCCGTTCGGCTACGCCTACCGCTTCCGCGCGCACGACTACGTGGACTTCGGCGTGGTCGGCGGCATGAGCCTGCCGCTGATGCCCGGCGCCGATTCGGTGCGCGGGGTCTACAGCACCGCCTCGGCCGAGCGCAATCTGACCCCGTTCTACTGCAACGACAACGCACGCAGCGAGACCTACCGGCTGACCTTCCCGGACAGCGTGCCGATCATCGCGATCCCGGCCGACACCCATTTCCACAACGCCGCCGGCGAGTACGCCGCCACCTGGGTGCGCGACGGACAGACCGTGACCGCCACGCACACGCTGCACCGGCGCGCGGTCCACGGCCCGGCGGCGCTGTGCCAGCCGCAGGACTACGCCGCCTTCCGCGAGCTGTACCAGCAGGTGCGGCGCGGCTTCCGCGGGCAGATCCTGTACGGCGACCTGCGTCGGATGCAGACCGGGCCGTAGCCGCGGCACGGCCGGCCACCTTCTGATCGCCTATTCAGGCGCGCCGCGTCACACTTCCCATACTCCATCCGGAAATCCATCCGCATGCTTCGCACACTCCGCTACACCGTCCTCGCCACCGCGCTACTGGCCGGCTCCGCCTTCGCCGGCGCCCGCGAGGACCTCACCGCCTTCACCCGCGGGCTGAAGGGCCTGGACGGCCAGTTCGCGCAGAAGGTCTACGACGGCAAGGGCACGCTGAAGGAAAGCTCCAGCGGCCGCGTCGCGCTGTCGGCGCCGCGCCTGTTCCGCTGGGAGTACCGCAAGCCCTATACCCAGCTCATCGTCGCCGACGGCAGCAAGGTGTGGGTCTACGACCCGGACCTGAAGCAGGCCACGGTGCGCGCGCAGGGCAGCGAGGAGCAGAACAGCCCGCTGACCGCGCTGATCGACCCGGGCAAGCTCGACCGCCAGTACGACGTCAGCGAGGAGGCCGTGGCCCGCGACGGGCTGCAGTGGCTGACCATGACCCCGAAGGTGGACACCGAGGCCAGCTTCCAGATGGCCAAGCTCGGCTTCGACCGCAATGGCCTGGCGCGCATGGAAGTGGTCGACCCGGTCGGCCAGCGCACCGAGATCAGCTTCAGCGACTGGAAGCGCAATCCGGCCTTCGCCACCGGCACCTTCCGCTACGTCCCGGACAAGGACGTGGACGTGGTCGGCGATCCCTGAGCCGGCTGCCGCCGCGCACGTTGTCGGTGCGCGGCGGTTTGCCCGGTCAGTCCGGGCAGGTCTGCACTTCGATGCTGACGTGGCCCAGCGTGGCCACGCCCTGCAGTCGCGCGTGGTAGAACGCCGCCGGCCGCGGCTTGTGCGTCACCAGCGACACGATCGCCGCGTGCTGGCCGGGGCCGACCCGCCACACGTGCAGATCGGCGATGCGCTCGTCGTCCTGCTCCAGGCGGTCGCGGATCTGCGCCTGCAGCGCCGCCGGCGCCGAGGCGTCGAGCAGCACCGCACCGGTGTCGCGCAGCAGCGCCAGCGACCAGCGTGCGATGACGATGGCGCCGACGATGCCCATCAACGCATCGGTCCAGGTCCAGCCCAGGTACTTGGCCAGCAACAGGGCGACGATCGCCATCACCGAGGTCAGCGCGTCGGCCAGCACATGCATGTAGGCCGAGCGCAGGTTGTGGTCGGCGTGCGCGTGGCGGTCGTGGCCGTGCGCCGGCGCGGCATGGGCGTGCGCATGCCCGTGGTGATCGTGCGGGTGGTGATGGTCGTGATCGTGGTCATGCCCATCGTGATGCGCATGCTCGTCATGCCGGTGCGCGGCGTGGGTATGGCCGTGATCGTGGTCGTGATGATGGCCGTGCCCGTGCCCATGATCGTGGTGGTGGTCGGCGCCCAGCATCCAGGCGCTGAGCAGGTTCACCAGCAGGCCCAGCGCCGCGATCCACAGGGCCTCGTCGTAGGCGATATGGACGGGCTGCGCCAGGCGCAGTGCCGACTCCACACCGATGCCCAGGGCGATCAGCGCCAGGATCAGCGCGCTGGAAAAGCCCGCCAGGTCGCCGACCTTGCCGGTGCCGAAGGTGAAGCGCGGGTTGTGCCGGTGCCGGCGCGCGAACCAGTAGGCGAAGCCGGCCAGCGACAGCGCGCCGGCATGGGTGGCCATGTGCAGGCCATCGGCCAGCAGCGCCATCGAGCCGGTCCACCAGCCTGCGACGATCTCCACGAACATCATCGCGGCGGTCAGCGCCACCACCGACCAGGTGCGGCGCGCATTGCGCTCGTGGCGGGTGCCGAGGAAGTCGTGCTGATGGGTGAACGCGTCCAGGGTGTCGTGGTGGCTCATGGTGGGGTCGGCCGGGCAGGGAGGCGCCGCGATTCTAGCGCTGGCGTCGGCGCCGCGCAGGCCTGCGGCACGGCGTCCACGGGCCGCGGCGATAGAATGGGCAGATGGCCAAACGCAGACCCTTCGCTTCCGATACCCCCGACCTGTTGAGCGTCGACCGCGAGGCCATGCGCCCGCTGGCCGAGCGCATGCGCCCGCGCACGCTCGACGAGATGGTCGGGCAGAAGCGCCTGCTGGCGCCGACCAGTGCGCTGCGCCGTGCGGTCGCGTCCGGCCGGGTGCACTCGATGATCCTGTGGGGGCCGCCGGGCTGCGGCAAGACCACCCTGGCGCTGCTGCTGGCGCAGTACGCCGAGGCCGAGTTCAAGGCGATCTCGGCGGTGCTGTCCGGCCTGCCGGAGGTGCGGGGGGTGCTGGCCGAGGCCGCGCAGCGTTTCGCCGATGGCCGCCGCACCGTGCTGTTCGTCGATGAGGTGCACCGCTTCAACAAGGCGCAGCAGGACGCGTTCCTGCCACATATCGAACGCGGCACCATTCTGTTCGTCGGCGCGACCACCGAGAATCCCTCGTTCGAGCTGAATTCGGCGCTGCTGTCGCGCTGCCGCGTGCACGTGCTGGAGGCGGTGTCGCCGCAGGACATCGCCGAGGCGCTGCAGCGGGCGCTGCACGATCCCGAACGCGGGCTCGGCGCCGAGCCGTTGCGGGTGTCCGATGCGGCGCTGCTGGAGATCGCCGGCGCCGCCGATGGCGACGTGCGGCGCGCGCTGACCCTGCTGGAAATCGCCGCCGAACTGGCCCAGGACGAGGGCGGCGAGATCACCGCGCAGACCCTGCAGCAGGTGCTGGCCGACCGCACCCGCCGCTTCGACAAGGGCGGCGAGCAGTTCTACGACCAGATTTCGGCGCTGCACAAGTCGGTACGCAGTTCCAATCCCGACGCGGCGCTGTACTGGCTCACGCGCATGCTCGATGGCGGCTGCGACCCGGCCTACCTGGCGCGGCGGCTGACCCGCATGGCGATCGAGGACATCGGCCTGGCCGATCCGCGCGCGCAGTCGATGGCGCTGGAGGCCTGGGACATCTACGAGCGCCTGGGCAGTCCCGAAGGCGAACTGGCCTTCGCGCAACTGGTGCTGTACCTGGCCAGCACCGCCAAGTCCAACGCCGGCTATGCCGCGTTCAACCAGGCCAAGGCCGAAGTGCGCGAGACCGGCACCCAGGAGGTGCCGCTGCACCTGCGCAACGCGCCGACCAAGCTGATGAAGACCCTGGGCTACGGCGCCGACTACCAGTACGACCACGACGCCGAGGGCGGCATCGCCCTGGACCAGACCGGCTTTCCCGATGCGATGGGCGAGCGGGTCTACTACCGGCCGGTGGAACGCGGCCTGGAGATCAAGCTCAAGGACAAGCTCGACCGCCTGCGCGCCGCGCGCGAACAGGCGCGGGCTGACAAGGCCGGGCGATCGGCTTCATAATCGGCGCACAGGAGATGGCATTCCTCCTCGAACCGCCCGCAGCACTGCGCGCTGATGATGCCTGCCCAACCCCCGCCGGGGTGGCAGGTCCGCGCCCCGGCATCGTCCTTGTGGAGAATCCGATGCCCGTTCCTTCTCGTTTTTCTGCTGCCGCTCCGGCGTTCGTCTCGCGGAGGCGCGCATGAACCTGACCCTGTGGTGGCAGCAACTGCTGCTGGCGATGGCCGGCGGCGCGGTCGGCTCCGGTTTGCGCTTCGCGGTCGGCAGTGCGCTGCTGCAGCGCTACGGTGCCGGCTTCCCGTGGGGCACGCTGGCGGTGAACCTGGCCGGCGCCTTCGTCGGCGGCTTCCTGCTGGTGTGGATCGAAGGCCGCGGCGCCAGCGCGCCGTACTGGCGGGCGCTGCTGATCGTCGGCCTGGTCGGCGGGTTGACCACGTTCTCCTCGCTGATGATGGAAAGCATGGTGTTCGTGCGCAACGGCCGCCTCGGCATGGTGCCGCTGTACCTGGCGATCACCGTGATAGCGGGGCTGGTGCTGGTGTTCGCCGGCGCGCGCACCGCCGCGGAACTGCGGCCGCCGACGCTGACCGCCGATCGCTGAGTAAGGCGGGTGCCTAGCCCAGCAGGGCGGCGCCCACGCCCAGCGGCGGTGCCAGAAGCGCCAGCGGCACGATCAGCCGTGGCCGGTACGGCAGCAGGCCCAGGGTCAGCAGCGCCGCGCTGGCGCTGAGCGAGCCCACCCACAGCACCGGGCCGATGCCCCAGCCGCGCGCGGCCACGCAGCAGGCGAATGCCACGCCCAGCAGCAGCCAGCCGGCGGCCTGCAGTTGCCGCAGGCGCGGCGCGGATGCGCGCTGTGCGCCGTAAAGCTCGAGCTGGTGCTTCTCCATGCCCAGGCACAGCGCGACGAAGCCGGAGAAGGCCAGGCACAGGCCGAGCGCGGTCATGCGCCCTCCGTGGCCAGCGCCGGCTTGGCCGATCCGCCGCGCTCGCGGGCGCGGCGTTCGGCCGCCGACAGCGGTGGTTGCCAGCGCTGCATGCGGCGCGCGGCCAGCGCCAGGGCCACGCCGAGGAACAGGCAGACCAGGTCGAACCCGGCCAATGCCCAGTCGCCGGCCAGCAGGCTCACCCCCAGGTGCGCCTCGGTGGTGAGGGCGTTGAGCAGCGGCAGCAAGCCGAACAGCGCCGCGCCGGCATACAGCTGCCAGGCCCACATCGCACGCTTCGGCCACACCTGCGCCGCGATCAGCGCCGCGGCCCAGGCCAGGAAGAACACCGCCGCTTCGTTTTCCGGGCGCGATTCCAGATGCAGCGGCAGCAGCCGGTTGCCCCAGAAATAGGCGGCGAAGGCGATCGGCAGCCCGGCCACGGTGCCGATGTTGAGCGCATCGACCAGGCGCAGGCCCAGGCCGATGCGTCCGGCCTTGGCGTGCTTGGGCCGCTCCTTGACCGCCCACAGGATCGCGCCGCTGGCTACCATCAGGCAGCCGAGCAGGCCGCAGCCGAAGAACAGCCAGCGCAGCCAGGGGCCGGCGAAGTGCGCCAGGTGCAGGCCATACAGAGTGCTGCGAGTTTCGGCAGCGGCACCGAGGGCGCCGCTGCGGCCGAGGATCTGCCCGCTCCCGGCATCCAGCAGCAGCGACGGTGTGCTGTAGCCCAGGCGCTGGCCGTCACCCTGGCGGATCTGGATCGCCGCGGCGGCGTCGCCGGCGTTGTAGACGGTGAAGCCGGCGATCGGCGCCTGCGCGCCCCATTCGCGGCGCGCCACGTCCAGCAGTTGCGCGATCGGCAGCATGTGGCCGGGCATGCCGCTGGCCTCGCGCAGGTTCTGCGGCTCCTGGAACGCTTCGGCATAGAACGCCTGCTCGGCGTCGGGGTAGGCGGTCTTGATGCCCCACGGCAGGTACATGAGCATCAGCGTGACCAACCCGGTGTAGGTGATCATCGCGTGGTAGGGCAGGGCCAGCACCGCGCTGGCGTTG
The DNA here is from genome assembly GCF_056725205.1 of Xanthomonas sp. NCPPB 3174. NCBI lineage: Bacteria > Pseudomonadati > Pseudomonadota > Gammaproteobacteria > Lysobacterales > Lysobacteraceae > Xanthomonas > Xanthomonas sp. NCPPB 3174. The sequence continues at coordinate 2,454,342 of NZ_CM161517.1, read as the reverse complement.
TGGAAGTCCAGCCACGAGCGCTGGCCCTTGGCCGGGCGGAAGGTGAAGAAGTCCTTGAAGATCTTCTTGTGGGTGATCACGCCGCTGATGATCGCCACCAGCATGAACATCGCGCAGAAGCCGACGATGTAGCGTGCCCACAGTGCCGGCATGTAGTGCAGGTCGAAGTGCAGGCGGTAGAAGAAGTCGCCGCCGCGGGTCTCGCGGGTCTGGCTGGCCTCGCCGCTGACCGGGTCGAGCAGGGCGTTGCCGAACAGGTCCTTGCGGCCCGGGCGGGTGCCGTCGGCCGGCGGCGGGTTACGCCAGAACAGATCTGTGAACGGCGCGCGCGGATTGGCCAGCGACACGAACCATTGCGGCGACTGCGGCGCCTCGCGCTGCAGCAGCGCCACCGCACGGGCGGCGACCACGTCGGTGCTCGGCTGCGTGCGCGGCAGTTCCGGACGCATCCACTGGCTGATCTCGTTGCGGAAATAGCTGGCGGTGCCGGCCATGAAGATCAGCAGCAACACCCAGGACACCAGCAGGCCGCTCCAGGTGTGCAGCCAGGCCATCGATTGGCGGAATCCCTGCTTCACGGCGTGTGCTGCTGCTGCAGCCAGGCGATGGCCAGCGCCATCGGTGCCAGCAATGCCGCGATGCCCAGCCAGGCGCGCCCGGCGCTGCGCGCGGCGAACGCCCACAGCGCGGTGCAGGCGCAGACCAGGATGCCCAACATCATGCCGCTCAGCACCGCCTGCGCACGCAGCGACGGCCACAGCAGCGGCAGCAGCACTGCGGTGGCTGCCGCAAGCGCATAGCCGCCGACGATGGCGGCCAGGGTGCGTGCCAGCACGCCCAGCCAGGGCGGCAGCCCGCGCGAGGCGGCGTTGGGCGGAGTGGAGAGGCGCGGCGGCGCTGGCGGAAATGGATGCATGGGGCCCGTCGGGAGAGGCACCGGCTTGGCGACAGGGCTAGGCGGAGCGGATGGCGGCGAAAGATGCCGGATTAGTTAATGATACGCATTCCTATCTTTGCGGTGCAAATGTAACCCGCATTTTATGGGCATCGGACGCATCGCTCGTCCTGCCCGATTCGGGTCGGCGCGGGTCTCATGTCGTTGCCCCCGACGAATGCGTCGGAAGGCGCGACGTCTCAAGACGACAGCCGCCGGACGGGATTCGCCACCGGTGCACGGACGGCGCGTCGGGCGGGCAGGTCTGTTTATGCGGACTCCCGTCGCGGACGGGTAGGGAATTTCCGACAAACGAACGCGGCGTTTGGCGAGCGCCAAACCATAAATTTTGTGATGAGATTCACAAATCGAGCTTCGCTGGTCATGCCCAACCACCCTGCGGACTCGATGCCGACGCGCAAGCAAGCGCTCCACGGCGTCTCGTTTGCGCACTCACTCTATCGCATCCGGACCACAAGGAAGTCGCATCATGGAAAGCTCGTTGATTCACGCACTTGGCCGCCTGTTCTGGCTGTCGCGCTGCACCGCGTCCGCGCTGCTGTGCCTTTCGCTGCTGTTGTTGTCGTTCCACGGCCACGCCGCGCCTGTGCCGGGCGGTTCGTGGCAGAAATCGTGCAAGAACGCGAGCATGAGCGGCACCCAGCTCGGCGCCGACTGCAAGACCGGAACCATCAGCCTGTTCGGCGGCGGCAACGGCTGGCGATACACCATCATCCAGCGCACCGATCTGTGTTCGGGCGATCTGAGCAACGACCATGGCCGGCTGAAGTGCAATCGCGGCATCTACACCTCGAGCCTGCCTGCGTCGGCCAACAAGACCTGCGACGACGTATTCCGCGACAAGGGCGTGCTGTACGCGATGTGCCGCAAGAAGAGCGGCGGCTACCGGACCAATGCGCTGTTCCTGCAGACGCAATGCCTCTCGGCCGTGAACAACGACGGCACGCTGTCCTGCTCGACGGCGCCGCCAGCGTGCACGCCGACCATCTCGGCCGTGGCGGCGAACAAGGGCTTCATCGTGCACGGCAGCTGCTTCCTGCCGAACCATGCGGTGTACTTCCGCTATGTCGACAACAACCTCAAGAACGTCTTCGGTCAGGGCAGCGCCAACGCCGCCGGCAGCTTCGATTTCAACACCGGCGCGATCTGCGTCTACCCAGGTCCGGTGGCGATTTCCGCCAACGACGGGCGCAGTTCCAGCAGCGACGTGACCGGTACCTTGTGGAGCAACACGGTCATCGTGACCTGCCCGTAATCCGGGGCGGCGCATCCGAGCGTGCGCCGCGGTCGGGCGGCGCACCTGTCGGTCTCGCCGATCGGCACTGGTGCCGCTCCACGACGGACGGCACCCATCGAGCGAACCACGTGGCTGCACGCAGCCGCGTGGTTTTTCTTCGACTGCACGGGGACATCCGTGGCGAACACGCTCCGAGCGACATGGCGTGCACGGGCTTTGCGCCGCGGTGGCTTCAGCGCGGCTTGGTCGTCGTTGCGGTTGGCGCGGTCAGCCTGGTCTCGGCGGCGTCGATCTTCTGCGTCACCGCCTCGCGCAGCGGCGACGCGGCGGGCAGCAGGGTCGACAGGTGGCGCCAGTCACCGGCCGCGTCGGCGTAGCGCTGCTGCTGGAAGGCGGCGATGCCGCGCATCCACAGCGCCCGCTGGTTGTCCGGTTGCTGCGCCAGGACCCGGTCGAGCATGGCGCCGGCGGCGCGGCCGACGGCCAGATCCGCGTGTTGTGCCATGTCGGTCTCCGCCCAACCGAGCAATGCCTCGACGTTGTCCGGGTCCAGGCGCAGGGCCTGCGCGTAGGCGCGCTGCGCGTCCTGCGGTCGCTTGGCCTGTTGTGCGTCCCAGGCCTGCTGCAACACGTCCTGCAGCGCTCGGACGTTCGGATCCGCGGCGGACGGCGGCAGCGGCTGCAGCGGCACACCGGCCAGGGCCGTCGGTGTGCCGATGTGCCAGTAGAGGCCGGCGCCGAGCAAGGGCAGGAGCAGCGCCAGCAGCAGCGCCACACCACGCTCCGCGCGTGCGCCGGTGTGGTGCATGAGCAACGGGCGCAGCACCGCGAACAGGGCGATGCTCAGCATTGCGGCGGCGGCCAGGACAAAGCCGGGCATCACCAGGCGTCCTCCTCGTCCTCGTCCGCTTCCGCCGTCGCGGCGCCGATGGCGCGACGGCGCTGGCGCAGCGTCGCCACGATCACGCCGGCGCCGCCCAGCAGCAACAGCGCCGGCCCGAACCACAGCAGCCAGGTGCCCGGCGCCAGCGGCGGGTCGTACAGCACGAAGGCGGAGTAGCGATCGACCATGTACTGCTTGATCTGCGCATCGCTGCGCCCGGCCTGCAGTTGTGCGAACACCTGGTGGCGCAGGTCGCGCGCCAGGGTGGCGTCGGAATCGGCCAGGTTCTCGTTCTGGCAGACCAGGCAGCGCAATTGCGCGGTCAGTTGCTGGAAACGCTGCTCCTGCGCGCGGTCCTTGAAGGGCAACGGATCGACCGCCTGGGCGAAAGCCGGCAGTGCACCGCCTAACAGCCACAGCAGCACCAGCAGCCGCCACCACGGCGTGCGCCTGCGCGTCCGTGCGACGAGGACGTTCATCGCCGCGCTCCGCCGAGCGCCGCAATTGCCGGGCGCACTTCGTCGGCCAGTACTTGCGGCGTCAGCACGCCGACGTGCTTGTAGCGGACCACGCCCTCGGCATCGATCAGGAAGGTTTCCGGGGCGCCATACACGCCCAGGTCGATGGCGCGCTGGCCGTCGGCGTCCACCAGCACCAGCGCATACGGATTGCCGCGCTGCGCCAGCCAGGCGGCGGTGTCGTGCGGATCGTCGCGGTAGGCGTAGCCGACCAGGGTCACGCCCAACTGCCGCGCCTGCGCCATCAGCAGCGGATGCTCCTCGCTGCAGGCCATGCACCAGCTGCCGAACACGTTGAGCAGATACGGGCGGCCGCGCAGCGCCTGGCTGCCGCTGCGCAGGTCCGGGCGATCCATGCGCGGAAGCGCGAACGCCGGCACCGGCTTGCCCAGCAGTGGCGAGGGCACCTCGCGCGGGTCGTGGCTGCGGCTCCACCACAGGCCGAACCCGAACAGCGCGGCCAGCAGCACGAACGCGGCCAGCGGCAGCAGCCGGCTCATGGCGCGGCTCCGGCGAGCGCGGCTGGCGCGGTAGCGCTTGTCGCAGCCGGCTGCGCTCGCAAGCGGCGCGCACCGGCGCTGACGAAGCCGCCGAGCATCATCAGCAGGCCGCCAGCCCAGATCCAGCGGATGAAGGGCTTGTCGTACAGGCGCAGGGTCCAGCCGTATTCGATGTGCTGGTCGTCGACCGGCTCGCCGAGCGCGACATACAGGTCGCGCGTCACGCCGGCGTCGATCGCCGCCTCTGTCTGGATCCGCTCGCTGCTGTACAGGCGCTTCTGCGGGTGCAGCACCGCCACGACGGCGCCGTCGCGCAGCACGCTCACCGTGCCTTGTTCGGCCTTCCAGTTGGGGCCATCGATCAACTGCACGCCATCGAAGCGAAAGCTGTGCGCGCCGACCTGCGCGCTCTGGCCGGGATCCAGGCGCACGTCGCGTTCCACCGACAGGCTTTCCGACAGCAGCACGCCGGCCACGAACACCGCGACCCCGGCATGCGCGAGCAGCATGCCGGCCAGTTCGGCGGGGAAGCGGCGGCCACGCGGCGCGCTGCGCCAGCGGGTCAGCGCATACAGGGCGGTGCCGACGCCGACCCAGGCCGCGGCGGCGACGCCGGCCACCGCACGCAGCGTGCCCGCGCTCAACAGCCATGCCAGCAGCGCGCAGCCGAGCGCGGCCAGCCCGGCGCGGGCGGCGACCGCGCGCAGTGCGCCGGGTTCGGTGCGTCCCCAGCGCAGGTAGGGGCCGAACGGCAACAGCAAGACCACCGGCAACATCAGCAACGGGAACAGCAGGCCGAAGTAGGGCGGCCCGACCGAAATCTTGCCCAACCGCAGCGCATCGCCGAGCAGCGGGAACAGCGTGCCCAGCAGCACCATCGCCGCGGCCACGCTGAGCATCAGGTTGCCGACCAGGATCGCGGTCTCCCGCGACAACGCGGCGAATGGCTTGCCCGCGGCCAGGCGCGGCGCGCGCAGGGCGTACAGCAGCAACGAGCCGCCGACCACCAGCACCAGGAAGCCGAGAATGTACAGGCCGCGACGCGGGTCGGCGGCAAAGGCGTGCACCGAGGTCAGCACGCCCGAGCGCACCAGGAAAGTGCCCAGCAACGACAGCGAGAACGCCAGGATCGACAGCAGCAAGGTCCAGGCGCCGAGCGCGCCGCGTTTCTCGGTGACCGCCTGGGAGTGGATCAACGCCGCGCCGACCAGCCACGGCATGAAGCTGGCGTTCTCCACCGGGTCCCAGAACCACCAGCCGCCCCAGCCCAGTTCGGCGTAGGCCCACCAGCTGCCGGCGACGATGCCGGCGCTGAGGAAGCCCCAGGCGACGTTGGTCCACGGCCGCGCCCAGCGTACCCAAGCCTGCTGCTGTTCGCCGCCGAGCAGGGCGGCGATGGCGAAGGCGAAGGCCACTGAGAAACCGACGTAGCCGGTGTACAGCACCGGCGGATGCAGCACCATGCCCGGGTCCTGCAGCACCGGGTTGAGTTCGCTGCCGTCGCGCGGCATCGGCGACAACCGCGCGAACGGATTGGAGGTGAACAGGACGAAGGCGAGGAAGCCGCTGGAGATCAGCCCAAGCACGCCGAGCACGCGCGCGGCGAACGTGTCCGGCAGGTGCCGGCTGCTGCGTGCCAGCGCCACCGTCCACAGGTTGAGGATGGCGATCCACAGCAGCAGCGAGCCTTCATGCGCACCCCACACCGCGGCCAGCCGGTAGTACCAGGGTTGCGCCAGGTTGGCGTTGGCGGCGACGTAGCACACCGAGAAATCCAGCTGCAGCAACACGTAGGCGAGCAGGCCGAAGGCCAGCCAGGCGAAGCCAGCCTGGGCGTAGGCGGCCGGCCGCGCCACCGCCATCCAGGCGCGCTGGCCGCGCCAGGCGCCGAGCAGCGGCAGCACGCCCTGCACCAGCGCCAGCAGCAAGGCCAGGATCAGCGCGCACTGGCCGAGTTCGGCGCTCATCGCGCGGCGCTCCCGAAGCGGCGGGACGCGATCGGACTCATGGCCGCGCCGTGGCTGCAGCCGCCGTGGCGGTGCGAGCGGCCTTGGCGCGATCGGCATGCGCCTGCGCCATCGCGTCCTTCAGTTCCTGCGGCATGTAGGTCTCGTCGTGCTTGGCCAGCACTTCGGTGGCCACGAAGCGCGCGCCCTGCATCGAGCCGGTGGCGATCACCGCCTGGTTGTCGCGGAACAGGTCGGGCAGGATGCCGGTGTAGGCGACGACGGTGGCACCGGCCTTGTCGATCACGGTGAACTGCACCTGCAACGCATCGGCGCTGCGTGTGATCGAGCCGGCCTTGACCATGCCGCCGAGCCGGAACACGCGGTAGTCCCGGGCCGCGCCGGCCTGCACCTGGCTGGGGGTGAACAGGTAGCTGATGTTGTGCTGCAGGGCCAGCACGAACAGGCCGGTGGCCAGCGCCGCGGCGCCGAGCAACAGCAGCACCAGCAACAGGCGGCGCTTACGGGTGGGATGCATCGCGAACTCCAACAGCGGTAGCGTTGCCACGGGCGCGCCGGGCCTGTTCGCGCGCCACTTGCGCACGGATGTCGGCGAGCAGGCGGCGCTGGCGGCGGCGCGGCAGCACGCTGTCCAGGAGCAGCACGAGCAAGGCCAGTGCGTAGGCGCTCCACACATAGACGGCGTAGCCGCCCATCGCCCAGAACCCGCTCATGCCGCGTGCTCCGCAGGCAGCGGCACGGTGTCCGCTGGCGACGCCGGCACCGGCGCGGACTGCATGGCGATCGCACGCACCCAGGCCTTGCCGCGCTCCAGCGCCAGTAGGTCGGTGCGCAGGCGCCCGCACAGGCTGGCGATGTAATAGCACTTACTGGCGACCACGCCGGTCAGCAGCGGCCACAGCATCGACAGCGGCATCGTCGACGGGCCCAGCACGCGCACCGTCGAGCCCTGGTGCAGCGTGTTCCACCACACCACCGAGTAATGCACGATCGGCAGGTTGATCAGCCCGACCAGCGCCAGCAGCGCCGCGGCGCGGGCGCCCTGGCGCGGATCGTCGATGGCGCGGTGCAGGCCGATCACGCCCAGGTACAGGAACAGCAGCACCAGCTCCGAGGTCAGCCGCGCGTCCCAGGTCCACCAGGTGCCCCACATCGGCCGGCCCCACAGCGAGCCGGTACAGAGGGTGACGAAGGTGAAGGCCGCGCCGATCGGCGCCGAGGCCATGCAGGCGATTTCCGCCAGCTTGATCCGCCACACCAGCGCGACCAGCCCGGCCATGCCCATCGTCGCGTAGACGAACAGGCTCATCCACGCGCACGGCACGTGCACGAAAATGATGCGGTAGGCGTCGTGCTGCTGGTAATCCGGCGGCGCCAGCACCAGCCCGCCGTAAGCGGCCACGGCACCGAGCAGCATGGCCGCGGCCAGGCTCCACGGGCGCGCCGCGCCGGCCACGCGATAGGCCGTCGGCGGTGCGCCGAGCCGGTGCAACCAGAGCGGGATCCAGGAACGCATGGCGATGACCTCAGCGGGCGAGGGGCGCGCTGCGCGGCAACGCCTGCACCGCGGCGGCGGCGTCCACCTGCAGCAGCCCGTCGCGCGTGCGGCTGGTGCGCAGCAGCAGGTCGTGCACGCGGCGCGCATCCAGTTGCGGCGCCAGCGCCAGCAACAGCGCGACCACGCCGCTGACGTGGGCGGTGGCCATCGACGAGCCGGAGGTGAAGTCGTAACCGCCGTTGGGTTGGGTGGTGAGGATGTCCTCACCCGGCGCGCTGAGCACGCCCGCCGGCGCCGGCGTGGCGGCGCTGCTGCGCACCACGATCACCCCGGGGATGCCGTCGGGAAATCCGTCCAGGCGGCCGTTGGGCGGCATCGCCGCGACCACGATGCGGCCTTCGCGCAGCAACTGTTCCAGCAGCTTGCGCAGCAGCGGGTCGGCCGGGCCGCCGAGGCTGAGATTGATGATGCGGGTGCGGGTGTCGCCGATTGCCGCCAGCGCCTTGGCCAGGGTGAAGGAGTTGCAGCCGGCGCCGGCGCCGGGGCGCTGCGGATACCAGCAGGCCTTGTACACGTCGAGCATCGCCTTCGGCGCGATGCCGACGATGCCCAGGTGGTTGTTGCTGCCGGCCGCGATGATGCCGGCGACCTCGGTGCCGTGGTGGTCGCGGTTGAACGCACCCGGGTCGGCGGCGACCAGGTCGCGGGTGTTGCGCAGGCGCCCGCGCAGGTCCGGATGCGCGGTGTCCACGCCGGTGTCGACGATCGCCACGTCCACGCCCTGGCCCTGGCTCAGCGCCTGCGCGGTGGCCGCATTGGTGGCGGCGAAGCCGCGCTGCATGTCCACGTAGGGGTCGTTGTAGCGCAGCGGCTGCGCCGGCGCCGCCGTTGCCTGGCTGTCCGCCGAGTACGTGCCGAAGTCCTGCAGCGGCTGCGACAGCGCCACGCGGTCGTCCTTGGCCAGTTGCGCCAGCAGCGCGGCGCGGTCGCTGCCCGGCGCCGGCTCCAGCACCACGCAGTACAGCCCCAGCGCCTTGATCGGCCAGCCGGCGACCTGGCGCAGGCCGTAGCGCTTGTTCAGCGCGTCCAGAGTAGCCACCGCCTGGGTGCCGGCGCCGTAGTAGCGGGCCGCGGCGTAGCCGAGCAGGTTGGAGCCGGCGTGGCGGCTCGGCGCGGCCATCGGGTTGGCCACGGCGAGGACGATCTGGCGCTCGCTGTCCAGCGCCGGCGACGGATCCAGGCTCGGCGCCGTGGCCGCAGCCGCAGCCGCGGGTGCCGCATCGGCGACCGCCGACGGCGCGGCGTGGGCGCAGGCGCCCAGGCCCAGGCAGGCGAGGAGCAGGCTGGCGAGACGCAGCTTCATGGCGCGGCGATCGGCTCCGCCAGGCGGATGCCGGCGGTGGCGCGCAACTGCTGCACGCTGCGCTGCGGCTGCGCCGCCGACCCGGCCTGGGTCGGCACCACGGTGTAGGCGCCGGCGGCGTTGGGGCCGCCGATCACCCGCAGCTGCAGCTTGCGCAGCAGCGCGTCCCAGTCGGCCAGGGTCATGCGCGCGTCCGGCACCACCCGGATCGCATCGGCCGCCAGCGGCTGCGCGGCATCGCTGAGCGTGCGGTAGGCGGTGCTGCGCGCGTGTTCGGCGGACAGGCGCAGGCCCAGCACGCCCAGGCCCACTGCCTGCAGCAGGGCGGCGGCAACCAGCGCCCGCGTGGTCCAACTGGCGCGGCTGCGCTGCGGCCGCGGCTGCGCGACCGGCGCGACCGGCGCGTCCAGGCGCTGCAGCAGGCGCTGCAGGCCGGCCTCGGCGTCCACCGGCACGTCGCTGGGCAGGGTCATGGCCATGCGCAGGCGGCTCTGCTGGGCGAACTCGGCGCTGCAATGCCGGCACTTGGCCAGGTGCGCCACCAGCCACGCGTTCTCTTGTTCCGTGGCGCTGTCCTGCAGCACCCACGGCATCAGTTCCCAGGCATGCGCGCACTCGTTGCCCGGCTCGTTGAAGCCCGTTTTCATCACGCGCTCTCCGTCAGCGTGGACGCATCGCCGGCCAATCCCGGCAACACGTTGCGAAGCTTGACCCGGGCATGGAACAGCCGGGCTTTGATGGTGCCCACCGGGCACTGCATGATTGCGGCGACCTCTTCCAGCTTGTGGCCGAGGCCGTAGACCAGTTCCACCACCAGGCGCTGGTCGGCCGACAGGCGGTCCAGGCCCTTGCCCAGCCAGTCGCGCAGCTCGCGGTCCTCGTCCGGGTCGGCCGCCGCGGCGTGGTCCTCGGCCATCGCGCCGTCGTCGATGGCGTCGTCGCTGTGGTGGCGGATCGCCTTGAGCCCGCAGCGGTAGGCGATGCCCATGATCCAGGTCGAGACCTGCGAGTCGCCGCGGAAGTCGCCGGCCTTCTGCCAGACGATCCAGAAGCAATCGTTGATCGCTTCCTCGATGATGTCCGGGCGCCGGGTCAGCCGCGACAGGAACCGGCACAGGCGGCCGTGGTAGGCGCGGTACAGGCGGGCGAGCGCCTCGCGGTCGCTGGCCGCCATGCGCCGGAGCAGCATGCGGTCGGTGGCATCGCCGAGCAGGTCGGTGTCGTTCATGGGGGCAGGTGTGGCAACGGGCACCGGTATGTGCCGGCGCGGCACGGAAAGGTTGCGCTCGACTCAGAAGCTGCGGGAGACGCTGGCCACCCAGGGCCACAGGCCGCGGTCGGCATAGCCGGTACGGGCGTTGCTGAACACGCGGTCCACCTCCACGCTCCAGCGCCCGGCGTTCCAGATCAGCCCGGCGTGGCCGTAGCGATAGTGCGCGTCGTACTCCAGTCCGTACAGGGCCGGCGGCGCCTGGCTGACGCCGATACCCGCCGACAGCGACAGCGGGCCGGTCAGCGGCTGGTGCGCGGTCAGGTCCAGCGCCCCGTACCAGCGCTGCTGCAGGCCGCTGTCGGGCATGCGGAAGGCGGCCAGCGACAGGCTCAGGCGGTCGCGGTAGCTCCAGCCGAGGCTGACTTCGTCGCGGTTGAACAGGCGGTTGGCGCGCGACCCGGGGTACCGGTACAGCAACGCTTCGGCCTGCAGTTGCCAGCTGTCGGACAGGGTCCAGCTGCGCGACAGGCCGAGGCTGCTCATCAGCACCGTGCCCGGCGCGTCCAGCGCCACGCTGGCCGACCCGCTCAGCGACCAGCCCGGCGCGGGCAGCCAGAACAGCGCGCCTTGCAGGGTCGGGGTGCTGCGGGTCACGGCGATGCCGCGGTCGACCAGTTGCGAGCTGATCCCGGCGGCGCCGCCGATGTCGCCGGCCGTCGCGGCAGGTGCGTGCAGGGCGGCGAGTGCCAGGCCTGCTGCCAATGCCGCGCTGGCGCCTGGACGCACGGACGCGCGTGCGCTCAGCATGCGCGGTCCGCCCTGCGGCGCCGGGGTGCGACGGGAAGCGGCGACAAGGCGCCGCGGACGGCAGGGGGCAAACGCACGGTGGCTCGATGCTCGCAGGTCAGGAATCGGGCACGGGCGCGGCGCGATGGCCGGCCCGTCGGGCGCCGAATATGACCGGATCGGCCAGCCAGTTCAATGCAGGCTGTGCAGGTAGGCGATCAGGTCCTGCAACTGCTTGGCGTCGTCCAGGCCGTCGTACTTCATCTTGCCGCCGGGCAATGCCTTGGACGCCGGCTGCGACAGGTAGCTGCGCAGTTTGTCGTCGCTCCAGGTCCACTGGCTCTGCTTCATCGCGTCGGAGTAGGCGTAGTCCGGCACGCTGCCGGCGCGGCGCCCCACTACGCCGAACAGGGTCGGGCCCTTCTTGTTCTTGGCTGGCGCGGCGCTGTGGCATTCGGCGCATTCGCTGGCGAACACGCCGGCGCCGGGCATGCCGCCGGCGGCATGTGCGGACGGCGCCACCGCGGCCACCAGCGGCAGCAGGCCGGCCAGCAGCGAACACAGGGGGAAGGCAGTGATGCGTTTCATGGGGGAAAGCTCCGTGCGGGGGAATCAGAAGGCCAGGCTCAGGCCCAGCGAGAACTGGTTGAGGTCGCGCGGGCGGGTGACCGGGGTGGCCCCGAACACGTTGCCCGTCGTGCCGTTGAACTTGCTGAAACGGAACCAGGTCGCGGACAGGCGCAGGTTGGAGATCGACGAGTAGCTGTCGTCCTTGCCGAACGGCGCCCACGAGGCGCTGATCAGGTTGCTGGTGGTGTCCGGCGCGCCGTACGGGCGGTAGCGGAACGGATCGTCCGAGCCGGTGTTGATGAAGTGCGCCAGCAGCAGGCTGTAGCTCTGCTTGTAGGTGTAGTTGAGGCTGAACGACTGGTCGCGCACGCTGGCCCGGCGCGGGCCGGCCACGCTCGGGTCGGCAGGATCGATCAGCGCGCTGCCGTAGCGGCGGCGCTCGTAGATGTTGAGGTAGCCGAGCTTGAGGATGTGCTCGCGGGTGCCCAGGAACTGGTAGTTGAGGTCGTAGCCGAGATCGGTGAAGTCGTCGCGCGGGCCGGTGTTGCGCGGCAGTTGCCGGCGCGTGGTCAGCGCGACCACGCCGGCGGAGAAGAACTGCCGCTTGAGGTCCTTCATGTAGCTCAGGCGCAGGTAGCCGGTGTCGCTGAGCTTGCCGGGATCGCCGCCGATGGCGTAGCCCAGATCGTCCTGGGTCGACACCGGCAGGGCGGTGTAGGTGCCGACTTCGCCGTACCAGTTGCGGTCGTACAGGCCGTAGACGCTGGTGCCGATCACCCGGTTGGACAGCGACGACTGGTTGAGCAGGGTGGTCGAGCTGGCATAGGCCGAGGCCGGACCCAGGCCGGAGGCATTGGGCAGCATGCCGATCGGGTCCTGGCTGCCGGGATTGTTGTTGACGCTGACGCCGAGCAGGGTGTCCTTGCCGCCGAGCTGGAAACTCTTGACCACCGCGCGCAGGTCCACGTTGTCCAGGCGCGTGGTGTAGTCGTTCTTGCCGTTGTTGGTCCTGGCGACTTTGACGTAGCCGCCGACGTTGTCGGTGATGCGCCCGGCCAGGTACAGGTCGGCCTCGCTGAAGCGGGTGCGGCTCTCGCCGCGCGCCGGCACGCTGCGGGTGGCGGTGAGCTGGGCGGAGGCCGGGATCTTGGTGCCGTTGCCGTCGCTGTCGGTATAGCCGCCGAGCTTGAAGCGCATGCCGTACGGGGTCAGCGCCGGGCCGTAGGCGCCGATGTGGCAGTCGGCGCAGGACGAGCCGGTCTGCCGCGCGAACGCCGGGACCGCGGCCGCGCGCGGGCTCAGCACCAGCAGCAGCGAGCCCAGCGCCGACCACAGCAGCGCCTGCTCGGCGCCGCGCGTCCTGTCGCTGCGGGAGGAGGTGGAAGGGGACGACGGGGACTGGTGCATGCGGAAAGTCCTTTGGCAGGCGGGTGGGTGCGGCGACGGACGCGAACGAGGAAGGGAAGGGCGGCTCAGCGCCGGCGCAGGAACGGCAACATCCGGCGCAGCACGCCATCGCGGCGGACGAAGTGATGCCAGAGCGCTGCGCCGATGTGCAGCAGGATCAGGCCGAGCAGCAGCCAGGCAGCATCCACGTGCCAGGCGCCGAGGCGGTCGGCGAGATCGGGATCGGCGGCGACCAGTTCGGGCAGGGTGGCGCCGAACAGATGCACCGGCTTGCCCATCGACTGGCTCAGCGCCCAGCCGAGCACCGGCAAGGTCAGCAGCAGCGCGTACATCACCACATGGGTGGCCCCGGCCAGCAAGCGCATCAGCGCCGAGCCCGCCTCCGGGTCGGCGCGCTTGCCCAGGCGCATGCGCAACACGACGCGCACGCAGAACAGGCCGAGCACGAACAGGCCGAAGTGGCGGTGGCCTTCCAGCAGCCACTGCCGCCACATGCGGCCTTCGACCTCTTCGCGCAGCAGGATCAGCCCCGCCGCCAGCACCAGGCACAGCACGGTCAGCCAGTGCAGCCACACCATTGGCCGTGGCAAGGCGGCCGATGCTGCGGATGTGGAAGCGGGTGGTGTCGGAACGGCCGGCGTGGGCGAGGTCATGGCGGTACGCGGTGTCCTTGGAGGCGACGAGGTAGGGCGCCGCGCCATGCCAGGGGCATCGCTGCAGCTGTTGCGTCGATGGGTGCCGGCGCTGTGGCGAAAGGTTGCGTCGCGCTGCGCGTCTGACGCGCGCAACCTTTCCGTGGACCGGCGGCACTCAGCCTGGACGCTCCGATGCGGAGCCCGGTCGGGCACTCTGATGGCAATCGAACGAATCCAGTTGCGGACGCACGGCGACGCGCGCGGCCAGCTCGTGGCGCTGGAGCAGCAGCGCGATGTGCCCTTCGACATCCGCCGCGTGTACTACCTGTTCGCCACCCGCAACGGCGTGCACCGCGGCCAGCATGCGCACCGCCATCTCAACCAGTTGGCGGTGGCGCTGCATGGGTCGGTGTCGTTCCTGCTCGATGATGGCAGCGGGCCGGTGCAGGTGGTGCTGGACGATCCGCGGCAGGGCCTGCTGCTGGGCAGCATGGTCTGGCGCGATCTGTACGACTTCAGCGAGGACTGCGTGCTGATGGTGCTCGCCGACCAGGCCTACGACCCCACCGACTACATCTTCGACTACGACGAGTTCCTGCGCGAAGCCGCGGGCGTGCGGCGGCAGGAGGCCTAGGCGATGGCACGTCCCCTGGTCATCGTCGGCGCCGGCGAGCTGGCGCAGATCGCCTGCGAATACTTCACCCACGACAGCGACTACGCCGTGCTGGCCTTCAGCGTGGAGCGCGATTACCTGTCCACGCCGACGCTGGCCGGCCTGCCGGTGGTGGCCTATGAGGAACTCGAACAGCGCTATCCGCCGTCGCAGGTGGAGGTGTTCGTGGCGATTCCGGCCAGCGGCCTGAATCGGCTGCGCACGCGTTTCTATCTGGATGCCAAGCGCCGCGGCTACCGCATGGCCAGCTACGTCAGCTCGCAGGCCTTCGTCTGGCGCAACGTGGAACTGGGCGAGCACTGCTTCGTGTTCGAGCACAACGTGCTGCAGCCGTTCACCCGCATCGGCGCCAACTGCATCCTGTGGAGCGGCAACCACGTCGGCCACCGCACCGCGATCCACGACCACGTGTTCGTGGCCTCGCATGCGGTGATTTCCGGCTATTGCGAGATCGGCGCCAGCAGCTTCGTCGGGGTCAATGCCACGCTCAGCGACCGGGTCAAGGTGGCTGCCGACAACGTGATCGGCGCCGGCGCGCTGCTGACCCGCGACACCGAGCCCGGACGCATCTACGTCGGTGCGCCGGCGCGGGCGGTGGCCGGCAAGTCCAGCTTCGACGTGGAGCTGTGAGGCGCATGTTCGCCTGGCACAAACGCGGTCTTGTCTTCGACACCGCGCGCGACGGCGTCGGCGGCTGGATGCGGCATTCGGCGTTGACGCCGACGCCGCTACGGCTGGATGCCGAGCGCCTGCGCATCTACGCCGGCTTCCGCGACGACGCCGGGGTCAGCCGCATCGGCTATGTCGACGTGCGCGCCGACGATCCGACCCGGGTGCTGGGTGTCAGCGCCGCGCCGGTGCTGGACCTCGGCCGCCCCGGCTGTTTCGACGACAACGGCATGATCCTCGGCGACGTGGTGCAGGGGCCGGACGGCCTGTCCATGTTCTATGTCGGCTTCCAGCAGGTGGCGCGGGCCAAGTTCCTGGCCTTCACCGGCCTGGCCGTCTCCACCGACGGCGGCGAGTCGTTCCAGCGCCGCCAGGACACGCCGCTGCTGGACCGCGCGCCGGGCCGCAGCACCATCGCCGCGGTGCATTCGGCGCGCTACGCGCATGGCCGCTGGCGGCTGTGGTATGCGGTGGGCGACGATTGGGAATGGATCGGCGGCACGCCGTATCCGCGTTACCACATCCGCTGCGTGGAGACCGACGACCTGCACGCGATCCCGCGGCAGGACACGGTGTGCCTGCAGCCGCAGGGCGACGAGTACCGCATCGGCCGCCCGCGAGTGTACCGATGCGATGGCCGCTACCTGATGCTCTTCACTCATGGCAACCGCGCTGGCGCCTATCTGCCAGGCATGGCGGTCAGCGACGACGGCCGCCACTGGCAGCGCTGCGACGCGGCGCTGGGCCTGCCGCTGTCGGCCGAGGGCTGGGATGCGCGCACGCTGTGCTACCCGGCGCTGATCCGCCATGGCGCGCGGTTGCTGCTGTTCTACAACGGCAACGACATGGGCCGCGACGGCTTCGGCGTGGCCGAGGCGGTGCTGCCCGCCGGCACCGTCTGGGAGGATGCCGATGCTGTCGGTTAGGGCCTACACCGTCGCCGACGCGCCGCTGTGGGATTCCGTGGTGGATGCCTCGCGCAATGGCAATCTGTTGCACCGGCGCGGCTATATGGACTATCACGCGGCGCGCTTCGTCGATGTCTCCTTGCTGGTCGAGGACGCCGGCACGCCGGTGGCGGTGTTTCCGGCCAATCGCGACGGCGACGCGGTGACCAGCCATGCCGGCCTCAGCTATGCCGGGCTGCTGTCGACCCACGCGCTGCGTGCCACGGCGACGTTGGAGGCGTTCGAAAGTATCGCGGCGTACTACCGTGCCGCTGGCGTGCGCTCGCTGCTGTACAAGGCCGTGCCGCATCTGTTCCACCGCAGCCCGGCGGAGGAGGACCTGTACGTGCTGCATCGGCTGGGGGCGCGTCTTTACCGCCGCGACCTGTCCTCGGCGGTGCCGCTGCGCGCGCCGCCGCGCTTCGCTGCCGCACGCAAGCGCTCGGTGGCCAAGGCGCGCCGCGGCGGGCTGCGCGTGCAGCGCGTGGACGACCCGGCGCCGCTGCATGCGCTGCTGGGCGAGGTCCTGCAACGCCATGACGCGCGTCCGACCCACAGCCTGGACGAACTTCGCCTGCTGTGCGCGCGCTTCCCGGCGCAGATCGTGCCGTATGAAGTCCGCGACGGCGCCGACCTGCTGGCCGGCACGCTGGTGTACGACTTCGGCCACGTCGTCCACACCCAGTACCTGGCCTGTTCGGAACAGGGCCGTCGTGCCGATGCGCTGAGCCTGCTGCTGGCCGAGCTGATCGAGCAGGTCTACGCGCAGCGCGACTTCCTCAGCCTGGGCATTTCCACCGAGCAGCACGGCCAGGTGCTCAATGCCGGCCTGGTCGAGCAGAAGGAGCGCTTCGGCGCGCGCGCGGTGGTTCACGATTTCTACCGTTGGGAGTTGCAATGAGCCTGCCGCCGGCCAGCGTGCCGTTCCTGGATCTGCGCGCCAGCAACGCGCGCTATGCCGACGAGCTCAAGGCCGCAGCGGCACGGGTGATCGATTCGGGCTGGTATGTGCTCGGCGAGGAATTGGAGGCATTCGAGCGCGAGTTTGCCGCCTACTGCGGCACGGCCCACGCCATCGGCGTGGGCAACGGCATGGACGCGCTGACCCTGATCCTGCGCGGCTACCGTGCGCTGGGCCGGCTGCACGAAGGCGACGAGGTGCTGGTGCCGGGCAACACCTTCATCGCCAGCTTCCTGGCGATCAGCGAGAACCGGCTGAGGCCGGTGCCGCTGGAGCCGGAGGCGGCCAGCTTCAATCTGGATCCGGCGCAGGTGGAGCGGGCGATCGGGCCGCGCACCAGAGCGATCCTGGCGGTGCACCTGTACGGGCAACTGGCCGACATGGCCGCACTGCGTGCCATCGCCGAGCGCCATGGGTTGCTGCTGCTAGAGGACGCCGCGCAGGCGCATGGCGCGCGTCGCGACGGCCGCCATGCGGGCAGCTTCGGCGATGCCGCCGGCTTCAGCTTCTTCCCCGGCAAGAACCTGGGCGCGTTGGGCGACGGCGGCGCCGTGACCACCGACGACGACGAACTTGTGGCGCAGCTACGCGTGCTGCGCAACTACGGCTCGGACATCAAGTACCGGCATCTCGTGCAGGGCGTGAACTCGCGCCTGGACGAGCTGCAGGCGGCGCTGTTGCGGGTCAAGCTGCGCCACCTGGATGCCGATATCGCCGCGCGCCGCGCGATCGCCCAGCGCTATCTCGACGGCATTGCGCATCCGCAGATCGCCGTGCCGCAGGTGGCCGACCCGGCCGCGCATGCCTGGCACCTGTTCGTGGTGCGCTGCGCGCAACGCGACGCGCTGCAGCGGCATCTGCAGGCCCAGGGCGTGCACTGCCTGGTGCATTACCCGACGCCGCCGCATCGGCAGCCGGCCTATCCGGAGCTGGCGATGCTGCAACTGCCGCTGTGCGAGCAGTTGGGTGCCGAAGTGCTCAGCCTGCCGATCGGCCCGACGCTGGACGATGCGGCGGTGGCGCAGGTGATCGACGCCTGCCGGCGTTTCGGCGGCGCGGCGGCATGAACGTGCTGCGCAGCGGCGTGTACAGCGGCGTGGCCACCGCGGCCAAACTGCTCGCTGCGCTGCTGGTGCTCAAGTTGGTGGCGGTGTACGCCGGCCCGGCGGGCGTCGCCCGGCTTGGCCAGTTCACCAGCCTGATGTCGCTGCTGGCGGTCGTGGCCGGCGGCGGCGTCGGTGCCGGCGTGGTCAAGTACGTGGCCGAGTACCGCGACGATGCGCAGTCGCTGACCCGGCTGCTCGGCAGCGCATTGGGCTACGCCTGCGCCGCGGCGTGCGCGATGGGCGTGGCCGCGCTGTTGTGCAGCCGCCTGATCGCCGAGCGCCTGCTCGGCGACGCGCAGTACCAGCCGCTGATCTGCGTGCTGGCGGTGGCGCAGCTCGGCATCGCCCTGGCCAACTACATCCTGGCCGTGGTCAACGGCTTCATGGACGTGCGCCGGCTGGCCTTGATCCAGGTCGCCGGCGCAGTGTTGAGCGTGCTGCTGGTGGCCGTTCTGGCGCACGGGCTGGGACTGTATGGGGCACTGCTGGGCCTGGTGCTGGGGCAGGTGGCCTGGCTCTGCGCGGGCGTTCCGGCGCTGCGCCGCAGCCCGTACTTCCGCCGCGAGATGCTGCGCATTCGCTTCGACCGAGCGATGGTGCGGCGGCTGGCGGCCTTCTCGGCGATGACCCTGGCCTCGGCGCTGCTGCCGCTGCTGGTCAACATCGGCGTGCGCGATCACCTGGCAGGCCAGTTCGGCTGGGCGCAGGTGGGTGACTGGCAGGCGGTGAGCCGCGTGTCCGATGCCTACCTGCTGTTCTTCACCACCGCCATCAACGTCTACTACCTGCCCAAGTTGGCGGCGCTGCATACGCGCGAAGCGCTGTGGCAGGAACTGCGCGGCGCCTACCGCTATGTGCTGCCGGCGGTGATCGTGGCTGCGGCGGCGGTGTACCTGTGCCGCGACTGGATCACCCGGCTGCTGTTCTCCGCCGATTTCGCCGCTGCGTTGCCGCTGTACGCGCCGCAGTTGCTCGGCGACGTGCTCAAGATCGCGTCTTTCGTGCTGTCCTACCTGATGCTGGCCAAGGCGATGACCCGGCTGTTCGTGCTCTCCGAATGTCTGTTCGCTGCCAGCTACCTGGGCCTGGTGGTGCTGTTCACCGCGCGCATGGGGCTGATCGGCGCGGCCTACGCGTTCGCCTGCAACTACGCGCTGTACTTGGCGTTCAATGTACTGGTCGTGCGCCGCTACCTGCGAGGACTGGGCTGATGGACGCACCGCAGATGCCGCCGACACTGCCGCTGGTCTCGATCCTGATCCCGGCCTACAACCACGTGCGCTTCGTGCAGCGCTGCCTGGACAGCGTGCTGGAGGATCCGTACCCGAACAAGGAGCTGGTGATCGTCGACGACGGCTCCCGCGACGGCACCACCGAGTGCATCGCCGCGTGGATCGCGCAGCACGGCGACAAACTGCACGTGCGCTTCTGGCCACGCGAGAACCTCGGCATCGCCGCCACACTCAACCACCTGGTGGCGATGGCCCGCGGCGAGTTCCTGCGCCTGGGGGCGAGCGACGATTACCTGCTGCCCGGCGGATTGGGCGTGCAGGTGGCGTACCTGGGCGCGCATCCGCACAAGGCCGCGGTGATCGGCGACGCCATCGTGGTCGATACCCAGGGCCGCACCGTGCACCAGAGCAGCATGCGCGACCTGCACGGCGTGGACAAACGCCTGTACCTGAGCGAGGCCGGCATCCGCCGCGCGGTGATCCGCCACTGGGCGGTGAGCGGGGCGGTGGCGCTGGTGAGGCGCAGCGCGCTGCAGCCGGGCGCGGCATGGGACGAAGGCCTGCGCATCGAGGACTGGGATTTCTTCCTGCGCCTGGTCGCGCGCGACGCCCTGGGTTTCCTGGACGTGGCGGTGTGCGCCTACCGCGTGCACGACCACAACGCCAGCCGCACCCGGCATCTGCCCAGCCGCCTGGCCAACCTGGCCGAGTCGCGGCAGGTGGCGTTGCGCCGCGCGCGCTTGTTCGATCCGGCCTGCCGCACTCTGCTCTACGCGCAGGCGCACTACATCGCCGCGAAGATCGCGTTCCTGCGGCGCAGCCCGCTGGCGCTGGGCGGGCACCTGCTGGCGCATGCGTGGCTGTCGCTGTTGGCGCGGCTGCGCCAGGGTAGCCAGCCTGCGCTGGCCGAGCGCGCATGAACCGGCTGCTGCGCCTGCCGTCGGCGTACTTCGGCCTGCCGCTGCTGCTGAGCTGCGCGCTGACCTTGCTCACCTTCGACCTGCCGCCAGGCTACCTGGCGGGCATCGCCCTGCTGGCCGCCGTGGCACTGGCGACGCTGGGCCTGGATGCATTGCTCGGCATCCGCCTGCCGCCGCTGACGGCGTTCCGGTCGCGCGAGTACGCCGGCACCCGCGAGGCCTTCGTCGCGCTCGGCCTGGCCGCCGCGGTGGGGCTGTTCTGCCTGCTTGACCTGCTGCTGTTCCCGATCCCGTTGCTGCACAACCCCTCCGCCTACGCCGACCTGAGCCCGCTGCAAGCGCACGTGCGGCATGTGTCGAACATGTGCTGGATCCTGCCGCCGATCGGCCTGCTGTGCGTGCGCGAGCGCAGCGTGCGCAACGCGCTGCTGCTGGCCGGCTTCGCGTTCCCGGTGCTGGTGATCGACCGCAACCGCCTGTTCGCGGCAGTGTTCAGCGTCGGCCTGTTGCTGTTGCTGCGCCGCGACCCGACGCGGCCCCTGCCTTGGAAGCGGGTGTTGGCGCTGCTGTGCGCCGGCGCCGCCGCGTTCTCGCTGCTGGGCACGCTGCGCTCTGGCTCGCTGGAGTCGGTGGCGCTGCCGTTCGGCGCGCTGTACCGGGCCGCGCCGCAGGGCATCAAGTGGCTGCTGCTGTACATCGGCGCCGGCCCGTACAACTTCGGCGCGCTGCTCAGCAAGGGCTACGCCAACGCCAGTTTCCTGGTCAACCAACTGGTGCCGCTGAGCGGTTCCATTGCCACCGCCGGGACCGGCATCCCGCTGGATGCGCCGAACATCAATGTCGGTACCGAGTTCCTGCCGTTCCTGCTGGCCGGCGGCCCCGGCGCCGCGTTGGCGGCGATGCTGGCGCTGTACGCGGCGCTGCTGTGGAGCGTGCGCCTGCTCGGCCGCGGCGTGGCGCTGTTCAACCTGCTGGTGTTCCTGCGCATCGCCTACGCCTGCGTGATGTCGCCGTTCGCGCCGCAGGCCTTCACCTGGACCAATGCCGGTTTCGTCGCGCTGTGCCTGCTGCTGCATGCGTGCAGCGCCTTGCTGCCGAACCGCCGCGACCCCGCGCCGTCCACGGCCCTGCCTTTCGTTGCCCCGAGATCCCCGCTGCCATGACCGATACCGCCATGCCCCAAGACGAAATCTACCTGATCGACCTGTGGCGGATCCTGCGGCGCGAATGGCGCTGGTGCCTGCTGCCGCTGCTGCTGGCATTGGCGCTGGCGGCGCTGTTCCTGCACGGTGCAACCCGCCAGTGGCAGGCCACCGCCTGGGTGCAGGTCGGCGAGTTCGGCCCGACCCCGGCCGGGCGTGACCCCAAGCTGGAGCCGTTCCAGCGGGTCATCGACCGGATCAAGACCCGGCAATTCCAGGAGCAGGTGCTGCACAGCGTCGACGTGGACTCGGACAGCCGCCAGGCCGCGCTGTACCGCGACAGCCTGAAGCTGGATCCGGACCCGTACGCCAACCTGATCCAGCTGACCCTGCGCGCGCAATCGCCGCAGCAGGCGCGGCAATTGGCCACGGCCACCATCGCGCAACTGCAGGCGCTGCACCGGCGCATCCAGGTCGGGCCATTGCAGCAGGCCAGTGCGCGACTGCAGGAGTTGGCCGCGGACATTGCCGCCACCCAGGCCGAGCGCGAGCGCCTGCTGCAGCAGCAGCGCGAAGGCCGCGGCAGCGTCGAGCAGCAATTGCTCGGCAACATGCTGCTGTCGGAGAAGACCACCACGCTGCGCGGCCTCAAGGCCGAGCGCGAGGACCTGCTCGGCCGGCTCGATGCGCGCTACACCTACGACACCTCGGCGCCCTGGGACACCTACGTGCCCCCACGCGCGGCGTTCCCCAACCCGGTGCTGGTGCTGGCGGCGGCGCTGCTGGCCGGGCTTGGTGGCGGCGTGCTGGCGGCGGTGGCGCGCAACGCGCTGCGTCGGCGCCAGGCGCGGCCGGTACGGGCGCACGCCATCGCCTGAAGGCAACTCGCCGATTCAACCAAACGCCGCTGCCGCCGCACCTACCTGCAGTCCCGCGTGCTCGATGCGCGCGGATTCCGACACGGGCAGGGCAGTGGAGAGGTGCAGGTGACAGCGAATGGCAAGGCGGGCGCCGCGGCGCACACGACGACTCTCGATCCGGTGCGGTTGCTGGACACGCAGCGCGCCTTCGACAGCGTGGCCGCCGATTACGACGGCCCGCGCGGCAACAACGCCCTGATCCAGCGCATGCGCACCACACTGTGGGACACGGTGGCGACGCAGTTGCCGGTCGGTTCGCGCCTGGTCGACCTGGGCTGCGGCACCGGCCTGGACGCACATGCCTTCGCCCAGCGCGGCTACCGCGTGCTGGCCACCGACTGGTCGCCGCAGATGGTCGAGCGTACCCGTGCCCGCGCCCAGGATCCCAGTCTGGACGGCCGCCTCAGCGTGGCGCACGTCGGCATTCAGCAGCTGGACCTGCTCGATGGCGAGTTCGACGGCATGTATTCCAACTTCGGCCCGCTCAACTGCGCGCCGGACCTGCCGCAGGTCGCCAGCCATTGCGCACGGCTGCTGCGCCGCGACGGCCGCCTGGTGTTCTCGGTGATCGGCCGCCTGTGCCCGTGGGAGTTGGGCCACTACCTGCTGCGCGGCCGCCTGCGCCGCGCCGCGGTCCGCGCCGCGCGTGGCGCCACCGCGGTGGGCATGAACGGGCACACGATCTGGACCTGGTACTACTTCCCACGCGAGTTCTACCGCGCGTTCGCGCCGCATTTCGACCTTGAATCGTACCGCGCGCTCAGCCTGTGCCTGCCGCCGCCGTACCTGGTCGACCACTACCAGCGCCACCCGCGCCTGGGCGAGGCGCTCGGCCGCCTCGACGACCGCATCGGCAGCTGGCCGCTGCTGCGCGACATGGGCGATCACTTCCTGATCGTGCTGCGCAAGCGCTGAGCATGGCCGCGCCTGCTGCCCCCGTCGACGTCTGCCTGGACGGTGCGCGCGTCGCGCACGCCAGCGGCGCCGTGCACGCGCCGCTGGCGCTGCACGCTGGTCGCATCGCCACGGCGGCCACGCCGGCCGCGCTGCGCATCGACCTGCACGGGCAGTTGGTGCTGCCCGGCTTGATCAACGCCCACGAGCATCTGCACGTCAATGCGGTGCCGCCGTTGCCGCAGGCTGCGCCGTTCGCCAACAGCTATGCCTGGATCGACGCCTTCGCCGCGCATTTCCGCACGCCGGCGGTGGCCGCGGCGCTGGCGTTGCCCAAGTCGCTGCGGCTGCGCCATGGCGGGTTGAAGAACCTGCTGGCCGGGGTGACGTGCGTGGCCCATCACGATCCCTGGCATGCGGCGCTGGACGCAGCCGACTTCCCGGTCGCGCTGCTGCGCGAGTTCGGCTGGAGCTATACCTTGCACGGTCCGGATTATGGGCCGCCGCTGGCGCAGAGCTTCGCCGCGGCAGTCGCCGCCGGCTGGCCGTGGATGATCCACCTGGCCGAAGGCACCGACGCGGTGGCCGCCGGCGAACTGGCCGAACTGGAGCGGCGCGGCTATCTGGCCGACAACACGGTGCTGATCCATGGTGTGGGCCTGGGTGCGAACGACGTCGCCCGCGTGCTCGCCTGCGGCGCGGCGGTGGTGTGGTGCCCGAGCAGCAACCTGACTTTACTCGGACGCACCCTGGACCCGCAGCGCCTGAATGCGGCCGGACGCCTGGCGCTGGGCAGCGATGCGCGGGTCAGCGGCGGCCGCGACCTGCTCGACGACCTGCGCCTGGCCGCTGCCCATGGCCTGGACGCGACCCAGGCGCTGCGCCTGGCCACGACCGCCGCGGCCGACATCCTGCGCTTGCCGGATCGCGGGCATCTGGCGCCGGGTGCACACGCCGATCTGCTGATCGTCGCCGACCGTGGTGGGGCGCCGGCGCAGAGCCTGATCGGGCTGCCGCGCAGCGCATTGCGCGCGGTGGTGCGCGATGGGCTGCCGCGCATCGCCGATCCCGATTTCGCCCCATGGTTCGTCGCGTCCGGCGTGGACACGGTGCAGGTGACGCTGGACGGCGTCACCAAGCTGCTAGCCGCGGAGCTGGCCGACCCGGCGCTGCTCGCGCTCGAGCCCGGCCTGGAACTTCACGGTGCGCCACCGCGTTCACACACGACACACCTGTCGCAGGAATGCCCCGCATGAGCGCCGTCCCGACCCTCGATCCGCTCGCCGCCTACGCGCTGTGGGCGGACAGCTACCCGGCGCACGCGCACAACCCGGTGATGCAGGCCGAACAGCGCGCCATGCTGGCCTTGTTGCCGCCGTCGTTGCGCGGGCAGCGCGTGCTCGATGCCGGCTGCGGCAGCGGCCGCTACCTGCTGCATGCGCTGCAGCGTGGCGCCGGGCACGTCACCGGCGTGGACCTGTCGCCGCAGATGCTGGCGCGTGCCGCGCAGGAACTGGCCGATGTCGAGGACGGCCGCTGCACGCTACGCGAGGGCAGCCTGGAGGCCTTGCCGCTGGCCGACGCCAGCGTCGACCTGAGCCTGTGCGCGCTGGCGCTGGGGCATCTGCCGCAGCTCGGGCCGGCCCTGGCGGAATTGCGTCGCGTCACCCGGCCCGGCGGCTGGGTGCTGTGCAGCGACGTGCATCCGATTGGCCCGGCGCTGGGCTGGCGTCGCGATTTCAAGGCCGGCGGCCAGCGCTACGCGGTGCGCCACACCCAGCACCTGTACAGCCACTGGCACGCCGCCTGCGCCGCGCTCGGGTTGGCCATCGACGCGGTCAGCGAACCGCTGCTCGAGCCAGCGGACATTCCCGCCGGCGCCCATTTCGATCCCGTTGCATTGCAGGTGCCGGTGGCCCTGGTGCTGCGCCTGCGGCGCCTGCCGTGACCCTTGTCCTGCGTTCGCCCGCGATGTCCTCCACACCCAACACGCTGCTGGTCAATCCCACCATCACCAAGCCGTCCAGCGCCCGCTTTCCGCTGTCGTTGCTGAACCTGGCGGCGGCGCTGGATCGCCATGGCGACAGCCGCATCATCGACGGCAACGTCGACCGCGACTTCATCGACCGCAGCCTGCGGGCACTGCAGGAGCGGCACTACGATGCGGTCGGCATCAGCGTGATGGGCGGGCCGCAACTGGCGCCGTCGATCGCGCTGTCGCAGGCCATCCGCGGGCGCTTCCCTGCGCTGCCGATCGTCTGGGGCGGCTATTTCCCCACGCTGTACCCGGACACCACGCTGGCCGCCCCATACGTGGACTATGCGATCCGCGCGCAGGGCGAGGACACCCTACCGGAACTGCTGGCCGCGTTGCGCGGCGAAGGGCCGACGCTGGCGCAGGTCGACGGGCTGTCCTGGAAGCAGGACGGGGTGGTGGTGCACAACCGCAATCGCGCATTCCAGCGTGGCGATGCGCTGCCGTCGCTCCCCTACGAAAAGCTGGGCGAACCGCGCCGCTATCTCGGTCGCACCTTCCTCGGCCAGCGCACCGCCTCGCACCAGGCCGCGCTGGGTTGCCGCTTCCGCTGCACGTTCTGCGGGGTGGCGGCGATGTTCGGCGGCGCCACCGCCTTGCCCACCGCGGCGCGCCTGGAGCGCGAGCTGGGATATCTCAAGTACGGCCTGGGCGCCGATTCGATCCAGTTCTTCGACCACAACTTCTTCGACCGCGAAGCCGACATGATCCCGCTGCTGGAGGTGATGGCGAAGCTGGAACTGCCGTGGTGGTGCTACGCCCGCGCCGACGCGCTGCTCAACCTGTCCGAGAGCACCTGGAAGCTGGTGCGCAAGAGCCGCCTGCGCATGGCCTACATCGGCGCCGAGTCGCCGAGCGGGGCGATGCTCAAGGAGATCCGCAAGGGCACCCGGCCGGACCAGACCCTGGAAGTGGCCGAACTGTGCCGGCGCAACGGGGTGATCCCGGAGCTGTCGTTCATGGTCGCGCCACCGCAGGACAGCGAGCGCGAGACCGAGCAGACCTTCGAGTTCATCCGCGAGCTGAAGCGGATCAACCCGCAGTCGGAAATCATCGTCTACGTGTACACCCCGCTGCCGGAGAGCAGCCGCCACGAGAAGGACCGCGGCCGCCGCGCCGGCATGCCCTTGCTCGACCGCGACGGCATGCCGGTGCAGTTTCCGCGCACGCCGGAAGAGTGGGCGCAGCCGCAGTGGGTGGACTACGCCTGCCACGCCGATGCGCCCTGGCTCAGCGATGCGCTGCGCCAGCGCATCCGCGATTTCGTCACGGTGCTCGGCTGCCGCTATCCCACCGCGCAGGACCAGCGCTCGCCGGGCTGGGCCAAACGCGGGCTCAGCATGCTGGCCGCCTGGCGCTACCGCTACCGGCGCTACGACCGGCCGTGGGAGCTGAACCTGGCCAACCGGCTGGTGCGCCTGCACCGGCCGCAGGTGTCCGGGATCTGAGCATGGCGACCAACGTCGCCCGCGCCGTGCACGCCGTGCAGCTCAACTTCGTGCCGCTGCCGGATGGAGTGACGCCGGAGCAGGCGTTCGCGCTGTGGCCATCGCTGGCCGACATCGCCGAGGCGGTGGCCAGCGCCGGCACCCGCGTCTCGGTGATCCAGGCCGCCGCGGTGGACGTGCAACTGCGGCGCAACGGCGTCGACTATCACTTCCTGCGCCGTGCCGAGGCCGGACGCCAGCGCCATCTGCGCCGCATCGCCGCGTTGCTGGCCGAGCTCGACGCCGACGTGGTGCACGTGCACGGCCTGCAGTTCGCGCGCGAGGCGGCGATGCTGGCGCGCTGGCGACCGTCGCGGCCGATCCTGCTGCAGGACCACGCCAACCGCCTGCCGCGCTGGTGGCGGCGACCGCAGTGGCGGCGCTGGTACGCGGCCGCCTCCGGCATCGCCTTCACCTCGCTGGACCTTGCGCGTGGCTTCGTCGGCGCAGGGCTGTTCGCCGGGTCCACGCGGCTGTTCGCCATTCCCGAATCCAGTTGCCGCTTCAGCCCCGGCGAGCGCACTCAGGCGCGCCGCGACAGCGGACTGCACGGCGCGCCCTGCGTGCTGTGGGTCGGCCATCTGAGCGAGGGCAAGGATCCGCTCACCGTGCTCGATGGCGTGGCCATCGCCAGCGCGACGTTGCCAGGGCTGCAGTTGTTCTGCGCGTTCGGCGATGCGCCGCTGCTGTCGGCCGTGCAACAGCGCATCCAGGCCGATCCGCGGCTCATCGGCCGCGTGCACCTGCTGGGCCGGGTGGAGCACGCGCAGATCCAGACCCTGATGCGTGCAGCCGACCTGTTCGTCTCCGCCAGCCTGGCCGAGAGCTGCGGCTACGCCGCGCTGGAGGCCTATGCCTGCGGCGCGGTGCCGGTGCTGACCGACATCCCGGCGTTCCGCGCGCTCAGCGATGGCGGCCGGGTCGGCGCACTGTGGCCGTGCGGCGACGCAGACCGCCTGGCGGCCGCGCTGGTGCAGGCGTCGCGCGATGGGCCATCGCGGGCGTTGGTGCGGGCGCATTTCGATGCGCAGCTGTCGTTCGCGGCGGTCGGCCGGCGTTGGGCGCGTGCCTATGCGCAGCTGCTCGACGCCGCGCCGCGGAGCGCGGCATGAAGCTGGCGCTGGTGGTGCCGGGCGGCGTCGACCGCAGCGGCGAGTACCGGGTGATCCCGGCCTTCCTGAGCCTGATCGAGCGGCTGGCGCGCGCGCACGAGCTGCATGTGTTCGTGCTGCACCAGGAGCCGTTGCCGGCGCAATGGGATCTTCTGGGGGCGCGTATTCACAACATCGGCGCGGTGCGCACGCGCTGGCGCGCGATCGCCGCGATCCGCGCCGAACACCACCGCGCGCCGTTCGACCTGGTGCAGTCGCTGTTCTCCGGCCACTGCAGCCTGATCGCGGTGGTCGCGGCGCGCTGGCTGCGGCGCCCGAGCCTGGTGCACATCGCCGGCGGCGAACTGGTCGCCCTGCACGCGATCGATTACGGCGGCCGGCGCAAATGGCAGGGACGACTGCGCGAGGCGCTGGTGTTGCGCCTGGCGAGCGCGGTGACCGCCGCCAGCGCGCCCATCCTCGACAGCCTGCGGGCGTTGGGCATCGCCGCCGAACGCGTGCCGCTGGGCGTGGACCTGCGCGCCTGGCCGCCACGCCCGCCGCGTGCGCGCGGCGACGGGCCGGCGCGGCTGCTGCACGTGGCCAGCCTCAATCCGGTCAAGGACCAGACGACCCTGCTGCGCGCCCTCGCGGCGCTGGCCCGCGCCGGGGTCGACTTCCACATCGACCTGGTCGGGGTGGACACCCTCGACGGCGCGATGCAGCGTTTGGTGGCCACGCTGGGGCTGAGCGAGCGGGTGCGTTTCCTCGGCTTCAAGACTCAGCGCGACCTGCGGCCGCTGGTGGATGCGGCGGATCTGCTGGTGCTGTCGTCGCTGCACGAAGCCGGGCCGCTGGTCTTGCTGGAAGCAGCGGTGGCCGGGGTACCGACGGTAGGCACCGCGGTCGGGCATCTGCAGGAGTGGGCGCCGTCGGCGGCGCTGGCGGTGCCGGTGGGCGACTGGGCCGGGCTGGCCGATGCGCTGCGCCAGGTGCTCAGCGACGACGAACTGCGCCTGCGGCTGGCCTGGGCGGCGCAATGCCGCGCCGTGCGGGAAGACGCAGACTGCAGCGTGCGTGGCTTCACTGCGTTGTACCAGCGCCTGTGTGCTCCGCGCAGCGCCGACGGCCGGCGCGTGGCTCAGGATGGCTGACGCGCAGTGTGGCATTGGGACAACGCGCTTTCGCGACAATCGCGTTGTATCGGCTCGTCTTGTAGGAGCGGCTTCAGCCGCGACAGCCATTCGAGCTGACGCGTGTCGCGGCTGAAGCCGCTCCTACAACGGCAGTTCACGGCGCTGTCCAGTGACAGCGTGCGTCAGTCCGACGAAGCCGCGTAACCCTGCAGCGCCGTCCGCACCGCATACAGCGTGTCCATTCGCGGTACCGGATGCAGCAGCCGCTGCAGCACACGGCGCCGCTGCGGCAGGCGCACCCAGTCCTGGCCCTGCAGCCACAGCTGGGTACGGATCATCTCGGCCCGTTCATGCCGGCTTTCCGCCGAGGGCTGCAGGCGCTGGCGCAGATAGTCCAGCACCTCGCCGCCCGAACGCGCCCATTCGATGCCCGGCAGCGCCGGCAGCCACAGTTGCGAGCACGATGCTGCGGTCAGGTCCAGCCCACGCGCATGCAGCCGCAGCAGCGGCGGGCACTGCGCACGCAGTTGCTGCAGGACCGCCGATGGAATCGCAGTGCGGTAGTAGCGCAGCATCAACCGCAGCGGTGGCCACGCCCACCAGGCATCGGCGCCGATCAGTACCTGCCAGTCGCTGGCGCGCATGTGCGGCGCCAGCAGGGCAAGGTCGTGCAGGTGCATCAGCCGCAGGCTGCGGCTGCACAGTCCGCCGGCAGCGTGCAGCAGCAGGTGGCGCATCAGCACGCCGTTGCTCGGGTAGGGGTTCAAGCCGGGCTTGCCGTCGCGCGGCAGGATCGCGGTGCCGAGATCGACAGTGCGCAATGGCAGCCGCTCCTGGATGCGCACATGCAGTTCGATGTTGATCGGCGTGTCGCGGTGCTCGCCCAGGCCGCCAACCGCCTTTGCCTGTGCCGGTCGGAAGGTCTGGTGCTTCCACTGCGCGAACTCGGCCACATAGCCCAGCGCGCCCAGCAGCGTCGCAGCGCGCTCGGCGTCCTCGGGGCGCACCAGCAGGTCGATGTCCGCCATCGGCCGATCGCCGGGCCGATACAAGCCCAGCGCATGCAGCGCCGCCCCCTTCAGCGGCACGATCGCCAGGCCGGCCGTCTGCGCCAGGGCGTCGATCCGCTGCAGCAGGGCGGCGATGCGCTGGTAGCGCTGCGCCACGTGCTCGCGCTGTCCTTCGAGGAACGCGCGCCAGGCCCGGTCCGGCCACTGCGTGCGCTGGCTCAACAGTGGCGCCACGCCGTGCGCGACCGCCGCTGCCGCCGCCAGTTGCCAATGCAGGCCACGCCAGTCCGGCATCGGCGCGCCCGGGCGCGCCAACTCGTGCGCCAGGGTCTCGGTCGCCCGGCGCAGGCCACGACCCATGCGCCGCAGCGGCAGGTGCGCCGGCGTGGCTACCGTTGCCGGCAGATCCGCCGCCACGGCTGGAGACGCAGGCGTCGCCAGGTCGTTCATGCGCGTTGCACCAACGGGATGCGCCGGCTGCCGGCGCCGGCGACTGCCTTGGCTGCCGGCGCGGGCGGTGCTTCGGTCCGATGCTGCGCCTCGCGCGCGATCAGCGCATCCCAGTCCGCTTCCAGCATCGCCCGGTCCTGCGCGTGCACCGGTGCCGGACACGCATCCTCGCGACATTGCAGGTCCACCTGCCGGTGCAGCAGGTCGCGCACCTGGCGGTAGAACGCCGAGTCGTAGGCGCCGCGGAACATCATCGCCAGGTCGTCGCTGTCCTGCCAGTGCGTCTTGCGCCCGAGCTGGTCCTTCACCTGCTGGTAGAACACGGTGCCGGGCAGGGGATAGGACACGCTGACGCCGATGTCGTCCGGGCGCGCCTGCGCCACCAGCCGACGCGTGGCGAGGATGTCGTCCAGTTGCTCGTCCAGGTAGCCCAACTGCAGGAAGAAGCCGACGCGGATGCCCTGCGCGCCCAGCCGCTGGCGCGCGGCAATCACGCCCTCCACATCGGTGCCCTTGATCATCTTGTCGAGGATGCGCTGGCTGCCGCTCTCCGCGCCGATCCAGGCCTCGCGGCAGCCGGCCCGTGCCAGGGCCGCGGCCATGCGCTCGCTGCACAGGTCGGCGCGGGTCTGGATCGTGAAAGGCACCGCACCATCGGCGGCGCTCAACGCATCGGCGAAGTCCTCCACCCAGTCGACGTGGAAGCCGAAGATGTCGTCGGCCATCCACACATGGTCGGGCGCGAAGCTGCGCTTGAGCTGGATCATCTCCGCGGCCACGTCCTGCGCCTCGCGGCGCTTGTAGTGATTGCCCCAGATCGGCTTGGCGCACCAGTTGCAGCGGAACGGGCAGCCGCGCGAGGCGGCCATGTTCAGGCTGAAATGGCCGTGCCGCTGCTGCCAGAACACACGATAGCGCGCGATGTCGAGCAGGTCCCAGGCGGCGGTGACCGACAGCCGCGGATCCGGCGGCCGCGCGCCGATCTGCGCGCGCCGGAGTTGCGGCGCCACGGCGCTGGCCACCTCGGCGATGCCGGCCACCCAGCGCGCCGGCGCGATGTCCGGTTCCGCCTGCAGCCGCGCCACCAGGTCCAGCAGCGCCGCAATGCCTTCGCCGATCAGCACCGCGTCGGCACCGGCCGCAAGAAACGCCTCCGGATGGTCCGAGGCATCGGAGCCGGCGACGATCACCCGGCTGCCGCTGGCGCGCGCTTCGGCGATCATCCGGCACGCGGCCTCGCGCATCCGGCTCAGGCACATCTTGGTGAGGAAGTTGAAGTTGTCCTCGTAGAACACCACCAGGTCCGGCCGCTGCGTGCGGACGGCCTGGTCGTAGTCCTCCACGCCCTCGGCCAGCATCGCGTCGAACAGCGTCACCGCGTGGCCGTGCTGGCGCAGCAGCGCCGCCACCTGCAGCGTGGCCAGCGGCGGATACGGCTTGCCACGCTCCCACTGCTTGGGGTCGTAGCGCAGGAAGTAAGCGTGGCTGACCTGGATCTTGAGCATCGGCGAAAGGTCTCGTTCGGCGCCGCGGGGGGAGGGCGCATGCAGCGATGGCCGCGCGCAGGTGGCCGTGGCGGTAGGTGCCGGGGCTGTGCTGTTTGGTTGCGCGAAAGACCGGCGTTCGCCCGCGCAACCTTTGGCCACGGCAGGCGCACCCACGCTGCATCCATTCAAGCGACTCTTCTTCGATGCAGCGATCGACCGTGCGTGTTCTGGATGTGGGACCAAGCGACCACGCCGCACCTGTCGGCGCCGCTGAAGGCGCGTGCGATCCGTTCCACACCCAGCTGCGCCGCCCGCACACGCTCAGCAAGCAACTGCTCGGCGGCCGCTTCCACTTCGAGAGCAACAGCCCGGCCCTGCTGGCGCTGGTGGAGGCCGCCTTCGGCGCGGTGCCGGCGCACCGCCTGCCGGAGAGCGCGGCGTTCCGTATCGAGCTGACCCTGGTGGACCGCGGCGAGGCACCGTACGCGCTGGCGATGGAGCCGCCGCCGGTGCAGACCCATTCCGGCGCCGGCGTCCTGAGTGGGGTGATCGATGCGCACAACTACGTGGTGCTGGTGCCCGAGCAGGGCAGGGCGCTGCTGGTGGTGTCCGAGGACATGCTCGCCCACGCCTACCACGTGCGTTACGAACTGATCGAATTCGCCGTGTTCGTGCTCGCCGCGCGTGGCATGCAGTTGGTACCGCTGCACGGCGCCTGCGTCGGCCGCGACGGCCGTGGCGTGCTGCTGCTCGGCGGCAGCGGCGCCGGCAAATCCACCCTGGCCCTGCACAGCCTGCTGCGCGGGCTGGAGTTCCTCGCCGAAGACGCCCTGTTCGTCGCCCCGCAACATCTGCTCGCCACCGGCATCGGCAATTTCCTGCATCTACGGCCGGAACTGCTGCGCCTGCTCGACCCGCAGACCCGCGCCTGGATCGCCGCGGCGCCGATGATTCGCCGCCGCAGCGGAGCCCTCAAGCACGAGGTGGACATCCGCCAGGGCGAGGCGCGCCTGGCACCGGCGCCGTTGCGGCTGGTCGCGGCCGTCTTCGTTTCGGCCACCATCGCAGCCGATCCGCAGCGGCTGCTGCAGCAGCTGCCAGACGCCGACGTGGCGGCACGCCTGGCTGCGGACCAGCCCTACGCCGCGGGCCAGCCGCACTGGCCCTTGTTCGCCCGCCAGTTGCAGCGGCTGGGCGTGTATGAACTGCAGCGCGGCCCACATCCGGAGGCCTCGGTCGATGCGCTGCAGACGCTGCTGGCCTGACGATCCGCGTCGCGCGACGAAGGCGGCGATGTGCACCGCTGGCGCGTGCCGATGAGCGCGCGCCCGGATCCGGCCTCGCATTTGTTGCGTGCCTTCATCGCCGTGCTCGGCCGTGGCGAGCGCCTACGCATCGCCTGGTACGTGCTGCTGTCGCTGCTCGGCGCGCTTGCCGGCGCGCTCGCCGCGGTCGCGCTGGTGCCGTTGGTACAACCCGGGCATGTGCTGACCCTGGCCGGCCACGCCTTGCCGTTGCCGACCGGCTTTCTCGCGCAGACCCTGCTGTTCGTCGCCGCCAGCAGCGGCTTCGCCCTGCTGCGCTGGTGGGGCACGCGCCTGGCCGCGGACCTGGCCAGCCGTCACGCGCTGGACCTGCGCCGGCAGGTGCATGCGCGCCTGCTGCAGGCGCCGCTGCCGGCGCTGGCCGATGCCAGTTCGGCGGAAGTCGCCAACCTGCTCACCTACAACGTCGAGATCGTGGTGCAGGGCTTCAGCGCCCTGTTGCAGTTGCTGGTCGCGGCGATCACCGCGGCGGTGAGCCTGGCCGCCGCGTTCCTGGTCTCGCCCATGCTGGTGCTGGCGCTGCCGCCGCTGCTGGCGCTGGGCGTGCTCGCCTTCCGCATCGCCGGCCACGAACAGGCCCGGGTCAGCCGCGAGTACGTCGCCGACATGACCCGGCTGTTCTGGCTCAGCGAGGACTTCCCGCGGCGCCTGCGCCACGTGCGCTCGTTCGCACGCGAGGCGCGGGAGCAGGAAGCCTACGAGGCGATCGCCGGCCGGCTGGCGCATGGCTATGCGCGGCAGCAGGCGCTGGTGGCCTCCGGTCGCTTGGTGCTGGAACTGGCGGCGGTGGCCGCCATCGCGGCGATCATGCTGCTGGCCGGGGTGTGGCATGGCATCGACCGCGGCGCGCTGATCACCGTCGGCCTACTGCTGGGGCGGCTGCTGCCGTACCTGGTCTCGACCCGACAGAGCGTGCAGCAACTGCGCTCGGCCGCCCCGGCGTTGGAACTGTGGCAACGCTACGTTGCGCTCGGCACGCCGTTCCCGGCGTTGCAGCGTACGGGAGCGGCAACGCCCCCTGCAGCGACCGTGGCGACATCGCCGTCACCGATCCAGATCGAACGCATCGGTCTGGCGCCGCCGCTGGCCGCGGTGGCTTTGACCGACCTGGTGCTGGCACCAGGCACACTGACCCTGATCAGCGGCCCGTCCGGCGTCGGCAAGAGCAGCCTGATGGACGGACTGGCCGGCATGGTCGCCCCCCCGCAGTTCGCCGCGCACTGCGACGGCCGCGTGCTCGACTTCGCCAGCTATCGTGCGGCGCTGCAGCCCTTGGCCTATGTCGCCCAGGGCGTGCGGCCCTGGCAGCACACCGTGCGGCACTGCCTGGCCTGGGCCGCGCAGAGCGCGAGCGAGGCGGCGATGTGGGAGGCCCTGCGCGACGTCGGCCTGGCTGCGCGCCTGCAGGGTGGCACCGGCCTGGACACCGCCGTGCATGGCGCTGGCGCGCGCCTGTCCGGCGGCGAACTGCAGCGGCTGTTGCTGGCCCAGGTGCTGCTGCGCCGACCGCGCGTGGCCTTGCTCGACGAAGCCACCAGCGCTCTCGATGCCGTCGCCGAACAGCAGGTTCTGAGCATGCTGCGGCGCCGCCTGCCGCAGACGGCGCTGGTGGCGGTTTCGCATCGGCTTGGCCTGTCCGCCATCGCCGACCAATGCGTGATGGTGCAACGCGCCACGTTCGCTCCGTTGCTGCTGGCAGACCGGGCTTCCTGAGCTGACCGCACTCCGTCAAGATCGCGTTCGTCCACGGCGCCATCCTCCCTTCAGTCCGCGACAACGTTCCATCTCTTCGCGACAGTCAATCGCGGGCTTGCTGGCCACAGAAAAACAAAACCCCGCAAGCGGGGTTTTGTTGTCAAGCGAAGGCACGACGAACCGCGCTCAACCCTGCGGAAGATCGCACTTCATCTTTCCATCCACGTAGTACGGCTTGGGCACGTCCGGATTCTGGCTGGTCTTCTCGAACACCACCTCGAACGAGTTGGGGTCCGGCTTGCCCTTGCGTTCGGTGCAGGCGTCCTGCAACTTCTTCTTGACCGCGGCGATGCCGGCGTCGCGGTTGGCACCGTCGGCGCTGTTGGTGAGATTGGCGACCTCGGCGAAGGCCGGCGAGGCGAGGCCCAGCAAGCTTCCTGCGAACACGAGTGCGTGCAGCTTCTTCATGGCGTCTCCTTGTGTGTGGGTGTCCGTACGCAGTTGGAGGCATGCGTCGCAGCGCATGCGGCAATGCATGGCGCAGCGGGCGCCTTCCAGCGCGGGGCTAGGATAGGGAGCCCTGGTTAAGACTTCGTAGGAATGCGGCGCAAGAGCGTTGCAACAGCATGCGACAGATCAACGCAGCGCATGGACGCGGCGCTGTGTCTTCGGGCCGAGCGCATGCTTTGACACGCGCCGGCCCGCCCATGGATGCACACGCCGCAGGACGACTCAGCGACTACTCGGTACGCGGCGCCTCGTAGTTCTGCCCAGGCTGCAGCGTGGTGACGTAGGGGCCGTTCCAATCGCGGTCGAAGATGCGCGTCAACGTCTCGGCCGGGCCCTTGCCCTTGACGAATACCGAGGCGTCCACCGCCGTGTTGAAGTAGCTCCACTCCCAGTTGCCGGTGCCGATGACGCTGCTGCGGTCGTCGGCCACCGCGTACTTGGCATGCTCGACCCGCGCATACGCAATGAAGCCCTGCGGCGCCGGCGGCAGGCGGCTGAACTTCACGGTGATGTTCGGCAGCGCGGCCAGGCTCTTCAGGTACGCCTGCATCGGCTCGCGCAGCGCCCAGTCGGCGACGATGATGTGCACCTGCACGCCGCGTGCGGCGGCGTCGCGGATGGCGCCGTCGACCGGCGCCCACCAGCCCTTGGGCCCGAAGCTGCGGATCGCCGAGAGCGTCATCACCTGGATGCGCAGCGCATGCTGGCTGGCGCGGATCATCTCGACCAGCGCCGGCTCCTCGGCGCTGACCCAGGCCGGCTGCAGCGCCGGCGGGCTGAACGCGGGGAAGGCGACCAGCGGCGCGTCGCTGCCGGCATCCAGCAGCACAGGATCGGTGGCGGTGACCGGTGCGAAGTCCGGCGGCTGCACACCGCGCGCCTGCGCCTTGGCCAGATTGCCTTCGTCGGCCAGGCGCCAGCTGTAGTCGAAACTGGCGGCGAAGGTCTTGGCGAAGCGCGCGTCGTCGATGCGCGCGCCGATCTCGTGGATCTGCTCCAGCGCCCGCCAGTCCCAGTTCTGGCTGCCGACGAACACGCTGGCATCGTCGACGATCATGTACTTGGCGTGCAGCACGCCGCCGGTCAGCGTGTCGACCGGCAGCACACGCACGGTGATGCCCGGCACCTTGCCCAGCCAGGCGACGCTGTCCGGGTTCTTGGCCAGGAAGGTATGGTCGACCAGCAGGTGCACCGCCACGCCGGCGCGGGCGCGGGCGGCCAGCGCGTCCAGCACTGGGGTCAATCCTGTGCCGGGCTTCTCGGAGATGTAGAACGCGGCGATGTCGATGCGCTGCGTGGCGCCGTCGATCATCGCCAGCCAGGTCTGCTGGGTGCGTGGCACGCCGGGTTCGCCGTAAACGCTGGCGTCGGGCACGCTCTCGACGATCTGGAACTGCAAAGGCTGCGGCCGGGCCTCGGCGCCGGTGGCTGCCGACAGCAGCAGGCAGGCCAGGGCGGCGGACAGGAAGCGGCGCGCGGGATGCGCGCTGGCGATGGAAGCGAGAGGCACGTTGGGTGTCCTTGCAGGAGCGTGGGAAATGAATGCCGGGCGGCGATGCGCGAGCATGCTACCGGCAGCCGTCGTAGCTTGGCAGCCTGCTTTGCAGCGCACGTGTCAGTGAGATGAATCCGGCGAAGTTGGCGTTCCCGTCCAGGGGCGCCAGCGCATCAGAGTAGAGCGCGCAGCCGATGCGTGCGCCGGCCGCCGCCGACCTCGATCGCTTGACGAATCACTGCCCTCATTGGGATCAGGGCATCGTCATGCCGCGCCGAGCCGCGTTCAGCACGTCCGGCCGTGCGGCGTTCGCAGAAGGAATGCATCGCCGTCCAGCGGCACCAGCGACTGCGTCCTGCCGCGCGAGAGGGTTCATGCGCGACCGTCGGCGGATGCGGCCTGTGCCTGCGCGAACCACTGCAGCACCTGCTGGCGATGCAGCTCGCCCCAGCAGCGCACGAACTGCTGAGTGTGGTGGTCGCTGGGGTCGTTGAGGGCGGCAATGCGTTGCGCGATGTAGGCAGGCTCCAGTCGCAGGCCGCAGTCGACCTCGATGCAGTGGCGCCAGGCGGTGTAGCTGTCGGGAACGATGGAAGACGACATGGAGGTTCCTTGAAGTTCGGCGCCGTGCATCGCAGGCCCGGCCTCCGAAGCGAGGCGGCGATGGCCGGATGCGAACCGCGGCTGACTGACGGTAGCAACAGGCTTGCGCCGACGTTCGATTGCTCACTAATGTTATAGTGTAACTCAACCGATGCGCTGCATATGCGACCTGGCATTCCCCTGATCCTGTTGCTCCTCTCCGCCAGTTCGCCAGCTGCCGCTGCGATCCGCCACCATGGCCCGCACGTGCACGGCCAGGCCAACCTGGAGGTCGCCGTCGACGGCACCGCCGTGGACGTGCAACTCAGTGCGCCCGGCATCGGCATCCTCGACTTCGAACATCCCGCACGCGACGCCAACGAGCGTCAGCGGCTGCAAGCTGCGGTCGCCACCTTGCGCGCTGCCGGCTGGTTGCAGTTCCCGGTCGCGGCGGCCTGTTCGCTGCGCAGTGCGCAGGTCACCACCGAGGGCTACGACGTGGCGATGGCCGATCCGGACGAACCCGGCCACAGCCATGCCGAATTCCACGCCCACTACGCCTTCGACTGCGCGCGGCCGGCGCGGCTCGATCACCTGCAGGTGTTGCTGCCGCAGCGTTTCCCGGGGCTGCACACAGCGGTAGTGGACGTCGCCACCGCCGCCGGCCAGGGCCGCACCGAGGTGGTGGTCGGGCAGGCCCGGGTGACGCTGCCGCAATGAGCCAGCCGTATGTGGTCGAACTGAGCGAGGTCCGCTTCGGCTATCCCGGCGCCACTGCGCCGGTCCTGGACATCGCGGGGTTCGCGCTGCCGCGCGGGCAGCAGTTGCTGCTGCGCGGCGCCAGCGGATCGGGCAAGAGCACCTTGCTGGCCTTGATCGCCGGCGTGCTGCAGCCCACGGCCGGCTGCGTGCGCGTGGCCGGGCAGGACCTGGCGGCCTTGCGCAAGGCCGCACGCGACCGCTTCCGCGCCGACCACTGCGGCGTGGTGTTCCAGCAGTTCAACCTGCTGCCATTCCTGAGCACCCGCGACAACATCGCGCTGGGCCTGCAGTTCTCCGCGCGCCGCGGTCGATTGGCGGCGGGCACGCAGGCGCTGGACGCCGAGATCGAGCGGCTGATGGTCGCGCTGGGCCTGGACGTGGCGGCGCTGTGGTCGCGCCCGGCCGCGCGCCTCAGCGTCGGCCAGCAGCAACGCGTGGCCGCGGCGCGCGCGTTGATCGCACGGCCGCCCTTGCTGCTCGCCGACGAACCCACCTCCGCGCTCGACCCGGTCGCGGCGCAGGCCTTCCTGCAATTGCTGTTCGCCGAGTGCCGGCAGGGCGGCACCAGTTCGATCGTGGTCAGCCACGATCCATCGATCGCACCGCTGTTCGACGCCCAGGCCGACTTAGCCACGCTCAACCGCGCCAGCGCCGGAGGTGCACGATGACCCTGTTCAAGCTAGCCCTGGCCAGCCTGCGCAGCCGGCGCCTGGGCGTGGCATTGACCGTGTTGGTGATCACCCTGAGCGTGACGCTGCTGCTGGGCGTCGAGCGGATCCGCACGCAAGCGCACGAAGGCTTCGCCAGCACCGTGTCGGGCACCGACCTGATCGTCGGCGCGCGTTCGGGCCCGGTGAACCTGCTGCTGTATTCGGTGTTCCACATCGGCGACGCCACCAACAACGTCTCCTGGAAGAGCTACCAGGACCTGAGCGCGATGCCCGAGGTGAAGTGGGCGGTGCCGCTGTCGCTGGGCGATTCCTATCGCGGCTACCGCGTGGTCGGCACCAGCACCGGCTTCTTCGAGCACTATCACTACGGTGCCAAGCATCCGCTTGCGTTCGCGCAGGGCAGGGCGTTCGACGACCTCTACGATGCGGTGATCGGCGCCGACGTCGCCGCGGCGCTCGGCCGCCACCTCGGCGACGAGATCGTGCTGACCCATGGCACCGGGCGGATCAGCCTGGCCACCCATGCCGACAAGCCATTCCGGATCGTCGGGATCCTGCGCCGCACCGGCACGCCGGTGGATTCCAGCTTGCTGGTGTCGCTGCAGGCGATCGAGGCGATCCATATCGACTGGCACTCCGGCGTGCGTCTGCCGGGCCAGCACGTCAGCGCCGCGCAGGCGCGGGGGATGGACCTGACCCCGGACACCATCACCGCCTTCATGCTCGGCCTGAAGACCCGCATCGCCACCTTCTCGGTGCAGCGGCGGATCAACGAGTACCCGGAGGAAGCGATGCTGGCGATCATGCCGGGCGTCACCCTGCAGCAGCTCTGGGGCACGTTGGGCACCGCCGAAGGCGCGCTGCGCATGATTGCCTCGCTGGTGGTGCTGCTCGGCCTGGTGTCGATGGTCGCGCTGTTGGTGGCCACGCTGCAGGAGCGCCGGCGCGAGATGGCGATCCTGCGCGCGGTCGGCGCACGGCCGCGCGACATCGCTTGGCTGCTGCTGTTCGAGGCCGGCCTGGTCACCGTGGTGTCGTGCGCACTGGCGCTGCTGCTGGTGACCGCGGCCAGCTGGCTGGCGCGCGGCTGGGTGCTCGATCATTTCGGCCTGGCGATCAACCGCATCGCGCCCAGCGCGACGGAATGGGGCTGGCTCGGCTGCGTGCTGCTGGCCGGCGTGCTCGCCGGCATCGTGCCGGCCCTGCTGGCCTATCGCCGCACCCTGGCCGATGGCCTGTCGCCGGAGTTGTGAGTATGACGCGCTGGATCCTTTCATTGCTGGCGCTCGCCGTGTTGTGCGGTTGCGGCCGGCAGCAACTCGCCGCCCCAAAACAGCCGCAGCAGAGAGCGGCGGCGCAGCCGGCACCGATCGTCGAGACGGCGATCAACCCACCGCTGGGCGAGCCGGATGCCGACGGCTATCGCGAACTGGACTGGAGCGCGATGCTGCCGCCCGCCGAACTGAAGGCGCTGGAAAACAGCGAGGAACCAGCGGTCGACCACACCGGCAAGCGTGCGATGCCGCAGACCGGCACCTACAACACCGTGGCCGCCGTGCTGGCGCGCAAGGTGCGCCTGCCGGGCTACGTGGTGCCGCTGGACAGCGACGACGCCGGCCGTGTGCGCGAGTTCCTGTTCGTGCCGTACTACGGCGCCTGCATCCATGTGCCGCCCCCGCCGCCGAACCAGATCGTGCATGTGCGCCTGGACACCCCGATCGACCCGCCTGACATGTACAGCCCGTTCTACCTGAGCGGCCAACTGCGCGCGGAAACCCTGCACGGCGAACTCGCTGGCACCGCCTACACGATGGAGCAGGCCCACCTGCATCCTTATGAAAAAGGCTGATCGCCATCTCCTGCTGGCTGGAGTGCTGTGCCTGCTGGCGGGCTGCCACGGTGATGGCGGGAAGCAGCCGGACACCACGCCGACACCATCACCGGCAGCAAAGCACACGACCGCAGCAGCCGACGCTGCCACGGACGTCGTCGAAAGCTGGGAACAACTGGCACCGGCCAACGACATCTACCAGCGCCCGCCGCCGCGGATCGGCACGGCCTGGCGCGGCGACGCCGCGGTGATGGATCAGCCGGCGCCCGTCGACGATGGCCCGTCCGTGGTCAATGGCATGCCGATCGACCATTCCGGCACCCAGCGCGCCGCCCAGTTCGGTTCGTCGCAAGTGGTGAAGGGCCTGGAAGGCAAGCGCTTCGCCCTGGACGGCTACGTGGTACCGCTGGAAAGCGACGACCAGGGCAAGGTCAGCGAACTGCTGTTCGTACCGTTCTATGGCGCCTGCATCCACGTGCCACCACCGCCACCGAACCAGATCCTGCACGTGGTGCTGCGCAAGCCGATCGACGTACCCGAGCTGTGGGACCCGTTCCACCTGCAGG
Source organism: Xanthomonas sp. NCPPB 3174 (assembly GCF_056725205.1). Classification (NCBI taxonomy): domain Bacteria; kingdom Pseudomonadati; phylum Pseudomonadota; class Gammaproteobacteria; order Lysobacterales; family Lysobacteraceae; genus Xanthomonas; species Xanthomonas sp. NCPPB 3174. Next base: position 2,413,213 of record NZ_CM161517.1, on the reverse strand, counting down.
GGCGTCTGCATCTGGCCGACTTCAAGGCCGATATCGCCAACGCCACCTACGAGGCAGAGGACGCCACGCTCACCCCGATGCAGGGCTGAGGGCGCGGTTCGTGCGCCTGAAATCGCCGATGCGTTTGGCGATCGCGATCGCCGCCTGTGCGGTCGTCGTTGCCGGCGGCGTGCTGTTGGCATTGCGCACGCACGGGCAAGTGGCACCGACGCCGCGTGCTGCTGCGACCACGGCGATCCACCCGCCAACTGTGCCCGCATTTCATGTCGCCCCATTGTCCGAAGATGCGGCCGACAAGCGCATCACCGCATTGCTGCACAGCGATCGGGCATTCGCGCGCGACGCCACGTTCCTGATCGCGGCCAGCGTCCGCGAACGCTGCGCACCGGCTCATTCTGGTGAACTGGCGAAGATGGCCAACCGCGCACGCCTGCCGGTGCTGGCCGCGACGTCCGACGTGACCGCACGCGAACCCGACCTGGATCAGCCGATCTACCAGGCGATCCAGCGCATCGCCGCCGCGGCGCCATGCGGCCGCGCGCTCGACCTGACAGCAACCGGCTTGCCGCTGCAGTTGGACCCGGAACGCTACGCAGCAACGTTCCCCGACAGCTACTACCAACCGACGCTGGACACCGTGCCGCACGAATACGCCGGCCAACCGCTGGGCGCCCGTGCCGCGCAGGAATGCCAGTCGATCGCCTACGCGGTGCTGCCGCTGGGCCGGGACGGCTGGCAGTGCAAGGCGCTCTGGTCCGGCATGCGCCCGCGGATCGTCAAGGCCTGCGAGCAGGCCCGCAGCGCAGCCGGGCAGGGGGCGGGTGAGGCGATTCCGCCGGAGGTCGCGAACCGGCTGACGCCGGTGGTGGCGGGGTTGCTGGAGAAGTTGCCGGAATCCTGTCGCTGAGCATGGTTGCTTTCGTACTGTGAAAGCCAATGGCTGCGAACAGCAGGAACTGGCCAGACAGCAGCTGGCGCAGCCGTGACTAGGCGTGTCTCCCACGCCGCGTTGTTGATTTGGCGGTCACATGGGATGGCCCACCAACCCCCTGCAACCGCAACTGGATGAACTCCAGCAACGCCCGAACCCGCGCAGTGACCGAATGACGGTGACTGTAGGCACCAAGCAATTGCAGCGGGGCAGGGCGTAGATCCAGCGGCACTTCTTGCAAGCGGCCCGCGGCAAGATCGTCCTGGCATGGGTGGGCTGCAACGATCGCGAAGCCAAGGCCCTGGCGCGCACCCACCACCGCAAGTTCCCCGCTGTTGACGCGATAGCGGCTGCGCACGGGCACCTTCACGATCTCGCCCGCAGGATCGAGAAACTGCCAGGGCTGCCCCTTGAGTGCGCTCACGGTGGTAATGCACGGCAGGGACTTGAGTTCGCGCACATGGCGCGGCATTCCGGTTTGGGCCAGGAGCACGGGGGACGCGACCACGATGCTGGGCAAGGTCGCCAGTTCGCGGGTGATGAACGCGCTGTCGTCCTGACGCCCCCGGTGGAAGACGATGGAGAGATCCATGTCCTCGCGCAACACCTCCAGGCCGGTCAGGCGGGTGTCGCATTCCAACTCGATGCCCGGATGGAGACTGCAGAATTCCGCGAGGATCGGCGCGAGCAACCTGGGCGCTTCGTTGGGCATGCACATCCTGAGGGGCCCCTTCAGTTCGCCTTGTACTGCGCCGAGTTCCTCCTCCGTGGAAAGCAAAGCGTCGAGGAGCGGCTTGGCACGCGCGTACACCAGCTTTCCGGCTTCCGTCATGCGCAGATGGCGCGTGCTGCGTTCCAGCAAGCGAACGCCCAGCCTGCGCTCCAGTGCCGCGACGTGACGGCTGACGTTGGACGACGGCAAGGCCAGCAGGCGCCCAGCCCCGGAAAAGCTCTGCACGTCGACGACGGCCACATAGACGCGGACTGCATTGAGGTCGAGGTCGCTGCGCACCATTATCCCAACTAGGGTATGAAACCCCGCCATTTTCGCATGCTAGTTGGCAGAAGTGGCGAGGTCCAAGATGCACTCCCGTCCAACGGCTGCCCTGCAACGGCACGCCTGGACCAATCGAATCGGGATGCATCGGCATGGAAATCGGAATACTGGGGGGCGGCATTGCAGGCTTGAGCGTGGCCCTCGCGTTGCATAGGCAAGGGCACACCCTGCGCGTCTATGAACGTCGGAACGGGCCGGCCACCATGGGCGCTGGCGTGACGCTTTGGCCCAACGCTGGCTTTGTGCTGCAGGAAGTCGGGTTGTTAGAGGATGTCGAGGCGGTGGGCGGTCGGCCAGTGTCGGTACACCGCAAAGACGCAGCGGGTAACGCGCTGGGAGGCCTGGACATCACGCTGCTGGACCAACTCATGGGCTACCCGACCCATACGATCCTGCGCCGCGACTTGCAGGCGGTACTGCTGGACCACGTGGCACGCGCTGGTATCCAGGTGGAGTTCGGGCATCGGGCGATAGCGATTGATCTGGATGCCGGCGGCAAGGCCGTGGCACGGTTCGAGAACGGGAAGAGCATCCGTCCGGATCTGCTCATTGGGGCAGATGGCCGCATGGGCTCGGTGGCGCGCAAGTTCGTCGCAGGTGACAACACGCCCATCTACCAAGGGTTCGTGAACTGGATCGGCGTTGCCCAGGGCAATGGCCCGTTGCTGAGCGACATGGCGATTCATGACTACTGGGGGGCTGGCGATCGTTTCGGTTGCGTGCCGATTCGGACGGATCTGGTGTACTGGGCCGCCGCGCAAGCGCGGCCATTGCCCGAGGCGACGCCCGCAGCGGAGATGCGCAAGGAGGTGATGGATCTGTTTGCAGGCTGGCCGGAGCCGGTCGCCCGCCTCATCGAAGCCACGCCGGCGCACTCCATCCAACGGATCGCCGTGCACGACGTGGAGCCGCTACACACCTGGAGCCGAGAAAATGTGTTGCTCGTCGGCGATGCGGCGCACGCGCCACTGCCGACCTCGGGCCAGGGCGCCTGTCAGGCGTTGGAAGACGCCTGGCATCTGGCGCGGTGCCTCGAAGAGGCAGACGGCGCGCTGGATCAAGCATTGCCGCGTTTTGCCGCAATCCGTGGACCCAAGACCACAAAGCTGGCAGAGCAGGGCAGATTGTTCGCGCGCGGCCTTTTCGCCCAAGACCCCGAAACCTGCCGTCTTCGCAATGAGCGCGCCAAGGCGTCCGATCCATTACGCGATGCGCAGGCCATGGCGGCGGGATGGTCGCAGGGGTTGCCGATGGCTGACTGCATTGACGGGACGCCCGCGGACGGCGCTGGCAGTCTGTATCGCCTATGAAAGATAGTCTTGATCCGAGCGTCGCGTGGCATCTGCGCTGCAAGAAGCATTTCCACCCAATTCAGAGATCCATTTCATTTGGTTGCTAAGTCATGCTGATCAAAGACCCGCCACCTCGCTTCCCCTGCTGTGGCTCAGGACGCTTTCCGAGCGAGGGCATTTGAGATTTGCGCCGTTTGTTTCTGGGAGGATGATGGCCAAGATGATGATGCTGATGACGTACTAGGCGGCCCAATGGCAACCTCAGCCTCACACAAGCCCAAGCGAACTATCAGCAATTTGGCGCGCCCCGTAGACAAGATGTCGCATATGTACGCCTGCCATTAGACGGAAGAGATGTAAAGTGGGGCTAGCAAACCGGCTTCTAGGTTGGAGTTAAGCCGACATCTTGAGTGGCCGGGAAGCGATTAGGAAGATTTATCGAGGGTAGGGGTAGGGAAGGGAGCTGACGGCCATAGCCTGTTATTTTCGCTTCAATTAGTGTATCTGCGCCCCCCAAGTATTGGTCATCAGACTACACGCGCGGACGGAATACTTCGTTCGCTAACACGCGATCTTTAAAGACCTAATCAGGCTGGCTCAGGCCAGGTATCAATGCAACTGGTTTTATCTTATATTGCTCGACAAACGGTGATGTTTCATTAATGCATGCCAGGGGGGCGAGATGCATAAACATGATCCGGCTCGTCAGATCAGCTTCATTCAACAAGCCCTGTCGCAAAATCGCAAACCTATAGGCTTCTTCTTGGGCGCGGGGTGTCCGCTGTCGATCCGCGTCAATGAACGGGAGGAGGGCGGAAAGACCGTAACCGACCCTCTGATCTGGGACGTGGCAGGGTTGACGAAGGTGATCGCGGAGCAACTGTCCAGCAAGGACGTTGCCAAACAGTCGACCTGGGACAAGATCGTCAAGATCGTGACCGATGACGGCGGCGATGGTAGTAATATTGAACTGCTACTCAGCCGCATCCGCGCGTTTGCGAGTGTCGCCGGCGCCGGCGATGTGCGTGGACTGACCGCCGCCGAGCTCATCGCTCTCGACACAAATGTCTGCGAGGTAATCTCCAAAGAGGTTCGGCGCGACCTTCCGGCCAAGGATAGCCCATATCATAACCTTGCGATCTGGAGTCGTTCGATCCGTCGCGAACGGCCAGTCCATCTCTTCACGACTAACTACGACCTATTGATAGAGCAGGCTCTAGAGGAGAGCTCAGCGCCCTATTTCGATGGCTTCATCGGCGCGCGAAAAGCCTTCTTCGACCTTGGGGCGGTCGAGGATGAGGGCTTGCTACCGCCGCGCTGGACCCGGCTCTGGAAGATCCATGGCTCGCTCAACTGGCGTCTTGAAGGCAATACTGATGTCGTGCGCAGCGACGAGAAGACCGACAAACAGAGTTATCTGATCTACCCATCGCACCTCAAATATGACCAAAGCCGCAAGATGCCGTATCTCGCGATGCTCGATCGCCTGAAGGCCTTCTTGCTCGCGCCATCATCGCTGCTGTTCATCTGCGGCTATTCGTTCGCAGACGAGCATATCAACGACGTCATCTGCCGCAGCCTCGAGGCCAATCCGACCGCGCATGTCTTCGCTTGCATGTTCGGTGAGCTTGAGTGGGAGAATTACAAGCTTGCACGCCAGTGCGCGCTGGCGACGCCCAATCTGAGCGTTCTTGGGTTCGATAAGGCGATCGTCGGCCGCACGCTCGGCGAGTGGTCGGGCGAGGGGACCGATGATCTCGCGCTGCCGCCCAGCATCCTCGTGAAGGATGGCGACAAGGTTACCCTGCGGCTCGGAGACTTCGCCGCGCTCGGCATGCTGTTGCGTGGCATTTCGGGTGATGGGGTGATCAATGATCAGGCATGACATTGCCGACCGGGCGACCGTCATCGGCACGGTCCAGGACGTCAGCGGCACGTCGGTCAGCGTCACTTTGACGTCGGACCGCTTCTCTGGCCTGAGCTTCGTCCAGGGCCAAGGACACAAGATCGGGCAGATCGGTAGCTTTGTCAAAATCCCCGTCGGTTATGTCGATCTATACGGCATCGTCTCGGAGGTGGGAGCAAGTGCGGTCCCCGAGAAAGCGGCTCTCTCGATGCCCAATGGCCTACGCTGGATGACGGTCCAACTGATCGGCGAGGGCTATCGCAAGGGTCGGTTTCAGCGCGGCATCTCGCAATATCCAACCTTCGAGGACGAGGTCCATCTCGTTTCCGAAGCCGATCTTCAGGCGATCTATGGACGGTCGGATAAACAGAACCACCTCGTCCGCGTAGGTCATGTCGCAGGCAGCGAGTCGATTGATGCGCTGGTCGACGTCAACAAGTTGGTGACACGTCACAGCGCCGTAGTCGGGACAACCGGTTCGGGCAAGTCGACGACGGTCGCGGGGCTCTTGAATGTCTTGTCAGACGAAAGCCGCTTTCCGTCGGCGCGGATCGTCGTACTCGATCTTCACGGCGAATATGGCAGGGCGCTCGGGGATCGCGCGAACATCTTCAAGATCAGCCCCGACGCGCGCCACCCCAACGAACACCGGCTATGCATTCCCTTTTGGGCGCTGAGTTTCGACGAGTTGTTGCGGGTGACGTTTGGAAGCCTCCCGCCCGATGGCAAGGCCCGCAACATCATCCTCGAGGAGATCCTCGCGGCCAAGATCGCGAGCCTCGCAGTCCAGCCCATCGCCGGCGTGGACCCTGCTAGCATCACCGCCGACAGCCCGGTTCCCTTCTCGCTCAACAAGCTCTGGTACGGACTCTATTGCAGGGAATTCGGCACCTATCTCAGTGCTGGTGGCGCGAGCCCAACTGATCAATCAAACTGGGCCTATGAGCGTGACGCTTCCAACGCGAAAATCGTGGGCGATGCCCAGGCCGGCATTCCGCCACGTTTTCGCAAGGTCAAAAGTGTCGCGAACGACCCGGAGAAGATCAATTGGCTTCCGGACGTCCTCAACATCCGGGGGCCGCTTGAGGCGTTGGGTGCTCGGCTCCGCGTCGCCCGTTACGATTTCTTGCTGAAAGCGGGTGACTGGCATCCCGACCTTGACGGCAAGACGACCAAGACGCTCGCTGACTTGGTCGGCCAATGGATCGGCAGCGACAAGCCGATCACTATCCTCGACCTGTCAGGCATCCCCTCGACGGTGACGAACGACATCATCGGCAATATCCTGCGCGTTCTCTACGATGGCCTCTTTTGGGCTCGGAACCTGTCGGAAGGTGGGCGCGAGCGACCGCTTCTCGTCGTGATGGAGGAAGCGCATAGCTATCTTGGCGACGACGGGAACAACGCGGCCTCGATCGCGACGCAGCGTATCGTCAAGGAAGGTCGCAAATACGGGATTGGCGCGATGATCGTCAGCCAACGCCCGGCTGAGATCAACCCGACGATCCTGTCGCAGTGCGGGACCTTCTTCGCGATGCGGTTAAGCAATTCCACCGATCGCTCGCATGTGACCAGCGCTCTCTCGGACAATCTTGAAGGCCTGACAAGTATGTTGCCAGTGCTGCGCACCGGTGAGGCGATCATCTTAGGTGAAGCGGTTCGATTACCGATGCGCACCATGATCCAGGCGCCGCCCCGCGATCGTCGTCCCGACAGCCAGGACCCACTGATCTGCGACGAGGTCGCGCCCGAAGAATCGATGACGCCGGGCGGTTGGAATCTGAAGGCCCATATCCCCGCTGACTATCGCTATTTTGTCGAGACATGGCTCCAGCAGAACCCGGTCCACACTCCACCCAAGAAGGAATGACACACATGGCCTGGCACGAATTCGCTACCTTTACCTCGTCGAACATTGCCGCAATCCGCTATGAAGAGGATCAGTTGCTGCTCGAGGTCGAGTTTCTCAACGGCAACCGCTACCATTATTATGAGGTGCCACCGCAGATCGCTCAGGCCTTCGATCAGGCCGGATCGAAGGGTGAGTTCCTCGCGGCGTCCATCAAGGGTCATTATCGTTACGGTCGGGTCTAAGAACGTGTTCAAAGTCTCCCCGAATCTTGAGAAGTTCTGGGGATGAGAAAAGGCGACCCAGCGACGTCAGTCGCGAACAGAGGGGATGCGAGCTCGAGCGGACTCCCAGTTGGAGACCGTCCGGACGCTGACGCGCAGGAGCTTGGCGCAGGCGGGGATGCTCAGGCCGAGGCTGATGCGGGCGGTGCGGAACTGCTCAGCGTGGGGTCGGATCTGCAACGGGGATGGACGGCCGCGCCCCCGTCCGGGGACGCGGCCAATTTCGCATAATGTATCGTGTGCGATTCTTGCAACGCATTGATAGTTGAGGCTTTTGCTTCGTGCGGCAGGGCAGCCCCTATGAACAGCAGCACCCCCATGGCGGTTGCTGCTAGCTTCCGCCAAACGGCCTTCTCGTCTGAGCTGATCGCTCTCGCTTCGCCCACGATGCCCAGCACTTTTGCCAACGGCTCGCCGGTTAGCCCGGCCAGCGTTGCGCAGACAACGGCATTCGGCAGGGAGACACCTCGCCGGTAGTTGCTCACTGCCGCTGGTCGTATGCCCAGCGCCTTCGCTAACTCTGTGTCATTGCTGGCATTTACGGCCTTCTTTGCCGCGTCCAGCAGCCCGTCTACGGTGGACATTCAAAGACCCTTGACATTGGATTACAAGGGGTATTGAATCACGTCCGGATTCAAAGGGTCTTTGAATCCTCCGTCCCCCCGGCACCCCCCGGGGGCCGGGTCATCGGGTAGGGGTACGGGGATTCAAGCATGGATATCAAGCAGCACGCGGCCATTCAGCCGCTCGTGATGAACCTTCAGCGTTCCGCGCTCACCTTCGCCGAGTTGGGCGAGTCCAAGGTGTCCCGCTTGATCCTGGCCGCTGCGTTCGCGGCACAGAAGATCAAGCCCACCAAGCCGGTGCAGCCCGCAGGCGATCAACCCGCTGGCGACGCTCCGGTCACCAAGCCGGCAGCGAAGGGGAAGGGCGCATAAGCGCCCTTTTTCGTGATGAATCACGTTATGCCCATCTCTCTCTTGCTGCTCGCATGTGCGCTCGTTGCCGCCGGCACGCTTCGCCTCGCCGCATGGTCGCGCTCTCAGCGCTTGCGCCGGCTCGATTCCGACTACCGTGCTTTCGTGATGCTCGCTCAAGCGCGCTACGACTTCCTGCGAGCCGTCGAGCTTGAGCGTGCCGTTGTCGCCCTGGAAGTGGAGTGGGCCGGTGGCTGACGGCAGCGCGATGCCAGGACTCCCCTCGTCTAACAGGGGAGTCAGTGAATTCAGGAACGCCGAAGGCACCCTTAGCGTCGGTCTCGACTGGTTTTCCGCCTCTGTGGATCTGTTCGCGGTCCTCCGCGAAGTCGGCTTTCTCGACCGTGATGCCGCTGACGAGGTCCGCGCCTGGATCGACGCCAGTGCCGACAATGCCCGTGTGGCTGCCCTTCAGGTGTTCTGTTGGTTCTTCGCTGGCCTTGGCCTTGAGTTGGATCAAGAGGCCAGGGGAGGGCAGTTCTATCTGTGGCGCGTGCGCATCGTTGATGCGGATGGCAAGCATGTCGGCTTGGTCGAGTTGGGCGGCGAGAACTGCCGTCGTAGCGATGGCACGTACACCGCCCGCATCGAGTTGACCGGTGTTGGGTGCAAGGTGCTGAGCGCAGCGCGTTGCGGCCATGCGCAGCGGTGGCTGCAACTTCAAGCGCAGCTTGAAAGCTGCGCGGGAAGGCTGACCCGTGTGGACGTGGCGGTCGATGATTTGCTCGGTAAGTACCCGCTGAAGCTCGCTCAGCAGTGGTACTCGGATGGTGAGTTCGATCGACGGGGCCAACACCCGAAAGCACAGCTTGTCGATGACTACGATAGCGGCGACGGGAAGACGTTCTACGTCGGCGGCAAGAAGTCCGAGCAGCAGCTACGCGTGTATGAGAAGGGTAGGGAGCAGGGTGACCCCGCGTCAGAGTGGGTGCGTTATGAGGCCCAGTTTCGTGCGTCGAATCGCAAGGAATTGCCGCTTGATCTGCTGCGCGATCCTGCCGGTTATCTGCTCGGTGCGTATCCGGTCCTGCGCTTCCTGCACTGCGTTTCGTCGCAGATCGATATTACCAAGGCCGCCATTGAGGCTACTTGGAAAAGCGCGCGTCGCCACCTGAAACGCCAGTACGGCGCCACGCTCAACTTCATTGTGCGGCAGTGCAAGACGCCAGAGGCGCTGCATGCCGTCATTCATACCTGCACGTCGAACAAGCTGCCGGCGTGGGCAACGGGTGAAGCAGCGCAACTGTGGCCCGAAATCGCGGGCATCAACCGGAGTACACCATGAGCATGAAAGTCACCGTAATGGACGCCGAAGTCATCGAGCGCGGCGGCACCTTCCAGGACGACAACGGCAAGGATCGTTCCTACACCACGCGCAAGCAGAAAGCGAAGATCGAGACGGGTGGTTTTGTCTACCCGTTCGATGTGCGCCTCGAAGACGGCCAGAAGCCCTATGCGGTCGGCGAGTACGAGGTCGATGTCGAAGCCATGGCGCAGGTCAACAAGGGCGTTCTCAGCCTCAGCAAGTTCACGAAGCTGCGCGCCAAGACCACCGCTCGCGTGCCGGCCTGAGCCATGGCCCTGTGCGTAACCCTGCAATCGGACGGCACGTTGGTGCCTACCGGCCAGCCTGTCGCCGAGTGCAGCGGTTACGTGCTCACCAGCGCCGCGGAATACGGCGTTTATGGCGTCGTTCAACGCGCTTTCGAATTCCCGGATGCCGAGACCGCGCTCACGTGGTTCAGCGGCACCCTTGGTCTGATTCTTTTTCTGTACACGGCAATGCGCATGGCCGGCGCGCTTGCCAACGTGTTCAACGACAGCCGGTCATAACCATGAGAGAGGTTCCATATGCCCAAGTTCAATCGTTCCATCAAGGTCGCCGGTGTCCTGGCCGCCACCACCGCCGCCATGGTGTCCTCGCCGGTCTTCGCCGCCGGCACCGATTTCAGTGGCATCACCGCCGGCCTGGACGGCAGCACCATCGTGACCGCTGGCATCGCGGCGTGTTCCATCATCGCCACGGTGGGGTTCGCCATCTGGGGCGGTAAGCGTCTCGCCGGCATGTTCGGCAAGAACTGATGCAGGTACCGAAAAGGGGAGCTTAATGCTCCCCTTTTTTAATGGGGTTTAGACATGATTATTTGCGTATTTCTCGGGCTGCTTGGAATCGCATGCGGGATGGCAATGGTTAAGGGGATTGATAGATGATGTTATATCTCAGGATCGTTTTAGCCATGCTGTTTTGCGCCATTACTTTTCCAGCCATGGCCGATACCGACTATGCTTGCCAGGACAGCCCAACGAGTTCGCTCGCCTGTACGCAGTCACAAGCGATGGCAGCGGCCAATTCCTATGCGCAGGGTGTGGCTGATCGCGCCAATGTCGGCACTACGGCGTGGGTGCCTTGTGCGCGCGACAATGGCGATCAGAGCATTTCGGCATTTGCTGCGCAGCCATCTTGTTCAAATGCCACCAATTTTACGGGGTCGCGTGCTTTTTACTACAGCCAGGCAAAAACCTGCGCTACCGCGCAGCCACTAACTAATGTCTCCTTCGCTGGCGCTCCCAGCGCCGTATGTTCTGGTGGCTGTAAATATGCACCTGATTTGGGTGGTGGAGCGTTGTATCGCACGGTTGGGTCAGGCTCGACTATGCGCACGTTTGCCGATTCCATGACGCCTACGGGAGATACTTGCACGACTGCGACAGACCTAAAGGAATCCAAGCCCGATCAGAGCGCGTGTTATTCCACCGGAGCGGCGTACACAGAATGCGTCAAACCGAACGGGCAGCACTGTGTTACCGGAGCCAGGGGTTCTACCCTGTGTTGGCAGCCCGGCGAAGTAGGGCCACGCATGACTGTTGACGGGAGTTATTCGGGAGACCGTGAAAAAGCTCCCACCGCGCCTAAGCCTCCCAGTGAACAAAAGGATTCAACGGTTATTGAGTCGTCGCAAACCACCATCAATGGCGACACCTATAACACATCTACGTATAGCGGTTCAGGCAACAGTGGTGGGCAGCCCAATACAGGCGGCGGAAAAGATAACGGGTCAGGTGGTGAGGGTTCCGGTAATGGCGGCGATGGCGATGGTGAGGGTTCTGGCCCTGGCGGGGCAGGGGCCGGAGTAGGCAAGTTATATACACCAACTGACAAGACTGTTGGCAGCTTAATTAGCGCGTACTATAAAAACATAACCAATACGCCCATGCTGGCGTCCATAAGCCATTTTATGATGATTAGCGGCGGCGGGTCGTGTCCTGTTTTTACCGTTTCTGCAACGCAGTGGACGCCTGCGCTGGTTCTGGATCAGCATTGCTCAGGCGCTTTTTATGCGGCTCTTCAAGCCTGTGGATGGGTTTTGCTTGGCATTGTTTCTTATCTCGCTATCAGAATCGCGGTGACTTGATATGTTTTATGACCTTATCGCACGTGTCGGCTGGTTGACCGATTTAACTAACTGGCTATTGCAGCAAATCAAAGACGTATGGGATGCCTTTATGGCATTTATGAGCGATCTTTTCTATGTTTGGTTTGAACATCAGTTGCAAGTCTTGACGGCCGTTTTTGCGTTGCTCCCTGTGCCGGACTTTTTAAACGGTAGCAATCTGCAATCTTTGTTTGGATCTGGCGGACCTACTATCGGCTGGTTGATTGCGACATTTCAGATTGACAGGTGCATGGGCATTGTGTCCGCGGCTTGTGTGTTTTATGTGGTCAGGCGCTTTCTTACCCTGGGGATTTGGTGATGTTTGTATTTAATGAAGGCGTACCCCGTTCCGGCAAGTCTTATGACTGCATTAAGAACCATGTTCTGCCAGGACTGAAGCGTGGCCGTCATGTGTGGGCGCGTATCAACGGCTTGGAAACTCCCGAGTGCAGAGCGGCAATTGCTGAATATCTAAAGCTGCCTGTTGAGCATGTCGAAAAGTATTTGCATCACGTCGAAACCAAGGACGTAGTTGAAACATTTAAGGCCCGTCAAGACAAAGAAACGCAACGGTGGCTTATCGAGGATCACTTTAAGGATGCGTTGGTTATCATCGATGAGATACACGAATTCTATGTTGAATCGCGGCAGCCCTTGGACCCTGCTACAGAAAACTTTTTTGCGCTGCTAGGCCAGAATGGCGGTGACGGCGTCATTATGACGCAGATGTTTGCGCGGCTTCATGCGGCGGTCCGTGGACGCATTGAGCGCAAACATAGCTTCGTCAAACTTTCTGCCTTTGGCTTGGACGGAAAATATCGCGTCACCTATTGGAATTGCTACGCAGCGGGTAAGTTCCAGAAAATAGGTAGCAAAGTGATGTCTTATGATAAGGCGATTTTTCCGCTTTATCACGGCTATGCGCAGGGATCTACAAATAAAGAGGTATATAAAGAGGGGTCTAAAACGGTTTGGAGCTTGATCGCGGTTGGTCTAGTCTTTTTGCTGGTTGTGGGTGCTGGTGGCGCTTACTTTTTCGTAGGGTTTTTTAAGTCGCCTCAAAAGGTGTTGGGCAAATCGGAAGATCATCAGCAGACGGTCGCCCCCGGCGCTGCCGTTGGGCGTGTGTATCAGGAACCGGCGTCCTCTACTTCCGTCAAGGCGGCACAGCCTGTTGTGGAGGCGCCTGACCCGTTCAAGGGGCTTAGTGGGGAACAGCGCTACGTGGCCGAACTGTCAAAGAACGCCAGGATTCGCCTTGCCATGCTTGCTATGGTCGGTGACGATCCGCGCGCATCGATTGAGTGGGTGGATTCCTCCAACGTCACCACGGAAACGTTGGATTTGCGGCAGCTTCGTGCGCTTGGCTATGACGTGTCTGTCGAACCTTATGGCGTGCGTCTCAAGGCCGGTGATGTCACTTATGTTGCGACGGCTTGGCCACGCACGTTGCCTATCCGCGACCAGGAGGTGCACACCTACAACACGCGCGAGGCGGGCATGGCCGGCGATGGCGCGGGTGCGCGCGATAGCGCGCAGAGCGCCGTTGCCGGCCGTTCCGCGTCAGGAGTGCGAGGTGGCGTGATCCCCAAGCAGGCGAGGGCGCTTGGCACGTTTCCGGAGTCCAAGGCGTATTCGACTGGCAGTGTGACGCCGCCCACCACCTTGGACATGTAATTACGTGACGCGTCACTTATAACTATAGATCATTAGACATTAGTGATGCGTCACGATATAATTGATCCACACAAACGGGGTCGAAGCCATGAACGGTACTCAAGCACTTGTCGGCATCCAGGGTCTGGTTCTTCTGCTGTATGGCGTCTACCGCTACTACATGTTCCTCTATGATCGCGCCAAGGATAAGGAGTAACGTTATGCGTGACGAAAGAGACCCGGGCACCATGGAAATGCCACTTCCCCGTCGCCGTGGCCGCCCTCCCAAGTACGAAAGGCCGATGACCGCTGCCGAGCGTGCCGCCATGTATCGCCTGCGTCAGGTCACTGAGTCGTGTCGCGTGACGACTGACCCGGCCGAACTTGCCACCCTGTCCGACGTGATCTTGCTCAACCGTCTGCGTAAGGACATGGCTGATGGCTACAAGCGCAATGTCAAGGCGATCTTGGCTGAGATTGCTCGCCGCCACACTTAAGTGACGCATCACCAATATGGCTAACATCGACTTGTGGGCTACCGCTCAACTCGTTGCCGTTTTGGGGCTTTCTGGTGCCGGCCTCGCTTCCGGCATCCGCGCCACTTGCCGCGGCGCCATGTTGTTCCGCACCCTCCGGTAGTTGTCTAAGCTTCAACCCTGGCGCTTAGGTATGATCCGCGCAACAGGGGAGGGGTCATGGACGCTCGAGCATTTTTCGTTGTGTTAGCCGCAATCGCTCTGCCTGCTTATGGGCAGCAGGTTTACAAGTGTGTCGTCGCCAAGGCGGTGACCTATCAGTCTGCTCCATGCGCGTCGGGTGCCGCCGTCAAGTCCTGGGATGCGACTCCTGTTCCTGAGCCGTCCAACGCTGAGTTGTGGCGCCGCTACCGCTTGCAGCAGGAGCTAGACCGGCGATACGCCGCTCAGCATTCTGGCGGTGGCTATGGCGCCGCCGTCTCCGATTCCCATTCCGGTGGTGCCTGTGAGGCTGCTAAGCGGCATCGTGATGCTGTCTATGCCGCCGCTGGGCTGCATCGGTCGTTTGAGCTGTCTAGTCAGATGGACAACGCTGTCCAGCAGGCATGCAAGTGATCGGGGTGCAGGGGCTTGCCCCTGCGTAGACGCCTCATCCTGCCATCTGCCCGAAGTGGCGTTCCCGCCAGGTCGCAAGGTCCACCACAACGACCTTCACCATTGACTGCTGACGCGCTTTCCTGGCCTGGTTCCGATTACGTGCCGCGTCACGTAAATCAGTCGCGTCTGCGCGCCAAAGCAGGCCGCGCAGCCTGCGTTCGGGGATCCTTTCGCCAGTTGGCGCCACTAGGTCCCGGCCAGCAAGCCGCCATCCCGCCCATGGTCCGTGCAGGTCGACGTGGTTGTCGATGACGTGCCGGGCGTGCGCCTGTGCACAGTGGTTCGGGCAGGGTTTGCCAGCCTGCCAGCACGGCGGCCGTCGATCGATGTCGTAGGTGTCACTCACGCTGCGATTTCCTTGTCGCTAGGGGGTCGAGGCGGCAAGCAAGAGGTGAGCCATAGCCAGATCCAGCGCAGCCGCGCCAGCATCATGCGCATATGCTTTTTCGCATAATGTATCTTATGTAAAATCAGCAAAGCATACATGCCCGGCTGGGCTTCCGACCGACGCTCCCGCAGCCATCGGATATCCAGACACCATCATACCGGTGCTCGCCAAACCAGCGCCCAGACCAGCACGCATACCTCCCTCGACACTTGGACACGCACGATCGCGACCGGCATGTCAGCGACGGGATGCGCACCACGTCCGCAATGCCCCATCGCTCGACGTCAGCCATGCACGCATCAATTGTCTACAGGCGTAGCGTCGGCGATGCGCGCAGTTTTTAGACAACTGCAGGCCGCTCGTTCGCAAACCACTGCAGGTTTCGCGATTTCATGTACCACCCACGCATGCAGACGCAAATCGTTGAATCCCTGGGTCTGGGAAGCAGACCGGCCGATATCGATGGTGAAAGGAAACGCGACCGGCAGATCGCGGCGGACGACGATTGCGCTGATCCCGGATTGACCCGTCGGTCGCGACTCGGCGTCGACTGCTTCCTGTCCATGCAGTTGTCGCCTTGCGCGCTTGGGGTTCCATGCTATGGTCCGGCGCACGGCAAGGGGGCTGCCGCGGGGGCGTCCGGTTACGCCACGGGCGTTGGGGTCGTTGTTGTTGTCAGGCAGGGACCGCCAGATGGCAAACGCAATCGAATTACCCAAACTCTCCACTCCCAGCGGCGGCAGCGCTGTCCGGGGGATGGGCGAGAGTTACACCGCAGACGATTTCACCGGTGCGGCCACGTTCCGGATCCCCATCCCCGCCTCCGCCTGCCGCGAGGTCACGCCATCGCTCACGCTGGGCTACGCCAGCGGGGGCGGCAATGGGCCCTTCGGCCTGGGATTCGATGTCGCCCTGCCCCGCATCGCGCGCCGCACCGACGGGGCCATCCCACGGTATGACGACACGGACGAGTTCATGGCCGATGGCGAGATGCTGGTGCCGGCGCTGGCACAGGTCGGGGATCAGTGGCAACCCGTCGTCCATCAGCGCTCCGAAGGCGATGTCGAGTATCGGGTGGTGCGCTTCCGCAAGCGCGTGGATGGCGACGGAACGCGTTTCGAGCATTGGCGGCGGCTCAGCGACAACGACGCACATTGGCGGATCGCCAGTGCGGACGGCAGTGTGGCCGTGCTGGGGCGCGATGCGTCTGCGCGCATCGCGGATCCAGCGGCGCCTTCGCACGTGCTGGCCTGGCTGATCGAATCCTCGGCGACCGCCTCGGGCGATCGCGTCGCGTATCGCTACAAGGCAGAGGACGGAGCCAATGTTCCGTGCGTGCCCAGCAACGCCGGGCGCGACCAGACCGCGAATCGTTACATCGCCGAGATCCGCTATGGCGCCTACGACGATGGCCAAGGTGGACTGGCCTACGCGATGCGTCTGCTGTTCGACTATGGCGAATACGACATCGGCGTCGGCAATCCCGATCCGTACACGCCGGTGCGCGCCTGGCCTGCGCGACAGGATCCCTTCTCCAGCTATCGCAGCGGATTCGAGGTACGCACCTATCGGCTATGCCGTGGTGTGCTGATGTTCCATGCCCTGCCCGAACTGGGTGCGACCCCGTGCCTGGTCGGGGCAACCGTGCTCGAGTACACCGTGCAGGACGGATTGTCGGTGCTGAGCCGCGCGGTGCAGCGCGGCTATCGCCGCGTGTCCGAGGGCACGTACGCGATGCTGGAGATCCCGGGCGTCAACCTGGACTATCAGCGGTTCGAGCCGGCGCTGCAGGGGTTCCAGCCGGTGGCGCCAGCGAGCGGTGCCTTCCCTGCGCCGTTGTCGCAGGGCGAACTGATCGTCGCCGACCTGCTCGGCGAAGGATTGCCTGGCCTGCTGTTCAGCACGCCGTCCGCGTGCCAGTTCTGGCGCAACCTGGGAGATGGCCGCTTCGCCGCAGCGCTGACGCCGCAGGCAATGCCGGTGCAGCGCGACGTGTCGGCCGGACGCCAGTTGCTGACCAGTCTGCAGGGCAACGGCCAGTTGGATTGCGTGGTGGTGGAAGGCAGCCAGGCGGGCTACTACCGGTATCAGCGGGATGCGGGTTGGAGCGCGTTCCAGTCCTTCCCGCAGTGGGCGCCCGAAGCGGCCACGGCCGCGGCCCAGTATGTGGACCTGAGCGGCGCTGGCCTGGCCGACCTGCTGGTGATGCAGGGAACGGCGCTGCGCCGGTATCCCGGCCTGGGCGAGGCAGGCTATGGCGACCCGGTCGCGCTGGTGCTGCAGGACGGCGTACCCGATCCACGCACGGCCTCGCCGATGGAGTTCATCGACTTCGTCGATCTCGTCGGTGATGGTGGCGCGCACCTGGTGCGCATTCGCGACGGCAGCGTGGAGTGCTGGCCCAGTCTGGGCTACGGTCGGTTCGGCGAGCGCGTGCTGTTCGACGGAGCGCCGGATTTCCCCGGCGGCTTCGACGCCAGCCGGCTGCGCGTGGCCGACGTCAGCGGTTCCGGTGGCGCGGACCTGATCTATTTCGGCGAACGACAGGTCTATCTCTATCTCAACCACGCCGGCAACGGATTCGCCGCGCCGGTGGTGGTCGCGGCGCCCGCCGCCTATTCCCAGCTCAGCTATGCCGGCAGCGCAGATCTGCTGGGGGGCGGTAGCCACGATCTGCTGCTGGGCACCGCCACGCAAGGGCAATGGCTGATCGATTTCACCGGCGGGCGCAAGCCCTGGCTGCTGACTGCGGTTCGTGGCGACCTGGGCGCCCGCACCGAACTGACCTACGGCACCTCGAGTCGGTTCGCCCTGGCCGACGCCCTCGCCGGCCGGCCATGGCCATGCACGTTGCCGTTCCCGGTGCAGGTGGTGACCTGTGTCACCAGCACGGAGCCGTTTTCCGCTTCCCGCCAGACCCTGCGAACGGCTTATCACGACGGCTACTACGACCCGATCGCCAAATCGTTTCGCGGATTCGGCCATGTCGAGCGCTGGACCACGCAGACCGTCGATGGCGCGTCTTTCGCGCCACCGGCGTTCACGAAGACCTGGTATCACACCGGGGCGTTCGTTGGCGGCCACTTGCAGACCCTGCAGTACCACAAGGATTACTGGCACGGCATCGAGGGCCGGCAGCCGACGCCGCCAGACAGCGTCATCCAGACCCTGACCTCCCCGCCCGATGCCGCATTGCTGCGCGTCGCCCATCGTGCGCTGAAAGGACAACTGCTGCGCAGCGAACGCTACGGCCTGGAGGGCGGCCCCGTGGAAGGCGTGCCGTTCACGGTGGTGAGCAACAGCTACACCGTCTCCCAAGCGCAACCGGGCCGTGGCGATCACGATGCGGTGTTTCAGGTGTCGGCGCGCGAAATCGTTACCGCAGTCTACGAACGCGATGCGCAGGATCCACGCGTCGGCCAGCAGTTCACGCTGGAGGTGGACGCTTACGGGCATGTGTTGCTTGCGGTCGATGTGGCCAACATGCGTGGCAACACCGCTGCCGGCGCAGCGCCCTCCTCCACCTGGCCCGCCTGCCAGACCCAGGCGTTGGTGACCGCCCAGCAGTCCTGCTTCGCGGCACCGCTGGAGCATGAGGGCGCGTTCGTCGTGCCGCCGCTCGAGCAAGTCGCCTATCAATTCGGCCAGGTCGCCGCCGCCGGTGGCGGCTGGCTGGATTTCGACACGGTGCGTGAGCGCGCGCGGACGGCGCTGCAGAACGTCCTTCCGCCGGAGCAGGCCTTCTCCGGTGTGCAACCACAGGCGCGACTGCGCCTGGACACGCGTCAGGTCTACTGGGACGCGGCGCGGACCCAACCATTGCCATTCGGCACTGTCGCCTGGCCTGTGCTGCTGCATCATGCGTCCACCACGCGGTTCAGCGCCGGCATGATCGCGCAGACCTATGGCGATCGCCTGAGCGCGCAGCAGCTGCGGGAAGAAGGTTTTCTGCAATACGAGGACGATTACTGGTGGGCGCCGGGCACCATCACGCACTATGGCGACGCGGCGCAGTTCTACCGCCCCCTCGGCGCGACCGATGCAGCCGGCCATCGGGTGAGCGTGACCTATGACACGTACGCCCTGCTGCCTGTCGCCATCAGCAATGCCGATGGCACGGCGCTGGCCGTCCCGGACTACCAGACGCTGCAGACCACGACGCTGACCGACGTCAATGGGGTCGTCGACCAGGTCTTGCCCGATGCGCTGGGGCGCGTGATCGTGGCCACTCGTTTTCACGCGCCCGCGGGCGGCACACGGCAGGGCGACGGCGACATCGGCCGCTACGTCGCCAAGACCGCGGCCAGCGTCGACCAGGTTCTGCGCGACCCGGCGGCCTACCTGCAGCAGATGACCGCCTACTTCTATTACGACGACCGTGTGGGCAGCGGTCAGCCGCCGGTCGTGTTGAGCGTGGCCCGTCAGCTGCATGTCAGCCAGTTGGCACAAGGACAGACCACGGCACTGAAGCTGGTGGCGAGCTACAGCGATGCGCTGGGCCGGCCACTGGAAACCAGGACGCAGGTCGAGGCGGCAGGCTGCGGCCGCGACCAGGACGCCTGGGTGTCCAACGATCTGGTGCAGTTGGACCTGCAAGGCCAGGCGGTGAAGCGCTGGCGGCCCCGCTTCACCGACACGGCGGCGTTCACCGCGGACCGCGAGGGCTGGCACGATACGGACTGGCGCGACGCGCAGGGGCGCGTGGTGGAGACGCTTACGGCCAAGGGCTTCATCGCGCGCAATGTCTACCGCGCCTGGACCGGCGAGCAGTGGGACCTGGACGACACGCTGCCCACCTCACCCTACTACCTGGCCCATATCGGCGACACTTCGCCAGCGTTCGCCGACGCGCGTCGCGCGCTCGAACAGGCGGCGTTCTTCGCGGACACTTACCTGACGCAGTGGCTGGATCCGCTCGGTCGCGTGGTCGACCTGGAGCAGCGCAATCGCAGCGCGGATGCACCGGACATCCGGTCGATGCTGACCACCAGCGTGCTCGATCTGGATGGACGCACGCTGGCGCTGGCCGATCCGCGTTTCAGTGCGCGCAATGCGGGCGGCGACACGCCGATCTGGAACATTGTCAGCGGCTACGACCTGGCCGGCAATACGATGTCGCTGCAGAGCGTGGATTCGGGCACGCGCATCGTCTTCAACGATGCCCTGGGACGGCTCGCCCATCAATGGGACGGCCGAGGCCTGCATTCGCGCCGCGAGTACGACGCCATGAACCGGCTCACGCAGGTGCATGTGGATGGGGTCGAGGGCGTGCACCAGGTGGTCGAGCGCCTGCGCTACGGCACCGACGCGGCGACCAACTCCATCGGCCGCCGCGTCGAACTGCGCGATGCGACCGGCGTGCTCAGCGACGGCCCGTTCGATCTCGGCGGGAGGCCCACCTGCAGTCGCTTCGAACTGCGCGTGGACTACAAGGACGAGGTGGACTGGTCCCCCGGCAAGACGGTCGCGCTCGAGCCGCCGCGTACCACGCAGAGCGAGCGCAATGCCTTCGAGCAACTGATCGACAAGCGATGCGCCGATGGCAGTCGCCAGCGGAACGGCTACTACGCGAACGGTTGGCTCGCCTTCAGCGACCTCACCCTGGCCGGAGCCTCCTCCCCCACGCAGGTGGTGACGGAGGCGGTCTATTCGCCGGAGGGGACGCGTGCATCGGCACTGCTCGGGACCGGGGTGATGGCGGTTCGGGGCTACGAGGCCAGCACCGGCCGCCTGCTCGCCATCGATGTCACGCGCCGAGGCGACGGCAAGGCCTTGCAACAGATTGCCTACACCTACGATCCGGTCGGCAATGTCACCTGCGCCGAGGACGCCACCGTACCGCTGGTGTTCTGCAACCAGGCCCAGATCGGAGCGCGCCAGGACTATGGCTATGATGCGATCTACCGGCTGCTGCAGGCCACCGGCCGCGAGAACCCGGCCATCGGCGCTTCCACCTATCGCACCGGCTTCAAGCAGAGCGCCTATCTGCCGCTGTGCCCGGAAAATCCTGCCGACGGCACCAAGCTCGTGCCGTACCAGGAACGCTACGGCTACGACGACTCGGGCAACCTGGTGCAGCTCGTGCATAGCACGCCGCAGTCGACGCTCTCCTGGACGCGCGCCTATGCGGTGTCGCAAACCTCCAACCGCGTCGTGCTCGACGACGATGCGGGCGGGCGCGATCCGGACGCAGGCTACGACGCCAATGGCAACATGGTGGAGTTCGAACACCTGCGTTCGATGGACTGGGACTGGCGCAACAAGCCGCGGCGCGCGGTCCTGATCGCTCGCAATGGCGGAGACGACGACGCGCAGTACTACATCTACAACAGCGCCGGCCAACGGGTGCGCCGCGTCACCCAGCGCCTGACCGCCGGCGGCCTGCAGGTGGAGGACAAGGTCTATCTGGACGGGTGCGAACTGGTGCGTACGCTGTCCGCATCCGGCACACCCGAGGTGGCCCGGACCGGGATTTCCGTCGGCGACGGCGGAGCGCGCGTGCTGATGGCGTACTACTGGCCGGCCAGCGACGGACGCGCACCGCAATGGCGTTTCCAGCTCGCCACGGTCACCGGCTCGTCGGCGCTCGAGGTCGAAGCCGACGGCGCGGTGATCAGCTATGAGGAGTACTTTCCGTACGGCGGCACGGCGATCATTGCCGGCAATGCGCAAGCCGAGGTCAAGCTCAAGGACTACCGGTTCTGCGGCAAGGAGTGCGACGACGCCACCGGGCTGTACGACTTCGGCGACCGCTGCTACGCGACCTGGCTGGCGCGCTGGCTCAGTCCCGATCCCAACGGGCCGGTCGACAGTCCCAATCTCTACCAGTACGTCGGGTGCAACCCCTTGTCGTGGGTCGATCCCAGCGGCGGATGCAAGGCCAAGATCGCGGTGCCGCAAGCCGGTACGACCGCGGCGTTCAGCAGCTTCGAGACGAATTACCGCTACCTCACCCAGTCCGAAGCAGCCTCGTACCAGCAACTGGCACAGGACATCCACGAATACGTGTATCTGTTCAAACCCGAAGCGACCAAGTCCTACGACGCCCGCCTGTCGCCTCAGCTCGAATTCCGCGTCCTGTCGATGTTCGAGACGTTCAAGCCGCTGCACATCGCGTCCAACCCGGAACTGCTGGACGTTTTCCGGACCGCGCAGACCAAGGCCGGAGTGGATGACGACACCGGCGGCATCTCGACCTATACGAAGATGCGCTCGCCGCATTTCACCAAGGCGATGAACGATACCGAGATGGGAGACATCGTCGCCTCCGACGATTTCTACCGGACGGTGGAACTGCACCACGGGGCGAAGAAGCAGTTCCTGCCGCAATTCGCCACCAATGCCAGCAATCTCTGGGCGGTGTCGCGCGGAGGCAGCAGCTACGGTGTCGTGGGGCAGCACGAGGGGGCGTTCCACACGGTCGGCGCGGCCAAGTTCGGCAACATCTACACGACCGAAATCGGCGCCTACACCGGCCTGATGCTGCACTGGCAGGGCTTGCGGGCGCTGCCTGGCGACGATCCGCTGGACGCCTTCAAGCCACCGCCTCCGCCCACGCCCTCGGTCCTGGTCCCGACGCTGCCGAGTTTCCAGTCGCTGTTGGACTCGATTCCCCCTTCGTCGTACTGGCAGCCGGTGGTTCAGTCGTACGTCCCGCCGCAGCCGATGTCGTGGTCTTCATCCCCTGCACCGACGTTCATCTACACGTCCAACCCGCAGGGTGGCTTCGGTCACCCGCCGGTCCACCCCGGCTGGTAGCGCGTTCGATCGACCTGCGTCGCTCGGACTCCCCTCCCTCTGCTCCATGCAACGAGGTTCGCCATGCTCGACTCCCCTGTCCCAGGCAGTTCCGTCGCCGCACGTCGGTCCGCGACAGCGCCACAGTTGCGCACCACGCTCGCCGATGTATCCGGCGCGCATCCGGTGTTGGCCTCGTTGCCGGCTGGCACGTCCAGCCAAGCCTTGCTGACGCTGAACCTCTGGGACGGCGATGCCCTGGCCGCGCTGGGACTCGAGGGTGAACAACACGCTGCCGTCCGGGCGTCGCTGCATCATTACCAACGCATGGCGCGCATCGGGGTCGCGCCTATCCACGCCGACAGCCTGAAAGCGCGTGGCCTGATCAGCGCGCACCACATCGCATCGCTGCCGCGGCGTCGCTTCGTCAGCGAATACGCCGATTGCCTGGGCTCGGCCGAAGAGGCCGCTCGCGTCCACGACGAAGCCCGCAGCGTCCAGACCCGCGTGACCCACGCGTGGGCAAGGCTCCGCGATCAGTTGGCGCCACACGTGCGCGACAACCGCTACCTGCGGCCAAGCGACGCCCTGCTCGGTGCGACGGCCGAACTGCCCAGCTACATCGAGCTGTTCGGCACGCTGGATTACATGGAAGTGCCCGACTATCAATCCGTCCTGGGGCCGTCGGCGTATTTCGTCGACCTGATGCGCGTGATCGAAGACACCATCGTCGCCGGGAACCCGGCCATCGACGCTGCGTACGCGCTCGCCACGCGGCGCCCGGATATGTTCAGCACCCTGCTGACCGGCGCGAACGCGCTCGATCCGCTACCCAAGATCGACATCGTCAATGCGGTCATCTCCAAGCGCTTGAGCGGCACGTTGGGTGCCGATGCCGACTATGCGATCGCGACCCGGGTCTTTCCGTTCTTCCTGCCGCAGAACCTGCATCTGCTGGGCCTGCGCGCCACCCTGAAGATCGATGGTCAGTCGCTGGCCACGGTGTACGAGGAGTTCCTGGCGGCAAAGGGCGGCGCGGGCGACATGCCCACGCCCATCGACGTGGCCTGCGAACTGTTGGGCCTGAGCAAAGAGCAGCGCGTCATCGTCACGACGGCGGACACCACCGCGGGAACGCTGTCCCAGTACTACGGCCTGCCCGCCGACTCCACCGCGCCCTCCCCCATCGCGCTCGCGACCGATCTGGGAAGCGTCTCGGTCGCCCAGGGCCAACTCGCCGTGACCGGCGCCGGATTCACCGACGCGCTCGTCGGCTGGGTGGTGAATGCTGGCGGCGTCCTGCGCGTCGTCAACAGCGTCGACAGCGCGACCGAGCTGCGCGTGGATACGCCCTGGCCCACCACCCAGACCGGCGTCGCCGCGCACGCCTACCCGCCGCAGAGCGTGGCGCAGCTTGCGGTGTTCTCTCGGGTGACGGGGACGGACACACCCGGCGTGCTGACCCTGTTGACGCAGGATCTGAGCCCGCTGGAAATCGCCAGCGGCCTGGCGGGCCGCTTCTACATCAACGCGACGAACGAGGGCGCCCCGGTTGCGGTGCTGAGCGACCTTTCCGATGCGAACTACAGCCTGGACCTGCTCATCGGGCTGAGCCTGGACCGGCTGGATCGCATCAACCGCTTCATGCGGCTGGCAGCGACATGTCGCTGGACGCCGGCCGACCTCGACTGGGCGCTCGCCTGCGCGGCAGGCGGCAGGCTCGACGAGGCCGCCCTGCTCCAACTTGCGTCGCTGTCTCGCCTGATGGCGCGGCTTGCCCTGCCGCTGGACGAAGCCTGCGCGTTGTTCGCCACGGTGAAGACCTACGGCCGTGGCAACGACGCCCGCCCGACCGACCTGTTCGATCGCGTGTTCAACACCACCCGCGTGCTGGAAGACGGCGCGCCGTATCGCCCGACGTACGCCGGCAATCCGTTGTTCACCTCCGATCCGATCGCATGGTCGCCCGACGCCGATGATGCCGATAGCCGCCGCGTGCTCGCCTGGCTGGCCGGTGCGCTGCGGCTGAACGAAGCCGACCTGCGCTTGCTGGCGGCGCGGATCGGCGGACCTGCTCCGGTGACGCTCGACGTTCCCATGCTGTCGCGTTTCTACGCCCTGGCCCGGTTGTCGCGCGCACTGAAGCTGAAGCTGCCCTCGCTGATGCAGGCGATCGACCTGCTGGGCGACGGCATTCCCGACAGCCTGGAAGGCGTGGTCGCACTGGTCGCCTTCAAGGACGCCGTGGACCAGGCCGGGCTGTCGCTCGACGACCTCGGCTACATCATCGACGGCGTTGTGCTGGGCAAGCTTCCGGGTGCCCTGGATCCGCAGACGATTCCGCCGTTTCTCGCCACCCTGCGCACCCTGGGCAAAAGCTGGCTGCTGGGACGGCAGTCGTTCGTGTTCGACAACATCGACGCGCAGCGATCGACCGAACTGTTCAAGGCGTTCGTCGCCCTGGGCTGCATCGACGCCGACGGCGTGGTGCTGCTGCCGAGCGCACCGGATTTCAGCACGGTGGCAGCGCTGTTCCCCGTCACCGTGGCGCTGTTGCAGGTCCAGCCGCTCACCGAAGCCGACGCCGCACAGGCGCATGCCGGACTGACCGTCGCCGGGATCCTCGCCGAGGATCGACTGACCGCGGAGGTGACGCGCCAAACCGATCTGGCCTTCCTCTTCCCGGACGATCCCAGGCGCCAGTCGAAGATCGATGCCGTACAGAACGTTCTCCTGCAGGCCAGCGGCGACATCGTGCACACGGCGGCGGTGCTTGGCGACGCGCTGAGCGAGCAGTTGCTCGGCATCTACACGCAGCTGTCGCTGCTGTTCGAGGACAAGGTCGAGATGGCCCAGGCGGTGACCTCGCTCACGCTGGGCGAACTGGGCGTGCCGCAGCAGTTGCTGCTGACGCCGCCGGTGGATCTCGCCGCCGTGGTCGATGCGCTGGTCAACGCCGACCGCCTGGCCTACGCCGCAGGCAAGCTGGGCATCAATGCGCAGGACATGGGCACGGCCTGCCTCATTCCGGGGGCGTTCGGCTTCGTCGACCTCGCCCATCCCAACCTGAAGGACGTGTACCTGCTGGGCACGTATGCGCGACTGATCAAGGCGTTCGCGACCACCGGCTTCATGATCGCCGGCTATCTGCTCGCACCGCTGCAGCCGCCCTACGTGAAGCTGCAAGCCCTGCAGGTGGTCAGCGGATGGCCGGTCGCGCAATCGGCGGCGTTGATCGCGGCGCTATGGGGCAGCAACGAGGGCTTCAACGACCTGCGCGGCCTCGAGCGCATGCGCGTGTGCTTCAACCGCGCCGGCAGTTCCGGCGTGGAGCTGGAGTCCATGCTGGCCCTGGCACGCAGCGCCGGCTACGCCCGACTGCCGTTGCCCACCGTGTCGGGAGGCGATGCCGCGGCCTGGGGGCGCTGGGCCACCCTGGCGCAGGCCGCACTGGACATGCTCAAGGCCAAGTACGGGACCGCTGCCTGGGCGGAAATGTCGCAGCCGGCCCACGACGCGGTGGCCGAAACCCGCCGCAGCGCGCTGGTGGCCCTGGCGGTGCTGTTGCTGCAAGCGGACGTGTCCATGGTCGATTCGCCGCGCGGCCTGAGCGAATATTTGCTGATGGACGTGGAATCGTGCAGTTGCGCGACCACCACGGTCATTCTGGAGTTGACCTTGGCCGCGCAGATGTACCTGCAGCGCTGCCGCATGGCGCTGGAGCCGGGCGTGACCAGCGCCGAGATCTCCGACCTCACGTGGAGCTGGCTGTCCAGCTACCGCGTGTGGGAAGCCAATCGCAAGGTCTTCCTCTATCCGGAGAGCTACATCGACCCGACGCTGAGGCGCTCGCGCACGCCGCTGTTTTCGGCGCTGCTCGACCAGTTGCAGCAGGGGGAGATCACCGATGCATCGGTGACCAACGCGCTCACCCAGTATCTCACCGCGCTGGACGAGCTGGCCAAGCTGCAGACGGTGGGTTCGGTCTACTGCACGGCGCCGGATCCGGAAACCGGTGAGCTGGTCGATCAGTTGATCATGGTCGGTCGCACTTCGGACGAGCCGTTCGGCTACTACCTGCGCACGATGGAGGATGGCGCGGTCTGGTCGGCCTGGCACAAGGTGGACCTCAAGATTCCCGCAGCCACGGTGACGCCCGCGCACGCCTTCGGCCGCCTGTTCCTGTTCTGGGTCGAGACGGAAGAGGCCAGCGTCGGCTTGCTGGAAGGCACTTCGCAGCAAAACGTCAGCAGCCTGCGCGGCTCGATCCGTTACGCCTACCAGCGCCTGGACAAGACCTGGACGGCACCGCAGCCGGTGCTGACCGGCATCGTCTTCGACGCGATGCCCGACACCTACAAAACCTCGCTGGTGAATCCGGGCAGCGACGATCCGCTCGCCGGCATCGACGTCGGCCAGCCATACTGGTATCGGCCCTACGTCACCGTGATACCCGGCGAGCCCGGTACGACCGAACGCCTGGTGGTGACCTTCGGCAATGCGTACACGGCACAAGCCACGGCGTCGCTCAATCCGCCTGGCCCGGATCCGGCGACCGATCGCGCGCAGCTCAATCGCAGCGTGTACAACGCCTCGCTGGTCGCCAATGCGCTGCCATCCGGCACCCAGGGCTCGGTGCAACTGCTGCCGGCAGCCGTGGTCGACGACACCCTGGACATCACCGAAGCCTGGGCGTTCTTCGGCAATTACTCCCAGGGACCGCAGCCCTTCGGCGCCACGGCCTACCAGAACACGTTCCTGCTCATTCCCAGCACGAATGTGCTGATCGACAACATGCTGTCCGCAGGCTCGGACTACTATGACCGCGTCTATGCCGGCGGTGTCACCACCACGTGCCTGTACAGCCTGTCCCGGCAGGCGCAGGTGATCGGCGTGGCCAACCTGCCGGGCTGGTGGGTGTTGGACAACGGCGATGAGGCATTCCTGGCCTCGACCACCGACATCACGCTCAGGCAGATCGAGAAGATCGTCAGCCTGGCACCCAATGCGCTGAGCCTGGGCAATGGGCCGGACGAGGTTTCCCTGACCTGCGGCGCGTACACGGACGACTCCATCAATGTGCAGGATGCGGTGGTGCAGTTCACGCGCCTGAGCACCGGTGCCGTGGGCCACATGAACCGCGCGCTCTTCGCCGGCGGGATCGAAGCGCTGCTGTCCAATGCCACGCAGACCGCGCCGGGCGCCGGCGCGTTGTGCTTTACCCGTTTCTACAGTTCCACGCCGACCATCGCCGCGACCTGCGACCCGCAGGGCGACGGCATGCCGCCTCCGCCCAACACGATCCCGCCGGACGTGCTGTGCGGCGGTCAGGTCGATTTCAGCGGCGCGTATCGACCCTACTTCGAGGAGGTCTTCTTCCACATCCCGTTCCTGCTGGCCTCGATGCTCAACGCCAACCAGCGCTTCGCCGAGGCCAAGCGCTGGTACGACTTCGTCTTCGATCCGACCGCAGCGGTGCAGCATCCGGATGCGCCGCAGCCGGCGGTGTTCTGGCAGTTCCAGCCCTTTCGCGAAGACACATCGCTGCCGTCGCTGGCCAGGGAGCTCTCGGACAATACCGCGATCCTGCGCTGGAACAAGCATCCCTTCGACCCCTATTCCGTCGCCGATCTGCGTCCCAGCGCCTTCAGGAAGACGATGGTGATGCACTACATCGACAACCTGCTGGATTGGGGCGATGCGCAATTCGCGCTGGATACGCAGGAATCGCTCAACCAGGCGCTGCTGCTGTATCTGATGGCCTACGACCTGCTCGGGCCGAAGCCGCGCGAACGCGGCAGCATGCCCACGCCGACGCCGATCAATTTCCAACACATCCTCGACACCTACGGCGAGGATATCCCGCAGTTCCTGATCGACCTGGAGACGGCACTGCCGGTCGCGCCCCCGGCCCAGTTCCAGTACAACCCCGCCCCGTTCAACCTGTTGCAGACCTATTTCGGCGTGGGAGAGAACGCCGACCTCGTCGGCTACTGGGCGCGCATCGAAGACCGGCTCTACAAGCTGCGCCATTGCATGAACCTGGCCGGCGTGGTGCGCCAGCTCCCGTTCTACCAGCCGCCCCTGGATCCCAACGCCCTGGTCGCGGCCGTGGCCAGAAACGGGGGACAACTGCCGGAAGTGCTGGGGCACAGCCCGGCGGCGGGGCCAAGCTATCGCTTCCGCACCATGCTCGAGCGGGCAAAATCGTTGACGCAGACCTTGATCGGCTTCGGTGGCGCTTTGTTGGCCGCCCTGGAAAAGAAGGACGCCGAGGCGCTGGCGCTGCTGCAGAACATGCAGGAGCGTGTCGTTCTCTCGCTCACGACGCAGATGAAGGAGCAGCAGGTCGTCGATGCCGAGCAGTCCCTCGAGGGATTGCGCACCGCCTACGCATCGGCGGTGTATCGCCAGCACTACTACGCCAACCTCGTCGACGAGGGCCTGTCGCCAGCCGAGCAAGTCAACATCGCCATGATGGCCCTGGCCAATGTGTTCCAGACACAGTCCGGTGTCATGCGGGCGATGTCCAGCGCGGCCCATCTGGTGCCGAACGTCGGGTCGCCGTTTGCCATGACCTACGGCGGCATCCAGATCGGCTTCGCCTTCGATGCCGCTTCGGCCATCTTCGAGACGGTCTCGCGCAATTTCGACTTCGCCTCGACCCTCAGTTCGGTCCTTGCCGGCTATCAGCGGCGCAGCCAGGAATGGTCGCTGCAGGCGCAGTTGGCCGGCTATGAGGCCAGCCAGCAGCAGAGTCAGATCGCGGCGGCGCAGG
Source organism: Xanthomonas sp. NCPPB 3174 (assembly GCF_056725205.1). NCBI lineage: Bacteria > Pseudomonadati > Pseudomonadota > Gammaproteobacteria > Lysobacterales > Lysobacteraceae > Xanthomonas > Xanthomonas sp. NCPPB 3174. Next base: position 2,383,791 of record NZ_CM161517.1, on the reverse strand, counting down.
CGCGCGTGGCGATGGCGCAACGCGACCTGCAGTTGAACGGCCTGCAGATCGCCCAGGCCGACGACACGCAACGCTTCCTTCTGGACAAGTTCACCAGCGCCGAGCTGTACAACTGGATGTCCACCCGCCTGTCCGCGCTGTACTTCCAGACGTACAAGCTCGCCTTCGACCTGGCGATGGCGGCCCAGCGCGCCTATCAGTACGAAATGGACAGTACTGCCACGTTCGTGGACTTCCGCTATTGGGACAGCGGGCGGAGGGGCTTGCTGGCGGGCGAAGGCCTGTTGTTGGGCCTGAGCCAGATGGAGAGCAGCTTCCTGTCCGGCAACACGCGGCGGTTGAGCATCACCAAGACCATTTCCCTGCGCGACCTGGATCCCAAGGCGCTGTTGGACCTGCAGAACACCGGCAAATGCACCTTTGGGCTGAGCGAACTGCTGTTCGACCTGGACTATCCAGGGCACTACTGCCGCAAGATCCAGAACCTCACCGTCACTGTTCCATCGGTCGTCGGTCCTTACCAGGATCTGCATGGCCTGTTGACCCAGACCGGCAACACGATCCTCATGAGCGCCGATCCGGACGCGGTGGCATTCCTGCTTGGCGAAGAAACGGCCGCCCCTGTCGATAGCGTACTGCGCTTGAACTGGCGCAGCCAGCAGCAGATCGCGATCTCGCGTGCGGTCGACGACAACGGCGTCGGCGTCGAATCCGGCGAGGACCGCTATGTCCCCTTCGAAGGCACCGGCGCGGTCTCGCAATGGCAGTTGGAGATGCCGCAGCGCACGAACGGCTTCGACCTGGCGACCATCTCCGACGTGATCGTCCAGATCGACTACACCGCGCTGGCCGGCGGCCAGGAGTTTCAGAAGGCCGTCGCCAGCAAGCTCCCCGGCACGATCGCCGGCGCGCGCCTGCTGGAACTGAGCCAGTCCACCAGCGCCTGGTACGCCTTCATGAATCCGGCCACGGACGACGCTGCCCAGACGTTGCAGTTCCGCGTGCCGCGCACGCTGTTCCCGTTCAACCTCGACGGGCCGTTGACCCTTTCGGGCGCCTACCTGCAACTGGTGGTGGCGAACAGCGTCTTTGTCGGGCCTATGCCGATCACCCTGTCCGTGCCGGGCGTGCTCGACCCGATGCCGCTGACCTTTCCGAAAGACAACATCTCGGCCGCCGTCGCGTTCGACGCCGCACTGGATGCCACGGCGAACTGGATGCTGCAGGTACAGCGGGCCGACATCCCGAACGAACTGAAGCTGGGGAACGGACTGGATCCGGCAAAGTTGGTCGGGATCTACCTGCTGCTGACCTTCAGCGGCGAGGCGGCGTAAGGCCCTGCCGTCGCCCTCCCCCTGCGGGAGGGCGGTTACCAGGCCGCTCAGGGATAGGGAATGCCGACCGGCTCCGAGCTCAAGGCGTCCTTGGGACGGCCGCGAATGATCGGTTCCACCACCACGGTATACACCCCGCCGGCTTCGCAGGTGAAATCGACCTGGTTGCGTGTCGCCTTGGGATCGCCGATTTCGAAGTTGGTGAGCTTGCTGGCGCCCGTCATGATGCCGATGACGAACCCCTCGCCCCCTTTGTAGTTCACCGCCTCCCAACTCACGGTGACCACGTCGGCCTCGTACGAGGTCGACGTGATCACCATCGGCTTGTCCGCAGCCGCGCCAGCGCGGTGGGCGTTCTGGCGGTCGCGACCTGTGTCGTCATGGCTCATGGGTGCTGCTCCGTTGCTTGCGACTTCGCCTTCGCGAGTGCGGCCTTCATCGCGCCATCGCCAACCATGATGCCGCCGGCGTAATAGGTCGACCCCTGCGTCTGCGCGACCTTGGCCGGTGTCAGGACCAGGTCGTAGACCTGGATCGGCGTGGACAGCACCTGGGCCACGATCCGCGTGACCCGGGATGGTCCGCTGCCGGTGGTCAGCACGTCGCCCAGCCGCAGGTCCTGGGCCTGGACGATACCGCGCTGCGTCGGAATGGCATGGCTGGTGCTGACCTGCACGCTTTGGCCGCTGGCCAGCGTCAGCGTCACCGACGCATCGCGCGTACCCGATGCGATCGCGGCGACGGCCAGGTCGCTCCCCTGGCTCTTGAGTCTGTCGCCCACCTTGAGCTGTTCCACCGCGCGGGTGGTTCCTGTCGCAAGCGTGACCTTCGAGCCCTTGGCGATGCACCCGGCGACCACCTGAACCGGCGGAATCGTGCGGGTGCTGACGGTATCGTCCTGCACGGCGCTACTCACGGTGGCCCAGGCCCGCTTGCCATGGACGCTCACCGCAATGACCAGCGAGAAGCTGTACGCGCCCGCTGCGATCGCGCAGCCGTTGTCCAAGCGTAGGGGATCGAACGACCAGCTGAGTTTTTTTCCGTCGACCTTGGTGCCCGGATCGCGGAAGAAGGCCTCACCCAGTTCGGCGAAGCGACATGGCGAGACGCCATCCGCTGCCAGCATCACCAGCGTCGCACTGGCCTTGCTGGGCTTGCCGGTGCCATCGACGTCGATGTCGCCGTCGAAGAGCGCCGAACCGATGACCGGCAGTTGCAGGGCCGGCACCGCATCGACTGTCGCAAGCACGAAATTGCAGGCGGGCGCAGGAGCTCCCGCCGCCGTGGCGCGATTGACGCAGACCTGCACCTCCGTGTTGTTGGGTGCGGCACTGTTGAGGGCAGGCGCCAGGTTGTCGAGTTTGGTCGGATAGCTGGCAGCATCCCCGCTGACATAGTAGACCGCGTGCGAGCCGTCCTTGTAGAGCACGCTCGCGGTGGCGAGCGCATCGAGCGGCATGCGCTGCGGGTTGTCTCCCTTGGGAGCATTCAGCACCGCCGACGGACGATCGGTGACCTCGACCGCACCATTGGTCACGACCTTGCCCTCCGGATCGGTGACCAGCAGCGTCAGCGTGATCTTGTAGACGTCGGCATTCGAGGCATACAGTGCGCCACTGGACACGCTCTGGCCGGCGTCATCGCTTCCGAAACCGAGCAACGTGAACACCTGGTCGCTGGCGGGCTCGCTTGCGTCGGCAGCCGGCGCTCGGCGATTGGCACCAGTCCATTGGTACAGCGGGCTGTCTTGCTTGACGCCAGCGCGCCGCAAGATGTCGTGGTAGGCGCGTCGCTTCGCCGGATCGTCCAGATCGAGCGCGCGTGCGCGGACAGCAGGCTCCAGTCCACCGTGATTCGTCGCCGCCGACGCGCGCGACGCCGCCCAGGGGGCCACCGCCAGCAGGGCCGCCACCACGACGGCGGCGACCCGCGCACTGCCTTTCCATGCGGTCATGTCGAGCTCCCCTGCACTGCCAGCGTGGATGGATACGGAATCGGGACCACGTTGCTCTGATTGGGCACGTCCGGAAACCCGGGACGCAACAGCGGGGTCACCCAGGTCTGGTACGCGTCGCCAGCCTTGAGCAGGACGCCGAACGTCTTGGAGACCGCACTGGGGTCGTTGACCTGCACGTTGTTCATGCCGACGCCGACCTGCAGCAGGGTCACGATGTAGCCGGTGAGCTTGTCCTCGGTGAACGGCTGCCATGTCACCGTGACCTCCGATCCGTCGTAGCTGGCCGAGATGATCACCATCGGCGACGTGTCGCCGTCGCGCGCGCCGCTCATGGCTTCACCGATGCCGATTGCTCTCTTGCCCAGTGGTCGAAGTCCGCATGCCACGCGGACGGAATGCGGCTGCGCAACTGGGCAGGGTTGCCGGCGCGGCTGGCGTTGGCGATCGCACGGGCCAACTCGCCCTGGACGGCAGCGTCGCCGACCAGCAGCGAGCCGGCAAAGAAACTTGCCTGGTCGCGCTGGGCGATGAAGGCACCCTTGCCGTCCACCACACCCAGGTTGTAGACGTTGAACGCCTTCGGCGCCTGTTGCGCCGAGACCGCGGCCAGGGTCGTCTCCCCGTCGGGGCCATAGAGCGAATCCCCTACCTTCAACTCGCGCGCTTGCACCATGCCGCGACGCGTCGCCACCGGATGCAATGGGGTCAGCCGCACGTGCTTGCCGGTGCTGTCGGTCAACTCCACCGACTGGGTGTCCCAGCCATTCGTGCGCCACTCGACGACCACCGGCTTGCCGTCCCGGCCGCGCAGCCGGTCGCCCCGCTGTACGGCTTCCACGGGCTTGGTGCTGCCATCGGCCATCAGGATCGGCGTGCCTTCGACGATGCAGCCGTACTGCAGCTGCAGATCCTTGGTGATGAGCGTGGAAACCGTCGGTTTGGTGTTGGGCGCGTTGGTGATGGTCGCCCACACCGGCACCTTGTTGATATTGAGCATCAACGCCAGCGTCAGCGTGTAGTACTCGTTGTTCTGCCAGCACACGGTTCCGAAGTTGGCCGGTTCCAGATCCCAGGTGATCGTGTTGCCGTTGATCTTGGTGTTGGGGTCTTTCATGAACGCATCGCCGATGTCCACCAGCTTGCAATTGCCGCCGGTGGTGCGGCCGGTGAGCGAGAGCGAGACGCTGTAGCTGCCCTTGGCCGGTTTGCCGGTGTTCGGGTCGACATCGATGTTGCCGAAATACTGTACGGAACCCTTGAAGGGAAACTTGATGTTCGGCGGCATGCGGCCCGGATCGGTGGGGCCGTAATCGCAGGCGGTCGGCGCCGACGGATCCGGATTGGCGCGGTTGAGGCAGATCACCACGTTGGTGTTGGTCGTGGTGACGACCGGCTTGTCGTTGTTGATCTGCTTGGGGTAATAGCCACCGGCGATGGACGCGTAGACCGGACCGTACGGCTTGCCCGTGCTGTCTTCGCCGTAGTAGACGCCGAGCACATCGATCGCACCACCACTCTTGTTATCGCCCTGTCCGCTGTCCACCGCCATGTCGCGGCCGCCGTCCCACTCCTCGGCGACATTGCTCTTGATCACCTCGCCCTGGTTGTCCGTGACCGTGACCAGGGTGTTGGAGTAATGCGAGCCGTTGAACATGGTGCTGAACGCGGTGGAATCGATGGTCTTCCAGTCGTTGGTGCCGATGTTCAGCACGGCATAATCGTTGAGCGGCGCATCGGTGTTGGCGAAGGCGCTGCTGCGCAGTGAAAGCGCCGGCAATGCCTTGCCCTTCGCGCGCAGGGATTGTTGCGATGCCTTTACCTGCGCGAGCGTGCTGTACAGGTGCGGTCGATTCTCGGGCGTGAGGCCGTTGAGCCGCAGCAGCGCCCGATACGCTCGTTCATGGGCGGGATTGGACAAATCCATCAATGCCGCTTCGCCATGCTTCGGCGCGCTGGCGATCAGCTGTTGCAGGTCTTTCGATTCCTGGGCCGTCAGCGCGGACGGCGTGTCGGCGTGGGCGCCGGCGGCGACGCAGCCCAGAAGTGCCAGTCCGAAGAGACGAGTCGATCTCCAGAACATACCTTTGCTCCTTGGTAAGGGACCATGGCTCGGGGGTTCTTTGAGACGTGTAGAGGGCCGCGCAGGACCGGTAAACCGTGATCGGTCCCGTGATGCCAGTGCAATGCTTCCCCTTGCCGAGACGATGCCACGATGGCGATCGCTGTCTTGCATCTACAGCACGGGGCTGCGCAACGTGGAGAGCAGGACGCGCATCGTTGGCCACCCCAAGCACAACGACACTTACCTAGTGAAGTCGCCACATTTAATCAGATCCCAACCGGCCAGCGGCGACGCGTGGTGCGCTAATTCGTAGACAATGCATCCCTGTCCTGCGCCAGCCCTCGGCGGGCAAGTCAGGATGACGCGGGGCAGTCCGGCGGCGCTGGCAAGGCCAGTGGCCGCGCAAGGAGGCGGCGGCGTCAGCGCTTGGCTGGTGATCCCGGAAGCCCGCGCCGACCTCGGCTCACCGCACCGTCACCAACCCCTGCGCCCCCGCCCACTGCTGGATGTCGTCCCGGCGGATCGCCGCGGCCATCAGGCCCGGAAAGGCATCCGGCGTGCAGGCGAACGACGGCACGCCCAGCGCCGCCAGCTTGGCCGCCAGGGCGCGGTCGTAGGACGGCGTGCCTTCGTCGCTGAGGGCCAGCAGCACGATGAATTGCACGCCGGATTCGATCAGTTCGCGGGCGCGCGCCAGCAGCTGCTCCTCGACGCCGCCTTCGTACAGATCCGAGATGAGCACCAGGATGGCGTTGTGCGGTTCGCGGATGATGCCCTGGCAGTAGCTCACCGCGCGGTGGATGTCGGTGCCGCCGCCCAGTTGCACGCCGAACAGCAGGTCCACCGGATCGTCCAGTTGCTCGCTCATGTCGACCACTTCGGTGTCGAACACCACCAGGCGCGTGGACACCGCCGGCAGCGAGGCCATCACCGCGCCAAAGATGCTGGAATACACCACCGAGGCGGCCATGGAGCCGCTCTGGTCGATGCACAGCAGCACTTCGCGTTGCGGCTTCCTGGCCTTGCGGCCGTAGCCGACCAGGTCCTGCGGCACCACGGTGCGCAGGTCCGGCTGCCAGTGCCGCAGGTTGCTGCGGATGGTGCGGTGCCAGTCGATCTCGGCCAGGCGCGGGCGGCGGTTGCGGCGCGCGCGATCCAGGGCACCGGTTACCGCCGAGCGCATCGGTTCCTCCAGCTGGCGCAGCAGGCGCTCCACCACTTGGCGCACCACCATGCGCGCGGTGTCCTTGGTCTGCGCCGGGATCACCCGGCTCAGGCCGATCAGGTTGGCGACCAGGTGCACGTCGGGCTGCACCTGCTCGAGCATTTCCTTTTCCAGCAGCATCTGGGTGAGGTCCAGGCGCTGCAGGGCGTCGCGTTGCATCACCTGCACCACCGACGACGGAAAGTAGCGGCGGATGTCGCCCAGCCAGCGGGCCACGTTGGGCGAGGAGGCCCCTCGCCCGCCGCGGCGCCCCAGGCCGCCCGCGCCGTCGGGTTCGTACAGGGCGGCCAGCGCCTGGTCGATGCCCTGCAGCGGCTTGGGCAAGGCGCCGCAACTGGATTCGGCTTCCTGCCCCAGGATCAGGCGCCAGCGCTGCGCGCGCGAGGTGGGCGTGTCGGGAGTGGATGGCGTGTCGGTCATGCGGGCAATCCCAGCAGTTCGCGCAGCGTCGGCAGGGCACGCTCGGCGCGGGCCAGGTTCCAGTCCGGGGCGACAGCCGCCACGGTGGCCTCCACCGGCGCCTGGCGCACGCGCGTTCCCAGATCGCGGCGGTCGGCCGGCGGGAAGGCGGCGAAGGTGCGCCGCACCAACGGCAGCACGCGCACCAGTTGTGCTTCGTCCAGCGCCACGACCCAGGCGTCGATCATCTGCCACACGGCGTCGTCGTGCAGCAGCACGGTGGCGTTGCGGTTGAGGAAACCGTCCAGCCACTGCGCGGCCTGCAGCGGCTCGGCACCGGGCGACAGTTGCTGCTGCAGCTGCACCTGCACGGTGTCGGCCTGCACCGCCTGCGTGTCGAACAGGAGCCGCAGCGCCACGCCGCGCAGCAGCGCGCTGCATGCCGGCGACAGCGCGACGCGTCGCAAGGCCTGCCGCCAGTTGCCGCTGCCGTCCGCATCGCCGCGCAGGCCGATGGCGCGGTCGGCGTCCAGGACGATGCCGCGTGCCTGCTCGGCGCGGGCCTCGTCGAGGCTGGACAGCGCCAGAGTCAGGCCGACGACCGCACGCGCCAGCATGCTGTCGAACAGGTGCGCGACCTGGCGGCCCTCGGTCTGGCGCACATTGCCGTAGCGGTACACGTTGGCCAGCGGCGGCAGTGCGCCGAGCAGCGCCAGCGGGTCGGCATCGGTGGCGGCACGGGCCTCGAGTTCGACCGCGATCGCGCTGACCGCCTGCGGCAGGTCGGCCAGCAGCACCTGGTCCACCAGCGCGGACAGCGCGGGCAACGCCTCGGCCTTGCGTGCCTGCGCGATGGCCATGCTGGACGCGGCATCGGCCAGGGTCTGCCCGTGGCGGCTGGCTTGCACCAGGTCCACCAGGAAGTGCGGCTGCCAGGCCAGCTGCCAGATTTCGTGGAAGGTGCCGCGTGCGGACTGCCCGGTGCGCGCCAGCCGGCCCCATTCGATGCCGATCAGGCGCAGCCGATGCAGCAGATGGCTGCGCGCCAGGTCGGTGTCCTTGCGCAGGTCCAGATCCAGGGTCTTTTCCAACGCTTCGGGTTTCAGGCGCAGGCGCTTCTGCTGCGCCTCCAGGTCGCGCTGCAGCGGCACCGCCGGTACGCTGTCGGGCACCTGTCCCAGGGCATCGCCGATCATCAGGCGCTCGCGGATGAGCCGCATCGGCGCATCGTCGCCGTTGCAGATGACCGCGCGGCTGGCTTCGGCGATGTCCTCCAGGCCAGGGGCTGGATGGCCACGCAAGGCGGCGAGCGTGTCGGCCAGGCGCGTGGCCTCGATCAGGTGCGCCGACGAGCAATCGAGTCCGTTCTCGCGCAACAGGCGCCCCACCCGCGCATACCAGCCGACGGCGCGCTGGTCGTGGACGCCGCTGCTGCGCCACAGGTGGTCGTACCAGCCCGGCGCTTCAACGCCGGCGCCGTAGCCGCTGTCCATGCTCAGGTGACGATAGGTCCACGGCACCCAGGTGCTCTGCGTCCTGCGCTTGGGCATGGCCTTGAGCAGGCGGCTGTCCGCGGTGGCGCTGTTGGCGCGCAATGCCTCCGGCTGCAGCGCCGGCACATGCCAGGCGCCGCAGACCACCGCGACGCGCGCGAAGGCATTGCCGGCACTGCGCAGCGCGCTGCGCATGTGGGCCTCGCGCACGGCCTCGTGTTCGCCGCGCAGGCCGGGGTGATCCGGCGTGTGTGCGCGCACCGCGGTCATGGCCTCGGCGATGGCATCGAACAGGCCTTGCCCGTCGCCGCGCTCTTCCACCATGTGGTTCCACCAGGTCTCGCCGTCGGCATGGCCGGCGGCGCGCGCCAGCCAGTCCAGCGGATCGGACGAACGCACCTCGGCGCTCCCCTCCCCGGCTGGGTCGGCAGCGTCCGGCGCCGGCAGCGGCGTGTCCGCCTGCTCCGGCATGTCGTGGATCTGCGCGGGCGCACGCTCGGCACGTGCCTGCGCCTGCCATTCCAGGGTCAAGGCGGGCGGCACATCCATGAAGCGCACCGGCACGCCGTTGTGCAGCGCCCAGTGCATGGCCTGCCACTCCGGGGAGTACGCCGCATAGGGATGGAACACCGCCAGTTGCGGGTCGTCGACGCAGTAGGACAGCAGGGCCACCGGCGGCTGCATGCCCTCCTCCAGCACGTGCGGCAGCAACGCCTCGGTGCCGGCCGGCCCTTCGATCAGCACGCAGTCCGGCTGCAGCGCCGTCAATGCGGCGACCAGGCTGCGCGCGCAGCCGGGGCCGTGGTGTCGAATGCCGAACAGGGAGATGGCGTCGCTCATCGGCGCCGGCCCGCTCAGGCCTGCTCGCGGAAGGCGCGGTACAGGTCCTTCCAGTCCTCGCGCTCCTTCACCACGGTTTCCAGGTATTCCTTCCACACCAGCGCATCCTGCACCGGATCCTTGACGATCGCGCCGATCATGCCGGCCGCCATGTCGCCCGGGCGCAGCACGCCGTCGCCGAAATGGCCGGCCAGGGCCATGCCGTTGTTGATCACCGAAATGGCCTCGGCCGTGGACAGCGTGGCGGTCGGGCTCTTCAGCTTGGCCTTGCCGTCTTCGGTGACGCCATTGCGCAGCTCGCGGAAGATGCGCACCACGCGCGCCACTTCCTGCAGCGCCGGCGGTTCGGCCGGCAGGTCCAGCGCCGCCCCCATTTCGGCCACGCGCTTGCGCACGATCGCCACTTCGTCCTCCTCGCTGGACGGCACCGGCAGGATCACGGTGTTGAAGCGTCGCTTCAGTGCGCTGGACAGTTCGTTGACGCCCTTGTCGCGGTTGTTCGCGGTAGCGATCACGCTGAAGCCGCGCACCGCCTGCACTTCGCTGCCCAGTTCCGGAATCGGCAGGGTCTTTTCCGACAACACGGTGATCAGCGCGTCCTGCACGTCGGCCGGAATGCGGGTGAGTTCCTCGATGCGGGCGATCTTGCCCAGGCGCATGGCCTGCATCAGCGGGCTCGGCACCAGCGCCTTCTCGCTGGGGCCGTTGGCCAGCAGCTGCGCGTAGTTCCAGCCGTAGCGGATCTGCTCTTCGCTGGTACCGGCGGTGCCCTGCACCAGCAGCGTGGAATCGCCGCTGATCGCCGCGGTCATGTGCTCGGAGACCCACGACTTGGCGGTGCCCGGCACGCCGAACAGCAGCAGGGCGCGATCGGTGGCGATGGTGGCCACGGCCACTTCCATCAGGCGGCGGTCGCCGATGTACTTGGGGCTGACCACGAAGCCGTTCTCCAGCGTGCCGCCAATCAGATAGGTGACCACGGCCCAGGGCGAGAGCAACCAGTTGGCGGGCCGTTGGCGGCTGTCCTGACGGCGCAGTTCCTCCAGTTCCTCGGCGTATTGGTGTTCGGCGTGCTGGCGCAGGACGGCAGTGCTCATGAGGTCTCCAATGAAAGGCGTGAGGATCAGGATGCGGCGTGCAGGGTCTGGCGCAGGGCCAGGAGCTGGCGGGCCTGCTGCACGCAATCGAGCATGGCGGCGGTGGCATCTGCCGGCGGATCGGCCACCTTTACCTGCAGCAATGCGGACGGATGCAGGACGGCGAGCAGTTCCAGCAGCGCATCGCGCAGGGTGTAGTCGTGGCGCAGCGTGGCCTCGCCGAACAGGGCCCCCAGCCCTGCCGCCAACCGCTGCGAATACGCCACGCTCAGGGTCTGGCCGAGCGCGGTGCTGGCCAGCACGTCGCCGAGCAGGCGTTGTTGCTGCAGGTCGGCGGCACTGGCCGGCCAGTGCCGCTCGCGCTGCGCCGGCGGCAACAGCGCGAGCAGGTCGCCCAGGCCCAGCAACCGCTGCTCCACGCCGATCAGCGCTTCCACCCAGGCCGGTTCGCTGGCATCCACGCGTTCCAGCCAGGAACGCAGCAAGGCGTCGTACCACTCGGTGTCGCGCGCCCAGGCCAACACCTCTTCCGGGGTCTTCTCCAGGGTGTCGCACCACCAGGCAAGCGGCAGCTGTCGCGCCAGTTGGTAGAGCCACCAGGCGCGTTCGCCAAGGGCGTCGTGATCCGGCCGCTTGCCGTCGATGGCGGCGTCGGTCCAACCAGGATCGGCGGCGGACGGCGCATCCAGCATCCAGCTCACCCGGCGCAGCAAGCCGCTGCGTTGTTGCCGCAGGATGCCGAGCATCTGCGTGCGCAGGTACTGCGCATGCGCGCTTGTCGAAAGTCGCGCCAGCATCGGCCCGGCGAGCAGCCGCACTTCGCGGCTGCGATCCTTCAACAGCTGCTGCAGCAAGGGCGCGTCGGCATCGCTCAGGTGCGCCTGCAAGGCCTCGACGCAGGCCGCGCGTTCGCGCGCAGACAGATCCTTGAGTGCGGCTTCCAGGCGCGAGCGTGCGCCAGAGGCGTCCTGCGTGCGCAACTGCCGCAAGGCCAGCAACCGGGTGTCGAACGCGCCGTCGTTCCACATGCGCTCCAGGTCTGCAGGCGTCTGCGCCGCCTCAACCGCATCGGCGGCGTAGGCCCACTCCGCACTGCGCGCCGCCAGCCATCGCCCACGCGCACCGAGTACCGGGCGCAATGCGGACCGCAGCGCGCTCAGCCGGGCGCCTGCATCCAATGCCTGCGGCAGTACCGCGACCGGCAGATGCTGGCCGCGAGCGGCCAACTGCAGGCAGGCCTCGTGGCGCAGGCGCTTCAGCCACGCGGGCGGCTGCTGGCCGGCGAACAGCCCCCGCAACACCGGCAACCAGGGATGATCGGCGGGCAGCACCTGCGGATCCGGCGGTGCAGGCGGCACCAGCGGCATTGGCGCGCCCAGACGCAGCGCCGCACGCCGGCAGGCCGCCAACGCGCCCACCTGCAGGCTGTAGCCCAGTGCGACGTCCTCCTGCGTGGCGATGGTAGCGAGCACCTCGCCGAGCGCGCCGTCGACCGGGATCCGTTGCAGGCGATCGATGCCCAACAGGGCCGGCTTCAACCAGGCCTCGTTCATGCCGCGCTCCTTTCCCAACGCTCGCCTTGCGCATTCCAGGCGCTGAGCGGCAACAACGTATCGCCATCCCACTCGCCCATCAGACACAGCGGATGGCCACCCGCGAACGCGAGCAGCGCCCAGCCCTGCAACGCGGACACCTGCAGGGGCAGGCTGCCGTCGGCATGCTGCGCCCAGGCGCCGCGGCCATCGTGCGCGATGTGCACGTCCTGCAGGCGCATGGGTACCTGCGGCAGCCAGGGGTTGAGAGCATGCGCGCGGGCGGCGTCGTCGAGGGTGTCGGTGCATGGCGGCGCGGCCCCTGCTTGCACCCCGGCATCCACCTCGCCCGGGACGGCACGCAACGGCACCGTGCCCGGATGGAAGTGCAGGCGGCCGACATGCACGTCGCCGTTGCGCCAGTGCTGCTCCCAGCCGCGCCCACCGTGGCTGTAGTCCTGCAGCAACGCCGAACGGCCGCTATCCATGCCGTGCAGCCACACGCGGCGTTCCAGCAGATTGCCCGGCTGCTCGATCAGGAGCTGGCCCTGGATGTGCCAGCGATCGTGCACCGCTTCGCCGTCGCGCAGCACCGTCTCGCGCTCCAGCGGCCAGCCCAGCGCCGCGCGCAGATCGGCCTGCCGCGCGGCACTGAAGCCCTCCGCCCGCAGCACCGCCTGGGCCAACAGCTGCAGCAGGCCGAGGCGCTCGCCGAGATCGGCCAGTTGCGCGAGATCGCGCCCGCCCTCGCCTACGGCGCGCTCCAACTGCGCGGCCAGCCCCGGTGCCTGTGCATCCACCATGCGCGCCATCATGCGCCGTGCGTCGTGGGCGAACTCCGCGCCCAGGTTGGCCAGACCCTGGCGGAACCGGTCGGCGATCCAGCGTTGCAGTTCCATCGCGCCGGCCTGGATGCGCGCCCAGCGCGCCTGTTCGCGTTTGGCCGCCGCCGCGGCCTGGGCCTGCGGGTCGGGCGGCGGCGTACTGGCGGCGACCTCCTTGCGTGCCGCGCGCTCGCGGCGCCCCTGCATCCATTCGTCGACCCAGGCCGGGCGGGTGCCCGGCACGCAGCGCGGATTGCCGACGGCATACAGCAACAGCATGGCCAGGCCATGCTTGCACGGGAACTTGCGGCTGGGACACGAGCAACGGCTGACCATCGCCGCCAGGTCCACCTGGGTCTGGTAGGGCTTGGCGCCACTGCCCTGGCATTCTCCCCACAGCACCTCGGCATCGGCCCCGAGCAGGCCCCATTTCGCGTCCGTGGCCAGGCCCGCGGCCGCCTTGGCCGATGCCGCATCGGGCGCAAGCGCGAGGACCTGCTCGCGCGTGAGTCGCACTTCCATATCCGCACTCATCTCAGCGTCGCGACGATGATAGCCGAGCTTGTGTGGCAATCCGCGACATCGTCGGGAGCCGAACGCCTGCCCGCCCAGATATCGGTCCGCGGCCATGGCACGACCGCGGCGCCATGCGGCCGTGGCTCAGCCGCCCCGCCCCAACCGCCGCAGGATCTGGGCGCGCTGTTTCGCGCTGAACGCGGCGGAGTGCGCCTGCAGCAGCGCGATCACCGCGGTATGCGCCCCCTCGGTGCGGCGTTGCAGTTCCCGGGTGGCGGCCTGTTCGATGGCGCGCCATTCGGCGACGGTGGTTCCGGTCGGGATGGGGGTGCTGGCTGCACGCATTGCGAGATCCGGTTGCGACACTGGGGCGGGCCGATGCCTGCTCGGCCTTGCCCTACTCTATCGCCAAGTGGTCTGCCTTGGCGCGTGTCGCATGGACGGCCGGATGCAGAACCGCATCTACGCTCCGCAGCCGTTGCGGATCTCAGGCGTGGCGCTTGCGCGGCGTCGCCGCCGACGCACTGGTCGCCGGCGCATCGGCATCGCCCGCAGGCGCATGCGGCAAACGCACCCGCGCGCACAGCCCGCCGCCCTCGCGGTTGGCGAATTCCAGCGCACCGCCGTGCGCCTGGCAGATCGCAGCGGCGATCGACAGGCCCAGGCCGCTGCCACCGGAATGGCGCGCACGCGAGGCGTCGGCGCGCCAGAAGCGGTCGCCCATCCGCGCCAGCGCCTCTTCGTCGACGCCGGGGCCGCGATCGGACACGCGGATCAGCACGCCCTCGGCATCGGCCTGTGCCTCCAGCGCCAGTTGGCCGCCGGCCGCGGCGTAGCGCAGCGCGTTGTCGATCAGCACCGACAGCACCTGGCCCAGGCGGTCGCGGTCGGCGCTGATATGCAACTGCTCGGGAATGCGCACGTGCACCTGCATGCCGGCCTCCTGCAGCGGCTGTGCGGCCCAGGTCAGGCGTTCGCGGACCAATGCGCCGAGTGCGAAACGCTGCGGTTCCAGCATCAGTTGGTTGGCGCGCGCCATCGATAGCAGGTGCAGGTCGCCGACCAGGCGGTTGATCTGCTCCAGTTGGCGCTGGACCATGCGCAACTGCTCCTCGCTGCTCGGGAACACCTGGTCGAGCATGCCCTGGACCCGTCCCATCGCCGCGTTGAGCGGCGTGCGCAACTCGTGCGCCAGCATCGCGCTGGACTCGCGCACCTCGCGTTCGTACTGCTGCAGCTGCGCACTCATGCCATTGAAGTCGATCGCCAGCCCGGCCAGCTCGTCCGGCGCGCCTGGCACCACCCGCGCGCGCGCGGCGAAATCGCCATCGCTGATCCGTCGCGCCGCCGCGGCCACGTTGGAGAACTGCCGCGACAGCGGACGCGAGGCAAGCAGGCCGCAGACCACGATCACCGGGATCGATGCCAGCACCATGCCCGCCAGCAGCCACCAGTCGCGGCTGGCCAGTCCGGGCAGGAAATCGGCGACGTCGTAATAGGTCTCGAACAGTTCCCACAGGCGCCGCGCATTGCTGTGCGGATCCTCGCGCAGTTGCAGCATCTCCTGCCGCGCCTGCGGCGGCAGACGGCTCAGGGTGGAGACGTCCCAGATCGCGAAGCGCAGCACCATGCCCAGCGCGATCGCGATGATGGTCAACACCGCCAGCGCGCTCATGCGCAGGCCCACCCACTGCCACAGCGGCGCGTGGCGCTTGCGGCGGAACCAGGACCAGTTCATCGGAAGCGGTAACCGATGGCGCGCACCGTCACCAGCAGCCCGGTGACATGCTCGTGTTCCAGCTTCTTGCGCAGGTTGTGCACGTGCGCATCCACCACCCGCTCCAGCGCATCGCTGTCGGGCAGGCAGATCTCCAGCAGTTCGCTGCGGGTGAAGGCCTTGAACGGCGTCTTCATCAGCGTCGCCAGGATGTTGAATTCGGTCGGGGTCAGTTCCAGCGCCACCTCCTGCCCGTCAGCATCGCGCACAGTGGCACGCACCGCGGCAGTGTCCACGGTGAGCCGTTCGTGGCGCAGCGGCTCCTCGCTGGCGCGTGCCGGCCCGGCGCGGCGCAGCACCGCAAACACCCGCGCCACCACTTCCTTGGGGCTGTACGGCTTGACCACGTAATCGTCGGCGCCGTAACGCAGCGCGCCGAGCTTCTCCGGTTCGTCGCCCATCGCGGTGACCATGATCACCGGCGTGTCGCTGCTGCGGCGGATCGTGGACAGCACCTCGGTGCCGCTGAGCCGCGGCAGCATCACGTCCAGCAGCACTAGGTCCGGCTTCCACTGCGCATGCACCGCCACCGCCTTCTGTCCATCCTCGGCGATGGTGACCTCGAAGCCGTCGCGGCGCAGGTAGGCCTCAAGGATGCTGGCGCTGTCGGCATCGTCTTCGACCAGCAGGATCTTCTTCGCGTGCATGCCCGGTGCCCGTGTTTGGCGTCTTGATGGAATCTTGAAGATTCCTAGAAGGCGGCTTGAACATGCCCGCCGATGCTGGCGGTCGAGTTCGATCACCCGACTGCCGCCATGATTCTACCGTCCCCGCTGCTCCGCCTGCGTCGCACCCACGCCCTGTTCGGGCTTCTCGCACTTGCCCTGGGTGGCTGCTCTTTGGCGCCGGTCTACCAGCGCCCGCAAACCGCACTGCCCCCCACCCTGGGCGCGACCACCGCAACCGTGGCCGCAGCACCTGGCCGAAGCGATAGTGCGCTCACCGAGCAGGAGCAGCAGTTCGTGCGCGCATTCTCGCCGCAGCACGACCTGACCCCACTCGTCACCCAGGCGCTGGCCCACGACCCGGACTTCCGCAACGCCGTGCTGACCGTGCAACAGGCCCGCGCCCAGTACCGCATCGAACGCGCGCAGCAGTTGCCGCAGCTCGGCCTCGATGCCCAGGGCACGCGCCGCGACTACGGCGACGCGGCCACGCAGGCGCGCTATGGCCAGAAGCTGAGTACCGTCGCAGTGGGCGTGGACGGCTTCGAACTGGACCTGTTCGGCAAGCTGGCCTCGCTGTCGGCGGCGGCGCAGCAGCGCTACCTGGCCTCCGAAGAAGGCCGCCAGGCGGCGCGCGGCGCGCTGATCGCCGAAGTCCTGCGAGCCTATACGCTGGAACGCGCCGCCCTGCAGAGCCAGCAGCAGACGCAGGCCATCGCCGAGCGCAGTGCCGCGCTGCTGGCGATCGCCACGCGCCAGCAGGCGGTCGGACTGATCGCCCGCGATGCGCTGGACCGCCAGCGCCACGACGACGACCAGGCGCAGGCGCGCGCGCAGCAGGCCGCCAGCGACCACGCCGGCGCCCGCCGCGCCCTGCACTTGCTCGCCGGCTACGCCGCGCCCGATGGCGTCGGCACCCTGCAGGACCTGCTGCCTGGCGCGGGGCAGGACGACGGCCGCGCCTGGCGCGACCTCGATTCGCAGCTGCTGCTGCAGCGCCCGGACGTCCGCCAGGCCGAAGCAGAGCTGCGCGCGCGCAATGCCGACATCGGCGCCGCGCGCGCCGCATTCTTTCCGTCGATCCGCCTGAGCACCTCGCTGGGCACCGCCAGCGAGGCATTGAACGGCCTGTTCATGCCCGGCAGTCGCACCTGGAGCTTCATGCCGCAACTGGTGCTGCCGCTGTTCGACGGCGGCCGCAACCGCGCCAACCTGGACATCGCACAGCTGCGCAAGGACGGCGCGGTGGCCGACTACGAGAAGACCGTGGAAGCGGCATTCCGCGAGGTCGCCGATGCGCTGGATGCGTTGCCGGCGCTGCAGCAGCGCGAACGTGGCGAACGCACCAATCTCGAACGCGAACGCCAGCGTGTGGCGCGCCTGCAGCAACGCGTCGCGCAAGGTCTGCAGGACCGCCCCGAACTGTTGACCGGCGACATCCAGGCCGCGCAGGCCGAACTGGCGCATGTGCAGGCGCGTCAGGACCTGCTGCTCGATCGCATCGCGCTGTTCCGCGCGTTCTACGGCGTGCCACTGCCGCACGCGCCCTGATCTTTCCCCCGCACGAGGTTGCCCAGATGAAACATGTCCTCTCCGTTCTGTCGCCCACTCTGACCGTGGCATTGCTGGCACTGCCGCCGGCCGCGCACGCAGCAGATCCCGACCCGGCGTCCGGCGCCGGCCTGTTCGGCGATCGCACCCAAGTGAGCGTGGGCGCCGGCGCCATGCTGACCCCGCGCTACCCCGGCTCCGCCGACGACCGCGTGCAGGCGGTGCCGGTGTTTTCGATACAGCGCGGCATCCTGTTCGCGGACACGGTGCGCGGTGCCGGCGTGCAGTTCCAGAACGCGCACGGCTTCTCTGCCAGCCAGTCGTTCGGCTACGACCTGGGCCGACTGCAACGCAACAGCAGCTGGCGGCCCGGCTCCACGCGCCTTGCCGGCATGGGCGACGTGCCCGGCGCGATCACCGCGCGCAGCCTGGTCATGCAGCAACTCACCCCGTACCTGGCGCTGGACGCCGAGGCGGAGTTCGCGCTGAAGGACGGCGCGCGCCGCAACCGCTACCGCGCCGGCGCGCGCTTCACCCTGCTGCAGGCGGCGGCCGACAACGTCACCCTGGACCTGGACGCGCACGTCGGCGACCGCCGTTTCAACCAGGCGTACTTCGGCGTCACCGAAGCGCAGAGCCTGACCAGCGGATTCCAACCGCACCGCGCCAATGCCGGCGTGTACGCCTATTCGGTCGGCGCCGAATGGGATCACACCCTGTCGCCGCACTGGACCGCCTCGCTGCTGCTCGACGCCACCCGCTACGTCGGCCCCGCCGACGGCAGCCCGGTGGTGCGTCGCCGCGCCGCTGCCGGCGGCGGCGCCACCGTCACCTACACCTTCTGATCGCTTTCGGACATCGCCGACCATGACCCTGCGCCCCACCCTGCTTCTCTCGCTGTGCCTGCCACTGGCCGCGCTGGCGCTGTCCGGCTGCGGCCGCGAGGCCGCACCGCCCCCCGACGCGCCACGCGCGGTCAAGCTGGAAACCGTCGGCAACGATGCCGCGCACGACAGCACCCGCTACCTCGCGCAAGTGCGCCAGCAACAGCGCGCCGACCTCGGCTTCGAAGGCGGCGGCCGCATCGCCGCCATCGCCGTGGACGTGGGCGACCGCGTGCACGCCGGCCAAGTGCTCGCGCGCCTGGATCCGGAGCCGAACAGCCTGCGCCTGCAGCAGGCCGAGGCCGGCGTCGGCATCGCCGCGGCCGACCTGCAGCAGCAACAGACCCAGCTGGCGCAGCAGCAGGCCATGTTCGACGACGGCGCCGCCTCCGCGGCCACCCTCACCGCGGCCAAGAGCGCCTTCGCCGCGGCGCAGGCGAAGGTCCGCAGCGCGCAGTCGGACCTGGCGCTGGCGCGCCGCGCGGTGCGCCAGTCGGAACTGCGTGCGCCGTTCGACGGCAGCGTGGTGGCGCGGCTGCAGCAGCCCGACACCTTGGTGAGTGCCGGCCAGCCGGTGCTGCAGCTGGACGGTGCGGATCGCGCGCAGGTGCTGGCGACGCTGCCGGCCGATCGCGCAGCGGCGCTGCAACCCGGCCAGCGTGTCCTCGCCTACCGCAGCAACGCACCGCAGCAGGCCTTGCCGCTGCGCCTGCGCAGCGTCTCCGAACGCGTGGACGGCGGTGCCACCGTGCAGGCGCTGTTCGACAGCGACAGCGCCGATGCCGTGCAGCCGCGCAGCGGCGAATCGCTGCTGCTGGCCCTGCCCGACAGCGGCGCCGATCAGGCGCCGAGCGTACCGCTGAGCGCGCTGCTCCCGAGCATGGCCGATGGCCACACCATGGTGTTCGTTTACCGCCAGGACAGCGGCAGCGTGCGTCGCCGCCGGGTCGTCACCGGGCACAGCGATGGCGGCCGTGTGCAGATCCTGCATGGCCTGGCACCGGGCGAGCGCGTCGTCGCCGCCGGCGCCGCCTTCCTCCACGACGGTCAGCACGTCGTGCCGTTCCGTCCCACCACCCGCCTCGGCACCGTCTCGCCATGAACCTGACCCGCGCCACCTTGCAATCCAGCCGCCTGGCGCTGTTCAGCGCCGCTCTGATCCTGATCGGCGGCATCGTCACCTTCCTCGGCTTCCCGTCGCAGGAGGAACCGAGCGTGACCGTGCGCGATGCGATCGTGCAGGTCGGTTTCCCCGGCATGCCCAGCGAACGCGTGGAGAACCTGCTCGCGCGCCCGCTGGAGGAACGGCTGCGCGAGGTCAGCGGACTGAAGAAGATCGTCACCACCATCCATCCCGGCAGCGCCATCGTGCAGGTCACCGCGCAGGACAGCGTCAAGGACCTGCCGGCGCTGTGGCAGCGCGTGCGCAGCAAGGCCGCTGAGGCCGGTGCCGAGTTGCCCGCGGGTACGCAGGGGCCGCTGGTGGACGACGACTTCGGCCGCGTCGCCATCGCCTCGATCGCGGTCACCGCACCCGGCTTCAACACCGCCGAAATGCTCGGACCACTGCGGCAGATGCGCGCGCAGCTGTACGCCGTGCCGGGCGTCGAGCGGGTCACCTTCCACGGCTTGCAGGACGAGCGCGTCTACGTCGCCTTCGACCGGACCAAGCTGGGCGAAGCCGGCCTCACCCCGGCGATGGTCGCGCAGCAACTGCGCGCGCAGAACGTCGTCGCCGGCGGCGGCCTGGTCGCCGCGTCGGGCATGGCGATGACCGTGACCACCTCCGGCGAAGTGCGCGATCTGGACACGCTGCGCAATACCCCGATCGCCACGCAGGGCGCCGACGGCCCGCGACAGATCCCGCTGGCGCAACTGGCGCGCATCGAGCTGATGCCGGTGGATCCGCCGGAGGCCGGCGCGATCTACCAGGGTCAGCCGGCGGTGGTGGTGGCGGTGTCGATGGCGCCGGGCAACAACGTTGCCGAGGTCGGCAAGGCGCTGCGCCGCACCCTGGGCGAAACCGCCAAGGCGCTGCCGGTGGGCTTCGCGCAGCACGTGGTCACCTTCCAGGCCGACGTGGTCGAGCGCGAGATGGGCAAGATGCACCACGTGATGGGCGAGACCATCGTCATCGTGATGGCGGTGGTGATGCTGTTCCTGGGCTGGCGCACCGGCCTGATCGTCGGCGCGATCGTGCCGTTGACCATCCTCGGCGCACTGATCGCGATGCGGGTGCTGGGCGTGGAACTGCAGACCGTGTCGATCGCCGCGATCATCCTGGCGCTGGGCCTGCTGGTGGACAACGGCATCGTCATCGCCGAAGACATCGAGCGGCGTCTGGCCGCCGGCGAGGAACGCCGCGCCGCCTGCGAGGCCGCCGGCCGCAGCCTGGCCATCCCGCTGCTGACCTCCTCGCTGGTGATCGTGCTGGCGTTCTCGCCGTTCTTCTTCGGCCAGACCAGCACCAACGAGTACATGCGCTCGTTGGCGATCGTGCTGGCGGTGACCCTGCTCGGCTCCTGGCTGCTCAGCATCACCATCACCCCGCTGCTGTGCATGTACTTCGCCCGCGCGCATGCCGCGCCGGCCGACGGCCATGGCGACAGCTACACGTCCAAGCCGTACCGACTGTACCGGCGCGCGATCGAGGCGCTGCTGGCGCACAAGGCGCTGTTCCTGGGCAGCATGCTCGCCCTGCTCGCCCTGGCGGTGACCGTGCTGGTCTCGGTGCCGTACAGCTTCCTGCCCAAGTCCGACCGTCTGCAGTTCCAGATGCCGGTGACCCTGCAACCGGGCAGCGATGCGCGCGAGACCCTGCGCACCG
The DNA here is from genome assembly GCF_056725205.1 of Xanthomonas sp. NCPPB 3174. Classification (NCBI taxonomy): domain Bacteria; kingdom Pseudomonadati; phylum Pseudomonadota; class Gammaproteobacteria; order Lysobacterales; family Lysobacteraceae; genus Xanthomonas; species Xanthomonas sp. NCPPB 3174. The sequence continues at coordinate 2,362,808 of NZ_CM161517.1, read as the reverse complement.
TGCAGTCGATCAGCCAGTGGCTGGCCGACCGTCGGCAGAACCCGCAGATCGTCGACAGCATCGGCTATGTCGCCGATGGCGGCCCGCGCATCGTGCTAGGGCTGAACCCGCCGCTGCCGGCGGCCAACATCGCCTACTTCACCGTCAGCGTGCAGCCGGGCACCGATATCGACGCGCTGATCGCCAAGGTGCGCACCCACCTGCGCCAGGCCTATCCTGCGGTGCGCGCCGAGCCCAAGCGCTTTTCGCTGGGCTCTACCGAATCCGGCGTGGCCATCTACCGGGTGATCGGCCCGGACGAAGCGCAACTGCGCCGCCTCGCCGCCGGCATCGCCGACGCCTTGCGTGCCCTGCCCGGCACGCTGGACGTGAGCGACGACTGGGACAGCCGTATTCCGCGCTACGTGGTGCAGGTGGATCAGGCCAAGGCGCGGCGCGCCGGCGTCGCCAGCGAGGACATCGCCAAAGCGCTGCAACTGCGCTATGGCGGCGTGGACGCCTCGGTGATCCACGACGACGGCAGCAGCGTGCCGATCGTGCTGCGCGGCGACAGCGGCCCGGGTGCGCGCGGCGGCAATCCCGGCGACACGCCGATCTATCCGTCCTCCGGCGCCACGCCGCTGCCGCTGTCGGCGATCGCCGACATCCAACTGAGTTCGGAGCCTTCGACGATCCAGCGCCGCAACCTCAGCCGCGCCATCACCGTCACCGGCCGCAACCCCGACCTGACCACCGACCAGGTGGTGGACGCGCTGGCCGACAAGGTGGCGGCGCTGCGCCTGCCGCCCGGCTACCGCATCGAGATGGGCGGCGAGCTGGAGGACGCCGCCGAAGCCAACCAGGCGCTGCTGCAGTACATGCCGCATGCGCTGGGCGCGATCCTGCTGCTGTTCGTGTGGCAGTTCAATTCGTTCCGCAAACTGTTCATCGTGGTCGCCAGCATTCCGTTCGTACTGATCGGCGCCACCCTCGCCCTGCTGGTCACCGGCTATCCGTTCGGCTTCATGGCCACCTTCGGCCTGCTCGCGCTGGCCGGCATCATCGTCAACAACGCGGTGCTGCTGCTCGAACGGATCGAGGCCGAACTGGCCGATGGCCTGAGCCGGCACGAGGCGGTAATCGCGGCGGCGGTCAAGCGCCTGCGCCCGATCGTGATGACCAAGCTGACCTGCATCGTCGGCCTGATCCCGCTGATGCTGTTCGCCGGGCCGCTGTGGACCGGCATGGCCATCACCATGATCGGCGGCCTGGCCCTGGGCACGCTGGTGACGCTGGGGGTGATCCCGGTGCTGTACGACCTGCTGTTCGCACGCCGCGCCGGCAGGCCGGCGAAGGTCGCGGCGTGAGGCGACAGCGCTGGCACCGCGTGATCCTGGCCTGCGCCGTGCTGTGCATGGCGCTGTGCGCCGGCGGCTGCGCCAGCGTCACCCTGCAGCGGGTGGATGCGGCGCGCTACATCCAGGCCAAGCGCGGCGACGCGCTGAGCGCCGCGCGCCCCAGCGACGCCGCCCTGCAGACGCTCAACGTCGCCGGCCTGGACGCGGCACGCTGCACGGCGAAGGCGCCGCCGTGCATCGACCGGTTGCTCGGCAACGCCGACATGGACCAGGAACGCGCCCTGGCGACGGCGGCGGAGCTGTCACTGCTGGCCGCGCAACGCGCCGCCAGGCAAGACGCGGACAGCGATGCCACCCTGGCCGACTGGCTGCAGACCGCGCGCTATGCCTACGCCTACCTGTTCTTCAGCGCACGCACGCCCAGCGAACGCGCCTTCGAGGAACGCCAGACCCAGGTGCGCGACTACTACAACTACGCCGTACAGCAAGCGGTGACCGCCTTGTTCGCGCGCTACCGGCGGCATCCGCCCGCCACGCACGACGCCGGCGCACAGATCGCCGCCCTGCCCGACTGGACAGTGACACTGGATGCCAGCGGCGTGGGCAGTCCGCAGGACATGCCGCTGCCCGAGGCGATGCTGGCAGCCGGCGACCTGCGCTTCGATGGGCTGCGCAGCGTGTATCGGCGCGATGGCTTCGGCGCGGAAATGGTCGCGGTCCTGCCGCAGCCGGCGACGGACGCCATGGACGATGCCGACGCCGCTCCCGCCTACAGCGACATGCCCACGCCCAATCTCACGGTGTTGCTGCGCTTCGACGGCCGCACCCTCAAGGACGTCTTGGCCGGTCACAGCGCGCACGTGGAGGTCCACGATCCCTCGCTCGGCGAGCGGGTGGCGATGGGCGGTATCGACGTGCCGCTGGCCGCCAACTTCAGCGCCGGCTATGGCGTGTGGATGGCGCGCGCGGGCTTCGCCGCGCAATCGCTGCGCACCCTGCTCGGCCTCGGGCACGGCATCGACCGGCCGCACGTGTTCCTGACCCAGCCCTACGATCCACACCGGCGCGTGCTGGTGCTGCTGCACGGGCTGGCCAGCAGCCCGGAGGCCTGGGTCAACCTGGCCAACGACCTGCTCGGCGACCCACAGGTCCGCGCGCGCTACCAGATCTGGCTGGTGTACTACCCGACCAACCTGCCGATTCCCTACACCCATCTGCAGGTTCGCACGGCACTGCAGCAGACGCTGGACCGGCTCGATCCACAACGCCGCAGCGTGTCCGCGCATGACATGGTGCTGATCGGGCACAGCATGGGCGGCGTGCTGGCACGACTGATGGTGTCCTCCAGCGAAGGCGACCGCCTGTGGCGCACCCTGTTCGACGATGCAACCCTGGATCCGCAGGCGCACCAGGCGCTGCAGGCCAGGCTCGGACCGATGCTGCATTTCGCGCCGATGCCGGAAGTGTCCGAGGCGATCTTCCTGGCCACCCCGCACCGCGGCACCCCGGAGGCCGCCGGCACGCTCGGCGAGCTGGCACGCGCGGTGATCGGCCTGCCCCGGCGCGTGCTGGATCAATTCAAGGACATCGCCGGCAAGGACAGGCTCGGCGCCCTGCCCAACAGCATCGACAGCCTCAGCGACCACGATCCCTTCATCCTCGCCGCGGCGCAGTTGCCGATCTCGCCGCAGGTGACCTACCACTCCATCATCGGGCAGGAGGATCCACGCGTGCCGCTGGCGCAGTCCAGCGATGGCATCGTGCCGTACTGGAGCGCCCACCTGCCCGGCGCCGCCTCGGAAACCGTCATCGCCTCCGGACACAGCGTGCAACGCACGCCGCAGGCGATCCTGCAGATCCGCCGGCTGCTGCGCTGAGCGGGCACAGCGCTAACCCTCAAGAGCCCCTCTCCCTCCGGGAGAGGGGTTGGGGTGAGGGTACGGCCAGCCACGCACAGCTCACGCATGGCGCACGAACTGTCATGTCTGCCGAAGCCGCCATCTCCCGGCAAACAGAACAAGCCGCTCCGCCCGAAGCAAAAGCAATCGATCCATCCGCGTCCAGCGCCTTGCCCACAGCACTGCAGGACACCGCCCACGCGCGCCGCACACATAAAAAAACACCCGGCAATGCCGGGTGTTTTCGAAAAGTGGCGTCCCCACGGGGATTCGAACCCCGGTCGCCACCGTGAAAGGGTGATGTCCTAGGCCTCTAGACGATGGGGACGCGGATAACGATGTTGCTTTGCGGACGGCCTATGTCCGGAAAGTTGGTGGAGCCAGCCGGGATCGAACCGGCGACCTCTTGCATGCCATGCAAGCGCTCTCCCAGCTGAGCTATGGCCCCACGTGTACTGGCAGAAGCGGAATCTTACCCGACTTTCTTCCGATGTACAAACCCCGCACTCGTTGCGTTCGGCAGAGCCGAACCCGGATGCGCGCGAGGAATTCCTGCTGAAAAATGGCGTCCCCACGGGGATTCGAACCCCGGTCGCCACCGTGAAAGGGTGATGTCCTAGGCCTCTAGACGATGGGGACGCTGTTAACGATGTCGCTTTTGCGGACGGCCTATGTCCGAAAAGTTGGTGGAGCCAGCCGGGATCGAACCGGCGACCTCTTGCATGCCATGCAAGCGCTCTCCCAGCTGAGCTATGGCCCCACGTGCTGCGAGGAGCGGAATATTAACGATCGTGATCGGCACACGCAAGCGTTTTTTTGCGGAACGTTCGCGACGTCGCGATGGCGCTCGTCGCGACCCGCAAAATCCGCTGCGTCCCTGCGTTCAACGGCGTACGCACCTCGCACCGAGCGCTGGATGCAGCCTGCGGGTAGCGCCAAAGCGCCTGGCAGAGCCTCCAGCGCACCCATCGCCGGCAATTGCCGATATCCGCATAACGCAGCTACCTGCGCGGCACGCACGTAGCTGCCGAACGCGGCGCCAACCTATCGATCCACATATATAGAGAGACGCTCGGCAGCCACCACGGCCGCTGATCGACCCCGCCTGCCCTGCCCAAGGATGGCGAGCGTAAATGCGCTGGCGGCCGAGCCGAAGTGTCGGCTATACTCCGCGGCCGCGCCGAAGTGGCGGAATCGGTAGACGCAGCGGACTCAAAATCCGCCGCCCTTAAAAGCGTGTGGGTTCGAGTCCCACCTTCGGCACCAGGACTGACGGCAGCTTCGGCTGCCGTTTGTTTTTGCGCGACCACCACATGTAAAGGCAGACACAGGTAAACGCTTCATCTTCCTGTGTCGGTTGTCTAGGCGGCGGCTGTGACGGTCCCGCTATACTTTCTGTTCCCAAACCTTAACGAGCAAGCGATGTCGGCATTGCGGGGCCTGCGTATCCTGGTGGTCGAGAACGACGAGATGAACGCCACGCTGCTGGAGCTGCAGCTTGCCCAGGCCGGTGCCGAGGTGGTCGGCGTTGCCGCCTCCGTGCAGCAGGCGCTTGCGCTGATCGACAGCGAACGCCCGGACCGGGCCGTGCTCGACTTCCGCCTCTCCGCCGGCGAGACCAGCGAGCCGGTGGCGCGGGCATTGACCGACCGCGGCACGCCGTTCGTGCTCGCCACCGGCGTCGCCGCCGACACCCTGCCCCCCGGCTTCGCCGCCGGTGTGGTGCTGACCAAGCCCTACCTGTCCGAGCAGCTGATCAAGGCGCTGCAGGACGCTCACGCCAAGACGACCGCACGCCCCTGAGAATCCTCGATCGTAAGCCCGCCGCCTGGCGGGGACGATTCGAGGGATTCAGCCATCAACGCCAAGGACTGTTCGCCGCCTCCTGTCCGGTTTCCCGCCGGCAGCGCCACGGGGGCCTTGCTGCGCGCCATCGATTGGCGCGAGCACGAACTGGGTCCGATGGAGCACTGGCCGCGGAGCCTGCTCACCGCACTGTCGATCTGTCTGAACTCGCGGTTTCCGATGGCGGTGCGCTGGGGCGAGCGCCAGTTCAACCTGTACAACGACGCCTACGTACCGATCCTCGGGTTACGGCACCCGCAGGGGTTCGCGCGGCCGATGGAAGAGGTGTGGCCGGACGTGTGGCCCGAGGTCCGGGCGCAGGCCGACCAGGTGATGGCCAGCGGCGAATCGACCTGGAACGAGCACATCCCGCTGACCATGCTGCGCAACGGCTACAGCGAGCAGGTGTACTTCACCTTCTCCTACAGCCCGCTGTTCGACGACGAGGGCGACATCGCCGGCGTGCTGTGCGTGTGCACCGAGGACACCGCGCGCATCACCCTGGCGCGCGAACGCGATGCGCTGCTGAAGGCGCTGGAAGCGCAACGCGCGCAGATGGCCGATGCCTTCGAGCAATCGCCGGCGGCGCTGGCGATCCTGCGTGGCCCGGACTACGTGATCGAGACCGCGAACCAGCGTTACCAGCAACTGGTCGGGCCGCGCGAGGTGGTCGGCCGGCCGCTCATCGAGGCCATTCCCGAAATCCAGGGGCAAGGCGTCATCCGCCTGCTCGACAATGTCCGCGCTAGCGGCGTGCCGTTCATCGACGAGTCGATGACCTTCCAGCTGTGCCGCAGTCCGCACGAAGCGACCTCGGACACCACGCTGGAATGCGTATACCAGCCCATGCACGACGCCGAGGGCAAGGTCAGCGGGATCCTGGTGCATGGCATCGACCGCACCGAGCAGGCGCGCGCGCAGGCGCACGACAGCTTCCTGCTGATGCTCGAGGACACCCTGCAGAACCTGCACAGCGCCGAAGCGATCTGCGAGACCGGCGCCGCCCTGCTCGGCCAGCACCTGGGCGCCAACCGCTGCGCCTACGCGATCGTCGAGGCCGACGAGGACGCGTTCGACGTGCGTGCGGATTACGTCGACGGCGCCAGCCACCTGACCGGGCGTTCGCGCTTCAGCGACTTCGGCAGCGACCTGTCCGAGTGCATGCGCGAGAACCGGCCGTGGGTGGTGCACGACACCGAGACCCACCAGCCGCCGATGCGCGTGGACGATCCCAACTACCAGCGCCTGGGCCTGCGCGCGGTGCTCACCGCGCCGCTGCACAAGGCCGGTCGCCTGGTCGCTGCGATCGGCGTGCACCAGGCCCAGCCACGGGTCTGGACATCGGCCGAGATCGAGCTGGTACGGTTGGTGGCCGCACGCTGCTGGGAATCGATGGAACGCGCGGACGCGCAGAGAGAACTGGCCAACAGCGCCGCGCGCTTGCGCGAACTGGCCGACGCGATGCCGCAGATCGTGTTCACCGCCATGCCGGATGGCCACGTCGACTACTTCAACCGGCGCTGGTACGAGTACACCGGCTTGCCGGTCGGCGAGGCCGGCTACGACAGTTGGCGCCATGTGCACACCGAGGAAGGGCTGGCGCGGGTGATGGAGGTATGGCCGGAAGCGCTGCGCAGCGGCAAGCCGTACGAGATCGAGTATCCGCTGCGCCGCCACGACGGCGAGTACCGCTGGCACCTCGGCCGCGCCCTGCCGATCCGCGACGACAGCGGCCGCATCGTGCGCTGGATCGGCACCAATACCGACATCCACGACCGCCGCTTGACGGAACAGCGCCTGCAGGAAAGCGAACTGCGTTTCCGCCAGCTGTGCGACAACGCGCCGGTCATGATCTGGATGGCCAATGCCGACGGCGATTGCGAGTACATCAGCCGCCAGTGGTATCTGTTCACCGGGCAAAGCGAGCAGGAAGCGCTGGGCAGCGGTTGGCAGGAACAGGTCCATGCCGACGACCTGGCCGCGGTCGGCCGCACCCTGGCGCGCGCCTGCGCCGACCGCCGCGCCTACACGCTGGAATACCGCCTGCGCCGGCACGATGGCGAGTATCGCTGGTGCCTGGCGAGCGCCACGCCGCGCTTCAGTTCGTCCGGCCAGTTCCTCGGTTTCATCGGCTCCCTGCTGGACATCGCCGAGCGCAAGCGCATCGAGAACGCCACCGCGGCCGAGCGCGCCGCGCTGGAGATGATCACCACCGGCAAGCCGCTGAACGCGGTGCTGGAGGCGATCGCGCGCGGCATCGAGTCGCAGAGCGATGTCGGCCTGCGCTGCACCATCATGCTGGTCGACGAGCACCGCCAGTGCCTGCTGGAAGGTGCCGCGCCGAGCATGCCGCAGAGCTTCCGCAAGGCCGTGCAGCGCCTGCCGATCGATCCCAACACCGGCTGCTGCGGACGCGCCGCCTACCTGCGCCGGCAGGTGTTGTGCAGCGACGTGCGCGTCAACCCGCATTGGCAAGACTATCTCGCCACCGCCCTGGAGGCGGACATCGTCGCCTGCTGCTCCACGCCCATCCTGGCCAGCGACGGCGAGGTGCTGGGCGTGGTCGCGATGTACTACCCATTCGTGCACTACCCCAACCCGCACGAACAGGACCTGGCGCGCTCGGCCTCGCACCTGGCCGGCATCATCATCGAGCGCCGCGGCACCGACCTGCGCCTGCAGCAGTTGCTCGCCGCCGAGCAGAGCGCGCGCGGCGACGCCGAACGCGCCAGCCGCATGAAGGACGAATTCCTGGCCACGCTCAGCCACGAGCTGCGCACGCCGCTCAACGCGATCCTCGGCTGGTCGCGGCTGATGCAGGACGCATCGGTGCGCGAGAAGGATCTGGTGAAGGGGCTGGAGGTGATCGAGCGCAGCGCCCACGCGCAGGCGCAGATCATCGACGACCTGTTGGACATGAGCGCCATCCTGTCCGGCAAGGTGCGCCTGGATACGGACGAGCTGGATCTGCGCACGCTGCTCGGCGACACCATCGACGCGGCTCGTCCCGGCGCACAGAACAAGGGCATCGACATCGTGCTGGTCGCCGACGACACGACCACCCTGCCCTATCTGGGCGATCCGGTGCGGCTGCAGCAGGTGCTGACCAATCTGATCGGCAACGCGATCAAGTTCACCCCGAGCGCCGGCACGGTCACGGTGACCCTGGACAGCACCAGCACGCATGTGCGCATCGCCGTCAGCGATACCGGCATCGGCATCGACCCGGCGTTCCTGCCGCACGTGTTCGACCGTTTCCGTCAGGCCGATGCGAGCAGCACGCGCAGTGCCGGCGGCCTCGGCCTGGGTCTGGCCATCGCCAAGCAGCTAGCCGAGCTGCACCAGGGCCAGTTGTCCGTCAGCAGCGATGGCGTCGGTCTCGGCGCCACCTTCACCTTGCTGCTGCCGCGCAACGATCTGCAGCCCCTGGACCCGATCCACCGCGACCATGACGCGGCGCTGTTCAGCGCCGTGCGCCGGCGTGGCGGCATCCGCCTGGACGGCGTGCGCGTGCTGGTGGTGGACGACGACATGGATTCGCGCGGCGTCACCCAACGCTTCCTGCAGGAAGCCGGTGCCGTGGTCGAGGCCGCGGTCTGCGCCGACGATGCCGAAGCGCTGCTGCGCGAACGGCCCTATGCGCTGCTGGTCAGCGACGTCGGCATGCCGCGCCGCGATGGCCACAGCCTGATCCGCAGCGTCCGCGCCCGCGGTGCCGGTGCCGCAAGCCGCATCCCCGCCATCGCCCTCACCGCCTATGTGCGCAGCGAGGACCGCGCGCTGGCCCTGGAAGCCGGCTTCGATGCACACCTGGGCAAGCCGGTGGATCCGGTCAAGCTGCTTGGATTGGCCGCCTCGCTGGTGGCACCGCCGCCGGCCACGCTCGCCACCGACGAGAGCTCGCGCGCCGAACCGGCTTGATCCGGCGCGCTGCACGACCGCAGCTTGCGGTCGTGACGGCAGCGACCGGCGCAGGCGCGCCAGCCGTCCTCCTGCAACCTCAGCCGCGCTTGGCGCGGGCGAACGCGTCGGCCAGCGCACTGTTGAGCGGCGCCGCGGCCGCCGGCCGCGGCTTGGCGTTGCCGCCGCCCGGGGCGCCGCGCCCGTCGCGTTCGCGCCGCGGCGGGCCGCCCACGCCGCGTGCGCCAGTGTCGCGGTCGGCGGGACGCGCCGGCGCCGGCGCGTCGTCCAGACGCCGGGTCAGCGCGATGCGCTTGCGCGCCACGTCCACTTCCAGCACCTTGACCTTGACGATGTCGCCGGCCTTGACCACGTCGCGCGGATCCTTGACGTAGCTGTCCGAGAGCGCGGAGATGTGGACCAGGCCATCCTGGTGCACGCCGATGTCGACGAACGCACCGAAGGCGGCGACGTTGCTGACCACGCCCTCCAGCACCATGCCCGGCTTGAGGTCCTTGATGTCCTCCACACCGTCGGCGAAACGCGCTGCCTTGAACTCCGGGCGCGGGTCGCGGCCCGGCTTCTCCAGTTCCTTGAGGATGTCGCGCACGGTCGGCAGGCCGAACTTCTCGTCGGTGAACTGGTCCGGCTTGAGCCCGCGCAGGAAACCGCCATCGCCGATCAGCGCCTTGATCGGCTTGCCGGTGGCGCCGACGATGCGCTCCACCACCGGGTAGGCTTCCGGGTGCACCGCCGAGGCGTCCAGCGGCTCCTCGCCGTCGGCGATGCGCAGAAAGCCGGCGCACTGCTCGAAGGTCTTCTCGCCCAACCGCGGCACCTTGAGCAGATCCTTGCGGCGCTTGAATGGTCCGTTGTCGTCGCGATGGCGCACGATGTTCTCGGCCACGCTCGACGACAGCCCGGACACGCGCGACAGCAGCGCCGCCGAGGCAGTGTTGACGTACACGCCGACCGCGTTCACGCAGTCCTCCACCCGCGCGTCCAGCGCCCGCGCCAGGCGGTACTGGTCGACGTCGTGCTGGTACTGGCCCACGCCGATCGCCTTGGGCTCGATCTTGACCAGTTCCGCCAGTGGGTCCTGCAGGCGCCGCGCGATCGACACCGCGCCGCGCAGCGATACGTCGAGCTGCGGGAACTCCTTGGCGGCGAATTCGGAAGCCGAATACACCGAAGCGCCGGCCTCGCTGACCACGATCTTCTCCAGCTTCAGTTGCGGATTCTGCTTGATCAGGTCGGCGGCCAGCTTGTCGGTCTCGCGGCTGGCGGTGCCGTTGCCGATCGCGATCAGTTCCACGCCGTGCTGCGCGCACAGCTGCCGCAGCGTGTGCAGCGACTGGTCCCACTGCCGGCGCGGCTCGTGCGGATAGATGGTGTCGGTGGCCAGCAGCTTGCCGGTGGCGTCGACCACCGCGACCTTGCAGCCGGTACGGATGCCCGGATCCAGGCCCAGGGTCACGCGCGGCCCGGCCGGTGCCGCCAGCATCAGGTCCTGCAGGTTGTCGCCGAACACCGCGATCGCTTCGGCCTCGGCCTTTTCGCGGGCCTGGTTGAACAGGTCCAGCAACAGGTGCATGTGCAGCTTGGCACGCCAGGTCAGACGGCAGGCGTCCAGCAGCCAGCGGTCGCCGGGACGGCCCTGGTTGGCGATGCCGGCGCGCAGCGCCACGCGGCCCTCGGCGTACTGGTGGCCGGCCTCCGCATCGGCGCCGGGATCCAGCTCCAGGTACACGATCTCCTCGCGGCGCGCGCGGAACAGCGCCAGCAGCCGGTGCGAGGGAATCTTGGCCAGCGCCTCGGCGTGGTCGAAGTAGTCGCGGTACTTGGCGCCTTCCTGTTCCTTGCCCTCGGCCACGCGGGCGCGGATCACCCCGACCTCGCCCAGCCAGCTGCGCAGTTCGCCGACCAGCGCGGCGTCTTCGCCCCAGCGCTCCATCAGGATCGCGCGCGCACCTTCCAGCGCGGCCTTGACGTCGGCCACGCCCTTGTCGGCATCGACGAAGCCGGCGGCGAAGGTCTCCGGCACCAGCGCCGGATCGGCCAGCAGGCCGTCGGCCAGCGGCTCCAGCCCGGCCTCGCGGGCGATCTGCGCACGGGTACGGCGCTTGGGCTTGTACGGCAGGTACAGGTCTTCCAGCCGCGACTTGGTGTCGGCGGCGACGATCTCCGCGCGCAGTTCGTCGCTGAGCTTGCCCTGTTCGGCGATGCTGGCCAGCACCGCGGCGCGACGCTCTTCCAGCTCGCGCAGGTAGGTCAGGCGCACTTCGAGATTGCGCAACTGGGTGTCGTCGAGCCCGCCGGTCACTTCCTTGCGGTAGCGCGCGATGAACGGGACGCTGGCGCCCTCGTCGAGCAGGGCGATGGCGGCGCGCGCCTGCGCCGGCTGCGCGCCGATCTCGGCGGCGATGGTGTTGGCGATCTGCTGGGCGAGCTGAGTGTCGTGCATTGCGTCCGGCCGAAGCCGCCTTGCGGAAAACCCGCATTTTCGCAGTGCGCGCGCCGCCGGGGAACCCGTTGACAGGCGCGCGCCGACCTGTCGCGTCAGGTGACCCCGGTCGGGCCGTCCAGCACCATGCGCACCTTGCGGATCAGCTCCTGGCGGTTGTAGGGCTTGGCCAGCACCTCGAACTCGTTGCCGCCGGCATCGGTGCGCTCGATCGAGGATTCGGCATAGCCGGTGGTCAGCAGCACCTTGATCTTGGGCCGGCGCCGCCGCGCCTCGCGCGCCAGCATCACCCCGTTGAGGCCGCCGGGCATGATCAGGTCCGAATACAGCAGGTCCACGTGCACGCCGGTGTCGAGCAGTTCCAGCGCCTCGCGGGCGTTGTAGACCACGTGCGTGGCATAGCCCTGGTCGCCGAGGAACAGGCGCGCCAGTTCGGCGATGTCCGGCCGGTCCTCAACGATCAGGATGGTCTCGTCGCCCTGGCGATCGAACGGACGGCGCGTGCGCGAATCACGCGGGGCCATGTTCTCGACGTTGTCGTCGATCGGGAAGTACAGGCGCACGGTGGTGCCGTGGCCCTCCTCCGAATACAGCCGCACCGCGCCGCCGGACTGTTTGGCGAAGCCGTAGACCATGGACAGGCCCAGGCCGGTGCCCTTGCCCTCTTCCTTGGTGGTGAAGAACGGATCCAGCACCCGCGCCAGCACCTCCGGCGGCATGCCGCTGCCGTTGTCGGTGATCGACACGCACACGTAGTGGCCGGGCAGCAGATTGTCGTAGGTGGTGGGTTCGTCGGCGCGCACCGAGACGTTGCGGGTCTGGATCACCAGGCGCGGCGCGGCCTGGTCGGCCATTGCGTCGCGCGCGTTGATCAGGATGTTCAGCAGCGCCACTTCGGCCTGGGTCGGGTCGATGCGGCAATTGCGCAGGTCCGGCGACAGTTCCAGCGAGAACGCGATGCCGTCGCCGAGCGTGCGCTCGGCCACGTCGCTCATCCCGGCGACCAGGGCATTGAGGTTGAGGACGCGCCCTTCCAGCTTCTGCTTGCGCGCGAACGCCAGCAACTGCTGGGTCAGGCGCGCCGCCTGGCCGGCGGCGTCGCGCGCGCGGTCCACGCTCTTGCGCAGCAGCGATGGATTCAGCGGATCGCTCTCGACCGCATGCTCGATCAGTTCCAGGTACCCGGACATGACCTGCAGCAGGTTGTTGAAATCGTGCGCGATGCCGCCGGTGAGCTGGCCAAGCGCTTCCATCTTCTGCGCTTGGCGCAGGGCGTCCTCAGCGTCGCGACGGCGGCTGACGTCCAACTGCGAACCGAAGAAGTACACCAGTTCGCCGCGGTCGTCGTAGACCGGGGAGATGTACAGCGCGTTCCAGAAGCTGGAACCGTCCTTGCGGTAGTTGAGGATCTCCACCGCCACTTCGTCGTGCGAGGTAATGGCATCGCGGACGCTGCGCACCGTCTCGCGGTCGGTGTCCGGCCCCTGCAGGAAGCGGCAGTTGTTGCCGATCAGCTCATCGCGGCCGTAGCCGGTCATCTCCAGGAACGCGCGGTTGACGAAGATGATCGGGTTGTCCGGCTGCCGCGGATCGGTCACGATCATCGGCATGCGCGTGGTCTGCACCGCAGCGAAGAAGATATCGCTGCGCTGGTTGGACATGTCGGTGGGGGCGTTCGGGTCGACGGTCGTCGGCGGCGCCGAGGTGTTGCTGGTTTCTGGTGCGGGCATGGTCGATGGCAGGTCGATGCGAACCGTCGCTGGCCCGCCTAGGCGGGCGACCACACCGGGGTTCGCACGCCGGCGTCAACGCGAATAATACCTATGCAAGCGTTCTACCACGATATCGTCCTGCAGCGATTCCAGCGCCATGATCCGCACCTGCCGGTCGCTCAGCGCCAGCACCCGCTCGACGTAGATCTCCGGGCCTGCCTCGGTTTCCTTCATGGACTTGCGGAAACCGTAGGGCACCACGCCCTTCTCTCCGTCCTTGCTGCCACCGATGTACAGAACGACCGACATGACGCTTCCTCTACAGGGAATTCGTGGAACTGGCGCGCACCATACACAGCGCCATGTGAGGGACTTCTGCACCGAGGTTAATCGTGGCTGTTTGCCCCAACATGACGCCCGTGCCGCCTCACGCGGACTTAACCGGGCCTGCGCGTAAGTCGCACATCCTTTCTGCGCAGGGGCGCCATGGATCTCAAGAGCGGTTATCCCTTCTGGTCGGTCCGCAACGGCCTGATGCAGAGTTTTCCGCAACTGCGCGACGACGTGCGCTGCGATGTCGCCGTCGTCGGCGGCGGCATTACCGGTGCGTTGATCGCCGAGGAACTGAGCACGCACGGGCATGCGGTCACGCTCCTGGAGCAGCGCGACATCGGCTGGGGCAGCACCGCGGCCAGCACCGCCCTGCTGCAGTACGAGATCGACACCCACCTGATCGACCTGGCCAAGCGCTATGGCGAACCCGCCGCCGCGCTGGCCTACGGCGCCTGCGCGCAGGCGCTGGAGCAATTGCGCGACCTGGTGCGGCCGCTGCGCGACGTCGACTTCTCCCGCAACGACAGCCTCTATTACGCCAGCAAACGCCGGCACGTGCGGGTCCTGCAGGAAGAACTGGAGGTGCGCGCGCGGCACGGCCTGAACGTGGAATGGCTGGACGCGCAGGCGCTGGACACCGCCTACGGCATCCAGGCGCATGGTGCGATCCTCAGCCACCAGGCGGCGCGGGTGGATCCGTACCGCCTCACCTATCGCCTGCTCGGCCGCGCCTTCCGGCGCGGGGTCGGCGTCTACGACCGCACCCGCATCGCGCGGATCGTGGTCAACAGCCGCGGCGTGACCCTGCACACCGACCAGGGCGCGCAGGTGCACGCCGGTCACGTGGTGATGGCCGCCGGCTACGCCAACCAGCACTGGCTGGATCAGCGCGTGGCGCGCAACCGCAGCAGCTATGCCTTCGTCAGCGACCCGCTGGATCCGTCCGCGCTCGGCCCGTTGCACGACACCATGGTCTGGGAGAGCGCACGACCGTACCTGTACCTGCGCAGCACCGGCAACGGCCGCATCGTCGCCGGCGGCGAGGACGACAGCGTCGACGTGCCGGCACGCCGCGACGCGCGCGTGGACAGCAAGGCGCGCACGCTCTCGCGCAAGATCGCCAAGGCGATCCCGGGGCTGGAGCTGCAGCCGACCTTCGCCTGGGCCGGCACCTTCGCCGAAACCGAGGATGGCCTGCCGTTCTTCGGCCCACATCCGCAGCACGGCCCGCGCGTGCAGTTCGCCATGGCCTACGGCGGCAACGGCATCACCTACAGCATGATCGGCGCCGGCCTGCTGCGCGCGCAGATCGAGCGGCACGCGCATCCGCTCAAGCGCCTGTTCGGTTTTTCACGGCTGGATTGAAGGGAGCCGCTCGCAAGGACATTGGTCACTGGTAGGAGCGGCTTCAGCCGCGACCAGGCATTCCCGGGAACGCCCGTCGCGGCTGAAGCCGCTCCTACGCAACAATGCGATGCCTGGCGAACGCAGGCGCCATGACCTCAGCCAGTACCTGGCCACCAGCCGCGGCCGTGCATTGCGTAGCGATCGGCGGCACGCTCCAGCGGGTTGCGCACGCTGACCCCTCCGCAGGCCAGATACACCGGCAGGAACAACGGCCCCAGCAGCATGTACTGCAGCACGTGCGCGCGCTCGTGGTCGCCGAGCCGCACCGCCGGATGCCGGCAGCGACCGGCGGCGTGTTCGTAGGTGGCGCAGGCCACGTCCAGATCGTCGGCGCTGAGCAGGATCACGTTGCCCAGGGTCATCGCCCCGCGCGGCCGCAACGGCACCCGTTCGAACACCAGCGCCAACTCGCGGCGACTGAAGCGCAGGCGCGCACCGAACGCCAGCGCGATGGTCCCGGCGAGCACTCCAAGCGCCGTGTTCGGCGAGGTCCACAGCACGCCGAAAACGATGCCGGCACGGCGAAACGCCAGCGGCAGCGGCCGCTTCAGTCGGCTTCGTTGGGAATCAGCAGCCACAGGATCAGGTAGACCAGGATGCCGGGGAACGCGGCCGAGACGATCGAGCCGACCACGTACAGCACCCGCAGCAGCGTCGCATTCCAGCCGAAGCGGTGGGCGATGCCGCCCATCACGCCCGCGATCATGCGGTCGTTCAACGAGCGCGACAGCGAACGGGCTTGCGACATGGCACGGACTCCAGCGACGAAGGCGGAACGACTCTACGCGCGCCGGCGCGGGCGCGGCGTGAGGGCACGCTGCGATGGGCGCTCAGTGCCCGCCATCGCGCTCGGCCAGCCAGCGATGCAGCGCCGCCGGGACCTCGCGCTGGGCGCGGCCGGAAACGTAGATGCCGATATGACCGCCGCGGAAACTCAGCTCGGCGTAGTCGCGGCTGCCGACCACGCCGCGCAGTGCCCGCGATGCGTCCGGCGGCACCAGGTGGTCCTGCTCGGCGTAGACGTTGAGCACCGGCATGGTGACCTTGCCCAGGTCCACCGTATGCGCACCGATGCGCGCGCGTCCGTGCATCAGCGCGTTGTCCTGGTAGAACTGCTTGACGAACTCGCGGAAGGTCTCGCCGGCCAGATCCGGAGAATCGAAGATCCACTTCTCCATACGCAGGAAGTCCTCCAGCGCCCGCGGATCGTCGAGGATGTCGAGCAGGCCCACGTACTTCTGCAGGTTCAGCCGGAACGGCTTGAGCATCAGGTAGCTGACGTTCATCAGGTCCGCCGGCACGTTGCCCAACGTGTCCACGAACAGGTCGACATCGACCTGGCGCGCCCAGTTGGACAGCATGTTGTCCGGGGTGTGGAAATCCACCGGCGTGACCATCGTGACCAGGTTGCGCACCTTCTCCGGCTGCAACGCGGAATAGCAAAGCGAGAACGTGCCGCCCTGGCAGATGCCGAGCATGTTGACCGGCGCGCCGTCGCCGGCCGCACGCAGGTGGTCCACCGCGCCGTCGATATAGCGCAGCAGGTAGTCCTCCAGCGTCAGGTAGCGCTCGGAGCGGTCCGGGTAGCCCCAGTCCAGCACATAGACGTCCTCGCCCAGCGCCAGCAGGCCCTGTACCAGCGAACGGTCGGCCTGCAGGTCGACCATGTACGGGCGATTGACCAGGGCATAGACGATCAGCAGCGGCACCTTGGCGGTGGGCGGGCGTTCGCCGACGAAGCGGTACAGCACCACCTTGCCGTCGCGCCACACCTCCTGGCGCGCGGTGGCACCGTAGTCCACCGTGTCCAGGCCGGGCAGCACGCGCAGCCCTTCGAGCAGCTTGCGCTGCAGCTCCAGGGTTTCCTGGACCAGATCGTCGCTGCTGAAGCTCAGCGGTCCCTTCATGCGCGACTCCGGCGGGCGGCGGCGGACGTGGTCCCGGCACGCCGCGGCTTGGCCGCGGACGCGGCCTTCTTTGCCGCGGTTGCGTTGGATTTGGATTTTGGTGCGACCGCTACCGACTTGGCAGCGGCAGGCTTGGCGGCCGTCTTCCTGGTGCTTTTCTGCGGCGTTGCGTTGGCCGGGGCCGCTGCTGCAGACGCAGGCGCCGCAGGCGCGCCGTGCCCTTCGCCACGCTCGAGCCGTCGCAGCCGTCGCTCCAGGTCGGCGATGCGCCGATGCGCGGCATCAAGCTCGGTGCGTGTGGGCAGGCCCACCTGCTCGCAGACCTGCTCGGTCTCGCGCTGCAGCAAGGCGCGCAGGCGCATCTGCGCATTGGCGACGTCGGCGTAGACCTGGCGGAACTCCGGCGACAGCGCCGCCGCCGCATAGGCCTCCTCGGCCGCGTCGATCCACAGATCGAACATCGCCCGCGCGTTGGTCAGTTGCCGGCCGGGCTCCTCGTGCGCGCGCAGCTTCTCCTCGAACAGCCCGAAGGCGCGGTCGATGGCGCCTTGCAGCAGCCCCAGATAGGCCTGCAACTGCGCCTGGTAGTCCTGCTGTGCCTTGGCCAGGGCCCGCCAGCGCGCCTGGTGGTTGCGCGCCGGGCCGAACCCGGGCATCTGCAGCCACGGCCCGCTGTCGCGCTGCAGGCCCTGCAGCCACTGCGCCGCCTGCTGCAACCACGGGTCGATCCCAGCCTGGCCGGTGCCGCGCACGGCGCCCAGCAGCCACTGCAGCAATTGTTCGCGCTGGCCCTGCACCTGGCGTTTCCAAGCTTCGGCGACGTCGGCACTGCTGGCGTCGCGGCCGGCGAACTGCGCCGCCACCTGCTGCATCGCGCCGAGCCAGTCGCCGGCCTGCTGCTGGAACTGCGCCACCGCGTCCTCGGCCTGCGGTGCGCTGCCGCGCGGCAACCACTGGCTCCAGGCCGCGATCGCCTCGCGCCAGGCGCCGGCGCCGTCGCCAGGCACGGCGGACGCGGGGCCCGGCGCACCCTGGCGTAACGCGGCGCTCCAGGCCTCCCAGTACTGCCGCGTCATCGCCTCCAAATCGCCGGCGCCACCGCCGCCGCTAGCCTTCATCGCCACTCTCCCGAACTGGCCCGCGATGATAGCAACCCACCACGATCAGGGCTTGGGGATGCGCAGCGTCTTGCTGATCATCAGCGAGCCGGACAGCGCGAACAGCAGCGCCAGCGGGTGCAGCAGCCACGGTCCCAGCCGCCACTCGCCCCACCACAATGCATCGCCGATGTGGCCGAGGTGCGCCGCGATCGCCAGCACGATGACCAGGCCCAGGCTGCTCGGGATCGGCGTGCCTTCGAAGTACGGCACCTTGTCGCCGTCGCCGGCCAGCTGCTCGGCAGTGACGTTGTAGCGGGCCAGGCGGCTGACCCCGCAGCAGACGAAGAAACTCAGCACCAGCCAGTCCCAACCGCCCTGCATGCCGCAGGCGTAGGCCAGCGCGGCCGGGGCCACGCCGAAGGAAATCACGTCGGCCAGCGAGTCCAGCTCGCGGCCCAGGGTCGAGGACGACTTGCGCCAGCGCGCCACCCGGCCGTCCAGCGCGTCGAACACGAACGCCAGCGGAATCAGCGCCATGCCGAACAACAGGTCGCTGCGGCGGCCGTCCTGCAGGAAGCGCATCGCCGCGAACACCGCGCCGGTGCCGCAGAAGGCATTGGCGAGGGTGAACCAGTCGGCCAGCTGGAACTCGCGCAGCATGGAGAAGTGGCGTTTCATCGGCATAACGTGGCGGATCCGGCGTGAGCGGCAAGCGACGGCACAGGGTAGCGTGGCGCCGCCGCACTGGCGAGCGGGCGCTGCCGGGCGCCGCGGCGCGCTGCTACGCTGACCGCTCCCCACTTCCGCGCAGGTATTGCCTTATGCAGACCGTCCTGATCACCGGTGCCGCCAGCGGCATCGGCGCCGGCATCGCCAAAGAACTGGCCGCCGGCGGCCGCCACATCGTCGTCAGCGACCTGGACCCGACCGCCGCCGACGCGGTCGCCGCGCAGTTGCGCCAGGCCGGCGGCTCGGCCGAGGCGGTGGCGCTGGACGTGGCCAGTGCGGACAGCATCGCCGCGGCGCTGGCGGCCGTCAGCCGGCCAGTGGACGTGCTGGTCAACAACGCCGGGCTGCAGCACGTGGCGCCGTTGCAGGAGTTCCCGATGGACAAGTGGAGCCTGCTGGTGGAGGTGATGCTGACCGGCGTGGCACGGCTGACCCAGGCGGTGCTGCCGGGCATGCGCGAGCGCGGGTTCGGCCGCATCGTCAACATCGGCAGCATCCACTCGCTGGTCGCCAGCCCGTACAAGAGCGCCTATGTCGCCGCCAAGCACGGCCTGGTCGGCTTCTCCAAGGTGATCGCACTGGAGACCGCCGACACCGACATCACCATCAACACGCTCTGCCCTAGCTACGTGAAGACGCCGCTGGTGGACAAGCAGATCGCCGACCAGGCGCGCACCCGCGGCATTTCCGAGGCCGACGTGATCGCCCAGGTGATGCTCAAGCCGATGCCCAAGGGCGTGTTCATCGCCTACGACGAACTGGCCGGCTGCGTGGCGTTCCTGGCCTCGCCGGCGGCGCGCAACATCACCGCGCAGACCATCGCCATCGATGGCGGCTGGACCGCGCAGTAGCACTGCGACAGGCAGGCACGTCCGGCTGCGTGCTCGCGCGATCGACGCTGGCGAATTTTTCGCCAGCGCGACGGTGACCGTTGCGGCACAACGCCACCGGCCTCTTATCCACAGCGTTCCTGCGCTTTCATCCACACCGGCTGTGGAGAAGCGCGACCGGGACTGCTGAAATTTTCGCCATCCGGCAAAATCGGGCAGCCATTTCAGGGACTTGCCACGCTTGCCCACAGGCTTGTGCAGGATCGATCCACAGCCGCTGTGGACAAGCCGGGCGCGAGAAGGATGAGGCCGCTCCTTCTCCCGTCGGGAGAAGGTGGCCCGAAGGGCCGGATGAGGGTACGGGAGGAACCTGGCGCCGCCAAACTTCGCGGGTCGCTTCGTGCCGTACCCTCACCCCACTCACCCAAACTTCGCGAGT
This sequence comes from Xanthomonas sp. NCPPB 3174, assembly GCF_056725205.1. Lineage (NCBI taxonomy): Bacteria > Pseudomonadati > Pseudomonadota > Gammaproteobacteria > Lysobacterales > Lysobacteraceae > Xanthomonas > Xanthomonas sp. NCPPB 3174. The sequence continues at coordinate 2,342,907 of NZ_CM161517.1, read as the reverse complement.
CGCTATCGCGCCGTACCCTCACCCCAACCCCTCTCCCGGAGGGAGAGGGGCTTTAGAGTGTCAGACCCGCGAGTAACGCCAGGACTGCATGCGGCCGTCGCGGTACGGCATGACCCCATGGAACGGGCGCGGGTCGCCATCGAACACCAGCGGCAGGAAGTGGCTGTTCCTTCTCCCGTCGGGAGAAGGTGGCCCGAAGGGCCGGATGAGGGTACGGGCGGAGCCTGGCGCAACCAAACTCCGCGAGTCGCTTTCGCACCGTACCGTTGCCCCCAACCCCGCGAGTCGCTTCGCGCCGTACCCTCACCCCAACCCCTCTCCCGGCGGGAGAGGGGCTTTATGGCAGCGCGAGCGGGTCAAACCCGAATATAGCGCCAAGAATGCAAGCGTTCGTCGCGATACGGCATCACACCGTGGAACGGGCGCGGATCGCCGTCGAACAGCAGCGGCAGGAAGAGGCTGTTCCTTCTCCCGTCGGGAGAAGGTGGCCCGAAGGGCCGGATGAGGGTACGGGCGGAGCCTGAGGCAACAAAACTCCGCGAGTCGCTTTCGCGCCGCACTCTTGCCCTACCCACCCAAACTTCGCGAGTCGCTTTCGCGCCGTACCCTCACCCCAACCCCTCTCCCGGAGGGAGAGGGGATTTAAGTGTCAGACTCGCGAATAGCGCCAGGACTGCATGCGGCCGTCGCGGTACGGCATGACCCCATGGAACGGGCGCGGGTCGCCATCGAACACCAGCGGCAGGAAGTGGCGGTCGCCCTCCCACATCGGCAGCGTGTCCATCTGCGCGATCGGCACCCAGGCCAGCGCGCCCTCGGCGTTCTCGGCGAACGGCTCGCCCGCGTAGGCCTCGATCAGGAACACGAAGCCCAGCCAATCCTCGCCGTGCTTGCCGAAACCGGGCCAGCTGATGGTGCCGCGCAACTGCAGCGCCTCGCAGGTGATGCCGGCCTCCTCCAGGATCTCGCGGCGCATGCCGGCCAGCACGTCTTCGTCCGCCTCGACCTTGCCGCCCAGGCCGTTGTACTTGCCCAGGTGATGATCGCCGGGCCGGGCGTTGCGATGGACCATCAGCACCTGGCTGCGGTCGGGCGAGAGCACGTAGCCCAAGGTGGCGACGATGGGGGTGTAAGGCATGCGGAGAAGGCGGATGGCGACGGGCGCGCAGTATGCCGTAACCGCGCCCCCGCTTCGTCTAGCCTGTGGCTAGACGGCGGGCGTCGCCGCGTCCTGCGCCGCGCGCGGCAGCGGCGGCGCCGAGCGCAACGTGGCCACGCCGTGGCCGCGCTCGGCCAGGTATTCCAGCCATTTGCCGAGGAAGGTGTTCATGCGCATGCGGTGGCTGATCAGTTCCGCCGGCGGCGGGTACAGCCCCATCACATCCTGCCAGCGGCGGCCGACATAGCAATGCGTGGTCTCGGCCTGGCGCGCATCCAGGTACAGGCGCACGTAGGCCGACGGGTCCGGCTCGCCGGTCAGCGGATCGCACAGGTCGTAGGTCAGGCGCAGCTCGACGGTGTAGCGGTGGCGTTCGATCACGTCCAGGCGCAGGTCCAGGCCGTCGCCGATGCTGGACACGTAACTGCCGGCGGCCAGGTCGGCCGGCACGAACAGGCGGTTCAGGTGCAGATAGTTCTCGGCGTACAGCCCCATCAGCCAGCCGAAACGGCTGAGCCGGGGGATGCGTTCGCTGCGGGTCAGGGCGTGCTGCATGGGCCGATCCTACACGCTGCATCGCGCCGGCGGCAGCATTGACGGATCGGCGCCAGCGGCCTACCTTGGAGATCCATGCGGCGAAGTGCGGAAATTCCATCGCTGCCAGGAGCGGCCCCGCCCCGACCGGCGCAGGCCCGCCCGCAACCACCCTGATCAGAACATCTCGCGCTGCAGCCCCAGCGTCGCCAGCACCTTGCTGGAAATCTCCTCGATCGAGGTATGCGTGGTGCTCAAGGTGGGAATGCGCTCCATGCGGAACATGGTTTCGGCCGCCGCCACTTCGCGCCGGCAGGTCTCGGCATTGGAGTACCGCGAATTCGGCCGCCGCTCCTGGCGGATCTGCTGCAGCCGCTCTGGATCGATGGTCAGCCCGAACAGCTTGTTGCGGTAGGCGCGCAGCCGCGGCGGCAGCCGATCGCTCTCCAGGTCCTCGTCGGTCAGCGGATAGTTGGCCGCACGCACGCCGTAGTGCAGCGCCAGGTAGATGCAGGTCGGGGTCTTGCCCGCGCGCGACACCGCCACCAGGATCACGTCGGCTTCGTCGTAGGTGAGCGCGATGCCGTCGTCGTGCGCCAGTGCGAAGTTCATCGCGTTGATGCGGCGGTGATAGGTCTCGAAATCGACCAGACCGTGCGCCTGTCCCACGCGCGAGTGCCGCGGCGCGTTCAACTCGCGCTCCAGCGGCTCGATGAAGGGCGCGAACACGTCGAGCATCAGCGCCCCGCTCTCGGCCAGCAGCATGCTCAGTTGCGGGTCGACACAGGAGTTGACCACGATCGGCCGGACCTGATAGCGCTCGCCCGCGGCATGGATGCGCTGCGCGGCATCGCGGGCTTTTTCCGGATCGTCGACGAACGACATGCGGTCGGTGACGAAGCTGAAACCGCTGAACTGGGTGAGCAGGCTATGCCCAATGGTTTCAGCGGTGATACCGGTTCCATCGGACACGTAGAACACCGGTCTGATCGTCGACATTGCCTGCATTCTCCTGGCTGAAACCCAACGGATGCGCCCGCTTCGCTTGTGCCGGCTCGGGTGCGCACTGCATCATATCGACTTCTTCCCTCACGGACGCGGCCATTCAGCCCGCCTCGGGCGATGGCCTAACGGAGCATCGCGCTTGAACGAGAACATCCTGTGGTTGCATGAGCTGCGCCTGGCCGACCTGGCTCGCGTCGGTGGCAAGAATTCCTCCCTCGGCGAAATGATCGGCAATCTGGCGGGGCTCGGCGTGTCCGTACCGGGCGGCTTCGCCACCACCGCCGAAGCGTTCAAGGCCTTCGTCGCCCACAACGATCTGTACCAGCGCATCTTCGACAAGCTGGCCACGCTGGACGTGGAAGACGTGGGCGCGCTGACCGCCGCCGGCAAGGAAATCCGCGGCTGGGTGATCGACGCGCCGCTGCAGCCGGAGCTGGACCAGGCGATCCGCGACGCCTACGCGCAACTGTGCAACGAGAACGGCGGCGGTGAAGTCGCCGTCGCGGTGCGCTCCTCGGCCACCGCCGAAGACCTGCCCGACGCCAGCTTCGCCGGCCAGCAGGAGACCTTCCTCAACGTGACCGGCGCCGACGACGTGGTGCACAAGGTCAAGGAAGTCTTCGCCAGCCTCTACAACGACCGCGCCATCGCCTACCGCGTGCACCACGGCTTCAAGCACGAGGACGTGTTCCTGTCGGCCGGTGTGCAGCTGATGGTGCGATCGGGCGTCGGCGCCTCCGGCGTGCTGTTCACCCTGGACACCGAGTCCGGTTTCCGCGACGTGGTGTTCGTTACCTCGAGCTTCGGCCTCGGCGAAATGGTCGTGCAGGGCGCGGTCAATCCCGACGAGTTCTACGTCTACAAGCCCACCCTGAAGGCCGGCAAGCCGGCGATCCTGCGCCGCTCGCTGGGCAGCAAGCTGATCCGCATGGTGTATTCGGACGTGCCGGGCGAGCGCGTGCGCATCGAGGACACCCCGGCCGAGCTGCGCAACACCTTCTCGATCAACGACGAGGACGTGCAGGAACTGGCCAAGCAGGCGCTGGTGATCGAGCAGCACTACCAGCGGCCGATGGACATCGAATGGGCGAAGGACGGCGTCAGCGGCAAGCTGTTCATCGTGCAGGCGCGCCCGGAGACGGTGAAGTCGCGCGGCCACGCGACCCAGATCGAACGCTTCGCGCTGCAGCAGCGCGGCGAGGTGATCGCCGAAGGCCGCGCCATCGGCCAGAAGATCGGCGCCGGCGTCGCCCGCGTGGTGCGCAGCCTGGAGGACATGAACCGGGTGCAGCCCGGCGACGTACTGGTCGCGGACATGACCGATCCCGATTGGGAGCCGGTGATGAAGCGCGCCTCGGCGATCGTCACCAACCGCGGCGGCCGCACCTGCCACGCGGCGATCATCGCCCGCGAGCTGGGCGTGCCGGCGGTGGTCGGCACCGGCAACGCGATGGAGCTGGTCGAGGACGGCAAGGAAGTGACCGTCAGCTGCGCCGAAGGCGACACCGGCTACATCTACGGCGGGCGACTGCCGTTCGAGCGCACCACCACGGACCTGGGCAACATGCCGCCGGCACCGCTGAAGATCATGATGAACGTGGCCAACCCGGAACGCGCGTTCGACTTCGGCCAGTTGCCCAACGCCGGCATCGGCCTGGCGCGCCTGGAGATGATCATCGCCGCGCACATCGGCATCCATCCCAATGCGCTGCTGGAGTACGCCAAGCAGGACGCGGCGACCAAGAAGAAGATCGACGAGAAGATCGCCGGTTACGCCGACCCGGTGAGCTTCTACGTCAACCGCCTGGCCGAAGGCATCGCCACGCTGACCGCGTCGGTGGCGCCGCACCCGGTGATCGTGCGCCTGTCGGACTTCAAGTCCAACGAGTACGCCAACCTGATCGGCGGCAGCAACTACGAGCCGCACGAAGAGAACCCGATGATCGGCTTCCGCGGCGCCAGCCGCTACGTCGATCCGAGCTTCGCCGCCGCGTTCGCGCTGGAATGCAAGGCCGTGCTCAAGGTCCGCAACGAGATGGGCCTGGACAACATGTGGGTCATGATCCCGTTCGTGCGCACCCTCGAGGAAGGCCGCAAGGTCGTCGAGGTGCTGGCCAGCAACGGCCTGCGCCAGGGCGAGAACGGCCTGAAGATCATCATGATGTGCGAGGTGCCGTCGAACGCGCTGCTGGCCGAGGAATTCCTGGATATCTTCGACGGCTTCTCGATCGGCTCCAACGATCTCACCCAGCTCACCCTGGGCCTGGACCGCGACTCCTCGATCGTGGCGCACCTGTTCGACGAGCGCAATCCGGCGGTCAAGAAGATGCTGTCGATGGCGATCAAGGCCGCGCGCGCCAAGGGCAAGTACGTGGGTATCTGCGGCCAGGGCCCGTCGGATCACCCGGACCTGGCGGAGTGGCTGATGCAGGAAGGCATCGAGTCGGTGTCGCTGAACCCGGACACCGTGGTCGACACCTGGCTGCGCCTGGCCAAGCTCAAGAGCAAGGGGTGATGCCGATGCAGTCGTGGCTGACGGCACTGACGGCGGCCACGACCGCTGCGCCGGCGACGCGCGCGGCGCGTCCGTTCGACTGGCGGACCCTGGACTGGGCGCAGTACGCGCTCAACTGGGGCGTGGCGATCCTGATCGTGGTGGTCGGGATGTGGATCGCCAAGCGCCTGAGCGAATGGCTGCGCAGCGCGCTGCTGCGTGCGCGGGTGGAAACCACGCTCAGCAACTTCCTGCGCAACGTCGCCTATGCGTTGATGCTGGTGCTGGTGCTGGTCACCGCGCTGCAGAAGATCGGCGTGCCGCCGACCTCGCTGTTCGCCGTGCTCGGCGCCGCCGGCCTGGCGGTGGGCCTGGCGCTGAAGGACTCGCTGTCCAACATCGCCTCCGGGGTCATGCTGATCGTGCTGCGGCCGATGCGCGACGGCGACCACGTGGTGGTGGCCGGCCAGGAAGGCGTGGTCGACGAGATCCGGATCTTCCAGACCCGCATCCGCACCTTCGACGAGCGCATGGTGACCCTGCCCAACAGCACCATCACCACCGCGCCGATCGTCAACTACAGCACCCTGCCCAACCGGCGCCTGGAGATCACCGTCGGCGTCGGCTACGGCGACGACCTGAAGAAGGCGCAGGAGCTGTTGCTGAAGATCGCCCAGGACAATCCGAACATCCTGAAGACGCCCGCCCCGTTCGTGCAGGTCACCAACCTGGGCGAGAGCACGGTGGACCTGATGCTGTTCGGCTACGCCAAGAACGGCGATTTCGGCGCGGCCAAGAGCAGCACGCTGGAGCAGATCCGCAACCAGTTGCTGGAGAACGGGCTCAGCATTCCGTATCCGCAGCGCGACCTGCACGTGTACCACCACGATGCGGACGGCCGCCCGATCGCCGAGCTGTTGACCAAAGGCGTCACCGACGACGGCGAGACCAAGCCGGGACCGCCGCTGGCGCGCTGAGCGGCAACGTCAACGCCCTTCCCTTACATGCGCCCGACGATCGTCGGGCGCCATTTCGCATTCGCGCCTGACAAAGCGCCGCGGACGACGGATCAGCCCTCGCCCTGCCCGCCCAGCCTGCCCATGAACGGGCGGTAGTAGCGCAGTTCGTCGATGGAATCGTGCACGTCGCTGAGCGCGGTGTGCGAGGAGGTCTTGGTCAGCCCGGCCGACACCGCCGGCGCCCAGCGCCGCGCCAGTTCCTTCAACGTCGACACGTCCAGGTTGCGGTAGTGGAAGAAACGCTCCAGCCGCGGCATCTGCCGGTGCAGGAAACGCCGGTCCTGGCAGATCGAGTTGCCGCACATCGGCGAGGTACCGGGCTTGCACCACTGGTTCAGGAACGCCATGGTCTCGGCCTCGGCCTGGGCCAGCGTGACCTGGCTGTCGAGCACGCGCTGCCACAGGCCGGAGTGGCGGTGCTGGTTGCGGTTCCACTCGTCCATCGCCTCCAGCGTCTGCAGCGGATGGGCGATGGCGAACTCCGGGCCCTCGGCCAGCACGTTGAGTTGCGCGTCGGTCACCACCGTGGCGATTTCGATGATCGAATCGCGATCGGTATCCAAGCCGGTCATTTCCAGATCGATCCAGATCAGCCGATCGTTCGCCACGTGCGCTTGCGCCATATCACCGTCCTGTCGTTCGCGGCGGCGAGGCCGGCGCGGAAGTGTCGTATCAGACTTCAATGATACCGCGCGGCCTGCGCAACCGGCAGGGGCTGGCCGCTCACGCGCCCAGCGGCGGCTTGCCGCGCTTGGCGCGGAAATAATTGGTCAGGCGCGTGCTGGCCTCCGCCGCCAGCACCCCGCTGCGGACCTGCACGCGGTGGTTGTGGCGCGGGTCGGCGAGCAGGTCGAACACGCTACCGCAGGCGCCGGTCTTGGGATCGGTCGCGGCGTAGACCAGTTCAGCCACCCGCGCGTGCACCACCGCCATCGCGCACATCGCGCACGGCTCCAGGGTCACGTACAGGCGGCTGCCGACCAGGCGATGGTTGCCGAGCCGGCGGCCGGCCTGGCGCAGCGCGACGATCTCGGCATGCGCGCTGGGATCATGCTCGGCGATGTTGAGGTTCCAGCCCTCGCCCAATATCGCATCGTCGGCCGAGACCAGCACCGCGCCGACCGGAATCTCGTCGAATTCGCGCTCGGCGCGCTCGGCCAGGGCCAGCGCGTGGCGCATCCAGTGCTCGTCGCGCGCCCGTTGCGCGTCGTCGCCCGCGCTCATCGCGACGCGCTGTGCTTGCGCACGAACTCGGCGAACACCGCCAGCGTCGCCTCGCTGACGTGGTGCTCGATGCCCTCGGCATCGCGGCGCGCGGTGTCCGCGTCGATGCCCAGCGCCAGCAGGAACTGCTCCACGGTCTGGTGACGCTGCCGGCTGGCCGCGGCCAGCGCCTCGCCCTCGGCGGTCAGGAACACGCCGCGATACGGACGCTGTACCACCCAGCCGCCCTTGACCAGGCGCTTGAGCATCTTGGCCACGGTCGGCTGGGCCACGCCCAGGCGCGCGGCGATATCCACCTGCCGCGCTTCGCCGCCGTCGGCGAGCAGGTCGGAAATCAGCTCCACATAGTCCTCGATCAGCTCCAGGCGGTGCGCCTCGCGCACTTGGCGGAAGCTTTCGACCTGCACTTCGGCGTCGAGCAGCACCGGCGGCGCCATCGACTTCCCGCTTTTCTGCATCGCAACGCCCTTGTCCTGTGCCGGCACACGCCGGCCACCTGCATATTCTGGCCGAAATCCGGGCTATCGCAGCGATTCGAATTGCCAATGCTAATCCATATAGCATCTGCTATATACTGATTCGCGTCCCCGCTCCACGCCGTCGCCGCCATGGCCGCCCCCCTGCCCCTGCCCCGTTCCGCTGCCGAACACGCCAGCCGTGGCGAGGCGCGCCCCAGCCTGGGGGCGATGAACGCGAGCGTCGCCGTGCCGCGCACCGGCCTGGGCTGGCGCCGCTTCCTGGCCTTCCTCGGGCCCGGCTACATGGTCTCGGTCGGCTACATGGACCCGGGCAACTGGGCGACCGATATCGCTGGCGGCTCGCACTTCGGCTACCTGCTGCTGTCGGTGATCCTGCTCTCCAACCTGATGGCGATCGTGCTGCAGGGGCTGGCCGCGCGCCTGGGCATCGCCACCGGTCTCGATCTGGCCCAGGCCTGCCGCGCGCACTACTCCAAGCCGGTGAACTTCCTGCTGTGGCTGGCCTGCGAAGCGGCCATCGTCGCCTGCGACCTGGCCGAGGTGATCGGTACCGCGATCGCGCTGAAGCTGCTGTTCGGCATCCCGCTCACCGCCGGTGCGATCATCACCTCGATCGACGCGCTGCTGGTGCTGTTCCTGATGCGCCGCGGCTTCCGTGCGCTGGAAGCGTTCGTGATCGCCCTGCTGACGGTGATCTTCGCCTGCTTCCTGGTGCAGATCGTGCTGGCCGCGCCGCCGCTGCGCGAGGTGCTGGCCGGCTTCATCCCGCGCGCGCAGGTGGTGACCGACCCGGCCGCGCTGTACTTGGCGATCGGCATCATCGGCGCGACAGTGATGCCGCACAACCTGTATCTGCATTCGTCGATCGTGCAGACCCGCGCCTACGAACGCACCGACCAGGGCCGCCGCTCGGCGCTGCGCTGGGCACTGACCGACAGCACCATCGCGCTGAGCCTGGCGCTGTTCGTCAACGCCGCGATCCTGATCCTGGCCGCCGCGGTGTTCCATGCGCACGGCCGCACCGACGTGCAGGAGATCGAACAGGCGCACGAACTGTTGGCGCCGATGCTCGGCGTCGGCCTGGCCTCGACCCTGTTCGCGGTGGCGTTGCTGGCCTCCGGCATCAATTCCACCGTCACCGCCACCCTGGCCGGGCAGATCGTGATGGAAGGCTTCCTGCACCTGCGCCTGCCGCCATGGGCGCGGCGCCTGCTGACCCGCGGCCTAGCGATCGTGCCGGTGGTGGCGGTGACCTCGCTGTATGGCGAACAGGGCACCGCCAAGCTGCTGGTGCTGAGCCAGGTGGTGCTGTCGATGCAGTTGCCGTTCGCGGTGATCCCGCTAGTGCGCTTCGTCACCGACAAGCAGCGGATGGGACCACTGGTGGTGCGGCGCGGCCTGGCCTGGCTGGCCTGGGCGATCGCCGCGCTGATCGTGGTGCTGAACCTGAAGCTGCTGGCGGATACCCTGTTGCACTGAGCGGTGCTCGTTACCGCGCCGTACGGAGGCGCGTAGGCGATGACCGCGATGCGAACGGATGTCCGAGGCCGGGACGCGCCCGCGGCTAACCGTCTTGGGCTGCGGACAGCGGCACCACGTACGCCTCCAGTTCCGCCATCCGCCCATCGCGAAATCGCCAGACGTCGCAATAGGAAAACAGCGATGTCCCGGCATCGCCGGTCGCGAGCGCGATCTGGCCGATGGCCACGACGTGATCCTCGCCGACGATGAACTTGCTGACGTCGAACTGCGGGGGCTGCCGGTAGGCCTCGGCCATCCACTCCCTGACCGCCTGCTTGCCTCGGAGCGTCCGCTCGCCGATGAAATGCCAGGTCGTATCCTCGGTGCAGTGGGCGAGAAATCCTTCGTGATCGCCTGCGGCGATGGCGGCGTTCGCGGCCTGCAGGACCTCCTGGTTCGTCTCGGTCATCGAGATGGCTCCTCTTGTCTAAGAACTGTCGAGATGGCGCGAGCCTAGCGTCGCCGGTGTCGTGCCTGCGTACATGCGACGGCCGCACCGCGGCGCAGGCGAAACGCGACGCACGCAGGCATTGCGACGGCCCGAGCAGCGATTCGGCGCATCGGCCGCGACGACGGGCAACCCACGTTCCCGCCAATGCGAACAGGCGCGCAACGGCGCGGGCAATGGCCGGCTTTTCAGGGTGTCGGTGCCTTCGCGAACAGCGCCGTATAGCGCCGCTGCATCTCCTCCGGCGTCACCGCCTCGATCGCGTGGCCGATCAGCCAGCGGTGGCCGAAGGGATCGCGCACGGTGCCGGAGCGTTCGCCATAGAAGTGATCCTGCATGCCGCGCTCGAGCGTGGCGCCCGCGGCGACCGCGCGGGCGACCAGGGCGTCGGCATCGTCCACATGCAGGTGCAGCGTGACCGGCGTGGCGCCGAGGTGTTCCGGGCTGCGCACGCCCATGTCTGGATACTCCTCCGACAACATCAGCGTGTGGCCGTCGAGATCCACTTCGGCATGGCCGATGCGCCCGTCCGGCTCGGTGAGGCGGAACAGTTCGCGTGCGCCAAACGCGCGGGCGTAGAACGCCATCGCGGCGGCGGCGTCGCGCACGCACAGGTAGGCATAGAGCTCGTGGATGGCCATGTCGAATCCTCGTGTGGTGACAGGCCAGCCAGTGTGCAGCCGCGCGAGCGCGGCGTCTTGCAAGGATTTGACCTGCACCCCGCTCAGCGCGGCACGTGCCGCGGTGCGGCGGGTCGGCCATCCGCCGCCAGGCGGACGGCGTCACGCCGGCCACGCTGCGAAAGGTATTGGCCAGATGCGCCTGGTCGGCGAATCCGCTGGCGGCCGCGACCTCGGCCCAGTCCCGCGATCGGTCGCAGGCCAGTTCCAGCGCATGCGAGAAGCGTTGCAATCGCAGCCATGCGTTCGGTGCGAGACCGGTCGCCTGCCGGAACATGGCGATGCAATGCCGATGGCTGAGCCCGCTGGCGCGCACCATGGTCTCCACGCGCAACCCTGGATGCCAGGCGCACGCAAGCATCCTCCCCAGCGCTGGATGCAGCATCGGTGGCCGGCCACGCGCACGCACGATCAGCCAATGCTCGAATGCCGCCAACCGCGCTGGCGCATCGGTGCACACCTGCAGCCGCTCCAGCAACGCATCGACCTCGCCAGCGGGCAGCAACAGCTCCAGTGGCGTGTGATGCCCGGCCAGCGCGGATTCGGGCACGCCGAGCAGCACGCCGGTGGCGCCGGGACGCAACATGGCACCGACCGAGATGGCGGGCTGGGCGACATCGCGCACGTGATACGCCGTGCGCACCCCGCCCACCACCGCATGGCCCAGGCGATGGCCATGCAGGTCGGCGACGTGGTCGAACACCCGCAATGGAGCGCCACCGACCCGAACGGCGAGATGCGTGGCACCAGTCGGCAGCACATGCTCGCGCACAGGCGCCCGTTCGGCTGCCGACATCGGCGCTGGATCGTGCGCCCACACCGATGTCGCCAGGCCGCGCAATGCCGGAACGGGAGGCCGATGCACGGAAGCCATGGCGCGATGCTACGCCTTCCCCGCTTGTAGACGTAGACCATCCAGCGGCGTGCCCGGCCGCCCTGAACACGATGCGGGCGCGGCCGCACACGGTAGGCCGTTTCCCTCGCCGATCGAAACGATGTCGCGCCGCCTGAAGGTATCGACAGCACGCTTCGCTGCAAGGTTTCGCGCGGGCCTTGCGGTCACGGGATCGAATGCCGGGTGTCGGAGCGAAACGGCAGCGCTGTTACCGCTAACGCGAATGCACGGCCAGGAAAAAACAGCAGGTATGCGTCTGCATCCGTCGATCACTGCGATGCGTCTCACACTGTCGCGTCCGCCGCCAACTGTCTACCTTCGACAGCGAGCCGGCTTATACAGTAGCGGCGACACACCACGGATGGCGGGGATGGCCGCGGGACGAGATATCGCCAAAGGCGCTCTACTGAGCGCGGCCTACTGCAGCGCCTTCCTGCTGGCCTGGCGCTGCTCCGTGGACCAGTGGTATCTGCCGGCAGGCGTGCGCGTCGCCAGCTTGCTGTTCCTGCCCGCACGGCGCTGGCCGTGGTTGCTGGCCGGCGAAGCCGCCGCGTTGCTGACGCTGCGCATTCCGATGAGCGAGACCTGGGGCGCGAGCGCCACCTGGGCATATCTGAGTCCGTTCCTGCTGATGCCGGCCGTGTCGCTGCTGCCGGTCATCGCGCGTCAACGCATTCCGGATCTGGCACGCAACGATCACTGGCTGCTGCCGCTGACGCTGGCGACCGCGCTGTGGAGCACGCTGTGCAACATCGCGATCAACACCGCACTGGGCGGACCGACAGGGCCTGCGCCACTGGATGTGCTGCTGCGCTACTGGCTTGGCGATTACCTCGGCACGCTGATGTTCGTGCTGCCGGCATTGCTGTGGTTGCGCCGCGACGAGCCTGCGCAGATGCAGGCTTCGCTGCTGCGCGAGGGGCTGGCGTCGATCGGCGTGGTCGTGGCGCTGTCGGCATCGATCGCCTTGGCCGGCGACGCGCTGCTGCGGCAACTGCTGATGGTCCTGCTGGTGGTCCCGGCGATCGTGCTGACGCTGCGCCATGGGTGGCGGGGCGCGGCGCTCGGCGTGGTCCTGGCGAACGTCGCCGTGGCGTTGTCCATGCCCAGGGTCGTGGCACCCGGCATGCACGACGCCGACGCGTTCGTGGTGCAGATCCTGCTTGCCGCCACGGCCACGGTGATGTTCGCGTTCGGATCGCGCATCTCCGCGGCCTATCGGCACATGCGCGACGACGGACGCCTGCGCGAGCAGGCGCTGGCCTTCGCACAGGCCGGCTATCTGTCGGCCGAACGCACGCTGCGCCGGCGCGTGGTCGACTACACCGACCTCAGCACCCAGATCAACAAGCTGCGCCGCGACGTGGTGGAGGACCTGCGCGCGCGAGGTCATTATGCCGCCGCCATGCAGATGACCCGCACTGGCGTGATCCAGGCGCAGTTGCTGGACGAGTACGTCACTGCACTGTATCCGCTCGGCATCGAGACGCATGGGCTGTACCCCACCCTGCACTCGCCGACCTTCGCCAACCTGTGCGGGACGGAGTTCCGCTGCCGCCTGCATGGCGATCCGCGGCGGCTGTCGCTGGGCCTGCAACTGGTGGCCTATCGCTGCATCCTCGACGCGATCGAGACGCTGCCCGTGGCCCACACCCATTTGCTGCAGGCGCGCGTATGGCGTGCCAGAGGGCGGCAGGGCATCGCCATCCGCATCACCGCCGATGCCGCGATGCTGAGCGCCTTGCGGCGCCGCCCGGAGGCGCCGGAGCGCGAGCTGGCGGTCCGCCTGCAGGCGCATGGCGGCACCTGCCGGCGCCGCCATGCGTTGAGCTTCAGCTTCCTGGTGTCCGAAAGCCAGGCCGCCGGCCTCACTCCACCGCGGTGATCTCCCAGGCGTCGCCGCTGGCATCCTCGCGAAGCCGCACCAACACATCCGCAGTCCGGTAAATCACCCGACCCGGCATCGCCGGCGATGCCGTCAGCGAGACCCGCGCCACGTCACTGCCCATCGGCAGCACCCACAGGGTCTTGCCGATGCGGCCGACCGCGGCACGCACCACACCGCTGACGTCGTTGATCTGCAGGTAGTTCACGCCATCGCGCGAGAACGCGTAGACGCGCCAGGCCGAATCCGTGGCCAGATTCAGCGCCTTGGGCACGCTTTCGCCGAGTCCCTTGCCCACCACCCCGTGCCCGCCAGAGGGACAGCAGGACTGTGCCTGCGCCTGAAAGGACAACGCCAGCCCCGCCGCCACCATGATCGCCAAGCCCTTCGCCTTCGCCTTCGTCTTCATTCCATGTTCCTTTCCCATCCGGGGAATTCCGCCTGCATCTCAGGCTGGATCAAGGTACGTGGTCCGGGGCGTGAAGCGGTCGACAAACAGCGCCACGGCCATGGCGCCCGACCAGGTCGTTACCTGTCCACGATGAACAAACGCCCTGCCACCGACCCCAGCGCACCCGCAATCGCGGCGGATCCGGTTGCACGCGCCGCGCCTTCCGGGCACGGGGCGCGCCGCTGGTCGCGGCGCACCGCTTTGAACGCGATCGACAGCCCCGGAATACGGGGCGTGCTTGACCTGCCACGCATTTCGAAACATCATTAGTTACATGAAACGCGACAGCCGCCTGTCCTCCGTCCTGCATGCTCTGCTGCACATGGCCGAGCACGAGGGCCCCATGACCTCCGACGCCCTGGCCCAGTGCCTGGGCACCAACCCCGTCGTGGTCCGGCGCACGATGGGGTACCTGCGCGAAGCCGGCATCGTGACCTCGGACCGCGGGCACGCCGGCGGGTGGCGCATCCATGCCGACCTGGCCACGGTCACCCTGCGCCAGTTGCACGAGGCACTGGGCGAACCGGCCCTGTTCGCCATCGGCAATCGCCACGAAACCCCGGCGTGCCTGGTGGAGCAAGCGGTGAATGCCGCACTGGAAGGCACGTTCGCAGAAGCCGAGGCGTTGCTGTTGAAGCGGTTTTCGGAGATCACCCTTGCCGACCTGGCCGCCGACTTCGCGCGCCGGCATGCGGCGGCACGACGCACGAGGAACTGAGCATGCATTACGACACCATCGTCATCGGCGGCAGCTATGCGGGCATGGCCGCCGCCCTGCAATTGCTGCGGGCACGCCGCTCCGTGCTGGTGATCGATGCGGGCCAGCGCCGCAATCGCACGGCCCGCCATGCACATGGCTTCCTCGGCCAGGACGGCGTGCCGCCGGACACCATCGCGGCGACCGCGCGCCAGCAGCTCGACGCCTATCCGACGCTGGCCTGGCTCGACGCCCATGCCCTGACCGCCACCGGCTCCCTGGACGCCTTCAGCGTGACCACCTCCGATGGCGGCACGCACCAAGGCAGTCGCATCCTGCTGGCCACCGGCGTCGCCGACCGGCTTCCGGCCGTCGACGGTCTTGCCGAACGCTGGGGCACTGCGGTCTTCCACTGCCCGTACTGCCACGGCTACGAGCTGGACCAGGGCCGCATCGGCATCGTCGGCGCCGGCCCGCTGTCCGCGCACCAGGCCGAACTGCTCACCGAATGGGGCAACGTGACCTTGCTCGTCAACGATGCGCTGCAACTGGACGACGCGGCCAGGGCCCGCCTGATCGACCGCAGCGTGGCGATCGAGGAGGCGCCCATCGACAGGATCGAGGAGCATGCCGACGTGGTCCTGGCCGACGGCCGGCGGCTGACCTTCGCCGGCCTGTTCACGGCCCCGCGCACCGTCCCGTCCGGCTCCCTCGCCGAAGCCATGGGCTGCCAGCTGGAAGAGACGCCGATGGGCCTCCAGGTCCGCATCGACGCCGAGCACAGGACCTCGGTGGCCGGCGTCTTCGCCTGCGGCGACCTGGCGAAAGCGCCGCATTCGCTGTCACTGGCCGTCGCCAGCGGCGCCATGGCAGGCTCGCAGGTTCACCGCTCGCTGGTATGGCCGGAGACCTTCGCCGCGCCGCCAGCATAAGCCTGCACGGGATGATGTCCTGCTCAGATCTGGTGGCCATGTCGGGCCACGCCAAGCGAACCACGTAGATACGGTCATGCCACGTGTAGCGGTTCAGCCGCGCTGCACATCACCCGTAGGCTCCACACACTGGACGCTGCAGACGCCGAACCTGACCAGGTCAGTCCAGCCCGGCAAACAGGCCATGCAACTCGGCAAATCCCACCGGTTTGACCAGGTGCGCGTCGAACCCGGCCCGCGCCGAATCCTGGCGATCGCCGTCCTGCCCCCAGCCGGTCAGCGCGACGATGGTGATGTCCCTGCCCCAATCGCAGTCGCGGATGCGGCGGCACGCTTCGTGCCCGTCCATGCCGGGCATGCCGATGTCCATCAGGATCACCTCCGGGCGCACGCGTGCGCCCAACGCCAGCGCTTCCTCGCCGCCTCCGGCGGTGCGCACGTCATGCCCGTCCAGTTCCAGCAGCGCGGCCAGCGCCAGCGCGATGTCCGCATTGTCGTCGACCACCAGTATACGGCGCACGGTTGGTGCCGGCCTGACATCTCCCGTGCCCGACACTGCGGCAGGCGCGGCGTCGGAGGGGAGCCGCACGACGAACGTGCTGCCCTTCCCTGCCCCCTCGCTGCGTGCCTCGACAGTGCCGCCATGCATCTCGACCAGTTGCCTGACCAGCATCAGGCCGATGCCAAGCCCGCCTTGCGCACGCTCCAGCGTGCGGTCCACCTGGGTGAACAGTTCGAAGATGGCGTCGATCTTGTCCGGTGGGATGCCGGAACCGTTGTCCTGCACCACGACTTCGGCGCTGCCCTCGATCGCGTCGACCCGAACCTCGATGTCTCCCCCGGGAGGCGTGTACTTGCACGCATTGGTGAGCAGGTTTCCGAACACCTGGGTCAGACGAATCGGATCGCCCTGCAGCGGCAGCGGCGCCTCCGGCAACACCACACGCAACCGATGCCGCTGCTGGTCCAGCGCAGGACGGCAGACCTCGACCGCCTGCTGGATCACCTCTGCCAGCAGCAGCGGCTCGCGCCGCAGCTCCAGCTTGCCCTGCTTGATGCGGTTGACGTCGAGCAGATCGTCCACCAGCCGCATCAGATGCCGCACCTGCCGCTCCATGACCTCCTGCGCCTTCCGCGACAGCGCTTCGTTGCCATGCGAGCGCTTGAGCACTTCCAGCATGTTGCGCAACGGCGCCAGCGGATTACGCAGTTCGTGCGCGAGCATGGCCAGGAACTCGTCCTTGCGTCGCCGCTCCTGCGCCAGCTCCGCCTCGATCTGATGGCGCTCCACCAGTTCGGCGGCCTGCCGGGCGAGCAGGTCGATGTAGCGCAGCGCGTCCGGGTCGGGGCCGCCCGGCCAGCGGTAATGGTTGTTGAGCATGCCCAGCAGCCGACCATCGCGGCTGAGCAATGGCGTGCACTGGATGGAACGGATCTGGTCCTCCATTACGATCTCCAGACCCAACGTCCCCTGCAGACCTTCCAGCTTCTCCACGTCGGCCACGACCAGGCGCTGCACCTGCTTTGCCGCTTCCCCGCAACTGGCGTCCCATCCATCCTCGCGGAAATGCTCGACCAGCCGCGCCCCCAGGCCCTGATGCACGACGATCCGCAGGGTTTTCTTGACCGGATCGAAGATCTGGATATTGCCCTTGTCGGTGCCCGAGATGTCGGCGGCCGCGGCAAGGATCTTTTGCAGCAGCGGCTCGAACTCCCCTGGCCCGACCAGTTCGGCACTCAATTCCTGCAGCCGGGCAAGCGCGGCCATCTCCTTGCGCAGATGCGCGGCCGCCCGCTCCCGTTCCACGACGATGCTGGTGGCCAGCGCGCCGAACTCGGCGACCTTGCGTTCCCACGGACTGGCCTGCCGCGCTTCGGAAAGACACAGGAAGAACGATCCGACCGCCTTGCCGCCCTGCCCGATGGCAGGATGCGAGTAGCACGCCAGGATGCCGTTTTCCAGGCAAAGCGAGCGCCAGGGTGCGGCCCACTGCGGCGCATGTTCCACGTCCTCGCACTCGACCGGATGCCCCTCGTGGATGGCGGTGCCGCAGGTGCCGATGAGCGCCTCCCCGATCGGCAGGCCGCGGATGCCCGCGGCGAATGCAGGAGGAAAGTGCGACGAGTAACCATCGCCCATCGTGCGGCGGTCCCGGCTCGCCAGCAGCACACAGGCGCGGGCGTCGGGAACAAGCCGGCCGACGGCATCGGTGAGCGCATCCAGGCACTCGGCCATGGGCGCCCCAGACGCGATCATCAGCAACGCCTTGCGCTGCTCCGCATCCAGTTGCGCATCACGCTGGGCCTGAGCCAGTTCTCGGTACACGTGCACCTATCTACGATCGCCGCAGCGGTGTTAATGGATAACACTGGAGACGGTTCGTCACGAATGAAACCGAGATCCGCTGAAAGCACGGCTGCCACGGTCCGACGGAAGTCCATGTTGTCATAGGTGCTGCGTGAAGCGTGTGCGACGTGCATCAAGGTCTGCGGCCGAAGCTGCGTTTGGAATGTCTTGGGACGCAGCCCTCGGCGCCAGCGCTCCGCGCCGGCACCGATCCCGACCCTACTCACGCGAGGTCCAGCCCCTGCACTATCCGGCGCCATGCGATCTGCAGACCGCAGGACACGCGGCGCACCTGCTCCACGTCAGCGCGAGCCGCCGCCTTGGACGGCACCCACGCAACACGGTCATGCGCAAGAGGATCGTGACGAGGCACGTCAACGAACAGAATCATCAGGCTGTCGGCTTCTACGAAAGGATGGGCTTCAGGCGCACAGGCCGGTCCCCGCGCGACCACCAGGGCAAGCCCTATCCACTCATCCACCTTGAATACGCGCCTTAGGCGTACTGTGGCATAACGCTCGCGGCCTACGCACGGGGCGACAGATACGGAGAGCGTAGGTGCTCGCGCTACTCTCCGAAGATCCTGGCGCAGTACGCGCGCAGCCGTTGCGGCGCGTCTAGCGGGCCGCGGAAGGCGATATGACCGTCGGGCCGCACCAGCACCATCGCGGGATCGCCTTCGATGCCGTAGGCGCCATGTGCCAACCCATCCAGGTCGAACAGCGCCGTGGCGTCGCCGGCCTGCGGTACCGTCTTGCCGAGGATCAACCGGGGCCGGATCCACTCCCACGCCTGGAGCTGCGCCAACGCATCACGCATCGCCATCAAGGCGTCCTGCTGCCGGGCATCGAACAGCAGCAAGGCCCAGCCCCACGTCACGCCATCGGGGTTGTAGAGATGCGCGAACAGCGTCGTGGACGCACCGTCCTGGGCGATGACGGCCGCATCCGGTGCGCGGTCGCCAGGATGCGGAACGCGTCGGTGCACGATCTCCCGCAATCCCTTGAGGTGGTCTTCGTTCAAGGGGCTGTCGGGATAGGCGACGGACAGTTGCTGGAGATCGTCGGTGCCCTGAATCAGGGCACCGATGTTGGGCAGGAAACTGGCGGCGATCCCCATGGCCGTATCCTTGATAACGCCGCGATACACGCTGTTGCGGAAGCCCTTTTCCTGCTGCGCATCCAGCCGGCGGTGTTCGCCGCCGCGCTCCAGCCCGTAGGATTCCAGCAGCACCGGTGCGGCCTTGCCGTCGAGCGCCATCGCCAGCCGCCATGCCAGGCCGACCGCATCCTGCAGCCCGGCGTTCATGCCCTGGCCGCCCGCGGGCAAGGTGAGATGGCCAGCATCGCCGACCAGGAACACGCGTCCATCGGCGTAGCGCGAGGTCACGCCATGCTGGAAGCGGCTGTGGGTCATCCAGATCGGATCGCTGAGCTCCAGCGTCTCGTCCTCGGTGACCTCGCGCGCGATGGCCTGCAGTTCCTCCAGCGTCGGATCGCGATCGGGGATGCCCGCGTCGTCGGACAGGAAGAACAGCCGGTGGTAGCCCTCCCACACCGGCAGCACGCCGCAGAAGCCCTTGGGGTAATAGAAGAACCAGAGGTGATCGAAATCGGTGGAGCGGCGCCAGCGCAGTTTCGCGTCGAGCTGGCGGTTCATGCAGTGGGGCAGCTTCTCCGTCGCGAAGTCCGCGCCGATCTGCTTGCGCACGAAGCCTTCGGCGCCGTCTGCGCCCACCAGGTAGCGGCAGCGCAGGCGCTCGACCGGGCGCCCTTCGACCGGCTCACCGTCGTCGTTCACCGTCGCGATCGTCACGCTGACCCCGTCCGCATCCTGCTCGAAGCCGACCACCTTGCGGCCGCGTTCGAGCGCTGCGCCGCCGGTCTCGATCTGCCGGGCAAGCACGTTCTCGATGACGTCCTGGCCGCTGTACAGCACCTCCGGATACGGACTGGAGACCTGCGCGATGTCGATCGGATCCACTGTCTTGCCGTTCAACAGGGTGTTAATCCGGGTGATCCGGTACGCCCGCTCGGCCAGGGCATCGCGGATGCCGATGCTCGCCAGCAGCTCCTGCGGGCGCGCCCAAAGATTGTTGGCGCGCGAATGCGGCTTGGGCTGCGTGCGTTGCTCGAAGATGCGGAATCGCACCCCGTGGTGCGCCAACGCGCAGGCGGTGGTCAGGCCGACTGGCCCGCCACCGATGATGATGACGTCCGTATCGAAGCCGTCGGGATGCGGGGCAAGCGCCATGGTCTCTCCTTGGGTTGAATCCTGCCGCGCGCAGGCTTGCGCGCTTCATTCGGCCAGCGACTGGTCGAGGGCGTCGCGCATGTCCAGGAGCACCGCGATGGCGGTCCTGACGCGCTCGGCACCCAGTCGGTCGATCAGGTGCTGGTCGAGCGACGCGACAGCGGCTTCGGCGGCGCCCAGGGCTGCGCGTCCTGCCTGCGTCAACACCACCAGCTTGGCGCGCGCATGGTGCGGATTGGTCTCGAATACGACGAACCCGTGTTCGGCCAGCAACTCGACCACACGCTGCACCGCCTGCCGGGTCAGGCCCATGTTGCGGGCGATATGCGCGACCGGCAGCGGCACCGGCGAGTAGCCCAGCGCACCGAGCACCTGCCACCAGGCGGTGGTCAGCCCGATCGGGCGCACCAACCGGTTGCCCATGTCGACCAGGCGGCCGTTGGTGGCGAACACCGCCAGCACCAGCTCGCGAACCAGCAAGGGAAGGTTTTCCGCAGCCATGCATCATCCTGTCTATTTGACAGCATGTTGTCAAATAGCTCTCACCACGTCGTGTCCCTCGAAGCGCCCCAAGGCTCCGCACGACGTGACTGCTGAACTTCGGCATGTGCTGTCGCGGTGCCTTGGGCGGGTCGGCCGCCACCCAGCGACCGCCGGCGACGGATCGGCGGCGGCATTGCCACGTCCGTCGCTGGCGCTAGGAATCTGCTGGCGCAGCGGTGGGCTGCAGCAGGAGCCGCACCAACGGATTGGGAAACCGCCGCGCCATGGTCACGGCGTGGAAGGTCTCCACGATGTCCGGCAATTGATCGCCTTCCACTAGCACGCCCGCGGCGATCTCGTCCTTGACCACGATCGGCGGGAGCACGGCCAGGCCGATGTCCTCGCGCGCCAGCAGGCGCATCATCGCCATGTCCTCCACTTCCGCCACGATCTGCGGGCGCACGCCCAGGCGGTCGGCCAGGGCATCGAATCCCGCGCGCACGCTGTTGTCCACTGTCGGCAGGATGATGGGATGGTGGCGAAGGCGGTCGGCGACGCTGGCGGCATGGCCCAGCCGGTCCGGCGTGCCCACCAGGCTGACCGGTCGCTCGGCAAGCCGATGGGTCACGAACGGCGTCAGCGCGTCGCCCGGCGGCGCCTGATTCAGCAGCACCACGTCGAGATTGAGTGCTTCCAGCGCCCGCAGCAGTTCGCCGGCACTGCCCGAGCGCAGGATCAGGTCGATATCGGTTCGGCCGAGCAGCGGCCGCAGGAACTCCAACTGGAAGTTGCGCGACAGCGTGGCCAGCGAACCGACCCGCAGCGCCTGCCGCGCGGCACCGGTCTGCCGCAGCGTGCCCAGCAGTTCATCACCGGTGGCGAAGATCGCGTCGGCATGGTCCAGCGCGATCTGCCCGGCCTCGGTCAGGTGCAATTGCCGCCCGCGCCGCTCGAACAGTGCGTGGCCGAGGCGCTCCTCCAGCTTGCGGATCTGCACGGACAGGGCCGACTGCGTGAGGTTGAGCCGCTCGGCGGTGCGGGTGAGATTGCCGTCGTGGGCCACGGCCCAGAAGTAGCGCAGGTGGTTGTAGTTCAGGGCAGCCATCGTTCGATAATAGCGAACGATATCGTGAAAACAATGAATTTTTGTTCGACCCCAGCGATCGCTATCGTGGCGCCGCCCGCCACCGTGCCCGATCCGAGGGGATTGCCTTGTCGCTCTATCTGCTGCCGCTCTCTGCACCGTTCCTGCTGCTGGTCGCCGCCGTGTTCGGCTTCGTCCGCAGCGGCCGGCGCCCCCGTCTTCTCCCCGCCTTCGCCGAAGGTGCCGCGCTCGGCGCGCTGCTCGTCGCCATCGCCTCGCTGGCGCTGCTGATCGCCCGCGGCGCCGGCGACAGCGAACTGATCGGAGGGAACGGTGTCGGCCTCTCGGTCCGGCTCGATGCGGTGAGCACCACGATGCTGCTGCTAGTCGCCTTCGTCGGCTGGATCGTGGTGCGCTACACCCGCACCTATCTCGATGGCGAGGCGCGCCAGGGCTACTTCACCGGCTGGCTGTGCGTCGCGCTCGCCGCAGTGCTGCTGCTCGTGCAGGCCGGCAACCTGGTTCAGGTCGTGGTGGCCTGGATCGCCACCAGCATCGCGCTCAATCGCCTGCTGCTGTTCTATCCCGACCGCGTGGCGGCACAGCGCGCCGCGCGCAAGAAGCGCCTGTTCTCCAGCATCGGCGCCATCGCTCTGGTGAGTGCGGCCGCGCTGGTCTGGAACAGCCTGGGCACCACCGACATCGCCACGATCAACACCCTGGCCCGCAGCGGCCAGCACGGCTGGTCGCTGACCGCGGCCGCCGCCCTGTTTGCGCTGGCCGCGGTGCTGAAATCGGCGCAGTTCCCGACACACGGCTGGCTCACAGAGATGATGGAGGCGCCCACACCGGTGTCGGCGCTGCTGCATGCCGGCGTGGTCAACGGCGGCGGCTTCCTGCTGATCCGCTTTGCCGACCTGATGCTGGCGGCCCCCGGCGTGCTCGCCGTGCTTGCGATGCTGGGTGGGTTCACCGCGCTGTTCGGTGCGCTGGTGATGCTGACCCAGCCCGCGGTCAAGACCTCGCTGGCCTGGTCGACGGTCGCGCAGATGGGCTTCATGATCCTGCAGTGCGGGCTGGCGCTGTTCCCGCTGGCACTGCTGCACATCGTCGCGCACTCGCTGTACAAGGCGCATGCCTTCCTGGCCTCCGGCGGCGCGGTCGAGCAGGTGGCGTCGATTCGCCGGCCCGGGCCGGTGGCGGTGCCCGATGGGGCCGCGGTGGGCCGCGCCTTCCTGATCGCACTGGCGATCTACATCGGCATCGGCGCCGCCTTCGGATTCGCCTTCGGCTTCGGGCACAAGTCGCCACAGGCGCTGGCCCTGGGCGCCATCCTGATCTTCGGTGTGGCCTACCTGCTGGCCCAAGGCCTGGCCGATGCGGCGCCGCGGCCGCTGACCCGCAAGACCGTGCTCTACGCCAGCGCCGCCGCGGTCGGCTACTTCGCGCTGCAGACCGCCGCCGAATGGCTGACCGCCGGCGTGCTGCCGGCAACGCCGGCGCCGGGCCGGCTGGAGTGGACGCTGATGGCGCTGGCGGTGCTGAGCTTCGGCCTGGTGGCGGTGGCGCAGGCGCTGTTCCCGCTGTGGGCGACGCACCCGGCCGCCGCCGGACTGCGCGTGCATCTCGCCAATGGCCTGTATGCCAACGCCACGCTCGATCGCCTGCTCGGCGGCTGGTCCGTCCGCAAGACCTCGTGACTCCCTAACCGCCAGGACACCCCCATGCTGATGACTACCACCGACGCGTCGCCCCTGTCCCACGCTACGATCATCGCCGCCGCCGCGCGTGCGGCGCGCGCCATTCCCCCGCTATGGCCGCTCGCCTCGAGCGTGGCGGTCAATCCCTTCCTCGGCCAGACCGGCGAATCGCTGCCGATCGCGGCGGCACGGCTGCGGCGCGCGGCCGGCATCGCCGTGACCATGCCGCGCGCCTGGTATGCGGAGCGACTGCAGTCCGGCGAGATCGCCGAAGAGGATCTGCGGGCGGCCTGGCACAACGCGCCGGCGGCGCTGCGTCCGCCGAGCGTGGCCGCACTGAAGCTCGCTATCGAAACCACGCGCCCTGCCCCGCAGGCGATCCCGACCGTCGCCGATCTGGCACGCGATGCGTCGCAGGTCGACTGGCCGGGCATCGTCGAAGAGCGCATCGGACACTGGGCCGCCAGCTACTTCGATCAGGGCCAGGCGCTGTGGGTCGCCGGACAGTCCGGCGGCGCCTACAACGCATGGCGACTGGTCGCGACCCATGATCTGACGCCGGAAATCGCCGGACTCACCCGATTCGCCCAGCAGGTGGCGGACGCGCCAGCGACTGCCGAAGAGGCGATCGCCGAGGGGGTCGCCCGCCTCGGCCTCGCGCCAGACGCGCTGGAGGGCTATTTCCACCGCCTGCTGACCACGCTGGGCGGCTGGAGCCAGGTTGCGCGGTATCGGCTCTGGCAAGCGGAGTTGAGCGGCGGAACCGATGCCTGCGTCACCGACCTGCTCGCCATCCGCATCAGTTGGGACGCCGCGCTGCTGGGCAAGTTCGGTGCGGCGATCGCGCCGCAGTGGCGAAGCGCCATCGACGCCTACAGCGCGCCGGTGGCGGCGACGCCGGACGATGTCGTCGACGGCCTCCTGCAGGAAGCGGCCGAACGCGCGGCGCAGCGGCGGCTCGACGCGCTGCTTGCGTCACCCGCCCCGCTCCCGGCGACGCCCGACCGGATGAAGCTGCAGATGGCCTTCTGCATCGACGTGCGCTCGGAAGTGTTCCGCCGCGCGCTGGAAAGCCTGGATGCCGGCGTCCAGACCCTGGGATTCGCCGGATTCTTCGGGCTGGGCATCGGCTATCGCCGGTTCGCCTCGGACGTGGTCGAGGCACGCCTTCCGGTGCTGCTGACGCCAGCGTTGCACACCTGCGCGGGAGCGGCGACGGCCTCGGTGGCCGAGGCGGACCTCTCCGCACGGATCATGGCCCGCGCGAAGCGTGCCTGGGGACGCTTCAAGCTGGCCGCCATTTCCTCGTTCGCCTTCGTCGAGGCCACCGGCCCGATCTACGTCGCCAAGCTGCTGCGCGATGGCTTGGGGCTGACGCGCCGCTCGGCGCCGAACGATCCCGCGCCGCGCCCGGCCGAGGCGCTCGACCTCGACACGCGACTGACCATGGCCACGCGCATCCTCACCGCGATGTCGCTCACCAGCGGGTTCGCCCGACTCGTCGTGATCGCCGGCCACGGCGCAAACGTGGTCAACAATCCGCACGCCAGCGCCCTGCACTGCGGCGCCTGCGGTGGCTATTCCGGCGAAGTGAACGCGCGGCTGCTGGCCGCGCTGCTCAACGACTCCGCGGTACGCGCCGGTCTCCCCGAACGCGGCATCGCGATCCCGGCCGATACGTTGTTCGTCGGCGCACTGCACGACACCACGACCGATGCGGTCACGCTGTACAGCGCCGACCATCCTTCGCCCGACCATGCCGCCGACATCGACCAGGCGGCGCGTTGGCTGCACGCCGCCGGCGCGCTGGCGCGCGGCGAGCGCGCCCTGCGCCTGCCACGCGCACAGCGCAGCCAGGACATCGCGCCTCGCTCCCGCGACTGGGCCGAACTGCGCCCGGAATGGGCCCTGGCCGGCTGCCAGGCCTTCATCGCCGCGCCGCGCGCCCGCACGGCCGGGCGCGACCTGGCAGGACGCGCCTTCCTGCACGACTACGACTGGCGCCGCGACGAAGGTTTCGGCGTGCTGGAGCTGATCCTGACCGCCCCGGTCGTTGTCGCCAGCTGGATCAGCCTGCAGTACTACGGATCGACTGTCGCACCCGAGGTCTTCGGCGCCGGCAACAAGCTGCTGCACAACGTCACCGGCGGCATCGGCGTGGTCGAGGGCAACGGCGGCCTGCTGCGCGGCGGACTCCCCTGGCAGTCGGTCCACGACGGCGAACGGCTGATCCACGAACCGCTGCGGCTGTCGGTACTGATCGAGGCACCGACCGAGGCAATCACCGGCATCCTCGAACGCCATCCGCAGGTTCGCGCGCTGTTCGACAATCGCTGGCTGCATCTCTTCGCGCTGGACGACCAGGGCCGCATGGCGTGTCGCTACACCGGCGATCTGCGCTGGGAGGTGTGTCCTGGCGATGCATCTTCCACGCGCAATCCGGTACCGGCGGTGGCCTGACGGCGCGTTTTCTCAGCCCGCCCTTCCCGACGCAGGCGGGAGGGCGGGCGTCGGTTTCCTCCGCAACGCGCGGACACTTGCGGGATCGCGGAGCGACAGCGTCAGGCCACACGCGTGCCGGCGCCAGCAACCAGCATCTCGACAAAGGCGGTGACCTTTGATGGGCGAAAGCGCGCCGTCGGGTAGACCACGTGAATGCCGCCGGCCGGCAACGACCAGTCCGGCAGAACGGCGACCAGCGTTCCCGCTGCCAAGGCATCCGCCACCAGGAAATCCGGCAGGACCGACACCCCGCCACCGGCCAGCGTCGCCGCCCGCACCGCCGGCGTCGCGTTGGTCGACAGGGCCTGACGCATGCGCACCGTGCGTCGCTCGAAATCATCCTTGACGAAGTGCCAGATCAACGGCTCGCGGAGCGCGCTGTTGGCGACGAACGGAACCTGCGCGAGATCGTCGGGGTTCGCGACCGCCAAGGCGCTGGCCAGTTCCGGCGTGGCGACCAGGCACTGCCGGAAGTCGCCGATGCGCCGCGCATGCAGGCTGGAATCGTCGAGCCAGCCCACCCGGATGGACAGATCGACCTGGCTGGCGACCGGATCGATGCGCGTATCGGCCAGGATCAGCTCGACCTGGCACGCCGGATGACGCCGCGTGAAAGCGGCGGCCAGCGGTGCGATCCTGGAGGTGCCGTAGTCGTTCGGTGCGGCCACCCGCAGCACGCCGCTCGGCTCGACATTGGAGCGCGTCACCTCGCCGATGGCATCCTCGACCTGACGCAGCACACTCACGCTGCGCGCATGCAGCAACCGCCCGGCCTCGGTCGGTTCGACCCGACGGGTGGTACGCATCAGCAGCGCCGTCTTCAACTCTGCTTCGAGCTTGGCCACCTGCTGGCTGACCACGGTCTTGGTGATGCCCAGCCGTTCCGCCGCGCGCGTGAACGAACCCGTGTCCACCACGGCCGCGAAGTAGGCAAGCCTGTTGAGATTGACGGCTTCCACGCCGACCTCTCCGAATTGTCAGCCAATTACTTACAGAATGTAGCATTCAAAGCGATTTATCCGCCAATCCGCGGTCGCTAAGGTGGCCGCACCTCCTCAAGCGGATCCCACCATGCACATCACCTACCTCTTCGATCCTCTCTGCGGGTGGTGCTACGGCGCCATCCCCGCGCTGGACCAGCTTGCGCAGGTCCTTGGCGTGACCGTGCGGCTCGCCCCCACCGGCTTGTTCGCCGGCGAGAACGCGCGGCCGATGGACGCGTCCTTCGCCGCCTACGCTTGGCAGAACGACCAGCGCATCGCCCGCCTCACCGGGCAGGCGTTTTCCGAGGCCTACCGCAGCCAGGTGCTCGGCGCGACCGGTACCCTGTTCGATTCGGCCCCCGCGACGCTCGGCGTGATCGCCGTTGGCATGACCGCGCCGGAGCGCGAACGCGACGCGCTGAAGACCCTGCAACGTGCCCGTTATGTCGACGGCCGCAACACCTCCGATCGCGCGGTCGTGGCAGCGGTGCTGTCCGGCGCAGGGTTTGCCGATGCCGCCCAGCGCGTCGTCTCACCCGATGCCGACGTGCTCGGCGCCTATCGCGCGCGCATCGATGCCGCGCGCGGCGAAATGGCGCGCTTCGATGCGCATGGCGTCCCCACGCTCGTCGTCGACGACGCGCACGGCAGCCGGCTGCTGCCGAGCGATCTGCTGTTCGGCGACCGCAACGCCCTGGTCGCGCAGTTGCGCGCAGCCTGAGCTTCCCGACCCTTCTTTCCCACTGCCTACGCGCCCGAAGACAAGGAGATCTGCGATGAGCAACGACCGCCAGACGTCCGCATTGACATGGACCCATTTTCCCGCCGGCCAGAACGGCTTCTTCCGTGCGCCGGTGCTGCTGACCGGCCCGAGCGAAGCGCTGCTGATCGACGGCGGCTTCACCTATCCCGACGGCAAGGCGGTGGCCGAGGCGATCAAGGCCACCGGCAAGACGCTGACGACGATCTATGTCAGCCAGTCGGATCCGGATTACTACTTCAGCCTCAAGCCGCTGCACGAGGCCTTTCCGCAGGCCAGGGTCATCGCCGCCTCCGCCACGCGCGCCGCCATCCAGGCCAATGTCGAGAAGAAGCTCGCCGTGTGGGGGCCGCAGCTCAAGGAAAACGGTCCGCAGACACTGGACGATATCGTCCTGCCCGAGATCTTCGACGGCGCCTCGCTGTCGGTCGATGGCGAGACGGTCGAGATCGTCGCCGCCCAGGGCCTGGCCAATCGCCGCTATCTCTGGGTGCCGTCGCTGCACGCCGTGTTCGGCGGCGTCATGATCTTCTCCGGCGTGCATGTCTGGACCGCCGATACGCAGACAAAGGAGCAGCGTGCTGCCTGGATCGCCAATCTCGACGCGATCGCCGCGCGCGCGCCGGCGGTCGTCGTGCCTGGCCATCTGACGCCCGACGCGGCGCCCGACCTGTCGGCCATCGCCCACACCAAGGCCTATCTGCTCGCCTTCGAGGAGGAACTCGCGACCGCCAAGGATGCGGTCTCGCTCAAGGCGGCGATGGAAGCGCGCTTCCCGAACCTCGGCATGGGCGTGGCCCTCGAGATCGGCGCCAAGGTCGCCACCGGCGAAATGCCGTGGGGCTGAGATGATCGACAACCGCGAACTGATCCGGAAGACTTACGCAGGGTCCTCCGAGGAGAACGCCGAACACCTGTTGGCGGTGCTGTCGCCCGACGTCGAATGGACGGAGGCCGAAGGCTTCCCCTACGCCGGCACCTATGTCGGCGTCGAGGCGCTGATGCGAGGCGTCTTCCACCGCCTCGCGAGGGAATGGGCTGATTACACGGCCAGCGTCCATACCTATCTGGCCGATGGCGAGCGGGTGGCGGCCTTCGGCGTCTATTCCGGCACCTACAAGGCAACCGGAAAATCCATGCGTGCGCACTTCGCACATCTCTACGAACTGCGCGACGACCGGATCGTGCGCATGCAGCAGTACGTCGACAGCGCGATGGTGCGGCACGCGATCGACTGAACGAGCAAGCAATCGCGTCAAGCAGGGGTCGCAGCAGACGCCGCGCGGATTGCCGCAGCGATCTCGTCCTCGCTTTGCCCCCCTTTGATGGCAACGCGTCCCCCGAAGACGAAATGGGGAACCGAACGGACACCGGCCTGCGCCGATCTGGCCGCTTCCTCCTCGACGCGGCGGTGCTGCGCAGGATCAAGGGCGATGGCACGCGCACGATCGCGATCGAACCCGTGCTCGGCTGCGATGTCGGCCAGCACATCCGCATCGGTGATGTTCTTCGCCGCGATGAAGTAGGCATCGGTGATGGCGACGGCGAGCCGATGCTGGGTGCCGTGCCCAGCGGCGGCGAGGATCAGGGCATGCGCCGCCTGGGTCGGATAGGTCCAGCGCTGGCGACCCAGATTCAGCTCGAAGCCCGACGCGCGCGCTTCCGCCTCGGGGCGCGCGAAGGCGGCCTTCGGATCGGTGATGCCGTAGCGCGAACGCAGCAAATCGGGAATGTAGAGGCCACCTGCGGGCGCATCCGGCAGCAGCAGCACCGGATGCTGCCGGATATCCACGACCAGGTCGGGGAAACGCTCCGCCAGCACCTTGTCGAGACGATGATGTCCGACGAAGCACCACGGGCATGTGATTTCGGTATAGAGGTCGATCTGCATCGCCATGTTCTCGCGATCCTGTCTTCGCGCTATGAATTCGAAGGGAGCCCTGGATCGATGCCGGTCAGTTGCACCGACACCTCCCACAGTCGTCTCGCCAGTTCCGGGTTCCGCGCTTTCGGAGACGGTGTGCACTCGCCGGAGGGACCTCGTAGCTCGG
Source organism: Xanthomonas sp. NCPPB 3174 (assembly GCF_056725205.1). Classification (NCBI taxonomy): domain Bacteria; kingdom Pseudomonadati; phylum Pseudomonadota; class Gammaproteobacteria; order Lysobacterales; family Lysobacteraceae; genus Xanthomonas; species Xanthomonas sp. NCPPB 3174. Next base: position 2,313,321 of record NZ_CM161517.1, on the reverse strand, counting down.
ACAGTTGCGTCGGCCCGTAATAGCCGCCGGGCTCGATCTCACCTGTCGCCGCGTGCAATGCGCCCCACGCGCCCTTTGCCGGCGTATTGAAGAACAGGCCGATCAAGGACATGGCGATGTTGCCCCACCCGCTGTCGCGCGCAAGATCGGTTCCGGCAAGACCCGGATGGCAGGCCACTGCCGTCACCGGCATGCCCGCCGCTCGCAGTCGCCGATCCAATTCAAAGACAAAAAGCAGATTCGCCAGCTTGCTCGCCGCATAGCGCGGCATCCACTTGTAGCTCTTCTCCGCGCTGAGATCGTCCCACTCGATCTTCGCATCCTTGTGCAGACCGCTGCTGGTGACGACGATGCGCGACCCGGAAGTTTCCGCGAGCTTGGGCAACATGAGCGCGGTGAGCGCAAAGCAACCGAGATGATTGACGCCGAATGTCCGCTCGAAGCCCTGCGCCGTGCGCCTCAGCTTCGGCCCCTGCACACCGGCGTTATTGACGAGCGCATCGATGCGCGACTCTTTTTCGGCCAGTTTTGCGGCGCTGCGAACACTCGCCAGGTCCGCGAGGTCCAGCGGCAGGAATGCGAGATTCGCATCGGGAATCTTCGCATGAATCCGACCGACGGCAGCCTGTGCTTTCTGCTCGTCACGGCAAGCGAAAAGCACCCTGGCTCGCCGCGCCGCCAATGCGCTTGCTACTTCAAAACCGATGCCGGTGTTGGCACCGGTCACGATAAAGGTTTTTCCCGATTGATCGGGCACATCGGCGCTGGTGAATCCGCTCACGGCAAAGACTCCGCAATGGCTTTACTGGTCATCATGAAAAGAACTGCGCAGGCCATGCTCATGTGTGTTGCCGCGAAGGCATTCCCGCGTCACTGGTTGGCGATGCCCGGCGCGGCGCGCACGAATTGCGTGTCTGTCACCTGATCGACCAGGAACTTGGCGAGATTGCCTCTGGAAAGCTTGGTGCCGAGCCCGGTCCGTCCATACCAACCCACCTCCACGCTGCCGTCGGCCGGGCCATCCTTGAGGTTGGGAATGCGCACCAGCGTCCAGTCCAGGTCCGAACCGGCGACCAAGGCGCCGGTCGCCTGGATGTCCTGGTAGCCCTTGCGCGCGATCAGCTTGAACAGCAGCGCGAACGCGTGGGGGCCGAACGCGAACCCGTCCTTGGGATCGCGATAGGCGGCAGTGGAAATCTGGATGAGGCGGCGCACGCCGGCCTGCTTCATCGCGGCGATGATGTTGGCCAGGCCGTGCATGACCGGCTTGTCGCCCTGCACCTTGAGACCGTTGGGGCCCAGGGCGCTGATGACCGCATCCGCCCCTCGGACGCACTGCGCGATGGCGACGCGGTCCTGCAGGTCGCCGACAACGATGTCGACCTTTCCCGCGAACGCGGCGAGCTTCCCGGCGTCGCGCGTGTAGACCGACAGGTGATAGCCACGCTTCAAGGCTTCCTCGATCAGGTGCCGCCCGGTCGGTCCGGTCGCACCGAACAAGGCGATGGTCTTTTTCCCGGTCATGCGCTCACGCAGCCTTCGCCAACAAGGCGGCGACGGCCGTTGTGGCATCGGCGACGGCGGCGTTCACCGCATCGGGGCCGAGCACCGTGCCTTCGATGCGCACCACGTCGACATCGGTGAGGCCGATGAAACGCAGCAGATGGAGCAAGTAGCTGGTCTGAAAGTCGAACGGCGCCCAGGCGCCCTCCGAGAACACGCCGCCCGTGGCAGCGACGAGATAGACCTTCTTGCCGGTCAGCAGCCCCTCCGGCCCGCGCTCGCCATAGCGGAACGTGACGCCGGGCCAGGTGACGTGATCGAACCACGCCTTGAGTTGCGAGGACGGACCGAAGTTCATCATTCCCGAACCGAGCACGATCACGTCGGCGAGCTTCAGTTCGTCGACCAGCTCCTGGGCGAGGTCCACCGCCTCGACCTGTTCCGGCGTGCGGTGTTCGGCCGACGCGATCCGGCCATGAATATAGGCCGCCGTGATGTGCGGCGGCGGATGCGCGGCGAGGTCGCGCACGGTCAGCTGACCGCCCGAGCGGGCCTGGAGACCCTCGGCGATGTCGGTCGCGAAGCGCGTGGAGAGACTGTCCGCGCGGCGCGGACTGGACGTGACAAGGAGGATACGGCGCATGATAGCTCCAAGGTATAAAATGAGAACCAGGTAACAAGTAAGAATTCACTTACTAATCCATACAGAGGATGGTATGGTCCCTGCCGGCGCCCAACAAGAAGGCACACCGATGTCACCTGGTCACATCGACCCAACTGTCGAAGTCCCTGCACCTGATTCGGGTGGCTGTCTGGCGACGCGCCAAATCCTCGATCGCATCGGCGACAAGTGGAGTCTCTACATCATCGCGATGCTGGCGAACGGCCCGCAGCGCTTCAACGCATTGAAGCGTGGCATCGACGGCATTTCCCAGCGCATGCTGACGCTGACCCTGCGCGGACTGGAACGCGACGGACTGGTCACGCGCACGCTGTATCCGACGATTCCTCCGCGCGTCGATTACGCGCTGACCGACCTTGGGCGCACGCTATTGAAGCCGGTCATGGCACTGGTCGATTGGGCGAACGAGAACCAACGCGCCATCGCCGAAGCGCATCGACGTTTCGACGATGCGCCGGAGCAAGATCAGGTCTTGGTTCAGGGCGTCGTCTACCAGCGTCGCTAGTCAGACCCCGTTTCGTGGCGCGCGGCTGGAAGAAGCAACTGCCAGTACACGACATCCACCCAACGGCCGAGCTTGTAACCGACCTGCTCGAAGTGCGCCACCTTCTTGAACCCTAGCGCCTGGTGCAGCCGGGCACTTGCATCGTTCGGTTGAGCGACACCGCCGATGACTGCGTGCAACTCCAGCCGTCGCAGTGTTTCCAGCAGCGCGCCATACAGGACAGCGCCCAGCCCTCGCCCACGATGCCCATCATCCAGGTAGATCGTGGATTCCACCGAACGCTGGTACGCCTTCCTCGCTCTCCACTGGGTGGCGTAAGCGTATCCAACGACCTCGTCGCCCACCAGCGCCACCAGCCAAGGAAGGCCGACGCCCTGGACATCTTCCATGCGCCTGGCCATGTCGGCCGACGTCACGGGATCCAGTTCGAACGTGACGCACGTGTTGGCGATGTAGTGGTTGTAGATGTCAGCGATGCGCTGGGCATGCACGGGACTGGCCGAAACGACGGTCGCTGTCACGGTCACCGGCTTCCTTTGTTGATGAGAGGCAGGGCCTGGATCACAGGCGCTTCGACATGCAGACGGCGCTGGACGGACAGAGGCGTTCGAACTGACTCGACGCCCCGACCAGCGGCGGCACCTGCCGCCGGTCGCACTGTGCGTAGCCCATGGCGGCGAACACATCCTGCGCCGTCGTGGTCAGCAGATACAAGGCAAGCACCTCACGCTGCACAGCAAGGCGCTCCGCCTCCCGAACCAGCCGACGCCCGAGGCCATCACCGCGATGCCCCTCCGCGACGCACAACGACCGCAGCACGCCATGTTCGCCATGGAATTCGACAGCCACCGTGCCGACCAACCCACCCCGACGCGCGGCGAGGAACTGTCGCGACGCGTGACCGGCGATCAGGTCGGAGGTCGGCAACCCCGAGGACTGCAGCAGTTCTTCCGTCTGCGGATCGAACTGCGCCAGGCTGATCACCACGTCCATGACATCACCTCGATATGTGCAGAAGCACGAAACGACGGTTGGCGGCAGCCTGGCGATGCGCCGTCGGCGCGACATGAGCCGCGCCCACGCTCATGTCGCAGCCATTCAGCATCGAATGCCAAGCGTCAGCAAGTCCGCCCCTCTCCGCAACGCACGTCGCCGCCGCAGCAGTTCTCGGTCAGGTAATCGAGCAGACGCGTCATCGTGTCGAACTCGGCGCGATAGCAGACCGTCCTGCCCCTTTGCTCGGCGCGGATCATTCCGACAGCAGCCAGCTCCTTCAGGTGGAAGGACAGGGTCGGCGCCGGCAATGTCAGCGCGCTGGCGATCTCGCCCGCCAGCTTGCCCGCCGGTCCGGCCTGGACGAGCAGCCGGAAGATGGCCAGACGGGTCTCGTGGCCCAATGCCGACAAGGCCTTGGTTGCGGTCAAATGTTCCATTATTTTAGAATAATTGAATTAATGAACCCAGGCAATCGATCATGGACCTTCCCAATCTGGATGCAACGCTTGCGCCCGCAGCGGATCGCGTGCGCCTGGCCGCCGGCGATGCCGAGCACAAGCCACGCATCCTGATCCTGTATGGATCGCTGCGCCCGGAGTCCTACAGCCGAAAGCTGGCACTGGAAGCGCAACGGCTGCTCGACTACTTCGGCGCCGAGACCCGCGTCTTCGATCCCCACGACCTACCCATGGTCGATGCCGTCGGCCCGGACCATCCGAAGGTGCAGGAACTGCGCGCCGCGTCGCTGTGGTCGGAAGGCCAGGTTTGGGTGAGCCCCGAACGTCATGGCGCGGTGTCGTCGGTCTTCAAGAACCAGATCGACTGGCTGCCTCTGCAGGAAGACAGCGTCCGCCCGACGCAGGGACGCACGCTCGCGGTGATGCAGGTCTGCGGCGGATCGCAATCCTTCAACGTGGTCAACGCGCTGCGCATGCTTGGGCGCTGGATGCGGATGGTGACCATCCCGAATCAGTCGTCGGTGCCGAAGGCCTGGCAGGAGTTCGACGCCAATGGCCGCATGAAACCATCGGCGTACTACGACCGGGTGGTGGACGTCATGGAGGAACTGGTGAAGTTCACCTATCTGGTGCGCGGCCGCAGCGACTACCTGGTCGACCGCTACAGCGAGCGCAAGGACACACTGGCCGCCGCTGCACTGGCGGCGGCCGCAGGCGCGGTCGAAGCCGCCCAGGCGGCAAAGACCGCGCCATGAAGGCCGTGATCTGCCACAACCCAGAATGCGGAATCTCGCGCAACGCCTCACCCTGATCCGCGACGCGGGAGCACACCCTTAGGTCGTCGCATACCTCAAGACCTCTCCAAGCCGGCAGCGACTTGTGGAGCTGATCGCCGCATCCGGGCTGACGGTGCGAGAGGCTCTTCGAAGAAAGGCACGCCGTATCAAGCGCTGGAGCGACGCAATACCGAGCTGACGGACAGCAACCTGCTGGACGCGATGCTGGAAGGCGAGCCGGAACACTACCGCAATGCAAAGCCTGCTTCCGGGTCGCGCCGACCAGCCAGCGCCGCCCACGCAGCAGGTCACCTCACTCCCACTCGATCGTCGCCGGCGGCTTGCCGCTGATGTCATAGACCACCCGCGACACGCCGCGCAATTCGTTGATGATGCGATTGCTCACCGTGCCGAGGAAGTCGTACGGCAGGTGCGCCCAGTGCGCGGTCATGAAGTCGATGGTCTCCACCGCGCGCAGCGCGATCACCCATTCGTAGGCGCGGGCGTCGCCGACCACGCCGACCGACTTCACCGGCAGGAACACGGCGAAGGCCTGGCTGGTCTTGTCGTACAGATCGGCCTTGCGCAGTTCGTCGATGAAGATCGCGTCGGCCTTGGCCAGCAGTTCGGCGTACTCGCGCTTCACTTCGCCGAGAATGCGCACGCCCAGGCCGGGGCCGGGGAACGGATGGCGGTAGACCATGCTGCGCGGCAGGCCGAGTTCGACGCCCAGGCGCCGCACTTCGTCCTTGAACAGTTCGCGCAGCGGTTCGACCAGGCCCAGCTTCATGTGCTCAGGCAGGCCGCCGACGTTGTGGTGGCTCTTGATGACATGGGCCTTGCCGGTCTTGCTGCCGGCCGACTCGATCACGTCCGGGTAGATGGTGCCCTGCGCCAGCCACTTGGCGTTGCTGAGCTTGTTCGACTCTTCGTCGAAGATCTCCACGAACAGGTTGCCGATGATCTTGCGCTTGGCTTCCGGATCGCTGACGCCGGCCAGCGCCTGGAAGTAGCGGTCGGCCGCGTTGACCCGGATCACCTTGACGCCCATGTGCTCGGCAAACATCGCCATCACCTGGTCGCCTTCCTGCCAGCGCAGCAGGCCGGTATCGACGAACACGCAGGTCAGCTTGTCGCCGATCGCCTTGTGCAGCAGCGCGGCGACCACCGACGAATCCACGCCGCCGGACAGGCCGAGGATCACTTCGTCATCGCCAACCTGGGCGCGCACGCGGGCGATCTGGTCGTCGATGATGTTGGCCGCGGTCCACAGCGTGGCGCAGCCGCACACGTCGACCACGAAGCGGCGCAGCAGGGTCTGGCCCTGCAGGGTGTGGGTGACTTCCGGATGGAACTGCACGCCGTACCAGCGCTTGGCCTCATTGGCCATGGCCGCGACCGGGATGCGGTCGGTGACGGCGGTGATGGTGAAGCCCGGCGGCACCTGCGACACGTGGTCGCCGTGGCTCATCCACACGTTCAAACGCGACGCGCCTGCGTGATCGGTCAGTCCGGAGAACAACGCATCGGCCGCGACCACCTCGACTTCGGCATGACCGAACTCGCGCTGGTCCGCCGCTTCGGTGGCGCCGCCGAGCTGCGCGGCCAGGGTCTGCATGCCGTAGCAGATGCCGAAGATCGGCAGGCCGCTGTCGAACACTTCCTGCGGCGCGGCCGGCGCGCCCGGCAGCGTGGTCGATTCCGGGCCGCCGGAGAGGATGATGCCCTTGGCGCCGAAGCCGGCGATCTCGGTCGGATCGTGGTCCCACGCCCAGATCTCGCAGTACACGCCCAGTTCGCGGATGCGCCGCGCGATCAACTGCGTGTACTGCGCACCGAAATCGAGGATGAGGATCTTGTCGCTGTGGATGTTGGTCATCTGGGGCCGGGAGTGGGGATTCGGGAGTCGGGATTCGCAAGAGCGGGTGGCCGCGCTGCGCACGGCCGGTGGAGACGCGGCGGGCGACGAATCCCCAATCCCGACTCCCCAATCCCGCGCATGGGCATCAGCCCATGCGATAGTTCGGCGGTTCCTTGGTGATCTGCACGTCGTGGACGTGGCTTTCGCGCTGGCCGGCACCGGTGATGGTGACGAACTTGGGCTTGGTGCGCATCTCTTCGATGGTGGCGCAGCCCACGTAGCCCATGGTCGCGCGCAGGCCGCCGATCAACTGGTGGATGATGCCACTGAGCGGGCCGCGGTACGGCACGCGGCCTTCGATGCCTTCCGGCACCAGCTTGTCGGCGTCGGAGGCATCCTGGAAGTACCGATCCTTGCTGCCCTTCTCCATCGCGCCCAGGCTGCCCATGCCGCGGTAGCTCTTGTAGCTGCGGCCCTGGAACAGTTCGACCTCGCCCGGGGCTTCCTCGGTGCCTGCGAACAGGCCGCCGACCATCACCGTGGAGGCGCCGGCGACCAGCGCCTTGCCGATGTCGCCGGAGTAGCGGATGCCGCCGTCGGCGATCAGCGGAATGCGGTCCTGCAGCGCCTCGGCGACCATGTCGATCGCGGTGATCTGCGGCACGCCGACACCGGCGACCACACGCGTGGTGCAGATCGAGCCGGGGCCCACGCCGACCTTGACCGCGTCGGCGCCGGCGTCCATCAGCGCCAGCGCGGCGTCGCCGGTGACGATGTTGCCGCCGATCACCTGCAACTGCGGGTAGGTCTTCTTGACCCAGGCCACGCGGTCGATGACGCCCTGCGAATGGCCGTGCGCGGTGTCGACGATGACCACGTCCACGCCGGCCGCGGCCAGCAGCTCGATGCGCTGCTCGGTATCGCCGCCGACACCCACCGCGGCGCCGACCAGCAGCCGCGTCGCGGCGTCCTTGGCGGCGTTGGGGTTGTCGGTCTTCTTCTGGATGTCCTTGACCGTGATCAGGCCGCGCAGCTCGAAGCCGTCGTTGACCACCAGGATCTTCTCGATGCGGTGGCGGTGCAGCAGCTGCAGCACTTCCTCGTCGCTGGCGCCCTCGCGCACGGTGACCAGGCGATCCTTCTTGGTCATGATGTGGCGGACCGGGTCGTCGAGCTTCTTCTCGAAGCGCATGTCGCGGCTGGTGACGATGCCGACCAGCTCGCTGCCGTCCACCACCGGTACGCCGGAGATGTTGCGGGCGCGGGTGAGTTTGAGCACCTCGCCGATGGTGGTCTCCGGACCGACCGTGAACGGCTCGGTGATGACACCGGCCTCGAACTTCTTGACCTTGGCCACTTCGGCGGCCTGCTGCGCCGGGGTCAGGTTCTTGTGGATGATGCCGATGCCGCCGAGCTGGGCCATGGCCACCGCCAGGCGGTGCTCGGTGACCGTGTCCATCGCGGCCGAGAGGATCGGCAGTTTCAGGCGCAGGTCGCGGGTCAGCCGGGTTTCCAGGCTGACGTCCTTGGGCAGGACGATCGAATGGGCGGGGACGAGCGAGACGTCGTCGTAGGTGAGAGCTTCAGCCTGGATGCGCAGCATCGGCGGACCCGAGTGTGGGGAAGCGCGGCATTTTAACGCATTTGGGGCGGGGATTGGGGATTCGGGATTGGGGATTCGTCAAGGCGGCGCCCTGCGCAGTCGACCGTTTACTTGGCTGTCAAATGGCCGATTCGAAGGCCTACCGATCCCGGATGCGCCGTGCATGCGCTTTTACTGTTGCCTTTAACGAATCCCGAATCCCGAATCCCGCGCAGCCTTCAACGAATCCCCAATCCCCAATCCCGAATCCCCAATCCCGGCCGCCTCAGCGGCCTCGATCGTGTTCTGCATCAGCGTGGCCACGGTCATCGGCCCGACGCCGCCCGGTACCGGCGTAATCCAGCTGGCGCGCTGCGCCGCCGCGTCGAAGCCGACGTCGCCGACCAGGCGGCCATCGTCCAGGCGGTTGATGCCGACGTCGATCACCACCGCGCCCGGCTTGACCCACTCGCCCGGGATCAGCCCCGGCCGGCCCACCGCCACCACCAGGATGTCGGCGTCGCGCACCCGCGCCTGCAGCACCTCCGGCGGGGTGAACTTGTGGCAGCAGCTGACCGTGCAGCCGGCGATCAGCAGTTCCATCGCCATCGGCCGGCCGACGTGGTTGCTGACGCCGACGATGGTGGCGTTGCGCCCGCGCACTGGCTGGTCGGTGTGCGCCAGCAGGGTGACGATGCCACGCGGGGTGCACGGCCGCAGGCCGAATTCGCGCAGCGCCAGGTGGCCGACGTTCTCCGGATGGAAGCCGTCCACGTCCTTGCGCGGATCGATGCGATGGATCAGCCGGCTGGCATCGGGGATGCCCGGCAGCGGCAGCTGCACCAGGATGCCGTGGATCTTGGGGTCGGCATTGAGCCGGTCGATCAGCGCCAGCAGCTCGGCCTCGCTGGTACCGGCCGGCAGGTCGTAATCGAACGCCTCGATGCCGACCTTCTCGGCCGCGCGGCGCTTGTTGCGCACGTACACCGCCGAGGCCGGGTCGCCGCCCACCAGCACCACCGCCAATCCGGGCCGCGGCTGCCCGGCCGCCAGCCGCGCGTCGACCCGCGCCTTCAGCTCGTCGAGCAAGTCTTCGGCGATGCGCCGCCCGTCGAGGATGCGGGCCGGAACGGAGGAGACGGGCGCGGAATCGGTCATCGGGGCGGGCGGGTGTAGAGTCGGGGGATGTCCATTGTCCCCGATTCCGCCATGACCGACACCACCCGCATCGAGGCCGCCGCCTTCCGCCGGCTGCTGCAGCACCTCAACCAGGACCGCCCGGACGTACAGAACATCGACCTGATGATCCTGGCCGGGTTCTGCCGCAACTGCCTGGCCGACTGGTACCGCGAAGCCGCGGCCGCCGAAGGCGAGGATCTCAGCAAGGAGCAGGCGCGCGAGCGCGTCTACGGCATGCCGTTCGCCGACTGGAAGGCGCAGCACCAGGCCGAGGCCACCCCGGCGCAACTGGCCGCCTTCGCCGAGGCGCAGCGCAAGCACGGCTAGCGATGCTGCGCTACACCGCGATCGCGGCGGTCATCCTCGCCGCGGCCTATGTGGTGGTCTGTGCCCTGCTCTACCTGGGCCAGCGCGACCTGCTGTACTTCCCGCAGGGCACGCGGGTGGCACCGGCGCAGACCGACTTCGCGCTTCGGCGCGACGCGGACGTGGAGCTGCGCGGCTGGCAGGTCAATCCCGACCGCGACAAGGTGCTGCTGTACTTCGGCGGCAATGCCGAGGATCTGCGCTACGCCCGCGCGCAGCTGCAGGCCGCCCTGCCCGACCATAGCCTCTACCTGCTCGCCTACCGTGGCTACGGCGCCAGCGACGGCAAGCCTACCGAAGCGGCGTTGATCGGCGATGCCGTGGCGCTGTACGACCATGTGCACGCCGCACAGCCGCAGGCACAGATCGCGGTGATGGGACGCAGCCTGGGCAGCGGCGTGGCCAGCCAACTGGCGGCGCGCCGCGCGGTGGCGCGGCTGGTGCTGGTGACGCCGTTCGACAGCCTGGTCTCGGCGGCGCAGGCGCACTACCCGTGGGCGCCGGTGCGCTGGTTGCTGCGCGATCGCTACGACTCGGCGCGCGCCTTGCGCGCCTATCGCGGCCCGCTGCTGATCCTGCGCGCCGGCCGCGATCAGGTGGTGCCGCCGGCCAGTACAGACGCCCTGCTCACGGCTCTGCCACAGCGCCCGACCGTGGTCGCCTTCGCGCAGGCCGACCATAACGACATCAGCGACGATCCTGGCTACGTGCGGGCGCTGCAGGCGTTCTTGCGCTGAGACTGGGCGCCTGTTGTAGGAGCGGCTTTAGCCGCGACCGGGCGTTCCCAGGAAGGTACTGTCGCGGCTAAAGCCGCTCCTACAACTCCCCGCCAACGATTCGATTGTGGTTACGTTCCGTCACGTTGCTGCGCTGGCTCGATCAAACGAGATCAGCGACGATCCTGGGCTACGTGCAGGCGTTGCAGGCGTTCTTCGCTGAGGCTGGGCCCCTGTCGTAGGAGCGGCTTCAGCCGCGACCGGGCATTCCCAGGAAGGCACTGTCGCGGCTGAAGCCGCTCCTACAACTCCCCGCCAACCATTGCGGCTATGTGCCGTCACGCTCCTGCGCTGGCTTCGTCACCGGCACGCCTTCCGGATTCAGCGTGCGGCTTTCGCGCCGCGGCGGCGTGAACGGGGTCGGCGTGGGCACCACTGGGGTGATGTTGCCGTACATCAGGCCCCTGCCAGCACGCACGTCGCCAGCGGCGATCTCCAGTTCCAGCCGCTCGGCATCGCGGCGGCGGATCTCGCGGGCGATGGAACGCGCCTCGCTCTCGTCCATGCCCAGCTCGATCAGCGCGGCCTGGCCGAATTCCACCGCCGATTCGAAGGTCTCGCGAATGTGGTAGTCGACGCCGGCGGCGATCAGCTCCAGCGCGTGCTCGCGGTCGTAGGAGCGCACCAGCAGCTTGGCCTGGGGGAACTCGTGCCTGGCCAGTTCGACGATGCGGTTGGCCGCCTCGCGGTTGTCGACGCACACCGCGATGGCGCGGGCGCTGTGCGCGCCGGAGGCGTGCAACACGTCCAGACGGGTGCCGTCGCCGTAGTAGATCTTGAAGCCGAACTTGGCCGCGCTCTGGATCATCTCGATGTCGTTGTCGATGATGGTCACGTCCACGTCGCGGGCCAGCAGCGACTGGCTGGCGACCTGGCCGAAGCGGCCGAAGCCGATGATCAGCACGCTGCCGGTGAGGCCGTCGGCCGCATCCACGCCCTCCATCGACGGCGCCTCCACCGGCGCCCAGCGCCGGTACAGCAGCACGAACAACGGGGTCAGCGCCATCGACAACACCACGATGGCGGTCAGGTTGGCGTTGATCTGCGCGTCGATGACACCGGCGCCGCTAGCGGCGGCGAACAGCACGAAGGCGAACTCGCCGCCCTGCGCCATCAGCACGCCGCGATCCAGCGCCTGCGCATGGCCGCTGCCGGTGAGCCGCGCGACCAGGTAGATGCACGCGGCCTTGGCGGCCATGAACGCGAGCACGCCGCTGAGGATCAGGGTCCAGTTGGCGGCCACCACCGCCAGGTTCAGCGCCATGCCGACGCCGAGGAAGAACAGCCCCAGCAGGATGCCGCGGAACGGTTCGATGTCGGCCTCGATCTGATGGCGAAAGGTCGATTCGGACAGCAGCACGCCGGCCAGGAACGCGCCCATCGCCATCGACAGCCCACCCAGTTGCATCAGCAACGCCGCACCCAGCACCACCAGCAGGGCGGCCGCGGTCATCACCTCGCGCGCCTTGGCCGCGGCCAGCAGCCGGAACAGCGGATTGAGCAGCCAGCGCCCGGCCGCCAGCAGGCCGACGATCGCGGCGGCGCCAACACCGATGCCGACCCAGCGCGACGGCGCCGAGGCATCCGTGGGCACCGGCGCCATCCATGCCACCACCGCCAGCAGCGGCACGATCAACAGGTCCTCGAATAGCAGGATCGCCACGATCTTCTGCCCGGCCGGCAGGGCGATGTCGCCGCGTTCGCCGAGCAACTGCATCACCACCGCAGTGGAGGTCAGCACGAACCCCGAGGCGGCGATGAAGGCCACCGGGAGCGGGAAACCGAAGGCCAAGCCGACGCCGGTCAGCACGCTGGCGCAGACGATGATCTGCGCGGTGCCCAGGCCGAAGATCTGCTTGCGCAGGCTCCACAGATGCGAGGGCCGCATTTCCAGGCCGATCACGAACAGGAACATGACCACGCCCAGTTCGGCGACGTGCAGGATCGCCTGCGGATCGGAGAACCAACCCAGGCCGAACGGCCCGATCGCCAGGCCGGCGGCGAGGTAACCGAGCACCGATCCCAGGCCGAGCCGACGGAACACCGGCACCGCCACCACGGCGGCGCCGAGCAGCGCCACCACCTTGATCAATTCGCTGCTGTCGGCTGGACTGGTCATGCGCCGATTCTACGCACAAGGCTGGAGCATCCCCATGGCGCGGGGTGCGAGGTGAGACGCGGTGCACTGCGTGCTGCGCGCAAGATGCCTCTCGCGCGACATGCACGCGATCGCATGTTGGACGGCGTCGATCGTGTGCGATCAGCTCGCAGCCCCGCCTCCCTTCTCCCATCGGGAGAAGGTGCCCCGCAGGGGCGGATGAGGGTACGGGCGCCGCTGCGAACAACGACGGCTAGTGCAGCCAGGCATTGCGAGGCGCTTCGCGCCCTACCCTCACCCCCCCTCTCCCGGAGGGAGAGGGGCTTGAGCGGCGCGACACTGCTTCAGCCATCGAGACCCCGCCTCCCTTCTCCCACCGGGAGAAGGTGCCCCGAAGGGGCGGATGAGGGTACGTCCGCCGCTGCGTCCGACGACAGCTAGTTCTGTCTGGCATGGCCAGGCGCTGCGCGCCCTACCCTCACCCCAACCCCTCTCCCGGAGGGAGAGGGGCTTGAGCGTGCGCAGCGCCCGCTTCAGCCATCGAGACCGCTCCTCCCTTCTGCCATCGGGAGAAGGTGCCCCGAAGGGGCGGATGAGGGTACGTCCGCCGCCGCGAACAGCGACACCTAGGAGCAGCTAACCCTCATCCCCGCAAAACAGCGCGTAGTCGATATAACCAGGGAACGGCCGGTCCGGCGCGCACAGTGGGCACTGCGGATCGGCGGACAGGCGGGTTTCGCGGAAGCGCATCGACAGTGCGTCGAAGTGCAGCAGGCGGCCACGCAGCGGTTCGCCGATCTCCAGCAACAGCTTCAGCACCTCGTTGGCCTGCAGCAGCCCGACGATGCCGGGCAGCACGCCGAGGACGCCGGCATCGGCACAGTTCGGTGCGAACTCCGGCGGCGGCGGCTCCGGGAACAGGCAGCGGTAGCACGGTGCCTGCCCGCGCCGGCGGCCGGCGTCGAACACGCTGACCTGGCCCTCGAAGCGCTGCACCGCGCCGTACACCAGCGGCTTGCCCAGCTTCACGCAGGCATCGTTGAGCAGATAACGCGCCGGAAAATTGTCCGAGCCGTCCAGCACCACATCCACGTCCTGCAGCAACCGTTCGACGTTGTCCGCGGTGACCCGCTCGCGCACCGCCTCCACCCGCACGCCCGGGTTCAGCGCCCCAAGGCTCGCCGCAGCCGAGTCCACCTTGGCTTGGCCGATCCGCGCCTCGCCGTGCAGGATCTGCCGCTGCAGGTTGCTGCGCTCGACCACGTCGTCGTCGGCGATGCGCAACTGCCCCACCCCGGCCGCCGCCAGGTAGAAACCGGCCGGCGAGCCCAGGCCGCCGGCGCCGACCAGCAACACGCGCGCGGCCTGCAATCTGCGCTGGCCCTCGACCCCGACTTCGGGCAGGCGCAGATGCCGCGAATAGCGGTCGAAAAAGTCTTCCTGCTCCGGCGCCAGCGCCGGCCGCTGCAGCGGCAAGCCCTCGCGCTGCCAGCGCGTGGTGCCGCCCAGCACCGAGGCGACCTGCGAGTAGCCAGCCTGCTCCAGGAACACGGCGGTATCGTGCGAGCGCTTGCCGCTCTGGCAGATCAGCAGCACCTCGGTGTCGGCGCCGAGATAGGTGGCCGGGTCGGCCTGCAACTGCGCGCGGGCCACGCCCTGCGCGCCGGCGGCCATGCCGGTGGCACGTTCGTGCTCCTCGCGGATGTCGATCAGCCGCGCGCCCTGCGCCTGCCGTGCCTGCGCCTGTGCAGGAGTGAGTTCTCGAATGCCCATGCACGCATTATCGGCGCAAACCGGGCCCGCGTCCCGTCGGCGGCGCGGCTGAAGGAACCTCTCATTCAACCGCGACGCGCTTGAGCGGGAACGCCCCGTCCCGCTGAAACCATTCCCCCAGGCATCCTGTATCCGGCTTGATGGTGTTGGATGAAGGTGCTTAGGAGGTGCCCTCAGTACGGCACCACCTCGACCACGTCGCCGGCCTGAAAATGGCGTGCGCCCTCCTCCAGCCGCAGCAGCACGTCGCTGTCGGCGGCGCCGCGCAGGCGGTGCGAGCCGTCGGCGGGATTCGGTTCCGCCCACAACTGGCCGTGCGCGTCGCAGCGCATGCGTCCGCGCAGGAACTCCAGCCGGTCGTGGCGCTTGTCCCAGCCAGCCGCCAGTCGCGCACGCCAGGCCCGGTGCGGTTCGCTGCGCCGCTGCAACGCATCCAGCAACGGCCGCCCGATCGCCAGGAAGGTCGCCAGGACCGACACCGGATTCCCAGGCAAGCCCAGGAACAGGGCCCGATCCCACTCGCCGAACAGCAGCGGCATGCCCGGGCGCATGCGCACCTTCCAGAACAGGATGCGGCCGTGCTCGACCAACAGACGCGGCAGGTAGTCCTTCTCGCCGGCGGAAACGCCGCCGCAGGTCAGCACCACGTCGAACGCCGAGGCCGCGTCGGCGAGCATGGCCTGGATGCGCTGCGGATCGTCCGGCAGGGTCGGCCAGGCGGTCGGCGACAGGCCGAGCAGGCGCAGCTGCGCCATCAGCATGTCGCGGTTGCTGTTGTAGATCTGCCCTGGCTGCAACGGCAGGCCCGGCTCGACCAGCTCGTCGCCGGTGGCGAACACCGCCACGGTCGGCCGTGCCGCCACCGTCAGCTGGTCCACGCCCAAGGCCGCAGCCAGGCCGATCCGCGAGGGCGTCAGCAGCATGCCGGCCTCGAGCACGCGCTCGCCGGCGCGCACGTCCTCGCCACGCGACCGCACGTGCGCGCCAGCGGCGAGCCCGTCCGGCACCTGCACGAGGCCATCGCGCTCGTGCACGTTCTCCTTGATCACCACCGTATCCGCACCGGCCGGCAACGGCGCGCCGGTGGTCACGCGCAGGCACTCGCCGGGCGCGAGCGCCTGTTGCCGATCGGTCCCGGCGAACTGCTCTCCGGCCAGGCGCAAGTCGGTCGGCGCCCCCGGGCTCAGGTCGGCGTGGCGCAACGCGAAACCGTCCATCGCGCTGTTGACGAACGGCGGCAGGTCGATCGGCGCATCAAGCGGTTCGAGCAGGATGCGGCCATCGGCACGCGACGCCGCCAGGCGCTCGCTGTTGACGGGACGGGCGCGCGCAGCGGCAGCGACGATCGCCAGCGCGTCGGTGTAGGCGATCCGGGAGGGATAGTCGGTCATGGTGGCGGCAGGATACCCGCTGCGGCCAGATCCTGCGGCGTGTTCAGATTGCCCAGCACGATCTCCGGCAACGCCACCGGAAGCATCCACAGGCGCTGCTGCAAGGCACGCGGCGCATAACGGCCCGCCGCCAGCGCCTCCTCCAGCGCCGGGCGCAACGCAGCCACCCGGTAAAGCGCCACCAGCGGCTGCGCGCCAGCGGCATCCTCGACCCAGGCGCCATCGCGGTCCACAGCGGCCGCGGCCAGCACCGCCGGCAGATCCGATGGCAACCGCCACAGGTCGACCGGCACGGTCAGCAGCCAAGGAGTGGCGCAGTGGGCGGCGAGTGCATCCAATCCGGCGATCGGCCCCAGCGAACGCTCGGCGTCGGCTGGCGCCGCGACACGGTCCGGAACCGCCTGCAGGCCGACGGCGGCATAGCGCGGCAAGCTGCGATTGGCGCTGACCAGCACCGCGGACGCCTGCGGCGCCAGCGCCTGCACCAGCCATTGCACCTGCGCCTGTCCGTCGCGCTGCAGCCAGGCCTTGTCACACCCGCCCAGGCGTTGCGCGCGGCCGCCGGCGAGAATGCCGAGGGTGATCGCGCGCCGCGTGTCCATCGTGCGGCTACTTGCCGCGGACGTGCTTCATCAGGCGCCGCTTCTTGGCGATCTGGCGCTCGGTCAGCACGTTCTTCTTGCCTTCGTACGGATTGGCGCCTTCGCGGAACATGAAGCGCACCGGCGTGCCGACCAGCTTGAAGCGCTTGCGGAAGAAGTTCTCCAGGTAGCGCTTGTACGACTCCGGCAGCACCTTCAGGCGCGTGCCGTGGACGATGAAGGTCGGCGGATTGCTGCCGCCCGGATGCACGTAGCGCAGCTTGGAGACGTGGCCGCGGATGCTCGGCGGCGGATTGCTCTCGTAGGCGATTTCCAGCGCCTGGTTGACTTCGCTGGTGCTGAACTCGCGCACCGCCGAGGCGTGTGCGCGATGGATCGCCTGGAACAGCTCGCGCAGGCCCGAGCCATGCTTGGCGGAGATGCGCACCGCCTCGGCCCAGCTGACGAAGCCGAGCTTGCGCGACAGCAGGTCTTCGGCCTGGGCGCGCTGGTAGTCGCTCTGCCCATCCCACTTGTTGATCGCCACCACCAGGGCGCGGCCGGCATCGAGGATCGCGCCGAGCACGGTCGCATCCTGGTCGGTCACGCCTTCGCCGGCATCGAGCATCAGCACCGCCACCTGGCACTGTTCGATGGCCTGCAGGGTCTTGAACGCGCTGAACTTCTCCACCGCCTCCTCGACGCGGCCGCGGCGACGCAGGCCGGCGGTGTCGATCAGCCGGTACAGGCGGCCGTCGCGCTCCAGGTCCACCGCGATCGAGTCGCGGGTGGTGCCGGGCACCTCGGAGGCGATCATGCGCTCCTCGCCCAGCAGGCGATTGACCAGGGTCGACTTGCCGACGTTCGGGCGGCCGACGAAGGCGATACGCATGCGCGCCGGGTCGGTATCCAGGGTTTCGCCGGCGCCCTCTTCCGGCAGCCGCTCCAGGACCTCGTCGAGCAGGTCGTCGATGCCGTGTCGATGCGCGGCGGAGACCGCGATGGCGTCGCCGAGACCATAGCGCGCGAACTCGGCGCGGACCTGATCCTCGTCGGTGCCGTCGATCTTGTTGATCAGCAGCAGGGTCGGCCGCGCCAGCTTGCGCAGCCAGGCCAGGATCTCGTCGTCGAGCGCGGACGATCCCTCGCGGCCGTCGACCACGAACAGGATCAGATCGGCCTCGCCGGCGGCGGCACGCGCCTGCTCGGCCGTGGCACCGGCCAGGCCTTCCTCTTCGCCGGAGATGCCGCCGGTATCGACGATCACGAACGGGGTGTCAGGCTGCAGCCGGCATACCCCGTAGTGGCGATCGCGGGTGACGCCCGGCTGGTCGTGGACCAGCGCGTCACGGCTGCGCGTCAGCGCATTGAACAGCGTGGACTTGCCGACATTCGGCCGTCCAACCAGGGCGACCAGCGGCAGCATCGCGACATCCTTCTCTTGTTATTGACCCAACCGGAACGCGGTCAGGTCGCCTTTCGTGTTCTGCATCAGCAGGATCCCGTCCGCGACCACCGGCTGCGCCACCAGCGGCTTGCGCCCGACCCGCTCGCGCGCGGCGAACTCGCCGTTGTCGAGCCGCAGCCAGTGCAGATAGCCCTTGTAGTCGCCGACCACGGCGTAGTCGCCCTGGATCGCCACACCGGTCAGCGAGCGGCGCGCCAGCCCCGGCTGCGACCACATCGCCGACCCGGAGGCCTTGTCCAGCGCCCACACGGTACCGGCGTTGTCGGCCACCACCACGTTGCCGGAACTCACGCCCACACCGCCGGCGCCGCCATGATCGCGGTTCCACAGCGGGCGGCCGCTCGGGCCTTCCAGCGCCACGGTCTGGTTCTTGAAGCTGGTCGCGTACAGCGTGGTGCCGTCGAGCACCGGCGCGCCGTCGACGTCGGCCATGCGCTCCAGTTCGGTGCGGCCTTCCGGCGTGCCGATGGTCTGCTCCCACAGCACGCGGCCGTCCTGCATCGCCAGCGCGGCCAGGGTGCCGTCGTCGTTGCCGATGAACAGCACGCCCGGACCCGCCACCACCGGCGCGTTGCCGCGCACGGTCAGGCTCGGCAGTTCCTGCGCATTGAACCAGCGCTGCTGGCCGGTGGCCGCATCGAAGGCGGTGGTGCGGCCATCATTGCTGCGCACGAACACCATGTTCTGCGCGATCACCGGCGCGGCGATCACTTCGTTGGGCACCTTGGCGCGCCACTTCTCGGTGCCGTTGGCGGCATCGAGCGCGATCACGGCGCCATCCAGCGCACCGACCACCACCAGGCCGTCGCCCACGCCGGGACCGCCGGCAAAGCGCGGCAGCGGACGCTTCTTCTCGAGCCGCTTGCGCTCCTTGGCCTGCTGCTTCTCGTTGCGCAGGCGCTGCTTGTAGGCGGCGCGCTCGTCCTTGGACAGGTTCTTGCCGGACTCGCTCTCGACCTGGCTCTTCGGCTGGTCCTCGGCCTGCGACAGCTGCTGCTTGCGCGCCTGCTTGGCGTCGTATTCCCAAATGGTCTTGCCGGTCTGCAGATCCAGCGCGTACACCGTGCCGGAGGTCGCGGCCGCATACACCTTGCCGTCGGCCACCACCGGGCGCTGGCGCACGCCGATCAGGCGCTCGCCCTTGCCGGCGTCGGTGGACCACAGCTTCACCACCTTCACCGACGGGGTGAACTTGACCAGTTCGGCCGGCTCGGCGGCCTTCTTGGCGGCCGCATCCTTGCCGGCGAACCAGCCCTTGACGGTGCTGCAGCCGGACAGCGCCAGACCCAGCAGGGCCACGGTGGCGACACGCTTGAACATGACTACCTTCATCAGATCGGCTCCGCGGCATTCGGCACGCTGCCGCCCGCATCCATCAATTTCGTTTCGACCACGCGCCGCTGCGGCGAGGCCACGTCCAGACTGGTCAGCGCCTTGGCGTACGCATCGCGCGCCGCATCGCGCTTGCCCTGCGCGATCAGCGCATCGCCGCGAATCTCCAGGCCCTGCGAATCGGTGGCCGAGGCCACCAGCGCCAGCGCGTCCTGCGGCTTGCCGCCGGAAATCAGCAACCGCGCCACGCGATGGTCGACCAGCACCTTCATTTCGCCGTCGGCCTTGAGCGCGCGCAGCGTGCTCAACGCGGCATCGGACTTGCCCGCGTCGACCTGCGCCTTGGCCAGGCGCAGCGCCGCCAGTTCGGCGTAGATGTTGGTCGAGCCCTGCTGCAGTTCGGCCATGTCCTTGGCCGCCTTGTCCAGCTGATTGGCCTGGATGCTCTTGAGCACCGCTTCGTAGCGGGCATTGGCCTGGGCCAGATCGTTGGACCGCTGCTTGGTCCACCACTGCCAGCCGATGATCGCGCCGAGGCCCAGGACGATGCCGCCGATCAGGCCGGCGCCGTTCTTCCTGAGCCAAGTGCGGACGCGTTCGCTTTGTTCGTGCTCGTCGAGCAGGTCGTCAATCGCCATGCGTACTCTCGCCCCGCCGCTGCGACGGGACATGGAATGTTGAAAGTGAGGAACCGCGCCGCCGTCACTCGGAGGCGGGCGTCACGGAACCGTCAGAGGATACCGCAAAGCGCGCCACGTTCGCGCGCCTGAACGGGGTCAGATCCACGGTACTCCCGGATTGCTGAACCTGGACCGCGGACGCATTGCCCAGCACCACGCGCCCGACCTGGCCCGGCGCATAGGTGCGGGTCTCGCCCGCCTTCAGCAGGGCTTTTTCCACCGGCGTGCCGTCGGGGGCGAGGATCTGCACCCAACTGTCGCCCTGGAACGACAAGCTCAGGGTGTTCTTCTCCGGCTCTGCGGCCGGGCGCGGCATCGGCGTCAGCGAGGCGATGTAAGGCGCGGCGCTCGGCGCAGGGCGTGCGGGCGCCGGCGCGGCCGGTGCGGCCGCAGCGGCGCCATTGGCCGGCGCCGCCGTTGCCGCCGGGGTCGTACCCGGCGTGCCCGGCACCACATCCAGCGAGGCTGTGCTGGGGCCGTTGTCGTCGGCGAAATGGCTGCGGGTGGCGTACCACACCGGCACCGCCAGTCCGGCGGTGATCACCACGTAGACCATGCGCCGGGTGGCGCTTTCGAGCATGCGCCGCAGCGGCGGGGTATGCGTGTGACTGATCAATTCGACCGGCTGCACCGGCGCGATCTGCGCGGTCTGCAGCAACGGCTCCAGATCGACGCCGAGCAGGCGCGCATAGCTGCGCAACTGCCCACGGACGAACACCGGCGCGCCGAGGCGCTGCCACTGCTCCGACTCGAGTGCCTGCACCACATGCACCGGCATGCGCAGTCGGCTGCCGACGTCGTCGATGCTCAGGCCGGCCGCTTCGCGCGCTTCGCGGAGCTGTTGCCCGCAGCCTTTGGCGCCATCGAAAGCGTTCGGATTGGAATCACTGATCACAATGCACTAGCCCCGGGTGTCGTGGTCGCGGCGTCGGGAAACTCCTTGCGCAACCGCTGTTGGTAACGGCCGGCGGCAGCCTTGTCGCCCAGCCTTTGCTCAATCTGAATAGCAAGTTGTAACACGGAAGCGGTGGCAGGCGCAGCCGCCAGACGCCGCTCGGCGAAGGCGCGCGCCTCGAAAAAGCGCCCTTGCGCGACCTCGTTGCGGGCCATCGCCTCGAGCGCGTACGCGTTGTCCGGGTCCAGATCCAGCGCCTTGCGCAGGTCGCGTTCGCCGCGCTCGCGCTGACCGACCTGCAAGGCGCAGCCGCCGGCGTTGGCCAGCGCCGAGGCCGGCGTGGCGTAGTCCTGCAGCGCGAGCGCGCGGTCGAACCAGGCCAGCGACTCGGCCGGCGACCCGTTCGCGCACAGCCAGGCACCGTAGTTGTTCAAGGTCGCACCGTTGCTCGGCGCCAGTTCCGCAGCCTTGCGGTAGTACCCGCCGGCGGTCGTGGCATCGCCGCGGCGATCGGCGAGCACCGCCAGCACGGTCAGCGCGTCCACCGATTGCGGATCCAGCGCCAGCGCCTTGCGCGCATGCGTCTGCGCCGCCTCCAGGTCGCCGGAGGCGAGCCCGTTGGCGGCCAGACCCAATTGTTCCTGCAAGGCCACCCGCGCCTTCACCGCACGGTTGTCGCGGAAGGAATACTGCGGTTGCACCTGCTCGCTGGTGCGCACCGTGCCGGTCTTGGCCGCGATCCAGTTGCAGCCCGGCAAGGCCAGCACTGCGATCGCCACCATCGCGAGGGAACGCCCTTGGCTACGCCGCCGCATCCCGATCCGCCCGCGTCTGCAATTCGCGCTTGAACTCGGCCTGTCGACGGGTGCGGTCCATGACCTGCCCCTTGAGCTGCCCGCAGGCCGCATCAATGTCGTCGCCGCGCGTGCGCCGCACCATGGTCAGCACCTGCGCGTCCAGCAGGATCTTCTGGAACGCGCGGATCTCGGTCTCGCCGGAGCGCTCGTAGCGCGTGCCCGGGAACGGATTGAACGGGATCAGGTTGACCTTGCCGGCATTCGACGCCTGCACCGCGTTGTCGAACTGGCGCATCAGCCGCGCCAGTTGCCGCGCGTGTTCGGGCTGGTCGTTGATCCCCTTCATCAGGGTGTATTCGAAGGTCACCGACTCGCGGCGCTTGTTGGCGCGCAGGTAGCGCGCACAGGCGGCCATCAGCTCGGCGATCGGGTACTTCTTGTTGAGCGGGACCAGGGTCTCGCGCAGCGCATCGTTGGGCGCATGCAGCGACACCGCCAGCGACACGTCGCTCTCGCTGGACAGGCGGTCGATCTGCGGCACCAGACCCGAGGTGGACAGGGTCACGCGCTTGTTGGCCAGGCCGTAGCCCAGGTCGTCGCGCATCACGCTCATCGCGCGCACGACGTTGTCGAAATTCATCAGCGGCTCGCCCATACCCATCATCACCACATTGGTGAGGCGGCGCATCTGGTGCGGCACATTGCCCAGATGCCGCGCCGCCACCCATACCTGGCCGATGATCTCGGCAGTGGAGAGGTTGCGGTTGAAGCCCTGGGTGGCGGTGGAGCAGAACGTGCAGTTGAGGCCGCAACCGACCTGCGAGGACACGCACAGCGTGCCGCGGGTCTTGTCGGGGATGTACACGGTCTCGATCGCGTTCTTGCCGTCCACGCCCATCGCCAGCAACCACTTGTGGGTGCCGTCGGCGGAAGGCTTGTCGAACACGATGTTGGGGACGACGACCTCGGCATGCTGCTGCAGCTTGGCGCGCAGCGCCTTGCCGAGGTCGGTCATCTGGTCGAAATCGGTGACGTAGCGGTGGTGGATCCACTTCATCACCTGGTGGGCGCGGTAGCGCGCTTCGCCGAGGGTCTCGGCGAAGAAACGCTCCAGCCCCTCGCGATCGAGGTCGAGCAGATTCTGCTTGGCCGCCGCGCCGCTCCGCACGGGATCGGCGATGGCCAAGGGAGGATGGACGACCTCGTTCACGACGACCTCGCTTAGCGCGAAACCACTTCGGTGGCGGCGAAGAAGTACGCCACTTCGTTGGCGGCGTTCTCGACCGAATCCGAGCCGTGCGCGGCGTTGGCGTCGATCGAATCGGCGAAGTCGGCGCGGATGGTGCCCGGCGCGGCGTCCTTCGGGTTGGTGGCGCCCAGCAGGTCGCGGTGCGCGGCCACGGCGTTCTCGCCTTCCAGCGCCTGGATCATCACCGGCCCGGAGATCATGAACTCGACCAGCGCGTTGAAGAACGGGCGCTCGCGGTGCACGGCGTAGAAGCCCTCGGCCTCGCGGCGCGACAGCTGCTTGTACTTGGCGGCCACGACCTTCAGGCCGGCCTTCTCGAAGCGCGAGTAGATTTCGCCGATGACGTTCTTGGCGACGGCATCGGGCTTGATGATGGACAGGGTGCGCTCCAGCGCCATGGGAAGTTCTCCGTTGGGCGGGCCACTGAAGGCCCGAGGTTAACATGAAAAAAACCCGCGTCAAAACGCGGGCTTAGCCAGAATTGCGATGGACAATTCTATCCAATCGGCGCCGGCTTTGCACGGCCGGGCCTGAATCGTGCTGCAAAGCAGCATGACGCACTTCCCGCCCGGGCCTAGACTCAAACAATCGTTTGATTGATTCTGGCGGCCGCATGGCAAAGCAAGCGCACTTCTCGACCAAGGACCGCATCCTCAGCGCGGCCGAGGAACTGTTCGCGCAGCACGGCTTTTCCGGCACCTCGCTGCGCCAGGTCACCAGCCAGGCCGACGTCAACATCGCCGCGGTGAACTACCACTTCGGGTCCAAGGAAAACCTGGTCAACGAGGTGTTCCGGCGGCGCATGGACGAAATGACCGCCGCGCGCATGGCGCAGCTGGAAGCCGCGCAGCGGCAGCATCCCGGCCAGCTAGGCCCGGTGCTGGCCGCCTTCGTCGAGCCGGCCCTGGCGATGGCCCAGGAGCGGCAGAGCGGCGGCGCCTTCGTGCGGGTGATCGCCCGCGCCTACGCCGAGAACAACGACAGCCTGCGCCAGTTCCTGTCCGACCACTACGGTCACGTGCTGCGCGAGTTCGGCAAGGCCATCGCCGCCTGCGTGCCCGGGCTGAGCAAACAGGAACTGTACTGGCGCCTGGACTTCCTGGCCGGCGCCCTGACCTACGCCATGGCCGACTTCGGCCTGATCAAGCGCCCCGCCGGCGTCAGCGAGGGCGCGCACCGTGCCCACGCCGCCCGCGAACTCATCCGTTTCGCCGAAGCCGGCTTCCTCGCCCACTCGGCTCCCTGATCCCGCAAACGTTGACCCACAGAGGCTGATCGCTATGTCCAATCCCCTGCTCGTCCGCCGTGCCGCCGTCCTGGGCGCGGGCGTGATGGGTGCGCAGATCGCTGCGCACCTGACCAACGCCGGCGTCGACACCGTGCTGTTCGACCTCCCCGCCAAGGAAGGCCCCGCCGATGGCGTGGTGCTCAAGGCGATCGCCAACCTGACCAAGCTCAGCCCGGCGCCGCTGGCCAGCACCGCCCTTGCCGAGGCCATCACCCCGGCCAACTACGACTCCGGCCTGGAGCAGCTGCGCGGCTGCGACCTGATCATCGAAGCCATCGCCGAGCGCATGGACTGGAAACAGGACCTGTACAAGAAGATCGCGCCGTTCGTGGCCGACCATGCGGTGCTGGCCTCCAACACCTCCGGCCTGGGCATCAACGCCCTGTCCGACGTGCTGCCGGAACAGCTGCGCCACCGCTTCTGCGGCGTGCACTTCTTCAACCCGCCGCGCTACATGCACCTGGCCGAGCTGATCCCGGCCAAGCACACCGAGCCGGCGGTGCTGGAAGGCCTGGAGAGCTTCCTGGTCACCACCCTGGGCAAGGGCGTGGTCTACGCCAAGGACACCCCGAACTTCATCGGCAACCGCATCGGCGTGTTCTCGATCCTGTCCACCATCCACCACACCGAGCAGTTCGGCCTGGGCTTCGACGAGGTCGACGGCCTCACCGGCCCTCTGGTCGGCCGTCCCAAGTCGGCCACCTACCGCACCTCCGACGTGGTCGGCCTGGACACCATGGCCCACGTCATCAAGACCATGGGCGACACCCTGCCGAACGATCCGTGGCATACCTTCTTCAAGGCGCCGAAGTGGCTGGAGGCGCTGATCGGCAAGGGCGCGCTGGGCCAGAAGACCGGCGCCGGCATCTTCCGCAAGGTCGGCAAGGACATCGTGGTACTGGACCTGCAGAAGCAGGACTACCGTCCGGCCGACCGCGCCGCCGCGCCGGAAGTGGTCGAGATCCTGAAGATCAAGAACCCGGCCGAGAAGTTCGCCAAGCTGCGCGAGAGCCAGCATCCGCAGGCGCAGTTCCTGTGGGCGACCTTCCGCGACCTGTTCCACTACAGCGCCTACCACCTGGCCGACATCGCCGAGACCGCGCGCGACGTGGACCTGGCGATCCGCTGGGGCTACGGCTGGGCGCTGGGTCCGTTCGAGACCTGGCAGGCCGCCGGCTGGAAGCAGGTCGCGCAGTGGATCGCCGACGACATCGCTGCCGGCAAGAGCATGAGCAGCGCGCCGCTGCCGAACTGGGTGTTCGATGGCCGCGACGGCGTTCACGCCGCCGAGGGCTCGTACAGCCCGGCGCGCGACGCCAAGCTGCCGCGCTCGGCGCTGCCGGTGTACAAGCGCCAGCGCTTCCCCGATCCGCTGCTGGGCGAGAAGTTCGCGCAGGGCGAGACCGTGTTCGAGAACGACGGCCTGCGCATGTGGCACGACGGCGACGACATCGCCGTGGTCAGCTTCAAGACCAAGATGAACACCGTCTCCGACCAGGTGCTGGACGGCCTGCAGGAAGCGGTGGGCCGCGCCGAGAAGGACTTCAAGGGCCTGGTGCTGTGGCAGCACAAGGAACCCTTCTCTGCCGGCGCCGACCTGGCCGGTGCGCTGGGCCTGCTGCAGGCCGGCAAGGTCGATGCGTTCGAGGCGATGGTCGCCAACTTCCAGGCCACCAGCCAGCGCATCAAGTATTCGCTGGTGCCGGTCGTCGCGGCGGTGCGCGGTCTCGCGCTGGGCGGCGGCTGCGAGTTCCAGATGCACAGCGCCAAGACCGTGGCTGCGCTGGAGAGCTACATCGGCCTGGTCGAGGCCGGCGTGGGCCTGCTGCCGGCCGGCGGCGGCCTCAAGGAGATCGCGGTGCGCGCGGCGCAGGCCGCGGGTCCGGGTGGCGACGTGTTCGCCGAGCTGAAGAAGACCTTCGAGACCGTGGCCATGGCCAAGGTCTCCACCTCGGCGGTCAACGCCAAGGAACTGGGCCTGCTGCGCGGCACCGACAAGGTGGTGTTCAACAGCTACGAATCGCTGTACATCGCCAAGGCCGAGGCGCGCGCCCTGGCCGAGGGGGGCTACCGCCCGCCGCTGCCGGCCCGACGCATCCAGGTCGCCGGCGACGTCGGCATCGCGACCTTCAAGATGCTGCTGGTCAACATGCTGGAAGGCCGCTTCATCAGCGAGTACGACTACGAGATCGCCACCCGCATCGCCACCGTGCTGTGCGGCGGCGAAGTCGACCGCGGCGCGCTGGTGGACGAGGAATGGCTGCTCAAGCTCGAGCGCAAGCACTTCGTCGAACTGGCCCAGCAGGAAAAGACCCAGGCGCGGATTGGGCACATGCTCAAGACGGGTAAGCCGTTGAGGAACTGAGATTCGGGAGTCGGGATTGGGGATTCGCACCAGCGGATCCCCACTTCCAACGATTCTCGCCTCCCACAAATTCATCCGCCGGGCAGGAAACATTCGGGCACCGGGATCCGCTCTGACGAATCCCCAATCCCGAATCCCCAATCCCGGCTTTCGGAGAAAGCCAAATGAGCAAACAGATCCAGGAAGCCTACATCGTCGCCGCCACCCGTACCCCGGTCGGCAAGGCGCCCAAGGGCATGTTCCGCAACACCCGTCCCGACGACATGCTGGCGCACGTGCTGCGCGCGGTGGTGGCGCAGGCGCCGGGCATCGATACCTCGCGCATCGACGACGCGATCATCGGCTGCGCGATGCCCGAGGGCGAGCAAGGCATGAACGTGGCGCGCATCGGCGTGCTGCTGGCCGGCCTGCCGAATTCGGTGGCCGGACAGACCATCAACCGCTTCTGCTCCTCGGGCATCCAGGCGGTGGCGCTGGCCGCCGACCAGATCCGCCTGGGCAACGCCGACCTGATGCTGGCCGGCGGCACCGAGTCGATGTCGATGGTGCCGATGATGGGCAACAAGGTCGCGCTGTCGCCGAGCGTGTTCGCCGACGACCACGTCGCCATCGCCTACGGCATGGGCATCACCGCCGAGAAGGTGGCCGAGGAATGGAAGGTGTCGCGCGAGGACCAGGATGCCTTCGCCCTCGCCTCGCACCAGAAGGCCATCGCCGCGATCGCCGCCGGCGAGTTCCGCGACGAGATCAGCCCGTACGAGATCGTCTCGCACCAGCCCGACCTGGCCGGCAACGTCATCGCCCTGCGCAAGAAGCTGGTCGACACCGACGAAGGCCCGCGTCCGGACAGCTCGATCGAAGGCCTGGCCAAGCTGCGCCCGGTGTTCCGCAACGGCCAGTTCGGCGGCAGCGTCACCGCCGGCAACTCCTCGCAGATGAGCGACGGCGCCGGTGCGGTGCTGCTGGCCTCCGAGCAGGCGATCAAGGACTACGGGCTGACCCCACTGGCCCGCTTCGTCAGCTTCTCGGTCGCCGGCGTGCGTCCGGAAGTGATGGGCATCGGCCCGATCGAGGCGATTCCGAAGGCGCTCAAGCAGGCCGGCCTGAGCAAGGACCAGTTGGACTGGATCGAGCTCAACGAAGCCTTCGCCGCGCAGTCGCTGGCGGTGATCCGCGACAGCGGCCTGGACCCGTCCAAGGTCAATCCGCTGGGCGGTGCCATCGCCCTGGGCCATCCGCTGGGCGCCACCGGCGCGATCCGCACCGCCACCCTGGTGCACGGCCTGCGTCGCCACAAGCAGAAGTACGGCATGGTCACCATGTGCATCGGCACCGGCATGGGCGCCGCGGGCATCATCGAGGCGCTGTAAGCGCTCGGCAGCGCCCTACCCTCAGCACCTTATCCAAAAGCGGGCCATAGCCCCTCTCCCACCGGGAGAGGGGTTGGGGTGAGGGTCCGGCATCAAGCGTTGTTGCGCACGCCAGCGCAAAAAAAGCAGCCTCGCGGCTGCTTTTTTGTTTGTCATCCGATTCGACCGATTCGGATCGAATCATTGCTTGACGCTACTGGATCAGAAACTCGGCCAGCGCGCCACCCTGCAGCGGCGCGCTGTGCCCAGCTCACTCCTCGGCAAGCATCTGGGTCAGCTTCTCGCGTGCCGGCTTGGCCAGCTTCTTGTTCTCCAGCGCGAAGCGGATGGTCGCCTCGACCAGGCCCAGGTGGGTGCCGCAATCGAAACGGGTGCCCTCGAAGCGGTAGGCGTCGACTTCGTCGGTCTTCAACAGCGCGGCGATGGCGTCGGTCAGCTGGATCTCGCCGCCGGCACCGGTGCCGGTGCTTTCCAGCAGTTCGAAGATCTTCGAGCTGAGCACGTAGCGACCGACCACCGCCAGATCGCTCGGCGCGTCTTCGGGCTTGGGCTTCTCGACGATCTGCGCGATGCGGCCCTTGCGACCGTCGAAGGCCTCGGTGGCGACGATGCCATAGCTGGCGGTGTTCTCGTGCGGCACGTCTTCCACGGCGATCACGCTGGCGCCGCTGCGCTCGTTGAGATCGGCCATCTGCTTCAGCGCACCGTCGCCGCGGTTCCAGATCAGGTCGTCCGGCAGCAGCACCGCGAACGGCTCGTCGCCGATCACCGACTTGGCGCACAGCACCGCATGGCCCAGGCCCAGCGCTTCGGCCTGGGTCACGAAGATCGCGCGCACGCCATCGGGCAGCACGTGGCGGATCATTTCCAGCTGTTCGTGCTTGCCGGCACGCTCCAGCTTCTGCTCCAGTTCGTAGGCCTTGTCGAAATAATCCGCGACTGCGTGCTTGTAGCGGTTGGTGACGAAGATCAGGGTGTCGCAACCGGCCTCGATCGCCTCGTCGACGGCGTACTGGATCAGCGGCCGATCGATGATCGGCAGCATTTCCTTGGGAACCGTCTTGGTGGCGGGAAGGAAGCGGGTACCCAAACCTGCCACCGGGAATACTGCCTTGCGGATTCTCTTGCTCATCAGAGCCTTCTGGCCTCGCGTGCGGGGAATGGAACGATGGTAGCGGAGCCGTCGTGACCGTCTTGCTGACGCAAGGGCGCGAACTCCGGCATGGTCATGCGCAACACCTTCTCGATGGTGTCGCTGTCGTAATCGGCCACCGCGGCGCGCAACTGCTGCACGCCGCGCAGCACGTCCTCGCGCGAGAAGCTGCGCACGCCCGCTTCCAGGATCTTCGGATGCGAGGTGGGCCGATAGTTCTCGTCGGCATAGAACAGGGTTTCGTGCAGCTTCTCGCCCGGCCGCAGGCCGGTGTAGACGATGGCGATGTCGCGCCCGGGCTGCTTGCCCGCCAGGCGGATCATCTGCTCGGCCAGCAGACGGATCGGCACCGGCTCGCCCATGTCCAGGGTGTAGATGGCGCCATGCGACGCGGAAGCCGCGGCCTGCACGATCAGCTGGCTGGCTTCGGGAATGGTCATGAAGTAGCGCGTCACCTGCGGATCGGTCACCGTCACCGGGCCGCCCTGGCGGATCTGCTCGCGGAACAGTGGCACCACGCTGCCGGCCGAATCGAGCACGTTGCCGAAGCGCACCGTCACGAAGCGCGTGCTCACCGCCTGGTCGTCCAGCGACTGGCACACCATTTCCGCATAGCGCTTGGATGCGCCGAGCAGATTGACCGGATTGACCGCCTTGTCGGTGGAAATGAACACGAAGGTCGAGACCTTGGCGGCGACGCAGGCACGCGCCACGTTCTCGGTGGCCAGCACGTTGTTGCGCACCGCCTCGCGGCACTGCTGCTCCAGCAGCGGCACCTGCTTGTAGGCAGCGGCATGGAACACCGCGTCCGGCTCGGCCACCTGCATGGCGTGGCGGATCACCGCCGGATCGCCGCAATCGCCGAGCACGCAGGCGATCTCCAGATCGGGGAAGGTCCGGCGCAGGTCGGCATGGATGGTGATCAGCGCCAGTTCGCTGATCTCCAGCAACACGATCTTGCGTGCACCGTGGCGTGCGCACTGCCGGCACAGTTCCGAGCCGATCGAGCCGCCGGCGCCGGTGACCAGCACGGTACGCCCCGACAGCCAGCCCTTGATCAGCTTCCAGTCCGGGGTCACCGGCTTGCGCCCGAGCAGGTCCTCGATCGCAACCTCCTTCAGTTCGCCCGGCAGGTAATGGCCGTCGAGCACGTCGAGCAGTCGTGGCACGGTGCGGAACGGCAGACCGGTGCTTTCGCAGATCGCCACCACGCGCTGCATGCCGGCCGCGTCCAGCGACGGAATCGCGATGACCAGCAGCTTGGCCGCGGTCTCCTTGGCGATCGCGCCGGCCTCGTCGATGCGGCCCAGGATCGGCAGGCCCTGCAGCTTGGCGCCGTGCAGATGGCCGGCGTCGTCGACGAATCCCACGGGCTGGTAGGCACCGGAACGGCGCAGGTCGCGCACCAGTGCTTCGGCCGCACGGCCGGCACCGACGATCAGTACACGCCGCGCGGTGTCGTCCGAATGCGCGATCTGGTAGTCCTTCCAGGCGCGGTACAGCAGCCGCGGCGCGCCCAGCAGCGCCGACAGCGCGAACGGATACACCATCAGCACCGACAGCGGGATCGCATCGAAACGGCTGTAGGCCAGCCCAAGCACGATCGCCACCAGGCCATAGAAGCTGGCCTTGAAGATATTGAGCAGGTCGGGAACGCTGGCGAAGCGCCACAGGCCGCGGTACAGGCCGACCTTCCAGAACACCAGCCCCTGGGCCACCAGTACGATGGCGGTGTTGAGGTTCCACAGCGGCAACGGATGCTCGCCGGGGAGCATCGTGTAGCGCGCGGCGTGCAGCAGTTGCCAGCAGACCCAGACGATGGCCAGATCGTGGATGACCACGGAGGCCTTCGGAAACAACTCGGTGACTCGGTCGCGCGTGGAAAGCATCAGTAATCCGTAAGAGTTCGGCGCATCCGGTTGCGCAAAGCCAGCCAAAGCACACCTGCCGAACAGAACCAGGCGATCGTCAGACCGGCCTGGAGGCCCGCATCCAGCGGTCTGCCCAGCCGCGCAATTGTAATCGCGACAATGCTGAACAGACCGTAGGCGAGCGTGACGACAGTATGGCTACTGCCGGTGTGTACCCAACGCTGATAGAAATGTTGCGCGTGCGGTTGCCACCAGCGTTCGCCGGCGAGCATGCGCGAGGCGAGCGTGAAGCCCGCGTCGATAGCAAAGGCCGACAGCGGCAAGGCCGGCAGCCAGGGCGCCTGGCCGCCGACGACAATGCACCAGGCGAACAGCGCGGCGATCAGGTAACCGAGCGCGCCGCTGCCGACATCGCCGAGGAAAATGCGCGCCCGCGGGTAGTTGAACGGCAAAAATCCCGCGCAGGCCACCAGCAGCACCCAGCACGGCCAACGCAGCGGCTCAGGCAGCAACCAGGCGAATCCCAGGGCGGCGAGCATCGCCTGGCTAGTGGCCAGACCATTGATGCCATCCATGAAATTCCAGATGTTGATCAACGAAACCGCCGCCAACCACACCAGCGCGACCATCCACAGTGGTTGGCTCGCCTTGTAGACAAGTGCAGCCAGCAGGGCCGCCGCCACCGCATGCACCAGTAATCGTAATCCCGCCGACAACGAACGGTGGTCGTCCCACCAACCGACGCCGGCGACCAGCATCAGGCCAGCGGCAACGGTGGCGACGCCCGCGCCGTGCTGCGGCCATCGCAGGGCCGCCCAGCCGCAGGCCAGCAGCACCGCCGCAACGATCGCCACGCCGCCGCCGCGCGGCGTCGCCACGGTGTGGCTGCGCCGCTCGCCGGGCGCATCCATCAACTTGCGTTTGAGTGCGTACTGGCGCGACAGCCAGGTGCCGGCCGCGCTGAACACCCCGAGCGCCAAGAGCAGCGCGGCTCCTGCGATGGGCACTACACCACCGCGTAGTTGAGCAACGGCTTGACCGTGCCCCACTCCTTGCAGCTGGGGCATTGCCAGTGGTGGGTGCGCGCGCCGAAGCCGCAGCGGGTGCAGCGATAGCTGGGATTGCGCACCAGCAACTGGTCGGTGATGTGCTTGAGGTCCTGCAGGGTCGCGGTGGAATCGGCACCTTCGGCCAGGGTCAGGTCGATCAGCGCGGACTCGCCGCGCACCGACGGCCGGTCCTTGAGTTGCCGGCCCAGATAGGAGCGCGCGGCGGAAATGCCTTCCTGCGACTCCATCAGGCGGGTCAGCGCCAGCACCGGGGCGATGCCGCGGTAGTGCTCGGTCATCTCCGACAGGAACGCACGCGCGCCACTGAGATCCTGGCCACGGCGGTAGCACTCCATCAGCGCCGGCATGATCTCCGGCAGGTAGTCCGGGTCGTGGCGCGCAGCGCGCTCGAAGGCGCGGATGGCGGCCTCGTCGTTGCCGTCGTCGACGTCGATGCGCCCTTCCAGGATGCCGGCGCGCACCGACTTGGCGTCGGCCTGGTAGGCGCGTGCGATCGCCGCGCGCGCCAAGTCGTTCTTGCCCGAGGCGCGATAGCGATCGGCCAGCTCGCATTCGAACTGGGCGATCAGCTTGCCCATCGGCTCGCCGGTCACCTCTTCGTAGCGGGTGGCGTTGTCGATGGCCTTTTCCCAGTCGCGCTCGGCCTGATAGATGCTGATCAGGTGCTTGAGCGCCTGCGGCGCGCGCTGGTCGATCTGCGCCAGTTCGGTGAACACGGTTTCGGCGCGGTCCAGCAGCCCCGACTTCATGTAGTCCTCGCCCAGCGCCAGCAAGGCCTGCACGCGCTGCGCGTCGCTCAGGTCGCCGCGCTGGACCAGGCCCTGGTGCAGGCGGATGGCGCGGTCGACCTCACCACGGCGGCGGAACAGGTGGCCCAGCGCGACCTGGGTCTCGAAGGTTTCCTTGTCCAGTTCGGCGATGTGCAGGAACAGCTCGATCGCCTTGTCCGGCTGCTCGTTGAGCAGGTAGTTGAGGCCGCGGAAATAGGTGCTGGAGAGCCGGCTGACCTGGGTGTCGCCATGACGCTGGCCGCCACGGCGACCGATCACCCAGCCGCTCAGCGCCGCCAGCGGCAGAAACAGGAAGAACCAGAACCACTCGGTCAGAAAGTCCATCGAAGATCAGCGTCCGTCCAAGGGCTGGTGGGCATGGGGGGAGACCGGCGCGACGGCCGGCGCAGCGGCGTTCGCGGCCTTGTTGGCGCGACGCAGCTTGGCGTACAGGGGAATCACCAGGGCCGCCAGGACCAGCGAGGCACCGATCAGCACGCCGGCGAACAACGAGACGATGATGGCGATGCCGGAGGTGGTGGCGATGCTGGAGAACACGAAGTTGATCTGGATCGGCTGCGAATTGAGCGACCCGATGACCAGGCCGGCCAACAGCAACACCAGCAGGATCAGCAGTCGTGCAATCTTCATGAGCAACTCCAGCGTCGGGAGACACTAGATTAGCCGAACAGGCGTGGATTCCGGCAAGCGCCGGACGCCGGGCTCAGGGCGTGTCGGATTCGACCGGGACGACGCCGCTCACGCGCTCGCGCAGCTCCTTGCCGGGCTTGAAATGCGGCACGTGCTTGCCGGGAAGCGCGACGGACTCGCCGGTCTTGGGATTGCGTCCCAGGCGCGGCGGCCGGTAATGCAGGGAAAAGCTGCCGAAGCCGCGGATCTCGATGCGATCGCCGCCGGACAGGGCGCCGCCCATCATTTCCAACAACGACTTCACCGCCAGATCGACGTCGTCCGACTTCAGATGCGCCTGTTTGCGCGCCAGGATTTCGATCAGCTCGGATTTGGTCATTTACGGATGCGTGCTGTGGGGTCGCAACCTGGCACGGCCCGGGAACACCGGGCCGTGCCAGTAACGCTGCGTGTGGCGGATTACTCGGACTTGTTGCCGTTCAGCTGTGCACGCAGCAGCGCGCCCAGCTGGGTGGTGCCGCCCGACGCGGACTGGTATTCCTCCAGCACTTCGCGCATTTCGGCATCGTCCTTGGCCTTGATCGACAGCTGCAGGGTGCGGCCCTTGCGGTCCATGCCCACGAACTTGGCTTCGATCTTGTCGCCGACCTTCAGGTGCTGGCTGGCGTCGTCGACGCGCTCGTTGGCGATGTCGCGCGCGGCGACGTAGCCTTCGATGCCGTCGGCCAGGTCGATGGTGGCGCCCTTGGCGTCCACTTCACGCACCACGCCTTCGACCTTCGAGCCCTTCGGGTTGGCGGCCATGTACTGGCCGAACGGATCCTGCTCCAGCTGCTTGACGCCCAGGCTGATGCGCTCGCGCTCCGGGTCCACCGCCAGCACCACGGCTTCCAGCGTGTCGCCCTTCTTGAAGTTGCGCACGATGTCTTCGCCGGTGGTGTTCCAGCTGATGTCGGACAGGTGCACCAGGCCGTCGATGCCGCCGTCCAGGCCGATGAAGATGCCGAAGTCGGTGATCGACTTGATCTGGCCGGACACCTTGTCGTTCTTCTTGTGGGTGGCGGCGAAGGTCTCCCACGGATTGGCGGCGACCTGCTTCATGCCCAGCGAGAT
This sequence comes from Xanthomonas sp. NCPPB 3174, assembly GCF_056725205.1. Lineage (NCBI taxonomy): Bacteria > Pseudomonadati > Pseudomonadota > Gammaproteobacteria > Lysobacterales > Lysobacteraceae > Xanthomonas > Xanthomonas sp. NCPPB 3174. The sequence goes on along the minus strand of NZ_CM161517.1, from coordinate 2,278,722 downwards.
GCGGCGACGCTCTTCGTCCACGTCCAGCACCATCACTTCGACTTCGTCGCCGACCTGCACGACCTTGGACGGGTTGACGTTCTTGTTGGTCCAGTCCATCTCGGACACGTGCACCAGGCCTTCCACGCCCGGCTCGATCTCGACGAACGCGCCGTAATCGGTGACGTTGGAGACCTTGCCGAACACGCGGCTGTTGGCCGGGTAACGGCGGGCGATGTTGTCCCACGGATCCTCGCCCAGCTGCTTCAGGCCGAGGCTGACGCGGTTACGCTCGCGATCGAACTTCAGCACGCGCACGTCCAGCTCGTCGCCGACGTTGACCACTTCGGACGGATGGCGCACGCGCTTCCAGGCCATGTCGGTGATGTGCAGCAGGCCGTCGATGCCGCCCAGGTCCACGAACGCGCCGTAGTCGGTCAGGTTCTTGACCACACCCTTCAGGATCGCGCCTTCCTGCAGCTTGTCCATCAGCTGCTCGCGCTCTTCCGAGTGCTCGCTCTCGACCACCGCACGACGCGAGACCACCACGTTGTTGCGCTTGCGGTCCAGCTTGATCAGCTTGAACTCCAGTTCCTTGCCTTCCAGGTAGGCCGGGTCGCGCACCGGGCGCACATCCACCAGCGAACCGGGCAGGAACGCGCGGACATCCTTGATGTCCACGGTGAAACCACCCTTGACCTTGCCGCTGATGCGGCCGGTGATGGTCTCGTTCTTCTCCAACGCTTCTTCCAGCTCGTCCCACACCATGGCGCGCTTGGCCTTCTCGCGCGACAGCACGGTCTCGCCGAAGCCGTTCTCGAGCGAGTCGAGCGCGACCTTGACCAGGTCGCCTTCGGCGACGTCGATTTCGCCAGCGTCGTTACGGAACTGCTCGATCGGCACGATGCCTTCGGACTTCAGGCCGGCGTTGATCACCACCACGTCGCCGCGGACTTCCACGACGGTACCGGTGACGATGGCGCCGGGCTTCAGCTTGGCCAGATTGGCCTGGCTGGCTTCGAACAGTTCGGCAAAAGATTCGGTCATTTGAAATTACTCTAGTGGACACACGGACAGGGCGTTTTCTTCTGGAAAACAGCGACTGCCCACCTGTTAGTCGGCCCGAACAGCGGCCGGGTGTGGAATGGAAAAACCGCAGCGCGGGATTGCGCAGCGGAGCCTTTGACACTATCGATGGAACATTGATGTTGCGGGTGTTGCGAGGAACCGGCGGCATCCATGACGATGCCGCCCTGCTGCTGCCCTGCGTGCCGCTCAGACGGGCAGCAACTGCAGGACGCGGCCCACCACCTGGTCGATGTCCATGCCGGTGGTATCGAGGAGAACGGCATCGTCTGCCGGCCTCAGCGGGGCCACCGCGCGTTGGGCATCGCGTGCGTCGCGGGCCATGATCTCGCGCAGCAGGTCATCGAATATAACCGAAACCCCTTTTTCCTTCAACTGCTTATGCCGGCGCTGGGCACGCTCCTCGGCGCTGGCGGTCAGGAACACCTTGTAGGGGGCGTCGGGGAAAATCACCGTCCCCATGTCGCGACCGTCGGCGACCAGCCCGGGAGGGGTGCGAAAGGCCCGCTGGCGCTGCTTCAGCGCCGCGCGCACCTCGGGGATGGCGGCGATCGCCGAGGCCACCGCGCCGGTGGTCTCCAGGCGCAACTCGTCGGTGGCGTCGGCGCCGTTGATCCGGACCCGCAGGCCACCGCCGGCGACCTCGTCGAAGTCCACCCGGGTGTCGAAGGTGCAACGCACCAGGGCGGCGGCGTCGGAAATGTCCAGATTGGCCCAGCTGGCCGCGACCCCGACCGCCCGGTACAGCGCCCCCGAATCCAGGTAATGCCAGCCCAGGCGGGCGGCGACGATGCGGCTGACGGTGCCTTTGCCGGCGCCGGACGGGCCATCGATGGTCAGGACGGGAGCGGGCTCGTTCATGCGGTTCCTCAGGATGGGGCGGCGCATTGTAGCGCCGACGCCGGCCGGGCTGGCGCAAGCAGTTGAAACCATGAAGAAAACCAGGCTACAATCGCCGGCTTACTGATCCCGCGCCATGGTTTCGGCCATGCCGCCCTCCTTCGAATCCACAAGTTTACGCCGAGGTGTGCCATGAAAGTCCTGTCCTCCCTGAAGTCGGCGAAGGCCCGTCACCGCGACTGCAAGGTGGTCCGCCGCCGCGGCAAGGTCTTCGTGATCTGCAAGTCCAACCCCCGTTTCAAGGCGCGTCAGCGCTGATCCGACCCGGCCTGCCCTGCCGCACCGCGCGCAGCGGTGGCCGGTCGTCGACGAAAGCCGCCTTCGGGCGGTTTTTTGTTGCCGAAGTTTGCTGTAATCGGCGTTCGTCCTCTGGGGAGTACACGTGATGAAGCATCGTCTGTCCGTCCTGCCGCTGCTGGCCGTGTTGGGCCTGGCCGGCGGCGCCCACGCCGAGACCCTGCTGGTCGACCGGGTCAAGGAAGAACCCGCCGCGGCGCTACCGACCCGCGGCCTGAGCATGGCCCAGGTGCAGGCGCGCTACGGCGCCCCGCAGCAGAAGCTGGAGCCGCGCGGCGGCCAGAAGCGGCAGTGGCCGACCATCAACCGCTGGGTCTATCCGGCCTTCACCGTGTACTTCGAGAAGCAGAAGGTGGTGGACGTGGTCGCCAACAAGGCCGATCCCAACGAGATCGGCCCGAAGCCGGCGATCCGCTAGCGCGCGTCCCGGGCAAACGCCCGCACACGTCTGTGCGGGGATGTACATAACCGCCGGGCTTCCCTCGGCAACACGTGAGCAGTAGTCGCAATGTCTGATCGTCTTCGCCTTCCCGCCGAATGGGGGCCCCAGTCCGCCATCCTGATCGCCTGGCCGCATGCCGGCACCGACTGGGCCGAGCGCCTGGCCGAGGTCGAGGAGACCTACATCGCCCTGGTCGCGGCGATCGTGCGCTTCCAGCGGGTGCTGATCTGCGTGGCCGACGCCGACCTGCAGATCTATGCCGAGGCGCGGCTGCGCTCGGCGCGGGCGGACATGCAGCGGGTGCGTTTCGTCGAGGCCGAATACGACGACACCTGGCTGCGCGATTCCGGCCCGATCACCCTGGCGCGCGCCGGTGGCGGCTTCCAGTTGCTGGATTTCCGCTTCACCGGCTGGGGCGGCAAGTTCCAGGCCAGCCGCGACGACCAGTTGGTGAGCGTGCTGGCCAAGCAGGGCCTGTTCGCCGACAGCGACGTGCGCCGCATCGATTTCGCCCTGGAAGGCGGCGCGATCGACTGCGACGGCGCCGGCACCCTGCTGACCACCTGGCAGTGCCTGCACGAGCGCCACCCGCAGCGCAGCCGCGAATCGCTCAGCCACGACCTGGCCGACTGGCTGGCGCAGCAGCGCGTGCTGTGGCTGGACCACGGCTACCTGGAAGGCGACGACACCGACGCGCACATCGACACCCTCGCCCGCTTCGCCGGAACCGACGCGATCGTCTACCAGGCCTGCGACGACGCCGGCGATTCGCACTACGCCGAACTACAGGCGATGGGCGCCGAACTGGCGGCGCTGCGTACCACAGACGGCGCGCCCTATCGCTTGTTCCCGCTGCCGTGGGCGCAGCCGGTCATCGATGAGGGCCGGCGCCTGGCCGCCTCCTACGCCAATTTCCTGATCGTCAACGGCGCGGTGCTGATGCCGGCCTACGGCGACGCGGCCGACGCGCAGGCGCAGGCGGTGATGGCGCAGGCCTTCCCGCAGCACGAAATCGTGCCGATCCCCTGCCGCGCGCTGATCTGGCAGAACGGCAGCCTGCACTGCATCACCATGCAGCTGCCCGCCGGACTGCTCGCAGACTGAGCCGCCGCCGCTGCGCCGCACGCCGGCGCAGCGCCGACCACGCCCGTGCCGCCGCCACGCGCGGCGCGGGATTCATCTCCCTGGAACCTGCCGCGCGGCCATCCGCGCTACCATGCCGGTTTACCGCGAACCTTGATTCCGCAATGAGCCGAAACACTCTTTCCGTCGCGCTGATCCAGGAGCGCAACCACGGCGACGCCGCGGCGAACCTGGCAGCGATCGAATCGCGTGTGGCCGAGGCTGCCGCGCAGGGCGCGCAGCTGGTGCTGCTGCAGGAGCTGCACAACGGCGCGTACTTCTGCCAGCACGAGTCGGTGGACGAATTCGACCTGGCCGAGCCGATTCCCGGCCCCAGCACCGAGCGCCTGGGCGCGCTAGCCAAGCGCCATGGCGTGGTCCTGGTCGGCTCGCTGTTCGAGCGCCGCGCCGCCGGCCTGTACCACAACACCGCGGTGGTGTTCGAAAAGGACGGCAGCCTGCTCGGCAAGTACCGCAAGATGCACATCCCCGACGATCCGGGTTTCTACGAGAAGTTCTATTTCACCCCGGGCGATCTGGGCTTCACCCCGATCCAGACCTCGGTCGGCCGCCTCGGCGTGCTGGTGTGCTGGGACCAGTGGTACCCGGAAGCGGCGCGGCTGATGGCGCTGGCCGGCGCCGAACTGCTGCTGTATCCCACCGCGATCGGCTGGGACCCCAACGACGAACAGGCCGAGCAGGAACGCCAGCGCGATGCCTGGATCCTCAGCCACCGTGGCCATGCCGTGGCCAATGGCGTGCCGGTGTTGAGCTGCAACCGTGTGGGCCACGAGCCGTCGCCGCTGGGTGCATCGGGCATCCAGTTCTGGGGCAATAGCCATGTGCTCGGTCCGCAGGGCGAGTTCATTGCCGAGGCCGGCGCCGAGCCGACCGTGCTGGTCTGCGACGTCGACCTGCAGCGCAGCGAGCACGTGCGGCGGATCTGGCCGTTCCTGCGCGACCGTCGCATCGATGCCTACGGCGATCTGCTGAAACGCTACATCGACTGACCTGCAGCGCCGCCCCGGTCCTCGCATGCGTTGCGCTGCTGGCTGCGACGCAGCGTACCCCGGCGGCAGGCGCCCATGCCTGTCGCGGCCGATGCCCTCCCCCCCATGCCCGCTGAGCCCCGGCGCCGACGAGGCGCCCTCCGATGAGTGATGGAATGAACGAACTTTCCCAGGCCGACGGCGACGATGCGCTGTTCGACGGCCAGCCGTACCGCATCGTCGAACGCGATGGCATCCGCTACACCCTGCTCGGCACCGCGCACGTGTCCCTGGCCAGCGTTGCCGCCGTGGAACGGGCGATCGACAGCGGCCGTTTCGACGCGGTGGCGGTGGAACTGGATCCGCAGCGCCTGCAGGCGCTGACCGATCCCGATGCGCTGACCAAGCTGGACCTGGTGCAGGTGATCCGCAAGGGCCGCGTGGCCCTGTTCGCCGCCAACCTGGCGCTGGCCGCCTACCAGCGGCGCCTGGCCGAGCAACTGGGCATCGAGCCCGGCGCCGAACTCAAGCGCGCGGTGCTGCTGGCGCGCGAACGGCAGTTGCCGGTGTACCTGGTCGATCGCGAAGTCGGCCTGACCTTCAAGCGCGCCTCCAGCCGGCTCGGCTTCTTCGGCAAGCTGAAGCTGGCCAGCGGCCTGCTCGGCGGCCTGTTCGCCTCCGACGAGGTCGGCGAGGCGGAGATCGAGAAACTCAAGCAGGGCGACATGCTCGAGGCCAGCTTCGGCGACTTCGCCAGCGAGAGCCCGGCGCTGTACGAGACCATCATCGCCGAGCGCGACCGCTACATGGCCACGCGCCTGCGCGAGGAACAGGCGCAACAGCGCGCGCTGCCGCTGGCCGGCAACGCCGAACCGCTGGACGGCGCCAGCGGCGCCGGCGTGCGCGAGGTGCTGGCCGTGGTCGGTGCCGGTCACCTGGCCGGTCTGGCGCGGCATCTGCAGGGCGACCAGGACGACCCGGCGACGCTGCGCAAGGCGCTGGAAGAAGTGCACACTAAGAAGAAGGTGCCGTGGATCACCCTGACCCTGACCGCGCTGGTGCTGGGCGGCGTGGCCTGGGGCTACTGGCACGGCGGCTTCGCGCTGGGCACCGACCTGCTGCTGCAGTGGGTGCTGTTCACCGGCGGCCTGGCCGGGCTGGGCTGCATCCTCGCCGGCGGCCATCCGCTGAGCGTGATCGCCGGCGCCATCGCCGCGCCGCTGAAGCCGTTCCGCCCCGGCGTGCCCGCCGGTGCGTTCAGCGCCCTGGTCGAGGTGCACATGCGCAAGCCGGCCTATGGCGATTTCCTGGCCCTGCGCGACGATGCGCAGAACCTGCGCGGCTGGTACCGCAACCGCGTCTCGCGGGTGGTGCTGACCTTCCTGCTGACCAACCTGGGCAGCATGCTCGGCGTGTGGCTGGCCGGCTTCCGCATCTTCGGCAAGCTGGCGGGTTGAACCACACTGCGCGGCAGCGGTAACTGCTGCCGCGCAAGTTTCGCCTTTGTGGGAGGGACTTCAGTCCCGACGCTTCAGCGGTACGGCGTCGGGGCTGAAGCCCCTCCCACATGTCGTTTGGAGCAGTGAAGGGGCCTCCGAATCAGGACACCATCTGCGCGGCCACGCCGCGACGCCCACGCGCACGCCGCACCAAGCCAGCCACGCCGTTACTCAGATCGTCCAGGATTGCGTAGATGGTCGGCAGGAACAGCAGGCTGACCACGGTCGAGAACGCCAGGCCGCCAGCGATCGCGCGCGCCATCGGGTAGTAGGCCGGGCCGTCGCCGAACATCTGCGTGGTGGTCAGCGAGATCGGCACCATCGCCAGGATCGCCGTGCCCATGGTCATCATGATCGGGCGCAGACGCTCGCGCGAGCCTTCGATCAGCGCCTCGGTGCGGCCCAGGCCGCGCCGGCGCAGGTTGTTGATGTGCTCGATCATCACGATGCCGTTGTTCACCACCACGCCCATCAGCACCAGGATGCCGATGAAGGCCATGATCCCGAAGCTGGTGCCGGTGATCCAGAACAGCCAGAACACGCCGAACACCGAGAACAGCACGCCGCTCATGATCGCCACGGGAAACAGCAGCGATTCGAACATCGCGGCCATCACCACGTAGATCATCACCAGCGCGATCAGCAGGTTGAACAGCATCTGCTTGCTGGCCTGATCGTCGTCCTGGCCGTCCGCGCCGTCGAAGCTGTAGCGGTAGCCGACCGGGAAGTCGACCGCCTTGAGGGTGTCCTCGATCGCCTGCTTGGCTTCCGGCGCGGTGATCTTGGCGCCGAGGTTGGCGGTGATGGTCAGCGTGGTCTGCCGGTTCGTGCGGGCGATCTGGGTCGCGGCGGCGCGCGGCTGCGTCTCGACCAGGCTCAGCAGCGGCACGCTGCGCCCGTCCTGGGTGCGCACGTTGAAGCTGTCCAGGTCTTCCGGCGAGGTCTGCTCGGCGCCGGCGAAACGCACCCACACCGGCACCTCGTTGTCGCCGTGGCGGAACTCGCGCAGCGACGCGCCGCGCAGCGCCAGGCCGACGAAGCTGGCGACCTGCTCGGCGCTGAAGCCGAACGCGGCGGCGCGCTCGCGATCCACCCGCACCGCCAGTTCGGTGCTGCGGTCGCCGCTGTCCACGCGCACGTCGCGCAGTTCCTTGCGCCGTGCCAGCAGCGGCACCACGTCGTCGGCGAGCGCGCGCAGCGCCTCGGTGGAATCGCCGACCAGTTGTACCTGCACGGTCTGCCCGCCACCGTTGCCGCCATCGCCGCCATTGCTGTTGCCGACGTGGAAATCCACCCGCGCCGAACGCGGCAGTTCCTTGCGGATGCGTTCCATCAGGGCCGGCAGGTCGCGGACCTGCTTCAGATCCACCGTCAACGTGGTGCTGCTGCCCTCCTCCTCACTGAACCAGGAATACACCTGGTTCACGTGGTACTGCGCGCGCCGCGCATCGATGAAGCGCTCGAGCCGGGTCACTTCCTCGGCCATCTGCTCGCGCGTGTAGGCGCCCTTCCACTGGTAGCCGATGAACACCTGCTCGCCGCCGTCGCCGCCGAACATGTCCTTCTTGGTCTGCATCATCGGGATCACGCTCAGCGCGCTGATCAGCACGATCGCGCAGACGCTCCAACCGCGGTGCGCCAGCGACCAGCCCAGCACCCGCGCGTAGCGGCGCTGCAGGCGCGGGATCAGCCCACTGGGGGAATGCAGCAGTGCCGGGGTGCGCATGCGCGCCGACAGCATCGGGATCAGGCTCACCGCCACCAGCCACGACGCCAGCAGCGACACCGAGATGGTGATGGCGATCTGCGACATGAAGATGCTGATGTTATTGGTCTCGCCGAACAGGTTCGGTAGGAACACGATGCAATGGCACAGGGTGCCCGCAGACAGCGCGATGGCGACGTTGCGGGTGCCGACGATGGACGCGCGCTGCGGCTGGTCGGGCATGCGCTCGCGCTCCTGGTAGATGCTCTCCACCACCACCACCGCGTTGTCCACCAGCATGCCCACCGCCAGCAGCAGGCCCATCATGGTCAGGATGTTGAGGGTGACCCCGGCGAAGTACATGAAACCCAGGGTGATCGCGAAGCAGATCGGGATCGCCAGGGTCACCATCAGGGTCGACGGCCAGTGCCGCAGGAAGAAGAACAGCACCGTCACCGACAGCAGCAGGCCCACCGCGCCGGCTTCGGCCAGTTCCGCCAGCGACGAGGTCACCGCCTTGCCCTGGTTGTCGATGACCTTGATCTGCACGTCGCTCAGCGCCGGCTGTTTGCGGATCTGCTCGACCTCGGCCAGCACTGCGCGCGAGACCTCGACCAGATTCGCGCTGCGCTCCTTGAACACGTCCAGGCCCACCGCCGGACGCCCGTCCAGGCGCCGCCCGTAGCTCATCCGGGTCGGCTTCAGCCGCACCTCGGCGATATCGCCCAGGCGCAGGCCCTTGGCGTCGATGACCAGGTCGCGCAGTTCCTGCAGGTCGCGCAGCTCGCCGACCGGCTGCACCCGCAGGCGCTGACCGTTGTCGTCGATCTGCCCGGCCGACAGCGAGAAGTTGAGCTTGCCCAGGCGCTCGCTGAGCTGGTTGAGGCTGAGGTTGTGCGCGCTGAGCCGGTCCGGGGCGATGGCGATCTCGACCTCGTTCGGTGGCGCGCCCGACACCTCGACCTTGGCCACCCCGGGAATGCGTTCCAGGCGGCGCTTGAACTCGCGATCGAGCATGTCGTACGCGCCGGTCAGGTCCGCCGCGCCGGCCAGGCGCACCTTCAGCACCGGCTGATCGCTGCTGGACCACTTGAACACGTTGTAGCGCCGCAGGTCCGCCGGCAGGTCGGCGCGGATCGCGTCGATGCGTTCGCGCGCATCGGAGGCGGCGATGGCGATGTCGCGGTCCCAGTCGGAGAACTCGATGAAGATGTTGGCGCCGTCGGCGGTGGCGGTCGAGCGCATGCGCTTGATCCCGGTCATCGTCGCCAGCGCTTCCTCGGTCGGCCGCACCAGGTTGCGCTCGACCTCGTCCGGGGTCGAGCCGGTGTACGGCAACTGCACGAACAGGAACGGCGCGGAGATGTCCGGCAAGGCCTCCAGCGGCAGGCGGAAGGCGGCGATCAGCCCGACCACCACCAGCGACACGAAACACATGATGGTGGTGACCGGGCGGCGGATGCTGAATTCGGCGACGCTCATGCCGGTGCGCCCTCGCCGTCCTGCAGGCGCTGCTCGCCGTTTTCACGTTGCCGCGCACGCCGCCCGCGTTCGGCGTAGTACGCGTCGGCGCGGCGGTCCAGGCGGTCGTAGACCACTGGGATCACCAGCAGGGTCAGCAACGTGGACACCAGCAGCCCGCCGATCACCGTGATCGCCATCGGCGCACGCACCTCGGCGCCCTCGCCGCTGGCGATCGCCAGCGGCAGGAAGCCGAACAGCGTGCACAGCGTGGTCATCACGATCGGCCGCAGCCGCGAGCGCGCGCCTTCGATCAGCGCGGCGCGCTTGGCCACGCCCTCCTCGCGCAACTGGTTGACCTTGTCGATCAGGATGATCGCGTTCTTGGTCACCAGGCCCACCAGCAGGATCAGGCCGATGAACACCACCACCGACACCGGCTTGCCGGTCAGCAGCAGCGCCAGCACCGCGCCGACCAGCGCCAGCGGGATGGTGAACAGGATGACGAACGGGTGCAGCAGCGACTCGAACTGCGAGGCCATCACCAGGTACACCAGGAACACCGCCAGGCCGAACGCGAACAGCAGCGAGCGCGCCGACTGCGCCAGTTCCTCGCCCTGCCCGCCGATGTGCATGCCGACGCCGGCGCCGAGCGGATCGCGCGCCACCATCTCGCCCACCTCGCGCACCGCCGTGCCCAGGTCGATGTCGCGCAGGTTGGCCGAGACGATCGCCACGCGGATCTGGTCGGCGCGGTGGATCTCGCTGGGACCGGTGGTGGCGACCACGTCGGCGACCGCGTCCAGGGTCACCGGCCGGCTGCTGCCCGGGTTGACGATCAGCCGGCGGATGCTGTCGACGCTGGCGCGGTCGCTCTGCTGCGCGCGCACCAGCACGTCGATCTTGCGGTCGCGGAAGCTGTAACGGGTGGCGACGTCGCCGCGCACCTTCTTCACCACCACGTCGGCGATCTGCCGGGTGGTCAGCCCCAGCGCGCCGGCACGTTCCTGGTCGAAGCGGATCTGGATCTCCGGGAAGCCCTCCTCCACCGTGGATTTGACGTCGGCGAAGTGGCCGTTGCCGCGCAGCAACGCCGCCAGCTTCTGCCCGGCGTGCTGGATGGTCTGCAGGTCCTGGCCGCGCAGTTCGATCTCCAGCGGCGTGGAGAAACTGAACAGCTCCGGCCGGCTGAAACCGACCTGCACGCCAGGATGGTTGCGCATCGTCGCGCGCATGCGCTCGCTCTGCTGCGCCTCGAACTGCGCGCTGCCGCCGCCGGCCATGGCGATGGTCAGCTTGCCGATGTTCTCGCCGCTCTCGGTGGGATTGGCGTCGAGTCGGGTGCCGCTGCCGCTGACCCCGTACAGCGCCTGCACGCCAGCGTCCTTGCCGTGGACCTCCTGCAGTTCGCGCACCAGCGCATCGGTCTGCCGCAGCGGCGTGCCGGCCGGCAGCTTCACCGTCATCTCGAAGCGGTCCTGCGCCAGCTGCGGGATCAGGTCGGCGCCCAGCAGCGGCGCCACCGCCAGGGTCGCGGCAAAGGCCAGCGCCGCCAGTCCCAGCACCCAGCCCGGACGCGCCAGCGCGCCGGGCAGCAGCCGCAGGTAGCTACGTTCGGCCAGCGCGTACGGCGCCATCGCCAGGGCGCTGGCCTTGCGCATCACCGGCGCGACCACCGCCACCGCACCGCGCCACAGCCGCACGCACAGCCAGGCCACGCCGAAGAACACGCCGCGCACCGCTGCACCTGCGCCGCGCCGGCTCCAGGCCAGCGGCTTCAGCCAGCCGCGCCGCGGCTGCCAGTGCGGCGGCGCCGATTCGACCGGGAACGCCAGCGGCGCACGACCCTTCAGCGAGCTGAGCATCGGGATCAGGGTCATCGACACCACCAGCGAGATCGCGATGGCGATCGCCACGGTCAGCGCCTGGTCGCGGAACAGTTGCCCGGCCACGCCCTCCACGAACACCAGCGGCAGGAACACCGCGATCGTGGTCAGGGTCGAGGCGACCACCGCCATGCCCACCTCGCGGGTGCCGACGATCGCCGCATCGAGCACGCTCAGGCCGCGCTCGCGCGCCTTGGCGATGCTTTCCAGCACCACGATCGAATCGTCCACCACCAGGCCGGTGGCCAGCGCCAGGCCGCCCAGCGACATCACGTTGAGGCTCAGGCCGAGCCGATCCATGAAGAAGAACGTGGTCACGATCGACACCGGCAGCGACAGCCCGATCACGAACGTGCTCCACCCATCGCGCAGGAACAGGAAGATGATCAGGATCGCCAGCAGGCCGCCGATCACCGCGTCCTTCTTGACGTCGCCGATGGCGTGTTCGATGAAGCGCGACTGGTCCTCCAGCGTGGTCAGTTCGGCGTCGGCGGGAATCTGCGCCTGCAGTTGTTCCAGGCGCTTGCGCAGCGCCGCCGCGGTGGCCACGGTGTTGGCGTCGCCCTCCTTGTAGATGGCCAGTTCCACCGCCTCCTTGCCGCCCAGGCGGATGATCGCCTCGCGCTCCTTGTAGCCCTGCCGCACCTGCGCCACGTCCTTGAGCCGGATCGGCATGCCGCCGGCGACGGTGGTGGTCGTGCTGGAGGTCGCGCTCTGCGCCGCCGACGCCGCGGCCAGCGCCGCTTCCGAGCCGGTGGAGGCGGCGATCGCGTACATCTGCTGCAGGGCCGCGTCGGCCGCGTTGCCGCCGGCGCCCTGGGTGGTCAGCAACAGGTTGCGGATCTCGTCCAGGTCGGCGAACTGGTTGACCGTGCGCACCAGATAGCGCTGCGTGCCCTGCTCCAGGCGGCCGCCGGAGAGATTGACGTTCTCATCCTTGAGCCGCGCGATCACCGTGTCGATCGGCATGTTGAGCTGCGCCAGCCGCTGCTGGTCGATATCCACCTGGATCTCGTCCTCCAGGCCGCCGCCGACCTTGACCGCGGCCACGCCCGCCACCGGCTCCAGCTTTTTCTTCAGGTCCTCGTCGGCGTAGCGACGCAACTGGGTCAGCGCGCGCACCGCCTCGGCGTCGGTGTGCGCGGCGGTCTTGCTCGACAGCACCAGGCGCATGATCGGCTGGGTGGAGGGATTGAAGCGCAGCAGCACCGGCGCCTTGGCCTCCAGCGGCAGCGACAGCGCCTCCATCTTGTCGCGCACCTCCAGGCTGGCCTGGTCCATGTTGGTGCCCCAGGCGAACTCCAGCACCACGTCGCTCTGCCCCGTGCGCGAGACCGACTTGAGCTTGCGCAGGTTCTTGACCACGCCGACCGCTTCCTCCACCGGCTCGGTCACCAGCGTCTCGATCTCCGAGGGCGCGGCGCCGGCGTACTCGGTGCGCACGGTCAGCGTCGGATAGCTCAGGTCCGGCAGCAGGTTGACCTTGAGCCCGTGCAGCGCGATCGCGCCGAACAGCAGCATGGTCAGCGTGATCATCGCGATCGTCACGCGTCGGCGGGTGGCGAATTCGACCAGACCGCCGCCGTGCGCAGCGGCGGGCGCAGGCGGTGCGTGCGGGTCGGGGCCGGCGCCGTGCATCAGCGCGCTCCGGTGGCAGTGGCTGGCGCGGCGTCGGCGACCGCGCGCTGCGGCGCGATCACCTGCACGCGGCTGCCGTCGCGCAGCGCGACCTTGCCGGCGGTGACCACCTGGTCGCCGGGCTGCAGGCCCTGGCGAATCTCCACCCACGGCCCTTCGGCATAGCCCAGCGTCACCGGCACCCGCGCGACCTTGCCGGCGACCACGCGGAACACCGCCGGCTCGCCATCGTCGAGCAGCGCCAGCCGCGGCACCACCAGCGCATCGGTGCGCTGGTCGTAGTCGATGCGGATGCGGCCGAACATGCCCGGCTGCAGCGCTTCGGCGCCCTCGTCGAAGGCGCAGACCACGCGGAAGGTGCCGCTGCCGGCATCCACCACCGGCGCGATGCGGTCGACCCGGCCGCGGAACTGCTTGCCTGGCAGCGCATCGGCCAGCAGGGTCACCGGCTGCCCGGTCTTGAGCGTGGCCAGTTCGCGCTCGGGCACGTTGAGCGTGGCCTCCAGGCGCGAATCGTCGACGATGCGGAAGATCGGCGTGTTGATCTGCACGAAGTTGCCAGTCTTGATCGAACGCGAGGCGATCACCCCGGAAATCGGCGCCACCACCGTGGCATAGGACAGCTCCAGCGCGGCCAACTGGTGTTGCGCGCGCACGTTGGCCAGGTCGTACTTGATCTGGTCGACATCGGCGGCACTGACGAGTTGCTGGCCCACCAGTTGCTGCGAGCGGCGGTAGTTGTTCTCCAGCTTGCGCAGTTGCGCCTCGCTCTGCGCCAGCGCCAGCCGCGCGCGGTCCGGGTCCAGCCGCACCAGCGGCTGCCCGGCGCGCACCTGCTGGCCTTCTTCGGCCAACACCGCCAGGGCCACGCCGGAGGTCTTGGCGACCACCTGCGACTCGGCGCGCGCTTCCAGCGCCGCGGTGCCGCTGTAGCTGGCCGCCACCGCACGGCGGCTGGCCGCCGCCACCTCCACCGGCACCGCCTCCGGCGCCTTTTCGCTGTCGGCGGCCTTGGCCTTGGCCTCGGCGGCCGGTTTGCAGCCGCCGAGCAGCAGCGTGGTGGTGACCAGCAGCACGGCAGCGCAGGTGGCAGTGCGGCGCTCGAACGGTCGCGTCATCGTCGTGTCCTTGGTGGATGGCGTGAATGGTGTTGTAGATAAGTAGATCACCAAACAACGTCGTGCCGTATGCCCCAAAGGTCACGGGTCGCCCACGGCCGCCAGTTTCGGAGCCGCGAAAGGTGAGGCTATACTCGGGCCGTTCCGTGTTCCCCCACGCCGGAACCCCAATCCGTCCTCCGGACCACGAAACCATGCGCACGCAGCCGCTAGCCGCTTGTTTTGCTCTGGCCGTACTCGTTTCTGTTGGGGCCGCCCCGGCCATGGCGCAGACCGCGCCGGCGCCCGCCGCTCCCGCCGCCGCCGCAGCCGCGGCGCCCGCCCCTGTGCAGGGCAATGCCGCCAACGGCCGGGTGCTCACCTACACCTGCCAGGGCTGCCACGGCGTCACCGGCTACAAGAACGCCTACCCCAGCTACCGCATCCCCAAGATCGGCGGGCAGTCGGCGCAGTACCTGACCCAGGCGCTGACCGAATACCGGCTCGGCAAGCGCAAGCATCCGACCATGCAGGCCCAGGCGGAAAGCTTCTCCGACCAGGAGATCGCCGACATCGCCGCTTTCCTGTCCACCCTCAAGTAGGCCTCCCATGCCGAACGCCGCGCACGCCTTGCGTCCCGCCCTCGTCCTGCTTGCCGCCCTGTGCCTGGGGGCCTGTTCGCAATCGCAGGTGGAATCCACCAGCACCTCCGCCGGCGACCCCGGCCATGCCAGCGGCGAGCACGGCTCCGGCTCCTCCGCCGGCCTGCCCGGCGGGCGCATCGAGGCCGGCGACAAACTGGCCCACGCCAAGGGCAAGGCCACCGGGCAGAGCTGCATCGACTGCCACGGCGCCGACGGCAACGCGCCGATCGACCCGACCTATCCCAAGCTCGGCGGCCAATACGGCGACTACCTCGCGCACGCGCTGCAGGCCTACCGCGGCGGCACCCGCACGCATCCGCTGATGAGCCCGCAGGCGGCGCAGTTGAGCGACCAGGACATCGCCGACCTGGCCGCCTACTTCGGCTCGCGCAGCAGCCAGTTGCGCGATTTGCACGGCGTGAACTGAGCGCAGCACGCGCAGGCAGCCACGCACACCGCATGACGTGCGTGGTCGCCTGTACCATGGTGCGCTGAGCAGCGGCGGCGCGGCCGCACGCGGTGCGCTCCGGATGTGCGTTCGCATCACGCTCAATCTGTCGCTCCGGCGCCATCCAACGCGAGGGCCACGCGCAGGAGCGGCTTCAGCCGCGACCGGGCTTCACCGGGAACGCCCGTCGCGGCTGAAGCCGCTCCTACGAGACAGCACGCCGTGCGCGACGGATCGTTTGGAGTTGTCTTTCCGCGGCGATGAGCCCTCTCATGGAAAGCCGTGCCGCTGAAGTCGCCCACTCAGTGCAGCCGCGTCGCTTCGCGTGCGCTGAAAGCTGGTGATGTGCGGCGCCCTCTTGTGACGCCGAGCCCGCACCCCGCCACTCAACGACTGCCGTTGTCTTCCTGCAACTCGCGCTTGAACGGGACGTTCGGCGGCGGCCGTGCGCCGGCCGGCTGCTCGTTGAGATTGGGATCGGTGATGCTGCAGCCGCCGCCCACCTGCAGGATCGAGATCACGCAGGAAATGCTGCTGGTGGTGCCGGGAATCGGGATCTTCACCGACTTGATGCCGCGCCGCACCCATTCTTCCAGCAGCGTCGCGTTCGGCAGCCAGTACTTGTCGAACGAAGTCGGCGTGTAGTCGTACGGCGGACGCTTGAGCCACTCGCCGGCCTTTTCGATGCGCTCGCGCGTCCAGGTGTCGGTCTCCGAGCCGGGCGCGCTGCGCGCCGGCGCCTGGTCGTTGCCGCGGCCATCGGCCAGGCGCACGCTGCCGTCGGCATTGAACAGGCCGCCGCCCTTGCTGGCGCCCGCACCGGCATCGCCTGGGCGATTGCGGGCGGCCGCACCCCAGTCGTCGCCGCGCTGCGGCGTGGCCCAGCCGCCATCGCGGGCGACCGGCGCAGGACCGCTGCCGGGGGCTGCGGCCTGGCTGCCGGGCGGCGCGGTGCCGGCCGCAGAGGCGGTCGGCTTGGCAGTCGCACTGGCCGCAGCGCCGGCAGCGGCGGCCGGCGCCGACTGCGGGGTCGGCGCGCTCGCCGGCGTGGTGTCCGGGCTGGCGGCCGGGGCAGCCGGCGGTGCCGGCGTGGGTGCGCTCGCGGTGGCGGTACTCGGCGTCGGCACTTCGATCTGACGCACCTGCGGCACCTCGGCACTGCGCAGCACCGGTGTCGGCACCGGCGTGCGCAGCTGTGGCGCCGGAACCTGCACCTGCGGCAACGGGGCCGGCACCTCGCGTTCGCGCACCTGCACCTGCGGCGTGGCCGGGCGCGGCACCGCGATGTCGCGCGGCCGCAGCTGCGCCACGGTCGGCACGTCGGTGACCACCTCGACCTCGCGCACCGGCACCTGCACGTCGGGCGGCACCACCGCGCGCGGCGTCGGCACCGGTACACGCACGCTCGGCGGCGGCGGCAGCACGAAATCGCGGGTGGGCGTGGGCGTTTCGGTCACCTGGAGCGGCTGTTCCGCTGGCGGCGGTGGTGGCGCACTGGCCGTGGCCGGCGCGGGCACCGGCGCTGCGGCCGCTGCCGGCGCAGGCGCTGCCGCGGCTGGCGGCGTCGGGCGCGGCCGCGCGGACGCGGCGCGCTGCGCGCGCGGCGGGGTCGGCGACGTCGCCTCCGTGGATGCGGCCGCCTCGGCCGGCGCCCCGCCGCCGCTCTCGGCGGGCGTGCCGCGGCCGACGAACTCCACCTGCACGCGGCCGGCGGCGTCCGCATCGGCGCGCGGCGGCAGCCAGCGCACGAACGCCACCCACAGCAGGAACACCGCGAACAGCAGATGCAGCAGCAGGCTGAGCAACACGGCGATGCGCCGCCACCAGCGCTGGTCGTACGGCGCCGGGTCCCAGTGCTGCCACCACAGGCGGCGGAACGCCTGCCACAGTGGCAAAGCCGGCAGGCGCGTGGTCGCTGGGGGCTGCACCGGCGGCATCGCCGCGATCAGCTCGGGGGCCGCGAACGGCCGCGGCACCGCCGGTTGCGCCGCGATCCAGTGCGCCCACGCGTATGGCAGGCCGGTGCGGCGATCGCGCAGCAGCTTGCGCGGCGTGCGCGCCAACAACACATCAAGGATGTCGGTGGCGCGCGTCACCGGCAGCGGGACGTCAGGCGGCCGAATCGCGCGGAATGTAGGGAGCGCTGCCGCTGTCGTGGTCGGTGGCGTCGCGTACCGCGGTCACCCCGGGCACGCGGCCCATCAGCGTCTTCTCGATGCCCTGCTTCAGGGTCACGTCGGCCATGCCGCAGCCGTGGCAGCCGCCGCCGAAGCGCAGCAGCACCACGCCATCGGCGGACACTTCCTGCACCGCCACGCGGCCGCCGTGCTGGGCCAGCTGCGGATTGACCTCGTTCTCCACCACCCAGCGCACCCGCTCCACCAGCGAGGCCGCCTCGCCCGGGGCTTCGCCCTTGATCTTCGGCGCCTTGATGGTGAGCTGCTGGCCGGTGCCCTGGGTGACGTAGTCGATTTCGGCGCCGTCAAGCCAGGCGACGCTGTCGGCCGCCACGTACAGGGTGAAGCCGGCGCAGTCGATCGCCCATTCGTCGCCGGCCAGGTCCGCCGGCTCGGCGAACTCCAGCCGCGCATCGGCGCGCGGGGTGCCGGCATCGACCGCGCTCAGGCGCACGCCCATGCCGGGCACGGCCTCGCGTTCGAGCAACTTGCGGAAATGGGCCTGTGCGTTGTCTGAGATCTGGATCATGCGGGTATTCTAGACCCTTCCACGCCCTGCGCTCATCGCGGGCGGTATGTTGATCGGCCCTGTCCGTTCCACCGCAGAGACCCTCCATGAACGACCTGATCCCCCTCGCCCAGGCCCATTGCTCGCCCTGCAAGGGCAGCGAGTACAAACTGACCCAGGCGCGCGTCGCTGAACTGCTGCCGCAGGTGCCCGGCTGGGAAGTGGTGGAGAACGGCACTGCGATCAGCCGCACCTTCCGCTTCCCCGACTATTACCGCACCCTGGCCTTCGTCAACGCCCTGGCCTGGATCGCGCACCGCGAGGACCACCACCCCGACCTGGGCGTGCACTACGACCGCGTGGTGGTGCGCTATTCCACCCACGACGTGGGCGGCCTCAGCGAGAACGACTTCATCTGCGCCGCCAAGGCGTCCGCCCTTCCGGAATGATCCCGATGACCGCTACCGCCCGCCGCCTGCTCCCCCTGGCCTGCCTGAGCGCTGTGCTGCTCAGCGCCTGCGGCCAATCCCAGCAATCCCAGACACACACCGTGGCCCAGCCGCCGACCGAGGTCGCCGCGGTGAAGACGCCGCCACCGGACTACCCGATCGACGTGGCCTGCGCCGGGCTCGGCGGCACCGTGGTGCTGAAGGTGGTGGTCGGCGTGCAGGGCAAGCCGACCGAGGTGGACGTGGTCACCGGCAGCGGCCAGGCCAAGCTGGACGCCTCGGCACAGGAGGCCGTGCGCGGCTGGACGTTCAAGCCGGCCACCCGCAACGGCCAGGCAGTACCGTGGACCATCCAGGTGCCGGTCAACTTCAATCCGCCGCAGCCGCGCCCGGACCGTTGCTTCGCGCTGGACGCGCAGGCGCACAAGGCCGGCTGAGCCACGAGGCGCGCAGCGCGCGCCTTCACGCGACACCCGCAGCGCGCCGGGTTTGATCGACGCCTCTTCTTCGGAGCCGCCGGCGTATGCTGGACATCCCACTGCACAACGTCCTGGTCGCGCTCGCCGTGACCCTTGGCGCCGGCCTGGCCACCGGCCTGGGCAGCGTGCTGGTGCTGTTCAGCAGAGGGCCCAATCCGCGCCTGCTCGCCTTCGGCCTGGCGTTTTCCGCCGGCGCGATGGTGTACGTGTCGCTGACCGAGATCCTGGGCAAGTCGATCGCCGCCTTCAGCGCCGCCTTCGATCCGCGCCTGGGCCAGGCCTACGCCACCCTGGCGTTCCTGGCCGGCATGGTGCTGATCGTGGCGATCGACCGGCTGGTGCCCAATCCGCACGAAAGCCTCAACAGCCGCGATCCGCTGTTCCGCGACGACAACCGCGCCTACGTCAAGCGCGTCGGCCTGCTCACCGCGGTGGCGATCACCGCGCACAACTTCCCCGAGGGCCTGGCCACCTTCTTCGCCACGCTGGAAAGCCCGGCGGTGGGCATGCCGCTGGCCTTCGCCATCGCCGTGCACAACATCCCCGAAGGCATCGCCATCGCGGTGCCGGTGCACTACGCCACCGGGCGCAAGTCCTATGCGTTCGCCGCCAGCCTGCTGTCCGGCCTGGCCGAGCCGATCGGCGCGCTGATCGGCTACGTCGCGCTGGCGCGCGTCCTGTCCGAGGCGGTGTTCGGCGCGGTGTTCGGGCTGATCGCCGGGGTGATGGTGTTCCTGGCCCTGGACGAATTGCTGCCGGCGGCCAAGCGCTACGCGCAGGGGCACGAGACGGTGTACGGCCTGGTCGCAGGCATGGCCACGCTGGCGCTCAGCCTGGTGCTGTTCCGCCTGTCCGCGCCGGCCTGATGGCAGCGGCTGGCGCCGGCTGAACGCGCGCTCGCTGGCCTGCGCGACAGCGCTGCGCAGAAAGGTCGCAGACACCCAAGGCGGCGCATGCTGCGGCCACCTTCGCCCCGCTCGATGAGGTGTCGCATGGATCTCCGCCCCTTTCCTCCGGCCAGGCTGGCCCTGTTCACCGCCCTGAGCGTGGTGGCACTGGGCGCCTGTCAACGACAGGATGCGCCCGCCCCCGCGGCTCAGGCCGATGCGCCAGCCCCCGCCGCAGCGCCCGCACCTGCCCCCTACGTCCCGCCCACCGCCGACCAGCTGTATCAACTGGTCGCGCCGATCGCGCTGTTCCCGGACAAGCTGCTGGCGCAGACCCTGGCCGCCTCGGTGTATCCGGACCAGGTGGTGTCGGCGCAGGACTGGCTGCGCAACAACCGCACCCTGTCCGCCACGGACCGCCTGCAGGCGGCCGCGGCGCAGCCTTGGGATCCCAGCGTCAAAGCGCTGACCGCCTTTCCCGACGTGGTCGACCAGTTGGCCGGCAACGGCGACTGGACCCGCGCGCTGGGCGACGCCTACGCCCACGATCCCAACCAGGTGCTGGACGCGGTGCAGGTGATGCGCCAACGCGCGCAGGCGCAGGGCCACCTGCGCAGCACCCCGCAGCAGCGCGTGCAGGTGGTGCAACGCACCGTGGTGGAGCCGGCCCCGGCCTATGCCGACGCGGTGCCGCCGCCGACCCGCACCATCGTCATCGAACCGGCGCAGCCGGACGTGGTCTACGTGCCCCGCTACGATCCCGATGTGGTCTACGGCGCACCGGTCAACGTCTATCGCGAGTACCGTTACCGCCCGCCGCGCCCCTACTACGACACCGGCGACCTGGTCACCGCCGGCATCATTTCGTTCGGCGTCGGCGTGCTGGTCGGCGATGCGCTCGAACATCACCACCACAGCGTGTTCGGCTGGCTGGAACCGGCGCCGCCGTGGCACAGCTGGGGCTGGAACAACTGGGGAGTGAACTGGAACGCGCCGCCGTCGGCACCGAACTACGTGGTCTACCGCAACAGCGTGTACGCGCCGCGCACCACCATCATCAACAACCACTACGACAACCGCAGCTACGTGCACAACGACTACCGCGGTGCGCCGCCGCCGGCCGCGCCGATGGGCGGTCCGGGTGGGCAGCAGGCCTTCGCTGGCGCGCGTGCACCGGCGGGGGCTGCGATGGCCGCTGCGGCGATGGCGGCGCGTGCGCCGGCAGCGGCGTTCGGGCCGGCGCGCGCGCAGCCACCAGCGATGCCGCAGACCATGCCGCACTTCACCAGCCAGATGCTGCAGGCCGGCCGCCCGGTGGCGGCGATGCCGCCGCCGGCGCAGCGCCTGCCGGCGCCGGGTACGCCAGCGGCCATGGCCGCCGCGCGTGACCAGCGGCTGCTGCCCGGTTTCGCCCAGCGTGCCGCGGCACCGCAACGCAGCGTGGCGATGGCGCAGCCGAATGCGCCACGCATGGCGCCGTCGATGCCAGTCCCGCAGTTCCATGGCCGGCCGGTGCCGCAGGCGCTGACGCCCACGCCGGCGGCGCGCGAGGCGGTCGCCAATCATGGCGGTCTGCCCACGCCGCGCTTCGCCGAACCGCAGCGGCGCGGCGACCCCGGCATGCAGCCCACCGGCTTCGCCCGCGACAACCTGGCCCGCGAGATGGCGCGTGCGCAGCCACCGCGAGAGGCGATGCCGGCCGACGCGCCGCGCGCCCAGGCCTGGCATGCGCCGGCGCCCCAGCGTGAGGCGCGCGCGCAGGAGATGCCGCGCGAGACGATGCGCGCGCCGATGCCGGAACCGCGCCAGGAGCAGCGTCAGGAACAACACCAGGAACAGCGCGTGGCCCGGTTCTCCCCATCGCCGCGCATGCCCGAGCCGCGGCCGGCCGAGTCGCATCCGGCGCAACGACCGGCGCCCGCCCACCACGATGGGCACCACGATCACGACCATCACGAAAGCTGAGGCAACGCGGGGGCGGCGGCAGGCCGCTCCCGTAAGCCTGGTTCAGCCGAGGCGGTTCAGCGCCTCGGCCAGTTCGTCGGCCAGCGGTGCGTTCAATAGATAAGGTGTCTTGCCGTCGTCCAGGCTGAACTCCAGCGAGGCGGCATGCAGGAACAGGCGCTTGAGCCCGATCTGCTCGCGCAGGCGCTTGTTGACCGCCAGATCGCCGTACTTGTCGTCGCCGGCGACCGGATGCCCGAGATGCTGGGCATGCACACGAATCTGATGGGTGCGGCCGGTCTCGATCCGCACCTCGCAATAGGAATGCCCGCCGCGCCGCTCCAGCACCCGGAAATGGCTCAGCGACGGCTTGCCGGCCGCGTTCACCTGCACGTGGCGCTCGCCGCCCTGGCGCAGGCCGATGTGCAGCGGCGCGTCCACGCTCATGGTGCCGTCGGGCATGCGCCCGACCAGCAGGGTCAGGTAGCGCTTGTTGATGCCGCGGCCCTGGACCCGGTCGTCCTCGCGCATCAGCGCCTGCAGTTCGGTCAGCGCCGAGCGCTTCTTGGCCACGATCAGCAGTCCGGAGGTGTCGCGGTCGAGCCGGTGCACCAGCTCCAGCGACTGATTGGGACGTAGCGCACGCAGCGTCTCGATGGCGCCGAAACTGATCCCGCTGCCGCCGTGGCTGGCGACGCCGGATGGCTTGTTCAGCGCCAGCAGCCGCGCGTCCTCGTAGACGATCGCCGCCTCGAGCCGGGCCATGAACGCATCCGGCGGCGCGCTCTTCTCGCCCTCCTCGGTCAGCCGCACCGGCGGGATGCGCACCTCGTCGCCGGCCTCGAGCTTGCGCTCGGCCTTGGTGCGGCCGCCGTTGACCCGCACCTGGCCGCTGCGCATCAGCTTGTAGATCAGGCTGCGCGGCGCGCCCTTGAGCTGGCCGAGCAGGAAATTGTCTACGCGCTGTCCGGCCCTGTCTTCCGGGACCTTGAGAATGCGCACCGCGCTGGTCGCGACATCGCGCGGCTTCGGAGGGATCGGGGGGGAAGTCATCAGGCAGTTTATTCTGTTACACTCGGGGGGCGAGATAAGGGTTTGATTTCGTTGGAAGTTAGTTGAGGGCCAGAAGCCCGGCTTACGACGATTCCGGCACAGTGCGCGACCACCGCCCCCGGGGCGGCCATGTTAGCGGCTCACCGGCCTACCCGGCCATCGCCGGATGCCGCAAGCGTCCGCGCTGAACATGCCCCGTGCGGCGCCCAGCCTGGCTGGTGGAGTCGCCGCCGGTCCTGAACCACCTAAAAGCAAAAAGCGCTCCCGCGGTTCGCCGTGGTGTCGTAGCGCTGGAAACCCAAGACGCCCACCCCGCGCCTGCGCGATGGGCGACGAAGCGTGACCAGAAGCGAAACCCCATGGCGTTCCGCGCGGTAGCAGCGCGAGGAACGCAACAATGAAGCGAATGCTGATCAACGCCACGCAGGCGGAAGAACTGCGTGTGGCCATCGTGGACGGCCAGACCCTGTACGACATCGACATCGAGCAGCCGTCCAAGGAACAGAAGAAGTCCAACATCTACAAGGGCCGCATCACCCG
This sequence comes from Xanthomonas sp. NCPPB 3174, assembly GCF_056725205.1. Lineage (NCBI taxonomy): Bacteria > Pseudomonadati > Pseudomonadota > Gammaproteobacteria > Lysobacterales > Lysobacteraceae > Xanthomonas > Xanthomonas sp. NCPPB 3174. The sequence goes on along the minus strand of NZ_CM161517.1, from coordinate 2,255,492 downwards.
GCTCGAACCCTCGCTGGAAGCGGCCTTCGTCGAATACGGCGGCGAGCGCCACGGCTTCCTGCCGCTGAAGGAAATCTCCCGCGATTACTTCCAGGCCGGCGTCGACCATAACAAGGCGACGATCCGCGAACTGCTGCGCGAGGGCCAGGAAGTCGTGGTGCAGGTGGACAAGGAGGAGCGCGGCAACAAGGGCGCGGCCCTGACCACGTTCATCTCCCTGGCCGGCCGCTACATGGTGCTGATGCCGAACTCGCCCAGCGCCGGCGGCGTCTCGCGCCGCATCGAGGGCGAGGACCGCGCCGCGCTGAAGGAAGCGCTGGACAAGCTGAACATCCCCGACGACATGGGCGTGATCATCCGCACCGCCGGCGTCGGCCGCGATGCCGAAGAACTGCAGTGGGACCTGGACTACCTGCTGCAGGTGTGGAAGTCGATCGCCGAGGCCGCCCTGGCCAAGCCGGCGCCGTTCCTGATCTACCAGGAATCGCGGCTGATCATCCGCGCCCTGCGCGACTACCTGCGCGCCGACATCGGCGAGATCCTGGTCGACACCGAGGAGATGTACGGCGACGCCAAGGAGTTCATGCAGCAGGTGATGCCGCAGAGCCTGCGCAAGCTCAAGCACTACACCGACGACATCCCGCTGTTCAACCGCTTCCAGATCGAGTCGCAGATCGAGGCCGCCTACGAGCGCAGCGTGCGCCTGCCCTCCGGCGGTTCGATCGTGGTCGACCAGACCGAGGCGCTGACCGCGGTGGACGTCAACTCCTCGCGCGCCACCAAGGGCAGCGACATCGAGGACACCGCGTTCCAGACCAACCTGGAGGCGGCCGAAGAGGTCGCGCGCCAGCTGCGCCTGCGCGACCTCGGCGGCCTGGTGGTGATCGACTTCATCGACATGGCCTCCAACAAGCACCAGCGCGAGGTCGAGAACCGCCTGCAGAACGCGCTCAAGTACGACCGCGCGCGGGTGCAGATCGGCCGTATCTCGCGCTTCGGCCTGCTGGAGATGAGCCGCCAGCGCCTGCGTCCGTCGCTGGGCGAGTCCAGCCAGATCGTCTGCCCGCGCTGCGACGGCCACGGCCGCATGCGCAGCGTCGAGTCGCTGTCGCTGTCGATCATCCGCGTCGCCGAAGAACACGCGATGAAGGAAAACACCGGGCAGGTGCTGGTGCAGGCCCCGGTGGAGATCGCCAACTACCTGCTCAACGAGAAGCGCCGCGCGCTCAGCGAGATCGAGAAGCGCCACGACGCGCCGATCGTGATCGTCGCCGACGAGCAGTTGCACACCCCGCACTACGAAGTGACCCGCCTGCGCGAGAACGAACTGGGCGAGGAAAGCACCAAGCCGAGCTACCAGCGCGGCACCCCGCGCAAGTTGCCGGTGCACGCGCTGACCAAGGCGCAGCTGAACATCCCGGCACCTGCGGTGACCAATGTGAAGCACTCGCAGCCGGCCCCGGTACGTGAAGTGGTTGAGGAACCGGTGGCCGCCCCGGCGCCGACGCCGGTGGCTGCGCCGGCCCCGGTCGCGCCGCCGGCCACCGGCGTGGTCGGCTGGCTGAAGCGCATCTTCGGCGCCGGCGACAGTCCGGCCCCCGCCCCGGCCGCGGCCGAGCCGGCCCAGCGCCAGCGACCGCAGGACGGCAACCGCAACCGCAACGACCGTGGCGATCGCAATGACCGTAATGCCCGCCGCGACGGCAACCGCAACGGCGGCCAGGGCGGCAATGCCGCACGCGGCAACGGCAACAACGGTGGCGGCAACGCGCGCCGCGACGAGCGCCGCGCCGGCAATGGCAACGGTGGCGCCGCGCCCGCCGGGCAGCAGAACCAGCAGCCCAAGGCGCCGCGCAACGAGCAGGCCGCGCAGCAAGCCAAGCCGCAGCAGCAGCCGCAAACGCCGAAGCCGCAGAAGCAGCAGCAGCCGCAGAACCCGCCGCGCCAACCGAAGCCGCAGCAGGAGCCGGCGCAGGCCGCCGTGCAGGGCGACAAGCCGCAGCGTCAGCCGCGCGGCGACGAGGCCGTCGCCAAGCAGCAGGCCGCGCCGGTCGCGGCCGCTCCGGTGACGCCGGCGCAGGACGCCACCACCCTGGCCGCCGCGGCGGTCGCCGGTGGCGCGATCGCCGCGACCCAGGAGCCGGCAGCGGCCGTCGAGGCCGCCACCCCGGCACCGGTGCAACCGGCACCGGCCGCCGCAGCAGACAGTATCGATGCGCGCGAAAGCGCCGCGGAAACCGCACAGGCCGTGCCCGCTGGCGAAGGCGCCGAGGGTGAGGACGGCACCGGCGACGCCGGCGGCCGCCGCCGTCGTGGCCGTCGCGGTGGCCGCCGCCGCCGCCGTGGCAATGGCGAAGCCGGCGCTGCCGGCGATGCCAGCGGGCTGGACGATGCCGACCTGGATGCTGGCGACAGCGACAGCGATGGCGAAAGCGCGCAGGCGCCGAGCCGCAGCCAGCCGGAGTTCGACTTCGACGACGACGCTGCCTCCGACGCGCCGGCGCCCAAGCCGCAGTCGCCCGCGCAGGAAAAGCGCGAGCCGCAGGAAAAGCGTGAGCCGCGTCGTGAGCGTGCAGCCGCCGCCAGTGCACCAGCACCGACCGATGACGCAGCCCAGGCCCCCGCGCCGATCACCGCCGACCCTGTGCCTGCGCCGGCCACCGCACCGATGCAGCCGGCCGCTGCCGATGCCGTGATCGCATCGCCTGCGCCGACCGCTGCAGCGCAGGGCGTCAGCACTGCCGCCGTGGCCCACGCCGATACCGTGGTGGCTGCGGCACCGGCTCCGGTCGCCGCGACCACGCCGGTTGCGCAAGAGACGGTCGCCGCCGAGCGCGCGGCAGCGCCGTCCGAGCCTGCAACCCCCGCCGTCGCGCCGGCCGCGCCGCAGCAGCCGCAAGCGGTCACCGCGTCCGTCGAGCAACCGACCGCCGCCGCCGTCAAGGCGCCGGTCGCGGAGCCGGAGGCCGCGGATGCCACGGCGACAGTCGAGGATCCGGCGAGCGTGACTGCACCGGCGACGGCTCCCGTCGCGCCGAGCGCAGCGCCGACCGCCGCGCCCGCCGTTTCCGCGGAACCGCCTGCCGAGGAAGCCGCGCCGGTGCAGACCACCCTGCTCGACGCCTTCGCCGAGGCGCCGGCGCAGGTCCCGCAGAGTGGCGAGGCAGCGGCCGCAACGCCGACCGAGCCTGCATCTGCCCCGGCGAGCGACAGCAGCGCCGCGGTCGCCACGCCGGCCGCGCCGACGCAGGCGCAGGTCGCGGCTGCAGACGAAGCGGACAAGAAGGAACGTGCCGCCGCGGCTGCGCAGTCCGCAACGCATGCGCCGCATGCCGCGGACAAGGCGGACGGCGACGAGCACAAGGATCGCGGCTGATCCACGCGCGTTCCGTTGCAGCAGGAAAAAGCGGCCTTCGGGCCGCTTTTTTCATGGGCGCTGCGGAGGACGCGCAACGCAGCAGTTCAAAACGATCACCTGCATGCGCGAAATCTTCAACGCATCCCGTTCGCGCCGCCATCCCGTAGGAGCGGCTTCAGCCGCGACAGGCATGACCCGCCATGCCTGTCGCGGCTGAAGCCGCTCCTACGAGAGCAAATGGTCGCGCACGTGATGCGTGCAAGGCGGCGACTGGAGTTGTCCTGAAGATGCCCCAACACCTGCACGCCCACGTCGTTGCAGGCTTGCTGCAGCAGTGCCTGACGCATGCGCGAAGAGCGCCTGCGCCTCCTCCACCGCGCTTGCGCCAAGTCATGCCGCGGCGGCACCCAGCCATCCCGACCGCGGCACTCGCGAAGGCACGGGACCTCGGCGAAGCCGGCGAACGCTTGGTCGCAGTCGATCCACCACGAACAAGTCCCCTCGTTCGCGCAAGCAAAACGCAAGAGCGGCCCGAAGGCGGCTCCCATGCAGTCCGACCAGTCCCGGCGATTACAGCGGGTGCGCCGGATCCAGCAATCCGTATTGCGTGGCCAGGCGCGCCAGGGCGATGTTGTCCTGGATCCCGACCTTCTCGAACAGGCGAGCCTTGTGCGTGTTGACGGTCTTGGCGCTGAGGCTCAGGCGCTTGGCGATGTCTTCCTGGCGCAGGCCGCGGGTCAGCAGCAGGGCCACTTCCAGTTCGCGCGGCGACAGCGCGTCGAACGGCGAACCGCCGCCTTCCAGATTGGCCAGCGCCAGGTTCTGCGCGATGTTGGCGCCGAGGTAGCGCTTGCCCATCGCCACGTCGCGCACCGCGCGCAGCAACTCCTGCGCATCGCCGGCCTTGCCGACATAGCCGGAGGCGCCGGCTTCCAGCAGGCGCTTGGGCAAAGGGCCGTCTTCCAGCACCGACACGATAATGACCTTGGTGCCGTGGTCGCCCTTGACGATGCGCTCGGTGACTTCCAGCCCGCTGACGCCTGGCATGTGCAGATCGCACAGGACGATGTCCGGCTTCAGCTGCCGGATCTGCGGGAGCGCATTTTCGCCGCTGTCTGCCTCGCCGACGATCTCGATATCCGTTTGATTCGACAGGATCAGCTTCATGCCCGTCCGGACAAGAGCGTGATCATCGACCAGAAAAACCCTGATGGCCATCTCGTATAACCCCAACGCAGCGGATACCGCACCATCCAGACTATCTGCGTGAATTATTCAGGGCAAGACGAATTCGTAGACAAACGACGACGCTTCACGGGGTGCTCATTCGCACCTCGCGAAACGTCATGATGGCGTCATCAAAACCCTGCCGAGCTTACTCAAGGCTCGGCACGCAGGGTCGAGTGACCTGCCTGCGCTTTCCTCGGAAGGCGCGCGACGGTCCCTGCGTCAGGCCGAGGCCAGTATGCTGGTGCGGCCATAAAAGCGTTATCAGGACAATCCTGATCTCACGTCAGAATTATCTGACCCTCCCCCTTCCCGCTTCCGGACACCACCCCGCTGCGGATCCCGGACAGGCCCGGCGAAATTTTCCGACGCTCGCGTCGGAAATGGCCGATGCGGCCTCCCGCACGCGGCGCAGCCACGACATGCCTAGTCGCCTGCGGCACACTGCCCGGGTGAACACGATCCGCCCCTACGTCACCCAGGACTACGCCGCCTGCCTGGCGCTGTTCGACAGCAACGTCCCGCAGTTCTTCGCTCGCACTGAACGCACCGACTTCGAACGCTTCTTGGAGCACGACGCCGGCGCCTGGCACTACCTGGTCATCGTTCGCGCAGGCGCGGTCGTGGCCTGCGGCGGCCACGCGCTGAGCGTCGACGGCCGCGTCGCCAGCTTCGGCTGGGGCATGGTCGACCGCCGCCTGCACCGCCAGGGCCTGGGCCGCGCCTTGACCGAGGCGCGGCTCGACGCCTGCCGACGCAGCGCTGGCGTGACGCGGATCGAACTGGACACCAGCCAGCACACCCGGGCGTTCTACGCGCGCTTCGGCTTCGGCGTCGAACGCGTGGTGGTGGACGGCTATGGCCCGGGGCTGGACCGCTGGGACATGGCGCTGGACCTGGACTGCGCGCGCGGCTGAAACCGATCGCGCCTCGCAAAGCCGTCAGGCAGCCAGCGCGTAACGACGGCAGTGCTCCAGATAGCCGGCCTCGTGATGGCCGGCGAGCGCGACCACGCTCTCCCAGAGCCACGACGGTGCGTCGATGGCCTTGCGCCGATCGGCGTTCAGCAGTTGTAGCCACCCGGCGCGCGTCCCCGGCTTCATCTGCCGCGCATGCGCCTTGCCGACCACGAAGGCGAGATAGCGCGCCGAGCGCACCGCCTCGGCGTGATTGAACTGGTCGACTTCGAGTTTCAGATCGCGCGGCGAGAGCTCGCGAATGAACAGCGAGCGGCCCAGCATGTGCACCGGCATCATCCTGCTGCCCAGATAGGGCGACAGCGCCCGCGCCGCGGCGGTGACGCGTTCGGCGTTGTCCGCCGGCATCCGCGCATCGGGCGCCGCCGGCGCGATCGGCGCGACCGCCTCCTTCAGATCGACCAGCGCATAGGACCAGTGGCCCTTGCCGGTCTTCAGCGCGACGATCGCCGCGTAGCGCAGCAGGCCCAGCGAACTGCAGCCCTTCATCCAGTACGCCGCATCGACCAGGCGCACTTCGCGATCCTTGGGTTTCCCCTTCAGCGACAGCACCATCTGCGCCACCTTCGGATCGGCGAACAGCCGCTCCAGCGCCTCGCGCTCTTCCGGCGCCAAGGCCCAGAACTTCTCGCCCAGCGGGATGCGCGGCTCCACCGCCTGCAGGCGTTCCTTGGCCAGATGCCGCCAGCGCCGGCCGAAGGCCTCGCGGCGGATGCTGCGCACGGTCTCGGGTTCGGCGCCCGGATGCTCGCGGGTCGGGTCGGCGATCGCCGCGCCGTAGCCGTCGATCATCGCTTCCATCATCCGCGCCGTGGTGACGCCGGGCAGGTCCGAGCCGCGCGCCGCGGTGGCCAGCGACAGGCCCAGGCGGATGAGATCGTGCGCGGGGTTGCCGATCACGCCCTGGTCGAGGTCGCGGATCTGGATCTCCACGCGCCCCTCGCCGTCGGCGACCGGGCCGAGGTTGCCGAGGTGGCAATCGCCGCAGATCCAGATCGCTGGCCCCATCGGCACGCGCCGCGCCGCTGGCGACGCTGCCAGCCATTCGTAGAACCTGGCGGTATTGCCGCGCACGTAGGCGTGGGCGGAGCGGGCCATCTTCAGGGTGCGCTTGTCTTCGAGAATCGTGGGGCGTTCGGCGAGGCTTGGCATGGCGGGGAGAACCGATGCAATGGGCGTGGGGGTCACGCGCGGCGGCGCAGACGCTAGCAGAGCCGAGCGGAATGGTCCGTGCACGGCGGCCGCGGCGGCAACGCACTCCGTGTCTCCGGATCACGCGCGTTCGACACGCATGCAATCGCGCGGCGATATCGCGCGACTTCGCAAGGTTTTTATGTTCCGTTGCAGCCGCTGAGCGAACCGACGACGGTCGGTTCGCCCGCTTCCCCGGTGCCGCTGCGGCGCCAGGCACGCGTCGCCAGCGAATGCCCGGCGTCGACGTGATCTTGATCACGCCCCCGGCTATGCTCCGCGCACCTCACATAACTTAGGGAGAAGTTCATGCGTCTGACCGTGCCGGCAACGCTTGCCGTGTGTGTGTTGCTCGCCGCCTGCAGCAAGGGCGGCGACAAGAACGGCGACAACGTCGCCATGTCCAACGCCTCGGTCGCCGACGTGGCCAAGGTGCAGGCGGCCAAACTGCAGCCCGGCCAGTGGGAGATGCGGATCGAACAGGTGAGCAGCGAGACCAGCGGCGGTTCCGGCAACATGCCGCAGATGCCGAAGATGCCACCGAGCACCGCCAAGGTGTGCCTCACCGCCGAGCAGATCAACGATCCTGCCAGCCTCTTCGGCAGTGCCTCGCCGATGCAGAAGAACTGCGTGTACGACACCTTCAGCATGAAGGACGGCAAGATCGACGCGAAGATGCATTGCACGATGGGCGACATCAAGGTCGCCGGCACCAGCACCGGCACCTTCAGCGCCACCGAGATGGCCTCCGAATCGCACTCCACGATCACCGGCCTGCCGGGCGGCGTGTCGATGAAGACGCACATGAAGATGGACGGCAAGCGCCTGGGCGAGTGCCAGCCGGGCGACATCAAGGCTGGCGACACCAAGGCGCCGGCTGCCGGCTGAGCATGCTTGTCCCTGAAGGCGGCGCCCGGCGCCGCTTTCCGGGATGTCGCTGTCCTGTCCAAAACGCCGCGATGGTGACCCGTCGCGGCGTTTTTCATGGGCGCGTCCACGCGCTTGCAGATGCTCGACCCACCGCTGACCACGCGCGGCTGTGCAGCGAAGGCAATGGACTGTTCATGCCTGGTTGCAGGCGGATCGATTGATGTAGGTCGCCCACGCCAGTCTCCACTCCACAGCACTGCCGCCCTTTGCGGGCGCACCGTGCCGAACCACAACCAACAGGAGACACCATGCGCAACGCCCTTCTGGCCACGCTGATCGCGCTCGCGGGTGCCCCCGCCATGGCGAGCGCACGCACACCGGCGCCGGATTGTCACGCGGTGATGCTGGCCGCAGTGCAGGACGACATGCACAACACCTGGAACAAGGGCCAGACCGTGCCGGTGGACATCGCGCGCGACACGCCGTCGGGCGGTGCGTTCTGCACGCATGGCGGCAGTTGCCTGCCGCGCAAGGTCGCCGGCCACGAGGCGGTGCGCCTCGCCGATTGCAAGATCGGGCCGTCGATCGGCGACGGAGACTCCCGATTGATTGCATTGCCGCGTGCGCACAAGCGCTGAATCTCCAACGTGCGCCAGGAGTGCCGACCATGAAACGTCCATTGCGACTGGCAGCGCTGTGCTGCCTCGCGTTCGCCTGCGTGTCCGCAGCGAACGCACAACCCACGATCCGGGTCGCGGTCTATCGCGGCGCTGCCGGCTGCGACGACTGCTCCGAAACCGCCAAGGACGCGATCGAGGCGCTGAGTCCGCAGTACCAGGTCGACATCATCGGCCCGAAGGAGGCGCAGGACGTCACGCCTGCCACCCTGCGCGGCTACGCGGTGTATGTGCAACCGGGCGGCGGGCAGGACATTCCGGTCGCGCTGCAGGCGATGGGCGAGCGCCGGATCGCCGCCATCCGCGACTTCGTCGCGCAGGGCGGCGGTTATCTGGGTCTGTGCATGGGCGCGTATCTCGCCGACGACACCAACATGGGCCTGATCGGCGACGATCTCGATGGCGAGGTCGGGCGGCGCGGCTTCCCCGTCACCACCATCGATGAGGAGGCCGTCGCGGTTCGCTGGAAGGGCCAGCCCGACAGCGTCTTCTTCCAGGACGGCCCCTACTTCCCGCAGAGCACCCAGGGCGGCTTCCGCGCGCTCGCCACCTACGCCAACGGCGACGTGGCCGCGGCCCGCTATAGCTTCGGCCGCGGCACCGTCGTCCTCAGCGGTCCGCATCCCGAGGCGGACCGGAGCTGGTTCGAACAGGCCGAGATCCCGCTGGACAGGATGCCCAGGACGCCGGTGCTGCGGGCGCTGTTCGACGAGTTCGCCACGCGGTCGTCGCAACCGTCATCTGTCCGTGTCGACCGCTAGAGGCAGAAGCCCCACACAGGCCGGACTACTTCAACGCCCGCCAACTCCGCCCGGCACGGAACGCGCGCTCCAGCGTCGCCGCGAGCAGGCAGATCTTCAGCGTCTGCGGCAGGATGCCGTCGCCCGGATCGCTGGGCGTGCCCAGCACCACCGACAGCTGATTGGCAATCGCCTGCCACACCACCTGCGGGTGCGGGCCGATCAGCCGGGTCAGGCCCATCCAGGCCCAGGCCGAGGCCCAGTCCAGGGCGCGATACAGCACGATCAGCGTCACCAGCGCCGCCAGCCCGGTCGCGCCGGCCAGTTGCACGCTGTTGGCCGCGGCGCGATAGCGCGAGACGGTGCCGGCCCAGAAATGGCCGATGAAGTCGCGCAACCAGGTCGGCAGTTTTCGCCACAGTCCCAACGTACCGTCGACCTTGCTCGACCACTTGGCGGACGCATTCCATTCGGCATTGTGGACGTCGTAGCGGTAGATCAACGCGGCCAGCGCCAGCCAGACCACGGGCAACAAGCCCGAGAAGAAGATCGCCACCAGCGTGTCCGCCACACCCGGCGGCGCCTGCTCCACCGCGCCAGGCAACGCGGCGTGGGCGACGCCGATCGGATGGCTGATGCCCTGCCACAGTTGCTGGCCGAGATCGGCGATGCGCAGATGCGCCAGCCAGCGGAACACACCGCCCTTCCATTCGGTGAGCACGTACATGCCGACGAAGGTCCAGCCCGCCTCGCACAGCACGATCAGCACGTTCCAGGCCGGATGCGCGCTGCGCTGCTTCTGTTTTTTCGCCGCGCGCCGGATCAGCCACAGCAGCGCCACCGACGCCGCCAGCCACCAGCCGCCCGACACCTCGAACAGCGATCCCCGATAGGTCGGATCGAACGGATTGAACTGCCCCAAGCCCTCGCGCCCATAGGCGCGGATGGTCTCGCCGAGAAAGCCCCAGGCGGCGTAGTAGGCGAAGAACGGCACGAGCGCCTGCGAGACGATGGTAGACAGGCGGCGCCAGCGCGCCCTGCCCTCGTCCTCTGCCGTCGTCGCATCGTTCTGTTCGGCCAGCGCCGCGCTGGCTATTCCCGGCAAGGCCGGGCGCAGCGTTTCGAACAGCAGGACGAAGATCACCAGCTTGACCAGCACCACCAGGGTCAGCGACAGCAAGCCGGCGAGCCGGTTCTGATAGCCGATCCACACCGCAGCTTGCAGCAGCAGTTCGTTGAGCAGCACGCCGGCCAGTGCCACGGCGAGCAATTGCGGCAAGTAGCGGAACCACAGCCGCAGCGTGTCGCCGATCAACCCCAGCGGCCCGCCGCGCAGCGCCATTTCGGTCATGGCGTTGCTCCTCTCGCGAAACGCAGGTAACGCGGACGACCGCCGCGCGTGCTCACGGTAAGTTGCAGCTGCGCGGCCACCGCACGCGGCACCAGATAGTAGCCGTCGATCGCCAGCGGCACGCCCGGCTTGGCCGCGAACACGGCCAGCCCATCGCAGGCCACGCCGGGCGGTTCGCCCGGCTTGGCCAGGGCACGCTGCAACAGGTCCGGCACGGTATCGATCGCAGTCCACGACCGGCCAGTGCCATCGACCAGCTTGAGCGTGCAATCGCTCCATTGCGCGCCGGCGGCGCCGGGCACCAACGAGAGGCGCGTGCGCACGAAGGTGCGGTCGGCGGGCAGACCTGGCTCGAACGGCAGCACGTCGACCGATACCAGTTGGACGGCGGCACTGTCGTACTCCATGGTCTGCGTCATCGCCACATCGATCGGTCGCCATTCGCGCGCGCGCAGCAGTTCCCGCGCATCGCGCCAGCCGATCGCGGCCATCGTGCACGTCACCAGCACGGCCAGCGCCACCAGCGCGAGCCAGCGCATGCGCCGCTCGGTAACGGCCGGGACCACACCGCGGTCAGAGGCGTGCATGCAGCGCATCCAGATCGAGCACATCGGTGACCGCCGTTGCGGGCGGGAGCGGCGGATAGCGCACCTGCGCCTCGGCCGTCAGCTGCGGGTCGCGGTCTTCCGACAGCAGCAGCGTGCCGCCGGCCCTGGCGAGCGCGGACGGCAGTTCGAACACCAGCACGTCCTTGCGCTGCAGCCCGGGCTGCAGCGTCTTGATCGACGACAGCACCGCGTCGCCCATCTCCGCGCGCCCGCTGGCGCGGTAGCGGCGGCCGTCGGGCGTCGCCCAGACCCGGCCATACACGCGTGCGGTCGCGCGCGCGACCTTCGACCGCACCGGCACCACCAGCCACACGCCGCCACTGTCGCGCTGCTGCACCGCGCCCGCCACCTTGAAGCGGATGGTGCGCGCGAGTTGCGGCGTACCGGCGTCCACGGCCAGATTGTCGGTCTGCACCCAACCGTCCGGCGCTCCGGACACCACGATCGGTCCGATGATGCGCTCGTAGCGCGGCATCGTCCAGCGCATCCCGGCAAGCAGCACGAAGCCGAGCAGCAGGATCGCGATGGCGGAAAGCCGCTTCACGGCGCACCTGCCCCAGTGTTGGAACGCGACGCATCAAGCGGCAACTCCACAACCCCGACCGGATGCGGATCGGTCCATATCGGCTGCGCGTAGAGATTGTCGAAGGCCTTGAAGGTCCTGGCGGTGATGTCGAAGCGCGCGCGGCGAGCCACCTGTTCCGTCGCCGGATAGGTCCAGACCAGAGCGATCTGTTCCGGCAGGCCCGGTTGCAGTTCGGTGGTCGCCGCGCGATCGCGCAAGAGATAAGCAGTCGGCCGCACATCGGCCCCGCGCGGCGGAGTCTTCAACGCCACCGCCTGCACCAGCGAGCCACTGGTCTGCGTGGTGCGATTGGTGGCCTGAAGATACAGCACGATGGCCTTGCGACCGTCGCGCGACACGGTGTCGCCATTCGGTAACCGGTCACTGGTCTCGACGTGATCGAAGCGCAGCGACCACTCGCCTGCGGCAACGTCCTTGCCAGCCTGCAGCGCGGGCGGCACCGGCACATCCTTGGCCTCGAACAGGCCGATGCCCCACCCCACCACGATCGCGGCAATGCCACCGATCCCGGCCAGCATCCGTGTCCGCCACTGTCCTAGAGACGCTTTGCTCGCCAAACCGGGTGACCCTTTTGGACGCTCGGCCGGACGGTAGCACCGGGTTGCGAAGACGTGCAACCCGCAACTGAATGCAGAGAAACAGTATTCCGTCCGCACTGTAGATCCTACTTCCAGACCTACTCGCAGATGCTCAAGCGAGAGATAAGGCGCTCATCGCGGATCCGGCGGCGCGGATGCCTAGTCTGAGCGCTCGAAATCGGGGCTAACGTCATCTCGCCCAAGGGCCGATGGGTGCGCTTTCATCAGCCACTCGGCTACCAGAAGATTCGGTAGCCAGCATAACCAGGCAATCGCCCGATAGGCCACGACAAATTCGATGCCCAAGACAAACGTCGAGAAAGGCAAGTAAAGACGCAGCGTTACCGCAGACAGGGTCAAGGCGAACGAGCGCATCATCCAGCGCCGATGCTCAGCCAGCCGACCTGTCAGAACCTTGCGCAGCGCGATGGCCGTTGTCGCCATCCACGCGATTCCAAGCGCACCGAACCCCGCGCCAGCGACAGGCCCGGTGGATATCCCGGCAGCCAAAAACAGCGCGGAGAGGCCTCCGACCATGCAACCGGCGACATACACGCGTCCGGTCGCCCGATGCCACCCCGGGTGACGCAGACGAAGCCGGCGAACGAACTGCAAGGGCCCACAGAGCAGCGCCGTCGCGGCGCTGGTCGCGTGCACGATCAACCATGGATGCACATGCCGGTTGGCTGCGACCCCAGGTGGCACCGGACCTCGGTCGAACAGATAGCGATAGGACAGCAGGGCGACCATGCCGCTCAACACAGCGAGCACGCCCCATGCATAGCCCGACCGTCTGGATTTCGCTGTCGTGCTTGCCTGCGACCGATACGCCGAATGCATCACGCTGCTCCCTGGAGTGACAAATGCGGCCATGGGCCGGACTTCAAGCCGCGGCATGTCCGCCACGTCCTTCAAGTGCAACACTATCGGTGCCGGGCAGCCGAGCCCATGTTCGATCGTCGAAACATCTGTCGCTATCGTCCAGACATGACCGACCCGCTTTCCGACATCCTCACCCTCGTTCAGCTCAACTCGTATGGATTTCGCGGGTTGGACGCTGGAAGCGACTGGGGACTGCGTTTCCCACCAGCCGACGGCATCCGATGCTTTGCCATCGATTCGGGGGAATGCAGGATCGTGCTGCAGGACGCCCGCTCTCCTATCGCCTTGGAACCGGGTGATGTGATTCTTGTGCAAGGAGGAGCCGCCATGCAGCTGTATGCAGGCGCCCCCGTGACGTGGCAGGACGCCATCTCGTTCCTGACACAGGTGCCGCCTGGCCACGTCGCTGAACTCAATGGCGGCGGGGTTTGTCGAGGCATCGGGGGTTTCTTTTCGTTGCGCGGCCAACATGCTGCGGCCATCCTTTCAGCGGTACCGCCGGTGGTCCACATTCGGTCTCAAGATCACAAGGCGGCGCTTCAAGCCAGCGTACGGCGCCTCATCGTCGAACTGCGCGAACCTCGGCCAGGCAGCGATCTGCTCGCTGGACACCTTGCGCAGGCGCTGTTGATCGAGGCCTTGCGCGCCCATCTGGAGACGGGCCAGCAGCAAATGGGATGGCTGGCCGCGCTCGGCGTGCCCGCACTGCATCGTGCCCTGACGGCCATGCACGCGAACGTCAGCCATCGGTGGACGGTCGCAGAATTGGCCGCCGCCGCACGGATGTCGCGCTCCAGCTTCGCCGCCCATTTCGAGCGCGTCACCGGCGAGACACCGATGGATTATCTGACCCGGTGGCGCATGGCCCTGGCGTCTCATCGTCTGCTGACGTCGACGCTCTCGGTCGGTGCGATCGGCATGTCTGTCGGTTATTCATCTGAAAGCGCGTTCGCGGTTGCATTCAAGCGCAACTTCGATGCATCCCCCAGCCAGTATCGCGCGCAATCGGTAGCGGCCAAGTTCTGACGTTGTGGGTGTCTTTAGGACGCAAACACTGAGGAGGTCTCACCGCACTAGATCAACGCAGGCGTCCCGCCCTTAGGCTTCGCATACGCCATCACGCCTTGACTGCCAGTGTGGCGGAGAGAGTGGGATTCGAACCCACGGAAGGTTTGACCCTTCGCCGGTTTTCAAGACCGGTGCCTTAAACCGCTCGGCCATCTCTCCGTTTGCGAACGCGGCGGTAACCAACAACCACCGGCACAGGCGCGCATTTTCGCACGCCCGCGTCGGTTTTGCTCGACCGACCTGCTCGGCCGGCGTCGCGATCAACCCGCCTCGACCGCCATCGCGCCCAGGGTCGAGTGCCGCGCCTTGGTGCGCTCGGGGCAGTTGCCGCCGCAGTCCAGACGCGAGGCTTCGATCTGGCGCGGCAGGTGTTCGGCGAGGAAGTCGATGAACACGCGCACCGCCGGCAGCAGGCCGCGGCGCGAGGCGAACACGGCATGGCAGATGCCCTGCGGCAGCGACCATTCCGGCAGCACCACTTCCAGTTCGCCGTTGCGCACGGCTTCGGCGCAGACGGTCTCGGGCAGCAGGGTGATGCCGAAGCCGTCCTTGACCATCGACTGCAGCAGCGGGAAATCGAAGCCGGCCACGCGCGGCTGCAGGTCGACGCGGCGCACTTCGCCGGCCGGGCCGTGCAGTTCCCAGCGCTGCCGCGCCTCGTCCTCGCTGATGCTGAGGGTGACGTGCGAGGTCAGTTCCTCGGGATCCTTGGGGCGGCCGGCGCGGTCCAGGTACTTGGGGCTGGCGACCAGCAGTTCCTGCACCTGGCCGAAGCTGCGCATCACCAGGCTGCCGTCGTCGTCCAGGCGCGAGCGCACGCGCAGGGCGACGTCGTAGCCTTCGTTGATGATGTCGACGCGGCGGTTGCTGATGTTCAACTGCAGCCGCACCTTGGGGTACTGGTCGAGGAACATCGGCAGCAGCTTGGGCAGCTGCATCTGCGCCAGCGACACCGGCACGCTGACCCGCACCAGCCCGCGCGGCTCGGCGCTGAGCCGGTCGACGACTTCGCGCGCGGCCTGCGCCTCGGCCAGCATGGTCTGGGCGTGGCGATGCACGCTCATGCCCAGGTCGGTGACGGCGAAACGGCGCGTGGAGCGCTGCAGCAGACGCACGCCCAGATCGCTCTCCAGCTGGCTGATGCGGCGGCTCAGGCGCGACTTGGGGATGCCCAGGGCGCGTTCGGCGGCGGCGAAGCCGCCGTGGTCGACCACCATGGCGAAGTAGTACAGATCGTTGAGGTCGTGCATGTTCTTTCGATATTTAGAACGATGGGGACAATCGGATCCGATTCATTCTACTCCTACAACGATTTGCGCTGCAGGACGCCGGTCGCGCTCGCTCGGTGGCTCAGGCACGGAGGTAGACGCGCGCATCGTAACCCTGACCGGGCTAGCGCAAAGTGACGGATCAGGGCGTTTGGCGCACGCGGAACGCCGTTTGCGGCGAGTGCGGCGAGTGCGGCGAGTGCGGCGGGTGCGGCGGGTGCGGCAGCAAGGAATACCTGCGGATGCCCTGCCCTGCCCGGGCCCAGTCGAGGACATGAGGACGCAGTCGGGAGCCGACTGCATCGCGGCAGCTCGCCTGCAACACGCAGTCGCGCAAGACGCGTCGCCGCAACCACGACAACGCTAGGATCGCCCGGGACCAACGCCCCGGGCTGGCGGCAATCAGCCGATCCGCTCGGCACCGCCCATGTACGGGCGCAGCGCGTCGGGCACGGTGATCGAGCCGTCGGCGTTCTGGTAGTTCTCCATCACCGCGATCATGGCGCGGCCGACCGCGGTGCCGGAGCCGTTGAGCGTGTGCAGCAGTTCGGGCTTGCCGGTGGCGGGGTTGCGCCAGCGCGCCTGCATGCGCCGCGCCTGGAAATCGCCGCAGTTGGAGCAGGAGGAGATCTCGCGATAGGTCTGCTGCGACGGCAGCCAGACTTCCAGGTCGTAGGTCTTGCTGGCCGAGAAGCCCATGTCGCCGGTGCACAGCAGCATCTTGCGATACGGCAGGCCCAGCGTCTCCAGCACCACTTCGGCGCAGCGGGTCATGCGCTCGTGTTCGGCGGCGCTGTCTTCGGGGCGGCACACGCTGACCAGTTCCACCTTCTCGAACTGGTGCTGGCGGATCATGCCGCGGGTGTCGCGGCCGCCGCTGCCGGCCTCGGAGCGGAAGCACAGCGAGTGCGCGGTCATGCGCAGCGGCAGGCGCTCGGCCTCGACGATCTCGTCGCGCACCAGGTTGGTCAGCGAGATTTCCGAGGTGGAGATCAGGTAGCGCTTCTGTTCGCCCAGCGCGGTGGCGAACATGTCTTCCTCGAACTTCGGCAACTGGCCGGTGCCGTACAGGCTGTCGGCGTTGACGATCACCGGCACGTTGGTTTCCTGGTAGGCGTGCGGGCCGGTGTGCAGGTCCAGCATGAACTGCGCCAGGGCGCGGTGCAGGCGCGCGATCGGCCCGCGCAGCACGGTGAAGCGCGCGCCCGACAGCTTGGCCGCCGACTCGCCGTCCAGCCAGCCGTGGCGCGCGCCGAGTTCGACGTGGTCCTTGACCTCGAACTCGAAGCTGCGCGGGCTGCCCCAGCGCTGCAGTTCGACGTTGTCGGCTTCGTCCTTGCCCACGGGCACGTCGGCCTGCGGCAGGTTGGGAATCTCCAGCGCCAGCGTCTCCAGTTGCGCGCGGATCTCGTCCAGGCGCTGCTCGGAGGCCTTCAGCTCGTCGCCGAAGCCGGCCACTTCGGCCATCAGCGCGCTCGCGTCCTCGCCCTTGGCCTTGGCCTGGCCGATCGCCTTGGAGCGGCTGTTGCGCAGGCTCTGCAGTTCCTGGGTCCGCACCTGGATGCGCTTGCGGTCGGCCTCCAGGGCCTCCAGGACGGCCACGTCCAGCGCATAGCCGCGGCTGGTGCGCAGGCGCTCGGCGAGGTCGGCGGGCTGTTGGCGAAGCAGAGCGGGATCGAGCATGTGCGCGGGGTGCCAGGGGAACGAACCCCGGATTATCGCCTGTCCGCCGCGGTTTTGCCGACCCGCGCCCGCCGCGGCGCGCGATTCACCGCGGCTATGCCAGAATCGGGCGGTTCCCCACGGTGAGCCTCATGTCCACGTCGCCCTCGTCTTCCAAGCCCGGCATCGTGCTGCATCTGCCGCGGCGCCTGCTCGCGATCGTCGGCATCGCCTTCGTCGCCGGCCTGCTGCTGTTCCTGGTGGTGTGGCTGGTCGGACGCAAGGACAACGATTTCTACAAGCCGCAGCCGGCGCAGCAGGTGCAGCAGGACACCGAACAGGTGAAGCCGCTGCCAGAGCCGCTGCCCGCCGGCAGCGCCGCCAGCAGCATGCCGCAGGCCAAGCCGGCGCCCGCCGGCGACGCACCGAAGCTGGTGGAGACCGCGCCGACCCCGCCGCCGACCACGGAAGCACCGGCTCCTGCCGCAGGCAGCGATGGCGCCGGCAGCACGGCCACCGCGCTGGCCCCTGGCGACCGCCCGGTGCCGCTGGAAGGGCAGACCCCGCCGCCGCGCTATCCGCCGGCAGCGCTGCGCCACGGCGATGCCGGCACCGTGGTGGTGCGGGTCGAGGTCGACGCCAGCGGCGCGCCTGCCGGCGTGGCCCTGGTGCGGCGCAGCGGCTCGCGCGATCTGGACCGCGCGGCGATGGAAACCGTGCGCCGCTGGAAGTTCCGCCCGGCGCAGCAGAACGGCCGCGCGGTGCCGGCCAGCATCGAGATCCCGTTCGATTTCAAGCCAGGACCGTAACCGAAATAACTGAACAGTCGCCCGGTTGCGCCGGCGGCGTTCACATGGGGGTGACACTGCAGGTACGGGTCCTGGGCGACACTGGCCCCGCACCCACGGCACCGGAGTTGCCGCCATGCCCACCCCCTACAAGTCGACACAGCCGATCCATGCGTGGAAGCGTTCTTCCGCGCGGCCGGCTGACCGCGGGGAGCAGCATGCGCGCGCCGACCGCGGCTCGCCCTGGGCGTGGATGGTGGTGATCGCCCTGGCGCTGGCCGTCGCCGGCTGGTGGCTGGCGCTGGACCGCGACGACGACGGCAGTGACTACCAAGCCTCGTCATCCACGCCTGCCAAGGATCCGCCGCGTCCACAGCCCACGCACTGATTCCCGACTTCCCGACGTACTTCTTTCTTCCACCGGCCGCGCTCGTACGCGGCCGATGTTGTTTGCTCGCTCAGGCGGTGCGCAACCCGAATCCAGCGCCGCGCGCCAGGCTATCGAAACCCGGGAACGAGGTCGCCACGTTTGCGACGTCCTGGATCCGCACCTCGCCCTGCGCCAATTGCCCGGCAATGGCGAAGGCCATGGCGATGCGATGGTCGCCGTGGCTCTCGATGGTCCCGGCGCCCAGCGTGCCGCCGTGGATGGTGGCGCCATCCGGGGTTTCGTCGACGACGATGCCCAGGCTGCGCAGCCCGGTGGCCATCGCCGCCAGGCGGTCCGACTCCTTGACCCGCAGCTCCGCCGCGCCGCTGACTATGGTTTGCCCGTCGGCGGCGGCCGCAGCGACGAACAGCGCCGGGAACTCGTCGATCATGTCCGGCACCACGTCCTCCGGAATGCGCGCACCGCGCAGCGGCGCGTAGCGCACCCGCAGATCGGCCACCGGCTCGCCGCCGTGCTCGCTGTGGTTGTGCTCGACGATGTCCGCGCCCATCAGCCGCAACGCGGCGAGCAGGCCAGTGCGGCGCGGATTGAGTCCGACCGCCTTCAGGGTGATGTCCGAGCCGGGGATGATGCTGGCGGCGACGATGAAGAAGGCAGCCGAGGAGAAGTCCGCCGGCACCGCGATGTCGGTGGCGCGCAGGCGCTGGCCCCCGCGCAGCCGCGCTTGGCCCGGCGAGAACTCAATGTCCACACCGAATGCGGACAGCATGCGCTCGGTGTAGTCGCGGGTCGGATGCGGCTCCTGCACCGAGGTGACACCGTCGGCATACAGGCCGGCCAGCAGCACCGCCGACTTGACCTGGGCACTGGCCACCGGCGAGACGAAGTCGATGCCGCGCAGCGGCTGCCCGCCGTGGATGCGCAGCGGCGGCACCCCATTGGCCTCGGTGTCGATGCGCGCGCCCATCAGCGCCAGCGGCTCGGTCACCCGCCGCATCGGCCGCTTGGACAGCGACGCATCGCCGACCAGCACGCTGTCGAATGGCTGCGCCGCGAGCAGTCCTGCAAGCAGGCGCATGCCGGTGCCGGCATTGCCGCAATCCAGCTCGCCCTGCGGCGCCTGCAGCCCATCCACGCCCACGCCATGCACGATGCGCTGCGACGGCGACGGCGTCTCGATCCGCACCCCGAGCCGCGCGAAGATCGCCGCCGTCGAACGCGTGTCCTCGCCCTCGAGAAACCCCTCGATCCGCGACGTGCCATCGGCCAACGCCGCGAACATCACCGCCCGGTGCGACACCGACTTGTCCCCCGGCACCGTCAGCGTGCCCTGCAGCGCAGTGGCGCGCGTTGCGATCCAGCCTTGCTCGTTGCTCATCATCGTTCCTGAAAGTCCAACCACCCGAATATCCATCGCCACCCAGCGACACTGGTGCCGCTACCGCGTGCTTGCGCTACCGCGACGACGCCTAAACCCAGTCCACCACCGACACCGCCAACGCTGGTGCTGGTGCTGGTGTTCCTGCTTTTGCCGTTGTCCTGGCTTTTGCTATTGCTCTCAATCCCCCGTAAGGGCTGGCGGACACGACGGGTAAAACCCCGTGAGGGGCGACGCGCAGGATGCGCGTCGTTTTTGGCAGGCACATGGATGTGCCTTCCGAAAATTGCCGTCGTGTCCGCGGACCCCGCGCGCAGCGCGGGGCAGCCCGCCCGGGTGTGTGTTTCTTTTGGTTACTTTGATCAGCCTCCGGCTGCTGTAAAGCCCTTCTTTGCACAAGCAAGGAAAAGTGACTCGCGCGTCAGCGCGAAAGCTGTTGCCGTTAAAGCTGTTGCCGTTAAAGCTGTTGCCGTTAAAGCTGTTGCTGCTGAAGAAGCGGTTTCACATTCCAGGGAATGCCCCGTCGCGGCTGAAGCCGCTCCTACAACAGGTGCACATCTCCTCGTGGCCAAAGCGCCCCACCGCGATCAGAGCCGAAGCAACCGCGCAACCACCTCAAGGCACCGCTACCGGATACGACCCCAACACCTTGATCTGCGCCGAATGCGCCTTCAACTCCGCCAAGGCCAACTTCATCGCCTCATCCTCCACATGCCCCGCCAGATCGATGAAGAACCCATATTCCCACTTCGCCTGATGCGACGGCCGCGACTCGATCCGGTTCATGCTGATCCCATGCCGCGCGAACGGGCTGAGCACATCGAACAGCGCACCCGGCTTGTCGTGGATGAACACCAGCACCGACGTGCGATCGTGCCCCGACGGCGGGAAGATCTGCCGCCCGATCACCAGGAAGCGCGTGGTGTTGTCCGCGTCGTCCTCGATCGACTTCATGATGACCTTCTTCAGCGCATACACATGCGCCGCGCTCTCCCCGCCGATCGCCGCCGCATCGTCGGCATTGCGCGCACGGCGCGCGCCCTCGGCGTTGCTGGAGACCGGAATCTTCTCCACCTTGGGCAGGTTCGCGCGCAGCCAGCCGGCGGTCTGCGCGAACGACTGCGGATGCGCGTAGATCCGCTCGATCGCGTCCAGCCGCCCGCTGCGCGAGAGCAGGAACTGGTGCACGCGCAGCTCGGTCTCGCCGCAGATCTTCAGGTTGGAGGTCAGGAACATGTCCAGGGTGACCTGGATCGTGCCCTGCCCCGAGTTCTCCACCGGCACCACGCCGAAGTCGGCGTTGCCGCTTTCCACTTCCTGGAACACTTCCTCGATGGTGGCCATCGGCAGGCCTACCGCCGAGCGACCGAAGTGCTTGAGCACCGCCTGCTGGCTGAAGGTGCCTTCCGGCCCCAGGTAGCCGATCTTCAGCGGCTCCTGCTGCGCCAGGCACGCGGACATGATCTCGCGGAATACGTGTACCAGCACTTCGTCGCTGAGCGGCCCCTGGTTGCGGTCGACCACCATACGCAGCACCTGCGCCTCGCGCTCGGGGCGGTAATAGTCCACCGCCGCGGCAAGCTTGCCCTTGGCCTTGCCGACCTGGTGCGCGAACTGCGCGCGCTCGGCGATCAGTGCCTGGATGTTGCGGTCGATCTCGTCGATCTTGGCGCGAACGTCGGCCAGGGCCGGCGTGGCGGCGGGTTTCGCGGGCTTGGGCGGCTTGGCGTCGGCGGCGGGAGATTTCTTCGGCTTTGCGGCCATGGATCGGGGGTTCCTCGGTGGTCCGGATCGCCGCAGCGATCCGGTCGCGGCTGAAGCCGCTCCTACAAAAATCGGCGACTCAGCCGTGGCGCTGCTGGAAGTCGCGCATGAACGCAACCAGTGCCTGCGCACCGGCCAGCGGCATGGCGTTGTACAGCGACGCGCGGATGCCGCCGACTGCCTTGTGGCCCTTCAGCGCCAGCAATCCGGCCGCCTTGGACTCGGCGACGAAGCGCGTGGTAAGGGTCTCGTCCGGCAGGAAGAACGGGATGTTCATCCGCGAGCGCACCGCCGCCGCGACCTCGTTGCGATAGAAGCCACCGGAGGCGTCGATCGCCGAATACACCAGCGCCGACTTGGCCTGGTTGCGCGCTGCGAACGCCTCCACGCCGCCCTCGGCCAGCATCCACTTGAACACCAGCCCGGCCAGGTACCAGTTCCAGGTCGGCGGGGTGTTGAGCATGGAGTCGCGCGCCACATGCGAGCGATAGTCGAAGATGTCCGCGCGCGGCTGGCCGGCGCGTTCGAGCAGGTCGCGGCGGATGATCACCACCGTGACGCCGACCGGGCCGAGGTTCTTCTGCGCGCCGGCGTAGATCAGCGCGTACCTGGAGACGTCGATCGGCTCGGAGGCGATGCTGGAGCTGAAGTCGGCGAACAGCGGCACGTCGCCGACGTCGGGCGTGTCGCGGAACTCCACGCCGTGGATGGTCTCGTTGGCGGTGATGTGCACGTAGGCGGCATCCTCGCGCAACTGCCAGGCCGCGCGCGGCGGGATGTCGCGGAAGCCGTCGGCCTCGCTGCTGGCGGCCACGTGCACGTCGACATACGGCCCGACCTGCTTGATCGCAGTCTTGCCCCAGTGCCCGGTCACCACGTAGTCCACAGTCTGCCCGGGCGCGGCGAAGTTCAGCGCCAGCAGCGCCTGCTGGGTGGTGGCGCCACCGGCCAGGAACAGCACAGCGTAGTCGTCGGGAATGCCGATCAGCCGGCGCAGGTCGGCGTCGGCCTGTGCCGCCACCTCCATGAACTCGGCGCCGCGGTGGCTCAGCTCCACGATCGAGGCGCCCACGCCGTTCCACTCCAACATCTCCGCCTGCGCCTGGCGCAGGACCGATTCCGGCAAGGCAGCGGGGCCGGCACTGAAATTGAACGCGCGCGTCATGGGGCACCTATCGGACAGGACCCCTAGTATGCCGCAGCGCAACAGCTTGCGGCCCGGGCAATTTAGGTTGCATTTGCATCCATTCGCCCTGCGCATGCGTAGTCTGTGTTGAAGTCCCCGCCACTGCTCGCCCCCTTCGCTCCAGGAGTCCGCCATGTCGTTGCGCGATGCCCTCACCGTTCCCAGCCGCGAGATCACCGACGAGGCGGTCTACCGCGACCGGCGGCGCCTGCTGCAGGCCCTGGCGCTGACCCCGGTGGCCGGCCTGGTCGGCTGCGCCGACGCCGAGCCGCCGGCGCCGCCCAAGACCGTGGTGACCCCGGAACAGGCACGCAGCGGCTTCCGCACCAACGAGGAACTGACCCGCTACGAGGACGTGACCAGCTACAACAACTTCTACGAATTCGGCACCGACAAGACCGATCCGTCCAAGGCGGCCAAGACCCTGCGCACCTCGCCGTGGTCGGTGAAGGTATCCGGCGAATGCGAGAAGCCCGGCACGCTGAGCCTGGACGACCTGCTCAAGGGCCACACGCCCGAGGAGCGGATCTACCGCCTGCGCTGCGTGGAAGGCTGGTCGATGGTGATCCCGTGGCTGGGGGTGCCGCTTGGCGATGTGCTCAAGCGCTTCGCGCCGACCTCCAAGGCCAAGTACGTCGCCTTCACCACCCTGGCCGATCCGCAGCAGATGCCCGGCGTCCGCTACAGCTCGATCGACTGGCCGTACAAGGAAGGCCTGCGCATCGACGAGGCCATGCATCCGCTGACCCTGCTCGCCACCGGCCTGTACGGCAAGCCGCTGCCGCAGCAGAACGGTGCGCCGCTGCGGCTGGTGGTGCCGTGGAAGTACGGCTTCAAGAGCATCAAGTCGATCGTCGAGATCCGCTTCGTCGAGCGCATGCCGGAAACCGCCTGGCACGAGCTGCAGCCGTCCGAGTACGGCTTCTTCTCCAACGTCAATCCGGCGGTGGACCACCCGCGCTGGAGCCAGAAGACCGAGCGCCGCATCGCCGGCAAGGCCAGCAAGCTGTTCGCCGAGCGTATTCCCACCCGCCCGTTCAACGGCTATGCCAACCAGGTGGCATCGCTGTATGCGGGGATGGATCTGAAGAAATGGTATTGAGCCGGGATTCGGGATTGGGGAGTGGGGATTCGTGGAGCAGGCGGCGCGCGCGTGGGGCGTGCGCGCTCGTTTCTTTTCTCGGGTTTGGTGAGGTGCTGAGGTTGCATGGCTAAGACATCTGCGTCGCTGATCGCTGCCAAGGCGGTGGTGCATGCGCTGGCGCTGGCGCCGACGGCGTACCTGGGCTGGCAGTTTTGGCAGGTGTGGCAGAGCGGCAGCGATGCGCTCGGCGCCGATCCGGTGGCCGAGGTCGAGCATCGCACCGGGTTGTGGGCGCTGCGGCTGCTGCTGTTGACCCTGGCCATCACCCCGCTGCGGCAACTGACCGGGCAATCGGTGCTGCTGCGCTTCCGGCGCATGCTTGGGCTGTACGCGTTCGTCTACGCGACCGTGCATCTGGCGGCCTACCTGGGGCTGGACCTGCGCGGCTACTGGACGCAGATCTTCGAGGAGATCGTCAAACGCCCGTACATCACCGTGGGTTTCCTGGCGTGGCTGCTGCTGGTGCCGCTGGCGATCACCTCGACACAGGGCTGGATGCGCCGGCTCAAGCGCAACTGGGGCAAGCTGCACAAGGCGATCTACGCGATCGGCGTGCTCGCCGTGCTGCACTTCTGGTGGCTGGTGAAGTCGGACATCCGCGAACCGCTGCTGTACGGGGGGATCCTGGCGGTGCTGCTGTGCTGGCGCGGCTGGCGGGCGCTCAGCGCGCGCCGAACCACAGCAGGCCGCTGAGCGCGGCGGCCAGCAACAAGGCGCTGAGCAACAGCCACGGCCAGCGCCGCGCGGTGGCCGGGCGTGGCGCCACCGCCGGGGTCAGCGCCAGCGCGGCCAAGGCGGGGTCGTCGCGCAGCGGCTCGGCACCGACGACCTGCGGGACTTCCAGCACGAAGCGGTGCTGGGCATCGAATACCACCTGGTCGCCGGGCTGCAGCCAGCAGCTGCGCACGGCCACGCCGTTGACCTGGGTCTGCGCCTCGCCGAAGCCGCGCAGCAGCACCCGCTCGCCATGCCGTTCCAGGCGCGCGTGCTGCTCGGCGCAGGCCGGATCGTCGATGCGGATGTCGCACTCGCGCAGGCGGCCGACGCTGCGTACGCGGTCGACGGTGAAGCTGCGGCCATGGTGCGGACCGCCGACGCCGCGCAGGACCAGGCGCGGATCGTCGTGCTCGGCCTCGCTGACCTCGGGCAGGCGCTGCAGCGGCTCGCACTTGCCCTGCACCACCATTTCGACGCCGTCGGCGTAGACCGCGTCGCCGGCGCGCAGCAGCGCCATGCGCCGCACCGGGCGGCCGTTGACGTGGATGCCGCGACTGCCGTTGGCGACCTGCAGCCACAGACCGCGCCGGTCCAGGCAGAACTGCGCCAGCAGCAATGCGCCCTGGGTGTCGTCGACCACACTGACCTGGCCGGAGGCCAGCCGCACGATGCGATGCACGCCCGCGCGCAGGGGCCGGTCGGGATGTTGGCGGTTGCTGAAATGGACTAGCAGATCGTGCACGGCGGGCAGCCTAGCAGGTTGCCTGCGCGCGCAGAAGCGCGCGTGCTGGACAATGCACCGCGCATACGCACAATGCCTGATCGTTCACGCGGGCACCCGCCCGCACAGGAGCCAGCATGTCCAGCATCGACATCCGCCACGACCACGACAAGACCCCCGCGCAGGCGCGCAAGGCCATCGAAACCGCCGCCAAGAAACTGGCCGAGCGCTTCGACCTGGAATCGCACTGGGATGGCGATTCCTTGCTGTTCTCGCGCTCGGGCGTGGACGGCCGCATCGAACTGCTGCCCAAGCAGGTGCACGTGACCGCTGAATTGGGCTTCCTGCTGTCGGCGATGAAGGGCACCGTGGAAAGCGAGATTCGGCGGGTGCTGTCGGAAAAGCTGGGCTGATCAGTGCATCGAGCCCCTCTCCCCTCGGGGGAGGGGTTTGGGTGAGGGTGCGGTACCAAGCGCTGACGCGATCAGCTATACGAGGCTTCGCTCGTACCCTCATCCGCCCCTGCGGGGCACCTTCTCCCGAAGGGAGAAGGAACAGCTGCTAGCCCCTCTCCCACCGGGAGAGGGGTTGAGGTGAGGGTGCGGCGTCAAGCGCTGACGCAATCAGCTGCACGAGGCTTCGCTCGTACCCTCATCCGCCCCTGCGGGGCACCTTCTCCCGAAGGGAGAAGGAACAGCTGCTAGCCCCCTCTCCCACCGGGAGAGGGGTTGGGGTGAGGGCGCGGTACCGAGCGCTGACGCAATCAGCTGCGTAAGGCTTCGCTCGTACCCTCATCCGCCTCTTCGGGGCACCTTCTCCCGGAGGGAGAAGGAACAGCCAAAGCCCCTCTCCCGCCGGGAGAGGGGTTGGGGTGAGGGTCCGGCCGCCGACTCACTCCAACGCAAACGGATCCGGATCGCCCGCGAACAACCGCCGCGACACGGCGCGCTCGGTGGTCTCGATATCGCCGATGAACCCCTCGGCATCGCCCAACTTGGAGAACGCGTCGAAACCGCGTTCCAGGAATCCCTGCAGTTCCGACAGCCCCGCCGCCTTGGCCGGGCCGCGGGCGAAGCGCAGCAGCATGCGCACGCCCGGGGTATGCACCGCCTTGGCCAGGCCCAGGCCGACGCGCGCGATCAGGTCGATCTGGCGCTGGCGCAGCCGGGGGAGCCCGGTCTGCCGATAGGCTTCGGCATACAACGCTTCGTCCAGGCGCTTGCGCTGCGGTGCCAGGCCCTGCAACGCCTCGGCCATGCGCAGATCCAGGGCATGCGTGAGCGCGCCCAGTTCGATGCCGTCGGCCACGGTGTCCAGCAGCGACGCCGGCATCAGCCGCTGCATCATCGGCAACACCTTGACGATATCGGCATCACGGCGGCTGAAATCGCGGTCGCCATAGACGTCGGTCAGGAAGAACATCGCCGCCGGACGCCGCTGCGGGTCCTCCAGGAAATGCTCGAAGCTGCGCTCCAGCCGCTCCGATTGCCAGCGCCGCAGTTCCTGCAGCCAGCGCAGCGCATTGCGCGGTTCGCGTACGGGGTCGTGCAGCGCCTGGTGCCACGCCAGGCGGCGGCCGAGTCGTTCCAGGACGGGAGTGCTGCGCGCCATGGCCGCCGATGATGGTCGCAGCCCGGCACGACCGCAAGCGTCACGGCGCTCGGCTACACTCGCGCCACTGCCTCCTGCGGACCGCGCATGCTTTCCCTCCACAGCGCCTCGCCCCGTCCCCATTCCAACGGCCGCATCGGCCTGGCCATCGCCGGCGGCGGCCCGATCGGCGGCATGTACGGCCTCGGCGCGCTGCGCGCCCTGGACGAGGCGCTGGACGGACTGGACCTGACCCGCCTGGATTGCTACGTCGGGGTCAGCTCCGGCGCCTTCCTCACCGCCGGGCTGGCCAACCGGGTCAGCAGCGCCGAGATCTGCCGGATCTTCGTCACCGGCAACAGCGACGATGCGCACTTCCGCCCGGAAGACTTCCTGCGGCCCAACGTCTACGAATACCTGCGCCGCGCCGCAACGCTGCCGCGGCTGGCCTACGGCTGGTGGCACGACCTGCTCACCGAACCGCGCAAGACCCGCTGGTCCGACCTGATCACCCGCTTCGGCGGGCTGGTGCCGAGCGGCCTGTTCGACAATGCCGGAGTCGAGCGCTTCCTGCAGGACGTGTTCAGCCGCCGCGGCCGCAGCAACGATTTCCGCGAACTGGGCACCAATCTGTTCGTGGTCGCGGTGGACCTGGACAGTGGCCGCACGGTGCGCTTCGGCGAGCCGGGCATGGACCACGTGCCGATCTCGCTGGCGATCCAGGCCAGCGCGGCACTGCCGGGGCTGTACCCGCCAGTGCAGATCGACGGCCACCATTACGTGGACGGCGCGCTGCGCCGCACCATGCATGCCTCCACCCTGCTGGAGCGCGGTATCGACCTGATGATCGGGATCAACCCGCTGGTGCCCTACGACGCCACCCACGCGCCGCGACGCAATGGCCACGTCGACCGCGCACGGCTGCTCGCCGGTGGCCTGCCGGCGGTGCTGTCGCAGACCTTCCGCACCCTGCTGCAGTCGCGCATGCAGGTGGGGCTGGAGAAATACGCGCGGCAGTATCCGCAGGTGGACCAACTGGTGTTCGAGCCCAACGCCGACAACGGCGAGCTGTTCTTTACCAATCTCTTCAGCTACGCCGCGCGCCACCGCGTCTGCCAGCTCGCCTACCGCAACACCCTGTCGGACCTGCGCCGCAACGCGCAAACGCTGGAGCCGCTGCTGGCCGCGCACGGCATCGCGCTGCGCCACGACATCCTCAACGACCGCAAGCGCACCTTCCTCGATGGCGTGGACGTGCAGCCGCGGCGCATGACCGAGACCACCGCGCGCCTGCGGCGTGCGCTGGACGACGTCGACCAGGTCATCGCCAACCGCCGCGCCAAGCGCCGTACCCGGCGTTCGCCGGAGGCGTAGCGCGCAGCGCCGGCCGCCGTCGCCATCGCTCCCGCGCACGTCCTGCGCGCGCTGGTGTGATTACTCTAGTCACAGTCCCGAGTCTCGAATCCCGCCACTCACCCGCCGAAGGAACCGCACCGTCATGGCCACTCTGAAGAAATCCGCGCGCAAGAAGCGCAGCACCGCCGCTGCCGACGACACCCTGCAGGCGCAGGCGGAGAAGCTGTCCAAGCGCCTGGGCGAATCGGCGCAGCAGGTCTGGCTGGCCGGAGTCGGCGCGTTCGGCCGTGCGCAGGCCGAAGGCGGCAAGCTGTTCGAGACCCTGGTGAAGGAAGGGCTGAACCTCGAGCAAAGCACGCGCAAGCTGGCCGGCGGCGGCGTCGACGCGGTGCGCGATGCGGTGGAGAACCGCGTCGGCCAGGCCCGCGAGCGCGCCGCCGACACCTGGGACCGCCTGGAGAAGGTGTTCGAGGACCGCGTGCAGCGTGCCCTGCGCCGCCTGGAAGTGCCCAGCCGCGAAGACCTGGGCGCGCTGATCGAACGCGTGGACGCGCTCAATGGCGAACTGCGGCATCTGCGCGGCGGCCGTGCAACGCCGGCGGCGGGCAAGGCGCCGGCGGCGAAGAAGGCCGCCAGGAAGACCGCCGCGTCGCCCGCGGGCGCCGCAAAGCGCGCAGCACCGGCACGCCGACCTGCCGGCCCGGTGGTCGCCAAGGTCGCGCCAGCCAAACGTGCGGCCGCGCCCAAGCGCGCCAGCCGCAAGCGCAGCGAGGCCCCGGCCCCGGCCGAGTAACGGAATTGTTGCAAAGCAACACGTTTTTCCAGACAATCGAAACGGACCCGCCAGTCCATCAGAAGACCGTTTGCTCCCCTCCCCTCTCGGCTTCGGACTGGCGGGTCTTTTCTGTCCGCCGTTCCCCGCTGTCGCCTTGCCGGCGCCGTGACACGCTGGCGATACACTGACTTCTTTCGGCGCGTGTGCGGGTGCGAGCATGTTTTCCTGGATAGCGGCAACGGTCTTGGCAGTCGCGACATGGCTGGCGGCCAGTGGCTACCTGTGGCTGGTGCGGCGCCGCGAGAACGAGACCAGCGCCGGGCTGCATGCGCTGGCCGGCCTGCACTGGCGCGATTTCTCCTACATGGTGCGGCGCGCGATGCGCGAACAGCGCGACCTGCAGGACGCCACCGTCGACGAGCACGCGAGCCAGGAACCGCAGAGCGACTTCGTGATGACCCGCGGCGACGCGCGCTGGCTGCTGTCGTGCAAGCACGGCCGCGCCTATCGGATCGGCTCGGCCGCGGTCAACGAACTGGGTGCGGCGGCGCGGCTGATGGGCGCGCAGGGCGGCATCCTGATCACCGAAGGCAAGGTGCAGCGCGACGGCATCGCCGCGGCCGAGAAGCAGGCGGTGGAAATCCTCGACGGCCGGCGCATCTGGCCGATGCTCAAGCCCTACCTGCCCAGCGAACTGGAAGACGGCGTGATCGGCGCCAGCCGCCGACGCGCGCAACGCCACATCGCCATCGCCGGCTTGGCGTCGCTGGCCTTGGGCGTTGTGGTCGGCGTCGGTGCGCTGGCGTTGCAGCAACCGGAAGCGCCTCCGGCAGCCGTGGCCGCGTCAGCGCCTACGCCTACGCCCGCCGCCGCAGCCGCGCCTACGGCGGCCGTAACCACGCCAACGAGTTCCACCGCTGCCGTGCCCCCGCCGACGCTCGACGACGCCGGCGACCTGGCCGAGCCCGACCCCGCCACCGAACAACGCCACCGTCAGGACCTCTCCAAGGCCCTGGCCGGCACCCCGGGCGTGATCCGCGGCATCTGGCAGACGCAGATGACCCTGGTCGTCGACCGCAGCGGCGACGACGCCCAGGTGTGGCCGCGCATCTGCAAGGAAGTGGAACGCTACCCATCCCTGCGCACCGTCCGCATCCAGCTCAACCCGCGCCCCGGCCACGAGGAACCGGTGCGGTGGCGGCAATGTAGGACGTTTTGATCAGCCGGGATTGGGGAATCGGGATTGGGGATTGGTAAAGCGGATCAGAGCGCCGGATGCGCCTTTGCGAATCCCCAATCCCGACTCCCCAATCCCCGCCCCATCACCAATGGACCCCCCGCATCAACGCCGCAAACGCGATCTGCTCCTGGCTCGGCTTGGTCTCGCGTAGCGCCTTGCGGTCGCCCTTGGCCGCGGCCGAGTCGGGGAACAGTTCGAAGGCGGTGTTCATCACCACCTCGTAGGCCTTCGGCGCCACGGCGTTGACCAGGGCGGCGAAGATGCCCAGGCGGGTGGCCACGCGGCTGGGGCGTTCGATGATGGCCTTGACCATCAGGTCGGCGGCCTCGTCCACGCTCAGCGTCGGCACGCTGTCGTACATCTTGGTGGGCGCGATCATCGGCGTCTTCACCAGCGGCATGTTGACCGTGGTGAAGCTGATGCCCTTGCCCGAGAGTTCGCCCTGCGCGCAGCGGCTCCAGGCGTCCAGCGCCGCCTTGGAGGCGACGTAGGCGGAGAAGCGCGGCGAGTTGGCCAGCACGCCGATCGAGCTGACGTTGATGATGTGGCCCTTGCGCCGCGCGGTCATGCCCGGCAGCACGCCCATGATCAGGCGCAGGCTGCCGAAGTAGTTCAACTGCATGGTCCGCTCGAAATCGTGGAATCGGTCGTAGCTCAGTTCGATCGAGCGGCGGATCGAACGGCCGGCGTTGTTGATCAGCACGTCGACGTGGCCGTGCGCCTCCAGCACGGTCTTGAGCAGGCGGTCGCAGTCGGCCAGGTCCGACAGGTCGGCGGTGTAGGCGAAGACCTTGCCGCCCTTGGCGTTCATCGCATCGCGCGCGGCGTGCAGTTCCTGCTCGCCGCGGGCCACGATGACGGTGATCGCGCCGGCCTCGGCCACGCGCTGCGCGGTGGCCAGGCCGATGCCCGAGGAGCCGCCGGTGATCAGCACCACCTTGCCGCGGACCTTGCCCTTGAGCGAGCGGTCGACGAACAGGTCCGGGTCCAGGTGCCGTTCCCAGTGGTCCCACAGGCGCCAGGCGTAGTCTTCCAGCCGCGGCACGGCAATGCCGCTGCCCTTGAGCGCGCGCTCGGTCTCGCGGCTGTCGAAGCGCGTGGGATAGGTGATGAACTTCAGCACCTCGCGCGGGATGCGGAAATCGCGCAACAGCATGCCGGTGAAGCGGCGGATCGGCGGCAGGCTGCCGACCGCGGCGCGGATGCTCGAGGGCACGAAGGCGAACATGCGCGCGTCCACGCGCAAGGTCATTTCCGGCGCGTGGCCGGCGCGGCAGAACACGTTGAGCACCTCGCCCACGCGCAGCGGCTCGGGATCGGTGAGGTGGAAGGTGTGGCCGTCGAGCTTGGGCTTGTGCGCGATGTGGTCCATCGCGTCGGCGACGAAATCCACCGGCACCAGGTTGATCCGCCCGCCCTCGATGCCCAGCATCGGCGCCCACGGCGGCAGCAGTTGGCGCAGCTTCTTGATCAGCGGGAAGAAGTAGTACGGGCCGTCGATCTTGTCGATGGCGCCGGTACGCGAATCGCCGACCACCATCGCCGGGCGGTAGATGCGCCACTTGATCCGGGTCTCGGCGCGCACCAGCGCCTCGGCGTCGTGCTTGGTGCGCAGGTAGGGATCGTCCAGTCCCTCGGCTTCCTCGAACATGTCCTCGCGGAAGATGCCCGGGTACAGCCCGGCCACCGCGATCGAACTGGTGTGGTGGAAGATGCCGGCGCCGAGGTGCGCGGCCAGTTCCAGCGCATTGCGGGTGCCGTCGAGGTTGGCGACGCGCTGGTCATCGGCCTTGGCGGTGAGGTCGTACAGCGCGGCCAGGTGGAAGAAATGCTTGACCTTGCCCTGCAGCGCCTTGCGCTGCGCCGTGGACAGCCCGCAGTACGCCGCACCGACGTCGCCGTGCAGCACCACCAGGCGCTTGGGATCCCAGCCCTGCTCGCGCACCAGCGCATCGAACTTGCGCTGCGACTCCTTGCGCAGCAGGACATGCACGACGCCCTTGCGCCGCATCAGCTTGGCCATCAAGTAACGGCCGATGAAACCGGTGGCGCCTGTCACGAAATACGTCATGCCGAACCATCCCTCGTTCCGCGGCCACGGCCCCTCGCCCCGGCCCTGACGCTAACTTGCCAGAGTGCGGCAGGCAGGACAAACGCACGCTGGCGTATGGCGAACGTGCGGCATCGCAGCATCGCGCAGCGCAGAGGCGACGGCGGGTACCGCTAGCAACCTGCGTTCGCCTCGGGCCATGTGGTCGTGGAGGAGCGCCGTCAACCGCGACCGCACGGACAAGCGCGTCGCGGCTCAAGCCGCTCCTACAGGATGCTTCCCAACGTCATTGCGCCGCCTTGCAGTCGCCGCGCGCGCCCGACTCAGCGCGCGCCGGGCGAGAAGCGCGCGACCAGGTCGTAGGTGTCGCCGAGAAACACCTGGCGCACGAAGGTGACCGCCTGCTCGCCGCGCCAGGTGCGGCGATCGATCAGCAGGCAGGCGGTGCCGGCCGGCACCTGCAGGCGCGTCGCCTGCGCGGCGCTGGCCCCGACCGCGCTGATGCGGTGTTCGGCGCGGGTCCAAAGCACGTGTTGCAGCAGCCAGCTGCCGGGCACGGTGACCGCGAAGTCCATCTGCAAAGCCTCCGGCACCGCCACCGGATTGATCACCCGCTCCTCCAGCGCGAACGGGCGGCCGTCGGCGTAGTGCAGGCATTGCAGCGCCAGCAGGCTGCCGTCCGCGGCGACCTCGGCTTCCTGCGGCAACGCCGCGCGCGGTGCACGCTGCTGCCGCTCCAGCAGTTCGAAACGGTAGACATGACCGCGCGCGGCGACCTCGACCGGGATGTCCGGGATCTCCAGCGCGACCTGCTCCATGTGCGGATGCGGCCGCGCCACGAACGAGCCGGCGCGGCGCCGGCGCTCGATCATGCCGGCGTCGGCGAGCAGCGCCAGCACCTTGTTGACGGTCATGCGAGAGCAGCCGTACTGCGCCATCAGTTCGTGCTCGAACGGAATGCGATGGCCCGGTGGCCACTCGCCGCTGCGGATGCGCGCCTCGATGTCGCGACGGATGCGCTGGTTCAGCGGCAGCACCGGCGTGGCGGGACTCACGGGCGCTCCGCGCTGCGGCGGCGACTGCGCAAGGCGACGCGAAGCGCGCGGCTCATGCGTCCAGCAACCGGGTCAGCGCACGCGCGTAGCGGGCGGCGACGCCCTCGCGCTGCAGGTGGCGGCCCTCGCGCACCAGCTCGCGGCCGTGGCGCCAGACCGAACGCACCGCGCCGCCGCGCGCGGCGAACAGCCAACTGTCCAGCCAGGCGTCGCCACGGCGTGCCTGCAGTGCCGGATGCGCGGCGTCCAGTTCGACCAGATCGGCCGGGGCGCCCTCGCACAGACCCTGTTCGACACCGAGCGCCTGCGCCGCGCCCTGCGCGGCGGACTGGAACAGGAAGCGGCCGCTGGACAGCGCGGTGTCGCCGGTCAGCACGTTGCGCCCACGCAGGCTCAGCCGCTGGCCGTACTCGAGCAGGCGCAGTTCCTCGGCCGCATCGATCAGCACATTGGAGTCGGAGCCCACGCCGAAGCGGCCGCCGGCGCGCAGGAACTCCGGCATCGGGAACAGGCCGTCGCCGAGATTGGCCTCGGTGATCGGGCACAGCCCGACCACGGCGCCACTGGCGGCGATGCCCTGCACTTCGGCTGCGTCGACATGGGTGGCGTGGACCAGGCACCAGCGCGCATCCACCGGCGCGTGCGCCAGCAGCCACTGCACCGGGCGCTGCCCGCTCCAGGCCAGGCAGGCGTCGACCTCGCGGGTCTGCTCGGCGATATGGATGTGCACCGGGCCGTCGCACAGCGGCAGCAGCGCCGCCAGTTCGTCCGGGGTGACCGCGCGCAGGCTGTGCGGGGCCAGGCCCAGCACCGCGTCGTCCAGTCCCTGCAGCGCGCGGCGGCTGCCATCCAGCAACGCGGCGAAGCCGTCGACGTCGTGCAGCAGGCGCTGCTGCGCCGGGTTCGGCGCGGCGCCGCCGAAGTCGGCATGCGCATAGAACACCGGCAGCAGGGTCAGGCCGATGCCGCTGGTCTGCGCCGCGGCGGCCAGGCGCTGCGCCATCTCGGCGCGGTCGGCATAGGGCCGGCCGTCGGCGGCGTGATGCACATAATGGAACTCGCCGACCCGGGTGAAGCCGGCCTCGAGCATTTCCACATAGGCCTGCTCGGCGATGGCCTGCAGATCGTCGGGGCTCAGCCGCTGCAGAAAGCGGTACATCAGCTCGCGCCAGCTCCAGAAGCTGTCGCCGCTGCGCCCGCCGATCTCGGTGAGCCCGGCCATGCCGCGCTGGAAGGCGTGGCTGTGCAGATTGCCCAGCCCGGGCACCACGATGTCCAGGCGTTGGTCGCCCAGCGCCGCAGGCAGGCCGCTCTCGACCGCGGCGATGCGGCCACCGCGCACGCCGATGCGCACGTCGCGCGCCCAGCCCTGCGGCAGCAGCGCGTGCGCGCACCAGAATTCGCCCGATCCCGCGTTGCCGCTGGCCTGCTGCTGCGCCTGGGTCTGCACTGGACACCCTCCATCGACCACAATATTGTATATACAAAATAACCGACGAGCCTGCCCGTGACCATGCCCTGCGACACGCTCTGGCACAACGCGCACCTGATGACGCTGGACGCCGAGGACGGCGGCCTGGGGCTGGTCCACGACGGCGTGGTGGCCTGCCGCGACGGCCGCATCGTCTATGCCGGCGCCGCCGCGCAGTTGCCCGGCCCGCTGTCGGCGCAACGCAGCATCGACTGCGGCGGACGCTGGATCGGCCCCGGCCTGATCGATTGCCACACCCACCTGATCTATGCCGGCAACCGCGCCGGCGAGTTCGAGCAGCGCCTGCTCGGCGCCAGCTACGCCGACATCGCCCGCGCCGGCGGCGGCATCGTCTCCACGGTGCGCGCCACCCGCGCCGCCGACGAGGACGCCCTGCTCGCCGCCAGCCTGCCGCGGCTGGACGCGCTGCTGGCCGAGGGGGTGACCACGGTGGAGATCAAGTCCGGCTACGGCCTGACCCTGGAAGACGAACTGCGTCTGCTGCGCGTGGCCCGCCGCCTGGGCGAACTGCGTGCGGTGGCCGTGTCGCCGACCTTCCTCGGCGCGCACGCGGTGCCGCCCGGCGGCGAGGCGCAGGCCTACATCGACGAGGTCTGCGAGCGCATGATCCCGGCGGTCGCCGCGCAGGGCCTGGCCGAGGCGGTGGACGTGTTCTGCGAGCACCTGGCCTTCACACCGGCGCAGACCGAGCAGGTGTTCCAGGCCGCGCAACGCCATGGCCTGGCCCTGAAGATCCACGCCGAGCAACTGTCCAACCAGGGCGGCGCGGCGCTGGCGGCGCGCTATGGCGCGCGCTCGGCCGACCATGTCGAATACCTGGACGACGCCGGCGTCGCCGCGATGGCCGCGGCCGGCACCGTCGCGGTGCTGCTGCCGGGCGCGTTCTATTTCACCCGCGACACCCAGCTGCCGCCGATCGCCGCACTGCGCGCCGCCGGCGTGCCATGTGCGCTGGCCACCGACTGCAACCCCGGCACCTCGCCGCTGACCAGCCCGTTGCTGGCGATGAACCTGGCAGCGACGCTGTTCCGGCTGACCGTGGCCGAATGCATTGCCGGCTTCACCCGCGAGGCGGCGCGCGCGCTCGGGCGCCACGACCAGGTCGGCCGGCTGCGCGCCGGGCTGGCCTGCGACCTGGCGATCTGGGACATCGCCGAACCGGCCGAATTGGTCTATCGCATGGGCTTCAACCCGCTGCATGCGCGTATCTGGAGAGGACAATGAGCGACGACGAGATCCTGCTGCGCCCCGGCGCGGTCAGCCTGGCGCAGTGGCGCGCGGTGTACCGCGGCACCGGTGTGCGCCTGGACCCGGCCTGCGCCGACGCGGTGCTGCGCAGCGCGCAGACCGTGGAGGCGATCGTGGCCACCGGCGCGCCGGTGTACGGCATCAACACCGGCTTCGGCAAGCTGGCCAGCGTGCGCATCGAGCGCGAGGACCTGGAGGCCCTGCAGCGCAACATCGTGCTGTCGCATGCGGCCGGGATCGGCGCGCCGATGCCGGTGCCGGTGGTGCGGCTGATGATGGCGCTGAAGCTGGCCAGCCTGGCCCAGGGCGCCTCCGGCGTGCGCCCGGAAACCTTGTCGATGCTGGAAGCGCTGCTGCAGCACGAGGTGATCCCGGTGGTGCCGTGCCAGGGCTCGGTCGGTGCCTCCGGCGACCTGGCGCCGCTGGCGCACCTGGCCACGGTGATGCTCGGCGTCGGCGAGGCCTTCGTCGGCGACGCGCGCCTGCCCGCGGCGCAGGCGCTGGCCCAGGCCGGACTGCAGCCGCTGACGCTGGGCGCCAAGGAAGGCCTGGCGCTGCTCAACGGCACCCAGTTCTCCACCGCCTATGCGCTGGCCGGGCTGTTCGAGATCGAGCGCGTGTTCCATGCCGCGCTGGTCGCCGGCGCGCTGTCCACCGAGGCCGCGAAAGGCTCGGACACCCCGTTCGATCCGCGCATCCACGCGCTGCGCGGCCAGCCTGGGCAGATCGCCACCGCCGCGGCGCTGCGTGAATTGATGCGCGACTCGGCGATCCGCGATTCGCACCGCGACAACGACGTACGCGTGCAGGACCCGTATTGCCTGCGCTGCCAACCGCAGGTGATGGGCGCGGCGCTGGACGTGATGCGCCAGGCCGCCACCACCCTGGCCACCGAGGCCAACGGCGTGTCGGACAACCCGCTGGTGTTCAGCGACACCGGCGAGGCGCTGTCCGGCGGCAACTTCCACGCCGAACCGGTGGCCTTCGCCGCCGACATGCTGGCGCTGGCGGCGTGCGAGATCGGCTCGATCAGCGAGCGCCGCGTCGCCATGCTGGTGGACCCGGCGCTGTCCGGGCTGCCGGCGTTCCTGACGCCCAAGCCCGGCCTCAACTCCGGCTTCATGATCCCGCAGGTCACCGCCGCGGCGCTGGTCTCGGAGAACAAGCAACGCGCCTATCCGGCTAGCGTCGACTCGATCCCGACCTCGGCCAACCAGGAAGACCACGTGTCGATGGCCGCGCACGGCGCGCGCCGCCTGCTGGCGATGGCCGAGAACGCGGCCAACGTGGTCGGCATCGAACTGCTGGCGGCTGCGCAGGGCTGCGACTTCCACGCGCCGCTGCGCTCCAGCGCCGCCCTGGAAGCGGCACGCGCGCTGCTGCGTGCCCGCGTGCCGGCGCTGCAGGACGACCGCTACTTCCACCCGGACATGCTGGCCGCCACCGCGCTGGTGCGCGATGGCGCGCTGGCTGCGGCGGTGGGAATGCGCTTGCCCGAGGCGAGCGCTTGATCTGATGAAACCCTTGTAGGAGCGGCTCTTGTCCCCTTTTTGGGATCAGCCGCGACCGGGCTGTCCCGGCAATGCCCGGTCGCGGCTGAAGCCGCTCCTACGACACCGCACAACCCGCGAGGCCGTATGACATCCCTGCCCGACTGGCTCACTGTGCACCGCGGCGATGCGCCGCTGATCCTCAGCTTCCCGCATACCGGCACCGAGCTGCCGGAGGGGCTGGCCGACCGCTTCGTCTCGCCGTGGCTGGCGCAGCGCGATGCCGACTGGTGGGTGCACCTGCTCTACGACTTCGCCGAAACGCTCGGCGCGACCACCGTGCGCACCGCGATCTCGCGCTCGGTGATCGACGTCAACCGCGACCCGGCCGGGGTGTCGCTGTATCCCGGGCAGAACACCACCGGATTGTGCCCGCTGACCACCTTCGACGCGCAGCCGCTGTACCGACCCGGCGCCGAACCCGACGCTGACGAGATCGACGCGCGCCGCACGCGCTGGTTCGCGCCCTACCACGCCGCACTGGACGCGGAGATCGCGCGCCTGCGCGCCCTGCACCCGGCGATCGTGGTGTACGACGCGCATTCGATCCGCTCGCGCATCCCGCACCTGTTCGACGGCGAGTTGCCGCAGTTCAACATCGGCAGCGCCGGTGCCTCCGGCGCGGTGGACAGCAGTTGCGCGGCAGCGCTGACCGATGCGGTCGAACGCGTCTGCGCCGTCAGCGGCTTCAGCCACGTGCGCAACGGCCGCTTCAAGGGCGGCTGGAGCACCCGCCACCACGGCGCGCCGGCCGACGGCGTACACGCGATCCAGATGGAACTGGCCTGCCGCGGCTACATGCACGAGCCCGACACGGTAGACCCCAGCAACTGGCCCTCGCCGTGGCAACCCGACCACGCCGCGCCGTTGCGCGCGGTGCTGCAGCAGGTGCTGCAGGCCTGCCTCGACTTCGCCCGCCGCCCCGCCGCATCCAGCCGCGCCGCCGACTGACGCGCGCGCACCGCGCTTTCGCCTTCCGCGCATCCACCTGAGGATTCCCGCATGACCCGCCTCGACGCCACCCGCACCATCCAAGCGCCCACCGGCAGCACCCTCACCGCCAAGAGCTGGCTGACCGAGGCGCCGCTGCGCATGCTGATGAACAACCTGCATCCGGATGTGGCCGAGCGTCCGCAGGAACTGGTGGTGTACGGCGGCATCGGCCGCGCCGCGCGCGACTGGGAGAGCTTCGACGCCATCGTCGAGACGCTCAAGCGGCTGGACGACGACCAGACCCTGCTGGTGCAGTCGGGCAAGCCGGTCGGCGTGTTCCGCACCCATGCCGACGCGCCGCGGGTGCTGATCGCCAACTCCAACCTGGTGCCGCGCTGGGCCAACTGGGACCACTTCAACGAGTTGGACAAGAAGGGCCTGGCCATGTACGGGCAGATGACCGCCGGCAGTTGGATCTACATCGGCGCCCAGGGCATCGTGCAGGGCACCTACGAAACCTTCGTGGAAATGGGCCGGCAGCACTACGGCGGCGATCTGTCCGGCAAGTGGCTGTTCACCGGCGGCCTCGGCGGCATGGGCGGCGCGCAGCCGCTGGCCGCGGTGATGGCCGGCGCCTCGTGCCTGGCGGTGGAGTGCCGCAAGAGCAGCATCGACATGCGCCTGCGCACCGGCTACCTCGATACCTGGACCGATAATCTGGACGAGGCGCTGCGCCTGATCGCCGAATCGTGCACGGCGAAGACGCCGCTGTCGGTCGGCCTGCTCGGCAACGTCGCCGACGTGCTGGACGAACTGCTGGTGCGTGGCGTCAAGCCGGACCTGCTGACCGACCAGACCTCTGCGCACGACCCGGTCAACGGCTACCTGCCGCAGGGCTGGACGGTCGAGCAGTGGGACGCCAAGCGCGTCAGCGCGCCGAAGGACGTGGAACAGGCCGCGCGCGCCTCGATGGCCAACCACATCCGCGCCATGCTCGCCTTCCACGCGCTGGGCGTGCCCACCGTGGACTACGGCAACAACCTGCGGCAGATGGCGCTGGAAGAAGGCGTCGAGAATGCCTTCGATTTCCCCGGTTTCGTGCCCGCCTAC
Organism: Xanthomonas sp. NCPPB 3174; assembly: GCF_056725205.1. Classification (NCBI taxonomy): domain Bacteria; kingdom Pseudomonadati; phylum Pseudomonadota; class Gammaproteobacteria; order Lysobacterales; family Lysobacteraceae; genus Xanthomonas; species Xanthomonas sp. NCPPB 3174. The sequence continues at coordinate 2,215,961 of NZ_CM161517.1, read as the reverse complement.
ATCCGCCCGCTGTTCTGCCGCGGCGTCGGCCCGTTCCGCTGGGCCGCGCTGAGCGGCGACCCGGAGGACATCGCCAGGACCGACGCCAAGGTCAAGGAACTGATTCCGGACAACCCGCACCTGCACCGCTGGCTGGACATGGCCGCCGAGAAGATCCAGTTCCAGGGCCTGCCGGCGCGGATCTGCTGGGTCGGCCTGGGCGATCGCGACCGGCTGGGATTGGCGTTCAACGAGATGGTCGCCAAGGGCGAACTGAAGGCACCGGTGGTGATCGGCCGCGACCACCTGGACAGCGGCAGCGTCGCCTCGCCGAACCGCGAAACCGAGGCCATGGCCGACGGCTCCGATGCGGTCTCCGACTGGCCGCTGCTCAACGCCCTGCTCAACACCGCCAGCGGCGCCACCTGGGTCTCGCTGCACCATGGCGGCGGCGTCGGCATGGGCTTCTCGCAGCACGCCGGCATGGTCATCGTCTGCGACGGCACCGAGGCGGCGGCCAAGCGCATCGCCCGGGTGCTGTGGAACGACCCCGCCACCGGGGTGATGCGCCATGCCGACGCGGGCTATCCCATCGCCCTGGAGTGCGCGCGCGACAAACAGCTGGATCTGCCCGGCATCCTGCGCTGAGGCCGACGCGGCGTCCGTCGCCTGGCGGCGGCGGGCGGCCCGCGAGGCGCCAAACCGGAACTGCGTCACCGCTCGCACGATGCACCCTCAAGATCGGCTGACGCACGCCGACAAGGGATGCATCGTTTCAAGGAGCCTGCATGGGCATCCTGATCTACCTCACTCCTGCCGTGGCGCTGTGGGCTGCCGTTGCCACAGCGTTCGCGCATGGCTTGTTCCAGCGTCTGGGGCACGCCTATCGGCGCGACGCGACTGCGAAGGAGACCATCGCGCGGTATCAGGCAGCGCTGAGCCAACTGAAGGCGCAGGCCGCCGCCAGCGCGCAGGAACTGGAAACGCTGCGCCAGGACCACGAGCGCCTGCGCGCAACCCTCGAATACGAGGCGGCGCCCGCTGCAGCGGCGTCCGCCACCGCCGCGCCTGCCAATGCCCCTTCGACGGCAGCGTCGAAGGCGGCGCCCGCGCCGACCCCGGCCGCGCCGCCCTCGACCATCGCCCTGGCCCAGATCGACATCGCCGACGAGGTCGGCACCCTGCTCGCGCACGTCGCGCGGGTGGCGCGCAGCATCCGTCGCTACAGCGCCTACAGCCGCGGCCACAACGGCCCGGAGCCGGCCAGCGCGCGCTACGACCTGCACTGGCTGTCCGACTGCCTGCACAACCTGGACCAGGTCGGCCACGCCCTGGCCCGCAACAACATGGAAACCCTCACCGCCGCCTGCACCGAGCTGCTGACGATGTACGAGCAGTATTTGCGCGACGGTTCGGGCTACAACAGCCGCGACACCTTCCAGCGGCTCAGCACCCAGGTGCCGCTGGCCGAGGTCACCGATGCGATCCGTTCCATCGCGGCCAAGGCCTCGCTGGCGCGGCAGGCGCAGGCCGCGCACGAACAGGCCGCGCATGCGCACGAACGCATCGCCGACAGCCGCCAGGCCGACGCATTGTCGATGCTGTGACGGCGCCATCCGTCCCGGCCGACGACCGCGCCCCGCGTTGACCCGGCCCCGCGCCCGTGCTGTGATGCCTGCCGGTCAGGGCGGAGCGGGATCATGGCAGACAGCAAGGCGGCCTTCGAGAAAGCGGTCCAGGACATCAAGCAGCGGGCCGAGCGTCCCGACAACGACACCCTGTTGCGGCTGTACGCACTGTACAAGCAAGGCTCGGAGGGCGACGTCAGCGGCGCCAAGCCGGGCTTCTTCGACTTCGTCGGCACCGCCAAGTACGAGGCCTGGGCCAAGCTCAAGGGCATGCCGCAGGCGGACGCGCAGAAGAAATACGTGGACCTGGTGAAGAAGCTGCTGGCCTGATGGCCCGCGACACCCGGCGGCGCATCCTCGAGACCGCCTTGGCGATGTTCAACGCGCAGGGCGAGCCGCACGTCACCACCAACCACATCGCCGACGAGCTGGAGATCAGCCCCGGCAACCTGTACTACCACTTCCGCAACAAGGACGACATCATCGAGCACCTGTTCGCGCGCTACGAGGAGCGCATGGACACGGCGCTGGCGCTGCCGAGCGCGCGCCTGCCGGGGCTGGAGGATATCTGGCTGCAGTTGCACCTGGTGTTCGAGTGCATCTGGGACTACCGCTTCCTGTACCGCGACCTGGTCGAGATCCTCAGCCGCAGCCGGCGCCTGCGCCTGCGCTTCGCGCGCATCCTGCGCCGCGCCGACGCCAGCGTGCAGGCAGTGTTCGAGGGCCTGGCGCAGACCGGGGCGATGCGCGCCAGCGCCCAGGAAAGAAGCGGCGTGGCCACCAACGTGCTGGTGGTGGCCACGTTCTGGCTCAACTACGCGGCCGCGCGCGGCGAGAAGGACGAGCAAGTGGCGATCCGCCACGGCATCGTGCAGGTGATGCAATTGATCGCCCCGTTCCTGCGCGACGCCGAACGCGCGCACCTGGCCGCACTGATGGACGCCTACCTGGATTGAGGCGCCCAGCCCTGCGCAGCGTCAGACGCTCGCCCCGGTGGCGCTGTCGGCGGCTGCGCCGTCGAGCACGTAGACCTTGCACACCAGGCCCGGCGGCGTGCGGTAGGTGCGAAAGCCGATCGCCTCGTAGTACGCCTGCCCGAGCGCATTGTCGGCGGCGATGCTGGCGTCGATCCGGATCAGCCCGGCGCTGCGCGCCACCGCACGGGTCGCCTGGAACAGCGCGCTGCCGACGCCACGGCGCGCCGCGCGCGGATCCACGTGGGTCCCGATGATGCCCCAGCCCTCGGCGACGTCGTAGGCATTGCCGGGACGCGCGATGCGCAGCGACTGGAAACCGAGCACGCGTCCGTCGGCGTCCTCGGCCAGCACGCACTGCAGGCGATCGGGATGCTGCAGATAGGTCGCGCGCACCGTCGTCGGATCGGTCGGTGCCTTGCGCAGGCCGGCGGCAAAGATCGCGTTCTGCACCGCGACCATCGCCTCGGCATCGTCGAGCGTCGCAGGCCGGATCTGCATGGTGTCGGCATCTTGGGAACGGCACGCGAGTATGCCCGAACGCGGCGTTCCGCCGCCAACGGCGAACCGACTCGCGCGCAACGCTGCCGGACGACCCGGACGCGGATGCCTCGCACGCGCGCCGGCCCTGCCGACGCACACCACTCACTTGAACAGTTCGACCAACCTGTCCGCGATGAGCTGATGCCCCTTTGCATTGGGATGGTTCGACTGCGCCATCAGGTCCTGTCGATTTCCCTTGTAAGCCGCAAAGGCCGCGTACGAATCGCCCAACGAGACGCCTTGCGTCTTCGCAAGCCTGCGGATCATGTCGACCTGTTCGAGCAGGGTCGACTTGGATGCGGGCGGATCGCCTTTCAGATCGATGCTCGGCGTCATCAACACCACGCACGCGTTCGCCGATCGTGCCTCGCGGATCATCTCCGTGAGGTTGGCGCGCGACTGCGCGACCGTCAGATTGCGGTCGTTGAGGCCGTAGTCGATGGTGATCACCTTCGGCCGATGTCCCAGGCCTTCCGCGACGAACCTGCCCAGCCCCTGACTGGAATTCTCGCCGCCGACCGCCGAGGTGATCACGTTGATGACCGCGGTCGGATAAAGCTGCTCCAGCGCATCGGCGACACGCTGTGGGTACGCCTCCTTGCTGCGCACCTCCGGAACGACGAAATAGCCGGCTGGCACGCTGTGCCCGAAGGTCACGATATTGATCGTGTGATTCTGCGGCCAGGCCAGTCTGAGTTCCTGCTTGACGGCGCCAAGGCAGGTTCCGCGACCGGCCGAGTCGGCGGCGTGCGCAAGGAACGGGACGGCGGCCAGACAGCCAAGCAACAAAATCGTTTTCATTCCTTATTGTGATCAATAGGAACTGTCTTGGCGAGCGTGAAATCGCTCCCCGCACCGCATACGCAGACCGACGGCAGTCCCGGCGTGCAATGCGCTGCCCGTAGCGCCGCGCCACCGCGGCAGGCAGGCGGCTGGCATGGCAGCGTCTGCGCCCGGGTTTCTATCGAGCGCCTGCACTGCGCTTGCTGGCGGCACCTGGGCGCCGCGCGGCCGCACGCTTCCTGGCGGCGGGCTTGGCGCGCCCGGGCGCGGCCGGGCGTTTGCGCGAGGCGGAGCGCGGCGCGGCTTTCAGCCCCAGCTTGACCAGCACCGGCTGCAGGCGCGCCTCGACCTCGGCGCTCAACGGCTGCACCTGGCCGCGCAGCGCCGCGGCGCCCTCGCGGACGCTGCTCTCGGCGTCGTCGGCCAGTTGCGTGGCCAGCGCCTTGAGCGTCGCCGCGCCCTGCGCGGCATCGGCGGCGGCGGCCAGCGCGCGCTTGCGGGTCAGCGCGACCACGCCCAACCCGGCCAGCCACAGGTGCCGCGGGTTCAGCCGATCCGGCCGCAGCGCGGAAGTGGAACGCTTCTTGGTCGCCATCGCACGATCTCCAGAAGGGCCGGCAGTGGCCCGATGCGTGCCATGCTGGCGCCGGTGGCTTGAGCAAACACACTATCCACGACCACCCTTGCCACGCGCCGGCGCCCGCGCCATGCTCGGCGCGGACGCCGTGGCCCGGCGCCGCACAGGGAGATCCGCATGGCAGCAAAATCGGGCGCGTGGGCGCCGTTTCCTTACGATGCCAAGGCCTACGCCTACGCAGGCGATGCGTTGAAGAAGGCCTGGCCCAAGCTGCACGCCGGCGACAGGGAACCCTACCCGGATCCGGCACGCGCGCAGGCGCTGCTGGATGCCGCCGGCAATGCCGGCAAGGGCCACGACGCGCAGACCCTCTCGGCTGCGTTGATCGAGGCCTGGCGGGCCTTCCACGATGGGCAGTTCCAGCAGGCCTACGAGGCCGGCAAGGCGCTGGGCGTGTTCGGTGCCTCGGTCGCGGTCAAGGCGATCGGCATCCACGCCGGCTACCTGGTCGACGACGAGAAAGAACAGTTGCAGCGGTTGCAGCAGGCCGCGGCGCTGGCCGAGGCGGCGATCGCCGCGCTGCCGGACGAGGCCAACAGCCACTACCGCCACGCCTTCGCACTGGGCCGCTACAGCCAGGGATTGAGCATCGTCAAGGCGCTCAAGCAGGGCATCGCCAGCAAGGTGCGCACGTCGCTGGAAGCGGCGCTGGAGCTGGAGCCCAAGCATGCCGAGGCGCACATGGCGCTGGCCTTGTACCACGCCGAGATCATCGGCAAGGTCGGCACGATGATCGGCGGCCTCACCTACGGGGCCAAGGCGGCCACCGCCGAACAGCACATCCAGCAGGCGCTGAAGCTGGTGCCGGACGCGCCGATCGCCCACATCGAACACGCCAACGTGCTGCTGTTGCTGCATGGGGACAAGCGCGAGGACGCTGCCGCCGCGGCCTTCGAGAAGGCCGCCAAGCTCAAGCCGCGCGATGCGATGGAAGCACTGGACGCGGCGTTCGCGCGCGACCAGTTGGAGTAGGCGCCGGCACGACCTGGACGTATCTCGATCCCATCGCGTAGGAGCGGCTTCAGCCGCGACAGGCTTTCGCGTGAAGGCCTGTCGCGGCTGAAGCCGCTCCTACGACAAATCACACACGTCAACGGACGCACCGCGACGGGATCGGCATGTTCGCGGCAGGAGGGCGATCACGCCCTTCCCGCCTCCGCCCCGCCGCCGCGAAGCCGCATCGCGACCTCGCAGCGGCAGCCCGCATCAGCCTGCCGGCGGCAGCGCATAGGCGATCACGTAGTCGCCGCGCTTGGTCTCCATGAAGTGATGGCCGGCGGCGACGATGACCAGGTACTCGCGGCCGTCGACCGCGTACACCATCGGCGTGGCCTGGCCACCGGCCGGCAGCTTGGCCTGCCACAGGGTCTTGCCGCTGGCCAGGTCGATCGCGCGGATCATGTCGTCGGTCGCCGCGGCGATGAAGATCAGCCCGCTGGCGCTGACCACGGCGCCGCCGTTGTTGGGCGTGCCGATCTCGATCGGCAAGCCGGAGTGGATGCCGAACGGGCCGTTGCCGCGCGCACTGCCGAACGGACGGTCCCACAGCGTTTTGCCGCTGGCCAGGTCGATCGCACGGATGCCGCCGTACGGCGGCTGCTTGCACAGCAGCCCGGTGAACGGCAGGCGCCAGCCGGCGTTGACGTTGATCGCATACGGCGTGCCTGCCTGTGGATCGCCGGCGCCCTCGGCGCCGCCGCTGTCGCCGCGCACCTGGTCGCGCGGCGCCCAGCCCATCTTGTCGGCCTTGGCCCGCGGCACCAGCAGGTTGTAGTTGGGCATGTCGTTGTAGTTGGCGACGATCACACCCCGCCGCGGATCCACCGCCACGCTGCCCCAGTCCGAGCCGCCGTTGTAGCCGGGGTACTCGATCGAATGGCGGTCGGCTTCCGGCGGCGTGTAGATGCCCTTGTAGCTGGCACTGCGGAACTGGATGCGGCACACCAGTTGGTCGATCGGGGTCATACCCCACATGTCGCGCTCGGTCAGGTCGCGCTTGCGCAGCGAGTGGTACAGCGAGAACGGCTGGGTCTTGGCGCGGCGCTGCGGCTCCACGCCGCCGCCCGGCACCGCGCGTTCCTCGACCCCGACCAGCGGCTTGCCGGTGCGCCGGTCGAGCACGTACAGCTCGCCCTGCTTGCTCGGCAGCAGCACCGCCGGCACGGTGGTGCCGTCGTGCGGGAAATCCAGCAGGGTCGGTTGCGAACCCAGGTCGTAGTCCCACACGTCGATGTGGGTGGTCTGGAAATTCCACACCGGCTTGCCGGTGGTGACGTCCAGCGCGACCAGCGAGGTCGCATAGCGGTCTTCCTGCGGGGTGCGCGAACTGCTCCAGTAGTCGGCCGAGGAATTGCCCATCGGCAGGTACACGTAGCCGAGTTGCTCGTCGCCGGCGGCGCTGGTCCACATGTTGGGCGTACCACGGGTCCAGGTCTGCCCCGGCGGCGGCGCGCCGGTCCAGTCCGGATGGGTCATGTCCCATGCCCAGCGCAGCGCACCGGTCACCGCATCGAAGCCCTGGATCACGCCGGACGGTTCGTAGCGCTTCTGTCCGTCCAGCACTTGGTGGCCGGTGACGACGACCCCGCGCACGATGGTCGGCGGCGAATTGATCGAGACATAGCCGGGCGGCGTGGAGCCCATGCCGACGGTGATGTCGACCTGGCCATGCTGGCCGAAGTCCTCGCAGGGCTTGCCGTCGGCCGCATCGACCGCGATCAGGCGCCCGTCCAAAGTGCCTTCGATGATGCGCTGGCGGCAGGCCGTGGATGCCGTGGCCTGGGCGTCGGGCACCGCGTAGTAGCTGACGCCGCGGCAGGCGGCGGTATACGGGATCGCTTTGTCCGCCACCTTGGGATCGTAGCGCCAGCGTTCGCGGCCGCTGCGCGCATCCAGCGCGATCAGCTGATTGCGTGCGCTGCACAGGTACAGGCTGTCGCCGATCTTCAGCGGCGTGGTTTCCGCGCCCCAGCGCTTGTCCGGCAGGTCGCCGGTGCGGAAGGTCCAGGCGGTACGCAACTGCGCCACGTTGTCCGGAGCGATCTGCCGCAGCGGCGTGTAGCGGCTGCCGGCGTTGTCGCGGCCGTAGGCGGCCCAGTCGGCATCGGCGGGCGCGTCGGCCGGCTGCGCGCCGGTGCGCGGGGACGCCAGCGCCGCGGCCATACCGGCCGCATGCGCCAGCGTGCCGTCGGCCTCGGTCACCCCGTATGGCAGGAACGCCAGCGCGAACGCGCCGACGAACACCAGCGCCAGCACCGCGGCGAGCGTGCGCGACAGCGTGCGCGAGAACGGTCGGTCCAGCCGCGGCAGCAGCAACGCCAGCAGCAGCGCCAGGAACACCATCAGGCCCATGCGCGGCACCCAGCGCCAATAGTCGGTGCCCGACTCCCACGCCGCCCACAGCAGCGACAGCAGGAAGGTCGCGGCGAACCACAGCGCGCCGCTGCGCCGGCCGCGCCACAGCTGCACGCCGGAAATCGCCAGGCCGAGACCGGCGACCAGGTAGTACCAGGAGCCGCCCAGCGCCAGCAGCCAGGCGCCGCCAATCGTCAGCACTGCGCCGATCAGCGCGCAGACCCCGCCGAGCAACCGCAGCGGCCAGCCGCCACGACGCTCGGTTCGTTCGAATTCGTTCATTGCCACTCCTCGCAGGACACGGCCACGCGGAACATCCGCCGTGGCAGCGGCGCGTGCGCACCGCCTCGCGTTTATCCCAGGCTGCAAGTGAACATCACGCGTTTCCAGGCGACACACAGTGACACGCAATCTTGCGGTCTTCGTGATCCAGCGCCGACCCGGGCATCACACGGCATGTGTCGTCGAGGACAACGATTGCCCGACGGCATGGCGGCAGGCGATGTGGCGCAGCGACACAACGCGCGACGGTCGTGGCGCCGCCGCCGGCGTGCTCGCGCAGCAGGTCGCCCGCATCGTCAATGGTCATTCCGAAAACGACGACGCCGGCACGAGGCCGGCGTCGTCGTTCGCTCAGGCGTAGATCACGCCTGCGGCGGTGCTGCCTCGCCAGCGCCTTCGGCGGCGCCCTCCTCGCCCGGCAACCCGTCTTCCTCGACCAGCGAGCCGTCCAGGCGTTCCACCGCCTGCAGCTTCTCGCCCTTGGACAGACGGATCAGGGTCACGCCCTGGGTGTTGCGGCCGACGCGGGAGATTTCCGAGGCGCGGGTGCGCACCAGGGTGCCGCCGTCGGAGATCAGCAGCACTTCGTCGCGGGTGCTCAGCAGCACCGCACCGACCAGCTTGCCGTTGCGCTCGCTGGTCTGGATGCCGATGACGCCCTGGGTGCCGCGGCCCTTGCGCGGATACTCGCCCAGCGGGGTGCGCTTGCCGTAGCCGTTCTCGGTCGCGGTGAGGATGTAGGCATCGGCCTCGTCGCCGTTGCGCGCCTCGGCATCGACCTCGGTGTCGGCCGCGGCGTCGACGTCCTCGGCGTCCTCGTCCTGACCCACCGCCGGCTCGGCCACGATCAGGCTGACCACGTACTCGCTCTTGGCCAGGCGGATGCCGCGCACGCCGCGGCTGCTGCGCCCGGTCGGCTTGACCCCGCCGCGGCTCTTGCGCCGCGCGCCGCGGGCATCGTCGCCCTCCTCGCCCGCGGCCTCGTCGTCGGCGACGGCGCCGTCGTCGGCAGCGGCCTCGTCGACGGCCGCATCATCGGCCTCGTCGTCCTTGGGCCGTTCGGAGAAGCGCACGGTCTTGCCGTTGGAGGCGAACAGCAGCACGTCGCGCTCGCCGTCGGTGAGCGCCACGCCGACCAGCGCGTCGCCCTCGTCCAGATTGATCGCGATCTTGCCGATCTTGCGCTGGAACGCGAACTCGCTCAGCGGGGTCTTCTTGACCATGCCATTGCGGGTGGCGAAGAACACGTAGCGGCCTTCGGCGTATTCGCGCACCGGCAGCACCGCCTGCACGCGCTCGCCGTTCTCCAGCGGAATCCAGTTGACGATCGGGCGGCCGCGCGCATTCGGCCCGGCCTCGGGCAACTGGTGTACGGGCAGCCAGAACACCTTGCCGCTGCTGGTGAAGGTCAGCAGCGTATCGTGGGTGTTGACCAGCCACAGCTGGTCGATGAAATCCTCTTCCTTGGTCGCCGCCGCGCTGCGGCCGCGACCGCCGCGGCGTTGCGCGCGGTAGGCGCTGACCGGCTGGCGCTTGGCGTAGCCGGCGTGCGACAGCGTCACCACCACGTCTTCCGGCGCGATCAGGTCGAGGATGTCCAGGTCCTCCTCGCTGTGGCGGATCTCGGTACGGCGCGCGTCGCCGTATTCCTCGCGGATGTTGACCAGTTCCTCGCGGATCACCTGCAGCAGCACGTCCGGGTTTTCCAGGATGCGGATCAGCCCGGCGATCGCCTCCAGCAGCTGCTTGTATTCCTCGGTCAGGCGCTCCTGCTCCAGGCCGGTCAAGCGGTGCAGGCGCATTTCCAGGATCTGCGTGGCCTGCACTTCGGTCAGCTGGTAGCCGCCGCCGACCAGGCCGACGCCGCTGGGCAGGTCTTCCGGGCGCGAGGCCTCGGCGCCGGCCGCATTGAGCAGCGCGCCGACCAGGCCCGGCTGCCAGGTCTTGGCCAGCATCCGCTCGCGCGCTTCGTTCGGGTTCGCCGAGGTCTTGATCAGCTCGATCATCTCGTCGATGTTGGCGAGCGCGACGGTCAGGCCTTCCAGGATGTGCGCGCGGGCGCGCGCCTTGCGCAGTTCGAAGATGGTGCGGCGGGTCACCACTTCGCGACGGTGGCGGACGAACGCCTCCAGCATCTGCTTAAGGTTCAGCAGCTGCGGACGGCCATCGACCAGCGCCACCATGTTGATGCCGAACACCGACTCCATCTGGGTCTGCTGGTACAGGTTGTTCAGCACCACGTCGGCGGCTTCGCCGCGCTTGACCTCGATGTAGATGCGCATGCCGTCCTTGTCGGACTCGTCGCGCAGCTCGCTGATGCCCTCGAGCTTCTTTTCCTTGACCAGCTCGGCGATCTTCTCGATCAGCCGTGCCTTGTTGACCTGGTACGGGATCTCGGTAACCACGATCGCTTCGCGGCCGTTGTCCTGGATCTCGATCTCGGCCTTGGCGCGCATGCGCACGCGGCCACGGCCGGTGCGGTAGCCGGCGACGATGCCGGTGGTGCCGTTGACGATGCCCGCGGTCGGGAAATCCGGGCCGGGGATGTGTTCCATCAGCCCGTCGACGTCGATCTGCGGGTTGTCGATCAGCGCCAGGCAGGCATTGATCGACTCGGTCAGGTTGTGCGGCGGGATGTTGGTGGCCATGCCCACCGCGATACCGGCCGAGCCGTTGACCAGCAGGCTCGGGAAGCGCGTCGGCATCACCGACGGTTCCTGTTCCTTCTCGTCGTAATTGGGCTGGAAATCGACGGTTTCCTTGTCGATGTCGGCCATCATCTCGTGCGCGAGCCGCGACATGCGCGCCTCGGTGTAACGCATCGCCGCCGCGGAGTCGCCGTCGACCGAGCCGAAGTTGCCCTGCCCGTCCACCATCATGTAGCGCAGCGAGAACGGCTGCGCCATGCGCACCAGGGTGTCGTACACCGACTGGTCGCCGTGCGGGTGGTACTTACCGATGACGTCGCCGACGATACGCGCCGACTTGTAGTAGGGCTTGTTGCTGTGCGCGCCCAACTCGTTCATCGCGAACAACACGCGGCGATGCACCGGCTTGAGGCCGTCGCGCGCATCCGGGAGGGCACGCCCCACGATCACGCTCATGGCGTAATCGAGGTAGCTCTTGCGCATCTCGTCTTCCAGGTTGACCTGGATGATTTCCTTGGCGGATTCTGCCATTCGGGTTCCGTAAGTCTGGTGGCGGATCGACCACGACGCCGGCCCGCGACAGGCGGGCCCGCCGCGGCCGCACGCCTAGGGCGCACGGCGGTCGATCGAACCGCCGGATTCTATCATGACGGGCGCCCGATTGCCCGGTTTTGCCGGCGCGAACAAGCACTTGCGCGCCTTCGGCAGCGCCCGCCGGGCGCCGCCGCAGTGTCCCGGCTCAGCCGCCGAAGGCGGCGCGCATGCGCGGCAGGTCCGGGCGCTCGATGACCCCGCGCTCGGTGACGATGGCATCGATCAGGTCTGCCGGGGTCACGTCGAACACCGGATTCCAGGCGGCGATACCGTCGGCCACGGTGCGGGTGCCGCCGACGCCGAACAGCTCGCCCGGATCGCGCTGCTCGATCTCGATCTGCGCGCCGTCGGCGGTGTCCATGTCCACCGTGGACGACGGCGCCACTACCATGAACCTGACGCCGTGGTGGCGCGCGGCGATCGCCAGTTGGTAGGTGCCGATCTTGTTCGCGGTGTCGCCGTTGGCGCAGATGCGGTCGGCGCCGACGATCACCCACTGCACCGCGCCGGTCTTCATCAGGTGCGATGCGGCCGAATCGGCGATCAGGGTGGCGTCGATGCCGTCCTGCTGCAGCTCCCACACGGTCAGCCGCGCGCCCTGCAACCAGGGCCGAGTCTCGCCGGCGAACACCTTGGCGATGCGTTGCTGGGCGACGCCGGCGCGGATCACGCCCAACGCGGTACCGAAGCCGGCGGTGGCCAGCGAACCGGTGTTGCAATGGGTCAGCACGCCGCTGCCAGGCACGATCAGACCCGCGCCGAGCGCGCCCATGTGCCGGTTGGCGGCCAGATCCTCCTCGGCGATCGCCTGCGCCTCGCGCTCCAGCACCGAGCGCCAGTCGCTGCCGGCCGCGCCCAGGGCGGTGCGCATGCGCGCCAGTGCCCAGGCCAGGTTGACCGCGGTCGGTCGCGCGGCATTGAGCCGCTGCAAGGCCGGCTCCAGCTTCAGCAGCGCCTCGGCGCCGGTCTCGGCCTGCACCTCGCGCGCGGCCAGCACGGTGCCCCAGCCGGCGGCGATGCCGATCGCCGGCGCGCCACGCACGGCCAGGGCGTGGATCGCCGCGGCGACCTGGTCACTGTCGCTGCAGCGCACGTGTTCCACCGCAAACGGCAGCTTGCGCTGGTCCAGCAGTTCCAGCGCATCGCCGGTCCACAGGATCGGGCGGATATGGTCGTAGCGGGCGTAATCGATATCGAGGGCGGCGTTCATCGCCCCATTGTAAACGCCGGCGATTGCGGATTGAGGACGCTTCGCGGCGTCACAGCGCCGCGCCAGCGCTCAGTTGACGCTGAACTCGGCGCGACAGCCCTTGTCGACCCAGATGCCGTCGCGGTCCCAGCCCCAGCTGTCGTTCTGCACGCAAGGCGCGCCGGACAACTGCCGGCGCAGTTGCACATGGTCCTGGACACTGACGCCACAGCGGCGCCGCGCCTTGCCCTTGGATTCGCACAACACCGGCCGCGGGCCGGCGGGAAACCCGGAGCCGTCGGCGGCGCCGATCTCGAACTCGCCGCGGCAACCGCGCGCGACCCAGATTTCGTTGCGGCGCACGCCCCAGCTGCGCTCCTCGCGGCACGGCACCGACGACAACTGCCGCATCAACCGCACCGGCGCCCCGCGCAGCATCACCGGGCAACTCTCGAGGCGACCATCGGACTCGCAGCGCAACACGCGGCGCATCGCGCTGCGCGGCGCCTCCACCGGATTGGGACGGAACTCGGCACGACAGCCGAGGGTGACCCACACGCCGGTGGCGTCAGAACCCCACTCGCTGCCGCGGATGCAGTCGTTGTCGGACAGTTGCCGCACCAGTTGCACGCCCTGGTCGGTGGACATCGGACAGTGCACCCAGGTCATGTCGCGCGACTCGCAGCGCACCACCGCGGCATCGTAGGCATCGGTGTCCTGCGCCGGCGACGGCATCGGCCACATGCTTGCCGCCAACCCCAGCCAACACCAGCCACCGAGCCCGTACGCCCACTTCATGCTTGGCTCTGCCCCTATGCCTAGAACCTGAACAACGAAGACCTGCTGGCGCGCGGCGTGCGCATGCCGTGCCCGATCAAACCATCATCGGTGTGGACAACGCAACAAGGCGCCGCGAAAACACGTGACGGCCGGTTCAGGCATGCGCGAAATCGTAGGCGAGCACCTCGCCGATCTGCGCGGTGCCGCGCATCGCCATCAGCAGCCGGTCCACGCCGACCGCCACGCCGGCGCAGTCGGGCAAGGCCGGAAGCGCCTGCAGCAGGCGCTCGTCCAGCGGCGGCAGCACCGCGCCGCGTGCCTGGCGCAGCGCGTGGTCGCGCAGGAAACGCCGGCGCTGCTCGGCGGCATCGTTGAGCTCGTGGTAGCCGTTGGCCAGTTCATAGCTGCCCAGATACAGCTCGAAGCGCTCGGCCACCGGCGGGTCGTCGTCGCGCACGCGCGCCAGCGCGCACTGGCTGGCCGGCCAGTCGTGGACCACGGTGAGGCGGTCGACCGGGAACGCCGGCTGCAGGCGGTGGGTCATCAGCAGGTCCAGCCAGTCGTCGCGTCCCAGACCGTCGGCTTCGATGCGGATCTCGCGCAAGGGCTGCTGCAGCGCCTCCAGCGGCGCGGCGAACGGATCCAGGCCCAGCCCCTGCAGGAACAGGTCGCGATAGCTGAGCACCTGCAGCGTGGCGCTGCGCCCGACCAGCGCCAGCGCCGTGCGCACGAGCTCCACGGTTTCCTCGATCAGTTGCCGGTGATCCCAGCCGACCCGGTACCACTCGAGCATGGTGAACTCGGGATTGTGGCGACCGCCGGCCTCGCCGTTGCGGAACACCCGCCCCAGTTCGTAGCAATCGCCGATGCCGGCGGCGAGCAGCCGCTTCAGCGGATACTCGGGCGAGGTGCGCAACCAGCGCAGCGCCGGACCGGCGTCGACATGGCCGCTGAAGCGGGTCTGGAAGCTGTCGATGTTCGGCTCGGTGTTGCCGGCCGCCGACAGCATCGGCGTTTCCACTTCCAGCACGCCGCGCGCGGCGAAGAAGCCGCGGATGGCGGCGTTGAGCCGGGCGCGCAATTGCAGGACGGACAGCAGGTCCATCACGGCGCCGTGTCGAGCCGGCGGCTCAGTTGGTCGCGCGCGTCGTCGCGGTAGCCCAGGCCCAGGTACAGGCGCTTGGCGGCGGCGTTGTGGTGGTTGACCTCCATCCGCAGCACATCCACGCCCAGCGCGCGGGCGCGCGCCTCGACCAGCGCCACCGCGCGCCGTCCCCAGCCGCGACCGCGCGCGGCCGGCCCCAGATACAGCTCGTCGAGCAGCAGATAGCGCCCGCCCAGTTCGACGCTGAAGCACGCGGTGATCAGCGCATAGCCGACGACCGCGTCGTCCGGCGCCAGCCACAGCAGCGCCTCGCCCAGCGCCGGCTGCGCCAGCAGCGCCTGCAGGCCGCGCGTCACCCGCTCGGCGTCGAACGCGATGCCGTCCTCGGCGTAGAACGCCTGCAGCATCTCCAGCAGGGCCGGCTGGTCCGCCACGCCGGCGGTGCGCCAGCGCAACGCGTTCTGCAGCGTGCCGGGCGCACTCATGCGCCCTGCTCCTGCGCTTGCAGGAACGCCAGCAACTGCGCCTCGTCCCACACCGCCACGCCCAGCTCCTGCGCCTTGTCGAGCTTGGAACCGGCGGCCTCGCCGGCGACCACGAACGCGGTCTTCTTCGACACACTGCCGGCCACCTTGGCGCCCAGCGCCTCCAGGCGTGCCTTGGCCTCGTCGCGAGTCAACGCGGTCAGCGTGCCGGTCAGCACCACGGTCTGCCCGTCCAGCGGGCCGGCGCGGCGCCGCGTCTGCGCCGGGGCGGCATCGAGCAGGCGTTGCATCGCCGCCTCGGCATCCAGGAGCGCCTGCTTCTGCGCCGGATCGGCCAGGTACGCGGCGAGGTTGGCGGCGCCGGCCGTGGACAGTCCGGCGCCGGTCCAGCCGCTTTCGTTGGCGCCCAGCAACGCGTGCAACGTGCCGTAGGTGGCGGCCAAGCGCTGCGCGCTCTTGCCGCCGAGCTTGTCCACCGGCAGCGTGCCGAGCAGATGCGCCAGGTCCAGGCGCTCGCGCAGTTCCGCCGGCGGCTTGCCCTCGTCGGAGAAGCGAATGCCGGCGGCGATCAGCGCATCGACCACCTCCGCGTTGCCGGGCTGCTCGAAGAACGTGGCGATCGAGCGCGCCACCTCGCCGCCGATGTCCGGCAAGGCCTGCAGCAGCACCGCGGGAGTGCTGCGCACGAACGCCAGCGAGCCCAGCCAGTAGGCCAGGGCTTTGGCCGTGGTCTCGCCCAGGTGCGGAATGCCCAGCGCGAACAGGAAGCGCGGCAGCGTGGTGGCGCGGCTGGCGTCGATGCCGGCGACCAGGTTTTCCGCCCACTTGCTCGCGAGCTTGCCGCCCAGGTCCACTGCCAGGTGCGCGCGCAGGAAGTCGGCGCGCCGCCACTGGGCAGCCTCGTCCTCCAGCGCGGCGCGGCCAGCCGCATCCAGCGCCAGCGCGCCCTTGCTGTCCTCCAGCGCCTGCAGCAGGTCGGCGGCAGTGGCCGCGTCCAGCGCGGTCTTCATTCGCACCAGGTCCTCCACGCTCAAGGCGTAAAGGTCGGCCAGCGACTGCACGAAGCCGAACTCGACCAGCGCATCGGCCTGGCGCTCGCCCAGGCCTTCGATGTCCAACGCGCGACGCGAGGCGAAGTGCCGCAAGGCTTCCTTGCGCTGCGCGGCGCAGGCCAGGCCGCCGCTGCAGCGCCAGGCCACCGCGTCCTCTTCCTTGACCAGCTCGGAGCCACACACCGGGCACGCCGCCGGCATCGTCCATGGCACGGTGCCGGGCGGACGCCGCTCCTCGATCACCCGCACCACTTCCGGGATCACGTCACCGGCGCGGCGCACGATCACCGTGTCGCCCTCGCGCACGTCCAGCCGCGCGATCTGATCGGCGTTGTGCAGGGTCGCGTTGGTGACGGTGACGCCAGCGACCTGCACCGGCTCCAGCCGCGCCACCGGGGTGACCGCGCCGGTGCGGCCGATCTGCACCTCGATCGCGCGCAGCACGGTGGATTGCTCCTGCGCCGGGAACTTGTGCGCCAGCGCCCAGCGCGGCGCGCGCGAGACGAAGCCCATCGCCTGTTGTTGATCGTAGTCGTCGAGCTTGTAGACCACGCCGTCGATGTCGTATGGCAAGGTGTCGCGGGCGGTGCCGATGCGGCGGAAATAGGCGATCAGGCCATCGAAGCCGGTGGCGGTGTCCGCCTCCGGGGCGACGGGGAAGCCGTAGTCGCGCAGCAGTTGCAGGGTCTGCGAGTGGGTTTCGGGCAGTTCCAGGCCACGCACCTCGCCCACCGAGTAGGCGAAGAACGCCAGCGGCCGGCGCCGGGTCACCGCCGGATCGAGCTGGCGCAGCGAGCCGGCGGCGCCATTGCGCGGGTTGGCCAGCAGCTTCTCGTTGCGCTCCAGCGCCTGCGCGTTCCATGCGGCGAAGGCGGCGCGCGGCATGTAGATCTCGCCGCGCACTTCCAGCACCGCCGGCGGCGGCACGCCGAGGTCGCGCAGCTTCAGCGGCACCGAACGTACCTGGCGCAGGTTGGCGGTGACGTCCTCGCCGGTGCTGCCGTCGCCGCGGGTGGCGCCCTGCACGAATATGCCATCCTCGTAGCGCAGGCTGATCGCCAGGCCGTCGAGCTTCGGTTCCACCGAGAACACCGGCGCGGCCAGTTCGAGTTCGCGCTCGATGCGGCGCTCGAAATCGGCGACCTCGGCGAAGCGCGTGCGGTCGTCGGCGTCCTCGGGCACGCCCGGGGTTTCGAAGGCATTGGCCAGCGAGAGCATCGGGATCGCGTGGCGCACTTCGGGAAAGCCGCCGTCCGGGCGCGCCCCCACCTTGCGCGTCGGCGAATCCGCGCTGGCCAACTCGGGGTGCGCGGCCTCCAGCGCCTCCAACTCGCGCATCAGCGCGTCGTACTCGGCATCGGGAATCGACGCGTCGTCGAGCACGTAGTAGCGGTGGTTGGCGTCGTCGATGCGCTGGCGCAAGTCGGCGACACGCTGCTGGGGATCGGGAGTTACGGTCATGCGCAGCGGAAAGGCGGGTAACGGAGAGGGGGCGATAGTAGCTGGAAGGCGGGGATCGGGGAGTCGGCTTGGCGGCCGGACGGCCGGGATTGGGGATTTGGGATTGGGGATTCGCTTGACGCCCGGGATTGGGGATTGGGGATTGGGGATTCGCAAGAGCCCGCGCTCGGACTTCTGGTGTCGGCGGCGGTCGGACCCTCATCCGCCCCTGCGGGGCACCTTCCCCCAAGAAGGGGGCCATGGTCCCGAGGGGAGAAGGGAGAGGCCGAAGCCCCTCTCCCACCGGGAGAGGGGTTGGGGTGAGGGTACGGGGCGCGCAGCGCCATCGACGCCACCACCCCGGCTTTTGCCAATCCCCAATCCCCAATCCCGAATCCCGAATCCCGAATCCCGAATCCCAGCCTCAAGCCCATCCCGAAATCCCAAATCCCGAATCCCGGCCCCTCATTCCCTTGCCCCACCATTAACACCCCGTTAACGTGACCTCCCCCGCCCGCTCTGGAGAGCCACGTGTCGCTACCGGTCTCGCGCCGTTCCTTCCTGTCCCTGGCCACTTCCGGTCTGGCGCTCGGCGCCGTCGGCCTGGCCCCTGTTGCCGAGGCGGCGCGACGCAAGGCAGCGGCCGCCGTAGCCGCGACACCCGGCGTGGCGCCGGCCGCCGGCACGGTCTACCTCAATTTCAACGAATGCCCACTGGGCCCCTCGCCCGCCGCGTTGGCAGCCGCACAGGCGATCCTGCCGCGCAGCGGACGCTACCTGTTCGAGCTGTCGGACGAACTGATCGCCGCCTTCGTCGGCCAGCAGCGCCTGCCGGCCGACCACGTGGCGGTGTATCCCGGCTCCAGCGAGCCGCTGGCGCGCGCCGCGCGCGCCTTCACCACGCCGCGCGCCGGCGTGGTGGTGGCCGATCCGACCTTCGAGGCGGTCGCCGACGTGGCCGCCGCGCACGGCGCGCCGGTGCGGCGGGTACCGCTGCGCGCCGACGGCGCGCACGACGTCAAGGCCATGGCCAGCGTCGATCCGAATGCCGGCCTGATCTACCTGTGCAATCCGAACAACCCGACCGGTTCGATCACCAAGCGCGCCGACATCGAATGGCTGCTGGCCAACAAGCCCGCCTCCAGCGTGCTGCTGGTCGACGAGGCCTACCTGCACTACAGCGAGGAGCCGTCGGTCATCGACCTGATCGGCCAGCGCCAGGATCTTCTGGTGCTGCGCACCTTCTCCAAGCTGTACGGCATGGCCGGGCTGCGCCTGGGCCTGGCGGTGGCCGCGCCGGGGCTGCAGACCAAGCTGGCCGCGTTCGGCCAGAATCCGGTGTCGGTGCCTGCGCTGGCCGCCGGCATCGCCAGCCTGCAGGACCTGCAACTGGTGCCGACCCGCCGCGTCGAGAACGCGCGCATTCGCGACGCCACCATCGCGTGGCTGCAGAGCAAGGGCTACAAGTGCCTGCCGTCGCAGGCCAACTGCTTCATGGTCGACGTCAAGCGCGACGGCGCCGCCTTCGCCGCGGCGATGGCCAAGCAAGGCGTGATCGTCGGCCGCAGCTGGCCGATCTGGCCGAAGCTGGTGCGCGTGACCGTGGGCACCGAAGCGGAGATGCTGCGGTTTCGGGAGGCGTTTGGGAAGGCGCGCAAATAGCGCGCCTGGGATTGGGGATTCGGGATTGGGGATTCGTAAAAGCGGGGCTGCGGCGTTGCTGAGGCGTGGCTGGTTTTGCCTTGGTGCATCCCATTCACGATGCACAATTCGCTAGCTCCGGCGTGGCGCGCTAGAGCCAATGCCAGGGCTTCTGGCCTCGGCGGCGGCAGTCGTACCCTCATCCGCCCCTTCGGGGCACCTTCTCCCGGCGGGAGAAGGGAAAAGCGCGCGGGACATCAGCCGCAGGGACTCGCTTTACGAATCCCCAATCCCGACTCCCGAATCCCGGGGCCGCGCCAACGGCGCGGCACTCACCAGCGCGGCGCCTTCGTCAACGGCGGAGCCTGGTGCTGGCGGTCGTAGGCGCGCAGGTCGTCGCGGATGTGGGCGATGCGCTGGCGGCCCAGGGCGTTGCGGCTGTCGTCCAGGACCACGCCGTCGAGCAGTTCGCCCATGCGCTGCACGGTCGGCAGCATCTTCTCCCAGGCGTCGAGCGCGGTCATCGGCGCCGGCAGGGTCAGGAAGAAGGCGATCGCCGGGGTCTCCATCTCGCGGATGTGCGCCATGTCGAAGCTGCCCGGCTTCATGATGCTGGCCATGCTGAAGATCGGGCCGCGCTCGGGATGCCCCTCGACCAGGCGGTGGAACACGTTCATGTGGCCGAAGGTCAGGCCGGTCTTCTCCGCGGCCACCACGATGTCCTCGCCGCGCAGCACCTGCCCGGCGCGGGCGGCGACGTACAGCGAGACGATCTTGTCGAAATCCTGGCTCGGGCGCTTGCCGAGTTCGGCGCCCGGCGCTTCCGCGGCGGGCAGGCCCAGCTCGGGCTGGTGCGCGTCGCCGTCGACACCATCGGCGGCCAGCGCGTCATCGCCGACCGCCGGGGCGGCGTCGCCCAGCGAGGGTTCGCGGCGCGGTGCGGCCGGATCGGCCGGCTCCACGCGCCGACCCTGGCTCGGTTTCTTGGGGCGGCCGAACAGGAAGATCGCCGCAATCAACAGCAAGCCGGCGGCGAGGATGCCGATGCGTAGCATTGCCATGTCGGACATTCAGGGGTTACTCCGGCAAGGGTACACAGGGGGAACGTAGCTGCTTGCGCACGAGGTCTGTCCATACAGCGACAGCGCCTCGACGCGCATTACGCCCTTTAGCATGTCACGTCAGGCCGCGCCCGCCAAACGCGCGGCCTCCTCCAGGTCCACGCTGACCAGGCGGCTGACGCCCGGTTCGCGCATGGTGACGCCGCTGAGCTGGTGCGCCGCCTCCATGGTCGCCTTGTTGTGGCTGACGAACAGGAACTGCACCTTTTCGCTCATTTCCTTGACCATCGCCGCCAAACGGCCGACGTTGGCTTCGTCCAGCGGCGCGTCGACCTCGTCGAGCAGACAGAACGGCGCCGGGTTGAGCTGGAAGATCGCGAACACCAGCGCCACCGCGGTCATCGCCTTCTCGCCGCCGGACAGCAGCGAGATGCTGGACACGCGCTTGCCCGGGGGCCGCGCCATGATCGCCACGCCGGTATCCAGCAGGTCCTCGCCGGTCAGCTCCAGGTAGGCGTGGCCGCCGCCGAACAGGCGCGGATACAGCGCCTGCACGCCGGAGTTGACCCGGTCGAAGGTGTCCTTGAAGCGGCCGCGGGTCTCGCGGTCGATCTTGCGGATGGCGTCTTCCAGGGTCTCCAGCGCGATATTGAGGTCGACGTCCTGCGCTTCCAGGTACTCGGCGCGCTGCGCGGCCTCGCCGTATTCGCTGATCGCCGCCAGATTGACCGGCTCCAGTCGACGCATCCGCGCATCGATCTGCTGCACCGCCTGCTCCCACTCGGCCGGGTCGGCGTGCTCGGGCAGGCCGTTGATCACGTCCTCGAGCACGAAGCCGGCCTTGACCACCGCCGCCGACAGCTGCTCGGCGCTGAGCACCAGCGCCTGCTGGTCGAGCCGGCGCTGGGCGATGCGTTCGCGCTGCGCCAGCGCCTGTTCGTCGCGCTGCTGGCGGGTCTGCTCCAGCGCGCGCAATTCGTTGTCGATGCCGTCCAGCAGCGCGCGCGCCTCGCCGAGCGCGCGGTCGGTGCGCACGCGCTCGCTGAGCGCGGCCTGGTGCTCGGCCTCCAGCGCCAGCACCGGCGAGTCGCCCTCATTCAACTGCGCGCTGAGTTCGCCCAGGCGTGCGTCGAGCTGCCCGCGCTGGTTGCCCATGCGCTCCAGTGCCTGGCTCAGCGAGGCGATCTGGGTGCGCTGCGACTCCAGGGTCAGGGCCAGCGCGTGCGAGGCCTCGCGCACCCGCCTCGCGGCGTCGCGGGCCAGGTCGCGCGCCTCGGTGAGTTGGCGACGCTCGCTTTCCAGCGCATGCCGCACCGATTCCAGGTCGCCCATGCTGGTGACCGCGTCCTCCAGCTTGGAGCGCGCCTCGCGCGCCTGCTCGCGGCTGCTGTCGAGGGTTTCCAGCAGTTGCGCGACCTCCAGTTCGATGCGCTCGATACGGGTGCGCGCGGCGTCGACCTTGCCCTGCTGGCTCTGCAACTGCCCGGCCAGTTCGGACACGCTGCGGTGCGCCTGGTACAGCTGGCGCTGCGCTTCCTCGCGCTGCTGCTCGCCGGCCAGCAACTGCGCGCGCAGTTCGCCCAGGCGCTGCTCGAGGTCGGCCTCGCGCTCCTGCAGCGTCTCGATCTGGCCGCGCAGGCTCTGGATCTCGCGCTCGCGCAGCAGCGCGCCCTGCTTGGCCGCGCCGGAGCGCGACACCCGCAACCAGCCCTGGCCCAGGCGTGCGCCGTCGCGGGTGACGATGGAATCGCCCTCGCCCAGCTGCGGCAGCAGCGCGCGCGCGGCAGCCAGGTCCTCGGCCGCGTGCAGCCGCGCCAGCAGCCGGCGGATCGCGATCGGGCCTTGCACCTTGGCCGCCAGCGAGGTCGGCGCGAAGGTCTCGGCCGCCTCCTCGCCGCTGACCAGGGCAATGCGGCCTTCGCCGAGCTCGCCGAGGGCGTCGACCAGGGTCTCCGGCGCCTCCACCAGCACGCCTTCGATCAACTGCCCGAGCGCGCCTTCGACCGCGTTCTCCCAGCCGCTCTCGACGCTGAGCCGCTCGCCGACGCGCGCCGCCGAATCCAGCCCGCGCGCCTGCAGCCAGGCCACCGCCGCGCCCTGCTCCTGGCCGAGCGCGGCCTGCTGCAGGGTTTCCAGCGACGACAGCCGGCCGCGTGCGGCCTGCGCCTGCTTGCGCACGTCGGCCAGCTCGGCCTGGGCGGTGCGCTGCTGGTCCTGCAGCGCCGCCACCGCCTGCTTGCGCGCCTCGACCTGCTCGGTCAGCCCGTCCAGCGCGGCGCGCTGGGTCTCGTGCTGCAGTTCCAGTTGCGCGAACGCCTCGGACAGCGCGTCCAGGTCCAGCCCGGCGCGCTCGGCCTGCAGTGCCTCGCGGCGGCGCTCGGCTTCCAGCGATTGCCGGTCCAGGTAATCGACGCGGGTGCGCTCCACTTCGCCGGCGCGCGAGGCTTCGGCGGTGTTGCGCTGATGCGATTCCCAGCGCTGCTGCCAGTCGGCCAGGCGTGCCTCGGCTTCGCGCAGCGCTTCCTGCTTGTACTCGTTGTCTTCCTGCAACTGCTCCAGCTGCGGGCCGGCCACGTCCACCGATTCGCGCAACAGCGCCAGCTTGGCCTCGTCGGTGCCGATATGCTGGCCGAGCTCGGCCAGTGCCAATTGCGCCTCGTCGCGCGCCTTGTGCAGGCGCTGCGACAGATCGCGCTGGTGCTGGATCTGCTGTTCGATCCGGGCCAGGGTGCTGCCGACCTTGTAGACCTCGGCCTGCGCGGTGCTCAACGCCTCGGCGGCCTCCTCGCGGCGCACGCGGCCGGTCTCGATGCGCGCCTCGGCATCGCGCTGCTCGGCGATCAGCTGCTGCAGGCGGGTCTCTTCCTGGCCCAGCGCTTCGCGCAGGCCCTGCAGGCGTCCGTCCAGGCCGCGGTATTCCAGCGCCTTCCACTGCGCGTCCTTGATCCGCCGTTCTTCCTGCAGCGCCTGGTACTGCTCGGCCTGGCGCGCCTGGCGCTTGAGGTGCTCGAGCTGCTTGCCGATCTCCTCGCGCAAATCGCCCAGGCGCTCCAGGTTCTCGCGGGTGTGGCGGATGCGGGTCTCGGTCTCCTTGCGCCGCTCCTTGTACTTAGAGATGCCGGCGGCCTCTTCCAGGTACACGCGCAGGTCCTCCGGGCGCGCCTCGATGATCTGGCTGATCATGCCCTGCTCGATGATCGAGTAACTGCGCGGGCCCAGGCCGGTGCCCAGGAACAGATCGGTGATGTCGCGGCGCCGGCACTTGGTGCCGTTGAGGTAGTAGCTGCTGCTGCCGTCGCGGCTGACCTGGCGCTTGACCGAGATCTCGTTGAACGAGGCGTACTCGCCGGCGATGGTGTGGTCGGTGTTGTCGAAGATCAGTTCCACCGTGGCCTGCGACACCGGCTTGCGCGCCGAGGAGCCGGAGAAGATCACGTCGGTCAGCGAATCGCCGCGCAACCGGCTGGCCGAGCTTTCGCCCATCACCCAGCGCACCGCGTCGATGATGTTCGACTTGCCGCAGCCGTTCGGACCGACGATGCCGGTCATGTTGGTCGGCAGGTGCAGCGTGGTCGGATCGACGAAGGACTTGAAGCCGGACAGCTTGATGGTCGACAGGCGCATGGTGCGGGCAATCCATGGCAGACGCCGCCGGCATTCCGAGCTGCGCTGCCGCTAATGAAGATCCAGGTGAGGTCCTGCGTCCAACCCATTGATGCGGCTACACCGCCGGGCCGACATCGGACACGAGTCGCTGAGTATAGCGGCCCCCGCGCGGCGCCGGGGTAGCCGGCGCCGGGCGGCGGCGATGCGATGGCGGTCGCATACGCGGGCGACCGCGAGCCACCGACCAGGGCAGCACGGCACACTCAGGTGGCGCAGGTCGGCAAAAACGACACGGGCACCTTGCGGTGCCCGTGTCGGTACAGCGATGACGCAGGGATCAGGCGTCGGCTTCGACCACGACCTTGACCGTGGTTTCCACGTCGGCGTGCAGGCGCACCAGCACCTCGTACTCGCCGATGTTGCGGAACGCGCCTTCGCCCAGCACCACTTCGCCCTTCTCCAGCGGCATGCCGGCGGCGGTGAAGGCCTCGGCGATGTCGCGGGGGCCGACCGAGCCGTACAGCTTGCCTTCGGTGGAGGCGTTGGCCTTGACGGTCACGCTGGCGCCTTCCAGCTTGGCGGCGCGGGCTTCGGCGTCGTCGTGGATCGACTTGGCCTTGGCTTCGTACTCGGCGCGCTTGGCTTCGAACTCGGCGATGTTGGCGGCGGTGGCCGGCACGGCCTTGCCCTGCGGCACCAGGTAGTTGCGGCCGTAGCCCGGCTTGACGTCGACCTTGTCGCCGAGGCCGCCCAGGTTGGTCACTTTCTGCAGAAGAATCAGTTGCATGGTCTTGCTCCGTTATTCGTTAGCGTCGGCACGCGGCCGCCGCAACGGGTGCTGTCCGAATAGGAGAAGCCGGGATTGGGGATTCGGGAATCGGGATTTGCGCCCGATCGGCACCGCACTCTTCGATCGCCAGACTTCGGTTGAATGCCCGCACCGGGAGGTGCGGGCCGTGTTGCGTTCCGGGAGACCCGGAATTAAACGTCGTGGTTGTCCGTGTACGGGATCAGCGCAAGGAAACGCGCGCGCTTGACCGCCGTGGCCAGCTGACGCTGGTATTTGGACTTGGTGCCGGTCACGCGGCTCGGCACGATCTTGCCGTTCTCGGTGAGGTACTGGCGCAGGGTGTTGAGATCCTTGTAGTCGATCTCCTTGACGCCCTCGGCGGTGAACTTGCAGAACTTGCGACGACGGAAGAACTTGGACATGAGCGTGCTCCTTAGGCGGCTTCGGCGGCGTCGCCGTCGGTTTCGGTGGCGGCGGCGGGCGCATCGCCCTCTTCGTCGTCGCGACGACGGCGCTCACCGCGCTCGGGCTTGTCGGCCTTCTCGTCCTTGCTCTTCATGATCAGCGACTGCTCGGTGTCGGCGCCGTCGCGCTTGATCACCAGGTGGCGCAGCACCGCGTCGTTGAAGCGGAAGCTCTCGACCAGCTCGCTCAGCACGGCCTGGTCCACTTCGATGTTCAGCATGACGTAGTGGGCCTTCACCAGATTCTGGATCGGGTACGCCAGCTGGCGGCGGCCCCAGTCTTCCAGACGGTGGATGGTGCCCTTGCCGTTCTCGACCAGCGACTTGTAGCGCTCGATCATGGCCGGGACCTGCTCGCTCTGGTCCGGGTGGACCAGGAACACGATTTCGTAATGACGACTCATGGTGTGTACCTTTCGGATGTGGCCTTGCGGCCGGACAGCCCCCCGCGGTGCGACGGCGGTGGGGCAAGGACTCCTGCCGGGAAGGCAGGAAGCCGCACATTATGACCGAGATACCCGGTCACCGACAAGCCAGCCGTCCCCGGCGCCGGACAGGGACGCCACCGCAGCGCACGAAACCAATCGAATCAACGGCTTGGATCAACCCATATCCACATACGGGCAATGCTGGCCGCACTGCAGGCAACGGAACAGGCACGCGACCGTCGCAATACACCCGGGACACAAAGACTGCGGGGCGACGCCAGCGCAGTAGAACGGCCCCTGGTAGCGCCAGCGCGGGTTTGGCCGCAGCAGCAGTCGCAGACGCCGTCTTACTGCGCGAAGCACAGCGCATAGGCGTTGGGGTGATGGAGGAACTGAGGCAGTTGAATGCGAACCGATGCCGCCCTGCCCTGCGCCCTCCTGGAGGAGGCCGCCTGGCCGCAGCGGTGACGCTCAGGGCGCGTCGGCGTGTGCGGCGTCGGTGGTGAAGCTCTCGCCGCAGCCGCACTCGGCGGTGGCGTTCGGGTTGCGGAACACGAAGGTCTCGCCCAGGCCCTGCTTGGCGAAGTCGATCTCGGTGCCGTCGACCAGCGGCAGGCTGGTCGCATCGACGTAGATGCGCACGCCATCCTGCTCGAACACCGCATCGTCCGCACGCGCCTCGCGTGCCAGGTCGGTGACGTGGCCCCAGCCGGAACAACCGGTGCGTTCGACGCCGAAGCGCAAGCCCAGGGCCCCGGGCGTCTGCGCGACGAAGCGCTGCACGCGGGCGTGGGCGACGGGGGTGAGACGGATGGCCATGACGAACTCCGGCGACTGCGAACGGACATTATAGGAAGGACGGCGGCCGATCGCCGCCACGCCTCGCAAGCGCCGCGCTCCAGCCAGTACACTTGCCCCTTCCATATCGAGTCGCTGCGGCGAGGATTCAAGTCATGACGGTGGTGAGCGTTGCACATGCGCTGGCCGGGAAGATCCCGGAAGGCGGCGAAGTCACGGTGCGGGGATGGGTGCGCACGCTGCGCGGATCTGCCGGACTGGCTTTCATCAACGTGACCGACGGCTCCTGCTTCGCCCCGATCCAGGTGGTGGCGACCGATGCGCTGCCCAATTTCGACGAGGTCAAGCGGCTCACCGGCAGTTGCTCGCTGATCGCCAAGGGCGTGCTGGTGAAGTCGCAGGGCAAGGGCCAGTCGTATGAGATCCAGGCCAGCGCGGTCGAGGTGGTGGGCTGGGTCGAGGACCCGCTGACCTACCCGATCCAGCCCAAGCCGATGTCGCCGGAGTTCCTGCGCGAGGTCGCGCACCTGCGCCCGCGCACCAATCTCTTCGGCGCGGTGACGCGCATCCGCAACTGCCTGGCGCAGGCGGTGCACCGCTATTTCCACCAGAACGGCTACTCCTGGATCAGCACGCCGATCATCACCACCTCCGACGCCGAGGGCGCCGGGCAGATGTTCCGCGTCTCCACCCTGGACATGGCCAACCTGCCGCGCGACGCGCAGGGCCAGGTCGACTTCGGCCGCGACTTCTTCGGCAAGGAGACCTTCCTGACCGTGTCCGGCCAGCTCAACGTCGAGGCCTACTGCCTGGCGCTGAGCAAGGTCTACACCTTCGGCCCGACCTTCCGTGCCGAGAACAGCCACACCACCCGCCACCTGGCCGAGTTCTGGATGATCGAGCCGGAAATCGCCTTCGCCGACCTGGCCGAGGACGCGCGGGTCGCCGAGGACTTCCTCAAGTACCTGTTCCGCGCGGTGCTGGAAGAGCGCGCCGACGACCTGGCGTTCATCGCCGAGCGCGTGGACAAGACCGCGATCAGCAAGCTGGAGACCTTCATCAACTCGCCGTTCGAGCGCATCGAATACGGCGACGCGATCACTTTGCTGCAGAAGTCCGGGCAGAAGTTCGAGTTCCCGGTGGAATGGGGCCTGGACCTGCAGACCGAGCACGAGCGCTGGCTGACCGAGCAGCACGTCGGCCGCCCGGTGGTGGTGACCAACTACCCCGAGCACATCAAGGCCTTCTACATGCGCCTGAACGACGACGGCAAGACCGTCGCGGCGATGGACGTGCTGGCGCCGGGCATCGGCGAGATCATCGGCGGCAGCCAGCGCGAGGAGCGCCTGGACGTGCTGGACGCGCGCATGCTGCAGTTCGGCCTGGATCCGCAGCATTACGGCTGGTACCGCGATTTCCGCCGCTACGGCACGGTGCCGCACGCCGGCTTCGGCCTGGGCTTCGAGCGCCTGGTGGTATACGTGTGCGGGCTGAGCAACATCCGCGACGCCATCCCCTACCCGCGCGCGCCGGGCAGCGCCGAGTTCTGAGGCGAGCCGGGGAGCGCACGCCATGATCCTGTTCTTCGCGCTGTGCTTCGTCGGCGTGGCGATCGCAGGCGCCAGCGCATTCCTGATCTTCTGGCCGCTGACCCTGGTGCACATCCGCGACCGCCATCCGCCGCTGGTGGCGGCGTTCGGGCCGGGCGCCTTCCTCAAGCCGGTCGCGCTGGGCTGGCTGCTGGCGCGGCGCTACCGTCCGCTCGGCGACCGCGGACTCTCCGGGTTGGCGACGCCGGCCTGGCTGTCGCTGATGACCATCTTCTTCGGCCTGGGCATGGCCGCCCTGCTCTGGCTGCTTTCCCTGGTGATTCCATGACCTCAGATTCCCCCGCCCACGATCAGTGGTACCTGGCCAGCCTCGGCCGCCTGCTGGTGTGGGCGCGCCTGCGCGTGCGCGCCGCCGGCACCGCCGAGGTGCTGGACAGCGACGGCAACACCCTCAGCTACGACAGCGAGGACACCGCCCGCGCGGCGCTGTTCGACGCCGAGTTCGTCGCCTTCGATGGCCTGGACGAGGACGATGCGCGGGCGCGCGGCTTCTCGCTGGGCGAGGTGTCGCCGCCGCAGGCCGACGACGATGCCGGCCTGCGCGGGCGCATGACCCAGACCCTGGGCGCGCGCGCCTGACCCGGCGATGCACGTTCCGTCCGCCTTCGCAGAAAGCGACCTGGGCGCGCTCGATGCGCTGATCGCGGACAACCCGTTCGCCACCCTGGTCACCGTCGCCGATGGCCTGCCCTGCGCCACGCCATTGCCGGTGCTGTACCGGCGCGACGGGGAACGCATCCTGGTCGAAGGCCATTGGTCGCGCGCCAACCCGCAGGCGCGGCACGCCGGGCCGGCCTTGCTGATCGTGCACGGCCCGCACGCCTACGTTTCGCCAAGCTGGTACCCGGACAAGGAGGCGATGGCGCGGGTGCCGACCTGGAACTACGCCACCGCGCACCTGCACGGGCAGTTGCACGCCAGCGACGACGAAGCGCTGCTGGCCGATGTGGTGGCGCGGCTGAGCGAACGCCACGAGCGCGCGCTGGGCAGCGATTGGCGCTACGAGCCGGACAACGACGCGCACCGGCGCCAGTTGCGCGGCATCGTCGGCTTCCGTTTCCAGGTCGAGCGGGTCGAGCTGAAGTTCAAGCTCAGCCAGAACCATCCGCCGGCGAACCAGGCCGCGGTGCGCGCAGCGCTGGCGACCCAGGCCGACGCCGGGGCGCAGGCGGTCGCGGCGCTGATGCACGCGCGACGCCCGGACTGACCCACGCCGCCACGCAGCACGGCTGACGGGAACTGGCACGTTCGCCAGCTACGCCGCCGTGGCGTGCGCCGCCCCACCCGCAGCGATTGGCCGGCCCCTGACGGTCAGGCCTTCGCGGATCGCAGAGCGCGTCAATTGCGCGATGCGCTGCATGCCCAGCTTGAGCATGATGTGCCCGCGATGGGTGCCGATGGTCTTGACGCTGATGTGCAGGCGCGTGGCGATCTCCTTGGCCGACAGGTCGGCTCCAGTTGCAGCAGGCGCTTGGCGTCGCCCTACGCCGGGGCGCACGCGGCCAATCGCGCGCCGGCCGCGGGCTTCTGGGATAATGGCCAGCAATGAGCAAAATCGCCGAACTCCTGCGCAACAATCGCGCCTGGTCCGATCGCATCAGCCGCGAAGACCCGGATTTCTTCAGCCGCCTGTCCAAACAGCAGACGCCGGAGTACCTGTGGATCGGCTGCTCCGATTCGCGGGTGCCGGCGAACCAGATCATCGACATGGCACCGGGCGAGGTGTTCGTCCACCGCAACATCGCCAACGTGGTCGTGCACACCGACCTCAACTGCCTGTCGGTGATCCAGTTCGCGGTCGAGGTGCTGAAGGTGCGGCACATCCTGGTCGTGGGCCACTACGGCTGCGGCGGCGTGCACGCGGGCCTGACCCGCGCGCGGCTGGGCCTGGTCGACAACTGGATCCGCCACGTCACCGACGTGGCCGAGAAGCACGAGCAGTGCCTGCAGCAGGCCGGCGACCTCAACGTGCAGCATGCGCGCCTGTGCGAGCTCAACGTGCTCGAGCAAGTGGTCAACGTCAGCCGGACCTCGATCGTGCTCGACGCCTGGGCGCGCGGCCAGGAACTGACCGTGCACGGCTGGGTCTACAGCCTGCGCGACGGCCGCGTGCACGACCTGGGCATGGAACTGGACCGCATCGAGGACCTGGTCCCGCGCTACGACGCCGCCCTGGCGCGGATCGGCCAGGACCGCGAGGACCGCTGAGCGGTCCGCCGCTCAGCCTCTTTCCGCGAGGAACCCCCATGCTCCCCGGCCCGCTCAACCTGCACGCCTGGATCGACGCCCACCGCCACCTGCTCAAGCCGCCGGTGGGCAACAAGTGCCTGTATGCCGGCGACTTCATCGTCATGGTGGTCGGCGGGCCGAACGCGCGCAGCGACTACCACTACGACGAAGGCCCGGAGTGGTTCTACCAACTCGAAGGCGAGATGGTGCTGAAGATCCAGGAAGACGGCGCGGTGCGCGAGATCCCGATCCGTGCCGGCGAGACCTTCCTGCTGCCGCCCAAGGTGCCGCACTCGCCGCAGCGCGGACCCGACTCGGTCGGTCTGGTGATCGAGCGGCGACGCCTGCCGCACGAGCAGGACGGCCTGCTGTGGTTCTGCGAGCGCTGCAACCACCTGCTGCACGAAGCCTACTTCCCGCTGCAGGACATCGAGACCGACTTCCCGCCGGTGTTCGCGCGCTTCTATGCCTCCGAAGCGCTGCGCACCTGCGCCCGCTGCGGCCACGTGCATCCGCTGCCGGCGGCCGCCGCGCCGTGATCGCCTGGCGCCCGCGCCATTCGGGACCGCAATGCTGCGCAGCCTGATCGCGCTCAAGCCGCGCGACGTGCCGGTGCGCGTGGCCCTGCGCAACACCGCCGCGGTGGTCGCGCCGCTGGCGCTGGGCGTGGCCGCCGGCCATGCCGAGCTGGGCCTGGCGGTGTCCACCGGCGCGCTCAACACCATGTTCTCCGACCAGCCCGGCCCGTACCGGGCGCGGATGCAGCGCATGCTGATGGCCGCGCTGGCGGCCGGGGTCGCCGCGCTGCTCGGCATGCTGATCGGCGCGCATACCGTGGCGCTGGCACTGAGCGCGCTGCTGCTCGGCCTCGGCGGCGGCCTGCTGGTGGCGTTGGGCCCGGTGGCGGCGCGGGTCGGGCTGACCAGCATGATCCTGCTGGTGGTCAGCGCCGACGTGCGCTTGCCGGCGCTGCAGAGCGTGGGCGTGGCCACGCTGATCTTCGCCGGCGGCGTGCTGCAGATGCTGATGGCGCTGGCGGCCTGGCCGCTGCAGCGCTACCGCCCGGAGCGCTTCGCCCTGGCCGACCTGATGCGGCAGCTGGCCGGCATTGCCCGCCAGCGGCCGAGCGCGACCGCGGCGCCGCCGGCCACCGAGGCGGTGCTGGAGGCGATGGTGATGCTGCACGGCGAACACCGCTCGCGTGGGCGTGCGGTGCAGGCGTTCCGGGTCATCGCCGAATTGTGCGAACGCGCGCGGCTGGAACTACTGACCCTGGCCGACCTGCACGGACGCCTGGAGCCGGCATCGCCGGCGCGGCTGCCGATCGAACGCGTGCTCGAGCGCAGCGCGGTGGTGCTGGACCAGCTCGCGCACGCACTGGACAGCGCCGAGGATCCAGACGCGGCCACTGCGTCGATGACCGGCTTCGACGATCTGGTGGACGCACTGGCGCAAGTGCAGGCGCAGGCCGAGGACACCCGCGAACGCCGCCTGCTGCGCATCGCGGTGGCACGCGCGCAGGGCCTGGGCGGCCAGCTGCGCGCGCTGGCACGCAATGGCCGCTGGGCCAGCAGCCGCGGCGAGATCCAGGCCGAACTGGCCGAAGCGCAGTTGCCGGCGGCACTGCGCCCGCTGGCGCCGCTGCAGACCTTGCGGGCGAACCTGAATCTGTCCTCGGTGGCGTTCCGCCATGCGCTGCGCTGCGGGGTGTGCCTGGCGCTGGCGGTGCTGTTCGCGCGCTGGCAGGCGATCCCGCACGGCTACTGGATCCCGATGACCACGGCGATCGTGCTCAAGCCGGATTTCGGGGGCACCCTCAGCTTCGGCGCGCTGCGCGTGGCCGGCACCTTCGCCGGGCTGCTGCTGGCGACCGTGCTGGCCCACTTCGTGATGGACGGGGCGGTGGTGCGGCTGCTGTTGCTGACCGTGTTCTGCCTGGGGTTCCGACTGCTGACCCAGGTCAACTACGGGCTCGGCGTGGCGTCGCTGACCGGCATGCTGGTGCTGTTGCTGTCGTTCGAGGGCATGGCCCCGGGCGAGGCGATCGGCGAGCGCATCCAGGCCACCGTGCTCGGCAGCGCGCTGGCGCTCACGGCCTATGCGCTGTGGCCGACCTGGGAACGCAAGCACATCCGCGCGATCCTGGCGCAGTTGCTGCTCGCCTACCGCGACCATCTCGACGCGGTGCTGGAAGGCCGCCTGCAGGCGCTGCCGGAGACCCGCGCGGCCTCGCGCACCGCGCGCACCAACGCGCAGGCCTCGATCGAACGCCTGCGCGGCGAGCCGAGGCGCAAGCGCAACCTGCGCGAACTGACCCTGGCCGAGTCGGTGCTGGCCAACGGCAACCGGCTGATCCGCGCCTCGCTGGCGCTGGAGGCGGTGCTGCGCGATGCGCCGCCACCGCCGCTGCTGCCGGAACTGCAGCACTTCCGGCAGCAGGCGCATGCCGCGCTGACCGAACTGGCCGAGGGCCTGCGCAGCGGCACGCCGCCGCCGCAGGCCAGCCTGCGCGCGGACGAGCGGCGCCTGGCCGAGGCGCTGGCCGCGCAGCCGCAGGACGGCAGCGACGGCGGCGCCCTGTCCGCGCTGGGCGACACCAGCGACCGCGTCGCCGACAGCATCGGCACCCTCACCCATCTGGTCCGCAGTGCGCTGCTGCCGGCGACTGCGGCCACCAAGGAACATCCACCGGCGACCGCGCACCGCAGCGGGTGAACACCGCCGCGGCCTGCGCGCTCTGCAAGGCCCGCGCCGCAGCGCCCGCCCACGCCGCCCGGCAGTCACCTCACATCGTCCCGCACGCTCTAGACTCTCGCCCTGCTTCCCGGAACCAATGCCGATGAACGAGATCCTGTCCCGCCAGCACGCCATCGCTCTCGACGCCGCCGATCCGCTGCGCGCCCTGCGCCAGGAGTTCCTGTTCCCGCAGCACCAGGGTGCCGACCAGTCCTATTTCGTCGGCAACTCGCTGGGCCTGCAGCCGCGCGGCGCGCGCGCCGCGGTGCAGGAGGTGCTGGACAAGTGGTCGTCGCTGGCGGTGGAAGGCCATTTCAACGGCGATACCCAGTGGATGACCTACCACGAACTGCTGGCCGCGCCGCTGGCGCGGCTGGTCGGTGCGCATCCGCACGAAGTGGTGGCGATGAACACGCTGACGGTGAACCTGCACCTGCTCATGGTGAGCTTCTACCGGCCCACCCGCGAGCGCCCGGCGATCCTGATCGAGGCCGGCGCGTTTCCCTCCGACCAGCACGCGGTGGCCTCGCAGATCCGCTTCCACGGCTTCGACCCGGCCACCGACCTGATCGAAGTACCGCCCGACGGTGCCGACGGCACCGTGTCGCTGGCGGCGATCGAGCGCGCCATCGCCGAGCACGGCCCGCGCCTGGCGCTGGTGCTGTGGCCGGGGGTGCAGTACCGCACCGGCCAGGCCTTCGACCTGGCCGCGGTAGCGCGGCTGGCGCGCGCGGCCGGCGCCGCGGTCGGCTTCGACCTGGCCCACGCGATCGGCAACGTGCCGCTGCACCTGCACGATGCCGCGCCGGATTTCGCGGTGTGGTGCCACTACAAGTACCTCAACGCCGGCCCCGGCGCGGTCGCCGGCGCCTTCGTGCACGAGCGCCATGGCCACGGCGACACCCCGCGCTTCGCCGGCTGGTGGGGCCACGACAAGCGCACCCGCTTCCGCATGGCGCCCGAGTTCGTCGCCGCGCCCGGCGCCGACGGCTGGCAGCTAAGCAATCCGCCGATCCTGAGCATGGCGCCGCTGCGCGCCTCGCTGGACCTGTTCGAGCGCGCCGGGGCGGACGCGCTGCGGCAGAAGTCGCAGCAGCTCACCGGCTACCTGGAGACGCTGATCCGCGCCCGCCTGGCCGATACCCTGCAGATCATCACCCCGTCCGACCCGGCACAACGCGGCTGCCAGCTGTCGCTGCGCGTGGCCGGCGGCCGCGAGCGCGGCCGCGCCCTGTTCGAGTACCTGCAATCGGTCGGCGTGCTCGGCGACTGGCGCGAGCCGGACGTGATCCGGATCAGCCCGGTGCCGCTGTACAACCGCTATCGCGACGTCTACCGCTTCGTCGAGGAAGTGGAAACCTGGGCCGGCGTCTGAGCCGCCTTCTTCGCGCGGGCAGCCGCCGCGCTTTCCGGACACCGCATTGAACGCATCCCCCCGCAGCATCACCCTGATCGGCGCCGGCCTGGCCGGCTCCCTGCTCGCCATCCTGCTCTCGCGCCAGGGCTGGCAGGTCACCGTCTACGAGCGCCGCGGCGACCCGCGCGTGCACGACTACGAGCGCGGCCGCTCGATCAACCTGGCCCTGGCCGAACGTGGCCTGCACGTGCTGCGCCAGGCCGGCGCCGATGCCGCAGTGATGGCCAAGGCGGTGATGATGCGCGGGCGCATGGTGCATTTCGCCGACGGCCAGCAGCAGTTGCAGCGCTATGGCCGCGACGACAGCGAGGTGATCTGGTCGGTACACCGCAACGATCTCAACATCACCCTGCTGCAACTGGCCGAGCAGGCCGGCGCGCGCATCCATTTCTACCGGCGCCTGCACACGGTGGATTTCGACGCCGGCTATGCGCGTTTCATCGACGACCGTGACGACCAGCCGCACGACATCCGCTTCGACAGCATGATCGGCGCCGACGGCGCAGGCTCGGCGCTGCGCGCGGCGATGCAGCGCAAGGCGCCGATGGCCGAGCACATCGAGTTCCTTGACCACTCGTACAAGGAACTGGAGATCCCGCCTGGCGCCGACGGCGGCTTCCGCATCGAGCCCAACGCCCTGCACATCTGGCCGCGCGGGCACTACATGTGCATCGCCCTGCCCAATCACGAAGGCACCTTCACCGTCACCCTGTTCCTGCCCAACAAGGGCGAGCCCAGCTTCGCCACGGTGCGCAACGGCGAGGAGGCGCTGGCGCTGTTCGCGCGCGATTTCGCCGATGCGCTGCCGTTGATGCCGCAACTGGCCGAGCACTGGGAGCAGCACCCGCCGGGCCTGCTCGGCACGCTGCGCCTGGAGCGCTGGCACCTGGGCGGCCGCGCGGTGCTGCTGGGCGACGCCGCGCACGCGATGGTGCCGTTCCACGGGCAAGGCATGAACTGCGCGTTCGAGGATTGCGCCGCGCTGGCCGCGCACCTGCAGCGCGAGCCGGACCTGGCCCGCGCCTATGCCGCCTTCGAGGCCGAGCGCAAGCCCAATGCCGGCGCGATCCAGCAGATGGCGCTGGAGAACTACGTGGAAATGCGCGACCGCGTCGGCGACGCCGGCTTCCTGCTGCAGCGCGAACTCGGCCAGGCGCTGCAGGCGCGGCATCCCACCCGCTTCGTGCCGCACTACACCATGGTCACCTTCCTGCGCACGCCGTACGCGCAGGCGCTGGAACGCAGCGAGGTGCAGCGCGACATCCTGGTCCAGGCCACGCAGGGCCACAGCGATCTGTCGCGGATCGACTGGCACTGGCTGGAGCGCATCGTGCACGCGCGGCTGGAACCGCTGGAGGGGGCGCATTGAGCCGGCGTAGCCTATCCGGACCCCCGGTCTTCCGTAGGAGCGGCTTCAGCCGCGACGGGCGTGACCGGGATTGTCTGTCGCGGCTGAAGCCGCTCCTACAAGCCTTCCCACGCTCCTAGCCTCGCCTGCCTCGCACCATTCGATTCGTCATGCCCGACAGCTTCCTCTTCTACGACCTGGAAACCTTCGGCGCCGATCCGCGGCGCACGCGCATCGCGCAGTTCGCCGCGGTGCGCACCGACGCCGAGCTGAACGTGATCGAAGAGCCGATCAGTTTCTTCGTCAAGCCGGCCGACGACCTGCTGCCCTCGCCGGTCGCCACCCTCATCACCGGCATCGCCCCGCAGCAGGCCTTGCGCGAAGGCGTCAGCGAAGCGGAGGCATTCGCGCGCATCGCCGAGCAGATGGCGCGGCCGCAGACCTGCACGCTGGGCTACAACTCGCTGCGCTTCGACGACGAGTTCGTGCGCCACGGCCTGTTCCGCAACTTCTACGATCCCTACGAACGCGAGTGGCGCAACGGCAACTCGCGCTGGGACCTGCTGGACATGCTGCGGCTGATGCACGCGCTGCGCCCGGAGGGCATCGTCTGGCCGCAGCGCGAGGATGGCGCCACCTCGTTCAAGCTGGAGCAACTGGCGCTGGCCAACGGCGTGCGCGACGGCGATGCGCACGAGGCGCTGTCCGACGTGTACGCCACCATCGGCATGGCCCGGCACTTCCGCCGCAGCCAGCCGCGGCTGTGGGAGTACGCGCTGAAGCTGCGCGACAAGCGCTTCTGCGGCAGCCTGCTCGACGCGGTGGCGATGCAGCCGGTGCTGCACGTGTCGATGCGCTACCCGGCCGCGCGCCTGTGCGCGGCGCCGGTGCTGCCGTTGGCGCGGCACCCACGCATCGACAGCCGCGTGCTGGTGTTCGACCTGGAAGGCGACATCGAGCCGCTGCTGCGCTATACGCCGGAACAGATCGCCGACCGCCTGTACACCCCGCAGGCCGACCTGCCCGAGGGCGAGCAGCGCATCCCGCTCAAGGAAGTGCATCTGAACAAGGCGCCGGCGCTGGTCGCCTGGGCGCACCTGCGCGAAGCGGATTTCGCCCGGCTGCGGCTGGACCCCTCGCAACTCCTGGCCAAGGCAGAGCGCCTGCGCGAGGCCGGCCCGGCGCTGGCGGAGAAGGTGCGGCGGGTGTTCGCCAGCGAGCGCGCCGCGGTACCGGCGGATGTCGACGCGTCGCTGTACGACGGCTTTCTGGCCGATGGCGACAAGCGCACGATGGCCCAGGTCCGCGCCACCCCACCGGCGCAACTGGCCGCGCTCGAAGGCCAGTTCCGCGATCCGCGCCTGCCCGAGCTGCTGTTCCGCTACCGCGCGCGCAACTGGCCGCAGAGCCTGTCCATCGCCGAGCAGGCGCGCTGGGACGATTACCGTCGGCAGCGCCTGCAGCAGGACAGCGGCCTGTCCGAACTGAACTTCGACGCGTTCTACGCGGAACTGGCCGGTTTACGCCTGGCTCACCCGCAGGATGCTACCAAGCAAGCCCTGCTCGACCAGTTGGCCGCCTGGGGCCACGACCTGCAACGCAGCCTATGACCAGCTATTTCAGCGACGCCAGCTTCAAGTTCCTGCGTGCCCTGGCGCGGCACAACGACAAGGCCTGGTTCAACGACAACCGGCACAAGTACGAAGAGCACGTGCGCCAGCCGTTCCTGCGCCTGATCACCGACCTGCAGCCGGACCTGGCCCAGGTCAGCGAGCATTTCCGCGCCGATCCGCGCGGCGTCGGCGGCTCACTGTTCCGGATCCACCGCGACGCGCGCTTCTCCCACGACAAGTCGCCGTACAAGACCTGGCAGGGTGCGCGCCTGTTCCACGAGCGGCGCAAGCAGGTGCCGGCGCCGTCGTTCTACATCCACCTGCAGCCGGGCGAGAGCTTCGTCGGCGCCGGGCTGTGGCATCCGGAGCCGGACACCCAGCGCAAGGTACGCCAGTTCATCTTCGACAATCCCGGCAGCTGGAAGGCCGCTGCGCATGCGCCGGCGCTGCGCCGCCGCTTCGACTTCGAGGAAAGCGAGATGCTGGTGCGGCCGCCGCGCGGTTTCCCGGCCGATTTCGAATGCATCGACGACCTCAAGCACAAGAATTGGGTGTTCTGGCGTCAGCTCGACGACGCCACC
Source organism: Xanthomonas sp. NCPPB 3174 (assembly GCF_056725205.1). Taxonomy (NCBI): domain Bacteria; kingdom Pseudomonadati; phylum Pseudomonadota; class Gammaproteobacteria; order Lysobacterales; family Lysobacteraceae; genus Xanthomonas; species Xanthomonas sp. NCPPB 3174. The sequence continues at coordinate 2,178,166 of NZ_CM161517.1, read as the reverse complement.
ATGACCGGCCCACGGCTGCGCACGCAGATCGCCGCCGACCTGCAGACGCTGGGCCCGTTCGTGGACTATCTGTGCGCGGCGCTGGACCTGGAGTTCTGAGACGCAGCGCTCCACGTAGGAGCGGCTTCAGCCGCGACAGGCATCACCGGTAATGTGTCGCGGCTGAAGCCGCTCCTACAGAATGCCCACACGCGCAACGGGACACACGATGAAGAAATGGCTGGCATTGCTGTTCCTCGCCCTGCTCGCCCTCGGCGGCTACGTCGTGGCCGGGCCGTACCTGGCCATCCGCGGCATCGACCAGGCGCTGCGCGAGCGCGATGCTGCGGCGCTGGAGCGCTATGTCGACTTCCCCACGCTGCGGGTGAACCTGAAGGCCCAGGTGGACGACGCGCTGGTGCGCCGCGCCGGACCCGACCTGCAGTCCAGCCTGTTCGGCGGCGCACTGCTGTCGCTGGCAGGCGGCCTCGGTGGGATGAGCGTGGATGCGCTGGTCACCCCGGCCGGCATCGGCGCGCTGATGCAGGGCGACGCGCTGTGGAAACGCGCCAGCGGCGACACCGTCGGCGGCGATACCTACGCCGCGCCGCGCCCGCCACAACCGCTACGCCAGGCCGAACACCGCTTCGAATCGACCACGCGCTTCGTCGCCACCGTGTACACCGCCGATGGCACCGCGGTGCCGTTCGTGTTCACCCGCGACGGCCTGCAATGGAAGCTCAGCAATATCCTGTTGCCGCTGTAGGCGCGTGCGGCTGGGCTGGATGCCCTTTCAGAACATCTCCAGCACCCCGTTTTGCTGGCATCGTCCTGTCTCGTAGGAGCGGCTTCAGCCGCGACGAGGCAGCCCATGCGTGGCTGTCGCGGCTGAAGCCGCTCCTACGGGTGCGCCCTGTCTTGATCGGAGGCGACATTCAGTCGCGACGACCAAAGCGCGGACGTCTCATCAAACAGTATGCAGTCGGGACTGAAGTCCCTCCCACAGGAGGCACATCGGGCCGCCCCCTGCCCTTCGTTGCCTGCAGGGCTGATCAACTGTTCGACCAGGCGCACATCGGCAGTCCTCTAGCGTTGCCTGCCTGGCCTCGACACGGGAGCGTCGCTACAACTGCAGGCAGATCAGCTCGGATACTTCCGGATCGCCAGCGCTACGCCACAGGTTTCGGGTAGCGAACGCGCACCCGACGTCCGGGCACATCAGCGCGATCTCGAACGCCGGCGGCGCCTGCACCCAGCGGTGTGGTGCGCATTCTTCGGTGCGGAAGGACGCAACACCCGTCTGGACATGCCGCGCTTGCTCGCCCGTCGTCGCCGTGGTGGCGGCCACCGACAGCATGCGGCCATCGCGAGTGACCGCGATGTTCCAGAAGTCGGTGCCGAGGTCGATCTCCGTCACCGACGTGTACGGCGGGTCCATGAAGCCGGCGCTCGCGGTCGGTGCCGCCCAGGACACGCGGTTGCCGTCGACGATGCGGCCGGGTCCGAGCGAGAGCCACAGGCGGCCGTGTCCGTCCATCGCCGAGTGGCAGATCGGCGGTATCCGCGCGATGCGCTTGGGCGGCTGCGGCAGACCCGGCTCAGCCAACCACACGCTGCCCTCGGCCGCTACCGCCAGGATCTTTCCATCGGGCGTCGCGTGCAGTTGCAATTCCTCTGCCAGCGCCCTGCGCCGCACGCTGCCATCCGCCAGACTGATGGCGCTGAGCTGTGTGGAGCGGGCATTGACCGCATGCACATGGCCACCGAGCGGCAGCAGGCGATCGATGTAGCGCGGAATGCGCGACGTCCACTTTTCCGCGACGCGCAGCGTGCCGGACTCGAGCCGGAACAGTTTGGTATCGGTGGCCACCAGCACGCCGCCCTCGCCGTCGCTGGCGAAGGCGCGCGCCTGGTTGCCGAGGGCGACCGACGCCACTTCGGCGCCTGTCGCCATGGACAACGCGCGCACCCCGCAGCGCGCCGAAGCTCACGCCCCATCCATCCGCGACCAGCACCTGCCCGGTCCGCTCATCCAGCCAGAGTCGATGGGCGGCCACGCCGGGCACGGTGGTCCGCCACAGGATCGTGGCTGCGCTCGCGTGCGCAGGCGGGGACGCAGCTGACTCGTGTTGCGGACGCATCGATGCGCGGACTCTTCCATCAAACGAGCGGGAATTCTTGCAAATCGCACCTGAGCGCAACGTGTTTGCCAGCAATGGCGTGCAACGTCAGGCACGCGTCGTGTGCGAACGATGCACGCGCAACCCGATGACCCGATACCGCCAAACCCTGCCTAGCGCGGCGCGCCCGACCCCGACCTGCCAGCCATCGCCTGCTGCACGCGCCGGAACGGCGTGCGCAGTTGCCAGCGTGCCGACCACGGCAGACGTGCCAGGGCCGCGTGCGCGTCCAGCGCCGGCAGCGCACCTGTCCAGGCGAACACCACATGGTTGTCCATCTGCGGCTCGTCCAGGCGCAGCACGCGGCCGCCGAACAGCGCACGTAGATGCGTCAGATGGCGGCGGGTGTCGGTGTCGTACAGGTTCACCGCCAGTACCCCGCCCGGTGCCAGCGCCGCGTGGCAGTCCTCGTAGAAGCCGCGGCTGAGCAGCGCGGCCGGGATGCCGTCGGCGTCGTAGGCGTCGAGCAGCAGCAGGTCGTAGCGATCGCGCCGTTGCCGCAGCAACCGCGCGCCGTCGCCGTGCACGGCCTCGAAGCGCGCGTCGTCGTCCGGAATGCGGAACGCCGCGCGTAGGGCGAGCACGTCGGCATCGGCCTCGATCGCCTCGATCCGCGCCTGCGGCAGGTGCCGATAGCAGAACTTGGCCTGCGAACCGCCGCCGAGGCCGACGATGCCGATCCGCCGCGGATCCGGGCGCAGCAGCAGCGCGCCAAGCATGCTGCGGGTGTAGCCGACCTGCAGCACGTCCGGCCACCAGGTGTACATGCGGCTCTGGGTCACTTCGCCCTTGAACTGCAGGCTGGTGTAGCGCCAGCCATGGCGCACGTAGGGTCGTCCGGGACGCAGGTCGGTGGGCGCGTCCGCTCCCTGCCGCAGCAGGCGGCGCAGCGCGGCCCAGCGGCCGCCGCCGGGCGCCGCACTCACGGCTTGGCGATGTCGTTGGCGACCCCGTGCGGCACATGCCCGGCGGCGACGCGCTCGCGGGCGGCGCTGTCGATGTTGTGCTGCGAATCGTCGAAGAAGATGTCCGCGCCGAACGCCTGCAGGAACGGGCCCTTGTGGCGGCCGCCGAGGAACAGCGCCTCGTCCAGGCGCACGCCCCATTCGCGCAGGGTACGGATCACCCGCTCGTGCGCCGGCGCCGAGCGCGCGGTAACCAGCGCGGTGCGGATCGGCGACGCGTCGCCGGCCGGGAACGCGGACTGCAGCGCATGCAGCGCCGACAGGAAATTGCGGAACGGCCCGCCGGTCAGCGGCTCGCGCGCGTTCTCGCGTTCGTAGCGGCCGAACGCCTCCACGCCCTGCTCGCGCGAGAAGCGCTCGCCCTCGTCGCCGAAGATCACCGCATCGCCGTCGAAGGCGATGCGCAACTGGGTGGACAGACGATCGGCATCGATCGCACCGGCCGCCGCGGCCGCTTCCTGCGCATGCTCGCCCGGCGGCTTGGGCAGGATGGTCGCCGCAGCGATGCCGTGGCTGAGCGCGCGCCGCACCGACTCCGGATTGGCCGATAGGAACAGGTCGGTGCCGAACGGCTTGACGTAGGGCCAGGTCGCCTCGCCGGAGGTGAAGGTGGCACGCACGATGCCCAGGCCGTAGTGCTGGATCGAATTGAAGATGCGCAGCCCGGTGTCGGCGGAATTGCGCGAGAGCAGGATCACCTCCACCGGCGGCGTCTCCGGCGGCGTGCCCTGGTTCAGCGCCAACAGCTTGCGCACCACAGGAAACGCCACCCCGGGCGCCAGCACATCGTCCTCGCGCTCGCGCTGATACGCGCTGTACGCCTCCACCCCCTCCCGCTCGAACAGGGCATGGCCCTCTTCCAGATCGAACAGGGCGCGCGAGGTGACCGCGACGGTGAGCAGACGGGGGGAGTTGTCGGACATGAGAGCAGGGATTCGGCAGTGGGGATTGGGGATTGGCAAAAGCGGGCAAAGGGATCTGAACGTGATTCGAGAATGGGCGGCAAAAGCGGATGCGCTGTTGCGAATCCCCAATCCCGACTCCCGAATCCCCGCCCCTAAACCATAAATTGCTCGCTCAAGATCCGCTCCTCCAGATTGTGCTCCGGATCGAACAGCAGGGTGACCAGGCGGTCGCGGGATTCGCGGATAGTGACTTCGACCACGTCGCGGGTCTCGTGCGAGTCGGCGGTGACGCTGACCGGGCGCTTGTACGGGTCCAGCACGCGGAAGCGCACTTCGATGTCGGCCTTGAGGATCGCGCCGCGCCAGCGCCGCGGCCGGTACGGGGCGATCGGGGTCAGCGCCAGCGTGTGCGAGCCCAGCGGCAGGATCGGTCCGTGCGCGGAAGAGTTGTAGGCGGTGCTGCCGGCCGGGGTGGACACCAGCACACCGTCGCAGATCAGTTCGTCGACGCGGGTCTGGCCGTTGAGGTCGATGCTCACGTGCGCGGCCTGGCGGGTCTGCCGCAGCAGCGAGACTTCGTTGTAGGCCAGCGAGCCGGTGGTGGCGCCGGATTCGGTCTGCGCCAGCATTTCCAGCGGCCGCAGCTTGGCCGGTTCGGCCAGCGCCAGGCGCGCGACCAGGTCGTCGTCGCGGAACTGGTTCATCAGGAAACCGACCGTGCCCAGCTTCATGCCGAACACTGGCTTGCCCAGGCTACCGTGGCGATGCAGGGTCTGCAGCATGAAGCCATCGCCGCCCAGCGCGCACAGCACGTCGGCGTCGGCCGGCTCGCAGTCGCCGTAGCGTGTCACCAACTGTTCGCGCGCGTGCTGCGCTTCCGGCGCGACGCTGGCGAGGAAACAGATGCGGGGCGAGGACGGCAGGACGGAAGCATTCATGGCCCCGATCATACCCGCGGCGCCATGACTGGCGCGCGCCGGCGCACCGGCGACACCTATTTGCGGTCGCAGCGATGGCGCTGTCTGCGCTCGCCGCGGATGGCGCGTGCGCCTGCGCTGCGCTTGCGATCGCCCCCCCTGCGCCAGAACGCTTGCGCAGTCCCGACGATTGCCGTCCGGGCCTGCGGCTGAGCCTTGTCGCGCGGTCTGGCCTATCTGCCGGACAGGTAATCGTCGCGCGCGGTGTGCGCGGCCTGCTCCTGCATCGCCTGGCGCACCGGCGCCGGCACCAGCGGGGTCAGATGCGCCCGCACCTGCTGCGCCAGTTCCACCGACCTGATCTCGCCCATGCCCTCCTGCTTGCGCGCATCGGCCAGGCACAGCCAGTACCAGGCGCGTGCCTCGTCCCTGCACGCCTCCGGGCCGCAGGCCTGGATCCAGGCAAGTTCGGGCTCCCAGCCAGCGCCCGTGCACCAGCCGGGACGGCTCCATTCGGCCAGCAGCGCGGCATGGTCGGGCGTGGTGCCCACGCCCATAAAACGACGGCGGCCGTACTCGCGCAAGGCCACGCTGCAACCACAGATGTCCAGCCAGGTGCGGGCATGGACCGCACGCTTCAGTGCGGCCAGCGCTGCGGCCTGCTCGCCCTTGGCGTCCAGTTGCAGAAACAGCGCATACGCGGCATCGCCAACGGATGCCCTGGACAGGGCGCGCAAGCGCCTCAGGTCGCCCTGTCGCGCCTGCTGCAGCGCCTGTTGCAGCCGCACCTCCAGCGGGGGCTGCCGTGCCTGGATGACGATCCACAACAGGATCAGCGCGGGGATGGCCAGGAACCACATGATGCGTCTCGAAAGAAGGCGCTGCAGGCGAATGCGCCGCACGGCACGGATGGGATCGGCTCGATTTCCAGAATCGCCCTGCTGTGCGCAACGCGGTCGACAACAGCAGCGGGGTGTTCCGATCTGGCCATCGACGCGAGCAACAGTGCGATGCGGCGCGCCCGCCAGGGACGCGTCGCCGCAAGCGCAGGCGACCCGCCAGGCGGTACCACGCGATGACGCGGTACCGCCGTGGGCCAGGTCCGCGAGCGCGGACCTGGCCATCGACACGCGACCTCAGACGCCGTGCGCCGCCAACTGGCCCAACCGCTGCACCGCCACCGACACCGTCGGGTAGTCCAGGGTCTTCTGCGCGGCCAGCTCCTGCAGCATGCTCAGGGTGAAACGCAGGCTGCTGTCGTCGCGCTGCAGCCAGTGCTGCACCTTGGCCTCGGCGGTGCCGCCCGGCAGGCTCAGCGCCTGGCCGGCCAGCGCGCTGTGGTGCTTGGCCAGTTCGTCGCGCAGCACGCCGCGGGCCACCGCATGCCAGCGGCCGTTGACCTCCAGCGCGTCGATCTGCTCGAACAGCCACGGCAACTGCAGCGCCTCGCCCAGGCGGAAGTGCACCTTGGACACTTCCACCGGCTTGAGCTTGCGGGTGCGCGCCATTTCGATGATGTCGAACGCCGGCTCCAGGAAGCGCAGTTCCGACAGCTGCTGCGCCAGCGCCGGCGGCAGGCCCTTGTCCTGCCACTCCTGCACCAGGGCCTCGTAGCGCGGACGCTGCGAATCGGGCAGCACGCCGGAGGCGACGCGGATGTCGTTGAACGGCTCGTAGTAGCGCTCCACCGCCGCGGTGATGCCCGGCATCGGGCCCGGACGGAACAGCAGCCAGCGCACGAAGGCGCGCTGCAGCGTCCAGATCACCTCCAGCGCGTCGATCTGCACCGACTCGGGCACCTTGCCGTCCAGCGCGTCGATCTGCGTCCACAGCGCGCGCGCATCCAGCGTCTCGCGGCTGATGGTGTAGGCCTTGGCGACCTCGGCGATGCTGCGGCCGGTGTCTTCCTGCATGCGCATCAGGAAGGTGGCGCCCATGCGGTTGATGGTGGTGTTGGTCACCGCAGTGGCGATGATCTCGCGCTTGAGGCGGTGCCGCTCCATCGCGTCGGCGTACTTCTTCTGCAGCGGCTGCGGGAAGTAGCGCTGCAGTTCCTTGGACAGGTACGGGTCCTCGGGGATGTCCGATTCCAGCAGTTGCTGGAACGCCACCAGCTTGGAGTAGGACAGCAGCACCGCCAGTTCCGGCCGGGTCAGGCCCTGGCCGCGCGCCTTGCGCGCGGAGATCTCCGCGTCCGAGGGCAGGTATTCGATCTGCCGGTCGAGCAGGCCCTGCGCTTCCAGGGTGCGGATGAAGTGCTGCTTGGAGCCCAGCCGCTTGACGCTCATCCGCTCCATCAGGCTCAGCGCCTGGTTCTGGCGGATGTTGTCCCACAGCACCAGCTCGGCAACCTCGTCGGTCATCGAGGCCAGCAGCTTGTTGCGCGCCTCCAGGGTCAGCTTCTTGGCCTGCACCACGTCGTTGAGCAGGATCTTGATGTTGACCTCGTGGTCGGAGGTGTCCACGCCGGCCGAGTTGTCGATGAAGTCGGTGTTGAGCAGCACGCCGACCTGCGCGGCCTCAATGCGGCCGAGCTGGGTCAGGCCGAGGTTGCCGCCCTCGCCCACGATCTTGCAGCGCAGTTCGCCGCCGTTGACGCGCAGGCCGTTGTTGGCGCGGTCGCCGACGTCGCCGTGGGTTTCGCTGGCGGCCTTGACGTAGGTGCCGATGCCGCCGTTCCAGAACAGGTCCACCGGCGCCTTGAGGATGGCGTTCATCAGGTCGTTCGGCGAGAGCTGCTTGACGCCCGGCTCCAGGCCCAGCGCCTCGCGCACCGGCGCGCTGATCTCGATCGACTTGAGCGTGCGCGGATAGATGCCGCCGCCGGCGCTGATCAGCTTGGCGTCGTAGTCGGCCCAGCTGGAGCGCGGCAGCTTGAACAGGCGCTCGCGCTCGGCGAAGGACGCTGCCGCGTCCGGGTTCGGGTCGAGGAAGATGTGGCGGTGATCGAACGCGGCCAGCAGGCGGATGTGGCGCGACAGCAGCATGCCGTTGCCGAACACGTCGCCGGACATGTCGCCGATGCCCACGCAGGTGAAGTCCTCGTTCTGGCAGTCGCGGCCCAGCGCGCGGAAATGGCGCTTGACCGACTCCCAGGCGCCACGCGCGGTGATGCCCATGCCCTTGTGGTCGTAGCCGACCGAGCCGCCGGAGGCGAACGCATCGCCCAGCCAGAAGCCGTGGTCCAGCGCCAGGCCGTTGGCGATGTCGGAGAAGGTGGCCGTGCCCTTGTCGGCGGCGACCACCAGGTACGGGTCGTCCTGGTCGTGGCGCACCACCTGCGGCGGCGGCACGATCTTGCCGCCGACGATGTTGTCGGTGATGTCCAGCAGGCCCTGGATGAACAGCTTGTAGCAGGCGATGCCCTCGGCCAGCACCGCGTCGCGATCGCCGCCGACCGGCGGGCGTTTGCAGAAGAAGCCGCCCTTGGCGCCGACCGGCACGATCACCGTGTTCTTGACCATCTGCGCCTTGACCAGGCCCAGCACCTCGGTGCGGAAGTCCTCGCGCCGGTCGGACCAGCGCAGGCCGCCGCGCGCCACCGCGCCGAAGCGCAGGTGCACGCCTTCCACGCGTGGGCCGTACACGAAGATCTCGCGGTACGGACGCGGCTTGGGCAGGTCCGGCACCTTGGCCGAATCCAGCTTGAAGCTGATGCAGTGGCCCAACCCGCCGTCGGCGCTGCGCTGGTAGTGACTGGTGCGCAGGGTCGCCTCGATCACGCCCTTGAAGCTGCGCAGGATGCGGTCCTCGTCCAGGCTCGCCACCTGGTCGAACAGCTTCAGCAGCGCCGCCGAGACCGCCTCCAGCTGCGCCTCGCGATTGCCGCTGCGCGCATCGATCACCGGCTGCAGCGCCTTCAGCGCGGCCTCGTCGCCGTTGGCCAGCAGGCGCAACTGCGCCGCCAGCGCGGCCTGGCCCTCGGCGATCTGCGCCTTGCTCTCGCTGCCGGTGGCCGGGTCGAAGCGCGCCTCGAACAGCTCCACCAGCAGTCGCGCCAGCAGCGGATAGCGGTTGCAGGTTTCTTCCACGTAGGCCTGCGAGAACGGCACGCCGGTCTGCAGCAGGTACTTGCAGTAGCCGCGCAGCACCGCGATCTGGCGCCAGCTCAGGCTGGCGCCGACGATCAGGCGGTTGAAGCCGTCGTTCTCGGCGTCGCCGCGCCAGATCCGCACGAAGGCCTCGCACAGGGGCGCGTCGGCGGCTTCCACGTCGATGCTGCCGGCCAGCGGCTCGACCTCGAAGTCCTGGATCGACAGCGGCGTGCCGTCCACCACCAACCGGTACGGGCGCTCGGAGATCACCCGCAGGCCCAGGTTTTCCATCATCGGCAGCACGTCCGACAGCGGCAGGTCGTCGTGCTGGCGGTACAGCTTCAGGCGCAGGCTGTCGGCGCCGTCGCGGCGCAGCGCCTGCAGGCTCAGGTGCAGGTCTTCCGGACCGCGCAGCGCGGCCAGACGCTCGACGTCGCGCGCGGCGATCTGCGCGGTCGACTCCTCAATGTAGCCGGCCGGCAGCGCGCGGCCGTAGCCGGCGGCCAAGCGCAGGCCGTCGCGCTCGCCGCGGCTGGCCACCAGCGCCTCGCGCAGGTCGTCGTGCCAGTTGCGCAGCAGGTGGGCCAGGCGCGATTCCAGTTCGGTGGTGTCGAACTCCAGCGCCTCGCCGGGCTTGGGCCGCACGATCATGTGCAGCTGCGCCAGCGGCGACTCGCCCAGCACCACGTTGGAATCGATGTACTCGCCGTGCAGCGCGTCCTTCAGCAGCGCCTCGATGCGCAAGCGCACGTCGGTGTTGAAGCGCTCGCGCGGGATGTACACCAGCGCGGAAATGAAGCGACCGTACTTGTCGCGGCGCAGGAACAGGCGGCTGCGCACCCGCTCCTGCAGGCCGAGGATGCCCATCGCGGTGCGGTACAGCTCTTCCTCGTTGGACTGGAACAGCTCCTCGCGCGGCAGCGTCTCCAGGATGTGGCGCAGCGCCTTACCGCTGTGGCTGCTCGGGGTCAGCTCGGACTTGCGCATGACCGAGTCGAAGCGCTCGCGCACCAGCGGGATCTCCCACGGGCGGCGGTTGTAGGCGCTGGAGGTGAACAGGCCGAGGAAGCGCTGCTCGGCGACGATGCGGCCCTTGGCGTCGAACTCCAGCACGCCGATGTAGTCCATGTAGCCGCTGCGGTGCACCCGCGAACGCGCGTTGGTCTTGGTCAGGATCAGCGCTTCCTTGGTGCCGGACTCGCTGAGGCCGTGCGCGGCCAGCGTGCGCACCGGCCGCGCCGGCGACTTGTCCTGCCCGCGCAGCAGGCCCAGGCCGCTGTCTTCCAGCGGCGCCAGCACGTCTTCGCCGCCCTGCTTCTCCACGCGGTATTCGCGGTAGCCGAAGAAGGTGAAGTGGTCGGCCGCGGCCCAGCGCAGGAATTCCTGCGCCTCGCGCCGGCCCTTGTCGTCCACCGGCAGGCGGCGCGTGGTCAGGTCGTCGGCCAGTGCCAGCATCTTCTCGCGCATGCTGCTCCAGTCGCGCACGATGTTGCGCACCTCGCCGAGAATGCGCCGGATCGCCGCTTCCACCTGGGCCATGTCCTCCGGCGGCTGGCGGTCGATCTCCAGCGCCATCAGCGATTCCGCCTTGCCCTCGCCCACGCTTTCCAGCGTGCCGCCCTTGTCGCGCTGCATGCGCAGCACCGGGTGGCCGAGCACATGCACGCCGATGCCCAGTTCCGCCAGCGCCATGCTCACCGAGTCGACCAGGAACGGCATGTCGTCGTTGACGATCTGCAGCACCGTGTGCGACGACTCCCAGCCGTCGTCCTTCAGGTTCGGATTGAACACCCGCACGTTGACCGTGCCCGGCTTGCGCTTGCGCGCGAATTCCAGCATCGACGCGGCCAGCGCCGCCCACTCCTGCGCGCTGTGGTGGGGGAACTCGTCCTCCTCCATGCGCTTGTAGAACTCTTCAGCGAACGTCTGCGCTTCCTCCTGGCGGCCGGCCGGATAGCGCTTGCGCAGCGCCGCGAACACCGGGGTCAGGCTGAAACCGCTGGCGGCCGGCGCCGCGTCGATCACCTTGGCCGTGGCCGGAACGGTCGCGGCCAGCTTGGGCGGCGTCGCGGCCTTGCGCGGGGCGGCGGGCTTGGCTGCAGGCTTGGCGGCGGCCTTGGTCTTGGCAGGCGCCTTGGCCGGCTTGGTGGCGGACGGGGTCGCGGAGGTGCGGGTGGCGGCCGAGGATTTGGAACGGGAAGCGGCGTGTTTGGGTTTCATGACGGAGAGCAGCAGCGATGCTCGATGGGAAAGCGCGAATTGTACCGGTGCCTCGTTCAACTACCTTGCTGCATCGCAAACCGAAGGCGTGGCGAAGACGACGCGCCAGATCACGCAAAGTGTCTACAACATCGTCGTCACGCGGCGGTCACCATGCTTTGCCGGCCGCGCTGTTGTCAGCAAGAACGCCCCGGTGTCAAGGCTGTTCTAATTCTAAACTGGACGGTATAGTCCACAATCGATGAGCACCCCCCTCGCCTCTGCCGCCCAGCGCCAGGCGCGCGACCAGCGCGTGTACGCCGCCGTGCGCGAGCTGCTGGCCGAGGAAGGCATGGGCCTGAGCATGGAGGCGGTGGCCGCACGCGCCGGCTGCTCCAAGCAGACCCTGTACAGCCGCTACCGCAGCAAGCAGGGCCTGCTGCGGCGGGCGATGCAGGATCACCTGGACCTGGCCACCGCGCACCTGGAGCCGGTGCAGGACGACCTGCGCGGCAGCCTGCTGCGCTTCGCCTGCGAATACCTGGAGCAGCTGTCGGAACCGCGGGTGCTGCAGAGTTGCCAGCTGATCGCCGCCGAGTCGCGGCACTTCCCCGACGAAGCGCGCGCCATGTTCCGCGACAGCGCTGGTGCCCTGATGCAGCGCCTGGGCGAATGCCTGCGCGGCGCCATCGCCCGCGACCAGCTCCGGCATGACGATCCGCACTTCATGGCCGAACTGCTGTTGAGCATGATCGTCGGCATGGATTTCGAGCGTCAGCGCTTCCACAGCGCGCATCGCGGCGACGCCGCCGCGCAGCGCGCCTGGGCCGAGTTCGCCGTGGACGGCTTTTTGCGCGCGTTCGCCGCCGCCCCTTCCCTTCCTTTTACAAAACCAGACCGGAGTACCACCCGATGACCTCCCCGTTGCGTTCTCTCGCCCTGGCCTGCGCCGTCGTGGTGGTGTTGGCGTCCTGCAAGAAACAGGAGCAGCAGCAGGCCATGCCGCCGCCGGAAGTGGGCGTGCTGCAGGCACAGCCGCAGACCGTCCCGCTGCAGCGCGACCTGGTCGGCCGCCTGTCCGCATTCCGCAGCGCCGACGTGCGCGCCCGTGTCGCCGGCGTGCTGGAAAAGCGCCTGTACACCGAAGGCACCGACGTCAAGGAAGGCCAGCCGCTGTTCCAGATCGACCCGGCGCCGCTGCGGGCGACCCTGGCCTCGGCGCAGGGCCAGCTGGCCGCGGCCGAAGCCACCTACGCCAATGCCAAGGCCGCCGCCGCCCGCGCGCGCAGCCTGGCGCCGCAGGCCTACGTGTCCAAGTCCGACCTGGACAACGCCGAGGCCACCGAACGCAGCTCCGCCGCCTCGGTGCAGCAGGCGCGTGCGGCGGTCGAAACCGCGCGCATCAACCTCGGCTACGCCACCGTCACCGCGCCCATCGCCGGCCGCGCCGGCAAGCAGCAGGTGACCGAAGGCGCGCTGGTCGGCCAGGGCGACAGCACCCTGCTGACCACGATCGACCAGCTCGACCCGCTGTACGTCAACTTCTCGATGAGCGCCGACGAACTGGCGCAGTTGCGCCAGGCGCAGACCGAGGGCAACGTCGCCCTCAACGCCGAGGACAAGTCCACCGTGCAGATCAAGCTCGGCGACGGCAGCACCTATGCGCATGCCGGCACGCTGGACTTCTCCGGCGCCGCGGTCGACCCGAGCACCGGCTCGGTGACGCTGCGCGCGTTGCTGCCGAACCCGGACCGGGTGCTGCTGCCCGGCGCCTTCGTCAGCTTTGCGGCCAATCTGGGCGAGCGCAAGGACGTGTACCTGATCCCGCAGGCGGCGGTGCTGCGCGACGCCAAGGGCCCCTACGCCATGGTCGTGGGCAAGGACGGCAAGGTGGTGCGCAAGGACCTGACCACCGCCGGCCAGCAGGGCGACAAGTGGATCGTCAGCGGCGGCCTGCAGAGCGGCGACCAGGTCGTGGTCAGCGGCCTGCCCAAGGTCAAGGAAGGCGCACCGGCCGTGGCCAAGCCGTGGGACCCGAACGCCGCCGCGCAGGGCCAGGGCTCGGGTGCCGGCGCGGCACCCGGCCAGGGCGCGCAAGGCGCCGCGGCGCCGGCCAAGGGCGCCGCCCCGGCGCAGGGCGCAGCGCACGGCGACACGCCGGACGCCGCCTCGCATTCCGACCAGCCGAAGCAGTAACGGACTCCCCCCATGCCTAAGTTCTTCATCGAACACCCGGTCTTCGCCTGGGTGGTGGCGATCCTGATCTCGCTCAGCGGCGTGATCGCCATCCTCAATCTCGGCGTCGAGTCGTATCCCTCGATCGCCCCGCCCCAGGTCACCGTCACCGCCACCTATCCCGGCGCCAGCGCCAGCACCACCGAGCGCTCGGTCACCCAGGTGATCGAGCAGCAGCTGACCGGCATCGACCACCTGCTGTACTTCAGCTCGTCGTCGTCCTCCAGCGGCACCGCCACCATCACCCTGACCTTCGAGACCGGCACCGACGCGGACATCGCCCAGGTGCAGGTGCAGAACAAGGTGTCGCTGGCCACCCCGCGTTTGCCCTCGGAAGTGACCGCGCAGGGCGTGGTGGTGGCCAAGGCCAACGCCGGCTTCCTCAGCGTGATCGCGCTGCGTTCGGACAACCCGTCGATCGACCGCGACGCGCTCAACGACATCGTCGGGTCGCGCGTGCTGGAGCAGATCTCGCGTGTGCCCGGCGTCGGCAGCACCCAGCAGTTCGGTGCCGAGTACGCCATGGACATCTGGCTGAACCCGGAGAAGCTGCAGGGTTACCACATGTCCGCCAACGACGTGTACACCGCGATCCGCGCGCAGAACGTGCAGTTCGCCGCCGGCTCGCTGGGTTCGGATCCGGCGCCGCAGGGCCAGTCGTTCACCGCCACGGTCAGCGCCGAGGGCCGCTTCACCTCGCCCGAGCAGTTCGAGAACATCATCCTGCGCGCCGACGGCAACGGCACCGTGGTGCGGCTGAAGGACGTGGCCCGGGTCGCGTTCGGCCCGACCAACTTCGGTTTCGACACCCAGTACAACGGCAAGCCCACCGGCGCCTTCGCCATCCAGCTGCTGCCGGGCGCCAACGCACTGAACGTGTCGGCGGCGGTCAAGGCCAAGATGGACGAGCTGCAGCCCAGCTTCCCGCAGGGCGTCACCTGGTTCACGCCGTACGAGAGCACCACCTTCGTCAAGATCTCGATCGAGGAAGTGGTCAAGACCCTGGCCGAGGCGATCGTGCTGGTGTTCCTGGTGATGCTGGTGTTCCTGCAGAACTTCCGCGCCACCATCATCCCCACCCTGGTCATCCCGGTGGCGCTGCTGGGCACCTTCCTGGGCATGTGGGCGATCGGCTTCACCATCAACCAGCTGACCCTGTTCGCGATGGTGCTGGCGATCGGCATCGTGGTCGACGACGCGATCGTGGTGATCGAGAACGTCGAACGCATCATGTCCGAGGAGCACCTGGCACCGAAGGCGGCCACGCACAAGGCGATGACCCAGATCACCGGCGCGGTGGTGGCGATCACCGTGGTGCTGGCGGCGGTGTTCATCCCCTCGGCGATGCAGCCGGGCGCGGCCGGCGCGATCTACAAGCAGTTCGCGATCACCATCGCCATGTCGATGGCGTTCTCGGCGTTCCTGGCGCTGAGCTTCACCCCGGCGCTATGTGCGGCGTTCCTCAAGCCCACCCACAACGACAACCCGAACTGGGTCTACCGCACCTTCAACAAGTACTACGACAAGCTGTCGCATCGCTACGTCGGCGCGGTCGGCAGCACCATCCGCCGCGCGCCGCGCTGGATGGCGGTGTTCGCCCTGCTGTTGGTGCTGTGCGGCTTCCTGTTCACGCGCATGCCGGGCAGCTTCCTGCCGGAAGAGGACCAGGGCTTCGCGCTGGCGATCGTGCAGTTGCCGCCGGGGGCGACCAAGACCCGCACCAACGAGGTGTTCGCGCAGATGCGCGGCGTGCTGCAGCAGCAGAAGGCGGTCGAAGGCATGCTGCAGGTGGCCGGCTTCAGCTTCCTGGGCCGCGGCGAGAACGTGGGCATGGGCTTCATCCGGCTCAAGCCCTGGGACGAGCGCGACATCGCCGCGGGCGACCTGATCCAGCAGTTGAACGGCATGTTCTACGGGATCAAGGACGCGCAGATCTTCGTGGTCAACCTGCCGACCGTGCAGGGCCTGGGCCAGTTCGGCGGCTTCGACATGTGGCTGCAGGACCGCAGCGGCCAGGGCGAGGAAGCCCTGCTGCAGGCACGCAACATCGTGCTCGGCAAGGCCGCGCAGCGCCAGAACGCGCTGGCCGGCGTGCGTCCGAACGGCCTGGAGAACTCGCCGCAGCTGCAATTGAAGGTGGACCGCGTGCAGGCGCAGTCGATGGGCCTGTCGGTAAGCGACATCTACCAGTCGATCCAGCTGATGCTAGCGCCGGTGTACGTCAACGACTTCTTCTACGAAGGCCGCATCAAGCGCGTCAACATGCAGGCCGACGCGCCGTTCCGCACCGGTCCGGAGTCGCTGCGCAACTTCTACGTGCCCAGCAGTACGTCCACCGACAGCAGCGGCCTGCCGCAGATGATCCCGCTGAGCACGGTGGTGAGCTCGGACTGGATCTACAGCTCGCCGTCGCTGAGCCGCTACAACGGCTACTCGGCGGTCAACATCGTCGGCAACCCGGCGCCGGGCGGCAGCTCCGGCCAGGCGATGAGCGCGATGGAGGACATCGTCAACAACGACCTGCCGCCGGGCTTCGGTTTCGACTGGAGCGGCATGTCGTACCAGGAAATCATCGCCGGCAACACCGCGACACTGCTGCTGGTGCTGTCGATCGTGGTGGTGTTCCTGTGCCTGGCGGCGCTGTACGAGAGCTGGTCGATCCCGGTGTCGGTGCTGCTGGTGGTGCCGATCGGCGTGCTCGGCGCGGTGGCGTTCTCGCTGCTGCGCGGCCTGCCCAACGACATCTACTTCAAGATCGGCCTGATCACGGTGATCGGCCTGGCCGCCAAGAACGCGATCCTGATCGTCGAGTTCGCGGTGGAACAGCGGGCGATGGGCAAGACCCTGCGCGAGGCCGCGGCCGAGGCGGCGCACCTGCGCTTCCGCCCGATCCTGATGACCTCCTTCGCCTTCATCCTCGGCGTGCTGCCGATGGCGATCTCCACCGGCGCCGGCGCCAACGCCCGCCACGCCATCGGTACCGGCGTGATCGGCGGCATGCTGTTCGCCACCGTGCTGGGCGTGCTGTTCATCCCGCTGTTCTTCGTGATGGTGCGGCGCATGCTCGGCGACAAGCTGGACGAGCCGTCGAAGGAATTCACGCAGATGCAGGAAGCGGGCCTGTCGCGGCACCAGCCGGATCGCTGAGGAGCCGGGAGTGGGGATTCGGGAGTGGGGATTCGTGAGGCGAGACCCACTCCTGGTCCTGATGCCTCTCTGTAGAAACAAACAAAAAGCGGCCGCAAGGCCGCTTTTTTTGTCCGGGAACCTGGTTGGGAAGCGCCATCGGACATCCTATGCAGTCTGAGCGCTTCTTGAAGGCCGAGCGCTCCTTGTGGGAGGGACTTCAGTCCCGACGCAGTGCAGCCCGAACGCCACTATTCCTTTCCCACAAAAAGAAAAAGCGGCCCTGCGGCCGCTTCTCCTGAATCCTCAACCGATTCGGAAACCGGCGAATCCCCAATCCCGAATCCCCACTCCCGGCCTCACCGCAACCCGGTCTCGTTGCGCGCGATCACCAGGCGCTGGATCTCGCTGGTGCCCTCGTAGATCTCGGTGATCTTGGCATCGCGGAAGTAACGCTCCAGCGGCATCTCCTTGGAGTAGCCCATGCCGCCGTGGATCTGCACCGCCTGGTGGGTGATCCACATCGCCGCCTCGGAGGCGGTCAGCTTGGCCACCGAGGCCTCGGTGGTGAAGCGCTGGCCCTGCCCCTTCAGCCAGGCCGCGCGCAAGGTCAGCAGCAGCGC
The DNA here is from genome assembly GCF_056725205.1 of Xanthomonas sp. NCPPB 3174. NCBI lineage: Bacteria > Pseudomonadati > Pseudomonadota > Gammaproteobacteria > Lysobacterales > Lysobacteraceae > Xanthomonas > Xanthomonas sp. NCPPB 3174. The sequence continues at coordinate 2,161,003 of NZ_CM161517.1, read as the reverse complement.
CGCGTCCAGCTTGCACTTCATGTCCGCGATCTTGGCCTGGGTCATCTGGAACGCGCCGATCGGCGAACCGAACGCCTTGCGCTCCTTCACGTACTCCAGGGTCGCCTCGTAGGCGGCGCGGGCCAGGCCGATCGCCTGCGAGGCGATGCCGATGCGGCCGGCGTCGAGCACACTCATCGCGATCTTGAAGCCCTCGCCCGGCGTGCCCAGCACCTCGTCGGCGCTGGCCACGTAGTCCTGGAACTCGATTTCGCAGGTGGCCGAGGCGCGGATGCCCAGCTTGGGCTCGGTCTTGCCGCGGTGGAAGCCCGGCTTGTCGGTGTCGACGACGAAGGCGGTGATGCCGCGCGCGCCCTTGTCCGGCTCGCTCATCGCGAACAGCACGATGTACTTGGCGACCGGGCCGGAGGTGATCCAGCTCTTCTTGCCGTTGATGACGAAGCTGCCGTCGTCCTGCCGCACCGCGCGGCACCGCATCGCGGTGGCGTCGGAGCCGGACTGCGGCTCGGTCAGCGCGAAGGCGCCGATCTCGCGGCCCTCGGCGATGGCGCGCACGTATTTCTGCTTCTGCTCCTCGTTGCCGTTCTTGAGGATGCCGGCGCAGAACAGCGAGTTGTTGACCGACACGATGGTCGAATGGGCGGCATCGCCGGCGGCGATCTCGACCATCGCCAGCACGTAGGCGATCGGGTCCATGCCGGCACCGCCGTATTCCTCCGGTACCTCGATGCCCATCAGCCCGTTCTCGCCCAGCAGGCGGATGTTCTCCAGCGGGAATTCGCCGGTACGGTCGTGGTGCTCGGCGCTGGGGGCGATCCGCTCCTGCGCGATGCGCCGCGCCACGTCCTGGATCATCAATTGCTCTTCGGTAAAGCTGAAATCCACGTCGAACCCCTCCCGGGCTTGTTGGTGCGGCCATTGTAGCCGCGCCGACCATACGCTGGCGTGTGCAACTTGACCGGAACCTCTGCCCGGACCAAAATATCTCTATATCGCGATAGGAAGATATTTATGGATCTGGAGGACTGGTCGTCCCGGCTGAAGGTCTTCGCCGACGCCACCCGCGTGCGCCTGCTGGCGCTGCTGGAGCAGGAGGAGCTGACCGTGGCCGAGCTGTCGGCCATCACCCGCCTGGCGCAGCCGCGGGTCTCGACCCACCTGGCCAAACTCAAGGAGGCCGGGCTGGTGCGCGACCGCCGCGCCGGCGTGTCGGCCTATTATCGCTTCGACGAGACCCTGCTGGACCCGGCCCAGCGCGCGCTATGGCTGGCGCTGAGTACCGGCAGCGACGACCCGCTGCTGCGCCAGGACGCCGAGCGTGTGGCCGCGGTGCTGGCCAACCGCGCCGCCGACCAGAACTGGGCCGACTCGGTGGCCGGCGACATGGAACGCCACTATTCGCCCGGCCGCACCTGGGAAGCGCTGGCGCGCACCGCCCTGCCGCTGCTGGAAACCGGCGACGTGCTCGACATCGCCTCCGGCGACGGCGTGCTGGCCGAACTGGTGGCGCCGCACGCACGCCGCTACGTCTGCATCGACACCAGCGCGCGGGTGGTGGCCGCGGCCAGCGAGCGCCTGCGCCGGCTCGGCAACGTGGAAGTGCGCGAGGGCGACATGCACGCCCTGCCCTTCGCCGACGCCAGCTTCGACCTGGTGGTGATGATGCACGCCCTGACCTACGCCACCAAGCCGGCGCAGGCGGTGTGCGAATCGGCGCGGGTGCTGCGCCCGGGCGGGCGCCTGCTGCTGTGCAGCCTGGCGCGCCACGAACACAAGGCCGCGGTGCAGGCCTACGGCCACGTCAACCTCGGCTTTTCGGCCAAGGAACTGCGCAAGTTCGTCGGCAAGGCCGGGCTCGAGGTCTCCAGCCTGGAAACCGTGACCCGCGAGAAGCGCCCGCCGCACTTCGAAGTGATTTCGTTGATTGCGGGGAAGCCGGGAATCGGGATTGGGGAATCGGGAATCGAAAAAGCAACCGCCAAGGCCAAAACAGCCGTAGGAGATGTCGCATGAGCGCCGTCGCTCCTCCCCCATTCCCCATTCCCCATTCCCCACTCCCGGCCTCCCAATGGCTCCACCCCCAGCGCGCCGAGGCGCTGCTGCAGGCCCTCTCTGAGCGCATCCTGATCATCGATGGCGCGATGGGCACGATGATCCAGCGCCATGGGCTGCAGGAGGCCGATTACCGCGGTGAGCGCTTTGCCGAGGGCTACGACGCGCAGGCCGGGCACGTGCACGGCCCCGGTTGCGACCACGCGCCGCAGGGCCACGACCTGAAGGGCAACAACGACCTGTTGCTGCTGACACGGCCGGAGGTGATCGCCGAGATCCACCGTGCCTACCTCGACGCCGGCGCCGACCTGCTCGAGACCAACACCTTCAACGCGACGTCGATCAGCCAGGCCGACTACCACCTGGAACACCTGGTCTACGAACTCAACAAGGCCGGCGCGCAGGTCGCGCGCGCCTGCTGCGACGCGGTCGAGGCGCTGACGCCGGACAAGCCGCGGTTCGTGATCGGCGTGCTCGGCCCGACCAGCCGCACCGCCTCGATCAGCCCGGACGTCAACGACCCTGGCTTCCGCAACACCAGCTTCGACGAACTGCGCGCCACCTACCGCGAAGCGATCGACGGCCTGATCGACGGCGGCGCCGACACGCTGATGGTGGAGACCATCTTCGACACGCTCAACGCCAAGGCCGCGCTGTACGCGATCGAGGAAGTGTTCGATGCGCGCGGCGGGCGCCTGCCGGTGATGATCTCCGGCACCATCACCGACGCCTCCGGCCGCACCCTGTCCGGGCAGACCGCCGAAGCGTTCTACGCCTCGGTCGCGCACGGGCGGCCGCTGTCGGTGGGGCTGAACTGCGCGCTCGGCGCCAAGGACCTGCGCCCGCACGTGGAGACCCTGGCGCGGATCGCCGACGGCTACGTCAGCGCCCACCCCAACGCCGGCCTGCCCAACGCCTTCGGCGAATATGACGAGACGCCGGAGGAAATGGCGGCGACGCTGCGCGAGTTCGCCGAGTCCGGGCTGCTGAACCTGGTCGGCGGCTGCTGCGGCACCACCCCGGCGCACATCCGCGCCATCGCCGAGGCGGTGCGCGGGCTGCCGCCGCGCGTGCCGCTGGCGGCGCAGGCGCAGGCCGCCTGATGAACGCCGCGCGCACCCTCGCCGTCGCCACCCGCGTGCGCGCCTGCACCTCCCTGCTTCCGGAACGCTGATCATGTCCTCCGCCCGCCACACCCGCCTGTCCGGCCTGGAGCCGCTGCTGCTGACCCCGGACCTGCTGTTCGTCAACGTCGGCGAGCGCACCAACGTCACCGGCAGCGCGCAGTTCCGCAAGCTGATCAAGGAAGAGCGCTACGAGGAGGCGGTGGAGGTGGCGCGCCAGCAGGTCGCCAACGGCGCGCAGATCCTCGACGTCAACATGGACGAGGGCCTGATCGACTCGGAGAAGGCGATGGTGCGCTTTCTCAACCTGATCATGTCCGAGCCGGACATCGCGCGCATCCCGATCATGGTCGACTCCTCCAAGTGGAGCGTGATCGAGGCCGGGCTGAAGTGCCTGCAGGGCAAGAGCGTGGTCAACTCGATCTCGCTCAAGGAAGGCGAGGCGCAGTTCGTCGAACACGCGCGCAAGGTGCTGCGCTACGGCGCCGCGGCGGTGGTGATGGCCTTCGACGAGGTCGGCCAGGCCGACACCTGCGCGCGCAAGGTGGAGATCTGCACCCGCGCCTACCGCATCCTCACCGAGCAGGTCGGGTTCCCGCCGGAAGACATCATCTTCGATCCGAACATCTTCGCCGTGGCCACCGGCATCGAGGAGCACGACAACTACGCGGTCGACTTCATCGAAGCGACCCGCGAGATCAAGCGCACCCTGCCGCATTGCCATGTCTCCGGCGGCGTCTCCAACGTGTCGTTCTCGTTCCGCGGCAACGAGACCGTGCGCCAGGCGATCCATTCGGTGTTCCTGTATCACGCCATCGCCGCGGGCATGGACATGGGCATCGTCAACGCCGGCGGCATGCCGATCTACGACGAACTGGATGCGGAACTGCGCGAGCGCGTCGAGGACGTGATCCTCAACCGCCGCCGCGACGCCACCGAGCGTTTGCTGGAGATTGCCGAACGTTACAAAAAGGCGGGGAATCGGGATGCGGGAATCGGGAATCGGGAAAAGCTGGCGTGGCGCGAGAAGACGGTGCGCGAGCGGTTGAGCCATGCGCTGGTGCATGGCATCGACGAGTTCGTCGAGGTCGATACCGAAGAGGCGCGGCAGCAGGCCGCGCGGCCGCTGGACGTGATCGAAGGCCCGCTGATGGACGGCATGAACGTGGTCGGCGACCTGTTCGGCGCCGGCAAGATGTTCCTGCCGCAGGTGGTGAAGTCGGCACGGGTGATGAAGAAGGCGGTCGCCTACCTGCTGCCCTACATCGAGGCAGAGAAGCTGCGCAGCGGCGACACCGGCAAGTCCAACGGCAAGATCATCATGGCCACGGTCAAGGGCGACGTGCACGACATCGGCAAGAACATCGTCGGCGTGGTCCTGGCCTGCAACAACTTCGACGTGATCGACCTCGGGGTGATGGTGCCCACCCAGACCATCCTCGACCGCGCCCGCGCCGAGAACGCCGACATCATCGGCCTGTCCGGGCTGATCACCCCATCGCTGGAAGAGATGACCCACGTCGCCCGCGAGATGCAGCGGCAAGGCTTCTCGATGCCGCTGCTGATCGGCGGCGCCACCACCTCGCGCGCGCACACCGCGCTGAAGATCGACCCGCACTATGCGGCGCCGACGGTCTGGGTGAAGGACGCCTCGCGCGCGGTCGGCGTGGCGCAATCGCTGATCTCGCGCGACCTGCGCGCGGCCTTCGTGGCCGCCAACGACGCCGACTACGCCGAGATCCGCCAGCGCCACAAGAACCGCGGCGACGCCAAGCGCCTGGTGTCGCTCGCGCACGCGCGCGGCCAGCGCTTCGACGGCGGCTGGGACGCCTACACCCCACCCGCGCCGCGCCAGCCCGGCCTGCACGTGTTCGACGACTACCCGCTGGACGACCTGGTCCCGCTGATCGACTGGACCCCGTTCTTCCAGGCCTGGGAACTGGCCGGCAAGTTCCCGGCGATCCTCACCGACGAGATCGTCGGCCAGCAGGCCAGCGAGCTGTACCAGGACGCGCAGGCGATGCTGCAACGGATCGTCGCCGAGAAATGGCTGACCGCCAAGGCCGTGTTCGGGCTATGGCCGGCGCAGTCGGTGGGCGACGATGTTGTGGTCCTGACGGACCGGCAATCGGGAGACGGGAATGGGGAATCGTCAGGCGGGACTGCGCCGCTCGACCATTCCCGATTCTCCATTCCCCATTCCCTGCATTTTTTGCGGCAACAGGTCGACAAGCCCGCCGAGCGCCCGGACTTCTGCCTGGCCGATTTCATCGCCCCGCGCGACAGCGGCAAGCAGGACTGGATCGGTGCCTTCGCAGTCACCGCCGGCATCGGCATCGAGCCGCACGTGGCGCGCTTCGAGGCCGCGCACGACGATTACAACGCGATCCTGCTCAAGGCCCTGGCCGACCGCCTGGCCGAGGCGCTGGCCGAACGCCTGCACCAGCGCGTGCGCACCGAGTTCTGGGGCTATGTCGACGACGAAGCGCTGGACAACGAGGCGCTGATCGCCGAGCGCTACCGCGGCATCCGGCCCGCACCCGGCTACCCGGCCTGCCCCGACCACAGCGAGAAGCAGACCTTGTTCGCGCTGCTCGACGCCGGGCGCAACGCCGACATGTCGCTGACCGAGAGCTTCGCGATGCTGCCGACCGCGGCGGTGTCCGGTTACTACTTCAGCCACCCGCAGAGCCAGTACTTCGTGGTCGGCCGGCTGGGCAAGGACCAGCTCGCCGACTACGCCCGGCGCAAGGGCGTCTCGCTGCAACAGGCCGAACGCTGGCTGGCGTCGAACCTGGATTACGATCCGGAGTGAGCCGGGACCCGCCGCCGCTGCGCGCACCAGCGCCTGCCTCGGCATTCCTCAACCGCTTTCGCGCCCATCGCCGATGCCCATGTCCATCGCGTCCCCGCTGAAGATCGTGGTCACCGGCAGTGCCGGCCGGGTCGGCCGCGCGATCCACATCCGGCTCTCCCGCGAACACCGCGTCAGCGGCGTCGACCGCACGCCCTGCTCCACCGCCGACTGGGTTGGCGACCTCGACGATGCCGCGCTGCTGGCGCGGGCGCTGCAGGGCGCCGACGCGGTGATCCACACCGCCGCGCTGCATGCGCCGCACGTCGCGCACGTACCGGCGGCGCGGTTCCGCCAGGTCAACGTCGACGGCACGCGCCGCGTGCTGGATGCCGCCGCGGCGGCGGGCGTGCGCCGCATCGTGTTCACCAGTACCACCGCGCTGTACGGCAGCGCCGCCACGCCCGAGGGCACCGCGGCCTGGGTCGACGAGACGCTGGCGCCGCAGCCGCAGACCATCTACCACCACACCAAGCTGGAGGCCGAGGCGCTGCTGCGCGAGGCCGCCGACCAGGGCGGTCCGAGCGTGCGCATCCTGCGCATGTCGCGCTGCTTCCCGGAGCCGGTCAACGTGATGGCCGCGTTCCGCCTGCATCGCGGCATCGACGCGCGCGACGTCGCCGAGGCCCATGCCGCGGCATTGCGACATGCCGGGCCGGCGAGCGCGACGTTCGTCATTTCCGGCGCCACGCCGTTCCAGCGCGAGGATTGCGCCGAACTGCACCGCACGGCGCCGGCGGTCCTGCGACGTCGCGCACCCGAGTTGGTGGCCGCATTCAAGCAACGCGGCTGGACGCTCCCGGCGCGGATCGACCGCGTCTACTCGGCACAGCACGCGATGCAGGCGCTGGATTGGCGACCGCGCTACGGTTTCGAGGAGGTGCTGGTGCAGTACGACCAGCACGTCCCGGAGATCCTGCCACCCGGCGATGGCACGGCCGCGCGCGAGTAAGCATGCGCCAGTAGGGGCAAGAATCTCGCGTACTCCAGCTCCACGAGACGCTTCGCGCCGACCCTCACCCCAACCCCTCTCCCGACGGGAGAGGGGCACACTTACTACCGCTGCTCCCTTCTTCCCTCGGGAGAAGGTGCCCCGAAGGGGCGGATGAGGGTACGGGCGCAGCCACGTCAACCCAACAGCACCAGACGCTTCGCGCCAACCCTCACCACACCCTCCCCCCCCTCTCCCGACGAGAAAGAGGCTTCGGGCTCAGCGCAGCAACACCGAAATGCCGAGGCCGCCCTGCCAGTCCGGGGTCTGCGACGACAGGCCGCGCAGCACCGACACATCCAGTTGCACGCGCTTGGCGAACAGCCAGGTGACGCCGCTGCCGAGCGCGCGCATGTCGTCCTCGCCGCCGCCGATGCCGGCCTCGACGTAGGCGCTCAGGGTGTCCCCGGCGTAGAAGGTATAGCTCGGCGACACGCTCCAGCCGGAGCCGTCCTCGCTGTCGCTGACATTGCCGTACAGCGCCAGGCTGCGGCCTTCGGGCAGGTCCCAGCCGGCGCTCACGCCCAAGTCGTAGCGGTGGCCGGCGTCGCCGTACGGCGCGCGCCCGACCGGCAGGCTGGCGCTGCCGAGCAGCGCCCAGCTGAAGCCGTCGCTGGCGCTCGGCAGCGCCTGCTTGATGCCGACGCTGGCGTCGCCGCCGCTGTGCCCGCGCCGATCCTGCCCGCCGCCGCGCACGCGTTGCCAGACCTGGCTGTCGATCGCCAGCTGCAATTCGGTGCTCGCGCTCAGGCCGAACCGCAGGCGGCTGTTGGCGACGTACTCGGTGCTGCGCACGTCGCCGTCGCGGTCGTAGCTGCCGTCGAAGAACGCCTGCTCCCAGGCCACCTGGCCGCGCTGCAGGGTGGTCGAGGCGAAGCCGATGCCGGGCCGGTCGAACGCGGGCGCGTCCTCGGCGCAGGCGACACCGGCGGCACCGGCATGCGCGGCCAGCAGCAGCGCCCCGCGCAGCAGCGCATCGCCGCGGCGGCGCAACCGCGCCCGGCGACAGGCAACGGATGGCGGGACGACCGGCGATAGCCGCAGCGCGACGAAACGTGGAACGGGCATGCGCGAACTCCTTGCGACGCGGGAGGCGCAGGGCTGCGTCTCAGGGCACCGGCGGCGAGTTTGCCTGAATCGCAGCGAAATGGGACGTGAAGCCCGGCAGCAGCACGCGGTTGCCGTAGCCGCTGAGGTGGTCGGCGTCGAAGAACAGCGGACGCCCGTCGCGGCGGCCGCTGCACTGCTGCGCGTCGCACAGCAGCGGCAGCGGATCCCACACCGAGGCATGCGGCAGTTGCGCGGCGATGCGCTGCAGGCTCTGCAGCACCGGCGCGCGGTAGCGCTCCATGGTCGCGCGCGGGATCGGGATGCCGTGCGCGCAGATCGGATTGCCGCGATTGAACCAGTCCGAACAGCGGTACGGCGGCGCGCGCAGCACCGGCTTGGGCGCCTCGAAGACGATGCGCACGCCGCGCTGCGCCAGCGGCTGCAACAGCGCCACCGCGGCCGTTTCGCCCGCGCTGCGCGCGGCCTGCGCGGCGGCGCCTTCCTGCTCGGCCATCACCGCCGTCTCGTCGAACAGGCGATCCTGGTCGGCCAGCCGCAGCACCCGCAGCGCGGGCAGGAACAGCACGTCGCCGCTGCGCGCGTGCGCGGCGACGTCGGCCAGGGTGCTGCGTTCGTAGGCCTGGCAACCGGGATTGCCGGCCTGCCAGGCCTGCAGGCCGACGATCGGGCAACCGCCGACGCCGTACAGGCGCACCGGCACCCCGCTCTGCAGCGCGAAGCGTCGCAGCAGTTCGTTGTAGGCCAGCGCATGCGAGTCGCCGGCGACGAACAACTGGCCGGCATCGCGTTTGTGCAGCGTACAGGCACCGCGCTCGAACAGCTTGGCGCTGCCCACCTGCACCGGCACCTGGCGCGTCTGCAGCGTGCACTGCGGGAACTCCCGGCGCAGGCCCTTGGCATACGCATACCAGTCCAGCGGATGCCGGCTGACCGTGCTCAAGCCGTAGTAACGCTGGGTGTCCTGCAGCAGCGCCTGCATGCCGGCGGCGAGCAACACCAGCCCCAATCCGGCGACGATGGTCCGCGTCGGCGTGCGTGCGCGGCCGATCCGGCCATGCCGCCACGGCAACTCCACCCAGCGATACGAGGCCAGCGCCAGCAGGGTTACCAGCAGCAGCGCCACGGCCTTGGTCGAGACCGATTCCAGGCCGACGGTCCAACGCAGCAGCACGAACACCGGCCAGTGCCACAGGTACAGCGAATACGACACGCGGCCGACCGCCACCGGCGCGCGATGGGCCAGTGCGCGGCGGGTCCAGCCGGCGGGGGCACCGTGCAGCAACGCCAGCAGGCCGAGCGTGCCCAGTACCGGCCACAGCCCATCCGGCCACGGCGAGTGGCCGGGACGCGCACACCACAGGCCGACCGCGACCGCGCCCAGCGCCACCGCCAGCAGCGGCGAGCGCCAGGTCCAGGCGCCCGGCGGCGGCGCCTGCGTACCGGCGTCGAAGCGTCCGCGCAATGCCAGCACCTGGTACAACAGCACGCCGCTGCCGAGTTGCCAGAAGCGTGCGGTGGTCAGGTAGAACGCCGCCGCGGCATCGCCCGCGTCGCGACTGCGCAACCAGGCGAACGCCAGCGAGGCGGCCGAGGCCAGCGCCACCAGCAGCGTCGACCACAGCCGGCCGCGGCCGCCGCGGTTCCAGGCCAGGAACAGCAGCGGGAACAGCAGATAGAACTGCTCCTCCACGCCCAGCGACCAGGTGTGGGTGTACGGATTGAATTCGGCCTTGGGCGAGAAGTAGTCGTTGCCGGTCGCGGCCAGCACCCAGTTGCTGAGGCCGACGAAGGCCATGCGCCCGGTCTTGGCGCTAGTCTCGCTGAGCCAGGACTCGGGAATGAACAGGCCGCTGGCCAAGGCCGTGACCAGCAGGCACGCCACCAGTGCCGGCGCGATGCGGCGCATGCGCCGCGCGTAGAACTGCGCGAACACGCCCAACTGTCCGGCCGCCGGCAGGCGCTGCAGCGAGGCGCTGACCACGAAGCCGGAGATCACGAAGAACATGTCCACGCCGGCGAACCCGCCCGGCAGCCACGCCGGATCGAGGTGGTAGGCGATAACCGCCAGCACCGCGATCGCGCGCAGCCCGTCCACGTACGGCAGGTAGCCGCCGCCCGTGTGCGGCGACGTGCGCAGACGCCCGGTGTCCTGCGTGCCCGTCCCTGGCAGCGCCACGCTTACCAGACCAGATCGTCGGGGATCTGGTACTTCGGGTCGGCGTAGGGGTCTTCCTCGGCCGGCGCGTTCGGGTCGACCCGCAGCGCGACCGCCGCCGGGAAGATCGCTTCGGCCTGGTCGAGCAGCGCCGCGGTCACCAGCAAATAGCGGCCGTTCTGCTGCAGCACGCCCAGTTCGCCGGCGTTGAGCGCCTTGAGCTGGTCGGCGGTGACGTAGATGCGCTTGATCTTGCCGCCATAGGGGAAATGGCGGGCGATGTCGGCCTCGGCGTGGTTCAGCGCCTGGCCCTTGAGCAGTTCGTCGAGCTTGGCCCGCGCCTCTCGGCGCAGGCGCGCTTCTTCCTGTTTCTGCCGCTCGGCCTCGATGCGCTCGTCCTTCTCGCGCTGGGCGCGGATCGCATAGGCCTTGGCCAGGTCGATGTCCTCGCGGCTGCGCGGTGGCCGCGCCGCTTGGCCGCCCGCACCCTGCGGCTTGCCGTGACCCTGGCCGTGCGGACGGCCGCGCCCGCCGCCGGGCTTGCCGGCATTGGGTGCGCCGCCGGGCGCGCGCTCGCCGCGCGCCCCGGCCGGTGCCGGGCGCTGGCCCGGCCGTCCCTGCGGCCGCGGCGCGGCAGGCGGGGCCTTGCGTTCGGGTTTCGGCGCAGGCTTGAAGCCCAGGCCCAGCAATTGCTCGCGGAGGGTATCGCTCATCGGGACGGCATCGGTCGGTTCGGGGGATCAGTAATGCGGCGGCGGCGGTTCGTCGGCCGGATCGGCGTAGAGCGTGCTGCGCACCTTGCCCAGATCCTCGAGCAGGTGACGCAGCAACTCGGCGTTGCGCTGGCTTTCGATCCGCGCTTCGGCCAAGGCATCGCTCATTTCCGCCAGCGCCTGCTCCTGAAAGGAGAGGCGCGTTTCCAGCTCGATCAGGCGGTTCTCCAGCAACCGATCCTGGGTGGAAAAATCATGCTGCATGGATCGAACGTCCGCGGCCGATGCCGTAGTACGCCAGGCCGAAGCTCTCGATTTCCTGCGGATCGTAGAGATTGCGGCCATCGAACACCACCGCATCGCCGATCAGCTCCTTCATGCGGGTGAAGTCCGGGCTGCGGAACTGCTTCCACTCGGTGACCACTGCCAGCGCATCGGCGCCTTCCAGCGCGTCGAAGGCATCCTCGCAGAAGTGCAGATCGTCGCGCTCGCCGAAGATGCGCTTGGCCTCGTCGGTCGCCTCCGGATCGTAGGCGCGGACGGTTGCGCCCGCCTCCCACAGTTGCGCCAGCAGGCGACGGCTGGAGGCGGCACGCATGTCGTCGGTGTTGGGCTTGAACGCCAGGCCCCACACCGCGAAGGTCTTGCCCTTCAGCGACTGCGCCGCGCCGTAGTGGCGCTGGATCAGTTCGTACAGATGGCCCTTCTGCGCCTCGTTGACCGCCTCCACCGCATCCAGCAGCCTGGGCGCGTGACCGTACTGCTGCGCGGTGCGCGCCAGGGCCTGCACGTCCTTGGGGAAACACGAGCCGCCGTAGCCGGCGCCCGGGTAGATGAAGTGCCAGCCGATGCGCGGATCCGAGCCGATGCCCTGGCGCACTTTCTCCACGTCGGCGCCGACGCGCTCGGCGATGTTAGCGATCTCGTTCATGAAACTGATCTTGGTCGCCAGCATCGCGTTGGCCGCGTACTTGGTCAGTTCGGCCGAGCGCACGTCCATCTCCACGATGCGGTCGTGGTTGCGATTGAACGGCGCATACAGGCGGCGCAGGCGCGCGGCCGAGCCGGGCTTGCTGCTGCCGATGACGATGCGGTCCGGCCGCATGCAGTCGGCGACCGCATCGCCTTCCTTCAGGAACTCCGGATTGGACACCACGTCGAACTCGATCGCCTCGCCGCGCGCTTCCAGCTCGGCGGCGATCGCCGCGCGCACCTTGTCGGCTGTACCCACCGGCACCGTCGACTTGTTGACCACGATGGTCGGCCCCTGGATGTGCTGGCCGATGGTGCGGGCCACTGCCAGGACGTACTGCAGATCTGCGCTACCGTCCTCGTCCGGCGGCGTACCGACGGCGATGAACACGATATCCCCATGCGCGATGGCGCTGGCCGCATCGGTGGTGAAGAACAGCCTCCGTGCGGCGTGGTTGGCCTTGACCATCGGCGAGAGGCCAGGCTCGTAAATCGGGACCACGCCCTTGTTGAGCCCATCCACTTTGGCCTGGTCGATGTCTACGCACACCACGTGGTGGCCGACTTCGGCCAGACAGGTTCCGGTGACGAGCCCGACATAGCCGGTGCCGAATATCGCTACGCGCATGTAATCTCCTTTCGGTTATTGAAGGATGTTCAAAAGTTCCACGTCGAAGGTCAACATCGCATCCGGGCCGATCGGGCCGCCCGGCGTTCCCTGCGGGCCGTAGCCCAGGTTGGACGGAATCCAGAAGCGGTACTTGGATCCCACCGGCATCAGCGCCACGCCCTCGCTCCAGCCCGGCACGACCTGGTTGAGCGCGAACTCGGCCGGCTGGCCGTTCTTGTACGAGCTGTCGAAGACGGTGCCGTCGAGCAGCTTGCCTTCGTAGTTCACGCGCACCTTGCTGGTGGGCGTGGGCCGCGGGCCGCTGCCTTCGCGCAGCACCATGTACTGCAGGCCGGACGGGGTGGTGATCACGCCCTTCTGGTTCTTGTTCTGCGCCAGGAAGGCATTGCCTTCCTGCTTGTTCTTGGTCGCCACCGCGGCCTGCTTGGACGCACCGAAGGCCTGCAGCGTGGCCATCGCCTGCTCCTGGGTCATCGCGGTCTGGCCCTTGGCGAACACCGTGCGCACCGCGCCCATCAGCGTCGGCAGATCGATGTCGTTCTGGATCCGCGCCAGCGACGGACCGACCGCACGGTCGCCCAGCATCAGGCCCACGTTCTCCTTGGACACCGGCGGCGGCTGCGTGCCCGGCGCCATGCCCGGCACCGGCTGGCCGTTGCGCGCGGCCAGCTGCGTGCGCAGCGCGGTATCGGTGGCCTGGGTCTGCTCATCGGACAGCAGCGGCTTGCCCTGCTTGAATGCGTTCTCGATCGCGCGCTGCATCGCGTCCACGTCGATGTCCTGGGCGATGGGCTCGAACGAGCGCGCCACATCCATGCCGATCGCGTAGCTGACCTTCTGCTTTTCCGTGCTCAGCGTCGTCGCCGTGCTGCCGGCCGCCGGCGCCTGCGCGGACGCATGACCGGCGACCATCGCCATCCCCACCACCAGCGACGCCACGGCGCCGCGCATTCCCATCTTCATTCGCTACTTTCCCTGGAAGTGAACTGTGTACTGGATGCGCCGGGGTGGCGCGGAGGCCGGCATTGTCGCACGCGCGGCCGAGATGTTGACCCGCTTTCAGTGCGACGCCGGCTGCGCTTTCAGTTCGCGTTCGATGGCACTGCGCAAGGCCGGATCGTCGGGCGTGACCTTGCTCGGAAATTGCGCGACCACATGCCCGTCGCGCGCGATCAGATACTTGTGGAAATTCCAGCCCGGCGCCACGCCGGTGGCCTGGGTCAGTTGCTTGTACAGCGGCGTCGCGTCGTCGCCGATCACATGCACCTTCTCGAACATCGGGAACTTCACCCCATAGGTGAGCGTGCAGAATTCCTGGATCTGCTTCTCCGATCCGGGCTCCTGGCCCTTGAAGTCGTTGGACGGGAAGCCGAGCACGCTGAAGCCCTGCGCCGCGTACTGCTGCTGCAGCTTCTCCAGGCCGTCGTACTGCGGGGTGTAGCCGCACTTGCTGGCGGTGTTGACCACCAGCAGCACTTTGCCGCCGTAGGTCTTGTTCAGGTTCACCTTGTCCTTGCCGGCCAGCGGACGGTAGTCCCGGTCCAGCAAGGAGCCCGCCCAGGCACTGCCGACGGTGCCGGCAGCGGCCAGGATCGCGAGGAAAAACAGACGCTTGGAAATTTTCATGAGGCACCGTCAGAGAAAAGGAGAAGTCGCGGGCAACCAGGTCGGAAGTTGGGTCTGCAGCGTGTTGACATGCCGTGTAACGGTGTTATAGTTAAATACAACACCACTCACCCAGAGCAGGTCCCACGATGAACCTCAAACGCCTCCAGCGCAGTCTTCCGGCCCTGGTCATCGTCGGCACCCTGCTCTGCGCGAGCTGGATCGGCGCCCAACGCCACCAGGGACGGCCGCTGGATTATGGCGCCAGCACGCCGCACGACGACAGCGCCGCCGGCGCCGCACCTTCTACCGTCCCGGCGGTGCGGCGTCTGCGGGCCTCGCTGTCCGTGCCTTATTTCTCCTTCGCGCGCACCCTGCGCCCACGGAGCTGACCATGAGCGATATCCAATGGAGCGACGGCGCTCCGATCTACCGCCAGCTGAAGGACCGGGTCATCGCGATGATGCTCGACGGCATCCTCAAGCCCGGCGACGCCCTGCCCTCGGTGCGCCAGGTGGCCGCCGAATACCAGCTCAACCCGATCACCGTCTCGCGCGCCTACCAGGAACTGGCCGACGAGGCCCTGGTCGAGAAGCGCCGCGGGCTGGGCATGTTCATGACCGAGGAAGCGGCGCAGAAGCTGCGCGGCAGCGAGCGCGACCGCTTCCTCAACGAAGAGTGGCCCCTGGTGCTGGAACGCATCCAGCGCCTGGGCCTGACATTGGAAGACTTGTTGCCACCGGGGAAAACGCCATGACTGCCGCTGTCGCCGCATCCGAATCCGTCGTCTACGCGCAGGGGTTGCGCAAGACCTACAACCACAAGCCGGCCCTGGCCGATGCCTCCTTCACCATCGCGCCCGGCCGCATCGTCGGCCTGATCGGCCCCAACGGCGCCGGCAAGACCACCGCATTGAAGGCGGTGCTGGGCCTGACCGCCGTGGAAGGCGAACTGCGCGTGCTGGGCATGGACCCGCGCAAGCAGCGCGACGCGCTGATGAACGAGGTGTGCTTCATTGCCGACGTGGCGGTGCTGCCGCGCTGGATGCGGGTGAGCGAGGCGATCGACTTCGTCGCCGGCGTGCATCCGCGTTTCGATCGCGCCAAGTGCGAGCGCTTCCTGGCCAACACCAAGCTCTCGCCCAAGCTGCGGGTGCGCGAGATGTCCAAGGGCATGATCGTGCAGTTGCACCTGGCCCTGGTGATGGCGATCGACGCGCGCCTGCTGGTGCTGGACGAGCCGACCCTGGGCCTGGACATCCTGTACCGCAAGGAGTTCTACCAGCGCCTGCTGGAAGACTATTTCGACGAGCAGAAGACCATCGTCATCACCACCCACCAGGTGGAGGAGATCGAGCACATCCTCACCGACGTGCTGTTCATCCGCGACGGCCGCATCGTGCTCAGCGCCGACATGGAGCACATGGCCACCCGCTACACCGAACTGCTGGTGCCGGCCGAGCGCATCGAGGCCGCGCGCGCATTGCAGCCGATCGACGAACGCGGCCTGCCGTTCGGCAAGTCGGTGTTCCTGTACGACGGCGTGCCGCAGGCGCAGCTGGCCGCACTCGGCGAAACCCGCACTCCCGGCCTGGCCGACCTGTTCGTCGCCATCATGAAGGGCACCTACGCATGAACGCTCCCGCCAAGACAATCTCTCCCGTGTCCACCTTCAAGTGGCTGCTCAAGCGCGAATTCTGGGAACACCGCGGCGGCTTCCTGTGGGCGCCGGTCATCACCGGCGGCATCGTCGCCACGCTGTACACGGTGCTGTCGATCATCGGCAGCATCGCCGGCCGCAACCATGGCGGCAGCTCGCGCCTGAACGACGTGCAGTGGGATGGCCAGGCCGCGAACGCCCACCAGATCATCGGCGCGGTCGGCGACGGCACCATGCTCGCCGGCGTGGTCCTGGCCTGCATCGTGGTCGGCTTCGTGGTGTTCTTCTATGCGCTGGGCGCGCTGTACGACGACCGTCGCGACCGCAGCGTGCTGTTCTGGAAGTCGCTGCCGCTGTCGGACACCAGCACCGTGCTGTCCAAGGCCGCCTGGGCGCTGTTGCTGGCGCCGCTGCTGGCGATCGGCGTCGGCCTGCTGATCGGCCTGGCGCTGTGGGTGGTCACCGCGCTGACCCTGTCGGTCAACGGCATCCCGCAGAGCACCGCGGTGTTCACCGAATCGCACCCGCTGCGCATCATCGGCATGGTCCTGGCCGCACTGCCGGTGCAGGTGCTGTGGTCGTTGCCGGCGATCGGCTGGCTGATGCTGTGCTCGGCCTGGGCGCGCAGCAAGCCGTTCCTGTGGGCGGTGCTGATCCCGATCCTGGGCTGCGTGACCGCCAGCATGATGGGCATCCTGCCGATGCTCAACGTCAACCACAACCTGATCTGGTACACCGTGGTCTATCGCGGCCTGCTCAGCGTGCTGCCGGGCAGCTGGGGTCCGGTGCTGAACGAACAGGTGGCCGAAACCCACATCAGCGGTCCGCAGGACCTGGTCAACGCGATCCATCTCGGCGACACCTGGGTGCTGTTCCGCGATCCCGACCTGTGGATCGGCGCCGCGGTCGGCGTGGCCTTCATCGTCGCCGCGATCTACGTGCGCCGCTGGCGCGACGAAGCCTGATCGCAACGCCGTCTCCCTTCCCTTTTCCGCAAGGAGTTTCCCGATGCACAAGACCCTCGCCCTGTGTGCCCTGCTGTCGCTGCCGGCCGTGGCCATGGCCGACGACTGCAAGTATTCCGAACCGCGCGAACTGAAGCTGGACCTGGCCGGCGTCAAGTCGGTGCTGCTGGACGTGCAGCAGAACGACCTCAAGCTCACCGGCGCCAGCGGCGGCGACTCCACCCTGCGCGGCCGCGCCTGCGCCTCCGACGCGGACATGCTCAAGGAGCTGACCCTGCGCCAGCGTCACGACGGCGACACCCTGGTGGTGACGCTGAAGCACGAGGGCAAGATCCATGGCATCAGCGTCGGCAACCGCTACGCCTATCTCAACGTCGCCGGCAGCATCCCGGCCAACCTGCCGGTGCAGCTGCAACTGGGCTCGGGCGATGCCGAGATCAGCGGCGTGGCCTCGCTCGACGCCAAGATCGGCTCCGGCGACTTGCATGCGCAGAACATCCGCGGTGCGGTCAGCGCCACGGTCGGCTCCGGCGACATCGAACTGCGCAATGTCGGCAGCGTGGCCCTGCCGACGCTGGGCTCGGGCGACGTCAAGGCCGACCAGGTCGGCGGCGACGTCAAGGTCGGCACGGTCGGCTCCGGCGACCTGACCGTGCACGGGGTGCGCGGCAGCGTGCAGGTCGACAGCGTCGGCTCCGGCGACGTGCAACTGCGCGATGTCAGCGGCAGCGTCGCGGTGCAGACCGTGGGTTCCGGCGACCTGGATGTCGGCACCGTCGGCGGCAACCTGAGCGTGCAGAAGGTCGGCAGCGGCGACGTCACCCACCACGGCGTGCGCGGCAGCATCAACCTGCCCAAACCGCGCTGATCCAACAGGCCACTCTCTCCCTTCCGCACGAGGATACGCCCATGCAATTCCGTTCACTGTCCCTGGCCGGTGTCGCCCTGGCCGTGCTGTTCTCGCTCAGCGGCTGCCAGCGCTCGGCCTCGTCGAACGACCGCGTCGTGGTCGACCACGGCGGCGCGCAAAGCCTGACCTTCGTCAACGGCGACCTCACCCTGAAGGCCAATGGCCAGCCGCCGGCCACCATCACCCGCGACGGCAAGCTGTTGATCGACGGCAAGCCGGTCGCCCTGGACGCCGAGCAGCAGCGCCTGCTGCTGGCCTACCGCAGCCAGATCGAAGCGGTGGGCAAGCAAGGCGTGGAGGTCGGCAAGGCCGGTGCGGCGCTGGGCGTCAAAGCGGCCGGCGATGCAATCAGCGGTGTGCTCAGCGGCGACACCGACCATATCGGCGAGCGGGTCGAGGCGCAGGCCGACAAGATCAAGCAGGCCGCGCTGAAGATCTGCGACCAGGTCGCCGCGCTGCGCGCCGCGCAGGATGCACTGATGGAAAAGGTGCCGGCGTTCCGTCCGTATTCCACGCTGGAAGACAGCGACGTGCGCGACTGCAAGCATTCGGCGGCGTAAGGCCGCCACGCCGACCGGGTGCGCGCGCGCGTGCCGGGCCGGCCTTGCATGGCTTCGGGCGATCGGTGGACTGGTCCCTGCGACATGCGGCCGCACGCCGCACCACAGCCACACGCTCTAGAATGGGCGGCACTCCCCCCCGCTCCATCGCCGCCATGAAGAAGACGCTGTTCGCCTGGTTCTCGCTGCTGTCGCTGTGCCTGCTGCTCGCCGCCTGCGGCGGACGCGGCGGCGAGACCGCCTCCTCGCGCGCCGAGCGCAGCAAGCCGCGGGTGGCGGTGGACAGCATGAACGTGATGCTGCGCCGCGCCCCGGCCGCCAACGCCACCATCGGCCCCGATGGCAGCCTGCGCATCGACGACATCGAACTGCCGCTGCCGCCCGCGCAGCGCACCGAACTGCAGCAGTTGTTCATGCAACTGCAGATGCAGCGCCAGCGCACCCTGGAGACCGCGGCGCCGGACCCGAACATGCGTTCGGTCGGCTTCGCGCCGACCCCGGAGATCACCGAAGCGCAGGCGGCGGTGTTGCGCGACATTCCCTCGCTGCAGCCGTACCGCGACAGCTTCGGCAACCTGCAGGCCGAACGTCGCTGAGGCGTGCTCGCGCGCGCAAGTGCCGGCACAAGAGCGCCTCCAGTAACGATGGAGGCCTTCCTGTAGGAGCGGCTTCAGCCGCGATGGGCCTTCCCGGTAAAGCCCATCGCGGCTGAAGCCGCTCCTACACAGGGGCTTGCGATACGGTGTCTGGGCGCGATGTGGGAGGGACGTCAGTCCCGACGGCTGCCAGGTTCAACCGCCAGCATGCGCTCCGTCGCGGCTCAGCCACCGCCCCCCGCACCGGCATGAATGCCGCCTTCGGTCAGCGCGGCCGGATCCAGCAACCGGCGCAGTTCGTCCTCGCCGAGGCCGCTGTCTTCCTTGGCCACCTCCAGCACCGGCCGGTTCTCCTTGTAGGCGCGCTTGGCGATCGCCGCGGCCTTTTCGTAGCCGATGATCGGGTTCAACGCGGTGACCAGGATCGGGTTGCGGTCCAGCGCCTCACGCACCCGCTCCTCGCGCACCTTGAGCCCGGCGATCGCCGAATCGGCCAGTAGCACCGACACGTTGCCCAGCAACTGGATCGACTCCAGCAGGTTGGCAGCGATCAACGGCAGGGTCACGTTCAACTGGAAGTTGCCGGTCTGCCCGGCCACGGTGATCGCGGTGTGGTGGCCGATGACCTGCGCACAGGCCATCACCGTGGCCTCGGGAATCACCGGATTGACCTTGCCCGGCATGATCGAGCTGCCCGGCTGCAACGCCGGCAATTCGATCTCGCCGAGGCCGGCCAGCGGCCCGGCGTTCATCCAGCGCAGGTCGTTGGCGATCTTGATCAGCGCCACCGCCAGCGCGTTGAGCTGGCCGGACAGTTCCACCGCATCGTCCTGCGCGGCCAGGCCCTCGAACTTGTTCTCGGCGCTCTCGAAGGTAACGTCGGTCAGCGCCGACAGCGCCTTGGCGACCTTGCCGCCGAAGCGCGGATCGGCGTTGATGCCGGTGCCGATGGCGGTGCCGCCCAGCGGCAGCCGGCGCAAGCGCTTGAGGCTGTCGTCGATGCGCGCCTGCGCCGACACCAGTTGCGCCGACCAGGCGCCGAATTCCTGGCCGAAGGTCAGCGGCATCGCGTCCATCAGGTGGGTACGCCCGGTCTTGACTACGCCCTGCAGTTGCTTGGCGCGCTTGTCGATAGTCTTGCGCAGGTGCTTGAGCGAGGGCAGCAGGTGCTCGCGCGCAGCGAGCAACGCAGCGACGCGGATCGCGGTCGGCACCACGTCGTTGGAACTCTGGCCGAGGTTGACGTGGTCGTTGGGGTGCACCGTCGGCAGCGCCTTGCTGCCGTTCTTGCCCTCGCCCTTGGCGCTGCGGTTGGCCAGCGTGGCGATGACCTCGTTGGCGTTCATGTTCGACGAGGTGCCCGACCCGGTCTGGTAGATGTCAATCGGAAAGTGCGCGTCGTGGCGGCCGTCGGCCACCTCCAGCGCCGCGGCATGGATCGCCTTGGCGACCGCCTTCGGCAGCAGGTCCAGGTCGGCGTTGACCCCGGCCGCGGCGGCCTTGATCAGGCCCAGCGCACGGATGAAGCCGCGCGGCATCGGGCGCCCGGACACCGGGAAGTTCTGCACCGCACGCTGGGTCTGCGCTCCCCACAAGGCCTCTGCAGGCACCTGCAGTTCGCCCATGCTGTCGTGTTCGACCCTGAATGTGTCACTCATCGCGCAATCTCCGCATCTGCAAAAAGGAATCCATCGGCGCCGTCATCGGACGTCCGGGGAGGCAGGCTGGCGGGATGGCGGCTGGCGCACGCATTATCCGCGGCGCAGCGCCCGGCGTCAGCAGTGTGCGCCGGCGGATGTTAGGAATGTCTGGAGGCGTGCCAGGCGCGCGAGCGCGGTGATCGGCGGATGCAGGCAGTCGACGCGATGCCTGTCGACGGTACGCAGTCGCCGGCCGAAGCGCCGGCAAGACGCCATGGCACGCAGGGCGGCCACGGCGACCGCGGCGGCGGGACTGGCGGCATTGCGCCGCCAGCCAGGACGCTCAGCGCTGCCGGTTGCTCTGGAACACGAGGTCGTTGTAGCTCTTCATCAAGCGTGCCGGCGAGCCTTCCGGCGCGACGATCGGGTTGTCCAGCGCGCGCTGCTCGAATGCGCTGTAAGAAATCTTTTCCGCCACCCGCTTGATCCGCGCCTTGGATTCCTTGCGGAAGTTCTCGGCGGCGGTTTCGAAACCGCTCCAGTCGGACTTGCCCGGCTCCTGGTTGGCGACCTTGGCGTGCGCCTCGTCGGACAGGCGGTTGAAGCCGGCCACCAGCGCGGTGGCCTTGGCGGTGTCGAAGTCGTCGTCCTGCATCAGCCCGACGATGTCCTTGGCCTCGAGCATCATCGACAACCGATAGAAGTCGCGGGTACGGCCCTCGGCCTTCTCCATCGCCTTCAACTGCTCGCGCTGCGCGGCGTCGTTCTGCGCCTCCAGTTCATGGCTGAAGGCGTCGCTGGCCTCGTGGAATTCGGACAGCGCGGCCATCAGCGGGGCATGCAGTTGCTTGCCCTTGGCGAACTGATCGTCCTGGTAGTCCTCGCGGTCGTAGTAGTCGCGGGCCTGGTTGGCCAGCGGCTGCAGCGTCTTCAACGCGGCCAGATAGCGCTTGGCCGCCGCATCCAGCGCCGGCAACGCCGGCTTGGCCGCGATCGCCTCGGTCATCGGCGCGTCGCACTGCTTCATGGCGTACTCGTCGATCGGGGCGGGCCCGTACACGCTGGTTTCCTTGCCCGTGGGGCCGGCCTTGGGGTCGGCCATCCAGCGCACGTACTGTTGCGCGCCTTCGTGGATGCGCCCATCGACCTTGTTGAAGCATTCGATGTAGGCGTTGAGCTTGCGGGTCAGCGCCTGGTCCGCTTCGTCGGCGGCGGCGGCGGCGTCTGCGGGAGCATGGCTGGCATCGGTGTCGGTCGGCGTGGCCGAGGGTTTGCCGCCACAGGCGGTGAGAAAAACGGACACAGCAGCGGCCAGCGCCGCAAGACGCAAAGAAGATTTCATGGGGGAACGTTGATGTTGAAAACGGTTACAGAAAGTTTAGCAAACGAAAAGATCGTCGCGGCGTGATGGCTGGAGGGCCGGGATGATCAGCCATTCGGCTGCTGAAAGGCCGGGGAGTCGGGATTGGAGATTCGCAACAGCGGTTGCGCGTCCTTCCACGGTATTCGTTGGCGACGCTTTGCCTGTGACGGACTGCGCGAGATGGCGCGCGCCTGCGGCGGCCGCGCAGCGCATCGGCTAGACTCCGACGACGTATCACCGATGGAACTTCCACGCCGCCATGGGCGACGATTCAGACTGTAGATGCCGGCGCACGCTGCGCCGGGCCACGCACCCCGCGGTTTCCATCCTGCCCACCTGGCGCGCTGACGCGCCAGCGACGCGCGCCGGGGAACGCACATGATCGGCAACCTCCTGCTGTTGGCGCTGGCGATGCTGCTGGTGCTGCTCAACGGCTTCTTCGTCGCCGCCGAGTTCGCCCTGGTCAAGCTGCGCCACACCCAGGCGGTGGGGCTGGCCGAGCGCCACGGCTGGCGCGGCCGCCTGCTGCTCAACGTGCACGGCCACCTCGACGCCTATCTGTCGGCCTGCCAGCTCGGCATCACCCTGTCCTCGCTGGGCCTGGGCTGGGTCGGCGAGCCGGCCTTCGCGCACCTGCTGCAGCCGCTGTTCGACCTGCTGGGGCTGAGCGAAGAGGCGGCGCGCCTGAGCGCCTTCGTCATCGCCTTCAGCGTCATCTCGTTCCTGCACATCGTGCTTGGCGAACTCGCGCCCAAGTCGATGGCGATCCGCCGCCCGGAGCGCATGTCGCTGTGGACCGCGGCGCCGCTGTACCTGTTCTACTGGGCGATGTATCCGGCGATCTGGCTGCTCAACACCAGCGCCAACGGCTTGCTGAAGGCCGTGGGCTGGGGCGAGGTCGAGCATGCCTCGCACCGCTATTCGCGCGAGGAACTGAAGCTGATCGTCGGCCGCCAGCACCCCGCCGGCGGCGCGCCCGACCACGAACTGACCTTGATGAGCCACGCACTGGAGCTGCCGGAACTGGTGGCGGGCGACCTGATGCGGGCGCGCGACCATCTGCGCGGGTTCCGCGAGGGCATGCCGCTGGAGGCGGTGATGGCCGAGTTCGCCGACAGCCGCTACAGCCGCTATCCATGGTTCGACCGCGACGGCGAGCAGGTGCTGGGCATCCTGCACATGAAGGACCTGCTCGTGGAGATCGCCCGCGGCCGCCGCAGCGACGACCTGCGCCCGCTGCTGCGCCCGGCCAACCTGATCGCGCTGGAGACGCCGGTGCCGCTGGTGCTGGAGCGCTTCCGCACCGGGGCCACGCACATGGCGCTGTGCGTGGACGAGCACGGCCGCATCCTCGGCTACTTCACCCTGGAAGACCTGCTGGAAGTGGTGGTCGGCGACATCGAGGACGAGCACCCGCACGTGGTCAAGGACGCGCCGACCCGCGGCGCCGACGGCAGCGTGCTGGTGGCCGGTTCGACCTCGATCTTCCGCCTCGAACGCCTGCTCGGCCGCGACCTGCGCGCGCCGGAGCACCTCAACTCGGTCGGCGGGCTGATCGTGCACCAGTTGCAGCGCCTGCCCGAGGAAGGCGAGCGGCTGGAGATCGACGGGCACCTGTTCACGGTCAAGCGCATGGCCGGTCACCGCATCCAGGCGGTGACCGTACGCCTGGCGCCGGCCGAGGCCGCGCCGACGTAGAATGGCGCCCCCGCCGACACCACCCCACGCCCCGCCATGTCCGATTCCGCCCTGCTCGCCCTGTCCCCGCTCGATGGCCGCTATGCCGGCAAGGTCGACGCCCTGCGGCCGATCTTCTCCGAATACGGCCTGATCAAGGCGCGGGTGAAGGTGGAGATCGAATGGCTGCTGGCGCTGGGCGCCGAGCCGGGCATCGGCGAGCTGGCCGCGTTCTCGCCGGCGGCGGCGCAGCGCCTGCGCGCGCTGGCCGAGGGCTTCGGCGTGGAGCACGCGGCGCGGGTCAAGCAGATCGAGCGCACCACCAACCACGACGTCAAGGCGGTGGAGTACTTCATCAAGGAGCAGCTCAAGGACGACGCCGAACTCGGCCCGGCCCTGGAGTTCGTGCATTTCGCCTGCACCAGCGAGGACATCAACAACCTCAGCTACGGGCTGATGCTGGAGCAGGCCCGGCGCGAGGTGCTGCTGCCGACCCTGGACGCGGTGATCGCGACGCTGCGCGCCCTGGCCCATGCGCAGGCCGCACAGCCGATGCTCTCGCGCACCCACGGCCAGACCGCCTCGCCGACCACCCTGGGCAAGGAGATCGCCAACGTGGTCGCCCGCCTCGAGCGCCAGCGCCGGCAGATCGCCGCGGTCGAGCTGACCGGCAAGATCAACGGCGCGGTCGGCAACTACAATGCCCACGTCGCCAGCTACCCCGACGTCGACTGGCCGGGCTTCGCGCAGCGCTTCGTGGAAAGCCTGGGCCTGGTGTTCAACCCCTACACCACCCAGATCGAGCCGCACGACAACGTCGCCGAACTGGGCGACGCCACCCGCCGCGCCAACACCGTGCTGATCGACCTGGCGCGCGACATCTGGGGCTACATTTCGCTGGGCTACTTCAAGCAGAAGCTCAAGGAAGGCGAAGTCGGCTCCTCGACCATGCCGCACAAGGTCAACCCGATCGACTTCGAGAACGCCGAAGGCAACTTCGGCATCGCCAACGCCCTGTTCGAGCACTTCTCGGCCAAGCTGCCGATCAGCCGCTGGCAGCGCGACCTCACCGACTCCACCGTGCTGCGCGCGCTCGGCACCGCCTTCGGCCACACCCAGGTAGCGCTGGACTCGCTGGCCAAGGGCCTGGGCAAGCTGACCGTGAACCCTGAGCGCCTGGACGCCGATCTGGACGCGGCCTGGGAAGTGCTGGCCGAAGCCGTACAGACGGTGATGCGCCGCCACGGCCTGCCCAACCCCTACGAGCAGCTCAAGGCGCTGACCCGCGGCCAGGGCATCACCGCCGACTCGATGCGCGCCTTCGTCGAGACCCTGGACCTGCCCGAGGACGCCAAGCAGCGCCTGCGCGAGCTGACCCCGGGCGGCTATGTCGGCCTGGCCGAACGGCTGGCGCGCGACATCTGAGCCGCGTCCCGTCCATCCTGGGTTAATCGGCCAGGGGCATGCTGGTGGCTCACAGCAGAGCCCCGCGATGAAACGCACCCCGTTGTTTGTGTTGCCGCTGCTGGCCTTGGCCGGCTGCGCGCAGGCGCCACGCCCGCCGGCCGGCGATGGCGCGCACACCGCCGCCCCGCGCACCGTGGTCATGCAGGCCGCGCCGCCGATCGCGGCGACGCCGTCGGCCGGCGACATTGCCGATGGCGACGAGCGCGACGCCGCGACGCCGATCCGCATGGCCGCTTCGGCCAGCGGCGACATCGATTGCGACGGCCGCGACCTGAACATCGTCGGCCGCGACGCCACCCTGGTGCTGCACGGGCACTGCGCCACCGTCAGCCTGTTCGGCCGCAACGGCAACCTGCAGATCGAACGGGCCGACACCCTGCGCGTGCTCGGCGACAACGCGCAGGTGACGGTGCACGGCGACGCCGGCCAGGTCGCGCTGTTCGGCCGCCACGGCCGCCTGCAGATGGCGCGCATCGCCACGCTGGAGGTGTCGGGCGACCAGAACCAGCTGCAGGCCAGCGCGATCGGCGCCATCGTCCTGCAGGGCAACGACAACGCCATCGTCCAGCGCAGCGGCACGGCCCAGGTCGACGACAGCGGCCGCGACAACCGCATCCTCGACCAGTAACGCCCAGCGCCTCGCCCGCCGCGACGCGGCCGCCGCGCGCCGCGGACGTCCCGAACCGCCGGCGGCGCGCACCCTGCATGCACGCATGCGCCAGAACCGGATCGCCGGATCGCCACCACCTTGGCCGACGGCGATCCGCCAAGCCCGCCGCGATGGCCCCACGGGCCAAACCGGCGGACAATGGCCGGGTCCGGCCGGCGCCGCCGCGCGCCCGCCCTTTCCTTCCGCGTTGCAAGGACCCCACCGCACATGGCTGCCCGCAAGACCGCCGCTCCCGCCTTCGAACTCCACGCCCGCCCCGGGCAACCACTGGGCATGCCCGCCGCGACCTTCCTGCGCGACTACTGGCACAAGCGCCCGCTGCTGATCCGCAACGCCTTCCCCAACTTCGTCTCGCCGATCGAGCCCGGCGACCTGGCCGGCCTGGCCTGCGAAGAGGCGGCGCTATCGCGGCTGGTCGAGCACGACCGCGGCAACGACCGCTGGCGGGTGCGCAGCGGCCCGTTCCAGGAGCACGAGTTCCCCGGCATGCCCGACCACGACTGGACCCTGCTGGTGCAGGATGTGGACAAGTGGGACCCGGACATCCGCGCCCTGCTTGAGCAGTTCCGTTTCCTGCCGCGCTGGCGGGTGGACGACGTGATGGTCAGCTTCGCCGCGCGCGGCGGCTCGGTCGGCGCGCACGTGGACCACTACGACGTGTTCCTGCTGCAGGCCCACGGCCACCGCCGCTGGCAGATCGACGCCAGCGTCGCGCTGGGCCGCCCGGCGCCGCCGACCGACTTCCGCGACGACGTGGAACTGAAGCTGCTGCGCCAGTTCGAGCCGACCCACGACTGGGTGCTGGGGCCCGGCGACATGCTGTACCTGCCGCCGCTGGTGCCGCACCACGGCGTCGCCGAGGACGCCTGCCTGACCTTCTCGGTGGGCATGCGCGCGCCGTCCTCGGCCGAGCTGATCGCCGATTACCTGGACACGCTGATCGACGGCGCCGACGAGGCATTGCGCTACCACGACGAAGACCTGCAGGCGCCGACCGATCCCTACGAGATCGATGCGGCGGCGATGGGCCGCGTGGTCGAGGCGCTGAACGCGCTGCGCATGAACGACCCGGACAAGCTGGGCGCCTGGTTCGGCCGCTTCATCACCACCTACCGTGCCGCCGGCGAGATCCTGCCGCCGGCCGGGCTGCCGCCGGCGGCGGAGATCGCCGCGGCGCTGGAACAGGGCCTGGTCCTGCAGCGGCATCCCTGGGCGCGGCCGGCGTGGCGGCGCGCCAGCCGCAGCGCCATGCTGTTCTGCAGCGGCCTGGAGTTCGCGCTGCCGGTCAAGGACGCCAAGCGCCTGGCCGCGGCCGAGCACATCGACGGCAGCGACTACGCGGCGCTGTCGGCAGCCGGCAGGCAGACCCTGCTGGAACTGATCGAAGGCGGCTTCTATCAGCCGCTGGAGGCCGAGGACGCCACCGACGAGGACGCCGACGCGGCCTGATCCGACCATGCCCGGCCCCGGTTTCCGCATCGCTGCGCTGGATCCCGTCCACGACGGCGCCGAACTGCACGCGCTGCGTGCCGCGGCCGGCACCGTCGCGGACCCGGCCGACCCCACACGTGGAGCGCAGGACGCGCTGGGCGAACACCTGGTCGCGCGCAGCGACGATGGCCAGGTGGTCGGTGCGGCCCGGCTCGGCGCGGACCGGCGGATCGCCGCGCTGACCGTGTTGCCGGCCTGGCGTGGACGCGGCGTCGGCAGCGCGCTGCTGCGCGGCCTGATCGCGCAGGCGCAGCAGCGGGGTTGGCCGCAGCTGGCGCTGCATGCGCCCGCCGCGACACTGGCATTCCATGCCCGCCAAGGCTTCCTGCCGCCGCCGGGCGGCGTGGCCGCCTCCGCGGAGGCCGTGCCGCTGCGCCGCCGCTTCGACGGCGCGGTGGCGGTGGAGGACGCGGCGATGGCGATCGCCGCCAGCATCGCGGTGCTGGCGCAGGCCCGCCGCCAGGTGCTGATCCACAGCCGCATGCTGGATCCCGGCCTGCTCGACGATGCCCGCGTGGTGGAACAGGTGCGCCGCTTCGCGGTCGCCGCGCATGCCAAGCAGGTGCGCGTGTTGCTGCACGACGCAGCCGCGCCGCAGCGTGCCGGCGCCCCCTTGCTGGCGCTGGCACAGCGCCTGCCCAGTGTGTTCCAGTTCCGCGAAGTCAGCGATCCGGTGGACCGCAGCGACGCCACCGCCTACCTGGTCGACGACGGCGGCGGCTACTACTTCCGTGGACTCGGTCACCGTTACGACGGCGAGACCGACCTGCTCGGTGGCGGCCGCGCGCGCCAGTTGCGCGCCACCTTCGACCGGGTCTGGGAGCGCGCCCGGCCCTGCAGCGAACTGCGCGCACTGGGCTGGTGAGGCGGCCGCGACCACGCCGCCGCAACTGCCACGGATGAACCGGGATCGGCCTTGACCACGCCGAATGCACACCCCGGCTGGTTCATGGGGGTATAATTTTTGCGCTTGATTACGCCCGCGCGGCCCTCGCGTCCGCCGGTTCCTACCGCAAGCCACCCCAAACAAAGCGACCGCACCCCACCATCGTGGACAATCTACTCAAGCAGTTTGCGCAGTCATCGCAACTCGCCGGCGGCAATGCCGCCTATATCGAAGACCTGTACGAACAGTATCTGGTCTCTCCCGACAGCATCGATCCCAAGTGGAAAACCTACTTCGACGGCTTCCAGGGCCGCGATGCCGGTGACGTTCCCCACTCTGCGGTCATCGCCCACATCGCCAGCGCGGCGCGCCAGGCCGCCAACAGCGGCACCGGCCCGAGCGGCGACGAGCGCGAGCGCCATGTCGGCCGCCTGATCACCGCCTACCGTTCGCGCGGCCACCTCGGCGCGCGCCTGGATCCACTTGGCCTGACCCCGCCGGTGAACCCGCCGGACCTGGGCCTGCCGTTCCACAGCCTGTCGGAAAGCGATCTGGGCAGCGAGTTCAGCACCGGCGGCCTCGGCGGCCAGCCGCGGATGAAACTGCGCGATCTGCTGGCGCGGCTGAAGGCGACCTACACCGGGTCGATCGGCAGCGAGTTCATGCACATCTCCGAGTTCGAACAGCGCCAGTGGATCTACCAGCGCCTGGAGAACGCGGGCGGCAACATCGCCGGCGACGCCGCCAGCCGCCGCCGCACCCTGGAGCGGATCACCGCCGCCGAGGGCCTGGAGCGCTACCTGCACACCAAGTACGTCGGCCAGAAGCGCTTCTCGCTGGAAGGCGGCGACTCGCTGATCCCGATGATGGACGTGCTGGTGCAGCGCGCCGGCAACGACGCGGTCAAGGACATCGTGGTCGGCATGGCCCACCGCGGCCGCCTCAACGTGCTGGTCAACACCCTGGGCAAGAACCCGCGCAAGCTGTTCGACGAGTTCGAAGGCAAGTTCGAGCACGCCCACGACGACCGCGCCCACACCGGCGACGTGAAGTACCACATGGGCTTCTCCGCCGACGTGGCGGTGGCCGACGGCAAGTCGGTGCACCTGGCGCTGGCGTTCAACCCCTCGCACCTGGAAATCGTCGATCCGGTCGTGGTCGGCAGCGTGCGTTCGCGCCAGGAGCGCTACGGCGACGCCGCGCGCAAGTCGGTGCTGCCGGTGATCATCCACGGCGACGCCGCGTTCGCCGGCCAGGGCGTGGTGATGGAGCTGTTCCAGATGTCGCAGGCGCGCGGTTTCGCGGTCGGCGGCACCGTGCACATCGTGGTCAACAACCAGATCGGCTTCACCACCAGCGCCCGCGACGACGCCCGGTCCACGCTGTACTGCACCGACGTGGCCAAGATGATCGGCGCGCCGGTGTTCCATGTGAACGGCGACGATCCGGACGCGGTGGCGTTCGTGGCCAACCTGGCCTACGACTTCCGCCAGCAGTTCAACAAGGACGTGGTCATCGACCTGGTCTGCTACCGCCGCTGGGGCCACAACGAGGCCGACGAACCGGCGGCCACCCAGCCGGTGATGTACCAGACCATCCGCAAGCACAAGACCACCCGCGAGCTGTACGCCGCCCAGCTGGAAAGCGAAGGCGTGCTGCAGGCCGGCGAGGCGCAGGCGCTGGTCGACGGCTACCGCAACAAGCTCGACTCGGGCGAGTACACCACCGAGCTGGCGACCCGCAAGCCCGACGAATTCGCCATCGACTGGTCCAAGTACCTGTCGGGCAAGCTGTCGGACAAGGTCGACACCACGGTCAAGCGCAAGACCCTGGACCAGTTGGCCAAGATCATCACCACCATCCCGGGCGGCGTCGAGCTGCACCCGCGCGTGGCCAAGATCTACGAGGACCGCGTGAAGATGGCCGCCGGCGAACTGCCGGGCGACTGGGGCTTCGCCGAGAACCTGGCCTACGCGACCCTGCTGGGCGAAGGCCACAAGCTGCGCCTGGTCGGCCAGGACGCGGGCCGCGGCACGTTCTTCCACCGCCACGCGATCCTGCACGACCAGAAGACCGACAGCTATTACCTGCCGCTGCGGCAGCTGGTGGAGAACCCGGAAGACGCCACCGTGATCGACTCGCTGCTCAGCGAGGAGGCGGTGATGGGCTTCGAGTACGGCTACTCCACCACCGATCCCAACGCGCTGTGCATCTGGGAAGCGCAGTTCGGCGACTTCGCCAACGGCGCGCAGGTGGTGATCGACCAGTTCATCGCCGCCGGCGAAGCCAAGTGGGGCCGCATCTCGGGCCTGTCGCTGTTCCTGCCGCACGGCTACGAAGGCCAGGGTCCGGAGCACAGCTCCGCACGCCTGGAGCGCTTCCTGCAGCTGTGCGCGCTGGAGAACATGCTGGTCTGCGTGCCCACCACCCCGGCCCAGGCCTTCCACATGATCCGCCGGCAGATGCGCATGTCCACGCGCAAGCCGCTGGTGGTGATGACGCCCAAGTCGCTGCTGCGCCACAAGCTGGCGGTGTCGACCCTGGAGGAACTGGCCGACGGCGAATTCCAGCACCTGATCCCGGACGCCAAGGCCGACCCGAAGAAGGTCAAGCGCGTGGTCGCCTGCTCGGGCAAGGTCTACTACGACCTGCTCGAGGACCAGACCAAGCGCGGCCAGGACGACGTCGCCATCCTGCGCGTGGAGCAGCTGTATCCGTTCCCGCGCGAGCTGCTGTCGGCCGAACTGAAGCGCTACGGCAATGCCACCGACCTGGTCTGGTGCCAGGAAGAGCCGCAGAACCAGGGCGCCTGGTACCAGATCAAGCACCACCTGCAGGCCTGCCTGGCCGACGGACAGAGCCTGCACTACGCCGGCCGCGCCCGCTCGCCGTCTCCCGCCGCCGGCCACTTCGCCGAGCACGTGGAAGAGCAGCTGAAGCTGGTCGCCGATGCGCTGTTGAATCCGTTCAACGACCAAGTCGCTGAATAAACACCCTTTCACACTTCAAAAAAGACACCACTAGGACGCCCCCTGCAATGGCCACCGAAGTCAAAGTTCCGGTACTGCCCGAATCCGTATCCGATGCCACCATCGCCAGCTGGCACAAGAAGGCCGGCGAGGCGGTCAAGCGCGACGAGAACCTGGTGGACCTGGAGACCGACAAGGTCGTGCTGGAAGTGCCCTCGCCCGTCGATGGCGTGCTGAAGGAGATCAAGTTCGAGACCGGCGCCACCGTGACCAGCTCGCAGATCCTGGCGATCATCGAGGAAGGCGCGACCGCCGCTGCGGCGCCGGCCGAGGCCAAGGTCGCCGAGGCCCCGAAGGCCGAAGCGCCCAAGGCCGCCGCCGCGGAAGCGCCGAAGGCCGCCAAGGCCGACGCGCCGAAGGCCGCCGGTGATGTGTCCAGCCTGCCGCCGGGCGCGCGCTTCAGCGCCATCACCGAAGGCGTGGATCCGTCCCAGGTCGAAGGCACCGGCCGCCGTGGCGCGGTGACCAAGGAAGACATCCTCAACTACGCCAAGAACGGCGGTGCCGGCAAGGCCAGCGGTGCGCGTCCGGAAGAGCGCGTGCCGATGACCCGCGTGCGCAAGCGCATCGCCGAGCGCCTGATGCAGTCGAAGAACTCGACCGCGATGCTGACCACCTTCAACGAGGTCAACCTGGCCAAGGTCTCGGCGGCGCGCAAGGAACTGCAGGACGAGTTCCAGAAGGCCCACGGCATCAAGCTCGGCTTCATGAGCTTCTTCGTCAAGGCCGCGGCCAACGCGCTGCAGCGCTTCCCGCTGGTCAACGCCTCGATCGACGGCGACGACATCATCTATCACGGCTACAGCGACATCTCCATCGCCGTGTCCACCGACAAGGGCCTGGTCACGCCGGTGCTGCGCAACGTCGAGCGGCAGTCCTTCGCCGACATCGAGCAGGGCATCGCCGACTACGCCAAGAAGGCGCGCGACGGCAAGCTGAGCCTGGAAGAACTGCAGGGCGGCACCTTCACCGTGACCAACGGCGGCACCTTCGGCTCGCTGCTGTCGACCCCGATCATCAACCCGCCGCAGAGCGCGATCCTGGGCATGCACGCGATCAAGGAGCGTCCGATCGCCGAGAACGGCCAGGTCGTGATCGCGCCGATGATGTACCTGGCGCTGTCCTACGACCACCGCATCATCGACGGCAAGGACTCGGTGCAGTTCCTGGTCGACATCAAGAACCAGCTGGAAAACCCGGGCCGGATGCTGTTCGGTCTGTAAGAGCCGGGATTGGGGATTCGGGATTGGGGATTCGTAACAGCGTCCCCGTCCTGAGCCCCTCCTGCTTTTGCGAATCCCGAATCTCCAATCCCGAATCCCGTGAGCGAATGAAATGAGCGAACAACAGCAATACGACGTCGTCGTCATCGGAGCCGGTCCCGCCGGCTATCACGCGGCCATCCGCGCCGCCCAGTTGGGTCTGAAGACCGCGTGCATCGACGCGGCGCTGGGCAAGGACGGCAAGCCGGCGCTCGGCGGCACCTGCCTGCGCGTGGGCTGCATTCCGTCCAAGGCGCTGCTGGATTCCTCGCGCCAGTTCTGGAACATGGGCCACCTGTTCGGCGAGCACGGCATCAGCTTCAAGGATGCCAAGATCGACGTCGCGGCGATGGTCGGGCGCAAGGACAAGATCGTCAAGCAGTTCACCGGCGGCATCGCCATGCTGTTCAAGGCGAACAAGATCACCCCGTACTACGGCTTCGGCGAATTGCAGCCGGGCAACGTGGTCAAGGTCAAACAGCACGACGGCAGCGAAGTCGAGCTGAAGGGCACCAACGTGATCCTGGCTGCGGGCTCGGATTCGATCGAGCTGCCGTTCGCCAAGTTCGACGGCGAGACCATCGTCGACAACGTCGGCGCGCTGGACTTCACCGAAGTACCCAAGCGCCTGGCGGTGATCGGCGCCGGCGTGATCGGCCTGGAACTGGGCAGCGTGTGGAAGCGCCTGGGCGCCGAGGTCACCATCCTCGAGGCGCTGCCGGACTTCCTGGCCCTGGCCGATGCCGAAGTGGCCAAGACCGCGCTGAAGGAATTCAAGAAGCAGGGCCTGGACATCAAGCTCGGCGCCAAGGTCTCCAAGACCGAAGTGACCGGCAAGGGCAAGAAGCAGGAAGTCGTCGTCACCTACAGCGATGGCGAAGGCGAGAAGACCCTCAACGTGGACAAGCTGCTGGTGGCCGTCGGCCGCCGCGCCGCCACCAAGGGCCTGCTGGCCGACGGCACCGGCGTCAAGGTCAACGAGCGCGGCCAGATCGAGGTCGATGCGCACTGCCACACCGGCGTGGACGGCGTGTGGGCGATCGGCGACTGCGTGCGCGGGCCGATGCTGGCGCACAAGGGCTTCGAGGAAGGCATCGCGGTCGCCGAACTGATCGCCGGCCTGCCCGGCCACGTCAACTTCGACACCATCCCGTGGGTGATCTATACCGAGCCGGAAATCGCCTGGGTCGGCAAGACCGAGCAGCAGCTCAAGGCCGAGGGCGTGCCGTACAAGGCCGGCAGCTTCCCGTTCGCGGCGATCGGCCGTGCGGTGGCGATGGGCGAGCCGGCTGGCTTCGTCAAGGTCATCGCCCATGCCGAGACCGACCGCGTGCTGGGCATGCACCTGGTCGGCGTCGGCGTCTCCGAACTGGTCCACGAAGGCGTGCTGACCATGGAGTTCAACGGCTCGGCCGACGACCTGGCGCGCATCTGCCACGCCCACCCCACCCTGTCCGAAGCGATCCACGACGCGGCCATGGCGGTGAGCAAGCGGGCGATTCATAAGGCCAATTGAGGCCGGGATTGGGGATTCGGGAGTGGGGATTCGCCAAAGCCGCGTCCCTGCCTCCATCCCCGATCCTTTATCCCACAGCGCCGGGCACATGCCCGGCGTTGTGCTTTGCGGATCGCCCCACGCATGAAGCCGATCAAGCGATGATCCGCGCCCACTCCGGCATTATCAGCGCCCCGACCCACTCACCGCTTTTACGAATCCCCAATCCCAACTCCCGAATCCCATGAAAAGCATCTGCGTCTACTGCGGCTCCAACGCCGGCAACAAGCCGGCCTACGTCGAGCGCGCAACCGAATTGGGCACCCGCATCGCCGAGCAAGGGCTGCGCCTGGTCTACGGCGGCGGCAATGTCGGTCTGATGGGCACCGTGGCCAATGCGGTGCTCGCCGCCGGCGGCGAGGTCACCGGCGTGATTCCCAAGCAACTGGCCGACTGGGAAGTGGCGCACCGCGGCCTCACCGAACTGGAGATCGTCGGTTCGATGCACGAGCGCAAGTCGCGCATGTTCGACCTCTCCGACGCCTTCGTCGCCCTGCCCGGCGGCTTCGGCACCATGGAGGAAATCTTCGAGATGCTGACCTGGCGCCAGCTCGGCATCGGCAACAAGCCCTGCGCCTTCCTCGACGTGGAAGGGTTCTACGCGCCGCTGATCGGCATGATCGATCGCATGGTCGAAGAGCGCTTCCTGCACCCGGACCAGCGCGCCGACCTGTGGTACGGCAGCGACATCGACACGATGCTGGGCTGGATGCGGGACTACACGCCGGCGCAGGCTTCTAAGTGGATCGACGAGAAGCGTCGGAACGCACTGCGTTGAGGGCATCCGATCGGCGGTTAGCGCCTCGCGCGTGGCGACGCGTTACAAATTCCGGCGCCTCACTGCTTGCACGGCGCGGATTGATGAAAAGCGACGCAACGCGTTGCGCCAAAGGAATCGGATCCGCGGCAAGCGCTTCGAGTATGGCGACCCGTTAGGTCACCGCCCATACCGACAGGACGTATCCTGTAGGAGCGGCTTCAGCCGCGACGGGGCTTTACCGAGAACGCCCATCGCGGCTGAAGCCGCTCCTACGCCACGCGCTGCCATGGCGACAGCGCGCTCCGAGCGCATGGCGCCGCGCTCCACGTTCGATCGCCTCAAAGCTGCTGCGGCGCGGCGGCTGGGCGCCCCAGCAGATAACCCTGCCCGTAATTGCAGCCCAGCTCGCGCAATGTCGCCAGTTGCTGCTCGGTCTCGATGCCCTCGCCCACGGTCTCGATCCCCAAGGTGCTGGCCAGGGCAAGGATGCCGCGCACCAGCGCGTGGCTGCCGGTGCCGCGTTCGTCCTGCAGGCCGGCGACGAAGCTCTGGTCGATCTTCAGCACCGAGATCGGGAAGCGGTGCAGGTAGGACAGCGCCGAGAAGCCGGTGCCGAAGTCGTCCAGCTGCGCCAGCACGCCGCGCTCGCGCAATGCCTGCAGGATGGCCAGGGTGCGCGGGGCGTCGTCGAGCAGCGCCACCTCGGTGATCTCCACGCGCAGGCGGCGCGGGTCGGCGCCGGCGCTGTCGATCAGCCCGAACAGCCGTTCGGTGAAATCCGGCGAGCGGAAATGCCGCGGCGAGACGTTCACCGAGACGTAGCCGCCCTCGCTCTGCGCCAGGCGCCGGATCACCTGCGCGTACAGCAGCCAGTCCACCTGCTCGATCAGGCCGCTCTCCTCGCCCAGATCGATGAACTGGCTCGGCACCAGCAACCCGCGGCTTTCGTGGCGCCAGCGCAATAGGGCCTCGTGGCCGATCACCTCGCCATCGTGCAGGCGCACGATTGGCTGGTAGAACGGCTCGAAGTCGCGGTTGTTGATCGCCCGGCGCAGGTCCGCCTCCAGGTCGAGGCTGCGCAGCGCCGCCTCGCGCATGGCCTCGTCGAACACCACGCAGCGGTCCTGGGTCTGCGCCTTGGCCCGGTACATCGCCGCGTCCGCGTCGCGCAGCATCTCCTCGCCGTTGTGGTAGCGCGGATGCCAGGCCGCGATGCCCAGGCTGCCCGACGGGAACAGTTCGCGGCCGGCCACCCACATCGGCTGGCCGAGCACATGCAGCAGGCGCCGCGCCAGTTCGCGCGCACCGTCCAGGCCGTGCTCGCTCGGCGTCAGCACCGCGAACTCGTCGCCGCCCAGGCGCGCCACCACGTCCTGGCCGCGGATTGTGGAGACGATGCGCTTGGCCACCTGCACCAGCATCTCGTCGCCGGCGGCGTGGCCGATGCTGTCGTTGACCAGCTTGAACCGGTCCAGATCCAGGAACAGGACGGCGAAGGTCTTGCCGCCGCCGCGGGCACGCGCGATCGCCTCGCTGAGCCGGTCCAGCAGATGCGAGCGGTTCGGCAAGCCGGTCAGCGCATCGTGCAGCGCCTGGTGGGTCAGGCGCTGTTCGGCGCGCCAACGCTCGGCGATCTGCGCCAGCAACTGCTCGTTGACTTCGGCCAGTTCGCGGGTGCGCTCCTCCACGCGCTGCTCCAGTTCCGCGTGGGCCAGCCGCAGCCGTTCCTGCGCGCGTTGCCGCGCCAGGCCGCTGCCGACGTTGTGCGCGACGAAGGTCAGCAGGCGCTGGTCGTGTTCGGTGAACCGCACCTTGGCGATGTAGCTCTGCACCACGATCGCGCCAATCACCTCGCCTTCGTCGAACAGCGGCACGCCCAGCCAGCTATAGGGGCGCTGGCCGTATTCCTGCACCTCGCCCTGCGCCAGCAAGGCGTCGATGTCGGGAAGCTCCAGCAGTTGCGGGCGCCGCACCCGCATCACGTACTCGGTCAGTCCGCGGCCGCGGCGCCGCTGCGGCCGGTACGGGGTGAACTCGTCCACCGAGTACACGAACTCCAGCATCGTGTCGTCATCGGACAGCAGCGCGATGTACAGATTGCGCGCGTCGATCAGCCCGCCGACGATGGCGTGCACCTCGGTATAGAACTGCTGCAGGCTCTCCGAGCGGATCGCCAGTTCGGCGATGCGGAACAGCGCCAGTTGCAGGGTCTCGGCGCGCTTGCGCTCCTGGATCTCCTCCTGCAAGTCGTGGTTGGCACGCTGCAGTTCCTGGGTGCGCAGGTGCACGCGCCGCTCCAGCTGCACCTGCGCATGCCGCCGGTCCATCGCGGTCTGCACGTGCTGGGCCACATAGGCCAGCAAGGCGCGGTCGGCATCGGTGTAGCGCAACGCGTAGTCGTAGTTCTGCACCACGATGGCCCCGCACACGCGGCCCTCGCGCAACATCGGCACGCCCAGCCAGTCGCGGCTGTCCGGGCCGTGTTCGGCGTTGTAGCCCACCTGCAGGCGTTCGCGCACCTGTTCCGACGGCCCACGCACCGCACGGCCATGGCGCAGCAGCCCCACGGTGAGGCTGTTCGGCATGTCGCGCAGCAGGTAGGTCTTCTCCGGATCGGCGACGAAGTCGTCGTGACGGTCGGAGAAGTACAGGAAGCGCATGCTTTGCTGGTCTTCGTCGTATTCGACGATGTAGCAGTTCTCCGCGTACATCAGCGATTCCAGCACCGCGTGCACGCGCTGCAGCATCTGGCCCATTTCCAGATCGGCACCGGCCAGGTCGGCGATCTCGTACAGCGCCTGCTGCAGCTGCTTGGATTTTTCCAGGCCCGCGATGCGCGCGCGCATGCGTTCGGTGTCGAGCAGGTTGAGACCGAACGCGACCGCGGCCTCGCACCAGGCCGTGCGATACGCCGCATCCAGCGGCTGCTTCGCCTGCGCGCCGATGACCACGCAAGCCCCCTCGGCGGTACGGTGCACGTGCAGCACCGTCGGTGTCGTCGACGGCGGCAACTCGGTGGCGGCCAGCGTCTGCGCGACCAGCGCCTGCAGCCATTCCGGCGCGTCCGCGCTGGCGCCGTGGAAGCGCCCGACCACGCCGTCGCCGCAGCCGATCGCCACGGCGCTGCCGGGCGGCAGCAGCCCGCACAAGGCCTGCGCCGTGCGGGCGGGCGCATGGCCGCCGGATGCGTCTTCGCGGACGGTGGCGGACGAATTGAACAGCATCGACAACGATTCTCCTGCAGGGCCCCCCGGAACCGCTCCACGCTCGCCCTTCATCATCAGCATACCTGTTGCATGGACCGATCGACGGCCGATCGACCCCGACGCGACG
Organism: Xanthomonas sp. NCPPB 3174; assembly: GCF_056725205.1. Lineage (NCBI taxonomy): Bacteria > Pseudomonadati > Pseudomonadota > Gammaproteobacteria > Lysobacterales > Lysobacteraceae > Xanthomonas > Xanthomonas sp. NCPPB 3174. Next base: position 2,123,012 of record NZ_CM161517.1, on the reverse strand, counting down.
AGATGGGCGTTTGTCTACACATGTTGTCAGAATTTCCGCCCTCGCCACTCTCTCCCGGCCCCTCGCCTCCCGACTATGCGGCGGCCCGGCGAACGCTTAGGCTTGCCGCCGTGGACGCCCCGGTCGAAGCGAGCGACGAAGCCCTGATGCTGGCCTACGCGGCCGGCGACGCGCGCGCGTTCGAGACCCTGTACCTGCGCCACCGTGGCCGCCTGTACCAGTACCTGCTGCGACAACTGCGCGACCGTGCGCTGGCCGAAGAGCTGTTCCAGGACGTGTGGCAGCGGGTGATCGCCGCACGCCTGGAGTGGCAGCCGCAGGCCGCGTTCACCACCTGGCTGCTGCGCATCGCCCACAATCGGCTCGGCGACCACTGGCGCGCGGCCAAGCATCGCCCGCCGGCACCGGCGGACGCCGACCTGCGCACCGCACGCGTGCAGGACCCCGATACGCCGGAGCGGCAACTGTCCGCCTTCGAGCAGCGGCGCCAGCTGCAACTGGCGCTGGATGCGCTTCCCGAGGAGCAACGCGACGTGCTGCTGCTGCGCCTGGAGCAGGAATTGAGCCTGGACGAGATCGGGCAGATCACCGGCGTCGGCCGCGAGACGGTCAAGTCGCGGCTGCGCTATGCGATGGATAAACTGCGCGCGAGGTTGGGCGGATGAGCGCCGACGAACCGCTGACCCCGGAAGAGCGCGCGCTGGCCGAACGCCTGCGCCTGGGCCGGCAGGCATTGCCGCCGCCGGCGCTGGATGCGGCGATCCTGGCTGCCGCGCGTGCGGCAGTCGCACCGGGGGCCGCCGAGGTCCCGGAGTACCCCAGCAGCGTCGCGGAGCGCGCGCGGGCGCAGGCCGCCGCGGCGATGCCCACGTCCGCGCCCGCCTCCATCGCGACCGCCGACCTGGCCGAGCCAGACCCGGCGCCTGCATCGCGTGCCGCCCCGCCGGCATCGCGTGCACGCTGGCCGACCTGGCTCGGCCTGGCCGCCTCGCTGGTGCTGGTGGCCGGCATCGCCTGGCGCGCACGTCCACCGACGCCCTCCACGCCCACGCCGGCGGCAGCACCTGCCCCGACCCCGGCGGCGACTTCCGCCGCCGACGCCCCCGCCACACCCGTCGCCTCCCCGGCACCGCCCTCCACGGAGCCGGCACCGGCGACCGCAGGGCCGGCAGCCGCTGAGACAGCGGCACCCGCCCCTGCGGCCTCCGCGCGCATCGCGACGGAGACAGCCGACGCGCCGCTGTCCGAGCGTGCGCAGGCGCCGATGCACAAGCCAGCGCCCACGCTCAGCATGCCTCCTCCCGCACCAGCGATCATGGTGGCGCCCGCCGCTCCAGCGGCTCCGGCCGCGCCACCGCAGGCCTTTGCGGCCGACAGCAATGCATCCGCCGCCGAGCAAGCTGCGCCGGCCGGAATGCCGCTGCGTGCACCCACGCGCGCGGAAACGGCGCAGGACGCCTTGGCGCGCAGTGCGCCCGCCGACACCGCCACCCCGTCCAGGCTGGCGACCTCCGCGCGCGCGAAGGCCGCTGCGGCCGAGACGGCGGACACCCTCTTGCTGCGCCCTTCGACATCCGCTGCGGCCCCCTCCGCGGCATTGCCGGAATCCGACAGCAACGCCCTGGCGGCCGCGGTGGAGGCCGATGCGCAGCTATCGCCGCGCCGCTGGCTGCAGCGGATCCGTGAGCGCCGCGACCAAGGCGAACTGGAGACCGCACGCGCCAGCCTGCTGCGCTTCCAGCGTGCGCATCCGCAGCGATCGATCCCGCAAGATCTGCGCCCGCTGCTGCCGGAGTGAGCTGCGCCGCGACCGCCACGGCGGGCCGAGGCCGCACCTCGTCTACAATGCCGCCGATGCCCGACACGCTCCCGCACCCCGTCAGCCACAGCGTGGAGATCAAGCACAGTCGCTTCGTTGCCCACGCCGCGCCGATCGCCGACGCCGGCGCAGCGCTGGCGTTCGTGCAGCAGGTGATGGTGGCCGACGCCACCCACAATTGCTGGGCCTACCGCCATGGCGACGAATACCGCTCCAGCGACGACGGCGAGCCCGCCGGCACCGCCGGCCGGCCGATCCTGGCGGCGATCGACGGCCAGGGCTTCGACCGCGTGGTGGTGGTGGTCACGCGCTGGTACGGCGGCATCAAGCTCGGCGCCGGCGGCCTGGTCCGCGCCTATGGCGGCAGCGCGGCCGAATGCCTGCGGTTGGCGCCCCGGCAACCCTTGCTCGCGTTGAGCCTGCTGACCCTGCACTGCGGCTTCGACGACCTGGGCGCGGTGCATGCCGCGCTGAGCGCCTGCGCCGCGGAAAAACTCGATGAACGCTTCGATGCCGGCGGCGCCGAACTGCGCCTGCGCCTGCCCCGCGATCGCGTCGACGCCTTGAAAACCCGCCTGCGCGACGCCACTCGCAATCGGGTCCGCTGTTCGGAACCCGCCCCCGCATGAACACCCCCTCGGCCGACCAGGCCAAGTCGCTGCGCAGACTCGGCAGCCTGCGCACCTTGTGGCCGTTCGTGCGTCGCCGGCGCGGGCTGCTGATCGCCTGGCTGGTGGCGCTGGCGATCTCCTCCAGCGCCACGCTGAGCCTGCCGGTCGCGGTCCGGCAGATGATCGACCACGGCTTCGAGGACGTCGGCCTCATCAACCAGTCGTTCGCACTGTTGTTCGCGGTCTCGGTGGTGCTCGCGGTGGCCACCGCCACGCGCTTCTACTTCGTGTCGCTGCTCGGCGAGAAGGTGGTCGCCGACCTGCGCGAGCGCCTGTACACGCATCTGATCGGGCTGCATGCCGGTTTCCACGACCGCAACCGCAGCGGCGAACTGGTCTCGCGCCTGTCGGCCGACAGCGAACTGCTGCGCGGGGTCATCGGCAGCACCATGTCGGTGGCGCTGCGCAGCACGGTCACCGCGGTCGGCAGCGTGGTGATGCTGTGCGTGACCAGCCCGCACCTGGCCGCCTACACCTTGCTCGGCATCCCCGTGGCGGTGCTGCCGATCGTGCTCGGCGCGCGCCGGCTGCAGAAGATCTCGCGCGCCAGCCAGGACCGCGTCGCCGACGCCAACACCCTGGCCGCCGAGACCCTGGGCGCGGTGCGCACGGTGCAGGCGTACGCGCGCGAAGGCTACGAACGCGGCCGCTTCGGCGAGGCGCTGGCGCAGACTGTGGCGGTGGCGCGGCGCCGGGTCCGCGCGCAGGCGCTGATCACCGCCGCGGCCATCGTGTTGATCTTCGGCGCCATCGTGCTGGTGCTGTGGTTGGGCGCGCACGAGGTCGCCGCCCACGAACTCAGCGCGGGCGCGCTCGGCCAGTTTTTGCTGTACGCGATGTTCGGCGGCGGTTCGGTGGCCTCGCTGGCCGAAGTCTGGAACGACCTGCAGCGCGCGGCCGGCGGCATGGGCCGCATCGCCGAACTGTTCCAGGAACGTCCCGAGATCGTCGCCCCGGCCCAACCGCGTGCGCTGCCGCAGCCGCTGCGCGGCGAGGTGCGCTTCGACAACGTCAGCTTCCGCTATCCGCAGCGCCCCGATCAGCCGGCGCTGGACGGATTCGACCTGCACGTGCGGCCCGGCGAGAGCGTGGCCCTGGTCGGCCCCTCCGGGGCCGGCAAGAGCACCGTGCTGGCGCTGCTGATGCGCTTCCACGATCCGCAATCGGGCAGCGTGCAGGTGGACGGCCTGGACCTGCGCACGCTGGACCCGTCGCAACTGCGCGCAGCCATTGGCCTGGTGCCGCAGCACCCGACCCTGTTCGCCGCCAGCGCCGCCGACAACATCCGCTACGGCCGGCTCGAGGCCAGCGAGGCCGAGGTCGAGGCCGCCGCGCGCGCGGCCGAAGCCGATGCGTTCCTGCGGCAATTGCCGGATGGCTATGCCAGCGAATTGGGCGAACGCGGCGCGCGCCTGTCGGGCGGCCAGCAGCAGCGCATCGCCATCGCCCGCGCCCTGCTCAAGGACGCGCCGATCCTGCTGCTGGACGAGGCCACCAGCGCCCTGGACGCGCAGAGCGAACACGCCGTGCAGCAGGCGCTGGAGCGGCTGATGGCCGGACGCACCACTCTGGTGATCGCACACCGCCTGGCCACCGTGCTGAAGGCCGACCGCATCGTGGTGATGGACCACGGCCGCATCGTCGCCCAGGGCACCCACGCCGAGCTGCTGGCGCAGGACGGGCTGTACGCCGAACTCGCTCGCCTGCAATTCATCGACTGAGCACGCCGCGCTAACGACAGCGGGACTACGGTCGGACCGCGTCTGCGCTGCGGCCGCGCGCTCGCGACCGCCGCTCCGGCGTCCCGCATTCGATGCAGCGTTCGACAGGAGGCTTCCGATGTCCTTTCGCCAATTGCCCGCCCTCGGTCCCGACGGCGAGGCCTATCTGATCACCGAGTTCCAGGACGATGCGCCGCGCCAGCAGCAGGCGCAGCACGACCCGCACGCCGACAGCGGACTGCGCTACGAACTGGCCGACGGCCGCAAGCTGATCCGCCGCGGCCAGCAGTTCGTCACCACCGGCGGCGAGTTGACCCTGACCGCGGTCTAGCGTCGCCATCACAGTATGCCACCGTGCCCTGTCATCGCCACTGGCGTTCGGGGCACTGGCGGCAAGCTGGTGAATTTTTCGCCACATCTCTTGACAGGCTTGCCCCGCAAGGCGCGCCGACAGTTATCCACATGTTTGCGCAGTGGCCATCCACATGCGCTGTGGATGAATTGCGGCAGACGTTGGTGGTTCCCGTGCACGCGTCTGGCGAGTTGCACGGTCGCGGCTGAAGCCGCTCCTACGACGGTTCTTGCGTACTTTCGTAGGAGCGGCTTCAGCCGCGACAAGCGAAGCGGTGCGCGTTCCGATCGCGCACCGCGTCGGGACTGAAGTCCCTCCCACAATGCCCTAGCCCACTCGCCGCAAGTTCCTGCGGGAGCGGCTTCAGCCGCGACGGCATGCGATGCAATTCACCCCGCCAACACCCGCCCGATCCCACTGGCATCGATCTCCGCCGCAGCCCTGCGCACGGCGCCGGCATCGCTGGCCGGATCGAAGCCAAGCCGGAAATGCAGTTCGCCCGCCTGCGTGCGCGAGGAATGGATCGAAGCGAGATTCACCCCATGGCGCTCGAACACGTGCAACAGCGCGCGCAGCGAACCGGCGCGGTCCTCCGGCAGGTACACGCTGAGCGTGGACTGCTCGGTCAGATCGGCCAGCAGATAACCGACGCGCTCGTAGCTGTAGTTGCCCTGGGCGATCGCCGCCTCGCCCAAGGCCTGGCGGTTGGCGTCGAGGAACTCGGCGCGGAATTGCGCGCGCGCCGCATCGTCGCCGCGGCCGACCTGGTCGCGCAGCCGCGACAGCTGCGCGATCAGCCCGTCCAGCACATCGCCCACATGCGGATTGCCGAACTGGATGTCTTCGTAGATGGCCGGATTCAGGGCCAGAATGCGCGCGATGATCGCGGTATCCAGCTCGAACGAGGCCGAGCGGTACGGCAGCAGGGCCTGCAACGGCCCCAGCGCCGGCGCATGTTCGCGCAGCACGCCGGCCTGGGCCAAGTGCGTGGCGTGGACCATGGCCTGCACCAGCGCCATCACTTGGTCGTGGTGCGCGGGCGTGGTGTGCACGCACTCGCCTTCCAGCGCGGCGCACATGGTGTGCAGCCAGGGCTGCCACTGCGCCACCCGCGCCTCGCACACCACCAGCACGCGGCCCTTGAGCGTGGGCGACTTGGGCGGCGCGGTCATCGGATGCAGGCCGGCCACTTCCGCCTGCGAGGCCAGCATCGCCGCCACCGGCGCGGCCTTGACCGAGGTGACATCCAGCCAGAGCTGGTCGCGCTCGCGGCCGCCGGCGCGCTGCACGTACTCGCCGATCAACGCCGGCGTGTGCCGGATCGGCGCGGAGAAGATCAGCACCTGCGCCTGCTGCAGCAGCGCCTCCGGCGCCAGCGACTGCGGGTCGGCCGGATCGTGGCCGATCACCTGCAATTGCATGCGCTCGCGGAAGAAGCAGCTCAGCCAGCGGCCATAGGCGCCGGCACTGCCGACGATGCCGACGACCGGGCGCAGGCTCACGCCAGGCGCTCGGCGACGAAGCGCAGCGGCGTGGCCAGCGCAGCCGGCGCCGCCGCCAGCACGTCCAGTTCTTCCACGTCCGCGGCCAGGGTCGCCTCCAGGGCTGCGTGCACGCCGGCGATGGCGCGGCCGATCGCCGCCTCGAAGCTGTCGCCGCGCAGCAGGAAGGCCACCAGCAGCGCCATCAACACGTCGCCCGTGCCGGCGACATCCACCGGCAGCAATGGCGAGCACCAGCGGTAGACCGCCTCGCGGCTCACCGCCAGCGTCACCAGTTGCCCGGCATCGCCGCCGACGCTGTGCGCAAGCACCCATTCCGGACCGCGCCCCAGCAACACGCGTGCTGCGGCGATCGCGTCGTCCTGCGCCAGTGCCGGCATGCCGGTCAGGCGGCCGAGCTCGAACGCATTCGGCGTCACCAGCCATGCGTGCGGCAACAGGCGCTCGGCGAAGATCGCTTCCAGGCCCGGCTCCACGTAGGGACCGGTGTGCGTATCGCCGATCACCGGATCCAGGCAGTAGCGCAGCGTCGGGCACTGCGGCAGCGTGGCGTCGAGCCAGTCGGCGAAGGCGGCGCCATTGCCGACGCTGCCGAAATAGCCGGACACCAGCATGCGCGCACGTTGCGGCAGGCCGCGTTCGCTGGCGCCGAGCAGCAGATCGGCGAACCATTCAGACGGCAGCACCTTGCCGCGCAGCGTGGCATAGAACGGCGCATTGCTCAGCAAGGTGGTCGGGATCTCGGCCACGCGCAAGCCCAGCGCGCGCAACGGCGGCACCGCCGCACTGTTGCCGGCGTGGCCATAGACGAGTTGCGACTGCACGGAAATGACGTCGACCGGCACCGGTCCGTCGGGCCGCTGGCGGCGGCCATGGATGAGATGACGTGCGGTGGCACTGTCGGCGGAGGCGTTCATCGCCGTAGTGTAGCGCCGGCGCAAGGGCGCCCGGATGCGCGCGTGCCGGTGCGTTGCATGGCTTTAAGCAACAACGGCCTCAGCTGCGACGCTCCGACGAGAAAGCGTCGCGGCTGAAGCCGCTCCTACACAACATAGAGTCAGGATGCGCAAGAACGGCCAAGCATCCGGAATCGAATCTTGACGTCCGCTGCAGGCAGCGGGCGAAACATTCCAGCACAACATTCCGCTGTCGGAGCGGCTTCAGCCGCGACGCTTTGACGGTAAAGCGTCGGGGCTGAAGCCCCTCCCACAAAAAGCCTGGCAGCGGCCAGGAACCCTTGGAAAATCCCGAATCCCGGCTTTTCAACAGCCGCAGGCTGTCATCCCGAATCCCGAATCACCAATCCCGGCCTCACGACGTCATCCGGTCCCAGAACCCCTTCACGCCATCGATGAAGGTCGCCGACTTCGGCGAATGCTTGCGCGCGTCCTCACCGGTGAAGGTGGACTCGAACTGCTCCAGCAGCTTGCGCTGGTCGGCAGTGAGGTTGATCGGGGTCTCCACCACCACGCGGCAGTACAGGTCGCCTTCGCTGCGGCTGCGCACCGAGCGCACGCCCTTGCCGCGCAGGCGGAACAGCTTGCCGGTCTGGGTCTCGGCCGGGATGCGGATCTCCGCCTCGCCGCCCAGGGTCGCCACGCGCACGGTGTCGCCCAGCGCCGCCTGCGAGATGCGGATCGGCACCTCGCAGTGCAGGTCGTCGCCGTCGCGCTGGAAGATCGGATGCTCGCGCACCCGCACTTCCACGTACAGATCGCCCGGCGGGGTACCGGCGGGACCGGCCTCGCCCTCGCCCGACAGGCGGATGCGATCGCCGTTGTCGACGCCGGCGGGAATCTTCACCGACAGCACCTTGGTTTCTTCCACACGCCCGGCGCCATGGCACTCGCCGCACGGGTTCTGCACGATCTGGCCGCGACCGGCGCAATGCGGGCAGGTCTGCTGCATGGCGAAGATGCCGCGCTGGATGCGCACCTGGCCGCGCCCGTGGCAGGTGCCGCAGGTCTCGACCTTGCCGTCCTCCGAGCCGCTGCCGTGGCAGTGCTCGCATTCGCTCAGGGTCGGGATTTCGATGCGACGCTCGATGCCGGCCACCGCTTCTTCCAGGTCCAGCTCCAGCACGTAGCCGATGTCGGCACCACGCCGCGGCGCACGCCCGCCACCGCCGGCGCCACCGAAGATGTTGCCGAAGATATCGCCGAAGATATCGCCCATGTCCGGGCCGCCCGGGCCGCCGCCCATCCCGCCCATGCCGTGCTCGAACGCGGCGTGGCCGTGCGCGTCGTACATGCGCCGGCGGTTGCCGTCGGAGAGCACCTCATAGGCTTCCTTGCATTCCTTGAACGCGGCCTCGGCGGCGTGGTCGCCGGGATTGCGGTCCGGGTGGTACTTCATCGCGCAACGGCGATAGGCCTTCTTCAGCTCGTCGTCGCTGGCGGTGCGGGCCACACCCAGCACTTCGTAATAGTCGCGTTTGCTCATAGGGCGGGGATTGGGGATTCGGGAGTCGGGATTCGTTCAATGCAAAAGCGGAGAGCCTCGGCTCTTCCGCTTTTACAAACTTGATGGACAGGGATGGGAGTGGGAACCAACAGGCCAAGGCCTTTGCGAATCCCCAATCCCAAATCCCCAATCCCGGCTTACTTCTTGTCGTCCTTGACTTCGGTGAACTCGGCGTCGACCACGTCGTCGGACTGGGCCGAGGACGCATGCGCGCCGCCGGCGTTGCCGCCCGGCTGCTGCTCGCCCGCCGCCGCGGCCGCGTACAGCGACTGACCGGCCTCTTCCAGCGCCTTGGTCTTGGCCTCGATCTGGCCCTTGTCGTCGCCCTTCATCGCGGTTTCCAGATCCGCCAGCGCCGACTCGACCTTGCCGATCACATCGCCGCCGACCTTGCTGCCGTTCTCGGTGATCGCGCTGCGGGTGGCGTGGATCAGGCCGTCGGCCTGGTTGCGCGCCTGCACCAGCTCGTGGAACTTCTTGTCTTCCTCGCGGTTGGCTTCCGCGTCGGCGACCATCCGCTGGATCTCGTCGTCCGACAGACCCGAACCGGCCTTGATCTCGACCTTCTGTTCCTTGTTGGTCTTCTTGTCCTTGGCCGACACGTGCAGGATGCCGTTGGCATCGATGTCGAAGGACACCTCCACCTGCGGCAGGCCGCGCGGCGCCGGCTCGATGCCGGACAGGTCGAACTTGGCCAGCGACTTGTTGAAGCGGGCCTGTTCGCGCTCGCCCTGCAGCACGTGCACGGTCACCGCCGACTGGTTGTCCTCGGCGGTGGAGAACACCTGCGAGGCCTTGGTCGGGATGGTGGTGTTCTTCTCGATGATCTTGGTGAACACGCCGCCCAGGGTCTCGATGCCCAGGCTCAGCGGGGTCACGTCGAGCAGCAGCACGTCCTTGACGTCGCCGGCCAGCACGCCGCCCTGGATCGCCGCGCCCAACGCCACGGCCTCGTCGGGGTTGACGTCCTTGCGCGGCTCCTTGCCGAAGAACTCGGCCACCGCCTGCTGCACCTTCGGCATGCGGGTCTGGCCACCGACCAGGATCACCTCGGTGATGTCGCTGGCACGCAGGCCGGCGTCGTTCAGCGCGGTGCGGCACGGATCGATGGTGCGCTTGACCAGGTCCTCCACCAGCGCCTCGAGCTTGGCCCGGGTCAGCTTGATGTTGAGGTGCTTCGGGCCCGACGCGTCGGCGGTGACGTACGGCAGGTTGACCTCGGTCTGCTGCGAGGACGACAGTTCGATCTTGGCGCGCTCGGCGGCGTCCTTCAGGCGCTGCAGCGCCAGCGGATCCTTGCGCAGGTCGATGCCCTGGTCCTTGTTGAACTCTTCCACCAGGTAGTCGATGACGCGCTTGTCGAAGTCTTCGCCGCCGAGGAAGGTGTCGCCGTTGGTGGCCAGCACTTCGAACTGCTTCTCGCCGTCGACGTTGGCGATCTCGATGATCGACACGTCGAAGGTGCCGCCGCCCAGGTCGTACACGGCGATCTTGCGGTCGCCGCCCTGGCCCTTGTCCAGGCCGTAGGCCAGCGCCGCGGCGGTCGGCTCGTTGATGATGCGCTTGACGTCCAGGCCGGCGATGCGGCCGGCGTCCTTGGTCGCCTGGCGCTGGCTGTCGTTGAAGTACGCCGGCACGGTGATGACCGCCTCGGTGACGGTCTCGCCCAGGAACGCCTCGGCGGTCTTCTTCATCTTCTCCAGCACCTGCGCGGAGATTTCCTGCGAGGCCAGCTTGCGCCCGTCGGCGGTGGCCACCCAGGCGTCGCCGTTGTCGTGCTGGACGATGCTGTACGGCACCAGGCCGATGTCCTTCTGCACTTCGGCGTCGGTGAACTTGCGGCCGATCAGGCGCTTGACCGCATAGAAGGTGTTCTTGGGGTTGGTGACGGCCTGGCGCTTGGCCGAGGCGCCCACCAAGACTTCGCCGTCCTTGGTGTATGCGACGATCGACGGCGTGGTGCGGTCACCCTCGGAATTCTCGATGACGCGGGCCTTGCCGCCGTCCATGATCGCCACGCACGAATTGGTCGTGCCCAGGTCGATGCCGATGATCTTGCCCATTGCAATGACTCCTGAAAGGTCGTGTAGCCGGCCAGTGCCGGGATCTGGTTCGGATATAGGGATGGCCGCGGGTCATTCAAGCCATCGCCGCAAATTAGCGTTCCACGGCTGCCGCGCCGGGTTCAGGCGAGGCGGCCGGCGCTCAGTCGTGCTTGGCCACCACCACCAGGGCGGGCCGCAGCAGGCGGTCGTTGAGCAGGTAGCCCTTCTGGAACACCTGGATCACGTGCCCCGGCGCCACGCCCTCGGCCTCGGCCTGGCTGATCGCCTGGTGATGCTCCGGGTTGAACGGCTCGCCGGTCGGGTCGAGCAGGGTCAGGCCGTTGTCGGCGGCGACCTTGAGCAACTGCTTGTAGGTCAGCTCCAGGCCGTCGCGCAGCGGGCTGGGCTCGCTGCCGGCGGCGCTCAGCCCAGCGTCCAGACTGTCGAACACCGGCAACAGGTCGCCGAGCAGGCGCTCGTTGGCGAACTTGCGCGCCTGCTCCACGTCGCGGGCGATGCGCTTGCGCTGATTCTCCAGGTCGGCCCGCTCGCGCAGGGCGTCGGCCTTGACCAGGGCCAGTTCACTGCGCAGCGTCTCGATCTCCGCCTGCAGCGGATCGCTCGAGGGCTGCTGCGCCTCGGTCAGGTGTTCGGAATCGAATTCGGGGTGTTCTTGCGTCATGTCCGTATCCCTGGCGGGGTACGTCCCGCCTTACCGGACCACCTATGTGGGCGGTGCGGGCGGATTCAAGTGAGGCCGGGATGATCAGCCATTCGGCTGCTGAAAAGCGGGGATTCGGGATTGGGGATTCGGCCGGGCGCGGCGGTGCTTTGCTAGTGCTGGCTCAGCGGTCGCCGGGCGGGGACGGGTCCAGGCGTGCGCCGAGGACGTCGGCGGCAGTCTGGACCAGGGGGATGACCCGGTCGTAGTCCATGCGCTTGGGGCCGATCACGCCCAGCACGCCCAGTACCTGGCCGCCGGCCATGTACGGGGCGGTCACCAGCGACACGCTCTCCAGCGGCACCATGCCGGTCTCCTCGCCGATGAAGATGCGCACGCCGGGCGCGCGGATGGTGCGCTCGAGCAGCTGCAGGATCTCGCGCTTGCTGGCGAAGACCTCGAACAGTTCGCGCAGCCGCTCCAGGTCCGACAGGTCCTGCACGCCCATCAGCTTGGTCTGCCCGGCCAGCACCATGTCGTCGCCGGCCGGGGCCAGCGCCTGCTCGGCCAGCTCGACGCTGTGCGCCAGCAACTGCTCCATCTCGTCGCGGGCGTGGCGCAGGTCGCGCAGCAGGCTGGCACGGATGTCAGCCAGGGCGCGCCCGGCGAAATGCCGGTTCAGATAGTTGGCCACCCGCTCCAGTTCGGCCGGCTCGTAGACCTTGCGCGGCTCGATGACGCGGTTCTGCACCTCGTTGTCAGCAAACACCAGGATCGCCAGCACCCGCCGAGCGTCCAGCGGCACGAAATCGATATGCCGGAACGCGAACTGCTCGCGCTTGGGCGCGCTGACCACGCCGACGAAGTGGGTCATGGCCGACAACAGTTCCGAAGCGCTGCCCAGCAATGCCTGGGTGCCGGCGGCATTGGCCATCTCCGCGCGCAGCCGCGCCACCTCGCCTTCGGCCGGCGGGCGCATCTGCACCAGGCTGTCGACGAACACCCGGTAGCCGGTGGCGGTGGGCACGCGTCCGGCCGAGGTGTGCGGCGAGCTGAGCAGCCCGGCGTCCTCCAGGTCGGCCAGGATGTTGCGGATCGTCGCCGGGCTCACGTCCAGCCCGGCATGCCGGGCCAGGGTCTGCGAGCCGACCGGCTCGCCGTCGCGGATATAGCGCGAGATCAGCGTGCGCAGCAGCTGCCGGGCACGCGGATCGAGGCTGGAATGGACCGGGGAAGCGCGCATGGAATCAACCCGTGAGACTGGCCCTTAGATAATGTCTGCACGCCGGCTTGGCAAGTCATTGGCCCACCTACCCGCGCATGCTAGCGTTGCGCGGCTCCGGATGCAGACCCCATGCTCAGACATCTCTCGATCAAGGATTTCGCCGTCGTACGCGGCACCGAACTGGAATTCGGCCCCGGCATGACCGTAGTGTCCGGCGAAACCGGCGCCGGCAAGTCGCTGATGGTGGACGCGCTCGGCTTCCTGTCCGGGCTGCGCGCCGACAGCGGCGTGGTCCGCCACGGCGCCGACCGCGCCGAACTGTCGGCCGAGTTCGCGCCCCCCGCCCAGGCGCGCGCCTGGCTGCGCGAGAACGAACTCGACGACGACGAACACTGCCAACTGCGCCGGGTGATCCGCGCCGACGGCGGCTCCCGCGCCTGGATCAACGGCCGCCCGGTGACCCTGTCGCAACTGGCCGAACTGGCCGGCCACCTGGTCGAGATCCACGGCCAGCACGAACACCAGGCCCTGCTTTCGCGCGGCAGCCAGCTCGGTCTGCTCGACGCCTACGCCCGCAACGAGGCCGAACGCGCCGCGGTGCGCGCCGCCGCCGTCCGCTGGCAGGGCCTGCTCAGCGAGCGCGAGACCCTGCTGGCGCAGGGCGACGTCAGCGACCGCATCGGTTTCCTGCAGCACCAGCTGGCCGAACTGCAGCGCGAGGACCTGGACCCGGCGGCGATCGCTGCCCTGGACGCCAACCACCGCCGCCAGGCCCACGCCGCCGCGCTGATCGGCGCCTGCGAGGGCGCGGCACAGCGGCTCAACGGCGACGAGGCGCCGGCGGTGCTGGACCTGCTGCAGCAGACCCGCCACGAACTCGGCAAGGTCGGCGAGTACGACCCGCGCCTGGCCGAGGTGCAGGCGCTAATCGACAGCGCCGGCATCCAGCTGGAGGAAGCGCTGGCGCTGATCGACCGGGTCCGCGACGACCTGGATGCCGACCCGGCGCAGTTCGATGAGATGGAACGCAAGCTCGGCCGACTGCACGACCTGGCGCGCAAGCACCGGATCGGGGTGGACGCGCTGGCCGGGCACCGCGACGCCCTGCTGGCCGAAGTGGAGAGCCTGCGCGGCGCCGGCGAGCGGCTGGACGTGCTCGACGCCGAGATCGCCCAGGCCACCCAGGCCTGGCGCGACGCCGCGGCCGCCCTGACCGCCACCCGCGACCGCGGCGCGCAGGCGCTCTCGCACGACACCACCGCACTGATCGGCGAACTGGGCATGGGCGGCGGCCGCTTCCTGATACAGCTCGAGCCGCATGAGACGGAGCGGCCGGACCCGGCCGGCGCCGAGCGGGTCGAGTTCCTGGTCGCCGCCAACGCCGGGCAGCCGCCGCGCGCTCTGCGCAAGGTCGCTTCCGGCGGCGAACTGTCGCGCATCTCGTTGGCGATCGAGGTCGCCGCGCTGGGCCTGGACGCGGTGCCGACCATGGTCTTCGACGAAGTGGACTCGGGCATCGGCGGCGCCGTCGCCGACATCGTCGGCAAGAAGCTGCGCGCGCTCGGCGAGCAGCGCCAGGTGCTGTGTGTGACCCACCTGCCGCAGGTCGCCGCGCAGGGCCACGCCCACTACCGGGTCAGCAAGGCGCCGGTCGAGGGCATGACCCAGAGCTCGGTGGAACTGCTGGCCCCACGCCAGCGCGAGGAAGAACTGGCACGGATGCTGGGCGGGGTCGAGGTCAGCAAGGAAGCCCGCGCCGCGGCCAAGCGGCTGCTGCTCAGCGCGGGCTGAGCGGCTGGCGATCGGGCAGCGCTGCCAGCGCCAGGCCGTGCCGCCCTGCCCAGGCGCCGCAGGTCACTGAAAGCATCAAAAGCCCCTCTCCCACCGGGAGAGGGGTTGGGGTGAGGGTTCGGCGCGGAGCGACCCGCTGACGTGATCCATGCGGCGACACCCGAACCCTCATCCGCCCCTGCGGGGCACCTTCTCCCGGCGGGAGAAGGGAAAAGCGTTAGCCCCTCTCCCACCGGGAGAGGGGTTGGGGTAAGGGTTCGGCGCGCAGCGACCCGCTGACCTGATCCACACGGCGCCACCCGGACCCTCATCCGCCCCTGCGGGGCACCTTCTCCCGGTGGGAGATGGGAGAGGCAGTAGCCCCTCTCCCACCGGGAGAGGGGTTGGGGTGAGGGTACGTGGCGAAGCCCTAGCGCGTTGCACCGAAGGGACACAGGCCAGGCCGACCCGGCCGCAGAACTCAGCCCTTCTTGCCGCTCGGCCGCTTGCTGCGCACGTACAGCACCAGGGAGTGCTCCTCCAGTTCGTAGCCGTGATCGGCGGCGATCTTGCGCTGCAATTCCTCGATCTCCGCGCTTTCGAACTCGATGATCTTGCCGGTGTCCACGTCCACCATGTGGTCGTGGTGGCCGCCGCGGTCCAGCTCATACACCGCCTGGCCGCCCTCGAAGTTGTGCTTGAGCACCAGCCCGGCCGCCTCGAACTGGGTCAGCACGCGGTACACGGTGGCCAGGCCGATCTCGTCGCCGTGGTCCAGCAGCTGCCGGTAGATCTCCTCGGCAGTCATGTGGTGCCGCGCCGATTTCTGCTCCAGCAGCTCGAGGATGCGCATCCGGGGGTGCGTGACCTTCAGGCCGACTTTGCGCAGATCGTGGGATTCCATGGCGTCTCCGTTCATAGCTGGTTTATCGCCAGCTGCCTGGGAATGGGTCGCGGCGGTCGCCGGGAGTGTATCATCGACGTGATTTCATTCAGCCATGTCCCCGATGCGCAATCTCCTGCTGGTCGCCGCTGTTGCCCTGTCCACCGCCGGCTGCGGCATCATTTACAAGCAGCCCATCTATCAGGGCAATCTGATCAAGCCGTCGGCCGTGGAGCAGCTCAAGGTCGGGCAAAGCAAGCAGCAGGTCAGCGCGCTGCTGGGCAGCCCCTCGATCCCGGATCCGTTCCATGCGCAGCGCTGGGACTACACCTCCACCGAGCGGATCGATCGCGTCGGCCATACCGAGATCAAGAACTTCGTCGTGTTCTTCGACAACGACATGGTCACCCGCTGGGAAGGCGACTATTTCCCGGATCAGGACGAAGAACTGGCCAAGAACAGCGTGCGCCAGTTCGGCCGCAACCTGGCCAAGGACAAGAAGAAGCAGCGCCGCGGCGAATGAGCCGGCGGCCGCGCCGTGCCCCGCCGCTCAGCGCGGCTTGGCGCGGCGCCGCCTGGCGTCCTTGGGGTCGATCAGCAGCGGCCTGAGCAGTTCCACCCGGTCGCCGTCCTGCAACAGCCGCGTCGGTGCGGCGACTTCGCCGTAGACCGCGCACGGCATGTCGGGGCTCGCTTCGGGCAACGCGGCGGCCGCCAGCGCATCGGCCACGGTCGCGCCTTCCGGCAGATCCAGCCGCTGCGACACGAAGCGCTCCGGCCAGGCCAGCACCACCTCGATCTGCATGGCGGCTAGGCCTGTTCCCGGTCGGCCACGCGCACGAAGTCGTTGACCATGCGATCGGCCAGGCTCTGGAAGCCCAGCGCCAGCGCCGGCCCCAGCAGGCGCGAGGCCGGTTCGAAGTCGAGCATCAGGCTGACCTTGCTGGCATGGTCGTTGAAGCCCTGGAAGGTCCACTGCCCCTGCAGGCGCTTGAACGGGCCGTCGCGCAGCTGCATATCGATGCGATCCGGGCGCTGCAGGCTGTTCTCGGTGGTGAACCAGGTGCGGAACGAACCCAGCCCCAGGTCCAGCCGCGCGACCAGGACGCGGTCGTTCTGCTCGAGGATATGCGCCGCATCGCACCAGGCGAACCGGCGCGGATAGGCGGCGACGTCGTTGACCAGATCGAACATGCGCGTTGCGGCGTGTTCGACCAGAGCGCTGCGGCGGATGATAGGCATTCGGGACGGAAGTGGGACCAAGACGTTCGGGAGGCCCCGAATCGGAGACAATAGCAAGATGAGCAAGAAACCCGCCAAGGATAAAGCAAACGGCGCGACGGCCAACAAGACCATCGCCCTGAACAAGCGCGCGCGCCACGAATACCACCTGGAGGACCGCTACGAGGCCGGCCTGGCCCTGCAGGGCTGGGAGGTGAAGTCGATCCGCGCCGGCCGCGCCAACATCGGCGAGAGCTACGCCTTCGTGCGCCAGGGCGAGCTGTTCCTGTTCGGCGCGCAGATCACCCCGTTGATCCAGGCCTCCACCCATGTGGTGGCCGACGACCGCCGCACGCGCAAGCTGCTGCTGCACCGGAACGAGATCGACAAGCTGATCGGCCGCGTCGAACGCGACGGCTACACCCTCGTGCCCACCGCGATGTACTGGAGCAAGAACAAGATCAAGCTCGAGATCGCACTGGCCAAGGGCAAGCAGGACCACGACAAGCGCAACGCGGCCAAGGACCGCGACTGGGCCCGCGACAAGCAGCGCATCATGCGCCGGCACAACAAGAATGCCTGAGGGGCTGGGATTTGGGATTCGGGATTGGGGATTCGCAACAGCAAATCTCCTGCCCGCCCCAGTTGTCTTGCCCGCCTCGCCTTTCCCGTAGAGCGGCTTCAGCCGCGACGCGGTGAGGCCGGGATTGGGGATTGGGGATTGGGGAGTCGCGAAAGCAACTCCCCGGCACACCAACTCAACCGAACGCGCAGCGCAGCACGGAAATTTCGGCAGCGGCAAGAGCCCTATAGCGCATCAATGCCCTTGTAGGAGCGGCTTCAGCCGCGACGCGATGACGCAGGAATCGCGACGTGATTCAGACGCGCCGCTCGCACGGGGTCCGCCAGGCGTTCCTGGAACATTGGCATTCACCGATCGCGGCGCAAGCAGATTTCCGAATGAAAGACGATGCGGCCTGAGAACTGCTGTTGCGAATCCCCAATCCCCAATCCCTGGCTTTTCAGCAGCCGAATGGCTGATCATCCCCGCCCCACTCACGTCCCGCCAAGCATCCGCATCAAACTCGGCAGTCCACTGCCCTGCATGTAGCGATCGCGCTGCAGGTCCAGGCATTGCGCCAGCACCAGCTGCTTGACCCGATCCGGGGCGCCGATGAACTCGCGGCGTACCGACAGGAACGCGGCGATCAGCCCGGACACATGCGCCGCGGCCATGCTGGTGCCGCTCATCTCCACCATCCAGGTGCCGGGATCCTCGACCACAAACCCGTGGTGCGCCGACAGGATCTTTTCGCCCGGCGCGACCAGGTCCGGCTTGTAGCGGCCATCGGCCGTCGGGCCGCGCGAGGAGAAATACGAAATGCCGTAGCTGTGCGGGCTGCTCTTGTGCACCGAACCCACTGCCAAAGACTCCTCCAGGTTGGCCGGGTCGCCGATGCTCAGGTCCAGGTTCAGCGGGTAGGCCTCGCCGTCGCCCTGCATCAGCCAGGCCAGTCCGTCGTTGCCGGCCGCGATCACCACCACCACGCCCTGCCGCCACAGCCGGCGTAACTCGTTGCACAGCGGGGTGAAGCCGCAGCCGTAGCTCTCGGCGTCGAAGTAGCCGCCCAGGCTCAGGTTGACCCCGTGCACCACCAGCTCGCCGGCGCGCTCGTTGAGCTCGGCCACCTGCTGAACGCCCTTGATGATCCAGGAGTCGCGGCCGTTGCCGTCGTCGTCCAGCACCTTCAGTCCGTAAAGCCGCGCCAGCGGCGCCATGCCGGCGAACTGCAGCGGCGCGGTGGCCGGCAAACCGGGCAGCGGCGCCTCGCACTGCCCGGCGATGATGCCGGCCACGTGGGTACCGTGACCATTGCCGTCGAGCGCATCGAAGCCGGCCTCGCCCGGGCGCAGTGCGCGCGGGCGCCCGCGCTGGGTGCAGTCCCATTGGGCGAGCACGGCCGCCGGTTGCCCGGCGGTATGGAAGTGCGGATGCGCCGCGGCGATGCCGCTGTCCAGTACCGCCCAGCCGATACCGGCGCCGAGTGCGCGGTAAGCCACCTGCGCCGCGTCCACCTGGATCGTGCTGCGCGACTGGTAGATCAGCGCGCGCTTGCCCGCATCGCGCCACAGGCGCTTCAGGTTGAGATCGCGATAGCGCTCGCGCAGGCTCTCGATCTCGAACCGGGTCAGCCGCGCCGACACGTAGCGCTGCATGGTGTCTTCCAGCTCGATCTGCACATCCAGCGCCTCGCCGTGCAGGCCGGTGGAGGCCCCGGTGAGCGTGCGCAATGCGGCGATCAGGTCGCGCTTGAGCTGGGCCGGATCGCCGGCCTCGGACAGCTTCTCGAGTTCGATCAGCACCTCATGACGGTAGTCCGGCGCACGCGCCTCCAACTGGTCGGACAAATCCTTGATCAACACCGGGTGCGCGATCGGCTGATCGAAGCCCACACCCACCGCGCGCCGCACCTCGGCCCGCACGTCGGGGATGGACAGGTAGCCGGCGGCCGAATGCGGGTTGTGCTGCCAATCGGGATTGATCTTCGACCCGGCGATGTTGTGGAAGCGCCCGCCGGCATCGGCGATGTCGTCGCTGAGATCGTCGTCCAGGGCCACCGGGTCGCGCCGCTCGGCGACGTTGACCCAGCGCGCCACGCAGGGCGGGAACGGCAGCTTCGGGGTACCGGTCCACTCCTTGAACATGCTGCGCACCACCGGCAGCCCCAGCGGCGAGCCGAGCGTGAGCAGCAGCGAGACCTCGCAGTCCTGCGGCTGCAGTTCGCGCAGCACGTCGTAGGCGATCAGCGAACCCTGGCTATGCGCGACGATCACGAATGGGCCGCCACCGGCGCGGATGCGTTGCAGCAGGCTGTCGCGCATCTGCTCACGTCGCGCCGGCACGAAGAAGAAATCGTGCACGTCCTGCAGCAGCGCCGCGGAGATCAGCTTGAGCAGCGCGCGATTGAACACGTCGATCACGCCCTGCGCATGCACATCGGCGGCTGCAGCCGCCGAGGGCGGCGCCGCCGCCTCCACCTCGTCCAGCACCTGGTGCAACCGCGCGCGCTCGGCATCGCTGCTGGCCAGGGTGTCGGCGAGCTGGCGCAGATCGGCCAGTTGCGGCGCCATGCCGAGCGCGCTCAACATGCGCTGCTCGGCCTGGTTCAATACCGGACCGCGGTCCTGATCCTGGCAATCGCCCGGCTCCGGCGACGGATAGCGCTCGCGATTGACCCAATAGGCCATGCGCGTGCGCTCGCCCATCGCGCGGCCGAACAGCGCGCGGTCCCACTGGCAGCGCAACACCTCGGCCGGTGGCTTGTTGCCGATGCCATGGATGTAGACGACGGTACGCGCCTGCCCCTGCGCCAGCGAGCCTTCGCCGGTGGCCTTAGGCCGCAGCGCGTTGCGCGCTGGCGGCGTCGCGGCGCGGGTCGCAGAGGCAGGTCTGCTGGCGCCAGGAGCCGAGACGGTGGAACTGGACGCTGTTGCGGGCCTTGCCCACGCAGCCGCTCCTGCCGGCGTCGTCTTCTGCGCCCGCTTGGCAGCATCTACGCCGCCTGTCGCCGTCTTGCGCAGTGCCGCCCTCGGCTTGGCGGCGGATGCCGCCTGCGCCTTGACCGGCGTCTTGCCGGGCTTGGAGGTCGAGGACGTGACGGGTGCCTTGGGCGCACGCCCGCTGCTGCGGCCACGCGGCTGTCTGCTTGCCATTGCGCTGCTCCATGCCTGGGGGAATGCCTGGGGGACGGCGGCGTGACAGGGCCGGCGTCGTAGTGAAGCCAGCTTAAGCGCGGTCTGTCTCAAGACTTGTGACTGCCCTCCCCGATCCCTACACTGTGCAGGTCAGCGTTTGACGTTGTCCCCGGGGGGTGCACTGGTTTCGACGGGGGTTGCAAAATCGCTTGGCGCATGCCGAGGGGGCAGCTTTCCTCGTAAATCCAGCCGCAAACTTATAGTTGCCAACGACGACAACTACGCTCTGGCCGCTTAAGGCCTAGCCCCGAAATCGCTTGTGTCCGTGCTCGCGACGTAGGGTCATTATCACGGAATCGCCGGTGGTGGCTGCCTGTCAGCCATTGGCTAAATCAAGCAGGCTGGTCCCGGGATGCGCTTCGCACATCGTGCTGTTCCGGGACGAGATCCAACGATGAGCTAAGCATGTAGTGCCGGGGATGGAGTGCCTTCGGACGGCGGTTCGATTCCGCCCACCTCCACCAATGAGCGGACCGAGAAGGTCCGAGAAAGGCCGGGAATCCCCATAAAACAAGGGTTTCCGGCCTTTTTTGTGTCCGAGAGAGTGCGGACGTGTGCATGCCAGTTCGGTGCATGGCGGGGGTATGGCCGGGGGTACATTGCGGCGTCCCCGATCTGGTACCCCCAATGCGTCTATCAGACCTCGCACTTCGCCGTGCAAAGCCGAGCGACCGCCCGCAGAAGTTGTTCGATGGCGGCGGCCTCTTCCTCCTGGTCGCGCCGAGCGGCGGCCGCTTCTGGCGATGGAAGTACCGCTTCGCAGGAAGGGAGAAGCTGCTTGCGCTCGGCGTGTACCCCGATGTCCCGCTGGCGATGGCCAGGCAGCGGCGCGACGACTCGCGGCGGCTGCTTGCTCAGGGCATCGATCCCGGCCAGCACAAGAAGGCAGCGGCCGCGGCGCGCGCGCAGCTCGGCGCCAACACGTTCGAGGTAATAGCCAGAGAGTGGCTGGCGACGCGCGACTGGGTGCCGGGCTACAGCGTGAAGGTCGCCGCATGGTTCGACAACGACGTGTTCCCGTGGATAGGTAGCCGCCCAGCCGCGGAGCTGGAGGCACCGGAACTGCTGGCGGTGGCCAGGCGCGTGGAGAAGCGCGGAGCGATCGAGTCGGCGCACCGGATCATGCAGAACTGCGGCCAGGTCATGCGCTACGCGGTCGCCACGGGCCGGGCGAGCCGTAACCCCGTGGCAGACCTGCGGGGCGCCCTCCAGCCGGCGCCGGAACGGCATCTGCCGGCGGTGACCGATCCGCGCGAGCTCGGCCCGATGCTGCGCGCTATCGACGGCTACACCGGCAGCTTGGTCACGCGGGCTGCGCTGGCGCTGGCGCCGCTCGTATTCGTCAGGCCGGGGGAGCTCCGCATGGCCGAATGGAAAGAGTTCAACCTGGAAGCGGCGACCTGGGACATCCCAGCGGTTCGCATGAAGATGGGGATTGCCCACATGGTCCCGCTGCCGCGCCAGGCTATCGACATCCTGCGGGAGCTGCAGCCGCTGAGCGGACGCGGCCGATACGTGTTCCCCGGCGCGCGGTCACGGGAGCGCCCCATGTCGGAGAACACCATCAATGCCGCGCTGCGCCGCTTGGGCTACGAAGTCGGCACCGCTACCGGCCATGGCTTCCGGGCGACGGCGCGCACGATTCTGGACGAGGTGCTGGAGTTCCGGCCGGACATCATCGAGCACCAGCTGGCCCACGCGGTGAAGGATCCGAACGGGCGGGCTTACAACCGCACCACGCATCTGCCGGAGCGCGTGCGCATGATGCAGCGCTGGGCGGACTATCTGGACGAGCTGCGCACCGTCAAGGAACCCGAGGGCTACGCCGCGATGCGGTGCTCGTAGAACGGGTGCCGCTTGTCGTCGAAGATCCGGTAGAGCGCGACCAGGTCGGCCGGGTCCGGGTTCAGCCAGGCATCGACGTGCTCGGGCTTGATGTTGATGATTGTCCGGTCGTGGCCGGCTGCGGCGACCTCGGGCTCGGGCTCGTCGGTGATCGCCGCGAAGGACAGCAGATCCGGCTCGTTGCCGGCGGGGTCGCGCCAGTGGGACCAGAGGCAGGCGATCAGCATCGGCTCGCCTGTGCTGGGGACGAACTCCAGCCGCTCGTTCTCCCCGTCGCGCTCCACGTTCTCGTAGAAGCGGTCGGCGACGATCAGGCCGTGCGTGTAGCCGAACTGCCGGCGCCAGAAGCCTTCGAGGTTGTCGCGCCTCGCGTTGTAGGTGCCTGGGAACTTGCGGTCGTAGAGGATCGGCGCGCCCGCGGGGCGGCACTGGTACCGCATCGGCTTCACGACCCGCCGGCCATCTTCGACGACGAGGACCGGGCAGTAGACGCCCGGGAAGATGCGGTTGTCCTCCGCACCGCGCATGCCTTTCAGCACGTCGAGCCGGCGTTGGGCCTGCGCGATCTTGTTGCTGCCGATCCGCACGTCCTCCCTCGCCTTCTTGGTCTCCTTGACCTGCAGCGCCCGCTCGGCGTCGGCAACGCGGCGCTTCTGGTCGAAGATCTCCCGCGTCAGGGTGTCGGCCTCGGCGGCGTCGGCCGCCCGCAGGTTCGCCTGCAGGTCGGGCGGCGCGATCTCCAGCAGCTCCCGGATCATTGCGCGCGGCGCTTTCACGCGGCGCGGCCGCTCCTCCGGCGACCAGAAGGTACGCACGTACTCGTCGATGTCCATCACCGCGCCGAACTGGCGCTGGTACTGCTTGTACTCGGCGTACACCTGGGCGCTGTAGCACATGCTATTCGGCCATCCTCGCCTTCACGTTGTCGATCATGGCGTCGATGCGCTGGGTAACGTAAGCGCAGTCCTCGTTCCGCGCGGCGTCTTCGATCTCGTCGGCGTGGCCGGCGAACTCTGCCCAGAAATCGCCATCATCCGGGCACTGCTCCAGCATCGCCGGTAGCTGCGCGTCGAGCGCGTCCAGCATCCCGTCCAGCTCGGCTCTGTTCTTCACGTCGTGCTCCCGCCACGTCCTGCGGCAAGCATCCCGCGCCGCCGGTACATGGGATGTGTTCTTTCGTGCGGCGGGTCCAGCACCGGGGCGATGAGCGAGTCGTCGTCGCGCTCCCGCAGCGGCGGCCGGTCGATGGGCGACTGGACTGGCCAGCTGCGGAAGGCGTCGGCGGTCCAGCGCTGCAGGCCAGCGAAGGCATCGGCCGCTGTGCCCTCGCCCGCAGCCCAGCGCACAGCGTCCTCGGCGAGGACTATCGCAGGCATCCCGCCGGCCTCACCGCCAGGCGCCCAGCCCAGCAGCGCCGCGGCCTTTTTGCCACCAGCGGCGGCCAGGAAGAACGGCTCGTCGCCGGGGGCAGCGAAGTAGCGCCAGCGGTCGTCCAACTCAATGTAGAAGCCGCTGACCAAGACAGCGGCGCGCGATACCTCGACACGGCGGGCGTCGATGTCCCAGAGGACAGGTCTCGCGGGGCTCCAGAACACCGTGCCGACATCCATCTGGCCATTGCTCCGCCGGCGGATCGACTGCAAGTACTTGCCCGGCTGGACCGACCAAGAATTCGCCCGCCCGCCATACCCAAGCGGCGGCGGCACCAGGCCGGCCGCGGTCGCCCAATGATCGGTGAAGTGGTAGCTGGCCAGGACGAACCGCATGCTGGAACGTAGGAACCGGGGAAGCGGATCCTACGCCTCGGCGTCGCATGGGCTGAGACGCGTTGGTGAACAGCTCAGGAATCCTGCGCCAGGGAGAGCTGCCCGAAGCTAGGGCAGCCCTCGGAACCACCGATCAACCCGACGCGCAGACTGAATAGACCACCACGATGATCGGCCCATTGGTGTAGCCGTAGGTGCGCCAGCCCTGCCCGTTCGGGTGGCTGCCCACCGGCTGGAACCGGCCAGTGTTCATCCTGTAATCGGCCCTGCCGCTTCCGGAATAGTTGCCATCGAACTGGATCGAGTTCGGCTCTCCACTTCGCCACCCACCGGAAATCGGGGTGTAGCCAGCAGGGCATTGGGGAGTAATGTCGATCGAACCAACCAGCGTGGTCGACGTTCCAGTCTGTTCCACCGTCGTGTAGCTGACGGCCTGAGCAGCGGGCACGGCAGCGATCGAAATTGCCGCGAATGCGGCCAACGCAATGTGCTTCAGCATATCGCCTCCTTGGATAGCATTGAATGGGTTGGATGCCAGCATGGCTTGCTCAAGGCCCGCGGGTTGAGCGGCCTGTGGCCCCGCGTCCGGCATGGCCAGGATCGCGCGTAGGGCCGCCCGGCGGTATAGGGCGCCGCCGCGCCGCGCTGTCGGGTTTCCCCTACGCAGCCGCGTCGCTTGTGCTGCGACGCACGTCGACGAACGTATTCACGCCGCTTACTCTGGTGCATGGTCGCAGCAGGGAAGCGGCTAGCGTCGCTTCGACACCCACTCAAGGAGAGGCCAAGTGCGCACCGTCATTTCCATATTGACCATCTGCTCTTTGCTTGTCGCTTGCGGCGGCAAGGCAACGGTTGTGCGGCGCGATTTCCCGAGCGCTCGGCCTGCAGCCGAAGTCCGCGACTGCATTAAGCGATACCTGTCGCTCGGATCCGGTGGCATCAAGGTCGTTTCGCTCCCCGTGACTGGTGAGGCCGGGGTCGTCGATCAATCCGCCGAAAAGCTCGCAACGATCGAGGTGTACGAGCAGCCTGACGGGTCCAGCCTCACCCGGGTCGACGGGAAGGACTACATGCTGCGCTACGCGGATCGCTGCACGCGTTAGAAGTTCGACACGTCCAGGATCAGGTGCCGCACAGCCGTCGTCCCCCAGTTGCCCGTGGCGGGAATGCCGGATGAGCCCGTGCCGGACACGCTGGTGGCGTTCATCGCCATCCTTGCGGCGGCTACTTGGCCGCCCGAGTAGGAAACCGCAGCCATGAACAGGGTGGTGCTGACCATCCAGGTGTTTCCCCCGGCAATGATCCCACCGGCACTCACTAACTCGCTGCCCGCGTATGCAAGCAGCACTGCAACTCGCCCTGCGCTGGCTGCCTGCGTGACCGGCGCCGATGCCGTGGCCGTGCCGCTGATCACGGCGATGACCCGCATGTACCGCTTGCGCGCATCGAACGCGAGTGGCCCAGTCGTGGCGGTGCCGGTGTCGATGAAAACCTGAAGACCGTCTGTCGACGATGATCCCGTAGGCCTGTCGAAGATGAAATAGTTGAAGGTCGTGCTGGGATTCTCCGTGATGAGCGTGAACGTGAAGTTGGAGCCGCTCTGCACTCGCCTCAACAATGCGATCTTCTCGCCACTCTCCACCGCGATCACCGGAGCCGTTCCAGCCGTCGTGATCGAGATGATCCCGCGGTTGGGGCTGAAGCCGCTGTTCCACAGCGCAGCCGTGGCGGTGCCCTTCGCGCTCACCTCCAAGTTCTGATAGGCGCCGGTGATCTGTAGTATCGAGCCACCGTTCGGGTAGACCTCAAGACCTGCTGGCACCTCAGTATCTCCCGTACTGCAGCACACCACCCGCTGCCTTCACAGCTGCGGTCGAACTAACGTTCGGTGACGCCCACGAGATCGTGTCGCCGGATATCGAGAACGACGGCATGGCCTGAAAATCAGTATCCGTGGTTGTGGCTACGAAGTAGTACGCGACATCATTTGTGCCCAGAGCCGGCACAGCCACCGAGCCCGACGTATTGGGAGAGATCGCCACCTGCCCCATGTAGAGCGTCAGCCGGTCGGTGACGGCCGTTACGACGTTCCCGTTGCCGTCTTGAACCTCCAAACCGGCCGGCATCACCAGCGCCCCAGACGAAGCAGAAGGCCCCCGCTCGAGTTGAATACCTGGATCAGGCTGTCGGTCACCGTCATGTAGCCTCCGCTATTCGCGCTGTTGAGTGTCAGCGTGCCGCTCTTGTCGAGCTTCCACCGAGGTTGTCCATTGACGCCCGTGGCCGATGACTGGATCACGTCGCCGATTTTGGCGTTGGTGATCGACCCATCCTGGATCACGGCGCTGCGGATGAAGACCTGGCCACCGCTGATAGTGAACGGAGACGTGACGGTCGCATCACTGCCGGTGCCGTTGAGCACCCCGAACAGATCGGCGTAGACCAGGAACGACGACTGCACGGTGCCGCCGCTGGCGTCGATACCCAGCGCGATGCCTGCGGCGTAGTACATGCCGCCCGAGGTGACCGCGGCCTTGACCACGTAACTCGACGACGCCTTGCCGTTGAGGGTGGCCACGGCCTGGCTCGTCACCTGTACTGCGGCGTTGGTCGCGCCTAGGTTCGCCTCCACGGTGTCCGTGCGCTTCGCCTGCGCATAGTCGCCGCTCGCAATGACGCTCTGCACCGTGATCGTGCCGGCATAGACGTTCGTGTCGCCCGCCCCCCAATCGCTGTCGCCGGCGGCCTGCACGTCCAACTGCGCGAAGATGCCGTCGACCTTCTGGCCCTGGGCCGTAACCTTGCCGTCCAGCTGGGAGATCGCCTGGGTATTGGCGCTGACCTGCCCCACCACCGCGCCGATCTCTGCGATCGCGTCGCCGACGTCTTTCCAGTTCGTCCCGGGCGGCGTCTCGTTGCCGGCCGTGTCGCTCTCCCAGCTGTAGATCTTGCCGTCGTAGATCACCGTCTGGCCCTTGGTGTAGGTCGCGCCGGCGTCCCACACCAGGGGCAGCAGGTCGGAGATCGACTGCACCTTCGCGAGCAGCGCCTGCCCGAGCTGGCTCTCGGTGATCTTGCCCGTGAGGTAGTCCAGGATCGCGTTGGCGTCGGTGCTGGACCGGCCCACCACGCCGTTGGCCAGCGGATACCACGGACCGACGTTCCCGGACCTGTCCACGAGGCGGCCCCAGAAGAAGAACTGCACGCCCGCGGCCAGGCCCATCATCGTGTGCTTTGCCTGCGGATAGGCGAAGTCGCCCAGCTTGATCGCGTTGGCCAGCACGTTCGCCGTGCCGTACCAGATCTCGGTGCGCTGGGTGTCGGTTGCGCCGGGCGGGAACGTCCAGGCCAGCTCAATGCCGAAGATGATGCCGCTGGCCGTCAGCGACGCGAGCGCCGGCGGCGGCGTGGTCTTCCCCTCGATGCTCGTCAGCGCCGACAGCGCGGGCATGGACACCGCGCCAAGCGCGTTCACCGCGCGCACGCGCGCCAGGTACTGCCCAGCGTAGATGCCGCGCACCTCGGCGGTCGTCGTGGCCACCCTGCCCGCGCGCACCCAGTTCAGGTCATCCCGGCGCCATTCCACGTCGTAGGCAATGGCCTTCTCCGCGGCGGTCCACGCGATCGTCAGGACGGGCGTCGCGATGCCCTGGTCGATCACCACGTGCGACGACAGTGCGATATCGCTCGGCGGCGGCTGCACGCTGGGCGGGATGATGCTGATCGGCGGCAGCTCGATCCGCGCGCCGTCGTCGATCGCTGCGAACTTGGACGGCACGTGCTTCAGCGCGGTGATCTGGTAGGTGATCGCATTCTCGGCGCCGTCGCCCTCGGTAACAGCGAGCACGCGGAAAGTCTGCAGAGCGATATGAGACGTCGAGGCTGACCAGACCGAGGTCGCCACCGGAACCGTGTCCCAGGGCGCGGCAACGGACACGGTGTTGCCGCTGATGCCGCTGATCGTACGACCCTGGCTGCGGCCGTTGCTGCCCAGCACACGGATCGTGTCCCCGACGGCCAGGCCTTCAGGCACCGCGTCCAGCACGACCTCCTGCGCCGTCGCCGAGCGGATCCGGCCGCCGTTGCGCCGGCCCGCGCGATTCGGGTCAGCCACCTCGATGATGTCGCCCGGCTGCGGCACCGCGCCCTCCAGGCCGACGCCGAAGGTGACCGTTTCGGTCTCCAGGTTCTCGGTGTACAGGATGTGCAGCCCAATGCGCTGCGCCTGCGCGCGCGAGGTGCAGCCCATGGCCGTGACCTCTGTCTGCTGAATGCCGTAGCGCGCGATGCCGGGGCGATACTCTACGGTCTCGACCTTGGCGCGCCCGAAGTCGTCCGGGTCGTTCCAGGACACCAGTGCGACGGTGTGGCGCACCTTCCGCGCGGAGCCGGAATAGGTGAACTTGCCGTCGATGACGTTGGCCTGGTTGAACTGGTAGACCGGGTCCTGCGGCATATCCGCCGACGCGGTGAACTGCCCGGCGGCGTAGTACGTAATGCCCCGGAACACGGCCGCCATGTCCTGCAGCAGCTTGTAGGCATCGCTGCGTGTCTGCAGGTAGACGTTGCACACGAAGCGCGGCTCCTGGCCGCCCTGCCCGTCGCTCACCATCTGGTCGCAGTACTGCGCGATCTGATACAGGCGCCAGCGATCGACCCACGCCGCCGGGATGCGGTGGCCAAGGCCGAACCGGTCGTTCGTGACCATGTCGTAGAACACCCACGCGGGATTGTTCGTCCACGCGGGTTTGAAGGTGCCGTCCCAGAGCCCCGAGTACGTCCGCGCCTGGGGATCGTAGTTGCTCGGCACCGAGATGATGCGGCCAAGCACGCGGTACGCGCGCGTCGGGATCGCTTGAAACTGGCTGGCGTCGATCTCGATCCCGACCAGAGCGCTGTTCGGGTATCGCAGCTTCGCGTCGATGATCTCGGTCATCGACTTCACCGTGGTCGTGTCCGCTACCGTGGCGCTGTTCGCGTTCGGGGTCAGGCGCCGGACACGGATCTGCCATTGGCTGCCGGCGGGCAAATCGACGCGGTGCGACCGCTCGTATGGCGTGGTGGTCTTGCCGGTGAACGCGTTGGAGATCACCGTCGTGAAGGCGCCACCATCCGTCGCCACATCGATCGCGTAGCTGACGCTATAGCCCTCGATGTCCCCATTGCTGGTGTTGGTCTTCTGTAGCGCCTGGACACCGAGGCGGATCCGAACGGCCGAAAGGTCGGAGTTCGTGAAGCTACGCACGACCGGCTGATCGCTGCGCAACTCGACGTCGACCGAGTTCTCGTTCTCGACGCTCGGAAATCCCGCAAGATAGTCCTGGTCCTGCGTTCCGGTACGCAGCTCCACGCGCACGTTTTGGAAGTTCATGCTGCCGCCTGCGGCCTGCAGCGGCGTGCCATCGAGGTAGATCGAGCGAAGTCCGTCCTTCAGGCCGACGATCTCGCCTTCGCTGACCAGATCGATGATCTTGGCGTATGCGATCGACTGCAGGCTGTCCGGCGTCTCGACAGGAGCGCGCGCGGAGCTGCCGCCCTTCTTCGCGCCGGCCAGCGCCACCACGTTGCTCATTGCTGATCCTCTGCGAAGATGCCGCCGCTGACGACGGCGGATCCGGTCCAGGGGTCACCGTAGGCGACCGGCACGGGGTTGCCCTGGGCCTGTGTGTTGACCGGGCCATTGAACGCATAGCTGGGCTTGTTGGCCGGGCTGTCCTGTGCGCCCAGCCCCTTCTGCGTCGGCGACAGCATCTGCACCACGCCGCCGAGCACCATGGCAATACCTGCGTGCGTCAGCGGTACGCCGACAGCGCCGAAACCGTAGGCGGACAGCACCATGCCCGCGACGATCAGCACGGCGCCGACGATTGTTTGGAGCACGCCGCCGCGCTTGGAACCCTGAAGCACCGGCGCGATGCGGATCATGTCCTCGCCGGGGGGGTCGTGGAGCTGGTCCTCGGCCAGGTTGCGCTGGCCGGCGAATACAGCAAACGCCATGCCGCGATCCTTGGCGCCCATGAGGAACGCCTGGAAGCCGGGAAGCTGCACCGAGAGCGCGCGGACGGCTTCCGCCGGCGACGCCACGGCGAGGCGAAACTCCTTGCCGAAGCGCGCGCGCAGTTGGCCGTACAGGCGCACCGTGCGCACCTTCGGGGTCTGGTCGCGCGGGGTCATGCCGCACCAGCCTGCGCCGAGTGCGTCGTCATCTCCCGGTGCCGCACGATGCGCACGGTTCGCTCTGCCCAGTAGCCGCCGTACGGCACGCGGCAGGAGATGCGATCAGCGAGGTGGTGCAGCATCTGGCCATCGCCGAGGTAGACGCCGGCGTGGTTCGGCACCGACGCGCGGATCTGCATGAGGATCAGGTCGCCGCGCTGCGGCTCGTCCTGGATCTCCGCGAAGCCCTCGGCCTGCAGCCTGTCCAGCGCGTACAGGTCTCCACCGTTGTCCCACCAGTTGTCCGCGCGCTCGTACTCGGCCAGCTGCACGCCCAGCTCGCGCTCGTAGAAGTCCCTCACCAGGGTGTAGCAGTCGAGCACACCGTGGGAGAAATGACGGCCGACCAGCGGCGCGACATAGCCGTCCGGCCGGAACGAGAAGACCTCCCCGCACTCCGGCACGCCGTCGACCTGACCGACGCTGATGATGTGCCACGGCAGGCCGCTTGCCTCGCACATCACCCGATCTGCGTCCGACGGCGCCGGCGGCGCATTGGGATGGCTGTGCACGACCGCCAGCACATCGCCTCGGTCTTCGGCGGCGGCATAGTCCTCAGCCGGCAGCCGGAAGTGCTCGCTGGGCGTGGTGGCGGCGTTTCGGCAAGCCACGTAGGTCTCGCCGCCGGCACTGGCCACGATCAGCCCGCAGCACTCGCGCGGGTACTCGGCCACCGCGTGTGCTTGAATGGCCTGCAGGGTGCTCTGTTGCATGGGATGCCCAAAGAAAAGGCCCGCACGTGGCGGGCCTGAAGAGGTGGAATCGCAGTGGAGATCAGGTGCGCAGCAGGCCGGCGGCGGGGAATCCGCCATAGGGCAGCGGCTCGTTCACCCCGAACCGTAGCTTGCAGGAACGCACCTTGCCGCCGCAGACGTCCTGCGACGGGTCGCTGGTCGGGTTGTCGTTGATGTCGGCCACGGGCGGCCCGTTGTAGCCGCAGTAGGATCCGCGGTAGCCGCCGCGCACGATCCAGCCGCAGGTGCCGGCGATGATCTGCCGACCCGGCAGCTGCTCGCCGTTGAGGTCCGCCGCGGTGGCCAGCTCGAACTCGACGACCTCGTCGTCCTCGGACACCTTGCGCTCGATGAACCAGATCTCGTCCGGGAAGTGCTCGTTAGGGTCCGCCCGGCTGTTGCCCCCGGAGAAGTTGACCGCGTCCAGGTACTGCACCAGCGTCCGGCGAAGGATCAGCCGCGCCCCGACCAAGTCGTCGAATAGGAGACAGAGTGCGGTGATCGAGCCGTTGATGTTGCCCACGCGTAGGCGCGGCGTCGGCGGCTGGTCGCTGGTGCGCTCGAATCCTGTCGCCTCCACCGGCCAGGGATCGTAGACCTGCCCCTGCCAGACGATCGGATTGGTCTGCAGGTGCGGGTGGAACAACAGCGAATCGGCACCGAGCACGGTCGCATCCAGTTCGAACAGCCGCACGCGCGCGCCCGGCTCCAAGGTCTGGATGTCAGCCAGCAGGCTCATGCGGCGCGCGCCTCCAGCGCGTCCAGCCTGGCGGCGACCTCGTCGAGTTCCGCGGCCAGTCCGCGGGCGACGAAGAAGGCGAGCTGGTCGGAACGGAAGCTGTACCGGTCGCCGGCTGTCTGCGCCGGCAGCACCTCACGCGAGCCGGCCTCGGTCAGGACGTTCCCCTCTTCGTCGACCACAGCCTCCCACGACTCCATGACGGCGTCCGCCGCCTCCCAACTGTCGTAGCAGATGAAGCCGTAGCGCAGCGGATCCAGGCCTTCGCCCCGCATCACCTCCATGGCTCGCTGGACCGTCATGCCCGCGTGCTGGCGCGCGTCCGCTCCCTTGGCCTGCATGCTGGCCAGCCACTGGTACGTCCCCATCTCGCGCGCCAGTTGCCTCGCCGCGCGCAGCTCCGCGTCCGTGAGCGGCGCCACATCGGACTTCTCCCGCGCATCGGACGTGTTGATCGAGCCGGTCGCAGCATAGACGACCGACCAGCGGAAGCTGGAGTTGCCACACGAATAGGTGTTGTCGACCGTGGTGTACACGGTCCCCTTCAGCGTGAGGCTGCCGCCGGAGTTGATGTCCTTGCTTGAAACGATGGTGCCGTCGCTGGACACGCGGAGCTGCCCGGTGGTATCGACGATGCCATTCGGCCGCAGGAAGATCGCGCCGTTCGGCTGGGCAGCGAGGACGGACGTGGTGGTCTTGCCGTCGAGGTAGTTCGCGAACCCGACCACGTTGTTCACTGTTACGGCGCCGCTGTATGTCTTCGCCCCCGCAAAAGTCACGTCTCCGTTGTAGAGCTCGTCGAAGTTGGCGTTGACCTTGCCGAATGCCGTGACCGCAGGATCGCCCTTGTAGGAACCGTGGTCGGTGGTGGTGTCGATTACTTGGCGTGCCATCTAAAGCCTCACGGTTGGAACTGCTGCTGGAACGTCGCGGTGAGCGTCCACATGACGCCGCCGTCGTTGGAATCGCTGTAGCCGTCGCACTGGTACAGGCCCGGCCCGTGCAGCGGATGGGCGAAGTTGAAGGAGACGCCCAGGTGCGCGTCGATGAATGCGGCGATGGCAGCGATCACCGCCTTCTGCCCGGTGAACGAGACGTCGCACGATCGGCCGATCGCGTTGAGCCCATCCCGGGACGACTGGGCATAGCCGTCACCGAACTGCGCGCGCCGGACACGCCCTGTCGCCGTGGCGCGGCTGGTCGTAGTGGGAACCCAGGTGAACGTGTCGGCCATCAATTCGCCCTCGCCAGAATGCCGCCAGGGCGGAGCGCCTTGACCAGCTCGGCCTGCACGACCTTGCGCGTCTGCTCTCCGAGCGCGCGTGCTGCCGCCTCGTTGTCGCCGGTCGTAGAGCTACTCGTGCTGGTGCTGCCGTCGCTGTTCACGACGATCTGCTGGTTGAAGTACACGTTGCCGCCGCCAGAACCTCCGCTCGCCGCCGGTGCCATCGGGATGACCGTGCCGTCGTTGCCGGGGATCAGGTAGTTGCGGCCGCCCTGCCGGTACAGCTCGGGGCGGCCGTTCTCCCCGACCTCGTAGTAGCTGCCGCGTCCGACCGGACCACCAGCAGCCCGGCCGCCGCCGTAGCTCATCCAGTCGCTGCCGGTGAAGCCGCCGACGTTGTTGCCGAAGTTCAGATTGCTGCCGGCGCCGGCGCTGACACCCGTGTAGGAGCCACCGCCGATGCTGCCGAAGAGCGAACCGGCGATGGAGCCGACGATGCCGACGATCGCCTGCTTCGCTGCGATCCGCGCCAGGTCGGCGATGATCGAGTTGGCCAGATCCTTGAACGACAGCTTGCCGGTCTGCACGAATCGTACGAACGCATCCTCAGCGCCCTGCAGGCTGCTGGTGAGCAACGAAGCTGCCTGCTCCGACGAGTTGCCCGCGGCGAACGCATAGTCCTCCCACGCCTTGGCGAACCCCGTCCGCCAGTCCTGCAGCATGGCGAGCCGGCGCTGCTGATAGGTGCGCTCGATGTCCAGCGACCGCTCCAAGCTCGCTTCGAGGTTCGCCTTGTCCTGCTCGTACTGGGTCCGCCTGACCTCCAGGGCTTCGCCGCTCAGCGATACGCGGTCAGTGTTGTAGGTCTTGTCGAGCTTTTCCTGCTCCTGCAGGTACTGACGCTGGATGTCGAGCTGTCGCTGCAGCATCTGGGTGGCGTCGGCTCCGCGGCCCAGGCCCATCAGGTCGATGTCCGCCTGTTCCTGCCGCTGCTTCTCCAGCTGAGTCAGCCGCTCGGTCAGCGCGAGACTGGCCTGCATGCCGCGTTGCCGCTGCACTTCTGCCTGCGCCTGGGCATCGGTGGTTTCAAGTTGCGGGATCAGCGCTTCCAGCAATTTCCGCGTCGCTGCAGTCATGGTGTTGGTCTTGTTCGCCAGCAGCTGGCGCGCCTGGATCACCATGCGGTCGCTGGCGGTGACCTTCTCGCCCGAGCTGGCCAACTGGTTGTTGGCCTCGATCTGCCGCTGCACGCTGGCGATGAAGCTCTGGGCCGACGTGTCGTCGGTGTTCTTCTTGCCGATGCCCTCGCGCTGGTTGAACTGCTTGTCGATCTGCTTGTTGGAGTTGGCGATCAGCCGGTCCATCGAGCCGTCGAAGTGCCGGGCGTCGTTGTCGGCGAGCTTGTTGTACTCGGCGATGATCTTCAGCCGCGCCGCCTCCTTGGCCGTGGCGCGGTCCAGGCCGGCGACCTGCGCGTTGATCGCGTCCGATGCGGCACGCTGCGCGCTGGCGTTCTCCTCGGCGACCGTGGCGAGCTCCCGCGCCATCTGCGGGCTCATCCCCGATTCGTCGATCGGCGCCGGCAGCTTGGCCCCGCTGCCACCGCGGAAGAAGTTCGCGTAGCCGTTGACCGCGTCGGTGACCGACGGCAGGCCCAGGTTCTTCGTGATGGTGCTCGTCGCCACGCCCAGACCGAGCATGTCGCTGAGCCGGGGCAGCCGCTGCAGGACGCCCCACTTGCCGGCGAGGTCAGCCAGGGCATTGGTCAGGCCGCCCAGCGCCGACCACGCGCCGCTGATGTCGTCCTTCACGTCGCGCCAGCCGCGGGACATCGCCGGCATGACCGCGTCGGTCTGGTCCGCCACGTCGCGCAAGTGGGCGGCGTAAAGCTGGATCGCCTCGTTCGCAGCATCCTGCGAGTGCCCCTCCTCCCGCAGCGCCACGATGCGCTGCAGTTGGGCCTCGGTGAGGAAGCGCTCGGCGTCGTTGAGCTTCAGCAGGCCGTCCAGCGGATCCTTGGCGATGGATTCGAAGGCGCTGACCGTCGCGGCGGCTGACCGGCCCGTTGCCGCCTCCATACGCGCGGCGGCGCCGGCCACGAGCTCGAACTGCTCGCCCGTGAAGCGCCCGGCCGCCGCGGTGGCGGTGAGCGCTGCCACGGCGCCGCCGCGCGACACGCCCTGCAGGCGGTCCAGGCTGTTCGTCAGCTGCTCGAAACCGGCCGAGCCGATCACCGCGCCCTGCCCGCTGAGGATCAGTTCCTTCTGAAACTCGAAAAGCTGATCCCGATTCTGCTTCGCCGCCAGCACCAGCGCCGCCATCGCCGCCGCGGCGAGCGTCAGCGGGTTGATCAGCCCCAGCACGTAGCCGCCGACGGCGCGCGCGGCCGGGCCGATGCCGCCGAGCTGGTCCTTCAGCTGCCCGCCCTGCTGGATCGCCACCATCCAGATCGGCTGGCCGCTGGCGATACTCGTCGCGATGTCCGTCACCTGCATCGGGATCATGCGCAGGTTGGCCTGCAGCTGCCGCGCCGACATGCCCATGCCGTTCTGCGCGTTGGTGGCGTTGAGCACCGAGGTGCGCATCGCGTCGATCTTCGTCTGATACTGGTCGAACAGCGCCGGATTGATCAGGCCTGCCTTGTGCGCGCGCTCGAGGCGATCTTCCATAGCCGCCAGCCGGTTCAGCGCGGCGATGGTCGGGTCGATCTGGCCCAGGAGCTGCTGCAGGTTGATCTTCTGTGCGTCGGCCGCCGCGGCTGCCTTGCGCTGCTCGTTCGTGGCCCGGGCCTCTGCTTCCTGCAGAGCGCGCGCACGCGCCGCCATCCGTTCCTGCTCCGTGCCGGCGCCGGCCATCGCCACCGCCTTGTGGTCGATCCCTGCGGCGGCGTCGCGCGCCGCCTCTGCCAGCGCTCGCTCGGACAGGTTCGCCGCTTG
Organism: Xanthomonas sp. NCPPB 3174; assembly: GCF_056725205.1. Lineage (NCBI taxonomy): Bacteria > Pseudomonadati > Pseudomonadota > Gammaproteobacteria > Lysobacterales > Lysobacteraceae > Xanthomonas > Xanthomonas sp. NCPPB 3174. The sequence goes on along the minus strand of NZ_CM161517.1, from coordinate 2,087,462 downwards.
GTTGCCCTGGCTCCACGCCATCGCCTGCTGCGCAACAGCCTTGTAGCGCGCCTCCTGCTGCGCGAGCTGCTGCTCGAGCTGCTGGCTGGCCGTGGTCACCTGCGTGGTGGCGGCGGCCGCGGCGCTGCCGGCGGCGCCGTATGCCTGCGCCTGCGCCGCGGTGCCGGCGAACTTACCATCGAGCGCCCCCAGCGCGGCCAGGATCTCCGCGTTGGTCTTGTTCAGCGCCTGCATCTCGGTGATGACGGCGCCGGTACCGGTCGAGATCCGGTCCAGCGCGCCCCCCAGCCGGTCACCGAGCGAGCGCGACGACTGCTCGATCGTGCGCGCCAGCGACTGGTAGTCCTTCTCCAGACGATCGGCGGCGCCGCTGGCCTTGCCGGCGGCGGCCGCGTTCTCGTCGAGCGCGCGTGTGCCCTCGACCAGGCCCGACGAGTCGACTTTGTACCCAAGCTCGGCGATGTCCACCGACTACCCTCCGCTGTTCTGTTGTTCGAGCGCACGCGCGCGCGACGCCGCCTGCTCTTCACGCACCGCGCGGAGGTAGGCGTCGTCCATTTCCATCAGCATTTCGACCTCGGCCGGCAGCACGTCCTGCAGCAGCAGACGGCACCACTCGGCGACTTCCCCGAAGCTCAGGGCTTCGGGGCCGCTGCGCCGGCGCGCGGAGAGCGTCCAGAACCAGTCCCAGACGTGGCCGCCCTCTTCCGGCACCTCGATATCTGGCGACGCCTCCTCGAAGCGCTCATTGCGCTGGCGCCGCGTCTCGCCTTTCTCGTCCGCCATGTCGTAGCGGACGGTCAGATAGGTGGCCTCAGCCAGCTGCTTCCGCAGCGCTGCGAAAGAACTCGGAGCGGTCCACCAGCTCCGCGTCGATCTGATCCTGGATCCACTGGAGGTGCGTCAGCACGGCGCGCAGATTCGATTCGTTGAACTCGGGCTTGGCGCCCTTGAAGGTCAGATCCCCCTGCCAGGTCCACCCGCCAACAGACGCCACCAGCAAGTCCCGGCGGTTCTGCTCGATCTTCTCGGCGCTCAGCTTCCCCTTGCCGATCAGGCGCTCGTTGAGCGCCTTGCGGGCCACCGCACGCACCCGTGGGTCGGTGTCGGGCAGCAGCGTGATGCTCAGGCCGACGGGCTCGTCGGTCACGGGGTGCTTGATTTCGATGTCGCGCGGCTGCGGGACGAGTTTGCTCAGGTCGGTCATGTCGTGATCCTTGGGTTGTGCGTTGGTCGATCCGAAAAGGGACCGGCGGGGAAGCTGTCGGATCAGGCAGCCTTTCAGGCGCGCGCCCTACCCCGCCGGTGTTCGGTCAGGTGCCGCTGGAGGCGGCGACCCGGATCGGCAATTGGTTGAGGCCGATCGTGTAGGTGTTGAGCACGAAGTCCTCGTTGCGGCCGCCGTTGAAGCGCGGGCCGGCGACCAAGCCGCGCAGGAACTCGAGCGAGCCGTCCGGCCGTTCGATCTTGAGGGCATAGTTGTCGGCCACGCCGGGCGCGCCGGCGGCACGCATGGCGATCTGGCCGGGATCGGCCAGCAGCTCCGCCACCTCGATCTGCGGGTCGCCTGCGTTGGTGATGCCCTTGCCCTTGCTGGTGACCTGCGTGTCCCAGCTGTCCCAGCTGACGACGTTGGTCGAGGTGCCACGCTCGCCGACGTTGCCGACCTTGCTCACGCGCACCCAGGTGAGCGCCGCGAACTGGGTCTGCGTCAGGTCGCTGTTCTGCGGCGTGGCGCAGATGTAGAGCTTCGAACCGCTGTTGGTTTGTGCCTCGGCCATTGCCGTATCTCCTCGCGAGTGGCATGAAAAAACCCGCCACGGGGCGGGGTCTTGGGGAACGAAAAAGGCCCGCTGTTAGGCGGGCCTTGGCGTTGGTGTCGATGATGCGGATTCGAACCGCCGCAAGGCGCGACCCTTGCTGGCCCAATCCCACGGCCTTACCCGTGGGCATGAATGTAGGCGCATCTCCTACAACCCCCGGCTACACCGAACCAGGCCGGGACTATCCATCGACGTTGAACTATTTCGCCGGCGGCGTCAGCTTCGCCGCCACCAACTGCATGGCCTGCGCCGGCTTGAAGCCGACATCGATGTAGGCCAGGTACTCGCTGCGCACGAACTTTGCTTGCTCGCGGCAGAAGGCTTCCAGCAGGTGCTGGTTCCGCCGCATGCGGTCGACGGCGTCGCGCAACTGCGCCATCTCGCCCTCGGTGGGCGGGTGGTCCATCTTGACCAGTTCCAGCTTCGGCTTCGGCGGATCCTTGCTCATGGCCGGATTTTAGCCCGAAGCGAAGCCCCGCCATGCAATGCTCACGGGGTGCATCACCCGCTCCGGGTCCTCGATGACGCTGGAGGTCCACGGCGGCCGGTAGACCCGCACCCCGGCGAAGCTGGTGCCCTTCGGGAAGGCCGCCCGGATCTGGTCGGTCATCAGCGTGCCGACCACGATGCCGTTGCCTGGCCGGTAGCACGCCGAGAGCTGGGCGAACCCCTGCTTCAGGCCGCCTTCCTCGTCGTCTGTGGCGTAGTTCTGCGTCTCGTTCGGAAACCACCGCAGCTCCAGCCAGCGCGCCGCCGCGCCGGTCGGCGGGGTGAAGCCGCGACCCGGGTAGGCGCATGGCAGCCCCTGCGCAGCGGCGAACTGCACGACCATGGTGGCGAAGGTGTCGTAGATCGCGGTGTCGCTCATGGAATCCTCGCCTTCACCTCGTTTGTCACCTCGGCCACGATGAACGCCCAGTTCTGCGCCGCAGCACGCATGAAGCCATTGCCGGCCTGGGCATAGACCCGGCCGAGCTTGTCCTCGCCGTAGAAGCCGTACTCCATGCGCAGGGCGTAGCGCGCGGTCCATCCCGCCCAGACGGTTTGCCCGACCTCCATCTGCGCAAACACCAGCGCCGGCGGCCCGCTGCCGCCGTCCGGCACGCCCGACGTCGACGCCACCACCGAGTTGCGCAGGAACCCGGTATCGACCGGCATGCGGCCGCCCTGGGCGATCGGCGTGTTGGCCTGTTCCATCACCCGCTGCGCCGACTCGCGGAAGATCACCTCCTGCCGCTGCTTCGCCTTCTCCGCGAAGGCGCGGACCTGCTCACCGAACTTGCTTGCCACGCAGCGCCTCCGCGGTCATGTCCACCCGGTACTGCTTCGTGCAGCGGCAGCCGACGATCTCCTCCGGGCCGGCGCCCAGGCTGGTGTCGCCCGGGTACATGAGTTGCGCGCCGCTGGGCGACTGGAACGGCTGGCCGAACGTGCGCCGTTGCCCGTTCATCGCCGCATGGCTGTGCCTCGTGCGCTTGTCGCCGGTGGCGCTCCAGGTGGCCACGACGTTCTCCGGCGCCAGCGCGCCGGCCTCGATCTGCTGCCGGAACGCCTCTTCGCGACCGGCGTTCATGCTGGTGATCGACTCGGTGCGCGCGATCATCTCGCCGCGCAGCGCCAGCAGCCGATCGGCGTAGCGCCCCGCGATCTTGTCGATGTCCGCCTGCGCGACCGGCTTGCCGGCGGCGATGGCGCGCTTGACGATGCCGTCCAGGCGCTTGTCGCGGCGCGCCCGGTCGAAGTAGGCCGCCATCTGGGCGGGGTCACCGCTGGCCAGCTGCGCGCGCATGTTGGCGACGAACTGCCCCTGCTGCGCCGTCAGGCCGATCACCCCACCGCTGCGCCGCCCGGTCTCGCCCACTCGGCCGACGATGTCCAGCGCGCTCTGCCGCGGGTTGCGGCCGGCGGCCATGCCCTGCTGCAGCACGCCGCGGATCAGCTGCCGCTGGTCGTCCACGATGCGACTGACGAGCCGCGCCGAGTTGTCGCGCAGCCAGGCCTCAGCGGCCGGGTTGCGCAGGTCGAAGCTCGGGCGCAGCACCGGCGACACCGCCTTGGGTCGGTAGCTGCCGGTGATGACCGGATCCAGCTTCAGCGTCATGCGCGGCAGTTCGCCCACGCCGGCCGCGCCACCGGCGACGAAGGCCTGGCGCACCGCCTCCGCCAGTCCCGAGAAGCGCGGCGCGTCGAAGCCGAGCGCGGTCAGCACGTCGTCGATCCGGCCGGCCTGCAGCAGGTCGGCGATCACCTGCACCGCTGCCTGCCCGCGGATCGCGTAGATCGCCTGCACGAATGCCTTGGCGATGTCCGGCTCCAACTGCTCCGCCAGCAGCAGCAGTTCCCGGTTCGTCATCGCCGCCATCAGCGCCTCGCGTGGAATTCGTAGAGCAGCACCTGGCCGCCGGGCGACAGCGGCTGCAGGTCGACCAGGCTGTAGACCTCGTCGCCGAGCACGATCCGGTCGTCCTTCGTCGGTACGATGTCCACTGCCGTGGAGATCAGGCCGAGCTTGTCGCCCTGCAGCACCAGCGTCGGGTCGCGGTTCGTGAGGCTGTACTCGGTCTCCACGACGCGGCAATCGTGGCGCGTCGGCGCGCCCGGCTGCGGGTTGTGCGGCGGCCCAGTCGGCGCGCCGTCGCGCTCGATCTGCGAGGCGTAACCGAACTCCTCGATCATCTCGACCGCAACGGCCTGCAGTTCGTCGTAGATCTCGCTCATACGACGCGCACCGCAGGCATCAGGGCCGGCGTGCGCAGCAGCGGCCCAAGGATCTCGTCGATCACGGTGACCACCGGCCTGTTCGGCACGCTCCCGTCCGTAGCCTTGTCGCTGTACTCGACCTCGATGGGGCCGACCTTCTTGCGCACCGCCAGCGCGCTGGCGACGAAGTCGGGCGAGAGGCTTCCAGGCTTCACCAGCTCGCGCAGCGCCGCCTCGTAGGTCGCGCACTCCACCTCGACCGGGATCTCGTCTGGCGCGATCGGATCGCCGTCGTAGTCCACGGCGCCGGTGCGGGGCCACTCGTTCGGCTGACCCCGCCCGGCCGTGCGCGCGCCGGGAAACATCGACGCCCAGCGGCCGGACGGCAGCAGAACCCGGTAGCGGCCGTCCACATAGTCGGTACCGCGCACCAGCGCCGCCGTGCGAGCAGCCTCGGTGCCGCCGGCCCACACGGCGTTGCCGCGGGCCAGATGATAGGCGTCGGCGCCCGCCAGCGTGCCGTACATCGGTCAGCCCTCGACCTTGGCCTTCTGGGCGTCGTCGAGCGCCGCCTGCAGCTTCTCCAGGCCCAGGCGCTTGTCGTACTTGGCGCCGAGCGCGTCGAGCTGCGCCATCACGGCGGCGCGCGCCTCGTCGACGTCGCCTTCCTCCAGCTCTTCGCTCAGGACGTTGGCTTCGACCCACGCCTTCACCACGGCGTTCTTCTTGACCTCCGGCCAGTTCGGGATCGAGGTGGCAACGCCCGGAAGCAACTCGATGCCGCTCGGCAGGCCGAGCGCGGTGGAATGGTTGTTGGTGATCTTCATGCGGGTGTTTCTCCGATTAAGGCCCCGGCGCGGATGCCGGGGCCGTGGCGATGGATCAGATGCCGTCGACGTAGACGACCTGCTTCGGGAGGCGTACGTCCAGGCCGCCCAGGGTCATCACGCCCGGAATGTCCCATCGCATGGGACCGGACTGGTACACCGGCAGGAAGCGGTGCGGCATGGGCATGTGCAGCTTCAGGACGTTCGGGTCGTAGCGATACGCGACCATGCGCGCGACGCCGCCTGCACCTGCGGTGTCGAGGCCACGCAGGCCGCGAACCATCAGCTGCTGCCCGGTGGTGGCGGTGTAGATGTTGTTCGCCAGGAAGTATTGCAGGACGGTCATGTCGCTGTACTCGCTCATCTTCTTGGTCGAGATAAGCATGAACTTCGACCACGGCAACAGCAGGCGATCGGCGATCGCGGTGGTGTTGGTGCCGTTGAAGACGTTCATCAGCGCCGCGTTCATGTCGGCGACGATCTGGTCGGACGTGGCGGTGCCGGGGACCAGCAGCGTGCCCCAGGATCCCGTCGGCGCAGCAACCGGAATGACGCCGGCGGCGCTGAAGAGCCCGGTGAAGCCCTTCGACGAGTCACCCTGAAGCGCTACCCGGTCGATCATCTCCTCGGAAGCGCGCCGCGCAGCCTCCGCATCTTCGGTCTGTAGGTTGATGCCCAGCATCTGCGCGCGGCCGACTTCCTGCCAGCCGTAGCCGTAGCCGATGCCCGCCAGGTGCACGCCGGTCTGGAACTGCGAGCGGTTGGTTCCGGCCTTCGGGATGTCGTCGGCGTTGCCGTTGATCCAGTCGGCCTTGCCGTACTGGTCCTGCGAGTAGTACGTCACCGAGGTGGCGAACTCGCTGCCCGAGGTATCCACCGGGATCAACCCACGATACTGGATGTCGGGGTAGACGGTGCGGTAGACGCCGGGCTCGATGATCGAGGTCTGTGCCACCACGAAGCCCAGCGCAGACTGGGCGTCGATCAAGGGAACTGCATGCATGTGGGTGGCTCCTTAGGCCAGGCGGACGACGGCCAGCTGGCCCGCCGCGGTGGTGCTGGTGTCCCAGCGGGCGCCGGTGATGGCGGTGTTGGACGTGGCGACATTGGTGAAGGCGCCGGCCGAGGTCAGGTAGACCGGATCGCCAGCGGCGACGGCGACCGAGGCTGCGACCCAGATGTCGCCCTTGGTCATCACCCGCGCCGAGGCGCGCTGCGGGAACGCGTCGGGGTTGCCGATCGCGCCGGTGGCCGAGCGGTCCAGCAGAGTGATACCGACGAACTTGGCGTTGGCGGTGGTGGTGATGCCCTTGTCGGCGGCGCCCTGGAACACCGCCTTGCCGAAGCCGACGCCCGCGGCGTCCTCGACGTTGCGCGAGATGACGGTGGCCGGGATCATCGTCGCCTGCATGCCGACGGTGGCGGCGGGCTGGGTGTCCGGATAGTTGGTCTGCAGTGCCATGGATCAGCCCTCCTGCTTCTGGTTGCGGGTGCGGTAGTCCAGGCCGGCCACCGAGGCGGAATAGCCGTTGTCCTGGACCGTGGTGCGATGGCCGGCGCCGTCGCGCAGCGCACGCGCGACCGGGTCGGCGCTGGTCTTGACGCTGTCGGCGAGGATGTCGAAGCGCGCTTCGATGTAGGCGTCGGCCTTGCCGGCAACCGCGGCGTCGCCGAGCTTGCCGATCACAGCCGCCTTGCGGACCTCGGCGTCGCTCTTGCCGCGGTAGTCGGCGTCGTGGATCGCCTTGGCCGTGGCGACCAGGTCGCCGCGCGCCTGCACGCGCTCGTCCAAGGCGGCGTCGGTCAGGACCTTGCCCTTCAGGTCGTCGATGGTGGCGTCGCGCTTGGCGATCTCGGCGTCCTTCGCGGCGATGGCAGCGGTGTGTGCGGTGTTGGCCGCCTCCAGCGCGCCGCGGCTGTCCTGCACCTGCTGCTGGAGCTTGGCGATCGCCTGGGCGCCCGCGTCGGTCGTCTCGACGGACAACCCGTCGACCAGGACGGTCCGGGTGTTGGTGTTGCTCATGTTGGATTTCTCCGGTTGAGGGTTGGGGGCGCCGCGATCCTGGGCACCGGGGGCGCGGCCATCCCCGATGCGAAGCTGATTGCCGCCCCGGGCGCGATCGACCAGGGCGAGGTGGTTCATGCGGAGGTTGGTCTGCACCGCGTCGTAGGCCTCGCCGTCCGGCGACACGCCGTCGCGGAAGACGATCTCGGCGCTGTAGCCCATGGACAGCTCGCGCTTCCCGGACTCGTAGGCCTTGATCGCTGCGGCATCCATCAGCACCAGCGGCACGCGGACGAACTCGCCATCGCGCACCACCTCGGCGCCGGTCTGGCCAGCCGACACAGACTTCCAGGTGCTGGCGTCCACCATCTGCGCCGGATGCTCGACCGTCACCGGCCGGTAGGCGTAGCTGTGCATGGCGTCGGTGGCGAACACCTCTTCCGGCGGCCGGTAGAGCCGCACGATCGGCATGTCCGGCCGGCCCAGCTCGCTGCCCAGGTACTGCTGCACGCCGGTGCGCGCGACCTTGGCATCGGCCACGAGGTAGCCATCCCCAGTGCGGCGCGGCGCCGACACCGAGACTCGATCGGTCAGAAACATGAGGTACTCCTGCTGGATGTGGCGGCTCTGCGGGCCGCGCTACACTGGAACTGAAGGAACTCGCTGGGGAAAGGCTGTGCGCCTCTTCGCATTCGTTGCCGCTGTGCTTTGCGCGCCTGCCGCAGGCGCTACCGACCTGCTATGCGACGGGCAGCTCTTCATCCCTGGGCGCGATCCAGTCCCCTATTCCAGCCTGGCCAGCGTCGATGCCGAGGCCGGAACGGTTCGGATCAAGACGCTCAACGGGTGGGCTGTCGGACCGCTCGGCACCGACCCGCAGACCTACATGGGCACGCTGGCGACGCCGTCCGGCAAGAGCTACTGGTACAACCTCGATCGCTACACTGGCGAGGCGATGTGGATGCTTTCCCAGACATCCGTCGTCGAGTTCACTGGCAAGTGCAAGCCTGCCAGGCCGATGTTCTAAGGCTCACTGTCCCATCGGCGCCGGATCCTGCTTGTTCTGCTGCGTGGTCTCCGCGGCAAGCGCCGCAGCCGCCAACTCTTCCTCCGCCTGCTGCTCCTGCCAGTCGGGGTTCGAGGCGACGTAGTCGTCCATCTCCGATTCCAGGCCAGGCGCCACGCCGGCCTCGGTGAGCATGTTCACCGCCACCGTCGACATGACCTCGTCCGGGATGAGCTTCGTGTCGGCGATGGTCTTGATCGTGTCGGCCGTGGTCTTGCCGATCGTGGCGCGCTCGGTGTCGCTGGTCTGCCACAGGCTGCGCCAGCTGTACCAGACGTCGGCCGGCCGCGCGCCGAGCGCCGAGCGGATCAGGCATTCGTCCAGCACCTGCAGCGCGGGCTGCACCTCCAGCTCTTGCGTCGACCGCACCCGGTCGTAGTAGTTGCGGATGTCTCCGTCGCCTGTGCTGTTCAGCCCGGCCGGCGACTGGCCCAGCAGGCGGGTCAGCGGGATGTCGGCCGCGCCGGACACCATTTGCAGGAACCCCATGAGAACGTCCATCAGACCCGTGAAGCTGGCGTTCTTCTGCTGGTAGTCCTCCTCCGAGTCCATCATGAGCAGGCCATTGGTGCCCTTGAGCATGGCCGCCAACCTGAAGCGGTCCATGACCTGCTTTTCGGTCTCAGGATCTGCCAGCAGCGCCATCAGCTGAGGGATCTTGATGACGTCGACCTTGGCCTCGAACACCAGCGAGGCGATGTTGCCGCTGGTGCCGTCGGCATCCTTGACCGCGCGCAGCATCGCCAACAGCACCGAATCGCCCCAGCCGTCGCCGTAGTCGATGTCCGGATCGGGCCGCTCGGCGCCCTGCAGCACAACGAGCCGCGACGGGTGGATCTGTACCTGGCCAGCATTGGGGCTGGTCATGGTGTAGAAGGCCGGCCGGCCGTAGTTCGGCGACTCCGGGTCGCGCTCCAGGTCGCCAGCGGCCAGCACACACTTCGTGAGCAGCGCCAGGTGCTTGATGCCCTGCTTCCCAATACGCTCGGGCAGCAGTTCCTGCGACGGGTTCGCGTCACCGGTGCCGATGTACAGCGCGGCGCCGCCGAACAGTCTGGCCTTCTTGTAGGCGTTCAGCAGCTTGCCCTGCAGGCCAAGCCGCTTCTCCTCGGCCTCGAGTGCGCTGATCTGCTCCTTCTCGGCGTTCCAGGTGCGCCAGTTGCGGCAGGCGTCCTGCGCGGGGATGTCCACAATCTTGCGCGCCAGCCACGTGCCGCGGTACGCATTGCTGGCTTCGTTGTCGGTCAGTAGCGGCAGCGCGTAGTGCGAGGCCGCCGCCTTGTCCCGGGACGTGCCCAGGTTCGCGACGAGGTTGACCAGCCCGTCGCGGAGGGTGGCGAGCTTGCCCATCAGAGTGCGCTTCCAAGGTTGTAGGTGCTGCCCATGACCAGCTCAGCGAACGCGCCCGAGAGCGCGTCCACCTGGTCGTCGTGCTTTGCGTTGGGGAACTCGGCGATCTCGTCCAGGAATGCAGCCACCCATGGACCAGCCACCAGCTTGATGTTGCCGGCCTCGGCCTGGGCCTCGACCGGTGTCGCCCGGACCTCCTTCGATCCGGATTCCAGCGCGGCCTTGATGTCCCAGCCGGCCAGCAGCTTGATCTGGTGCGCCGCGTTGGACTTGCCGGCGGCGCCCGGGTCCTGCGGGATCCGCACCTTGATCGTCCTGCCGTCCTGCAGCGCGGTGTTCTTCAGCAGCCGCTCGACGCCGGCGGGCGACACCTGGTCGCGCACCACGTCCAGCACGTAATAGACGCCCCCGGTCTCGCCCAGAAGCAGGCCGACCGTGTAGTCGGGGTCGCCCTTCTTCTTCTGCTCCTTCGGGTCCGTCGCGCCGAAGTCCCAGCGCCGCACTTTGCGCGCGGCCAGGATGGCCGGCGCGGCCTCCACGACCTCGAACCAATCCCGCTTGAACTTGCCGCCATCGCGAGGCGTCGGCCGCTGCTGCTGCTGGCCAGCCACCGCGTAGCTGCCCAGGATCTTCTTGTCCCGCTCCACCACTGCGCGGGGGAAGCGCTCGGGGAACAGCAGTTCCCCGTCTTCCGTCCGCGGGTCGCTGAAGCCGATCGACGTGCGGCACCGGCGCTCAGGCTCGAACTCCATCGGCAGCATCAGGTGCTCGTACCCGAGCCCCAGGTCCAAGATCTGCCCCGACACGTCCTTCTCGTGCAGGCGCTGCATGATGACCACGATCGCCGACGTGGCCGGGTTGTTCAGTCGCGTCGGTACCGACTCGCGGAAGATGCGGGTTGTTGTCGCACGCTCTGCTGGGCTTTCTGCCGTCTCGGTTGAGTGCGGGTCGTCAATGATCACCCGATCGCCGCGGCCGCCGGTCAGGCTGGCGAACGCCATGCCCTCGCGGTTGCCCATCTTCGAGTTGGCGAACGACATCTCGCCGGACCGGCTCAGCTCGATCTCCGGCCACAGGCTCTGGAACCACTCCGACTGCACCAGGTCGCGCATGCGCCGGCTGTCGCGCTTGACGAACTTCTCCGCGTAGGAGGTCGTCAGGTAGCGCATCGACGGCAGGCCGCGCGGCCCCCACTCCCAGGCCGGCCAGAAGACGCTGGCGACCAGCGACTTCATTGTGCCCGGCGGGATGTTGATCAACAGCCGGGTGATCTGCCCGTCGGTGATCGCCTCAAGGTGCTGGCAGAGCACGTCGATGTGCCAGCCGTGCACGTAGGGCTGCGAAGGCTCCAGGACGTGCCAGCCCTCCCGGATGAAGCCGGCGAGGCTGCTGCAGCGCTCCCTGATGCCCTCCGCATCCCGGCGGACGCGGTCCCGCTCCCGCTCAGCCGTCCGCCTCGCCCTCTCTGCCCTGATCTCCGCCAGAGTCGGCAAGCGGACCGAGGATCGATTCGAGACTGTCGAGCTGGTCATCGGTGAGCTTGCTCAGGTCGTAGGTGCCGATCGCCCCGGTGTGGTGCCGCTTCTCCACCAACAGGCCGGCCAGCTTCCCCTTCCCCATGGTGGCGGTGACCGCGGCGCTGGCCTGCTTCTCCTTCAGAGCGAGCCGTCGCGCCTGCTCCAGCTCCGCCATCAGGCTGTCGACCGAGACCTCGGCCTTCTTGGCCGCCCGGGCTTGGCCCTTGTTAACCGCCGCACGCACCTGAGCATTCCTTAACAAACGGCTGGCCTGGACCTCAGCAGAGCCCGGGGCGTAGCCGGCGCGGATCGCTGCCTGCTTGCCGTTGCTGTCCTTCTGGTACTCGGTGACGAACCGCTGCTGCTTCGCGGTGAGCCCGGCGGCGCGCCCGGGCGGCTTGGCCTTCATCGTGCTGCCCCATGGCACTGCGGAAATCCTGGAAGTGGCACGCCGTTGCGGTACCGGCGAGCCTGCGCATGCCGGCCTGGAACGGCTTGACCGCCTCCCGGCACAACACCGTTGATTGCTCCCACAGCCAGCGCAGACTCAATCCACACCAAGCCCGAGCCTCTCGCCAACATGCACGACCTCATCGATTTCCTACCGCTGGCCACTGCCGTCATCCAACTGCTCATCTGCGTGCTGGAGCGCTGGCCAGCGAAGGCTCCGGCGCCGCGCGATCCGCAGTGATCACGGCTTGCGCTGCCCGGAGCTGGTCGTCGGCGTCACGGGCGACGCGAACAAGATCTCCCGCAACCTCTGCTCGTAGCTGGGCGGGCGCATCACGTTCGGCGGCGCCGGCGGCAGCGTCGGACAGACGCTGGGTCTGGCAGGTGGCGAGGTCGTCGCGCAGCTGGAGATTGCCAGTGCGCAGGTCAGCCACAACAGCAGCAGGGACGGCCTCGGCCGCCGTACGGTCTTCTTCATGATTGGCTCCGATGTCGGCCAGCGCCTGGCCCTGAGTGTGCTCGGTCTCACGCGCACCAGCCTGGGCCTGTGCTTCACCCTGCGCGGATGCGGTCTGCTGCTGCGAGGTGGCCAGGTCCGCGCTGCGGTCGCGCCACTCGCGGCCGGCCCAAAACGCTGCCCCAGTCCAAACGACAAAGGCGGCAATGGCGATCAGGATCCGGTTCACGGTCAGCCCCTCGGAAGGATGGATAGGTCGGCCCACAGCCACGCCAGCGCCAGCAGCAGCGCCAGGCACAGGACGACGACCAGCCATCCGGGCGGGTCGCCCGCCGGAGGCAGGCCGCGGTTCCAGCGGTCGGTCACGCCGCCGCCTGCGAAGCGCCCATGGCCAGGCGCATGACGAGCCTGGACACCGCGCGGTTGTCTTGTTCCGTCGCGTCGTTGAAGCGTTCCCAGCGGAATTCCTGGATCACCGAGCCGAACTCCATCCAGTCGCCTCGGCGCGCGGCTGCCCACAGATCGCTGCTGTCCCGCACCACCTCGGCACCGATGATGTCGGCGATAGCGATGATGTACGGCAGTGACGGGCGCATCTCCGGGTGCACCGCCAGCAACTCGAAGAAGCGGCCGCGCAGCGTCTCCTGCGCCTCCATGCAGTCCTCGGTCAGCTCCAGCGTCGCCGCGCGCTCGCTCTGGTCGCGCGTCTCGATCGCCCGGCCGTAGCCCAGACGCAGGACGTTGCGGCCGTCGCGGCGCGGGCGCGGAGAGCGGCCCCACACCTCTTGCAGCAGCGCCACCGCCTCTCCCAGGGACTGGCGCTCGGCGTCCAGCAGCGTGGCGTCGTCAAGGTCCGGCATCATTCCGCTCCCGTCCCAGCCGCTGGCGGCTCGTCCTTCAGCGATTGCGGCCTGGCGCAGGGCCAGACGCGATAGATCCAGCCGGCGGCAGTGGTCCACAGCCCCATCGCGGCGAAACCGCAGGTCAGCGCGTACCACATGCCACGCGGCGTCGGGACGCGCGCCCAGCACATCGCGATGGCCAGCAGGCACGACCAGAACCGGATGCGCGCCTTCGTTTTGTCGCCCGACCATGCTGCTCGCATACCGATCTGCTCCGGCAGGTGCGGCAGTACCAAGCCGATGCACACGCTGATCAGCATGCTCTGCCACATGGCCTCCGCCAGCGGCGTGGTCATGTACTCGCCGACGTCGACCAGGAACAGCTTCACTGCCGGCCAGTTGTCGGCCATGGCTACGACACCGGCGACGACGGGCACAGCCGCCGCGAGCTGTGCCAGCGTAGGACGCTGCACGTCAGCCGCCCCGCACGGTTTTGACCGCCTGGGGGTAGACCTCGGCCCAGCGATCCCGGTGCGGCTTCCCCGGGCGCCAGGCTTCGATGTACTGCTCCCACGCCGCCTGCTCGTCGCCGATCGCCGGCAGCGGAATCGGGAGCGTCCAAAGCAGAAGCCGGGCGAAGCCGGCAGCCAACACGTCGTCCTGCTCCAGCCCGTCGAAGACCGCGGCGATGTTCGGCGCGATGCCGTGGCGCTCGCACAGCAACCGCGCGCGCCGCTGGCTGGCGGAGTGCGTCAGCACGCCCTTGACCCCGCCGCCCCGCTCGAACTGAAACAGGCCATGCGCCGGGCCGCCAACCTGGTGCCGGTACTTCAGGCCGGATTCCTGCATTCCGGTCGCCAGGATCTGGATGCGGGCCGGCTGCGAGTCCATGCCGTCGCCCAGCTCCGCCAGCGCGGGCACGATGATCTGCGACAGCGCCACCGCGGGCGCAATCGGGAGGGGCAGCAGGGACATGGCAACTCCAATAGGTGCCCGCCACCGCAGCCCGGCTGGCTCTGCGAATGGGTCCGGTGAGGGTGCGCGGGCAGAAACGAAAAAGCCCCCGGGGGTCTCCCGAGGGCTTCTATGTCAGCGTGCCGGAAAAACTACACCAGAGGTGTACACCTGTCAATCTGGCGCTGGCGGGCGAATTAGCGAGAAAGGACCGTCAAGTCGGAGGAAAGGCAACAAGTCGTAGAAGGGCACCAAGACAGTCCAACTACCATAAACGTATGCAGCAACTTGGTATGGAGCAAACATGAAGGTCAGTCCATCCTCTGAGATACTAAATTCCCCGAAGTTATCTTTGTGCGGTCCAGCGCCACTCTGCATCCATTCAAGGCTATCAGCCTCGACCTCACGGCCAGACCTGCGCCAATATTCACGCCGCAGCTCTCTAATCGAGAAATCACTTATTGCCTGGAGAGCATCCGAAAACTCCAAAAAGAAATCTTCCAGCTCCAGCTTAACCAAGCTGGGGGTCAGGACAAAATTATAGTTTTCGAAGTGAGAATTCGGATGAGCAGCTCCTGCCCCGTACCAACCAACTCGGTAAACGATGCTCAAAACGTGATTGGTCGCAAAGGCAATTTCGTAATCGTCCCATCGCCCATCAGACGGAGGGCTCTCAAAGCCGGCGGCGAACAAGTCAGGATTCTGATTCCACATCTTTTGCCGCGCAGCCATAACCGATTTTCTGGCCCGCCCCTCGAAAAACTGGTTGAGCTCTTCTGCCACTGGCGACAGAATCTGAGAAGTGAACCGTGGATAGGACACAGAAATATCGTGTCCAGGCAGCCCCTCCCAGCGCTCCACGATCGCCTTTGGAATAATCCGGAATGGGCCAAACTCCGCGCCTTCTGCGACATTTATAGACTGCTGCTCGGCGGCCAACGCAAGCGCAGCCGTGACACCACTCCTGGCATCGGGGCTGTTCCAATCGACGTACTGCAGCCTGGCTGAAATTTGGGGCGGGACATCACACTGCTCAAGGAGTATCGGGACCGCGTAGACGTCTGTTGGCTGTTTATAGATCAGCCTCTGCAAAGCTTCATTTGCCTCACGCTGGACAAAACCACGCTTATTCACACTCTTCGCACTCATGAGAAGAAGAATGACGTTGGCTTCACTAAAGGCCCTTTCTATTTCTGCCTCCCAGTTTTGACCGGGAAGCAAGCACTTTTGATCCAACCAAGGCTCGACACCTATCGACGCGAGCCAATTGTAGATTTCCAGAGCAGCCTCACCGTCTTCTCTGGCGTAGCTTACAAAGACTTTAAGCATAGAATTTCCAGCGCTCCGAACCTCCCCGGATCATACGCCCTCAAGCCGCCTCTGACACCCAACCCTCAAGACGGCCCCGCACACGCTGGAAACCGAGCTCCACAAGGCTTAGGTACTGTCGCATCGATACAGGCCCCTGCCCACAGCCCGCCAGCAGGGCAAGCGCTGTTTCGTAGCGTTCAACCTTCCTTCGACCAGATCCACAGTAGTAGGCGCGCAGAGAACAGGAGATACCGATGTTGTCGCGAGCGATGCTGGCTACAACATCCTCTATTTCTTGTGCACGCTCGTTGACAAATATTGGTGCATAGCCGGTGGGCCGCGCTGGCATCTCGCCTCGATGCTCAATCAAAATCTGGAGAGTGTTCTTCGGCTCGCGCGCTACATATTCGCGTTCGCGCGCCAAGCAGAACTCTTCGCCCCACTGCTCCAACCGACTGCGCACATATACGCCAAAGGTATCAAGCTGCATCGCGGTACTTCTCCAAGGTGGTCGGGTCGAATCGGAAAATGGGCTGCTTGCCGTCCCAGCTGCAGGCGCCTTTCTGCCGCTCTTCCTGGCCGCGGCAGTGGACGATGCCTAGGGTGGTGACGCGGCACGCGCAGATGCAGCAATTGCCGTGCCGGCGGCGGTCGGCGTCCATGCGCTTGCGTAGAACTCGCGCGTGGTGGCGCTCGGTGTAGCGCTCCGGGCGGGTCAGGTCGTCGGGGTTGCTCACGCGGCGCGCGCTCCCACGTCGGCCTGGTCGTGGTAAAGGGCGATCAGCAGCGCATCGGCGCGGCCATCGTCCTTCTTCCGCTTCAGCAGCGCGCCGGCGGCCGGGAATCGCTGCAGCGCCAGCAGGCGCGCGGCATCCTTCCCCTGCCCCAGCAGGCCGAACCGGCGCTTCCAGCTGGCCGGCTCGGCGCGGGTGTAAGGGATGCCCATCACCTCGAGCACCGCCTTCGCCTTGCCGTAGTTGTCGCCGAAGTTCATCGACGACTGCGCGCCCTGCTTGCGGCCCTCCACCGGCATGGCGCGCACGCGCTCGATGCAGGCGCTGAAGTACGCGCCCGGGTGCTGGCCGCGCACGTCGCGGATGAACTTGGCCATGGCGCGCGCGTCGACCTCGTTGCGCTCGCCGACGGTGAGGATAGGCATGTCCAGGACCGGGCCAGGTTCGCCGTCGATCAGGGTAGCGATTGCCCCGGACAGGCCAGGGTCAATGCCGAAGGTCAGGCGCATGGTCATGCCGCATGCCTCCACGTCGGAATGGTTCGCGGCGCCGGCGGATCCTGGATGCCGGGCAGCGCCTGCACACGGCCGCCACGCGCCAGGAACTGCTCGACGGTCTCGGCTGGGCCCGTTTGCACAGCCTGCTGCTGCACCGGCGCGAGGCCGGCACGGTTGCCGACCCGCTGCAGGCGTTCCCGCTGTTTCTTCACCTTGGCCGCGGCGCGGTCCTCGCGCTGCGCGGCCAGCTTCGCCAGCCATTCGGTGCGCGTCATGCCGCCGGCGGCGAGGCGACGCTCTCGCTTCTTCTCGGAATCGCGCTGGCGGTCATGCTTGGTGCGGACACGCGCGGCGCGGACGGCGCGGCGCCGCACGCGCTCAGCCTCCTTCTCGTCCCGCCTCGCCTGCTGCTCCGCCCGCACCTGCTCCATCGATCGGCCACCCCGGGCATGGTGCGCGGCGCGCGCCGCTGCAGCCCGATTGGCGTTGCGCTGCGCCTTCGTCAGCTTCGCCGGCCGGGTCGGCATCTGCACGAACTCGTAGCGCGTGCTGCGGCCGACACCGTCCCGCATCAGCTGCCCGCTGCGCATCATCTCCCGGAGGGTCCAGCCGATCATCATGCGCTCGCGCCCGGTGGCGCTGAGCGCATCGGACACGGCGGCAGCGGTATGCGCGCCACCGGCGGCCTTCAGCCATTCCCTCACCCGCTCCGACCGGCTCATGCGGCGCGCCTCGGCTGCTGCCGCTGCTGGTCCTCTTCCTCCCAGCCCAGCACCCAGGCCTCGCGCAGCGCCCGGTCGTCGGCCGTGATGCCGTAGCGCGGGCCATCATCGCGTCCCTTGCCGACCTGGCGCGCGCGGCGCCCTGCCTCCCTCGCCTGCTCGTATCGCTGCTGGTTGATCATGCTGCCCTCGTGATGGTCAGAAGTTGGTCCTGGTACTGCTGCCAGGCCTCGGTCCCGCGTCCGCCCAGGACGTCGGCCGTCCAGATGCGGAACTCGCGGGCGTGGTGCTTGAAACTCGGGCCGAACAGCTCGCGCATGTCCTCGCGGCTGCGGCCCGGGAACTGATCGCCGTCGTGGTGCCATGCGCCCATGGCCACGACGGCGTGCTGGCCGAGCTGGCGCTGTCCGTGCAGATCGCCCAGGTTGCGGTGGTGGATCTGCGTGTGGCCGCACTGGATCGGCGGCTGCAGGCCGGCGGCGATTCGCCAGCGGCAGACGACGCACCCGAGCGCGCGCGCCGCGTCCTGATAGGCCTGCTCGGCTCTCGTCGCCGGCTTGATCGCGCGCTTCATGCCGCCGCCTCTAGTTCGCACAGCCCTAGGTCTGAGGTACAGCCGCCGCCAGGCTGCTCGTCGAACATCAGCGCGAACTGCCGCCCCCCGCGATCGGTCTGCGCCCACTCCACCAATGTCCGAATCCGCGAGTAGCTGCCGGGACGGTCGCGATCGGTCGGGTCGGTGACCGCCGGGAAGAACGTCGCCGACCGACGCTTGTTCGCGGCCGCGACGATGGCCTCCCATCGTTCGATCCTGTCGATGTGCTCCGGGAACCTGCTTGCGATCTCGCGCAGCTCACCCTTGCGGCAGTTGACGCATGGCATGCAGCCCACTCGGCCCATGCCCAACGCATAGAGCGGATTCGGCGGCAGGCGATGCCGCCGATGCTGCCCCCAAACGTCGGTGACGGTCCAATGGAAGATCGGGCGCCACACCATCGAGCCGCACTCGTGCCGGTTGTAGCGGGGCTGCTTGGCACGGTTTCGGCTCTCGTCGGCCCGGATGCCCAGCCACTGCAGCACCATGCCATCGCGCAGCATCGGTCCCACAACCTGGGTGGTGATCGGGATGGTCTTCAGCTCTTCGGTGCAAAACTGCGCCATCCGGCTCGGGAACCTTCCCTTGCTGATGCACAGGTCGAGGAATGGATTGCCGGTCGGCTCGTGCAGCCGCGCCGCCTCTTCCACGATGTCGTCCGGAATGCCCTGCTGCGGCCACTTTTCCAGCACGTACTTCCTGTGCTGGGCGAGCTGCCTGCTGAAGTCCGCGCGCACGGTCTCGACCACCGGTCCGCCGGTGCGCTCCGCGAGGCGCGCCACGTACTCCAACGTGGCAGGGTGCTCGTTGCCGGTGTCGGCAAACACGGCGCGGAACGGCCGACCCGATTCCAATGCCAGCAGATAGGTGGCGGTGCTGTCCTTGCCGCCGCTGACGTTGACCAGGTGCTGGATTGGCTTCATGCAGCCCTCCGCGCCGGCGCCGGCTGCGTGCCCTGCCCGTTCGCCATGAGCCAGAACTCGGCAACGACCTCGTCGAGCATCACGTGCGTGTAGTGCGTGCCGATGTGCTGGGTAATGCCCTCGAACAGGCGGCGGAACTCGTCCTCGTCCATGCAGTCGAACGCCAGCGAGCGCGCCACGGTGACTGGGATGCTCTCGATCCGCGGCAGCACCTCGCGCAGCAGCTTGGCCGCGCCAGGGCCGAACGCGGCATCGGCCGCCGCCAGCACCGCCGACACCACGGCGGTGGCGTCCATGTCGACCTGGTCGCAGCACACGCTGGCCTCGCGCTGCAGGCGCTTCACCGCCTCGTGGGTATCCAGTGCCTCCCATCCGTCGACGTTCTCGACCATCAGCCGGCCGATTTTGTGCAGCAGGCGGTGCCGCCACGCGTCGCGCGGTGCCTTCAGCTCGGCGCGCAGCTCTTGGCCCACGCGGTAGCCGCGCGCGCGCATCAGCTCGCTGTCGACCTCGTGCTCCGGCACCAGCGCGCCCAGCTCCTGGCGCGTGACCGGGTCCAGCAACCGGCGCAC
Source organism: Xanthomonas sp. NCPPB 3174 (assembly GCF_056725205.1). NCBI lineage: Bacteria > Pseudomonadati > Pseudomonadota > Gammaproteobacteria > Lysobacterales > Lysobacteraceae > Xanthomonas > Xanthomonas sp. NCPPB 3174. The sequence continues at coordinate 2,068,117 of NZ_CM161517.1, read as the reverse complement.
AACCATGTAGATCGGCCGGCTCGCGCGCTTGGCGCGGATCTTCTTCGCTGCAGCGGTCAGGGTCATGCGACCTCCCGGACCAACTCGGCGATGGCCTGCATGCGCGCGGGGGTGAAGGACACGCGACTGACCTTCGTCCAATGCGACTGGCCGACGCCGCGGTGCCACAGGAATGTCCCGTCCCAGCCCCATTCGGCGTGGCCGTCATGGTGCGGATCCTTCGCGGTGCGGAAGATGGCGTCGCCGTTCACTGTTCACCGTCCTGGCGCGCGGCGGCCGCGGTCACCTTGCGGAATCCCCGCCGCGCCGGCGCCGGCCGGTAGTCGCTCTCGATCGGCGCTGGCTGCCAGTACTCGGGCAGGTTCTGGAACTTGAAGCGCTCGGGCATGTACAGCACGCGCACCTCGCCGGCCGGCCCGTTGCGCTGCAGGGCCACGATCAGCTCGGCGGTGCCCTTCCAGCGGCTGTCGCGGTGGTAGACCTCGTCGCGGTAGATGAAGATCACCGCGTCCGCGTCCTGCTCGATCGATCCGGAGTCGCGCAGGTCCGACGGGATCGGCCGCTTGTCCGGCCGCTTTTCCAGGTCGCGGTTGAGCTGGCTCAGCAGCAGCACCGGCACGCCCAACTCGCCGGCCATGAGCTTCAGGGCGCGGGTGATGTCGCCGAATCCCTGGGCGCGGTTGTCGCCAACGATCTGCATCAGCTGCAGGTAGTCGATCACCACCAGGCCCAGCGGCTTGCGCGCATGCTGGCGGCGGACCTGCGCGACGACGTGCTCCACCCTGGCGTTGCGCGGCCGGCTGACGTAGATCTCCGCCGCGCGCAGGCGCTTCATTGCCGCGGTGACGTTGCCCCAGTCGACGTCGTCCAGCTCGCCGGAGCGGATCCGACCACCGTCGATGTTGCCCACCGACGCCAGCATGCGGTCGCCCAGCTCTTCCGGCTGCATCTCGAAGCTGAAGACGGCCACCGGCTCGCCGCGCACCAGGGCGACGTGCTCGGCGATGTTCTGCGCGAGCGTCGTCTTGCCCATCTTCGGCCGCGCCGCCAGGACGTACAGGCCGCCCGGCTTCAGGCCGCCGATCAGCGCGTCCAGTTCGTCGATGCTGGTGGACAGGCCGTTGGCGTCGCCCTCGCCGCGCGAGCGCTCGCCCAGGCGATCGAACACCCGCTGCATGACCGGCGCCACCTGCTCCAGGTCGCAGGGCTGGTTGTCCAGCAGCGCAGCCATGCGGGTCTGCGCCTCGCCGATCAGCTCGAGGCTGCTGCGGCCAGCCGAGGCAAAGGCGCTGTCCACGAACTCGGTGCCGACCTCGATCATCCGCCGCAACCGTGCCTTATCCGCCACGATCTCGGCGTAGGCGCGGATGTTGGCGGCCGACGGCGTGGTGCTGGACAGTTCCACGAGGTACGCACCGTCACCGACCAGCTCGAGCTGGCCACGGGACTCGAACCATTCCCCGATCGTCACCGTGTCGAACGGGCGACGCGCCTTCGCCAAGTCGCGGATGGCGCGAAAGATCGCCTGGTGGTCCCGGCGGTAGAAGTCCTCCTCGCGCACCTGGTCCTGCACCTCGTCCCAGGCGATGGAACGCAGCATCAGGCCGCCCAGCACCGCCTGCTCTGCGTCCACGCTGTGCGGCGGCACGCGGATCGCGTGGTGGTGCTCCTGCTGCTGCCGCGGCTCGCCGTACAGCTGCGCCATGCGCTCGATGTCGTCGTGGGCGTTCATGCCGCGTGCTCCGTCATCGCCCGGTCGAACAGCTTCGCGATCACCGCCTCGCGCAGCAGGTACTCGAAGTCGGGTTTCCAGTTCTCGTGGCCTGGGCCGCCGGTTTTGCGCCCGGAGTGGAACTCGTCGTCGGCCGCGGTCTCGAACAGCGCGTCCCAGAACTGCGGGGTGACCCGCTCGTTGCCGTAGAGCTGCCGGCAGATGGCGCGTGCCGTCGGCAGGGCCTTCTCCACGGCCTTGATCCGCGGCTTGTTCAGCACCGTGCAGGCGGTCAGCTCACCGTTGGGCTTGGCCAGCAGGCGGTTGTAGGCGGCCTGTGCGTCCTCAGCGATCTGCAGGATCCGCTGGGACTTCCGCTGGCTCAGGTCGGCAGGTGGCGACGGGGGGGTCAGCGTCAGCGACGCGGACGACTCCGAGCGAAGCGAGGAAGCTTCTGCTTTTGGAGACGGAGACGGTATCGGAGACGGAGACGGAGACGGGGCAGGCGATTTTTCGGTTTTAGCAGGAGCATCACCTGCTGTGTCTCTGCTATTAGCAGGATCCGCGCTGCTACTAGCAGACGAATCCGTGCTACTAGCAAGACGTGCGGCGTACTCGGGCATGAGGCGCGCAGCTTCCTCGCGGCCATGGCGTCGGCACAGCGCCGACCACTTCGCCCGCTCTGCGCGCGCCTCCGAACCGGCCGACCACGGTTGGTGCTCCGCCCAGTCGTGCAGGCGATATTGCCCCTCCTCGCCGTCCAGGAAGCCCACCGAGGCCAGCTCACGGACCAGTGCGTCGTTCTCGCCGGCCCAGTCTGCAGCCAGCTCGATGTCCTCGGCCGACATGCCCGTGAGGTCGCCGTCGGCGCGGTTCGCGCGCGCCCACAGGATCAGGCACACCAGGGACCAGCCCGCGCTGGAGCCCAGTCGACGGATCAGCTTCTTCGTCTTGGGATGCCCGGGCAGCCCGACGCTGAGGCGCGCATCTGTGCTCACGCCAGGCCCCCTGCCCGCTCCATGCGGGCGACCTGCGCGGCGCTGCGCGCCAGGCACTCGCGGCGCATGCTCTCCCAGTGGGAGCGAGCCAGCGCGTACTGGCCGGCGGCGTTGGCCACGCGCAGCGCAGCGGCCAGGCGGCGGATGCGGCGCTCCCGGCGCCAGTCGGCGATGCGCTGCAGGATCATGCCGCGGACCTCGCCTTCTCGACGGCTGCCCGCGCGTGCTGGGCAATCTGGGCAGCGATGCCCTGCAGGTCGCCGCAGGCCGAGGCAATGCACAGCGCCTCGTTCTGGGTGATGCGCCCATCGTCCAAGGCGTCGCCGATGATCTGGCACAGCTTGCCCTTGATCTCGCCGGCGTCGATCAGCGCGCCGACCAGGGAGCCGGCCTGCGGGACCTCGATCCGCTGCAGCGTGTAGCCGTGCTGCGCGGCCAGCGCGTGCAGGATCCGGTCGTCGCCGGTGACGCCCATCACCTCGCTGGCTTCAACCAGCGTCAGGTGGTGAGTGGTGTTGTTGGGGTTGACCTTGTTGCGCAGCACCGCGGCGGACATGCCGATGCGGGGCGCGAGCGACTCGCTGCCGCCTGGGTAGGCGTGCACGGTCTTGTGTGCGGCGTCGAGGATGTTCATGGGTACCTGCGGCGAACGTGGAAGGCAGAACTGCGGCGGCGCAACATGCGCCGCATGGAGAAGATCAAGTCAGCAGGGAAGCGGGCCAGGGATGGCCAGGTGCGCGTGCCGCGCGGCGAGAACGTCACCGCGCTGGTGAAGGTGGGAGGCAATTGGCTGGCCGCTCGATGGATCGGCGGCAAGGTTGTGTGCCGGGTGCTGCGCCGCGGAGCGGCGTGACCCGTGTTTGTCCAACAAGGCGTCGCCCTCCTTGCGATACGCTGCGGCTACCACACGCACAGCCGATGCCCGCAAGGAGGGCGACATGGACTTCAACTCAATCGCCACGGCGGTTGCCTCGCTCCGCACCGCGCAGGAATTGGCCTCCGCCGCTCTCGGCGTCCGAGACTTCAACCAGTCGGCCGCGGCTCTCGCGCAGATCAACGAGAAGTTGCTCGCAGCCCAGCAGGGTCTGCTCATGCACAACGCCACCCTGCTGCAATTGCAGCAGGACTACTTCGAGGCCACAAAGGAACTGCGAGAACTCAAAGAAGCCGTCGCGAGCAAGGACCGCTATCCGCTTTTCGATCTCGGTGGCGGAAAGTTCGTGTACCGCGTGGATGTCGCCCCACATGAGGGCCGGCCCGGCGAGCCAGGACGCGCGGAGCCGGCTCACTACCTCTGCCAGCCGTGTTGGGATAGCAAAGGGCACAGGTCCGTCTTGCAGCACTGGGGCAATAGTTGGCACTGCACGCTCTGCAAGCAGGCGTACACGCCCAAAGGCGCTGTGCAGTCGAGTAGAGGCCTCACCGGCTACAGCCTCGATTCCGTTTGAGGGGCAACCAGGCTGCGGGTCAGGCAGCATGTGGCACCTCCTGCTGGTCGGCAGGGGGCGGCAGCGCGCCGGAGGCATGCAACTGGTGCAACCTCACCGCGGCCATGCCGCCAGGTTCGCGCGTGCGCCCCTGCTTGATGTCGCTCACCGCTTGCGGAGATTTCTCGATGGCGCGCCCGATCTCCGTTAGAGACCAGCCCCTCGCCTCAAGCGCCCTAATTCGGTCTGCCCATGTCGTGTCCATGGCTCATCCTATGGCATCCCATAGGTCGAGTCAACGGCATCCCATAACGGGATTCCGTAAGAATGCGTGCATGACGACGTCGCCGGCCAGCGCCAGCAAAAGGGGAAACCATCCCGACGAGGCGGGCGCTGCCGGAGTGGGCAAGCGCCTGATTGAAGCGCGCGCAGAGCGGGATCTGACCCGCCCGGCACTGGCGAAGCTGGCGAAGGTGCCCTATCCGACCCTGGCCGGCCTGGAGAATGGCGACCAGTCGACGTCCACCAGAATCCCGGACCTGGCCAGCGCTCTCGGCGTAACGGCTATCTGGCTGGCGACCGGGAAGGAGCCGAAGTATCCCGATCGGGACGAGCCCAATACAGCGGCTGACCATCAGTCGGGCGCGAAGGTGGATCCGGTTCTTCTTGGCCGGGTGCACGCTCTTCTGTCCTCTGACCATCCGTACGACCTCAGCAGCGAGGACGATGCCATCCTCTTCGCCGCTGCATACGACTGGGTAGCGGAGCACGAGGGACCCGACGCGCCAGGGTCCTTCGGAAAATTCTTGCGATGGGCCGCGGTGCGCAACCTTTCGCCGGCGCCGCAAGGACGCACTAGTGCCAAGGGAAATGCCTCAATGAGCGCCTGGCGGCAGAGCCTTGAGCAATTTGGCAGTGAGGACGACGACCTCACCCAGAAGAAGGGCTGAGCGGCTCAGTTGTCTACAAAATAGCGGCACGCTCGCGGTAATTTGACCATCAAGGACTGAAGGTCAGAGCATGGGTCACGGGACGAAACATGTGGTGCGGGCCATGCTCGGAGCGGCGCTCTACGCTGTTGCGTTTCGTCTAGCCTGGGTGAGTTCCGAAGATCAGTTCTATCTGCCTGCCGGCCTTCGCGTCGCAGCACTGCTATTCACGCCTTATCGATTCTGGCCCGCAATCTTCGCCGGCGACGCGGTCGCCATGCTCGGCATTCGGCTTCCGATTTCGGCGCATCTGGGCGCGAGCCCGATGTGGGCCTGGGCGACATCGTTGTTGCTCTGCCCAATCGTCTCGCTCGGCCCTTTGCTGGCTCGAGCACGTTTCATGGGATCGCTTACGAGCGAGCGGTGGCTTCCGCTTATGCTGATCGGGATAGCCTTTTGGGGCGTGTCAGCCAGCACAGCATTGAATTGGACGTTCGGCGGCCCGGTAGACGATGACCTCGCGTCGTACATCTATCGCTTCGGCGTAGGCCAGTATCTGGCCATCACTGTAGCCACGCTGCCGGTGCTGCTTTGGTTCAAGCGCAAGGCGCGCAGCCACGTGCCGCCCAAGTTCACGCGGGACGCGATAGTGGCCGTGCTGGGGACGCTGGCTGCTTATGGCGCACTTCAACTCGCGGCGACGTCGTGGGAGCGCCTGTTCCTGCTGGGCACCATGCTGGTTCCGCCCATCGTGCTCTGTTTCAGGCATGGCTGGAGAGGCGCCGCGCTCGGCACACTCGTTGCCATCCTGTCTCTGGGATTTTCCATACCCGATACTGGCTTGCTCGGGAACAAAGACCTGCTGGTGTTCGTGGCACAGCAGTCGTTGGCGGTCATCGGAACCGTGTTGCTGGTACTTGGCTCGACCGTCTCGAGCGAGTACGAAAATGGCGCTCGGCTGCAGCGTGCAAAGCAGGATGCTCTGAAGCTGGCCAGGTGGAACCACGTGTCGGCGGAAATGCTACTGCGCGAACGCGCGCAGTCAATCGCCGATGCGCAAGTGGAGGCCGACGCAGGTTGGCGCGACATCGTGTTGCACCTAAAAGCACAAGGTCGCTATGGGCTTGCTCTTCAGGCCAACACGCTGGGCTTCAACAACAGCCGCATGCTCTTCGAGCAGGTCGTGTCCATCTACCCTCTGGATCTGGACAGCGTGGGCCTTTTCGAGCTTCTGCAGTCAGGCGAGTTCGTGGGGATAGCGTATCGGGACGTTGAGACGGTGTCGCTCAAGGGCGGCGCGGCGAAACACTCCCTTGCTCTACAGCTTGCGGCACATCGCAGCATTACGCATGCCATAGACCTTCTACCGCCGGGCTTGAAGCGCCTGCAGCTTCGTACGTGGAAGCTGGGTCGCCGACGCGGAATCTCGATCAGCGTCCGATCTGCGACGGCTATGCAGTTGCTCGTCGATGGCGATACCCAGAGAAATGCTGAGATCCAGCTACGAGCGAAGGTTGAAGCTTACGGCGGAGCATTCAAGCGCCGCCGCACGCGTGTAGTGCTGACCCTGACCGAAGACGTCGATCAGCGGCTGGAAACCGGCACGATGATCCAGCTCACGCCGTCGCTGCCCTTCAACGCCCTGACGACGAATCGATCCGACGTGTAGACGACGGTGCCGGCCGAGCTGCTAGCTGCCACGGTCACGCGATCAACATCCGAGCCCATGGGCATCACCCATGCGGTCGCATCGATCCGACCGACGGCGGCGCGGACTGCACCTCGGCTGTCATTGATCTGCAGATAGTTGATGCCGTCCCTCGCGAACTCGTAGACACCCCATTCCGGGTCCGCCGATAGATTCGCGGCCTGCGGTGCGCTTTCGCCCAGCCCCTTCGCTGCGGGCACAGAGCCCGGCGACCCGCTGCCGCCCGAAGGACAACATGCGAACGCAGCTGCCGGAACACCGGCCACCAACAGTCCTATAACCATCCTCCGCACAGAAGCGCCCTGCAGCACCGTATTCATCGCCATCTCCTTGAATTGGCCAAGCCCGCGCCGTGCGGGCATCGCCAGCTTACGGCTTCCCGAGCCGTCCAGCACCGGGCAAAGAAAACCCCGCAGGAGCGGGGCAATCTTCAACGCGGCTATGGCTGTTTGTTCACCGGCGCAGGCGGGGGCTGAGCGGGGGCCGCAGGCACCTGGATGATGTATGGCGCGGCAGCAGTGGGAGTTGCACTTCCCTTGTCCGCTAGCGAGCGAACATTTGAGATCATGATGTTCGCGATCGTGGATAGCCCAACCAGCACCAGGACCGCCGTCGCAACAAACCAACCCTTCATCTCGCTCGAAACCTTGTGCAGATCCGCGCGCACAGCCTCGACATCCGACTTTGTGGCGAGCGTCGGAACTACCGCTTCGAGCTTGGCAACGCGTGCTTCCATGCCCCCATCATGGCCCCCTCCACCGCCCTTTTCAACTGAATTGGGGCCCCTATGGCTGAATGCCGAGGCCCCCTCATTTGCAGGTCGCAGGTGCGAAACGTTCATTCTGAGGCCTCCTTGCCCTGCTTGCTTTTCCAATCAGCAAGCGCTGCCATCGTGTGTGTCCGGACGTAGCCGCACCGGTCGCAGACTACAAAGTAGACAGCGAGCCCGTAAGCAGAACCCTCAAGCGGCCCCTGCGTCCGCAGTTCCACGTAAAGCCCCTCCCCAGGGGTGAAGTTCACCAGCCAGTTCGGCGACTTGCACACCGGGCAAAGGCCTGCAGGGCCAAACGAATTCAAAAAGGCGACAGCATCGGCGGTCGATATCTCGGTGTCCCTGAACTTGACTGGCTCTTCGCCCATTGGGCTTCCCTGCTCCCCCTGATCGAGCAGCGAGCTTACCAACTCGTGCCCGACACTGCGCAGACAGTTCATTCGTAGGGCCTGCAGCAATGCCAACACACGGGGCGCCAACCGATCGAGTTCCGCGTTTCTTGAAACATCAAGGGGTTGCGCTCCTTGCGGCCAGTCCCCGCCGTTGCGCAGATGCTTGTCTACGGAAAACTATGGAATCCCATTGACATGCAGTTATGGCATCCCATAGAGTGTCTACGTCAGCCCACGAGGGCACGGAGACGGGACCATGGCAACCCACAAGTACGACAGGCACTGCGGCTGCGCGACCTGCTGCCGGATCGAGCGGGCCGATGCGCGCGCCGATGCGCTGGCGCTGGACCTGCAGGCGTCCGGCGCGGTCTTCGCCGAGGCGCTGGGCGAGCTGACGACGGAGCAGCACGCGCTGCTGGCCGGCCACCTTGCCTCGGGGAACGACGCTGGCCTGGCCGAGATCCTGCGCCGGGTTCAGGCCGACTACCTGGCTTCGTCGATCGCCGGTCGGATGGAGGACGTGGGCTGCACGCGGCTTGAGGCTGTGCAGCACCTGCGGACGGTCTACGAAGTCGCGCCGCGCACCGCGCCGGCCCAGCCGTGGAGGGCCGCGGCATGAACATGGCCGACTACTGCTACGGGCCGCTCGAAGATATCTATCAGGCGCTGAGCGGCGACAACCCACCGGCCGATCCGGCAATTCTGCGTGCGGTCCTGGCGCGCTGCGTGGGCGAGATCATCGTCATCCAGGCGCAGCTCGCCAATGGCGGTGCGCAATGAGCGGCCATGTCGTGCTGTTCCCGATCCAGTCCGACCACGACCAGTACAGGTACCGGAGCGTCGGGGACACCGCCGAGCAGGCCGGCTGGAACCGGCGCCAGGCGGAACGCGACTTCCTGCGCAGCGGCTGCAGCCAGGCGGTCCGCAACGAACTTGCGGAGCGCGCGCGGCGTGCCCGCATGCAGACCAACGACGACGACCACGGCCCGGAGGCCGCCTGACCATGGATCACTTCGAAGACATCCCGCCGATCCGCGAGGAAGCGGAAGGCCTGTTCCTGATCGGCGCGTGCTCGTTCTGCGCCGGCGTGCTGTTCGCCCTGCTCGTGATGGCGGTGCGCTGATGCGCGCCGGCGCCCTCCTCCGCCTCCTGATCTGCGGCATCGCCGTCGGCTTCTTCGGCGACATGCTCCGCCGCTGCTTCGTCGTCGAGGCCTGGACGCTCGTGCCGTTCGTCGCCGCGCTGCTGGTGCTGGCGCTGATCGCCACCCGAAGCGCATGGCGCGCTGCGCGTCGGCAGCGCCGCGGCACCGCGTTCCTTCGCCCCAATCCGCCGGCAACGGCCGAGTTCCCCGAACAGCCGCGCCGCGGCGTCCGCTGATCCCCGCCGGCGCGGCCGGCACTACCGATGAGGTTCCCATGTTCCAACTCGACAAGCACGAGGCGTCCATCGCCAACGTCAACCAGCGCATCCAGCGGCACGGCGAGGAGCGCCAGCTCGCCGCAGACATCAAGTTCGTCCTGAGCGTCAGCAACGAGGCGCTGGACTCGTTCGACCCGACGCTGCGCGCGGACCTCTTCCGCAAGCCGGGCAGCGGCGAGCAGCAGGAGCTGCCCCAGATCGGCCACGCCGCGCTGACCCAGGTGAAGCACCCGGCGCTGGAGCCGCTGAAGCTCAACCACGAGCTGACCGGGTACGAGCTGGAGCTGGCCGGCATGCTGGAAGCCGGCGATCCGGTGGTGCTGGTCGACGTGAAGCTGAAGCGCTTCGTGATCGAGCCGAAGGAAGGCGGCAGCGTCGCGATGTCGTTCACCGCGTCCGCCGAGGTCGACGCCGACGAGATCAGCGAGTTGTCGGCCGCCTTCATCCGCGAGGACGTGCTGCTGACGCTGACGCCGCCGAAGCGCGCGGCGCAGGAGCCGGACCTCAGCGAGGGCGACACGCTCGACGCCCAGGACGCCGCCGACGCCGAGGCGGAAGCCGCGAGCCTCATCGAAGCCGGCAAGAAAGCGGCCTGACCGCGCGCGCCGCGTCGGCGCCGCAACTTCCACGCGCGCCGGGCGCTTCCCCGGCACCACCACCAGAGGATCGCACCATGCAAATCGAGAAGGGCAAGACGTACACGCTGAAGACCCGCCGCGGCCGCGCCGTCGTAGGCGAGGAGAAGGCCAAGGTCACCGCGCTGAAGGCGCAGGGCCGCGGCCACACCGTGCACTACACCGTCGGCGGCGAGCAGCGCACCGCTTCGCTGGGCGAGTTCCAGCGCAAGGCCGCGTGACCATGAGCGCCCCCTCTGCCGCGCGCATCGAGCTGGTGGACGTCGAGTCCAGCCAGATCCATTCCATCGGCCACGACCCCGAGACGAACACGCTGGCTATCCGCTTCACGAAGGGCTACGGCGCGAACCGCGGCCCGGGGTCGCTGTATCACTACGCCAACTTCACCGCCGCCGACTTCGCGGCGTTCAAGGCGGCCGAGTCGCTGGGCAAGCACTTCGCCCAGTTCATCAAGCCGTTCCCGCAGCAGTACCCGTACACCAAGGTCGCCGAGGAGCAGCAGGCAGCCTGAGCGATACCTGAGCCGTGGCAGGTAGTCCACGGACGCGAACGCACCGCGCATTGCCAGGAAAGCAACGGCAGACGTTAAAGGCAGGAAGGGAACCGCCCGCACCGCCGATACGTGCGCAAGAAGGAGCGGAAGGCCACAAGCCTATGCAGTCGGGAAAGACCGGCCGCCTGGAAGCCTCTGGCAAGACAGTTGGGCGTGAAAGCAAAGCAGAGGACAGCAGAGGGAAAGGCCATGGCCATCCCCGAACTGGGCAACACGGCGGTGAGAGCCCCGCGCCGGAGACGTAACCGGCACCTATCCCAACGCCAGCCGGCGGCGCCCTGTGCCGGCACCCATTCCCATGACGCCGGCGCAGCCGGCCGGAGACCGCAGTGAGCAACGTAACCGTGATCCCGCAGAACCAGCAGGCCGCGCTCACCGCGCAGCCGCGCCAGCAGTTCGACCTCAGCCCGCAGACGTTCGACCAGGCTCTGACCTTCTGCGACTACCTTGCCGAGAGCGACCTGGTGCCCAAGGACTTCAAGGGCAAGCCGGCGAACTGCCTGATCGCCATCCAGTGGGGCGCCGAGCTGGGCCTGAAGCCACTGCAGGCGCTGCAGAACATCGCGGTGATCAACGGTCGCGCCGGGCTGTGGGGCGACGCCGTCATTGCGCTGGTTCGCAGTTCGCCGCTGTGCGAGTACATCACCGAGACCGACGACGGAAAGACTGCGACGTGCCGCGTGAAGCGCCGCGGCGAGGGCGAAGAGGTCCGGACCTTCAGCGTCGACGACGCCAAGGCTGCCGGGCTGTCTGGCAAGCAGGGACCGTGGACGCAGTACCCGAAGCGCATGCGGCAGATGCGCGCTCGTGCCTTCGCGCTGCGCGACGTCTTCCCCGACGTGCTGAAGGGCATGCCGATCGCCGAAGAGCTCATGGACATCCCGCAGGCCGGCGCTGCCGCGGCTGCCGCCGGCCACGGCGCGGGCGAAGGCCAGACCGAGAAGCAGCTGCCGTTGTACTCGGAAGCCGACTTCGCGGCGAACCTGCCGAAGTGGTGGGACATCATCGCCAGCGGCAAGAAGACGGCCGACGACCTGATCGCCACGCTGCAGACGAAGGTGCGCTTCACGGCCGAGCAGCTGAAGGAGATTCGCAATCCCCCGAAGGACAGCGACGAGAGCGAGCGCCAGGGCGATGAAGCCGGCCCGGCTAGCGGCGCCAGCGACGCCGCGGTGGAGGGCTGATCATGCGCACCGTCAGTTTGATCCAGGGCACGCCGGAATGGCATGCCCACCGCGCCAGCCACCTCAACGCCAGCGACGCGCCGGCGATGCTCGGCTGCAGCCCGTACAAGACGCGCGCGCAGCTGGTGCGCGAGTTTGCGACTGGCATCGGCGAAGAGCACGACGCCGCGACGCTGCAGCGCTTCGCCGAGGGCCACCGGGCCGAAGACCTGGCGCGGCCGCTGGCCGAGAAGATCATCGGCGACGAGCTGTACCCGTGCGTCGGCGTGGAGGGCAAGTACTCCGCCAGCTTCGACGGCCTGAAGCTGCTGGAGGACGAGGCGTTCGAGCACAAGGCGCTCAACGACACGCTGCGCGCGGCGATGCGCGAAGGCTGCACCGGCACCGACCTGCCCCTGCACTACCAGGTGCAGATGGAGCACCAGTGCATGGTGTCCGGCGCCGAGCGCGTGCTGTTCATGGCGTCGAAGTGGAGCGGCGACGAGCTGGTCGAGGAACGGCACTGCTGGTACACGCCGAACCCGGAGCTGCGCGCGCGCCTGATCGCCGGCTGGGAGCAGTTCGAGGCCGACGTCGCCGCGTACGAGTTGGAGCCGGCCAAGGCCGCGGTGGTCCCGTCGCCGGTCGCCGGCTTCGGCGCACTGTCGATCCGCGTGGAGGGGCGCGTGCTGGCCTCCAACCTGGAAGCGTTCAAGGCCAACGCCGACGCGTTCCTGGCGCAGCTGCCGAAGCCAGCGGACCTGCAGACCGATCAGGACTTCGCCGATGCCGACGCCGCGGTGAAGGCGTGCTCGGAGGCGGAATCCCGCATCAAGGCCGCGCAGGATGCCGCGCTGGGCGAGATGGTGGACGTGGACAAGCTGCTGCGCACCGCTGGCTCGATCAGCGAGGCGATCCGCGCCGCGCGTCTGGCGCTGGAGAAGGCCGTCAAGGCGGAGAAGGACAATCGGCGCCAGCAGATCGTGGAAGCCGGCGTGCGCGCCGTGCGCGACCACTACGACGCGATCAACGCCACCCTGGGCCAGCACCGCATCCAACCGCCGCAGTCGCTGGTGATGGACATGGGCGGGGCGATCAAGGGTAAGAAGTCGCTGGCCAGCATGCACGACGCCGTCGGCACCGCCGCGGCCAATGCCAAGATCACCGCAAGCCAGCAGGCAGACCGCGTCCGCGCGTGTGTGCACGTGCTCGAGATGGAGATGGGCGACTACGCGGCGCTCTTCCCCGACCGCGTGCAGCTGTGCGCGGCGAAGACGCCGGAAGATCTGCGCAACCTGGTCACCGCCCGCATCGCCGAGCACCAGCAGCGCGAGCAGGCCCGGCGCGAGGCCGAGCGCGAGAAGATCCGCGCCGAGGAGGAGGCGCGCGCTCAGCGCCAGCTGCAGGAGGCCGAGGCCGCGCGGCTGGCCCAGGAGAGGGCGGACCGCGAGGCGGAGGAAGCACGCGAGCGTGCGCTGCGCGCCGAGCAGGGACAGCCCGCGCCGCCGGCCCAGCCGCAGACCGTGGCAGCCCCTGCGCCCATGCAGTCACCCGCTCTCGCCTTCTCCGCACCCGCCGCACCGCCGGCGGCCAGCTCGCCGTCACGCAAGCTGCGCCTGGGCGAGATCAATGCGCTCATCGCGCCGCTATCGATCAGCGCCGACGGCCTGGCCGAGCTGGGCTTCCAGCCGGTCGGCACCGAGCGCGCGGCAAAGCTGTACGACGCTACGCGCCTGCCGGCGATGGTCGATGCCATGCAGCGCCGGCTGGCGCAGGCCATCACCAAGGCGGCCGCGTGATGCTCCGGACCTGCACCCACTGCGAGCGCCGTCTGGCAGAAAGCCAGTTCAACTGGGCAGGCGGCAAGCGGCGCGGCGCATGCCGGCTCTGCGACAACGACGTGCAGCGCACCCGCGCGCCGCTGGCGCCGGTCCGCGTGGACCCGGTGCAGGTCCGGCTGAACAACACCGTCTCGATCTGGCATGGCTGGGTCGAGCGCGGAACACCACTGAGGAATGCAGCGTGAAAGAACGACCGATCCTGTTCAACGGCGCGATGGTGCGCGCCATCCTGGTCGGGAAGAAGACGCAGACGCGGCGCTTGGTGAAGGATCTCCCGAGCTGGCCAATCACCGAGATTGTTCCAGATGCCGGCGGCTCGGGGCGCTGGTTGCCCAACGGCCCCTCGCTGACTGGTCGCGGGATGGCTGCAGGGCACTGGCGCCTCTGCCCCTACGGCCAGCCCGGCGACCGGCTGTGGGTGCGGGAAACGTGGGGAATCGGTTCTCGCCCTGATCCGTGGGGCGGCTATGAGGGTGTCGAAGGATGATCCGCCCCTTCACCCGCCGCGCTCCGCCGCGCAATGGCGGCTTTAGCTGGGGCCGCGTGCTGCCCAGCGAGCAGACCGTCACCTATCGCCTGTTCCGTCGCGACCTGAGCGGCGCGCTGCACTGCTCGATGCACACCTTCCACGTCGCCGCCGCACGCCGGGACATCGCCAACGACCTCCGCCGCGGGCGCCACAAGCTGCGCGACAAGGTCGACGAGATCGACCTGGCCACCATGTTCGGGCAGCGGAGCGCAGCGTGAGCAACGGCCAGCACAGCTTGCACGGCCACGCTCAGCTACCGCCTGCGCGGACCAAACTTCGTGCTGTCGATCGCTGTTTCAGCAGCTTCGATGGCTTCATGAATCTCTGTGGTCAACTCGTCGAGCATCGGCGCAAGGTTCTTGAGCCTCTGGGAAAATCCACCGCGCGGCGCCAGCGGGTTCTCATTAGGCCCGAGTTTCAGAAACTCAACTATCTGCTCCCATGCGCCAATGCGACGCCTCAGCACAGAAATGGCGTTGAGCACGTCATCAAGTTCGGGATCAAGGTCAAAAAGAGGAATCTCTACCGGCATTCCCAGAAGCGCCTCGACTTCAACCCCGCTCGGGTGGAAGTCGCCGTCAATCAAGGTGCCTCTAATGCTCGAAGCGCCGTCGAGCCGTTGCGAAAGGCGCTGGAGACTATCCCGGAAAGCCCGCATCGCGACATACGACCGATAGCGTCCGCGTCTGACTTCGCGCCGATACGGGAGCACGACGGCAAGCAAGGTGGCAACCGCAGACGCCCATCCCCCGATGGCCGCTACCGAATTCCATTCCAACACGCACGTCTTGCTCAAAGGCGCGCACTGAAACACCCCATACATCCATTCCATTCGAACCCCCTTTTCCTTTTGAGCGATTCTGCCATGACCAGCATCCACCAGAACGACCGACTGGCCGCGTTGCAATGGGCCGTCGAGCGCGCACGCGAGGCCGCCGCCGGCGACGAGCTGGTCCGCCTCAATGTGCTGCCGGCGCTGCAGCAGTTGCGCGACGATGCGCAGCGGGACGTGCGCCGTGGCTGACGGCTCCCATATCCCGCAGATCCAACCGAACCGCGGCGCGCGCCAGCGCACCAAGCTGGTGGCCGATCTATTCTGCGGAGCCGGTGGCCTGTCCAACGGTGCCCAGCGCGCCATGCGTGAACTCGATCTGGCCATGAGCCTGGTCGGCGCGAACCATTGGCCCATCGCCATCGAAACGAACAGGCGCAACCACCGCGAGCACGCTGACCGCATCACCTGCGCGAACCTCGAGACGGCGCTGCCGCTCGACCACGTCCCCGAGGGCAGGCTCGACCTGCTGATGGCGGCGCCGTCGTGCGTGTTCCACTCCCGCGCACGCGGCGGCAGGCCGGTGCACGATCAGCAGCGGATGGACCCTTGGCACGTCGTGCGCTGGTGCACAGAGCTCCGCGTCAGCCGCATCCTGATCGAGAACGTGCCCGAGTTCGTCGATTGGGGTCCGTGCAGCCTGGTCACCGGCCGGCCGATCAAGTCCAGGCGCGGGGAATATTTCCAGGCGTGGATCGCGGCCCTGCAGGCCGTCGGCTTTCGGGTCGACTACCGGGTGCTGTGCTGCGCGGACTACGGCGACCCGACCACACGCCGCAGGCTCTTCCTGATCGGCCGCAGTGATCGCGGCCCGCTGGAATGGCCCGAACCAACGCATGCCCGATCTGGCACCGTCGACCTGCTGGGCATACGCCAGAAGTGGCGCGGCGCGCGCGAGGTGATCGACTGGACGATGACCGGCACCAGCATCTTCACCCGGCCGAAGCCGCTGAAGCCCAACACGATCCGCCGCATCCTAGCGGGCGCCGTGAAATACCGCTGGCCCCAGCCCTACGTCGACGCACTGCAGGCGCTGCTCGACGGCATGACGCCGCGGTTGATCTTCAGCCGGGCCGAGGCGATCGAGCTTGGCCTGGTGCAGCCCGAAGGCCTGGGCCTGGTGCTGGCCACCGCCAGCGGCGGCGCTGCGCGGGATCTAGACGAGCCGCTGCCGACTATCACCACCGGCGGCGCCGGCGGCGCGCGCCCAGGCTGCGCACGACCGCAGCTGGTCGAGCCGCTGATCGTGATGCGGACGAACAGCGATGGCGGCCGCACCTCGCGCCCGATCGACGAGCCCCTGCCGACCATCTGCACCGCTGGCGGCGGCTTCCTGGCAGATCCGCTGATCGTGCCGGTGTCGAACAGCAGCAGCGCCGGCGTGCCGCGGTCGGCCGACGAGCCCATTCGCACGGTCACGACCGCGAAGGGCGGCGACCAGGGCGTCGCGTTGCCGCTGGTGGCGCCGTACTACGGCCGCGGATCTGGCCAGACGTCGACGTCGGTGGACAAGCCGGTGCCGACCGTGTCGACGAAGGCGCGCTTCGGCCTGGCCGAGCCGGTGCTGATGCGCGCCGGGCATGGCGACAGCGACGGCCGCGACCCAGCGAGCCGCGTGATCGACGTCGACAGCCCGCTGCCTGCGCTGACCACGTCGAACGAGGTGTCGATCGCTCAGCCCTTCGCCCTGCCGGTCACGCACCACGGCGACACGCGCACGCACGGAATGGACGACCCACTGCCCACCATCACCGGTGCGAACCGAGGCGAGCTTGGCCTGGCCACGCCGGCGGGCGAGGTCGCCGACGAGGTGCGGATCGACGTGAACTACCGGATGCTGCACTGGCGCGAGCTGGCCAGGGCCACGAGCTTCGACGACGAGGGCGAGGTGTACGACTTCGCTGGCAACGCCACCCAGATCACCAAGCAGATCGGGAACGCGGTGCCGAACCGGACTGCCAAGGCGCTGGTGCGCGCACTGATGAAGGAAGCCGCATGACGGGCCAGCTTTTCCCGCGCCCGCCGCGCCGGCTCAAGCAGCCGACCAAGGACGTGCTGCGTCAGCACCTGGCCAGCATCACCGAAGAGAATATCCGGCTCCGCGCCGAGAACGAGCGGCTGCGCTCGACCTGGTGGCGGCGCCTCATCAACCGCTGGCGCACAGCGCCGAAGGACATTGCACCATGAGCACGACCAAGACCCTGACCCCCGAAGCCCTGCAGCGCGCCATGGCCGCAGCGTGCAATGCCGGCGAGTACGCTGGGATTCCGAATCGCGTCTACGACGCCCTGGTCGCCGGATGGATCGAGCTGCAGGTAGAGCATGCGCGGGCGTTGGCCGAAGTGCGGCGCGCCGGCGCGATGCTCTCGAACTGCGCCTACAACCTCGCGCAACGCGAGCACCTTACCGACGACGAGCGCAGGTCTCTGGACGAGGCGCGTCAGGCGTGGGACGCCGCTATCTCCGCCGCGCCGGCACCGGAGGTGCCGTGATGGCCCTTCCCTACGAGAACGCCACCAGCGGCAACAACGCGATCAACGAGATCCAGAAGATGCTGCGCGCCTTCGGCTGCCAGCGCTTCGCCACTGGCGAGGACTACGAGACTGGCGAACTGTTCATCCAGTTCGAGCACCGCGGACGGCAGGTCCAGCTCAAGGCCAGCGCCAGCGGCTATGCCGCCGCCTGGCTCAAGGCGCACCCCTATGGCCCGCGCGTCCGCGCGACACGTGCCGACCACGAAGCCAAGGCGTTGCGGATCGGCGGCGTCGCTGTCTATTCGATCCTGCGTGACTGGGTGAAAGGCCAGGTCACGGCCATCGAGATTGGCATGCTGACGTTCGAGGCCGCGTTCCTGTCGCACATCCTGCTGCCCAGCGGCCAGACCGTGATCGAGCATGTCCAGCACCAGAAGCTCCTGCCGCAAGAGGCGCAGACTGCGCCGGAGGGCGGCAGCCATGGCTGAGCGCCAGCACGCCCTTCCCCGCCAGGCCCGCAACAACGGGATGGCAGTACGTGGACGCCCGATCCGCGTTCCGCGCGGAAAGGCCACGGTGCGGCAGATCCTGCGCCAGCATCTGCGCGAGGAAGGCCACCGCATGCAGGACCTGGCCGGGCCGTGGCAGTGCAAGCCGCAGACGGTCTACGACATGTTCTGCGACAGCCGGGCCTTTTCGCCCGCACACATCGACGCCGCTGCAGCATTCCTACGCCTTGACGAGCACGACGCCGCCGAGCTGCGCCTGCTGGGCGCACGCGAGGCCGGCTGGAACATCGACCCGCAGTACCTGCTGGAGAACCAAAATGGCTGAACAAGACCGCACCCCGCCGGAGCCGCGTCGTTTCCTCCGTTTGCCGGACGTGAAGCGGCGCACGGGCCTGTCCAAGTCCACCCTGTACGATCGAATTCGAGCCGGCACCTTCCCCAAGCCGGTACCGCTGGGAGGCTCCCTGTCGGCATGGGTAGAATCGGAGGTAGAGGAATGGATGGCCGCGCGGATTGAGCAGCGCGACAAGGCCGCATGATCCGGGGGTAGCGCTGGGGGTATCGACACCCGAACCATCTGCCGCTACCTTTTCAAATCAAAGCCTTACAGTATTTTTACGGTAGAGCCCACCTCCACCATCCAAACGTCCATGGACGTGCAAACAAAGCTGGAATCCCGATTGCATCGAGATTTCCGGCTTTTTTTGTGCCTGATGCTGGCCGGCGACACGCGGGACGGCCCCTATGCAAAGCGCCCGTCCGCCAACCTTGACTCGGTCGATCACGCGGTCGCATGCCATGATGAGCGGGAACGGCCCAGCAGCCTTACCAGGCGCCGCGATCACTCGCTGAGGAAGGCCCATGAAACGCATTCTTTTCGTGTCCATGCTATGGATGGCGCTGGTCGGCACCGCGCAGGCCGGTGAGCCAGAGTTTGTGCAGGTATCACCCGGCGTGTGGATGGTGACGGTCAAGAACCACGCCGGCATCTTCGCCAGCGCTGCGACGACCAAGCGCAAGGCGCTTCTGGCCGCCAACGCGTTCGCCTCCGCCAAGAACATGCAAGCGTACCAGTGGCAGTGGAAGCGGTGGACGCAGGTGGACCAGGCCAGTGGCCGTACGTCGAGTATCAGTTCCGTCTAGTTCCGCAAGGTTCCGTTGAGACCGTCGGGTTACAGCCGCAAGCCGACATGCAGATCGAGGTGAGCGCGAGCGCGGCATCGCCGGCCGCAACCGGCGATGCGCCGCGCGCACTCGGCGCGCAGTCCGATCTATACGCCGAACTGCTGAAGCTCGACGACCTACGGAAGAAAGGCCTGCTCACCGATGCCGAGTTCCAGGCGCAGAAGGCCAAACTGCTGTCGCGTTAGCCGCGTCGACAGCAGCAATCACGCGGTGTGCCTCGTACGACTCACCCCGCGATGGTCTGCACCGATCCCGAATCGACCCGGATCCCGGCGCCATTGATGAAGCTGGCGCGCTCGGAGCACAGAAACGCGACCGCCGCCGCCACCTCTTCCGGTCGACCACGGCGCTTGAGCACCATGCCGGGACGCTCCTCGTCCAGGAACGACGACACCGCTTCATCGAAGGTGATGCCCTTCTCCTTGGCGCGTTTGTGCATCATCGCGTCGGTCATCGGGGTATGGATGAACGCGGGCGACACCGTGTTGACCAGCACGTTGTCACCGCCGTAGGCCTTGGACAGGCCCTTGGCCAGGCTCAGGATGCCCGCCTTCGACGCGCAGTAGGCCAGTTCGTCCACGTAGGGCTGCACGGCGTCCTCGGATGCGAACAGGACGATCCGCCCCCAGCCGTTTCGACGCATCGCGGGAATCGCTTCGCGGCACATCCGCACCGCGCCCATCAGGTTGATGTCCAGCGTTTCCAGCCATCCCGCATCGCTCACGTCGAGGAAGTCGCCGGTCGCGCCAGTGACACCGGCCGCGTTGACGTAGATATCCGGATCGCCCAACTGCGCCCGGACCTGCGCCCAGATGTTCGCCACATCCTGCGCACGCGTCACGTCGCCTGCCACGGCGATGACCTCGCCCAGGCCCGACAGCTCGGACAGCGCCTGATCGAGCGTGCCGTCCGCACGGTCGGTGATCGCCACACGCACGCCGGCCTGCAGCAGTTGGCGGGCGGTTTCCTTGCCCATGCCCGAGTCGGCGCCACTGATCAGGGCAATCCGCTGGTTGATTCCAAGGTCCATGTCGTTTTCCTCGTTAGGTGAAGGGGAAGCAACCGCCTAGTGGGCGAGAAACCGCTCGGCCGTGCGCAGGCCGAGTGCCATCTGCGTCAGGGCCGGATTGGCCGCCAATGCGCTGGGAAAGACGGAGTTGTCGCAGACGTAGAGATTGTCGATGTCGAACGAACGACCGTCCGCATCGACCACGGCCTGCGCGGGATCGCGGCCCATGCGGCAGGTGCCGAGCGTGTGCGCCGAGCGCGCGGCAGCGAAGATGTCCTCGGCGCCGGCCGCCTCCCAGATCGCCTGCAGCGTGCGTCTGGCGTGGGCATCGATCGCCTGTTCGTTTGGGCCGTAGCTGAAGTCGACCCGCGCCTTGCGCAGACCGAAGGCATCGCGCTCGTCGGCCAGCGTCAGGCGATTGGCGTCCTGCGGCAGGCATTCGCCATTGATGCCGATACCGGCCAGGCGGTTGTAGCGCGTCATGGTCCGCACCAGCGCGGCGCCCCAGCGTCCGGCGCCGCGCGCCAGGGTGTTGGCGAGCGTCACCGGCTGCACGCCCAGGCTCTGGATCAGATAGCCGCCGGCAAACCCGGCGTGCGCGGGGCGCAGCATGTCTTCGCTCATCAGCGACGACGGGTAGCCGCGGTTCATCCGCATGTCCATATCGAACGTGCCCCAGACCTGGGTCGCGACGTGCGCCATGAAATTGCGCCCGACCTGTCCACTGGAGTTGGCCAGTCCCAGGTTCAGTAGCAGGCGCGGCGTTTCCACCCCACCGGCACACAGGAACAAGGCCGCGCAACGCTGACGCAACTCGCGCTCGCCCTGCCGGTAGACCACGCCGGTGACCGCGCCCAGGCCGTTGCGCTCGATGCCGACAACCCGGCAATCGCTGCGCAGGTCCGCACCGTGTGCGCGCGCCAACGGCAGCCAGGTCGTGTCCACGCTGACCTTGGCGCCGTTGCTGCAGCCCTGATGACAGGCACCGCAGTTGTTGCAGGCCACGCGCGTGCCCCAATGCGGCTGCTCGTGCGTGCGGGTGACCAGCGCCGCCGGCGCATCGGCGGCGGTGATGCCGAGGGCACGGCAGCCGCGCTCCATCGCCTCGGCGGGCGCGTTGCGCTGGGCCGGCGGGAACGCATAGCAGCGCTCGCCGTCCCAGGGGTAGACCGCCGGCCCGGACACGCCGATGAAACGTTCGACGCGCTGGAGATAGGACAGCAGTTCCGGGTGCGGGATCGGCCAGTCTTCGCCCTGGCCGGTCTGGGTTCGCAGTTGCAGATCGCGCGGGTCCGGGCGCGGGCAGAACGCGCCCCAGTGCAGCGTCGATCCGCCGAGCCCCGTACCGGAGTTGTTCGGGCCGAACGCGGTCGGCGTCCGCCCGCCGCTGAGGCGTTCTTCCATCCAGTAGATGTCCGTCGCCAGTTCGTCCGCGCAATGCGCGTCCGGGCCGAACGTGGCGCCGGCTTCCAGCACCGCCACCGAGACGCCGGCCTGTGCCAGCCGCGCGGCCAACGGACCGCCGCCTGCACCGCTACCGACCACGACCGCGTCCACCGCGGCGGCCGATGCGGCAGTCATGGATGCGCCTTGGGCGATAGCTGCCAGGTCTCGCGCCGACCGGCGGCGGTCTCCTGATAACCGGGACTGCCCGCGCCCAATCCGCCCACGGCGAACCCGTCGTAACCCAAGGCCGCCATGGTGGCGGGAAGGCTCGTCCAGACCCGAACCGTCTCGGCGCGCACGTCTTCGAACCAATCGGCGAGTTGCGCCGCGCTCCATCCGCACGCGCGACAGTCGCCTGCCCCGTGCACGGAGATGGCGTGCAGCCAGCGGTCCCGATCCTGGGCGGGCAAGGCGGCGAAGCCGCCGGACAAGGCGTCCAGCGCATCCAGCCCCATCGGCCAGGCGAGACGGTCGGGCGGCAGGTCGGCGAACCGCCACCCGTCCCCCACCCCATTGGCGAGATCGACGTCGATGCGGCGTGCGATATCGCCGGCGTCGCCCGCACCATCCAGGACGCGCTCGATCACCGCGGCCAGCGCGCCGGACTGGGGCTCGCTCAAGATCCCTTTGGCCGCACGCGACGGCCCGGCATGGCGATGCAGCAGCGTCTTGCGCATCGTCGGGGCGACACGCTCGGCGTTGAGCAAGGCCACGAAGTCGTCGGGCAGCCGGCGTGCCGCGGTGCCATCGACATGCGCGGCGATCAACACCGCGAGCGCCTGCGGTCGCTCATAGGGAATCAGGTGCGCCGCCTGCGCCATCACGGTGAGATGCGCATCGCGGTAATGCGGCAGGTTCCAGCGCCGCTGCGCCGTCTCGTCGAGATCGCCGTCCTCGCTGCCCGCGACCACGAGCGCAGGCACCTCGATGCAGCCGGCCTGCGCCGCGCAGTCCTCGCGGCTGCCGTGGGTGAGCCAGGCGCTCCATGCGCGCGCACTGCTGCGCAGGACATCGTCGACGGCACCGTCGCGCGGCGGCGTCGGCAACGGCGCAGCGCAGTTGTCGTCGATGAACTGCTCGGCCTGCTGCCGCGTGGGGACGGCACCGTCGAACCAGGACAACATGGTCTGCCGCCGGGATTCATCCATCGGCTCGGGCGCGGGCGGCGATGCCGCCACAAGCACGACCCCGGCCAAGCCGGCGAGCCCGGCCACGCCGTCGCGGGCGCGCGCGGCGGTCAGCGTGGCGATCTTTCCGCCCATGCTGTGGCCCACCACATACCAGCAATCCGGACTGTCGCGCGCGACCTCGCCTGCGAACCAATCGACCAGCGCCGTGACATCCGGGCGGTCCAATGCCGGCGCATCACCGAAACCGGGAATATCCAGTGCGATGCAGTCGAAGCGCGCACCCAGGAGATCGATCACCGAAGACCACTCGCGCCCGCTCGAGCCGAGGGCGTGCAGGAAATACAGGACCGGTGTTCCCATGGCGCACCTCGATGACGGTGACGCACGATGGACCAGCCTTCGTCCACGTCACGTGGAGGCCGGCGCAGGCGCATGCCGTCTTCACCGAGCCTCGGCAGAAGGACCACTACCGTCGGGCTGCCCTCCCCTTCGCACCTGCCCCCATGCTTCCTCGACACGTCATGCAGGAATCGACGGCGACCCGGCGCGGCCTGGACGCGTGCTGGCGTGGAGCCTGAGCACGTGACCACAACAGCCCGGCGACGCCGCGCGACCTCCAGCGTCGACCGCAGCGAGGGCGTACTGGCGATCGAGCAGTACGGCGCGCTTGGCGAAGGACGCTCGGTCGCCCTGACCGGGAAGGACGGATCGATCGATTGGTGGTGCGCGCCCAACATGGACAGCCCGCCACTGTTCGACCGGCTCCTGGATGCCGACCAAGGCGGCTACTTCGTGCTTGCGCCGGACGCGCCTTTCCGCACCGAGCGGCACTATCGCAAGGACAGCAACGTCCTGGTCACCACATTCACCACTACCTCCGGCCAGGCGACGCTGACCGAGTCGCTCAACAGCGGGCACGCGGGGCGCCTGCCCTGGTGCGAGCTTGCACGCCGCATCGAATGCCAGCGCGGGAAAGTGCGCTTCCGGCTGGAGCTTAAATTCAGCCTGCGCGCGCAGAACGCCAGCCCCTACTGCGCGGCGATCGGCCCGCACACCGTGTTCCATGTCGACCGCCTGCTTGGCGTCATGATCCACGACGACAGGCTACGCTGCGTGTGGTCGGATCACGGCGTTCGCGGCGACATCACCGTGGCAAAGGGACAACGCGCGACGATCGCCCTGGTCGTCGGCGAGGACGAGCCGCTGGTCGCGCCCACCATCGAGGAGATCGACAGCCGCATCGATCTGACCGACAAGGAATGGCGGGCATGGTCGAAGAACGTGACCTTCCCGCGCGAGGGCCGGGATTTTTTCGTGCGCAGCGCGCTTGCGCTCAAGTTGCTGCTCTACTCGCCCTCCGGCGCCATCGCCGCTGCCGCGACGACGTCGCTGCCCGAACGCATCGGCGGCGACAAGAACTTCGATTATCGCTACGCCTGGGTCCGCGATGCCGGCTACACGATCCAGGCATTTCTGGCCGCGGGTCTGGAAGCGGAATCGAAGGCCGCGTTCACCTGGCTGATCCGGCAACTGCGCCGGCATGGCCCGAAAGTCGTGTTCACCCTGGATGGCGGACTGGTGCCCGACGTCACCGAACTGGAGGCCGCCGGCTACCGCGACACATTGCCGGTGGTGCGGGGCAATATCGCCGGTGGGCAGCACCAGCACGGCATCTACGGCGACATCTTCGAGACCGCTTACTGCTTCGTGAGCCGCGGCAACATCCTGGACGCCTCCAGCGCCGAACTGCTGTCCCGGCTCGCCGACCAATGCGCAGATCACTGGCGCAAGGCCGACTCGGGGATCTGGGAGTTGCCCGAACTGCAGCACTACACCATGTCCAAGGTCAGCTGCTGGCAGGCGCTGGCCAGGGCCGTCGAACTGGCCGACCAGGGCCAACTGCCGACGACGTGTCGCGATCGCTGGGAACGGGAGCGCGACAGGATCAAGGACTGGATCGAAGTCCACTGCTGGTCGGATGCGCAACAGGCGTTCGTGATGTATCCGGGCAGCGACAAGCTGGATGCGTCGGTGGCGCTGGCTGCACGCTTCCGCTTCGACGGCAAGGAACGCCTGCTGGCGACGCTCGACGCGATCGACCGCGTATTGGGCGCCGGCGCGTTCCATTACCGCTACTCCGGCATGGCGCAGGAAGAAGGCTGCTTTGTCGCCTGCTCCTACTGGATCGCCGAAGCCTATGCCCGCCTGGGACAGAAAGCCAAAGCCAAAAAACGGCTGACGCAACTCAACGACGCGCTCGATCGCTGCAATGGCCTGTTGAGCGAGATGGTCGATCCGCACTCCGGCGGATTCCTTGGCAACTTTCCGCAAGGACTGAGCCATCTCGCGCAGATCATGGCGATGTCGAGCATCGAGAACACGAAAACCAACCCGGTAAAACTGCAACCACACGCCAAGAAGAGGAAGACGCGATGAACGATCGACTGAAGATGCAGGACCCACGCGAACAGTACCCCAAGCCGCCGTTCCCGCCGCAGCCGCAACCGGTGCCGGGCAAGGCCTCGGAGATGGACCCGGTGCCCGACCACGGCGAGACCAGCTATCGCGGATCGGGCAAGCTGGCGGGCCGCCGGGCACTGGTGACCGGCGGCGACAGCGGCATCGGCCGCGCCGCGGCGATCGCGTTTGCGCGCGAGGGCGCCGATGTGGCCATCTCCTTCCTTGCCGAGGAAACCTCGGACGCACAGGAGGTCATCGCCCTCATCGAGGCCGAAGGACGCAAGGCGATCAGCCTGCCGGGCGACATCACCGATCGGCAGTGGTGCGCGGAATTGGTCGATAAAGCGGTGGCCGGCCTGGGTGGCCTGGACATCCTGGTGATCAACGCGGGGCGGCAGCAATATCGCGAAGCCATCGGCGACGTGAGCGACGAGGATTTCGACAAGACGCTGAAGACCAATCTCTACGCCATGCACTGGATCTGCCGCGCCGCGGTACCGCACCTGCCGCCGGGCGCGGCGGTGATCACCACCGCGTCGATCCAGGCGTACGATCCGTCGGCGATCCTGCTCGACTACGCGACCACCAAGGCCGGCATCGTCGCCTACACCAAGGCATTGGCGGCGCAACTGAGCGAAAAGGGCATCCGGGCGAACGTGGTGGCCCCGGGTCCCTTCTGGACCGCGCTGCAGTCCTCCGGCGGCCAACCGATGGAGGCGGTCACCCAGTTCGGCTCGAAGACGCACTTCAAGCGTCCGGGCCAGCCGGTCGAAATCGCGCCGCTGTACGTGCTGCTCGCCAGCCAGGAAGGCAGCTACCTGACAGGCGAAGTGTTCGGCGCGACCGGCGGGGCCGGCGTCGCCTGACGCCTGGCGACATCGGCGTATCCTCGACGCAATGGCGCGCTCAGGCGCGCCATTGCGTGTGTGGCCGGCGATGTGCGTCCTCCGGGACGGGGCCGCGAACCACGGCACTATCGCCGACCAGCGCGCGGGTCGCCACGAACGCGCATCGTCCTCGACGCCCTGGTACAAAACAGCATCGGCAGGCCAGTGAGCCTGCCGATGCGGGAGAAGGTGGTCCAGCCGCGGATGCCTGCATCCTTGAAGCAGCCCCAGGCATCGCCCCGGCCGCACAGCTGGTAGGCGCATGATGCGTGGTGATGCGTTACGCCGGCGTCCTCGAGGCGTTGCGGAATGATGTCGGCGGCGTCGTGGCCGTGCGACGAGACGGGCAGCGCCCTCCTTCCTCGCCACGATCACGCGTACCGGCGTCGGCAATCGCGACATCCGGCAACGCACCGACATGTCCGTCACCGGCGGCCTGTAGGGTGGAATGCCCTTTCCGATCCGAGACCGCTCGCCATGCCATTGACCCAGGAACAACTGCGCATCCTGCAGGACATCCACGCCACCACACCGGTCAGCGAAGCGGAAGCGAACTGGGCGGTGTGCGAAAATTATGCGGCGCAAGGCGAGGACGGCGATCTTGCGCTGAGCCAGAAAGGGCTGAAGGCCATCGACGGCAGCGAAGCATAGCCTGTCCCCTGGCACCCCCTCGCTGATAACGCTCCCGGTGCCGGCGTGGCACGCCAGCGCCGCAGCCTGCTCCGTCGTGGATGCAATCGACCCCGATGCGACCGCGACATGCATGCCCAGCGCGCGCCAGGCTTTGCCCGCACTCTCCATCCGGCGCTGCAAGCCACTTCTCACGTGGGGAGCGTTGGGGAAAAGGAACCAGGCGAGCGTGCTTCAGCAACGCTGCCCTGCTCGCCGCGACCAGACGCCGCCTGCCACGTGACGCAGGGTCATCGGTACGACGCCACTCCCCGCGCCAATGTGACGCCTTTGCGGCGCGCTTGGTGTGGGCACTCCCGCCTTTCCCTGGTCAGCACGGGATACCCACCACAAAAGAAATCCAGGCATGGAACTTGCCTCTGGCATTGCAACACTCTTCCGCCATTCTGACGTCGCCATGTTCGCCGCCCGCCCCGCTTCACCCGCCCGCCATGACCGTGCGCCGTGCCGGAGCGCTTCTCCGTGAGCGCGGGCCTGACCCTGCGCCGGCACTTCCGGCTCGGCATCATCAAGGTCCTGGGCCCGTCCACGGCGGCGGTGCTGCTGCTGTTCGCCGTCTACCAGATGGCGATCGGCGCGCCGGGGACCGCCCTGGCCGGCACTGCGCTGGCCGGATTGGCCGCGCTGGCGACCTGGCTGGCGCTGCATCGCGGCGATGGCCGCATGGATCCGTTGCTGTCGCTGAGCTGGCTGTTGGGCAGCGCCCTGGCCTGCCATGCGCTGCGCCATGCCGCGGTGCCGTGGCTGTACCTGGTGATGATGAGCAACTTCTTTGCGGTGACGCGCAATGTCGCCTTGGCCTGCAACGCCACCCTGATCGCGGTGCTGCTGGTGGTCACCCCGAGCACACTGGGTGCCGAGCATTTCTTCTCGATGGTATCGGTGTCGCTGCTGATCACCGGGCTGGGTTACATGCTGGCATTGCGGGTGGAAGGCGACCGCGTGCAACTGGAACAACTGGCATCGCACGACTCGCTGACCGGGCTGCCGAACCGACGCATGCTCGAGCGTAGCCTGTCGCAACGGGTGGCCGATCCGCGCCGCGCGACTCGCCGGCATGGGTTGATCGTGCTCGACATCGATCACTTCAAGGACGTCAACGACCTCTACGGCCATGCCGAGGGCGACCGGGTACTGGTCGAGCTGGCCACACTGCTGCGTGCGCAGGTGCGCGCGCCGGACGAGGTGTTCCGCTTCGGCGGCGAGGAGTTCGTGGTGGTCGCACGGCTGCAGTCGGCGACCGAACTGTCCGCTTTCGCCAGACGCCTGCACGACGCGGCACGCACCGCGTTGCACGGTCCCAACGGCACGATCACCGTGTCGCTGGGCGCGGCCATGCTCTGCGACGAGGCGCAGTGGCACGACTGGTTCTCGCGCGCCGACACCGCGCTGTACCAGGCCAAGAACAACGGACGCGACCGCTACGTGATCGCCGAGGACGTGGCGCAGGATTGAGCGGCCGGCACCGGCGGCAGACGCGGCGCAATCCGATCCGGCAGCCGTCACCAGCCTCCGTAGGAGCGGCTTCAGCCGCGACGGGCTTCACCTGGAACGCCCGTCGCGGCTGAAGCCGCTCCTACAGGAAACCCGCACCGGCCCGATGCTGACAAAAAGCAGATGAAAAGACATGCCGAGAAGGCCGCGGTGCGTGCAGTCGGCCCGCACCGCGGCCTTTGAGTACCCTGCCCGCTCAGCGCGCCTGCACCGCAGACGCCGCCCCCGCGGTGGTCGCAACGTCCCTGCTGCCGGCGTCCGTGCCCGCATCCTGGCCCCAGCCGCCGAGCGCCTTGTACACCCGCACCACGCCGATGTTCACCGCCGCCTCGGCATCGGCCAGATCGGCCTCGGCGGTCAGTTGCGTGCGCTGCGCATCGAGCAGGGTCAGGAAATCCTCCGAGCCTTCGCGATAGCGGATCTGCGCCAGCGCTTCGGCCCGCTGCGCGGCCTGCGTCTGCTCGGCCACGATCGCCAGCCGCGCCTGCTCGTGGGCGTACGCAGTCAAGGCGTTCTCGGTGTCCTCCAGCGCGCCGAGCACGGTCTTCTCGTAGTCGGCGGCCGCGCCGTCGGCCTGCGCCTCGCTCGCGCGCAGGCGTGCGCGCACGCTGCCCAGGTCGAACGCCGCCCACTGGATCGAGGGCGTCAGCGACCAGGCCTTGCTGCGGCCATGCAGCAGGGCGCCTGCATCGCCGGACAGGAAGCCGACGAAGCCGGACAGGCTGATCCGCGGGAACAGATCGGCGGTGGCCACGCCGACCCGCGCCGTCGCCGCCGCCAGGCGGCGTTCGGCGATGCGCACGTCGGGACGCCGGCGCAGCAACTGCGTGGTGTCGCCCAGCGGCAAGGCCCGCGCATAGGCCGGGGTCGGCTGCGGCGCCAGCAGCGCGTCGAGCGTGCCAGGCGGCTTGCCCAGCAGCACCGCCAGCCGGTGCCGCGCCTGCGCGGCGTCGACTTCCAGCAGCGGGATGTCGGCCTCGATCGCCTTCAGCCGCGCGCGACTGCTCTGCACGTCCAGCTCGCTGCCCGCGCCCAGCCGCCAGCGCGTCTCGGTCAGGCGCTGGGTGTCGCGCAGGTTGTCCAGCGTGGTGCGCGCCAGGGCGATGCGCTTCTGCGTGCCGCGCAAGGCGAAGTAGTTGCGTGCGATCTCCGCGGCCACGGTGACCTGGGCGTCGGCCAGGCCGGCCTGCTCGGCCTCCAGGTTCGCGCGCGCGGCCTCGCTGGCACGGCGCTGGCGCCCGAACAGGTCCAGCTCCCAACCGGCATCGAAACCGAGCCGGTAGCTCTCGGTGAGCACGCGTGCGCCGCCGGCATCGGCATCCGGGGCCTTGCCGCGGGTGTAGTCGCCGCCGGCGGTGACGTGCGGCGCCTGGTCCAGGCGCTGCTCGGCGAAGACCGCGCGCGCCTCGTGCACGCGCGCCAGGGCGATGCGCAGGTCGAGGTTGGCGACCAGACCGTCGTGCACCAGTTGCTCCAGCACCGGATCGTCGAACTGCGCCCACCAGGACGCGACCGGCGAATCGGTCGCGAACACCGGCGACGCCGCGCCCTGCAGCGTCACCGCCGGCTGCGCCGGTGCGTGGTAGTCGGGGCCGACACTGGCGCAGGCGCTGAGCAGCGCCAGCGCCAGCGCGCCAAGTGCGGGCCGGATCACCATGGCAGCACCTGCCCGACATGGGTGTAGCTGCCGGTCGGGCCATCGGCGTCGAGCAGCGCCATCATCACGCTGCTGCGCGCGCCGTCGGCCACCTCCAGTTCGCCCTCGCCCGCGTTCATGTCGGTCTTCACGTAGCCGGGGTGGATGGTGTTGACCTTGATCGGGGTGTCGCGCAGTTCGTAGGCCAGCTGGATGGTCCAGGCGTTTACCGCGCTCTTGGACACGTTGTAGGCCGGCACCTTGAAGTCGTAGATCGGCGAGCCCGGCTGGCTGTGCAGCGTCAGCGAGCCGAGCAGGCTGGAGACGTTGACGATGCGCGCGGCCGGCGCCTCGCGCAGCAGCGGCAGGAACGCCTGGGTGACCGCGATCAGGCCGAACAGGTTGGTGTCGAAGGTCTCGCGCCAGGTCTCCAGGCTCTGCTGCGACACGCTCAGGCGCAGGTCGTCGCGCAGGATGCCGGCGTTGTTGACCAGGATGTCCAGCCGCCCGTGGCGTGCGCGCACGGTCTCCACCGCGGCGGCGATGCTGGCGGCGTCGGTGACGTCCAGGGTCAGCGGCTCCACCGGCAGGCCCTCGCCCTGCAGTTCCAGCGCTGCGGCGCTGGCACGGGTCGCGTCGCGCCCGGCCAGCAGGGTGTGCACGCCGGCTTCGGCCAGCTGCCGCACGGTGTGCAGGCCGATGCCGCGGGTGGCGCCGGTGACCAGGGCGATCTTGTGTGCTGCGTTCATTGCGAAACTCCTGAAGGATGGAAAGAAATCAGCCGTGCGCCGGCGCGTCGGCGTGGGCCGGCGCATGCGAGACCAGCGGCCGCCCGGCCAGCTTGCGCAGGGCGACATAGAACACGGGGGTAAGGAACAGACCGAACAGGGTCACGCCCAGCATGCCGGCGAACACGGTGATGCCGGTGGCAGAGCGCACTTCCGCGCCGGCGCCATGCGAGAACACCAACGGCACAGTGCCGGCGATGAAGGCGATGGAGGTCATCACGATCGGGCGCAGGCGCAGGCGGCAGGCCTGCAGCGCCGATTCGACGATGCCCTTGCCCTGCAGCTCCAGCTCGCGGGCGAACTCGACGATCAGGATCGCGTTCTTGCACGCCAGGCCCATCAGCACCACCAGGCCCACCTGCACGAACACGTTGTTGTCGCCGCCGCTCAGCCACACCCCGAACAACGCCGACAGCAGGGTCATCGGCACGATCAGGATCACCGCCAGCGGCAGCGTCCAGCTCTCGTACAGCGCGGCCAGCACCAGGAACGCCAGCAGCACCGCCAGCGGGAACACCACCAGCGCTGCATTGCCCTGGGTGGCCTGCTGGTAGCTCAGGTCGGTCCACTCGATCTCCATGCCGTTGGGCAGCACCTGCTTGGCGATCTGGGTGATCTTGGCCATCGCCTCGGCCGAGGACAGCGCACGCGCATCGGCTTCGCCGGCCAGGTCGGCGGCCGGATAGCCGTTGTAGCGCAGCACCGGATCCGGGCCGTAGGTCTGCTTGATGGTCACCATCGAGCCGATCGGCACCATTTCGCCGTTGGCATTGCGGGTGCGCAACCGGGCGATGTCCTCCACGCTCTCGCGGAACGGCGCATCGGCCTGGGCGATCACCTGCCAGGTGCGGCCGAACTGGTTGAAGTCGTTGACGTAGGTCGAGCCCAGGTAGGTCTGCAAGGTATCGAACAGATCGGTCAGGGCCACGCCCTGGGCCTTGGCCTTGACCCGATCGACCTCGGCGTCGAGCTGCGGCACGTTGGCCTGATACGTGCCGATCGGGAAGCTCATGCCCGGGGTCTGCGCCACCGCACCCTGCATCGTGCTGACCGCGTTCTGCAGCGCGCCGTAGCCCAGGTTGGCACGGTCCTCGATGAACAGCTGGTAGCCGTTGCCGTTGCCCAGGCCGAGGATCGGCGGTGGCATGAAGGCGAACGACATGCCCTCGCCCAGCTGCGAGATGCGCTGGTTGATCTCGGCATTGATCTCCAACGCGCTGCGGTGGCGCTCGGCGAACGGCTTCAGCGGCAGGAACACCACGCCGGTATTGGGCGTATTGGTGAACTGCAGCGCGTTGAGGCCCGGGAACGAGATCGCGTGGGCCACGCCGTCGGTCTGCATGGCGATGGTGGCGACCTTGCGCAGCATCGCGTCGGTGCGCTCGATCGAGGCACCTTCCGGCAGCTTCACACCGGCGATCAGGTACATCTTGTCCTGGGTCGGGATGAAGCCGCCCGGCACCGCCTTGAACATCAGCCCGGTGACCAGCAGCAGCACCACGTACACCGCGAACACCGCGCCGCGGCGGCCGAGGATACGCGACACCGCGCCCTGGTAGCGGTCGGAACTGCGGTGGAAGAAGCGGTTGAACGGGCGGAACAGCCAGTTGCCGAACAGCCGCTCCATGCCGCGCGACAGGCGGTCCTTGGGCGCGTCGTGGCTTTGCAGCAGGCGCGCGGCCAGCGCCGGCGACAGGGTCAGCGAGTTGATCGCCGAGATCACCGTGGAGATGGCGATGGTCACCGCGAACTGCTTGTAGAACTGCCCGGTCACCCCGGACAGGAACGCCATCGGCACGAACACCGCGCACAGCACCAGCGCGATCGCGATGATCGGCCCGGACACCTCGCGCATGGCCTGGTGCGCCGCCGCCAGCGGGCTCAGTCCCTCCTCGATGTTGCGCTCCACGTTCTCCACCACCACGATCGCATCGTCGACCACGATGCCGATCGCCAGCACCAGCCCGAACAGGGTCAGCGTGTTGATCGAGAAGCCCAGCAGGTACAGCGCGGCGAAGGTGCCGACCACCGACACCGGCACCGCGATCAGCGGAATGATCGAGGCACGCCAGGTCTGCAGGAACAGGATCACCACCAGCACCACCAGCAGCACCGCCTCCAGCAGGGTGTGCACCACCGCGCTGATCGAATCGCGCACGAAGATGGTGGTGTCGTACACCGCCTCGTACTTCACGTCGTCCGGGAACTGCTTGGTCAGCTCGTCCATCTTGGCGATGACCTGGTCGCGGATCTGCAGCGCATTGGCGCCCGGCGCCTGGAAGATGCCGATGCCGACCGCGTTCTTGCCGTCCAACTGCGCACGCAGGGTGTAGTCGCCGGCGCCCAGTTGCAGGCGGGCGACGTCGGACAGGCGCACGGTCTGGCCGTCGGCACCGACCTTGAGCACGATGTCGCCGAACTCCTGTTCGGTGCGCAGGCGGCCCTGCGCGTTGATCAGGGTCAGGAACTTGCTCTGCGGCATCGGCTCGGCGCCGAGCTGGCCGGCGGACACCTGCACGTTCTGCTCGCGCATGGCCGCGACCACGTCGCTGGCGGTGAGGCCGCGTGCGGCCACCCGCTCCGGATCCAGCCAGGCGCGCATCGCGTAGTCGCCGCCGCCGAACACCTGCGCATCGCCCACTCCCTGGATCCGCGCCAGCGCGTCCTTGACGTGCAGGCGCGCGTAGTTGCGCAGGTACAGGCTGTCGTACTTGCCCTTGGGCGAGGTCAGGTGCACCACCATCAGGAAGGTGGGCGACTGCTTCTGCGTGGTCACGCCCTGCCGGCGCACGTCCTCGGGCAGGCGCGCCTGCGCCTGCGCGACGCGGTTCTGCACCTTCACCGCGGCATCGTCCGGATCGGTGCCCGGGCGGAAGGTCACGGTCATCTGCAGCACGCCGTCGGAGCCGGCGACCGACTTGATGTACATCATGTTCTCGACGCCGTTGATCGCTTCCTCCAGCGGCGTGGCGACGGTCTCGGCGATGACCTTGGGGTTGGCGCCCGGATACACCGTGCGTACCACCACCGAAGGCGGCACCACGTCCGGGTATTCGCCGATGGGCAGCAGCGGGATGGCGATCAGGCCCGCGGCGAAGATGACGATCGACAGCACGGCGGCGAAGATCGGCCGGTCGATGAAGAATCTGGAAAAGTCCATGGGTGGTGGTCCTGGAAACGGTTGAAACGGGGGGGCCAGGCGCGGACGCAGGCATGCCGGTGGCGGCGCCGGGCCGTTGCGGGCCCGGCGGGGACGGCCGGCACTGGCCAGCCGGTGCTGCGTCGGCGCCCGCGACTCAGTCGAGGGCGACGGCCTGCCTCGGTGCGGCCGGGGACGTGGTCTGCAGCGCGATCGGCTTGGCCTGCACCGGCATGCCGGGCATGAACACCTTCTGCACGCCGTCGACGATGACCTTGTCGCCGGCGGACAAGCCGCTTTGCACGATACGCAGGCCCTCGGCGCTGCGGCCGAGCTGCACGTCGCGTCGCTGCGCCTTGCCGTCCTTGTCGACCACGTAGACGTACTTGCGGTCCTGGTCGGTGAGCACCGCGCGGTCGTCGATCAGCACCGCGTCGAAGCGGCCGCTGCCGAGCAGCCGCACCCGCGCGAACAGGCCGGGGGTGAAGCGGCGGTCGGCGTTGTCCAGCAGCGCGCGCACGTGGATGGTGCCGGTGCTGCGCACCAGTTGGTTGTCGAGGAAATCGACCTTGCCGGCATGCGGATAGCCGTCCTCGCCGACCAGGCCGACCTGCACCGGCAGGCTGCCGTCGCGTTCGCTCGGGCGCTGGCCGTCGCGCGCCATCTGCGCATAGCGCAGGAAGGTGCCTTCGTCGGCATCGAAGTACACGTGCACCTTGTCCAGCGACACCAGCGTGGTCAGCACGCTGGCGCTGTCGCCGGCGGTGACCAGGTTGCCGGCGGTGACCATCGCGCGGCCGGCGCGGCCGTCGATCGGCGCGCGCACCTGGGTCCATTCCAGGTTCAGGCGTGCGGTGTCCACCGCCGCCTGCGCGGCCAGCACGTCGGCCTGCGCCTGCTCGGCGGCGGCGCGCTTCTGTTCCCAGCTCTCGGTGGAGATGGCCTGCTGCTCGGACAGGGTCTTGGCGCGCGCGGCCTCGCTGGCGCTGAGCTTGGCCTGGGTGCGCGCACGCGCCAGGTCGGCCTCGGCGCGCGCCAGCTCGGCGCGGTAGCTGCGCGCGTCGATGGTGAACAGCACCTGGCCCTTCTTCACTTCCTGGCCTTCGACGTAGGCGACCTTGTCGATGTACCCGGACACGCGCGGGCGCAGGTCGACGTGCTCCACCGCCTCGACGCGGCCGCTGAACTCGTCCCACTGGCTGATCTGCTTCTGCAGCGCGGGCGCCACGCCCACGCTCGGCGGCGGCGGCGCGCCCTGTTCGTTGGCCTGGCTGCCGCAGGCGGCCAGCGTGGCGACCAGCAGCGCCACCGCCAGCGGGCGCAAGGCGCCCGGCAGCAGGCGCGACGGCATCGGAATCGGATTCATGGAAAGACCTCGTGGGTGGAGAAGGAAAACGGCAAGGGGGTGAGCAAGGCGCTGCGCGGCTGGGCGAAGTGGCGGCGGTCGATCTCGACCAGCGCACGGTCCGGCCGCTGCGGTTCGGCGAGCAGGTGGACCACGGCGCGGCCGACGCCGAGGGTGGTGAACCACTCTGGGCAGTCGTCGATGGCGGCGTCGCTGCGGCACACCGGCTCGGACAGCGACAGCAGATGCACGTGCACGCCGAGCGGCTTGGCTTCCTCGTGCAGCACCTGGGCGAGCATGCGGATCGCCGCCGCCGCCACCGAACTGTCGCCATGCCCGGACCAGGCGCGCAGCGCGCAGGGACTGCCCAGCAGCACGTAGCGGGCGCCGCGCTCGTGCTGCGCCAGCAGCGGCAGCAGATGCCGGGCGGCAGCCAGATGCGGCAGCAGGTCGGCATCCAGGCGTTTGCGCAGCGCGCCCAGCGGCCGCTCCAGCAGGCGCCCCGGCCGCAGCGGGCTGCCGAGCGCGGCGACCACCCCGGCCAGCGGCCGCGGCCGCTGCGCGACCTCGGCGACCAGGGCCGCGGCGCCCGCATCGGTGGCGACCGAGCCGGCCAGCACGTCCAGACCGGGTTCGTCGCGGTGGCGTTCGCGCAAGGCGGCCAGACGGGCGCGGTCGCGCGCCACCGCCAGCACCGGGCTGCCCGCTTCCAGCAGCGCCTGCACCACGCCCTGCCCGACCGTGCCGCTGCCGCCGAGGACCAGAACCTCGGGGGCCAACGTCCCGCTCACGGGACTTTTCCTCCCGCCGACGGGACAATCGCGATGCGTCCCAGCCGATCGGTGCCGGACGCGCCCAGGCGCAGGCTGCTGCCGCCCTGCCGCCGCGGCGGCGGCGTGAACTCGCGAAACGCTTTCGGGTAAAGGGATTGCGCCGTCGCCACGGACGCGGAACGGCGCCGCGGCTGGCGATCGGGGCAGGCGAAAAACTGGAACAGGGTGCGCATCGACATGGGCAAAGACCGTCGGTGATGGCGAATGCGGACAAATTAGGCGCCAAAGCCGCACTTGATTAGTCCGAATTAAGGGGAATAATCGTCCCGCTATCGGTCCAATCGTCTCCACCCCAAGGAACCGCCATGAGCCACGATCTGAACGACACCCTGATCTTCGTCAAGGTGGTCGAGCAAGGCAGCTTCATCGCCGCGGCCAATGCCCTCGGCCTGCCCAAGACCACCGTCAGCCGCAAGGTGCAGGACCTGGAGGCGCGGCTGGGCGCGCGCCTGCTGCACCGGACCACGCGCCGACTCGGGCTGACCGAGGCCGGCGCGGTCTACCACGAGCATTGCCAGCGCATCGCCCGCGAACTGGAGGAAGCCGAGAGCGCGGTAGGCCAGTTGCAGGCTGGCCCGCGCGGCTGGCTGCGCTTCAGCGTGCCCTATTCGGCCGGCATCTCCTGGGTGGCGCCGATCCTGGGCGAATTCCACCGCCAGCACCCGGAAGTGCGCCTGGAGATGATCATGACCAGCGACAAGGTCGACCCGATCGCCGAAGGCGTGGACGTGGCCCTGCACATGGGCACGCTGCCGGATTCGACCATGGTCGCGCGCAAGCTCGCCACCTTCCGCACCCAGGTCTTCGCCAGCCCCTATTACATCGAACGCCACGGCGAGCCGCTGCATCCGGACGACCTGCAGCACCACCGCACGCTGGCGCTGAGCAACGGCCGCGGCGGCGGCAACCGGCTGTGCTGGCCGCTGCGCAACGGCAAGCAAAGCGGCGAGTTCCTGGTCCAGCCGATCCTGCTGGCCAACGATTCGGCGGCACTGATCGGCGGCCTGGTCTGCGGCGAAGGCCTGGTGCTGGCCAGCGATGCGACGATCAAGCCGCTGATCGAGGCCGGCAAGGCGCGGCGTGTGCTCGGCGGCTGGGTCGGGCCGGACCTTGACTTCAACGCGGTGTTCCCGGGCGGGCGCATGCTCTCGCCGAAGGTGCGCGCCTTCGTCGACTTCCTGGTCGACAAGCTCAACTTCGACGTCAGCTACATGATGGCGCAGTGCCCGGCCAAGCTGGCCACGCAGCAGGCCGAGGACGGCGCCGAGTTCACCCTGTGCAGCGGCGTGGCGATGAACACGCAGTCGCTGGCCACCCTGCCGCGCGTCGCCGCCGCGCCTGCAGCTGCGGATGCGGCAGCGGAAACCGAAGCCGAGGACGAAGAGGACGCGGCGCTGGTCTGAGCCGCGCGGCACACGGCGCTGCGCATCGGCAGCACGAAACGCGAACGGGCCGCAGTGCGGCCCGTTCGTCGTTGCGGTCGGCGGGTCGGTCAGCCGGCGGAGGAGCGCAGCGGCACCACACGGATCTCCACGCGGCGGTTCTGCGCGCGGCCGGCCTCGGTGCTGTTGTCGGCGATCGGATACTTCTTACCCGCGCCCAGGGTCTGGATGCGCTCGGGCTGCACGCCCTGCGCGGTCAGGTACGCGGCCACCGACGACGCGCGCTGTTCGGACAGACGCTGGTTCACCGCATCGCTGCCGATGCTGTCGGTGTGGCCGACCACTTCGATCATGGTCTGGTTGTACTCGCCCAGGGTCTGGGCCACGCCGTTGAGCGCCGAGTAGAACTGCGGCTTGAGCGTGGACTGGTTGAAGTCGAAGGTGATGCCGTCGGGCAGATTGAGGGTGATGTTGTCGCCGTCGCGGCGCACGTCGATGCCGGTGTTGGCGGTGCGCTCGCGCAGCGCGCGCTCCTGGCGATCCTGGTAGTTGCCGATCGCCGCGCCGCTGAGCGCGCCGATGCCGGCGCCGATCATCGCGTGCTGGCGGCGCTCGGTGGCGCTGCTGCCGCTGAGCAGGCCGGCGGCCACGCCGACTGCGGTGCCGATCAGCGCGCCGCGGCCGGTGCGGTTCTGCTGCTCGGTGGGATTGCCGTACTGATCGCGCTGCACGTAGGAGCCGCCGGTGGCGCAGGCGGACAGCACCAGCGCGCTGGCCAGGGCAACGGATATGCCGCGGAGGGCGGTCGTTTTCATCGTGTTCTCTCCCGAACCTGGATGGACGTGGCGGCAGCATAAACAGCGCCACGCGAGGCGCGGATGAACGCGGCGCGGCGCGCGATGCGCCAGGTTCAGGAAGACGGCAACAGGGTCTCGGCGTCGGCCGCGCTCAACGGCTGCTCCCAATCGCTCATCAGCGCCAGGTACAGCAACTTCTCGAATTCGGCGCCGACCCGCCGCATCACCGCGTCCGGATCCGGGATCAGCCGCGCATCGCCGATCAGGCCGAAGTGCACACGATGGTTGTAGCTCATGATCGACACGCCGACGCCGATCGACCCGGTCTGCGGCACCCAGAACATCATCTCGCGCACGCGGCTGCCGGCCAGGTACAGCGGCTGCTGCGGCCCCGGCACGTTCGTCGCCACGGTGGTGGCCTTGCGGCTGAACAGGTCCAGCGCCGCCGACTGCAGCGCCGCCGGCGCCATGCCCACCGCCGCGAGCAGGCCGAACACCACCATCGCCTGCCGCGACTGCTTGAGCTGCTGCATCGATTCGGCCACGCACTGCAGCCGCCGCACCGGATTGGCCTCGCCCACTGGCAGGTCCAGGAACACCAGGCCGAAGTGGTTGCCGAGCTTGCGCGCGTGCTCCAGCGGGCGCAGGTTGACCGGCACCGTGGCGCGCAGGGTCACCCCGTCCAGGCGTTCGCCGCGCTCGAGCATGTAGTCGCGCAAGGCGCCGGCCATGGTCGCCATCAGCACATCGTTGACCGTGCAGTCGCAGGCGCGGCCGACCGCCTTGACCTCGTCCAGGTCCAGCGGTTCGGCCCAGGCCACGCGCTTGCTGACGCCGAGGCGGCCGCGCAGCAGCGTCGGCGGATCGTCGGCCAGCAGCAAGGCATTGACCAGTTCGCGGCCGATCAGCCCGCCTTCGCGCGCCAGCATCTGCGGCAGGTTCGGGTCCTGCGCCATCGCCCTGCCCTTGTCGAGCATGCGTCCGCCGAGCTTGAGGTAGCGGTCCACCGCGCCGACCCGGCGCACCACCTCCTTGCCGTCGTCCTTGAGCCAGGCGCGCTCGAGCTGCGCCGACGGCTCCGGGGTGCGCTGGGTATCGGTCAACGACAGCAGCACCTGCACCAGGGCGATGCCGTCGGCGTAGCTGTGGTGGATCCGCGCCACCAGCGCCGAGCCGCCTTCGTAGCGCTCGATCAGGTGGAACTGCCACAGCGGCTTGGTCTTGTCCAAGGGCGTGGACGCCATCTGCCCGGCGAAGCGCTCCAGCGCCTTCTTCTGCCCGCGCCCGGGCAAGGCCGACAGGCGCACGTGCCAGTCCAGATCGAAATCGTCGTCGCGCTGCCAGTAGGCGCCGGTGGCCGTCTCCACCGGCTTCTGCAGGAATCGCGGGAAGGCCAGGAAGCGCTTGCGCACCAGTTGCTTGAGCGCGGGCAGGGTCAGCGGCTCGTCGAACATCAGCACGCCGGTGATCATCATCGGATTGGTCGGCCGGTCCATCCGCAACCAGGCGGTGTCCACGCGCGACATTGGTTCGCGCTGCGGCTTGCGGCGAGCTGAGCTGGTGGCCATGCGGGCTCCTGTCCGAGCCCGGAGTGAATCATGGCCCTGCGAAGGGCGTCAATCGCGCCTGCGGCCGTGCTGCGCCGCGCAACACGGCGCGATGTTCAACCCGCGGCGGTCTCGCGGTACGCGGCCAGCGCCGCGTCGCGGCCGGCGGCCAGGTCCACGATCGGCTGACGCGGATACTGCGGCGCAGCCTGCGCCAGCCGCTGCGGCGCCTGCCACGGGGCGAAGCGATCGGCCACCGGCAGCGCCGCCAGTTCCGGCACCCAGCGCGCGATGTACTCGCCCTTCGGATCGAACTTCTGCGCCTGGGTCACCGGATTGAACACGCGGAAATACGGCGCGGCGTCGGCGCCGGTCCCGGCCACCCACTGCCAGCCAAGGGTGTTGTTGGCCAGGTCGGCATCGACCAGGGTGTCCCAGAACCAGCGCGCACCTTCGGACCAATGCACGCGCAGGTGCTTGCACAGGTAGCTGGCGACGATCATGCGCACGCGGTTGTGCATCCAGCCGGTGTGCCACAGCTCGCGCAGGCCGGCATCGACGATCGGCACGCCGGTGCGGCCGCGCTGCCAAGCATGCAATTGCGCGGGGTCGGGCGTGGCCCAGCGGAAGCGCTCGAAACGCGGATTGAGGTTGCGCTCGGGCGTGTCCGGGAAATGGTGCAGCAGGTGATGGGCGAAGTCGCGCCAGCCGAGCTGGCGGATGTAACCGTCGATGGCCGCGGCGGTGGCGGCACGGCGATGACGCTCCAGGGTGGCGACGATGCGCCACGGGGCGATCTCGCCGAAATGCAGATGCGGCGACAGCCGCGAGGTGCCGACCTGGTCCGGGCGGTCGCGGCCGTCGAGATAGTCGCGCAGCGCGCCATCGACGAACACGTCCAGCGCCTCGTGCGCCCCCGCCTCGCCCGGCTGCCAGACCTCCCAGAAACCGCGGTCCCAGTCCAGTGCCGGCGCCAGGCCGAGCCGCTCCAGCGGCAGGCTGTCCAGCGTCGCGGGCGGCGGCGGCAGCGTCTTCGGCGCGGCCTGCAACGCCGGCACCTGCCAGTGGCTCAGCGCGCTGCGCCAGAACGGCGTGAATACCTTGTACGGGCCGCCCTGCTGCGTCGCCAGTTGCCAGGGCTCGAACAGCAGCGCGCTGTTATGGCTGTGTACCTCCAGCCCCTGTTCGCGCAGTTCGCGCTTGAGCCGCGCATCGCGCGGCTGCGTGGCCGGCTCGTAGCGGCGGTTCCAGTACACCGCCTCCGCGCTGCAGTCGGCGATCACCTGGCGCAAGGCAGCCTCGGCCGGGCCCTGGCGCAGGATCAGGCGCGAACCGCGCGCGCGCAGTTGCGCATCCAGCGCCGCCAGCGAGCGCTGCAGCCAACTGCGCGAGGCCGCGCCCGCGGCCCATGCGCCCTCGTCCTCCGGGCTGTGCAGGTAAACCGGCACCGGCGTGTGCCCGGCATCCAGCGCGGCCTGCAGGGCGGGTTGATCGTGCAGGCGCAGGTCGCGCCGGAACCAGACGATGGCGTAGCTCATGCGAGGGGACGCAGCGAAGGACGCGCCATGATACGGA
This sequence comes from Xanthomonas sp. NCPPB 3174, assembly GCF_056725205.1. Lineage (NCBI taxonomy): Bacteria > Pseudomonadati > Pseudomonadota > Gammaproteobacteria > Lysobacterales > Lysobacteraceae > Xanthomonas > Xanthomonas sp. NCPPB 3174. The sequence goes on along the minus strand of NZ_CM161517.1, from coordinate 2,026,879 downwards.
TCGGGTGCAGCGGCCAGGTGAGCATGCGGCAACGCAACGGCATGCGTCTGCACGCTGCCGTGCCTGGCCCGATGCGGGCCGCGCTGACCGGATTTCGTAGACATCGCCACGCGCCGCGCGCGTGCGTCTCATCCGCCCTGCTATAACGCCGAGGCGGGCGCCGTCATGTCGAAGCGGCGCCGCGACCGCTGCTGTTGGACGACGTTCCGGGGAAGGACGTCCTCCATGCTTTCGCTGCACCGCGCACGACACGGCCACGGCCGTCTCGCGCGCACGGGGAACATCCGCCATCGCTTCTGCGACCTCACGGCCACCACGGCCGGCGAGCGCGGCTGCGTGCGGCCCGAACCGCCCGCGCCCGGACCTGCATCGCCAGGGCCGCGACGCGCTGCGGGCAGCCAACGGCGCAGCCCGGTCATGCCCATCGCCGACATCCGCAACACCCTCAGGAGAGCAAGACCCATGGACAAGCGCATCGCAAAAGCCGCCCTCACCCTCGCGCTGAGCCTCGCCGCCCCGCTGGCGATGGCGTGCAGCACCGAGATCGAGGAAGGCCCGGGATCGTGCGGCTACCAACCGCCGGGCAGCGGCGGGGGCAGCACGCCGGCCTACACGCTGCAGGGCGTGATCCAGAATCAGGGCTACGAGTCCGACAATCGGCCTGCCGGCGGCAAGCGTCTGAAGATCCGCGCCTACTCGCGCTTCGCAAATGCCAACAACGACCGCGTCGACGCCAACTACATCAACGTGCGCTGCAACGCCTACGACCCGTACGGCAACGGCTACACCACCGATTACGACGAGGAAGGCAACGGCGCCCTGGTCGACGTGCACTTCACGTCGAACTTCGTCTACGGCGCATACCGCAAGATCACCGTGGTCTGCACCCATCATGCCGAGTACGGCGCCAACACCTACGACACCACCAGCAACGCCCAGATCGACATTCCCTACTGATCCTCGTTGCCTCCGCACCACGCCGGTGTCCGCAGCCTTGCGGGCGCCGTGCGTCGCGACCGCTGCCCGCAGGTGCGGGCGGCGGCTTACTCGAACGCGCCCACCGAGTCGTGGGCGAGATTGTCGAAGCGGGTGTATTCGCCGAAGAACTTGAGCTTGCACGACCCGGTCGGGCCGCCGCGGTGCTTGCCGATGATGATTTCGGCCAGGCCCTTGTCCGGCGAGTTTTCCTTGTTGTAGTAGTCGTCGCGGTAGATGAACACGATCATGTCCGCGTCCTGCTCGATCGCGCCGGATTCGCGCAAGTCGGCCATCACCGGGCGCTTGTCGGTGCGGGTTTCCAGCGAGCGGTTGAGCTGCGACAGCGCGATCACCGGCACCCCAAGTTCCTTGGCCAGGCCCTTGAGCGAGCGCGAGATCTCCGAGATCTCGGTGGCGCGGTTCTCGCTGTTGCCGGGCACCGACATCAGCTGCAGGTAGTCGATCACGATCAGGCCCAGATCGTGCTCGCGCTTGAGCCGGCGCGCCTTGGAGCGCAGCACTTCCGGCGACACGCCCGGCGTGTCGTCGATGAAGATCTTGGTCTCCTTGAGCATCTTGATCGCGCCGGTGACCCGCGCCCAGTCCTCGTCCTCGAGCTGGCCGGTACGCAGGCGCTGCGCGTTGATGCGGCCGTTGGAGGAGATCAGGCGCATCGCCAGCTGCGAGGCCGACATTTCCATCGAGAACACCGCCACCGCCTTCTTCGACTTGATCGCCGCGTACTCGGCGATGTTCAGCGCGAAGGTGGTCTTGCCCATCGCCGGACGCGCGGCGAGGATGATCAGGTCGGTCGGCTGCAGGCCGGCGGTCATCGCATCGAAATCGGTGTAGCCGGTCGGCAGGCCGGTGATGTTGCCGCCGTTCTCGAAGCGGTTGCGCAGTTCCTCGAACGCGTCCTTCAACGCGCCCGGCATCGCCACGAAGTCGCTGCGCCCGCGCGCGCCGGCCTCGGCGATCTGGAACACGGCCTTTTCCGCAGACGCCAGCAGTTCCGAACTCTCGCGCCCTTCCGGCTGGAAACCGTCGTTGACGATGGTGGTGCCGACCTCGATCAGCTGCCGCAGCACCGCCTTGTCGCGGACGATTTCCGCGTAGGCGACGATATTGGCCGCCGACGGCGTGGTGCTGGCCAGTTCGATCAGGTACGCACCATCGCCGACCATCTCCAGCTTGCCCTGCGATTCGAACCACTCGCCCAGGGTCACCGCGTCGAACGGGCGCCCCTTTTCGGCCAGCTCGCGGATCGCGCGGTAGATCAACTGGTGATCGCGCCGGTAGAAATCGTTTTCGGTCAACTGATCGTTGACCCGATCGTAGGCATCCGGCGCCAGCATCAGGCCGCCGAGCACGGCCTGTTCGGCCTCGATCGAGTGCGGCGGCACGCGCAACTGGTCGAGACGCGGCTCGCTGCGTTCGCTGCGCTCGCTCTTGCGATCGCCGCGGTAGCCGGGACGGGCGGACATAGGCTGGGTCTTCTCTGTGGGGCGCGGGCGCCGGGCGCGGCCTCACCGCGGCCCGGGCACCAATTTTAGTCGCCGCGCCCGGCGGGGGCTAGGGCGGGACGCCTGCCGAACGACAGCGCGCCTCACCGCGTATCGGCACACGCTGGGGACAAGTCTGGGGACAACCGGTTGAGAACCTCGCCGGGGCCCTGCGGCACAAGGCCCGCCCTCCCCGATCCACGCGTCGCCAACCGCGAGCGCCGGCGCGGCGCTCAGGCCTGCAGTTCGTCGATCCAGGCAATGAACTTGTCGACGAAACCGGCGAGAAACTTGCGGGTGCGCTCGTCGTCGATCGCGCCGTCCTCGGCGATCAGCCCCTCCTTGAACTGCAGAAAGATTTCCGGCTGCCCCAACACCGGCATGTCCAGGTAAGCCAGCACGTTGCGCAGGTGCTGTTGCGCCAGGGCGGTGCCGATCGCCCCGGGCGAGGTGCCGCACACCGCCGCCGGCTTGCCGGCGAAGGCGCTCTCGCCGTACGGACGCGAGCCCAGGTCGATGGCGTTCTTGAGCACGCCGGGGATGGAGCGGTTGTACTCCGGGGTGACGAACAACACCGCGTCGGCGCCGCTGACCTGCGTCTTCAGGCGCCGGCCCTGCGCCGGATAGTCGTGGTCGTGGTCCTGGTTGTACAGCGGCAGGTCGCCGATCTCGACGTACTCGAAACTGGCACGGTCGCCGGCAAGCTTCTCCAGCGCGTGCGCCAGCCGCCGGTTGAACGATTCCTTGCGCAGGCTGCCGACGAACACGGCGATGCGGTACTGGCTCATGGCGTAGCTCCAGACTGAATGGATCTTCAGGCTAGCCGCCGCCGCGCGGCAGTCAGGTGAACGCCACGGCTGTGCCGGCCTGCGCCAGGCGGGCGCGCACGTCCTCCGGCAGCGGCGGCAGCGCCACGAAGCCCGGCGTCGCGCGCACCCGCTGCAGCCAGTCGCACAGCGCCGGATACTGCGCCAGCGCGATGCCGGCATCGCCGGCGCAATGGGTGTAGGCGAACAGCGCGATATCGGCGATGCCATAGGCCGGGCCGGTGAACCAGGCCTGCGCCTGCAGGTGCTGCTCCATCACCGCCAGCGCCCGCAGCGCGCCCTCGCGCAGCCGTGGCAGCTCGGCGCGACGCGGCGAGTCGGGCGGCGTCCAGCCGCAGATGAAGCGTGCCACCGCCACGTAGGGCTCGTGGCTGTACTGCTCGAAGAACAGCCAGCTCAGCGCCTGCGCGCGCTGCCAGGGATCGGCGGGCAGATAGCCGGTGCCTTCGGCCAGCCAGCACAGGATGGCGTTGGATTCGGCCAGCACGCGGCCGTCCTCGCGCTCCAGCAGCGGCACCTTGCCGTTGGGATTCTTGGCCAGGAAGGCCGGGGTGCGGGTCTGGCCGTTGGCGCTGTCGATCTCGATCCAGCGGTAGCCGCAGCCGAGCTGATCCAGCAGCAGCCGCACCTTGTAGCAGTTGCCGGACAGCGCCATGCCGTACACGGTCAGGGGAAAACGTTCGGATGCCATGCGCCGTTCCTGTGTCGAATGCTGCTGTCGTGCTGGTTCAGCGCCGCGCCTGCCACTGCGCGCGCGACTGGCCCCACACCTCCACCTCGAACGCCTGCAGCGGCTCGGGCAGGCGGTCCTGGCGCAGGTAGCGCGAGCCCAGCTTGGCCGCCACCGCCTTGGAATTGGCGTTGTCGGGGACGATGGTGTGGATCACCTCGGTCCAGCCCAACTGCGCGAACGCCCAGTCGACCGACGCGGTCGCCGCTTCCGGCGCATAGCCCTGGCCCCAGAACGCGCGCGCGATGCCCCAGCCGACTTCCGGGCCCGGCCACTCGTGCGGCTGCCAGGGGCCGACCCGGCCGATCCACTGCCCGCTGCGCTTCTCGATCACCGAGAACATCGCAAATCCCTGCAACTGCCAGCTGCCGACCAGCGAGGTCAGGCTGCGCCAGACCACCGACGGCACCTGCACGCCGCCGAGGTGGTGCATGGTCTGCGCATCGGCGGAAAAGGCGCAGAACGCCGCAAAATCCTCGGCAGTGGGCGGGCGCAGCAACAGGCGCTCGGTCTCCACACGTACATCGAACACGCTCATCGTCGGGTCTCCTGCAAAACGGGCCCGCAGCCGCACGCGGGCCAGGGATTCAAAACGCGTTGATGCCGGTCAGTTCGCGGCCGACCACCAGTTGGTGCACGGTCTCGGTGCCTTCGTAGGTGATCACCGATTCCAGGTTCAGGGCGTGCCGGATCGCGCCGTAGTCGGTGGTGATGCCGGCGCCGCCGAGCAGGTCGCGGCACTCGCGGGCGATGTCCAGGGCCATGCGCACGTTGTTCCACTTGGCCAGCGACACCTGCGCCGGCTGCAGCGTGCCGGCGTCCTTGAGCCGGCCCAGTTGCAGCGCGAGCAACTGCGCGGCGGCGATACGCCGCGCCATGTCGGCCAGCTTGATCTGCGCGCTCTGCGTCGCCGCCAGCGGCCGTCCGAACAGCATGCGCTCGCCGGCATAGGCCAGCGCCTCGCGCAGGCAGGCGATGGCCGCGCCGATCGCGCCCCAACTGATGCCGTAGCGGGCCTGGGTCAGACAGCCCAGCGGCCCCTTCAGCCCGCGCACGCCGGGCAGGCGCTGGCTCTCGGGCAGGCGCACGTCGTCGAAGAACAGCGCCGAGGTCACCGAGGCGCGCAGGCTCATCTTGTGCGCGATGTCCTGGGTGCCGAACCCCGGCGTGCCGGCCTCGACCAGGAAGCCCTGGATGCCGTCGTCGGTCTGCGCCCACACGATCGCGACGTCGGCGATGCCGCCGTTGGTGATCCACATCTTGCTGCCGCTCAGGCGCCAGCCGTCGCCGTCGCGCACGGCGCGGGTCTGCATTGCCGCCGGGTCGGAGCCGCCCTGGGACTCGGTCAGGCCGAAGCAGCCGATCGCAGTGCCGGCGGCCATCGCCGGCAGCCAACGCTGGCGTTGCGCGTCGCTGCCGTAGGCGTGGATCGGGTACATGCACAGCGAGGACTGCACGCTGACGAAGCTGCGCAGGCCGCTGTCGCCGCGCTCCAGTTCCTGGCAGATCAGGCCGTAGCAGACCGCGTTGAGGCCGCCGCCGCCCTGCCCCGCCGGCAGGCTGGCGCCGAGCAGCCCCAGTTGCGCCAGTTCTGGCACCAGCTCGCGCGGGAAGCGCGCCTGGTCGAAGGCCTCGCCGATCACCGGCAGCACCTTCGCATCGACGAAGCGCGCCACCGCCTGCTGGATCGCGCGCTCCTCCTCGCTGAGCAGCGCGGCTACGTTGAACAGATCATCGCAAGGCAAGGGCATGGCGGCGTCCATGGCGAAAGCCGCATTGTATCGGCCGCGCACATGCCGCCGCACATGCGAAGGCCGGCGCACGCGCCGGCCTTCGGGGAGCAACGAAACTGCGACTCAGCGCTGGCTGACGGCGACGTCGCCGGCCGAGGCGGTCTGGGTGACCAGGCGGCCGTCCAGTACCGGCAGGCGGTCGCTGTTCGGGCGGTCGTCCATGCGCACGGTCTTTTCCTGGCCGTCGTAGCGGTAGGTCACGTCGTAGCCCTTGACCACGTCCTGCGTGCCCATGGCGATGCGATTGCCCGGCTTGCTGTCCATGCGCATGGTGCCGGTGGTGCCGTCGTCATTGCGGTAGGTCACGTTGTAGCCGGTGATGGTCGAGGACTGCGCGGTGCTGTTCTCGGTGTGGCACTGGCGCTCGGTGCGGTCGACCACGCGGCCGCCGACGTGGTTCTGGTCGATGCGGTTGCCGATGAAGCCGCCGGCCACCGCGCCGGCCGCGGTCGCGGCCTTGCGGCCGTTGCCGTGGCCGATCTGGTTGCCGAGCAGGCCGCCGACCACCGCGCCGACCACGGTGCCGCCGACGTTGCCGTCGCGCTCGGGCAGGCGCTCCTGCACCACCACGTCGTTGCACACCTGGCGCGGCGTGGTCGTGGTGGAGGTCTCGCGCAGCGGCTCGGTGCCGATCACCTCGGCGTAGCGCTGCTGCTTCTGGGTGATCGGATCGACCCGCACCACGTCGGCGTACTCGAGCTTGCCGCCGACGCTGTTGTCCATCGCGCTGTCGCCGCGCGTATTGTCCAGGGCCGGGCGCACGTCGCTGCTGCCGACGTCCACCGGTTTGTCGCGATTGTTCATGAAGGCCGCGGTGGCGACGCCGCCGACCAGCAAGGCGCCAGCCGCGACCAGAACGGTTGTCGTAGTGCTTTTCATGTGTGCTCTCCTGCGGGCTGACCGCGTTGTCTACGGTGCTGTGATTACCATGCCGAAGCTGAACCGATCCGCTCCCTATTCAGTAACGCGGCGTACACACGGCTGGTAACGCCCGCGGAACGTCGCCATATCGAGGCTGTTAGCGTTTCCACCGCTCCCCGGAGGACGTGCCGTGCCCAATCCGATCGTGTATCCGCTGCTGCGCTGGGCGGGCAAATTGCGCTACCCGACCCTGTTCAAGATCACCGCCAGCCTGTTCGTGCTGAGCGTGCTGCTGCCCGACCCGGTGCCCTTCATCGACGAGATCGTGTTCGGCCTGGGCACGCTGCTGCTGGCCAACTGGAAGACCCGCACGCCGGCGCAGGCCACCGCGCCGTTGCGCTCGACCGCGCAGCGCGTGCGCCGCTGAGCGCCGATGCAGTTGATCGACAGCCATTGCCACCTGGACGCGGCGGAGTTCGATCCCGACCGCGACGCGGTGATCGCGCGCGCGCAGGCGGCGGGCGTGCAGGCGCAGGTGGTGCCGGCGGTGACCGCGGCGTCCTGGCCCAAGCTGCGCGCGGTCTGCGCGGCAGCGCCCGGGCTGTATCCGGCGTATGGCCTGCATCCGCTGTTCCTGGCCGAGCATCGCCCTGACGACCTGCAGGCATTGGAAGAGTGGATCGCACGCGAGCGGCCGTGCGCGATCGGCGAGTGCGGCCTGGACTTCTTCGTCGAAGGCCTGGACGCGGCCGAGCAGCACCGCTACTTCGTCGGGCAACTGCAACTGGCGCGGCGCTTCGACCTGCCGGTGATCGTGCATGCGCGACGCGCGGTGGACGCCGTGATCCTGGCGATCCGCAAGGTCGGCCGGGTGCGCGGCGTGGTGCACAGTTTCGCCGGCAGCGTCGAACAGGCCGCACAGTTGCGATCGCTGGATTTCCTGATCGGCCTGGGCGGGCCGGTCACCTACGAACGCGCGCAGCGCCTGCGTCGGCTCGCCGCCACGATGCCCCTGGAGCAATTGCTGCTGGAAACCGATGCGCCGGACCAGCCCGACGCGGCGATCCGCGGGCAGCGCAACGAACCGGCACGGCTGCGCACGGTGCTGGACGCCATCGCCGACCTGCGCGACGCACCTGCCGCCGCCATCGCCGCGCAGACCGCGGCCAACGCGCGGCGCCTGTTCGGCCTGCCCGACACGCGCGCCGGCACGCCCGTCATCGCCTGACCCAGCGCGTTCCTGCACACCGCACATTCCGACGCTGCGCGTCGCTTTTTGACGCGCCGACACAGGAACAGACGCCACACGTCGGCCGCGCAACGCGTGACTGAAAGGCGGTCGGTGCGGCACATCGCCCGGCAAAACGGCTTTCGTCCGAAACTGTGACCTGGGCAGGCGGATGCACGCCTTTTGGCCGCGTTTCGGCGCACTTGCTTCTGCTACTGTGCACCGCGCTGAAACGGCGAGCGGCGCTTTGTCCGCCAGGTACCGGAGTGTGAACCCGTTCGCTCTCAGCGAAGGCTCGGCGGCCGGCTCGATGGCACGCGTTCTGGCAGATCGGATCATCCTGGCGTGAAACAGTCGGCAAGCCGCATTCCCTACCCGCTTCTCCCCAGCGCGCGGCGCTCGCGTGCGATCGCCTCCTCCGCGGCCGCTGCGGCGCGAACGGCGCCATCGCGCATGCGAGCGTTGCGGCAATGAAGAGCGGCGCAGCTTCGGAAAAACACGCATCCAACGGCGAAAGCTGGGTCTCGCTGAAATTCCGCGACAGCAATCGCAGCCGCAAGATGCGCAGCACCATGACCCTGGCCGGGGTCTCGTGCACCTCGCTCGGTGCGTTGTGGACCGTGTGCTACCTGTACTACGGCCGGCCCGAACTGGCGATCGCCTTCGTCGGGCTGACGGCGGTCGGCCTGCTCGCGCTGGGCCGCCGCCGCCACTGCGACGAGGGCTCGCTGTCGCTGGTGGCGCACGGCGTCTTCGCCGTGGTCCTGGTGATCTCGATCATCGACGCGCCGATCGCCACGGTGCCACGGTCCGTGCACACCTTCTTCCTGCCGCTGGCAGCAGGCGCACTGTTCGTGTTCGACCGCAGCCGCCGCTACCGCGCGCTGGTGTTTCCCATGGCGTGCCTGGCCGCCTTCGTCGCCTTCGGCTCGGGCGAACTGGACTGGCTGGCGCCGCATGACTCGCCACCGCAGCGGATGCGCCGGCTCGGCGCCATCTGCAACATGGCCTGCGCCGCCGGCCTGCTGGCGGCGATCCTGCACATCTACCGCAACGACGTGAACGCGCGCATCTCGCTGGAGCGGGAACTGGCACGCGCGGTCGGCAACGGCGAGATCGAAGTGCTGTACCAACCGCAGGTCAGCGCGAACGGCAGCATGCTCGGCGCCGAAGCGCTGGTGCGCTGGCGCCATCCCAGCGGCAAGCTGCTGACCCCGGACAAGTTCATCCCGCTGGCCGAAGAGAGCCAGTTGATCCGCGACGTGGGCCTGGAAGTGCTGCGCCAGGCCTGCGCGACGCTGCGACGCTGGTCGCACGACCCGGACCTGCGTGCGCTGGTGGTCGCAGTGAACGTCAGCCCCGTGCAGTTGCTCGACCCCAATTTCGTGTCCACGGTGAAGCAGGTGATCACCAGCGAAGGCGTGGCGCCGGCGTCGCTGGAATTCGAGCTGACCGAATCGGCGCTGTACGTGGATACCGCCGGGGTGCGCGCCAAGATGCACGAACTCAAGGCGTTCGGCATCGGCTGGGCGCTGGACGACTTCGGCACCGGCTTCTCGTCGCTGGCGATGCTGCGGACGCTGCCGGTCACCAAGCTCAAGATCGACCGGCAGTTCGTCAACGACGCCAGGGCCGACGAGTCCTCGCGGCGCCTGCTGGCCAAGATCGTGGAGATCTCCGAGGTGATGGGCATGGTCGCATTGGCCGAAGGCATCGAGGATGCGCAGCAGTGCGAGATGCTCTCGGCGATGGGCTGCCGGCACTTCCAGGGCTTCCTGTTCGGCCGGCCGCAGCCGGCGCAGGACCTGGAACGGCTGGCGCTCCTGCAGGCCAGCACCGAGCGCAACCTGATGAGCGGCGCGGCGACCCGCGTACCGGATGCGCCGCAGCCGCCCACCGACAGGCGCTAGGCGGCCGCGACCTCGCGCGCCGCGGCGCGCTTCAACAGCATCTCCAGCGCCTTGCCGACCGCGGCGAAGGCGAACGCCCCGGTGATGTGGGTGGCCGCGCCCAGCCCGGCGCCACAGTCCAGGTTCAAGGCCGCATCCGGCCCCAGCGCCGGCCGCAGTCCGCAGACGCTGCCGTCGGCCTGGGGGTAGCGCACGTTTTCCAGCGAGTACACCGCCGGCACACCGAAATAGCGCTGCGCGTTCTTGGGGAAGTTGAATTCGCTGCGCAGCTTCTTGCGGATCAGCGCCAGCATCGCGTCGTGCTCGGTGCGCGACACGTCGCGGATCCGCACAAGGGTCGGATCGGTGCGCCCGCCGGCCGAGCCGACGGTCAGCAGCGGCAGCTTGCGCCGGCGGCACCAGGCGATGGTCTCGACCTTGACCCGGAAGCTGTCGCAGGCATCGATCACCAGGTCGAAGCCGGCGTCGAGCAGTTCGGCGATGTTGGTCGGGGTCAGGAAGGCTTCGACCGCCACCGCCTCGATCTGCGGATTGATCGCCAGGCAGCGCTCGGCCATCGCCACCGCCTTGTTGCGCCCGTACTGCCCCGCCAGCGCCGGCAGTTGCCGGTTAGTGTTGGACACGCAGATGTCGTCGGCGTCGATCAGGGTCAGATGCCCGACCGCCGAGCGCGCCAGCGCCTCCACCACCCACGAGCCGACCCCGCCCATGCCCACCACCGCCACCCGGCACTGCGCCAGCCGCGCGATCGTGCCTTGTCCGTAGAGCCGGTCGATGCCGGCGAAGCGCTCGCGCCATTGTTCGTTCATCCGCCTATTTTAGGCCGGGATTGGGGATTGGGGATTGCGCCGCTGGTCTGCGTGGGCGACGCCGGTGGCGAAGGCAGGCGTACCATCGGCATTCCTTCCTGCCGCGCATGCCTGCCATGGCCAAGCCGCCCCCGCCCGCTTCCGCGTCCCGCTATCTGTTCGTGTTGCTGGCCGGGCTGCTGCTCGGCCTGGTGCTGACGGTGATGGCGCTGCGTGCAGTGCAGGCGCGGCAGGATCCGTTCCCGCGCAGCCTGATGCAGGTCATGGGCAAGCAACTGGCGCTGCTCGAACGCGACGCCGCGCACCGGCAATGCAGCGGCGCCGGTCCGCAGGCGCGACTGCGCACGCTGCGCCTGCTCGGCGACGAACTGGACACCGCGTTCCCCGACCTGGCCGACGACAGCCGCTTCCGCGAGCACGCCAACGCGCTGCGCGCCAGCGCGGACGCGGCACTGGCGCAGCCGCCGGCCGACTGTGCCGCGCTGGCGCAGGCGCGCCAGCAGATCGACGAACGCTGCGACGCCTGTCACCGCGATTTCCGCTGAGCGTCTGGCACGATCGACGCCGACGTGGGTGCCGGCGCCGGGCTGAATGCCCGTTTTCGAAGCCTGACGACGCCGCTGGCTGACGATGTGGGATCGCGCTGGTTCGATGCTCCGCTGGCAGCGGTCTCATGCTGTTCCGCATCGTGCTTTCGGATGAACCTCCTTGCATGAATTGCCGCTGACGCCGGCCGCCGCGAGGCTGAACGGCGCCTGCCAGGATTGGCGTTGCATTCACGCACGGGTGGACAGGATGCGTGCGAACGCGGCGCTGCCGCCGCGCTCCATCACTGTCTGTCGAGGAGAGCACCCATGAAGATCCAACTGATGGCCACCGCCGCCGTGGCGACCCTGGCGCTGGCAGGCTGCGCCACGTCCCCCGGCTATGGCGGCGGTTACGGCGGCGGCTACAGCCAGCCGGCGCGCGACGGTTACACCCAGACCCGCTGCGCCGACTGCGGCATCGTCACCCGCATCGACACCGTGCCGTCGGGCCGCACTGCGCCGTCGGCCACCGGCGCGATCCTCGGCGGCATCGTCGGCGCGGTCGCCGGCCACGAGATTTCCGATCACACCGGCGGCAGCAAGGGCAACCAGAACGTGTCGGCGGTGGCCGGTGCGGCGGCCGGCGCGCTGGCCGGCAACGAGATCCAGAAGAACGTCACCAGCGACACCTACGACGTGCATGTGCAGATGGACGACGGCCGGGTGATCGTGGTCAACCAGCGCGACCTGGCCGGCGTGCGCGAGAACACCTACGTGCGCGTGGTCAACGGGCGCGTCGTACCGCGCTGATCATCGGCCTCGCCGACCTGCCTGAACGCAAAAAGGCCCGCACTGCGGGCCTTTTTGCTGCGCTGCGCGCGACGCCGCGCGGCAACGACTCAGAGCGGCTGCACCGCGTCGGCCTGCAGGCCCTTCTGGCCCTGCACCACGGTGAAGCTGACCTTCTGACCTTCCTTCAGGCTCTTGAAGCCCTGGGTCTGGATCGCCCGGAAGTGCACGAACACGTCCTCGCCGTTTTCGCGGCTGATGAAACCGAAACCCTTGGCATCGTTGAACCACTTCACGGTGCCGTTTTCGCGATTGCCAGTGCCGTTCATGATGGACTTACTCCTTGGAACACGTCTCAGGGGTGGGTACGCCGTGGGGGCGGCGGCTGGTTGCAAGGAGGAAGCGAGGTATAACGATGTAGCGGATCGGTGGATCTACCGCATCAGGCCACGATTCACGGTGACCTTTGCAAACGCAGCGGCTGCAACTTACCCCGGTCAAAATGAAAATGCAATCAGCAAAAAGACCCCATCTGTCAACCCCCAAATCTCCCCTGCGGTGAGCTACGTGGACCCTGCGTTCATCTATTACGTCTGTGCCGGTCTCCTGGTTCTGGTCGGGCTGGCGGGGGTGCTGCTGCCGGCCCTGCCCGGTACCCCGCTGATGTTCGCCGGGATGCTGCTGGCGGCCTGGGCCGACGGCTTCCAGCGGCTGGGTTGGCCGACGCTGACCGTGCTCGGCGTGCTCACCGCGTTGTCGCTGCTGGTCGACCTGCTGGCCACCGCGTTCGGCGCGCAACGCGTCGGTGCCAGCCGCAAGGCGCTGTGGGGATCGGTGCTGGGCGGGATCGCCGGCATGTTTTTCATGCCGATCGGGCTGTTCGTCGGCCCCTTCGTCGGCGCCCTGGCCGGGGAGTACTGGCATGGGCGCGAGCTGCGCCAGGCGACGCGGGTCGGTGTCGGCACCTGGCTGGGCATCGTCCTGGGTACCGCCGCCAAGCTCGGCCTGGCGCTGGCGATGCTGGCGGTGTTCGCGGTGGCCTGGCTGCTCTGACGCAGGACGCCTGAAGACGACGTCGCGGCGACAGCATGAACGTGTGATGACCCTGTTGTCGTCACTTCCTGTATTTTCCCTGCCGGCCATTCACCCCGGCAGCGCACCACCCGCCCGCGCCGCCCGTTGCAGCGAGAACCGCATGTCCCATCGTCAGGTCCGTCCCCTGTTGCTGCTGTCGATCGCGGCCGCGCCGCTTGCGCACGCGCAGGAAGTCCTGCCCACCCCCGCCTCGCCGGAAGCCTGCGTGGCCATCTCCAGCGACGCCGCCCGCCTGGCCTGCTACGACCAGGCGCTATCGCGCCGCACCGCCGACCCGCAGGCCGCCGACGCCGCGGCGCAGGCCGCCAGCGAACGCCAGAAGCAAAAGCTGGACGCCAGCGTGCCGGAGGATGCCGGCGTCGCCGAGCGCACCCGCCAGCGCGCCGCCGCGATCTTCAAGCAGGACCGCTACGACAGCACCATCGCCAATGCCGGCAAGGGCTCGCTGCTGGACAGCCGCTGGGAGCTGGCCAAGGACTCCAAGCTGGGCACCTTCCAGTTGCGCGCCTACAAGCCGGTGTACCTGCTGCCGGCGTTCTGGACCAGCAAGAAGAACGAACTGCCGTCCTCGCCGAACCCGGCCAACACGGTGACCACCGCCGAGCCGCTGGACAGCGTGGAGGCGAAATTCCAGCTGAGCTTCAAGACCAAGATCGTGGAGAACATCTTCGGCGACAACGGCGACCTGTGGGGCGCCTACACCCAGAGCTCGCGCTGGCAGGTGTACAACTCCGAGCAGTCGCGGCCGTTCCGCGAGACCAACTACGAGCCGGAACTGATGCTGGTGTTCCGCAACAACTACAGCCTGTTCGGCTGGAAGGGACGGATGACCGGCATCCAGCTGACCCACCAGTCCAACGGCCGCAGCGATCCGCTGTCGCGCAGCTGGAACCGGGCGATGCTCAACATCGGCCTGGACCGCGACAACTGGGCGCTGGTGCTGCGCCCCTGGTACCGCATCCCGGAGAGCCGCAAGCAGGACAACAACCCGGACATCGAGGACTACATGGGCCGCGGCGATGCGACCCTGATCTACAACCGCAACGGCCACGAGGTGGCGCTGATGGCGCGGCACTCGCTGCGCGGCGGCGACCGCTCGCACGGCGCGGTGCAACTCGACTGGGGTTTCCCGATCAGCAACCTGCTGCGCGGCCATGTGCAGGTGTTCGATGGCTACGGCGAGAGCATGATCGACTACAACCACCGCGCCACCTATGTCGGCGTCGGCATCTCGCTGCTGGAGTGGTTCTGATCGGCCACGCCTGAGCGAGGCACGCGGCGCCCGCCTGGGCGTCGCGTGCGTTGGTCGCTCAGAACCGGTAGTTGCCCTTCAGCCACAGGTTGCGGCCCGGCTCGGCGATACGCAGCACCGGGTCGGCCGGGAAACCGAAATCGGCGCTGCCGGCCAGGTTGAGATGTTCGCTGTAGCGCCGGTCGAAGACGTTGTCGATGCCGGCGCTCAGCCGCAGCCCCTCGCTGACCCGGTAGCCACCGCTCAGCCCCAACGTGGCGAAACCGGCGCTGCGGCCGAGGTCGCGGCCGACCACGTTGCCCTGATCCAATGCCACCCGCCCCTGCCGCGCGACCGCGCGCAGCAGCGCGCCGGCCGACCAGCGTTGTCCTTCCCAGTCCAGTCGCAACCGCGATTCCAGCGGCGGCATCTGCGGCAATGGCGTGCCGTCGCTGCGATTCTCGCCCCAGGCGTAGGCCAGCGTGCCGCCAAGGGTCAGGCCGTGCAGCGGCTGCCACTCCACGCCCGCCTCGGCGCCGGCGATGCGCGCATCGACGTTGTCGACGCGGGTGGTGGTGCCCATCATGCCGCCGTCGGCATAGGTGAACAGGATGAAGTCCTGCACCCGCCCGGCGTAGGCGGAGACCCAGCCCTGCACGCTCGCGCCGCGGTACTGCAGGCCGAGATCGAGCTGGGTGGTGCGTTCCGGGCGCAGCCCGGCAAAGGCGTTGGCCGGGCCATGGTCGCGCTGCACGCCCGACGCGTCTTCGTGGCCGGCACGGACGGCGCCGTGCGGCGGCGGCAGGTCCGCGTCGGCCTGAAATCCGGCCGCGGTGCACAACGGCACCGGCAGCGTCGCTGCTTCGAGCAGGCGGCTGGCCACCGGAGCGACCACCAGCAACAGCGCGGCCAGCAAGGCAGGCCAGCGCATCAGGCGGCGCAGTCGGGCGGGAGCACGGAGGACGGACACCGGGCCGTTCTAGGCGGCACTGGCGGCAGCGAACGGACCGGAGAAGCGGGTGCGACAAGGTGACGCAAGCGGCAAGGCCGCGCGTTGCTCAGCGCTGCTCGCCGCTTCCATGTGTGTAGCAAACCACGACAACAGTCAGTGCGCCCGCCCTCGATCCATGTGACGTCGGTTCGGCTCCCAGATCGAAGCCCAGGGAAAAGCGCGCGCCAGTGCGGATGGCGCGAGTGCCGGCGCGATGCCCCGAGAGCGCCGCAAAAAAGCTTGGCAATCGCGACGCCCGACAACGCAATCGCCGACATCCGGCGCAACGCCCCGCGCCGTCACTCACATCCAGTCGGTAATGCCTTCCCGCCGATAGGCTTCGTGGAACGCCGGGCGCGCCTTCATCCTGTCGGCCAGCGCCTTCAGCGCCGGCCAGCGGTCGGTGGGCCGCGGCATGTTGCGCGACCAGCGCATCAGCATGACCAGCACGAAGTCGGCGGCGCTGCAGTGCTCGCCCAGCAGGTAGGGGCCGCCCTGCTCCAGGTGGGCCGCCACCTCGTCCCAGGCCTTTTCCAGGAACGCACGGGCACTGGCGCGCACGCGCTCGGCATTGTCGGCGCCGGCCGGTTCGTCGGGATAGAACCAGTCGCGGTAGGCCGGCATCAGGGTGTAGGCGCCGAACAGCATCCAGCGGTAGTAGGCCGCGCGCTCGGGCGTGCCGGGCGGCGGCGCCAGGCCGGCATGCGGATACAGGTCGGCCAGATGCATGGCGATGGCGACCGATTCGGTCAGCACCTGCCCGTCCAACACCAAGGTCGGCACCCGCCCCTGCGGGTTGAGCGCCAGGTACTCGGGGCTCTTCTGCTCCTGGCGGTCGAAATCGAGCATGCGCAGTTCGAAATCGACCTGCAGTTCGATCAGCAACCAGTGCACGACGAACGAGGCGGTACTGGGCGAACCGTAAAGGACGATGGACACGACGCTTTCCCCGGAGACGGAACCAGCGCCGATTATTGCCGCGCCGCCCGCACGCCGCCAGCGCGATACGGAACGCCGGCACTCGCGCCGGCGTTCGCGCCGGGGCCGATCAGGCCTCGACCACCACCGGGATCTTGCCGATGCGCGCCTGCCACTCGCGCGGGCCGGTCTTGTGCACCGACTCGCCGCTGGCGTCGACCGCCACGGTCACCGGCATGTCCTTGACCTCGAACTCGTAGATCGCCTCCATGCCCAGGTCTTCGAACGCCAGCACCTTGCTGGCCTTGATCGCCTTGGACACCAGGTAGGCCGAGCCGCCGACCGCCATCAGGTACACCGCCTTGTTGTCGCGGATCGCGGCGATCGCCGCATCGCCGCGCTCGGACTTGCCGACCATGCCCAGCAGGCCGGTCTGCTCCAGCATCTGCCGGGTGAACTTGTCCATGCGCGTGGCGGTGGTGGGGCCGGCCGGGCCGACTACTTCGTCGCGCACCGGATCGACCGGGCCGACGTAGTAGATGAAGCGGTTGGTGAAGTCCACCGGCAGCGTCTCGCCGCGGTTGAGCATGTCGATCATGCGCTTGTGCGCGGCGTCGCGGCCGGTCAGCAGCTTGCCGTTGAGCAGGATGGTCTCGCCCGGCTTGAAGCTGGCCACTTCCTCGCGGGTGATGGTGTCCAGGTTCACCCGGCGCGCATTGGTCGGGTTGTAGGTGAGCTTGGGCCAGTCCTCCAGCGAGGGCGGATCCAGCATCACCGCGCCGCTGCCGTCCAGGGTGAAGTGCGCATGGCGGGTGGCCGCGCAGTTGGGGATCATCGCCACCGGCAGGTTGGCGGCGTGGGTCGGGTAATCCTTGACCTTGATGTCCAGCACCGTGGTCAGGCCGCCCAGGCCCTGCGCGCCGATGCCCAGCGCGTTGACCTTCTCGTACAGTTCCAGGCGCAGCTCCTCGGCACGGTTGGACGCGCCACGGGCCTGCAGGTCGACGATGTCGATCGGCTCCATCAGCGCTTCCTTGGCCAGCAGCATCGCCTTCTCGGCGGTGCCGCCGATGCCGATGCCGAGCATGCCCGGCGGGCACCAGCCGGCGCCCATGGTCGGCACGGTCTTGAGCACCCAGTCGACGATGGAATCGGACGGATTGAGCATGGCGAACTTGCTCTTGGCCTCCGAGCCGCCGCCCTTGGCCGCGACGATGACGTCGACGGTGTCGCCGGGGACGACCTTCACGTTGACCACCGCCGGGGTGTTGTCCTTGGTGTTCTGGCGCTTGCCGGCCGGGTCGGCCAGCACCGAGGCGCGCAGCTTGTTGTCCGGATGGTTGTAGGCGCGGCGTACGCCCTCGTTGACCATGTCCTCCACGCCCATCGTGGCGTCGTCCCAGCGCACGTTCATGCCGATCTCGAGGAACACGGTGACGATGCCGGTGTCCTGGCAGATCGGCCGGTGGCCCTCGGCGCACATGCGCGAATTGATCAGGATCTGCGCGATGGCGTCCTTGGCCGCCGGCGACTGCTCGCGCTCGTAGGCCGCGGACAGATTCTTGATGTAGTCGACCGGATGGTAGTAGCTGATGTACTGCAGCGCGTCGGCGACGGACTGGATGAGGTCTTCCTGCTTGATCGAGGTCACGGCTGGCTCTGCGGCTGGCGGGGGGAAACCCGCCCATTTTAGGGCAAAGTGGCGGCCCCGCCCGCTGTCACGCCGGCACGCCCTGTTCCGTCCTGGTCGTCATGACCCACGATCCGACCTTCGAATCCCACCGCGCCCGGCTGTTCGGCCTGGCCTACCGCCTGCTCGGCAGCCGCGCCGACGCCGAGGACACCGTGCAGGACGCCTGGCTGCGCTGGCAGGCCAGCGACCGCGGCGCGATCCGCGACCCCGAAGCCTGGCTGGTGACCGCCACCACCCGGCTCGGCCTGGACCGCCTGCGCGCGGCGCGCAGCGCACGCGTCCACTACGTCGGGCCGTGGCTGCCCGAGCCGCTGGAGATCGCCGACGCAGAAGACGCTGACCCGGCCGAGCGCCATGACCGCGCCGAGCAGGTGTCGCTGGCCTTCCTGGCGTTGCTGGAGCGGCTGAACCCGCACGAGCGCGCGGCGTTCCTGTTGAAGGAAGCGTTCGACTACGACTACGCGCAGATCGGCCGCACCCTGGAGCGCAGCGAGGCCGGCTGCCGGCAACTGGTGCACCGGGCGCGCGAACGGCTCGGCCATGGCCAGGCGCGCTTCGCGGTCACGCCCGAGCGCCACCGCCAGTTGCTGGAGCGCTTCCTGCACGCCTCGCAGCGCGGCGACCGCGCCGCCATCGTCGCCCTGCTGCATGCCGACGCGCAGTTGCGCTCCGACGGCGGCGGCAAGGTCACCGCCAGCCTGCGCCCGCTGCACGGCGCCGAGCGCATCGGTCGGCTGTACTGGGCCGTGGCGCGGCGCGACCTGGGCCTGCGGGCGCGGATCGGCACGGTCAACGGCGAACCGGCGATCCTGCGTTTCCTGGGGCCACGGCTGCACTCGGCGACGGTGCTGGTGATCGACGGCGAGCGCATCGCCGAGGTGCTGACCCTGATGAACCCGGACAAGCTGCCGACGCCGACGGCGCGACCTGCAGCCAGCCGCGACTGACCTGCGCCGGCGCTGTCACGCCGGGACGCGCCGCCGCGTCCTGGAGGGGAAGGCGGCCATGGTGGCCGCCATGCTTGGACCCACCATGCCTTTCCATCGCATCGACTACACCCGCCACGAACCCGAGGCGTACCGCGCCCTGCTCGGCGCCAGCCAGCAGGTCCACGACGGCACGCTCGGCAGCGCCCTCACCGAACTGGTGTTCCTGCGCGTCTCCCAGCTCAACGGCTGCGCCTACTGCATCGACATGCATGCCACCGCCCTGCGCAAGGCCGGTACCGAACCACGCAAGCTCGACACCCTCGCCGCCTGGCGCGACAGCCGCTTCTTCGATGCCCGCGAGCGCGCCGCGCTGGACTGGGCCGAGGCGCTGACCACGCTACCCGCCGGCGCGCCGCCGCAGGTCGTGTACGACGCACTGACGGCACAGTTCGACCCGGCCGGGATCAGCGCGCTGACCATGGCCGTGGCGGTGATCAACGCCTGGAACCGATTGGGCGTGGGTTTGCAGCCGACGCTGCCGTAAGGGCGCTGCGCGCCGGGATTGGGGATTCGGGATTGGGGATTCGGAGGCAGGATCGCGTAGTCGGCAAGGATGCATAGCATTTCAAAACTCCCGAATGCTCACCGCTGGACGCACGACCACGCATGCCAACACCAGGCAAACCCAGCGCGCGCGGCTCTGCTTGGACGAATCACCAATCCCGAATCCCCAATCCCCAATCCCGCTGGCGTACGCCACCAATCCACCGACATGTCCCCGCAACACGCCGCCGCTAGCGTGGCGCGCATCCCCGACGCGGAGCGCGCGCATGATCGAGAACGTCCTTGCTGTCGGCCTGGCCGATGAGACCGACCTGGCCCTCGCTTCCCCCGAACCGCACTCCCGCGCCGGCGCCAGCTACCGCCACCGCCTGCTGATGTGCGCGCCGCAGCACTTCGCGGTGGACTACGTGATCAATCCCTGGATGGAAGGCAACGTGCACGCCGCCAGCCGCGAGCGTGCGCAGGCGCAGTGGAATGCGCTGGTGGCTGCCGCGGAAGCGGCCGGTGCGCGCGTCGATTGCATTGCTGCCGCGCCGGGCCTGCCGGACATGGTGTTCAGCGCCAACGCCGGCCTGGTGCTCGGCGACCGCTTCGTGCCCAGCCGCTTCCGCCACGCCGAGCGCCGCGGCGAAGAAGCCCTGTTCACCGCCTGGTGCCGCCAGGCCGGCCTGCGCATCCAGGAACTGCCCGAGCAGGTGTATTTCGAAGGCGCCGGCGACGCGCTGCTGGACCGCGGCGCGCGCCGGCTGTGGATGGGCCACGGCCACCGCAGCGACCTGGCCGCCGCGCACGAGCTGACCGACCTGCTGGACATCGAGGTGGTGCCGCTGCGCCTGGTCGACGCACGCTTCTATCACTTGGACACCTGCTTCTGCCCGCTGCGCGACGGCTACCTGCTGTACTACCCGGCCGCGTTCGACGCCGCCGCGCAGCAGGCGATCGCCCAGCACATCCCGGCCGCACGGCGCATCGCCGTCGGCGAGGCCGATGCCCTCGCCTTCGCCTGCAATGCCGTGGACCTGGACGACACCCTGCTGCTCAACCGCGCCTCGCCGGCGCTGTGCGCCGCACTGGCCGCGATCGGCTACCGCGTGGTGCAGACCCCGCTGGACGAATTCCTCAAGGCCGGCGGCGCGGCCAAGTGCCTGACCTTGCGGCTGGACGAGTAAGCCGAAAGGCTCCCGCGAGCCGCACAATCGGCCCCTCTCCCACCGGGAGAGGGGTTGGGGTGAGGTGCGGGACACCGCATGATACGGCCGTGGCACCGAGCAGACCTGCCAACGCTAACCCGCCATCAGCCCAGACTGAGCACCGCATCGAGCACATCGCGCCATAGCTGACCGAGGTCGATGCTGCCGCGACCGCCGAACAGGCGAAACAGGCTGTAGCCAATCGCGAAGGCGACATAGGACAGCGTCAACACCACCATGGTCGCTTCGCCCCACCGCAGCAGCGCGGCGGCGACCAGGACGAAGACCGCGCAACCGAGCAGTTCGCGCCACCACGGCAGGTGCGCGCGCAGGCGGGCGACGGCACGCGCGACGGGATCGAACATGGCAAGGGCCTCGGCTGGACGTCGACGAGGCTACCCCATGCCCCGCCCTGAGAAAGCGCGCGCCAGCCACCCGGGTCAGCGCCGGTGCAGCCTTCGTCGCCGCGCAGCCCACACTCCCCGCGCACACCCGCCCCCGGCACAATGCGCCGATGGCCTCCACCTCCCCCTCTCATGGCGGCGCCCGCGCCGCGTCCCGCACCGGTCCGAGCCTGCGCGAACGCTTCGACGCGATGCGCAATCTGCCGCCGTTCCTGCGCCAGATCTGGCAGACCAGCCGCTGGCTCACCCTCAGCAGCATCGGCCTGCGCGTGCTGCGCGCGCTGCTGCCGGTGGCCTCGCTGTACGTCGGCAAGCTGATCATCGACGAGGCCATCCACCTGGTGGCGCAATCGCCCGGCTTCGATTCGCTAGGCCAGGCCCTGGCCAGCGGCCGCCTGAACCGGCTGCTGGAACTGCTGGGCCTGGAGCTGGCGCTCGCGATCGCCTCGGACCTGCTCGGGCGGCTGGTCAGCTATGCCGACACGCTGCTGTCGGAGCTGTTCAACAACACCACCAGCGTGCAGTTGATGGAGCATGCCGCGCAACTGGACCTGGAGGATTTCGAGGACCCGGAGCAGCAGGACCGGCTCGACCGCGCGCGGCGCCAGACCATGGGCCGGATGAACCTGATGAGCCAGTTGTTCGGCCAGGTGCAGGACGCGATCACCGTGGTCAGCTTCGCGGTCGGCCTGCTGGTTTACGCGCCATGGCTGATCGCCCTGCTGGCGGTGGCGCTGGTGCCGGCCTTCATCGGCGAGGCGCACTTCAACGCGCTGGGCTACTCGCTCAACTTCCAGTGGACGGCCGAGCGCCGCCAGCTCGACTACCTGCGCCAGCTCGGCGCCAGCGTCGAGACCGCCAAGGAAGTGAAGATCTTCAACCTGCACAACTTCCTGATCGCACGCTACCGCGCTTTGGCCGACCGCTACTTCCAGGCCAACCGCGCGCTGGCGCGCAAGCGCATGCTGTGGGGCACGCTGCTGGCGGCGCTGGGCACGCTGGGCTACTACGGGGCCTATGGCTACATCGCCTGGCGTACCGTGCGCGGCGACTTCAGCATCGGCGACCTGACCTTCCTGGCCGGCAGCTTCCTGCGCCTGCGGCAGTTGCTGGAAGGCCTGCTGATCGGCTTTTCGCAGGTGGCCGGGCAGGCGCTGTACCTGGACGACCTGTATTCGTTCTTCCGCATCGTCCCGGAGATCCGCACCCGCCCCGGCGCGGTGCCGGTGCCGCGGCCGATCCGGCAGGGCTTCGTGTTCGAGAACGTCGGCTTCCGCTACCCGGACGCCGAACAGTGGGCGGTGCGGCACCTGGACTTCGCCCTGCGCGCCGGCGAAGTGCTGGCCCTGGTCGGCGAGAACGGCGCCGGCAAGACCACCCTGGTCAAGCTGCTGGCGCGGCTGTACGACCCGGACGAGGGCCGCATCCTGCTCGACGGCCGCGACCTGCGCGACTACGACCTGGACGACCTGCGCGCCAACCTCGGGGTGATCTTCCAGGATTTCGTGCGCTATCACTTCAGCGCCGGCGAGAACATC
Organism: Xanthomonas sp. NCPPB 3174; assembly: GCF_056725205.1. Taxonomy (NCBI): domain Bacteria; kingdom Pseudomonadati; phylum Pseudomonadota; class Gammaproteobacteria; order Lysobacterales; family Lysobacteraceae; genus Xanthomonas; species Xanthomonas sp. NCPPB 3174. Next base: position 2,004,372 of record NZ_CM161517.1, on the reverse strand, counting down.
GGCGTCGGCCAGGTCGACGCACTGGACGACGCGGCGCGGATCCGCGCCGCCGCGCAGCGGGCGATGGCCGCCGAGTTGATCGACGGCCTGCCGCAGGGCTACGCGCAGGTGATCGGGCGCCGCTTCAAGACCGGCGTGGACCTGTCCGGCGGGCAGTGGCAGAAGATCGCCATCGCCCGCGCCTACATGCGCGACGCGCAGGTGATGATCCTCGACGAGCCGACCGCCGCGCTGGACGCGCGCAGCGAATTCGAAGTGTTCCAGCGCTTCAAGGAGCTGTCGGACAACCGCACCGCGGTGCTGATCTCGCACCGCTTCTCCAGCGTGCGCATGGCCGACCGCATCCTGGTCCTGGCCGACGGCCGGATCGAGGCCAGCGGCACCCACGACGAACTGATGGCGCAGGGCGGCCGCTACGCGGAACTGTTCGAACTGCAGGCCGCTGGGTATCGTTAGCCCGTCCGCCCCTTCCGACACCGCCATGCTCCGTACCCTGCCCTGCCTGTTCGCCGCCGCCCTCGCTGTCCCGGCGCTCGCCGCTCCCGCCGCGGACACGCCGGCGCCATCCGACTACGCCGCGGCCAAGGCCCTGGCCGACCGCGACGAAGCCGGCCTGCCGGCGGCGATGGAGGAACGCCTGCAGACCCTGCAACGCGCGGCGCTGGACGAGGGCGTGGCCAGTTGCGCCACGCCGCGCCCGGACACCTCGCCGTTCACCGTGGTGGTGCAGGTGCAGGCCGACGGCAGCGTCGGCGCCAGCTGGCGCAATGGCACCACGCCGCTGGCCCTGTGCCTGGAGCGCTTCCTGCGCCAGCGTCCGCTGCTGGCGCCGCCGCAGGCGCCGTTGTACCTGTCCTACGAGGTCTCGTTCGAGAAGTGAGCCATCGTCGTGATCGGCCCCTCAAATGAGATTTGATCTCATTTGAACCGGCATGGGGTAGAATGACCGCCGTTCCTTCCCCATCACGATCAACGGCATGTCTTCCGCTTTTGGCCCCGAAACGGTGCTCGATGTCCGCCACTGGACCGAGGACTACTTCAGCTTCACCACCACCCGCAACGACGGCTTCCGTTTCGACAACGGCCAGTTCGTGATGATCGGCCTGGAGACGGAGACGCGGCCGTTGCTGCGCGCCTATTCCATCGCCAGCGCCAACTGGGAAGAGCAACTGGAGTTCTTCAGCATCAAGGTGCCGGACGGCCCGCTGACCTCGCGCCTGCAGCACATCAAGCCCGGCGATTCGGTGCTGGTCGGCAAGAAGCCCACCGGCACCCTGCTGATCAGCGACCTGCACCCGGGCCGCCACCTGTACCTGCTGGGCACCGGCACCGGCCTGGCGCCGTGGCTGTCGGTGATCAAGGATCCGGAAACCTACGAGCGCTTCGACAAGGTGATCCTCACCCACGGCGTGCGTTTCGAGAAGGACCTGGCCTACCGCGACTATTTCGAGAAGGAACTGCCGCAGCACGAGTTCCTCGGCGAGACCATCCGCGAGAAGCTGCTGTACTACCCGGCGGTGACCCGCGAGGACTTCCGCAATCGCGGCCGCCTCACCGAGTTGCTCGAGAGCGGCGAGATGCAGCGCACCCTCGGCCTGCCGCCGCTGAATCCGGAACACGACCGCGCGATGATCTGCGGCAGCCCGCAGATGCTGGCCGACCTGCGCCACACCCTGGACGCGCGCGGCTTCGTCGCCTCGCCGCGCATCGGCTCGCCGGGGCATTACGTGTTCGAGCGCGCGTTCGTCGAGAAATAAACCGCTGCGCTTTGCCTGTCGTAGGAGCGGCTTCAGCCGCGACGGGCACTACCGGTAAAGCATCGCGGCTGAAGCCGCTCCTACCGGCATAAGCGACACGGCAACAGATCAAAGCTAAATAATGGGGAATATTTTGTGGGAGGGACTTCAGTCCCGACGCGTTTAGCTGAAAAGCGTCGGGACTGAAGTCCCTCCCACAAGAGCACTATCCCAGCAGCTTGGAGTCCCCAGGTTGCCTACTCACCCCAGCGCCCGCTCGATCTCGTCGGCCAGCGCTTCCGGCTTGTCGGTCGGCGCATAACGCGCCAGCACCTGGCCATCGCGCCCGACCAGGAACTTGCTGAAATTCCACTTGATCGCGGCGATGCCGAGCAGCCCGGATTTCTGCTGCTTGAGCCAGCGCCACAGCGGATGCGCGCCGTCGCCGTTGACCTGCACCTTGGCGAACATCGGGAAATCGACGTCGTAGCTGAGCGAACAGAACTGGCGGATCTCCGCGGCATCGCCCGGTTCCTGATGGCCGAACTGATCGCAGGGAAAGCCCAGCACCACCAGCCCGCGCTCGCGATAGCGCTGCCACAGCGCCTGCAGCCCCGCGTACTGCGGGGTGAAACCGCACTTGGAGGCGACGTTGACGATCAACAGCACCTTGCCGGCGTACTCGGCGAGCGGCTGCTCCTGCCCGTCCAGGGTGGTCGCGGTGAAGGCGTAGGCGGTGGTCGGCGTGTCCATGGGTCCTCGTGGCGCGGCGCGCCGTAGCGGCGCTGGTTCGACGCGATGCTACGCGGTGGCCGCAGGCGTCGCCAGCGGGCCGGAGCCGATGCGCGAGGCCGCGTTGCAGACGTCCGCGCGAACCAGCCAAACACCGCCAGCGCACCACCGAGGCGGGCCTGCACCGGCACAACCCCGCAGGAGAGCGCACTACATCAACGTTCACGCCAGATGCCGCAAAGCCCTGGGAAATAAGCGCCTATGCTGCAGCGCTCCCATGGCTTTCGTCACGGGTCACGCCTGCCGGCCTGGGGTAGCCTGCCCGATCACCATGATTGCGGATACCGCTTGATGACCTCTCGCCTCGCCCTTGCCCTCGCCGCCACGCTCGGACTCGCCATGCCCGCCTACGCCGCTCCGGCCACCACGCCCACCGCCGCCACGGCGACCACGCAGGCCAATCCGTTCTTCGCCGAAAGCCCGCTGCCGCTGCACTACCCGCAGTTCGACAGGATCAAGGACAGCGATTTCGCGCCCGCGTTCGACGCCGGCATGGCGCAGCAGTTGCAGGAAATGCAGGCCATCGCCGAGCAGACCGCCAAGCCGACCTTCGACAACACCATCGTGGCGATGGAGAAAAGCGGGCAGGTCCTGGACCGCGCCACCACCGTGTTCTTCAACCTGGTCGGCGCCGACACCAACGACACCCGCAAGAAGCTGCAGGCCGAGTACGCCGGCAAGCTGGCCGCGCACCGCGATGCGATCGCGCTCAATCCCAAGCTGTTCGCGCGCATCCAGACCCTGTACGACACTCGCAACCAGCTCGGCCTGGACGCGGAAGGCGTGCGCCTGATCGAGAAGTACCACAGCGACTTCGTCCGCGATGGCGCCAAGCTCAACGACGCCGACAAGGCCAAGCTCAAGGCGATGAACGCCGAACTGGCCGAACTGGGCACCAAGTTCAGCCAGAACGTGCTGGCCGAAGTGAACGCCGCGGCGGTGGTGGTGGACGACGTCAAGCAGCTCGACGGCCTGTCCGACGCGCAGATCGCCGCGGCCGCCGAAGCGGCCAAGGCGCGCAAGCTCGACGGCAAGTACGTGATCGCCCTGCTCAACACCACCGGCCAGCCGCCGCTGGCCCAGCTCAAGGATCGCGCGCTGCGGCAGAAGATCTACGAGGCCTCGGTGTCGCGCGGCAGCCACGGCGGCCCGTACGACAACACCGCGCTGGTGTCGCGGATCATGACCCTGCGCGCCGACCGCGCCAAGCTGCTCGGCTATCCGAACCACGCCGCCTACTCGCTGGAAACCCAGACCGCCAAGACCCCCGAAGCGGTCAACGCCATGCTCGGCAAGCTGGCCCCGGCCGCGGTGGCCAACGCCAAGCGCGAGGCCGCCGACCTGCAGGCGATGATCGACCAGGAGCAGAAGGCCGCCGGCAAGCCCAGCTTCAAGCTCGAGGCCTGGGACTGGGCCTACTACACCGAGAAGGTGCGCCAGGCCAAGTACGACTTCGACGAGTCCCAGCTCAAGCCCTACTTCGAACTGAAGAACGTGCTGGAAAACGGCGTGTTCTACGCCGCCAACCAGGAGTACGGGCTGACCTTCAAGCAGCGTACCGACCTGCCGACCTACCGCGACGACGTGCTGGTCTACGACGTGTTCGACGCCGACGGCAGCCAGTTGGCGATCTTCATCGCCGACATGTACGCACGCGAGTCCAAGCGCGGCGGCGCCTGGATGAGTTCCTACGTGTCGCAGTCGGCGCTGACCGGCGACAAGCCGGTGGTCGCCAACCACCTCAACATCCCCAAGCCGCCCGCCGGCCAGCCGACCCTGCTGACCTGGGACGAGGTCACCACCGCGTTCCACGAGTTCGGCCACGCGCTGCACGGCATGTTCTCGAACGTGAAGTACCCCTACTTCGCCGGCACCAGCGTGCCGCGCGACTTCGTCGAGTTCCCCTCGCAGGTCAACGAGATGTGGGCCGACGATCCGGCCATCCTCAAGCACTACGCCAAGCACTACCAGAGCGGCGCGCCGATGCCGCAGGCGCTGCTGGACAAGGTGGTGGCCACCGCCAAGTTCAACCAGGGCTTCGCCACCACCGAGTACCTGGGCGCGGCCATGCTCGACCAGCGTTGGCATCAGCTCAGCCCCGGCCAAGTGCCGCCGGCCTCGGGCGTGATGGACTTCGAGGCCAAGGCGCTGGCGGCCGACGGCATCGCCTACCCGCCGGTGCCGCCGCGCTACCGTACGCCGTACTTCAGCCACATCATGGGCGGCTACGCGGCCGGCTACTACGCCTACATCTGGTCCGAGGTGCTGGACGCCAACACCCAGCAGTGGTTCAAGCAGCACGGCGGGCTGAGCCGCGCCAACGGCGACCGCTTCCGCAAGACCCTGCTCTCGCGCGGCGGCAGCGTCGATGCGATGCAGTTGTTCCAGGACTTCGCCGGGCACGCGCCGCAGATCGAGCCCTTGCTGGAGAAGCGCGGCCTCAACGCCGCGCCGGCGACGACGCCTGGCGCACGCTGAGGCGCACTGCGGTGCGGCCCCCGGCCGTGCCGCGACGTCGCGACGACGTCGTTGGGACGCTCCCACGACCAACCCGCACGACGCAGAACGCACGACGCCCGGCTCAGCCGGGCGTCGTGTTTTTCAGCCTGCCGTCGCGATGGCGACGCGCGGTACATTGCGCGTGGCCGTCAGCGGCTTACTGGCCGTCGCTGGAGGCGTTGATGCTGGCCCCCAGCGACGCATTGCCCCCGGCCTGCCCCTGCGCCTGACCGCTACCGGCCTGCGCACCGCCCTGGCCGCCCGCACCGGCCTGGCCCGACACCGACCCGCCATGCGTGCCCGCGCTGTGCGAGGCGCTGCCGCTGGCCGCACCGTTGGCACTGCCGCTGCCGGACAGCGCCGGCACCGTCGGCAGGTTGCCGCCGCTGGCGGCGCCGTTGCCGCTGCCGTTACCGGCCGCACGCGACGCAGCACCGTTACCGGTCACGCCATCGACTGCACCGGCGGCATTGCCGGCGGTCGACAGCGCCGCCGTGGGGTTGGCCGCGCTGGTCGCCGCGCCGAGCGCACCGTCGGCCTGGCCCATCGCACTACCGGCCGCGCTGCGTGCCGCCGCACTGCCGTTGGCCGCGGCATTGCCGGCCAGCGTGCGGCCTTGGTTCACCGCAGCGCCGGCGGTCTGCGCCGCACCCTCGGCGGTGGCCGCGCCACGCGCCGCCGCCCGCTGCGCCGCCATCCGCGCACGCTGCGACGACTGCTCGATGCCGCTACGCGCGGCATCCAGCGGCACTCCGGCGTCCAGGCGGCCGGCGCCCATGCCGTTGCCGCCGAGGCTGCCGCCCCCCAGGCCGCCCAGGGTGCCATTGACGGCACCGCCCACGCTGCCCGCACCACCCAGCAACTGCGCGCCGGCCACGCCCGGGATCAGCGCCACCGACGCCACCAGCACCGCGCTCGCCAACAGAGTCTTGCCGTTCATCGCATTCTCCTCGTGTCGCCGCAGGCCATCTGCGGCTCTCATGTTTCCCTACGAGTCGAGTGGCGCAGAACATCCCGTACAGGTCGGACGCAGACAGAATGCGTTCAGCCGCCCGGGGCGCGCTGTAGCGCCAAGTCCGCACCGAGCAGGCCGGCGCCGTACACCGGATCGGCTCCGGGCGCACCGAGATCGCGCGCCTGCGCCTGCAACTGCGTGCGTAGCTTCGCGGCCGCCTGCGGATGCGGCTGCGACAGCGCCTGCGCCGCCAGCCGCGCCACCAGCGGCGCCGCGAAGGAGGTGCCGCGCTGCGTCTGCCAGCGGCCCTGCGGCGCGGCGGCGATCAATTCGCCGACCGCGGCGAAGGCCACCTGCGGCCCACGCCCCGCCTCCGGCAAGACCCGCCCACGCGCATCCACCGCGGTGACACCGATCACGCCGGGATAGGCCGCGGGGTATAGCGGCGGTGCCGCCGGGCCGTCGTTGCCCACCGCCGCGACCAGCACGTGCCCGCGCGCGAGCATGCGCTGCACGGCGAGCTGCAGCGCGCGGTTGGGGCCGCCGATCAGGCTGATGTTGATCACCGGCACCTGCTGCTGTGCCATCCATGCCAGTGCCCCGACCAGTTCGACCACGGTGCCGCCATCGGCCTGGCCGCAATAGATGTCGGCCGCATACAGGGTGCGCGCGAACGGCCCGTGCGCCACCGCGCGTCCGGCCAGCAGCGAGGCGACGGCGGTGCCATGCGGCTGCGCGCGCACCTGCCCGTCGCAGCCCCAGGTCTGCACCTGCACGCCGGCCAGCGCCGGATGCGCGGCGTCCACGCCGCTGTCGATCAGCCCGACCACGAAGCTGCCCGTCGCGGCGCCAGCGGCTGCCGGAGCGGCTGCCGGAGCGGCGGACGCGCTGGCTGGCGCCGGTGGCGCCGCCGCCGATCCGCTGTAGACGTGGTTGTAGTCGTACTCGCCCTGCGGATCGCGCTCGCGCAGTTGCTGCAGGGCGCGGCGCGTGGACAGGCCCGACGGCACCTGCAGCACCACCAGGCGCAGGCCGAATTCGCCGAAGCTGCGCTGCTCCAACACCACGAAGCCGGCCGTCTGCGCCGCCTGCAGCGCCGCCGGCTCCGGCTCCAATGCCACTACCTGCCCGCGCATCACCACCGCGCCGCCTTCGTCGCGCTCCAGCCCGCGCGGATCGCTGCGCAGCAGCGCCTGCAGGCGTTTCAGCCGCAGCCGTTCGAGATCGCCGCGCGCATCCTGCAGCGATTCTCCCAACCGATTCATGCCGCCCTGCATGCCCTGGGTGACGTCCTGCACCAGCCCGCCCGCCGACGGCAACGCCAGTTGCGCCAACGCCGGTGTCGCCACCGCCAGCCATGCCACGGCCATCCAGCGCATTCGCCTGCCCGTCGCCATGCCCCGCTCCGTTGTCCGCCCCTGTTGGCGTGCCACACTAATCCTGCCATCCCGACCCGCCGTGAACGCCGCGCCGCGCCCATGGAAGAAAACGCCTCCGCCGCACGTATCCCCCACATGCACGCCGATCCCACGGCCGCCGTCGGCGACGGCATCTGTACCCTGCTGCCGCACTTGCGGCGCTTCGCGCGTGCCGTCGCCGGGCATCGCGAGGACGCCGACGATCTGCTGCAGATCGCGATCGAACGCGCCCTGCGCCGCGCCGCGCAATGGCGACCGGAGACGCCGCTGCAGTACTGGCTGTACGGCATCATCCGCCACGCCTGGATCGACGAGGTGCGGGCGCAGCGGCGACGGCGGCAGGTGTTCGTCGATGCCGCCGAGGGCGAACACGTCGGCGACACGCCGCTGGAGCGGCAGCAGGACTGGATGGCGGTGCAGGCCGCGATGGCCGGCCTGCCCGAGGACCAACGCCTGGCGATCGCGCTGGTGCTGATCGAAGGCCTGTCCTACAAGGATGCCGCGGCGGTGCTGGAGATTCCGCTGGGCACACTCACCAGCCGGCTCGCGCGCGGACGCGAAGCGCTGCAGGCGTCACTGGAGGCGACCGCATGACCACCACGATCGATTCACTCACCCTGCAGGCCTACGCCGACGGCGAACTGGACGCGGCGCAGGCCGCGCAAGTGGAAGCGGCGCTGCGTACCGACCCGCAGTTGGCGCAGGCCCTGGAGCGGCTGCGCAACCTGCAGGCGCGGCTGCGTGCAGGCTTCGCGCCGGTGCTGGACGAACCGGTACCGGCGCGCCTGCTCGCCGCGGCGCGCGCACGGCCGGCCGACGCGCCCGACCAGGACGCCGCTGTCGCAGCGCGGCCGCCCTCGCCCATCCATGCGACGGCGCAGGCGAGCCGGCCGACGCCGCTGCGGCCGCGTGCGCGCCGCCGCTGGGCGCTGCCGGCGGGCTTGGCGGCGGCGCTGCTGCTGGGGCTGTGGATCGCGCAGCGGCAATTGCCGCAGGGCGCCGCGCCGGGCCCCACGGTCGCGGCCACCCAGGGTGGAGTTGCCGAGGGCGCGTTGGCGCAGGCGCTGACGCAGCAGTTGTCCGGCCAGCCCCAGGGGAGCGTGCGCATCGGCCTGAGCTTCCGCGATCGCGACGGCCATTACTGCCGCACTTTCGCCATGCCGCGCGCCAGCGCCGGCCTGGCCTGCCAGCGCGACGGCGCATGGCAGGTGGAATTGCTGGTGCCCGCCGGCGAACGCAACGACGGCGGCGGCATGCGCATGGCGGCCAGCCCGATGCCGGCCGCCGTGCTGCAGGCGGTGGATGCGCGCATCGCCGGCGAAGCGCTGGATGCCGACGGCGAACAGCAAGCACGCGCGCACGGCTGGCGCTAGCAACAGCCCGACGCCCTGCCTGCTTTGGGAGGGACAACGCGCCTCGGCACAGCGCCGAATCGCCCGGGACGCGTCCCGTAGGAGCGGCTTCAGCCGCGACGCGCGTTTCCGATGAGCCTGTCGCGGCTGAAGCCGCTCCTACGGCGCACATCGCATCCCGCTCGATTGCCGCGGACGCAATGTCTCCGAGGTGCCCTCAGGGCAGCGCGGCCGGCGTCTTCGCGCCGGCGGCAGCGTCGAGGCCGTCGATGCCGGCCAGCATCTTCTTCAGCAGCGCCTCCAACTGCTGCTGCTCGCCCGCATCCAGTGCCGCGGTTTCCGCATCCAGGAACGCGCACACATCCGGCAGCAGCCGCTCGATCAGGGCGATGCCGGCCGGCTGCAGGGTCAGCGTGACCTTGCGTCGATCTTCCGGACTGGCCGTGCGCGACAGCAGCCCCTTGCTGCACAGGCTGTCGGTGAGGCGGGTGATGTTGGCCGGCTTCTCGCTGGCGGCCTCGGCCACCTCGGTGGGAGTGATGCACTGCTCGGGCGTGCCGTACAGCATCATCAGGATCTCGTATTCCGGCGGGCTGATGCCGTACGCCTTGAGCATGCCGCTGGCGTTGGCATGCACGCGCTTGTACAGATGCTTGACCAGGCGGACCAGCACGGCAGGCTCGCGCGGGAACGCGGGATAGCGTGCGCAGGTGTGCGCGACACGCCGCTCGGTCTGATCGAAACTGCCCATGAGGAAATCGCGTGCAAGTGGGGTAGCCGCCAATGCTACCCATTGCGCATCGCCCCGACGAGGGCATGCGTTGCGTTCCGGCACGCTGTCGACGCGATGCACCGCACGCCGTTGCCGACGCGCGTGCGCGCCGGCGACCGCTCAGGTGGCGAATAGAGGTGCGTACTCCGGCGCCACCAGTTCGCGCAGCACGCTGGCCGGCACGTCCACGGTCTGCGTGCCATCGGCATACGGCCCCACCTGGTACGGCGGGAACACGAAGCGCAGCGCGGTGATCTTGCCCGCCGCGTCGACCAGCGGCTGGAACTGGCTGAAATTGCCGGGCTGCGGCTCGGTGCCTTCGGCAATCATCTTGCTGGCGCTGCGCACCTGCTCGTCCTGATCCTCCGGCGGCACCTGCTCGGCATCGACCCGCGTCTGCACCGCCTGGCGCAGTTGCGCGGCGACATAGCCGGCCACCGGCTTCCAGTGCGACGCATCGGGGATCAGCGTCTCGGCGGTGAGCATGCGCTGCTGCTGCGGCAGCCACACCCAGCGCGCCACCAGCGGTTCGCCGTGCGCGCCGCCGGTGTAGCGGCTGCCGTCGGCGCTCAGCGCGACCAGATCCGGGCGCTCCAGCAGCATCTCGAACTGCAGCGACAGTTCGTAGGGCGCGCGCGGACGATCGTTGCCGAGCCCGTCGACCGCTTCCATCAGCTCGCTGCGCGCGCTCTGTGCGTAGCGGTTGGCCGCGTCGGCCAGACCCGGGTAACGGTTGATCGACGGCGGGAAGGTGATCCCGACCACATAGCTGGGGCTGTGTTCGACGATGTCCTTCAGTTCCGGCGGTGCGGTCTGCGCCTGCTCCGGCGCCGCCGGCGCGGCGGCCTCGCTCTGTGCCGGCGCCGCGGCGGGCGCCGGTGCGGCGGCCGGTTCCTCGCGCTTGCAGCCGGCCAGTGCCAGTGCCGCCGCGACCGCCAGTGCCGTCCATGCCATCCGCCCGTTGCCCATCGTCTCTGCCCTGCTCACGTCGACTGCCCCTGTTCCTGCAATGCCCATGGAAGTGGCGCGCATTATCGCGCCGTTGCGATGCCGCCCGCTCAACCGAGCAGCGCGGCGTACTGCGGATGCCGCTGGATGAACACCGCCGCGTACGAACACGCCGGCACCACCTTCCAGCCTTGCGCCTGCGCGTGGTCCAGCGCGGCGATCACCAGTTGCGCAGCCAGGCCGCGCCCGCCGATCGGGCCAGGCACCCCGGTGTGGGTGATGACCATGCGCTGCTGTTCCAGCACGTAGTCGAGCTCGGCGCGGTGGCCGTCGACCTCCAGGGTGAAGCGCCGCTGTTGCGGATCGTGCGCGATCGGGACGTTGGCTGCGGACATGGGCAAAGAGGTGTGGCGCGGAAAGCGCAGTGTCCGCTGCCGCTCGCCGCGACCATGTGAAGCACCTGCCCCAACGCGTCATGCCTTCGACGCGGCGCGTCAGCCGTCCGCCGCTCGACTCTTACCGCTCAAGTCGCGCCGCGCGCCGCCGATAACCCCGGGACAGGCCGAAAACCTGGCATGGGAGTTGCAACTCCCGTCACGCAGCGATCCAACAGGAACCACGCGCATGAGCGAGAACGAGAGCAAATACGACCTGGGCGACCACAACGCCTCCCTGCTGGAAGGGCTGTTCCAACTGTCGGTGAGCGGCGACCAGCAGGGCGGCGAGTTCCAGCAACTCGACGACGAGGTCTACCAGCGCCTCAAGCGCACCTACGAGAACGCCGCCATCGGCAGCGCCAAGGTGCAGTTGCGCGGGCAGCAGACCCGCTGAACCCGAAGGGCGGCCCAACGGACCGCCGCCTGCCCAAGCGCGATGCGTGCCCACGACCGCATCGACGCCACGGCGCCCAGCCCGCGCAGCGAACCAGGCACGCACCGATCCGGCGCCGCACTCCCGTGCAGGCGCCGCGGCGCCACGGATCAGCCGCGGCCGAAGCGCGGGTTGGCCAGCTCGTCGAGGAAGTGCTGCAGCACCGACGGCTCCATGATCAGCAGGAACATCACGCCGAACGCTGCGCCGGCCAGGTGCGCGCTGTGGTTGACGTTGTCGCCGCCGCGGCGGTCCATCCAGATGCTGTAGCCGACATAGAACACGGCGTACAGGATGGCCGGGATCGGAATCGGGATGAAGAAGAAGAAGATCCCGGTCCACGGCGCCATCAGGATGAAGGCGAACAGCACCGCCGACACCGCGCCAGACGCGCCCAGGCTCATGTAGTTGGGGTTCTTCTGGTTCTTCAGGTAGCTGGGCAGGATCGAGACCACCAGCGCCGACAGGTAGAACAGCGGATACACCAGCATGTTGCCGGTGTGCCGCTCCATCAGCACCTCGATCGGGCCGCCGAAGAAATACAGCGTGACCATGTTGAACAACAGGTGCGGGAAATCGGCGTGGATGAAGCCGTAGGTCACCAGCCGGTCGTACTGCTTGTGGCGGTCGATCGCCGGTGGCCACAGGATCAGCCGGTCGAGCAGCCGGCGGTTGTTGAACGCCGCCCACGACACCAGCACGGTGAGGACGATCAGGATCAGGTTGACGGGGGTGACGGAGGGCATGCGGGGTCTCAGGCGGGGCGGTAGTGGTCGACCATGCGGTAGCGGCGCGCGTACAGCCCGAACAGCAGTGCGGCGATGCAGGCGAAGGCGGCGAAGAAGAACATCAGGAAGGCGGTCTCGCTGAGCCCGGTGCTGCCGATGTGCGCAGTGACGCGGTCATTGCGCACCGCGGCGTTGGACAGCAGCACCCACAGGTTGCCGACGGTGGTGGTGAGGTTCCAGAAACTCATCACCACGCCCTTCATCGACTGCGGCGCCTGGCTGTAGGCGAACTCCAGGCCGGTCGCCGAGACCAGCACTTCGCCGAAGGTCAGCAGCGCATACGGCAGGATCTGCCAGGCGATGGACAGCGCGTCGCCGCCGTCCATCATCACCTGCAGCGTCCCGACCACGATCCAGGCCAGGCCGCTGAAGGCGATGCCGGCGGTCATCCGCCGCAATGCGGTGGGCTCGTAGCCGCGCCGGCGCAGCAGCGGGTACAGCACCAGGTTGTTGAACGGGATCAGCAGCATCACCAGCGCCGGATTCAGCGCCTGCATCTGCGAGGCGCTGAACCAGTCCGGCATCTGCATCTGCTGGCCCTGCAGCACCCAGGTCGAGGCCTTCTGGTCGAACAGCGAGAAGAACGGGGTGACCAGCGCGAACACCACCAGCACCCGCAGCACCGCGCGCACGCCGTCCACCGCCGCATCCGGATGCACCGCGCGGGCGCGTTCCAACTGCCACCAGGTGCCGCCGCCGATGCCGGCCAGCAGCAATACCAGCGCCAGGCACAGGCAGATCACCAGGCCCAGCGCCGGCACCAGCGCGAAGGTAGCCAGCGCCAGCAGCACCGCCACGCCAGCCAGGGCCAGCCCGGGGCGGCCCTGCCCCGGCGCCTGCCGCAGCAGCGCGGTGCGCACCACCTGGGCAAAGCCGTGCGGATCCTTGGGCGGCAACGGCACGCGCACGTAGCGGTGGCGCCCGGCCCAGAACACCAGGGTGGCCACCAGCATCAGGATGCCGGGAATGCCGAACGCCCACGCCGGGCCCAGGTTCTTCAGCGCCAGCGGGATCAGCAGCGAGGCGAACAGCGAGCCGAAGTTGATGATCCAGTAGAAGGCGTCGAACACCACCTTGGCCAGATGCTTGTTGCCCTGGTCGAACTGGTCGCCCATGAACGAGGCCACCAGCGGCTTGATCCCGCCCGCACCCAGCGCGATCAGGCCCAGGCCGAGGAAAAAGCCGGTGCGATGGCCCTCGAACAGCGCCAGGCACAGGTGTCCTACGCAGTAGACCAGGCTGAACCAGAGAATGGTGTTGTACTTGCCGAAGAAGCGATCGGCCAGCCAGCCGCCGAGCAGCGGGAAGAAGTACACGCCGATCATGAAGCTGTGCATGATGTGCTTGGCCTCGGCCTCGCGGCCGGGCGCGGTCACTTCCTGCAGCAGCAGCGAGGTGATCAGGAACTGCACCAGGATGTTGCGCATCCCGTAGAAGCTGAAGCGCTCGCAGGCCTCGTTGCCGATGATGTACGGAATCTGCCGCGGCATGCGCGCGGCGCTTCGCTCCTGCGCCGCGCTCATGCGGCGTGTCTCGTGGTGGCTTGGCTGCTCACGGGCCCTCGTCCAGGCAAAATTTTCAGAAGGTTACCCGATCGTTCCGGCGAATCGAACCGCTAGGGCGTGTCCTAGGTGCTTTCGCAATCGGCGCGCTGCCCGCATCATGGTGGCCTGTCCCGAGACGGTGCCGAGATGATCCGACCCTGGCTGGCCACCCTGCTGTTGCCGATGCTGCTGTGCAGCATGCCGTCGCTGGCCAGCGAGACGGGCCTGTCCACCGAAGCCGAGCGCAGCGGGTTCGCGCGCACCGGCCGCTACGCCGAAACCATCGCCCTGTGCGATGCGTTCGCGCAGCGCTATCCGCAGGCGGTGCGCTGCTTCGACTTCGGCACCACGCCGGAAGGCCGGCCGATGAAGGCGCTGGCGGTGTCCACCTCCGGCGCGCTGGATCCGGCCGCCGCGCAGGCGCGCAAGCTGCCGGTGGTGCTGATCCAGGGCGGCATCCACGCCGGCGAGATCGACGGCAAGGACGCCGGTTTCCTGGCGCTGCGCCAGTTGCTCGACGGCCAGGCCGCGCGCGGCGCGCTGGACAGGCAGGTGTGGCTGTTCGTGCCGGTGTTCAACGTCGATGGGCACGAGCGCTTCGGCGCCTGGAACCGGCCCAACCAGCGCGGCCCCGAGCAGATGGGCTGGCGCACCACCGCGCAGAACCTCAACCTCAACCGCGACTACGTCAAGGCCGATGCGCCGGAGATGCAGGCGATGCTGCGCCTGGTCGAGCAGTGGGATCCGCTGCTGTACGTGGACCTGCACGTCACCGACGGCGCGCAGTTCGAGCACGACGTGTCGATCCAGGTGGAACCGCTGCACGCCGGCGACACCGCGCTGCGCGGCGACGGCCTGCGCCTGCGCGACGCCGTGCTCGCCGACCTGAAGCGGCAGGGCTCGCTGCCATTGCCCTATTACCCCTCGTTCGTGGTCAACGACGACCCGGTCTCCGGCTTCGAGGACGGCGTGCCGACGCCGCGCTTCTCGCACGGCTATTTCCAGCTGCGCAACCGCTTCGGCATGCTGGTCGAGACGCATTCGTGGAAGCGCTACCCCGAGCGCGTGCGCATCACCCGCAACACCATTGTCTCAGTGCTGCAGCAAGTCGCGCGGCACGGTGCGCAGTGGCGCGCCGACGTGCTGGCCGCCGACGTCCGCGCGCAAGCGCTGGGCGGCAAGACCGTGGCGCTGGACTACCGCACCACCGACGCCTCGCACCTGGTGGACTTCCGCGGCTATGCCTACACGCGCACGCCCTCGCCGGTGTCCGGCGCGCTGATGACCCGCTATGACGAGCGCACCCCGCAGATATGGCGGGTGCCGCTGCGCGACCAGGTCGTGCCCAGCGTGGAAGTCGCCGCGCCGCGCGCCGGCTACCTGGTGCCGGCCGCGCAGGCCGCCCTGGTCGGCGCCAAGCTGCGCCAGCACGGCATCGCCTTCCGCACCCTGGACCACGACGCCACCCTGCCGGTGCAGACCTTCCGCGCCGACACTGCCAGCTTCGCCGCCCGCTCGTCCGAAGGCCACCAGCGGCTCAGCGTCACCGGCAACTGGAAAGCGGAAACCCGCGCGGTCGGCGCCGGCGCGCTGTTCGTGCCGATCGCCCAGCCCAAGGCACGCCTGTTGATGACGCTGCTGGAACCGCAGGCGCCGGACTCGCTGCTGCAGTGGGGCGAGTTCAACAGCGCGTTCGAGCGCGCCGAGTACATGGAAGACTACGTCGCCGAGGACGTGGCGCGACAGATGCTGGCCAGCGACCCGGCGCTCAAGGCGGAGTTCGAGGACAAGCTCGAACACGACGCGGACTTCGCCAAGGATCCGCAGGCGCGGCTGGAGTTCTTCTACCGCCGCCACAGTTCCTGGGACGAGCGCTACCGCCTGTACCCGGTCATGCGCAGCGACGAAGCCCCGTCCTGAGCGCGGTTCCGCCCTCCCCCCGACTCCCCCCAGATGCGCCTTCCCTTTATCTGCTGAAGAGGCTGTACGCCCCGATATGAAAACGTTTACAGGATCCCTTTGCCTGACCCTGGCGCTGGCCGCGCCCGCCACCGCCGCACCGCCGGCGACGGCCAAGAACGCCGCCTCCGCGCCGAACGCCAGCGCCGCTGCGCAGCGTCCGTGGAACGACCGCAGCCTGTCGCCGGACCGGCGCGCCGCGCTGCTGGTGCAGGCGATGACCCCGGACGAGAAGTTCCAGATGCTGCACAGCTACTTCGGCCTGGGCAAGGACGGCGGCCCGCGTCCGCCGGGCGCGCTCGGCTCGGCCGGCTACGTGCCGGCGATCGACCGCCTGGGCATCCCGTCGCAGCAACTGGCCGATGCCGGCCTCGGCGTGACCAATCCCGGCAACATCCGCCCCGGCGACCACGCCACCGCGATGCCCTCCGGCCCGGCCACCGCCGCCACCTGGAACCGCGAACTGGCCTTCGCCGGCGGCGCGACCATGGGCCGCGAGTCCTGGCAGCAGGGCTTCAACGTGCTGCTGGCCGGCAGCGTCAACCTGCAGCGCGACCCGCGCAACGGCCGCAACTTCGAGTACGCCGGCGAAGATCCGCTGCTGGCCGGCACGATGGTCGGCGAATCGATCCGCGGCGTGCAGAGCCAGCACGTGGTCTCGACCATGAAGCACTTCGCGATGAACGACCTGGAGACCGGGCGCAACACTCACAGCGCCGACATCGGCGAGCAGGCCATGCACGAGTCGGACCTGCTGGCCTTCGAGCTGGCGCTCAAGATCGGCCAGCCCGGCTCGGTGATGTGCTCCTACAACCGCATCAACGGCGTGTACGGCTGCGAGAACGACTACCTGCTCAACAAGGTGCTGAAGCAGGAATGGAAGTTCCCCGGCTACGTGATGTCCGACTGGGGCGGCGTGCACAGCGGCTCCAAGGCCGCGCTGGCCGGCCTGGACCAGCAGTCGGCCGGCGAAGTGTTCGACAAGGCGGTGTTCTTCGACCAGCCGCTGCGCATGGCGGTGGCCGCCGGCACCGTGCCGCAGGCGCGCCTGGACGACATGGTCAAGCGCATCCTGCGCGCGTTCTTCGCCACCGGCAGCTTCGACAACCCGCCGCAGCACCAGCCGATCGACGACGCGGCCGGCGGCCTGGCCGCGCAGCGCGTGGTCGAGGAAGGCACGGTGCTGTTGCGCAACGAGGGCAAGCTGCTGCCGTTGTCGCGCGACGTGCGCCGCATCGCGGTGATCGGCGGCCATGCCGACAAGGGCGTGATCGGCGGCGGCGGTTCGTCGATGGTCGGCGTCACCGTCAACGGCGGCAACGCGGTGCCGGGGATCGCCCCGACCACCTGGCCCGGCCCGGTGATGTTCCATCCGTCCTCGCCGCTGCAGGCACTGCGCAAGGCCCTGCCCGACGCGCAAATCGACTACGCCAGCGGCGACGATCCGGCGGCGGCGGCCAAGCTGGCGCGCGAGGCCGACGTGGCCATCGTGTTCGCCACGCAGTGGTCGGCCGAGTCGGTGGACCTGCCGGACATCGCCCTGCCCGACAGTCAGGACGCGCTGATCGCCGGCGTGGCCAAGGCAAACCCGAAGACCGTGGTGGTGCTGGAGACCAACGGCCCGGTCGCGATGCCGTGGCTGCAGCAGGTGCCGGCGGTGCTGGAAGCCTGGTACCCGGGCATCCGCGGTGGCGAAGGCCTGGCGCGACTGCTGCTGGGCGAAGTCAACCCGTCCGGTCGCCTGCCGGTGACCTGGCTGCGCGACGTGTCGCAACTGCCGCGCCCGTCGATTCCCGGCCTGGGCTTCAAGCCGGCGCAACCGGCCGGCAGCAACGTCGACTACAACATCGAAGGCGCCAACGTCGGCTATCGCTGGTTCGCCGCGCGCGGCCTGGAGCCGGTGTATCCGTTCGGCTACGGCCTGTCCTACACCACGTTCGCCTACAGCAACTTCAAGGTGCAGGCCGACGGTCGCCATGTCGTCGCCAGCTTCGACGTGCGCAACACCGGCGACCGCGAAGGGGCCGACGTGCCGCAGCTGTACCTGCGCCTGCCGCAGGGCCACCACACCCCGATCCGCCTGGTCGGCTGGGACAAGGTGCTGCTGAAGCCGGGCGAGAGCCGCCACGTCAGCATCGTCGCCGAGCCCAAGACCCTGGCCGACTACGATCCAAAGAAGCGCCACTGGCACATCGTCGCCGGCGACTACGAGCTGCTGCTCGGCCGTTCGGCGACGCAGGTGGAGGCGCGCGCGCCGCTGCACCTGAAGGACGGCGTGCTGCAGCACTGAGCGAGGACCGTGGCGTGCGCGCCGCGGCCCGGCCCCGCCTCCGCGCCTGCGCGCATCGGAGGCGGGGCGATGGTCGTCGTTGCCACCTGCGCAACATCGATTGTGTGGCGGACGCCGCAGCGCTGCCGACTGTATACGTCCCTCTGAGGCCCCGCGCCGTAGCATCGTCCGCATGAACCTGCGCGTCTTCCAATGGCATCGCACCGGCTGGCTGTTGCTGGCCGTGGCGGCATTGGCACACGCGCAGGCGTTACCGGACGCGATGCCGACGATCGCGGCACCCGCGGACAGCCCGCTCACCGTGGTCACCCTCACGCTGGCCGGCGATCCGCACGCGTCGCAGGACGGCGACGACTGGAGCGCACGCCGCGAGCGTATCGTCGTGGCCCTGCAACGCCTGCATCCCGACGCCATCGCGCTGCAGGAGGTGCTGCAGACGCCGGAGATCCCGAACCAGGCGCAATGGCTGGCCGCGCGCCTGGGCTACCACTGCCATTTCATCAGCCCCGACCCGCCGAGCCGGCCGCAACGCCGCGGCAACGCATTGCTGACCCGCCTGCCGGTGCTGGAGGAAGCCGAGACCCTGCTGCATCCGCTGGAGGACTACAGCGTGGCCGGCCTGGTACGGGTGGATCTGCACGGACAGCCGGTGAACCTGTACTTCACCCGCCTGCATGCCGCGCGCGACGGTGGCGCCAGCCGCCGCGAACAGGCCGAGGACCTGATGGCATGGATCGATGCCACCGCCGAGGGCGCGCCGTCGCTGCTGGCGGGTGGCTTCTTCGCCGCGGCGCGTGCGCCCGAGTTGGCGCCGTTGGCGACGCGTTTCGAGGACGGCAGCGTGCGTGGCGAATCGGCGCGCAACCGGATCGACGTGCGTGCGCCTGGCACCGCGGCCGCGGCCGACCACGTGTTCTTCGAACGCGGCCACTTCCGCCCGCTGCACGGCGCACGCCTGTTCGCACCGGCGCGGGAACTGCCCGCGGCGGGCGCACGCGGCCTGCTGATGGCGCTGCAGCCGCTCGACCCGGCGCCGGATCCGCTTCCGCCGGTGCAGTAGGACACGACGGCGTGCGCGCGTGCGTGCACCGTGCATTCGATGCCGCCTGGGATGGGGCGGCATCGGCCCGGGACGACCGGGCGGCGCTCCTCCCCTGATTCGTCACGCATCACCCATCTCGTAGGAGCGGCTTCAGCCGCGACCGCCTTCCACGGAACGCCTCGTCGCGGCTGAAGCCGCTCCTACGGATGCACCGCACCGCCGGGCGACGACGCAGCGACGCAAACGTGGCCCATCCAGCGCAGACCGCCATCGTCGTGAAGCATGCGGATCGCGCGCACGAAAATACGCCCCTTCCGCTCCTCCCCCCGGCACCTCCACCGACAGCGCTTTCGCATGGCACGCCCACAAAAAAAGGCCGGGCGAACCCGGCCTTTTTCTAGTACGGCGCTGGCGCGCGATCAGCCGATCGCGGCGTGGTAGCGGCGCTCCACTTCCTTCCAGTCGACCACGTTGAAGAACGCGCCGATGTAGTCCGGACGGCGGTTCTGGTACTTCAGGTAGTAGGCGTGCTCCCACACGTCCAGACCCAGGATCGGGGTGTTGCCCTCGAACAGCGGGCTGTCCTGGTTGGCGGTGCTTTCGACCACCAGCTTCTTGTCCGGGGTGACGCTCAGCCAGGCCCAGCCGCTGCCGAAGCGGGTCAGCGCGGCCTTGGTGAAGGCGTCCTTGAACTTGTCGAAGCCGCCCAGCTCGGCGTCGATCGCCTTGCCGACGTCGCCGCTCGGGGTGCCGCCGGCATTCGGCGCCATCACCGTCCAGAACAGCGAATGATTGGCATGGCCGCCGCCGTTGTTGCGCACCGGACCCTGCAGGTTCTCCGGCAGCGACTTCAGCTTGGACACCAGCGCCTCGATCGGCAGGTCGGCGTACTCGGTGCCTTCCAGCGCGGCATTGACGTTGTTGATGTAGGTCTGGTGATGCTTGGTGTGATGGATCTCCATCGTCTGCGCATCGATGTGCGGTTCCAGCGCGTCGTAGGCGTAGGGCAACTTGGGGAGGGTGTAGGCCATGCGGTTCTCCTGGACTTTCGCCGTCGAAAGGACGAGCGTTGCGTGAGCAATGGTAGGGACGGTCGGCGACCTTACCAAGGGCGCGGCTGGGGAAACATCGTCCCATCCCGCGGCGGCGGTGCCGGCCGGCCTGCGAATCGGCGCTTACCATGCCCCACGCCCCGGTTAGTCGGATGTGAATCGCCCGCGTCACGGTCGTGACCGGCGGCGTTTAGAGCCGGAACAGGCAGGCCGGCCCATACTGTGCACGAGGGCGCCTTGCTGCGCGCCGCCGCCGTTCCTGCAGGAGAGTCCATGCGCAAGCCCGTGCTGTTGATCGCCGCCATCGTGTTGCTGGTGGGCGGGCTGTGGGGCATCCGCGGGCTGCAGCATCCGCCGCACCAGCAATTCGCCCCCTCGCTCGACGCGGCCGCGCAGGCGCCGTACACCGCGCCCGGCAGATCTGCGCGCGCAGCCGACGCGGCAACGCCGAACCTGCCGGCGTTCCTGCCGCCCGAAGCGCGCGCCACGGTGGCGCTGATCCTGCGCGGCGGGCCGTTCCCGCACCGCCAGGACGGCAGCGTATTCGGCAACCGCGAGAACCGGCTACCGGCACAGCCGCGCGGCTACTACCGCGAATACACCGTCGATACCCCAGGCCTGTCGCATCGCGGTGCGCGCCGCATCGTCACCGGCGGCACGCCGCCGCAGGTCTGGTACTACAGCGACGACCACTACGCCAGCTTCCGCAGCTTCGAGGTCGGCGCGGTGAGGCCGACGCCATGAGCGGCTTCCCATTCGCGCTGAATCTCGCCGAGCCGGCCGCCTCCGGCGTCTACCGCGTCGCCAACCGCGACCTGGACAGCGTCGCCGCCCTGGCCCGCGACGCCGGCCTGCGGCTGTGCCGGATCGACCTGCACGGCTGCACCGGCAAGGCGATGCTGCTGATGCGTCTGGCCGCGCAACTGGACTTCCCGCCCGGCTTCGGCCGCAACTGGGACGCGCTCACCGACGGCCTGCGCGACCTGTCCTGGCTGCCCTCGCCGCGCGGCTACGCGCTGCTGCTGGAGGACGCCGGGCAGTTGCAGGCGGTGGCGCAGCCGGCCTTCGACGTGCTGCTGGAAATTCTCGACGACGTCGCCCGCGAGTGGGCGCAGGACGGCGTCAGCTTCGTCGCGTTCGTGGGTGGCAGCGAGGAACCGGAAGCGCCTGCGGAGTCCGACTGAGCGCAATGCGTAGGAGCGGCTTCAGCCGCGACCGGCCGTCGGAGCGATCGCCATCGCGACCGGCGTGCGAACTGATGCCATCGCTCACTATTGGTGGCACAGGCACATCCGTGGACGCGAGCCCGCGCGCACCGAGTAAGAACGGCGTCAGCCGCGACCGTATTCACCGGGAACGCCCGTCGCGGCTGAAGCCGCTCCTACGACGAGCGCACACGCGGCGCTCCAGTGGAGCCGCCTAGCTGTGGCGGCTGCCGTTCCGGGTCCCGGGTCCCGACCTTTCAGCCGTCCAGCTCGCTCCACCGCGCATACGCCGCATCCAGGTCGGCCTGCGCCTGGCTCAACGCCTGGGTGTGCGCGTTCACCGCGGCCGCGTCGCGCTGGTAGAACGCCGGGTCGGTCATCGCCTCGGTCAGCGCCGCGACCTGCTGTTCCAGCGCTTCGATCCGCGCCGGCAACTGTTCCAGTTCGCGCGCATCCTTGTAGCTGAGCTTGCGCTTGGCAGGCGCGGGCACAGGGGCCGCTGCAGTCGCCGCCACCGGCGTGGTCGCCGCGGCGGTGGCCGAGGCCTTGGCCACTGCCATCGCGCTGGCCGGCGCCGCCGGACGTTGGCGCACCCAGTCGCTGTAGCCGCCGACGTATTCGCCGATGCGGCCGTCGCCTTCCATGACCATGGTCGAGGTGACCACGTTGTCGATGAAGTCGCGGTCGTGGCTGACCAGCAACAGCGTGCCGCTGTAGTCGCCGAGCAGTTCTTCCAGCAGCTCCAGGGTTTCCACGTCCAGGTCGTTGGTCGGTTCGTCCATCACCAGCAGGTTGGACGGCTGCGCGAACAGCCGCGCCAGCAGCAGGCGGTTGCGCTCGCCGCCGGACAGGCGGGTGATCGGCGCGCGTGCGCGCTCGGGGGTGAACAGGAAGTCCTGCAGGTAGGCATGCACGTGCTTGCGCTTGCCGTTGATCTCGATGAAGTCGCGGCCCTCGGCCACGTTCTCGATCGCGCTCCAGTCCTCGCGCAGGGTGGCGCGGTACTGGTCGAAATACGCCACCTGCAGATTGGTGCCGGCGCGCACTTCGCCGCTGTCCGGGGGCAGTTCGCCCAGCAGCAGCTTCAGCAACGTGGTCTTGCCGCTGCCGTTGGGGCCGATCAGGCCGATGCGGTCGCCGCGCAGGATGGTGGTGGAGAAATCGCGCACCATGCTGCGCGCGCCGAAGGCAAAGCTCAGGTCCTTGGCCTCGATCACCTTCTTGCCGGAGGACTCGCCCTGCGCGGCCTCCATGCGCACGTTGCCGCCGAGTTCGCGGCGCTGGGTGCGCTCGCGACGCATCGCTTCCAGCCGCCGCACCCGGCCCTCGTCGCGGGTGCGCCGGGCCTTGATGCCCTGGCGGATCCACACTTCTTCCTGCGCCAGCAGCTTGTCGAAGCGCGCGTTCTCCTGCGCCTGCGCATTGAGCCGCTCCTCGCGGCGGCGCTCATAGTTGGCCCAGTCGCCCGGCCAGCTGCTGACCTGGCCGCGGTCGATCTCGACGATGCGCGTGGCCAGGGCACGCAGGAAACGCCGGTCGTGGGTCACGAACACCACGCTGCCGTTCCAGCCCTTGAGGAAGCCTTCCAGCCAGTCGATGGCCTCGATGTCGAGGTGGTTGGTCGGTTCGTCCAGCAACAACAGGTCCGGCGCCGAGACCAGCGCGCGCGCCAGCAGCACCCGGCGCTTCATGCCGCCGGACAGCCGCGCGAATTCGGCGTCGCCGTCCAGCTCCAGGCGGGTCAGGGTCTCGTTGACCCGCTGGTCCAAGGCCCAGCCATTGGCAGCGTCGATCTTGGACTGCACTGCGCCCAGCGCATCGCCGTCGAACTCGGCGGCATGGCTGAGCCGATGGAACTCGGCCAGCCAATGGCCGAGCTCGCCCAGGCCGTCGGCGACCACGTCGAACACGCTGCCGGCGGCGCCGTGCGGCACCTCCTGTTCCAGCCGGGCGATGCGCACGCCCTGCTGCACGCGGACCTCGCCGTCGTCGGGCTTGAGCTCGCCGGCGATGAGTTTCATCAGGGTGGATTTGCCGGCGCCGTTGCGGCCGATCAGGGCGATCCGTTCGCCTGGCTCGATCGACAGGTCGGTCTTTTCCAGCAACAAGGGACCGCCGACGCTGTAGTCGAGGTTCTGCAGAGTGATAAGAGGCATCGCGCTATTGTACGTGGATGCGCCCTGCGCCGACGCCGACTGCCGCGCCCACCCCACACCTGGACCTTGCCCGTTTGTTCGCCATGCCCTCATGCCCTCGCCGACGCGCTGCGACCGCCTGCCCGCGCCCGACGCTGCAATGACGGCACTCGTCATCCTGCCGGGCCTGGACGGCACCAGCGAACTGCTCGGCGACTTCGTCGCCGAAGCCCGGCGGCGCTTCGCGCAGGTGACGGTGGTGACCTATCCGCGCGACCGACTGACCTCGTACGCGGAACTGGAGCAGCTGGCACGGCAATCGCTGCCGCAGCAGCGCTTCGTCCTGCTCGGCGAATCGTTCTCCGGCCCCGTCGCCGTGTCGCTCGCGGCGCAACGTCCCGCCGGGCTGGCTGGCCTGGTCCTGTCCACCACCTTCGCCCGTCACCCGGTCCCGGCACTGGCACCGTTCGCGACGCTGACGCACTTCGCACCGGCACATCGCCTGCCCACCGCCGCATTGCGTTGGTCGCTGCTCGGCCGCTGGTCCACGCCGGCGCTGGAGACGCAACTGGCACGCACGCTGCGCAGCATCGCCCCTGCGGTGCTGCGCGACCGCGCGGCCAGTGCCCTGCGCGTGGACGTCAGCGCCCGCCTGGCCGACATCGCCGTGCCGACGCTGTACCTGCGCGCCAGCCACGACCGGCTGATGCATCGCACGGCCGGTGCCACGATCCTCGCCGGCATTGCCGGCGCCCACTGCGTCGAGTTGCCCGGCCCGCACCTGCTGCTGCAGACCGCCCCTGCTGCGAGCGCATGCGCCATTGCCGATTGGCTGACCACCGTGGGCTGAGCGGACACCCGTCTGTCGAAGCGCTACACGTGCGGTTTCCTTCACTTGCAACCAGACCTCGCTCGCGCTCCGGGGGCACGCCCGTCGCGGCTGAAGCCGCTCCTACGACGCGCAACGGGCATGACGCGATGCCCAGCGCTCGCCGGGCCACCCAATCCCGAATCCCCACTCCCGAATCCCGGCCTCTCACCGGCTAAAATGCCGCATGACCGATTTTGCCACCCTCTCCCTCTCCCCGGCGCTCGCGCCCGGCATCGACGCCCTCGGCTATACCCGCATGACCCCGGTGCAGGCGCAGAGCCTGCCGCCGATCCTGGCCGGCCAGGACGTCATCGTGCAGGCGCCCACCGGCAGCGGCAAGACCGCGGCGTTCGGCCTGGGCCTGCTGCACAAGCTGGATCCGGCGCTGAGCCGCGCGCAGGCGCTGGTGCTGTGCCCGACCCGCGAACTTGCCGACCAGGTCGGCAAGCAGTTGCGCAAGCTCGCCACCGGCATTCCCAACATGAAACTGGTGGTGCTGACCGGCGGCATGCCGCTGGCGCCGCAGCTGGCCTCGCTGGAGGCACACGACCCGCAGGTAGTGGTCGGCACGCCCGGCCGCATCCAGGAGCTGGCGCGCAAGCGGGCGCTGCATCTTGGCGGGGTGCGCACGCTGGTACTGGACGAGGCCGACCGCATGCTCGACATGGGCTTCGAGGAGCCGATCCGCGAGATCGCCAGCCGCTGCGACAAGCACCGGCAGAGCCTGCTGTTCTCGGCCACCTTCCCCGAGGCGATTCGTGCGCTGGCGCGCGACCTGCTCAAGGAACCGGCGGAAATCACCGTCGAGGGCGCCGACAGCGCGCCGGAAATCGACCAGCAGTTCTTCGAGGTCGATCCCACGTACCGGCAGAAGGCGGTGGCCGGCCTGCTGCTGCGCTTCACTCCCGAATCCAGCGTGGTGTTCTGCAACACCCGCAAGGAGGTCGACGAGGTCGCCGGCTCGCTGCAGCAGTTCGGATTCTCCGCGCTGGCACTGCATGGCGACATGGAACAGCGCGACCGCGACGAGGTGCTGGTGCGCTTCGTCAACCGCAGCTGCAACGTGCTGGTCGCCAGCGACGTGGCCGCGCGCGGGCTGGACGTGGAAGACCTGGCGGCGGTGATCAACTACGAACTGCCGACCGACAGCGAGACCTACCGCCACCGCATCGGCCGCACCGCGCGCGCCGGCAAGCACGGCCTGGCCCTGAGCCTGGTGGCGCCGCGCGAGACCGCGCGCGCGCAGGCGCTGGAAACCGAACAGGGCCAGCCGCTGCGCTGGTCGCGCGCGCCGCTGGCCACCGCACGGCCGGCGCAGTTGCCGCAGGCGGCGATGGTCACCCTGCGTATCGACGGCGGCAAGACCGACAAGCTGCGTCCCGGCGACATCCTCGGCGCGCTGACTGGCGATGCCGGGCTGTCCGGCGCGGCGATCGGCAAGATCGCCATCTACCCCACCCGCTCCTACGTCGCCATCGCCCGTGCCCACGCCGGCAAAGCGCTGGCGCAGCTGCAGGCCGGCAAGATCAAGGGCCGCCGGTTCCGGGTCGCCAAGCTGTGAGCACGGCGGCGCACATCCTGGCGGCGCTGCGCCCGGACGAGGACGGCAACCTCTGGAGCGAGGCGGTCCCGGTGCCGTGGATGCACGACACCTGCTGTTTCGTGCTGGAGGATTGCAACGCTGGCGAGGTGCCAGCGGACGCAGCTTCGGCCATCGAGACCTTCCTGCAACTCGATGCCGCGGTCTTCGCCGCGGCGGCGCCGCACGTGTTCGCCTACTACCGGCACACGCAGGCGCTGTGCGCCAAATACGGATGGCCTTCGCCGGACATCGCCGGCCCCGCCGAGGTGTGGGCGCACGTGCAGTTCGGCAGCGAGGCGTATGTCAATCGCCACCGCGACGGCAGCCTGCGCATCAGCCTGGAATGCAACTGCGACTGGGAAACGGAACACGGACTGCAACTGGTGTTCGCCGACGACGGGCGCATCTGCAAGGTCGGTCCGTTCGATGGCCAGCTGAGCCACGCCGCCGCGCATGCCGACCCGGCGCTGGAGGACGTGGTCTACCCGCATTGAACCGCCCGTCGCGGGCGCGACCGATCCCGGCCGCGCCCCCCATGCGCGGCGTCGGCGTCAGTAACGCAGCGGCGCGGTGAGCGGAATCTCCGCCGGCCAGCGCGCCCGCGCGCCCAGCCCGGCCAGTTCCACCAGCACCGTCGCCGCGACCACCTCGGCGCCCATCCGCTGCGCCAGCGCCAGCGCCGCCAGCAAGGTGCCGCCGGTGGCCAGCACGTCGTCGACCAGCAGCACGCGCATGCCCGGCTGCAGCGCATCGGCATGGATCTCGATGCGGTCGCGGCCGTACTCCAGGCCGTAGTCCTGGGCCAGGGTCTGCGCCGGCAGCTTGCCGGGCTTGCGCACCGGCACGAACCCGGTGCGCAGTTCGTGCGCCAGCGGCGCGCCGAGGATGAAGCCGCGCGCCTCGATGCCCAGCACCGCGTCCAGCGGTGTGCCGCGCCAGGGCTGGGCCAGCGCATCCACGGCAGAGGCGAAATCCGGGCCGTCGGCCAGCAGCGGGGTGATGTCCTTGAACACGATGCCCGGCTTCGGGAAATCGGCGATATCGCGGATGCGGTCGGACCAGTGGGCCGGCGCGTCGCTGGGCGCGCCGCAACAGGAGGATTGGTTCATCGCGCGGTCGTATGGCGTGGGGAAACGCAAAGTCTAGTCGCAAGGCGGCACCGCGTCGCGGGGCCGCCTCGCCGGTCTACGGCTTACGCCGCCGCAGCGCTAGCGTCCTGCCGCGCGGAACCGCGGAACAGGCCGCGCACCAGCACGAAGAACAACGGCACCAGCAATACCGCCAGCACGGTGCCGGTGACCATGCCGCCGATCACGCACACGCCGATCTCGCGGCGGCTGGAGGCGCCGGCGCCGGTCGACAGCGCCAGCGGCAGCACGCCGGCCACGAACGCCAGCGAGGTCATCACGATCGGCCGCAGGCGCAACCGTGCGCCTTCCAGCGTCGCCTCCAGCAAGGGCATGCCCGCGCGCTGCCGCGCCTCGGCGAACTCGACGATCAGGATCGCGTTCTTCGCCGACAGGCCGATCGTGGTCAACAGGCCGACCTGGAAGTAGATGTCGTTGACGAACCCGGCCAACGTGGTCGCCAGCACCGTGCCGACCACGCCCAGCGGGATCACCAGCAGCACCGCCACCGGGATCGACCAGCTTTCGTACAGCGCCGCCAGGCACAGGAAAATGAACAGGATCGAGGCCGTGTACAGCCACAGCGTCTGGTTGCTGGACAACTGCTCCTGGTAGGACAGCCCGCTCCACTGCAGGTCGAAGCCCTCCTGCTTGGCCACGATCGCCTGCATCCGCTGCATCGCCTCGCCGGAACTGCTGCCGGCCGCCGCGCCGCCCTGGATCTGCGATGCCGGCAGGCCGTTGAAGCGCTGCTGCAGCTGCGGGCCGCGGGTCCAGTGGGTGCTGGCGAAACTGGCGAACGGCGCCATCTGCCCGGCGCTGCCGCGCACGTACCACTGCGCGATGTCCTCCGGCAGCGCGCGGTACGGCGCATCGCCCTGCACGTAGACGCGCTTGACCCGGCCGCGGTCGATGAAGTCGTTGACGTAGCTGCCGCCCCAGGCGGTGGCCAGGGTCGCGTTGATGTCGCTCTGCGCCAGACCCAGCGCGCTGGCCTGGGCGTGGTCGATGTCCACCTGCAGCTGGGCCTTGTCGCCCAGGCCGTTGAGCCGCACCGCCGTCAGCTGCGGATCGTCGCCGGCCTCCTTGAGCACCTGCTGCTGCGCCTTCAGCAGCGCCGCGCGGCCGGCGCCGTCGCTGTCGCGGATCCACAGCTCGAAGCCGCTGGACTGGCCAAGACCACGCACCGCCGGCGGCGACAGCACGCTGATCTTGGCGTCGCCGACCCCGCGGAAATGCGCGTTGGCGCGGTCGATGATGGCCTGCGCGGTGTTGTCGCGGTTGCGCTCGCCCCACGGCGTGAGCGCCACGAAGGCCTGGCCAGCGTTCTGCCCGGTGCCGGCGTTGTTGCGACCCACCACCATGAAGATCGCGGTGAGATTGGCCTTCTCGTGGGTCATGAAGTAGTCGCTGATGCGCTCGCCCAGGGCCTGGGTCTTGGCCAGCGGCGTGCCTTCCGGGGTGGTGAACTGGATCTGCACCTGGCCCTGATCCTCCACCGGCAGGAAGCCGGTGGGCATGCGCATGTACAGCACCACCATCGCCAGCGCCACCAGCGCATACAGCGCCAGCCAGCGCCGCGGCCGCTGCAGCACGCCGCCGAGGCGATGCTGGTAGGCCTGCTGGCCGCGCTCGACGCTGCGGTTGAACCATTGGAAGAAGCGGCCGAGCTTGCGCTCCTGCTCCACCGGCTTGAGCAGGGTCGCGCACAGCGCCGGGGTCAGGGTCAGCGCGACCAGCGCCGACAGCGCCATCGCCGAGGCGATGGTGATCGAGAACTGCCGGTAGATGATGCCGGTGGAACCGCCGAAGAACGCCATCGGCAGGAACACCGCACCCAGCACCACGGTGATGCCGATCAGCGCGCCGGTGATCTCGCCCATCGAGCGCTCGGTGGCCTCGCGCGGCGGCAGGTGTTCCTCGTGCATGATCCGCTCGACGTTCTCCACCACCACGATGGCGTCGTCGACCAGCAGGCCGATCGCCAGCACCATCGCGAACAGGGTCAGCGTGTTGATGGTGAAACCGGCCGCGGCGAGGATGCCGAAGGTGCCCAGCAGCACCACCGGCACGGTGATCGCCGGGATCAGCGTGGCGCGCCAGTTCTGCAGGAACAGGAACATCACCACGACCACCAGCACGATCGCCTCGGCCAGGGTGTGCACCACGTTCTCGATCGAGATGCGCACGAACGGCGTGCTGTCGCGCGGATAGGCCACGTCCAGGCCCGGCGGGAAGGTCGGCTTGAGCCGTTCGATGGTGGCGTGGATCGCATCGGAGGTGGCGATCGCATTGGCGCCGGCCGACAGCGTCACCGAGAAGCCCGACGCCGGGTGGCCGTTGAGCGTGGCGTTGTTCTGGTAGTTCTCCGCGCCGATCTCCACCCGCGCCACATCGCCCAGGCGCACGCTGGAACCGTCCGCGCGCGTGGCCAGGATGATCTGCCGGAACTGCTCGGGCGTCTGCAGCCGCGACTGCGCGGTGACCGTGGCATTGAGTTCCTGCTCGGCGCCGGTGGGCAGCGCGCCGAGTTCGCCGGCGGTGACCTGGGTGTTCTGCGCCAGGATCGCGCTGCGCACGTCGCCCGGCATCAGTTGGTAGGCAGTGAGCTTGTGCGGGTCCAGCCACACCCGCATCGCATACTGCGCGCCGAACACGTTGATCTCGCCGACGCCGTTGATGCGGCTGATCGGGTCCTGCAGGGTGCTGACCAGGTAGTCGGAGATGTCGACGTTGTCCATGCGGTCGGTGCGGTCGTAGATCGCCACCGCCATCAGGCTGTCGCCCTGCGACTTGGCCACGGTCACGCCCTGCTGCTGCACTTCCTGCGGCAGGCGGTTGAGCGCCTGGTTGACCGCGTTCTGCACCTGCACCTGGGCGATGTCCGGGTTGGCCGCCTGGTCGAAGGTGATGCTGATCCGCGCCTGCCCGGACGAGGAACTGGTCGAGGAGAAGTACAGCAGGTGGTCGATGCCCTTGATCTGCTGTTCGATCACCTGGGTGACGCTGTCCTCCACGGTCTGCGCCGAGGCGCCGTTGTAGGTGGCGGTGACGTTGACCGAGGGCGGCGCGATGTCCGGGTACTGCTCGATCGGCAGGGTGAACACGGCGATGGCGCCGGCGGCCATGATGCAGATCGCCAGGACCCAGGCGAAGATCGGGCGGTGGATGAAAAAACGCGGCAGCATGCCGGCTCAGCCCTGACTGGCGGCAGGCGCGGCCGCGGTGGCGGCGGTTTTGACCGTCACCTTGGCGCCGTCGCTGAGGCCTTGCCGGCCCGCCACCACCACCCGCTCGCCGGGCTTGAGGCCATCGCCGACCAGCCAGCGGTCGCCGACCGCGCGCAGCGTGGTGAACTCGCGCTGGCGCACCACGTTGTCGGTGCCCACCACCCACGCCACCGCCTCGCCACGCGGGGTGCGGTCCACCGCCGACTGCGGCACCAACAGGGCCTGCTGGCGCACGCCCTGCCCGACCAGCGCGCGCACGTACATGCCGGGCAGCAGTTGCGCATCGGGATTGGGGAAGCGCGCGCGCAGGGTCACTGCGCCGGTGGTCTCCTCCACGTCGATGTCGGCGAACTCCAGCGTGCCCGGCAGCGGATATTCGGTGCCGTCGGACAGGGTCAGCCGCACCTGCGTGCTGGCCGGCTGTACGCCACCGGCAGCGATCGCCCGGCGCAGCGCCAGGAACTGATTGCCCGACTGGGTGATGTCCACGTTCATCGGATCCAGTTGCTGGATCTTGGCGATGGCGTCGGTCTGGTTGGCGGTGACCAGCGCGCCCGGGGTCACCCGCGCGCGGCCGATGCGCCCGCCGATCGGCGCCAGCACCGTGGCGAAGCGCAGTTGCGTGCGCGCGGTGTCCAGTGCCGCGCGCTGCGCTTCGCGGCTGGCCAGCGCCTGCTTGTAGGCGGCCTGCGCATCGTCCACGTCCTGCTGCGCGGCCAGTTGGGTCTTGCCCAGGGTGCGATAACGCTCGGCGCGCAACGTGGCGGCGGCGAGTGTGGCCTCGGCGGTGGCCAGGTTGGCCTGCGCCTGGTTGGCCGCGGCCTGGTACAGGGTCGGCTCGATCTGGAACAACGGCTGCCCGGCCCGCACCACGGCACCCTCTTCGAACAGCCGCTGGCGCAGGATGCCGCTGACCTGCGGCCGCACCTCCGATTCCTCCGACGCGACGGTGCGCCCGGCCAGCTCCACGCTCAACGGCACACTCTGCGGCTGCAGGGTCACCACCTCCACCGTCTTCGCTGCCGGCGCCGGCGCCTTGCCTCCGCCCTTGCAGCCGGCGAACGCGAGCACGACGACGGACAGCAGCAACGGCAGCGCGCGGCGGCGCTGGACGAGAGGCGCGGGCATGCGCTTGATCCTGGGGACGACGAGGAGGATCATTTAATTTACTCAAAGACAAAAAAACATTCATGAAGGGAAGCACAACCCTTCCCCAGCCGGGTGCGCAAGCAACGACCGCGACGCCCGAGGTGGCGGCGTCGGCCGCGCCCGCCCGGCCGCGCGGACGGCCGGCACTGGCGCGCCCGCGCCTGCTGGCCGCAGCGCGCACGCTGCTGCTGGAGCATGGGCTGGATGTGTCGCTGGAACAGATCGCCAACCAGGCCGGGCTGACCCGGCAGAGCCTGTATAACCACTTTTCCAGCAAGGCCGAACTGCTGATGCAGGTGTTCGAGGCCTTGAACGAGGAACTGCAGGCGCGCTTCGAAAACATCGGCAGCGCCACCGCGCAGGACCTGCCGGCGACCCTGCGGCAGATCGCGGTGACCGTGCCGGCGCACCTGTACGCGCCCGACGCCCTGCGCCTGCATCGCCTGCTGGTGCAGGCCAGCGCGCAGATGCCGGATCTGCTGCAATCGCTGCACCTGCGCCGCGCCGGCCGCCTGCGCGAGCGCCTGAGCGCACTGCTGCAGACCCTGCACGCGCGTGGCGACGTGCAGGTCGATGCGCCCTTCCTCGGCGCCACCGCCTTCATCGGCGCCACCTTCGGCTATGCCTATCCCAGCGCGATGCTCAACGGGCAGGCGCCGGACGCAGCCGCTCAGCAGGCGCTGGCGGAAGAAGTGGTGGCGACCTTCCTGGCTGCCTGGCGCTACCGCGGCGCGACCGCGTCCTGAGCGCACGCGCCGGCCCCGCTCAGGAACTGCACGACAGCATCGAACAGCCGGCCCGGGTCCGCGCCCAGTCCGGACGCTTCGCCGCGAAGGCCTCGCGTCCCGGCTGCTCGTCGTAGGGACGCCGCATCACCTCCAGCAGCTCGTCGATGCCGCCGGTGTCGCCCTGCTCGGCGCGGTCGATCGCCTGCTGCGCCAGGTAGTTGCGCGGCACGTAACGCGGGTTGGCCGCGCGCATCTGCTCCGCACGCGCGGCGGCGGGCAGCGGATCCTGCTGCAGGCGCTGCGCATAGCGGGCCAGCCAGGCCTCGAACGCCGGCGCTTGCGCCGCCAACTTGTCCGGGTCGTAGAACGCGTCGGCCAGTGCCGCCAGGGCCTGCGCCGGCGTCCACGGCTGCAGCGGCAATGCGCTCAAGCCGCGGAACCACAGGGTCATGTCGACCTCGCCCTGCTGCAGCAGATCCAGCACGTCGCGCATCAGCGCCACATCGTCATCGCCGCACTGTTGCAGGCCGAGCTTGGCCGCGATGTTGTCGCGCTCGGCCTGCGCATACTCGGAGCGGAACCGTTCGAGGCCGTCGTGCAGCGGCGCCACGTCGTCGAACAGCGGCGCCAGCGCCTGCGCCAGCCGACCCAGGTTCCAGTACGCGACCTGCGGCTGCGTGCCGAACCGGTAGCGGCGCCCCTGCGCATCGGTGGTGTTGGGCGTCCACTCCGGGTCGTAGTCGTCGACCCAGCCATACGGGCCGTAGTCGATGGTGAGGCCCAGGATCGACATGTTGTCGGTGTTCATCACCCCGTGCACGAAGCCGACCCGCATCCAGTGCGCCACCATGCGTGCGGTGCGCGCACAGATCTCGGCGAACCAGGCCGCGTCGCGCGCGCCGCCGGTCCCCGGCAATTCCGGGAAATCGCGCGCGATCACCAGATCGGCCAGGAGCCGCAGCAACGCGATGTCGCCGCGCGCGGCCGGCAGCTCGAAACTGCCGAAGCGCACGAACGACGGCGCCACCCGGCACACCACCGCGCCCGGTTCGGCGCGCGGGTGACCGTCGTAGAACATGTCGCGCACCACCGTCTCGCCGGTGCCGACCAGGCTCAGCGCGCGCGTGGTCGGCACGCCCAGGTGGTGCATGGCTTCGCTGCACAGGAACTCGCGGATCGAGGAGCGCAGCACCGCGCGGCCGTCGGCACCGCGCGAATACGGCGTGGGCCCGGCTCCCTTGAGCTGCAACTCCCAGCGCCGCCCGTCCACACCCAGCGCCTCGCCCAGGGAGATCGCGCGGCCGTCGCCGAGTTGCCCGGCCCAATGCCCGAACTGGTGACCGCCGTAATTCGCCGCGTAGGGCTGCATGCCCGGATAACGCGCATTGCCGGCGAACACCGCGGCGAACTGCGGCGCCCGCACTTCCTGCTCGGACAGCCCGAGCAAGGCCGCCACCTCCGGCGAGTACGCCAGCAGCCGCGGCGCCGCCACCGGCGTCGGCTCGACCGGCGACCACAGCGCCCCCAGCACCTCGCGGCGCCGCGGCCCGGTTTCCGGGTCGCCAGGCAACTCGGCGACGAAACGATTGTCGAAACGCAAGGAAGACATGGCAGACAGCGTAGAAGTCGCAGGCTTCATTGGAAAGTCCGCAAGGTGAGCATCCAGTGCACGCAAGGTATCCCCTGGGCCTGAAAAGCCCCTCTCCCCCCGGGAGAGGGGTTGGGGTGAGGGTCCGGCCACCGCGAAATCAAGGCGCAAGCGCAACACGCCGCGCTTCTGCGAATCCCCACTCCCCAATCCCAAATCCCCGCCCCACCTCCACTCGCCGCCGACACCCCCATCCGGCATGCTCCGCGCTCCTCTCCGGGATCGCCCATGTCCGACCGTCCGTCTCGCCCCCGCTGGCCCCGCAATGCCCTGATCGCCCTGTCCTCGCTGCTGGTCTCGGCCTGCAGCAGCCTGTTCTTCGGCGGCCTCAACGCCGGCTCCTCGCGGCATGGCCTCAGCGAGCAGCGCGGCATCGTCTACGACGCCGCGCACGGCCTGGCGCTGGACGTGTACCGCCCGGCCGGGGTGCAGCACGCGCCGGTGGTGGTGTTCTTCCACGGCGGTACCTGGAAGACCGGCACCCGCCAGAACTACCGCTGGGCCGGGGAAGCGCTGGCGCGGCACGGCGTGGTCGCGATCGTGCCGGACTACCGCAAGTATCCGCAGGTGACCCTGGACGGCTTCATGCGCGACGCCGCCGCCGCGGTGGCCTGGAGCCAGCGCCATGCCGCCGAGTACGGCGGCGATCCGCAGCGACTGGTGCTGATGGGCCACTCCGCCGGCGCGCACATCGCCGCACTGCTGGCCACCGACGGCCACTGGCTGCAGGCGCAGGGCCTGTCGCCGCGGCAGCTGTGCGGCCTGGTCGGGCTGGCCGGTCCCTACGACTTCCTGCCGCTGACCGACCCGGACCTGATCGGCATGTTCGGCCAGGACCCGGCGCAGCAGCGGCGCTCGCAGCCGGTGAACTTCGTCGATGGCGACGAGCCGCCGGCGCTGCTGCTGCACGGCGATGCCGACACCGTGGTGGAGCCGCACAACAGCCAATCGCTGCAGGCCGCGCTGCAGCGTGTCGGAGTGCCGGCGGAACTGAAGACCTACCCCGGCGTCGGCCACATGCGCCTGGTGCTGGCGCTGCGCAAGGACGACCCGACGCTTCCGGTCATGGCCGACAGCATCGCCTTCGTACGCGCCTGCCCGGCGCGCCCCGGCGTCCGCTGACCGCGCGGGAGGCGCGGCCGGCGGGCGCGCGACAGGCTCAGTCGTTCGCGCCGCCGAGCAGTTCGAACGGACCGCCCTGCTGCAGCGCACGCTGGTAGGCGGGGCGCTGCTCGATCCGCTGCACGAATCCGGCCAGGTTCGGATGCGCCTGCAGGCCGATGCGTGCCGCCGCGGCCTGCACCGGGAAGCTCATCTGCACGTCCGCGGCAGTGAAGCGGTCGCCGGCGAACCAGCCGGTGGCCGCCAGCTCGCGCTCCATCCAGTCCAGGTGCAGACGCACCTGCGGCCCGACGAAGCTGCGCATCGCCTTGTCGACGATGCCCTTGGCGATCGGCCGGGCGAAGAACGGCATCTTCGCCGAGCGGATCCGCCCGAACACCAGGCTCATCAGCAGCGGCGGCATCGCCGAGCCCTCCGCGTAGTGCATCCAGTAGCGGTAGCGCAGGCGTTCGGGCGAATCCAGCGGCTGCGGCGCCGGCGACAGCGTGCAGCCGGTGTCGTAGCGGTCCACCAGATAGTCGAGGATCGCCCCGGATTCGGCCAGCACGTGGCCGTCGTCCACCAGCACCGGCGACTTGCCCAGCGGATGGATCGCGCGCAGCTCCGGGGGCGCCAGCATGGTCTTGGGGTCGCGCTGGTACTTGATCACCTGGTACGGCAGCGCCAGTTCCTCCAGCAACCACAGCACGCGCTGCGACCGGGACTGGTTGAGGTGATGCACAGTGATCATGGCGGCGGCTCCGGCGACGTGGGGGCCGCCATCGTAGCCGGATGCGGGTGTGAACCGGCGTGTGCATGGCATCGCCGCAGCGCCCGGCGCTGCCAGCGAACGGCCACAGCTGGCGCGAACGCGCGCCCGACGCCGGACCATCGCCCAAAACAAAAACGCCGGAAGCTTGCGCTTCCGGCGTTCGGCACCTTGCGGTGGCGGGCGTCCTTAGACGGCCTGCACCTGGTCAGCCTGCATACCCTTCTGGCCCTGCACGGCGACGAAGGTCACCTTCTGGCCTTCCTGCAGCGACTTGAAGCCGGTGCCCTGGATCGCGCGGAAGTGCACGAACAGGTCCGGGCCGCTTTCCGGGGTGATGAAGCCGAAGCCCTTGGCATCGTTGAACCACTTCACGATACCGCTCTGACGATCAGACATTTGCTAACTCCTGAAACATTGAATTGAAGAAATCGCAGCCATCGGAGATCGAGGCCGAGACTGAGTTGCAGGCGTTAGTAAAGCGAGCGGAACGATGAAGTGGATCGCGAGATCTACTGCACCAAGCCACGATTCACGGTGACTCTAGCAAACACAGTGGGGCCACCATACGCGGGTCGCGATCAAAAAGCGACATCTTTGTGTAGACAAACCGGGATCCACCACAAGGAAGCTGAACCTCACCCTAAAGTTAGTGCCGGCGCGGCCGATCCTGCTGCCGATCCGCGAAAACTGCGCAAATCTGCCGCCTGCCGGGCAACGGCGACTGAGGCGCTGAGCGCCGCTCACACCGCCGCATCCACCCAGCGCTCCCCTCTCGCCTCCCATCTCACCCGGCAGCGATCCTCGAGCCCCACCCGCGGCACGGGTCGGCGGCGGCTCCGCACACCGTATCCTATTGCGCCCTCGATCCCGGTAGCCGCATGGCCCTCACCGCCACCCTCCGCAAGGCGGAGCTGCAGATTTCCGACATGGACCGCGGCTACTACGCCGCCCACTCCCTGACCCTGGCGCAACATCCGTCCGAGACCGACCAGCGGCTGATGGCACGCCTGCTGACCTTCGCCCTGTACGCCGAGGAGCGCCTGCTGTTCGGCAAGGGCCTGAGCAGCGACGACGAGCCCGACCTGTGGCGGATGGACTACACCGGCGCGATCGAACAATGGATCGAGGTCGGCCAGCCCGACGAATCGCGGGTGCGCAAGGCCTGCGGGCGGGCGCGCTCGGTGGTGGTGGCCAACTACGGCGGCCGCGCCGCGGACATCTGGTGGGACAAGAACGCCTCGGCGCTGGGCAAGCTCAAGCAGGTGCAGGTGATCGACCTGCCGGCCGAGGCCGTGGCCGCGGCCGCCGAGCTGATCCAGCGCAGCATGCGCTTCGACGTGGTGATCCAGGACGGCGAGGTGCAGTGGCTGGGCGACAGCGGCAGCTTTGCCTTCACCCCCACGGTGCGCAAAGCCGCGGCATGAGCGCCGGGACCGCCCCCCTCCGTGCCGACGTCGTGGTGATCGGCGCCGGCGCCGCCGGGCTGATGTGCGCGATCGCCGCCGGCCAGCGCGGGCGCCGGGTGCGGGTGATCGACCACGCCAACAAGGTCGGCAAGAAGATCCTGATGTCCGGTGGCGGCCGCTGCAATTTCACCAATACCGGCACCGGCCCGGGCAACTTCCTGTCTGCCAACCCGCACTTCTGCAAGTCGGCGCTGGCCCGCTACCGCCCCACCGACTTCATCGACCTGGTCGAGCGCCACGGCATCGCCTATCACGAGAAGGAACTGGGGCAGTTGTTCTGCGACATCTCCTCCAAGCAGATCGTGCGCATGCTGATGGACGAGTGCGCCGCAGCCGACGTCACCGTGCGCACCGACTGCAGCGTGCGCGCGGTGGAACGCGGCAGCGAGGGCTTCCGCCTGGACACCGACAACGGTCCGGTGCAGGCGGAATCGCTGGTAGTGGCGACCGGCGGCCTGTCCATCCCCAGCCTCGGCGCCAGCGGCTTCGGCTACGAGCTGGCGCGGCAGTTTGGCCACGCCGTGCTGCCGACCCGCGCCGGCCTGGTGCCGCTGACCCTGAGCGGCAAGCACCAGGAACGCCTGCACGACCTGTCCGGCCTGGCCTTGCCGGTGGAGGCCCGCTGCAACGGCGCAAGCTTCCGCAACTTCATGCTGATCACCCACCGCGGCGTCAGCGGCCCGGCGATCCTGCAGATCTCCTCCTATTGGCAGCCGGGCGACGACCTGCGCCTGGACCTGCTGCCGGGGCAGGACGCGGCGACCTGGCTGCGCGAACAGAAGCGCCTGCGCGGCGCCAGCGAACTGCGTACGGTGCTGGGCGAGGCGCTGCCGCGCCGCTTCGCACAACGCCTGTGCGAGGTGTGGCTGCCGGACAAGCCGGTGCGCCAGCTGGACGAGCCGCAGTTGCGCGCCGCCGCCGAGCTGCTCGGCGCCTGGCCGCTGGTGGCCAGCGGCACCGAGGGCTACCGCACCGCCGAAGTCACCCTGGGCGGCGTGGACACCGACCAGGTGTCGTCCTCGACCATGGAATCGCGACGCGTGCCCGGCCTGTACTTCGTCGGCGAAGTCCTCGACGTCACAGGCTGGCTGGGCGGCTACAACTTCCAGTGGGCCTGGGCCTCGGGCCATGCCGCTGGCATGGCGGCGTGACCGCCGCCGGGATTGGGGATTGGGGATTCGGGATTGGCAAAGGCGGGTTCGCGATGTCTGAAGGTGCGCGTGTTACCCAAGGCCGACCAAGATGAGGGGAGTAGGCCTCGGCGAATCCCCAATCACGAATCTCCAATCCCCGCTTCACCGCCAATCCCCAATCCCGAATCCCCGCCCCTCATCCATGGACGCGACAGCGGGCATCGTGTATTAAACCCCGTCCCCGGGAGGCTTCATGCACACAGGCAAAGACATCACCCTCCGCCTGATGATCGTCGACGACAGCGGCGAAGACGCTGAGGCGATCGTCAGCAGCCTGCGCAACAGCGGCATCGCGGTGCGTCCGTCGCGGCCGCAGCACGCCGAGGAGTTGTCGGCGATGCTGGCCGCGCAGCCGATCGACCTGGTGCTCAGCGCGCAGGCCCAGTCGATCCCCCTGCCGCAGGTGCTGCAGCGGGTCGCGGCCAGCGGCAAGGACATTCCGGTCATCGTGCTGGCCGAGCGCATCGACGAGAACGAATGGCTGGAGGCCGTGGCCGGTGGCGCACGCGCGATCGCGCTGCGGCAGCGCCCCGAGCACCTGCTGGCG
The DNA here is from genome assembly GCF_056725205.1 of Xanthomonas sp. NCPPB 3174. Classification (NCBI taxonomy): domain Bacteria; kingdom Pseudomonadati; phylum Pseudomonadota; class Gammaproteobacteria; order Lysobacterales; family Lysobacteraceae; genus Xanthomonas; species Xanthomonas sp. NCPPB 3174. The sequence continues at coordinate 1,965,601 of NZ_CM161517.1, read as the reverse complement.
GTGGTCCGCACCACCTGGGCCGATCTGCAGGCGCGGCGCGGGCTGCGCCGGATCGAGGCGCAGATGCGCGAGACCGAGCGCCGCTGCGATGCGCTGATCGCCTCCTCGCGCGATCCGATCGCCTACATCCACGAAGGCATGCACATCCGCGCCAACGACGCCTACCTGGAGATGTTCGGGTTCTCATCGTTCGACGACGTCGAAGGCGTGTCGCTGCTGGACATGGTCGCCCCGCAGCACGTGGAAGGCTTCAAGCAGGTGCTTAAGTCGTTGAGCAAGGGCGAGCCGCCGCCGGCGCAGTACCAGGTGGACGCGCGCACCCTGGAAGGCGACAGCTTTCCGGCGACGATGGAATTCGCCACCGCCAGCTACGAGGGCGAGGCCTGCGTGCAGGTGGTGTTCCGCCGCCGCGAGGAGTTCGACCCGGAACTGGCGCGCGAGGTCGAGGACCTGCGCCAGCGCGACCAGGTCACCGGCCTGCTCAACCGCCCCACCTTCATGCTGGCGCTGGAAACCGCCGTGGCCCAGGTCGGCCGCGGCGAGGGCCAGTACGGCTTCCTGCTGGTCGAGCCGGATCATTACGCGCGGCTGTTGGCCGACATCGGCCTGGATTCGGCCGACGCGCTGGTCGCAGCATTGGCCCAGCACCTGGCCGCGGCCATCGACGGCGACGTACAGGCGGCGCGCTTCGGCGAGCACAACTTCGCGCTGCTGCTGGAAGGCGACTACGCGCGTACCGCGGCGCTGGCCGAGCGCCTGCTGCAGGCCTACGCCAGCCATGTGTTCAGCGTCGGCGAGCGCTCGGCCACGGTCACCGTCAGCATCGGCGGCGTGCAGATCGGCGAGAAGATCGCCAGCGTCGGCCAGGTCCTGGCGCGCGCCAGCGAGAACGTGCAGGCGACCGTGGAGCTGGGCGGCAACGCCTGCAAGATCTTCGACCCGGGCGCGGCCGATCGCCTCGAGGAGGAGCGCGTGCAGCGCTGGGTGCAGCACCTGCGCGAGGCCCTGGCCGGCGACGGCTTCCTGCTGCACTACCAGCCGGTGCTGAACCTGCAGGGCGATCAGCACGAGCTGTACGAGGCCTACCTGCGCCTGGAGCGCAACGACGAGTTGATCGGCCCGTCGACCTTCCTCGGCATCGCCGCCGAGCATGGCCTGACGGCCGAGATCGACCGCTGGGTGGTCTCTCGTGCGATCGCCGTGATCGGCGAACGCCAGCGTGCCGGCCACGCCACCAGCCTGCTGGTCAAGGTCAGCCCGGAGGCCTTCGCCGACACGCAGATGGTCGACCTGATCCGGCGCGAACTGGCGACGCACGGCGTGCCCGGCGACCGCCTGTGGCTGCAGACGCCGGAAGCCAAGGTGTTCACCCATCTGCGCAACGCCCAGCAATTCCTCGCCGACGCCACCGCCCTGGACTGCAAGGTCGGGCTGGAACAGTTCGGTTCCGGCCTAGATTCGTTCCAGCTCCTGGCGCACTTCCAGCCCTCGTTCCTGAAGCTGGACCGCGGCTTCACCCAGGACCTGACCCAGACCCGCGAACACCAGGACAAGATCCGCGAGATCACTGGGCGCGCGCAGTCTGCCGGCATCCGCACCATCGCCGAGTTCGTCTCCGACGCCACCTCGATGAGCCTGCTGTTCAGTGCCGGCGTCGATTACGTGCAGGGCGAGTTCGTCGGCCTGGCGGCGCCGGGAATGAACTTCGATTTTGCCTGAGGGGCCGGGATTGGGGATTCGGGATTGGGGATTGGCAAAAGCCGCTACAGGCGCAGGCATTTGCCTGCGCCTGTAGCGGTCGACCTCAACTCACTGTCGCGTTGACGTGCGAGGCGCGCAGGGTGGCGATGCGCTCGGCCAGCGGCGGGTGACTCATGAACAGCTTGCGCAGGCCCTGGCCCAGGCCGCCGGCGATGCCGAACGCCTGCACCTGCGACGGCAGCGTGCTCTGGCCGTGGTTGAGCTCCAGGCGCTGCAGCGCGGCGATCATCTTGGCGCGGCCGGCCAGGCTGGCGCCGCCGGCGTCGGCGCGGAACTCGCGGTAGCGCGAGAACCACATCGCGATCATCGTCGCGAACAGGCCGAACACCAGTTCCAGCACCATCACGATCGCGTAGTAGGCCAGGCCGCGACGGCCGTCGCGGTTGCCCGACAGGTAGCTGTCGACCACGCCGCCGACCACGCGCGCCAGCACGATCACGAAGGTGTTGAGCACGCCCTGCAGCAGCGCCATGGTCACCATGTCGCCGTTGGCGATGTGGCTGATCTCATGGCCCAGCACCGCCTCGGCCTCGTCCTCGGTCATGTTCTGCAGCAGGCCGGTGGAGACCGCGACCAGGGCGTTGTTGCGGTTGGCGCCGGTGGCGAAGGCGTTGATTTCCGGGCCGTCGTACACGGCGACCTCGGGCATGCCGATGCCGGCGGCCTGCGCCTGGCGCTGCACGGTCTGCAGCAGCCAGCGCTCGGTGTGGTTGCGCGGCTCGGTGATGACCTGCGCGCCGGTGGCGCGCTTGGCCATGAACTTGGACAGCAGCAGCGACACCAGCGAGCCGCCGAAGCCGAAGATCGCGGCCATCACCAGCAGGCCGCCCATCTGGTTGGGGTTGACCCCGAACACGGACATGACAATGCCGGCCAGGACCAGCACCGCCAGGTTGGTGATGAGGAACAGGACGATGCGATTGAACATGTGAGCGTGGGCTCCGCACTGATTAAATGGTCGGGATTGGCTCGAATCTGCGGTGTTGGCCGCTTGAATTCAAGCGCATACCTGACCGAGGATTCAGCTTGTCCATGTCTCCGCCCCCCTACCGCGGCCGCTTTGCGCCCTCGCCCACCGGCCCGCTGCACTTGGGATCCCTGCTCGCCGCCTTCGGCAGCTGGCTGTTGGCGCGCCACGCCGGCGGACAATGGCTGCTGCGCATCGAGGACGTGGACCGCCCGCGCAGCGTGCCCGGCGCCGCCGAGCGGCAACTGGCCAGCCTGCGCGCATGCGGCCTGGAGGCCGACGTCCCGGTGCTGCGGCAGAGCGAGCGCGACCCGGTCTACCGCGAGGCGGCGCAGCGACTGCTGCAGGTCGGCCTGGCCTTTTCCTGCAGTTGCAGCCGCAGCGACCTGGCGGCGCAAGGCGGCGTGCACCATGCCTGCGTGGCGACCCAGGTCCGCGCGCACCCGGCGCTGCGCCTGCGCGTGCCGCCCGGCGCGGCCAGCGTGGTCGCCTTCGACGACGGCGTCCGCGGCCGGCTGCGCCAGGACGTCTACAGCGAGGTCGGCGATGTGGTGCTGCTGCGCGCCGACGGCTGCTGGGCCTACCAACTGGCGGTGGTGGTCGACGATGCTGCGCAAGGCATCACCGACGTGGTGCGCGGCGCCGACCTGCTCGATTCCACGCCGCGACAGATCCTGCTGCAGCGCGCGCTGGGCCTGCCGACCCCGCGCTACCTGCACCTGCCGCTGCTGCTCGGCACCGACGGCCGCAAGCTGTCCAAATCGCATGCCGCGCTGCCTCTGGACGACGCCGACCCACTGCCGGCGCTGCGCCTGGCCTGGGCGACGTTGGGCCAGCCGCCGGCCGCGCTGGCAGGCGCCGGATCGGTACGGACGCTGCTGGACTGCGCGCTGCGCAGCTTCGACCCGGCACGGCTGCCGGCGCAGGACCGACGCGTGGACGCCGCAGCGCCGGCCGCGCCCGCTATCCCCAGCGACATCAAGGCTGACTAGAATCGCACCCTGGGCCGCGCCGCGGCCGCCCTCCTTCTTTCTCTATCCGGAGCGACATCCATGACATCACGCGTTGCGCTGGTCACCGGCGGCACCGGCGGCATCGGAACCGCGATCTGCGAGCGGCTGGCCGCGCAGGGCCACCGCGTGGCCAGCAACTACCGCGACGAGGCCAAGGCCCTGGCCTGGCAGCAGCGCATGCGCGAGCGTGGTCACGAGGTCGCCATCGTCCCCGGCGACGTCGCCTCGCCCGAACACGCGCAGACCCTGGTGCGCGAGGTCGAACGCCAGCTCGGCCCGGTCGAGATCCTGGTCAACAACGCCGGCATCACCCGCGACACCACCTTCCACAAGATGACCGCCGAGCAGTGGCACGAGGTCATCAACACCAACCTCAACTCGGTGTTCAACGTCACCCGCCCGGTGATCGAGGGCATGCGCCAGAAGCGCTGGGGGCGGGTCATCCAGATCAGCTCGATCAACGGCCTTAAGGGCCAGTACGGCCAGGCCAACTATGCCGCGGCCAAGGCCGGCATGCATGGCTTCACCATTTCCCTGGCGCGCGAGAACGCCAGCTACGGCATCACCGTCAACACGGTCTCGCCCGGCTATGTCGCCACCGACATGGTGATGGCGGTGCCGGAGGAAGTCCGCGCCAAGATCGCCGCCGACATTCCCACCGGGCGTCTCGGCAAGCCGGAGGAGATCGCCTACGCCGTGGCGTTCCTGGTGGCCGAGGAAGCGGCGTGGATCACCGGTTCGAACCTGGACATCAACGGCGGCCACCACATGGGGTGGTGAGCGGCTGAATCGCTCAGGCGGCGGCTTTCGCGCGAGGTAACGCTATCCCGCATTGGCCACCACGGCGGCCTGCGGACGTTTGCTGCGCTGCGAATGCTGCGCAGCATGATCTTTTTGCTGCACCCGCGTGTTCAGGTACTTTCGGCGGTTGCAAGCCCTGCTGCGCTGCGCCATGCTGCGCGCCTACCGTCACAGAGCGATCGCTTCATGGCTGAGATTCGCATCATCAAGAAGTATCCCAATCGCCGCCTCTACGACACAGAGATCTCCAGTTACATCACCATCGAAGACGTTCGTCAGTTGATCATCGACGGCGAGGAATTCGAAGTCCGCGACGCCAAGACCGGCGAAGACCTCAGCCGCGCAGTGCTGCTGCAGATCATCGCCGACCAGGAACAGGACGGCGAACCGATGCTGTCCACGCAGTTGCTCAGCCAGATCATCCGCTTCTATGGCGACTCGCTGCAGGGCTTCATGGGCAACTACCTGGAGCGCAGCATGCAGGTGTTCCTCGACCAGCAGCAGCAATTCCGCCAGCAGATGGGCAACCTGCTGGGGCAGACCCCGTGGACCATGATGAACCAGCTCACCGAGCGCAACCTGGAACTGTGGCAGGAGTTCCAGCGCAACCTCGGCGCCGGCTTCGGCCGCCCGGCCGCCGGCACCGGCAAGCCCGCCGAACCGCCGGCGGGTGCCGCGCCGAAGTCGCGTCCGCGCTAAGGATTGCGACCGGGTGGGTTCGGCGGGCGCTTCGCGCCCCTACCCTCACCCCAACCCCTCTCCCGACGGGAGAGGGGCTCTGGCCTCTCCCTTCTCCCCTCGGGAGAAGGTGCCCCGCAGGGGCGGATGAGGGTACGGGGCGAAGCCTCGCAGGCGTGTGTCAGCGCGACTTTGCCGGCTTGCAACTCGCGCATACCCGCTCGACCTTGTAGCCGCGCGCACGCAGGCCATCGACCACGCCGTCCGGACCGAGCAGGTGCAGCGCACCGACCACCACCAGGGTGTCGCCGCCACCGTCCTTCAGGCGCTGCTCCAGGCGCGGCAGCCAGGCCTGGTTGCGCTCCACGTCGATGCGCTGGTACAGCCGCGGGTAGTCGCGCTTCATCTGCGCACCGATCTCCTGCCACAACTGGCGCTCGTCGCCGCGACGCCAGGCGTCGTGCAGGCGCAGGGTCTGCGCCGCGCCCTGCTCGGCGTCGTCGAGCGCCTCGGTCAGCATCTGCTTCTGCTCCACCGGGTCCATGCCGTCGAGCAGGTCGATTTGCGCCTGCGCGGTCTCCAGGCCCTCGGCGGTCTTGCCGTCCTGCAGGGCCAGGGTCATGAAGTGGCGGTCCAGCCCGGCATCGGCCTGCAGGCCCTGCGCCTTCATGTCGGCGATGCTGATGCTGAGGCCGACGAACCACGGTTCGAAGCCGCTCATCTGCGCCAGCGGCAGGCCATGGCCGGCGGCATAGCGGCGCAGCCGGTCCCACGTCGCCGGGTCCAGGTCGTCCTGCAGCCGCTTGCCGTCGTGGCGCTGCGCCGCCTGCAGCATCTGCGCGCCCAGTTGCGGCGCGTCCACGTCCTTCGGCGCCAGTTCGAACAGCAACCGTGGCGACGCCGCATAGGCCGCATCGACCTCGCGCGCCAGCGGATAGTCGTCGGCCTTGAGCATGTGGAACGAGCCCAGCAGGTACAGCGTGCCGCGCGGCCCGCTGACCTTCCACAACAGCGGCGTCGGCGGCGCCGCCGCGGGCGCAGCAGCAGGGGCGACCGGCGTCGCGGCCACCGGCGGCGGCGTGCGGGCCAGTGCCGGCAGGGCCAGGCACAACGACAGCCCCAGCAGCAGGCGGCGCAACAGGCGCGGGAATGGAGTCATCGGCATCCTCGGTTCAATGGGCAGCGGCGTACGCCTTCTCGCCGGCGTCCACCGCCAGGTCGAGGCGGTTCTCCGGCGGCGGCAGCGGGCAGGTGGCGAAGGGCGTGAATGCGCACGGCGGGTCGTAGGCGCGGTTGAAATCCAGCACCACGCTGCCGTCCGCTGCCGGGGCGTCCACGTCCAGGAAGCGTCCGGCCGGATAACTGCCGCGGCCGCTGGTGCGGTCGGCGAACACCACGAACAGCGGCTGGCCGGGCTCGCCGATCGCCTGCAGGCGGTAGCGCTTGCCGCCGCGCTCGAACTCCAGCGCGCCGGGATTGGGCGATGGCGTGGTGACGCCGATGATGTCGACGATGGGCAGGGTCGTGCCCGGCGGATTGGGCACGAAACGCCCACGCACGCGCCAGGATTCGGCCAGCGGCCAGTACGGCACGCCGGTGAAGCTGCGCCGGGTCGGCGCATCGGCGTGCTTGACCCGCAGCGCGTAGCGGCCGCCGCGTTCGATCAGGCTGAGCTTGCCCTTGCCGTCGTCGAAGTCGATCACCGTCGGCTGCGGGTCGTGATCGCTGTACAGGCGGATGCGCCCCTGCACCGGCGCACCGGCGACGCTGAGGGCGGCGCCACGCTCGGGCGTCAGGTACACCTCGCGCTGCACCTGCGACACCAGGGCCATCCGCGCCGGCCCGACCGCCAGGCGGATGCCGCTGTCCGGGCCGCTGCCGAGGTAATGCTCCTTCAGTTCCAGCCAGTGCAGGCCGACCAGGCTGGTCCAGCCATCCGGCGCCTGCAGTTCGCGCTGGCGCTGCGCGCGCCAGGCCTGTTCGTCGGCCACGAAGCGCGCGTCCATCGCCTTCGGCGCGGCCGGTGTCGTCGCCTGCTTGCCGCATCCGCCCAAGGCGACGAGCGCCGCCAGCAGCGCCATCATCCACACTCGCTTGTCCATCACCGCCCCCGCAGGAACCAACGATCGATCTCGCCCAGGGTGAACCGCGCCCAGGTCGGGCGCCCATGATTGCATTGTCCGGAGCGCTCGGTGGCCTCCATGTCGCGCAGCAAGGCGTTCATTTCCGGCACGGTGAGGCGACGGTTGGCGCGCACCGCGCCGTGGCAGGCCATGGTCGACAGCAGCGCGTCGCGCGCGCCGGCGATGCGACCGCTGTGGCCGTGTTCGCGCAGGTCGGTGAGCACGTCGCGCAGCAAGGCCTCCGGCTCGGCCTGCGCCAGCAGCGCCGGAATGCTGCGCACGTGCAGCGACTGCGGTCCGCTGCGGGTGATCTCGAAGCCGAGCGCGGCCAGCGTCTCCGCCTCGCGCTCGGCGGTATCGGCATCGCGTTCGCCGACCGCCAGGGTGATCGGCACCAGCAGCGGCTGCGCATGCAGGCCGATGCCGTCGTGCGCGGTCTTCAGGCGCTCGTAGCCGATGCGTTCGTGCGCCGCGTGCATGTCGACCACGATCAGGCCATCGGCGTTCTCGGCCAGGATGTAGATGCCGTGCAACTGCGCGACGGCATAGCCGAGCGGCGGCACGCCGCTGTCGGCGGCGGTCGGCGGCAGGCCGCCGGCCGGGTCCTGGGTCTGCCGCGGCAGGCTGGCGGCACTGCCCGCCTCCGCGGCAGGCGCGTACAGCGCCGCATACGCCGCCGGCGCCTCTTCCACGCGCAAGCCCAGCGGCGATTGCGCCGGGCGCCACTGCGCGCCGTAACCGTAGCCCTGCCCGCCACCACCACCACCACCACCACCACCGACACCGCCGCCGTTCGGCGCGCCTGCGCCCGCCCAGGCCACAGCACCTGCGGCTGGTGTCGGCAGCACCGCGTCGGCGCCGATCGTGCCGGGCAGGCTGCCAGCGCGGGTCTGCGCCAGCGCGTCCTGCAGCGTGCGATAGACGAAGTCGTGGATCAGCCGCGCGTCGCGGAAGCGCACCTCGTGCTTGGCCGGATGCACGTTGACGTCGACCCGCGCCGGCTCCAGTTCCAGGAACAGCACATAGGCCGGCTGCCGCCCATGGAACAGCACGTCGCCGTAGGCCATCTTCACCGCGTGGGCGACACTGCGATCGCGCACCGAGCGGCCGTTGACGTAGAGGTATTGCTGATCGGCACTGGCGCGCGAGTAATGCGGCTGCGCGATCCAGCCATGCAGGCGCAGGCCGGCACCGCTGTGGTCCACGCGCAGCGCCTGCCGTGCGAAGTCCTCGCCCAGGGTCTCGCCCAGGCGCGCATCCGAGTACAGGTCGCCCGGCTTGTAGCGCCGCGACGGCTTGCCGTTGTGCGAGACGCGCAGTTCCACGTCCGGACGCGCCAGCGCCAGCGAACGCAGCCATTCCTCGATGTGGCCCAGTTCGGTGCGCTCGGCACGCAGGAACTTGCGCCGCGCCGGCACGTTGTAGAACAGCTCGCGGACCTCGACCAGGGTGCCTTGCGGCAGCGCGCGCGGCTGCACCTCGCCGACCTTGCCCCCTTCGACCTGCAGGGCCGCGCCGTGCGCGTCGCCGGCACGGCGCGAGGCCAGGGTGAAGCGGCTGACCGAGGCGATCGACGGCAGCGCTTCGCCACGGAAGCCGAGCGTGCCCACCGACTCCAGGTCGTCCAGCGAGGCGATCTTGCTGGTCGCATGCCGCGACACCGCCAGCGGCAGTTCGTCGGGGGCGATGCCGCCGCCGTCGTCGCGGATGCGGATCAGGCGCACGCCGCCCTCTTCCAGATCGATGTCGACGCGGTGCGCGCCGGCATCGAGCGCGTTCTCCACCAGTTCCTTGACCACCGAGGCCGGCCGCTCGACCACTTCGCCGGCGGCGATCTGGTTGATCAGGATCTCGGGCAGCTGCCGGATGCTCATGCCGTCTTCGCTCCATGCACGCGCACGCATGCACCGGGTTTGGCGACGGGAGGGAAACGACAGCAGGCAAAGAACATCGGCACGGCTCGCGGCGCGGACGCCGTCATCGAGGATCAGCCGTTAATGATAGCGCCTCAGCGGCTGCCGCCGGCCACGGTGCTGGCCGCTTCGGCCTCGGCCTGCGCGCGCGCGGCGAACAGCGTGCCCGGCGGCGGCTGCCGGGTGAAGAAGGTGCTGACGCCATCGAGCACGGCGCCGGCGATGCGGCGCTGGTAGGCCGGATCGGTCAGCCGGCGTTCTTCGTCTGGGTTGGAGATGAACGCGGTCTCGACCAGCATCGCCGGCATGTCCGAGGTGCGCAGCACCGCGAAGTTGGCGCGCTCGATCTCGGGCTTGTGGTTGTTGCCGATCCGCTTCAGCCCACCCAGCACATGCCCGGCCGCGTCTTCGGAGGCCTTCATATGCCCACTCTGGGCCAGGTCCAATAACACGTTGGCCAGGGTGCTGTCGGTCTTCTGCAGGCGCACGCCGCCGATCAGGTCGGCGGCGTTTTCCTTGTCCGCCAGCCAGCGCGCGCGCTGCGAGGACGCGCCCTTGGTCGACAGCACATACACCGAGGAGCCGGTGGCGCTGCGGTTCTCGGCCGCGTCGGCATGGATCGAGATGAAGATGTCGGCCTTGGCGGCACGCGCCTTCTGCGCACGCATCGGCAGGGGAATGAACACGTCCGTGGTGCGGGTCATGTACGCCTTCATGCCCGGCGTGGCGTTGATCTGGCGCGCCAGCTCACGACCGATCGCCAGGGTCACGTCCTTCTCGTGCTTGCCGCTGGGGCCGCTCGCGCCCGGGTCCTGGCCACCGTGGCCGGGATCGATGGCCACGATCAGCGGCCGCATGCCCGGCGCCATCTTCACTCGCGCCGCGGCGCTCGGCATCACCGGGCGCGCTTCGGCGGCCGCGGCCACCGCCGCATCGTCGTCCGCGTCGTCACGCTCGGAGGGCGCGTTCGCCGGCGGCGCGACTGGCGCGGGCGCGGGCGACGGCACGCTGCCAGGCGCAGGATGGCCGGGCGCCGCCGCAGCAACACTCGGCGCAGATGCAACGACGGTGGGCGTGGGCGTGGGCGCGGCGGGCGGCGGCACCGGCGCCGGCTGGTTGGCACGCTGCACCACCGACGAGGTCAGTGCCGCGGTCGCGCGTGCGGCTTCGGCGCGCGCATCCACCGCTGGCTTAGGCGTCGGGACGGGCGCAGGCTGCGGTACCGGGGCCGCCGGCACGTCGCCCGCCACCGTTTTGCCCGCCGGCGCCTCGCCCGGCCACTCGATCACCAGGACCGAACTGCCGCCGATGGTCTGCATCTGCGGTTTGAACGCCACCACCTGGCTACTCAGGTCGAAGACGATGCGCAAGGTGCCCGGCACCGGATGCCCGGTACGCACCGCGCTCACCACCCCGCCGCCGGCCGGCAGCTTCAGGCCTTTGGCAGCGGAGGAATCGGGAAGATCGACGACCAGGCGGTTGGGGTTGGCCAACGACAGCGTGCTGAAGCCACCGCTGCCCTGCAGACGGATCTCGGCGCGGGTGCCGGTGGCGCCGTTGTCGAGCGACACCGACTGCACCTGCCCGGCAAACGCCGTCTGCACCGCCAGGCACCAGCCTGCGGCAGCGGCGAAACTGGCGAAAAAACGGGTCCCCGGGCGCATAACGCGATTCAAACATCGCCGGGAGCCAAAGGCAAGCGGTTTTCCCTTAATAATCCATAACCTGCCTTCACTTTCTAGCGTCAGCCGGCAAAAAGTCCCTGCAAGTCGGCCTGTCCGCCCACCCGGGCCAGCCAGGCGGTGCCCGCCTCGGTGCGCGCCTGCAGGGCGACGCTGCGCCCGTCGCCTCGCACTGCCAGCCGCACGTCCAGATCGGCCGGGGCCAGCACGTCGCCGCCGCGTTCGGGCCACTCCACCAGCCACAGCGTGGCCCCGCCCTCGTCCAACCCCAGGAAATCCAGCTCGCCGGCCGCGCCGATGCGGTACAGATCCAGATGCCAGGCTTCGCCACCGGCCAGCGGGTAGCGCTCCACCAAGGTATAGGTGGGACTGCGGATCGCGCCCTGCACGCCGAGCGCGCGCAGCAGCGCCCGCGCCAGGGTCGATTTGCCGGCGCCCAGATCCCCGTGCAGATGCACCGAGGCCTGCGTCGGGCGGGTCGCGGCCAGCGCGCGACCGAGACGTTCGGTGGCGTCGCTGTCGGGCAGGAACAACGTGAGGCTCATGATTCGGATTCCGGATTGGACAGGCGCCGCAGCGCCGGCAACAGATCGGTCGGCAGCAGCCCGCGCTGGCCCGCGGCAGCCGCGCGATCGCCGGCGCCGGCATGCAGCAGTGCGCCGACGCTGGCCGCCTCGAACGCCGACAGGCCCTGCGCGCGCAGCGCCGCGACCACCCCGGTCAACAGATCGCCCATGCCGCCGACCGCCATGCCCGGATTGCCGGCGGCGATTACCCGCGGCGTCTGCCCCGGCGCGGCGACCAGGCTGCCGGCACCCTTCAGCACCACCGCCGCCTGATAGCGCTCGGCCAAGGCCGCGGCGGCCGCGAAGCGATCGCGTTGCACCTCGGCCGTTGAAATGCCGAGCATGCGCCCGGCCTCGCCCGGATGCGGGGTCAGTACCGCCTGCGGGACGGACCGCGGCGCCTGCGCAAGCAGGTTCAATGCATCGGCGTCCAGGATCATCGCGCGGTTCGAATCGACCAGGACCGTTTGCCACAGCGCCTGCGCCCAATCGTCCTGGCCAAGCCCGGGGCCGAGCGCGACCACACTGGCCTTGTGCAGCAACGCAGCCAGTGCCACTGCATCGTCGATCGCATGCGCCATCGCCTCCGGACAGCGCGCCAGCAGCGGCGCCACGTGCGCGCCACGGGTGGCGACGCTGACCAGGCCGGCGCCGCTGCGCAGGGCCGACTCGGCGCTGAGCATCACCGCCCCGCCGCTGCCGAGGTTGCCGCCGACGCACAGCACATGGCCAGAATCGCCCTTGTGACTGTCCTGCCGGCGCGGCGCCAGACGGCGGCGCAAGGCGCCGACAGTCCAGGCCTGCGCGCGCGGCGCGCAACCGGCGAACGCGGCCGGCGGCACCTCCAGCGTCGCCAGCGCGCGCTCGCCGACATGGTTCAAGGCCGCACCGGTATGCAGGCCGGCATGGGCAACGATGAACTGCAACGTCAGCGACGCCGGCAACACCGCGCCGGGCACGCTGCCGGTTTCGGCGTCCACGCCGCTGGGCACATCGAGCGCCAGCACCGGCGCGCCAAGCCCGCCCAGCGCACCGAGCAGCGCCGCCAGTTCGGCGTCCGGCGCGCGATTGAGGCCGATGCCGAGCAGCGCATCGACCACCACGTCGGCCGGCGCCAGCGCTGCATCGAACTCCTCGATACGGCCGCCGACGCCGATGTAGTCGGTGCAGGCGCGCTGCGCCAGCGGCGACTGCGGACCGCGCCCGGGCAACTGCAGCACGCGCACCTGGCGTCCGGCGCGATGCGCCAGCCGCGCCAGTACGTAGCCATCGCCACCGTTGTTGCCGCTGCCGCAGGCCACCAGGATGCGCTGCGCCTGCGGCCAGCGCTGCAGCAGCGCCTGCCACGCAGCCTGGCCGGCGCGCTGCATCAGCGTGTAGCCGTCGCCGCCCAGCAGCGCGGTGGCCTGCGCATCGATGCGGCGCGCGGCCGCGGTGGCGTAGAGATCGAAGCAGTCGTACATGCACGGGATTCTATACTTGCGCGATGTCCGCCCGCCTCGACATCGCCGATCCCCACGCTGCGGCCACGCGTATCCGCGCGCTGGCGCGCACGTTCGGCTTCCAGCGCTGCGGCATCGCCGGGATCGAGCTGCAGCAGGACGAGGCGCATCTGCGCGACTGGCTGGAACAGGGCCTGTACGGCACGATGCACTGGATGGCCCAGCACGGCGACAAGCGTTCCCGCCCAGCCGAACTCATTCCCGGCACGCTGCGGGTGATCTCGGTGGGCCTGGACTACGGCCGCAACGACGACGATTCGGCCTGGGACACGCTGCACGACGGCGAGCGCGCCTACGTCGCGCGCTATGCGCTGGGCCGCGACTACCACAAGCTGATGCGCACCCGCCTGCAGAAGCTGGCCGAGCGCATCCAGGACGAGATCGGCCCGTTCGGCCACCGCGTGTTCGTCGATTCGGCGCCGGTGCTCGAACGCGCCCTGGCACGCGACGCCGGCCTGGGCTGGATCGGCAAGCACACCTGCCTGATCGACCGCAACGGCGGTTCCTGGTTCTTCCTCGGCGAGATCTACGTCGACCTGCCGCTGCCGATCGACCCACCGGCCAGCGCCCACTGCGGCACCTGCACGCGCTGCATCGACGTCTGCCCGACCCAGGCGATCGTCGCGCCGTACCGGCTCGATGCGCGCCGCTGCATCGCCTACCTCACGATCGAGCACGACGGCGCGATTCCCGAGGAACTGCGCCCGGCGATCGGCAACCGCATCTTCGGCTGCGACGATTGCCAGCTGATCTGCCCCTGGAACAAGTTCGCCAAGCGCAGCGACGAGCCGGACTTCCGCGCGCGCAACGACCTGGACAAGGCGACGCTGGCGCAGTTGTTCGCCTGGGAGGAAGAGGAGTTCCTGCGCCGCACCGAAGGCAGCGCGATCCGCCGCAGCGGCCACGAACGCTGGCTGCGCAATCTCGCCGTAGCGCTGGGCAACGCGCCGACCACGCCACAGGTACTGGCGGCGCTCGGCGCGCGCGCGCAGCATCCCTCGCCGCTGGTGCGCGAGCACGTGCAGTGGGCGCTGGCCCGGCACGCAGCCAAGTCGACGCAGCCGGACGCAGCTGCCGACGTGCGAGGATAGGCGCCCGTACGCCCTGCACTGCCCGCATGTCCGATCGCGCCGACCAGATCCTCAGCCCCAGCCAGCTCAACACGCTGGCCCGCGACCTGTTGGAGAGCGCCTTCCCGTTGGCCTGGGTGGAGGGCGAACTGGGCAATGTCACCCGGCCCTCGTCCGGCCACCTGTACTTCACCCTGAAGGACGCGCGCGCGCAGGTGCGCTGCGCGATGTTCAAGCCCAAGAGCCAATGGCTGCGGTTCGTGCCGCGCGAAGGCCTGCGGGTGCTGGCGCGCGGGCGCCTGACCCTGTACGAAGCGCGCGGCGACTACCAACTGGTGTTGGACCATCTGGAGGAAGCCGGCGAAGGCGCGCTGCGCCGCGCGTTCGAGGAGCTCAAGGCGCGGCTCGCCGCCGAGGGCCTGTTCGCCAGCGAGCGCAAGCGCGCCCTGCCCGGCTTCGTGCGGCGCCTGGCAGTCATCACCTCGCCCAGCGGCGCCGCCGTGCGCGACGTGCTGAGCGTGCTCGGGCGGCGCATGCCGCTGCTGCAGGTGGACATCCTGCCGAGCCTGGTCCAGGGCGACAGCGCCGCGGCGCAGATCGCCACGTTGCTGCGCCAGGCCGACGCCAGCGGCCGCTACGACGCGATCCTGCTGACCCGCGGCGGCGGCTCGCTGGAGGACCTGTGGGCGTTCAACGACGAGCAGCTGGCACGCACGATCGCTGCCGCGGTCACGCCGGTGGTGTCGGCGGTCGGCCACGAGACCGACGTGACCCTGGCCGATTTCGCCGCCGACCTGCGCGCACCCACCCCGTCGGTCGCCGCCGAATTGCTGGTGCCCGACCAGCGCGATCTCGGCGCGCGCCTGCGTGCCCAGCACGCCGCGCTGCTGCGCTGGCAGCAGCACCGGCTGCGGCAAGCGCAGCAACGCGCCGACCGCGCCCTGCTGCGCCTGCAGGCGCAGAGTCCACAAATGCGCCTGCAACTGCTGCAGCGCCGCCAGCACGAGATCGGACGGCGGCTGGCGGCGGTGTGGCGGCAGCAACAAGAACGCCGCCATGCGCAGTTGCGCCATGCCGCCGCGGTGCTGCGCGCCGCACAGCCACAACGGCGGCTGGCGATGCTGCGGGTGCGGCTGCTGGCGCTGGGCCGGCGTCCACAGGCGGCGATGACGCGGCAACTGCAGGCCGATGCGCAGCGCCTGCGCGCGCTGGCGCGCGCCCTGGAGACGGTCAGCCCGCTGGCCACCGTCGCGCGCGGCTACAGCATCCTGACCCGCGTCGACGACGGCAGCGTGGTGCGCTCGGCCGCCCAGGTGGCGCCCGGCGATCGGCTGCGCGCGCGGCTGGCAGACGGCGAACTGCAACTGCGTGCCGAGCGCGAAGCATGATGCCGCTGCCCACCTGGCCCCCACGCGCATGACCGACAGCCTCCACGACGACAGGATCAAGGCGATCCTGCACGGCATGCGCCGCGCCGAACGGCGTCGGGCCGGGCAACGCGCCGGCAACAGCGACCTGTTGTCGCTGATCGACGGCGCTGCCTATGGCGCCCCGGAGGATGCGCAACGGGCACTCGCCTGGCTGGCGCATGACGGCACCCTGGAGCATCTGAACCACGCCGACCTGCACGATGTCGGCGACACCATCTGCGTGGCCTGGAACGGCTGCGGCAGCGATCTGGCGACGCTGTCGCAGTGGTTGCGGGAGATGCGCCTGGCCGACGGCCGCGGCGCCCTGCAGGCGCTGCGCGACGGCGACAGCGCGACACTGCTGGCCACCGCATTGGCGGCGTTTCCCGGCTGAGGCCGATCGACCCAGGCGCCCGTCGCCCCTGCCCCAGAACGTACCGCCTCAGTTGCGCGATGCGCCGCCGATCGGCGCCGCTCACTCCAACGGCGCGACCACCAGCAGCGGGTCGAGGTCGTAGCCCATCGCCATCGCCTTGGCCTTGATCGCCTCGAACACACTCCGCTGCATGCGCGGCGAGCGCGACAGCACCCACAGGTACTTGCGTCCCGGTTCGCCGATCAGCGCCCACTGATAATCCGGATCGAGCGCGATCACCCAGTAGTCGGCCCACACCATCGGCAGCCAGGACAGCCAATCCGGCGCGAAGCGCACCTGCAACCGCCCGGGATGGCCCTCCACTCGCCGTGCCACGCCCTCGGCTGCGAGGGTGGAGCCGTCGGCGGTGCGACAGGCGTTGCGCACGCCGATCTGGCCGTCATCGCGCAGCACATAGGCCGCGGTGACGTCGCCGACGCATTTCTTCTGGAAGGAGACCGGCAGGTGCGCGATCTCGTGCCACTGCCCGGCATAGCGGCCGAGATCGAACGCGGCGACCGAACTGACCGGCTGCGCGGCACGCAGCGGCGGTGCGAGGCACAACAGGCACGCCAGCAACAGCAGCGCGATCGGCGAAAGACGCATGCGCAGGTTCCGATGGACGGGAAACAGCAGCTTATGCAGGAGCTGCGCAGCGAAGTAAAGCGCGGCGCGAGACGCCGGCGGCGATGGCGTGGACGGTCAATGGCTCAGATCGGCCATGGCGCGCTGGTCCGGCTGGCCGGCACATTGCACCGGCTCGCGCAGCACCACGCGCTCGACCACGCCGTCGTGCCGCTGCAGATACGTGTTGACCATGACGCACTCGGCGCCGACCTGCTCGATGTAAGGCGCATCGGCGCCGGGACCGCCCTGCTCGCCCGCATGCTCCCCCTGCTCGGCGGGGGCCGCCATGGCCGCGCCAGCCAGGACCCACAGCAGCGCCACGCCGCTCCATCTCCGTCCGAATCCGCTGGTCATTGGCAGGTCCCCCCGATTGCCCGTGCCTATGATTACGACAGGCAGCGCCATTGATTGAGCGGAAGATCCCGAAAAACCGTGAACTGAGTGCGTTTGTCTACAAACGTGGACACGCTTTCTTCACGCGACATCGTTCCAGGAGGCTGTCATGACAGGCGGCACGCATGCGGAAATCTGCATAGCGCGCAGATCGGCACCTCCCTTAGGCGCAGCGCGGCAGACACGATCCGCCGACCCGCCACGCGGAATGGTTCAACACCGGCGCAAGCCTGAAAAAAGAAAGGCCCTACATCGCTGTAGAGCCTTGATATGAATGGTGGCCGAGGACGGAATCGAACCGCCGACACGGGGATTTTCAATCCCCTGCTCTACCAACTGAGCTACTCGGCCACTGCGCAACGCGGCAGGACCGGTGCGAGGACGCGCATCATAGCGAGGCGATCAGGATTGGGCAAGCGCAATGTTGCAGAATTTTCCTACCCACCGCCGCGGCACGTGCCGACGGCGCCCGAATCCTGCACCGGCGATGCTGAGCGCGTCCTCGGCATCCGGCTGGCGCGCGGCAGGGACGCACGGTGATGGCCGCCGGCCGGATCGCCGAGGACCGCTCAGGGCAGGTGTCCTGCGGGGCCAAGCCTGCCATCGCTGCGCCACCATCGCATCCCGGGGTGTGGTGTAGTCTTCGCCGGTCTTCCCCTCCATGGATTGCGCTCATGCGTCACCCGCTCCGCCTCGGCTTGCTTGTGTTGTGCACCGCGTTGCTCGGCGCCTGCAGCGACGGCATGGTGCGGCGGGTGTCCGACCCAGCCGCCAGCGTGCAGCAACTGACGGTCAACATGGACGGCAGTTGGAAGGTGGACCTGCGCCTGCAGAACTACAGCAGCATCCCGATGCGCTACGACAGCCTGCGCCTGGACCTGGGGGTGGGCGGCGAAGCGGCCGGCAGCCTGCAGGCGGCCCCCGGCATCTCGATCGGCCCGGAGACCGCGGATGTGGTGAGCGTCGCGCTTCGCCCCAGTTCCAGCGCGCGCATGGCCGTCGCCGATGCCCTGGCCGGCCGCCGCAGCCTGGAGTACACCCTCAAGGGCAGCATCGCCGCCACGCCCGAGGACAAGAAGCAGCGCAGCTTCGACATCGATACCCGCAACATGCTCTCGCCGGCGCCCGGCCTGGACGGCGTACTGCGTTGACCACACGGTGGCGCTGAGGCGCCACCCCGCCCTGCCTGTCTCGAACGCTCCGCCCCCGACTTCGGGGGCGGAGCGCGCCTGCGCGTCGACCTGCGCTTCACCGCATCCAGGCGCGTCCTCGACCTGTCCTTTGGCACGCTGGCGCACCGCCCCGTCGGCGCCCGCCCGCGCGTGCGCCCTCCCGCTCCTGTCTTGTACCGCCCTCGTTCAGCCTGGATTACCGCAAAATTAATACATAAATGTATTATCTATATATGTATAAGATCCCGAGCCGGCCATGAGTCGCTTTGCCGCCACCGAGCAGCGCCTGGACGTCACTGCACGCAAGCATCCTCCCTTCCCGCGTGAAGCCGCGCTGCTGCTGCGGCTGATCAAGCTGCTGCACAAGCTGAGCCTGGACCAGAGCAACGAGGTGTTGCGGCCCTACGGCCTGAGCTATGCGGAATACAACGTCCTGATGATGATCGACGCCAGCCCGGACGGGACCTTGAACCCGTCCCAGCTCGGCGACGCGGCCGGCGAGAAGTCCGCCAACGTCACCCGCCTCACCACACAACTGGTCGACAAGGGCCTGATCCAGCGCACGCCCAGCGCCGAGGACCGGCGCATGCTGTTGCTGCGCCTGACCGACGCCGGCGAGCGCCTGATCGATGCGTTGATCCCGGCCCTGTGCGCCCAGCTCGACGCCTATGTGCGACATCTGGATCCGGCGGCGATGGCGCAGTTGCAGACGCTGCTGAAGGCCTTGTTGCGCGGCGTCGAGGACGCGGCATGAGCACGCCGCAGCCCAACGCGACCGCCGCTGCCGACGCCGCACCCGGCCTGCGCACGCTGCTGGCCGACGCCCTGCGCGGCGAAGGCGAGGCCTGGCTGTTCGTGCTGCGCACCCTGCTGTCGATCTATCTGGCCGGCTGGATCGCGCTGCGCCTGGACCTGGCCTCGCCGATGACCGCGATGATTACGGTGGTGGTGGTGATGCACCGGCAGACCGGCATGGTCTTCGCGAAGGGCTTCTACCGGATACTGGGCACGCTGATCGGCAGCATCGCCGCGCTGACGATGGTGGCGCTGTTCCCGCAGGAGCCGGTGCTGTTCGTGCTGGTGCTGTCGCTGTGGATCGGCGCCTGCACCGGCGGCGCGCTGCTGTACCGCAACTTCAAGGCCTACGCCTTCGTCCTGTCCGGCTACACGGTGGCGCTGATCGCGCTGCCGGCGGTGAACCAGCCGCAAAACGTGTTCAACCTGGTGGTGGCGCGGGTGACCGAGGTGGTGCTGGGCCTGCTGGTGACCGGCATCGTCAGCGACGTGGTATTCCCCAGCCGGCTGCGCCAGACCCTGCGCGACACCGTGCGCCGTGCCTCCGACGGCTTTCTGGACTTCGTCCGCGACGCCACCGGCGGCCAGTTGCCGCGCGAGGCGATGGAGCAGGCGCACCTGCGTTTCGTGCGCGACGCGGTGACCATCGAGGACCTGCGCAGTTCGGTGGTGTTCGAGGATCCGGAAGCGCGAGTCCGCAGCGGCCGCCTGCGCCTGCTCAACCAGCGCTTTATGGCGGTGTCGACCAGCTTCCAGGCGTTGCACCACTACATCAACCGGCTGCTGCGCAGCGGCGATGGCCACGTGGCCGAGGCCCTGATCGGCCTGTACCGGCCGCTCAAGGCCGCGCTCAGCGATCGCGGCGGACGCGAGGGCGCCGCCGCGACCGCGCGCAAGCTGGCCGCGTGCCGCGATGCGCTGGCGACGCGGGCAGCCGCGGCACGCGAGGCGCTCCCAACGGCGCAGCACGAGGGTTTCGACACCGGCGTGTCGTTGCTGCAGCGGTTCTTCGCCGACCTGCACGATTACGTGGCCACCGAGGCGACCCTGGTCGCGCCGCAGCAGTGGCGCACGCCGCAGGATCGCGACACCGCGGTGTTCGTGCGCGGCAACGACTACGCCGCGGCAGCGCTGACCGCGCTGCGCAGCGCGCTGCTGGTGGCGACGATGTGCTGGCTGTGGATCCAGGCCGGCTGGATCAGCGGCGCCACGGCGGTGTTCCAGGCGGTGGCGCTGAGCGCGATCCTGTCCTCCAGCGCCAATGCACCGGCCGCCGCGCGCTCGCTGTTCAATGGGTTCGTGTTCGGCATCGCGCTGGGCGTGGTCTGCCAGTTGCTGGTGCTGCCGCAGATGGACGGCTACGGCCTGTTCGTCGCCGGCACCTTGCCGTTCCTGCTGGTGACCCTGTACCTGGCCTCGAAACCGGCGCTGTACGGCTTCGCCACCGGCGCCAACCTGGCCTTCGTCTCGATCCTGGCGGTCCAGCCGACCCCCAGCTTCAACGCCGCGGCCACCTTCAACAGCGTGGTGCCGTTGCTGCTGGGCACGCTGGCGGTGAGCGCGACGTTCGTGTTCGTACCGCCGGTGATCGGCACCCGCTGGCAGCGCCGGCGCCTGCTGGAGCGGCTGCGGCGGCAGACCACGCTGGCCGCGCGTGCGCCGCTGCCGGGGCTGGCGCTGCGCCTGGAGAGCGTCAACCGCGACCTGTTCCAGCAGATCGTGGCGCACACCCCGCCGGGCAGCGACGAACTGCGCGACCTGCTCGGCTGGGCGCTGTCGGTGCACGAGACCGGGCGCACCCTGGTCGAGCTGCGCCGCGACGCCGCCGAAGGCACGCTGTCGCCGGCACTGGCCACCGCGGTGGACGCCGCCGTGCAGGCGCTGGCCGACCTGTATCTCGACCCCGGCCCGCAGCGGCACCGCCAGGCCCTGCAGCGGGTGGAGGCCGCGCTGGCCGCCAGCCAGGTGGAAGGCGCGGTGCCGCTGCGCTGGAAGCCCACCCGCGAGCATCTGTTGCTACTGCGCGGCGCGCTGCTCGACGCCGATTCCGTTCTCGCCGCGCTGGCCGATACGCCTGCGCCGACCACCACCACGCCAGGAGCCGACGATGCTGCTGCCCGCTGAACTCTCGATCGCCGGGGTGTACGTGCCCGGCCTGCTGGTGCTGGGCCTGGCCCTGCTGCTGGTCGCCTGGGCGCTGGACGCGGTCGCCGGCCGCGCCGGCCTGTACCGCTACGCCTGGCACCCGTCCCTGTTCCGTCTGGCCATTTACGTCGGCGCGTTCGCCGCGCTCGGCCTGCTCCTTCTTCCGTGAGTCCCGCCATGAAGACCCCTGCCCTGATCCGTTTCGCCCTGACCGCCATCGTGGTGCTGGTCGCCGCCCTGCTGGCGCATGCGCTGTGGCGCCATTACATGCTCTCGCCCTGGACCCGCGACGGCCGTGTGCGCGCGGAAGTCGTGCGCATCGCGCCCGACGTGTCCGGCCTGGTCGATGCGGTGGCGGTGCGCGACAACCAGCACGTCAAGCGCGGCGACCTGCTGTTCAGCGTGGACCGCAAGCGCTACGAACTGGCGTTGGAAAAGGCCCGCGCCAACCTCGCGGTGGCGCAGGCGCAGGCGCGTGCGGCCGGCGCCAGCCTGTCGGCGGCGGCGGCCACCCAGGCGGCCAGCGAAGCCGAGTTCCAGATGCGCCGCGCCCAGGCCGAACGGCGCGCGCGCGCCGCTGCGGTGATCTCCGCCGAGGCACGCTCGGATGCCGAAGCTACCGCGCGTTCGGCGCAGGCCGACGTGCACCGCAGCGCGGCGCTGCGCGGCCAGGCCACCGCGGCGCAGGCGCAGGCCGTCGCGTCGGTGGAACAGGCGCAGGCCGCGCTCGATCTGGCCGAGCTGGATCTGCAGCGCACCCAGGTCCGCGCCACCGCCGACGGCTACATCACCAACCTGGAAGTCCGCGTGGGCGACTACGCCCAGGCCGGCGGCGCGCGCCTGGCGCTGGTGCGCGACGATGCGATGTGGGTGTACGGCTATTTCGAGGAAACCAAGCTGCCGCGGGTGCACGTCGGCGATCGTGCCGACATCCGCCTGATGAGCGGCGGGCTGATGCTGCGCGGCCAGGTCGAGGGCATCGCCCGCGGCATCGCCGACAGCGACAACCCGACCGGCACCTCGCTGCTGGCCGACGTCAGCCCCACCTTCAACTGGATCCGCCTGGCGCAGCGCGTGCCGGTGCGCATCCGCATCGACCCGGCCAGCGTGCCGCAGGGCACCCTGCTTGCGGCCGGCATGACCGCGACGGTGAGCGTGCACCCGCGGCAAAACTGATGCCGCGCCTATGGGCCTCTAGCGATCAGGGAGGCTCACGTATAGCAGCGGCTTTCAGGGCCGCTCCAACAACGACGAAACGCCGTTTGTAGGAGCGGCTTCAGCCGCGACGGGCGTTCCTGGCAAACCGCGTCGCGGCTGAAGCCGCTCCTACGAAGCGCAGCGCCAGATCCCGCTGACCAGCGGCAACAGCGCGTCACAACAGGCGTGCTTGTGCCAGCGTCGACGCCTACCGCAGGAAACCAGCACGGCGCAGGCGTTGCATCTGCGCGCATGCTGTCGTCGCGGTCACCGCAGTCTTCAGTCCTTGGCCTGCCGGTTGACCCCGAGGAAGCGCCCGGCGATCACCGCATAGCCGCTGCGCGACACCGCGCTGCCCGGATCGAAGTAGGCATGCAGGGTCGGCTGCAGGTCCTGCGGCCCCTGGGTCACCGCGAAGCGCGCATTGAGGATGCCGGCATCCAGCGCCAGCTGCACGTAGCCGCGCAGGTTGCCCGGGATCGCCCCCACGTCCTCGATCGGCAGGCGCTGGTTGTTGTAGCTCACCGACAGCGTGCCGTCGAAGGCCAGCGCCTGCGTCTGCAGGCCCAGCGCCTGCACCAGCGAATACGCCAACTGCAGTTTGCTGACCGCGTCGTTGGGGCGGAAATCGCCGGCGACCAGCCCCAGCATCGCCGCCTGGTTCTGCTGCAGGTCGCGCAGCGCCCCGCCCTTGCCCACCGCCGCCTCGGCGAACGGATAGGCCGGGTCGTTGCGGCCGAGCCCGCTGAAGCTGGGCGTGGCCGGCAGCGCCTGGCGCACGCCGGCACCCATCACCAGATAGCGCGCCAACTCCGCGCGCTTGAGCGGATTCTGCGGACGGAACAGCCCATCGGCATAGCCATCCATCAAGCGGTTGGCGACTGCGTACTCCACCGCACCGCGATCGCGGTCGCCGCTGGCCACGTCGTTGAGGCCGGTGTAGCCGCCGCTGAGCAGGAAATCCAGGGTGCCGCGCACCGTGCCCGGGGCCGCCAGGCCATTGCTGCCCTTCGGAGCAACCGGGACACCACTGATCGAGCCGATGCCGCGCACGCTGATGGTCCAGGTGCCGGGCTTGCCCGGCGCGCCGACGCTGACCGTGCTGCCCAGCAACGGCAGCGCCACCGGCGAGCCATGGCTGACGCCATCCGGATCGGTCAGCACCAGCGCCTGCGTGTTGGCGTCGATGGTGGCCTTGGCGCTGACCCAGGCGACGTCCTTGCCGACGGTGAACGCCTGGGTCTGCGGCGTGCCCACCGGCGAGAACGCCGCCTCGAACGGCTGGCTGCCGCCGGGCAGCACCAGCGCATTGCTATAGAACGGATGCAGGGAATTGACCGTCTTGCCGAAGCCGCTGCGCTGCTTGCTCGCTTCCAGCAGCGCGGCATAGGCATTCACGTAACCGGCACCCGCCTCCCAGTACGTGCGCCCGGGGATGTTGGTGGCGGTACGTTCGAGCAGATCCTTGACCTGGTCCGGGGTCAGGTCCGGGTTGGCCTCCAGCAGCAGCGCGACGATGCCGGCCACGTGCGGGGTGGCCATCGAGGTGCCGCTCATGGTGGTGTAGAACGGCAGTTGCGCCGGCGCGATCAGCTTGCTGTCCTTGTCCGCGGCCAGCGGCGGCAACGCGCCGGTGGAATCGCGGGTGGAGACGATATCCACGCCGGGCGCGGTGATCGTCGGCTCGTTGAGATAGGTCCAGGTCTTGCCGTCGGCCATGGTGAAGCTGCCGCTCTCGCCGCGCTTGCCGCGCGAGGAGAAGTCGGCCAGCGTGCCGTCCTTCTCGCCCGCGGCCACCGAGATCACCCACGGCGCCTGCGCGTACGGATTGTGGGTGTCCTCGTTGGGGCCGTCGTTGCCGGCGGCGAACACGCTGACGATGCCGCGCTTGTACAACGCGTAGGTGGCGACGTTGACCGGGTTCTGCGGATCGAACTTGCCCGACGAGCCCCAGGAATTGCTGGTGACGCGGATCGGATCCTTGAAGCTGAACTGGTGCGTGGCGGCATAGTCCAGGCCGCCGACCGCGTCCAGGATCAGCAGCACCGCGCCGGATCCGTAGCCGACCAGGCTGGCGCCGGTGGCCACGCCGCGGTAATCGCCGTTGGACTGGGCGCCGGTGCCGCCCACCGTGCCCGCGCAATGCGTGCCATGGCCGGAGCCGAGGTCGGTGTTGGGCACGCCTTCGGCATAGGTGATCGGCAGCATCGCATCCACATTGGCCAGGTTGGTGGTGCCCAGCACGTTCTGCACAACGCGGGTGCCGTAGGCGAGATCGCGATGGGTGGCATCGATGCCGGAGTCGTTGATCATCACCCCGACGCCGCGGCCGCTGTACGGCAGCGCGCGGCCGAAATCGCCGGGATTGCCCTGCGCGCGGTCCACGCCGGTCAGTTCGCGCGCTTCCTTGTTGAAGTAGCGCAGCGGCGCGTTGTAGTAGATCGAGGCCACGTCGTCGCGCTGCGCCAGCGCGCGGATCTCGGCCGGCGTGGCCAGCGCGCCGGCGATCGGCAGCGTGCGCATGGTGATCCCGCGGGTGATGCCCAGCGCATGCAGCGCGGTGAGTTGCGAGGCCGACACCGGCCCGGACTGATCGTAGGTGATCACGATCTGCAGCTCGTCTGCCGCAGGCGCAGCGGCGAGCTTGGCCTCCAGCAGTTGGTCGAGATGTGCGGCGGCCACGGCGTCGCCACCGACGAAGGTGCCGCCGGCAAGGACGGCGCAGATGCCGATGGCAAGAACGGGACGACGAATGGACATTGCGGAGTCTCCGGATCGTGGAAGCCCGGAACGGGCGGTCGCCGCAGCGTGCGGGGCGCGCCGATGCGCGGCCAATCCGGTATCGCACCCATGCCGGCCGGGTGGAAACACCCAGCCGCGGCGCATGCAGACCCACGGCATGGAGGGCGCGCCCTGTCGCCGCGCGCGGCGGTCGGCGCCGGGGCGTGCCGCTCGATCCAGCGAACACCGCGGCTGGAACGGCAACAGAGTGCATTGCAGGCAGAAGGCGCCGACATGCGGCAAAGACAGGGTGCGGCAGCGGCAGCGGCGTGCCGGATGCGGTGCATTCGGCGCGCGGTGCGGCCGAACGGGATGCGGGACGTGCGGGGCCCGTTCCGATTCCCGGACGCCATTCCGGGGAGCGGTGGAACCCCGCACGTCCAGCACGGGGGATCGCGGTGGCTGCCGACCACGCCGCCGAACGGCGACAGCGTGATCGAAGGCAACCGCGAAAACGTCAACGACATCAGTCGATCGGACGACGCTTCATTTCGTCGAAGAACGGCGGCATCCGGACTGCATCGCAAGCAGCGACAGGGCGGTCGACTGCGCTTGCGGCGGATCGGGCGGACGCTGGCGTCCGACCGAGACGGTCACTTCTTGCTGGCTTCGCGCAGCGCCGAGTAGGCATTGAGGTAGCCGGCGCCGACTTCCCAGGAGGCGCGCCCCGCCATCGGCGTGGCCGTGCGCTCGATCAGGTCCTTGACCTGGTCCGGGGTCAGGTTCGGATTGGCCTCCAGCACCAGCGCCACCACGCCGGCCACATGCGGCGTGGCCATCGAGGTGCCGCTCATGGTGGTGTAGAACGGCAACTGCGCCGGCGCGATCAGCTTTTCGTCCTTCTGTGCCGCCAGCGGCGGCAACAAGCCGGTGGAGGCGCGGGTGGAGATGATGTCCACGCCCGGCGCGGTGATGCTGGGCTCGTTGATGTGGGTCCAGCTCTTGCCGTCGGCGGTGGTGAAGGTATCGCGCTCGCCGGCCTTGCCGCGCGAAGAGAAGTCGGCCAGCGTGCCGTCGACGTTGCCGGCGGCGACCGAGATCACCCACGGCGCCTGCGCGTACGGATTGTGCGTGTCCTCCTTGGGACCGTCGTTGCCGGCGGCGAACACGCTGACGATGCCGCGCTTGTACAGCTCGTAGGTGGCCACGTTGACCGGGTCGGCCGGATCGAACTTGCCGGAGCTGCCCCAGGAGTTGCTGACGACGCGGATCGGATCCTTGAAGCTGTTCTGGTGCGAAGCCGCATAGTCCAGGCCGCCGACCGCGTCCAGGATCAGCAGCACGCCGCTGGAGCCGTAGCCGACCAGGCTGGCACCGGTGGCCACGCCGCGGTACTTGCCGCCCGACTGCGCGCCGCTGCCGCCGACCGTGCCGGCGCAGTGGGTGCCATGGCCGGAGCCGGCGTCGGTGTTCGGCACGCCTTCCACGTAGGTGACCGGCAGCATCGAATTCAGATTGTGCAGGTTGGTGTTGGCCAGCACGTTCTGCACCACCCGGTCGCCGTAGGCCAGGTCGCGATGGGTGGCGTCGATGCCGGAGTCGTTGATCAGCACGCCGACGCCGCGGCCGGTGTACGGCACGGTGCGGCCGAAGTCGCCCGGATTGCTCTGCGCGCGGTCGACGCCGGTCGCCTGGCGCGCGTCCTGGTTGAAGTAGCGCAGCGGGGCGTTGTAGTAGATCGAGGCGACGTCGTCGCGCTCGGCCAGCGCCAGGATCTCTTCGGGCGTGGCCAGCGCGCCGGCGATCGGCAGGGTCTGCATGCTGACGCCGCGGGTGATGCCCAGCGCCTGCAGCGCGGTCAGCTGCGCCGCCGACACCGGCTTGGATTGCTTGTAGGTGATGACGATCTGCAGTTCGTCGGTCAGCGGCGCATTGGCCAGCTTGGACTCCAGCAGGCTGTCCAGATGCGCGGCGGCTTCGGCCTTGCCGCCGGCCAGGATACCGCTGGCGAGGACGGCGCAAATGCCGATGGCGAGAGCGGGACGACGGATGGGCATCTGGAATCTCCGGTGAGTGGGCCCGGGACGGGCGGGTGACTGCAGCCTGACGCGGCGGCACGGCGGCGCCTATCCGGGATCGCCCCTAGCGGTCGTGAGTGGAAACACCCAGGGCCGCGTGCATCGCCCGTACGGATCGGTATGATCCAGGCGTAAGCCGCTGCCTCGCCGCGTCGCCGGGCGGAACGCGGGTGCGGTGCGCGGTGCCGGCACATGCAACAGGGGGTTTCAGATGCACACGATGTTCGCAAGGGTTTGCCTGCTGTTCTGCGCCGTCGCGGCGTGCGGCGGGCTCGCCGCGCAACCGCTGCCGGTGCAGGTGGAGGTGAGCGGCAATGTGGCGACGGCGGCGATCGGCGCCGGTCCGCACCCACTGGCCGAGGTGACGCTGGAATTCGACAGCGCCAGCGATCTCAACCCGGGTAGCCTGGGCCTGAGCGCAGAGCTGCTGACCCCGGCACAGGTCACTGCCTTGCTGCCGCGACTGCCCAGCACGCAAGCCGGCCAGGTGCCAGCGCAGTTGCCGCTGCTGATCACGGTGACGCCGCCGCCGAACGGTGGCCTGTCGTTCCGCCGGGTCGTGCACGTGGAACTGCACACGCATGCGCTGGCCTACACCGCCGACAGCACCCTGCGGCTGGTCAAGGCGCCGCTGGGAGGCGATTTCCGCGACATCACCGACGAGATTGCGCCCGGCAGCGTCCGCGCCCGCGGCACCACCGGCGGCTTCTCGCAGTTCATCGTGATCCACGACCTGCGCCCGACCGCCACGGTGGTGGCCGCCAAGCTGAGCCGCCTGCAGGCGCTGGTGGCGCAGTTGCCCGCCAATGAGGCGACCCCGCTGGCGAGCATGCTGAACAGCGTGCAGAGCGCCCTGGCCAATGCCGACTACACCGCCGCCACGGTGGCGCTGGACGGGTTCCGCGAGCAAGTGTCGGCGCGCGCCGGCCAGGGCATCGCGCAGACCTGGAACGCCGGCATGAGCGAGGGCAACCCCGCCGGCGAACTGCTGGCCGGCGCGGCGACCCTGCGCTTCTCCATCGACTACCAACGCCTCTACGCGCCTTGAGCGCTGCGGGACCGGTCACGCACGACGCCACGAAGGACCTCCCGCGATGCCCGCGCGCCTGACCGCCTACCTGCCCGACGCGCCGGCGCCGACGCTGCTGCTCGCCGCCGGGCAGACGCTGGCGATCGGCCGCGCGGCGGACAACGCGCTGGCGCTGGAACATCCCTCGGTATCGCGCTGGCATGCGCGGCTGCAGCCGCAGGCAGATGGCCACTGGCAGTTGCACGACCTGGGCAGCAAGAACGGCAGCTTCCGCGATGGCGTCCGCGTGGCCGCGCCGATCGCGCTGGAGACGGCGACCTGGCTGCGCTTTGGCGACATCTACGCCGAGTTCGCCCCGCTCAGCCCGGCCGATGCGGACCTGGCCGAACGCCGCCAGCGCGCCCGCTGCGATCGCGCCACCGCCCTCACCCAAGGGCTTGCCCAGATCGGCGGACTCGACGATCTGCTCGGCGCCAGCCTGGACGCGGTGGTCGAACTGGCCCAGGCCGAGCGCGGCGTGCTGGTCCTGGCCGAACCGCAGGGCCCGCGCATCGCCACCAGCCACGGCATCGGGCCGATGCCGCTGCAGCACAGCCTCCCCGGCAGCGAGGGCGCCCTGCACCGCGCCCTGCGCGACGGCCGGGCCACCGTGGCCCATGACGTCGGCGGCGTGCCCTGGCTGGCCGAGCGTGCCTCGGTCTGCGCCGCCGGCCTGCGCACCCTGCTATGCCTGCCGCTGCGCGACGGCGCCCGCGTGCTCGGCGCGATCTATGCCGACAGCCGCCGCGCCGGCAGCGCCATCGGTGCGCTGGACATGCAATTGCTCGAAGCCTTCTGCGAGCGCGCCGCGCTGTGGATCGCCGCACGCCAGGCGCTGCGCGACAGCGGCGCCGAGGTCGGGCCGGCATGAGCGACGCGGCCACCGCCACCGGCCTGTATGCGCAGGAAAGCCTGAGCCCGGGCGAGGTGCTGGCCGGCCGCTTCCGCATCGAACGCCTGCTCGGCATCGGCGGCATGGGCCTGGTGTACCTGGCCCACGACCAGGCATTGGGCATCGACGTGGCGGTGAAGCTGCTGCGCCCGGAGCTGGCGCAGCGGCCGCAGGCCTTCGCCCGCTTCCGCCAGGAACTGCTGCTGGCGCGGCAGGTGTCCAGCCCGCACGTGGTGCGCATCCACGATCTCGCCGAACACGCCGGGCGCTGGCTGATCAGCATGGACTACGTGGACGGCGAATCGCTGGAAGCGCGGCTGCAGCACGAGGAACGGCTGGATGTCGACACCGCCCTGCGCATCGCCGGCGGCATCGCTCGGGGACTGCAGGCGGCGCATGCGCGCGGCGTCGTGCACCGCGACCTGAAGCCGGCCAACATCCTGCTGCAGCGTGGCGGCGATGCGCTGATCAGCGACTTCGGCGTGGCCTGTTCGATGGCCAGCAGCGGCCTCGGCGCGACCCTGGGCAACGTCATCGGCACGCCCGCCTACCTGTCGCCGGAACAGGCGCGCGGCGATGCGCTCGACCCGCGCAGCGACCTCTACGCGCTGGGCCTGATCCTGTACGAGATGCTCGCCGGGCAGGTGCCGTTCGCCGGCGGCACCCTGTCCGAGACGCTGGCCCAGCGCATGCTGCGCGAGCCGCCGCCGGTGGACCGGCTGCGCGCGGACGTGCCGGCCTGGCTGGTGCGGCTGCTGCAGCGGCTGCTGCGCCCGCAGCCGCGCGATCGGCTGCAGAATGCTGGCGAGGTGATCGTGGCGATCGAGCGCCGGCAACTGCCGCGCGATCGCCGGCGCTGGCGCCGGGTCGGCCTGGGTCTGGCCGCGATCCTGGCCGGCGCCGCCCTGCTCGGCGCCGGCGCCTGGCAATGGCAGGCGCAACGCGCGAGCGCGCCGCCGGTGGCGGCCGTGGAGCCGTTGCCGCGGCTGCTGGTGCTGCCGCTGGCCGGCGACCCGGCCAGCGCCGAACAACGCCTGGCGCTGGGCGCCTGGCTGCGCGGCAGCTTGGGCGAAACGCTGACCGTGGTCGACGACGAACGCACCCGCCAGGCCCTGCGCCAGTACGACCCCACCGGCCAGGCGCCGCTGGACGTACAGGCGCTGCGCCGGCTCGCCTCGGCGCAGGGCGTGCTGCAGCCGAGCCTGCAACGCCAGGGCGCCGGCTGGCGCCTGCAGGCGCTGCTGCATCCGCCCAGCGGCGCGGCGCAGCACATCGACGGACCGACCGCCGCCGATCCGGCCGCGGCCTACGCCGCCTGGCTGCCGATCGCATCCAGGGCGCTGCTCGCCGAGGGCACTGCCCTGCCCGACGACCTGCCCGCGCCCGCCGCCCTGCAGGCCTATGCGCGCGGCCTGGCGGCGCGGCAACGCGACGACAGCGCGCTGGCGCTGCAGCAGTTCGCCGCGGCCAGCGCACAGGCGCCGCAATCGGCACCCTTGCGCCTGGCCGAGGTGGTCGCGGCGCAGGCCATCGGCGAGGAACAGAAGGCGCGCGAGGCGCTGGATGCGCGTGCGCCCGTGGCGCCGGCACGGCCGCGCACGCTGGCGCTGCTGGCGGCGCTGCGCCTGGAAGCCGAAGACGATCTCGCCGCCGCCGACCGCGCCTGGCAGGCGCTGGCCACGGCCCGACCCGACGACAGCGTGGTGCAACTGCAGGTCGCACGCGTCCAGGCGCAGGCCGGCCACCTGGACGCGGCGCGCGACCGCCTGCGCACGCTGGTGCAGCGCGATCCCGACGACCCGCGGTTGTGGCTGGCGCTGGGCAAGCTGGCGATCCTCAGCGGCAACGCCGCCACCGCGGTGGACGAGGACCTGCTGCGTGCGCAACTGCTGTTCCGCCGCGGGCGCGACCTTTATGGCGAAGCGGAAACGGTGAACGCGCTGGGCGTGGGCTACGGCCGTCTCGGCCTGGCGCAGCAGGCGCAGGCGCAGTATCTGCGCGCCGTGGAGCTGCGCCGGCAGGTCGGCAATCGCCGTGGCGTCGCCACCAGCCTGCGCAACCTGGCCGGCACGCTGAGCATCGGTGGCGCCTTCGCCGAGGCCGAACAGAAGCTGCAGCAGGCGCAGGCCCTGTACGCCGAACTCGGCGACCGCGATGGCCAGGCCGCCGCCGCCAACGAACTCGGCCTGCTGGCCGAGGAGCGCGGCGATTATCCGCAGGCGCTGCAGGCGTTCCGCGGTGCGCTGTCGGCCTGGCGCGCGCTCGGCGATGCGCACGGCGTCGCCGAGACGCTCAACAACATCGGCTTCGCGCACTTCCAGTTGGGCGACCTGGACAGCGCCCAGGCGTTCTGGGAACAGGCCGCACGCGCCTACGCCGACCTCAACGACGCCACCGGCCGCGTACGCACTGCGCAGAACCTCGGCCTGCTCGCCACCGCGCGCGGCCACTGGGCGCAGGCGCAGAGCTTGCTGACCCAGGCGCTGCGCGAGGCCGAACGCCACCAGATGCTCGAGGAGGTGGCGGTGAGCCGGCGCAACCTGGCCGAACTGGCGTTCTGGCAGGGGCAGCGCACGGTGGCGCTGAACGAACTGGACCAGGCGCAGCGGCTGTTCCAGCAGAGCCGCGACCAGCGCGGCCAGACCGACATCGCCCTGTTGCGCGCGCAGGTGTGGCTGGCGCTGGACGACCCGGCGCAGGCGCGACTGGCGCTGCAGCAGGTGCAGCGGCAAGCGCCCGCCTCGGTGTCCAGCGAACAGCGC
Source organism: Xanthomonas sp. NCPPB 3174 (assembly GCF_056725205.1). Classification (NCBI taxonomy): domain Bacteria; kingdom Pseudomonadati; phylum Pseudomonadota; class Gammaproteobacteria; order Lysobacterales; family Lysobacteraceae; genus Xanthomonas; species Xanthomonas sp. NCPPB 3174. The sequence goes on along the minus strand of NZ_CM161517.1, from coordinate 1,933,850 downwards.
GCCGGTGCCGCGCTGCTGCAGGCGCAACTGGACGAACGCGACGGCAATGCCGCTGCAGCCGCCGCGTCGCTGCGCCAGGCCGAGGCGCTGGCGCGCGCCAGCGGCACCCGCCTGCTGCAACTGCAGGTGCAGGTGCGTGCGGCGCACGACGAACCCGCGCTCGCCGCGCTGGAGGGCGACGTCGCCCGCCTGGGCAACGCCGGGCTGCGCCTGCGCTATCTGCAGCAGGCGCTGCGCTACGGTGCGGCCGAGCAGGTGGCGGCGCGCTATGCGCAGGCGCAGGTCCTGCTGCTGCGCGGCAGCCCGCTGTTCGCCGCGACGCTGCACGCACAGGCCGCGCAACGCCTGGAGGCGCTCGGCGACCACGCCGCCGCGCAACGCGCCCGCCGGGCCGCGGCGCAGGCCGCCGACGGTTTATCTGTCGCACGCGCGGGCACTACGCCATGACCGACGCAACCGCCGCCGACCGCTACCGCCTGCTGCTGCAGCGCCTGGAAGCCAACGAGCGCGAGTTCCGCCGCCTCGGCCGCGCCGTGGTCAAGGTCCAGGAGGACGAGCGCCGGCGCCTGGCGCGCGAGCTGCACGACGGCGTCGGCCAGAACCTCACCGTGCTCAAGCACCGGCTGGCGCAACTGGGCGCGGCGCTCGGCAGCGCCGACACGGCGCTGCGCACACCGCTGGAGGACGCCATCCAGCTATGCACGCAGGCACTGGAAGACACCCGGCAGATGTCGCGGCTGCTGCGCCCGCCGATCCTCGACGACCTGGGGCTGGAGGCCGCGCTCGGCTGGCTCGGCCGCAGCCAGTCCGCCGCCGGCGCCATCCCGGTCGCGGTCGAGATCGGCCCGCTGCCGGCGCTGGACGAAGCGCTGCAGACCCTGCTGTTCCGCAGCGCGCAGGAGGCGCTGACCAATGCGCTGAAGCACGCGGCTGCGCAGTCGGTGCTGCTGCGGCTGGTCGCCCGCGATGGCTGGGCGCAGTTGCAGGTGCTCGACGACGGCCGCGGCTTCGATCCGCAGCAGGCGCTGGCGGCCGGTGGCAGCGGTCTGAGCGGCCTGCGCGAACGCCTGCGCCTGAGCGGCGGCTGCCTGCGCCTGCAATCGTCGCCGGGCGAGGGTTGCTGCGTGCAGATCCGGGTCCCGCTGGAGGCCGATTGAACGTCGTCGCCCTCCCCCATGCCGGCAACCGCATGGCCCTGCAGGCAACGCGATCGGCAGCGCCGCAAGAAGTTGCCGCCCGCCCCGGCCACCACCCCGGACGCACACCGGCATGAACACCCCGATCCGTGTCCTCATCGCCGACGACCACACCCTGGTGCGCGAAAGCCTGGTCGCCGTGCTCGACGCCGTCGCCGGCATCCAGGTGGTGGCGCAGGCCGCCGACGGCATCGAGGCGCTGGCCAAGGCCGAGGCGACCCGCCCGGACGTGGCGATCGTGGACATCTCCATGCCGCGGCTCAACGGCATCGACGTGGTACGGCGGCTGGGCGAGATCGTGCCGCTGGCGCGGATCCTGGTGCTGACCATGCACGAGGAACACGAATACGTGCTGCACGCGGTGCGCGCCGGCGCCTCCGGCTACCTGCTCAAGGATAGCGCCAGCGCCGACCTGATCGCCGCGGTGCGCAACCTGCACGCCGGCCGCGGCCACTTCTCGCCGCAGGCGGCGCAGGCGCTGGTGACGCAGATGCAGCAGCCGCAGGCGCTGCCGCCCGACCCCTACCGCAGCCTGACCCCGCGCGAGCGCGAGGTGTTCCACCTGATCGTGGAAGGCCGCACCACCAAGGAAATCGCGCGGGTGCTGCAGATCAGCGTCAAGACCGCCGAGAACCACCGCTTCCGCGTGCTCAACAAGCTGGGCATGCGCAATACCGCCGAACTGGTGCGCTACGCCGTGCGCCACCGCCTGCTCGACTGAACGGCCGCACGCAGCCGCGCCTTCGCCGCGGCTGCGCATACTCCATACGCCATAGTATCCTGACGCCCTCGGCCGCGCCGCGGCCCTAGCCACGAGCGATCGCATGAGCACCTATCAAGCCCCGTTGACCGATCTCCGCTTCGCGCTGCACGACGTGCTGCAGGTGGAGGCGCTGTTCGCCCGCCTCGGCCATGCCGACGCCAATGCCGAACTGATCGATGCGGTGCTGGAGGAAGCGGCACGCTTCACCGGCACCGTGCTGGCGCCGCTGAACCGGGTCGGCGACGAGCACGGCTGCACCCTGGACAAGGCCACCGGTGCGGTCACTACCGCCCCCGGCTTCCGTGAGGCCTACCAGCAGTTCGCCGAGGGCGGCTGGACCGGGCTGACCGCCGCCGCCGAGTTCGGCGGCCAGGGCCTGCCGCACACCCTGGGCGTGCCGCTCAACGAGATGGTCAACGCCGCCAACCTGGCCTGGGGCAATTTCCCGCTGCTGTCGCACGGCGCGGTCGAGGCACTCAAGCAGCACGGCGAGGCCTGGCAGCAGGAGATGTTCCTGAAGCCGCTGGTGGACGGCCGCTGGACCGGCACCATGTGCCTGACCGAGCCACACTGCGGCACCGACCTGGGGCTGCTCAAGACCCGCGCCGAACCCAACGCCGACGGCAGCTGGTCGGTCAGCGGCACCAAGATCTTCATCACCGCCGGCGAGCACGACTTCACCGACAACATCGTGCACCTGGTGCTGGCGCGGCTGCCGGACGCGCCGGCCGGGGCCAAGGGCATCTCGCTGCTGGTGGTGCCGAAGTTCAAGGTCGCCCGCGACGGCAGCGTCGGCGAGCGCAACGCGCTGCGCTGCGGCTCGCTGGAACACAAGATGGGCATCCACGGCTCGTCCACCTGCGTGATGAACTTCGACGGCGCCCAGGGTTACCTGGTCGGGCAGCCGCACAAGGGCCTGCAGGCCATGTTCACCATGATGAACACCGCGCGCCTCGGCGTCGGCCTGCAAGGCATCGGCCTGTCCGAGCGCGCCTACCAGAACGCGCTGCGCTACGCCCGCGAGCGCCTGCAGTCGCGTTCGCTCAGCGGCGCCAAGCTGCCGGAGAAGCCGGCCGACCCGATCCTGGTGCATCCGGACGTGCGCCGCATGCTGCTGACGGTGAAGGCACTGACCGAAGGCAGCCGCCTGCTCGCGCTGCACGCCGCCACCCTGATCGACATCGCGCACAGCGCGCAGGATCCGGCCGAGCGCGAGCAGGCCGACGTGCTGGTCAGCTTCCTCACCCCGATCTCCAAGGCCTGCCAGACCGAATGGGCGGTGGAGAACACCTACCACGCCCTGCAGTGCTTCGGCGGCCACGGCTACATCCACGAGCACGGCATGGAGCAGCTGGCCCGCGACGCGCGCATCACCACCCTGTACGAAGGCACCACCGGCATCCAGGCGCTGGACCTGATCGGGCGCAAGACCGCGTCCAGCCAGGGCGCCGGGCTGAAGCTGTTCCTGGCGCAGATCGAGGCCTTCCTGACCGAGCACGCCGACAACCCGGCGGTAGCCGAATTCGTCGCCCCGCTACGCGAGAAGGCCGCCGAGTGGGCGGCGCTGACCAAGCGCATCCTGCAGCGCGCCGCCGGCAATCCCGAGGAACTGGGCGCGGCCAGCTACGACTACGTGTTCTATTCCGGCTACGTGGTGCTGGCCTACTGGTGGGCGCGCAGCGTCGCCGCGGCCGAGGCCTCGGCCCATGGCGAGGCGTTCAAGCAGTCCAAGCGCGAGACCGCGCGCTTCTACTACGCGCGCCTGCTGCCGCGCACGCTGACCCACGCCGCAGCCATCGACAGCGGGGCCGAGCCGCTGATGGCGCTGGCCGACGCGCAATTCTGAGTCGCACATCCAGGTCCGACGCAGCCCCCGGCACGCACGCCGTGCCGGGGGTTGCAACGCCCGCCACGGCCGATACACAAACCGTCACCAATCGGGTATAAGCTGTCTTCCCGATGGAGACAGACACAACAACGCTTGGTCTGATCGATACCGGGGCCTGCGGCGCCTCGGCCGCGGTCCCGTCGCCTGCGGCGTCCCCTTCCCACCTGCCTTCGGTCCGGCTGCTGTCGCTGGACGCGCATGGCCGCGTGCTGGACTGGATCAACTGGCAGGACGCCGCCTGTCTGTATGCGCGTGGCGCGGTCGCCTGGACCCTCGGCGAGCCGTGCATGCACATCCATGGCGGCATCAGCCGCGCCAGCGGCGAGCGCAGCGTGCTGGAGCTGCATCCGATCATCGCCGCGCGCGGCCACGCGCATGCGCGTGCGCTCGACCCCACCCCGACCCTGACCAATACCGCGCTGTTCGCCCGCGACGCGCAGCTGTGCCTGTACTGCGGCCAGCAGTTCAGCCGCCCGCAACTGACCCGCGACCACGTACTGCCGGTGTCCAAGGGCGGCCGCGACATCTGGGAGAACGTGGTCACCGCGTGCTTCCACTGCAATTCGCGCAAGGGCAATCGCACCCCGCAGCAGGCATCGATGCCGCTGCTGGCGGTGCCGTACCGGCCGAGCTGGATCGAGCATCTGATCCTGTCCAATCGCAACATCCTGGCCGACCAGATGTCGTTCCTGAAGGCGCAGTTGCCGAAGCGCTCCAAGCTCTCGTTGTAGCCGCGCGGCCTCACGCCGCCGTCACGCCCGCTGCGACGGATTGCCGCACCCCGGCCAAAACAGGCCATCCACGCGCCCGCGACCGCACGGGTTGATTGCGTGTGCCCGGAATGGAGAGGAAAATGACAGGTCCGCTGAACCTCCATTCCGATGATCGACCCCACCCGCTATCCGCGCCTCTCGCGCATCCAGGTCCCCGAAGAACTGCGTCGCTTCGATGAATCGGAGCTGCCGGCCATCGCCGAGGAACTGCGCGCCTTTCTGATCGAGTGCGTCGGCAAGAGCGGCGGCCACTTCGGCGCCGGCCTGGGCGTGATCGAACTCACCGTCGCCCTGCACTACCTGTACGACACGCCGGTCGACCAACTGGTGTGGGACGTCGGCCACCAGACCTATCCGCACAAGATCCTGACCGGGCGCCGCGACCGCATCCACACCGTCAAGCAGGCCGATGGCGTGGCGCCGTTCCCCAAGCGCGAGGAAAGCGAGTACGACACCTTCGGCGTCGGCCACTCCTCCACCTCGATCTCGGCCGCACTGGGCATGGCGGTGGCGCTGCAGCGCATGGGCGACGAACGCAAGGTGGTGGCGGTGATCGGCGACGGCGCGATGACCGCGGGCATGGCCTACGAAGCGCTGAACCACGCCGGCGGCATGGACCCGGAACCGAACCTGCTGGTGATCCTCAACGACAACCGCATGTCGATCTCCGAGGCGGTCGGCGGGGTCACCAAGATGCTGGGGCGGATGAGCGGCAGCAAGACCCTCAACGCCATCCGCGAGGGCGGCAAGAAGATCCTCGGCGACAAGAAGAGCAACCCCACCGCACGCTTCGTGCGCCGCTGGGAGGAGCACTGGAAGGGCATGTTCGTGCCGTCCACGCTGTTCGAGGAAATGGGCTTCCACTACACCGGCCCGATCGACGGCCACGACCTGCCGGCGCTGCTCGGCGCGTTGAAGACGCTCAAGACCCTCAAGGGCCCGCAGTTGCTGCACGTCATCACCACCAAGGGCAAGGGCTACGAACTGGCCGAGGGCGACCAGATCGGCTACCACGCGGTCGGCCCGTTCGACCCCAGCAAGGGCCTGGTGGCCAAGCCGGGCGCCAAGGCGCCGACCTACACCGACGTGTTCGGCGACTGGATCTGCGACATGGCCGCGGCCGAGCCAGCGCTGCTGGCGATCACCCCGGCGATGCGCGAAGGCTCGGGCCTGGTGCGCTTCAGCAAGGAGTACCCGCAGCGCTATTTCGACGTGGCCATCGCCGAGCAGCATGCGGTGACCCTGGCCGCGGGCATGGCCGTGCACGGCGCCAAGCCCGTCGTGGCGATCTATTCCACTTTCCTGCAGCGCGGCTACGACCAGTTGGTGCACGACGTGGCGGTGCAGCAGCTCGACGTGCTGTTCGCGATCGACCGCGGCGGCGTGGTCGGCCCGGACGGCGCCACCCATGCCGGCAACCTGGACCTGAGTTTCCTGCGCTGCGTGCCGCACCTGGTGGTGATGGCGCCGGCCGACGAAGCCGAGTGCCGGCAACTGCTCAGCACCGGCCTGCGCCATCCCGGTCCGGCCGCGGTGCGCTACCCGCGCGGCACCGGCCCCGGGATCGCGCCGGGGAGCACGCTGGACACCCTGCCGATCGGCAAGGCCCAGCTGCGCGCGCAGGGCCATACGGTGGCGCTGCTGGCGTTCGGTGCGACCCTGGCGGCGGCCGAACAGGTCGGCCGCGAGCTCGGCCTGAGCGTGGTCAACATGCGCTTCGTCAAGCCGCTGGACCGCACCCTGCTGCTGGAACTGGCGCAGAGCCACGAAGGCTTCGTGACCATCGAGGACAACGTGGTGGCCGGCGGTGCCGGCTCCGGCGTGGCCGAACTGTTCAACGCCGAGGGCGTGCTGCGCCCGGTGCTGCACCTGGGCCTGCCCGACGCGTTCCAGCACCATGCCAGCCGCGAGCAATTGCTGGCCGAAGCCGGCATCGACGCCGCCGGCATCCGCGCCGCGGTACTGAAGCGCTGGCCGCAACTGGCCACCAGCGCCAGCGCACCGCGCACCGCGGCGGGCTGACCGCCGCAGTCACCGGAGGCGGCACGGCGTCAGCGCATGCCGTCTCCCCTTGCTTGCGCCTGCGCGCGCAACGCTGCACGCCCACCCCAAGTCGGCGCGTCCCGTTATCGACACGTCTCGTGTACGCGCTAGGGCGTGTCATCAATCCCCGAGCATGCCGCGCCGCGGTTGCGCGTGCCTGTGGCAAGGAAGAGCGAGGAAGTGGACGTGCGTCCACGCCCGAGCGATGACGCGGCCACGGGCGCGCGCAACCGCGGCCCTTCGCGTTGGGTCTGGCAGGCGCGCTGCCGACGCCGCGCGGCTTGACCTGACGGCCAGTCAGGCACTGCGCCACGCAACGCCGGCAGCGCGCCTGCCAGACCCAACGCGGCATACTCGGGAATTGGTGACACGCCCTAGGGCGCGATCACCTCGGCGCCGCTGACGCGTAGCCGATCCAGCGGCCCACCCGACTCCTGCAGGGTCTGCATCGGCAACGCCGCGAAACTGGAGCGGTTCTGCGCCAGCGCCCGCTCGGCTTCCCGCAGCCAGGCCGCCATCGCCCGCTGGCGCACATCGCCCAGGCCCAGCTTGCGCGCGATCGCCGCTTCGCCGACCGCGTCCAGGCAGATCCGGTACTGGTCGTTGGCCGGCAGCGTGGCCAGCGTGTCCAGATCGCCTTCGGACCAGGCGTTGGCGCGCTGGCGCATCGTCTCCAGGTCGCGATCGATGACCTGCAGCGTGCGGGCGAAACAGGCACTGTCGTTAAGCGAGGTCGCCCGGAATTCCTGCAGCGCGCGCTTGGCGTCGGGGACCTTCACCTCCACCACCACCGGCACGATCGGCACCCTGGCACGCTTGGCCGCACGCTCGATCACCGGCTGCACCACGCTGCCCAGGCTCAGGCCGGCGGTGCGCATCGCCGCTTCGTACAGTTCCTGCGCCGCGAACACCGGCCGCCAGCGTTCTACGCTGCCGTCGCGCCCCAGATAGCGCGCCTTCAGCGGCACCCAGCGCGCATACAGGTCAGGCGGCAGCACCTGCTGCAGGGTGCGGTCATCGGGATTGCGCCGCGCCTTGAGCAGGGACGGCAGCAGCATCAAGCTGCGGAACATGCCCAGGCCCGAGTCCAGAGTGACGCTCGGCGCTGCGATCACTTCCTGCGACTGGGCGATCACCTGCTCCACGTCGCCCGATTCCCACTGCATGCGCTTGGGCAGCGGCGACACCGTGCCGAGGATCCACAACACGTGATCGCCGCGGCGGACCTGCCACAGGCCCGGGCCGGGCTGGCGCCCGCTCACCAGCACCGCGTCTAGGTCGACCACTGGTGGGTTCGCTGGCGCGACCGGCAGCGTGGTCTGCGCCTGCACGATGGGCACAGCTGCCGCCAGCAAGGCCGCGACCAGGCACACCACCGGGCCGCGCCGACGCGCGATGGTTCTCGGCGCAGTCGCCGCGCGCGCCGCGCCCGGTGCCGGCATCAGTCCGCCAGCTTCGGCAGGTGCGCCGCCAGCGGATCGGTCGCGGCCAGCAGTTCGAAGCGTTCCCACAGGAAGCCCGGCGCCACCACGCAGCGCACCAGGCAATAGTCGGCCAGCGGCCGCGCTGCCTGCCAGGTACCCGCGGCGATCACCACCGAGGGCATGCCGCCGCGCTCGCTGGCGTCCAGACGGTAGCGCTGCAGGCCGTGGTTCGGGTCGAAGCCGAACAGTTCCAGCGCCCCGCCCTCTTCCCATTGCCAGGTCTCGTCGGCATCGATGCGGTGCCAGTTGCTGACCTCGCCGCGCTCCAGCAGGAAGCGGATCGCGGTGCAGGCCGGGCGCAGCGTCTGTGCGTGCTGCACCGTCAGGGCCGAGGTATGCACGCGCGCATAGCGTCCGCCCTCCGGGTGCGGCAGCAGCGACAGGTCGCGCACCAGTGCGGCGATTCGGAAGGCGGCGGCGCTGGACATGCGTCCAGTCTAATCCCGTGGATGGTCGCGCGAATGTCAGGCAGCGCCCTTTTGTCGGCGACAGCCGGTCGGCGTCACGAAGGCCGCAGCGAGTCCCGCACAGGCAGCGTGGCGCCCAGGTGTCGGCCGTGGCGCAGGCACACGACGAAGAACACCAGCAGATCCCAGCTGTAGCGCTTGAGCAGGCGCCGCGGCTCGCGCAGCAGGCGATAGATCCATTCCATGCGCAGCCGGCGCACCCAGGCCGGCGCGCGCCGCGCGGTGCCGGACAGGAAGTCCAGCAACGCGCCCACGCCGAACGCCAGCGGCACCTGCAGTTGCGCCGCGTGCTGCAGCAGCCAGCGCTCCTGCAGCGGATTGCCGAACGCCACCAGCAGCACGTCGGCGCCGCAGGCGTTGATGCGCGCGGCCAGGCCGGCGCCGGCGGTGGCGAACTCGGCATAGCCGTCGCAGGTGCCGACCACCTCCTGCCCCAGCGTCTGCCGCAAGGTCTGCGCCGCGGTGTCGGCCACGCCGGGACGGCCGCCGAGCAGGAAGAAGCGCAGCGGCCGCGGGCTCTGCCGGCACAGCGCCGGAATCAGGTCGGTGCCGTTGAGGTTGCCGGCGAAGCGACGGCCGTGCACCAGCAGCGCGCCCAGGTCCATGCCGATGCCGTCGTTGACGATGCACACGTCCGGCACGGCGAGTTGCGCGCGCAGGGCCTGGCACTGCACCACGAAGTTGGTGTTGGCGAAGAACACCTGGCGGCGCTCGCCACGCGCCAGCGCCTGCAGCAAGGTGGCGACGAAATCGGCTTCGGTGCTGCACAGGATCGGATAGCCGCCCAGTGCCAGCACCTCGCCCGCCGCGCGCTCACCAGAGGTCATGCGGAAAGCTCTCCAGCAGGCCGCGCTGCACCGCGGCCAGGTCGAACACGGTATTGCCGCCCAGCGCCATGCATTCCTCCACCGTCTGCCCGGCATGCCAGCGGCTGCGGCCGGTGCCGGCGTAATAGTCGTCGTACTTGAAGCGGTCCTCGCCGTTGCCCCAGTCCAGGTACACCGACGGCACGCCATAGGCTTCGGCCAGGATCAGCCCGTGCAAGGAACTGGACACGACCAGTTCGGCGCCGAGCAGTTGCCGCACGAACGCGGCCGGCTGGCGGTTCGGCAGCACCAGGTGTTCCTTGTACTGCGCATACTTGTCCAGGGATTCGTTGAAGTGCGGCACCACCATGACCGGCCGCCGTGCCGGTGGGGGCGCCAGCGCCTCGCGCGGAAAGAACAACGGCATCAGCAGGCCCGGATCGCCGTACACCTCCGGCACCTGCAGGCCGCGCTCGCGCAGGAAAGCGCGGGTCTTGGGCCCGCGCACGGCGCGCACGTCGAGCTGGCGGAAGGTGTGGCGGTCGGCGGGGATCTTGCCGTTGACGCCGCTGCCCCACACGGTGTCGCCATCGCGGGCGAAATGCAGCACCGAGCCGATCGCGATCAGACGCGTGCGCTTGTCGCGCTTGTCCAGCAGGGTACGGTCGCGCTGGCCGAGCACGTTGGAGACGATGATCTTGGAGAGATGATCGCCGACGTTGATCTCGCCGTTCTTCGGCTTCCACCAGAACAGCGCCCGGCGCTCTTGGTAATCGATCCATTTTTGCAATGCGGACATCGGTCCTCCTTGGTTGCGCGGGATGTAAGGCAGACACGCCGGCGGCGTGTGTTCAGGCGGTGCGGTCGGCGAACAGGCGTGTCTCCGGGTAGGCGGCCGGGTCCAGCACCCGGTCGGTGGTGTCGGACCAGCTCAGGCACTGGCGATGGCGCACGTGCGGCGCCTGCAGCGCCTGCCCGATCGCGGCGACGATCGACGCCTCGTCGCCCGGGGTGTAGCCGAAGCGCGACGGATAACGGCCGACCACGGCATTGGGACACACCGCCGGCAGCCCGAAGAAGTCGTACTGCAGCAGCTTCATCGAACTGTCGGCCAGATATGCCGGCACCTGCTCGGACGCGTACGGGGCGATGCCGAAGCGCGCATGCTTGATGTAGCGGATGGTCTCGGCGTGCTTCATCTCGCCGTACACCACCACGTTGTCGCCATAACCCGGCGCACGCCCCATGCCCGAGCCGATCACGTGGAAGGTGACCTGCGGAAAGGCGCGGCTGGCGGCGACGAAGAACTCGGGATCGAACAGCATCGAGCCCACCGCCACCGCATGGATGCCCTCGCCGTACGGCGAGGGATCGCCGAGCGTGTGCAGGTCGTGGTCCACGCCATGACCGACGTGGTACACGTTGTGGCGGCTGGCGACCTCCTCGGCCATCGCCGGCGACACCAGTGCGATCACGTCCAGGCTCGGCGCCACGCGGTCGAACTCGCGCTCGATGTAGTCGGCGACGTTGATCGTGCTCAAGCCGTCGGAGGCGCGATACACCTTGCGTGCGGTCGGGTTGATCCGCGCCGCCAGGGCAATGAAGGCCACCGCGATGCCGCTCTCGAACACGATCACGTCGGCCTCGCGCATCCAGCGGATCAGCGTGGCCGGCGCGCGCGCCGCGTAGACCTTGAACATCAGGTCTTCCAGCGGCCGCAGCCAGCGCCGTCGGGTGTTGAACGGATGCAGCAGCGCGCGCCACAGGTAGCAGTCCACGCCGTTGTGGCGGACCACCTGGTTGGCGGTGGCGTCCAGCGGCAGGCGCAGATCGCCCTTGAGCCGCGACAGCAGGCTGTAGCGCAGCGAGAAGAAGCGCGTGGTGCCGCGCTTGGCCAGTTCATCGGCGATGAAATGGATGTTGGCGCGGCGCGGCGTGCGGTAGTCGTGCGCCGACAGCACCAGATAGCACGGCGCATGCCCACTGGTGGCCGCGGCCGGTGCCGATGCGGGCAGCGCCGCTGCGGAAGAATCGCTCATGCGCTCGCTCCTGTGCGGAATGAAGGAAAGGAAAGACGCGGCCGGCCGACGCTCATCGCGCTCCCCGTGCCTGGCGCAACAGCGTGCGCATCTGCAGGATGGCCAACACATCGCGGCGGAACGCCGGCCACAGCGCGAACACCAGCAAGCCGGACAGCGCCATCGCCACGGCGCCGACGACGAGCTGCATCCACAGCGACGCGCCGCCCCACTGCTGCGCGGCCAGGTAGGCGGCGACGCCGCAGACGCCGTAGCCGAGCACCGCGCGCAAGGCGTTGTTGAACAGCTCCCAGGCCGGAATCTGCGGCGCGATACGCGCGATCCAGATCACCGACAGCGGCCACATCACCAGCAGACCCAGCGTGTAGCCCACGGTCACCCCCATCACCCCCCACAGCGAGCCGGCGAAGATGCAGGCGATCAGCATCACCCGCCCGACCACCGAGTACACCAGTTGCTGGCGCATCAGGCCCAGCGCCAGGAACACCCAGTAGGTGGCGTAGGACGCGGTCTGGAAGATGCCGCCGAGGGTCAGCACCTGGAACAGCGGCACCGCCGGCCGCCACTGTTCGCCCAGCACCAGCACGATCAGCGGCATCGCCAGCGCACAGGCGAAGGAGAACAGTGCGACGATCAGGTGCACCATCACCGTCTGCCCGCGCAGCAGGAAGTTGCCGAAGCGTGGCGGGTCGTCCTGCAACTGCGACAGCACCGGCAGCGCCACCGAGGTGGCCGGTGCGTTGATCTGGTTCAGCGGCATCATCAGCAGCTGGAACGCGCGGTTGTACAGGCCCAGCGCCTCGGCGCCGATGCGGTGGCCGATGATCACCTGGCCGACGTTGCGGCTGGCATAGCCGAGCAACTGCGCCGCCATCAGATTCCAGCCGAAGCTGAGGAAGGTGCGCATCGGCGCATCGCGCCGGTAGCCGCGCGGCAGCCAGCGCGCGCAGGCGCCGGCGATCAGCAGGTTGACCAGTGCCTGCACCACCTGCTGCCAGACCAGCGCCCAGTAGCCGTAGCCGGCCAGGGCCACGCCGACGCCGGCCAGCAGGCCCAGCACCTGCGCGCCGACGTCGCTCAGCGAGACCTGGCCGAAGCGCAGCGCACGGCTCAGGTGCGCGCGATACTGCGTGGTCATGCCGTTGAGCAGGAAGGTCACCGCCAGCGCCTGGGAAATGCCGAGCAAGGCCGGCTCGCGGTAGAAGTGCGCTATCCACGACGAGGACAGGAACACCACGATCGCCAGCGCCAGGCCGATGCCGCTGTTGATCCAGAACAGGTTGTCGCGCTGCTCGCGGCTGACGTGCTTGGCCTGGATCGCGGCCGAGGACAGGCCGAAGTCGCGCAGGATTTCGGCCATGCCGACGATCGCCGTCACCATCGCCATCAGGCCGTAGTCGTAGGGCGTCAGCAGCCGCGCCAGCAGAATGATGCCGCCGAACTGCACCACCATCTTGGCCAGCTGCCCGGCCATGGTCACGGCTGCGCCGCCGGCGGCGCGGGCGCCCAGTCCGGGTTGCGGCGCTACCGGCCGCGGGGTCTCGGCGCTGCTCATGCGTCCTCCCCGCGGCGCGCGGTCAGCGCCTGCAGATAGCTGCGGTAATGCTGCAGGCCGATGCCGTTCCAGTCGCGCCGCGACAGGTCCGGCACGGCGTCGGCCGGCAACTGCTGCGCGTGCGCCAGGGCCCGCGCCAGTTGCGCCGCATCCAGCTCGCCCTGGTACAGCTGCACCCACTGCGCGCCGACTTCGTCGACGATGGCGGCATTGGCCTCGCTCCACGGCGCCAGCACCGGGCGCGCCAGCGACAGCGCCAGCAGCAGGGTGCCGGAGTTGTGCATCTGCCGGTACGGCAGCACCACCAGTTCGGCCTCCCCGACCTCCTGCGCCAGCACCGCGTCCTCCACGTACTGCAGGCGTGCACTGATCCGCGGGTCCTCGGCGCAGGCGCGCTCGACCACGCCGCGGATCTGCGCATCGATCGGGTTGCCGGCGATGCGCAGGCTGAGCTGGGGATCGGACAATGCGCCGAACGTCGCGATCAGCGTCTCCACGCCCTTGTACGGGCGCAGCAGCCCGAAGTGCAGCAGGCGCCCGCGCACCCGCGGCGGTTGCGGCAGCGGCGCGTACCAGTCGCGGTAATGGCCGTGCAGGATGGTGTCGGTGGCCGGCGCGCGTTCGGGCGTGGTCGCATTGATGCGGATCCAGCGCGCGGTCTGGCGGTCGATCCAGCGCAGCAGCAGGCGTTCGCGCCAGCCCTTGTCCTCGTGCGGCGCCACGTTGTGCAGGGTGCGCACCAACGGCACGCCCGTCACACGCAGGCGCAGCAGCAACAGCGCGACGCAGGCCTGCTTGGCCAGCGTACCGAGCGCGGTGCGATGCCGCAGCAGGTACTCCGGCCAATGCAGATGCAGCACGTCGTAGCGCGACAGCAGCGCCGCGCGCATCGAGAAGAAACGCAGGTGCACCTGCGGCGGCAGCGCCGCGTAGAGCTGGGTCAGGTAGGGATTGGTGGTCGCGGTCGGGCGCTCGGTGGACAGCAGCACGGTGACTGCCGGCGCAGTCTGCTGCGCCGCGCCGTGGCGTTGGCGCTCGCCGCTCATCGGCCGCCCTCCGCGCCGCCCAGCGCCAGGCGGTACTCGTCCAGATAGGCACCGACCACGCGGTCCCAGTCGTAGCGATGCGCATACGCCATCGCCGCGTCGCGCTGCGCGGCGAAGTCCGCATCGGTGGCGGCAGCGAAGGCGCGCACCGTGGCCGCGGCCGCCTGCGGATCGGCCGGGTCGACCAGCACGCCCTGCCCCGACTCGCGCTGCAGCCGCGCGAACGGCGGGATGTCGCTGAGGATCGGCAGCAGTCCCGCGCTCATCGCTTCCACCGCGGCCAGGCCGAACCCCTCGTGCCGCGACAGGCACACGAAGTACTGCGCGCTGCCGAGCAACTGCGCCAGTTGCGCCTGGGTCGGCGCTACCTGCAGGCGCACCCGCTGCTGCAGGCCGCGCTCGGCGATCGCCTGCTGCAGGTCGGCCACGCTGAAGTCGTACTCGCGCCCGGCCACGATCAATTGCCAGGCCGGATCCCGCGCGGCCAGCGCGCGCACCAGGTCCAGGGTCTCCAGCAGGCCCTTGTTGACCGACCAGCGCCCGAAGTAGATCAGCGTGCGTCCGGGCGTGGCGCTGCCCTGCCCGGCGAACTTGTCCACGTCCACCCCGTTCTCGATCACCCGCAGCCGCTGCGGCGCGACCACCTGCGAGAACAGCCGGCCATCGTTCTCGCTGGTCGCCACCACCCGCGCGTAGGCGAGCGCCGAGGCGCGGGTGAGGGTCTTGAACCAGAGCATCTTCAGGCGCGAGGCATAGGTGGTGTGGAAGAAACCGCCATGGGTGGAGACGATCATCGGCACACGGTGCAGCGGCCGGGTCAGGGCCAGGAAGTCGTAGAAGAAATCGATGCCGTGCACATGCAGCAGATCCGCACCGCGCACTGCCGACAGCACCGACGGCGCCAGCGGGTAGCGCGAGGAACCGCGATACGGCAAGCGCACGATCGGCACGCCCTGGTGGCTGTCGCGCGGCGCCAGACGCTGCTGCGGATCGGTGAACACCCGCTCCAGGCTCACCACTTCGACCTGATCGCGGCCCTGCTGCAGATGGCGGCGCGCGATATTCAGCACCACCTCCTCCATGCCGCCGACCGACGGATGGAACTGGCGCACCACATGCACCACCTTCATGCCGTCGCTCCCGCGACCGCGCTGCGACGCACGCCGATCATCCACGGCGCAATCCGCACCAGCACCGCGCGCATCGGTACGCTGGCCAGCACCGCCAGCACGCTCACCGACACTGCCCAGGCCGGTCCCCAGGCGTCGCCGCGGACCAGGCCGGTGCGGGCGGCGATGCCGGCCATCACCGAGAACAACAAGGTGTGCGTGCACAGGATCAGCAAGGTGTTGCGTCCGATCCACTGCAACCAGGCCCAGTGCTGCAGCAGCCCGGCGATGCACAGCGCCATGGCGCTGCCGAGCAGGCTGGCGGCCAGGAAGCCCAGCGGGGAATCGCCGAACTTGAGCATGTTCACGTCCACGCGGCCGTTGTGCCAGGCGATCGCGAACCAAGCGGCACCCAGCAGCAGGGCGGCCAGCGCATTCCCGGCCGGCCGCGCCGGCCACCACTGCGCCCGCGTGGCGGCGAGCGCACCGATCGCGAAGAAGCACAGCGCCACCGGCAGCACGTCCAGGGAGAACGGCAGGCGCATGTCCTGCCCCGGGAACCAGCACGCCCAGCCCCAGGCCAGCGGCAACGACAACCCGGCCAGCACCGACAACGACAGCGTTCGACGCAGCGCCAGATACGCCAGCGTGGTCACGAACAGCGCCGGCAGGAACCACAGCGCCGGCATCACGTAGAGCTTGGGGCCGATGCCGCTGACCAGGCCCAGCAGCGGCTCCCACCACGGCCGGTCGCCCCACAGCTGCGCCTTGCTGCCGATATGCCGGGTCAGCATCCAGTACGCATAAGCGACGAAGAAGAACGCCACGTACGGCAGCAGCAGGCTGCGCGCCAGCTTGCCGACCGTGGCCAGGGTCAGCGGGCGGTTGCCGAAGGCCTCGCCGACCCAGCCCGACAGCAGGAAGAACATCGGCACGTGGAAGCTGTAGGCCAGGATCACGTAGGCGTGCGGAATGCCCTTGGCATGCCCGAACACCACCAGCAGGATCGCCAGCGCCTTTGCCGCATCGATGCGCATATCGCGCGACGCACGCGTTCGCGCGGTGCGCGCCTGCGCCGGCACCGACGCGGAAACAGCCGTGGCGGGCGCGCTCATGCCGGCACCGCCGGGAGACGCGGAGCCGGCGTCGTCGCGGTCGCCGGCAGCGCGGGCGCATCGCGCAGGCGCGGCGTCATCTGCCACAGGCAACCGCACACGAACCACCACAGCGCCGCGGTCTTGATCGAGAAATAGCCGTTGGAAACCAGCAGGCTCAGCGAGAACGCGAAGATCAGCAGGTTCTTGAACAACTGCCCTTCGATGGTGCGCATCAGCATCGCGAACGAGTACGCCAGCAGGAACGCCAGCACCAGCAGCACCGACTGCGAGGAGATGAAGTAGGCGATGCCGCTGTCGAAGTAGCGGTACGGCTGATCCACGTCCAGCCCCATCCACGCATCGGCGCTCATCCTGCGGATCGAATCGACGGTGAAGAACACCCGCCCCAGGGTGGTGTCCTCGTAGCTCTGGATGCCCGAGGCCCAGACCAGCAGCCACGCCCCGCCCATCACCAGGAAGAAGATCACAAAGCCCAGCCGCTGGTCGGTGCGCAGCAGCAACGGACTCAGCAGCGCCATCATCACGCAGGTGCCGGCGGCCAGGCGCCCGTCCGAGGCCACGATCAGGAAGCCGATCATCGCCACCGAGGCGACGATCGCCAGCGGCCGCATCCAGCGCCAGAAGGTCAGCAGGATCGCGGTGAAGAAGATGATGAAGTTGCCCATCGTCACCGGCTCGATGAAGACCGAGGAGGCGCGCGGCAGGTTCGACGACGGCAGGAAGTTGCGCGCGCCGGGCCTGGTGGCGCTGACGAACAGATTGCTGTCCTGGTTCCAGAAGCTCGACGCGCTGGCGCCGCGCGCGTTGACGAAATAGCTCTTGGGGTTGACCACGTCGCCGTAGACCTTGGGCAGGGCCAGCTCGAACACCGCCACCAGCGACACCAGCAGCGCCATGCGCACGAACATGCGCGGCAGCGAACCGGTATACGCCGCGCCGAGCATCAGGAAGGCGAACGGGATCAGCGCATCGCGGAAGAACTTCGGATCCAGCGTCCACGCCATGAACAGGCGCACCAGCATCAGCAGCGCCAGCAGGGCGATGCCGGTGAACACCATCGCCATGCGCTTGCGGTCCAGCGCGCGCATGCCAAGCAGGAAACACGCCGCATAGACCGCCAGTTCCACCGCGTAGGTCATCGCCGGGCTGACCCGGAACACCTTGGCGTTGATCACGGCCAGCACGAAGTTGTAGCCGACGGCGAACAACAGCACCAGCTCGATCAGCAGGTTGCGACGCTGCTCACGCAGCGGCATGTCCGGCGCGCTCAGCATGCGCACCCCGCTGCGGCGACGGCGCATCGCGCGACGACGCCACGCTGGACGCGCGCCGGGCATGGCGCCGGCATGCGGCGCGCCAGCCCATTCGGTGCAGGCAATGCAGGAACGACGGCGACGCGGAGGCGACGCCGACGCTGCACACGGTCGGCGGGAAGAAGACGCATCGGGCGCATCAGTAGGCGGTCTTCTGCCCGAGCACCTTGAACGCGGTCAGCACGATGATCCGCGTATCCAGCCACAACGACCAGCGGCGGATGTAGTCCAGGTCGTACTGGATGCGCTTCTTCATCGTGCGCAGTTCCGGCGTCTCGCCGCGGAAGCCGTTGACCTGCGCCCAGCCGGTGATGCCCGGCTTGACGTAGTGCCGCTGCATGTAATGGTGGATCAGCTTCTCGTAGTGGGTGTTGTGCTGCGCCGCGTGCGGACGCGGCCCCACCACCGACATGCTGCCGCCGAGCACGTTGAACAGCTGCGGCAGTTCGTCCAGGCTGG
Source organism: Xanthomonas sp. NCPPB 3174 (assembly GCF_056725205.1). Classification (NCBI taxonomy): domain Bacteria; kingdom Pseudomonadati; phylum Pseudomonadota; class Gammaproteobacteria; order Lysobacterales; family Lysobacteraceae; genus Xanthomonas; species Xanthomonas sp. NCPPB 3174. The sequence goes on along the minus strand of NZ_CM161517.1, from coordinate 1,915,791 downwards.
TGCGGCGCAGGAACGCACCGAAGCGGGTCACCCGGCTGTCGCCGCGCGTCGCCTGCACCACCACGTCGCTGGGCTCCTGCTGCACGCGCATGGAGCGGAACTTGTACATGTAGAACTCACGCCCGCCCAGGCCGTGGCGGCGCTGGCGGAAGAACACCGGACCCGGCGAGCTCAGCTTCACGCCCACCGCGATCGCCAGCATCAGCGGCCACAGCACCGCCAGCGCGGCCAGGGCCACCAGCTTGTCCTGCAGCGCCTTGGCGACCACGAAGTAGGTGTTGCGGTCCACCCCGCCCTGGCGCAGGTTGATCACCGGTACGTTGCCGATCTGGTCGCCGGACTGGTTGAGCATGCCGAAGTCGAACAGATCGGGAATCAGCCGGACCTGGATCGGATAGCGGTCCATGCGCTGCAGCAGCTGCTTGATGTGGTCGCGCTCGCCCAGCGGCAACGAGATCCATACCTGCTCGACCTGGTGGTCGTCGAGGTAGTCGATCAGCGCGTCGGCGGTGCCCTCGCCCAGGCACTGCAGCTTCTGCGGATGGTCGGCCACCGACAGGTCGTAGTCGCTGCTGAAGTAGCCCACCACCTGCATGCCCACCCAGGGATTGCGGCTCAGGTAGTTGTGGATCTTCACCACCGGATGGCGCAACCCGACCACCACCACGCGCTGCACGTCCACGCCTTCGGAACGCAGCCGGTTGAGCACGCCGCGCACCACCGTGCGCGAGAGCAGCAGCGTTCCCAGGCTGGTGACGAACCAGGTGCCGATCCACAGCCGCGAGACCTGCTGGCCGAACTGCACCACGAAGGCATGCATGGCGAACAGGGCGAACACGCCGCCACAGGCCAGGCTCAGCACCATCATCTCGCGCAACAGGCCGCGCCCGCGCCAACTGCGGTACAGCGGGAACAGGGCGAAGCAGATCACCGCGTACAGCAGCGTGGTGCCGATCGCCACCCGGTATGCCGGTTCCGGCATCCAGGTACCGAACAGCAGCCGGTGGGTCAGCAACGCGCCGCCGACCATGACGGTCAGGTCGGACACGCGCAACAGGATGTCTGCCGCGGCCGCGTACTTGGACAGCATGCGCGGCGAGGAGGTCGTATAGGTGGCGCTACTCAGGTCTGCCAAAAGCATGATCGGGATTCCTATCCAAACCCGGTCGATCGGCATGCGGGGGAACATGCGACGCCGCCGGGCCTCGATTTCGCCTGCCTGTGGACCGCTGCGGCGCCTCCCTCGCCGACCCCAGGTCCACGGCAGCCCGTGATTACTTCAACAGAAGAACGTCTTCGTACAACCGCGCTGGAAAATAATGGAGCACCTCATTGCCTAGCTGAACCACGTATCACCTCACTGAAGACTGTGCGTCGAACCGATGCCGATGTGTGCGTTGCGGCACGCGCTCGCGCATTGCGCGGTGCGGCGCGCCATGGCGCTGCGACATCTCATGCCGAGGCCGCCGCCGCGGCTTCGGCCTCGCGGATGAAATAGCGCACCAGCGCCACCGCCACCGCCAGGAACAGGCCGAACACGAAGGCCAGCGCCAGGCCGAGCAACTTCTTCGGCGAATTCGGCTTGCCGGGCACATCGGCGCGGTCGACGATCGAGATGTTGTTGGTGCCCACGTTGCCGACCACGCCGATCTCCTTGTAGCGCTGCAGCAGCGCGTCGTAGAGCTGGCGGTTGGTGTCGGCCTCGCGGCGCAGCATGGTGTAGCGGATGCTGCGGGTCTGCAGGTCCAGTTCGTCGTTCTTCAGTGCGGCGATGCGGTCGGCCAGCAAGGTTTCCTGCTGACGCGCCGATTCGTAGTCGTTCTTCAGCGCGCTGCGGATGTTGGCGACCTCGTCGGCGATCTGGCGCTTGGTCTCGGCGATCTGGTTCTGCAGGCGCTGCATCTCCGGGTAGCCGGGCTGGAACGTCGCCAGCTTCTGCTGGTAGTCGGCGGTCAGCTTGGCCTGCTCGGCGCGCAGGTTCTGGATCAACGGATTGCTGACCACCTGCGGCAGGCCCATGCCGTCGCCGATGCCGGCCTGGCGCCAAGCCGCCTCGGCCTTGATCCGCGCGTCCTGCGCCGCGGCCAGGCGCACATTCAGTTCGCTCATGTTCTGCGTGGGCAGCGACGGCTTGTCGTCGCCCATCGACACGATCTGTTCCTGGCTGGAATAGTCGACCGCGTTCTTCTCCGACTCCTCGACCTTGTCGCGCAGTTGCGCCAGACGCTCGGACAGGTAACGCGCAGCGAACGAGGACGCCTGCAGGCGGCGTTCCTGGGTCGAGGCGATGAACATCTTGGCGTAGGTATTGGCCACGCGCGTGGCCAGCACCCGGTCGGGCGAATCGAAGTTGATCCGCACCAGGCGCGAGTCGCGCACCGGCTCGATGGTCAACGCATCCAGCACCGGGCCGACCAGCGCATTCTCGGCCGCGGCAGCACGCGCCTGCGGCGTCGGCGCACGCCCGTCGCCGTTGTCCTGCAGCTTATCCAGGGCTTCGTCGACCAGCGGCTTGAACGCCGGTTCCTGGGTCAGCTTGGCCTCGCGGATCACCTGCCGCGCCAGCGACCGGCTGCCGAGCAGCTCGTACTGGGTCTGGTAGAAGTCGCGATCCTGCGGCGATTCCACCGGCATCAGGTTGGCGACATTGGCGACGTTGAGCGATTCGCGCTCGATCTGCAGCACGCTGGTGGCACGGTACTTCGGCGTCATCAGCAGGAGGACGAGCAGCGCCAGCAGCACCACCGCCGCAGTGATGCCGACGATCAGCCAACGCTGGCGGTACAGCGCATTCCAGTAATCCAGCAGGCCGATGTCGGCCGGGCTCAGCGGCGTGCCCACGGCGCGCGCGCGAGGCGCCGAGGCGGGAGGCAAGGTGGAGGCGCTCATCGGTAGGCCCTCCAGACCATCACGAACGGGGTCAGTTGCACGACGGTCCGCAGCAACACCAGCGCGTCGGAGCGGTACACCACCACGATGTCGCCACCGTAGATCGCCGGATCCGGCGCGGCCCCCTTCTGGATCTCGCGCAGATCGAAACGGGCCAGCATCTTCTGCCCGTCAACGGTCCGGAACACCACCACGTTGCCGCGGCTGGCCACGTCGCTGACGCCCTTGCCCAGCGACAGCGCCTGCTGCAGAGTCAGCGCGGAGCCCTGGATGGGATAGATGCCCGGCTCGCTGACCGCGCCGGTGACCGTGACCCGGTTGCCGGTGAACTCGTCGACCAGCACCGACACCTGCGGGTTCTGCAGATAGCCGTTGCGGTAGCGGTCGGCGATCTCCTTCTGCAGCGCATTGACGCTGGAGCCGGCGGCCTTCACGTCGCCGATCAGCGGCAGCGAGATGCGGCCCTCGTTGTCGACCCGCACCTGCCGCTCCAGGTCGTCGACCTGGAACACCTTGACCGTCAGCAGGTCGCCCGGGCCGAGCAGGTATTCCGGCTTGCCCATTGAAGCGGCAAGCGGATCGCCCGCCGGCAGGTCGGTACGCATCGCCGGCCCGCTGCTGCATGCAGACAGCAGTCCCAGGCAGAACAGGGCCAGCGCCCAGTGGAAGGTCACGGAAAGTTTACCCATGCGCGATGCTGATGCCCTCTGTCGAATGGTTTTCGAAGCGCCGCACTCGTCCAACCGGCCAGGGCTCCGTCCCGGCCAGAGGATGATCACGGTGTCAATTCCTGCCCGGGACGAACGGCCCTGGCCAACAGCGAAGCTTCGTGTTGCAACGCACTATGGCACAGCCATCTGCCGTCACCAAGGCGTTACCCGACATTTTTTTGACGCAGTAACAGGAGGGTTCAACTACATGTCCGGCGATTCAGCGTAGCAAGGGCCGGTGAACGTTCCATCGACGCGATGTTAACGTGATCAATGTCAACGCATTGACGCTGCATCGCTCTCAGTTCTGGCGCGGCTTTCCGATCTGACGCGGCGGCGCCGGCGCGCAGCCATGGCGCAGTCCTGCGAATTTTGTCTACGGCAGTGCGTTTGGCCCCAAACGAATGTTACGGATCGTCGGCTTCGGCACCGCTGCCATGAGCGGCGCTCGCCCCCGGGGGGCCGTGCACGTCTACCGGCGCGCGTGGAGGTCGGCCGCCCAGCCTGGCCAAACAAAAAGGCCCATGTCGCAGACATGGGCCTTCGAAAGATGGTCGGGGTAGCCGGATTCGAACCGACGACCACTAGTCCCCCAGACTAGTGCGCTACCAGGCTGCGCTATACCCCGATGTGTTGCGTCTCCGCCGTCATGGCGGACCCGCCTCGCGGCGAGTTGGCGATTATAGCGGGTTTGCCGCTGGCATTCCTAGCGGCGGTGGCCGCCCTGATTCAACGCCGCAGCAGCTGCAGGACTTCTTCCAGCTCCTGCCGCACCTGCTTGATGATCTGGTTGCTCAGCGCCGATTCCTGGCGGGCGCCCTCGCCTTCCAGGCGCAGGCGCGCACCGCCGATGGTGTAGCCCTGTTCGTACAGCAGGCTGCGGATCTGCCGCACCATCAGCACGTCGTGGCGCTGGTAGTAACGCCGATTGCCGCGCCGCTTGACCGGTTCCAGGCTGGGGAACTCGGTCTCCCAGTAGCGCAGCACGTGCGGCTTGACGTCGCACAGCTCGCTGACCTCACCGATGGTGAAGTAGCGCTTGGCCGGAATCGGCGGAAGTTCGCGGTTACTGCCCGGGTCCAGCATATGCCTCCACTCGCTCCTTGAGCTTCTGTCCGGGACGGAAGGTCACCACCGTCCGCGCCGAAATCGGGATCTCTTCGCCGGTCTTGGGATTGCGGCCGGGCCGTTGGTTCTTGCGGCGCAGGTCGAAGTTGCCGAAACCGGACAGCTTCACCTGCCGCCCCTGCTCGAGCGCATCGCGCAGCACGTCGAAGAACGCATCGACGAATTCCTTGGCCTCGCGCTTGTTCAGCCCGACTTCGTCGAACAACCGCTCGGCCATTTCCGCTTTGGTCAACGCCATTGCCCTGCTATCCCCTGTCCCTTCTCAACCACGCATCCGCGCGTCGTGTTCCCGCGCCAGCGCGGCCACCGCATCGGCGACCACCGCCTCCACGTCGCGTTCTGTCAGAGTGCGCGTGTTGTCCTGCAAAATCAAGCCCATAGCGAGACTCTTGCAACCAGCCTCGACCCCCGCGCCGACGTAGCGGTCGAACAGCACCACCTCGCGCAGCAACGGCCCCACCGCCGCGCGCACGCTACGCGCCAGCGCCGCCCAGCTCACCGCGTCCGGCACCACGAAGGCCAGGTCGCGGCGCACCGACGGGAACCGCGACAGCTCGGCGGCGCGCGGCAAGGCACGCGCGGCCAGCGGCGCCAGGTCCAGCTCGAACGCCAGCACGTCCACGTCGATCTGCATCGCCTGCAGCAGCCGCGGATGCAACTGCCCGATCCAGCCGATCCGCGTCTCGTCGCGATAGACGTCGGCCGATCGGGTCGGATGCGCGAACGGGTGCGTCGCCGGCCGATAGTCCAGGCGTGCGCCGGACGCCGCGGCCAGGGCCTCCAGGTCGCCCTTGAGGTCGTGGAAATCGACCTTGCGCGCCGGCAGGCCCCACTGCAGGGCGTCGGCATCGCCGCACACCGCGGCCGCCACCCGCTGGGTCTCGGTCGGCGCGGCACCGGCTTCCGCCGCCGCGGCGAACACCTTGCCCAGTTCGAACAGGCGCACGCGCCCGGCTTGGCGCGCGGCGTTGCGGCCCAGCGCCGCGACCAGCCCCGGCAGCAGCGACGGACGCATCACCGCCAGTTCGGCGCTGAGCGGATTGGCCAGGGCCACGCGCCCGTCGTGCAGCCCCCACTGGTCCAGCAGCGCGGCATCGACGAAGGCGTAGTTGATGGTTTCCAGCAGCTCGCGCGCCAGCAACTGCCGGCGCACGCTGCGCTCGTCCAGTTGGGTCTCGCTGTCCATGGCGATGCGCGTGGCGCCGCCGGGCAACGTCATCGGCAGGCGGTCGTAGCCGTGGATGCGCGCCAGTTCCTCGATCAGGTCCTCTTCGATGGCGATGTCGAAGCGGCGGCTCGGCGCGGTGACCTGCCAGCCATCGGCCGATGCAGTCACCTCCATGCCCAGCGCGCGCAGGATGCGCTCCACGTCGGCGTCGGCGATCTCGATGCCGAGCACGCGCAGGATGCGCGCGCGGCGCAGCGCGATCGGCGCCGGTGCCGGCAGGAATTCGGGCAGGGCGGCCTCGACCACCGGGCCGGCGCGGCCACCAGCCAGCTCCAGCACCAGCCGCGTGGCCAGTTCCAGCGCCTGCCGCGGCAGCGCCGGGTCGACGCCGCGCTCGAAACGGTGGCCGGCATCGGTGTGCAGGCCGAGCTTGCGACCGCGGCCCATGATCGCCGCCGGGGCGAAATGCGCGGCCTCCAGGAACACGTGGCAGGTGGTCTCGGTGACGCGGGTCGCGTGGCCGCCCATCAGCCCGCCCAGCGCCACCGGCCGATCGGCGTCGGTGACCAGCAGGAAGGCCGGATCCAGCGCCGCCTCGCGGCCATCGAGCAGGGTCAGGGTCTCGCCGTCGCGCGCGTGGCGCACGCCGACCGGGCCCTGCAAGGTGTCCAGGTCGAAGGCATGCATCGGCTGGCCCAGTTCCAGCATCACGTACTGGGTGATGTCCACCAGCAGCGACACCGGGCGCACGCCACTGCGGCGCAGGCGTTCGGCCATCCACAGCGGCGTCTTCGCCGCCGGATCCAGGTCCTCGACCACGCGGCCGCAGTAACGCGGCGCGTCGGCGCCCGCGTCCAGCGCCACCGCCAGCGTGCGCTCGCTGCTCACCGCCGCCGGCGTCACCGCCAGCGGCAGCACGTCGCTGCCGCAGGCCGCGGCCACGTCGTAGGCGATGCCGCGCACGCCGAAGCAGTCGGCACGGTTGGGCGTGAGCTTGATCTCGATGCTGGCGTCGGGCAGCCCCAGGTACTCGGTCAGCGCCTGGCCGACCGGCGCATCGTCGGGCAGCTCGAACAACCCGGACGCATCGCTGTCCAGGCCCAGCTCCTTGGCCGAGCACAGCATGCCGTTGGACGCGACGCCGCGCAGCTTGGCCGGCTTGATCGCGATGCCACCGACCTGCGCACCGACCAGCGCCAGCGGCGCGACCAGCCCGGCGCGCGCATTCGGCGCACCGCAGACGATCTGCAGCAGCTCGCCCTGCCCGGCATCGACCCGGCACACCTGCAACCGGTCGGCCTCGGGATGCGGCGCGGCCTCGACGATCCGCGCCACCACCACCTGCTGCAGGCCGTCGCCGAGCGGCACGACCTCCTCGACCTCCAGGCCGATGGCAGTCAGGGTCGCGGTGAGCTGCTCACGCGAGGCCTGGGTCGGAACGTGGCTGCGCAGCCAGTTTTCGCTGAATTTCATTGGAAGGCCGGGATTGGGGATTCGGGATTGGGGATTCGCAGGAGCGGATACGCGTGGGACCGGAAGATTGGAGGGGAACTCGCTTCAACGAATCCCCAATCCCCACTCCCGAATCCCCGCCCTCAGGCAAACTGCCGCAGGAACCGCACGTCGTTCTCGAAGAAGGCGCGCAGGTCGTTGACGCCGTAGCGCAGCATCGCGAAACGCTCCACGCCCATGCCGAAGGCGAAGCCGGTGTAGCGCTCGGGGTCGATGCCGACGTTGCGCAGCACGTTCGGGTGGACCATGCCGCAGCCGAGCACTTCCAGCCAGCGGGTACTGCCGTCGGGCTGCTGCCAGGCGATGTCGACCTCGGCACCGGGCTCGACGAAGGGGAAGTAGCTGGGGCGGAAGCGCATCTGGAAATCGCGCTCGAAGAACGCGCGCACGAACTCGGCCAGGGTGCCCTTGAGGTCGGCGAAGGTCGCGTGCTCGTCGACCAGCAGGCCTTCGACCTGATGGAACATCGGCGAATGGGTCTGGTCGCTGTCGCTGCGGTAGACCTTGCCGGCGGCGATCATGCGCAGCGGCGGCGCATGCTCACCCATGTAGCGCACCTGCACGCCCGAGGTGTGGGTGCGCAGCAGGCGGCCGTCGCCGAAATAGAAGGTGTCGTGCATCGCCCGCGCCGGGTGGTGCGGCGGGAAATTCAACGCCTCGAAGTTGTGCCAGTCGTCCTCGATCTCAGGGCCGTCGGACAGTTCGTAGCCCAGTCGCGCGAAGATCTCGGTGATGCGCTCCAACGTGCGGGTGACCGGATGCAGCCCGCCGCGTTCGCCGCGCCGGCCCGGCAGGGTCACGTCGATGCGCTCGGCGGCCAGGCGCGCGTCCAGCGCCGCGGTTTCCAGCAGCGTGCGGCGCTCGGCCAGCGCGGCGGACACCGTGTCGCGCGCGCGGTTGATCGCCTCGCCGGCCAGCTTGCGCTGCTCCGGCGCCAGCGCACCGAGCTGCTTGAGCTGGGCGGTGATGCTGCCGCTCTTGCCGAGCAGCGCGACCCGCAGTTGCTCCAGCGCCTCCGGACTCTGCGCCGCGGCAATCTCCGCCAGCGCCTGCCCGCTCAGGGAATCGATCTCACTCATTGCACTCGCGCCTCACTGCTCCGGCCGAACCGTGGCCACCGTGTCCCACCGATGCGGGACCTCACCTACCCGGCAGGCACCCCGCATCGGGACGCCCCAAAAACGCAAAAGGGGAAGGACTTGCGCCCTTCCCCTGCATGCCTGCGATGGCTCCCGCCGAAACCCGGCACGTGGACGCGCGGGTTTCTGCAGGGACTCGCAAACTTATGCCGCCAGCGCGCCCTTCGCCTTCTCCGCCAGGGCGGCAAAGCCCTGCGCGTCGTGCACGGCGATGTCCGCCAGCACCTTGCGGTCGAGGGTGATGCCAGCCTTGAGCAGGCCGTTCATGAAACGGCTGTAGCTCATGCCGTTGATGCGGGCCGCCGCATTGATGCGGGTGATCCACAGCGAACGGAAATTGCGCTTCTTCTGCTTGCGGCCGATGTAGGCGTACTGCTGCGCCTTGATCACCGCCTGCTTGGCGACGCGGAAGACCTTGCGACGGGCGTTGTAGTAGCCCTTGGCGAGGTTCAGAACTTTCTTGTGACGACGGCGCGCCTGGACGCCACGCTTGACTCGAGCCATGGTTCAGTCCTCAGAGGTAGGGAAGCATACGGTCCAGACGGCCTGCGTCCTCGGCACGGACGTGGTTCGTCTGCCGCAGGTTGCGCTTCCGCTTGGTCGCTTTCTTGGTGAGGATGTGGCTACGGTTGGCGTGGCCGGCCTTGTACTTGCCGGAGGCGGTCTTGCGGAAACGCTTGGCCGCCGCCCGGTTGGTCTTGATCTTGGGCATTGCAATGTCCTTGATGGTGTTTTGTCACTGGTCAGGGCGGTGGCTGCGCCACACTTTCCGTCCGTGCCCTTACCTGCTTGTAAGCCCTTGATCCACTGAGGATCCGGGCGGGTCCTATTGCCGCCGGAGCGGCAAACCCGATGAACTGGGCCGCGCATTATGCCAGGGCTTGGAATGCCTTGCAAATCATGCAGTTCGATCTGGGCGCTTGCGCGCCGGGATTCGGGATTCGGGATTCGGGATTCGCGCAGGCTGGGCGGCGCACGGGCACGCCGCAACGGCGCAGCCGCGCTACGCCCGGAACGTCAAGAAGAGGTTGGCCACAGATACCGGAGAACCGCGCGCCTGCCGTTGGCGGGGCGCGATCCCGGGCTGCAGTCCGCGGATCAGCGCTTCTTCGGCGCGATCATCATCACCATCTGCCGGCCTTCCAGGCGCGGACGCGATTCGATGACGATGTCCTCGCCCAGATCGGCTTCGATCCGCGCGGCCATTTCGCGACCGAGCTCCTGATGGCTCATCTCGCGACCGCGGAAGCGGATGTTGACCTTGACCTTGTCGCCTTCCTCGATGAAGCGGCGCATGTTGCGCAGCTTGATCTGGTAATCGCCTTCGTCCGTGACCGGACGGAACTTGATTTCCTTGATCTCGACCTGCTTGGTCTTCTTCTTGGCTTCGTTGGCCTTCTTCTGCTGCTCGAACTTGAACTTGCCGAAGTCCATGATCTTGCAGACCGGCGGATCGGCCTGCGGCTGGATCTCGACCAGATCCAGGCCGTCTTCCTCGGCCATCGCCAGCGCTTCGTCGCGGCTCAACACGCCGACCATCTCGCCGTCTGCGCCGATCACGCGCACGCGCGGCACGCGGATCTCTTGGTTCTTGCGATTCTGTTTGTTGTCAGGGGTACTGATGTTGCAATCTCCCAGGGGAATCGGACTGGCACGGACGGAGGCTCCGTCCGCGCCAGGGTGGTGTCACGCCAACTGCTCGGCGCGCAGCCGGTCGGCGAAGGCGGCGACCGACATGGTGCCCAGATCCTCCCCCGATCGCGTACGGACCGCAATCGCGCCGTTTTCCGTCTCGCGGTCGCCCGCGACCAACAGGTACGGCACCCGCTGCAGCGTGTGTTCGCGAATCTTATAACCGATTTTTTCGTTCCGCAAATCGGCTTCGATGCGGAACCCTTGATTTGCAAGGAGTTTCCGCACGTTGTCTACATAGTCTGCCTGCGCGTCCGTGATGTTCATGACCACGGCCTGCACCGGCGCCAGCCAGGCCGGAAACATGCCGGCGTGGTGCTCGATCAGGATGCCGATGAAGCGCTCCATCGAGCCGACGATAGCCCGGTGCAGCATGACCGGATGTTTCTTCTGGCTGTGCTCGTCCACGTACTCGGCGCCGAGGCGGCCGGGCATCATGAAATCCACCTGCATAGTGCCGAGCTGCCAGGTACGGCCGATCGCGTCCTTGAGGTGGTACTCGATCTTCGGGCCGTAGAAGGCGCCCTCGCCCGGCAGTTCCTGCCACTCCACGCCACAGGCGCCGAGCGCGGCGCGCAGGGCGGCCTCGGCCTTGTCCCAGGTGGCGTCGTCGCCCAGGCGCTTTTCCGGGCGCAAGGCGATCTTGATCTGGATGTCGTCGAAGCCGAAGTCGCCGTACACCTTCAGCGCCTGCTGGTGGAAGGCGGTGACCTCCGCCTCGATCTGCTGCTCGGTGCAGAAGATGTGGCCATCGTCCTGGGTGAAGCCGCGCACGCGCAGGATGCCGTGCAGCGCGCCAGACGGCTCGTTGCGGTGGCAGGCGCCGAACTCGCCGTAGCGGATCGGCAGGTCGCGGTAGCTGTGCAGGCCCTGGTTGAACACCTGCACGTGGCCGGGGCAGTTCATCGGCTTGACCGCGTAGGTGCGCTTCTCCGACTCGGTGAAGAACATGTTGTCCTGGTAGTTGTCCCAGTGGCCGGACTTCTGCCACAGCGACACGTCCAGGATCTGCGGGCAGCGCACCTCGCCGTAGCCGCTGTCGCGGTAGACCTTGCGCATGTACTGCTCGACCACCTGCCAGATCGACCAGCCTTTGGGATGCCAGAACACCAGGCCCGGGCCCTCTTCCTGCAGGTGGAACAGGTCCTGCTGCTTGCCGATCTTGCGGTGGTCGCGCTTGTCGGCCTCCTCCATGCGCAGGATGTAGGCCTCGAGCTGCTTCTTGTCGGCCCAGGCGGTGCCGTAGATGCGCTGCAGCTGCTCGTTCTTGGCGTCGCCGCGCCAATAGGCGCCGGAGATGCGGGTCAGCTTGAACGCCTTGAGGAAACGCGTGTTCGGCACGTGCGGGCCGCGGCACATGTCCACGTATTCCTGGTGGTAGTACAGGCCCATCGCGGTGACGTCGTCGGGCATGTCCTCGATCAGGCGCAGCTTGTAGTCCTCGCCGCGCTGCTTGAACAGTTCGATGACCTCGGCGCGCGGGGTGACCTTCTTGATCACGTCGTAGTCCTGCGCGATCAACTCCTGCATGCGCTTCTCGATCGCCGCCAGGTCCTCGGGAGTGAACGGGCGCTCGCTGTAGATGTCGTAGTAGAAGCCCTCGGCGATGACCGGACCGATCACCATCTTGACCTCGGGATACAGCTGCTTGACCGCGTGGCCGACCAGGTGCGCGCAGGAGTGGCGGATGATCTCCACGCCTTCGGCGTCCTTGGCGGTGATCAAGCGCAGGCTGGCGTCGTGGTCGATGAGGTCGCAGGCGTCGACCAGGCGGCCGTCGACCTGGCCGGCGATGGTGGCCTTGGCCAGGCCGGGGCCGATGGACTGGGCCACGTCCATGGGGCTGACGGGGTGTTCGAATTCGCGGCGGCTGCCGTCGGGGAGCGTGATCGTGATCATGGGAGTCGGCGGAAATGGAAACGGGGGGACGGCGTCCACGCCACCGTGGTGGCGGTCGCGGCGGGGCGCGGGACAGAAAGAAGGCGCCACAAGGGCGCCTGCTCGGACAGCCTTGGGCAGGAACTCACGCGAGGGCGGTGGTAGTGCTCATGTCGCACGCTCGGCCGGCGTTGCCGCGGGCCACCCATGTCCGGATCAGGTCGATAGACGGGAATGGTAAACCAGCTTTTACCAAAATGGTAATTGCGGTCTTTTACCAAAACGGTCATTCCTGGTATGCCGCCGAGGCCTTCGCTGCGCCGCAGCAAGAGCTACAGCAGCCGCCATGGCATGCTTCGCCGACGTTTTCTCCGCACCGGACGCGCCGTCATCAAAGGCAAGGCCACCTCACTGGACATCGCCTATCTCGCGGGCGTGTCGCAACCCACCGTCTCGCGCGCGCTGCGCGGCAGCCCGGCGGTCAACGAGCAGACCCGGCGCAAGATCCTGGCGATCGCGCGCGAGCTGAACTACAAGGTCGACAAGCACGCCTCCAGCCTGCGCCTGCGCAATGCCGGCACCCTGGCGCTGCTGTTCTTCGAAGATCCGACCACCGACGACTCGCTGATCAACCCGTTCTTCCACTCGATGCTGGGCTCGATCACCCGCGCATGCGCCCGTCACGGCTACGACCTGCTGGTGTCGTTCCAGCAGTTGTCGGACAACTGGCGCGCCGACTACGGCGACAGCCAGAAGGCCGATGGACTGATCCTGCTCGGCTATGGCGACTACCTGCAGGCGCAGCAGCGGCTGCAGCACCTGGTCGACCAGGGCACGCATTTCGTGCGCTGGGGCGCGGTGCTGCCCGGGCAGCCGGGGGTCTCGATCGGCAGCGACAACTTCCAGGGCGGGCACGACATCACCGCACACCTGCTGGCGCAGGGCCGCCGCCGCATCGCCTTCCTCGGCGACGCGTCCAACCATTACCCCGAATTCCTGGAACGCTACCGCGGCCATCTGCAGGCGCTACGCGCGGCCGGCGCCGACGCCACGCCGGCGCTGCAGGTCGATGCGATCACCACCGAGCAGTCCGGCTACGAGGCGGCGCTGGCGCTGCTCGGCCGCGGCGAGCGCTTCGATGCGCTGTTCGCCGCCAGCGACCTGATCGCCATCGGCGCGCTGAAGGCGCTGCGCGAGCATGGCCTGCGCGTGCCCGAGGACGTGGCCCTGGCCGGCTTCGACGATATCCCGGTGGCCGCCAGCGTCGACCCGGCGCTGTCGACGGTGCAGCAGGACACCAAGCTGGCCGGCGCGGTGCTGGTGGACACCCTGCTGGCGCAGATCGCCGGGCAGCCGGTGAGCAGCCGCACCCTGCCGGTGACACTGGCGCTGCGCGGCTCGTCGCTGCCGCGCAACTGAGCCACCCTGCTGGGGCACCGACGCGCCGACGGCCGGCGCGCTGACGCCGACCGGCAGCGCCGCGTTCACGGCGTCGGCGCGACCCCGTCCTTGGCCGCCATCAGCCAGCGCAGCCGCGCGCGCAGGTCCGGGCGCACGATCGGCGCATCGGACAGGAACACGCGCACGCCGTGTGCCGGCACCTCGGCGCGCAATGCATCGGTCACCTCGATGGCGCTGCCATCGAAGCCGTCGTGCCAGGTGCCGGACTGCAGGTAGCGGCGCACTTCCAGCGTGCGTGGCGCATCGCTCTTGTTCAGCAGCACCAGCGCGGTCTGGGTGCTGCCCGCATGCTGCACCACCCGGTAGAACACCGCCTCGTCGCCGGACAGCTGCAGGTTGAGTTGCAGGCCGCGCTGCAGCGCCGGGGTCCGCTGGCGCAGCGTGGCGATGCGCCGCAGCGGCGCGAAGATCGGGCTGCTGGGCGCCGCGTTCACCCGCTCCTGGCCGAAGTAGTTGCGGTTGCCGGCGTGCTCGGCACGGCCGCGCATGAAGCCGGTCTCCGAGCCGTAGTAGATCACCGGGATGCCGCGCGCGGTGAACAGCCAGTTGTGCGCGTCGATGAAGCCGGCGTCGCTGGCGTCCAGCCGCGCCATGTCGTGGTTGTCGTAGAAAGTCATCAGCTCGTACGGATTGGCGTACGGGCCGCGCTCCAGGTACAGCGCCGGCTGCAGCGTCTCGTAGCCGCGCTGGGCATGGCCGAAGGTCGCCGCCAGTGCCTGCTTGAGCGGGAAATCCAGCACGCTGACGCCGGCGTTGCTGGCCCAGGTGTGACCGGCGATCTTGTGCGCGTTGTAGTCGAAGTCCTCGCCGAACATGAACATGCCCGGGCGCTGCGCGCGGATGCGGCGCACGAACTCGTGCCAGAAGCTGTCCGGCATCCAGCCGATGGTGTCGATGCGGAACGCATCGGCGCCCTGCCCCAGCCACTGCGAATAGGCGCCGACCAGGTACTCCATCACCGCCGGGTTGCGCTCGTTGAAATCCGACAGCTGCGCCAGGTTGCCGCCGGTGTTGTAGAACGCGTGCAGCGGGTTGTGCGCCGGGTCCAGCTTGGACGGCGGCAGGTTCTGGTGGTCGGCGATGAGCGTGCCGTTGCGGTCGAACACTTGGCCGAACATCGGTTGCCGCTTGGGCATGGTCCAGGCCGGCGAGCCATGGTTGCCGACGATGTCCAGCACCACCTTCAGCTGCTGCGCATGCATCGCCTGGGTGAAGCCGGCGAAATCCAGGCCCGGGCTCGGCAGATGCTCGTCGAGCTTGTAGAAGTTGACGCCCCAGTAGCCGTGGTAGCCGGTCTTGCCGCGGTCGCTCAGCGAACTGCCCCAGGTGATCGGCTTGCCGCCGGTGAAGGCCTCGTCCGGGTTGTCGACGATCGGGGTGATCCACACCGCGCCGAAGCCCATATCGCGGATGTAGCCGGCGTTGTCGACCACGCCCTTGAAGTCGCCGCCGAGGTAGCCGATGTTGTCGCTCTCGCCCGGCGGCGCCGGGATCGGGATGTCGAAGGTGCGGTGCGCGCCGCCCTGGTCGCGGTGATCGTTGCCCGGATCGCCATTGACGAAGCGGTCGGTGACCACGAAGTACACCGCCTCGCTGGCGAAGGGTTCCAGCGTGCCGTAGAACTCCTGCTGCGCAGGCGCCTGGGCCTGCGCCGACGCGGCGCAGGCGCCCAGCAGGGCCAGCGCCAACAGCGACATCCGATCGATCATGCGTTCGCTCCCGAATCCGACGGCACCCACAGCACGCACAGCGCCGCCACCAGCAGGCTGCCGCCGCCGATCGCCAGCGCGTACAGCGGCCGGCCGCCGAGCCAGTGCGTGAGCACGAAGCCCAGCACGCTGACCGCGACCAACTGCGGGATCACGATGAAGAAATTGAAGATGCCCATGTACACGCCCATCTTCGCCGCCGGCACGCTGTCCGACAGCAAGGCATAGGGCAGCGACAGGATCGAGGCCCAGGCGAAGCCCACGCCGACCATCGACAGCAGCAGCCACTGCGGATCGCGGATCCACAGGAACGACAGCAGGCCGGCCGCGCCCAGGCACAGGTTGAGCAGATGGCTCATGCGCAGCCCGCAGACGCGCACCAGCAGCGGAATGGCGATCGCGGCCAGTGCGGCGAAGCCGTTGTAGGCGGCGAACAGCACGCCGACCCAGTTGGCGCCCTCGTTGTAGGCGGCCGAGGTGACGTCCTGGGTACTGTAGTGGGTCTGGGTGACCGCGGCGGTGGTGTTGATCCACATCGCGAACAACGCGAACCAGGAGAAGAACTGCACCCCGGCCAGGCGCCGCATCGCCCGCGGCATGGTCTGCAGATCGCAGGCGATCGCCGCCAGCATGTGCCCGCGACGCAGGCGCGGCGCCACGCCCTGCAGCGCGCCGTAAGCGATGCACAGGCCGGCCAGCACGTACAGCATGCGGTCGCCGCGGCACCAGGCGATGGCCGCCGCGCCGGCAATGCCCACCGCGCACCACAGCGCAGCGGCGCCATCGACACGGCGCGGTTGCGCCGCCGCGGCGGCCGCGGTGGCGACGTCGCTGCCGTGCAGGTCTTCGGGCGGATACTCGCGGGTGCGCAGCACGGTCCAGCCGATGGACAGGAACAGCACCGCGCCGCCGAAATAGAACGCGTAGCGCACCGTCGCCGGCACCTCGCCGGGGGCGGCGGTATTACTGACGCCCCAGTGCGCCAGCAGCCACGGCAGCATGCTCGCCACCACCGCGCCGACGCCGATGAAGAAGCTCTGCATCGCATAGCCGGTGGCGCGCTGGCGCGTCGGCAACTGGTCGCCGACGAAGGCGCGGAACGGCTCCATCGAGATGTTGATCGAAGCGTCCAGCACCCACAGCGTGCCGGCCGCCACCCACAGCGCCGGCGAGTTCGGCATCACCAGCAAGGCCAACGTGGTGAACAGCGCTCCTACCATGAAGTACGGGCGACGCCGGCCGAAACGGTTCCAGGTGCGGTCGGACAGGTAACCGACGATCGGCTGCACGATCAGGCCGGTCAGCGGTGCGGCGATCCACAGTCCCGGCACCTGCTCCATGTCGGCGCCCAGGGTCTGGAAGATGCGGCTGGCATTGGCGTTCTGCAGCGCGAAGCCGAACTGGATGCCGAGGAAGCCGAAGCACATGTTCCAGATCTGCCAGAACGACAGCGCCGGCTTGGCGCGTGGCATGGCGCTCATGGGCGCTCCTCGATCGGGCCGACCGGCGCGATCAGCAGCGCGGCGACATCGGCGGCATTGACCACGCCATCGGCGCCGCCCTGGCCACCGGTGTAGCGTGCGAAGTGCTGCAGTGCGCTCATGTTTGCCGCCGGCAGCAAGCGCGCGACGCAACGTTGCCCGGCCTGCAGCATGAACAGCGCCGCCGTGGAGGTCTGCTCGCCGACGCTGTGCGGCATCACCAGCGGTTGCGACTGTGCTGGCGCGTCGCCGCACTGCACCTGCAGGCGTTTGACCGCGGCGGTGACACCGGTATTGATCGGCCCGTGCGCATTGACGTAGCGCAGGCTCAGCCGGTATTCGCCATCGTGCGGCGCCGTCCACGTCCACGCGTCGGCACCGTCCACGCGCGCAACGTCGCCGACGCAGACGGTGGGGCTGTGCAGCGATTCCCAGCGCCCCACTTGCCGGGTCAGGCTCAGGCACTGCACGCGCTCGGCCAGCGGCAGCAGCGCGCCGTCAGCGTGCCCCGTGTGCGCCTGCCCATCGACGTACAGCACCGTGTCCGTAGCCGCCTGCACCCGCCAGCCTTGCGCTTCGCGCCGCACCTGCGGTGCCGGCGGTGCCAGCGGCGCGAAGGCGTCTTCCGCCGTCAGCATCTGCAAGGGTGCGCTGCCGCTGTGGCGCGCCACCAGGTCGACGGTGGTGGTGCTGTCCTGGGTACTGGTCTTGCCGGCGACCAGCAGGTCGCCCTGCAGTTGCGCCGGGCGGCGCAGCACGATGCGGCGGTCCTTCAATTGCAACGCGATTTCCTGGCGCTCGCCGAACAACAGCGGCACCAGGCTGATCGGCAGCTTGGGCAGCACGCGGCCGTCGTCCTCCACGCCGAACACGCCCTCGATCACCATCGCCAGGTAGCCGGCCACCGACCACAGCTGCCGCGGCGAATTGACCACCGGACCGCTCAGTGCGCCATCGTCGACATGCGCGGCCTGGCTCAGGAACTCGTAGTTCTCCATGTTCGAGCCGGCCAGCGCGGCGCCGCGCAGCAGCGAGCGCACTTCCAGGTCGATGCGCACGCTGTCGTCGGTGTGCCGGGCCGCACGCAGCGCGTAGGCGCTGACGAACGGCCAGATCGCCCGGTTGTGGTAGATCGGCACCTCGCGCTGCTGCGGCCACACCACCGGGCTGCCCGCCTCCACCGCGGGATAGCGGGCCAGCGCCTGGCGCGCGCGCGCGGGCGGCAGTACGTCGGCCAGCACCGCCAGCGACAGGCCCAGCAGATCGTAGCTTTCGTAGCGCACCGGATGCTCGGCCGTACCGATGTAGCCGACGTAGGTGCCGCGGTCCTCGCGCCAGAAACGCTGCGCGATCGCCTGGCGCAGTGCATCGGCCCAGCCGGCATAGCGTACGGCGGCCTGCGTATTGCCCTGCTCACGAGCCAGACGCTCGCCCAGGCGCAGCGCCTGGTAATGCAGCACGTTGGTGGACAGCGCGAAGGAACTGGCGATGAAGCCGACATCCTCGCGCGTCCAGGCCGGATAGGTCTGCTCGCGCCAGTCCAGGAACGAGGTCTCGCCGCGGTACAGGCCGATAAGCGGGTCGAACGCGAACGCGCGATCCTGCGCCAGCGTGGCCGTGAGCGCGGCGCGGGTATCGGCGGCAAAGGCCGGATCGTCAAGCAGGTGCCGCGCAGCCAGGAACCACACCACCCGGTCGCTGCTCACCGGCCAGCTGCCGCCGGAGCCGGTGTCCTGCGCCACGAACAGCCCAGGCAGCGCGTCGGTGCCGCGCATCGGCGACAGCTTGAAGCGTAGCGAGCGGCGCGTGCGCTGCGGATCCAGCCGCGCCAGGGCCAGGTCCGCGGCATAGCTGACATCGCGGGTCCACACGTAGGGCCAGCGCTCGCCGGTCTGGTAGCAATCGCACGGCAACGGCTTGCCGTGATCGAACGCCGGGTCGCGGATCGCCTGCACCTGGTCGTCGCGCAGTTCCTGCTGCGCCAGCGCGAACAGCGCATCGAACAGCAGGCTGTCGGTCTCGCTGCGCAAGGGCTGAGCCGGCAGCGCGCGCGTGCCCTGCGCCGCGTGCAGCACGAAACCGCCGTCGGCCGTGGCCTCGGCCTGCGCGGTCTGGCCACGCCATTGCAATGACGTCTGTCCAGCAGACGCCGACGCCGCGGCACCCAAGGTGGCGGCCAAGCAAATCATCTTCAGCATCGAAGCGGCAGACCGGCTCGCACCGATCGACCTCCCTCCCTCTTTGCCTGCATGGTGGAAGCGCAGGCCGGCACGCCGGCGCTGCGGTCGCCGCCTCCGCATCGCGGGGCGCTGCGGACATGGTAGACGGGCGGCACCGCGACGCGTGCAGTTGCATACGTATTCATCGCATGCGCCACGGCGGCCGCGGACCGCGTCGCTATAGTCGATGCGCTGCCACGGTCGCCCTGGGAGGGGATATGCCGCTGTTTGAGGTCCTGTCGCGCCTGCGTGTGCCGTCGTTACTGGCGAGCGTGTTGTGGTGCGTTGCGCCATGCCTGCACGCCACGCCGCAGACGGTGGCCAGCGTGGACTCGCCGGGCAAGATCCTGCGCGTCTCCCTGCAGTTGGACGACGGCCGCCCCAGCTATCGCGTGCAGCGGCTGGGCGAGGCGGTGATCGGCGAATCACGGCTGGGCTTCCAGTTGCGCGACGGCGCCCTGGATCGCGACCTGGCGGTGCTGGACCAGCACAGCCGCAGCGTCGACGAGACCTGGGAACAGCCGTGGGGCGAGCGCCGCTATGTGCGCAACCACTACAACGAACTGCGCGTGGACCTGGGCGAGCGCGGCGGCCGCCAGCGCCGCTTCGCGGTGGTGTTCCGCGTCTACGACGACGGGCTCGGCTTCCGCTACCGCTTTCCGCAGCAGCCCGGCATGCAGGAGGCCGTCATCGACGAAGAGCTCACCGAGTTCGACATCGTCCCCGAGGCGACCGCCTGGTGGATTCCCGCCGGCGAACCCATCCACTACGAATACCTGTACCGACGCACGCCGCTGCGCGAGGTGCCGCTGGCGCACACGCCGTTCACCCTGCGCAGCCAGGACGGCCTGCACCTGGCCATCCACGAGGCCACCCTGGTCGACTACGCCGGGATGTGGCTGCGCCGCGGCGAAGGCCAGCGCCTGCATGCGCAACTATCGCCGTCGGCGGAAGGCTGGAAGGTCCGCCGCGCCCTGCCCTTCGACACGCCGTGGCGCACGCTGCAGATCAGCGACACCGCCGGCGGCCTGGTCGATTCCAACCTGATCCTCAACCTCAACGAACCCAATGCGCTGGGCGACGTGAGCTGGGTGCACCCGGCCAAGTACGTGGGCGTGTGGTGGTCGATGCACCTGAACCAGGAAACCTGGGCACGCGGTCCCAGGCATGCCGCCACCACCGCCAATACCCGCCGCTACATCGACTTCGCCGCGGCGCACGGCTTCCGCGGCGTGCTGGTCGAAGGCTGGAACCCCGGCTGGGACGGCAACTGGGTCGGTAATGGATACGACTTCGACTTCACCCGCGCCACCGCGGACTTCGACATCGCCGCGCTCAGCGCCTATGCGGCGAAGAAAGGCGTGCACCTGATCGGCCACCACGAGACCGGCTGCGCGGTGGAGCACTACGAAGACCAGTTGGATGCGGCGCTGGACCTGTACGCGCGGCTGGGCGTGGACACCTTCAAAACCGGCTACGTCTGCGACGATGGCCAAGTGGATCGGCGCAATCCGGCAGGCGGTCCGCTGTGGCGCGAATGGCACGACGGCCAGTTCATGGCCCGCCATCATCTCAAGGTGGTGCAGGAGGCCGCCAAGCGTCACCTGTCGCTCAACGCCCACGAACCGATCAAGGACACCGGCCTGCGCCGCACCTACCCGAACTGGCTCTCGCGCGAAGGCGCGCGCGGCATGGAGTACAACGCCTGGGGCGAGCCGCCGAACCCGCCGGAGCACGAAGTGAACCTGGTGTTCACGCGGATGCTGGCCGGGCCGATGGACTACACCCCCGGCATCCTCAGCCTGAAGGGCCGCGGCGGACGCGCGATTCCGAGCACGCTGGCGCGGCAACTGGCGCTGTACGTGACCCTGTACAGCCCGATCCAGATGGCGGCCGACCTGCCCGAACACTACCTGCAGCACCGCGATGCCTTCCGCTTCATCGAGGACGTGGCAGTGGACTGGGACGACAGCCGCGTGCTCGACGGCGAGATCGGCGAGTACGTGACCATCGTGCGCAAGGACCACCACAGCCGCGACTGGTTCCTGGGCAGCATCACCGACGAACACGGCCGCGTGCTGCCGATCGCGCTGGGCTTCCTTGAGCCCGGCGTGCGCTACCGCGCCGAAATCTACCGCGACGGCGACGCCGCCGACTACCAGCGCAATCCGTTCGACTTCGTGCGCGAGCAGCGCGAGGTCACCAGCCGCGATCAGTTGCAGCTGAAGCTGGCGCCTGGCGGCGGTCAGGCGATCCGTTTCGTGCCGCTGGACCCGGCGCCGGCAGCCGCTGGCTCGGCTGCTTCGCGCTAACGCGGCACTGTGCCGCAGGCAGCACCGACGGCGGATGCGCTGGGTGCTTGGTCACTGACTTCCCGGATCCGCCGCCGCGCCAGCACGCGTGCAGGACAGCGCCGCTGCGCACGGCATCGGCCTGTCAGCCGGGGACTGCGCCGCGTCTCGGCAACGCGACCAGGAACGCGCTGGTCCATGCGCAGCCACATTGCCTAGCGCACCGCGCCGGGCGTTCGCGACGGACAGTCTCGGCAGCGTCGCCCCACATGTTCAAGGCGGCGCAGGCGTAGCCGCCGGCACACGACATTGCGATCCTGAAAGCGCTTCCAATGCGATGCAGGCCAGTGAATACGTATGCAGCGGGCGTTCGCGACGAAGCCGCGTGTCTACCATACAGCGCAATCGCGACACCGCCCTGCGGCTGCGCGACACGCACATCCGGCCGCCTCGCCGGTTCAGATATTCGCAAGACAACATTGCCTGGGAGGGGAAAATGTTGAACCACAAGCGCAACGCGCTGACGCTGGCGCTGGCCGTCGCGATGACGCCGATGCTGGCGGCGGCACAGTCCGAGACCACCGCCACCACATCCAACGATCCGGTCACCGAACTGGACAAGGTCCAGGTGACCGGCATCCGCCGCGGCATCGAGAACGCCATCGCGATCAAGCAGGATTCCACGTCCATCGTCGAAGCGATCTCGGCCGAAGACATCGGCAAGCTGCCGGACGTGAGCATCGCCGAAT
Source organism: Xanthomonas sp. NCPPB 3174 (assembly GCF_056725205.1). Classification (NCBI taxonomy): domain Bacteria; kingdom Pseudomonadati; phylum Pseudomonadota; class Gammaproteobacteria; order Lysobacterales; family Lysobacteraceae; genus Xanthomonas; species Xanthomonas sp. NCPPB 3174. The sequence continues at coordinate 1,893,765 of NZ_CM161517.1, read as the reverse complement.
CGCTCGGCCGCCTGCCCGGCCTGGCCGCGCAGCGCGTCGCCGGCCGCGCCCAGGTGATCAGCGTGCGCGGCCTGTCGCCCGACTTCGCCACCACTCTGCTCAACGGCCGCGAAGTGGTCAGCACCGGCGACAACCGCAGCGTCGAGTTCGACCAGTACCCGTCGGAACTGGTCAACGGGGTGACCGTGTACAAGACGCCCGACGCCGGCCTGGTCGGCCAGGGCCTGTCCGGCACCATCGACATGCAGACCGTGCGTCCGCTGAGCTTTCCGGACCGGGTGATCGCCGTCAGCGGCCGCCTGCAGAAGAGCTCGCTCGGCAAGGCCGCCAACGTCGACGCCTTCGGCAACCGCTTCAGCGCCAGCTACATCGACCAGTTCCTGGACAACACCCTGGGCTTCTCGATCGGCTATGCCCACAGCGACATGCCCATCCAGGAGAACCAGGTCGGCCTGTACGAGCCGTGGACCACGCAGAACACCGACAACGGCAGCCGCCCCGGCGTGGCCCCGGGCACCTATTTCTCCGACGGCATCAAGGCGCTGCGCCGCACAGGCAACAACAAGCGCGACGGCGTGATGGCGACCGTGCAGTTCCGCCCGTCCAACGCCTGGACCAGCACCTTCGACGCGTTCCATACCGAAGCCGAGCAGATCGACACCGCCAACCAGTTCGAGGTCAACCTCAGCAACTACAACGGCGGCTACACGCCCGGCCTGCTGATCACCAATCCGCAGGTCGACGCCAGCGGCAGCTTCACCGGCGGCACCGCCAGCGGCGTGTATCCGCTGGTGCGCGGCATGTACAACAAGCGCAAGGACAAGATCGACGCCTTCGGCTGGAACAACGAGTTCAACCTCGGCAGCGTGCGCCTGATGGCCGACCTGAACTACTCCAAGGCCACCCGCAAGGAGCTGAACCTGGAGAACAACCTGCAGCTGGTGCCGATGCCGCAGCTCGATACCGTCGGCCTGGCGATCAAACCCAACGACTTCTCGCAGATCACCCCCGGCCGCGACTACTCCGACCCGAACAACCTGTTCCTGACCAACACCATCTACGGCTCCGGCTACGGCAAGGTGCCGGAGGTCGAGGACCGGCTGAAGGGCGGCCGCCTGGCGGCGACGCTGCCGGCACCGCAGGCGCTGACCTGGTTCTCGGACATCGACGTGGGCGTCAACTACGCCGACCGGCGCAAGCAGAAGACCCAGGCCGAAGGCAACATCCTGCTCGGCGCGCAGGGCGACACCAGCATCGCCAGCGATCTGCAGTACGACCCGGTCAACCTCGGCTTCGCCGGCATCGGCACCATCCCGGCCTGGAACGTACCGGCGGCGGTCTCGCGCTACATGACCTTCAATCCGGTCACCAACCTGGACTACCTGATTCCGAAGTCGTGGACCGTGCAGGAGAAGATCACCACGGCCTGGCTCCGCGCCAACATCAACACCGACATCGGCGAGGTCGGTGTGCGCGGCAACATCGGCGTACAGCTGCAGCATGCCGATCAGAGCTCGCAGTCCAGCTACTTCGACCAGTCCCGTCCGGTCGGCCAGAACGTGCTGCCGATCGACGCCGGCAAGACCTACAACGATTGGCTGCCGAGCCTCAACCTGGCCTTCCTGTTCCCGCACCAGCAGACCCTGCGCTTCGCCGCAGCCAAGCAGGTGGCGCGGCCGCGCGTGGATCAGATGCGCGCCGGCCTGGATTTCGGCGTGGACACCTCCACCGGCAAGCCCGGCGGCAGCGGCGGCAATCCCCTGCTCGACCCGTGGCGCGCCAATGCGCTGGACCTGTCGTACGAGAAGTATTTCGGCGAGAAGGCCTACGTCGCCGCGGCGGTGTTCTACAAGGACCTGAAGAGCTACATCTACACGCAATCGCGCGACGATTACGACTTCTCCGCCCTGCTCGCCAGCTACGTGCGCCCGCCTAACATGACCGTGCCGGTGCAGACGACGGGCACCTTCTCCTCGCCGCAGAACGGCAAGGGCGGCACTCTGCGCGGCCTGGAGCTGACCGCCTCGCTGCCGCTGGACATGTTCACCGACAGCCTGCGCGGCTTCGGCATTCAGGCCAGCGCCACGTTCAACGACAGCGACATCAAGATCGTCGATCCCGAAAGCGCCTCCAGCGTGGGCTCGGCGCCGATCGACCTGCCCGGCCTGTCCAAGCGCGTGTACAACTTCACCGCCTACTACGAGCGCAACGGCTTCGAGGCGCGCGTCAGCCAGCGGCGGCGCTCGGACTTCATCGGCGAGATCGGCAACTTCAACGGCAACCGCACGCTGCGCTACGTGGTCGGCGAGAATGTCACCGATGCCCAGGTCAGCTACACCTTCGCCGACGGCAGCACCCTGGCCGGGCTGAGCCTGCTGCTACAGGCGAGCAACCTGACCAACTCGCCCTACCGCACCTACGCCGGCACCAAGGATCGCCCGCTGGAGTACGTCGAATGGGGACGCACCTACATGCTCGGCGTGAACTACAAGTTCTGAGCCACGCGTAGAGCACGCAGACGACGCCCGCCGGCGCACACCCGGCGGGCGTTTTCTTTGGGCGATTGCCGGTTGCGGAGCTGCCGAGCACCCGGATATCGAGCGACGAAGCGGGATTGCGATCGCGTCGCGATGTCGGTGTGCTTTGCCTGGCGGAGGGAAGACGCGCGGTTCGCAGGAAATCGCCGCTACGCTTCGTGAAGGTGGGACAACTCCATCTCCGCACATCCGATCAGCGTCCGAATCACCGAAGCTGGTCGTCCTCCGGACCACCAGCGCCGGAGAGCGGCGCTACGCCGCAGATCAAGATGGGGGTCAGCATCGCCGATGCATGGCTTGCAGCCAAAAGGCGGCAATTGCGCCACAGCGCTGCTGGAGGGAACCGCATTGGCCTGGGGGCGACGCGCGCGCTTGGCGATTTCCTGGCGATGACCGACAGTGCGTCACGCGTCCCTTGGAGCTTCTTGGCAGTAGCGCCAGCGTCGGCAACGTGGCATGACGAGACCGTTTACCGCGCGGGCCGGCAACGCAGTCTCTGGATTGACTCTCTGACCGCAGCCGGCCAACTGCCACGCTATCGTGGCGAATACCGGACGCCACTAACAGGGCGTGGCACGCCGGACGAGCGCTGTTTGATCGGGCACAGGCGTCGCCACCACCTGCACGCTGACCAATCCGGCGCAAGGCGGCGCCGGATTGCCTCTTCGCCGAGGGCATGCTTGCTGTGCCGCAATACGTCGACGGCGACCCGGCAAAGCCGTCACCCTGCGCGCTCACGCACCCTGCAGGCACACCATCGCATAGCCGGGCAAGCGCAAGCGCTCACCGACGGCGCCAGGCACCACACCCGGGACCTGCACCGCCTGCCAACGTCCTTCGGGCATGGCCACGTCGACGGCCTCGGCGGACAGGTTGAACGCCAGCAGCAAGGTTTGCGCGGCGTGGCGACGCTCGAACATCAATACCGGCTCGGCTGTCTCGTGGAACAGGATGTCGCCCCCGCGCAGCGCGGGATGGCGCTTGCGCCAGGCCAGGAACTGGCGGATCGCAAGCAGGACCGAATCCGGGTCTGCCTCCTGCGCCGCCACCGATTGCGCGCGATGCGCCGGCGCGACCGGTAGCCATGGCGCGCCAGTGCTGAAACCGGCGTGCTCGCCGGCCTCCCACGGCAGCGGCGTCCGGCACCCATCACGGCCCTTGAAGTTCGGCCAGAACGCGATGCCATAGGGATCCTGCAGCGCCTCGAACGGCACCTCCGCCTCGCCCAGGCCCAGCTCTTCGCCTTGGTAGAGACACACCGAACCACGGAGCGAACACAGCATCGCGATCAGCAGCCGCGCGAAGGCCGGCGTCTCCGCGCCCTGCCCCCAGCGCGTCACCGCGCGCTGCACGTCGTGATTGGAGATCGCCCAGCACGGCCAGCCTTCGGTCATCGCCGCTTCCAGCCGCGAGACCGTCTCGCGGATGTAGGCGGAGCTGAAATCGTCGGTCAGCAGTTCGAAGCTGTAGCCCATGTGCAGGTGCCCGGCCCGGGTGTACTCGGCCGTGGTCGCCAGCGAATCCTCCGACGAGATCTCGCCCAGGCTCACCGTGCCCGGATAGCGATCGAGCAGGCTGCGCAGCTTCTGCAGGAACGGCAGGTTCTCCGCCTGTGTGTTGTTGTAGTAGTGGTATTGGAACGCGTACGGATTGTCCGGGCTGAAGCCACGGCCGACCCGCTTTTCCGGCGGCTTGGGCGGGTTGTCGCGCAATTGCGGATCGTGGAAGCAGAAATTGATCGCATCCAGCCGGAAGCCGTCGACGCCGCGCGCCAGCCAGAACTCCACATTGTCCAGCGTCGCCTGCTGCACCTGCGGATTGTGGAAGTTCAGATCCGGCTGCGAGGCCAGGAAGTTGTGCAGGTAGTACTGCCCACGGCGCGGCTCCCACTGCCACGCCACACCGCCGAAGATCGACAGCCAGTTGTTCGGCGGCGTCCCATCCTCGCGGGCGTCGGCCCACACGTACCAATCGGCCTTGGGATTGTCTCGGCTCTGCCGGCTCTCCTTGAACCAGTCGTGCTCCACCGAGGTATGGCTGAGCACTTGGTCTATCATCACCTTCAGGCCCAGCGCATGCGCCTTGGCCAGCAGCGCGTCGAAGTCGGCCATGGTGCCGAACAGCGGATCGACCTCGCGGTAGTCGGCGATGTCGTAGCCGAAATCGGCCATCGGCGACTTGAAGAACGGCGAGATCCAGATCGCGTCCACGCCCAAGGCGGCGATGTAGTCCAGCTTGCGCACGATGCCCGGCAAATCACCGATACCGTCGCCATTGGCGTCGAGGAAACTACGCGGATAGATCTGATAGATGACGGCACCGCGCCACCATGGAGCCTGAGACATGCAACGCCCCCCTTCGGGCAGAGATCGCGCGTGCGACGGGCACGCGAAACGCTGCGTTAGAGTAGCGTTGATGCAGGAATCTCAGCTGGGCCTGCATACGTATTCAGCGAAAGTAGAGCCATATAACACTGAACAATCTTTGGAGCGACTGGCATCCACTGCAGCCAATATCCCAAAAACTAAAACACAAGCAATAAATCAAGAAAATTAAAATAATTCATTGAGGTAATGTTAAAAAATATGCCAATTAATATTTCTTGAAGATCGGCATTGTGCAATCCGAGAAAACCACCGAACAATTTGCAGCTGACTTCTTTTGGCAGTCACTCAATGCTCTTTGACTGGCAACCTTTTCGTTTACACCAGTATTAGTATTGACGCCCGTATCACTAGAGCCAGCAACAGCGATACATTGATTAAAATATGTCGCATCCAAGATACAATCGCGCCCTCCAGCCTGAGAACATTTGCTCAAAACGTCCTCGCGCGCCTCTTCCTCACTAAGTTTCCCTTTTGTCGACCAAGCGCCGTGCATACCATTAGAACTGGAAAGAGCCCCCCAAGTCTTAATCCACTCCCCAGTAGGCCTGGATGGCGCAGCTGCTTCATCATCGGGCAAACATTGTGCGCTTCCTGCCTGCGCCCCAGCAGGACAGCGAGTCTGAGCAACAGCATCGAGGGAGATGATGCACGCTACGCTCAGCAAAAGACAGATGGAGAAAAGTTTCTTCATAACCAATTAAACCCTACCATCATAAGCGGCACGGCTTCCAGGCATTGCAACCTGAGTCTGTTCTCCAGAATTTCTATTCATATTAGCGTAATTGCTAACCTGGGAATTTACAGACTGATTTGGACTGCCATTCATTCCGAGGTTGGGCGACTGAGGGGTATAAGGCCTACCAGACGCTGGATCCTTACCAACCGCGCCAAATCCGGAGTACGGCGAGAACTGGCCCAGCGTGCCCTGGAAGAACGAGGCCGCCATCGGCGGGGCCGTGATGATCAGCGTGCTCAAGACCAAGCCGATTCCTCCTTGCTGCAATGCCATGCTGCTGACACCCTCGGTCGAGCCGCCGGGAAGCGCCCACTTGGCCAGGAACCCGGCCGCCACTGCCGCCACCACCTTCGTCGCCAGACCGACCGTGAAGCTCAGCACGGCCAGCGAGAAGACCGTCCCGATTCCATACATCAGCCACTTCTGGAACAAGGACTTGGTGGCATCAAATAGCAGACACAGAATGAACAACGGCCCAAAGCCGACGAACAGCGCCATCGCCAGCTTGTTCAGCAGCAACAGCGACCCGCCCACCACGCCAGGGCCTGCCATGCCCAAGCCGGTGAACCAACGCGCGCGACTTTTTTCGTCTTCCAGCTGAGGATTGCTCGCCGTATCGATCTGATCGATGCTCGTCATCGCGATCTGCATCAACGCCAGGTTCTTGTCGATCGCCTGATAGGCGCTCTCCGAGTCGCCGGTCACGGTCTCCACGATGGCGCTGCTGAGTCCATCCGTGAGCCGCCAATACAGACCGTTCATCTGCTGATCGCCCGTGGTGGCCCCAGGCCTGGCAGCAGATACCATGCTCATGGCCACACCGATGATGAGCGCCGAGCGCAGCGAACTCACCACCAGCTCCATCGCCGATTCACGCGATTGCCCGGTGGCGACGCGGTACCCCTTGAGCAGGATCCACAGTGTCAGCGCGCTCATCGCCGTCACCGTCACCCACCACGACATGCGGATCAACAAGGCCCACTGAAAGTAGTCGATCTCATCCCGCAAGAAATTGTTGATGAGGATGAAGAACTGGTAGTTGGCGTAGTTCTGCAAAAAATCCATGACTGCTCCATAACGCGCGCGCTCATCACTGAGCTTTAGCAGGTGTCGCCGCTCCAATCAGGTGGAAGCGGCGACACGTGGGTCTTACTTCGCGATGCTCAGACGCTCGAGATTCTTGGGACTGGACGACTTGACCGCCTCCAGGGCGACGCCCATGGCGGCGCCTGCAGCGATCTTGCTCGCAAAGTCGCTCAACCCGGAGAAGCCGTCGAACAGGCTGCCACTGCTGCCGGTATCGGTCGCCGACGGGGCCTTCTTGCCGCGCATCGCCGCCCAGGCACCAGCGGATTGCACCTGGGTCAGGTAGGACAGGCGCTTCTCATAGGCGAACATCGCCGCTTCGGTCTGCTGGCGATCGATGTCCATCAGCGCCCGCAATGCGATCAGCTTGTTGGTATTGTCTTCCAGCAAGCCGATCTGGTTCGTGTCGATTTTCGCACGCTGTTGTTCCAGGTCGCGCAGACGCTGCAGTCGCTTCTCGGTGATGTCGTACATCGCCACCATGTAATTGAACTGCGAGTTGCGCGTGCGCTGGATCAGTTCGCAGGTCTGCTGCTGTTCCTGCGACACGGGCGTTCCCGAGGTCTTGGCTGCACAGTCGGAGACGCCGTAGTTGTCGTCGACCTTGACCAGCTTCTCCTTCGGCTTGTCGACCTCGTCGCCGCTGGACTTTTCCTTCTCGGCCTTGCCGATCTCGTTGTCCCCGCGGATCTTGTCCAGCTTCTTATCGAGCGTATCGGTATTTTCCTTGTTCTTGCTGATCTGCTCGTTATCGATCACCTTCCACTGAGCAAAGGCAGTGGCAGGCAGCAGCATGCAGAGAGCGAAGGCAGCGACAGCAGTGCGAACGCGATTAGAGGATTTCATCGTCTTGTTCATAAACACCTCAACACGGATCTTGTAGAAACATTCCCATGCGTGACCTGGGCGAGACAGTCAGCTGACCGCCGCCGCCCCCCGATTATCCGAAGACACCGACTTCGCCGGCCCCGATTTACCGGACCCCTTACGCCTTGCATAGAACTCGTTCAACCATTGTTCTGGCGTCAGGTCGTCCGGCGCGACGCCATGTTCCTTGGCCTTGCGCTCCAGCACCTGGTGCATGATTTCGATGTTGTCGGTCGACGCCGAGATCACCGACAAGGCGTCGTCCATGCCGCGCAGATTCAGCTGGCACACCGACGAGCCATGACCCTGCTTGACCAGGAAACAGCGCGAGCGCTCGTCCAGGCTGACCACGACCTGATACTCGGCCTCGGTGAGCTTGAGGCCGTCCATGTAGTCTTCCTTGCTGGCATTGGGATTGGGCAGCAGGATCATGGTCGCAGTCTGTTCGACCAAGGCGGCGGAAATGTCGCTGGCCAGCGCGTCCTCCGGGCTCTGGGTGGCGAAGATGCCCAGGCCGTTCTGCTTACGGATGGTCTTCTGTTTGTTCTTGGCGAATTCCTTCAGGCCACCCTTGCCATCGAGGATCTTCCAGAACTCGTCCATCACGTAGATGAGCGGCCGGCCGTCGATCAAGGCTTCCAATCGATGCAGCAGGTAGTTGATGACCGGAACGCGCACTTCCGGGTTGTCGATGACGTCGGTGTAGTCGAAGCCGATGATGCTGGCCTTCTCCAGATCGATCGTGTCGACCGGATTGTCGAACACCCAGCCGTGCGAGTTGCCGGCGGTCCACTTGCGCATGCGCGCATACAGGCCGTCGTCGCCCATGTTGGGCAGGCTCTTGCGGAAGTTGGTCATGCTGCGCAGGTGCATGGGCGTATCGAGCATGCCTTCCACACCGCGGAAGATGTCCTCCTCCTCGCGCGAGGTGTACTCGATCTTGCCGGCGAGGACCTTGATCAGGTCGGCCAGGAACTGCACGTTCGCCTCGGTGCGCTCGCACTGGAACGGGTTGAAGCCGGTGGGCTTGCCGTTCTCCAGCGCCAGATAGTTGCCGCCGCAGGCGCGCACGAAGATCTCGGCGCCGCGGTCCTTGTCGAAGAAGAAAATGGTCGGGACCGGATCGAACTTCTGCACCTGGCTGAGCAGGAAGTTGATCAACGCGGTCTTACCGGTACCCGACTTGCCGATCACCATGGTGTTGGCGATCGCCTTCTCACCGAGCGAGTTTTCCGCCGGATGCGTCGCGTGGAAATTAAAGTAGTACGGCTGGCCGTTGGTAGTCTGCAAGGTGGTGACGCACTCGCCCCACGGATTGTTCTCGCGCTTGCCCTGGGCGAAATTGTGCAGCGGCGACAGACCGAGGAAGTTCAGCGAGCTGACGTTGGCGATACGCGTGCGGTAACGCCAATTGCCCGGCAGTTGGGCGTAGAAGGAGGACGCGACCGCCAGATCCTCCTTGGCCGAGACGAAACCGGCATTGGACAGTTCCGCACGGGTAGTCGCGATCTGCTGCGCGAGCTTCTCCTGCGTATCCGCATAGACAGCGATGGTGAAGTGGTACTCGCCCAACACGAAATTACCCGACGACAGCTGATCCATCGCCAGATCGAGCTCGTGGATCTGGCTGACCGCCTTGTCGCCGGAGGACACCATCATGCCCTTCGTGCGATCAAGCACCTTTAGCGCGTCGTGCCGTCCCATCGGGCTGAAGGAGTGGGTCACCACATACTCGAAGTCGAGATACTTCAGGCCATTGAGGATGCCCGGATAGGTCCCGTCGGTGTATTCCTTGATGTTCAGAATGGCGCCGAAATGATTGACGCCCTCCGGGGTCTTGATCACGAAGTCGCCGGTCTTGTTGGCGAACATGTGCTTGCTGACCGGCAAATAGGCGGGCACCGGCGCCTGCAGCACCGGCACCGGCTCATCGATGCGGTTGATCAGATAACCGAAGAACTCCAGCGCCTCGGAGAACACCACGCCATTGCTGGCCTCGTACATGCTCAGCCGGTAGGGCGAGTAGTCTTTCAGCACGGCTTCGACGTTGCCGGCGAGCTCAATCACCTTGGCGATCGCCTGGTCCTGCTCGGACTGCAACTGGGGAATGCTCGACGACTTGTCCATGAGCCGCTTCCCCGTCACCACCGGGCGATAGATCATGGTCAGGTACAGCTCGTTCTGCATGATCTTCTGCGAGGACAGGGCACCGTAGTACTGGTCCGACAGCTCCTGGTTGAACGCCTGCTTGAACTTGCCGGCGTTCTTGATGCGGCGGCGGCGACGCACGTCGTGCACCCAGAACGCCACGTTGGCGAAGTCAGGAGCGCGCAGCGTCTGCAGCATGCGGTTGAAGGTGTTGTGCCGGTGTTCGATCTCCCACTCTTCGCGGCCCACGAACGGAAGCCCGCCCAAGTGCCAGACCAGCATGAAATCTCCTCCCGTCGTCTTCAGTACGGACGGCGCCACATGCGTGGAGATGGAGATGAACTCGCTGATCGAAGTATCCGGGATGAACATAATGAAGTGACTCAGAATCCGTTTCGTCTTGCCAAGGCCCGGCGCATGCGCCAGGAACCGCCGACTACGCGCCCACCAGTCTCGCGCGTCGACACGAAAAACCGAACAACCCCATGCACGACATCAGCGTCGTGCATGGGGCCGAGACAAGGTGCCCGGTTCCAAGCTAGCGCTTGGCGCCCGGCACCTCTTTCCTGTACTCATTCGGCGAGAACACCCACATGCCGGAATAACGCTGCAGGTTGCGCACGCGCATCCTCATCATCCAGCGCAAGCCGAGCATGCGGAAGATCATCTCGTCCCGCTTGGTCATCTGCTGCATGACGAAGACGATGACCGGAATGAGCAGCAGGAGCCACATATCGAAATAAATACCCATCAGGAAGCCGCCGCCCGCGCCGATGAAGAACGGGATGTAAGGCACCCCGAAAAACATCGCCGGCCGGGTGCAGCCCCGGAAAAGTACGTTCTTATGCATAGTGCAGGACGTGCTGGATCATCTGAATCGCGGCGGTGGCCTTGCACTCGGTCTGGCCGGTATCGCCGATCAGCATCTTGGCCAACTGGCCGGCCGCACCGATCAGCACGCCACCCAGCAACACCGGTGCCACTTCGGAAACGCGCTTGTGCGCGAACGCGATCTGGTAGCCGGCGAAGACGACCGCGATGGTCACCACCACCACCGATGCCATGTTCAGGATGTTGTTGGTCTTGCCGAGGAAGCCACAGACCTTGGTGTCCGCACCGGCATAGTCCTGCGCCATCGCGAAGCTGGACGCGAGCAGGGCCACGGTAAACACCGCCGCCTGCAACGCCGCCGTGCCGATGACCTTGGCGTTCGACTTCATCTGATTGTTCTTGAACATCGTGGGTATCTCCTTGACTGGAAAACAGGGGGTGATCAAAAAGCCACTTGCATGGCCGCGCTACTGCATCTGGCTAGAATACGAAGGCCCCGTCGCCAGACGTCGGCGGCGGCGTACTTGAGCCAGGAACGGCCGCTCCCGCCACGGCCTGGGGCGCGTGTGCGGCAACGTGCGGAGCTGGGGGCGCCCCGCCACCTGCAGGAACCGCCACTCCTTTGCCGGCGCCTGTAGGTCGTATTACGTAGAGATCAGCGTCTGCCGCTGCCGGCTGCGCCGCCACTGCGCTAGCCGTCTGCTGCCCCGGCGCCGCGACGGCGGCCTGGGGACGCATCGATGGCTGGCCTTGCGCAGCGAGCCCGTTGGCAAGTCGATCGGCCGCCGAGTCGATGCGCCGCGACACGATCGAATCGACTTCGCGCACCGCCGCGGCCTTCACCGAGTCGTTGACCGCACGACGCACGCCTCCGGCGGGAATCACCGGAATCGCACCAGCCGTGGACGCGGCCAGCGCCCTGCCCTGGTTGATCGATGCGTAGACCTTCTGCACGTAGCCGTGGCGGTACCCGGTCTCGAAGTTACCGGAGTAGTAGCAACTGAACGACTTGCCCCAGTTGCCGCCCGAGCGGCTGTAGCACTCGGCCAGGATCTTCGACGCGGCCTGCAGGTTGGGACAGGTCTTGAAGGCCTTTTCGTAGGTATCCAGGCCGTACTTGATCAGGTTGTAGCGATTGACCTGCCCCAGGCCGAGGGAAAAGTTGTAGCCCTTCTCTTCCAGCATCCGCGCCGTGGCCACCGCTTCGGACAGGTTCTGCGGCTGGCGCACCAGGCGACCGCCGACCACGCCGATGGCGAACGGGTTGTGCGACGACTCGACGCGCACAACGTGCTGCATGACTTCAGCCGGAACCGCCATTTCGGGACAGCTGAGTAATTCCATGCCTGGCAACATGCCGTGGTTACTCCCTATGCATCGGCGTCATGGCAATCGCCCGGAACGCCGCAGTGTCGCAAATCAATCGTGTTGGAAGAAAAATTCAAAGTCAATCGGCGGATTTTCGCCTTATCACCTCAATGAACATATTCACCCTCCACCCGAATGCGTGCGCTCAGGATCGAAATCGATACCGGTGATATAGCGCCGGCCCGCATGCGATTTGATATGGACAACGATGTCGATGGTCATCATCAGCAACCGCTTGATGACGGCGAATTCCAGGCCCGAGCCTTCGGCCGAGGCCTTGACCATCAACGCCAGCTGGTCCCAGGTCTGGCCGATGCTGCCAGCATGGCAGCTGGTGATGGAACCGGGATGACCGGAGGCGCAGTTGCGGATGAAGTAGAACGACTCGTCGCCGCGCAGCTCCGCCAGGATGATGCGGTCGGGCTTCATGCGCAGGCACGCTTCCATGCAACTCTTCGCGGTGACGTTGCTCGTGCTTTGTCCGCCTTTGGAGTAGAGCAAATGCACGGAATTGGGCTGACTGATGAAGAGTTCGCGCGCGTCCTCGATCGTCACCAGCCGCTCTTCGTGCGGGATGTGATTCACCAGCGACTTCATGAAGGTGGTCTTGCCGCTGCCGGTAGCGCCGGCGACGACGATGTTCTTCTTGAACAGCACCGCCTTCTTGAAGAATTCAGCGTAATCGCGCTGCCGCCGCAACTCGAGCAACTCGAGGTCCTGCTCGCTGAGTCCCGATTGCACCTCCAGGATCTCCTGGAAGAAGCCGTCGTCCTTGTACTGCTCCAGGGTCTTGGTGTGCTTGGACGGCAGACGGATGGTGATCGACACCTTGCCGGCATCGCAGGCCGGCGGGATCACGAACTGCGCGCGCTGCCCGGTGGGAAAGGTCAGCGACACCACCGGATCGGCGTCGGTGATGCGCTGACCGGTATTGCTCTCGTTGACCACCGCCGTACAGAACTGCCGGGCGCGATCGAAGGTCAGCGACGGGATGTCCATCCGCTGCCAGCCGCGCAGGGTCTCCAGGTACAGCTCGCCGGGACGGTTGATGCAGATCTCCGTCACTTCCGGCGAGTTCAGATAATCCAGGATGCCCAGCACCGAATACTGGTAATCCAGGAAGTCCGTGGAGATCTGCGCGGTCGGAGAGTCGTCGAACGTCACGTCGCTGTCTCGATCTCGGTCAACGCGGCAACACGGCCGTGAAGTCGACGTCCTTGGCGACGTAGACGTTCACGATGGTGCCCTGGTTGATGGTCACGGTGGCGGGACGGCGACGATCCAGGGCCTGGTCGGCCAGACGCTGGATGGACTGCGCCGTGTTGCTCTCGTACGGCTGCTCGGTGACGATGCCGGAATTGAGGCCGGTCGTCGTGGTCTTCGGGCCATGCTCGGCCGCCGCCCACTTGAAGGCGTCGCTGAGCAAGCTGATCATCAGCGCGGACGAGATGCGGCTCGCCCAATGCGCGCTGTATTGGCCCGGGTGGCCGGCGCTACCGAGGTTGTCGACGCCGGGACCGACCAGGGTCACATCGATGCCGGTCGGCGTGGTGATGCGATCCCAGACCACCTGCATGCGCGGGCCGGTCGGTTCCGCGGGACCGTACTGGCCGAGGATCTTCGATCCCTTCGGCAGCAACAGGCGGCGGCCGTTGATGGAGTACACCGGCTCGGTGATGATGCAGGAGGTGAAGCCGGGGAAATCGGTGATGATCCGCGTCTCCAGCACACAGCGGATATAGGTGCCACGCACCAGCAGACCGTCCGGGTTGGCGATCGGCTTGGCAGAGGTCTCCTGCTCCTGCTGCATCGGCGCACCGCCCTGCTCCTGTCCCGGCATCATGCCGCCAAGACCCTGGCCGCCGGCGTCCTGTTGCTGCAGGCCAGCCATGCGCCGCTCCAGCAAGGACGGCCCACGCTCCTGTCGCGGTGCCGACTGCATCTGCGCGTCGGTATCGGTGGGCATTGGCGGCAACGGCGGCAGGCTCGGCTGCTCGGCCAGCTGCACCGGCTCGGCCGGCTGCACCGGCGGCGGCGCCGCGGTCTGCGGCAGCGCAGGCGCCACCACTGCCTCCTGGCGCGGCTTCGGCGCCGGCTCCGGCGTGCTGCTGCCGCTCACCAGCCAGAAGATCGCCACGATCAGCAGCGCGGCGATACCGGCCAGGAACACCAGCGCCTTGCGATTGAGCTTCTTCAGGTCGCTGGAGCGCAGCACCGGCTCGTTGGCATCCAGATCCGGGTCGGCAGTCTGCTGCTGGCGAGCGAAATAGGGATTCTCGCGCGGCGCGTCGTCCGCTTGCGGATTGCGCGGCTGGCCGTTATCGCGGCCGTAGTTTTCGTCAGACGGAGGTAGATTCGAGTTCACTTTTGCTTGTTCCTACGCAAGCCGACAACATTCTTGCCGTGGCGGATGACCAGGAAGGGATAGGTCCCGTGGACAATCAGGGTGTTGCCCTCGACGGTGGTATTGACCAGGAAATCCTCGTCGCTCTCCTTCTCGCGGCCAAACACGGCCGGGAAATTGCCTGTCGGGAAACGCGTCAGATCCATTTTGATGTAGGTGAACTTGCCATCGTCGTAGACGCTGCTCGGCACGATCCACATCTGCTTGGAGCGCGTGGAGTAGTCGTAGTCGAAGTAGTAATGGCGGTCCTTGGTCAGCCGCGTATCGAGCTGCGACTCATCCTTCACCTCGTCGCTGGCCGCGGCAAAGCTGGTGTCCTTCGGATAGGTGAAGGTGACCTTGTACTGCACGCCGGCCTGCTTGGCCTGCTCCAGCCGCTGCCAATCCGTAGCCACCACCTTCAATTCCAGGATGTAGGAATGGGTCGCGGTGCGGATCATCATGTTGGTGTCGACGTCGACGTTCTTCGGCTTCAGATAGAAGACGTTCTCGCGACGGCTGAGTTCCCAGCCACTGGTGAAACCGGTGCTGTAATCGAGGATCTTCTCGTTCGGGCTCAGCTCGATCTGGGTGGTAATGCCCAGGCCGGTACGCACCTGATAGATCTTGTCAGGCTCGTACTCGTACTGCTGGACCACCTGGGCCGACGCGATCGGCGCGAACAGGCCCAGAGCCAGCAACGCAATATGCGCCGAACCGGTTTTCGTCAGGAAACTCATCGAACGTTCGCTCCATTACCATTGTGCTGAGGTGCAACGTTGGGTGCAGGAGGGGCCGCAGCGGGCTGCGTCCCCGGATAGACGGGCGCGCTCCCCGGATTGGCCATCGGCTCCTGCTGCGGAACCGGCATCGTGCCGTTCGCACCGGGCATCGTCTGCTGAGCAGGCATCTGCTGCGGCATGGGTGCCTGTCCCGCAGCGGCCGGCATCTGTGCGGCGGCCGGCTGCTGTACCGCACCGGTTGCAGGGGCCTGCACGGCGGGCGACGGCGGAACCGGCATCGCCGAGTAGTCGTTGTCGACCCGGTAATCGGTCACCAGGAAGCCCAGCGGATTCTGCACCCGCAGATCGTCTTCCATGGCCAGATTGCTGTTGTACTTGAAGCCGAGGATGGCGAACTTGTTGTCGAGGAACGTGGATTGCCCCGTCTTCTTGTCGTAGATGCTGCGCTGGAAACGGACGTTCGCGCCGGTATACGGTTTGCCGCCGCCGCCCAGCAGGTTGATGCTCAGGATCTTGACCCGAATCGAACGCGCCTTGCCGTAGGTGTAATACGGAGCCGAGGGATTGTTCGGCGCGTGCAGATTGAAATACTCCGCGCCCACCGCGGAGTTCCGCGGCGCCATCGAGAACACGGTATTCCAGTCGTTGAGCCCCATCATCTCCGAATCGTAGGACTCACGCGCGGTGATGAAGCGCGCCACGTTGCTCTTGGCCAGCGCTTCGCTGTTGGTGACACTTTGCACATCGCCGCTGTTGCGCAGCACCGACACCGTGGAATTGCCGGTGTACGCATCCGCCATCACCAGATACGGCACCTTTTCCTTCAGCGGCAGCATGTAGTAATACCCGCCGCCCAGCAGCAGACACATGATGATCGCGCCGAAGGCGACCCACCATGCGCGGCGCTCGCTGCGGCGCGCCAGATCCGCAATGCTGATCTCGTAGTTGACCGCCTTGGCGACCGCTTTGTTGACGTTTTCGCTTTCGGCCTGCTTTTTACCGAACATCAGACTTCACCAGGTTCATAAAATGGCTGCCGGCGCGCAGCGTGCGCACCGGCGGTGACGTCACTTCGCGCTGCCGCTGGTCGCCGGCGTACCGCTCACCGACGACGACGGCTGCACCAGAATGCGATTGCCCGCAGCGGTCACGCTCAGACCTTCCTGTGCATAGACCACGCTCAGCTCGGCGACTGCCTGCTGGATGCTGGTGGTATTGATCTTGGCAACCGGCGCATACAGCGTGTAGTCGGACTGGATGCCATAGGACAGCTGCATGTTCGAATCCTTGGCCCAGCGCTCGAGCATCGTCTTCAGCGTGCCGTCCATCGGAATCGCCTGGTACACGTACGACGAGTACAGCGGGATCTCCATGGTCGACTCGGAGAAACGGTTGACCGGCTTCCATTTGCCGCGAAAGTCGGGCGCGGGCCTGGTTGCACAGGCGCTCAACAGCGCGACGGCACTCAACGTAGCGATCAGCCGAAACATATGCGTTCTTTTCACGCGAGCCTCTGAATTGCGGAAACGTGTAGAGAGCGGGCGGCGCGCAGGCGGCCCACTGCTGGATGGCGGAATTCGACGCAACGACGCGACACAGGCGCCGCAAGAAGGGAGCTGCCGGGAACGGCACGGACACGGATCCGCGGCAGGCAACGGCATGCTCCCGAGGCCGCGCGATCGGCGCCGAAGAAAACGGAATTTGACGACAAACCTTCCATGTCACCCCTTACGTGCGCCTGTCGGCCCACGCCCCTGTTCCTGTACCTGTTTCTGTTACCAATGCATCGCCATACTCGCGAGAATGTGCCGGAGGGGCATGCTCACGTCAAGCATTTGGCAAAAAAACGTTCAAATGATAACTACGCTCAAAAAATAGGTGTTTTTCGTCACACTTTTAAATCGAGAGCGTCGGAATGTCGACTTTGGGCCGCAGTCGCGCGGTGAAGTGGCGATCCTTGTAGTACTTGATCTTGTCGCACTTCACCGGGTGCGGAATGCCCTCGTACAAGAACACCTCTTGATCGTTGCCCATCGCCTTCAACTCCTGCGGCAGCATCAGCGCCCGCTTCTCCTCCGACACGCTCCGGGTCACGTCCTTGCCGCGCGTGACGTTCTTCTTGCGGAAGGTGGTGTAGCCGAGCATCTCGGAGTAGTCGTTGGCATCCTGCTGCTCGCGCGGAGCGTAGAGAATCTGCAGTGCATGATTCGTGATGATGGTCCGCGAGATGTCCTTGCCATAGGTGGCATCGAGCTGGGCCATGCTCTGGATGATCGGCAGAAGGCGGACATTGTAGCCAGCCATATATGACACTGCCGAGGCGATGATGTCGACCTTGCCGATGGCGGTGAACTCGTCCATCAGCAGCAGGCACTGGTACTTCAGCGCCGGATTGCTCTTGGGCAGTTCCTTGGTGTTGAGGTTGATGATCTGGCTGAAGAACAGATTGATGATCAGGCGGCTTTCGGCCAGCTTGTTGGGCTGGATGCCGATGTAGATGGTCATCTTCTTCTTGCGCAGGTCGGTGAGCAGGAAGTCGTTGTCGCTGGTGGCCGCATCCAGCACTGGGTTGATCCAGGCGTTGAGCGGCTCCTTGAGCGTGCCCATGATCGAGGCGAAGGTCTCGTCCGCCTGCGACAGCAGGTTGGAGAACGCCGACTTGGCATTGCCGCTGAGGAAGCGCCGCTCCGACAGCGACTTCAGGTACTTCTTCAGGTCGGTGCCATCGCCGGACGACAGTCGGTAGATCGCGCCCAGCGTCGGCGTGCCGAGACCGCCGGGGAAGCCGATGTTGCGCTCGTCGTCCCAGTTCTCGAACAGGTACAGCGAGAACGCCATGAACGCGTTGCGCGCCTGGCTGACCCAGAACTTCTGGTCGTCCGAGCCGTCCGGGTACAGCATGGCGGCGATGCTCATCAGGTCCGACACGCGGAACGCCGGGTCGTCGGAGACGTAGCTGAGCGGGTTCCAGCGGTGGGTGCGGCGGTCCTCCGCGAACGGATTGAACAGGAACACCTCCTGGCCCTGGCTGGCGCGCCAGCCGCTGGTCAGGTCGAAGTTCTCCTGCTTGATGTCCAGGACCACCACCGATTCCTGGTACTCGAGCAGGTTCGGAATGACCACGCCGACGCCCTTGCCCGACCGGGTCGGGGCCGCCAGGATCACGAACTGCTGGCCGCTGAGGCGCACCAGCTTGCCGCGGAACTTGCCCACCACGATGCCGTCGCCGCTGGTCTTGAACAGCCCGTGCTTGGACAGGTCAGCCGCACCGGCAAAGCGTGCGTCGCCGTGCAGGCTGCGCTTGGCCGGCTTGAACATCAGCACCAGGATCAGCAGGGCCACCAGGCCGGGCAAGCCGAAGCCGAGGTAGCCGGCCCATTTGATCTTGCCGACGTAGGGAGCCACCTCCGGCAAGCCGATGGCGTGGACGTACTGGTAGTAGGTGCCAGGCCCGAACATCCGCGTGTCCAGCTTCAACAGCAACAGGACCAGGTAGCCGGACAGGAAATAGCCGCAGACGGCCGTGAGCACGACGACGAGCGCCGCCGCAACGAGTTTACGATTCGACAAGCCCTATCCTCCCTGATCCATCCTGGCAAATATTCTAGAGCGAGTTCCGCATTTTGAGACGCCCCGTGTCGACAGTCTGCGAGGCGGGCGGGAGTGCCTGGCGCAGGCTCGGCCGGAACAGCTCATCGTTCAAGGGCGGCGTCGCCAGGCAGCCCATGACCACGATGGCACCAGGCGCCCCCATGGCTGCGGCTCGCCTTGCCCGCCAGCCGTGCGGGCGGCGCCACGGCCTCGGATGGGTATTGCGTTTCAGCGGCGCTGCCGCGTGCTCGGCCTGTTCCGCGAAGGCTTCTTTTCCGCACTGACCGCGTCCCGATCGCGCTCGACCAGGCTGTCCAGGAAGATCCGTGCCTCGTCCCAGGACATGTCGTGCGGATCCATGCGGGCGCCGCCGTCGGTGGTGACCGCATAGCCGACCACGTTGGCCGGGCTGTATTCCGGCTCCCGGGTCAACGCCACGAGCTGGTAGCGTCCTTTGACTTGCACCGTATGATGGTATTCCACCATGCGCCTGGCCTCCTCGCCTGATCGTCCGCTCGGATGCTAAAGCAAGCCTGGCCGCGCGGCCAGCGCTCTGCTGCCGAGCTGGCCGATGGCCATCGCGCAGGCGCAAAAAAGCCGGCTTGCGCCGGCTTTGTCGTTTCCACGCTCGCATCTCGCGTCGTGGTGGGCGGTACAGGGTTCGAACCTGTGACCCCTACCATGTCAAGGTAGTGCTCTACCGCTGAGCTAACCGCCCTTCTCTGCCGCGGCGCACCGCTGCAGGGGCGCGAATCTTAGCCCACCTGGCGGACAAGAACAATACCCATCATCCGATCGGGTGCCGCTGCGGCCCGCCTAGCCCACCAGGCTGGCGTCGCGCAGCTTCTTGATCTGGTCGCGAACCCGCGCCGCGTCCTCGAACTCCAGGTCGCGGGCGTGCTGGTACATCTCCTGCTCTAGGGCCTTGAGCCGCGCGGCGATCTCCGCCGGCGCCAGCGCCCGGTAGTCGGCCGGCTCCTCCGCGACCCGACGCGCCTTGCCCTTGCCTTTGCCCTTGCCCGACTTGGCCTCGGCCACGTCGTCGCGCGCGCCCTCCAGGATGTCCACGATCGGACGCGCCACCGACTTCGGGACGATCCCATGCTCCAGGTTGTACTCCACCTGCTTCTCGCGGCGGCGCCCGGTCTCGTCGATCGCGGCCTGCATCGAACGCGTCATCTTGTCCGCATAGAGGATGGCCTTGCCGCGCAGGTTGCGCGCGGCACGACCGATGGTCTGGATCAGCGAGCCGGTGGAGCGCAGGAAGCCCTCCTTGTCGGCGTCGAGGATCGCGACCAGCGAGACCTCCGGCATATCCAGGCCTTCGCGCAGCAGGTTGATGCCGACCAGGACGTCGAACTTGCCCAGGCGCAGGTCACGGATGATCTCAACGCGCTCGACCGTGTCGATGTCCGAGTGCAGGTAGCGCACCTTCACCCCATGCTCGCCGAGGTATTCGGTGAGGTTTTCGGCCATGCGCTTGGTTAGCGTGGTGACCAGGACGCGGTCGCCGTCGGCCACACGCAGGTTGATCTCCGACAGCAGGTCGTCGACCTGGGTCGCGACCGGGCGGATCTCCACTTCCGGGTCGATCAGGCCGGTCGGGCGCACCACCAGTTCGGTGATCTCGCCGGCCGACTCGCGCAACTCGTAGGGGCCGGGCGTGGCCGAGACGTAGATGCTGCGCGGCGAGCGCGCCTCCCATTCCTCGAAGCGCAGCGGCCGGTTGTCCAGCGCCGACGGCAGGCGGAAGCCGAATTCCACCAGGGTCTCCTTGCGCGAGCGGTCGCCTTTGTACATCGCGCCGATCTGCGGCACGGTGACGTGCGATTCGTCCACCACCAGCAATGCATCCGGCGGCAGGTAGTCGAACAGGGTCGGCGGCGGCTCGCCCGGTGCCTTGCCGGTGAGATGCCGCGAGTAGTTCTCGATGCCGTTGCAGAAGCCGACCTCGGCCATCATCTCCAGGTCGAACTGAGTGCGCTGCGCCAGCCGCTGCGCCTCGACCAGCTTGTTCTGCGCGTACAGTTGCTCGAGCCGGTCCTTCAGCTCCAGCTTGATCGTGTCTACCGCGCTGAGGGTGCGTTCGCGGGTGGTGGCGTAGTGGGTCTTGGGGTAGACGGTGTAGCGCTGCAGCTTGCGCAGGGTCTCGCCGGTCAGCGGATCGAACAGGGTCAGTTGCTCCACGTCGCCATCGAACAGCTC
This sequence comes from Xanthomonas sp. NCPPB 3174, assembly GCF_056725205.1. Classification (NCBI taxonomy): domain Bacteria; kingdom Pseudomonadati; phylum Pseudomonadota; class Gammaproteobacteria; order Lysobacterales; family Lysobacteraceae; genus Xanthomonas; species Xanthomonas sp. NCPPB 3174. Next base: position 1,872,883 of record NZ_CM161517.1, on the reverse strand, counting down.
GATGCGCAGCGCCTCGCTGTCGGATTCGGCCGGGAACACGTCGATCACCTCGCCGCGCACGCGGAAGCTGCCGCGGTGCAGCTCGTACTCGTTACGGGTGTACTGCAGATCGGTCAGGTGGCGGATCAGCTGGCGCTGCTCGACATGCTCGCCGATCGACAGGATCAGCCGCAGCGACAGGTAGTCCTCCGGCGCGCCCAGGCCGTAGATCGCAGAGACCGTGGCCACCACCAGCGCATCGCGCCGCGACAGCAGGGTCTTGGTCGCGGCCAGGCGCATCTGCTCGATGTGCTCGTTGATCGAACTGTCCTTCTCGATGAAGGTGTCCGAAGACGGCACGTAGGCCTCGGGCTGGTAGTAGTCGTAGTAGCTGACGAAGTACTCGACCGCGTTGTTGGGGAAAAACGCCTTGAACTCGCCGTACAGCTGCGCCGCCAGGGTCTTGTTCGGCGCCATGACCAGGGTCGGCTTCTGGATCGCCTGGACCACGTTGGCGATGGTGTAGGTCTTGCCCGACCCGGTCACGCCGAGCAGGGTCTGCTTGGCCAGTCCGGCCTCGAAACCGGCCACCAGCTTCTCGATCGCCTGCGGCTGGTCGCCGGCCGGCGAATACGGCGATACGAGTTGGAAACGGTCGGACATGCACAAGCCTCAAGGTGGGGAACGGGGCTGACCCCGCGCCGGGGAGATTTCCTACATGGGAACGCACAACCCCCTCATTCAAGCCCCGCCGTCCCGCCGCGAGACTGGCGACCTCGCACCGGGAGACGACGGACATGCGGAACGCTGCAATCAAAGGCTACACATTGCTCGAGGCCATGATCGTGATGGCGGTGCTCTGCCTGGTCGCCGGCATCGGCCTGCCGGCGTTCCGCGAGCTGCTGGCGAGCCAACGCCTGACGGCGGCGACCCACCAGTTGAGCGCGCACTTCGCCCTGGCGCGCAGCAGCGCCATCAGCTCCGGCGTCCCGGTCAGCGCCTGCCCGTCCAACGGGGACGGCAGTTGCCGCGGCGACAGCGACTGGAGCCAGGGCTGGCTGGTGTTCCGCGACCCGGACCGGCAAGGCCAGCCGATCGCGCCGGACAGCATCCTCAGCGAAGGCAGCGCGCCGGGCGCCGGCGAACTGGTACTGCGCTCCAACCAAGGCCGCCCCTCGATCCGCTTCCTGCCCGATGGACGCAGCGCCGGCAGCAATCTGACCGTCAACATCTGCGAGCGCGGCCGGCTACGTGCAGCGGTGGTGGTGAACAACACCGGACGCATCCGCACGCGAAAAGCGACCGAACCGATGCCCTGCCGGGCACCGGACTGACGCGCAAAAGCAAAGGCCGCGATTGCTCGCGGCCTTTGCGGATTTGGCGCCCGAAGTTGGACTCGAACCAACGACCCCCTGATTAACAGTCAAGTGCTCTAACCGGCTGAGCTATTCGGGCGGGGAGGCGCATTGTATAGAGCCCCCATGACAATCGCAAGGGGTGAGGAGCGCGCTTTTCCGACTGTCGCTGCGCCCTACTCCCCCGACCTCACCAGCACGTGCCCTCGCCTGCGCCGGTGGATGTGGTGCGCGCGCCCTTCTGGTCGATGCTGAGCGCGCCGCACTGGGTGTCCTTGGCCAATTGGGGGCCGGTAGGCGTCGCAGTCAACTTGAACGCGTTGGCAGTGGGAGTTCCGGTGAAGTCGACGGTGTAGAACTGCACGGCATCGGTTGCGCATTGCGGCTTGTTCACGCCCACATAGGTCATGTTGGCCGTGTAGTAACGCTCGATCAGCTGGGCACCTTGCTGGAGGCACACGGAGGCGGCGGAGCGACGCGACTTGACGACATAGGACTGATAGCTGGCAAATGCGATGCCGGCGAGAACACCCACTATCGCCACCACGATCATCAGCTCGATGAGGGTGAAACCGCGCTGCCGGCGGGCCGGGAAAGACAGGGATCGCATCAATTGTTCCTCAGGAGTTCGCGCCAGGACACGCGCTTCATGCTCAGCGCGCTGCTGTTGGTACCGAGCGTGGTCGTACTCGCGTTGTCCAATGCGATCTGCATCTGGTTGCCGATGAAGATCGGGCTATTGGGGCTGCTGTTCAAGCCGATGCCAGAGACGGGAGTGCCATTGAGTGTATCGCCGGTACTCGAGCCGCCGCTACCGTCCAGGTCGAAGAAGGACTGCGCCAGCCGCCCGCCGGTGAATGGATTGATCGCCATCACGAAGCCCTTGCCGCTTGGGCTGCAGACATCGCCCGAATCCGGAATGCGCGTGGTGCCGATCAGCGCAGTACCCTGGAAGAAGTTGGAGACCACCATGCGCTCGCCCTGCGGCGTCGTCCCGGGCGGCGAGACCAGGTCCATGTACCACCCGTCCTGTCCCGCGCTCGGCTTGTCGTCGATGACCCGGACCGCGTACCCGTTGACCGTCCCCTCCTGCAGGATATTGACCTTGCCCAGCGTGGCGCGCGTCGAGGGAATGGTGCTGCCGCGATCGATCAGGCCGTACCAGCTCTGCACGTCCTTGTTGCCCAGATCGCCGCTGGACAGGTATTTGCCGGTTCCGAAGAACACCCAGGTCAAGCCTGTCGACGGGTCTTTCGCCGCCGTGGGCGCCGCGGTGACCGGCTGCGCCTTGGATGCATAGCTGGCGGAGAACAGCCTGCGCGCGGTGCCGCGTGTACCGGACATGTCGAACGCCCACAGATTGCCTGCGAGGTCGCCGGCATACAGGCGGTCGACGATGAAATTGTTGTTAGATGACCAAGCCAGCACGCCCGACAAGCCGTTATTGCTGCCGGTTCCTGCGGCAATCTGCGTGGCGGCTCCACCAGAGATATTGACCAGGATGAGGTAGGCAGAATCACTGGTGCTGTTGGGACCATTGCCGAGCATCGCGTACCACTGACCGTCGGCGAGTTGCCCGATGATCGGTTTGCCGAGATTGTTGCCCAGTTGCGTGATATCCGCAGAAGTCTTGTCCCACAGCAATGAGATGTTATTGGGGTCGGTGACATCGAGCGCGAACATGCCCGAGCCACCACGCCCCATCGTTCCGACCAAGACGGACCGCCAGCTGCCACCGATGTAGACATCCGAGACGGTAAGTTCGCCGTCCACGTAATAGCGGTGCTGATAGTTGGGATCGGTGTAGTCGAGCAAGCCGGTCATCGCCGCCTTCGGCACGAAGGCGAATTTTTCCGCACCCGTCGTCGCGTCGAACGCATGCAGCATGCCATCGTTGGCACCGACGTACAGCATCGGTGCACGCTGCGCGTTGCTCGCCGCAAAGGTGGCATAGGCGCTTGCACCGGTGAACGTCGCCGTCGTATAGAGGCGCGCATTCGGCGAACCGACGTACACAGGCTGCGAATTGACGATGTCGCCCATGATGCCGGTGCGGGTGCGCAGCGTACCGCCGTTGGCCTTTTCCTGCGAACGATCGCCGCGCAGGTAGTTGATCTGGTTCTGCGTGGCAGACGATAGCGGCGTCCCGGCGAGCTTGCCGTATGCAAAATTGTCCAGCGTCCCGCCCGAGTTGACGAACTTGATCGTGCGGTTGCTCCAGACCGGGAACTGCCCGTTCGCACTCCACGCCTGCGTCAGTGCGCCGGTGGTCTGATCGACGTCGTACGCCACCACATCGCCACGCCAGCTTCCGCTGTAGAACACCGACTGGTAGGTCCGCGCCCCGGCCTCGAGCTTGGTCGTGTTGCTGGCCAGCGACGCCGCAGATCCCTTCATCTCCTCCAAGATGCGCTCGAACGCCTGGCGCAGGCTGGCCACCATTCGCTCCGCGTCCGCTGCGATGTAGTAGTTATCTGGCTGCTTATAACCAGCTTGATTGTTGACATAGGAGGTTCCATTCCACCAAGTGGAATCCGCCAAGGCACTAAAATCCGTATCCGGGTTGTACCCCGCCGGCACACGGAAACCACCATACTTGGCCGTCAACCAGTACTGATTTGTACTCGAAGTCTTGTAATTGCCGTACTCCACGACATCGACCCAGTGCGTGGACAGAGTCTGCATACCAGGCAAGCCGTCTTGAGCGGCATCAGGCCGAAGATCCTTGGTATGCGCGTCATAGGCAAGTGCTGCGATGTAGCCCGAGTTATTGTTTCCTCCGGAATTGAAAGAATCCGCGACCGCTTTTGTCGCAGCGGCGGATTCACTCAACCCCTCTTTTCGCCAAATCTGCGCCATTCGCGAGACTACATCTACAGATTTATCACTCACCACTTCCGCGGGCTTGGCAGGCTCGCCCGTTGAACTGGTGTTTCCAGGCAAGTTCTTATCATAATGCGTATTGGTATCGCCAATACCAAGGATTACATTCACTTGGCAGCGATATGCAATCGGATCCTTCCAATTCGTGATCACCGGGAAGCCATCGGATTGCTGGTATCTCCCCTGCGCACTACTGGCGGTCAGCGCCGAATACGCTGCGATATTTCCCTGATGCTTGAAGTAACGAATCGCCGCGTAATACAACTCGCTGACATCGTCGTACGACTTGACATTTTTCCCTGTCTTCAACTGGCCAAACTTGTTGAGATAGTTAATGACCCCACTATCCTTAACAGAATACCCAGATCCAATTGCTGCATTCGTTGCAGTAGCGTCGGCCGCATCGGGATTCTGATAAATGACACCTGTCGCGGGATCCCACTCGCGAGCCGCGTTAGTCAGCGGCCCCTCCTCCGGATTGTAAGTCAGAGGGCCCACAAACTTCTGATTGGCGCGCAAAATACCGCTATCCACCGAGGGATTATCGTCATTCTTGTAACTGAACACACTGTAGCGAATGCGTTTCGCATACTGCTGAATCAGTCCCTCAGGCTTATAGTAGCCACTCGGATAACCGACACAGTTATCTTCCAGAAAGGACTTGTCGCAAACCCTCACCCGCACCGAGACTGTGAACGTCAACGATGAGTCGCTGACGCACAACACACGAATAACGCATGGCGAGCCATCAGGGTTCAGGAGACTTCCATCCAGGCGATGCTTGCTGGGATCATAGGGAACCGCCTTGGTGGGATCACCAAGCGAACTACCACTAAAGTTCATTTGATTGCCGAGACCGTCGATCCGCATATTGAAGTTCTGCCAACTTGCAGGCGTCCCCCCTGCAATCAAAGTGGCGTTATTCATGGAGCGACGCGGAAAATTACCGGTGCTGTCGCGATCAGCAATCGCTTTCTCCAGAATGGTGTCAGTCGTCGTATCAGTGACGCGATAACCGCCAGTCAAGGCAGAGCGGAAAGGATCGATGGTTTGAGTAGCCGCCCAATTGAGAAAATTACCCGCCCAAACTCCGTTGCCACTACACGTATAATCAGTCGGGTTAGTACCAAGCACACTGACAGGATAGAAGTAACGCCCAGCCTCATTATCACTATAGTTATATTTGTAGCACTTCTTGGAATCGAAATAGCCGACGAACTTGCTCGACGCCGAATAGGTATCGGACAGGTTCGCCTTGCTGATCACCGTGGGGAATTCAACCGAGGGCACGAAGGCCAGGTTGCCCGGCACATCGCTGCCGACGTACAGCGGCGATTGCGAGACATCCACATCCGCGCCGGCACCGCCGATGGTGCCGATGAACAGGCCGGCCACCACCGCAAGGAGCCAATCCCGGTACGTCGTCTTCTTCGCTCGACTGGTCATAGAGGGCTCCTTACTTGACGGTCACGTTGGTCTGCAGCACGACGATGGCGCGGCCATTGGTCGCGGATGGATCGCCGCTGCGCGCGATGACCCGGTAGTATTTTTCCAGGGACGTGCCGCCGGTACCGCCGTACTGGTTCTGATTGATGCTCGAGCCCAGGCCCAGTTGATCCTCACTGGTGCGCTGGCCGAGATACTGGATGTAGTACTGCGCAGGCACTGCCTGGCCGGTCGGCGTCACGGTTCCGTTCACCCAGCATTCCTGGGTGCCGAGCGCACAGCCGGACGACGCATTGCCGGTATAGGTGTTGCTGGGCACAGCCGGACAGACGATGAGGCCCGACGAACAGTTGAAGCCAACCGTGTTGCCGCCCGCGGCGGCGTTCTGGATGACCTTCTCCGCATCGCGCAAGGCGCCTTCGGCTGCCTGGAAGCCCAGGCTGCGGTCGTACATGTTGGAGGACATGCGCTCCTGCAGCAGCGTCCCGCGCAGCACGGCCAGACCCAGCAGGGTCATCACCAGCAACAGCAGCAGGACGACGATGAGCGAGATGCCGGCTTGCCGGCGGGGCGACGGAGACGTGTTCACGGGTTCCGGTTCCTGATGCTCACGATCGTGCTGAAGGTCCGCGTCACCGGCGGCTTGCCCGCGCCGGCCGCGGCCGTGGAGCTGACGGTCATGCTGACCTGCACCGCGATCACATTGGCCCAGTTGGCTACGGCGTTGGCATCGACATAGGCGGTGCCGCCGGTGGACAGGTACTTGAACTGCAGGCCGGTGACGCCATCGGCGATTTCGTTCGATTGACTCGTCCCGCCCGGCGCGATGACCTGCTGATACAGCGACGTGCCCGTTCCGCCACTGCTGGGCGCGATGTACCAGCGTACCGCCCGCACCTCGGTCAGGATGGAGTTGATCTCGTAGGTGTAGTTGTTCGAGCCGGCGACGCACACGCCGGGCAGGCGCCCAAGCCGGTTGCAGGCATTGAGGCCACCGCTCGAATAGCTGGCGCTGGTACCGGACACGCTGCTCATCTGCAGCACCGCCAGTTGCTGGCGGTCGCACAGCAGCATGATCGCGTTGCTGTGCAGGTCGGGGGCGGCGGCATTGAGCGTCAGGGTCTGGGTCGCGGCATTGTGCGCCGTCACGGTCGCGCCGCCGGTACCGGCGGAAAGGATCTGGATCGCGTCGGTACCCGCGGTGACGGTGAGGTTGGACGGATTGCTGTTCTCGTAGCCGGTCAGCGGCAGCGCCCAGTTCGTCCACCAGGTCGCGGTGGGATTGTTCAGCACGTTCGCGACCGGCAGTCCGGAATCGCAGGGGTTGCCGCCGGCCTCGCGGATATCCTGGGCCATCATCTCGAAGCCGGTCCGGGCCGCTTCCTGGATCCGGCTCAAGCCTTCGGTCGCCGTATAGGTCTGGCGGTTGGACAGGAAGATTCCGATCGCCGCGCCGACCACGAGCAGGCCGAGCAGCATCGAGATCATCAGCTCGATCAGGTTGAAGCCGGATTGGCGCCGGGGCGGCGCAAGCGTGATGGATGTGTTCACAGCTGGGCCGTCGTGCTCAGGGTCTGGGTCGTGCTGCCGCTGATGTTGCCGTTCGCGCCGACGTTCAGTCCGCGGCTGTCGTCCCATTGCACAACGATGGTGCAACTGCCGTCGTTGCATGCGATGGAGCCGCAGGTCGAAGCCGGGTCGCCGCCGATCGCATTCTTCAGGCCGGTGAGCCACATCGCCTTGTCGGTCGCGACCAGGTCGCCCGCCGCCGGCGCCGTGCACAGCATGCCGGTGGTGTTGTAGGCCCCCAGCATCGCTGCGTTGCGGTTGGCACGCATCGCATCGAGGATCGTATAGGTCTGCATGACGATCTGGCTGCGCTGCAGCGCGCTCTGGTTGTTGCGCAGCGCGGTGGTCTGCATCGCCGCCACCCCGAGCATGCCCACCCCCAGGATCAGCACCGAGATCATGACCTCGATCAGGGTGATGCCTGCCATGTGTCTGCCACTGTCGAACCGCTTCATGCTGTCTCCGTTTGCCGGAACCGGCCTAGCCGGTGGTGGTGCAGCTGCCGCCGTCGGACGTCGATGTGACCTGGGTGCGGCTGCCGCCCATCAGGTTGACCTTGCGGACGTTGTCGGATGGATTGGTGACCGCCATGCAGACCACGATGCCCCCCGTCACAGGGGTGCCGCTGCTGTTGCGCGCGATGCCGTCGGCGCCGAAGGTCAGTTTGTCGCCCATGGCGTCCAGGGTGTTGCTGGTGACGACCAGGCCGGTCCGCAGCGTGGTGGTGCGCAGCACGGTGCCGTCGCGGGTGACGGTCAGATAGCGCGTCCAGTTGCCGCCGCTGGCGCAGGTCGCACCGTCGTCGCTGCGGCACAGGCTGACGCCGCCGTTCAGGCGCACTGCTTCAGAACGCGCCAACTGAACCGAAGCGACCAGTTCGTTGGCTGCACCGGTCAGGCGGCTGCCACGGATCAGGCCGGTGAAGCTGGGCACCGCGAGCGCCATGATGATGGCCAGCACAGCGATCGTGACCATCAATTCCACCAGCGTGAAACCACGCTGCATCCGCTCGGCCGGGCCACGCACGCAAGGAACCGCCATCGTCTTCCCCAGATTCTCCCGATCGCCACGCTAGCGGCCGGACTGCCCCCGCGCCAGCCATTGCCGACGGATGGCGGATATGGAGGCGTGGACGGACCGTGCGCGGCGCGCGCCCAGCCGGCATGATGCACCTCGGCCCTGCCCCACCCGCCTTCCGCCCCGATGCCTGCCTCCGCCTACTCCAACGACCAGTTGCAGGTCCTCAAGCAACCCTCGACCCTGATCTGGATCGTGATGGCCGGCGAGTGCATCGCCGCCATCCTGGCCCTGACCCCGGTCCCGGGCGCGGGCATGGCCGGGAGCCGCTGGGTCTACTTCGGCCTGGCGTCGCTGGGCATCCAGTGGGTCGCACTGCTGACCCTGGCCAGCCTGTTGCTGCTGCGCCGGGCACTGGCCGGACGCGGCTTCCTGTCCATCACCGTGGCCACCCTGGGCCTGATGCAGGCGCTGACCTGGCTGATCAGCGGCGTGATCCTCTATGCCTTCGGGGACTACTGGCAGCTCTCCAGCCGTGCGTGGCTGGCGCTGTCGCTGCAGCTGTCCGGCATCGCCTTGCTGATCGGCCTGCTCGGCATGGCCGCGCTGCACAACCATGTGCGCATCAAGCAACTGGTCGAGCGCGCCAAGCAGGCCGAGATCGACGCGCTGACCGCGCGCGTGCAGCCGCATTTCCTGTTCAACACGCTCAACACCGCGGTGATGCTGGTGCACCGGCAACCGCAGCAGGTGGAACAGCTGCTGATGGACCTGTCGGACCTGTTCCGCGCCGCATTGGCGGCGCCGGATTTGGTCGACCTGCAGGACGAGATCGACCTGGCACGACGTTACCTGGACATCGAGGCGATCCGCTTCGGGCCGCGCCTGCGCGTGCACTGGGACATGCCCGAAACACCGGTACCGGTGCGGATTCCGCGGCTGTCGCTGCAGCCGCTGCTGGAAAACGCGGTCCACCACGGCATCGAATGCAGCACCGAGGGCGGCGAGATCGGCATCGCCATCGGCGCGCGCGCCGGCGCCCTGGAGATCCGGGTGCGCAACGCGGTCCCGGGGACGGGTCTGTCGCCGCACATCGGCCGCGGTCACCGCGTGGGGCTGTCGGCGCTGCGTACGCGCCTGGAAAACCTGGAAGGCGCCTCGCTGCAGACCGATAGCGATGGCGCCTGGTTCGTCGCGACGATCCGGATCGGGCTCAGGCCATGACCCGGTAGCAGGGCCGGTACTCGCCGGAAATCTTCATGCGGCGCTGCTCGACGAAGGCGCGCAGCAGTTCGTCCAGGGCCTGCATCATGTCCGCATCGCCATGGATCTCGAACGGGCCGTGCTGCTCGATGCGGCGCATGCCGTCTTCCTTGACGTTGCCGGCGACGATGCCGGAGAAGGCGCGGCGCAGGTCGGCGGCCAACGCATGCGGCGGGCGGCCATGATGCAGATCCAGCGCGGCCATCGCCTCGTGGGTCGGCTCGAACGGACGCTGGTATTCCAGCGGGATGTCCACCGACCAGTTGAAGTAGAACGCGTCCTTCTGCTCCTTGCGGTGCGCGCGCACCTGCTGGATGCCGGCGGCCATCTTGCGCGCCACCGCCACCGGGTCGCCGACCACGATCTCGTAGCGCGAGGTCGCCACCTCGCCCAGGGTCAGGCGCAGGAAACGGTCGATCTGCTCGAAGTACGGCGCGGCGATGGTCGGGCCGGTGAGGATCAGCGGGAACGGCAGCGCGCGGTTCTCCTCGCGCAGCAGGATGCCGAGCAGGTACAGGATCTCCTCGGCCGTGCCGACGCCGCCCGGGAACACGATGATGCCGTGGCCGATGCGGACGAAGGCCTCCAGGCGCTTCTCGATGTCCGGCATGATCACCAGGTGGTTGACGATCGGGTTCGGCGACTCGGCGGCGATGATGCCCGGCTCGGTCACGCCGATGTAGCGGTTGTCGTGCTTGCGCTGCTTGGCGTGGGCGATGGTGGCGCCCTTCATCGGGCCCTTCATCGCGCCCGGACCGCAGCCGGTGCAGATGTCCAGCCCGCGCAGGCCCAGCTCGTAGCCGACCTGCTTGGTGTACAGGTATTCGTCGCGCGAGATCGAATGGCCGCCCCAGCACACCACCAGTTTCGGATCGTTCGGCTGCAGAATGCGCGCGTTGCGCAACTGGCCGAACACGGCGTTGGTGATGCCTTCGCTGGACTGCAGGTCGGTGGTCGACTCGGGGCCGAGCTCGATGGCCATGTAGGCCAGGTCGCGGACCACGGCGAACAGCAGTTCGGCCACGCCGTTGATGATCTCGCCGTCGACGAAGGCCATCGCCGGCGCATTGAGCAGATCGATGCGCACGCCGCGGTCGCGCTGCACCACCTGGATGTCGAAGTCGGGATACAGGTCGCGCGCCGCGCGCGGATCGTCCGAGGCACTGCCGCTGGTCAGCACCGCCAGCGCGCAGCGCCGCAGCAGCTCGTGCAGGCCGCCGCTGGACGCATCGCGCAGGCGCGCCACTTCCACGCGCGAGAGGATGTCCAGGCCGCCGCGCGGGTAGATCCGCGCATCCACTACCGGCAGCGCGCGCGCCGCCGTATTGCTGGTCGTCATATCGAATGTCTTGTCGGTGTCGTCAGCCGGCGACTTTAACGTCAGCCCCCGCAAAAAGAAAACGGCCGGGTCGCCCCGGCCGCTTCCAACGCTTCAGCTTGCGCCGCGATCAGAACTGATAGCGGAAGCCCAGCTGCATGGACCACTGCGACACACCGATGTTGAAGCCGTCGGCGTCGGCATTGGCGGCCGTCGGCTGGTCGGTGTACAGGGTGTTGTACACGTACTTGCCCTGGTAGATGCCCTGCAGGTTGGCGACGCGGGCATCGGCGTAGAAGCCGTAGTCTTCGATCCGGCCCCACTTCTTGTTCAGCAGGTTGCCCACGTTCTGGATATCCAGCCAGATCTCGGACTTGTGACCCTTGTAGAAGCCCGGCAGCTGCTGGGTGATGCGCACGTCGAAGGTGTTGATCCAGCCGGAACGGAAGCCGTTGGCCGGGGCGTAGCTGCCGGCGTACTTGGCCAGCTGCGGGTTCTTGGCCAGCCAGTCGAAGAACTGCTGCTGCAGCGCCGGGTTGGCGGTGAACGCACCGGTGCTGCTCAGCGTGCCGAACAGCACGTCGCCCGGGCCCTTCGGCACGTAGAACAGGTCGTTGGTGCTGCGGCCGTCGCCGTTGGCGTCGCCGTTGAACACGTAGCTGTACGGACGGCCGCTGCGGCCTTCGTAGACCAGGCCTACGCGGGTCTCGTAGTCGCCGAAGAACATGTGCTTCCAGTCAAGCGAGCCGGAGATCCGGTCCTTGATCTCATAGCGCGACCGGTTCTCGGTTTCCGAGTTGGCGTCGAAGGCGTACTGGTAGCCCCAGCCCGAGCTGGCGGTGGAGCTGGTCAGCGGGCCGACTTCGGTGGCGTGGGTATAGGTGTAGCCCAGGGTCCAGGACCAGTCGCCGCCTTCGCTGAACGGCTTGGACAGCGACACGGTGAACTGCTGGGTCTTGCCCTTGTCGGTGTTGTCGATCAGGTAGACGTCGCTGTACGCGCTGTTGCGGTTGTAGCGGTTGTCGCTGGTCGCCCACGGGCGGCCGGTACGCGCCGGGTTCCAGTACAGCGCGCGGCCGTCCGGACCATAGTAGGCCGGGCTCGGATCCTGGCCCGGGCTGTTGACGCGACCGATGTTCAGGCTCTTGTAGTACAGGCCATCCTTGACCTTGGTCACCAGCAACTCGGCCGAGGCGACGATGCCGTACCACGGCAGTTCGTGATCCAGGGCGAGGTTGGCCTTGTACAGCGACGGCAGCTTGAAGTCGTTGCCGACGAAGCTCACGCCCTGGGTCGCCGAACCCGGCGTGGTCGGAATCGGCTGGGTGTCCTTGTTGGCGCTGAACGGCAGGGCCGGGTTGTAGGCGGTGAAGCTGTAGGCGTTGTAGTTGAAGCCGGTGTTGGAGTAGCTGTTGCCGATCCACACCTGCGGCGCATCGCCCTGGAACAGGCCGACGCCACCGCGCAGCTGGGTCGGACGGTCGGTGTCGAAAGTGTAGTTGAAGCCGAAGCGCGGCTGGACCAGGAAGTCGCTCTTGAAGATCTTGCTGTTGTCGTAGCCGAAGTAGGCCTGCGCCGCGGCGTTGTAGGTCGGATCCGGGCTCACCTGCGGACGGTCGCCACGCAGGCCCAGGGTCAGGGTCAGGTTGTTGTTGACGTACCAGGTGTCCTGCACGAACAGGCCGAGGTTGCTGTTCTTGTAGTCGGCCGCGATCGAGCCCGGGCTACGCTCCTGGTTGAGCTGGTACGAGCTCCAGCGGCCGCTGGCGAAGTTGTCGAGGCCGAAGAAGGTGTACACGCCCCAACTGTTGCGGCCGTACAGGTTGTAGATGTCGTTGGTGCTGTAGTCGACGCCGAACTTCAGGTTGTGGTTGTCCAGGGTCAGGGTGCCCGCACCGTAGTAGTTCCAGGTCTTGGTGGTGAGGATGTTGCCCTGCGAGTTGGTCTCGGTGCCCAGGAACAGCACGTCGCCGGTCGGGTTGGCGACCGAGCCGTCGAAGTACACGGCGATGCTCGGCGCATTGGTCGGCACCACGCGGATCGCGGAGTAGTCGCGGTAGGACACCTTGAACTCGGTGGAGAAGTTCTCGGACCAGTCGCTGAACAGCTGGCCGACATAGCTCTCGACCGACTTCTCGTGCTGGTACCAGTACGAGCTCAGCGAGGCCTGGCTGGAGCTGCCGGCGCCGTTGATGCGCAGCTTGCTCTGGTCGAGCTTGCTGTAGCGCAAGCTGGCGCGGTGGTTGTCGCTGATGTTCCAGTCGAGCTTGAGGGCGTATTCCTTCAGGTCGGTGTTGCCGTCGCTGTCCAGGCCGCCGGCATCGAAGCCGTAGTTCTTAGCGATCTGCTGGGCGCGGGTCACGTCGGCCATGCCATACTTGGCGTTGGCCTTGCCCAGCGCGGTGCTGCCGAGGTCGACACCCGGCGCATCCTGCTGGAACTTCTCGTAGTTGGCAAAGAAGAACAGCTTGTCCTTGACGATCGGGCCGCCGAAGGTCGCGCCGTAGGTCTTCTCCTTGGTGAAGCCGTTGAACTTGGTGCCGTCCGGGTTGTCGCCGAACCAGTCGCCATCGCGATAGCTGCCGTACACCGAGCCGTGGAACTCGTTGGTGCCCGACTTGGTCACCGCATTGACGGTGGCGCCGGCGGCGCTGGCGATGCTGACGTCGTAGTTGGACAGGTTGACGTCGATGGCTTCGATGGCTTCCATCGACACCGGCTGACGCCGGGTGGTCATGTTGTTGCCTTCCAGGCCGAAGGTGTCGCTGGCCGAGACGCCGTCGATGTTGATCGAGTTGTAGCGCGGATTCAGGCCGCCGGCGCTGATCGTGCCCGAGGCGCGATCGACGAAGGCCACGCGCGGATCCAGGCGCATGTAGTCCTGGATGTTGCCGTTGATCGACGGCAGCGCTTCGATCTGCTCGCGACCGATGTTGGTGCCCGAGCCAGTCTTGGTGGCGCTGAACACTTCCGAGCCGGTGGCCACGGCGACGGCATTGACCGTCTCCAGGGTGGTCGGCGCGGCCATGTCGCCGGTCAGGTCGGCATTGATGGTGGCGTTCTGGTTGACGCTCAGGTACACGCCGTCTTCGGTCTTGGTGCCGTCGCCCGACTTGGTGATGGTGATGCTGTACGGGCCGCCGACGCGCAGGCCGCGCGCGTTGTAGCGACCGGCGGCATCGGTGGTGGCGCGGCTGACCGTGCCCGACTCGACGTGGGTGATGGTCACCTCGGCGCCGGCGACCGGCTGGCCGCCATGGGTCACCACGCCGCCGACACCGGCGGAGGTGCTCTGGGCGAACACCGGCGCCGCGGCCAGCGCCGCAACGAGGCCCAGAGTGAGCTTGGACATCCGCAGACGGGGTTGAATCATTGCAATAGCCTCGATGGAGTTTGACGAAATGCGCATGGCAGTGCCGCGCGAGTTCGGGCGCACGGCCGCGGGATGGGGGCTGGTCACCCTTGCCGATTCCCCGCAAGGGTTAACATGAGTTTAACACCATAGGGCCAATTTGTTGCCGAAACGTGACAACCGGGCACAAATGGACATGACTTGCCATGGATCCCAGTTTTTTGACCGCATCCGGTCATGCCCTGGCACAGGCGCACGGGCTTGCCGCCCGCCAGGCCGCCGCGCGCGGCAGCTGGGCCGAGCGTGGCGCCGCGACGCCAGCAGCGCGGCGACCGGAGCGCCCCCCACACTCCAACTCCCCAGGCGTCGGTGGCGCGGTGGCGTCAGCCCCACCCTGCTTCCGCGTGCCATGCCGCCCGCCCTGCGCGGCCACCGACCAGGCAGTTTCGGGAGGCCGGCGCGATCCGGTCCACCGGCCGCGCCCGGCGCCAGACCCTGCTCCCCTTGGCCCTAGCCCTCAGGAGGCACCCTGGATTCCCCTCAGGAGGCACCCTGGGTTCCGCCGAACCGGCGCCGGGCGGCCGACGGCATGCCGGCCCCGGATCCACACGCCCGTGATCAGGCCGGCGACGCTCCCCGACGTCGCATGCCCGCAAACGCAAACGGCCGAGGCGATGGCCCCGGCCGTTTGCGTCTTGCCTGGTCCAGCCCGGGTGCGGGCTGGCAGTGCCTCAGAACGAGGCGCCGAAGGTCACCGCGAACGCACGCGGCTCCAGCACGGAGTAGTAAGGCGTGCCGGTGGCCGCCACGTCCGGATAGTCGCTGGCGCCGGACGCCGCCAGCACCTGGCTGGTGCTGACCCAGGTGACGGCCTGCTTGTCGGTCAGGTTGTACAGGTTGAGCTTGATCGACGGCTTCTTCAGCCAGCCCCAGTCGGCGAAGGTATAGCCGGCGTCGGCGCCGAAGGTGGTGTAGCCCCCCACCCGTTCGGTGTTCATGTAGTCGCCGTAGCGCGGGCCGGAGTAGCGGCCCTTCAGCGCGACCCAGAAATCGCCGAGGCTGTAGCTCAGGCGCAGATTGGCCAGGTTCTTCGGCGTATTGGCCAGTTGCTTGCCACCGACCGCATAGTCGTAGATGCCCTTGGACGTGCCCACCGCCAGGCTGTCGCTCAGGATCCTGGCCTGGGTGTAGGTGTAGGAGCCGTACAGCTTGAGGTTGTCGGTGATGTTGTAGCTGGCCTCGCCGTTGAAGCCGCGCATGCGCACCTTGCCGATCGAGATGTAGGTGGTCA
Source organism: Xanthomonas sp. NCPPB 3174 (assembly GCF_056725205.1). Taxonomy (NCBI): domain Bacteria; kingdom Pseudomonadati; phylum Pseudomonadota; class Gammaproteobacteria; order Lysobacterales; family Lysobacteraceae; genus Xanthomonas; species Xanthomonas sp. NCPPB 3174. The sequence continues at coordinate 1,857,410 of NZ_CM161517.1, read as the reverse complement.
GCGCCGTGGTCTGGTCGTAGCTGGACATCTGCTTGTTGCGGTAGTTGCTCTGGTACAGCATCGCCGACAGCGAGAAGCGGTCGCCGTAGTAGCGCCAGCCCAGGTCGTTAGTCCAGGCCGATTCCGGTTGCGGAATCTCCTGCGCCGCCGACAGGTTGATCGAGATCGAGTTGGTGGCCGGCACGCGGAAGGTCTTGGCGACGCCGTAGTAGAACTGGGTGCGGCTGTCCGGCGCGTACTTGATGCCGAACGCCGGCAGCAGCTTGCTGTAGCTGTTGTCGAAGTCCACGCCGATCTCCTTGGTGCTGTCGGGCCATTGATAGTTGTGGCCCTTGCGCGTGGCATGGATCCAGGACACGCCGTAGTTGACCGCCCAGTCGTCGGCGGGGGTCCAGTTGTCCTGGATGAAGTACTTCTGCACGTCGGTCACCGTGTAGGTGCGGTAGCTCTGCTGCACCTGGCCGTCGGCATAGGTCAGGAAGCAGCCCTCGCTCTGGGCCCAGACGTCGCACGGCTGCCCGGTGCTCTGATCGGTCTTGACGATGCTGCTGTTCTGGCTCTTGCGCGAGCGGTCGTACCACAGACCGTAGACCAGGTTGTGGTCCATGCCGATGTCCTGGAAGAACTTGGCGACCACGCCCGGGCGCACCGTCGCGGAGTAGGAATAGGTGTAGTCGACGTCGCGGCTGCCGCTCACGCCGCTGGCGTAGCCATAGACGTTGCTGCTGCTGGTGGACGGGTACACCGACGCGGCGCTGGAACCGCCGCCCTCGCCCCACCACACGTAGGGCACCACCGACAGACGCAGGGTGTCGCCGAGGGTGAACTCGCCATCCAGGCTGGCCAACAGGCTCTTGTACGGATTGCGCCGCAGCTTCCAGTAGGACTGGTCGGCGGAGGTGGTGCCGCCGCCCCAGGTCGCGTTGTAGTCGTAGGCGTAGTCGCTGGCCAACTGCGCCTTGCTGGCGGTGTTGTAGGAGTAGTTGGACTGCCGGTTGTACTGGAACGAGGCGCTGATCGAGTTGCCGGGGCTGATGTCCCACACGCTCTTGCCGTCGATCTTCCCGACCGACATGTCGCCATTGCCCTTCCACTTGTCCGCACTGTTGGTCGAATACGACACCCACGAGCGCAGCGGACCGGTATCGCCGGTGTTGACCCGCACGAAGGTGCGCCGGTAATCGTTGCTGCCGAAGCTCTGGTTGAAATCCACCCCGAACGCATGGCTGGGATCGATGGTCGACCAGGCGATCTGGCCGCCGGTGGCGCCCATCTCCGGCTGGTCCACGTTCGGCGTGCCCTGGGTGACGGTGATGTCGTTGTAGTTCTCGGCATCGCCGTATTCGGTGGCATAGACCGAATAGCTGCCGCTGTCGGTCACCGGGGCACCGTTGACGGTGATGCCGATCGCCGAGGAATCGAAACCGCGCAGGCTGTAGTTGCCGTTGTTGAGGCCGGTCACGTCGCTGGTGGAGGCGTCCACGCCCGGGATCGCATCGATCATCTGGGTGAAGTTGCTGCCGCCGGACGCCTGCACGATCGCCTCGCGGGTCACCGTGGAGATCGCCTTGCTGGCGGTCTGCACGGTCATGTTGCCGCCGCCGAGGACGTAGCTGCCCTTGTCGGCGCTGACGTTGACCTTGTCCAGTTGCTGCACGCGCTTGGTCTCGTATGCGGCGGTGGTATTGGACGTGCTGGAGGCGGTGACCCGCTGCGCCGACTCGCTGCCGGCGTCCTGGGCGAAGGCGCAATGGGCCGCGAACGCCGTGAACAGCGCAAGGGAAAGTGTGGAAACACGCGGTGTGGAACGGAACGTCATCGGGCAAGCGCCTCTGGGACCAAGCGGGGAGCGGCAGAGACGGCAGGCGGCCCGGCGCGCCCATGGCACACCGCCCCCTACCGCGTCGGAAGGCGCCAGGGTAAGCACGCTATTTCGCCCGCATATGCCCAGGGCGTTGACGAGAACTTAATGTGCCGCCACGCCTCGACACGCGCGGGCACAAAAAAACGCCGCGCATGTCATCGAACTGCCGCAGACGCGCGGTACGTCGCAACGCTGACGCACGGCGACAGGCAAGCCGCATCAGCGAGGAAAGACGCGCGGCGACTGCCGCGCCTGCTCAGCCAGCGACCGGCAGCTTCAGGTAGGCGCTGATCCCGTCCAGGAACATCTGCACCGAGATGGCCACCAGCAACATGCCCATCAGCCGCTCGACCGCGGTCAGCACGCGCATGCCGAGCAGTTTGTACAGCAGCGTGCCGGAGAACAGCAGCGCCGAGGTCCCCAGCCAGGCCAGGATCAACGCCAGGCTCCACTCGCCCAGCCGGGTCGGCTCGTTGCTGCCCATCAGCATCACCGCGGCCATGCCGGAGGGGCCGGCCACCAGCGGGATGGCCAGCGGCACGATGAACGGCTCGCCGTCGGGAATCTCGCCCATCAGCCCTTCCGGGCGCGGGAAGATCATGCGGATGCCGATCAGGAACAGCACGATGCCACCGGCGATGGCCACCGATTCCTGGCGCAGGTGCATCACTTCCAGGGCGTACTTGCCGCCCCACAGGAAGCCCATCAGCACGCCCAGCGCGATCAGCAGTTCGCGCGCCAGCACGATGCGCTGGCGCCGCGCCGGCAGCGGCTTGAGCACGCTGAGGAACACCGGGATGTTGCCCAGCGGGTCGAGGATCAGGAACAGCAGCAGCGCTGCCGACAGGATGGTCATGCCAGGGGATTCCAGATCGCGCCGCGGTGCGCGGCGCCGGCGGGCGACAGCAGGTCGACGCAGGCGCCGGCGTAGCGCGCCGGGTCGACCGCGTCGCGGTCTTCTTGATGGGTGTAGGCACGGGCGCGCAAGGCGGTGCGCATCGGCCCCGGCTGCAGCCCGGCCACGCGCACGCGCGAAGCCGCCAGTTCGCCGTGCAGGCTCGCCAGCAGGCCGCGGCGGCCGTGCTGGGCGGCGCCGTAACCGCCCCAGTAGGCCTGGCCGACCCGCGCCGGATCGTCCACGGCGAACACGATCGCGGCATCTTCGGCCTGCCGCAGCAACGGCAGGCAGGCCTGGGTCAGCCAGGCCGCCGCGGTCAGGTTGACGTGGAGGGCGCGCGCGAACTGGGCCGGATCGGCATGCTCGAACGGGGTCAGCCCGGCGAAGTCGGCCGCGCAATGCAGCAGCCCGTCCAGGCGCCCGAGCTCGCTTTGCAGGCGCTCGGCCAGGGTCGCGTAGTCCGGCGGGGTGGCGCCGAGCAGATCCAGCGGATACAGCAGCGGCGCGGCGCCGACCGCGGCGATCGCGTCGTAGACCCGGTTCAGGCGGGCCAGCTTGTGCCCGAGCAGGACCACGGTGGCCCCGGCCTGGGCACAGGCCAACGCCGCGGCGCTGCCGAGCCCGCCGGCGGCGCCGCTGACCAGGATCACCCGCTGCGCCAGCGCGCCGGCCTGCGGCGACGCAGGCGCGGTCACGACTGGTAGGCCTCGGTGACGATGCGCTGCAGTTCGCCGGACTCGAACAGTTCCATGGTGATGTCGCAGCCACCGATCAGCTCGCCATGGATGAACAGCTGCGGGAACGTCGGCCAGTTCGAATAGCGCGGCAGATTGGCCCGGATCTCCGGCTCGTCGAGCACGTTGACCGTGTGCAGGCGGTCGGCGCCGGCGGCCAGCAGCGCCTGCAACGCGCGGCTGGAAAAGCCGCACATCGGGTACTGCGGCGTGCCCTTCATGAACAACACGATGGGATGGCGTTCGACGTCGGCCTGGATGCGCTCCATCACCTGCATGCGGGTTCTCTCCTGCTGGGGCGAAAGAACGACCTTGGCGGTCGGCTAGACTCTCGCGTAGCCGCATAGTGTAAGCCCTGCGCGCGGCAGTACCGCGACACGCACCCGAAACCGCCCGAGGATCCATGCCCATCGAACTCGCTCCCCTGCCCTACGCCGCCGCGTCGCTGGCCCCGCATCTGTCCGCCGCCGCGGTGGAGCAGCATCACGCCCATGAGCGCGCCCTGGTGGAACGGCTCAATGCGCGCCTGGCCGGCAGCGACCTGGCCGAGCTGGCGCTGCCGGACCTGCTGCGGCGCGCCCAGGGCAGCCTGTTCCAGGAGGCGGCCGAGGTCTGGAACCACGCGTTCTACTGGCGCGGCCTGCGCCCGCGCGGCGGCGGCGAACCCGGCGGCGCGCTCGGCGAACGTTTGGCCAAGAGCTTCGGCGACGTGGCCCGGTTCAAGGCCGAGTTCGAGCGCATGGCGCTGGCGCTGTTCGGCTCCGGCTGGATCTGGCTGGTGCAGCGTCCGGACGGCAGCCTGGCCGTGGTCAGCACCGCCAACGCCGGCACCCCGCTGACCGGCGACGACACGCCGCTGCTGGCCTGCGACGTCTGGGAACACGCCTACTACACCGACTATCCCGGCGACCGCGCGCGCTATCTGCAGGCGTTCTGGAAGCTGGTCAACTGGGAGTTCGCGGCGTCCAATCTGCGATAAGCAGGGATTGGGGAGTCGGGATTGGGGATTCGCTAGAGCGGCGGCCGCGGCCGCCAGTTCCTGGCCCAGGCGTGGCCTGGGCTTCGTGATGCTGGTTCAGCGCTCGCCGCGCAGGGCGGCGATCACCGGGGCGACCTGGGTCTCGCGCTGCAGGTGTGCGCCCACGGTCTGCAGCGCCTGGGCCAGCGCCTCGGGCGTGTCCTCGCGCAGGGTGGCGTGGCCGACCTTGCGACCTTCGCGCGGCTGCTTGCCGTAGTCGTGCCAGTGCCCGCCGGGCTGCGCCAGGACCGGTGCGGCGTCGGGCATCGCGCCGATCCAGTTGAGCATGCAGGCATGGCCGCGCATGCGCGTGGAGCCCAGCGGCAGCCCCAGCACCGCGCGCAGGTGGTTCTCGAACTGCGAGGTCTCCGCGCCTTCGATGGTCCAGTGGCCGGAGTTGTGCACGCGCGGGGCCATCTCGTTGGCCAGCAATTCGCCGTCGCGACAGAACAGCTCCAGCGCGAACACGCCGACGTACTGCAGGCGCTCGGCCAGGGCGCGCGCATGCGCCACCGCCACCTGCTCCAGCGCGGCATCGGCCTGCGCCGGCGCCAGGCTGGCCGACAGCACGCCGTGCACATGCCAGTTCTCGGTCAGCGGCCAGGTGCGGAACTCGCCGTCGCGGCCGCGCACCGCCACCACGCTGACCTCGCGCTGGAACGGCACGAACGCCTCGGCGATCAGGCCCACGCTGGCCGCCTGCGCGCCCAACGCGTCCCAGGCCGCATCGGCATCGGCGGCAGCGGCGATGCGGAACTGGCCCTTGCCGTCGTAGCCGAGCCGGCGGGTCTTGAGGATGCAGGGCGTGCCGACCTGCGCCAGCGCCGCGTCCAGGTCGGCGCGCGTCTCGATCGCAGCGAAGGCCGGCACCGGGATGCCGAGCTCGCGGAACAGGGTCTTCTCGGCCAGGCGGTCCTGCGCCACGGCCAGCGCATCCGGGCTCGGGAACACCGGCACCTGCCCGGCCAGCCAACCGGCGCTGGCCGCAGGCACGTTCTCGAAATCGAAGGTCGCCACGTCGACCGCGTCCGCGAACGCGGCCAGCGCGGTCTCGTCGGCATAGCCGCCGACCCGCAGCGGCGCCACCTGCCCGCCACAGGCATCGGCCGCCGGATCCAGCAGCGCGAAGCGCAGGCCCAGCGGCACGCCGGCCACGGCCATCATGCGTGCCAACTGCCCCGCTCCCAGGATGCCGACGGTGGTCATTGGCGCGGATCGTCCTTGGCCATCACGTCGTCGGTCTGGCGCTGGCGGAAGTCGCCCAGTGCGGTGCCGATCCCGGCGTGGTCGTGGGCCAGCATCGCCGCGGCGAACAGCGCGGCGTTGGCCGCGCCGGCATTGCCGATCGCGAAGGTGGCAACGGGGATGCCGGCCGGCATCTGCACGATCGACAGCAGCGAGTCCATGCCGTTGAGCGCCTTGGACTGCACCGGCACGCCCAGTACCGGCACCGCGGTCTTGGCCGCGAGCATGCCCGGCAGGTGCGCGGCGCCGCCGGCGCCGGCCACGATCGCGCGCAGGCCGCGCGCGGCCGCCTGCTCGGCATAGGAGAACAACACGTCCGGGGTGCGGTGCGCCGACACCACCTTCACTTCATAGGGCACGCCCAGCGCATCGAGTTTCTGCGCCGCATGCTGCATGGTCTCCCAATCGGAGCGGGAACCCATCACGATGCCGACGAGCGGCGCGGTTTGCTTGGAGGTCATGGCCGTCCCCTGCCTTAAAGACGTATTCTAGCCGTCTTCCACGCAAGACGAAGACCGGATGGACCGCAAACTGCTCGACCTGCTGTGCTCGCCCGACACCCGCCAACCGCTGGCGCTGCTGGAGGCGCGCGGCCTGGAGGCGTTGAACCGCGCCATCGCCGCCGGCGGCGTGCAGCGCGCCGATGGCAGTGCGCAGGCGCAACCGCTGCGCGAAGCCCTGATCACCCGCGACCGCAAGCAGGTGTTCCGCGTCGACGACGGCATCCCGGTGCTGCTGGCCGAAGAGGCCATCGGCACCGCCCAGCTCGCCGACTTCCCGGCTAAATGAGCCGCGACACGGCGCCGCCGCAGGCGCCCGCCGCGGACCTGATCGCCGCCGATGTGGCGCGCGCGCTGGCCGAGGACCTCGGCAGCGGCGACGTCACCGCCGCGCTGTTGCCCGATCGCGCCGACAGCGCCTACCTGCTGTGCAAGCAGGACGCGGTGATCGCCGGCCGGCCCTGGTTCGACGCCTGCCACCAGGCGCTGGACCCGCAGGTCCGGATCGACTGGCAGGTGGCCGAAGGCCAGCGCGTGGCCGCCGGCACCGTGCTGGCCTTGCTGCACGGGCGCAGCCGCACCCTGGTCAGCGCCGAGCGCGCCTCGCTGAACTTCCTGCAGACCCTGTCGGCCACCGCCACCGCCACCGCCGCCTATGTGGCCGCGGTCGCCGGCACCGGCGCGCGCATCCTGGACACGCGCAAGACCCTGCCCGGCCTGCGCCTGGCGCAGAAGTACGCGGTGCGCTGCGGCGGCGGCGACAACCACCGCATCGGTCTGTACGACACGGTGATGCTGAAGGAAAACCACATCCACGCCGCCGGCTCGCTGCCCGCGGCAGTGGCCGCCGCGCGCGCGCAGTGGCCGGCGCTGCCGCTGGTGGTCGAGGTGGAAACCCTGGAGCAGTTGCGCGAAGCGCTGCAAGCCGGCTGCGACCGCATCCTGATCGACGACTTCACCGCGGAACAGCGCCGCGATGCGGTGGCGATCGCCGCGGCCGCACCCTTCAACCGTGCGATTCCGCTGGAAGTCTCCGGCGGCGTCGACCTGGAGGCGGTGCGCGCGATCGCACAGGACGGTGTCGACTGCATCTCCATCGGCGCCCTCACCAAGCACGTGCAGGCCGTGGATCTGTCGCTGAAACTCGGAACGCCGCCGCAGTAGCGACCGGCACCTGGCCTGGGAGCCGCCACTGCAGCGCCTCCCCGGCCAGCGACGCGCACTCTCGCAGCGCGCCGCGATACCGACGTCGAGGCCTCCAGCCGCCGCGGGATCACGCCAGCAGCCCGCCAATCAGGTCGCGAAACGGCGCGGCGCGCCACATGCGCGGGTGCCAGGCCGACGCGGCACACGCGATCGACCCATCGCCGAACAGACCCCCTACACTTCACGGCACCGCCGACGCCGCTCTGCGACGCTGCGCGCTCCTCTCCCCGCCGAGTTCGCCGATGTTCCGCCCCTGGTTCGCGCTGCTGTGTGTCGCCGCCCTGTTTCCCGCCGGCCGCGCCGCGGCCGCGGAAGTCTGCGATCTGCCGCCGCGTTTCGGCCTGACTCCGGCGGCGGTGGCGATCGTGCGCACCGCCTGCAACGAACACCGGCTGTGGTGGCGCCCGTTCATCGATCGCGACGGTCGCCTGGCCGGCCTGCGCGTCACCGAGGCCGAACGCGCCGACCTTGCCGACGACGGCATCGAAGCCTGGCAGCGCGTCGCCGCGTACTGGCGCGACAGCGGCACGCTGGGCGCGATGGGGCAGATCGACGGCGCCGCGAGTTGCCAGCAGTTGGACGGATCGCGCTACCGCGAGAACGACTGCCGCGCCTTCATCGTCGACAATCCATGGTCGGCGGCGTTCGTGTCCTACGTGATGGTGCGCGCCGGCGTGGCCGGCTTCCGCACCTCGATCCGCCATATCGACTACATCCGCGCCGCCTACCAGGCCGGCGCCGACGGCCTGCCCTACCGCTACGCCGACCCGCAGCAGGAAAAGCCCGCGCCCGGCGACCTGCTGTGCTTCCTGCGCGGACGCCGGCAGCCGGTCGGCGCCGCCGGCCTGCGCGAGGCGCTGGCGCGCGGCCGCCCGCTGCCGTGGGAATCGCATTGCGACATCGTGGTCGCGGCCAACGTCGGCGGCGACCAGACCCTGTACCTGATCGGCGGCAACGTGTTCAACGCGGTGACCATGCGCAAGCTCAAGCTGGACCGCAGCGGGCGCCTGCAACTGGACGCGCCGCTGGCGCAGGAGCAGAACGACGAAGGCGCCGCCCTCGAATGCACGCCCGGCCACGAGGAGCTGTGCGACGTCAACCGCCAGGACTGGTCGGCCTTGCTGAAGCTGCAACCGCAGGCGCAGCTATTGCCGCCTACCCCGCCCACCGTGCCTGCCCCCATGCCGATCGCGCCGCCGCCCGCGACGCCAGCCAGCGCGACACCGGGCACGCCCGCCGTCCCGCCAGCACCGCCGACCGCGCCGAACCCGCCGGCCCCGCCACCGGCGCCCGCCGCAGCACCTGCTCCGCCACAACCCGCCACCCCTTCCGGCAAAGACACGCCCAAGACCGAACCGCAGTCCTAGCCGAAACGCGCGCGACCCACCGCAAGCTTGGCCCAAAACATTTCTGCAGGTAGGCACATCGTGCAATCAAGGCCATGTGCGAGTGTTGCGCAGGAGAATGGTGGCGATGGAGCACTTCGGCTGGGCGTACCCAAACACACCACCAGTTGCGCGACCACGCGGCATTGCCCGGCAGTGATCGCCCCAACAGCCGCCGACCCACCTGCCAATCCCCAATCCCGAATCCCCAATCCCAGCCCGATTGCCCACCTACCGGCGCCTCGCTACAGTGGCGCCATGCCCAGCCTGATCCTGCTGATGATCGCCGGCGCGGCGGTGTTCGCGTTCTGGAACGCCTCGCGTGCCGCCGCCGAACGCGCCGAAATCCTCGGCCGCAATGCCTGCAAGGCCGCCGACGTGCAGTGGCTCGACCAGAGCGTGCACGGCACCGGCCTGCGCCTGCGGCGCCTGCCCAACGGCTGGCTCGGCTTCGAACGCAGCTTCCGCTTCGATTATTCCTACGACGGCAGCGACCGCCATAGTGGCCGCCTGGTGCTGCTCGGCGACCAGTTGATCGCCTTCACCGGGCCGTCGGTAGCCAGCGTGAGCAGCCTGCAGGAAGCGCGCGCGCAGCGCGAATGAGCCAAGGCACCACGGCTGCGCATCGATGGCACGCAGCCGCTTGGGCGACTGCCAAGGTGAGTGGGAAACCGCTTCGCATGCCATCTCGAATGGACGGCAACTGCTGGGATTTATCCGCCTGTCGTAGGAGCGGCTTCAGCCGCGACGGGCATTACCGGTAACGCGCGTCGCGGCTGAAGCCGCTCCTACGGCAGAACGTAGTGCGTGCGACGCGCGAACACGGGAAACGCCAACGCTTGGGTGGGTGAAGCGCGACCATCGAGGTCGCGCATCGACTGGCTACTTGACCACGCGCAGGCGCGGACGCTTGCCGGCGTCGTCGGACCCGCCCGGCCGCGGCGGTGGCGGGGTGTCGTCGCCCGGCGGCTCGCTGGCGCCGTGGATGTCGTCCGGCAGCGCCATGCCCTGCCCGGTTTCGCGCGCATACACGGCCAGCACCGCGGACATCGGCACCTGCACCGGATAGCTGACGCCGCCGAAGCGGGCGGTGAAGCTGACCCCGTCGTTGTCGATCTGCAGACGCACCACGGCGCGCTCGGCGATGTTCAGCACCACCCGCCCGTCCTTGACCGCGCTCGGCGGCACCTGCACGCCGGGCAGGCCCGCATCCACCAGGATGTGCGGGGTCATGCCGTTGTCGTTGATCCATTCCACCAGCGCCCGCAGCAGGTACGGGCGATGGCTGGTCATGCGGGAAGTGTCTTCGGTCATGCGCCCATTCTACGTGCCGGCGCGCGACGCCGGTACAGCTCGGAACACAGCGGGGACGGCGCGACGCACGGCATCATGCCGGCAGGTCGCGCAGCTTCTTTTCCTGGTCGGTCAGGCTGCGGATGAAACCGGGATTGCGGAAGATGCGGTTGCCGTAATCCTCGATCGCCTTGCCGTCCTTCGGCAGCGGGATATCCAGCGCCTGCAGGCGCCAGATGATCGGCGCCATCGCGCAATCGGCCAGGCTCATCTCCGGATTGAGGAAGAACTTGCTGGCCTTGAACAGCGGCACCGAGGCGGTCAGCAGTTCCTTCAGGCGCTTGCGCCCGGCCTCGGCCTGGGCCTTGTTGCCGAGCTGGATCGCCTGCACCTGCGGCACCCAGTCGTGCTCGATGCGCAGCATGGCCAGGCGCAGGCGCGCGCGCGAGAGCGGGTCGACCGGCATCAGCGGCGGATGCGGATAGCGTTCGTCCAGGTACTCGCTGACCACCGAGGCGGCATACAGCACCAGTTCGCGCTCCACCAGCGTCGGCACCGAGTGGTAGGGATTCAGGTCGATCAGGTCTTCCGGCGGATTCTGCGGATCCACCGCCACGAAATCGTAGGTCACGCCCTTGGCCGCGAGCACCAGGCGGACGCGGTGGCACAGGACATCATCCGTGGAGGAAAACAACGTCAAGGTATTTCGCATGCGCAAACTCGCCGCCATTCAAGGCTCTCCGACGACCGGAATCCGCCGGCCGCATCGACGCCGCCCGCACATTGCGGACGGTCGTCACGGCCCCTGAGTGTGCAACCCTCGCTCACAAAAGCCAATAGGATGAACAGGGGATCGGCTCAGCAACGGTGCAGCCGGGATGCGGCCGGAACGGCCGCCGCTCAATGCACGTCCTTCCAGTATTCCTTCTTGAGCAGATAGGCCAGGAAGGTCAGCAGCGCCAGGAACAGCACCACCCACACGCCCAGGTTCTGCCGCTTCAGCGCCGCCGGCTCGCTGGCGTACTCGAGGAAATTGCTGATGTCGCGCACCGTCTGGTCGAACTCGGCCGGGCTCTGCTTGCCCGGCGTGGCCAGTTGCAACCGCTCCACCGGCTTGTCCACGCCCGGCTGCTCGGCCTTGCCGTACACCGGCTGCTGCAGGCCCTGCAGGTCCCACAGCGGATTGGGCATGGAGGCGTTGGCGAACAGCTTGTTGTTCCAGCCCAGCGGCCGCGACTGGTCGAGATAGAACGACTTGAGGTAGGTGTAGACCCAGTCGGTGCCACGCACGCGGGCGATCAGGCTCAGGTCCGGCGGCGCCTTGCCGAACCACTTGGTCGCCGCATCGTGCGGCATCGCCGTCTCGATGTGTTCGCCGATCTTGGCCCCGGTGAAGTTGAGGTTGTGCATCACCTCGTCCTCGCTCAGGCCCAGATCCTCGGCCATGCGCTGGTAGCGCAGGTACTTCAGCGAATGGCAGCCGGAACAGTAGTTCATGAACAGCTTGGCGCCGCGTTGCAGCGAGGCGCGGTCGCCCAGGTCGTTGCCGGCCTGCAGGGTGGCGCCGCCCTCGGCGGCCATGGCCGAGGCGGACAGCAGCAAGGCCGACGCGAAGCCGGCGAGCACGGCGATCAGGCGCTTAGTCATGGCTGCTCACCCGCTCCGGCACCGGCTTGGTTCGATCCAGCGAGGTCCATATCGGCATCGTCAGGAAGAAGGCGAAATACAGCACGGTCAGCACGCGACCGATGTAGGTCTCGATGATCTCGGTGCCCGGGCCGGAACCAATCACGCCCAGCCAGACGAAGCACACCGCAAGAATCCCCAGCATCACCCGCGAGATCCAGCCGCGGTAGCGGATCGACTTGACCTTGGCGCGGTCCAGCCAGGGCACCAGGAACAGGATCGCGATCGCCGAGAACATCACCAGCACGCCGCCGAGCTTGTTCGGCACCACCCGCAACATCGCGTAGTAAGGGGTGTAGTACCAGACCGGCTTGATGTGCTCCGGCGTCACCAGGCGGTTGGCCTCGGTGAAGTTGTCGTGCTCCAGGAACAGGCCGCCGAAGCCGGGGGCGAAGAAGATGATGAAGGCGCCGATCATCAGCAGGAAGCCGACGCCGACCAGGTCCTTGACCGTGTAGTACGGATGGAACGGGATGCCGTCGGCCGGCTTGTTCGGGTTCCAGCGATTGCCCTTGGGCCCCTTCTTGATCTCCACGCCGTCGGGATTGTTGGAACCGACCTCGTGCAGCGCGCCCAGGTGCAGCACCACCAGCAACAGCAGCACCAGCGGCAGCGCGATCACGTGCAGGGCGAAGAAGCGGTTGAGGGTGGCGTCGGACGGCAGGTAGTCGCCCATGATCCACTCGGTCAGGCCGTTGCCGATCACCGGGATCGCGCCGAACAGCGAGATGATCACCTTCGCGCCCCAGAACGACATCTGCCCCCAGGGCAGCACGTAGCCCATGAAGGCCTCAGCCATCAGCACCAGGTAGATCAGCATGCCCAGGATCCACACCAGCTCGCGCGGCTTCTTGTAGCTGCCGTACATCAGCCCGCGGAACATGTGCAGGTACACCACGATGAAGAACAGCGAGGCACCGGTGGAGTGCATGTAGCGGATCAGCCAGCCCCACTCGACGTCGCGCATGATGTACTCGACCGAGTTGAACGCCTCGGCCGCGCTGGTCTTGTAGTGCATCGTCAGGAAGATGCCGGTGACGATCTGGTTGACCAGCACCACCATCGCCAGCGAGCCGAAGTAGTACCAGAGGTTGAAGTTCTTCGGCGCGTAGTACTCGGTGACGTGCTTGCGGTAGAACGGCATCAGCCCCGGAGCACGCTCGTTGACCCAATCGAACACGTTGCCCGCGGTGCGGGTGAGGATGTTGTCGGCCATGACTTACGCCCCTCCCTTCGCGGACGCGCTCGGGTCCACGCCGATCACCAGCGTGTTGTCGTCCTGGTAGTGGTGCGGCGGCACCAGCAGGTTGATCGGCGCCGGCACGCCCTGGAACACGCGGCCGGACATGTCGAAGCGCGACTTGTGGCAGGGACAGAAATAGCCGCCCTTCCAGTCGGGGTCGTAGGGTTCGGGGCGGATCTCGGCGACCATTTCCGGCGAGCAGCCCAGGTGCGTGCACAGGCCGACCAGCACGGAGACGTCGGGCTTGATCGAGCGGTACTCCGGATTCTTCAGCACGTAGTCCGGCTGCTGGTCCTTGTTGGTGGACTCCGGATCCTTGAGCCGGCTGTCCAGCGACGGCAACGCATCGAGCATCGCCTTGGAGCGCTTGACGATCCAAATCGGCTGGCCGCGCCACTCCAGGATCAGGCGCTGGCCTTCCTGCAGGGCACTGATGTCGGCGGTGACCGGCGCGCCGGCCAGCTTGGCCTTTGCGCTCGGATTCCAGGACTTGATGAACGGAACCGCCACGAACCCCGCACCGACCGCGCCCACGACGGACGTGGTGGCGGTGAGAAAGCGGCGGCGTCCTGCGTTTACAGAATCGTTGACCCCATCGTTGGCCATCCGGCACTCCGATCTGTGATTGGGTAGCGTGAGGCTGCCAGCAGCTCGGTGGGGGTCGAGCCGCACTGAATCCACTGCAGTGTAGCGGAACCCTTAACGCGACGACAATGGACGCGCGACGCCTCCTGCCGGGCCGCGGCAACGGCTCAATGCGCGGTCGCCAGCACGCCGCGATAGCGCTCGGCGAGCACGCCCACCCGTTGCACGTAGCGTTGGGTCTCGCTGTACGGCGGGATCCCGCCGTGTTTGTCTACCGCACCCTCGCCGGCGTTGTAGCCGGCCGCAGCCAGGCTGAGGTTGCCGTTGAAGCGCTTCAGCAGCCACGCCAGGTACTGCACGCCACCGCGAATGTTTTGCGCTGCATCAAACGAATCGCTGACGCCGAAGCGGCGTGCGGTCGGCGGCATCAACTGCATCAACCCCTGCGCGCCGGCGCGGCTGAGCGCCATCGGGTTGTAGGCGGATTCGGCGTGGATGATGGCGCGCACCACCGCCTCGTCGACGCCGTACTCGCGCGCGGCCGCGGCGATCTCGCTCTGGTAGGCGGTGGTGTTCAGGCGCACCGCACCGAAGTTGACCCCGGGATTGGCGCAGGCGTAGCAGGTCTCCATGAAGCTGTAGCGGATCGTGCGCACCGCGCCGAGATTGGCGACCTGGGTCGGGCGCGCACTGGTGTAGTGGCGCACGCCGTCCTTCATGTACGAATACAGCTGGCCGCTGACCAGGCGCCGTGGCGCGCCACTGCTGCTGGGCGACACCGGGGCGACCCGGTTGGGCACGGCGTTGGCGGTGACCGGGGCCGGTGCGGCGACCGGGGCGCTGATCAGGGTGGCCGGCGCTACCGTGCCGGCGCTGGCGATGACGCCGCGGCTCGAGCGCTCGGCACTGGCCCTGGCCGGTGCAGGCGCCGGGGTGGCGCGCGCGGCGCGGCGGTCGGGGGTGTAACGGCCGATCACGCTGCAGCTGGCGCCGGACACGCGCTTGCTGCCGTAGCTGGGCACGCCGTCGCTGCCGGTGCACTTGTACAGGGTGCCGGCGCTGGCCGGCGCAGCCGTCAACGTGGCGAATCCCAGCCCCAGGAGCCACAGCATCCCCTTCATGGCAGCGAGTGTCCCAACTTCCCCAGCGCTTGCCAAGTGCGCGCCATCCCTGCACCGCCGCGAGGCATGGTCGCCGGCAGGCCCGGGCACCTATTCCTCGGGCACCGGCGCCGGAAGCTGCTCCAGCAACGCGTTCAGGGTCCTGCGCAGCGCCGCCAGCACGTCGGGTTCGGCCTGCAGCCCGGCGAACGGCACGCCGATGGTCAGCAGTTGCGCCGCCAGCCACGGCACCGCGTCGGCCAGCAGCGACAGCCGGCAGTGGCCGTCGGCCTCGTCCTGCAGGGTGCCGCACCACAATGGAGTGCGCGCCCCCAGCTCGGCGGCACTGCCGCGCAGCCGCACGCTGAGCGCGTAGCCCAGCGCCTGCGGGCTGTAGCGGATCGCCGCATCGACCATGGCCGCAGCGTCCTGCGGCGGCAGGCGCAATGCCACCGCCGCGCCGAGCTGCAGGGGCGGCACGATGCGCTCGGCGCGAAAGGTGCGCCAATCGCCGCGGTCGCGGTCCCAGGCCAGCAGGTACCAGCGGCGGCCGGCGTTGACCAGGCGCAGCGGCTCGACCAGGCGCTGGCTGGCGCGGCCGCCGTGATCGCGATAGGCGAAACCGAGCAGGCGCCGGTCGCGGCAGGCGCTGGCGACGCCGATCAGCACCCGCGTGTCCGGCCGCAGCGGGTCCTGGCCCAGCGCCAGGGTCGCCCCCTGCAAGGCGTCGGCGCGCTGGCGCACCCGCGCCGGCAGCAGCGGTTCGAGCTTGGCCAGCACCCGCACCGCGGTGTCCTCCAGGCCGGCCATGCTGGCGCAGGCCGCGCGCAGCGCCACCGCGACCGCCACCGCCTCGTCCTCCTCGAACAGCAGCGGCAGCATCTGCGCGCCGGCGGCCAACCGGTACCCGCCGCCGACCCCGGCCGCGGCCTCCACGGCGTAGCCCAGCGCGCGCAGCCGCTCCACGTCGCGGCGCAAGCTGCGCCGGTCCACGCCGAGCCGCTCGGCCAGCTCCGCACCGGACCACAGCCGACGGGTCTGCAGCAGGGCGATCAGGCGCAACAGGCGGGCGGCGGGCGATGACATCGGTGCACGCTATTGCGGACAGGATCTGTCCGCAATGGGGTCTAGGGTGTCCGCACCGACCAGCCAGGAGCCGCCCATGACCAGCGACCGCCACATCACCCTCTTCCACAACCCGCGTTCGCGCTCGCGCGGCGTGCTGATCCTGCTTGAGGAGTTGGGCGCCGACTACGCCATCGAGCGCATCGACTTCGACCGGCAGGCGCAACTGGCGCCGGAATACCTGGCGATCAACCCGATGGGCAAGGTGCCGGCGATCGTGCACGCCGGCGCGGTGGTGACCGAACAGGGCGCGATCTACCCCTACCTGGCCGACCTGTATCCCGAAGCCGGGCTGGCGCCACCGATCGGCGATCCGTTGCGCGGCCCTTACCTGCGCTGGCTGGCGTTCTACGGCGCGTGCTTCGAACCGGCCCTGGTCGACCGCGCGCTCAAGCGCGAACCGCCGCCGCGGGCGATGTCGCCCTATGCAGACTGCGATACCGTGCTGGCGGTGGTGGACGCGCAACTGGCGCGCGGCGACTACCTGCTCGGCGCGCGTTGCAGCGCCGCCGACGTGCTGTGGGGCAGCGCGCTGGGCTGGATGCTGCAGTTCGGCCTGCTCGACTCGCCGGCGCCGACCCGCGCCTACGCCGAGCGCATGGCCGCGCGGCCGGCGGTGCAGCGCGCGCTGGCGGTGGACGCGGCAGGATAACCTGCGCCCGCGCACCGGCACGAGTAAACTAGTCGGCTTCCTTTCCACCCGCCTGGATTAAGCGCCATGCCCGGGACCGTCCTGCATCCCCTGCCCTCCGCCGGCACCGCCGCCGCACCCGCGCCGGTGCGCGGCAAGCTGTACATCAAGACCCACGGTTGCCAGATGAACGAGTACGACTCGGCCAAGATGGCCGACGTGCTCGCCGCGTCCGAGGGCCTGGAGCTGACCGACAACCCCGAAGAAGCGGACGTGGTCCTGGTCAACACCTGCTCGATCCGCGAGAAGGCGCAGGAAAAGGTGTTCAGCCAGCTCGGCCGCTGGAAGGCGCTGAAGGCCGGCGGCAAGCCGGTGATCATCGGCGTCGGCGGCTGCGTGGCGTCGCAGGAGGGCGAGGCCATCGTCAAGCGCGCGCCCTACGTGGACCTGGTGTTCGGCCCGCAGACCCTGCACCGGCTGCCGGAGCTGATCCGCGCGCGGCGCGAATCGGGCAAGTCGCAGGTGGACATCAGTTTCCCAGAGGTCGAGAAGTTCGACCGCCTGCCGGAACCGCGTGCCGAAGGCCCATCGGCCTTCGTGTCGATCATGGAAGGCTGTTCCAAGTACTGCTCGTTCTGCGTGGTGCCCTACACCCGCGGCGAGGAGATCAGCCGGCCGTTCGAGGACGTGCTGGTGGAAGTGGCGCAGCTGGCCGCGCAGGGCGTGCGCGAGATCAACCTGCTCGGCCAGAACGTCAACGCTTACCGCGGGCCCTACGCCGACGCCGAGGCCGGCGAGGAGACGCAGCACGCCGACCTGGGCCTGCTGATCCGCAGCATCGCGCAGATCGAGGGCATCGGCCGCATCCGTTTCACCACCTCGCATCCGCTGGAATTCAGCGACTCGCTGGTCGAGGCCTACCGCGACGTGCCGCAGCTGGCCAACTACCTGCACTTGCCGGTGCAGGCCGGCAGCGACCGCATCCTCAGCGCGATGAAGCGCGGCTACACCGCGCTGGAGTTCAAGCAGAAGATCCGCAAGCTGCGCGCGGTGCGCCCGGACATCTCGATCAGTTCGGACTTCATCGTCGGTTTTCCCAGCGAGAGCGACGCCGACTTCGACAAGACCATGAAGCTGATCGAGGACGTGGGCTTCGACCAAAGCTTCTCCTTCATCTATTCGCGGCGCCCGGGCACGCCCGCCGCCGACCTGGAAGACGACACCCCCGAGGCGGTCAAGCACGCGCGACTGGCGCGGCTGCAGGCGCACATCAATGCGCATGCGCAGACGATCTCGCAGGGGATGATCGGCAGCGTGCAGACCGTGCTGGTGGAAGGCCCGTCGAAGAAGAACCCGGCCGAGCTGACCGGCAAGACCGAGAACATGCGTTCGGTGAACTTCCCCGGCCATCCGCGCCTGATCGGCCAGTTCGTCGAGGTGACGATCACCGAGGCGCTGAGCAATTCGCTGCGCGGCCGCCTGCACCTGGCCGAGGACGACGCTGCGGCCTGAGCGGCGCCGGGCGCGCTAGTCGAGCGCGCTGAGGAAGCGCTCGCCGCGCGGGCCGATCTGCACCACCCGCGAATCCGGCACGCGCCGGGCCAGGCCGGTGTCGAGGAGATACCGGAGCAAGGCGCTGCCCAGTGCACCAGCGACATGGTCTTGGCGCTCGCTCCAGTCCAGGCACGGCCGGCACAGCGGCCGCCGAGAGCCGCGCAAGGCCGCCACGTCGATGCCGATCGCCGCGCACCAGGCCGTGCCGGACGCGCTCAGCGCCATGCCGTCGCTGCACAGCAGGTGTCCGCGCGCCTCCATCTGCTGGCGCCAGCGGATCGCCAGTTCGCCGGCGAGGTGGTCGTAGCACACCCGCGCCCGGCGCAGGCCGGAATCCACCGGACCGACCCGCCGGGTCTGCGGCGGCGCGAGCCCCATCATCGCCTCGACTGCCGCGGCGACCTGGGCATCGGCCAGGCGGAAATAGCGGTGCCGGCCTTGGCGCACCACCGCGAGCAGGCCGGCCTCGACCAGTTGCGTCAGATGCCGGCTGGCGGTGGACGGCGCCACGCCACCGTCCAGGGCCAGTTCCGTGGCCGTGCGCGCCTGTCCGCTCATCAACGCCGCCAGCATGCGGCTGCGCGCGGCGTCGCCCAGCAGGAAGGCGACACGGGACAGCGGTGTGGCTTCACTCATGCTTCGATTCTAGACGAAGCATGATGCCGCGCTGACGCCTACCGTGCCCGCTTCCCACACGAGGCAGGCACATGGCCGACACGCTCCATCACTACGCTTCGCAACTGCACTGGACCGGCAACCGCGGCAACGGCACCGTCGACTACACAGGCTACGGCCGCGACTACACGCTGCAGGTTCCCGGCAAAGCGGCGCTGGCGGGCAGCGCCGATCCGGCGTTCCGCGGCGACCCGGCGCTGCACAACCCGGAAGACCTGTTCGTCGGCGCCCTCGCCGCCTGCCACATGCTCACCTACCTGGCGCTGTGCGCGCATTCCGGCATCCGGGTCCTGGCCTACGACGACCAGGCGCAAGGTTGGCTGGAGCTGCATCCCGGCCGCGGCGGACGCTTCCGCGAGGTGGCGCTGGCGCCGCGGGTGACCATTGCCGCGGACAGCGATGCGACCCGCGCGCACGCGCTGCACGCACAGGCGCACGCGCAGTGCTTCATCGCCAACAGCTGCGCGGTGGCGGTGCGCTGCGAGGCGACGATCGTGCACGGCGAGGCGCCGGCGGAGGCGCTGCGATGAAGGACGTGGAGGTCCATCTCGACGATCGCCCCGGCGCACTGGCGGCGATGGCCAAGGCGCTGGGCGCGGCCGGCATCAGCATCGAAGGGGGCGGCGCATGGCGCGTGGAGGGCCACGCGGTCGCGCACTTCCTGTTCGATGCTGCCGCGCCGGTGCGCGACGCGCTGCAGGCGCACGGGATGCGCGTGGCCGCCGAGCGCCCCGCGGTGCTGCTGCGCCTGGACCAGGAAATTCCGGGACAACTGGGCTTGCTGACCGGCCTGCTCGGCGACGCCGGCATCGACATCGCCGTGCAGTACAGCGATCACCACGGTCAACTGGTGCTGGTGGTGGACGACCTTGCCGGTGCGCGGGCGATCGCGGACGCGTGGATGCAGGCCCGCGACGCGCGCGGCGGCGGTCGCTGTCGCTAAGGCCCGCCGCCACCGATTCCGGGAGGACGAGCGCTGCGGCCAGGCACGGGCCGCGGCCGCAGCGCTGCGGTTTTTTTCGCCACCGCGGGTCTTGGCCTTGCGTGGCAAGGCGTTCGCACGGTTGTCCACAGGCTTTTGGACAATCGATCCACATCCATTGTGGACAACGTTGCCATCGTCGCCTCGTGCGGGTCGCGGCGGTGGCGCTCACAGGCGCGGGCGCAGTCCAATCGCGTTGGCGTGCACACACCGACGCCACCGCCGCGCCCCCTTCACTGGCCCGGCTACGCGCCGCGCGCTACCCTTTGCGCCCCTCGTTTTCGACGCTGCCGCTGGCGGCGTGCGCCCGCCATGACCATCCCTGCGCAACGCGACTTCACCCTGGATCCCGCCGACACCGAGCGCCTGGCCAACCTGGCCGGTCCGTTCGATGCGCACCTGCGGCAGATCGAACTGCGCCTGGGCGTGGAGATCTCCAACCGCGGCAACGTGTACCGGGTGACCGGGCCGGAGCCGGCGGTGGCGGCGGCCGAGCGCCTGCTGCAGGCGCTGTACGCCGAGGCCGACCATGTCGTCTTCGACGACCAGGAAATCCACCTGCGGCTCAACCAGTCCAACGTCGACCAGGTGGCGCAGCGCGCCTACCAGCCGCAGGAGGTGGCGATCAAGGTCAAGCGCGGCACGGTGCGCGGCCGCGGCGCCAACCAGGCCAAGTACCTGCACCAGATCGCCACCCACGACATCAACTTCGGCATCGGCCCGGCCGGCACCGGCAAGACCTTCCTGGCCGTGGCCAGCGCGGTGGAAGCGCTGAACGAATCGCGGGTGCAGCGGCTGATCCTGGTGCGCCCGGCGGTGGAGGCCGGCGAGAAGCTGGGCTTTCTGCCCGGCGACCTCAGCCAGAAGGTCGACCCCTATCTGCGCCCGCTGTACGACGCCCTGTACGAAATGCTGGGCGTGGAGAAGGTGGTCAAGCTGCTGGAGAAGAACGTCATCGAGATCGCGCCGCTGGCGTACATGCGCGGACGCACCCTCAACGACGCCTACGTGATCCTGGACGAAGCGCAGAACACCACCATCGAGCAGATGAAGATGTTCCTGACCCGCCTCGGCTTCGGCAGCACCGCCGTGGTCACCGGCGACCTGACCCAGATCGACCTGCCCAAGCACGTCAAGTCCGGCCTGCGCGATGCCATCGAGGTGCTGCACGAGGTGGACGGGGTCAGCTTCACCTTCTTCGAGGCGCGCGACGTGGTCCGGCATCCGCTGGTGGCGCGCATCGTCAACGCCTACGAGAAGCGCGACGTCGTCGACCGCGCCAGCGGCCCCACCGCATGATCCGGGTCGTGCCCGCCCTGCTGGCAACGCTGCTCGGCGTGGCCGGCAGTGCCGGCGGCCAGACGCCCGACACAACGCCCGCGCAGGATCCGGCGCCGCAGCGCAGCGCCCTGGCGCAATCGCTGACGCCGCCCTGTCTGTCGATCGTGCAGGACACCGCCAGCATCGGCCTGCCGCGCGATGTGCTCGAGCGCGCCGCGGCGATCGCCCGCACTTCGCCGACTGCGCCGCGCGGCAACGAAGCGCAACGCCTGGCCTGGATCGCCGGCACCCGGGCGCAGGCGCTGCTCGATGCGGCCGAGATCGCCGGCGTGACGCGCGACCGCTTCGGCTGCAATGCGCTGGCCTACGCAAAGGTGCCAGCGGACAGCTTCTACCTCGTCGGCCAACTGCTCGAACACGGCCAGGCCGCGGTGTGGCTGCCCGCGTCGGGGCGCTTCGCCGCCACGGTGGAGATCCGGCGCGACAATCCGCAGTGCCAGCGAGGCCCGATGGGCAGCCTGGCCTACCGCGTCGACGACGAAAAGACCCCGCTGCTGTTCCTGGTCGCCTGCGTGACGTGAACCTGCTGCTGCGCGCCTGTCGCGGCACTCCGTAGCGTCCGCACGCACCACGCGGCAGTGACCGACGTACACTGCGATGCTGCTGCCGTGCACGGGGAGGTGCCATGTTCCAGCGATCGTCGTCGTTCGCCTGTCTGCTCTGGCCGATCCTGGCCGCCTGCGCCGCGCCAGCGGCTGCCGCCGCGGCCGCGCCGCCCGCAGCAACGCCGGCGCGGCCCTTCGTCGAAACCAGCTACGTGGTCGCTCCCGACACGGTGGGCGACTTCAGCCTGCGCAGCAGCAAGTACGACCCGGCCGCCAAGGCCGCCGGTGCCGGCTTCCTCTACGTGCTGAAAGGCCATCCGGAACTGACCATCAACGTGTTCGTCTATCCCGCCGGACAAAAGGAATCGGCGCGGGCCATCGCCGACGGCATGGCGGGCTTCCGCGCCGATCTGGCCGCAGCGGTCTCCGGCGGCACCTACGCGGAACTGCACGAACTGGGGGCGCAACGATTCGAGCTGGGCAGCGTCGTCGAACCGGCGCCGAAGGCCGCCAGCGCCCTGGACAAGGCGCTGGTCGCGGCGATCGCAGAGGCCCAACGGGTGCCCGGAGAAAAGCTGCGAATGGAACTGCGCCTCGCCCCGGAGGATGCACCGGCGCGCTCCAACGGCTATCTGTTCTACAAACAGCTCTACTACTTCAAGGTGCGCGTGTCGGCCGCTGCGCAGGACATCGGACCGGATGCCTTCGACACCCTCGCCGACCAGGCAGCGCGCACGCTCGTGCCTGCCATCCAGGTGACCAATGTCGGCAGCTGCGCGACCCCGACACTCCAGATCGACCCGAACGGCAAGCCGGACCAGATGGCACTGCAGCTCGTTCGCCAGAGCACCCTCTACCAGGGCTTCAACTGCAGCAAATCCGTCGCGGACGCCGGCATCGATCGCTCGGCGGGCAACGCCGCCGTGATCGAGATCGCCTACGACGCCGGCGACTGGGCGTCGCCCTGAGCGTGCGTTAGCGCGATACTGTCCACCCCACCGCTGCACCCGGCCGTTCCGCCATGACCAAAGGTCCCGTCCGCCTCGATGTCGGCGTCAGCTACGCCCTGCCCCGTGCCGGGCTGCCGGCGGCGACGAGCTTCCGCAAATGGGTCGCCGCGGCGCTGAAGGGCCGCATCCGCGAGGCCGACCTGGCGATCCGCCTGGTCGACGACCGCGAAGGCCGTGCCCTCAACCAGCACTACCGCGGCAAGGACTACGCCACCAACGTGCTCAGCTTCCCGGCCGAACTGCCGGAGGGGCTGCCGAAGGGCGTCAAGCTGCCGCTGCTCGGCGACCTGGTGATCTGCGCGCCGGTGGTGGCGCGCGAGGCCGCCGAACAGGACAAGCCGCTCAATGCGCACTACGCGCACCTGACCGTGCACGGCGTGCTGCACCTGCTCGGCTGGGACCACGAGGACGACAAGGAAGCCGAGGCGATGGAGCAGCTGGAGCGCGAGATCCTGGCCGACCTCGGTGTGTCCGATCCTTACGCCGGCGAGCGTTGATCCGATATCCCTCGCCCTCTGCCGCAACCGACCCTCACCCCAACCCGTCTCCCGGGGGGAGAGGGGCTCGGTGTGTCGCCCACCTGCCCCACGCTGGTCAAGCGCAGGCGCCGGCGGTAACGTGGCCGCGCGGCGATCGCCGCAGCCCCGTTCTGCTCCGAGGTTCCGTGCGTTGATCCGTCCCTCGCTCGTCCTGCTCGCGCTCGCCTGCGCCGTCCCCGCCGCCGTCGCCGCCGTCGCCGCGCCTCCCGCACCACCGACTGCAGCGCCTGCCGCCACCGCAACCACCGATCCGGCCATCGACCTGCCGGCGCTGCTGGAATGCCGCCAGCACGAGGCCGACTTCGCCGCGCTGGCGCCGCTGCTGGCCGATCCGCTGAAGGCGGTGGCGCACGGCTGGCGGCCGCTGCCGCAGTCCAACCCGTTCATGACCGAGTACGCACTGGTCCGGCCGATCCAGGTGTTCGGCTACAGCAGCGAGCAGATCGCCTTCTCCGGCGCCAGCGTGATGGCGATCCTGGACCTGCCCGACCCGCGGCCGCTGGCCAAGCGCCTGGACCTGGAAGCGGCGGTGGATACGCCGGAGAAGGCCATGTTCGGCCGCGAGGTGCTGAGCCGCGACGTGCACGACCCCAAGACCGGCGAGCCGATGATCGAGTCGATCATCCTCAGCGTGTCCACGGTGAAATCGCACCCCGGCAAGACCCTGGCCGGCTGCAGCTACAGCCTGGACCTGCCCGAGGAGCCGGGCGCGCCCCCGGCGCCGGACGCGCTGCACACGCCGCCCAAGGGCGGCTGAACCCGCGCCGGCGGGCCTGTCGGCACGCGCCGCCGGCGTCGCGATGCTGTCGCGACCGCCCTGCTAGACTTGCGGCTACCGCCCGTTCGACCGGGCGCCTGACCACAGAACATGTCTGAAGACGGACCGAGTAGCTCCTCCCCGGAACCCCACGAAAAGCGCCGCGGCTGGCTGGAACGCCTGACCTCGGTGTTCTCCGGCGACCCGCACACCCGCGACGATCTGGTCGAGGTGCTGCGCGACGCGCAGCACGACGGCCTGATCGCCGCCGACACGCTGCGCATGATGGAGGGCGCGCTGTCGGTCTCCGAACTCACCGTCGGCGACGTGATGGTCTCGCGCGCGCAGATGGTGTCGCTGCCGGTGGAGTCGCGCTTCCTCGACCTGATGAAGCAGGTGGTCGAATCCGGCCACTCGCGCTTCCCGGTGCATGGCGAGAACAAGGACGACATCCTCGGCATCCTGCTGGCCAAGGATCTGCTGCGCGGCGTGGTCGCCGACCACGGTCCCGGCACGGTGCGCGAACTGCTGCGCCCGGCGGTGCTGATTCCCGAGTCGAAGAAGCTCAACGTGCTGCTCAAGGAGTTCCGGCTCTCGCGCAACCACATGGCGATCGTGGTCGACGAGTACGGCGGCGTGGCCGGGCTGGTGACCATCGAGGACGTGCTGGAGCAGATCGTCGGCGACATCGACGACGAGCACGACGACGCCGAGGACGAGGCCTCGCTGATCGCCGCGCAGGCCGACGGCCAGTACGTGGTGGACGCACTCACCCCGATCGAGGACTTCAACGAGCGCTTCGGCGCCGACTTCCCCGACGACGACTACGACACCGTCGGCGGGCTGGTCACCGAGGCGATCGGCCACCTGCCCGAGACCGGCGAGGAACTGACCCTGGGGCGGTTCGCGTTCCGCGTGGCGAAGGCCGACGCGCGCCGGGTGCAGGCGTTCCACGTCACCATCCTGCCGCCCGCCGAGCAGGACGGCGCTTGAGCGCGCGCAAACTGCCGCGCACGCGCGCGGCGTGCTGGCTGGGATTGCTGCTGGCGCTGTGGGCCGGGTTGGCGTTCGCGCAGACTCTGTCGGCAGATCCGGCGGCCCCGCCGCCGCTGGCCGCCCCGCCGGCGACCACGCCACCCGCAGGCGCGGCAACCGCCGCAGCCGACGCCAGCGACCCGGCGCCGCGCATCGGCGTGGCCACGATGCAGCCCGGCGAAGTGTTCTTCGAGCGCTTCGGCCACGACGCCATCGTGGTGCTCGACCCGCGCACCGGCCAGGCCACCTCCTACAACTTCGGCTTCTTCGACCCCAGCGAACCCGGCTTCGTCGGCCGCTTCGCCGCCGGCGACATGCGCTACTACCTGGTCGCGCTGCCGCTGCAGGAGGACCTGGAGCAGTACCGCGAGGCCGGCCGCGGCGTCGACATCCAGTGGCTGGACCTGGCCCCGGCGCAGGCACGCGCGCTCGAGCAGGCGCTGGCTTGGCGCGCGCGCCCGGAAAACGCGCGCTACCGCTACGACTACTACACCGCCAACTGCGCCACGATGGTCCGCGATGCGCTGGACCGGGCCATGGGCGGCGCGCTGCACGCGCAGCTGTCCGGCCGCTCGCGCGGCAACACCTACCGCAGCGAATCGGTGCGCCTGGCTTCGCCGGCGCCGTGGATGTGGCTGGGCTTCGACCTGGGCCTGGGCCCGTACGCCGACAAGCCGCTGTCGCGCTGGGAAGAGGCCTTCGTGCCGATGCGCCTGGCCGAGAGCCTGAACGAGGTGCGCAACAGCGAAGGCCGTCCGCTGGTGCAGGCGCGCCAGCAGTTGCTGCCGCAGCGGCTGCCGCCGGAGCCGCCGGAACAACTGCGGCACTGGTGGCCGTGGCTGCTGGTCGGGCTGGCCGCGGCGGCGGGCGTGCTGGCGCTGGGCCGCCGCCCGCGCTGGCTGGCCGCGCTGGCGCTGCCGTTCTGGCTGCTGTGCGCGCTGGGTGGCGCGGTCC
Source organism: Xanthomonas sp. NCPPB 3174 (assembly GCF_056725205.1). NCBI lineage: Bacteria > Pseudomonadati > Pseudomonadota > Gammaproteobacteria > Lysobacterales > Lysobacteraceae > Xanthomonas > Xanthomonas sp. NCPPB 3174. The sequence goes on along the minus strand of NZ_CM161517.1, from coordinate 1,831,505 downwards.
TGCTCTATCTGTGGGGCTTCAGCGAGCATCGCGCCGCCTGGGGCAACCGCAACCTGTTGCTGCTGGATCCGCTGTGCCTGCCGCTGCTGGTCGGCGGTTTTGCGATCTTGCGCGGGCGCCGCCCCGGGCGCTGGTTCGACGTGCTGCTGTGGCTGGTGGTGGCACTGGCCGGCGCCGCGCTGCTGATCCACTGGCTGTCGATGCTGCAGCCGCAGTTCAACCTGCAATGGATCGCGCTGCTGCTGCCGGTGCACGCGGCGCTGGCCTGGGCGCTCACCCGCCCTCGCCCGCAGCGCTGATACCGTCGACGCCACTCGCCCCGCGCGTCTCCACCGAACCCGCTCCCGCCATGGCCTCCGCGACCGCCAATCCCGCCTGCGTCATCAACTGCGTGCACTACGACGGCCACGGCCGCCGCCACGACATCGCCCTGGAGCAGATCAGCGACGTGCTGGCCGGCCACGACGACGGCTTCGTCTGGGTCGGCATGTACGAGCCCGGCGACGCGGTGCTGCAGCAGCTCAAGGAAGAATTCCAGCTGCACGAACTGGCGATCGAGGACACCCGCAAGGCGCACCAGCGGCCCAAGGTCGAGGCCTTCGGCAACTCGCTGTTCCTGGCGGTGCATACCGCGCAGGTGATCGACGAGCGCATCGTCTACGGCGAGACCCACGCCTTCCTCGGCGAGCGTTTCCTGCTGACCGTGCGCCACGGCGCCTCGCTGCCCTACGCGCCGGTGCGCGAGCGGCTGGAGCGCGAGGCCTCGCTGATGAAACTGGGCCCGTCGTACGCGCTGTACGCGGTGCTGGACTACGTGGTGGACAACTACCAGCCGATCCTCGACGCCTTCCGGCAGAGCCTGGAGCGGCTGGAGGCCGACATCTTCGCCGAGTCGTACCGCCGCGACACCGCGATCCGGCTGTACGAACTCAAGCGCGAACTCAACCAGATGCGCCTGGCGGTAGCGCCGTTGCAGGACGTGCTGGCGCACCTCAAGCGCCACCCCGGCCCGCTGATCGCCGAGGAAGTGCGGCTGTACGTGCGCGACGTGCTCGACCATGCGGTGCGCACCAACGACGCCATCGACACCCTGCGCGAGATGCTCGGCACCGCGCTGAGCGTGAACCTGTCGCTGGTGACCCTGGCCCAGGGCGAGACGGTCAAGCGCCTCGGCGCCTGGGCCGCCCTGCTCGCCGCGCCGACCCTGATCACCAGCTGGTACGGCATGAACTTCAAGCAGATGCCGGAACTGGAATGGCCCTGGGCCTACCCGCTGATGGTCGGCGGCGTGGCGGCGGTGTGCGTGGCGCTGTATGTGGCGTTCAAGCGGGCGAGGTGGTTGTGAGGCCGGGATTGGGGAGTCGGGATTGGGGATTCGTTAAAGCGATGCGCTGCGCCTGATGGTTTAACGCCCGGGTTGCACGGGATACGTCGGCGAAGGGGATCCGCATTTGCGAATCCCCAATCCCGACTCCCGAATCCCCGCCTCAAGCCACATAGACCGTCTTGATGTTCATGAACTCATGGATGCCATGCTCGGCCAGTTCGCGGCCGAAGCCGGAGCGCTTGATGCCGCCGAACGGGAGGCGCACGTCGCTTTTGACGATGGCGTTGACGAAGGCGGCACCGCATTGCAGTTGGCAGGCCACGCGTTCGCCGCGGGCAAGGTCGCGGGTCCAGACGCTGCCGCCGAGGCCGAAGGTGGTGTCGTTGGCCACGCGCACGGCTTCGGCTTCGTCGGCCACGCGCAGGATCGCCGCGACCGGGCCGAACAGTTCCTCGTCGTAGGCCGGCATGCCCCGCGTCACGTTGTCGAGAATCGACGCCGGATAGCCTGCGTGGCTGTCGCGCTCGGGCTCGCAACCGAGCAGTGGCTTGGCGCCCTTGGCGATGCTGGCCTGTACCTGCTTGTGCAGTTCGTCGCGCAGGTCCTGCCGCGCCATCGGCGCCAGCGTGGTCGCCTCGTCCTGCGGGTCGCCCAGGCGACGCTCGGCCGCGGCGGCCACGAAGCGGCGCACGAATTCGTCGGCGATCGGCTCCACCACCACGAAGCGCTTGGCCGCGATGCAGGTCTGGCCGGCATTGTCGAAGCGCGACTTCACCGCCGCGGCGACGGTGGCATCGAGGTCGGCGTCGTCCAGCACCACGAAGGCATCGCTGCCGCCCAGTTCCATCACGCACTTCTTCAGCTGCCCACCGGCATTGGCGGCGATGGAGCGGCCGGCGCGCTCGCTGCCGGTCAGGGTGACTGCGGCCACCCGCGCATCGCGCAGCACCTCGGCGGCCTGGTCGTTGTCGATGTGCAGCACGTCGAACACCCCGTCCGGCAGGCCGGCGTCGGCCAGCACCTTGCGGATGGCGTCGGCGCAGCGCGGCACGTTGCTGGCGTGCTTGAGCAGGGCGACGTTGCCGGCCATCAGCGCCGGCGCCAGGAAGCGGAACACCTGCCAGATCGGGAAGTTCCACGGCATCACCGCCAGCACGCAGCCCAGCGGCTCATAGCGCACGTAGCTGCGCTGCGCATCGGTGGCCACCGGCTGCTCGCGCAGGTACTCGGCCGCATGCTCGGCGTAGTAGTCGCAGGCGGCGGCGCACTTGTCGAGTTCGGCCAGGGCCTCCTTGCGCAGCTTGCCCATTTCCGCAGTCATCACCCGCTGGATCGCGTCGCGCTGTTCGCGCAATTGGGCACCGGCCTTGCGCAGCAGTGCGCCGCGCTGTTCCAGCGGGGTCGCCGCCCAGCCCGGGAACGCCTGCGCCGCAGCGGCCAGGCGCTTTTCGACGGCGGCGGCATCCATCAGCTCGAGGCTGTATTCGACCTGGCCATTGGCCGGATTGACGGTGTCGTAAGGCATCGCGCGGACTCCTGGAAAAATGTGCGATCAGCCTAGCGCCGCGAAGGTTGCGGCGGCGTGGCGATGCCGTCGAGTGCGATGGCTCACAGTGTTCTGCGAGGCCCGTAGGAGCGGCTCTCGGTCCCCTTTTCGGGATTAGCCGCGACGGGCCTTTACCGGCAAGGCACCGGTCGCCGCTGAAGCCGCTCCTACGTGGAGCAACGCGACGCCCTAGCCCGCCTGCTGCTGGGCAAGCTGGATATCGCGCTGGCGACGCTTCTCGCTGCGTGCCATCAGCCACCAGCCGACGACGGCGGCGATCGACACCGCCAGCACCATCAGCGTGGCCAGCGCGTTGATCTTGGGCTTCAGGCCCATGCGCACCGACGAAAACACCGTCATCGGCAGCGTGGTCGAATCCGGGCCGGCGACGAAGTTGGCGATCACCACGTCGTCCAGCGACAGGGTGAACGCCAGCAACCAGCCCGACACCAGCGCCGGGGCGATGATCGGCACGGTGATCAGGAAGAACACCTTGAGCCGGTTGGCGCCCAGGTCCATCGCCGCCTCTTCCAGCGAGCGGTCCAGCTCCTGCAGGCGCGAGGACACCACCACGGTGACGAAGGACAGGGTGAAGGTGACATGCGCGGCCCAGATCGCCATCACGCCCTTGGGCGGGATGCCGAGCACGCCGCCCATCGACACCAGCATCATCATGATCGACAGGCCGATGATCACTTCCGGCATCACCAGCGGCGCGGTCACCAAGGCGCCGAACAGGCTCTTGCTGGGAAAGCGGCGGAAGCGGGTCATCGCCATCGCCGCCAGCGTGCCGAGCACCATCGACGCGGTGGCGGTCCAGAACGCCACCTTCAGGCTGATCCACGCCGCCTGCAGGATCTGCCGGTCGCGCAGCAGCTCGCCATACCACTTGGTGGAAAAGCCGGCCCACACCGTCGCCAGCTTGGAGGCGTTGAACGAATACACCATCAGCAGCAGGATCGGCAGGTACAGGAAGGCGAAGCCGGCGCCCAGCACCGTCCAGCGCAGCACCGTGCCCATGCCGCCGCGCGCGCCGCTCATGCCTGCCCGCCTTCGAGCTGGCGCTGCTGGTAGCGGTTGAAGATCAGGATCGGCACCATCAACAACATCAGCATCGCGATCGCCACCGCCGAGGCGGTCGGCCAGTCGCGGTTGTTGAAGAACTCGCCCCACAGCACGCGGCCGATCATCAGCGTGTCCGGGCCGCCGAGCATCTCCGGAATCACGAACTCGCCCACCGCCGGGATCATCACCAGCATGCACCCGGCGACGATGCCGGGCCGCGACAGCGGCAGGGTCACGGTCAGGAACGCCTTCCACGGCGGCGCGCCGAGATCGTAGGCGGCCTCGAGCAGGCGCTGGTCGAGCTTGACCAGGGTCGCGTACAGCGGCAGCACCATGAACGGCAGGTAGCAGTAGACGATGCCGATGTAGGCGGCGACCGGCGTGTACAGGATGTGCAGCGGCGCATCGATCAGGCCCAGCGCCAGCAGCGCGCGGTTGAGCACGCCGTTGCTGTCGAGGATGCCGATCCAGGCGTAGACCCGGATCAGGAACGAGGTCCACGACGGCAGCACCACCAGCATCATCGCGATGTTGCGCGCCGACGGCGACAGCCGCGCGATCGCGTAGGCCATCGGATAGCCGATCAGCAGGGTCAGCACGGTGGAGATGCCGGCGATCTTGATCGAGCCCCAGTAAGCCTCGATGTACTGGTGGTCGCGCAGCAGCGCCAGGTAGTTCTGCAGGGTCAGCTTCAGCGTCAGCACGCCATCGCGGACTTCGAGCAGTGCGCTGTACGGCGGGCTGCGGATCGCCTGCTCGGCGAAGGAGATGCGCAGCACGATCAGGAACGGGATCGCGAAGAACAGCAGCAGCCACAGGTACGGCGCGGCGATCACCAGCCAGCGCATCGCCGGCAGCGAGCGCAGGCGCCACCGCTGCTGCAGGCGCAGCCGCGGCGTCGGGTCCGGCGGCACCGGCACGACGGGCGCGCTCATGCGGTCAGCACCACGCCGTCGTTGTCGTCCCACGACACCCACACCGCGTCGCCCCAGGTCATACCCTCGCTGTCCCAGCGCTTCTGGTTGGCGAAGTTGGACTGCACACGAATGCCGCTGGGCAGGCGCACGTGGAAGATCGAGTGGCTGCCGAAATAGGCGATGTCCTCGATGGTGCCGCGCGCCTTGTTGTAGGTCTGCTCGGGTTCGCCCTTGGTGATCCAGACCTTTTCCGGACGCACCGCGAACGCCACCTCCTGCCCTTCCACGCCGGTGATGCCGTGGCTGATGTAGATCGGCACCGGGAACTGCGGGCACAGCACGGTCACGTGGTCGGGGTGGTCCTCGCCGATGCGGCCCTCGAACATGTTCACCGAGCCGATGAACTCGGCGACGAAACGGCTGTTCGGCGACTCGTAGATGTCCCCCGGCGTGCCGACCTGGCGGATGCGGCCCTGCTCCATCAGCGCGATGCGCGTGGCCATGGTCATCGCCTCCTCCTGGTCGTGGGTGACCATCACGCAGGTCACGCCCGAGGTCTCGATGATCGAGACCAGCTCCAGTTGCATCTGCGAGCGCAGCTTCTTGTCGAGCGCGCCCATCGGCTCGTCCAGCAGCAGCAGTTTCGGCCGCTTGGCCAGCGAGCGCGCCAGCGCCACGCGCTGCTGCTGGCCACCAGAGAGCTGGTGCGGCTTACGCTTGCCGAGCGTGCCCAGCCGCACCAGCTCCAGCATCTCGCCGACGCGGCTGGCGATGGCGCTGCGCGACAGCCCGTCCTGCTTCAGCCCGAAGGCGATGTTCTGCTCCACGCTCATGTGCGGGAACAGCGCGTAGGACTGGAACATCATGTTAAGCGGACGCTGGTACGGCGGCAGCCCATCCAGCGGCTGGCCGTCGAGCACGATGCGCCCGCGGCTGGGCTGCTCGAACCCGCCCAGGCAGCGCAGCAGCGTCGACTTGCCGCTGCCGGAACCGCCGAGCAGCGCGAAGATCTCGCCCTGGCCGATATCCAGGTCGATGTCGTCCAGCGCGACGAAGCCGTCGAACTCCTTGCGCAGCCCGGCGATGGACACATAGCCGGCGCCCTTGGCCGGCGGCGGCGCCGGCAGATGGTCGGTTCTCGCGTCGCTCAACGCCATCGGTGATTCCCCGTGAAGCACGCCGTCGTGCGCCGCGCCGATGCGGCGGCGACCATGGCGCGGTGATCGTCAGTGTAGCGGTGGGCGCGCGGGATTCGGGAGTCGGGATTGGGGATTCGTAAAAACGGCGCGCTTACCGCCTCGTGACTGGCGCTGGCGCGGACGCCGGTGGCGGAGGTGCCTCCCAGCCCAGGCCCAGGCTCTTCTGCAGGGCCACGTAGCGCAGCAGCACCTGGGTGTGCGCCTGCAGCGCGCTGTCCTGGGCCGAGGCCTGCTGGCGCTGCACGTCCAACGCATCGATCAGCGACGAGGCGCCGGCGGCATAACGTTGCTGCAGCAGTGCGGCCGAGCGATCCGCCGAGGCGGCGGCCTTGTCCGCCGCCAACGCCTGCTGACGCGCGGCGCCGAACCGCGCCAGTGCGCCGTTGGCGTCCTGCAGCGCGGCCAGCACCGTACCCTCGTAGGCGGCCAGGCGCGCTTCATTGCCGGCGCGGGCCTGCTCGACCTTGGCGCGGGTGCCGCCGAAATCGAAGATCGACCATTGCAGGAACGGCGCCACCACGCTGTTGAGCGCATCGCGACCGAGATCGCCCGGCGAGGTCGCGGCCATGCCGATGTTGCCGAGCAGCCGCACTTGCGGGAAATACGCGCTCAGCGCTTCGCCGATCTTCGCCGAGGACGAGGCCAGCTGACGTTCGGCGCGGCGCACGTCCGGGCGCCGGCGGATCAGCGCGCCGGCATCGTCCACCGGCACCGTCGCCGGCAGCGTCGGCAACGGCCGGTCCGCGGCCAGTTCGGCGTCGAGCGCGCCCGGCTCGCGGCCGATCATCAGCGCCAGTTGGTCCAGCGCCACCTGCGCCTGCGCCTGCAGGTCCGGCAACACCGCTTCCTGCTGCTGCAACTGCGCCTGCGCGCGCTCCACCTGCAGGTCGGCGTCGGCACCGCGCTCGCGGCGCTGGCGGGTCAGTTGCAGGGTCTGCCGCGCGGCCTCCAGGTTGCGCTGGGCCACGGCCATGCGCGCACGGGTGCTGCGGTAGCCCAGGTAGGCCTGCCCCACTTCGGCGGCGATCTGTACCTGCGTGTCGGCCAGGTCGGCCTCGTCGGCCTGGGCGTCGGCCAGTGCGCCTTCGCTGGCGCGGCGGCGGCGGCCGAAGAAATCCAGCTCCCAACTGGCATCGATGCCGACGCTGTAGAGCTGCATGCGCGGATCGATCTCCACCGGCTGGCCGGTGCCGGCGGCGATGCTGCCCAGGCGGTCGGTCAGCGCATCCGGCGCGCGCGCGTTGAGGTAGGCCGCGTTGGCGCCGACGCTGGGCAACTGCTCGGCGTGGCGCTGGTCGACCAGCGCGCGCGAGGCGCGCAGGCGCGCCTGCGCCACCCGCAGGTTGGGGCTGTGCTGCAGCGCCTGGTCGACCAGCATGCTCAGCTGCGGGTCGTGCAGGGTGTCCCACCAGCGCTGCGGCGGCGGCGCCGGCACCACGCCGGCGGCGGCGGCCGTGGCATCGGCGCGGTGCAGCCGCGGCTGCGCCAGCGCCGCCTCGGCCACCGGCGGCGGCTTCACGTAGTCCGGGCCGAGCATGCAGGCCGACAGCAGCGAGGGCAGCGCGGCGGCGACGAGAACGCGGGAGAAACGCAGGGCCATGGAATCCTCAATGCATCGCGAGCGGAGCGCCGCCCTTGGGCAGCGGCTTGAGCAGGAACGCCAGCGGGATCGTGCAGACCACGATCACCCCGAAGATCCAGAACAGGTCGTTGTAGGTCATCACCAGCGCCTGCTGTTGCACCAGCCGCGCCAGTTGCGCCAGCGACTGCATCGCCGCGCCGGCGCCGGAGGCCGACTGCAACTGCGCGGCGACGCCGTGCAGGTAGTCCTGCGCCAGCGGCGAATTGGCGGTGGTGCCGCTGCCGAGCATCTGCGTGTGGAACACCATGCGCCGCTCTTGGAAGGTGGAGATCAGCGCCAGCCCGATCGAGCCGCCCATGTTGCGCGCAGCGTTGAACAGGCCCGAGGCGTCGCCGGCCAGGTCCGGCGGCACCGAGGAGATCGCCGCCTGGTTGAGCGACATCATCGCCAGCGCCAGTCCGCAGCCCTGCAGCAGCTGCCCGACGACGAAATGCATGCCGACCGACTCGGCGGTCAGATGCATGTTGACGAAACAGGCCGCGGCGAAGCAGCTCAACCCGCCCAGCACCAGCACGCGCACGTCCACCGTGGTCAGCAGCTTGGGCATCATCGGCATCAGCAGCACGGTGGGGATGCCCGACAGCAGCACCACGTAGCCGGACTGCTCGGTGTTGTAGCCGGAGATCACCGCCAGGAACTGCGGGATCATGTACATGACCCCGAACAGGATCATGCCCACCGCCATCACCATCACGAACACCGCGCCGAAACTGCGCTGCAGCAGGATCGACAGGCGGATCACCGGCTGCCGGCTGAGGAACTGCGAGCCCACCAGGGCGATGAAGCCGACCAGCGACACCACGCTCAGCAGCACGATCTCGGTGGATTCGAACCAGCGCTCGCGCTGGCCCTCCTCCAGCACCACGGTCAAGGCGCCCAGCCCCGCGGTCAGGCCGAAGATGCCGAGCCAGTCGGCGTCGAGCAGCCCGCGCAGGTACATGCGCTCGTGCGGCAGCCCGAGCAGCAGCAGCGCCACCAGGCCGGCGCAGACCGGCACGTTGAGGAAGAACGCGTAGTGCCAGCTCACGTTCTCGGTGAGCCAGCCGCCCAGCAGCGGCCCGATCACCGGGCCCAGGATCACGGTCATGCCGAACAGCGCCGTGCCCAGGGTCTGCTGCGCCGGCGGCAGGCGCGTGGCGACGATGGTCAGCGCGGTGGGGATCAGCGCGCCGCCGGCGAAGCCCTGGCCGACGCGGCCGAGGATCATCATGGTCAGGCTGTTGGACAGCCCGCATACCACCGAGAAGAAGGTGAACAGCAGCGCGCAGATCAGCAGGAAGTTGCGCAGCCCCAGGGTGCGCACGAACCAGCCGGTCAGCGGGATCATCACGATCTCGGCGACCAGGTAGGAGGTCGAGATCCAGGTGCCCTCGGTGCCGCTGGCGCCGACCTCGCCCTGGATGGTCGGCAGCGCGGCGTTGACGATGGAGATGTCCAGCGTCGCCATGAACGAGCCGATGGTGCCGGCGGCCACCGCCAGCCACGCGCCGGTGTCGGCCTTTTGCGGCGCCTGCGCGCCGGCCGCCGCGGCCGCTTCGCTCACGGGGTGCGCCCGCGCGGGGCGACCGCATCCTGGCCCTGCGCGTCTTCTTCCTCCACGCGCTCCTTGGCGTCCTTGGCGCTGCGCGTATCGACCGTGACCGTGACCGACATGCCCGGCACCAACACCTTGCGCGCCTCGGAGCCGGCCTTGAGGCGGATCCGCACCGGCACCCGCTGCACCACCTTGGTGAAGTTGCCGGTGGCGTTCTCCGGCGGCAGCAGCGCGAACTGCGACCCGGTACCCGGGGCGATGCTCTCGACCACGCCATCCAGCTCCACCCCGGACAACGCGTCGACCTCGATCCGCGCCGGCTGCCCCGGCCGCATCAGCCCGACCTGGGTTTCCTTGAAGTTGGCGCTCAGGTACAGCGCCTCCACCGGCACCACGCTCATCAGCCGGGTGCCGGCCGCGACGAACTGGCCGACCTGCACGGTCTTGTCGCCGATGCGGCCGGCGATGCGCGCGGTCAGGCGGGTGTCCTCCACCGCCACTTCCGCCTGCGCGGCGTCGGCCTGCGCCTGCACCAGCGCGGCGCGCGCCTGGTCGAGCTGGGCGCTGGTGCCCTGCACCTGGCTCTCGGCGGCGACCACCTGGGCCTTGGCCGCGTCGAACTGCGCCTGCGCGCGGTCGCGGTCGTGGAGGATGCTTTCGTAGCGTTCGTGGGTGTCGGCGCCGGACGCGGCCAGCGGCCCAAAGCGCTTGGCCTCGCCCTGGGCAAAGCGCAGGCTGGCGGCCGCCGCGGTCACCTGGGTGCGCGCCTGCAGCAGGCTGGCGCGCTGCGCCTGCAGCCCGGCCTCGGCAGCGGCGATGTCGGCCTGGCGCACCGCGATCGCGGCCTGCGCCTGCTCCAGGGTGGCGCGGTAGGTGCGCGGGTCGATCTCCAGCAGCGGCTGCCCGGCGGTCACCGTCTGGTTGTCGCGCACGTACACCGCGGTGACATAGCCATTGACCCGTGGGGCCACCGCCACCGTGTCGGCCTGCAGGTAGGCGTTGTTGGTCTCCTGCAGGTAGCGGCCGGTGGTGAGGTAGTAGATCAGCCACACCACCAGGCCGATCACCACCAGCAGGCCGATCAGCAGCAGGGTCCATTTGACCTTGGGGTTCTTCAGCGGCGACGGGGTGTCGGCCTTGCCGGCGTCGTCGCCGCGCGCGTCGTCCCGGCGCTTGCCGGCCTGGCCCTGGTCGTCATGGGCGTCGTGCGCGGCGGCCTGCCGCGGCGCCTGCGAGGAGTCTGGGTCGTGGTTGCTCAAGTCGCTGATTCCTGGGGAGAGGAAGAACGTCGCCGGGTCGGGACGGCGACACCACCAAACGGTAGCGTACGCCGGCCGGCGCATTATTTGTACCGGCGAGTACAGAGTATGTGAGCATCTTGTGGCGGTGGCGCTGCGGCGTCTGCGCGAGTGCGGATGCTGGGCGGCGCCAGACCCGGCCGCCTGCGTCGAGGGAGCGATTTCCCGGTCGCTCAGCCCGATGGGGCGCCATGCGCAGAGGCGCCCTTCGGCCGCGAGACGAGGCGCTAGCGGGAAGGCCCGTCGCGGCTGAAGCCGCTCCTACGGGAGAGGGTGTTGCCCGCGCCGATCAAACGGGAGAGCTTGCCGCCGCGGGACCTGCGCGCTCAAGCAAACGTCGTAGGAGCGGCTTCAGCCGCGACGGGCGAAGACGCGATGCGTCCCAGGCAGCATCGCGTCGGGACTGAAGTCCCTCCCACAACAGCCGCTTGCACTTGGCATGGCCGACTCGGGCAAGCGTGTCGTGCTGCCCCGCCCGGATCAACGGCAACACATCGCCCGGGACCACACAGCCAGCGGCTCAGCGGCCGGTCTTGATCTCCGTCCACAGTCGGGTATACAGCTTGTCCACCTCGGGTGGGTTGATCGAGTAGGTGAACATCTTCGCGGCCACTTCCGGCGGCGGATAGATGGTGGGGTCGTTGCGGATCGCCGCGTCCACCAGCGGGGTCGCCTGCGGCACCGGGTTGGCGTAGTGGATGAAGTCGGTATTGGCCGCGGCCACCTTCGGCGTCAGCAGGTAGTTGATGAACGCGTAGGCGTTGTCCGGGTGCTTGGCGTCCTTGGGGATGGCCAGCATGTCGAACCACTGCGGCGCGCCTTCCTTGGGAATCGAATAGGCCACGTGCACGCCGTTCTTGGCTTCCTCGGCGCGGTCGCGGGCCTGGATGATGTCGCCGGACCAGCCCACCGCCAGGCAGGTGCTGCCGTTGGCCAGCGAGGTCACGTACTGCGAGGAGTGGAAGTTCTGCACGTAGGGGCGGATGCGCTTGATCAGCGCCGCGGCCTGCTCGATCTTGGCCGGATCGGTGCTGTGCGGATCCTCGCCCAGGTAGTGCAGCGCGATCGGGATCAGGTCCGAGGGCGTGTCCAGCAGGGTCACGCCGCAATCCTTGAGCTTGGCCAGGTTCTCCGGCTTGAACACCAGGTCCCAGCTGTTGGCGATGTCGGTGCTGCCGAACGCGGCCTTGACCTTGTCCACGTTGTAACCGATGCCGGTGGTGCCGACCATGTATGGCACGCCGTACTTGTTGCCCGGGTCCTGCTGCGCGATGCGCTGCATGATCTGCGGATCGAGATTGGCCAGGTTCGGGATCTTGCTCTTGTCCAGCGGCAGGAACACCCCGGCCTGGATCTGGCGGCCGAAGAAGTTCAGCGTCGGCACCACCACGTCGTAGCCGCTGCCGCCTGCGAGCAGCTTGGTCTCCACCATCTCGTCGCTGTCGAAGACATCGTAGGTGACCTTGATGCCGGTCTGCTTCTCGAAGTCGGGAATCGTGTTCTCGGCGATGTAGTCCGAGTAGTTGTACACGTTAAGCACCTTCGCCTCGCCCTGCCCCGCCTTGTCCGCATCGCTGCCGGAGCCGCCGCAGCCGGCGAGCAGCGCCGTGGCCAGGGAAAGAGTGAGCAGTCGCAAGGTCATGGCAGGTCTCCGCGGGTCCATGGGCAAGAGGGGGAAGGATCGGCGACGCGCGCCGGTCCGGAGGACGGTCCCAGACTACCCAGCGCCGGGCTATTTGCCCAGGGCCTGCGCGGTGTCCTCCAGCGCCCGCCAGGCCTTGTCGAACAGTTCGTCGACCTGGGCGCGGCTGAGGATCAGCGGCGGCGACAGCAGCATCGCATCGTGGGTGGCGCGCAGGATCAGGCCGCGGCGCAGCGCGTTGTCGCGGCACAGGGCACCGACCTTGCCGCGCTCGGGGAAGTAATGCCGCCGCGGCTTGTCCGGCACCAGCTCGAGCGCCCCGATCATGCCGACGATGCGCGCCTCGCCGACCAGCCGGTGCTCGCCCAGCTCGGCCCAGCGCTGCGCCAGGTACGGCGCGATCTCGCGGCGCGCGCGTTCGACGATGCCCTCGTCCTGCAACAGGCGCAGGTTCTCCAGCGCCACCGCCGCACACACCGGATGGCCGGAATAGGTGCAGCCGTGCGCCAACTCGCCACCCTGCTCCTTCAGCACCGTGGCCACGCGCGTGCCGAACATCGCCGCCCCGAGCGGGATGTAGCCGGAGGTGATGCCCTTGGCGATGGTCATCACGTCCGGCTGGAAGCCGAAGTGTTGCGACCCGAACCATTCGCCGGTGCGGCCGAAGCCGCAGATCACCTCGTCGGCGACCAGCAGCACGTCGTAACGGCGACAGATACGCTCGATCTCCGGCCAGTAGCTGCGCGGCGGGATGTACACGCCGATCGCGCCCATGATCGGCTCGCCGATGAACGCCGCCACCCGCTCCGGCCCCAGTTCCAGGATCTTCTCCTCCAGCCTGCGCGCGGCCAGCAGCCCGTACTCCTCCGGATCCATGTCGCCGCCGTCGCCGAACCAGTAAGGCGGATCGATGTGGTGGATGTCGGGGATCGGCAGGCCGCCCTGGCGGTGCATGCCCTTCATCCCGCCGAGGCTGGCGCCGGCCATGGTGGTGCCGTGGTAGCCGTCGTGGCGGCCGATGAAGATGGTCTTCTGCGGCTGGTCCTGCACGGCCCAGAAGTGGCGCAACAGGCGCAGGATGGTGTCGTTGGCCTCGGAGCCGGAGTTGGTGAAGAAGGCATGGTCAAGGTCGCCCGGCGCCAGTTCGGCGAGCTTGGCGGCCAGGCGGATGGTGGGTTCGGTGGTGCACTGGAAGAAGCTGTTGTAGTACGCCAGCTGCTCCATCTGCCGCGCGGCGGCCTGGCCCAGTTCCTTGCGCCCATAGCCGACATTGACGCACCACAGGCCGGCGAAGGCGTCCAGTAACTGGTTGCCGTCGGCGTCCCAGACGTAGGCGCCGTCGCCGCGGGTGAGGATGCGGGTGCCTTTCTGCGCCAGGGCGCCGTTGTCGTTGAACGGGTGCAGGTGGTGCGCGGCATCCAGGTCCTGCAGGGCGCGCGTGTCGATCGGGTCCATGTCCACTCCAATGTTGGTACCAAAGCCGCAAACGAGGCCAAGCTTTGCTGCTGCTTTTGCTGTTGCTGCTTTTGCTGTTGCTGCTTTTGCTGTTGCTGCTTTTGCTGTTGCTGCTCTTGCTGTTGCTGCTGTTGTTGCTGTTGCTCTTGTTTTGCTTTTGACTTACCGGGTTCCCTTCCGAAGCGGCGGCCGTGTCGGGGAAAAACCCCGAAGGGGCGGCGCACATGGATGTGCGCCGTTCGCGGCAGGGGCAGGATGCCCCTTCCGCGAATCCCCGGCATGGGCGCGGACCCGGAGCGCGTTAGCGCGGAGGGCGCGAGGCAGGGTGTGCTTTCTTTTGGTTACTTTTCTTTGCACAAGCAAAGAAAAGTGACTCGCCGCCAGGCGAAAGCTTTGCTCTTGCTCCAGCTGATGCGGAGACGGCCGCTGGATCGTAGGAGCGGCTTCAGCCGCGACAGCGAGAGCCAATTGTGCCTGTCGCGGCTGAAGCCGCTCCTACATATCTTCTCGTCCGACAGACAAACTTCAATCAACAGCAATAGCAACAGCTAAAGCTTTAAAGGCTTTCGCCCTGTCGGGCGAGTTACTTTTCTTTGCTCGCGCAAAGAAAAGTAACCAAAAGAAAGCGCGCCCTGCCTTCGCGCCCTCCGCGCTGCGCGCTCCGGGTCCGCGTCCATCACGGGGATCCGCGGAAGGGGCATCCTGCCCCTGCCGCGGACGGCGTACATCCATGTACGCCGCCCTTCGGGTTTTTCCCCGCGATGGCCGCCGCTACGGAAGGGAACCCGGTAAGGCAAAAGCAACATCAACGTCCGGAGCAAGAGCAACGTCAGGAGCAAAAGCAAAAGCAAAAGCAAAAGCAAAAGCGACAGCAACGGCAACGGCAACGGCAACGGCGACGGTGATGTTCTGGCTGGCTGGCGCGAATCGCCCCCTACACGTTCAACAACAAAAACTCCCGCTCCCACGAACTGATCACCCGGAAGAACGTCTCGTACTCCTTGCGCTTGACCGAAATGTACGCCCGCACGAAGCGCGGCCCCAGCAACTCCTGCAACGGCGCACAGCGCTCCAGCTCGTCCAGCGCCTCGCCCAGCGAACGCGGCAACTGATAGCCCATCTCCTTGCCGCTGCCGGTGGTCGGCTCGGTCGGCTCGAGCTTCTCGCGGATTCCGAGCAAGCCGCAGGCCAGCGTCGCCGCCATCGCCAGATAGGGATTGGCGTCGGAACCGGCGAAGCGACTCTCCACGCGCATGTTCTCGATCGTGTCGATCGGCACGCGCAGGCCGCAGGTGCGGTTGTCGAAGCCCCACAGCACGTTGCTCGGCGACACCTCGCCGAACATCAGCCGCCGGTAGGAATTGACGTTGGGCGCGAAGAACGCCATCGCCATCGGCACGTACTTCTGCAAACCCGCCAGGTAATGGGCGAAGGTGCGGCTGTACTCGCCGGCGCGGCGGCCGCTGAAGACGTTCTTGCCGTGCTTGTCCACCAGGCTCTGGTGGATGTGCATCGCACTGCCCGGCTCGTTCTCCATCGGCTTGGCCAGGAACGTCGCGTAGACGCCGTGGCGCAAGGCCGCCTCGCGCATGGTGCGCTTGAACAGGAACACCTGGTCGGCACGCGACAGCGCGTCGTCGTGGGTGAAGTTGACCTCCAGCTGCGCCGCGCCGGATTCGTGGATCAGCGTGTCCACGTCCAGCTCCATCGCGTCGCAGTAGTCGTACATCAGGTCCAGGATCGGGTCGAACTCGTTGACCGCGTCGATCGAGTAGGACTGCCGCGCCGTCTCCGGGCGTCCGGAACGGCCGGCCGGCGGCAGCAGTGGAAAGTCCGGATCGGTGTTCTTCTGCACCAGGAAGAACTCCAGCTCCGGCGCCACCACCGGCTTGCAGCCGATCGCCGCATACGCCGCCAGCACCCCGCGCAGCACGTTGCGCGGCGCCAGTTCGTGAGGCTTGCCTTCCTTGGTGTAGCAATCGTGGATCACCTGCGCGGTGGGGTCG
This sequence comes from Xanthomonas sp. NCPPB 3174, assembly GCF_056725205.1. NCBI lineage: Bacteria > Pseudomonadati > Pseudomonadota > Gammaproteobacteria > Lysobacterales > Lysobacteraceae > Xanthomonas > Xanthomonas sp. NCPPB 3174. The sequence continues at coordinate 1,815,874 of NZ_CM161517.1, read as the reverse complement.
GCGGCCCAGGGCACCATCCGCACCGTGTCCGGGTCCGGGCGCAGTTGCATGTCCGAATCCGACGGCGAGGTCAGGTCGTAGTAGTCGTCCGGGTAATCGCCGGTGACGGTGGTGGCGAAGATGCCCTCGGGCAGCCGCGTGCCGTAGTCGTGCGAGAACTTGGCGGCGGGAATGATCTTGCCGCGGGCGTTGCCGGTGATGTCCGGCACCAGGCATTCGACCTCGGTGATGTGGCGTTCCTTGAGCCAGCGCCGCAGCGAGCTTTCCTGCTGTTCCGGCGTGTGCTTGCGCGATCGGGGTCGACTGGCCATGGGACTCAGTGCCTGCGGGTGGCCGCATAGTGGCGACAGGCGTCGCCGAAGGATTGGAAGATGCCGAGATAGAACGCGTCGTCCAGCACCCGCCACTCCGGATGCCATTGCACGCCGAGCAGGAAGCCTGGGCCGATGCCGCGGAAGGCCTCGATCAATCCATCCGGCGCCAGCGCCTCGACGATCAGGTCGCCGCCGAGCCGGGCCACGCCCTGGCCATGCAGCGAGTTGACCCGTACCCGCCCGCGGCCGGCGATCTCCTCCAGCCAGCCGCCTTCGCTCAGCGTCACTTCGTGCGCCGGCGCGTACTGCGCTTCCAGCGGCGCCTGCGGATCCTCGCGGTGATCGGACAGCCCCGGCTGCGCATGCACCTTCTGGTGCAGGGTGCCGCCGAGGGCGACGTTGACTTCCTGGAAGCCGCGGCAGATCGCCAGGATCGGCAGGCCCAGCGAGATGGCCTGCGGAATCAGGTCCAGCGTGTTGGCGTCGCGCGCTGGGTCGTGCAGGTTGCCGAGCCAGCTCGGCTCGTCGCTGTAATGATGCGGTTCGATGTTGCTGACCGCGCCGGTCAGCAGCAGGCCATCGAGCCGGGTCAGCCAGGCGCGGGCATCGACCGGCGGCTGCAGCGACGGCAGCAGCACCGGGGTCACCCCCGCACCATCGACGGCGGCGCGCAGATACTTCTCGCCCGCGGCCAGGAATGGATGCTGGCCGATGAGCTTGCGGTCGGTCGGCACGCCGACCAGGGGCGATACGGCCATGCGAAGAACTCGTGTGGCGTCGTCGCAAGTTACCGCGGGCGTTTTATTTTTACAACACGACGCAGTGCGGAACGCAGCACAGACTGCATGCGCGGCGCGCGCATTGCGCACGCAACATGGTGAAATCTTGCCGCAGCGTGACGACAGCACGTCCGACCATTGGCACAGCGCGCCCCGCGGCTGTTGAGTATTCTTGACGCCATGGCGCTCTGCTAAGCTCGAAGCACTCCCGCAGTCCGCCGCGATGACCCGCATGCACGATGCTCCGCTGCTGTCCCCGGACGACGCCCAGACCCTGCAGCGCATCGCCGGCTGCGAGCAGATCGATCTGCTGCTGCCGGACTGCAACGGCCTGCTGCGCGGCAAGCGCATCGCCCGCGACGCGTTGGACAAGGTCTACCGCGACGGGGTGTGCCTGCCGATGTCGCTGATCGCCACCGACATCACCGGCAACACCGTCGAGGAAACCGGGCTGGGCTACGACATCGGCGACGAGGACCGGCTGTGCGTTCCGGTGTCGGGGAGCCTGCGGCCGGTGCCATGGGCGCCGGTGCCGTCGGCGCAGTTGCTGCTGACGATGCAGGACGGCGCCGGCGGCGCGCTCGACTTCGCCCCGCGCCAGGTGCTGGCGCAGGTGCTGGCGCGGCTGCAGGCACGCGGGCTGACGCCGGTGATCGCGGTGGAACTGGAGTTCTACCTGTTCGATCCGCGCGCCGATGCGCACGGCCGCCCGCAGCCGCCGCTGCATGCCCACAGCGGGCTGCGCAGCGACAGCACCCAGGTCTATTACATGCAGGAACTGGACGACCAGCGCGGCTTCACCGACGCGGTCGCGCAGGCCTGCCGCGCGCAGGGCATCCCGGCCGACACCGCGGTCGCCGAATACGCGCCGGGCCAGTTCGAGATCAACCTCAAGCACCGCGCCGATGCCCTGGCCGCCTGCGACGATGCGGTGCTGCTCAAGCGCGCGATCAAGGCGATCGCGCAGCAGCAGGGACTGCTCGCCAGCTTCATGGCCAAGCCGTTCGCCGCGCAGTCCGGCAGCGGCCTGCACCTGCACGTGAGCCTACTGGACGGTGCCGGCGACAACGTGTTCGCCTGCACACCGCAGGCGCCGGCCGCGCTCTTGCGCCATGCCATCGGCGGACTGCAGCACAGCGCCGAGGACTGCCTGCTGCTGTTCGCCCCGCACGCCAACAGCTACCGGCGCTTCGTCGCCAACGCCTTCGTCCCGCTCAACGACAGCTGGGGCTTCAACAACCGCACCGTGGCGATGCGGGTACCGCACAGCGACCCGGCCAACACCCGCATCGAACACCGCATCGCCGGCGCCGACGCCAACCCCTACCTGGTCGCCGCGGCGGTGCTCGCCGGCATCGAACACGGCCTGGCGCACGGCCTCGATCCGGGGCCGCCGACGCAGGGCAACGCCTACGCCCAGCACGCCGCACGCGAACCGGACTGGCGCGGCGCGATCGGCCGTTTCCTGGACAGTGATTTTGCCGCCACCTACTTCGGCACGCGCTTCCGGCATATCTACGGCCAGCAGAAGCGCCGCGAGCTGCTGGATTTCCAGGCGCAGGTCAGCGATGTGGACTATCGCTGGTATTTGCGCACGGTTTGAGGAGCGGGGATTGGGCATTCGGGATTGGGGATTCGCTACAAGCAGATTTCCGCCAGCCACAGGTCCATCACGCGCTCGCTGATCTTAATCCCCAATCTCCAATCCCGAATCCCATGCCTGCCCCCGCCCGCAACTGGTACACCGACAGCGCCGCGCCGTTCCCCGCGCAGGAACCGCTGCGTGGGCGCGTGCAGGCGGATGTGTGCATCCTCGGTGCCGGCTATACCGGGCTGAGTGCGGCGCTGGCGCTGGCCGAGGCCGGGTATCGGGTGGTGGTGCTGGAGGCGCAGCGGGTCGGCTGGGGGGCGTCCGGGCGCAACGGCGGGCAGGCCATCGTCGGCTACGGCTGCGAGCAGCACACCCTCGAAGCCCTGCTCGGCCAGGACGATGCGCGGCTGCTGTTCGATTTCTCGCGCGACGGCATGCACCTGCTGCGCAGCCGCATCGCCCGTCACGGCATCGCCTGCGACTGGCGCGACGGGCATGCGCACGTGGCGATCAAGCCGCGCCAGGAACGCGCATTGCGCGCCGGCATCATCGAGATGGCGCAGCGCTACGACTATCCGCTGCAATGGTGGGACCGCGCGCAGTTGCAGTCGCAGTTGCGCAGCCCGCGCTATCTGGGGGCGATGTACGACGCCGCCAGCGGCCACCTGCATCCGCTGGAGTACGCGCGTGGCCTGGCGCGGGCGGCGCTGGCGGCCGGCGTGCGCATCCACGAGCAGACGCCGGTCACGCAGCTGCTGCGCGGCGCGCGGCCGATCCTGCGCAGCGCGCACGGCGAGGTCGAGGGCGAGTTCGCCATCCTCGCCGGCAACGCCTGGCTGCGTGGCATCGCCCCGGAGCTGGAATCGCGGATCATGCCGGTCGGCACCTACATCGGCGCCAGTGCGCCGCTGGGTGAGGCGCTGGCGCGCGAGCTGATCGGCAACGACATGGCGGTGGCCGACGTCAACTGGGCGCTGGACTACTTCCGCCTCAGCCGCGATCACCGGCTGCTGTTCGGCGGCCGCGCCAGCTATTCCTCGCTGCCGCCGCCCGGCCTGCGCGGGGTGATGACCCGGCGCATGCGCCAGGTGTTCCCGCAACTGCGCCGGGTGGAGATGGAGTCGGTGTGGGGCGGCTACGTCGACATCACCCGCAACCGCGCCCCGCACTGGGGCCGGCTGACCCCGAACGTGTACTTCGCGCAGGGCTTCTCCGGCCACGGCGTGGCCGCCACCGGCCTGGCCGGCGCGGTCATCGCCGCGGCGATCGGCGGACAGGCGCAGCGGCTGGACGTGTTCGCGCGGATTCCGCACGCGCCCTTCCCCGGCGGCCGCCTGCTGCGTACGCCGCTGCTGGTGGCGGCGATGTCCTGGTACAAGCTGCGCGACGCGCTGTGGTAGCCGTCGCGCGCCCCTCAAGTTTGCGCGCGCGCGGCCGCTAACCGGGTTCCACCCCTGGATTGCCGCCCGCGAGGCCTGCATGTCGCACCCGTTGTCGATCGCCCCGATCGCCCCCGACGGCAGCCCCGCACAGCAGCGCATCCTGCTGGTGGAAAATTCTCGGACCTTCACCGACCTGCTGCGCGCGGCGATCGCGCAACGGGTCGAACTGCCGGTGGTGGTGGTCTCCACCCTGGCCGAGGCGGCCGCCGCGCTGGACGACGGCGGCTCCTGGTTCCTGGCGCTGACCGGGCTGGTGCTGGCCGATGGCGACCGCGACGCCGTGGTGGACTTCTTCGTCGCGCGCGGCTTGCCCACGGTGGTCGTGAGCGGGGTCTACGACGAAAGCCTGCGCAAGCGCATCCTGACCCAGCAGATCATCGACTTCGTGCTGAAGAACGCGCCGGACAGCATCGACTACCTGGCCTGGCTGGTGCAGCGACTGGCGCGCAACCGCGCCATCACCGCGCTGGTGGTGGACGACTCGCCTTCGGCGCGCGCCTACGCCGCCTCGCTGCTGAAGATGTATGGCTACCGCGTGGTCGAGGCCGCCGACGGCGCCGCCGGGCTGCGCGCGATCGAGGCCAACCCGTCCATCCGCCTGGCCGTGGTGGACCAGGAGATGCCGGGCATGGAAGGCGTGGAATTCACCCGCCGGCTGCGCACCTTGCGCGCACGCGACATGCTGGCGGTGATCGGCCTGTCCGGCAACAACGACCCCTCGCTTGTGCCGCGCTTCCTCAAGAACGGCGCCAACGACTTCCTGCGCAAGCCCTTCTCGCGCGAGGAGTTCTTCTGCCGGGTCTCGCAGAACGTGGACCAGCTGGAGCTGATCGGCACGCTGCAGGACCTGGCCACGCGCGATTTCCTCACCAGCCTGCCCAACCGCCGGCACTTCCTCGAACAGAGCCAGCGCATGCTGCCGCAGTGGCTGGCGCGGCAGGAACCGGTCAGCGTGGCGATGCTCGACATCGACCACTTCAAGCACATCAACGACACCTGCGGCCACGAGGCCGGCGACGAGGCGCTGCGCGCGGTCGCCGCGACCCTGGCCGCGCACGCGCGCCCGCAGGACATGGTGGCGCGCTTCGGCGGCGAAGAGTTCTGCATGCTGGTGCCGGGCCTGGACGCGGCCGCGGCCACCGACTATTTCGAGACCCTGCGCGCGCGCATCGCCGACCTCAAGATCCCGCTGGGTACGCAGACCCTGCGCCTGACCATCAGCATCGGCGTCAGCAGCAGCGGCCCGCAGCGGCAGACCCTGCATCCGCTGCTGACCGAGGCCGACAAGTATCTCTACCTGGCCAAGGCCGGCGGCCGCAACCGGGTCGAATGCGCACCGCCGCCGGAACCGGCGCTCAGCGACGCGGCCGCCTGATCGCCAGCAGCGCCAGCAAGGTCAGCAGCGCCGCCGCGCTGAGGTAGTAGCCGACCCACGGCAGGCCGTACTGCTTGGCCAGCCACACCGCGACATACGGCGCCGGCGCCGCGCCGACGATGCCGGCCAGGTTGAACGCCAGCGAGGCGCCGGTGTAGCGCACCGGCACCGGGAACAGTTCGGCCAGCAGCGTGCCGCAGGGGCCGTAGGTCAGGCCCATGAAGAAGAAGCCCAGCGCCAGGAAGGCCAGCACCTGCCAGGGCTGGCCGGCCTGGAACAGCGGCGCGAACAGCAACCCGAATGCGACGATCGCCACGGTGGCCACCAGCATCGCCGTGCGCGTGCCGCGGCGGTCGCCATACCAGGCCGACAACGGAATGCCGGCGGCGAAGAACAGGATGCCGACCATCTGCAGCAGCAGGAACTGCTCGCGGCTGTAGTGCAGCGTTTTGGTGCCGTACTGCAGCGCGAACACCGTCATCAGGTAGAACAGCACGAAGGTCGCCAGCACCGCGAACGTGCCCAGCAGCGTCGCGCCGATGTGCTGCGAGAGCACCGTCTGCATCGGCAGACGCACGCGCTCGTTGCGGTCCAGGGCGCGCTGGAAATCCGGGGTCTCGTGGATGCGCAGGCGCACCCATAGCCCGGTGATCACCAACAGGGCGCTGGCGACGAACGGGATGCGCCAGCCCCAGTGCAGGAACTGCGCCTCGTCCAGCAGCGCGCCCAGCAGCAGGAAGATGCCCGAACACAGCAGGAAGCCGAGCGGCGCGCCCAACTGCGGGAACATGCCGTACCAGGCGCGCTTGCCCGGCGGCGCGTTCTCGGTGGCCAGCAGCACCGCCCCGCCCCACTCGCCGCCCAGGCCCAGGCCCTGGCCGAAGCGGCACAGCACCAGCAGCGCCGGCGCCCACAGGCCGATGCGCCCGTAACTGGGCAGCAGGCCGATCAGCACGGTGGACAGGCCCATGGTCAGCAGCGCCGCCACCAGGGTGGCCTTGCGCCCGATCCGGTCGCCGAAATGGCCGAACAGCGCCGACCCCAGCGGCCGCGCGACGAAGGCCACGGCGAAGGTCGCCAGCGACTGCAGCTGCGCCGCATCGGCATCGCCTTCGGGGAAGAACAGCTTGGGAAACACCAGCACCGCGGCGGTGGCGTAGATGTAGAAGTCGAAGAACTCGATGGTGGTACCGACCAGGCTGGCCAGCAGCACGCGACGCGGCGAATTCACGGGCGGAACGGGAGACGCGGCAACGGTCATGGAGGCGACATCGACAGGCAATCGGCCGATTCTGGCAGATCGGCGAAGCTGCGACGCGCTTGGTTGCGCCGGCAACGATCGCCTGCGCAATGCATCACGCCACGCTGGCCTGCGCGCGACCGCCCTGCTTGGCCAGATACAGTTGCGCATCGGCCTGCGCCAGCAGCTGCGCGGCGCTGATCTCGGCCTGGGGCAGCGCCACCGCACCGCCCAGGCTGATGCTCACGCATGGCCCCAGCGGCGAAGCCGCATGCGCCAGTTGCAGTTCGGCGACCCGCTGCAGCATGCGCTGCGCCACCTCGCGCACCCCCTCGGCCTCGCTGCCCGGCAGCAGCGCCACGAACTCCTCGCCGCCGTAGCGGGCCAGCAGATCGTGCGGGCGCAGCACGCAGCCGGCCAGCGCCTGGGCGACGGCGCGCAGGCAGCCGTCGCCGAGTTGATGGCCGTAGTGGTCGTTGTAGCGCTTGAAGTAGTCCACGTCGATCATCAGCGCCCCGCAGGGCTTGCCTTCGCGCAGGCAGGCCTGCCAGTGCGTGGCCAGGGCCTCGTCGAACCGGCGACGATTGGCCACCCCGGTCAGCCCATCCAGCAGCGCGACCTCGCGCAACAGATCGCTCTGCAGCTTCATGATCAGATGGTTCTGCACCCGCGCCCGCACCACCACCGGCTGCACCGGCTTGCTGATGAAATCGGCGCCCCCGGCCTCCAGCGCGGCGACCTCGTCCTCCGGCGCATCCTGCCCGGTGACGAACACCACCGGAATGTCCGCCGTCGCCGGGTCGGCCTTGAGCCGACGGCAGACCTGCAGCCCGTCCAGCTCCGGCATCATCACGTCCAGCAGCACCAGGTCCGGCGGCTGCTGCTGGCACAAGGCCAGGGCGCGCGCGCCATCCAGCGCCATGCTGACCTCGCAGGCGTCGCGCAGCAGTTCGTGCAGCGCGTGGATGTTGATCGGCTGGTCGTCCACGATCAGCACGCGCGGGCGCCGTCCCTGCGGGGCGAGGCGTCGGTAGGCAGCGAAATCGCTCATGGGGAAGCGGTCTCCAACAGGGTGTTCAGGGTGACGAGAGCGTCGTCGAAACGCAGCGCCTGCACCTGCTCGCGCAGCCGCAGCGCGTCGCCGGCCTGGGCGCCGGCGATGGCCGGCGGTGCCTGGGAAAGCAGGGTCAACGCGGCCAGGTCGGACTGACGCAGCAGCGGTTCCAGCGCACGCAACCAGGGCTGCAGGGGCGCTTCGGTCATGGCGTTCGTCGCGGCAGGCGGCGTGGGCGTGCGCAGCGGCGCGGCCGCGGCGCGCAGCGCGTCCAGATCCTGCGCGGCCACCGCGTGCAGCGCCGCCAATGTCGCCGCCGCGTCGGGCAGCTGCCCGCCGCGTGCGTCCTGCTCCAACGCGGCGGCGGCCTGCGCCAGGTCGGCGGCACCCAGCGTCGCCGCGCTGCCTTTCAAGGCATGTGCGGCATCGGCGCTGGCGCCGGCATCGCCCTGCCGCAACGCCTCGTCGACCCGCTGCAGCAGCGTGCGGTGCTCCTCGGCGAAAGCGTCGAGCATGCGCACGAACAGGCCGGCGTTGTTGCCGAACCGGGCCAGGATCGCATCGAGCGCCACCGGTGCAGGCGGCGCCGGCGGCGTGGCCGGAGCTGCCGGCGCAGCGGCGCGGCCGCTCAGGCGCAGCAGCGCTTCCACCATCTGCTCCAGATCGATCGGCTTGCCGATATGCGCATCCATGCCCGCCGCCAGGCAGGCGTCGACGTCGTTCTGCGCGGCGTTGGCGGTCATCGCCAGGATCGGCAGCCGCGCGAAACGCGCGTCGGCGCGGATGCGCCGGGTCGCCTCCAGGCCGTCCACGCGCGGCATCTGCATGTCCATCACCACCACGTCGAAGACCTGGCCGCTCTCGCGCACGCACTGCACACCGGACAGGCCGTCCTCGGCCAGCGCCACCTGCGCGCCCTCCGCGCACAGCAGTTCCTCGGCCACCTGCCGGTTCAGCGCATTGTCCTCGACCACCAGCACGCGCAGCCCGGGCAGGCGCGCCACACGCTGCGGCGCCGGCGCTGGCGCGGCGATCCTGGCGTCGCCGTTCCAGGCCCGCTCCAGCGCTTCGATCACCTGGCACGGCGTCACCGGCTTGACCAGGTGATCGGCGAACGGCGGCGACACGTGGCCCTGGGTCTGGCCCAGCAGTTCGCTCTGATAGGCGGTCAGCATCAGCACCAGCGGCGGCACGGCGCACATCGCGCGCAGTTGCGCCGCCGCGGTGACGCCATCGATGCCGGGCAGGCGCCAGTCCATCAACACGGCGTCGTAGCGTGCGCCCGTGCGCTCGGCCGCGAGCGCATGCGCCACGGCCTCCTCGCCGCTGGCGACGCCGTCCACCCGCCAGCCGCATGCGCCCAACGCATCGGTCAGCACCTCGCGCACCAGCGCGCTGTCATCGACGACGAGCACATGCCGCGGGCGCGCGCAGCCGCATCCAGCACCCGCCTCGGCGTTCGCATCCAGCACCAGCGGCAGGTCGAACCAGAATCGGCTGCCCTCGCCGAGCACGCTGTGCACCTGCAGCTCGCCACCCATCATGCCGATCAGGCGCCGGCTGATCACCAGGCCCAGGCCGCTGCCGCCGAAGCGGCGGCTGATCGAGGCCTCGGCCTGGGTGAAGCTATGGAAGATGCGCTGCTGCTGCTCGGCGCTGATGCCGATGCCGGTGTCCTCCACGATCATCCGCAGGGTTACCGTCTGCGCCTGCCGCTGCAGCAGCTCCACGCGCAAGCGCACATACCCGTGCTCGGTGAACTTGAGCGCGTTGCCGGCCAGGTTGATCAGCACCTGCTGCAGGCGCAGCGCGTCGCCGATCACCCGGTCGGGGATGCCACGATCGAGCTGGTAGACGATCTCCACTTCCGGCCGCTGGTGATTGCCCGCCAGCACCACTGCCAGGTCACGCAGCAGTTCCTCGATGCGGAACGGATGCAGGTCGAGCTGCAGCTTGCCAGCCTCGATCTTGGAGTAGTCGAGGATGTCGTTGAGCAGGCTCAGCAGCGACTTGCCGGCCTTCTGCGCCTTGCCCACGTAGTCGTCCTGGCGCGCGTCCAGCGCGGTGCGCTGCAGCAGCTGCAGCATGCCCAGCACCGCGTTCATCGGCGTGCGGATCTCGTGGCTCATGTTGGCCACGAACGAGGACTTGGCCTCGCTGGCCTCGTCGGCGCGTGCCTTGGCCTGGCGCAGTTCCTGCTCGGCCTGCAGTTGCGCGCTGATGTCGCGGTTGATGCCGATGACCCGGGTGACCCGGCCCTGCGCATCGCGTTCGGTGTGCGCGCCGGCCTGGATATGCCGCAGGCTGCCGTCGCTGCGCTGCACGCGGAACACCGGGTCGTAGACCGTCCCGTGCACCACCGCCGATTGCAGGCTGGCCTCGGTCATCGCGAGGTCGTCGGGATGCACTTTCACCCGCCAGTCGGCATAGCGCAGGCCGCTTTCCCGCAGCGCCGCAGGCCACTCGTACAGCTCGTACATGCGCTCGTTGCATTCCAGCGCGTCGTCGCCCGGCGTCCAGGTCCAGATGCCGAGCTCGGCGGTGTCGGCGGCCATCGCCAGTTGGTCGTGCGCGCGGGTCAGCGCCTGGCGCTGGCGATGCCGATCGGTGATGTCGGCGATGACGCCGACCAGCAGGCATTCGCCGTCGATCCACATCGTACCGAGGCTGATCTCGATCGCGAACGCGTCGCCGTTCTTGCGCAGCGCCTGCAGTTCGCGGGCGCTGTCGACGCGCTCCGGCCACGCGCCTGCCGGCGGCACGTCGGCCGCCATCGCCGCGTGCAGGCTGGGCGCAACCTCGGGCATCAGCCGGCTGACGTCCTCGCCGACCAGTTCGTCGGCGCCATAGCCGAACACGCGTTCGCCGGCGCGGTTGACCGAGCGTACCTTGCCGCGCGCGTCGAAGGTGATGATGGGGTTGACCGCGGTGTCCAGGATCGCCTGGGTTAGGGCCATGCTGCGCGCCAGCGAGCGCTCGGCCGCCTGCCGTTCGCTGATGTCCAGGGCGATGCCCAGGTAGCCGGAGAGTTCGCCCTGTCCGGTGCGGATCGCCGTGACCACCAGGCTCACCTGGCGGGTCGTGCCGTCGCGGCGCACATACGTCCACTCGCGGATTTCGGCACCATCGCGCTCGGCCTTCTCCACGAACACACGGAAACCTTCCACCGGATGCCCCAGCTCGGCGGCCAGCATCGCGCCGCGGGCGGCCACCTCCTCGGCCAGGTGGAACGTGCCGGGCGTCAGCGTGCCGACCACGTCCTCGCGGCGGTAACCGAGCAGGCGCTCGGCGCCGGTGTTGAACAGGGTGATGGTACCGTCGCGGTCGGTGGCGATGATCGACACTTCCGAGGCGGCGCTCAGCACGCCTTCGAGCATCGCGGTGCTGCGGCTCAACTCGGCGGTCCGCGCCGCCACCTGGCTTTCCAGGGTCGCGTTCAAGGCCAGGATCTGCGCCCGCGCGGCCTTTTGCTCGGAGATGTCGCGCACCGTCTTGGACGCGCCGATCGGCCGGCCTTCGGCGTTGTAGATCGGCGATACGCTGACCAGCACGTCCAGCAGGCGTCCGTCGGCATGCCGGCGCACGGTTTCGAAGTACGGCACCTCCTCGCCGCGTCCGATCCGCCGCAGCACCGATTCTTCCTCGTGCATCAGGTCCGACGGCACGATCAACTCGCCCAGCCGCCGCCCTATCGCCTCGGCCTCGCTGAAGCCGAACAGCTGTTCGGCGGCCCGATTCCAACTGGTGACCACGCCCTCGAGCGTCTTGCCGATGATGCCGTCGGCAGAGCTTTGCACAACGGCGACCAGGTTCGCCTGGTCGCGGGCGATCTGCCGGCGCCGCAAATGGTTGCTGCACAGCGCGAACGCCAGCGCCGCCGCCAGCACGCTGAGCAGCGCACCGCCGAGTAGGACGGCGCGCACCGACCACGGTGCGCTGGCGGCCACGAACGCGGGCCCGGCAACCACGCGCATCTGCCAGTGCCGCCCCATCACCTCGCGCCGCAGCACGACCTGCGGCGCCTGCGCCGGAGTGGGCTGAACGACATTGCGATAGAACGCAGTCGCCTCGACGTCGCCTCCCTCATCGCTCAGGGTCAGTTCGACCCGCTCAGAATCCAGATTCAGCGCGTGCATCACCTGCGACATCAACAGCGGCACATAGGTCCAGCCGACCAGTTCGCGCTGACGCTGTGCCGCGGTCGACGGCGTCGCGGCGCTGCGATACACCGGCAGCAGCAACAGGAACGCCTGCGCCCGCTGCGCGCCGGCCTGCACCAGCGTGATCGGCCCGGTCAAGCGCGATTCTCCGCTCAGCGCCGCCGCCAAGGCCGCGCGGCGCCGCGAAGGCTCCGAGGCGATATCCAGACCCAGCGCGGCGGCGTTATCGCTCACCGGCTCGATGTACTGGATGACGAAGCGATCTCCGCTGTGCGGCGTCAATTGCCGGATGCGGAAGTCCGCACGACCCAGTGCCCGCTCGGTGGCGACGAAGCGCTCCTGGTCGGCCTGCGCGACGCGACGGATGAAGCCGAAGCCACGCGCGCCCGGAAACTCGCGGCGTATGTCACGGCTCTGGCTGTAGCGCAGCACCTGCTCGCCATGCAACGCATCGCCGGCAGTGATGACCATGCCGCGCATACCGCGCAAGCCATGATCATAGTTTGCCAGTCCCTCTTCGATACGGGCGAAGACGGCGCGTGCCTTGCCATCCAGTTGCGCCTGCACATGCCGCGCATTGGCCCGCTGCAGTTGCAAGGCCACGACCGCGGTGATCGCCATGCCGATCAGCAGGGTCGCCAACGACCAGTAGAACGGACTGCGCTTGAACGGCAACGGGGACATGGTCACGCCCCTCCCTGGAGCGCTGTGTCTATGGATCGGGTAATGCACCCGTGGTCGCCGCGCCAGTGGCCGGCCTGGCGGGCATAGCGCGCCAGCGGCGCTGCGTGATCGCCTCATCGGCACGGCGCTGGCGAACTTGATCGCGTAAGTGCAGGAAAAGGCGGCAACATGCACCACGCACCGACGCGCGAGGCGCGTCCCGTGGTAGGTATCACAGGATTGGCCGCGCGACGGCGGCCTCGTTTACCGGGCGACAGCGCTCGCGGCCAGCGCGGCCGTGCGGCCCGCCTCGGTGAGGATGGCCAACTCGCGCTCACCACGACGCTCCACCCGCACCCAACCCGGTCCCGCCTGCCCGGCCAGTTCGGCATCGCCGAGCCAGGCCAGGGTGCGCAACAGCACGCTCATGCGCACGTCCAGGCGCTTGCACACGCGCGCCAGTGCCATGCCCTCCGGCGCCTCGGCCAGCAGGGGCAGCAGGCGCGCGGTCAGCAGTGGATCAGCGGACAAGCGCGACTCCGATGTCGCGCGGGGCCGCTGCGGCGGCGGCGGCCAGATGCGCAGTGACCACTACCGGAATCGACTTGGAGGTCGGCGTGCGCGCCTCGTCGGCGAAGCTGGACAGGGGCACCAGTGCGTTGGTTTCGGGGTAATAGGCCGCCAGGCAGCCGCGCGGGATGTTGTATTCGACCAGCATGAAGCGCTTGGCCTGGCGCGGCACGCCGTCCTCGCACAGGCTGTGCAGGTCCACCCAGTCGCCGGCGCGCATGCCCAGGTCGGCGATGTCGGCGGCGTTGATGAACAGCACCCGGCGCTCGCCGAACACGCCGCGGTAGCGGTCGTCCAGGCCGTAGATGGTGGTGTTGTACTGGTCGTGCGAGCGCGTGGTGGCCAGGGTGAACACCAGTTGCCCGGGATGCTGACGGCGCGCGCGGTGGATCGGGTTGTCGGTGGGCACCGCATGCACCTTGAACACCGCGCGGCCTTCGGGCGTGTCCCACACGCGGTCGCGCGCACCGTTGGACAGGCGGAAGCCGCCCGGCACCCGCACCCGCGCATTGAAGTCGGCGAAGTCGTCGAACATCTGCCCGATCAGGTCGCGGATGCGGTCGTAATCGGCCACCAGCCAGCGCCAGCGTACCGCGCTGCGCGCGCCGAGCGTGGCCTCGGCCAGGCCCGCCACGATCGCCGGCTCGGACAGCAGGTGCGGCGAGGCCGGCGGATTGATGCCGCCGGACAGGTGCACCATGCTCATCGAATCCTCGACGCTGACGTGCTGCGGCCCGCCCTCCTGGATGTCGATCTCGGTGCGCCCCAGGCACGGCAGGATCAGCGCGTCGCGGCCGTGCACCAGATGGCTGCGGTTGAGCTTGGTGGTGACGTGCACGGTCAGTTCGCAGCGGCGCAGCGCGCGGTGGGTGGCGTCGGTATCGGGCGTGGCGGTGGCGAAGTTGCCGCCCATGGCGAAGAACACCTTGGCGCGGCCGTCGGCCATCGCCTCGATCGCGCCCACGGTGTCGTAGCCGGGCGCGCGCGGCGGGGCGAAGCCGAACACCGCCTGCAGCCGGTCCAGGAACGCCTCCGGCGGCTTCTCGTAGATCATCATGGTGCGGTCGCCCTGCACGTTGCTGTGGCCGCGCACCGGGCAGGCGCCGGCGCCGGGACGGCCCAGATGGCCGCGCAGCAGGAGCAGGTTGGCGATCATCTGGATGGTCGCCACCGAATGCTTGTGCTGGGTGATGCCCATGCCCCAGCAGGCGATCAGCCGCTCGGCCTTGAGGTAGATCTCGCCGGCCTTGCGCAGTTCGGCCTCGCTCAGCCCGGACTCCTCGACGATGGTGTCCCACGGCTCGGCCGCGACCTCGGCGGCGAAGGCCTCGAAGCCGACGGTGTGACGCGCGATGAACTCCAGGTCCAGCAGCCGCGGCTGGCCGCCGCTGGCCGCCTCGGCGTCGCGCTCCAGCACGTGCTTGATGATGCCCTTCACCGCCGCCAGGTCGCCGCCGATCTTGAGCTGGAAGTAGTCCGAGGAGATGCGCGTGGAACCGTTGTGCAGCATCTGCAGCTTGTCCTGCGGATCGGCGAACTTCTCCAGGCCGCGTTCGCGCAGCGGATTGAACGAGACGATCGCCGCGCCGCGCTTGGCCGCCTGGCGCAGTTCGCCGAGCATGCGCGGATGGTTGGTGCCGGGGTTCTGGCCGAAGATGAAGATCGCATCGGCCAGCTCGAAATCCTGCAGCGACACGGTGCCTTTGCCGACCCCGATCTGCGCCTTGAGCGCGGTGCCGGACGGCTCGTGGCACATGTTGGAGCAGTCCGGGAAGTTGTTGGTGCCGAACTCGCGCACGAACAACTGGTACAGGAACGCGGCCTCGTTGCTGGTGCGGCCGGAGGTGTAGAAGATCGCCTCGTCCGGCGAGGCCAGCCCATTGAGATGCCGGGCGATCAGCGCGAACGCCGCGTCCCAGTCGATCGGCACGTAGTGATCGGTGTCGGCGTCGTAGCGCAGCGGCTGGGTCAGCCGGCCCTGCCCTTCCAGCCAGTAGTCGCTGTAGCGGGCCAGTTGCGCCACGCTGTGCTGGGCGAACAGTTCGGGCGTGGCGCGGCGTGCGGTGGATTCGGCGGCCACCGCCTTGGCGCCGTTCTCGCAGAACTCGAAGGTCGAGGTGTGGTCGCGGTCGGGCCAGGCGCAGCCGGGGCAGTCGAAGCCGTCGGGCTGGTTGGCGTGCAGCAGGGTCTTGGCGCCCTGCACCGCCACGTCCTGCTCCATCAGATGCTTGGCCACGGCGCGCAACGCGCCCCAACCGCCGGCCGGTTGCGTGTAGGGCTGGATGGTCTTCTTGCTCATGCGGGCTCTCCGGCGGGTTCGGTCTGCGCTAGGCGCTGCGGATGGCTGTAGACGACGTAATCATGATCGCGGGCGAAGCCGATCAGGGTCAGGCGGGCGCTGTCGGCGAGCGCGATGGCCAGCGCGGTGGGTGCGGAAATGGCGGCCAGCAGCGGGATGCCGGCCTGGGTGGCCTTCATCGCCATTTCGTAGCTGGCACGGCTGGTGACCACCGCGAAGCCGGCGCCCGGGTCGAGGCCGGCGCCGGCCAGCGCGCCGATCAGCTTGTCCAGCGCGTTGTGGCGGCCGACATCCTCACGGATCAGTTGCAGCTCGCCCTGCGCATCGGCCCAGGCCGCGGCATGGGTGGCGCCGGTGAGCGCGTTGAGTGTCTGCCGCGCACGCAAGTCGCGCAGCGCCCGGGCCAGCGCCTCGGCCGCGATCGGCACGCCGGCCGGCACCGCACGCGGCGTGCGCAGCACCGCCTCCAGCGACTCGCTGCCGCACACGCCGCAGCCGCTGCGCCCATCCAGGTTGCGGCGCCGCGCCTGCAGTGCGGCGGCCTGGGCCGGCGGGATCCGCAGGCGCAGCGACACGCCTTCCAGATAGGTTTCCACCGCCTCGATGCGCAGCTGCGCCGGCGTCGCGACGATGCCCTCGCTGAGCGAGAAGCCCAGCGCGAAATCCTCCAGGTCTTCCGGCGTGGCCATCATCACCACGAACGGCGTGTCGTTGTAGGCGAACGCCACCGGCACCTCGGCCGCGACCAGGTCCTGGGCGACGGCCGTGCGCCCTTCGCGGTGGCGACGCACGCCGCGCGCGACCGCACCTGGCCTGGATGACGCACCCGAATACATCGCGACCCTCCGGACTCAGTGGAACAGCACGAACGCCTTCTGCAGGGTGACCCAGATGCCCCACAGCATCGGCACCCCGACCGCCAGCCAGGCCAGCACCAGCCACAACGGGTTGCCGCCGCGGCCGACCTGCGCCAGCTGCGCCGCGTCCGGCGCGGTCTGGCCGCTGCCGCCGACCCGCTCGTGCGCCAGCCGCTTCTCCGCCGCCAGTTCCTCCGGCGTCATGAAGTGCCTGGCCGCGACCGGCCGTACCAGCAGGTTGCAGATCAGCCCCAGCACCAGCATCCCGGCAAGGATGTACATGGTGGTGTTGTACACCTGTGACGGCGGCACGCCCATGCCCAACTGGTACTCGCGCATGTAACCCACCACCACCGGGCCGAGGATGCCGGCGGTGGCCCAGGCGGTCAGCAGGCGGCCATGGATGGCGCCGACCATCTGCGTGCCGAACAGGTCGGCCAGGTAGGCCGGAATGGTGGCGAAGCCGCCGCCGTACATCGACACGATCACGCAGAAGATGCCGACGAACAACGCACTGCCGCCGAATTTGCCGGCCCACGGCGCAGCCGCGTACAGGGCGATGCCGAGCACGAAGAACACCGTGTAGGTGTGCTTGCGGCCGAGCTTGTCGGACATGCTGGCCCAGAAGAAGCGCCCGCCGATGTTGAACAGGCTCAGCAGGCCGGTGAAGCCGGCGGCGATGGCGGCGATGGCCGCCAACTGCGTGGTGTCGAGGCTGGCGAAACCGGCATCGACGCCGATCAGGCGGCCGCCGAACACCTCCTGCAGCATCGGCGAGGCCATGCCGATCACGCCGATGCCGGCCGACACGTTCAGGCACAGCACGCCCCACAGCAGCCAGAACTGCGGGATGCCCCAGACCTTGCGCACGTGCACGTGATGGGCAGTGATCATGGCATTGGCGCTGGCGGTCGGCGCGGTCCAGCCGGCCGGGGCCCAGCCGCTCGGCGGCACCCGGTAGCCGAACGCGCCGGCCATCATGAACACGAAATACAGCCCGGCCATGACCAGGAAGGTTTCCTTCACGCCCACCGAGTCGGGGCCGGCGAAATGCCGCATCAGCGCGTCGGCCAGCGGGCTGCCGATCATCGCGCCGCCGCCGAAGCCCATGATCGCCATGCCGGTGGCCATGCCGCGGCGGTCCGGGAACCACTTGATCAGCGTGGACACCGGCGAGATGTAGCCCAGCCCCAGGCCGATGCCGCCGATCACGCCCGAGCCCAGCCACAGCAGCCAGATCTGGTGCAGGTGGATGCCCAGCGCCGAGATCACCAGGCCGCCGCACCAGCACAGCGCCGCGACCACGCCGGCCTTGCGCGGGCCGGCGCGCTCCAGCCAGCCGCCCCACAGCGCCGCCGAGCAGCCCAGCAACACGAAGAACAGCGTGTACATCCACTGCAGCTCGCTGATCTTCCAGTCGCAACTGGCCGAGACGATGCGCGCCAGGAAGCCCATGTCGGGCGGACAGGCCACCGCCGCGGTGACGCCCAGCGCCTTGGACAACGGCAACCAGAACACGCTGAAGCCGTAGGCCATGCCGATGCACAGATGGATGGCCAGCGCCGCCGGCGGCACCAGCCAGCGGTTGAATCCGGGCTGGGCGACGATGCGTTCCTTCGAGAGCAGGCCGGCGTGATCGGCCGGCACGGAGCCAACGATGCGGTGCGGTTCATTCATGCAGTTGTTTCCTCCGAGACGTGGCCCCCTGGTTGCGGTGGAGCGCCTGCGGCATCTCCACCCTACCGCTTGCTGAACGGCGCCAGAACGGGCGACCGGACGGACCGAGGGTATTACAAAACGCGCAGCGCCGCCGCGCCCGTCAGCACACGACCGCTGTGCGCTGGCGCACGAGGGCGGACGCGTGCCCCACGATCCACCGCCGCACAGGACGCCGGTCGATGCGTGATTCCGCTCCTGCAAGCCGGTCGGTTAGGCTTGCGCCCCCTTCGCCTGCGAAACGTCCATGCCCGTCCTGTCCCGCCTCGGCGTCGCCGCCGCCCTGCTGCTCGGCAGCCATCTCGCCCATGCCGCCGACCTCCCCACCGACGTGCTGCGCCAGGTGCCGGCCGGCTACCAGCCGTTGGCGCAGTTGCAGGCCGATCTCGATGGCGACGGCCGCGCCGACTACCTGCTCGCGCTGCAGCAGCGTGGCGAGGCGCAACGCGATCCGGCGCCGGCCCGACCGTTGCTGATCTTCGTGCAGCAGGGCGATGGCCACTACCGGCTGGCGGCGCGCAACGACCGGGTGATCCTCAAGCGCGACGAGGGCGGCCAGTGCGACCCGTTCACCGATGGCGAGGACCCGTTCGCCGCCAAGGGCCGCTATTTCACCGTGCAGAACGGGGTCTCCTGCGGCCAGCACTGGACCGACTTCATCACCTTTCGCTACGACCCGCAGCGCAAGCAGTGGCTGTTCCACAAGCGCATCCAGCAGCGCTGGGAAATGAACCAGAATCCTTCGCCCGACGCCGAGGCGCTGGTCAAGGACGGCGACCAGGTGCAGTCGGCCGATCCGCGGCATCCGGTCGATTTCGCCGCTTACGTTCCGCGCTGAAGCCGCAAGGCGCGCCGCCCGGCGGCGCGTCCGCGACAGCGCAGCGTCTCGCCGACCCTGGCGGCGACGCACCGCACACCGCACATGGCCAATGCCGCGTCCGAATTCGGCCAGCACGCGGTCACCGCGAACGGCACGCTGCGCGCTCCATCCGTTCCCGGAGCCTCCATGTCCAGCTTCCGTTGCGTCGGCCTGCCCGCCGCCCAGTTCGCTCCCCTGTTCGACCTCGACGACGCGCACCTGCAGGCGCGCCACGCGCGGCGCCTGCGCGCCGACAGCGCGCTCGGCTATCCGTGCAGGATCAGCCTGGAGGATGCGCGGCCCGGCGAGGAACTGCTGTTGCTGCACTACCTGCATCAACCCGCGCAGACGCCGTACCGCGCCGCCGGCCCGATCTACGTGCGCCGCGACGTCGCCACCGCCACGCCGGCGCCGGGCGAGGTGCCCGATGCCATCGTCCGCCGCCTGATCTCGCTGCGCGCCTACGACGCCGACGACATGCTGATCGCCGCCGACGTGCAGCCCGGCGAGCGCATCGCCACCGCGATCGCCTGCGCCTTCGCCGACCCGCAGGTGCGCTACCTGCACCTGCATCATGCGCGGCAGGGCTGTTTTGCGTGCCGGGTGGAGCGGGAGCCGGGATTGGGGAGTCGGGATTGGGGATGAGTGGCGGCGCCGCGACCTGGAACACCTCCGGCGCTGTAGGAGCGGCTTCAGCCGCGACAGGCATTCCCGGTAACGCCCATCGCGGCTGAAGCCGCTCCTACGACATCCGCAGCCGCAGCCCCGCTTTTCACCACTCCCGAATCCCGAATCCCCAATCCCCGCTCCCGGCTACTCACCCAGCTTGATCCAGGTCGCCTTCATCTCCGTGTACTTGTCGAACGCATGCAGCGACTTGTCGCGGCCGTTGCCCGATTGCTTGTAGCCGCCAAACGGGGCGGTCATGTCGCCGCCGTCCCAATAGTTCACCCACACGCTGCCGGCGCGCAGCTTGCGCGCCACGCGGTGCGCGCGGCCGATGTCGCGGGTCCACACGCCCGCCGCCAGGCCGTAGTCGCTGTCGTTGGCCATGCGCAGGGCGTGCGCCTCGTCGTCGAAGGCGATCACCGACAGTACCGGGCCGAAGATCTCCTCGCGGGCGATGGTGTGTTCGTGGCCGACCTCGTCGAAGATGGTCGGCTCCACGTAGCAGCCGCCGGGCACCACCTCCACGCGTTTGCCGCCAAGCAGCAGGCGCGCACCTTCGGCGTTGCCGCGGGCGATGTAGTCGAGCACGCGGTGGGTCTGGGTTTCGTCCACCAGCGCGCCCATCGCCGCGTCGTCGTCGAACGGATGCCGCGGCTGCAGCGCGCGGCCGGCGGCGACCACGCGCTCGACGAAGCTGTCCTTGATCGAACGCTCCACCAGCAGGCGCGAGGCCGCGGTGCAGACCTCGCCCTGGTTGTAGAAGATCGCCGCAGCCGCCACCTGCGCCGCCTGCTCCAGATCCGGCGCATCGGCGAACACCAGGTTCGGGCTCTTGCCGCCGCATTCCATGTACGCACGCTTCATGTTCGACAGCCCGGCGCACTGCAGCAGGCGCCGGCCGACCGCGGTGGAGCCGGTGAACACCAGCCCGTCCACGTCCATGTGCAGCGCCAGCGGCTCGCCGGCGCCCTTGCCGAAGCCGGGCACCACGTTGAACACGCCGTCGGGAATGCCCGCCTCGGCCACCAGCTCGGCCAGGCGCAGCGCGCTCAGCGGCGATTTCTCCGACGGCTTGAGCACCACCGAGTTGCCCGCGGCCAGCGCCGGGGCGATCTTCCACGCCGCCATCAGCAGCGGGAAATTCCACGGCACGATCGCGCCGATCACGCCCAGCGGCTCGCGGGTGATCAGGCCCAGCTCGTCCTGTCCGGTCGGCGCCACTTCGCCGTAGAGCTTGTCCACCGCCTCGGCGGTCCAGGACAGGCAGCGCACCGTCGCCGCCAGGTCCACCGTGCGCGCATCGCGCACCGGCTTGCCCATGTCCAGCGATTCCAGCAACGCCAGTTCGTCGGCATGGCGTTCGACCAGTTGGGCCAGCGCCAGCAGGGTCTTCTTGCGCTGCGCAGGCTTGGCCTGCGACCAGTGCCCGGCCTCGAAGCTGCGCCGTGCCGCGGCCACCGCGCGGTCGATGTCCGCGGCCTCGCCTTCGGCCACGTGACCGAGCAGGCGGCCGTCGATCGGGCTGACGCAGTCGAAGGTCTTGCCGCTGGCCGCGTCGACGTAACGGCCGTCGATGAAGGCCTGGGTCCGCGGACGCAGCGTGTCGGCCAGCGCCTGCCAGGCGTCGCGGGTGCGGGGTGCGGTCATCGGGAACTCCTGCGGCGGCGGAAGGATCGGAAGGATCGGAAGGACGCGACGGCGGGTGGCGGCGCGCGCATGCGACTCAGAACGTGGCCGGCGTATTGGCGCTGACCAGCACCGCGGTGTCGCGGCCGACGTTGCGGAAGCGGTGCGGCACCCGGCTTTCGAAATAGTAGCCCTCGCCGGCGCGCAGCACCCGCACCTGGCTGCCGACGGTGATCTCCACCTCGCCGGCCACCACCACCCCGCCCTCTTCGCCGTCGTGCACCAGCATCGCGCTGCCGGTGTCGCTGCCGGGCGGCATCACCTCGCGCAGGATGCACATCTGCCGCTGCGGGCGATGCTGGCCGACCAGGTAGTAGTGGATGCCGTCGCTGCCGACGTCGGGCAGTTGGTCGGCGCGGTAGAACGGCGCATCGGCCTCGCCCGGGTCCAGGTCCTGGGTGAAGAATTCGGCCAGCGAGATCGGGATGCCGTCGAGCACCTTTTTCAGCGAACTCACCGACGGGCTGACCTTGTTCTGCTCGATCAGCGAGATGGTGCTGTTGGTCACGCCCACCCGCTTGGCCAGCTCGCGCTGGCTCAGGCCATGGGCGGTACGAACCCGATGCAGGCGGGCGCCGATGTCCATCGCGGGGGAACGCCGGTGACGGTGTTGCCGGATACTTTACACAGCCGCCCCGGGCGGTCAATTTCGCGCGGCGCGCCCGTGCTGCGGCGCAACCAGGAAATGCCGGCACCGCTCGCGCGAACTGGGCCACGCCGGGTCACCCCCGGCACAGCGGCATGGTGTAAAGTTTTTTCAACATCCCTCGCGTGGAGCCTGCGATGCGCCCTCAGCCGCCCCTCTCGTCCCAGGCGCTGTCCGACCACTACGCCGCGCAGGCGATCCGCGAGCCGGACACGCTGGAGGCGTTCTGGATGCCGTTCACCGCCAACCGCCAGTTCAAGGCGCGGCCGCGACTGCTGGCCTCGGCCGAAGGCATGCACTACCGCAGCGTGGACGGGCGCCAGATCCTCGACGGCACCGCCGGCCTGTGGTGCTGCAACGCCGGCCACGCGCGGCCGCGCATCGTCGAGGCGGTGGCGCGGCAGATCGCCACGCTGGATTTTGCGCCGACCTTCCAGATGGGCTCGCCGCTGCCGTTCGTGCTCGCCGAACGCCTGGTGGAGCTGGCGCCGCCGGGCCTGGACCACGTGTTCTACACCAACTCCGGCTCCGAGTCGGTGGACACCGCGCTGAAGATCGCACTCGCCTACCACCGCGCCCGCGGCGAGGGCCAGCGCACCCGCTTCATCGGCCGCGAGAAGGGCTATCACGGGGTCGGCTTCGGCGGCATTTCGGTGGGCGGCCTGCCGAACAACCGCAAGGCGTTCGGCCCGCTGCTGCCGGGCGTGGACCATCTGCGGCACACGCTCGACCTGGAGCGCAATGCGTTCTCGCGCGGCCTGCCGACGCATGGCGCGGAACTGGCCGAGGACCTGGAGCGGCTGGTGACGCTGCACGACGCCTCCACCATCGCCGCGGTGATCATCGAACCGATCTCCGGCTCGGCCGGGGTGGTGCTGCCGCCGCACGGCTACCTGCAGCGCATCCGCGAACTGTGCGACAAGCACGGCATCCTGCTGATCTTCGACGAGGTCATCACCGGCTACGGCCGCGTCGGCCACGCCTTCGCCGCGCAGCGCTTCGGGGTGACCCCGGACATGATCACCACCGCCAAGGGCCTGACCAACGGCTGCGTGCCGATGGGCGCGGTGTTCGTGTCCCACGCCATCCACGAGGCGTTCGCGCATGGCCCGGCCAACGTCATCGACCTGTTCCACGGCTATACCTACTCCGGCCATCCGCTGGCCTGCGCCGCCGCGTTGGCGACGCTGGACACCTACGCCGAGGAGCAGTTGTTCGACAAGGCGATCGAACTGGGCCCGGTGTGGGAGGAGGCGATCCATCGGCTGCGCGATCTGCCGCACGTCATCGACATCCGCAACTTCGGCCTGATCGGCGCGATCGAACTGGCCCCGCGCAAGGGCGCGCCCGGCGCGCGCGCCTACGAGATCTTCGAGCGCTGCTTCCACGAGGGCAACCTGCTGATCCGCGTCACCGGCGACACCATCGCGCTGTCGCCGCCGCTGATCGTCGAGCCCGTGCATATCGAACGCATCTTCGCAGTGCTGGCCGACATGATCCGCAGCACGCCCTGACCCCTCCCTCACCCAACCCACCGCCCGCGCTCCCCACGCGCCGCGTCTGCCTGGAGAACCGCTCATGCTGGTCGGCGTTCCGAAAGAGATCAAGAATCACGAATACCGGATCGGACTGACCCCATCCGGGGTGCGCGAACTGGTGCTGCACGGCCACCAGGTGCTGGTGCAGCGCGGCGGCGGCCAGGCCATCGGCCTCACCGATGCCGAGTACGAACGCGCCGGCGCGCGCATCGCCGAGGATGCGCCCAGCGTGTTCGCGCAGGCTGAGATGATCGTCAAGGTCAAGGAACCGCAGCCGGAGGAATGCGCGATGCTGCGCCCCGGGCAATTGCTGTTCACCTATCTGCACCTGGCGCCGGATCCGCAGCAGGCCGCGGCGCTGCAGCGTTCCGGCTGCACCGCCATCGCCTACGAGACCGTCACCGACGGCCACGGCGGCCTGCCGCTGCTGGCGCCGATGAGCGAGGTCGCCGGGCGCATGGCGATCCAGGCCGGCGCGCATGCGCTGGAGAAGGCGCAGGGCGGCTCCGGCGTGCTGCTCGGCGGCGTGCCCGGGGTCAAGCCGGCGCAGGTGCTGGTGATCGGCGGCGGCGTGGTCGGCATCAACGCCGCGCGCATGGCGATGGGCCTGCACGCGCGGGTGACCGTGCTGGA
Organism: Xanthomonas sp. NCPPB 3174; assembly: GCF_056725205.1. Taxonomy (NCBI): domain Bacteria; kingdom Pseudomonadati; phylum Pseudomonadota; class Gammaproteobacteria; order Lysobacterales; family Lysobacteraceae; genus Xanthomonas; species Xanthomonas sp. NCPPB 3174. Next base: position 1,791,783 of record NZ_CM161517.1, on the reverse strand, counting down.
CCGCTCGCTGGAGCGGCTCAAGTACCTGGACGAACTCTACGGCCAGCAACTGACCACGCTGTACTCCACCCGCGATGCGATCGAGCAGTGCCTGCCGCACACCGACCTGGTGATCGGCGCGGTGCTGATCCCCGGCGCCGCCGCACCCAAGCTGGTGTCGCGCGAGCAACTGGCGCTGCTGCGGCCCGGCTCGGTGCTGGTGGACGTGGCGATCGACCAGGGCGGCTGCTTCGAGACCAGCCACCCGACCACGCACCAGCAGCCGACCTACGAGGTCGACGGCATCGTGCATTACTGCGTGGCCAACATGCCCGGCGGCGTCGCCCGCACCTCCACCTTCGCCCTGACCAACGCCACCCTGCCGTTCGTGCTGCTGCTGGCCGAACACGGGCTGCAGGCGCTGCGCGACGACCAGGACCTGCGCAACGGCCTCAACGTGCACGCCGGCAAGCTCACCCACCGCGCGGTGGCGCAGGCCTTGGGCCAGGACTTCGTGCGGCCGCTGGACGCGCTGGGCTGACCCTGTCCATCCGAGGATCGAGCACGATGCGCGACACCCTGTCCCACTACATCGACGGCCAGCCCGCCGCCTTCCGCGGCGACGACCACGCCGAGGTCTTCGACCCGGCCACAGGCGCCGTCCAGCGCCACGTGCCGCTGGGCGCCGCGCATGCGGTGGAGATGGCGGTGCGCGCCGCCAGTGCGGCCTTCCCCGGCTGGGCGGCGACGCCGCCGCTGCAGCGCGCGCGGGTGCTGTTCCGCTTCCGCGCGCTGCTGGAACGCCACGCCGACGCCCTGGCCCGCTGCATCAGCGCCGAGCACGGCAAGACCGTCACCGATGCGCGCGGCGAGGTGGTGCGCGGCATGGAGGTGGTGGAGTTCGCCTGCGGCATCCCGCACCTGCTCAAGGGCGAGCATTCGCACGACGTCGGCCGCGGCGTGGATGCGTGGAGCGAGTACGCACCCCTGGGCGTGGTCGCCGGCGTCACCCCGTTCAACTTCCCGGCGATGGTGCCGCTGTGGATGCTGCCGGTGGCTTTGGCCTGCGGCAACAGCTTCGTGCTCAAGCCTTCCGAACACGCGCCTTCGGCGTCGCTGCTCCTGGCCCAATGGCTGCACGAGGCCGGGTTGCCGGCCGGCGTGTGCAACGTGGTGCACGGCGCCAAGCCGGCGGTGGACGCGCTGCTGACGCACCCGCAGGTGCAGGCGCTGAGCTTCGTCGGCTCCACCGCGGTGGCCGCCGACCTGTACGCGCGCGGCAGTGCGCTGGGCAAGCGCGTGCAGGCGCTGGGCGGGGCCAAGAACCACCTGGTGGTGCTGCCCGACGCCGACCTGGACGACGTCGCCGACGCCCTGCTCGGCGCCGGCTACGGCTCGGCCGGCGAACGCTGCATGGCGATCTCGGTGGCGGTGTGCGTGGGCGACACGCTGGCCGATGCACTGGTGGCCAAACTGGCGCCGCGCGTGGCCGCGCTGCGCCTGGGCGCGGGCCAGGCCGACGCCGGCCGCGACGAGCCGGACATGGGCCCGCTGGTCAGCGCCGCGCACCGCGAGCGCGTGCTCGGCTACATCCACAGCGGCGTGGCCGAGGGCGCACGCCTGGTGGTCGACGGCCGCCCGGCGGGCGCGGCCGGCCACCCGGACGGCTTCTTCCTCGGCGGCAGCCTGTTCGACCACGTGCGCAGCGACATGCGCATCTACCGCGAGGAGATCTTCGGCCCGGTGCTGTGCGTGGTGCGGGTGGCCGACGCCGCCACCGCGCTGCGCCTGATCGCCGACCACGACTACGGCAACGGCGCGGCGGTGTTCACCCGCGACGGCGGCGCGGCGCGTGCGTTCGCACGGCAGGTGCAGGCCGGCATGGTCGGCATCAACGTGCCGATCCCGGTGCCGATGGCCTTCCACAGCTTCGGCGGCTGGAAGCGTTCGCTGTTCGGGCCGCTGCACGTGCATGGCCCGGACGGAGTGCGCTTCTACACCCGGCTCAAGACCGTCACCGCACGCTGGCCCGAGGCCGCGGGCGGCGCCGAGTTCGCGATGCCGACGATGTGTTAGGGGCAGCGCATGCGCGAATCTGCTTTCGTCGTTCGCCTGGAGGACGGCGCCATCGTCAGCCGCCGGCCCGACGGCACCTGCGAACGTGTCGCCCTGTCCGCGCTGGCCGCCGTGCTGATCGAGACCGACGACAGCGGCCCGTGGGGCACGGACCTGTGGTGGATCCTGGCCGGTGCCGATGGCACCGGCTGCATCTACCCCGGTGGCGCCGACGGCGAACAGGAGATCCTGGCCCTGCTGCAGGCCCTGCCCGGCTTCGACAACGCTGCGCTGATCGCCGCGATGACCTCGACTTCGAACGAGCGCTTCCTGTGCTGGAAGCGCGCCGACCGCCAACCCTGAGCCCGCCGCAGCGCAACACGTGCCGATCCGGGCCGGGTGTAGCCTTGCGCCACCCCGACGCCCTGTCGGGGTCCGCCGCCGCCACAGGAGCCGCTCCATGATCAAGGTCAGCGTGATGTACCCGTACACGCCAGGCGCCCGTTTCGACCATGCCTACTACCGCGACACGCACATGCCGCTCCTGCAGGCGCGCATGGGCGCCGCCTGCCTGCGCTACACCGTGGACAGGGGCCTGTCCGGCGGCACCCCGGGCAGCGACCCGACCTACGTCGGCATGTGCCACATCTTCAGCGACTCGGTGGAGGCCTTCCAGGCCGGCTTCGGCCCGCACGCGGAGGAGATCCTCGGCGACATCAAGAACTACACCGACCTGACGCCGGTGATGCAGATCAGTGAGGTGGTGGTGGGGTAAGGCTCGCTGCGCGAGCAGGGATTGGGGATTCGGGAGTAGGGATTCGGACAGCGCGCGACAGCGTCGGACAGGCAGTTCGACGCTCTTGCGAATCCCGAATCCCCAATCCCCAATCCCGGCCCTCTACAATGCCGCCCCCGTCGCCACGCCGCACCGCCCCGTTGATGAACATCGTTGTCAAAGAAGACCTCAAGGCCTACATCGATCCGCTGACCGCAGACGAATACGCCGCCCTGGAACGCAGCCTGCTGGCCGAGGGCTGCCGCGACGCGCTGGTGCTGTGGGGCGACATCCTGGTCGACGGGCACAACCGCTACGGCATCTGCCAGAAGCACGGGTTGCCGTTCCAGACCGTGCAGAACACCCGCTTCCAGTCGCTGCAGGACGTGCACCTGTGGATGATCGACCAGCACCTGGGCCGGCGCAGCGTTTCCGACTTCCAGCGCGGCGTGCTGGCGCTGCGCAAGCGCGAGATCCTTGCCGAGCGGCGCGCCAGCGCGGCCGCCGCGGATGCCGCCGCAGCCGACGCCACTGCCCCGGACGCGGCTGCCGAGGCCGCCAACGACACCGACACGCCGCCCTGGGCCGACGCACCGGCACCGCTCAGCCGCGCCGAACTGGCGCGCGTGGCGCGGCTCAGCAACAGCCAGGTGGTGCAGATCGAGAAGATCCAGAAGCAGGCCGCCGCCGAAGTGGTGGAAGCGGTCAAGTCCGGTGCGATCTCGATCAATGCCGCCGCGGCGGTGGCCAGCCTGCCCGAAGAGGAACAGCGCGCCGCGGCGATGGCCGGCAAGGACGAACTGAAGCAGGCCGCCAAGCGCGCCCGCGAGTCCAAGCGCAAGCCGAAGCAGACCCAAGCGGGCCATGCCGACACCGACGCCCACGCCGACGCGCAAGTGCAGGACGCGGCGGGCGACGCCACGATGGCGCTGCGTCAGCGCGTCGCCGAACTGGAAGCAGAGAACCAGGCGCTACGCGAGGAACTGGCGGCGCTGCGCGCGCAGTTGCCGGGCTGATCCACGCGCTGGCGTGCGCGGCCAATGCCGCGCGCCGACGCACGTGTGCGTGCCGGGCCGGCGTGGCCCGCTGCCGTGCGACGCAGTCCGGATTCCTGGGCGTCCTGGCTGGCATCGGGCACCGGCAAGCAGCGTCCACCGCCGCTGCGGCCGCCGCACATGCAACCGCGCTCACCGCGCACTGCGTAGACTCGGCCGCATGAGCGTGTCTCCCGGCCTTCCCCTGCCCCCCGATCCGCGCCGCGCACAGTTGCGGCGCATGAAGCTGCTGGCGGCGCTGTTGCTGCTGGCGATGCTGTGCGGCTTCCTGCTCAGCCATGCCATGGGCCTGCACGGCGTGTGGGCCTGGGTCGGCGCGTTCTGCGAAGCGGCCACAGTCGGTGCGCTGGCCGACTGGTTCGCGGTGGTGGCGCTGTTCCGGCACCCGCTGGGCCTGCCGATTCCGCACACGGCGATCATCCCGCACGGCAAGGCGCGCATCGCCGACAGCCTGGCGGTGTTCGTGCGCGATCAGTTCCTGGAGCCGGCCGCGCTGCTGGCCAAGCTCAGCGCCTTCGATCCGGCGGCACGGCTGGGCCAGTGGCTGGCCGAACCGGCGCAGTCCGCGCGGCTGGCCGACCTCGCCCGCGGCTGGGCGCTGCAGGCGCTGGACCTGCTCGACGAAGCGGCGGTGCGGCGTCGCATCCACGGCTTCGTGGTGGCGCGGCTGCGCGACTGGGACGCCGCCGCCACCGCCGGCGAGCTGCTCGGCCTGCTCACCGCCGACGGCCGCCACCATGCCCTGCTCGACGAAGCGCTGACCCGGCTCGGCCGGCACCTGGACGATGCCGCGGTCAAGCAGCGGGTGTCGGCGATGATCGTCAAGTACGCACGCCGCGAGTGGCCCAAGCTGGTCGGCACCGTGGAGTGGGTGAAACCGGTCGAGGGCATCGCCGACACCCTCGCCGAGCGCCTGGCGCATGCGCTGCTGGAGGAACTGCAGGAGGTGCTGTCGCAGCCGCAGCATCCGCTGCGCCAGGACTACGAGCGCTGGCTCGGCGGTTACGTGGAACGGCTGCGCACCGATCCGGCCACCGCCGACAAGGTGCAGGCGCTGAAGCAGCGGCTGATCGACCACCCCGGCGTGCAGGCGTACGTGCAGGGACTGTGGGACCAGATCCATGCTGCGCTGCGCGAGGACCTGTCGCGCCAGGACGGTGCGCTGGTGCAGCACCTGCAGCGCGCCCTCGGCGCGCTCGGCCAGTCGCTGGCGCAGGATCCCGCCCTGCGCGAGGCGCTCAACCAGCACCTGCTCGGCGGCGCCGAGCGGCTGACCCAGCGCCTGCGCAGCGGCGTCACCGAGCACATCGCGCAGACCGTGAAGGGCTGGGACGAACGCCACCTGGTCGAGCAACTGGAACTGAGCGTGGGCCGCGACCTGCAGTACATCCGCTTCAACGGCACCCTGGTCGGCGGATTGATCGGGCTGGCGCTGCACGCTGCCGTCACGCTGCTTGGCTGAGCGTGGCTGGCAAGGATGCACTGCGCTGCGCGAGCGGCCGGCCCGCCGCCGACGCACCACGCCATGCGGACACTCCGCTTGGCGACCGCGCGCCCGCAGCAGACCTGCCATCCGCGCAGCAAGGTGTAGACACGCCTCGGCTCCTCGGCCTGGAGGGCTGGCGCGACCGCCGCGCCCGCGCTAGCGTTGAGGGACAACCTGCGGAACGTTCGCCGTCACCGTGAGCGCCATCCCGAAACCAACCCGGGGAAGCCGTGCCGCGTGCCGCTCGCGCGTTCGCCAAAGGAAGGGGGAGCATGTCGAATCAACGCCGGACACCCGTCGCCGGCCCTGCGCGTCCGGCGCGGCTCGCCGCCCTGGCCGTGCTGGCCGTCGGGCTGCTCGCCGCGCTGCTGATCGCGCACGGCGTGCAGCAGCGCAATCGCACCCAGGCGCAGGCGCGCTTCGATCAACTGGCCTCGCACGTGGCCAGCGACCTGCGGCAACGCCTGGACATGTACGAGCACGGCCTGCGCGGCGCGCGCGGCGCGGTGATCGCCGCTGGCGGCGAGCACATCTCGCGCGAGCGTTTCGCCCGCTACAGCGCCTCGCGCGACTACCTGCGCGAGTTTCCCGGCGTGCGCGGCTTCGGCTACATCCAGCGGGTGCCGCGCGCGGACGAGGCGGCGTTCCTGCAGCAGGCCCGCGCCGACGGCGCGCCGTCCCTGCAGATCGGCGAAGTTGCACCGCACGACGGCGACCGTTTCGTCATCGTCTACATCCAGCCGGTGCGCTCCAACAACGCAGCGCAAGGCTTCGACATCGCCTCCGAGCCGGCGCGGCGCACCGCGGCGATCGCCGCAGCGCGCTCCGGCGCGCCCACCATCACCGCACCGATCCGCCTGGTGCAGGCCCCAGGACTGGGCAACGGCGGCTTCCTGCTGTTGCTGCCGATCTACCGCGAAGGCATGCCGCTGCAGACCCCGGAGCAGCGCTGGCAGGCCACCACCGGCTGGGCCTATGCACCGCTGAACATCGCCGAGGTGCTGGCCTCCTCCGACGATCACAGCAACGAGCTGCGCCTGAGCCTGGCCGACAGCCATGACCCGGCAAAGCCGTTCTACCGCGACGACGCCACGCCGATCCTGGCCGGCGGGCCGGCCGCCGAGCGCACCCTCGACGTGTACGGCCGCCAGTGGCGGATCGGGACGCAGGCCACGCCGGGCTTCGTGCGTTCGCTGGATCAAGTCTCCCCGCTGCTCGCTGGCGGCTTGGCCGCCGGCATCGCGCTGCTGCTGGCCGCGCTGCTGTACGTGTTCCTGACCAGCCTGCGCCGCCGCGACCTGATCCTCAGCGAGCAGAGCCAACTGGCCGCGCTGGTCGCCGGCACCAGCGAGGCGATCGTCGCCGAAGACCTGCACGGCCGGGTGACCCACTGGAACCCGGCGGCCATGCGCATCTTCGGCTACACCCCGGAGCAGGCCATCGGCCAGCCGCTGCAGCAGTTGCTGGGCGCGCAGATCCGCGATCCGGCCAACGGCGGCGACGGCGTGCGCGAACTGCTCCACCGCGACGGCCATGCGGTCAGCGTGCTGGCCAGCGTCTCGCCGATCGTCGGCACCGGCGGCGGCACCATCGGCCATTCGCACCTGCTGCACGATGTCACCGAGCAGGTGCGCGCGCAGGCGCGGGTGCTGGAACTCAATGCCACGCTCGAACAGCAGGTGGCCGAGCGCACCAGCGAACTGGTCACCTATTCGGCGCTGCAACGCGCGATCCTGGCCAATGCCGGTTACGCGATCGTCGCCACCGACCCGGACGGCGTCATCACCCTGTTCAACCCGGCCGCCGAGACCCTGCTCGGCTACGCCGCGCACGAACTGATCGGACGCAAGGCCACCGGCCTGTTCCTGGATCCGGAGCAACTGGCCGCGCGTGCCGAACGCATGGCCACGCAGTCGGGCATGTCGGTGCAGCCCTCGTTCGAATCGGTGGCGGCGCTGTCCACATTGGGACGCAGCGACACCCGCGAATGGACCTACCTGAGCAAGGACGGCCATGCCTTCCCGGTGTTGCTCACCCTGAGCACGCTGCGCGACGACGACGACCGGGTGATCGGCTATCTCGGCATCGCCGTCGACCTGACCGAGCAGAAGCGCCACGAGCGCGAGCTGCGCCTGGCGATCGACGCGGCCGAAACCGCCAACCAGTCCAAGAGCGATTTCCTGGCCAACATGAGCCACGAGATCCGCACGCCGATGAACGCGATCCTGGGCATGCTGTACCTGCTGCGGCACAGCGCCCTGTCGCAGGCGGCGCAGGACATGATCCAGAAGATCGAGCTGTCGGCACGCAACCTGCTGGAGATCATCAACGACATCCTCGACTTCTCCAAGATCGAGTCCGGGCGCATCGACCTTGAATCGGCGCCGTTCGACCTCAACGAACTGCTGGAGAACATCGCCGCGCTGATGACCTCGGCGACCAGCGCCAAGCCGGTGGAGATGATCGTCGAGCCGCTGCCGCCGGGCTGCCGCTGGCTGCAAGGCGACGCGCTGCGCCTGAACCAGGTGCTGATCAACCTGGTGGGCAATGCCATCAAGTTCACCGAACAGGGAGAGGTGGTGCTGTCAGTGCGCGCCTTCCCCGGCGCCGAACCCGGCAAGCTCAAGCTGCTGTTCTCGGTGCGCGACACCGGCATCGGCATCGCGCGCGAGAAGCAGAGCCTGATCTTCTCGCCGTTCCTGCAGGCCGACACCTCCACCAGCCGCCGCTACGGCGGCAGCGGCCTGGGCCTGACCATCAGCCGGCGCCTGGTGGAGCTGATGGGCGGGCAACTGGAAGTGCAGAGCGCACCCGGCCAGGGCAGCGATTTCTACTTCGTCATTCCGTTCGCGGTGGCGCCGGCAGCGGCCGACGACGACGCACCGGCGCAGGCGCGACGGGTGCTGATCGCCGACGACCACGAGCTGGTGCGGCGCAGCCTGACCGATATCGCCAACGGGTTCGGCTGGCAGGTGGAAGCGGTGTCCAGCGGCACCGCCGCAGTGGCTGCGGCCGCGCCGGAACGCGACGAGTTTGACGTGATCCTGCTGGACTGGCGCATGCCCGACCTGGACGGACTGAGCGTGGCCCAGCGCATTCGCGCGCAATCGGCGCCGGACCGGCAGCCGATCATCGTCATGGTCACCGCCTACGAGCGGCGCATGATCCAGGAGCAGCAGCCCGGCGTGGCCGACGTGGATGCGGTGATGACCAAGCCGGTCACCGCCTCGGCCCTGCAGCGCACCATCGCCATGCTGCTGGCGCGCCGCAACGGCGAGCTGCCCGCACCAGCGCCCGGCGACGGCGTCGCGCGCCTGGCCGGTGCCCGCTTGCTGGTGGTCGACGACAGCGACATCAATCGCGAGGTCGCGCAACGCATCCTCGAAGGCGAAGGCGCGGTGGTCGACCTGGCGCAGGACGGCGCCCAGGCGCTGCAGCGGCTACGGCGCGATCCCGGTCGTTTCCACGTGGTGCTGATGGACGTGCAGATGCCGACCATGGACGGCTACGAAGCCACCCGGCAACTGCGCGCCGACCCGGAGCTGGCCAGCGTGCCGGTGATCGCCCTGACCGCCGGCGCCTATCGCCAGCAGCAGGAAATGGCGCTGTCCAGCGGCATGAACGACTTCATCGCCAAACCGTTCCAGGTGGAGGACCTGATCGCGATCATCCGCCGCTATCTGCCGCCGAACCTGGCCGCGCTGCCGCTGCTGCCGCTGGCGCTGCCGCCGTCGGCGCTGCCGATGGACGACTGGCCGGTCAGCGACCCGGCATTGCTCGATACCGTCCAGGCGCAGCGGCTCTGGGGCGAGCGCGATCCGTACCGGCGCTATCTGCTGAAGCTGTTGCAGGAATATTCCGACCCGGCGGCGAGCGTGCGCGCCCTGCTGGACGCGCAGCGACCGGGCGAAGCGGTCTCGCTTGCGCACAAGTTGCGCGGCTCGGCCGGATCGCTGGCATTGCCGGCATTGAGCGTCGCCAGCGCCGCCCTCGAGGAACGCCTGAGCACGGCGCCAGCGGAGGCCGCGGGGGAGATCGCGGCGCTGGCCGCGGCGATGGCCGACACCGCCGCCGAAGTGCTGCGCTTCGCCGACGCCACCCAGATCGCCACCACGCCTGCGGCGGCAACCGACGCAGCGGTGGACCCGGCGACGTTGCAGGCGTCCTGGTACCAGGTGCTGCAGGTGCTGGACAGCGACGATCCGGACCGCATCGACCACACGCTGCGGCAACTGGCCGCGGTCCTGCCGGCGGCGCACACCGCCGAACTGCAGCAGTTGCTGGAGAACTTTTCCTTCCGTGAGGCCGAGGCCAAGGTCAGGCAATGGCTGGCCGAGGCACATGACTGAGCGCGCGTAACGAGACACCACCATGACCCAGCCGTGCATTCTCTGTGTCGACGACGAACCCAGCAACCTGGCGCTGATCCGGCAGCTCCTGCGCGAAGACTACGCGCTGGTGTTCGCCAAGAACGGCGCCGAAGCGCTGCGCGGCGTGGCCAAGCATCGCCCGTCGCTGATCCTGCTCGACGTCGACCTGCCCGACGTCGACGGCTATACCCTCGCCCGCACGCTCAAGGAGGATGCGCGCAGCGCGGCGATCCCGATCATCTTCGTGACCGGCAAGGACAAGGACGCCGACGAGAGCATCGGCTTCGACGCCGGCGGCGTCGACTACATCACCAAGCCGTACTCGCCCAGCATCCTGCGCGCGCGGGTGCGCACCCACCTGTCGCTGGTCAGCGCCGCCAGCCTGGCCGACAGCCATCGCGCCGCGATCGAGATGCTGGGCATGGCCGGCCACTACAGCGACTCGGACACCGGCACCCACATCTGGCGCATGGCCGCCTACGCCCGCGCGCTGGCGCTGGCCGCGGGCTGGTCGCGCGAGGACGCCAACCTGCTGGAACAGGCCGCGCCGATGCACGACACCGGCAAGATCGGCATCCCCGATGCGGTGCTGAAAAAGCCCGGGCCGCTGGATGCGGACGAGTGGCAGGTGATGAAGCGGCACCCGCGGATCGGCTACGACATCCTCAGCCGCAGCAGCGCGCCGCTGTTCCGTCTCGCCGCCGAGGTGTCCCTGTACCACCACGAGCACTGGGACGGCGGCGGCTACCCGGCCGGCGTGTCCGGCACGCAGATTCCCGAATCGGCGCGGATCGTGGCAGTGGCGGACGTGTTCGATGCCCTCACCTCGCCGCGCCCGTACAAGGCGCCGTGGACGCTGGAGCAGGCGATGGAACTGTTCCGCGACAAATCCGGCAGCCAGTTCGAGCCACGCTTGGTCGCGTTGTTCGAGGCGATCCTGCCGCAGATCCTGCAGATCCAGGCGTACTGGAACGAACGCGAGGGCGAGGACGACGCCCCGTCACGCGGCAAGGCGCAGGCCGCGCTGCGGCATCACGGCAGTTGATATAAGCCCCTCTCCCCCCGGGAGAGGGGTTGGGGTGAGGGTACGACGCGAAGCGACTCGCAAAGATGGAGGACACGAGGCTTCGCCCGTCCCCTCACCCGCCCGTTTGGGGCACCCTCTCCCGGATGGAGAAGGAACAGCGCACTACGCGCCGCGATGGGCGTTACCGGTAAAGCCTGTCGCGGCTGAAGCCGCTCCTACAGAAAAACGCACGACGCGGCGCGCGCTCAGCGCCGCTGCAAACGCCAGGCGCGATGGATGCGCGGGTTGCGCTCGAAGTCCGGATCGAGGGTCTGCGCGCTGATCTCCTCGCACACCGCGAACTCGGCCAGCGCGTTCTCGTCCAGCTTGAAGCGGCGGAAGTTGTTGGAGAAGTACAGCACGCCCTCGGGCATCAGCCGCGCCACCGCCGCGCGCAACAGCCGCACGTGCTCGCGCTGGATGTCGAAATCCTCGGCGCGCGCGGAGTTGGAGAAGGTCGGCGGGTCGCAGAAGATCACGTCGTAGCGGTTCTTCTCCGCCTCCAGCCAGCTCAGCGCGTCGGCCTGCACCAGCCGGTGCTGGGCGCCGCCCTTGCCGTTGAACGCCAGGTTGTCGGCGCACCACTGCAGGTAGGTACCGGACAGGTCGACGCTGGTGGTGGAATCGGCGCCGGCCACCGCCGCCTGCACGCTGGCCACGCCGGTGTAGCAGAACAGGTTGAGGAAGCGCTTGCCGCGCGCCTGCTGCGCCATCACCCCGCGCAGCGGACGGTGATCGAGGAACAGCCCGGTATCCAGGTAGTCGAACAGGTTCACCCGCAGCAGCGCGTCGTGCTCGCGCACCACCAAAAACTCGCCGCGCTGCTCGAAACGGCCGTACTTGCTGCCGCCCTTGCCGCGCTCGCGGGTCTTCAGCGCCACCTGTTCGGCGGGCACCGCGAACACTTCGCGCGCGGCCGCCAGCAGTTCGTTGCGACGGCGGCGCACGTCCGCGTCGGGAATGCTGTCCGGCGCCGCGTATTCCTGCACGTGCAGGAAGGTGCGCGCCTGGCCGCCGTCCTCCTGGTACACGTCGATCGCCGCCGCGTACTCGGGTAGGTCGGCGTCGTAGGCGCGGTAGCAACTGATCCCCGCCCGCGCGCGCCAGGTCTTGAATTTGCGCAGATTCTTGCGCAGGCGGTTGGCCACCATCTGCGCACCGTCGCTGAGCGCGCGCGGTTCCTCGGTGGCGCCGGCGCGCGGCGCGACCGCGATCGGGTCGCAGACGATCAACGGGCACTCCAGCGCGCCGTTGAACATCTGGTACTTCTTGGCCGCACGCAGGCCGGTGGCATAGGCCAGTTCGTCGCTGCCGCACAGCAGGCTGGCGCGCCACTGCGGCACCGCGCGCTTGAGCGCATCGCCCAGGCGCCGGTACAGCGCCGCGTCGGCGGCCAGGCGCTCGTCGTAGGGCGGGTTGCACACCACCGTGCCCAGCGCCTGCGCCGGCGCAGGCAACGCGGCGACGTCGTGCACGGCGAAGGCGATCGCCTCGGCCACGCCGGCGGCCTGCGCGTTCTCGCGCGCCGCGCGCAGCGCATGCGGGTCGAGGTCGCTGCCGTACAGCACCGGCCGCAATGCGGCGCGGCCGGCCTGGGCACGCTGCCGCGCCTCGGCCAGCAGCGTGCGCCAGGCCGCCACGTCGAACCCCAGCCAGCGGCTCGGCGCGGCATCGGCATCGCTATCGCCGCGCTGCTGCGCCGCCAGCTCGCCGCGCAGCAGGCCCGGCGCGACATCGGCGGCCATCAGCGCGCCTTCGATCAGCAGCGTGCCGCTGCCGCACATCGGATCGAGCAGCCCACCGCCCTGCGCATACAGCGCCGGCCACTGCCCGCGCAGCAACACCGCAGCGGCCAGGTTCTCCTTCAGCGGCGCCTCGTTCTGCGCCTGGCGCCAGCCGCGCCGGTGCAGCGAGCCGCCGCCCAGGTCCACCGACAGCGTGGCGCGGCCCTTGCGCAGCGACAGGTTCAGGCGCAGGTCCGGGTGCTCCACGTCCACCGACGGCCGCTCCAGGCCCTCGCCGCGCAGCGTGTCCACCACCGCATCCTTGACCCGCTGCGCGGCGAAGCGCGCGTGGGTGATGCCGGTGCCGGACACATGCGCATCCACCGCCAGGGTGTGTTGCGGCGCCAGATGGCTGCGCCACGGCAGCGCAGCCACGCCGGCGTACAGCGCCGCCTCGTCGGGGCAGTCGAAGGACTGCAACGGCCACAGCACACGGCTGGCCAGGCGCGACCACAGCACCGCGCGCTGCGCGTCCTGCAGGCTGCCCTCGGCATTGACCCCGGCGACGGTGGCGGTGGCCTGCGCCACGCCGAGCGCGAGCAGTTCATCGACGAGCAGGTATTCCAGGCCCTTGGCGCAGGAGACGAAGAATTTCACGGAAGGCGGACCACAAGGGACGGGAAAAGGGCGCGACAGCCGCGACGGCCGCAAGGGCCATCCAAGGCGCACGACAGACTGCGGGCGGTTGCGCAGCGCCTGCGACGGCGGGGCGCGTCGCGCGCAACAGGACGCCCACGCACGCCATCGAAACGCGGCGCAGAATAGCACAGCGGCTCCGGCCGCCCCGCCCGCGCCAAGACGTCGGCCGATGAGCGCCCGCCGCGCACGCCCTCCCCAAGGCCGACCGCGACGCTGCCGCCGCATCCACTCACCACGGCGTCAGCCGCCACGCCGCGACGTCGGCCTGCAAGCGCTGCTGCAGGCGCAATGCGTCGAGAAAGTCCGCATCGTGCGACACCACCAGCAGCGCGCCGGGATACTGCAACAGCACGGCGCGCAAGGCGTCGCGGGCCTCGCGGTCCAGGTGGTTGTCCGGCTCGTCCAGCAACAGCAGTTCGGCCGGCGGCGTGCGGTAGAAGGCGCAGGCCAGCGCGGTCTTCAGCCGCTCGCCGCCGCTGAGCTGGCCGCAGGGTACGCCGATGCGCTGCGCATCCAGGCCGAGCAAGGCCAGCCGCGTGCGCAAGTCGGCGAGCGCCACGCCGGGCGCGGCGGCGTGCACCTGCGCCAGCGCGGTGGCGTCCGGGTCCAGCGCCGCCAACGACTGGTCCAGGTAGGCGCTGGCGGCGCGGACCCGGCAGGTGCCGGACAGCGCCGCCACCTGCCCGGCCAGCAGCCGCAGCAGGGTTGACTTGCCGCTGCCGTTCGCCCCGACCACGCCGATGCGTGCGCCGCCCTGCACCACCAGGTCCAGCGGCTGCCGCGTCGCCGGTGCGAACGGCAGCCGCACTGCCTGCAGCTCGACCAGGCGACGGTTGGCCGCATCGGCCGGCGGCGGCGCGAACAGCGCCACCGGCGCATCCGGCTGCACCTGGCGCGCGGCCTCGGCGATGCGTGCCAGGCTGCGCGCCTGCGTGGCCTGATGGTCGCGCACGCGCTTGCCGGCGCTGTCCTGGCTGCGCTGTTTCTGCCGGCCGAGCAGGATCGGCGCCTGATTGGCCGCGCCTGCCTGCTGCCGCCCGCGCGCACTGCGCCGCTGCTGTCGCTCGTGCTGCGCCTGCCAGGCGGCGTTGTCGCGCGCGTGCTGCAGCTTGTGCTGGGCCAGTTCGGCCTGCGCGGCGTCGCGCTCGCGTGCCCGGCACTGCAGGTAGAACGCGTAGTCGCCGCCGTAGTCGCGCAGCCCGGCGGGCGACAGTTCCAGCGTGCGCTGCACGTCCTGCAGCAGCAGCGCATCGTGGCTGATCACCAGCAGGCCACCCGGCCAGCGCTGCAGCGCCTCGCGCAGGCGCTGCCGCTGCGCCGCGTCCAGGTGCAGGGTCGGCTCGTCCAGGATCAGCGCATCGGCCTCGGCCAGCCAGGCGCCGATCAGCGCCACCCGCATCGCCTCGCCGCCGCTGAGCGTGGCGGCGAGGCGGTGCGGCTCCAGCGCGCCGAGGTCGTGCGCGTGCAAGTGCGCCTGCAGGCGCTGGGCGATGTCCCAGCGCTCGCCGAGCGCGTCGAAATCCGCCGCGTCGGCGCTGCCGGCCTCGATCCGGGCCAGCGCCCGCAACGCCGCGCCCACGCCGGCCAGGTCGGCGACGGTGGCATGCGGCGCCGGCGCGATCTGCTGCGGCACGTAATGCAGGCGACCGTGGCGCACGCAGCGTCCGGCGCTGGGTGTCAGTTCGCCAGCGAGCAGGCGCGCGAACACGCTCTTGCCGACGCCGTTGCGGCCCACCAGGCCAGTAGGCCGCGCATCGAGCGCGAAGTGCAGATCGGAAAAGAGGGTCCTGCCATCGGGCAGGAGGTACGTCGCGCTGTCCAGCGCAAGCAGCGGATGCGTCATGGGAACCTCCATGGATGCCGGTCGTGCCCGCCGATCGCTCGGCAGGAAGGACGAAGGCCGTCGCGAAGACGGCGGCATCAATGGCGCATCGGCGTAGATCCTCGATGAAGGTGCGGGACGATGCTAGCGCATCCAACCCGCGCCGGGCGAGATCGCGCTGCGCGGGCTCAGGGCGCGGACAGGAACGCCGGGTGGTATTCCACCTCGGCCATCGGCGGCAGGCGCTCGCCGAAGGCCAGCGCCTGGAAGGCCTCGACCGGTGCGCCCGGCAGGGTCAGCCCCGGCTCCGGGCGGAAGCCGAAGCGCGCGTAGTACGCCGGATCGCCCAGCACCACGCAGCCGGCCGCGCCCAGCGCCTGCAACTGCGCCAGCGCCTCGCGCACCAGCCGCGCGCCCAGGCCCTGGCGTTGATGGCCCGGCCCAACGGACAGCGGGCCCAGGCAGTACCAGCCGCGGCTGCCGTCGGACAGGCTCACCGGCGACACCGCCACGTGGCCGACCACGTAGCCCTCGTGCTCGATCACCAGCGACAGGGTCAGCGCGCCGTCCGCGCGCAGCCGTTCGATGATGTCCTGCTCGTCGTGGCGGCTGTGCGCGACGCGGAAGAAGGCGACCAGGGTCAGCGCCTCGATCGCCGCCGCGTCGGCCGGCCGCTCGGCGCGCAACAGCATGTCGTCGGCTGCGCTCACAGGCGCTCCAGCAGCTCGGCGAAGGCCTGCGCCGAGGTCGCCACGTGCTCGCCCAGGCGATGCGTGTCGTCGACCAGCAGCAGCCGCGCAGCGCGCGCCTGCGCCCACGCGATCACCTCGGCGGCGGGAATCAGTTCGTCGCGCCAGGCGTGCACCACCGAGGTCGGCACCGGCGCCGCGTCCAGCGCCGGCATGTGCCCCATCCGCGTCGGCGGCACCATCAGGAACAGGCCGCGCACCGGCACGTGCAGCGACACCTGCGCAGCGATGTAGGCGCCGAGGCTGGAGCCGGCCAGCACCAGCGGCCCGCGCTGCGCCGCCGCCTGCGCCAGTTCCAGCAGACGCTGCAGGCGGGTCGGCACGTCGCCGAGCGGGCTGATGTCGCGGCGCGCATCCAGGTCGGTGTAGTCCGGGCGCGAATGGCTCCAGCCCAGGCGCTCCGCGACCTCGGCCAGCGCGGTCACCTTGATCGCGTCCGGCCCGCTCTCGAAACCGTGCGAAAGGATGCAGTGACCGCGGCTCACAGCGCCACCACCGCATCGCCCAACCGCAGCGTGCCGCCCTGCACGATGCGCGCGCACAGGCCGCCGTGGCCGCGCATGGCGTTGTAGCCGCCCGGCCCCAGCGCCTGCTCCATGCGCGAGCACGGATCGCACGGCGCGATGCCTTCCAGTTCGACCTCGCCGATGCGGAAGCGGCGCCCCTTCAGGGCGATCAGCGGAATGCCGGAGACCACCACGTTGCGCCGCAGGGTCGCCGGCGCCACCGCCGCATGGCCGGCCAGCGCGGCGATCGCCGGCAGGTGTTCGGCCTGGATCAGGGTCACGCCGCGCTTGCCGTTGCGGCCGGCGTAGCGGTCGCCGTGCAGGCCGCCCTCGGTCTGCGCGGTGGCGGCGTCGACTTCGTGCATCGGCACATCGCGCGCCGGACGCAGGCCGATCCATTCCACGCGTCCGGCGCGCGGCAGTGTGGCCAGCAGGGTCGCCAGCGGACTTTCGGAATTCAGGGTCATCGGCGAATGCTAGCATCCGCGCATGTCGCCTACCCCGCCGTTGCCGATCCACGATGCGCCCCTGCCCTATGTCGGCCTGCTGCAGGAGCGCGCGCCGGACAGCATCACGCTGGCGGTGATCCACTGCACCGAGTTGCCGGACCTGGCCAGCGCGCGCCTGTACGGCGAGCGTGTGCTGTATCCATCGGGCACCGGCAACAGCGGCCACTTCTACATCGACCGCGACGGCAGCGTGCACCGCTACGTACCCGCGGAGCGCATCGCGCATCACGTGCGCGGCTACAACCCGCAGTCGCTGGGCATCGAACTGGTCAACCGCGGGCGCTATCCGCTGTGGCTGGATTCGCGCCACCAGGCGATGTGCGAAGACTACCCCCCGGCGCAGATCCAGGCGCTGATCCGCTTGCTGCAGCAGTTGCGCGCGGAGTTGCCGCAGCTGCGCCACATCGCCGGACACGAGGCGCTGGACCGCAGCCTGGAACCGGCCAGCGACGATCCGACGCGGCAGGTGCAGCGCAAGCGCGATCCGGGGCCGCGCTTCCCCTGGCCGCAGGTGCTGGAGGCGGTGGCGCTGGCGCCGTATGCGCCGCCTGCGTGATCTCGTTGAAGGCGGTGGATTGGAACGGTCGATTCGGGCCGCGATGCAGAAGCAGACAGCGTCGCATTCGCACGCTCCCGTAGGAGCGGCTTCAGCCGCGACCGGGCGTCACCGCGACTGCCTAGTCGCCCCTAAGGGCACCTCTCCTCACGACTGAAAGCGCCTGTAGGAGCGGCTTCAGCCGCGACGGGTTTCAACGGGAACGGCCCCGTCGCGGCTGAAGCCGCTCCTACGAGATGTTCCGCACGCGCTCAGTGCGCGCCGACGTAGTTCTTCTCGCCGGCGGTCACCGGCACGTCCAGGCGATTGCCCACCGGCGCCAGCGGACACACCACGTGCGGGGTGAATGCGCACGGCGGGTTCTGCGCCAGGTTGAAATCCAGCACGATGCGGTCGCCCTGCGGCGCCGGCACGAACAGATAACGGGCGCCGCCATAGCTCTCGCGGCCGCTGGTGCGATCGGAGAACGGCAGGAACAGGCGCTGGCTGGCGCCGTCGCGCAGGACCCGCAGCTTGTAGCGCCGCCCCCGCAGCACGAACTCGGCGCTGCCGACCAGGGCCAGCGGCTGCGGCGTGCCGATCGAGGTGAGCAACACCATCGCCTGCGGCGCCGGCACCGGATGCCAGTCGGCCACCACCCGCCACTGCGGATCGATCGGGAAGTAGTCGATGCCGCGGAAGCGCGCGCGCGCCGGCGCGTGCGGATCGCGGAAGCGCCAGCCGAACAGGTTGCCGGTGCGCACCACGTAGAACTCCTGCGCCCCCAGCGCCAGCCGGGTCTGGGTGTCGTGCGCCGCGTCCGTCTCCAGGCGGCCACCGGCGAACGGCTGGCCGTTCACCTGCACCGTCGCGTCCGCGGCGGGCTGGAAATGCACGCCCTCCTGCAGGTCAACCTGCAGCATGCCCAGATGCGCCGGACCGGCCGGCAACTGCACGTCGTTGTCCGGTGCGCTGCCGACCCGGTGCTCGCCGCTGTGCAACCGCCCGGAGCCGGTGAAACTCAACCAGCCAGACGGCGCGCGCAACGTCGCCAGGCGCTGCGCGCGGTTGCGCTCCACCGCCTCGCGATAATGCGTGGCCGATTGCGCGCGCGGCGAGGCATCGGCGCCATCGACCGATGCGCGTCGGTCGCCGCAGGCGACCAGACCCAGCAGCATCGCCAGCCCGCAGGCCTCACGCCAGCGCATGGTGCCGCCCCTGTCGCGTGCCATCGTGCATGCGTTCGGTGTGCGCCGCGGCCCTAGCCGACGGCGCGCGGACGCGCCGGATCGGCGATCCAGCCGCTCCAGGAGCCGGCGTACACGCGCGCGCCGTGCAGGCCGGCATGCTCCAGCGCCAGCAGCAGATGGCAGGCGGTGACGCCGGAACCGCACATCAGCACCACCTCGCGTGGATCGCGCCCCTGCAGCAACGGTTGCAGTTCCGCGCGCAGTTCCTGCGCCGGGCGCAGGCGGCCGTCCCGCAGGTTCTGCGCCAGCGGCCGGTTGAGCGCGCCGGGCACGTGCCCGGGCAGCGGGTCGATCGGCTCCACCTCGCCACGGAAGCGTTCGCCGGGGCGCGCATCCAGCAACCAGCCCGGCGCCTCGTGCAGACGCGCGGCGACCTCCTCGGCGGAGACGATGCGCGCCGCATCGAACGCCTGCGGATACGGCGGCAGCGGCGACGGCGCGGAGGCCGCGTCGGTTTCCGGCAGGCCCAGCCGGCGCCATTCGGCCAGGCCGCCGTCGAGCACGGCGACGCGGCGATGGCCGAGCAGGCCCAGCATCCACCACAAGCGGGCGGCGGCCATGCTGCCGTCGCCGGCGTCGTAGACCACCACCTGGTGCTGCGGGCCGATGCCCCATTGCCCCAGGGTGCGCGCGAAGGCCGCATCGTCCGGCAACGGGTGCCGGCCCAGGCCGGGACGGCCGAGATCGGACAGATCCGCGTTCAGATCGGCGTAGACCGCACCGGGCAGGTGCGACTGCACATAGGCCGCGCGCGCGGCCGCGGCCGCGGCAGGATCGAGCAGCGCCGCCGGCACGAACCGCGCATCGACCAGGCGCAGCGCGGGATCGCCGAGCGTGGCGGCCAGTGCCGGCGCCTCCACCAGGGTGTGCCATTCGAGGGACGTTGCGGTCATGCGGCTTGCTCCAGTCGGCGGCGCAGGTTGAGCAGGATCGCCGCGGTCGCGCCCCAGATCCGCTGGCCGGGCCAGCCGTACTCCAGCACGACGCGCGGGCGTCCGCGGTAATCGGTCTCGATGCTGCGCAGGTTGTCCGGCGCCATCAGATAGGCCAAGGGCACTTCGAACACCTCGGCCACTTCGCCCGGATGCGGCTGCGGCACGAAGCGCGGATCGATCGCCGCGACCACCGGCATCACCCGGAAGCCGCTGATGGTGACGAACGGATCCAGATACCCCAGCGGCTCGGCCTGGGACGCCGCCAGGGCGATCTCTTCCTCGCTCTCGCGCAGCGCCGCGGCCACCGCATCGGCGTCGCTGGCCTCGATGCGGCCGCCGGGAAAACTGACCTGGCCGCCGTGGTGACGCAGGCTGTCGGTGCGCCGTGTCAGCAGCACGTGGGTGCCGTCGGCGCGCGGCACCAGGCCGGCCAGCACCGCCGCTTCCACCGGCGCGCCGTCCGGCAGCAGATCCTGCAGTTCGTGGTGGTTCCAGCCCGGCCCCGTCGGCGGCTGCTGCAACGGATGCAGCGCGCGCAGCAGATGCGCGCGTTCGGCCAGGCGCTGCCCCGGCGACGGCGACCAGCCGCGGCCCGGCAGCACCTCGTCCATGTAGCGGCGGCGTTCGGCGTCGCTCATGCGGCGCCAGCCTGCGATTTCGTCGCCGTTGCGCAGGCAGCCCGTGCAATAGCCCTGCGCATCGAGACGGCAGATACCGATGCAGGGCGTGAGCGGGGCATGCGGAACGGGATCCATCGGATTCGACACCTTGCCAGCCTAGCGCGATTCGTCGGCGCCGTCGTCGCCTGCCCAAAAAAATTGCGCCGGCATCGCTGCCGGCGCAATCGTGTTGCACTGAACCAGCGTGCTTACTTGACGCTGACCAGCTTGATCTCGAACTGCACCGCCACATTCGGCGGGAACGGCGTACGCGGGTCGGCACCGTAGGCCTTGTCCGGCGGCAGGGTCACTTCCCACTTGGAGCCGGCCGGCATCTGCAGCAGCGTGTCGCGCATGGCCTGCATCTCGACTTCGCTGACCTTGATCGCCGGGATCTGCTGCGCCGGACGCGCCTGCGCCGGGCGCTGGCCGAACGGATACGGACCGGCCACTTCCAGCTGCACGGTGCTGGCCTGGGTCGGCTTGGCGCCGGTGCCGGCCTCGATCACGCGGTACTGCACGCCGCTGGGCAGGGTCTGCACGCCAGCCTTGGCCTTGTTCTGGGCCATGAACTGGTCGCTCTTGGTCTTGTTCTCGGCAGCGGCCTTCTCGTAGTCGGCCTTGGCCTGCTGGGCGCGGGCCTGCTCGCGCTTCTGGAACGCCTCCACCGCCGGCTTCAGCTGGTCGGCGCTGACCGCCGGCTGCTTCTTGGCGTAGGCGTCCTGCAGGCCCTTCACCACCGCATTGATATCGAGCTGCTCGCCGCGGCCGGTGAGTTCGGCAAGGTTGTTGCCGTAGTCGTAGCCGAAGTAATAGCTCAGCTTGCCCTTCTCGGACGAGGTGTCCTGGGCGAACGCATTGCCGCTCAGGGCGAGGGCCGCGACAGCGACCGCAATAGAACGCAACTTCATCAAACAATTCTCCAGGGTGGTGGCACAGGGCGGCCCGTGCCGCCTGAGATGACGCGTTAGGATAGCCGCCGCGGCGCGGAACCGCTACCGACGACGCTGCTCTGACTGGTGCGGCCCGCCCAGAGTTCCCATTACTTTTTTTTAACAACCAGGAATGCACATGTCCGGCACGCCGGTCCTCGCCGATACCCAGGGTGCGATCCGCATCCTCACCGTGAATCGAGCCGACAAGCTCAACGCCTTGAATCGCCAGGTTTTGCAGGCACTGGATACGGCCTTCGCCGACGCCGCGGACGACCCGCAGATCCGCGTGGTGGTGCTGACCGGCGCCGGCGAGAAGGCCTTCGTGGCCGGCGCCGACATCGCCGAAATGAACGAACTGACACCGGTGCAGGGCCGCGATTTCTCGCAACTCGGCCAGCGCCTAATGCGCCGGATCGAGCGCATGCCCAAGCCGGTGCTGGCGATGGTCAACGGTTTCGCCCTCGGTGGCGGTCTGGAACTGGCGATGGCCTGCCACCTGCGCGTGGCCGCCGACGGCGCGCGCCTGGGCCAGCCGGAAATCAATCTCGGGCTGATCCCCGGCTTCGGCGGCACCCAGCGCCTGCTGCGGCTGGTCGGCCGTGCGGCGGCGCTGGAGCTGTGCCTGCTCGGTGCGCCGATCGATGCGGCGCGCGCGCTGCAGTTGGGCCTGGTCAACCGCGTGGTGGCCGCCGGCGACCTGCAGGCGACCACGCTGAAATTGGCGCAGCAACTGGCCGATGCCGCGCCGCTGGCGCTGCGCGGCATCCTCGACGCGATCCAGATCGGCGGCGAAAGCGCGATCGAGCAGGGACTGGAGTACGAGACCGCGCAATTCGGCCTGCTGTTCTCCAGCGAAGACATGCGCGAAGGCACCCGCGCCTTCCTGGAGCGGCGCCCGCCGCAGTTCCGCAACCGCTGAGCCCGCACACGATGTCGCACGCCCCCACTCCCGCCTCGCCGCTGCAGTTGCTGCGCTGGATCCTGGACGACGATCTGGATGCCGCGATCGACGGCGGCCTGATGGACTACCGTGGCACCGATCCCGGCGACGATCGCCTGGACCCGGCACATCCGCAGTTGCGCGCGCAATTGCTCGCCGCGCAGCAGCGCCTGCGCGATGCCTGGGCCGCGCGTGCGCGCTACCGGGCGCGCACCGCGCGACTGGAACGCCGCGCCAACGCGCGCCAGGCGCGGCGTGCGGCGGCGATACCGGCCGCATCGAGCGCGGCCTCGACAACGGTCGCACCGAGCGCGTCGGCCCTGCCCGCTGCGGCCGCGGCGATCCTGGCCCGCGCCAAGGCCAAGGCCGCGCAGCGAGGCGGCCGATGAGCGCGACCGCGAGCACGAGCGCAAGCCCGCCTGCGCGGCGCGGACGCCTGCTGAGCAAGGACGAAATCCACGAGCTGTTCTCGCGCCTGTCCGAACTCAACCCCAGCCCGACCACCGAGCTCGAATACAGCAGCCCGTTCGAACTGCTGATCGCGGTGATCCTCTCGGCGCAGGCCACCGACGTCGGCGTCAACAAGGCCACGCGTCGTCTGTATCCGGTGGCGAACACGCCGGCCGCGATCCTGGCGCTGGGCGAGGACGGCCTGAAGCGCTACATCTCCACCATCGGCCTGTTCAACGCCAAGGCCAAGAACGTCATCGCCACCTGCAAGATCCTGGTCGAGCAGCACGGCGGCGAGGTGCCGCGTGCGCGCGCGGCGCTGGAAGCGCTGCCCGGGGTCGGCCGCAAGACCGCCAACGTGGTGCTCAACACCGCCTTCGGCGAGCCGACCATGGCGGTGGACACGCACATCTTCCGCGTCGCCAACCGTACCGGGCTGGCACCAGGCAAGGACGTGCGCGCGGTCGAGGATTCCCTGCTCAAGCGGGTGCCGGCGCAGTTCCTGCACGACGCGCACCACTGGCTGATCCTGCACGGCCGCTACGTGTGCAAGGCACGCAAGCCCGACTGCCCGCAGTGCGCGATCCGCGACCTGTGCCGGTACAAGGACAAGACGCCGGGTTGAGCGGCGTGCAGGATGGTCTGGAGCCTTGTCCGGCGCAGAACTGCGGGCCGTCGGCTCCGGCAACGTGTACGACACGCGACGTCCGCCGCTGCGTTCGTCGCGGTTGAAACCGCTCCTACACCTCCACCGAAGCGCTCGCTGGATGCAGCACGTGTAGGAGCGGCTTCAGCCGCGACAGTCTCCGCCGCCGACACTGCCTCGCCTGCGCGTCGCGGTTGAAACCGCTCCTACAGATCTTCGAATCGCCAACCGGAAACACGGCCGGCCACGCCACCGACTACGCCGCCCGTTGCCCCTCCACCCGTCTGTCCAGTTCCTTCCAGTCCACCACCAGCGCGCAGCCGCGGGCCGCGGCGTTGCGGCTCCAGTCGCGCAGCAGTTCCAGGCACGCGTGGTCGACATGGCGTAGCCGCGCCACGTCCAGGTGCAGCTCGGTATTCGGCGGCAGCCGCTCCAGGGTCCGCGCCATCGTCGGCACGCGCAGGAAGGTGGCCGAGCCCTCCAGCGACAGGCGCAACTTGCCGGCCCCCTCGCCCGCGCCCGCGTCGCCGGCATCTTCATGCGCATGCACCCCCACCGTCAGCCGCGACTGCTGCAGCGCCAGCCGCAACAGCGACAGCGCAAAGCCGATCAGCACGCCGGTCAGCAGATCGGTGGCGACGATGGCGAAGGTCGTCGCCAGGTAGATGGCGGCGGTGCCGCGACCGTAGGCGGCCAGTTCGCGCACCTGCCCCAGCTTGACCATCTTCAGCCCGGTATAAACCAGGATGCCGGCCAGGCACGCCACCGGCGTCATCCGCAGCAGCCATGGCAGCAACAGCGCGAACACCAGCAGCCACCCCGCGTGCAGCATGGTCGACACACGCGTCGCCGCGCCGGCCTGCACGTTGGCCGCGCTGCGAACGATCACCCCGGTCATCGGCAACGCGCCGAGCAAGCCGCACAGCATGTTGCCCACGCCCTGCGCGGCCAGTTCGCGATCGTATTGGGTGCGCGGCCCCTGGTGCATGCGGTCCACCGCCGCCGCCGACAGCAGGGTCTCGGCGCTGGCGATGAAGGCGAAGGTGAGCGCCGACAGCAGCAGCGTGGCATCGAGCACGCCGAGCATGTCGTCCAGGCTCGGCACGCGGATCGCCGAGAGCAGGTTGGCCGGCACGTCCACCTTGCGCACGTCCAGCGCCTGCACCTGCACCAGCGCGGTCATCGCCACCACCGCCAGCAAGGCGCCGGGCACGAAGCGCAGGCGCTGCGGGCGCAGCCGTTCCCACGCCAGCATGATCGCGATGGTGCCAAGGCCGACCAGCAGGGCGGCGCGGCCCACGCCGGCGTCCAGCGCGCGCCACAGCACCGCCGGCAACGCGGCGAAGTTCTCCAGGCCGCGTGCCTTCGGTGCGGCGTCCAGCAGCACGTGCGATTGCGAGGCGACGATCAGGATGCCGATGCCCGACAGCATGCCGGCAACCACCGCCGGCGAGGTCATGCGGAACCACACGCCGGCGCGGCACAACCCGGCCAGCAGCTGGATCGCGCCGGCCAGCAGGATCACCGGTCCCAGCGCCGCCACGCCGTGCGCGCGGACCAGTTCGAACACCAGCACCGCCAATCCCGCCGCCGGGCCGCTGACCTGCAGCGGCGAGCCGGCGATCAGCCCGACCACTAGGCCGCCGACGATGCCGGTGATCAGGCCGGCGGCCGGCGGCATGCCCGAGGCGATCGCGATGCCCATGCACAGCGGCAAGGCGACCAGGAAGACCACCACCGAGGCCAGCAGGTCGCGGCCGAAGGCGCCGCCGCGCAGGTAACGGGCCAGCGCGGAGGCGCCGGCCGGAGCGTGTTCTGTCATGGTGTGCATGGGCGGCTCCTCAGACGGCGACGTTGCGCAGGACCGGCGCCAGGCGCGGCGGCGGCGTGGCATCGGGCGGGCGCCGGCCCGCTTCCGGCAACAGCGGCAGGAACCGCCCCTGCTCGGCGTCGAAGGCGCGGATCTCGCCATGGCCGATGTCGTAGATCCAGCCGTGGATGCGCAGCGCGCCGCGCGCCAACCGCGCCGCCACCACCGGCTGCGTGCGCAGGTGATCCAGTTGCGCCACCACGTTCTCCTCGGTCAGGCAGTGCAGCGCGTCCTCGGCATGCGCGGCATGGCCGTGCTGCGCGGCCACCTGGCGCGCGCTGTCGGTGTGCTTGAGCCAGGCCGCCACGGTCGGCACGTCCTGCAGCGACGCGGGATTGAGCACGGCCTTCATCGCGCCGCAATCGGTATGGCCGCAGATCACGATGTGCTCGACCTGCAGCACCGCCACCGCGTACTCGATCGCCGCGACCACGCCGCTGACGTGCTGCGAGTACGGCGGCACCACGTTGCCGATGTTGCGGTAGACGAACAGTTCGCCGGGCTGCGCGGCGAACATCAGTTCCGGCATCACCCGCGAATCGGCGCAGGTGATGAACAGCGTGTGCGGGGTCTGGCCGGCGGCGAGTTGCCGGAACAGTCCGCGCTGGCGCGGATAGACCTCGTTGCGGAAGTGGCGGAAACCGTCGAGCAGACGTTGCATGGGGATATCTCCAGGCACGGGGGGAGAGAGGCCGCACCGCAGTGGGTACGACGCAGACGCAGGCAGCAGAAGCAAAGGATCGGCACCGCCAGCGGCGATGCAGTCGTCAGGCCCGGGATGGAGGACGCAGCGCGGGGCGGCGATAACTGCGGCAAGGCGCTGCCGGTGGCGTCGGCAGGACCGACTGGATCAGCAGGGTCGGCGGAAACAACGCGGATGCGACCGCGAGCGGTGCGTCGTGCGGATCGGGATCGGCGGCGGGCGCTTCCAGCGCGGGCGTGACTCCATCGAGGTCGGCGTCGACATCGCTGGCGCAGACGCTGGCGCAGAGCGCTGCCGGTGCCGCCGCCGCGGCCGATCCTGCACGGATCGCGGACAGCGCCAGCAACGCGGTCAACATCAACATGGACAGACGGGCGAGCATGCTTGGACAGTAGGAAGGCGCATCGCCGATGACAAGTGCTGCGCCGCACAATTCACTGCATCGTCCACGGCCGTCGACGCGAACCGTGAAAGCCACCCCGGCCCGCGCCCATCTTGCGGGTCCGGGCGGTCACACCGCAAAAAAGAAAGGCGGCGCAGTGCGCCGCCTTCCGTACACCGTGCGGAACGTCCGCGAATCAGAACGACAGGTCGCCCCAGACGCCGAATTCCTTGGTTTCCACGTCGGTCTTCTTGCTGGCGTTGTCCTGGTGCGTGTACTTGTACACGGTCGCCAGCTTCAGGTTCTTCAGCACCGGGAACTCGACGCCGACGTTCCAGTACTTGTCGGCCAGGGTCGGGTCGATGGTCTTGCTCAGGTCGGTCTTGTCGTAGCGGGCGAAGGCGTTGATGCCGCCGTCGGTCAGCGCCACGCTGCCCCACACCGACCAGCCGCTGGACTTGTCGGTGGCCGCGGTCAGCACGTTGTTGAGGTTCTTGGCCTGGAAGTACTCGCCGCCCAGACGGAAGTTGGAATCGGCGTAGGCGACCATCGCATCGGCGCGGGTGTAGTCGTGCTGCGCGTCGAGGATGTCGGTTTCCTTGCCCAGCTTGCCCGAGTAGGCGCCGACGGCGATGGCCAGGTTCTGCATCGGCATGTAGGCCACGCGGCCTTCCACGTCCATGCCCTTGCCGCGGGTCGGGTTCTTGTAGCCGGCGCCGTTGACCACCGACATCGCGTAGTTGACCTGCGAGCCCAGGTCGCCGAAGGCGTGCACGCCCCAGTCGGAGGAGTTTGCGTACTTCAGGCGGTCGGTCAGGGTGTTCTCGACGTAGCGGTAGCCGTAGTACTTCTCGACGAACGGCACCCACGGCATGTCGGCGGCACCGATGCGCAGCGCGAAGGCGTCGTCGAACTTGCCCTGCACGTAGGCCTTCTTGACGAACAGCTGGGTGTTGGACAGCGCCGAGCTGTACTGGAAGTCCGTGGTCAGGTTGGCCGACCAGATCTCGTTGAAGCTGTGGTCGACGGTCAGGTAGAAGCGCTTGACGTCCAGGCCGGTGCCGCTGGCAGCGGTCTTGGCGCCGCCGCTGGTGCGGTCGATGTTGGTCAGGTCGAAGAACATGCGGCCGCCGATCTTGTTGTCGTTGACCAGCTTGGCGAGCTTGTCGACCTTGGCGGCGCTGGCCTGCGCCGATTCGGTCGCCTGGGCCTGCACGACATTCACTTCCGACTGCGCGTCGGACTGCGCCTGCAAGGCCTCCGACTGCGCCTGCAGCTGCTGGACCTGGGTCTGCAGCGCTTCGATCTGGGCCTGCAGCTGCTGCAGCTGGGCAGCGCTGACGGCGGGCGGGTTGCTGCTGGCCTTGGCTTTCGCCGCGAACGCCTGCGGCGCGGCCGCCAGGCCGAGGCTGGCGAGGATCGCCGTGGCGAGAACATGAGAACGCATTAGGATGTCTCCGATGGGTGGTGGCAGGGTGGGATGGGTGCGGTGCGGCCCCAGTGCGACGGCCTGACCATTTGTAAAGATTCCGTCAAAAACATGACGGTTTTGAGTCAGGTTCGTTTCGAAACGAAGGCATCCCCGCCCGGGAAGGCTGTCACCGGACTGACATCTGATTTTCTTCAGACGTTCATGAAAAAGTCTTGGAATGCACTCGATGCCGGCAGGGGTGCCGGCTTCCCACCTATTCCAGGAGTTCTCCCGATGCGTTCCCTCAAGCTCCGACTGCTGGCAGCCGCCGCGGTCGCTACGTTTTCGCTCGCGGCGCAAGCCACCGATGTCACCGGCGCAGGCTCCAGCTTCGTCTATCCGGTGCTGTCGAAGTGGTCGGCTGCCTATGCCGAGAAAAGCGGCAACCGCGTCAACTACCAGTCGATCGGTTCCGGCGGCGGCATCGCGCAGATCCAGGCGGCCACGGTCGATTTCGGCGCTTCCGACAAGCCGCTCAGCGGCGCGGAGCTGGACAAGTTCGGCCTGGGCCAGTTCCCGGTCGTGATCGGCGGCATCGTGCCGGTGTTCAACGTGGCGGGCGTGGCCCCGGGCGCGATGAAGCTGGACGGCACCACGCTGGCCAACATCTTCCTGGGCAAGATCAGCAAGTGGAACGACCCGGCGATCGCCGCGCTGAACCCGGGCCTGGCCCTGCCCGACCTGAAGATCACCATCGTGCACCGCTCCGACGGTTCGGGCACCAGCTTCAACTTCACCAACTACCTGTCCAAGGTCAGCCCGGAGTGGAAGAGCAAGGTCGGCGAAGGCACCGCCGTGCAGTGGCCGGCCGGCATCGGCGGCAAGGGCAACGAGGGCGTGGCTGCCTACGTCAAGCAGATCCGCGGCGGCATCGGCTACGTCGAGTACGCCTACGCGCTGCAGAACAAGCTCAGCTACGCCGGCATGAAGAACGCCGCCGGCCGTTTCGTGATGCCGGACGACAAGACCTTCTCCGCTGCCGCCGCCACCGCGGACTGGAAGTCGGCCAAGGACTTCAACCTGATCATGACCAACGCGCCGGGCCAGGACGCGTGGCCGATCACCGCCACCACCTGGGCCATCATGTACAAGAAGGCCAAGAAGCCGGCGTCGTCGAAGGCCGCGCTGGACTTCTTCAAGTGGTCGTTCGAGCAGGGCCAGGCGCAGGCCAAGGCGCTGGACTACGTGCCGCTGCCGGAGCCGCTGGTCAAGCAGATCGAAGCCTACTGGGCGCAGAATATGAAGTAAGCCGGCGTCTCGCCCGTGCCGGCGCGCTCGCCCGGCACGGCGATACTCCAAGGCGCGGACCGCAGGGTCCGCGTCTTTTTTTGTGCCCGCTGGCGGCGCCGTCACCACGCCGACGGGTGGCAGTCCCCCTGCCCCGCGCAGCCCTGCGCGACGGCGCGAACGCCGCATCCCGTGATGGCGTCCGCCAACCAGTCCGCAAGTCATCTGGCTGTAACAAAAATATCATTTCATAGCGAGCATCCGCCGGATGTCCCGGCGCTCTTCGCTACGGAGTGACCCCCATGAAACTGCAGCCGGCGCGCATTGCCGTCCTGTCCCTCGCCCTGGCCTTCGCCGTCACCGCCTGCCAGCCCGGCAACGGCGACAAGCAGGGTGCCGCCGACGCGGCGGGCGGGTCGCCCGCTGCCGCTCCGGCATCCGGCGCCAAGACCGCGGCCGAGATTTCCGGTGCGGGCGCTTCCTTCATCTATCCGCTGATCTCCAAGTGGTCGGCCGACTACAACGCGGCCACCGGCAACAAGATCAACTACCAGTCGATCGGCTCCGGCGGCGGCATCGCCCAGATCAAGGCCGGCACGGTCGATTTCGGCTCCTCCGACAAGCCGCTGGACAGCGCCGAACTGGCCGCGGCCGGCCTCGGCCAGTTCCCCTCGGCGATTGGGGGGGTGGTGCCGGTGGTCAACCTGGACGGCATGGACGCTGGCAAGCTGCGCCTGACCGGCCCGGTGCTGGCCGACATCTTCCTGGGCAAGATCAGCAAGTGGAACGACCCGGCGCTGACCGCGCTGAACCCGGGCGTGACCCTGCCCGACACCAAGATCAACCTGGTGCACCGCTCCGACGGCTCGGGCACCAGCTTCAACTTCACCAACTACCTGTCCAAGGTCAGCCCGGAGTGGAAGGGCAAGGTCGGCGAAGGCACCTCGGTGCAGTGGCCGGGCGGCGTCGGCGGCAAGGGCAATGAAGGCGTGGCTTCGTACGTGCAGCAGATCAAGGGCTCGATCGGCTACGTCGAACTGGCCTACGCGCTGCAGAACAAGATGCCGTACGCGTCGATGCAGAACGCCGCCGGCAACTGGGTGCAGCCCAATGCGGAGAGCTTCGCCGCGGCCGCCGCGTCGGCCGACTGGGCCAACGCCAAGGACTTCAACCTGGTCATCACCAACGCCACGGGCGCGCAGGCCTGGCCGATCACCGCCACCAACTTCATGCTGATGCACAAGCAGGCCAAGGACCCGGCGCGCAGCAAGGCGACCCTGGACTTCTTCAAGTGGGCCTTCGAGAAGGGCCAGCCGCAGGCCGACGCCCTGCACTACGTGCCGCTGCCGCCGGAACTGGTGCAGCAGATCGAGTCCTACTGGAGCAAGGAATTCAAGTAAGCGCCAACGCGGTGCGTCCTGCGCGCACCGCGGCGGCACCCGGCGACCGGCGGTGCGCTCCAGGCGCCGCCGGTCGCCGTCTCGGCACCTTCTGATCCGGATTTTCGGGTTCCCGCCTGTGCGGGAGCGATGCAACCACCCACCGCGCGCGCCTCACCGCGCCGCGGCCACGATCGGAGCGCGCAGTCGCGCGCTCCGGCGACGACCGAGCCCATGAACAGCACTGTCCTTCCCGAAGCGATGTCGGCGCCACGCGGACGCGACCTGCGTGACGCCCGCGCCGACCGAGTGTTCCGCTGGATCCTCACTGCCACCGTCGTGTTCGTGCTCGTCGCCCTGGGCAGCGCCGCGCTGTCGATGCTGTGGGGCGGCCGCCATGCCCTGCAGTTGCAGGGCCTGAGCTTCTTCTACTCCAGCGAATGGAACCCGGTCGAGAACAAGTACGGCGCGCTGGCGCCGATCTACGGCACCCTGGTGACCGCGTTGATCGCGATGCTGATCGCGGTACCGGTCAGCTTCGGCATCGCCTTCTTCCTGACCGAAGTGGCGCCGCGCTGGCTGCGCGGGCCGGTGGGCACCGCGATCGAACTGCTGGCCGGCATTCCCTCGATCATCTACGGCATGTGGGGCCTGTTCGTGCTGGTGCCGATGATGACCGAGTACGTCACGCCCTGGCTCAACGACCACCTCGGCACGCTGCCGCTGATCGGCCCGATGTTCCAGGGCCCGCCGCTGGGCATCGGCCTGCTCACCGCCGGCTTCGTGCTGGCGATCATGGTGATCCCCTTCATCTCCTCGGTGATGCGCGAGGTGTTCCTGACCGTGCCGACCCGGCTCAAGGAATCGGCCTACGCGCTCGGCTCCACGCGCTGGGAAGTGAGCTGGGACATCGTGCTGCCCTACACCCGCTCGGCGGTGATCGGCGGCATCTTCCTGGGCCTGGGCCGCGCGCTCGGCGAGACCATGGCGGTGGCCTTCGTGGTCGGCAACACGGTGCGCCTGTCGCCCTCGCTGCTGGAGCCGGGCACCACCATCGCCGCGCTGATCGCCAACGACTTCGGCGAGGCGACCGAGACCTACCGCTCGGCGCTGCTGCTGCTGGGCTTCGTCCTGTTCATCGTGACCTTCATCGTGCTGGCGATCGCCCGCCTGATGCTGGCGCAACTCTCGCGCAAGGAGGGCAACTGAGATGGCCGCCGACGTCGCCCACCGCCTGTACAACCGCCGCCGCGTGGTCAACGCCGTGGCGCTCACCCTGTCCTGCCTGACCGCGCTGTTCGGGCTGGTGTTCCTGGCCTGGATCCTGTGGACCCTGGTGGCCAAGGGCATCTCCGGCATCAACCTGGACCTGTTCACCCGCATGACCCCGCCGCCGGGCGAAGAAGGCGGCCTGGCCAACGCGTTCTTCGGCAGTGCGGTGATGTGCGGCCTGGCGCTGCTGATCGGCACCCCGCTCGGCGTGGCCGCCGGCACCTGGCTGGCCGAATACGGCAACGCGCGCAAGACCGGCCAGGTGGTGCGCTTCGTCAACGACATCCTGCTGTCGGCGCCGTCGATCGTGCTCGGCCTGTTCGTCTACACCCTGTACGTGATGCAGACCGGCGGCCGCTTCTCGGCGATGGCCGGTGCGCTGTCGCTGGCCTTCATCGTGCTGCCGGTGGTGGTCCGCACCACCGACGAGATGCTGCGGCTGGTGCCGGCACAGATGCGCGAGGCGGCGCTGTCGCTGGGCATCCCGCAGTGGAAGGTGACCATGCAGGTGCTGTACCGCAGCGCCTCGGCCGGCATCGTCACCGGCGTGATGCTGGCGCTGGCGCGCATCAGCGGCGAGACCGCGCCGCTGCTGTTCACCGCCTTCGGCAACCAGTACTGGAACAACAACATCTTCCAACCGATGGCCAGCGTGCCGGTGGTGATGAACTCCTTCGCCGGCAGCCCCTACCCGAGCTGGCAGTTGCTGGCCTGGTCCGGCGCGCTGGTGCTGACGGTGTTCGTCCTGCTGGTCAGCCTCGGCGCGCGCGCCCTGCTGGTGCGCAACAAGATCTCCAACGATTGAATCCCCTATGGACCCGGCCATGAACGATCACCACAACGCCGCACCGATGCACCGCATCGCCATGCCCAACGGGCACACCGCGCTGGCGCCGTCGCCGGTCAAGATCGCCGCGCGCGGCCTGGACTTCTACTACGACAAGTACCACGCGCTGAAGGGCATCAACCTGGAAGTGCCGGAAAAGCGCGTCACCGCGCTGATCGGCCCCTCCGGCTGCGGCAAGTCCACCCTGCTGCGCATCTTCAACCGCATCTACGCGCTGTACCCGAAGCTGGAAGCGCGCGGCGAGGTGCTGCTGGACGGCGAGAACATCCTCTCGCCGAAGTACCCGATGAACCGCCTGCGCAGCAAGGTCGGCATGGTGTTCCAGAAGCCGGTGCCGTTCCCGATGACCATCTTCGAGAACGTCGCCTACGGCATCCGCCACCACGAGAAACTGTCCAAGGCCGACATGGCCGACCGCGTCGAGCAGGCGCTGCGCCAGGGCGCGCTGTGGGACGAGGTCAAGGACAAGCTCGGGCAGAGCGCGCTGGGCCTGTCCGGCGGCCAGCAGCAGCGCCTGTGCATCGCCCGCGCCGTGGCGCTGCGCCCCGACGTGCTGCTGCTCGACGAGCCGACCTCGGCGCTGGACCCGATCTCCACCAGCCGCATCGAGCAACTGGTGGAAGAGCTGAAGAACGACTACACCATCGTCATCGTCACCCACAACATGCAGCAGGCCGCGCGCGTGTCCGACTACACCGCCTTCATGTACCTGGGCGACCTGATCGAACACGACCGCACCGAAATCATCTTCTCGCAGCCGAACAAGCAGCAGACCGAAGACTACATCACCGGCCGTTTCGGCTGAGCCGCCGCGGCCGCCGCTGCCTCGCCGCAGCGGCTGCGCCCGTCGCCCTTCGGGCGGGCGCCCGGCGACGCCAGCACCGCAGCGCCAGGCATGGCCGCGGCGACACCAACGCACTTATTGGACCTACGACATGAACACTCAGCCCAACGAGCACATCGTGAAGAGCTACGACGAAGAACAGCATCGCCTCGCCGCCGAGATCGTGCGCATGGGCGAAACCGCGGTGGCGCAGTTGGAGGCGGCACTGGACGTGGTCGAACGCCGCGACGACAACGCCGCGCTGCGCATCGTCGTCAACGACGAAGCGATCGACGCGCTCGAACACTCCATCAGCCACGACGTGATGCGCCTGGCGCTGCGCGGGCCGATGGCGCGCGACCTGCGCGAGATCCTCGCCGGCCTGCGCATCCCCGCCGACGTCGAACGCATCGGCGACTACGCCGCCAACGTGGCCAAGCGCTCGATCGCGCTGAACATGTCGCCGCCGATGCCGCAGACCCTGGGCCTGCGCCAGCTCGGCAAGCTCGCCGCCCAGCAGGTACGCGCCGCGCTGGCCGCCTACCAGCACAACGACGCCGACGCTGCCCTGCTGGTGCGCCAGGGCGATGCGCAGCTCGATGCGCAGTACACCGCGCTGTTCCGCGAGTTGCTGACCTACATGATGGAAGACCCGCGCAACATCACCCCGTGCACGCATCTGCTGTTCATGGCCAAGAACCTGGAGCGGATCGGCGACCACGCCACCAACATCGCCGAGAACGTGTGGTTCCTGGTGCATGGCGACCAGCCGTTGCCGCCGCGGGACAAGCGCGACGAAACCAGCTCCACCAGCGGCATCTGACCCCTGCCCTGCGGAGCGGCGCTGCGCCGTTCCGCTGTCGCGGCACCCCGGGCTCCGTACGCAGCGGAGCCTTTTTTGTCGCCACGCACTGCCGCATGCAGCGCCGTGCGCCAGCGAGTAGGCTTGGCGCACCGCCGGCCACCACGGCCGGCGTCCGCCCATCGCCAGGAGCCTGCGCATGTCCAACGCGTCCCGTTCGTCTTCTGTCCTCGTCGGTGCGGTCCTGCTCGGCGGGATCGGCCTGTCCACCTCCGCCCTGGCCATGACCGACCTCGCCCAGGGCTATGCGCTGGGCGCACAGGCCGCCGTGCCCCCGCCGCAAGACGCCGGATCCACCCCGGCAACGCCGGCGCCCGCGCCGACGGCGCACACCGGGCAGGCCACCGACCCGGCCAAGGCCAGCGAAGGTGGCTGCGGCGCCAAGGCCGGCGACGGCAGCTGCGGTGCGCACGCCCCGGTGGCGACGCCGGCCAAGCCCGCGGCGGCCGACGCCGCCGCCACGCCCGAGGCCAAGCACGACGACAAGGCCATGGCCGAAGGCAAGTGCGGCGAGGGCAAATGCGGTGGCAGCCTCTGAACCACCCCGGTATGACGCCCGGCCGCTGGCCGCGGCCAGTGCCGGCCTCGGACTGCGTCGCGGCCTGCTGCAGGACCTGCTGCAGGCGCCGGCGGATGCGTTCGACTTCCTCGAATGCGCGCCGGACAACTGGATCGGCGTCGGCTGCCGCCCCGGCGAATTGCTGCAGGCGTTGAGCGCGCGCCATCCGCTCAGCTGCCACGGTTTGTCCTTGTCGCTGGGCGGCGTGGCCGCGCTGGACACCACCCTGCTGCAGCAGACCCGCCAGTTCCTCGACCGGCACCGGGTCGCGCTGTACAGCGAACACCTCAGCTACAGCGCCGACGACGGCCACCTCTACGAACTGCTGCCGCTGCCGTTCACCGACGAGGCCGTGCGCCACGTCGGCGCGCGCATCGCGCAGGTGCAGGACATTCTGGGCCGGCGCATCGCGGTGGAGAACGTCTCCTACTACGCCGCCCCGGGCCAGGCGATGAGCGAAGCCGCGTTCGTGGCCGCAGTGCTGGACGAGGCCGATTGCGACCTGCTGCTGGACGTCAACAACGTGCACGTCAACGCCAGCAACCATGGCGACGACGCGCAGGCCTTCCTCGCCGCCATGCCCAGCGCGCGCATCGCCTCGTACCACGTCGCCGGCCACCGCGACGATGCCGCCAGCGGGCTGAAGATCGACACCCACGCCGCGCCGGTGGCCGCCCCGGTGTGGGACCTGCTCGCCGCCGCCTACCGCCTGCACGGCGTGCGCCCCACCGTGCTCGAGCGCGACGGCCAGTTCCCGCCGCTGCGCGAATTGCTGGACGAGGTGCAGTGCATCCGCGCCGCGCAGGCGCAGTCGCAGTCGCGCGGCGCATGAGCGAGACCCTGCGCGCGCAGCAATTCGCCCTGACCCGGCACCTGCGCGATCCGCAGCGCTACCCGGCGCCGGCGGACATCCCGCCGCAGCGCCTGGCGGTGTATCGCGCCCTGTTCTTCGACAACCTGGCGCAGCTGCTGAGCGGCCAGTTCCCGGTGCTGCGCGCCACCCTTGGCGACGCCGACTGGACGGCGCTGCTGCGCGCGTTCTGCGCCGAGCACAGCGCCCGCACGCCGCTGTTCCCGCGCCTGGGCGAGGAACTGGTGGCGTTCCTGCAGCAGCGCGCAGCCGATCCGCAGCGGCCCTGGCTGGCCGAACTGGCGCACTACGAAACCGTGGAACTGCAGGTCCAGATCGACGACGCCGTGCTGCCGCCGCACGATCCGCGCGGCGACCTGCTCGACGGCATCCCGTTGCTGTCGCCGTGGCTGCGGCTGCTGCGCTACCGCTGGCCGGTGCAGCGCATCGGCCCGGCCTGGCAGCCGGACACGGCCCCGGCGCAGCCGACCTGCCTGCTGGCGCGGCGCGAGCTCGACGGCCAGGTCCGCTTCGCCGAACTGGCGCCGCTGGCCTACGCCGTGCTGGCGGCGCTGCAGCCGGGCACGCGCAGCGGGCGGGCGCGGCTGCTGGAACTGGCCGCCGCGCACGGCCTTGCGCCGGACGCCCTGCTGCACGAGGGCGCGGCCCTGCTGGAACGGCTGCGCGCGCAAGGCAGCGTGCTCGGTACACGCCTGCCTGCGTAAGGCCGCGGCGGCCGGCGGCCGCGCTCTGCTAACCTTGGCGGATGAACGATTCGGTCGACAGCCCCTCGCAACCCCTGGTCATCACCCCGATGTCGCGGCGTTTCCGCGGCTACCTGCCGGTGGTGGTGGACGTGGAAACCGGCGGTTTCGACTGGAACAAGCATGCGCTGCTGGAGATCGCGGTGGTGCCGATCGAGATGGACGATTTCGGCCAGCTCTATCCCGGCGTCACCGCCAGCGCGCACGTGGTGCCGGCGCCCGGCACCCTGATCGACCCGAAGTCGCTGGAGGTCACCGGCATCGTCCTGGACCACCCGTTCCGCTTCGCCAAACCCGAGCGCGAGGCGCTGGACCACGTGTTCGCGCCGGTGCGCGCGGCGGTGAAGAAGTACGGGTGCCAGCGCGCCATCCTGGTCGGCCACAACGCCCATTTCGACCTCAACTTCCTCAACGCCACGGTCGCCCGCTGCGGCCACAAGCGCAACCCGTTCCATCCCTTCAGCGTGTTCGACACCGTCACCCTGGCCGGCATCGCCTACGGCCAGACCGTGCTGGCGCGCGCGGTGCAGGCCGCCGGCTTCGACTGGAACGCCGCCGACGCGCACAGCGCGGTCTACGACACGGAGCAGACCGCGCGCCTGTTCTGCAAGATCGCCAACGCCTGGCCGGCGCCGCAGGTCGGCGTGGCGCCCTAGCCGCCGCATGTATTGCACGACACGCACGCGCCGCCGTCGTGTTGACATGGCGGCATTGCGGCCGAACCACCCGTGGTAGCGCCGCGCACTCGCCGGCAGCGGCGCGCATGACCCGCCACCTGCTGTTCGTCTGCAGCCGCAACCGGCTGCGCAGCCCCACCGCCGAACAGGTGTTCGCCACCTGGCCCGGCGTGGAAACCGCCTCGGCCGGCGTCGACCACGACGCGGACACCCCGGTCACCCCGGAATTGCTGGAGTGGGCGGACGTGGTCTTCGTGATGGAACCGATGCATCGCGCCAAACTGTCGCGCCGTTTCAAGCGCCACCTCGGCCGCGCACGTATCGTCTGCCTCGACATCCCCGACGACTACGGCTACATGGATCCGGCGCTGGTGCAGCTGCTGACCACGAAGGTAGCGCGGCACCTGTCGCGCTGATCCTGGTCCTCGATCGCCCTTCCGAGACACGCCGGCACACGTGCTACGCTCGCCGCCGCGCCGGCCAAGGCGCCTGTCCCAGGACGACCGCCTCATGCAAGCATGGAAGCGCCGAAGCATCGGCATTCTGGATATTGGCGGAGCCGGCGTGGGCATCATCGCCATCGTCAGCCAGTTTCCGAACCTGCGACAGCCGGCCGATTGGATCATTTGCGCCGCGTTCGTCGCGCTCTATGCCTGGGGCATCCACTGCGGCACGCAATTGCTGGAAGGTCGCCGCAATGCAGTGCGCGCCAATCTGGCGTTCTGGCTGGCGCAGGTGCCGACCTTCGGCACGCCCCTGGTCAGCTACGTATTCAACTGCGGCTTTCACTTCACCGCCGGTGTGCAGTTCGCGCCGTTCCAGTTCGGCGCGAACTTCCTGCTCGGCAGCCGCTTCGCGTTCACCCTGTTCCCATCGGAGACCGCGACGTTCTTCGGACTGAATCTGTTCGCTCTGGCGGTCGTCTTCGTCCTTGCACAACAACTACGCCACGGCACCGACGCAACGTCGGGAGCAGGCGCTACGCCAGCGCACGAGAACGCGCATCATGGCGAGCCGTGACACCGAACGCGCACCCGTGAAAAAGCCAACGCCCTGAGCTTGCTGCGCGCGCATCAACCGCTGCCCGACGACGACAAGCTCAGACAGGACCTGATCGACGCCTATGATGCGGCGAGACGGCTGTTTGTCGCCGCTCCCGATCGCGCCGCGCTCCCGCTGTTCCTGCGGGCCTTCGGCGCCGGCGATGGCTGGGGCGTCTATCCGCTGGTCGAGGACGTGTTCCATGCCTGCGACCGCAGCGACGCCGTCGCCGCGATCCGGGAGGCGCTGGAAGATCCCACGCTGCCCGACGGGAGCCGCTACTGGTCACGCAGCTCGCGGCTGATCTTTGCGGATCCGGCGTTTCGTGATGGCCTGGCGGTGTCGTTGTGCGCGGCGCATCCGGACATCCGTGAGGCCGCAGCACTGCCGCCAGCGTTGGGGGACGACCAGCGGGCGCACTGAGCTGGCCAGGCAGGCCCCCGGCTTCGCGGTCGAGCAGGCGACACGCTTTGGCCTCACACTATGCCCTTCAGCGCTCCATCGTCCGAAGTCTCCTCCAACGATCCAGTCGTCCTATGAGCAAGCATTCCGGCTTCGGGCTGTTCACGATGTTCTACTTCGCCATCTTCATCGGCGTGTTTCTGGCCGCGCCGTTGCTGCTGATGACGCCCTGGCACTCCCGAAGTCCGAATGCCTGGCCCCTGGCGCTGGGCGCGATGGGCGTGCTGCTGTCGCTTCTGCTGTTGTGCCATCGCCAGTGTTCCGGCCCCTCGCTCTCGTTCACGCAAGGTCTTCTGTTCGTCACGGGATTCATGATGACAGGCTGGTCGATGCTCTCGGCGGTCTTCGTCTTTCCTGCGCTGCTCCTGGTTACCTTGGCGGCCATCATCGTGTCGGCAGCGTGCCTGCCGCTCGGCGGCAGAACGCGATCAGCCACGCTGTTTCATCGCCTTGTCCTGTTCGTCTATCGCCATCGTCTGATCCAGTAAGCGCCCGGCGACATCGGCGCAGGCAGTCGACAACGGACGGCGCCTCTCTGCGACGGCGAACGGCTTGCTCGCCCTCCCAGGGCCTATCGGACAGATTGGCCATCGACGCGCAGTGTCCGCACGCGACGGGAATGCACGACAACAACCTCAGCCCACGCACACCCGATCGCGCCCCAGCCCCTTGGCGCGGTAAAGCGCCCCGTCGGCGCGCTCCAGCCACTGGCTCGGCGTCTCGTCCGCGCGCAGCGCGACCAGGCCGCCGCTGAAGGTGACGCGCAGCGCCGGCGCCTCGGGCGCCCACTGCAGGCGCGCATGGAACAGGTCGCGCAGGCGCGTGGCCAGGCGCTCGGCCTCGGCCAGCGGGGTGTCGCCGAGCAGGATCGCGAATTCTTCGCCGCCCAGGCGCGCCGGCAGGTCGGTGGTGCGGCAGGCGCCCAGCAGCAGTTGTCCGACCTCGCGCAGCACCGCATCGCCGGTGGCATGCGAGTAGCCGTCGTTGATCTGCTTGAAGCGGTCGATGTCCATCACCAGCAGGCACAACGGCGCGCCGCTGCGCTGCGCGCGCTGCATGCTGCGCTCCAGCACCTCGTCGAAGTGCCGCCGGTTCGGCAAGCCGGTCAATGCATCCTCGTGCGCCAACCGCTCGAAGGCGGTCGCCTGGCGCTGCAGTTCCGCCAGCAACTGGCTCTTTTCGGCATCGGCCTGCAGCAGGCGCTCGGTCTGCAGCCGCAGCGCGCTGGTGCGCCGCTCCACCAGCCGCTCCAGGCGCAGCGCGCGCCGCTTGTAGCGCGCGATCAGGTAGCGGTACAGCAGCACCAATGCCAGCACCAGCACCGCCACGGCCGCCGCATGCACGCTGTGCCGCTGCCACCACAGCGGCGCCACGCTGAAGCGCCATACGGCCTCGCGGGTGCTCCAGGCGCCATCCGGATGCGCCGCGGCCACGTGCAGGGTGTAGTCGCCCGGCGGCAGGCCGATGAACTCCACGCTGCGCTGGTTGCCGCGGTCGATCCACCCGCTGTCCAGGCCGTCGAGGCGGGTGCGGTAGCGGATACGCTCGGGCAGCAGATAGCTCAGGCCGACATAGGAGACGCTGATGCGCTTGGCGCCAGGAAGTTCCGTCCTGGTCTGCCACGGGAAGGGCTGGCCGTCCAGCAACACGCTCTCGATCGCCGCCGGCGGTGGCAGGCGATCGCGAAAGCGGGCCAGGCGCCGCGGGTCGACCATGCTGACGCCGCCGGCGGTGACCAGCCACACCGTGCCGTCGTGGCGCAGGATCATCGACGGCCCGGAGCTGCCGTTGCCCTGCGCGTTGGACATGCCGTCGATCTCGTCGTAACGGCTCACCTGCAGCCGCGCCTGGCGGCCGTCGGCGACCGCGTCCAGCGCCGCCGCGGTGGTGCGCAGCACGCCGCGGTTGCTGCTGATCCAGACGTTGCCGAGGCGGTCGCGGACCAGTTGGAACACCGTGTCCACCGGCATGCCCTGCTCCAGCCCCACCCGCGCCAACTGACCATCGCGGTCGCGGTGCAGGCCGCGATCGGTGGAGATCCACATGTCGCGGCCCAAGGCCTGGAACCCGAACACGGTGCGCGCGCCGCCCAGCGGCTCCAGCGCCAGCGTCCGCACCCGGCCGTCGCGCAGCACCGCCGCGCCTTCCACCGAACCGATCCACAGCGCGCCGTCGACACTGGCCAGCGCGGTGATCAGGCCGTGCGGCAGGCCGGGCACGTCCGGCGCCGACAGCCGGTCGCCGTCGATGCGCATCACCCCGCTGCGGGTGCCGATCCAGACCGTCCCGGCGGCATCGACGCTGAGCGCACGCACCTGCCCGCTGGGCAAGCCCTCGTTGGTTCCGTAGTGGCGCACGACCCGACCATCGCGCAGGCGGAACACGCCGTCGGCATAAGTGCCCATCCACAGGTCGCCGTCGCTGCCGCGCGCCAGGCTCAGCACCGAGGGCGCATCGTGCAGCGCGACCGGGGCGATGCGGCCGTCCGGCGCCATCCGGTCCAGCCCGGCGGCGCTGCCGATCCACAGCGCGCCGTCCGGCGTCTCCAGCAGCGCGCGCACGTAGTCGCCGCTGAGTCCGTCGCGGCGGGTGTAGCCGGCGAACAGGGTCTCGCGCAGGCGGAACAGGCCGCCGTTGGCGCCGATCCAGATGCTGCCCTCGGCATCCTGCAGCAGGCTGACGATGCGCCCGTTGGGCAGCACGTCGCCCGGCAGCATGCGCTCGATGCCATGCGCACTGATCCGCAGCAACCCCTGGTTCTCGGTGCCGAGCCAGATCGCGCCATCGCGATCGCGCAGCATCGACGTGAAATGGCCGTAGCCCGGCAGGTGCTGCACCAGCACGGCGCGCTCGCCCTGCACTTGGTACAGGTTCTCTCCCGCCACCAGCCACAGCGAACCGTCCGGCGCCCGATACGGCCAGGCCAGCCCGGGCGGCAAACCGAACGCGGCCGGCGCGCGCCGCAGCACGCCTTGCGGGTCGCGGTACAGCAGACCGTCGAGACTGCCGATCCAGATCCGCCCCTGGTCGTCTGCGGCCAGGTGCGGGAAGCTCGCCGCCAACGGCAGGTCGCGCGGCGCCGGCTGGTAATCGAAACGGCCGTCCGGCCACAGGCAGCCCAGGCCGTTGCCTTCGAACAGCAGCCACATGCGGCCGTCGCGGTCCTGGGTCATCGCGTGGATCAGCGCATGCGGCCAGCCCGGCGGCTGTCGCCAGAACCGCCAGTGGCCGGCGGGATCGTGGCGGCCGAGATTGCCGCGCGAATCGCTGAGCCAGAGTGCGCCGGCGCGGTCCACGTACAGCGAGCCGACCCCGTTGTCGGGCAGGCCCGGGCGGGTGCTGCGGTCGATGACGGTGAAGTCCAGGCCGTTGTAGCGCACCAGTCCTTCCCAGGTGGCGAACCACAGGCGGCCATCCGGGGTCTGCGCCAGATCGCGCAAGGAGTTGTGCGGCAAGCCGTTGCGCGAGGTCCAGGAATCGACGGCGTAGTCGCGCAGCGGGGGCACCCCATCAGCGGCACCGTCGGCGGCGACCGCGCGCCACGCCACGCCCAGCACCAGCACCAGGATCAGCAACACCTGCCATGCAGGCGGCCACGCGCGCCCGCGGTCGCGTGCGAGCGCCGCTTCCCCCCTCCCCCTGGCGACGTTCACTGTCCCGACCCGATCCGACGCAGGCGGGGCGCGACAGGACCCTGGCGCGGGGGGCCAGCGTCAAGGGGACGGGGGCGACGCAGACTCATTACCGGAACAGAACACGGGACGAGCGCCCATGGTAGGCAAAAACGTGGCGCTGCGGGTGCAGGCGCTAGCAGGCCGCCGAAAAAGAACGCGTGAAGATTGCGCGACGGTTAAGCCGGGCTGGCCCGTGCAAGCGCAGCGCCTCCCTTCTCCCTTCGGGAGAAGGTGCCCCGAAGGGGCGGATGAGGGTACGGGCGAAGCCTGGGGAAAAGTCGATTGCCGCAACCGCTGAGGAGAAGGAGCGAAGCTGGGCGTCGCCCTGATGCGCGAGGGGTTTTGCCCCCGCACCCTCACCCCGACCCCTCTCCCGGAGGGAGAGGGGCTCTCCAGGCGCCGCGCGCCTCCCTTCTCCCTCCGGGAGAAGGTGCCCCGCAGGGGCGGATGAGGGTACGGGCGAAGCCTGGAGAAAAGTCGATTGCCGCAACCGCTGAGGAGAAGAAGCGAAGCTGGGCGTCGCCCTGATGCGCGAGGGGTTTCGCCCCCGCACCCTCACCCCGACCCCTCTCCCGGAGGGAGAGGGGCTCTCCAGGCGCCGCGCGCCTC
The DNA here is from genome assembly GCF_056725205.1 of Xanthomonas sp. NCPPB 3174. Classification (NCBI taxonomy): domain Bacteria; kingdom Pseudomonadati; phylum Pseudomonadota; class Gammaproteobacteria; order Lysobacterales; family Lysobacteraceae; genus Xanthomonas; species Xanthomonas sp. NCPPB 3174. Next base: position 1,749,166 of record NZ_CM161517.1, on the reverse strand, counting down.
CCTTCTCCCTTCGGGAGAAGGTGCCCCGAAGGGGCGGATGAGGGTGCGGGCGCAGCCTGGGGAAAAGTCGATTGCCGCAACCGCTGAGGAGAAGGAGCGAAGCTGGGCGTCGCCCTGATGCGCGAGGGGTTTTGCCCCCGCACCCTCACCCCGACCCCTCTCCCGGAGGGAGAGGGGCTCTCCAGGCGCCGCGCGCCTCCCTTCTCCCTCCGGGAGAAGGTGCCCCGCAGGGGCGGATGAGGGTGCGGGCGCAGCCTGGGGAAAAGTCGATTGCGGCGACCGCTGAGGAGAAGGGGCGAAGCTTGGTGCCGTCCGGATGCGCGAGGGGCTTCGCCCCGCACCCTCACCCCAACCCCTCTCCCGGAGGGAGAGGGGCTCTCCAGGCGCCGCGCGCCTCCCTTCTCCCTTCGGGAGAAGGTGCCCCGAAGGGGCGGATGAGGGTGCGGGCGCAGCCTGGGGAAACGTCGATTGCAGCGGCGGTTGAGGGTGAAGCGCGAAAGCTTGGTGTCGTCCTGATGCTCTAGGGGCTTCGCCCTCGGACCCTCACCCCAACCCCTCTCCCGTAGGGAGAGGGGTTATGGTGTTTCGAAGGGGCGCTCAGCCCATGCGCTGCCGTACCGCCTCGAACAGGGTCACGCCGGCGGCGACCGAGACGTTGAGGCTCTCGATCTCGCCCGGCATCGGGATGCGGACCAGGCCGTCGCAATGCTCGCGGGTCAGCCGGCGCAGGCCGTCGGACTCGCCGCCCAGCACCAGCGCCACGTTGCCGCGCAGGTCCTGCGCGTACAGCGAGGTCTCGGCTTCGCCGGCCAGGCCGTAGATCCACACGCCCTGCTTCTGCAGGTCGCGCAGGCAGCGCGCGAGGTTAGTCACCGCCACGATCGGCAGGCGGTCGGCGGCGCCGGCCGAGGTCTTGCGCACGGTGGCGTTGACCGGCGCCGACTTGTCCTTGGGAATCACCACCGCCGTCACCCCGGCCGCGGCGGCACTGCGCAGGCAGGCGCCGAGATTGTGCGGGTCTTGCACACCGTCCAGCACCAGCAGCAGGGCGCGGCCTTCGGCGGCGCTGACCAGGCCTTCCAACTCGTTCTCCGACCAGGTCCGCGCCGCGGCGTAGCGCGCAGCCACGCCTTGATGGCGTACCGCGCCGCCGACGCCATCCAGCGCCTGCGTGTTCACCCGCCGCACGTCGATGCCCTTGCGCCGTGCGTTCTCTTCGATCTCCTGCAGGCGCGGATTCTTGCTGCCCGCCTCCACCAGCACCTCGCGCACGTTGTCCGCGTCGTTCTCGATCGACGAGGCCACGGCATTGACGCCGACGATCCACTGGTTCTGCTTGCTCATGAGGCGGGACTACGCGAAAGGAAAGCGGGCATGGTAGGGGTTGTGGCCGCTGGCGTCATGCCTGAGGGGCCGGGATTGGGGATTCGGGATTCGGGATTGGCAGAAGCGGCTTGGCCGGGACGTCCTGCTTTCAGCGAGGCTCGCGGCATGTTGTCGCGGCCGCAGGGTCGCCGATGCAACGCCATCCAGACAGGTCGCGGCGCGGCCTTGTGGGAGGGACTTCAGTCCCGACGCGATGACTTGGAGAACCCCGGCCTGCTGCCTGGCGCGACCGATTGTCAAAGGTCGCCAGCGATCTCCCGACAACGCTCCGCGCGACGTCGGCACCGGCGATAGCGCCTCACGCCGGCCAGCGCTCGGTGTCGTGGTCCGGATGCTGACGCGAGACGACATCGGCCAGGAACGAGGCGGCGGCCAGATCGCCTTCGGTGCGGATCGCCGATAGGCGATGCAGGGCGTCGACGAACGGCAGCTTCGCTTCGATGCCGTACTGGATGGTCGGCGGCAGCGCCTCCGGATGGTCGAAGGCGCCGGCGGCGATGGCGATGCCATCCGGGGCCTCGTAGGTCAACGGCGTGCCGCAGTCGGCGCAGAAGCCGCGCTGCACCAGGTTGGACGAGGCGAAGCGCCTGGGCGTGCCACGGGTCCAGGTCAGTTCCGCGCCGCGGGTCGAGACCAGTGGCGCGTAGTAGGCACCGAAGGCCTTCTGGCACATCCGGCAATGACAGATCGAGGCGTCGTGCAGGCGCCCGCGTACCCGGAAGCGCACCGCGCCGCATTGGCAACCGCCGCTGTACTCCTGCTCCATGCCTGCTCTCCGCTGCGGACCGCATCGCGCAGATGTCGCCCCCGCACGACGCAAGGAAAGCGCGATCGCGGCGGCCGCCAGGCGGCCGGCCGCGACGCTGCGCCGTCAGTACTTCTTTTTCTTGCGCTTGGCCGGCTGTCCACGCGGCGGCGGCGGCGCAGGCTCGTCGTGTGCCGGGCCGCCCTCCTCGACCAGCCGGAAGTCGATCTTGCGCTCCTCCATGCTCGCCTTCAGCACCAGGATGCGTACGCGGTCGCCCAGGCGGAACTCGCGCCCGCGGCGCTCGCCGGTCAGGGTCTTGCGGGTGGCGTCGAAGTGGTAATAGTCCTGCGGCAACTGGGTCACGTGGATCAGGCCGTTGACCTTGGACTGGTCCAGCTCGACGAACAGGCCGAAGCTGGTCACGCCGCTGACCACGCCGTCGAACTGCCCGCCGACGTGCTTTTCCATCCATGCGGCGCGGTAACGCTCGTCGACCTCGCGCTCAGCCTCGTCGGCACGGCGCTCGCGCTCGGAGCACTGCAGCGCCAGCGCCGCCATCGCGCGCGGCGCGTACAGGTACTTGTCCGGCGCGCCGCGGGTCAGCGCGTACTTGATCGCGCGATGCACCAGCAGGTCCGGATAACGGCGGATCGGCGAGGTGAAGTGCGCGTACGCCTCCAGCGCCAGGCCGAAGTGGCCGGCGTTGTCGGGCGAGTACACCGCCATGCTCTGGCTGCGCAGCAGCACCGATTCCAGCAGCGCCGCATCCGGGCGCTCGCGCACCTTCTTCAGCAGCTTGGTGAAGTCGCCCGGCACCACCTTGCTCCATGCCGGCAGGCTCAGCTTGAACTCCTTGAGGAACTCCAGCAGGTCGGCGTACTTGGATTCCGGCGGCCGCTCGTGTACGCGGAACGGCGCCGGGATGTGCGTCTCCAGCAGGTAGCGCGCCGCGGCCACGTTGGCGGCGATCATGCATTCCTCGATCAGCTTGTGCGCGTCGTTGCGCACCAGCATGCCGGCCTGGGTCACCTCGCCGGTGTTGTCGAGCACGAAGCGCACTTCCGAGGACTCGAACTCGATGGCGCCGCGGCGCGCGCGCGCCTTGGCCAGGATCTGGTAAAGCTGGTGCAGCCGCTCCAGCTGCGGCAGCACCGCCGCCACGTCCTTGCGCACCTGTTCGTCCTTCTCGCCCACCGCCTGCCACACCTGCTCGTAGGTGAGCCGCGCGTGCGAGTTCATCACCGCCTCGTAGAAGCGCGCACCGGCCACCTCGCCCTGGCGGTCGATCTGCATGTCGCAGACGAAGCACATGCGGTCGACCTTGGGGTTGAGCGAACAGATGCCGTTGGACAGCGTCTCCGGCAGCATCGGCACCACGAAGCCGGGGAAATACACCGAGGTCGCGCGCTTGACCGCCTCGGTATCCAGCGGCGTGCCCGGACGCACGTAGTGCGACACGTCGGCGATCGCCACCACCAGGCGGAACCCGTCGGCGTTGGACTCGCAGAACACCGCGTCGTCGAAGTCCTTGGCGTCGGCGCCGTCGATGGTCACCAGCGGCGTCTGCCGCAGGTCCACGCGGCCCTTGATCGCCGCCGGCTCCACCGTCAGCGGCACCGCCGCGGCTTCGTCCAGCACCTCCTGCGGGAATTCGTAGGGAAGCTCGTGGCCGTGAATCGCCGCTTCCACCAGCAGCGACGGGGTCAGCTTGTCGCCCAGCACGGCGATGATTTTGCCGATCGGCGGCCGCCGCGCATCCGGCGCGGAGGTGAGTTCGCACACCACCAGTTGCCCGTCGCGGGCCTCGCCGACGGCGTCGGCGGGGATCTGCACGTTGCGCTGGATGCGCTTGTCGTCGGGCACCACGAAGGCGATGCCCGCTTCCAGGCTGAAGCGACCGATCATGCGGGTCAGGCCGCGCTCGAGCACGCGCGCGATGCTGCCTTCGCGGCGGCCGCGGCGGTCGATGCCGGTGACATTGGCCAGCGCGCGGTCGCCGTGCAGCACCTTGCGCATTTCGTACGGCGGCAGGAACAGGTCGTCGCCGCCCTCGTCCGGGCGCAGGAAGCCGAAGCCATCGGGATTGGCGATCACCACGCCGGGGATCAGGTTGGTCTGCTGCAGCGGCGCGTAGCCGCCACGGCGGTTCTGCACCAGTTGCGCCTCGCGCAGCATCGCGCCCAGGCGCTTGCTCAGCGCTTCCTTGCGCGTCGGCTCGGTCAGGCCGAGTTGTTCGGCCAGTTCGTCCAGGGTCTGCGGGCCGTCGCAGCGTTCGAGCAACTGCAGGATCGCCTCGCGGCTGGCGATCGGCTGCGCATAGCGCTCGGCCTCGCGCGCGGCGTAGGGGTCCTGGATCGGCGCGGCGGCCGGGGGTGCGGTCTCAGGGGTGCCACCCCGCGGCGGGGACGGCGGGTGCAGCGGTTGCAGCGGCGGCTTGGGGCCACGGCGCAGGAAGCTGGGCATCCAGGCGGGCAGACGCGATTTCTTCGGCGTGTCGGGGGTGGAAGCGTCGCTGGAGGCGGATTTGCCGGGCTTGCCGGACTTGCTTTTGCGGGTTGTCATCCGGGCATGGTACTCCCATGAGGGTGGTCACCACCCGAACCGGGCGGTGCGAGCCCCGCGAGCGTGCCCCCAGAAACGACGAAGCCCGCGTCAGCGGGCCGGTCGGTGCGAGAGTTCAGCGCTCTCGCAGTCTTGCTTTTGGTGCCCAGGAGAGGACTCGAACCTCCACGGTTTTACCCGCTAGTACCTGAAACTAGTGCGTCTACCAATTCCGCCACCTGGGCGCTGAAGGCCGCGAATTCTGCGGTGCCCGCGCGACCTTGTCAACGCCTATTTCGCATTCGCTCGCGATCGCCTGCGCCGATGCCACGCCCCCACCGGACAAGCAGCCACGCCCCGCGCGCGTCGGCGGCGCACGCAGTCGGCGGAAAACCGCAGGTGCAACGCGGATTCCGACACGGCGCTGTCATAAGCGGACCCGCTTCGAAGAACCGGCGTGACGGCAACGGAAGTTCGCGATTTTGTCGGTTGACCCGGATCGGCGCCCCGCTAGTTTGCATCCGGCAATCCGTCGCCCTCCCCCACGCTCCGGAGCATCCCCATGCACAGCCTGTCCGCCTCCCTGCTCGCCGCCGCCCTGTTTGCCAGCGCCACCAGCGCCTCCGCCGCCGGCGCCGACGACGCCACGCTCAATTCCCTCACCGAGATCCAGCGCGCCCTGGACAGCGGTGCCTCAGTCGCCGTGGCGATCGACCTGAGCCAGTGCACGCCCACCTCCGGCGGCGCCACGCCCAGCCAGACCCGCGGCGGCCTGCGCATCGGCGCCTACCGCGTCACCGCCGACGGCACCCTGTCCTTCGCCGACGACCACGTCACCGTCGGCCGCGACGGCAAGCCGATCCAGCAGTTCCTGCGCTACCAGGTGCATCCGGACAACAGCATCGACTTCACCATGTTCGTGTTCGCCCTGCCCAGCTACCAACAGACCGGCAGCACCCTCGGCTATCGCTGCGCGATCAACCAGGGCCTGCGCTTCAACGTCGGTTACTGACCCGCGCGGTCAGCAGCCGCTGCACAGGCGTCTGGAGGATGCCTGCCGCAGACACGCGGGCCGCCTCATCTCCGGGGCGGCCCGTGAACTTGGCAGCCGTCTCCACCGGTGCGAGACTTCCTGCCTCGCTTCCGTCCCTGGTGGCCGCCCTGTTCCGGACCTCCAAACAGCCACCCACGCCTGCCACGGCGTGCGCCGGACTGCCGCAGCTCCTGCTGCAGGCGCTAGCTCCACTGATGGGCAACCGTCGCCCCGAGGTCACGGAGACGTTCCTGCCTACGACCAGCGCGAACGGCCTGGCGATCATCGACCAACAGCTGCGTGCCTGGACCAGCGCTGCCTACGCAACGTGGTCGGCCGACACGCTGCGGAGCATCCTGATGTGTCCGATGCGCGAGGACGCGCGGCAGTCGTTGCTGTTCCTGGCATGCGCGCATCCGGATGGCCGGGAACGGCAGAAGGCGGTCTGGAATCTCGGCCAGTTCCCTTGCTATCTGAGCCTGGTCGCTGCGCTGTTGCGATCCGCCGACTGGGTACCGCAAGTGCGCTTCGCCGCGCGCGAGGCGGTCCAGCGACTGCTGGACGGCTGCAGCGCCGATGCGGTGCTGGACGCGTGGCCGCTGGTCCTGCGGCTGCAGCGATGGGAGCGCGCATCCGACGGATGGCTCGAAGCGAGCGTGGAAGGCTGGATGCTGGCCCCGTCCAACGACGCTCTACTTCAGCGGGCGCGTGCGTCCACGGATCCGGCGCTGCGCGCCTGGGCCTACAGGGCGTCGATCGAATGCGGAAACACCCGGCTGCACGGGCAGGCGCTCATGCAGCAAGACCCGCGCATCGGTCTGCATGCGCTGCGCCATGCCCAGGCGACGCTCGATGCGGCATCCATCGCGGCGATCGCCGCGGCCGGATTGCATGCGCCGCACCCGGCCGTGCGCCGGGAATGTCTGCACGCACTTGCGTCGGCGGACCCGGCGACCGCCGCCACTGCGCTGCCGCGCGCCCTGCTGGATCGCGCGTCCGGCGTCCGCCGCCTTGCGGCCTATCTCACGCGGGAACAAGGCACCGACCCGCGCATCGCATGGCGCGCGGCACTGGACCAGGACAGCCAGGACGCCCAGATCGGCGCCCTCGCATCGCTTGCCGAAGACGCCGAGCCCGAAGACGCGGCGCGCCTGCGCCTGCGTCTGCTCGCCACGCGCGCGAGCGTGCGCCAGCAGGCACTGAAGGGCCTGTTGCGCCTCGGGCAACCGATTCCCCCGGATACCATCAGCCGGCTCCTGCAACTGGGTGGCGGCAGGGTTATGGAGACATTGAACGACGCCATCCGCAACAGCGCGGTGACGCTCGACGCTGCGCTGATCCTGCACGTCCTTGGCGATGCAGCGACGGACGCCGCTTGCCGCGCGCGGCTGCACAGGCTCATGCGCATGCGCAGCCTCTGGGACGGTCTGACGCAGCTGCTGGTACTGCACGTGCGCGAAGCGGACCGTCACTGGTGGCTGCTGGCAATCGACGACTGGATCGACCGAAGCGACACCTATACGCCATTGGGCGAGCAACGCAAGCGCGCGCTGCTGGACGCCATCACCGAGCGCACTGCCGACCTGCCCGAGCCGCGTGCAACGAAGATCCGGGCAGCCGTGCTGCGCTATTGAGACGTCGGTTGCGTCCTGCCGAGGCGCACGCACGCGCAGCCATCGCACGAGACGCGCGCTGCGGCGTCGCGCATCGGCGGGGTGCTGTGATCCGGGGCGAGCGCCGTCAAGGGTTCATCCCTGCCGGCCGAATTGGCACGACAAAGCGCTTGACAGTGTCCGCCGCCACGCGCAGAATTCTCGTTCTGAGTTGCCCAGGTGGCGGAATTGGTAGACGCACTAGTTTCAGGTACTAGCGGGTAAAACCGTGGAGGTTCGAGTCCTCTCCTGGGCACCACGACCGACAGGTCGAGCATGATCTCAAAACCCGCTTCGGCGGGTTTTTTGTTGGCTGCATGCAGGCCGCGACGCTCAGCGCTGCGGCGGACGCAACGGACCGATGTCCACACGCACGCCCTTCACCCACACCGCCACCTTGTAGGCACGGTAGCCCGGGTTGTGGCGCTCGGCCGCACGCGCGGCCAGGTAGGCATTGGCGGCATGTACCAGCACCTGCAAGGACGGCTCCAGTTGCGCGACGCGCCGGAGTCTCACTTCGTAGGTGGCCATGCGCCCTCCCCCACGCACCGGCGGGCGCCGTGTCGTGCCGCTATCGGCCGACACAGCGCGGCGGCGCACCGCGGTGCCGACACCCTCGTGTCCATGACGTCCTTGTGCTGCATGCGCATCCTCGCGCGTCCGTGCGTTCCGCACCGCGTGAGTATTGTATTTCCGAACAATTCGAGTCAAGCACAGCTGTACGACAAGCCGGCGGATGCTCCATATCTTGGTAGGCCCGCCGTCCCCCGAGGCCCACCGCGATGAATAGCTTCGGCGAGCGCTTGCGCGAAGCCAGAAGAGCCGCAGGGCTCACCCAGGAGCAGTTGGGCTTCGCGCTGGACGTCACCAAGTCGTCGGTCTCGGCCTGGGAGAACGACCGCGAAACGCCCAGCTTCCGCCTGCTGCCGACGCTGCGCAGCGTGCTGAACCGCTCGCTCGACGAGCTGGTGTGCGGCGTGGGCCCGGGCAAGCGCGTGCAGGACCTGCCTTCCGACTATCCGTTGCTGGCGCAGGATGCGCAGGAACGCGCATTGCTGGCGCGCTATCGCAACGCGCCGCCGGGCCACCGCGAAGCGGTACTGCAACTGCTCAAGCCCAGCAGCGGCTGAGGTCGCGCTCGCGGCCGTGGCCCTCGCGTAATGCCGGAAAGCCACGCGCAGGAGCGGCTTCAGCCGCGACGAGGCTGGTCGGTAGTGCCTGGTCGCGGCTGAAGCCGCTCCTACCTGAGCAATGACATCTGCCGCCGAGCGGCAGCAAAAGCGCGTCGTTCGACGCGAGCTTCAGCCGCCGACGCCGATCTCGCGCAAGGCGTCGCCCCAGATGCGGTAGCCGGCTTCGCTGGGATGGGTGCTGTCCGGCATCAGCGCCGCCGGCAGCGTGCCGTCCGGCTGCAGGAACCGCGCGCCGATGTCGAGCCAGCGCACCTGCGGATCGTGACCGAAGCGCGCGGCCAGCAGACGGTTGGTCTGCAGGATCGGCGCGCGCTGCGGCGCATCGGCGGCGAAGCCGCGCGGGAAGATGCCCATCAGCACGATCCGACTGCGCGGCAGGCGTCGCCGGACCTCGGCGACCACCGCGGCGACGCCGTCTGCGGTCTCCTGCGGCGAGTTGGCGCGCGCATGCTCGGTGCCGGTGAGATTGTTGGTGCCGAGGTTGATCACCACCCAGCGCGGTGCCAGGCCGTCGACCTCGCCCTGGCGCAGCCGCCACAGCACGTTCTGGGTGCGGTCCCAGCCGAAGCCCAGGTTCAGCACGCGCGCGCCGCCGAAGGTGCGCTGCCAGGCCTGCGCGCCGTTCACCCGGATCGCCTGTGGTGCGCCCGCCCAGAAATGGGTGATCGAGTCGCCGAGCATCACCACCTGCGGCTGCAGCTGGCGGGCGGCATCCAGCGCGGCATGGTGGCGGCCGTACCAGTCGTAGGAATCCTGCTCCAGCCAGGGCACCGCGATGCGCGCGGTGTCGACGTCGGTCATCGCGTCCAGCGGCACCCGTGGCGCGTCGTCGAGCAGCCGCGCCAGGGTCGGCTCGATGGCCTCGGCCATGCGCCGCTGCCCGCGCGTATCCGGGTGCAGCGCACCGCTGCCCGGCCGCTGCCGCGGATCGTAGAACAGGCCCTGTTCCAGCGTGCCGTCCGCGCGCTGGAAGACGGTGCCGATGTCCAGGTACGTCACCCGCGGGTTGTCGCCGTAGCGCACCGCCAGTGCGCGATTGACCTCGGCATCGCGTGCGCTCTTCTGCGCCGACAGCGCACTCGGCAGCAGGCCCAGCAACAGGATGCGCGTATGCGGCAGGCGCTGCTCCAGCGTGGCGACCACCGCCTCGATGCCGCGCACCGTGTCCGCCGCGCCCTGCCCCTCGTGGCCGGTGTTGTTGGTGCCGATCAGCACCAGGGCGACCTTGGGCCGCAGGCCGTCGACTTCGCCGTGCTGCAGGCGCCACAGCACGTGCTCGGTGGCGTCGCCGCTGAAGCCGAGGTTGAGCGCGCCGCGGCTGCCGTAGAAGGTCTGCCAGGTCGACTGGAAGTCCTGGTCCGGCGCCTGCGCCTTTTCGTAGTTCTGGGTGATCGAATCGCCGATCAGCAGCAGCGGCGCCTCCGGCTGCGCACGCACCTGCGCCAGCACCTGCTGGTGGCGCTCGGCCCACCAGGCCTCGTGCAGACGGTCGGCCGGGGTCACCGGCACTGGCGAGGCGGCCGGCGGCGACGCGGCCTGCGCATGCGCCGGAGGCGCGCCGAGACACAGCAGCGCGAAGACGATCGCGCCTGCAGACGCGGTGACGAAGCGGGCGCCGAGGGCGCGGAGAAGACGCTGCATGGGCGGGGCTGCCGAAGCCTGCGGAGCGCCGATTCTGGTGCGCGGGCCGCAGCGGCGGCAAGTGGCGCGACACCGGAGCGCGACGCCGGGCACGCGGGTCGCGCTGCCGCGACGCGGCGGCGTGCCCGGACGACACGCCGCCGCACAAAGACCACACTGCATGACCGGCCGGCGAACGACGTCGCCGGCCGTCGCTGCCTCAGTGGCCGCCGGCGGCCGCCGCGCCGCCACCGCCGCCGAACGGCGGCTTGGCCAGCCACAGGAAGAAGATGATCCCGAGGAAGGTCCAGCCCAGCAGGTAGAAGATGTCGTTGAAGCCCATCTGCGAGGCCTGGTGGTTGATGGTGTTGTTGAGCAACGCCGCGCCGTTCTGCAGGCTGCCGTTGCCCATCATCTGCACCTGTTCCTGCATGCCCGGCGTGTAGGTGGAGATGTGTTCGGTCAGGTGCGCATGGTGCAGCTGCGTGCGCTTGGCCCACAGGTAGGTGGTCAGCGAGGCGGCGAAGCTGCCGCCCAGCGTGCGCAGGAACGTGGCCAGGCCGGAACCGGCGGCGATCTCGCGCCCGTCCAGGTCCGACAGCAGGATCTGCAGCACCGGCATGAAGAACAGCGCCACGCCCACGCCCATCAGCAACTGCACCCCGGCCACGTGCGGGAAATCCACCTGCAGGTTGAAGTCCGAGCGCATGAAGCTGGTGGTGGCCATGAAGATGAAGGCGATGCTGGCCAGCAGCCGCAGGTCGAAGCGCGAGGCGTACTTGCCGACGAACGGGGTCATGATCACCGGCAGGATGCCGATCGGCGCGGTGGCCAGGCCGGCCCAGATCGCGGTGTAGCCCATGTCACGCTGCAGCCACTGCGGGATCAGCAGCGACACGCTGAAGAACGCCGCATAGGCCACGATCAGCGCCATGGTGCCGGCGCGGAAGTTGCGGTGGCGGAACAGGCGCAGGTCGACGATCGGATCCTTGTCGGTCAGTTCCCAGATCAGGAACACCGCCAGCGCCACCGCCGAGATCGCGGCCAGCACGACGATCTTGGTCGAGTTGAACCAGTCCTCGTCGTTGCCCAGGTCCAGCACCACCTGCAGGCAGCCCACGCCGATGATCAGGGTGATCAGGCCGACGTAGTCCATGCGCGGGCGCTCGGTCGGCTCGGGACGGTCGCGCAACTGCGAGCCGACCACGGTCGCGGCGATGATGCCCAGCGGCACGTTGATCAGGAAGATCCATTCCCAGCTGTAGTTGTCGGTGATCCAGCCGCCGAGGATCGGCCCGGCAATGGGCGCGACCACGGTGATCATCGCCAGCAGCGCCAGCGCCTGGCCGCGTTTCTCGCGCGGATAGATCGACACCAGCAGGCTCTGGGTGATCGGGTACATCGGGCCGCAGACGAAGCCCTGCAGCGCGCGCGACACCACCAGCATGCCCATGCTCTGGGCCAGGCCGCACAGCAGCGAGGCCGCGGTGAAGGCCAGCGTGGCCCACACGAACAGCTTGGTCTCGCCGAAGCGGCGGCTGAGGAAGCCGGTCAGCGGCAGCGCGATGGCGTTGCTGACCGCGAACGAGGTGATGACCCAGGTGGCCTGCTGCGAACTGGCGCCGAGGTTGCCGGCGATGGTGGGCAGCGACACGTTGGCGATGGTGGTGTCGAGCACCTGCATGAACGAGGCCATCGCCAGGCCCACCGTGCACAACGCCACACTGGCCGGGCGGAACCCGGCGGCCGGTGCGCCCGGAGCCCCGGGCGCGGCGGGAGCGGCAGCTTGGTTGGACATGACCGGGCTCAGTTCGCCTTGGCGGCGTCGGGCAGGTTGGCGTGGATGATCTGCTTCACGGCCGCGTCGGCCTGCTGCAGTTGCTGCGCATAGACGTCGGTATCCAGCAGCGCGCCGCTGGCCGGCTTGGTCGGCAGCACCCCGCCGTTCTGGTCATGCAGGTTGACGTCGGCCTTCATCGACAGGCCGATGCGCAGCGGGTGCTGCTCCAGTTGCTTGGCGTCGATGGCGATGCGCACCGGCACGCGCTGCACGATCTTGATCCAGTTGCCGCTGGCGTTCTGCGCCGGCAGCAGCGAGAACGCGCTGCCGGTGCCGATGCCGAGGCTCTGCACGGTGCCGCGGTAGGTCACCGCGCTGCCGTACACATCCGACTCCAGTTCCACCGGCTGGCCCAGGCGCATGTGCTTGAGCTGGGTTTCCTTGAAGTTGGCGTCCACCCACACCTGGTTCAGCGGCACCACCGCCATCAGCGCGGTGCCGGGCTGCACGCGCTGGCCGACCTGCACCGAGCGCCGCGCCACGTAGCCGGACACCGGCGCGACGATGGCGCTGCGGGCGTTGTTGAGGAAGGCCTGACGCACCTGCGCGGCGGCCGCCTGCACGTCGGGCTGGTCGGCCACGCCGTTCTCGTCGATCAAGGCGCGGTTGCGCGCCAGGGTCTCGCGCGAGCCGCTGACCGCGGCCTCGGCGGCGGCCAGCTGGTCGCGGGCATGCGCCAGCTCTTCGGCGGAGATCGCGCCGGTGGCGACCAGGCTGGCGCGGCGGGCGACGTCGGCGCGGGCGCGCTGCAGGGTCACCTGCTGCGCGGACAGTTCGGCCTGGGCGCCCTCGACCGAGCGGTACAGACCGCGCACCTGGCGCACGGTGCGCGCCAGATTGGCCTCGGCCTGCTGCAGCGCGACCTCGGTGTCGGCCGGGTCGAGCTTGACCAGCGGCTGGCCGCGCTCCACGCGCATGCCGTCGTCGGCGTCGATGCGCACCACGGTGCCGGCCACCATCGGGGTGATCTGCACCAGGTTGCCCTGCACGTAGGCGTCGTCGGTGTCCTCGTGCCAGCGGCCGACCAGGAAGTACCAGATCGCCAGCGCGATCAGCACCAGCACCACTACCACGGCCAGGCCGCGCAGCAGCTTGCCGCGCCGGCTGGAGGCGGGAGCGGAGGAAGCGGGGGTCGTTGTCTGATTCATTGCAGCGATCTCAGGAATGCGAAGGTGCGGAAGAAGAGCTCGGCGCGTCGGCGGCGGAGGTGGCGTCGTAGCCGCCGCCCAGCGCCTGATTCAGGCGCACCGAGACCAGGATCTGGTTGGCTTGCAGGGACGCCAGCCGCTGTTGCGCGTCGAGCAACTGCTGCTGCGCGCTGAGCACGTCCAGGTAGTTGCCGATGCCGGCGCGGTAGCGCTGCTGCGACAGGTCGAAGGCGGCCTGCGCCGTCTCCAGCGCCTGCGCCTGCTGCTGCGCCTGCTCGGCCAGCGAACGCGCCGCGTTGACCTGGTCGGCCACCTCGCGCAGCGCCGCCACCAGGGTCTGGTTGTAGTTGGCCACCGCCAGGTCGTACTGCGCGTCGCGCTCGGCCAACTGGCTGCGCAGCCGTCCGCTGTCGAACAGCGGCAGGCTCACGCCGGGGCTGAGCAGGCCCAGCACCGAGGAACTCTTGAACAGGTCGCCGGGGTTGGTGGCGGCGACGCCGCCCAGCAGGCTCAGGTTGATGCTGGGATAGAACTGCGCCTTGGCCGCATGGATGCCCTGCGAGGCGGCTTCCACGCGCCAGCGCGCGGCGACCACGTCGGGTCGGCGGCCGAGCAGGTCGCTGGGCAGCACCGACGGCACCCGCGCGGCCTGCGGGTCGAGCAGGCGCGGCCGCTCGATCTGCAGCCCGCGGTCCGGGCCCCGGCCGAGCAAGGCCGCCAGCGCGGTACGCGCTTCGTCGACCTGCTGCTGCGCCGCCGCCTGCTGCTGGCGCGCCGCCGGCACCCGCGCCTCGGCCTGGCGCAGTTGCAGGTTGCTGTCGATGCCGGCATCGCGGCGCTGCCGCACCAGCTTCAGGCTGTTCTCCGAGCGCGCCAGTTCGGCGCCGGCCAGGTCGTACAGATGCCAGGCGTAGCCCAACTGCGCGTAAGCGCGGGCGACGCCGGCCGACAGGTCCAGGCGCGCGGCCTGCGCGTCGACCTCGGCCGCATGCGCCTGGTCCACCGCCGCCTCCCACGAGGCGCGCTTGCCGCCCCACAGGTCGAAGCCGTAGCTGAAGTCCAGCAGGGCCTGTTCGTTGTGGATGTACTTGCCGCCGATCTCGTCGCCGACCAGGCCCTTGGGCAGTTGCAGGCCGGTGTAGCCGGCCGACAGCGACAGCTTGGCGCCGCGGTCGGCATCGGCGGCGCCGGCCTGTGCCTGCGCCAGGCGCAGCCGCGCATCGGCGGCGTCCAGGCTGGGCGTGCCCTGCAGGGCCTCGGCGATCAGCGCGTCGAGCTGCGGATCGCCCAGCGCCTTCCACCAGTCCTGCTGCGGCCACGGCGCCGGCGCCAGTGCGTCGGCGGCCAGGGTCTTGTCGATGTGCAGCTGGCGGTCGGCATCGAGTCGGCGCCCCTGCGGTTCCAGGCCACGGCTGCTGGCGCAGGCCGCCAGCGCCAGGGTGAGGGCCGCGACCGCGAATGGACGCAGGCGGGAAGGAGAAGAAGACAGAGTCATGTGGGCGGGTTCAGTGCGAATTGAGGGAGTCGCGGACGCGGGCCAACAACGAGAACAGCTGCTCGCGCTCTTCTGCGGACAGATCGCGCAGCGCGTCGGCGATGGCGTCGTCGCCGCGCTGCTTGAGTTGCTGCCACAGCGCGCGGCCGTCGTCGGTGAGCACGATCTGCAGCGCGCGGCGGTCCTGCGCATGCGCCTCGCGGCGCACCCAGCCCAGGTCTTCCAGCTTGTCCAGCAGGCGCGTCACCGCGCTGGGGTTCTGGTCGATGGCCTGGGCCAGTTCGTTGGCGGTGCATGGCGCCATGTAGGCCAGGGCCTTCATGCCGAGGTAGTGGCTGAAGCCCAGGTCCGGCTCCAACCCGGTCATGGCCTGGTCGAGGCGGCGCATCAGGCCGTCACGCACCTGGCGCAGGAGCAGGCCGAACGAGGGCGGGCCAGGCAGGGAGGGAGCGCAGTTCATGGGCGCCTATTATTTTCATTTAGAAATATATGTCAAGAAAATATCCCCATGGAAATTAGATGCTGCGTTGCAGCGGAGGAACGCTGACGGCGAGCGCACTGTAGCGGCGGCCAGGCCTGGCTCGGTATTACAATCGAGACAATGGATATCGAAATCGCGCCAACCCACGCCGTGCACTCCCCGGTCGAGAATGGATCCGACAGTGCCCTGGACCCGCGCGCCCTGGAGTGGTTCGAACGCGCTGACGGGCCGCCAGCGGTCGCGTTCCTGGCGCATTCGCCGGTGTCGCTGCGGCGCGAGGTGGACTGGCACCGCCACCTGCGCGGCCAGTTGATCTACGTGGAGGACGGCGTGCTGGGCACGCGTACCGCCCACGGCCAATGGTCGCTGCCGCCGGGCTGCGCCGGCTGGATGCCGCCGCAGGAACTGCACACGGTGCAGGTGTCCGGGCGGGTGCGCAGCTACCTGGTGCTGCTCCGCCCCGACGTCTGCGCCGACCTGCCGCCGCGGACCTGCGTGATCGGCATGAACGGCCTGTTCCGGGAAGTGCTGCGGCGGATGACCCAGTGGGGCGTGCCGCAGGAACTGCAGGCCGAGCAGCAGCGCCTGTGCGCCGTGCTGCTGGACGAGGTGCGCAACGCCCCGGTCGAGCACCTGCACCTGCCGATGCCGCGCGACCGGCGCCTGCTGCGCATCGCCACCCAGTTGCTGGAAACCCCGGCCGACGACCGCTCGCTGGCGCAGTGGGCGCACTGGGCCGGGCTGTCGCCGCGCAGCCTGAGCCGGCACTTCCGCGACGAGACCGGGTTCGGCTTCGCCGGCTGGCGCCAGCAGGCGCGGCTGGCCGAGGCGCTGCGCCGGCTCAGCGACGGCGCCAGCGTCGCCGACACCGCCTTCCGCCTGGGCTACAGCAGCCCCAGCGCCTTCGTCACCGCCTTCCGCGGCCGCTTCGGCCATCCTCCGGCCCGTTACCTGGCCAGCGCCGGTGGCACGCGCGGCTTGGCATCGCCAGCCGCATCCGGATAATCGACCGGCTGACCTGCGGCGCCTGGCGCCGCGTTCCCCTACAGGTACTTCCCGCGCATGACCGATCTCGCCCGCCCCGCCTTCCATGGTTTCGAACAGCTGCCGCTGCGCGAATACGCCGAACGCGCCTACCTCGACTACTCCATGTACGTGGTGCTGGACCGCGCCCTGCCGTTCCTCGGCGACGGACTCAAGCCGGTGCAGCGGCGCATCATCTATGCGATGAGCGAGCTGGGCCTGAACGCGACGGCCAAGCCGAAGAAGTCCGCGCGCACCGTCGGCGACGTGATCGGCAAATACCATCCGCACGGCGACAGCGCCTGCTACGAAGCGCTGGTGCTGATGGCGCAGCCGTTCTCCTACCGCTACCCGCTGATCGAAGGCCAGGGCAACTTCGGCTCCACCGACGACCCGAAGTCGTTCGCGGCGATGCGCTACACCGAGTCCAAGCTGACCCCGATCGCCGAAGTGCTGCTGGGCGAACTCGGCCAGGGCACGGTGGACTGGTCGCCGAACTTCGACGGCACCCTGGACGAGCCGACCTGGATGCCGGCGCGGCTGCCGCACCTGCTGCTCAACGGCACCACCGGCATCGCCGTGGGCATGGCCACCGACGTGCCGCCGCACAACCTCAACGAGATCGTCAGCGCGCTGATCCGCCTGCTCGACGACCCCGATGCCAGCGTCGCCGACCTGTGCGAGCACGTGCGCGGCCCGGACTACCCGACCACCGCCGAGATCATCACCCCGGCCGCCGACCTGCGCACCATTTACGAAACCGGCCATGGCAGCGTGCGCGCCCGCGCCACCTACCAGAAGGAAAACGCCAACATCGTGGTCACGGCGCTGCCCTACCAGGTGTCGCCGTCCAAGGTGATCGAGCAGATCGCCCAGCAGATGCGCGCCAAGAAGCTGCCGTGGCTGGAAGACATCCGCGACGAGTCCGACCACGCCAACCCGGTGCGGGTGGTGCTGGTGCCGCGCTCCAACCGGGTCGACGCCGAGCAGCTGATGGGTCACCTGTTCGCCACCACCGACCTGGAGCGCAGCTACCGGGTCAACCTCAACGTGATCGGCCTGGACGGCCGCCCGCAGGTCAAGAACCTCAAGACCCTGCTGGAGGAATGGCTGCGCTTCCGCAGCGACACCGTGGTGCGCCGCCTCAACCACCGGCTGGAGAAGGTCGAGCGCCGCCTGCACCTGTTGGAAGGGTTGCTGACCGCGTTCCTCAACCTGGACGAAGTGATCCGCATCATCCGCACCGAGGACGAGCCGAAGCCGGCGCTGATCGCGCGCTTCGCGCTCAGCGAGGAACAGGCCGACTACATCCTGGAAACGCGCCTGCGCCAGCTGGCGCGGCTGGAAGAGATGAAGATCCGCGGCGAGCAGGACGCGCTGGCCAAGGAACGCGAGCAGCTGCAGGCGGTGCTGGCCAGCAAGACCAAGCTGAAGAAGCTGATCAAGGACGAGCTGATGGCCGACGCCAAGAAGTTCGGCGATGCGCGGCGTTCGCCGTTGGTGCAGCGCGGCGCGGCCCAGGCCATCGACGAGACCGAGCTGGTGCCGAGCGAGCCGATGACCGTGGTGATGTCGGAGAAGGGCTGGATCCGTGCGGCCAAGGGCCACGACGTGGACCCGGCGGCGCTGTCCTACCGCGACGGCGACGGCCTGCTGGCGGCGGTGCGCGCACGCAGCACGCAGCAGGTGGCGTTCCTGGATTCGGAAGGCCGCGCCTATTCGACCCTGGTCCACACCCTGCCCTCGGCGCGCGGCAACGGCGAGCCGCTGACCGGGCGCTTCTCGCCCGCGGCCGGTGCATCGTTCCAGGCCATCGCCAGCGGCGAGAACGACAGCCGCCTGGTGCTGGCGTCCTCGCACGGCTACGGCTTCGTCACCCGCTTCGAGAACCTGACCAGCCGCAACAAGGCCGGCAAGGCCATGCTCAACCTGACCCCGAACGCCAAGGTGCTGCCGCCCGCGCCGGTGAGCGGCGCCGGCAGCGACCGCATCGTCGCGGTCACCAGCGCCGGCCACCTGCTGGCGTTCCCGGTCGCCGACCTGCCCGAGCTGGACAAGGGCAAGGGCAACAAGATCATCGACATCCCCAAGGCCAAGCTCAGCACCGAACGGGTGGTGGCGATCGCCGCGGTGGCGCCGGGCAACACGCTGCTGGTCAAGAGCGGCCAGCGCACCATGTCGCTGTCGTTCAAGGACCTGGACGCCTACCTCGGCGCCCGCGCCAGCCGCGGCGGATTGCTGCCGCGCGGCTGGCAGAAGGTCGACGATCTGGCGGTGGAGTAAGCACCGCCTCGCAGGCAAGGCCCAGAGGACGGCGCGACCGCATCCGCACCGCTTCTCTAAGTCGTTTCGCCAGGTCGCACGGATACCGGCGCCGCATCGATCCGCGCGCCCTCGGCCGCACCCTGCGCGGTCGCCAGCGCGCGAATCCGCGCGGCCACGCCGGCATCGACGGGCGTGTAGACGATCATGCCCAGGTCCGGCCGGCCATCGACGGCGAAGGCCGAGTACTCCAGCGCGATCTCGCCGAGCAGCGGATGCCTGAGACGCTTTTCGCCATCGCCCTCGCCATGGCTCAACACCTCGTGGTCGTGCCACAGGGCCGCGAACTCGGCGCTGCGCGCGCACAGTTCGGTCACCAGGGCCGCCGCGTCCGACGCGATGCCCGCACGCACCACGTCGGCACGAAACGCGCCCACCACGAAGCGTGCCACCCTCGCCCAATCGTGCTGCTTGGCACGCGTGGCGGGATGACAGAACAGGAAGCGCAGGATGTTGCGCTCGCCGACGGGAAGCTGGCCGTAGTCGGTCAGCACCACCGCCGCCGCGCGATTCCAGGCCACCACGTCCCAGGTCGGCGTCTTGACGATGGCCGGACTGGTTTCCAGCGCATCGAGGACGCGCTGCAACCGCGGGTCGACCCCCGCCACCGCGCGGTAGCGCACCTCCGGCTGGCGCCCCAGCGCGACCATGAACAGGTGGTCGCGTTCGGCCTCGGTCAGCAGCAGCGCGCCGGCGATGCGCTCCAGCACCTGCGCCGACGGCGCGCCCCCACGCCCCTGTTCCAGCCAGGTGTACCAGGTCGGGCTGATGTTGGCGCGCTGCGCGACTTCCTCGCGGCGCAGGCCCGGCGTGCGCCGACGGCCGGAGAAGCCGAAGCTGGCAGGATCGAGCCGGGTCCGCCGGCTGCGCAGGAAGTCGCCCAGGGAATGGGCTGGATCGGAATGCATGGCGAGCCTGTTAGTCGCTTTACTACGATGACGTCACTACTTTAACGGGATACGCCGATGCCGGAGAGTCGCTCGCACCGACACAACGGAGTGCACCATGCGTATCTTTCTGACGGGCGCGACCGGTTTCATCGGTTCGGCCCTGGTTCCCGAACTGCTCCAGGCCGGCCATCGCGTGCTCGGCATGACCCGATCGGAGGCCGGCGCGCAGGCGCTGCGCGCGGCCGGCGCCGAGGTCCACCACGGCACGCTCGAGGATCCGGACAGTCTGGCGCGTGGCGCCGCGCAGGCCGATGCCGTGATCCACGCGGCGTTCGACCATGATTTCAGCAACTTCGCCGCCAACTGCGAGAAGGACGGACGCGCGATCGCGGCCCTCGGCGCGGCGCTGCGGGGTTCCGATCGCCCGCTGCTGATCACCTCGGGCACCGGCGTGGGTAGTGGCGAACACGGCGAGCCGGCCAGCGAGGACGTGTTCAACGCCACCCACCCGAATCCGCGCATCGCCTCCGAGCAGGCCGGCAACGCGTTGCTCGAGGCCGGCGTCAATGTCTCGGTGCTGCGGCTGCCGCAGGTCCATACCCCGTATCGGCAGGGGCTGGTGACCCCGCTGGTGGCGATCGCGCGCGACAAGGGCGTGGTCGCCTATGTCGGCGACGGCCGCAACCGCTGGCCGGCCGGCCACCTGTCCGACGTGGTGCGGCTGTATCGTCTTGCGATCGAGAGGGCGCAGCCGGGGGCGCGTTATCATGCGGTGGGCGAGGAAGGCATCCGCAGCCGCGAGATCGCCGAGGCGTTGGGGCGCGGTCTGAAGTTGCCGGTAGTGTCGATCGCGCCCGGCGAGGCGGCCGCGCATTTCGGCTGGATGGCGATGTTCGTGCAACTCGACATGCCGGCCTCGAGCGCGCTGACCCAGGCCAGGCTCGGCTGGACGCCGACCGGCCCGACGCTGATCGCGGATCTCGACGCAGGCAAGTTCGCCGCCTAGCCGCGCGGTCGGGGCGGCATGTACAGCGTCCTGCGGGTGCCGCGCCTTGTCTGCGGACGCGTCGCTGCTGGCTCAAGCGGCGTCTGTCGACGCCCGCTTCGCGCTGTCATCCGCCGCCGCGCCGTCGCGCAGCTGCTCGATATGGCTGGCGATCATCGCCGCCACGGTATCGGCCACCGCGCGGGCGCTCAGTCGGGTGTCGAACAGCAACTCCACGGTCGCATAGATCAGGTCGACCACGATGCGGCTGACCAGCCG
This sequence comes from Xanthomonas sp. NCPPB 3174, assembly GCF_056725205.1. Lineage (NCBI taxonomy): Bacteria > Pseudomonadati > Pseudomonadota > Gammaproteobacteria > Lysobacterales > Lysobacteraceae > Xanthomonas > Xanthomonas sp. NCPPB 3174. The sequence goes on along the minus strand of NZ_CM161517.1, from coordinate 1,728,530 downwards.
CAACTGGCGCGGGTCGGCATCGGGGAAGGCCTCGCTGAGGAAGCGCACCTGGCCCTTGGTCACCTGCGCATGCGAATCCAGGCGCACCTGCTGCAGCGCCGGCACCGCGCGCAACGCACGCAGCACCCAGACACCGCCTTCGGTCGCCTTGGTGACGCGGTAGGTATCCAGCACCAGTCCGGCCAGCGCGCGCTGCAACGCCTCGCGCGTGCCGCTCATCGCCTGCAGGGTGATCCACTTGGGGATGAGCTGGTTCTGCCGCTCCATCAGCCGCCGGCCCAGTTCCGACAGCAGCGCGTACTTGTTCGGGAAATAGCGGTACAGCGCCGGCGGCGTCAGCCCGGCCCGCGCGCACACCAGGTTGGTGGACAGCCGCTCCACGCCGACGTCGCCGAGCAGTTGCGCGGTGACCGAGAGGATCTGTTCATAGGTCTCGGTGGCGCGATGCTGGGCCGGCACCTTGTTCCCGGTCAGGCGCGGGCGGTGCGGTGCGGGGGAACGCGGCGTGTCGGCGGGCATGGGATCTCGATGGTGATGAAGCGGCACAGGCCGCGTTGCGGCGCGCATCGCCGCGGCCCTGCGCGCGCGGACGGCGCCGCAGCGCCGCTGCACGCGCCGACAACGCATCTTACCGCGCGCGTCGCTGGCCCATCGGCAACGACGCTCAGCGCCGCGCCAACCAACCGCTGAGGCCGGCCGCCAAGCGTTGCTGCAGGGCGGTGTACGGAGGAAAGAACGCCTTGACGATCGGCAGGCGCCCACCGTGCAGCAGCGCGCGCTCGTGCGAGAAGGTGCGAAATCCGTGCACGCCGTGCGCACTGCCGAATCCCGAGGCGCCGACCCCGCCGAACGGCAGGCCGCTGTGCACGAACTGCTGCAGGCAGTGGTTGACCACCGCACTGCCGGAACTGGTGCGCGCCAACACCCGCGCGATGCCGGCGCGGTCGCGGCTCCACAGGTACAGCGCCAGCGGCTTGGGCGCGGCATCGAGTCGGTCGAGCACCTCCTCCAGCTGCTCGAACTCGACCACCGGCAGCACCGGGCCGAAGATCTCTTCCTGCGCGATGCGCGCCTGCGCCGGCACCTGCGCCAGCAGCGTCGGCGCCACGTAGCGCCGTGCCGCGTCGTGCTCGCCACCGGCCAGCAGTTGCGCGCCATCGGCGCGCGCCTCGTCGATCAGCGCAGCCACGCGCGCGGCATGGGCCGGATGGATCATGCGCGCCAGGTGCGGACTGGCGGCGACCGCCTCCGCGTCGGCACCGTAGCGCTGCACCAGCAGGGCGCGGCAGTGCTCGAGCAGGCGCGCGCTGACGTCGCGATGCACGAACAAGGTATCCGGGGCGATGCAGGTCTGTCCGGCATTGACCAGCTTGGCCCAGACGATCACCTCGGCAGCGCGGCGCAGGTCGGCGCTGCGGTCGACGATCACCGGCGACTTGCCGCCCAGTTCCAGCGTCACCGGCGTCAGCTGCCGCGCCGCCGCGGCCATCACCTGCCGGCCCACCGCCGCCGAGCCGGTGAAGAACACATGGTCGAACGGACAGGCCAGCAAGGCCTGCGCGGTGGCCGCACCGCCCTGCACCAGGGCCACCTCTTCCGGCGCGAATGCCTCGTCCAGCACCGCCTGCAGCACCGCATTGACCTGCGGGGTGAATTCGGAGGGCTTGATCAGCGCCGTGTTGCCGGCGGCCAACGCCGACACCAGCGGCCCCAGCACGGTGGCGACCGGGTAGTTCCAGGGCCCGATGATCAGGCAGCGGCCCTTGGGCTGGAACGCGATGCGCGCGCGCGTGCCCAGGGCAAGCAAGGTGGGCGAGACCTTGCGCGGACGCATCCAGCGCGGCAACTGCGCGATCGCGGTGGCGATCTCGTCGACCACCGGCAGCACTTCGGTCAACTCCACTTCCAGCGCCGGCTTGGCGAAATCGGCGGCGAAGGCGGCGACCAGCGCCTGCCGTCGCGCCAGCAGCGCATCGCGCAGCGCACGCAGGCGGGCGCGCCGCGCGCTCGCCGAGGCGCCGCGCCAGGCCAGCGCGGTGGCCTGCTGCGCGGCGAACAGCGCCGCGATCGTCTCCGGCGCGGTGTCCCGCACGGGCTCAGGCGACATCGCCGTTCTCCTGCCTGGCGGAGGTCGGCGATCCCGCTGCACGCAGCAGCGCCCTCCCCTGCGCCCCGCGCGGCATGCCGGCACGCATCGCGACGGCGATCAGCGCACGCGCATGGCGCCCATCACCCTGCATGCGAGCCGGCCTGCAAGGCAGTCGCATGGCGTTGCCGCCGGCCGATCCACAACGCCAGCAGCGCCGCGGCGAAAGCAAAGCCCAGGCCGACCAGCGGCACCGGCGCCGGATCGTCGGCGTGCAGCAGCAGCGAGGCCAGCAACGGCCCGCAGGCCGATCCGATCAATTGCGCGGCCGGCACCAGCACCGCCACCCGCCCCTGCGCATCGGCGCGCAGCGCCAGGCCGACATGGAACGGCATCAGGAACATCCAGGCGAAGCCGAACGCCACGCACACCGCGGCGAAGCCGAGTGCCGGCGCGCCGGGAACCCGGTACATCGCCGCGGCCACCAGGCACAGCGCCAGGCTGCCGAGGGTCAGCGTCGCCGTCACCGACAGCCGCCGCACCCAGTAAATCGCCGCCAGCCCGCCGACGATCTGCATGCCCAGCACCCACGAGGTCTGCAGTTGCGCCGCGTGCGTGTCCAGTCCCGCGCGCAGCGCCAGCGGCTCCAGGTAGGCCCACAACGCGCCGATCGCCGACATCTGCAGGAACGCCACCAGCAGCGGCGCCAGCGTCGCCGGCGACCAACGCAGCCTGGCGGTGGCGGTCGTCGCGCACTGGACGCCGGCGGCGGGGGCCTGGCTCGCCGCTGCCGGCAGGGCCGCCGCCAGCGGCAGCACCAGCAGGCAGGTCGCGGCCATGGCGACGAAGCCACCCTTCCAGCCGGCCGCCGGCAACACCCACAGTGCCAGCGCCGCCGCCAGCGCGATCTGCGCCAGCGCCTGCAACACCATGAACACCGCGGTGACCCGGTCCGGGGTGGCCGCGCGCACGATGCTGACCGTGGCCACCCAGACCAACAACCCTTCGGCCAGGCCGGCGGCCGCACGCAGCGCGACGAAGGCCGCATCGCCCTGCGCCTGCACCGTGGCCAGGTTCAGCGCTGCGGCCAGCAGCGCCGCCACGACCGCCGTGGCACGCTGCCAGGACACCGACAGCAGCGCATCGCCCAGCGCCACGCCAATGCCCAGCGCGATGATCTCGCCCATCGCCACCACGCCCACGCCGGGCAACGTGATCAGGCGCTGCTCGACCAGCGCACCGAGCACGATCGGCTGCACGCCGAGGATCAGCAGGGCGATGGCGCCGATCGACAAGGCCGCCGCGAGCGGACGCGTGGCCTGGACGGCGCTTGCCGCGCTGGAAGACGGGGATGGCATGGCGGTCATCGCAGTGGACCCTCAGTAGCCTTTGCTTTCGGCCGGAAAGTCGCCCGCGGCGAAAGCCGCGGCGGCACGCCGCTGGTCCTTGCGCAGGCGCCCGTTGGCGATGCGCCGCACCCACCAGGGCAGCTCCCGCACCCGGCCGCCGGTGGCCGCGGCGAGGACGTAGGCCTTGGCGCATTTTTCGAACAATTCCACGTTCAACGCCAGCCGCTGCGCGGTGATGCCCAGACACAGCGGGCGTGCGCCAAACAGCAAGACGCTGCCGCTGCCCGGCGCGGCCGTCGCCAACGCGTCGACCGCAGGAAACGGCGCCGGCATCGGCCCGATGTGTCGGGCCTGCTCGTCGAACACCTGCGGCAGCACGCCGCCGACGTCGCCCAAGCGCAGGCCGAACACGCCGGCCGACCAGGCGCTGGCGCCGACATCCGGACGCCGCGCGTACACCTGCGCGTGCACCTGCGCCGCGGCCGGCAGCGCCGGGTCGCGCCAGTCCAGCCACTGCGGCCGCTCCGCATCGCGCGCGCCGCAGCACATCGCCGTGGTGCCAGGACAACGCAGCGCCAGCGCCGCCGCATCATCGCCGAGCAGGCGCTTGGCGGCGAGCCGCTCGCGGGTCTGCAGCCACAGCGCTTCGATGTGCGAGAGAGTGGGCATGCGCTACACCAGCTTGAACACGTCGTCGAAGCGATTCAGCGCCTCGTCCACCACCGCATCGGTATCGGCGCGGCTGGTGTAGATGCGGCTGCCGGCCAGGGTGATCAGCCCGTGCGCGGAATACGCCGCGCCCATCTCCTCCATCATGTGCTTGCGCTCCTTGGCCTCGTTGCGCACGCGCCACAGCTTGTACAGGTTGCCGGTGTCCAGCAGCAGCACGCCGGAGGTCTGCAGGTGCACGATCGAGCCCATGTTGTAGACCACGTACGGCAGGCCGAGACGGCGGATGATCGCCTCCAGGCCCTGCCGCAGGCGATCGCCGGCGCGGCCGGCCTGGCCGGCGGCGTCGCTGCGCTGCGCCTCCAGCAAGGCGTGGTAGCCGGCCACGCAGGACAGCGGATTGGCCGACAGCGTGCCGCCGACGAAGGCCCGCCGCGCGGTGGTGCCGATGCCGCCGACCAGGCTCATCATCACCTCGCGGCGGCCGCCGATCGCGCCGGCCATCGGATAGCCGCCGGCCAGGCATTTGCCGAGCACGGTGATGTCGGGCATGACCCCGAAGTAGCCCTGCGCACCGCCCGGGCCGAGCCGGAAGCCGGTGACCACCTCGTCGAAGATCAGCAGCGCGCCGAACTCGTCGCAGAGCGTGCGCACCTGCCGGTTGTAGTCGTGATGCACCGGCCGCGTGCCGCTCTCCGGCCCCAGCGGTTCCAGCAGCACCGCCGCGGTGCCGCCGCGCAGGCGGTTGAACTGCAGCTTGCGGCGCAGTGCCTCCAGATCGTTGGGATGGCATTCCTGGGTGTAGGCGGTAGCGCCGCGCGGGATGCCGATCGCCTCCATGCGTCCGGTGCCCGGCAGGCGCATGCCGTACACCAACTGGTCGCTCCAGCCGTGGTAGGCGCCGCCGATCTTGATGATCCATTTCTTGCGGGTGTGGGTGCGGGCCAGGCGCACCGCGCCCATCACCGCCTCGGTGCCGGAGCCGAGCAGGCGCAGCATCTCCACCGCCGGCATGCTGGCGCAGACCAGTTCGGCCAGCTTGACCTCGTACTCGTGCAGCAGGCCGGTCACCGGACCGCACTGGTCCAGCACCGCCTGCACGTGTTCGCGCAGTTCCGGCGGATTGGACCCGAGCAGGGTCGGGCCACCGGCCTGCAGGAAGTCGATGTAGCGGTTGCCGTCGACGTCGGTCAGGTGCGCGCCCTCGGCGCTGTGCATCGCCAGCGGGAACGGATGGTTGAACGCCAGGTTGTGCTGTACGCCGCCGGGGATGACCTGCTTGGCCGCCTCGCCCAGGCGTTTGGAGCCCTGGCAACGCTCGTCGAAATAGCGCATCACCTTGGCCATGCCGGCGGCGCCGATCGGACGCATCGGCTGGTTCACCAGCGCATGGAAGCGCGCGTACAACTGGTCCACATCGGGCCATTGCGAAATGGCGGGGGTCTGGCTCATGGTCGGTGCCGGGTTCGGGGGAGCGGAAACGGAAAGCGCGTGCATGGGGTCAGGCCTCCAGTGCGTTGAGGACGGCGCGCAACGGCGCGGCCAGGCCGGTGTCGTGCAGGGCACGGCGTCGGATGCGGCGCGTCAGGTGTTCGCGCGCCACCTGCTCCAGCGCATCGACCGCCGCCACCGCCTGCTCCAGGCTGCGGCCGCAGCACAGCACGCCGTGGTTGCGCATCAGATAGGCATTGCGCGATGGGCGCAGTTGCCGCGCCAGCAGCCAGGCCAACAGCCCGGTGCCGGATGGGAAGTAACCGACCATCGGCACGCTGTGGCCGATCGTCACCTGCAACGCCGGGTCCTCCACCGGCAGCGCCACACCGAGCAGTGCGCAGGCGCTGGCCACCGGCTGATGGGTGTGGATGCTGCAGGCCACATCGGGCCGGCGGCGCAGCACCTGCGCATGCAGCCCGGTCTCCACCGACGGCGTGGCGGCGCCATCCAGTTGCCGCAGGTCGGCCAGGCGCACCACGCAGATGTCTTCGGCGCGCATCGCCAGGTAATCGATGGCCGAGGGCGTCACCGCGAAGCGCTCGGCGTCCAGGCGCAAGGCGACGTTGCCGCCGGTGCCAGCCAGATAGCCGCGCCGCGACAGTTCCACGCACAGCGCGACCACGCGCGCGCGTTGTTCATGGGCAAACATGCTGGGGAACCTCCGGCACGCACTCGGGAACGGGATTCATGCGCCGGTAGATCGGCGCCAGCGTGCGCTGCAACTCGCGGAACATCGCATAGCGGTCGTCGTACAGCGCGCGGGTGAGCGGCGACGGTTCGTATACCCGGCGTGCGCGTTGCAGCGCCGGCAGATCGGCGAAGCGCAGCCGGCCCAGGCCCACACCGGCGATGAAGGTGGCGCCGATCGCATTGGCCTGGATCGGATTGTGCAGTTGCCGGATCGCCTGGCCGCTGACGTCGGCGATGATCTGGCACCACAGGTCCGATTGCGCGCCGCCGCCGACCGCGGCGATCACGCCCGGATCGCGACCGAGCAGCCGCGCGAACGGCTCCATCATCCAGCGCGTGTTCAACGCCACCCCTTCCATGAAGGCGCGGATGATGTCCTCGCGGGTGTGCATCAGCGACAGGTTGACCAAGCCGGCGCGCAGGCTGTGGTCCTCCACCGGGGTGCGCTCGCCGAACAGCCACGGCATGTAGACCAGGCCGTTGGCCCCGGCCGGCACCCGCGCGGCGATGACGTTGAGTACCTCGTACACGTCCGGGCGTTCTTCGTCGCGCAGCAGTTCGTCGGGATGGAACAGGATGCGGTCGCGCAGGAACGAGAGGTTGGCGCCGGCAGTGGACTGCAGCGCGGTGGCCAGGTAGCGCCCGCTCACCGCGCACGGCACCGCGGCGATGTTGCTGAACACGTCGGTCTTCATCCGCGGCACGTGCGCGCCCAGCCACGACGAGGTGCCCAGGTACAGATGCGCGGCGTAATCCTCGACGGCCGCGGCCACCGCCACCGCCGAGTTGTCGATGGCGCCGGCGATCACCCGGGTCTGCGGCGACAGGCCCAGTTGCGCGGCCACGCCCGGCAGCAGCGGCCCCAGCACTTCAGTGGAGGCCACCAGGTCCGGCAGCTTGTCGCGTTCGATGCCGAGCAGCCGCAGCAGGCCGTCGTCGTAGCGGATGCGCATCGGGTCGCGGTTGTCGGTGACCCAGGTGGTGAGCACCGAATCGGCGGTGGCGCAGAAGCGCCCGGTCAGGCGCAGGTTGAGATAGTCCAGCGCGTTGAGGAACTTGTGCGTGCGCTGGTAGCGCTGCGGCTCGTGGTCGCGCAGGTAGGCGATGTGACCGGCGCAATCCTTGCCGCTGCCGGCCGGCGCGCCGCCGCTCAGGCGCAGCCAGCGCAGCAGTTTCAGCGGCGCATAGCCGCGCACGTTGAGCCAGCGCCCGCGCAGGCGTCGCGCGATCGCCGCCTGCCCGCGCATGTCCAGCCACAGCATGGCGTTGCCCAGCGCGCGGCCGTCGCGGTCCACACAGACGGTGCACTCGCCCTGGGTCGAGCAGCACACCGCGGTCACCCGCCGGCGCAACGCCTCGCCGCCCTGCAGCACCGCCGCGGCGGTGACCAGCAGCGCGTTCCACCAGTCGCGCGGATCCTGCTCGGCACAAACTCCGTGCACGTGCAGCGGCACCGGCTCGAACGCCCAGGCGATCACCTGGCCGTCCAGGGTGACCAGCGCGCACTTGCAGCCGGAGGTTCCCAGGTCCACCGCCAGCACCAGTGGCTGGTCGCCGCCCCGGTCGGCATCGAGCAGTTCGCTGCGCATCGGTCAGAACGTGTAGCCGATCGAGGCGACCAGGGTGTCGCCATCGGTCTTGCGGATGCGCGCGCCGTCCTGCACCCAGTACAGCTCGTGCGCGTTGACCCGGGTGCTGACCCAGTCCAGGTTCCAGTCCAGGCCCCAACGCTTGTGGGTGATGCCGATCTGGTAGTCGGCGAAGCTGCCCTCGCTGAAATTGCGCAGCTTCTGGTAGCCGGCGTGCAGGCGCAGCGTGGTCGACGGCAATACCGACGGCAGCAGCGGCGTCTGGTAGTTGAGATCGCCCAGCAGCGTGCCGCGCGAGTCGTGCTCGCCACGGGCGAAGCAGCGCAGCGCCGTCGTCGGGTCGGCGGCGAACTGCAGGATCTGCGCGCACACGCCACCGGTGTCGGCACCGCGGTAGGTCTTGGAGAACACGTACAACAGGCGGCCCTCGACCGCGCCGTAGCCGAGTTCGAGCACGCCGAAATTGCTATCGTAGTCGGTGCGGCGGATGTCCGCCGGGGTGCCGGTCTGCAGATCGATCTGATGCGGGGCCAGGAAACTGGCGCCCGGGAACCGTTCCGTGGCCAGGCCGACACCGGCATGCCATGCATCGGGATTGCCGAAGCGATAGCCGGCCGCGGCGGTGATGCCCAGGCCGTCGCCATCGAGGAACTGTTTCTTGCTGACCTTGGCCACCTCCAGCAGCGCGACGAAGCCGCTGGCGTGCACGAACTGGGTGGTCCATTTCAGCGACGGGCGCATCAGCGAGTCGGACACGCCGCGCGTGCGCTGCTCGCTCATCAGCTTGATCTGATTCTGGAACTCGTAGTTGACCATGCCATCGGCGTCGGCCTGCTGGGCGTGGGCCCGGGCGCAGCAGGCGCCGTGCAGGGCCAGTGCGCCCGCGAGGGTCGCCATGAAGCGGACTGCAGTCATCTCAATCTCCCCTGTTCGCTGAGGAAGGTGGGACGCGCGGCGGCCGTCGCAGGCACCGCACGTCGAGGGTGCCGGCGCGTTGCGCGCGCGGCGGGTGACTACCTGGCGCAGACCGGCGTGCTGGGCAGCGCCTGCACGCGGGTGAAGCGTTCGGTCTCGCCGAGCACTTCCACGCCGACGAAGGCGCGCAGGTCCAGCGATTTGCCGCTGGCGCGCAGCGTCGCCTTGTAGCGCTTGCCGCTGCGCGGATCGAACGCCCAGCCGTCGCGCCAGGTGTCGCCGTCCTCGCGCGCCAGACGTGCGATCTGCACGCCGCAGGTATCGGTGGCGGTGCCGGCGTCCTTGTCCCAGACGATGCGTCCGCACAAGGCCGTGGCCGCATCCGCACACGGCGCGAACTCCACCACCGCGTCCTTGGCCGCGGTCAGCCACAGCCCCTGCGCCCCGGCCGGTGCGGCGCCTGCCGCAGCCGGCGTCAGCAACCAACCCGCAACGACCACACCGACCACGCAGTACCACTTGATTCCCGGACTCGCCTGCATCGAACGCCCCCCGCCATCGCGCAATTAAGTAGTGAAAACTACCGTATAGCGATCACTACCGTTTTGCAAGCATTGTCCGCACGGCGTTCGCCGCGGGCGCGACGAAGCGCGCAACCGCTTGGATTCAAAGGGATTGCTTGAAAGGCACCCTGCGTGCGCCGACCGGCCTTTGCGGCATTGCAACAGCCGACAGCGAACACAGCGGCCGCACCTCGGCGCACGTCACGGCCACGGCATCGCAATGCATGCGGCGAACGCGTCGGCCACACCAGCCAACGCCACAGCCGAGCGCGGCGCGCCGCCCGACTCAATCGGCAGTTTCAAAAAACGAGGAGGACAGAACGCTGGTCGGGGTTTGCGGCCAGCAGACTGCAGCGGCAATCGCCACGGCATCGAAAGTGGGGCCGCCGCGCACACGGGGCGGCATTGCCGATGCAGGCCAGTGCGAGAGGTGGCGACCGGCACGAGCGGCTGGTCGCAGGCAGCCGGCGATCGCACGGCCGCGGTGGCGGGGAACTCCCCGCTCAGTGCATCGGCGCCTCCCGCAAGCGGGAGGCGCGCGTCTGGATCAGGCGTCCTTGCCGGACACGTGCCCGTCGATCTTCGAGGTCTGGTACAGCGCCATGCCGATGCGCTTGATCAGGCCGAGCTGCTGCTCCAGCCACCAGGCGTGGTCTTCCTCGGTGTCGCGCAACTGCGCCAGCAGCACGTCGCGGCTGACGTAGTCGCCGTGCTGCTCGCACAGTTTCATGCCCGCGGCCAGGTTGGCGCGCACTTCGTACTCGACCTTCAGGTCCTTCTCCAGCATTTCCTCGACCGTGCGCCCGGGTTCGAAGGCATGCGGGCGCATGTCCGGGTCGCCTTCCAGGAACAGGATGCGCCGCAGCAGCGCATCGGCGTGCTCGGTCTCCTCTTCCATCTCGTGGTTGATGCGTTCGTACAGCGCCAGCAGGCCCTGGTCCTCGTAACGCCGCGAGTGGATGAAATACTGGTCGCGCGCGGCCAGTTCGCCGCGCAGCAGCTCCTTGAGGCATTGCACAACGTCGGGGTGTCCCTTCATGGGGCGGGCTCCGTGGGGTCGACTGAGGGCGCCATAGTGCCCGATGCCGCCGCGCCGCGTTCCAATCGGAATCATTCACATCCCGAGTCGCACCACCCACGATGCGTGACCCCGCGCACAGCGCGCCGCGCCTACGCGGGAACGACACGCATGCGTGTCTAGAATCGGAGACTTGTCACCGGAGAGAGACGATGCGCGGTCGATGGAAACGCCTGCTGCTGGGCACGCTGCTGCTGGCGGCCGCCCTAGTCCTGGGCGTCTGGCTGCTGCTGCGCGGCAGCCTGGCCACGCTGGACGGCAACGCGCCGCTGCAAGGCCTGCGGGCGCCGGTGAGCATCCAGCGCGACGCACTGGGCACGGTCACCATCGAGGCCGCCGACGAAGCCGATGCGATGCGCGCGCTCGGCTACGTGCATGCGCAGGAGCGCTTCTTCGAGATGGACCTGCTGCGCCGCGCGGCCGCTGGCGAATTGTCCGAACTGGTCGGCCCGCACGCGCTGGGCGTGGACAAGGCGCGCCGTGCGCAGCGCCTGCGTGCCCGCAGCAGCGCGCAACTGGCCGCGTTCGCCGGCACGCACGCGGCGTCGCTGCAGGCCTACAGCGCCGGGGTCAACCAGGGCCTGCATGCGCTGCGGGTGCGGCCGTGGCCGTACCTGTTGCTGTTCGCCGCGCCGCGCGACTGGCAGCCGGTGGATTCGGCGCTGGCCGGCCAGGCGATGTACTTCGACCTGCAGGGCAAGCAGCTCGATCGCAAGCTGGAGCTGTACCGGCTGCAGCAGCGCTTGCCGGCGCCGCTGTACGCCCTGCTGCGCCACGAAGGCAGCAGTTGGGACGCCGCGCTGGATGGCAGCGGGGTCGGCGACGCAGTGTTGCCCGACGCCGGTCAGGTCGATCTGCGCAGGCTGCCGGATGGGGCCGCGCAGGCCAACGCCGACGCGGTGGCTCCTGCCGCGCCCGGCAGCAACAACTGGGCGATTGCCGGCAGCCGCACTGCCGACGGCCGCGCCATCGTCGCCAACGACATGCACCTGGGCCTGCGCGCGCCCAGCCTGTGGTTCCGGGTGCGCCTGCGCTATGCCGATGCGCAGGCGCCGGGCGGCCGCGTGGACGTGTCCGGCTTCTCCCTGCCCGGCCTGCCGGCGGTGATCGTCGGCAGCAACGGCCACATCGCCTGGGGCTTCACCAACAGCTATGCCGATACCGCCGACTGGTACCGGCTCACCCCATGTGCCGCGACGCCGCAACCCGGCTGCACGCCGGTCAGCGTGCACAACGAACGGATCCGGGTGTCGGGCGCGCCCAACACCGTGCTGCAGGTGGAAGACACCGCCTACGGTCCGATCCTGCAGCATGAACCCGACGGCAGTGCCCTGGCATTGCGTTGGGCGGCGCAACTGCCGGGTGCGCTGAACCTGGGCCTGGCCGACTTCGCCCGCGCCACGTCCCTCCCCGATGCCTTCGCCCGCGCGCAACGCATCGCCACGCCCGCGCAGAACCTGGTGCTGGCCGACCGCGACGGCCATATCGGCTGGCGCGTGCTCGGCCCGCTGCCGCTGCGCGGCCCGCATTGCGCAGCCGACGCAGTCATGCACGACGTGCGCGCGTCGGTGCCGGCGGACGCGCGCTGCGCGCCGTGGCCGCTGTCCACCACCCAGTCGCCGCAGCGCATCGATCCCGCCGACGGGCAACTGTGGACCGCCAATGCCCGCGTGGTCGGCGGCGCCGAACTGGCACCGCTCGGCGACGGCGGCTACGCGCTGGGCGCGCGTGCGCAGCAGATCCGCGACGACGTGCGCCTGCATCCGCACCTCGACGAACGGCAGTTGCTGGCGATCCAGCTCGACGACCGCGCGCTGTTCCTGCAGCGCTGGTGGGCGCTGCTGCAGCAACGCGATGCCGGTGCGGCGACGCCGGCGCTGCACGCCGTGGCGCAGGCGGCCAAGCACTGGGAAGGCCGCGCCAGCACCGGTTCGGTGAGCTACACCCTGGTGCGCGCCTGGCGCCTGGCGGTGCTGACCCGGATCCGCGACGGCCTGATCGCACCGGCGCGTACAGGATCGGACGCCGATGCCGCGCCCCCGGCGCTGCCGCAACTGGAAGGCGTGGCCTGGCCGCTGCTGCAGCAACAGCCGCTGCACCTGCTGCCGCGCCGCTACGGCAGTTGGCAGGCGCTGCTGGAAGACGCCGCCACCGAGGTGAGCACGCACCTGCAGGCCGAAGGCCCGCTGGACACGCGCCGCTGGGGCCTGGAGAACCGCGCGGCGATCTGCCATCCGCTGGCGCAGGGCCTGCCCGGGCCGCTGCGCGGCTGGCTGTGCATGCCGGACACCCCGCTCCCCGGCGACGACAACATGCCGCGGGTGCAGCGCCCGGAATTCGGCGCCTCCGAACGCATGGTGGTGGCGCCCGGCCACGAAGCCGACGGCATCGTGCACATGCCGGGCGGCCAGAGCGGCCACCCACTGTCGCCGTTCTGGGGCGCCGGCCACGCCGACTGGGTGCAGGGCCGTGCCACAAAGTTCCTGCCTGGCCCGACCCGGTACACGCTGACATTAAGCCCGACCGCACCACAATGACCTGATATGGGTCCGCGCCGGCGTCTGTCCGCCTGCGCTGGCTTACCGCCTTCCCTCCCCCCACTGCCGAGTCTGCCTACCGATGAAGCGCCCTCCCCTGCTCGCCCTGTTGCTGCCGCTCGCCGCGGCCGTGTCGTTCTCCGCCAGCGCCGCGCCGGCCGCCGACGCGCCCACTGCCGCCGCCGACTGCAGCGTGCGCGCCGAACCCGGCGACGACCTGCAGGCCGCGATCGACCGCGTCCCCAACGACGGCAAGCCCGCCACCGTGTGCCTGAGCGCGGGCGAGTTCCCGGTGAGCAAGCTGATCTCGATCCAGCGCGACGGCCTGCGCCTGCGCGGCCAGGGCGACAGCACCGTGCTGCGCATGCGCGACCACGTGCAGCAACCCACCATCGTGATCGGCGACTACCAGAACGAGCGTCCGATCCGGCCGATCCGCGACGTGCGCGTGGAGCAGTTGCAGATCGTCGGCGGCACCATCGACAAGGAGTTCATGCCCGAACGCCCGTACCTGAGCAACAGCCTGGTGGTGGTGCGCAACGGCCAGAACATCCAGCTGACCCACCTGCGGGTGAGCAAGTGCCGCAGCGCCTGCCTGCTCAGCGAGTTCGACAGCCGCGACCTGCTGATCGCGCACAACGACGTGTCCGGCGCGACCTGGGACGGGGTGTCGTTCAACCGCACCGCCAAGGTCAAGCTGATCGACAACGTGATCCACGACAACGTCGCCGCCGGCATCACCACCGAGCACCTGGAAGACAGCGAGATCCGCGACAACCGCCTGGAGCGCAACGGCAGCCAGGGCGTGTACCTGGCCGACGCACGCCGCAACCTGTTCGCGGGCAACCAGTTCATCGACAACAAGGGCGCCGGGCTCTACCTGACCTGCTCGATCCGCCAGCGCACGCCGCAGATCCTGTGCTGGGACAACAGCATGAGCCAAGACAACACCTTCGAGAACAACACCTTCCGCGGCAATCCCTACACCTACACCATCGGCGTGGACAGCGCAGCCAACTGCACCGGCCCGGACTTCCGCCCCAACCTGTGGCGCAAGAACAACCAGGCCGATGCCTCGGGCATCGACATCCAGCCCGAACGCTACGGCCACTGCGTGCGCTTCGAGTAAGCGCAGGCGGCCGCCGCACCTGCGGCACGCCACTTCTGCCCCGGCAGGGTGGCGTGACGGCCTGGCGCGGCAGGCGCCCGCCAGGCTTCGCGCCTGCGCCTGACGGCGCCAGGGTCTGTGCGCCCTGTCTCCCCTGCTTCGCCCGCCCGACGCCGGACGCCTGCCCGCCACGCTGACCACGGCAGGTGCGCCGGCGACCGCGGCAAGCCGCTCAAGCTCTCCCCGCGGCGGCCGCTAACCGGTGACGACGCCCCAGCGACCGACGGACCGCGCTGGATCACCGATCGACCGTGCCGCGCAGGCGCTGGAGTGCCGCCGCGCGCTCTGGGAGAGCAGATGAACTACCACCTTCATGTCCGCCGCACCCTCGACCGGCCGATCCTGGCGATCCAGGGCCTGACCCTGTGCGTCTGGCTGGCGCTGCTGCTGTGCAACCCCTACCTGCGCCATCCGCTGGACCCGCGCTACGCGCTGGCGTTCGTCGCCATGCTCGGCAGCGGCTTGGTCATGCGCATGGCCAAGCAATCCTGGCAATGGCGGCTGGGCGCCTTCCTGTCGGTGATCGCGTTCGACGCCGCGTTCCGGCTGCAACTGCATCACATGGGCAGCGCCAGCGTGAGCTGGATGCTGCCGGTGGCGGTGACCCTGAGCCTGGGCTACAGCGTGCTGTTCAGCCACGCGCGCGACTATCTGCTTGCCCTGGCCTGCACCTGGGCGATCATGCTCGGCTGGCACGACAGCCTGGTGCCGAGCGCGGCCGACCTGCCGCTGCTGGAACTCCTGGTGGCGGCGGTGACGATCATCGGGCTGGCCATGAACCACGTCGTCGTCACCGCCCTGCGCAGCAACTACGCGCATCGGGAAAACGATCGACGCCTGGCCGCTACCGATGCGCTGACCGGTCTTCCCAACCGGCGCGCGCTCATCGCCGAGCTGGAGGCAGCGATCGGCGCCCGGCACGCCGTACAGCTGGCCATGCTGGAGATCGACGACTTCGAGCGGATCGGCGCAGAGCACGGCCATCACGTGGGCGATGCGGTGCTGCAGGCGCTGGCGACGGAGCTGGTGCGGCTGGATCCGCGCTGCCGTGTCGGCCGCCTCGGCGGCGAGGAATTCGGCCTGCTGTTCGAGGGCGTGTCGCAGGCCAAGGCGAGCGAACGGCTGCAGCGCCTGCAGCAGCGCATCCGCAACCTGCGCGTGGACGGGGCCGCGTTCACCTGCAGCGTCGGCCTGGCCTCGCTGCCGGCCGGCGGCGAGGTGTCGGACCTGCTCGCACGCGCCGACCGCGCGCTGTCCGCCGCCCGACAAGACGGCCACGGCAGCCTCCGCCTCGACTGCGCTGTGGCGGTGGCCGCAACGTCGGCGGTGCGCGTTAGCGACGCCACGCTACCGGAGGCGGCGCCTTTGTAACCACCGCACCAGTGCGCAGGCCAATCGCACACGCGACGGCGCGCTGAATCGATCGCATGAGCCAACCACAGAGTGTCGGCTGACGTATGTGTCACTGATCGGAGTGCTGTACACAGCCATCCACAACACGCTGAAAGCGTTAGCATGATCCATGCGAACCACACGCCGTGGTTCGCATGGATCCAAGCGCCTGTGCCCGTAAATCTAGGCGGCGCCGGGCACGTTTCACCGACATCCGGCTTGCTGGCGCAAGGGCAGGACGCCGGAGCACCAAGCCCCACTCATCCCAGCGCCTGCGCGTGTACCCCGGCCACCGCGCGGCCGGAGGGATCGGCCATCGTCGCGAAGCTCGCGTCCCATGCGATTGCCGCCGGCGAGGAACAGGCGATCGACTTGCCGCCAGGCACGGTCTCGGCCGCGGCCGGGGTCGGGAACACGCGCTCGAACAGGCTGCGGTAGTAATAGGCTTCCTTGGTCTGCGGCGGGTTCACCGGGAAGCGCTTGTCGGCCGCGGCCAGTTCGCGGTCGCTCACCTGCGCCTCGGCATGCGCCTTCAGCCCATCGATCCAGCCGTAGCCGACGCCGTCGCTGAACTGCTCCTTCTGCCGCCACAGGATCGACTCGGGCAGGTAGCCCTCGAAGGCTTCGCGCAGCACCGCCTTCTCGATGCGCTTGCTGCCGTCGGCGCGGGTGCCGGCCATCTTGTACTGGGCGTCCATGCGCATGGCCACGTCCAGGAACTCCACGTCGAGGAACGGCACGCGCGGCTCCACGCCCCAGGCCATCATCGACTTGTTGGCGCGCAGGCAGTCGTAGTTGTACAGCGCGTCGAGCTTGCGGATCAGTTCTTCGTGGAATTCGCGTGCGTTCGGCGCCTTGTGGAAGTACAGGTAGCCGCCGAAGATCTCGTCGCTGCCTTCGCCGGAGAGCACCATCTTCACCCCCATCGCCTTGATCCGCCGCGCCAGCAGGAACATCGGCGTGGAGGCGCGGATGGTGGTGACGTCGTAGGTCTCGATGTGCCGGATGACTTCCGGCAGCGCATCCAGACCTTCCTCGAAGGTGTATTCGAAACCGTGGTGCACGGTGCCCAGCGCCTCGGCGGCGATCGCCGCGGCGGCCAGGTCCGGCGAGCCCTTCAGGCCGATCGCGAACGAGTGCAGGCGCGGCCACCAGGCCTCGGCCTCGTCGTTCTCCTCGATGCGCTTGCGCGCGAAGCGCGCCGCCACCGCGGCGACCAGCGACGAATCCAGTCCACCGGAGAGCAGCACGCCGTACGGCACGTCGGTCATCAACTGGCGATGCACGGCGCGCTCGAAGGCCTCGCGCAGTTCCTGCTTGCTCACCTCCACGCCCTGCACCGCCGCGTAGTCGCGCCACGGCTTGCGGTAGTACTGCACCAATGCGCCGCTGGCGCTGTCGTAGTAGTGGCCCGGCGGGAACTGGGCGACGTCGGCGCAGCTGTCGGCCAACGACTTCATTTCCGAGGCCACCCGCAGGCGGCCCTGCGCGTCATGGCCCCAGTACAGCGGGCACACCCCCATCGGATCGCGCGCGATCAGCACGCGGCCGGCGGCCTTGTCCCACAGCGCGAAAGCGAAGATGCCGTTGAGGCGGTTGAGCAGCGCCTCCGGCGTGGTCTCGCGGTATAGCGCGTTGATCACCTCGCAGTCCGAGCCGGTCTGGAAGGCGTAGGGCTGGGCGAGTTGTTTCTTCAGCTCGCGATGGTTGTAGATCTCGCCGTTGACCGCCAGCGCCAGTTGCCCGTCGTCGGAGAGCAGCGGCTGCGAGCCGCCGGCCGGGTCGACGATGGCCAGGCGCTCGTGGACCAGGATCGCGCCGTCGTCAACATACACGCCGCTCCAGTCCGGGCCGCGGTGGCGCTGCCGCTGCGAGCAGTCCAGCGCCTGCCGCCGCAGCGCCTGCAGGTCGTCGCCCGGTTGCAGGCCGAAGATGCCGAAGATCGAACACATGGGAAAGCTCCTGATCGTGGGGTGGTGGTTGCGAAGGGGGAGACACCCAGGCACAAAAAAACCCGCATCGGCCGATGCGGGTTTTCTGGTGGCTGGGCGTGGTGTTTCTGGTAGCGCCTAGTCGCAGACCCGCATCGGCCGCGCACGATTATTCGCCAGCGCGTTATTGCGGCCGTTGGCGTTGCTCGAGCGGAGGACGGACAGCGAGGTCATGGGACGACCGTAACCCGGCACGCGGGCCGGCGCAACTGTTACCGCAGCAACCGTTCGATCAGGCGCAGGTACAGGTCCGGCAGCGCCTCCAGGTCGGCCACGCGCACGTGCTCGTCGACCTGGTGGATGCTGGCGTTGACCGGGCCGACCTCGATGCACTGCGCGCCCAATGGCGCGATGAAGCGCGCATCGGAGGTGCCGCCGCCGGTGCTCTCCTCCGGCGGCGCGCCGGCGACCTCGCTCAGCACCTCGCGCGCCACCCGGCGCAGCGTGCCTTCGGGGGTGTAGAACGGCTCGCCGCTGCGGTGCCAGCGCAGTTCGTAGTCCAAGCCATGGCGATCGAACAGCGCGGCGATCTCCGCTTCCAGCCGCGGCGCATCCCAGTGCGGGGTATAGCGCAGGTTGAAGGCGACCTGCAGTTCGCCCGGGATCACGTTGTTGGCGCCGGTACCGGCATGGATGTTGGAGAGTTGCAGGCTGGTCGGCGGGAAGCTTTCGTAGCCGTCGTCCCAATGCCGCGCGACCAACTCGGCCAGTGCCGGCGCGGCCAGGTGGATCGGATTGCGCGCCTTGTGCGGATAGGCCACGTGCCCCTGCACGCCGCGCACGCGCAGCGCGCCGGAAAGACTGCCGCGACGGCCGACCCGCAGCAGGTCGCCAAGCCGCTCGGTGGACGAGGGTTCGCCGGTGATGCACCAGTCGATGCGCTCGCCACGCTCGGCGAACACGCGCGCCACGTGGCGCACGCCGTCGATCGCATCGCCTTCCTCGTCGCTGGTCAGCAGCAGCGCCAGCGTGCCCGGGTGCTGCGGCTGCGCGGCCACGAACCGCTCGGCGGCGACCACGAAGGCGGCCACGCTGCCCTTCATGTCGGCGGCGCCGCGCCCGTACAGCACGCCATCGCGGACCTGCGGTGCGAACGGATCGCTGCTCCAGGCCTCGCGCGGCCCCGGCGGCACCACGTCGGTATGCCCGAGCAGCGCCAGCACCGGACCGTCGCCGCCGCGATGGGTGGCCCACAGGTTGTCGACCTCGCCGCAGCGCAGCCGCTCGATGGCGAAACCGGCGCGCTGCAGCCGCTGCGCGATCAGTGCCTGGCAGCCAGCATCGTCGGGGGTGACCGACGGGCGGGCGATCAGGTCGCAGGCGAGTTCAAGGACATCGGACATGCAGGACACCGTTGGAAGACACGAGAGAGACGCGATGCGGATCGCCAGCGGCAGCGTCGCGTGCGGGCGGCGCCGGAAACGCAGTGTACGAGCGCTGCTGGCGGATTCGAAGGGTCTGCCAGTGTCGCCTGGCGGATGCGCGACGCGGTCGCGGCTTCGCTACAACGCGACGCCCGGCCAGCGCATGCACTGCACGCGCACCGCGAAGGCCTCGTTGCCGGGCATGCGTCCATGCTGCAGGCCGGTTTCGACGAAACCGCAGGCGCGATAGAAGGCCAGCGCCGTGGCATTGCCGTCTAGCAATTCCAGGGTCAGGCCGGCCGGGCTGGCGTCCTGCACCGCCGTCACCAGCGCCCGCCCGATGCCGCGCCGGCGTGCGGTCGGATCCACGTACAGCCAGGCCAGTTCCTCGCCATCGTCGGCGACGAAGCCGAGCACCTGGCCATCGCACTCGGCGACCTGCACGCGGTAGTCGAACAGGCCTTCTCGCTCGGCCGCGATCGGCAGCGGCAGGAACGCATCGGGCAACCCCGCCGCCTGCAGTTCCTCCAGACGCGCGGCGTCGTGGATGGCGCACAGGCGCGCCCAGTCCTCGGCCCGGTACGGGCGGATGGTCACGCGATCCCGAACCGCTGCTTGAAGCCGTTGTCGGAGAAGCCCTGGCTGAGCTTGCCGTCGTCGGTCACCACCACCGGTCGCCGGATCAGTTGCGGATACTCGCGCAGCAGCAGCTTCCACTCGGCATCGGAGCCGGGCGTCTTCTTGTTGTCGGGCAACTGCCGCCAGGTGGTGGAGGACTTGTTGACCAGCGCGTCGAACCCACCGGCCTGGCCGGCCCACTCCAGCAGAGTTTCCGGGGTCGGCTTGTGCTCGCGGTAATCGACGAAGGTATAGGCCACGCCGAAGCGATCCAGCCACTTCGTCGCCTTCTTGCAGGTGTCGCAGTTCTTCAATCCGTACAACGTCGTCATCGAAACATCCCTTCAAGCGAATGAAGCCCCTCTCCCACCGGGAGAGGGGTTGGGGTGAGGGTCGGTCGGCCAGGACAGATCGCCGCCCAAAGCGCCGCGCACCGCCTCTTGGCGGGCGATGCCATCAGGAGACGAACCGGGCACTCCGTCATCG
The DNA here is from genome assembly GCF_056725205.1 of Xanthomonas sp. NCPPB 3174. Lineage (NCBI taxonomy): Bacteria > Pseudomonadati > Pseudomonadota > Gammaproteobacteria > Lysobacterales > Lysobacteraceae > Xanthomonas > Xanthomonas sp. NCPPB 3174. The sequence continues at coordinate 1,708,541 of NZ_CM161517.1, read as the reverse complement.
ACAGGCCGCAGCGCGCGTGATCTTACCCGCCGCGCGCGCCATCGGCTTCCCAGGCGCAAGAAGAAGCCGCCAGGCCTCACTGCGCCGGCACTTCCTTGAGTTGCGCCGAGTCGATCCGCCAGCGCAGTTGCGCCGCCGAAGCCCCGTCCACACCGTTGACCCGGCGCAGCACGTAGTCGCCGCGGAAGCGCTGCCGCGTGCCGTCGGCCAGCGTCGCCTCCACGGTGACCGGGACCGGCTGATACACCGAGCCGGCGGCGCCGTCGCCGCGGCCCAGCGTGCCAATCGTCGCCTTCACCGCGCGCGTCTGCGCGAAGCCGGCCTTGAACGCGGCATAGGACTGCCCCGGCCGCCCGTCCTCGCCCCACTGCTGCCAGGCCGTGGCGTAGTCGCGCGCGTTGATCGCTGCGTAATAACGCCGCACCACGTCTGCCGCCGCCTGCGGGCTGTCGGCGGCCGGGCCGCAGCCGACCGTGGTCGGTTCGTCGCGGCCGAGAAGCGCGCAACTGCGGGCGATCTCGTCGTCGATCATCGCGCAGCTATTGGCGGCATTGCAGGGCGGATGCGTGGCCGGCGACACCGCGCGACAGGTGTCCACGCGCACCGCCGCGGCGTCGGCGCCGATCTCGTCGGCACAGGACAGCGGCTCGCCTGCGGCGCTGGCGCTCTGCGCCGTCGTCGCAGGCGCTTGCGCAGGCGCAGGTGTCGCGGACGAAGCGGGATTTGGCGCAGCGGCCGCCACCGCTGGCGTGTCACCAGCCTTGGGCGCCGTCGGTGCCGGCGCGCCCTCACGGCCGCACCCTGACAGCACGAACGCTGCCGTCATCCAGCAAGCCCACATGATCGTACGCATCGGTGTCTCCTGTCGTGGTAGTGGCAGCACCCGGCGACGGTTTGCAACGGACATCGGGTCCGATACGCACCGACGCAACAGCGCCCAGACCTGCGTGCGGCAGCATATCCAGGCGCCGATGTACGTCGGGTGTGCGCCCTTCCCTGGCCGCGAGATCGCGGGCCCTGCGAGGCAACCGCGTCGCAACGTGCGACAACCACATGATGTGCCCGGCCTACCCGCAGATGGGGCACTGGCGTCGGATTCGCTGGAGGTTCGGCATGTCAGCATACCGATGACGACGGAAGCCACAGCGTGCTTTACCGCCGTTGCTTTTGCTTTTGATCTACCGGGTTCCCTTCCGCAGCGGCGGATGCATCGGGGAAAAACCCGAAGGGCGGCGCACATGGATGTGCGCCGTCCGCGGCAGGGGCAGGGCTCGCCGGAAAAAGGCGAAGCACTGCTTCGCCCCGGCGGGCGGGCTGGCGCCGTGAGGCGACTGCCCCGGACTTGGCTGCAAAGCAGCCAAGCCCCTTCCGCGGATCCCCGGTGCATCCGCGGACCCGGAGCGCGTAGCGCGGAGGGCGCAAGGCAGGGCGCGCTTTCTTTTGGTTACCTTTTCTTTGCGCGAGCAAAGAAAAGTAACTCGCCCGACAGGGCGAAAGCCTTTGCTGTTGCCTAAAGCTCAAGACATGTAAAGCGGCTTCAACGTCAACGCAATGCGGTGCCGCGGGGCAGCTCGTCTCCGCCAATGTCACGCCCTACGCACCAGACACCAACACGCACAATAACCGCGCAACACACAAAGGCCTCCGCCTGACCACGACATCGACAGGAAGCAGCACACCAAAGCGAGACCGGGCTGGGCCCGGTCCCACCATGCTCAGTCGGCCAGCCCGCGCAGCAGATCGTTGACGCTGGTCTTGCTGCGGGTCTTGGCGTCGACCTGCTTGACGATCACCGCGCAGTACAGCGAGTGCGAGCCGTCCTTGGACGGCAACTGCCCGGACACCACCACGCTGTACGGCGGCACGTAACCGTAGGAGATCTCGCCGGTGGCGCGGTTGTAGATGCGCGTGCTCTGGCCCAGGAACACACCCATGCCGATCACGCTGTGGTGGCCGACCACCACGCCCTCCACCACCTCCGAGCGCGCACCGATGAAACAGTGGTCCTCGATGATGGTGGGGCTGGCCTGCAGCGGTTCGAGCACGCCGCCGATGCCGGCGCCGCCGGACAGGTGGCAGTGCTTGCCGATCTGCGCGCAGGAGCCGACCGTGGCCCAGGTGTCGACCATGGTGCCCTCGCCAACGTGCGCGCCGATGTTGGTGAAGCTCGGCATCAGCACCACGTCCTTGCCGAAGTAGCTGCCGCGACGCGCTACCGCGCCCGGCACCACGCGCACCCCGGCCTTGCGGAACTCGGCTTCGTGATAGCCGGCGAAACGCGATTCCACCTTGTCCCAGAACGGCGCAGGCTGCGCTTCCACCACGGCCATCTCGTTGACCCGGAAGTACAGCAGCACCGCCTTCTTCAGCCACTCGTTGACCTTCCAGCCGCCGTGCCCGTCGGGCTCGGCGACGCGGAACTCGCCGCTCTCCAGGCCGTCGATGACGCGGTTGACCACCGGCCGAGTGGATCCCTCGATCTCGTCCAGGGTCAGCGTGGCACGGCGCTCGAAGGCGCTGTCGATGGTGAACTTCAGTTCGTCGGCGCTGGGCACGGCGACCGGCTTGGCGCGCAGCGGCTTCGGCGCGGGCTTGGCCGGCTTGGCTGCCGCGGTGGGCGTCGCCGGCTTGGCGGCGGCCGGCTTGGCGGTCTTCTTCGGGGCCGTCTTCTCGGGCGCCGCCGGCTTGGCAGCGGACTTCTTGGCGGCGGGCTTCTTGGTGGCCATCAGCGGGGGTCTCCAGGCGGGGTATCGGGGTCCAGGCATGCCTGCAGCGCGGCCTGCAGCGCCTGGCGGGCGGCCTCGGGCAACGGCAGGTTGTGCTCGTCGGTGATGTGGAACAGGTCCTCGGCGCGCTCGCCGAAGGTGGCGATGCGCGCGTCGTGCACGCGCAGGTGGTGCCGGCGCAGCACCTGGGCCACGTCCGCCAGCAGTCCCGGGCGGTCCGGCGCGACCAGGCCGAGCCGGGTCAGGCGGCCATCGAGGCTCTCGCGGAACTCGATGCGCGGCGCGAAGCGGAAATGCCGCAGTTGCCGCGGCACCACCCGTCGCGCCGGGCGCAGGCGCGCGAGGTCGCCGTCCAGCGCCTCGCGCAGCCCTGCCTGCAGTTGCGCCAGGTCGCCGCTGGCGAAGGCATCGGCGGGCATCACTTCGAAGGTATCGAAAATCGCGTCGTGCGGGGCGTCGAGCACCCGCGCGCGATGGATGCCGTAGCCGAGCCGGTCCAGGGTCATCACGATCGCGGCGAACAGGCCGTCGCGGTCCGGCGAGTACACGAACACTTCCAGCGCCGCGTCGTCGGGGGTGACCGGGCGCACCTTGACCAGGGTGCCGCCCAGTTCCACCTCCATCAGCGAGGTCGCCTGCCAGGCCAGTTGTTCGGGGCGGAAGCGCAGGAAGCTCTCGTCCGGCATGCCGGCGAACTGGCGGTCGATGGTGACGTCGTCGTGGCCCTGGATGTGCATCAGCGCGCGCGTGGCCTCGCGCGCCTCCTGCAGCCGCTCGGCCACCGGCAACGGATGCTCCAGGCCTTCGCGCAGGGCGCGGCGCGCGGCGAAGTACAGGTCGGCCAGCAGCCGGTCCTTCCAGGCGTTCCACAGCTTGGGGCTGGTGCCGGCGATGTCGGCGCAGGTCAGCAGGTACAGATAGTCCAGCCGCTCGCGGTCGCCGACCAGGCTGGCGAAGCGATGGATCACCTCCGGATCGGCGATGTCCTGCTTCTGCGCGGTCACCGACATGCGCAGGTGCTGCTCGACCAGCCAGGCGACCAGGTCGGTGTCGGCGGCGCTGAGCGCATGCGCAGCGCAGAACGCGCGCGCATCCACCGCGCCCAGTTCCGAATGGTCGCCGCCGCGGCCCTTGGCGATGTCGTGGAACAGGCCGGCCAGCAGCAACAGTTCCGGCTTGCGCAGCCGCGGCCACACTTCATGCGCGATCGAGAAGCGCTCGTCGGCGCGCGCGTTGGCGAACACCGCCATGTTCTTCAGCACCATCAGCGTGTGCTGGTCGACCGTGTACACATGGAACAGGTCGAACTGCATGCGCCCGGACACCTGCGCGAACGCCGGGATCCACTGCCCGAGCACGCCCAGCCGCGCCATGCGGGTCAGCGTCTGCACCGCGCGCGGGCCGCGCAGCAGCGCCAGGAAGCGCTCGCGCGCGGTGGTCGTGGCGTCGGCGTAGGCCGGCAGGTGCGGCAGCGCCTCGGCCAGCGCACGCGCGGTCAGCGAATGCAGGCCGCGGATCTCGCCGTGCGCGGCCCAGGTGGCGAACAACGCGAACACCTGCACCGGGTCGGCCTGCGGCCAGTGCTCGTCGTCGGCGGCCAGGTAGCCGCGGCGCAGCGAGAAGCCGCCGTGCAGCGGCTGCGGCTGTGCTTCGCCGTCGAACTGTTCCTCGAAGCGTTGCAGCAGCCGGTCGCTGAGCCGGCGCACGATCGCCGCGCTGCGGTAGAAGCGCTGCATCATCTTCTCCACGCCGAGGCTCTCGGGGTCGTCGGAGAAGCCCAGGCGCTGCGCCAGCGCCTTCTGGTAATCGAAGCGCAAGCGCTCTTCCGGGCGGTTGGCCACCAAGTGCAGTCCGTAGCGCAAGCGCGCCAGTTCGCGACGCTCGCGGCGCAGCGCCGCGGCTTCGTCGCCGCCGACGTGGCCCAGCCCGATCAGCGGCTCCAGGTCGCGCACGCCGAACGCGCGCAGCGCCATCCAGCCGAGCGTGTGCAGGTCGCGCAGGCCGCCGGGGCCGTCCTTGATGTCCGGCTCCAGGTTGTCGGCGGTGTCGCCGAAGCGCTGGTGGCGGGCCTGCAACTCCTCGCGCTTGGCCATGAAGAATTCGCGCGGCGGCCACACCCGCTGCGGCGCGATGGCCGCCGCCAGCGCCGCCTTGGCCGTGGCGTCGGCCTGCAGCGGGCGCGCCTCGATCAAGGCGGTCAGCACGGTCTGGTCGGCGCAGGCCGCGGTGCACTGCGCGGCCGAGCGCACCGCATGGCTCACCGGCACACCGGCATCCCACAGCAGCGGGAACAGCCGCGCCAGCGCCGGTTCGTGCGCCGGGTCGAGCTCGCCGAACACCAGCAGGTCGATGTCCGAGCGCGGAAACAGTTCGCCACGGCCATAGCCGCCGACCGCAAACAGGGCCAGCCCGGCCTCGCGCGGCACGCAACGGCTCCAGGCATGGCGGATCAACTGGTCCAGGGCGCGGGCGCGCAGCGCCAGCAGGCGGTCGATGTCGTCGCCCTGGTCGAAGCGCTTGCTCAGCCGCGCATCGGTCTGCGCCAGCAGTTGCCGGACCGCGGCCGCCCAGCCGGCGTCGTCGACACCGGCGCCGGGCATGCCGGCATCGGCGCCGGCCGGCAGCAGGCTCACGGCTCGCCAAGGCCGCCCGGCGACAGGGTCAGGACCTCCACCCCATCGTCGGTGACGGCGACCATGTGCTCCCATTGCGCGGACAGCTTGCGGTCCTTGGTCACCACGGTCCAGCCGTCCGGCAGCACGCGGGTGTAGCGCGTGCCCTCGTTGATCATCGGCTCGATGGTGAAGGTCATGCCTGGCTTCAGCACCAGGCCGTCGCCCGGCCGGCCGTAGTGCAGCACCTGCGGTTCGTCGTGGTAGACCTTGCCGATGCCGTGGCCGCAGTACTCGCGCACCACGCTGAAGCGCTCGCTCTCGGCGTACTGCTGGATGGCATGGCCGACGTCGCCGAGCGTGGCGCCCGGCTTCACCGCGCGGATGCCGCGCCACATCGCTTCGTAGGTGGCCTCGATCAGGCGCCGCGCCATCACCGAGGGCGTGCCGACGCAGTACATGCGGCTGGTGTCGCCATGCCAGCCGTCCTTGATCACGGTGACGTCGATGTTGACGATGTCGCCGTCCTTGAGGACCTTGCTGTCGCTGGGGATGCCGTGGCAGATGACGTTGTTCACCGACGTGCACACGGTCTTCGGGTAGCCGCGGTAGCCGACGTTGGCCGGAACGGCGCCCTGCACCTTGACGATGTGGTCGTGGCAGATGCGGTCCAGCTCGGCGGTGGTGACGCCGGGCTTCACGTACGGGCCGATCAGGTCCAGTACCTCGGCGGCCAGGCGGCCGGCCACGCGCATCTTCTCGATGTCCTGCGGAGTTTTCAGATTGACGGTCATGGCCGTCATTATCGCTCATCCCGGCGCTGGCTGAACGCGCCGGGCGCTTTGGCGGCTTTTTGGCACGCGGCCGTCACCATCCGCGCCTTCACCGTGATGAACGCGACGCGGCGTGGTCGTCATCTCATGTGAAAGCTGGATAGCGATCCAAAATAGTGTGAACTGGCGCGCATTTTGCACTGGCAGCGGCACCGGCGGTTGTCCGCCATCACCGAAGAACCCTGCCATGTACCTCTTCCATCGCGTTCTCGCCTTCCTCGTGCTGTTCGCCGCCGGGACCGGCCTGGCCTGGGCCCAGTCCGACTCGCGTACCTTCAACGTCAAGATCCAGATCACCAGCGTCTGCGACATCCAGACCGCGCCCACCGACGTCGATTTCGGCAGCGTCAATTCCACCCAGACCTCGATCAACAGCACCGGCACCTTGAACGTGCGCTGCACCTCCGGCACGCCGTACAACATCGCGCTCAATGCCGGTTCCGGCTCCGGCGCCACGGTCACCACCCGCACCATGGGCAGTGCCGACGCCAGCAATACCGCACGCGTGCCGTACGCGCTGTACCGCAACGCCGCGCGCACGCAGAACTGGGGCTCGACCATCGGCACCGACACCCAGGCCGGCACCGGCAATGGTGCAGTGCAACCGATCACCGTCTACGGCCAGGTCGCCAGCACCAACTACCCTGCCGGTTCATACAGCGACGTGGTCACCGCCACCGTCACCTGGTAACCGGAGCCGCCTGCATGCGTTCGCGACTGCCTTCCTTCCTGCGCCTGGCGGCGCTCGCCGCGCTGTGGCTGGCGGCGGCCGGCGCGGCTGTCGCCGCGAGTCTGCAGGTGGCGCCGACCTCGGTATCGCTGCGTGCCGAGGAGACCGCGCAGGGCCTGTGGCTGAGCAACAGCGGCGACGTACCGCTGCGCGCGCAGGTGCGCGTGTTCCGCTGGCAGCAGCGCGACGGCGAGGATGTGCTCGACCCCAGCGACCGCATCGCGCTCAGCCCGCCGATGCTGGAGTTGGCGCCGCACGCGCGGCAACTGGTGCGGGTGATCCGCCTGGACCCCGCGCCCGGCGCGCACGAGGACGCCTACCGCATCCTCGTCGACGAATTGCCCGGCCAGGATCCGGCCAGCGGCGCCAGCGCCGGGTTGCAGTTCGTGCTGCGCTATTCGGTGCCGGTATTCCTGCAGCCGGCCGTCGCCACCGCGCCGACGCTGCGCGCGCGGCTGGTCCGCGACGGCGCCGCGGAGGCGCTGGAAGTGGCCAACCAGGGCAACGGCCACGCGCAACTGGTGGACCTGCAGTTCGTCGCCGGCGACGGCCGGCGCACCGCGATCGCCGAAGGCCTGGCCGGCTACGTGCTGCCGGGCCAGCGCAAGCGCTGGCCGCTGCCGGCGGCGCTGGCGCAGACACAGGGAACGTTCGAGGCAAGGATCAATGGCGAGCCGCACGCGCAGTCGCTGGTCGTGGACACCGCGGCACCCTGAACTGCTGCTGGCGCTGTGGGTCGGCACTGCCGCGCTCGCCGTCGCCCAGCCGCAGGTCCTGCCCCAGCCCCAGGCCGCGGCACCGGCGCAGGAGACCCTGTACCTGGAGGTTACTCTGAACCAGACCCGCCAGCCCGGCCTGTTCCAGTTCCAGCGCGACGGCGAGCAACTGCGCGCCAGCGCCGCCACGCTGCGCCAGCTCGGCCTGCGCGTGGACGGCGACGACGCCAGCGCGGCGATCGCCCTGGGCGACCTGGACGGCGTGCGCTTCCGCTACGACGCCAACCTGCAGACGTTGGAGATCGACGCACCGGTGGCGCTGCTGGACGTCGCCACCACCCGGATCGACGCGCGCGGCGGCGTGCCGTCGCTGCCGGCGACCAGTTCCCCAGGCGCCCTGCTCGACTACGACCTCTACGCCAGCCGCCAGGGCGGCGCCAGCAATCTCACCGCCAGCGGCGAACTGCGCGCGTTCGGCCTGGGTCCGGGCCTGCTGCGGCAGTCCTTCGTCGGCCGCCTGTACCGCGAGCCGCAACGCGACTGGCGCGCCCAGGCGATCCGCCTGGACACGCAATGGCAGTGGTCGCTGCCCGAGCGCATGACCAGCGTGGTGCTGGGCGACACCTTCAGCAGCAGCACCAGTTGGAGCCGCACCGTGCGCCTGGGCGGCGTGCGGGTGGGCAGCGACTTCGGCCTGCAGCCGTATCGCGCGATCACCCCCTTGCCGGAATTCCTCGGCGAGGTCGCCGTGCCGTCCAGCGTGGACCTGTACGTCAACGGCATCCGCCAGTACGGCGCGCAGTTGCCGGCCGGGCCGTTCCAGCTATCCGCGGCGCCGGGCGTGGACGGCGCCGGCAATGCCCAGGTGGTGATCACCGACGCCTACGGCCGCACCCGCTCGCTGGCGTTTCCGTTCTATGCGACCCAGGACTTGCTGGCCAGCGGGCTGACCGACTGGTCGCTGGCGCTGGGCCGGGTGCGCGAGGAGTACGGCGTCGCCGATTTCGCCTATGCCGGCGACACCGTCGGCAGCGCCAGCTGGCGGCGCGGCCTCGGCCCGCGCTTCACGGCCGAGGCGCACGCCGAGGCCGGGGCCGGCGTGCGCAACGCCGGGGTCGGCGGCCTGTGGCTGCTGCCGCGTGCCGGCGTGTTCGGCGCCTCGCTGGCGCACGGCGGCGCTGCCGGCCAGCACGGCCTGCAGTACGCGCTGAGCTACCGCTGGAACAACGGCCGCTTCAACCTGGCGATGGACACCCAGCGCGCGCAGGCCGGCTACCGCGATGTGGCCGCGCGCTACGGCGCCGCGCCGCCGCGGGTCAGCGAGCGCGCCCTGTTCGGCAGCACCTGGAACGGCGTCGGCAACATCGCCCTGAGCTATGTGCGCCTGGCCTACCCCGACAGCGGCGACCAGCGCTATGCCAGCCTGTTCTGGACCCGCGCCCTGCCGCGGCAATCGTCGCTGAACCTGAGCATCAACCAGAACCTGGACCAGGCCAGCGACCGCAGTGTGTACCTGGGCTGGTCGATCGCCCTGGACGGCCGCCGCCAGGCGGGCGTGGCCATGCAGCGCATCGGCGCGCGCACCAATGCGACGGCGGACCTCAGCCAGGCGGCCGCCGCCGACGGCGGCAGCGGCTGGCGCCTGCAGGCGCGCGGCGGGCAGGACGGTGGTGGCGGGCTGGCCGAAGCCAGTTGGCGCAGCGCCAGCGCCCGTTATGCCGGTGGCATCGCCAGCGCCGGCGGCCAGACCTACGGCTATGCCGAAGCCTCGGGCGGCCTGGCCTGGATCGGCGGCGGCTGGTTCCGCGGCCGCGATCTCGACCAGGCCTTCGCCCTGGTCTCCACCGGCGGCGTCGCCGACGTGCCGGTACTGCTGGAGAACCGGCCGATCGGCCGCACCGACGCGCGCGGCTTCCTGCTGGTCACGCCACTGCTGGCCTGGCAGCACAACCGCCTGTCGATCGATCCGATGCGCCTGCCGGCGGAACTGCGGCCCGAGCAGGTCGACCAGATCGTGGTGCCGCGCGACCGCACCGGGGTGGTGGTGGCGTTCCCGATCCGCCGCAGCGACGGCGTGCTGGTGCAATTGCACGATGCCGCCGACCTCCCGCTGCCGGTCGGCAGCCGGGTGCGCGGCGCGGGCGTCGACACGGTGGTGGGCTACGATGGCCAGGCCTATGTGGAAGGGCTCGCGCCCGGCCGCAACGACCTGGAGGTGGACATGCAAGGAAGCCGTTGCCGGTTGCGGATCGAGCGCCCGGCGCAGGCACCGCCCACCCGGCTGGGCCCGCTGCGCTGCGTGCCGGAGACGGCGCCATGAGCGCGCGTGCCTGGCCGATGGCGCTGACGGCGCTGCTGCTGGCGGCCGTGGCGCTGCTGCCGCAGCGCGCCGCGGCCACCACCACCTGTACCGCGCAGGCGACGGCGGCGAGCTTCGGCACCCTCTCCGACACCGCCGCCACCGACACCACCGCGCAGATCCTGGTGACCTGCCAGACCGGCGCGATCAGCGTGCTGGGCACGATCTACGTGCGCATGTGCCTGAACATCGGCGAGGGCGCGCAGGGCGCCGGCTTCGGCATCACCCCGCGGCGCATGCTCAACCCGCTCAACGACATCCTGGGATTCCAGCTCTACCGCGACAGCGCGCGCAGCCTGATCTGGGGCAGCGCCCTGAGCGGCTCCACCCCACTGCAGGTGGACCTGACCTATTCGTCGCTGGCGACCGGCGGCACCGGCACCGCCACCTACACCATCTATGCGCGCGTCCCGCTGCAGAGCGGCATCGCCACCGGGACCTACCAGAACAGTTTCAGCGGCGTGTACACCAACCTGCAGTACCGCTACGACGAGCCGTTGGTCGGCAACCCCGCGGTGATTCCCACCTCCTGCACCACCGGCGGCAAAGGCGGCGGCACCTCGGTGCAGTTCCCGTTCGTGGCCAGCGCCACCGCCGCGCCGACCTGCACCATCGCCAGCATCGCCGACCTGGATTTCGGCACCCAATCGGGCCTGATCGACAATGCGCTGAACTACACCACCACGCTCAGCATGAACTGCCGCGCCCGCACCGCCTGGCAGGTGAGCCTGGACAACGGCCAGAACGCCAGCGGCAACGTGCGGCGCATGCGCAGCGCCAGCGGCCAGTACCTGACCTACGAGCTGTATCGCGACGCCGCGCGCACCCAGCGCTGGGGCAGCACCCTGAATACCGATACCCAGACCGGCACCGGGACCGGCAGCGCCCAGTCGCTGACCCTGTACGGGCAGGTTCCCGCGCGGCAGACCCCCGTCCCGGGCAGCTACAGCGACGTGGTCAAGGTCACCGTCACCTACTGAGGCCTGAACGGCGCCGCGGTGCCGGTCAAGTTGCCGGGATGGGAGCCGTTATCGGTTGTGTCTACTCCGGAGTGCCGATCGATGCGCCTGCCGTTTCTACGACCGCTGCTGTTGGCGAGCCTGTGCGTGGCCGGCGTCGACGCGGCGGCGCAGCCGGGGGCCGGCAGCGGCGGCGCCATGCTGCGGATCGGCATCCGCATCGAGCGCAGTTGCGAAATCGGCGCCGCGGCGCGCCCGCAGCCCGGGGCGCTGCCGACGGTCGCCTGCAACCGCCCGCTGGCCTACCAAGTCAGCATCGACGGCATGCCCGCGCCCGACGCCGCCACCGCCCTGGCCTTGAGCGTGCCCGCGGCGGGCGCCACGCCGCGCATCCCGGCGCGCTACGCCACGGTCGCGTTCTAGTGGGCGGTGCCCGCCGCATGCGTGCGCGCCTGCTGCCGGCGCTGCTGCTGGCGCTTGCCGGCAGTGCCGACGCGGCCGGGGTGCGGATCAGCCCGACCCTGGTGCAACTGGCTCCTGGCGAGACCAGCACCGAGATCTGGTTGAGCAACACCCAGGACCGCCCCTGGCAGGCCCAGGTGAAGGTGTACCGGTGGCGGCAGACCGACGGGATCGACGACCTGGAGAGCACCGACGAGGTCCGCACCAGCCCGCAATCGATCGACATCCCGGCGCAGGGGCGGCAACTGCTGCGGCTGGTGCGTCCCGGACCCGCCAGCGCCGACGAAGGCGCCTACCGCCTGGTGCTGGAGGAACGCCCCGCCCCAGCCGACCCGGCCGCACCGGCGCCCGCCACCCAACCCCCGCCCTTGCTGCTGCGCTATTCCACCCCGGTGTTCCTGAGCGCGGCGGACCCGGCAGCCGCGCCGCGCCTGAGCGCCCACCTGGTGGCCGGCGCGCGCGGGCCGGAGCTGGTCGTGCACAACCGCGGCAGCGCCCATGCCCGGCTCAGCGACCTGAGCTTCGTCGGCGCCGACGGCCGCACCCTGCCCCTGTTCCCCAGCCTCGCCGGCTACGTCCTGGCCGGCGCCTACAAGCGCTGGCCGCTGCCGGCCGCCGCGACCGCGCCTGGCGGCCACTTCGCCGCCAGGCTCGACGACGAGGCGCCGCTGCAGGCCCTGCCCGCCGAGTGAACCGCCCGGCACATTGCGCCAGCGGCCCCCGCCAGGTATAGTGCGCGGCTTCGTCGTGCCCGTCATGGGCCGATGGACCGTCCACGCCGGACGCACCGGCGAATTCACACCTGCCGCCATCGCCCGTGTCGGGGTGCTCCGCAAGGAGTTCGGCCACGGAGGCGGCAGGGAGGCCCAACCCCGGAATCGTCGTGCGGCCCGCAAGGCCGCCGTCATGCGCGCGCTTCACCCATTCCTGCCCGCGCACGGCCGGTTCCCCATCAGGAGTCACTGCAATGCCCCAGGTCACCATGCGTCAGATGCTGGAAGCCGGCGTCCACTTCGGCCACCAGACCCGCTACTGGAACCCCAAGATGGCGCCGTACATCTTCGGCGCGCGCGGCAAGATCCACATCATCAACCTCGAGAAGACGGTTCCGCTGTTCAACGACGCGATGAACTTCATCTCCAGCGTCGCGCAGAAGCGCGGCACCATCCTGTTCCTGGGCACCAAGCGCAGCGCCCGCGACGCGGTGAAGGAAGAAGCCGAGCGTTGCGGCCAGCCGTTCATGACCCAGCGCTGGCTGGGCGGCACGCTGACCAACTTCCGCACCGTCAAGCAGTCGGTGGCGCGCCTGAAGGAGCTGGAAGCGGCCGAAACCGACGGCACCTTCGACAAGCTGGTCAAGCACGAAGTGCTGACCCTGCGCCGCGAGCGCGACAAGCTGGAAGCCTCGCTGGGCGGCATCAAGGAAATGACCCGCCTGCCCGACGCGCTGTTCGTCATCGACATCGGCCATGAAGACATCGCCATCAAGGAAGCCAAGAAGCTCGGCATCCCGGTGATCGCGGTGGTCGACACCAACTACAACCCGGACCTGGTGGACTACGCCATCCCGGGCAACGACGACGCCATCCGCGCCGTGCAGCTGTACGCCCGTGCCGCCGCCGACGCCGTGCTGGAAGGCAAGGCCGCTGCGCCGAACGCCGCCAGCGTGCGCGAGGAAGAGTTCGCCGAGGGCGGCGACGACAAGGGCCGCGGCCCGCGCAAGAACGGCAAGAAGGCCGAAGAGACCGCTCCCGCCGCCGAGTAACCGGCGCGCCATGCGGCTGCGCGATCATGCGCAGCCGCCGCCCGGCGCGTTCGGCGCGCCCGGCTTCGCGAGCGCCGCCCGCGGCGCCCGCTTCCCAGATCTACCGGCCGGCCGCAAGCCGGCCTTTTCCCACCTTTCGTGAGGACATCCCGTGGAAATCACTGCTTCCCTGGTCAAGGAACTGCGCGAGCGCACCGGCGCCGGCATGATGGAGTGCAAGAAGGCGCTCACCGAGAACGCCGGCAACATCGACAACGCCGCCGAGTGGCTGCGCAAGTCGGGCCTGGCCAAGGCCGACAAGAAGGCCGACCGCGTCGCCGCCGAAGGCCGCATCGCGATGGCCCAGGACGGCGGCAAGGCAGTCCTGGTCGAAATCAACTCCGAGACCGACTTCGTCGCCAAGGACAACAACTTCCTGGCCTTCACCGACGCCGTCGTCCAGGCCGCCCTGGCCTCCGGCGCCGCCGACGTGGAAGCGCTGAAGAGCGCCAAGCTGCCCAGCGGCGAGACCGTCGAGGAAGCCCGTGCCGCGGTCATCGCCAAGGTCGGCGAGAACGTGCAGGTGCGCCGCCTGGTGCGCATCGACAGCGCCAACAACGTCGCCGCCTACGTGCACGGCGGCCGCATCGGCGTGCTGGTCGAGGTCAAGGGCGGCGACGCCGACCTGGCCCGCGGCATCGCCATGCACATCGCGGCGATGAACCCGCCGCACATCAAGGCGTCCGACGTCCCGGCCGAGTTCGTGGCCAAGGAAAAGGAAATCGAGCTGGCCAAGATGTCGGAGAAGGACAAGGCCAAGCCGGCCGACATCCTGGAGAAGATCATCAGCGGCAAGATCGCCAAGATCGTCAACGAAGTCACCCTGTACGGCCAGCCCTACGTGCTGAACACCGACCAGACCGTGGAGCAGGCGGTGAAGGCCGCCGGCGCCGACGTGGTCGGCTTCCAGCGCCTGGCCGTGGGCGAAGGCATCGAGAAGGTGGTGGAAGACTACGCCGCCGAAGTGATGAAGCAGGCCGGCCTGGCCTGATCCCGCGCCCGGGAAGAAAAGAGCCGCGCATTGTCGCGGCTTTTTTTTTACGGGTGTACGCTGCACAGGCCGGGACAGGCCGCTCCCCCACCTCTCATTCCATGCCGTATCGGAAGTGCATGCATCCTGAACTCGAAGCGATCCTGAGCCACTCCCGCGACCTGCCCTCGCCGCCCGGCGTGGCCTTGCGTATCATCGAACTGGCACAGGATACGGACGTGGATCTGGCCGCCACCGCCGATGCCATCGCCATGGACATGGCGCTGAGCGCGCGCATGCTGCGCATCGCCAATTCCCCGCTGTACGCCAGCCGACGCCGCGTTGACAACCTGGGCCAGGCGCTGACCATGCTCGGCCTGAACGCCGCGCTGAGCCTGGCGCTGGGCTTCTCGATGGTGCAGAGCCTGCGCGGCGGCAGCGGCGAGCCGCAGGAACGGCTGTGGCGACGCAGCGTGCTGGCGGCGCTGGCCAGCCGCCTGCTCGGCCAGGCCGCGGGGTTGCGCAAGCACGAGGAGCTGATGCTGGCCGGGCTGTTGCAGGACATGGGCGCACTGGCCCTGCTGCACGTCTGCCACGACCGCTACGCCGCCCTGCTGCACGAGGCCGCCGGCGATCCGCAGCGGCTGAGCGCGCTGGAACGCGAGCACCTGGGCGCCGACCGCGCCGAGGTCGGCGCCTGGCTGGCGCACAAGTGGAAGCTGCCCACCTACCTGCAGCGCAGTATCGGCAGCGGCGGCGATACCAGCCCCGCGACCGAGCCCTTCGACATCTGCGTGCAGCTATCCGGCCGCATCGCCGACATCTGGCTTGGCGACGATCCGGAAGCCGCGCGCACCCACGCCATGCAGTGCGCCTATCGCGACCTGCAACTGGACAGCCGCCGCTTCGACGAGGTGGTGGGCCACATCGCCGAGGCGCTGCCGGCGGTCAGCCCGATCTTCGATGTGCGCATCGCCCAGCCGGAGCGGGTCGACGCGATCATCAGCCATGCCCGCGAACTGATGGTGCTGCGCAACCTGCGCGAAGTGCAGGAAGCCAACCGCGTGCGCCAGCGCGCCGACGAGTACGAGCAGCACGCACGGCGCCTGGCCGAACAGGCCAGCCGCGACGCGCTCACCGGCGTGTTCAACCGACACCAGCTGGACACCTTGCTCAAGCAGCAGTTCGAGCTGGCCAATCGCCACGACTGGCCGCTGTCGGTGGCCTTCATCGACCTGGACGATTTCAAGAAGATCAACGACGCGCACGGGCACCTGGTCGGCGACCAGGTCCTGCGCGCATTCGCGCAGAACCTGCAGCCGATGCTGCGCGCCAGCGACACCGTGGCGCGCTTCGGCGGCGAGGAATTCCTGGTGCTGTTGCCCAACACCGGCGAAGAGGCTGCGCTGGGCGTGATGCGGCGCATCCTCGCCGAGATCGCGCAGCGGCCGATGGCCGACACCAAGCAGGGGCCGCTGCACATCAGCTTCTCCGCGGGCGTGGCCACCCAGGGCGGCCGCGAGCGTTTCAACAGCGCGCAGGAACTGCTGCAGGCGGCCGACGACATGCTGTACAGCGCCAAGCACGGCGGTCGCAATCGCGTCACCGCGCGCTCGTGCGGCGAGGCGCAACGCTGAAGCATCGCTGCCGGCGCAGACGCGCTGGCGCGCATCGGCTAAAATCGTGTGGTTTGCCCGTCATCCCCCAACGAGGTCGCCATGTCCCAGCTCGCCTATCGCCGTATCCTGTTGAAACTGTCCGGCGAAGCGCTGATGGGAGACGGGGACTACGGCATCGACCCCAAGATCATCAACCGCCTCGCCCATGAGGTGATCGAGGCGCAGCAGGCCGGCGCGGAAGTGGCGCTGGTGATCGGCGGCGGCAACATCTTCCGCGGCGCCGGCCTTGCCGCCAACGGCATGGACCGGGTCACCGGCGACCACATGGGCATGCTCGCCACGGTCATCAACGCGCTGGCGATGCAGGACGCACTGGAAAAGCTCGGCGCCAAGGTGCGGGTGATGAGCGCGATCAAGATCAACGACGTATGCGAGGACTTCATCCGCCGCCGTGCGATCCGCCACCTGGAAAAAGGCCGCATCGCGATCTTCGCCGCCGGCACCGGCAACCCCTTCTTCACCACCGACTCCGGCGCGGCGCTGCGCGCGATCGAGATCGGCGCCGACCTGCTGCTGAAGGCGACCAAGGTCGACGGCGTGTACGACAAGGACCCGAAGAAGCACGCCGACGCCGTGCGCTTCGACAGCCTGACCTACGACGAGGTCATCGCCCGCAACCTGGAAGTGATGGACACCGCCGCCTTCGCCCTGGCCCGCGACAGCGACCTGCCGCTGCGCATCTTCAACATGGGCCAGCCCGGCGAACTGCTGAAGATCCTCCGCGGCGCCGAGATCGGCACGTTGGTCAAAGGTCGGGGCTGATGCCCCGACCCGGGATTTGGGATTCGGGATTGGGGATTCGCGAAGGCGTTGCGCGCTGCAGCATTGCGGGCGCAGGCGCGTTATCGCATCTCATTGCGCCTGAAGCGCCGCTTTTGCGAATCCCCAATCCCGAATCCCCAATCCCGGCCCCACGCCTTTCCCGGCTATAATCGTCCGATTCAGATTCAGCACGGACACCGGCGATGCTCAACGAAATCAAGCAAGACGCACAGACCCGCATGGCCAAGAGCATCGACGCGCTGCGTCATGCGCTCATCAAGGTGCGCACCGGCCGCGCGTCGACCGCCTTGGTCGAGCACCTGAAGGTCAACTACTACGGCTCGGACATGCCGCTGAGCCAGGTCGCCAGCGTGGCCGTCGCCGACGCCCGCTCGCTGACCATCACCCCGTGGGAAAAGCAGATGGTCGGCGCGGTCGAGAAGGCGATCCTGGCCTCGGACCTGGGCCTGACCCCGAACACCGCCGGCACCACCATCCGCCTCAACCTGCCCGCGCTCACCGAGGAGCGCCGCCGCGAGCTGTCCAAGGTCGTGCACGGCGAAGGCGAGGACACCAAGGTCGCGATCCGCAACATCCGTCGCGACGCCAACCAGCAGGTCAAGGACCTGCTGAAGGACAAGAAGGTCACCGAGGACGAGGCCCGCGCCAGCGAGGACGACATCCAGAAGCTGACCGACAAGGCGATCAAGGACGTGGACGACGTGGTCAAGGGCAAGGAACAGGAACTGATGGCGGTCTGAGCCTGCGCCTGCCGGCCATGCCTTCCGACCCCATCCCCATGTCCCTGCCCCGCCACCTGGCCATCATCATGGATGGCAACGGCCGCTGGGCGCAGCGTCGCCGCCGGCCGCGCGTGATCGGCCACCGCGCCGGCGCGCGTGCGGTCAACCGCACCATCGACTTCTGCCTGGAGCGCGGCATTGCCGCGCTGACCCTGTTCGCCTTTTCCAGCGAGAACTGGGGGCGCCCGCAGGAGGAAGTGGACGCGTTGATGAAGCTGTTCCTGCACGCGCTCGACCGCGAGGTCGACGAGCTGCAGCGGCGCGGCGTGCGCGTGCGCTTCATCGGCGACCGCTCGCGCTTTGCGCCGTCGCTGTGCGAGCGCATGGCCCAGGCCGAGGCGCGCACCCGCGACAACCAGGCCCTGCACCTGTCGATCGCCGCCAGCTACGGCGGCCGCCAGGACATCGCCCTGGCCGCGCGCGCGCTGGCCGAGGACGTCGCCGCCGGACGCCTGCGCCCGGAGCAGATCGACGAGGACGCGCTGTCGGCGCGCATGGCGCTGGCCGACCTGCCGCCGCCGGACCTGTTCATCCGCACCGGCGGCGACCTGCGCATCAGCAACTTCCTGCTGTGGCAGCTGGCCTATACCGAACTGTGGTTCACCGAGACCCTCTGGCCCGAGTTCGGCCCCGAGGTGCTGCAACAAGCCCTGGACGACTACGCCCGCCGCGAGCGGCGTTTCGGCCTCACCAGCGCGCAGGTCGCCGAAGCGGCGACGGAGAACGTTTCCGCATGACCCGTACCCGCGTCATCGCCGCGCTGATCATGGCCCCGCTGGCCATCTGCGCCATCCTGCTGCTGCCGACCCAGTGGCTGGTCGCGCTGGCCGCCTTGATCTTCCTGATCGGCCTGTGGGAATGGCTGAAGCTGGCCGAGGTCGACGACACCTTGCCGCGCACCATCCTGCTGATGCTCAACTTGCTGCTGATGGTGCTGCTGGTGTGGGCCTCGGCCGGCTCGCTGGTGCTGTTCCAGCTGACCACCCTGATCGGCGCCGGCTGGTGGTGCGTGGCGCTGCTGTGGCTGGGCTTCTACCGCTTCGGCTCCGACCACGCCACCTACGCGCGGGTGTTCAAGCTCGCCGCCGGCACCCTGGCGATCGTGCCGGCCTGGGCCGCGCTGGGCCTGATCCACGCCAGCGAGCCGAACGGCCACCGCTGGCTGCTGACCGCCCTGGCGACGGTGTGGGCCGCCGATTCCGGCGCCTATTTCGCCGGCCGCCAGTTCGGCAAGCACAAGCTGGCGCCGCGGATCAGCCCCAACAAGACCGTGGAAGGCCTCATCGGCGGCCTGCTGGCCGGCCTGATCGTGGCCGCCGGCTTCGGCTGGCTGGCCGGGGTGACCCTGCCGCACCTGCCCGGGCTGCTGATCGTGGCCGCGGTCAGCGTGCTGGCCTCGGTGGTCGGCGACCTGTTCGAGAGCCTGCTCAAGCGCCATGTCGGCGCCAAGGACTCGGGCAACGTGATTCCCGGCCACGGCGGCGTGCTGGACCGGATCGACGGCGTGCTGGCGGCGCTGCCGATCTTCGCGCTGGGCAAGGACATCTTCGGGTTCTGAGGCCAGTGAACACGCAACACAGCAAGGACCCGGCGGTCCGCACCATCGCCGTGCTCGGCGCCACCGGCTCGATCGGCGCCTCGGCGCTGGACGTGATCGCGCGCCATCCGCAGCGCTTGCGCGCCGGCGTACTGGCGGCCGGGCGCAACGTCGACGCGCTGCTGGCGCTGTGCGCCACGCACCGCCCCGCGCATGCGGTGATCGCCGATCAGGCGCTGTACCCGGCACTGCGCGACGGCCTGCACGCGGCCGGGCTGTCGACCCAGGCGCATGCCGGCGACGCCGCACTGGACCAACTGGTGGCCAGCGACGCCTGCGACAGCGTGGTCGCCGCGATCGTCGGCGCCGCCGGCCTGGCCTCGACCCTGGCGGCCGCCCGCGCCGGCAAGCGCCTGCTGCTGGCCAACAAGGAAGCGCTGGTGCTGGCCGGCGAACTGGTCACCGCGGCGGCCGCGGCCGCCGGTGCCGAGATCATCCCGATCGACAGCGAGCACAACGCCATCTTCCAGTGCCTGCGCTCGCGCCAGACCGGCACCGAGGTGCGGCGGGTGCTGCTGACCGCCTCTGGCGGCCCGTTCCGCGGCTGGGACCGCGCACGCCTGCAGGCGGTGACCCCGGCGCAGGCCGTGGCGCACCCGAAGTGGTCGATGGGACCGAAGATCTCGGTCGATTCGGCGACGTTGATGAACAAGGGCCTGGAAGTGATCGAGGCCCACCACCTGTTCGCGCTGGCGCCCGAGCGCATCGAGGTGCTGGTGCACCCGCAGAGCCTGGTGCACTCGCTGGTCGAGTTCATCGACGGTTCGACCCTGGCGCAGATGGGCCTGCCGGACATGCGCACCACCCTGGCGGTGGGCCTGGGCTGGCCGGAGCGCATCGCCTCCGGGGTCGCCGGGCTGGACCTGCTGGCGCAGGGCCGCCTGGATTTCGAGGCACCGGATCTGGACGCCTTTCCCTGCCTGGCCCTGGCCTGGCGCGCGATGCAGGCCGGCGGCAGCGCCCCGGCGATCCTGAATGCGGCCAACGAAGTGGCTGTTTCAGCCTTTCTTCAGGGCCGAATCGGTTTCCTATCGATTCCTGCGCTGGTCGAGAACGCCCTGACCGAGCTGCCTGCGGTCGCGGCCGATTCCCTGGACGCATTGCTGGCGGCGGATGCGCACTCGCGCAAGATCACCGAACTCGCCATTGCCCGCCACTTCGCCCATGCTTGATGCCCACGCCGCCATGAGCCACGCGCATGGGTAATTTCGTTGGCTCCATCTGGTGGATGCTGGTCAGCCTGGGCATCCTGGTGACGTTCCACGAGTTCGGACATTTCTGGGTAGCCCGCCGCTGCGGGGTCAAGGTGCTGCGCTTCTCGGTGGGCTTCGGCAAGCCGCTGTGGTCGCGCTACGACCGCCACGGCACCGAGTTCGCGATCGCCGCGATCCCACTCGGCGGCTACGTGAAGATGCTCGACGAACGCGAGGCCGAGGTCGACCCGGCCGAGCGCGCGCAAGCCTTCAACAACAAGAGCGTGTGGCAGCGCATCGCCATCGTCGCCGCCGGCCCCATCGCCAACCTGATCCTGTGCGTGGCGTTCCTTTGGGCGATGTTCGTCATCGGCAAGCAGGACTACGCGCCCATCGTCGGCCGCGCCGAGGGCCTGGCGCAGCAGGCCGGGTTCCAGGCCGGCGAGCGCATCGTCCGCGTCGGCGACCGCGACGTCGCGACCTGGAGCGAGGCCGCCATGCAGTTGACCGTCGCCGCCATGGACCGCGAGGACGTGCCGGTGCAGACCGAGGACGCGCAGGACGGCACCAACCATACCCGGACCCTGCGCCTGTCGCAGCTCCCGGTCGGTTTCGACGAGCGGCAGGTGCCGGCGCTGGCCGGCCTGACCTGGCGCTTCACCCTGCAGCCGGCGGTCATCGCCAACGTCGACCCCGGCTCGGCCGCCGACGGCGTGCTGCGCCCGGGCGACCGCGTGCTGGCGGTGGACGGCAGCCCGATCACCAGCGCCGACCAGGTCGCGCCGCGGGTGCAGGCGCTGGGCCGCGAGGGCGGCAACGGCCTGATCGAGGTCGAGCGCAACGGCGAGCGGCTGGCGCTGGAAGTCCATCTCAAGCAGACCGCCGGCAAGGGCACGCCGACCTGGCAATTGGGCGTCGGCATCGGCGAGCAGCGCCGGCCGGCCTACGACGCCACCCTGCGCTACGGCCCGCTGGCGGCGATCCCGATGGCCTTCGGCGAGACCGGCCGGCTGGCCGGCGACACCCTGGGCATCCTGCGCCGCATGCTGACCGGCGACGCCTCGCTGAAGAACGTGTCCGGCCCGATCACCATCGCCAAGGTCGCCAACATCTCGGCCAAGGAAGGGCCGGACGGATTCCTGAATTTCCTGGCGCTGCTGTCGCTGAGCCTGGCGATCATGAACCTGCTGCCGATCCCGATCTTGGACGGCGGGCACTTGCTGTATTACCTTATCGAGTTGGTCAAGGGCAGCCCGCTGAGCGAGCGCGCCATGGCGGCGGGGCAGTTCGTGGGCCTGACGTTGCTGGCAGGACTGATGGGGTTGGCGTTCTACAACGACCTCTTCGGGCAGGCCCTGCGATGACCCGCGCCGATCCACTCGACCCGCTGTCGTCTTGCGCCGGCGCCCATGCAACAACGATATCGACCTCTACCGGACGTGACATGACGAGATTTCCCACTCGCCGCCTGCTTGCCCTCGCCCTCGCCGCCAGCCTCAGCCTGCCGGCCCTGGCCCAGGTAGCGGAGCCCTTCACCGCCAGCGACATCCGCGTCGACGGGCTGCAACGCATTTCGTCCGGCACCGTGTTCACCTACCTGCCGGTAGAGCGCGGCGACACCGTGGACGAGGCCAAGGTCGCCGAGGCGATCCGTGCGCTGTACCGCACCGGCTTCTTCGAGAACGTGCGCGTCGACCGCCAGGGCAACATCCTGGTGGTCACGGTCAAGGAACGTCCGGCGATCAACAAGCTGACCGTCACCGGCAACAAGGACATCAAGAGCGAGGAACTGCTCAAGGGCCTGTCCGACATCGGCCTCAGCGAGGGCGGCACCTTCGACCGGCTGAGCCTGGACCGGGTGACCCAGGAGCTGACCCGCCAGTACAACAACCGCGGCAAGTACAACGTCGAGATCACCCCGACGGTGAGTCCGCTGGACCGCAACCGCGTCGACGTGGCCATCGCGATCAAGGAAGGCAAGGCGGCCAAGATCCGCCACGTCAACCTGATCGGCACCGAGAAGTTCCTCAACAAGGACATCCTGGAGAACTGGGAGTCGCGCGAGCACAACTGGCTGTCCTGGTACCGCCGCGACGATCAGTACTCCAAGGAAAAGCTCTCCGGCGACCTGGAGAAGCTCAACTCCTGGTACCTGGACCGCGGCTACGTCGACTTCAGCGTCGACTCCACCCAGGTGGCGATCAGCCCCGACAAGCGCGACATGTACCTGACCGCCGGCATCACCGAAGGCGAGCAGTACAAGATCTCCGACATCAAGGTCACCGGCGACACCATCCTGCCGCAGGAAGAGATCGAGAAGCTGGTGATCCCCAAGGCCGGCGACACCTTCTCGCGCGCGCTGCTGGAATACAGCTCCGACGCGATCACCAACACCCTGAGCAACATCGGCTACGCCTTCGCCAAGGTCACCCCGATCCCGACCACCGACCGCGAGAAGCGCACGGTGGCGGTGAACCTGCAGGTGACCCCGGGCCCGCGCGTGTCGGTGCGGCGCATCGTGTTCCGCGGCAACACCCGCACCTCCGACGAAGTGCTGCGCCGCGAAATGCGCCAGTTCGAGGACACCTGGTACTCGCAGGCAGCGATCGACCGCTCCAAGATCCGCCTGCAGCGCCTGGGCTACTTCGAGTCGGTGGACGTGGAAACGCCGCCGGTGCCGGGCAGCAACGACAAGGTCGACGTGGTCTACAACGTCAAGGAGACCACCTCGGGCAGCTTCACCTTCGGCCTGGGCTACTCGCAGACCTACGGCGTCACCACCTCGGTGCAGCTGTCGCAGAACAACTTCCTCGGCGGCGGCAACCGCGTCGCCGTGGACGCCTCGCGCAGCAGCTACCAGGAGCGCTACGCGTTCTCCTACACCAACCCGTTCTTCACCGACGACGGCGTGTCGCTGGGCTACAACCTGTCGTGGCGCAAGCTGGACTACTCCGACTTCGGCACCGCGCAGTACAACAGCACCAACGGCGCGGCGCAGGTGATCTTCGGCGTGCCGATCACCGAGACCGACAGCGTCTCGCTGATGTTCGGCATCGACAGCAACCAGATCACCACCTACCCCGGCTATACCCCGCAGGCGATCATCAACTACATCGATGCGATGGGGACCAAGACCTTCCACGCCTGGCGCAGCGAACTGGGCTGGGCCCGCGACACCCGCGACCAATACTTCATGCCGACCCGCGGCATGTACCAGCGCGTGGGTCTGGAAGCCACCCTGCCCGGCTCGACCGTGGAGTACTGGAAGCTCAACTACCAGATTTCCAAGTACTGGCCGCTGTCCTCGTCGCTGGTGCTGAATACGCGTGCGGAATTCGGCTACGGCGACAGCTACGGCAGCGACGTGTCGCGCGATATCTGCGGCACCACCACCACCAACAGCTCCGGCACGCCGGTGTATACGGCGCAGGCCTGCGACGGCACCAACCTGGTCCGCCGCGTGACGGCGTCGGGCCTGCCGTTCTACGAGAACTTCTACGCCGGCGGCACCAACTCGGTGCGCGGCTTCGAGGACAACACCCTCGGCCCGCGCTCGGAGGCCACTGCTTCCTATAGTCGCGGCCAGCCGCTGGGTGGCTCGTTCAAGACCGTCGGCTCCTTCGAGATGTACTTCCCGAAGCTGTTCGACAGCCCCTCGGCGCGCATTTCGGCATTCGTCGATTTCGGCAACGTGTTCAACGGCGTGGACAATTTCAAGACCAACGAACTGCGCGCCTCGACGGGTATCGCACTGCTTTGGCGCGCACCTGTCGGCCCGATCTCGATCAGCTATGCGATTCCGCTGAAGAAGGAAGACAACGACGAGATCGAGCGTCTCCAGTTTACGTTCGGTGGGCAGTTCTAAAGAACTGCCCGCCCGCTGCCAGGGTTTCCCCCTGGCAGCCAGGTTTTCGCTGCGCGAAAACCTGCCGGGGCTTGGCTTTCCAAATCCCCGCGCCTGTCGGCGCGCCCCCTTTACTAAAGGGGGCTTTGCTCCAGCCAGTTGTTTGCTCCAGCCAGTTGATCGCCACCTTCTCATAGCCAAGCTTGGGTAAGGTTCGCCGCGCCCTACGCGGCCGTACGTATGACCGTGCTGGTGGCACACGGTAGAATCTCCCGGTGAATACTTCGACCTATACCGCTGACGAGATCGCCGAGCGTTTCGGCCTGCAGGTGCATGGCGACGGCAGCGTCGCGGTGCATGGCGTGGCCACGCTGGCGCAAGCCGGCCCGGGACAGCTCAGCTTCCTGGCCAATCCCCGCTACCGCGCGCAACTGGCCGACAGCACCGCGGCGATCGTGGTGCTGCGCGCCGACGACGCCGAGGCCGCGCCGGGCACCGCGCTGATCGCGCGCGACCCGTATGTTGCCTTCGCCAAGATCGCCGCGCTGTTCGACGTGGCGCCGCTGCGGCCGCCCGGCATCCATCCCAGCGCCAGCATCGATCCCAGTGCGCAGGTCGCGGCCAGCGCGCACATCGGCGCGTTCGTCAGCATCGGCGCACGCAGCGTGATCGGCGAGGGCTGCGTGATCGGCCCCGGCTGCGTGATCGGCGAGGACTGCCAGGTCGGCGCCGGCAGCGAACTGATCGCCCGCGTCACCCTGGTCACCCGGGTGCGCCTGGGCCAGCGCGTGCGCGTGCATCCCGGTGCGGTGCTCGGCGCCGATGGTTTCGGCCTGGCGATGGACGCCGGTCGCTGGATCAAGGTGCCGCAGCTGGGCGGCGTCCGCATCGGCGACGATTGCGAGATCGGCGCCAACACCTGCGTGGATCGCGGTGCGCTGGAAGACACCACCCTCGAAGAAGACGTGCGCCTGGACAACCTGGTGCAGGTCGCGCACAACGTGCACATCGGCGCGCACAGCGCCATCGCCGGCTGCACCGGCATCGCCGGCAGCGCCAAGATCGGCCGTTACGTGATGCTCGGCGGCGCGGTCGGCGTGGTCGGCCACCTGGAGATCTGCGACAAGGTCGTGGTCACCGGCAAGTCGGTCGTACGCAACTCCATCCACGAGCCGGGCGAGTACTCGTCCGGCACCCCATTGACCGACAACCGCACGTGGCGCAAGAACGCCGCGCGCTTCAAACAGCTCGATGCCCTGGCCCGTCGCATCCTGTCTGTCAGCAAGGAGAAGGAATGAGCCACGATCAGCCCCTGCCGGACGCCACCCTGCCGGACATCAACCAGATCCGCGCACTGCTTCCGCATCGCTACCCGTTCCTGCTGGTGGACAAGGTGGTCTCGCTGGATTTCGAGAACCGCCGGATCGTCGCGCACAAGAACGTCAGCATCAACGAGCCGTATTTCCAGGGTCATTTCCCCGGCCAGCCGATCATGCCCGGCGTGCTGATCATCGAGGCGCTGGCGCAGGCCGGCGGCATCCTGACCCAGTTGGCGATGGGCCGCGACGCGCAGTCCAAGCTGTTCTACATGGTCAAGGTCGACAACGCCCGCTTCAACAGCCAGGTGGTGCCCGGCGACGTGCTGGAGCTGCATGTGGAAATCAAGCGGGTGATCCGCAACATGGCGGTGTACTACGGCGAGGCCAAGGTCAACGGCAAGGTCGTGGCCTGCGCCGAAGTGCTGTGCGCCGGCACCCGCGAATGACCCTGGCAGGAGACCTGCAATGAACGCCAACGCTCCCCTGATTCACCCCTCCGCGGTCATCGATCCCGGCGCGACACTCGCCGCCGACGTGCGCGTCGGCGCCTTCACCGTGATCGGCGCCGAGGTGGAGATCGGCGAAGGCTGCGAGATCGGCTCGCATTGCAGCATCGTCGGCCCGACCCGGCTGGGCCGCGACAACCGCCTGGTCGGCCACGTCGCGCTGGGCGGCGACCCGCAGGACAAGAAGTTCGCCGGCGAGCGCACCGAACTGGTGATCGGCGACCGCAACGTGATCCGCGAGTTCGTCACCGTCAGCCGCGGCACCGGCAGCGGCGGCGGCATCACCCGCATCGGCAGCGACAACTGGTTCCTGGCCTACACCCACGTCGCCCACGACTGCATCGTCGGCAACCACTGCGTGTTCTCCAACAACACCACCCTGGCCGGGCACGTGGAAGTGGGCGACCACGTGATCATCAGCGGCTTCGCCGGCGCGCATCAGTTCTGCCGCATCGGCGATCACGCCTTCCTCGGCATGGGCGCGCTGATCAACGGCGACGTGCCGCCGTTCACCATGGTCGGGGGCAATTCGCTGGGGCGCCCGCGCGGCATCAACAGCGAAGGGCTGAAGCGCCGCGGCTTCGATCCCGAACGCGTGGCCGCGATCAAGCGCGCCTACCGCGCGCTGTACGTGGCCGGCCTGCCGCTGGCCGAGGCCAAGCACCAGTTGGCGGTGCTGGCCGAAGGCAGCGAGGACGTGCGCGCGATGCTGGAGTTCATCGAGTCCAGCGAGCGGCCGTTGTTGCGATGACGGCCGGGATTCGGGATTCGGGATTCGGGATTGGCAACGGCAGCATTGCCGGTGCCGATAGCGCCGCGTCCGCTGTTGCGAATCCCCAATCCCCAATCCCCAATCCCCGCGCAACACCGCTGCGCATCGCCCTCGTCGCCGGCGAGGCCTCCGGCGACCTGCTGGGCGCGGGGCTGATCGAGGCGTTGCGCGCGCGCTATCCCGACGCGGAGTTCGCCGGGGTCGGGGGCCAGGCGATGCGCCAGGCCGGGTGCCGGACCTGGTTCGACGCCAGCGAGCTGGCGGTGATGGGTCTGCTGGAAGTGCTGCGGCACCTGCCGCGCCTGCTGAAGCTGCGCCGCGCGCTGCGCGAGCGGCTGCTGGCCTGGCGCCCGGACGTGTTCGTCGGCATCGACGCGCCCGATTTCAATCTCGGCGTGGAGCGCTGGCTGAAACAGCGCGGGCTGCGCACCGTGCATTACGTCAGCCCGTCGGTGTGGGCCTGGCGCGAGCAGCGCGCGGCCAAGATTGGCGCCAGCGCCGACCGGGTGCTGTGCCTGTTCCCGATGGAGCCGCCGATCTACGCCAGGCACGGCGTGGACGCGCGCTTCGTCGGCCACCCCATGGCCGATGCGATCGCGCTGCACGAAGACCGCGGCGCGGCGCGCGCTTCGCTGGGCGTGGGCGCCGACGTGCCGGTGCTGGCGGTGTTGCCGGGCAGCCGCCTGGGCGAGATCGGCAAGCTCGGCGACACCTTCTTCGCCGCCGCCGCGCAGGTGCTGCAACAGCTTCCGGACGCGCGCGTGCTGGTGCCGGCCGCCAATGCCGCGTGCAAGGCGCTGATCGAAGCGCAACTCGCGCGTTCGGCCTTGCCGCCGACCGCCACCCAGGTGCT
This sequence comes from Xanthomonas sp. NCPPB 3174, assembly GCF_056725205.1. Taxonomy (NCBI): domain Bacteria; kingdom Pseudomonadati; phylum Pseudomonadota; class Gammaproteobacteria; order Lysobacterales; family Lysobacteraceae; genus Xanthomonas; species Xanthomonas sp. NCPPB 3174. The sequence goes on along the minus strand of NZ_CM161517.1, from coordinate 1,681,042 downwards.
GGACGGCCACGCGCGCACCGCGCTGCTCGCCGCCGACGCGGTGCTGCTGGCCTCCGGCACCGCGACCCTGGAAGCCATGCTGGTGAAGCGGCCGATGGTGGTCGGCTACAAGGTCGCTCCGCTGACCTACCGCATCGTCAAGGCGTTGGGCCTGCTGAAGGTCGACCGCTACGCCCTGCCCAACATCCTGGCCGGCCACGACCTGGCACCGGAACTGATGCAGGACGCCTGCACCCCCGATGCGCTGGCCGCCGCGCTGCTGCACTGGCTGCGCAACCCGCAGGCGGTGGCGGCGCTGCAGCCCGAGTACGAACGCCTGCACCTGCTGCTGCGCCAGGACGCCTCGGCGCGCGCGGCGGATGCGGTGCTCGAATTGCTTGGGAGCCGGGATTCGGGAGTGGGGATTCGGGATTCGGGAGAAGCAAAAGCATGAAGCGCTGCGATCCGACATCGCCGCAGCGGGAACTGCTGTGCGAATCCCCAATGCCGAATCCCCAATCCCGGCTCTACGCCGGCGTCGACGAAGCCGGCCGCGGTCCCCTGGCCGGGCCGGTGGCGGTGGCGGCGGTGGTGTTCGATCCGGCGCGCACCCGCATCAACGGGCTGGACGATTCCAAGCAGTTGACCGCGGCGCAGCGCGAGACGCTGTATGCGCGCATCGTCGAGCGGGCGCTGGCCTGGCAAGTGGTGCTGATCGAGGCCGAGGAGATCGACCGGCTGAACATCTACCAGGCGACCATGCTGGGCATGCGTCGCGCGGTCGAGGGCGTGGCGCACGTGGCCGGCTTCGCCCGCATCGACGGCAACCGCGTGCCCAAGGGCCTGCCCTGCGCCGCCGAGGCGCTGGTCGGCGGCGACGCCCGCGACCGCGCGATCATGGCTGCCTCGATCGTCGCCAAGGTCACCCGCGACCGGATCATGCAGCGCCTGCACGACGAACACCCGCACTACGGTTTCGACCTGCACAAGGGCTACGCCACCCCGGCGCATCTGGCGGCACTGGCCGCGCACGGCCCCTGCATCCACCACCGGCGCAGCTTCGCGCCGGTCAGGATGGCCCTGGCGGGCCGGGAGCCGGCAGTGGAGATCGGGGATTCGCTGGAGTCGCTGCAGCTCGCGTAGGACGTTCAGCGCGGATAGGCGGGAGATCACGCGCACTCACCGCCGAGTGAGACCGCAACGAATCCCCAATCCCCAATCCCCAATCCCCAATCCCCAATCCCCGCCCCTCGCTGTCAAGCCTTGCCCGGCTCGCCCCCCGCCGCTACCCTGCCCGGGCATCGCTCTGGTTCCGCATGTCCACTTCCCGCTTCGCCCATCTGCACATCCACACCGAGTTCTCGCTGGCGGATTCGACCATCCGTGTGCCCGAGAAACCGGATCAGGCTGACCCGAAGAAAGCCAAGCAGGCCAACCTGCTCAGCCGCGCGGTGGAACTGGACCTGCCCGCGCTGGCGGTCACCGACCTCAACAACCTGTTCGCGCTGGTCAAGTTCTACAAGGCCGCCGAGGGCGTGGGCATCAAGCCGATCGCCGGCGCCGACCTGCTGATCGCCGACGGCACCCAGGCGCCGTGGCGGCTGACCGTGCTGTGCCGCAACCGCGACGGCTACCTCAGCCTGTCGCGGCTGCTGACCCGCGCCTGGCTGGAAGGCCACCGCAACGAAGGCGGCGTGGCGCTGCGCCCGGAATGGCTGCAGACCGGCAGCGACAACCTGTTCGCGCTGGCCGGCCGCGAGAGCCTGGCCGGGCGCCTGGCCAGCGAAGGCCGCCACGACCTGGCCGAGCAGCAACTGGCCGACTGGCAGCGCATCTTCGGCGATGGCCTGCACCTGGAACTGACCCGCACCGGCCGCGACGGCGAGGAGGCGTTCAACCAGTTCGCCCTGCACGCCGCCGGCACCCGCGGCCTGCCGGTGATCGCCAGCAACGACGTGCGCTTCCTGTACGCCAGCGATTTCGCCGCGCACGAGGCGCGCGTGTGCATCTCCTCCGGCCGCGTGCTCGACGACCCCAAGCGCCCGCGCGACTACAGCGACCAGCAGTACCTGAAGTCGGCCGAAGAGATGGCCGCGCTGTTCGCCGACATCCCCGACGCGATCGACAACACCCTGGCGCTGGCGCAACGCTGCAACATCGAGATGCAGCTGGGCACGTACTTCCTGCCCGCCTATCCGGTGCCCGACGACGAGACGCTGGACAGCTGGATCCGCAGCCAGTCGCGCGACGGCCTGGCCGCGCGCCTGGAGAAGAACCCGCTGGCGCCCGGCAAGACCCGCCAGGACTACGTGGACCGGCTCGAGTTCGAGCTGGACACCATCATCAAGATGGGCTTCCCCGGCTACTTCCTGATCGTGGCCGACTTCATCCAGTGGGGCAAGAACCAGGGCATCCCGATCGGCCCGGGCCGCGGCTCCGGTGCCGGCTCGCTGGTGGCGTGGGCGCTGCAGATCACCGACCTGGACCCGCTGCCGTACAACCTGCTGTTCGAGCGCTTCCTCAACCCGGAACGCGTGTCGATGCCCGACTTCGACATCGACTTCTGCATGGATCGCCGCGACGAGGTGATCGACTACGTGGCGCGCAAGTACGGCCGCGACCGGGTCAGCCAGATCATCACCTACGGCACCATGGCGGCCAAGGCGGTGGTGCGCGACTGCGGCCGCGTGCTCGGCTTCCCGTACGGCCTGGTCGACGGCGTCGCCAAGCTGATCCCCAACATCCTCGGCATCACGCTGAAGGATGCGATGGGCGAAGGCAAGGACAGCGAGATGGCCTCGCCGGAGCTGATCCAGCGCTACCAGGCCGAGGACGACGTCCGCGACCTGATGGACCTGGCGCGGCAGCTCGAGGACCTGACCCGCAACGCCGGCAAGCACGCCGGCGGCGTGGTGATCGCGCCGACCCCGCTGTCCGACTTCTGCCCGCTGTTCGCCGAACACGACGTCGACAACCTCGGCAAGAACCCGGTCACCCAGTTCGACAAGGACGATGTCGAACAGGTCGGCCTGGTCAAGTTCGACTTCCTCGGCCTGCGCACCCTGACCATCATCGACTGGGCGGTGAAGGCGATCAACGTGCGCCACGCGCGCGCCGGCATTCCGCCGGTGGAGATCGCCGCGATCCCGCTCGACGACGCGCCGACCTACAAGGGCATCTTCGCCTCGGGCAACACCGGCGCGGTGTTCCAGTTCGAATCCTCGGGCATGCGCCGGCTGCTGAAGGACGCCCGCCCCGACCGCTTCGAGGACCTGATCGCGCTGGTGTCGCTGTACCGCCCCGGCCCGATGGACCTGATCCCCTCGTTCAACGCGCGCAAGCACGGCCAGGAAGAGATCGTCTATCCCGATCCGCGCACCGAAGCGATCCTGAAGGACACCTACGGCATCATGGTGTACCAGGAGCAGGTGATGCAGATGGCGCAGATCGTCGGCGGCTACTCGCTGGGCGGCGCCGACCTGCTGCGCCGCGCGATGGGCAAGAAAGTGCCGGCGGAAATGGCCAAGCACCGCGAGATCTTCCGCGAGGGTGCGGCCAAGGGTGGCGTCGGCGAGGCCAAGGCCGACGAGATCTTCGACCTGATGGAGAAGTTCGCCGGCTACGGCTTCAACAAGTCGCACGCCGCCGCCTACGCGCTGGTCAGCTACCAGACCGCGTGGCTGAAACGCCACTACCCGGCCGAGTTCATGGCGGCCACGCTGTCCTCGGACATGGACAACACCGACAAGGTGGTCGGCTTCCTCGACGAGGTGCGCAACCTCGGCCTGACCGTGCTGCCGCCGCGCATCAACGCCTCGGCGTACATGTTCGAGGCGGCCACGCCGGACACCATCCAGTACGGCCTGGGCGCGATCAAGGGCGTGGGCCGCGGCGCCTGCGAGGCGATCGTGGCCGAGCGCGAGCGCGGCGGCGAGTACGCCTCGCTGCTGGATTTCTGCACCCGCGTGGAATCGGCCAAGCTCAACAAGCGCACCCTCGAGGCGATGATCAACGCCGGCGCGATGGACGGGCTGGGCGCCAACCGCGCCACGCTGATGCTGCAGTTGCCGGAGGTGATGAAAGCCACCGAGCAGATGGCGCGCGAGCGCGCCTCCGGGCAGAACTCGCTGTTCGGCGGCGCCGATACCAGCGCCCCGGCGCTGCGCCTGGACCTGCCGGAAAGCAAGGAATGGCCGCTGGGCCAGTTGCTGGCCGGTGAGCGCGAAACGCTGGGCTTCTACCTCAGCGGGCATCCGTTCGATCCGTACCGCGACGAAGTGCGCGAGCTGGTCGGCTGCGACCTGAGCGCGCTGGAGAAGATCTGCGCGCAATCCGGCGGCGGCCGCGGTGGTGGTGGCGATGGCGAGAAGCGCGCCTGGCGCCCGGAGGTCAGCGCGATCCTCGCCGGCCAGGTGGTCGGCGTGCGCCGCAAGGGCGACAGCCAGGTGTTCGTGCAACTGGAGGACGGCCGCGGCCGCATCGAGTGCAGCGCGTTCTCCGACGCCATCGCCGAGTTCGGCCACCTGCTGACCCGCGACCGCATCCTCATCGTCAAGGGCGGCGTGCGCGAGGACGAATTCAACGGCGGCTACGCGATGCGCATCCGCCAGTGCTGGGACTACGAGCAGATCTGCACGCACCACGCGCAGCGCCTGTCGCTGCGCCTGGACCTGCGCCAGCGCAGCGCCTGGCCGCGCATCGACGGCCTGCTGGCCCGCCACCGCCCGGGCAAGACCCCCCTGCGCCTGGACCTGCTGCTGCAGTCGGCGCAGGGCGGCATCGCCGGCATGCTCGACCTCAACGGCAGCCATTCGGTGCGCGTGGACCCGCAACTGCTCGACGCCCTGCGCGGCGACCCGGCGGTGCGCGCGGTGAAGGTCAAGTACAGCCCGCCGTGGGCGTGAGCCGGGAATGGAGAATCGGGAGTCGGGAATCGGAACAGCCGGCCTCCCGGCAGTGGTGAGGATCGCAAGGAATCGCTCCGCTCTTCCGATTCCCCATTCCCGATTCCCCATTCACGGCTTTTCCCCCGTCCCCCCCCGTACGGGCCACACCCCCGCATTCGGCTAAACTCCCCACTTCACGTTCTCCACGGCTTCCAATGAACCCGAACTACCTCGACTTCGAGCAACCCATCGCCGATCTGGAAGCCAAGATCCAGGAACTGCGCAGTGCCAGCACCGGTCCGGCGGTCAACGTCGATGCCGAGGTCAGCGCGCTGGAAGACAAGCTGCGGGTGCGCACGGCGCAGATCTTCCGCGACCTGTCCTCGTGGCAGATCTCGCAGTTGGCGCGGCATCCGCAGCGCCCGTACACGCTGGACTACATCAACGTGTTCTGCGACGAGTTCCAGGAACTGGCCGGCGACCGCGCGTTCGCCGACGACAAGGCCATCGTCGGCGGCCTGGGCCGCATCGACGGCCGCGCGGTGGTGATCATCGGCCACCAGAAGGGCCGCGACACCAAGAGCAAGATCGCGCGCAATTTCGGCATGCCGCGCCCGGAGGGCTACCGCAAGGCGCTGCGCCTGATGAAGCTGGCCGAGCGCTTCAAGCTGCCGCTGCTGACCTTCATCGACACCCCCGGCGCCTACCCCGGCATCGGCGCCGAGGAGCGCGGCCAGAGCGAGGCGATCGCGCGCAACCTGCTGGAAATGGCCGAACTGAAGGTGCCGGTGATCTGCACCGTGATCGGGGAAGGCGGCTCCGGCGGCGCGCTGGCGATCGGCGTGGGCGACCGCACCCTGATGCTGGAATACGGCACCTACTCGGTGATCTCGCCGGAAGGCTGCGCCTCGATCCTGTGGAAAGACGCCTCCAAGGCCAAGGACGCCGCCGAGCAACTGGGCCTGACCGCCAAGCGCCTGTCCACGCTGGGCCTGGTCGACAAGGTGATCCGCGAACCGATCGGCGGCGCCCACCGCAACCCGACGCAGATGGCCAAGCGCCTGAAGGCGGTCCTGCTCAACGAACTGGACGCCCTGGAACAGCTGCCGATCGCGCAGTTGCTGGAGAAGCGCTACGCGCGCCTGCGCAGCTACGGCGCGTACGAGACGGCGTGAGGCGCCGGTCGGCGCCTCGGGATTGGGGAGTCGGGATTGGGGATTCGTAAAAGCCCGTTCCCGGCGCCCAAGTGTTGTGGGTAGCCGCGATCAATACCAGGCTGGAAGACCCCGCTCTTGCGAATCCCGAATCCCGAATCCCCAATCCCCGCTCAAAACGGCTTCGCCAACACCAGCCAGATCACCACCAGCAGCGCCAGCACCGGCACCTCGTTGAACAGGCGCAGGGCGCGCGAGGACGGCAGTGCGCCGGCCTGGCCGACGCGCTTGAGCCAGCGGCCGGTGAAGATGTAGTAGGCCAGCATCAACGCGACCAGGCCAAGCTTGGCGTGCAGCCAGCCGCTGTGGCCGGGGGCGACCATGGTCGGGAAGTCCGGCAGCACCTTGTAGCCCAGCCACAGGGTCAGCCCCAGCACCAGCGCCAGGCCGAACATGCTGTGGCCGAAGCGGTACAGGCGCCGCCCCATCAGCGCCAGGCGTTCCTGCACCTGCGGCTGGCCTGCGCTCTCGGCGATGTTGACCAGGATCCGCGGCAGGTAGAACACCGCCGCCATCCATGCAATCACGAACAGCAGATGCAGGGACTTGATCCACAGGTAGAGTTGCATGCGCTGGCTCCAGGTCGCTGGCGTAGGATGTGCGGCCATTTTCGCCGATTCGTCCGGCGCCCGCACGGACCACACGCCCGCATGGACAAACAGTACGACGCCGACTACTTCCAGCGCTGGTATCGCCGCGACGGCATCGGCGACGCCGCGCGCCTGGCGCGCAAGGTCGCACTCGCCGTGGCCCAGGCCGAGTACTACCTGGAACGGCCGATCCGCAGCGTGCTCGACATCGGCTGCGGCGAAGGCGCCTGGCGCGCGCCGCTGCTCAAGCTGCGGCCGAAGCTGCGCTATCTCGGCTTCGACAGCAGCGACTACGCCGTCGCCCGCTATGGCCGCCACCGCAACCTGCACCCGGCGCGCTTCGGCGATTTCGCCTGGCTGCGGCCATGCGCGCCGGTGGACCTGCTGGTGTGCTCGGACGTGCTGCACTACGTGCCCGGCCGCGAATTGCGCCAGGGCCTGCCCGGCCTGGTGGAGCTGTGCGGCGGCGTGGCGTTCCTGGAGACCTTCGCCGCCGAAGACGACTTCGACGGCGACCACGCCGGCTTCCAGCCCCGCGCGGCGCGCTGGTACCGGCGCCAGTTCGGTGCGCTCGGGCTGCGCCCGGTGGGCAGTCATTGCTGGCTGGCGCCAGCGCTGGCGGGCGATGCGGCGGCGCTGGAGACGATTGGTCTGGTGCCCCATTAAGGTGCAAACCGCGCGGATGCGTTATGCTGCACGGCAGCATACGCTCAGGATGGAAACACCGGCATGCTCTACCAGTGGCACGAACTGACCCGTAACCTGCTCGCCCCCTGGGTGCATCAGGCCGAAGCCAACGCCAAGATCTTCTCCGACCCCAACAGCCTGTGGTCGACGCTGCCCGGCGCCGAGCGCCTGGCCGCGAGCAACGAGTTGATGCACCGCCTGGGCAAGGACTACGAGAAGCCGGCCTGGGCGCTGGACCATGTCGAGGTCGACGGCCACGCGCTGCCGATCGTCGAGCAGGAAGTGCTGCGCAAGCCGTTCTGCCGCCTGCTGCGCTTCAAGCGCTTCAGCGACGACGCCAAGGTCGTGGACGGACTCAAGAAGCAGCCGGCCGTACTGGTGGTGGCGCCGCTGTCCGGCCACCACGCCACGCTACTGCGCGACACCGTGCGCACCCTGCTGCGCGACCACAAGGTCTACGTCACCGACTGGATCGATGCGCGCATGGTGCCGCAGTCCGAAGGCGACTTCGGCCTGGACGACTACGTGCGCTATGTGCAGGACTTCATCCGCCACATCGGCGCCGAATCGCTGCACGTGATGAGCGTGTGCCAGCCGACCGTGCCGGTGCTGGCGGCGGTGTCGCTGATGGCCGGACGCGGCGAGACCACGCCGCGCTCGCTGGTGATGATGGGCGGGCCGATCGACGCGCGCCGCAGCCCCACCGAGGTCAACAACCTGGCCACGCGCAACCCGCTGTCCTGGTTCGAGCACAACGTCATCCACACCGTGCCGCCGGCCTACCCCGGCCACGGCCGCGCCGTCTATCCGGGCTTCCTGCAGCACATCGGCTTCCTGGCGATGAACCCCAGCCGGCACTTCATGTCGCACTGGGATTTCTACGCCAACCTGGTCAAGGGCGACCTGCAGGACGCCGAGGCGCACCGCCGCTTCTACGACGAGTACAACGCGGTGCTGGACATGCCGGCCACCTACTACCTGGACACCATCCGCGTGGTGTTCCAGGAGTTCCTGCTGCCGCGCGGGGAATGGGTGATCGACGGCGAACGCGTCGACCCGGCCGCGATCCGCGACACCGCGCTGCTCAGCATCGAAGGCGAGCTGGACGACATCTCCGGCCTGGGCCAGACCGCCGCCGCGCAGGACCTGTGCACCGGCATCCCTGCCGCGCGCCGCCAGCATCTGGAAGTGCAAGGCGCCGGCCACTACGGCATCTTCAGCGGCCGCCGCTGGCGCGACATCGTGTATCCGCAGGTGCGCAGCTTCATCGCCGCCAATGCCGGCGCCAGCCGCGCGCCGACGGCCGGCAACGTCACCCCGCTCAAGCGCCGCGGCAGCCGCAAGGCCGGCTGAGCGGCATCTCGCCCGCGGCGACCCCGCCGCGGGCGATCGTGCATCAGGACATCAGGGCGCCTCGCTGCGCACCAGCAGGTGCTTGGCGAGCAGGCCATGCGCCTTGCCGAAGCCGCGCGACAGGTGCAGGGTGACGAAGAACAGCGCTGCGCCCAGCACGCTGGCCAGCAGCAACGGCAGCCACGCCTCGCTGCCGATCCAGTGCAGCGGACCGACATGAACGGTCAGATCCGCGACATCCGGGGCAAACAGCGCGGCAGGCGCCAGCAGCATCAGCAGCGACGTACTCAGCAAGGCCGCGAAGACCGTGAAGTAGAAGATCCCCAGCGGCAGCATCAGCAGGAAATACAGCATCGTGGTCCAGGTGCGCGCATCGGTGAACATCTGCCCGATGCGCTGCAGCCACGGCTGTTCGGGTGCGCTGTACAGCGGCCGGCGTGGCATGCGCTCGCCCAGCAGGACTTCCACCACGCGGCCCTCCACCAGCGACAGCAGCCGCACCGAACCGAAGAACAGCACCAGCAGCGGCACCCCGATGATCAGGATCAGCAAGCCCGCCGACACGCTGACGCCGGTCACCAGCCAGGTGAAGTAGAAGATGCCGGTGACCAGCGACAGCAGCATGTAGAACAGGCTGCCGTAAGCGCGCGGGTCGGCGACCACGCCGAAGAAGCGACCGAGCAACGATTTGCGCTTGGGCGGCGCCGGCGGCTTCAGCGCGCGGCTGACCGTGACCTCGGTATCGCGGTAGATCTCGGCCACCTCCTCCGGCGCGCCGTAGCTGCCGGCGACGCCGGCGATGACCTCGGCCTCGCTCTTGCCGGGCTGCTCGGCCAGCTCCGAACGCAGGTATTCCTCCGCGTCGTACAGCGCGTCCTGGATCAGCGCGGGGTCGGCGCCGCCCAATGCCGCACGCAGTTGCGCCAGGTAGTCGGGAATGGTGGTCGGCAAGGGCCGTGGTGCGGTGTGTGCGCTGCTCATTCTGAAATCCCCTTCAGCACGGAATCGACGGAATCGCGGGTGGCGCGCCACGCCGCGGCCCATTGCCGCAGCGTGGAAAGACCCGCCGCGGTGATGCGGTAGTAACGCCGTGGCGGCCCGGCCACCGACGGTTCGACATGGCTGGACAGCAACCCCGCCGCCTCCAGGTTGCGCAGCACCGGGTACAGCGCGCTCTGCTTGCCGCTGAGCACGCCCTCGCCCACCTGCTCCATGCGCTTGGCGATCAGATAGCCGTATAGCGGCGCCTCGGCGGCGGCCAGCACCGCCAGCAGGGCCAGCGACACGGTGCCGGCGCTCAGCTCCTTCTGGAATTTCTTCAGCTGCGCATCCGGCTCGACCATGGCGCCCCTCACTAGGTTGAAGTGGATACTAGTGCAGAGTTCGACATAGCCCCTGTGCCGTTGGTCATAGGCGCCGCTCCCGCTGGCGTTCCCGGCGACAAACGTTTCGGCAACACCGCGCTGACTACACTGCGGGACCTTCCTTTGTGCATGCCATCCAGGAGGTCACGCATGAGTTCGACGCCCGCCACCCCACAGCCCGGGCAGGCCACCGAGGCCAGCTTCGCCGGTTCCGGCAATCAGTTCTCGACCGGCGCCTTCAAGCGCGATCCAGAGGCCGGTTCGGCCTCGGTCGAATACAGCCGCACGGCCGCCGAGGCCAAGTACGGCCCGCTGGAATACGCGGCGGTGCATACCGGCAAGGTCGGCGCCGGCCGCAAGCAGGAAAACGGCGACACGGTGTTCAACGTCGAGATGGAGTTCACCCAGGGCCATCGTATCCAGGGCGACTTCAAAGCCGGGCGCCTGGCCGCCGACGGCAGCCTGACCCAGGCCACCGGCGAGCGTGGCCGCTATGAAGTCCGGCTGCGCGGCGAGGCCACGGCCGACGCTGCTGCGCGGGTGAACCCCTTCGACCCCGGCACCATCCCGGAAGGCGGCAGCGTCAAGCTCGACGGCCAGGTGTTCGCCAAGACTTCGATGGAGGCCGCGTTCCGCGGCATCGCCACGTCCAGCGAGCGCACCGACGCGGCCGGCATGAGCTATGCAGTACAGCGTGTGGATGCCGACCACGTGCGCGTCGCGGTCGGCCCGACCCAGGCGGTGGAGCGGCTGGAGGCCGTGGGCCTGAAGACCGACGTCGCCCAGGCCATGCTCGGCCGCCAGGATGCGCTGGGCCAGGCGACCATGCGCACCGCCACCTTCGACCTGCGCGAGCCGCAGGCACAAGCCGCCTATCGCGACTTTCTGGCCAGCGGCCGACTTGCCGCCAACGCGCCAGGGGTCACCGACGTGCAAAAGGTCGAAAGCCTGACCATGAGTTCGGAGACCCGCGCGCAACTCGGCCTGGGTCCGTTCAAGGCCGAACTGGGCGGCCAGCGCAACACTGGCGAGAACGTGCGCACCACCTATGCCGACGGCAGCTCTAGCGTGGTCGGCAAGGTGCAGTACGCCGGCAACGTGCCGATGACCCTGACCCGTCAGTTCGACCCGGCGGGCAAGGAGCGCGTGGACGAACGCAGCTATCAGTTCACCTTCGACAAGGTCGACCACAACCAGGCGCAACTGCTCAACGCCGCGCTCACCGGCAAGGACACCGCCTCGGCCGATACGCCGATCGCGGCCGGCCAGAACGCCACCCTGCGCTTCTCCGAGCAGCAGATGGACGCACTGCGCCAGCAATACCAGCGCGCCGCCCAGGCCAGTCCGATGACCGCGCATGAGGCTGCCGAGTACGCAAAGCAGAGTCCGCAGGACTTCGCGATCGGCCTGGCGCGCAACCTGGGCAATTCCCAGTACGGCCTGAGCGAGCGCCTGTTCCGTGTGTCCAGCAGCGCCGGCGGCACGCCGGGCGGCGACCTGGTGCGCATCGACGCGCAGGTCGACCGCGCCGACCCGCCATCACCGTCAGCGCCCACGCGCGCTGCCCCGACCACCGCCGCCCCGCCCGATGCGCGCGCCGCCGCCGATCCGCAACAGCAGGCGATGCAGCAGGCGATCGAACGCAAGCTCACGCCCTACGACGCCAACGTCGCGAGCGGCCTGCTGCTGGCGGCCCGGCGCGATGGCCTGACCCAGGTCGATCACGTCCTGCGCAACGACAACGGCCGCGTGTTCGCGGTGCAGGGCGACCCGATGGCCGCCGACAAGCGCGTGGCCTACGTGGACGCCGCGCAGGCGGCGACCATCCCGGCCGCCGAAAGCGCCAGGCAACTGGCCGCACTGCCCCCGACGCCGAGCCAGGCGCCAGTGCAGGACACGCAGGAACCGCAGAAGCGCGCGCTGTCGTAGGCGCGCCTGTCGGCGGCGCGGCAATCGTGCCGTGCCACCGGTGCATTGGCAGCGGCCACCGCTTCGGTGAGAATCGAGCGCTCACCGACCGGGCCGCCCTCATGCCGCTGCGCACTTCCCTGCTCGCCCTCGCGTTGTCGCTGTCCGCCTCCGCCGCATGGGCGGGGCCACCACCGCCGGCCGTGCCGTACCGCAGCCCGCAACAGATCCTCGACGCATCCAAGCCCAGCGACTGGCGCACGCTGGATCCGGCCAACACGCTGTACCTGGAGCTGGACACCGGCCGGGTGATCATCGAACTGGCGCCGGCGTTCGCGCCGCAGCACGTCGGCAACATCCGCACCCTGGCCCACGAGCACTTCTGGGACGGCCTGAGCATCTACCGCTCGCAGGACAATTTCGTGGTGCAGTTCGGCGACCCCGACGGCGAGGAGCCGGGCAAGGCCAAGTCGCTGGGCAGCGCCAAGACCCACCTGCCCGCCGAATTCCAGCGCCCGGCCGCGGGCCTGGCGTTCCAGCCCCTGCCCGACCGCGACGGCTGGGCGCCGCAGGTGGGCTTCGTCGACGGCTTTCCGGTGGCGCGCGACCCCAAGGACGGCACCGCCTGGCTGGCGCATTGCTACGGCACCGTGGGTGCCGGCCGCAACAACGACGAAGACAGCAGCATCGGCGCCGAACTGTACGTGGTCACCGGGCAGTCGCCGCGGCAACTGGACCGCAACATCACCGTGGTCGGCCGCGTGGTCAAGGGCATGGAACTGCTCAGCGTGATCCCACGCGGGCCGGACCCGATGGGCTTCTACGAAAAACCCGAGCAGCGCACGCCGATTCGCGCGATCCGCCTGGCCAGCGACGTGCCGGACGCCGAGCGCACGCCGCTGCAACTGCTGCGCACCGATAGCCGCACCTTCCGCGAGGTGGCCGAGGCGCGGCGCAACCGCCGCGACGATTTCTACAAGCGTCCGGCCGGCCACATCGACCTGTGCAACGTGCCGCTGCCGGTGCGTACGCCGCCGAAGTGACGCGTCATGCGCGCGCCGGACGGCGCGCGCTCAGGCGCCGCCGACGCTGCGCCGCTGCGGCTGCTGCGCGTGCAGGAAACGGGTGAACAGTTCGCGCGGCTGCTCCACGGCGCATTCGGTCAGCAGCATGGCAATGTTGCCGCGATGGAAGGCACCATGCGCGAGCACGTGGAACAGCATTTCCTGGCGGCTCATGCGGCCGGCATCGCCATCGGTGAAACGGAACGCCAGCGTCTGCTGCAAGGCGGGCGCGTCGAGCCGGGCGACGTAGTCGGCATACCACCGGTCCGATTCGGTCACCGCCGCACCCAGCGCCTCCAGCTCCGGCGTCTGCGGCGTGTTGCTCGCGGTGTATGCGTGCGTGCCGCCGTCCAGGTGCGCGGCGAAGATCCGGTCCACCACGTAGGTATGGTTCAACAGCCGGATCGCACGCTGACGCTGCGCCGGATACGCAGCCGCATCGATCTGCGCCAGCGCCTGCAGCATCTCGGCGTTGGCCCACGCCTTGAAAGCGAACTGCGATGCGAGCAGGGACTCGGTCATTGCGTCGTCCTCCAGGCCAGGTGGTCGTGCCACGCGGCGTTTGCGGCTGCACCACGCGTCCGCGCCAGTATCCTGCATCTCACCCACGCCTGCTCTCTGCGGATCGGCCATCGTGTCCGCGGACCTGCGCTCGCGTTCCGACGCCGCCATGCGGCACCTGGCAGGCCCAAGCCAACCGGCGATGTGGCCAGGGACTGGATGCCAGGCCCTACCGCGCGCGCTGGCTGAAGGCGACGCTGCCCAGGATCAGCGCACCGGCCAGCAGCATGGTCCAGGTCAGCGGCTCGCCCAGGAACCACCAGGCCAGCAGCGCGCCGAACACCGGGATCAGGTAGGTCACGGTCGAGGCGCGGGCCGGGCCGATGCGCTGGATCAGCCGGTAGTACATCAGGTAGGCCAGGCCGGTGCAGACCACGCCCAGGCCGCCCGCGCAGGCCCAGGCCAGCGCCGACACCGGCGCGGCCGGCCAATGCGTCCACGCCAGCGGCGCCAGCAGCAGCGCGCTGCAGCCGAGCGTGGCCGCCGCCGACGCGGCCGGCGGCAGGTCGCCCATGTGCCGCTTCACCAGGTTGTAGCCGATGCCGTACAGCAACGAGGCGGTGGCGCCGGCGAAGGCGGACGGACCGACGCTGAGCCCGGCCGACTTGCCGGTGGCCAGGACCAGCACGCCGATGAAGCCGACCAGCAATGCCAGCGCACGCCGGGTGCCGATGCGCTCGCCGAAGAACAGGAAGGCGATCAACGCAGTGAACAGCACCGTCATCGCGTTGCAGATCGCGCCGATCGCCGCCGGCGCATGCTGCGCGCCCCACGCGAACAGCAGGAACGGCAAGGCGGAATTGAGCACGCCGATCGCCGCCAGGGTCGGCCAGCGCCGCAGTGGGAAGCGCGCCCGCGCCAGCCACAGGAACGGCAGCAGCACCGCCGCGCCCAGCGCCAGGCGCAGTTCCACCAGCGCATAGGCGCCGAACTGCGGCGCCGCCACGCGCATGAAGAGGAACGAGCAGCCCCAGACGACGCCGAGGAACCCCAGCTCCAAGGGCGTGCGCCAGTCGCGCGGTACTGAAGGGTCGGACACGGGCGTGGGAGAGGCCGAGGCGATGGCCGGCTGCAGGGAGGGTTCGGCGGTAGGCATGGAGGAGGCTCGCGGTCGATCGGCAACGCGCCGCAGCGATCGTGCGACGCCACGCATTCGCTGCCGGTTGCGGACGCCGGTCGGCGCCTTTGCACCGACTTCGCATCGCCCCCGGCCGCGCATGTCGTGTTCGGCTGCCAGCATCGCCCCGTACCGCGGGGCCGACAAGCGCGTAGTATCGTCGCGAGCCACAAATCTGCCGCGTGTCTGACCGTGCAACTGCGCCCGTCCCTGCTGCCCGCGCTCGGCGTGTTCGCCGCCGCGGCGCGCCACCAGAACTTCGCCCATGCCGCGGAGGAACTGCATCTCACCGCCAGTGCGGTCAGCCACCATGTGCGGCGCCTGGAAGCCTTGCTCGGCGCCACGCTGTTCCAGCGCCACGCGCGCGGGGTCAAGCTGACCGCCGAAGGCCGGCAACTGGCCGATGCCGCCAGCGCGGCGCTGGCCGACATCGCCGCAGTGGCCGGCAACCTGCATCCGCAGGCCGACACCGCGCCGCTGCGCCTCACCACGTTGCGCTCGCTCTCGTACTGCTGGCTGCTGCCGCGCCTGCCGCGCTTCTGCCAGGCCTATCCGCACGTGCGCCTGGAGATCCAGACCGACTCCGCCTTCTCGCGCTTCGAAGAGGGTGGCCCCGAGCTCGGAATCCGCTACGGCCAGGGCGACTGGCCCGGGCTGACCTCGCACCACCTGATGGACGACGCACTGTTCCCGGTGGCCTCGCCGGCCCTGCCGCAACTGGCGACGTTGCACCGGCCCGAACAGATCGCACAGTTGCCGCTGCTCACCGACATGTCGCCGCAGGGTTGGCGCGACTGGTTCCGCGCCGCCGGCGTGCGCGGCGTGGCGCTGCCGCCGATGCACACCTTCAACGACAGCACCGATGCGATGCGCGCCGCCGTATACGGCGTAGGCGCCGTGCTGGCGCGCAAGCACATCGCCCAACCCTACCTGCAGCGCTACGAAATGGTGCGCCTGCCCGGGCCGGCGCTGACCGCGCGCTA
Source organism: Xanthomonas sp. NCPPB 3174 (assembly GCF_056725205.1). Classification (NCBI taxonomy): domain Bacteria; kingdom Pseudomonadati; phylum Pseudomonadota; class Gammaproteobacteria; order Lysobacterales; family Lysobacteraceae; genus Xanthomonas; species Xanthomonas sp. NCPPB 3174. Next base: position 1,665,336 of record NZ_CM161517.1, on the reverse strand, counting down.
TTCCTACTACATCGTGCATCCCACCCACCGCCTGCTCAGCCCGGCCGCCAGTCACTTCATCGACTGGCTCAAGCGCGAGGCGCTGGACGAACGCACGCCGCTGCCGGCATTGCCGGCGGAACTGCTCGGGTTGCCGCCGACGGCGGGCTAGCGCGGGCGTAAGCGCAGGGCACACGTGCAGGAACCCGCGGTATCGATCGCGTCGTAGGAGTTGCTTCAGCCGCGACGCGGCGTTACCGGTAAAGCCCGTCGCGGCTGAAGCCGCTCCTGCGGGAAACCACACGAATCGACTGGATCACGGGCTGCAGCCAACGCCATTGACAAGCGGCACACACCACGTCATTAATTAACTAATTCGTTAATTAGCTAAGCTCCGATGTCCATCGACCGCGTCTTCGAAGCCCTCGCCTCGCGCCCGCGCCGCGAGATCCTGGCCTACCTGTCGGCACAGGAACTCACCGCCGGCGAGATCGCGCAGCGCTTCGCGATGAGCGCGCCGGCGATCTCGCGGCACCTGTCGGTGCTGGAAGCGGCCGGGCTGGTGGCGAGCGAGCGCCGCGGCCAGTTCGTGGTCTACCGGCTCACCCCCGACAACCTGGTCAACACCCTCAGTGGGTTCGCCTTCGAGATCTGCCCCAGCGCCGGCCCGCTCAAGCGCGAGTCGCGCAGGCAGGCCAAGCGCACCGCCTGATCCTTCCGCCACGGCAACAGGAGTCCGCCGATGACCGCCGCACCGCTCAGCGAACACGCCGCCGCGCAAACCGGATTTCCCTCGGTGCGCCTGCCCTCCTACAGCGGCGGCCTGCCGGTGGAGGTCATCCTGATCGCCCAGCTCGGGGTCGGCGCCGGCGATCCGCTGATCGCACAGGCCTGCCTGCGGCAGCGTGCGCATCCGCAGTTCCGCGACGCCCTGGACGAACCCTCGGCGCGCCTGGCAAGCACCGATTTCGGCAATGGTGAGTCCACCGCGCTGTATTCGTTCGCGGTCGGCGCCGGCGGCCATCCGTTCCACTGCCATGCCGGGCATCGCATGTTCACCGCGATCACCGGCAGCGGCGGCGCGCTGCTGCGTTTCAGCACCGCCTCGCCGGCGCAGCTGGCGGAAGATCCACAGCATTTCCTCGCCGCGCTGCGCCATGTCGAATTGCCCGCCGATTGCCTGTTCAGCGTGCGCTTCGGCGGCGGCACCTGGCACCAATTCGCGCCGCTGCGCGCTCGGTCCGAGCACCCTGCGTTCTTTGCCCTGTCCTGCCACAGCGACGAAGCCGGCGGCGCGCTTGCCGAGGACGTACGCGCGCAGGTGCTGGCCGGTACTGCCGACATCGCCACCCTCACCGAACTGCTGCCGGCCCCGGTGGCGGCGCTCCTGGCGGCGCCACAGGCGCAGGCGCTGCCCGTACCGACCGTGCGACTGTCGCTGGCGGCCTCGCCGGGCAGCCGTCGCCTGGCATGGTGTGCCGGTCTACGCGCCCTCAGCGGACGCCTGCGACAGCGGCTGGGCGCATGGCGGCATCCGGCCGGCTTCGCCGCGCTGGCGCCACGCTTACCTCGCGCGCGGGTGACGCCGCAATTGCTGCCCGGCTCCCTGCTCGAACAGCAACTGCCCACGCACCATCATCAGGACAGCGTGCGGCTGGAGGTACCGGCGCAGGCGCTGCGGCCGCTGGGCGCGCACGCGCTGATGGCGGCATTGCTGGACGGCTTCCTGCAGCACCCGCCGCGTGGCGTGACCTGGCTGATGCGCCTGCGCAACGTGCTGGTGGCGCCGCTGCGGCTGCGCACCTCGCCGCTGGGCTGTCCGGTGTCCTCGCTGCTGTCGCCGCAGCGCGAGCAACTGTTCGCCGGGCGCTTCCCGGTGCTGGCGCAGGATTCATCAGCGCAGGCGCGGCGCGTGCAGGTGCTGCTCGGTGCCGACGACCGCCACCTGGTGTTCCGCAGTTGCGTCGGCGTGACGCTGCGCGAGGACGGCAGCGCCGAACTGAGCCTGGAGACGCGTGTGGCCTGCCGCAATCGCTTCGGCCACCTGTATATGGCGCTGATCGCTGCCGCGCATCGCCGCTACATCGCCCCGACCATGCTGCGCGCGGCCGCCGAGGCGCTGCTGCTGCCGGTGGCCGAGCATGCCGGCCCGGACGTGGTGGCAACGGTGCGCTGAGCGCGTCATCACCCCGCCTTAGCCGATGCCTGCCTAGCCTGCGCCTTCCCCCCAAGAGGAAGGCCCATGCCCCAGGTCCGCATCCGCATCACCGGCAGCGAGGACGACGCCCGCGCCATCATCAACCTGCTGTCGAGCCTGGACGGCATCGAACACGTCGAGGAGATCGACGACCTGATGCCGCACATGGACGACGACGATTCCAGCTCCGCCGGCCTGCCCGACGACCAGGGACCGGGAACCCACGAAGTGGAAGTGGACGCCGGCAACGCCGCCACCGCGCAGAAGGTGCGCGAGGCCGTGGAAGCGCTGGCGTTCGAGCTGGACGTGGTCGTGGAGTTCGAACAGGACGAAGGCTGAGGCCTGCATCCGGGGCGTTGCGCCGCGTGGCGCTGCGTCCTGGCATGCCCATGGCCAGCATTCTTGCTTTCCAGCGGCGCGAGCCGTGCCTCAAGTAGCGGACTTCAAGGCGTCGGGACTGAAGTCCCTCCCACAGTGCACCCAGTCAATGTAACGCGAGCCCCAGCAGGAGTCGGTTTGCTGTCGCTCAAGCTTGAGTGTCAGACGAGAAGAACCGTAGGCGGCTTCAGCCGCGACCCGCACCCCGTCATTGTCCGCTGCTGCTGGACGACGTGCCACCGTTCCGTCGGCAACGCATGGCAGCGCCGCTGCTCGCACATTACCTCCATCCGTTCCCGCCCGATCCCGTCGGACGGGAACCGTTTCCTCCGCTAGGCCGAACGACGCCGACGCCGGCGCCAGGCGATCAGCCGCCACAGCGCATAGCCGAGCAGCACGAACGGGGCCAGGCCCACCACGGCGCGAATCGCCCAGGCGATCGATCCGGCGAAGATTTCGCCGCTGTCGTGCAGCGCCTCGCCGATGTCGCTGCGGCTCCGCTCAGCGGTCGGCGCCGAGAACGTCAATGTCACCCGCTGCGTATCCAGGCGCCGGCGCTGCTGCGCGGCTTCCTGGCTGGTGGCGAGCAGTTGCGTCTCCACCGCGGCCAGCTTCTCCGACAGCGCGATCATGTCGGCCACGCTGAGATCGCGGCGCTGCTGGAACTCCTGCAGGCGCCGCTGCTCGGCCTGCAGGCGCTGGCGCTGCGCGTCGTTGTCCTGCACCGCCTGCGCCAGGTCCTCGGCGTGGGTGGTACGGCTCTCGATCTGGCCGCCCTGGCCCGCCTGCGCGATCAACGGCTCGACCCCGGCGGGCGCGATCCGCACGCTGAGTTCGCCGCGTGGCCGCTCGCCGCCGCGCTGTTCGACCTGCAACACCGTGCATGCTCCGAAACCGGATGTCCGACAGCGTTCCTGCAACTGCTTGAGCCGTGCGGGAATCTGCGCTGCCGGCAGCGCCACATCGACCTCGTGCTCATAGGCAAGGGACGGCGCGGCGTTCGCGTCGCCACTCGGCGGGGGCGCTGCGACGGCTGCCTCTGCCGCCCGCGCTGCGGCCTCGGCAGCACTGGCCGCGCTACTGGCGGCATCGGCGGAATAGAGATGGGCGGCCGGCGGCGCCGCGCTCTCGCCGCCGCGGCTGCAGGCAGCGATCGACACCGCCAGCGCCAGGGAAGCGCCCCAGCGACACCAGCGCCGACGCGCAGGCGCGGCGACATCGACCGTGCCAGCCGCTGCGGCCGCGGCTTCCGGATCGAACACGGTATCGCCTGCGACATGGCCACGATGGCGACGTCCCTTGTCCTGCATTGCAGTGCTCCTGAATGGCGAAAGCCTTCAGGGTAATCCAATGGCAGGGGCGCTGGCAGCCGCAGCGGCGCTACTCTGGCTGATCGACCCATTCCAGGAACCCTGATGCGCAAGCACCTGCTCGCCGCCGCCCTGCTCGCCGCCCTCTCCGGCTGCCAGAAACCCGCCGACGCACCCGCCGCCAGCAACGCCCCCAGCCAGGCCGCGGCCGCGCCCGATGCAGCCGCCGACGCCAGCTTCGCCGCGCTGTCCAAGCGCGCCGTCGACACCTGGATGCAGCTGTCCCCGGTCGGCGCCACCCAGACCGGCGACCATCGCTACGACAGCGAACTGGACGACCTCAGCGCCGCCGGCCGGCAGAAGAGCCTGGACGCGAGCAAGCAGTTGCTGGCCGAACTGGACAAGCTCGACGTGGCCAAGCTCTCACGCGAGAACCAGGTGGACGCGGCGATCCTGCGCAACCAGTTGCAGTCGGACATCTGGAACAGCGAGGTGGCGCAGGGCTGGGCGACCGACCCGCAGGTCTACAACGGCCTGGCCGGCGGCGCGATCTACGGGCTGATGGCGCGCGAGTTCGCGCCGCTGCCGGAACGCCTGAAGTCGGCCACCGCGCGCATGGAGAAGATTCCGGCGCTGTTCGCGCAGGCGCGCGCCAACCTCGACCCGGCCCGCGTGTCGGAGATCAGTGCCAAGACCGTGGCCAAGCAGAACCGCGGCATCCTCAGCATCGTCGACAGCTTCATCGTCCCGCACATCCAGGAACTGCCGCAGGCCGATGCGCAGCGCCTGCAGGCGGCGATCGAGGGCCTGAAGAAGGCCGTGGCCGAACAGCAGACCTGGCTGGACCAGACCCTGGTGCCCAACGCCAAGGGCGACTTCCGCCTTGGGGCGGAGAAGTACGACCAGAAGCTGAAGTTCGCGCTCAACTCCTCGCTGTCGCGCGCCGAGATCAAGCAACGCGCCGAGGCCGAGCTCACGCGCGTGCGCCAGGACATGTACGGCATCGCCCGCACCGTGCTCAAGGACAAACCCGGCGCACCGGCCCTGGTCGATGCGCCCAGCGACGAACAGCAGCAGAAGGCGATCGAGGCGGCGCTGGAGCTGGCCTATGCGCAGCACCCGGCGCGCGACAAGGTGGTCGAGGACGCCAAGGCCTCGCTGGCCGATGCCACCGGCTTCGTGCGCAAGAAGGATCTGGTGACGTTGCCCGACGCGCCGGTGGACATCATCCTGATGCCCGAGTTCCAGCGCGGCGTGGCGGTGGCCTACTGCGATTCGCCCGGCCCGCTAGACAAGAACCTGAAGACCTTCTACGCGGTGTCGCCGATCCCCGACGACTGGACCGCGCAGCAGGCCGACTCGTTCCTGCGCGAATACAACAGCCGCATGATCCACCTGCTGAGCATCCACGAGGGCGTGCCCGGGCATTACGTGGAAGGCTGGCACTCGGCCAAGTTCCCGTCCACGCTGCGCGGCGTGCTGCGCTCGGGCGTGTTCGCAGAAGGCTGGGCGGTATACACCGAGCGGATGATGCAGGAGCAGGGCTACCTGGACAACGATCCGCTGTTCCACCTGGTGCAGCTGAAGTTCTATCTGCGCAGCATCGCCAACGCACTGCTCGACCAGGGCGTGCACGTGGACGGCTGGAGCAAGGAACAGGCGCTGCACCTGATGGTCCACGACACTTTCCAGCAGCAGAGCGAGGCCGAGGGCAAGTGGGTGCGCGCACAGCTGACCTCGGCGCAGCTGCCCACCTACTTCGTCGGCGTGCAGGAACACCTGGACCTGCGCAAGGCGATGCAGGACAAGCTCGGCGCCAAGTTCAACCTCAAGGCCTACCACGACCAGGTGCTGTCCTACGGCGCGCCGCCGGTGCGGTTCGTGCGTGAGCTGATGCTGGACGAGCCGATCAAGTAGTCGGGATTGGGGAGTTGGGATTGGGGATTGGCAACGGCGGCATTGCTGACATGCTCAGAGAAAAAAGCCCCCTCGCTTGAGGGGGCTGCCACAAGCGGCGAAAAACGTGCGGTCCGGATTGTGTGGCTGGAGCTGATGGTCGCAACGCAAGCAGCCATCTTGCTGCGATCGCACCGCGATCGCCTCAAGCCAACACGTGACCAGTAGCGCAAGGCACTTTGCCAGGCGCCGCCGCCGTCAGCGGCGACGCCTGCGTGGCTCACTCGCCGTACACCTCGATTTCCGAGTAGGCCAGCCACGAGTACAGGTTGTTGGCCTCGATCTTCAGGTACTGCGAGACACTGCCATCCAGGGCGATGTACACCGGCGCCACGTCCGACTGGTCGGGCTCGGTGTAGTACTGCGGATTGTCGAAGTACACCGGTCCCGGGCTGGAGCTCCCGCCGAATACCGCACCGTGACGCCCAGCGGAGACGGCGAAGTCGATCGGCTGCGGCGTGCCCGCGGTTTCGCTGGCTGCGGTGCGCACGGTGATGCGCACGCCGGTGACCTTGCGCATCTGTCCCAGGTTCACGGTGACGCTGCCCCAGTTGGTGCGGGCGTTCCAGTAATCCGTGTCGCTGAAGAAGCGGCCGTCGTACAGCGAGGCCAGGTTGTCCGAATTGGTCGGCGAGGTCGCACCGATGATCGGCAGGCGCTTGATCAGGTTGAGCGAGGACGGCGCCACGTACTGCACCTTGCGCAGCGGCAGGCCCGCCTCGCTGTAGCCGGTGTTGCTCAAGCCGGCCTTGATGTAGGCCTCGCGCTCGATCGGACGCGTCTGGGTATTGCCGTAGCGCGAGGCGATCGCGGCGACGATCGGCGCGGCGAACGAGGTGCCGGAAACCGCTTCGGTGCCGCCGTCGTAGATGAGGTTGGTGATTTCGTGCGCTGGTGCCCACGCCTCGATGCAGGGCCCGACCGTCGATCCCTTGGCATAGCCGCCCCACCGATCGCTGTTCTGGGCGCCGCCGAAGCGCGCGCCGTCGCGCTGCAGTCCGCCGACCACGACGATGCCGTCCATGTCGCGTGCAGACCCCTGCTGGGTCTGCGGATCGACATAGCCGAACGCCACCTTGCACGCGTCCTGCTCCAGGGGCGAGAGCCCGACGGTGTAGGCATTGCCTGCCGACTGGGTGATGAAGAAGCGGTTGCTCGCCGCGCGCATGCGGCGGCCCCAGCGATTGCTGGCGTTGAACGGGTTGTAGGTTCCGCCCGGGCTCTGATTGAACGACATGTTCAAGACGGCGAATTCGCCCGACGCTTCGGCGTAGCGCACTGCCGCATCCAGCGCCGTGGCGACGGTGCTTTCGTTCAGGTCGGCAAGGCCGAACGCCTTGATCGGCTGGCCAGGATTGACGCCACGCACCAGTTGCCCATTCTGCCTGGCGCCGATCAGGCCGGCCGTCGCGGTGCTGTGCAGCGGATTCGGCGACAGCGTCGGGAAATCCTGGCGATACACCACGTTGAGCTCGGAATGCGGCGGATTGTCGAGCACCGCATCGAGCAGATAGGCGGGATTGGAGGTGGTGAATCCATCGTTTGTCTGCGTATACGGCAACGCCCACGATGTGATCTCGCCACCATTGACGATGTCGCCCGCGGCCGAGAACGTGGCGTGCGCCGCCTCGACCCCGCGCACCGACACCACCCAGTCGGCCTTGAGCAGTTGCGCCGCGGTGCGCTCCGGCATCCAGGCATAGACGGTGCTGGAGACCGTCGACAGCACCCGCTCGATCTTCACCCCCGGCAACTGCGCGATCTGGTCGGCGAAGTGGACCATGCCGGTGCTGTTCTCGTGCGCGCGGATCGCCGGATCCAGCGTGCGGTAGTCCGAAGGACGGGACTTGGCGTACAGGCGCGTGGTCTCCTGCAGCACGAACGGGTTGAGGTCGATCGCGTACAGGCGCCGCCCCTGCGCATCGGTGCGCGGCATGGTCGCTTCCTGCAGCATGCGCTTGGCCGGGAACTTGCCGCCGCCGGCCGCTTGCGGCTGCGCGTGCACGGAGGCGACGGCCAGGCTGGCCAGCAGCGCGGCCAGCAGCAGTTCGGTCGATGTCTTCTTCATGGACTCATCCTTTGACTGGGGGATGCCCCGCTCATCGGGGCACCGGAACAGGGGTTCCACCCATCAAGGACGAGAGGCATGCGCAGCTCCCCTACCGCATGCGCGGCATCGTCTACTCAGGCAGACGCTGCACGCCGCGCATCACAGTCCGCGCATGTGTCGCATCGCTGCGGCAGCGTCGGCAAGGCGATCGGGAGTGGCACCGAGGTCGCGATGCGATGACGCAATCCTGCGCGCATGCACGCTGCCTGGCATCCGCAGATCCAGGGCGCGAGGCGCCGCAGCGCGCCCGTGTGCGGGCGCGGCGACGCGACGCATTATCCGACGCGCTCTGCCGGTGTCTCGCTACTCCACAGCAGCATCGCGTCGCCGTAGCTGAAGAAGCGGTAGCGCTGGGCGATGGCGTGGCGGTAGGCGGAGAAGATGCGCTCGCGGCCGGCGAAGGCCGAGACCATCATCAGCAGCGTGCTCTCGGGCAGATGGAAGTTGGTAACCATCGCGTCGACGCTGCGGATGCGGTAGCCGGGCAGGATGAAGATCTGCGTCTCGCCGGCGAACGGATGCAGTTCGCCGTCCTTGGACGCGCTTTCCAGCGCGCGCACCACCGTGGTCCCGACCGCGATCACGCGGCCGCCGGCCGCACGCGTGCGCCGCACCTGCTCGACCAGGCTTGCACCGACGTTGAGCCACTCGCGGTGCATCTGGTGCTGCTCCAGCGCTTCCACCCGCACCGGCTGGAAGGTGCCAGCGCCCACATGCAGGGTCACGTGCCCGACCTCGACCCCGCGCTGCTGCAGCGCCTGCAGCAGCGGCGCGTCGAAATGCAGCCCGGCGGTCGGCGCGGCGACCGCACCGGCCTCGCGCGCGAACACGGTCTGGTAGCGCTCGCGGTCGTCCAGGCCCGGCTCGCGGCGGATGTACGGCGGCAACGGCAACCGCCCCGCCTGCTGCAGCCAGTGTTCCAGCGCGCCGTCCACGTGGAACTGCAACTGGTAGAACTCGCCATCGCGGCCCAGCACCTCGGCCTCGCCGCCGGCGTCCAGGGCGATGCGTGCGCCGGCCTTGGGCGACTTGCTCACGCCCAGTTGCGCCCGCGCACGCTGGCCGCCGAGCAGCCGCTCGATCAGGATCTCGACCCGCCCGCCGGTGCTCTTCTGCCCGAACAGCCGCGCCGGGATCACCCGCGTGTCGTTGAAGATCAGCAGGTCGCCGGCACGCAGCAACTCGGGCAGATCGCGCACATGCCGATCGGCGAAGGGCGCCGGTGCCGGCGGTACCAGCAACAGCCGGCTGGCCGAGCGCTCGGCCAGCGGCTCCTGCGCGATCAGGTCTTCAGGCAGGTCGTAGTGGAAATCGGACTTTTTCAAGGCGCCGGGGACGATCGGGAGCGGGGCCGAATATTGTAGCGGCGCCGGGATTGGGGATTCGGGATTGGGGATTCGTTGGAGCAAAAGCGGGATCGCGCTCTTACCAATCCCCACTCCCGGCCTCTCACCGCTCGAACTTGGTGGACAGAATGATCGACGAAGTGGTGCGCTCCACCCCGTCCAGCGCGCCGATGCGGTCGGTCAGTTCGTCCATGTCGTTGACGCCCGGCACCACGCCGAGCGCGATCAGGTCGAAGGAGCCGCTGACCGAATGCAGCACGCGCACCGCGTCGATCTCGCGCAGCGCCTTGACCACCGAGGTCATCTTCTTCGGCAGCACGGTGATCAGGATGTGCGCGCGGATATGGCCCTGTTCGTAGTCGTCGCGGGTGCGCACGGTGTAGCCGCAGATCACCCCCTCGCGCTCCAGGCGCTCGATCCGGCTCTGCACGGTGGTGCGCGACAGGCCGAGGCGGCGGGCGATCTGAGCGGTGGAGGCGCGCGCATCCTCGCGCAGCAGCGACAGCAGGGCGTCGTCGGAGGCGGTGATCTTCATGACCACGGATTTTCGTCGAATCGACGAAATCGCGTCAATTCCTGCACGGATTCACGCTGCCATTCGACGATCCTGTCCCGATAATAGACAGGATCGTCACCAGACAGCCCGCCTTCAGGAGATCGCCCATGACCGTACTCGGCCCCCTCGCCCCGCTCCGTGCCCATGCCGGCGACCGCCTGACCCATGGCCTGGACGACGCCAGCATCGAACGCCTGGCGGCCTCGCATCCGGCGCTGCGCGCGGCGATCGAAGCGGCAGGCGACGACTACGCGCGCATCGCTGCCGAATTCGGCGAGTTGCTGGAACTGGACGAGGCCGAGCAGATCCGCCGCCTGCAGGCCGGGTTCGTCAATTTCTACGCCGACGACGCGGTGACCCCGTACGTGGCGCTGAGCGCGCGCGGCCCGTGGGTGGTGACTCTGAAGGGCGCCGTGCTGTACGACGCCGGCGGCTACGGCATGCTCGGCTTCGGCCACACCCCGGAGGCGGTGCTGGAGGCGATGGCGCGGCCGCAGGTGATGGCCAACGTGATGACCCCCAACCTGGCGCAGCTGCGTTTCGAACGCGCGCTGCGCGCGGAGATCGGCCACCGCCGCGGCGGCTGTCCATACGCCCGCTTCATGTGCCTCAACTCCGGCTCCGAAGCGGTGGGCCTGGCCGCGCGCATCGTCGACATCAACGCCAAGCTGCAGACCGACCCGGGCGCGCGCCATGCCGGCGCGAAGATCAAGCGCCTGGTGGTCAAGGGCAGCTTCCACGGCCGCACCGACCGGCCCGGCATGTATTCCGATTCCAGCCGCAAGACCTATCTGCAGCACCTGGCCAGCTATCGCGGCGACGATGCGCTGATCGCCATCGCGCCCTACGACGTGGAGGCGCTGCGCCGCGCCTTCGCCGAGGCCGAGCAGCACAACTGCTTCATCGAGGCGGTGTTCCTGGAGCCGGTGATGGGCGAAGGCGACCCCGGCCGCGCGCTGCCGCCGGCGTTCTATGCCGCTGCGCGCGAACTGACCCGCACCCACGGCAGCCTGCTGCTGGTCGACTCGATCCAGGCCGGCCTGCGCGCGCACGGCGTGCTGTCGGTGGTGGACTACCCCGGCTTCGAGCAGCTCGACCCGCCGGACCTGGAAACCTATTCGAAGGCGCTCAACGCCGCGCAGTACCCGCTGTCGGTGCTGGCGGTGACCGAGCACGCGGCGCAGGTGTACCGCAAGGGCACCTACGGCAACACCATGACCAGCAACCCGCGCGCGCTGGACGTGGCGACCGCCACCCTGGCGCAACTGACCCCGCAGGTGCGCGCCAACATCCGCGAGCGCGGCGCCGAGGCGGTGCAGAAGCTGGAGAAGCTCAAGGCCGAGCTCGGCGGCGCCATCACCCAGGTGCAGGGCACCGGCCTGCTGTTCTCCTGCGCACTGGCCCCGCAGTACAAGTGCTACGGCGCCGGCTCCACCGAGGAGTGGCTGCGCCAGCACGGCGTCAACGTGATCCACGGCGGCGAGAATTCGCTGCGCTTCACCCCGCACTTCGCGATGGACAGCGAAGAACTCGACCTGCTGGTCGGGCTGATCGGCCGCGCCCTGCGCGAAGGCCCGCGCGTCGCCCAGGCCGCGGCGGCCTAAACCCTCCCGCTGACGGCGCCGGCACACCGGCGCCGCAGGAGCCAAATCACGCACGCATCGGCGTGTGTTTTCATTGGCCGGCCGGCATACGCCGTCCCGGCCCGGCCTCGTCGTCAGCGGCACAAGAAACTCCATCGCGGCACCGGAGCGGGCACGGCGCAGCGCTGCGTGGCCGTGCATACCGCGGATGTCGCGCGACGGCCCGGCCGCGCCGATGCACCGTCGGCACCAGGTCATCCCCAGGTACATGCGCTGCCTGACAGCGGCGCTCATTTCTGATCCTTCGCCTCGGACTTTCACGCAGCCACAGCGCTCGCATCGCCGCGCTCGGCGGCGCCGTCCAAACGGCGAACCCCGTCCCCACCCTTCGCCATCTACCAATGGTCCGCCTAGGCCAACGGAACACGCCTTTTGTGTGTGCTGGCGGCATGCAAGCAATCGCGGATCGGCGCCAACCACAAAAGATATTGCAAACAATTCGCATTTGCATGGAAAATGAGCGTCCTGCCTGCAGCGCATCCGCGGCAGACACCCCTTCGGCCAACGGCCCGATCGAGCCGCCGTCGCTCCCAGCAGGGACGACGGTTTACCCGATCGGGCCGCCCTTCATCCTGCAACCGAACCGCCCATGACCTCTCCGATCAAGCGCCGCAAACACACCGTGACCCGCCAGGTCGCCGCACCGACCCTCAGCACCGCCGTGCTGCTCGGCGGGCTGAGCCTGCTCTCCCCCGCGCATGCGGAGACCGGCGACCAGCCCACCACCCTGGACAAGGTCGACGTGCAGGCCCAGCGCGCCAAGCGCTACCTGGTGGAAGTGCCGGATTCGCCGAAGTTCACCCAGCCGCTGATCGATACCCCGCAGACCCTCAACATCATCGGCAAGGACCTGTTCAACGAACAGGGCGCCACCACCCTCACCGAAGCGCTGCGCAACAGCCCCGGCGTGGGCACGTTCTACGTCGGCGAGAACGGCAACACCAGCACCGGCGATGCGATCTACATGCGCGGCTTCGACAGTTCCAGCAGCATCTTCGTCGACGGGCTGCGCGACCTCGGCTCGATCTCGCGCGACGTGTTCAACATCGAGCAGATCGAGGTCGAGAAAGGCCCGGCCGGCACCGACAACGGCCGCAGTGCGCCGACCGGCGCGATCAACCTGGTGAGCAAGCAGGCGCACTTGGACAACGCCAGCAGCGCCACCCTGTCCGGTGGCGATCATGGCCAGCGCCGCGCGACCGCGGACTGGAACCAGGCCCTGGGCGCCAGCAGCGCGCTGCGGGTGAACGTGATGGGCCAGGACAGCGACGCCATCGGCCGCGACCATGTCGCCAACAAGCGCTGGGGCCTGGCCTCGTCGCTGGCGTTCGGCCTCGGCACCGACACCCGCTACCTGCTCGACCTGCTGTACGTGAAGCAGGACAACGTGCCCGATGGCGGCGTGCCGACGATCGGGCTGCCCGGCTACAGTTCGCCCGATCCCACACGGCCGTGGCTCGGCGGCGCCGCGCGCGTGGACAGCAGCAACTTCTACGGCACCCGCGCCGACCACGACGACGTGACCGCGAAGATGGCCACCTTCCGCATCGAGCACGACGTCTCCGACACGGTCAAGCTGACCAATACCGCGCGCTGGGGCCGCAACGAACAGGATTACCTGCTGTTCGCATTCATGCCCAACGCCGCCAACCTGCGCACGCCGAATCCGGCCGATGCATCGACCTGGACGGTGCTGCGCAGCCTGCCGACCTTCAAGGACCAGCAGTACACCATCCTCGCCGACCAGTTGAACCTGCGTGTGGACTTCGCCACCGGCGCGGTACGGCACAACCTGAGCACCGGCGTGGAAGCCTCGCGCGAGGAACTGCGCAGTTGGGGGCACAACCTCGTCGACCGTGCGGCCTGGCTGGCGGCCAATCCGGCCAACCTGTATGCGCCGGACTGGAACACAACGCCGCTGCGCACCGCACGCAACGGCGCGCGCAGCCACGGCACAACCACCACCTACTCGGCGTATGCGTTCGACACGCTGAAGTTCGGCGAGAGTTTCCTGGTCACCGCCGGGGTGCGCGCGGACCGCTACAAGACCGACTTCGACAGCCTGGTGTGCACCTCCGCCACCTCCACCGCCGCGCCCTGCACCACCGTGGTCGGCCTGGACACCGACATCGCCGACACGCTGTTCAGCTGGAAACTCGGCGCGGTCTACAAGGCCAACGAGGACGTGAGCGTGTACGCGAACTTCGCCACCTCGCAGCAGCCGCCCGGCGGCAGCACACTGGAACTGAGCGCCTCGGCCAACAACGCCAACAATCCGCGCTTCGATCCGCAGAAGGCCAAGACCGCTGAGGTCGGCACGAAGTGGAATTTCCTCGACGATGCGCTGTTCGCGACGCTGGCGCTGTTCCGCACCGACGTGAACAACGAGATCGTGCAGAGCAGCGACGGGCTGTACTACCAGAGCGGCGCAAAGCGCGTGCAAGGCGTCGAACTGTCGGCGGTGGGCAAGCTGACCGAGCGCTGGTCCGTGTCCAGCGGCTACACCAAGCTGGATGCGCGGGTACGGCAAGGCACGACGGTCTCGCAGGACGGCAGCCAGGACCTGGCCTACACGCCGGACAGCGCGTTCACCGCCTGGACCACCTACACCTTGCCGTTCGGACTGACCGTCGGCGGTGGCGTGCGCTACTCGGGCGAGATGAAGCGCGGGCGCGACGGCGCGGTCGGCACGCCGGCGTTCGTGAAATCGTACACGGTGTGGGATGCGGTGTTGAGCTACCCGGTCAACGACCACCTGGCGCTGCGCCTGAACGCCTACAACCTGTTCGACAAGGACTACGTCGCCGCGATCAACAAGAGCGGCTTCCGCTACACGCCGGGCGCGCCGCGCTCGGTGCTGCTGACCGCCGAGGTCCGGTTCTGACCGACCGCGCCTTTCAATGCGCGGTGGACGCCCTATCCTGGGCGTCCACCGCCGGAGCGTCGCATGCTGCTGCACATTCCCGACATCCTCAGCGCCGATGAGGTCGCACGGTTCCGCCAGGCGCTGGCATCCGCCGACTGGGTGGACGGCCGCGAAACCGTCGGCACGCAGGGCGCGCAGGTCAAACGCAACCTGCAACTGGCCGATGCCTCGCCGCTGAAGCAGGAACTCGGCCAGGCAGTGCTGAGCGCGCTGGCGCGCAGCCCGCTGTACTTCGCCGCGGCGCTGCCGCTGCGCACCATCCCGCCGCGCTTCAATCGCTATGCCGGCGGCGGCAGCTACGGCCTGCACGTCGATGGCGCGGTGATGACCCAGGCCGCCACCGCCGCGCAGCCGGCGCTGACCGTGCGCAGCGACCTGTCCTGCACGCTGTTCCTCAGTGCGCCGGAGGAGTACGACGGCGGCGAACTGCTGATCCACGACACCTATGGCGAGCACGAGGTCAAGCTGCCCGCCGGCGACCTGATCCTGTACCCGTCCAGCAGCCTGCACCGGGTGGCGCCGGTGACGCGCGGCGCGCGGCTGGCCTCGTTCTTCTGGGTGCAGAGCCTGGTACGCGATGCCGGCCGCCGGCAGACGCTGTTCGACCTGGACACCGCGATCCAGGCGCTGACCGCCAGCGGCGCGGACGCGGCGGCGCTGCTGCGCCTGACCAACGTCTACCACAACCTGCTGCGCGACTGGTCGGAGACCTAAGCGTGCGCGGCGACGCGGACGCGGCCCGCACCGCCAGCGTGCGTTCGCGCAGCGCCGGGTGCCGGCATCCCGGCATTGCAGCGCAGCGCGTGGTCGGCGCATGACCGCCGCATCCCGCCCCAATGCCGGCATCGCCACCCTGCACGGCCGCAGCATGGGCACGCACTGGAGCGCCAGACTGGTCGCACCGCACGAACACGCACTGCCGATGCTGCGCGACGCGATCCAGGCCCGGCTCGATCTGGTGGTCGCGCAGATGAGCACCTGGGACGCGCAGTCGGATCTGGTCCGCTACAACCGTGCCGACGCCGGGAGCTGGCACGCCTTGCCGGCCGCGCTGGACACGGTGCTGCGCTGCGCGCTGGAGGTGGCACAGCGCAGCGACGGCGCCTTCGATCCCACCGTCGGGGCCGTGGTCGGCCTGTGGGGGTTCGGCGCCGAGGCCGGCGATCGGCGGGTGCCGGGCGCCGTCGCCCTGCAACAGGCCCGCGCCTCCGGCGACTGGCGCCGGCTGCACGTCGACGGCGCTGGCCGCTGGCAGCAGCCGGGCGGGCTGCAGTTGGATCTGTCGGCGATCGCCAAGGGCTACGGTGTCGACCTGGCGGCGGCGGCACTGCGTGCGCATGGCGTGGAAAGCGCATTGGTCGAGGTTGGCGGCGACCTCTACGGCTATGGCCGCAAGCCGGATGGACAGGCGTGGCGCGTGCTGATCGAGGCTGCGCCTGCAGAGGAACGGCGTGGCGACGTGGCGCCACGCGCGCTCGCGGTCGATGGCCTGGCGGTGGCCACGTCCGGCGATCGCTGGCACCACTTCGAGCAGGACGGCCGGCGCTACGGACACCTGCTGGACCCGCGCAGCGGCCGCCCGATCGCCGCGACGCTGGCCGCGGTCACGGTGGCGGCTGCCGATACGATGCGGGCCGATGCCTGGGCCACGGCATTGGGCGTGCTTGGCGTGGAGGCCGGACTGGCCTGCGCCGAGCGCGAGGGGCTGGCGGTGCGCTTCCTGCTGCGCCACGCCGACGGCGTGCGGGAACAGCTCAGCAGCGCCTTCGCCGCATTGCGCGACGCATGAGCGTGCGCCGGTCGCGGTGACCGCGCTTCGGCACGAATGCGCAGACAGCCCGCTGCCTGCCGCCGTTTTCTGCCACCCATGTCTGCAGTGTCATCGCGACCGCATCGATCGCACCCCGCCTCCACCGCGCGATGCTCGAAGGCGTGATCGCGCGACATCGGGTACAGCGCAGGCGGCGCACTGTGTCGGGCCGTCGCGTGCCGGCCGGATGCGGGTGTAGCGGGAGGCTCGACAGCGATGCGCGCCTCGCGCCGCGCGGGAGGCGCGCATCGCGCGCCGATGGCCACGGTCCGCCGCGAAGGCGGACCGTCGCGGTTACGCGGCGACCGAGAACGAGGTCGACGCGCTGGCGTTGCTGCCGTAGCTGCGATACTGGTCCGACGCCAACTTGAGCAGCAACGCGTAGGCATCCTGCGCGCTGCTGGTACTGGAGGCGGAGCTGGAATCGGGACTGCTGGCAGAACTGGAACTCGAACTGCTGGCGGCGCTGGTATCGGCACTGCTGGTACTGGCACTGGCGCTGGCACCGCCCTCGCCACCCCGCGGCGGCGGCGGCGGCCCCATCGGACGCATGCCGCTCTTCAGTTCCTGCAGGCTGATGCCCCCGTCCTTGTCGCTGTCGAGCTTGGCGAACAGGTCGCTGCTGTCGCTGCCATTGGCGGCGGCGCTCAACTCCTTGCTGCTGATGACGCCGTCGCCATCGGTATCCAGGCTGCTCAGGATCGACTTGGCGTCCTTGTCGGCACCGCCCTGCGGCGGCGGTGGCGGCGCCAGGGCCTGGGAGAACTCGCTCTCGCTGACGGTACCGCCACCGTCCTGGTCCAGCATGCTCATCAGGCCATCGATGTCGATGCTGGAACTGCTGTCGCTCTCGCTGGACTTCAGCGCCGCGCTCAGCTCGGAACTGCTGAGGCTGCCGTCGTTGTCGCTGTCGATGCTCTTGAACAACTTCTGCAGCGGATTCTGCTCCGCGGTTTGCGTCGTTTGCGCCGTTTGTGCGGACGCACTGCTGGCCGTACTGAAGCGGCTGGCAGCATAGGCCGAACTGCCACTGCTGATGCTGCTGATCATGCGAACCCCCTAGTGTCATGAAGTGCAGTCGTGGAATGCAGCGATCGCTGCGGTCATGGCTGCTCCGACGGGTCAACCCGACACCCGCAGTGTCGAGGCATGGCTTGTCAGCAAGATATCGGCTTTGTATCAGCATTGAAACACACGCTGAATTCACATCTAGCGTGCCAAAAGGCGTGCCAGCGGCTGGTGTCGCGCGGCACCAGTGCACCGGCGCATGCCCGGGCCAGACGAGGCCGGCCATCGGTGAGGCAGCAACGCTGCGGGGCGGAAAACGCAGGTCCGGCGGGACCGGGCCACGCCGCTCTGGGCACGCGGCCAGGCTGGCCCGCTCAGCGGACGGCGGGCGCCCCCACCTGATGCGGCTCGAACAGATACCCCTTGCCGCGCACGGTGCGGATCCATTGCGGCACCAGCGGGTCGTCGCCGAGCTTCTGGCGCAACCGCGAGACCTGCAGATCGATGCCGCGGCTGCCCGCCGCGGCGCTGGCCTCGCCATCGCCGAGTGCGGTGCGCAGCGTCTCGCGCGTGAGCACCTCGCCGGGCTGCTCGAGGAAGACCGCCATCAACCGCAGTTCGCCGGGCGACAGCGGAATCGTCCGCCCGTCCGGCGCCACCGCCTGGTGACGCGCGGCATCGACCTGCCAGCCGCCATGCGCCGCCGGCGGCGGCTGCGTGGCACGGACCCGGCGCAACACCGCATTGAGCCGCGCCACCAGTTCGCGCAGGTCGGGCGGCCGCACCAGGAAGTCGTCCGCGCCCAGATCCAGCCCGATCACCCGATCAACCGGCTCGGCGCGATCGGCCATCATCACGATGGCGATGTCGCCGCGGTCGCGCAGATGCCGGCACAGGCGCAAGCCCTCGGCGCCGTCGAGGCCGGCGTCGAGCACCACGGCGTCGTAATGCCCGGCCGCCAGTTGCGCCTGCAGCTGCGGCGCACTGTCGGCGTCGTGGGTCTGCAGGTTGAAACAGGCCAGGTAACCGCGGATCCGGTCGCGCAAGGCCGCGTCCGCGTCCGCCACCAGAATTTTCGCCATCCACCTGTTATCCGAGACCACCTGTCGGCTTCCGCTGTTCGGCCCGGGTGGCCGCGTCCGCGCATTGGACGCGGTCGGCGCCGACGCCGCAAGACCCGCGCGCACGGCGTCGCAGGCTCAGTCGGCGGGGGTCGCCAAGGCCTCGATGCGTATCGCCAGCAACTCCCCACCCCCGCTCAAAGCGAAGCGGCGCCTGGCATCGGCGGCCAACCAGGCACTGTCGCCGGCCGCCAATGGCGGCAGTCCGCTGGCCGCATCGAACTGCGCTTGCCCTGCCAGAAGATGAACGGCCCAGGCGACACCGGGTTCGGCGAAGAACAGCATCGGCCCGACCAGCGGTCGGTGCAGCAGTTGCGTGCGCAGCCGGTCGCGTCGCCACATGAGGTTGAAATCGTGGGTCGGGCCATCCAGCAACTCGCCGCGCAGCGGCCGCTCGCCGGCGAAGCGCAGGCGCGCGCACGGGTCCTGCAGCACCTGCTCCTCGCCGTCGTCGAAGCGCAGGCGTACGCCGTTGCCGCGCAGCAGGACCAGTTCGCGGTCGATCCCGGGAAAGGGCGAAAAGGCGGCGTCCTGCTCGATCTCGGCGATGGACAGGCGCAGCAGCCAGTCGTCGCCGACCGCCGGCAGTCGCAGGATCTCCCGGGTCCAGCCAAGGCCGTTGCGCCAGCGTTCGCGGCGATACTCGTTGGCGGGAATGACCCGCGCAGACAGCGTGCACCCATCCATCCGCACATTCTGCACGATCGCGGCAACGGCGCCGGTCCCCTGGCCCGCCCGCGGGGACGCGGGGGCAACGCAAGACGCGCCATGGCCCCAAAAAAAACATCGCCCGGCTGCACGTCACTGTGCAACGCCGGGCGACGATGTACCTCCCTGTCGGCTTCCTGCCTTCCCCCTTCGCGTCCTGCTCAGTGAGGCTGCGGCCGCGCATCCAGCGCCGGCCCTATCCTTTCGTTGCAAATCCCTTTAACGCCTTTCCACCGGCTTGGCAGCTGCCTGCTTGGCGGCTGTCGGCGCGGGTGCCTTCGTGGCGCCCACATCGATCCGGTCGCGGTTCCGCTCGACCGTCTTGAGTCCGATGCCCTTCACCAGTGCCAGTTCCTCGGCGCTCTTGAAAGGTCCGTGCGCCTGCCGGTAGTCGACGATCGCCTGAGCCTTGGCGGCTCCCACGTTCACCAACACCTGGTCGATTTCCTCCGCTCCAGCGGAGTTGATGTTGACCTTGTCCGCGGCGAGCGCGGAACCGGACAGCATCAGGGCAACGACCAGCGACTTCAGGACCACGATAAAAGACTGCATGGCAACGCTCCTTGTGACTTGGATGGGGACTTCGCCGGCCTTTCCTGCCGGCGTGGTCAGCATCGCTCGCCACATGGGTACAGCCTATCGTCGGAGCGCGTCACAAACAGCAGGTAAACGGCGCGTCGCCGTGTAGGAAAAACCCTACACGGGCACCGGGGCGTAGAATGGCTGCACACGTGTGCAATCACCCCGGAGTTTTTCATGGACAGTGCCAAGATCGACCGTTTCCTGAGCGAAAAGTGGGATGACGACATCGTCCCGCAACTGGTCGATTACATCCGCATCCCCAACAAATCGCCGATGTTCGACGCCGATTGGGTCGCGCACGGCTATATGGCCGATGCGGTGGCGCTGATGGAGCGCTGGGCGCGGGCGCAGGCGATCCCCGGCCTGCAGGTGGAGGTGGTGCAACTGGAAGGCCGCACCCCGTTGATCTACCTGGAGGTGCCGGCCAGCAGCGACGCCACCGGCGAGGACACCGTGCTGCTGTACGGGCACCTGGACAAGCAGCCGGAAATGACCGGCTGGGACGCCGATCTGGGCCCGTGGACGCCGGTGCTCAAGGGCGACCGCCTGTACGGTCGCGGCGGCGCCGACGACGGCTATGCCCTGTTCGGTTCGCTGGCGGCGATCCAGGCGCTGCAGGACCAGGGCATCCCGCACGCGCGCTGCGTGGTGCTGATCGAGGCCTGCGAGGAATCGGGCAGCTACGACCTGCCCGCCTACGTCGACCACCTGGCGGCGCGGATCGGCAAGCCCTCGCTGGTGGTGTGCCTGGATTCGGGCTGCGGCAACTACGAGCAGCTGTGGTGCACGACCTCGCTGCGCGGCCTGGCCGGCGGCAACTTCAGCGTCAAGGTGCTCAGCGAGGGCGTGCACTCGGGCGACGCCTCCGGCGTGGTGCCGTCGAGCTTCCGCGTGCTGCGCGACCTGCTGTCGCGGCTGGAGGACGAAGCCACCGGCAAGATCAAGATCGACGGCTTATACGCCGACATCCCCGAGGAGCGGCTGGCGCAGGCGCGCAAGGTCGCCGAGGTACTGGGCGACGAGGTCTACAGCAAGTTCCCGTTCCTGCCCGGCATGCGTCCGATGCACGAGGACCTGTCCGAGCTGGTGCTCAACCGCACCTGGCGCCCGGCGCTGTCGGTGACCGGTGCCGACGGCCTGCCGCCGCTGGCCTCGGCCGGCAACGTGCTGCGCCCGGAGACCGCGGTGAAGCTGTCGCTGCGCCTGCCGCCGACGCTGGACGGCAAGCGTGCCGGCGAACTGCTCAAGGAGGTGCTGCTGCGCGACCCGCCGTACGGCGCCGAGGTGTCGCTGGCGCTGGAGAAGTCCTCGTCCGGCTGGAACGCGCCGGCGCAGTCGCCGTGGCTGACCGATGCGATCGAAGCGGCCTCGCAGGCGGCGTTCGGCAAGCCGGCGATGTACATGGGCGAAGGCGGCTCGATTCCGTTCATGGGCATGCTCGGCGAGAAGTTCCCCGGCGCGCAGTTCATGATCACCGGCGTGCTCGGCCCGCATTCCAACGCACACGGCCCCAACGAGTTCCTGCACATCCCGATGGGCAAGCGGGTCACCGCCTGCGTGTCGCGGGTGATCGCCTCCCACCATGCCGCCAGCCTGCGCGGCGAGACTACCGGCAGCGCGGCGGTGGCCGGCGGCGAGCAGCATGGCGGGCATGGCTGCTGCTGAGGGGCCGGGATTAGGGAGTCGGGATTCGGGATTGGCGAAGCCGGCTTCCTGAGTAACTGACTGCCCGGGTTATTGCTGGAGAGGCGTCGATCCAGATGCGACGCCTCATCCGTGGCGTGATCGCTGGGTAGCGTGAGCGGCCAGCCCCGCTGGCTGGGCCGCCTGCGCCGCCCACGCAAGCATCGACGCCATCACCGTCGATCTGGCACGATCCGACGCTGATTCCCTTCCGCGTCCGGAACGCTTCCCATGCACACTCTGTTCGGCAGCGACAGCTGGCTCTACATCATCCTGGTGGGCTTCGTGGTCGGCCTGCTGGCGCGTTTCCTCGGCCCCAGCAGCGGGCGCTCCGGCTGCCTGTTCACCGTGCTGCTGGGCATCGCCGGTGCGTTGCTGGCCGGCTGGTTCGGCCACTACATGGGCTGGTACAGCCGCGGCGAGCCGGCCGGCTTCCTCGGTGCGCTGCTCGGCGCCATCGCCCTGCTCGCCTTGTTGCGGCTGTTCTCCAGCAAGCGCTGAGGCGCGGCGCGCCGCTCGCCACGGCGGCGGCGCCCGTTTACGCTGTGCGGCTCGTTTCCGCCGCAGCCTGCCGATGAGCGCCAGCCCGACCAGTCCCGATGTCCTTGCGGCACGCGCCGCACACCGCCTGGCCTGGGCACGCACGGCGCTGGGCGATGCACAGGCGACGCTGGAGCGCGCCTCGGTGGATGCCGGCCAGCGCAGCTACTGGCGCAGCCACGGCCACGGCGTCAGCCGCATCGTGATGGATTCGCCGCCGGACCTGGAAGACGTGCGGCCGTGGCTGCGCATGCACGCCCTGCTGCACGGCGGCGGCGTGCGGGTCCCGGAAATCCTGGCGCAGGACGCGGAGGCCGGCTTCCTGCTGCTGGAAGACCTGGGGCAACCGACCCTGGCGCAACGCCTGGACGTGACCACGGCGGACGCGCACTTCGACGCTGCGCTCGGCCAGTTGCTGCGCCTGCAGGCGATCGCGCCGCCGCCGGGCATGGGCGTGTTCGGCGAGGCGCTGCTGCAGCGCGATGCCGGGCTGTTCGAGGAGTGGTTCCTGCAACGCCACCTGGGGATCCCCCTGGACGACGACGAGCGCGCGGCCCTGCACGCAGTGCAGCGCCAGCTCATGGACAACGCGCTGGCGCAGCCGCAGGTGCTGGTGCATCGCGACTTCATGCCGCGCAACCTGATGCCGGTGGCCGACGGCCCGGCGGTGCTGGATTTCCAGGACTGCGTGATCGGGCCGGTGGCCTACGACCCGGTCAGCCTGTTCAAGGACACCACGGTCAGCTGGCCGCTGGCACGGGTGGACGCCTGGCTGGCCGGCTACCACGCGCGCGCGCTGCAGGCCGGCATTCCGGTGCCGCCGCTGGCGCAGTTCCTGCGCGACGCCGAGTGGATGGGCATCCAGCGCCACCTGAAGAACCTGGGCATCTTCGCGCGGTTGAACTACCGCGACGGCAAGACCTGGTACCTGGACAACGTGCCGCGCTTCATCGCCTACCTCGACGAGGCGTTGCCGCGGCACCCCAGCCTGCAGCCGCTGGCGCAGTTGCTGCAGACGCGGATCAAGCCGGCGCTGGCGCAGCGCGCGGCGGCCGGCGCATGAAGGCGCTGATCTTCGCCGCCGGCCTCGGCGAGCGCATGCGGCCGCTGACCGCGCACACGCCCAAGCCGCTGCTGGCGGTGGGCGGCACGCCGCTGATCGTCTGGCACCTGCGCAAGCTCGCTGCGCTGGGCGTGCGCGAGGTGGTGATCAACACGTCCTGGCTGGCCGAGCAGTTCCCGCAGACGCTCGGCGACGGCAGCGCGTTCGGGCTGCATATCGCCTATTCCTACGAAGGCGCCACGCCGCTGGAAACCGGCGGCGGCATGCTGCACGCGCTGCCGCTGCTCGGCGAGGCGCCGTTCCTGCTGGTCAACGGCGACATCTGGACCGACTTCGATTTCGCCCGGCTGGCTCCCGAGCCGCCCGGCCTGGCGCAACTGGTGCTGGTGGATCCGCCAGCCTATGCGGCGCACGGCGATTTCGCCCTGCAGGACGACGGACACGTGCACAACGCCGGCGACCCGCTGCTCACCTACGCCGGCATCGGCATGTACCGCCCTGCCCTGCTGCGCGACTGGCAGACCATCGCCGCCCCGGCGCCGACCGCGCCGGGCGTGCCGCCCCGTTTCTCGGTGGTGCCGCTGCTGCGCGCGCAGGCCGAACAGGGACGACTCCACGGCCTGCGGCACCACGGACGCTGGACGGATGTCGGCACGCCACAGCGATTGGCGGAACTGGATGAGGTGCTGGGAATGGGGAGTCGGGAATCGGGAATGGGAAAAGCCGAGGTCCCATAGGTTGTCTGCGCCACGGCGGCACGCGGGCATCTCCAGAACACTCCGATTCCGAGCACGGGGCACGCGGAACATCAGCGGCGCCGTGCCCGGTCACGGCGCGAAGCGCGGTTTTTCTCGAATGCCGCAGTCCGGCTTCGGTTGCGGGAATCTCAGGTTTTCCCCATTCCCGATTCCCCATTCCCGATTCCCACCCTACGCAAAAACGGGACCGTCACCCGCCGCTGCGCCGCCAGCGATTCGCGGTCCAGGCGTTCCAACAGGCCGATCAGGCCGGCCAGGTCGCGGCCGGCATGAGTCAGTAGCCAGTCGATCGCCGCATCCTCCAGCACCAGGCCGCGGCGCTGGGCGCGTTCGCGCAGCACTGCGGCGCGGCCGGCGTCGTCCAGCGGCGCCAGCGCGATGCGGGTGCACTGCGACAGCCGCGAGCGCAGGTCCGGCAGGCTGAGCGCCAGGCCGTCGGGCATGGCCTGCGCGGTGTACAGCAGGGTCACCCCGGCGCTGCGCGCACGGTTGTGGAAATCGAACAGTGCCACCTCGTCCTCGCGCTGCCCGGCGATCGCTTCCAGGCCGTCGAGGGCGACCAGATCGCGGCCGTCCAGTGCTTCCAACGCATCGCGCAGGCGGCCGGCGGCGGCCTGCAGCGGCAGGTAGGCGGCGCTGCGCCCCGCCTGTTCGGTGGCCGCGCACAGCGCCAGGGCCAGGTGGGTCTTGCCGGTGCCGGCAGGGCCGGACAGGTACACCCAGTCGTCGGCGGCGCCGTCGGCGACCGCCTGCAGCTGCGCCAGCAGCCCGTCCGGCGCGCCCAGATAGCGGTCCAGGCGCTGTTCCGGCGGATAGCGCAAAGCCAGCGGCAGTTGCGGCACGCTCACGGCTGGTCGGGGCTGCGCGGCGGCAGTTCGATGATGGTGGTGCGCTCGGTGGCGGTATCCAGCAGGATCGCCGACTTCTCGCCCGCATACAGATCGCTCTGCCGGTACTGCTCGTGCAGGTAGTGCAGCAGCACGTTGGCCACCGCCGCCACCGGCAACGCCAGCAGCATGCCGAGGAAGCCGAACAGCTGGCCGCCGGCCATCACCGCGAAGATCACCGCCACCGGGTGCAGGCCGATCTTGTCGCCGACGATGCGCGGGGTCAGCACGTAGCTCTCCAGCAACTGGCCGACGGTGAACACCACGCCGACCAGGATCAGCAACTGCAGGTCGAAGCCCTTGGCCTGCACCAGCGCGGCCAGTACCGCCAGCAGGATGCCGGTGGTCGCGCCCAGGTAGGGAATGAAGCTGATCAGGCCGGCGACGATGCCGATCAACAGGCCGAGCTTGAGCCCGACCAAGGTCAGGCCGCCGGCGTAGATCACGCCCAGCGCCAGCATCACCAGGAACTGGCCACGGATGAACGCGCCCAGCACCTCGTTGGACTGCAGCGCCAGGCGGGTGATCGTGGCGACGTGGTTGCGCGGAATGGTGGCGGCCACGCGCGCGACCAGCAGGTCCCAGTCGCGCAGGAAGTAGAAGGTCAGGATCGGCAGCAGCACCAGGTTGACCACCCAGGTCACCATCGCGAAGCCCGAGCGCGACAGGTAGCCGAAGAAGGTCGCGGCGACGCCGCCGGCCTGCTGCCAGTGCCCGCGGATCCAGTCGATCAGCCGCTCCGGATCCAGCCAGGCCATCAGCTCCAGCCCGGTCTTCTGCTCGGCCCACGGGATCGCGGTACCGATGAACCAGTCGCGCGCCTGCGGCAGCACGTCGATGAAGGTGACGATCTGCCGCTCCAGCATCGGCACCAGGATCACCAGCGCCAGCACCAGCAGCAGCACCATCAGCACGAACACCAGGGTCACCGCCATGTTGCGCGAGCGTCCGGCGCGCTCCAGGCGGTCCACCAGCGGGTCGCCGAGCCAGCCGAGCAGCAGCGCAAGCACGAACGGGGTCAGGATCGGCGCCAGCAGCCACACCACCCACAGCACGCCAACGATCACCGCCGTCCATTTCAGGCGGCGCAGGAACAGCGCGATCTCGGCTTCGGGCGACAACGTCATTTCAGGCGGTACTCCGTCGGCTCGCTGTTGAGGATCACCGGACCCTCGACCGGCGCGACCACCGGCTGCAGCGCGGCGTCCGGGCCGAGCATGCGGTTCAGGCCGGACACGCCGCTGAGCAGGTCCAGGTCCAGCTCCAGGCGATCGCCGTCGGCGCGGACCGGCACGATGCGCCGCACCACCGAGGCGTTCTGCAGCGCGGCGGAGGCGCGCAGGTAGTCGTCGGCGCTGCGGATGCCGGTGATCGCCACCCGGTAGATGCCGGCCGGGCCGGCGCTGACCGCCTTGGCGTAGCGCTTGACCAGTGCGTCGGCGGCGCCGTCGGCACCGCTGGCCATGGCGCGGCGCGCATCGGCGTCGCTGGCCGACCAGGTCGACAGCACCTTGCCGCCATCCACGAACGTCCAGTCCGCGGTCCAGCCGCCGGCCTTGCCGCGGTACAGCTTGCCGATCAGTTGCATCGGCGGGCTGTAGCGCGACGAGGCGCTGGCCACCGCGGCGGTGTCCTGGCGCCAGATCGCTCCGGCCAGGGCCTGCTCGGCGGCGTTGCCGGTGGGCAGGCCGAGGCGGAAGCCGCGCTCGATCGCGCGATCGAGCAGGCTGCGCGCGGCGTTGGACTGCTGCACGCCGACCAGGCGCGGGCCGCTGCCGTCGTCGATGGCCAGCCACACCACCGGCTTGGGCCGCGGCTGCGGCCACACCGGCAGCCCCAGCGCCGCGGCCAGGCCGTCCACGTCCTGCGGACGGAAGCGCGCCACCAGGATGGTGCGGAAGGTCGGCGCGCCGCTCGGCGAGGTGCCCTGGTCCTGGCGGTAATCGAAGGTGTCGACCAGGGTCTTGGCGTTGCGCAGCGCCTGGGTCACCCCGGGCCGCGACATCACCCCCTTGTCGCCGGAGATCTTGCCCAGCACCACGCCGAGCGCGCGGGACAGGGCGCCGTTGCGGTCGGCCTCGCTCTGGCTGTTGACCGGCACTTCGGCGTCGTAGGGGCCGGTGGCGCCGGCCACGTCGCCCTCGGTGCGCAGCTCGGCCTGGGCCAGGGCGCTCGCGGCAGGCAGGCACAGCGCGAAAGACAGGAGGAAGGCAAGGCTGCGGCGCATGAAGGGTCCAGTACTCGACGTATCCGGGGCGAATTGTTGCCCGAATGCGGGCCTAGCGCCAATGCGGCCTGTTAAAATCGCCGCCTTTCCGCCGACCCCGCCGCCCGTGACCACTTCCCAGCCCCCCGCCGCCGCCCCGTTGACCTACCGCGACGCCGGCGTCGACATCGATGCCGGCAACGCCGTCGTCGAACGCATCAAGCCCCTGGTCAAGCGCAGTTTCCGCCCCGAGGTGATGGGCGGGCTGGGCGGCTTCGGCGCGCTGTTCGACCTGTCCGGCAAGTACCGCGAGCCGGTCCTGGTGTCCGGCACCGACGGCGTCGGCACCAAGCTGAAGCTGGCGCAGCAGCTCGGCCGCCACGACACCATCGGCATCGATCTGGTCGGCATGTGCGTCAACGACGTGCTGGTGCAGGGCGCCGAGCCACTGTTCTTCCTGGACTACTTTGCCACCGGCAAGCTCGACGTGGAGACCACCGTGGCGGTGGTCGGCGGCATCGCCCGCGGCTGCGAGCTGGCCGGCTGCGCGCTGATCGGCGGCGAGACCGCGGAAATGCCCGACATGTACCCGCCGGGCGAATACGACCTGGCCGGCTTCACCGTCGGCGCGGTGGAGAAGTCGCAACTGCTCGACGGCGCCCGCGTGCGCCAGGGCGACGTGCTGATCGGCATCGCCTCCTCCGGTCCGCATTCCAACGGCTACTCGCTGATCCGCCGCATCTACGACCGCGCCGGGCGCCCGGCCGACCTGCAGGTCGGTGGCGTGGCCCTGGCCGACGCGCTGATGGCGCCGACCGCGCTGTACGTCAAGCCGATCCTGTCGCTGCTGCGCGAACAGGGCGAAGGCATCCACGCCATGGCGCACATCACCGGCGGCGGCCTGACCGAGAACATCATCCGCGTCATCCCGGAGGGCCTGGGCCTGGACATCCGCGCCAGCGCCTGGACCCTGCCGCCGGTGTTCGAGTGGCTGCAGCGCGAAGGCGCGGTGGCCGACAGCGAGATGTGGCGAACCTTCAACTGCGGCATCGGCTTCGTGCTGGTCGCCGCGCCGGCGCAGGTGGCCGCGCTGGAGCGCAGCCTGGACACCCTGGGCCTGGCGCACTGGCAGATCGGCGCGGTGGTGGCCGCCGCGGACGCTGGCGAACGCGTCCACATCGGCTGAGCCGCATGGCGGCGGCCAAGCGCGCCTGGCTGGCGCTGGCGCTGGCGGTGTTCGCCGCCAGTTGGCTGCGGCCGCTGTGGCCGGCGGAACAGGCCATGCACAGCTCCCTGGCGGTGCTGGGCCTGGCCTGGCTGGTCTGGCACGACCGGCGCTGGCCGCTGCGCACCGGCCACTTCGCCGCCATCTGCCTCTTCATCAGCGTGCACAACGTCGCCGCGCACTGGCTCTATTCCAATGTGCCCTACGACCAATGGTTGCGCGCGTTGACCGGCGGTTGGTCGCCGAGTGCGGCGTTCGGCTGGCAGCGCAATCACACCGACCGGCTGATCCACCTGCTGTTCGGGGCGTGCTTCGCGCCGGCGCTGCGCGACCACGCGCGCCAGCGCTGGCCGGCGCTGTCGGCGCGGCAGGCCTTCGTGCTGGCGACGATGGCGATCATGTGCGCCAGCCTGGTCTACGAATGGCTGGAGTGGCTGATCGCGCTGCTGCTGTCGCCGGAGCAGGCCGAGTCCTACAACGGCCAGCAGGGCGATCCCTGGGATGCGCACATGGACATGCTGCTGGCCACGCTGGGCTGCGCCAGCGCCTGGCCATGGCGACGTGCCGCGCCGCCGCTCCCCTCCACGCCGCGCTGAGACCGACGATGTCGCTGCCACCGCCTCTTCCCGCACGCGGCCACCCCGACACCGAGGTGGCGCGCGCCAACTTCGACTTGAACACCCTGTCGACCTTGTATGGCGTGATGGCGGGGATGCAGATCGTCATGATGCTGCTGGTGGGCGCCGTCCTGGCCTACGGCGTGCACGAGGAGGCGCAGCTCAACGCCGTCGGCCAGAGCCCGGACGAGGCCCAGGGTGGCGTCATCGCGATCGCGATGCTGTCGTTCCTGCTGGGCGTCATCCTGCTTTCCTTGGTCCTCAACATCCTGGTAGCGCAGGCCTTGCGCCAACGTCGCCGGCTGGGGCTGTGCTACGCCGGCGCCGCGATCACCTGCTTCGGCTTCCCGCTGGGCACTGCGCTGGGCATCGCCACCTTGCTGACGCTGCAACGCCCCGCGGTGGGCGCCCTGTTCCGGAACCCTGTCCGATGACGCTTCGCCTCGCCGTGCTCGCCTCCGGCCGCGGCTCCAATCTACAGGCCATCCTCGCCGCGATCGCCGCCGGCACCCTCGATGCCGAGGTGGTCGGGGTGTTCGGCGATCGCCCCGAAGCGCCGGCGCTGGCGATGGTGGCGCCGGATCGCCGCTGGGCGGCCCAGCCCAAGACCTTCCCCGACCGCGCCGCGTTCGACCAGGCGCTGGGCGACGCCGTCGCCGCGGCGCAGCCGGACTGGGTGGTCTGCGCCGGCTACATGCGCATCCTCGGCGCCGGCATCGTGCAGCGTTTCGGCGGACGCCTGCTCAACATCCACCCCTCGCTGCTGCCCAAGTACCGCGGGTTGCATACCCACGCCCAGGCCTTGGCGGCCGGCGACGCCGAGCACGGCGCCAGCGTGCATTTCGTGGTGCCGGAACTGGATGCCGGCGCGGTGATCGCACAAGTACGGGTGCCGGTGCAGGCCGGCGATGGCCCGGACGACCTGGCGCAGCGCCTGCTGCCGCGCGAACACCGGCTGCTGTGCGCCGTGCTACGGCTGGCGGCCGCGGGCCGCCTGGCTGAACGGGACGGCAAGGTGTGGCTGGACGGTCAGTGCCGGTTTAGTCCGCTGCGCCTAGATTGCGACGACGTGCTGCTTCCCTGAATGCGCTGCCGCACCTGTCCGCGGCCCCTCCCCCCTTCTTCCCTTCCGCTCACGCCAGCCGATCCCATGAAGCTCGCTCCGCGTCCGTTCGCCCTCCTCGTCGCGTCCGGCCTCGGCCTGCTGGCGCCCATCGTCGCTGCGCAGGTCGCGCCGGCGCCGGCCGCGCAGCAGGCTGCTCCTGCTCCGACCACGCCCGTCACCGCCACGCCCGCACCGGCCGCCGCAGCGGCGCCGGTGCTGCCGGCGGAGGCCTGGACGCCGCCGCCGCTGCAGCCCTTCGTCGCCACCTACGACGCCCTGTACAAGGGCAAGCCGGCCGGCGACGCGCGCATGGACGTGGTGCATACCGGCGGCGACCAGTGGCGGGTCGACCTGGGCGTGCACGGCCGCAGCGGCTTCGCCAGCATCCTTGGCCTGAACATCGAGCAGAGCACGGTGTTCACGGTGGAGGACGGCCGCTACGTTCCGCAGAGCCAGAGCACGGTCAAGAAGGCGGTGTTCTTCGGCAAGAAGGTTACCGGCGTGTACGACTGGAAGCAGGGCGTGGCGCGCTGGGACGGCGACCTGAAGAAGGACCGGCAGGCGCCGATCCCGCTGCAGCCCGGCGACCAGAGCGCGCTGCTGCTCAACCTCTCGCTGATGCGCGACGCGCAACCTGGCAAGACCATGACCTATCGGTTCGTCGACGTCGGCCGGGTACGCGAACATGTGTACCGCGCCGCCGACCAGACCGAGACCGTGCAGGTCGGCGACATCAGCTACGACGCATTGCGGGTGTCGCGCACCAACGGCGGCCGCAATGAGACCATCCTGTGGATCGCCAACGGCGTGCCGACGCCGGTGCGCATCCTGCAGCGCGAAGACGGCGAAGACCGCATCGACCTGCGCCTGACCGAATACCAAGGAGCCTGACCATGACCCGCATCGCCCGCCCGCTGACCGCCCTCGCCGCTGCCCTGCTGGCCACCGCCAGCCTGCCCGCCCTGGCCCTGGAGCCGTTCACCGCGGACTACCAGGCCAGCTACATGGGCATGCAGGCCAACGGCGTGATGACCCTGGCCAAGCAAGGCGGCGACCGCTGGCGCTACAGCCTGGCGATCAAGAACCAGGTCGCCGACCTCAGCCAGAGCACCGTGTTCGAGGAAAAGGGCGGGCAGTTGCGTCCGCTCAGCAGCGACGACCGCTCGGTGTTCCTGATCAAGAAGAAGGCGGTGACCGCCAACTACGACTGGAACACCGGCCAGGCGACCTGGGGCGGCGACCTCAAGGCCGACCGCCGCGGCCCGGTGAAGCTGCAGCCGGGCGACATGGACGCGCTGCTGATCAACCTGGCGATCGCGCGCGACGTCAACGCCGGCAAGACCCCGAGCTACCGCATGGTCGACGAGGGCCGCGCCAAGCCGATGACCTACCGCATCGCCGGCAAGGAAGCGGTCACCGTCAACGGCAAGACCGAACAGGCGACCAAGGTCAGCCGCACCGACGGCTCCAAGGAAATCGTGGCCTGGATCGTGCCGGACATGCCGGTGCCGGTGCGCATCCTGCAACGCGAGAACGGCCAGGACGCACTGGACCTGACGATCAAGGCGTTGCGCTGAAGAGCCGGGATTGGGGAATGGGGATTGGGGAATCGTGAAAGCGGTTCCCCGCGCGTGATCGTTCCCGTGTGAGGGCTGGGATTGGGGAATCGCAACAGCGGCTCCCCGCCTGGGGTTTTTCCCATGTAGGAGCGGCTTCAGCCGCGACGCGCTGAGCCGGGATTTGGGATTCGGGAATCGCAACAGCAGTTCCCTGCCCGTGGTGCTTCCCATGTGGGAGGGGCTTCAGCCCCGACGCGCGGATGCGAATCGTCTTGCGGAAACCAGCTGGCGATTTGCAGGAGACCTCAAGCGGCGCGCGTCGACTCCTATCCACGGCACATGGACCGTGACGACCGACGGGCCTTTCTCTGCAGCACTCCCCACGCGGGCGCCACCTGGGCGGCGCCCTGCCCCACGCCGTTACTTCTTCTCCGCCGGCGCGGCCTTGAAGGTGGTGCGGCAATCCACGCGGATCTGCGCGCCGGTGCTGCGCCAGTAGAACGTGCTGCACTCGCGCGGGCCGTTCTGGGTGCGGCTGACGCCGACCGCGTAGAACGACTGCCAGATCTCGTCGCGGGTGACCTGGCCGTCGCCGTTCCAGTCCATGTCACGCTCCTCGATGCCCTGGGTGATGGCGATGCCGGTGTACCAGGCATAGCCGACCCAGGCCAGCAGCACCACCACGATCGCCAGCAACACTTTGCGCCGGCGGCTGAAGCGGCCGCTGAGGATCATGCGACGCGCCGGATGGACGCGCCCAGCGCCCCCAGCTTCTCCTCGATGTTCTCGTACCCCCGGTCCAGGTGGTAGATGCGGTCGATGGTGGTGTCGCCGTCGGCGACCAGGCCGGCCAGGATCAGCGAGGCCGAGGCGCGCAGGTCGGTGGCCATCACCGGCGCGCCGCTGAGCCGCTCGGCGCCGCGCACGATCGCGGTGTGCCCTTCGATCTGGATGTCCGCGCCCAGGCGCAGCAGTTCGTTGACGTGCATGAAACGGTTCTCGAAGATCGTTTCGTTGATCACGCCGACGCCGTCGGCCACGCAGTTGAGCGCCATGAACTGCGCCTGCATGTCGGTGGGGAACGCCGGGTACGGCGCGGTGGTCAGGCTGACCGCGCGCGGGCGCTTGCCGTGCATGTCCAGGCGGATCCAGTCCTCGCCGGTCTCGATGCTGGCGCCGGCCTCGGTG
This sequence comes from Xanthomonas sp. NCPPB 3174, assembly GCF_056725205.1. Lineage (NCBI taxonomy): Bacteria > Pseudomonadati > Pseudomonadota > Gammaproteobacteria > Lysobacterales > Lysobacteraceae > Xanthomonas > Xanthomonas sp. NCPPB 3174. The sequence continues at coordinate 1,632,875 of NZ_CM161517.1, read as the reverse complement.
AGCTTGTCCAACACTGCGTCGAGGGTGTCGGCGCGCGCGCGGCGCACGGTGACGCTGCCGCCGGTCATCGCCGCGGCGACCAGGAAGGTGCCGGTCTCGATACGGTCCGGCAGCACCGCGTGGCGGCCGCCGGACAGGCGCTCCACGCCGTGCACGACGATGCGCGAGGTGCCGGCGCCTTCGATCTTCGCGCCCAGCGCGATCAGGCAGTCGGCCAGGTCGCTGACCTCCGGCTCCATCGCCGCGTTCTCCAGCACGGTGGTGCCGTCGGCCAGGGCCGCGGCCATCAGCACGTTCTCGGTGCCGGTGACGCTGACCATGTCGAACACGTAGCGGCCGCCCTTGAGCCGGCCGTTGCTGCTGGCCTTGATGTAGCCGTTCTCGACACTGATCTCCGCGCCCAGCGCCTGCAGGCCCTTGATGTGCTGGTCGACCGGCCGCGAACCGATCGCGCAGCCGCCCGGCAGCGACACTTCGGCCGCGCCGAACTTGGCCAGCAGCGGGCCCAGCACCAGGATCGAGGCGCGCATGGTGCGCACCAGTTCGTACGGGGCGACGTGCTGGTGGACCTTGCGCGGGTCGACGGTGATCGCGCTACCGCGCGACAGCGTGCCTTCGTCGATGGTGACTTCCGCGCCCAGCTCGCCGAGCAGCTTCACCGTGGTGATCACGTCGTGCAGTTGCGGCACGTTGGTGATCTCCACCGGCGCATCGGCCAGCAGGGTCGCGCAGAGGATCGGCAGCACGGCGTTCTTGGCGCCGGAAATGTTCACTTCACCGTGCAGCGCGTTGCCGCCGGTCACTACGATTTTGGCCATGGGTCTCGTGGGGGAATTGAAAGGGGAGAAACGGGCGCGCGGCGGCTCAGCCGGCGGCGCGCCCGGCCTGCTCGGGGGTCAGGGTGGTCAGGGCCAGCGCGTGGATCGCCCCGCCCATCAGCTCGCCCAGGGTGGCGTAGACCATGCGGTGGCGGGCCAGCGGCAGCTTGCCGGCGAAGGCGGCGCTGACCACGGTGGCCTCGAAGTGCACGCCGTCGTCGCCCTGCACCTGCACCTGCGCGTCCGGCAGGCCGGCCTCGATGAGTTTACGGATGGTTTCGGCGTCCACCGGGCTTTCCTAATAAAATGATCGGCCATTCTACCCTCCGACCGGCACCCGCATGGATGTATCGCCCCTGTCTCCCACGATGCCCGACGACGCCGGCCTGGTCGCCAGCGGCCGTCGCGTGGTCGAGATCGAACAGGCCGCGCTGGCGGCGGTCGGCGCCCGCATCGGCGCCGACTTCGCCGCCGCCTGCCGGTTGATCCTGGATTCGCGCGGGCGCGTGGTCGCCACCGGCATGGGCAAGTCCGGCCACGTCGCGCGCAAGATCGCCGCCACCCTCGCCTCCACCGGCACCCCGGCGTTCTTCGTGCACCCGGGCGAGGCCGGGCACGGCGACCTGGGCATGATCACCGACGCCGACGTGGTCCTGGCGCTGTCCTACTCCGGCGAGTCCGACGAGATCCTGATGCTGCTGCCGGTGCTCAAGCGCCAGGGCAACGCGGTGATCGCGATGACCGGCCGTGCACAGTCCACGCTGGCGCGCGAGGCCGACCTGCACCTGGACGTCAGCGTGCCGGCCGAAGCCTGCCCGCTGGACCTGGCGCCGACCTCCAGCACCACCGCCTCGCTGGCGCTGGGCGATGCGCTGGCAGTGGCGCTGCTGGACGCACGCGGCTTCACCGCCGACGACTTCGCCCGCTCGCACCCGGCCGGCAGCCTCGGCCGCCGCCTGTTGCTGCACATCACCGACGTCATGCACCGCGGCGACGAACTGCCCAAGGTGCGCGAGGACGCCAGCCTCAGCGAGGCGCTGGTGGAGATGAGCCGCAAGCGCCTGGGCATGACCGCGGTGGTCGACGCCGACGATCGCCTGCTCGGGCTGTTCACCGACGGCGACCTGCGCCGGGCCCTGGACAGCGCGCTGGACGTGCGCCAGACCCGCATCGCCGAGGTGATGACCCGGCAGCCGCGCACCATCGGCGCCGACCAGCTCGCCGCCGAGGCCGCCCGGCTGATGGAGACCCACCAGATCAACGGCCTGATCGTGGTCGACGCGGCCGGCCGCGCGGTCGGCGCGCTCAACATTCACGACCTGTTGCGCGCCAGAGTGGTTTAACAGGCTGAACCTGTTCACTGCCCGCGGTGCCCCACGCCGCTGGCCCTGGCCGCTGGAAAGCCGGCCTCCCCGCCCCGATATCCCGAACATGCCCTATTCCCCGCTGGCCGACCTCCCCGCCGACCTGATCGACCGCGCCGCCCGGATCCGCCTGGCGTGCTTCGACGTGGACGGCACGCTGACCGACGGCCGCCTGTACTACGACCGCGACGGCAACGAGAGCAAAGCCTTCAACGTGCTCGACGGCCAGGGCCTGGTGCAGTTGCGCCGGCATGGCATCGACGTGGCGCTGATCACCGCGCGGCCGAGCCTGGCCGCGGAGAAGCGCGGCCAGGAACTGGGCCTGCTGGTGCAGATCGGGGTCAAGGACAAGCGTGCCGGCGTGCAGGCGCTGTGCGACGAACGCGGCATCGGCCTGGAGCAGGTCTGCTTCATGGGCGACGATCTGCCCGACCTGGCGCCGCTGCGCGTGGTCGGCCTGGCAGTCGCCCCGGCCAACGCGCATCCCTGGACGGCCGAACACGTGCACTGGACCACCCGCGCCCGCGGCGGCGAAGGCGCCGCGCGCGAACTGTGCGACGTGCTGCTGGCCGCACAGGGCCATGTCCCCTCACTGCTGCAGGAGCACGGCGCATGAACTGGCGCACCACTCTCGGCGGCCTGCTGCTGGTCGGGGCGCTGATCAGCGGCTGGTCGGCCTGGAACCAACGCAGCAAGCCGAGTCGCAATCCTTCCGACGAAGCCAGCGTGGACTACATCGCCCGCGACTTCGAGATCGTCAGCCTGGACAAGCAGGGCAAGGAAGCGATGACCCTGCGCGCGCCGCAGATGGAGCGCAGTCGCGCCGACCAGACGATGTCGATCGTGACCCCGCTGTTCCTGCTGCCCGACGCCAACGGCCAGCACTGGGAAATGCGCAGCAAGACCGGCTGGGTCAGCGCCGACGGCGACGAACTGCGCCTGCGCGGCGACGTCGCCGGCGACAGCCCCAAGGTGCCCAGCATCCCGCCCACCACGTTCCGTACCCAGAGCCTGGACGTCTTCCCGCAGACCAACAGCGCGCGCACCGCCGACCCGGTCACGATGACCCGGCCCGGTATGATGCAGACCGGCGTCGGCTTCCAGGTCGACTTGAAATCCCGGCAGTACAAGCTCCTTTCACAGGTCAAGTCCCGTTATGAACCGAATGCTGCCCGCTAAGCTCGCCCTGCTCGCCCTGCTGCTGCCGACCCTGGCGCTGGCCAAGTCGACCGACCGCAACCAGCCGATGGACATCAAGTCCGATGCGCAGGACGGCAACATGATGGCCGACGACGGCAAGGTCCGTTTCTTCGGCAATGTCGTCATCATCCAGGGCACGCTGGAGATCCATGCCGATACCGCCGACCTGTTCCGCAAGAACGGCGACATCGATCGCGTCGTGCTGACCGGCAAGCAGGCCACCCTGAAGCAGGAACTGGACGATGGCTCGCCGATGGACGCGGTCGCCGACAACATCGACTACAAGGTGCCCACCGACACGGTGATCCTCACCGGCAATTACCGCATGACCTCGCCCAAGGGCACCAATGCCGGCCAGCGCATGGTCTACAACACCAAGACCGGCGACATGCAGGGCGGCGGCGACGGCACGCGCGTGCACACGGTGATCCAGCCGAAGAACGCCGGCGCTGCTCCGGGCGCCACGCCTGCCAACGGCGCCAAGCCCGCCGCCAAGCCGGCCGCGGCACCCGCCAAGCCGGCCAAGCAAGGAGGCCAGTGATGCTGCTCGCCGAAGGCCTGCGCAAGCGCTACAAGCAGCGCGAAGTGGTGCGCGACTTCGCACTGACCCTGGAGGCCGGCGAAGTGGTCGGCCTGCTCGGCCCCAACGGCGCCGGCAAGACCACCTGCTTCTACATGATCGTCGGCCTGGTCGACGCCGATGCGGGGCGCATCGTGCTCGACGGCAACGACATCACCGCGTTGCCGATGTACAAGCGCGCCAAGCTCGGCGTCGGCTACCTGCCGCAGGAACCATCGGTGTTCCGCAAGCTCAGCGTCGCCGACAACATCCGCCTGGTGCTGGAACTGCGCGAGGACCTGGACGCCGCCGGACAGGAACGCGAACTGGTGGCGCTGCTGGACGAACTGCAGATCAGCCACGTCGCCGACCAGCTCGGCGCCAGCCTCTCCGGCGGCGAGCGCCGTCGCTGCGAGATCGCCCGCGCGTTGGCGGCCAAGCCGCGGCTGATGCTGCTCGACGAGCCCTTCGCCGGCGTCGACCCGATCTCGGTCGGCGAGATCCAGCGCATCGTCACCCACCTCAAGCAGCGCGGCATCGGCGTGCTCATCACCGACCACAACGTGCGCGAAACCTTGGGAATCTGCGACCGGGCGTATATCCTCAACGAGGGCAGCGTGTTGGCGCAGGGGGCGCCGAAAGCGCTGCTGGCCAACAGCGACGTGCGCCGCGTCTACCTCGGGGAAACCTTCAGGCTCTGACCGCGCACGCGCCGGCTACGCTCCTTCCGCGCTCGGTACAGGCATGAAAGCACGGCTGCAGACATCGCTGGGACAGCACCTGGTCATGACGCCGCAGTTGCGGCAGGCGATCAAGCTATTGCAGATGTCCAGCGCCGAACTGGAAGTGGAGATCGCCGAGGCGGTGGAGAGCAATCCGCTGCTGGAATGGTCCGAGGATGCCGCACCGGCGTTCGAACGCAGCGAAGGCGCCGACCACGGGCTTGACCACGACCACGACCACGCGGCAGGCGACACACGCAGCGACAACGATGGCGACCGCGGCGAATCCGCGACGGCCAGCGACGGCGCCGACTGGGCCGACGCCGAGCCGGCCTGGGCCGGCGGCAGCGGCGGTTCGTTCGACGACGACGACCTGGGCAGCGCGGCCGAGCGTGTGGCCGAGCCGGACACCCTGATCGACCACCTGCTGTGGCAGCTGCACCTGTCGCCGCTGTCGGCGCGCGACCGCAGCATCGGCGCGGCGCTGATCGACGCGCTCGACGACGACGGTTACCTGCGCGAGCCGCTGGCCGCGATCGCCGAGACCCTGCGCCCGGACATCGCCGCCGAGGAGGACGAGATCCTCACCGTGCTGCACCAGATCCAGCGCTTCGACCCGGCCGGCATCGCCGCGCGCAGCCTGGGCGAGTGCCTGACCCTGCAGTTGGACACCCTGCCCGAGGACACGCCGGGTCTGGCCTTGGCCCGCATCATCGCCAACGGTCCGCTGGAGCGGTTGCCGCGCAGCGGCGTGGCCGGGCTGGCCCACGAACTCAAGCGTCCGGCGGCGGAGGTCGACACCGCGGTCGCGCTGCTGCGCTCGCTGGATCCGCGCCCGGGCAAGCAGATCGGCGAACTGGGCAGCGACACCTATGTGGTGCCGGACTGCGTGGTCTGGCGCCAGCGCGGGGTGTGGCATGCGGCGCTGTCGGCGCACGCCCAGCCCAAGGTCACCATCCACCGCGGCTACGAGCGGCTGATCCGCCAGTGCGGCGAAAGCGACGCCGGCTACCTGCGCGGGCAACTGCAGGAAGCGCGCTGGCTGCTGAAGAGCCTGGAGGCACGCGGCGAGACCCTGCTCAAGGTGACCCGTTGCCTGCTCAAGCAGCAGGCCGGCTTCCTGGAGTTCGGCGAACAGGCGCTGCGGCCGCTGACCCTGCGCGAGATCGCCGGCGAACTGGGCCTGCACGAAAGCACCATTTCGCGCGCCATCGCCCGCAAGTACGTGCGCACCCCGCGCGGCACCATCCCGCTGCGCGCCTTCTTCGCCTCGGGCATCGACACCGACAGCGGCGGCGAGGCGTCCAGCACGGCGATCCAGGCGATGATCCGGCGGCTGATCGAGGCGGAAAATCCGCGCAAGCCGCTTTCTGACGCCAAGCTGGCCGACCTGCTGAAAAGTGCCGGCGTGCCTGTAGCGCGCCGCACCGTGGCGAAGTATCGTGAGGCCATGAACATTTCCGCCTCCCACGAACGCGTCCGGATCGGCTAGCGGCGGCGGCGATGGTTCATAGGTGTGAAACCCGAACCTAGGAGTATCCGATGCGTATCGAGACCTACGGCCAGCAGATCGAAGTCACCCCCGCCCTGCGCGAGTATGTGGAGACCAAGCTGCAACGGCTGAAGCGACACTACGAGGAAACCATCGAGGTCCGCGCCCAACTGGCGCTGCGCAAGCCCGACCACCATGTCGAGGCCACCGTCAATGTCCCCGGCCGCACCCTGCACGCCGACGCCAGCGCGCAGACCATGTACGCGGCGATCGACCTGCTCGCCGACAAGCTGGACCGGCTGATCATCAAGCACAAGGAAAAGAAGCACGACCACCATGCGGCCGAGGTGCGCGACAATCTCGCGTGATCCTTCCCACGTTGCGCCGCCATGCCCTTGACCGATCTGATGGCGGCCGTCAGCACCCAGGTGCTTGCGGCCGCCGATCGCGACACCCTGCTGCACACCGCCGCCGGTCTGCTGGCCTGCCAGCAGGCCGGCGCCGATGAACTCTTCGCCAGCCTGCGCGAGCGCGAGCAGCTGGGCAGCACCGCCATCGGCCATGGGATCGCCATCCCGCACGGCCGCGCGCCGGACCTGGACGCCCCACGCGGCGCGCTGCTGCGCCTGCAACAGCCGATCGATTTCGACGGCCAGGGCACCCTGGTCGACCTGATTTTCGCCATGGCGGTCCCGGCGCACTACACCCACCAACACCTGATGCTGCTGTCCGAACTGGCCGAGCAGTTCTCCATCGCCGAATTCCGCGACGCCCTGCGCAACGCGCCGGACGCCGCCGCACTGTATGCGCTGCTCGGCGGCGCGCCACGGGCCGCCGCATGAACACCAGCATCGACGCACGCGAGCTGTTCGACCAGCAGCGCGACCGCCTGGGCCTGCGCTGGATTGCCGGGCACAAGGGCGAACACCGGGTGCTGGAGGCCGGCAATGCGGTCTCGCGGCGGCCGTCGCTGGCCGGCTACCTCAACACCATCTACCCCAACAAGGTGCAGATCCTCGGCACCGAGGAACTGGCCTGGCTGGACTCGCTGGACGCGCGCCAGCGCTGGGAGACCATCGAGAAGATCGTGCAGGTGCGGCCGCTGGCGCTGGTGGTCACCAAGAACCAGTCGTGCCCGGAAGACCTGCGCGCGGCCGCCGACGAATCCGATACGCCGCTGTGGGTCTCGCCCAAGCGCGGCCACGAACTGCTCAATCACCTCTCCTACCACCTGGCCCGCACGCTGGCGCCGCGGGTGATCCTGCATGGCGTGTTCATGGAGATCTACTCGATCGGCGTGCTGATCACCGGCGAGGCGGGTTCGGGCAAGAGCGAACTGGCGCTGGAACTGCTCAGCCGCGGCCACCGCCTGGTCGCCGACGACGCCCCGGAATTCACCCAGATCGCCCCCGACGTGCTCGACGGCACCTGCCCGGAACTGCTGCAGGACCTGCTGGAAGTGCGTGGGCTGGGCGTGCTCAACGTGCGCGAGATGTTCGGCGACACGGCTGTAAAGAAGAACAAGTACCTTCGGCTCATCGTGCATCTGACCCGGCCCATGACCGAGCCCACGCCCCACGGCTACGAGCGCCTCACCGGCGATTCCGGCACACGCCACGTGCTGGACCTGGACGTACCGCTGATCACCCTGCCGGTGATGCCCGGCCGCAACCTGGCGGTGCTGACCGAGGCCGCCACGCGCCTGCACATCCTGCGCACCAAGGGCATCGATCCGGCGGCGATGTTCATCGCCCGCCACAGCAACCTGCTGGAGCGGCGCAATCCATGACCGCCGGCGCCAACACCTCCACCCTGGTCATCGTCAGCGGCCTGTCCGGCTCCGGAAAGTCGGTGGCGCTGAAGACCTTCGAGGACCTGGACTACTACTGCGTCGACAACCTGCCCGTGGAACTGCTGCCGGCCTTCGTCAAGAGCCTGGTGCGCGAGGACGCTGGCCCCAGCAAGCTGGCGGTGGGCATCGACGTGCGCAGCCGCCACAGCGACCTCACCCAGCTCTCGCGCTGGCGCGAGGCGGTGGCGCAGTTCGGCCTGGATGCGCGGCTGCTGTTCTTCGACGCCAACGACGAGGCGCTGATCAAGCGCTACGCCGACACCCGCCGGCGTCATCCGCTGTCGCATCAGGGTCTGTCGCTGCCGGAGGCGATCGAGCGCGAGCGCGCCCTGACCGAGCCGCTGCGCGAGGCGGCCGATGCGGTGATCGACACCAGCACGCTCAACGTGCACCAGTTGCGCCGGCGGGTCACCACCGAATTCGCACTGTCCGCCGAGAACACCTTGTCGCTGCTGTTCGAGTCCTTCGCCTACAAGCGCGGGGTGCCGGCCGAGGCGGATTTCGTGTTCGATGCGCGGGTGCTGCCGAATCCGCACTGGGACCCGGAACTGCGCCCGATGACCGGCCGCGACAGCGGCGTGCGCGAATACCTGGACGCGCAACCGGACGTGCAGCGCTACACCGCGCAGCTGATCGACTTCCTCGACACCTGGCTGCCGCGGCTGCGCAACGACACCCGCAGCTACGTGACCATCGCCTTCGGCTGCACCGGCGGCAAGCACCGCTCGGTCTACCTGGCCGAACGCCTGGCCCGCCACGCCCGCGAACAGGGCTGGCCGGAAGTGGCGACCTTCCATCGCGAGCAGGATTGATCGAAGGCGGGGATTGGGGATTCGGGATTGGGGATTCGCAAGAGCCAGAGCAACGCCCCCGCTTTTGCCAATCTCCAATCCCGAATCCCCAATCCCAGCTCCCCACAGGCATTCCCTGCGCCCTGCCTGACCTGTTAACGTTCTCCCATGGCCTGTGGCATTCTCCTCATCACCCACCCTGGGATCGGCGCCGCGCTGCTGAGCGTGGCGACCCGGCTGTTGCGGCAATTGCCGCTGAAAACCGAAGCGTTCGACGTGCCGTTCGATGCCGACCTCGACGCGCTGCTGCCGCAGGCGTCTGCGGCGTTGCGGCGGGTGGACGATGGCGATGGCGTGCTGGTGGTGACGGATCTGTACGGGGCCAGCCCGAGCAACCTCGCCGCACGGCTGGCGCGCCTGGGCACGCCGGTGCGGCGCGTCTCGGCGCTGAGCCTGCCGATGCTGCTGCGGATCATGAACTACCCCGAACAAGGACTGGAGCAGTTGCCCGCGACCGCCGCCGCCGGCTCGCGCAACGGCGTGGTGATCGACGATGCTTGAACGCGAACTGCTGGTCTCCAACCGCCTCGGCCTGCATGCCCGCGCCACCGCCAAGCTGGTGCAGACGCTGTCCTCGTTCCGCTGCAATGCCACGCTGGCGGCCAAGGGCCGCGAGGTCAACGCCAAGAGCATCATGGGCGTGATGCTGCTGGCCGCCGCGCAAGGCACGCCGGTGACGGTGCGGGTGGACGGGGCCGACGAAGCCGAGGCGCTCAAGGCCGTGGTCGACCTGTTCGAGCGGCGCTTCGACGAGGACAGCTGAGCATGCGCCGCCGGCGGCCGCAGGCAGGGACGCGGTGCCGCCGCACGGGGCACGCGCGGTGAGCGTGCGCATCGCCGGCCATGGCGCCTCGCGCGGCAATGCCCTGGGCCGGGCGCGGGTGCGCCTGCCGCATGCGCTGGAGGTGGCCGAGCAACGCATCGGCGCGGCGCAGATCCCTGAAGAACTCGATCGCCTGCACCGCGCGGTGGACGCCGCGCGCGAGGAGATGCACGGCCTGCGCCAGCGCCTGCACGGCGCGCTGGCCAAGGAGGTCGGCGAATTCCTCGACCTGCACGCGCTGCTGCTGGACGACCCGGAACTGCTGCACGGCCTGGACGAACTGATCCGCACCGGCCGCTACAGCGCCGACTACGCGCTGCGCCTGCAACGCGACCGCCTGGCGACCGTGTTCGACGACATGGAGGACGCCTACCTCAAGAGCCGCATGGACGATCTGGACCATGTGATCGGGCGGATCCATGCGTTCCTGCAGAAGCGTCAGCCGGACAGCGAAGGCCTGGCCGGCGAGATCCTGGTGTGCGAGAACGTGGCACCCTCGGAACTGGCGCAACTGCAGGCGCAGGGCGTGGTCGGCATCGTCACCAGCGCCGGCAGCACCTTGTCGCACAGCGCGATCCTGGCGCGCAGCCTGCACCTGCCATTGGTGGTCGGCGTCGCCGACGCGCTGCAGAAGATCAACGACGGCGACGTGCTGATCGTCGACGGCACCCAGGGCGCGGTCCTGGTCGACCCGACTCCGGACGACCTGCGCGACTACCGCAGCCGCGTGCGCGAGCAGGCAAGGCTGCAGCGCGGCCTGAGCAAGCTGCGCTCCAAGCCCAGCCGCACCCGCGACGGCGTGGACATCACCCTGCTGGCCAACGCCGAGTCGCGCGACGACGTCACCCGCGCGCACGCCCTCGGCGCCGACGGCCTGGGCCTGTACCGCACCGAATTCCTGTTCCTGCAGCGCGACGCCCTGCCCGACGAGGAAGAACAGTTCCATACCTACCGCGACGCGGTACTGGGCATGAGCGGGCGGCCGGTCACCATCCGCACCCTGGACCTGGGCGCGGACAAGGCCGATCGCACCGGCCTGACCATGAGCAACGAAGAAAACCCGGCACTGGGGCTGCGCGGCGTGCGCCTGTCGCTGGCCCGGCCCAAGGTCTCCGACACGCAGTTGCGTGCGCTGCTGCGCGCCTCTGCCTACGGCCCGGTGCGGGTCTTGGTGCCGATGGTCAGCGCGCGCGAGGAACTGCTGGCGATGCGCCGCCATCTCAAGCGCATCGCCGCGCAGTTGCGCCGCGACGGCCACGCCATCGCCGAGCAGGTGCAACTCGGCGCGATGATCGAGGTGCCGGCAGCGGCGCTCGCCCTGGACACCTTCATCGACGTCATCGACTTCCTGTCGATCGGCACCAACGACCTGGTGCAGTACCTGCTTGCCGCCGATCGCAACAACGAGGCGGTGGCCGAGCTGTATTCGCCGCTGCATCCGGCGGTGCTGCGCCTGATCGCGCAGGTGATCGCCACCGGCCAGGCCCACGGCAAGCCGGTGGCGGTGTGCGGCGAGATCGCCGGCGACCCGGCGCTGACGCCGATGCTGCTGGCGCTGGGGCTGCGCGAGTTCAGCCTGCACCCGGCGACGATGCTGGAAGTGCGCCAGGTGATCCGCGACACCGACCTGCAGGCCCTGCGCCAGCGCGGCACCAAACTGCTGCAGGCCCGCGACCGCAAGGGCATCGAGCGTTGGCTGGCTTGAGAGCCGGGATTGGGGATTGGGGATTGGGGATTGGGGATTGGGCAGGATGTCCTTCCTCTGATCGCAGGCAAGCGATTTTCTGAAAGGCGCGCCGCTTGGTCTCTGCGAGCACAGCGCTCTCTCTCGTCAAGAAACCCATCGATCTTCTGTAGGAGCGGCTTCAGCCGCGACGGGCGTTCCCGGGAATGCCGTCGCGGCTGAAGCCGCTCCTACATGCGCAGACGTCCGCATGCGGAAACCCGCGAATCCCCAATCCCTGCCATCCACTGTGCTTCCCGCAACATGCAGGCGATAATGTTGGAATGAACATCTGACCGACCGCGTTTCTCCGGAGCGCGGCCTCACCCGAAGGGAGCAGCGCATGGCCGACGCCGTCCGCCACGACAAGACCGCGCGGCAGCTGCGCATGCTGTCCGATGCGCTGGACAGCGGGCGCCTGGGCCCGGTGCGGCGCCTGGTCAATACGCTGGCGCCGGCCGAGATCGGCAACCTGCTGGAGTCGCTGCCGCCGGGCAAGCGCGAGGTGGTGTGGGGGCTGGTCGATCCGGAGGACGACGGCGAGGTGCTGGTCCACGTCGGCGAGGAAGTGCGCGAGAGCCTGCTCGCGGACATGGACCCGGACGAAATCGTCGCCGCGGTCGAAGACCTGGACATCGACGACCTCGCCAACCTGGTCGAGGACCTGCCGGACACGGTCATCGACGAAGTGCTCAAGTCGATGGACCGCGAGAACCGCGAGCGGCTCGAGCAGGTGCTGTCGTATCCCGAGGACAGCGCCGGGCGCCTGATGAACCCGGACGTGGTCACCGTGCGCGCCGACGTCAATGTCGACGTGGTGCTGCGCTACCTACGCCTGCGCGGCGAACTGCCGGACCACACCGACCACCTGTTCGTGGTCAGCCGCCGCCACCAGTATCTGGGGCGGGTGTCGCTGGCGGCGCTGGTGACCCACGAGGATTCCACCCCGATCAACCGGCTGATCGACGACGAGCAGCCGGCCATCGACGTCGGCGAGGGCGCCGACGAGGTCGCGCGGCAGTTCTCCGACCACGACTGGATCTCCGCGCCGGTGGTGGACGACAACAACATCCTGCTCGGCCGCATCACCATCGACGACGTGGTCGACATCATCCGCGACCAGGCCGAGCACCAGGCGATGAGCGCCGCCGGCCTGGACGAGGACGAGGACCTGTTCAGCCCGGTGCGGCGCGCGTTCCGGCGCCGCCTGCTGTGGCTGACCATCAACCTCGGCACCGCCTTCATCGCCTCCAGCGTGGTCGGCCAGTTCGAAGGCACCATCGCCAAGCTGGTGGCGCTGGCCGCGTTGATGCCGATCGTGGCCGGCATGGGCGGCAACGCCGGCACCCAGGTGCTGGCGCTGATGGTGCGCGGCCTGGCCCTGGGCCAGATCGGCGCCTCCAACGTGATCGTGCTGCTGCGCAAGGAGCTGTCGGTGGCGCTGATCAACGGCCTGGCGCTGGGTATCGGCCTGGGCCTGATCGTGCTGCTGTGGTTCAAGCAGCCGCTGCTGTCGCTGGTGATCGGCTCGGCGCTGACCATCAACCTGCTCACCGCCGCGCTGGGCGGCGTGCTGGTGCCGCTGACGCTCAAGCGCCTGGGCTTCGACCCGGCCCTGGCCGGCGGGGTGATCCTGACCACGCTGACCGACGTGATGGGCTTCCTCAGCTTCCTCGGCCTGGCCACCCTGGTCCTGCTGTAGAACGTGCGCGTGCGCGGCGACTGCACGCGTCGCTGCAGCCACCCCGGCACGACGCGCACGCCGCGCCGGCACGCGCCTTGGCCGCCGGCTGACTGGCGCATGTCCGCCGCCGCTGTCCGGGTTGTCGGAAAGACGCCAAGGCCACGATACTGCGGGCTCACCACCCGAGGGCCAGCCATGTCGATGCGTTCGTTGCTGCTTCTGCTGTGCCTGTCGATGGTCGGCTGCAGCAGTTTGCCCAGCGACCCGGCCACCGGCCACTTCGTCAGCCGCCAGCTCACCCTCGACGGACGCATCTACCGCTACCAGGTGTTCGTGCCGGCGCCGGCGCATCGCCAGGGCCCGGTACCGGTCGTGCTGTTCCTGCACGGCTCCGGCGAGCGCGGCGACGACGGCCGCGACCAGACCACGGCCGGCCTGGGGCCCTACCTGCGCCGCCACCTGGCCGATTTCCCGGCCCTGGTGGTGATGCCGCAGGCGCCCGACGGCGAGGAATGGAACGGTGCCAACGCGACCATGGCGCTGCAGGCGCTGGACGACAGCAGCGCCGAGTTCAACGGCGACCCGCAACGCACCTATCTGACCGGCATGTCGATGGGCGGCTACGGCACGTGGGAGATCGCCCTGAAGCAGCCGCAGCGCTTCGCCGCGCTGGTGCCGATCTGCGGCGCGATCCTGTCTCCGCACGAGGACCGCGAGTACCTGGTGGTGACGCCGGTGGCCTATCTGGCCGATCCCTACAGCGCGCTGGCGCAGCGCCTGCGGCACGTGCCGGTGTGGATCTTCCACGGCGCCCAGGACGACGTGGTGCTGCCGCACGACGACCGCAAGATCGTGCGTGCCTTCAAGAACCTCGACGCCGACGTGCGCTACACCGAATATCCGCAGGGCAACCACAACGCCTGGGATGCCACCTACCGCGACCCGAAGATGTGGCAGTGGCTGTTCGCGCAGAAGCGCAGCGACGCCGCCACGCCGACCACCGCCGATAACTGAGTGAGGCGCCATGCGCTGCGCGCTTGCCTTGGTGTAACCGGGATGCTTACCTGACAGCGACTTTCCACCACCGTTCGATGCAGGGGGATGCATGCGACACCAGGGGATGCTGCGCGCCACAGTGTGCGCGCTGTTGGCCTGCGCCAGCCACGGCGCAGCGGCACAGGCGCTGACCGAGCCGGTCACCACCTACCTGCAAGGCAAGGCGGCAACCGCACGCCCAGGCGTGGAGCACCGCAAGGACATCGCCACGCTGCAGACACGCCTGGACAGCATGGATGCGGCGGACATCGCCCTGCTGGACCGGATCATCGCCCATTGCGGCACCTGGCAGCGGCCCGGCCTGCGCGTGGTCAGCGTCGCCGACGTGCACGAGTACGAGGCCTACATGGCCGCCCATGACGATGGCCTGCCGACCGAATGGATCGACCTCAGTTGCGCCAACGCGCTGCAGATGCGTGGCTTTGCAGCCGCCGCACAACGCCAGTGGTCGGAGGCGCTGGTATGGCTTGACCAGGCGATCGCGCTCGGGCCGTATCTGTTCTCCGCCTATACCGAACGCGGCTATGCGCTGCGCAATCTCGGGCGCACGGACGAAGCGCTCGCCAGCTATCGGCAGGCGCTGGCGCTGGCCGACGTCTCGCCGCGGGCGCGCGCGGGCCGCGCGATAGCGCTGCGCGGCATCGGCTCGCTGTTGATCGACACGCCGGACAAGGCCGGCGCCCGCGCGGCCCTGCAGCAATCGCTGGAGCTGGAACCCGGCAATGCCGTCGCCCTGCACGAACTGCAGTATCTCGACCAGATGGAAGCGGCAGCGTCGCCACCGCATTAGGCCCCGCGCACGCTCCCGCGCATGTCGCGCGACGAGCATGCACGCCTGCGGCGACCGCAACGACGCAGATCTGTGCGCGCCAATGCGCCACGGCCACGTCTGTCGGCTTCGGCCCGGCAGTACGCGCGGCATGCATCGGCGGCCAGCACCACCGCGGGTGCGATCGGGCAGGACGCGGCAAACATGGAGCGCGGCGCGGCAGGCAGGGCGCAGCGGTCCTGCGGTGACGCAGGACAGTCCCCATCGCGCGACGCCATCACCTGTCGGCGATGCGCCAAAGCGCGTACAGTCCGCGCTTTCGCGCACAGGGCCGGCATGGCGACCATTCCTTCCGCATCGCAGACCGCCTTCCACGCCCGCCTGCGCGCCCTGGATGCAGGGGCGGCGACGATCCCCGGTGCGGCGATTCCACCGCTGCTGCTGCCGGCATGCGACCACGATGCCTCTCCCCTGCAGCTCAGCGACAGCGGACGCTGGCTGTTGCAGGTGCTGGACGCACTGGACGCCCTGCACCAGGCCGCGCAGGCCAGCCGCCTGTCCGCCGATGCGCTGCGTCGCGACCAGAAGTTCGCCCCGCCCGGACGGCCGTCGCTGCACCTGGTGCAGTTGCGCCAGCAGCAGGCGGCCGCGCAGCAGGCCGTGCGTCGCGCCAACCAGGCACTGGCCCAGGCCGCCACCGGCTTCGTGCGCAGCGCCGGGCTGACGCCGCCGCCACGGACCGGACCGGTGGCGTTCGTGCAAGGGTGGATCGCACGCCATCTGGGGTAGCGGCACCGCGGTGCCGCGCGGCCCTGGCGTGCAGGGATGTGCGGACAGCCCCGCGACGCATGTCTACGCAAGCTAAACCGCGGGCGCCGGAGCGCCCATGTCGGCCCGGCCTGCACCTGCCCCGCTGCTATCCTGCACGCCCCTCGGACTGCGCTGCCCGACGCCCCATGCCCGTGCCCTCCCCCATCGCCCTCCCCTGCCTCGCCCCAGCGGCCTCTTCGCGCGCGCGCCTCGGCGCCCGTGCCACGGCAGCGGCGGCATGAGCATGCCCTTCGCGCCTACCGCCAATCTCGCCACCTGGAGCATCTGCGCACTGGCCACGGCCGGCGTGATCGCGCGACCGTTCAAGCTGCCCGAGGCGTGCTGGGCGGTGGGCGGCGCGCTGCTGCTGATGGCGCTGGGGCTGATGCCCGGCGGCGAGGCGTGGCAGGCGGTGCTCAAGGGCCTGGACGTGTACCTGTTCCTGATCGGCATGATGCTGCTGTCGGAGACCGCGCGCGCCGAAGGCCTGTTCGACTGGGTGGCGATGCATGCGGTGAACCTGGCCAAGGGCTCGACCCAGCGCCTGTTCGCACTGGTGTTCGGCGTCGGCATCGTGGTCACCGCGTTCCTGTCCAACGACGCCACCGCGGTGGTGCTGACCCCGGCGGTGTACGCGGCCGCGCGCAAGGCCGGCGCCAAGCCGCTGCCGCTGCTGTTCGCCTGCGCGCTGATCGCCAACGCCGCCAGCTTCGTGCTGCCGATCTCCAACCCGGCCAACCTGGTGCTGTACGGCGGGAAGATGCCGACCCTGGGCGCGTGGATGGCCGCGTTCGCGCTGCCGTCGCTGCTGGCGATCGGGGTGACCTTCGTGATGCTGCGCTGGGCCGAGCGCAAGGACCTGACCGGCCATTGCGCCGCGCGCGTGGACACGGTGCCGCTGACCCGCGGCGGCACCTTCGCCCTGGTCGGCATCCTCGCCACCGCGGTGCTGCTGGTCGGCGTCTCCGCGCTGGGCCTGGACCTGGGCCTGCCGACCTGCCTGGCCGGCCTGGCGACGCTGGGCGTGGTCTGCCTGGGCGGCCGGCAGTCGCCGCTGCCGATGGCCAAGGCGGTGTCGTGGTCGGTGCTGCCGCTGGTGGCCGGCCTGTTCGTGCTGGTGGAGGCGCTGTCGCGCACCGGCGTGATCGGCCTGCTCGCGCGCACCCTGGCCGACGCTGCCGCGCACTCGCCGCAGGCCACCGCCGGCGTCGCCGGCACCCTGCTGGCGTTCGGCTCGAACCTGATGAACAATCTGCCGGCGGGCCTGATCGCCAGCACCACCGTCGCCCAGGCGCAACCGCCGCAGTTGGTGGTGGATGCGCTGCTGATCGGCGTGGACCTGGGTCCGAACCTGTCGATCACCGGTTCGCTGGCGACCATCCTGTGGCTGACCGCGATCCGCCGCGAACGCGAGGACGTGGGCTTCTGGCGCTTCCTAAAGGTCGGCGCGCTGGTAATGCCGCCGGCGCTGCTGTGCGCCCTGGGCGCACGCCTGCTGCTGGGCTGAGGGGCGCGCGTGCACGTCGTGGATTCGGCCGCGGTGGTTTCCATCGCAACGCGTCGCGGCTGAAGCCGCTCCTACAAGGGCAGGCCTGCGAGCTGTCGGTGCCGTCGTAGGAGCAGCTTCAGCCGCGACAGGCCTTACCGCGACACCTGCCGCGGTTGCTCCATGAAAAGCAACACGTGCCGCCGCTGCGGCGACACACACGACGCGCGCGAAGCGCTGTCATGCAGCCGCGACGAACGAAGCAAACGCCGCCCGACACCCTCGCACGTCGGGGCTGAAGTCCCTCCCACAACGGCATGCCGCCACCGCGGCTGCGCCCTACCCCGCGCGCAGCCGCCGCGCCACGCCGCTGACCACGGCGATCACCGCGGTCAGCGCCGCCATCGACAGGAACTGCGTGCGGGTGTCCGGCGAGGCCACCAGCAGGCCGAAGATCAGCGCCAGGATCGCCAGCGCCAGTACGGTGAGCAGCGGATAGCCGCGCATGCGGAACGGCAGGCGGGTACCGGCGCGGTCGGCGCGCGCGCGCAGGATCAGTTGCGACAGCAGCGAGATCGTCCACACCAGCAGGCAGGTGGCGCCGACGATGTTCAGCAGCACCGGCAGCACCCGGTTGGGATACAGCAGCTCCAGCACCGCGGCGACGAAGCCGAACAGCACGCTGGCCAGCACCGCCAGCCACGGCACCTGCTGCCGACTGGACGCGGCCAGCGCGCGCGGCGCTTCGCCGCGCTGGGCCAGCGAGAAGATCATCCGCGAGGCGCCGTACAGATTGGCGTTGAGCGCCGACAGCAACGCGATCACCGCGATCAGGGTGATGCCGGTGGCGGCGCCGGGGATGTTGGCCACCTGCAGCACCGCGGCGAACGGCGAACTCAGCGCCTTGCTCTGCCATGGCACCACCGCGATGATCACGCTCAGCGAGCCGATGTAGAACACCAGGATGCGCCAGGCGACGGTACGGATGGCACGGGCAATGCTGCGCTCCGGGTCGGCGGTCTCGGCCGCGGCCACCGCCACGATCTCGGTGCCGCCGAACGCGAACACCACCACCAGCAGCGCCGCGCCGATGCCGGCCAGGCCCTTCGGCGCGAAGCCGCCGTTGCCGGTGACGTTGGACAGGCCCGGCGAGGGAACACCAGGCAGCCAGCCGGCCAGCAAGGCGATGCCGACCAGGATGAAACCAACGATCGCCGCCACCTTGAGGATGGCGAACCAGAATTCGAACTCGCCGAAGTTGCGCACGCCCAGCAGGTTGATCGCGGTGAACGCCGCCATGAACGCGATCGCGGCCGCCGGCACCGGCAAACCCGGCCACACGGTCGCCAGCAGGCCGGCCGCACCCACCGCCTCGGCGGCGATCACGATCACCAGTTGCAGCCACCACAGCCAGCCCACGGTGGCGCCGGCGGTCGGCCCCATCGCGTCGGCGGCATAGACCGAGAACGCACCGCTGGCCGGCTTGGCCGCGGCCATCTCGCCCAGCGCGTTCATCACGATGATCACCAGCGCGCCAGCGACCAGGTAGGAGATCAACACCGCCGGCCCTGCCGCGTGCACGCCGACGCCGGAGCCCAGGAACAGGCCGGCGCCGATCGCGCTGCCCAATCCCATCATGATCAGTTGCCGTGGTTTCAGCGCGTGGCGCAGGGCGGGAGCGGCGGCAGGCGGGACAGGCGCGGACGGATGCGGCATCGGCTCGGTCGGGTGCGGAAAACGCGACACGATACAGGCTGACGGCGACGAGGTGCGGCTGCGCACGCGTTTGGCCGCTCGCGGCCGCGGATCGGCCCGCCGCAGCGGGATGGCTGCTGCAACGCAGCGCGGATCCGCGCACGCAGTTGCCAGCAACACCGCGGGGATGCCGACGGCCGCCTTTCCATGCAAACGACGCGGCGGAACGGCCCAACCCCGCCAATGTACGGAATCACCTTACATCAGATACCAACGCCGCTTCCGCCTATATCTTTGATTCCGCTTGTTGACAGCGATGCTAACGTCAGAAATACTGAACTAGACGCCTGCAAAGTCTCCTATTTCCGCACCAGCCGATGAGGGCGAACGCGGAGCCGGGGGACCGCAGGCGACGACGGACCGGGAGACGGCCCGTTGCGGGCGCTCCGGCCGGAAAGGACCACGGCTGTCGCTCGTCCCATGGCGTACAGGTCCGTACATCCAGACAAGGAGAGACACCATGATCAAACCGCTGCTGACCCTCACCATGCTGGCGGCCGCGCTGGCCGCGCCCTGCCTGCAGGCCGCCCAGCGCGCGCCGCTCAACGCCGCCGACGCGATCCAGGGCATGGGCGAACGCCTGCCCATCGGCAAGCAGAACGTCAGCCTGTCGCCGCTGTTCAAGGTCTACACGTTCGAGAAGGCCGGCCTGCGCTTCGTACAGATCAACTCGTTGCAGGACGAAGTCATCACCGTGCTCAGCGCCACGCCGGGCACCGACACGCGGCTGCCGATCGGCAGCGCCGCCGAAGAGCAGATGATCGCGGTCAACGACGCGAAGAACCAGCCGCTGGGCATGGTCACCGCCGCGGCCAGCTGCCCGTGCAACGCCACCGTGGTCTACCGCGACGCCACCACCACCATCGTGGTGGTCTACGGCTCCAACGGCGAGTACATCACCTCGTACGTGATCAAGACCCCGCAGACCAAGCCGCCGCAGTAAGTGCCGCTTACGCGCTGCGGCCGCCCACTGCGGCCGCAGCGCGATTTGACTGCGGGCGTCGATGACCTGGCCACCCGATCGGGACCGGCACCGCAACGTCCGGCGAGCGCGACGCCTTCTGCATTCGCGCTGCTCCCTCTTTTGCAGTGGGACATTCGCCACGGGCGGGCCGAAGCGTCGCCCCACACGTCTCCGCACCGGCCTCCGCCGGCCAGGCCGCCGCGTGCTCGCACACAGCGGCCGAATCGCGCACATCGCGCAGCGACGCACTAACGCAAGCGGCCGCCTTCCGAGGAAGACGGCCGCACGCGCGATCCGGCACACCGGACCGCGCCGGCTCAGAACTCCTGCCAGTCCTTGTCCAGCGCCACCGCCGCGGCGAACGCCGGCGCGCGTCGTGCCGGTGCGGCCGCGGCCAGCGGGCGCGGGCTGCGCATGGCCGTCGGCACGGCAGTCCTGGCACGCGCCTGCACCGGTGCTGGCGACGGCGCGGCAAGGGGCGCGCCCTCCAGCTTGAACAAAGCCACAGCCTGGGTCAGCTCCACCGATTGCTGCTCCATCGAACGCGCGGCCGCGGTGGCCTCTTCCACCAGCGCCGCATTCTGCTGCGTGCTCTCGTCCATCTGGGTGACGGTCTGGTTGACCTGCTCGATGCCGGCCGACTGTTCCTGCGAGGCCGCGGAGATCTCGCCCATGATGTCGGTGACGCGCTGCACCGAGGCCACGATCTCCTGCATGGTGCTGCCGGCGCGATCGACCAGCGCCGAGCCCTCGGCGACGCGGGTCACCGAGTCGTCGATCAGCGTCTTGATCTCCTTGGCGGCGTTGGCCGAGCGCTGCGCCAGGGTGCGCACTTCGCTGGCGACCACCGCAAAACCGCGGCCCTGCTCGCCGGCACGCGCCGCTTCCACCGCAGCGTTGAGCGCCAGGATATTGGTCTGGAAGGCGATGCCGTCGATGACGCCGATGATGTCGGCGATCTTCTTCGAGGACGCCTCGATCCCGCTCATGGTCTCGACCACCTGGCCCACCACCACGCCGCCCTGCGAGGCCACCGAGGCCGCGCCGCTGGCGAGCTGGTTGGCCTGGCGCGCGTGCTCGGCGTTCTGCTTGACTGTGGAGGTCAACTCTTCCATCGAGGCTGCAGTCTCTTCGAGGCTGGCAGCCTGCTGCTCGGTGCGGCGCGACAGGTCGTCGTTGCCGGTGGCGATCTCGGTGGCCGCGGCATTGATGCTGACCGCGGCGGTCTGGATGCGGCCGACGATGCCGGTCAACTGGTCGGCAGTGGCGTTGGCGTCGTCGCGCATCCGCGCGAACACCCCGTGGAACTCGCCGTGCATGCGCGCGGTGAGATCGCCGGCGGCGATGGCCTGCAGCAGCGCCGACAGCTTTCCGAGATTGCGATCGCTGACCTCCATCATCGCGTTGAGGTCCTGCACCATCAGGCGGAAGTCGTGCTGGAAGTGCGTGGCATCACCGCGCGTGCTGAAGTCGCCGGCCGCGGCCGACGCGGCCAGGCGCTTGATCTCGGTATTGATCGCCAGCAGGCTGGCCTTGGCCGCGTCCATCGACTCGTGCAGCACCGCGCGGCTGCCGGGAAGGCGACGCGCGTCGCGGCGCAGGTCGCCGTTGGCGTATTCGTTGAGGACGGCGATGGCATCGACGATGGCGTCCAGGTGCTCGAACATCATGGTATTGATGCCCTTGCTCAGTTCGCCGTACACGCCAGGGAAGTCCTGCGGCATGCGGTGGCTGATGTCCTTGTCCGCATGCAGTTCGATCATCAACGCGGTTTCGCGGGAGAAGCGCTGCAACTGCGTCTGCATCCCGTTCATGGCCAGCAGCAGACGGCCAGGTTCGTCGCGCGCGTCGGTGACCACGTCGTTGTCCAGGCGGCCGGCCGCGATGGCCTCGGCGGCACGGGTGGCGCGATTCAGCGGCACGGTCAGGCTGCGGGTGATCAACCAAGCCAGCACGCTGCTGACCAGCACCACCGCCAGGCCGCCTGCGATGAGCATGGCGCGTCCACGCGCCATCGCCGCCGTGGCGGCCGCGTAAGCCTCGTTGCTGCGGGTGGCCTGCAGATCGGCATAGCGGGCGATGGCGTCCTGCCACTTCTGCGTCAGCGGCGCGGACTGCCCCATCAGCAGGGCCAGTGCTTCGTCAGGCTTGTAGTGCATGCCCAGATCGA
Source organism: Xanthomonas sp. NCPPB 3174 (assembly GCF_056725205.1). Taxonomy (NCBI): domain Bacteria; kingdom Pseudomonadati; phylum Pseudomonadota; class Gammaproteobacteria; order Lysobacterales; family Lysobacteraceae; genus Xanthomonas; species Xanthomonas sp. NCPPB 3174. The sequence goes on along the minus strand of NZ_CM161517.1, from coordinate 1,610,777 downwards.
TGACGCGGTTGTTGACGTCCACGGTCAGCTGCCGCGCGCGATCGACTTCCGCCAGCACGGCCTGGCTCTGCGCACCGCTGGGAATGGCACCCGCCCGCTTGCGCGCCTCCTGGTAGCGCGCGCGCTGCTCGGTGATGACCTTGGCGAAGCGGATGTTGTCCTCCTGGGAGGTCGGCAACACGATGTTGCGGACATTGATCGCCACGGCCGAGCTTGCGTTGAGCATCTCGCTGGAGGCACGGATCGCGGCGATATTGCGCTGGACGATGCCGTCCAGCCGCTCGCGCGCCTGGAACAGGGTGAACAGCCCGGCGACGACCAGCGCCGAGGACAGCAGGATGAGGAGGCCGAACGCGGTGGCGAGCCGAGCGCCAACGTTGTAGCGCTGAAGGAATGCAATCATGGAATGGCCTGTCTGGGGGAATGAAAGAGGCGATGAATCGCCCCGGATCACGCACGACGACGCAATGGCCGTTGTGCGCGCCCGCATCGAGCGAGGGATGAAGAACCCGTGAAAAAACGTTTGGAATCAAACGCTTGATGACGCATCCCGCTCGATGTGCGGGCGATGTAACGGCCCCCTGCGGCCGGACTTGAGAGGCGATTGCAGAGAATTTATTGAACACCCTCAGGCATATGACAGGGGTGTGGAGAGTCCATGCGCGCGACGCGCGGACCGGCGGTTTTGCGTGAAAGGCGTGTGCATTTCTTATTGCAACAAGCGGCATGACGTTTGCATGCAGCGCACACGCGCGGCGAACGGAAAATGGGGCGATCCGATGGCGCACGCCCCCATCCGGATGCGCGGCACAGGCGAAGAATGCGATCGCGTTCGCATTGCCGCATCCGTCGGAGAAGAGAAGTTGCACGATGGCGCTCGGCGCGTGCGCGATATGGAGGCACGTCGACGGTGACGCGCGATGGATGCCCGGATGACGGCGACGCATGAGCAGGCTGCGCGCGCGCACTTGCACAGGGACGCAACGTGACGGCGATGCACGGCGCAGAGACACGCGGTGGCGACGCCCTCCGGTCAGTCGTCGCATCGATCAGGGTGCGGTCGCCTGGCCGCTGCGCGCGGCGCCCGGCTCGGCTGGACACGACACCGGCGGCACCATGGCCGCCGGCCTTCGACAGCGCGAGCGGCGCGCACTGCGCCGCCCGCCCGATGGCACCTCGTGCGGCTCAGAACTCCTGCCAGTCCTTGTCCAGCGCCATCGCCGCTGCCGGCTGCGCCGCACGTCGTGCCGGCAAGGCCTTCACGACTGCCGGACCGACGCTGCGCTTGCCTGCAGGCGTCGGAGCGGTGTGCTGACGCGGCGGCTGGACTACCGGCGTGGCCGCCGAGGCGTCCAGCTTGAACAGCGCCACCGCTTGGCTCAGTTCCACCGCCTGCTGCTCCATCGAGCGCGCCGCCGCACTGGCCTCTTCCACCAACGCGGCGTTCTGCTGGGTGCTCTCGTCCATCTGCGTCACGGTCTGGTTGACCTGCTCGATGCCGGCGGATTGCTCCTGCGAAGCCGCGGAAATCTCGCCCATGATGTCGGTGACGCGCTGCACCGAGGTCACGATCTCGGTCATGGTCTTGCCGGCCTGGTCGACCAGCGCCGAGCCCTCGGCGACACGGCTGACCGAGTCGTCGATCAGGCCCTTGATCTCCTTGGCGGCGCTGGCCGAGCGCTGCGCCAGGGTGCGCACCTCGCTGGCGACGACGGCGAAGCCACGGCCCTGGTCGCCGGCGCGCGCCGCTTCCACCGCGGCGTTCAAGGCCAGGATGTTGGTCTGGAAGGAGATGCCATCGATGACGCTGATGATGTCGGCGATGCGCCGCGACGCATCCTCGATGCCGCTCATGGTGGTCACCACCTGGCCGACCACCGCTCCGCCCTGCGAAGCGACCGAGGCCGCGCCCACCGCCAGTTGATTGGCCTGGCGGGCATGCTCGGCGTTCTGGCGCACCGTGGAGGTCAACTCCTCCATGGAGGCAGCGGTTTCTTCCAGGCTGGCGGCCTGCTGTTCGGTGCGGCGCGACAGGTCGTCGTTGCCGGCGGCGATCTCGGTGGCCGCGGCATTGATCGACACCGCCGAATGCTTGATGCGGCCGACGATGCCGGCCAGCTGTTCGGCGGTGGCGTTGGCGTCGTCGCGCATCTGCGCGAACACGCCGCGGAAGTCGCCGTGCATGCGCGCGGTCAGGTCGCCCGCGGCGATCGCCTGCAGCAGCGTCGACAGCGCCTGCAGGTTGCCGTCGGCGGTGGCCATCAGCTGGTTCAGGCTCTCCACCATCACCCGGAAGTCGTACTGGAAGCGCTCGGCGTCGCCGCGCGCGCTGAAATCGCCATCGGCGGCGGAAGTGGCGAGTTGCTTGATCTGCCCGTTCATCGCCGACAGGTTGGCCTTGACCTCGTCCATGGTCTGACTCAGCACCGCTTCCTCGCCCGGCAGGCGGTCCATGTCCTGCGACAGGTCGCCGATCGCGTAGCGGCCCATGATCTGCGCCAGGCGCGTTTTCACCGCCAGATGCGAGGCGACCAGCGCGTTGGTCTCGGCGGCCATGCGGCCGTAGTCGCCGGGGAAGGCCTGCGCTTCGATGCGGTGGCTGACCTCGCCGGCATCGTGGCGCTTGGCCATCTCCAGCTGCGCGCCGATCAGGTTGCTCACCTGCTGCTGCATGCCCTGCATCGCGACCAGCAGACGCCCGGTCTCGTCGCGGGCGTCGGTGCGCACGTCGTTGTCCAGCTTGCCGCTGGCGATGGCCTCGGCGACGCGCGTGGCACGGGTCAGCGGCACGGTCAGGCTGCGGGTGATCAGCCAGGCCAGCAGGCCGCTGACGATCACCACGATGGCGCCGCCGGAGAGCAACAGCGCCCGGCCGCGATCCATCGCCGCTTCAGCGGTCGCATAGGCCTTGGCACCCTGCTCGCGTTGCCGGTCCGCATAGGTGTTGAGCGCCTCCTGCCATCGCTGGGTGGCCGGTGCGGCCTGGGTCATCAGCACCTTCAGCGCCTCGGCGTCCTTGTCCTGCATGCCCAGGTCCAGCACCTCCTGGTTGGCGACCCGCGTCCGCGCGTAGGCCTCGTCGATCGCCTTGCGCATCTGCACGCCGACCGGACTGGTATTGGGAATTGCGTAGAGCTTGTCGTGGATCTCGCCGTAGTAGCGACGCTGCTGATCGACGACCCGGGCGAACCCTTCGTTCTCCTCACGGGTGGTCGGCATCACGATGTTGCGCAGGTTGATGGCGATCAGCGAACTGGCGTAGCGCATCTCGCCGGTGTAATCGAGGATCTGCATGCGCCGATTGACGATGGTGTCCATCATGTCGCGCGACTGTTTCAACGTCAGCAGGCCGGCGACCACGAGCGCGCAGGAGAGCAGGATGAGGATGCCGAAGGCGGACGCAAGCCGCGTCCCGACGTTGTAGCGTTGCAGGAAACCGATCATGGGGAGGTACCAAGTGAGAAGGGGGGAGCCCCCGCGTCACGACCTGGGATCGCGCACGACACTGCCAGGCGAAAAGCCTGGACGCGATGCGACGGAGAAGAAGACGAAGACACTTCCAGCACCGACCGCATCGGGGATGTCACGTGCGGGGACTCGCTTTAGGTAACGGCGGCCACATGCGATTCTTGATGCGTAAGTGCGCACACTTTTAGAATTTTCTCAGCATCGTGACCACGGCGTGCACGACACGGTCTGCACGCCGCGAAAACCGCAAAATAGCGTCAAATTAACGTGAAAAATCGGCGCGCATTGTATTTCTTGGGTGCTAACCTGGTTATAAACGCACCAATTTGGGGCTTTTGACCCTGGACAAGAAATGCTGCAAACGGCACACTTTCCATGTCAGCCAGATGACAGCGGCAACGGCCTCCGCGCCGCGACGCGCGGAGGCCGCACGCGTCACTCGGCCAGATTGGTGCCGGCACCGGCGGTGGCGATGACCTTGGCCTTGACCTGCGCGGCGGGGATCGCCGTGTACAGATAGCCCAGCGGCTCTGGATAGGTCTTGGACGAAATCCAGGTCGTCGCGTTGGCGTAGGGCTTGCTGGTGCTCTCCGGCACGGTCCAGGTGATGCCGCTGCCGACGTAGTTGTTGATCAGGTCCCAGTAGCCGATCTCGCTGCTGTCGCGCGAGGTGACCGGGTTCTTGATGTTCTCGAAGTAGTTGGCCTCGATCAGCGCCACCCCGCCCATGCGCACGTTGATGCCGGAGGTGAAGACGTTGTTGAAGTAGTTGTTGTAGATGTGGCTCAAGCCGCGCCGCTGCAGCGGCAGGCGCGATTCCACGTTCTCGAAGCGGTTGTGGTGGTAGGTGGTGCGTGCGGCGGCGTTCTGGGTGTCGCTGTCGCTGTAGCCGTTGAGCGCGACCTTCTGGTAGTCGTGGATGTAGTTGTAGGACACGGTGACGTGGTTGACGCCCTTCTTCATGTCGATGCCGCCGTCGAAGGAGGCGTCGCCGGCGCCGGCACACTTGGTCAGCGAGGCGAAGATGGTGTTGTGGTCCACCCAGATGTTGGACGGCTGACCGCTGGAATTGCCTTCCAGGGAGATCGAATCGGCATCCTCGCCGCCCGGCAGCAGGCCGATGGTCATGTTGCGGATGATGACGTTGTGCGCGTTGCCGACCACGCGCACGCCGAAGTTGGCCGACGAGCCATTCGCGCCCTTGATGGTGATGTCGCGCTTGTTCTTGATCTGCACGGTCTTGGCCGGCAGCTTCCACTGCGTGCACACGTCGGTGATGCTGGCGAAGTTGAAGCTGCCGGTGTAGTTGAGCACCAGGCCGCCGGAGCCGGCGTAGTTGTCGATCGCCGCCTGCATCGCCTCCATCGTGGCGACGTTGACCGGGATGGCACTGCCGCCGCCGGTGGTGTTGGCCCCATAACCGACCGGGCCGGCGAAGGCCGGAGCGGCGCCTACGGCCAACGCGAGCGCCAGTGCGCCTGTTCGGAATTGCTGCTGCATGCTGTGTCTCCCAGTTGTCGCGATGAGTGCAGGACGCATGGCATCGCGCATGCGCCGGCACAGGGGGTGGGGGCCGGCGCATTCTTGGAATGCGCGCGGCGGCCCACGCAATCGCCGCGACGCCGAACTGGAATCCCACGCTCCGTTCGCCGCACAGGACAGGACAAGCGGACATGCACGGTCCGCAGGAGACAGACAGCGACAGGCGGAGACAGGCCGTCTGCACGCGCGCCACGGTGGGCGCAGGCAGCCGGCAACGACGGCGAACGCACGCGTATCGCACGCCGCGCCAGCACCACCGGCGCGGCGAACAGGGACAGGCGCGCGCCGATGGCGGGCGGCCGCGAATGTTGCGGCCGCAGCACGTTTGCGCGGGCGCGGCGATGCTGCGGCCGGCCGCGCGCGGCTCAGCTCACCGTATCGAGGCGGTTGTCGCTGCGGTCGGCGTCGGGCAGCACGTGGTCCGGATCCAGGGTCACGTGCAGCACCTTCTGCGTGCTGGGCACGCGGATCTGCGGTTGGGTCTGCTGCATCCAGGTCTCCACTGGCACGCGCTGGTCGAGGTGGCTGCCGTCGGCGAAGTCGATGCGCAGGGTCGCCGGCATCACCAGCTTCTGGCGGCTGCGCAGTGTCACCAGCAGGCCCTTGGCCGGATCGTGGTCGACGTAGGCCGCCGCGCGCACGCCCATGTCCAGCTGCCAGTTGTTGAAATACCAACCGCGCCACCACCAGCTCAGGTCCTCGCCCGATTCACTCTCCATCAGCCGGAAGAAGTCCGACGGCGTCGGGTGCTTGTAGGCCCAGGTGGCGATGTACTTGCGGAACGCCGGATCGAAGCGCGCCGGCCCGAGGATCTGTTCGCGCAGCAGCACCAGGCCCAGCGCGCCCTTGAAGTAAGTCAGCGGATGCCGGTAGGTCTCGCTGGTGGCGTCGGCGCGATCGAGCAGGGTCGGCGCTTTCGTGTCGGCCAGCAGCGGCAGGATCTCGTCCACCGGGTTGCCGCCGCCGGGCGCGTACTCGCCATCGCGCTTGGGCGCGAATTCGCCATGGTTGATCGCGTCGGAGGCGTAGACGTCGATGAAGGTGTTGAAGCCTTCGTCCATGAACGCATGCCGGCGCTCGTTGGAGCCGACGATCATCGGGAACCAGCCGTGGCCCAGTTCGTGCGCGGTGATCCAGAACAGCTGCTTGCCGCCGTCCTCCATGTCGTCGAAGACGATGCCCGGGTACTCCATGCCGGCGCCGTGGCCGCCCAGATTCACTGCCGCCGGCCACGGGTACGGATACCACTGCGAGAAGTGCTCGATCGAGGCCTTCACGAACTCGGTGGAGCGGCCCCACTTGTCGGTGCCGACCGCGCTGCGCGGATACACCGACATCGCCAGCGCATGCGTGCCTTCGGGCAGGTTGATCCGCGCCGCATCCCAGACGAAGGCCGGCGAGGCGGCGAAGGCCACGTCGCGGGTGTGGTCCATGTGGAAGCGCCAGGTCTGGGTGCCGCTGGCGCTGGGCCGGCTGGCCGGCGTGCCCACCTCATCGGCGCCGCGAATGGTCACGGTGCTGTCGCTGGCGGCCGCCTGCGCCAGACGCTGGCGCTGGGTCGCGGTGAGCACCTGCGCCGGGTTCACCAGTTCGCCGGACCCGGCCACCAGGTAGTCCCACGGCACCGTCACCGCGTAGTCGAAATCGCCGTACTCCAGGTAGAACTCCGCGCCCAGGTAGGGCTGGGTGTCCCAGCCGCGCAGGTCGTCGTACACCGCCATGCGCGGATACCACTGCGCGATCTCGTAGATGTCGCCATCGGCGGTGGGCGTGACCGCGGTGCGGCCGCCCCAGGTACCGGGCACGGTGTAGGCATAGTCGATATGCAGCTTCAGCGCCTTGCCGCTGGCCAGCGGCTGCGGCAGGTCCACGCGCATGCGCGTGTCGTCGATCAGGAAGGTGGCCGGCACGCGCTTGCCGCCCTGCTCCAGTTCGACCTTGGCGATGCGGTAGCCGTCGGTGCTTTGCGGCGCTGGCCGGTCGGCACGCGCGGCGCGCAGGGTGCGGGCGCGGGCATCGCCGCGGTACAGGTTCTGGTCGAGCTGCAGCCACAGCACGTCCAGCGTGTCCGGGCTGCGGTTGCTGTAGGTGATGGTCTCCTGGCCGCGCAGCGTGTGCGTGGCCGGTTCCAGGGTGGCGTGCAGGTCGTAGTCGGCGCGGTTCTGCCAGTACTGCGGGCCGGGCACGCCGCCGCCGCTGCGGTAGGCGTTGGCCGGCTGCGGCAACTGCAGCGGTGCGAACAGCGCCTGCGGATCGTAGGTGCCGGCGCTGTCCGCGGCAGCAGTCGCAGCAGTGGCGGCGTCGGCCTGGGCGGCGGCGACAAGGGAAACACAGGCCGCGGCGAACGCAGCGCGGCGCAGGACAAGGATCATGGTGGCGTCCGTGGGGAGGATCGCCGCCGATGGTAGGCCGAATCGCGGTGGTGCGGATGTGCCGATCGCCACCTGCGGCAGCGGATGCCGCCTCGGGGCCGCTCCGGGCACTTCTCGTCGCGCCGGAAATGTCCCGTAGGAGCGGCTTCAGCCGCGACAGGGGCCGGGAATGCCCGTCGCGGCTGATCCCCGAAAAGGGGACAAGAGCCGCTCCTACGAGAGCTAAGAGAGCGCGATGCCCCGTGCTCAGCCCAGCAAGGTCTCCAGCACCGCCATGCGCACCGCCACGCCGTTGGCGACCTGGCGCAGGATGCACGACTGCGCGCCGTCGGCGACTTCGTCGGTGATCTCCACGCCGCGGTTGATCGGGCCCGGATGCAGCACCACTGCGTCCTTCGACGCGCGGCGCAGCCGCTCGGCGGTAAGGCCGTACTGGCCGTGGTAGTCCTCCAGCGAGGTCACCAGGCCTTCCTCCATGCGCTCGCGCTGCAGGCGCAGCATCATCACCGCATCCACGCCGTCGAGCATGGCGTCGAAGTCTTCGCCGACCACGCAGCCGTCCAGGGTGCCGTCGTCGGGCAGCAGCGCACGCGGGCCGCAGACGCGCACTTCGCCGGCACCGAGGGTGCGCAGCGCGTGCAGGTCCGAGCGCGCCACCCGCGAGTGCTTGACGTCGCCGACGATGACCAGCTTGAGCTTGGAGAAATCGCCGCCCTTGGCGTGGCGCAGGGTCAGCATGTCGAGCAGGCCCTGGGTGGGATGCGCGCTGCGGCCGTCGCCGGCGTTGATCAGCGCGGTGCCCTCGCCCGCCGCCTCGGCCAGACGCTCCACCGCGCCGTCCTCGGGGTGGCGCACGACGAAGCCGCGCACGCCCATCGCTTCCAGGTTCTTCAGCGTGTCGCGCGCGGTCTCGCCCTTGCGCGTGGACGAGGTGGAGGCGTCGAAGTTCAGCACGTCGGCGCCGAGCCGCTGCGCGGCCAGGTGGAACGAGCTGCGGGTGCGCGTGGACGGTTCGAAGAACAGCGTGCACACCGCGGTGCCGGCCAGCACGTTGCGCTTGCCGACCCGGCCCACCGCCGCGTCGCGGATCTGCCCGGCGCGGTCCAGCAGTTGCAGCAGGGTCGCCCGCGGCAGCCCTTCCAGGGTCAGCAGGTGGCGCAGGCGCCCGTTCGAATCGAGTTGCGGATCAGTCATGGCGGGTCCGGGCTGTGGATCAGGAAAGGGGAATGGCGTCGTCGGGCGCGGCCAGCCAGCGCTCCACGATCACCGCGGCGGCCACCGCGTCCAGCGCGGCGGCATCGCGGCGGCGCTTGCGGCCGGCGGCGCGGTCCACCGCGAAGCGTTGCGCGGCCTCGACCGAACTGGAGCGCTCGTCGACCAGCACCACCGGCAGGCGGTAGCGCGTGCCGAGTTCGCGGGCGAAGGCATGCGCACGCTTGCGGTTGGGCTGGTCGGCGCCGTCGAGGGTGAGCGGATCGCCGACCACCAGGCCGTGCGGCCGCCATTCGGCGTGCAGGCGGTCCAGTGCCGGCCAGTCCGGCCCCTGCGCGTGCACGTCGATCACCGCCAGCGCGCGCGCGCCGGTGCCGAACGGGCTGCCGACCGCCACGCCGATGCGGCGGTGGCCGACGTCGAAGCCGAGCACGGTGCCGTCGCGGCGGATCGTCGCGGGCGCCGGCGCACCAGCGTCAGGCAGGCCGGGCTCAGGCATGCCCGCTGTAGTCGGTGAGGCGGAACAGGTCCACGCCGATGCGCCCGGCCGCGGTCTGCCAGCGCCGCTCCAGCGGCAGCTCGAACAGCAGCTCGGCATCGGCCGGTGCGGTCAGCCAGCTGTTCTCGCCCAGTTCGTACTCCAGTTGGCCGGCGCCCCAGCCGGCGCAGCCCAGCGCGACCACCGCGTTGCGCGGGCCCTCGCCGCGCGCCATCGCCTCGAGCACGTCGCGCGAGGTGGTCAGGTACAGGCCGTCGGCGAAGGCCAGGCTGGAATCCCAGCCGTGCGCGCCGTCGTGGATGACGAAGCCGCGCTCCGGATGCACCGGGCCGCCGCTGAGGACCACCTGCTCGCGCAGCGTGGCGTCGATGGTCTCGATGCCCATCTGCTCCAGCACTTCGCCCAGGGTGTATTCGGAGGCGCGGTTGACCACCACGCCCATCGCGCCGTTTTCGTCGTGCTGGCAGATCAGCGCCACGCTGCGGGCGAAGTTGGGATCGGACAGCGCCGGCAGCGCGATCAGCAGTTGGTTGGCCAGAGGCGTGGGCAAAGCGGACATGGCCCCATTCTATCGTCCCTCCCGCGTGCGCGCTGCCCGGGCGGCGGCGGGCTGCCATAATCCGCCCGACCGCGGCCGCGACCGGTCGCCCAGGAGCACGCACGCATGGACACGCCCCCCGACCTGCCACGCCAGACCCGCGCCTTCATCGTGCTGGTGGCCCTGCTGCAGGGCGCGCTGCTGTACCTGGCGCAGCGCGGCGCCGAGAGCGGCCTGTGGCCGTTCGGCTCCCTGGGCGGTCAGGTGTGCTGGTACACCCTGGTGCTGACCGTGCCGACCATGACCCTGCTGTCGGTGCGGCACCTGGGCGCGCTGCGCCTGTGGCAGCACACCATCGCAGTGGCGGTGCTGGTGGCGGCCCTGTCGGCCTGGGCCGTCTGGAACGCCACCGGCGCGCCCGGCCTGCGCGCCGGCGAGGTGCTGGGCCCGTTCGGCGCGACCCTGGCGCTGGCGATGTTCGTGCTGCTGCCGTGGCTGCAGTGCCGGCTGCAGCACGGCCGCTGGCAGGCGCCGTACCGCGACCTGTTCGAGCACGCCTGGCAGAACGCGCTGACCCTGGCGCTGGCGCTGCTGTTCGTGGGGATCTGCTGGCTGGTGCTGTGGCTGTGGGGCGCGCTGTTCGCGCTGGTCAAGCTGACCCTGTTCCGCGACCTGTTCCGGCAGACCGCCTTCGTCTACCTGGCCACCGGCACCATGTTCGGCCTGGGCATCCTGATCGGCCGCACCCAGCAGCGCGCGGTGCAGGTGATGCGGCAGATCCTGTTCGCGATCTGCACCGGGCTGCTGCCGCTGCTGGCGTTCGTGGCGGTGCTGTTCGCACTGAGCCTGCCGTTCACCGGCCTGCAGCCGCTGTGGGAAACCCGTGCGGCGGCCAGCATCCTGGCTGCAGTGGTGGTCACGCTGGTGGTGTTCGTCAATGCGGTGTATCAGGACGGTACCGCCGACGCGCCCTACCCGGCCTGGCTGCAACGGGTGATCGACGCCGGGCTGCTGAGCCTGCCGCTGTACGCAGGGCTGGCGCTGTACGCGCTGTGGCTGCGCATCGCGCAGTACGGCTGGAGTACCGAGCGCTTTGCCGGCGTGCTGGTCGCGGTGGTCGCCTGCGGCTACGCATGCGGCTATGCCTGGGCGGTGCTGCGCCCGGGCGCGCGCTGGCTGCAGCCGCTGGCGCCGGTGAACCGGGTATTGTCGTGGGTGGTGATCGGCCTGGCGCTGGCGACCAGTTCGCCGCTGTTGGACCCCTACCGCCTGGTCGTCGGCGACCAACTGCAGCGCCTGGCCGATGGCCGCACCAGCGCCGCGCAACTGGACCTGGCCTACCTGCGCTTCGACAGCGGCCGCCGTGGCTACCGCGCGGTGCAGGCGCTGCGCGAGGTGCCCGCGTTCGCCGACGATCCGGTGCAGCGCGAGCGCCTGCAGCGGATGCTGCAGCGCCAGAAGCGCTGGGGCGACGAGGACGACGAAACGCCGCGCAGCGACGATCCGCTGCAGGTGCGCCAGCGCATCGTGCTGGCCGCCGGCAGCGCCGATCCCGACGCCGCGTGGTGGCAGGCGCTGCTGGCCGGGCGCATCGAGGACGCCAACTGTCGGCGCGAGCACGCGCACTGCGTAGCGCTGCGCCGCGACCTGGACGGCGATGGCCACGACGAGGTGCTGCTGTGCAATGCCAGCGTCGGCTATGGCGTCGAATGCCGCATCCACACCGACCCGGGGAGCGGCTGGCGAGACGTGGCGCGGACGCATTTCTTTCCGCGTCGTGGCGACAACGCCGAGGCGCTGTACCAGGCGCTGCGCGACGGCAAGCTGCAAGTGCTGCCGCGGCGCTGGCCCGACCTGCAATTGCCCGGCACCCAGCGGACCGAGCTGTACCCCGCCGACCCCAACGACCAGATCGACTGACGGACACCCGCCGCATGAGCAGCTATTGCGATATCGCCCCTGGCCATCCGGTGCATGGCCACTACCACGACCATGAGTATGGCGTGCCGAAACGCGCCGAAGCCGACCTGTTCGAGCGGTTGGTCCTGGAGATCAACCAGGCCGGGCTGAGCTGGGAGCTGATGCTGAAGAAGCGCGCCGGTTTCCGCGCCGCCTACGCCGGCTTCGACGTGGATATGGTGGCGGCCTTCGGCGAGGCCGACGTGCTGCGCCTGCTCGGCGATGCCGGCATCATCCGCAACCGGCTCAAGGTGCAGGCGGCGATCCACAACGCGCAGGTGATCCAGGGGCTGCGGACCAGCCACGGCAGCTTCGCCGCGTGGCTGGACGCGCAGCATCCGCGCAGCAAGGCCGAGTGGATCAAGCTGTTCAAGCGCACTTTCCGCTTCACCGGCGGCGAGATCACCGGTGAGTTCCTGATGAGCCTGGGCTACCTGCCCGGCGCGCACCGCGAAGACTGCCCGGCGTTCGCGCGCATCGCGCAGCTGGATCCGCCGTGGATGCGCGCCGGCTGAGGACGCCGGCACGCAAGCGCCGGCACGACGCCGCCTTGGCGCGGCCTGCACGAGCGCTGCACGACAGCGACGGCATGGTCGGCGCATGGCTTTGCGCATCGGCATTTCCGGCTGGCGCTACCCGCGCTGGCGCGGCGTCTTCTACCCGTCCGAGCTGACCCAGCGGCGGGAGCTGGAATATGCCGCGCGATGCTTCCGCTCGGTGGAACTCAACGGCTCGTTCTATTCGCTGCAGACCCCGAAGAGCTACGCCGCCTGGCACGACGCCACGCCGCGCGGCTTCGTGTTCGCGGTCAAGGGGCCGCGCTTCGTCACCCACCTGAAGCGGCTGCGCGACTGCGAGCAGCCGCTGGCCAATTTCTTCGCCTCCGGCCTGCTCGCATTGGGCCCGAAGCTGGGTCCGCTGCTGTGGCAACTGCCGCCGTCGCTGGCCTTCGATCACGACCTGCTGGATGCCTTCCTGACGCTGCTGCCGCGCACCAGCGAGGCCGCCCTGGCGCTGGCGCGCAAACGCGACACTGCGCGCATGCGCGAACGCAGCGTGCTGCGGATCGACCGCAACCGGCGCATGCGCCATGCGCTGGAAGTGCGCCACCCCAGCTTCGCCACGCCGGAGGCGGTGGCCTTGCTTCGGAAACATCGGGTGGCGCTGGTGCAGGCCGACACCGCCGGCAAGTGGCCGTATCTGGAAGACGTGACCGCCGATTTCCTGTACCTGCGCCTGCACGGCGATGCGCAACTCTATGCCAGCGGCTACGACGACAAGGCGCTCGACGTCTGGGCCAGGCGCATCGACGCCTGGCACCGCGGCGGCGAGCCGGCCGACGCAAAGCGGGTCGGCCCACGCGCCCCGACGCGGGCGCGCCGCGACGTGTACTGCTATTTCGACAACGACATGAAGGTACACGCCCCCTTCGATGCGCGACGCCTGGCACAACGGCTGGGCGTGCCGACGCCGTGCCCGGCGCGCGGCGACAGCGACAGCGACAGCGACAGCGAAGATTGAGCGGCCCGCTGTGCCGGAACTGCACGTCACACCACGGCGCTGCCCCACCGCTATCCCGCAGGAGCGGCTCTTGTCCCCTGTTTGGGATCAGCCGCGACGCGGCGTTGCCGTTAAAACCCGTCGCGGCTGAAGCCGCTCCTGGACATTGCCTTTCGTCGTGATGAAAGGATCGAGGACGTCACGCCTGCGCGTGCCTGCCTCTCCCATCGTGCTCAAAGACGCGCTGCCGACGCACTGGGCGGGCCAGGCGCCGCGCTCCAGTGCCGCCGCATCACCCCGCCAGCCGCGCCTGCCAGAACGGCGCCTGCACCCAGCGCCGCTCGCGCGCGTACAAGGCCCCGCGCTCGCGCAGGTAGGCGCGGAAACGCGCGAACACGCCGTCCTGGTACGCCGCCAGCGGTGCCGGGCCAGCACCTTGCAGATGCGCCGCCAGCGCATGCGCGGCCGCCTCGCCGTCCTGCAAGGCCTTGACGATGCCGTGGGCGGTCAGTGGATCGTAGGCGCTGGCCGCGTCGCCCACCGCCAACCAGTCGGCGCCCACCACGCGGCTGAGAATCGCCGACGGCCCCAGCGCCGCGATCAGGCCATCGGCCTCGGGCGCGCGCGCCGCGCCCTGCGACAGCCACTGTGCGACATGCCGGGTCCGGTGCGCCGCCGCCAGCCACACGTCGCGGTCCAGGAAATGCCGTTGCCGGCGCGGCTCCAGCGCCAGGGCCAGCATCAGGCGCTGGTCCGGCAACTTCGCCGCATACCACCAGCCGTCGGCGCAGGCCTCCAGCAAGGCCTGCGACGGAATCGCCTCGGCCCGCTCCAGCGCGAACACGCCGGCGACGAAGGCCAGGCAGTCCACCTCGTTGCGGGCAACGCCCAGCCGCCGCACGGCTGCGGCGGCGATGCCGCTGGCATCCACCAGGAACCCGGCGCGCAGCCGGCGCACGTCGCCCGGCGCGCCGTGCAGCTCCAGCACATGATCGCCATCGGCGGCGCGGCCGACCGCGCCCAGGCGCAGGCCGCGCAACAGCGTGCCGCCCTGCGCGGGCACCGCCACGGCCAGCATCGCGTCGAAGGCGGCGCGGTCCACGTGCCAGCCCTTGCCCTGGCCGGCGACGATGAAATCGTTGTAGCCCAGCTCCGGCCGGCCCCAACTGGCGCAACTGCCGGCCGAGGTCAGCGGCCGCTGCGCCAGGAACGCCTCCCACACGCCCAGCCGCTGCAGCGCCGCGCTGGCGGTCGGCGCCAGCGCCTCGCCCAGCCGCCAGCCCGCGGCGCGGCCCATGTCGACCACGACCACGTCCTCGACCCCGCGCGCGGCCAGCGCCAGCGCGGTGGCGCAGCCGGCGGCGCCGCCGCCGACGATGGCGACGGCGCAGCGGTCGTCCGAGGTCAGCGCAGCCGCCGGCTCAGGCAAGGCCATCGCTGTCGGCGCGCGCCTTGGCCGATCCCGACGAATAGGCCGGAATGTTCGCCATCGGCCAGGGGGCGACGAACTCCTGTCCCACCTCGAACTCGCTGGCCACTTCCAGGAACAGGTCGGGCGGGTATGGCGGCAGCCCCGTCGCCTGCGGGATCTGCGCGCCGCTGATGATGAAGCCGACCTTGGCCCAGTTGGCCACGAAGTCCTCGTACTCCTGGAAGCGGCCGGCCTGCGCCGGGTAGTCGGTATCGGTGCCGTTGCCGCGCACCGAATACACCTGCTGCCTCACGTACCACGTCTGCTCCTGCTCGTCGAACTGGCACAACTCCAGCGGGTAGACCGCGAATGGCCGCTCCGCCGGCCACGACCAGAACAGGGTGTTGTTCGGATTGACCGTCTGCTGCCCCGGATTGGGATCGGGCAGATGGGTAGCGCAGGAGTTGTAGTCGGTGTGCCAGGGCACCGACATGAACTTGGACAGATCGCCCGGCTCCACCGGATGCGTTTGCAGCGGCACATAGCCGAAGCTCAGGAACGCGCTGTCCTTGCTCGCCTTGCTGTAGTCCAGCGGCGCCTGGTTGATGCGGAACGGACCACAGTCCTTGGCCTGCCAGTCCTGCACGTAGAGATTGACGTCGCGGATCGGGAACGACACCTCGATGCCCGGGCTGTAGCGGCCGCCCAGGCAGTTCTGCAGGGTGACCCGGTCCAGCGCTTCGCCCGGCCCCAGCGTCGGCGCGCCCACCTGCACGTAGTTGTTGCCGTGCCACTGGCTCAGCAGGAAGTATTGGGTGGAACTGACGCTGAGGAAGCTCTTCTGCGCATCGCCCAGCGACAGCGGCATCATCGGCGAGCCGGTCTCGGTGTCCGCGGCGGAAGCCGGATCGCGGATCAGCGTCTTCAGGTTGGGAATCTTGGCGCTCGGATCGTCGGTCGGCAGGATCTGCCCGATCGTGTCGTGGCCCTTGACCGCCCCCGACGGCAGGTTGGTGTTCCAGCGCTGCAGCATCGCCGCGTGGAAGATCGGCTGGATGTCGTCGCTGAAGGACGGCCGATAGGTCGGCAGGAACCCGCCGTTGGCGTACAACGACGGCACCAGGCCCAGTGTACGTACCCACACGTCGTAGACGTCGTCCCAGGTGGACACCACGTTGCGGGTCTGCGGCGCATAGCCCGGATCGCCGGTGACGTACCACGCGCCCTGCACGCTGGCGGTGCTGCCGTCGGTGAAGAGCAACACGGCATTGACCGGGCCATCGGCGGCATCGTCGTACCACAGGCCGTTCTCGGTCGGGTCGCCCAACTCCGGATACTTGCCATCGGCCCCGATCACCGCCGAGGTCCGGGCGAAGCCGCCGGCGACGATCAGCGCGCCGTTGGCCTCCACGCGCATGTCGCCCAACGAATCGAGCTTGCCGAGCGGTTCGTGCAGCGTATGGAACATCGAGGGGAAGCTGACCGGATAGGCCGGCTGCTGCTGGATCGTGCCGCCGGCATCTGCGTAGCTGGCGGTGGTGGTCATGTCGAAGGCGACCACGCTGCTGCCCGCGGCGGCGGCGCTGAGCGCGCGCGGGCCTGCATCGATCACCAACTGCCGCAACCGTGTCGGATCGTTGGGATCGGCCGGATTGGCCGCATCGGGATAGTTCGGGTTGCGCAGTTCCAGCAAGCCGGGCTCCTCGTAGGCACCGATGCCACGGAACTGGCCGCCCTGGCTCACCGTCGAATAGTTGTTGAGCTTCTTGTTGGCCAGATGCACGGTCCAGACGATGTCCTTGACCGTCTTGCCGTCGATCGTGCTGCCCACGTCTACGCGCACGCCGCCACCGTTGGGATAGGTGCCGGAACTGCCGCTGGGGTAGGCGTAGATGTGGAAGCGCGCGGCCTGGCGCTTGACGTTGCCGTCGGCGTCGCGGAACTGCGCGGCGGTGATCGGCGTGGATTCGGTATCCGGCTGCACCGGCAGTCCGCCGAACAGGCCGTCGGCATCGCGGGTACCGGCCGCGGTGACCGGCGCGAGATAGAACTCCTGGCTGTCGCCGACGCGGCCGATGCCGATCGCCGGATGCACGCGAAACACGTTGCTGGTCATGGTGACTTGCTCCTGATCCGGGTGAGAGGGACGCGCCTCAGCGCGGCGTGGCCGGCCGCGCCGCTGGCGGTGCCTTCTGCGGCAACTGCGCCTGGAAGTAGTCGTTGATCACCACGTGGCTGATGTTGACGTTCAGCCCCGGCAACGACTGCGCGCGCGGATCGGGCGAGATCACCTGGGTGGTGTTGTGGCAGGCGAAGCAGTTGTTCTGCGTGCTCTGCACCTGGGTGAAGGTCTCGATGGTGGAATTGGACAACTTGATCGAGCCGGTGAGCAGCGGCGGCGCACCTGCGGGTGTCGGCGTGGGAATGCATTCCAGGGCCGAACCCGGTTGGAACGTGCAGTTGGGCGCCAACGCATCCTCGGCGACGAACCAGATCGCGCCGACCTCGAAGTAGTTCTTCCACACGTCGTTCAACTGGCCCTGCACCGACGCGTTGATCGACTGGATGTTGGCGATGTTGCAGTCCTGACCACTCGGGCACGGCTTCTGCCCACCAAACGGCACCATGCGGCACACCTGCGTGACCGGGCTCAGGGTCTGCGTCTGCGCGTTCAAGGTCAGCGCACCAGCACCGGCCGCGTTGACGTTGCATTGC
The DNA here is from genome assembly GCF_056725205.1 of Xanthomonas sp. NCPPB 3174. NCBI lineage: Bacteria > Pseudomonadati > Pseudomonadota > Gammaproteobacteria > Lysobacterales > Lysobacteraceae > Xanthomonas > Xanthomonas sp. NCPPB 3174. The sequence goes on along the minus strand of NZ_CM161517.1, from coordinate 1,593,561 downwards.
TTCATCGGCGTGCCTGCCTGGTAGAACGTCCAGTCCTTTGCGGAAACGACGTCGTTGGGCAGCATCTCCTCCGCCGGCTTCGGCAGGTCCGGCGCGTTGTCCTGGTGCTCGAACGTGGCCCAGATCATCTCCGGATGGCCGTTGACCGTGCCGCCGATGTGGAAGCCGACCAGCGCCACGGTCTGGGTTTCGGTATCGCTGGTGGCGACGAGCTTGCCCTTGCGCATGCCCAGCTTGGCGATCGTGGCCTGCCGGGTATAGAACGTGGACACGTCCTCGCCCGGCTGCACCACCTTCCATGCCGCCTTCAGGGTCATGCTGCCGACCGGAAAGGGCGTCTTCGGATCGAAGGCACGCAACGCCTTGGGATCCTGCAGGTGATTGCTGGCCATGAACTGGCCGAACACGTCGTTGGAATGGATCGAGTAATAGACCGCGCGCCCATGCCGGTCCACCAGCACGCCATCCGGGCCTGCCTGATCGATCAGCTCCACCGTGCGCGCCTGCTGCGAGCGGCCGATCAACGGATCGAGCACGCCGTCGGCGACGCCGCCGATGCCGTCGCTGGGCATGGTCAGGAAACGCAGCTGCCCGCCCACGTCCTGGGTCAGCCACAGGAAGGCGTTCCACGACCACTGATGGAAGGCGCAGTTGCTGCTGGACTGGAAGCCCGCCGAATCCGGTGCCGGCGTCTGCGCATGTGGGAACCATGAGGGCGCTGGCGCCGCCGGTGGCGCGCACGCCGCTGCGCTCGGCGCCGGCCCTGGCGCGGGCCCCGGCGTGGGCGTACCGACACCGCTGCCGGGCTTCGGCCCGGACCCTGGATTCACGGCAGAACATGCCGCGACCACCACACAGACCAATGCCGCGAATCCCATCGCACGTTTCATCGCACTGTCCTCGTTCCGTGGAAAAGCTGTAGGCGCCGGCATCCGCCGCAGTGCACCGGACAGGCGGCACCGCGCCGCCGCGCAGGCGCGGCGTCGAACATCGTGGTCATGTCGTGCAGGTGGATCGCGCTCCCCGCGATCGCATGCGCCGTCTGTGCGCACTCACCCTTTCTTCGACAGCAGCATGCGCTGCGTCACACTTGGACAGCAAGACAATTCCGTAGACACCGCGGAGATTCCGTAGACAGTTGCCGTACGGCGCGGCGGCTGTCGCGCGCAGCACGGCGCGACAGTGCGTCGTTGGCCTGCAGGCAGTGCACGCATGTCATGCGGAACCAGATGCGGTGCGTGCAGATCGCGCGATGTCGCGACGCTTGCCCGCATCCGAAAGCAAGACGCGCATGCGACGATGCGCACGTCGCCGATCGCGCGACGGCGACCGGCGTTGGACTCACACGCCCATGTAGCGCCCGGCGCGATGGTTGAACATCAGCACCAGGCTCAGCACCACTGCGCCGATCGCCGAGTACAGCACCTGCTGCGGCGCCAGCAGCCAGAACGCCACCGCCATCAGCGCCGCGTCGAAGCTCATCTGCACCTTGCCCGCGCTCCAGCCGCGGCTGCGCTGCAGGTAGACCGCGAGGATACCGACGCCGCCCAGGCTGGCGCGGTGGCGGATGAAGAACAGGATGCCGAGCCCGACCAGCGCGCCGCCGACCAGCGCAGAGAACAACGGCGTCATCCTCGCCCACTGCGCCCAGCGCGGCAGCAGATCGGTCAGCAGGCCGCAGGCGGCGACCGCGACGAACGTCTTGAGGGTGAATTCCCAGCCCATGCGCCGCACCGCCAGCCAATAGAACGGCAGGTTGACCAGCACGAACATCAGGCCGAAGTTCCAGCCCAGCGCGTAGTGCAGCAGGAACGCCACGCCGGCCATGCCGCCGATCATCAGGCCGCCATGGGCGAACACCGCCAGCCCCAGCGAGGCCACCAGGGTCGCCAGCAGCATGCCCTGCACGTCCTCGGCCACGCTGTGGCGCAGCGCGCGCGCATCCTGCACGGTGCCGGCCGAATCCGGCGGCGGCGTCAGCGGTCCGGCGGTGACGACGGTGCCGTCGTCGGGCAATGGGTCCAGGTCCGGACGCAGATCGGAATCGGGAAGGCTCACGGGAGGGGCACAGCGTGGGGGGCGGTATTAGACACCAGCCAGGCAGTGGTTGCACATGAAACTTTGGTGGCGACCTGCATGCGTGCAGAGGAATGGACGAACGCGCAGCCAGCCCTCGCCGGCCCACTGCCGTCCTAGCGAGCCGGCAAGTCGACCTCAATGTGATGCGGCGACCCCACGATCGCCATCACCATTCCCACCACCACCAGCAGCGCCACCGGCCCGGCGATGGCCAGCCACGTCCACGTCCAGGCAGTGAAGCGTTCGGCGGCGCTGCGCGGCAGGCCGCGCGCCTGCTTGAACCGCGCCAGGCGCTGGTTGACCAGCAGGAGCGGCGTCCACGTCAGCAGCGTCAACAGCGACAGCGCCGACGGCCACGCGCCCAGCAGGCTCAGGCAGACATAGGCCAACGCTGGCCCGAGCCAGCCGACCAGCACGCCGCGCTGCGCGCCGATGGTGCGTTCAAGCGCGCGAAAGCAGGCGAACACCCAGATCAACGAGAACACCGAACGCCACACCGGCGAGATGCGCCGGCGCCCGGACAGCAGGCGCAAGGCGCGCCAGTTGCGGTAGAACCAGTACAGCGCATACCAGCCGAAGCTGGTCGCGCACAGCAACGCCAGCTTGGCCGTCGAGGGCGCGAACAACATGGACAGCGGGTCGGCGGTTGCCGCAGCGCTCTCGGTGTCGGGCAGCGTGGCGACGGGAGCGGCGTAGGGGTTGTCTGTTTGCATGGTGGCATTCTGGCTTACCGCACCCTCATCCGCCCCTTCGGGGCACCTTCTCCCGGTGGGAGAAGGAAGAGCAAAGCCCCTCTCCCGTCGGGAGAGGGGGTGGGGTGAGGGCACGGCGCGAATGCGTCCCGCAGAACCAAGACCACGAGACCTCACCCCACCCCTCATCCGCCCCTGCCGGAGCACCTTCTAAGCGGAACCCTCATCGCACCGCCACGGCGCGGCGCTGCCGCTTGTCCGCGTACATCTCCGCATCCGCGCGTGCGAGCAGTTCCTCCAGCGCTTCCGCATCCAGATCCCGCAGGCTGCACAGCGCCAGGCCGAAGCTGGCCGACAGGGCGGTCGCGAAGCCATCGTCGTCGCCGGGTTTGGCCAGCGCCGCGCGCAGCGCGTCGATCAGCGCGTACGCCCGCTCCGGCGTGGTCAGCGGCAGGTACAGCGCGAATTCGTCGCCCCCGCGACGCCCCAGCAGCTGGCCCGGCCGCAGGCAGCGCCGGCAGCGCTTGACGAAGGCGCGCAGGGCGGCATCGCCGGCGGCATGTCCGAACTGGTCGTTGATCGCCTTGAGGTTGTCCATGTCGGCGACGATCACCGCCAGCGGACGCGGGTCCTGCGCGGCCACTTGCAGATCGTTGAGTACCTGCTCCAGGAATCCGGTCCGCGACAGCGCCCCGGTCACCGGATCGCGTACCAGCGCATGGCGCAGCCGCGTGTTGTCGGCGTAGAGCCCCGGGACCGCGAGTCCGAAGTAGCTGTTCGCCGCCAGGCTGATCATGGCGAACTGCAGCGCCAGCGCCTGCGCCTCGAGCCGCAGCAAGGGCGTGGCCAGGGCGATCAGCAGGCTGAAGGCGGCGATCGCCACCAGCGCCTGCAGCATCCCGTGGGTATGCACGATCCACAACTGGATCACCACCACCACGAACAGCGCGAACACCACCGCCGGCTGCCGCGGCAACGCAGCCGCCAGCCCCATCACCGCCAGGGTGACGCCGAGCAGCAGCGCCAGCTTGACCAGATAGCCCGAGACGCTGCCGGTGGGCGCGATCATCCCCGAGAAGCGCGGGATGCCCGGCTGCGGCACGATCCGCAGCGCCTCGGCCAGGCGCAGCACCGCGACGATCGCCAGCGGGCCGAGCGCCAGCAGGCCGGCGTAGTCGCCGATCGCCCACGGGATCGACTGGGCAAGCAGGGTCGGCAGATCGATGGCGCCAGTGACGGCCAGCCCGGCCCCGCCCAGACAGGCGGACAGCAGCGCCGCCACGCCGCCGCCCAGGATGAAGGAGGTGACCACGCGCGGCAGGCTGGTCGAGGACGCGCCACGGCCGACCCGGCGCAGCAGCCAGGCCAGCCCACCCCAGATGCAGAACTGTTGCGCGGTGAACAGCAGCGCATAGGCCAGCACCGCACGGTCGGGGACGGCCGCGTGGTCGCTCGCGCGATAGAAACTGAGCAGCGTGGCCAGCACGCAGGCCATGGCGATCGCCGGCGCGCCGCGCCAGCCCAACACCATGAACGTGGCCAGCGTCACCGCGACCGGCGGGAACCACAGGCTGGTGTGCGGCTGATAACCCAACACCCGCGCCAACTCGAAGACCGCCAGCCACGCCACCACCAGTACCGCCGACAGCAGCACCAGCGCGCCAGGGCGGCGCGGCGCCGCGGCGCGCGTGCGAAACGGCGCCTCGGCGTCCCTGCCTGTCATCCATCCGACTCCGCGCGGCCACGGCCGATGGCCGAACCGGGGCCGACGAAGGCGGTGACCGTGCTGTCGTCGCTGCCGCCCACCACCACCGTGGCACCGCTGTTCAGACGGATCGGCCAGCTCATGTTGTCCGTGCCATAGGACCATTGCTGGGTGCCGTCGCCCGCGTTCCAGAGGGTGAACGCGCCGGGCGTCCCGTCGGGATGGCCATCGGCCAGCCCCAGCCATTGTCCGTCCGGGTCGAACGCCAGGTCGTTGGGCGAGTGCGCGCTGTGCGCGGTCCACTGCAGCGTCGCGGCGGTGCCCGCATCGGCGTACACGGCAACGACGCCACCGCCGGTGAGATTGCCGGCGATCGCGACCTTGTCGCCGGCGCGATCGCAGGCCACCCCGTAGATGGTCGTGGCGCCTTCGGGCACCGTCTGGGTCCAGGCGGGCCCAGGGGTTCTCTGGAACGCCGCCACGTCGAACGCGTACAGCGTGCCGTCGCTGGCACCGGCATAGGCCCGGCGCCCATCGCCCGACAGCGCCGCGGCATGCACGCGGGCCTGCTTGGGCAATTGCCATCGCGTCAGCGTCCCCGGTTGTCCCGCGGCGATCGGGAACAGGATGATCTCGCCCTGCGCGCTGGCCACCAGCCCGACCGTGCCATCGGCGGCGATGCCGGTGGCGATGACGCTGTCGGCGCTGTCGCCGGTGCCCCCGGCGGTCAGCGCGATGCACGCGGGCGTGGCGGAGAACGCCGCATCGCCCTCGCGATAGAACAGATAGCCCTGCTCGGCGCCGGCCAGCAAGGTCCGTCCGCCCGCGTCCAGCGCCACCATGTTGCCGCGGACGGGGAGCGCAAAGGACAGCAGCTCGTCGCCGCCTGGAACCGCCCAGGCACCGACGAAGCCCGCATACGGCGACTGGCTCTTCCAGCCGCAGCTGGCCATGGTGCCACCGTCCGCCGCCACGTCGACCCAGTACACGCCCTGCCAGCCGTCGAACTCCTTCGTCAGCAGACGGTTGCCGGCGCGATCCCAGGCATAGGTGCCGAAGCATCCCTGCTGGTTGCCGCCGACGTCGCTGCGGGTGGCCGCAGGCGCGATGCGCTCGAAGATCTTGCGTTGCTCGACCGGCACCGCCTCCAGCCCGGGAATCTGCGACAAGCCGCCGTACTGGTGGAAAAAGGTGCCGGCGACGATGACATTGCCATCGTCGGACACCGCCACCGAGTTGATGTAGTAGCCGGCATGCGGCTGGGTCGACCAGAGCAGTTCAGGCACGTCGTTCATCGCGGCTCTCTCCCTTCGGCTGAAGCGTCCGCCATCGACGGCAGGCAGACGCTGGACTGAAACACGACACCCGTGACCGACGCCGAGCGTGCCGCCGCGAGGTGGGGCCCTCAACCGCCCCGGGCGCCGACGCGCGCGCCTGCCGGACGGCTCAGCGCACCTCGGCGATCTCGACCCCGTCCAGGCCCTGCGCCAGGGTGCGCGCGTCGCCGCCCTGGGCCAGCTTGATGCGCAGGCGCACCTCGTTCTGCGAATCGGCGTGGCGCAGCGCATCCTCGTAGCTGATCTCGCCGGCCTGGTACAGCTCGAACAGGCTCTGGTCGAAGGTCTTCATGCCCAGGTTGGTGGACTCCTTCATCACGTCCTTGAGCTTGTGGATCTCGCCCTCGCGGATGTAGTCCTGCACCAGCGGCGTGCCGAGCATGATCTCCATGGCCACGCGGCGGCCCTTGCCGTCCGGGGTCGGGATCAACTGCTGCGCGACCACGCCGCGCAGGTTCAGCGACAGATCCATCAGCAACTGGCTGCGGCGGTCTTCGGGGAAGAAGTTGATCACGCGGTCCATCGCCTGGTTGGCGTTGTTGGCGTGCAGGGTGCACAGCACCAGGTGGCCGGTCTCGGCGAAGGAGATGGCGTGGTCCATGCCCTCGCGGGTGCGCACCTCGCCGATCATGATCACGTCCGGCGCCTGGCGCAGGGTGTTCTTCAGCGCGTTCTCCCAGCTGTCGGTGTCGATGCCGACCTCGCGCTGGGTGATGATGCAGCCCTCGTGCTTGTGCACGAACTCGATCGGGTCCTCGATGGTGATGATGTGCCCGGTGGAGTTCTGGTTGCGGTAGCCGATCATCGCCGCCAGCGAGGTCGACTTGCCGGTGCCGGTGGCGCCGACGAAGATGATGATGCCGCGCTTGGTCATCGCCAGGGTCTTGATCACCGGCGGCAGGTTCAGCTCGTCCACGCTGGGAATGCGCGTCTCGATCCGGCGCAGCACCATGCCGACCTGGTTGCGCTGGTAGAAGCAACTGACGCGGAAGCGCCCGACCCCGGCCACGCCGATGGCGAAGTTGCACTCGTGGGTCTTCTCGAACTCCTCGCGCTGCGACGGCGTCATCACGTTCAGCACCAGGTCGCGGCTCTGCTGCGGCGTCAGCGGCGTCTGCGTGATCGGGGTGATCTTGCCATGCACCTTGATCGCCGGCGGCATGCCCGAGGTGATGAACAGGTCCGACGCCTTCTGGTGCGCCATCAGTTTCAGGAAGGAGGTGAAGTCGATGGTGCTCATGGCGTGCTCCTTCGGAGCCAGGATTGGGGAGTCGGGATTGGGGATTGGTCACAGCGGGATCCTGGGATCGGAGAGACCCGCCTTTGCGAATCCCCACTCCCGAATCCCCAATCCCCGCTACTCGAACAACCGCTTGTCCTTGGCGTACTCGCGGGCCTGGTTGCGGGTGATCAGGCTGCGCTTGACCAGGTCCTGCAGGTGCTGGTCCAGGGTCTGCATGCCGTTCTGCTGGCCGGTCTGGATCGCCGAGTACATCTGCGCCACCTTGTCCTCGCGGATCAGGTTGCGGATGGCGGGGGTGCCGACCATGATCTCCCAGGCCGCGGTGCGGCCGCCGCCGACCTTCTTCAGCAGCGCCTGCGAGATCACCGCGCGCAGCGATTCGGACAGCATCGAGCGCACCATCGGCTTCTCGCCGGCAGGGAACACGTCGATGATGCGGTCGATGGTCTTGGCCGCCGAGCTGGTGTGCAGGGTGCCGAACACCAGGTGGCCGGTCTCCGCCGCGGTCAGCGCCAGCCGGATGGTTTCCAGGTCGCGCAACTCGCCGACCAGGATGATGTCCGGGTCTTCGCGCAGCGCCGAGCGCAGCGCCTCGTTGAAGCCGTGGGTGTCGCGGTGCACCTCGCGCTGGTTGATCAGGCACTTCTGCGAGGTGTGCACGAATTCGATCGGATCCTCGACGGTGAGGATATGGCCGTATTCGTTCTTGTTGATGTAGTCGATCATGCCGGCGAGCGTGGTCGACTTGCCCGAGCCGGTCGGCCCGGTGACCAGGATCAGGCCCTGCGGCTGGTCGATCAGCTGGCGGAAGATCGGCGGGCAGCCGAGGTCTTCCAGGGTCAGCACTTCCGAGGGAATGGTGCGGAACACCGCGCCGGCGCCGCGGTTCTGGTTGAACGCGTTGACGCGGAAGCGCGCCAGGCTGGGAATCTCGAAGGAGAAGTCGACCTCGAGAAATTCCTCGTAGTCGCGGCGTTGCTTGTCCGACATGATGTCGTAGACAAGCGCGTGCACCTGCTTGTGGTCCAGCGCCGGAATGTTGATGCGGCGGACGTCGCCATCGACCCGGATCATCGGCGGCAGGCCCGCGGACAGGTGCAGGTCGGACGCCTTGTTCTTGACCGAGAACGCCAATAGTTCAGCGATATCCATACGCTGCTTTTCCCCTTGGGCTGCGACTGGAAGGATGATTCCCCGGCCGGCAGTATAGCGCCCTTCCCTTTGCCGGAACGCCGCCTGTGCCCCTCTCGCCGCTGCAACAGATCCGCCTGGACATGGACCGCGCCGCCGACGCCGCAGGGCGCCCGCACGCGCACTTGCTGGCGGTGTCCAAGACCCAGCCGGCCGAGGCCGTGGCGGCGCTGGCCGCACAGGGACAGCGCGCCTTCGGCGAGAACTACGTGCAGGAAGCGGCGGCCAAGATCGCCGCGCTGGCCGAGGCCGGACTGGAGTGGCATCTGATCGGCCACCTGCAGTCGAACAAGGCCGAACAGGCGGCGACGCTGTTCGACTGGGTGCAGACGGTGGACCGGCCCAAGCTGGTCGCCGCCCTGGCCAAGGGCCGTGCGGCTGCGCCGGCGCGCGCGCCGCTGAACGTGTTGATCCAGGTCAACATCGACGACGAGGCCAGCAAGCATGGCTGCCAGCCCGACGCCGTGGACACCCTGGCCGCGGCCATCGCCGCACAGCCGGCGCTGGCCCTGCGCGGGCTGATGGCCATTCCCGCGCCGTGGCCGGAGGCCGAGCGCCGCATCGATGCATTCGCGCGCATGCATGCCTTGTTCGTGCGGCTGCGCGCCGCGCATCCGCAGGTCGACACCTTGTCGATGGGCATGAGCGGCGACTTCGCCGACGCCATCGCCGCCGGCGCCACCATGGTGCGGGTCGGCACGGCCCTGTTCGGCGCGCGCCGCCCGCGCGTTTCCGGCTGAACCGGCTGCTGCCGCGCCGCATTACCGCATCGCACGTGACATCGTGATGATTTGTCTACGACACCTTCAAAAACGATTCACCAACATCGGAATTCTGTCGTAGCCGATCTGTTTGAAAACCATAGAGTTTCAGGATGAATGAAAGGTTCGCGCCGACAGCGCTTCCTGAACGATGCGACACGGTTGCGAACCGTTAATTCAGTCACGTTTCAGACGCAGGCGCTTCGCTTCACATGGCGGCCGACCGCGGGTCCTCCGCAGTCCATCGCCGAATGCGCTCGGCTCGAACGAGGTCACAGATGCAAGCATCCACCCGATTGCTGTTCGCTTCCTGCTTCATCGGTCTGCTGCACGTCCCCGCGGCCATGGCCGCGCCGACGGCGACGCCGGCCTGGACCAACGAAGAAGCGATGATGTCGCCGGCGGAAGTCCAGGCGCGCACCGCCTGGCGCGAAACCATGGCGCATCAACCGACGCCGGCGGAAGGCTGCTTCCATGCCAGCTACCCCGACACGCAGTGGCAAACGGACGTCTGCAAGACCCTCACGCGCCACCTGCATCCGGTCCCGCACAAGATCCGCTTCGGCGCCACCGAAACCACCGGCAACGGCTACGACTACGCGCTGCGCTCCAGCACCCTGATCAGCAAGGCCGTGGGCAGCTTCCCGCAGGTCACCGGCGTGACGTCGGAGAAAGGCGTCGGCGTGGCGGCCTTCGGCGGCGGCGGCATCCTCGGCCCGAACGAGTATTCGCTGCAGATCAACTCCAACTACGACGCCACCACCAGCGTCTGCGGCGGCCGCTCCGGCTGCACCGTGTGGCAGCAGTTCGTCTACGCCACCGACTACGAGACCCAGGGCCAGGCCGCGGTGTTCATGCAGTACTGGCTGATCGGCTACGGCAGCAGCTGCCCGAGCGGCTGGATGAGCGGCGGCGGCTCGGACTGCTACCGCAACAGCAACGCGGTCAGCGCGCCGGACGTGCCGGCCACGCAGCTGGCCAACCTCAAGCTGACCGGTTCGGCCACCGCCAACGGCAACGACACCATCACCTTCACCAACAACGGCACCGCCTACAGCGTCAGCGCCAAGGACAGCGTGGTCAAGCTGGCCACGGTGTGGAAGGACGCCGAGTTCAACGTGGTCGGCAACGCCGGCGGTTCCAGCGCCAACTTCAACTCCGGCTCGTCGATCACGGTGAAGGTGGCCGCCACCAACGGCTCCACCGCCGCCCCGACCTGCGCGGCCAACGCCGGCAGCACCGGCGAGACCAACAACCTCAACCTGGGCAGCTGCTCGACGGCCGGCGGCAGCACGCCGTCGATCACCTTCACCGAGTCCAACTGAGTCCGTCGCGCCGGTCCGCATGGCGGCCGGCGCGTTTTTCCGCAGCGTGATCCGGGCCGCGCCGCACCGCAGCAACGCGGCGCGGCGCAGCCGCTACCATGGCGCTCCCTCTTCGCGACGGTGCGCACATGGCTTCCGCTTCCCCCGATTCCCACGCGACCGATATCGCCTTCATCGGCGGCGGCAACATGGCGCGCAGCCTGATCGCCGGGCTGGTCCGGCAAGGCACCGATCCGCACCGCATCCGCGTGGCCGAGCCGGTGGCGGCGCTGCGCGAGGCGCTGGCCGCCGAGTACGGCGTCCACGCGGTCGCCTCCGCGGCCGAGGCCGCCGACGACGCGGCGCTGTGGATGTTCGCGGTCAAGCCGCAGGTGCTGCGCGGGGTCTGCAGCGAACTGGCCACGCTGGCGCAGGCGCAACGGCCGCTGCTGGTGTCCATCGCCGCCGGCATCACCACCGCGCAACTGGACCGCTGGCTCGGCGGCGGCCACGCCCTGGTCCGCGCGATGCCCAACACCCCAGCCCTGCTCGGCGCCGGCGTCACCGGCCTGTTCGCCAGCGTCGGCGTCGATGCCGGCCAGCGCGCCCACGCCGAGCGCGTGCTGGCCGCGGCCGGCGTCACCGTGTGGGTCGAGGACGAAGCGCTGATCGATGCGGTCACCGCGGTCTCCGGCAGCGGACCTGCCTATGTCTTCCTGCTCGCCGAGGCGATGGAAGCGGCCGGGATCGCGCAAGGCCTGCCCGCCGACACCGCGCGCACCCTGACCCTGCAGACCGTGCTCGGCGCGGCGCGCATGCTCACCGAGTCCGGCGAGGCACCAAGCGAACTGCGCCGCCGCGTGACCTCGCCCAACGGCACCACCCAGGCCGCGATCGAGACCTTCCAGCACGGCGGCTTCGAGGCGCTGACGGCAGCCGCGATCGCTGCGGCGGCCGCGCGCGGCCGTGCCCTGTCCGCCGCCAACGACGACTGATCCGGAGAACGCCGATGCGTGTCCTGCCCGCTGCGCTGCTGTGCCTGGCCCTGGCCGCCTGCTCGGACCAGGACACCCCACGCCCGGCGACACTGCTCGCCGCCACCCCGGCGCAGGCCGATTTCGGCGCGCTGCGCGTGCACTACAACGCCTTGCCCACATTGGCGATGAGCGAAGACGTCGCGCGCCGCTACGGCATCGCCCGCGAAGCCGACAGCGCCCTGGTGATGATCGCACTGCGCACCCTGCACGGTGGCGAGGAAGCGCCGGCGGTGGGCACGGTGGAGGCGGTGGCGACCGACCTCAGCGGCCAGCGCCAGCCGGTGGCGCTGCGCGCGGTCCGCACCGACGCCTACACCGACTACGTCGGCACCGTGCGCAGCAGCGCCCACGACCAGTTGCGCTTCGTGGTGCAGGTGCGCAGCGCCGACGGCAGCGGCACGGTGCGGTTCACCCGCAATTTCTAGCGCGTGCAGCGTTCTGCGCGCGCCGTCCCACGTGCGCCGTCCCATCTGTAGGAGCGGCTTCAGCCGCGACCGGGCATTACCGGGAAGGCCCGGTCGCGGCTGAAGCCGCTCCTAGGACACCCCGACATACGGACACCGAACAAGGTGATCATCGGATACGCATTGTGGGAGGGACTTCAGTCCCGACTGCATGCAGCGTCAGGTGCGTCATAATCTTCGCTCGTCGCCGCTGAAGGGCACGGTGAAGCGGCACGGCTCCAGTATTCTCGACAAGTTCGGTACCCGTGACCCACATTCGCGCCATGCTCAAGGCGATCACCCTCCCATCATCCGAACGCACACAAGCGGCAATGCCGCGACATCCACCGGCATCGCGTCGGGACTGAAGTCCCTCCCACAGCGTCTGGGTTCAAGTCGCGTGTCGTAGGGGCGGCTCTTGTCCCCTGTTTGGGATCAGCCGCGACGGGGCGTAACCGGTAATGCCCGTCGCGGCTGAAGCCGCTCCTACGGAGGCCAGACCAGGCCACCTAACCAACACCACACGCGGTGACTGCGTGCAGCCGTGCCGCTCACTCCTCCGCCCAGCGCTGCGGGCCGTCGCCGTGCGCGGCCAGGGTGTCGGCCGGGTTGCTCAGCCGGCAGCGGCGCAGCGACAGGCAGCCGCAGCCGATGCAGTCGGTGAGCTGGTGGCGCAGGCGGGTCAGCTGCAGGATGCGTGCGTCCAGTTCCTCGCGCCACACCGCCGACATCCGTGCCCACTCGGCGCGGGTCGGGGTGCGCGCGTCGGGCAACTGCGCGAAGGCGGCCTTGACGCTGTCCAGCGGCACGCCGACGCGTTGCGCCACGCGAATCACTGCCAGCCGACGCAGCACGTCGCGCGTGTAGCGGCGCTGGTTGCCGGCGGTGCGCATACTGCGGATCAGGCCCTTGCTCTCGTAGAAATGCAGCGCCGACACGGCCACGCCGCTGCGGGCGGCCACCTGTCCCACGCTCAGTTCCTCCTGCATCGCTTGACCTCGAGTCCGGTTGAGGTTGCATGCTGCATGGCCTGCAGGCGGCCACGCAAGTCGCCACCGGCAGCCGTCCATCCGCTTTCCCAGGTATCCCGATGCAAGACCACGCCACCACCGCCGCTGCTCCGCCCGCCCCTGTCGCTGCCGGCTCCGTGCTGGCGCCGGCCTATCGCGCCACCACCATCGGCATGGTCGCGCTGGTGTCGCTGATCGCCTTCGAGGCGCTGGCGGTGGCCGCGGCGATGCCGACCGTGGCGCGCGAACTGGATGGCCTGCGGCTGTACGCGCTGGCCTTCGGCGGCACCCTGGCCACCAGCGTGATCGGCATGACCGTGGCAGGGCGCTGGAGCGACCTGCACGGGCCGGCGGCGCCGCTGTGGGCCGGCCTGGCCTGCTTCGTGTGCGGCCTGTTGCTGGCCGGCTTCGCTCCGTCGATGGACGTCCTGCTGGCCGGCCGGCTGGTGCAGGGCCTGGGCGCCGGCGCGATCTCGGTGGTGCTGTACGTGCTGGTCGCGCGGCTGTATCCGCAGGCGATCCGCCCGCGCATGTTCGCCGCGTTCTCCGCCGGCTGGGTGGTGCCCTCGCTGATCGGCCCCAGCATCAGCGGGCTGATCGTCGAACACGTCGGCTGGCGCTGGGTGTTCCTGGCGGTGCCGCTGCTGGCGCTGCCGGCGGCGGCGCTGCTGTGGCCGGCATTGCGGCGCCTGCCGCCCGCCGCCAGCACGGACGGTGCCAGCGGCGCGGCGCGGCTGTGGTCGCTGGGCGCGGCGGCCGGCGTCTGCCTGCTGTACCTGGGCGGTCAGCAACGCGGGCTGTGGGCGGCACTGCTGTTGCCATCGGCATTGGCGCTGCTGGTGCTGTGCACCTGGCGGCTGCTGCCTGCGGGCACGCTACGCGCCGCGCGCGGCCTGCCCAGCGTGATCGCGCTGCGTGGCATCGCCGGGTCGGCATTCTTCGGCTGCGAGGCGTTCCTGCCGCTGCTGCTGTCGCGCGAACGCGGGCTGTCGCCGGTGTGGGCGGGCGTGGCGCTGAGCGCCGGCGCGTTGGGCTGGTTCGCCGGCTCCTGGTATCAGGGCCACTACGGCCGCGACGCGACCCGGCTGCGGCGGCTGCGCCTGGGCTGCACGCTGATGGCGCTGGGCATCGCGACCACCACGCTGGCACTGCTGCCGGCGGTGCCCGCCGCGCTGGCGATCGGCGGCTGGACCGCCACCGGCCTGGGTATGGGACTGATCTATCCGACCCTGGCGGTGCTGACCCTGACCCTGTCGCCGCCGGCGCGGCAGGGCCGCAACAGTTCGGCGCTGCAGTTGAGCGAGGCGATCGCGGTGGCGACCACGCTGGCGGTCGGCGGTTCGCTGTTCGCCACACTGCTGGCGTACTCGGCCGCGGCGGCCTATCTGTCGACCTTCGCCGTCGCCGCGCTCATGGCCCTGCTCGGCCTGGGCATCGCCGGCCGTACCCAGCCCACGCCTGGCTGACGGAATCGCCGCGTGCGGCGCCTGCCGCGGCGTGGCGGCGTGCGCACCAAGGAGGACCGCGGAAGCGGCGATCCGTCCATGGCCGCACGATGACGCGGCCATGGATGCGCGTTGCGCCCGTTCGGATGGTGGCCTGGCAGCCCCGCCCTAGCGCGCGCCCACGCCCCCGGCCCAGGCCTGGATGATGTCGGCGATGGCGCGCACGCCGTCGGTGAGCGCGGCCGGCCCCGGCTGCAGGATCAGCGGCGACTTGATCTCGAACAGTTGCCCGTCGCGCACCGCCGGAATCGCCGACCAGCCCGGCCGCGCGGCGACGCGCTCGGGGCGGAAGCGCTTGCCGCACCAGGAGCCGAGGATGATGTCCGGCGCGCGCCGCACCACCTCGTCGCCATTGACCAGGATCCGCGCCTTGGCCAGCGGCTGCACCGACAGTTCCGGGAACACGTCCTCGCCGCCGGCGATGCCGACCAGTTCGGCCACCCAGCGGATGCCGGTGATGATGGGCTCGTCCCATTCCTCCAGGTACACGCGCGGCCGCCGCGGCAAGGTGGCGGCCTGCGCAGCGATGGCGTCGAGGCCGCGCTGCAGCGCGTCGGCGTAGGCATCAGCGCGCGGTCCGGCGCCGACCAGCGCGCCGAGCCGGCGCACGTAGTCGAGAATGCCGTCGACGCTGCGATGGTTGGCGATCCACACCTCCACGCCGTGCCGCACCAATTCGGCGGCGATATCGGCCTGGATGTCGGAGAAGCCGATCGCCAGGTCCGGCTGCAGCTTGAGGATCTCGCCGATCTTGGCGCTGGTGAAGGCGCTGACCTTGGGCTTGTCGCGGCGCGCCTGCGGCGGGCGCACGGTGAAGCCGCTGATGCCGACGATGCGCTGCTGCTCGCCAAGCGCGTACAGCGTTTCGGTCGGCTCTTCGGTCAGGCAGACGATGCGCTGCGGGCCCATGCTCAGCGCGCCTCGTGCGGGCACGGGTCGACCGCGGCGGCAGCGCCGCGGCAGGCCGGGCCGGCCCCCCTCACGGGAACAGCATCCGCTTGCTCCAGTGGCCGGCGGCGTCGGCTTCGTAGCGCCAGCGCTCGTGCAGGCGGTACTTGGCGCCATACCAGAACTCGAAACTGCGCGGCACCACGCGGAACCCGCCCCAGCCGTCCGGGCGCGGCACCTCGCGGCCCTCGAAGGTGGCCTCGGCCTTGGCCACGCGTTCCTCGAATTCCTCGCGCGAGGCCAGCGTGCGCGACTGCGCCGAGGCCCAGGCGCCGATCTGGCTCATGCGCGGGCGCGAGGCGAAATAGGCGTCGGCCTCGGCCGCGGCGACCAGTTGCACCTCGCCATCGATGCGTACCTGCACCCCGTCCTCGCGCATGCGCCGCCACAGGAACAGCAGCGAGGCCTGCGGATTGGCCTGCAGCTCCCGGCCCTTCTGGCTGTCCAGGTGGGTGTAGAACACGAAACCGCGCGCGTCGTAGGCCTTCAGCAGCACCACCCGCGACGACGGGCGCGCCTCCAGCGTGGCCGAGGACACGACCATGGCGTTGTATTCGGCCTCGTCGCTGGTGCGCGCCTCGGCGAACAGATCGGCGAACGTGGACAGGGCTTCGGCGTAGAGATCGGGCATGGCGACAGGCACTCGGCGGACGATGCGCCATTGTCGCGCCATGCACCGCGCGACGCACGCTTCGCCGCGCGAGGCCCCGCGCACGCGCCGGCGCGGCGCGCGGGGCGGCATCGGTGTCTGCTAGCATCGGCGGATGAATCCCGCCCCCAACCTGGTGCTGGTCGGCCCGATGGGCGCTGGCAAGAGCGTCATCGGTCGCCGCCTGGCCGAGCGCTTCGGTCTGGTCTTCGTCGACAGCGACCAGACCATCGTCGAGCGCACCGGCGCCAGCATCGCCTCGCTGTTCGAGCACGCCGGCGAGGCCGGCTTCCGCGAACACGAGCGCGCGGTGCTGGAAAGCATTCTGAGCACGCCCGGCCACCTGATCTCCACCGGCGGCGGCGCCGTGCTCAACGCCGACAGCCGCCGCGAGATGCGCGAGCACGGCTTCGTGGTGTACCTGCGGGTGGGCGTGGCCGCGCAACTGCAGCGCCTGCACCGCGACCGCAGCCGCCCGCTGCTGCAGCGTGGCGACCGCGAGCAGGTGTTGCGCGACCTGCACGCGGTGCGCGAACCGCTGTACCGCGAGGTCGCCGACCTGATCCTGGACACCGACCACCTCACCCCGGCCGAGGCCACCGCGCAACTGGTCGTGCGCCTGGCCGCGTCGTGGAAACTTCCGGAACCCACTGCATGACCGCAACATCGCGCACGGTCGAGGTCGCTGGCGACCCGGCCTACACCATCCGCATCGGCCCCGGCCTGCTCGACGACGGCACCGCCCTCGCCGCGCAGGTGCGCGGCCGCCACGTGTTGCTGCTCAGCGATAGCCAAGTGGCGCCGCTGTACGCCGCGCAGGTCCGCAGCGCGCTGCTGGCGACACGCCCGGAATTGCAGATCGGCGCGTTCGTGATTCCCGCCGGCGAGGCCTCCAAGACCCTGGACAACTTCGCCGCGGCGATCGCCGCGCTGGCCGCGCTCGGCGCCACCCGCGACGCCTGCGTGCTGGCGCTGGGCGGCGGCGTGGTCGGCGACCTGGCCGGGTTCGCCGCCGCCTGCTGGATGCGCGGCGTGGATTGCGTGCAACTGCCGACCACGCTGCTGGCGATGGTCGACTCCTCGGTCGGCGGCAAGACCGCGGTGGACATCCCGCAGGGCAAGAACCTGGTCGGCGCGTTCCATCCGCCGCGCGCGGTACTGGCCGACACCGCCACGCTGCGCAGCCTGCCGCCGCGCGAACTGCGCGCCGGGCTGGCCGAGGTGATCAAGTACGGCGCCATCCGCGACCCGCTGTTCTTCGAATGGCTGCACGCCGAACGCCGCGCGCTGCTGGCCGGCGAGGCGGCCGCGCTGGCGCAGGCGATCGCGCGCAGTTGCGAACACAAGGCCGAGATCGTCGCCCGCGATCCGCTGGAAAAGGGCGAGCGCGCCCTGCTCAACCTCGGCCACACCTTCGGCCACGCCATCGAGACCGAACAGGGCTACGGCGCTCCGGACAACGCCAACCTCAACCACGGCGAAGCGGTGGCGGTGGGCATGGTGCTGGCCGCGGAACTGTCGGCCCGGCTGGGCATGGCCAGCGCGCAGGACACGGAGAAACTGCGCGCGCTGCTGCAGGACTTCGGCCTGCCCACCGCGCTGCCGGCCGGGCTGGCGCCGGAGGCGTTGCTGGCGCGCATGCGCCTGGACAAGAAGAACCTGGCCGGACGCCTGCGGCTGGTGCTGTGGCGCGGCATCGGCCACGCCGAGATCGTCCCCGACGTGGACGAGGCCGAAGTGCTGGCGGTGCTGGCCGCCGGCTGAGCGAGCAGGCCGCCGAGCGCGTCTCCGCGCGCGCCCGGCTACCTGCGAGTGCACCCGCTCAGCGTGCCTGCCGCCACGCGCGCGGGCTCTGCCCCACCTGCGCCTTGAACACGCGCGACACCGCGGCCTCGCTGCCGTAGCCCACCTCGTCGGCGAGCTGCTTCAGCGGCCGCCCTTCGCGCAGGCCGCGCTGCACCAGGGCGATGCGCCAGTCCTGCAGGTATTGGCCCGGCGTGCAACCGAGCGTCTCGCGAAAACTGCGCGCGAACGCGCTGCGCGACATGCCGGCCCGCGCCGCCAGGCTCTCCAGCGTCCACGGCTGCGCCGGGGCGTCGTGGATGCCGGTCAGCGCCAGCCGCAGCCGCGCATCGGCCATGCCGGCGAGCATGCCGCCGTCGGTGAGCCCCTGCTCCATCAGTTCGCGGACCACGTGCACCAGCACCACCTCGAACAAGCGATTCAACACCGCCTGGCGCCCGCAATGCTGCGCGAACGCTTCCTCGAACAGCAGGTGCAGCAGCGTCTCACCCTGGCGCAGCGCGTCCAGCGGCAGGCAGATGCAGGCCGGCAAGGCGCGCACCAGCGGATTGGCCGCACCGCCGCTGAAGCGAAGATGCGCACAGGCGAAATCCGCACCACGTTGCGCGTCGGTCTCGAAGCGGTGCGGCATGGCCTGCGGGTACAGCAGCAGGCTCGGCCGGTCTATCCGCAGCACGTGCCCGTCGCCGTTATGGACGACCACGCTGCCCTGGCGCAGCAGGTGCAGTTGCCCGCGGTCGCCGTCGTCGAGCCGGTGCAGCCCGCACAGCGTGCCGGCGTGGAAGACCTCGGCGCTGACCGAGAAGTGGGTCAGCAAGGCGGCCAGGCGGTCGGCCATTGTGGACTCCGGGCAAAGTTTTCTGGACGATTCGCCACCTATCGTATCGCCTTGGCGCGCAAAGTCACTCCTGTCGCCGGCACATCGCCCGGCATGCCCCAGGAGACCGCCATGAAGACCCTGCTTCCCTTGCTCGCCACCTCGCTGCTGGCCGGTGCGATCGGCACCGCCACCGCCGCGACGCCGGCCGACCAGCCCGCGCCGCTGCGCCCGGTCGCGACGTTCCTCGCTGCGCTCAACGGCAGCGGCGGCAAGCCGATCGAGCAGCTCACCCCGGCGCAGGCACGGCAGGTGCTGCGCGATGCCCAGGCCAATACGCCGCTGCCGCCGGCCGAGGTCAGCCGCACCACCATCCAGGCCGACGGCAAGCCGCTGAACCTGGTGATCGTGCGGCCACCGCACACGGATGGCGAGGTGTTGCCGGCCTTCATGTTCTTCCACGGCGGCGGCTGGGTGCTGGGCGACTTCGCGACCCACGAACGCCTGATCCGCGACCTGGTCAACGCGTCAGGCGCGGTGGCCGTCTATGTGGACTACACGCCGTCGCCGGAAGCGCAGTATCCGATCGCCATCCACCAGGCCTACGCCGCCACCCGCTGGGTCGCCGAGCACGGCGCGCAGATCGGCGTGGACGGCAAGCGTCTGGCGCTGGCCGGCAACAGCGTCGGCGGCAACATGGTCGCGGCCGTGGCGCTGCAGGCCAAGGCCGCGGGGACGCCGGCGCTGCGCTACGACCTGATGCTGTGGCCGGTGACCGACGCCCGCTTCGACGATGGCTCGTACCAGCAGTTCCAGAGCGGCTACTTCCTCACCCGCAACATGATGACCTGGTTCTGGGACAACTACACCACCGACCCCAAGGCCCGCGCCGAGATCACCGCCTCGCCGCTGCGCGCCACCCCGGCGCAGCTGGCCGGCCTGCCGCCGACGCTGATCCAGACCGCCGAACTGGACGTGCTGCGCGACGAGGGCGAAGCCTTCGGCCGCAAGCTGGACCAGGCCGGCGTGACGGTCACGGTGACCCGCTACAACGGGCTGATCCATGACTTCGGCCTGCTCAATGCCCTGCGCGACGTGCCTGCGGTGCGGACCGCGATCCAGCAGGCGGGCGACGGACTGCGCGAGCACTTGAAGTAAGCGCACGTTGGGCGGCACGCCCTGCAGCGCTCCCGGCTGCAGCGTGCCGCCCACTCGCACCCAACGCACTCAGGGCTGGGCGCGCTCCAGCGAGGCATCCCCGCCCAGGGTGCGATACAGCGTCACCCGATTGGTGGCCGCGGTCAGTTCCACCGCCACCAGACTGCGCTGCGCAGCGTAGTAGCTGCGCTGCGCATCCAGGTTGGACAGCGCGCTTTCCACGCCCTCGCGGTAGCGCTGCGCGCTGGCGTCGTAGGTGTTGGCGGCATCGGCGAGGAGCGCGCGCTGCGCCTGCACCTGCGCATCGATGGTGCCGCGCCGGGCCAGGGCATCGGCCACTTCACTGAAGGCGGTCTGCATGGTCTTTTCGTAGCCGGCCACCGCGGCATCGCGCTGCGCCTCGGTGTAGCGCACATTGGCGCGCGCTGCGCCGCCATCGAACACGGTGTAGGCGACGCCGGCGCCCACCGATGCGGTGCGCGCGTCGTGGGTGAACAGCTGCGACAGCGCGGTACTGGTCAGGCCCAGCAGGCCGCTCAGGCTGATGCTGGGAAACAACGCGGCGCGCGCCGCACCGATCTGGGCGTTGACCGCGCGCAGTTCGTACTCGGCCTGCACCACGTCGGGCCGACGCAGCAGTACGCTGGTGTCCAGGCCGGCCGGCGGATCGCCGATGCTGGCCGCGACCTCCTCGATCGAACCCGGCAACAGCGCCGGATCGACCGGAGCGCCCACCAGCAGTTGCAAGGCATTGGCGTCCTGCGCCAGCGCCGTGGTCTGCGCGGCAAGGTCGGCCTGCGCGGCATGCAGCACCTGGTTGGCCTGGTCCAGGTCCGAACGCGGCACGATGCCGCCATCCACCCGCTGCGCGGTCAGCGCCACGCTGGCGCCGGCGCTGCGCACGGTGTCCTGCGCGAGCGTGAGCAGGCTGCGATCGCTGGCGTAGGTCAGCCAGGTCGTGGCGATGTCGCCGACCAGGGTCAGGCGCGTGGCCCGGGCCGCGGCTTCCTGTTCCAGGTAGCGCTGCTGCGCGGCCGCTGTCAGCGCGTGGATCCGGCCGAACAGGTCGACTTCGAAGGCGGTAACGCCCAAGCCCAGGTCGTAGTTGCTGGCATAACCGGCAGCCGGCGCGGCCGCTGCGTTGCCGCCCTGCGTGGCGTCGTTGGCCGGGGCCGCGCCCTTGCCTCGGTAGGAACGCGCATAGCTCGCGCTGGTGCCGACCTCCGGCAGCAACGCGGCGCGCTGGATCCGGTACTGCGCGCGCGCCTGGGCGATGTCGGCGAGGGCGATCCGCAGGTCGCGGTTGTTGTCCAATGCCTGCGCGACGAGCGCCTGCAGCCGCGGGTCGGCGAACACCTGCCGGTAGCTCAGCGACGGCAGCGTGGCCTCGTGCTGCGCCAGGTAGGCATCGCCCACCGGCCACGACGGCGGGATCGGTGCGGCGGGACGCACGTAGGCCGGCGTCAGGCTGCACGCCGACAGCAGGCACGCGGCGCCGAGCGCGAGCGCGCGCATCAGGCCGGCTCCGGCAGCGTCGGCGCCGACGGCGGCGCGGCGCCGTTGCGACGTGCGCGGCGGCGCGCCAGCCACTCGGCCATCGCGATGTGGAAGGCCGGCGTCAGGTACAGGGTCAGCGCCTGCGAGAACAGCAGGCCGCCGACCACCGCGATGCCGAGCGGGCGCCGCGCCTCGGCGCCGGCGCCGAACCCCAGCGCGATCGGCAACGATCCCAGCACCGCCGCCAGGGTGGTCATCATGATCGGGCGGAAGCGCACCGTGGCCGCTTCCAGCATCGCCGCGCGCGGCTGTTTCCAGCGTTCCTCGCCCGAGCGCTCCAGGTCCAGCGCGTAGTCCACCATCATGATGCCGTTCTTCTTGACCAGCCCGACCAGCAGGATCAGGCCGACGAAGCTGAAGAGATTGAGCTCCTGGCGGAACAGCACCAGCATGAGGATGGCGCCGAACCCGGCCAGCGGCAGCGAGGTCAGGATGGTGATCGGGTGCAGCGCGTTCTCGTACAGGATCGCCAGCACGCCATAGATCAGCAGCACGGTGATCAGCAGCAGCATCGGCAGCGTCTTCAGCGAATTCTCGAAGGCCTGCGCCGAGCCGGCGAACTGGCCGCTGATCGCGCGGGCGTCGTCCTTGCCCAGGGTCTGCGCCATCAGGTTGCCGATGCCGGCGGCGGCATCGCCCAGCGACACGCCCGGCGCCAGGTTCATCGACAGCGTCACCGCCGGCAGGCCGGCGTAGTGGTTGATCGCCACCGGCCCCACGCCCATGCGCACGTCGGCCACCGCGCGCAGCGGCACCATCGGGCCGCCGGCCGCGGTCAACACGGCGCTGGTGCCGGAACTGCTGTTGGAGGTCTGCGTGCCGATCGCGGTGATGCCTGGGTTCTGGTTGCCGTTGAACGACAACGCATCCAGGCCGTTGAGGTCGGCCTGCGCCGCGGGATCGACCTGCAGCAGCACCTCGTACTGGTCTGTGTCGCCGTAGATGGTGCTGATCTTGCGGCCGCCGTAGGCGCTGGCCAGGGTGTCCTGCAGGCCGGCGGCGGTGACGCCCAGCGCGGCGGCCTGCTCGCGGTGCAGCACCACCTCGATCTCCGGGTTCTTGAGCTGCAGGTCGCTCTGCGGATCCTGCACGTCGCGCAGTTGCCGGATGCGTTGCAGGATGGTGTCGGACTGGGCGTACAGCGCCTTCTGGTCGGTGGACTGCAGCACGTACTGCAGCGACCCGTTCGAGGCGGTCGGCCCCATGTCGATCGCCGGCGGATTGCGCATGTTGAGGGTGATGCCCTGGATCGCGGCGACCTGCTTGCGCACGTCCTGGATCACCTCCTCGGCGCTGCCGCTGCGCTCGGACAGCGGCTTGAGCCCGATCAGCAGGCGCCCGCTGTTGCTGAGCGAATTGTCCGAACCGATCACCGATTCGACGTTGGCCACGTTGGGATTGCGCTGGATGATCTTCACCACCGCCGCCTGCTTGGCGACGAAGTCGGCGAAGGCGGTGCCCTCGGGCACGCGGGTGTCGCCGTCGATCTTTCCCGAATCCACCTGCGGGATGAAGCCCTTCTCGACCACGGCATAGACGCCGGCGGTGCCGACCAGGGTGGCCAGGCCGATGACGCACATCAGGCCGATGCGCTCGGTCGCCCAGGCCAGCGAGCGCGCGTAGCTGCGTTCGCTGGCGTCGACCAGCCGGTCGAAGCGCTCGAACACCCAGCCCGTGCTCTTCTTCGGGTCGAGCCAGCGGCTGGCGAGCATCGGCGTGAGCGTCAGCGAGACGATGCCGGACAGGATCACCGCGATCGCGATCACCATGCCGAACTCGGAGAACAGCCGCCCCACCAGCCCGCCCATGAACACGATCGGCAGGAACACCGCCGACAGCGACACCGTCATCGACAGCACGGTGAAGCCGATCTCGCGCGAGGCGGCGATGGCCGCGTCCATGCGGCTGGCGCCCCGCTCGGCGTGGCGGACGATGTTCTCGATGACCACGATGGCATCGTCGACGACGAAGCCCACCGACAGGGTCAGCGCCAGCATCGAGATGTTGTCGAGGCTGAAGTGCAGCAGGCGCATCACCGCGAAGGTGCCGATCAGCGAGGTCGGCAGCACCAGCGCCACGATCAGGGTCGCCATCCAGCTGCGCAGGAACAGCAGGATCACCACGATCACCAGCACCAGCGAGCCGACCAGGGTCCACTCCACGTCCTCCACCGAGGCGCCGATGTAGTCGCCGCGGTCGTAGAGCACGTCGAGCTGGGCGTCGCCGGGCAACTGCGCGCGGATCCCCGGCAGCGCCGCCTGGATGCCCTGGGTCACCGACAGCGTGTTGGCGCCCGGCTGGCGATGGATGTTGATCTCGATCGCACGTTGGCCGTTGAGCGAGGCCGCGGTCTGCAGGTTCTCGACGCTGTCCTCGGCATGGCCGACGTCGCGCAGGCGCACCGGCGCACCGTCCGCATAGCTCAGCACCATGGCGTCGAAATCGGCCGCGCGCTTGAGCTGCCCGTCGGCGCGCACAGTGTAGGACCGCGCGCGCCCCATCAGCGTGCCGGCCGGTGCGTTGCTGTTGCCCGCCTGCACCGCCGACACCACCTGGTCGAAGCCCAGGTGGCGGGCGGCGAGCAGGTGCGGATTGACGAACAGGCGCACCGCGTACTTCTGTGCGCCGTTGACGTCGATCTGGCCGGCGCCCGGCACCGAGGCCAGGCGCAGCGCCACGCGGTCCTTGGCGAACTGGTTGAGCAGCGGCAGCGCGATGGTCCTGGAGCGCAAGATCAGGTGCATGATCGGCGCGGCGCTGGGGTCCTCCTTCTGGATCTGCGCCGGGTTGATCTCGCGCGGCAGCAGCCCGGCCGCCTGCGAGACCGCGTTCTGCACGTCCTGCGCGGCGGCATCGACATTGCGGCTCAACGCGAACTGCAACACGATGCGGGTGCTGCCGACGCTGCTGGTCGAGCTCATCGTGTCCAGCCCGGGCAGGCCGCTGAACTGGCGCTCCAGCGGCGTCGCCACCGCCGCGGCCATGGTCTCGGGATTGGCGCCGGGCAGCGACATGTTGACGGTGATGGTCGGGAAGCTGACGTCGGGCAGCTCGCTCACCGGCAGCGCGAAGTAGGCCATGCCGCCGGCCAGCACCAGCGCGATCATCAGCACCGAGGTCATCACCGCGCGGCGGATGAACAGCGCCGAGAGGTTCACGCAGGCCGCCCGGTCGCCGCCGCGGTCGGCATGGCGTGCGGGTTGCCGGATTGCACCGCGCTGCCGTCGCGCAGTTCGTTGGGCACGGTGAGGATGACGCGGTCGCCCGCACGCAGGCCCTTGGCGATCACCGCCTGACCGTCGATCATCCGCGCCACGGTCAGCGGCCGCGCCACGGCATGGCCCTCGACCACGCAGTACACGTAAGGCCCCTGCTGTCCCTGCTGCAAGGCGCTCTCGGGCACCGACAGCGCCTGCGGGTCCTCCGCCAGGATCACCCGCACGGTCACGAACTGCCCCGGCCACAGCGTGGCGCGGGCGTTGGCGAAGCGCGCGCGCAGTTCCAGGGTGCCGCTGCTGGTGTCGAATGCATTGTCGAGAAACGCCAATTCGCCGCGCTCCAGCAGCGTGCCCTTCACCGCATCCAGCGCCAGCACCGGCAAGCCCAGGCCCTGCCGCCCCAGCGGCGCCGCCCGCACCGCGTCGACCTGCACATGCGCCAGGGCGAAGCGCACCTCGATCGGCGTGCTGACGTTGAGCGTCACCAGCGCGGTGCTGGACCCGCTGGACACCAGGTTGCCCGGCTTGACCGCGATGGCGCCGGCGCGGCCGTCGATGGGCGCGCGGACCTGGGTGTAGGCCAGCGACAGCTGCGTCTGCTCGACCTGCGCCTGGTCGGCGGCGACGGTGCCGCGCAGCGAGCGCAGCGTGTCGGCCGCCGTGGTGTAGGTCTTGGGATCCACCGCGCCGGTCCTGGACAGCTTGGCGTAGCGCGCCTCGGTATCGGCCGCATCCGCCGCCAGCGCCTGGTCGCGGGCCAGGGTGGCGCGTGCCTGCGCCAACGCCGCGCGCAGCGGGCGCGGGTCGATGGTGAACAGCAGTTGCCCGGCGTGGACCTGCTCGCCGTCATGGATCAGCACCGACTGCAGCACCCCGTCGGCCTGCGCGCGCACCTCCACGGTCTGCGGCGACAGCAGCGTGCCGGAGGTCTCGATGATGTCCGGCACCCGGTGCGGCGCGACGGTCATGGTCTGCACGCGCAAGGGTTCGGGCGCCGGCGCGGGTGGCTGGCGATGTGCGCGCCAAATCCACACGCCGAGGATCAGCAGGCTGACTGCGACGAGTCCGGCCAGCAGTGCGACCCGGCCCAGGCCGCGCGCAGCGTATGCCGTCGCATATCCCGGCGCACGCCGGCGTGTTGTGCGCGGCGCCGCACTGTCATCGTGGATGGCAAGGTGGCGCGCGGGGTGACCGCGTCCCGCGCCGACATTTGGGTGCTGCCCAGGGAACCGCCCATCGCTCTGGCTTCGCATGCCGGCCGCGTCCGCACTCATGGTGAATGGCGATGCCGTGACACCAGGATCTCTGTGCGCACGCAGCGGCATAGCCTGTCCCAATGACGCCAGATCGACAGTGATGGCTCCGTGATAGAACGCACATGATTAGGTGCGGTGTGCGCCGCGCTGTGCACACGTCATCGACGGACACACGTTTCCGCCACCGCGTGGGCGAGGACCGCAGCGCGCCAGCCAGGAGTGCGCCAGAACGCTCACGGACTGCCGTCGCGCTCCACCACCAGCACCCGCGCCGGGCCCTGCGGGTGCGCCACGTGTTCGGTACCCTCCGGCGCATGGAACACGTCGCCGGCCTGCAGCAGCGCCGCCTGCTCGGTGCCGTGCGCGCGCCAGCGCATCTGCACCTGCCCGTCCAGCACCACGAACACCTCCTGGCCATCGTTGACGTGCCAGACATAGGGCTGGTCGGTCCAATGGATGCGCACGCCGATCCCGTCCAGCAACGCCACCGGCAGCGCCTCCCAGGCGCGGGTGCCGGTGAAGTCGCGCGCCCGCAGCACCCGCGGCGCGGCGCTCATGCCAGGCCCCGCGCGCGGCGGTTGGACTGCAGCACGTTGTCGCGCGGTAGCGGCAGCCCCGCCTGCACCGCCGCGATCCACTGCGCGGTGTCGGCGACCGCGGCGAAGTTGCTGTGGAACACCACCCCGAATACCCGGTGGATCTCCTCGGCGCTGGCCTGGCCGGCGGCGTTGGCATACGGCAGCGCGCCGCTGGCGTCGCCCAGCACTTCCACCGCCAGCCCGCGGTGGAAGGTCTCGTACACGGTCGAGGCATTGCAGTTGTGGGTCATGTAGCCGGCCACGGTCAGCGTGTCGATCGCGTGCTGCTGCAGCCAGTCGGCCAGCTCGGTATCGGCGAACACGCTCGGCCGGCTCTTGCGCAGCAGCCGCGCATGCGGCCGCGCGGCGACCTGCGGGTGCAGCGCCCAACCGGCGCTGCCATCGGCGAACACCGGTGACTGCGCCGGCGCGGTGTGCTGCACCACCAGCACCGGCACGCCGTGCGCCTGCGCCGCGTCCATCGCCTGCAGGATGTTGGGCAACGACTGCGCCACCGGCGGATGGGCGATGGGCAGCGCGCCATCGAAATACTCGTTCTGGACGTCGATGACCAGCAGGGCGCGGCGGGGAGAGGACATGCGGTGGCTCCGGGGCGAAGGAGCGGCCAGTGTCGGCGGCCGCACACGCGCCGACGAGTGGCCCGAAACACCGTTTTCGCTAAAATCGGGCCATGCCGCCGCATCGTATCGCCGTGGTCGCCTTCGACCGCATCAGCCCCTTCCACCTGGCGGTGCCCTGCCAGGTCTTCGAAGCGCGGCCGGACACCGACCTGCCGGTGTTCGACCTGCGGGTCTGTGCGGCCGACCCGGGTCCGCTGCGCACCGACGCCGGCTTCGCCATCCACGTGCAGCACGGCCTGGAGGCGCTCGAGGGCGCCGACACGGTGATCGTGCCGTCCTGGCGCGATGCTGCCGAGCCGGCGCCGGCGGCGCTGTGCCAGGCGCTGCGCCGCGCCCACGCCGCCGGCGCGCAGGTGGTCGGGCTGTGCCTGGGCACCTTCGTGCTGGCCGATGCCGGCCTGCTCGACGGCCGCCCCGCCACCACCCACTGGGCGGCGCTGGCGCGCTTCGCGCAGCGCCATCCGCAGGTGCGGCTGCAGCCGGACGTACTGTACGTGGACGACGGCGACGTGCTGACCTCGGCCGGCACCGTGGCCGGCATCGATTGCTGCCTGCACCTGGTGCGGCGCCGCCACGGCGCCGACGTCGCCAACCGCATCGCCCGGCGCCTGGTGGTGGCGCCGCACCGCCAGGGCGGGCAGGCGCAGTACATCGAACAACCGCTGCCGGCCAGCCGCCGCGACGCCCAGCTGGGCCCGACCCTGGACTGGATGCTGCAGCGCCTGGACCAGCCGCAACGGCTGGATGCGCTGGCCGCGCACGCGCGCATGAGCCGGCGCAGCTTCACCCGGCAGTTCCGCCAGGTGACCGGGACCACCGTGGTGCAGTGGCTGGCGCACCAGCGGCTGGTGCGCGCCCAGCAGTTGCTGGAGCGCACCGACCTGCCGCTGGAGCGCATCGCCGCCGACTGCGGCTTCGGCAGCGCCGGCGCGCTGCGCCTGCAGTTCATGCGCGACCTGGGGTTGCCGCCGTCGGCGTATCGCCGCGGCTTCCGTGCCGGCTGAGCGGCCGCTGCGTTCCGCCGACCGGACCACGTCGCCTGCACCGGCACCCGCTACAATCGGCGCATGCGCGTCTTCCTCCAGCAACGCCCCGACGGCAACGAGCCGCCACGCTACCTGCAGCTGACCCTGCAGCCGGACCTGCTCGGCGGCTGGGAACTGTTGCGCGAGAGCGGCCAGATCGGTGGCCGTGCGCAGCTGCGGCGCGAGCTCTACCTGCAGCAGGAAGACGCCAACGCCGCCTTCGAGAAAGCCCGCGACGCCCAGCTCAAGCGCGGCTTCCAGGTCATGTTCACCCGTGGCGCCGACGCGCCGCGCTAAGGAATCCCCATGCTCAAGAACGACCGCCTGCTGCGCGCGCTGCGCCGCCAGCCCGTGGACCAGACCCCCGTGTGGCTGATGCGTCAGGCCGGGCGCTACCTGCCCGAGTACCGCGCCACCCGCGCCCGCGCCGGCAGCTTCCTGGCCATGGCCAAGACCCCGGAACTGGCCTGCGAGGTGACCCTGCAGCCGCTGGCGCGGTTCCCGCTGGACGCGGCGATCCTGTTCTCGGACATCCTCACCATTCCCGATGCGATGGGCCTGGAGTTGTACTTCGTCGAAGGCGAAGGCCCCAAGTTCCGCCACCCCGTGCGCGACGCTGCGGCGATCGCCAGGCTCGGCGTGCCGGACATGGAGACCGAGCTGCGCTACGTGATGGACGCGGTGCGGGTGATCCGCCGCGAACTCGACGGCAGCGTGCCGCTGATCGGCTTCTCCGGCAGCCCCTGGACCCTGGCCTGCTACATGGTCGAGGGCGGTGGCAGCGACAACTACGCGCGGATCAAGGCGTTGGCGCTGAACGACCCCGCGGCGCTGCACGCGCTGCTGTCGGTCAACACCGACGCGGTGATCGCCTACCTGGCGGCGCAGCGCGCGGCCGGCGCGCAGGCGCTGCAGGTGTTCGACACCTGGGGCGGCGTGCTGAGCCCGGCCATGTACCGCGAATTCTCCCTGCCCTACCTGCAGCGCATCGCCCGCGAACTGGCGCGCGGCGATGGCGCCGAACGCACCCCGCTGATCCTGTTCGGCAAGGGCAACGCGCCCTACCTGGAGGAGCTGGCCGGCTCCGGTGCCGAAGGCGTGGGCGTGGACTGGACCATCGACCTGGCCGACGCCGCGCGCCGCACCGGCGGCCGCGTCGCCCTGCAGGGCAACCTGGACCCGGCGATGCTGTACGGCGCGCCGCAGGCGATCGACCGCGAAGTGCAGCGCGTGCTGCGCAGCTACGCCGACGGCAACGGCGGTTCGCTGGACGGTCATGTGTTCAACCTGGGTCACGGCCTGTCGCCGGACATGCAGCCCGAACACGTCGGTGCGCTGGTGGAGGCGGTACAGCGGCATAGCCGGCGTGGTTAAACGCCGGGATTCGGGATTCGGGATTCGGGATTCGGGATTGCAGTCTCGCGCACGGTCGGCGATCTGACCGTGCGCTCGATCTTTTGCGCTTCGTAGGAGCGGCTTCAGCCGCGACAGAATGTTGCGGCAATGCCCGTCGCGGCTGAAGCCGCTCCTACAAAAACACGCGCATGCCGCCGTCTGCGGAGGCCTGCACGGCGCCTCTCGCTGAGCGTGGGCTGCATCGCCCACACGCACTGCACACGACTGCACGACACGGCGACGCGATCTGCGCGATGCTATTGCTCCCCCCGCGTCACCCTGCGTGCCGATGTCCGCGCCCTCCTCCGATCCGATCGCCGTTCCCAACGCGCGCAGTTTCCGTCCGCTGCTGTGGCTGGTCTCGCTGGCCATCTTCATGCAGATGCTCGATGCCACCATCGTCAACACCGCGTTGCCGGCGATGGCGCGCAGCCTGGGCGAGAGCCCGCTGCAGATGCAGTCGGTGGTCTTCAGCTACGCGCTGGCGGTGGCGATGTTCATTCCCGCCTCCGGCTGGATCGCCGACCGCTACGGCACACGCCGCACCTTCCTGACCGCGATCGTGCTGTTCACCCTCGGCTCACTGCTGTGCGCGGCGGCGCCGCGGCTGCCGTATCTGGTGGCCGCGCGCGTGCTGCAGGGCATCGGCGGCGCGATGCTGCTGCCGGTGGGCCGGCTGGCGGTGATGCGCTCGGTGTCGCGCGCGCAGTTCCTCAGCGCGATGAGCTTCATCGCCATCCCCGCGCTGATCGGGCCGCTGGTCGGGCCGACCCTGGGCGGCTGGCTGGTGCAGGTGGCGTCCTGGCACTGGGTGTTCCTGATCAACCTGCCGATCGGCGCGATCGGCTTCGCCGCCGCGCTGAAGATCATGCCGGACTTCTACGGCGAGCAGCGCACCCGCTTCGACCTGGTCGGCTACGCGATGCTTGCTTTCGGCATGGTCGCGCTGTCGCTGGCGCTGGACGGCATCTCCGAGCTGGGCCTGCGCCACGCCTTCGTGATGCTACTGGCGATCGCCGGGCTGGCGGCGCTGATCGGCTACTGGCTGCACGCGGCCAACGCGGCGGCGCCGCTGTTCCCGCTGCATCTGTTCAAGGTCACCAGCTTTCGCATCGGCATCCTCGGCAACCTGTTCTCGCGCGTGGGCAGCGGCAGCATGCCGTTCCTGATCCCGCTGCTGCTGCAGGTGGGCCTGGGCATGAGCCCGATGAACGCCGGGCTGATGATGATCCCGGTGGCGCTGGCCGGCATGGCCTCCAAGCGCGCGGCGGTGAAACTGGTGGAGCGCTTCGGCTACCGCCGCGTACTGATGACCAACACCGTACTGGTCGGCACCGCGATGGCCAGCTTCCTGCTGTTCGACGCCGGCCAGCCGCTGGGCTGGCGGCTGCTGCAGCTGGCGCTGTTCGGCGCGGTCAACTCGCTGCAGTTCACCGTCATGAACACCGTGACCCTGCGCGACCTGGACCGCGACCAGGCCAGTGCGGGCAACAGCCTGCTGTCGATGGTGATGATGCTGGCCACCGGCTTCGGCGCCGCGGCCGCCGGCAGCCTGCTGGCCGCGTTCAACACTCATCTGGGCGACACCCACGGCGCCACCGCGGCGCTGCATGCGACCTTCGTCTGCGTCGGCGCGATCACCCTGACCTCGACCCTGATCTTCTGGCAGTTGCCGGATACGCGGCCGCTGCCGAAGCAGGTGGAGGAAGTGGCGGAGTAGCCGAAAAGCGGGGATTGGGGAGTCGGGATTGGAGATTCGTAACGGCGGCGGTATCGCAGTCTGCCGGATCCGTTGAAGCCGCTCCTACGACGGTGACGGTGGCGCGGCGAACGCGCTAAGGGCGATCGTCGCTGCCGTGCTGCCCCGGTTGCGGTGCTTCTTCCGGGCCCGGCTCACCCTCCACCGCCTTGGCCAACATCTCGCCCGTCACCGGCTTGCGCAGGAAGCCGCTGAAACCGGCGGCACGCGCCTGCGGTTCGGCGTCGGCGTCGGCACGGGCGGTGACCGCGATCAGCGGCATGCCGTAGCCGAAGGCGCGCAACTGCCGCGCCAGCGCCAGGCCGTCCAGGCCGGGCAGATCCAGGTCCAGCAGGGCGATGTCGAAGGGGCTGGCCGCCGCTTCGGTCAGCGCGGCCAGCGCGTGCGCGGCGTGGGTGACGTTGTGGCCGCGCGCGCGCAGCAGGCCGCCGACCACCTCGGCCACGGTCGGGTCGTCCTCGACCAGCAGGATCCGCCGCGGCGCTGCGGCGCCGGCGGACGCGCTGGCGTCGCGGGGTGCCTGCGGCAGCGGCACCGGCGCCCACGGCAACGGCAGGTCGACCACGAAGCGCGTGCCGGCACCGAGCCGGCTGCTCAGGTCGATGCGTCCGCCCATCGCCACCGCCAGTTCCTGGCTGATCGCCAGGCCCAGGCCGCTGCCGCCGTAGCGCGCGGCGGTGCGCGGCCCGTCGGCCTGCTCGAAGCGCTGGAACAATCGCGCCTGCTGTTCGGCATTGATGCCCGGCCCGGTATCGGCGACCTCGAAACGCACGCCCTGCTGCGGCTGCAACGGCGCCACCCGCAACTGCACGCTGCCGTGCTCGGTGAACTTGATGGCGTTGTTGAGCAGGTTCAGCAGGATCTGCCGCACCCGCGTGGCGTCGCCGCGCGCGGTGACCTGCGGCGGCATGGCGTTGTCCAGGGCGAAGAGCAGCCCGCGGCTGCGCGCCATCGGCCCCATCATCGCCTCCAGTTCGACGATCAGCCGGCCCAGGTCGAACGGCTGCTGCTCCAGTTCCAGGCGCCCGGCCTCGATCCGCGCCAGGTCCAGCGCATCGTTGACCAAGCGCAGCAGGTGCGAGCCGGCGTCGTGGATCGACTCGGTGTAGCGGCGCTGCTTGGCATCCAGCGACGTGGCCAGCAGCAGTTCGCTCATGCCCAACACGCCGGTCATCGGCGTGCGCACCTCGTGGCCGAGCGTGGCCAGGAAGCGGGTCTTGGCCAGCGAAGCCTGCTCGGCCACCTCCTGCTTGTGCACGGCCAGTTGCCAGGCGGCGCGCCGGCGCAGGCGCCGCCGGTACAGGTAGGCGAGCAGCCACAGCGCCAGGGCGGCCAGCGCCACCAGTCCGGCCACGCCCCAGGGGCTGCGCCACCACGGCGGCAGCACGCGAAAGCGCAGCGTGACCACCTTCGACCACACCTTGTCGGCAGTACGCGCCTGCATCTCCAGGGTGTAGTGGCCCGACGGCAGCCGCGAGAACAGGCGCTCGCCGCTGGCGCCCACGTCGACCCAGTCCGGGTCGTAGCCGCTGAGGCGGAAGCGGTAGGTGTTGGCGTCGGTGTCGGAGAACGACAGCAGGCGCGCGACCACATGCAGATCGCGGTCGCCTTCCTGCAGCACGATGTGGTCGGCGTGCAGCAGATCCAGCCCACGCTCGCCGCGGCGCACGCCGATGTGCTCGATCACCAGCGGCGGCTGCCGCTGCGACGGCACCACCTGCGACGGCTCGAACAGCACCACCCCGTCCGGGGTGCCGCCGAGGATCTGCCCGCTGCGCGCCTGCACCAGGCTGCGGGTCTGGAACTCCTGGTTGGGCAGGCCGTCGTGCACGCCATAGGAGCGGATCGCCTTGCTCGCCGGATCGACCCGGATCAGGCCGCGCATGCTGCTCAGCCAGGCCACGCCGCTGGCATCGACCACCAGGCCGTTCGGCGCCAGCGCCGGGAACTCCTGCTCGGCATCGATGCGGTCGAGCAGGCTCAGCCGGCTGCCATCCCACAGATAACGCTCCAGGCAGCCGACGCTGGCCAGCCAGACCACGTTGCCGTCGCTGATCGCCAGCGCGCTCAGCGGGCGCTGCGGTGCGCCGGGCACCGCTTCGAATCGCGCGCGCTCGGGGCTCCAGGCGAGCAGCCCGTGCTGCCCCAGCAACCAGGGCTGGCCCTGCGGCCCCAGGCTGGCCTCCTGCACGGTCAGATCCGCAGGCAGGCCGGCGCTTCCCGGCGCCATGGTGCGCAGCACGTGGCCATCGAGGTCGCGCACCTGCACGCCGCTGATGTCGCTGAAGATCCAGAGGTGGCGGTCGCTGCTGAAGACGATCCGATCCACCTGCTCCATCATCGGCGCATCGGCGCCGGCGTCCTTGTCCCAGCGCCGGACCTCGCCGCTGGCCGGGTCGTAGCGCAACACGCCTCCGGCGGCCGCCGCCCACAGCCGGCCCTGCGGGTCCTCGGCGATCGCCCGCGTCCAGTCCAGACCGAACAGCGCGCGCATGTGCCGATGCACCGCGCCGGTGGCCGGGTCGAGCTTGTCCAGCACCCCGCGCGTGCCCGCCAGCCACACGCCGCCGTCGCGGGAAGCGGCGGTGGCCAGCACGTAGGGATTGCCCATCGACTCCGGGTCGTCCACCCGGTAGGACAGCACCGAGAACTGCTGCCAGTTGGCCGGCAGGTGCCACAGGCCGGCATTGCCGCTGGCGAACCACAGGCCGCCCTCGCGGTCCTCGAAGGCCAGCGACCAGTTCGGCTTGACCAGTCCGTGCGCGGAGTTGCTGTACAGCGGTACGTTGCGGATCACCCCGGACTCGCTTTCGCGGCCCAGCCCGTCCATGGTGTCGAACCAGCGCGTGCCGTGGCGGTCGTGGACCAGCATGCCCAGCACGCTGTCGCTGGGCATGTTGCGCCAGTACGGCTCCACCACGCTGGCGTCGGCGCGCACCAGGCGCGCCCCGCCGGTGGTGGCGACCCACACCGTGCCATCGCGTTCGGGGGTCAGCCCCTGCACCTCCGGCCGCGGCAGCGCGGCAGCATCGAGTCGCTGGAAATCGTGCCCGGTCCAGCGCGCCAGGCCACCGCGGGTGCCCACCCACAGGGTGCCGTCCGGCGTGGTCGCCAGATGGGTGACGCTGGCCGAAGGCAGGCTGCGCGCGTCGCCGGGGATCGGCATGAAGCGGCGCAGGCGGCCGTCCGGCTGCAACTGGTGCAGGCCGCCAGCGGCGGTCCCGAACCAGACGCTGCCGTCCGGCGTGGACGCGATGGCCCACACGGTGGTGGAGCCGATCTGCGGATAGGTGCTGCGATCGTAGTAGCGGAACTGGCGGCGATCGGCGGAGAGCATGCCCAGGCCGGCACCGTCGGTGCCGAACCAGACCCGGTTCTGCGCATCCACGTACACCGACCAGATCTTGTTGGCGTGCAGGCCGTCCTCGATCCGCCAGATGCGGTAGCCGCGTCCGTCGAAGCGCGCCAGACCGTCACCGCTGGCCAGCCACAGGTAGCCGAGCTTGTCCTCGGCGAAGCCATTGATGCTGTTGGACGGCAGGCCGTCGGCCACGGTCAGCTGGCGCGGCTGCGGCGTCGGCGGCACTGCCGCGCCGGCGACCGCGGACCACGCCAGCAGCAGCCATCCCAAGATCCGTCTCGACCGCATCGCCTCTGTCTCCCCCCGACGGGCATCCGTCCCGCGTCACCGGCGCCATCGTCGGCGATAAACGCCAGCGCTGGCAACCGCGGCCTGCATCGGCTCAGAACGGCGGTGGCGCGCCGTCCAGCACCGCGTCGATGGCCGCTTCCAGCATCTGCCCGGTGACCGGCTTGCGCACGAATCCGGCGAATCCGGCAGCGCGCGCGGCGGCCTCGGCCTCACCGTCGGAGCGCGCGGTCACCGCCACCAGCGGGAAGCCATGGCCCAGCGCACGCAATTGCCGCGCCAGCGCCAGGCCGTCGAGCGCCGGCAGGTCCAGGTCGAGCAGGCCGATGTCGAAGCTGCCCTGGCTGGCTTCGGTGAGTGCTTCCAGGCCGTGCGCGGCCCAGGCCACCTGGTGGCCGCGGCCCCGCAGCAACTCGATCATCACCTGCGCCACGGTCGGTTCGTCCTCGACCAGCAGGATGCGCAGCGCAGTGCGCGCGCGCGGCGCCACCGCCGGCGCCGCCGGCTCCTGCGCCAGGCGCCAGCGCAGCGGCAGGCCCACGCGGAAACGCGCGCCATGCCCGAGCCTGCTCTCGACCTGGATGCGCCCGCCCATCGCCATCGCCAGTTCCTGGCTGATCGCCAGGCCCAGGCCGCTGCCGCCCTGGCGCACCGCGGTGCGCGGGCCATCGCCCTGCTCGAAGCGCTGGAACAGCCGCGCCTGTTGTTCGACGCCGATGCCCGGGCCGGTGTCGGCGACCTCGATGCACAACCCTTGGCCGTCCTGCGTCGGCGCGACCGTCAGCGCCACCGAGCCGCTGTTGGTGAACTTGATCGCATTGCCGAGCAGGTTCAGCAGGATCTGCCGCACCCGCAGCGCATCGCCCTCCACCGTGGTCGGGCCGGGCATGGCGTCGTGCAGATCGAAGCGCAGCCCGCGCGCCTGCGCCAGCGGCGCCATCAGGTTGACCACTTCGGCGATCAGCGCCTGCAATGCGAACGGCTGCGACTCCAGGCGCAGGCGTCCGGCCTCGATCCGCGCCAGGTCCAGCGCGTCGTTGACCAGGTGCAGCAGGTGCGTGCCGGCGCGGCGGATCGACTCGGTATAGCCGCGCTGCTTGGGGTCCAGCGGCGTGGCCAGCAGCAGTTCGCTCATGCCCAGCACCCCGGTCAGCGGCGTGCGCACCTCGTGGCCGAGCGTGGCCAGGAAGCGGGTCTTGGCCAGCGAGGCCTGTTCGGCCAGTTCCTGCTTGTGCAGGGCCAGTTCCCAGGCGTGCTGGCGGCCGAGGCGGCGCCGGTAGGCGCGCAGCGACACCAGCAGCAGCAGGCCGGCCGCGGCGAGCAGCCCGACGATGCCCCAGACGCTGCGCCACCACGGCGGCTGCACCTGGAACGGCAGGCGCAGCGTCGGCGACCACGCGCCATTGCGGGTGCGCGCCTGGATCTCCAGCACCTGCGCGCCGTCGGGCAGTTGCGGCAGGGTGCGTTCGCCGCTGGCGCCGGTGCTGACCCAGTCGCGGTCGTAGCCCGGCAGGCGGAACCGGTAGACGATGTGTTCGGGATCGATGTACGACAGCAACCGCACCGCCACGCGCAGGTCGCGATCGTCCGAGCGCAAGGTGAAGTCGCCGCGCGTCGGCAAGCTCAGCAGGCGCGGGCCGCGCCGCACCTGCACGCTCTCCATGCTCAGCGCCAGCGGCACCGGCACCGGATCCGCCTGCTGGGTGTCCAGCAGCGCCACGCTGCCGTCGGCGGCCGCGGCCACCAGCACCCCGTCGGCGGTCATCAGCAGGCCGCGCCGGACCAGTTCCTGGCTGCCGAGCCCATCGCGGGTACCGAACGCGCGCACCGCCGGGGTGCGCCGCGGATCGACCCGGAACAGGCCGCGGCGCATGCCCAGCCACGCGCGCCCCTGCGGATCGGCGACCAGTGCGCTGGACTCGGTGGCCGGCAGCCCGTCGGCCACCGCGTAGCGCTGGCTGCGTTGCCACCTGCTGCCGGTGCGCCGCCACAGTTCCAGCCCGGACAGCCGGTGCACCCACAGCGTGCGCGCGTCGGCGAAGGCGAACGACTGCACTTTCTCGCCGGCCAGTTCCGGCGGCGTGCGGAACTGGCCGGCCGCGTCGTCCCACTGCTGGAACTGTTCGGCGGCCACCCAGGGCGTGCCGTCCGGCGCCATCGCCAACGCCGCGATGTCGGTGCCGGCCAGGCCGTGCTGGCCGCCGGGAATGTTCTGCAGCACGCGGCCGTCGCCATCGCGCACCTGCACGCCGTAGCCCGGCGCACCGATCCACAGCCGCTGGCGCGCGTCCAGTTGCAGCCAGGCGAGCGTGCCGTCCGGGATCGCATCGGCCTCGCCGGCGGCGCGAGTCCAGCGCTGCAGAGCGCCGCCGTCCAGCGGGCCACGCAACAGCACGCTGCTACCGCCGATCCACAACGCGCCGCGCGGGTCGTCCAGCACCGACAGCGTGCGTCCGCTGGGCGCGCCGTTGGACCAGTGCGGCGCGCTCAGCGCACCGCTGGTGGTATCGAGGCGGAACACGCTGGCGCCGGCGCCAAGCAGCCACACCCCGCCCGCACGCGCCGGCGCCAGGCCGACGTACTGGTCGGCGGGCAGCCCCTGCGCGGTGCCCAGCACCGCCAGCCGGCGCCAGTCCGGACGCAGGTAGCCCAGGCCGCGGGTCGGCAGCGGCACCCACAGGCCGCCCTCGCGATCGCGCAGCAGGGTCTCCACCACGCTGGCGCCGGACACCGCCGCGCCGCCGGTGTCCACCCGCCGCGCCGGCCCGTCGGCCGGCTTGTGCCACAGGCCTTCGCCGTTGCCGAGCCAGTAGCCGCCGGCACCGTCCTCGGCGATCGCGTTGGCGGCGCGGTGCAGCGCGCCGATCCAGTCCACACGCAACCAGCGCCCGGCACGGTCGCGCCGGAACAGGCCGGTGTTGCCGCTGAACCACAGGCCATCGTTGAGCCGGGTGATCGACATGATCACCTGCTCCTCCTGCGGCATGCCGTCGTCGATGCGGTAGGCGCTGGCGTGGCGGCCGTCGTAGCGCACTAGGCCCTTGAAGGTGCCCACCCACAACACCCCGGCGTCGTCGAAGGCCAGGGTCAGCACCGCGCTGTCTAGCAGCGCGTCCACCTTCGGGTCGCCGGCACGGATGCGCTGCACCCGGCCATCGTCGCCCAGCCGGTACAGACCGCCGCGGTAGGTGCCGAAGAACACCGCATCGCCGCGGCTGGCGATGGCGAACACCTCGTCGCTGCGCATCGCCGGCTGGTTGGCCATGTTGAAGTGGCGGAAGCCGCGCCGGTCCGCGCCGAGCATGCTGAGGCCGCCGCCCTCGCAGGCCACCCAGATGCGGTCGCGCGCGTCGATGTGCAGGTCCTGCACGTAGTTGCAGCGCAGCGAGGCGGGATCGGCCGGGTCGTGGCGCCACACCCGGAACTCGCGCCCGTCGTAGCGGGCCAGGCCGTCGCCGCTGGCGATCCACAGATACCCGTCGCGGTCCAGCTGCAGCCCGGAGATGTCGCTGGACGGCAGCCCCTGCTCGCTGGAGAACACCCGGAAGCGCGGCAGTTGCGGCACCCCGGCCCAGGCGTCGGCGCTGACGCCGGCCAACGCCAACAGGCAGGCCAGCCCCCAGCAGCGCCACCGGCGTGGGGGATGCGGGATGGGCATGGACATCGGCTCCGGCAAAGGACGTCAGCGGATGAACACCGGCGCACTGCCGGGGCCGGACGCGCGGGGCGGCCGCTCCGTATGCCGCTCGCCGCGGCAGCGTTCTTATACCGCGCGGCCGCGGAAAAATCACACCTGTCGCGGCGTGCAACGAACCGTTACGTGGCGCAGGTACGCAGCCGGGCCGGACTGTGACTAGAATCCGGCGACCCTCCCAGCGCGGCCCGCTTCATGCTCAAACCCTCTCTTGTGGCGCTCCTGCTGGCCTTGCCGGGTACCGCCCTGGCCGCGCCGGCGCAGTACGCGCTGGACCCGGTACACACGCGGGTGCTGTTCGCGATCGAGCACGCCGGCTTCTCCAAGGCGCTGGGCACCGTGTCCGGCAGCACCGGCACCCTGGTGTTCGACCCGGACGACTGGCGCAGCGCCCGGCTGCAGGCGCGGGTGCCGTTGCAGCGGCTGGATCTGGGCGATGCCAAGTGGAACCGCGCCGCGCTGGCGCACAACCTGCTCGACGGCGACCGCTACCCCGAGGCGCAGTTCGTCTCCACGCGCGTGGAGCCGATCGACGCGCAGCACGCCAAGTTGATCGGGCAACTGACTCTGCACGGCGTCACCCGCGAGGTGACCCTGGACGTGACCCTGAACGCGGTCAAGCGCCATCCGCTGCCGCCGTTCCGCCGCACCGCCGGCTTCTCCGCCACCACCACGCTGCAGCGCGCCGACTTCGGCATCAGTGCCTGGCCGTCGGTGATCGGCGGCACGGTGGAACTGCGCATCGAGGCCGAGGCCACTCGCGAAGGCGGCGCCAAGGCCGAGCCGGATCCGGCACCGGGCACCCCGCCCGCCGCTCCCACCGACACCACCACCGCGCCGAATGCGCAGGACGGCACGCCATGAGCGCCCGCAACACCCCCGACCGCTGGGGCAGCGTCAGCCAGACCCTGCACTGGCTGATCGCCGCGCTGATCCTGCTGCTCGGCGTGGTCGGCCTGACCATGGGCGAGCTGCCGAAGACGCCCAAGTATTTCTGGGTCTACACCGCGCACAAGTCGCTGGGCCTGACCGTGCTGGCGCTGGTGATCGTGCGGCTGGGCTGGCGCCTGTACGCCGGCGCGCCCAAGCCGGTGCAGGGCACGCCCGGCTGGCAGGAGCGCATCGCCGACGCCACCCACGCCTTGCTGTACGTGATGATCTTCGCCATCCCGCTGTCCGGCTGGCTGTACGACTCGGCCAGCGGCCTGCGCCCGTTCCGCTGGTTCGGCCTGGTCGCGGTGCCCAAGCTCAGCGCCCCGAACGAGCACCTGCGCGACCTGTCGCACACGGTGCACGAATGGGGCTTCTGGCTGCTGATCGCGGTGGTCCTGGCGCATGCCGGCGCCGCCTTCTACCACCACCTGTTCCAACGCGATGCCACCCTGGCGCGGATGTTGCCGCGCGGCTGGCTCACCCCCAAGTCCTGAGGAGCTGTTTCGATGTCCACCCGTTTCGCGTCCCCCGCCGCCGTTGCCGCCAGCCTGGTGGCCCTGCTCGCCGCCGCCCCCGCGGTGCGGGCCGCCGACTATGTGCAGGCCCCCGGCTCCACCCTGGTGTTCGCCAGCAAGTATGACGGCGAAGTGTTCACCGGCCAGTTCCCCGGCTTCGACACCAAGCTCAGCTTCGACCCGGCCAACCTGGCCGGCGCCAAGCTCGACGTCACCATCCCGCTGGCCGGCGCCAAGAGCGGCAACAACGACCGCGATTCCACCCTGCAGGGTGCGGATTTCTTCGACGTGGCCAAGTTCGCCACCGCGCATTACCGCGCCGACAAGTTCCGCGCGCTGGGCAACAACCAGTTCGCCGCCGACGGCACCCTGGAACTGCGCGGCGTGTCCAAGCCGGTGACCCTGACCTTCACCTGGACCCCGGGCGCGCAGCCGGTGCTGGCCGGCAAGGCCACGGTCAAGCGCCTGGACTTCGGCGTGGGCGGCGGCGACTGGGCCGACACCAAGACCATTCCCAACGAAACCGCGATCAGCACCAAGGTGGTGTTCAAGGCGAAGTGATTCGCCACAGGCCGCGGGCGCGCGGCCGCTGAGCGGCGGATTTCCTCGTCGGGTCCGCCGCTTTTTTTATGCGCGTCTTACACGCGTTCGGCCGCGGCCGCCAACCAGGCGCGCACGCCATCCGCATCGAATGGCCAGTCCAGTTCGCGCCCGTCGGCGGCGCGCAGCACCGGCACGCGCACGCCATAGCGCGCCTCCAGCGCCGCGTCGTCGTCGATGAAAACGCTTTCCAGGTCGGCCACGCGCGCCTGCGCCAGCACCTGCAATGCCTGGTCGCACAGATGGCAGTCGTCGCGCTGGTACAGAGTGAGGGACATGCTCGCGTCCAATGCTGCGCTGCGGACCTGTGCCGCGCGCCGGAAGCATAGAATAGACGGTCTTTCGCCCACCCCCCTCGGCACGCGCATGGCTGTCAGTACCTTCGACCTGTTCAAGATCGGCATCGGGCCGAGTTCCTCGCACACCGTGGGGCCGATGCGCGCCGCCGAACGCTTCGTGCACCGCTGGCTGTTCGACCAGGGCCGCCTGCAGGACGTGGTGCGGGTGCGTGCCGAAGTGTTCGGCTCGCTGGCCCTGACCGGGCGCGGCCACGGCACCGACAAGGCAGTGCTGCTGGGCCTGGAAGGCCAGCGCCCGAACCTGATCGATCCGGACATCATCCCCGGCGCGCTGGAGCGCATCCGCGGCAGCAAGCGCATCAACCTGCTCGGCCAGCACGAGATCGCCTTCGACGAGAAGCGCGACCTGGCGATGAACAAGCGGCAGAAGCTGCCGTACCACACCAACGGCATGCGCTTCACCGCCTACGCGGCCAACGACGAAGTCGTCGCCACGCGCGACTACTACTCGGTCGGCGGCGGGTTCGTGGTCAACCAGGACGACGCCGCCGACGACCGCATCGTCGCCGACGAGACGCCGCTGCCCTACCCGTTCAAGAGCGGCGACGAGCTGCTGGCGCAGGCCGCGCGCAGCGGCCTGAGCATCGCCGCGCTGATGTTCGAGAACGAGAAGTGCTGGCGCAGCGAGGACGAGATCCGCGCCGGCCTGCGCGAGATCTGGGGCGCGATGCAGGCCTGCGTGACGCGCGGCATCCGCGAGGAAGGCACGCTGCCCGGCGGCCTGCACGTATCGCGGCGCGCACCGGCGCTGTACCGCGAGCTGTCGTCCAAGCCGGAAGCGGCGATGCGCGATCCGCTGACCACGCTGGACTGGGTCAACCTGTACGCGCTGGCGGTCAACGAAGAGAACGCCGCCGGCGGCCGCGTGGTCACCGCGCCCACCAACGGCGCGGCGGGCATCATTCCGGCGGTGCTGCACTACTTCGACCGCTTCTGCCCCGGCGCAGACGAACAGCGCGTATTCGACTTCCTGCTCACCGCCGCGGCGATCGGCATCCTGTACAAGGAAAACGCCTCCATCTCCGGCGCCGAGGTCGGCTGCCAGGGCGAGGTCGGCGTGGCCTGCTCGATGGCGGCCGGCGGCCTGGTCGCCGCGCTCGGCGGCAAGCCAGGGCAGATCGAGAACGCCGCCGAGATCGGCATGGAGCACAACCTCGGCCTGACCTGCGACCCGATCGGCGGCCTGGTGCAGATCCCGTGCATCGAGCGCAACGCGATGGGCGCGGTCAAGGCGATCAACGCCAGCCGCATGGCGATGCGCGGCGACGGCAAGCACAAGGTGTCGCTGGACAAGGTGATCCGCACCATGCGCGACACCGGCCGCGACATGCAGGACAAGTACAAGGAAACCAGCCGCGGCGGGCTGGCGGTGAACGTCATCGAGTGCTGAGCCACCCCGATGGACGCTGGCCCACCCGATCACCAGCGTCCTGACTGCCGCGCGCATCAAGATCCGCGCGGCGTTGCCGCTAACGACAGAGACGTCGGCCGATCCGGCATTGGCATGCTCTTGCGGTTCCCATACGCCTCCTGGCGCCTGCTGGCGCTACAGCTGGCCATGCTCTCGACAGCGTGGAGCGCGTGTGTGCCGCAGGCGCAGGCATTGCAGCCGGACAAGCAGTTCAACCACTACGAGCGCGAAGGCTGGGGCCTGGACCAGGGCCTGCCGCAGCTGAGCGTGCAGGCGTTCGCGCAGGACCGCCAGGGCTATCTGTGGATCGGCACGATGGGCGGGCTGACCCGCTTCGACGGCGTGCGCATGACCTCGTTCAACGAGGGCGCGCCGGCGCACCTGCCCGGCAACCTGATCAAGGCGCTGCACGTCGACCCCGCCGGCACGCTGTGGATCGGCACCTACCGCGGCCTGTCGCGCTACCGCGACGGGCGCTTCACCACGCTGCTGCCACAGGATCCGCAGGCGCCACTGCTCAACATCGAGGCGATCGCGACCGATGCGCACGGCACCGTGCTGGTCGCGGCGCAGGATGGCGTGTACGCGGTGCAGGGCGATCGCCTGCAACTGCGCCACCGCATCGCCGGCGGCGCCTCTGCGCTGTTGCCGCGCGCCGACGCGCTGTGGGTGGGCACGCGCGGCGAAGTGCTGCGCTTCGTCGCCGGCCAGGACGCGCCGGTGTCGCTGCCGTTGCCGCAGGAGGCCGCCGCGGTGCCGGTGCAACATCTGCTGGAGGCGCAAGGCACGCTGTGGGCCGGCACCCGCGATGGCCTGCTGCTGCGCCGCGACGGGCGCTGGCAATGGCTGCCCGACCCCGCCGGGACCAGCCGGCGCGCGGTGCTGGCCCTGTTCGA
The DNA here is from genome assembly GCF_056725205.1 of Xanthomonas sp. NCPPB 3174. Taxonomy (NCBI): domain Bacteria; kingdom Pseudomonadati; phylum Pseudomonadota; class Gammaproteobacteria; order Lysobacterales; family Lysobacteraceae; genus Xanthomonas; species Xanthomonas sp. NCPPB 3174. The sequence goes on along the minus strand of NZ_CM161517.1, from coordinate 1,550,393 downwards.
GGACAGCGACCGCAACCTGTGGGTGGGACAGCCCGGCGCGCTGCTGCGCGTGCGCGATGGCGCCATCGTCGAACGCACCCCGGAAAACAAGCCGAACGTCGGCGTCAACGCGATCTTCGAGGATCGCGAGCGCAACCTGTGGCTGGGCAGCAGCTGGAACGGCGCCACGCGGCTGTGGAACGGCTGGACGCGTCGCTACAGCACGCACGAGGGGCTGGACGATGCGCTGGTGTGGACCCTGGCGCGCGATCCGGACGGATCGCTGTGGGCCGGCACCGACAGCGGTCTGTCGCAGCTGCGCGATGGCCGCTACCAGCCGGTGCTGACCCTGGCGCAATTGCACAACGAAGCGCCCTACACCTTGCTGGCCGAACCCGGGCAACTGTGGATCGGCACCCGCCACGGCGCCGCCCTGTACCGCGACGGCCGGCTCGGCCAGCCGGCCTGGATGGCGCCGCTGCGCGACCTGCAGGTCAGCGGGATCGTCCGCGATCGCGCGCAGCGGCTGTGGTTCGCCAGCACCGACGGCCTGTTCCGCGCCGACGGCACGCGGCTGCGCCGCTACGGCACGGCCGAGGGCCTGCGCGATCCGCGCGTGCGGCTGATCCACGAGACCCGCGACGGGCGCCTGTTGATCGGCGCGCAGTCGGGCCTGTACGAACTGCGCGGCGAGCGTCTGGTCGCACTGGCTCCGCCGGGCTCGGCGCTGGCCAGCGCCGACATCACCGCGATCCACGAACTGCCCGGCGGGCAATGGCTGGTCGGCACCCTCAACGAGCAGCTGTGGCTGTTCGACGGCACGCACTGGTACGCGTTCGGCGAGCAGGATGGGCTGCCGGTGAACGCCGCGTTCTTCATCGCCGACGACGGCCGCGGCGCGATCTGGGTGGCCGGCCTGCGCGGGGTCTACCGCGTGCGCCTGGCCGACCTGCAGCGCCACGCGGCGTCGCCGCAGGCGCCGCTGAATGCCGAACTGATGCTCACCGAGCGCGCGCAGCGCCACGGCGGCGTGCAGGGCATGTGCTGCAACGGCGCCGGCAACGGCAAGGGCTTCATCGAGCACGGCACGCTGTGGCTGCCCAGCCGCGATGGGGTGGTCGCGCTGGATACCGCCGGCATCGTCAAGAATCCGGTGGCACCACAGCCGGTGGTGGAGCGGGTACGTGCGCTGGGCCTGTGGCTGACGCCGCAGGCACTGCCCACCCCGCTGCCGGAAGCCGCGCGCGACCTCGACTTCGAATTCACCGCCGCCTCGTTCCAGGCGCCGCAGAACGTCGAGTTGCGCTACCGCCTGCGCGGCTACGACCGCGGCTGGCGCACCCTCGACGACATCCGCCAGCGCTCGGTCAGCTACACCAACCTGCCCGGCGGCGACTACGTCTTCGAAGTCACCGGCAGCAACAACGCCGGCGTGTGGGCCGCAGCGCCGGCGCAGTTGCCGCTGCGGATCGCACTGCGCTTCCAGGAAACGCCGTACTACAAGCTGCTGCTGACGCTGGGCGCGTTCGCCCTGCTGCTGTGCGCGGTGGCCCTGGCGCGGCTGCACAACCGGCGCCAGCGCGACATCCTCGAACGCCAGGTGCGCGAGCGCACCCAGGCATTGCAGGCGGCCAACCAGCGCCTGCAGGAGGCCAGCTTCACCGACGAGCTGACCCAGTTGCGCAACCGCCGCTACCTGTCGCTGCACATCCCCAGCGACATCGCGCTGTACCGGCGCATGGCCGCCAACGACGAGGACATGCTGTCCTCGGGCATGCTGTTCGCGCTGATCGACATCGACCATTTCAAGTCGATCAACGACAGCGGCGGGCACCACACCGGCGACGCGGTGCTGCAGCAGATGGCGCAGTTGCTGGTGCGGCTGACCCGCGAGAGCGATTACGTGGTGCGCTGGGGCGGCGAGGAATTCCTGCTGGTGCTGCGCTCGGCGCCGCGCGAGAACCTCACCATGGCCGCCGAACGGCTGTGCCGCTCGGTCGCTGCGCACCCGTTCGTGTTCGACCACGGGCGCCAAGGCCGGGTCACCTGCTCGATCGGGCTGGCGGAATTCCCGTTCGTGCACGACCCCGACAGCCTGCTCGGCTGGGAGCAGTTGCTGGTGCTGGCCGACCGCGCGCTGTACCAGGCCAAGGCCAAGGGCCGCAACGGCTGGGCCGCGTACCGGCCGGTACTGGGCGCGCAGGCCGAACAGGTGCTGGCGGCGCTGCAGGAGCCGCTGGCGCAGATGCAGCGCCACGCCTGCCTGACCCTGGTGCACAACGGCGGCAGCCTGCCGCCTCCCGCGTGACGCGTTGACGCCTGGCAAGCGCGCGCCGGGCTAAGGTCGTGGTCCATCACGTCTGCCGTCCCGCTCCCATGCGCCACTGCCTGCTGCTCGCCGCCCTCGCCCTGTCGCCGCTCGCCTCCGCCACGGCCACGGCCACGGCCACGGCCACGGCCACCGACGCACCGCCGCGCTATGGCGTGCAACTGGAAGGCTTCGCCTATCCCTACCCGGTGCACTGGTACCGCTTCGACTCGCAGCGCCAGCCGCTGCAGATGGCCTACATGGACGTGGCCCCGACCGGCACGCCGAACGGCCGCACGGTGGTGCTGCTGCACGGCAAGAACTTCTGCGCCGCGACCTGGGAATCGACCATCGCCGCGCTGGTGGCACAGGGCTACCGGGTGCTGGCGCCGGACCAGATCGGCTTCTGCAAGTCGAGCAAGCCGCAGGCCTACCAGTTTAGTTTCGCGCAACTGGCGGCCAACACCCACGCCTTGCTGCAACAGGCCGGCGTGACCCGCGCCGTGGTCGTCGGCCATTCGATGGGCGGCATGCTCGCCGCGCACTACGCGCTGCAGTACCCGCAGGACGTGAGCCAATTGCTGCTGGTCAACCCGCTCGGGCTGGAGGACTGGAAGGCCGCCGGCGTGCCCTGGCGCAGCGTCGACGACTGGTACGCCAAGGAGCGCAAGACCGATGCGGCCTCGATCAAGCAGTACCAGTTGAACGCCTACTACGGCGGACAGTGGAAGCCCGAGTACGACCGCTGGGTGAGCATGCAGGCCGGCCTGTACGCCGGCCCCGGCGGCGAGCGCGTGGCCTGGAACCAGGCGCTGACCTCGGACATGGTGTTCAACCAGCCAGTGGTGCAGCGCTTCGCACAACTGCGCGTGCCGACCACGCTGTTCATCGGCCAGCGCGACCGGACCGCGATCGGCAAGGACCTGGCGCCGCCGGCACTGGCGGCGACCCTGGGCGACTACCCGGCCCTGGGCAAGCGCGCGGCCGCGGCGATTCCCGGCGCGCATCTGGTCGCCTTCGACGACCTCGGCCATTCACCGCAGGTGGAAGCGCCGCAGCGCTTCAACGCCGCGCTGCTCGAGGCGCTGGACAAGACGCCCTGATCCCAGGCGCCACACCAGTCGTGCCTGCACGGCGGCACGAACGCGTCTTGTCGCGCAGCCTGGGTGATCGGGGCAGCGTGCCGGTAGCGACAGCACGTCGCCTGGGCGTTGCACGAACCTGGCCGCCATGCGCCGTGCCAGCCCCGCCGCAAACGCGGATGCACCCGACGCTGCAGCCATTGCGCTGCAGCATCGGCCGTCCATGAAAACGTTGTCATCGCAGTGATTCTGGATGCATCTCGCATTCGCCCGAATTGTCTGTTGACAACGTTGTCTTCTGGCCAGAAACCTGCGCCTGCCCGGTCCGCGCACGAACGCCACACGACGTCGGCGCCGAACGCTCCCGGGTGATCGCATCCAAGGAACCAGACAGCGGCGAACCGCCGCTCCTCAGTCGCGTTACCTACCGCATCGGAGGCGTCACCATGCACACGAAATCCGCTGGATCGTGGTTGCTGTTCTGTTGTCTCGTCCTCGCCGGCCTCGTGCCCGGCCAGGCCTCGGCCGCCGCGTGCAGCGGCGTCGCCGCCTGGAACCCGGCCACCATCTACGCCGCCGGCGACACCATGACCTACGCCGGCCACCTGTACCGCGCCAACGGTCCGATCTGGAACACCGCACCGACCTACTGCACCAGTTGCGGCTGGTACCAGGACCTGGGCACCTGCGACGGCAGTTCCAGCAATCAGCCGCCGAGCGTGGCGCTGACCGCGCCCACGAGCGGCACCCGCTTCGTGGTCGGCACCACCATCAGCTTACAGGCGTCGGCCAGCGATCCCGACGGCAGCGTGGCGCGGGTCGAATTCTTCCGCGGCAGCACCTCGCTCGGCAGCGTCAGCGGCGCGCCGTACACGCTGCCCTGGAGCGGCGCGGCGGCCGGCGACTATAGCCTTACCGCCGTGGCCACCGACAACGCCGGCGCCCGCACCACCTCGGCCGCCGTTACGATCAGTATCGCGGCGGCGTCGACCGATACCACCGCGCCGAGCGTGCCGACCGGCCTGGCCGCGGCCACGCGCGCCAGCAACGCCATCACCCTGAGCTGGAACGCTGCCTCCGACAACGCCGGCGGCAGCGGCTTGGCCGGCTACGACATCCTTCGCGACGGCAATCGCGTGGGCACGTCCACCACCACCGCTTACACCGATTCGGCGCTGAGCGCCGACACCGCGTACGCCTACGTGGTCCGCGCCCGCGACAACGCCGGCAACGTCTCGGCCAGCAGCGCCACGCTGAACGTGCGCACCCTCCCCGCCAGCGCCGGCGGCGGCAAGCGCGTGATCGGCTACTTCACCCAGTGGGGCATCTACGGCCGCAACTACCAGGTCCGCGACATCCAGACCAGCGGCGCCGCCGGCTACCTGACCCACATCAACTACGCCTTCGGCAACGTCCGCAACAACCGTTGCGAAGTCGGCGTCACCCAGCCCTCCGACAGCAGCACCGGCGCCGGCGGCGACGCCTTCGCCGACTACACCAAGGCGTTCTCCGCCGCGCAGAGCGTGGACGGTGTGGGTGATACCTGGGACCAGCCGCTGCGCGGCAACTGGAACCAGTTGAAGAAGCTCAAGGCCGCGCATCCGGGGCTGAAGGTGCTGATCTCGCTGGGCGGCTGGACCTGGTCGCGCGGCTTCTCCAGCGCCGCGCGCGCCGAGAACCGCCAGGCCTTCGTCGCCTCGTGCATCGACGCCTACATCCGCGGCAACCTGCCGGTCACCGACGGCGCCGGCGGCAGCGCGGCCGCGGCCGGCGTGTTCGACGGCATCGACATCGACTGGGAGTACCCGGTGGCCTGCGGCATCGCCTGCGGCAGCGCCGAGGACCGGCAGAACTTCACCGCGCTGCTGGCCGAATTCCGCCGTCAGCTCGACCAGGTGCGGCCGGGGCTGCTGCTGACCGTGGCGGTCGGCGCCGGCATCGACAAGATCCGGGTCACCGACCCGAACCTGTACGCGCAATACCTGGACTACCTCAACGTGATGACCTACGACTTCCACGGCGCCTGGGATCCGCAGACCAACCACCACTCCGCCCTGTTCGAGTCGTCGGCCGATCCGTCCAGCGGCGACCAGCGCTACTACAACAGCAACGACGCCATCCAGGCCTTCCTCGACCGTGGCGTGCCGGCCGCCAAGCTCAACCTCGGCATCGGCTTCTACGGGCGTGGCTGGACCAACGTGCCCAACGTCAACCATGGCCTGTACCAGAGCGGCAGCGCCGCGGCGGGCACCTACGAGGCCGGCATCGAGGACTACAAGGTGTTGCGCGGCCGCGCCGGCACCAGCTACGTCGACGCCCAGGCGCACGCGCACTGGAAGTACGACGGCAGCACCTTCTGGAGCTACGACAACCCGGCGCTGGTCACCGAGAAGATGAACTACGTCAAGACCCAGGGCCTGGGCGGCGCGTTCTTCTGGGAATTCAGCGGCGACTACCAGGGCGAGTTACTGAAGACCATGGGCCAGGGCCTGCAATGAGGGGAGGCGCCGGCCGTCGCGCCATGCGCGACGGCCGAGCCGCATGACCCGCACGCATCGGCGTGCGGGCCGCGTCGCCCCTATGCTGGCTGCCCGTCGGTCTCACCCGAGCCCGAACCGCGAGGCCCGCACCTGATGCGGGCCTCGCTTGCGTCGCTCAGCGCACCGCGATCCGCAGCACGTCGTCGAGCAAGGCCGCCGCGGTGACGTCGGCGCCCGCGCCCGGCCCCTGGATCAGCAGCGGCTGCTGCAGGTAGCGGTCGCTGTGGATGGCGACGCGGTTGTCGGTGCCGGCGCCGCTGGCCAGCGGATGCGTCAGCGGCAGCGCGCGCAGGCCCACCGATGCGCCATTTGCATCGAAGCGACCGACGAAGCGCAGGCAGGCACCGGCGGCCTGTGCCTGCGCCAGGCGCGCCGCCAGCGGTGCGTCCAATTGTTCGAGTGCGGCATCCAGTTGCGCCAGCGGCACCGTGGCCAGCGCGGCCGGCACCAGCGACTCCACCTGCACCTGCTCGGCGCGCAACGGCAGGCCGGCGGCGCGGGCCAGGATCAGCAGCTTGCGCCGCACGTCCTCGCCGGACAGGTCCTCGCGCGGATCGGGCTCGGTGTAGCCGGCGGCCGCGGCCTCGCGCACGCACGCGGAGAAGGCACGGCGGCCGTCGTAGCGATGCAGCAACCAGGCCAGGGACCCGGACAGCACGCCTTCCACCGCGTGGATATGGTCGCCGCCGGCGACCAGCGCGCGCAGGCTGCTCAGCAACGGCAGCCCGGCACCGACCGTGGCGCTGTCGCCGTAGTGGGTGCTGGCGGCATGGCGGGCGGCCTGGATCTGTTCGGCCCGCGCCAGCGCGGCGCCCTGGCCGAGCTTGTTGGCGGTGACCACGTGCACGCCGCGCCGCAGCCATTCGGCATGGCGCTGCGCCACCGCCTCGCTGGCGGTGGCGTCGACCACGATGTCGCCCCGGCCCAGGTCCTCCGGCAGCGTCACCGCCTGCGCTGTGCGCGCGGCGGCATTGGCCGCGGCCAGCGCCTGCGCCGGCGTCACCGCGCAATCGGCAACGGTGCGCGAATTGGCCAGCCAGGCGAAGGTCGGCAGGCCCGGGCGGCGCTGCTGCAGCGCCTGGTAGCGCGCGACGAAGGCGCGGCCGACGGTGCCGGTGCCGAGCAGGCCCAGCCGCGCGGTGGTCGCGATGGGCGCCGCACGCAGCGGCGCCGATGGCGCATCGGCCAGGCCGCTGCTCACGCGTCCACCCGTTTGCGTGCCAGCGCCTCGCCGGCGCGCTGCGCGCGCTGCAGGCCCGCCTGCAGGTCGGCGACCAGGTCCGCGCTGGATTCGATGCCCACCGACAGACGCAGCAGGCCGTCGGAAATCCCAGCCTTGGCACGCGCCTCGGCGGTCATCGCCGCATGGGTCATGGTCGCCGGATGCGCGACCAGGCTCTCCACGCCGCCCAACGATTCGGCCAGGGTGAAGTAGCGCAGGCCGTCGACAAAGGCGCGCACCTCGGCCTCGCCACCGGCCAGTTCGAAACTGATCATCGCGCCGAAGCCGCGCTGCTGCCGCGCCGCCACCGCGTGGCCCGGATGCGAGGCCAGGCCGGGGTAGTACACCTGGCGCACCGCGGCGTGCGTGGTCAGCAGTTCCACCACCGCCTGCGCGTTTTCCTGGTGCGCGCGCAGGCGCGCGTCCAGCGTGCGCAGGCCGCGCAGGGTCAGGAACGCATCGAACGGCGAGCCGGTCAGGCCCAGCGCATTGGCCCACCACACCAGTTGCTGGTGCAGCTCGGGATCGGCGGCGATCACCGCGCCGCCGACCACGTCGCTGTGGCCGTTGACGTACTTGGTGGTGGAGTGGATCACCAGGTCGGCGCCGAAGGCGATCGGGGTCTGCAGCGCCGGCGACAGGAAGGTGTTGTCGACCACCGCCAGCGCGCCGGCCTTGTGCGTGGCGTCGATGACGAAACGCAGGTCGGTGATGCGCAGCAGCGGGTTGGACGGGGTCTCGATCAGCACCAGTTTCGGCGCCTGCGCCAGCGCATCGGCCAGCGAGCGCGGATCGGTCAGGTCGGCGGTGATCAGTTCGAAATGGCCCTTCTTGGCCAGCGCGTTGAACAGCCGCCAGCTGCCGCCGTACGCGTCGTGCGGCACCACCAGCTTGTCGCCGGGCTGCAGCAGCGCGTTGAGCACCAGGTTGATCGCGCCCATGCCGGTAGCGGTGATCACGCCGCCGGCGCCACCTTCCAGTTCCGCCAGCGCTTCGCCGAGCAGGTCGCGGGTGGGGTTGCCGCTGCGGGTGTAGTCGTACTGGCGCTTGTTGCCGAAGCCGTCGAAGCTGAAGTTCGACGACAGCACGATCGGCGGGGTCACCGCGCCGTAGGCGGTATCGCGGTCGATGCCGGCGCGGACCGCGGCGGTGGCGGCACTACAGGGCAGATCGGTGTCGTGGGCAGTGCTCATGCGGCAACTCCGGTGGGGCGAAGGGCGGTGGCGAGAATCGCGTCGATGCGATCGGTTTCTTTCAGGAAGGCGTCGTGGCCGTAGGGCGAACGCAGCACGCGCAGGCTGCCGCGCGGGCCGAGGCCTTCGACCAGGGTGACCAGGTCCGACAGCGGCACCAGGCGGTCGCCTTCGACCGCCACCACCACCGTGGGCACGGCGACGGCGGCCGGATCGATGCGGTGCAGGTCGATGGATTCGGACAGGCGCAGGTAGGCGTTGACCTGGGTGCGCGCCACGTACTGCGCGCCGGCGGCGTCCAGATAGTCTTCGGCGGCGACGCGGACGCGGCCGTTGATCACTTCCGGCGCGGCGTCGAAGCGTTCGCCGAATTCCTCGGGCGTGCGGTAGCTGAGCATCGCGAACTGCCGCGCCAGCGACAGCCCGTGACTCTCCGCGCACTGCAGTTGGCCCAGCGCCACGGCGCGACGCTGCAGCGCGCGCCAGGCCGCGGCATACGGATGCGCCCGGTGTGCGCCGCTGACCGCGATCAACTTCTGCACGCGGTGCGGATGCCGCACCGCCAGTTGCAGGCCGACCAGCGCACCGTATGAGTAGCCGACGAACCCCTGCAGTTGCGCGATGTCCAGCGCGTCCAGCAGCGCGGCGATGGCATCGGCCTGGTCGGCGCTGTCGATCGGCGCATCCAGGCTGCCGTCGGCGCCGACGAAATCGAACGCCAGCAGCCGCCGCTGCGTAGGGTCCAGCGCCCGCCCGGACCCGACCAGGCCTTCGGCCCAGCCCTTCTCGGGGAAGCTGGCGTTGGCGGCGAGATGGCGGTGCGCGGAGATGCCGCCGGCGACGAACACCACCGGGGCGGCAGCCGGGCCGCTCAGTTCGTAGCGCAGGCGCAGCAGTTGCACGCCGGCATGGCGCAGCGGCAAGGCGACGGCGATCTCGCCACGCATCGCGTGCACGCCGTCGGCCGGCGCGGCAACGCGGTCGTGGGACGGAATGGCGGAGGTGGGGCGATCAGGCGAGTTCACGAGGCGCATGGCGGTATCCAGGGAGGAACGGCCATCGAGCTTCGCGGAGCTCGCGTTCGCCATGCAGAAGGCATGGATCGAACCATCTTTCGGCGGACGCGTGGGTCCCCGCAGGATTTGGCACCTACACGGGCGCTTGCGCGTCCGCTGGCTGCCCCGGCATCAAAGGGCCTGTCCCTCCGCCGGTCTCGATGGTGGAGCCACGATGCCAGCGATTTTCGGCAATGTCAATCTCTTTATTCGGATGAAGCGATATGATTTTTCGATCCCCGGCCTCGGCGATACTCCGCTTCCCCCATCGCGCCTTCCGTCCTTGCGCCGACGCCGCCCCCGCCGCTGGCTTGCCGTGGTCCTGTCGCTGGCAGCGACCGGCGCGCCCGCGCAGCCGCTGCTGCGATGGAATGCCCCGCGGCCCGAACCACAGCCACCGCCGGCGTGGCTGCAGGTGACCGCACGCGACAGCGGGCTGCGCGAGGTCGCGTTGGGCAATCCGCTCGGCGGCCCGGTGCAGATCCGCCTGCTGGGCGACCGCGCCGGCTTCACTGCCGTGCCCGCGCTGCCGCTGACCGTGGAATTGGCCGCCGGCGAGCGCCGCGTGGTCGCGCGCCTGTATCCGCCCGGTGACCTCGCCGAGCCGGGCGGCGACGGCGCCCGGCTGCGCATCGAAGCGGTGCCCGGTTCGCCGCGCGCCCATGCCGACGCGGTACTGTATGCCCTGCCCTTCGCCGATCGCCCGGTGCGCATCGACCAGGGCTTCGGCGGCGCCTTCAGCCACCGCGATCCCGCCAATGCCTATGCGCTGGACTTCGCCCTGCCCGAAGGCACGCCGGTGCTGGCCGCACGCGAGGGCGTGGTGATGGAGGTGCGCGACGACTTCCGCGAATCCGGCACCGATCCACGCCTGGGCCAGGCCGCCAACCTGGTGCGGGTGCTGCACGCCGACGGCAGCATGGCGATCTACGCGCACCTGGCCGCCGGCGGCGTGCAGGTGCGGGTCGGCCAGGCGGTGCGGCGCGGCGAGCGGCTCGGCCTGTCCGGGAATACAGGCCTGAGCAGCGGCCCGCACCTGCATTTCGCCGTCCAGCTCAACCACGGCCTGCACCTGGAATCGGTGCCGTTTCGCATGGCTGGCCCGCTGGGCGAACTGCGCTTCGCCCATCCCACTCCACCCTGAGCGCGCCTGCCGTTCGTCGGCAAACGCATTGACATTCGCCAAGTGTATTGATGTATTAATACACATGGATGCAACCCACCTCCACGTCCAACCCAGCGCCCCGGAGCCGATCTACCGGCAGATCGCCGAGCAGATCCGCCGCCTGGTCGCCGCCGGGCAATTGCGCCCAGGCGACGGCCTGCCCTCGGTACGCGAGGTCGCCGCCACCCACGCGGTCAACCCGATGACGGTGTCGCGCGCCTACAGCCAGCTCGAGGCCGAGGGCGTGCTGGAACGCCTGCGCGGCCGCGGCATGGCCATCGCCGCGACCGCCGCCGCGCCGCAACGGCAAGGGCAGCGCCTGGAGTTGATCGAACCGCGCCTGCAGGAACTGGTCCGGCATTGCCGGGAACTGGGCCTGCCGTCGCCTCCCGTGATCGAACGTCTTGAACAGTTGTTTGGAGAACCTGGCGATGAGTAGCGTGGTAATGCAGACGGCAATCCAGACCGACCTGGACATGGACCTGCCGCTGGCGGCGCACGACCTGCACCTGGCCTTCGGTACCAGCACGGTGCTTCAGGGCGTGGACCTGCAGGTGGCGCGCGGCGAGGTGGTCGGGCTGATCGGCCGCAATGGCGCCGGCAAGAGCACCCTGCTGGCCTGCCTGCTCGGCCTGCTGCAGCCGCAGCGCGGCCAGGCGCGGGTGTTCGGCGGCCCGGCGCTGCATCTGGACGACGCACGCAAGGCCCAGTTGGGCTTCGTGCCGCAGCAGCCGCAGGCCTTCGGCTGGATGCGCGTGGCGGAACTGCTCGCCTTTGCCGCGCAACTCTATCCGCACTGGGACGCGCAGCGCGCGGACGCGCTGCTGCGCCGCTGGGAACTGGACCGCACCCAGAGCATCGGCAAGCTCTCGCCCGGCCAGGCCCAACGTCTGGCCCTGGTCCGGGCGCTGGCCGCACGGCCGGCGCTGCTGGTGCTGGACGAACCGGCCTCGGCGCTGGATCCGGTCGCGCGCCGCGACCTGATGCGCGAGATCGTCACCGAAACCTGCGACGCCGGCACCACCGTGCTGTTCTCCAGCCACATCGTCAGCGACCTGGAACGCGTGGCCTCGCGCGTGGCCTTCCTGCACCAGGGCCGGCTGTTGCTGGACCAGCCGCTGGACGAGCTCAAGGACCGGGTCCTGCGCATCGGCATCCCGGCGGCGGCGGCCGCGCCGCTGGACGCGCCGTTGCGCGGCGAACTGGCGCGCCGCCACTCCGCCGACGGCGGTGTCGTGGTGGTGCTGCATGCCACCGAACTGCCGTCCGCGCTACTGACCATTCCCGGCATCCGCATCGACCGGCTGGGCCTGGAAGACCTGTTCATCGAGGTGGTCGGATGAACCGTCTTCCTGCAGATCTGCGCCTGCTCTGCCGCGCATCGGGCGTGACCGGATGGCTGTATCCGCCAGCCCTCGCCGTCGCCTTCGCCTGCACCTGGCTGCCTGAAAAAGCCGCCAACCTGCTGCCGCCGATGTTCACGGCGATCATGGCGATGTTCGTCTGGATGCTGCTCGGCGCTCGTCTGCTGAGTCTGCTCGAACAAGGGCGCCAACTCCGTCTGCCGTCCATGGCAGCGCGCTTCGTCACTCTGTCCGGTGCCGCACTGGCCTTGACGGTGCTGCTGCCGACGCTGCTGTTCGCCGTGCGCGGTGTAGATCCCGGCCTCTCGCTCTCTGTCCTGCTACTCGGCGCAAGCTTCGGCATGGTGGTCGCCACCCTGCCGGCCTGGGGTGCCCCCTTGATCGGCATCTTGCCGGGGACGCTGGGCGGCTTTTTGCCCGAGGACAGCTTCGTGCCGCTGACCCTGCATCCACGCGCCAGCATGCTGCTCGCTGCGCTCGCCTGCGCTCTGCTCAGCCTGTGGTCGTACCGGTACTTGCGTGGTCGCCCGGCCGATGCGCTGTCGGCATGGTCGCGCCCGATGTGGATCGGCCTGCAGCAACGCCAGCCCGGCGACGGCAGCACCAAGCAGGCCGTCGAATCGCAAGGCGGGCGCCTGGGCTGGGTCCAGGGCATCGCCCGCCCCGCCTTTCCCACCGATCTGCGCCATCAACCGGAACGCGCCATGCGCTATGCCCTCGGCCCCGGCTTCGCCCCCGGCAACGCCGTCGGCACGGCATTGGCCACGGTGGCCATGCCGGCCCTGGTCCTGCTGCTGTGGACGCCGCTGCTGCTGCATTCGCAATCGCCAGCGATGCCCCTGATCCTGGCTAACGTCATGGCCAACATGTCCAGCGTGAAGTTCCTGCAGCGGCTATGGCTATGGCGCAAACACGGCAACCAGGGACTGATGGAAAGCGCGCTATTGCCGGGCCTGGGCGCGCCCGGACAGGCCGGCAAGCTGTTCAACCAGGTGATCCTGAAACGCGCGCTTGCCGCAGCGCTGCCCTGGCTGGGCCTGTCCTGCCTGCTCGGGGTGGTGAAGCACGCACCGTCGGCCTACTACCCGCTCGTCGTGTCGATCACCCTGACCGCAACCCTGACCGCCAGCACACTGCTTCTGGTGTGCATGCGCTGGCCTCGCGGCGGCTTGGTGCTGAGCATGGCACAATTCCTTCTGACGGTCCTGGCCGCCATCAGCATCGGCCAGGCCGGCGCACCCGGCGCAGTGCCGCCGCACTGGCTGGCACCGGCCTGGAGCCTGCTGCTGCTCGGCATGGTCATCGTCTACAACCTGGTGGCGCGCCAGTCCAGCAGGCGCCCGCATCCCTGGCTGCTGAACTGAACGGGCCTTGCGGGAAGCCCGCTATAATCGGCGGCTTCCTCCGTTGCCGATGACGCCCTTTGCGGGCGTGCCGCCCATGTCCGAAGTCGCCACCGAAGCTGCGCGCCGCCGCACCTTCGCCATCATTTCCCATCCCGACGCCGGCAAGACCACGCTGACCGAAAAGCTGCTGCTGTTCGGCGGGGCGATCCAGATGGCCGGCTCGGTGAAGGGCCGCAAGGCCGCGCGCCACGCCACCTCGGACTGGATGGCGCTGGAAAAGGAACGCGGCATCTCGGTGACCTCGTCGGTGATGCAGTTCCCGTACGAAGGCAAGATCATCAACCTGCTCGACACCCCCGGCCATGCCGACTTCGGCGAGGACACCTACCGCGTGCTCACCGCGGTGGACTCGGCGCTGATGGTGATCGACGTGGCCAAGGGCGTGGAAGAGCGCACCATCAAGCTGATGGAGGTGTGCCGGCTGCGCGACACGCCGATCATGACCTTCATCAACAAGCTCGACCGCGAGGGCAAGGATCCGATCGACTTGCTCGACGAGGTGGAGACGGTGCTGGGCATCGAATGCGCGCCGGTGACCTGGCCGATCGGCATGGGCCAGCGCCTCAAGGGCGTGGTGCACCTGGTGACCGGCGAAGTGCACCTGTACGAGCCCGGCCGCAACTTCACCCGCCAGGACTCGACCATCTTCCCGTCGCTGGACGCGCCTGGTCTGGCCGAGAAGATCGGCGAACAGATGCTGGCCGAACTGCGCGAGGAACTGGAGCTGGTGCAGGGCGCCAGCCACGCCTTCGACCTGGACGCCTACCGCGCCGGCAAGCAGACTCCGGTGTTCTTCGGCTCCGGCGTCAACAACTTCGGCGTGCAGCCGCTGCTGGACTTCTTCGCCGAGCACGCGCCGCCGCCGCAGCCGCGCGCCACCACCGGCCGCCAGGTGCAGGCCGGCGAGGACAAGCTCACCGGCTTCGTGTTCAAGATCCAGGCCAACATGGATCCGCAGCACCGCGACCGCGTCGCCTTCATGCGCATCTGCTCCGGCCGCTTCGCCGCCGGCATGAAGACCCTGCACGTGCGCACCGGCAAGGAAGTCAAGCTGGCCAACGCCCTGACCTTCATGGCCAGCGATCGCGAGATCGCCGCCGAGGCCTACCCCGGCGACGTCATCGGCATCCACAACCACGGCACCATCTCCATCGGCGACACCTTCACCGAGGGCGAATCGCTGTCGTTCACCGGCATCCCCAATTTCGCCCCGGAACTGTTCCGCCGCGCACGCCTGCGCGACCCGCTCAAGCTCAAGCAGTTGCAGAAGGGCCTGGCGCAGCTGTCCGAGGAAGGCGCCACCCAGTTCTTCCGCCCGCTGATGAGCAACGACCTGATCCTCGGTGCGGTCGGCACGCTGCAGTTCGACGTGGTCGCCTACCGGCTGAAGGACGAGTACGGCGTGGACGCCAGCTTCGAACCGGTGGGCGTGGTCACCGCGCGCTGGGTGCACTGCGACAACCCCAAGAAGCTGGAAGAGTTCCGCGAGAAGAACGCGATGAACCTGGGCATCGACGCCGCCGGCGAACTGGTCTACCTGGCGCCGACCCGGGTCAACCTGCAACTGGCGCAGGAACGCGCGCCGGACGTGCGCTTCGCCGCCACGCGCGAACACGCGCACAGCGTGGCGGTGGAATGACCGCCATGTGACCACGGGCGTGCGCCGGCTGAGCGCACGCCCAACCGGCGTCGCAGTGCTGCGCCGCAGCGGATGCGAACCGCTCGCAATTGCGCTACCGTGCGGACCCATGGATGCAGAACGGTCGCCCGCCTACTCGAACGCCGACGCGCAGCCTTCCACGGACTGGCGCGACGAACTGGCCAGCGCCCTGACCCACGGCCTCGGCGCCATCGCCGCGCTGGCCGGCGGCTCGGTGCTGATCACCCTCGCCGCGATCTACGGCGACGGCTGGCGGCTCGCCACCGCGATCGTGTTCAGCGTCACCTTGCTGCTGCTGTACGTGGCCTCGACGCTGTACCACGCCATCCCGCATCCCGGCGCCAAGGCGCGCCTGCAGATCTTCGACCACTGCGCGATCTACCTGCTGATCGCCGGCACCTACACCCCGTTCACCCTCATAGGCCTGCGCGGCCCGTGGGGCTGGGGCCTGTTCGCGGCGATCTGGACCATCGCCGTGGCCGGCGTGATCTTCAAGCTGTTCTTCACCGGCCGCTTCCGCCTGTTGTCGACCATTCTGTACATCGCCATGGGCTGGCTGATCGTGGTGGCGATCGAACCGCTGCTGCGCTCCATCGACGCCTGGACCCTGGGCTGGCTGCTGGCCGGCGGCCTGTTCTACACCCTGGGCACGTATTTCTACCAGCGCGACACCGTCCGCTACTTCCACGCCATCTGGCATCTGTTCGTCCTCGCCGGCAGCGTCTGCCACTTCGTGGCGGTGACCGGCCAGGTGCTGTAGGCAGACCATCGGCCGTTCGCCGGCGTCCCGAACACCCCCCCTCCCAGGGCGGCGTGACGGACCGCTCTGCGATCGCAACGCCTATTCACGCACTCGCTTGGAATGTCGAGCGCATGGGCGTGCGCTCTGCAGCAACGCCGATCAGCTCTTGCGCTTCTGACACGCTCCAGCAGAGACGACCATGTGCGATGGATGCTGGTTGACATAGCGGTGCTTCGTCGCGAACGCACCATCCTGTTCCGTTTCGAGATTGTCGGAGACATAGATCGTGAAGGTTCCTACCTCTGAAAAGGCGGCGACCACATGTTCCTTGCCCTGCGAATCCCAGTACATCCCGGCAGCTATCGCAGGCGTGACAACCACCTGCCCGCCCGTTACCGAAACGCCCTCGCACTGCATACCGCTACCCCTCAGAAAAAGGAATTTTCCGCTGGGAGTCAGGACGCCCACTTTAATCGGCTCGATGTTCCCGACATCGATGCGCACCACCTGCGCTGGATCCACATCCCGTTGAAACGCACCACACACCGGAGACACGAGACAAAAGGCGGCGACCATGGATGGAAACCTGCCGAAACGCATCGCCGACCCTCGCATAAGTAAACCCATCTTCGACACATCGCTGACCACTGGTTGAAGTGAGCCGCCTGCCATCAACCTCAATGCAACAGGCAACGAGGCGAGCCGCCTTGGTCCAGCTAGCCCCTTCAAGCGTCTTGACGCCGCATTCCGCCAACTCCGGATCTGAACCCAATCAGTCGCTTCGCCTGCTCAATGATCGCAACCCCATCGTCATGCATCGCAGCATGAAACCGGGCAATGTCCCCCGCAGGTCCGCCACTCCATCCGCTTTCGCACCCCGTGCACGGCGGCTGCCTAGGATGGCCGCATGGCTCCCGACCCCGCTTCCGCATCCCGCGCACGCCGCCGTTCCTGGCCCTGGCGGCGCAACGACGGCCGCCTGCGGCGTTGGCCGTTCGTACTCGGCGCGCTGGTGCTGCTCCTGCTCGTCATCATCCTGATCTTCGACTGGAACTGGTTCAAGGCGCCGGTGGAACGCGCGGTGCAGGCGCGCACCGGCCGCGCCTTCCATATCGACGGCGACCTGGACGTGGACCTGGGCCGCATCGTCACCGTGCGCGGCGATCGCCTGCGCTTCGCCAACGCCGACTGGTCGAAGCAGCCGCAGATGGCCAGCGCCGACCGCGCCGAACTGGATATCGCGCTGTGGCCGCTGCTGCGCGGCCGCGTGCGCATCCCCGAGATCCGCCTGACCAAGCCCGACCTGCTGCTGGAGACCGGCCCGGCCGGACAACCCGGCAACTGGGCGTTCGGCCAGTCCGACGACGGCGGCAGGCCGGTGGTCCTGGGCGCCTTGCTTGTGCAGCAGGGACATCTGCGTTTCCAGGATCCGGTTGGGCGCACCGAGATCGATATCGCCGTCGACAGCCAGGTCGGGCAACGCCGCCGTGGCGATGCCGCACCCCCGATCGCGGTCAGCGGCGATGGCCGCTGGCGCGGCAATCCCTTCACCCTCAAGGGCAATACCGCCTCGCCGCTGGAACTGAGCGAGAGCGACCACCCATTCCGCGTCGACCTGCGCGGCAGCGCCGGCAGCACCCGCGCGCACATGCGCGGCACCCTGACCAACCCGTTCCAGTTGCGCGTGTTCGACCTGCAACTGCAACTGGCCGGCACCGACATGGCGCACCTGTATCCGCTGCTGGGCATCGCCATTCCCTCCACCCCGCCCTACCAACTGGATGGACGCCTGCAACGCGACGGCGAGCGCTGGCGCTACCAGGACTTCCGCGGCCGCGCCGGCGACAGCGACCTCGCCGGCACCGTGCAGATCGATACCGCCGGACAACGCCCGTTCCTGCGCGCGGACCTGCGTTCGCAGCGACTGGATTTCGACGACCTGGCCGGCTTCGTCGGCGCGCCGCCGCGTACCGGCGCCGGCGAGACCGCCAACGCCGAGCAGAAGGCGCAGGCGGCCAAGCTGGCCGCCACCGACAAGGTGCTGCCGTCCACACCCTACGACCTCGGCAAGCTGCGCGCGATGGACGCCGACGTGCGCTGGAAGGCGCAACGCATCAACGCGCCGTCGCTGCCGCTGGACGACATGGACGCGCACCTGAAACTCGACGACGGCGTGCTGCTGCTGCAACCGCTGAACTTCGGCGTGGCCGGCGGCGACCTGCGCTCGGACATCCGCATGGACGCGCGCAAGCCCACGCTGTTCACCCGCGCGCAGGTGTCGATCCGCGGCGTGCAGTTGGGCAAGCTGTTCCCCGACGGCAAACTGGCCAAGGAAGCGGCGGGCGCGATCGGCGGCGAGATCGCGCTGGCCGGCAGCGGCAACTCGATTGCGCAGATGCTCGGCAGCGCCGACGGCAGCGTCGCCATCGGCATGGGCAAGGGCCGCATCAGCAATCTGGTGATGGAACTGGCCGGCCTGGATATCGCCGAATCGCTGAAGTACCTGGTGACCAAGGACCGCGAGATCCCGGTGCGCTGTGCGTTCGGCGACTTCGGCGTGCAGCACGGAGTGATGACCTCGCGCGGCCTGGCCTTCGACAGCACCGACACCCTGCTGGTCGGCAGCGGCACCATCAACCTGAGCCAGGAACGCCTGGACCTGCTGCTGAAGGCGCAACCCAAGGACCACAGCATCCTCGCCCTGCGCTCGCCGCTGCGCGTCGGCGGCACCTTCAAGGACCCGAGCTTCCGCCCCGACTTCAAGGCCCTGGGCCTGCGCGGCGCCATCGCCGTCGCCCTCGGCAGCATCGCCCCGCCGGCCGCCCTGCTGGCGACCATCGAGACCGGGCCGGGCAAGGATATTCAGTGCGGCGGCAAGTAGCCGCGGGATTGGGGATTGGGGATTGGGGATTCGCAAAAGCAGGCGGCCGGATCACCGCCAAATCCGGATAGGGGATTCGCGCGACGCAACCGGCGCACCCGTGCCCCCCGCTCTTACGAATCCCCAATCCCGACTCCCCAATCTCAGCTCCTGATGTACTCCTGCAATTGATCCAGTTCCTCGCGCTGCTCTTCGATCACCGCCTTGACCAGGTCGCCGATCGAGATCACGCCGATCACACGGCCGGCGTCCACCACCGGCAGGTGGCGGATGCGCTGCCCGGTCATCAGTTCCATGCACTGCTGCACGCTCTGCGCCGCGTCGACGGTGTGCACCTTGCTGCTCATGATGTCCCGCACCGGCGTGGTCGCCGAGGAGCGGTCCTGCAGGACCACCTTGCGTGCGTAGTCGCGCTCGGACAGGATCCCGGACAGCTGTCCGTCCTGCATCACCAGCACCGCGCCGATGCCCTTGGCGGCCATCAGCCGCAGCGCCTCGATCACCGCCGTGTCCGGCGCGACCGCGTGGATCTCATTGCCCTTTTCATTCAAGACCTGCCGTACCGTGCGCATCGCTGCCTCCCGGTTCGCTGGATCGCACGGCCGAGCATACTCCTTCGCCGGGTGCACGCCAGGTCTCCACCAGGTACAGCGGTCGCTGCTTGGATTCCTCGTACAGCCGGCCCAGGTATTCGCCGATCAGGCCCAGCGCGATCAGTTGCACGCCGCCCAGGAACAGGATGACCGCCATCATCGTCGGCCAGCCCGCCACCGGGTCGCCCCACAGCGCCGCCTTGACCACCACCCAGATCGCGAACAAGAAGGCGCCGACCGCGGTCGCCAGCCCGAGATAGGTGGCCACCCGCAAGGGCGCGGTGGAGAAGCCGGTGATGCCGTCCAGGGCGAAGTTCCACAGCCGCCACAGGCTGAACTTGCTGCGCCCGGCCAGCCGCGGCGCGCGGTTGTACGGCACCGCCAGGCGCCGGAAACCGATCCAGCCGAACAAGCCCTTCATGAAGCGATGGCGCTCGCGCAACTGCCGCAGCGCGGCCAGCGCGCGCGGCGAAAGCAGGCGGAAATCGCCGGTGTCGGCCGGGATCGGCGTCTTTGACAGGCGCCCGATCACCCGGTAGAACAGCGCCGCGGTGCCGCGCTTGAGCCAGCCCTCGCCTTCGCGCACCAGGCGCGTGCCGTAGATGTCGTCGTAGCCGGCGCGCCAGTGCGTGACGAACTGTCCGATCAGTTCCGGCGGATCCTGTCCATCGGCGTCCAGCAGCATCGCCGCGCCGCGATCGACGCAGTCCAGCCCAGCGGTCAGCGCCAGTTCCTTGCCGAAATTGCGCGACAGGCGCAGCGCACCGACCCGTGAATCCGACGCGGCCAGCGCCTGGATCGTCTCCCAGGTGGCATCGCGGCTGCCGTCGTCCACGTACAGCACCCGGCCCTCCAGCCCAGGCACGGCGTCGAGCGCGGCAAGGATGCGCGGGTGCAGCAGCGGCAGGGTCTGCGCCTCGTTGAACGCAGTGACGACGACGGTGAGACGTTCGGATTCCATCGGCGGATGGTACGGAGCGGCCTGCACGTTCACCAGCGGCGGGCGTATCGCCTGGCAAAAGCGGAGCTCCTCCCTTCTCCCACTGGGAGAAGGTGCCCCGTAGGGGCGGATGAGGGTACGTCTGCCGCCGAACCCCACCACGCTCACGTGCCGGCCGTACCCTCACCCCAACCCCTCTCCCGGGGGGAGAGGGGCTTTGAGTTCCTTCTCCCACTGGGAGAAGGTGCCCCGAAGGGGCGGATGAGGGTGCGCCTGCCGCCGAACCCACCACGCTCACGTGCCGCCGTACCCTCACCCCAACCCCTCTCCCGGCGGGAGAGGGGCTTTGAGTTCCTTCTCCCACTGGGAGAAGGTGCCCCGAAGGGGCGGATGAGGGTACGTCTGCCGCCGAACCCCACCACGCTCACGGGCCGGCCGTACCCTCACCCCAACCCCTCTCCCGGGGGGAGAGGGGCTTCAAGCCTACGGCGCCTGCAGGTAGGCCGGGCCGCCCAGTTGCCGGGTCTGGCGCTGGATCCAGTTGGCGCGGCCCTGCACGTAAGGGCCGGGACGCGTGGCGTTGTAGCGCTGCGGCGCCGGCAGCACCGCCGCCAGCAGCGCGCTCTGCGCCGGCGTCAGCTGCGCCGCGTCCTTGTTCCAGAAGCTGCGCGCGGCCGCCTGGGCGCCGTACACGCCGTCGCCGAACTCGGCGACGTTGGCGTACACCTCGAGAATGCGCTGCTTCGACCACAGCGCCTCGATCAACACCGTGTACCAGGCCTCCAGTCCCTTGCGCAGCCAGCTGCGGCCCTGCCACAGGAACAGGTTCTTGGCGACCTGCTGGCTGATCGTGCTGGCGCCGCGCAGGCGCCCGCCACGGGCGTTGTGGTCGCGCGCCTTCTCGATCGCATCCAGGTCGAAGCCGTGATGGCTGGGGAAGCGCTGGTCTTCCGCGGCGACTAGCGATATCGGCAGGCTCGGCGCGATCTGCGCAGAATCGCGCCAGTCGTAAGCGATGCGATACGACCAGTCGCCGCCGGCCCAGGCACCGAGTTGGCGCTCCAGCATCATCGCCGAGAACGGCGGATCGACGAAGCGCAGCAGCAGCACCTGCGACACGCTGGTCAGCACGAACAGCAACGGCGCCAGCAGCAGCCAGCGGCGCCAGCGCCTGGTCCTTGGACGCGGCGATGCGGCGCCACTTGCATCGCGGCGTCCCGCCCCCATTCCTATGCTTTCTTCGATCTGGTCCACCATGACGATCCACGTTCGTGCGGTCGCCATCTTCCCATGCGCAACGAGGCCGCAATGCATTCTTCCGACGATCGTCTGACCCGCTTCCTGCTCCCCGGCGCCGGGGTGCGCGGCGTGCACGTGCGCCTGCACGACACCTGGCGCGAGATCCTGGCGCCGGCCAGCTACCCCGCTGCGGCCACCGAACTGCTGGGCGAGGCCTGCGTCGCCGCGGCCCTGTTCACTGGCCACACCAAGGTCGACGGGCGCCTGTCGGTGCAGTTGCGCAGCCAGGGCGCGCTGCGCACCCTGTTCGCCGAATGCACCGCCGCCGGCACGCTGCGCGGCATCGTCCAGTTGGGCGAAGGCCAGGACGCGCCGCGCGACCTGCGCGCGCTCGGCGACGACGCCCTGCTGGCGATCACCATCGAGAACCCCGGTCTGGATCCGCGCGAACCGCAGCGCTACCAGAGCCTGGTGGCGATGTCCTCGGCCGAACTGGACGAGGCCTTCGAGGACTACTTCCGCCAGTCCGAGCAGTTGCCAACGCGGCTGATCCTGGCCGCCGACGGTACGCACGCCGCCGGCCTGCTGCTGCAGAAGCTGCCGGGCGACGCCGGCGACGAGGACGGCTGGAACCGTGCCGGCGCGCTGTTCGAGACCGTGGGCGAGGCCGAATTGCTGGCCACGCCGGCCGAGACCCTGCTGCACCGGCTGTTCCACGAGGAGACCCCGGAGCTGCTCGGCGACCGCCCGCTGCGCTTCGGCTGTTCGTGCTCGCGCGAGCGGGTGGCGGCGATGCTGCGCTCGCTGGGCGAGGAAGAAGCGCGGGCCGCCGCCGAGGCCACCGGCCAAGTTGAGATCCGTTGCGAGTTCTGCGGCCGTCACTATGACTTCCCCTTGACGGAATTCGGAGTATTGTTTGCCATAACGCAGGCTGAACCGACATCCTCGGAGCGCTTGCACTAGCTGAAATGCGCGTCGCGACCGGGGAGTCCGACTTGTTAAAGAAACATAAACCCACTAGCATCGACCACCCTGCCCGGCGGGAACTTTCGTGCCCGCCCCAAGTCTCAGATTGCTGATGCGACCCTTCCTGCGCCTACCGCTCGCCCTGTTGATCGCCCTTGCGGCGAGCACGGGCGCGCACGCGCAGAGCAAGCCGGCCAGTGGCCAGGACCGCACCGTGCTACCGGTCTGGAACAAGGGCAGCGGCAAGGTCGAGGCGCTGCTGTACCTGGAGCCCACCGGCGAACAGGCGGTCGGCGCGCGCTGGCATTTCGGCCGCAACTCGCTGGATGCCGCGTTCGGCCTGTCCTCCGGCGACTCGCTGGGCCTGCTGTGCAACAGCGCCAGCGGCAGCAGCATCAGCGGGCTGGCCAGCCACTGCATGTTGGCCAGCCTGGGCGACGACGACGGCACCACCGGCCACCACGTCGCCGCCACCACCACCTTCAACCGCCCCGGCGGGCGCCTGTCGCTGTCGGCCGGCACCGGCCGCGAGAACCTCCCCGCCTGGCTGGCCGGCGCCAACAAGACGCCGTCGATGCGGATGGAGCAGAACGACCTGACCGTCTTCGCGCAGCAGAACATCGGCCGCGAGGGTTTCGTCTCGATCGGCGGCACCTACGCCAAGGCGCGCCTGGTGCCGATCGCCGACGCCACCCCGGCCATGCTCGACCGTTGGGACAGCAAGAGCCTGAGCATCGGCGGCGGCTACGGCTCGTTCAGCGCCAACGTCATCGGCCGCGTCGTCGACGCCCCCGGTCAGCCCGGCAAGTGGACCGGCCTGGGCGTGGGCCTGACCTGGCGCACGCCGTGGAGCGGCCAGCTGACCGTGGGTGCCGAGAACGTCATCACCCGCGGCAAGAACCCGTTCTCGCCGAACAACATCAGCACCGAAGAGGGGACCATCCCCTACGTGCGGTACGAGCAGGACCTCTAGCGACCTGCAGCAACGTGTTGTTTCAGAAAGAAAAAGCCTCCTCGCGGAGGCTTTTTTGTTGCCCAGTAAATGGTGATATACATCACGCAAATTGCAACGTCATTAACGACTCTTTAATTTCTCTGAAGACAAAGTTAACATCGGCTCACCCCGCGGTTTTTGGCATCGCATTTCGGCGCCTCCGCAGGCGAACTTCAGCTGACATACACCTTTCGGAGAGAGAGCCAATGAATTGCAAGACCCACCGCTTGCGCGATGCGATCGCGTTCGCACTCGCTGCCGGCACCACCGCGCTGCTCAGCACCGGCGCGGCCGCGGCCCAGGACAGCTCCTCCAACGATGCGTCCAAGACCCTGGACACCATCCAGGTCACCGGCTCGCGCGTTGCCCGCGTTGAAACCGAAACCGCCAGCCCGGTGGTCGTGATCGATCGCGCCGCGATCGAGCAGACCGGCAAGCTGACCCTCGGCGACCTGGTGCAGGAACTGCCGGCGATGTCCGGCGCGCCGTCCACCCCGGCGGTCAACAACGGCGGCGGCGACGGCAAGTCCTCGGTCGACCTGCGCGGCCTCGGCGACGAGCGCACCCTGCTGCTGGTCAACGGCCGTCGCGTCGTCAACAACGACGTCAACTCGATCCCGGCCAGCGCCGTGGAGCGCATCGAAGTGCTGACCAGCGGCGCCTCGGCCGTGTACGGCTCCGACGCCGTGGCCGGCGTGGTCAACTTCATCCTGCGCAAGGACTTCGAAGGCCTGGCGGTCAGCGTCGACTATGGTCAGGCGACCCACCTGAGCGACGGCGCGCGCAGCGGCGGCTCGCTGACCTTCGGTCAGGTCGGCGATCGCGGCAACATCATGGTCGGCCTGAACTACAACAAGTTCGACGGCATCTCCTCCGCCAACCGCAAGTACTCCAAGGACGCGACCTACCTGTACAGCGGCGGGGTCACCGTGCTCGGCTCCAGCCGCAATCCGCGCGGCCGCATCACCGTGCCGACCGCGCTGCAGGCCCAGTACGGCGGCTGCTCCACTGTCACCCTGAAGCCCGGCGCGTCCGGCGCCTCGCAGGGCGATTACCGCTGCTACTCCGGCGCGACCGACTCCTTCAACTACCAGGCCACCAACCTGATCATGACGCCGCAGGAGCGCACCAACGCGTTCTTCCTGGCCAATTATCAGATCACCGACAGCATCAACGCCTTCGCACAGGTCTACCACAACAAGACCAGCTCCAACTTCGCGATCGCGCCGCTGCCGTTCGACGCCCGTGGCGACAAGGTGGTGATTTCCGCCAACAACTTCTACAACCCGTTCGGCACCAACTTCGGCGCGACCGACGGCGCTCCGCCATACAACCAATTGCTGACCCGCTTCACCTCGCTGGGCCAACGCCGCTCCTACTACAGCACCGTGACCGACCAGGTCGTGGCGGGCCTGGAAGGCTTCGTCGGTGACAGCACCTGGAAGTGGGACGCGGCCATGAACTACGGCCACTACACCCGCGAGAACACCAGCTACGGCTACGTGTACTACGCCGGCCTGCGCGACGCGCTGGGTCCGTCGTTCCGCGACACCGACGGCGTGGTCAAGTGCGGCAGCGCCGGTGCGGTGATCGCCGGCTGCACCCCGTTGAACATCTTCAACATCAACGACCCGCAGACGATCGCGACCCTCGGCAAGTACGAGGCGCGTCCGACCTACTCCAACACCTACCAGATGCGCAGCTTCGAAGCCAACGCCAACGGCGAGCTGTTCACGCTGCCGGCCGGCGCTTCGCAGCTGGCGGTGGGCGTGTCCTGGCGCGAGGAGTACCAGAAGAACGCGGTCGACTACATCGCCATCGCCAATGCGAACGGCAACTGCTTCATCTCGCAGGAAGCCTGCGGCACCCCGCTGAGCGGCAAGTACAACGTGAAGGAGCTGTACGCCGAACTGTACGTACCGCTGCTGTCCGAGGTCCCGTTCGCGCACCTGCTGGCGCTGACCCTGGGCTCGCGCTATTCGGACTACAACACCTTCGGCAACACCACCAACAGCAAGGTCCAGCTGGAATGGCGTCCGATCCAGAACCTGCTGCTGCGCGGCACGGTCGCCGAGGTGTTCCGCGCTCCGACGATCGAGAACCTGTACGCCGGCGCCAGCGGCGATGCACCGAACTTCACCGACCCCTGCCTCGGCTACGGCCGCACCGGCACCGCGCGCAACCACGAAGCGGCGTGCGGCGCGGGCGCGGGTGCGACCGCCATTCCGGGCGCCACCGGCATCACCCCGAGCGGCATGTCGCAGACCACCGGCGTGTGGTCGGGTTCGGTCGCTGCGGGCTTCGACCTGAAGCCGGAACAGGGCAAGTCGTTCGACTGGGGCGTGGTCTATGACCCGGAATGGCTGCCGGGCTTCTCGGCCAGCCTGGACTACTGGCGTCTGTACCTGAACGACACGATCAACCGTGCCGATGCGCAGACCGTGGCCAACATCTGCTACAGCGACGAGAGCAGCCCGTTCTGCGGCTTCATCAACCGTTACTCCGACGGCCAGGTGAACTTCATCCGCGAGCCGATCGTCAACCTGGGCCGCCTGGACACCAAGGGCTGGGACCTGGCGCTGCGCTATCGCCTGCCGGACACCGCCTGGGGTAGCTACACCTTCGGCCTGGACGGCACCTACATTGCGCGCTACGACAACAAGACCAACCCGGACGATCCGGCGGGCGTGGTGAACCATATCGCCGGCACGTACAACAAGAGCTACGGCCTGTACTCGCGCGTCCGCGGCCGCCTGTTCGTGAACTGGCAGAAGGGTGACTTCGGCGCCAGCTGGCGTATCCGCTATATTGGTCCGTTTGACGTCGGCAGTGCCGATCTCAGCCAGAAGGTCAGCGCGGATGCTGCTTGCGACCCGGTTAACGCGCCTCAGTACTGCGGTATCGTCAAGAGCTACGGTTCCTACTTCCTGCACAGCGTCAGCGTGAACTACGCGCTGCCGTGGTTCAATTCGAAGGTGGAAGTGGGCCTGGACAACGTGTTCGACAAGCAGCCGCCCATGCTGTATCAGAACAACGTGCTGAACGCCAACACGGACGTGAACAGCTTCGACACCGTTGGCCGCTACCTGTGGGCTCGCTACAGCATGAGCTTCTGAGTTCGCTCAGTCTGCTCCTGACGTGACGACGAGGGCCGCGCGACGCATTCGCGCGGCCCTCTTTTTTGGCAGACCGGAATGAACGCACCACAGCTGCAACACGCAATCCATCTCATCGAACAAGGCAACGCGGAAACCGCCGCCGAGCTGTGCCAGCAGGCACTGGCCGCCACGCCGCACGATCCCAACTGGCACACGCTGCTGGCGATGGCGCTGCAGCAGCGCGGCGACGTGGCCGGCGCCGCCACGCACTACCACACCCTGACCCGTCTGCAGCCGCAGGAGTCGGCGCACTGGGCC
This sequence comes from Xanthomonas sp. NCPPB 3174, assembly GCF_056725205.1. Classification (NCBI taxonomy): domain Bacteria; kingdom Pseudomonadati; phylum Pseudomonadota; class Gammaproteobacteria; order Lysobacterales; family Lysobacteraceae; genus Xanthomonas; species Xanthomonas sp. NCPPB 3174. The sequence continues at coordinate 1,523,648 of NZ_CM161517.1, read as the reverse complement.
AATCTGGGCATGACGCTGCGTACTCTGGGCGAGCATGCCGACGCCGACCAGGCCTACCGCCAGGCGCTCGCCCTGGCGCCGCAGACCTACCACTATCTCGTCGACCATGGCCTGCTGTTGCTGGACATGGGCGACATCGCGCGCGCGCGGCACCGCCTGCTCGACGCGGTCGACCTGGATCCGGCGCAACCGGAAGCGCGCATCCATGCCGCCATCGCCTGCTTCGAGTGCGGCGATGCGCAACGCGCCGCCGCCCTGCTCCCACCACCCGCCGTGTGGCCGCACCTGCCCGAGGATCTGCGCGAGGACCTGGCAGGCGCACTGATCCAGGTCGGCAGAACCGACGAAGCCGAGGCGTTGCTGTCGCAGACCCCGCACGGCCAGGCGCCGTCGCTCTCCAACCTGATCCGCCTGGCGCAACTGCACGAACGCACCAATCGCATCCCCGAAGCCGAGGCGCTGTGGCAGCAGGCGCGGGCCATCGCCGTGCAGGACGACCGACAGACCCGCATCGACCTGCTGCAATTGCAGTCGGCGCTGGCACTGCGCCGCAAGGACTACACCGCTGCACGCGGCGCCAACACCGAACTATTGGCCCTGCGGCCGCAGATGCAGATCGAAGCCAACGCCTATTTTGCGCTGGCCGGCATCGACGACAAGCAAGGCGAGCCTGCCGCGGCGATGGCCATGCTGGCAAAGGCGCACGCCCTGCAGTTCAAGCTCGCCGCAGAGACCATGCCGGACATCGCCCACTCCGGCGAAGAACCGCTGCAGATCTCCAGCCTGTGGCTGGAAACCCCGTTCGCGGTGGACCCGCACGCCACGGCGCCGGACAGCGACGCGTCGCCGGTGTTCATCGTCGGCTTTCCACGCTCGGGCACCACCATGCTGGAACAGATGCTCGATGCGCATCCGCGCTACGCGTCGATGGACGAGCGCGCGATCCTGCAGCGTTGCATCGAATGGATGGAAGCACAGGGCAAGCGTTATCCGTACGACCTGGACGCGCTGGACCACGCCCAGGTCGAGGCGATGCGCCAGGTGTACTGGGCGGAGGTCGCCAAGGTCGTGGCCCTGGCCCCAGGCCAGCAACTGGTCGACAAGAACCCGCTGAACATGCTGCGCCTGCCGGTGATCATGCGCATGTTCCCCGACGCCAAGATCATCCTCGCACTGCGCCATCCCTGCGACGTGCTGCTGAGCTGCTACATGCAGAACTTCCGCTCGCCGGCCTTCATGGTGCTGTGCTCCACGCTCGAGCGCCTTGCAAAGAGTTACGTGAACGCGATGCGCTTCTGGATCCACCACCAGGCGCTGCTGCAACCGCGGTTGCTGATCCTCAAGTACGAGGAAACGGTGCGCGATTTCCCCACGCAAGTGCAACGCATCGGCGACTTCCTGGGCATCGACCAGGCCGGATTCCTGGCCGATTTCGCGCAGCATGCCGCACGCAAGGGCTACATCAGCACCCCCAGCTACGCGCAAGTGGTGGAACCGGTGAACCAGCGCGCCGTGGGACGCTGGCATCCCTACGCGCCCTGGCTGGCCGATGCGCTGCCGATCCTGCAGCCGGTGGCCGCGCACTGGGGCTACGACCTGGATGCCACTACACCATGAAAGCGCTGAGCGACTACATCCGCACCTACGACGACGCCCTGCCCGCCGCGTTCTGCCAGCAGTTGATCGAAGGATTCGAAGCGTCCCGCGCGCATCACCTGCGCAACGGCAGCACGCTGCACGCCGCGCTGAGCGAGAGCAACTGGACCGAACTGGACATCGGCAAACTGGCCGATCCGGCGTTCCTGGGCTTCTTCCTGGACAGGATCGAACACTACCTGGCCCGCTACAACCAGGAACTGGGCCTGACCCTGCCCATTCCGTACCGACCGACCATCGACCGGCTGATCCTGAAGAAATACCAGGTCGGCGGCGTCGATCGCTTCCAGCCGCACTTCGACGCGGTCGATGCGGTCTCCGAACGTTACATGGTGTTCCTGTGGTATCTCAACGACGTCGGCGAAGGCGGGACCACGCGCTTCTGCGACCTCGACGTGGAAACCGCGCCACGCGCCGGCCGGCTGCTGATGTTCCCGCCTTACTGGATGTACCAGCACGTCGGCGAGCCGCCGGTGTCCAACGACAAGTACATCCTGTCGACCTACCTGATGTTCAAGCGCTGAGCGTCGCCGCGAACTGCAGGGCGCAGGTCGCGGCAGGCGCGGCTCAGACGCCGGCGCGCAGATTGAACGCGCCGATCGTCTCCACCAGTTGCCGCAGCGCCAGCGTCTCGGCCTCGTCCAGATCCGGGTGCCAGGTGTCCAGGATCGTCACCACCCGTACCCGGTCGCTGTGGTTCCAGGCCTGGTGCAGGCAGGTGTCGTTGAACGTCACCAGGCGACCGACCTCCCAGGCATGGGCAATGCCGGCGACTTCGAGCGCGCAGTCCGGCGGCACGATCAAGGGCAAGTGGGTCACGACGCGCGCGTTGGTCACGCCGTAATGCGGCTTGATCGTGGTGCCGGGCGCCAGGATCGAGAACAACACTTCCGGCGCATGCCCCTCGATCCGGGTCAGCGGCACCTGCGCCAACGCGGCTGCCGTGCGCGGGCAGCGCTGCAGGTTCTCCGGGTAGGCTTGCCCGTGCCGGAAGAAGAAATAGGCATCCCAGGCGCCGTCGCCCCGCTGGCCGACGAGATAGTCCTGCGGCGACGCGCCATTGCTGAAATCCAGGAACGGTTGCACCGACTGCCGCGACGCCAGCACCTGGTGCGCCTCTTCGACGATCCCGGCGGCAGCGTCCTGCAAGTGGTCGTACCAGGGGAACCGCGCGGCGCCCAGATAGGGCGACGGGTCCAGCTCCGGGATGTACAGGAAGGTCGGATGCTGGCCATCGTCCGCCGGCCGTGGCTGCAGCCCGAGATAGATGCGCAATGCCGCCATCACCCTGCGCAACGCGGCCTCGCCGAAACGATCGAGCAACGGCTGGATCGCGGCGACGAACACCGCGTGCCGCCCCTGATCGATCCGCCGCATCGCAGCGACCACGCGCGCCCGCAACTCGGGCGCGGTCGTGTCCTGATCGAGCCAGCGTCCCTTGGCCTGCGCCGTGCGCACTGCCGCAAAGTACATCGGCAGCGCGTCGTCGTGGCGGCCCAGCGCATCGAGGCTTTCGGCGTACCACAACCGCACCAGGAACGCGTCGGCGGCCAACTGCAGGGCATGTTCGAACGCAGGCAGCGCCTGCGCATGCTCGCCGAGCCGGGCCAGGCAGATCGCGCTGCGGCTCCATGCCTCCACGCTGGGCTCGGCGGCGGACACCAGCGCCCAAGCCTGGGCGGCGCGCGCGAACGCGCCGCTGTCCATCAGCAGCATCGCATGCGCGCGGCGCAACGCCAGATCGGCAGGCGCCGCGTCCAGGGCCCGCTCGCACAGCGCATCGGCCGCGCGGTAGTCGCCGTCGGCCACGTGCCGCTGCACGGCTTCCAGCGCCTCGGCAGCGGCCGACACCTGCGCCATCAGCCGGGAATCAAGGTCACGATGACGTGTTCGACGTAGGCCTCGAAGTCCTCGCGCGCCTGCTTGGGCTGGTGCAGTTGCAACGACAGCTGCAGGAAGCCGACATAGGCGGCATAGGCCAGGCGTGCGCGATGCTGGGCGTCGGTGCGGCTGAGCCCGGCCTGGCGGAACGAGGCGATCAGGTACTCCATGCGCCGCTGCGAGACCCGGTCGATCACCGGCCGCACCGCGGGATGGTCGAGCGCCTTCAGCAGCTCGCTGTAGATGACGTGCGGCTTGACCTCGTGCGCGACCAGTTGGAACAGCGCGCGCAGCCGCGTGCGCGGATCCGGCACTTCTTCCAGGCTGCCGAACACCTGTTGCTGCTCGACCAGTTCCCAGCGCTCCAGCGCGGCCTGCAGCAGCGCATCGCGCGAGGGGAAATGCCAGTAGAAGCTGCCCTTGGTGACGCCAAGGCGCCGCGCCAGCGGCTCCACCGCCACCGCGCTCACGCCCTGTTCGGCGATCAAGTCCAGGGCGGCCTGCGCCCAGTCTTCGGCACTGAGCCGGTTGTTGCGGCCACCGCCGGAAGCGGCGCCGTCGTCGGAGGAAGAAGCGGGCGCGGTATTCATCCGTGGATTTAACCATACGGGGACGTCGGTTGCAGTATGTGGCCTTCGCGCGGTGGGCGCAAACGCCCGGCAGCATTGGCTTTTCGCACCCATACTGCATCGTATTGACATGCCGCGCCGGGCGACCATACTATCTCGTATGGTTTCTGCTTCCGCCACTGTCGCGCATGCCGTCCCGGCCACCCTCTCGGGCGCTGGCGAGCTGGCGCTGGCTGCGACCGTTACCGGTCCCGGCGAGGCCGGCTCGGTGCTATTCGCGCATGGCTTCGGCCAGACCCGGCACGCGTGGTCGGCAACCGCCGCGGCGCTGCAGGCGCATGGGTACCGCAGCGTCGCCTACGACGCCCGCGGCCATGGCGATTCCGCGCGCAACCCGGCGGACCTGCCCTATCGCGGCGAGCAGTTCACCGACGACCTGATCGTGGTCGCCGGCGAGATGTCGCCACCGCCGGTGCTGGTCGCCGCGTCGATGGGCGGACTGTTCGGGCTGATCGCCGAGTCGCGCTGGCCGGGCCTGTTCCGCGCGATGGTGCTGGTGGATATCACCCCGCGCTGGCAGCCGGCCGGGGTCGAGCGCATCCTCGCCTTCATGACCGCGCACCCGCAGGGCTTCGCCAGCCTGGACGACGCCGGCGACGCGATCGCCGCCTACCTGCCGCAGCGCGCGCGCAAGTCGCCCGAGGCGTTGCGCAGCGTCCTGCGCCAGCACGCCGATGGCCGCTGGTACTGGCACTGGGATCCGCGCCTGGTCGAAGAGCTGGCGCGCGACAGCGACCAGCACCAGGGCGCGATCGCGCAGGCCGCCGCGCACGTGCGGTGTCCGCTGCTGCTGATCAGCGGCGGCCGCAGCGACCTGGTCACGCCGCAGACCATCGAAGAATTCCTGTCGCTGGTGCCGCATGCGCAGCATGCGCATCTGCCCGAGGCCACGCATATGCTGGCCGGCGACGACAACGCCGCATTTACCGCCACTGTGTTGCACTACCTGGACGCCCTGCCACCGGCCTGCGCCGGCGCACCGTCCGCCGTCACCGAGTACCTCCCCGGAGCACGCCCATGAGCATCATTGCCCCCTTCCTCGTGTTGTTGCTGGCCGGCGCGTTCGCCGCCTATCACCGCATGCGGCTCGCCGTCTGGGCCGCGTTGAGCGCCACGCTGCTGGTCGCGTGCTGGCTGCTCGGCGCCAACCACGTCGCCACCATCGTCGCGGCCGTCGTGCTGGCGGTGGTCGCGGTGCCGCTGCTGTTGCCGTTCGTGCGCAAGCCGCTGCTCACCGCGCCGATGCTGAAGGTGTTCCGCAAGGTGCTGCCGCCGCTGTCGCAGACCGAGCGCATCGCCCTGGAAACCGGCTCGGTCGGCTTCGAAGGCGAGCTGTTCACCGGCGATCCGGACTGGCAGAAGCTGCTGAACTATCCCAAGCCGCAGCTGACCGCCGAAGAGCAGGCCTTCCTCGATGGCCCGGTGGAAGAACTGTGCCGGATGACCAACGACTGGGACATCACCCACGTCCACGCCGACCTGCCGCCGGAACTGTGGAGCTTCATCAAGAAGAACAAGTTCTTCGGCATGATCATTCCGAAGGAATACGGCGGCCTCGGCTTCTCCGCGCTGGCCCACCACAAGGTGATCCAGAAGATCGCTTCGGTGTCGAGCGTGGTCAGCTCCACCGTCGGCGTGCCCAACTCGCTGGGCCCGGGCGAACTGCTGCTGCACTACGGCTCCAAGGAGCAGAAGGACTACTACCTGCCGCGCCTGGCGGTGGGCCAGGAAGTGCCCTGCTTCGGCCTGACCGGTCCGTTCGCCGGCTCCGATGCCACCTCGATCCCCGACTACGGCATCGTCTGCAAGGGCGAGTGGAACGGCGCCAACGTGCTCGGCGTCAAGCTGACCTTCGACAAGCGCTACATCACCCTGGCCCCGGTGGCGACCCTGGTCGGCCTGGCGTTCCGCATGTACGACCCGGACGGCCTGATCGGCGACACCAAGGACATCGGCATCACCCTGGCGCTGTTGCCGCGCGAGACCTCGGGGGTCGAGATCGGTCGCCGCCACTTCCCGCTGAACTCGCCGTTCCAGAACGGCCCGATCCATGGCCGCGAGGTGTTCATCCCGCTGAGCCAGTTGATCGGCGGCGTGGAGATGGTCGGCAAGGGCTGGAACATGCTCAACGAGTGCCTGGCCGTGGGCCGTTCGATCACCCTGCCCTCCACCGCCAGCGGCGGCGCCAAGTTCGGCGCGGTCGTCACCGGCGCGTATGCGCGCATCCGCAAGCAGTTCGGCCTGTCGGTCGGCCGCTTCGAAGGCGTGGAAGAGGCGCTGGCGCGCATCGGCGGCAAGGCCTATGCGATCAGTGCGCTGTCGCAGGCCACCGCTGCGGCGGTGGACCGTGGCGACGTGCCGTCGGTGCCGTCGGCGATCGCCAAGTACCACTGCACCACGATGAGCCGCGAGGTCATCAGCGACGTGATGGACGTGGTCGGCGGCAAGGGCATCATCCTCGGCCCGCGCAACTTCGCCGGCCGCAGCTGGCAGGCCGCGCCGATCGCGATCACCGTGGAAGGCGCCAACATCATGACCCGCAGCCTGCTGATCTTCGGCCAGGGCGCGATCCTGTGCCATCCGTGGGTGATGAAGGAGATGAAGGCCGCCGGCAATCCGGACCACAAGGCCGGCGTCGACGAGTTCGACCGCAACCTGTTCGGCCACATCGGCTTCGCCATCTCCAACGCGGTGCGTTCGCTGTGGTTCGGCCTGACCGCCGCACGCATCGGCGCCGCGCCGGGCGATGCCTACACCCGCCGCTACTTCCGCAAGCTGGACCGCTACTCGGCGAACTTGGCGCTGATGGCCGACGTGTCGATGCTGATGCTCGGCGGCAAGCTGAAGTTCAAGGAGTCGCTGTCCGGGCGCCTGGGCGACGTGCTGAGCCACATCTACATGACCAGCGCCATGCTCAAGCGCTACCACGACGACGGCGCGCCGGCCACCGATCAACCGCTGCTGGCCTGGGCCTTCCACGACAGCGTGCACAAGATCGAGCTGGCGCTGTCGGCCGCGCTGCGCAACTTCCCGATCCGTCCGGTCGGCTGGTTGATGTGGGCACTGATCTTCCCGTGGGGCCGCCGTGCCGAGGCGCCGGGCGACCGCCTGGGCCATCGCGTCGCCGCACTGCTGATGACCCCCAACGAAGCCCGTGATCGCCTGGGCCAGGGCGTGTTCCTGACCCCGTGCGAGAACAACCCCGGCGGCCGCATCGCCAGCTATCTGACCAAGGCGGTGCTCGCCGAGCCGGTGGAGCGCAAGTTCCTGAAGGCGCTCAAGAGCAAGGGCATCGAGGCGCTGGACTTCGCCTCGCAGCTGGACGAGGCGGTGCGCCAAGGCGTGCTGTCGGCCGACGAGCGCCGTCAGCTGGAGGAGTTGCGCGAGATCACCATGGACACGATCAGCGTCGACGACTTCGATACCGACGAACTGCGCTCTGCCAGCTACTACCAGCGCGCAGCGGCCGCGGCCGATGACGGGCATTCGCGCGAAGCGGCCTGATCCTTCTGGTCATGCGACACCCACGACGGCGGACTTCGGTCCGCCGTCGTGCGTTTGAGGAGACAGCCATGAGCCACCTGCTTTCGCTCTATCGCCGCATGCAACGCTGGCCGGCCGGCTCCTGGCTGTTCGCGCGCGCGGTGTGTTTCAAGGCGCCCTACTTCGCCAGCATCGCCCCGCGCATCACCGTCCTGGAACCGGGCCGTTGCGAGGCGCGCATCGCGCACCGGCGGCGCGTCAGCAACCACATCGGCACCGTACATGCGATCGCCCTGTGCAACCTGGCGGAACTGGCTGGCGGCCTCATGGTCGACGCCAGCCTGCCGCCATCGATGCGCTGGATTCCCAAGGGCATGCAGGTGGAATACCGCAGCAAGGCGGTGGGTCCGATGCATGCGGTGGCCACGCCGGACGTGGCGATCGTCGCCGCCGAGCGCGGCTACGACCTGCCGGTCAGCGTGGAGATCCGCGATACGCGCGGGCAAGTGGTGTGCGTCGCGCGCATCGCCATGTGGGTGTCGCCACGCACGCCGAGCACCGCCTGACCGCTGCGCTGCGTGTCTGCAGCGCGGGTGCGTCTCAGTACGCCAGCAGCACCGTCGCGATCGCCAGCGCCGCCGGCAGCGCCTGCACGAACACGATGCGGCGGCTGACGCTCCAGCCGCCATACAGGCCGGCCACGACCACGCAGCCGAGGAAGAACAGCATCACGTCGACCCGCTGCGCGACCAGGCCCCAGGCCAGGCCGGCGGCGAGGAAGCCGTTGTACAGCCCCTGGTTGGCCGCCAGCACGCGCGTGGCCTGGGCCTTCTCCGGGCTGTTGCGGAACACCTTCATGCCCAGCGGACGCGTCCACAGGACCATTTCCAGCACCAGGATGTACAGGTGCAGCAGCGCGACCGCACCGACCAGGATCGAAGCCAACAGGATCATCGTGCTATCCGGCACAGGAGACAGGGCGCCAGCATAGCCAGCGTGCCGATGGGCGGCCAGTCCTCGGCCGCGCGGCGACGGCTCAGCGCGGCGGCGGCGTGCGTTCCGGCGGTAGCTTGGCCGCCTCGCGCAGCAGCCGCCACGCGCCCAGGGTCATGCCGGAGGCGGCCAGCAGGCCCGCGACGAACACCACCTGCGAGCCGAACCCCGACAGCAGCTTGTACAGCCAGGCGAAGCTGAGGTCGCTGCCACGGTAGATCACCGTATCGATCGCCGCGCCGGCCTTGTAGCGCCATTCGCGGCCGACCCGGGTGTACAGGGTCTCGCGCGCCGGCTTGGCCAGGGAGAACTCGCCGGCGCGGGTCACCACCTGCACCACGGCCACCAGCATCGGCAGCGGCGACACCGCCAGCACCGAATAGCCGAGCAGGATCGCGCAGCCGGGGATCAGCAGCGCCGGTCCGATGCCGAAGCGCGACAGCAGCGCGCGGGTGACCAGCAACTGCATCACCAGGGTCACCGCGTTCACCGCCAGGTCGATGTTGGCGTAGAAGGCGGTACTGGCCGCCGCATCGGTGTACAGGCGGCGCACGATCGCCGCCTGCTCGTTGTACAGCAGGGTGCCCACGCCCACGCCGAACACCGACATCAGCGCCAGCCAGCGCAACAGCGGTTCGCGCGCGATCAGCTTCAGCCCGGCCAGCACGTCGCCGCCCATCGGCGCCTCGCCGCCGACCACGCCGCGCTCGCGTTCGCGGGCGACCGCCCACAGCCGCAGGCGCAGCAGGCACACCACACTGACCACCAGGAAGCCGGCCGACACCAGCATCAGGTTGGCGATGCCGACACGCTCGACCAGGCTGCTGGCGATCACCGGCCCCAGGAACGCGCCGAGCGTGCCGGCGGCGCCGATGTAGCCGTAGCAGGCGCGCGCTTCGGCGTTGCTGAAGACATCGGCCATGAAGCTCCAGAACACCGCCACCGCGAACAGGTTGAACACCGAGATCCACAGGAAGAAGGCCATGCCGCGCCCGGGCACGCCGCTGTCGAACAGCACGTAGAACAGCAACAGCGTGGCGATGAAGAAACCGTACACCACCGGCAGGAACACCCGCCGCGGATAGCGGCTGACCAGCGCGCCGTAGATCGGCTGCAGCAACAGCATGATCAGGAAGGTGCAGGTGAACAGCACCTGCAGCGCGAACTCCTTCAGCGGCATGCCGTGCGCCGCGAAGAACGCGATCATCGCTGGCGGGAACACCGCGGCCACGTCGGCGGAGGCGCCCATCGCCTCGCGCACCGGCCGCAGCACGTAGTAGCCGCTGAGCAGCGAGAAGAAGTACAGGAACGCCCACGCCAGCGGCGGCGAATCGCGTAGGGCGCCGCGCAGCCGCGCCAGCGCGCCGGGGGCATGCGGGGTGGCGCTCATTGGCGGCGGACCCTGGCGCAAAAACGGGACATGGCGATTTTCGGGGGGCGGAAAACGCGCACGGTAGCTGATGCACCGCAACACCGCCAGCGCGTGCGCGATCCGCAGCCCGCGCCATACGCGCCTCGTGTCCGGCGGCGGCCGCGCCGAGCATATGCTCTATCCTCGGCGACTAGCGTCGGCGCCAGGAACTCAGGGGACACCGCGGGTGTACGACTACATCATCATCGGCGCAGGCTCGGCCGGCTGCGTGCTCGCCAACCGCCTGAGCGAGGACCGCGACTGCAAGGTGCTGCTGATCGAGGCCGGGCCACGCGACCGCAATCCCTTCATCCACATGCCCGCGGGCCTGGCGCGCCTGGCCACCAACCGCCGCATCAACTGGAACTACCTGACCGAGGCCGAGCCGGCCTTGAACGACCGCCGCCTATGGTGGCCGCGCGGCAAGGTGCTGGGCGGCTCCAGCTCGATCAACGCGATGTGCTACGTGCGCGGCGTGCCCGCCGACTACGACGATTGGTCGGCCGATGGCGCCGACGGCTGGGACTGGCGCGGCGTGCTGCCCTACTTCCGCCGCAGCGAATGCAACAGCCGCGGCGGCGATGCGCTGCACGGCGGCGACGGCCCGCTGCACGTCTCCGACCTGCGCTACCACAACCCGCTCTCGGACGTGTTCGTCGCCGCCGCGCAGGAAGCGGGCTTCCCGCACAACCCCGATTTCAACGGCCCGCAGCAACAAGGCGTGGGGCTGTACCAGGTCACCCAGAAGGACGGTGCACGCTGTTCGGCCGCAGTCGCCTACCTGGCGCCGGCGCGCGCGCGGGAGAACCTGCAGGTGGTCACCGACGCGCTGGTGCTGCGCCTGTTGATCGAGGGCGGACGCGTGGTCGGCGTCGCCTATGCGCAGGACGGCCGCGAGGTAAAGGCGCGCGCCGCGCGCGAGGTGCTGCTCAGCGCCGGCGCGGTGAACTCGCCGCAGCTGCTGATGCTCTCGGGCATCGGCCCGGCCGATGCGCTGCGCCGCCACGGCATCGCGGTGCAGCTCGACCAGCCGCAGGTCGGCGCCAACCTGCAGGATCACCTGGACGTGTGCACGCTGTACCGCACCCGCCCCGGCATCAGCTACGACCGCCGCAACCAGGCCAAGATCGCCTTCGATTATTTCCTGCGCGGGCACCGCGGCGCCGGCAGCAGCAACATCGCCGAGGCCGGCGGCTTCATCCGCTCGCCGCTGGCACCGGACGCGCGTGCCGACATCCAGTTGCACTTCGTACCGGCCATGCTCGACGACCACGGCCGCAATCGCCTGCCCGGCGACGGTTTCACCCTGCACGCCTGCCACCTGCAGCCGCGCAGCCGTGGCCGCATCGCGCTCAACGACGCCGACCCGCGCACGCCGGCGCGGATCCAGGCCAACTACCTCAGCGATCCCGACGGCTTCGACCTGCGCATGCTGGTGGAATGCGCGCGACTGGCGCGGCACATCCTGCGGCAGCCGGCGTTCGATGCATGGCGCGGCGCGCCGCTGCTGCCGGCACGCGAGGACCTGGACGAGGCCGGGCTGGTCGCCTTCATCCGCGCCAAGGCCGAAACCATCTATCACCCGATCGGCACCTGCCGGATGGGCAGCGACGCGCAGGCGGTGGTCGACCCGCAACTGCGCCTGCGCGGCCTCGACGGCCTGCGCGTGGTCGACGCTTCGGTGATGCCGCGCCTGGTCAGCGGCAATACCAACGGGCCGACGATGATGATCGCCGAGCGTGCTGCGGATCTGATCCGTGGGCGGGCTGTGCTGCGGGAGGGGTGAGGCGGCGGTTGCGGGGGATGCGCGACGCTGCGCGGAGGGGCGAGCGCACGAGTATCGCGGCGGTAGATCCGCTGCTGCGCGACCTACCCTCACCCCAACCCCTCTCCCGGGGGGAGAGGGGCTGAAGCAGCCGTGCGCGGCACGGCGATTGCATGTCCGTGGGCATCCGCCGCAGTCCCCGCCACCGCTCCGCCGGCAGGCCTGCACACCCCCGCTCGACGCGGGAAATCCCCAGCAGGATCAAGGCGATGCCTATTCATCTTCTCCCAGTTTGTGCATTCGAGAAATCCGGCGCTAGAATCGTTGCCGGCAGCACCTCACAGGCCTCAGGCGCAATGACACAGAACAGCAGGCACCGGCTCCTTCGACCGGTGGCAACCGGGTTGCTCGGGGCATTGTTGCCCTTTGCGATGTCCTCCACCGCACAGACGCCGGCGCCCGCACAACCGCTGCCGCCGCCGCTGCACACCGAAGCCACGCGCTACACCTCGCCGACCCAGCCGCTGCCCTACCGCGCCTCGCTGACCCAGAGCCAGGTGCTGCCGCTGGCCAGGGACTTCGACGTGGCCGCGCTGGAGTCGGCCGCCGAACAGCTGACCTACGGCGAGCGCGTGCCGGGCCTGGCCATGGCCATCGTGCACAACGGCCAGGTGCTCAGCGCGCGCGGCTACGGCGTCACCGACGTCAACCGCCCGGAGCCGGTCGATGCGCACACCGTGTTCCGCCTGGCCTCGCTGTCCAAGGCCTTCGCCGGCACCATGGCCGGCCTGCTGGTCACCGACGGCACCCTGCGCTGGGACAGCAAGGTCGTCGACTACGTGCCGGGCTTCCAGCTCAGCGATCCGGTGGCCACGCGCCAGTTGAATGTCGCCGACCTGCTCAGCCACCGCGTCGGCCTGACCTACAACGCCTACGACCGCGACGTCGAATCCAACCTCGACTACTACACGCTCAGCCACAAGCTGGCCTATGCGCCACTGAAGTGCGCGCCGGGCGAGTGCTACGCCTACCAGAACGTCGCCTTCAGCCTGATCGGCGATGTGGTGTTCGCCGCGTCCGGCAGCTTCTACGAGCAGTCGGTGGAACGGCGCATCTTCAAGCCGCTGGGCATGAACGACGCCAGCATGGGCCTGGCCGGCATCCAGGCCAGCCCGCGCTGGGCGCGCCCGCACGTGCGCAGCCGCAACGGCTGGGTCTCGCTGACGCCCAAGCCGACCTACTACCGCCTGGCGCCCGCCGCCGGCGTCAATGCCAGCATCAGCGACATGGCGCAGTGGCTGATCGCGCAGACCGGGCATCGCCCGGACGTGCTGCCGGAGCCGTTGCTGGCGACCCTGCACGCGCCGCTGATCCTCACCCCGGGCGAGATGCGCTCGGGCTGGCGCCGCGCCCGCGTCAACTCGGCCAGCTACGCGCTGGGCTGGCGCGTGTTCGACTACTCCGGCCACCAGGTGATCTTCCACGCCGGCGCGGTGCAGGGCTACCGCGGCCTGATCGCGCTGGTGCCGGAACGCGACTTCGCCGTGGCGATCCTGTGGAACGGCGAAAGCGGCCTGCCCTCGGGCCTGCTGCCGACCGTGCTCGACCGCGCCATCGGCCTGCCCGCGCAGCGCTGGCTGGACGTGGACACCGACTTCGGCAGCGACAACCTGATGGCCGAGCGTCCGGACCCGAAGGACAAGAAGGGCGCGTCCTCGTCCAAGTCGGTGGCCTCGCCGCACTGAGCGCGGTCTCCGAGCAGCACCCTCGCAGAAGGCGGCGCAAGCCGCCTTTCTGCTGTCTGCGGCGCTGACTTGCGCCGCGTGTGCAGTCCCGCTGACCTGTCGCGGCGATGCAGCCCTGTCGCGGTTGCGACCGCGTGACGATGCGGCGGCGCGATCGCCTCGCCCGAGTGCCGCCGCAATGGCCGAGCTGACGCCACAAGGGAATTCAGCGCCCACCTCGCCCCGACGGCAGCGCACGCTCCGAGCGCCCGCCGATGGCGCGCACCGTCGCGTCCACGGATCGCGCACAAGGCGCGCAGCGCGCGTTCTCGCCGCCGTCCACGATCTCCCGGTGGACACGTCGCCGCACGCCGGGACTGGCGTGCTGGCAACGCGACGCGCTGTCGCACAAGAGCGCTGGGCAGCACGCAGCCGCACCTGCAGGGCAAGACAGATCCTGTAGGAGCGGCTCTTGTCCCCTTTTCGGGGTCAGCCGCGACGCGCAGTCCGGGTAAAGCCCGTCGCGGCTGAAGCCGCTCCTACGGCGCATGCGGCAGCCGGCTCGAGTGGGGCCAAGCAGGTGATCCGAAATTCCCTACGGCCCACGCAATGCGCGGAGACAGCGATGCGGTGTGGATCGTCGGGCAAGGGGTGCTGCGCGCGTGATCGGCAGGGCGACAAACGCAGTCGGGAAGACCGGATGGATGCGCGGCCATCGCCGCAGGCACCCGATCGCGGAGCGGTGGTCCCGGCGGCTCCAATGCGAGACACACAGGCAGATCCCTGGGTGCCGACCTGACGGTCGGGGCAAAGAGGACAGTCGACGTGGGTTGGAAACAGGCGGCGTCGCGGGCAGCCGCCAGTCAGTGGCGAGAGACACACCGGCACGATGTGCACGTCGCGACCTGGCACGCTGGACGCAGCGAGCAGTCTTCGAGGATGGAGACGACGAACGCCATCGGCATCGTCAAGCAGAGAGGCGCGCTGCGTTCGCGCGTGGCGGGACGCCGCACATAAAAAACTCCCTCCCCGCTGGGCACCGGGGAGAGAGTCTAGGAACAGCGATCGGGATGGATCAGATCAGCGGCGCGGGCGTGGCCGGCAGCGCGACCGGAGCGGCCTTCTTCTTGCGAGCGGCCGGCTTCTTCTTCGCCACGGTCTTCTTGGCGGTGGCCTTCTTCGCAGTTGCCTTCTTCGCGGCCGGCTTCTTGGCAGCCGACTTCTTCACCGTCTTCTTGGCAGCGGTCTTCTTGGTCGCAGCCTTCTTTGCGGTCTTCTTTACGGCCTTCTTGGCGACGGCCTTCTTCGCGGTCTTCTTGGTGGCGGCCTTCTTCGCCGTCTTCTTCACTGCCTTCTTGGCAACGGCCTTCTTGACCGCCTTCTTCACCTTGGCGACCTTCTTGGCCACCTTCTTGGCGACCTTCTTGACCGCCTTCTTTACCGAAACCTTCTTCGCTGCCGGCTTCTTGGCGGCAGTCTTCTTGACCGCCTTCTTAGCGGCCGGCTTTTTCGCAGCTTTTTTCGTGGCCATGGGATGGCTCCTCGTCAGTGAACTATGGATTGAAAATGCCCAGTTAAAGCAACCTCGCGGCGATGCTCCGCCTGCGGGAACCGCCGGCGCGCGCTGCGGGCCGGATCGGATACAGAAACACCCGTACCGGATAGCGATACGGGTGCGATGCCAGGGGAGACGTTGCGTTTCTCGGAGGGAAGCGACTCCAACTCCACCATCTTCGGGTTCCTGGCGGATGTCCAAGTTGTGCTTCGCGTTTTGATGTCGATCCGATTCACTCGCTTGCGCAGCAACGTCTGCTGGGCGAAACCTAATCACGGTTTTTTTTACTGTCAACACTTCCGCGCAATTTTTTTTTCGCTGGCGCGCGCGCCACGACCGCCGCATGCCGCGCCAACCGCCTTGCCGACGCCGCCGATCGCCGATGCCGGCACCACAAAGAAAACGGCGCGCGCAAAAAAAGCAGGGAAATTTCCGTGTTTTCTGTAACGACATGACGCCGCCATCGCATTGCGGACAGGCAGCGACGACGCGTCGGCAGCAATCGCGGGAGCACACGCCAGGCTGTCCGCTAGCTGAAAAAAAATTTCGCGACCGCGTGCGGTTCCGGCATCGCACAAGTGCAAATGCGCAAAAGTGCGCAAACTTTTTTGCGTCGTGCGCCGGTCGCGACGCACGCGATGCGTCGCGCTAGGCGTCGCCGCGACGAGGCGCATCGCGCCACTGCGACGCGACCTGCACTCACGTCGTCGCCACGCCAAAACGCAGGCGACCACCTCGCCCACCTCCACGCCATGCCGCCACCGACAGCTTCGCGCGCGTGCATCGACCGACACGGATCGCACAGGTCGCCGGCTGGCGCCGGCACGCACCGCTCCGGCGCGCTGCGACGACGTGCGCGACGCATGCCGCGTCGCCGCTGCCTGTTCCTCGCGCCCCACACCGCACCGCACCTGCGCCGCGTCGGAAAACCGGCGGCGCCCGGCGTGCGGGCGCATGCATCGGATGCCGCCA
Organism: Xanthomonas sp. NCPPB 3174; assembly: GCF_056725205.1. NCBI lineage: Bacteria > Pseudomonadati > Pseudomonadota > Gammaproteobacteria > Lysobacterales > Lysobacteraceae > Xanthomonas > Xanthomonas sp. NCPPB 3174. The sequence continues at coordinate 1,507,579 of NZ_CM161517.1, read as the reverse complement.
CGCGCGGCAACCACGCTGCGCTCGCGGTGCAGCCCGGCGACAACCTCACGCCGTCTTCGCATCAACGCACGCCACGACGCCAGCGACACGGGTTGTCGCAACGGCCATGCGAGGAGGGTGGCGCCGAGGCGGACGACGGTGGCGCTGCGTGGCGCCCAAAAAGAAACCGGCCGCACTGGGCGGCCGGTTCGGGTGTCGCGACGGGGCGGTCGGCTCAGTGGCCGTCGTCCTCGAGCAGTTCGGCGTACTCGTCCGGCGAGAGCAGTTCGTTCAACTGCTCGGCGTCGTCCGCTTCCAGCACCAGGATCCAGCCTTCGCCGTAGGCGTCTTCGTTGATCGTTTCCGGCTTGTCGCTCAGCGCGGTGTTGACCTCGACCACCTTGCCGCTCAGCGGGCTGTACACGTCCGAGGCGGCCTTGACCGACTCGACCACCGCCACGCCGTTGCCGGCTTCGACATGATCGCCGACGTTCGGCAGCTCGACGTAGACCAGGTCGCCGAGCAGGCCCTGGGCGTGGTCGGAGATGCCGATGGTCACGCGACCGTTGCCCTCGACGCGGGCCCACTCGTGGGACTTGAGGAATTTGAGGTCGCCAGGGATCTCGCTCATGGGGCTGCTCCGGAAGAAGACGGTATCGAGGATGGGAGGCTAGTGTAGCGAACCGCGCGCGTGGGGAAGAAGTCGCGCGCGGATGGGGCTCAGCCGAGCACGCCGGGCTGGACCTGGCCTTCGCGCACGAACGGGAACTTGACCACGCGCACCGGCACTTCCTTGCCGCGGATGTCCACGCGCACCGCGCCCGGTTCGCCGGCCGGCACCCGCGCGAAGGCGATCGCCTTGCCCAGCGTCGGCGAGAAGGTACCGGACAGGATCTCGCCATCGCCGTTCGCGGTCAGCACCTTCTGCCCGTGGCGCAGCACGCCCTTCTCGTCCATGACCAGGCCGATCATCTGCCGCGGCGCGCCGCCGGATTTCTGCGCTTCCAGCACGGCGCGGCCGATGAAGTCGCGGCCCTCGTCGAGGGTGACGGTCCAGGCCAGCGCGGCCTCGTAAGGCGAGACGCTGTCGTCCATGTCCTGGCCATACAGGTTCATGCCCGCCTCAAGGCGCAGCGTGTCGCGCGCGCCCAGGCCGGCCGGCTTGACTCCGGCGCCGATCAACGCCTCCCAGAACGCCGGCGCCTGCTGCTGCGGCAGCACGATCTCGAAGCCGTCCTCGCCGGTGTAGCCGGTGCGCGCGACGAACAGCGGCACGCCGTCGATCGAGGTCGCCTCGATCGCGGCGAAGCGGCCGAGCTTCTGGGCGGCGGCGCGGTCTTCCTCGCGCAGCAGGCCGATCGCCTTGGTGCGCGCGTTCGGTCCCTGCACCGCGATCATCGCGAAGTCGTCGCGCTCGCGCACCTGCACGCCGAAGGCCTGCGCCTGCTCGCCGATCCAGGCCAGGTCCTTGGCGCGGGTGGCGGCGTTGACCACCAGGCGGAAGAACGTCTCGGACATGTAATAGACGATGAGATCGTCGATCACCCCACCCTGCGGGTTGAGCATGCAGGTATACAGCGCCTTGCCCGGCGCCTTCAGCTTGTCCACCGAATTGGCCAGCAGGTGGCGCAGGAACGCGCGGACCTGCTCGCCGTGCAGATCGACCACGGTCATGTGGCTGACGTCGAACATGCCGGCGTCGCGACGCACCTGGTGGTGCTCATCGATCTGCGAGCCGTAGTGGATCGGCATGTCCCAGCCGCCGAAGTCGACCATCTTGGCGCCGAGGGCGCGGTGGCTGTCGTTGAGGATGGTCTTCTGGGTCATGGCGCGGGTCCGTGAGAAAAGTCCCCCATTATCGCTGGCTGGGGGCCGGGATTGGGGAGTCGGGATTGAGGAGCCGGGATTAGGAAATCGGGATTGGGGATTCGCAGGAGCGGCCGTCCTGAGCCGAAGGGCACCGCTTGATCACGCGGTGTCGTAGGAGCGGCTTCAGCCGCGACCCGTCATCGGTCCCAGGTCGCGGCTGAAGCCGCTCCTACGCGGGGAGATCGGGAAAGTCGAGGTGCTGCGCACTCGCGACACCAATCCCCAATCCCCAATCCCCAATCCCGGCTCTTTCAAGCCGCCTGGACCAGCAGCGTCATCCCGTCCACGCCGACGATGCGCACCGTACTGCCGACCGGCAGGTCGGGGCCGCCGACCACCCAGAAGGCGTCGTCGACCTTGGCGCGGCCGCGGCCACCCTGGATCGGCTGGTCGAGCGTCACCACGCGGCCGATCAGTTGCTCGGCGCGACGGTTCAACAGCGGCTGGTCGCTGGCGCGGGCGCGGTTGCGGAACCAAGTGCGGTACACCTGGATCGAGACGAAGCTCAACACCACGAACGCACCGACCTGCAACAGCAATGGCATGCCCGGAACCACCAGCACGGCCAGGAAGACCGCCGCGGCAGCGAAGCCCATCCACAGCATGAAGGCGCCCGGTGCCAGCGCTTCGGCCGCGAACAGCAACAAGGTCAGGGCACCCCAGGCCATCACCTCGATACGCATGGACTCAGACTCCGCTGCGCGGCGGGACGCGCGGCACTGCCGGCGGCGTGCCCTGCTTGTTCAGCGCCTCGCGCGCCAGTTCGGCGATGCCGGCGATCGAGCCGATGATGCCGCTGGATTCCATCGGCATCAGCACGAACTTCTGGTTCGGCGCCGTGGCCAGTTCCTTGAACGCCTCCACGTACTTCTGCGCAATGAAGTAGTTGATCGCCTGCACGTCGCCTTCGGCGATGGCCTTGGACACCATCGCCGTCGCCCGCGCTTCGGCCTCGGCCAGGCGCTCGCGCGCCTCGGCGTCGCGGAACGCGGCCTCCTTGCGGCCTTCGGCCTCCAGCACCGCGGCCTGCTTCTCGCCATCGGCGCGCAGGATCTCCGACTGCCGCGAGCCCTCCGCCTCGAGGATCTGCGCGCGCTTCTCGCGCTCGGCCTTCATCTGCCGGGCCATCGCATCAACCAGGTCGCGCGGCGGCTGGATATCGCGGATTTCGATGCGGGTGACCTTGATGCCCCACGGATTGGTGGCATGGTCGACCACGTTCAGCAGCTGCGCGTTGATGGTCTCGCGCTGGCTCAGCGATTCGTCCAGGTCCATCGAGCCGATCACGGTACGGATGTTGGTCTGCACCAGCGCGATGGTGGCGATCTCCAGATTCGACACCTCATACGCGGCCTTGGCCGCATCCAGCACCTGGAAGAACACCACCCCGTCCACGCGTACCACCGCGTTGTCCTTGGTGATGACGTCCTGGCTGGGCACGTCCAGCACCTGTTCCATCATGTTGACCTTGCGGCCTACCCCGTACACCACCGGAATCAGGAAATGCAGGCCGGGCGACAGGGTGTGGGTGTAGCGGCCGAAGCGCTCCACCGTCCACTGAAATCCCTGCGGCACCATGCGCACAGTCTTGAACAGAATGATCACGCCGGCGGCCAGCAGCACCACCGCGAAGAAGAACGTGGACGGCATCAGGTTGCTCCATTAACCAGAAAGAAATCGAATCCGCAGTATAGCGAGCGCCGGCGCGGGCGCCGGTCACCAGCGGATGCGGCCCAGCAGCATGTCCTTGAACATCACCCAGTCGCCGGCAAGCGAGTACAGCGGGTGCTTGAAGGTGGCGGGACGGTTCTTCTCGAACACGAAATGGCCGATCCAGGCGCAGCCGTAGCCGCAGACCGGCGCGGCCCACAGCCAACGCGGCTGGCCGGTGCCCAGCGCCAGCAGCAGGCTCGCCAGCACGCCGAGGCTGCCGACGAAATGCAGCCGCCGCGACAGCGGATGGCGGTGCTCGCTCAGATAGAACGGATAGAACTCGCGGAAATTGGCGAAGCGGCGCATGCGATGGCCCTCCCGAGGCGACGCAGGCGTCCAGCATACGCCGGCAGCGCGGACGTGGCGCGCTGCGCACGGATGCGACGCGCAGGTGTCATGCGACCACGACGCGCACGTGGCGTGCTTTCCGATGACGCAATGCGTCGGGACTGAAGTCCCTCCCACAGTGCACCCGGCAAGTTCGTCTCAAGCTCCCGTGGGAGCGACCTCAGCCCTGTCGCGGTGCGAACATGATGACCGCCATGCCGGTCAGGCACAGACCGGCGCCGAGCAGGTCCCAGCGCGTGGGGCGCATGCCCTGCACCGTCCACAGCCACAGCAACGCGACCGCGACATAGACGCCGCCGTAGGCGGCATAGACGCGGCCGCTGGCGGCGGGATGCACGGTCAGCAGCCAGACGAAGGCCGCCAGGCTGCCCGCGGCGGGCAACAGCAGCCAGGCGCTGCGCTGTTCGCGCAGCCACAGATAAGGCAGGTAGCAGCCGACGATTTCCGCGATGGCGGTCAGCACGAACAGCAGCAGGGTCTTCATCCGGCCGCGGCGCGCTCTTCGTCCTTGGCGCGCTGCCAGTACGCCTCCTGCTGCACCAGCGACAGGCCGTCGAGCGCGCCGCCGTCCTGCTGCGCCAGCCGTTCCACCGCGCGGAAGCGACGCTCGAACTTGAGGTTGGCGTGGCGCAGCGCCGCACCGACATCGACCTTGGCATGCCGCGCCAGGTTGGCGCAGACGAACAGCAGGTCGCCGATCTCGTCCTGCAGGCGTGCCGGATCGACTGCGGCGCCATGCGCCAGTTCCGCGCGCACTTCCTCCAGCTCTTCCTGCACCTTGTCCAGCACCGGCGCGGGGCCGGGCCAGTCGAAGCCGACCCGCGCCGCGCGCGACTGCAGCTTCAGCGCGCGCTGCCATTCGGGCAGGCCGCGCGCGATGCCGGCCAGCGCCGAGGCATCGCGCTCGCCGGCGGCGGCACGCTCGGCGCGCTTGATCTCTTCCCACTTCAGCGTCTGCTGCTCGGCATCGGCCACCTGGCTGTCGCCGAACACGTGCGGATGGCGGCGCACCATCTTGTCGCAGATCGCCGCGACCACGTCGTCGAAGCCGAACGCGCCCTGCTCGCGTGCCATCTGCGCATGGAACACCACCTGCAGCAGCAGATCGCCGAGCTCGTCCTTCAATCCGGCCAGGTCCTGGCGGTCGATCGCGTCGGCCACTTCGTAGGCCTCCTCGATCGTGTACGCGGCGATGCTGGCGAAATCCTGCTCCAGGTCCCAGGGACACCCCTGCGCGGGATCGCGCAGGCGCGCCATGATGTCGAGCAGGGCGGGAAGATCGTAGCGAGTGGGGGTCACGGGCGGGTTCCGGTGCGACGGCACCGCTGCCGCCACCGCCTAGTGTGGCAGAGCGCGCGCCGTGCGGCGCGCGCTCGCGGCGCGGCTCAGCCCAGCCAGTCGCGCCAGGGCAGCGCCGCATCGCCCAGCGCCACGAAGTCGCCGTTGAGCAGCGATTCGCGGCGGTTGTAGCGGAACGGCTTGCCGGTCGCGGCGGCCAGCAGCGCGCCGCCGGCGGCCTGCAGCACGCACTGCCCGGCGGCGGTGTCCCACTCGGAGGTCGGGCCGAAGCGCGGGTAGACGTCCAGGTCGCCGTCGGCGATGCGGCAGAACTTCAGCGAGGAGCCCTGCGCGACCAGTTCGATCTCGCCCATGCGTTGCAGCAGCGCGTCGGTGCGCGCATCGCGGTGCGAGCGGCTCGCCGCCACCCGCAACGGCGCGGTGGCCGGCCGCCGGGTGTTCAACGCGGTATCGCGAAAGCCTTCGCGGCGGTACGCCTGCTCGCCACGCACCGCGTGCCAGACGCGGCCGTCCACCGGCGCCTGGACCACGCCGAACACCGGCGCGCCCTGGTGGATCAGCGCGATGTTGACGCTGAATTCGCCGTTGCGCTTGACGAACTCGCGGGTGCCGTCGAGTGGGTCGACCAGCCAATAGGTGGTCCAGTGCTCGCGTACTTCCCACGGAATCTGCGCCGATTCCTCGGACAGCACCGGCAGGTCCGGAGTCAGCCGTTCCAGGCCTTCGACGATGATCTGGTGCGCCGCCAGGTCGGCCTGGGTCAACGGACTGGTATCGGCCTTGTGCTCCACCTCGAAGCCGGTGGCGTAGACGGACATGATCGCCGCGGCGGCATCGATGGCGATGGCGATCACGGTTTCGCGCAAATCACTGGTGAGACGGATCATTCGGCGCGACCCAGCCACTCGCGGGCAATGAACAGCGCCGCCAGCGAACGCCCCTCGGAAAAATCTTCACGCAACATCAGTTGATCCAGTTCAGCCAGTTTCCAGGGCACCACTTCCAATTCCTCCGGCTCGTCGCCGGCTAGTCGTTCGGGATAGAGATCTTGCGCCAGCACCAGCCACGACTGGTGACTCATGTAGGTCGGCGCCAGGGTCATCGCGCGCAGCATGCGCAATTGCCGCGCGCCGTAGCCTGCCTCCTCCTTGAGTTCGCGGTCGGCCGCCTGCAGCGGGGTCTCGCCGGCGTCGATGCGGCCCTTGACCAGGCCCAACTCGTAGCGGTGCACGCCAGCGGCGTATTCGCGCACCAGCAGCACGGTCTGCGCATCCAGCATCGGCACCACCACCACCGCGCCGTGGCCGGGGGCCTTGAGCCGGTGGAACACGCGGCGTTCGCCGTTGCTGAACTCCAGGTCCAGTTCCTCGACCCGGCGCTCGGCGGCCGATTCGCTGCGCTCGCGCACGGCGTGGATGATCGGCAACGGACGGGTCACGCCGGCACCCTGCGGCGCCGGGCGGCGTCGGTCGATAGAATGCGCGGAGCGAAGAACCTGTTCATGAGCGCGAAATGCTATCAGACCTGACCGCAGCACAGATGGCCGACGCGTGGCGCCAGCGCGACCTCGCCGTGCTCTGGCACCCGTGCACGCAGATGCGCGAGCACCCCGACACCCTGCCCCTGGTCCCGATCGCACGCGGCGAAGGCGCCTGGCTGATCGACCACGGCGGCCGCCGCTACCTGGATGCGGTGAGCAGTTGGTGGACCAACCTGTTCGGCCACGGCGAGCCGCGCATCGCCGCGGCCATCGCCGCCCAGGCCACCCAGTTGGAACAAGTGATGCTGGCCGGCTTCAGCCACGAACCGGCAGTGCTGTTGGCCGAACAACTGCTGGCGCTGGCCCCGCGCCAGGACGGCCGCGCGCCGCTGGCCAAGGTGTTCTATGCCGACAACGGCTCGGCCGGCGTGGAAGTGGCGCTGAAGATGGCCTTCCATTATTTCCAGAACCGCGGCGAGCCCGGGCGCACCCGTTTCGTCGCGCTGGAGAACGGCTACCACGGCGAGACCATCGGCGCGCTGGCGGTCGGCGACATTCCGCTGTATCGACGGGTGTACGCGCCGCTGCTGGCCGAGGCGCTGTTCGCGCCCTCGCCCGACGCCTACCAGGCCGAGCCGGGACAGAGCGCGCGCGAACGCGCCGATGCCGCCGCCGATGCGCTGGCCGACCTGTTCGACCGCCATCCCGGCGAGATCTGCGCGGTGATCCTGGAGCCGCGCCTGCAATGCGCCGGCGGCATGCGCATGCACGATCCGGCCTATCTGCGCCGGGCGCGCGAGCTGTGCGACGCCAACGGCGCCTTCCTGATCGCCGACGAGATCGCCACTGGCTTCGGCCGCACCGGCACCCTGTTCGCCTGCGAACAGGCCGGGGTGATGCCGGACCTGCTGTGCCTGTCCAAGGGCCTGACCGGTGGCTTCCTGCCGCTGTCGGCGGTGCTGGCCAGCCAGCATCTGTACGACGCCTTCCTCGACGACAGCCGCGAGCGCGCCTTCCTGCATTCGCACAGCTACACCGGCAACCCGCTGGCCTGCGCGGCGGCACTGGCGTCGCTGCGGATCCTGCAGGAAGACGACGTGATCGCGCGCAACCGCAGCACCGCCGAAACCATGCGCGCGCTGTCGGCGCCGTTCGCCGAGCATGCCCACGTGGCCGATGTACGTCAGGCCGGCATGGTGGTCGCGTTCGAACTGACCCGCAACGGCGACAAGCGCACGCCCTTCCCTGCGTCCGCGCGCGTCGGCCTGCATGCCTATCGTGCCGCGCTGCAACGCGGGGTGGTGCTGCGTCCGCTGGGCGACGTGCTGTACTGGATGCCGCCGTACTGCGTGGACGCCGCGCAGTTGGCGCTGCTGGCCGAGACCACGCTGGCGGCGATCGACGAGGCCGTGGCATGCGCCTGACCCGCTGCCACGTGGAGCTGCCGCTGCATGCCGGTGCCGAAGTGGCGCTACCGGACGATGTGGCCAACCACCTGCTGCGCGTGCTGCGGCTGCGCGAAGGCGACCCGTGCGTGCTGTTCAACGGCGACGGCTGCGACTACGACGCCGAACTGCTGCAGGCCGGCAAGCGCAACGCCAGCGTGCGCATCGGTGCGGCGCGGCCAGCGGACAACGAATCGCCGCTGGCGATCACCCTGCTGCAGGGCGTGGCGCGCGGCGAGAAGATGGACCTGATCCTGCAGAAGGCCACCGAACTCGGCGTCGCCGCGATCGTGCCGGTGTGGGCCGAGCGCACCGAAGTGAAGCTGGATGCGGCGCGGGTGGACAAACGCGTGGCGCATTGGCGCAGCGTGGTGATCGCGGCCTGCGAACAGTCCGGTCGCGCGCGCGTGCCGCAACTGAGCGCGCCGCTGGCGCTGGCCGATGCGGCAGGCGCCGCGGCGGACAGCCCCTGCCGGCTGATCCTCGATCCGCAGGGCGAACAGCGCCTGCGTTCGCTGGCCATCGGCGGCGATGCGGCGACGATCGCGATCGGCCCGGAAGGCGGCTGGTCGCCGCGCGACCGCGCCACGCTGGAGGCGGCCGGCTTCGTCGGCCTGCGCCTGGGGCCACGCATCCTGCGCACCGAAACCGCCGGCCTGGCCGCGATCGCGGCGCTGCAGGCGCATCACGGCGACCTGTGAGTTCGCGCACGCGATGACGCTGTAGACAGCGACGCCACCACGCAGGCGCCGCTGGCATAAGACATATATATGTGTCGACGCGCTCGGCATGCCAGGCGCGCCGCCCATCGCCGCGCCGGACCGCTCAGTGGCGCTGCTGCAGGAACCAGTTCGCCGCGCCGATCACCCCGAGCTGGCCGTGCTCGACCAGCTTCACCGGGATCTGCTCCAGCGCCGGACGCATCGCGCCCTTGTTCAAGTAGCGCTCGACGAAACTGCTGGCGGACAGGAACGCGCCGATCTGCGGCAGGAAGCCGCCGGCCAGATAGACGCCGCCCTGCACGCCGTACAGCAGCGCCATGTCGCCAATCACGCTGCCGAGCAGACCGCAGAAGGCGGACAGCGCTTCGTGCGCCAGCGGGTCGCCGCCGGCCAGCGCGGCCGCGGTGATGTCGCTCGGCGCGGCAAGCGCGGGCGTGGCGCCACGCAGGTCGCACAACGCGCGATAGAGATTGAGCAGCCCCGGGCCGGACAGGAAATGTTCCATCGGCACATACGGACGGTCGCGCAACAGGCGCTGCGCCAGCGCCAGTTCCAGCTCGTTGCCGACCGGCAAGGCGGCATGGCCGGCCTCGGTCGCCAACACCACCGCGCCGCCGTGGGTCGGAATCCACACCGCCGCACCCAGGCCGGTGCCGGGACCGATCACCAGCGCCGGCCCGCGCTGCGCCTTGCGCGGCCCGGTCAGATGCAGCACTTCGCTGGCGTCCATCGACGCGGCCGCATACGCCACCGCTTCGAAATCGTTGACCAGATGCAGCGCCTTCAGGCCCAGGCGCTCGCGAATCTCCGGCGGCGACAGCGTCCACGGCAGATTGGTGGTGATGACGCGGCCATCCTCGAGCGCGTAGCCGGCACTGGCGATTACCCCGCGGGTCGGCTTCGGCCCCTGCACCTGCTCGAGGAATTCGCCAATGATCTCGGCCAGGCCGGGATAGTCGGCGCAGCGATACTTGCGATAGTCCAGCACGTCGACCGACGGCGCCGGGCCGACATCGGCAGCGCGCGCGACCAGGCCGATCCGGACATGGGTTCCGCCGACATCGGCAGCAATGAAGGGCTCGGCGCGCGGCACGGCCGCTGCCACTGATGAACTGCTTGCGGACACATCTTCTCCCGTTGCGCCAGAGCAGGCGCACGCCGATTCGGCAGATTGATCGATCGAGTGTCGGACCACCTTGACAACGTTGTCAAGATGAATTTCATCCGTTTGTCGTTTTGTCTTCACCACCCCGACGTTATGAGCGGATCGCCTGTCTGCGCAGAGAGTCGATCGCGAGGGCGCGTTGCATTGGTGAACACCCGTCGCAAAATTTCGCCGCATCGCACAAATTTTTGCCGCACGCCTGTCACGCCGGAAGCGCCTGCCGCACCAGGGCTTCCCGGCCGCCATGCCCACGCCGCCACCCTCCTCCACCATGTTTTCTTTTGTAGACAAGCACCTAGCGCGGGCCTGCGGCGGGACCGGAAAGGCTCCGGAAAGATGCCCAGGCAAGGCTTGACGGCAATCGTCAAAAGTGTGTGAAACGGGTGTTGACAACGCTGTCAGCGCTACGACAGACTCGGCTCACACAAGTTTTACAACTTCAAGACATGCCACGTTCAGGGGATTCAGAAACAGCGACGCATTGCCGCTCCTCCCGCGCCAAGTGGCAGGACGCACGCTGACGCTGCGACCGGCATCCCCGAACCGACGAGACCACGCCCCAAGCCGGGCCCGAACGCAGCGGCGTGCGGATCAGGCCACAAGGTGCACTGCTGTATTGCTGGACTTGGTTGTTACCTGCAGGAACACAGGAAGGACCGGCGCCCTCGATGCCGCCGGTTGGCTAACTTCCGCGTCAGCGACCGGACGACGCGCATCGAGATGCGATCCGCGCAGCGCCACCAGGCGCGGCGCCATCCACAAGGCCGGGCAGCGGCCAGCACACCGGAACATCGGTTGGCACCTCATGCCCAAGTACTCACCCAGAGGTTTAGCCAATGAATAGCCGCACCACTACCCTAGCCATCAGCATCATGGCCGCGCTGTACCTGTCCGGTAACGCCGCCGCGCAGGAAGCGCCCGCTTCCGCCAGCGCGGATTCCAAGAACGTCCAGCAGCTGGACGCCATCACCGTCACCGGCTACCGCGCGTCGCTGGAGAAGAGCCAGTCGGTGAAGCGCTCGGCCAACTCCATCGTCGATGCGATTAGCGCCGAGGACATCGGCAAGTTCCCGGACACCAACGCCGCCGAGTCGCTGGCGCACCTGCCGGGCATCAGCGTGGACCGCCAGTTCGGCGAGGGCGAGAAGGTCAGCATCAACGGCACCGACCCGGCGCTGAACCGCGTGCTGCTCAATGGCCAGACCATCGCCTCGGGCGACTGGGGCGGCAACCCGACCGACACCAGCGGCCGCACCTTCAACTACACCCTGCTGTCGCCGGAAATCATCGGCCTGATGGAGGTCTACAAGACTCCGGAAGCGCGTATCGACGAAGGCTCGATCGGCGGCACCGTGATCGTGCACACCCGCAAGCCGCTGGACCTGCCGAAGAACACCATCCGCGGTTCGATCGGCTACAACTACAACGACCGTTCGGAAGAAGGCAATCCGCGCGGCTCGGCGCTGTGGAGCTGGAAGAACGACGACGAGACCTTCGGTGCATTGATCTCCGCCACCCACGACAAGGAAGACCTGTCGCGCGCTGGCATCGAGTTCTTCGGCTACAACACCGGCGCCAACATCCCGCCGACCGCCAGCATCTCCGGCGACGGTGGTAACGTCGCGACCGCCAAGATCCCGGTGGGCATCAACAGTTCCTTCTTCCAGCAGACCCGCGAGCGCAACGGCCTGCAGGGCGCGCTGCAGTGGAAGCCGAACGATCAGAACGAGTTCAACCTGACCGGCCTCTACATCAAGGGCAAGTACAACAACTTCAGCGAATCGCGCTACGTCTGCCCGGGCTGCGGCGACCAGGACAAGATCACCAGCGCCACGGTGCAGAACGGCTACATCACCCAGGCCACGGTCACCGACGGCGCCGGCAACGGCAACCAGCCGTATGCGCAGCTGGACACCAACTACCGCGAAAGCACCGTCACCACCAAGAGCCTGAACCTGCGCCACGACTTCTATGGCGACAAGTGGGTATTCACCACCCAGGCCGGCACCACCGAGGCCACCGGCGGCAAGAACCCCGAGTACCTGATGAAGTTCCTGCTGCAGGACGGCGGCTACAACTTCAATTACGACGGCAGCCACACCGGCGTCAATTATGACAACAACAGCGCCTCGAACTGGGGCCTGAAGACTGGCCAGCAGGCGGGTGGCGTCGAATACACCACCACCAAGGACAAGGAAAAGTACTTCCAGTTCGACGCAGCGCGCGACCTGGACTGGGGCCCGCTGAACAAGCTGCAGGTCGGCTACAAGTACATCAACCACGACAACGGCCAGCAGTCCCGCGGCAACTCGCTGTTTGCCAACCAGGACGTGCTGCTCACCGCCTTCAATCCTGGCACCACGCCGAACGGACTTTATGACGGCCTGGGTGCCAGCGGCGACCTGGTCAATTGGTCGACCGCCAATTTGAACTCGGTCCTAAACTATCTGAAGGGCCTCCCGCAGGGCGCCTATGAAGAGAAGTACGGCCAGGAATTCAACGTCAAGGAGATCACCAGCGATCTGTATGCGCAGTTGAACTTCGAGTCGGGCAAGTGGCGCGGCAACCTGGGTGTTCGCTATGTGGACACCAAGGACAAGTCCTCGTATTGGCAGAGCAATACCAATACAAACGACGTGACCACCTACACTCCGATCCAGGTCTCCAAGCAGTACTACAAGCCGCTGCCGAGCTTCAACATTGCGTACGATCTGGACGAAGATAAGGTGCTGCGTTTCTCGGTCGCCAAGGTCATCGCACGTCCGCGCTACGGCGACCTGGCCGGCTCCTTCCAGATCAACAGCAACGGCTCCAACTTGACCGCGAGCGGTGGCAACCCGGATCTGAAGCCCTATGAATCCACCAACTACGATTTGGCTGCCGAGTGGTATTTCGCGCCGTCCAGCATGCTGTCCGCTGAAGTGTTCTACCGCGACATCAGCTCTTACATCGTCTCGAATACGACGACCGAGATCCTGAGCGATCCGCAGAAGAACATCTTCAATCAGCCGTACAGCGTGACCCGGCCGATGAACGTGTCCGACGCCAAGGTCAAGGGCGCCTCGCTGAACTACCAGCAGGCCTTCGGCTACGGCTTCGGTCTGCAGGCGAACTACACCTACGCCACCGCCGACGCCAGCACCGGCCTGAACCTGCCGTACCTGTCGAAGAACACCTACAACGTGATCCCCTACTGGGAAAACGGTCCGTGGATGGTGCGCCTGAACTACAGCTACCGTTCCAAGTACTTCACCCAGGTCGGCCGCCTGAACTCGCAGGTGTTCACCGACGAGTACAAGCAGTTGGACCTGACCGCCTCGTACGAGGTCAACGACTGGATGAGCGTGAGCTTCAGCGCGACCAACCTGCTCGACTCGACCTACTACTGGTACAACGAGGTCAAGTACGCGCCGATCGGCATGTACAAGAACGGCCGCGGCTACCAGGCGCAGCTGAACTTCAAGTTCTGATGTAGCACCGGCGCGCCACCGTCCCTCCACGGTGGCGCGCTTTTTCGTGTACGGCGCGGCGGCGCCGGCATCGTTTCCTGCAACAAAGGAGTGCCGTTCCATGACGACCGAGACCCGCCCCCGTGCGGACCGATCCCGCCACGCCGGAGCCGCACGCCAGACCCTGGCCAGCGCACTGGCCCTCATGCTCGCGCTGACGGCCCTGCCCGCCGGCGCCGCGGACGCGCCGTCGCCGACAGCGCCCACCGCCACCACCCTCAGTCCGGAACAGATCGACCAGCAGTGGCTGCAGGCCACCGCCAAGTACGCGCCCGAACGCGCGCGACTGGTGCGCGAAGCCAACGATGGCGCGCGCGGCGGTCCGTTCCGGCCCGACTGGACCTCGCTCAAGCAGTACCGCTCGCCGTCCTGGTACGACAACGCCAAGTTCGGCATCTTCATCCATTGGGGCGTGTTCTCGGTGCCGGCCTTCGGCAACGAGTGGTATTCGCGCAACATGTATCAGCAGGGCAGCAAGGATTACCTGCACCACCGCGAGACCTACGGTCCGCAGTCGCGTTTCGGCTACAAGGACCTGATCCCGCTGTTCACCGCGCCCAAGTTCGATCCGCAGGCCTGGGCCGCGCTGTTCCGCGACGCTGGCGCACGCTACGTGGTGCCGGTGGCCGAACACCACGACGGCTTCGCGATGTACGACTCGCAGCTGTCGGACTGGACCGCGGTGAAGATGGGTCCCAAGCGCGACGTGATCGGCGAGCTATCCAAGGCGATCCGCGCGCAGGGCCTGCATTTCGGCCTGTCCTCGCACCGCGCCGAGCACGACTGGTTCTTCGACGGCGGCCGCCAGTTCGACTCGGACGTCAACGACCCGCGCTACGCCGGCCTGTACGGCCCGGCGCAGGTGCGCCTTCCGGGCAAGGACGACGCCGACGTCACCAACGACTGGACCCCGGTGTCGCAGGCCTGGCTGGACGACTGGCTGGCGCGCACCACCGAACTGATAGACCGCTACGACCCGGACCTGATCTATTTCGACTGGTGGATCGCGCACCCGACCTTCCGCGGCACCCTGCCGACGATGCTCTCGTACTACTACAACCACGGCGCGGCCAAGGGCGGCGTGGTGGTGAACTACAAGCTCGGCGCCTTACCCGAGGGTGCGGGCACGCTCGATATCGAGCGTGGCCAGCTCACCGGCATCCATCCCACGCACTGGCAGACCGACACCTCGGTCAGCAACGCCTCGTGGGGCTATGTCGAGAACGACACCTACAAGACCCCGACCTTCATCATCCACATGCTGGTGGACGTGGTCAGCAAGAACGGCAACCTGATGCTCAACATCGGCCCGCGCGCCGATGGTTCGATCCCGGACACCGAACGCGCGATCCTGCTGTCGATCGGCAAGTGGCTCAAGACCAACGGCGAGGCGATCTACGACAGCACGCCGTGGCGCACCTACGGCGAAGGCCCGACGGAGGTGGTCGGCGGCACCTTCCAGGACACCAAGACCAAGCCGTACACGCCCGAGGATTTCCGCTTCACCACCGGCCACGGCGCGCTGTATGCGATCGAGCTGGGCTGGCCGGCCGATGGCCAGGCGCTGATCCGCTCACTGAAACCGGCCGATGGCGTGCGCGGCGTCACCCTGCTCGCCAGCGGCAAGCCGGTGCCGTTCGAGCAGCGTGCCGACGGCTTGCACCTGCGCCTGCCGGCCAAGCCGGCAGGCGATCACGCCTACGTGTTCCGCATCGACCTGACCTCCCCCACTCCGCCAACGGATCCCTCCCGATGATGAAGCGTTTCGCAGGGCTGCTGTTCGCCCTCGCCCTGGCCTGCGGGCCGGCCATGGCCAAGAACCCGACCGCGCTGTTCTATCTGATGAACACGCAGAAATCGACCAATTCGTTCCTGGCGCACGTCGACAAGATCGACGTGGTGGTGCCGACCTGGTACGGCGTTGACCAGAGCGGCCTGGTCAACGGCACCCCGAACATGTACCTGTACGAGATCGCCAAGCAGCACAAGCTGCGGGTGATGCCGATCCTGTCGATGACCGCCGGGCGCGAGGGCTTCCACAAGCTGCTGCACGACGAGGACGCCAAGCAGCGCATGATCCAGGCGCTGCTGATCCACGGCCGCAAGCACGGCTACTACGGCTTCCAGTTCGATTTCGAGAGCATCGCCTGGACCGACCGCGACGCCTACTCGCTGATGGTCAAGCAGACCGCCGAGGCGCTGCACAAGGCCGGCTTCAAGCTGTCGGTGGCGGTGGTGCCGAACGCGCCCGGCTATGCCGAAGGCGGCGCGTTCGCCAAGTGGATGTGGGAGTACTGGCGCGGCGCCTACGACCTCAAGGCGCTGAGCGCCTCGGCCGACCTGATCAGCCTGATGACCTACGACCAGCACACCCGCTGGACCACGCCCGGCCCGGTGGACGGCATGGTGTGGATGAAGAAGCACCTGGACTACGCGCTGACCCAGGTGCCGAAGGACAAGCTGTCGCTGGGCATCGCCACCTATGGCTACCGCTGGTACACCGGCAATCCGGTCAAGCCCGACGGCACCGAAGCCTCCAACATCACCGCCGACTACATCGACGCCGACGAGTCGTTCCCGCTGGCAGTGGAGCAGAACGCCACCGTGCAATGGGACCCGGTGGAGCAGGAATCGTGGTTCTACTTCTATCGCGACGACATGCGCGAATGGGTGTTCCGTCCGGATGCGCGCAGCTTCCGCGCCCGCTACGAACTGACCAAGCAGTACGGCCTGGAAGGCTTCAGCTGCTGGGTGCTGGGCGCCGAAGATCCCAAGGTCTGGGACGAACTGCCGACCGCGGCGCGCTGAGCGGCCGCACGATCGCGATGCGACACAGGAGGCATGCGGCGCGCGGCGAACGCGCCGCGCTCACCTCAGGCGACCCCGCAGCCTCTACGATATGCATCTCGATCGCTTGAGGTAGACCGATGACTGCAGTGGGTGCACACCCCCGATTGCCGCACCGCCCGATGCCCGCCGCCGCGCGCATCGCGGCGGCCTCCCGCAACGCCTGGCTGGGGTTGTCCCTGCTCGCCTGTGGCGGCCTGCTCGGCGGCTGCGACCGCGCTCCGCCGCCGGCACCGACGCCCGCGGCCAAGCCTGCCGCAGCGCCGCCGCCGGCCCCGAAACACGATGACGACGACGACAAGACGCCGCTGCCGCTGATCCCGGCGCCGGCCAAGGCCGAGCGCGACGGCGGCACCCTGACCATCGGCACCGGCGCCGTGCTGTCGGTGCCTCTCGACGACGCCGGCGCGCAGCGCGTGGCGCAGCAACTGTCGCAATTGCTGAGCAAGACCCGCGGCCTGTCGCTGGAGGTGCGAGCGGAGACCATCCCCGCCGACGGCAGCATCCGCCTGCAGCTCAATCCCAATACCGAGGTCGCGCAGGCCGAGGGCTACACACTGGACGTGGACCCGCGCACCATGCTGATCCAGGCGCGCGAGGAGCGCGGCCTGTTCTACGGCGCGATCAGCGCCTGGCAGTTGATGACCCCCGACGCCGGCAAGGGCGAGGTGGACGTGCCGCAGGTGCACATCCGCGACTGGCCGCGCTTCGGCTGGCGCGGCGTGCTGCTCGACGTGGCGCGGCACTTCCATGGCCCGGACACGGTCAAGCGCCTGCTCGACGCCATGGCCCAGCACAAGCTCAACGTGCTGCACCTGCATCTGACCGACGACCAGGGCTGGCGCATCGAGATCAAGCGCTATCCCAAGCTCACCGAGATCGGCGCCTGGCGCACCCCGCCCGGCGCGGGCACCCACGGCCTGCCCGATCGCTACGGCGGCTTCTACACCCAGGACCAGATCCGCGACCTGGTGGCCTACGCCGCCGAACGCCACATCACCATCGTGCCGGAGCTGGACATGCCCGGGCACGCCCAGGCGGCGGTGGCGGCGTATCCGGAACTGGTCGGGGTGACTCGGCAGCGGCCCAAGGTGTCGGTGGACTGGGGCGTCAATCCCTACCTGTTCAACACCAACGACAAGAGCATGACCTTCATCCGCGGTGTGCTGGATGAAGTGCTGCAGCTGTTCCCCTCGCCGTACATCCACATCGGCGGCGACGAAGCGGTCAAGGACCAGTGGGAACGCTCGCCGGCGGTGCGCGCGCAGATGCGCAAGCTCGGCATCAAGGACGCGCATGCGCTGCAGGGCTGGTTCAACCAGCAACTGGCCGACTACCTCACCCAGCACCAGCGGCGCCTGATCGGCTGGGACGAGATCCTGGAAGGCGGGTTGCCGGCCAGCGCCTCGGTGATGTCCTGGCGCGGCGTGGACGGCGCGGTCGCCGCCGCCAAGCAGGGCCACGACGTGGTGCTGGCGCCGGCCGGCTGGATGTACCTGGACAACCTGCAGAGCGCGCGCAACGACGAGCCCAACGGCCGCCTGGCGACGCTGCCGCTGCAGAAGGTCTATGGCTTCGACCCGGTGCCGGCGGCGCTCAGCGCCGAGGAGAGCAAGCACGTGCTCGGCGTGCAGGCGGCGCTGTGGAGCGAGTACATCCCCTCCACCTGGCATATCGACCATGCGCTGTTCCCGCGGTTGAGCGCGGTCGCCGAGGCCGGCTGGTCGCCGATGGCCGCGCGCGACTGGAACGGCTTCCTGCAGCGCATGCCGGCGCAGCTGGACCGCTACCGCCTGCAAGGTATCGCCTACGGCGACGGCGCCTTCGCCCCGGACATCGCCGTGCAGGGCGGCGACAACGCCGCGCTGGACAGCGGCCAGGCCACCGTGGTGCTGGGCAACCAGGCCAAGTTCGGCAATTTCCGCTACACCACCGACGGCAGCGAGCCCAAGGCCGACTCGCCGCGCTACACCGCGCCGTTCGCGGTGACCCTGCCGGTGACCGTGCGCGCGGCCACCTACGCCGACGACGGCCGCCTGCTGGCCGCGCCGCGCAGCCGCATCCTCGACCGCGCCAACCTGCTCAGCCGCGACACCCAGGGCCTGGCCTCGTGCGAAGGCGGCGAGCTGGGCCTGCGCGTGCCGCTGCTGCCGGACCTGGCGGAGCGGGACACGCCGGTGTTCAACATCGACCTGTTCACCAGTTGCTGGCGCTACGCCGACGCGCGCCTGGACGGCATCGACCGCATCCGCATCGACGCCGCCCGCCTGGCGCGCAACTACGGGCTGGCGCACGACCAGGCCAAGGTCAAGCGCTACCCGGCGCACAGCGCGCGCGGCGAGTTCGAAGTGCGGCTGGGCGACTGCAAGGGCAAGCTGCTGGCGCGGCTGCCGCTGCCGGCCGGCAAGACCCTGGGCGACCAGTTCGCACTGGAAGCGCGGCTGCCCAGGCAGACCGGCGTGCACGACCTGTGCCTGCGCTCCACCGCGCCCATCGCCGGGCCGTACTACGCCATCGGCGCCGTCCATCTGATCGACACCGCGGCGCAGGCGCCCCCCGCCGCCGCGCACTGACCACGGAGACCCTCGCATGACCCAGCCGCCCCGCCGCCCCCGTTCCGCGTCGCGCACGCGCCTTCCTGCCCGCCTCGGGTTGCTGCTGGCGCTGGCCTTGCCGGCGCTGGGCCAGGCGGCGGCGCCGACGACGCTGTCGCTGCAACAGGGCTGGCAGGTGCGGCTGGCGCCGGGCGACGCCAATGCCAAGGCGCACCCGAAGGCGGCGCAATGGCTGCCGGCGCAGGTGCCGGGCACGGTGCAGACCGACCTGATCGCCGCCGGGGTGGTGCCGGATCCGTTCTATCGCGACAACGAAGCGCAGATCCAGTGGGCGGGTTTGAGCGACTGGCAGTACCAGACCCGGTTCCAGGTCGACGCGGCCCTGCTGGCGCGCCCGCACCTGGAACTGGTGTTCGACGGGCTGGACACCTTCGCCGAGGTCTATCTCAACGGCAAGAAGCTGCTCGCCGCCGACAACATGTTCCGGCAGTGGCGGGTCGACGCCAAACCGCTGCTCAAGCGCGGCGACAACGTGCTGGAAGTGCGCATCGCCTCGCCGATCAAGAAGATCCAGCCGTGGCTGTCCAAGCAGCCCTACGCGCTGCCCGGCGCCTACGATTCGGCGTTCGGCGACGAGCCGGTGGCACGGCACAGCTCCACCTACGTGCGCAAGGCGCCTTACAACTTCGGCTGGGACTGGGGCCCGCGCATCGTCACCGCCGGCATCTGGCAGGGCGTGCGCCTGGAGGCCTGGGACGACCTGCGCGTGGACGGCCTGCGCATCGCCCAGCAGCGCGTCGACGCCGACGCGGCGCAATTGCTGGCACAGCTGCAGGTGCAGGCCGGCCGCAGCGGCGAGGTGCAACTGGACCTGGAGGTGCTCGGCCCCGACGGCCAGCGCGTGGGCCAGTTCAGCCAGCGCGCGGTCGTCGACCCGGGCGCCAACACCCTGACCGTGCCGGTGCGCATCGCCAAGCCGCAGCGCTGGTTCCCGGCCGGCTACGGCCGCCAGGACCTGTACACGTTCAAGGCGCACCTGCGCGATGCCGCGGGCGAGCGCTTCGAGGCGCAGCGCGTCACCGGCCTGCGCAGCGTCGAGCTGCGCCGCGAGAAGGACCAATGGGGCAAGAGCTTCGCCCTGGTGGTCAACGGCATCCCGGTGTTCGCCAAGGGCGCCAACCTGATTCCGTTCGACAGTTTCCCCACCCGCGTCGACGCCGCGCGCATGCGCGGCTTCCTGCAGTCCGCGCGCGAGGCCAACATGAACATGCTGCGCATGTGGGGCGGCGGCCACTACCAGCCGGACAGCTTCTACGAGGACGCCGACCGCCTGGGCATCATGATCTGGCAGGACTTCATGTTCGGCGGCGCGATCCCGCCCTACGACGTCGCCTTCCGCGAGAACACCCGCGCCGAGGCCGAGGAGCAGGTGCGGCGCCTCGGCGATCACCCCAGCATCGTCATCTGGTGCGGCAACAACGAAGTGCAGACCGGCTGGGAGAACTGGGGCGACCGGGTCAAGTTCAAGCAGTCGATCGACCCGGAAGAGCGCGAGCGCATCGTCCGCGGCATGACCACGCTGTTCGGCACGGTGCTGCGCGAGGCGGTGCAGAAGTACGACAGCGACACCCCGTACTGGGCGACCTCGCCGGGCACCGATTTCGACGGCGCCGCCGACCAGCCCGACGACGGCGACATGCACTACTGGAAGGTCTGGGGCGGCCCGGCGCTGCCGGTCACCGAATATCTCAACGTGACCCCGCGCTTCATGTCCGAATACGGCCTGCAGTCGTTCCCGGAACTGCGCACGATCCGCGCCTTCGCCGAACCCGGCGACCTGAAGCCGGAATCGCCGGTGATGCGCGCGCACCAGAAGTTCGACAAGGGCAACGGCAACCAGCGCCTGCTGCTGTACATCCGCCGTGCGTTCGGCGAACCCAAGGACTTCGCCAGCTTCGTCTACCTGAGCCAGATCATGCAGGCCGAGGGCATCACCCTGGCCGCCGAACACCTGCGCGCGTCGCGGCCGCAGGCGATGGGCTCGCTGTACTGGCAGCTCAACGACGTATGGCCCGGCGCTTCGTGGTCGAGCGTGGACTACTTCGGCCGCTGGAAGGCGCTGCAGTACCATGCGCGCCGCTTCTATGCGCCGGAACTGATCGCCGCACTGCGCGACGACAAGGGCCAGACCACCGTGTCGCTGGTTTCCGACCGCACCACGCCGCTGGCCGCGCGCTGGCGCATGCGGGTGATGGACCTGTCCGGCAAAGTGCTGAGCAAGACCGAGAAGCCGGTGACCCTGGCGCCGCTGTCCAGCGTGCGCGTGGGCAGCTTCAGCGATGCGCAGTTGCTGCGCCGCGCCGATCCACGCCGCAGCGTGGCGGTGTTCGAGCTGCTCGACGGCGAGCGCGTGCTGTCGCGCACCCTGGTGTACTTCGACGCGGCCAAGCGCCTGCAGTGGCCGCAGGCCGACATCCGCAGCGACCTGCGCGCCGACGGCGACGGCTACGCGCTGACCCTGAGCAGTGCCACGCTTGCGGCGCAGGTGTGGCTGAGCTTCGGCGACCTCGACGTGACCCTGTCCGACAACGCCTTCGACCTGCTGCCGGGCGAGCCGCTGACCGTGCGCGTGCACAGCAGCGCGACGCTGGAGCAGGTGCGCGCGGCGCTGCAGGTGCGCGACCTGGGCGGGACCCTGGCCGGTGCGCCGGCCGAGCCGGCGGAGGCGAAGTGATGGGCGCGACGACGGTACCGGGAGTGACTCGGTCGCGGCTGAAGCCGCTCCTACAGCCGCTGGCACAGGCGCTGTGCGCGATCGGCCTGCTCGCCGCCCCGCTCGCCCATGCCGACGACGCGGAAGACCGCGCCGCCGCGCTGGTGGCGAAGATGACCCGCGCCGAGAAGATCGCGCAGGCGATGAACGCTGCGCCGGCGATCCCGCGCCTGGGCGTGCCCGCCTACGAATGGTGGAGCGAGGGCCTGCACGGCATCGCCCGCAACGGCGAGGCCACGGTGTTCCCACAGGCGATCGGCCTGGCCGCGACCTGGAACGCCGAACTACTGCACGACGTCGGCACCGTCACCTCCACCGAGGCGCGGGCCAAGTTCAACCTCGCCGGTGGCCCCGGCAAGGATCACCCGCGCTACGCCGGGCTGACCATCTGGTCGCCCAACATCAACATCTTCCGCGACCCACGCTGGGGCCGCGGCATGGAGACCTACGGCGAGGATCCCTACCTCACCGGGCGGCTGGCGGTCGGCTTCATCCACGGCCTGCAGGGCGACGATTTGGCGCATCCGCGCACCATCGCCACGCCCAAGCACCTGGCCGTGCACAGCGGGCCGGAACCGGGCCGCCACGGTTTCGACGTGGACGTGTCGCCGCACGATTTCGAGGCGACCTACTCGCCGGCGTTCCGCGCCGCCATCGTCGACGGCCAGGCCGGCTCGGTGATGTGCGCGTATAACTCGCTACACGGCACGCCGGCCTGCGCCGCCGACTGGCTGATCAACGGCCGCGTGCGCGGCGACTGGGGCTTCAAGGGCTTCGTCGTGTCCGATTGCGATGCGATCGACGACATGACCCAGTTCCACTACTACCGCCCCGACAACGCCGGCTCGTCTGCGGCCGCGCTCAAGGCCGGGCACGATCTGAACTGCGGCACCGCCTACCGCGACCTCGGCATCGCCTTCGACCGCGGCGAAGCCGACGAAGCCTTGCTCGACCGCTCGCTGGTGCGCCTGTTCGCCGCGCGCTACCGGCTCGGCGAACTGCAGCCGCGGCGCAAGGATCCGTATGCGCGGCTGGGCGCCAAGGACATCGACAGCGCCGCGCACCGCGCGCTGGCGCTGCAGGCCGCGCAGCAATCGCTGGTGCTGCTGAAGAACGCCAACGCCACCCTGCCGCTGCGCCCGGGCCTGCGCCTGGCCGTGCTCGGCCCCAACGCCGATGCGCTGGCCGCGCTGGAAGCCAACTACCAGGGCACCTCCGTGCAACCGGTGACGCCGCTGCAGGGCCTGCGCACGCGCTTCGGCGCCGCCCAGGTCACCTATGCGCAGGGCGCGCCGCTGGCCGCCGGCGTGCCCGGCATGATCCCCGAGACCGCGCTGCGCAGCGACGGCAAGCCCGGGCTGCGCGGCGAGTACTTCGACAACCTGGACCTGGCCGGCACGCCGCGCGTGCAGCGCCAGGACCGCGTGGTCGGCTTCAACTGGGACCACGTGGCCCCGGCCAAGGGCGTGGACAAGGACCGCTACTCGGTGCGCTGGAGCGGCGAACTGCTGCCGCCCGGCCCTGGCGACTACACCCTGGCGGTGCGGGTGGCGCGCTGCTTCGACTGCACCGGCCACGACCCGGTGCGCCTGTACGTCGACGACCAGTTGGTGATCGCCGGCAACGCCGAGGACAAGCACCTGCCGGCCGGCATGCACAACGCCGACGGCCGCAACGTCGAGGCCGTGCTGCATTTCGACGACGCGCAACCGCGCCGCGTCCGCCTGGAGCTGGAGCACCGCGGCCAGGACCAGGGGCTGCGCCTGGAGTGGCTGGCGCCGCCGGCGCTGCAGCTGGCCGAGGCCGAACGTGCGGTGGCGCAGGCCGACGCGGTGGTGGCCTTCGTCGGCCTGTCGCCGGACGTGGAAGGCGAGGAACTGCGCATCGACGTGCCCGGTTTCGACGGCGGCGACCGCAACGACCTGGCCCTGCCGGCGGCGCAGCAGGCCTTGCTGGAACGGGCCAAGGCCAGCGGCAAGCCGCTGGTGGTGGTGCTGATGAGCGGCAGCGCGGTGGCGTTGAACTGGGCCAAGCAGCATGCCGACGCGATCATCGCTGCGTGGTATCCGGGCCAGTCCGGCGGCACCGCCATCGCCCAGGCGCTGGCCGGCGACATCAACCCCGGCGGCCGCCTGCCGGTGACCTTCTATCGCTCGACCAAGGACCTGCCGCCCTACGTCAGCTACGACATGAAGGGCCGCACCTACCGCTACTTCAAGGGCGAGCCGCTGTTCCCGTTCGGCTACGGGCTGAGCTACACCCAGTTCGCCTACGACGCACCGCAACTGTCGGCCGCGACGCTGCAGGCCGGCCAGCCGCTGCAGGTGAGCACCACCGTGCGCAATACCGGCGCGCGCGCCGGCGACGAGGTGGTGCAGGTCTACCTGCAGTACCCGCAGCGCGCGCAGTCGCCGCTGCGCAGCCTGGTCGGCTTCCAGCGCGTGCACCTGCAACCGGGCGAGGCGCGCACGCTGAGCTTCGCATTGGATGCGCGCCAGCTCAGCGACGTCGACCGCAGCGGCCAGCGCGCGGTCGAGGCCGGCGACTACCGCCTGTTCGTCGGCGGCGGCCAGCCCGGTACCGGCGCGCCCGGCGAGGACGCCGCGTTCTCGATCAGCGGACGCATGGCCCTGCCGAAGTGAGCGACGGGGGCCGCCGCCCGCGGCCCCTGTCTACAAAATGCGCCAGCGCATGCGGCGGTGCAGCGTAACGGCCCGGCGCGCTCCCACCGCCGGGCTCCAACTCCCTGCGTTTCAGCGCCCTGCTAATTTATTTTTCACGACCTATTGACAGTCTTCCGGGACAGAGGTATCGATAACACGTCGGTGCCACGCGCCGACGATGCCAGACGCGCCGAACGCCGCAGCACTTGCGGCGTTTTCCAGGGCAGTTCCAGGGGTGATGTGCCATGTCATGCAGTCGTCGCAGCCAGGATCGATGCCTCGCCGGAACTCCGGCGCCCTGCCTGTCGTCCGCGTTCCGCGCGGGCACGCATGGGGGCCGCTGCGCATGACCCGTCGCTACAAGCTGAGCGCGCTGCGTTCGCGCTCCAAGTGCATCGCCGGCTACTCGCCGCCACGCCACTGATCGCCATCTAACGGTCCGCCCAGCCGGCAGACGCCTCGCGTCGGTCGCCGCTCGCTCTGTCCTGTTCGCACACCGCCCGGCGTGCGGTTCGAGCGCGCGCGTCTTCCGTCCACCGTGTCTGCCATCCAGGAACGCAGCGGCGCGTCGCCTTCGGCGCGTGCCCGCACCGATCACGATCAGCGAGGTGTCACGTGGCAACCCATCCCCATTGCAAGCGCAAGGCGCTGTGCGCCGCCATTCTGGCCATCACCGGCCTCGCCGCCACCGCACCTGCGCTGGCCGGCACCGTGCAGGGCGAACTCAAGGAGCGCAGCAGCGGCAAGCCCGCCGCGCACGCCAAGGTCGCCATCGCCGGTACCGCACTCAGCGCCGTCACCGACGCGCAGGGCCGCTTCGTCATCGCCGACGTGCCGGCCGGGCAGTACGCGCTGCAACTGGACTACCCCGGCTTCAGCGCCCCGGAAACCACCGTGCAGGTCGCCGACAGCGGCGCCGCCACGGTGTCGATCGCGCTGGACGAGGCCAAGCAGTTGCAGACCATCAGCGTGGCGGCCAACCGCTACGACGCCAGCACGCTGAAGATGAATTCCTCGAACACGGTGGACGTGCTCTCGGCCAACGACCTCGAACACACCGCCGTGCACAACGTCGCCGAGGCGCTGGGCCTGATCGCCGGCATCAACATCACCTACAGCGGCTCGGGCTACTTCGGCGGTGTCGACGGCGCCGCGCGCGGCGAAGGCATGTTCGCCTCGGTGCGTGGCCTGCCCTCCGAATACAACGTCAACCTGATCGACGGCGTCACCGTCGCCCAGGGCATGCCGTACAGCCGTAGCGTGCAGCTGAGCCTGCTGCCGCCCTCGGGCCTGCAGACCATCGTCGCCAACAAGACCTCCACCGCCGACATGGACGGCGACGCCATCGGCGGCACCCTGGATTTCCGCACGCCCACCGCCTACGACTACAAGGACACCACCAGCGGCAGCGTCACCGTCAGCGGCCGCGTCGAGAGCCGCGCCCGCGACTACGGCGGCGACGGCCTCGGTGGCGGCCTGGCCGGCGAGTTCCAGCACAAGTTCGGCGACGAGCAGCAATTCGGCTTCTACGCCAGCGCCTACTACGACTACCGCACCTCGACCAACAGCGAGGTGGCCGCGGCCACCAGCGCGCTCAACGACGGCTCCTGGAAATTCCTGCACGCCAACGCCGACGGCAGCAACGCCGCCGGTTACGCACCGCAGGACAATCTGACCAGCACCGGCATGAACGTCGGCGTGGTCGCCGGCTGGGAGCGCCGCTACGGCGGCAATGCCGCCTTCGACTGGAACGTGGACGAGACCCTGTCCCTGTACGCGCGCGCCACCTACGCCTACGCCAAGACCGACCAGGGCACCACCTTCGTGCAGTTGCTGCCGCAGGACGTCAGCTTCGTGCCGAGCGCCACGCCGGGCGTGTATTCGCCCAACATCAACCGCATCGCCGCGCGCTTCTGGTACGAGACCAACCCGGAAATCGCCGACCTGGCCACCTTCCAGGTGGGCGCGCGTAAGACCGTCGGCAACTGGACGCTGTCGCCGAACCTGTTCTACAGCTTCGGCGACAATGACCGCCCCGACCACATCGAGATCGACGGGCGCGAGGACAAGTTCAGCCAGGCCAACTTCGCCTACTCCGGCAGCAGCCTCATGCAGTACGGCAGCGGCGCCTTCCCCTATCCGCAGCTAACCCCGGCGCTGCTGGCGCAGGTCAACAACATCCCCTCGCTGTACGCCAGCAGCTACGGCGAATCGACCAAGATCTACTCCGGGCAGAAGAAGGGCGGCGCCAAGTTCGACGCGCGCTACGACTTCGCCGACGGTGCGCTGACCGCGCTGCAGTTCGGCGTGAAGTACAGCAAGAGCAGCCGCCACTACAGCAACCGCGACTGGTGGACCGGCCCGGTGCCCGACACCAGCACGCTGGGCGACCTGGGCATCTTCAACGGCGGCTACGCGGCGATCTTCCCGGGCAAGTACCACTGGGCCACGCCGCGGGTCAGCGAAGGCGCGGTGGCGCAGGTCATCGCCAACCACCTCACCGACGACGACCTGGACACCTGCGGCAGCGCGTTCTACGTCAACAACTACAACTGCAACACCATGCGCGGTACCGAGGCGGTCAGCGCCGCCTACGCGATGGCGACCTTCTCCTTCGGCAGCCTGGAGGTGGTGCCGGGCGTGCGCTTCGAGCACACCAGCATCCACAACACCTTCTGGACCACGCCCACCGACAGCGACGGTAACCAGCAGGTGGGCTACTTCGCCGCCAACAGCACGCACTACGACCAGCCGCTGCCGAGCGTGTTCCTGACCTGGCGCCCGGACAGCGCCACCACCTACCGCGCGGCGCTGTGGACCAGCTATACGCGGCCGGCGTTCGTGCAGTTGGGCGGCGGCACCCAGATCAACATCTCCAACGGCATCACCACCATCACCCAGGGCAACCCGGACCTGAAGGCGATCACCTCGACCAACCTGGATCTGTCCGGCGAGTGGGCAACCGACCATGGCGGGTTCTTCTCGGTGGCCGGCTTCTACAAGCGCCTGCACCACTACATCTACGACGCCGGTTCCGGCCAGGCCAATTCCGGCACCAGCGGCAGCGGCACGGTGTTCTACCAGATGCCGACCAACGGCGGCGACGGCCGCGTCTACGGTGTGGAAGTCAGCGCGCGGCAGCGCTTCCAGGATCTGCCGGCGCCGTTCGACGGGCTGGGCGTCAGCGCCAACGCCACGCGCCAGCATGCGCACGCGGATCTGGGCATGGTCGGCTTCGAAGACGAGCAGATGCAGTCGGCGCCGAATGCGATGGCCAATCTGGAGCTGTTCTACGAGCGTTCGAAGTTCTCGGTGAACCTGAGCTATCACTTCAGCAGTTCGTATCTGCTGAACTACGATTTCCTGCACCAGAACGCGCCGTGGGACGATCTGTGGGCGCGGCCGACGCGGCGGGTGGATCTGCATGCGGGCTATCGGTTCGACAACGGGGTGAATGTGGATCTGTCGATCTCCAATCTCACCAAGGAATACAGTTACTGGGGGCATGTGGGCCGGCACAATCTGGCGGTGTCGGACATCGTGGATGCCGGCATGATGACGTTGTTGACCGTCAAGTACGCGTTCTAGGGCGCGGCGGCGTGCGCACTGGGATGCCATGGCGGAGCGGTGCCAGGGTCTCTGCGGGAGCTTCTTCAGTCCCGACGGGCCTTATCGACTTCGCTTTGGCCACGCTTTTTGTGGGAGGGACTTCAGTCCCGACGGGCTTTCCTGGTGCGGCCTGGAGCAAGCTGCATCGGCAGCCCGCTCGCGCAGCGCGCACCCCGCTTGTCGTAGGAGCGGCTTCAGCCGCGACAGGCTTTCCCGATTCGGCTGGAACAACGCTTTTTGTGGGAGGGACTTCAGTCCTGACGGGCTTTACCGGTGCGGCCTGGATCAGGCTGCATCAGGGATCCACTCAAGCAGCGCGCGCTTCGGCTGTCGTAGGAGCGGCTTCAGCCGCGACGGGCTTTCCCGACTCAGCTGGAAAAACGCTTCTTGTGGGAGGGACTCCAGTCCCGACGGGCTTTACCGGTATCGCCTGGGTTAGCTATAAAAAGCAAAAGCTTTCGCCTGGCGGCGAGTCACTTTTCTTTGCTTGTGCAAAGAAAAGTAACCAAAAGAAGCCGCTTTACAGCAGCCGAATGGCTGATCAAGCACACCCCGCCTTCGCGCCCGCTACGCGGGTCCGCTCCGCTGACGGGATTTTCGGACGGGGCTTGTCTGCTTCGCAGCCAAGTCCGGGGCAGTCGCCTCACGGCGCCAGCCCGCCCGCCGGGGCGAAGCAGTGCTTCGCCTTTTCCCGGCGAGCCCTGCCCCGGCCGAAAACGGCGCACATCCTTGTGCGCCGCCCCCCTACGGGGGGTTTTGCCAGCCAGCTCCGCCGCTGCGGAGGGGACCCGGGAAAGGCAAAAGCTGAAGAGCAACAGCAACACCTGAAGCAGCAACAGCAACAGCAAAAATCCTGTTGGAGCCTGCAATGAAACGCCGCGCCTTCTGCCGGTTCGGGTTGCTGGCGCCATTGGGGTTGGCCGCGATGCCGGTGTTGCGCGCAGCTGCACCAAGGCTAGCTCCCATCCCTGATGGCAAACCACACACCTTCGGTTTCGAACAGGGCCGCTTCACGCTTGACGGGCAACCATGGCAGATCCGCAGCGGGGAACTGCATCCGCTGCGGATCGCGAAAGCGGATTGGCTGCATCGCATCCGCATGGCCAAGGCGATGGGGTTGAACACCATCGCGCTGTATCTGATGTGGAATGCGCTGGAAACGGCGCCGGGACAGTTCGATCTGGACAGCGGCGAGCGCGATTTCGTCGGCTTCGTCCGGCTGTGCCAGCAGGAAGGGCTGTGGGTGTATCTGCGCCCGGGTCCGTATGTGTGCGCGGAGTGGACGCTGGGCGGGTTGCCGCCGTATCTGCTGCGCGAGGCGAACATCCGTCTGCGCGATCGCCACGATGCGCGGTACATGACGGCGGTGGAGCGCTACATCGGGGCGATCGCGCCACGCATCGCGCCGTTGATGGCTAGTGCCGGTGGGCCGGTGCTGATGCTGCAGATCGAGAACGAATACGCGATGCATGGCAGCGACGTCGGCTATCTGCAGGCGCTGGCCGCGCTGTGGCGGGCGCATGGGGTCGAGGGGCCGTTCTCGCTGGCCGAAGGGCTCAAGGATCTGCGGCGGCGCCAGGCGATGCTGCCAGGCGCAGCGCTAGGGCTCGATGGTCCCGATCTGCACGATCTGCAGGCGGCCACCGCCTTCGCCGGGCAGGCGCCGGTGTGGGTGTCCGAGGGCTACCCCGGCTGGCTCACGCATTGGGGCGAGCCGCAGTTCGCGCGCCGCGACTATGCGCCGCTGCTGCGCCGCATCGCCGCCGCCGGTTATTCGTTCAATCTGTACGTAGTGCACGGCGGCACCAACTTCGGCCTCAGCGCTGGCGCAAACGCCGAGGACGACGGCTCGCAGTTTCAGCCGGCGCTGACCAGCTACGACTACGGCGCGCCGATCGACGAGGCCGGCCGCGCCACACCGGCGTACTTCGCGCTGCGCAAGATCATCGCCACGCAGGCCGACACGCCCGCGCCACCGGTGCCCGCCGCACCGCGCCGCGCACACTTCGACGCGATCGAGGCCAAGCCCGTAGCCGCGCTGTGGGACAACCTCGGCCCCGCGCTGCAGACCGACTCCCCGATCGACAACCAGCGCCTGCTCGGCCAGGACCAGGGGCTGGTGCTGTATCGGCGGCGGATCGGCGCGGGCCAGGCGCTGCACCTGGGGCAGGTCCACGACTACGCGGTGGTGCATCTGGACGGGCGCGAAGTGGACCACGTGTCGCGGGTGCGGCATCCGCACCTGCACAGCGCGCTGCAGCTGCGCCTGCCCGATGCAGCGAAGGACACCCGCGATCTGGACGTGCTGGTCGACAGTTTCGGCCACATCAACTTCGGCCCGGCGCTGGGCGATCGCAAGGGTCTGCTCGGTCCGGTGCGGCTCGATGGGCAGGAGCTGCATGGCTGGGAAGTGCGCGGGCTGGCGCTGGACGCAGACCCGACGCCGTCGCTGCGCCCGCTGCAGGCGCCGCCGCAGCGCCCGGGTCTGTTCTTCGCCACCGAATTCACCCTCGACCAGCCCGGCGACGTGCACCTGGACATGCGCGACTGGCGCAAGGGCTATCTGTGGGTCAACGGGCGCCTGCTCGGGCGCTATTGGGACATCGGCCCGCAGCAATGCCTGTACTGCCCGGGCGCCTGGCTGCGCGCCGGCGCCAACCAGGTGCTGATCCTCGATCTGCATCGCCTGCAACCGGGCCTGGTGCGCTGCGCCGACGCTCTCGTCCCCACGCCTGCAATGCAGCCCGTCGCTTCCCTTCCCTCCCCGCAGGATCGCGCATGCACATGACGTCGCTCGCCGCCCCCGTCGCGTCCTCTTCGCCCGCCGCGGACCAGGGCGCGCCGCCGCGCACGCTGGGATTCTGGAGCGCGCTGTCGGCCAACCTGCTCAACATGATCGGGATCGGTCCGTTCATCACCATCCCGCTGGCGCTGTCGGCGCTGGCCGGGCCGGCGGTGCTGCTGGGCTGGGTGGTCGGCGCGCTGCTGTGCCTGTGCGACGGCCTGGTGTGGGCCGAACTGGGTTCGGCGATTCCGCGCTCGGGCGGTCCCTATCACTACCTGCGCGAGGCCTATGGCCGCGATCGCGCCGGGCGCCTGTTCGGCTTCCTGTATCTGTGGCAGACGTTGCTGACCGCGCCGCTGTCGGTAGCGGCGGCGGCAGTCGGCTGCGCACAATACCTGGCCTACCTGATGCCGGGGCTGAGCCACACCGCGCTCACCGGCATCGCCATGGCACTGTGCTTGTTCAACACCGCGCTGCTGTACCGGCAGGTGCGCTCGGTGCAGTTGCTGTCGCTGCTGGTCAGTGCGGTGGTGATCGCCGCCTGCGTGTGGATCGTACTCAGCGGCGCGCTGCATTTCGACATGGCGCTGGCGCGCGACTTCCTGCAGGCGCGGCCGGCCTCGCCGCACGGCTTCTGGCTGGGCTTCGGCGCGGTGGCACTGATCGCGGTGTACGACTACGGCGGCTACAACAACGTGTGCATGCTCGGCGGCGAGATCCGCAAGCCGCGCCGCACGATTCCGCGTGCGGTGCTGTGGTCGATCCCGATCGTGGCGGTGCTGTACCTGGGCTTGAACGTGACCCTGCTCGGCGTGCTGCCGTGGCAGCAGGCGGCGCAGTCCAAGGCGGTGGTCGCCGACTTCATGCAGGCCATCTACGGCCCGGTGGGCGGCACCGTGGCGGTGGCGCTGATCGTGCTCGCCAGTTGGGGCTCGGCGCTGGTGGTGCTGCTGGGCTATTCGCGGGTGCCGTATGCCGCGGCGGCGTCCGGCCAGTTCTTCGGCGTGTTCGCGCGGCTGCACCCGCGCGGGCGCTTCCCCACGGTGTCGCTGCTGTTCGTCGGCATCACCTCGGCGCTGGCCTGTCCGCTGTCGCTGGACGACCTGATCGCCACGCTGATGATCATCCAGATCCTGTTCCAGTTCCTGGCGCAATGCCTGGCGGTGGTGCTGCTGCGGCGGCAGCCGCGGCGCCGCGCCAGTTTCGCCATGCCGCTGTATCCGTGGCCGCTGCTGATCAGCGTCTGCGGCTGGCTGGCGCTGCTGGCCACCAGCCCGCTGCCGCGGCTGCTGGCGGCGGTGCTGGCGCTGTGCGCGGGCACCGCGCTCTATCTCATCCAGGCCAAACGCGAGGCAGCATGGCCCTTCCAGCAATGAAAACCCACGACGTCGCAGTGGTCGGCGAGGTCTACCTCGACCACATCTTCAGCGGCTTCAGCACCTGGCCCGGGCCGGGCGAGGAAGCGATGGCGCGGCACTACCATCGCGATCTCGGCGGCGGCACCGTCAACACCGCCTGCGGGCTGGCGCGGCTCGGACGCACAGTCACGCTGATCGGCGCGATCGGCGCCGGCGACCGCGCCTGGTTCGCGCAGCGCCTGGGCGCGTTCGGCGTCGGCACAGAAGGCCTGGTCGACCATCCCGCCGGCACCGGCGTCACCGCCAGCGTGTCGCTGCACGACGACCGCTCGTTCTTCACCTATCCCGGCGCCAATGCCGCGCTGGAACCGCTGTTGGGCAGTGCGACCGCGCTGGAGGCGATGTGCGCCGCACGCCACGTGCACTTCGCGCTGCCGCTGCCGGCGACGCTGGCGCGCACGCTGCTGCCAGCGTTGCGCGCGGCCGGTTGCAGCACCTCGCTGGACGTGGGCTTCAACCCGGTGTGGCTGGCCGATCCGGACAACCACGCCACCTGCCGCGCGGTCGATCACTTCCTGCCCAACCAGAAAGAGGCCGCGCTGGCCGGTTGCACGGGCGACGATGCCGCGTCCTGCGCCGCCTGGGCGCAGGCGCTGGGCCTGGCGCAGGTCACGATCAAGCTCGGCGGCGCCGGCGCCTGCGTGGTGGATGCGGCCGGCGCGCGGCGAGTCGTCGCACCCACGGTCGCCGTGCAGGACACCACCGGCGCCGGCGACGCCTTCGATGCCGGCTTCATCGATGCGCTGCTGGACCACCTATCCCTCGATGCCTGCGCGCAGCGCGGCTGCCTGTGCGGCGCCGCCTGCTGCACCGCGCTCGGCGCGCTCGACGGCCTTCCCGATCCCCCACGTCTCAGGAGTCTCCATGAGCAGTTCCTTTCCCAACCGTAAGCTCGCCCTGATCGGCGGCGGCGGTGTGCGCGCGCCGCTGGTGGTGTACGGCGTCAACGACGCCGCCGAAGCGCTCGGCGCGCGCGAGATCGTGCTCTACGATCCCGACCAGGAGCGGCTGGCGCTGATGGTCGCGCTGGGCCGCGCGGTGGTCGCCGAGTTCGGCGGCGAGCTGCAGGTCAACGCGGCCAGTTCGGCGGAAGCGGCGATCGACGGCGCGCACTTCGTGCTCAACAGCATCCGCATCGGCGGCATCCGCCAGCGCGCCACCGACGAGCACACCATCATCCGCCATGGCTACGCCGGGCAGGAGACCACCGGCCCCGGCGGCGTCGCCAAGGCGCTGCGCACGGTGCCGGTGGCGATCGAGCAGGCGCGGATGGTGGAGCGGCTCAGCCCCGACGCCTGGCTGGTCAGCTTCACCAACCCGGCCGGGCTGATCACCCAGGCCATCAGCCGCCACACCCGCGCGCGCGTGGTCGGCATCTGCGACACGCCGGTGGAGCTGTTCCACAACATCGCCCGCGCGCTCGGCGAGCCGCCGGCGGACGTGGACTGCGAGTACGTCGGCCTCAACCACCTGGGCTGGATCCGCGCGGTGCGGGTGCGCGGCGAGGACGTGCTCGACCGCATCCTGGCCGACGACGCGATCCTGCGCCAGCTGTACCTGGCGCCGCTGTTCGACTTCGACATGCTGCGCACGCTGCGGCTGATCCCCACCGAGTACCTGTACTTCTACTACGAGCGCAGTCGCGCCCTGGAGAACCAGCGCGCCAGCGGCGCCAGCCGCGGCAGCGAGATCGAACAGCTCAACCACACCCTGATCGCCAACCTGCGCAGCCGCCTCAACGCCGGCGACGGCAGCGGCGCGGTGCAGACCTACGCCGCCTACCTGCAGCAGCGCTCCGGCTCGTACATGCGGCTGGAGGCCGAGGCCGGCTCGGCCTTCGCCGACGACCTCGCGCCGCAGCCGGACCCGTTCCGCGCCAGCACCGGCTATCACCGCATCGCCGTGGACGTGATGAGCGCGCTGACCGGTGCGCTGCCGGGCCGGCACGTGGTCAACGTACGCAACCAGGGCTGCATGCCGGAACTGGCCGACGACGACATCGTGGAGATCTCCTCCACCATCGAGCGCGACCGCATCACCCCGCTGCCGGCACGGCCGCTGCCCGAGGCGATCCAGGGCCTGGTGCGCACGGTGAAGGCCTACGAGCACGCCGCCATCGACGCCGCGCTCAGCGGTAGCCACCTGGACGCCTGCAAGGCGATGCTGATCCATCCGGCCATCGGCGAGTGGAGCCCGTCGCGGCGGCTGCTGGAGGCCTTGTTCGGCCATGCCGGCAACGGCGACGACGACGGCGAGTGCGTGTGCTCGGGACCGATGCACTGGCACGGCCCGCATCACCATCCGTGAGCGGGCCGGTTGTGCAGTCGCAGGATGCATCGGACGGCCACACGTTGTAAGGTCGTCGCAAATTGGTCCGTTATAGGTACCATCAACCTGCCCTCCCGGCCGCGGCCGGCACCTCCCCCGGTGCCGGCCCCGCGCGGGGCGCGTTTGTCGATTCCACGGAGCGTTCCCAGGCCATGCCCACCCGCCGCGACATCCTCCACTTCCTCGGCGCCAGCGCCGGCGCCGCGCTGCTGAGCGGGGCGCTGCCGGCCGCCGCCGCGGCATCGGCCTCCGACGCCCTGCCCAGCAAGCGGCCGCCGCCGGGCAAGCGCCGCTTCGTCAGCGCTGCGGTCGAGCGCCAGTTGCGCACGGTCAAGGCGGGCATCGCCGATCCGCGCCTGGCCTGGCTGTTCGAGAACTGCTACCCCAACACCCTCGACACCACCGTCGAGACCGGCACCCGCAACGGCAAGCCGGACACCTTCGTCATCACCGGCGACATCGAGGCGATGTGGCTGCGCGACTCCTCCGCGCAGGTGCATCCCTACGTGCCGCTGGCCAAGCGCGACCCGGCGCTGCGGCGCATGTTCCATGGGCTGATCCAGCGCCAGGCCGCCTGCATCCGCCTGGATCCCTACGCCAACGCGTTCCTGCCCGACGGCACCAGCCAGCGCCTGAAGTGGTCGGTGGCCGACATCACCGAGATGAAGCCCGGCGTCGGCGAGCGCAAATGGGAAGTGGATTCGCTGTGCTACCCGATCCGCCTGGCGCACGAGTACTGGCGCGCCAGCGGCGATGCCGCGCCGTTCGACGACGACTGGCGCGAGGCCATGCACGTGGTGGTGCGCACCTTCCGCGAACAGCAGCGCCTGCACGGCCGCGGCCCGTACAGTTTCCAGCGGCCCTCGCCGCTGGCCACCGAAACCCTGGTGCTGGACGGCTACGGGCAGCCGACCCGGCCCAACGGCATGATCCACTCGATGTTCCGCCCGTCTGACGACGCCTGCCTGTACCCGCTGTTCGTCCCCGCCAACCTGTTCGCAGTGACCTCGCTGCGGCAACTGGCGACGATAAGCGAGGCGCTGCACCACGACGCCGCCTTCGCCGGCGAATGCCGCGCCCTGGCCGACCAGGTCGAGACCGCCACCCGCCAGTTCGGGCAGATGCGCGATGCCGACGGCCAGCCGTTCTGGGCCTACGAGGTGGACGGCTACGGCAACCAGTTGTTCATCGACGACGCCAACGCGCCCGGCCTGCTGAGCCTGGCCTACCTGGGCTGCTGCGATCGCCGCGACCCCGTGTTCCTGCGCACCCGGCAACTGGCCTGGAGCGAGCGCAACCCGTACTTCTATCGCGGCCGCGCCGCCGAGGGCGTGGGCAGCCCGCACAGCGGCCTCGGCACGATCTGGCCGATGTCGCTGATGCAGTACGCGCTGGCCAGCGACGACGACGCGCAGATCCGCCAGTGCCTGCAGTGGCTCAAGACCACCGACGCCGGCAGCGGCTTCATGCACGAGGCCTTCGACAAGGACAACCCGAGCACCTTCACTCGCCCCTGGTTCGCCTGGGCCAACACCTTGTTCGGCGAGTTGATCATCGACCTGCATCAGCGCAAGCCGCATTTGCTGTCGTAGGAGCGGCTTCAGCCGCGACCGGGCTTTACCGGTAACGCCCATCGCGGCTGGAGCCGCTCCTACAGAAAAACCAAACCCCACCGCACCGCCGCACACCCCGAGGACAGCACCATGGCCACACGACGCGGTTTCCTGCAGGGCGCCATCGCCCTGGCCCTGTTCGGCAGCAGCGGCATCGCGCGCCTGGCGCAGGCACGCGCCGGCAGCTACGCGCTGCCGGCCGATGCGCGCGCCAAGGCCGAGCTCACCCGCAACGTCGACGTGTTCATCGGCACCGGCGGCCACGGCCACACCTTCCCCGGCGCCACGCTGCCGTTCGGCATGGTGCAACTGAGCCCGGACACCTACAACGCCGACTGGGACGCCTGCTCCGGCTACCACGCCGACGACGGCTCGATCATGGGCTTCTCGCACACCCATCTGTCCGGCACCGGCATCGGCGACATGCTCGATTTTCTGGTGGTGCCGGCCACCGGCCAGGTGAAGCTGCAGCCCGGCACGCGCGAGAACCCCGAGGCCGGCTACCGCTCGCGCTACGACCACGCAGACGAAGCCGCCTCGCCCGGCTATTACCGCGTGCGCTTGAAGGACAGCGGCGTGCATGCCGAACTCACCGCCACCGCGCGCGCCGGCCTGCACCGCTACCACTTCCCCAAGGGCAAGCCGGCGCACCTGCTGCTGGACCTGTGCCACGGCATGCAGGACAAGCCGGAGATCCCCGCCCGCGTCGAAGACGCGAGCCTGCGCCTGGTCGACGCGCAGACCGTCACCGGCGGCCGCCGCGTCTACCAGTGGGCCAAGGGCCGCTACATCTACTTCGCCATGCGCCTGTCGCGGCCGTTCGCCAGCGCGCAGCTGTATGCCGACGACCAACCGCTGGCCGCGAGCGCGCGCAGCGCCGACGGCAACCGGCTGAAACTGGCCCTGCACTACCCCGATGCCGCGCAGGCGCCGCTGCTGGTCAAGGTCGGCATTTCCGCGGTCAGCGCCGAGAACGCCCTGGCCAACCTCGACGCGGAACTGCCCGACTTCGACTTCGCCCGCGTGCACGCCGCCGCCGTGGCCGAATGGGAGAAGGAACTGGGGCGGGTGCGCATCGACAGCGACGACGAAGCGCAGCGCCGCATCTTCTACACCGCGCTGTACCACAGCCTGATCGCGCCGACCCTGTTCAGCGACACCGACGGCCGCTACCGCGGCATGGACCTGCAGGTGCACCAGGCGCCCGCCGGTTACCACAACTACAGCACCTACTCGCTGTGGGACACCTACCGCGCCCTGCATCCCTTGCTGACCCTGGTGCAGCCCGAGCGCGTGCCCGACCTGGTGCAGTGCCTGGTGCGCGGCGCCCACGAATCGCCGCAGGGCGTCGGCATCTGGCCGCTGCAGGGCGTGGAGACCGATTGCATGATCGGCTACCACTCCGCGGTGGTGCTGGCCGAGGCGCATGCCAAGGGCTTCACCGGCATCGACTGGAAAGCCGCCTACCCGGCGTGGCGCAAGCGCGCGATGGACGACGACGTGCACGGCCTGGCGCTGTACCGGCAGATGGGCTACATCCCCTGCGACAAGGTCGACGAATCGGTCAGCCGCACCCTGGAATTCGCCTACGACGACTGGGCGGTGGCGCACCTGGCGCAGGCGGTCGGCGCCGACGACGATGCCAAGCACCTGCGCGAACGCTCGCGCCAGTACCGCAACGTGTTCAACCGCGAGAGCACCTTCGTGCAGCCGCGGCTGAGCGACGGCCAGTGGGCCACCCCGTTCGATCCGCGCGCGATGGGCCACAGCGCGCAGTGGCGCGACTTCACCGAGTCCAACGCCTGGCAGGCCACCTTCCTCAACCAGCACGACCTGTACGGCTACATGGACCTGTTCGGCGGCCGCGACAACTTCGTCGCCAAGCTCGACGAACTGTTCACCACCAGCTCCGAACTGCCGGCGGACGCGCCGCCGGACATCGACGGCATGGTCGGCCAGTACGCGCACGGCAACGAACCCAGCCACCACGTCGCCTATCTCTACGCCTACGCCGGGCAGCCGTACAAGACCCAGGCGATGGTGCGGCGGCTGCTGCGCGAGCAATACCACGACGCGCGCAACGGCCTGTCCGGCAACGAGGACTGCGGGCAAATGAGCGCCTGGTTCGTGCTCAGCGCACTGGGCCTGTATGCGGTGGACCCGGTCAGCGCCAACTATGTGCTGGGCAGCCCGCTGTTCAAGCGCGCCGAACTGGACGTGGGCAACGGCCGCACCCTGCGCATCGTCGCCCACGGCAACAGCGCGGCCAACGTCTACATCCAGAGCGCCCGCTGGAACGGCAAGCCCTACACCCGCAGCTGGCTGCGCCACGCCGACCTCGCCGCCGGCGGCACGCTGGAACTGGAGATGGGGCCCAAGCCCAACACCGCGTTCGGTGCGGGCAAGGACGATCTGCCGCCGTCGTTTAGCTGACGGCCGGGAATGGGGATTGGGGAATCGGGATTGGTGGTTCCCCACATCCGCGCCTGTGCGTGACCCGATGCAATTTGGCGCGCGCTCCGGTCGTCCTACTGTCGCAATCGCATCGCTTTTTTTGAGAATCCCCCATGCCGCGTAAGACCCTCGCCGCCCTTGCCCTCGCCCTGGCGTTCGCCCTGCCCGCCATCCACGTGCGCGCTGCCGACAGCGCCACCGCCTGGCCCGCCTTCGCCACCCAGGGCGATCACTTCATCCGCGACGGCAAGCCGTACCAGGTCATTTCCGGCGCCATCCACTTCCAGCGCATTCCCCGCGCCTACTGGAAGGACCGCCTGCAGAAGGCGCGCGCGATGGGCCTGAACACGGTGGAGACCTACGTGTTCTGGAACCTGGTGGAACCGCGGCCGGGCCAGTTCGACTTCAGCGGCAACAACGACATCGCCGCCTTCGTCGACGAAGCCGCCGCGCAAGGCCTCAACGTGATCCTGCGCCCCGGCCCGTACGTGTGCGCCGAATGGGAAGCCGGCGGCTATCCCGCCTGGCTGTTTGCCGAACCCGGCATGCGCGTGCGCAGCCAGGATCCGCGCTTCCTCGCCGCCAGCCAGGCCTACCTCGACGCGCTCGCCGCCCAGGTCAAACCGCGGCTCAACGGCAACGGCGGCCCGATCGTCGCCGTGCAGGTGGAGAACGAATACGGCTCCTACGGCGACGACCACGCCTACATGCGCCGCAACCGCGCCATGTTCGTGCAGGCCGGCTTCGACAAGGCCCTGCTGTTCACCGCCGACGGCCCCGACGTGCTCGCCAACGGCACCCTGCCCGACACCCTGGCCGTGGTGAACTTCGCCCCCGGCGACGCCAAGAACGCCTTCGCGACCCTGGCCAAGTTCCGCCCCGGGCAACCGCAGATGGTCGGCGAATACTGGGCCGGCTGGTTCGACCAATGGGGCGAGAAGCACGCGGCCACCGATGCCACCAAGCAGGCCAGCGAATTCGAATGGATCCTGCGCCAGGGCCACTCCGCGAACCTCTACATGTTCGTCGGCGGCACCAGTTTCGGGTTCATGAATGGCGCCAACTTCCAGAAGAACCCCAGCGACCACTACGCCCCGCAGACCACCAGCTACGACTACGACGCCGTGCTCGACGAAGCCGGCCGCCCCACCCCCAAGTTCACCCTGTTCCGCGACGCCATCCAGCGCGTCACCGGCATCGCCCCGCCGACCCTGCCCAAGCCGATCCGCTTCGCCGAACTCCCCGCCACGCCGCTGCGCGAATCTGCCTCGCTCTGGGACAACCTGCCCGCCCCGGCCGCCACCACCGACACCCCGCAGCCGATGGAGCGCTACGGCCAGGCCTACGGCTACATCCTCTACCGCACCACCGTCACCGGCCCGCGCAAGGGCAGCCTGTACCTGGGCGAGGTACGCGACTACGCCCGCGTCTACGTCGACCGGACACTGGCCGGCAGCGCCGAGCGCCGCCTGCAGCAAGTGGCGGTGGACGTGGACATCCCCGCCGGCCCCCACACCCTCGACGTGCTGGTGGAGAACACCGGCCGCATCAACTACGGCGCCCACCTCCCCGACGGCCACGCCGGCCTGGTCGACCCCGTGCTGCTCGACGGCAAGCAACTCACCGGCTGGCAGACCTTCCCCCTGCCGATGGACGACCCGAGCAAGCTCACCGGCTGGACCACCGCCAAGGTCGACGGCCCCGCCTTCCACCGAGGCACGGTGAAGATCGGCACGCCTGCCGATACGTTCCTGGACATGCAGGCCTTCGGCAAAGGCTTCGCCTGGGCAAACGGCCATAACCTGGGAAGGCACTGGAAAATCGGGCCGCAGCGGGCTTTGTATTTTCCGGCGCCTTGGCAGCAGAAGGGCGGGAATAGTGTGATTGTGTTTGATTTGGATAGTGCGCCTGATGCGAGCGTGCGGGGAGTTACGGGACAGGTTTGGAGTACGCCCAGTAACTGACTTCTCCAAGAAGCGTGCCGTCCGGTAAATCCGGATGGCGCGGAATCAAACAACTTGTCTACAAATTAAGGCCGCCGGCGGTTCGCCGAGCGGCCTTTAACTTGTGACGCACGTCAACAAGTGATAGCGTCGATCTTGCGCAAGAACAACCGGGGTATGGCAAGGGGCTAGACAAGAGCATTATCGATAGTGGATTTATATGCAGGCAACAGAAAATCCTGCTGCCGCAAAAAGCATGACCCAAGCAACCTTGCCCTCCATTCCCATCTAAATTTAGTCAAACGCAGTTGCGCCACACATCTTATACGGGGAATCCATGAAATCTTCCAATTCGAAATATTTAGCATCTGCCGTTGACAAGCTCTACGGCCGCGAAGAAGACTTCGTTGTGATAGGGTTGACTGGAAGAACCGGAAGTGGCTGCAGCACTGTTGCTAAAATTCTCTGTGACAAGAACCCTAAACACTCTCTTAACATCGGCTCGGATGATCTCGATAACGAGAAGAGGAAGCGCAGAATCATAGGCAATTGGATAACAAAAAACTGGAAGCCCTTCTCACTGATCCAAGTCCGAAGCATCATTACCCTCTTGCTGGCAGAGAACATCGAGGACTTGAAATCCTACAGTGAAAAAGAGCTCGACATAAGCGAATCCAAGACAAACAGGATGGGAGATGTTTTAAATGGAATATTTTCAGTGCATACGGATTTTAAAGATTTCGCAGAGGAAATATCTGACGCAACCTTAGATTCAAGAAAGGTGGAACTAACCGCCCCAGACCAGAAAGAAAAAGCAGAATCAGCCATTAATTTTTATGCAACAAAACTTCCATCACTGGCCGATCAAATAAGAAATGAACTCGGCGAAAGTGATTTTGTGCGCCTCTATCAGCGAGTTGGCACAAATATCCGACTATCTGGCAGCCCATTCAATAGCACATTGATCAATGGAAAGTTTTTCACGCTAGCTCAAAAAATAAATAGCGTGCTGAAAATCATGCGTCGCTGCCAAAAGGCAGCAGGAAAAGAAACATTCATTGTCATTGACGCAATTAGGAATCCACTAGAAGCCATCTTTTTCCAGGATCGCTATGCGGCATTCTTCTTGATGGCCGTTTCCGCCCCGAATGAACAAAGAAGAAGCCGACTGAGAAAACTTAAATTTTCCGATGAAGAAATTGAAAAACTAGACAAAATTGAGTATGAGCCTCACGACCTGAATGAGCCTGAGTTTTTCACCGTTCAGGATATTCAGGGTTGTTTACAGCATGCGGATCTATATGTAAGCAATCCTGATGCAAAAAGTGCTGCCGATCAATTCAGCGAATTGGCTTGGCAGGTTCTGAAATTCGTAAGTCTTATTCGGCGCCCTGGAATCGTCACACCAAGCCACGTTGAGCGCTGTATGCAAGTTGCTTATACAGCCAAGCTAAACTCAGGCTGCATATCGCGACAAGTTGGCGCGGTAGTAACAGGGCCAGATTTCTCAATACGATCATTGGGATGGAATGACGTCGCACTTGGCCAAGTTCCGTGCAACCTTCGCAGTCGGACTGATCTATTGACTGCTCAAGACCTGCGGGCCTACAGTGAATACGAAGTCAGCCAAGACTTCAAAGAACACCTAACGATTTCCAGTAAGGGGTACGATGCGCTTACAGCGTGCGGGAGGCATATACCTTTCTGCTTCAAATCAGAGTACAACTCTCTTAAAAGCGAAAGGAATCAAGTTCATACTCGTTCCTTACATGCCGAAGAAAATGCGTTTTTGCAAGCTGCTAGACATCATAGCGCAACGCTTGAAGGCGGATTTCTGTTCACTACAGCTGCTCCGTGCGAGCTCTGTTCAAAGAAGGCATATCAACTTGGAATACAGAGGATCTACTATATTGACCCCTACCCCGGCATAGCTGTTACTCATATCTTGCAGAGTGGATTAAGACGACCGACCCTCGAACTTTTTTCCGGCGCCATCGGAAAAGCCTTTCACAGACTCTATTCACCCATAGTTCCTTTGAAAGATGAATTGAACGCGGTACGTGAACAGGGCGCCGCCTAATACCCCAAGAACGGGATCAGATTGACTTTCAAAGTGAACCTGACACACCGCACGGCCCAAGCCTAGGCTAAGTTACGCATCAGCCGGGAATTACAGCCTGTTTAAAACATCCAACTTAACCGATAAGTGAGACCGACCCTTTTGCCTTGACCATGGACAACTACCAAAATCCGAAGCCAGGCAAGACCTACATCAGTCCGTCGCTGCCCGCATTCGGCGACAAGAACGTCAGAATTCGAATTGCGTCTAAGGTCCTGCCGTCAATTGACGGCTATGATTATGCGAAAGAGCGAGGCGAAACTGTAATCCGCGCAAAGCCGGATGCGAAGACGTGTATCAAAGCAAAATTTTTGGAGGATAATCGTGGCGTCTTTGTCCTAACGATCCAA
The DNA here is from genome assembly GCF_056725205.1 of Xanthomonas sp. NCPPB 3174. NCBI lineage: Bacteria > Pseudomonadati > Pseudomonadota > Gammaproteobacteria > Lysobacterales > Lysobacteraceae > Xanthomonas > Xanthomonas sp. NCPPB 3174. The sequence goes on along the minus strand of NZ_CM161517.1, from coordinate 1,464,593 downwards.
AAGTTTGACTCAGAAACTGGCATGCCATACGGCGTAGGCTTCTCTTTTGTCGATGAAGAGATCGGCCGATTTTGTGAGTTCTTAGCCAACATTCAATCGATTAATTTTAAAAATGGTAGTGCAGTAAATATAACCGACGAAGAGTTACGAAAGATAGCACTTACTTCGCAGCAAGCTAAGCAACTCGTTACCAACAATGAGGAACTAATTGCCGAAGCTCTGCGCAACTCCGTCACCAAGAGCGACTTGATAGCAATTGGCTATCGGAAGAGACAACTAGAAGTATTTGCCAACTTGCTTGAAAATGACGAATACTTTGAAGACTTAAAGCGACGAAAAAGATGCAAGGACGAGGCTCTATGGCAGCAGTTCTTCGAAGCTAATTCATGGATATTTGGCTACGGCTTGAGTTACATATATTCATCCGAGCTAAATGAGCGAAAGCTTGAACAGGTTGTCCACGGCTATCGGATCGGGCAACCCGGAAAACGTGTAGATGCTCTTCTGAGAAGCCGAGCAATCGCTTCAACGCTGTGCTTCGTCGAAATCAAGACACACAAGACCCGACTACTTGAAACCCAATATCGTAATGGCTGCTGGTCGCCATCACAGCATCTATCCGGCGCCGTCGCTCAAATACAAGGCACTGTTTCCTATGCGTCGGAAACAATTTTTGGCAAGCTACCCCTGCCAGACAAGAAGGGATTTCCCACGGCTGAGGAAGCGTTCAACTTCTCGCCTAAATCGTTCGTTGTCGTGGGTAGCTTAGGCGAGTTTGTAGAGGATCATGGCGTCAACGAGGCAAAGCTTCGCTCCTTTGAGCTCTATCGGCGCAATCTACACCAGCCGGAGATTGTTACTTTCGACGAACTCTACGAGCGCGCGAGACACATTGTCACTGCAGGTGAAAGCTAGAGTTGCACGAGATAACCGGGTCAGGTTTACTTAGAAAGTGTCATTGCTCTTCACCCCAAACCAGTTGACATCCCCAAAAACCAGTAGCACCATCCCCTCCAAGGAGCGTAGAAACTCCTCACACAGCGGCACCCACCTCCGTCAACCGGTGGGTTTTTTGTGCCTGCTCGCAGGCACACTCCGACGCGCTGTCTGCGTCGGGAGGGCGGCGAATACAACACCCTTCGGGGAAATAAGCCCGCCGGCTGTGTGCGGTTTCTAACCTCCCGACATCCCGTCGCCGTTCGGCGCGGGTTCCTGTCTGCCAAGGAGGCTGTGTCATGCGTCAACCGTCACCCTGCCCCACCGCTCCCTGCAAGCGCAAGTCGCACAAGCATCGCCACTGCCCGCAGTGGACGATCGTCGAGTCGTCGCTCATCCCCATGCTGACGCCCGAACAGGTCGCCGCCGCCAACGCCGCCGATCTTGCACGCGCCTCGCGACCGCCCCGCCGCCCACGCCCGCCACAGCAGTGCACCGTCGGCTGCGGCCACTCCGCCAACGGCAAGCGCACGCCCGCGCTGCGCCTGGGCGGCCGCTGGATGGAAGAACTCGGCTTCACCATCGGCAGTACGCTGCGCGTGCAGGTGCGCGACGGCGAACTGGTGGTGAGCGTGGCAGGCAAGGAATGACGCGGCCTTCCACTAGGCACCACAGGGTCACTGAGAACGAGCCATTCCATCGTACCTCCTGATCCTAAGCAGGGAAGTACACTCTGCCCCTGTTCTAGGAGTTAGGCACTAAATGGAAGGTCAGTTACCAACTCAGCACATGCCGTTCGTCTGGTGCGACTTCAATGCCTGCGGCTGGGCGGGCAACGGAGATAGGAGCTACTACGCACTGGATCGGGACAAGCTAGCTGCCATCGATGCCCATGACGGGATGCTGGTGTTTCTGTACGACACAGACGAGCCTAGCACCATCCTAGGATGTGTCGCTCAACTTCAGCACGTGACGCTTGGCGCCTTCGTCGGATGGCGTGCTGTGCCTATTTCGGGCACTGACTACCGTGGCCCACGCCCCGCCCCTCTGATGGATGAGTTTGATGCCTAACGACGCCGCGCGGCGCGGTTTGACTCAGACGTTAGGGAAGCTCCAAGTAACGGAGTAACGGGGTCAGGTTGACTTCCTTAATGAAACACAAGGTCCAAGCCAAGATTCGGTGATTGGCATGCATGGGGCCCGCATGCCACCCGCGCAAAGAATCAAACTCATTCGATGAGTGAACCTGACCCCGTTAGTCGCTTCCGTTAGTCGTTGGCACCTGATTGCGCGCCCGGGCCTACAGCTTCCAAGCGATGACACCAGGACATCGCACCGCATACTGTCGCGCACCTGATTTCCCCAGGCCCTAGACTCCGACCAGCACATCTACATCCGGACAGGACATCCATGCACCTCACGCCCCAACAGTTGAACGACCTCTATCCCTACCTCTTCGGCTTCTGGGCCGCGATCGGGCTTGTGGCGCTGGCGTTCTTCACCTTCAACAAGAATGCGCCCCTGAAGCGACGAGTCCTCATTGTTGGCAGCATCGCGACGAATGGACTGATGCTGGTCTTCTTCTGGGCGACCGGCGCCCCGCCCCTGTTTCTCGTGTTTGCGGCCGCCGTCGTGGGCTACGGCCTCTGGCAGAGCATTCACTTGACGCGCTTCTGCGACGCCTGTGCGGCGCTCAACGCGCCACAAGGCCATCGGCAGGCGCGCACGGAATGCCGGAAGTGCGGCGCTGCGCTCGCGAAACCATGACGACACACGGCGCGACTCCCATGACGATCCTGAAAGCCGCCCTCTGCTTCGCCCTGCTGTCGCCGATCGGCGCTCTCGCCGGTACGCCGCATCCCAAGCTCCCGAAGAACGCGAGCGCGGTCATCGCCGCCGTGCATCGGGCCGCGGCGCACCGCGATCTGCAGTCCCTTCGCGGGCTCATGGTGCAGGAATTCGTCTGGAGCTTCGGTGGGGACGGCGATGCCGACCAGGCCATCCAGAGCTGGCGCACGTCGCCATCCGAGTTGCGCACGCTTGCCCGGCTCACGGCGCACGCCTGCGGGTATGTCGACAAGAACCTGATTCAATGCCCGACGCACGCCGGTATCGACTACCGCGCAGGATTCTCCAAGACGGACCAAGGCTGGCGCATGGTCTACTTTGTGGGGGGCGACTAGCCAAGCAGGCCCAGCCGACGCCGTTTCGTGGCGACACTTACGCGATGGCGCTCCCGCAGCAGAAATGGCAAGAACATGGCGCGCAGTCACCAGATGACTGCGCAGTAGGTTTGTTAGCCGCGTCAGATCGACAAGCACAGCTTCCCGAAATGCTTCCCCGCCGCCTGGTGCGCAAACGCATCGGCGATATCTGCCAGCGCAAACGTCTGGTCGACCACCGGCTTGATGCCGGTCGCGTCGAGGGCGCGGACCATGTCGCGCTGGTGGCTGCGGCTGCCGACGATCAGGCCCTGCAGGGTCTGGTGGCGTTGCATCAGCGCCACGGTCGGCACCTGGCCGGCAATGCCGGTCAGCACGCCGATCAGGGCGATGTGGCCGCCGATGCGGCAGGCGCGGATGGACTGGCCCAGCGTGTCCGGTCCGCCCACTTCGATCACCACGTCGACGCCGCGGCCGTTGGTGTAGTCGAGCACCTTGGCCGCCCAGTCGGTGTCGCGGCGGTAGTTGATGGTGAAATCGGCGCCCAGCGCCTGCGCACGCGCGAGCTTTTCGTCGGAGGACGAGGTGGCGATGACGGTGGCGCCCATGTGCTTGGCGAACTGCAGGGCGAAGATCGACACGCCGCCCGTGCCGAGCACCAGCACGGTGTCGCCGGCCTTCAGCCGCGCGTCCACCACCAGTGCGCGCCACGCGGTGAGCCCCGCGGTCGTCAGCGTCGCCGCTTCGGCGTGGCTGTAGCCGCGCGGGGCGTGCGTGAACCAGTGCGCGGGACGAACGACGTATTCGCGTGCATAGCCGTCGACGCCGTCGCCGGGCACGGTGGCGAAATCGGCGATGGTCGGGCCGCCATCCAGCCAGGTCGGGAAGAAGGTCGAGACGACCGCGTCGCCTACGGCGAACTCGTCCACGCCCTCGCCCACCGCCTCGACCACGCCGGCGCCGTCGGACATGGGGATGCGGCCGTCGGCGCTGGGCATGCGGCCGGTCACGACGCCCAGATCGTGGAAGTTGAGCGAGCTGGCATGCACGCGCACGCGGAGTTCGCCGGGGCCCGGCTGGCCGGGATCGGGCAGATCGACGAGGCGGAGGTTCTCGAAGCCAGCGGGCTGGCGCAGGGTGATGGCTTTCATGGGCAAGACATCCTTGGGGGAAAGTGGCGAGGGGCAGCGCCGCGTCAGTTGCAGCGAAACCGCGTTGCAGGCATTGTCGGGATGCACTTCCTGCATCGCAAGAACGTACAATTTTCGCAGGTACTATCAATTTTGTAGGTACAACGACCATGCGTCTGAAACGTCTGGATGGCAAGAGCGGCTGCGCGGTCGAAGTCACGCTTTCGGTGATCGGCGGGGTGTGGAAGCCGGTGATCCTGTTCCACCTGCTCTCCGGCAAGAAGCGCTTCATGGAACTGACGCGCCTGGTGCCCAACGCCACGCAGCGCATGCTGACCCTGCAGTTGCGCGAGCTCGAGGAGGACGGCGTCATCGTGCGCCACGTCTATCCGCAGGTGCCGCCCAAGGTCGAATATGCGCTGACGCCGCTGGGCCACTCCCTTGCGCCGGTGCTGATCAGCCTGCGCGAATGGGGCGAGGCGTATCGCAGCAGCGAACCGTCGCGCGCACCGGCCGCGGCACCGGACTGCGTGCGTGGCGAGACAGTGGCGAGCTGATGGTCGCGTAAGCGCTCCTCGGGAACGGGTCGAGCACTGGTGTCGGTGCCGTTGGTATCGCATGACCGCAAGCCGCTCAGGTCAGGACTGCGTTGCGATCCCACACGGCGCGTGCGGCGAACGCGCGGCAGGCGTTCGATCCCTCATCAGTTGAGTAGCAGCCTCAGTCGGCGCGGCGATCGGTCCACGGCGGACAGGCGGCACGCGCCGGCGTGTCCTCGCCGTCCGACACCGACATCGCCGCCGCGCCCTGCAGGCTGGCCTTGGCATACAGCGCGCCGAGGTCGTGGACGCGCAACAGGTGGCGGCGTCGGCTGACCAGGCCGCTGCGGACCCAGCGCTGCAGTTGCGCATTGAGTTTGGAGCGGCTGGCGTTGAGCATCGCCGCCAGGATGCTCTGGTTCGGCGGGAGCGCGACCGTATCGCCGCCGCCCGCATGCGGCGCCTGCAGTTCGAGTTGATGCAGCACGTAGCGCGCCAGGCGCACTTCCAGGCGGTGCAGGCAGATGCTTTCCAGGCTGTCCAGGGTCTGCCGCAGGCGCAGACGCAGCAGCGCATCGATCCGCTGCTGGAACAGCGGCACCGTCATCAGCGCGGCGAAATGGCGGCGCGCGAGTTTCAGCACGCAACTCGGGCCGAAGGCGATGGCGGTGAAGCTGCGTCCATGCTGTTCCAGCAAGGCCTGTTCGTCGACCAGCCCGCCCGGCTCGATGGTCCCGACGATCAACTCCTGCCCATCGGGTCCGTACAGCACCTTGTACAGGCGCCCCTGCACCACCACCCCGACGAAACTGCTGGGATCGTGCTTGAAGAACAGCACGCTTCCCGAATCCAGGGCGCATTCGCTGGCGTGCGCGAGCAGGTAATCGAGCGCCGACGCCGGCATGCCCTGGAACACGGCCGAGCGCTCCAGCAACGGGCGATGGCGCGCACCGGCCGCATCCGCGGGCGGGGCGTCGCTGGCGTCGGCCGGCAGGATGCGGTCGGCACGCTGCAAATCGGCGATTGCAGGAAGGTCCATAGTTCCCCTTCCCTGGGCGCAGGGGGCGTGGCGCCAGGGCCTCGAACGCACCCTGTCGCGGCAGGCAGCCAAGGCGCGTGCCGTTCGAGTGCAGTGGGTCATCAAAGGGCGGCAATGGCCGCGTGGTGATGGCGTCGCTCCGGCCCGTGTCGGGACCGGAGCGACGCGTCCAGCCGGACGGCGCCACGCAGCCGCGTGACGTCGTGCCTTGCGGGCTTAGCCCTTGCTGTAGGGGGAACCCTGGAACGCCTGCAGCACGGTGAGCAGGCTGGTCAGGTTGTCCGACACGCCGGTCTGGGCGATCTTCTCCGACGCGCCCGCGGCCGCGGTGGTGTCCAGGCTGTACACCTGCATGACGCCCTGGTTGTTCGCCGCCTGCGCCAGCGTGTTCTGCTGCTGCTGCGCGGCGACCGCGTTCTCGTACAGGATGCCGCTGGAGTGCGCCAGGCTCTGGTAGATCGAGCCCATCGCGAACGCCGGCGCTTCGCCGATGACCTTGACGTTGGACTGGGTGACGGCGTCGGTGATCTGGTTGTTGACTGCGGTGGGATAGGCCATGGAACGGTCCTCGTTAGGAAGGGAGTTGCATGGCTAGCGCCGCCTGGCGGCGGCGTTAGCGCGCGTGGCTTACGACTGCTTGAACGCGTTGAGCACGGTCAGCAGGCTGGTGAGGTTGTCGGACACGCCGGTCTGCGCGACCTTCTCGGTGGCGCCGGCGGCGGCGGTGGAGTCGAGGCTGTAGATCTGCATGACGCCCTGGTTGGCCGCGGCCTGCGCCAGGGTGTTCTGCTGCTGCTGCGCGGAGACGGCGTTCTCGAACAGGATGCCGGTCGAGTGCGCCATGCTCTGGTAGATCGACGCCATCGCAAAGGCCGGCGCCTCGCCGATGACCTTCACGTTGGACTGGGTGACCGCATCGGTGATCTGGTCGTTGACCGCGGTGGGAAATGCCATGTGTTCGCTCCTGGTTGGGGTACGGCCCACGCCGTACGATCTCTGAAAACGGGACAGTGCAGAACCTGTGAAACCCGGTGCGGCGTTTGTCTCGCCGGCGTCGTTGCGATGCGCGCGCGACGCGGGAACACCGACCGCGATACGCCGCGACCTCGACCGATGCGTGTTGCAACCACTGCGGCGCAGGCCGCCTCGCTGCCTCCGCCGCCATGCAGTGCGATTCACCCGTACCGCAGGCGAACGGACGATGTCCGGGCGACATGACACCGACTGCATCACCGATGGTGCGCAGCTGCGTTCGCTGCCGGGACGTGGCGCCAGGGCCTGGCATACGCCGCACGGCACAGCCGACGTATGTGACACGCGCCACGCGACACGCATACGTTCGTGCGCAGCAGACACGCGCACACGGCGCACGCCTCCGCGTGGGATACGCGAAGGCGACGCCGTGCAGCGGAACGGCTCAGGCAGCCGGAGGCGGCGATGGCGCTTGCGGCGCCGCGGCCGGTGCGGCCGACTCGGCCGCGATGAGTCCCTGCGCACGCGCTGCCTCCACCACCGCCTGCATCTGCTGGGCCAGGCTGCCGAACTCACGCTCGAAGCACGCGCGCACTTCGGCCTGCACGAGATTGGCGAGGCGATCGGCGATCTGCGACATCACCAATTGGTTGCTGCCGCCCTCGCCGCTCTGCGGCGGCCGCAACTGGTTCGGCCGCAACTGGCCCAGCGAGTCGGCCGACTGGATTGCCTTCAGCACCGCCGCTTCGCTGGCCGCGGTGGCGCCGTTCAGCGCGCCCCGGCTGTTCTGCATCGTCTGCTGCATCTGCTGGATCAAGCCTTTCACGCGCTCGCGCTCGGCATCGATCAGCGACGGCGAAGTGCCGACTGTTTCGGCGGCAGGCACTGCCGGCGGTGCGGACGTTTCCGACGCGAAGCGCCGCAGTTGCTCCTCCTCGGCGCCGACCAGTGGACGGCCCAGCCACTTCTCGGCGAACTGGCGCAGCGTGGCGAAATCGGATGCTTGGTTGTCTTGCATGGTGCTCCCCTGTGCGTGTGGTGAAACCGGTGGTGCGAGCGGCCTACGTGGACGCGGACTTGCGGCCGCGCATCAGGTCCGCGTACTTGGCGATGCTCTGGTCGATCTTGTCGATGGCGAAGCCGGCGGACTCGGCCTCCAGCGCGCCGGCAGCAGCCGCCACCGCTGCGGCGGCCCCGACCAGCACGTCGGTGGCCAGCACGCCCAGCGCATCCTCGGCGGCCTGCTCCATCTTGTTCTCGGCTAGGTTCTCGGTCATCTGCTTGAGCAGCACGCCCTGGCTGGCCAAGGCCATCTTGCTGACGCCGTCGAAGTACACCGCCGCCGATTGCGCAATCAGGCCCGAGGCCTGGCTGATCAGCATGTTCGAGCCGACCACGATCTGCGACGGCGCGTAGGCCATGGTCTCGGCATTGCTGAGCTGCACGGCCTGCACGATCTTGCTGTTGAGCGCATCGCTGGCCGGGCTGGCCGCCGAGGCCTGCGCGAGCATGTGCGTGTTGAGCGCCCTCAACATGGACGTCGGTGGCGGTGGCGGTGGCGGCGGAGAGACCGCGGCCGCAGGCGATGCCGTGGGCGGCGCGGCGCCATCGCCACCTGCCGCTGCTGCGGCGTCGGCGCTGGACTCGGCTGTGTTGGGCGCGGCAGCGCCTGCGGCAGCAGCGGCCGGCGCGCTGTCGCTCGCCAGCGCTGCGGCGGACGGGTCGCTCGCCGCAGCCGTAGTGAGTGCTGCTGTGTCACGCACCGCAGCCGAGGGCGCTGGCGCTGCGTCGGTCGTCACCGCTGCCGCCGCAGGCGCGTCCGGCGGCTGCGCCGCAGCCGCGGCGGATGCCGGCGCCGTTGCCGCGCTGGCCGGCGCCGCGGCCGTCGTGGATCCCGGGGGTTTCTTGCTTGCGAAAGGCCACATGCCACTCTCCTGATGGATGGATCGGTGCCCGCCTCAGCCGCCGCGGCGCGGGCCACGGCGCTGCATCACTTCTCGCCGATCGCCATGATCAGCGCCACCGCCTTGGACACCACGGCGTTGGAGACCTGGTTCAGCGCCTGCTGGCTGTGCACCGCGTTCTGCAACGCCAGCCCGGTGGAGTGGCTGGAGACCTGGTACAGCGAGGCGATCGCCTGGGCGGGCGCCTCGGCCACCACCTTGACGTTGGTCTGGGTGACCGCGTCGGTGATCTGCGAATTGACGAGCGTGTTGTCTGCCATGAGCCTGGTTCCTTGGTGAGTCGCCTGCCGGGGAGGCGCCGCGACGGGGATGGCCGGTGCCACGCCCCGCCGCGGCGCCCGCGATGCCGCGGCCCTGGACGGCCCGGCGTGGAGGGAAAACGCCGCCGTGGGCGGCTTGTGAAACAGCAGCCGACGCGCTCATTCGGCCACCATCGCCAGCCGCAGCCGCTTGCGCAGCAGTTCCACGCGCTTGCGCGCCAGCGGCTGGTTGATGCGCAGCAGGTTGGCGATGGCCGGATACGGCAATTCCTCGACGAAGCGATAGGCGAACAGGCGGCGCTGCTCCCGACTCAGCGCCGCCACCGCCGCCACCACGCGCTCCATCTGCTCCTCCAGCTCGGCGCGTTGCAGGGCGGTCATTGCTTGATCGGCCACGGAGTCCACTTCCTTAGCCTCGGATGGGCGGTCCAGCGGTTCGCCGCCGCCGCGGCGCCGCCGCACCAGGTCCAGGAACACGTGGCGCAGCACCACGAACAGGAATCCCTGCGGGTCGGTCATCGCCTCCGGCGAGCGGCGCATGAACAGCAGCGCCTTCACCGCGGTATCCGACAGCAGATCCTCGGCCGCGTCCGCACGCCCGTTGGCCAGCCGCAGCGCGCGCCGCCGCAGGTCCGGCAGCGTCGCGCGCCAGGCGCGGGTGAACATCTCGTCGGCCTCCACGAATCGCTTGGCGGTCACGCCTGCCTTTTCCTTTGCCATCTCCATCGCATGCTCCGAAATCCGGTTGTGCGACGAGTCTCTGTGGCGGTCGGCGGCAATAGCTGTTCCCTGGGTGACAACCGCGGGCGCAATGCACGCGCAGCCGCACGGCATGTGGCGTGCGCGCGCGCTTTGTCTACGCCTGCATACGGCTAAAGCGGCGGCGCTGCGGTTATGTGGGCCAGTCGCGCAAAAAAATGGGCCCGCTTCACGGACAGCGGGCCCGAATCGTGTCTTGCGAGCGGCTCAGCGCAACAGCTTGATCAGCGCCTCCAGCACCTTCTGGTCGCTCAGCCCAGCCGAGCGTGCAGGCGCGCCTGCGACTGCGGCGGCGCGGCGCGTGCGTCCCACGACGGCGCCAAGGCCACCGCGACGCAGGCCAGGGTCACGCACACACCCTGGCGCAGGCGCGCCCGCCACCGCAGTCGCCTGCGCAGCCCGATCGATGCAGAACGCAATCTCGATCCAACCTCACCGTTAGGCATGGCGTTACTCCACGATGGATGAAGCCCTGGTTCCGCACCGCCACAGTGGCGCAGCGGGCAGATCGCGATGCCTGGCGGTCTTCGCGAGCGCCGACACGGCGTGCAATGAACAGCACAAGGGAAACCGAGTTGGGCGCGGCGAAGACCAGCTCTCCGCCGATACGCGGCCTAGCGCGGACCTGGCGAATGCGACAAACGTGACATCCCAGCAGGCACCGACGCATCCGCTCAACGCGCCGAGGCGCTATTTCGGCTTCCGATCCGGGAATTTGGCGATCGCGGCGGCCAATGCGTCCATCGCCGGATCGCCTTCGTGCACCTGGATGAAAGGATTCCGGCTTCTGTGGCGAATATCGCCCTGATAGAACTCGGCCGCATATTCCTCGTTATCCGACTGGAGATTGTAGATGGCGTAATCGCGCGCATAGCGAACCTTGTTGCGTCCGATATTGTCGCGGTGCGGATGATCCTGCGTGATCCGCCCGAACTCGAACATCTTCTTCCCCAACAGAACGTCGGAAAATACCTTGGCGAAATACACAGTCGGCGCATTGTTCAGCGCGCCGGTGTAGCCGATGATGTTGCCGCGGATGTAGAAATCGTCTTCGTAAGCCATGGTCATGCTCCCGTGAATGGAACGGAGTGGATACAACCCGCCGACCTCATCTGCCGCGGGGCAGCCGCGATAGCCAGATCAACGCCAGCAGGCGTGGGTCGTTCAGTACGCCGCGCAGCGCAGCATCGCTATCGCCCCGGCGTGGCGACAGCATTTCCATCGTGAGTCCTTCTTCATTCCGCAGACCCCCGTTGCCACTCGGCGTCGTCTGCGTCCGAAACAGCGTGATGACGCATGGGCCGCTGCCGTCGGCCACGGGTTCATCGCTCCAGCCATTGCCATCGTCCCAAAGCGGATCGCCTTCGCCCGTCCCGAAACGGCCGCCCTCCTGGCAGGCGGTGCCTGCCGAAAACATCCCATCGCCGTTCATTTGCTTACGCTCCTGTTAGATGGCGGTGCCCGCACTGCACGGGCACCGCTGCTGCGCCGTCAATGCGCCGGCAGCCTTCGCGCCTGGACAGCGGCATCCGCTACGTCGCCGCTGCCGGTTGCCGATGGCGATGTTGCGTACGCCAGAAACGCCATCGGCCGCTCCCGTCAAGAACGGTGCAGCCGATGGCGTGTGAACTGCGATGGACGCCGCCGTGGGCAGCGGCGTGCGGATCAAGGCGTCACGGCAGCACCCACGTTGAACAGCTGGAACGCGCGGATGTGCGCGGCATCGACGCTGGACAGGATGTTCAGGCGCACGCGCGAGCGGTGACCGTGGGGAAGCGATCGATCTTCATGTGGCCGATCGCCTGCGCCACCTTGACCCAGGCGCCGTCGCGGAACACTTCCACGGCGTACTTCTGCACCCGTTGGCCATCGTTGCGCCATTCCATCGACAGTGCCGTATCGAAGGTCACCGGCTGCTTGAACTGCAGCTCCAGCGCGGCGTGGTGCGCGTCGTCCGGCGCGCTGCAGAAGATGTCGCGGTCGCCGTCCACCGCCGCGGCGATGCCGTCGTCGTTCTTGAGCCGGCCGCGCACCAGGTTGCGGTCGGCGCCGTAGCGCCTGCAGCGCCTGGCCCATTTCCTCCGGCCGCTGTCGGCCTCGGGCAGCAGGCCGCGCTTGTCCGGGGCGATGCCCAGCACCAGTTGGCCGCTGCGGCCGACGCTGTCTTCCCAGATCTGCACCAGGCTCGTCGACGCTCTTGAGCGTCTGATCGCTGTTCGGATGCCAGAACCACTGCAGCCTGCGCAGCGGCGTGTCCACTCGACCGGGCGCCAGCGCAGCTCGCCCTGGCGATCGATGGTGTTCCAGTTCTCGCCCTCTATCACCCGGCCTCGCTGCCGACCCAACGCACGTCGCCGTACTCGAACAGCGCGGTGCCGGCGAAGACTCGGCGAGCAGCGGCGGCGCCGCCACACAGTCAGGACGAATGCGGCCAGCCAGCGGAGCGGAGAGAGCGGACGGTCCGGGCGGATCCGCGCAATCGTCGGTGGGCTAGCAGGCGGCGCTAACGATGGTGTCAGCATATGGTATTTAATTGATGATAAATAGGTATCCCCATTTGCGGGCCAGGACCGTACCACATGATGTCGCCTTCGCTGTTCCCCCTGCTGTCGCTGTTCGCGGTGCGCGCCATCGCCGGTCCGGCCGCCGTCGCCCCGCCGCACGTGCCGCCCTCGCCCATCGTCTACAGCGAATTCGTCAACGCGCAGGCGCCGACCGCGCAGTGCCACGCCTCCACCCTGGTGGAAACCCGCGACGGCCTGCTCGCGGCCTGGTTCGGCGGCCGCCACGAGGGCGCCGACGACGTCGCCATCTGGGTGGCGCGTCGCGACGCGCACGGCTGGCAACCGGCGCAGCGGGTGGCCGACGGCGCGCAGCCGCAGGGCAAGCCGTTGCCGACCTGGAATCCGGTGCTGTTCCAGCCTGCGCAAGGGCCGCTGCGGCTGTTCTACAAGGTGGGTCCGGACCCGAAGCGCTGGTGGGGCATGCAGACCACGTCCAGTGATGGTGGCCATCACTGGTCCACGCCCGAGCGTCTGCCCGACGGCATCCTCGGCCCGATCAAGAACAAGCCGGTGCAGTTGCCGAGCGGCCGCATCCTCAGCCCCAGCAGCAGCGAAGACGCCGGCTGGGTGGCGCACATGGAATGGTCCGACGACAACGGCGCGCACTGGACGCGCGGCCCAGCGATGAACGACCCGACCAGGATCGGCGCGATCCAGCCCAGCGTGCTGCTGCACAAGGACGGCCGCCTGCAGGCGGTGGGCCGCAGCCAGCAGAACCACGTGTTCAGCACCTGGTCGCGCGACAACGGCCGCACCTGGGAACCGATGACCCTGCTCGACCTGGCCAATCCCAATTCCGGCACCGACGCCGTGGTGCTGGCCGACGGCCGCTCGCTGCTGGTCTACAACCCGACCGAGGCCGGCAAGGACTGGTGGGACGGCCGCGGCGTGCTCGCCGTGGCACTGTCCGATGACGGCCAGCACTGGACCCGCGTGCTGACCCTGGAAGACAGCCCCAAGGACGAGTTCTCCTATCCCGCGGTGATCCAGACCCGCGACGGCCAGGTGCACATTAGCTACACCTGGAAGCGCGCGCGCATCAAGCACGTGGTGCTGGATCCGAAGCGGTTGAGCGGCACGCCCGCAGCGGGCGCGTCACGCTGACCGCGCTACGCTAGCGCGCCCCGCACCACCCATCAGCGGTGGTCTGCGCGGTGGAGCCTCCCCCAAACCGCCGCCCCGCGTAGGAGCGGCTTCAGCCGCGACGCGCGAATCTCGTCACCATCCGCCGCACCGCTGCGATCCGATGCTCGCCACGCATCGGCGGCGCCCTACTCCGCCAGCAAGGCCACCATCCGCCGCACCCGCGCCACATCGGTCTGCATGCGGTCGCCGCCCAGGCTGCGCACATGCGGATGCGGCGACGTCGCCCGCGACGCCAGCGGCCCACGCGCCGAGCCATGGAACTCGCGCGCGCCGGTGCGCGCACGCAACTGCGCCAGGTTGGCTTCGGTGACGCCGGACCCCGGCATCACGCTCAGGCGCGCGCCGGCCTGCTGCACCAGCTCGGCGATCAGGTCGGCACCCTCTTCCGCGGTCTCGCGCGCACCGGAGGTCAGCACCCGCTCGCAGCCCAGCGCGATCACATCCTCCAGCGCACGCCGCGGATCGGCACTGACATCGAAGGCGCGATGGAAGGTGACCCCGAGCGGCCCGGCCGCGGCGATCAGCTCGCGCATCGTCGCCGTGTCCACCTCGCCGTCCGCGGTCAGCGCGCCGAGCACCACGCCGTCGCAGCCCAGGCGCACGCATTGCTCCACGTCGCGACGCATCGCCTCCACCTCCGCCACGTCGAACACGAAATCGCCGACCCGCGGACGGATCAACACGTACAGCGGAATGCGCAACCGATCGCGCACCGCCCCCAGCGTGCCGAACGACGGCGTCAGCCCACCACCATCCAGGCCGCCGCACAATTCCACCCGCATCGCCCCGCCATCCTGCGCGGCCAGCGCAGAGCCGATCGCATCGGCGGCCACTTCCAAGCCCATCGGCACGCTCCCGCTCATGCCGCCGGCGCCGCGAAATGGCTCTGCCCAGGCAGCAGCAGATCCTGCCGCTGCGCATCGCAGACCGCATAACTGAAACCGGGCTGGATCGCGAACGCACCGACCTCCCCGCGCTTGTTCATCGCCAGGAACCCGACTTGCAGATCGCGGGTGAGTTCCGGCTTGCGCCGCACGATGCGCATCACCACCTCGCGGCAGGCCTCGGCCGGGCTCTTGCCCTGCCGCATCATCTCCACCACCGCGAAACTGCCGACGTTGCGGATCACCTCCTCGCCGACGCCGGTGGAGGTCGCCCCGCCCACCTCGTTGTCCACGTACAGCCCCGCCCCGATGATCGGGCTGTCGCCGATCCGCCCGTGCATCTTCCAGGCCATGCCGCTGGTGGTGCAGGCACCGGACAGATTGCCGTGCGCATCCAGCGCCAGCATGCCGATGGTGTCGTGGTTGTCTTTGCCACCGGGCAGCGTGCCGCGGCGATAGGCACGGTTCTCGATATTGGCCTCGGGCGCGTAGTGCGACGTCTTCAGCCACTCCTTCCACGCCTGTTCCGATTCGGGCGTGAGCAGCTTGGTGCGCTCGAACCCCTGCGCCAGCGCGAACTGCAGCGCGCCATCGCCGACCAGCATCACATGTGGCGTCTTCTCCATCACCCTCCGCGCCACCGAGATCGCATGCACGATGTCCTCCAGCGCCGCGACCGACCCGCAGCCACCGGTGTGATCCATGATGCAGGCATCCAGCGTGACCCGCCCATCCCGGTCGGGATACCCGCCCAGCCCCACCGTGTGATTGTCCGGATCCGCCTCCGGCACCCGCACCCCGGCCTCCACCGCATCCAGCGCCGCGCCACCGCGCGACAGCACCTGCCATGCCGCCTGGTTGGCGGCGACGCCGAAGTCCCAGGTGGAGATCACCCGTGCTGCGCCGTGTGGCAAGGGGCCGACGTTGGTCTTGGCAGATGCCTTGGCTGCGGCACGTGCGCCAGGAAGCACGCCGCCCAACCCAGCGGCCAGGGCGCCGAAGGCGGCGGTTTTCAGGAAGTGGCGGCGTTGTGGCATGGGAGGCTCCGGCGTTGGGAGGGCGCGCGGGAGGGGCGCGCGTAGCTTTACATCATGCGGCAGAGTGGGAAGGGATTGAATGGCCTGCTTGGTGTTACGAAGCAGCTTGGCCCGCTTGCTCCTGCAGAATTGCGTGGAAGCAGGCCTGGCCTTTCATCAAACTCAAGGGCGTGTCCCCATAGTCGTCCCGCAAGTTGATCTCTGCGCCATGCCTCAAAAGAAGCTTCGCAACCTCAGGATGGCCCCATCTGACAGCATAGTGGAGAGTAGAAGAACCAATGCCACCCCTGAGGTCGATGTTTTTTACGAACGGGATAAAAAGCTCGACCACCTTAAGATCACCCTCCATTGCCGCAACGTGCAATGGCGTATCGCCATCCATCACAGGGCTCTCAGGCCCGCCTACCTCGCAATCCTCGAACATTGCCAGCTGCCTGAAAGCGGAAAGCGTAGCCTCCAAATTATCTGAGCCATTCATTTACCACACCCACACTCATAACCACAAAGTTTCCACTGCTCAATGTAAAGCCCGATGATCAATACTCATCCATCGAAATGATGACGGTCCGCGCATAGCCCTCAAAATCAAGATAGAGATGCGCTGGCCGTGGATGCCGGGAGAGTTGGTCGATGAGGTCGGCAAGATGACGGGCAGCATCCTCGCCGATGCGCCAGATGACCCCAGCAGAGGAATCGCTCGCTGTTGACGCGCACGATGAGCCGTGTGCCTGCAACGTGATTTTCACCCCCTCACATGCGGGCACCATTGAGGACACAAGCGTATCGTCTGGACATGCGCTCCATGCGTACAGGGCTTCACTCATCGCATGCATATCACCGGATTCCCCCATGATAATCAGCACATCTTCGCCCCTAAAATCGTCACGAAATTCAATACGTAGCACAAGGATTCCCGCGAGCCATTCGCATCAAAATATTCAGCATAAAACTATAAAACACACTCCGGCGCCATACCCCACCAAAATCAATGAATTTTCCGAGATGCCGCGCCACTTAAGCCCCTCTTATTAGCAACCCAGGAAAACGATCGCCAAATTTCAGGAAAAATTCCTTCTACCTCTCCATTTCCAGAATTTAGAAGCTCCTGCATTAACCTCAATCCGGCATCAGTATCCTTAGCCACACCGACACCATCCAAGAGGGCGATTGCATAATGAAGCTTCGCAGAGTCACTACCGCTCTCGGCAGCCGCCTTATACCAATATGCAGCCTGGCTATCGGACTGACCAACCAAGAGCCTCTGGATTCTCCTTGACCACGAGCTCAGCGAGCTTTTCATAAGCGCCAGCATACTCACCACGCTCAATAAGGCACTTGGCTCCGCCAGCAGTAATTGTTCATAATCCTTATCCATGCGAAATCATCCTATCTCCTTTAGGCCCTGTACAACGACATTGAACATGGCGCGTTGATTTTGCACCAAGATTATCCTTGGCATTTTTTTCAGCCATTCTCTTTGCTTCAGACAAGGTAGCACCTCGCCCATAACCTAGTGCCGACTGCTGATCACCATTAGAGCAGTTATTGAGACTACGGCCATCCCGATTGTCACAAAAATATACAACTAAAGCTCGGTGGTCTTCGAGGAACTGGTCGATGCCTTGCCGCCGATCGCCGGCAAGCCAGGGCGTCCACGACGTTGGCCAGGCAAGCTGCACGCTGATAAGGCCTACGACATCGACCGTTGCCGCCATCACCTCAAGGAGCGGGGCATCACGCCACGTATCGCTCGCAAGGGGATCGAGCGCAACGACCGGCTGAGGCGCCGTCGCTGGGTCGTGGAGCGCACTCATGCTTGGTTCGCAGGCATGGGCAAACTGCGCATCCGATTCGAACGTCGAATCGATATCCATCTGGCGTGGCTCTCGATTGCCTGCTCGATCATCTGCCTGCGGATTCTTCCTGAGTTTTTTAGCGACTCTAAGAAGAAGCCCCGCGATGAGCGGGGCTTCTGGTGGGGTTATTTCGCCTTGATAAATTTCAGTGCAATAAATCTTCGGCCATCTTGACGCACTGCGATGGATTTCCTGATGGACTCGCATTGGCAAGGCTCTTGCACAACTGCGCCAACTCCATAGCTTTAATTTCCTCGCTAGAAGTCTTGCCTTGCTGCCGCGAAATTCCGAGTACCATGATGTAGTGCCTCGCGCTTTCAACAGTTCCCCGCTTTACGATTTCGCTCTTAAGAGCGGCCATAAATGCAGTCGATGATGAAGCGAAGCATTGATCAAACCCAAAATACTCGTGATGCCTTTGCTGCGCTTCAAAGAACAATTCGATTTTCTTCTCATCCGATAAGGCCAAACACGCCGAATTTCGGCTCGCGTCATCTAGCGCTCTAAGTTCCACAAAGCCATCACTTCCTCGATCTGCGGAGGTGCAAGCTGATGGCGCGCAGAGCAGCGCGGCCAAGGCTATTTCCCGCATCCACATGGGCTGCCTCCTGCCTTATCCAATTGCGCGCGAACCTCGCTAGCTTTCGCACGCGCATCAATTTCAAATGGATTGTTCGTATAACCGAAAATCAGGTGCATGGCGCCGTAGGACAAGCCCATACCGAGAAGACTCATGGATCGATATTGATCAGAATGCGTTATCTCATGCGCCAAAAGGGTGATGCCTTCTTTCGTGTCAGGAGCATCCGGAACGCCGAGATAGACCGTGTTCTTGAATGTCCATGCGTCTGCACGACCGGCACCGAGCGCTTGTGCAATTCTCGGTATCCCTTCCTGGACATCAATCTTGTCGAGCTTCACGTTTGGAAGTTGGGGGCCGATGATGCCTTTCTCGCAATCCGTAAGTGCGCGCAATCCGAACGGATCAATGAAGCTGATCGGATTCCCTCCGACATAGGCGTACGTACTGACTGCGGCCTCCAACCCAATCGGATCACTCTGCACATACCGCCCCGTACCGGGCTCGTAGTCACGGAAGTAATTCTGGTTGAGTCCACTCAACGCGTCGTAGCGCTGGCCCGGGAAACGCATATCGAACACGAAGGTGGTGCCGTCCTTGTCCGGGTCTTGGTCCGGCGCGGTGGCGCCGAAGGCCTCGCCCTTCAGATCCCAGCGCCAGATCGCCACGTCGCGAACCGGGTCGATCACCGCGCGTGGGGTGCCCAGGTGGTCCGGCTGCACGTAGCGCAGCGTGGTCTTGGCCAGCACGCCCACCGGCAGGTCATCCAGCCAGATCGCCTGCTGTACGACCGCACCGTTGGTGTCGTAGTCCCCCATCCAATGGCCGCTCTCGTCGTACAGCGCATAGGTGTTGGTCTTGCCTTGCCCACCCGCCGCACCTGCTCGCCACGGCCGTTGCAGGCGTAGTTAGCCACAGTGGTGCCGCTGCGCTCGCCGACTAGCATCACATACGGCGTCTTCTCCATCACCCGCTGCGCCACCGTGATGGCATGCACGCTGTCCTCCAGCGCCGCGACCGACCCGCAGCCACCGGTGTGATCCATGATGCAGGCATCCAGCGTGACCCGCCCATCGCGGTCGGGATACCCACCCAGCCCCACCGTGTGATTGTCCGGATCCGCCTCCGGCACCCGCACCCCAGCCTCCACCGCATCCAGCGCCGCGCCACCGCGCGAAAGCACCTACCATGCCGCCTGGTTCGCGGCGACGTCGAAGTCCCAGGTGGAGATCACCCGTGCTGCGCCGTGTGGCAAGGGGCCGACGCCGGCCTTGGCTTGCGCCTTGGCCACGGCGGCGTGTGCGCCCGGCAGCACACCGCCCAACCCGGCCGCCAGGGCGCCGAAGGCGGCGGTTTTCAGGAAGTGACGGCGTTGCGGCATGGAAGGCTCCGGCGTTGGGCGCGCGCGCGGGCTGGTACGCGCTTAGCCTTACATCTTGCGGCAGAGTGGGATGGGATTGAATGGCCTGCTCGGTATTACGGAGATGGCTTGGCAGCTTGCTCCGCCAGGATTGCATCGAAGCATGTCGAAATCCTGTCGGAAAAGTACCCCCTAAAGAATAGATGCCGCCTACCTGCTCACGCATGAATTTTCAAGTCAAAATTTTATTCATCTACCCAATACCATTAGGCTTTCCGTAAAGACGCCCAATCAAAAACTTTGAAATAAAATAAACTGCCATACATGATAGGAAGAAAATTATTAATTTTTTGTAATTTCCAAAAATTTCAAGGTAGTGAGCAAGCGCAACACAAAAAGCAACGAACAACGAATCTATTAGAATTTTTCTTGACATTCGCCGCTCCTTTACTTGTATTCGACCCAAACTCTTGTTTTATCATTGTTCCCGCTAGCATCAGGGCAAATATCCACATCAGTATGCAAAATATCGCCCTCATGAACTGGATCCTTAGCTTGAGACATAGCTTCACCGCAGGCAAGTCCAATGCCTAAGCCAGCCCAGGGGCCTGCTCGCGTAGTCATGACACCAACAGCGCCACAGATCAGTGAGCCAACACGCCCATTAAGCTGATTAATGGCATCAGCCTCGTCTCTAGTCAGCGTCTTTTTCTCATGATACCTAACCCTAAATTCAGCAGGAGGCTTTGCCTTTACCCAGGCACCTGGCGCAGTCCGACTGCAATCCGCGTCAGATTCATCAGCTGGGCCACATACCAAGCCGCCATCCAATCCATAAGTGTCTCTGTGAATAAATGGACTGGCAAAAACATAGCTATATGTATTGATGCCGCCTTGTAGCCCAATCGGATCACTCTGCACATACCGCCCAGTGCCCGGCTCGTAATCGCGGAAGTAGTTCTGATTGAGCCCACTCAGCGCGTCGTAGCGCTGCCCCGGGTAACGCATATCGAACACGAAGGCAGTGCCGTCCTTGTCCGGGTCCTGGTCCGGGGCGGTGGTGCCGAAGGCCTCGCCCTTCAGGTCCCAACGCCAGATCGCCACGTCGCGGCCCGGGTCGATCACCGCGCGGGGGGTGCCCAGATGGTCCGGTTGCACGTAGCGCGGCGTGGTCTTGGCCAGCACGCCCACCGGCAGGTCATCCAGCCAGATTGCCTGCTGCACGACCGCGCCATTGTTGTCGTAGTCGCCCAGCCAGTGGCCGCTCTCGTCGTACAGCGTGTAGACGTTGGTCTTGCCCACTCGCCGCACCTGCTCGCCGCGGCCGTTGTAGGCGTAGTTCGCCACGGTGGTGCCACTGCGCTTGACCTGTGTCAGCCGGCCATTGGCGCCGTATACGTACTGCACGGCCGTGCCGCCGATCGCGGTGGTGTTGCCGACCGCGTCATAGCTGCGCGCGGTACCGGCCACACTGCTCAAACGGTGGCTGGTGGTCGGATAGCTGTAGGTCTGCGTAGTGGTATTGACCTTGGCACTGAGGCGGTTGCCGGTGGCGTCGTAGGTATAGCCGTCGATCACCGTATCGGTCGGACCATCCTTGAACGCAGTCAACCGGCCCAGCGGGTCGTAGTCCAGTTTGATGACCGGTGCGGTGTTGCCCGGTGCGGTCAGCGCGCTGAGGTTGCCGACCGGGTCGAAGGCAAAGCCCACCGCCAGGCCATCGCTGCGGGTGTCGTTGACCGCCAGCGGGCGGTAGTCCTGGTCCAGCACGCGCTGCATCGGACGGCCGTTGCCGTAGGTCCACCCGGCCACCGGGCCGAACGGATAGTAGGTGGCTTGATTCAGCAACACCTGACGGGTGCCGCCAGGCGGGGTCACGCCGACCTCGGTCGTCTGGCCCTGGGCGTTACGCACGTAGTCCACCACCGCCCCATCCGGGTAGGTCAGGCGGCTCAGCTGCCCGGCCTTGGTGTAGGCATAGCGGACCACGAACACCTTGCCGTTGGTGGTCTGCACCTTGCGCACCAGATCGCCGAAGCGGTCATAGCAGTAGTCCGTGCTGCCGCTGCCGTCCTGCATCCGGGTCAGCCGGCCGACGCCATAGGTCTCGCCGCTGGCGCAGGTGCTCTGACTGACATCGTAGGTGTAGCTGACGTTGAGGCTGGTGGTCGGATAGGTGACCTGGGTCAGCCGGTTCAGCGCGTCGTAGCCGTAGCTAGTCTTGATGTTGCGCGCATCGGTCTGGGTGGCGCGGTTGCCGGCACTGTCGTAGGTGTAGGTCGTGCTGCCGGTGTCCGGGCTGGTGAGCTTGGTCAGGTCGCCCAGGCCGTTGTAGGCGTAGGTGGTGTCCAGGCCCTTGGGGTCGGTGACCTTGATCAGGTTGTCCAGGGCGTCGTAACCGAACTTGGTCTCGGCGGCGATGCCGCCCACGTCCTGCAGCGTGCGCGCCAGGCGATTGAGCGGGTCGTAGTCGTTCTGGGTGGCATGACCGAGCGCGTCGGTGACGGTCTTGGTGTTGCCGTTGCCGTCGTAGCCGAAGTCGGTCGGATCGCCCTGCGCGGTGGCCTGCGTCGCCAGTTGGCCAAGCTGGTTGTAGATCCGAGAAAGCGTGCGCTTGAGCGTGCCCGAGGCGTCCTTGGTGTCTTCCTTGGATCGATTGCCGGCATTGTCCAGGGTGTAGTGGATAGTGTTGCCGGCGTTGTCGGCGATATCGGTCAGCCGGTGCGCGGCGTCGTAGGTGAAGCGGGTGAACGCGCCATCGGGCTGGGTCACCTGCTTGACCAGGCCGGTCGGCCAGTAGTCGATCGCGGTGATGCGGTCATCGCTCTCGCTGCTGTCGTCGGCTCCGCGTACCTTGCTGGCGGTCAGCCAGCCGCGAGGGTGGTACGTGTAGTCGGTGACCACGCCGTTGGCATCCTTCGCCGACAGCACGCGGCCGGCGCCGTCATAGGCCAAGTACTCGGTGACCTGGCCGAGCGCATTGGTCACCTTCCAGAGGTCGCCCTTGCGGTGCGGGCAGCTGGTCGGGAATGTGGCGCAGGTGCTGTCGTCGGTGGGGTAGTAAGTGAAACGGGTGATGTCGTTGACATCCGTGCGCGCGCCGTCGACCGACTTGGGCAGGCCCAGGATCGGGCAGGTGCTGTCGGTCGCGGCTACGTCAGACGCTTCGCAGTAGCTGTAGGTGATAGTGCGCTGCTTGCCTGAAGCCGTGTCGCTGCTCGTCATCTGCACCGGCTGCAGGCGATCGTTATAGCTGTAGGACACGGTGCGCCCGCCGGTCTGCACCGACAGCAGGCGATTGCTGCCAGCCGCCGTACGTGTCGTCGTCGTGCGCTCCTGGGGTTGCCCGACCGCCTCGCGTACGGTGTGGATGTTCACCGCGACACCGTTCTCGGTCGCTTCGGCATAGCTGTGCTGGGTCTGGATGCCACGGCGATCGGTGACGCTGCTGAGCCGGCGGCGGAAGTCGCTGGACTGATCGTTGTAGCTGTACTGGAGCGTCCCGTCGGCCCTGGCGACAGTGGCGACCTTCGGCGAGGCACCACCCGCCTCGGTCATCGTGTAATCGTTGACATCACCCAGCGCATCGGTGACACGAGTGCCGGAAGCCGAGTAAGACAACGTGATGCCGTCGATGCCACCGGCGTGCTGGCTGGAGATCGCCCGGCCGACCTCGTCGTAGGCAAAGGTACTGAAGCGCTGGCCATCTTCCGTGGTCACGCCGGTCAGGTGGCGCGGGAAGCGCGTGTCCTCGTAGTGATAGATCCGGCTCTTGCCGTCGGCATAAGTGACGCTCATCAGGCGCCGCTGGTCGTAGCCGTAGCTGGCCAGCTGCACCCCACCGGAGACGATGCCGGTGATCAGCGCGTCGTCGTTGTCGTCGGCATACACCAGTTCGATGGAGCGCCCCTGCAGCGAGACGATGCTCTGCAAGCGCCCACGCGTGTTGTAACCATACACCAACCCACTGCCATCCTCGGCCATGCGCGAGACCAGCTTGCCCTTGGCATCGAAGGTGTAGATCGCATCCTCGCGATACAGGACCCACTGGTCGCCATTGGCGACGATGCGTTCGCCCGAGGCATTGGCTGCGCGATACTCCGAACCGCTCTTGCGGAACGGCACGGCATAGCCACTACCCTCGATCAGGCCCAGCGTATCGCCCTGGATGGTGAGGTGCAGACTGTGCGAGAAGGTCCAGCCAGGGCCGAATCCACCCGTGTTCAGTGCGATGCCGGAGTGGTAGTAGCGCGTCAGGCTGATCCAGCCTAGATCCAGGTCGCGCTCGGTCTGGAATTTTTCGCCGGTTTTGACGTCGCAGGGATTGCCCCGCATTCCGGAGTTGCCACCATTTTGCGTCTCGCATTGCAACGTCGAGACTTCGATGGTGGCGAAGAAGTCCTTATTCGTGCAGCCTTGGTCGCTGATGTGCCAGGTGGCGTAGGGTTTCGGACACTCGGAGCGACGCGTACGCCCCATGAATGTGGTGTATTCGTTAGGGCCGCTGCAATCGTCATAGTACGTCCGAACGCTATACCGCCTGCTTTGGGCTTCAATGCCGGCGTCATACTCGGGATATGGACCGAACGACATTTCCCATGGCCCTTCCGGCGCAACCGAGGCCGAAGGGCAACTGGGTCTGGTAGCACTGATTTCCTGTGCAAGTACGGCCGCAGCCTGCTCTTCGGTCGGGATCTTGGACGCGTGCCAAGTGTCATATGTCCAGGTTTCGTCCTTGGCTTCGGTACGACCCATCCAATAGGTGATCACGGATGTCCCATTTTCCTGGACTACCGTGTCCTTGATCGTATCGACGTACTGGTACACATCCTCCATGTCCTGAGGCCCAGGAATTGCCTTGATCGCTGCCTCCGCAGCTGCTTGGGTGTAGTAGACACCATGGGAATTCCCTTCCTCATCGCGGACCAGGAACTGCTGCTTCTTCCCTTCTGTCCCGGCGAACGCCGAACCCATGAACAGAAAGAACAGCGCCATTACCAGCGCGAGGCGGGTGGCGCCGCTGGAGGTACGTTCGTGGTGCATCATGTTCATCGCGCGTCCTTGCAAGAAGTCGATCAAGCCAATCGAGTCAGCGGCTACCAGTTGCCTGTCCAGCAAGAGGCCAATGGACGCGCAACAGCGCGCCACCAAGGGCTCGGCAGTGTTATCGGAGAAACAAACGGGTGGGGATGCCAAAGAGCGGGCGGTCGCGTCATCCCTAAGCGACGCAGTACAGCGAACGGGTGCACGCACGTTGCGCATACGACATCCTTGTCATTACGAGAAGTGATGCTAGACGATGACCCTACCCACTGGCAACAAACCGAGCCGGTCTTCGCTCAAGCGCGCATAGCATCGACCAGGATGATTGCGGTACGCAGTCATAAGCAAGGCCGTTGCAAGACTGCTGCCGATCTAGATGACCACCGCAAACCGCTCCACCACCATCCCCTCGATCGCCTCAAGATCCGGCAGCAACGCGCTCTGCTCGCCCAGCAGCACGCGCATGTGCACGCCGGGCGGGAGGGTTTCTTCGGAGGCGTCGGCGAGCAGGCCGTCGCGGGGAACGGAGATCAGTTGCGGGAAGGATTGGGTGAGCAGCGCCACGTACGGCAAGTCGGGGTTGCCGCCCAGGGCCTTGAGCACGACGATCTTGTTGTTGGCGGCCACGATCTCGGCGCCCAGGCCGGTCAGGCGGGCGAAGGAGACCAGTGGCACCTTCCAGCCGTACCAGGCGATCTGGCCAAGCAGCCAGTGCGGGGCGTCGGGCAGCGGTTCGACCGGCACGCGCGACATCACTTCGGCGATGGTGGCGTTGGGCAGCAGCACGCGCTCGCTGCCAGCCAGGATGAGGACACCGCGGATTTCGTCGTTGCTGGCGTAGCTGCTCATGGAGTGACTTCGTCCTGAAAGCGGAAAAAACGCGCGATGCGGGCGCGGCGGTGGATGGCGTGTGCCGCCTCGTTCAGCCGCTCCACCGCGCGGTCAAGGCCTGGGCCAGTTGCGCCGGATCGCCGCCGGGATGGCCCTGCAGGATCAGGTGCGCGCCGGCGGCGGGGTCGTAGCAGCCATCGCCAGACTGCCCGGCCACCCAGGCGCCCTGCGCGGCCAGCGCCAGCACGGCCTCCACCTGTTGTGGGTCGCTGCCGCTGAGCAGCAGCACCGCGCTGTGCGCGGCCGGCAGGCCGGCGACCACGGAGGCGCCGGCGTCCTGGGCGACGAAGCGCAGGCCGGCCGTGCCGTGCACGCCGACGTCGTCGGGCAGGATGTAGACGTTGCCGGGAACGACCGGCTCGCCGGCCTCGGCCAGCAGCACGGGCAGCGCGGACACGCGCGCGATCTGCTTGACCAGATTGCCGTAGCGGCCGCCATCCAGGCGCAATTGCACCAGCAGCGGCAGCGGGAAACTCTCCGGCAGCGCGGCGAGCAGGCGGCGGATCGCGTCGGGGCCGCCGATGCCGGCCATCACCAGCACCGCACCGCGTGCAGCGGCGCCTGCACCGGCGCCGCTCGTGGCCGCGGGTTCCTCGGACTCCAGCGCGACCAGCGACAGGCCTTCGGTGGAGAACTGCGGGATGTGCTGCGGCGCGCGCGGCGCGGCGGCGAGCAAGGGCGCGTCGTCGTCGACCAGCGACCAGGCACTGGCCGGCAGCGCGGCGGGTGTGGCGGCGGGCGCAGCCGGTGTCGCATCGACGTGCGGCACAGCCGGCTGCGCAGACGCTTCGCTGGCAGCGGCTTCGGCGCGCGCGAACTGCAGCTCCTCGAAGCCGGGCGCGACGTCGGCCGGCGGCTGCCAGGCATACATGCCGTCTTCCGGCGCGGCCTCGGCGAAGCCGGCGGCTTCGTCGACGTGCAGGCCGATCGGCGCGTCGTCGTGCAACTGCGCCGGCGTCGCCGGCAGGCCCGGCTCCGGCTGCAGGCCGGCCTCGGTCTCGCGGCCGGGGGGCAGCACGTCCTGATGGCCCTGCAGCTTGGCCGCCAGGTGCCGCGCCCAGCGCTGCGCTTCCCAGCCTTCGCGGCGCGCGGCCAGTTCGGCCTCGTCGAAGATCACGGTGACGCCGGGCAGCGCCAGCGCCGCATCCAGCCGCTCCAGCGCGTCCTCGATCGCCGGCTCCAGCGCGATCAGCACCGCACTGGGGCCGGCGTCGGACAGGGTCTGCGCGTCGATCGCACCGGGGTCGTCCTCCAGCACGATCGCCGCGCCGACCAGGTGCAGCGCTTCGCGCAGGCGCTCGCGCGCCTTGCCGGGACGGGCCAGCAACGCGACCGGCGTGGAGGTGGCGTCGCCGTCATTCGCGAACACGGGCGATCCCCAGCAGGTCGTAGACGTTGCGCATCAGATCCAACTCTTGGTAAGGCTTGCCGAGATAGCGCTGCACGCCCAGTTCGAAGGCGCGCTGGCGGTGCTTTTCGCCGCTGCGCGAGGTGATCATCACGATCGGCACGGCGGCGTAGCGCGGATCGGCGCGCATGGCGGTCGCCAGTTCGTAGCCGTCCATGCGCGGCATCTCGATGTCCAGCAGCATCAGGTCGGGCACGCGCTCTTCCAGGCGCTCCAGCGCCTCGACGCCGTCGCGCGCGGACACTACGTCGAAGTTGTGCCGTTCCAGCACGCGGCCGGTGACCTTGCGCATGGTCAGCGAGTCGTCGACCACCATCACCAGCGGCACGCGCCGCTGCTCGGTCGGCGCGGCCTCCACCACCGGCCGCTGCGGCTGCGCCAGGAAGCGACGCACCAGCGGGGCGATGTCGAGGATCACCACCACGCGGCCGTCGCCGGTGATGGTGGCGCCGTAGATGCCAGGCACCGAGGCGATCTGCAGGCCGACCGGCTTGACCACGATTTCGCGGTTGCCGAG
Organism: Xanthomonas sp. NCPPB 3174; assembly: GCF_056725205.1. NCBI lineage: Bacteria > Pseudomonadati > Pseudomonadota > Gammaproteobacteria > Lysobacterales > Lysobacteraceae > Xanthomonas > Xanthomonas sp. NCPPB 3174. Next base: position 1,437,546 of record NZ_CM161517.1, on the reverse strand, counting down.
CACCTGGTCGATCGCCACCGCCGCACGCAGATCGCCCGCGCGCACCAGCAGCAGCGGCACCTGCGCCTGGCCTTCGGCGCGCGCCGGCGCCTGCCCGACCAGCGAACCGAGGTCGTGCAGCGCGTATTCCTCGCCGCTGTAGCGGTAGCCGCCGGTGCCGGCCTCGAAGCGCTCGCGGCCGATGCGGCCGATGCCGCTGACCGAGGCCACCGGCACCGCGAAGGTGGTGTCGCCGATCTGCACGAACACCGCCTGGGTCACCGCCAGGGTCTGCGGCAGGCGCAGGGTGAAGGTGACGCCCTGGCCGCGCACCGAGTGGATGTCCACCGAGCCGCCGAGCTGGCGCACTTCGTTGCGCACCACGTCCATGCCGACGCCGCGGCCGGCCAGCTGGCTGACCTGGTCGTAGGTGCTGAACCCGGGCGCGAAGATCAGCGCATCCAGCTCGTCGTCGGACAGCACCGCGTCGGCGGCGACCAGCCCGCGCTGCTCGGCGCGGCGGCGGATCGCCTCGCGGTCGAGCCCGGCGCCGTCGTCGGCCACTTCCAGCACGATTTCCGAGCCTTCGCGGCGCAGGCGGATGGCGATGTTGCCCTCCTCCGCCTTGCCTGCGGCGCGGCGCTGTTCGGGCGTTTCCAGGCCGTGCGCGACCGAGTTGCGCAGCATGTGCTCCAGCGGCGCGACCATGCGGTCGAGCACGTTGCGGTCGAGTTCGCCGTGGGTGCCTTCCAGGCTCAGGTGCACCTGCTTGCCGGTCTCGCTGGCGGCCTGGCGCACCACGCGCCGCAGCCGCGGCACCAGGCCATCGAACGGCACCATGCGCGCGCGCATCAGCCCGTCCTGCAACTCGGAACTGACGCGCGACTGCTGCTGCAGCAGGCCGTCGTACTGCCGCGCCAGGTCGTCGAGCACGCCCTGCAGGCCGCCGAGGTCGGCCGCGGACTCGTTGAGCGCGCGGCTGAGCTGCTGCAGCGTGGAGAAGCGGTCCAGTTCCAGCGGGTCGAAGCTCTGCTCGGCCTGATCCTGTTCGCGCTGGTAGCGGGCGACGATCTGCGCCTCGGTTTCCAGGTCCAGGCGCCGCAACTGGTCGCGCAGACGCGCATTGGTGCGGTCCAGTTCGGCCATCGCACCGCGGAACGCACCCAGCTGCTGCTCCAGCCGCGAGCGGTAGATCGCCACTTCGCCGGCATGGTTGACCAGGCGGTCGAGCAGGTCGGCGCGCACGCGTACCTGTTCCTGCATCGGCCGGGCGATCGTCGACTCTTCGTCGAGCGTGCCCTCCACCGGCAGCGGTGCCGACAACGGCGCCGCCACGGCCGCCAGGGCGGCGGCAGCCTGCGTGTCCTCGGTCGCCGCGACCGGCGCCGCGGCGGCGGTGTCGGCATCGCCGATGGCGGCAGGTGCCTGCCCATGTGTGCGCGCGTCGAACGCGCCGATCAGGTCCTGCGGCATCGCCACCGCGCGGTGGTTGCCGGTCAGGGTCAGCAACTGGTGCAGGCGGTCGAAGCCACGCTCCAGCAACTGCACGTCCTGGCGGTCGAGTTCGGTGCGATGCGCGGCCACCACCTCCAGCAAGGACTCGATGCCATGGCCGAGATCGCCGATGGCGTTGATGCCGGCCATGCGCGCGCCGCCCTTGAGCGTGTGCAGATCGCGCTGCAGGCCGCCGAGCACTTCGCGGTCCTGCGGCGCGGCGCGCAACTCGGCGATCAGGCGGTCGCAGTGGTCGAGCAGGTCCTTGCCTTCGTCGACGAAGATATCGACCAGTTCGCGATCGAGGTCGGCGAAGTCCAGCGGGCCGAGATCGACGGCCGACAGATCGGTCCGCGCGGGATCGGCCGCGGCCTGCGCTGTGTCGGTGTCGTCCGGCGCGGATGCGGTGGCCTCCGGCGCGTGCTGGTGGTGTTCTTCGTGGATATCGCCAACGGACGCCGTGTCGGTATCGGCCGCCGTGGCCGTGTCGTTCTGCTCGACGGCGTCCTCGGGCGCGTGGTGCGCTTCGTCGGATGGATGTGCGTCCGACGCCGCTTCGCCGTCGGACGGCGTCGCGTGTGCGGCGTGCTCCGCTTCGGCGGCGGCGTCGTGCGGCGCGCCATCCCCCGCACCACCGGTCGGCGCGACGTGTTCCGCATCCGCTTCGGCGTCGGTGTGTTCGCCCACCGTTTCCGTGGCGAGAGACGCCGCATCGCCCTCGTGCGTTGCGTCCTCCGGATGCGCTGCGGCATCCGGTGTCGCGTCGCCGTGCTCGGCGGCGGACTCGGTATCGTCGTTGGCCGAGGCCACGCCGTCGTGGCGCCAGCCGCTCGACGGCGCCAACGGCTGCTGGTGCAAGCCGATCGCAGGGGCGTCCTCGTTGAGCTGTTGCTCGTGCGCTTCAGAGGCATCGTCGGCGGGCGCGTCTGCGGCGTCGTGCGCGACCTCGTCATCCGCTGCCTGCGGTTCCTGCGCATGTGCATCGTGGATATCGTCGGCCGGCGTTTCGGTCGCCTGGTCCGCGGCATCGCCGTCGACTGCCATGTGATCTGGCGCCTGCGCATCGTGCGCATGCTCGGCGTCATCCTGGGTGTCGTCCGCGTGCGCGCCGGCCGCGTGGCCTTCGGCAGCGCCGTCGGCTGCCGCATGATCGGATGCCTGGACATCCTGCGCATGGACGGACACGTCCTGCGTCGCGTCGGCGTGTCCCTCGACCTGGCGATCCTCGGAATCGTGCGCTTCGCTCTCGTGCGACGGTGCCTGGACGTCCTGCGCGTCCGCCGTCGTGTCGGCCGCGGCATCGACGGCGATCGCGTCGCCGATTGCGTCCTGATGCGTCTCCGTCTCCAACGCAGCCGGTGCCGGATCGTCCGACAGCTGCTCGGCGCTCAGCGGCGCATCCACGGTCAGCTCGTCGAGCTGGCCGTCCTGCGCCAAGGCCGCTTGTTCCTCGACATGGCTTGCATCCTGCGATGCGGCCAACGCTTCGACCGCGGTCGCGTCCTGCGCCGACGCCAAGGCCTCTTCCGAAGACGGCGCAGATGCCGCGTCCGCGTGGACGTCGGCGGCCTGCCGATCGACGTCGCCCTCGCCTGCCTGGCCAGCCGCCTCGTCCGCTGGCAGCGTCTCGTGCAGATGCGCGGCATCGCCGAGGAACGCCGACAGATCGTCGGCCGCGGTGAGTTCCACCGCCTGCACGGCCTGCTCGTCCAGGCCGGCCTCGGCCGGTGCCGACGCGGACAGGTCTTCGTCGTCCTCGTCGTGCGCGATCGGCGGCCACTGCACTTCCGGCAGGGTCTCCACCAGTGCGCGCAGGCGCTGCGACAGCTCGGTGAACGGCGGAATCACTGGCGACGGCGCCTGCAGTTCCGCAATGGTGTCGGCAACGGCGCGCGCCGACTCCTCCAGCGCGCGCACGCCTTCGGCGGTCGGAACGCTGCCGGACGCCAAGGCGCGCTTGACGTAGCTCTCGGCCGGGCCGGTGACCGCGGTGATCTCCGGCACGTCGGTCATCGCGAACGCGCCGCTCATGGTGTGCACCGCGCGCAGCAGCGCTTCGGTCGCGGGCTGCGGTGCGTCCTGCAGCCAGGCGTGCACGGTCTCCAGATGGGTGGCGACTTCGGCTTCGAGGATCTCGCGCAGCACGCTGTCCACCGACGCCGGCGTCCCCGCGCGCGGTGCGGCGCTCGCCTGCGGGGTGGCGAAATAGAACGCGTCCTCGCCGGCGGCGATGCGCTCGGCCACGGTCTGGATCGCGTCCAGGTCGGCCTGCACCGTGCCGTTGCCGCGCAGCGCGGCATTGAGTTGCGGCAGCACCGCGTAGGCCTGCTCGACCATCGCCACCACCGCGGGACTGGCCGGGCGCGAGCCGTCGAGCACGCGGTTGAGCATGCTCTCGATCTTCCAACTGAACTCGCCGAGCACGCGCGCGCCGACCAGGCGGCCGCTGCCCTTCAAGGTGTGGAACACGCGGCGGATCGGCCGCAGGCTTTCGGTATGGGCAGGCGCGGCACGCCAGGCCGGCAGCAATGTGCCGAGATTGACCAGTTCCTCGTCGAACTCCTCGAGGAACACGGCGCGGATTTCCTCGTCGATCTCGCCATCGCCGTCGATGAAGCCGGCCTCGGCGGCAGGCGGCGCGGCGGCAGGCGCGGCACTCGCCTCCGGGCTGGCAGGCGTTGCGGCCGCGGGCTCGCCGCTGCGCGCGGCCGAGGTGACATCGAACTGCGCAGCGGCAGCCTCCAGGTCGGCGAGGAACGCGGCCTCCGCGTCCGACACCGGCGCAGCGGTGGCCGCGTGTTCGGGCGCCGGTTCGGGCGTCGCAGGTTCCTCGGACTCCAGCGCGGCATGCTCCGGCGCCGACGGCGCATCGGCCACGGCATCGGTGTGCGCTTCCTCGCCGATGGCGGCAAGGTCGGCATCGACATGCGCCTGGTCATCGAGGGAAGCGTGAGGATCGGCCTCATGTGCGGCGTCGCTGGCGGCGACCTCCGCGGTCTCGGTCGGGCTCGCGTGCGCGGCGTCTTCGGCGTCGGCAGCGGTGTCCTCGAAAGGCTCAGCCTCTCCTGCCGCGTCGAGGCGCTCGCCGTGCGCAATGTGGGCGCCCGCGTCGGCCAGCGCATCCGCATCCCACGGCAGCGCGGACGCGGCTTCCTCGTCATGCGCGGCGGTGGTGGCGTGCCAGTCGAGCGTGTGTACCTCGTCGGCCGTCGTGTTCGGCGCGTCGGCGAATGCCGGCGCGTCTTCCAGTTCGATGACCAGCGGCGGCGTGGCGGCGTCGGTGTCTTCTGCCGCAGCAGGCGTGTCGACGATGATCACGTTGGGATCCTCGTGTTCGCCAAGCTCGGCGAATGCAGCCGGGCCATCGGCCTGCGACTCGTCGTGGTACTCGGCGGCCACCGGATCGAAGCCGGTGACCTCGGCGGCGGGCGCGGCTGCCGCATCGTCGTCCCGCGCGAACGTCGGAGGCGTCTCCGGCCGCAGCGCATCCTGTTCCAGCACCAGGGAATCGAGACTGATGTGCAGCGGCTCGACGCTGCCGGTCCAGCTGTCCTGTTCGGCCGCGACCGGATCGAAGCTGAGCGCCTGCGATGGGGCGACACGTTCCTGCTCGTGCTCGTGCTCGTGCTCGTGGCCAGCGTCGGCGGGCGCGGAGGCGTGTTCGGCGGCGGTGTCGGGCTCGTCTGTCGCCAGGCTCCACTGCGGCGCCTGCGGTGCGGACGGCGTGTCCTCCGTGCGCGACGTCGTCTCCGGCGCGGTCTCGGCCGGCGCCAGATCCCAGGCTGGCACGGCCGGCGGGGCGATGGACGGTGACGACGCAGGTTCGGCCATGCGATCGGCAACCACCGGCGGCGCGGCCTCGGCCGATTCAGCAGAGTCGCTTGCGCTCGGCAACACGCCCGGCGCCGCCGGCGCGGTGTCGGGCAGCGGCCAGTAACGCAGCGCTTCCAGGCTGCTGCGGGTGATGTCGAGGATCTCCTCGCGCCCGGGGCGGCGCTCGCGCAAGGCTTCCAGGTAGTACTCGAGGCTGGCCATCGCGTCGGCCAGGGTGTCGAGCTGGCGGCCGCTGGGCACGCGGCGCTTGCCGATCAGTTCGGTGGCGACGTAGCGGCGCACGCCCTCCAGGTAGTCGGCCGGCTGCGGCAGTTCCAGCATGCGCAGGGCACCGGCGACCTCGCCGAGCAGGCGCGGCACTTCGTCCAGGCGCGCGTGGTCCCAGTTGGTCTCGATAAAGGCGACGAAGTGCTCGCGGGCGCTGCCGAAGTTGGCGATGGCCTCGTGCGCCAGCACTTCCACCGTGCGCCGCGCCTCGGCGGCGCTGGCATCGTCGTGCACGTCGCCGCCGGCGCCCAGGTAGGCGACCTGGTCGTCGAGCGAGGCGTCCACGTACAGCAGCGCGCCGGCGATATCCAGCAGCAGGCCTTCGTCGGCCGCACGCGCGCCGTCGACGATGCTGCGCAGCGCATCGCGCTGCTGCACCACCACGCTGCGCGCCACGCCCAGGCCCATCACGCCCAGGGTGTCGGCGACGCTGCCCAATTCGTCGACCTGGGTCTGCAGCGCGGCGACGTCGCCGCCGGTGCGCAGGTGCAGGTCCAGCGCGTCCTTGACCCGCAGCAGTTCTTCCTTGATCGCGGTGCCGACGGTGTCGAGCAGTTCGCGATTGCGCCCGGCGAGGCTGCCGCGCGCATGGTCCAGTTCGGCCTCGGTGGCAGCGGCGGCGTCGGGCGCCAGCGCGAACAGCGCGCCCTCGTTGAGGCCGGCTTCGCCGCGCGCGGCGCGGATCTCGTTGAGCAAGGGCAGCAGCACGATCGGAATGTCGCGATGGCCGTCCTGCAGGCGCTCCAGGTAGTCCGGCAGCAGCACGGTGCCGCGCATCAGCGTCGCGCAGGCCTCGTCGCGGTCGGCCGCCTGGCCGTTCTGCACGGCGATCGCCAGCAGTTCCAGTTCCTCGGCGACCATCGCCGGGGCGTACAGCTCGACCATGCGCAAGGTGCCCTGCACCTGGTGCAGGTAGCCGGCGCAGAAACGCATGCGGCCGGTGTCGGCCGGTTCCTCGACGAAGGCTTCGATCTCGCCGCGGACCTGGCGCAGGGTCTCGTCCAGTTCCGGCTTGACCCAGCCCAGCGCGGCATGGCTCATCGCATCGCGCAGCGCGCTCATCGCCGCGTCCCCGCGGCCGGGCACGCGCCGTGCCGCGCGAGCGCGGCGACGGAGTGCGGGAGTTGTTCACGGTACGTCATGTGCGCTTCCTTCCACCCGGTTCCGGCCCGCTTACGCCGGCAGCTTGAAGTCGGCGACCGAGCGCCGCAGGTCCGCCGCCAGTTGCGCCAGGCGGCCGATCGATTCGGCGGTCTGTCCCGCGCCTTGCGAGGTCTGTCCGGTGATCTGCCGGATCACGTCCATCGTCTGGGTGATGTCGATCGCCGCCGCCGACTGCTGGTGCGCGGCGATGGAGATGTTCTTGATGAGGGTATTGAGCGCGTTGGACACGCGCTCGATTTCGGTCAGCGCGGTGCCGGCGTCCTCGGCCAGGCGCGCACCGGACACCACCTCGGAGGTGGTCTGCTCCATCGACGTGACCGCCTCGTTGGTATCGGCCTGAATGGTCTGCACCAGGCCCTCGATGCGGCGGGTGGCGCCGGAGGTGCGTTCGGCCAGGCGCTGCACTTCGTCGGCGACCAGGGCGAAACCGCGGCCGGCCTCGCCGGCCGAGGCGGCCTGCACCGCCGCGTTGAGCGCCAGGATGTTGGTCTGCTCGGAAATGTCGTTGATCAGTTCCACGATCGAGCCGATTTCCTGGGTCGACTCGCCCAGGCGCTTGATGCGCTTGGAGGTCTCCTGGATCTGGTCGCGGATCTGGTCCATGCCCTGGATGGTCTCGCGGACCACGCCGGCGCCCTCGGCCGCGATCACCACCGAGCGCTGCGCCACTTCCGCCGACTCGGTGGAGTTGCGCGAGACCTGCTCGATGCTGGCGGCGATTTCGTTGATGCGCTCGGACGCCGAGCCGATCTGCTCGGCCTGGTGCCCCGCCGCCTCGGCCAGCTGCCGCGCGGTTGCCTGGGTTTCCTCGGTGGACACGGCGACCTTGGCCGAGGTGTCGTTGATGGTGGTCACCAGGTGGCGCAGTTCGTCCACGGCGTAGTTGATCGCGTCGGCGATGGCGCCGGTCATGTCCTCGGTGACCGAGGCCTTGACGGTCAGGTCGCCTTCGCCGAGCGAGCTGATTTCGTCGAGCAGGCGCATGATCGCCTGCTGGTTGCGGCTGTTGTATTCCACCTGGGTCTGCAGGCGGATTTCCTGCTCGCGGCTGCGGCTGCGCACCGTGGTCCAGACGAAGCCGATGATCGACAGCAGCGCCAGCAGGCCGGACACCACACCCAGCCAGAAGTTCGGGAACGGGCGGGTGTCGCGGGTGGAGCCGAATGCGGAGAACGCATCGAACAGCTTCTTGCTGTCGTCCAGCATCTTGCCCGAGCCGGCGGTCAGCGCCGCGGCGGCGGACTGCGCGGCGAACAGGCTGCGCGAGCTGGCCTGCAGCGCGTCCAGGTCCTTCTTCATTTCCGCCCACTGCGCCTGCGACTGCTCCAGCGCGGCCAGCGCGGCGGCGTTGCGCACCGGGGCGATGCCCAGTTCCTCGTTGCCGTTGCGCAGGCCCTCGAGCATCTGCCCGAACACCACCGCGTCGCGCGCCAGCGCGTCGCCGGCGCTGGCCGCGCCGCGGCCGCCGGCACGCATTTCGGTGACGCGGCGGGCCATGGTGCCCGCCACCACCACCTGCTGCAGGGTGTTGTAGATCTGCGCGGCGGGGGCGCCGCCGACGGTCATCGCGCGCACCACCTCGTTCAACTGCGCCTGCAGCTGCGGCACGCCGCCGACGAAGCGGTCGGCGTTGCCGGCCAGCGCCAGCACCGCCGGTTCGCTGTCCACCACCTGCTGCGCGTTCTTGGCCAGCGGCGCCCAGGTGGCGTCGAGGGCCTGCAGGGGGCCGGACACGTTGGTCTCGTTGGCATAGCGCGCGTTGAGCTCGGCGACGGTGCTCTCCACCTTCGCCTTGGTCTGCTTGAACTGCTTGAAGGTCTCGGCGTTGCCGGACACCGCGTCGCGGGCCTGGTTGGCCAGCTGTTGCGACAGCACCTGCAGGTCGGCCGCGCCGGTGCTGGCGCCGGCCAGGCGGTTGCCCTGCCAGGTGGCCACGCCGGTGTTGGCGCCGAACACGACCAGCGACAATGCCAGCAGGCCCAGCCAGAAACTCGTGCCCACGCTGCCGAGCTTGCTGGCCTTGCGGGCGTCCGGAGCAGTACTCATGATGCGACCTCGGTCTTCGATGCGGAGGCAGCGCGCGCGCTCAGGCGGCGGCTTGCCGGAATTCGGGGGTGCGCGACAGCAGCGACAGCGAGAACACGCCCCAGTCCTGGGCGTCGCCGCGGAAGGCGCGGTCGATGAAGTGCGCGTAGCGGCCCTGGGCCAGATCGCCCGGCTCCACCGCCTGCGCCTCGGTGAAGCTGCGCTGGCCGAACAGTTCGTCGATGGTCAGGGCCACGTCGCCGCCGCTCTGGCGCATGATCAGCACGCGCTGGCCTTCCTGCAGCGCGGTGCGCTCGCCTTCCAGGAATTGCTTCAGGTCGACCACCGGGAACAGGTTGCCGCGCAGGTTGCCCACGCCCAGCAGCCAAGGCTGCGCGCCCGGCACCGGGGTGACCGGCGGCATGCGCACGATTTCCACCACTTCGCGAAAATCCGAGACCAGGTGGCGCGTGCCGACGCGGTAGCCGACGCCGCGCCAGACGTCGTCGTCGAAGGCGCGTTCGGGCATCTGCACGGCGTGCGCCAGGCTGCGCCGCTCGTAGGCTTCGAGAATGTCGAAGGGCGAGCGCACGTCAGCCCACCAGTTGCTTGATGCGGGCGATCAGCTCGTCTTCGCGCGGCGGCTTGACGATGTAGTCGGTGGCGCCCTGGCGCATGCCCCAGACCTTGTCGGTCTCCATGCTCTTGGTGCTGATGATCAGCACCGGGATGTGGCGGGTGGCCTCGTCGCGCGACAGCGCGCGGGTGGCCTGGAAGCCACTCATGCCCGGCAGCACCACGTCCATCAGCACCAGGCTCGGCGCCTGCTCGCGCACCAGCTTGATCCCGTCCTCCGCATTGTCGGTGGACAGCACCTGGTGCCCGGCTTTTTCCAGCCATTGCGTGAACACCGCCCGGTCGGTCGGTGAGTCCTCGATCAACAAGATACGGGCCATGCTGCCTTTCCCCCTGGTCAGGCGTTGACGTATGTACGGATCGCGCCCAGCAGCTCTTCGCGTGTAAAGGGTTTGGTGAGGTACTGCTCGGACCCGACGATGCGCCCGCGCGCCTTGTCGAACAGGCCGTCCTTGGAGGACAGCATGATCACCGGCGTGGCCTTGAACAGCTGGTTGCCCTTGATCAGCGCGCAGGTCTGATAGCCGTCCAGCCGCGGCATCATGATGTCCACGAAGATGATCTGCGGCTGCTGGTCGGCGATCTTGGCCAGGGCCTCGAAGCCGTCGGTCGCCGTCACCACTTCGCACCCTTCTCGCTTCAGCAACGTTTCGGCGGTACGACGGATTGTTTTCGAATCGTCGATCACCATCACCCGCAAGCCTGCGAGTTCCCCACCCGCAGTCGTGTTTTCACTCATCACTTGCCCCCAAGCGCGCGACGCTTCATCGGATCCGGCTTCGCTGCGAAACGACATGTATCCCAAGACCCGCTGCGACTGTCAAGGCCGCCGCGACGGGTCCGCGTTGAACCGCGTAACAGCACAAACTATGTCACAGTTTGGCGGATCACGTGCGACACCGTGCGACCGCGCCGGACACCCGGTGCGCGGCGCCCCCGCCGACCCGCTACCATCTTCCGCTCAGCCCCACAGGTGCCCCCATGCCGTTCGATGTCATCGTGGTGATGGATCCCATCGCCAGCATCAAGATCGCCAAAGACACGACCTTCGCGATGCTGCTGGAAGCGCAGCGCCGCGGGCATCGCCTGCACTACGTGCGCCCCGGCGGGCTGACCCTGCGCGACGGTCGCGCGCTGGCCCAGGCCGCGCCGCTGCGGGTGTGCGACGACAAAGCCGGCTGGTTCGAGCTGGACGCCTTCGCCGAACTGACCTTCGGCCCCGGGCAGGTGGTGCTGATGCGCAAGGATCCGCCGTTCGATGCCGAGTTCCTGTACGACACCCACGTGCTCAGCGTGGCCCAGCGCGCCGGCGCGCAGGTGGTCAACGACCCGCAGGGCCTGCGCGACTTCAACGAGAAGCTGGCCGCCCTGCTGTTCCCGCAGTGCTGCCCGCCGACCCTGGTCAGCCGCGACGCCGCCACGCTCAAGGCCTTCGTGCTGGAACACGGCCAGGCGGTGCTGAAGCCGCTGGACGGCATGGGCGGGCGCTCGATCTTCCGCAGCGGCACCGGCGACCCGAACCTCAACGTGATCCTGGAGACGCTGACCGACGGCGGCCGCAAGCTGGCCCTGGCGCAGCGCTTCATCCCGGACATCAGCGCCGGCGACAAGCGCATCCTGCTGGTCGACGGCGTGGCGGTGGACTACTGCCTGGCGCGGATTCCGCAGGGCGACGAGTTCCGCGGCAACCTGGCCGCCGGCGGCCGCGGCGAAGGCCGCCCGCTGAGCGAGCGCGACCGCTGGATCGCGTCCCAGGTCGGCCCGGAGATGAAGCGGCGCGGCATGCGTTTCGTCGGCCTGGACGTGATCGGCGACTACCTCACCGAGGTCAACGTCACCAGCCCCACCTGCGTGCGCGAACTGGACGCGCAGTTCGGGCTCAACATCGCCGGGCTGCTGTTCGACGCCATCGAGGCCTACCCGGCGCGATGAGCGCGGCCGCCGCGACGCCCGCGCCGCGCATCGGCGAGCGCGAACGGCTCAGCGCCACCCTGGTGCTGTCGCTGATCGTGCACGGGCTGGTGATCCTCGGCGTGGGCTTTGCGATCGACGACGACGCACCGCTGGTGCCGACGCTGGACGTGATCTTCAGCCAGACCAGTACGCCGTTGACGCCGAAGCAGGCCGACTTCCTGGCCCAGGCCAACCAGCAGGGCGGCGGCGACCACGACACACCGCAGCGCCCGCGCGACAGCCAGCCGGGCGTGGTACCGCAGCGCCAGGACGGCCTGGCCCCGCAGGCGCTGCGCGCGCAGACCGCGGCCGCCGCGCCGGAACCGACCCCGCGCGTGGTCAGCAGCGCGCGCGGCGAGCACCCGCTGCCGATGGCGCAGACCCAGCCGCGCACCGACGATCCGCAACGGCCGGTGGACGCCCAGCGCGAACAGCGCGATGCCGAGATGGCGCGGCTGGCCGCCGAGGTGCACCTGCGCTCGGAGCAGTACGCCAAGCGCCCCAACCGCAAGTTCGTCTCCGCCAGCACCCGCGAATACGCCTACGCCAACTACCTGCGCGCCTGGGTCGACCGCGCCGAGCGCGTCGGCAACCTCAACTATCCCGACGAAGCGCGGCGGCGCCGGCTCGGCGGCCAGGTGGTGATCAGCGTCGGCGTACGTCGCGACGGCAGCCTGGAAAGCAGCCGCATCCTGCGCTCCAGCGGCGTGCCGATGCTCGATGCCGCCGCATTGCGGATCGTGCAACTGGCGCAGCCGTTCCCGCCGCTGCCGCGCACCGACGACAACGTCGACATCCTGCAGGTCACCCGCACCTGGGTGTTCCTGCCCGGCGGCAGCCTGGTCGACGACCGCTGAGCGGCATGCAGATCGCCCCTCTCCCCCCGGGAGAGGGGTTGGGGTGAGGGTCGGCGCGCAGCGTCTCGCGATGTTTGTGGGGTACGAGGCTTCGCCCGGACCCTCATCCGCCCCTGCGGGGCACCTTCTCCCGAGGGGAGAAGGAAGCGCACTAGCCCCTCTCCCACCGGGAGAGGGGTTGGGGTGAGGGTACGGCCGCCATGAAGCCCGACAGCGAACGACATAACCATTGGTGCCGCCGACATAACGACGCGGCATTTCTGTGATGGCGGCCCATTAAGGTTAATGGAGCGGGGGAACGTTACCGCGCACACCGCATCATCCAGGACGGGCGGATTCGAGTCGGCGCGGCGTGCCCCCCGCCCCACCACCACCCGAGCCACCCCTACATGCACAACCATCGTTCTCTTCGCAGGCCCGCCCTGCTCGCCCTGGCACTGAGTGCCGCACTCGCCCTGCCGCCGGCCCAGGCCCAGTCCACCACCGGTGCCGTCGCCGGCCAGGCGCCGGCCGATGCCCAGCGCATCCTGGTCCGCAGCGACAGCGGCCTCAGCCGCGAGGTCACTGTCGACGCGCGCGGCCGCTACAGCGTCGGCCAGTTGCCGCTGGGTACCTACACCATCATCGCCAAGGGCGCCGACGGCAGCGTGCTGGGCAGCCGCGACGGCGTCGGCCTCACCGTCGGCGGCGTCACCGAAGTCTCCTTCAGCCCCGCCACCACCAGCCTGGCCGGTGTCCAGGTCAGCGCCGACCGCGCCGCCGCCGCGATCGACGTGAGCAGCGTGGACTCGCGCACCGTGATCAATGCCGAACAGCTGCAACGGCTGCCACTGGGCCGCTCGGCCGAGGCGATCGCGCAACTGGCGCCCGGCGTGGCCGGCAACAGCGGCAGCGGTACCTACATCGGCCCGACCGGCGCGCAGCTGCTCAGCTTCGGCGGCTCTTCGGCCGCGGAGAACGCCTATTACATCAACGGCTTCAATACCACCGACCCACTGCGCGGATTGGGCGGACTGACCCTGCCCTACGGCAGCATCGACCAGTTGGAGGTCTACACCGGCGGCTACAGCGCCAAGTACGGGCGTTCCGACGGCGGCGTGATCAACGCGGTCGGCAAGCGCGGCAGCAACGAATGGCATTTCGGCGGCCAGGCGACCTGGGAGCCGGACGGGCTGCGCTCCTCGCAGAAGGACGTCTACTCGCCTGGCGACGGCAGCCTGTACCGGCCGGACAGCAAGAGCGGTTCCACGCTCAGCACCCAGAGCATCTACGCGGGCGGCCCGCTGATCCAAGACAAGCTGTTCTTCTTCGGCGCCTACGAATTGCAGCGCCAGGACGGCGACAGGTTCTACGGCGCGCGCGAGACCACCCCGGGAACCTATTACTACGACTACCAGTACCGCCGGCCGAGCTGGTACGCCAAGCTCGACTGGAACATCAGCGACAACCAACTGCTGGAGATCACCGGCGCCTCGAGCCGCTACATCACCCGCGGCAAGTACTACGACTACAGCGGTTACGACATCGGCAGCCTGCGCGGCGACGCCAACACCACCAAGACCGGCGGCGACCTGTGGACCGCCAAGTACACCGGCTATCTCACCGACCGCCTGACCTTCAGCGCCCAGTACGGCCAGCAGCGCACCGACGACTACACCGGCAATCCCAGCTACAACGGCGCGCTGACCTACCTCAGCGGCACTTCGTTCGAGAACCCGGCCTACACCGGCGGCACCCCTATCACCAATGCGCAGACAACCTCGCTGCTGGTCGACCCGGCGCGCGGCAACCGCACCGACAACCTGCGCCTGGATCTGAACTACGCCATCGGCGCGCACAGCATCACCGTCGGCATCGACAACCAGAACGCGCGCGCGCTCAACCGCGGTTCGGTGGCCTCCGGCGACGGCTACTACTGGATCTACGGCCAGGCCAACCCCAACGTGCCGATCAATACCGGGCTCGGCGTGCCGGCCACCGGCGGCTATCCCAACGGCCAGGACGGTTACTACGTGCGCAAGTACATCTACAGCGCGCTGGCCTCGGTGCGCTCGGCGCAGCGCGCGCAATATGTGGAGGATAACTGGCAGGTCAACGACCGGCTGTTGCTCAACCTCGGCCTGCGCCTGGACCAGTTCACCAACTACAACCGCGACGGCGCGCCGTACATCAAGCAGACCAGCGGGCAATGGGCGCCACGGCTGGGCTTCAGCTGGGACGTCGACGGCGACGCGCGCTTCAAGGTCTACGGCAACGTCGGCCGCTACTACCTGGCGCTGCCGCTGAATCCGGCGTTCAACGCCGCCGGCGCCACCCTGGCCACCTCGACCTACTACACCTACGGCGGCATCGACGCCAATGGCTACCCGACCGGCCTGACCCAGATCTCCGGCGCGGTCTCGTCCAACAACAACTACGGCATCCTGCCCGATCCCAAAACCGTCGCCACGCAGGGCATCAAGCCCTCGTTCCAGGACGAGTTCATCCTCGGCTTCACCAAGGCCTGGGGCGACAGCTGGGTCTACGGCGCCAAGGGCACCTACCGCGTCCTGCGCAGCGGCGTGGACGACTACTGCGACAGCGATACCGTGTTCGCCGCCGCCGCGGCGCAAGGGCACACGGTGACCCTGGCCAGCAATCCGGTCAGCTGCTGGCTGATCAACCCGGGCCGGGCCAACACCTTCACCCTGGTCGACACCTCGGGCAACTACGTCAAGGTGCCGCTGACCAATGCGCAGTTCGGCTTCCCGGCGTTCAAGCGCAATTACTACGGGCTCAACCTGTCGCTGGAGCATCCGTTCGACCAGCGCTGGTACGGCCGTCTCGACTACACCTGGTCGCGCAGCTACGGCACCACCGAGGGCCAGTTGCTGTCGGGCATCGGCCAGACCGCGGTGTCCACCACCCAGGCCTGGGACTTCGCGCAGTTGATGGAGCACACCAACGGCCCGCAGAGCAACGACCACACCCATCAGTTCAAGTTCTACGGCTACTACCAGATCAACCCCGCATGGCTGGTGTCGGCCAACTTCAAGCTGATCTCCGGTTCGCCGTTCAGTGCGCTCGGCTCCTATGGCCCCGACCACACTGACCCCTCCGGCTATGGCATTGCCTATCACTACTACGAAGGTCAGCCGGCGCCTCCGGGCAGCCAGGGTCGTCTGCCGTGGCTGCAGCAACTGGATCTCGGCGTGTCGTGGCGGCCGGCCTACGCCGACCGCAAACTGGCCTTCAGCCTGGACGTGTTCAACGTCTTCAACGGCCAGGCCACGCTGTGGAAGTATCCGTACTCGGAATCCGACCCGGGTAACGCGGACCCGGTGTACGGCGCGGCATTGCTGCGCCAGGCCCCGCGTTCGCTGCGGTTGAGCGTCAGCTACGACTACTGATCCGCTTCACAGCAACGCCAAGGACGCCGGCCACGCAAGGCCGGCGTCCGCGGCAGCCTTCAACCGGCGACACTGGCGGCGTACAGCCGCTCGGCCAGCGCCACGATCTCCGCGGCATCCTGCACCCGCGTGCGCCATGCCGCGGGAATGCCATGCAGGCCGTAGAACGCGCCAGCCAGCTGGCCGCAGATTGCTGCGGTGGTATCCGCGTCGTCGCCGAGATTGGCCGCACGCAGCACCGCATCGGCGAGATTGTCGGTGGTCGCGAAGCACCACAGCGCCGCCGACAGCGCATCGACCACGTAGCCGGTGCCGCGGATCTGCGCCGCCGGCACCGCCGCATGGTCGCGGTCGACCAGCGCACGCAGGGCCGGAGTCTGCATCGGCGGCGCACCGGTCGGCTGCAGCACCTGCGCACGGTCCTCGCCGAGCAAGGCGGCGCGCAGTTGGAACGCGAACAGCCGGCTGGCGTCGAGCACCTCGGCGGCGGCATGGGTGGTGCGCGAACTGTCGGCGGCACGCGCGGCCAGTTCGTCGGGGCGCTGCGCGTAGAACATCGCCACCGGCGCCAGTCGCATCAGCGCGCCGTTGCCGGCCGCGCGCGGATCGTCGCTGCCACTGAACGCCGGCCCGCCCTGCAGATACCGCTCCAGCGCGGCGCGCACGGTGTTGCCGATGTCGAAGCACGTGCCGGTGCTGCTCAGATAGCCGTGCCGGTACCAGTTGCAGTAGCGGTTCATCTGGTCGGCGGCGTCGAAGCCCTGCCGGTACAGCAAGCTGTGCGCCAGGCACAGCGCCATCGAGGTGTCGTCGGTCCACTGCCCCGGCTGCAGCTCGAACGGGCCGCCGCCGACCATGTCGTCGATCGGCACAAAGCTGCCGGGTGCCTTGAATTCCAGCGTCGTCCCAACCGCATCGCCCACTGCCAAGCCGAGCAGGCAACCGCGGAAGCGGTCGCCGGGCGTCACGCCGCCGCTCATCGTGCGGCCCGCTGCGCCTGTTGCTCGGCCAGGGTCAGGGCGACGTTGTCGCGCAGGTAGGCCGGTTCGGCGCGCTCCGGCGCGATGCCTTCGCCGCGCGCGTACGCGGCCGCGGCCAGGGTCAGCACGTCGGCGGCATGCGGCAGCGCCTGCGGGTCGGCGCTGCGCCAGTGCGCACCGAAGCGCCGCTGCAGGGTGCCATCGACCGCGGCCAGCCCGGTGCCGACCGCGGCCCAGGCCGCTTCAGGCTCGGGCAGCACGAAGGCCTCCGGGCTCAGCACCTGCTCGGCGGTCAGCGCCTGCAGGCCGCCGTCGGCCTGCCGCGCGTAGGCCGCGGTGTAGACCTCGCCCATGCGCGCGTCGATCGCCGCCAGCACCCGCGGCGCATCGGCCGTCGCGCGCAACGCCAGCACCTGCAGGGTGGACACCGGCAGCACCGGCAGGTCCAGGGCCAGGGCGATGCCCTGTGCCACAGCGATCGCCAGGCGCACGCCGGTGAACGCGCCGGGGCCACGGCCGAAGGCCACCGCATCGAGCTGGCGGCGGCCGATGCCGGCCTCGGCCAGCAGTTGCTCGGCCCAGGGCAGCGCCAGTTCGGCGTGCCGCCTCGGCGCCAGGTCGAAGCGCTCCAGCACGCGGTCGCCGACCATGACGGCGACGGAGCAGGCTTCGGTGGAGGTTTCGAAGGCGAGGAGATTCATTGGGGGCTGGGAATCGGGAATGGGGATTGGGGAATCGGAAAAGCAAAGGCGGCGCGTCGGCTAGTTTGACGTGGCCGGTGGCGTCGCGGCCTCGGGATTATCGCCCGGCGGCGGGGTTTCGGCGGCGAAGAACTGGCGGACGTCCTCCACGTCACGGGTGCGGGCGAACGGCGGCAGCGACTCCAGGAAGGTGCGGCCGTAGGACTTGGACAGCAGGCGTGGGTCGCACAGCACCAGTACCCCGCGGTCGCGCTCGCTGCGGATCAGGCGGCCCACGCCCTGCTTGAGCGCGATCACCGCCTGCGGCAACTGCTCGTCGCGGAACGGATTGCCGCCGTCGCGGCGGATCGCCTCCAGGCGCGCCTCGAACACCGGATCGTCGGGCGCGGCGAACGGCAGCTTGTCGATCACCACCACGCTCAGCGCATCGCCGACCACGTCCACGCCCTCGCGGAAACTGGCCGAGCCGAGCAGCACGCCGTTGCCGGAGGCGCGGAAGCGCTCGAGCAAGGTCGCGCGCGGCGCCTCGCCCTGCACGAACAGCGGCCAGGGCCCGTCGCGCAGCGCCTCGGCCGCCTCGCGCAGCGCGCGGTGCGAGGCGAACAGCAGGAAGGCGCGGCCCTGCGAGGCCTCCAGCACCGGCTGCAGCGCCGCGATCAGCGCCGTGCCGAAGCCGCGCGCCGCCGGATCGGGCAGCGCCGGCAGGTAGCACAGTGCCTGCCGCGCCCAGTCAAACGGGCTGGGCTGCAGCAAGGTCATCGGATCGCGCAGGCCCAGGCGGGTGGCGATGTGCTCGAACTCGCCCTTCACCGCCAGCGTCGCCGAAGTGAACACCCAGGCCGCGTGCGAGGCCTCGCGGTGGGCGCGAAGCGGCCCTGACACGTCCAGCGGCGTGCGCTGGCAGCGGAAGCCACGCGGCGTCAGCTCGTACCACAGCACATCGTTCGACGGCGCCTCCGCTTCCGGTTCGGCTTCGAAATCCGGGATCGGCGCATCCTCGCCGAGCCAGCGGCCCAGCCGCGTGCGCAGCTCACGCGCGCGCGCCGCGCAGGCGTCGAAGCCGGGCGAGGCCTCGCGCAGCACCGCAAGCGGCTCCTGCAGCCGCGCCAGATCGGCCAGCAGTGCATCGAAACCATCGCGCACCTGCGGCTTGGCCAGCAGCCGCCACTGCGTGCCGCGCGCCGGCAGCCCTTCCATCGCCGCACGCAGTTCGCGCAGGGTCTGTTCCAGCGCCTGCGCCGGCGCCTGCAGGCTGGCCAGTGCGCCGGCGACATTGCGGCTCTCGGCCAGGCAGTCGCGCGCCAGTTCCTGCAGCGGGCGCATGCCGAAACCTTCGCCGAAGAAGTTCGCCGCCAGCTCCGGCAACTGGTGCGCCTCGTCGATCACGAAGGCCTGCGCGCCGGGCAGGATCTCGCCGAAGCCTTCCTGCTTCAGCGCCAGGTCGGCCAGCAGCAGATGGTGATTGACCACCACCAGGTCGGCCGCCTGCGCGCGCTGCCGGGCCTGCACCACGAAGCACTCGCCCCAGAACGGGCATTCGGTGCCCAGGCAGTTGTCCACGGTGGAGGTGACCAGCGGCAGCAGCGGCGAGTCGTCGGCCAGCGCGTCCAGTTCGGCGATGTCGCCGAAGCGGGTGCGCCCGCTCCAGGCGACGATGCGCTGGAACTGCGCCACCTGCTCGCGCGCGGTGAACCGCGGCTCGCCGCGGGCCTGCTGCAGGCGGTACTTGCACAGGTAGTTGGCGCGTCCCTTCAGCAGCGCACTGCTCAGGCCCACGCCCAGCGCCGCCCGCACCCGCGGCAGATCGCGGTGGTAGAGCTGATCCTGCAGCGCGCGGGTGCCGGTGGAGACGATGGTCTTCAGCCCCGACAACAGCGCCGGCACCAGGTACGCATAGGTCTTGCCGGTGCCGGTGCCGGCCTCGGCCAGCAACACGTCGCGCTGCTCGAACGCCTCGGCGATCGCCGCGGTCAACCGCAACTGCGCCGGCCGCGGCACGAACGCATCGAGCTGACGCGCAAGCGCCCCGCCTTCGCTGAGGGCTTCCGTGCTTGCGTGGGCTAAAGACATTGGGGTGGTGCCGGGATTCGGGAGTCGGGATTGGGGATTGGTAAAAGCACAAGGCGTGCACGTCGCGGGTCAGTGCGCTCGGCCAAGCAGGCGCAGGACACGCCAACCAGCGACTTCAGCCTGCAACGCGCGGAATGCGCTCTTGCCAATCCCCAATCCCGACTCCCCAATCCCCGCCCTCAGTACCTCTTGATCCCCGGCACCGTGCACCCGGCGATCTGCGCGTGCGCCGAGGCGGCGTTTTCCTTTTGCCCGCGGGCCAGGCGCGCCTGTTCGATGGTCGCCCAATGGCGGCGGCACAGCGGGCCGGTCTGCGAGCCGAGGTCGATGGCGCGCTTGGCGAAGGCTTCGGCCTGCGCATCGTCCTTCTGCAGCAGCGCCACTTCGGCGCGGTCCTGCAGCAGTGCCGGGTCGTCCGGTACCAGCTTCAGCGCCTGATCCAACGCCGCGGCGGCACCGGCGAGATCGCCGGCGCTGCGCTTGCGCTTGGCGCTCTCGCGCAGGTCCTCCACTTCCGGATCGCGCAGCGGCTGCACGCTCAGTTCGGTGTCGTCGGCACCGCCGCTGGCGTCGATCGCGGCGAGGCGCTGCGCCGGCGTGGTGGTGTCCACCGGCGCGGCCGGGGACGGCGGCGGCGGTGCGCTGACGCAGGAGGCGAGCAGCAGGCTGAGGGCGGCGATGGCGGGAAGACGTGGGGTCATGAGCGGTATCCGGAATCCGGGGATCAGTGCGCCGGCGGCGGCGCGGCCGCGTCGGCAGGCGGGTCTTTCTTCTTGTCCAGGCCGAACCAGCTGCGCCAGCCGCCGCCCTGGTGTTCGCCCTCGGCGGGCGCGGCCTCTTCCGGCAGCGCCTGCGGCGGCGTGCATGCGGAATACGCCGGCACGAAGCCGACCACGAACGGGAACTGGCGCGCGCCGGGGCAGCTCGGGTCGGTGCTGTTGTACCCCACCGGGTCCATCCACTGCCAGTCGATGCCCTTGCCCTGCACCTGCAGCGGCGCGCTCGGCAGCCGCGAGAAGATGCCCGACCACACCCGCATCGCGCCGGTGGCGCCGTACAGGCCGGTCTGCTTGTTCTGGTCGTTGCCGATCCAGATCACCGCCAGGTGATCGCCTGTGTAGCCGGCGTACCAACTGTCCACCCCGTCGTTGCTGGTGCCGGTCTTGCCGGCCGGCGACAGCTTGCCCAGGCCATCGCTGAGCAACTGCCGCGCGGTGCCGTTGCTGACCACCTGCTGCAGCGCCATGCCGACCAGGTTGGCGGCGATGGAATCGCCCTCCTGCGCCGGCGCGGGGGTCTTGTCGTAGCGCTTGAGCAGCTTGCCCTGCGGATCGAGCACGCCGCGCACCGCATGCAGCGGCTGGATCTCGCCACCGGAGGCCAGGAACTGGTACAGCTGCGCCATCGCGTACGGGCTCTGGTCGGTGGCGCCGAGGATCAGCGAGGGATTGACCTCGGCCTCGATGCCGGCCAGCACCTTCACCAGTTGCGCCACCCGCTCCGGCCCGACCTGCATGCCGACGCGCACCGTGGCCTGGTTGTAGGAATGCGCCAGCGCATCGACCACGCGCACCGTGCCGTGACTGCGCCCATCGGAATTGCCCGGGCTCCAGGTGCGACCGCGGCCCAGTTGCACGGTGACCGGGGTATCGTCGACCCAACTGGCCAGCGAAAAACGGTCCGGCTGCGCCAGCGCCAGCAGGTACACGAACGGCTTGAGCAGCGAACCGACCTGGCGCTGCGCCTCGATCGCGCGGTTGAAGCCGGGCTGGGCCACGTCGCGGCTGCCGACCACCGCCAGCACCTCGCCGTTGTGGGTGTCGGTGAGCACCAGCCCGGCCTGCAGCGGCGGGCGCTTCTTGTTGGTCTCCAGCGAGGTGATGGTGCGGGTCACCGCGCCCTCGGCGTACGCCTGCGCCGACGGCGACATGCCGGTGAGCACGCTCAGGCCGGCGCCCTGCAGCGCGCTTTCGGGATAATCGCGCGCCAGTTGGCGCCGCACCAGGTCGACATAGGCCGGGAAGCGGTTGGCCGCGACCAGGCCGGGTTCGGCCGGCACGCCCAGCGGCGCGGCCAGCGCCTTGCGGTAGGTGGGCTCGTCGATCAGCTCGCTTTCGCGCAGCTTGCCCAGCACGAAGTTGCGCCGGTCCAGCGCGCGCTCGGGATAGCGCCGCGGGTCGTAGTAGGACGGCCCCTTGACCAGGCCGATCAGCAGCGCCACCTGCTCCGGCGCCAGCGCATCGAGTTCGCGGCCGAACCAGAACTCCGCACCAGAGGCCACGCCATGCACCGCCTGGCTGCCGCGCTGGCCCAGGTACACCTGGTTCAGATACGCCTCGAGGATGGTGCGCTTGTCGTAGCGCGCTTCCATGATCAGCGCGTACAGGATCTCGTTGAACTTGCGGGTGACGGTCTGTTCCTTGCCGATGCCGAGCAGGCCGCTGCGCGCCAGCTGCTGGGTCAGGGTGCTGGCGCCCTGCCGGCTCTTGCCGCCGGAGCGCACCATCACCCAGGCCGCGCGGACCATGCCGCTGAGGTCGATGCCGTGGTGCGAATTGAAGTCGCGGTCCTCGACCGCCTGCAAGCCGGTGACCAGCAGCTCCGGCACCTCGTCCACGCGCACCAAGCGCCGCTCTTCCTGCTTCTGCCCGTACAGCGTGGCGATGCGCGCCGGATCCAGCCGCGCGGCCTTGAGCGCCTTGCGCGTCTGCGCATCGCGCAGTGCCACCACGCGCCCGCCGGCCAGGCCGACCTCGATGCGCCGCGGCGCGACCCGCCCGTCGACGTCGACGTAGCCGCGGCTAGCGATGGTGAAGCGGCTGCCGTCCTGCTGGTAGCTGCCGGGACGCTCGGCGCCGGCGTCGGCGCGATAGCTGGCCGCATCCAGTTCGGTCTTCAGCGTCTGCGGGTCCATCGCCGTGTCCGGCGCCAGCACCAGCGGACGCGCGTACACGCGGGTGGGGATCTGCCAGCGCAGTTCGCCGAAACGTTGGGTGACCTGTTTGTTCAGATAGACCGTGTACGGAATCAGGAAGCCCAGGCCGAGTGCGGCGGCGGCCAGGCCCCAGGTGAGCAGGCGCCTGCGCCATACGGCGGCGGGGCTGTCCAGGGCGTCGTCCTGATCGTCGGTGTCGTGATCGTCGTAGCGTCGGGGCACGGGAATGCGAGAATGTAAATTCCGCCGAGTCTAGCGCAGCCCAGCGGGCAGCGCGGCGCGACGGCCTCTTCGTTTAAGTTGGAGTGGTCCCGGATGTCGATGTCGTGGGCGAATGCGCGCTACGCCCTGAACCGCCTGGCCGGCCTGGTCCGGCGCGGCCTGACCAGTCTGCGCACGCGCGGCTGGCGCAGCACCTGGGAGCGCCTGCGCGTGCATGCGCAACCGCTGCCGCCGCCGCAGCGCGCGCTGTTCGCGGTGGAAGCGGCGCCGTTCGCGCCGTTCGCGGTGCCGAACAGTCCCGCGCCGCTGGTCAGCATCGTGATCCCGGTCTACAACCACGTCGCGCATACCCTCGCCTGCCTGCGCGCGCTGGCCGCACATCCGCCGGCCGCGCCCTGCGAGATCCTGGTGATCGACGACGGCAGCAGCGACGACACGGCACAGTGGCTGCCGCAGGTGGTCGGCCTGCACTACCATGTGCGCGAACGCAACGGCGGCTTCATCGCCACCTGCAACGACGGCGCTGCGCGCGCGCAGGGCCGCTACCTGGTGTTCCTCAACAACGACACGGTGCCGCAGCCGGGCTGGCTGGACGCGTTGCTGGACACCTTCGCGCAACTGCCGCAGGCCGGCCTGGTCAGCGCGCAACTGCTGTATCCCGACGGCCGCCTGCAGGATGCCGGCGGCGTGGTCTTCGCCGACGGCAGCGCCTGGAGCTACGGCCGCTTCGAGTCGCCCGACGACCCGCGCTATGCCTACCTGCGCGACGTCGACTACGGCAGCGGCGCGGCGCTGGCGATCGAGCGCGCGCGCTTCCTGGCGCTGGGCGGCTTCGACACGCGCTACATGCCGGCCTACTACGAGGACACCGACCTGGCCTTCGCGGTACGCGCCGCCGGCTTGCGCACGCTGGTGCAACCGGCCAGCCGCGTGGTGCACGACGAGGGCACCAGCAACGGCACCGATACCGGCAGCGGCATCAAGGCCTACCAGGTGCGCAACCGTGCGGTCTTCGCCGCCAAGTGGGCCGAGGTATTGCCGCAACACCTCGCTCCAGGCGAGGTGCCGGTGCCGGCGCTGCTGCATCGCCGACAGCGTCAGGTGCTGATCCTGGACGAAGCGCTGCCGCAGCCGGACCGCGATTCCGCCTCGCTGCGCCAGCTCAACCTGATCCGCCTGCTGCTCGAGGAGGGCGCGCACGTGGTGTTCGTGCCCAGCGAGCGCAGCTATGCCAGCCGCCATAGCGAGACCCTGCAACGGCTCGGCGTGGAGGTGTGGTACGCGCCGTATCTGAAGAACCTGACCTGGTTCCTGCAGCAGCACGGCGCGCGCTTCCACAGCGTGCTGCTGGTGCGCCACCACGTCGCCCATGCCTGCCTGCCGCTGCTGCGCCGGTTCGCGCCGCAGGCACGGCGCCTGTTCGACACCGTGGACCTGCACTACCTGCGCGAGCGCCGCGGTGCCGAACTCGCCGGCGACGCGCGCCTGCTGCGCGAGGCCGAGCGCACACGCGCGCGCGAACTGGAGGTGATGGCACAGGTGGACGTGACCGTGCTGGTCAGCGCGGTCGAACGCGAACAGTTGCAGCGCGAGGCGCCGCAGGTGCGCACGGCGCTGATCTCGAACCTGCACGAGGTCGCCGGCCCCGGCCTGCCGTGGGCGCAGCGCCGCGACCTGGTGTTCGTCGGCGGCTTCCGCCATGCGCCCAACGTGGACGCGGTGCGCTGGTTCCTGCAGGAGGTGTTCCCGGCGGTGCGCCTGCGCCTGCCGGAGGTGCGCTTCCACTGCATCGGCGCGGACATGCCGGAGGACATCCGCCGCCTCGGCGAGGCCACCGCCGGCGTCGAACTGCTCGGCCACGTCCCCGAGATCGCCGCCTACATGGACGGCATGCGCATCGCCGTGGCGCCGCTGCGGTTCGGCGCGGGGGTCAAGGGCAAGGTCAACCTCAGCATGGCCCATGGCCAACCGGTGGTGGCCACCGCCTGCGCGGTGGAAGGCATGCACCTGCGCGACGGCGAGGACGTGCTGATCGCCGACGACCCCGCCGCGTTCGCCGACGCCATCGCGCAGCTGTACGCCGATCCGGCGCTGTGGCAGCGGCTGGCCGACAACGGCCTGCGCAACATCGAAACCCACTTCTCCCTGGACGCCGCCCGCGCCACGGTGCGCGAGGCGTTCCTGGCCTGAGCGGCGGTAGCGCGCCGTTTTCTATCGCGTCGGGACTGAAGTCCCTCCCACAACGGTGCTGCGAGCATCGCCACTGCCTGGGGCCGTGCTGAGCAGATAACGCCCGCGCCGTAAAAAGTTCACGACACATGAGCTGTCCGAGTGCACCTGTGGGAGGGGCTTCAGCCCCGACGCATTGCAGCCTCAGCCAGCAGAAAAGCCTAACCCGTACTGCAGGCACTAACGCCCAGGGCTGAGGCTGCGCAAACGGCGCTCGAAGGCGGCCAGTTCCGGGGTGGCCGGGTCGATCGCGCGGGCGCGCTGCAGCGCCTGCCGTGCGAAGGCGGCATCGCCGCCGCTCAGGCGCTCGTCGCCGACCGCCAGCCAGCGCTGCGCCAGGCGCCGCCGGGCGGTGGCCAGCCCGTTGCCGCCCGGCGCCAATGCACGCCAGGCGTCGTAGCAGGCGCTGGCCGCCAGCACCCGATTGCCGCGCATGGCATCGTCGAAACAGCGTCGCAGCGCCGCCAGCACGCGCTGCTCAGCCGCGCGCACCCGCGCATCGCGCGGCGCCAGGGTCTGCGCCGCCAGCAAGGTGTCGTAGGCGCTGGCGCCGGGCGGGGTCAGCCAGTCGCCGCGCGCCTCGGCGGCCTGCAGATCGGCCAGCAGACGCTGCAGGCGCCGCTCGCGCTCGGCCGGCGACACCCGCGAAGGCGGCGTGGCCTGGCTTTGCCGGGCGCGCTGCAACGCCTGCTTCGCATCGGCCAGCGCGCGGCTGTCCGGCGCCAGGGCCTGGCCCTTGCGCAAGGCGCGCTCGGCCTCGCCGAAACGGAAATCGGCGGCGGCACGGCTCGCCTGCAGCGCATAGGCCGCGGCCACCCGCTCCAGGCCGTCGCTGGCGCCCGCCGCATCCGGTACCGCCGCGCGCCACTGCGCGAAGGCGCGCGCCGCCGCGTCCAGGCGCTGCCGGCGCAGGGCCTGCTCGGCGTCGTACTGCAGGCGCTCCAGCGCCCGGTTCAGTTCCGCCTGGGTCTCGGGCAGGTCGACATGGCCGGGGTCGTAGCCACGCGCGCGCTCCACCAGCGCCGCGGCGGCGGCCAGGTCGCCGCGCGCCAGATCGCCGCGTGCGTGCTGCAGCAGTTCCGACAATGCATCCTCGCGCCCTTCCAGCGCCGCGGTGCGTTCCGGCGCGTACTCCAGCACCCGCTGGTACAGCGGCAGGGCCGCGTCTGGGCCATCGTCCAGATGCCCGTCGCGGCGCGCCTGCGCCGCCCGCTGCAGCAATTGATCGATGCCGGCGTGCGCGGCCTCGCGCGCGCGCAGTGCCGCCTCGATGCGGTCGGCATCGGCGCGCGGCACCTGCAGCGCGCGCGCCAGCGCCAGCGCCTCGCGCGCCTGCGGATAGCGCCCGGCGGCCAGCGCCGCACGCGCCTGCCCCAGTGCCGCACGCCCGGTCGCGGCCAAGCCGACGCGCGCCTGCATGCGGTCGCTGTCCAGCGCCAGCGCGGCTTCGAAGCGCTCGCGCGCGCCGCTGCCGTCGGCGGCGCTGAGCCGACCCGCGCGCAACGCCGCATGGCCCTGGTCGAGCAACTGCTGGATGCGCGTCTCCGGCCAGATCAGATCGGCCAGCGGGCGGCGGAACACCACCACGGCCATCCCCAGCACCAGCAGCACCGCCAGCGCCCAGCGCCAGACACGCCGATCACGCCACAGCGGCACCGGCCGCTGCCTGCGCGTGGGTTCGTCCCTGACCTGATCCGGCGGCATGCTCACCGCGCAAGCTTAGCGTCGGCCCGATGACGAACAGCTGTGCATGGCACCGGCCATCGCCACGGCGGGCGACCCCGCCGCCGGCGCGCCTCAGGACCCCGCGCCGCCGCCCCTCAGCCCAGCCGCCGCGCCTCGTGCACGCCCGGCAGCGCGTCGAGCTTGCCGAGCAAGGTGGACAGCTGCCCGTAGTCGCCGACCTTCAGCCGCAGCCGCAGTTGCGCCAGGCCGCTGTCGCGCACGTTCTCGCTGTTGATCTCCAGCACGTGCGCCTCTTCCTGGGCGATCAGGTTGGTGATGTCCTTGAGCAGCCAGCGCCGGTCCACCGCGCGCACCAGCACGTCGACCTCGTAGCCGCCGCCGGCCTGGCCCCACTCCACCGGCAGCACCCGCTGCGGATGGCTGGCAGCCAGCCGCGCGAACGCGGCGCAGTCGCTGCGGTGCACGGTGACGCCGCGGGTGCGGGTGAGATAGCCGGCGATCGGCTCGCCGGCCACCGGCTGGCAGCAGCGCGCCAGTTGCACCAGCAGATTGCCCACGCCCTGCACGGTGAACTTGGACTTGCCCAGGCCGGTGCGGCGGGCGGTCGGCCGCGGCATGGCCGGCGCCGCCGGCTGCGCCGCGGCGCGCTCGGCCTCGTGCAGCGCGCGCCCGACCTGGCTGGGGCCGACGTCACCCAGCGCGACCTGGATGTACAGCTCCTCCACGCCGTCGGCATGGAACTTCTTCGCCGCCGGCAACAGGTCGGCCTGCTGCAACCCCAGGCGCTTGAGTTCGCGCTCCAGCAGTTCCTTGCCGGCCTGCACGTTGCGCGCGCGGTCCAGCTTGTGGAACCAGGCGCGCACCTTGTCGCGCGAGCGCCCGCTGGCCAGGTAACCGTTGGCCGGCAGCAGCCAGTCGCGGCGCGGCTCGGCCTCCTTGCCGGTGAGGATCTCCACGCGGTCGCCGCTGCGCAGCTTGTGGGTCAGCGGCACGATGCGGTTGTTGACCTTGGCGCCGCGGCAGCGGTGCCCGACCATGGTGTGCACGTGGTAGGCGAAATCCAGCGGCGTGGCGCCCTGCGGCAGGTCGATCACCTCGCCCATCGGGGTCAGCGCATACACCCGGTCCTCGACCAGCTCGGCGTCCAGCGCCCCGGCCAGCCCGCCCTGCTCGCCGTCCTGCGACTGTTCCAGCAGTTGCCGCATCCAGGTGATCTTGCGGTCGAAGGCCTTCTCCGCGCCCTTGCCGCCTTCCTTGTATTTCCAGTGCGCGGCCACGCCCAGCTCGGCCTGCGCATGCATGTCGTGGGTGCGGATCTGCACCTCGATCGTGCGCCCTTCCGGGCCGACCACCGCGGTGTGCAGCGAGCGGTAGTCGTTGGCCTTGGGCCGGGCGATGTAGTCGTCGAACTCGCTGGGCACCGGCGCCCACAGCGCATGCACCACGCCCAGCGCGGCATAGCAGGCGGCGACGTCGTCGACCATCACCCGCACCGCGCGCAGGTCGTACAGCTGGTCGAAGGCCAGGCGCTTCTTCTGCATCTTCCGCCAGATGCTGTAGATGTGCTTGGGCCGCCCGCTGATCTCCGCGCGCAGGCCCTGCTCGGCCAGCGCCTTGGACAGGATCTTCTTGACCGCCTCGATGTAGCGCTCGCGCGCCACCCGGCTCTCGTCGACCTCGCGGGCGATGCGCCGGTAGGTGTCCGGCTCCAGGTGCCGGAACGCCAGGTCCTCCAGCTCCCATTTCAGCTGCCAGATGCCCAGGCGGTTGGCCAGCGGCGCGTGAATGTCGCGGGTCAACTGCGCCAGCGCGCGGCGCTGCGCCTCCGGCGCCTTGTCGGCCACGCGCATCTGCGCCAGTTGCCGCGCCAGCAGGATCGGCACCACCCGCAGATCCTGCACGATCGACAGCAGCAGCCGGCGCAGGCCTTCGCTGTTGCGCCCGGCCTCACGCCCGGCATGCAGCGCCCACACCGGGTCGGCGGCGTCCTGCGCCTCCAGCAGACCGGCCACCGCCTGCGCCCGTGCCGGTGGCGCCACCGGCAACTGCGGCAACTGTGCGCGCAAGGCCGGCAGGTCGAACAGCAACGCCGCCAGCAGCGCCGCCTCGTCGGCCGACAGCAGCGCCAGCGCGTCCAGGGTGTCGGCCAGCACCGGCCACGGCAGCCGCGGCAGCGGCTCGGCCTGTGCCTGCCAGGCCTGCAGCAGCGCCGCGCGCAGGGCGGGCGCCAGGGTCGCGGCCGACGGGCGCTGCAGCAACGCCTCCAGGCCGGAGTGGACGGTGTGGTTCAAGGACGGACGCAGTCGACGAAACGGTGCCGCCTACACTAACGCGCTTGTGCGCGTTCTCACAATTGCGCCGGCCACGCGCCGGGAGGCGCTTGGCGGATACGCACCGCCGCGTCACTGTGATCCGGTTGCGACTTGCGGCGGTTTTACCGGAATTTCACAACCGCCCAAATCCCCGCGCCTATGCTCGAACGCGACGGCGACCCGCTGCTGTCCGCATGCGCCGCTGCCGTCGTCCCTGGACCGACTCGAAGAGGAACGCACATGAAAAAGTGGAACAAGCCTGTGATCCGCGAAATCTGCGTCGGCGCGGAAATCAACTGCTACGCCTCCGGCGAGCTCTGACCCGCGCACTCCTCCCTTCCCGCGACCGAAGCGCGACCGGCCAGGCGCCATCAACGGAGACCGGATGCACCTCATCGTTTTGGGATCGGCGGCAGGCGGAGGGCATCCGCAGTGGAACTGCCACACGCCCGCGAGCCAACGCGCGTGGCAGCAACACCCGGGTGCCCAACGCCGTACCCAGGCCAGCATCGCGGTCAGCATCGACCGCCAGCGCTGGCTGCTGATCAACGCGTCACCAGATTTTCGCCAGCAAGTGCTGGCCACCCCCGCACTATGGCCACAGCGCGACCAGCGCCATTCGCCGATCGAGGCGGTCCTGCTGACCAGCGGCGAGATCGACCATATCGCCGGCCTGCTGTCGATGCGCGAGAGCCAGCGCTTCGACCTGTACGCGAGTAGCCGCGTGCTCGACCTGCTGGCGCAAAACCCGGTGTTCGACGCGCTGCACCCGGCCTATGTGCACCGCCATCCGTTCGCCCTGGACACGCCACTGTCGCTGCTCGGCCTGCAGGTCACGCCGTTCGCGGTGCCGGGCAAGGTGCCGCTGTTCATGGAATCCCGCCACAGCGGCGACCTGGCCGGCTCGGCCGAGGAGACGCTGGGCCTGACCATCGACGACGGCACGCACCGCCTGCACTACATCCCCGGCTGCGCGGCGCTGACCGACGCGTTGCGCGAGCGCCTGCACGGCGCCGAACTGGTGTTCTTCGACGGCACCCTGTGGCGCGACGACGAGCTGGTGCAGTTGGGCATCAGCGCCAAGACCGGCCAGCGCATGGGCCACATGAGCATCGAAGGCGAGGCCGGCACGCTGCGTGCCTTCGCCGACCTGGGCGTGGCACGCAAGGTCTTCATCCACATCAACACCACCAACCCCATCCTCGACGCCGGCTCCGCCGAGCGTGCCACGGTCGCCGCGCACGGCTGGGACGTTGCCTACGACGGCCTGGAGATCGCGCTGTGACCCGAATCCCCGCCCCGCCCGCGAGACCGAATCCGTGACTACGTTGCTGAGCCCCGAGCAACTGGAAACCGCACTGCGCGGGATCGGTGCGCGGCTGTACCACGACCAGCACCCCTTCCACGCCCTGCTGCACAGCGGCCGCCTGAACCGCAGTCAGGTCCAGGCCTGGGCGCTGAACCGCTACGAGTACCAACGCTGCATCCCGCTCAAGGACGCGGCGATCCTGGCGCGGATGGACGACCCGGCGCTGCGCCGGATCTGGCGCCAGCGCATCGTCGACCACGACGGCAGCGCCGAGGGCGAAGGCGGCATCGCCCGCTGGCTGCACCTGACCGACGCGCTGGGACTGGACCGCGACCTGGTGCAGTCCGGACGCGGCCTGCTGCCCGGCACCCGCTTCGCGGTGCAGGCCTACCTGCACTTCGTGCGCGAGAAGAGCCTGCTGGAAGCGATCGCCTCGTCGCTAACCGAATTGTTCGCGCCCGGCATCATCGGCCACCGCGTCGCCGGCATGCTGCAGCACTACGACTTCGTCTCGCGCGAGGCGCTGGCGTATTTCGAGCATCGCCTGCACGAGGCGCCACGCGATTCGGACTTCGCCCTGGACTACGTCAAACGCCACGCCGACACCGTGGAGAAGCAGCAACTGGTGCAGGACGCGCTGCGTTTCAAGTGCGGCGTGCTGTGGTCGCAACTGGATGCGCTGCACTTCGCTTACGTGCAACCGGGCGTGGCCTGGCCGGACGCGTTCGTGCCGGACGCCGCGCAGGCCGCGGCATGAGCACGCTGGACGCGAGCAGCCAACCGCGGCTCGCCGCCGGCGTGCGCCTGCAGCACGACCGCGCCCGCGACCAATGGGTGCTGCTGGCGCCGGAGCGGGTGATCGAACTGGACGCCATCGCCCACGCCATCGTCTCGCGCTGCGATGGCGCGCGCAGCCTGGCGGCGATCGCGGCGGAACTGGCGGCCGAATTCGAAGCCGACCCGACCGAGGTCGAACACGACGTGCGCGAACTGGCGCAGCAGTTGCACGCCAAGCGGCTGCTGCGCGCATGAACGCCCCGGTGCCGCCGCCGCTGTCGATCCTGCTGGAGCTGACCCACCGCTGCCCGCTGGCCTGCCCGTACTGTTCCAACCCCATCGCACTGGCCGTCCTGCGCGAGGAACTGGATACGGCCGGCTGGCGCTCGGCGCTGGACCAGGCCGCGGCGATGGGCGTACTGCAGGCGCATTTCTCCGGCGGCGAGCCGATGCTGCGCAAGGACCTGCCCGAGCTGGTCGCGCATGCACGCGCACTGGGCCTGTACAGCAACCTGATCACCTCCGGCGTGGCCGGTGGCGCGCCGATGCTGGCGGACCTGGCCGCGGCCGGGTTGGAACACGTGCAGTTGAGCGTCCAGGACGCCGACGCCGCCGGCGCCGACCGCATCGCCGGCTACCGCGACAGCCTGGCCAAGAAGCGCGCCTTCGCCGCGGCGGTGCGCGCACTCGACCTGCCGCTGACGATCAATGCGGTGATCCACCGCCACAACGCCGAACGCGTGCCGGCGATGATCGAGCTGGCGCTGGAACTCGGTGCCGAACGCCTGGAAGTGGCGCACACCCAATACTACGGCTGGGGCCTGCGCAATCGCGCCGCGCTGATGCCCAGCCGCGCGCAGATCGACGCCACCGTGGCCGCGGTGGACGCCGCCCGGCTACGCCTGCAGGACCGCCTGCACATCGACTTCGTCACCCCCGACTACTACGCGCACCGGCCCAAGGCCTGCATGGGCGGCTGGGGCCAGCGCTTCGTCAACATCTCCCCACGCGGCGATGTGCTGCCCTGCCATGCCGCCGAGACCCTGCCGGACATGCGCTTCGAGAACCTGCGCACGCGCCCGCTGGCGGCGATCTGGGAAGACGGCGAGGCCTTCGTGCGCTTCCGCGGCAGCGCCTGGATGCCCGAGGTGTGCCAAGGCTGCCCGAAACGCGAGGTCGACTGGGGCGGCTGCCGCTGCCAGGCGCTGGCGCTGAGCGGCGATGCCGCGACCCTGGACCCGGTGTGCGAACGCGCCCCGGCGCACGCGGCGCTGCAGGCGCTGGCACAGCGCGAAGCCGCCGCGCCGGCCCCGGACTTCGTGTACCGGCGGCCGCCACGCGCCACCGCCGTGCCCGCCTCCGCCGACGACTGAACCCGGCGCCGACGCGGGCCCGGACGCGCCCGGCGTCCGGTGCGCGGTCACCGCTTGCGACTACACTACGGCGCATCCCACTGCCCGGATCCCCGCCATGTCCCTTGCGCGTCTCGCTCCCCTGGTCCTGTGCGCGGCGCTCGCCGTGTCCGCCGCCCCGGCGCTCGCCCAGCGCACCGTCTCCGGCGATCTGCAGACGCAGATGTCGCCGCAGGAGTTCAAGGCGGCCGGGTTGGACAAGCTCTCGCCACAGGAGCTGGCCGCGCTGAACGACTGGCTGCAGGGCAAGGTCGCCAAGGAAACCGCGGTGGCGCTGGAAAAGGCCAAGGAAGAGGGCCGCCGCGAGGTGATCACCAAGAACCGCGGCTTCTTCGACTTCGGCAGCGCCGAGCCGATCGAGAGCACTTTGGTCGGCGACTTCACCGGCTTCGGCAAGGGCCGCAAGTACGTGCTGGCCAACGGCCAGGAGTGGGAACAGACCGAGGCGGCGAGCCTGTCCAGCGTGCACCTCACCGCGCCCAAGGTGAAGATCACCCCCGGCATCGTCGGCGTCTGGTACATGCAGGTCGGCACCTACAACACCCGCGCCAAGGTCCGCCGCGTCAAATAGGGTCGCGCGCCGTGAACATGCGCCCGCGGCCAGGACTGGCCGACGCCTCGCACAGCCTCGCCGACGCGCTGCGCCGGCGCCTGCGCGCCAGCGATGTCTGGTTCATCGCCCTGGCCCTGCTGGTCGGCGTGATCGCCGGCCTGCTGACCCTGTTGCAGAGCAGCCTGGCGCACGGGGCGCAGGCCCTGCTGTACGGCCTGGAGGCCGACGAGCGGCTCAGCGCCATGTCCGAACTGAGCGTGCACCAGTTGCTGGTGCTGCCGCTGGGCGGGCTTCTGGTCGGCCTGCTGGGCATGGCCGCACGCGCGCGCAAGCGGCAACTGGTCGACGCCGTCGAAGCCAACGCGCTGTACGGCGGGCGCATGTCGATGCGCGACAACCTGATCGTCTCCGTGCAGACCCTGTTCTCCAACGGCGTCGGCGCCTCGGTCGGCCTGGAAGCGGCCTACACGCAGATGGGCGCGGGCAGCGGCTCGCACCTGGGCCGGGTGCTGCGCCTGCGCCGCGCCGACATCCGCACCCTGGTCGGCGCCGGCGCCGGCGCAGCCATCGCCGCCGCGTTCGGCGCGCCGCTGGCCGGGGCGTTCTACGCCTTCGAGATCGTGATCGGCGCCTACTCGCCGTCGGCGCTGGCACCGGTGGCGGTGGCCTCGCTGGGCGCGGTGTTCGTGTCGCAGCTGGCCGGGGTGCAGCCGTACCTGCTGCCGGCCTCGGCGGCCTCGGCGCTGGAGGCGCGCGACTACGTGCTGTACGCGCTGCTGGGCGTGCTCTGCGCGCTGCTGGCGGTGGCGGTGATGCGCCTGATCGGCGCGATCGAACAGGCGATCAACCGCAGCCAGCTGCCGCGCTGGGCACGCCCGGTCGCCGGCGGCCTGCTGCTGATCCCGCTGGCGCTGATCACGCCGCAGGTGCTGTCCTCCGGACACGGCGCGCTGCACCTGGACCTGACCAGCCCGACCTCGCTGCGCTGGCTGGGCATCCTGTTGCTGCTCAAGTGCCTGGGCTCGGCCATCTCGCTGGGCTTCGGCTTTCGCGGCGGCCTGTTCTTCGCCTCGCTGTTCATGGGCTCGCTGGTCGGCGGGCTGTTCGCCGGCGTGCTCAATCTCGGCAGCGGCATGGCCCTGGTCGACGGCACCGCCGCGTCGCTGGCCGGCATGGCGGCGATGGCCGCCGCGGTGATCGGCGCGCCGATGACGATGGCGATGCTGGTGCTGGAAGGCACCCACGACTTCGTGCTGGCCAGTGCGGTGATGGTGGCGGTGCTGGTGGCCAACACCATCGTCCGGCAGATCTTCGGCTATTCGTTCTCGACCTGGCGCCTGCACCTGCGCGGCGAGACCATCAAGAGCGCGCGCGACGTCGGCTGGGTCAAGCACCTCAGCGCCGGGCGGATGATGCAGAAGGACGTGCATCCGCTGGCCGCCACCACCAGCGTGGCCGAATTCCGCCGCCGCTTCCCGCTCGGCTCGGGCACGCGCGTGGTGCTGGAGGACGAGAGCGGCCATTACGCCGGCCTGGTCACCCTGGCCGCCGCCTACGCCGACGGCGTCAACGCCGACGCGGCCATCGTCGACTACGCCGGCAACCGCGACGTGGCCCTGCCCGCCGACACCGACGTGGTCACCGCCATGCGCCAGTTCGACCTGACCCAGAGCGACGAACTGGCGGTGGTCGACGAGCACGGCAAGGTGCTGGGCGTGCTGAGCGAAAGCTTCGTGCGCAAGCGCTATGCCGAGGAACTGGACAAGCGCCAGCGCGAGCTGATGGGCGAGCGGGTGGATGACTGAGGGGCGGGGATTGGGGATTGGGGATTGGGGATTCACAGGACTGCTGGCCCCTGAGAGGTTGAGGGCCGTGCTCGCATGTCGTAGGAGCGGCTTCAGCCGCGACGCGTTGGCGCAAAAAGGTCGCGGCTGAAGCCGCTCCTACCCCGCACCGGCAAGATGCTGCTGCGTCGGCGCTTGGCTCCCCCAAAGACGTGCCATTACCGCGCAACTCGCTTGCCCTCCACACGGCGCAACTCTCTCGTGGGAGGGACTTCAGTCCCGACGCTTTTGGCGGCAACGCGTCGGGACTGAAGCCCCTCCCACAACGGTCGCCGTGACCACTGCACGCGGGGCATCGCCCTTTGTGGGAGGGGCTTCGGCCCCGACGCATTACCGCCAGAGCATCGGGAATGCAGGGCACCTCCAATATTCTCTGGGGTGCAGGCGTAGGAGCGGCTTCAGCCGCGACGAGGCCTTGCCGGGAGCGCCGTCGCGGCTGAAGCCGCTCCTACAGATGCAATGACGCGTATGACGAACGCGGGTGATGAGACCTGCCCTGAAATCCCTTCCACAGAACGCTGCAAACGCGAACACCTCGGCCACGGGCAGCAGGAACCGCACGGGAATCCCGCCACCAATCCCCAATCCCCAATCCCCAATCTCGAATCCCGAATCACCGCAGCAGAGCCACCCGCTGCGCCAGCTTCTTGGCCGAGATACCGGCACGGGCACCCAGTTCCTGGGCGAACAGCGACACCCGCAGTTCTTCCAGATCCCAGCGCAGCGCCTGCCATTCCGGCGTGTCGCCGCGGCCGGCCACGGCCGCGTCGGCCAGCGCGTCGACGAACGGCTTCAGTTCCAGCATCCGTGCCTGGTCGCGGGCGGGATCGCGCTTGGCGCGTTCGGCGCGCAGGATCATCGCGCGCAGATAGCGCGGGAACTGCGCCAGGGCCGTGCCCGGGGTCTCGCGCAGGAAGCCCGGATGCAGCAAGGCCGCCAGTTGCGCGCGCAGGTCGTCGAGGTTGCCGCTGGCCCAGCCCATCA
Organism: Xanthomonas sp. NCPPB 3174; assembly: GCF_056725205.1. Classification (NCBI taxonomy): domain Bacteria; kingdom Pseudomonadati; phylum Pseudomonadota; class Gammaproteobacteria; order Lysobacterales; family Lysobacteraceae; genus Xanthomonas; species Xanthomonas sp. NCPPB 3174. The sequence continues at coordinate 1,401,934 of NZ_CM161517.1, read as the reverse complement.
GCGGCGATTCCAGTTGCGGCTTCAGCTCCGCCGCCGCGCCCATGATCGCCTCGGCCAGCTTCAGCCGCTCCATCGCCTCGCCGAACAGCTGCTTGGCAGCGGTATCGCGGCGCTGGGCGAAACTGTCCGCATCGCGGATCGCCTCCAGCCCCTGCTCCAGCAGCGCGTTCAACGCCGCCTCCACCAAATCGCCGCGCAGGCGTTCCTGGGATTCGATCGCCGCGTACAACAGCCCGGTCTTGGGCGACACCGGCAACTGCTTGCGCGCCTGCTTGACCTTGTCGGCCAGGGCGATCTCCAGCAACCGGCGCACGCCGCGCGGATGCGCGGCCTCGGCCTGCGCGCGGTCGGCGAAGATGCGCAGCGCGGCGCTGTCGCCCTCGTCCACCAGCGCCGGATACGCCGGCACGCCGGCTTCGCCCGGCACCTGCAGCGGAATCGGCGCCGCCGGAAATTCGCGCAGCCCGGTCGCGGCCATGGCACGGCCGGCGCGCGCGGCGAAGGCCTGCCCGGCACGTTCGCCGAAGCGCGCACGCAACGCGTCCAGGTCGCGCGATTCGGCCAGCACCTTGCCGGCGTCGTCGCGCAGGCGCAGGTTCATGCGCAGATGCGGCTCCAGCGTGCCCTCGTCGAACTCCAGCGCACTCAGCGGCGCACCGGTGGCGCGCTGCAGGAAGCGCGCCAGCTCGCCGCGCAGGTCGTCGGCGCTGGGCTGCGGGAACGCCTCGTAGAACGCACGGGCGAAGTCCGGTGCCGGCACGTAGTTGCGGCGCAGCGCCTTGGGCAGGCTGCGGATCAGCGCCGCCGCCTTGTCGGCGACGAAGCCCGGCGCCAGCCACGACAGCCGCGCCGGGTCCAGCGCGTTGAGCAGGTGCACCGGCACCTCCAGGGTCACGCCGTCGTCGGCCGCGCCCGGTTCGAATCGGTAGTGCAGCGGCAGCCGCGCATCGCCCAGCGGGAAGTACGTGGGATAGCGCTCGGCCGCGCTGCCTTCGCCCGGCAGCAGATCGGCCAGCGACCAGTGCAGCGCGCGTCGCTGTTCCGGCGCCAGCGCCTTCCACCAGGCGTCCAGGCCGGAGGCGGAATGGATCTCGCCAGGAATCCGGTCCAGGTACCAGCGCGCCTGCCAGTCCTCGTCGGCGACGATGCCTGCGCGGCGCAGCTTGGCCTCTTCCTCGTGCGCCTGCGCCAGCACCTTCTGGTTGTCGGCGACGAAGCTGGCGCGGGTGTTGATCTCGCCCGGCACCAGGCCCTGGCGCACGAACAGTTCGTGCGCACCGGGCGGATCGATGCGGCCGTAGTGCACCGGCTTCTTCGGCGCCAGCACCAGCCCGAACAGGCTGATCTGCTCGGAGGCCAGCACCTGCCCCTGCGCGCGCGACCAGTGCGGATCGAAATGCTTGCGCGCCAGCAGGTGCGGCAACTCGGCGATCACCCAATCCGGCTCGATCGCCGCGTTGGTCAGGCCCCACACCTTCTGCGTGTCCAGCAGCGTCGCCGGCAGCACCCACGGCGGCGGCTTGCGGGCCAGCGCCGAGCCGGGGAACAGCAGGAAGCGGCGCTGCCGCGGCGCCAGGAAATCGCCCTTCTCGGTGCGATGGCCGACCTGGGTCGGCAGGCCGGCCAGCAACGCGCGGTGCAGCGCCTGGTAGGCCGCGGCACGCTCGCGTTCGCTGGCACGCGGCGCCTCGCCTGCCTCGGCGGGCGCCAGTGGTGCGGCCTGGGCCACCGGTGCGGGCGTGGCCGGCGTGCCGGTACCGCGGCCTTCACGAGCCAGGCGTGCGGCGCGGTGCAGCTGCCCACGAGTCGCGCGCGCCGCGGTCTCGGCATCGCGCGCCGGCGCGGGCGCGGAAGCGCCGGCCAGCAGGGGCCGCAGGGAGGCTTCCGCCGGCTCCTCGGTCCAGCCCAGCTCCGCGCACAGCAGATGCAGCTGGCGGTGCAGTTCGCGCCACTCGCGCATGCGCAGGAAGCCGAGAAAATGCCGTCCGCACCAATCGCGCAGCTTGGACTGGGTCAGATCCTCGTGCGCCTGCCGGTAGCCGTCCCACAGGCGCAGGATGCCGACGAACTCCGAACGCGCATCGGCGAACTTGGCATGCGCGTTGTCCGCGGCCTCGCGCGCCTCCGGCGGGCGCTCGCGCGGGTCCTGGATGCCCAGGAACGCGGCGATCACCAGCATCGGCCGCAGGCAGCCGTGCTGCTGCGCGGCCACCAGCATGCGCGCCAGCTTCACGTCCACCGGCAGCCGCGCCATCTTGCGGCCGATCTCGGTCAGCTTGCGCAGGCCATGGCGGTCCGGCTCGCCGACCGCGCCCAATTCCACCAGTTGCTGCCAGCCGTCGGCCACCGCACGCTCGTCCGGCGGCTCCAGGAACGGGAAATCCTCGATCCGTCCCAGCCCCAGCTGCAGCATGCGCAGGATCACCCCGGCCAGGCTGGAGCGGCGGATCTCCGGGTCGGTGAACTCCGGGCGCGCCTGGAAATCGGCCTCGGCGTACAGCCGGTAGCAGATGCCCTCGGCGATGCGGCCGCAGCGGCCCTTGCGCTGGTTGGCGCTGGCCTGCGAGATCGGCTCGATGTGCAGGCGATCGAGCTTCTGCCGCGGGCTGTAGCGCTTGACCCGCGCGTAGCCGGGATCGACCACGTAGCGGATCCGCGGCACCGTCAGCGAGGTTTCGGCGACGTTGGTGGCCAGCACCAGCCGCCGCCGCGGACCGGGGTTGAACACCCGATCCTGATCGGCGTTGGAGAGCCGCGCGTACAGCGGCAGCACCTCGGTCTCACGGTACTTGCGCCGTTCCAGCGCATGGTGCGCATCGCGGATCTCGCGTTCGCCGGGCAGGAACACCAACACGTCGCCGCGCGGATCCAGCCGGGTGATTTCGTCGATCGCCGCCACGATCGCGTCGTTGACGGAGAGGCCGGGATTCGGGATTCGGGATTCGGGATTCGAAACGGCGGTTGGCCGCGCGCGTTCGGCGTCACGGGCTTCTGCCAATCCCGAATCCCGAATCTCCAATCCCGGCTCCTCCAGCGGCCGGTAGCGCACTTCCACCGGATAGGTGCGGCCTTCCACGCTGATCACCGGCGCATCGTCGAAATGCGCGGCGAAGCGCGCGGTGTCGATCGTTGCGGAGGTCACGATGACCTTCAGGTCAGGACGCTTGCGCAGCAACTGCTTCAGGTAGCCCAGCAGGAAATCGATGTTGAGGCTGCGCTCGTGCGCCTCGTCGACGATGATCGTGTCGTAGCTGGACAGCCAGCGGTCGCTGGCGATCTCGGCCAGCAGGATGCCGTCGGTCATGAACTTGATGCGGGTCTGCTCGCCGACGCGGTCGTTGAAGCGCACCTGGAAGCCCACGGTCTCGCCCACCGGCGTGCGCAGCTCCTCGGCCACGCGGCTGGCCACCGCGCGCGCGGCGATGCGCCGCGGCTGGGTGCAGCCGATCATGCCAGCGGCGCCGCGTCCGGCGGCCAGGCACAGCTTCGGCAACTGCGTGGTCTTGCCCGAGCCGGTCTCGCCGGCGATCACCACCACCTGGTGCTCACGGATTAGCGCCACGATACGCTCGGCCTCTCGCGCGATCGGCAGCTGCGGATCCAACGTGATCGCCGGCTGCTGCGCCGCGCGCGCGGCGCAACGCGCCTGCGACGCCTGCAGCGCCTGTTCGAACGCCGTCTCCAGCGCGGCATTGCCGGGCGCGGCCTGCCAGCGCGACCATAGGCCCAGCAGGCGGCCACGGTCGCGGGTCAGCGCGCCATCGATCGCGGCGCGGCGTTCGCGCAGGCGTGCCGGCACGGTAGGTTTTTCGATAGCGTTCATCAATCGGATGCCATTGAACGTTGAATCACAGCACATGCTTTAGTCTGTCTATTGTGACGCCATCTCGTCTGTAACCCCCAAAGAGGAATTCCCATGGCCAAGAACAAGACCCCCGGCAAGACCAAGAACGCCGCCAGCAAGGCCGTCGCCGGCCAGCCGCTGGCCGGCCTGGCGCCGTCCGCGCCCAACATCGATATCGGGATCGGCGGCGGCGATCGCAAGAAGATCGCCGACGGCCTGTCGCACTACATGGCCGACGCCTTCACCCTGTACCTGAAGACCCACAACTTCCACTGGAACGTGACCGGGTCGATGTTCAACTCGCTGCACCTGATGTTCGAGACCCAGTACACCGAGCAGTGGGCGGCGCTGGACGATGTCGCCGAGCGCATCCGCGCTTTGGGCTTCAACGCCCCCGGTTCGTACAAGGAATACGCCGCGCTGACCTCGATCCCGGAAGAGGAAGGCCTCAGCGACAGCGCCGACTGGCGCGAAATGGTGCGCCAGCTGGTGGTCGGCAACGAGGCGGTGTGCCGCACCGCGCGCAAGGTGCTCAAGACCGCCGACGACGCCGGCGACGACCCGTCGGTGGACCTGCTGACCCAGCGCCTGCAGACCCACGAGAAGTACGCCTGGATGCTGCGCTCGCTGCTGCAGTAAGGGATGCCGCCCTGTCTGCCTGGCAGGCAGGGCGGACCAACCGAGCGACGCTGTGCGCTGCGTCCCCTGGATTGTGCGACCCGGCACGCCGACCGCTGCGTCGTCACGCCTGGCTCCCCTTTTAGGAGCGGCTTCAGCCGCGACGGGTGCTCATGACCAGGCCCGTCGCGACTGTCCCCTAAAAGAGACAAGCCACTCCTATCAGAACCTGCGAGACGCCAGCAGGCTGCATTGTGGGAGGGACTTCAGTCCCGACGCCTTGCAAGGTCCGGCCAGGCAAACTTGCTTCGTCACGGCCGCAGGATCCGTGAGTCCTACACAAAGCAACACCTTCGCCTGATACGCGCCTGCGGACATCCGGAAGCCAACCGCCCTTGCGCGGCGCGGTATCCTACACAGATGTCTTCCCCCGCCCACGCCTTGCTCAGCCGCGTCTTCGGCTACGACCAGTTCCGCGGCCTGCAACAGGACATCGTCGAACACGTCGCCGCCGGCCACGACGCGCTGGTGCTGATGCCGACCGGCGGCGGCAAGTCGCTGTGCTACCAGATCCCCTCGCTGCTGCGCGACGGCACCGGCATCGTGATTTCGCCGCTGATCGCGCTGATGCAGGACCAGGTCGAGGCGCTGCGCCAGCTCGGCGTGCGCGCCGAATACCTCAACTCCACTCTGGACAGCGAGACCGCGCAGCGGGTCGAGCGCGCCCTGCTGGCCGGCGAGCTGGACCTGCTGTACGTCGCCCCGGAACGGCTGCTGACCCCGCGCTTCCTGTCGCTGATCGAACGCAGCCGCATCGCCCTGTTCGCCATCGACGAAGCGCACTGCGTGTCGCAATGGGGCCACGACTTCCGCCCCGAATACCGCCAGCTCACCGTGCTGCACGAGCGCTGGCCGCAGACCCCGCGCATCGCCCTCACCGCCACCGCCGACCCACCGACCCAGCGCGAGATCGCCGAGCGCCTGGACCTGGCGCAGGCTCGCCATTTCGTCAGCTCCTTCGACCGCCCCAACATCCGCTACACCGTGGTGCAGAAGGACAATGCGCGGCGCCAGCTGCTGGACTTCCTGCGCGCGCACCGCGGCAGCGCCGGCATCGTCTACTGCATGTCGCGGCGCAAGGTCGAGGAGACCGCCGACTTCCTGGCCCGCGAGGGCCTCAACGCCCTGCCCTACCACGCCGGCCTGCCGGCCGAGGTGCGCGCCGACAACCAGCGCCGCTTCCTGCGCGAGGACGGCATCGTGATGTGCGCCACCATCGCCTTCGGCATGGGCATCGACAAGCCCGACGTGCGCTTCGTCGCCCATACCGACCTGCCCAAGTCGCTGGAGGGCTACTATCAGGAGACCGGCCGCGCCGGGCGCGACGGCGAGGCCGCCGAGGCCTGGCTGTGCTACGGCCTGGGCGACGTGGTGCTGCTCAAGCAGATGATCGAGCAGGGCGAGGCCGGCGAAGAGCGCAAGCGCGTGGAACGGCGCAAGCTCGACCAGTTGCTGGGCTACTGCGAATCGATGCAGTGCCGCCGCCAGGTGCTGCTCGCCGGCTTCGGCGAGACCTATCCGCAACCCTGCGGCAACTGCGACAACTGCCTGCAGCCGGCCGACGCCTGGGACGCCACGGTCGCGGTGCAGAAAGCGCTGAGCTGCGTGTACCGCAGCGGCCAGCGCTTCGGCGTCGGCCACCTGATCGACATCCTACGCGGCAACGAAGGTGAGAAGATCAAGCAGTTCGGCCACGACCAGCTCAGCACCTACGGCATCGGCAAGGACCTGGACGCGCGCGCCTGGCGCGGCGTGTTCCGGCAACTGGTCGCCACCGGCCTGCTGGAAGTGGACAGCGACGCCTACGGCGGCCTGCGCCTCACCGACGCCAGCCGCCAGGTGCTCAAGGGCGAACGCAAGATCATGATGCGCCGCGAACTGCCCAGCCGTGGCCGCGAACGCGGCGACCGCAGCGGCAGCCCGCGCACCGGCGTGCCAGTGCAGGCGCAGGACCTGCCGCTGTTCAATGCGCTGCGCGACCTGCGCGCCGGCCTGGCCAAGGAGCAGAACGTGCCGGCCTTCGTGATCTTCCACGACAGCACCTTGCGCAACATCGCCGAGCAGCGCCCAACCAGCCTGGACGAACTGGCGCGGGTCGGCGGCATCGGCGGCAGCAAGCTGGCCCGCTACGGCCAGCAACTGATCGATATCGTCCTGCAGCAAGGCTAGCGGCGACAGGTGCGAGGCGCCGCTTGCCGGCGCATCGCGAAAGATCGCCGGCGCCGGCAAGAAAATTTCCGGGCGCCGACAGGCCGGGTTCAACGTGGTATTGATAGCGTCAGCGTCATGGCGGGCCATTTCACCGACCCCGCCCGGCCCCTCTCTCTCCTGGCGGATGCCCGATGAACCGCAGCCTCCTTTTTCTCGTCTGCACCCTGCTCGCCGGCCCCGCCCTGGCCCAGACCGCCGATGCCACCAGCGACAGCGAGGCCGCCAAGCGCAAGCTCGACCTGAGCGTGCCGCAGCAGCCGATCACCTATGCCGATCCCGGCACCAAGGCCGATCCGCCGGGCACCTACTACGGCGACACCAGCGGCACCTCCGCCTCGGCGCAGAAGGCGGCGGCAGCGCAGGCGCGCGCCGAGGCCCTGCAGGCGCAGGCCGACCGCTGCAACGGCGACGTGCACGGCAGCGTCGCCACCGGCATCGGCTATTCCACGCATGGCGGCAACAGCAACTACCAGGCCGCCAATCTGAACATGTGCAAGACCTCCTACACCGACGACGGCAAGCCGCGGCAGATGGGCATCAGCATCAGCGTCGGCCGCGGCGATGGCCCGGCATTCGGTCGCGGCTACTATCCTGGCGCGTACGGCCCACCGCCGTTCGGCTGGTAAGCGCGGCGCGACGCGAGGGCAGCGCCAACAAGCCGCGCCCGCCACGGTCGAACCGATGCACGTTACCTCGTCGTAGGAGCGGCTTCAGCCGCGACGGGCTTTCCCGGTAACGCCTCATCGCGGCTGAAGCCGCTCCTACCGCGCACTTCCCGACGTGATTGCCAGCGTCCACGGCTCTCCCGGCCGGGTGCGCACGCGGCCTGGAACTCCCCGACAGCACATCTCCTCTGTTCACGTCCTGAGTCGCAGCGCCCTGCGGTGCTTCATGCCGAGTCAGCCCCCCTGAAACCGCCAGGGCGCAGCTCGCGCTCCTCTGCACGCAGACGCACCCAATCATGCAGTCACACCTGTCGTGCTCATTGCGAGCGTGAAGCGTGCACCAATGCCCCCATCCAAGAGTGGCGGCCGTCACGCGCGTGGCGACGGGATCGACCAACGTGCCGCCGCACGCGCCGCAGCAACGCATCGCGTCTACAATCGCGCTGCACCGGCATCTGCACATGCGGCGGCGGCACGCGCTACAGCGTGCGCGCCGCGGACAGGCGCCAGGCGTATATTCCCTTCATGTGGCACCGCTTCCCCCCGAGCCCACGCCATGTCCAACGTAGTCCGGCTGCACAGCGCCCGCGAACGCGAGCAGCGCCTGCACGATGACGTCCTCGATGCGGCCGAGCGCTGCATCGTCGAAAACGGCCTCGGCGCCACCACCTTCGAACTGATCGCCGGAACCGCCGACGTCCCTTGCAGCGCGGTGCGCCGGCAGTTCGACGACAAGCGCGGCCTGGTCCAGGCGCTGATGGAACGCGGCTACGAGCGCGCGATCCGCACGATGTGGCTGCTGCAACCGCCGCCGCACCAGGACGCCACCGCCTTCATCGCCGGTGCGCTGGAGGAATGGCTGGTGGCCGATGCCAACCAGCGGCGGCGGCGCCTGGATCTGGAGATGGACCTGGCCGCCGCACGCGATCCCGAACTGGCCCAGTACGCGCGCCGCCTCAACGTGTCCCTGGTGCAGAACCTGGGCGACCTGCTGCGACGCATGCTGCGCGACCACGGCTGGAGCGGCGGCGAGGCGGAGTTCCAGGCCCGCGTCTACGCGGTCGCGGCGATGTGCGGCGGCCTGCACATGATGATGACCACGGGCGTTGAGCTCAACCGCATGCACCTGCAGTTGATCCTCAGCGAAAGCCTGGCCGGGATCTTCAGTACGGCACGCACCTGACGCTGTCCTGCGCCATTCCCTGTTTACCGCCGATCGTCCATCTGCATCGCCGAAGCAGCGACGCGGCGCCTGGTGCGGCCTGCCGACGCCGTCCTTGGTCACCGCAGGCACCACGCCTTTGCACGGAACTGCATGCGAGCGGCGCCATCCCCGGAATGGCCCGTCGGATCCAGCGCAACGCTCGATATCGATGCTTGAGGCCCCGCAAGCAACGCTGTCTGGGCGATGTTCGACGCCGGAGCCAGCGACCACCGCGAGGCCACTCAGGCAGGCGCTGCTGGCGCGTGCATCTGCCCCGCCGCGTTGCGCAACGCCCGACCGATGTGCTGCAGGGTGCTGGAACGCACTGCCACGTGCTGCCAGTACAACGGCACGTCGAGCCAGCGCTGCGGGTCGACGACGACGATCTGCTGCTGCCGCAGCGCGGCCACCAGCATCTGCTCCGGCGCCAGACACCAGCCCAGGCCGCGCGCGGCTGCCTCGACGAAGCCGATGGAAGTCGGCAGGTAATGGATCGGCGGGTGCAAGCGCGCGCGGGTGATGCGGCGCACGAAGCGCGCCTGCAGCGCGTCCTTGCGGTTGTAGACCAGCATCGGGGCGTGGGCCAGCGCCGCGGCGTCCAGGCCATCGGCGAAGTGGCGGGCGAAGAAGGCCGGCGAGGCGATCGCACGGTAGCGCATCGCGCCCAGCGCCAGCACATTGCAGCCCTGCAAGGCCTTGCCGACGGAGGTGACGGCTCCGAGCACCGCACCACTGCGCAGCAACTCCAGTGTGTGGTCCTGGTCGTCAACGCGGATGTCGAACAGGAACCCGTGCGCGTCGTGCAGGGCCGCCAGCGCGTCCAGGAACCAGGTCTGCAGCGAGTCGTCGTTGACCGCGATGGCGATGCTGCGCGCCACGGCGCTTCCGACGGGCGCGGGCAGCAAGTCGGCCACCGCCTCAGCTTCCAGCACCTGCATCGGCCGCACACTGCGCAGCAGGCGCTCGCCGGCGGGTGCCGGCCGGCAGGGAGCCTGGCGCACGATCAGCACCTGGCCGAGCCGGTCTTCCAGCGCCTTGATCCGCTGCGACACCGCCGACGGCGTCAATGCCAGGCGGCGCGCGGCGGCCTCGAAACTTCCTTCTTCCAGCACGGCGGCGAAGGCGGACAGTTGGGGATGAAGCAGATCCATGGCAGCGACGCAGATTAGGAACGCTTCACAGCCTACAGAAAAACGAGTTTGGCTAATGAGAGCGGCGCGTGCAGCATGCTCGCCCCACCCACCAGGACCTTGCGCATGTGGCTGCACGCACTGTTGGCCGGCCTCGTCGCCGGCGCCGGCCTGATCGTCGCCATCGGCGCGCAGAACGCCTTCGTACTGCGCCAGGGACTGCAGCGTCGGCATGTCGGCCTGGTCGTGGCCGTGTGCGCCGCCAGCGATATCGCGCTGATCGTCCTCGGCGTATCCGGCATCGGTGCCGTCGTGGATGCCTGGCCGGGCGTGCTGCAGGCATTGCGTTTCGGCGGCGCGGCCTTCCTCGGTGCCTACGCGCTGCTGGCGGCACGACGCGCCTGGCGCGGCACTGGCGGCCTGCTGGCGCAAGGCAAGGACCCGCAGCACTGGCAGCGCGTCCTGCTGACCTGCCTGGCCTTCACCCTCCTCAACCCGCACGTGTACCTGGATACCATGGTGCTGTTGGGCAGCCTCTCGACCCGTTACCCGGGACAACTGCGCTGGGCGTTCGCACTCGGCGCCTGCCTGGCCAGCGCGACCTGGTTCAGCAGCCTGGGCTACGGCGCGCGGTTGCTACAGCCGGCGTTCCGCAAACCCGCCGCGTGGCGGCTGCTGGATGCGGCGGTCGCACTGTTCATGCTGGGCTTGTGCCTCGCGTTGCTCCTACAGCCCCTGGCATGAAAGATCGGATGCGTTGGCTGCCAACGCGGCGCGCTGCCCTGGCCTGCACCGGCCGCTCAGCGCGACGCCACTTGCTCATACAGCGCGGCATCCTGCCCCACCCAGGCCCGCAAGATGGCGCCGTCCGCGTCGTACTGGCCACTGAACTGATGCAGATGCCCGATGCCGATTCCAAGACGTCCCGGCAGACCCTTGATGCCCACGACCCGATGGCCGGAGAAAACCCGGCCATACCGTGCGTGACGCCACAGCTCCAGATCGATGAATTTGGGTTGGCGCTTGCAAGCCTCACGAAGCGCCTCGATGCCTTCCCCTTTGACCGCGGTACTGCACAGACTTGCGTGCGCGTTATTGCTCATCTGCCGCGCAAGACGCGAGCGGATGTTGTAGTAGCGCGCACGGCACTCGCCCACCAGATCGGCCGATTCCAGCTCGCTGGCGACGTGGGACAGCCAATCTGGCGCATACCAGTCGTCGTCCTCCACGATGACCACGCGCTCCGCCGAAGCGACGGCCTCCAAACCGGCCAACAGGTTGCGCGCCTGAGTGTTCTGCCCGACCTCCCAGGCTGGCGAGGGGCGCACAACCTCCAGATGCCAGCCATCGCGCACAAAACCGATCGTTTGCGCAGACGGGCCATCGTCGACGACGATCCACCTGACCGGATAGGGATAATCCTGAGCGCACATCCAGCGCTCGCACAGTCTCCATGCGTCCGGCCTGGCGCCAGTCGCCGTCAACAGCGTCAGCATCTCGCACACCCTGTCCTATTCCCAGGAACGACGCGGCGACGATCCGTGCAGGCGCCGAGCATCATGCGTCCAATACCTCTTCCAAGCTCATGCGCGGAAACACATCAAGCGCCGTATCGCGGGTCGCATTGATGACCTGGATTCCGCCGAGCATCGGAAGCAGACGTTTGAAATCCGCAGACCAGCCCGGCAAGGCGGCGGCATTCCCGAGCCCGTGCGGATGATCCTCATGCCAATGCGCCTTTCCACCGCTTTTCTGGCAGTCGTAGCCCAGCAATACGATCTTCGTCGCGCCCCATCGTGCCGCCAGTGCAACCGCGCCGGCGCCGGAATGTCCGACGCCTTCCACTGGCACATGATGCACGCCGGGTAGTCTCCCAGGCGCTACCAGCGCACCGAGAAACCTCGCACGCGCCTCCGGCAGGTGCCATTGCCACCACGCATGGTCCATCGCATAAAGCACATCCGCCCAGAGGCACAGGCGGAATGTCGTGTTCACCACGATGACGCCCCGATCCGGATGTCGGTCCGCCCAAGCCCGGACAGCGGCACAATCCTCGGACCTCAAACTCGGGCCGCTCGCGATGCACACGCACTCTTTCCAGCGCCCATGGAAAAAGGCATCCCCGTGCGGAACAGGCGTTGTCGTCAATTGATCCAAAGCGTCCTCGCTGCAGATCCTGGCTTCCCGGTGCGCCGGCATTGGCGGAATACCGATCCGCGGACGCTCTCCCGTACGTCCTCAGGAGCGCCGCATACGCACATCGTCGCATACGAGTCCAACTGCATGCGGGTGACGCTGCAAAATGTACAGCACAGTACCCAGCAGCGCGGATGCAGCGTCGGTGCCGCTGACCATATGCGTGATCCGCTCTCGCTGTCCATTTGCACGCAAGAGAAGTGCGCAACAAAACCCCGGCGCATGGCCCGGGCTTGGTCCGTGCTGATCGTGGTACGCCTACGGTGTCGGATCAGTCCCAGAAGTTGTTGTAGTCGCGCGGCTTCTTGTCTGGTGCCTGGGAGCTGACCAGTTCGCAGTTGGTCGAGACCGGCGGGTTGCCCGTGTCGATCGACGCACAGACGAAGCGCGCCAGGTCGCCGACCTTGGCACCGGTCGCTGGAACATGAGCGCCACCTTTCAGGGTGGTGCTTCCGGCGCTGACGTCGACGACCTTCCCGATGATCTCTGGGCGCATGTCATCGTCCGGTATGCTGGCAATCGTGAGTTGTTTGCGCGAGACCATATAGCGGTCAGATGGGGCGGCGTGTACAAACACGGAAAAAACCGCCAGGACGGCGGTGAAAATAACGGCCTTCGATCGCATAGCAAGTCCCCTGTAGACAAAATTCATGATAGCAGCTTGAACTGAGTGTTCAGATGCAGGGAAGGGACATGCGTGCAGCTTCGGCAGCCTCTGAGAGCGCTTCGCCATGCGCGGCCAAGAAAGGCGTCATCGCCACCGGTCATCGCGTTGCGTGGCACGGCCACGACGCATCGAGGCCACCGTGGATTCGGATGACGAGGGCACAGGCGGCTGCAAAACGAAGTCAATGCGGCAATGCTGCGAACACGTACTGCCGAGCATGGATGCAGCAACTACCGTCGTTTTCAGGGAGAGCTTTCAGGAGCCGGCGAAAAAACCAGCAAGGCGACGCCTAACTCTTTGAGACTAGTGGTGGGCCGTGATGGATTCGAACCATCGACCAAAAGATTAAAAGTCTTCTGCTCTACCGACTGAGCTAACGGCCCAAAACAAGACCCCGGCGTTGCACCGGGGCGCGTAGTCTACCCCAGCACGGGGCGTTTCGCGAAATCAGGCGTAGCGGGTCGGGTCGGCGACGCCGGCATCGGCGAAGCCGGCCGCGCGCAGGCGGCAGGCGTCGCAGTGGCCGCAGGCGCGGCCGGCGTCGTCGGCGCGATAGCAGGACACGGTCAGGCCGAAGTCCACGCCAAGGCGCACGCCCTCGCGCACGATGTCGGCCTTGCTCATGTGCTGCAGCGGCGCATGCACGCGCAGCCCGGCGCCCTCCACCCCGGCCTTGGTCGCCAGGTTGGCCAGGGTCTGGAACGCCTCGATGAACTCGGGGCGGCAGTCGGGATAGCCGGAGTAGTCCACCGCGTTGACCCCGCAGAAGATGTCGGCCGCGCCCAGCACCTCGGCCCAGCCCAGCGCCACCGACAGCATGATGGTGTTGCGCGCCGGCACGTAGGTGACCGGGATGCCGTCGCCGCCGGCATCCGGCACCTCGATGTCGTCGGTCAGCGCGGAGCCGCCGATGCTGCGCAGGTCGACATTGACGGTCTTGTGCGCCACCGCGCCGAGCGCCGAGGCGACGCGCGCGGCGGCGTCCAGTTCGGAAGTGTGGCGCTGACCGTAGCGCACGCTCAAAGCATGCACGGCGAAGCCCTGCGCACGGGCGATGGCGACGACGACGGCGGAGTCCATGCCACCGGAGAGAAGGACGACGGCGTTTTTCATGAGGGTGGGGATTCGGGAGTGGGGATTGGGGATTCGCAAAAGCGGGCGCACGTGGGCGAATGGGATCCACATGGTCCATTTGACCATGGAGGAGCGGCTTCAGCTGCAATGAACGTTCGGACAAGATCGGTCGCGGCTGAAGCCGCTCCTACGAATCCCTAATCCCGAATTCCTAATCCCGGCCGCTCAGCGGCCAGGCTCGTCGTTCCACAGCAGCTTGTGCAACTGCATCTGGAACCGCACCGGCAGGCGGTCGGCGACGATCCAGTCGGCCAGGTCGCGCGCGCTCAGTTCGCTCTTGCTCGGCGAGAACCAGACCGTGCAGCGGGTCTCCAACCGGTGTTCGGCGACCACGCTGCGCGCCCACTCGTAGTCGGCGCGGCCGCACAGGACGAACTTGATCTGGTCGCGCGCGGTCAGCAGCAGCAGGTTCTCCCAGCGGTTGCGGTGCGCTTCCTGCGACGCCGGGGTCTTGATGTCGAGCACCCGCGACACCCGCGGGTCGACTTCGGCGATGTCCAGGGCGCCGGAGGTCTCCAGCGACACGTCGTAGCCGGCGTCGCACAGGCGCTGCAGCAGCTGCAGGCAGCGTTTCTGCGCCAGCGGTTCGCCACCGGTGACGCAGACATGGCGCACGCCGTGGCGAGCCACCTCTTCCAGGATCGCGTCGATGTCCCACCACTGCCCGCCGTGGAAGGCGTAAGCGGTGTCGCAGTAGCTGCAGCGCAGCGGGCAGCCGGTGAGACGTACGAACACGGTCGGCCAGCCGGCGCTCTCGGCCTCGCCCTGCAGCGACAGGAAGATCTCCGTCAGCTTCAGGCGGGGCAGCGGGCTTTGGACGATATCGCTGGGAACGGCGGCCATGGCGGGAGAAGAGTGCTCCCGCGACGGCGGCGGCAGCGTTAGGGGCTCAGCGCAGCTGCTGGCCGAGACGGATCGACTGCAGGCGGTCCTGCGCGGTCCGCGCGGCATCGGAGCCAGGATACTTCGCGCCGACCTGTTGCAGGGTCTGCTCGGCGTCCTGGACGCGGCCTTCGCCGTACTGGGACAGACCGAGCTTGAGCAGCGCACCGGGCGCCTTGTCGTGGGTGGGGTAGCGGCCGATCAGGTCCTGGAACTGGGCCTCGGCCAACTGGAAGTTCTTGGTGGCGTAGTAGCTTTCGCCGAGCCAGTACAGCGCGTTCGGCGCATACACGCCGTTCGGGTAGGCCTGCAGGAAGTTCTGGAACAGGTTCGCCGAGTCGGCGTACTTGCCCGCCTTGAGGGCGTCGAAGGCGACGTTGTAGGCGGCACGCTCGTCGCCGGCGGCAGCCAGGGTGCCGGCGTCACCGTGCACCGACGGCGGCGGCTCGGCGACGGCGGACGGCTTGCCTGCGGGTGCGGCCGGCGCAACAGCCGGTGCGGCGCCATTGGCCGGCGGCAACGGCGGCGTCGCCCCTGCCCCTGCACCATTCTCGAGCCGGCCCACGCGGCCATCCAGGTCCAGGTACTGGTCCTTGATCTGCTGCTTGAGCTGGTCGTTGCTGTGCTGCAGTTGTTCGATCGTGGCCTCCATCGACTGCATCTGCGTCCGCAGCTGGTTGAGCTGGTTCAGCATGTCGGTGTTGGCCTGGGTATTCATGGCCTGCTGCTCGAGCGCGGAAACGCGGTCGGCCAGGCTTGCGCGCTGCGCATGAGCCGGCGCGGCGGCCACGAGGGCCGCCGCGACGATCATCGATGTAAGGACACCGATACGCATCTTTTCTTACTGCGCCGTGTAGACGATCTCGACGCGACGGTTCTGCGACCAGCAGGACTCGTTCGACTCGGTGCAGACCGGACGCTCTTCGCCGTAGCTGACGACGGTCAGCTGCGCAGCCGAGCCACCGTTGGCCTGCAGCGCCGAGGACACGGCGTTGGCACGACGCTCGCCCAGGCCCATGTTGTACTCGCGCGAACCGCGCTCGTCGGTGTTGCCCTGCAGGGTGATGCGCGAGGACGGACGGTCACGCAGGTACTTGGCGTGGCAGGCCATGATCGCCTGGAACTCCGGCTTCACGGTGTCCTTGTCCAGGTCGAAGTAGACCACGCGCTGACGCAGGCAGGAATCGGTGTCCAGGTCGCCCGGGCCATACAGACCGGAGGTCGACGGGCCGGTCGGGGCGGTGGTACCGGTGGTGCCGGTGGTGTCGGTCTGGGGCTGTTCCTTGACCTTCTTGGCGCAGCCGGCCAGAGCTGCAACGGACAACAGCGAAACAAGCAGAACGCGGGTGGTCTTGTTCATGGGGATACCTTGTGGCTCCTGGGCCGATGAGGGGTTCAACAGCGAAATATTAACACCAAACTTACATGTCAACGTGCAGTGCGATAGGGCGACCAGGACGGCTCGCGCACGTCGCCATCGGCGAGCACCAGGCGCTGCCGCACGCGGGCATCGGCCGAGACCGCGTACAGCACGCCACGACCGCCTTCACGCGCCGCATACAGCACCATGCTGGCGTTGGGGGCGAAGCTCGGCGACTCGTCCAGCGAGCCGGTCGACAGCGTGCTCCAGCGCGGCGAACCCAGGCTGCGGTCCATCATCGCGATCTTGTAGGTGTTGCCGCTGCCCTGGGCCACGACCAGCTTGTTGCCGTCGAAGGACACGCTCGGGGTGGCGTTGTAGTTGCCCTGGAAGGTGATGCGGGTGGCGCTGCCGCCGGTGGCCGGCACCTGGTAGATCTGCGGGCGGCCGCTGCGGTCGGAGGTGAAGTAGATGCTGTTGCCGTCCGGCGCCCAGGTCGGCTCGGTGTCGATGCCGAAGTGGTTGGTGAGCTGGGTCAGCTGCTTGCTCCCCAGATCCATCACGTAGATCTCCGGGTTGCCGCTGCGCGACAGCGCCAGGGCCAGCTTCTTGCCGTCCGGCGAGAACGACGGGGCGCCGTTGATGCCGCGGAAGCTGGAGACCAGCTGGCGCGCACCGGTGGCGATGTCCTGGATGTAGATCGACGAGTTGCCGCGCTCGAAGCTCACGTAGGCCAGCTTCTTGCCGTCCGGGCTCCAGTTCGGCGACAGCAGCGGCTCGGCAGAACGGACGATGGTCTGGGGGTTGTAGCCGTCGGAGTCGGCGACCATCAGCGCATAGCGCATCGCCCCGCCCTTGCCACTGGCGGTGACGTAGGCGATGCGGGTCCAGAACGCGCCGCGCACGCCGGTGATCTTCTCGTAGATGGCGTCGGCCATCTGGTGGGCGACGTCGCGCATGGCGTTGGCGCGGGCGGTCATCGCCAGGCCGAGCATGCGCTCGCCCTTGCCCACGTCGAACAGCTCGTACTCGACGCGGTAGGCGCCTTCGCCCGCATCCATCACCCGGCCGACGACCAGGTAGCTCTGCTTCAGCGCGCGCCAGGTCGCGAACTGCACCTCGCTGCCGCGGGTCGGACGCTCGACGATCTGCGACTCGGGCAGGTTGCGGAACTGGCCGGAGCGATCCAGGTCGGCGCGCACCACGGCGGCGACATCGGTGCTCGGCGGGGTCGCCGAGCCCTGGTACGGCATCGGCACGACGGTGATCGGGGTCGCCGAGGCATTGCCGCCGACGATGTCGATTTCCAGGCCCTTGTCCTGCGCGGACGCGGCGAGAGGCAGCAACAGGGCGGTGAGAACGGCAAGCCAGCGCGGCAGTTTCTTCATGGGTCGCTCAGCAGGATCGGAAAGGCGCAAGAGATAGCAATGCGCGGGTGAACGTATTCGCAATCATGAACCATCGCCATGTGAAGCCGATGGCAGGACGCTCTCCATTATCGCCCAACGCCTGCCCGGTGGACGGCCGACCGTGCGCGAACGCGGCGGTGGCCGCCGGGCTCATTGGTCCTGGGCGGTGAAGTTGAAGGTCAGATTGCGCGCGAACACGGTCTCGAAGCCGCGGTAGGGCAACGGCTGGGCACGCAGCACCGCGGCCTCGATCGAGCGGCGCCCGGCCTCGTCGTAGGGGCAGTCGGGGCTGACCTTGGCCTGCATGACCTGACCACCGGGAATCTGCGTGATCGAGATCTTGCACTTCTGCCCCAGCGGCACCGAGTCCGGGCGCACCCACTGGCTCAACACGGCCTGCTGGATCGCCGCGGCGTACTTGGCCTGCAAATCGGTATTGGTGCCGTTCTGGCCCGGCGCCTGCTGCGGCGTGGTGGCCGCGGCCGCGGATGCCTTCTTCGCGTTCAAGTCGGCGATCTGCTGCAGCTTCTGCTGGGCCAGTTGCGCCTCGCGCTCCAGCTTCTCGCGCTGCTTGCGGATGTCGGCGATCTTCTTCTGCCGCTCCTCTTCCTGCTGCGCGGCCAGGCGCTGCTTCTGCTCGGCCTCCTGCTGGCGCTTCTGCTCGGTCAGGTCGATCTGTTCCTGGCGGCGCTTGGCCTCCTGCTCCTGCTTCTCCTTTTCCTGGGAGATCGCGGTGCGGGTGGCGCGGTCCTGGTCGACCTTGTCGGGCACCGGGACGAAGTCCTGCGCCTTCTGCTGCTGCGGGGTCGGCGCCTGCTGCGGCTTGGGCGTGGGCAGCGGCTGCGGCGGCGGCACCGTGTCTTCTTCGGCGACGTCCTTGACCGGTTCGGGCAGCGGCTCGGGCAAGGGCTTGGGCGCGTCCTTCACCGCCTTCTGCGCCGAGCGCACGTCGGCGGCCGAAACCACCAGCGAGGCCTCGACCATCGGCGAACCGGCGGCCGGTTCGACCTGGCGCACCGGCGACCACCACCAGGCCAGGAAGAACAGCAGCGCGATCAGCACATGCACCAGCAACGCCAGGGCGACCCCGAGGATCAGGCCCTTGTCGTCGCCGCGCTGCTGCGGCGGGCGGAAATCGGCTTCAGCGTGCATTGTTTCCGGGCTGACTCATCAGGCCGACCTTGGGCACGCCGGCCTGCTGCAGCATGACCATGGTGTCCATGACCAATTGATAGTTGGAGCTGCCGGGCGCGGCGACGAACACCGGCACGTCCTTGTACTGGCCGACGAAGGCCTGGATCTTGGCCTTCAGTTCCGGCGCGGCGATCTTCTCCGGCTTGCCGTCCTGCAGGGTCAGGGTGTAGCGGCCTTCGGCATCGACGGTGACGATCACCGGGTCCTTCTTGCTCTCCACCGAGCGCGCGGTGGAATCGGGCAGGTCCACGTCCACGCTCAGGCTGAGCAAGGGCGCGGTGACCATGAAGATGATCAGCAGCACCAGCATCACGTCGATGTACGGCACGACGTTGATCTCGGACTTGAGCTTGCGGCGCTTGCGGCGGGAAATGGCGGCAGTCATGCGGGAATCCTGGGAGTCGTGGGCAGGCGGGCGACGCTCAGTCGCCGCTGGCCTGGCGCTGCAGGATGGAACTGAACTCTTCGGAGAAGGTCTCGAAGCGCACGGCCAGGCGCTCGACCCGGGTGGTGAAGCGGTTGTAGGCCCACACCGCCGGGATCGCCACGAACAGGCCGATGGCGGTGGCGAACAGCGCCTCGGAGATGCCCGGCGCGACCGCGGCGATGCCCGCCTGCTGGCCGCTGTTGATCATGTCGTGCATGGTCACCATGATGCCGAACACGGTACCGACCAGGCCCACGTAGGGCGCGGTCGAGCCGATGTTGGCGAGCAGTTCCAGGTTGCGCTCCAGGCGGTCCACTTCGCGCGCATAGGTGGCGCGCATCGCCCGCTGCGCGCCTTCCAGCTGGATGCGCGCATCGAGCCGGCGCTTGTCGCGCAGGCGGGTGAATTCGCGGAACCCGGCCTCGAAGATCGCCTCCAGCCCGCCGACCACGCGGTTGCGGTCGGTGGCGCCGGCGTAGAGCTTGCTCAGGTCGGTGCCGGACCAGAAGCGGTTCTCGAAGTCGTCGGCCTCGCGGTTGGCGTTCTTGAACACCTTGCCCTTGCGGAAGATGATGACCCAGCTGATCAGCGAGCCGAGCAGTAGCAGCAGCACGATCACCTTGACCGGCAGGCTGGCCTTGACCATCAGGTCCAGGTAGTTGATGCCGCCGTGGGCGGCGGTGCTGGCGACGGCCTGGGTGGCGGTCTGGGTCACGTCCTGCGGCAGCGCCTCCACCACCGTGTCCTGCAGGGCCAGGAGCAATGCGATCATCCGTCGTTCCTCAGTAATTCGGCTTCAGTGATTTCAAGAACTTTCAATGCATCGTGCAGCGCGTCGTCCATGCCACGCGGGCGGAAGCTGCCGGCGCTGAGCGCCGCGACCCGCACCTGCGCGCGCAACAGCAGTTCCCCGTCGTCGCGGCGGATCGACTGCGCGAACACCAGGCTGGCGCGCTTGCAGTGCGACAGCGCGACGCCGACCTGCAGGGAATCGTCCAGGCGTGCCGGGCGCAGGAAGTCGAGCTGCATCGCACGCACCGCAAACACCAGATCGTGTTGCAGGCGCAGACGCTCCTGACCATACCCCAGTGCCCGCAACCACTCCGTGCGCGCCCGCTCCAGGAAGGCCACGTAGCGCGCGTGG
The DNA here is from genome assembly GCF_056725205.1 of Xanthomonas sp. NCPPB 3174. Taxonomy (NCBI): domain Bacteria; kingdom Pseudomonadati; phylum Pseudomonadota; class Gammaproteobacteria; order Lysobacterales; family Lysobacteraceae; genus Xanthomonas; species Xanthomonas sp. NCPPB 3174. Next base: position 1,381,789 of record NZ_CM161517.1, on the reverse strand, counting down.
TAGACCACGCCACCGGCGTCGGTATCTTCCCAGTAGACGCGTGTCGGCCAACTGAATAGCTGCCGGGATTCGGGATTCGGGATTGGGGATTCGCCGAGCAAAGACGGATCCTGGCGGCTGACAGTCAAAACAGCGCTCCTGTATCCCCAATCCCCAATCCCGAATCCCGCTTGGGCTGCAAGCCCAAGTGCAGATAGGCCTTGTTGGTCGCCATGCGTCCGCGGGCGGTGCGGATCAGGTAGCCCTGCTGGATCAGGTAGGGCTCGATCACGTCCTCCAGGGTGCCGCGCTCCTCCGACAGCGAGGCGGCCAGCGACTCGACGCCGACCGGGCCGCCGTCGAAGTAGTCGATGATGGTGCGCAGCATGCGCCGGTCCAGTTCGTCGAAGCCTTCGGCGTCGACCTTGAGCATCTGCGTGGCGGCCTGGGCCACCGCCAGGTCGATCTGCCCGCCGGCGCGGACCTGGGCAAAGTCGCGGACCCGCCGCAGCAGGCGGTTGGCGATGCGCGGGGTGCCGCGCGCGCGGCGTGCGATCTCGGCGCAGCCGTCGGCGTTGCAGGCGATGCCGAGGATGCTGGCGGAGCGGCGCACGATCTGCGCCAGCTCGTCCGGGGTGTAGAAGGCCAGGCGCTGGACGATGCCGAAGCGGTCGCGCAAGGGCGCGGTCAGCAGGCCGGCGCGGGTGGTGGCCCCGATCAGGGTGAACGGCGGCAGGTCGATCTTGATCGAGCGCGCGGCCGGGCCCTCGCCGATCATGATGTCGATCTGGAAGTCTTCCATCGCCGGGTACAGCACTTCTTCCACCACCGGCGACAGGCGGTGGATCTCGTCGATGAACAGCACGTCGTGCGGCTGCAGGTTGGTCAGCAGCGCCGCCAGGTCGCCGGCCTTCTCGATCACCGGGCCGGAGGTGACCCGCAGGTTGACCCCCAGCTCGTTGGCGATGACGTGGCTCAGCGTGGTCTTGCCCAAGCCTGGCGGCCCGAAGATCAGCACATGGTCCATCGCCTCCCCGCGCGCCTTGGCCGCCTCGATGTAGATCGACAGTTGCTCGCGCACCGGCTGCTGGCCGAGGTAGTCGTCCAGCCGCTTGGGGCGGATGCTGGCCTCGGCCGCCTCATCCTCGCGGGTGGCGCTGCTGGCGATGATGCGGTCCATTTAGAGCCGGGATTGGGGAGTGGGGATTCGGGATTGGTAGCGCAATAGTATCGGCTGCGGGACGGTCTCGGCGCCATGGCCTTGACCAATCCCGAATCCCCACTCCCCAATCCCGGCCGCCGCAGGCGGCCTCAGATCTCCACCTGCGCGCCCAGTTCCACCAGGCGGTTGCCGGGGATGCGGAAGAAGCCGGTGGCGGGGGCGGCGTTGCGGTGCATGACCGCGAACAGCTTGTCGCGCCAGATCGGCATGCCGCGGTTGGCGCTGGCCACGATGGTCTCGCGGCTGGCGAAATAGGTGGTGTCCATGGGGTCGAAGTAGATCCCGCCCTGGTCGCAGGAACGCATCAGCGCCAGCGGCACGTCCGGGGTCTCCATGAAGCCGAAGCGCACGTAGACGCGATAGAACTCGTCGCCGATCGCGTCGATCTTCAAGCGCTGCCCGGCTGCTGCGTACGGCACCTGCAGGGTTTCCACGGTCAGGAACACGTTGCGCTCGTGCAGCACCTTGTTGTGCTTGAGGTTGTGCATCAGCGCGTGCGGCACCACCATCGGGTCGGCGGTCAGGAACACCGCGGTACCGGGCACGCGCACCGGCGGCGCCAGCATCAGCCCGGGCAGGAAGGTGTCGAGCTTGATGCCGTCCTTGCGGATTTCGTCGTGCAGCAGCTTGCGGCCGCGGCGCCAGGTGCGCATCAGGGTGAACAGGATCAGGCCCAGCAGCAGCGGGAACCAGGCGCCGTCCAGGAACTTGATGATGTTGGCGTAGAAGAACGCGCAGTCCACCGCCAGGAACACCAGCGCGAACAGCCACAGCAGCGGTGCCGGCACGCGCGGGTTGGCGCGCGCGTAGATGACCATCAGCACGGTGGTGATCAGCATGGTGCCGGTGACCGAGACGCCATAGGCCGTGGCCAGCGAGGTCGAGTCGCCGAACCCGATCACCGCCACCACCACCAGCGCCAGCAGGCACCAGTTCACCGCCGGCACGTAGATCTGGCCGATGGTGGAGTGCGAGGTGTGGCGGATGTGCATGCGCGGGATGTAGCCCAGCTGCATGGCCTGGCTGGCCACCGAGTAGGCGCCGGTGATCAGCGCCTGCGAGGCGATCACCGTGGCCGCGGTGGCGAGCACGATCATCGGATACAGCGCCCACTCCGGCACCGCCTCGTAGAACGGGTTGCTGACCGCGGCCGGGTCGCGCAGCACCAGCGCGCCCTGCCCCAGGTAGGTCAGGGTCAGCATCGGCAGCACCACGCACTGCCAGGAGCGGCGGATCGCCTTGGCGCCGAAATGGCCCATGTCCGCGTACAGCGCCTCGCCACCGGTCACCGCCAGCACCACCGCGCCGAGCACGAACACCGCGTGCCAGTTGTGTTCGGCGAAGAAGCGCACGCCCCACCAGGGATTCAGCGCATGCAGCACTTCCGGCGCGCGCGCCATGTTGTAGACGCCGATCGCGCCCAGCGCCACGAACCAGACCAGGGTGATCGGCCCGAACGCCTTGCCGACCCGCTCGGTGCCGTAGCGCTGGGCCATGAACAGCATCCCCAGCACCACCAGGGTGATCGGCACCACGAACGGTTCCAGCTTGGGCGCGGCCACTTCCAGGCCTTCCACCGCCGAGAGGACCGAGATGGCCGGGGTGATCACGCCGTCGCCGAAGAACAGCGAGGCGCCGAAGATGCCGAGGATGCCGACCACGTACATCGAGCGCGAGCCGCCCGGCAGGGTGCGCTGCGCCAGCGCGGTCAGCGCCATGATGCCGCCCTCGCCGTCGTTGTCGGCGCGCATGATCACGGTGACGTACTTGACCGTGACCACCAGCATCAGCGCCCAGAACACCAGCGACAGGATGCCCAGCACGGTGTCGTGGTCCGGGGTCAGCCCGTAGTGCGGCGAGAACGCCTCCTTGAGCGTGTACAGCGGACTGGTGCCGATGTCGCCGAAGACCACGCCGATGGCGGTCAGCATCACCCCCAGGCCCGTTTTGGCATGCGGATCGTGGCTGCCCGGGCGGGCGGCGGAACTGGAGGAGCTGGACATGGTGGGAAGAGTAGCGCCAGAACGTGAAGAAAGAGCGGGGGAAGCCGGGCCGACCGGGCGGTCAGCGCAGCGCCGCCTGCAGGGCCTTGCGGATCACCGTGGCGACCTCGTCGCCGTCGGCGGCGGCGTCGCGCGCCATCTTCGCCGCCTCGGCCGGCTTGTAGCCGAGCTGCTGCAGCGCCACCGTGGCCTCGGACACCGCGTCGGTACCCAGTTGCCCGGTGATCGGCGCACCGCCGCTGAAGTCGGCCGCGCGGTCGCGCAGTTCCACCACCATGCGCTCGGCGGTCTTCTTGCCGATGCCGGGAATGCGGGTCAGCGCGGTGACATCGGCGGCGGTGATCAGCCGCGCGAACTCGTCGACGCTGACCCCGGACAGCACCGCCAGCGCGATCTTTGCGCCGATCCCGCTGACCCGCTGCACGTCGCGGAACAGGCGCCGCTCGCCCTCGCGAAGGAAGCCATACAGCGACACGCTGTCCTCCTTCTGCGCATAGTGGGTGAACAGGATGACGTCGCGGCCGACATCGGGCAGGTCGTAGAAGGTGCTCATCGGCGCCTCCAGCTCATACCCCACCCCACCCACGTCGATCACCAGCCACGGCGGCTGCTTGTAGGCCAGGATGCCGCGCAGACGGCCGATCATTGGGCGCCTCCTTGGAGGCGCCGGGATTGGGGATTCGGGATTGGGGATTCGTCAAAGCGGGGCCGGCACGCACGCGCGCGGCTGTTGCCAATCCCCAATCCCCAATCCCGAATCCCAGCTCCACTCATTTTCTACTCCACGCCTGCTGCGTGCTGACGCCCAGGCGCTGCGCGGTCGCGCGCACGTGGGCATGGGTGATGGCGACGGCCAGCGCGTCGGCGGCGTCGGCCTGAAGTTTGCCAGTCAGGCTCAGCATGAGACCGACCATGTGTTGCACCTGTTGCTTCTCCGCCGCGCCCTTGCCGACCACGGCGAGCTTGATCTCTTTTGCCGCGTACTCGTGCACCGGCAGTTCGCGCAGCACGGCCGCGCAGATCGCTGCGCCGCGGGCATGGCCCAGCTTCAGCGCCGCATCGGCGCTCTTGCCCATGAACACGCGCTCGATCGCCACTTCCTGCGGCCGGTACTCCTCGATCAGCGCATCCAGTCCGTGCAGCAGGCGCTTGAGCCGCTGGGCGAAGTCGCCCTCGCCCAGCAACACCAGCGGCGCGTGGTGCACATGCCGGGTACGGCCGGCCGCGTCCACGTCGATGATGCCCACGCCGGTGCGCTGCGAGCCGGGGTCGATGCCGAGGATGCGGGTGGAGCCGGGATTGGGGATTCGGGAATCGGGAATCGGGAAAGCAGCGCCCGTGCGGGCAGAGATGCCCGTGGCAGCCATCGACGTCTGCGATGCCTCCGGTGCCGGCACGGCGTTCTTCCGGGTTCCGGGTCTTGGGCCCCGGGCCCCGGGTTTCATGGTGTCAGCCCCCGTCACTCAGGGCGGCCTGGTCCACGTTGGAATAGACGTTCTGCACGTCGTCCAGGTCTTCCAGCATGTCCAGCAGCTTGCGCACCTGCACCGCGGTGTCGCCGTCCACGGCGATGTCGTTGTCGGCGCGGAAGGTGATTTCGGCGTGGTCGGCGGCCAGGCCGGCCGCGTCCATGGCGTCCTTGACCGCCTGGAATGCCTCCGGCGCGGTCAGCACGTCGATCGCGCCGTCCTCGGGGTAGACCACGATGTCGTCGGCGCCAGCCTCGATCGCCGCCTCGGTGATCTTCTCCTCGTCGGCGCCGGCGGCGAAGCTGAGCACGCCCAGGCGCTTGAACATGAAGGCCACCGAGCCGTCGGTGCCCATGTTGCCGCCGCACTTGCTGAAGGCATGGCGCACGTCGGCCACGGTGCGCACGCGGTTGTCGGTCAGGCAGTCGACGATCACCGCCACGCCGCCCGGGGCGTAGCCCTCGTAGCGCACTTCCTCGTACTCCACGCCTTCCAGTTCGCCGGTGGCCTTCTTGATCGCGCGCTCGATCACGTCCTTGGACATGTTGGAGGCCAGCCCCTTGTCCATCGCCACGCGCAGCCGCGGGTTGTTGGACGGATCGCCGCCGCCGGCGCGCGCGGCGACGCCGATCTCGCGGATGATCTTGGTGAAAATCTTGCCGCGCTTCGCATCGGATGCGTTCTTGCGGGCTTCGATCGAGGGGCCTCTACCCATGGGGCGTTCCGGACAGTTGTAAGGACAAGGCGCGGATTTTACCTGATGCAGCGCACATCCCGCGGCCCAGGCGGGCCGGCGACCGGCCGGGGCACGTGTCCGCGCATGCGTGCCGCGTTCCGCTGGCGCCTCCCGCCCGGGTGCGCGCCGGCCCGTGGTGGCCGTCAAGTCTTGGCGGGCTGTCTACCCCGGCGCGCGGACTGCCGCCAAGACTGTAGCGCCCCACTGGGAGGCTGAACGCGCCGGTCGCGCCAGCGTTCCATCGCATCGAAGGAGATCCCCCATGGCCTGCAGCACGTCCCTCGCCCACCCGTTCCTGTCGCTGGCCCTGCGCTGCCTGGGCCTGGCCGCCCTCGCCGCCCCGGGCCTGGCCAGCGCCCAGACCGATGCCTTCCGGGGGCGCTACAGTGCCGGCGTCAGCACTTATGCGATCAGCGGCCAGGAACCCCGCGCGGCCGGCAAGTACCCGGTGTACGTGCATATCGGCGGCACCGGTGAGAACTACCAGAGCAATTGGGCGATGGCCGCGGTGAATGCCGCCGCGGCCAAGGGCTTCGTGGCGGCCTCGGTGGAGTACGACAACGCCAGCTTCGGCAGCTGCGGCGTCATCGGCAACCGCGCCAAGGCCATCTTCGATGCGCAGAATCTCAACAGCGCCATCGCCCAGCTCTGCGCCCGCGACAAGGCCGACTGCTCCAAGGGCGTGGTGACCGGCGGGCTGAGCCAGGGCTCGATCATCTCGGTGCTGGCGCACGACTACGATCCCCGGGTCGCCGCCTCGTTCGGCCAGGGCACCGGCGCGACCTACACCGCCTACTACAACCTGGCGTCGTGCATCGCCGACGGTAACCATTCGCTGCCGTCCGATCGCCTGCGCATCATCAACGGCGAGCGCGACATGTTCGTCGGCGGCACCGAGAACATCGCCCGCACGCAGGCGCAACTGGTCACCGGCCTGCGCTGCGATGGGCAGCAGTCGTGCTTCCGCAGCAACGGCAGCGGCTGGTACGTCGTCAAGGATCGCGAGGTGCAGGACCTCTACGCCGACCACTGCTTCATGGGCTTCGGCGGTTATCCGGGCACCCAGTGCGCAGGCATTCTGGTCGATGGCAACTACCGCAGCGGCACCGCCGCCTGGGCGCTCAACCCCACGCTGGACTGGTTGAAGACCTTCGTGACGCCGTAAGCGGCGGCATCGCCACTACGTCGGCGCCAGGCGGTCGCGGTGGATCGTAATGCGCCGCGACCGGCGCCGCGGCGCATTGGGTTCCGGCAGGCGCCGGCTCAGGCGGCGAAGCGGCCGTCGCGCAGAAACGCGGCGGTCTGCCGCGCGGCCTCCATCGAGAACAGCAAGCCGCTGTGGCTGGCGCGGACTTGGCAGTGATCGCCCAGTCCGGGCACGCGGGTCTCGGCCAGCGCTACGCTGCCGTCGGACGCCGGCCCGAGCGCGGCAAAGCGTGCGCCGAGGCCGCGGGCCACGGTGCCGGCGATCATGCCGACTTCGGCCGCCCCGTCCCAACGCACCACGCCCCGCTGCAACAGCACCGCACTGCGGCCCAGCGCCCGCCCGAGCCGCCGTTGCGCCAAGGCGCGCGCCGCGGCACTGCCGGCCAAGGGGCTGCCCAGGCACACCACCCGGGTCACCGGCAGTGTTGGCGCCTGCTGCAAGGCCCGCAAGGCGATCAGGCCGCCGAGGCTATGCCCGACCAGGGCGACCGGCCCCGCGGCTGACAGTTGCTCGATGCGCGCGTGCAGCCGTGGAAGCGCGGCTTCGGCGCCGCCGAACGCGGTCGAATAGCCGAAGCGCGCGACGCGCCAGCCCTCGCGGCGCAGGCGCAGCGCCAGCGGCAGCAGCCACGGCCGCGCGTTCCAGATGCCATGCAGCAACAGCACCTGCGGCGCGGCGGCCATGCGCGGCTCAGCCGCAGGTGGTGCGGACGATGTGGTTGCTGCCATCCAGGAACACGTTGAGCCGATCCAGACGCAGGTCGCGGGTCACCGCCTGGCCCGGCGCGATCGGCCGCACCACGCCGGCTCCGCTCTCCTTCCACACCCGGCTCATGGTTGCCTGGGTGGCCTCCTGGCCCACCGCCCAGGCCACGGCCTCGACGTTGCAGCGGCCATCGCCCTGCACGCTCGGCCCGCCACTGGCCGGCTGCAACTTGGCCGGTGGCGCGCACGCGGCCAGCAGCGGCAACACGGCGGCGACTCCCATCCACGGTCGGAACATGGCGCGTTCTCCTCAAGCTGGACAGGCCAGCACTGTAGCGCGCGCTCGTTGCCGCTGTGTCGACGCGGCATGCCCGGACGACGTCCGGCTGCAGGCGTCAGCCCGCGCGCGGCGGCCGACGCAGGATGAATTCGAGATCGCGCACCTGCCCCACCGGGAACTCGTAGGTGCCGACCTTCTCGAAGCCGTAGCGCGCGTAGAAGCGCTGCGCGCCCAGGTTTTCCGACCACACGCCGACCCACAGCGTGCGCGGGCCGTCGCGCTCCAGCCAAGCCAGGGCGGTCTCGAACAGCCGCGCGCCCCAGCCGCCGTTCTGGTGCGCGCGCAGCAGGTACAGCCGCTTCAGTTCGCCGTCGCCGGGCGTCACCTCGGCATGCGGCAGGCCGCAGGGGCCGGCGGCGGCGTGTCCCACCACCTGGCCGTCGTGCTCGACCAGCCAGATCGCGTAGTCCGGATGCGCCAGCACCACCTGCGCGCGCTCGATCGAATAGGCTTCGTCGAGGAAGGCCTGCAGATCCTGCGCAGGGTAAAGATGGCCGAAGGTTTCGCAGAAGGTGGCCGTGGCGATGCGGGTCACCGCCGCGGCATCGTCCGGCGTGGCGCGACGAATCAGCACGGCTCAGCGCGCCGGGTGCGCGGCGTCGGCATCGGCCTCTTCGCCGTCGTCCTCGTCGTCGCCTTCTTCCTCTTCCTCGTCCTCGTCCTCTTCTTCCTCGTCGTCTTCCTCGTACTCGTAGTCGTCCTCGCCGAAATCCTCGCCGTCCCAACGGCCTTCCGGATCCGGCACGAACGCCAGCGGCGCGTTGGCGCCGCTGCCGGCACGCACCAGCCAGCCGCCGAACACGCGCGCGCGCTGGGTGACGATGGCCTCCACTGCGCCCTCGTTGCCGAGGGTTTCCCACTCCAGATTGAATGCGGTCTCGCTCATGTGTCGGCCTGCGCTACGGTTGTAAGAAAGGGATCACTGCGCCTGCGGGCGCACCTGCACGTGCACTTCGGCCAGCTGCGCGTCGGCGATCGGCGACGGCGCGTCGGTCATCAGGTCCTGCGCGCCGGTGGTCTTGGGGAACGGGATCACGTCGCGGATCGACTCGGTGCCGGCCATCAGCGCGGCGATGCGGTCGATGCCGAAGGCGATGCCGCCGTGCGGCGGCGCGCCGTAGTTCAGCGCGTCCAGCAGGAAGCCGAACTTGGCGCGCGCTTCCTCGGCACCGATGCCGAGCAGTTCGAACACCGCGCTCTGCATGTCCGGACGGTGGATACGGATCGAACCGCCGCCGATCTCGTTGCCGTTGAGCACCATGTCGTAGCCACGCGACACCGCGGTCTTGGCGTGGCTGCGCAACTCGGCGATGTCGTCCACGGCCGGCGCAGTGAACGGGTGATGCAGGGCGACGTAGCGCTGCGCCTCCTCGTCCCACTCAAACATCGGGAAATCGGTGACCCACAACGGACGCCAGCCGTCGGCGACCAGATTGAAATCCTTGCCGGCCTTCAGGCGCAGCGCGCCCATGAAGTCGGAGACCTTGCCGTAGGTGCCGGCGCCGAAGAACACGATGTCGCCGTTGCCGGCGCCGACGTGGGCGAGCAGCGCGGCGAACGCGGCCTCGCCGAAGAACTTCTGGATCGGCGAGCTGATCTCGCCGCTGTCGGCGATCTTGATGTAGGCCAGGCCCTTGGCACCGTACTTGGCGGCGTGCGCGGCGTAGTCGTCGATCTGCTTGCGCGAGAGGCTGGCGCCGCCGGGAATGCGCAGCGCGGCGACGCGGCCGTCGGGGTCGGCGGCCGCCGCACTGAACACCGCGAAGTCGCTGTCCTTGACCAGCTCGGCGACGTCGGTCAGTTCCAGCGCGATGCGCAGGTCCGGCTTGTCCGAGCCGTAGCGGCGCATGGCCTCGGCCCAGGTCATGCGCGGGAATTCGGCGGCCAGCTCGACGTCGACCACCTCCTTGAAGATGGCACGGACCATGGCTTCGACGAAGTCCTGCACGTCGCGCTCGCGCACGAAGGCGAACTCCATGTCGAGCTGGGTGAACTCGAGCTGGCGGTCGGCGCGCAGCGCCTCGTCGCGGAAGCAGCGCGCGATCTGGTAGTAGCGGTCGAAGCCGGCCACCATCAGGATCTGCTTGAACAGCTGCGGCGACTGCGGCAGCGCGTAGAACTCGCCCGGGTGCATGCGCGCCGGCACCAGGAAGTCGCGCGCGCCCTCCGGGGTGGCCTTGGTCAGGATCGGGGTCTCGATGTCCTGGAAGCCGCGTTCGTCCAGGTAGCGGCGCAGCGCCTGCACCAGCTTGATGCGGGTGCGCTGCATGCGCTGCATCTCCGGGCGGCGCAGATCCAGATACCGGTACTTCAGGCGGGTTTCCTCGCCCGGGTTCTCGTGCGCGTGGAACGGCAGCGGCGCGGCCTTGTTGAGCACGGTGATGGCCGTGGCGATCACCTCGACCTTACCGCTGCGCAGCTTGTCGTTGACCGCATGCCGCGCGCGCACCACGCCCTCGACCTGCAGCACGTCCTCGTAGCCGAGGCTGGCGGCGACCTTGAACACGTCCGCGTTCTCCGGCTCCACCATCACCTGCACGATGCCTTCGTGGTCGCGCAGGTCGATGAAGCACACGCCGCCGAGGTTGCGGGCCACGTCGGTCCAGCCGGCCAGGGTGACGGTTTGGCCGATCAGGGTCTCGTCGACCAGGCCGCAGAAGTGGGTACGCATCGCTAGCTCCAAACAGGGGGCGGCCGGCGCAGAAGGCGCCGGCAAGCCGGATATTCTGCGGCGCGGCGCCGGCCCGGGCAAATCGTCGCCCGGCTCACCCTGGCTTAAGTTTGCCTGCGGCTATAGTCCGCGCACCATTCACGGGGAGGAGAGAACCCATGTTGAAGCCCCTTGGCACCTGGCTGGTGATCGCCGCGCTGACCCTGGCCAGCGCCCCGGCCGCGGCCCAGAGCGCCCGCGCCTACGCCCCGCAGGACCTGCGGCAACTGTCGGTCCCCGGCCGGGTCCGGGTGATCGAGCGCGAATACGCCGACCAGTCGCGTGGCCGGCAGATCCCCGACGACCAGCTCGAGTTCTATCTGGACCAGATCGACCGCGGCTGGAGTTTCGGCAACATCCAGCAGGACATCGCCACCTCGCTGCGCGGCAGCGGCGGCGGCTGGCGGCAGGAACCGGGCTTCGACGGCCGCACCGTCGCCTGTTCCAGCAACGACCGCCGCCGCCAACAGTGCGCGACCCCGTTCCGCGGGCCCGCCCGCTTGGTCGGCACGCTGTCCGACTCGCCCTGCATCGAAGGTCGCACCTGGGGCTCGGCGCCGGGCGTGGTATGGGTGGACCAGGGCTGCCGTGGTCGCTTCGTCGAAGGCCGCGGCGCTCCGGGCGGCAACTGGGGCGGCGGCGGTGGCGGCGTGGCCGGCACCGTGCGCTGCGAAAGCCAGGACCAGCGCCAGCGCATCTGCCCGACCGGCTGGCGCAACGCCATGCTGGTGCGGCAGTTGTCGGACACCCGCTGCATCGAGGGCCGCACCTGGGGCTCGCGCGATGGCGCGGTGTGGGTCGACGACGGCTGCCGCGGCGAGTTCGCCGAGGGCCGCGGCGGTGGCGGCTGGGGACCGGGCCGGCCGCCGCTGGACAACGGCTACACGGTGACCTGCAGCAGCGACGACAAGCGCCTACGCACCTGCGCCTGGGACCGCCGCCAGGGCCGCCCAGTACTGATCGAGCAACTGTCCGGTACCACCTGCGCCGAAGGCCGCAGCTGGGGCTACGAAGGCAATACGGTGTGGGTCAACGGCGGCTGCCGGGCGCGCTTCGGGGCGCGCTGAGCAAGGCGAATGCGGGCCGCGCGCGATGTCGGGCGGCCCGCTGCTCGGCGTGAGGCGTCGATTTTGAGGGGCGGCTCGTGCCCTTTTTGGACTACCGCGACCGGGTGATGACCGGTCGCGGCTGAAGCCGCTCCTACGAGGAGCGCGTGCCTGGCGCGACTTGGCCAAGCCGGAACTCAGGTCGCCGCAGGCTTGGCCGCGGCGGGCGCCGGCGCCGGTGTGGCGGCGGCGGCCGGCTTGGCCGGTGCATCGGCAGCTGGCGCGGAGGCGGGCTTGCTGTCCCCGCTGCCACCCGTGCTGCCCGACTCGGCGAGGTTGCGCTTCTTGTCGCCGTCCTTCTTGAAGTCGGTCTCGTACCAACCGCTGCCGGACAGGCGGAACGCCGGCGCGGTGAGCTGGCGCTTGACCGCCGTAGCGGAACAGGCCGGACAGGTCTCCGGATCGGGATCGGACAGTTTCTGCAGGCGGTCGAAGCTGTGACCGCACGCGGCACATTGGAAAGCGTAGATCGGCATGGCGGCAAAAACGCGAGAGCAACGGAGGCGGCCAGTATGGGGGCCGCACGCCGGCTTTCAAGCGTTCCCGCTCACGCCGGCCCGGGCTGGGCGCGCGGCACGGTCTCCGGCGCGCCCGCCGATGGCGTCGGTGCGTCCACCAGCGGCGCCTCGGCGACCGGCTCATCCGGTGCCGTCGGTGCCTGCGCCGACGCGGGATCTGCCGGCGTGGCCGGCGCTGCCTCCAGCGGGCTGACGTCGAACGGCATGCGCAGCAGCAGCGCCGGCAGCAGCGTGGTCAGCGCCGCGTACAGCAGCAGGGCGCCGAACAGCGCATCGGCGATGGCGAAGCGGTCGCGCAGGATCCCGGCCAGCACCAGGGTGAAGATCAGCGTCGGCGACAGCGCCAGCGACACGCGCAGGCTGCTGCGCGCGCCCTCGCCGAACAGCACCCGCCGTTGCAGCCAGAGGATGCCGATGCGCAGCGGCAGCACGCAGGCGGTCAGGGCCAGGCCCAGGCCCAGCGCCTGCAGGCTCAGCGCCCCGCTCGGCACCTTGGTGCCGGCATTGAAGAAGTAGAACGGCACGAAGAACGAGGCGAACAGGCGCACCGCCTGCAGGTTCTCGTCGGAGGCCAGCAGCGGCATGCGCTGGCGCAGCAGCCGCGCCACCAGCCCGGCGATGAACGCACCGACCAGGTAGTACACGCCCAGCGAATAGGTGATGTAGGCGGCGATCAGCCCGACCATCACCAGCAGCGAGAACTCCGACCCCGGCGCCTGCGGCGCCACCCAGCGCCCCAAGGCCACGAACAGCAGCGGCAGGCCGACCAGCATCGCCACCAGCGCCAGGCTGGACAGGCCCATCTGCCAGGGATCGCCGGCCTGCAGGATCACGAACAGCGCCGCCAGCGCCAGCAGTTCGCCGGCGATGGCCTTGCTGGTGACCCAGAAGCGTTCTTCCTCGTCCAGCCCCAGTCGCCCCAGCGACTCGATGATGAAACCGGTGGACGGGGTCAGCAGGGCCAGCGCCAGCAACCCGGCCGCCTGCCACGGCAGCGCGGCATAGCGCCAGGCCAGCCAGCCGACGCCGAACAGGGTGGCGCCGCGCACCACCAGGTGCAGCAGCAGCGGCCACAAGCCGCGGCGCAACGCCTTCGGGTCCACCTCCAGGCCGGCGAACAGAAACAGCGAGGAGATGCCGAGCGTCGCCAGCAAGGTCACCACCGGATCGTGCGCACGCGGCCCCATCGCCAGCATCGCGATGATGCCGAACAGCAGGCAGGTCAGCGGCGCCGGCATCTTGAACCGCTGCAGCGCGCGCGGGATCACCAGCAGGGCGAAGATCAGCAGCAGGTAGATCAGTTCGTGGCTCATCGGGCAGGAGATTCCGGTGGGGACCCGCCAGCGGCGGCTGCGTCGATGATGCCGGGTCGGCCGTGTGCTGCGCCATCACGGCCGAGCGCCGGCTGCGGTCGCGCCACCGCGCGGCGCCTGCGTGCGCCCCGCGAAGGACACGTCCTCGCTGTGGCGGATCCGCGTCGCCTGCAGGCATCCGTGCCCGACACGCATCGTCCAACGGCGCACACGCAATGGCTCCGCCGCAACCGCCAGCCACCCGTTGCCAGTGCGCGTGGCGCCGGGTGCCGCGCCGCACGTGATTCATGCCGATTTGCGCATGGTGCACGGATTCGCAAGATCCCGGTCACACGCACGAAACCGCCAGATCCGACCATGAGCGCCCCTCACGCAGCTGCGCAACCGATGACCGTTTCGGCGTATTTCCGCACCCCTTCTCCGACCCTGCTGGCCCTGGCGCTCGCCGCCAGCATCGCCTGCGCCCACGCCGCCGAGGCCACCAACGCAGCGGAGACCGCCGCGCCTGCCGACAGCAGCGACCAGGTCTCCACCCTGGACCAGGTGCAGGTGCTCGGCCAGGCCACCACCTACGCCAAGATCAACGTCAGCAAGGAGGCGCTGGACCGCCAGTTCGCGATGAGCAGCGTCAACGACGCGCTCAACGAACTGCCTGGCGTGATCGCCACCGAGGCCGATGCATTCGGCTCCTCCGACTGGGGCACCCAGATCAGCATGCGCGGCTTCGTCACCAACCGCGACGACCAGCAGATCGGCACCACCATCGACGGCGTGCCCAACGGCGGCTCGGCCTACGGCGGCGGCTCCAAGGCCAACCGCTTCATCGACACCCTGGACCTGGAGACGGTGGAGGTCAGCCAGGGCACCGCCGACATCGCCTCGCGCTCCAACGAAGCGCTGGGCGGTACCCTCAACTTCCTCACCAGCGAGCCGCTGGACCAGCAGCGCGTCCGCCTGGCCTTCGGCATCGGCGACAACCAGGCGCGCAAGTACTACGCGCGCTACGACAGCGGCGACCTCGGCGGCACCCGCGCCTGGGTCAGCGGTTCGCATGCCAGCAACGACGACTGGATCGACGGCAGCGGCCACACCACCCGCGACCACCTGGCCGGCAAGTTCGTCAGCGACCTCGGCGCATGGACGCTCAGCGGCTACCTGTCCTACGACGATGCCAACGAATCCGAATACAGCAGCGTCACCCCGGCGCAGTTCGCCACCGATCCGGACCACGACCTACTCACCGGCACGCTCACCGGCATCCCCTACTACGACCAGAACTACCGCTCCGGCTCGCGCGCGCTGCGCAAGAACACCTTCGGCTACCTGCGCGGCCTGTTCGACGGCGGCAACGGCTTCAAGGCCACCCTGACCGGCTACGCGCATCGGATGAAGGGCCGCGGCGACTGGATTCCGCCGTACCTGGTCGACGTCAGCAACGATGGCGCTGGCCAGCCCGAGTCCGAATACACCGGCGGCCATACCGTGTACGGCGGCAGCGCCCTGGGCAAGCTCTACTTCGTCACCCCGAGCGGCGCGGCGGCGAGCATGCTGCCCGGCTGCGCCGACACCGCGACCCTGCCGGCCGAGTCCAACCCGGCCTGCTACCCGGCCGGCTCGCTGCCGGTGCAGTCCTACCGCCACAGCCACTACGACAACCAGCGCGGCGGCGTCACCGCCGACGTGGAATGGGCGCAGGACTTTGGTGGACTGCACAACACCTTGCGCGGCGGGCTGTGGCTGGAACGCTACGACCGCAGCGTCACCCGCGACTGGCACCGCCTGCTCAACGTCGGCACCAACATCGCCTTCGACCACGTGCCGTACTGGGTGCAGTTCAAGGACGACTACCGCACCGACGAGCAGATGTACTACGTCGAGGACGTGATGCGCTATGGCGACTTCGCCTGGCGCGTGGGCGTCAAGCAGTTCTTCGTCGACCAGACCCGCGACCGCCGCATCGGCGACGCCGCGCACATCGAATCGGATTCGCACTCCGATCCGCTGTTCTCCGCCGGCCTGACCTGGACCATGCCGATCAAGGGCGTGGAAGCCTTCGCCGGCTTCTCGCAGAACTTCGCCGCGATCCCCTCCGGCGTACTCGGCGAGACCGATCCGCTGGTGCTCAGCAAGGTCAAGCCGGAAACCGCCGACAACATCGAGGTGGGCCTGCGCATGAGCCGCTGGCCGCTGACCGGCAGCATCACCCTGTACGACATCCGCTTCGACAACCGCATCGTCTACGTGCCGGCCAACTTCGTCACCGGCATCGACTACCTGGGCGAGACCGACGGCGTCTACGAGAACTTCGGAGGCGTGCACGCGCGCGGCGTGGAGTTGGCGCTGGGCTACGCCTGGGACAACGGCTGGCGGCTCAACGGCGCCTACACCTACAACAAGGCCACCTACCTGGGCAGCGGCAACGCCGCGCGCGACCAGGCGCTGGAGATCGCCCCCGGCTCGCAGGTGATCGGCCAGCCGCGGCAGACCCTGGTGCTGTCGGCCGACTGGCAGGGCCAGCGCTGGCACGGCGGCCTGTCCGGCCGCTACCTGGGCCGACGCTACCTGGACGCGGCCAACAGCGCGGCGCTGGATGCGGTGACCACCTTCGACGCCAACCTCGGCATCGCCCTGGGCGGACTGAGTCCGCAACTGCAGCAGGCCAAGCTGGATCTGGTGATCAGCAACCTCACCGACAAGCGCTACCTCAACGGCGTGGACGGCAGCGACAGCGCCTTCATCGCGCCGCCGCGCACCGTCGGCCTGACCTTCATGGTCGACCTGTAACCGGCACCGTGGCAGTCTCGCGGCGGCGGCCGATCCCGGCCGCCGCCGCATTGCGTTTCCCCGGACCACCATGACCGACCAGACCCGCCGCCGGCTGCTCCGCGCCGGCCTCACCGCCAGCGCCGCCGGACTGCTGCCGCCGAGCATCGCCCGCGCCGCGGCGATCGCCCCGGACGTGCGCAGCGGCACCCTCGACGATCTGCAGCACGTGGTGATCCTGATGCAGGAAAACCGCGCCTTCGATCATTACTTCGGCAGCCTGGCCGGCGTGCGCGGCTTCGGCGATCGCTTCCCGATCCCTGCGCCGACACTGCCCGGCATCGCCCCGCGCACGGTGTGGCTGCAACCCAGCGCCGATGGCAGCCGCCCGTTGGCGCCATTCCCGCTGCGCACCGCGCACAACTTCGCCACCATGCGCGTGCAGGGCACCCCGCATACCTGGCCGAACGCACAGCAGGCCTGGGACCACGGCCGCATGGGCCAATGGCCGGCGGCCAAGCGCGACCACGCGCTGGCCTACTACGAACGCGAGGACCTGCCGTTCCAATTCGCCCTGGCCGAAGCCTTCACCGTGTGCGACGCGTACCACTGCGCGATCCAGGCCGGCACCAATCCGAACCGGGTGTTCCTGTGGACCGGGCAGAACGATCCGCACGCCCGCGCCGGCGGCCCGGTCATCGCCAACTCGCACGACAACTTCCCGGAACTGGGCGGCGACCCGGACGACTACCGCTGGCCCAGCTACGTCGAGGCGCTGCAGCAGGCCGGCGTGTCGTGGCAGATCTACCAGGACATGGCCGACAACTTCACCGACAACCCGCTGGCCGGCTTCGCGCCGTTCCGCGCGGCCTGGCGCGGCGTGCCCGGGCACGATCCGCAGTTGCGCGCACGCGGCGTCTCCAGCCGCAGCCTGGCGCAGTTGCGCGAGGACGTGCTGGCCGCGCGGCTGCCGTCGGTGAGCTTCATCATCGCCGACGCCGCCGGCAGCGAGCATCCCGATCCATCCAGCCCGGCACAGGGCGCGGCCTACACCGCGCGCGTGCTCGACGCGCTGACCGCCGATCCCAAGGTATGGGCACGCACCGCGCTGCTGCTGATGTTCGACGAGAACGACGGCTTCTTCGACCACGTGCCGCCGCCGGCCCCGCCCTCGCCCGACCCGTCCGCGGCCGGCGGTTGGGCCGGCGCGTCCAGCGTCGCCACCGACGGCGAGTACCACCTGCAGCCGGCGCCGGGCGACGCCAAGGCCGATCCACCGGAACTGCGCGGGCGCCCCTATGGCCTCGGTCCGCGGGTGCCGCTGTACGTGATCTCGCCGTGGAGCCGCGGCGGCTGGGTGGACTCGCAGATCTATGACCACACCTCGGTGCTGCGCCTGCTGGAGCGCCGCTTCGGCGTCGCCGCCGCCGGCCTGACCCCGTGGCGCCGCGCGGTCTGCGGCGACCTGCTCGACGCCTTCGATTTCCGCCAGGCCGATACCCGCCCGTTCGTCGCCGATCTGCCGGATGTGCGCGAGGCAGCGGCGCGCGCCGCCGCATTGCGCGACCACGCGCTGCCGCCACTGCCGGCGCAACTGCAGGCGCCACGACAGGCCTTCGGCGTGCGCCGTTCGCGCGCCCTGCCGTATCGGCCGACGGTGCAGTTGCAGTACGTGCAGGCACGTGGCGAGGTGCAGTTACGCATGGCCAATGCAGGCGCGGCGACAGTGCTGCACGTCTACGACCGCTACGACCTGGCCGCACTCCCGCGCCGCTACACGGTCGGCGCCGGCGCCACCCTGGACGGCACCTGGACCACCTACGACGGCAGCTACGACCTGTGGCTGCTCGGCCCCAACGGCTTCCACCGCCACTACTGTGGCGACCTCAGCGCCCCGCTGCTGCAGGCCGAGATCGTCCAGGAGCCGACCGACGCGCAGGCGCTGTGCCTGGTCCTGCGCAATCCGGGTGCCGCGCCGCTTAGCGTGTCCCTGGAACCAGTCGCGTACGCCCAGGCCCAACCGCGCCAGCGGGTGACGCTGGCGCCCGGTGGCGAGCAGCGCATTCGCTGGAATGCCAAGCCGAGCGGCGGCTGGTACGACCTGTGGCTGGTCCAGGACAACGCGCGCCAGCGCCTGGCCGGCCGCGTGGAAACCGGCAGGCCCGGCATCAGCGACCCGGCGATGGGCGGACCGGCGCGGCTGTATCAGGAGAGCCCGCCCAACTATCAAGGCCCCGGGCCCGTCTGAGGCGGGCGGGATTGGGGATTCGGGATTGGGATTCGTGACAACGTCCGGGATTGGGGATTAGGGATTGGGGATTCGTGAAAGCCCAATCCGCGCGCCGACACGCTTTTGCCAATCCCGAATCCCCAATCCCAAATCCCGGCTGTCCCTAATCCCGGCTCTCAAGCACCCCGATCGTCCGCAGCCAGGTCTCCACCAGCTGCGGCCACTGTGCGATCGGCAGGTTCTTGGCGCGCAGGCCGAAGGCGTGGCCGCCCTGGGCGTAGATGTGCATTTCCGTCGGCACGTCGGCGTGGTTGAGTGCGACGTAGTACGCCAGCACCTGCGAGACGCCGTCCACGTGGTCGTCCTGGGCCTGCAACAGGAAGGTCGGCGGGGTGTCGGCGACGACGCGGATGTCCGGACGCAAGGCCAGATCGGTGGGATTGCGGGTGTCGGCGTCCTCGTCCTCGTGCACCCACAGATGGCCGGGATACACGGCGATGGCGAAATCCGGGCGGCAGCTCACGCGGTCGGCGGCATCCACCAGCGGATAGGTGCGCTGGGCGAAATGCGTACTGGTCGCGGCGACCAGGTGGCCGCCGGCGGAAAAGCCCATCACCCCGATCTTGTGTGGGTCCACGCCCCAGGTGGCGGCCTGCTGGCGCACCAGGCCCAGCGTGCGCTGCGCGTCCTGCAGCGCGGTCTGCACCTTGGGGTAGTAGCGCCGGTCGTCGACCCAGGTCGGCCCGGAGTTCGGCACGCGGTACTTCAACAGCACGCAGGTGATGCCGCGCGAGATCAGCCAGTCGCAGATCTCCGTGCCCTCCAGGTCCATCGCCAGCATCTGGTAGCCGCCGCCGGGAAACACCACCACCGCGGCGCCGGTGTTGTGGCCCTGCGCCGGATAGACCGTCATGGTCGGTCGGCTGACGTCGTGGATGGCCGGCCACCACGGCTTGCCCGGACCGGGACCGGCCGATTCCGGCTTCGGATGCGGCAGCGCATCCGGCACCGCGCCGGGCCAGATCGGCACCTGCACGTGCCCGGGCGAGGGTTCCCAGACCCGCACCTGCGCGGCGTGGGCAGACAGACCGAGGGCAATGGCCAACGAACAGCATACGAGTCGACGCATGGGACGCTCCGAACAGAATGGGGAATGGAAGGAACCGCACGATCAGGTGGCACGGCCGCGACGGCGGTGGCCGTTGGGTGCAACGAAGGCGATCGCGCGCGGCATCGGCACGATCGCGCCGCCGACGATCGCGAGCAGCGGCTCGTGCGAATGGCTGTTGGTCCGCTTGTGGAATCAGCCGCGACGGACTTTCGCGATAAAGCCTGTCGCGGCCGAAGCCGCGCCTACGGGAATCGACCTGCACCCGGCGCGATTGCGGCGAGCGCAGTCGATACGGCGCCGCACAACGCCGCCTAGCCGGTACGCAGCACCTGCGCAGGCAGCGACGCCACCACGGCCTGCGCCACCGTCTTCAGCGTCGCATCGCGCGCGGCGCTGTCGACCGTGGCGCCGTTGAGATATGCGGTGAGCAGCAGCGGCGTGGCCCGCCCCGGCGCCCACACGATGGCGATGTCGTTGCGGGTATCGGTGCCGTTGCTACCGGTCTTGTCGCCGATCCGCCAGCCCGCCGGCAGGCCGGCCCGCAGGCAGTCGTTGCCGGTGCGGTTGTCGCGCATCCAGTCGATCAGGCGCTGCCGCGAGACCGGCTGCAGCACCTCCCCGAGCAACAAGGCACGCATCGTCGCGGCCATCGCCGCCGGCGTGGTGGTGTCGCGCGGATCGCCGGCGACGAAGTCGTTCATGCCCGGCTCGTTGCGGTCCAGCTGGGTCTGCGCATCGCCCAGCGCACGCAGGAAGCGGGTCACCCCGGGCGGGTCGCCGACCAGCGGCAGCAGCAGGTTGGCCGCGGTGTTGTCGCTGTAGATCATCGCCGCGCGGCACAGCTCGACCACGCTGAGGGTGCCGCCGACATGGCGCTCGGACACCGGCGCATTCGCCAGCAGATCCGCCTTGCGCACCGGCAGGCGCCGCTCCAGGGACAGCGCGCCACGGTCGACCTGCTGCAGCACCGCCCCCGCCAATAGAAATTTGAAGGTACTGCACAGCGGAAAGCGCTCGTCCTGGCGCTGTCCGCCCAGCGTTGCGCCGCTGCCGTCGAGCAGGCTCACACCGAGCCGGCCGCCGCTGCGCCGCTCGATCTCGGCCAAGCGCTGTTGCAGCGTCTGCGCAGGATTTTGCGCAGTTTTTGCCTGTGCTGCAGCCACCGCCAGCAGGCTCGCGCCCATGCCCACGCCCTGCAGGAACCGTCGTCTCGTCAGCATCGTCCACCTCCGTCGGGAGCCAGGATGATGGCCGCATTGACCCACCCCCACCAGCGAGGTTATTCAATCGCACCCATGAGCCGAATTGATACCTAGCGATGATCCGTCCGCACCTGCCGCTGAACGCCCTGCGCGCCTTCGAGGCCGCGGCGCGGCACCAGAACCTGACCCGCGCCGCGGCCGAGCTGTGCGTGACCCAGGCCGCGCTGAGCCACCAGATCAAGCATCTGGAGGCGCGCCTGGGCGTGGTGCTGTTCCAGCGCCTCCCGCGCGGCGTCGCCCTGACCGACGAGGGTCTGCGCCTGCATCCGGTACTGACCGAAGCCTTCGACCGCATCGCCGGGACGCTGCAGCGCTTCGCCGGCGGCCGCTATCGCGAGACGCTGAGCGTGGGCGTGGTCGGCACCTTCGCGGTGGGCTGGCTGCTGCCGCGGCTGGACGCCTTCCATGCCGCGCATCCGGACATCGAACTGCGCGTGTACACCCACAACAACCGGGTCGACCTGGCCGGCGAAGGCCTGGACCTGGCGATCCGGTTCGGCGATGGCGACTGGCAGGGGCAGCACGCCACGCCGATCCTGGACGCCCCGTTCGCACCGGTGTGTGCGCCGGCGCTGGCGCCGCTGCTGCGCACGCCCGCCGACCTCGCCAGGACCACGCTGCTGCGCTCCTATCGGCTGGACGAATGGCCGCGCTGGCTGCATACCGCCGGTGCCCCCGACGTGCAGGCCGGCGGCCCGATCTGCGATGCCTCGCTGACCCTGGCCAGCATCGCCGCAGCCGGCCACGGCGTGGCCCTGCTGCCGCTGCGCCTGTTCGCCCAGGACCTGGATGCCGGGCGCTTGGTCTGTCCGTTCAGCACCCGCATCGACCTGGGCCGCTACTGGCTGACCCGGCTGCGCTCGCGCGTGGAAAACGACGCCGCCCGGCGCCTGCGCGCGTGGCTGCTGGCCGAGCAGGCGGCGTCGGCCGAGTGAGTCGGCGGCGGCGCGCGCAGGCAAGTGCCTGGATGCACGGCTTGTCGGGCACTCGGCCGGTGTGAACGGCATCGCCGAAACAGCGCGCGAAACTGGTAACGATACCCATGTGAAGATTTTGTGCAGTGCCGCTTGGCGACCGGTTTTGGGCGAACTATGATCCCGGTCGCAGTCGCAATGTGCGCCTGGGGAAGGCGCCCACAGTTTCTGGGGGAAACTTGCTGATGAACCGTATTGCCTTGACCGCCCGTCCGGGACTGGTCTCGCGTGACGTCGTGCTCGCGGCCGCGCTGGCCTGCCTGTGTGTTCTGCACCTCGCCTATTTTCTGCGCAGCGGCGCCAGCGAATGGCATTGGGCGCTCAGCGCCGCCGGTCTGGCGCTGATGGCGCTCAAGGCCGGCCTGCGGCCGACGCCGACCGCCCGCCCCTCGCTGCAGGGCCTTCGCTCGCGCACGCCGCTGGACTGGGCGGCGATCGCCGGCGGCCTGCTGGTCGTGGCCAGCGCCGCAGCCTGAGCGGCGTCAAGAAGCGATGGAAGCCCCTCTCCCGCCGGGAGAGGGGTTGGGGTGAGGGTACGCCGGCACGCACGGCCGGCTGCTCCGGGCTCCGCAGGCGCCCGCCCCCTCATCCGCCCCTTCGGGGCACCTTCTCCCGCAGGGAGAAGGAACTGGCTCGACGGGAATCATCCGTGTTCGGCGGCGACACCATCGCGGAGCCGCATCCGCGCCAACAGACCCGGCCCGAACATCCACCTCTCCCGTCTCTCCAACGCACGCCCTGCCGGCGGCGCCCGCTACACGGCGCGCTTGCCGCCGTCGGTGCCCACCTGCGCCGCCACCAGTTGCCGGAACGCGTCGCGCTGCGCGGCATCGGCGAACCAGGACATCGGCATCAGGTCGAACAGGATGTCGTTCTGGTACAGCATCAGCACCTGCGGATTCTCGCGATAGCGCACGTAGTCGCGCCAGGAACGACGCACGTGGCCATCCACCCACGTGACCTCCAGGCCGGCTTCGTCCCAGCGATAGGTGAGGCGATGCCGCAACGCCGCCTGTTGCGCATACAGGCGGCGGACCTTGCGCGGCATCGTCCATGCCGACTGGATGGTCTGGCCGATCAAGCCACCGCCACCGGCGCCGGCGCCGGCGAGCACGATGCCGAGCATGGCCATGCCGGAGCCATGCCGGGCGAAGGCGAACAGCGTCAATCCGCTCAGCAGCAACGCCGCCATCGCCACCAGCACGCGCCGCACGGCGCGCCGTTGATGCAGCCGCTGGGCGATCAGATAGTCCTCCAGCGTGATGTTGCCGCTGATCGTCATGCTGTTCCTCCCGCTGTCCTGCACCGGCCAGAGCGGGAGCGTGCCACGCGCGGCAGGGCCGGCGCAAAGCCGCCGGCAGGCGCGCTGCGCGGCCTTTCACCGCGGCGTCGGCCTACGCCGCAAGGCAGGCCCATGGCGCGCCTCAGCCGTCGATCAACTCCATCCACGCCTGCTCGGCCTGCGCCAGCTCGCGCGCGGCGGCCTCGCGCTCGCGGCCCAGCACCGCCATCTTTTCCGCATCGGCGTAGTGCTTGGGATCGGCGAGTTGGCGGTCGAGTTCGGCCAGCGCCGCTTCCAGCTCGCCCACGCGCTTCTCGGCAGCGGCCAGCTTGTGCGGATTCGGCGGCTTCTTCGCCGGCAGTGGCTTGACCGGCGGCGGCGGGGTCGGCGCGGCCTCGGCCAATTTCTGCTTGGTGCCCTGCGCGGCCGGGCGGGTGCGCAGCCAAGCGGCATAGGCGTCGAGGTCGCCGTCGAACGGCTCCACCACGCCGTCGGCCACGCGCCAGAAGGTGTCGCAGACCAGGCCGATCAGGTGGCGGTCGTGCGAGACCATCACGATCGCGCCCTCGAAATCGCTCAGCGCCTCGGCCAGCGCCTCGCGCATCTCCAGGTCGAGGTGGTTGGTCGGTTCGTCGAGCAGCAGCACGTTGGGTTGCTGCCAGGCGATCAGCGCCAGCGCCAGGCGCGCGCGCTCGCCGCCGGAGAATCCGTCGACCGGCTCGAACGCGCGATCGCCGGGGAAATTCCACTTGCCGAGGAAATCGCGGAACGCCTGGTTGCTGGCGTCCTTGTCGATCTCGCGCATGTGGTCCATCGGCGACTGGCCCTCGTGCAGCGACTCCACCGTGTGCTGGGCGAAGTAGCCGATGCGCAGGTCCGGATGCGCCATGCGCTCGCCGGCGATCGGCGGCAGTTCGCCGACCAGGGTCTTGACCAGGGTGGTCTTGCCGGCGCCGTTGGGACCCAGCAGGCCGATGCGCTGGCCGGCCTCCAGGCCGAAGCCGACGTTGTGCAGGATCACCGCGTCCGCGCCGTAACCGGCCTCGGCGTGGTTGAGGCGGATCAGCGAGAACGGCAGCTTGGCCGGCGGCGCCAGTTCGATGCGGAACTCGCGCTCGGCGCGCACCGCCTCGGTGCCGGCCAGCTTCTCCAGGCGCTTCATCCGGCTCTGCGCCTGTGCCGCCTTGGAGGCCTTGGCCTTGAAGCGGTCGATGAAGCTCTGCAGGTGGGCGCGCTCGGCCTGTTCCTTCTCGTGCGCGATCTGCTGCTGGCGCAGTTGCTCGGCACGCTGGCGCTCGAAATCGGTGTAGCCGCCGGTGTACAGCTTGGCGCCGCCGTTGTGCAGATGCAGGGTATGGGTGGCGACGTTGTCGAGGAACTCGCGGTCGTGCGAGATCAGCAGCAGCGTGCCCGGATACTTCAGCAGCCACTGCTCCAGCCAGTACACCGCGTCCAGGTCGAGGTGGTTGGTCGGTTCGTCGAGCAGCAGCAGGTCGCTGGGCATCATCAGCGCACGCGCCAGGTTCAGGCGCACGCGCCAGCCGCCGGAGAACGAGGACACCGCGCGGTGATGGGTCTCGGCCGGGAAGCCGAGGCCGTGCAGCAGCTTGCCGGCACGCGCATCGGCGTCGTAGGCGCCCATCTCGGCCATCTTGGTGTGCGCGGCAGCCACCGCCTCCCAGTCCTCGCGCGCGGTCGCCTCGGCCTCTTCGGCCAGCACCGCGGCCACCGCGGTGTCGCCGCCGAGCACGAAGCTCAGCGCCGGGTCCGGCAGCGACGGGGTCTCCTGGGCGACGCTGGCGATGCGCACCTTGCCGGGCAGGTCGACGTCGCCCTTGTCCGCCTCCAGTTCGCCCTTCACCGCCGCGAACAGGCTGGACTTGCCGGCCCCGTTGCGGCCGACCACGCCCACCCGGTAGCCGGCATGCAGGGTGAGGTCGACATTGGACAGCAACAGCCGCTCGCCGCGGCGCAAGGCGAAATTACGTAGGGAAATCAAGGCAGGGCACTCGGCTAGCGAGGCGGAAGTGTAGCCGCTTCGCCCGCCCCGGCCCACCCGGGGCGGCGACGTAGCGCGGTCCGGGGCTACCCCCTGGGCACCGCAAAAACCGGACCCAGGTCCGGATTTGTATACGCGCCGGCGTGAAAAACGGATTTCAATCCGATGGCACCCGCTGCACTGCAGCATTCGCCCGCCCCAACGGAAATCGCCAGACCCACGCCACTCCCACCAGCCACTGGAGTCTCCGCCCGATGACGCAACGCCGCCTCCCCCTCGTCAGTGCCGTCCTGCTCGCGCTCGCCTCCGCCAACAGCCTCGCCCAGTCCCAGCAGGCGCCGACCACGCTGGACAACATCATCGTCACCGGCACCCGCATCGCCGACCGCACGGTGGCCGAATCGCAATCGCCGATCGACATCATCGCGCCCGAGGCGCTGCAGGCCACCGGTGCCAGCGACCTCGCCAGCGCCCTCGGCAAGCTGCTGCCGTCGCTGAACTTCCCGCGCCCGGCGATCAACGACGGCAACGACGCACTGCGCCCGGCGACCCTGCGCGGCCTGTCGCCGGATGCGGTGCTGGTGCTGCTGGACGGCAAGCGCTACCACACCACCTCGCTGGTCAACTACAACCCCTCGGTCGGGCGCGGCTCGGCGCCGGCCGACCTCAACTCGATCCCGATGTCGGCGATCGCGCGCATCGAGGTGCTGCGCGACGGCGCGTCGGCGCAATACGGCTCCGACGCCATCGCCGGGGTCATCAACATCGTGCTCAAGCACGGCGCCAAGGCCGGCAGCAACAGCGTCGCGGTCAACGGCGGCATCATGGACAAGGGCGACGGCGCGCAGAACGGCATCGATGGCTCCTACGGGCTGGCCTTCGGCGGTGCGCCGGACGGCGAGGCGCCGGGCTGGGTGCGGGTGTCGTGGAACTACCTCAACGCGATGAACACCAACCGCGCCGAGAATACCGACAAGGCCACCACCCTGGCCGGGGCCGCCAACCCCAGCGGCGTTCCCTACGAGCGCTACGGCGACCCGGCGCTGAAGACCTATCAGGGGCTGGTCAATTTCGGCTATGCGCTCACCCCGCACGTCGACCTGTACGGCTACGCCAACTTCAGCCGCCGCGAGGTGCTGTCCAACGGCTACTACCGCGCCTGGAACAACAGCGACCGCAACGTGCAGGCGGTCTATCCCAACGGCTTCCTGCCGCAGATCTACAACCCGTCCAACGACCGCGCCGCGGTGCTCGGCGTCAAGGGCAGCACCGACAACGGCTGGACCTGGGACGTCTCCGCCGACTACGGCAAGAACGATGTCACCTTCGACCTGCGCAACACCATCAACACCAACCTGTACTGGAGCACCGGCGCCTCGCCGACCCGCTTCAACGCAGGCGGCTTCCGCAACGAGCAGAACGCGCTCAACGCCGACTTCAGCAAATCCCTGGACTGGGGCCTGGCCTATCCGGTCAACCTCGCCTTCGGCGCCGAGTACCGGCAGGACAAGTACGCCGTGGTGGCCGGCTCGCCCACCTCGATCTACTTCGATCCGAACGCCATCAACCCCGAGACCGGCGCGCCCTACCCCGGCGGCTCGCAGGTGTTTCCCGGCCTGTCGCCCTCGGTGGCCGGGCAGTTCCAGCGCCACAGCAAGGCGGTGTACGCGGACCTGGAAGCGGACCTGAGCGAGCGCCTGTCCGGCGGCGTGGCCGCACGCTACGAGGACTACAGCGACGCCGGCTCCACCCGCTCGGGCAAGCTGTCGGCGCGCTACCAGCTCAACGACGCCTTCGCCGTGCGCGGCACCATCTCCAACGGCTTCCGCGCGCCCTCGCTGGCGCAACAGAACTACGCGTCGGTAGTGACCTTGCCGGTGGACGGCGTCCTCAGCCAGATCGGCACCTACCGCACCTCCGACCCGGTGGCGATCGCGCTCGGCGCCAAGCCGCTGGCGCCGGAGAAATCCACCAACTACAGCATCGGCGCGGTCTGGCAGCCCGGCGGCGGCTTCAATTCCACCCTCGACCTGTACCAGATCCGCATCTGGGACCAGATCCTGTATTCGGACCAGATCTCGCTGGCCGTGCCGATCGGCCAGGTCAGCGCCGCGCAGTTCTTCGTCAACGGCGCCACCACCCGCACCCGCGGCGTGGACTGGGTGAGCAACTACCTGCTCGACCTCGATCGCGCCGGCTCGCTCAACCTCAGCTTCAGCGCCAACTACAACAAGATCGAGATCCTGGAGATCTCCGATCCGAACTTCGGCCGCGCCAGCCAGGGCCTGCTGACCGACGCCACGCCGCGCACCAAGTACGTGCTCAGCGGCGACTGGACCCTGGCCGGCTGGACCCTGCACGGCGACGCGACCCGCTACGGCGCCATCACCCGCCGCGGCGACGAGGCCGACGGCAGCCAGGACCAGGCGTTCGCGGCGCGCTGGCTGCTCAACCTGTCCACCAGCTACGCCTGGCACGACCTCACCTTCACCGTCGGCGCCGACAACGTCACCAACCAGTACCCGACCCGGACCGCGCTCAACAACATCTACGACGACCGCCCCAACGGCCTGCAGTACTCGCCGCTGTCGCCGTTCGGCTTCAACGGGCGCTACTGGTACGGGCGGGTGAGCTACCGCTTCTGAGAAGGCCAGGGACCGTGGCGTGGCCGCAGGGGCGCGGCCACGCACCGGCGCGGGCGGCTTAGAACGTAAAAGAATAAGAACATGCGCTTGCATCCTGCGACGCAGCACGCATGTTAAAAAATAATAAGCCGCCCCTGGGACGCGGCCCGCCTGGCCATGCCGGCCGCCGCGCCCCGCCTGCCGTTTCGGCACCTGCTGGAGTTTCCATGAACCGTCCGTTGTCGCTGCTGGCGAGCGCCGTGCTCGCCGCCCTCGCCACTCCCTCCGTCTTCGCCCAGACCGCCCCCGACGCGTCCGCCGCGCCCAGCACGCTGGACACGGTGATCGTCACCGGCACCCGGGTCAGCGACCGCACCGTCGCCGAGTCGCAGTCGCCGATCGACATCATCACCCCGGAGGCGCTGCAGGCCACCGGCACCTCGGAACTGGCCACCGCGCTGTCGCGCGCGCTGCCCTCGCTGAACTTCCCGCGCCCGGCGCTGACCGACGGTACCAGCGGCATCCGTCCGGCGCAGTTGCGCGGGCTCTCGCCCGACCAGGTGCTGGTGCTGGTCAACGGCAAGCGCCGCCACACCTCGGCGATGATCAACGTCAACGGCACCATCGGCCGCGGTTCCTCGGCGGTGGATCTCAACGCGATCCCGATCGCCGCGATCGAGCGGGTGGAAGTGCTGCGCGACGGCGCCTCGGCGCAATACGGCTCCGACGCCATCGCCGGCGTGGTCAACATCGTGCTCAAGGGCGCCAGCGAAGGCGGCAGCCTGGCGGTGGAGCACGGCCAGTACTCGGCCGGCGACGGCGCCAAGTCGCAGTTGTCCGGCGACACCGGGGTCGGCTTCGGCGACGGCCGCGGCAGCCTGCACGTGGCCGGGCAGATCAGCCAGCAGGACGCCACCAACCGCGCCGGCCCCTACCAGGGCACCGCACCGAACACCGGCAACTATCCCGGCATCGGCCAGACCACCTTTGTCTACGGCGATCCCAAGGTCGACGCCACCGCGGTCTCGGCCAACGGCGAGTTCCGCTTCAGCGACCACCTGACCGGCTACGCCACCGCGATCGCCAGCAACCGCGACATCACCTCGTTCGCGTTCTACCGCTCGCGCAACCACAACGGCCAGACCGCGCTGCTGGCGCAGGTCTACCCGGACGGCTACGTGCCGCAGATCGAGCAGTACTCCAAGGACCGCTCGCTGGTCGCCGGCCTGAAGGGCAGCACCGCCGGCGGCTTCGCCTGGGACATCAGCTACAACTACGGCTACAACAAGGTCGACTTCCACACCGCCAACAGCATCAACTACAGCCTCGGCGTCGACAGCCCGCGTCGCTTCTACGACGGCGCGCTGGAGTACACCCAGAACGCAGTCAACGCCGACTTCACCCAGCCGCTGGAGTGGGGCCTGGCCTATCCGGTGACGCTGTCCTTCGGTGCCGAGTACCGCCAGGAGAAGTGGAACCAGTCGCCGGGCGAGCTGGCCTCGTACACCGGCACCACCGGCGGCGCGCAGGGTTTCGCCGGTTTCGCGCCGCTCAACGCGGTGCATTCGGACCGCCACAACTACGCTGTGTACGCGGGCCTGGAAGCCGACCTCACCGACAAGTTCTCCGCCGGCCTCACCGGCCGCTACGAGGACTACTCGGATTTCGGCAGCAAGACCTCCGGCAAGCTGTCGGCGCGCTACGCGTTCACCGACAAGGTCGCGCTGCGCGGCACCGTCGCCAGCGGCTTCCGTGCGCCGTCGCTGGCGCAGCAGCAGTACCAGGCGGTGACCAGCAGCTACATCAACGGCAGCTTCTTCGAATCCGGCACCTTCCCGGTGAACAGCGCCGTGGCCCAGGCGCTGGGCGCCGCACCGCTGAAGGCCGAGACCTCGCTGTCCTACAGCCTGGGCCTGGTGCTGCAACCGGTCGAGCGCCTGTACCTGACCGTGGACGCGTACCAGATCGAGATCGACGATCGCATCCTGCTCTCGTCCAATCTCAACGATGCGGCGGTGCTGGCCAAGCTGCGCCAGCTCGGCTACAGCAACGTCACCAGCGTACGCTACTTCAGCAACGCCGCCGACACCCGCACCCGCGGCGTCGACGTGGTCGGCACCTACAGCATCCCGTTCGCGGCCAGCACGCTGGACCTCACCGCCAGCTACGGCTACAGCAAGACCGACATCACCCATGCCGTCACCCAGCCGCAGGCGCTGGCCGCCATCGGCTCGACCCAGACCACCCTGGGCCGCGACGAGATCGGCCGTCTGGAAGACAGCTATCCGAAGGACAAGCTGATCCTCAGCGGCACCTGGAAGCTGCCGAAGTGGGACCTGAGCCTGGCCGCGACCCGCTACGGCGAGTTCACCGTGCGCAATTCGGCCACCGCCGCCCGCGACCAGACCTACGGCGCGGACTGGGTGGTGGACGCCTCGGCCAGCTTCAAGCCGAGCACCAACTGGACGCTGACGCTGGGCGCGGACAATGTGTTCGATCAGTACCCGGACAAGACCGCCAACCTGATCAACTCCACCTACGGCATGCTGCCGTACAGCAACTACTCGCCGTACGGTTTCAACGGCGCCTACGTGTACGGGCGGATCAATTACCGCTGGTGATCGCGAGACCAGGCGCGCTGATTGCGCCTGCGCCGAGCACGACGACGGCCCGGGTTTCCCGGGCCGTTGTTTTTTGGGGCGGGGATTCGGGATTCGGGATTCGGGATTGGCAATTTATCGGTGTGCGATGTGCTCGCCTGCCTGGTTTTTTTGTGGGAGCGGCTTCAGCCGCGACGCGATCGCGCATGGGTCGCGGCTGAAGCCGCTCCTTGTATCTGGACATGTCGCCCCTAGACAGGCGTCATGTCTTCCGACTGATCATCGGAGGAGGTGTGGGAGGTCCAGTCGCTCCTAAAGCTTCGAGCTTGCATCGTAGATCGGCTCCGCCCTCCACATGCTGGCCCTTGTGTGTCCGAACGGTATCCAGAGTCCGCCCCCGGGCGTGAACTCGCATCGACAAGGCAGGACCGGGCTCAGCGCCGATCATGACCCTGACACGATGGAGGAATCGCGTATGTCTCCCGTCATCGGCATCGACGTCGCTAAACGCAGTTTCGATGTGGCCATCGATCTGACCAATGGCAAGCACCGTACCAAGGCCAAGTTGTCCAACGATGCCAAGGGTTTCCAGGCCCTGCAGGCATGGCTGCAGACGCATGCGCAGCCCGATAGCTGGATCGCCATGGAGGCCACCGGCACCTACCACCAGGCGCTGGCCGAGTTCCTCCACGCACGCGGCTATCGGGTGTGCGTGCTCAACCCGGCGCAGACGGCCGCGTACGCACGCAGCCAGCTCAGCCGGGTCAAGACCGATCGCAGCGATGCCAAGCTGATCGCCAGTTATGCCTTGCGTCACCGCGAGCAGTTACGCCGTTGGTCCCCTGATCCGCCGGCGCTCAAGCAGCTCAAAGCGCTGGTGCGCCGGCGCCAGGATCTGCAACAGATGCTGCAGATGGAGCGCAACCGGCTGGACGTCGCTCCGGCTCAGGTGAAGGACTCGATCCAGGTCCATCTGGCCGATCTGCAACACCACATCGCCCAGATCGAGCAGGCCATCGATGACCACATCGACCAGGATCCGACCTTGCGTGGGCAGCGCGAGCTGCTGGTGAGCATCCAGGGGATTGCCGACACCAGCGCGGCCTTGATGCTGGCCGAGCTTGGCGATGTGAGGCGCTTCGCCGATGCCGCGGCGGTGACCGCCTTCGCGGGCCTGAATCCGTGCCTGCAGCAGTCGGGCGACCGCAAAGGCCACGTCTGCATCTCGCGCACCGGCTCGCCCCGCCTGCGCGCGGGCCTGTTCATGCCGGCCCTGGTGGCCATGACCCACAACCCGATCATCCGCACGCTGAAACAGCGGCTGAGCGAACGCGGCAAAGCCGGCAAGCAGATCGTGTGCGCCGCCATGCGCAAGCTCCTGCATCTGGCCTACGGGGTTCTCAAATCGGGCACCGCGTTCGATCCGAAAAGGGGCCTTGCCTGCTAGGGGGTAAGACGGTATCTACGAAACGCAACGCAAGAAACGCGCACGACGTTGCCGAACGGCGTCTCCTCTGGTTGAACCCAGCGAGTTGCCATACCCGCCTCAACGAACAAGACGAACGCCTCGCACGCGCTTGCTTGGCCTCCGCAGCGTACGCCGTGGCACGCGTAGGAGCGGCTTCAGCCGCGACGCCTCATCAATGAAGCGCCGCAACTGACGGCATGGCTGAAACGACCAACCACGCGATGGCCACCACCGACAGCAGCACCGCCGGCCAATCCACACGAAGACGCCCGCAGCACGCAGCACGCAGCACGCAGCACGCAGCGTCAAGCAAGACACGCACCCCATCCCGCGCAGGCACAGCGCATGCACCGCGCCGTCGCGCGCGACCCGCATTTTGTCTACAACCCCAGAAAATCCGCGGATGCGCGCTGCCGCAATGCCTGCAGCGGTGGTTGCAACTGCAACCTCCGCATCGCACTTAACGGAACATTGACACTCCTGACATCCGCCGGTAATCCCTAGGGAGCGTCGCCGCATCCGCCAGGGGACAGGGGAGCGCGCATGCAGCGACGCCTTCCCCCCACTACTGGAGCCGCCTCCCTCATGACGCGCACGCTCACTCCGCTCGCCCACGCCGTCGCCCTGTGCCTGGCGACGTCCGCCGTTTCCGTCCATGCGCAGAACGCCGGCAACGCGCAAACGCTGGACACCGTCATCGTCACCGGCACGCGCGTGGCCGACCGCACCGTGGCCGAATCGGCGTCGCCGATCGACATCATCTCGCCGGAAACCTTGCAGTCCACCGGCACCACCGAACTGGCCACCGCGCTGTCGCGCGCCGTGCCGTCGCTGAACTTCCCACGCCCGGCGATCACCGACGGTTCCGATGCGGTGCGCCCAGCGCAACTGCGCGGGCTTTCGCCGGACCAGGTGCTGGTGCTGGTCAACGGCAAGCGCTACCACACCACCGCCCTGGTCAACCTCAACGGTGCGCAGGGCCGCGGCTCCTCGCCGGCCGATCTCAACACCATTCCCATCGCGGCGGTCGAACGCATCGAAGTGCTGCGCGACGGCGCGTCCGCGCAATACGGCTCCGATGCCATCGCCGGCGTCATCAACATCGTGCTCAAGGGCAGCGGCACGGGCGGCAGCCTGGCCGGGCGCTACGGCAAGTACAGCGCCGGCGACGGCGAGCAGTACCAGCTCTCCGGCGACGCCGGCCTCACCTTCGCCGAGACCGGCAGCGTGCACTTCGCCGCGCAGGCCGGACACCAGGACCAGACCGACCGCGCCACGCCCTACCAGGGGCAGGTGCAGCAGCGCTACGGCGACCCGGACGTGGACCAGGGCGCGTTCTCCTACAACGGCCAGTACAGCCCGGCCGACTACATCACCTTCTATTCCTACGCGATGCTCAGCCGCCGCGAAGTGCTGTCCAACGGCTACTTCCGCTGGTCCGGCGACAACCGCAACCGCCCGGAGATCTACCCCAACGGCTTCCTGCCGCAGATCTACAACGTCAGCAAGGACGTGTCCTGGGTCGGCGGGGTCAAGTCCAGCACCGCCGGCGGCCTGGCCATCGACCTCAGCTACAACTACGGCCGCAACGACCTGAGCTTCGACGTGCGCCACAGCCTCAACAACAGCCTGGGCCTAGCCAGCCCCACCGAGTTCTACGCCGGCGCGCTGCAGGTCACCCAGAACGTGCTCAACGCCGACTTCAGCAAATCGCTGGAGGTCGGCCTGGCCTACCCGCTCACCCTGGCCTTCGGCGCCGAGTGGCGCGGCGAGAAGTTCAACGAATCGCCGGGCGAGCCGGCGTCCTACGTCAACGGCGGCATTCCCTCGGCCAACGGCACCCTGCTGCCGGGCGCGCAGGTGTTCGCCGGCTTCAAACCCAGCGACTCCGGCCACTACGACCGCAACAGCTACTCGGCCTATCTGGACCTGGAAGGCGACATCACCGACAAGTTCTCCGCCGGCCTGGCCGGGCGCTACGAGAACTACAGCGACTTCGGCGACACCGCCACCGGCAAGCTGTCGCTGCGCTACGCCTTCAGCCCGAAGGTCGCGCTGCGCGCCACCGTCTCCACCGGCTTCCGTGCGCCCTCGCTGCAGCAGCAGTATTTCCAGTCGGTCGCCACCAACTTCATCAACGTCGCCCAGTCCGACGGCAGCATCGCCGCCACGCCGTTCGAGATCGGCACCTTCCGCACCGACAACCCGGCGGCGATCGCGCTCGGCGCCGAACCGCTGAAGGCCGAAAAATCCAAGAACTACGGCCTGGGCCTGGTGCTGCAGCCGGTGGACGCGCTGTACATCACCCTCGACGCCTACCGCATCGACATCGACGACCGCATCGTGCTCTCGGAGAATCTCACCTCCACGGCGGTACGCAACTACCTGCAGGGCAATGGCTACGCCGGCATCGGCGGCGGCCGCTACTTCACCAACGCCATCGACACCAAGACCCAGGGCGTGGACGCGATCGGCACCTACAAGATCGCCCTGCCCGCCAGCAGCCTCGATCTCACCGCCGGCTACAACTACAACAAGACCGACATCGAGAAGATCGCCGGCAACCCGGCGGTCCTGGAAGCGATCGACCCGACCGCGGTGCGTATCGGCCGTGCCGAGATCGGCCGCATCACCCGCGGTTCGCCGCGCGACAAGTTCTTCCTGAGCAGCGTGTGGTCGCCCGGCGCCTGGGCCTTCACCGCCACCGCCACGCGCTGGGGCGAATTCACCGATTTCGGCACCACGCCCGCCGCCGATCAGACCTATGCGGCCAAGTGGACCCTGGACCTGTCGGCGGCCTACACGCTGGGCCGCTGGCGCGTCACCGTCGGCGGCGACAACGTGCTCAACGAGTACCCCGACCGTTCGCGCGCCGGTGCCGGCACCCGCACCTACCTGCCGTACAGCACGTCCTCGCCGTTCGGCTTCAATGGCGCGTTTGCCTACGCCAACGTCAACTACAGCTGGTGATGCGTGTGCGGTGGCGGTGTCACTGGCACCGCCGCCGCATTCTCTACCGGCAGTCTCGATACCGCACCTCGCCGCCGTCCGTATCGATGACGCGCAGCATCACGACGCTGCAGGAATCGGATGCGTGCCCGCGCAGCAGCGACGGGGTGTCGACAAAGCCTGCGCGTGCCGGCCTTGTCGATGTCGCAGGGCACCGCAGCGCACTGCGGCATTCACCCGCTCTACGCACATGGCCGCCGCGAGGCGCCATCCCAGCGCCATCGGCAGCGACGCAGACGCGTCAAGCACTCGTCGCACAATCCAAGCGCGTTGGGCTGCCGCATTAGCGCAATAGATTTACTCGCGCCGCAACTCGCGCCCGATAGACAGAGACATTCGACACCCACGTCGTCGCCCATCGGCGCAAACGGCGGGCAGCGAAATACGCTGCCGCTGTGTCGCGACGCTGTGCCTGCAATAAATGGCATGGAAACTGCAATGCAGTCCACGCCCGACATCCCGGCACTGCCGGAGGGTCGACGCGATGTTGCGTGACCTTGGGGCCATGCCTGAGAAAACCGATGCGGCGCATTTTGCGGAAATCATTCCGCATAGATAAACGTGAGACGCATCACAAGTATGAATCGATTGATTATTTGTCAACAGTGGCCTGTTGCGATTCGCGTAATGTGGAATCGCCTGAACGGCAGGCAAAAAATCCCTTATGGGGAAGGATCTGATTATGTGGAAAACTTCCAAATTCGCGACGCTTTCGGGCATCGCGCTTTGCTCTGCGCTGGCGTTCAATGCCTCGGCGCAGAGTTGCTGCCCGGGCGGCGGTGTCGGCACGCCGATCGCCATCCGCGGCCTGGGCGAAAGTGCCCCGGCGGCGACCAATCTGTCCACCAACGCGTCGGCACGCATCTACCAGTTCGAGCGTAATGGCGTGACCTACCTGCAGATCAACGACGCCACCGGCCAGGTGCGCGGCGCGATCGGCCGTGTCGGCGACACCGCCTGGGTGACGCCGATGGGTCAGGACGTGGATCGGGTAAGCACCGTCGACACCTTCGACAGCAGCCGCGGCACCGTGGTCTACGATGCGCGCTACTTCACCGTGCAGCTGGCCAGCAGCGCCAACGGCGACGTCTGGACCGTGACCATCAAGAAGTAACCGGCTTTTGCAGGGGCTCTGAGATCAGGAAACTGATCTTTCGCTCATGACGGCGCCGGCAGGTGCCGTCATGAGCCTTCAACCGGCTCGCCAGCTCCCAGTCCATCTCGTCGGCGCTGTGCTGCTTGCGGCCGCTGCCCGGCATGGTCGTATCGGCTTCCAGCGTCACCACC
This sequence comes from Xanthomonas sp. NCPPB 3174, assembly GCF_056725205.1. Taxonomy (NCBI): domain Bacteria; kingdom Pseudomonadati; phylum Pseudomonadota; class Gammaproteobacteria; order Lysobacterales; family Lysobacteraceae; genus Xanthomonas; species Xanthomonas sp. NCPPB 3174. The sequence continues at coordinate 1,345,873 of NZ_CM161517.1, read as the reverse complement.
ACGCCGCGCTTGCCGCGCGCCGACCAGACCCGCGCCGTGATCGTGTGCCGGCCCGCGTTGGGCAGGATTTCCATGGCATTGAGCACGCATCGGTACGCCGCCAGTTGCAGCCCCATCGACAGCCGCCGCGTATCGCCGTGCAGGCGCGCCTCGACCTCGGTCTCGCAGGCATTGGCGAAGGCGATGGAATTCAGCGCGCCGTACAGGCCGTGGGTTTCGATATCCAGCGGATACAGTGCGGCGACGTAATCGTCCAGCAATTGCGCCTGGATCACCCCGGTGCGGTTCATTTCCATCGCCGCGGCGTAGTGGCCGTGCTCCTTCAGCGTGGTGGCGATATCGCGGCGCAGCTTGTTGATATGCACGTGGATGTCGGTGTACTCGATCACCCGGTTGCGCAGGGTGCGTTCGGCCGACATGTAGCTGGCTTGGGCGACCTGCAGCGCCTCCCTTTCGGCAAAGCCGAAGCGTTGCACTTGATCGAAGGCAACGGACAACTTGGCGCCGAGGGAAGCGAGTGCGGTCACCGCAAAGGCGACCAACAATTGCACCTGCAATGAGTCCGCGTCGTAGGCACCGGCATAATTGGTCTTCGGCATGGACATGGCCACCGCGAAGTTGGCCATCACCACGCCGATCGCGGCGCCTCGCCAGGCATGCTTGAAGGTCAGCCAGACGGCCGGCGCAATCATGAGAACCAGGAGGAACTGGCGCAGGACGCCCTCCACCTGCATCGCGACGCCGAACAGGACGCCCATCAGCAGCGCGGCGACGCCTGCGCTGTGAAGAACCGTCCTTCGCGCAGCCGCATCGCCCTCTGCTCGCCTGACCCACAGCAGCGCGGGGAAGACGAACATGACGATACCCAGATAGAAACCGATCCAGAACTTCAGCGTGTTTTCCAGATTGATGTAGGCCGCGGGCCCACCCAGCAGCCAATTGACGCCCTTGTTGACGAGCACCGCCCACAACGCCGCGCACAGGCAGATCAGCGGCAGCCAGCTCTGCTCGACCCGGAAATCGGGAAGATTGCGCCGGACCATCCAGGGCAGCAGCGCGAACGCGGGCATCAGCAGGAACGAACTGCCGTACACCCACACCGGATTTGCGCCGTCGGCATCGATCATCGGCACGCGCATGCTCAACAGCGCCGCTGCATCTCCCAGGAACACGTAGGGCCAGAGCCGATACGGGAGAAACAGCAGTGCCGCCGTGCGCAGTCCGATCGGCAGGAACCACTGATCCAGAGAGCAGTGCCACACGGCCAGATAAGCCGCGCAGTACAAGGCGCTCAGGAGGATTCCTCTAGCGAAAGTCTTCAGTCTAGCCATGCCCCTGTCCCGGCAGGACACCAATGGGGGCAAACATACACCACGGAATGGGCCGAAACAGTAGACAGATAACGTCCACCATGCGCTGTAATGTCTTTCCTGACAGGGAGTTGCGTGCGGGCACGGTTCGCTGCGACCTCCATCCCAGTCGTGCTGTCGGGGAGCGACATTCCGAACCGTGTTGCGGCACCGCCGAGGCAGCCGATTGCGCGATGATCGTCGCCCGCCCGCCATGTCGCTCCCCGGCAGGCGCGACCGGAGCGACCGGGTTCCGCCACTTCCGCCAGATGCGGCTGAGTGGATCCGGGCAGCGCCACACCGAGCGCCTGCCGACCGCCGCGTCGCCGCCCGGCCCCGCCACACCGATTTGCCGACAAAAGCCCCGATCGGCGACACTCCAGGCTTCCTTGTTCTGCGATCCTGAATGCATCACGACACCAGTCTCATCGACATCATCGCGGTCGGGCTCGCGCTCGCCTTCGTCCTCGGCACGCTCGCCCACCGCCTCAAGCTCTCGCCGCTGGTCGGTTACCTGGTGGCGGGCATCTGCGTGGGGCCGTTCACGCCGGGCTTCGTCGCCGACCAGGCCCTGGCCACCCAGTTGTCGGAACTGGGGGTGATGCTGCTGATGTTCGGGGTGGGGCTGCACTTCTCGCTCGAAGACCTGATGGAAGTGAAGTGGATCGCGATCCCCGGCGCGCTGGCGCAGATCGCGGTCGCCACCCTGCTCGGCTGGGGGCTGGCCTGGAGCATGGGCTGGCCGACCCTGCACGGCCTGGTGTTCGGCCTTGCGCTGTCGGTGGCCAGCACCGTGGTGCTGCTGCGGGCGATGGAGGAACGGCGCCTGCTGGAAACCCAGCGCGGGCGCATCGCGGTCGGCTGGCTGATCGTGGAGGACCTGGTGATGGTGCTGGCGCTGGTGCTGCTGCCGGCGCTGGCCGACGCGCTCGGCGGCAAGGGCGCCGACACCGGGGCGATCCTCGGCGCGCTCGGCGTCACCCTGCTGAAGATGGCCGCGTTCGTGGCGGTGATGCTGGTGGTCGGCCGCCGCGCCATCCCCTGGGCGCTGGAGAAGGTCGCCGCGACCGGCTCGCGCGAACTGTTCACCCTGTCGGTGCTGGCGATCGCGCTGGGCGTGGCGTTCGGCTCGGCCACTCTGTTCGGCGTGTCGTTCGCGCTGGGCGCGTTCTTCGCCGGCATGCTGCTGAAGGAATCGGAGCTCAGCCACAAGGCCGCCAACGACTCGCTGCCGCTGCGCGATGCCTTCGCGGTGCTGTTCTTCGTCTCGGTGGGCATGCTGTTCGACCCGCACATCCTGGTCGAGCATCCGTGGCAGGTGCTGGCCACCTTCCTGACCATCACCGTCGGCAAGTCGCTGGCCGCGTTCGTGATCGTGCGGGCGTTCGGCCACCCCACCGGCATCGCCCTGACGATCTCCACCAGCCTGGCGCAGATCGGCGAGTTCTCCTTCATCCTCGCCGGCCTCGGCGTGAGCCTGGCGATCCTGCCCGAGACCGGCCGCGACCTGATCCTGGCCGGCGCGCTGCTGTCGATCATCGCCAACCCGTTGCTGTTCAGCTGGCTGGACCGCTGGCAGGCGCGTCAGGCGGTGGAGGCGCCGGTGACGGTGGAACCGGAGCTGCCGCCGGGTCCGTCGCTGGATCTGATCGACCACGCCATCGTGATCGGCTACGGCCGGGTCGGCAGCGCGCTGGCGGCGGTGCTGCGCGAGCGCGGCGTGCCGGTGCTGGTGATCGACGACAACCGCGACCATGTCGAACGCGCCCACGCCGACGGCATCCCCGGCATCCGCGGCAGTGCCGCCGCCGACCGCGTGCTGGCCGAGGCGCATCCGGAGAAGGCCAAGATCGCGATCCTGGCGATCCCGCAGCCACTGGAAGCCGGCGAGGCCCTGGCCAAGCTGCGCGCGTTGAACCCGGCACTGACCCTGCTGGCACGCGCGCACAGCGATGCCGAGGTCAAGCACCTGCTCGACCACGGTGCCGACGGCACGGTGATGGCCGAGCGCGAGCTGGCCTATTCGCTGGCGGAAATGGTGATGGCGACGCCGCCGTACCGGGGGATGCGTGCCGTCGCGCGCTGAGGCCCTGACAGCAGGGATTGGGGATTTGGGATTGGGGATTCGCAAAAGCGGCTCCTCTTCGGAGAGTCAGTCGCAGCGAAAAGCGCGGTAGCGCACAGAAAGCGTCTACGGCGGCCGGGAGCGCCCGCAGCGAATCTTCTTGATAAGCATTCTCGTTTGCGGCAGGATTGCGCTCCCTTCCCCAGTTCCGCTCGCCCTCCCCCATGGCCTGCAAGATCGGGTTGCTCAACTCCGTGCCCAGTGCCCTGCTGTGCGAGATGTTCGGGCATGTCGGCTACGACTTCGCGGTGCTGGACCTGGAACACGTGCTGCGCTCGCCGGCCGAGCTGGAGCATGCCATCCGCGCCTGCGAGCTGGGCGGCTGCGAAGCCTGGGTGCGGGTGCCCGAGGTCGATACCAAGCTGATCGGCCGGGTGCTCGACGCCGGTGCCCGCGGCGTGGTGCTGGCCGGGCTGGACAGCGCCGAGCAGGCCGAACGCGCGGTTGCCGCCGCGCACTTCCCGCCGCACGGTCGCCGCGGCATCACCGGTGGCCGCGTCACCGGCTTCGGCAGCGTGGCCCTGGCCGACTACATCGCCCGCAGCCGTGAGCGCCTGCGCGTGATCCCGATGATCGAAAGCGCCGCCGGCGTGCGCGCGCTGCCGCAGATCCTGCAGGTGCCCGGCGTGTCGCTGGTGATGGAAGGCGCGTTGGACCTGGCGCTGGACCTGGGCCTCGGCCCGCAGCCCACCCACCCGCAGGTCTGGGAGCAGTTGCTGGCGATCGACGCGGCTTGCCGCGCCGCCGGCATTCCGTTCTGCCCCAATCCGCGCGACGCCGCGCAGCGCGCGCACTGGCTGGCACAGCCGGATCTGCAGTGGCTGTTCGCCGGCGAGGACCGCGCGCTGCTGCAGGCCGCGTTGCGCCAGCGCGCGGCCGACCTGCGCAGCCCCTGACCGTTTCGTTCCTGTTGGAGTCGTCGTCTTGATCGCTTCGCTTTCCCCTTCGCTGCTGGCCGTCGCCCTCGCCGCCGCCATGCTCGCTCCCACCAGCGTGCGCGCCGAGGACGTCCCGCCCGACGCCGACGCGCAGGCGCGGATCCGCCAGCTCGACGCGGTGCAGGTGCAGGGCAGCCTGCTCGGTCGCTCCACCGTCGAGGACGTGCAGCACTACGCCGGCAGCCGCCAGGTGATCGACAGCACGCAGCTGCGCACCGGCGCCAACCGCTCGCTGGACGACGCGCTGCAGAAGGTGCCTGGCATCAAGGTGTTCGACGAGACCGGCACCGGTGCGCTGCCGCAGATCATGCTGCGCGGCCTGTACGAGAGCCGCAGCGGCCGCGTGCAGGTGCTGGAGGACGGCATTCCGCTGGCGCTGGCGCCGTACGGGCAGACCAGCCTGTCGCTGTTCCCGGTCGGCCTCAACCAGGTCGACCGCATCGACATCGTGCGCGGCGGCGCGGCGGTGCAGTACGGCCCCAACAACGTCGGCGGCGTGATCAACCTGATCAGCCCGGACATCCCCACCACCTGGACCACCACGCTGGGGCAGAAGGTCACCGCCGGCGGCGCCGGGCATTACCTGGGCGACACCGCGATCAGCACCGGCGGCTACGCCAGCGACACGTTCGGCCTGCAACTGGATGCGAACTGGACCAAGGGCGACTATTGGCGCGAGCACAGCGCCACCGACATCAAGAACCTGCGTCTGCGCGCGGAATGGTGGCTGGCGCCGGACAAGCTGCTCAAGGCCAGCGTGCAGCGCTACGTCGCCGACATGGACATGGCCGGCGCCTTGTCCGTGGCCGACTATCTGCGCGATCCGCGCCAGTCGACGCGGCCGCTGGACGAATTCACCGGCCGCACCACCCGCGCCTCGCTGGTCTATCAGCAGGACTTCGGCGACGTGGGGCCGTTCCAGGACCTGCGCCTGGACTGGAGCAATTTCAGCGCGCGCAGCAGCCGCAACTTCATCGTCGGCATGCGCTCGGCGGCCAGCGAGACCTGGCGCCCGGACCTGCCGCCGCAACTGCGGCAGAGCGCGCCACGCGATTTCCGGGTCTATGGCAGCGAGCCGCGGCTGAGCTGGACGATGGGCGACGGCGCGGTGCGACAGCAGTGGACGTTGGGTGCCCGTGCGATCAACGAGGACATCGACTTCCTGGTCGGCAACACCCGCCTCAGCGATGGGCTGTACACCCTGGTGCGCGACTGGCGCTTCAAGGACCGCGGCGCCGCCGCTTACGTCAGCGACGCGATCGCCTTCGCCGACGGCCGCGTCACCGTCACCCCCGGCCTGCGCTACGAACAGGTCGATTCGCGCTACTACAACCTGGCCAGCGGCGTGCGCACGCGCAACAAGACCGACGACGTGCTGCCCGGCCTGACCCTGGGCTTCCAGGCCACTCCGCAGTGGTACCTGTACGCCGACGGACAGCGCTCGCTGCGCGCGCCGCAGGTCACCCAGATCATCTTCGGCGACAACCTCGACGCCGAACTGGCCTGGAACTACGAGGCCGGCGCGCGCTACCAGCCCAACGAACGCACCCGCGTGCAGTTCGGCGGCTACCTGATCGACTTCGACCAGCAGATCCAGCTCGACAACACCACGCGCACCTACCGCAATCTCGGCAAGACCCGCCACCAGGGCGGCGAAGTGGAAGTGCAGTGGAGCCCGGCGCAACTGCGCGCGCTGACCCTCAACGCCGGCTATGCCTACCTGGACGCACGGCAGGAATCGGGCGTGTACGACGGCAATCGCGTGCCCTACACCTCGCGCAACCAACTCACCCTCGGCGCGTCGTACCGGCCCGAATCCGGTCATACCACCGTCGCCGTTTCCAGCTATTACTTCAGCCGTGCCTTCAGCGATGCGGCCAACACCGCGCAGGAGAACGCGATCGCCTCGGTCGGTGAACTGCCCTCCTATTGGGTGTGGAACGCGCAGCTGAGCCAGGTGCTCAGCGAAGGCGCCAGCGGCAAGCTCAGCGCGTCGCTGGCGGTCAACAACCTGTTCGATCGCAAGTACTGGTACCGCGGCATCGACACCAGCCCCTGGGGCCGGCAGCCGGCGCCGGGCCGCAGCGTCACCGTCGGCCTCGAGTACACGTTCTGATCCATCCCGGCGGCGGACGACGCCGCCGGACGCCGCACCACCGCGCGCCACCACGGCGCGCCGCCGCCCGCGGGAGACGCGGGCCAGTGCAACGGACGCAGCCGCGTCCTTCCCGTACCCAGCGCACGCCCGATGCGATGCGCCAGGCAACCACGCGACCCTGCCGCAGCCGCGGCGCATGCCTCCCGTGTCCGCCTCCATGCGGCCGCGCCGGCGGCGTGCGTGCGCCTGCGCCCGACGAGACCCGCACATGACCTCGCACGACGCTCCCCTGCTGATCCTCAGCCACGTCTGCCACCCGGCGGTGACCGATGGCTTCCTCCCCGCCGCGCAGCGCCTGGGCGTGCCGGTGCTGCTGCTGACCGACCACCGCCACGCCCACCTCGAGCACTTCCGCCGCCATCCGCCGGCCGCACCGGTGCAGGTGCTGGAGTGCGACGTGTTCAATCCGCTGGGCGTGCTCGACCTGCTCGGCAGCCTGCCGCAGCCGCCGCGCGCGGTGTTCAGCAACAGCGACCACCTGCAGACCAGCGCCGCCGTGGTCGCCGCCGCGCTCGGCGTGCCCGGCAAGGACTGGCAGGTCTGCTACGCGGCCAAGAACAAGGCGGCGATGCGCCAACGGCTGCGCGCGCTCGGCCTGCCGGCGCCGTGGTTCTGCAGCCTGGCGCCGGGCGCGCAACCGCCGGCGCAGGCGCCATGGCCGCTGATCGCCAAGCCGCGCGAAGGCGTGGCGAGCATGGACGTGCGCCACTGCGCCGATGCCACGGCGCTACAGACCTACCTCGATGATTTCTGGCAGCGCCACCCGCAGCGCAGCGTGCTGCTGGAAAGCGTGCTTGAGGGTCCGCTGTTCACCCTGGAAACGCTCGGCGACGGGCACCACCTGCAACCGATCGGCGGCTTCGACGTGCAGCTCTCGGCGCCGCCGCATTTCGTCGAATGCGAGGCGCGCTGGCGCGGCACCACCGACACCGCGGTCGTGCAGCAGGCGCTGGCGCAACTGCAGGCGTTCGGCATCGGCTTCGGCGTGTGCCACAGCGAGTTCATCCTCACCGCCGACGGCCCGGTGCTGGTGGAGATCAACTACCGCAGCATCGGCGACGGCCGCGAATTCCTGCTCGACCGCCTGTTCGGCGGGCACTGGTTCGACAGCGTCCTCGGCCTGCACCTGGGTCGGCCACTGCCCACGCTGCAGGCGCGCCGCGCGCACGCCCTGGTGCGCTACTACGTGGCCGAGCACGACGGCACGCTGGCGGTGGCCAGTGCCGACCACGCCAGCAGCGACGCGCACTGGGACGCGCGCTACCGGCGCCTGCGGCAACCCGGCGACGCGATCCGCCTGAGCCATTCCAACAAGGATTACCTGGGCGTGCTGGACGTGCTCGCCGACACCGAGGCGGACCTGCAGCAGGCGCTGGACAGCACCGAGGCGTCGCTGCACTGGCGCATCGACAGCAGCATCGGAGCGGCCGCATGAGCCAGGACGCCGACCGCCGCTACATCGACCTGCGCGTCATCGACGCCTGCCTGCGAGAAGACCTGCGCGGCATCGTCAGCCGCGGCGCCGCCGCCACGCCGCCGCCGGCGGTGCTCGCCGCATGGGCGCAGGCGCCGCTGCCCGCGGACGCGACCTGGTGGCGCATCGCGCACCTGCCCGACGGCGAACTGTGGCTGCCGCTGCGCCGCGCCGGTTACCTGCAGACCGTGAGCGCCTGCAGCGACGGCTGGGTCGTGCACACCGGGCCGCAAACTGCCTACGAATCAGGCGCCGCGCAGTGGCTGGCACGACTGGGCGCCGGGCTCGACGCTGAAACGCAGGCGTTGCATCGCGCCTATGTCGAAGAAGCCGAGTGCGCGGTGCGCCAGCGTGCGCTGGCGCGGCAGGCCTATGCGCAGCAACGGCCGCTGCTGGCCACCGCGCTGGACGCGGCCGACGCGCACGAACGCGCCTACCGCTGCGAACAACTGGCCAGCCACCGCGACCATCCGTTCTATCCCAGCGCACGCGCCAAACTCGGCCTGGACGACGCCGACCTGCCGCGCTACGCACCGGAATTCGGCCCCAGCTTCGCGCTGCGCTGGCTGGCGCTGCCGGCCGCGCAGGTCACCCAGACCACCCCGCCGCCGGCGTTCTGGCCGCGCCCGAGCATGCTCGGCCTGGATCCGGCACTGGACGCCGACCATGTCGCCTGGCCGCTGCATCCGCTGATCTTCGAACGCCTGGGCGAGGACGGCTTCGCCCTGCCGGACGGCGCGATCGCCGCGCCGCAGCCGTGGCTGCAGGTGCGGCCCTCGCTGTCGCTGCGCACGGTGATTCCGCTGGCGTTTCCCGATCATCATCTGAAGCTGCCGGTGCCGATGCGCACGCTCGGCGCACTCAACCTGCGCCTGATCAAGCCGTCCACGCTGTACGACGGGCACTGGTTCGAGCGCGTGCTGCGCGACCTCGCCGCGCACGATCCGGCGCTGGGCGCGCGCTACCTGCACGTGGACGAGGCGCATGCCGGCCACGTCGGCGAGACACGACACCTGTCCTATCTGCTGCGCCGCTATCCGGCGCTGCCGGAAGCGACCCTGGTCCCCGTGGCCGGCCTGTGCGCGCTGCTGCCCGATGGCCGCCCATTGGCTATGCACTTGGCCGAGCGCTTCCATGGCGGCGACCTCACCGCCTGGTGGGACAGCTACCTGGCGCTGATGTGCGGGGTGCACCTGCGGCTGTGGCTGCGCTACGGCATCGCCCTGGAGGCGAACCAGCAGAACAGCGTGCTGATCTATGCCGCCGGCCGTGCGCCGCGACTGCTGATGAAGGACAACGATGCGGCGCGGGTACTGCTGTCGCGGCTGCACGCGCAACGGCCGGCGCTGGCCGCGCTGGGCGCCCCGCGCGATGCGCGCATCGCGGTGCAGGACGACGCCGCGCTGGCGCGCATGTTCTGCACCATCATCCTGCAGCTGGACCTGCAGGCGGTGCTCGAAGGGCTGGCGGAATGGCAGCCAGGGCTGCGCACGGCCCTGTACGCGCTGCTGCGCGCGCGCCTGCACGGCACCCTGCGCACCTTGCGCGAAGAGGGCATCGATACCGCGCCGGCGCAGGCGCTGCTGGATGCACCGAAGCTGCCGGTGAAGTACCTGCTCAGCGCCGGCAGCCTGCTCGGCAAGCAGGTCACCGGCGCGGCGGACATCAACAAGTTCTACGGCGACAGCGCGCCCAACCTGCTGCGCGAAGATACGCGGGCGGCGCGGGCGGCTGCAGCCGGGACGGCACGATGAAGCGCATCCTCGGCCCGGTGCTGGCCGCGCACTACCTGGCCGCCTTCACTGCGCTGGGCATGCCGCTGTTTCTGCCGCAGGTGCTGCAGCAGCTGGCGCCGGGCGCGGCGATCGGCTGGAGCGGCGTGCTGTACGTGCTGCCGACGCTGTGCACCGCGCTCACCGCCAGCGCCTGGGGCCGGCTGGCCGACCGCTACGGGCGCAAGCGCTCGCTGCTGCGCGCGCAACTCGGCCTGGCGCTTGGGTTCCTCATGGCCGGCTTCGCGCCGAACCTGGGCTGGCTGGTCGCCGGCCTGGTTGTGCAGGGCGCCTGCGGCGGCTCGCTGGCCGCGACCAACGCCTATCTCAGCAGCCAGGCGCAGAGTGGCTCGCTGGCGCGGGCGCTGGACTGGACCCAGTTCTCGGCACGGCTGGCGATGGTCACCGCGCCGGCGCTGCTCGGCTTGGCCATCGCGCTGGGGCCGGCGCAGTCGCTGTACCGCTACCTGGCGCTGCTGCCGCTGCTCGCCTTCGCACTGAGTTGGCGCTTGCCGGCCGATCCGCCGCGCGCGCCGGCGACCGCCACGTCCACGCCCTCCCTGCCGCACACCGATGCCACGCAGCGCCGCCAGCGCTGGGCGCTGTGGGCCACGCAGTTCCTGTTCTGTTTCGCGATGGTGGTGACCTTTCCCTACTTCCTGCCATACGCGCAGGCGCACGGCATCGGCAGCAGCGCGGTCGCCGGCCTGCTGTACAGCCTGCCGCACCTGGTCTACCTGGTGCTGATGCCGTGCTGGCGCGGCCGCGACCACCGCGTGTCGCCGCTGCCGCCGGGGCTGGCGCTGTTCGCCCTGGCCTGCCTGCTGCAGATGGCGCCACCGGCGCCGGGCTGGCTGATCGCCGCGCGGCTGCTGTTCGGCCTGGGCATGTGGATGGCCCTGCGCGGCCTCAACCGCAGCCTGGCCGAGATCGCCGGCGGGCGCGGCGCCGGCCAGTTGTTCGGCCGTTTCGATGCGGCCGGCAAATACGCCGGCGTCGCCGGCGGCGCCCTCGCCGGCGCCCTGGTGCAAGGCCATGGCCTTGCCGTTCCGTTTCTCGCCGCCGCCGCGGCCGCCCTGCTGGCGCTGCTGCCGGCCCTGATGCTCACGTCCGTTCGGAGAACCGTCCATGTCCCCGTTGCCGATGCATGACCCGTGGTACGACAGCCTGGCGCAAGCGCAGGCGATCACCTGCTGGCTCAACTGCTACCTGCGCGAAGTCGCACTCGCCCGCGACCTGGCCGACTTCGACTACCGTGGCCTGGACCGCCCCGGCGTGGCCGCCGCCGGCGAACGCTGGCTACGCCTGCAACTGCCCTCCGGCGCCACGCTGTGCGTGCGCCTGGCGCATGCCGACGGCCTGGGCCGCTGCCGCTTCGCCTCGGCGCCCTACCTGAAGGCCGATGGCCGTCCGTGGCACTGCCTGGACGCTGAGGCGCTGGTGCGGCTGCTGCTGCAGGAACTCAGCGAAGGCGAGCACGCGCCCAACCTGGAACTGCTGGCGCAGAGCGCCAACAGCGTCGCCATCACCGCGCAGTTGCTGCGCCAGGCCGACGCCGCGCAGCCCACCGGCGAGGCGCTGATCGATGCCGAGCAATCGATGCTGTGGGGCCACGCCTTCCATCCCACGCCCAAGAGCCGCGAGGGCGTGCCGCTGGCCCAGGTGCTGGCCTGCGCACCGGAAGCGCGCAGCGCCTTTCCGCTGTTCTGGTTCCGCATCGACCCGCGCCTGTACCGCGCGCAAGGCCATGACGTGCGCGCCACCCTGGCGCAGGCCGGCGGTGGCGCCGACCTGTATCCCTGCCATCCATGGGAGGCCGAACGCGTGCTGGCGCATCCGTTGCTGCGCCAGGCGCAGGCGCGCGGCTGGATCGAACCGCTGGGCGAACGCGGCCTGGCGCTGCGCCCGACCTCGTCGGTGCGCACGCTGTATCACGCCGACCTCGATCATTTCCTCAAGCTGTCGGTGCACGTGCGCCTGACCAACTGCGTGCGCAAGAACGCCTGGTACGAACTGGAAAGCGCAGTGGCGCTGACCCGCCTGCTGGCCCCGGACTGGCAGGCGCTGGCGCAGCGCGTGCCCGGCTTCCACGTGCTGCTGGAGCCGGCCGCCACCGACCTGGACTTCTCCGCGCTGGAGGCCGATGCGCAGGCCTGCCGCGAACTCGGCGAGAGCTTCGGCGTGCTGTACCGGCAGGCGATCCCCGCGGCGCAGCGGGCGCGCTATCGCCCGCAGGTGGCCGGTGCGCTGTTCACCAACGACGCGCGCGGCCAGCCGGCCTGCACCGCCGCGCTGCAGGCGCTGGCGCAACGCAGCGGCAGCAGCATGGAGGCGGCCACCGCGGCCTGGTTCCGCGCTTACGCACAGTTGCTGCTGGACGGCGTGTGGAGCGCCTGGTTCGGCTACGGCATCGTGCTGGAGCCGCACCTGCAGAACACCGTGATCGGCAGCGAAGACGGCCTGCCGACACAGGTGTGGATCCGCGACCTGGAAGGCACCAAGCTGCTGCCGTCGCGCTGGCCGGCCGCGCGCCTGCCCGGCATGTCCGAAACCGCGCGGCAGTCGCTGTACTACAGCGCCGAACGCGGCTGGAACCGCATCGCCTACTGCGCACTGGTCAACAACCTGGCCGAAGCGATCTTCCACCTCGCCGACGGCCACGACCGCCGCGAACGCCAGCTGTGGCAGATCGTCGGCGACATCGCGCGCAGCTGGCAGCAACGCCACGGCACGCAACCGGCACTGCAGGCCCTGCTCGACGGGGCGCCGCTGCCGGCCAAGAACAACCTGCGCCTGCGCCTGCTGCAGCGTGCCGACCGCCATGCCGACTACAGCTTCCTGCCCAACCCGATCGGCAGCGCCGCGCTGCGGCAGGCGGCCGCATGAGCCTGCGCATCGATCCCGCCCCCCTGCACGCGGCGCTGGCGCAGCTGCGCGCGCAGGCCGACGGCCCGGTCTGCGCCTACGTCTACGACCTGGCGGCGCTGCAGGCGCATGCGGCGATGCTGCGCGCACACCTGCCTACCGAGTGCGAGCTGTTCTATGCGGCCAAGGCCAATGCCGAACCGCCGGTGCTGCGCACGCTGGCGCCGTGGGTGGACGGTTTCGAAGCGGCCTCCGGCGGCGAACTGCAGTGGCTGCACGCGCATCAGCCGGGCCGCCGGCTGCTGTTCGGCGGCCCTGGCAAGCTCGACAGCGAACTGCAGTTGGCCGCCAGCCTGCCCGACTGCAGCATGCACGTGGAAAGCCTGGGCGAGCTGCAGCGGCTGGCGCGCATCGCCGCATCGAGGGAGCGGCCGCTGTCGGTGTTCCTGCGCCTGAACATCGTGGTGCCGGGCATGCAGGACACGCGCCTGGTGATGGGCGGGCGGCCCTCGCCGTTCGGCCTGGACGTGGACGACCTGGACGCGGCCATGCAGGTGCTGCGGGGCGCGCGCGGACTTCGCCTGGACGGCTTCCACTTCCACCTGCTGTCGCACCAGCGCGATGCGCAGTTGCAGTTGCGCCTGATCGCGCACTACCTGCAGACCGTGCAGGGCTGGCGCCAGGCCTACGCGCTGGGGCCGCTGACGCTGAACGCCGGCGGCGGCTTCGGCGTGGACTATGCCGATCCGGCAGCCTCGTTCGATTGGGCGGCGTTCTGCGCGGGATTGCCGACGCTGCTGCACACGCATGGCGAGGGCCTGCGCCTGCGCCTGGAACCGGGCCGCTACGTCAGCGCCGCCTGCGGCTGGTACCTGATGGAGGTGCTGGACATCAAGCGCAGCCATGGCGCGCAGTTCGCCATCGGCCGCGGCGGCACCCATCATTTCCGCACGCCTGCCGCGCAAGGCCACGACCATCCGTTCCTGGTGCTGCGCGGCACCCAGCCGCCGGTGCTGCGCGATGCGCGGGTGACCCTGGTCGGGCAGCTGTGCACGCCCAAGGACGTGCTGGCCCGCGACCAGCCGGTCGCCGCCCTGGCGCCGGGCGACTGCCTGGCGTTCCCGCTGGCCGGCGCCTACGCCTGGAACATCTCGCACCAGCAGTTCCTGATGCATCCGCCGCCGCAGATGCTGTTCCTTGAAGGCCCGGCGCAGGCCACCAATGCCATGCCGCAGCGCCGCATTGCCGACCCGGCCACCGCCGCGTCATGATCCGCTCGCCCGTGCCGGCGCACCCTGCCGGCACACCCTCCGGAGCTGCCGCCATGACCCGTTCTGCTCGCTTCGCCGCCATCTGTTTGCTGCTGAGCTTTACTGCCGCCCCGCTGCTGGCCACCGCCGCGACCAAGCCACAGACCGCACAACAGACCTTGATGGCCAAGTGTTCGGCCCAGAACAAGGGCAAGAAAGGCGACGAGTACAAGAGCGCGCAGAAGGCCTGCCTCAGCGGCAGCGCCGCGCCTGCGGCCGGCAACGCCTCGCAGCAACGGATGAAGGACTGCAACGCGCAAGCCGCGACGCAGAAGCTGCAGGGCGACGCCCGCAAGACCTTCATGAGCGGTTGTCTCAAAAAGCAGTGAGCCCAGTAAGCCCCTCTCCCCCCGGGAGAGGGGTTGGGGTGAGGGTCCGGCGCGAAGCGTCTCGCGATGTTTGGGTGCACGAGGCTGCGCCCGTACCCTCATCCGCCCCTTCGGGGCACCTTCTCCCGAGGGGAGAAGGAAAAGCTAAGCCCCTCTCCCCTCGGGAGAGGGGCTGGGGTGAGGGTGCGACAGCCAGCGAAGCCAGCAAGGACCGGCATTGCCAACCGCCACCGCTCTTACGAATCCCCAATCCCGACTCCCCAATCCCGGCCCTTCAACCATTCGACGCCGGCGTAGAAGCCGCAGCCGCAGGCGGCTCGACATGCAGTGGCAAACCAGCATGATCCACCGGGATCGGCGCATAGTCCTCGCCGAACGCCACCTCGCCCGGCGTCCATCCTGAGCGGCGCCGCACCGCGCCCCAGAAGCGCTTGAGCCCTTCCACCTGCAGCGCGACCAGGCCCAGCTCGTTGTCGCGGTCCACCATCGGGTCGCCCACGCCGGTCGGCCGCACCGGCTCGCCGTACAGCGCGGTGCCGAACAGCACGTCCCAGAAGGCGAACACCTGGCCGAAGTTGCAGTTGTGCAGGCCCGGCCGCTCCGGGTCCACGCGCATGTGGTGCAGGCGATGGAACGGCGGATCGACCAGGATCTTGTTGAGCACCGGACCGAAGCCGAAACGGGTGTTGGCGTGCGACAGGTTCTGCACCAGCTCGCCGAGCAGCATCAGCCAGGCGAACTCGTCGGCCTCGATGCCGAAGGCGATGCCCACCGCCGCCAGCACGAACGACTGCAGCATGCCGTCCAGGTAGTTGCTGCGGTCGTTGGCCCAGCAGCTGAGCTGGCGCTGGCTGTGGTGCATGCTGTGCATCGCCCACCACCACGGCATCCAGTGCTGCACCCGGTGCATCCAGTAGTAGGTGAAGTCGTAGGCCAGGTAGTACAGCGCGAACAGCACCAGCGGATGCTGGTCCAGCCACGGCCACAAATGGCGCAGGCCGGTCTCCGGCGCCGCCGCGGCGTTGGGGTCGGCGCCGCCCAGTGCGTTCACCACCGGAGTGAGGATCAGGAACGAGAACAGCGGGAACACCCCGATCAGCATCAACCAGGTGTAGTGGAAGTCGATCCGCGCCAGTCGCCGATGTTCCCAGCGCTCGGCCGGCCACAGGCTCTCCAGCGGCCGGAACAGCACGCCAATGATGGACAGTTGCAGCGCGGCCACCAGCAGCGAGGCGGCGATGTCGTGCGGATCGTCGCTGAGCCCGGTCAGGTGCAGCGCCGCCAGCAGCGGCGCCACCGCGTGGCTGGCGACCAGGTCGACCAGCGTGGACCAGGCGTGGGCAACGGACGAGACCAGGGCGATGACAGGCATGCGAAGACGGCGATGGGGGCGCGACGGCCGGCGCGACAGCATGCGGCCGCTGGCTTTCGCCAAGCTGTCCGCGCCGGCCGATGCCGGCCGCGCGCGGTGGCGCTAGTGCGCCGCGACGGCGTCGGCCCGCCGGCTCGGCAGCAACGCCGCGACGATGCCCAGCAGCGGCAGGAACGACATCACCTGGTACACGAAGACGATGCCGCGGTGGTCGGCGAGCAGGCCCAGCACCGCCGCGCCCAGCCCGCCCATGCCGAAGGCGAAACCGAAGAACAGCCCGGAGATGGTGCCGATGCGCCCGGGCATCATCTCCTGCGCGTACACCAGGATCGCCGAGAACGCCGAGGACAGCACGAAGCCGATCAGCACGGTCAACGCGGTGGCCGCATGCAGCCCCACGTGCGGCAGCGCCAGCGCGAACGGCGCCACGCCCAGGATCGACACCCAGATCACCGGCTTGCGGCCGATGCGGTCGCCGACCGGGCCGCCGATC
The DNA here is from genome assembly GCF_056725205.1 of Xanthomonas sp. NCPPB 3174. Classification (NCBI taxonomy): domain Bacteria; kingdom Pseudomonadati; phylum Pseudomonadota; class Gammaproteobacteria; order Lysobacterales; family Lysobacteraceae; genus Xanthomonas; species Xanthomonas sp. NCPPB 3174. The sequence goes on along the minus strand of NZ_CM161517.1, from coordinate 1,329,688 downwards.
AGCGTGCCCAGCGCCGAGGCCAGCAGGAACGCGAACAGGTGCAACTGCGCGCTCTGCACCGAGACGCCGAAGCGCTGGATCAGGTAGAACGTGTAGTAGCTGCTGAGCCCGGCGATGTAGAAATATTTGGAGAAGATCAGCAGCAGCAGGATGCCGACGATGCGCACCACCATGGCCCGCGGCAGTGCCGGCACCGCGGCGACCGGCCGCGGCGCCGCGCGCGCGGCCTGCAGGTGCAGCGCGTACCAGCGGCCGACGTAGGACAGCAGGGCGATGCCGAGCAACGCCGCGCCGCCGAACCAGGCCACGCTGTGGCGGCCGTTGGGCACGATCACCGCCGCGGCGATCAGCGGCCCCAGCGCGGTGCCGGTATTGCCGCCGACCTGGAACACCGACTGGGCCAGGCCGTGGCGGCCGCCCGAGGCCAGCCGTGCGATGCGCGAGGATTCGGGATGGAAGATCGCCGAGCCGATCCCGACCAGCGCCGCGGCCAGCAGCACCATGGCGAAGCTGGGCGCATAGGCCAGCAACAACAGCCCGCACAACGTGGAACTCATGCCCAGCGGCAGCGAGTACGGCGCCGGCCGGCGATCGGTGCGCAGCCCGATCAGCGGCTGGAACAGCGAGGCGGTGATCTGGTACGTGAGGGTGATCAGGCCGACCTGGGCGAAGCTGAGTTGGAACTGGCCCTTGAGCACCGGGTACAGCGCCAGGATCAGCGACTGCATCATGTCGTTGATCAGGTGCGAGGAGGTGATCGCGGCCAGGACGCCGGACGCGACCTTGCGGGGGGCGGCGGGAGCGGCGGGGGAGGAAACGACGGGCGCGGCAGGACGCAAAGTGGACATGGCGGGACGGGCATTGCCGGGAGTGCGTGCATGGTAGGCTTCCCTGTCTCGACCTTCTTGCGCGACATGCCCAGCAACCATCGCAAAAAGGGCGCATTGGTGCCGCGCTCCACGCGCAACGCGGACGACGCGCCCGCCGACGTGGTGTGCAAGGCCGTCGACTACGCACCCGACAGCGCCATCGCCCCGCACCGCCATGCGCGTCACCAGTTGATCTACGCAGTGTCCGGACTGATGGTGGTGCGTTCGGGCCAGGGCCACTGGGTAGTGCCGAGCACGCGCGCGCTGTGGATCCCCGCCGGCACCGAGCACAGCGTGCGCTGGATCGGCAGCTTGCACATGCGCAGCCTGTACATCCGCCCCGCCGCGATCGCCGGCATGCCCGACACACCGGCGGTGATGGCGGTGGAGCCGCTGCTGGAAGCGCTGATCCGCAGCGCCGCGGAGATCCCCTGGGACCACGCCGCCGACTCGCGCGACGGGCGGCTGATGCGGCTGATCCTGGACGAACTGCACGCGCTGCCGGCGCTGCCGCTGTACCTGCCGCAGCCGCGCGATCCGCGCCTGCTGCGCATCGGCGCCGCGCTCGATGCCGACCCGGCCGACCCCACCACCCTGCACGCCTGGGCCGCGACGCTGGGCGTGGACGTCAAGACCATCCAGCGCCTGTGCCAGCGTGAGCTGCGGATGCGCTTCGGCCAGTGGCGCCAGCAACTGCGCCTGCTGCGCGGGCTGGAGCGGCTGGCCGCCGGCGACCGCATCATCGACGTGGCCGTGGAATTGGGCTACGACAGCCCCAGCGCGTTCACTGCCATGTTCAAGCGCCAGTTCGGGCAGCCGCCGAGCCAGTTCTTCCGTTAGCCGCCGCGGCCGTCCACACGCTGCCGTGGCCACGGCAGTCAACACCGCATCGCGGCGGCGCTGCACGCAAGCGCTGCATGTGTGGCTGGCCGACGCCGCCGCCCGCGGCACCGCGGCGCGCGTCGGACCCGCCGGCGCGGGAATCGGGACACGCGCCGCGTTGCGTGGGGAACGACGTCGGCACCGGGGCGACAGGCCCAGCGCACCGGTCCCGCAGCGCTGCGCAACGACGTGCGTGCGGCATGGCAGGGCCGGGCCAGCTTGCATGTGCGACGGGCGACCGCTAGCCGTGGTCGACCTCGGCGGCACGCCGCGCGGCGTCGGCGACGGACGCCGCGCGGCGCACACTGATGCGCTCGATCTCCTGCATGTGCTGCGTGCCCCACTCGCACAGCCCTGCCAGCGCCGCCGCCAGGGACTGCCCGAACGGCGTCAGCGCGTACTCGACCCTGGGCGGGATCTCCTGGAAGTCGATGCGCGCAACGATCAGGTCGCGTTCCAGCTCCTTGAGCTGCTGGATCAGCACCTTGTCGGTCACCCCGCCGATCGCGCGCCGCAGCGCACTGTAGCGATGCACGTTCATCGCCAGGTTGTAGAGGATCAGCGGCTTCCACTTGCCGCCGAGCACGGACAGCGCGGCCTCGAGACCGCAATTGAAGGTGGTGTTCGCCATGATCCGGACGCTCCGAATGCACTTACCAAATGGTGCATACTATTCAAAATAATAGCTCGATTCTACAGTGACGCCTCCCCAATTCTCTGGAGCGCATCATGAGCAGGCTCAACGGCAAGATTGCAGTGGTGACCGGCGGCAACAGCGGCATCGGTCTGGCGAGCGCGATTCGCTTCGCGGCCGAAGGCGCGCAGGTCGTCATCGTCGGGCGTCGGCAGGAGGAACTGGACAAGGCGCTGCGCCTGATCGGCGCCGACGCCATCGCCATTCAGGGCGACATTTCCAGGCTGGACGATCTGGACCGCGTCTTCGCCCAGGTCCAGGCCGAAAAGGGCCGCATCGATGTGCTGTTCGCCAATGCCGGGCTGGGCGACTTCCAGCCGCTGGGCTCGATCACCGAGGAGTCCTTCGATCGCACCTTCGGCGTCAACGTCAAAGGCACGCTGTTCACCGTGCAAAAGGCCTTGCCGCTGATGCGCGCCGGCGCTTCGGTGATCCTCACCGGCTCCACCACCGGCAGCATGGGCACGGCGGCATTCAGCGTGTACAGCGCCACCAAGGCCGCGCTGCGCAACTTCGCGCGCAGTTGGGCGCTGGATCTGAAAGACACCGGCATCCGCGTCAACGTGCTCTCGCCCGGGCCGATCGCAACGCCCGGGCTGGACTCGGTGCTGTCCGGCACCGGCCAGCAGGAGGCGATCGTGGCGGGCATGACCGCGCAGGTGCCGCTGGGCCGCATCGGGCACGCCGACGAAGTCGCGGCGACGGCGCTGTTCCTGGCCTCGGACGAGAGCAGCTTCATGACCGGCAGCGAGGTGTTCGTGGACGGCGGGTTTGCGCAGGTCTGACCACCCACGCGGCCGCGGCAGCCGACTGCTCGGCGCAGCCCGGCAGGTCTGTCGCATCGTGCACTATCTCAGGACTGCAGCGTCACCGACGGCGTCAGCGGCACCTGCGCTTGCACGCTGTCCTCAGAGCCGGCCTGGAGGTACTCGCGCGCGCAAAGCGCCATGTCCCACAGCACCATCGCCGTGCGCCAGTGCGCCTCGGCCTGCGCGTCGAGACGGTCGCCCGCCAGAACCGCATGGTGGCGCGCCACGCGCATAGCCTGGTGGGCCACACCCGGCAGGTCGCCGCGCGCGAGCCGGCGCAGCACCGCACGCACCCGCGGCCCCGGCGCGTCATCGGTCCGCGCCAGATCGAGCGCGTCGCTGCCCATGCCCAGCGCGCCGAGCAAGGCGGCCAGATCGCGCTGCAGCGTCGCCTCCGGCAGCGCGGCGGCCAGGCCCAGGCGCGCGCGCATGCGATCGGCCATCAGGCCGAACCATGCGCGTCGTTTCATGCGCCGCGGATGCCGCGCGATCGCCGCGAGATCGGCATCGACCGAACGCCGCAGCCGGCGCAGGTAGCGCTCGGCCCCACTGGGCAGCAGCACGGTGAACATCAGCGCGCCGATGCCGATGCCCAGCAACAGCGTCAGCGCGCCATTGAACAGTTGCACCACGCCGGTCGTGGTGCCGTTGAGCGGCCCCACCAGATCGATGAAGAAGATCGAGCCACTGGCGCCCAGCGCGGCCGTCGACGGCCGTCGCATCGCCAGCCCCGCCAGGATCAGGAACGGCGCCAGCACCGCCGCCAGCCCGGCGAAATCCTCCACCCACGGCAGCAGCCAGACGATGCACACGAAGGCGGCCAGCGCCGCCAACCCGGCGCCCTTGAGGAAGCCGATGCTCCCGGACACCGGATCGGGCCGGGTCGCATACAGCGCGCACACCACGCCGACGATGGTCACCATGCCCGCACCGGCGCTCCAGCCGCTGTAGACCCAGAACAGCGACGCCGCCCCCATCGCCAGGAAGGCACGCACTCCGTTGTACGCCGCTTCGTACAGGTCCCGATGGCGGCGCGTGGCGAAGCGACGGCGCGACGGCTGGCTCTGTTCGAACGCCGCCTGTTCGTGCTGGCTGGCCTGCATGTCGCGCACGATGGTGCGCGCATGTTCCAGCGCGAAGACGCGGTCGAAGGCATCGCGCCGCTGCATGCACAGCCGGCGCAGGCGGCGATGGCGCCGATCGAGCCGCCCCAGCGTGGCGGCCAATGCGTCCTCGCCGGGCGAGCGGCCCTCGGCGCGCTGGACCAACAGGTCGTGCACGCCGCGCAGCGCACGCGACGGCGCGCGTCCCTCCAGGCCGACCCGGCACGATTGCGCCGCCAACAGTTGCGCCAGCATAAGGTAACTGATGTGACGCAGGCGGCCGCCCAGCCGCGCGATCTCGCGCGAACCCGCGGCGGCATAGTCGACTGCGTCGTTGAGCGCCAAGGCGCTGGCGAAGAAGCCGTGGATCTGCGTGCCCGTCGCCTCGCCGCGCAGCAGCCGTGCGGCCAGCGCACTGCCCTGGCGCAGATACGTCTCCAGCCGTCGCTCCAGTGCCGGGCGCGGCGACGCCGGCGAGAAGATCGACGCCATCACGCCTTCGACCGCAATGCCGAGCAGGATCTCGGTCGCGCGCGCCACAGCGATGTCGAACACCTGCTGCGGATTGGCGGTGGAAGACATGCCCACGATCACCGCCGTGTAGCCGGCCAGCACCACGCCATAGCTGCGGAAGGCAGAGACCACGCTGGCCATGCCAGTGCACGCGCCCAGCCACAGCGCCAGCGCGATCATGAACAACGGCGGCGCCTGGCCGAACAGGCCCATCAGCACCACGGCCATGCTCGCCCCCACCAATGTCCCCACGATGCGGTTGCGCGCCTTGACCACGCTCATGCCGCGGTCGGCCTGGGCCACGATGAAGACCGTCATCGCCGCCCACTTGGGGTCTTCCATCGAACAGAGCAGCGCGATGGCCAGCGCCAGCAGCGCGGCGGCCGTGGTCCGCAGCGCAAACCACACCTCGGGAGAAGGACGGAGACGGACCATCGACACCGCGTCGAAGCTGGGCAGGCGCATGGTCCTCATCGTAGGGCTAGACGGTTTTCAGCATAATGCGAACAGAGATGGATAGACTCTTGCCAGAAACGGAAGAAAACGCGCGCGCCGGCCGCGTGGACTTCGACAACGTGCGGCTGTTCCTGCGCGTGGTCGAACAGGGCAGCCTCACCGCCGCCGCGCGCCAGGCGCGCGTGCCGCTGACCAGCGTCAGCCGTCGCATCAAGGCACTGGAACAGGCATTGGGCGTGCAACTGCTCCATCGCAGCACCCGTCGGCTGGCGGTGTCCGAGGCCGGGCGCGCCTTCTATGCCCGTTGCGTGGAGGCCGAACAGACCCTGCAGGATGCCGTGCAGGACGCGCGCGACCTGCGCGCGCAGGCGCGCGGCACCCTGCGTGTGCTGGCTCCCTATGCGCTGGGCCTGCTGGTGCTGGAACCGCAGCTGGCGCGATTCCGCCAGCGCCACCCAGGCGTGCAACTGGCGCTGACCTACGACGATCAGCCGCTGGACCTGCTCAGCCATGGCCTGGACGTTGCCGTCCACGTCGGGCCACCGCCCCACTCCAGCTACGTTGCGAGGCCGTTGGGCGCCTCGCGCGCCATCCTGGTGAGCAGTCCCGATTATCTGGCCCGTGCCGGTACGCCTGCACATCCCAAGGACCTGCTCGGCCACGCGGTGCTCGCGGTCGGCGCGGATGCCCCGCTCGTGGTCTGGGCGTTGCGGCACGGCACCGGCGAATCGATCGAGCTGACCCTGCGGCCGCTGCTGATTTCGAACGAATCGACCACGGTGATCCGCCAGGTCACGCAAGGGGCCGGCATCGCCCTGCTTTCCCAGCCGCTGGTGCAGTCGCAGCTCGACCAGGGCCAACTGGCGCGCCTGCTGCCAGACTGGCAACGCTGGCCGGATCTGGAGATCACCGCGCTCTATCCGCGTCGCGCCACCCAGGAACGCAAGGTGCGCGCGTTCGTCGACTTCCTGCTGGAGATCTTCGCCGATTGGCGCGTGTCCGACTGAAAGGCGCCTCTCGTCAGCTGCCTCCGGCCCAGCGAGCCGGAGTCTAGTTGCCCGGTAGGAGCGGCTTCAGCCGCGATGGGCTGCCGGGAACGCCCCGCCGCGGCTGAAGCCGCTCCTACAGGGCACTTCAGCCCCACAAGCAGGGTCGCAGAAGCCTCCATCGCGGCGATGCTGCCGCGCGCTCAGGCTTTCGCCAGCGCCTGCTGCAGATCGGCGAGCAGGTCGTCGATGTGTTCGATGCCCACCGACAGCCGCACCGTGTCCTCGCTGACCCCGCTGCGCTGCAATTCCTCGGGCGAGAGCTGGCGATGCGTGGTGGACGCCGGATGCGTGGCCAGCGACTTGGCATCGCCAATGTTGACCAGGCGGGTGAACAACTGCAGCGCGTCGAGGAAGCGCGCGCCGGCGGCGCGGCCGCCGCGCAGGCCGAAGGTCAGCACGCCGGAGCCGTGCCCGCGCAGGTACTTCTGCGCCAGGGCGTGTTCGGGATGGTCCAGCAGGCCGGCATAGTTCACCCATTCCACCTTGGCTTCGCCCTGCAGGTGCTGCGCCAGCGCCAGCGCGTTCTGGTTGATCCGGTCCATGCGCAGCGGCAGCGTCTCGATGCCCTGCAAAATCTGGAAGGCATTGAACGGCGACAGCGCCGCACCGGTGTTGCGCAGCGGCACCACCCGCGCGCGGCCGATGTAGGCGGCCTCGCCCAGCGCCTCGGTGTAGACCACGCCGTGGTAGCTCACGTCCGGCTCGTTGAGGCGGCGGAAGCGCTGCGCGTGCGCCGCCCACGGGAAGCGCCCGGAATCGACGATCGCCCCGCCCAGGCTGGTGCCGTGGCCGCCCAGGTACTTGGTCAGCGAATGCACCACGATGTCGGCGCCGTACTCGAACGGCCGCAGCAGGTACGGCGTGGGCACGGTGTTGTCGACGATCAGCGGCACGCCGTGGGCGTGGGCGATGGCGGCCACCGCTTCCAGATCGGTGACGTTGCCGCGCGGATTGCCGATCGACTCGACGAAGATGGCCTTGGTGCGCTCGTCGATCAGCCCGGCGAAGGCGCCCGGATCGCGGTAGTCGGCGAAGCGGGTCTGGATGCCGGACAGCGGCAGCGTATGCGCGAACAGGTTGTAGGTGCCGCCGTACAGTGCGCTGGAGGAGACGATGTTGTCGCCGGCCTCGGCGATGGTCTGGATGGCATAGGTCACCGCCGCCTGCCCGGAGGCCACCGCCAGCGCGCCGATGCCGCCTTCCAGCGCGGCGATGCGCTGCTCCAGCACGTCGGTGGTGGGGTTCATGATGCGGCTGTAGATGTTGCCCTGCACCTTCAGGTCGAACAGGTCGGCGCCGTGCTGGGTGTCGTCGAAGGCGTAGGCCACGGTCTGGTAGATCGGCACGGCCACCGCGCGGGTGGTCGGATCGGGACGGTAGCCGCCGTGCACGGCGATGGTTTCCAGCTTCCAGTTCGGGTCGGACATGGCGCGCGTCTCGGCAACGAGGGAGCGCAGACGATAGCGCCGCGCGCAACCGCAGATGCAAACCTGCGGTTATGAGGCCATGCCGTTGAGTTGTCAGCGCTATGGCCGGCAGCGTGGGGGCCTGCCGGACTCAGTCGTCGCCGAGCGCGCCCTGTGCGAGCAGCCAGGCACGCAAGGTTTCTGCGTCCAGATAGCGCTCGGCGCGCAGGCCCAGGGCACGCGCGGCCTCGACATGGACCGCGGTGTCGTCGACAAACAACACCTCGTCCGCGGCCATCCCCAATTGCGCCAGCGCATGCAGGAAGATCGCCGGCTCGGGTTTGATCGCACCGACTTCGCTCGAATTCACCACCGCATCGAACGCGTCGGCGATGCCGAGCGCCTGCAGATCGTGCGACAGGCGCGAGGTGGCGTTGCTCAGCAACACCACGGGGATGCGCTGGCGCACCTCGTGCAGGAGCGCCAATACCGACGCGTTGAGGCGGGCCGCCGTCGGCGCGGACCAGGCAGCGACCAGCGCCGCGACGTCGGCCTCGGGTGCGAGCGCGGCGAGGCGCGCAGTCACCTCTGCCCGCCATTGCGCATCGCGCGTCGCGCCGCGGATCGCCGGCTCCAGCAGCGCCGGCGCGAACGCCACCGCGCGCAGGCTACCCGGCGACACGCCGTGCGCGCGCTCGAGTTCGGCGTCGTCGGCGGGCCACAGCCGCAGCACGCCGTCCATGTCGATCAACAGCGCGCGCGCCGCAGACGCGGCGGTGCGCGCCTGCGCGACGGAATCCATCACGCCTTCTCGAACACCAGCTTGCCGCCCTCGGCCTCGACCTTGATGGTGTCGCCGCTGACGAACTGCCCGGACAGGATCTGCTGCGCCAGCGGGTTCTCCAGTTGCGCCTGGATCGCGCGCTTGAGCGGCCGCGCACCGTACACCGGGTCGAAGCCGACGTTGCCGAGCAGCTCCAGCGCGCGGTCGCCCAGTTCGATCTTCAGCCCGCGCTCGGCCAGGCGCTTCTCCAGGCCGTGCAGCTGGATGCGCGCGATCGACTTGATCTGCGCCTTGTCCAGCGGGTGGAACACCACGATGTCGTCCAGGCGGTTGATGAACTCCGGGCGGAAGTGCGCCTGCACCACGCCCATCACCGCCGCCTTCATCTGCGTGTAGGCCTCGGCGCTGCCGTCGCCGCTCAGTTCCTGGATCTGGTGCGAGCCCAGGTTGGAGGTCATCACGATGACGGTGTTGCGGAAGTCCACGGTGCGTCCCTGGCCATCGGTGAGGCGGCCGTCGTCGAGCACCTGCAGCAGGATGTTGAACACGTCGCTGTGCGCCTTCTCGACCTCGTCGAGCAGGATCAGCGAATACGGCCGGCGCCGCACCGCCTCGGTGAGGTAGCCGCCTTCTTCATAACCCACGTAACCCGGAGGCGCGCCGATCAGCCGCGCTACCGAGTGCTTCTCCATGAACTCGCTCATGTCGATGCGGATCATCGCGTCGCTGCTGTCGAACAGGAACTCGGCCAGCGCCTTGCACAGCTCGGTCTTGCCGACGCCGGTGGGGCCCAGGAACAGGAACGAGCCGCTGGGCCGGTTCGGATCGGACAGGCCGGCGCGCGAGCGGCGCACCGCATCGGACACCACCTTGATCGCTTCTTCCTGACCGACCACCCGCTGGTGCAGTTCGTCCTCCATGCGCAGCAGCTTGTCGCGCTCGCCCTCGAGCATCTTGTTGACCGGGATACCGGTCCAGCGCGACACCACCTCGGCGATTTCCTCGGCGGTGACGCGGTCCTGCACCAGCTTGAAGTCGTGCTGTTCGGCTTCGTTGGCCGCGGCCAGCTGCTTCTCCAGGTTCGGCAGCAAGCCGTACTGGATCTCGCTCATCTTGGCGTAGTCCTGGCGCCGCTGCGCGGCCTCCAGTTCCACGCGGGCCTGCTCGATCTGTTCCTTGATCTTGGTCGCGCCCTGCAGCGCCGCCTTCTCCGACTTCCACACTTCGTCCAGGTCGGAGAACTCGCGCTCGAGCTTGTCGATGTCGCTTTCCAAATCGGCCAGGCGCTGCCGCGAGGCCTCGTCCTTCTCCTTCTTCAGCATCTCGCGCTGGATCTTGAGTTGGATCAGCCGCCGCTCCAGGCGATCCAGTTCCTCCGGCTTGGAGTCGATCTCCATGCGGATGCGGCTGGCCGCCTCGTCCATCAGGTCGATGGCCTTGTCCGGCAACTGGCGATCGGTGATGTAGCGGTTGGACAGCGTGGCCGCGGCGACGATCGCCGGGTCGGTGATCTCCACGCCGTGGTGCACCGCGTAGCGCTCCTTGAGCCCGCGCAGGATGGCGATGGTGTCCTCCACCGTCGGCTCGCCGACGAACACCTTCTGGAAGCGCCGCTCCAGCGCCGCATCCTTCTCGATGTACTTGCGGTACTCGTCCAGGGTGGTGGCGCCGATGCAGTGCAGTTCGCCACGCGCCAGCGCCGGCTTGAGCATGTTGCCCGCGTCCATGGCGCCATCGGCCTTGCCGGCGCCGACCATGGTGTGCAGTTCGTCGATGAACAGGATGATCTGGCCTTCGTTCTTGGCCAGGTCGTTGAGCACGCCCTTGAGCCGCTCCTCGAACTCGCCGCGGAACTTGGCACCGGCGATCAGCGCGCCCATGTCCAGCGACAGCACGCGCTTGCCACGCAGGCCTTCCGGCACTTCGCCATTGACGATGCGTTGGGCCAGGCCCTCGACGATCGCGGTCTTGCCGACGCCGGGCTCGCCGATCAGCACCGGGTTGTTCTTGGTGCGCCGCTGCAGCACCTGCACGGTGCGGCGGATCTCCTCGTCGCGGCCGATCACCGGGTCCAGCTTGCCGCTCTCGGCGCGCGCGGTGAGGTCGATGGTGTACTTCTCCAGCGCCTGGCGCTGTTCCTCGGCGTTCTCCGACTGCACGGTCTCGCCGCCGCGCAGCTTGTCGATGGCGGCCTCGAGCTTCTTCTTGTCGGCACCGGCCGCGCGCAGCGCCAGGCCCAGCGCACCCGCATCGTCTGCGGCGGCCAGCACGAACCACTCGCTGGCGATGAACTGGTCGTTGTGCTGCTGCGCCAGCTTGTCGGTCTGGTTTAGCAGGCGGCTGAGGTCGTTGCCCATCGACAGGTTACCGGGCTGGCCGCTGACCTTGGGCAGCTTGTCCAGCGCCTCGCCCAGGCGTTCGCGCAGCACCGGCACGTTGACGCCGGCCTGCGCCAGCAACGGCCGGGTGCTGCCGCCGGCCTGGTCGAGCAGCGCGACGAACACGTGCACCGGCTCGATGATGGTGTGGTCGCGGCCCACGGCCAGCGACTGCGCGTCGGCCAGGGCCTGCTGGAAGCGCGAGGTGAGCTTGTCCATCCGCATCGGGAAGTCCTCTGAATGAAAGGGCCGGCCACGCCGGCATGCCAGCAAAATGCGGCTGTCCGCCCCTGTTTCAAGACCGCCGGCGGCGTCTGTATACGCTACGCAGGAGCAACGCGACCCGGTGTGCCGTTGGCCGCACTTTGGCACCGGCCAGTCACACGCCGCTCCCCGCAAGGGCGCTACCCTCGGCGCTATCGTTCCCACGCAAAGGCACGCCATGCACTACGAGCTCTACTACTGGACCGGAATCCAGGGCCGCGGCGAGTTCGTGCGGCTGGCGCTGGAGGATGCCGGTGCCGGCTACCGCGACGTGGCGCGCGAGCAAGGCGACGCAGCGATGCAGCCCTTCCTCGATGGCGCCCATGCCGGCGCGCGCCCGTTCGCGCCGCCGTTCCTCAAGGCCGGCCGCTTGGTGATCGCCCAGGTCGCCAACATCCTGCACTACCTCGGCCCGCCGCTGGGCCTGGTGCCGGACAGCGAATCGCGGCGGCTGCAGGCGCTGCAATTGCAGTTGACCATCGCCGACCTGGTCGCCGAGGTCCACGACAGCCACCACCCCATCGCCAGCGGGCTGTACTACGAAGACCAGCAGGCCGAAGCGCGGCGGCGCGCCGAAGACCTGCGCAAGCAGCGGTTGCCGAAGTTCCTGGGCTATTTCGAACAGGTGCTGGACCAGGGCGGCGGTCGCCACGTCCTGCGCGAGCATTCCTATGTGGATCTGTCGCTGTTCCAGTTGATGAGCGGACTGGACTACGCGTTTCCGCAGGCAATGAAGAAACTGTCGCCGAAGCTGCCGCGGCTGCGCGCGCTGCAGCAGCGCGTGTGCGAGCGCCCGGCCATCGCCGCCTACCTGGCCTCGCCGCGGCGCCTGCCGTTCAACGAGAACGGCATCTTCCGGCATTACCCGGAGCTGGATGGCTGAGTGGGCCGACGGCCTTCATTTACCGCAAGACCGCTGTCACCCGGCGGGCTGGCAGATGACGGCATCGCGGTTGTAGGAGCGGCTTCAGCCGCGATGGGCATTTCCCGGTAACGCCCGTCGCGGCTGAAGCCGCTCCTACGAGAACCCAAAGCCCGTGCCCGCGTGACGCGGCACGCGCCTCGCGTGCGGCTCAGGTCCGCGTCAATTCCACGCGCACCGCACGCAATTGCGCCTTCACCGCGGCGGCCTGGGTCGGGCCCATGCGCAGCAGCGCCTTCTGGCCGATCGACAGCGACTCCAGCGCCGGATCCACGAAGCGGTACTTGCCGCGCACCGGATCCATCTCCACCGCGAGCGGCGCGGTCGGCGTCGGGGTCTGCAGCAGGTGGTCGATCACCTGCACCAGCCGATCGTTGAAGTAGCCCTGCGGATAGCCCAGTTCCACGTAGGCCTGCTGGAACAACGGATAGAAGCGCCGATAGGCCGCCACCGCCGTGCCCGGATCGGCGCGGGTGAATGCCTCCACGTAGGGCACATAACGCTGGGCATTGGTGTCGGCGATGACGCTGGCGCCGCTGGCATCGGTGCTCACCTGCAGGTCACCCGGCACCTGCTTGAGCGCCAGGGAGCGGGCAGTGACGCGGCGCTGGGTCAGGTTGTCGACCATGGTCACCAGGCGCTGGATCAGGTGGTCGCGCACCAGCAGCGCCAGCGGTGCGTCGCCGCCGGCCAGCGCGCTCAGTGCCGACCAAGCCGCATCGTCGCTGGCGGCCAGCGCCGGAATCGCCGCATCGGCCGCGGCCGCGGCATCGATCGGGTGCTGGATCGGCGGAGGTGTTGCCGCCGGCGCCGGCGCGGTCGGCGCGACAGGCGGAGCCGCGGCGGGCGCTGGCGCGACTGCGGCAGGTGCCGGCGCGGCGGCCGGCCACAATGTGGCGATGTTGTCGCGGAACAACCATGCCGCAGCAGCGGCCACCAGCACGGCGACCAGGATCCACGGCCAGAACGAAGGACGCGACTGCATGGGATGCACATCTCCATCGGACAATGGAGGTGTGACCGCCGCGATGCGCGCCGGTTCCAGCGTGCGACGGCTGGCGTTCAGCCTCGACGCATCGTCCCCATGCCATGTCGCCATGGTCGGCGCACCATCGCGCCGCTCACTCCACCAGCACCGCCCGCGGTTTCTGCAACGACAGCAGGCCGAGCAAGGCGGCCAGCACCAGGTAGCCGCCGACGAACTGCCAGGCGATCAGCTTGGGCACGCCGCTCAGCGTCCACGGCAAGTACAGGCCGCCGCGCGGATCCACCGAATGGATCAGCCCGAACAGGGTCAGCCCGGCCGCCACCAGCAGGAACGCCGCGGCGCGACGCAGGCGGCCGTCGACCATCGCCGCCACCGCGGCGATCCACAGCATCGCGGTGATGATGAAGCCGTTGCCCAGGGTCAGGATCACCGCCAGCTCCGGCAGGCCGTGGCCGTCGAGGGTGGTGGTGAGTTTGGCCAGTTGCTCCGGGGCGATCCAGCCCGGCGCCTTGATCGCCAGCAGGTACGCCACCGACGGCAGGAACCCCAGCACCATGGCCCCGGCGTGGCGCTTGGGCGTGGCCTGGAAGGCCTGGGTGGTGATGTCGATGGCGACGTAGACGATGATCGGCGCCAGCACCGCCATCGGCAGCCACTGCACCAGGCCGGCGACCAGCCCGAGCATGCCGCCCAGGCCGATGAACAGGCCGGTGAGCAGGGTGTAGCCGCTGCGCGCGCCCATGTGCTTGTAGGCCGGCTGGCCGATGTACGGCGTGGTCTGGGCGACGCCGCCGCAGACGCCGGCGATCAGGGTCGCGCCGGCCTCGACCAGCAGGATGTCGCGGGTGCGGTAGTCGTCGCCGGCGGCACGCGCGCTCTCGCTGACGTTGATGCCGCCCACCACCATCAGCAGGCCGAACGGCAGCAGCAGCGGCAGCAGCGGCACCGTGTCGGCCAGGCCGGCGACGAAGCCCAGGCTCGGCCACGGCAGCACCAGCTGGGGCGCGATCCACTGCGGCGCCTGGTGACCGGGAATGCCGATTCCCGCCGCATTGGCCCAGTAGTACAGGCCGGTACCCAATGCCAGCGCCACGGGTACCCCGGGCAGGCGCCACGGCAGCCGCCCCTTGGCGATCAGCACGTACAGCAGCAGGCCCAGCACCACCAACCCGACCAGCGGCGTGCGCAGCGTCTCCAGCAGCGGCAGGAAGCCCATCAGCACGATGGCGATGCCGGCGATGGAGCCGAGCAGCGCGGCGCGCGGCAAGGCGCGGGTGACCGCATCGCCGAAGAACGACAGCACGGTCTTCAGCGCGCCCATCACCACCAGCGACGCCATGCCCAGGTGCCAGGTGGCCAGCGCCGCGGCCTGCGGATCCAGGCCCTGCTGCTTGTAGCGCACGAACGCCGGGCCGAGCACCAGCAGGGCCATGCCGATGCTGGTCGGCGCATCCAGGCCCAGCGGCATCGCGGTGACGTCGCTGCGCCCGCTGCGCGCGGCCAGCCGCCGCGCCATCCAGGTGTAGAGCAGGTTGCCGACCAGCACGCCAAAGGCGGTGCCGGGAATCATCCGGGTGTAGATGACTTCGGCGGGGAACTGGAACAGACCGACCAGGGCCAGGGTGATGAAGCCGAGGATCGACAGGTTGTCGACCACCAGGCCGAAGAAGCCGTTGAGGTCGCCGGCGACGAACCAGCGCGGACGCGGCGAAACGGGAGCGGGACTGGACATGCGGGCAGTGGCGGCGTGGGGAGTCGAGGGATGGTAAGGGCAAGCGGCACCGACGGATCGGTGCACGCGCAGGATGCCGTTTTCCGGCGGCGGCGCGCCGCTAGGGCGACAGCGGCAGATGCAGGAACTGGTTGAACGCGCTGGGCACGTAATCGCCGAACGCCGGCCCGTCGCGGAAGCCGCGCCGGCGATACAGGGCCAGCGCCGGCGCGAACGCCGCGCCGCTGCCGGTCTCCAGGCTCAGCCGTTGCAGGCCTTCGGCGCGGGCGAGCGCGATCAGGTGGTCGAGCAGCGCCGCGGCCGCGCCCTGGCGCAGGAACGCCGGATGCGTGCGCATCGACTTCAGCTCGCCACCGCCATCGTCCAGCACGCGCAGCGCACCGACCGCGGCCAGCGCGTCGTCGCGCCACACGCTCCACAGGCGCACGTCGGCGCGCCGCAGACCGGACAGATCCAGCGCATACACACTGCCCGGGGGCGATTGCGCGTGCATCTGCTGCAGGTGGTACTCCAGCAGCGCGCGCACGGCCGGATCGTCCAACTCCCCCGGCCGGATCACAAACGCCCCCACCGTCACCGCAGCACCCCGCCTTTGCGAATCCCGGCTTTCCACAGCCGAACGGCTGGTCATCCCCACTCCCCAATCCCCGCCGTCAAAACGACACCTCCACCGCCTGCCGCGCCCACAGCACCGACTGGTGCCCGGTGGCCTGCTTCCACGCCAGCCGGATGGCCTCGATGTCGGCGCGGCGCTGCGGGGTGTCCTCGTGCAGGATCACCAGCACCTTGGTGTTGAGTCGGTTCGGCTCCTTGGCGCCGCGGAACAGCCACTGGCCGTAGGCATCGAACACGGTCAGGCCATCGGGAAAGCGCGGCGTCACTTCCTTGTCCAGGAACGCGCGCCAGCGCGCCTCGCTGATCGGCTCGGCCTGCGGGCGGTCGGCCGGGCCGCTCTCCTCGCCCACGCCGAAATACAGCTCGCTGCGCACCCAGCCGCTGGCCTGCGCCGGCCGCGCCGCATCGCCCTGCATGGTCGCGCTGACCTTGCTCGGCGCGGTGGGCGCAGACGGGGCGACGCTGGCGCAAGCGCTCAGGGCCAGGAGAACGGCGATCAACGGGGCACGCAGCAGCATCGGCAAGGTCTCGGTCGGAAGGGGCAGGCAACACACGATCGTAGGCCAGGTGCGGACCGGGCCGGATAACCGCCGGGCATGAGCTCATGCCCGAGCGCACCGAACACGCGGCTCGCACATCGCCTTAACGTCGAGCTAATATATCGCTTCATCCGGATGGATGCAGCAACCTTTACCGACCCCAGTCGCCGCCATGGCCGGCGCGGCCGGTCTTGATGGTCATCGTTTCAGGAGAGAGCCCCCATGTCGTCCCCGTTCGTCAGGCCGTTGAGCCTTGCCATCGCCCTGGCCCTGGCGGCCCCCGCCTTCGCCCAGGACGCCGCCCCGGCCACCACGACCAATCTGGACACGGTGATCGTCACAGGCACCCGCGCCAGCGGCCGTACCGTGCTCGAATCCACCGCCCCGGTGGACGTGCTCAGCGCCGAGGACATCCGCAAGGCCGGCGTGGTCAACGGCGAACTCGGCAGCGCGCTGCAGGCGCTGCTGCCCTCCTTCAATTTCCCGCGCCAGTCCAACTCCGGCGGCGCCGACCACGTGCGCGCCGCGCAGCTGCGCGGGCTCTCGCCCGACCAGGTGCTGGTGCTGGTCAACGGCAAGCGCCGCCACACCTCGGCGCTGGTCAACACCGACAGCAAGATCGGCAAAGGCACCACGCCGGTGGACTTCAACGCCATCCCGATCAGCGCGATCAAGCGCATCGAGGTGCTGCGCGACGGCGCCGGTGCGCAGTACGGCTCCGACGCGGTGGCCGGGGTGATCAACGTGATCCTCGACGACGACCCGGACAGCGGTGCGCTGGAGGCCAGCTACGGCGCCAACCACACCGACGTCAAGCCGATCCACCGCACCCTCACCGACGGCCAGACCGGCTATGCCAGCGGCAAGGTCGGCACTCGCCTTGGCGAGGACGGCGGCTTCTTCAAGGTCGGCCTGGAACTGAAGAACCACGAAGCCACCAACCGCGCCGGCTTCGACCAGATCCCCTCGTTCGAGGAACAGACCCCGGCCAACCTGGCCCTGGCCGGCAAGCGCAACTACGCGCTCGGCGACGGCGCCAGCAAGGACCTCAACGCCTGGCTCAACGGCAAGCTGCCGTTCGGCCAGAGCAGTGAGGTCTACGCCTTCGGCACCTACAACCAGCGCGACACCCAGGGCGACAACTACTTCCGCTACCCCGACGGCGCCGCCAACTGGACCCAGGTGTATCCGCAGGGCTACCGCCCGGTGTCGCTGGGCGAGAACCGCGATCTGCAGGCGGTGCTCGGCGCGCGCGGTCAGTGGGGCGAATGGGCCTACGACGCCAGCCTCGACTACGGCCGCAACGACTTCACCTACCGACTCAAGCACTCGCTCAACGCCTCGCTGGGCCCGGGCAGCCCGACCCGCTTCAAGACCGGCGACTACGCGTTCGAGCAAGGCGTGGCCAACCTCGACCTGAGCCGCAGCTTCGACGCCGCCGGCGCCACCCACACCGTGGGCACCGGCGTGGAACTGCGCCGCGAGCACTACCGCACCCGTCCGGGCGACCCGGCCAGCTACGCCGCCGGCCCCTACACCGATCGGCCCACCGGCGCCCAGGCCGGCGGCGGCCTGACCCCGCAGGACGCGGCCGACCTGTCGCGCAACGTCGCCAGCCTCTACGCCAGCGTGTCCAGCCAGTTCGGCGACAAGCTCTCCACCGACCTGGCCGCGCGCTACGAGCACTACCAGGACTTCGGCGGCGAACTGACCGGCAAGCTGGCCGCGCGCTACGAGTTCGTCCCGGCGTTCGCCCTGCGCGGCGCGATCTCCAACAACTTCCGCGCGCCGTCGCTGAGCCAGATCGGCTACGAAGCCAGCTCCACCGGCTACAACGCCAACGGCCAGCTGCTGCAGGGCCGCCTGCTCTCGGTCGACAACCCGATCGCGCAGGCGCTGGGCGCGCGCACGCTGCAGCCGGAGAAGTCGCGCAACTACAGCCTGGGCTTCACCAGCCGCGTCGGCAGCCACTTCGACCTGTCGCTGGACCTGTTCCAGATCGACATCGACAAGCGCATCGCGCTGTCGGAAAGCATCGACGGCGACGCCCTGACCGACTTCGTCGCGCAGCGCTTCGGCATCACCGGCCTGCAGAGCGCCAGCTTCTTCGTCAACGCCGCCGACACCCGCACCCGCGGCGCCGAACTGGTCAGCAACTGGCGGCAGGCGCTGGGCCAGGGCCAACTGCAGCTGACCGGCACCTGGAGCTACGCCAAGACCGAGCTGGAGAACGTGGTGGCCACGCCGGCGCAGTTGCTGGCGCTGAATCCGGACTACGTGCTGTTCGGCGTGGAAGAGCGCAACACCCTGACCGAGGCGACGCCGCGCACCCGCGCGCAACTAGCGGCAAACTGGAGCGACGCACGTTGGTCGCTGCAGACCCGCGTCACCCGCTACGGCAGCGCCACCCGCGTGTTCGACTTCGGCGGCGGCTTCGCCCCGGAGCAGACCTACAGCGCCAAGTGGCAACTCGACGCCGAGGTCGAATACCACCTCACCCCGCAGTGGAGCGTGGCGGTGGGCGGACAGAACCTCACCGACGCCTACGCCGACCGCTCCAAGCCGGACATCGCCTACTTCGGCAACCTGCCCTACGACGTGCTCTCGCCGATCGGCAGCAATGGCGCTTACTACTATGGGCGGGTGCGGTACACCTTCTGACGGAGGGGCCGGGATTGGGGATTCGGGATTGGGGATTCGCAAAAACAGCCGGGATTGGGGAGCCGGGATTCGGGATTCGTAGAAGCGGTGCGTCGGCACTCGTGGAGCGCTACCCAATCCCGAATCTCCATTCCCCAATCCCGGCATCTGCAGAGGGCCGGGATTCGGGAGTCGGGATTGGGGATTCGTAGAAGCGGTGCGTCGGCACTCGTGGAGCGCTACCCAATCCCGAATCTCCATTCCCCAATCCCGGCATCTGCAGAGGGCGGGGATTCGGGAGTGGGGATTGGGGATTCGCAAAAGCGGTGCGTCGGCACTCGTGAAGCGCCACCCGATCCCGAATCCCGAATCTCCAATCCCGTCATCTGCAGACAGCCGCAGCCGCTGGACGCCCGCTTTTACGAATCCCCAATCCCCACTCCCGAATTCCCGCCCCAATCCACCTGACGCTAACGCCACCCCGTTCATCATGGCGGAATGGCAGACGCGCTCCCCCTCCGACCGCCGCCGCCGCGTCTGGACGATGCCTGCGCATTGTTCCTGGACGTGGACGGCACCCTCATCGCCTTTGCCGAACGCCCCGACCAGGTGCAGTTGCTGCCCGAGGTGCGTGAGGCGATCGACCGCCTGCACCAGCGCCTCAGTGGCGCGGTGGCGCTGGTCAGCGGACGTCCGCTGACGCAGCTGGACGCCTTGTTCGCGCCGCTGCGACTGCCCGCCGCCGGGCTGCACGGCCACGAGCTGCGCAGCGACGCCGACGCGCAGGCGGCGATGCCCGCCGATACCTCCGACTTTCTCCATGCGCTGCATGCGCGCGCCGCACATTTGCGCCAGGCGCATCCGGGCGTGCTGGTCGAAGACAAGGGCGCCAGCATGGCCCTGCATTGGCGGGCCGCGCCGAGCGCCGCGGAGGCGGTCCTGGCGTTCGCCAGCGAACAGCTCGGCGACCTGCCCGGCTACCGCCTGCAGCCCGGCGACCACGTGGTCGAGTTCGTGCCCGAAGGAAGCGACAAGGGCGTGGCGCTGACCACGCTGCTGCAGCAGCCGCCGTTCCGCGGGCGCCGCCCGGTGTTCGTCGGCGACGATCTCACCGACGAATTCGGCTTCGCCGCGGCCAACCAGGCCGGTGGCTGGAGCGTGCTGGTCGGCAGCCGCGCCGACAGCGTCGCCACCTATGCGCTGCCCGATCCACGCGGCGTACACGCCTGGCTGCGCGATAACGCCGGATGAGGCCGCCGCAACGCCCGTCCGTCCGCGCCCCGTGGCCCTTTCCCCCACTGTTTCCGCACAAGGACCCGTCCGCTCCATGAGTTCCCCCAATCTCGACCTCGGCGTCATCGGCAACGGCAGCTTCGGCGCCCTGATCGACAAACGGGCCAGCGTGGTGTGGAGCTGCCTGCCGGCCTTCGACGGCGACCCGGCGTTCTGCGCGCTGCTGTCCCCGCGCGCGCATCCCGGCGGCGATTTCAGCATCGAGCTGGAAGACTTCGTCGACAGCGACCAGCACTACCTGGCCAACACCGCGATCCTGCGCACGGTGTTGCGCGACGCCCACGGCGGCGCGGTGGAGGTGATCGACTTCGCGCCGCGCTGGCGCAACCACGGCCGCTTCTACCGGCCGGTGAGCATCATCCGCCAGGTACGGCCGCTGGCCGGCAACCCGCGCATCCGCGTGCGTGCGCGGCCGCTGGCCGACTGGGGCGCGCGACAGCCGGAGAGCACCTGGGGCAGCAACCACGTGCGCTGGCTGCTGCCGGATTTCACCCTGCGCCTGACCACCGACGTGCCGGTGCGCTTCATCCGCGAAGAACTGCCGTTCGTGCTCAACCATCCGGTCAACCTGATGCTGGGCGTGGACGAGTCGCTGACCCGCTCGCTGACCGGCTACATCCAGGAAGCGCAGGAACGCACCGAGGAATACTGGCGCGAGTGGGTGCGCTACCTGTCGGTGCCGCTGGACTGGCAGGACGCGGTGATCCGCAGCGCGATCACCCTGAAGCTGTGCCAGTACGAAGACAGCGGCGCGATCATCGCGGCGATGACCACCTCCATTCCGGAAGCGCCGGACACCCCGCGCAACTGGGACTACCGCTACTGCTGGCTGCGCGATGCCGCCTTCGTGGTGCGCGCGCTGAACCGGCTCGGCGCCACCCGCACCATGGAGCAGTTCCTCGGCTACATCTTCAACATCGCCACCACCGACGGCAGCCTGCAGCCGCTGTACGGCATCGGCTTCGAGGCGGCGCTGGAGGAACACGAGGTCGAATCGCTGGCCGGCTACCGCGGCATGGGCCCGGTGCGGCGCGGCAACCTGGCCTGGATCCAGAAGCAGCACGACGTGTACGGCAGCGTGGTGCTCGCCTCCACGCAGTTGTTCTTCGATCTGCGCCTGAAGGATCCCGGCGACACGCACACGTTCCTGCGCCTGGAACCGCTGGGCGAGCGCGCGTTCGAACTGCATGACGTGCCCGACGCCGGCCTGTGGGAATTCCGCGGCCGCGCCGAGGTGCATACCTACACCAGCGCGATGTGCTGGGCCGCCTGCGACCGGCTGGCCAAGATCGCCGCGCGGCTGGGCCTGGAAGACCGCGTGCTGTACTGGCGCGAGCGCGCCGACCGCATCCACGCGCGCGTGCTCGCCGAGGCCTGGAGCACGGAGCTGGGGCACTTCACCGACACCTTCAATGGCCACCGGCTGGACGCCTCGTTGCTGTTGCTGGCCGACATCGGGTTCATCGCCCCGGACGATCCGCGTTTCATCGCCACCGTCGAGGCGATCGGCCGCGATCTCAAGCATGGCGATGCGCTGTACCGCTACGTGGCGCCGGACGATTTCGGCGAACCGGAGACCAGCTTCACCATCTGCACGTTCTGGTACATCGACGCCCTGGCCGCGATCGGCCGCAAGGAGGAGGCGCGCGAGCTGTTCGAGCGCATCCTCGCCCGGCGCAATCACCTGGGCCTGCTGTCGGAGGATCTGGCCTTCGACAACGGCGAAGCCTGGGGCAATTTCCCGCAGACCTATTCGCATGTCGGCCTGATCATCGCCGCCATGCGCTTGTCGCGCAGTTGGCAGGAGGCATCATGAGCAGATTGGTGGTGGTATCCAACCGTGTGGCCTTGCCCGGCGAGAACCGCGCCGGCGGCCTGGCGGTGGGCTTGCTGGCGGCGCTGAAGGAGCGCGGCGGCGTCTGGTTCGGCTGGAGCGGCAAGACCGTGCGCGGCGACAGCGGCGCGATGCACGAACAGACCCAGGGCGATATCCGCTTCGTCACCATGGATCTGAATCGCGCCGACCTGGACGCGTACTACAACGGCTTCGCCAATCGCACGCTGTGGCCGCTGCTGCACTTCCGCCTGGACCTGGTCGACTACGACCGCGCCACGCGCGAGGGCTATCGCCGGGTCAACGCCATGTTCGCCGACAAGCTCGCGCCGATGCTGCGCGAGGACGACACGGTGTGGATCCACGACTACCACCTGATTCCGCTGGCCTCGCTGCTGCGCGAGCGCGGCATCGGCTGCCGTATCGGCTTCTTCCTGCACGTGCCGTTCCCCTCGGCCGACCTGATCCAGGCGCTGCCGGACCACGCGCGGCTGTTCTCCGGCTTCTATGCCTACGACCTGATCGGCTTCCAGACCCGCCGCGACGTCGACCGCTTCCAGGCCTACGTGCGCCTGTTCGGCGGCGGCAAGGTGATCAAGGACGGCGTGCTGGAAGCGCCGGGCGGGCGCCGGTTCCGCGCGGCCATGTTCCCGATCGGCATCGACACCGAATTGATCGCGCAGCAGGCGCGCGCGGCGATGTCCAAGCCGGCGGTGCGCGATCTGCGCAGCAGCCTGCGCGATCGCCAACTGGCGATCGGCGTGGACCGCCTGGACTACTCCAAGGGCCTGCCGGAACGCTTCCTCGGCTTCGAGCGCTACCTGGAGCGGCATGCGGACCAGCGCGGCAGCCTCACCTATCTGCAGATCGCGCCGGTCTCGCGCGGCGACGTCACCGAGTACAAGCAGCTGCGCAACCAGCTCGAGCAGATCGCCGGGCACATCAACGGCGGCCATGCCGAGCCGGACTGGACCCCGCTGCGCTACGTCAACCGCAACTTCACCCACGCCACGCTCACCGGTTTCTACCGCGCCGCGCAGGTCGGCCTGGTGACGCCGCTGCGCGACGGCATGAACCTGGTGGCCAAGGAATACGTGGCCGCGCAGGACCCGGAGAATCCCGGCGTGCTGGTGCTGTCGCTGCTGGCCGGCGCCGCCGACGAACTGAAGGAAGCGCTGCTGGTCAATCCGCACGACCTGGACGGCGTGGCCGATGCCATCGCCACCGGCGCATCGCTGCCCAAGCCCAAGCGCATCGAACGCTGGCAGGCGATGATGGATCACCTGCGCAAGCACGACATCAATGCGTGGCGCCAGCGCTATCTGCAGGCGCTGGAGAGCGTGCGCTAGCGGCAGCGCGCGCGTCGCGCGACGTGACGCGGCGCGCATCGCCTGCGCGCCGCGCGATCCGACCTTGCACGCCATGCGGCGCCCGCCATGGCACGGCATGACGCAGTGTTCCGTGTTCCGTCACGGCCCGACCACCTGCGTCGCCTAAAATAGCCATCACGCGCCGCGCCGGTTTCTCTGCTTGCCAGACCACCGCAGCGCGGCCGCTGCTTCGCGATGCACGCCGCGCTTGCGGCCCCGCTCCCGCCTCTCCCCCCACGATCGCCTGCACCGCCGCCGTTCGCGCCACGCGCAGGGATCCTCGTCGGATGTTCCGCTCATGACCGTTTCTTCCCCACCGAATGCCGGCCGCTGGCTGTTCGCCGGCTATGCCGTCCTCATCGCCGCGATCGGCGTCGCGCTCGCCGTCATGGGCGGGCAACTCGTTGCCGTCGGCGGTTCCTGGTACTACCTGCTCGCCGGCGTGGCGCTGGCTGTATCCGGCCTGCTGCTCGCACTGGGCCGCAGCGTCGGCCTGTGGCTGTTCGGCGTCACCCTCGCCGCGACCATCGCCTGGGCCCTGGCCGAGGTCGGCCTCGACGGCTGGGCACTGATCCCGCGCCTGGCGATGATCTCGGTGCTCGGCCTTTTGCTGTTGCCGTTCTGGAAGGTCGCACGTTGGCGTTTGGCGCCCGTCTCCGGCATCGGCTACCTGCTGGTCGCCGGCGTGCTGCCGGTGCTCGGCGCGGCGCTGGTGTTCGTGCCACTGCTGTTCCCGCGCACGGTGGAACTGGCCGACCCCAGCCTGGCCGCGCAGCGCCCGCAGACCGCCTTCAGCCGCGCCACGGTGGACAGCCCCGACGGCAACGTCGCCGGCAACCACGACGCCGGCAACTGGACCGCCTACGCCGGCTCCAACCTGTCCAACCACTACAGCCCGGGTGCGCAGATCACCCCGGACAACGTCAAGGATCTGAAGATCGCCTGGGAATTCCACACCGGCGACCTCAAGCCGGCCGGCTCCAAGCTCGGCTACGCGTTCCAGAACACCCCGCTGAAGGTCGGCGACCTGGTCTACATCTGCACGCCCACGCAGAAGGTGATCGCCGTGGAGGCCACCACCGGCAAGGAGCGCTGGCGCTTCGATCCGCACACCGATCCCAAGGCCATGGCCGGCGTCGCCGCCACCACCTGCCGCGGTGTGTCGTACTTCGAGGCCACCACGCCGGTCGCCGAATGCGCCAAGCGCATCTTCTGGCCGATGGTCGACGGCCGCCTGGGCGCGCTCGACGCCCTGACCGGCAAACTGTGCGAGAGCTTCGGCACGCATGGCTATGTTGATCTGAACAAGGACACCGGCAACACCAAGCCCGGCTACGTCGGCCCGACCTCGCCGCCGGTGGTGATGCGCGGCGTGGTGATCCAGCCCACCGGCCAGGTCCGCGACGGCCAGGAGCGCGATGCGCCGTCCGGCGTGGTGCGCGCCTTCGACGCGGTCAGCGGGCAACTGCGCTGGGCCTGGGACCTGGGCAACCCGGCGATCGCTGCGGCCCCGCCGGCCGGCCAGACCTACACCCGCTCCACCCCGAACGTGTGGTCGCTGATGGCCGCCGACGACCAGTTGGGCCTGGTCTACCTGCCCACCGGCAACGCCTCCGGCGACTTCTTCGGCAAGCAACGTACGCCGCAGGAAGAGGAGTACACCGCCTCGCTGGTCGCGCTGGATGCGGCCACCGGCAAGGAACGCTGGCATTTCCGCACGGTCAATCACGATCTGTGGGATTACGACATCGGCCCGCAGCCGAACCTGGTGGATTTCCCGGTGCCCGGCGGCGGCACCCGCCCGGCGGTGATCCAGGCCACCAAGTCCGGCCAGGTGTTCGTGCTCGACCGCGAAACCGGCGCACCGATCATGCCGGTGGAGCAGAAGCCGGTGCCGCAGGGCACCGACCACGGCGACTGGACCGCCAGGACCCAACCGGTGTCCCCGGGCATGCCCAACACCGTCGGCGCGCCCAGCCACGAGTACGAGACCCTGGTCGAATCCGACGCCTGGGGCATCACCCCGTTCGACCAACTGGTTTGCCGCATCCAGTTCAAGCGGCTGCGCTACGAAGGCATGTTCACCCCGCCCAGCCTGGGCGGCTCGCTGGCCTTCACCGGCAACCACGGCGGCATCAACTGGGGCGGCGTGTCGGTGGACCTGCAGCGCGGCATCATGGTGATGAACAGCAATCGCCTGCCCTACACCGAACACGTGTACCCGCGGCAGGAAATGCAGTCGCTGGGCGTGGTGTCGGTGTTCAACGGCAAGAGCAGGACGCCCGGTTACATGGCCCAGGAAGGCCTGCCCTACGGCGCGCGCAAGGAACCGTGGATGTCGCCGCTCAACACGCCGTGCGTGGCGCCGCCGTGGGGCTACATCTCCGGCGTGGACCTGCGCACCCAGCAGGTGATCTGGCGGCGTCCGCTGGGCACCGGCTACGACCAGGGCCCGATGGGCATCCCGTCGAAGATGAAGTTCGAACTGGGCACGCCCAACAACAGCGGCTCGCTGGCCACCGCCGGCGGCGTAACCTTCATCGGTGCGGCGCTGGACAACTTCCTGCGCGGCTACGACACCCAGACCGGCAAGCTGCTGTGGGAAGTGCGCGTGCCGGCCGGCCCGCAGGCCGCGCCGCTGAGCTACACCGTCGGCGGCAAGCAGTACATCGTCGCTGCGATCGGCGGCCACGACCGCATGGACACCAAGACCGGCGACAGCGTGATCGCCTGGACCTTGCCGGACGCGGCGGCGCCGGCGAAGTAACCGCCACCGCGCACCACCCGCCACCGGCCGCCTGCGGCCATGGCGGGTGGCCGGCGGCGGCGATGGGCGCCAGCCAGGAAGACCGCGGAGCGCCCCAGCGCCCACCACAGGGGCCTCCGCCGCTTGCCCTGCTGCGATGCAGCACGTCAGAACTCCCCGTGCAGACCTCCATGGGCGTTCAGGCCATGTAAAGTTTCCGACGAACGGCAGGTGCAGGCGATCAAGCCAGCGTGGTGATGCGCCGATACTGGATAAGCCCCCGCGCGACCGCCTCGCCCTCGCGGCGATGCCCGTTGTTTCCCAGCCGGTGCAGACCATGCCCTCGCCATCCGCCGTTCCCCGCTCCACCACAGCCTCGTGGCTGCGCTCCCGTTCGACGCTGCTGGCCCTTTTCCATGCGCTGCTCCTGCTGGCGCTGGCCGGCTATGCGCTGCACGTCGGCCGCACGGTCGGTGCAACCGGATCGGCGCTACCGCGTTTGCTGCCGGCCCTGCTGATCGCCGTGGCGGTGGCCGCGGCGCTGGCCTGGCTCGGCAGGCGCAGCGCACCGCGCGCCCTGGAGCAGGCCACGCAGGCGCTGCAGGCGCTGGGCGAAGGCCGCTTCGCGCAACGGGTGGAACTGGCCGGCGACGCGGACGAAGTCGCCCTGCTGCGCGCGCTGCAGCACGCACAACAGGCGCTGGCCGCGCGCCAGGCGCAGACCGAAGCAGAGCTGCAGCATGGCCGCTTCGTGATCCAGGCGCTGGACGACCTGGACACCATGGTGCGCATCGCCGACGACGATGGCCGCGTGCATTTCGCCAACCGCAAGCTGCTGCAGATGTTGAAGACCATCGAATCGGACGTGCAGCGCTTCCGCCCGGAATTCCGCGCCGAACAGTTCGTCGGCGGCAGCATCGGCGATATCTATCCGGACAGCCAGGCGGCGATCGACCGCATGCGCGCACTGACCGGCTCCAAGCGCGTGCGCGCGCCGTTCTTCGGCCGCCAGATCGATTTCGTGTACAGCCCGATCGACGGCGCCGACGGCCGCCGCCTGGGCACCATCGCGCAATGGGAGGAAGTGACCGCGCAGGTCAACGCAGAACAAGCGCTGGCCACGGTGATCGAAGCCGCCGCGCACGGCGATTTCAGCCAGCGCATCGAGACCGCGGCGATGGACGGCGTCCTCAAGTCGCTGGCCGAGGGCGTCAACCGCATCGCCGATGGAGTGGAGAGCAACCTGGCGCAACTGGCCGGGGCGCTGGCGGCACTGGCCGAAGGCGACCTCACCCACCGCGTCGATGGCCAGGCGCAGGGCGTGTTCGCGCGGTTGCGCGAGGACACCAATCGCACCGTCGCCAAGCTCACCGAGATCATCGTCGGCATCCAGGACTCGGCCGAAACGATCCGCCGCGCCGCCTCGGAGATCGCCGCGGGCAACACCGACCTGTCCGACCGCACCGAGCAGCAGGCGGCGAGCCTGGAGGAGACCGCCAGCTCGATGGAAGAGTTGACCTCGGCGGTGAAGCAGAACGCCGACAACGCCCAGCAGGCCAATGGCCTGGTGCAGAACACCGGCGAGGTCGCCCGTTCCGGCGGCAAGGTGATGGACGACGTGGTGGCGACGATGCGCGCGATCAGCACGTCTTCGCAGCGCATCGGCGAGATCATCGGGGTGATCGACGGCATCGCTTTCCAGACCAACATCCTGGCGCTCAACGCGGCGGTCGAAGCCGCGCGCGCCGGCGAACAGGGCCGCGGGTTCGCCGTGGTCGCCTCGGAAGTGCGCTCGCTGGCGCAGCGCTCGGCCGATGCGGCCAAGGAGATCAAGGAGCTGATCGAGGCCTCCACACGCACCGTCGGCGAAGGCGCCGAACTGGTCAACCGCGCCGGTGCCACCATGCACGAGATCGTCGGTTCTGTGCAGCGTGTCACCGGCCTGATCGGCGAAATCAGCGCCGCCAGCGGCGAGCAGTCCAGCGGCATCGAACAGGTCAACCGCACCGTGGCGCAACTGGACGAGGTGACCCAGCGCAACGCCGCCCTGGTCGAGGAAGCCACCGCCGCCGCGCGCAGCATGGAGGAACAGGCTGGCGGGCTGGCTGCAGCGGTTGCGGTGTTCCGGATCGACAGCGGCCGCGCCGGCGGCAGCGACGGCAAGGTGGTGCCGTTCGCGCGCGGCGCCGGCTGAGCCGGTCCGCGCGAGGCTCAGTCCAGGAAGCGCGCGCGCTGTTGCGGTTCCGGCAGGAAACACTGTGCAGTCGTGCCGAACCAGCGATGGCGGTTGCGCGCCAGCACGCGGTAGCCGGCATCGCGCCAGCGACGCGGCAGCAGGCGCAGCAACGCGACGCTGCGCCACACGCCGCCAAGCCCGGCGATCACCGCGATCGCCGCGTCCGAATCGGTCAAGGCACCGTGCCGTGTCAGCAGCAGGAACGACAGCGGATCGGCCGGATCCAGGCCATGCTCGCGCAACAGCGCGCTGCCGCGCGGCGACTGCATCGCCGCGAAGCGGTAGCGGCCGCGGCGATCGAAGCGCAGCAGGAACCGCACCCAATGGCTGCACAGCGCGCATACCCCATCGAACACGACGATGGCCGTGTCTTCCGACGCCTCAGGCGCCGCACCCGGTGGCGGCTCAGGCCGGCGCAAGCCAGCCCTCGTAGCGGATGAACGGGCCGATCCACGGCAGCGTCACCGCAATCACGAACGCGTAGCGGCCGTCGCGCTGGTCTTCGCGGCAGTGCACGCCGGCCAGCCAGCGTCGCGGCAGCGGCAGCACGCCGAAGGCCCAGGCGCGCGCCGCGCGCCATTCGATGCCGGCACCGTCGACCCGCAAGGCGAATTCGAAGACCACCGCGCCCAGGCGCTCGCGCAGCCGGCCGCGGTGCAGCCATAGCCGGGACGGCATGGCATGCGTGCCGAACCGGCGCTCCCAGCGCTCGCCGCGGGCATCGGCGCGGAACACCACCTCCACCGGCGTCGCCGGCCCGGTGCGCGGCAGCCGCACCAGCCACGCGCACAGCGGCAACAGCGGATGGCGACCGCGCTGCACCATCGCCTGGCCGACATAGCGCGACTGCGACGAGGGCGTGTGCAGTTCGCGCAGCACCGGCGGCAATTGCGCGAACGCCGGTCCCAGCACCTGCGCGAACAGCGGCGGTGTCAGGGCGCGATCCACGCCAGGGTGGCCATGCGTCCGCTGCGACGGTCGCGCCGATAGGAGTAGAAGCGCTGCGCATCGGCGATGGTGCACAGCCCGCCGCCGTGGATCTGCTCCGGCACCATGCCGGCCGCGACCAGGCGCTGCCGCGCCAGCGCGTACAGATCCACCAGCCAATGACCGGGTCGGGTGGCGACGAACGCGGCCGCGGCGGCCGGATCGTGGCGCAGGAACGCCTCGCGCACCTCGACGCCGATTTCGT
The DNA here is from genome assembly GCF_056725205.1 of Xanthomonas sp. NCPPB 3174. Classification (NCBI taxonomy): domain Bacteria; kingdom Pseudomonadati; phylum Pseudomonadota; class Gammaproteobacteria; order Lysobacterales; family Lysobacteraceae; genus Xanthomonas; species Xanthomonas sp. NCPPB 3174. The sequence continues at coordinate 1,300,374 of NZ_CM161517.1, read as the reverse complement.
AGTGCTGCGGTCCGGCCGCCGGCCCCAGCCAGGCCTGCAATTGCGCTGGCGCCGTGCGCAGCGCGGCGATGGTGGCCTCGAGCACGCCGCCGGCCAGCCCCTGCCAGCCGGCATGCGCGGCGCCGACCTCGCTGCCGTCGCGGGCGGCGAACACCACCGGCAGGCAGTCGGCGGTCAGGATCGCCAGCACCACCCCCGGTTCGGCGGTGACCGCGGCATCGGCGGTCGGCTCGGCGTCGATGCCGGTCCCGCGGGGCGGCGCGTCGAAGCGCAGCACCTGCACGCCGTGCACCTGCCGCAGCCAATGCGGCGGCGTCGGCAACGCCAGCCGCGCGGCCAGTTCGTCGCGGTTGCGCTGCACCGTGGCCGGGTCGTCGCCGTCGGCGGCGCTGCGGTTGCCCAGGTTGAAGCGGTCGAACGGCGGCAGCGAGGCGCCGGCGCCATGGCGCAGCGTGGTCAGGGCATGGACGCGCGGCGGGGCCGGCCAGTCGGCCTGCAAGGCGACGTCGCTCATCGGCAACGCCCTCGGCCGACACCGGGCGCCATGCCGGCAGTCTGGCGTCCCAGGCCGCAGCACGAGACGGAGCCACGCGCTACGGCGCGGGAGACCGGCAACCTGGCCATGCTCAGCGCCGCGCCCGCTCGGCGGCCGCCTGCGCATCCACGCGCAGGGCGGCCATCAGTTGCTGCAGATCGGCGGGCACCGCCGCGATGGCGCGGACCGGCTCGCCGCTCAGCGGGTGTTTGAACTCCAGGGTCTCGGCATGCAGCGCCTGGCGCTTGAAGCCGCGTAGTTCGGCGATCAGTTCCTCGCTGGCACCTTTGGGCAGCTTCAGCGGGCCGCCGTACAGCGGGTCGCCGACGATCGGGTGCTTGAGGTGCGCCATGTGCACGCGGATCTGGTGGGTGCGGCCGGTCTCCAGGCGGCATTCCAGGGCCGTGTGGGCGCGGAAGCGTTCGCGCAGCCGGTAGTGGGTGACCGCGTCGCGGCCGTCCTCGCGCACCGCCATGCGCAGGCGGTCGCGCGGATGGCGGTCGATCGGCGCGTTGGCGGTGCCGCCGGAGACCAGGGCACCGACCACCACCGCCAGGTACTGCCGGTGCACGTCGCGCGCGGACAGCTGCGCCACCAGCGAGGTATGCGCCTGCAGGGTCCGCGCCACCACCATGGCGCCGCTGGTGTCCTTGTCCAGGCGGTGCACGATGCCGGCGCGCGGCAGCGCCGACAGCCCCGGGTCGCGGTACAGCAAGGCGTTGACCAGGGTGCCGCTGGGGTTGCCGGCGCCCGGGTGCACCACCAGCCCGGCCGGCTTGTTCAGCACGATGACCTGGTCGTCCTCGTACAGCACCTCCAGCGGGATGTCCTCGGGCAGGGCGTGGGTCTGGGTGTCCAGCACCGCGTGCAGGCTGGCGATCTCGCCGCCGCGCAGCGCATCGCGCGGCCGTGCCGGGGCGCCGTCGAGCAGGGCGTCGCCGGATTTGATCCATTCGGCCAGGCGCGAGCGCGAGTATTCGGGGAACAGTTCGGCCAGCACCGCATCGAAGCGGCGGCCGGCGGCGTGATCGGGGACGCGCGCCTGGCGCGGGCCGTCGCTGACGGCGTCCTCGGGCAGATCCGGGGGGGTATGGGGCATGGCAGGGGCACGGCTTGGGTCGGAAAAGGAGGGTCGCGGCGGCCGTAGTCAGTCGCAGGACAGGCCACTAGGCTATCATCGCCCCTTCGTATTCCTGCCCTGCCGCGCCCGAACCCATGATCCGACGCTCCGTCCCGCTGTCCGCGCACGTCCGTTTCATCGCCCTGCTGCTGGTCACGCTGGTCGTGGCGACGGGTTGCCACCGTCAGAAGAAGAACCCCGAAGAAGGCATGCCGGTGGAGCAGCTCTACCAGAAGGCGCACGGGCAGATGGAGACCGGCAACTGGGCCGGCGCCGAGAGCAGCTTCAAGCGGCTGATCGCGCAGTACCCGTACGGCAACTACACCGAGCAGGCGATGATCGAGAGCGCCTACGCCCAGTACAAGGCCGGCAAGCACGACGACGCGGTGTCGACCATCGACCGCTTCATCCGCACCTACCCGACCCAGCGCAACATCGCCTACATGTATTACCTGCGCGGGCTGTCCAACTCCAACCGCGACACGGTGTTCCTGCGCCGGGTGTGGTCGCTGGATCCCAGCCGCCGCGACCTGTCCACCCCGCAGCAGGCCTACGCCGACTTCAACACCGTCGCCGAGCGCTACCCGAACAGCCGCTACGCCGCCGACGCGCGTGCGCGCATGATCGCCCTGCGCAACGTGTTCGCACAGCACGAGTTGGACAACGCGCTGTACTACCTGCGCCGCGACGCCTGGGTGTCGGCCGCCTCGCGCGCCACCTACCTGCTCGAGACCTACCCACAGAGCGCGTACCAGAACGACGCGGTGGCGGTGCTGGCCGATGCCTACACCCACCTGGGCAACAAGACCCTGGCCGCCGACGCGCGCCGCGTGCTCGAACTCAACGATCCGCAGCATCCGTGGCTGACCGGCAACTGGCCGAAGTACCCGTGGATGATCCGCAAGCTCAACCCGTTCGCCGGCGAGAAGTCCGCCGCCACCGGACAATCGAATTCGCAGATGCAGCGCTGATCCACCGCGCCGACACGATGCACACCGACAGGGGCCGCAAGGCCCCTGTCGCGTTCTGAAGGGCGATCACCGCGGCCTCCCTGCAAGGCGAGCCGATCCGAACCGGCACACGCCGGGAACGCCGCGCAGCAGCGCAACGACGCCGGGCCAGCCCGGCGCTGCGGACTGCGACGCGCGCCCCAATCCGGACGATTGTCGGCCAGACCGCTGCGCAGGCTTGCTAGGCTGCCCGCACACCTCCTCCGTGCCGATCCGCTGGGACCCTGCCCATGCCCATCCTGCGCCCGCTGCTGTGGTTGTTCGCCGCCGTCCTCGCCACCGCCGCCCCCCCGGTCGCCGCGGCACCGGCCATCGTGTACGGAGTCAATGGCCACGACGGCCGCCAGGCCTACCCGCTCAGCCAGAGCGAGGCGGTGTTCCGCCTGCTCGACCAGCGCAACCTGCGCAGCTACCGGTTCGACGTGGACCCGCGCAACTTCACCGTGCTCGACCGGTTGGTGCAGCTCTCGCGCCAGTACAACATCGCGCTGCGGCCGATGGTGTATCCGATGTCGCGCGAGATCGGCTACGCGCTGGCGCGCCGCTATGCCAACGACATCAAGGTGTGGGAAATCGGCAACGAGCAGGACCTGGACCGTGCCGCCGCGCCGGCGCGGATCGCGGCGATGACCACGATGTACCGCGGCATGAAGCAGGCCTCCGACGAACTGGGCGCCGGCCTGCAGTTCACCATCAACATCACCGCCTGCAACAGCGACGATCATTCGGCCAACGCGCGCTGCCCGGGCGACCGCAACGGCTCGCTGTGGTTCCTCGACCAAGCCAAGGCCGCCGGCTTCGACTTCGACCGCATCAGCTTCCACTACTACGCCTTCCACGGCGAGCGCGGCTATTGGATGGACCTGTATCTCGGACAAGTGCGCGCCGCTGCGCAGAAATACGGCACCAAGGTCTACGTCAACGAGCTCAACTGCGCCGAGATCTACACCGGCAACACCGATGGCGGCTACCCCGGCGACGGCGCCTGCTACGACAGCGTGGCGGAGTTGCTGCAGACATTGCACAGCGACTATGCCGACGTGGTCGCCGAGATCAATCTCTACGAACTGCTCGACCAGCCTGACCAGCAGGGCGCGGAAGCGCATTTCGGCCTGATGTACGACCTGAGCCGGCCCAAGCCGACGCTGGACCTGCTGACCGACGCCGCCCGCTGAGCGCGCCGCGTCTTCGCGCGGCGTGGTCGCCGCCTGCGGCTATGCTGCGGCGATGTTCGAACTGCATCGGGTCACCCGCCGCTACGGCGACATGCTGGCGCTGGACCGGGTCGATCTCCGCATCGCCCCCGGCCGCACCACCGCGCTGATCGGCCCCAGCGGCGCCGGCAAGTCCAGCGTGCTGCGCCTGCTGCTGGGGCTGGAATGGCCGGATGGCGGCGAGGTGCGCTTCCAGGGCGAACCGCTGCGCCGCGCCACCCTGCTGGCGCAGCGCCGGCGCATCGGTTACGTGATCCAGGAAGGCGGGCTTTTCCCGCACCTGACCGCGCGCGATAATGCTGCCTTGCTGGCGCGCACCCTGGGCTGGACGCGACCGCGCATCGCCGCGCGCCTGCACGAGCTGGCCGAGTTGTGCCGGCTGCCGGAAGCGCTGCTGGCGCGCTACCCGGCCGAGCTGTCCGGCGGCCAGCGCCAGCGCGTGGGGCTGATCCGTGCGCTGTTGCTGGATCCGCCGGTCCTGCTGCTGGACGAGCCGCTTGGCGCGCTCGACCCGATCGTGCGCCACGAACTGCAGACGCAGATGCGCGAGCTGTTCGCGCTGCTCGGAAAGACCGTGGTGCTGGTGACCCACGACGTCGCCGAAGCCGCCTACCTGGGCGACGCACTGGTACTGATGCGCGGCGGCCGCGTGCTGCAGGAAGGCAGCGCGCGCCAGTTGCTGGAGGCGCCGGCCGATCCGTTCGTCGGCCAGTTCCTGCAGGCGCAGCGCACGCTGGAGGATGCGCGATGACGTCGCTGGGCGCGCACTTGCGCGCGGTCGCGCTGCTCGCCTTCGGTGCAGCAGCCAGTCTGCTGAGCCTGCCGGCGGCCGCCGCCGACACCAAGGTCGTGGTCGGCTCCAAGAACTTCACCGAAGCGGTGGTGCTGGGCGAGATCGCCGCCGGCGCCGGGCGCCAGGCCGGCGTCGAGGTCGAGCACCGGCGCCAGCTCGGCGGTACCCGCATCCTGTGGCGCGCGCTGGAGCAGGGTTCGATCGACGCCTACGCCGAGTACACCGGCACCCTGGCCGCTGAACTGCTGCACATGCCCGGCGCCGACGACGCCGCGCTGCGACAGGCGCTGGCGCAACGCGGGCTGGCGATGAGCGCGCCGCTGGGCTTCGACAACACCTATGCGTTCGGCATGCGCCGGCAACGCGCGCAGGCGCTGGGCATCGTGCGCCTGTCCGACCTGGCCGCACATCCGGCGCTGAAGTTCGGGCTGAGCAACGAATTCGTCTCGCGTGCCGACGGCTGGCCCGGCGTGCGCGACGCCTACGGCCTGCCGCAGGTGCCCACCGGCCTGGACCACGACCTCGCCTACCGCGCGCTGGACAGCGGCGCGATCGACCTCACCGACCTGTACAGCACCGACGCCGAGATCCCCGCGCACGACCTGCTGGTGCTGCAGGACGACAGGCATTACTTCCCGCGCTACGCCGCGGTGTTCCTGTACCGCGCCGACCTGGCGCAGCGCGCGCCGCGCTTCGTGCAGGCGCTGCAGGGACTGGGCGGCCGCATCGACGCGGCGACCATGCAGCGGCTCAACGCCGAAGCCAAGCTCGACAAGCGCGCCGAGAGCGCCATCGCCGCGCATTGGCTGGGCATCGCCGCGCCGGCCGAAGACGGCCGCCTGCCAAGGCTGCTGCAACGCACCCGCGAGCACCTGGCGCTGGTCGGGCTGTCGCTGGGCCTGGCCCTGCTGGTGGCGCTGCCGCTGGGCATCCTGGCCGCGCATCGGCCACGGCTCGGCCAGGCGGTGCTGGCCCTGACCGGCGTGCTGCAGACGCTGCCGTCGCTGGCAGTGTTCGTGTTCATGATCCCGCTGTTCGGCATCGGCGCCAAACCGGCGATCGCCGCGCTGTTCCTGTACAGCCTGCTGCCGATCGTGCGCAACACGCACGCCGGCATCACCGGCATTGCGCGCGAGCTGCGCGAGACCGCCGCCGCGCTGGGCCTGCCGCCGGGCACCCGGCTGTGGCGGATCGAACTGCCGCTGGCGCTGCGCACCATCCTCGCCGGCATCAAGACCGCCGCGGTGATCAATGTCGGCACCGCCACCCTGGGCGCGCTGATCGGCGCTGGCGGCTACGGCCAGCCGATCCTGACCGGCATCCGCCTTGACGACCTCGGCCTGATCCTGGAAGGCGCGGTGCCGGCCGCGCTGCTGGCGTTGCTGGTCCAGGGCCTGTTCGAACTGCTGGAGCGGGTGCTGACGCCGCGCGGCTTGCGCCTGGCGGCGCGGCGGTGAAGCGGGCGCCGCGCCTGAGAGTTGAGTGTATGCCGGCCCGTCGGCAGCACAACACGCATTACACCGACATGGAGGTCGCGGCTGAAGCCGCTCCTACGGCATGCGTGCCGCGTCTCTCGTAGGAGCGGCTTCAGCCGCGACGAACGAAGGCATGCATCTCAACACGATCGACGATCCGGATCGGTCGTCGGCCGCGGACAGACGACGCTCGCACACGCGTGCCTTCAGCCGCGCACCACCGCCACCATCTCGCGCACCAGCCCGCGCATCGCCTCGGGCGTCAGTTGCAGGTACGGCGCGATGCGCAGCGCGCCATGCCGATGGGTGCAGATGACCTGCGCGTGCTGCAGCCATGGCAGCAACACCGGCATCGTCGACGCCGGCGGACGCAGCGCGTACAGATGCGGCGCATGCCCGGACGCGATCCAGCCGTGCGCGCCCAGCGCCCGGAGTTCCGCATCGAACGCCGCGCCAAGTTCACCGAGGCGCTGCGCGATGCGTGCCGGCTGCCACTGCTGCACCTGCTGCAGCGCCGCGCTGGCCATCGCCAGCCGCAGCGGATCGGCCACGCCACCGGCGTCGAAGCGACGTGCGCCGCTACGGTACGGCGGCGGCGCCTCGGCCGGGAATTGCCAGTCGCCGCCCGGATCGCGCGCCTGCCAGTGCTGCTCGAACGGGACGCCGTGCGCGCGCCAGTGCGGCGAGGCCCACAGCCATGCCAGCCCCATCGGTCCGAGCAGCCACTTGTGTCCGACCGAGACCACGAAATCCGGCCGCCAGGCATCCAGCCGTACCGGCAGCACGCCCAGGCTCTGGCTCAGGTCCAGCACCAGCATCGCGCCGGCTGCATGCACGCGCGGCGCGATCCGATCCAGATCCAGCAGACCGCCGTCGCGCCAATACGCATTCGGCAACGTCGCCACGCGCACGCGCGGCTGCGCGTCGAGCGTGGCCAGCACCGCGTCGGTCCAGCCCTGGCCCGGCGCAGGCCGCACCACCGCGAGGTGCGCGCCGCTCTCGGCGCAGCGTTGCTGCCATGCCAGCAGATTGGACGGGAACTGGCCATCGAGCAGCAGCACCGCATCGCCGGGCGCCAGCGGCACCTGCCGCGCCGCGATGGCCAGGCCGTAGGCAGCCGAGGGCACCATCGCCACGCCCTCGCTGTCGCCCGCGAACAGCGTGGCCGCAGCCAGCGCGCGCAGGTCTTCGATCTGCCTGCGCCACGCATCGAAAGACAGCGTCCACGGCGCGACCGAATCGGCCAACGCCGCCTGCCCCGCGGCCAGCGCACGGTGCAGGCGCGGCCCCTTGCTGGCGGTGTCCAGGTAGCGCCCCCCGGCCGGCAGGGCGAACGCCTCCGCCGCGGCATCGAGGTCGACCAATTGTCCGGTGGACGCCAGACCGGCTGCGTGGCGCGAGGCGATCGTAGACATGTGCCTAGGGTAACGCCACGGTCCGCGACGCGTGACGGTCCGTTCACGCCCCAGCGCTAAGACTGCATCGATGCAAGCGATCTCTCCGGCGTCACCGCCCTCGCCCATCGCGTCCGTTTCGACGCTGGCGGACCGCCTGCGCCGCGTGCGCGCCCGCAGCCGTCATCTCGCCGCGCCATTGAGCGAAGAAGACGCGATGGTGCAGAGCATGGACGATGCCAGCCCGGCCAAATGGCATCTGGCGCACACCACCTGGTTCTTCGAGCGTTTCGTGCTCGGCGCCGATCCGGCGTACCGTGCCCGCGATCCGCAGTGGGACTACCTGTTCAACAGCTACTACCAGAGCATCGGTCCGGCGCATGCGCGGCCGCATCGCGGCCTGCTGTCGCGGCCATCGCTGGCGCAGGTTCTGGACTACCGCGCGGAGATCGAAAGCCGCGTGCTGGCGCAGCTGCAGGCCGGCACGCTGGCGCCGCAGACGCTGCAGATCCTGGAACTGGGCCTGCAGCACGAGCAGCAACACCAGGAGTTGCTGCTCACCGACATCAAGCACGCGTTCTGGCGCAATCCACTGGGCCCGGCCTATCGCGCCGACCTGGCGACGCAGCACGCGCCGGCGTCCCCGCTGCGCTGGCTGCAGCGCGATGAGCAGATCAGCGAGATCGGTGCCGCGCCGTGGCCGGCGCATGCCGACTTCGCCTACGACAACGAATCGCCGCGGCATCGCGTGCTGGTGCCGGCACATGCGCTGGCCAGCCGCCCGGTGAGCAACGCCGAATACGCCGAGTTCATCGCCGACGGCGGCTATCGCACGGTCGGGCTGTGGCTCAGCGACGGCTGGGCCAAGCGTTGCGCCGAGGACTGGCAGCGCCCGCTGTACTGGCATGCCGACGGCGCGCGGGAATTCACCCTCGGCGGCTGGCGCGAACGCGATCCGCATGCACCGGTGTGCCATCTCAGCCTGTTCGAGGCCGATGCGTTCGCGCGCTGGGCCGGCGCACGCCTGCCGACCGAAGCGGAGTGGGAACAGGCGGCCGCCGGCGTCGCCATCGCTGGCAACTTCGTGGAGACCGATGCGCTGCATCCGCAGTCGACCGCGCCGGCCAATACTGGCCTGCAGCAGTTGTTCGGCGATGTCTGGGAATGGACCGGCAGTGCCTACCTGCCCTACCCCGGCTTCCGCCCGTGGTCGGGCACGCTGGGCGAATACAACGGCAAGTTCATGAACGCGCAGTGGGTGTTGCGCGGCGGCAGTTGCGCCACGCCGCACGATCACATCCGCGCCAGCTATCGCAATTTCTTCCCCTCCGATGCGCGGTGGCAGTTCGCCGGCGTGCGCCTGGCCAAGGATCCCGCATGAATGCCGCAACCGCCCGTGCCCTCACCGAAGCCGCCCTGACCGACCTGCATCCGCAGCCGGACGACATCACCGCCGATGCGATCGCTGGCTTGTCGTGCAGCCCCAAGCAGCTGCCGTCCAAGTACTTCTACGACGCCGAGGGCTCGCGCCTGTTCGAGGCGATCACGCGTCAGCCCGAGTACTACCTGACCCGCACCGAGCTGGACCTGCTGGAAGCGCGGATGCCGTCGATCGCGCAGGCGGTGGGCACGGGCGCGCACGTGGTGGAACTGGGCAGCGGCAGCGGCCGCAAGACCCAGCTGCTGCTGGACGGCCTGCGCATGCCGGTGGCCTACACGCCCATCGAAATCTCCCGCGACATGCTGATGTCCAGCACCGCGCGGCTGGCCGAGCGCTTCCCGCACATCCAGATGCTGCCGGTGTGCGCCGACTTCACCGCGCCGGTGGCGCTGCCGGCGCCGCAGCGCGGTGCGCGCCGCACCCTGGTGTTCTTCCCCGGCTCGACCCTGGGCAACTTCACCCGCGAGGACGGCATCGCCCTGCTGCGCTCGATGCGCCAGACCATGGGCGCGGACGGCTGCGCGCTGATCGGCATCGATCTGGTCAAGGACACGGCGCTGCTGGAGGTCGCCTACAACGACGCCGCCGGGGTGACCGCCGCATTCACGCTGAACCTGCTGCGCCGGCTCAACCGCGAGATCGGCAGCGATTTCGACCTGGCGCAGTTTCGCCATCATGCGGTGTACTCGGAAGCGCGCGAGCGGATCGAGACCTTCCTGGTCAGCCAGTGCGCGCAGCAGGTGACCGTGGCCGGGCGCCGCTTCGATTTCGCCGAAGGCGAAGCGATGCAGGTCGAGTACAGCCACAAATACACCGACCAGAGCTTCGCGGCGATGGCCGCCGAAGCCGGCCTGCGCGTCAGCCATGGCTGGAATGCGCAGGACGATGCGTTCGGGCTGCGGTTGTTGCAGGTGGTTTGAAGGCCGGGATTGGGGATTCGGGATTGGGGATTCGCAAAAGCGAATACGGCGCGATGCCGTAGCTTCCTGTCAACGACACCCGCGTAGCATCTCGCGTAGGAGCGGCTTCAGCCGCGACGCGCTTTACCAGCAAGGCCCGTCGCGGCGGAAGCCGCTCCTACAGATGAGACAGATGCCAGGTCGACGACCGCGTCAGGCCTGATACCCGTTACTGATCGGATAGCGCCGCTCGCGTCCGAAGGCGCGGCGCGACACCTTCGGCCCCGGCGCGGCCTGGTGGCGCTTCCATTCGCTGATGCGCACCAGCCGCACCACGCGATCGACTACCTCAGCGGCATAACCGGCGGCGACGATTTCGTCGCGCGATTCCTCCTGGTCGACATAGCGGTACAGGATGCCGTCGAGCACGTCATAGGGCGGCAGCGAATCCTGGTCGGTCTGGTTGGCGCGCAGCTCCGCCGAGGGCGGCCGCGCGATCACCGCCGGCGGGATCACCGGTGTGCCGCCGACCGTGTTGCGCCACTTCGCCAGGCCGAACACCTCGGTCTTGTACAGGTCCTTCAGCGGCGCATAGCCGCCGCACATGTCGCCGTAGATGGTGGCGTAGCCCACCGCGTATTCGCTCTTGTTGCCGGTGGTCAGCAGCAGGCCGCCGAACTTGTTGGCCAGCGCCATCAGGATCACGCCGCGGCTGCGCGACTGCAGGTTTTCTTCGGTGACGTCGGGCTCGGTGCCAGCGAACAGCGGACCGAGTGCGCTCAGCAGGCCCTCGAACGCCGGCTCGATCGCCACCGTCTCCAGCTTCACGCCGAGGACGCGGCACTGGTCGGCGGCAAGATCGTTGGACAGGTCGGCGGTATAGCGCGACGGCAGGCGCACCGCGGTGACGTTGTCCGCGCCCAGCGCATCCACCGCCATCGCCAGCACCAGCGCCGAATCGATGCCGCCGGACAGGCCCAGCCACACCTTGGAAAAGCGGTTCTTGGCGCAGTAGTCCTGCAGCCCGCGCACCACCGCGCGCCAGGCCAGCGCATCCATGCTCTCGTCGCCGTCGTCGGTCCAGCGCAGCGGCGCGAAGCGGCGCGCGGCGGTGTCGTAGTCCACCACCAGCCATTGGTCGGTGAAGGCAGCCGCCGCCGGATGCACGGTGCCGTCGCCGTCGGCCACCACCGAGGCGCCGTCGAACACCAGCGCGTCCTGGCCGCCGACCACGTTGAGATAGGCCAGCGCTGCGCCACTCTCGCGGCTGCGCTCGGCCAGCAGCGCGTCGCGCTGCGCATGCTTGCCGCGTTCGTAGGGGGAGGCATTGGGCACCAGCACCAGTTCCGCACCCGCCCGCACGGTGGCCGCCAGCGGCTCCGGGAACCACAGGTCCTCGCAGATCACCAGGCCGACCGGCGTGCCCTTGACCTCGAACACGCAGTTCTCGCCGTCCGGGTCCACGTCGAAATAGCGGCGCTCGTCGAACACCGCGTAGTTGGGCAGTTCGCGCTTGCGGTAGGTGCGTTCGATGCGGCCGCCGCGCAGCACGCTGGCGGCGTTGTAGACCACGCTGCCGGCGCTCTGCGGCCAGCCGACCACCGCGACGATGCCGCGCACCTGCGCGGCGATGCGCTGCACCGCGCGCTCGCAGTCGGCCAGGAAGCCCGGCCGCAGCAGCAGGTCCTCCGGCGGATAACCGCTGACCGCCAGCTCCGGGAACAGCACCACCTCGGCGCCGTACTCGTCGCGCGCCTCCTCGATCAAGGCGATGATGCGGTCGGTGTTCTGAGCCACGGCGCCGACCGGGAAATCGAATTGGGCCATGGCGAGGCGGAGGGAGGCGGACATAGGCAACCTTGCAGGAACGGATGGAAGACCGTCAGGCACCACGCGAGCGCATCGCACCTGCCGCGGCGCCGCTGCATCGCGCGGCACCATGCGCAGTGTAGCGCTGTGCCGGGTTGCGGCCGATGATGCGCATGCCGCCACGTTGGAATGCGGCGTGCAGCCCGGGCAAGCCGCATCTTGGATGCGCACATGGCGGCAGCCGCAGCGATGCCGCAGGACGCTCTCTCTGCTGCGCGCGCCCGAGAAAGCCGCTTGGCCAGGCACCCCGCGTCGCGACTGAAGTCGCTCCCACAAGGGGCGGCATGCCGAGCGCTGGCTGATGCACTGTCGAAGAACTTCAGGGCAGCTCTAACAACGTGCTTTTGCCGCGGCTCAGCGCGACATGTCGTGCCCCTCGTAGGAGCGGCTTCAGCCGCGATGGGCGTTACCAAGAATGCCCGCCGCGGCTGAAGCCGCTCCTACAGGAACACGGCACAGCAACGGATAACGGCATGCCAGCAGCCACTGTGAGAGGGACTTCAGTCCCGACTGCAGCAATCCAGAAGCGCCGGCCAGCCCCACCATTTACTTCAGCGCGCGCCAGCGCCAGCTCGTGCGCGCCGCCGCCGGCGCCAACGCCGCAGCAACGCCACCACTCCCGCGCATAGCCCGAACGCAGCAGCGCCCAGCACCGCCATGCGCACGCCGACGCCATGCTGGAACACGACGTCCTTGCCCGTGCCGTCGAGCGTATAGGCGACCACGTAGTCGCCCATCGTACCCATGCCCTCGCGCCCGCCGGCCGCGATCACCACGTACTGCTTGCCGCCCACCGCATAGACCGAGGGCGTGGCCTGGCCGCCGGCCGGCAGCTTGGCCTCCCACAGGGTCTTGCCCGTGGTGCTGTCGAGCGCGCGCAGGCGTGCGTCGGCCGCCGCGGCGATGAAGGTCAGGCCGCTGGCCGTGGTCACCGCGCCGCCGAGCAGCGGCGTCCCCACCTCCAGCGGCAGCCACGGCAGCTTCTCTTCCAGGGTGCCGAGCGGGCGTTCCCAGGCGATCTTGCGCGTGCGCAGATCCACCGCCACCAGGCGCCCCCACGGCGGCTTGACGCAGGGAATGCCGCCGGAGGAGCTCAGCATGCCGCGGCGCATGTAGTACGGCGTGCCTTCCATGTCGTTGAATTGCTGATCCGGATGGCGCGCACGCTCGGCCTTGCTGAACTGCTCGCGCGGGATCAGCGTCACCTGCATCGGCAGGTCCGACACCGGCAGGATCGCCAGTTGCCGCTGCGGATCCACCGCGATGCCGCCCCAGTTCACGCCACCAGCCCAGCCCGGCAGCGCGATCGTGCCGCGCACGCTGGGCGGGGTGAACAGGCCTTCCGAGCGCAGCCCGGCGATCAGCGCGGCGCATTCGCGGCGCGCGCCCGGCGTCGCCCCCCAGGCATCGGCGGCGGTCAGCGGCGTATGCCGCGCCAGGCGCAGCGCCGGCTCGGGCATCGGCTGGGTCGGCGAGGCGCGCTCGCCCGGCACGTCGGAGGCCGGCACCGGCACCTCGCTGATCGGGAACAGCGGCGTGCCGTCGCGGCGATCGAAGGCGAACAAGAAGCCGGTCTTGGTCGCCTGCAACACGGCCGCGCGCGGCCCCTGCGCGGTCTGCGCCGTGGTCAGCACCGGCTGCGATGCCAGGTCGTAGTCCCACAGGTCGTGGTGCACCAGTTGCTGCGCCCACACCCGGCGGCCGCTGTGCAGGTCCAGCGCCACCAGCGAATCGGCGTCGCGGTTGTCGCCCAGGCGCTCGCCGCCGTAGTAGTCGGGGCTGGCCGAGCCAGTCGGTACATAGACCAGACCCAGCGCCGGATCCACCGACAGCGGCGCCCAGGCATTGCCGCCGCCGACCGTGGCCGCCTGCGCCGGCTGCCACCCGGCCGCAGCCGCCTTGGCCGGATCGCGCGGCACCGGATCCCAGCGCCACAGCTCGCGGCCGCTGCGCGCGTCGTAGCCACGCACCACGCCCTGCTCCAGCGCATGCCCGCGGTTGTCGCCGATCGAGCTGCCGACCACCAGCACGTCGCCGGCCACCACCGGCGGCGAGGTCACCGCATAGTTGGACCAGGCATCGCTGGCGTTGTCATGCACGTCGATGCCGGCATGCAGGTCGATCGTGCCGTCCTTGCCGAACCCGGCGCAGGGCTTGCCGTCGGCGGCGTCCAACGCGATCAGCCGCGCATCCAGGGTGCCGTACACGATGCGCTCGCGGCACGCGCCCGCCGTCGCCTGGGTGTCGCGCCAGAAACTCACCCCGCGCGAGGCCGGGTCGCTGTAGTGCTTGTTGCGCGCGACCTTGGCATCGAACGACCACACTTCGCGGCCGCTGGTCGCATCCAGCGCGAAGGCGATGCCGGTCCCGGTGGTGAGGTACATGCGCCCACCCAGCACCAGCGGGTTGGCCTCGAAGCGGCGCCGTTCCGGATCGGGCAGGCCCGCGCCGAGTTCGCCGGTGCGGAACGCCCAGGCGATGCGCAGCCGGCCGATGTTGTCCGGGGTGATCTGGGTCAGCGGCGAATACTGCCCGCCGCCGGGCGCGCCGGCATAACTGGCCCAGTCGCCTGGCGCCGCCGCGCAGACGCCACCGATACCCATCGCCATGCCCGCCCCGCATACCGCTGCCCGCCATCGCCTGATCACGCATCCGCTCCTGTCGCTGCCGAAGAAAGTGGCGCCAGTGTCGGAGTCGTGCCGAGCCCTGTCAGCGCAGCAGGGACGGCAACCCCAGGCCTGGGGACCAATGGCGGGTCGACAGGGACGAATGGTGACCGCAGGGATGGCGCAAACGCTTGATTGCGCAGGGGCTGATCGGCTGCAGCGCGTGGCCGCCCGCACCCGGCCCGTCACACCAGGCACGCCGCAACGATGCCGTACACCAGCCAACCAAAACGAAAAAGGCCCCGCTTGCGCGAGGCCTTTCCGGACAGCAGCGGCGACAGCGACGACCCGAAGGCGGGTCGCTGCCGCGGCGCTGACGCCTTACTTCACCAGCGAGGCGATCGCCGCACCCAGGTCGCCCGGCGAGCGGACGGTCTTGACGCCAGCGGCTTCCATCGCCGCGAACTTGCCTTCGGCCGTGCCCTTGCCGCCCGAGGCGATCGCACCGGCGTGGCCCATGCGCTTGCCGGCCGGGGCCGAGGCACCGGCGATGAAGCCGACCACCGGCTTCTTGACGTGCTTGGCGATGTACTCGGCACCGGCTTCCTCGGCGTCGCCGCCGATTTCGCCGACCATGATGATGCCTTCGGTCTGCGGATCCTCGTTGAACAGCTTGAGGCAGTCGACGAAGTTCAGGCCGTTGATCGGGTCGCCGCCGATGCCGATGCAGGTGGACTGGCCCAGGCCGACTTCGGTGGTCTGCTTGACCGCTTCATAGGTCAGCGTGCCCGAACGCGAGACGATGCCGATCTTGCCCGGCTTGTGGATGTGGCCCGGCATGATGCCGATCTTGCACTCGCCCGGGGTGATCACGCCGGGGCAGTTCGGCCCGATCAGCACGGTGTCCGGATGCGAGCGGGTCAGCACGTTCTTGACGCGCAGCATGTCCAGCACCGGGATGCCTTCGGTGATGCAGACGATGACCTTGATGCCGGCCGCGGCCGCTTCCAGGATCGCGTCGGCCGCGAACGGCGGCGGCACGTAGATCACCGAAGCATCGGCGCCCGTGCTCTGCACGGCATCGGCCACGGTGTTGAACACCGGCAGGTCGATGTGGGTGGTGCCGCCCTTGCCCGGCGTGACACCGCCGACGACCTGGGTGCCGTACTCGATCATCTGGGTGGCGTGGAAGGTGCCCTGCTGGCCGGTGAAGCCCTGCACGATCACCTTGGTGTTCTTGTTGATCAAAACAGACATTGGAGTTCCTTGGTGTCGTGGATCAGGCGGCGTTCTTGACAGCTTCAACGACCTTCTTGGCGCCGTCGTTGATGTTGTCGGCCGGGATGATGGCCATGCCGCTGTCACGCAGCAGCTGCTTGCCCTCTTCCACGTTGGTGCCTTCCAGGCGCACCACGACCGGCACCTTGACGCCCACTTCCTTGACCGCCGCGATGATGCCCTCGGCGATCATGTCGCAGCGGACGATGCCGCCGAAGATGTTGACGAAGATACCTTCGACCTTGTCCGAGGACAGGATCAGCTTGAACGCCTCGATCACGCGCTGCTTGTTGGCACCACCGCCCACGTCGAGGAAGTTCGCCGGCTCGCCGCCGTTGAGCTTGATCACGTCCATCGTGGCCATGGCCAGACCGGCGCCGTTGACCATGCAGCCGATGTTGCCGTCCATGGTGACGTAGTTGATGTCCAGCTCCGAAGCGGTCACTTCGGTCTCGTCTTCCTGGGACTTGTCGCGCATGGCGACCAGTTCCTTGTGGCGGAAGTTGGCGTTGTCGTCGCTGTTGAACTTGCCGTCCAGCGCGTAGAGGTTGCCGTCGTCCAGGATGGCCAGCGGATTGATCTCCACCAGGGCCAGGTCCTTCTCGTTGAAGATGCGGTACAGGTTGACCATGATGCTGGCGAACTGGCCGGCCTGCTTGGCGGTCAGGCCCATCTTGAAGCCGATGTCGCGGCCGTGGTAACCCTGCACGCCCTCGACGAAGTCGACGTTGAGCGTGTGGATCTTGTCCGGGGTCTCGGCGGCGACCTGTTCGATCTCCATGCCGCCCTCGGAGGAGGCGATGTAGCTGATGGTGCGGGTGCCGCGGTCGACCAGCACCGACAGGTACAGCTCCTTGACGATCTCGCCGGCGGTGGTCACCAGCACCAGGTTGATCGGCAGCTCGACGCCGGCGGTCTGATAGGTGGCCATCTTGGTGCCGAGCAGCTTCTCGGCAACGGCCTTCACGTCGTCGGTGGTCTTGCAGAACTTGACGCCGCCGGCCTTGCCGCGGCCACCTGCGTGGATCTGCGCCTTGACCATCCAGGGGCCAGCGCCCAGCGACTTGGCGGCTTCAACCGCTTCTTCCGGAGTCGCCGCGACCTTGCCGGCCGGGACCGGGATGCCGTACTCGGCAAGCAGTTGTTTTGCCTGATATTCGTGGAAATTCATGCGTCACCGTGGGAAAAGGAACGGCCGTCCCGCAGCGATCCGGGCCCTGAGTGGCGGCCGGGAGCGGTACGGACGGGACGCCTATTGTCGCCGACCCAGGGCGGCGGCGCAAAAGCGGCGGCGCTCCGACCCGGCCGAGGACGCCGGGAAGGGCCGCGGCGGGATCATCGGCTGGAGCAGGCACCGGGCCATACCCGCTCTACCGCACTCGCCCGTCCTTCTCTTGCCCCGACCGGGCACCGCCCCCGGCGGCGACGGCCCGACCAGGCCGCCGCCGTCCCGGCCGCCATCCGCGCAGACGGCACCACCCCTATACTCGCGCCGTCCGCTGCCCGCCCGGAGTCCGGCTTGCCCACCAGCGCCTCGCTCATCGATCGCATCGAGTCCATCCCACGCCGCGAGCTGTACTTCTTCGCGCTGTACCGTGTGCTGGTGGCCGGGCTGATCGCCGCCCTGGTGTTCAGCCCGCTCGGCGTGCTGGTCGGCGAGCCGCGCTACCCGCAACTGGCCACCACCCTGTCCACCGCCTACCTGGCGGTGGCGCTGGCGCTGCTGGTGTGGGGCCGCAACGAGGCGCACCTGGCGCCGATCGTCGGCTTCAGCGCCATCGCCGACATCGTCGCCGCGACCCTGGCCGCGCACGCCCTGCCCGCGGCCAGCGCCGGCATCGCGATGATGCTGCTGTTCAACGTCGCCGCCGCGGCGATGCTGCTGCGCCTGCGCGGCGGCCTCGCCGTCGCCCTGACCGCCTCGGCGGCGACGCTGGCCGAATACATCTGGAGCGTCCTGGACGGCGCCGACAACACCCGCAGCCTGGCCGAACTGGCGATGTTCGCCACCAGCTATCTGGCGGTGGCCTACATCTGCAACCGCCTCGGCCAGCGTGCGCGCGCCAGCCAAAGCCTGGCCGAACGCCGCGGCGCCGAGGTGGCCAATCTCTACGAAATCAACGAACTGATCATCCGCCGCATGCGCACCGGGGTGCTGGTGGTGGACGCGCAGAACCGGGTGACGCTGGCCAACGAGGCCGCATCGGCCCTGCTCGGCGACACCGACGGCAACAGCGAAAGCGGCCGGCTCGACCTGCTCAGCGCCGCACCGGAACTGGCCCGGCGCCTGCAGCGCTGGCGCAACGGCTGGAACCAGGACGAAAGCCCGCTGCAGCTGTCGCCGGACCAGCCGGAGGTGCAGCCGCGCTTCGCCCGACTGCTGGCCGAGGGCGACCTGACCCTGGTGTTCCTGGACGACGCCACGGTGGTGTCGCGGCGCGCCGAGTCGCTGACGCTGTCGGCGCTGGGCCGCTTCTCGGCCAGCCTGGCCCACGAGATCCGCAACCCGCTGGCCGCGATCAACTACGCCTCGCAGTTGCTGGAGGAATCGCCGGCAATCGGCGATGCCGACCGCCGCCTGCTGCAGATCATCCACCAGCAGTGCCAGCGCACCAACGGCATCGTCGAGAGCGTGCTCGGCCTGGCCCGGCGCGAACGCTCCAATCCGGAAAACCTGGACCTGGGCGCGTTCGTGCGCCGCTTCGTCCTGGAGTACCGGCAGACCCTGTCGATCGAGACCGACAGCCTCGAAGCGATCCTCGCCCCGCAGCCGGTGCACGCGCTGGTCGATCCCAAGCACCTGCACCAGATCCTCAGCGCCCTGGTGCACAACGCGCTCAAGTACGGGCGGGTGATGGAGGAGCCGGCGCGGGTGCGCCTGCGCGTGGCGCTGCAGGAACGCAACGCCATCGTCGACGTCATGGACCGCGGCCCCGGCATCCCCGAGGCGGTGGCGGCTCAGCTGTTCCGGCCGTTCTTCACCACCTCCGAGCATGGCACCGGACTGGGCCTGTACATCGCCCGCGAACTGTGCCGGGCGAATCAGGCGCGTCTGGAATACGTGCCGGTGCCGGCTGGCGGCGCCTGTTTCCGCGTCGCCCTGCCCGGCCCACACGCGATGCTGAGCGGCTGACAGGTGAGAATCGCTCCGCCAGCGCGCGGCCGGCGCCGGTAAATTGGCGCATGCCCCGGTTCCTACGCTATCTTCCCTGCACATGAACGAAACCCGAAGCGCCCTGGTCGTCGACGACGAGCGCGACATCCGCGAGTTGCTGGTCCTGACCCTGGGCCGGATGGGGCTGCGCATCAGCACCGCCGCCAACCTCGCCGAAGCGCGCGAACTGCTGGCGAGCAATCCCTACGATCTGTGCATCACCGACATGCGCCTGCCCGACGGCAACGGCATCGAACTGGTCAGCGAGATCGCCAAGCACTACCCGCGCACGCCGGTGGCGATGATCACCGCCTTCGGCAGCATGGACCTGGCAGTGGAGGCGCTGAAGGCCGGCGCCTTCGACTTCGTCAGCAAGCCGGTGGACATCCAGGTGCTGCGCGGCCTGGTCAAGCATGCGCTGGAACTCAACAACGAGAGCCGCGCCGCACCGCCGCCGCCGGCCCCGGAACAGGCCAGCCGCCTGCTGGGCGCCTCGGCGGCGATGGACGCGCTGCGCAGCACCATCGCCAAGGTCGCGCGCAACCAGGCGCCGGTCTACATCCTCGGCGAATCCGGCGTGGGTAAGGAACTGGTCGCGCGCACCATCCACGAGCAGGGCGCCCGCGCGGCCGGCCCGTTCGTGCCGGTGAACTGCGGCGCGATCCCCGCCGAACTGATGGAAAGCGAGTTCTTCGGCCACAAGAAGGGCAGCTTCACCGGCGCCCATGCCGACCAGGCCGGCCTGTTCCAGGCCGCGCACGGCGGCACCCTGTTCCTCGACGAGGTCGCCGAACTGCCGCTGCCGATGCAGGTCAAGCTGCTGCGCGCGATTCAGGAAAAATCGGTGCGGCCGGTCGGCGCCGCCAGCGAAGTGCCGGTGGACGTGCGGATCCTCTCGGCCACGCACAAGGACCTGGCCGACCTGGTCGCCGAGGGCCGCTTCCGCCACGACCTGTACTACCGCATCAACGTGATCGAATTGCGCGTGCCGCCGCTGCGCGAGCGCGGCGGCGACCTGCCGCAACTGGCCGCGGCGATCCTGGCGCGGCTGGCCAAGAGCCACGGCCGCCCCACCCCGCTGCTGTCGCCCTCGGCGCTGGACGCGCTGAGCAGCTACGCCTTCCCCGGCAACGTGCGCGAACTGGAAAACATCCTCGAACGCGCCCTGGCGATGGCCGAGGACGACCAGATCAGCGCCACCGACCTGCGCCTGCCGCAACCCGGCAACCACGCCCGCAGCGCCGCCGAGGCCGCCCCGGCGCTGCCGCGCGGCGTGGTCGACATCGACCCCAGCTCCTCCGCCCTGCCGTCCTACATCGAACAACTCGAACGCGCCGCGATCCAGAAGGCGCTGGAAGAGAACCGCTGGAACAAGACCCGCACCGCCGCGCAACTGGGCATCACCTTCCGGGCGTTGCGCTACAAGCTGAAGAAGTTGGGGATGGAGTAGGAGGGCCGGGATTAGGGAGTCGGGATTGGGGATTCGCAAGAGCGAAGAGCGGCTTCCGAGCCGTCGGATCTCAAGCAGGTGAGGCAGCTAGGCAGCGCACGGTGACGCAAGCCGATGCGCCGCTGTTGCCAATCCCCAATCCCGACTCCCCAATCCCCGCCCCATCAATCCTTCGTCACCCGATTGATCTCAGCCAGACTGGTGATGCCGTTGCGGGCCTTCAGCAGGGCCGACTGGCGCAGGTCCTTGACCCCGATCTTCTGCGCGGCGCTGGCGATGTCCATGGCGTTGCCGCCCTGCAGCACGATCGCCGCGATCTCGTCGTTCATCGGCATCACCTGGTAGATGCCGGTGCGGCCCTTGTAGCCCTCGGTGCACTCGTCGCAGCCCACCGCCTCGTACAGCTGGACGCCGGCGGCGATCTCCGCCTCGGTGAAGCCTTCGGCCAGCAAGGCCTTCTCCGGCAGCTGGACCGGACGCTTGCAGTTGTTGCACAGGCGCCGCGCCAGGCGCTGGGCGATGACCAGGGTCACCGAACTGGTGATGTTGTAGGGCGCGATGCCCATGTTCATCAGGCGCGCGATGGTCTGCGGCGCGTCGTTGGTGTGCAGGGTGGACAGCACCATGTGGCCGGTCTGCGCGGCCTTGATCGCGATCTCGGCGGTCTCCAGGTCGCGGATTTCGCCGACCATGATGATGTCCGGATCCTGGCGCAGGAACGAGCGCAGCGCCGCGGCGAAGGTCATGCCGCGCTTGTTGTTCTGCTGCACCTGGTTGACCCCGGGCAGGCGGATTTCGACCGGATCCTCGGCGGTGGAGATATTGCGGGTGTCGTCGTTGAGGATGCCCAGCGCGGTGTACAGCGACACCGTCTTGCCGGAGCCGGTGGGGCCGGTGACCAGGACCATGCCGTACGGCTTGTGGATCGCATCCAGGAACAGCTTCTGCTGCTCCGGCTCGTAGCCGAGCTTGTCGATGCCCAGCTTGGCCGCGCTGCCGTCGAGGATACGCAGCACGATCTTCTCGCCGAACAGCGTCGGCAAGGTGCTGACGCGGAAGTCGATCTGCTTGTTCTTGGACAGGTTGAGCTTGATGCGCCCGTCCTGCGGGACCCGCTTCTCGGCGATGTCCAGCTGCGCCATCACCTTCAGGCGCGCGGCGATGCGCTGGTTCAGCTTGACCGGCGCCTTGGCCACGCTCTTGAGCAGGCCGTCGATGCGCAGGCGCACCCGGTAGTCGTCCTCATAGGGCTCGAAGTGGATGTCGGAGGCGCCGCGGCGGATCGCATCGACCAGCACCTTGTTCACGAACTTGACGACCGGGGTATCCTCGCCCTTGGCATCGATGCCGGTATCGCCACCGCCGCCCATGTCCTCGTCGCCGCCGCCGACATCGAGGTTGTCCATGCCCTCGTCGTCGCCCAGCGCGCTGCCGAGGGAATCGTTGCTGGCCTGCCACTGCTCCAGGGTCCGGCGGATCTGGTCCTCGTCGACCAGGATCGGCTCCACCGTCAGATTGGTGTGGAACTTGATGTCGTCCAGCGCCCGGGTCTGGGTCGGGTTGCTGATGCCGACGAACAGGCGGGTGCCGCGCTTGAACAAGGGCAGCACCTGATACTTCTGCAGCAGCTCCTCGCTGACCAGCTTCATCGCGTTCTGGCTGGCGTCGAAAACCGAGACGTCCATCAACGGCATGCCGAACTCGACCGCGTTCGCGGCGGCCAGCTGCGCGGCAGTGACCAGCTTCTTCTCGGAGAACCACTGCGGCAGCGGCACCTTGGCCTCTCCCGCCTGGGCCATGGCGGTCCGCGCCGCGGCTTCGTCCAGCGCCCCATCTTGCACGAGGCGGCGGGCGATCCCGGTGATGCCGACCAAATTTGCCGAAACCGCTGTATTCATCTCACCACCATCCAATGCTACGAGCCATTGCGCGTTCAATCGCACTCGCTCGGCTTGTACCTAGCGTCAAAGGCAGAGGCATCACATCGCCAGCTACCGGCAACTGATCGCTGTAGCGAAAGTGTCCTACCGTCCACCAAGCTACCACCAACCACTACACAACTGAGCGTGGCGCGACCATCGAGAGCGAGCGAGACATTGATGCGCGAACAACGCTCGGTGGATGCGGGCAATCCAATATAGCTGACATCGACGAGCGAAGGATCGACGGCATCCGCAAAGACAGATTCAATCATCGAACGGCCGGGCTCAATTTCCGCAAGGGCGGCCGTCAATTGCGCTTTGGCCACGAAATTCTTGTAGATCGGAAGCGAAATTGCTGCCAGCACCGCAATGACTGCCAGCGCAGTCATCAGCTCAATCAGGCTAAAACCCTTTTCGCGCATGCTCCCCCCTTTCGCACGCGATCTGCCGTATCAAAAAAGCCCCGCTAATGCGGGGCTCTTTCGTCAATCTGACGTTGCTCAGCCGATTAGTTCTGGCAAGTGGAAGGCGCCCACTTCGGCTTGTCCGTCACGCTGGTGCTGCAGGTCCAGGTGCCGTTGGTATCGCGGGTCCAGGTCACATTCGCGCCAGCGATCTTCGGGCTTCCGATCAGGTTGGTGCACTGGATCGAGCCAGTCGCACCAGCGACGATGGTCCACGAGGTGCAGCGCGGCGTCGGGGCCGTGGGCAGGCCGAGATTGGCACTGGTGTAGTTAGCCACCGCCGTGCCGTCGTTCACCATCACCTCGAACTGGGTCTTCGCAGGGGTCAACTCAGCAAGTGCCGCGGTGACCTGGGACTTTGCGACGTAGTTCTGATAGGCGGGCAGCGCAATGGCGGCCAGGATGGCAATGATCGCGATCACGATCATCAATTCGATCAGGGTAAAGCCCTGCTGCTTCTTCATGGTGAACCCCTAGAGATGTAGTGTGAAAGGTGTGGTAGGCATTCGCCCGCGGATCCTACTCCCCGAGCGCCGCGGCGAAATGCCACGTGCGGGTGACTCAAGCAGACAGCGTGCCAACTTCTCACACGTGTCCGAACGCTTCCCCCGATGTCCATGATGCCTGAGCACCAAGACTCAAGTGCAGGCAAATCAGGAATTTGCGACAGGATGGACCGTCTGCCCATGCAGGGCAGAAAGTGACGCAGTGCGTCACACGCCACAAGTCTCGACCCTCCCCCCGATGACAACTGCGGGTGTCAGACGCGTTGGAAACCGATACCATGCTTGGCATGTCCGCCCGGGGATGGCCGGACGGGGAGACGACCTGTATGTCCGCAACTCGCAGCGCAGTCAAGAAAGAGCCGGTCGCGCGCAATACCAGCCAGCAGGTGCCCTTCGTCTGGGAGGGTACCGATAAGCGCGGCGTAAAGATGAAGGGCGAGCAGACCGCCAAGAACGCCAACCTGTTGCGGGCCGAGTTGCGCCGCCAGGGCATCACGCCCTCCGTGGTCAAGCCCAAACCCAAGCCGCTGCTGGGGTCGACTGGCAGCAAGATCACCCCCAAGGACATCGCCTTCTTCAGTCGCCAGATGGCGACGATGATGAAATCAGGCGTCCCCATCGTGGGTTCTCTGGAAATCATCGCCAGCGGGCACAAGAACCCGCGGATGAAGAAGATGGTGGACCAGATCCGCACCGACATCGAGGGCGGTTCGTCGCTCTATGAAGCGATCAGCAAGCATCCGGTGCAGTTCGACGAGCTCTATCGCAACCTGGTCAAGGCAGGCGAAGGCGCCGGCGTGCTTGAGACGGTGCTGGAGACGGTGGCGACCTACAAGGAAAATATCGAAGCCCTGAAGGGCAAGATCAAGAAGGCCTTGTTCTATCCGGCCATGGTCATGGCGGTTGCTCTGATTGTCAGTTCCATCCTTCTTGTCTGGGTTGTGCCCCAGTTCGAAGACGTATTCAAGGGGTTCGGCGCAGAACTGCCCGCCTTCACCCAGATGATCGTAGCGGCCTCACGCTTCATGGTCTCTTATTGGTTGCTGCTGCTTATCGTCCTGGCAGTCAGCATTGGCGGATTTTTCTTTGCCTACAAGCGCTCGCCTTCGATGCAGCACGGCATGGACCGGTTGATCCTGAAAGTGCCGATCATCGGCCAGATCATGCACAACAGTTCGGTGGCCCGCTTCTCGCGCACCCTGGCCGTAACCTTCCGCGCTGGCGTGCCATTGGTGGAAGCGCTAGACATTGTCGCCGGCGCAACAGGCAACAGCGTCTACGAAAAGGCCGTGTTGCGCATGCGCGACGACGTGGCCGTCGGCTACCCGGTCAACATGGCGATGAAGCAGACGCAAATTTTCCCGCACATGGTCATCCAGATGACCGCGATCGGCGAAGAGGCCGGCGCGCTGGATGCCATGCTGTTCAAGGTGGCCGAGTATTTCGAGCAGGAAGTGAACAATGCGGTCGATGCCTTGAGCAGCCTGATCGAGCCGTTGATCATGGTGTTCATCGGCACCATCGTTGGCGGCATGGTCATCGGCATGTACCTGCCGATCTTCAAGCTGGCCTCCGTCGTTGGATAAGCATTAATGGCATTTCTCGATCAACATCCCGGCCTCGGCTTTCCGGCCGCGGCCGGGCTTGGCTTGCTGGTGGGCAGCTTCCTCAATGTGGTGATCCTGCGCATGCCCAAGCGCATGGAATGGCAGTGGAAGCGCGACGCGCGCGAGATCCTGGAGCTGCCGGACCTCTACGATCCGCCGCCGCCCGGCATCGTGGTGGAGCCGTCGCACTGCCCGCACTGCAAGCACAAGCTGGCTTGGTTCGAGAACATTCCGCTGTTCAGTTGGCTGGCGCTGCGCGGCAAGTGCCGTTATTGCCATGCGCCGATCTCGCCGCAGTACCCGCTGGTGGAACTGCTCACCAGCTTGCTGGTGGTCGCGAGCGTGTGGCGCTTCGGCTTCGGCTGGCAGGGCTTCGGCGCGATCGTGTTCAGTTGCTTCCTGGTGGCGCTGTCCGGCATCGACCTGCGTACCCGCCTGCTGCCGGACCAGTTGACCCTGCCACTGATGTGGCTGGGCTTGATCGGCAGCATGGACAACCTGTACATGCCGGCCAAACCGGCCCTGCTCGGCGCGGCGGTCGGCTATTTCTCGCTGTGGTCGGTGTGGTGGCTGTTCAAGCAGATCACCGGCAAGGAGGGCATGGGCCATGGCGACTTCAAGCTGCTCGCCGCGATCGGCGCCTGGTGCGGCCTGAAGGGCATCCTGCCGACCATTCTGATCTCCTCGCTGGTCGGCGCGATACTGGGTTCGTTGTGGCTGGCGGCCAAGGGCCGCGACCGCGCCACGCCGATCCCGTTCGGCCCCTATTTGGCGATTGCCGGCTGGATTACCTTCTTCTGGGGCACGGAGATCGTCGAGACCTACATGCGCTGGTCGGGGCTGCGCTGACGGAGCCCGCGGCTTGACTGATTTCGTCGTCGGCCTGACCGGAGGCGTGGCCTCCGGCAAGAGCGAACTGAGTCGCCGCTTCGAGGCCAGGGGCATCGTCGTCGCCGATGCCGACCTCGCCGCACGTGCGGTGGTCGCGCCCGGCCATCCGGCGCTGGCGCAGATCGTGGCGCGGTTCGGGCCGCAGATCCTGCAGGACGATGGCAACCTGGACCGCGCCGCCTTGCGCCAGCGCATCTTCGAGGACGCGACCGCGCGCCGCGACCTGGAAGCGATCACCCACCCCGCCATCCGCCTGTTGCTGCAGGAACAGTGCCGCGAGGCTGCAGGGCCGTACGCGATCGCGGCGATTCCGCTGCTCACCGAGGTTGGCGCACGCGCCGCCTATCCCTGGCTCGACCGGATCCTGGTGATCGACGCCCCCGAGGCAGTGCAGCACGCCCGCCTGATGCAGCGCGACGGCATCACCGCCGACCTGGCGCAGCGCATGCTGGCGGCGCAGGCCACCCGCGCCGCACGCCTGGCCATTGCCGACGACGTGGTGGTCAACGACGGCGCCGCAGCGGACTTGCAGGCGTCGGTGGAGCGACTGGATCGGGAGTACCGGGCATTGGCGGCAGCGAAAGCCTCCTCGTAGGATCCGCTTCGGCTGCGACTGCGGCACACCGGACGCGTCGCCACTGCCATCGACGCGAGCGGCATACAGGCCACAGCCCACCTTCTGACCAAGATCGGCGCAACGCCGCCCGGCCATTCGCACGGCGACGCAGGGCGTTCGGCTACAGCGCGTCCAGATCCCCAAGCGCGCGGATCAGCCGCCGCGCACGCTTGTCCGGCTTGCCCTCCGGTGCCTGGTAGCCGCTGCGCTCGGCGCTGCGCTGCGCGCGCAACTGCGTGCGGCGCTCGCGTGACGCCTCGCTTTCCTGGTACAGCGCCTGCGCCACGCTGGCAGGACCGCGCGTATCGCTCAGCCCCAGCACCTGGATCTCGAACACCTCATCGCCACGCTGCACCCGCACCTGCTCGCCCACGCGCACCGCGCGCGAGGACTTGGGCCGCTGCCCGGCCACGTCCACCTTGCCGGTTTCCACGGCCTGCTTGGCCAGGCTGCGGGTCTTGAAGAAGCGCGCGGCCCATAGCCAGACATCCAGGCGCACCGAGGCGGCTTGCACGACAGGTTCGTTCATTACGTTGCTCGACATCCACTCACGTTAGGGGTTGCAGGCAGCCAAAGGACGACGCCGGATCGGGCAGGCAGAGTGCATGGGCGGCGCGCAGGTCTTTCCGCGGAGATGGCGATGCGATCGCGCCAATACAAGCACCGCGTCCGCAGGGACACGCCCCTTCAGGATGAATGCGTTGGCAGGTAGCGAGCGAACTCGCGGCAGGCGGACCGTGGGTGTGGCTCACCCAGGTTTACTGTCCCAGGCTGGCGCTGGCTTTGATCCACACCCACACCAGGCGCATGACGCGATCCATGCCGAACGTGCACCTATCCTCGCCGCAACTGCACGACCGCGCGACTTGGGCAGGACCACGCCACGCGTGACGGCGCAGGCCACACGCCGCAGGGCGGCGTAGGCGGGCCCCATGCACGCCTGCTGCGCGAACGCTGCAGATCCCGGCCCGCCAACGCCCCAGCGACATCCGTCGGTGCTAGTGTGGCCGGCTCACGCTCGATCCCGACCGCGATGACCAAGCCTGCCGCGCTCACCGAAGGCCCGATCGGCCGCCAGTTGCTGCTGTTCTCGTTGCCGATCCTGGCCGGCAACATCGCGCAGTCGCTCAACGGGTCGGTCAATGCCGTGTGGATCGGCCGCTATCTCGGTGAAGCGGCGCTCACTGCCGCGGCCAACGCCAACAGCATCATGTTCTTCCTGATTGGTTCGGTGTTCGGCATCGGCATGGCCGCCACCATCCTGATCGGCCAGGCGATGGGCCGCGGCGACGTGGCCCAGGCGCGACGGGTGATGGGCACCAGCGCCACCTTCTTCATCGGCATCTCGGTGTTGATCGCCGCCGGCGGCTGGTGGCTGGCGCGGCACCTGCTGGCGGCGATGGGCACGCCGGCGGCGTCGCTGCCGCTGGCCGAAGCCTACCTGCGGGTGATCTTCCTGGCGATGCCGCTGCTCTACACCTTCGCGTTCCTGTCGGCGGCGCTGCGCGGCACCGGCGATTCGCGCACGCCGTTCCGCTTCCTGCTGCTGTCGGTGGCGTTGGACATCGGCTTCAATCCGCTGCTGCTGTTCGGGCTGGGACCGTTCCCCAAGCTGGGCATCGCCGGTGCGGCCTGGGCAACGCTGATCGCGCAGGCGGTGTCGCTGACCGGGTTGCTGCTGTACCTGCGCCACAAGCGCCACGTGCTGTGGCTGGGCCGCCGCGATGCGCGGCTGTTCCGGCTCGACCTGCCGATCCTGCGCGCGCTGATCGTCAAGGGCGTGCCGATGGGCCTGCAGATGGTGCTGATCTCGCTGGCGATGATCGTGATGATCGCCCTGGTCAACGGCTACGGCACCGACACGTCCGCGGCCTACGGCGCAGCGCTGCAACTGTGGGCCTATCTGCAGATGCCGGCGATGGCGATCGGTGCGGCCTGCTCGTCGATGGCCGCGCAGAACGTCGGTGCGCAGCGCTGGGACCGCGTCGCGGCGACTGCGCGCAAGGGCGTGCTGTTCAACTTTTTGCTGACCGGCGCACTGATCGCGCCGCTGATCCTGTTCGACCGCTGGACCCTGGCGCTGTTCCTGCCGCCGCACAGCACGGCGCTGGAGATCGCGCGCCATCTCAACCACATCGCGGTGTGGTCGTTCCTGTTCTTCGGGGTCACCTTCGTGATCTCCGGCGTGGTCCGCGCGACCGGTGCAGTGATCCCGCCGCTGCTGATCCTGGCGCTGTCGCTGTGGGGCATCCGTGTGCCGTTCGCACAGTTGCTGCAGCCGCAGCTGGGCGCCGATGCGGTGTGGTGGAGCTTCCCGACCAGCGCCACCTGCGCTATGCTGGTGTCGCTGGCGTACTACCGCTGGGGCAACTGGCGCACCGCGCGGATGCTGGCGCCTGCGCCGCCGGAGACGGTGGCGCATCCGGCGGAAGTGCCGGTGCAGCCGCCGGCGCCGGTCGCCGACGTGGCGGTGGCGCAGGATCCGGCGCGCTGAGCGACCGTCCGCGTATCGCACCATCCTCGCGTAGGAGCGGCTTCAGCCGCGACGGCATTCCCCGCAAAGCCATTGCCGCTACGCGCCTGGATCGGCCTTGATCCGGTCGAGCTTGTCGCGGCTGAAGCCGCTACTACAGAGCACCGCGCGCGCAGCCTTGGCTGACATACCGAGCCGGCACAATGGCCGACGCCACGAACGCAAACGGCCGCCCGAAGGCGGCCGTTGCGGCAGCGACCAAAGGTCGCTGGAAGATTACTCGGCCTTGGCGGCAGCAGCTGCGGCCTGACGCGCGACCTTGGCCTGCGCAGCGGCGGCCAGATCTTCCTTGATGCGGGCAGCCTTGCCTTCCAGGCCACGCAGGTAGTACAGCTTGCCGGCGCGGACCTTGCCGCGGCGCTTCACTTCGACCGAGTCGATGGTGGCGCTGTGGGTCTGGAACACGCGCTCGACGCCGTAACCGTGCGAGATCTTGCGCACGGTGAACGAGGAGTTCAGGCCGGCGTTCTTGGTGCCGATCACCACGCCTTCGTAGGCCTGCACGCGCTCGCGGTTGCCTTCCTTCACCTTGACGTTGACGACGACGGTGTCGCCCTGGTTGAACTCCGGCAGCTTGCGCTGGATCTGGGCGGCTTCGAAGTCGGCCAGGATGGTCTTGTTGAGCTTGCTCATGGTGGGCACCGCTTGTGTCTGGTGAGGTGGTCCGGCAGTCGCCGCACGGCGATTGCGCGATATCGGATGGGCCAAGCACGGAACGCACTGGCCGGAAAGCCGGGCATTTTAACCCAGCCCGGCGGCAATGGCTAGGGCCTGGATGGATTTTCCTGTTCGGCGGCCTGCGCCGCCTCCCGCTCCTGGCGGAATTCCTGCAGCAGACGCCGGTCGGCCGCGCTCAGCGCCGCCTCGTCCAGCAGTTCCGGGCGCCGCAGCCAGGTCCGCCCCAGCGCCTGCATGCGCCGCCAGCGGGCGATCGCAGCGTGGTTGCCGGAACGCAGCACCGCCGGCACCTCGCCCAGCGCGTGTTCGCGCGGGTGGGTGTAGTGCGGGCAGTCGAGCAGGCCGTCCGGACCCTCGAAACTGTCCTGGGCGGCGGATTCGGCGTCGTTCAGCGCGCCCTCCTGCAGCCGGGTCACCGCATCCACCAGCACCGCCGCGGCCAGTTCGCCGCCGGACAGCACGTAGTCGCCGATCGAGATTTCCTCGTCCACCGCGGCGGCGACGAAGCGCTCGTCCACGCCCTCGTAGCGCCCGCACAGCAGCAGCAGCCGCGGCAACGCGGCCAGTTCGCGAGCCTTGGCCTGGGTCAGCGGCCGCCCCTGCGGGCTCAGGTAGATCAGCGGCGCCGGCTGCGGATCGGCGTCGCGCACCGCCTGCAGGCAGGCCTGCAGCGGCTCGATCATCATCACCATGCCCGGCCCGCCGCCGAACGGGCGGTCGTCGACCTTGCGGTAGCCGCCGCTGGCGTAGTCGCGCGGGTTCCAGCCGTGCAGGTCCAGCAGCGCCCGCTCCTGCGCACGCCCGACCACGCCGAACCCGGCGCACTGGGCGACGAACTCGGGGAACAGGCTGATGACGTCGATGCGCATGGGCAGGGATTGGGGAGTCGGGATTGGGGATTCGCAAACGCAACAGCGGGGCCGGCGCGCACCGGCTTCGCTCAGAACTCGGGGTCCCAGTCGACCACGACCAGGTTGGCCTCGAAATCCACCGACTTGATGTAGTCCGGCTGCACGAACGGCACCAGCCGCTCGCGGTCGCCGCGCACCACCAGCACGTCGTTCGCGCCGGTGGAGAACAGGTGCGATACCTGCCCCAGCGCCACGCCGTCGACGGTGCGCACGTCCAGGCCTTCCAGGTCCACCCAGTAGTACTCGTCCGGGCGCGGCGGCGGCAGGCTGCTGCGCGCCACGTAGATCTCGGTGCCGCGCAGGGCTTCCACGGCGTCGCGGTCGGTGACCTCGGGCAGCGTGGCGATCAGGTACTTGCCGGACTCGCGGCCGCGCACGCCGGTGAGGCTGCTCTCGCTGCCGTCGGGCTTGCGCACGATCCAGGGCTGATAACGAAACATGGCGAGGCGCGGCTCGGTCCAGGACTCGAGCTTGGCCTCGCCACGGATGCCGAACGCGCCGAGGACCCGACCGAGCAGGATGCGGCGCTGGCTGTCTTTCATTGGCGCAAACGCAAGGGCCGCGCGCTGGGCGCGGCCCGCGGAATCAGGCCGCGGCGGCCTGGTTCTTGGTGGCTTCCTTGTACAGGTTGCGCACCTTGTCGGTCAGCTGAGCGCCATTGGACACCCAATGATCGACGCGGGCCAGGTCCAGCACCACGCGCGGCTCGGCGCCCTGGGCGACCGGGTTGTAGTAACCGACGCGTTCGATGTTGCGGCCGTCGCGCGCGCTGCGCACGTCGGTGACGATGATGTGGTAGAAGGGGCGCTTCTTGGCGCCGCCACGGGTGAGGCGGATCTTGACCATGGTGAGTTTCCGGTGTTGCCCAGTCGCCAGGATGGCGCGGTGAGCCGGCGATTATAGCGGCCGGCCCCGGCTCTGCCAAGTCGTTGCCGCTGACGCGACAAGGGGATTGGGGATTTTGGGATTGGGGATTCGTCAGAAGCGCGCCAATGGCGGCGACACCTCTCTGGGTGCTCCGATCGCCTGCCAGGGCTGGGTGTGCAACGCGGCCTCCAGCATGGCCAATAGATCCGCGGCCGGGCGCAGCGCGCGCCCGTCCACCGCCGCCACCGCCTGCTGGCCGCGGGCGTTGCAGGTGAAGGCGGCCACGTCGGGCCCGAACGCCTGGAGCGGCAGTGGCCGCACTTCTTGCGCCACACCCAATTTCGCCAGGCCCGCCTGCAGCAGCCGCTGCTGGGTGCCCTGCAGCGCCGGCGCCTGCGGCCAGTGCAGGCAGACCCCGTCCCACAGCCCCAGGTTCCAGGTCGGGCCTTCGGCCACCTGCCCCTGCGCGTCGACGAACAGCGCGTCGTCGCTGCCGGCCTGCTGCGCCAAGCGGCGTTGGTAAAAAGCACTGAAGGTGCCGACGTGCTTGAGGTGGGGCGTCTCCCGGGCAAATACGCCACTGCGCAACCGCAGCGGCGCCGCCTCGGCCTGTGCCGGTGGCGCCAGCGACACCAGCAGTTCCACGGCGCAGTCGGCACCGGCACGGCGCAGCGTGAATGCGGGCGAGAACACGGTGACGCGCAGCGAGGCGTCGCCCCTGCCGAAGGCGGCCAGCGCCGCGCGTAGCTCGGCGCGCACGCGCTCATGCGGCAAGACACTCCCGAACAGCGCCGCGTTGGCCTGCTGCAAGCGCTGCAGATGCAGGTCGAACCCGCGCACGGCACCGTCGCGGACCTGCATGGTGCTGAAATGCCCGTAATTCACCAGCGCGGCCGCGGCCAGCAGCTCGGCGCTGGCAGGCTGCCCGTGGTGGAGGACCTGCGATGTCACAGCAGGGCCTGCGCCTGCGCCCACCAGCGTTCAACCAACGTCGCGGCGGGCTCGGCCGGTGCCATCCATGCCGACTGCCCGGCCCAGGCCTGCATCGCCGCCAGGCGGTCGGCTCGCTGCGCGGCCTGGCGCATCGGTGCAGTCAGCCCGCGCTGCACCGGATACGGCCGAGGCGGCGGCGCGTCCGGCGCGGCGGCAGCACGCACGTAGTCGGTGACCAGCACCCGGCCCAGACGGCCGGAAAAGGCGCGGGTCAGCGTGGTCTGCTCGGGTTCGGCCCTGGCCAGCGCATTGGCCCAGGCCGGTGCCAGCGCCGCCTCCGGGCTGCGCAGCAGGGCGGTGCCGATCTGCACCGCGCTCGCGCCCAGGGTCAGCGCGGCGGCGATGCCGCGGCCGTCGCCGATGCCGCCGGCGGCGATCACCGGGATCCGCAGATGGTCGGCCAGCCGCGGCAGCAGCGCGAACAGCCCGGTCAGTTGCCGCTCGGCGCTGGCGGGCTCGAAGGCGCCGCGGTGGCCACCGGCCTCGCCCCCCTGCGCGACCACCGCATCGGCGCCGGCGGCCTGCGCAGCCAGCGCCTCGTCCAGGGTAGTGACGCAGGCGAACCAGGCGATCCCCGCCTGCCGCAGCCGCTGCACCTGATCAGGGCGGAACAGGCCCATGATCGAGGAGGCCACCGCCGGCCGCGCCGCCAGCAGGGCCTCGAACTGGGCGTCGAAGTCGGCAGGTCCGGCTTCGCCCGCCGTGGCCTCGACCGGCGGGCCCCAGGCAGCGAGAAAGGCACGCACCTCGGCCTCGGCGGCGGCATCGCGCACGGGCGGCGGATCCGGCACCCACAGGTTGACCTGCGCCGGCCCGCCGCCGGCGGCGCGCAGCGCGTCCATCCACGTCACGATGTCCTGCGGCGCGGACAGCACTGCGCCCATCGCGCCCATGCCGCCGGCCGCGGTGACCGCGGCCGACAGCGGCACCGGGCAGGCGCCGGCCATCGGGCTGAGCAGGATCGGCAGGCGCAGGCCGAAGCGTTCGCAGAACTGCGCGACGCGCGCCTGCGCCGCGGATGCCGGGCGAGGCGAAAGCGCCATCTCAGGCGGCCTGTTGCAACAACTGCACGATCCGCGGCCACCCCATATGCTGCGCCAGCTCCAGCGCCGTCCGTCCTTGCGGCGTGCGCAGCGACGGGTCGGCGCCATGCTGCAGCAACAACGCCACCGGCTGGTAGTTGCCGGCCAGCGCATCGCGCTGCAACAGGGTCCAGCCCTGCCCGTCGCGCGCATGCACCGCCTCGGGGTGGCCGCGCAGATCCTCGTCGATGCGCGGCGCGATGTTCTCGCTCATCGGGTGCTCGCGCAGTTCGGCAGCGGCGTTGTCGGCGCCGCCGTCCGGCGCCTGCGTCGGCGACGGCACCAGCCGCACCTGTCCGGGCGGACCGAATTCCAGCCCCCAGGCCGCATCGTGTTCTGCGCGTTCGTCGGCTTCCATCTCGCGCCGCTGCGCGTCGATGGTGTAGCCGCCATAGACCTTGCCGCCGATGACGTACATCCAGTCCTCCAGCTCGGCGAACGGCAATGCGACCTCGGCACCGGCCTGCAACGACGCGATGTCGTCCGGATCGTTGAGCAGCGTGCCGGAGACTGTCTCGCCGTCGAACTGCACGTCGCCGACCCACATGTGTTCGACCGGCGGCGCCTCGGGGTCGGTGGCATCGGTGGCGAATGCGAACTTCACCGCGGCCATTTCCAACCCCGGCACGATGCGCCGGTACTCCCAGGACAGTTCGCGCCAGAAAAACTTGAACGTGCCGCGCGCGGCGATGTAGGCGGCCTGCATCGCCGCGTCTTCGTCGCCGGTGAAATACATCGAATGTTCGCTCATCGGAGTGACGTCCCTTTCAAAAAATTCCAGATGGGACGACGGCGGCGCCGCCATCCCGTTGCCGCCTCGCGCGGCTCACCGACGGACGTGCTCAGCGGAACGGCAATCCACCGCGGCCGCCCATGCCGCCGAGCATGCCCTTCATGCCGCGCATCAGGCCCTTCATGCCGCCGCCGGCCATCTTGCTCATCATCTTTTCCATCTGCTGATACTGCTTCATCAGCTTGTTGACGTCGGCCGGCTGGGTGCCGGAGCCGCGGGCGATGCGCGCGCGGCGCGAGCCGTTGAGCAGGCCCGGGTTGCGCCGCTCCTTCTTGGTCATCGAGCCGATGATGGCGATCATCCGCGGCACGTCCTTGTTGCCGGCGACCTGCTGCTTGAGGTGCTCGGGGATCTGGCCCATGCCCGGCAGCTTGTCCATCAGCCCGGACAGGCCGCCCATGTTCTGCATCTGCTCGAGCTGGTCGCGCATGTCGTTGAGGTCGAACTTCTTGCCCTTGGCGACCTTCTCGGCCAGCTTCTGCGCCTTGTCCTTGTCGACCTGGTGCTCGACCTGCTCGACCAGCGACAGCACGTCGCCCATGTCGAGGATGCGGCTGGCCAGGCGGTCGGGATGGAACACGTCCAGGCCGTCGGGCTTCTCGCCGACGCCGATGAACTTGATCGGCTTGCCGGTGATGTAGCGCACGCTCAGCGCCGCGCCGCCGCGGGCGTCGCCGTCGGTCTTGGTCAGCACCACGCCGGTCAGCGGCAGCGCCTCGCTGAACGCCTTGGCGGTGTTGGCCGCGTCCTGGCCGGTCATCGCGTCGACCACGAACAGGGTCTCGACCGGGGCGATCGCCGCGTGCAGCGCCTTGATCTCCTCCATCATCGCCGCGTCGATGGCCAGGCGGCCGGCGGTATCCACCAGCAGCACGTCGACGAAGGACTTGCGCGCGTCGGCGATGGCAGCGCGGACGATGTCCACCGGCTTCTGCGAGGCCTCGGACGGGAAGAACAGCACCCCGACCTGCTCGGCCAGGGTCTTGAGCTGCTCGATCGCGGCCGGGCGGTACACGTCGGCCGACACCACCATCACCTTCTTCTTGCGCTTTTCCTTCAGGTGCTTGGCCAGCTTGCCGACCGTGGTGGTCTTGCCCGCGCCCTGCAGGCCGGCCATCAGCACGATCGCCGGCGCCGGCACGTTGAGGTTCAGGTCGCTGGCGGCCGAGCCCATCACCGCGGTCAGCTCGTCGCGCACGACCTTGATCAGCGCCTGGCCCGGGGTCAGGCTCTTGAGCACTTCCTGGCCGACCGCGCGCACCTTGATGCGCTCGATCAGCGCCTGCACCACCGGCAGGGCGACGTCGGCCTCGAGCAGCGCGATGCGCACTTCGCGGGTGGCTTCGCGGATGTTCTCCTCGGTCAGGCGACCGCGGCCGCGCAGGCGCTGCATGGTGCCGGAGAGGCGTTGGGTGAGGGATTCGAACATGCGGGCTGGTCGCGGACGGGAAACGGCCGTCGATTATAGCCGGGCGCGTCGGCGATCCCCGGCGCCGCCGTCACGGCGGCCTGCCCGATATGCGAAACTGGCGCGATGCTCATCACCGTCCTTGCCGCCCTGCTGTACCTGACCGCGACCGGCCTGCTGATCG
Organism: Xanthomonas sp. NCPPB 3174; assembly: GCF_056725205.1. Classification (NCBI taxonomy): domain Bacteria; kingdom Pseudomonadati; phylum Pseudomonadota; class Gammaproteobacteria; order Lysobacterales; family Lysobacteraceae; genus Xanthomonas; species Xanthomonas sp. NCPPB 3174. Next base: position 1,264,681 of record NZ_CM161517.1, on the reverse strand, counting down.
CCGCGGTGGTGCGCGACCGGGTGGACCGCAGCCGGGCCTGGCTGCTGCCGGCGCTGCCGGCGGTGGCGCTGCATGCGGGCTATCACGTGCAGGTCGCCCTGCACACCGCCGGCGGCCCGGACATGCACTTCTTCGCCGCGCTGTCGCTGGTCAGCCTGGGCATGGCGCTGATGACCGCCCTGGTCGGCGCCAGCGGGCGCATGGCCGCGCTGGGCGTGGTGGTGTTCCCGCTGTCGGCCGCGCTGCTGCTGGCCTACCACGGCTATGGCCACGAGCCGGCGCCGGTACTGGACTGGCGGCTGCAGTTGCACGCCTGGCTGGCGCTGCTGGCCTACGCCACCCTGGGCATCGCCGCTCTGCTGGCGGTGATGCTGTGGCTGCAGGAACGCGCGCTGCGACGCCGCGACTTCCATCCCTGGCTGCGCGCGCTGCCGCCGCTGACCGCGCTGGAGACGCTGCTGTTCCGCACCATCGTGGTCGGCTTCATCCTGCTGACCCTGACCCTGCTGACCGGCGTGCTGTTCGTGCAGGATTTCCTGGCGCAGCGGCTGGTGCAAAAGACCGTGCTCAGCGTGCTGTCGTGGATCGTGTTCGGCGCGCTGCTGTTCGGCCGCTGGCGCTACGGCTGGCGCGGGGTCAAGGCGGTGCACTGGACCCTGGCGGCAATGGTGCTCCTGCTGCTGTCGTTCTTCGGCAGCAAGTTCGTGATCGAGCTGGTGCTGGGGCACGCGCAGTAGCGGCCCCGTCTTCCCGTAGAAGCGGCTTCCGCCGCGACGGGTGATGCCGGGAACGGCCCGGTCGCGGCTGAAGCCGCTCCTACGACGTCCCACGCATCAACGGCCGCCCTGCTCCGCCAGCGCCGCCTCCACCGCCGCCCACTCCGCGTCGCGGCCAACGTCGGCGAACTGATACACGATGCGGTGCCGATAGACCTGGCCCGGGCGCAGGATGCAATCGGGAAAGCCCGGCTGGTTCGGCGCGTCCGGGTAGCCCTGCGGCTCCAGGCAGATGCCGCGGCCCAGCGCCGGATGCTGCCGGTCCAGGCCCTGGCCTTCGTACAGCTGCACGGCCGGCATCGGGCTGGCGATGCGCATGGCCACGCCGCTGTGCGGCGAATACAGCAGCGCGGTGCAATCGCGGCCCTCGGCCAGCACCAGGCAGTGGTCATAGCCGGTACTGAGCGTCAGTTGCGGATCGGCGGCGATGTCCTTGTCGGCGATGGCCCGCGCGTGGCGGAAATCGAACGGCGTGCCGGCCACCGTGGCGACCTCGCCGCGCGGCAGCAGCGCGGCATCGCCCACCGGCAGGTAACGGTCGGCCGGCACCCGCAGCCACTGCGCCGCGGCGGGCACCGCGGCATCGCCGGCCAGGTTGAAATAGGGATGGTGGGTGAGATTGAGCGGGGTCGGCGCATCGGTCTGCGCGACGAACTCGACGCTCAGGCAGCGGCCATCGACGCGGTAGGTCGCCTCCACCGCGACGTTCCCCGGGTAGCCTTCCTCGCCCGCCGGCGAGTCGTAGCGCAACTGCAACGTGCGTTCGGTCTGCGCCAGCACCGTCCACACCCGCCGACCGAAGCCCAAGGCGCCGCCGTGCAGGTGGTTGGCGCCCTCGTTGGCGGTGACCGCGTAACGACGGCCATCGACGGTGAAGGCCGAGCCGGCGATGCGGTTGCCGAAGCGGCCGACCAGCACGCCCAGGTAGGCCGGGTCGTGCAGGTAGTCCTGCAGCGTCGGCAGCCCCAGCACCAGGTCGGTCTCGCCATGCGCGCCGTGCAGGCGCAGGCTGCGCAACAGGCCGCCGTAGGTCAGCAGTTCGGCACGCAGGCCGTCGCCGCTGTCCAGGACCACGCACTGGATGGCGGTACCGTCGGGAAGATGACCGAAGAGCGAGGACATGCAGGAGCCTGTTCGGTGATGCGCATGCGCGGGGTCCGCAGCATAACCAGCGAGGACGCGGCGCGGCCATCGCTGCGCGAGCAGCGGCTTTGCGCTGTGCGATCGCGCGCACACTCGCGGACCGGGCTGGGCGCGGGGCGGTGCCGCGTATTGCAATTCGGATATGGCGGCAGCGGATTCGGACATTGGTCCGCTCTGCGCGTCTCTCTTATGCTCGGGACAGGGGCAACCGGGGACAGGCGCGGAGCGATGCGTGCCGGGGTTGCGCCACCCGAATGCGGCATCGGTTTGGCGCCACGTCGTGGCCGCCTGCCGGCCGTCGCTTCCACGCGACGCTGGCGACAGCGCCGCCCTACCCGACAAGGAGTTCCCGATGCGTTCGCCCCGTTTCCTGAAGCAGCGTGCGGTGCAGTGGCGGCGGCTGCCGCTGATCGCCGCGACGCTCGGCCTGGTGCTGGCCGCCACGCTGGCGCAGGCCGCCGACGTCGAGGTGCGCGGCACCCTGCATGCCGACCGCCCCGGCGCCGCGGTGTCGCGCCACCTGTTTGGGCAGTTCGCCGAGCACCTGGGCACCGGCATCTACGGCGGCGTCTGGGTCGGCCCGGACTCGAAGATCCCCAACACCCGCGGCTACCGCAACGACGTGGTCGCCGCGCTGAAGGCGCTGGATGTCCCCGACATCCGCTGGCCCGGCGGCTGCTTCGCCGACGAATACCACTGGCGCGACGGCATCGGTCCGCGCAACCAGCGCCCGACCAGCGTCAACACCCACTGGGGCGGCGTGGAGGAACCCAACAGCTTCGGCACCCACGAGTTCATGGATTTCACCGAACTGCTCGGCACGCAGGCCTACGTGGCCGGCAACGTCGGCGACGCGGCGCCGGACGAGATGGCGCAGTGGGTGGAGTACATGACCGCGCCCACGCGCTCGACCCTGGCCGAGCAGCGCCGCCGCAACGGCCGCCAGGCGCCGTGGAAGGTGCCGTTCTTCGGCGTGGGCAACGAGCTGTGGGGCTGCGGCGGCAACATGCGCGCCGAATACGCCGCCGACGTGTTCCGCCGCTACCAGACCTTCGTCAAGGCGCCGGCCGACCAGACGATCATGAAGATCGCACCCGGCCCCAGCGATGCCGACTATCACTGGACCGAGGTGATGATGCGCGAGGCCACCAAGTTCATGGATGGCCTCAGCCTGCACTACTACACCATCCCTGGCGGCTGGCCGCCGCGCGCCTCCTCCACCAGCTTCGACGAGGCGGCCTGGATCGAGACGCTGTCGCGCACACTCCTGATGGACGAGCTGATCGCCAAGCACAGCGCGATCATGGACAAGTACGACCCGGACAAGAAGGTCGCGCTGGTGGTCGACGAATGGGGCACCTGGTACAAGGGCCTGCCCGACGTGAACCCGGGTTTCCTGCGCCAGCAGAACACCTTGCGCGACGCACTGGTGGCCTCGCTCAACCTGGACATCTTCGTCCAGCATGCCGACCGCGTGCGCATGGCCAACATCGCGCAGATGGTCAACGTGCTGCAGGCGATGATCCTCACCGACGGCAACAGGATGCTGCTCACGCCGACCTACCACGTGTTCATGCTGTACAAGCCCTACCAGGACGCGACCGCGCTGCCGCTGCAGATCACGACGCCGGATTACCGGCATGCCGGCTACACGGTGCCGGCGGTGCACGGCTCGGCGGTGCGGGCCAAGGACGGGCACGTGTACGTGGCGCTGACCAATCTGGACCCCAACCGCAGCGCCGACATCGCGGTGCAGGTCGACGGCGTGCAGGCACGCAGCGTCGACGGGCAGATCCTGACCGCCCCGACCATCGATGCACTCAACACCTTCGCCCAGCCGCAGGCGGTGCGCCCGGCCGCGTTCGCAGGTGCCCGCCTGCAAGGCAACACGCTGCAGGTGGCGCTGCCGGCCAAGGCCATCGTGATGCTGAAGCTGAAGTAGCCCCAGGCCGCTGTCGCGCTCCTAGCCCCTCTCCCTCCGGGAGAGGGGTTGGGGTGAGGGTAGGTGCGCGCGGGACATCCACTCCTCCCCCAACTTCATGCCGCCGCTCGCCAGCGCGCTAGGGAGACCTTCCCGCCACCGCTTCCCTCACCTCCCGCACAGTGAGGGGCGCATGCAGCCATCCACACGGCGCCCCAGTGTCTCCTACCAGAGGAATTTGGATTCCCGGGCGGCGTGACACTCCGCGCGCCTAGTCCTCCGGATCGGTCAGCAGCGCGAACAGCGATTGCCCGTCCGGCGCGATCAGGTCGCTGACCGCCCAGCAACCGTTGCCGCGGCGCTGCAGCTCGATCTTGACCGACTGCGCCCGCGCGGCACGACCGCCGAACGCCAAGCGGTAGTCCATGCGCACCTCCACCACGGTGGCCTGCGAACCGCCCGAGACCAGAGTGAAGGTCGGCGCGCCCTGAATGTCGCCGTCCTGCGCGCTGGTCCACGGATCGAAGTCCAGCCGGCACACGCCCTCGCGCGCCGCGCAGCGCTGGTCGGCCTGCAGGGCATGCGCAAAGGATGGCGTCAGCAAGCCGTCCAGGTTCTGCGGCTGCCAGTAGAAATCGCGCGCCTTGTACAGGCGCTCGGCCATCTGCAGCGGCGTCGCGCATGCCGGCGGCTGCGCCGCGGCGAGCGCCGGCGACAGGGCAAGCAGGGTCAGGAGGGCAAGACGGCGATGCATGGGTGGCTCCGGCGATCGGGGCCGGCTATGAAGCCCGGATCGCGGCGCCAACGCAAGCGCGGACAAAAAAAGAGGAGCCGGCGAACCGGCTCCTCGTCCTCCTGCCGCATCGCCAGCAGGCGATCCGGCTCACGCAGCCTTGACCGGCGCATAGCCATCGAAGGTCATGCTCGCCGATGCGCGTCCCTGGGTCAGCGAACGCAATGCGGTGGTATAGGCCTGCAGCTGCGCCAGCGGCGCCTGCGCGACCACCTCGGCACGGAAGCCGCGCTCTTCGATCGCCACGACGCGTCCCTCGCGCCGCTGCAGATCGCCGAGCACATCGCCGACGCTGTTGGCCGGCGTATCGATCGCCACCGCCATCACCGGCTCCAGCAGTTGCGTGCCGACCTGCGCCAGCGCCGCCTTCACCGCGTCGGACGCCGCGCGCTGGAACGCCAGGTCCGACGAATCCACCGCATGCGCCTGGCCATCGACCAGCACCACCTCCACGCCGACCACCGGGTGGCCGAGCGGGCCTTGCGCCAGCGCCGCACGCGCACCCTTCTCGGTGGCGGCAACGAACGCCTTCGGCACCACGCCACCGCGGCTGCGGTCGACGAAGGTGACTGCACCGTCCGCGCGCGGCAGCACATCCAGCACCACCTGCGCGAACTGGCCCTGGCCGCCGTTCTGCTTGGACAGCCGCGCCGCCACGCCCAGCGCAGCCGCGCGCGGCGTTTCCTGGTAGGCCACGCGCGGCGCGCCGGTGCGCACGTCCACGTGCCACTCGCTGCGCAATCGCTCGACCATCACCTCCAGGTGCAGTTCGCCCATGCCCCAGATCACCGCTTCACCGGTCTCCGGATCGCTGTCGACGAGGAAGGACGGATCCTCTTGCGCCAACCGCGCCAGGCCCTGGCCCAGCCGCACCAGTTCGGTCGCGCTGGCCGCGCCGAGCCGCCACGCCAGCACCGGCGGCTGCGTGCGAATGCGTTCCAGTACCCACCGCGCCTGCACGCCGCTGAGCGTCTCGCCGCTGACCGCATCCTTCCAGCCGAGCACGGCGACGATCTCGCCGGCCTGGGCCTGCTCCACGTCGTGGGTGCGCTGCGCCTGCACCACCGCCAGCCGGCCGACCCGGCGCGGCCGTCGCGCATGCGAGGTCCACACCGTGTCGCCGACGCGCAAGGTGCCCGAATACACGCGCACGAACGCCAGCGGCCCCTGCGCGGTATGCGCGAACTTGAACACCAGCGCCGCCAGCGGACCGGACGGATCCGGCGCCAGCAAGGTCTCGTGCCCGTCTTCGGCACCGGCATCGGTGTCCGCATCCGCGCGGGCGACGACCGGCGGGCGGTCCAGCGGCGACGGCAACCAGTCGACGATCGCGTCCAGCAACGGTTCGATGCCCTTGCGCTTGAACGCCGAGCCGGCCAGCACCGGCACGCCGGCGCCGGCCAGGGTGGCCCGGCGCAAGGCAGCGCGCAGCAATCCGGCGTCGATCGCGCGTTCCTCGAGATAGGCCTGCGCCAGCGCCTCGTCGTGCTCGGCCACCGCGGCGATCAACTGCTCGCGTGCATTCGCGAACGTGGCGTCCTCCTCGGTGTTCCAGGCGCGCGTGTGCAGTTGCCCCGCGTCGTCCCAGGTCAGCAGGCGGCCGCCGACCAGATCGCTCCAGCCGGCGAAACCTGAGTCGCCGGGCAACGGCACGCCGACCGGCCACACCGTCGCGTCGAGCTTGCTGCGCAACTGCGCCAGCACGCCGTCGAACGAGGCGCCGGCGCGGTCCATCTTGTTGACGAAGGCGAGCATCGGCACGGCGTGGCGACGCGCCTGCCGCCACACGGTCTCCGACTGCGGCTGCACGCCGTCGACCGCGGAAAACACCGCGACCGCGCCGTCGAGCACGCGCAGCGAACGTTCCACCTCGATCGCGAAATCGATGTGCCCGGGGGTGTCGATCAGGGTCAGGCGATGCGCCGGCTGCCCGGCTGGCGCCCACTGCGCCTGCACCGCAGCCGCGCCGATGGTGATGCCGCGGGCGCGCTCGATGTCGGAGAAATCGGTGGTGGCGGCGCCATCGTGGACTTCGCCGATGCGATGGATCGCGCCGGTGGCCCACAGCAGGCGTTCGGTGAGGGTGGTCTTGCCGGCGTCGATGTGGGCGATGATGCCGAGATTGCGCCAGCGGGAAAGGGTGTGCGTGTTCATGAGATAGGTTCCGCATTGCCAACACGGGGGGCGCCGCATGCCCCGTTGGCGAGGCGGGCATGCGGCTAGGTTTCGGGTTCGGCGGCGTAGTGCATGGCACGTTCTCCTTGGCGTGTCGGAACGGTGGAACAGCGAAAAACAGGCAATAAAAAAGCACCCATCGGGTGCTTGTCTGCGGCGGATCGGCGATGGCCGGCGTTAGCGCACGGCGTCGACCACTCCTTCAGGCAGGCGCACCCGGCCTGCGCTGACGCGCAGGGCGTTGGGCAATATCAGCAGCGGTGCGTGGGCCATGGCGGCAGGACGTTCGGGTGCGAATGGGAGCGACAAGTCTGAACCTGCGCGAGATCGCGGTCAATGCGCGCGCTGCAGCGCTGCTGGAACGGTCGGGAACGCTGCGTGGAACGACGGCATGGCGTCACGCGAGACAAGCGCAAGCGCGCCAATGCGTCATTCCGTAGTGTCAGGCGACCCAGATCTCGCCGAACACCCGTTCGAAATTCGCTCCCAGCACCTTTTCGGCGACCCGGGCACCGTAGCCCTGGCGCAGCAGCGCGTCGGCAACGCGTTCGAGCTTGCGGGGGGTGTTGGCGTCGGGCAGGTACGGCAGCCGGTTCTCCCCTGGCGCGCCGATGCCGTCGCGGCGCCGCTGGACCAGGTCCGCGGCGAACGCGCGCCGGTCCTGCTCCGTGGCAGGGAAGAACAGCGAATCGGTACCGATGCCGACATGGTCCTCGCCGCACACGTCCAGCGCGTGCAGCAGGTGGCGCAGGTAGTCGGCCAGTTGCGGCTGACGGCCCTCGTCGGTCAGGAACGGCAGCATGTACACGCCCATCACCCCACCCTTGTCGGCGAGTGCGCGCAGTTCGGCGTCGCGCTTGTTGCGCGGATGCGCGAACACCGCGGCGCAACCGGCATGGGTGACGACCGGCGGGCGCTGCGACAAGGCGATGCCGTCGCGGGTGGTCTGCAGGTTGGAATGGCTGAGATCCAGCGCCACCCCGAGCCGGTTCATGCGTGCGATGGCGTCGCGGCCGAGCGCGGTGACGCCGCCGGTGTCGCCATCCAGGCAGCCCACGCCGAAGGGCGTGGTGCGGTTGTAGGTCAGTTGCATGACCCGCACCCCGAGCTGGCGGAACAGTTCGATACGCGCGGGCTTGTCCCCCAGCATCGCCGCCGACTCGAAGGAAAAAATCAACGCCACACGGCCGTCGCGCTTGGCGCGGCGCAGGTCGGCCGGCTGCAGCACTTTCAGGAAGTGCTGCGGATAGCGGTCGACCAGCGCCTGCGCGGCGGCGATGTCCTGCACGGCGGTCTCGAAGTCGCCGGCCGCACCGCCCAGCGTGGTCTTGAGCGCCGACACGCCGGAGTCGTGCAACTGCTGCAGCAGTTGCGGCACATCCGGGCCATCGAACACCTGCCCGATCGAGGCCAGCGCGTTGGCGTCGAGCACCAGCGCACGCCGATACAGCGCATCGGCATCGCTCGCACTGGCAGCGCCTGCGATGGCGGCCCCAGGCATCAAACCGGCTACTGCGCCTGCGGCAACCGCGCCCAGGCAATGGCGCCGCGTCCATCCCGTGCTCATCGCTTCGTCCTCCGGTGCGTCCTGCGGTGTCGGCCTGCGCGCGTACCAGGCACGCGGCGCGCGAGGCACCATACCGCAAACGCGCCCCGCCCCACCACGTGACGCGGCGCGCGCATGGATTTCGCGGCGCCGGCCTCCTATCATCCGCCGACACTTCCAGGACGGCCGCCCATGACCACCCCGCAGATGTCGGTGTACTTCTTCCTGCAGGCGGCGGTGATCCTGCTGGTGTGCCGCCTGGTCGGCCTGCTGGCCAGGCGCCTGGGCCAGCCGCAGGTGGTCGGCGAGATGATCGCCGGCGTCGCGCTGGGCCCATCGCTGTTCGGTGCGCTGCTGCCGGACCTGCAGCAGGCACTGTTTCCCAAGCCGACCCTGGACATGCTGTACGTGGCCGCGCAGTTCGGCGTGGGCCTGTACATGTTCCTGGTCGGCACCGATTTCCGTGGCGACCACTTCCGCACGCGCTACCGCAGCGCGATGGGCGTGTCGCTGGCCGGCATCGCCGTGCCGTTCGTGCTGGCGTTCGTGCTGGCGCCGTGGCTGCTGCACGTGCCGGGGCTGTTCTCGGCCAAGGCCAAGCTGCTGGAGGCGTCGCTGTTCCTGGGCGCGGCCATCGCCATCACCGCATTCCCGATGCTGGCGCGGATCATCCACGAGCGCGGTCTCACCAACAGTCCGCTGGGCACCCTGGCGCTGACCGCCGGTGCGGTCGACGACGCCGCGGCCTGGTGCATCCTGGCGGTGGTGCTGGCCAGCTTCGGCGGCAGTTGGGGCAGCGCCTATCTGGCGATCGGCGGCGGCGTGGGCTACGCGCTATTCATGCTGCTGGTCGGCCGCCACTGGCTGCGCCGCCTGGCCGACCACGTGCGCTCCGACCAGCCGCTGAGCGCCGGCGTGCTGGCGGTGGTGCTGATGCTGTTCTGCCTCAGCGCCTGGGCGATGGACGCGATCGGCATCCACGCGGTGTTCGGCGGCTTCCTGCTCGGCGCCTGCCTGCCCAAGGGCGCGCTGACCGAGAAGCTGCGCGAGCAGTTGCAACCGTTCGTGGTGGTGTTCCTGCTGCCGATGTTCTTCACCTTCTCCGGGCTCAAGACCGAGCTGAGCGTGCTGCTGGACCCGCAGATCCTGCTGGCCGCCGGCGCGGTCCTGCTGGCCTCGTTCCTGGGCAAGGGCATCGCCTGCTGGGCCGCGGCGCGGATCAGCGGCGAGAACAACCGCAATGCGATGGCGATCGGCGCGCTGATGAACGCGCGCGGGCTGATGGAGCTGATCATCATCAACATCGGCCTGCAGGCCGGGGTGATCGAGCAGGGCCTGTTCTCGATCCTGGTGCTGATGGCCATCACCTCCACGCTGATGGCCACGCCGCTGTTCAACTGGGTGATGCGCCGCGCGGGCGGCGATGCACTGCCGGCAGTGGCGGGCGGACGCCCCTGACACCACGCAGGCGTTCGAAGACGGCAGCGCCGATCCCCGCACACGGATGCGGGCAGAAACCCGCGGTCACAGCGGCGTCAGCCGCCACAGTCCATAGGGATTGGCGAACAGGTCGCCGGGCTGGAACTGGCTGCTCGGCTCGGCCTGGAGCCGGTAGCGCGGCGCGTCCGCCGCGACCGAGAAGGTATGGCCGACGCGCACGTCGGGCGCTTCGTTGAACAGGTAGCAGGTGAAGGTGTGCAGCAGGCCGACCGGGTCGGGCGCCGCCTGCGCCGCGACGATCGCGTCCTTCATGCCGAACTGGTGCATGCCGCAGGAATGCACCTGCTCGCCGGTGATGTTCAGTACATAGGCGCGATGGGCACTACCTTGCGACAGAGTCATGCACAGCTGCCGCCAAGCGGCCGGGCTGTGGGCGACGCCGCTGCTTTCGACCTTCACTCCCAGGCCGCCGGCATCCAGCACTGCCGCGGCCGCGCGCATCATCGCCTCCGCGCGCACCCGCGAGCCGCCGGCACCGATCAGGTAGACGACCGATGCGTGCGTCCCGATGCGCGCCATGTCCGCGGAGCCGCGCCAGTGTGGTCCGGCGGCGGCGAACGCGTCCATCATGCGTGCGTCGTGCGGTTCGTATTGCAGTTCGCACGCCTGGCCGCTGTCCATGTGCATCAGCACCTGCCCGGCGAACAGGTAGCCACCGCTGTCCTGGACGATGCGCGCGAGCAGCTCGGACCGATCCAGCCATGGGCCGGGAATGCACAGCACGATCTTGGGAGGCTCGATCAAGGGAGGCGGCTCCTTGCCGTCAGTGGAATCGCACACGCAAGAACAGCGCACGCGCATGGCCGCCGACGACGCGCCGGCCGTGCGCGCCGCACTCAGGTCAGCGCCGTCATCACGCCCTTGCGGTAGGCCGGGCGCTGCTGCAGGCGCTGGTACCAGGCATGCAGGTGCGGCAGCGCCGGGCGTTCGATCGGCATCTCGAACCAGGCATAGGCGAAGCTGCCCAGCGGAATGTCGCCCATCGCGAAGTGCTCGCCCGACAGCCATGGCTGCTGCGCCAGCGCGGCATCGGCGGTACGCAACAATTCGGCAGATTGTTCCAGCGCGGCGGCGATCCTGCCCGCATCGCGCTGTTCGGGCGCGGTGCGCAGCACGCCCCAGAACAGGTCGCGGAAGGCACCGGCGAAGCGCGAGGTGGTCCAGTCCATCCATTTGTCGCCGTGCGCGCGCAGCACCGGATCCTGCGGGTACAGCGTGCCAGGCGCGTAGCGCGCGGCCAGGTAGCGCACGATGGCGTTGGATTCCCACAGCGCCAGGCCATCGTCCTCGATCGCCGGCACCAGGCCGTTGGGATTGAGCGCGCGATAGGCCGGTGCGTCGTTGCCGCCGAACGCGCCGCCGACCTCGATGGAGGTGTAGGCCAGGCCGATCTCCTCGGCGCACCACAGCACCTTGCGGACGTTGCTCGAGTTGTGGCGGCCCCAGATGGTCAGCATGTCGGCACTCCGCTTGCGGTTGCCGAATTCTACGCCCGCACGCTGCGCCAGCGCCCGACGCGGCATGCGCCGCTACGCCATCGCGGTCGGCGGCGTGCGCAGCGCACCATTCCAGTTTGCGTATCGCGTGGCCGATTTACGTGATTGGTCGGCGCTGGACGGCTGCCCTATCCTGCCGCCAAGGCCTGGCAGCCGGTGTTGCTGTGCCCTGCCGGACGTATCGCTCCCTACCGACCTCCCGCCCATGCGCGCATTCGACCGTTCTCCCGCCTCGCGGCTGCTGGCCTGCTGCCTGGCCACCTGCGCCGGCACCGCGATCGCCGCCGATCGCCTCACCGTCGACCTGGGGCAGGACACCGGCCCGTTCCACGGCGGCGCGTCCGGCAGTCTCTACGGCCTCTACGACGCGCGCCTGCCGTCCCCGAACCTGGTCGAGGGCATCGGCCTGCGTAGCGTGGCGACCAAGGCGCAGGACGGGCTGCAGCATCCCGGCGCCGATGCGCTGGAGGTGATCCGTTCCATCGCTAGCGGCTCCGGTGGCGATACCTACATCTACATGACCGATATCCACCGCGGTTTCCCCTACCGCTGGACGCAGGGCGACTGCGCGCAGTCGGTGGCGCACTACCTGGACGAGATCGCGCGCCAGGTCGAACAGGTCAAGGCGCTGCCCGCGCAGTACCGCCGACACGTGGTGTTCGTGCCGTTCAACGAACCCGAAGGCAACATGTTCGCCAAGGCCGCCGCACCCGGACAGGCGGGTCCGGACAGTTGCAACGGCGTGGATTGGCGCAGCGACCCGAGCGCCTATTTCGACGCGTGGGACCGTGCATGGCGACGCATCCGCGCCATCCTGCCGGACGCGCGCATCGCCGGCCCCAACACCAGCATCCTGTACGACCAGGACAAGGGTTTCCTGCTCCATGCGCTGCGCGCGGGCACCCTGCCGGACGTGGTCACCTGGCACGAGCTGACCAATCCCGCGTCGCTGACGCGCAGCGTGGCCCGCTTCCGCGGCTGGGAGCAGGAACTGTTCGCCGGCACCGCGCTGGCCGGCCGGCACCTGCCGATCAACATCGACGAATACGCGTTCAACTACCACACTTCGGTGCCGGGGCAGATCGTGCAGTGGGCGGCGGCGATCGAAGCGGCGAAGGTCGATGCCGATCTGGCGTACTGGAACATCGACGGCAACCTGAGCGACTCGGCCGTCCAGGCCAATCGCGGCAACGGCCAGTGGTGGCTGCTGAACGCCTATGCCGCGATGCGCGGCATGCGCACCGTGGCGGTCACGCCACCGCATCCTGGGCAGGACGACAGCCTGCAAGCGGTGGCCGCGTTCGACCAGCAGCAGACGCAGGCACGGGTCCTGTTCGGCGGCGGCAGTGGGCCCGCCACGCTGTCCTTGACCCACGTTCCCCATGCCAGCTTCGGCGCGCAGGCCCGCGTGGTGGTGCACGAAATCCCCTGGACCGGACAGCTCGGCGACGCCGCTGCGCCGCGCCTGCTCGCGGACGTGCAGGTGCCGGTCGTCGCGGACGGCATCGATCTGCAGTTCGGCCAGGGCGCGTTGCCGGCGCTGGCGGCCGAATCGGCCTACAGCCTGGTGGTCATGCCCGGCACGCACGGCGGCCCCGCGGGCACGCCGCCACTGCGCTGGCAGCGGCAGTACGAAGCCGAGGACGCCGCGCACCACGGCAGCGGCTATGAACGGCATGGCCCGGAAGGCTCGCCGCAGGCGCTCGATCGCTTCTTCACCTCCGGCCGCTACGCCGTCGGCGGATTCGCCAGCGCGCGCGACGTGCGCCTGGACTTCCCCATCGAGGTGCCGCAGGACGGCGTGTACGATCTGCGCATCCTCGCCAACAGTTTCAATCAGGATCCGCTGGTCGCCGCACTCGGGCCGACCAACGTCTTCGTGCGCATCGACGGGGACGCGGCCAGCGAACGCGAGGTGATGCTGCCGCTCGGCTACAAGCCGGTGGTGTGGGACCACGCCGACCTGCGCATCGCACTGCGCGCGGGCCGCCATGTGCTCGGCATCGCCAGCGCGAGCGCGGACGGGCGCCGGCATACGCACGGCAATGCGCTGATCGATCGCATCGGCCTGTCCTTGCCCGACCCCGCCAGCGACACGCAGGTCTACGAAGCCGAACTCGCCAGACTGGAGGGCGGCGCGCAGGCGCGCTACGACCGCGACGACGTCTCCGGCGCCGGCGCGGTGGCGCTGCCGGCCGGCGCCACCGCCACCTTCTGGGTGTATGCGCCGCAGGCAGGATTGACGCCGCTGTCGCTGGATCTGGCCACGCCCGGCGCGCTGTCGCTCGCCGTCAACGGCCACCCGCTGCAGGCGCCTGCGCAGCGCGTGTTCCTGATGGGCGGGATCAACAAGATCGTGGTCGGCGGCAGCGCCGAGCGCCCGCTGCTGGATCGCCTGCGTGTAGGGCCCGGCGCCGTGCTCGGCCCGCGCTACGAAGCCGAACAGGCGACGCTCGCCGGCAGCACGCAGCGCACCAAGGCCACGCTCGCCAGCGGCGGCGAGGCGGTCACCGGCATCGGCGGGGAGCCCGGCAACGGCAATACGCTCACCTTCGACTCGGTCGCGGTCGCGCGCACCGGTTCGTACATGCTCACCCTGCGCTACGCCAACGACGAGCAGTCGAAGGCGAGCCATTACAACCCCGATCCGCTGGCGCGCATCGGGCGCATCCGCGTCAACGGGTCGGCGCCGATACTGGCGAGCTTCCCGCACAGCTTCCACCGCAACAACTGGTGGGAACTGAGCGTGCCGATCGAACTGCACGTCGGGCGCAATCGCATCCAGATCTCCGGCGAAGAGGTGCCGGACGCCGACGGCATCCACTACATCTCGCAGCGCGCGCCCGACATCCTGCTGCGCTCGCGGTACGCACCGGACATCGACTGGATCGCGGTCACCCCGCTGCAGGACGACACCGCGGCGTTGGCGCCCCGCTAGCGGGTGCCGACGCCGGCAACCCAGGCGCGCACGCGCGGGCGCGCTGGCGCCACGCGGCGACCTGGGTCAGGCAACCGCATCCGCCGCCGGCAGGCGCCGGGTCAGCAACCGCTGCAGCAGGCAGAACAGCAGCAACAGGCCGCCGATCACGATGCGTGTCCACCACGAACTGAGGGTGCCGTCGAACACGATCAGGGTCTGGATCGCGCCCAGGATCAGCACGCCGAACAGCGTGCCGATCACGTAGCCGCTGCCGCCGGCGAGCAGGGTGCCGCCGATCACCACCGCGGCGATGGCGTCCAGCTCCAGACCCTGCGCATGCAGGCTGTAGCCGGACAGCATGTAGAACGTGCACACCACCCCGGCCAGCGCCGAGCAGAAGCCGCTGAAGGCGTAGACGCGGACCTGGGTCGCCTCCACCGGCAGGCCCATCAGCCTCGCCGATGCCTCGCTGCCGCCGAGCGCGTACACGCAGCGGCCGAAGCGGGTGCACTGGGTCAGCCACATGCCCAGCGCCACCATCGCCAGCGCGATCAACGCACCGACCGACAGCGACGCGTCGCCGCCCAGCGGCAGCCGCGCCTGCGCGATCGCGGTGTACAGCGGGTCGGTGATCGGGATCGAATCGACGCTGATCAGGTAACTGGCGCCGCGCGCCAGGAACATGCCGGCCAGGGTCACCACGAACGGCTGCAGGCGGTAGCGCTGGATCAGCAGGCCCATGAACGCACCGAAGACGCTGCCGAGCAGCAGCACCAGCGGGATCGCCGCCAGCGGCGACCAGCCGTGGCGCTCGACCAGCGATGCCGACAGCACGGTGGTGAACGCCAGCACCGCGCCTACCGACAGGTCGATGCCGCCGCTGAGGATCACCAGGCTCATGCCCACCGCGGCGATGCACAGGAAGGCATTGTCGATCAGCAGATTGGCCAGCACCTGCGGCGCCAGGAAGCCGTCGTAGAGCACCCCGCCGGCCGCGAGCATGGCCACAAACAGCGCCACCGTGATCGCCAGCGGCAGGCGCGCGCCCTGCAGCATGCCCGCCGCCTTGCGCAGGCCGGACCCAACCAGGCGTGGAGCCGCCGCGCTCATGGCCGCACCTGCGGCGGCGGCCGCCGGATCCAGCCGCGCAGGTTGGCGCGGAAGCGCGGCGATTGCAGCAGCATCACCGCGAACACCAGCAACGCCTTGATCAGCATGGTCACCTGCGCCGGCACGCCGAAGGCGTAGATGGTCGCGGTCAGGGTCTGGATGATCAGCGCGCCGATCACGCTGCCGGCCAGGCTGAAGCGGCCGCCATCGAGCAGCGTGCCGCCGAGGGTGACCGCGAGGATCGCGTCCAGCTCCATCAGTTGCCCGGCGTTGTTGGCGTCGGCGCTCTTGACGTTGGAACTGATCAGCAACCCGGCCAGGCCGGCGCTGAACGCGCAGAACACGTATAGCAGCACCGCGATCAGCCGCGCGCGCACGCCCGCCACCCGCGCCGCGCGCGGGTTGTGGCCGATCGCGCGCACGAACAGCCCCAGCGCGGTGCGCCCCAGCAGCAGTTGCAAGGCCGCGAACACCGCCGCGACCACGAACAGCGCGAACGGCAGACCGAGCAGGAAGCCGTTGCCCAGATAGAAATACGGCGGGTAGTAGATGGTCAGGATCTGCCCGTCGCCGATCAGCTGCGCGATGCCGCGCCCGGCCACCATCAGGATCAGCGTGGCGATGATCGGCTGCATGCCGACCTTGACCACCAGCAGCCCGTTCCACAGCCCGCACAGCGCCGCCACCAGCAGCGGTGCCAGCAGCACCGCCCACAGCGGGAAGCGGCTGTGTTCGCCGCCGCCGATCATCCATGCCGCCACCGTCGCGGCGATCGCCACCACCGCGCCGACCGAGATGTCCAGGCCGCGTACCGCGATCACCAGGGTCATGCCCATCGCCACCAGCGCCAGCGGCGCGGCGCGGTTGCCGATGTCGACCAGGTTGCCGTACAGGTGGCCGTCGCGCCATTGCAGGCTCAGGAAGCCCGGATCGAACAGGCCGTTGCCGAGCAGCAACACGGCCAGCGTCGCCAGCGGCCAGAACAGCGGGTGCGTGCGCACCCGTGCCGGCCAGCGCGCCACGGTGGTCTCGGGAGCGGCGGCGGCGCTCATGCCGCGCTCCCGGCGATCAGCTCGAAGATCGCGCGCTCGCCGCAGCCGCCCGGCAATTCGCCGACCAGGCGGCGTTCGCGCAACACCGCGATGCGGTCGGCGATGCGCGCGAGTTCGGCGACCTCGGCGGAGATGAACAGCACCGCCATGCCCTCGCGGGCCAGGGCCAGGATCCGGGTCATGATCTCCTGCTTGGCGGCGATGTCGATGCCGCGGGTGGGTTCGTCCAGGATCAGCAGCCGCGGCCGCGTCGCCAGCCAGCGCGCAAGCACCACCTTCTGCTGATTGCCGCCGGACAGCAGCCCCACCGGCGTCTCCAGGCTGGCGGTCTTGATGCCCAGCACGTCCACGTAGCCCTGCGCGATGCGCAGTTGCTCGGCCGGCGCCAGGAACCGGCGCAGGCCCATGCGCGCCTGCAAGGCCAGCACGATGTTCTCGCGCACCGACAGTTCGGCGACGATGCCCTCGGTCTTGCGTTCTTCCGGGCACAGCCCCAGGCCGTGGGCGATCGCGTCGGGCGGGCCGCGCAGCGCCACCTCGCGGCCGTCGATCGCCACGCGGCCGCGATCGGCACGATCCAGCCCGAACAGCAACCGCGCCAGTTCGGTGCGGCCGGCGCCGAGCAGGCCGGCCAGGCCCAGCACCTGGCCTTGGCGCAGGTGCAGGTCGACCGGCTGCAACTGGCCGCGCCGGCCCAGGCCCTGCGCCTGCAGCAGCGGCGCCGCGTCCTCGGACGCGGCCGCGCGCACCGCGGCGGCCGCGGCGCTGGCTGGGTCGAGCGCGCGCCCGACCATCGCCGCGACCAGTTGCGGCGCCGGCAATGCCGCCGGCGTGTATTCGCCGACCAGGCGGCCGTTGCGCAGCACGCTGATGCGGTCGGCCACCGCGTAGACCTGGTCCAGGAAATGGGTGACGAACAGGATCGCCATGCCGCCATCGCGCAGCGCGCGCATCACCCGGAACAGTTCGGCCACCTCGCCTTCGTCGAGGCTGGAAGTGGGTTCGTCGAGGATCAGCACCCGCGCCGACACGCCGACCGCGCGCGCGATCGCCACCATCTGCTGCACCGCCACCGGATAGCTGCCCAGCGCGCGCCGCACGTCGATGGCGATGCCCAAACGCTGCAGGCCGGCTTCGGCCTCGCGCTCGACCCGGCGCCAGTCGATGCGCCGCAGCCAGCCGCGCAGCGGGTAGCGGCCGGCGAACAGGTTCTCGGCCACCGACAGGTTCGGGCACAGATTCACTTCCTGGTACACGGTGCTGATGCCCAGCCGTTGCGCCTGCTGCGGCGACGCCGGCGCGACCGCCACACCGTCCAGCGCGATGCGCCCGGCGTCGGCGGCGGTCACGCCGGTGAGCAGCTTGATCAGCGTCGACTTGCCGGCGCCGTTCTGGCCCATCAACGCGTGGATCTCGCCGCCGCGCAGGCGCAGCGCCACGTCCTCCAGCGCGGCCACGCCGGCATAGGCCTTGCTCAGTCCCTGCGCCTCCAGCACCAGCGGATGCATGCGCGCGGCCTCAGTACTTGCGCTTGGGCAGTTCGGCCGCGGCCTGGTCCTGGGTGTACACCGACTCCTCCACCACGATGCGCTTGGGTAGCGGCTTGCCCGCCTTGAGGTCGCGGATGGCCTGCACCAGCTGCTGGCCCAGCAGCGGATTGCATTCGACGGTGACGTTGAGCTTGCCGGCCTGCATCGCCTCGAATGCGCCCTTCACCCCGTCCACCGAGATCACCAGGATGTCCTTGCCCGGCTTCAGGCCGGCTTCCTCGATCGCCTGGATCGCCCCGATCGCCATGTCGTCGTTGTGCGCGTAGAGCACGTCGATGTTGCGCCCCTCCGACTTCAAGAACGCCTCCATCACTTCCTTGCCCTTGGCGCGGGTGAAGTCGCCGCTCTGCGAGCGCACGATCTGGAAGCGCGGATGCGCCGCCAGGATCTCCTTGAAGCCCTTCATGCGATCGATCGCCGGCGCCGAGCCGACCGTGCCCTGCAGTTCGACGATGCGCACCGGCTTGTCGCCGTCCTTCAGCGGCGAGCGCTCGACCAGCCAGCGCGCCGCCTTGCGCCCTTCCTCGACGAAATCCGAGCCGATCAGGGTCACGTACAGGCTGTCGTCGGACACCTTCACCGCGCGGTCGGTCAGCACCACGGGGATCTTCGCGGCCTTGGCCTCGCGCAGCACCGTCTCCCAGCCCGACTCCACCACCGGCGAAAACGCGATCACGTCCACGCGCTGGGCGATGAACGAGCGCAGCGCCTTGATCTGGTTCTCCTGCTTCTGCTGCGCGTCGGAGAACTTCAGCGTCATGCCGGCATCGGCCACGGCCTGCTTGATCGACGCGGTATTGGCGGTGCGCCATTCGCTCTCGGCGCCGACCTGGCTGAAACCGACGGTGAGTTGCCCGTGCGCCTTGCCGGCATCCTTGCCGCCGCCGGAACACGCGGCCAGCGCCATCCCCAGCAGTGCCGCGATTCCCAGCGCCCGCATTCCCGACGTGTGCTTCTGCATAGCCCCTCCTCGTTGATGGCACGCTGGCGGCGGACGGGCCCGGAGGCCGCGCCTCGCCGCCCACCCTCCCAGGCCGGCGTGCGCTGATTCGATCAGTTCATGGTGCGGATGTGTAAGCCGTCTTGACCGTGGTGTAGAACTCCACCGCATACCGGCCCTGCTCGCGCGGGCCGTAGCTGGACGCCTTGCGTCCACCGAACGGGACATGCGGGTCGACGCCTGCGGTGGGCAGGTTGACCATCACCATGCCCGCCTGCGCGTGCCGCTTGAAATGCGTTGCGTGCTTCAGCGAGCGGGTGGCGATGCCGGCGCACAGGCCGAACTCGGTGTCGTTGGCCAAGGCCAGTGCGTGCTCGTAGTCGTCGGCCACCAGCACCGCCGCGACCGGGCCGAACACTTCCTCGCGGGCGATGCGATGCTGCGGCTGCGCCGCGACCAGCGCCGGGCGCAGGTAGTAGCCGCGGTGCGCGCACTCCAGCGCCTCGCCGCCGTAGAGCAGTTCGGCGCCTTCCTCACGGGCGATGCGCAGGTAGTCGCGGTCCTGTTCGAACTGGCTGGCGCTGGCGACCGGGCCGATGTCCACGCCCGGCTCCAGCGCATGGCCGATCTTCAGCGCAGCCAGGCGCGTGCGCACGCGCGCGACGAAGTCGTCGTGCACCGCGCGTTCGACGATCAGCCGACTCGACGCGGTGCAGCGCTGGCCAGTGGAGAAGTAGGCGCCGTTGACCGCGATCTCCACCGCCAGGTCCAGGTCGGCATCGGCCAGCACCGCCAGCGGGTTCTTGCCGCCCATCTCCAACTGGATCTTCAGCCCGCGCTCGGCGGCCTGCTTGAGCAAACGGTTGCCGGTGGGCACCGAGCCGGTGAAGCTCAGCGCATCGATGCCGCGCTCGCCGACCAGCGCCTGGCCGACCGTGCTGCCGCTGCCGAGCACCAGGTTGAACGCGCCGTCGGGCAGGCCGGCGCGGCTGAGGATCTCGGCCAGCGCCCAGGCGCAGCCGGGCACGATCTCCGCCGGCTTGAACACCACGGTGTTGCCGTAGGCCAGCGCCGGCGCGATCTTCCACGCCGGGATCGCCAGCGGGAAATTCCACGGCGCGATGATGCCGACCGTGCCGACCGGCTCGCGGGTGATCTCGACGTTGACCCCGGGCCGGGTGGAGGCCAGCGTCTCGCCGGGAATGCGCAGGGCCTCGCCGGCGAAGAACTTGAAGATCTGCCCGGCGCGCGCCGCCTCGCCGATGCTCTCCGGCAAGGTCTTGCCCTCTTCCGATGCCAGCAGCGCGCCCAGTTCCTGCTTGCGCGCCAGGATCTCGCTGCCGACCGCGTCCAGCGCGTCGGCGCGCTGCTGCGGGGTGCTCGCGGCCCACGCCGACTGCGCCGCGTTGGCCGCGGCGATCGCCTCGCGCACCGTGGCCGCGTCGAGGCTGCCGGCTTCGCCGACCGGTGCCGACAGGTCGGACGGATTCTCGTCGGGGGCGAGCTCGTCGCCGGCCACCCAGCGGCCGTCGATGTAGCTCTGGAAACGTCGGGTCATGCCTACCTCCGTGCGGTTCTACAGCGCGCGCACGCCGCCCAGGGCGAATCCGCTGTCGACGCGCTGCAAGGGATTGACCAGCGCCGCACCGAACTCGGCCAGTTCGATCTCGAAGCGGTCGCCGGGCTGCGCCTGCACGCCGTCGGCAAAGCTCAGCGTGGCGGTGCCGAAGAAATGCAGGTGCACGTCGCCGGGCACGCGGTGCGCGGCGTACTTGAAATGGTGGTATTCGAGATTGGCCAGCGAATGGCACATGTTGGCCTCGCCGGTGACGAAGGGCTTCTCCCAGATCACCGCGTCGCCGCGGCGGATGCGGCTGTGCCCGCGCAGGTCGCGCGGCAACGCGCCGCAGCGCAGTTCCGGGCCGACCGCGCAGGCACGCAGCTTGGAATGGGCCAGGTACAGGTAGTTCTGGCGCTCGGTGATGTGGTCGGAGAACTCGTTGCCCAGCGCGAAGCCGAGCCGGTACGGCACGCCGTCGGCGCCGATCACGTACAGCCCGACCAGTTCCGGCTCCTCGCCGCCATCCAGGGCGAAGTCCGGCGACGGCAGCGGCGCGCCCGGCGCGACCAGGCTGCTGCCGTCGCCCTTGTAGAACCATTCCGGCTGCGCGCCGGGCTGACCGTCGCGCGGGATGCCGCCGTCCACGCCGAGCTGGAAGATCTTCATCGAATCGGTGAGCGTGCCCTGCGCCGCCTGCTGCTGCAGGTTCTGGTGCATGGCGTCGCGGGTGGCGGCGCTGCCCAGGTGGGTCAGGCCGGTGCCGGTGACGCGGCAATGCGCCGGGTCCGGATGGGTCAGCGGCGGCAGCACCCGGCCGGCGGCCAGCAGCGCGGCGTAATCGAGTACGCGCTCGCCGCGCAGGTGCTGCGCCTGCGCCTCCAGGCTGTTGCCCGCGGCCAGCGCGGCGTTGGCCAGCGCGTAGGTGGACGCCACCTCGCGCAACAGCCGCACCTGGCGGCCATCGTCTTCCACCACGCCGACGCCGGGGGTGCCGGCGTCATCGAGCAACTGGATCAATCGCATGAATCGGTCGCCTGTCGGAATGCGGACGCGCAGCGGGCGACGCGGGACACGCGCGGCGCGATGCGCCCGACCTATTCTGGCGGGACGACATATATGCAACAAATATCGGTTTTGGCTTAACGTATACGAACATTCATATCGCTCTGAGCGCCATGCCCGCTGCCCCGCCCTGGTTCGTCCGCGCCCGCCTGAAGACCCGGCAATTGATGCTGCTGCTGGCGATCGAGGAGGAAGGCAACATCCACCGCGCCGCCGAGACCTTGAACATGTCGCAGCCGGCCGCCTCCAAGCTGCTCAAGGACCTGGAGGACATGCTGGCGGTGCCGCTGTTCGAGCGCCTGCCGCGCGGCATGCGCGCCACCTGGTACGGCGAGGCGATGATCCGCCACGCGCGCATCGCCCTGGCCAGCCTCGGCGAGGCCGGCGCGGAGATCGAGGCGCTGAAGGCCGGCTATGCCGGCAGCGTCGGCGTCGGCGCGATCGCCGGCCCGGCGATGAGCTTGCTGCCGTCGGCGCTGGCCCAGGTCGGCGCGCAGCATCCGCTGCTGCGGGTGAGCCTGCGCGTGGACGGCAGCGACGTGCTGCTGGAGCAACTGGCGCAGAACAAGCTGGACATCGTGGTGGCGCGGCTGTTCGCGCGGCACGACAAGCGCCATCTGCACTACCAGGCGCTGGCCGAGGAAAAGGTCTGCGCCATCGCCCGCCCCGGCCATCCGCTGCTGGCGGGGCCGGTGCCGACGCTGGCGGTGCTGGCCGAGACGCCGTGGATCGTGCCGCCGGACGGCAGCGTGCTGCGCCATCGATTCGAACTGATGTTCCAGAACGCCGGGCTGGAGGCGCCCAAGCGGGTGATCGAGACCTCGGCGCTGGTAGTGCTGCCGCAGTTGCTGCGGCATGGCGACGCGCTGGCGGTGGTCCCGGAGGACGTGGCCCGGCATTTCGCAGACCACGGCAGCGTGGCGATCGTGCCGGTGGCGCTGTCCTGCCGCATGGACGCCTTCGGCCTGATCACCCGCCGCGACTGGCTGCTGTCGCCGGGCGCGCGGATCGTGCTGCAGGCGCTGCAGGAGGCGGCGACCACGGTCTACGGCGTCGCCGCACCGTCGCTGTCGACGGACGACTGATTGCGTCTGCCATAGGAGCGGCGTCAGCCGCGACGCGCAATGCGTGACGCACCTGCCACTGCCAGGGGCAGCCGATCGCGTCGGGACTGAAGTCCCTCCCACAACGCATAGCACCACATGCGCACTGCTTTTGTAGGAGCGGCTTCAGCCGCGACGCGCGAAGCCCGAATCCCCAACCACTCAGGTCCAGCCGCCGTCCACCACGAACTCCTGGGCGGTGATCGCGCGCGCCTCGTCCGAGGCCAGGAACAGCGCCATGCGCGCGATGTCCTCCGGCATCACCTTGTCCGGCAGGCACTGGTTGCGCGCCAGTTCGCGCTCGCCGGCCTCGTCCAGCCACAGGGTGACCTGGCGTTCGGTCATCACCCAGCCCGGGGTCAGCACGTTGATGCGGATCCGCGACGCGCCCAGGTCGCGCGCCAGGCCGCGGGTGAGGCCGTTCACCGAGGACTTGGCGGTGGCGTACACCGGGTAGCCGCCGGTCTTGCTCTGCCAGCCGGTGGAGCCGAGGTTGACGATGGAACCGCCGCCCAGCCGCTGCATGCCCGGCACCACCGCCTGGATGGCGAAGAACGCGGCACGCTGGTTGATCGACACGCAGCGCTCCCAGTACTCCGGGGTCACCGCGTCGAGCGCGTGGCGGTCGTCGCTGCCGACGTTGTTGAGCAGCACGTGGAAGTCGCCCAGCTCGGCCGCCGCGTCGCCGATCGCCGCCTGCAGCGCGGCCACGTCGGTGACGTCGCAGCGACGCCACCACGGCGCGGTCAGGCCGGACGCGGCCAGCCGCTCGGCCAGCGCGGCGCTGGCCTCGGCCGCGACGTCGACGAAGGCCACCTGCGCGCCCTGCGCGGCGAAGGCCTCCACCAGCGCGGCGCCGATGCCGGAGCCGCCGCCGGTGATGAAGACGCGGCGCCCGTGCAGGCTGCCGTAGGTTGCGTTGCCGAGGGAGGAAGGCGCTGCGCTTGCCGAGTTGTCCATGCCGTTTCGCTCTAGGTGGATAGGATTTCGATATATGAAAACAAATATCCATTCGGAGATATTTGCTATTTTTCACGTATCAATATGCCCGCTAGCATCCCCGGCGTAAAGCATCCGGGGGCGGCTTGCGCACAAGGCGGATCCCGGCGTCCTGGACTCGAGGAATCCGCCGACATGGGCTCACCCAGCAAACCGCCGCGCCGCAGCCAGGCGTGGTTCGGGCGCGAAGGCAAGCAGGGCTTCTACTACCGCAGCTGGCTCAAGAGCGCCGGCCATCCGCACGACGTGTTCGATGGCCGCCCGGTGATCGGCATCTGCAATACCTGGTCGGAACTGACCCCGTGCAACGGCCACCTGCGCGAACTGGCCGAACACGTCAAACGCGGCGTGTACGAGGCCGGCGGGTTTCCGCTGGAGTTTCCGGTGATGTCGCTGGGCGAGACGCAGATGCGCCCCACCGCGATGCTGTTCCGCAACCTGGCCAGCATGGACGTGGAGGAATCGATCCGCGCCAATCCGCTGGATGGCGTGGTGCTGCTGATGGGCTGCGACAAGACCACCCCGTCCTTGCTGATGGGCGCGGCCAGCGTGGACCTGCCGACCATCGGCGTGTCCGGCGGGCCGTCGCTGTCGGGCAACTGGCGCGGGCAACCGCTGGGCTCGGGCACCGGCGTGATCGAAATGTCGGAGATGGTCCGCGCCGGCACCCTGAGTCAGGACGACTTCGTCGAGGCCGAGGCCTGCATGCAGCGCTCCAAGGGCAGCTGCATGACCATGGGCACCGCCTCGACCATGGCCAGCATGGTCGAGGCGCTGGGCATGTCGCTGCCGGAGAACGCGGCGATCCCGGCGGTGGACGCGCGCCGCGCGCGGCTGGCGCGGCTCAGCGGGCGGCGCATCGTGCAGATGGTGGAAGAGGATCTGCGCATGTCGCAGATCCTCACCGCCGACGCCTTCGCCAATGCGATCAAGGTCAATGCGGCGATCGGCGGCTCCACCAACGCGGTGCTGCACCTGCTCGCCCTGGCCGGCCGCGTGGGCGTGCCGCTGCAGTTGGATGATTGGGACCGGCTCGGCTCGCGGCTGCCGTGCCTGGTCAACCTCAAACCGTCCGGCCAGTACCTGATGGAAGACTTCTACTATGCCGGCGGGCTGCCGGCGGTGATGCGCGAACTCGGCGGCGAACTGGCGCTGGACGCGCGCACCGTCAACGGCCGCACCCTGGGCGAGAACGTGGCGCAGGCGCCGTGCTGGAACCGCGAGGTGATCCACCCGCTGGACGCGCCGGTGCGCGCGGAGGCCGGCATCGCCGTGCTGCGCGGCAACCTGGCGCCGGACGGCGCGGTGATCAAGCCGTCGGCCGCCTCGCCGCACCTGCTGCGGCACCGCGGGCGCGCGGTGGTGTTCGAGAGCATCGAGGACTTCAAGGCGCGTATCGACGACGAGGCGCTGGACATCGACGCCGACTGCATCATGGTGCTCAAGCATTGCGGCCCGCGCGGCTACCCGGGCATGGCCGAGGTCGGCAACATGCCCCTGCCGCCGAAGCTCCTGCGCGCCGGCGTCACCGACATGGTGCGCATCTCCGACGCGCGCATGAGCGGCACCGCCTACGGCACCGTGGTGCTGCACGCCTCGCCCGAGGCCGCCGCCGGCGGCACCCTGGCGCTGGTGCGCGACGGCGACATCATCGAACTCGACGTCCCCGGCCGCGCACTGCACCTGGAAGTCAGCGACGAGGAACTGCTGCGCCGACGCAGCGAATGGACCGCGCCGCCGGCACCGACGCGCGGCTGGAGCAAGCTCTACGTGGAGCACGTGCAGCAGGCGCACCTGGGCGCCGACCTGGACTTCCTGGTCGGCAGCAGCGGCGACGCGGTGGCGCGCGATTCGCATTAGTGGGTCGCTGCCAGATGCATCCACCATGCTTTCGTAGGAGCGGCTTCAGCCGCGACAGGCGCTAACGGTAGAGCCCATCGCGGCTGAAGCCGCTCCTACAGCAAGCCCGCCGTGTGCACTGTGGGAGGGACTTCAGTCCCGACGCATTGCGCCACCAGAAAGCGCACCGCTTCGCGCGTCGCCACTGCATGACAGGCGACTCCCACAGGAAGGGCGAACACCGCCTGTTCCCCGCACATCGCCCCCCACGTCACCGAACCGTCATCTGCAGCTTCTAGCCTGCCCGGCACCCCAGGGACAAGGCAGGCGCGGTGGCGGCTCACCCCAAACGCACATGGGCGCGCATGTTCGCCGAACACGGCCCGGTGCTGCGCGGCTTCTTCGTGCGCCGCGGCGCACGCGAGGACGCCGAGGACATGGTGCAGGAGACCTATCTGCGGTTGCTGCGCGCGCATCGGCAACAGGGCGAGGCCATCGCCAATCCCGAAGCCTATCTGTACACGGTCGCGCAGAACCTGGCGCGCGAACAGGCCGCGCGTCGCCGCCAGGCGCCGCTGCGCATCGACGAGATGGAACAGTTCTCGCAATTGCTGGCGGCGGGAGACGACGTGGAAGACAGCGCACACCGCCGGCAGCGCCAGCAGCAGTTGCAGGCCCTGCTCGCCGACCTGCCCGCGCGCACCCGTGCGGTGCTGGTGATGCAATACCGCGACGGGCTGAGCTACAAGCAGATCGCCGAACGCATGGGCGTGTCGCCGCACATGGTCAAGAAACACGTGGTGCGCGGCCTGTCGGCCTGCCGACGCGCGCTGGCCGACAGCGGAGACCGCTGGTGAACGACAGCGCCTTCTCCTCGCGCAGCGCCATCGCCGATGCCGCACACTGGCATGCCTTGCAACGCATGCAGCCACTGGATGCGCAACAGGAACAGCAGTTGCTGGACTGGCTGACCGCCTCGCCGCAGCACCTGCGCGAGTATCTGGCGATGCAGCGCGTGGCCGGCGACCTCGGCGAGGCGCTGCGCGGCATGGACCTGGACGTGGACGCCTTGCTCGCCAGCGACGCCGCCGATGGTGCCGCGAGCGGCAACGTGATCGTCCTGCCCGTGCCGCGGCGCGCGCCAGCGGCAGCACCGGTGCGCGCGGCGCGCGCCCACGCCGCATCGCGCTGGCGCCTGGCCGCGGCCGCCGCGGTCTGCGCGATGGCGGTCCTGGTCGGCTGGGCCTGGCCGCGCACCCAGACCTACCGCACCGCGCTCGGCGAACAGCGCAGCGTGCAACTGGCCGATGGCAGCGTGGTGCGGCTCAACGCGCAGACCCGGGTGCGCGCCACACTGACCCCGTGGAGTCGCACGCTGCAGTTGCTGCAGGGCCAGGCCAGCTTCGTGGTTGCGGCCGACCGCCGCCCGCTGCAGGTGCAGGCCGGCGGCCTGCGCGTGCAGGACATCGGCACCACCTTCGACATCGCACTGCACCCCGACCAGGCACGTATCGAGGTGTCGTCCGGACGCGTGCAGGTGTGGCGCGAGGATCGGCCGCAGCAGCCGATGCTGGCCGATCTCGGTGCCGGCCAGAGCGCACGCATCGACACCACAGACGGCCGGGTCGAACTGGGCAACGAGGATGTCGCCGCCATGCACGCGTGGTGGCAACACCGCATCGTGTTCCGCGACGAACCGCTGGCCAATGTCGCCGAGGATTTCAACCGGCTCAACCGCACCCGCCTGCTGATCGACGATGCCGATGCCGGGGCCATGCGGCTGACCGGCAACCTGCGCGGCGACGA
Organism: Xanthomonas sp. NCPPB 3174; assembly: GCF_056725205.1. Taxonomy (NCBI): domain Bacteria; kingdom Pseudomonadati; phylum Pseudomonadota; class Gammaproteobacteria; order Lysobacterales; family Lysobacteraceae; genus Xanthomonas; species Xanthomonas sp. NCPPB 3174. The sequence continues at coordinate 1,237,389 of NZ_CM161517.1, read as the reverse complement.
CGTCGCCGCATTGCGCGCCTTCCTCGATGCGCAGCCGACATTGCAGGTGCGCACCAGCGTCGACGGCATCCACGTGCGCAGCCGCACGCCCTCGTCGGCGCGCCTACAGTAGCCGGGCCAAGCGCGTCGCACGCGATGCGCGACGCACGCGTCGTCCAGCTCAGGGTCGGTACGCCGTGCGTGCCATCAACACGTCACACGCATCGTGCACGCGCATCCGTGCGCGCACGCGACGCCAGCACGCCCGTCACGTGTCACAGAAAATTCATCGAAAAACGGTGCCCGATCTTCGTCGTCGCGCCTCGTAGTTCGGGGACAGCGCAGGCAAACGCCCATGGGCGATGCCGCGCGCACCACCACCCCCGCTCTCACAGGACCCGACGATGCGCCGTACCCTGTTCCTTTCCATCGCCCTCGCCCTGCATGCCGGCACCGCCGGCGCGCAGACCGCGCCCGTCGCGGTCGATGCGATTCCCGCGCAGCCGCTGGCGCGCGCGCTCAATGCGCTGTCGCGGCAGACCGGCCTGCAGTTCGTCTACGCCGCCGGCAGCACCGGCAATCCGCAGACGCATGGCAGCCGCGCCGGCGCGGCGCCGGAACAGGCGCTGCAGCAACTGCTCGACGGCACCGGGCTGCGCTACCGCTTTCTCACCCCGACCACAGTGACCATCGAGGCCGCGAGCGCGCCGGCCGAGACCGCCAGCACCGCGCCGGCCGCGATGACCGCCGCACCGACGCAGGCACCGACACCGACCGCGGACGCGCCGGTCAAGCAACTGGACGGCATCCAGGTGCTCGGCAGCTACGCCGGCAGCCTCAGCGCCGCGCTGCGCGAGAAGCGCTACGCCGACAGCGTGGTCGACGTGATCGCCGCCGAGGACATCGGCAAGCTGCCGGCGCAGAACGTCGCCGAAGCGCTGCAGCGCGTGCCCGGCGTGTCGATCGTGCGCGACCGCGGCGAAGGCGTGTACGTGCGCGTGCGCGGCCTCGGCCCCAACTTCCAGGTGACCACGCTCAACGGCCAGACCATGGCGGTCAACGAGAACGTGCGCACCTCCGGCCAGACCGGCCGCCAGTTCCGCTACGACACCCTGCCGGCGGAACTGGTCGCCGGCCTGGAGGTGATCAAGAGCCCCACCGCCGACCTGGACGAAGGCGCCATCGGCGGCATCGTCAACGTGCGCACGTTCCGCCCGCTGGAACTGGGTAAGACGCTCACCAACGTGTCGCTGGAGTCGAGCCAGGCGCAGCGCACCCACGCCAACGACCCGCGCGTGTCCGGCCTGTTCAACTGGGTCAACGCCGAGGGCACGTTCGGCGTGTTGCTGTCCGGCGCCTATGCGCAGCGCAGCCTGCGCCAGGATCGGGTCAACGAAGTGAGCTGGGACTACTATCGCGACGGCGTACCGGGCGTGCCCGGCGCCCACTACGTGCCCACCGGCCTGCGCCCGACGCTGGAACTGGAGCAGCGCGAGCGCACCGGTATCGCCGCCTCCCTGCAATGGAAGCCGAGCGCAGCCTGGGAAACCAACCTGGACCTGCTGTATGCCAAGCAGACCGTGCACTACGACGAGTACAGCCTGGGCGTGGGCTTCGACAGCCTGGCCAAGCTCAGCAACCTGCGCGTGGCGCACGACGGCATCGCCGGTTTCGACTACCGCAACGGCCAGGTGCAGATCTCGCGCGAGACCTCCGGCATCACCGACGACAATCGCAGCGCGCGCCTGTCCAGCACCTGGAGCGGCGATGCGTGGACGCTGGGCGCGGTGGCGTTCCACTCGCAGGCGCACAGCTACGACTCCGATCCGATCCGGCGTACGCGCCTGCGCAGCGGCACCAACCTGTCGATGCGCGTGGACATGCCGCAGGCCGATGGCGACGACGTACCCGACTGGCGCTTCACCAACGGCTTCGACCCGACCAACCCGGCCAGCGTGGCTGGCCGGCGCCTGGAGTGGCGCGAGATCGACGCGCGTGACAAGGAGGACGCGCTGCAGTTCGACGCCAAGCGCGCGCTCGGCGACGGTTTCTTCCGCGAGCTCAAGGTCGGCGCCAAGTACCGGCAGCGCTCGCGCACCTACGACCGCGCCGACCTGCTGCTGACCAGCATCGCTGGCGTGCGCTTCCCGGCCGGCAACTTCACCGCGCTGCCGGTGGACGACATGCTCGCCGACGCCGACGGCAACCTGCCGCGACACTGGCTGGCGCCGATCGAATCGACCTTCTTCGGCAATTGGCCGACCGCGGCCGACCTGGTCAACACGCCCAACAGCGCCGACCTGCAGAACTCCTACGAGGTCAAGGAGAAGATCGGCTCGGCCTATGCGATGGCCGACTTCGGCAGCGAACTGGCCGGCCGCGAAATGCGCGGCAACCTCGGCGTGCGCCTGGTGCGCACCGAGCAGACCACCGACGGCCATGCCGACGTCAACGGCAGCGCGCAACCGGTGCACTTCGCACGCAGCTACAGCAACGCGCTGCCCTCGTTCAACGCCGCCTGGGACGTGCGCGACGACATCGTGCTGCGCAGCTCCGCGGCCAAGGTCATCACCCGCCCAGACCTCACCGACCTGTCGTCCAAGCTCACCTTCAATTCCAGCGGCGAGATCCTCACCGCCAGCGGCGGCAATCCGTCGCTGCGCCCGTTCGAGGCCTGGCAGTACGACCTGACCTTCGAGTGGTACATCGACGGCACCTCGGCGCTGACCGGCGGCGTGTTCTACAAGGACATCTCACGCTTCATCCAGACCCAGATGTCGAACCTGCAGTACCAGGGCCAGACCTACCTGCTCTCGTCCAAGACCAACGGCAGCCAGGCCAGCGTCAAGGGCGTGGAAGTGGCCTACCAGCAGGTCTTCGCCGGCCTGCCGGCGCCGCTGGACGGACTCGGCATGCAGCTCAACTACACCTGGACCGACAGCGAGGCCACCTACCGCGACGGCAACCGCACCTTCACCGACAGCCTCGAAGGCGTGGCCAAGAACACCTACAACGCGGTGCTGTTCTACGAGAAGGGGCCGCTGATGGCGCGGGTGAGCTACAGCTGGAGCGACGACATCGTCAACGCGGTCGGCACCGCCAACGTCGCCACGCTCAACAGCGACACGTTCGGCAGCCTCGACGCGAACGTGGCCTGGAAGGTCAACGACACCCTGTCGGTGTTCGTCAACGCGATCAACCTCACCGGCGCCGTGCAGCGCCAGTACGTCGGCGACCGCCTGTTCGGCGGCTACACCGACTACGGCCGCACCTGGTCGGTGGGCCTGCGCGCACGTTTCTGATCCGCCGCGCCGCGGCCCGCGTGCCGCAGCCAGCCGGCGACCGCGGCCTGCATGGCCGCGGTCGCCCGCCACCGCACCGTGCGCCGCACACCGCCGCGCGGCGCACCGCCTCTGCCTGGAGCTTGCCGATGCCATCGCTGTCGCGCCTCGCCACCCTCGTCCTGTTCGCCCTGATGCCGCTGGGCTGCGCCGCGGCACACGCGCAAGCGGCCGCGACAGAAACGCTGGAAAAAGTCGTCATCCTCAAGCGCCACGGCGTGCGCGCGGCGATGTCCAGCGCGGAGCAACTGGAGCGCTATTCGGCACGCCCATGGCCGCGCTTCGCGGTGCCGGCCGGCTATCTCACCGCGAACGGCGCGGCGCTGGAACGGCTGTTCGGCGCCTACTACCGCGCGCGCTATGCACCGCTGGGGCTGTTCGCCGGCGACGGCTGCGCGGCCGCGTACTACTGGGCCAACCGCACCCAGCGCACCATCGCCTCGGCGCAGGCGCTGGCCAGCACGCTGACCCCGGGCTGCGCCAACCCAGTGCACAGCGTCGCCGAGGGTACCTCCGACCCGCTGTTCGACGGCGCGCCCGCGTTGCGCGATCCCGCCGCAGTGGCGCGGATGCGTGCGGCCATCGCCGGCCGCATCGGCGGCGATGCGCAGGCCTGGAATGCGGCCCAGGCGGATGCCATCGACAGCCTGCAGCACCTGCTGCTGCAGTGCGCGCAGCGGCCCTGCGCGGCAGCCGCCGGCAACGGCAAGCTGCGCCTGGATGCGGTGCCACCGCGGCTGGGCGACGCCGACGACGCGATCCCCGGCGTCGAAGGCCCGGCCGCGGCCGCCTCCGGCCTCAGCGAAAGCCTGCTGATGGGCTGGGCCGACGGCCAGGACTTCGCCGCGCTCGGCTGGCGCGGCGTGGACGAGGCCAGCCTGTTGCGCGCCTTCGCCCCGCACCAGGCGGAATTCGCGCTGCGCCTGCGCGCGCCGGCCGTGGCACGCATGGCCGCCTCGCCGCTGGCGGCGCGGCTGCTGGCGACGCTGCTGGACGGCAGCGGCCAGGCCACGCGCGCCGAACCGATCGGCGGCGCGGCGCGGCTGGTGGTGCTGTCCGGCCACGACGGCACCCTGACCCTGCTGGCCGGCATGCTCGACCTGCACTGGCAACTGCAAGGCTACCAGCCCGACCAGACCGTGCCCGGCGGCGCGCTGGTGTTCGAGCGCTGGCGCCGCGCCGACGGCGAACGCGTGATCCGCCTGCGCTACACCGCGCAGAGCCTGGCGCAGCTGCGCGAACGCCGCGCGCTGACGGTGCAGGCGCCGCCGCTGGAGTCGCCCGTGTTCATCCCGCAGTGCAGCCGCGCCGATGCCGCCTACGACTGCCCGCTGCCGGCCTTCGCCGCCGCGGTCGAGGCCACGCTCGATCCGCAGTTCCTGACCCCATGACGCCACGTGCGCCGGCCCCTGCCGGTCGCGCGGCGGCATCGGTGCCTTCCGGCACCGCCCCCTGGCGCTCGCGCCACCCGCTGTTCCTCCCAACCCGCAAGAGGCGATTCATGATCCAGCATCTACGCACCCTCGTGAGCTACGGTATCGGATTGAGCCTGGCCTGCGCCGGCGTGGTCCACGCGCAATCGGACGTCGGCGTGCTCGACGTGCTCACCTACAACGTCGCCGGCCTGCCGCAGGGCATTTCCAGCAGCAACCCGGCCGCCAACACCGCCCAGATCGCACCGAAGCTGGCGCCGTACGGCCTGATCAACGTGCAGGAAGACTTCAACTACCACGCCACGTTGTACGCGGGCGACCAGCACCCCTACCGCACGCCCACCAGCGGCGGCGCGGCGATCGGCGACGGCCTCAACACGCTGAGCAACTACCGCTTCGACGACTTCACCCGCATCAAGTGGGACAAGTGCAACGGCACCGACTGCCTCACCCCCAAGGGCTTCAGCTACATGCGCGTGCGCCTGGACGACGGCGTGCTGCTGGACGTGTACAACGCGCATCCCAACGCCGGCACCGAGAGCGCCGACCTGGCTGCGCGGCGCGCCAACATCAGCCAGCTCTCGCAGTTCATCCAGACCTGGTCGGCCGGCAACGCGGTGCTGGTGATGATGGACTCCAACACCCGCTACACCCGCGCCGACGACAACATCCGCACGCTGATCGCCGGCAACGGCCTGACCGATGCCTGGGTGGAACTGGTCAAGGGCAGCGCCCCGGCGGCCGGCGCCGCGCCGCTGCTGTGCGGCACCCCGCCGACCAACGACTGCGAGGTGGTGGACAAGATCCTGTACCGCGACGCGCCGCAACTGACCCTGGTCGCCAACCGCTACAAGCTCGACGACGGCAACTTCTACGACAGCGCCGGCAAGCCGCTGTCCGACCACTACCCGCTGGCCGCGCAGTTCGGCTGGGCGGTCGGCACCAGCGTGCGCACCAGCGACCAGTTCGGCGGCCCGCACGGCACGCCGTTCAACGACATCGCGAAAGGCGCCGAGCAGCGCACCATCGCCAGCGTGACCCTGCGCGGCGCCGAGCGCCTGGACGGGATCGCACTGGGCCTGGACAACGGCAGCACCCTGGCCCACGGCGGCAGCGGCGGTGATGCGGTCACGCTGCGCCTGGCGGCCAACGAGCGACTGACCTCGGCCACGCTGAGCGTGGGCCAGTACAACGGCCACACCCGGCTGTTCTCGCTGAGCCTGCGCACCAACCAGGGCCGCAGCCTGAGCGCCGGCACGCCGACCGCCGAGACCTACACGCTCACCGCGCCCAGCGGCTGGCACATCGCCGGCTTCACCGGCCGCGACGGCGACGAGATCGACAAGCTCGGCGCGATCTACCGCAAGGATTGACGCAATCGCGGGCGCCATCGCGCCTGCGGCACCGCAACGGGAACGGCGCGCGTGGCGACGCGCGCCGTTCGCTGTGCGAAAGCATCATGTCCTGACTGCGATCCATGGCCAATCGCACGCATCCGTGCAGCGAATGGATGCAGCGCATGCTGACGGAGCGAGCGGAGCGCCCACGCCAGCCGCGCGATGCGACGGCGGCGCGACCTGGACCGCAGCGTCGCACGTACCACCTCGCCGCGATCCGCAGCGACGCAGCCCGCAGAAACAGCGATGACGCGACTGTCGAGCCGCGGCCTATTCGCTCGCCGCCTCCAATGCCTGCGCCAGGCGCTCCACCGCGATCACTTCCATGCCCTTCACCGTACCGGTCTTGGGCGCATTGGCCTTGGGCACGATGGCGCGCTTGAAGCCGTGCGTGGCCGCCTCGCGCAGCCGGTCCTCGCCGTTGGGCACCGGGCGGATCTCGCCGGACAGGCCGACCTCGCCGAAGGCGATGGTCTTCTCCGCCAGCGGCCGGTCGCGCAGCGACGACAGCACCGCCAGCAGCACCGGCAGGTCGGCCGCGGTCTCCTGCACGCGGATGCCGCCGACCACGTTGACGAACACGTCCTGGTCGCCGACCACGATGCCGCCATGACGGTGCAGCACCGCCAGCAGCATCGCCAGCCGGTTCTGCTCCAGGCCCACCGCCACGCGCCGCGGATTGGACAGCGGCGAGGCATCCACCAGCGCCTGCACTTCCACCATCAGCGGCCGCGTGCCCTCGCGGGTGACCATTACGCAACTGCCGGGCTGGTGCGCGCTGCCGCCGGACAGGAAGATCGCCGACGGGTTGGAGACTTCCTTCAGGCCCTTTTCGCCCATCGCGAACACGCCCAGCTCGTTGACCGCGCCGAAGCGATTCTTGAACGCGCGCAGCAGGCGGAAACGGCTGCCGCTCTCGCCCTCGAAGTACAGCACCGCATCGACCATGTGCTCGAGCACGCGCGGGCCGGCGATGCCGCCCTCCTTGGTGACGTGGCCGACCAGGAACACCGCCGTGCCGGTCTCCTTGGCATAGCGCACCAGCCGCGCCGCGCTCTCGCGCACCTGGCTCACCGAACCGGGCGCGGCGGTCAGCGCCTCGGTCCACAGGGTCTGCACCGAGTCGGCGACGATCAGCTTGGGTCGCGCCGCGCTGGCGTGCTGCAGGATGTGCTCGATGCCGGTCTCGGCCAGCGCGTTGAGGCCGTCCAGCGGCAGGTCCAGGCGCACCGCGCGCCCGGCGACCTGGCCCAGCGATTCCTCGCCGGTCACGTACAGCACCGGCAGCGTGCCGGCCATCTTCGCCAGCGCCTGCAGCAGCAGGGTCGACTTGCCGATGCCGGGGTCGCCGCCGATCAGCACCACTGCGCCTTCCACCAGGCCGCCGCCCAGCACCCGGTCGAACTCGCCGATGCCGGTGGACACGCGCGCCTGGTCGCGATGCTCCACGTCCTTGAGCGCGGTGATCTTCGGCGTCTCGGCCTTGCCGGCCCAGCCGCTGCGGCGCGCCGCGGCCGGCGCCTTGGCCGTGGCCGCGCTCTCCAGCACGATCTCGCTCAACGTGTTCCAGGCACCGCATTCGGTGCACTGGCCCTGCCATTTGTTGTATTCGGCGCCGCACTCGCCGCAGACATAGGCCGTTTTCGCTTTCGCCATCTGCTTCTGGTCCGCTCAGACAATGCATCAGCATAGTGGCTGGCCGTCTCAGCGTCCGCGACGGAGGTGCGCCGCGCTCGTCCAGCGGCATCGCCGGGCAGGCAAACCAGGCATTTCCGTAGGAGCGGCTTCAGCCGCGACCTGGCGTTACCGGCAATGCCCGATCGCGGCTGAAGCCGCTCCTACACGATGCGCCCAGACGATGCCTTGTGGGAGGGACTTCAGTCCCGACTGCACGCTACCTGGGAGGCGTTCCCTTTCCCGATCGTCGCGCCTGAAGTCGCTCCCACACGACGCTCCGCTGGCTGCAGGAATATCGCCGCTGCGGCCTTGGGCGATCCGCAGCGGCCGGAAGATCCACATCAAGACGCCATGACGCACTCTGCCTACCACCCGGCGCACCATGGCGCCGGGTCGTCGGCCGCATCAGCCAACATCAGCGCGCCTTGTACAGCTCGCTCAGGCGATCCGGCGTGCCGGCGATGCGCTCCAGGTGCGGATACTGCAGACCGCCGTGGTAGGCGATGCGCAAGGTGTCGTAGCGGTCGCCGCGCTTGACCAGCAGTTCGACCGGCGTGCTGCCGCCCTTGGCCGCGGTGATCGCGTCCTTGAGCGCCTCGGCGCTGTACTCCTGGCCACCGACCGCGACCACGCGGTTGCCGGCGATGAGGCCGGCGTTGAACGCCGGGCTGTCCCACAGCACGGCCTGCACCTGGCCCTGCTGGTCCAGGCTCAGACCCAGCGAATAGCTCAGGTCCAGGCTCTTGTTGCGCGCCTCGCTGGTCTTGTTGGCCGCGTTCGGCTGATCGGTATAGACCAGCTTCCAGCCGCTGGCCTCGATGCCGCCGACCAGCGAATCGTGCGCATCGAGACGGCTGCGCAGCAGGGTCGCCCAGTCGTACTTGGCGATGCCGTCGAGCGTGGCGACGATGTCGTCGAAGGTGTAGGGGTTCACGTCCCAGGCGCCGTCGTGCATGCCGAAGAACGCCTTGGCGAAATCGTCCAGCGAGCGCTTGCCGCCGCTGAGCTCGCGCAGCTTGGCGTTGACCTCCAGCCAGACCATCTGCCCGCCGGAATAGTAGTCCTCGCTCAACTGGTAGCTGCGGTAGGCGCGCGGCCGGCGCATCGACATGGTCGGATCGTTGGTGGTGTCCTGCAGCGCGCGCCAGGCCAGGCCGGGCCGGCCGCGTTGGTAGGTCGCGGCAACGTTGGCCAGCATGTCGCGCGCCTGGTCCTGGGTCCACAGCCCTGCGCGCGCGGCGACCACCTCGCCCCAGAACTGGGTCTGGCCCTCGTACAGCCACAGCAGGCTGTCGCCCATCGGCACGTTGAAGTTGGGCGTGGCCAGGTCGGCGCCGCGGCGGTACTTGCCGTTCCAGGAGTGGTTGAACTCGTGCGCGAGCAGGTCGCGCATCTCCCAGCTCTTGTCCCACTCGGTGAAGTAGTCGAGCGGGCCGCTGTTCTCGCTGGAGCGATGATGCTCCAGGCCGATGCCGCCGAGCTTGTCGGTCAGCGCCAGCAGGAACTCGTAGTGGTCGAAGTGGCGCGCGCCGTACAGCTTGTCCATCTGCTGCACCAGGGCCACGTGCGCCTTGACCTGCTCGGGCTTGGCCTCCAGCGACTTGGGCTTGTCGGCAAACACGTTCAGCGCCACCGGCGCCTTGCCCTTGTCGTCCAGCACGATGCGCTTGTAGTACTTGCCGGCGAACATCGGCGAATCGACCAGGTCGTCGAAATCGATCGGCTTGAACGTGACCGTGTCGCCGCTGCGCGTAGCGGTCTCCAGCGCGGTGGCATAGCTCCAGCCCGCCGGCAGGGTCACGCTGGCCTGCGCCTTGATGTTGCGCGCGTACACGCCGGCCGGATACAGCGCGGTGGTGTTCCACTGCAGGTTGAGCATCTCCGGGGTCATCATCACCCGGCCCTGGCCGTCGCCCTGCGAGGACAGGAACTGGTACTCGGCGACGATCTCGCTGACGCCGGCGGGCACGTCGACCTTGAACGCATAGACGTCGTACTGGTCGCGCGTCCACGGCAGCACCTTGCCGTTGGCCTTGATCACCAGCCCGGCGAGCTTGTCGATCGGGCCGGTCGGCGAATGGTTGCCGGGGATCCACTGCGGATACAGCAGGGTCATCGGCCCCGGCGTAGCCGGGATGGTGCTGCGCACGCGGAAGATGCGATGGGCCAGATCGGTGGCATCGACATCGATCTTCAGCGTGCCGGCGAACGGCACGTCGCGCGGCGGTGCGGTCTGCGCCGAGGCCTGGAACGCGACAGTGGCGGCCAGCAGCAACGGCGCCATCCAGGCGGTGGACTTCTTCATGGGGTCTCCAGGGGGCGAACGACAGCGGACAGGCAAACCCCCATGCTATGCCTGCGCCGCCGCCGCGTGCCATGCCATAGGTCATGCCCGTGGCGATCGCGCGACCGGTTCGTGCCGCGCGCGACGAGAGGCGAGCCCGAAGAGGCCGCAGATCGCGCTTCAGTACCTGCGCACGGGAAAGCGTCCGGAGAATCCATCGAACACGGCACGCTCCACGTCGAGACGCTGCCGAAACTCCGCCGTATCGGTCATTCCGAAGCCAAGCTCATCGGCCTGCCCCGCCGCGAGGCCGGCGAAGATGGCGTCGCAGAAGTCGTCCAGGTCCGCGCCGTGGGCCATGCCAGGGCCCGCCAGCGCCGTGCGGACCGCGGGCGGAATGATCTCGACGACCCTGACCGGCGTCGCGGCAAGCGCGAAGCGGAGATTGCGCGTATAGCTGTGGAGCGCCGCCTTGCAGGCGCTGTAGACCGGGGCGAACGGCTGCGGAACGAAGGCGCCGCCGGAGGAGACATTGGCGATGAGCGCAGGCGCGCCATGCTGCAGCAACAGCGGGACCAGCAGATGGTTCAGATGCACGACGGCAGCGAACAGGATGTCCATCTCGCGCTGCCGCTCGGCCCAGGGCGCCTGGTCGTCGGCGAGCGCGACACGCCGCTGGATGCCGGCGTTGTTGACGACCACGCGCAGCCCGGGATGCCGCGCGTGCAGGTACTGCGCGAGTCGCTCGCGCTCTTCGGCGACCCCGATGTCGTTGACCAGGGTCTGCAGACCGGGCGCGGCCTGGGCCGCGCGGTCGAGCTTGCCTGCATCGCGGCCGGTGACCAGCACGTTTGCCCCCGCGGCCAGGAAGCGCCGCGCGAGGCCGAACCCGATGCCGTCGCTGCCGCCGGTCATCACCACATCCACACCTGCGAACGTCATTGCGGACATCGCCATCGCCTCCAGGAACTGCGTATCCGCTCGGCTGGCATCGCACGCCTGCCAGCGGCCACGCATAGGTTGTCATGTCAACCTAGAAGTACGCCCTTCGGGTTGCCATGTCAACCAGCGCCACCTATGGTGACCGCATGAAACACCCACGACTCTCCGCAGGCGAACTGGCGATCTGGCACGCCTTCAAGCAGATGGGCCAGACGGTGATGACCGCCGTCGAAAAGGACCTGGCCGACCATGCCGGCCTGACCGGCAGCGACTTCGGCGTGCTGTCGCGGCTGGTGGATCTGGGCAAGGGCGAGCTGCGTCAGCAGGCGCTCGCCGATTCCATGGGGTGGCACAAGAGCCGGCTGTCGCATCAGCTCACGCGCATGCAGACGCGCGGCCTGGTCCGCCGCAGCGACGCCGAGCCGCGCGTGGTGACGGTGGCCATCACCGCCCTGGGCCGGGAGAAGATCGCGGCGGCGCGGCCGATCCACGCCGCCGCGGTCAGAACCTGGCTGCTCGATCGCCTCAGCGCGGAAGACGCGCAGGTCCTGCTGAAACTCTCCGCGACGCTCGGCTCGGACCGCAGCTGACGGCGGCGCGCCTATCGGCCATCTGCACCTTGCAGGGCGGCCGCACCGGACCGTAGAACGCAAAAGGCCGCCCGGAGGCGGCCTTTGCGAACCTGCGGCGGTGCCGCCCTCAATGCATCATGTTGACGTTGAGGTTGTGCATCACCCACAGCGAGCCGACCACCACGATGCCGATGATCAGCAGCGAGAACAGGCCCACGTGCACGTTGGAGCGCTGTTCGGCCGAACGGTCCATGTGCAGGAAGTAGATCAGGTGCACCAGCATCTGCACCGCGGCCAGCACCGCGATGACGATGACGGTGACGCCGCGCGGGAACGCCCCGCTCATCACCATGCCGAACGGGATCACGGTCAGGATCACCGCCAGCACGAAGCCGACCAGGTAGGACTTCAGGCCGCCGCCGTGGCCGTGGTCGGCGTGCGTGTCGGAGGAATGATGGTTGGCCATTACAGCGCTCCCAGCAGGTAGACGATGGTGAACACGCCGATCCAGATCACGTCCAGGAAGTGCCAGAACAGGCTCAGGCACGCCAGGCGGGTCATGTTGCGCGGGGTCAGGCCGTTCCTGGCGATCTGGATCACCAGCACGGTCATCCACAGCAGGCCCGAGGCCACGTGCAGACCGTGGGTGCCGACCAGGGTGAAGAAGGCCGACAGGAACGCACTGCGGCCGGGGCCGGCGCCCTCTTCGATCAGGTGGTGGAACTCGTAGAGCTCCATGCCCAGGAAGCCCAGGCCCAGCGCCGCGGTAACCGCCAGCCAGCCGTACAGGCCGCCCATGCTGCGCTTGTTCGCCGAGATCATCGCCAGGCCGAAGCCCAGGCTGCTGAACAGCAGCAGGAAGGTTTCCACCAGCACGAACTTCAGGTCGAACAGTTCCTTGGCGGTCGGGCCGTCCACCGTCGCGCCGGCCAGCACCGCGTAGGTGGCGAACAGGCCGGCGAAGATGAGGCAGTCGCTCATCAGGTAGACCCAGAACCCGAAGACGGTGTTGCCGCCCGCGTCGTGATGTTCGTGGTCGTGGTCGTGGCCGCCCGCGTGGGCGGCGTGGGGATCGAGCGTCGTGGAAGCCATGGTTCAGACCGCCTTTGCGGCGTTGGCCGCGTGTTGCTGTTCCAGCAGGGCGAAGCGCGCGTTCTCGATGCGCTCCACTTCCTCCGCCGGGACCCAGTAATCGATGTCGTCATCGAAGGTGCGCGCGATGAAGCTGCCGATCATGCCGACCAGGCCGATCGCCGCCATCCACCAGATGTGCCAGGTCAGACCGAAGCCCATGACGACGCTGAAGGCACCGATCCACAGACCCGCCGCCGTGTTGCGCGGCATGTGGATCGGCTCGTACTTGGCCGGACGCGGCCAGCCCTTGCCCTTGAGCTTGTCTTCCCAGAACTGGTCGCGGTCGTCGATGTGCGGCAGCACCGCGAAGTTGTAGAACGGCGGCGGCGAGGAGGTCGCCCACTCCAGGGTCCGGCCGTCCCACGGGTCGCCGGTCAGGTCCAGGTTGTCCTTGCGCTTCCAGATGCTGTAGCCGATCTGCACCAGGTTCAGGAAGATGCCGGTGCCGATGATCGCCGCACCCGCCGCGGCCACCATCAGCCACGGCGCCCACTCCGGATGGTTGTAGCTGTTCATGCGCCGGGTCATGCCCATGAAGCCGAGCACGTACAGCGGCATGAAGGCGATGAAGAAGCCGATGATCCAGCACCAGAACGAGGCCTTGCCCAGCTTCTCGTTGAGCTTGAAGCCGAACGCCTTCGGGAACCAGTAGGTCAGGCCCGCCAGGTAGCCGAACACCACGCCGCCGATGATCACGTTATGGAAGTGCGCGATCAGGAACAGGCTGTTGTGCAGCACGAAGTCCACCGCCGGGATCGCCAGCATCACGCCGGTCATGCCGCCGATGACGAAGGTGATGATGAAGCCGATGGTCCACAGCACCGGTGCGGTCATGTGCACGCGGCCGCGGAACATGGTGAACAGCCAGTTGAAGATCTTCACGCCGGTCGGGATCGAGATGATCATCGTCGTGATGCCGAAGAAGGCATTGACGTTGGCGCCCGAGCCCATGGTGAAGAAGTGGTGCAGCCACACGATGAACGACAGCACGCCGATGCACGAGGTCGCGTACACCATCGAGGTGTAGCCGAACAGGCGCTTGCGGCTGAAGGTGGCGATCAGCTCGGAGAAGATGCCGAACGCCGGCAGGATCAGGATGTAGACCTCCGGGTGGCCCCAGATCCAGATCAGGTTGACGTACATCATGGCGTTGCCGCCACCGTCGTTGGTGAAGAAGTGCGTGCCCAGGTAGCGGTCCGCACCCAGCAGCGCCAGCGCCACGGTCAGGATCGGGAACGCGGCGATGATCAGGATGTTGGTGATCAGCGCGGTCCAGGTGAAGATCGGCATGCGCATCAGGGTCATGCCCGGCGCGCGCATGCGCATGATCGTCACGAAGAAGTTGATGCCGGTGAGCAATGTGCCCAGGCCCGAGATCTGCAACGCCCAGATGTAGTAGTCGACACCGACGCCTGGACTGTATTCCAGCCCGGACAGCGGCGGGTAGGCCAGCCAGCCGGTCTGCGCGAACTCGCCCACGCCCAGGGAGATGTTGACCAGCGCCGCGCCGGCCACGAACAGCCAGAAGCTCAGCGAGTTCAGGAACGGGAACGCCACGTCGCGCGCGCCGATCTGCAGCGGCACGATCAGGTTCAGCAGGCCCGTCATGAACGGCATGGCCATGAAGAAGATCATGATCACGCCGTGCGCGGTGAAGATCTGATCGTAGTGGTGCGGCGGGAAGATGCCTTCGTTGCCGCCGTGCGCGATCGCCTGCTGGGTGCGCATCATCGCCGCGTCGGCGAAGCCGCGCAGCAGCATGACCAGCGCCACCACGATGTACATGACACCGATGCGCTTGTGGTCGACCGAGGTGAACCACTCCTTCCAGAGGTAGCCCCACAGCTTGTACTTGGTGACCGCGGCCACCACCAGCAGGCCGAGCAGGCCGGCGCCGCCGAGGGCCGCCATGATGATCGGCTCGTGGTACGGAACCGCCTCGAGCGTGAGTTTGCCTAGCATCACTTGTCTCCAGAAGTGCACATGGCGACCGGCTCAGCAGCCGATGCCGGATGAGCGTCGTGGCCTTCCATCTTGTGGCCCTTGCCCATCATGTATTTGTCGATCAACGACTTGAACAGGCCGTCCTGCACCGAGGCGTAGTACGTCACCGGGTAGGCGGCCTTGTCGTTGCGGTTGGCCGCCAGCACCTGGAACTCGGCCTGGTCCAGGGTCTTCTGCGAGGCCTTGACCTTGGCCACCCACGCGTCGAAGCCGGCGCGGTCGGTGGCGTGCGCGGCGAAGCCCATCTTCGAGAAGCCGTGGCCGCTGTAGTTGGCCGACAGGCCGAACATCTCGCCCGGCTCGTTGGCGATCAGGTGCAGCTTGGTCTCCATGCCGGCCATCGCATAGATCTGCGTGCCCAGGTGCGGGATGAAGAACGAGTTCATCACCGTGTCGGAGGTGATCTTGAAGTTCAGCGGCGTGTCGACCGGGAACGCGATCTCGTTGACCGTGGCGATGCCCTGCTCCGGGTAGATGAACATCCACTTCCAGTCCAGCGCCACCGCCTCGATGGTGATCGGCTTGACCTTGGAGTCCAGCGGCTTGTACGGATCCAGCGCATGCGAGGAGCGCCAGGTCAGCACCGCCAGGACCAGGATGATCATGCACGGGATCGACCACACCACCACCTCGATCGCGGTGGAGTGCGACCAGTTCGGCTCGTAGCGGGCCTTGGTGTTGGACGCGCGGTAGCGCCAGGCGAAGGCCAGGGTCATCACGATGACCGGGATCACCACCAGCAGCATCAGCACCACCGAGGTGATCAGCAGCGTCTTCTCGTCGTGGCCGATCTGACCCTTGGGGTTGAGGATGGCCGAGTTGCAGCCGGCCAGCAGCAGCGCGGCCAGCAGCAACAGACCGGAGCGCAGCGAGCGCCGGAGTTGTTTCAACGGAATCATCGAACGATCCAATTGCGTAGGGGATGCGAACCGCGCGGGAGCGGGAGGCGGGGGGCGCCGTAGAGGGGGCTGTCCCGCGTCCGCCGCGGCATCCGGGCCGGCATGCGCGATCAACGACGCATTTTATGCTGCCGTGCGGCAACTCCGGAAGTCATTGACAAGCCCGGGCGGGCGCCAGGCCGCGTTTTTATGTGCGACACATTGCCGCACCCGCCTGCGACACGGCGTCGCAGGCCGCTGCGCGCACGGACCTGCGTCGCAGAAAAACGGGAGCGCAGAAACCAGGAAGGCAGCCTCGCGGCTGCCTTCTGGGTGCAACTGGTGCCGGAAACAGGAGTCGAACCTGCGACCTACGCATTACGAATGCGCCGCTCTACCGACTGAGCTATTCCGGCGGAACTGGCAATTCTAGGCGTCGGCCCGGGCCGGGGTCAATCGCTGCCCGGGCCCTCGCGCGCGCGCCGCAATCGATGGGTTACCCTCCCGCCCCCGTCGTACCGATCCCCCTGCTCATCGTGAAGTTGTTCGCCTGGTTCTGGCTCGCGTTCCTGCTGTTCTTCGCCCTGCCCTTCCCTTGCATCCTCTACTTCGGCAGCGACTGGCCACGCGTGCTGGCCCAGCCCAGCACGCCCGCATGGGCGCTGACCCTGCTGGCGCTGTCGCTGGGCCTGTGGCTGCACCTGCTCTACGCCTACCTGGACACGCTGCTGCTCATGCCCGGGCGCGCCCTGCACCGCGTGCGCCACCTGCTCGCCCACGGCGTGCGCCGCGAGGCACTGATCGAACGCGCCGCACCCACCGGCGTCGAGGTCAAGGGCTGGCCGCAGCTGTCGCTGACCCTGGCCTTCGACAACCTGTCTGGCACCCCCATCCGCGACACCGTGTTGATCGTGGACCGCCAGCCGGCGCAACGCCGCTTCGAGAGCGGACGCACCGTGCCGCTGCGGCTGAGCACCACGCCGGGCGCCACTCCGAACCTGGTGCTGGAGGACGCCGAACCGGCGCTGGACCGCGCCAGCCTGTGGCGACGTGCGGCCGGCGCCGTGCTGCTGGTGGTCCTGGTCGGTGCGGCCTACGTGGTGGCCTGGCACCTGCAGAACCGCGGCCTGGGCTGGACCTTCCTGTCCTTCAACCACCCGCTGCTGATGAGTGCGCTGGTGCTCAACGGCTATGTGCTGGCGCTGCGCGTGATCCTGCGCGTGATCCGCCGCAACGCCACCGACGAGACCCTGAAGTACCGCGGCCTGCGCGCCCGTGCGCGGGTGCTGGACGTGCGCCAGACCGGCACCACCCTCAACGAGCAGCCGCAGGTGGAATTCCGCGTGGCGTTCGAGGACGCGTCGGGCACTCCGCACGAAGCGACGATGCGGCGGTTCGTGTCGCTGCTCGACGTCGGGCAGTTGCCGCGCGAGACGGTGTCGGTGCTGTACGACCCGCAGCACCCCGCCCGCGCCGACCTGGAGCTGCCATGAAGACGCCGCCGACCCCACTGGTCTTCGCCGGCGTGGTGCTGCTGCTCGGCGGCCTCGCCTTCGCCGGCGGCGCCTGGGACACCATCCGCGCCACCCTGCAGGCGGGATCGCGCCTGCAGGCGACGGGGCCGGCCGCCCTGCAGTCCACCTCCACGCCGCAATCGCTGGAGGCGCCGACCCCGACTGCCCGCGCTGCCGACACCGAGCCGGCGCCGACGCCGGCACCGCGCGGCAACCTGCTGTTCGACCCGCAGCGGCTGCGCGCGGCGCGGCAGGCGCTGGCGGACCTGCCCGCCCTGCAGGGCCACGACCTGCGCGTGTTCCATGCCGTGCATTTCTACGACGACCGGATCGGACTCGAGCTGCTGGACCCCGCACAGCCGGACCGCGTGGACGAATACAGCTTCCACGACGACGCCTGGCACAAGGATGCGCCAGTGAATCCGCGCATGTTCGGGCCGTTCCTCAAGCCGGCCACCGACACCGCCGCGCTGCAGGACATCGATTTCGAGGGCGCCTACCGGGTGGCCACGGCCCTGCAGGAACAGGGCGAGGCGCTACAGGCCGAGCCGAAGAAGGTGGATCACGTGTACGTGCTGGTGGGCCGGCGCGGCCGCCTGCGCTGGATGCCCGATGGCGTGCAAGGCGATCGCGTGACCGTGGGCATCGACTTCGATGCGCAGGGGCGGCCGCGGGGCTTGCAGCGCCAGTAAGCCGTAGTGGCTTCGGCGCGGCAGGCGCCGGAGGCCACGCGCGGTGCCGGCACCGCCAACAGAACGGCTCGGACTCGCGTGGAGGCTGCTTCGTGCCACCTCCAATACCCTGTTGGCGCGCACATCACGCCCGTCTCGGCTATTTCGTAGGAGCGGCTTCAGCCGCGACGGGCGTTCTCGATAAGGCCCGTCGCGGCTGAAGCCGCTCCTACGAGAAAACCTGCATCCGGCTTGATTGCGGTGAAAGCGGGTTGGTCGCAGTGCCCATCAGCAGCGCCGGGCGCGACGGAATGGAAGTCGCGGCTGAAGCCGCTCCTACGGCTCGCCACGACAGCCGCCTCTCCAGTGCAGAACGCGCGACCGCACGCGCCCGTCAGTCGACCAGGCGCAGCCGCAGTTCCTTGGGCAGGGCGAACACCATCGACTCCGGTTCGCCCGCCAGTTCCGACACGCCGTCGGCACCGAGTTCGCGCAACCGCGCGATCACGCCGTCCACCAGCACCTGCGGCGCCGAGGCGCCGGCGGTCAGGCCAACCCGGCGCTTGCCGGCGATCCAGGCCGGGTCGATCTCGTCGGCGCCGTCGATCAGGTAGGACTCCACCCCGTCGCGCCGCGCCAGCTCGCTGAGCCGGTTGGAATTGGAACTGTTCGGCGAACCGACCACCAGCACCAGATCGCACTCCCTGGCCAAGTCGCGCACCGCGTCCTGACGGTTCTGGGTGGCGTAGCAGATGTCGTCGTTCTTCGGGCCCTGCATCGCCGGGTAGCGTGCGCGCAGCGCCTCGATGATGCCGCGGGTGTCGTCGACCGACAGCGTGGTCTGGGTGGTGTAGGCCAGGTTCTCCGGCTGCTGCACGTCCAGCGTGGCGACCTGCTCGATGTCCTCGACCAGGTAGATGCGGCCGGTGCCGCACTCGCGGTCCCACTGCCCCATCGTGCCTTCCACCTCCGGGTGGCCGGCGTGGCCGATCAGCACCACGTCGCGGCCGGCGCGGCAGTGCCGGGCCACCTCGAAATGCACCTTGGTGACCAGCGGGCAGGTCGCGTCGAACACCTTCAGCCCGCGCCGCTCGGCCTCCTGGCGCACCGCCTGGGCCACGCCGTGGGCGCTGAAGATCACCGTGTTGCCGTCGGGCACCTCGTCCAGTTCCTCGACGAAGATCGCGCCGCGCTGCTTGAGGTCATCGACCACGAAGCGGTTGTGCACCACCTCGTGACGCACGTAGATCGGCGCGCCCAGGGTTTCGATGGCGCGCTTGACGATCTCGATCGCGCGATCGACGCCGGCGCAGAAGCCACGGGGGTTGGCGAGCAGGACATCCATTAGCTAGATCCGCCGGCCGCAGGGGGCCAGGCGCTTCGACAGGGAGAGTGGCACCGATTATCCCGCTTTTCGCTTCGCCTTGCCGTCGAACACGCCGAACAGGGCGATGCCGATGGCGCCGGCGACGATCGCCGAGTCGGCGATGTTGAACGAGGGCCAGTAGTGCTCGCCCACGTACCACTGGATGAAATCGACCACGTGGCCGTGCATCAGCCGGTCGATCACGTTGCCGATCGCCCCGCCGATCACCAGCGCGTACGGC
Source organism: Xanthomonas sp. NCPPB 3174 (assembly GCF_056725205.1). Classification (NCBI taxonomy): domain Bacteria; kingdom Pseudomonadati; phylum Pseudomonadota; class Gammaproteobacteria; order Lysobacterales; family Lysobacteraceae; genus Xanthomonas; species Xanthomonas sp. NCPPB 3174. Next base: position 1,217,956 of record NZ_CM161517.1, on the reverse strand, counting down.
AGCGCGCTGCGCCACTCGCCGCGCGGGGTACGCGCCAGCCACCAGGCCAGCAGGCCGCTGATGCCCACCGCCAGCGCGGTGAAGAACCAGAGCTGCCAGCCGCCGGCCTGGCTCAGGAAACTGAACGCCGCGCCGGTGTTGTAGGTCCGGTACCAATTCCAGAAACCGGGGATCACCGGCACCGCGGTGAACTCGGGCAGGCTGGACAGCACCCAGGCCTTGCTCCACTGGTCCAGGCCGATCACCGCGGCCGACAGCAGCAGCCAGATCAGGGCGGAGGGGTTGGGTCGTGCGGTCATGCGGGAAGTCCGCCTTGGGCGAAGGAAGAAAGAAGGGACGGCCGGCGCCGCAGCCACGGCGCCGCCGCTGGCCCCGGCGACGCGCAGGTGGCGTGGCCGGGGACGGGACTCAGAACCAGCGGCGCTCCTCGCCCGGTCCTTCGATGTTGCTGACGCAGCGGCCGCACAGTTCCGGGTGCGCCGGGTCGGCGCCGACGTCGGCGCGGTAGTGCCAGCAGCGCACGCACTTGGGCTTCTCGGTGGCCTGGGCGCTGACGAAGATCTCGTCGGTCGTGGCCTCGCGCACCACCACGTCGCCGCTGATGAACAGGAAGCGCAGCTCTTCCTGCAGCGGCTGCAGCTTCGCCGCGGTGGCGGCGTCGGCGGCGACGGTGATCTCCGCCTCCAGCGCCGCGCCGATCACGCCGTTGCCGCGCATCGGCTCCAGCACCTTGGCCACCTGCTCGCGCAGCGCCAGCAGTTGCTCGAAGTCGGCCGCGCTCAGCGCCGCGTCGTCCGGCAATGGCGCCAGGCCTTCGTACCAGGTCGCGAACAGCACGTTGCCCAGGTGCGCGCCCGGCAGGTAGCCCCACAGTTCGTCGGCGGTGAAGCTCAGGATCGGCGCGATCCAGCGCACGAAGGCCTCGGCCACATGGAACATCGCGGTCTGCGCCGAGCGCCGGCCAAGCGAATCCTCGGCCATCGTGTACAGCCGGTCCTTGGTCACGTCCAGGTACAGCGAGCCCAGGTCCACGCTGCAGAAGTTCAGCAGCGCCTGCACGATGGCGGCGAAGTCGTAGCGCGCGTAGGCGGCCTTGATCTGCTCCTGCACCTCGTAGGCGCGGTGCACGATCCAGCGGTCCAGCGCCACCAGCTCCGGCAGCGGCCGCAGGTGCACGGCCGGGTTGAAGCCGTGCAGGTTGCCGAGCAGGAAGCGCGCGGTGTTGCGCAGGCGCCGGTAGGCATCGGCGTTGCGCTTGAGGATCTCCTGCGACAGCGACATCTCGTTGCTGTAGTCGGCCGAGGCGATCCACAGGCGCAGGATGTCCGCGCCCAGCGTCTTCATGATGTCCTGCGGCTCGATGCCGTTGCCCAGCGACTTGGACATCTTGCGGCCGTGCTCGTCCACGGTGAAGCCGTGGGTCAGGCACTGACGGTACGGCGCCGCGTGGTCCAGCGCCACGCCGGTCAGCAGCGAAGACTGGAACCAGCCGCGGTGCTGGTCGGAGCCTTCCAGGTACAGGTCGGCCGGCTTGGGCAGGCCACGCTCGGTCAGCACCGCCTCGTGGGTGACGCCGGAATCGAACCAGACGTCGAGGATGTCGGTGATCTTGTCGTAGTCGCCCGCCTCGTCGCCAAGCAGCTCGGCGGCGTCGAGCGCGTACCACACGTCCACCCCGCCCTCCTCGACCCGGTCGGCGACCTGGCGCATCAGCTCAGTGCTGCGCGGGTGCGGCTCGCCGGTCTCGCGGTGCACGAACAGCGCGATCGGCACGCCCCAGGTGCGCTGGCGCGAGATCGTCCAGTCCGGGCGCCCGGCGACCATGCCGGCGATGCGCGCCTGGCCCCAGGCCGGGTACCAGTGCACGCCCTCGATGGCCTGCAGCGCCTCGGCGCGCAGGTTGGCCTGCTCCATCGAGATGAACCACTGCGGCGTGGCGCGGAACGCGATCGGCGTCTTGTGCCGCCAGCAATGCGGGTAGCTGTGGACCATGCTGGCGCGCGCCAGCAGCAGCCCGCGCCCGGCCAGCAGGTCGGCGATGACGTCGTTGGCCTTCCAGATGTGCAGCCCGGCCAGCTCCGTGCCATCGACCGCCGGGGTCGACGGCAGGTACACGCCGCGCGCATCGACCGGGTTGATCTGCGCCGCGCCGTAGCGCTCCAGCAGCCCGTACGGCTTGACCGCCACGTAGTCCTCCTGGCCGTGGCCGGGGGCGGTGTGCACCGCGCCGGTACCGTCGGTGTCGGACACGTGGTCGCCGAGGATCACCGGCACGTCGCGCTCGTCGTAGAAGGGGTGCGCAAGCACCTGGTGTTCCAGCGCCGCGCCGGCGACGCGGCCGTGCACCACGACCTCATCGACGCCATAGCGTTGCAGCGCGCGTTCGGCCAGCGCATCGGCCAGCACCAGCCAGCGGCGGCGGCCGTCGCGGGCCGGGCCTTCGACCAGCGCATAGACCAGGTCCGGCCCCAGCGACACCGCCAGCGAGGCCGGCAGCGTCCACGGCGTGGTGGTCCAGATCGGCACCGCGACTTCGGCACCGTCCGGCAGAGTCGCGCCGAACGCGGCGGCCAGCGCCGCGCCGTCGCGGGCCGTGTAGGCCACGTCCACCGTCGGCGACTGCTTGTCGGCGTACTCGATCTCGGCCTCGGCCAGCGCCGAGCCGCAGTCGAAGCACCAGTGCACCGGCTTCACGCCGCGGGTCAGGTGGCCGTTCTCGACGATCCGGGCCAGCGCGCGGATCTCGTTGGCCTCGAAATGGAAGTCCAGCGTGCGGTAGGGGTTGTCCCAGTCGCCGATCACGCCCAGGCGCTTGAAGTCGCGACGCTGGATGTCGATCTGTTCGTTGGCGTATTCGCGACACTTCTGCCGGAACTGCTCGGCATCGAGCTTGACCCCGACCTTGCCGAACTTCTTCTCGATCGCGATCTCGATCGGCAGGCCATGGCAGTCCCAGCCCGGGATGTACGGCGCATCGTAGCCGGACAGGTACTTGGACTTGACGATGATGTCCTTGAGGATCTTGTTGACCGCATGGCCGAGGTGGATCGCGCCATTGGCGTAGGGCGGGCCGTCGTGCAGCACGAACAGCGGCCGGCCCTGGGCGTTGTCGCGCAGCCGCGTGTACAGGCCCTCGCTCTCCCAGCGCGCCAGGATGTCCGGCTCGCGCTTGGGCAGGTCGCCGCGCATCGGGAACTCGGTCGCCGGCAGATGGAGGGTGGCTTTGTAGTCCTGGGTCACGGGCAGTTACCGGTCGGTGGTCTTCAGGGGGAGGTCCGCGCGCGGGGCGGCGGACACGGGCGGCAGGCCCGTGGCGGCCGGCGCGGCGAGCAGTTGCCGCGCCAGCGCGGCGTCGCGGTGCATCTGCGCGGTCAGCGCCGGCAGATCGGCGAAGGTTTCCTCGTCGCGCAGCTTGGCGACGAACTCCACCTCGATGTGGCGACCGTACAGGTCGCCCTGGAAATCGAACAGGTGCGCTTCCAGCAGCGGCTCCACGCCCTGCACGGTCGGGCGGGTGCCGAAACTGGACACCGACGGCCATGGCTGCGCCGCCACCCCGTGCACCCAGGTGGCGTAGATGCCGGACAGCGCCGGGGTGCGGGCGAACCGCAGGTTGGCGGTGGGATAGCCGAGCGTGCGCCCGAGCTGCTTGCCGCGCACCACGCGGCCGCCGATCGCGTACGGGCGGCCGAGCAGTTCGGCGGCATGGGCGAACTCCCCCGCTACCAGCAACTCGCGGATGCGGGTGCTGGAAATGCGCTCCTCGCGCAGGTGCACCGGCGCGATCTCGTCGGCGGCGAAGCCGTGCCGCGCGCCCAGCGCGCGCAGCAGCGCGATGTCGCCGCCACGCTTGTGGCCGAAGCGGAACGCCGGGCCGATCCAGACCTCGCGCGCGCGCAGGCGCTCGACCAGCACGCGCTGCACGAAGTCTTCCGCGCTCATCGAGGCCATGCGCCGGTCGAAGCGCAGCAGGCCGACGCTGTCGATGCCGAGTTGGAGCAGGCCCTGCACCTTGGCCCGGGCCAGGGTCAGCCGCGGCGGCGGCGCGGCCGGGGCGAAGAACTCCCGCGGCAGCGGCTCGAAGCTCAGCGCCACCGCCGGCACGTCCGCCGCGCGCGCGCGCGCGATCGCCTGCCGCACCAGCGCGCGGTGGCCCAGGTGCAGGCCATCGAAGGCGCCGATGCAGACCACGCTTCCCTGCGGGAACAGGGTCCCGCCCTCGACGTCTCTAAACAGCCTGCTCATTCCTCGGTCCGAAGCGCCGGCGCAGGAAGCGCCGGTCGATGATGCGTAACCGTCGAGTATAGCGGCTGGGGCCACAGCCCGGGCGCAGCCTCCCGTCGTAGGAGCGGCTTCAGCCGCGACCGGGGGATTTCACCGGCACCCCAGGTCGCGGCTGAAGCCGCTCCTACGCATCCCGAATCCCGAATCCCCACTCCCGGCCCTTCTCAATGCTCGCGCAGATCCCGCGGCCGGAACCCAAGCGCCAGCAACGCCAGCAGATACACGGTGCCGCCGCCACCGACCAGCAGCAGCAGGCCGCCGATGCGGTGCCACTTGTCCATCCCGGTGAACGCCGGCAGCCAATGCTGACCCAGCAGCAGCACCGCAACCATGGGCGCACAGGCAAGGCCCAGCCGCAGCAGGTAGCCGCCCCAGCCCGGCTTGGGCTGGTAGACCTGGTCGCGGCGCAGCCAGCGCCACAGCAGCGACAGGTTGAGGTAGCTGGCCACCGCACTGGCCAGGCCCAGCGCCAGGTGCAGGCCCGGCACCGCCTCCAGCGCCGCGCGCACGCCCTGCGCGCGCAGCTCGGCCGGCACCCACAACTGGTACAGGATCGCCAGGAACAACAGGTTCAGCGCCATGTTGGCGACCAGCGCGGCGACGCCGGCGCGCACCGGCGTGCGCGTGTCCTGGCGCGAATAGAACGCCGGCAGCAACACCTTGAGCAGAGCGAACGCCGGCAGGCCGAAGCTCAGCCCGAACACCGACATCGCCGCCATGCGCGTGTCGAAGGCGGTGAACTTGCCGTACTGGAACAGCGTCGCCACCAGCGGCTGGCTCAGCAGCATCAGCCCCAGCATCGCCGGCACCGCGATCAGCAGCGTGGTGCGCAGCCCCCAGTCCAGCGCGTTGGAGAAACCGGCGCGGTCGGTCTTGACGTGGTGCCGCGACAGCGCCGGCAGGATCACCGTGCCCAGGGCCACACCGAACACGCCCAGCGGCAGCTCCAGGAAGCGATCGGCCTGCGACAGCCAGCTCTGCGAGCCGGCGTACAGAAACGAGGCGATCACCGTGTCCAGCAGCAGGTTGATCTGCGCGATCGAGGAGCCGAACAGGGTCGGCACCATCAGGGTCAGCACCCGGCGCACGTCCGGATGCCGCCAGCCCCAGCGCGGCAGGGTCAGCAGGTCGATGCCGCGCAGGGCCGGCAACTGGAACAGCAACTGCAGTACGCCGGCCACCAGCACCGCCCAGCCCATCGCCAGGATCGGCACCTGCAGCCGCGGCGCCAGCCACAGCGCGCCGGCGATCATGCACAGGTTGAGGATCACCGGGGTCAGCGCCGGCAGGCCGAAGCGGTGGAAGCTGTTGAGCGCGCCACCGGCCAGCGCGGTCAGCGACACGAACAGCAGGAACGGGAAGGTCAGCCGCAGCAGGTCGACGATCAACCCGAACTTGGCCGGGTCGTCGGTGGCGCCGGGATTGAACAGCATCGCCACCTGCGGGGTGAAGATCAGCCCCAGCGCGGTGACCAGCAGCAGCACTCCGCCCAGGGTGCCGGACACCCGCGACATCAGCGCGCGCAGGTCGGCGTGCGGGCGGGTTTCCTTCACCTCGGTGAACACCGGCACGAAGGCGGTGGCGAACGAGCCCTCGGCGAACAGCCGGCGCAGGAAGTTGGGAATGCGGAACGCCACCCAGAACGCGTCGGTGGTGGCGTTGGCGCCGAAGGAAATGGTGATGGCCTGGTCGCGCACCAGGCCCAGCACGCGCGAGACCATGGTCATGCTGCTGAAGGAGAGCAGCCCGCGGAGCATGCGCGGCTGGCTCATGCGACGGCCCTCTTGACAATTGACTTGACGCGAATATTCGGACGCTTCATACTCTCCCGCTTGTTTTTATCCACCACACAGCTTTCCAGGAAACCACCACCGTGGCCAATATCAAGTCCGCCAAGAAGCGCGCCAAGCAGACCGTCGTGCGCAACGCGCGCAACACGGCTCAGCGTTCGATGCTGCGCACCGCCGTCAAGAAGGTCATCAAGGCCCTGGACGCCAACGACGCAGCCGGCGCCGAAGCCGCTTTCGCCATCGCCCAGCCGATCCTCGACCGTTTCAGCTCGCGTGGCCTGATCCACAAGAACAAGGCTGCCCGTCACAAGAGCCGTCTGAGCGCCCGCATCAAGGCGATCAAGACCGCCGCCTGATCGGCTGCCGTCGACGCCGGAAGCGCTCATGCTTCCGGCAGCACCACGAAAAAGCCCGGCCTCGGCCGGGTTTTTCGTGTGCGCGTCATCCCACGCTGCGCGCCGTCGCACGGCGCGGGACTCAGGAGGCATCGGCGGCCGCATCCAGCGCGTCCTCGCGCTGACGATCGAAGAACGCCATCACGTCCTTCATGATCGGCCAGGTGCCTTCGCGGCCCAGCGCCGAGACCAGGTACCAGGGCTGGGTCCAGCCCAGTTCGGCGACGACCTGTTCGGCCAGCGCCCGCGCCTCGTCCTCGAACATCAGGTCGGCCTTGTTCAGCACCAGCCAGCGCGGCTTGGCCAGCAGTTCCGGATCGTGCTTCTGCAGCTCGCGCTCGATCGCGCGCACCTGCTCGGTCGGCGACACGCCGTCCACGCCGCCTTCCATGGGCGCCAGATCCACCAGGTGCAGCAGCAGACGGGTGCGCTGCAGGTGGCGCAGGAACTGCGCACCGAGGCCGGCGCCGTCAGCAGCCCCCTCGATCAGCCCCGGAATGTCGGCGATCACGAAGCTGCGATAGGCCTCGACGCTGACCACGCCCAGGTTCGGATACAGCGTGGTGAACGGATAGTCGGCGACCTTCGGCGTGGCCGCGGACACCGCCCGGATGAAGGTGCTCTTGCCGGCATTGGGGAAGCCGAGCAGGCCGACGTCGGCCAGCAGCTTCAGCTCCAGCTTGAGCGTGCGCTCCTCGCCCTCCTCGCCCGGCGTCGCCTTGCGCGGCGCGCGCGTCACCGAACTCTTGAAATGCATGTTGCCCAGGCCGCCCTTGCCGCCCTGCGCGACCAGCAGGCGGTCGCCGTGCGCGACCAGGTCGCCGATGACCTCGTCGGTCTCGACGTTGATCACCACGGTGCCGACCGGCACGGTGATGGTCAGATCCTCGCCGGCCTTGCCGTACATCTGCCGGCCCATGCCGTTCTCGCCGCGCTGCGCACGGAACGCGCGCTGGTGGCGGAAGTCGACCAGGGTGTTGAGGTTCTCGTCGGCGACCAGCCACACGCTGCCGCCATTGCCGCCATCGCCACCATCGGGCCCACCCAGCGGGATGAACTTCTCGCGGCGAAAGCCGATGCAGCCATTGCCGCCATTGCCGGCCGTGACCTGGATTTCCGCTTCGTCTACCAACTTCATGGGATTCGGGATTCGGGATTCGGGATTGGGAAAACACCGGACGCCACAGTTTAGCGGCGCCAGCAAAAGAACGGAGGCAACGGAACGGAGGCCAGCAATCGAGGGTCCTGGCGGAATCCGCCTTTGCGAATCCCCAATCCCCAATCCCGCCATCCCGGCCACCAAACGAAAAACCCCGCCGAAGCGGGGCTTTCGTCAGCAAGCCTGCGCCACGGCGCAGGCCCTGGACACCGGCGGCTTACGCCTCGGTGACCACGCTCACGGTGCGGCGCTTCTTGGCGCCCTTCACCGAGAACTCGACCTTGCCGTCGACCAGCGCGAACAGGGTGTGGTCGCGGCCCAGGCCAACGCCGGCGCCCGGGTGGAACTGGGTGCCGCGCTGACGCACGATGATGTTGCCGGCTTCGATGGCCTGGCCGCCGAACATCTTCACGCCCAGGTACTTCGGGTTGGAGTCGCGGCCGTTGCGCGAGGAACCTACGCCTTTTTTGTGTGCCATGACTGCTGCTCCTTACTTCTTGTCGCCACCGGCGATGCCGGTGATCTCGATTTCGGTGTAGTGCTGCCGATGACCCTGACGCTTCATGTGGTGCTTGCGGCGGCGGAACTTGATGATGCGCACCTTGTCGGCGCGGCCGTGGGCCACGACCTTGGCGGTGACGGCGGCGCCCTTCAGCGCGTCGCCGATCTTGATGCCGTCGCTGTCGCCCAGCATCAGGATGTTGTCGAACGTGATCTCGTTGCCGGCTTCGACTTCGAGCTTTTCCACGCGGAGCGTTTCGCCCTGCGCGACGCGGTATTGCTTACCGCCGGTGACCAGTACTGCGTACATGACCAGACTTCCTCTGTAGTTATTGTGGTCGTTCCTGCCGTGCCGTTTCGGGCAGACAGGAGCGGGATTGTAAGCCGCCGCGCGCGGCAGGGTCAAGCCCACCCAGGCCCGGACTGTCAAGCCCCGCGGGCCGGCGCGGCTGCCTGAACCAGCCAGCCGCCGGCGCCCGGCGGCGCTGGGATCTGCGGCAATTGCCCCCACCTGACAAGCTGGGTACGCTGATCGATTGCCGTCCCCTTTCCGCCCCCACACTGGCCAGCGGCACCGCCACGGCCGGCACATTCCGGAATCTCTTCATGGCGATGGATTACATCCGCATCCGCGGCGCGCGGACGCACAACCTCAAGAACCTCGACCTCGACCTGCCGCGCGACAAGCTGATCGTGATCACCGGCCTGTCCGGGTCCGGCAAGTCCTCGCTGGCGTTCGACACCATCTACGCCGAAGGCCAGCGCCGCTACGTGGAGTCGCTGTCGGCGTACGCGCGGCAGTTCCTCAGCGTGATGGAGAAGCCCGACATCGATCACATCGAGGGCCTGTCGCCGGCGATCGCGATCGAGCAGAAGTCGACCTCGCACAACCCGCGCTCGACCGTCGGCACCATCACCGAGATCTACGACTACCTGCGCCTGCTGTACGCGCGTGTGGGCCAGCCGCGCTGCCCCGACCACGGCTATCCGCTGGAGGCGCAGACGGTCAGCCAGATGGTCGACCAGGTGCTGACCCTGGACCCGGAGCAGCGCTACATGCTGCTGGCGCCGGTGATCCGCGAGCGCAAGGGCGAGCATGCGCAGGTGTTCGAGCAACTGCGCGCGCAGGGCTTCGTGCGCGTGCGCGTGGACGGCGAGTTGTACGAGATCGACGCGGTGCCGGCGCTGGCGCTGCGCCAGAAGCACACCATCGAGGCGGTGATCGACCGCTTCCGTCCGCGCGAGGACATCAAGCAGCGCCTGGCCGAGAGCTTCGAGACCGCGCTGAAGCTGGCCGACGGCATGGTGGCGGTGCAGTCGCTGGACGACACCGCGGCCGCGCCGCACCTGTTCTCCTCCAAGTACAGCTGCCCGGTCTGCGACTACTCGCTGCCGGAGCTGGAACCGCGCCTGTTCTCGTTCAACGCGCCGATGGGCGCCTGCCCGAGCTGCGACGGTCTGGGTGTGGCCGAGTTCTTCGATCCCGAGCGGGTGGTGGTGCATCCGGAGCTGTCGCTGTCGGCCGGCGCGGTACGCGGCTGGGACCGCCGCAACGCGTACTACTTCCAGCTGATCGCCTCGCTGGCCAAGCACTACAAGTTCGACGTCGACGCGCCCTGGCAGTCGCTGCCGGCGAGCGTGCGCCAGGCGGTGCTGTACGGCAGCGGCGACGAGACCATCACCTTCACCTACTTCACCGATGCCGGCGGCCGCACCCAGCGCAAGCATCGCTTCGAAGGCATCATCCCCAACCTGGAGCGCCGCTACCGCGAGACCGAATCGCCGGCGGTGCGCGAGGAACTGGCCAAGTACATCAGCGAACGGCCGTGCCCGGACTGCAAGGGCGCGCGCCTGAACAAGGCCGCGCGCAACGTGTTCGTCGCCGACCGTCCGCTGCCGGACCTGGTGGTGCTGCCGATCGACGACGCGCTGAGCTTCTTCCGCCAGCTCGACCTGCCCGGCTGGCGCGGCGAGATCGCCAGCAAGATCGTCAAGGAGATCGCCGAGCGGCTGGGCTTCCTGGTCGACGTCGGCCTGGATTACCTGACCCTCGAACGCAAGGCCGACACCCTGTCCGGCGGCGAGGCGCAGCGCATCCGCCTGGCCAGCCAGATCGGCGCCGGCCTGGTCGGGGTGATGTACGTGCTCGACGAACCCTCGATCGGCCTGCACCAGCGCGACAACGAACGCCTGCTCGGCACCCTCACCCGCCTGCGCGACCTCGGCAACACGGTGATCGTGGTCGAGCACGACGAGGATGCGATCCGCCTGGCCGACTACGTGCTGGACATCGGCCCCGGCGCCGGCGTGCACGGCGGCGAGGTGGTCGGCCAGGGCAGCGTACAGGACCTGCTGAAGGCGCCGCGCTCGCTGACCGGGCAATACCTGTCGGGCAAGCGCCGCATCGAGATCCCGGCCAAGCGCCACAAGGCCAATCCGAAGATGACCCTGCACCTGCGCGGGGCCACCGGCAACAACCTCAAGAACGTCGACCTGGACATCCCGGCCGGCCTGCTGACCTGCATCACCGGCGTGTCCGGCTCGGGCAAGTCGACCCTGATCAACGACACCTTGTTCACCCTGGCGGCGAACGAGATCAACGGTGCCTCGCACAGCGTGGCGCCGTACCGCGAGATCGAGCACCTGGACCTGTTCGACAAGGTCGTGGACATCGACCAGTCGCCGATCGGCCGCACCCCGCGCTCCAACCCGGCCACCTACACCGGCCTGTTCACGCCGCTGCGCGAACTGTTCGCGCAGGTGCCGGAAGCGCGCTCGCGCGGCTACTCGCCGGGCCGCTTCAGCTTCAACGTGCGCGGCGGCCGCTGCGAGGCCTGCCAGGGCGACGGCCTGATCAAGGTGGAGATGCACTTCCTGCCGGACGTGTACGTGCCCTGCGACGTCTGCCACGGCAAGCGCTACAACCGCGAGACGCTGGAGATCCTGTACAAGGGCTTCAACATCAACGACGTGCTGGAGATGACCGTCGAGGATGCGCTGAAGCTGTTCGAGCCGGTGCCGTCGATCGCGCGCAAGCTGGAGACCCTGGTCGACGTGGGCCTGAGCTACATCAAGCTCGGGCAGAGCGCGACCACCCTGTCCGGCGGCGAGGCGCAGCGCGTGAAGCTGTCCAAGGAGCTGTCGCGACGCGATACCGGCCGCACCCTGTACATCCTCGACGAGCCGACCACCGGCCTGCACTTCCACGATATCGAGGCGCTGCTGGGCGTGCTGCACAAGCTGCGCGACGAGGGCAACACCGTGGTGGTGATCGAACACAACCTGGACGTGATCAAGACCGCGGACTGGATCGTCGACCTCGGCCCGGAAGGCGGCCACCGCGGCGGCACCATCCTGGTCACCGGCACGCCGGAAGACGTGGCGGCCTGCCCGCAGTCGTACACCGGCCAGTTCCTGGCGCGGATGCTGCCGTCCACCAGCGCACGCCCGGAGCAGCCGGCGGCGATGGCCAACAAGCCCGACGCGCGCCCGCCGCGCAAGGTCAAGCCGGAAAAGCCGGCGAAGAAGCAGGCGGTGGCGGCCAAGAGCGGCAAGGCCAGCAAGAGCGCCACCAGTACCAGCAAGAAGAAAAAGGACGTTTGATGAGCAGCGAACACAAGATCCTGGCGCGCATCCCGATCAGCGTGCGCTGGCGCGACATGGACAGCATGGGCCACGTCAACAACGCCAAGTACATCTCCTACCTGGAAGAGGCGCGCGTGCGCTGGATGCTGGGCGTGGACGGCGTGTCGATGCGCGATCGCATCGCCCCGGTGGTGGCGGCGACCAACGTCAACTACCGCGCACCGATCGTGTGGCCCAACGACATCCTGGTCGAACTGTTCGTCGAGCGCCTGGGCACCAGCAGCGTGACCATCGGCCACCGCATCGTCGACCAGCAGGACGAGAGCCGGCTCTATTCCGACGGCAACGTGGTGGTGGTGTGGATGGACACCCAGACCGGCAAGAGCGCGCCGCTGCCGGAGGCCGTGCGCAAGGCGACGAGCTGAGGCCTGCGCTTGCGCCGGGCCCGACCCGGCGCATCGTCCGCCTTCGCAGTGGCACTGCCCACGTCAGGAGCAGCGTGCGCTCCTTGTGGGAGGGACTTCAGTCCCGACGACGGATGGTGTCAGCCGACGCTGGGCTTCGCCTGTCGCGGCTGAAGCCGCTCCTACGAGGTACCAAGGAACTCCCCCTACATCGCCTGCTTGCGCACGGCCAGCGTCGCATCGGCCTTGCCGCCACCTTCCAGCTGCAGTTGCAGCGGCACGGCCTGGCCTTCGGTCAGCGCACCCTTGCCCTGCATCAGCATCAGGTGCATGCCGCCGGGCTTGAGTTCCACGCGCGCGCCAGGCGCCAGCGGCACGCGCTCGACCGCGCGCATGCGGCTGACGCCGGCCACGACCGTGGTCTCGTGCAACGACACATCGCCGAAGCGGGGGCTGCTGGCCCCGGTGACCGTGACCGGCTTGGCGCAGCCGTTGTGCAGCACGCCGTAGCCGGCGGTCATCGGCATCGCCGGATTCGGCGGCAGCCGCACCCAGCCCTGTTCGAGGGTGACGCAGGCCGGCTGCGCGGCCGACGCCGCGGTGGCGGCCGCGCACAGCACGAACAATACGCCAGCGAATGGTTTGGTTATCATCGCCGCGGTTCCTTCTTCGAAAGCAGACCGCAGCATGACGACGCTCATCGACGTGATCAACCACGGCCCCATCCGCGAACTGCGCCTGGCGCGGCCGCCGGTCAATGCGCTGGACACCGACCTGTGCCGGCAGCTGATCCAGGCCATCGAGCAGGCCGGCGCCGACGGCGCGCGCGGCCTGGTGCTGTCGGGCAACGAGCGGCTGTTCTCCGCCGGCATGGACGTGCCGCACCTGCTCAGTCACGGCGACGACCGCGCCAAGCTGCTCGCGAGCTGGCAGCAGTTCTTCGGCGCGGCGCGCGCGCTGGCCGCCAGCCCGATGCCGGTGGTGGCGGCGCTGACCGGCCACGCCCCGGCCGGCGGCTGCGTGCTGGCACTGTGCTGCGACTACCGGGTGATGGCGCGCAGCCCCGAGCCGGCGCGCCCGGTCACCATCGGGCTCAACGAGACCCAGGTCGGCCTGGTCGCGCCGGAAGGCATCCAGCGCCTGCTGCGGCGCGTGGTCGGTGCGCACCGCGCCGAGCGCCTGCTGGTCGGCGGCGACCTGGTCAGCGCCGAGCGCGCGCTGGAGATCGGCCTGGTCGACGAACTGGTCGACGCCGACCTGGTGGTGGCGCGCGCGCTGGCCTGGTTGCTGGACCTGCTGAAGCGGCCGCGGCAGCCGATGCTGCAGACCCGCGCCATCGCCCGCGCCGACCTGCGCGTGGCGCTGGCCGACGAGCACATCGGGCTGGAGCGGTTGATCGACGACTGGCAGGCGCCGGACACCCAGGCCGCGCTGCGCGCGCTGGCGGCGCGGCTCGGCAAGGGCTGAGCGCGGCGGCAGGCGGGCACGCACGGGCGGCCCGCTATAATCGGCGCACGTCCGTCGCCAGGCCCCGCCTCTTGTCCGCCAAGCCCGCCCCCGTCGTCTCCGAACTGATCGAGCTGCTGTCGCTGGAGCGGCTGGAGGACAACCTGTTCCGCGGCCAGAGCCGCGACATCGGCACCAAGTACGTGTTCGGCGGCCAGGTGCTGGGCCAGGCGCTGTCGGCCGCGCAGGCCACGGTGGAGAACGCGCGCCGCGTGCATTCCCTGCACGCCTACTTCCTGCGCGCCGGCGACATCGAACATCCCATCGTCTACGACGTGGACCGCACCCGCGACGGCGGCAGCTTCTCGGTGCGCCGGGTCACCGCGATCCAGCACGGCAAGGTGATCTTCTTCTGCGCGGCCTCGTTCCAGGAACAGGAGGACGGCGCCACCCACCAGCTGAAGATGCCGGAAGTGCCGCAGCCGGAAGACATCGAGCCGACTCCGGCGGCGCGCCCGGAAGTGCTGGCGACGCTGCCGACCAAGGTGCAGCGCTGGCTCTCGCGCGGCGGCCCGTTCGAGTTCCGCCACGTGTATCCGCGCGACGAACTGAATCCGCCCAAGCGCCCGCCGTTCCAGCAGATGTGGCTGCGCCTGAGCGAGCCGGTCGGCGATGCGCCGGAACTGCACCAGGCGCTGCTCGCCTACGCCTCGGACTTCCATCTGCTCGGCACCGCCACCTTCCCGCACGGCATCAGCTACTACACGCCGAACGTGCAGATGGCTTCGCTCGACCACGCACTGTGGTTCCACCGTCCGTTCCGCGCCGACGACTGGCTGCTGTACTCGCTGGACAGCCCCAGCGCGCAGGGCGCGCGCGGCCTGGCGCGCGGGCAGTTCTTCACCCGCGACGGGACCCTGGTGGCGAGCACCGCACAGGAAGGTCTGATCCGCGTGGTCCCTGACGCCGACGCCGCGGCGCAGGTTCCGGCAAAGCGCTGAGGACACGGACATGCGCCAGATCTTCAGCAGCCAACGCGTGGAAACCGCCGAAGGCGTGGCCGCCCTGCTGCGCGATGCCGGCATCGAGGTGCGGCTGAGCAATGGCCGCTCCTACCGGACCCGCCGCAGCGGCCAGTTCAGCTATCTGGATCCGGTGGCGGCGCAGGCGCAGCCCACGGTGTGGGTGGTGCATGCCAACGACCAGCCGCGCGCGCGCGAACTGCTGCGCGACGCCGGCCTGCTCGACAGTACCCGCCGCGACCCGGAACAAGGCCGCGCGCCCTATCTGAACGAGTTCCGCTCGCAGGTGGCGCCGGACGGTGGCAAGCGCTGGGCCTGGCGGATCCGCATCGCCCTGTTGCTGGCGATCGGTGCGGTGGCGCTGATCACCGTGCTGCGCCATCGCGACAACCGGGCGCCCACCGCCGCACCGGCGCAACCCGCCGCGACGCGGCCGGCCAGGCCGCCGGCACAGGACACCGGCAGCGACGAAGTGCGCGTGCGCGTGCAGCCGGCACCGCGCGGCAACTGAGCCGCGCCGAGCGCAAGGCGACGCCTGCGCGCTGTCGCCCATGCTGGTGACAGCCAGCCGATGATCGCCTCCGGTGCATGACGGCGCGACGCGAGACAGCAGGTTTCCTCCCACACAAAAAACGCCCCTGCGCGTGGGGCGCAGGGGCGCTGTCGATCGGCGCCTTGGTGCAGAGACGCCGCGGCCATCGCCGCGGCGGATGGCTCAGTTGCTGTCCGGAGCCGGCATCGGCGGCGGCGGTGCGTCGCCGCCGCGCGGGCCGTCCGGACGATGCGCCCAGCGCTTGGCCTGCGCCGCATCGAACTCGGCGCGGCTGAGCATGCCGTCCTTGTTGGTATCGGCGGCGGCGAACCAGGCATCGCGGTGCTGCTTGGCGCGCAGCTCGAAGTCGGCTCGGTCGATGTAGCCGTCCTTGTTCACGTCCATCTTGTCGAAGCGCGCGGCGAGCTTGGGATCGGCCTGCGCTTCGGCGCGACTGATGCGGCCGTCCTTGTTGGTGTCCAGCTTGGCCATCATCGCGCCGGGCACGCCGTGGTCGCCCGGGCCACCCGGGCCGCCACGGCCACCATGGCGGCCGTGACGCGGCCACTCGTCGCGGCTGAGCTTGCCGTCGTGGTTCTTGTCCAGCGCGTCGAAATGCTCGGCCAGGCGCGGATCGGCGGCGGCCTCGCTGCGGTCGATGACGCCGTCGCCGTTCTTGTCGAGCGCGGCGATGCCGCCGGCATCGGCGGGCGCGGCGGGATCGGCCGGCGGCGGAGTAACGGCGTAGGCGGCGCCGGACAGCACGGCCAGCACGGCCAGGGCAAGCAGCGGTTTGCGAGACTTCATGGGTCACTCCCTGAGGATGATGGGAACCTGCCGGGACGGCAGGCGTCCGGCGCCGCGGGCGGCCCCTGCATCGGGCCGGCGCCGTGGCGCCTTCCCTGCAGACAACGCCCCGTCGCCGCCACGGTTGACCGGCTGCCGGGCGTATTCATGGTGCGGACAGTCGCGGCCCCTGCGATGGCGAAGCGCTATGCTCGGCGCATGGCCATCCACTCCGACGCCAGCGACGACCTGCGGCTGTTCCAGACCGGCCAGCACGCGTGCGGCTACTGGCCCGAGCGGCAGGCGCGCGACCTGGTGCTGGACCCGCACGATCCGCGCCTGGGCGCGCTGTATCCGCTGGCGTTGAGCTGGGGCTTCCGCCGTTCCGGCGACCTGGTCTACCGCCCGCACTGCGACCACTGCCGCGCCTGCGTGGCGGTGCGCATCCCGATCGAGGACTTCGTGCCCGATCGCAGCCAGCGCCGCTGCCTGGCGCGCAATGCCGATATCGAGGTGCGCATCGTCGCCGCCGAGCGCAGCGAGGAACAACTGGCGCTGTATCAACGTTACCTGCGCCATCGCCATCCTGGCGGCGGCATGGACGATCACGGCGCACACGAGTTCGACCAGTTCCTGATCGGCCGCTGGTCGCATGGGCGCTTTCTGGAACTGCGGCAACGCCTGCCGGACGGCCGGCGTGGGCCGCTGCTGGCGGTGGCGGTCACCGACATCGCCGAACAGGCGCTGTCGGCGGTCTACACCTTCTACGACCCGGACGCCGGCGCACGCGGCCTGGGCACGCTGGCGATCCTGCAGCAGATCGCCTGGGCGCGACGCGAGGGCCTGCGCCACCTGTACCTGGGCTACTGGATCCGCGGCCACCAGAAGATGGACTACAAGCGCCGCTTCCGGCCGCTGCAGGCCTACGACGGCCGCCACTGGCGCGACTTCGACGATTACCTGCGCCAGCTCGGCAGCTAGCCGACGGCCGCTGGCGCGGCCCGGCCGGTATCGCCGCGGTGGTTGCGCCATCGTGCCGACATGCAGCGCATGCGAAACTGGGCGCATGACATCACGCCTCCTCCTGCTCGCCCTGACCCTGCTGTGCGGCGCCTGCGCGCACACCGCTCCCACTCCCTCCCCGATGACCGACGCTGCCGCGCCAGCCGCCACGACGCTGCGGCTGGCCACCTACAACACCTCGCTCAATGCCGACGAACCCGGCGCGCTGATCGCCGCCCTGCAGGGCGACAGCGCGCAGGCGCGCAAGATCGCCGCGGTGCTGCAGCAGGTGCGCCCTGACATCGTGCTGCTCAACGAGTTCGACTACGACGACGCGCACCGCGCTGCCGATCTGTTCGAGCAGCGCTACCTGGCGGTGCCGCAGCCGCACGGCGGTGCGGCGCTGCGCTATCCGTATCGCTACCTGGCGCCGGTCAACACCGGCGTGCCCAGCGGCCTTGACCTGGACAACGACGGCCATGTCGGCGGCGAAGGCCGCGCGCGCGGCAACGACGCGTGGGGCTACGGGCTGCATCCCGGCCAGTACGGCATGCTGCTGCTGTCCAAATACCCAATAGATACCGCGGCAGTGCGCAGCTTCCGCCTGTTCAAATGGAGCGCGATGCCCGGGGCACTGCGCCCGGTCGATCCGGCCACCGGCCGCTTCTTCTACAGCGACGCGGTGTGGGCGCAGCTGCGGCTGTCGTCGAAATCGCATTGGGACGTGCCGGTGCGCACCCCGCTGGGCGTGCTGCACGCGCTGGTGGCGCACCCGACCCCGCCGGTGTTCGACGGCGCGGAGAAGCGCAATGCGGCGCGCAATCACGACGAGCTGCGGTTGTGGCGCGAGTACCTGGACGACGCCGGCAGCGGCAAGGCGCGCTGGCTGTGCGACGACGCCGGGCGCTGCGGCGGGCTGGCCGCCGATGCGCAGTTCGTGATGCTCGGCGATCTCAACAACGACGTGATCGATGGCGAGGGCCGCCACGACGCGATTCGTGCACTGGTGACGCATCCGCGCGTGCTGCACTACCCCACTCCGCACAGCGCCGGCGGCGAGGAGACCACGCGCGCCTACGCGGCCAATGGCGTCGCGCACTGCGGCCCGCCGCAGCAGGTCACCGGTGATTTCGGGCCCAAGGCCGGCACCATGCGCCTGGACTACGTGCTGCCGTCGCGCAACTTCCGCTACCTGGACAGCGGCGTGTTCTGGCCGGCTTCCAGCGATCCCGCTGCCGCCATCGCCGACGGCAGCGACCACCATCTGGTCTGGGTCGACGTCGCCGCGGGACCGTAGGCGAAGGCGAGAGAACACCGCGCAGGTCGCAACGCGGCCCGCGCAGCCAGCATCGGCGGCCCCATGGGCCGCCGCGTCGTTTCTGGCAGACCATGGCCCACGTTGCCCGTGGACCGCCTGCCGCGCCAAGCACCGCGATCGGCCTTGATCCAGATCAAGGGCAAACCCGCGCCGACGCGGTCCAATGCCTCCCGCACCCGGTCGGGATGCGCAAGCGGAAGGCGAGCATGCGAACGCAACAGTTGCAACAGGCGCTGGAAGGCCTCAACGGCGCTACTGCCGACATCGAGGCCTCGGCGCTGATCTCCCTGGACGGGCTGATGATCGCCTCGGCGATGCCGCAGGGCATGGACGAGGACCGGGTCGGCGCGATGTCGGCGGCGCTGCTCGCGCTGGGCGAACGCAGCGCGCGCGAGCTGGCGCGCGGCACGCTGGAGCGGGTGCTGATCCAGGGCGAACTCGGCTACGTGATCATGAGCGCGGCCGGCCGCGAGGCGGTGCTCACCGTGCTGGCCAAGCCCAGCGCCAGGCTCGGCCTGGTGTTCCTGGACATCAAGCGCGCCGCGCAGGCGCTGCAGCAGATCCTGTAGGGCGCCGCCATGCCGCTGCCGCCGATGGATCCGCCGCACGAGCCGCACCGCAGCGCCGAGTTGCGCTATCACGATGGCAGCCGCCGCACCGTGTACTGGAGCGAGCGCGAGGTCGCTTACCCGGACGGACGCCTGATCGTCTCGCGCACCGACCTGGACGGCGTCATCACCCACGCCAACGACGCCTTCGTCGAACTCAGCGGCTGGCCGCGCGACCTGCTGATCGGCGCGTCGCACTGCATCCTGCGCCACCCGGAGATGCCGCGGCGCGCGTTTCGCGCGTTGTGGGACACCGTGCTGGCCGGCGAGAAATGGCACGGCTACGTCAAGAACCTGCGCCGCGACGGCGCCTGCTACTGGGTCTACGCCACCGCCTTGCCGAACGTGCGCGACGGCCGCGTGGTCGGCTTCACCTCGGTGCGGCGCAAGCCCTCGCGGCGGCGCATCGAGGCGCTGCAGCCGCTGTACGCGCAATGGCTGCAGGACGAACAGGCGGAGGCGCCGGCATGAGCTGCACGTTCCTGGTCGCGCCGGACTTCGCGCCCGAATACTTCGGCGGCTGGTACCTGCTCAGCACGGTGCTGCAACGCCGCGCCGGCATCGGCCTGCGCCTGCTGATGCCGGCCGATGCCGCCGAACAGCGGCAGTTGCTGGACGACAGCGTCGTCGACCTGGTGTACGCCAGCCCGTTCGACGCCAGCGCCCTGATCCGCGACCGCGGCTACCTGCCGCTGGTGCGGCCGCGCGGCCGCGCCGACGAGGTGGTGATCGCGACCGCGGCCGAGGCGCCGGCGCGTTGCGTGGAAGACCTGCCCTACGGCTGCCGCATCGCGCTGACCGCCAACCACGACGTGCGCCTGATCGGCCTGCGCCTGCTGGAACCGGCCGACCTGGAGCCGGAACGCATCGCCTGGCGCCCGGCCAGCAGCTACGCCGCCGTGGCGCGGTTGCTGCTGGAGGGCGAAGCCGACGCCGGCCTGTTCCTGGCCACCGCCTACCACGGCCTGTCGCAGCTGACCCGTGCACGACTGCGCCCGCTGGTGGAAAGCGCGCTGTGCGACATCGGCCACGTGCTGTTGGCGCATCCGCGGCTGGGCCCGCAACTGCCGGTGCTGCGCGATGCCCTGCTCGCGCTGGGCGATGCCGCGCACCGCGACGACCAGGCGGTGCTGGACGCGCTGGGCCTGGAGCAGGGCTTCGAGGCGATGGCCACGGAGGACGCCGAATTCATGATCGACCTGATCGACACCCTGCTGGACTGAGGCGCCCATGGCCACCACTCCCGCTCGCGATCCCGCACGCCTGGTGATGCGCACCCATGCCCGTGCGTTGCTGCGCGACCCGCGCGACGCCGCCGCGCACCTGGCGCGGCTGCATGCGGCGCTGCAGTTGCACGACAACGAACCGACCCAGGGCGTGCTCGCCGACCTGTTCGTGGCGCTGCCACGCCACGACATCGCCTTGCGCCAGTTGGCGCTGCAGATGGCCGCGCCGCATCTGCCGCCGCACGTGGCCGAGGCCTTCCAGCGCCACAGCCAGGGCCACGCGCTGCTGCCGATCAACGCCCTGGCCACGCGCTGGAGCGTGCTGGCGCGGCCGTCGGCCGACGTGCCGGCGCGGGTGCGCCGGGCCAGCCCGGATCATTCGCGGCGGATGGTGCGCGAAGTGGTGGACGCGCTGTGCGATGGCGCGCCGATCGCCGCGGCGCGCTGCGAGCGCGAGTTCCTAGACTACTGCATCAGTTGCCAGGACAAGCTCGCCTTCATGCTTGCCACCCGCGAACTGCGCCGCCACGCGCTGGCCCTGGGAGACCGCTGGGACCGCACCGCACGCTGGCTGCAGCAGCGTGAGCCGCTGGGCGGCCGCAGCGTCGACGCCCTGTCCTTTTCCAGCGCGAGTGCGCCGCTATGACGACCCACGAACCGACCGGCTCCGAACCGACCTGGCTGATGCCGACCCCGCATGGCGTACTGCACGGCTTTGCCAGCGCCACGCCCGACCGCATGCAGCGCGCGCTGCAATTGCTGCTCGGTGCGCACGGTGCGTTGTCGCTGCAGGAATGGCGCCAGCGCGTGGGCGGCGACGCGCAGCGGCTGCTGCAGGACGCGCGCGAACAGCAATGGGTGCAGTTGCTGCGGCGCGCGGTACCGGGGCCGGAAATCCGCCTGGACGATTTCGCCCAGCACGTGATCGCCCCGCTGTCGGCCGAACGCCGCGCGGTGCTGGCCTCCGACAGCGGCTTCTGCCTGGGCCATGCCGGCCTGGACCAGGAACAGGCCGAGACGCTGAGCGTGGCCGCCGCCGACTTCTCCGGCTTCGCCCAGCGCCAGAGCGCGCGCGGCTGGCATGGCGCGCACCGCTACGTGGCGTTCTACAGCGAGCCGCAGTTGCTGCTGCCGGACTGGTCGTTCGTGCCGTTCTGGGTCGACGGCGCCGGCTATTGGCTGGTGCTGGGCGGCGAGGCCCTGCTCAACAATCTGGCGATGGTGGAACTGGTGTGGAGCATCCGCCTGGCGGCGGCACGGTTTGCGCCGCCGGCCTGAGGGGCCGGGAATGGGAAATGGGAAAGCGGGTCCCCTTTGGCCCCGCTTTCCGAGCGCTCGAAGCTTTATGCGTCTAGGTCGATGGTGAGGGCGGCGGCGGCGTCGCGGGCGGTTTGCCGCGCTTCGTCGATGCTCGCGCCGCGGGCCAGGGTCACGCCGACGCGGCGGTGGCCGTGCACGCTGGGCTTGCCGAACAGGCGCAGGGCGGTGTCCGGGGCCTGCAGCGCGGCGTCGACGTTGCCGAAGCGCGGCACGCCTTCGCCGTGCGCCAACAGCGCGCACGAGGCCGACGGGCCGTTCTGGCGGATCGACGGAATCGGCAGGCCGAGGATCGCGCGCGCATGCAGGGCGAACTCGCTCAGTTCCTGCGACACCAGGGTGACCAGGCCGGTGTCGTGCGGCCGCGGCGACACTTCGCTGAACCAGACCTCGTCGCCCTTGACGAACAGCTCCACGCCGAACAGCCCCCAGCCGCCGAGATCGTCGGTGACCGCGCGGGCGATGTCCTGCGCGCGCTGCAGCGCCAGCGCCGACATCGGCTGCGGCTGCCAGCTCTCGCGGTAGTCGCCGTCCTTCTGCCAGTGCCCGATCGGATCGCAGAACGCGGTGCCGCCGGCGTGGCGCACGGTCAGCAGGGTGATTTCGTACTCGAAGTCGATGAAGCCTTCGACGATGCAGCGGCCGGCGCCGGCGCGGCCACCGGTCTGCGCGTATTCCCAGGCCGCATCGATGTCGGCGGCGCTGCGCAGCGTGCTCTGGCCCTTGCCGGAGGACGACATCACCGGCTTGACCACGCACGGCAGGCCGACCGCGGCGATCGCCTCGCGGTACTGCTCGGGCGTGTCCACGAAGCGGTACGGCGAGGTCGGCAGGCCCAGGGTCTCGGCGGCCAGGCGGCGGATGCCTTCGCGGTCCATGGTCAGCCGCGCCGCGCGCGCGGTCGGAATCACCCGCTGGCCGAGGTCGCGCTCCAGCGCCACCAGCGTTTCGGTGTGGATCGCCTCGATCTCCGGCACGATCAGGTGCGGCCGCTCGCGCGCGATCAGTTCGCGCAGTGCCATCGCATCGAGCATGTCGACCACGTGGCTGCGGTGTGCGACCTGCATCGCCGGTGCATCGGCATAACGGTCCACCGCGATCACCTCCACGCCGAAGCGCTGCAGTTCGATCGCCACTTCCTTGCCGAGTTCGCCGGAGCCGAGCAGCAGCACGCGGGTGGCGGAAGCGGACAGCGGGGTTCCCAGAGTGACCATGACGGTGGCGCCTGCGCGAAGAGGGGGACCGTATTCTAACGGGCCGGCGCCCCACGCCGGCACAGGGCCGGCTACGCCATCGCGTGCGCGCAGCGAGGTGCTATCTTCTGCGGCGTCACTGGGGATGTCTCGCCATGCACGCACGCAGCGTCGGAAATCGCCTCGGCACGCCCTGCCGCACCACCGGGGAGCGCCCATGCACTCGTTGATGCCGGCCGAAGCCTACATCGACGAGGCCTGGTTCGCGCGCGAACGCGAGCTCCTGATGAAGCCGCTGTGGCAGTTCGTGGCCCCGCGCATGCTGCTGGACAAGCCCAATGCCTTCGTCCGCCGCTCGGTGTGCGGGGTGGACGTGGTGGTGCAGAACATCGACGGCGAACTGCGCGCCTTCGACAACCTGTGCCTGCACCGGCAGAACCCGCTGCAACAGCAACCGCAGGGCGTGCGCCCGCTGGTTTGCAGCTACCACGGCTGGCGCTACGGCGCCGACGGCAGCGTGGACAACATCCCCTTCCAGGACGATGCCTACCGCCTGGCACCGGAGGCGCGCGCCTGCCTGCGGCTGCGCCGCTTCGCGGTGGCCTGCATCGGCAAGCTGGTGTTCGTGAACCTGTCGCCCGCGCCGATGCCGCTGGAAAGGCAGTTCTCGCTGGAGGCGCTGGAGATGCTGCGCGCCGCCTCCGAGCAGTTCGACGACGAAGTGCTGGTGGCGACCTTCGAGGCCGACTTCAACTGGAAGCTGGCCTACGAGAACCTGCGCGATGCGCTGCACCCGCGCTTCGTGCATGCGCGCACGCTGGCGCAGCAGGTCAAGTTCCAGGTGCAGATGGACGATGCCGGCATCGCCGAGGCGCGCCGCTACCACGCCGAGGGCAGCGCCTCGCGCGAGGCGCATCTGGCGCGCCTGCGCACGTTCAGCAGCGGCGGGCTCAACGAGCCGTTGGTGGCGATGGCGCACTACCCCTGGCACGCGCACGTCGAACGCTTCGGCAACGACGACTGGTATCTGAACTGGCTGCTGTACCCGAACCTGCACATCGCCTCGGGCTCGGGTGGCTATTCCTTCATCATCGAGCACCATCAGCCGGTGTCGGCGCAGCGCACCGACCTGCTGGTGTACTACGTCACCGCGCGCAAGAAGCAGCGCTACCCGGGTTCCGACGCGGTGCTGCTCGGGCACCTGCATGGCGCCGAGAAGGTGCTGCGCGAGGACATCGAGATCATGGAACAGGTGCAGTCGGGATTGCGCGCCGGCGCCCCGCGCGCCGTGCTGGGCGACTACGAGCACGCCAACATGCAGATCGAACGCTGGTACATGGACGTCATGGAGGGCCGCCATGTCCTCTGACAAATACGTGGTCGGCAGCGGTGCGCTGCTACGCTGGGCGCTGGCGGCCTGGGCCGAGGCGGCGCCGGACTGCGTACTGCATCCGCTGGACGTAGCGCAGGGCAAGGACTACCGCTTCGACCTCGATGCCCTGCACGCACTGGCCGACACCGGCGCCACCGCCTTCGTCGCCTGGGGCCCGCAGTTCCTCAACTTCCGCCGCCAGGAACTGATGGGCGAACTGAAGGCACGCGGCTTCAAGATGCCGCCGCTGATCTGCCGCGGCGCGCAGGTGGCGGCCAGCGCGCGCGTCGGCGAGAACTGCGCGATCGGCGCCGGCGCCATCGTCGATGCGCACTGCGACATCGGTTTCAACGCCTGGATCGGCGCGGCGGCGGTGCTGGAATCGGCGGTCAAGGTCGGCGCCTCGGCGTGGATCGAGGCCGGCGCGACGCTCGGCGCCGACGCGCAGATCGGTGCACAGGCCACGCTCGGCCGACAGGTGGACATCGGCCCCGGCGTGCGCATCGGCAAACGCTGCCAGATCGAGATCCCAGGCCGCTACCGCAGCGACATCGCCACCGGCACCCATCACCTCAGCGGTTTCCGCTCGCCGGTGTTGATCCTCGGCGGGTGAGTGGTCGCCGCTTGCGGCGACGGGATTGGGGAGTCGGGATTGGGGATTGGCTGAAAAGCCGGGATTCGGGAGTCGGGACTGGGGATTTGTAAGAGCGGGTCAATGACGGCCTGACATCGTGCCGACTGCCCGCTGCCAGCCGGGGACATTGCCCTCCACCTTCCATTCGACGACTTCGGCCAGGCAGCGATCGGCTTGCTATCGCAGCGACTTTCCACTGTGAAACAACCAAATCAGGGATTCGCGCAAGCGAACCCCTTTGTCCGTCCGCGTTCCTAGCTTCTACCGCTCCCGAATCCCGAATCCCGACTCCCGACTCCCGAATCCCGGCTTTTCAGCCAATCCCGAATCCCGATTCCCCAATCCCGGCCCTCTTGCAAACTGATATCAATTTGATATCGTTTAGTCCAACCACCCAAGGACGTCCACCATGAAAGAGCAGCCCCGTTCCTCCCTGCCCGGCATTCCGATGATCGTGGGCCTGGTCCTGGTGTTCGTGGCCGGCGCCGGTGCGATCATCGCCACCGGCGTGCTGCAGCCGTCGGCGATGCCATGGACCCTGCTGGTCGCGATCCCGGTGCTGACCGTCGCGTTGTTCCTGGTGGTCGGCCTGTACGCGCTGGAACCGAACCAGGCCGCGGTGCTGAGCCTGTTCGGTCGCTACGTGGGCACGGTCAAGGACCCGGGCCTGCGCTGGAACAACCCCTTCTTCAGCAAGCGCAAGGTCAGCCAGCGCGTGCGCAACTTCGAGAGCGGCCGGCTCAAGGTCAACGAACTGGACGGCAGCCCGATCGAGATCGCCGCGGTGATCGTGTGGCAGGTGATGGATGCCTCCGAAGCGGTCTACAACGTCGACGACTACGAGAGCTTCGTGCACATCCAGTCCGAGGCGGCGCTGCGCGCGATGGCCACCAGCTATCCCTACGACCAGCACGAGGACGGGCAGATTTCGCTGCGCAGCCACCCCAACGAGATCAGCGAACAGCTCAAGCGCCACCTCGACGAACGCCTGACCCAGGCCGGCGTGGACGTGATCGAGGCGCGCATCAGCCACCTCGCCTACGCCCCGGAAATCGCACAGGCGATGCTGCAGCGGCAGCAGGCCAACGCGGTGATCGCCGCGCGCACCCGCATCGTCGCCGGCGCGGTGGGCATGGTCGAGATGGCCCTGGCCGAACTGCAGAAGAACGGCGTGGTCGAGCTGGACGAGGAGCGCAAAGCGCACATGGTCAGCAATCTGCTGACCGTGCTGTGCTCGGACCGCGGCACCCAGCCGATCGTCAACGCCGGCTCGCTGTACTGAGGTGTCAATGTCCATGCACGCCGCCATCGCGCCGCTGGCGCTCGCCCTCTCCGGCCTGCCGGCCCTGGTCATCGCCGCCTGGGTCGGCGGCAAGGGCGACGACCGCGCGCGCGGGCTGGGCCTGCGCTGGGCGCTGATCGGCCTGGCGATCCTGCTCGGCGCGGCGGCGCTGTACTGGACCGGCGGCCAGCGCGCCGGCGTCTACGCGGTGGCGATCGCACTGCTGCTGACGGTGAACGCGCTGATCGTGTCGATGCTGCTGCACCTGCGCCGCAGCGACGCCGCGCGGCGGGAGCGGTCATGAGCGAGAAGAAGGCCTATCCGCTGCGCATCAACGCCGACGTGCTGGCGGCGGCGCAGCGCTGGGCCGACGACGAACTGCGCAGCCTCAACGCGCAGATCGAATACGTGTTGCGCGACGCGCTGCGCAAGGCAGGGCGGCTGCCCAAGCCGCGTGACGACAAGGAACCGGAAACATGAGCAAGCGCTGGGAATACCTCACCGTCGAGGCCAAGACCAATCTGATGCTGGGGCTGAAACTGGACGAACTGCAGGCCGACCTGAACAAGCACGGCAAGCTCGGCTGGGAACTGGTCAACGTCGTCGCACTGCCGGGCACCAAACCGCTGCTGATGTTCAAGCGGGAGGTCTGACATGCGCCGGCATCGGGTTCTTGCGCCTGCACCGGTGGCGCTGCTTGGCCCGCTCACGGCGCTGGGCGCGGCGCCGCAACAGACCGCCAGGGGGCTACTGGATCGCCTGCAGGCCGGCGACCTCACAGCGGACAGCGGTGCGCCCGGACCGGCCGAGTACGCCACGCCCGGCCACGTCGACCCGGCCCTGATCGCCGATGTCGCGACCTGGGTGCAGGCCCTGCCCGCCAGCCATGGAGCCGCACCATGAGCCGGCTGCGCTCTGCGCGGCCCTCCCCGGCGCGGCAGTATCCGGTGGCGCCGGCGCATCGACTGGGCCTGGCCTTGTGGCTGTGGCTGCCGCTACTGGTCGTGGCCGCGGTGGTCGGTGGCTTCGCGTTGCACGCCGCACGGCCCGGCGCGCTGTGGTGGCATTTCGGACTGCTGGCGTTGATCGGCGTGGCCGGCACCGCCACCTTCGCGCGGCAGCGCGTGCTGCTGCACGACGGCTTGCTGGACGTGCGCGCGACCTTCCTGACCAAGCGCTTGCCGCTGGCTGCGCTGCGCCTGAGGGACGCGCGCGTGGTCGCGCTGTCCGAGCACACCGGCTTCAAGCCGGCCTTGAAGCTGCTCGGCTTCGGCTATCCCGGCTTCCATGCCGGCCACTACCGCACCCGCGACGGGCACAAGGCGTTCTGTCTGATCACCAGCGACCGCGTCCTGGCTGTTCCGCTGCACGAGGGCGGCTGGCTGCTGCTCAGCGTCGAACACCCCAGGCAGGTGCTGCAGGAATGGCAGACGCTGGCGGGGCAGGTACACGGTGGCGAAGTCACGCGCGGCACGGCGCGCCGCATGGCCTGAGTCCGACGCACCTCGCCGCGTCGGCCGCTGCTGCGACCGGCCGCGCAGGGCACGACATGCTGCGCGGTGCGGCAAGGCCTCGCCGTGCGACGCGCCCGATCCGTAGAGCACACCGCGTTGGGCGTTCTGGCGTATGCGAAGCGATATATGCTGGAACACCAGCCATGCGCGTCTTCGTCGCCAGCCGCGCGCGGCGCGACGACGGCGACGACAACATCGCCCGCCACATGACGCCTTGAGGATCGGTCCGATGGACGACGCAGCGCCCCGCGAGATTCGCACCACCGCACCGGCGCTGCCGCCGACGTTGTCGGCGCGGCTGCACGGGCTGCACTGGCACCGCAATCTGGTCGGCGAAGCCGGCGCCCAGGTCTACCGGCTCGGCGGTGCCGGCACCCCGGATCTGTACCTCAAGCGCGGCACCGGCACCTCGCACGACGATGTGGTGGACGAGTTCGCACGGCTGCACTGGTTGCGCGGAACACGCGGCGTGCCGCGCGTACTGCATTTCGAGGCCGACGCTGCCGGCGCCTGGCTGCTCAGCGAAGCGCTGCCGGGCAAGACCGCCTACCAATGGCTGCAGGAGGCGCCGGCGCAGGCCGAGCGCATCGTGCAGGCGCTGGCCGAGTTCCTGCGCCACTTCCACGCCACGCCGATCGACACCTGCCCGTTCGACGCCAGCCACCCACGGCGCCTGGCCGCGGCGCAGCGCCGGCTGCAGGCGGGCCTGGTCGACACCGAGGATTTTGACGCCACGCGTGCCGGCTGGTCGGCGGACATGGCCTGGCAGGCGATGACCGCGCTGCTGCCGCTGGCCAGCGAACGCGTACTGAGCCACGGCGATTATTCGCTGGACAACATCCTGCTCGACACGCCGGACCACGTCGTCGGCGTGATCGATCTCGGCCGCGCCGGGGTCGCCGATCCGTACCAGGACCTGGCGATCCTGGCCAACTGCCTGGACGAATTCGGCCCGGCGCTCGCCGACCACTTCTTCGCCGCGTACGGCATCGCCACGCCGGACATCACGCGGCTGCAGTTCCATCAGTTGCTCGACGAGTTCTTCTGAGCCGCGCCTGCCCCTGTCGTGCGCGGCGCGGCGGGATCGCCCGGCGACTGGCCGCCCGCGGTGCTTGGCTCTACTCTGTGCCGATGCGCACCGTTCCCCGTCTGCTGCTCAACACCGAGACCATCGAACTGCTGCCGGCTGCGCGGCTGCGCGCCCGCAGCAACGCCGACGCGCGCCAGCTCGCGCAGGCGACTTGGCTCCTGCGGCGCAAGCACGACGGGCGCTACCTGGCGAGCGCGAACGCACACGGGATGCACGCACTGGTCCCGCGACTGATGCACGAACCCGGCATCGACGCGGCGCTGGATCGGCTCGACGCCCTGCCCGCACGCGGCGCGCTACGAGATGCCGAGGCCTGGTTGCCGCTGCACGCGCTGCAGGCCCAACTGGACCAATTGGGCTTGTCCGCCGACGCCTACGCGCAGCGCACCGGCCTGCCGCTGCAGCCGGAACCGGCCACCCTGCACGCGGCCGGCGCCGACCGCTACCGCCGCCCGCTGTGGCTGAGCGCGGGCGCCGCACGCGCCTGGCACGCGCTGCGCCATGCCGCCGCGCGCGATGGCGTGGTGCTGGAGGCGATCTCGGGCTATCGCAGCCACGCGTATCAACTCGGCATCTTCGCCCGCAAGTTCGCCCGCGGGCAGACCCTGGAGCAGATCCTTGCGGTCAATGCCGCGCCGGGCTTCAGCGAGCACCACAGCGGGCACGCCCTGGACATCGGCACACCCGGCGAGCCGCCGGCCGAGGAAAGCTTCGAGCGCACGCCGGCCTTCGCCTGGCTGCTCCGGCATGCCGCTGCCTTCGGCTACCGGATGAGCTATCCGCGCGACAACCCGCATGGCATCGTCTACGAACCCTGGCACTGGTGCTGGCAGGAGGCCGCTCGCACATGATCCGTTCCCACACGCGCCGGCCGCGCGCCGGCACCGCCACTTGGCGGGCACTGACCCTCCTGGTCCTGGCCCTGCCCACCTGCGCCGCCGCGCAATGGCACGACCGGCAGGGCTCGGCCCTGCCCGACAGCGCCGAGCGCGGCCACGACAAGGCCTTCGCCGCCGCGCTGCAGATCGCCGACGACGCCGACTTCGCCACGTTCGCGCAGGAGTGGGGCCAGACCGACGCCGCGCATGCGCCCAATCTGCGCACGATCGCGCGCGTGAAGCGCGGCCAGTTGCTGCGCGTGGCGCTGCTGTACTCCGGCTGCGCGCCCAGTCCCAACAACGGCGGCGCCTGCGATGCGCAGATGAGCCTGCGCATGCTCGGCCCCGATGGCAGCACCACCCTGCAGGATCCGATGCGCCCGCTGGGCATGGGTGGCGCACCGGCCGCCGCTGGACTGCTGGAATTGGCGCCG
The DNA here is from genome assembly GCF_056725205.1 of Xanthomonas sp. NCPPB 3174. Lineage (NCBI taxonomy): Bacteria > Pseudomonadati > Pseudomonadota > Gammaproteobacteria > Lysobacterales > Lysobacteraceae > Xanthomonas > Xanthomonas sp. NCPPB 3174. The sequence continues at coordinate 1,188,184 of NZ_CM161517.1, read as the reverse complement.
CTGTCGGTGCAACTGCGCTTCGAGGACAGCGACCCGCTCGGCACCTACACCGTGCAGGTCACGGTCAACGATCCCAGCCAGGACGCGTGGGTGCGGTTGCAGACGCAGGTGGAACTGGTCGGGGACCGCTGAGCGCGGCGCGTGGCACACCCCAGCGCGGGCGATCGCCCACGCAGGCCACGCATCGCGCGGTAAAGTTTTGGCATCGCAAGCCGTTGTCGAGGGATCGCCCGACGCAAACGGAAGCTGCATTCGTGCCCGAGAATCCCTACGCCGCGCCGCATGCGCAGAGCGCACAGACCGCGGCGGTCCTGGCCGAAGCGCCCGATACCATCCTGCGCAAGATCGCCGCCGGCTGGATCGTCGCCAGCTTGATGGCCTTGATCAACCTTGCGCTGGGCGTGCGCGCCTTCCTCGGCGACGATGTCTTCGAGGGCATCGCCTATGGCCTCGGCACGCTGCTGGTCGCCGGACTCGCCTATGGCACTTACCGCAAGAGCCGCATCGCCGCGTGCCTGCAACTGGCGGTCTACGTCCTCATCCGCATCGGCTATCTGCTGGGGGGCAGCATCAATGGCCTGGGCATCGCCGTGCTGATCGCGCTGGCCTATCTGAGCGCAGCGCGGGGCACCTTCCAATACCACCGCTGGCTACAACAGGAACGACGCTTCCCATCGTCGCAACGGCCAAGGCTGAGCGACGACCCGCTGTTCCGCACGCCCGCGATCCCGCCATCCCCGCCATCCACAAGCGCCGAATCGAACAACGCGGCCACGACCGCCAGCGCGCCTGCAGCGCCGACACCCTGAGTCCCCCACCGCGGCGGCCGAATCGAGCCGAACCGCTCCAGTTGCGCAACTGCAAGTCTCAAATACGTCGTTGCGCACTTACCCTGCGCCTGACTTGCCTCATCCGGCGCCGACGTGAATCCGGCTCAGCGCCGCAACGCATCCACCGCCAACAGCAACCAGCCCAGCATCAGTGTGGTGCCGCCGATCGGCGCCAGCCGGGTTGGCCACTGTGCCAGCGCGTTGCCGGCCAGGCTGCCGGAGAACAGCACGGTCCCCAGCAGCAACAGGCACAGCGCCAGGCGCCCGAGCAGGCGCTCGCTGCGGCGACCCAGCGCCGCCAGCGCCACGCCGTGGCCGAAGGCGTACAGCGCGGCGGTCTGCAGGTGCGATTGCGCCAGGGGCTCGGCCACGCCGTGCGAGGCATAGGCCGACAGGCCGATGGACACGGCCGCCAGCAGCGCACCGGCGCTGCACAGCCAGAACGGCCCGCGCGCACGGCGATCGAATGTCAGCATGAGGGTTTCCTCCGGGAGCGCGGCAGCGTTTGCCGGCCCCATAAACAGAACGCGCCGCAAGATGCGGCGCGTTCCGGTTCACTCGTCCACCAGGGCAGGACTTACTTGATCGCCCAGTAGATGTCGTAGGTGCCTTCCGGCGAGAACGACTTGTCCACGCCGCCCTTCCAGGCTTCGTACGGACGGTCGGTCACGTCGTAGCCGCTGGTCGCGGCCCAGGCACGCAGCGCATTGCGCGCCGCATCCAGGCCGGCCATGTGGCCGGTGTAGCTGGCGAAGGCGGAGCGGTGCGCTTCGGTGCGCACGTAGGTCACCGGGGCGCCCTGCGGGATGGTCACCTTCAGCGGCTCGCCGGAGGCGGCAACCGGGGTGGCATCGACCGGCGCGGCGGCCGCATCGTCCTTCTTGTCGTCCTTCTTCTCATCCTTCTTGGCGTCGTCCTTCGGCGCGCCACCGGCACGCTTGCGCACCGGCTGGGCGACGTCGAACGCGTACTTGTCGGCGCCGAAGTCGGTGGTGACGATGCGCACCGGACCGGCCGCTTCCAGGCCGTTGGCGTCCATCACCCGCTTGATCCACTCCTGGTTGTCCTTGATGGACTTCTTGATGGAGTCGTTGTCGCGGTCGATGTTGCCGGCGTTGACCACCAGCAGGTCCTCGGCCGGCACGTCGACGACCTTCAGGTCCTTCAGCGGGGTGTCGTCGGAGCGGTAGTCCACGTTCGGCACGGTGGCCAGCACGTTGCTCAGGCGCGACAGGCCCAGCTTGATGTCGTCGCCGACGTGGCGGCTGACATACAGACCGGCGTAGCGACCCAGCAGGTCCCAACCGTACTTGACGGTGTAGTCCTGGGTGATCTTCACGTTGCGGCCGTTCTTGCCGGTCGGCTCCAGCTTGAAGCTGGTGGTCTTGTCCTTGCCCTTGGTCTCGTCCTCGATGGCGATGACCACGTCCTTGTTCTTCTCGGTCGAGGTGATGGTCCAGCTACCCTTGCCGATGTAGCCCTCCTTGGAGCTGTAGTCCAGGCGCGCGCCGACGCCGGATTCCGGGCCGGAGAGCTTCAGCTCGATGCGCGGGTCGCGCAGCACCAGAGGGTTCCAGTCCTTGAACCGACGCAGGCTGTTGACCGTGTCATAGACGATGGTCATGCGCCGATTGGTCTCGACGCTTTCGGACATGTGACGCTCCGAGGGCAGCACCACGCCGACGATGACGAACAGGCCAGCCACGATCCCCAGGGCGATCAGGAACTCGATAATACGGGTCATTCAGGAGGTCTCCGGGGCCGATCCCACGGCCGGGTTGATGAAGCGAAGCGCCCATCCTAGCAGGCTTCGCTGTCCGTGGTCAGCACATCACGGAATGCCGCTTCGCCCCGCCCCACAACGGCCTCGGGCGGTGCCGGCAACGGCCATGCGCACGGCGCCTGAGGCGACCAGACCATTGTCCTGGCAGCGACACCGGACAGGCCTGCGCGCCCGATCCGCGATCGCATCGAAACGAGCAATGGCGGCGCCATCGGGCGGATCGACATGCCTGGAGTCTGCCCGACCCGGGCCAGACCACTTCCCGGCGGGAGACAGGCGTGCCACCTCTGTGCCGGCATCCAGTGCATGGCCTCCGGTCGTAAAGAACCCGCCCGGCCTGCGCGAGACCGACCTCGGCGGGCCATCCTCCTGTCGCGTTCAGACCACCTGCGGCGCAGGGCCGGGCCGTCCCGCCGGCGCTCGCCCGGCCGAGCCGTGCTCTCCCGCCCCGTCAGACCAGTTGCAGCTCGAACGCCTTCAGCACCGCCCGGGTGCGGTCGCGCACGCCGAGCTTGGACAGGATGTTGGAGACGTGGTTCTTGATCGTGCCCTCGGCCACGCCCAGCGAATTGGCGATCTCCTTGTTGGAGAAGCCGCTGGCCATCAGCCGCAGGATCTCGGTCTCGCGGTCGGTCAGCGGGTCGGGCCGGTCCAGGCTGACGAAATCGTTGCGCATGTGCTCCAGGCCCGACAGCAGGCGCTGGGTCACCGCCGGCTGCACCAGCGAGCCGCCGGCGGCCACGGTGCGGATCGCACCGACCAGTTGCTCCAGCGACACGTCCTTGAGCAGATAGCCCTTGGCTCCGGCCTTGAGCCCGGCCAGGACCAACTGGTCGTCGTCGAAGGTGGTCAGGATGATGGTCGGCGGCAGCGCGGCGGCGCGCGACAGCACCTGCAGCGCCTCCAGCCCGGACATCGACGGCATGCGCATGTCCATCAGCACCACGTCGGGCAGCACCTGCGGAATCAGTTCCACCGCCTGGCGGCCGTCGCTGGCCTCGGCCACCACCTCGATGCCGCCGTCCAGCGCCAGCAGCGAGCGGATGCCCTGCCGCACCAGGGTTTGATCGTCGACCAGACACACACGGATCATCACAGCACTCCTTGGGAAACGGCGGGTGGCAGCAGGGTGGCGGCGCCGGGAACGGCGGCCCGCAGGCGGAAGCCCGCACCGGGCGCGGCCGCCACGTCCAGGCTGCCGCCGTACTGGCTCAGGCGCTCGCGCATGCCGCGCAGGCCGTTGCCGGGGGCCAGCGTCTCGCAACCGCGGCCGTCGTCGCGCGCCTGGATCACCACCTGTGGGCCGTCACGGCGCACCTCGATCCACAGATTGTCGGCCTGGGCGTGGCGCACCGCGTTGGTGATGATTTCCTGGGTGCAGCGCAACAACACGTGCGCGCGCTCGGGATCCTCCACGGTCAGCGGCTCCTCCACCTGCAGGTGGATCTGCAGCGACGGCACCCGCTCGGCCAGCGGCCGCAGCGCCGCCGCCAGGTCGATCGCGCCGCTGTCGCGCAACTGGCTCACCGCCTCGCGCACATCGGTCAGCAGCAGCTTGGCCAGGGTATGCGCCTGCTGCACATGTTCCTGCGCACGGCCCTCGGTGATATGGCCGGCCACTTCCAGGTTCAGGCTCAGCGCGGTCAGGTGGTGGCCGAGCAGGTCGTGCAGTTCGCGCGAGATCCGCGTGCGCTCGTTGACCCGGGCGCTCTCGGCCAGCAGCGCGCGGGTGGCGCGCAACTCGGCGTTGAGCTGGCGCTGCTCCTCGCGCGCCTGGGTCTGCTGGCGCGCGACCAGGCTGGTGACGAAGATGAACATGGAGAAGCCGCCATACAGCAGCGACTGCATCAGCGCCTCGAACGGCGGGAAGCCGATGGTCAGGTACACCGGCAGCACCGCCAGCTGGCTCAGCAGCAGCCAGGCCACGCCAGCGCGCACCGGCAGCAGCCAGGGGATCACCCCCGCCGCCACCATCATCAGGATGCTACCCAGCCCGGAGCGGTGCAGGTAGCCGACCGCCAGCGCGCAGATGGTCAGCAGCACCAGCATGCCGCGGTCGTACCAGCGCACGCCGTCGCCGCTGTGCAGGCGCCGGGTCAGCAGGAAATAGACCACGCCGAAGCCCAGGTAGCTGGTCAGCAGCAGCCACACCTCGCCGCTGGGCATCCGTCCCGATTCCTCGACCGGCTCCCAGTACAGGTACAGCAACGGCATGCAGATGACGGCCCAGGTGAACAGGCCGGCATAGCGCAGGACGCGGGTATGGCTGAGATATCCCAACATGCAGCCATCTTAGGATGAACGGCGCGCATTGCACTCCCACGGAAGTCATGCCGGCGCGGCTCGCCGCCCCGGGTCGCGCGTGCGATAATCCGCCCCTGCGGTCCGCACGGGGCCGCGCGCGCATCAGCAATGGAGTCTCAATGTCGATCGTCATCCGCGACGTGCGCGAGCACGAGCTCGATTCGGTCCTGGCCCTGAACAACAACGCCGGACTGGCGATCCTGCCGCTGGATTCGGCCAAGCTGCACCGCTTCTACGAAACCGCAGAGTACTTCCGCGTCGCCGAGCGCGACGGCAACCTGGCCGGCTTCCTGGTCGGCTTCGGCAGCGACAGCGACCACGACAGCAGCAATTTCGCCTGGTTCCGCGAGCGCTACCCGCAGTTTTTCTATATCGACCGCATCGTGGTGGCCAGCCGCCGCCGCGGCGGCGGCGTCGGCCGGGCGTTCTACGCCGACGTGCAGAGCTACGCCGAGTTGCGCTACCCGCAACTGGCGTGCGAGGTTTTTCTGGATCACGGCGCCGATGCGGCGCTGCTGTTCCATGGCAGCTTCGGCTTCCGCGAAGTGGGCCAGAACACGATGAACGAAGTGGAGGTGCGTGCGAGCATGCTGTTGAAGGACCTGTGCAGTTACGCCTGGGTGCGCGAAACCTACGGCGACACCCTGCCCGACCTGCCCTGGGCCGGCCACGCCCATCGTCTGCAGCGGGCGCAGCGCCCGACCGGGACCTGAGCGTGTCGTCGGTGAATCTGGACTTCGAGCAGGCCGGCGAACTGAAGATCGGCCAGGTCGGCATCGCCAACCTGCGCGTGCGCACGCTGGACGTGGCGCGGCTGAGCCAGGAGATGCGCGAGCGCGTGCAGCGCGCGCCCAAGCTGTTCGGTCGTGCCGCGGTGATCATCGATTTCGGCGGCCTGGCGCAGACCCCGGACGTGGCCACCGCGCAGGCGCTGCTGGACGGGCTGCGCGACGCCGGCGTGCTGCCGGTGGCGCTGGCCTACGGCACCCGCGAGATCGAGGAGCTGTCGGTGGCGCTGGGCCTGCCGCTGCTGGCCAAGTTCCGCGCGCAGTACGAGCGCTTCGATGGCGGCGCGCCCGCCGCCGCGCCGGCACCGGTCTCGCCGCCGCCCCCGCCTCCGCCGCCGCCCGCTCCGGCGGCGCGGCCGCAACCCGGGCGCATGCAGAAGAACGCGGTGCGCTCCGGGCAGCAGCTGTACGCGGAGAACTGCGACCTGACCGTGATGGCCACCGTCGGCGCCGGCGCCGAGGTGATCTCCGACGGCAGCATCCACATCTACGGCACCTTGCGCGGTCGCGCGCTGGCCGGCGCCCAGGGCAACACCGAGGCGCGGATCTTCTGCCGCGATTTCCACGCCGAACTGGTCGCCATTGCCGGCCACTACAAGGTGCTGGACGATATTCCCAAGGAACTGCGTGGCAAGGCCGTCCAGGTCTGGCTGGAGCAGGACCAGATCATGATCGCCGCGCAAGACTGACGCGGCCCAACTACGAACGTATCAGGAGATAGTCCTTTGGCTGAAATTATCGTTGTCACCTCCGGCAAGGGCGGCGTCGGCAAGACCACCACCAGCGCGAGCCTGGCCTGCGGGCTGGCGCGACGCGGCAAGAAGGTGGCCGTGATCGACTTCGACGTGGGCCTGCGCAACCTCGACCTGATCATGGGCTGCGAACGCCGCGTGGTGTACGACTTCGTCAACGTGGTGCACAACGAAGCCACGCTGAAGCAGGCGCTGATCAAGGACAAGCGCTTCGACAACCTGTTCGTGCTGGCCGCCTCGCAGACCCGCGACAAGGACGCGCTGACCCAGGAAGGCGTGGAGAAGGTGCTCAAGGACCTGGCCGCCGACGGCTTCGACTACATCGTCTGCGATTCGCCGGCCGGCATCGAGAAGGGCGCGTTCCTGGCGATGTACTTCGCCGACCGCGCGGTGGTGGTGGTCAACCCGGAAGTGTCCTCGGTGCGCGACTCCGACCGCATCCTCGGCCTGCTCGACTCCAAGACCCACAAGGCCGAGAGCGGCAAGAGCCTACCCGCGTTCCTGCTGCTGACCCGCTACAGCCCGGCGCGCGTGGAAACCGGCGAGATGCTCAGCATCGGCGACGTGGAGGAAGTGCTTGGCCTGAAGGCGATCGGCGTGATCCCCGAATCCGGCGACGTGCTCAACGCCTCCAACAAGGGCGAGCCGGTGATCCTGGACGCCGAATCCCCGGCCGGCCAGGCCTACGAGGACGCCGTGGCGCGCATTCTCGGCGAGGAACGTCCGATGCGTTTCATCTCCGTGGAGAAGAAGGGCTTCTTCACCAAGTTGTTCGGAGGGTGAGCATGGGACTATTCGATTTCCTCAAGACCAAGAAGAACACCGCCGAGACCGCGAAGAACCGCCTGCAGATCATCATCGCGCAGGAACGCAGCCACCGCGGCGGCCCGGACTACCTGCCGTTGCTGCAGCGCGAGCTGCTGGAAGTGATCAAGAAGTACGTCAACATCGACGCCGACGCGGTCAAGGTGGATCTGGTCAAGGACGGCGAGCACGACGTGCTCGACATTTCCGTCGCCCTGCCGGAAGGGCCGACGCCCTGAGGCCGCGCGTCGGCCGTGGCAGCCGCCGCGGCTGACGCGCCGATCCGGGTCGGCGCCGCGACGCACTGCGCCTGCCGTGATCGGGCGCGCCCGCCGCGCCTTTTCCGCTCCGACGAACTCCACACGATGCAGACCGACGCCGCCCTCCCCGCTGCCTCCGCCCAGGTGCTGACCGTGGGCGCGATCGGTCTGGACGCGCCGCGCGCGCTGCTGGCCGGCTACGGGCTGACCCTGCACCGCGTCGCCGACGGCGCCGCCATTCCCGGCAGCTACTGGGGCGAGCCGGAGGCCGGGGTGATCGCCAGCGACGTCTACGTGCGCGACGACACGCCGGTGCATTCGCTGCTGCACGAAGCCTGCCACCTGATCGTGCTGCCGCCGCTGCGGCGCGCGCAGGTGCATACCGACGCCACCGACTCGGTGGAAGAGGAAGACGCCACCTGCTACCTGCAGATCGTGCTGGCCGACGCCCTGCCCGGGGTGGGCCGCGCGCGGCTGATGGCGGACATGGACGCCTGGGGCTATACCTACCGGCTCGGCTCCACCCGCGCCTGGTTCGAGCAGGACGCCGACGACGCGCGCGCCTGGTTGGCGCAACGCGGGCTGCTGCCGGACTAGCCGGTCACTCCGCCGCGGGCGATGGCGGCGACGCGCCGGGGCGCTTCAGCGCGCTGCTCAGGTCCAGGGTGGCGCGGGTGCCGCTGCCGGCCAGCGAATCCAGGTGCAGCGCCCAGCCCAGGTGCTCGCACAGCCGCGCGATTAGGTCCAGGCCGATGCCGCTGCCCTCGCGGCTGCCGCCGCCGCGCGCCATGCGCATGTAGATCGCGCTGATCTCTTCCGGGCTCATGCCGTGGCCGGGATCGTCGATGCAGACCACGCCCGGCGCCGGCATGGTGATCTCGACCCGGCCCTTGTCGCTGTTCTCGATGGCGTTGCGCAGCAGGTTGCCGATGGCGACCTGCAGGATCGCCAGCGGCGTCTCCACCTCGCACGCCGGCATCGGCGCCAGCGCAAGTTCCAGGCGCTTGTCCGCGCACAGGTGGCGGTGGTCCTCGACGATCTCCGGCAGCAACTGGTCCAGCCGCACCAGGTCGCTGCCGCGCGCCATCCGCGCCGGATCCTTGGCCAGCACCAGCAGCAGCGAGATGAGTTGGCCGACGCCGCTGGCGGTACGGCGGATGCGCAGCAACTGGTTGCGCACGCTGGGCGGCACATCGTGCTGCTCCAGCGCCAGCTCGGCGGCGCCGCCGATCACCGCCACCGGCGTGCGCAGTTCGTGGCTGGTGCTGTCGATGAAGGCGCGCTCGCGCTCCACGAACAGGTCGTTGCGCGCCAGGTAGTCGTTCAGCGCCTCGGCGATCACCACCTGCTCGGCACTGGCGCGCGGATGCACCTCGATGCGCTGCCCGGGCCGGTCCGGGCGCAGGCTGCCGATGCGCTGCGCCATGTCAATCAGCGGCTGCACCACCCGGCCCATGCCCCAGGCCACCAGCGCGCCGAGCAGCAGCACCGCCACCGCGTTGGACACCAGCATCCACAGCGCCAGGTTGTCCTCGTGGTCGTGCAGTTCGGTGATGTCCAGCGCCAGCGCCAGGCGGCGGCCGCGCACGTCCTGCACCAGCACCACCTTCTCGCTGCCTTCCAGTTGCACTTCGTCGTGCAGGCCGGGGCCCAGCGCCGCCACCGCCGGCGGCAGCGGCGCGCCGCCCTCGTCGCCGTACAGGCTCACCGTGCGAGTGTCGATCCAGCGGTAGTCCGGGTCGGCCGCGCTACGCGCCAGGAAGTGGTCCAGTTCGGAGGTCAGCAGCGAGCGCCAGGTGAGCTGCTCGGCCTGGTCGTTGACGATGTAGCCATGCACGAACACCGCCAGCGACAGCAGCGCCGCGTAGCCCACCAGCCACAGGGTCAGCCGCTGCCGCAGGCCGGCCCTAGTCGGCATGCTCGCCCTCGTGGGGGCCGACCACCGCCAGGCGGTAGCCGATGCGCGGCAGGGTGTGGATCAGCTTGGCCGCGAACGGACCATCGACGCTGCGGCGCAGATCGTAGATGTGCGAACGCAGCATGTCCCCGTCCGGCGGCTCGTCGCCCCACAGCGCCTGCTCCAGGCGATCGCGTGTGACCGCGGCCGGGCTGGCCTGCATCAGCACCTCCAGCAGCTTGCGGCAGGCCGGGTACAGGTGCAGGGTGCGGCCGCCACGAGTCACTTCCAGCGTGGACAGGTCCAGCTGCAGGTCGCCCACGCGCAGCAGCTTGCTGCGGCCGCGGCCGCTGGCGCGCACCAGCAGCGCCTCCAGCCGCACTTCCAGTTCCGGCAGCGCGAACGGCTTGGTCAGGTAGTCGTCGGCACCGGCGCGGAAGCCGGCAATCTTGTCCGGCAGTTCGTCGCGCGCGGTCAACATGATCACCGGCACGTCGGCATGGTGTTCCTCGCGCAGCGCGCGCAGCACCTGCTGGCCGTCCAGGCGCGGCAGCATCCAGTCTAGGATCAGCGCGTCGTAGCGCTGCGTGGTGGCCAGGTGCAGCCCGGTGACGCCGTCCGGCGCCGCATCCAGGGTGTGGCCGCGCACCTCGAAGTAGTCGAACAGGTTGGCGACCAGGTTCCGGTTGTCTTCTATGACCAGCAGCCGCATGGGCGCGCTCGAATTCGGGGGACGGACCTGCCCATGCTAGCGGAAGCGTGTCGGAACGAAGTCAGAACGGCCGCGCGCCCTTGATCGAATCTCGACAAAACCTGGAAGGAATCCCAACACGACGCCTCCAGGCTGCCCTCCAAGCCGGCCATGGACGCCTATGGCCCGGCGCTTGCATCACCGCGGCCGTGCGCAACCTTGGCTGAAGCCCTGGCCCTCTCACCGGCAGTTCCGACAGCTATCCGACACCGGCAACCCGACCATGCCCCCACTTTCCCGCCGCCCCTGGCCGCTTTCGTCGACCATGATCAGTACGCCCCTGCGATTGTCCGCTGCGGCGGCGCCCGACCTCGGCGCGCGCCGGTACTTCTATCTTTCCCACCTGTGGGTGCCGCTGGCGCTGGTGCTGCTGGCCAGCACGGCGCTGATGGGCCTGGGCGGGGATTTCTGGATCGCCGACCTGCTGTATCGCTGGGAAGGCGGACAGTGGGCCCTGAAGGATGCGGCGCTGACCCGTAGCCTGATCCACCACGACGGCAAGATGCTCAGCGCCGCAGCGTGGGCGGTGACCGCCGCGCTGGCGGTGTGGGCCTGGCGCCGTCCCGATGGCCGCCGCTACCGTCTGCCGTTGCTGTACCTGTTGCTGGCGGTGGGGCTGAGCACCGGGGTGGTGTCGCTGCTGAAGTCGGTGACCCACATGGACTGCCCCTGGGATCTGGTCCGCTATGGCGGCGAGCGGATCTTCGTGGGCCTGTTCGAGACCCGCCCGGCGGGCATGCCGCGCGGGGTATGCTTCCCCGCCGGTCATTCCAGTGCCGGCTATGCCTGGGTGGGGCTGTACTTCGTCGCGTTGGCGCTCAAGCCGGCCTGGCGTTGGCCAGCGCTGGCGATCGGCCTCGGGGGAGGCTTGCTGTTCGGTCTCGGCCAACAGCTGCGCGGCGCGCATTTCATGTCGCACGACCTATGGACGCTGGCCCTGTGCTGGGGCGTGGCACTGGGCCTGTACCGGGCGATGCTGTGGCCGGACGCGATGGCGTTGCAGGCCGGTCAGCGCCCCTCCATCACCAACGATGCCGCCGCATGAGCCGACCCGTCGCACCGCCCTCGCCGTCCACCGCATCCCGTGCCCGCTGGTGGGCCTGGCGTCCGCAGTTGAGCAACGAGATGTTGGCGCTGGCGGCCAGCGCGTTCTTCGCTCTGGCCTGCAACGGCATGTTCTGGCGCAGCGCGATGAGCGGCCATGCCGGCGACGTCAAGCTGGCGCTGTCGCTGTTCCTGCTGCTGCTGGCGGTGCATGGCCTGCTGCTCGGCCTGCTGCTGTGGCGCGGCATCGCCAAGCCGGTGCTGACGGTGCTGCTGATCACCACCGCGTTCGCCGCGCACTACATGAACAGCTACAGCGTCTACCTGGACGCGGACATGCTGCGCAACGTGCTGGCCACCGACCACAAGGAATCGCGCGAGCTGATGACCCCGGCGCTGATCGCGCCGCTGCTGTTCTATGCGGTGCTGCCGATCCTGGTGCTGTGGCGGGTGCGGCTGATCCGGCGTTCGCCGCTGAAGGCGTTGGCGATCCGCGCAGGTTTCCTGGTCGGCATGCTGGCGCTGGGCGGCATCGCCGCGATGCTCTCGTTCCAGGACCTGTCGGCGATGATGCGCAACCATCGCGAGATCCGCTACCTGGCCACGCCGATCAACTACCTGGTCGCGCTGCGGCAGAACTTCAAGTCCGACAGCCCCACGCGCAAGGCGCCGAAGCTGCCGCTGGAACACGACGCCAAGGCCACCGCGCGCGCACCGGGCAGCAAGCCGCGGCTGCTGGTGGTGGTGCTGGGCGAGACCGCCCGCGCGCAGAACTGGGGCCTCAACGGCTACGCGCGGCAGACCACGCCGGAGCTGGCCAAGCGCGACGTGATCAACTTCCCCGACATGCACTCCTGCGGCACCAGCACCGAGGTCTCGGTGCCGTGCATGTTCTCGCCGTTCGGCCGCCACGACTACAACGAGAGCAACATCCGCAAGCACCAGTCGCTGCTGCACGTGCTCGAGCACGCCGGCATCAGCACGCTGTGGCGCGACAACCAGTCCGGCTGCAAGGGCGTGTGCGATGGCCTGCAGATCCAGCACCTGGACGACGCCAAGGATCCGCAGTTGTGCAAGGACGGGCGCTGCATGGACGAGATCCTGCTGCAGGACCTGGCCGCGCAGGTGCGCGCCAAGCCCGGCGACCGCGTGGTGGTGCTGCACCAGCTCGGCAGCCACGGCCCCAGCTACTTCGAGCGCTACCCGGCCGCGTTCCGCCGCTTCACCCCCACCTGCGACACCGCCGACCTAGGCAACTGCAGCCGCGAGCTGATCACCAACGCCTACGACAACTCGCTGCTGTACACCGACCACCTGCTGGCGCGCACCATCGACACGCTGCAGGCCATGCCCGACTACGACACGGCGATGCTCTACCTCTCCGACCACGGCGAATCGCTGGGCGAGAAGGGCCTGTACCTGCACGGCGTGCCCTATGCGATCGCGCCGCAGGAGCAGACCCACGTGCCGATGGTGATGTGGTTCTCGCCGGGCTTCGCCAGCGCGCGCGGCCTGGACCTGGCCTGCCTGCAGGCGCGGTCGCGCCGCTACGCCGACCAGGACAACCTGTTCCCGTCGGTGCTGGGCCTGATGCAGGTCAGGACCGGCGTCTACGACCGCTCGCGCGACCTGTTCGCGCAGTGCGCCAAGCCGCAATGACCGAGCGTCCACGCGCCGCCCTGGCGTGATCGGACGCGGCGGCGCAGCCGAGGGCGTGCCGCCCGAACTTGCGGCGGTGCGGGCGGCCCACTAGCCTTCCGGGCAATCGCCCTGCAAGGATTCGCCGTGAACCACCGCTCTCCGCTGCTCGCGCTGTGCCTCGGCGCGAGCCTGCTGACGCTGTCCGCCTGCCGCAAGGAACCCGCGGCCGACACCGCCGCCCCGGCCGCAGCACAGCCCGAGGGCGAAAGCGCCGACCAGTTCGTCGCCCGCATCAACGAGGAATACCGCGCGCTGTTGCCGGAACTGACCGCGGCGCAATGGCTGTCGGCCACCTACATCAACGGCGACAGCGAGCGGCTGGCGGCCAAGGCCAATGCGCGCTGGCTGACCACGCTCAACGGCTGGATCGCGCAGGCGCGGCGCTACGACGGCAAGCCGATGTCGGCCGACAGCGCCCGCGCGCTGCGTCTGCTGCAGCAGATGACCGCGATGCCGGCGCCGCGCGATCCGGTGCGGCTGGGCGAACTGGCCGCCCTGGCGACGAAGATGGAGGGCGCCTACGGCGCCGCGTCCTACTGCACCGGCGAGGGCGACGCGCGCCGTTGCCGGCAGTTGGGCGAACTGGAGGACGTGCTGCGCCGCAGCCGCGACTACGACCAGCAACTGGATGCCTGGCAGGGCTGGCATGGCGCCGTGCAACCGATGCGCAAGGATTACCAGCGCTTCGTCGAATTGGTCAACGAGGGCGCGCGCGACATGGGCTACGCCGATACCGGTGCGCTATGGCGCAGCGGCTACGATATGCCGCCCGCGCAGCTCGCTGCCGAGACCGACCGGCTGTGGACCCAGGTCAAGCCGCTCTACGAACAGTTGCACTGCTACGCGCGCGGCAAGCTCGACGCCGAGTACGGCAAGGACAAGGGCGAACTGGCCGGCGGCCTGCTGCCGGCGCACCTGATGGGCAACATGTGGCAGCAGGACTGGAGCAACCTGTGGGACCTGCTGCAGCCCTACCCCGGCGCCGGCAGCCTGGACATCACCGACGCGCTGGAGCGGCAGTACCAGGGCAACCTGAGCGCGGCGCTGGCGCGGCGCAACGGCGACACCTCGCCGGAAGCGCGGTTCATGGCCCAGCGCGAGGCGCAGTTGCTCAGCGCACGGCAAATGACCGAGCGCGCGCAGGATTTCTACACCTCGCTGGCCATGCCCAAGCTGCCCGACACGTACTGGACGCGCAGCCAGTTCATCAAGCCGCTGGACCGCGACGTGGTCTGCCACGCCAGCGCCTGGGACATGGACATGGCCGGCGACGTGCGCACCAAGATGTGCGTCAAGCCGAACGAAGAAGACTTCACCACCATCTACCACGAACTCGGCCACGTCTATTACGACCTGGCCTACAACCCGCTGCCGCCGCTGTTCCAGGGCGGCGCCAACGACGGCTTCCACGAAGCCATCGGCGACACCGTGGTGCTGGCGATGACCCCGCAGTACCTGCATTCGATCGGCTTGGTCGACGCACCGCAGGTCGGCCGCGAGGCGTTGATCAACGCGCAGATGCGCATGGCCCTGAGCAAGGTCGCGTTCCTGCCGTTCGGACTGATGATCGACCGCTGGCGCTGGGGCGTGTTCGACGGCTCGATCGCCCCGGACCGCTACAACCAGGCCTGGTGGGAGCTGAAGGCCAAGTACCAGGGCGTGGCGCCGGCGACGCCGCGCGGCGAGGACTTCTTCGACCCCGGCGCCAAGTACCACGTGCCGGCCAACACGCCGTACACGCGTTACTTCCTCTCGCACATCCTGCAGTTCCAGTTCTACAAGAGTCTGTGCGACGCCGCCGGCTACAAGGGCCCGCTGTACGAGTGCACCTTCTACGGCAACAAGGAAGCCGGTCAGAAGTTCTGGTCGATGTTGCAGCGCGGCGCCAGCCAGCCCTGGCAGGCCACGCTCAAGGAACTGACCGGCAGCGAGCGCATCGACGCCGGCCCGCTGCTGGAATACTTCGCGCCGATGCAGGAGTGGCTCAAGCAACAGAACCAGGGGCGGATGTGCGGGTGGGAGGCAAATGCCGCAGCGCAACCCATTGCAGTGCCGGCGCAGAAGCAAGGCTGAGGCGGCGCGGCGGGCGCAAAGCCGAAGCGCAGTCGTCAGGACAGACCGTGCACGTCAGCGCGTAGAGGAGATGCGCGCCGTGCGGATCAGTCAGGCTGGAAAAGAAGCGGCGACATGCCTGAAATGCTCATCGCGTCCGTGCAGACACCTGCTGCGCCTCGCTGTCGGCCTGCTGCAACGCGAGCGCCGCCCCGCCCTTGGCGGGTGATGCGATCGTCTCTTCCAGTCGCGATGGCGCCGCAGAGAGATCGACCTTCACCCGGAACCCCCGGCGTAGACCCTTCGATCCAGGCATTGCCACCGTCGACCATGACGTGTTTGATCTGCTCGGGCCGCGTCATGCCGTCGCACTGGGCCTGCGCCGCGGCATGCCTCAGCGTCGCATCCGGCGTGGCGGCCGGGAATCGTTCCTTGATCGCTCGAAACAGCGGGTCTTCGTCCCGCACTGCCGCCCCCTGCTCCGGCACCTTCAGCGGCACATGCCAGCCCTGCGGCTCGCGAGCGTCCTGCTTCGGCAGATGCAGCCGCTGCATGTGCTCCGACCATTCGGGCGCACCGATGCCCTGCCGGCCTTCGCCCGCCGGCAGTGGCCCGCGCAGTTCGTCGACGGCGTCACCGGCCAGCCCGCGCACGCCGCGCGCCAGGAGCGTGGTGCCGATCCGCATGGACTCGACATCCTCGCGGTACCTGCCGATCATCGGCGCATACTGCGCGGCGCGCCGATGCGCCGCTGGATCTTCCAGCACGGAGCGGTCGGGCCGCCCATTGCCGTCCACCGGCAGGAAGTTGTGCATGCGGTGCGACTCGACGATCAACCCGCGGACCGCACTGAAGGGATTGCGTGCCTCCCAGCTTCCCTTGCTGTTGTCGTAGCCGGCGCGCTGCAGCGTGGCGACTTCCTCGGGCGTGGCGTAGATGCGGACCTGGCCGTAGTGCCGGCTGGCCGCGCTGACGGGATCGCCGGCCATCACGTGGTTGACGACATCGGTGCCGCCTTCGGGAATGCGGCGATCCAGGCTGACCGCGCCGTAAGCGTTGAAGGTTTCGCCCTTCAGGCCGAAGTGGTGCGCCGTGACCTGTGCGAGGTCACCGCCGAGGGAGTGGCCGGTGACCGTGACGGCCGGCCTGTGTCCATCTCGCTGCGCCTGGCGTTCGGCCAACTCCAGCGCGTGCCTGGTGAACTGGATCGCATCTGCCACCTGCGCGTTGTGGCGAGTCGCCACCATCCCGCCGTCGACTCCGAATCCGTCAAGCAGCGGTTGGCGATCGAATTCCGTTCCACGGTGCGCAACGACCAAGTCGCCCGTATCTAGACGTTGATAGAGCACCCCTTGGTAACCGGACGGGCGATCCACGTACTCAAGGCGCTTGTAAGCCACCCCACCGATCACGACAGGCTTGCTGTCCTCTCCTGTCTCGCGCGGCGTTCTACACGTCTTCCGCGAGAAAAGCGTACTGTTGACTTGTCAGATTCATGGCGCTTCCTTAGTGGAAGACAATGTGATCTTGAACAATGCACGCTGCAATTCCTGCTTGAACTTCTCTGGATCGCGATGACCCGAATCCGGGTAATTTTCCATCTGATCGCGTGGATAGCCGCCTTTCCAGAAATACGTCGCAATAGAAGCAGTCTTCTCGACCTCGCCCTTGAAAAGCGCAGGTTGAAAGCGGGTCTCCACCTGGTTGCCGGTCGCTCTCAGCGTCACGCCCACACCACTCAGCGCGAACCTGCATACTCCTTTGCCGTAATAGTTTTCATCGACCATGCCATCGGCGTAGACCGTTCCGACGAATGTACTTTCATCGACCTTCTTGAAGTCGATCGGTATGCCGCTTTCGCCAGGCTTGCTCCACACTCCTTCGATGGGTTCGATCGGCGTGCATTGCGCATGATTGATCATATCGTAGAAAGCCGTACCCGACACGTATCCGAACGGCCCCGGAGCGCCCTCGATGGTCATCGTGATCCGATACGCCCGCGTCGGATGCGGATTCATGCGGTACACCGGGTCACCATGGGCGTCGACATGAGGACTGGCGGCATTCTCCGAGGCAGCGTTCATCGGGTTGCATCCTGTCAACAAAAGCAGAAGGGAAAACGCGCATAGGATCTTGGCTTTCACGAAAAGGGCCTCAAGCCACGATGGTGCGCCGCGCGGCATGCTCGGCGGCAGCGAGGGCGTCGGTCAGCCGGCGACAGCCATGGCGCACGTGCAGGCGCTGCATCAGCAACAGAGCGATCAACATCAGCAACGACAGACCCAGTTCCGGCACCCGGATGAAGAGCGGCAGCGAACCGGGAAGCGCGACGGCCGCCAGCGCCGACAACCACATCAGCAAGGTCATCCCGGCTACCTGCAGGATGGCGTGGCACAACTGCCTGGACTGCACCGTGCGCTTGCCACCGGAGCGCAAGCGCCACCAGGCGCGCGACGCGCGCACGACCAGCAGCGCCAGCATGCCCACCATGCCCAGTTGCAGCAGAGCACCCAACACCGCCAGCGCCTGGGCCATCAGCAGCGCCGTGCCGCCCGCATGACGGTAGGCCAGCGCAGCCATCCCGGCGGTGAGCAGCAGTGCGAGCAGCGCCGTGGTCAGCAGCGCACACGTGCGCCGCACGCATAGCTGCCACTCCTTCGACCACAGCACGTGGGACATGTCACGGCTCCTGCATCGACCAAGTCAGGGAACGGCAGCGCTATCCCGTACCACGGAAGAGCGCGGCGTCGCCGCCGCTGCCCCCACCTTCCCGCTCGTGAATGCATGGGGGCAGACACGCGCATACATTGCAGACGAGTACGCGTTGTAGCAGTAAGGATTGGTGACGGTGAAGGCGCCCGTGGCGGGATTGATCGGCGCCCAGCAGTCGCTGGGCACACCGATCGTGCAAAAGAGAAACGGATCGTTGCCGTAGTACGGAATGAACTCGTAGTAGCCGTCTGTCTGCGCCGACGAGGGCGCCGACGCAGCATAAAACAGGAACGCTGCGAAAAATGCACGCTTTGCCATGACTTCCTTCCTCCATGCAGCGCTTTGCGGATTTGCACTTGCCGGCTCTAGAGCTTATAAAACCGCTATTCGAGTCGAGGCTTCGATAGCAGTACCAAGATGAACTACAACGAGATACGCAAGTGATAAAAATCAGCCCTAGCGGCCCTAGAACTTTTTGAATACCTGATCCGTACAAGCCTTATAAATAACCTTGCAGGAATTTTCTGGATTTTTTTTCTCACACCCTGCCTGAGCGGAAGAAACGGCCTTTTCAAGGCTACCTTCCCCATTGAAACTTACAGTCCCCATCAAATCCGGCTTCCCTTCGACCTGCGGCTCTCCGACCGCGACGCATTGATTAAAATAAGCTAATCCAACCTGACAATTCGCTGCTCCGTTCTTGGAGCAACGAGCCAGCGCATCCTGCTCAGCTTCTTTTTTTGAAAGCTTTCCAGTAGATACACCATAGTCACGCGCGAGCCCCACCTCACCCATGGCAACCGCCCCCCACGTTTTGATCCACTTTCCCAGCGGACGGGGAGCTTGTTGCTGAGCGGACTGATCCGGAGGGATCGGGGCACATCCAACTGCACCCTGCCCTCCGATCGGGTACTGCCCAGCAGGGCAGCCGCCCTCAGCCATCGCGGTCAAAGAGAAGAGCATTAGGAAGATGCCGATCCACTTACATGAATTCATTACCAAGTCTCGCAATTTAAATGACGGCACTATTCCTTGATCCAGCCAACCCTCGAGAACCAGTAGGCTGGCTTTGTTCCTCCATCCCACGACCGCTCACTCTTGCTGATCCGTGGTTAAGATCTCCAGAGGACGAAGCTCCTTGATGAGGTGCTTGTGGCGGAACATAAGACCCCGGCGGCTGCCCCTGCGGCCCCGGCGAAGACGCAGTCGCAGGGCCGAAGGCCGTGTAGGTCATGAACGTGCCCATGTTGCCTTGCCAGACCGCCGCCGCGATGGTGGGCACCGTGACGATCAGCACCGTCATCAGCAACCCGATCCCGCCCTGCTGCAAGGCCTGGGACGACAGGCCTTCGGCGTTGGCCAACGGAATGAACTTCATCGCCCAGTACGCCGCCGCCACCTTGGCGGTGAACTTCAGCACCATCGCCGACACCACCGACAGCATGGACATCGAGAACAACGTGCCCAGCACGTAGAACAGCCACTTCCGGAACAGGTCCTTGGTCTGGTCGAACATCAGGAAGAAGATGAAGATCGGGCCGATGCCCACCAGAAATGCCATGGTGAACTTGAACAGCAGCAACATCGCCCCCGCCGCCATCGGTGGGCTGGCCGTGCCGAAGCTGGCCAGCAGCATCGAGCGCCCCTTCTTCTCGATCGATTCGGGATCGCTGGCGTCCACACGCACCGCATCCAGCGCCGACAGGGCCAGTTGGGTGTACTTGAGGTTGTCGTCGATCGAGTCGGCCGCACTGCTGGTGTCGTCGCCGGTGAACAACCCATGGATCTCCTTGTCCAGGTTGTCGGTCATCGTTTTGTGCAGCGCCGCGCCGTTCGCCCCCAGGGTCGAGGCGATCATCAGGATCACCGCGACCTTAGCCGCCTTGACCATCGTCGCCATCGCCGACTCGCGCGACTGCCCGGTCGCGATGCGGTAGCCCTGGATCAGGACCCAGAACGTGGTCGCGGTCAGCGCGATCACGCTCACCCAATGCATCGCCCGGCGCATCAGCTCCAGGCCGAAATCGGCGATCTCGTCGGTGAAGTAGTTATTCACCAGGCGGAAGAACAGGAAGTCCCCCAGATTGGCGTCCGCCAACGGTTGCGTCCAGTGCGTGGCGGTGTCGAAAAGTCCGTTCATGCTGCGTGCCTGCCCGATGTCCTGTGCTGTGTTGGAGTTGCCTGCGCCGTCACTTCGACAGCGCCCCGGCGAGCACACCCGCCTGGATCACCTGCCCCAGGATGTTGTTCTTGTTGCCGTCCAGCGCCCGCCGCGCCAACCGCGACTGGTCGTCCTTGAGCGCCACGATGTAGGTGTCGTAGGCCTTCATCTGCGCCTGCCAGTAATCCAGGTCCATGGCGTTCTGGGCGACGAAACGCTGCACTTCGTTGTCGTTGGCGGCCAGGGCGCCCTGACTGGTCTTTACGCTGTCGCGCTGCGCCTGCACCTGCTTGAACTGCTCGTTGCGCTGGATCAGGCGCTTGAGCATGCGCACCGTCTCGTTGTATTGGGCGTTCTTGGCCAGCACGATGCGCGCGCAGACCTTCATCTGCTCGTCGACGGCGTTGCCGTTCAAGTCCGGCGCCAGCGCCTTGAACTGATTTATAAGCCCGGCGATGCCGCTCTGGCTCGCGCCCGGGCAGTCGTCTTCCAGCCCATAGTCCTGGGGCCGCTCCGGAAAGTTGTCGGCCATGGTGGAATCGCCGAACTGCAGCCGCTGCAGCTTGATGAGCTGCTGCTGGTAGTGCTCCAACTGCATCTGGTACTGCTTGATCGTCTCGCTCCAGCGCTTGGCCTGCTCGGCGTATTCCTGCAGCGCCTTGGCCATCGACATCGGGTCGTTGACGATCCATGTCGCGTTGGCGGGCGCAGCGACCAGGCAGGCGGCGAGCGCGACACCTGCGAACAGGCGCGAGAAGCGGTGGCGACGGGTCGAGGGGTGGGTCATGGCGGTCTCGGCAAGTCTGGTGCGATACAGGGGGTGGCGATCATCGCGGCGACTGCACGGCGACAGGCGGCAACGAACAGCCGTCAGCGGCCGCAGCGCGGCCACTGGATGATTGGGTTCGCGAGCCTGCTGCGGCCATCGTCCTTGATGAGCGGATGAGTCAGGTGGCGCGGGACTCTTGCATGAAGTGCATTCCATTTCCACCGCCCCATGCGGCCCCGTAGGGAGGCGTATTCAGCGAAGCCAGGCACGCCAACGGTTTCGCCGATCGGGGTAGGAAAACTCCGACATTGCGTCGCGGCATGTCCCGAGCCGGGCAGCGACGCCGTCACCGCCGGTTTTGCGCAGCCAGCTCCGCGCCAGCCCGCTTCAGCCGACCGCGATGCGACCGTTCAGTCGTCGGCGAGCCGCGCCCAGCGCTCGTGGTCGCGCCAGACCCCGCCGATGCGCAGGTAGCGTGGCGAATAGCCTTCGCGGCGGAAGCCGGCGCGCTGCGCCAGGGCCAGCGAGCGGATGTTGTCCGGCTGGATGTTGGCTTCCACCCGGTGCAGGCCCAGTTCGGCGAAGGCGTAGGCCACGCACAGGCGCAGCGCATGCGTCATCAGCCCGCGGCCTTCGCAGCCGGCCATGGCGTGGTAGCCGAGATAGGCGCTCTGGAAGCAGCCACCGACCACCTGGCTGAAGGTGAACAGGCCGGCGAGCGCGCCGCTGCTGCGTTCGCGCGCCAGCAGCGCGATGTTGCTGCCGTCCAGGGTCTGCGCGTACCAGGCTTCGAACCCCGGCACGTCGGTGAACGGATAGGTCCAGGGGTGATGCAGGGCGACGCTGGCGCGGTGCGCCTGGATCAGCGCGATGCCGTCGCGGCGCCGCACCCGCGCCAGCGACACGGCCTCCTGCGCAGCCTGGCCCGCGCTCTGGCCCATGGCCTCAGGCCGGGGCCGCCGCGCCGTCGTCGCGGCGCATGACCTGGGCGTGGCGCGTCTTGAACTCGTCGAAGCTCAGCCCCTGCGCCTGCGCATCGGCGTGCGCGGCGTCCTTCAGCGCGTCCGAGTACATCAGCCGCACCGGCGTGCCGGCGCGTTCGTGCAGTTCCGCCGCCTGCATGATCAGCGACAGCACCTGCGCGGCGCTCTCGCTCTGGCCGGCGATGCGCCCGTCCATGCCCAGCACCCACTCGCCGTCGCGGCGCACGATGCCGGCCAGCAGCGTGCGCTGCTGGTCGCGCAGTTCCGCATGCGGCTCGATGGGCGCGGCCGGCGCGGCGTCCTCGGCACGGTGGCGCAGGCGCTCGGCCAGCTTCTTGCGCAGATCGCGGCGCTGCTTGGACTGGATGGACATGCGGTTTCCTCAACGATGACCCGACGACGATAGCCCAACCGCGACGCCGCTCACAGCGGGTCCGCCGGTTCCAGTCGCGGCACCTGCGCGTCCGGCCGCGGCAGGCGCTTGCCGCTGCGCCGCTCCCAGCGCCAGAAGCCCCAGCCGAGCAGGAAGAACGCGCCCGAGCCCAGCGCCAGGTGCAGCGCATGGCCGCTGAGCAGCGGCGACAGTACCCCGGCCACCAGCACGGTCACCATCAACTGGGTGAAGGCCTGCAGCGACGAGGCCAGCCCGCGCTGGCGCGGGTACATGTCCAGCACCGCCAGCGCCAGGATCGGGAAGATCAGCGCAGTACCCAGGCCGGCGAAGAAGATCGGCAGTACCGCCCACGGCAACGCGATCGCCGGCGTCAGCGCCGTATAGGCGATGTTGCCGGCCATCGACAGGCCGCAGCAGACGAAGCCGAAGCGCACCTGGCGCATCGGCCCCAGCCGCCCGGCCATGCGCCCGGACAGGAACGCGCCCAGGGTCATGCCGCCGATGGTCGGCAGGAACAGCCAGGCGAAGTCGCGCTCGGTCTTGCCCAGCAGGTCGATCATGAACACCGGCGCCGAGGCGATGTACAGGAACACCCCGCCGAAATTGAACGCGCCGGCCGCGGCCAGGCGCTGGAAGCGCGGATTGAGCGCGATGCCGATGTAGTCGCGCAGCAGCGTGCGCGGCGCCAGCGGCGTGCGCGCCTGCGGCGGATGCGTCTCCGGCATCCAGCGCAGGGTCGCCACTAGCAGCAGCGAGGAGAAGCCGACCAGGAACCAGAAGATCATCGGCCAGCCGCGGCCGCTGCCCAGGATCCAGCCGCCGATGACCGGCGCGATCGCCGGGGCGATGCCGAAGATCATCGACACCTGGCTCATCAGCCGCTGCGCATCGTCGCCATGGAACAGGTCGCGGATCACCGCGCGGCCGACGATCATGCCGACCCCGGCCGACACGCCCTGCAGCGCGCGGAACGTCAGCAGGGTCGGCAGGTCGCGTGATAGCGCGCAGCCGGCCGAGGCCAGGATGAACACGACCAGCCCGGCCACGATCACCCGCCGCCGCCCCAGCGCGTCGGACAGCGGCCCGTGGGCCAGGCCCATCAGCGCGTAGGCCAGCAGGTACACGCTCACCGTCTGCTGGATCGCCACCGGATCGGCGTGCAGGCGCTGCGCCAGCTGCGGGAACGCCGGGAAGATGGTATCGATGGAGAACGGGCCGAACATCGCCAGCCCGGCCAGCAACAGGGCCATGCGGCGCGTGGACACGGACGGGAGCGTCATGGGGAGATCATCCTGAAAAGCCGGCCGCGGCGGCCGCAGGACCGGCGCACACGCGACGACGCCGTCCGGCATGGACGGGCGCGAGAGAAGGGAGTGCGGGCATGATACGCGCAGCCGCCGCCGGCGCGCATCCGCCACGGCTTGCCCATTCAGCCTGGCGTGGGGGCGAACGGCCCGCCGTGGGCGGCGCCGGCCACGCTATAATCGCAGCGCAGCAAGGTGGGAGAAGCGGGGCAACCCGCTGCCGAAGGCGCAAACGCCCGTAATCGCTCAGGCCCGATACCACCCGCACCAAGACTCTGGAGAGACCGGTCAAACCCGGCGCCGAAGGGGCACGAAGCGCGCGCCAGCCGCCGCTTCCAAACTCTCAGGCAAAAGGACAGAGGGGCATTGGGAAGACACGCGCTTCCCGTCGATCGTGCCCGCCGCTGCGGCCGACGACGGCCTTGCGCGCGTCCCCGCCTCCTCGTGCCTTCCTCAGCCGGACGACTGCCATGTCTCACACCTCTTCGCTGCGCGACCTCGAACACCACTGCGCCTTCATCGAGCGCCACATCGGCCCGAACGACGCCGAGATCGCGCACATGCTGCGCACCGTCGGCCACGACTCGCTGGAGGCGATGACCGATGCCATCGTGCCGGGCAACATCAAATCGCCGGCCGCACTGGCGCTGCCCGATGCCGTCACCGAGGAGGAGGCGCTGGCCAAGATCCGCGCCATCGCCGACAAGAACACCGTGTTCCGCAGCTTCATCGGCCAGGGCTACTACGGCACCCACACGCCGAAGGTGATCCTACGCAACATCCTCGAGAACCCGGCCTGGTACACCGCCTACACCCCGTACCAGGCGGAGATTTCGCAGGGCCGCATGGAAGCGCTGATCAACTTCCAGACCATGTGCGCCGACCTCACCGGCATGGAGATCGCCAACGCCTCGCTGCTGGACGAAGCCACCGCCGCGGCCGAAGCGATGACCCTGGCCAAGCGCTCGGCCAAGTCCAGGTCCGACACCTTCTTCGTGCACGACGCAGTGCATCCGCAGACCCTGGAACTGCTGCGCACCCGCGCCGAGCCGCTGGGCATCATGCTGCGCGTGGGCACCCCGGAGGAAGCGCTGCAGTCCGAATGCTTCGGCGTGCTGCTGCAGTATCCGGACAGCTTTGGCCACATCGGTGACCACAAGGCCCTGGCCGACGCGGTGCACGCGCAAGGCGGCCTGGTCGCGGTCGCCACCGACCTGCTTGCGCTGACCCTGATCGCCGCGCCCGGCGAATGGGGCGCGGACATCGTCGTCGGCAATTCGCAGCGCTTCGGCGTGCCGTTCGGCTTCGGCGGCCCGCACGCCGCGTTCATGGCCTGCCGCGACGCCTACAAGCGTTCGATGCCGGGCCGCCTGATCGGCGTGTCGATCGACGCCGCCGGCAACCCCGCCTACCGCCTCACCCTGCAGACCCGCGAGCAGCACATCCGCCGCGAGAAGGCCACTTCCAACATCTGCACCGCGCAGGTGCTGCTGGCGGTGATGGCCTCGATGTACGCGGTGTACCACGGCCCCGAGGGCCTGGTGCGCATCGCCCGCCGCACCCACCGCCTGGCCGCGATCCTGGCCGCAGCGCTGCGTGGTGCAGGCGTCGCCGTCGGCGAGCGCTTCTTCGACACCCTGCACGTCACCGGCGTCGATGCCGAGGCCATCCACGCCAAGGCGCGTGCGGCCGGCATCAACCTGCGTACGATCGACAGCGCGTCGCTGGGCATCAGCCTGGACGAGACCGCCACCCGCGCCGACGTGGTCGCGCTGGCGCAGCTGTTCGGCGCGCAGGCCGACGTGGACGCGCTCGACGCCGCTACCGCCGACGCGCTGCCGCCGCAGCTGCTGCGGCACAGCGCGTTCCTGCAGCACCCGGTGTTCAACACCCACCACAGCGAGCACGAACTGCTACGCTACATGCGCGCGCTGGCCGACAAGGACCTGGCGATGGATCGCACCATGATCCCGCTGGGCAGCTGCACCATGAAGCTCAACGCCACCGCCGAGATGATCCCGGTGACCTGGCCGCAGTTCGGCGCGATCCATCCGCTGGCTCCGGCCGAGCAGAGCGTCGGCTACAAGCAGCTGATCGACGAACTGGAAGCGATGCTGGTCGAGTGCACCGGCTACGACGCGGTCAGCCTGCAGCCCAACTCCGGCGCGCAGGGCGAGTACGCCGGCCTGCTGGCGATCCGCGCCTACCACCGCGCCCGCGGCGAAGGCCATCGCGATATCTGCCTGATCCCCGAATCGGCGCACGGCACCAACCCGGCCTCGGCGCAGATGTGCGGCATGACCGTGGTGGTGACCAAGTGCGACGGCAACGGCAACGTCGACGTCGCCGACATCCGCGCCAAGGCCGAGAAGTACTCGGAGCGCTTGGCCGCGCTGATGATCACCTACCCGTCCACCCACGGCGTGTTCGAGGAAGACGTGGTAGCGATCTGCGAAGCGGTGCACGCGCACGGCGGCCAGGTCTACACCGACGGCGCCAACATGAACGCGCTGGTCGGCCTGGCCAAGCCCGGCAAGTGGGGCTCGGACGTGTCGCACCTGAACCTGCACAAGACCTTCTGCATCCCGCACGGCGGCGGCGGCCCCGGCGTCGGCCCATGCGCGGTGAAGGCGCATCTGGCGCCGTACCTGCCGCGCACGCTCGGCGGCGAGGGCGACGTCGGCATGGTCTCGGCGGCCAGCTTCGGCTCGGCCTCGATCCTGCCGATCAGCTGGATGTACATCACCATGATGGGCAACAGCGGGCTGCGCAAGGCCACCCAGGTCGCGCTGCTCAACGCCAACTACATCGCCAAGCGCCTGGCGCCGTACTACAAGACGCTGTACACCGGCCGCAACGGCCTGGTCGCGCACGAGTGCATCCTCGACGTGCGCCCGCTGGAGAAGACCAGCGGCATCGGTGCCGAGGACATCGCCAAGCGCCTGATCGACTTCGGCTTCCACGCGCCGACGCTGAGCTTCCCGGTCGCCGGCACGCTGATGGTGGAGCCGACCGAGAGCGAATCGCAGCACGAGCTGGACCGCTTCATCGACGCGATGATCCAGATCCGCGAAGAGATCGCCGCGATCGAGGACGGCCGCCTGGACCGCGAGGACAACCCGCTCAAGCACGCCCCGCACACCGCCGCGCAGGTCACCGCCAGCGAGTGGACCCACGCCTACCCGCGCGAACTGGCCGCGTTCCCGCTGCCGACGCTCAAGCAGCAGAAGTACTGGCCGCCTGTGGCGCGCGTGGACAACGTGTACGGCGACAAGAACGTGATGTGCGCATGCATCCCGGTGGATGCGTACAAGGAAGACGCGGTGGTCTGAGCCGCGGCGACGTTCGACGGTGCATCCGAGACCCAGCCTCGCGCGCGAGGCTGGGTTTTTTTATGCGTGCGCATCGTGCGCACCGCAGTAGACAAGTGCGTGCGATGCAGCGCGTTGCACGGCTCGTTCACGCCGCGCCGCCCAGGATCGGAACTTCCGCCGCGCCCGCACCTTCACGCACCGGGCACACCGCCGCGACGTCCTCTTCCGCCACGCACCGGAGCGATCTCCCATGGCCAGCCGCAAACGCACGCCCAACGATTCCGCATCGTCCACCGCCCTCGTATCCACCGCCCCCGCCGACCAGCGCGGCCATGGCGACGAACTGCACCAGCAGGCCGGCGGCACGCATCCGCCGCTGACCACCAACCAGGGCATCCCGGTCGCCGACAACCAGAACTCGCTGCGCGCCACGCCGCGCGGGCCGACGTTGCTGGAAGACTTCATCCTGCGCGAGAAGATCACCCACTTCGACCACGAGCGCATTCCCGAGCGCATCGTGCACGCGCGCGGCAGCGCCGCGCACGGCTACTTCGAACTGACCGCCTCGCTGGCCAAGTACACCACCGCCAAGCTGCTCACCGAGGTCGGGGTGAAGACCCCGGTGTTCACCCGCTTCTCCACCGTCGCCGGCGGCGCCGGCTCGGTGGACACGCCGCGCGACGTGCGCGGCTTCGCGGTCAAGTTCTACACCAAGGAAGGCAACTGGGACCTGGTGGGCAACAACATCCCGGTGTTCTTCATCCAGGACGCGCTGAAGTTCCCCGACCTGATCCACTCGGTGAAGATGGAACCGGACCGCGGCTTCCCGCAGGCCGCGAGCGCGCACGACACGTTCTGGGACTTCGTCTCGCTGATGCCCGAATCGCTGCACATGATCATGTGGGCGATGAGCGACCGCACCATCCCGCGCTCGCTGCGCATGATGGAAGGCTTCGGCATCCACAGCTTCCGCCTGCTCGACGCGGAAGGGCGTAGCACTTTCGTCAAGTTCCACTGGCGGCCCAAGCTCGGCCTGCAATCCACGATCTGGGACGAGGCGGTGAAGCTGGCCGGCGCCGATCCGGACTTCCACCGCCGCGACCTGTTCGAGGCGATCCAGCGCGGCGATTTCCCGGAGTGGGAACTGGGCGTGCAACTGTTCACCGAGGAACAGGCCGACGCCTTCCCGTTCGACCATCTGGATTCGACCAAGCTGATCCCGGAAGAGCTGGTGCCGCTGCAGATCGTCGGGCGCATGGTGCTGGACCGCTGGCCGGACAACTTCTTCGCCGAGACCGAGCAGGTGGCGTACTGCCCGGCCAACATCGTGCCCGGCATCGACTTCTCCAACGACCCGCTGCTGCAAGGCCGCCTGTTCTCGTACCTGGACACCCAGCTCAGCCGCCTGGGCGGGCCCAACTTCCACCAGTTGCCGATCAACGCGCCGAAGTGCCCGTTCGCCAACATGCAGCGCGACGGCCACATGCAGATGGGCGTGCCCAAGGGCCGCGTGGCCTACGAACCCAGTTCGCTGCAGGCCGACAGCCCGCGCGAGACCGCGCGCGGCTTCGTCAGCCACCGCACCCAGCCCGACGATGGTGCCAAGGGCCGCGTGCGTGCCGAGAGCTTCGCCGACCACTACAGCCAGGCACGGATGTTCTACCGCAGCCAGACGCAGCCGGAGCAGGCGCATGTGGCCTCGGCGCTGGTGTTCGAGCTGTCCAAGGTCGACACCGCGCACGTGCGCGAGGCGGTGGTCGGGCACCTGCGCCACGTCGATCCCAAGCTGGCGCAACGCGTCGCCGACGGCCTGGGCCTGGACACGCTGCCGCCGGCGCCGCCCGCCGCGGTCGCGCCGCAGGACCTGCCGCTGTCGCCGGCGCTGCAGCTCATCGGCCGCATGAAGCCGACGCTGCAGGGCCGCGCGATCGGCATCCTGATCGACGAGGGCTCGGACGCGAAACTGGTGCGCGACCTGCGCAAGGCCGCCACCGACGCCGGCGCGGCGGTCAAGATCGTCGCGCCCAAGCTGGGCGGCGCCGTGCTCAGCGACGGCAAGCGCCTGGCCGCTGACGGCCAACTGGCCGGCACCCCATCGTTCGTGTTCGACGCGGTGGCGGTGGTGCTGTCGGCCGAGGCCGGCAAGCGGCTGAGCAAGGAGTCGGCGGCCATCGACTTCGTCAGCAACGCCTTCGCCCACCTCAAGGCCATCGCCGCCGACGCCGGCGCGCAGCCGCTGCTGAAGGCCGGCAACGTACAGAAGGATGCAGGCGTGGTCGAGGCCAGCGACAGCAAGGGCTTCGTGACCGCGGCCAAGACCCGCCAGTGGAGCCGCGAGCCGAAGCTGCGCTTGCTGGCCTGAGCGGCGGCTGCGGTTTCCGCCATGGCGCCGTTCCGCTGGCGCCATGGCGATGGCGATGCCTGTGGGCCTGGCTAGGCCTGGAGTTGCCCCAGCGCGGTCCAGGACATGCCCAACGAGGCTGGAACAGTCCCGGGAGGCACCCCAAAGGCGCCCCAAAAAATCGCTTGGTCAATTTTTCGCCACCCCTCTTGACACTGTTGTGTCACGGGCCGGCCTTGGGCTTATCCACAACCTTATGCAGAAGTCATCCACACCCCCTGTGGACAACAGCCCAACGCCTTCCTCACCTGAGCGGAACAACTAAGTTATTGATCTGTCGTCATAAAGCCTGTCACGGGCTTGACAAGAAGCCGGCAAGCCACTCCCAGCCAACGGTTGCGCCCAGGGCGCGACAAAAACTTATCCCGAACTGCGGGGCGCCGTGTCTACAGTGACGACGGGTGAAGGGGGCGTGAAATTTTCACCTGTTCGCGACGAACGGTTGGCGCGCCCGCGCGCCGCCGCGCAAGAAGCCATCCGGACGCGATCCGCGATCGCAGCGGCAGCCTTAACGTGTTGCGGCGCAACGCGCTCTTTGCCCGTCCGCCCCCTCCCGGCACGGTGCCGGGCGGCCCGCCAGCGGGACACCCGGCCGCATCTCGCCGTTTTACGGTGTCAGGATGACCTTGCGGCAGTCCTGCTCCTTCTTGTCGAAGATCGAATAGCCCTGCGCCGCCTCGGCCAGGCTCAGGCGGTGGGTGATGATCTCGTTGGGGCGCAGCCGGCCCTCGCCGATATGCTCCAGCAGTTCGGGCATGAAGCGCTGGACGTGGGTCTGGCCCATCTTGAAGCTCAGCCCCTTGTCGAAGGCGTCGCCGAACAGGAAGCCATGGATGAAACCGGCATACACGCCCGGCACGCTGACGGTGCCGCCGCGACGCGTGGCGGCGATGCACTGGCGCAATGCGGTGCCGCTGCTGCCTTCCAGCTTCAGCGTGGCCATCACCGTTTCCACGGTGCTACCCTTGGCCTCGAAGCCCACCGCGTCGATGCTGGCGTCCACGCCGCGGCCGTCGGTCTGGCCGACAATGATGTCGGCCGGGTCGTCGATCTCCTCGAAATTCAGCGGGATCACCCCGTAGGTGCGCTGGGCGAAATCCAGCCGGTACGGGTAGCGGTCGACCATGAAGATGCGCTCGGCGCCGAGCATGCGGCAGCAGGCGGCGGTCATCAGCCCGACCGGGCCGGCGCCGAAGATCGCCACCGTGCTGCCCTGACGCACGCCCGCATTCACTGCGGCCTGGTAGCCGGTGGGCAGGATGTCGGAGAGGAACAGCACCTGTTCGTCGTGCAGCACGTCCGGCACCACCAGCGGGCCGACATTGGCCTTGGGCACGCGCACGTATTCGGCCTGGCCGCCGGCCACGCCGCCATACAGATGGCTGTAGCCGAACAGGGCCGCCGGCGGGCGGATGCCCTTCTGGTTCAGCGCCGCACCCTTGCCGGTGTTGGTGGTCTCGCAGGCGGCGTACTCGGTCAGGCGGCAATGGAAGCACTCGCCGCAGGCGATCACGAACGGGATCACCACGCGGTCGCCCTTCTTCACCCGTTGCACGTCCGGGCCGACCTCCTCCACCACGCCCATGAACTCGTGCCCGAGCACGTCGCCGGTGTGCAGATCGGGGATCTTGCCGCGGTACAGATGCAGGTCCGAACCGCAGATCGCGGTGGCGGTGACGCGCAGGATGATGTCGTCGGTCTCGACCAGCACCGGGTCGGGAACGGTTTCCACGCGCACGTCCCGGGTGCCGTGATAGGTCAGAGCTTGCATGGGTAGTTCCTTTCGTCTGCGAACACGTGACTGCAGTGTTGCCGTCGATGCCGTGCAACGTCGGTGACCATGCCGTGAGTCCGATGTCGCGACCACGGCGCGTGCCTTGCAGGCGATGCCCTGCGTGCATGCGCGGCCGCTGCATTACCATGCGCCGTCCCCACTGCGAGCCGACACCCATGCCCGACAGCCTCCACGACCTGCAGACCGCGCAGCGCGCCTTCGCCGACGCCCGCGACTGGGGTCAGTTCCACAGTCCGCGCAATCTCGCCGCGGCGCTCTCGGTGGAAGCGGCGGAGCTGCTGGAGCATTTCCAATGGCTGGACGATGCGCAGAGCCGCCAGCTTTCTGAAGAAAAAAAGCAGCAGGTCGGCAGCGAGATCGCCGACGTGCTGCTGTATCTGGTGCAGTTGTGCGACAAGCTGCAAATCGATCCGATCGAGGCCGCGCAACGCAAGATGCTGGCCAACGCCGCCAAGTATCCGGTGGAGCGCGCCAAGGGGCGCATCACCAAGTACACCGAGTTGTAACGGCACGCAAGGCGGCTGCCGCGCGACGACGAGGCGGCAAGCCCCGAATCACCGGCCTCCGCGACAAGCCGAATGCAGCTTGCTCCGTAGGAGCGGCTTCAGCCGCAACGGGCGTTTCCGGGTGAAGCCCGTCGCAGCTGAAGCCGCTCCTACAGCGGACGTTCCTGGGCGCAGAGATGCCCGCCATGCGCCACGGCGCCGCATGCGGCAGCTAGGCGTTGTTATCGCGCACTGCCGTTGCGTGAGGACGACGTTTTGCTGGCACGCTTGCTGCTCGCACGCGTGGCGCTCTTCTTCGCCGGCGTCTTCCTGGCCGTCGACTTCTTCGCAGCGGTCTTTTTCGTCGCGGCCTTTTTCGTTGCGGTCTTCTTTGCCGAAGCCGTCTTGCTCGCGGCCTTCCTGGCCGTCGTCTTCCTCGCCGAGGCGGACTTGGCCGTGCTCTTTTTTGCGGCCGACGTGCGCGTGCCGGACTTCTTGGCCCGCGTCTGCGCCGCCTTCTTGGCTGCGGCCTTGCGCACCGTCGCACCCTTGGTCTGCGCGGCCTTCTTCGCCGCGGCCGAGCGGCTGCTGGCGCTGCGCTTCTTCGCCGCGCGCTTGGTCTGCTTCGACAGCGCCTCGCTGCCGACGGTCTTGCGCGCGGTCGTGCCCTTGCTGGCGGTCTTGAGCGCCTTCTTGGCGCCACGCGAACGCGTCGGCGACGGCTTGCCCTGCTTGCCGCCCTTGGCCTCTTCCTGCGCAACCTTCTTCTTGGTGGCTTTCGACGCGGTCTTCGACGCACCGGTCTTGACCCCTGCACGGCGCGCCTTGGACAGGCCGATGGCGATCGCCTGCTTGGTCGACTTCACCTCGGTCTTGCCCTCGCGCACGCGATCGATCTCCTCGCGCACGAATTCGCCGGCCTGGGTGGTGCCGGCCTTGCCTTCGCGCTTGGCGCGGCGCGCACGGGTGGTGGTGGATTGCTCCGGCATCGCGACGTCTCCTGAAAGCGACCATGACGGCCATCGCTTCCGGGTGTAGCAACGCCCAGGTCAAGAGCAGGCATACGACAGGCGAAGCGCGCGTGCACATGCCTGCACGCCAGCGACGCCGCGCTCAGCCATCGCGGCCGCACAGCGCCGGCGAGTAGGTCTGGATGGCGTGCTGGATCGGCGCGTGGCGTCCGTACATCAGCGCACAGACCGACAGCACCGACGCGATGGCGTACACGCGCAGGCGCGCGGGCAACTGCGGCGCACCGCGCCACTGCAGATAGCAGGCGGTGGTCGCGGCCCCGACGGCCACGCCGACCGCAACCTCGGACAGGCTGTGCGCACGTGCGTAGACGCGGGCGATGGCGATCGCGCTGGCGATGGCGAACCCGCAGGCGACGGCCAGCCGCGGACGTGGTCGCGCGCGCAGGCACAGCATGCACGCCATCGGCCACACGCAGGCGGCAAGCATGGTATGCCCGCTGATCACCCGGAACTGCAGTGCGCGCAGCTCCACGCCGCAGCCGGCGTAGAGGATCTTGGTCGCTCCCACCAGCGCCGCGGCGGCCGCCAGCAGGCCCAGCCAGGTGCCGGCGGCGCGCCAACCGCCACCACCGAGCGCCAGCCACAGGGCGCAGGCGAGCGCCAGCGGCAGCGTCATCGCCGCGTCGCCGAAGTTGCTGATGGCAGACCACATGCTAAAAAAACGTCCTTCGGCGTACGCGTCGTTTGGGGGCAGCGATGCAGTGCGCCGTGGCCGCCATGATACGGGCGATCCAGGAAGCGTGAGGAACGCGGTGCGCAGCGCGCGACGGAGGCGCAAGCGTGGCGACGACAAGCACGGCCCCTGATCCAGCCGCCGCATCGCAATGCGCGTCCCGGCGGCTTCCCGAGCCACAGCCAGCCCCTCGTAGCCAGCCCCTCGTAGGAGCGGCTTCAGCCGCGACGGGCTTGAACGGGAACGCCCATCGCGGCTGAAGCCGCTCCTACAGCACGTATCGCAATCATCACAGTCGCCCGGACGCCGCTTCTGCACGACATCCCGGATCCGTTCGCGCGCGACGCAAGCAACCCGCCGCACGTGCCCCTCAGGTGGCGCGTGCGGCGCGCCTCTCTGCAGCAGCCTGCGGCGCCGGCTCCCAGCCGAACACGCTGCGCCCGCCATAGGCATGCGACTGCGCGCGCTCCTCGGCGATGTAGTCCTCCACCGATGGGCCACGCGCGGTCGCTTCGAGCAGGCGCGCCTGCGCGTCCAGGCGGCGAATCGCCTCCAGCTTCTCCTCGCGGCCCAGCTTCGCCTGCGCCACCGCGGTCTTGAGCACGCCGATGGTGTGGTCGTAGACCCGCGTCGGCACCGGGAACGGATGCCGGTCCTTGCCGCCGTGGGCCAGCGAGAAACGCGCCGGGTCGCTGAAGCGGCACGGCGTACCGTGCAGTACCTCGGCCACCAGCGCCAGCGCCCGCACCGTGCGCGCACCGATGCCCGGCACCTGCAGCAGATCCTGGAAATCGCGCGGGCCGCATTCGGCGGCGGCGGCCAGCGCCCCGTGCAGGCGCCGCACCACGACGTCGCTGCCGCGCATGTCGTGACGGTCGGGCAGCGACAGATGCGGCAGGTCGGCGGGCCGACGCTCTGGCAGCGCAGCCGCTGCCGGCGCGAACAGGTCGCCGGTCTCGGCGAACAGCGCATCGACGGCCGGCACAGTGTCGCACCGCGGCTGCGCGGTGCGGGCCGGCGCTGCGGCGACCGGTGCCGACGCCTGCGCGGCCTCCAGCGCGGCGTACACGCGGGCGATGCGCTCAGGCGCCAGCGTCTGCAGCAGGTCCACCTGCGCCGCGCGCGCCGCGGCGGCACGGTGATCGGCAAGATTGACGATGCGGCCCTGGCGCGGACCGTCGATGGCCGCATGCGGCGCGTCGACGAAACTGCTCAGGCCTTCCGATAGCCAGTGGTAGCGGCGCGCCTGCTTGCGTGCGCCGTGCATGCCCTGCTGCACCACCACCCAGCTCCCCTCGTCGCTGACGATGAAGCCATGCATGTACAGGTCGAAGCCGTCCTGCACCGCGGCGCTGTCGACCTTGGCCACCAGGCGACTGACCCGCGCCAGGTCCGCACCGTCCAGGCCGGTGCGCTCGCCCACCGCCAGCAGTTCGTCCGGCGTCGCCCGCGAATGCCGTCCGCGGCCGCCGCACACATGGATGCCCAGTTCGCCGGACAACGGCGCCAGGCCGCGCTTGAGCGCGCCCAGCACACTGGTGGTGATGCCGGAGGAGTGCCAGTCCATGCCCATCACCGCGCCCAGCGACTGGAACCAGAACGGATGCGCCAGGCGCCGCAGCAGTTCGTCGCGGCCGTAGCTGTGCACGATGGCCTGGCACATCACCGCACCGAGCCGGGTCATGCGCGCACCCAGCCAGTTCGGCACGCGGCCACCGTGCAGGGGCAGATCGGCGCTGCCGGAACGTCGGCTCATGGGGACTCCGGGAAGGGCGGTGCACCAGGGTAGCCAGTGCCGGTCTCAGTGCGCGAGTCTGGGGCGAGCGCAGGCTGAGCGGTTCAGTGCACGCAGGTGCGACCGCAGGCAACCGGCCAGGGGACACGCGGCAGCGGATCGACGCCGTTGTTGCGGCGACGTAGACTGCGCGCAGATGCATTCCGTTCCCTATGCTGCCTTGCAGCCCGCCTGGCCCCGCCAGGGCCGTCACATCCTGGCGCACTACAACGCCGATGCGATCGATGTCTACCAGGCCTACCGCCCCGCGATCGCGCAGTTCGCGGTGGCCCATCAACGCTTCGGCGGCGAGTTCAGCTACGACCGCATGAGCTGGATCAAGCCGAACTTCCTGTGGATGATGTACCGCGCCGGTTGGGCGCAGAAGCAAGGGCAGGAGCGGATCCTGGCGATCCGGCTGCCGCGCGCCTTCTTCGACGAACTGCTGCGCGCCGCGGTCCCGTCGACGTTCGATCCGGTGCGCTTCGCCAGCCATGCCGCGTGGAAGGACGCAGTCCAGCAATCCGACGTGCGCCTGCAGTGGGACCCCGACCACGCGCCCGACGGCAGCGCGCTGCCGCGTCGCGCACTGCAACTGGGGCTGTGCGGCCAGGCGCTGCGCCAGTACGGCGAACGGCAGGCCCTCTCGATCACCGACATCACCGATTTCGTGCATGCGCAGGCGCTGAACCTGCAGCGCGGCGAGGCGGCGCTGCAGGTGCCGCACGAACGGATCTACGTACCGCCGGCCAGCGCGGCGCAGAACGTCGGCCTGGACGACCAGTAGCCCTCGTCGGCCGCCGCGCCGCACGCCCCAGGCGCGCGGGCGGGCTCGTCGACCGTCGTAGGAGCGGCTTCAGCCGCGACAGGCATTCCCGGAGATGCCCGTCGCAGCTGAAGCCGCTCCTACGTGGGATTTACATCAGGCGACAGGCGCTCACTGCAGCAGCCCGATCACCCTGCCAACTCCGCTGCCAGGAACGGCGCGGTTCGACTGTCGGCCTGTCGCGCCACCAAAGCTGGCACGCCCGCCGCCACGACCTTGCCGCCTGCCCCGCCCGCACCCGGCCCCATGTCGATGATCCAGTCGCTGGCCGCGGCCACGCGCATGTCGTGCTCCACCGCCACCACGGTGTTGCCCGCCTCCACCAGCCCGTGCAATTGCCGCAACAGCGTGTCCACGTCGGCCGGGTGCAGGCCGGTGGTGGGTTCGTCCAGCACGTACACGGTGCCGCGGCGCTGCGCACGCTGCAGCTCGCTGGCCAGCTTGATGCGCTGCGCCTCGCCACCGGACAGCTCGGTGGCCGGCTGGCCCAGCCGCAGATAGCCCAGGCCCACCTCCACCAGCACCTGCAGCGGCCGCGCGATCGCCGCATCGTCGGCAAAGAAGTCCAGCGCCTGCGCCACGGTCATGCGCAGCACCTGGGCGATGTTCTGGCCGCGCAGTTCGATCTCCAGCGTCTTGGCGTTGTAGCGCGCGCCATGGCAGGTCGGGCACGGCGCATACACGCTGGGCATGAACAGCAGTTCCACGCTCACCGCGCCCTCGCCTTCGCACGTCTCGCAGCGGCCCTTAGCCACGTTGAAGGAAAAGCGCCCGGCATCGTACTTGCGCTTGCGCGCCGCCGGCGTGGCCGCAAAGCGCTTGCGCACGTGGTCGAACAAGCCGGTGTAGGTGGCGAGGTTGGAGCGCGGCGTACGCCCGATCGGCGCCTGGTCCACCTGCACCAGCCGCCGCACATGCTGCAGGCCGTCGGCGATGTAGCCATCGGTGGCGAGGCGCGCACCGCGCTCCAGCGGATCCAGTTCCTCCTCCGCCTCCGCCGGCGCCTGGCCCAATTGCGTGCCCAGCAATTCCACCAGCGCCTGGCTGACCAGCGAGGACTTGCCCGAGCCGGACACGCCGGTGACGGTGGTGAACACGCCCAATGGGATGTCGACGTCCAGCGCGACCACGTTGTTGCGGCTGACCTCGCGCAACTGCAGCCAGGCCTCGGGCGTTCGCGGCGCCTGCGCAGCAGCCTGCGGTTCGGCGAACAGATAGCGGCGCGTGGACGAGGCCTTGACCTGCGCCAGTCCGGCCGGCGGCCCGCTGTACAGCACCTGCCCGCCATGCTCGCCAGCCCCCGGGCCGACATCGACGATCCAGTCGGCGTGGCGGATCACGTCGATCTCGTGCTCGACCACGAACAGCGAATTGCCCGCGCCCTTGAGTTGGTCCAGCGCACCCAGCAGCGCCTGCGTGTCGGCCGGATGCAGGCCCGCCGACGGCTCGTCCATCACGTAGACCACGCCGAACAGCTGCGAGCGGATCTGCGTGGCCAGGCGCAGCCGCTGCAGTTCGCCGGGCGACAGCGTCGGCGTGCTGCGCTCCAGGGTCAGATAGCCCAGGCCCAGCGCCTCCACCACCTGGATCCGCGCCAGCAGATCCTGGGCGATGCGCTGCGCGGCCAGCGCCTGTTCCGGATGCCGCGAGCGGCCTTGCAGGCGTCCCTCGGCCGCGGAACGCAGCAGCTCTGCCACCTCGCCGAGCGGGCGCTGCGACAGCTCGCCGATGTCCAGCCCGGCGAAGGTCACCGACAGCGCCTCGCGGCGCAGGCGCTTGCCGTCGCAACTGGGGCACGCAGTGCTGATCAGGTACTGCGCCACGCGCTTCTTGATCAGCGCGCTCTGCGTGGTGGCGAAGGTGTGGAGCACGTAGCGGCGCGCGCTGCTGAAGGTGCCCATGTACGCCGGCTCTTGCTTGCGCTTGAGCGCGCGCTGGGTTTCGGCCAGGCTGAAGCCGGGATACACCGGCACGGTCGGCTGTTCGTCGGTGTACAGGATCCAGTCGCGGGTCTTCTTCGGCAGTTTCGCCCACGGCACGTCGACATCGTGGCCGAGCGCGGTGAGGATGTCGCGCAGGTTCTGCCCGTGCCAGGCCGGCGGCCACGCCGCCACCGCCCGCTCGCGGATGCTCAGCGAACGGTCCGGCACCATCGACGCCTCGGTGGCGTCGTAGATGCGGCCCAGCCCGTGGCAGGTGGGGCAGGCGCCGGCCGGCGTGTTCGGCGAGAAGCCGTCGGCATGGATGATGCCGTGCCCGGGCGGATAGGTGCCGGCACGCGAATACAGCATGCGCAAGGAATTGGAGATGGTGGTGACGCTGCCGACCGACGAGCGCGTACTTGGCGCGCCGCGATGCTGCTGCAGCGCCACCGCCGGCGGCAGGCCATCGATGGCGTCGACGTCGGCCACGCCGGCCTGGTCGATCAGGCGCCGCGCATACGGCGAGATCGAATCCAGATAACGCCGCTGCGCCTCGGCGAACAGCGTGCCGAACGCCAGCGACGACTTGCCCGAACCTGACACGCCGGTGAACACCACCAGCGCATCGCGCGGCAGTTCCACGTCCACGTCCTTGAGGTTGTGCTCGCGCGCACCGCGGACGCGCACGAAGCCGGAAGCGGCGAAAGCGGGAGGCGTGGACATGGGCAGGACCGGCAACGCGAAGGAGCGCGCAAGCTTAGCCGGTCGGCCGCCATGGGCGTGTCGCGGCCATCGCGCTGCAGCGCGCTCGGTCGTCGGCGAAGGCGCACCGTCGCCGGCGACGCAAGTCTCAGCTCAACGCGGGCGCCGTCAGCGTATCGGCATCTTCGGCACGCGTGGCCAGCGCCTGCATCCGCATCACCGCGCTGTCGAAAGCGCGCAGCACCGCCACGCCGCGTTCGGCATAGATCGCATGCAGCGCCTGGTAGTACCACAGCGTGCCGTCGCGGCCGGCGGTGAAGCGCTCGAACACCGCGGCACCGACGTCGGGGTCTTCCAGGTCGGCGACGATGCTGCGCGCGTTGTAGAGCTTGTCGCAGGCCGACACCAGCAGCACCGCGTCCGGGGCCTCGGCCAGATGCGCCAGATAGGCCTGCTTACGGATGCGCCAGTCGCGGCGCTTGGCGGGCACGTCTGCCGGCACCGCCTTGCGCTCGGCCGTGGCGTCGGTACAGGCCATCACCATGTCCGCCACCGCCTCGCCAAATTGCGCGCGGATCACCGCCTCGTGCCCGGCGCCGCAATCCTCCACCACGTCGTGCAGCAGCGCCG
Organism: Xanthomonas sp. NCPPB 3174; assembly: GCF_056725205.1. NCBI lineage: Bacteria > Pseudomonadati > Pseudomonadota > Gammaproteobacteria > Lysobacterales > Lysobacteraceae > Xanthomonas > Xanthomonas sp. NCPPB 3174. The sequence continues at coordinate 1,149,339 of NZ_CM161517.1, read as the reverse complement.
CGATCGCCTGGTCCTCGTCGCCGCCGGCCTCCAGCACCAGCGTCGACACGCCCAGCACATGACTCAGATATGGCACCGTGCCGCCCTTGCGGAACTGGCCGGCGTGGGCGATGCGCGCATAATCCACGGCGCGCGCGTAACGTTCGGTGAGAGCGGTCATGCGGCGATCCTGACGGAACAGGCCGGCATTATCGCCAAACTTGCCGACGTGAGCGCGTGGAGACGCGCGTAGCCAAGGCCGCCGTTCGAGCCGCGCGTGCAAGCGTTGCCTGCGTGATCGGCCGACAGATCGCATGGACGCGGGCCGCCATGTCGCCCTGCCCTGGTCGAAGCTCCTTCCCCGCTTACACTTGCCTGCTCTCCTATCACCGCAACGCCCGCACATGGACGTCCGTCATCTCGACCAGCACGCCCCGGAACTGCCGCAGATCGCCGCCTGGTACCACGCGGCCTGGGGCCGCGAGGCCGGTTTCTCGCTGGACGACGAACTGCGCCAGCTCCAGCGCGCACCGGATGCGCACGGCCTGCCGCGCGTGCTGGCGGCCTTCGACGGCCCTGACCTGATCGCCGCCGTGCAGCTGAAATACCGGGAAATGGACGCCTTCCCGCAATACCCGTACTGGTTGGGCGGCATGTACGTCGCCGATCCCTACCGCGGACGCGGCATCGCCGGTCGCCTGCTCGCCCATGCCCTCGCCGACGCCGCGGACCTCAGCCTGGGCGCCCTGCACCTGCAGACCGAGCATCTGGACGGCGGCCTGTACGCCCGCCACGGCTGGCAGCCCGTGCAGGAAGCCGATTCCTACGGCAGCCGCGTGTTGCTGATGGTCCGCCAGGTCGGCTGAGCCAACGCCAGCGGGACCCGGGCGTCTGCACATTACTTTTCCCCCGCGCCGCGTTAACGTGGCGCTTGGAAAGATAGGGCGTCAGCCACCAACCGACCGCTCGATCGACAGACACGCATGAACGCAGCGCCGAGGATGCAACCCACCATGATCACCGACACCGTCCACGCCGTGGACGACACCGCCACCGACAGCGCCCCGACCCCGCCCGCGCGCCGTGCCGCCATCTCCGGCCGCGCCGCCGCGCACAGCGTGTACCGCTCGCCGCTGTCTGCCGACGACGCCGACGCGGAAGCGCTGCGCCTTCGCGAACAACGCGCCAAGCGCGCGGCGCAGGTGGCCGCGGTCGGCACCGTCGCCGCCCTGGCCGCCGTGGCCCTGATCGCCTGGCGCCGCGCGCGGCGCTGACCGCGCAGCAACATCCAGCGCATCCGGCAGCATGCGCCGAGCAGGAAGCTCGCCACCGCCCACGCAAGGAACGTCCTCATGACGGCATGGCACCGCATCGCCCAATTCGCCGGCCTGGCGCTGGTCGCCAGCGCCTGCAGCATGCCCGCCGCCGCCCGCAAGACGCCCATGGCTTCGGCGGTGCTGAGCATCCCGGCCGACCTGCCCAACCAGCGCCTGTTCGACTGCGCCGAATCCAGCATCGCCACCCTGTCGGAGACCAGCAGTTCCTGGCCCAAGGTCACCCGCGAAGATCCGGCCAAAGGCATCCTGGAATCGGGTTACTTCCCCGAAACGAACCGCAGCGGCTTTCGCCTGCGCCTGGAGCGGCCGCCGGGCGCGAGCCAGGCCAAACTCGCCCTCAAGGGCGCCGGCGCCTATTTCGTCGACCTGGGCGTCGACCAGGCGATGCAGGATCTCAAGACCGCACTGGTTCGCTGCGTCGCCACGCAACCGCATTGAGCCCGAATAGGACACGGCGGTTCTGATCCCCGCGCCATCACAGCGACCAAGGAAGGACACGACCATGCCCAATTACGCCATCGAAGCCCGCTCGCTCGGTGTCATCGGCATCGCCGGCCACGCCTTCTGGGTACTGCGCGACGAACACGGCAAGGCCGTGGCGGAACTGCACGGCCTGGCCACCGATCGCCAGACCGGCCAGGCCATCCCCATCGGCACCGACGCCACCCGGCACTCGCTGCGCGCCTGGCACCACCCGCACGATCCTGCCTTTGCCCGCTCCATCGGCGAGAAGGTCGACAGCACCACCTACATCCGCGACGACCAGCCGGCGCGCACGGTGGCCACAGGCGACAAGCACGAAATCCTGGAGCGCTGGAATACCGCGGTGCGCGCCGTGCCGGAACTCAACGCACAGGACCGCGACTATCCGAACTACGGCTTCAAGGTCTTCGGCGAAACCGTCAACAGCAACTCCGCCTACCGCACCTTCGGCGAACTGATGGACGTGCCCGTGCAGCGCTTCCCCGGACGCCTCGAACCGGGCATCGACAACCGCATGCTCTCGCCGGAACGCACCGAGGCACTGCGGTATCACTCAACGGGCGAACAGGAACAGCTGATACGGCCGATGGCGCACGCGCTCTGAACTGACTGTGGTGGGCGAGGCACCAACGCAACATAAAAAACCTGTACAGACTCGCTATCGACGTGTCCGCGGCGCATAAGACGACTGCTGCAACCCCGGCCACGAGATCTCGCGCAGCACCATCTCCACCTGCTCGGCCAGTAGCTCCATGCACGCCGACAACTCGCCGGTCCGCGCGATCGCCGCGATCTCGCGCTCCTCGTCCGCACTGCGCGGGCGGGCCAGCCTCGCCAGGAACCGGATGTGCTCGCCCAACCGCACCAGCCGGAACTGACTCTCCTCCGGCAGAAAATAACCTGTCGCTTCGAAATCCACGTTGCCGTCCGACATCGCCGCCGCCTCCATCCATGAAGTGGCCGTCCGCCGCCATGGCGGACGGGAAGTCGGGAGGCTAGAAACCGCTTACAGCCGGCGGGCTTATTCCCCTCGCGGGTGTTGTATTCACCGCCCTCCCGACGCAGAGATCGCGTCGGCATGCACCCACAAAGCATGCAGGCACAAAAAACCCACCGGCTTGTCGGAGGTGGGTACCGCTGTAAGCGGAGTTTCTAGGCTCCGTGAGGCGATCTTGCTACCAACGACACGACGCGTCAAGTCGCGTTATTAGCCCGTTATATCAAATGGCAAACGGCAATCGGCGCAAGTCAGAGCTGTACACGCATTACTCCAAAGAATCTGCCATGCAGACCTACCGATAGTGCACGCCGCCGTAAGCCTTGACCGCCACCTGCATCGGTTCGAGCAGACTTCAAAGCGCATCGAGTTAATCCTGAGCGGGCTTGGCGAAGCAGAAAAACAGTGGGGGTTTACCGTCAATCTCAAACAGTGATTCACGTCTTCCACCGCCAACAAAGAGAGCATTATTCAGGCACAAAGCGGTAGACCGACCGAGACCGAAGCCGCCTCTCCTCCTATCAATCCTAGTCACACGCCGCTACCACATGAATTCAACGTGATGGCACACGAAGGCAGCGTCCAGCTACAACTTTGCGCAACAGATATTCATGTCGCGCCGGCTACACCCACCATTGCTCTCTGACTCGCCATCGCCATTTTATTTTCCAACCATTTACAGCAGCATTCGAAAGTTTCGCCTGTCCGCATCTGATGACTTTAAGATGCGGTACTCCATGCCGCTGGCCACTGCGATCTGCTGAGCAAAGTCCTTCTTGGCTTGCACCACCGCGTCTTCGATCTGAGAGTCATTTTTGACCTCGACGATGACAAACTTCATGCTACCGTCTACCTCCTCCCGCTGAAAAATGAAATCTGGATAGTAACTACGCACCGAGCGCGAGTCTGGATCAATGTACTGAATGAAGAAGTCGGACTGCCCATGGGTAAGCATTCCGGTGAAGTAAATCTTCTTCACCCGTCGCTCACGGAGCAGATCCCAGAACAACCAACTCTCCGAGCCAGAATCGAAACAGTAAGTATCGAGGTGGAAGCTCTTGGCGCGCTCTTCGTCGTTGATGCGAGCGTCGTGCATTCGGACGATCTTGTCCTTAGCTGCCGACACCTCGTAATAGCCGCTCGGGGGCAACTTGATCAGATCGACCTCGTGCTCCTCAGTTTGTTGCGACTCGTCTAGTTCGTAGAGTTGACGGAACAAGCGCGGGATGATCTCGTCGTAGAGCAGTTCGTTGAACTCATTGGTGATGGCCACGAGTTCGTCGGTGCCTTCCTTCGTGGCATCGAGCAGCTCCTCGATCTCTAGTGGGGTGCGATTGAGGTAGCGCGACACTTCGGCAACTAGCGTCAGCGGGGAAAACGTGCGCTTCTCGCGCCGGTCGGTTAGGTCGAAAGTACGGCTACCCGAAGCGCGGGCCGCGTCAGCGGCCGTCAGCCCGTCCTGCTGCGTTTCGATAAGGCGGTACTTCTCGACCAGCGCACCCCATGCCTCCTTGTTGGTGCGATCAAGCCCTAAGGCTTGGCCATGCGCGAGCGCTTTTTCACGCATCTGGTACTGCTTGCGCACACGCACCAGCTTTATCTTGACCGGGGGCTCAACCACGCGAATTTCAACTCGCTCTTTGTCCTTGGCTACCTTTTGCAGTTCGTCGGCGCTGATGTGGAAGTTTTGTAGCAGCTCTTCGTTTAGGGTGCTGAGGTTGCTGTGGGAGAGGAAAACGTGGCCCGTGTGCTGGGCTTGCCCGATGGCGCGCAGGCAGCGCATGGTGGCTTGCAGCACGAACACCTTGGACTTCGGCTCACGGAACAGGCCCACGCCGAACAGGGAGCGGCAGTTCCAGCCCTCACGCCCCTTGTTGACCAGCAGGATGAACTGCTTTTCCGAGCTCTCGGTATCGAGACGGTTGAACTCGCGGATGTCGTCATTGGTGGTGAGCTTGTCGTCGCCCACGTTGACCAGGATGCGCGAGATCGGAAGACCGCGCTTGAGCAGCGCACGCTCCACCGCTGGGCGCAGCTCGCCAGTCAGCTCGTCGATGGTGGCCGCAAAGAAGGCTAGCTTGGGCAGCAATCCCTCCGGGCGCAGCCCCCCCGATTCTTTCAGAAAGCTCTCGATGGCGATGTCCACAAACTCATCGGTGCGCGTGTTGGCGTAACCATGCAGCGTCACTTTCTTAAGGAAGCCCTTGTCTATGGCTTCCTTCAGGCCGTATGCGTACACTACTTCCGGCAACACCTCACGCCCGACATAGGGCGTGCCCGTGTAGTTGTAGCAGGCCACCACGCGCGTGCCAGCCGCGCTCAGGCTCGCGGCGAGGATGTCTATGGTAGTGCGCAGGCTGGTGTCGGTTTCCTTTGCGCCAACGCCCATGTCTTTGGCCAGCGCCTTGCCGAAGGCGTGATGCGCCTCGTCCACATAGATGCCCAGCTGCTCCAGCCGGCGCAGTTTCTCGAAACGTTGGTTGGTAGTTAGTTCGCCCTCTTCTTCCGGCTGGTCGAAGTTGTAGAGATCGGCGGCGTCGGCATAGACGCCGCTGGCCGAAAGCGTCTCTTTTTTCGCGGCGAACAGCTTGTCAACAGGAGTCTTCTCCTTGCGCTGGCGCTTGAGGATGATCTTCTGGGTATTTGAGACGATGATGTTGAAGCGTGAGCGATCTAGCGTGTCCAGCGAGGTGCCGGCGTCTTCGAGGTAGTGGAATCGCAGGTGCGTGGTCAGGAAGTTAACATACTCCGGCGGCACCACGCGGGTAAGGTCAAGCGCCTCGATCTCCTTCAGCGATTGCAGCACGGTTTTGTCGGGCGCGAACACCAGCGCATTATGGCAGTAGCGTGCGTCCTTCTCGAATTTGTTGCCTAGCAGGAACTCGTAGAAGATGCATGTCGCCATCAGGATGGTTTTGCCGGTGCCCATCGTTAACGCAAAGATATAGTTAGGGTAGGCACGCGAGTTCTTGCGCATAGCCGCGAACACTGCCTTATATTGATCTTGCGTGATCTTGTCGAACAGACCAACTTGGCCCGTACTGCCAGATACCACGCCGCCCTCGGCGCGATCGGCAAAGCGGCCTTGCCTCTCGAACCACTGCTGAAAGACTTCCTCAACCTTGGCGTTTCCGAGAAACTCCTTCAGGAAGACGTAGGTTTCTAGCGCCTCGAACTGTGGCTCGCGCAAAAAAGCCTTCGGGTTGCGATCCGGATTATTGAAGTCAAGGAACTTACGCGTCAGCTCTTTGTAGTGTTGGCGGACTGCACCCCGATTAGCCTGATAAAACTGCCAGAGAAACTGAAAGAAGGCGAAGTCAAGCGACGCGCCCACTGATTTGGCTGCGCTTTTAGTCGCCATTCGCTACGCTCCCTTCCCACGACTCTGATAGCAGGTCGGTGATCTTAACGCGGATGGTGCCCGCATCATCGGGCACCTTGTACGCGCCCTTGACCAGCTGGCTCTTGCCCGGAATGTCAACCACTGCCGGTTGCAGCACCGCACCGTCATAGTTCCAGTCGATAAGCACGGACTCGGCCAGCTCCTTCCAGTCGGCGACCGCTTCTTTCTGCAGGGAGAGCTTTTGCAGCAGGTTCATCGGATAGAACTTATCGATGACCAGCTCGCCATTCTTGATGGACACCTTGGCCTGAGAATCGCGTTTGAATTCCAGATCGGCCTTGTCGCGCAGGATGTCCACCACCTCCACGTCGATTTTGAAAGGCTTGGCGGCTAGTTCCAGCTCCGCCCGCAAGGTGGGCTCGTGGCCCATGCAGACGAGGGTGATCTTCTCGACTGGTCGGTTCGGGTGCTCGTTGTGCCGGTGCTGCCATGCTTTCTGGTCGAAGTTGTGGATCAATTCGTTCAGGTCAGCTCGCGTGGCGATGCGGTTGACGGGCATGATCTTGACCATGCGCCCGTCCTTTTCGCCGTCAAACACGGTGCTAAACTCCAACGTCTGGATTTCCAGAGCTTCAATCAACAGTTCTTTAGCCTGAGCCGGATTACGGAAAATATCGTAGTGGTTGACGTTGAAAATTTCAAAACCACAACCATCGCCGCCCGAAGCAGCTTCCTCTTCCTCCAAATTGAGCTGCGTTGGACTTGCTGCATTCAGGAGACGTTTTGTCGTCGTTTGAATGGCAGCAAGATTAATGTCTGCTCCGATGAATCGCCGGCCAAGTTTTTGCGCTGCGATAAGCGCCGTCCCAGAGCCAGCAAAAACGTCAAGCACAATATCACCTGGATTGGATGAAACGGAAATGATCCGCTCCAAAAGAGCTAGGGGCTTCTGGGTCGGGTAGCCTGATTTCTCCTGATTCCTCGGGCCTGTTGGAACCTTGATGTCAGTCCACCAATCAGTTATCGGGGTACCCCGATCCACATCAACTTTCACCCCCTTGTGAATCGACTGCATCCGCTTTGCCGTGAGTTCGTTATAAGGTCGATAGACGGTATTGAAAGTCCACGTCGCCCCTTTCGAATATCTAAAGATCGTATCGTGCTTTCGAGGGAAATCGGTGTCGGGAACTGCGCCACCGCTATATGTCCAAACAACTTCATTCCGAAATTTGGAATGACCGAAGACATCATCAAGAAGGATCTTGATGTAATGCCCTCGAGTTGGGTCACAATGCAAATAGAACGTACCATCCTCCGCCAAAAGTTCTTTAAGCAAAACTAGGCGTTCGAACATGAACTGAAGGTACTCGTCGTTAGTCCACAAATCGGTGTACTGCTTCTCCTCGAAGAATGCGTTGTCACCATTGACCATCTGACCACGCAGGCTGATGCGCATCTTATAATCAGCACCCGAGTCAAATGGTGGATCAATGTAGATGAGCTTGATTTTTCCCCGATATAACTTCAACAGATGGCTCATCACCTGAAGGTTGTCACCCCAGAAGATCTTGTTGCGCCAGCCATCCACTTCCTCCCCGTGGACTTCTTTCAACTGTGCCGGGTAGTAGTGCGTCGAGGTAAACGGGCGCTTGCCGCGCCAGTTCAGCATCGGGTAGCCCTTGATCGGTTCGAACTCATATTTCTCAACGTTGGCGGTGCCGCCATCGGCTGTAGCCAGTTGCAGGCTTTCCTGCAAGTGTGTGCTCTTGCTCATCAATCGCTATTCCTGAATTTCCAGTTCTTGCTATCGCAGTAGGCGCGCATATCACAGTTCTGACACAGCTTCGCCGGGCGCGAGGTGATGCCGTAGTCCTGACGCTCGATGCGCGCCACGATGTCGTCGAAGCGCGCGATGGTTTTGCCGATGGCGCGGTCGTCTTTGCTGAAGGAGACGTAAGGGTTCGCACTGTCCTCGCCGGTGTAGTAGAGGTGCATACGGCTGACCTTATGCCCGGTGCGCTCCTCGACCAGATGGGCGTACACCTCCAACTGGCTTTGATACCGGCGCAGCCGATCCCGATCCTTCTCCATGTCGGGCTTCTTCTCTGATTTGAAGTCGATGATCTCGACCGTGTCGTGCTCGCCGCGAATCAGGTCGACGCTACCCTTGAGGATGTACCGGTCCTTGACCAGCGAAATCTCCACCTCCGCCTCCCTGATGCGATCCCAATTTCCGTTCTCGCGCTCGTAGTACCGAAGCACATGCAGCAAAGCCGCCTGCTGCGAGCTGGGCGCAAGGTACACGCGCTCCTTCTTTGACAACACGGCGTAGTTGACCGCGAACCAGCTTTTGATGCTGTCGAGGGTGATGCTGCCTTCCTCGCCGCGCAGCACAGTCTTGTGGATGTCCTCGATAGTTTGATGCACTAAGGTACCGAAAAGCATCGGGCTTTCGCGGATGGCGGCGAACTCCAGTTCCTTGAAGAAGCGGTACTGCTCGGCGCAGTTCTCGAACACGGTGATGTCAGACGTGAACGAGTATTCGCGCTTGAGATTGATCTGCTTGACCGACTCATAGGTCAGCGCCGACAGATCGACATCACGCCAGTTCGGCACCTCGTAGAACAGGCGCTCGAAATACTTCGAGGGCGATTTTCCCCGGCCTTGCTTTTCCTGCGCCGCCAACACCAGCAGGTTCTGCGCGCGCGAGAAGGCTGTGTAGAATAACCGCGAAAAGTCGAAGTTCTTGATGTGGTCGAGCGGCTCGAAGCGCTCCTTCGAGAGGTAGCCGCCATCCTCCAGCAGCACGTCGAGTGCGCCGTACTGCTTGCGCGGTACTGCTTCCAGCGAGCCGCAGACGACGATCGGGAACTCCAGCCCCTTCGACTGGTGGATGGTGAGGAACGACACGCAGCCCTTGGGCGCGTACTCGGATTCGTTCTCGTACTCGCCGATGCCGCCATCCTGAAGAAAGCGCAGGAACTGGTTGAACAGGTCGCGGATGTTCTTCTCCAGCCACTCCGGGTTCAATACGCTGACGAAATGCAGGTACTCGAACTTGGTGAGAAGCTTGGAGAAGGTACCAAGGTTGCGTGCCGCGCGCCCCTTGTCAACGCCTTGCGCAGCTTCTTCGGTGAGAAAGCGCGAGAATAGCGGAAACTTGAGCAGTTGGTAAAACAGGCCGGAGAAGGCGTAGTCGGTGTTCTGCGTGAGTATGGCGTGCCGTTTGGCTAAAGGGCGCGCCCAATCCAGCAGCGGCTTGTTCTCCGGTTTACGCAGCTCGTCGGTGAAGAGCTTGAAGCAGAGCTGGTCGTAGTACTCCCAGATGTCTAGCTGGACGCCTTCTGCCCATGCCCGCACCTTGGGGAACTGCGGGAACAGGAAGATCAGTGCTCCGATCATCAGACGGATCTCCTCGCGCTCGAAGAACATGTTTGATCGGGGCGAGAACACGGGTACACCCTCGGTTTCTAGAAAGCGCGCCAGCGCCACTACCTTGTCGTTCTTCACCGAGCGGAACAGGAAAGCCACCTGATTCCAGTCCGTAAGCTTGCCCGACGCCTTGAGCCCATTGAGGAAAGCCAGCACCTCGGCATGCCAGTTGGTGGTCTCGCCCTTGGCGTCGCTGGCGGCCAGCCGAACCGCTGTGGGCATGTCAGGGAAGTCGCCCTCGCGCGGCAGCATCTGCTTGGCGAAGCGGAAGGCACGTGTGCCGTCGTCCCACATCTGCTCCTTCATCCACTCGTTGTAGAAGCGGATGATGTCCGGGTGCGAGCGGTAATTGACGGTCAGCTTGACCTGCTTGCACTGGCCACCGTCGAACAGCGCAGGGAACTCCAGAATATTGCGGATGGTGGCTCCGCGAAAGCGGTATAAGCCCTGGTCGTCATCGCCCACCACGCAAAGATTCTTCTTCTCGCCCGCGAGGAGCAGCAGGATGTGCTCCTGAATGGTGTTGGTGTCCTGATATTCATCCACCATCAGATATGACAGCTTTTCGCGTACCTGCGCCAGCACTTCGGGGTGTTTCTTCAGCAGTTGCAACGCCTCGTACTGGATGCCCGAGAAGTCGAGCGAGTTGTTCTCGTGCAGCAGCTCCTGGTACTTGGCGAAGCACGCAGCCAGAGCGCGGATTTCTGTCTCTGAGGCCGCTGCCAGCGTGGCGGCGTCGAGCGCCTCTTCACTGACCTTGTTGAGCCACTTGAGCAGGTTTTCCGACTGCGCCCAGCGCCCCGACTGGTCGTCGCCCATGACAAGTTGAGCGTCGGGCAATTCGCGGAAGTCCTTGATGCGCTGGTACAGGAAGTATTGCTGGTCGAACTGGTCGAACAGCGTAAAGCTGCGCTTGAGCCGAGTGAACTCGCGGAAGTCCTCCAGCAGCCGGAGACAGATGGAGTGGAAAGTGCCCAGGTACATCTCATTCAGGTTGAACTTGATGCCCATCTCGGTCAGACGGTTCGAGATACGCGTGGTCAGCTCGCGCGCTGCCTTGTCGGTGAAAGTGACGACGAACAGCGACTCCGGTGCGACGCTTTTCTGCGTTACAAGGTAGACGATGCGCTCGACCAACGTGAAAGTCTTGCCGGAACCAGGCCCAGCGATGATGAGCACCGGGCCATCGGTGGCAAGGATGGCCTCAAGCTGTTGCGGGTTCGCCTTGGATTGAAGGGCGGCAGCGCTGATGATCATTCAGCCTCCCCGTCATCATCCGCCATCGCCTTGTCCATGCGGCTGACGATCCACTGATCCAGATCGCCGCGCCGGAAGCGCCACACCCCTCTCAATTTGACGGCTGCGAGCTTTCTGCTCGCCACACGACGATAGACCAAGTGCTCGCCTGCATTCAAATTGGCTGCTAGCTCCTCAATATTGAGCATTTCGCTGGGGCAGTCGCTCATCGTCTTTCCCATAACACTTCGGTGATCACATCAAGATGCGGCAGGCTGGAATCAGGCCGCTGCATCAAGCAGCTTCAGCGTGTCGGACAGGATCTGGATGGCAAGTTCTCGCTCCCGAACCCGCCCGATCCGCAATGCATCCAAGACGGCCAGCAGACGGTACAACGCTCGATCGGCAAGCGCCGCCTGCGGCGCAGTGCGATAGATCGGCGAGACCGACGGGCCTTTGGCCGAGCCTTTGGGATGCGCCCATACAGGCGTGTCATCCGAAACATGCGTTAGGCTCGCAAGTGGCTCGGCACCGTGCGCAGTCGGCACACCCCGCTTGACCGAACCAATCTCGGCTGGGAACGCGTAACGGGCGCCATGAACTAGGAACTCCTGCAACGCCGAGTGGATCGGCAGCCAGTCCCCCCTGCCCCGTTCGTTCACCAATCCGGCAGCCGTGGCCCGCTTGACGCTAGCGTGGACCTCCGCCGCGCTCATGAACAACTCCTGCGCAAGCGCAGCGAAGGTGAACTTTCGCTCCGGATGGGCACAAACCTTCAGCAGCACCAGCAGTTCTTGGGGTTTCAGGTCCACGGCTCGTATTCGCTATTCGCGAATAGCGAATACTGACTTAGCAAAGATGCTATTTCAAGCGACAAATCGAAATGTCTGCAGCATCAACCAATCACTCACCCCCAGCAAGAAACCACACCGGCTTGAGCGGCAAACGCGCGCGGGCGATGTCGTCGAGCTGGGCATAGTGCGTCGTCCACAAGCTCAGCAGCTTGCGCGCATCGATCAGGCTGATGCGGCGATGCGACTGCCGCGCCTCGTAGTCCGCATCCTTGGTGAAACCGGACAAGGCCACGAACAGGCCCACGTCGCCCTCGCCGAGCACGGCCATGAAGCTGCGCAGGCCCATCACGTCGATGCGCGGAGAGTTCGCGTTGCGCTTGACCTGCACCTTGATGCGCGGCGGCCGGGTGCCGAGCGGGTCGTTGTAGGCGATGATGTCGGTGCCGCCGTCCTTGCCGGGCGGGGCGATCCAGGCGACGTGGTAGCCCATCGCCTTCAATAGCGAGCCGACCAGTTCCTGGAAATCGTACGGCGGCATCGCCGCCAGGTATGCCTCGACCTCGGTCCATGCCATCTCCTCGGCTTCTTCCAGGGTGATGGTGGCCGAGCCTTCACCGAGTTCTTCCTCGCCTTCGTCGTCCTCCACGGGGTCCGGCTGGGCGCTCTTCCATTTGCGGTAGAGCTGGCCGACCGCACGGGTGAATTGCTCGGGGTCGGGATAGGCCTGCAAGGCAGCTTCGCCATCGGGCGTCAGGGTCCAGATGCCCTTGTCCTTGACCATCCAACCGGCCTTCACCGGCGCCACGGTGCTGAAGCGCACGATCTTCTCGAAGCGGCGGCCGCCGGTCTGGTAGTCCCCTGCCTCGTACTCGGTCATCGTGACCTGCTTCGCCAGCACCTCCAGCGCATCGCTGGCCCGCATCCCCTCCGGCTGCGCCTTGAGGATCTGGAACAGCATGCGGATCAGTTCGCCTTTGCGGCGCTTGGTGATGTTGGCCATCGGCTCTCCATGTCTCCGGTGTATTGGCGCGGGGCGCGGGCATGATAGCCGCCTTCACGCCTTGCGAGATTCCGGCCACGCTTTGCCTCGCACTCGCTTTGTCGAAGCGAAGGCATCTGCGGGCTCATATCTTCGGTTCTCAGCGTCTTCAATAAGTAGCAGGTCGGTAACGCACAGCCCGCCACGTAAGTCAGTGATAGTCGTCTTCGCGCTGATGCCGAACCGCCAGCACCGTGACGCATTGGCTGTCCTCGATCTCGAACAGCAGCACATAGCCGCTGGCGCCAAAGCCGATCACCAACTCGCGCAGAAATGGATCCCCTGGGCCTGCCTTGCGGCAGCTCAACGGCGCAAGTTCAAGCACGGTGATGCCGTCTCGGATGGCCTGCAGCGCATGCTCGGCCACGGTGAAATCGCCCTCTGCGCGTTGCAGCAGCCAGTCGTAGAGGCGCGAGAGGTCTTCGCGCGCTTCCTCCGTGAAGCGGACGGTGAATCCCACGCTGCCTTAGCCCTTCTGGGCCGCATCCAGCCGGGACTGCAGCCCAGCCAGCACGTCTTTCGCGTCGATGTAGCGGCCCGACTGCCGGGCGCTATCGCGCGATGCCAGGCCGCGCGCGATAAACGCGTCCTGCTGCTGTCGCAGCTGAACTTGGGCGCGCACGGACTGCTCGACGAAGCTGGACAGGGTTTCGCCCTTTTGCAGCACCGCCTCGGCGGCCTCGCGCAGCGCAGGATCGACCCGGAGCGAAGGTAGGGATGCTGACTTCATGCGACACCTCATGCGTTGCAATTGCAACGCATGATGACAGGCGGACGCAATGTCTTCAACCAAGAACCAACTCGTGTGGGCGCCACTCGAATCGCCAGGCCAATTCCTCAAGCCACCCCCTGCCCCACCACAAACACCACCCCATCGCCGCCACCCCCGCTCTGCCGCAACCGCCCCTCTGCCTCCAGCGCCTCCAGCGACACATCGGCGCCGAGGTCAGTCGCCCCACCTTCCAACGTCAACCCCACCCACCGATCGCGGCCGGCATGCTTGGCGCGGTAAAGCGCGGCGTCGGCGATGCGCAGGCTCAGCGGCCAGTCGCCGCCGGGGTGGGCGGGGAACAGGCTGACGCCCATCGATACAGTGAGGGCGATGCGGCCGCTCGGGCGCAGCAGCGGGTCGGCCTGCAGGCGTTCGCGCAGGCGGCGGAACAGGCGCGGGGCGTCGGCCAGGGTGCCGCCGGGGCAGATCCACAGGAATTCTTCGCCGCCCCAGCGGGCGATGATGTCCGAGCTGCGTGCGCACTCGCGCAACAAGTCGCCCAGATGCATCAGGGCGTGGTCGCCGCCTTCGTGGCCGTGCAGGTCGTTGACGCGCTTGAAGTGGTCGATATCCAGCAGCGCGATCAGCAGCGGCTCCTGCGTGCGCTCGGGCGTCGCCGCGGCCTCGCGTGCCTGCAACCAGGCGGTGACGTAGCGGCGGTTGCGCAGGCCGGTAAGGGCGTCCTCTTCGCTCTGGCGGCGGATAGTGGCGGTGAGCTGTTCCAGTTCGCGGTGCTGGGTCTGGATCTCGTCGTTCTTGCGCGCCAGTTCGGCGTTGATGCGCCGGCGCACGCGGCCTTCGCGCACCTTGAGCAGGAAGAACCCGGCCAGCGCCAGCAGTGCGGCGAGCAGGCCGTAGAGCACGCTGCGCTGGCGCTGTTCGCGCGCCTGCAGTTGCGCGTAAGCGGCCTGTTCGGCGGCGCGGGTGCGGCCGAGCGCGGCCAGCTCGCTCTTCTTGCGCGCCAGGTCCACCGCCGATTCGAGCTCGGCGATGCGGGTCTTGGATTCGACGTTCACCGCCTCGTCGTTGACCGCCTTGTATTCGCGCATCAGCGCCAGCGCCTCGCGGTCGCGGCCGAGCGCGTCGAGGTTGTCGATCATGCGCGGGTACAGTTCCAAGCGCCGCGTCACGTTGTCCGACTGCGCGAACAATTGCCGCGAACGCGCGAACGCGTCGGCGGCGGCTTCGCGCTGGCCGAGATCGGCCAACGCGGCGCCGAGGGTGGAATAAACGATGGCGCCTTCGCCGTTGTCGCCGTGATCGCCAGTGTGCGCCGCGTTCTCCAGCAGTGCAGCCGCTTCGCGCAGCAAGGGCAAGGCTTCCTGTGGGCGATGCTGGCTGGACAGCACGTTGGCGAGGTTGTTGAGCGGACCGATCAGCGAGGCGTTGCCATCGGCGCGCGCCGACGCCAGCGCCTGCCGGTAGATGGCCTCGGCGCGCTGCAGTTCGTTGGCACCTTCATAGGCCGCGCCCAGATTGCCGAGCACGGCTGCGCGTGGCAGTCCCTTGCGCGGCTTGGCGTCGTAGGCGGCCAGCGCACGCTGGCCGTAGGCGATCGCCTTCTCCCATTCGTGGGCGTAAATGAACACCGCGGTGGCGTTGTGCAGCATGGCGGCGTCGTCCGGCTTGCCCAGCGCCTTGCCCAACCGCTCGACCTCGAGCAGGGCGGCGATCGCGTCGGGCATGCGCCCCTGCTGCGAGGACACGATGAAGATGATCTGGTTGGCGTTGTATTCCACCAGGTCCGGATGCTTGCGCACCTTCGACAACGCGATCCGGGCCACGCGCAGGGCGTCGTCCTGCGCACCCATCCGGTAGTAGGACGCGGCCAGTTGCCGCCACAGTTCGGCGATATGCGGGTCGTCCGGCAGTTCCTTCTCCAACCGCTGCAGGTCGGCTTCGAGTTCGGCGATGCGGGCGGCGTCGCGCGGCTGCCAGATGGCGCCGTTGAGTTGCTTGAACAAACGAAGCCGCTGCAGCGGCGACAACGGCTGGGTGAGCAGGGCCGAGCCGAGGGCGACCACGGTCTCCGGCTTGCCGGCGGCGGACGCCGCATCCACCAGTTCCAGCCCGAGGGGCACCAGGCCCTGCTTGTCGGCGGCGGCGTCCCAGGCCGGCATACCCATGCGCAATGCGGCCGCCGGGTTGTCGGCACGCACCGCCGCCACGCATGCGGGCAACGCCTGCGCCGGCGCACATGCGGGCGCTGCCGCTGTCTGTGCCGATACGCACGGCACGAGCACTCCCCACCACAGCAGCGCCCCGAGCGACTGCCAAACCAAGCGACTGCGCACTGCGTTCTCCCCAAGATGCCGCGGCGCACGCCGGAGCCCTGGGCGCGGCAGTTGCCGTCGCAATCTGGTTCCCCGCGTGTCGCTGCCGATGTGCAGCGACGCCGATCCGTGCGCTGCTATCGGCTGGGCAGCCGGATTCTTGAGCCCCATCTCATGCGGGAAGCCACGTAGCGCACATGACGCACCGCCCGAGGGCACTCAGGCGCGAGACGTGCAGCTTTGCGACACGAGGCGATCCTGCACATATGCCCTCTTCGCCACGGCACCACCCCGCACGCCGGCATTCACACCGGCGGCAATTGCCGCAACTGCTCCGCGCTGGGGAAGGCGCGCACACGGTAGCGCGGCGGATACAGGTTCGGCTGGCGCTCCATCAGGTCGCCGAGCAGGGCGAACGCCGGCTCCCACTCGGCGACGGTCACGTCGGCTTCGCCGTCGTCGCGCGGGACGACGAAGGCGATGTGGTCGGTCCTGGGCAGCAAGGTGTCCACGCCCTCGGTCCAGGTGCCGACCGACACCTGCTGCGTGCTGTCGTTGCGGTCCTGGTAGACGTTGAACGAAGCCACGAACACATCCACGTCGTTGGCCTCGTGCAGCCTGTCGAGCAGCGCCTTCTGGCCGGCGTAGGCGGGCGTATCCAGCCTCCGCCGCAGGTCGGCCTGGCGCTGCCGGTGCTCGGGCGCCGTCAGGGCGAACGGCACCATGCGGCGCGCGTCGTCATAGGTGAAGGCCAGCCAGGAGATGCAGCGACCGTGCTCGGCCGCTTGCAGACTCAGTTCCAGCATGAGCGCCATGGCCACGTGGTCGCGCTCGCCGACCACCAGCAGGCAATCGCGCGTGGGCAGCATGAACACCGGACGCCCCGCCACCGGCGCGCGATGCAGCACATCCGGCAACAAGGCGCGGCTGGTGTCGTAGGCGTCGTACCAGGCGCCGCGGAACACGCCGGGAGCGACTTCGGCGAAGCGATCCTCGGTGGCGTCGCGCAGATTGTCGCGGGCGATGGCCAACCCCTCGTCCAGGGTGATGCCCCACTCCGCCCGCGGCCCGGCGATCAGGGTGGAGGTCGAATCGGGCAGGTCCAGCGCCAGCAACTCGACGCAATCCTCGGCGATGTCGCGGCAGGCATAGGGAAACGGCACGTCCATGCCCTTCTCGCACTGCTGCTCCAGGCGCAGGTCCTCGAACATGCCGCGGTTGCGGATCACCGGCATCAGCGTGGCGCGCAGTACCTCGAAGCTGCGTTGCTGGCGGCTTTCCTCCTGCTCGTTGAGGAAGGCGGCGACATAGCTGTGCAGCGCCTCGTCGCGCCTGCGCCGGTCGGCCTGGGTGTAGGAGTGGTAAGCGTTGTGCAGATGGATGGTGCGGCCGTTCTGGCCGACCAGGCGGAACGCGTCCGGCTGGTACGTGAGGGGTTCGGTATAGCCGCGCGCCTGCAACGCCTCCAGGAACAAGCGGGCGAACGCATCCGGCCCCGGCGGCTTGCGGTTGAACA
This sequence comes from Xanthomonas sp. NCPPB 3174, assembly GCF_056725205.1. Taxonomy (NCBI): domain Bacteria; kingdom Pseudomonadati; phylum Pseudomonadota; class Gammaproteobacteria; order Lysobacterales; family Lysobacteraceae; genus Xanthomonas; species Xanthomonas sp. NCPPB 3174. The sequence goes on along the minus strand of NZ_CM161517.1, from coordinate 1,132,138 downwards.
GCATGTCGAACAGGCCATTGAACATCGGCGATCTTCCTTGGAGTCGGGTGCGTGCAACGCGCCGTCGCACGCCTATCGCGCGGGTGGCTGCTGGCCCACCATCCTCTCGCAAAAAAGCCCCGCCAAGGCGGGGCTTTCGCTGAACGCCGCAGCGCGCGCCAGGATCAGGCGAACGGATCCTGCAGCACCATCGTGTGCTCGCGGTCCGGGCCGGTGGAGACGATCGAGATCGGGCAGCCGGCCAGTTCCTCCAGCGCGCGCAGGTAGGCGCGGGCGGCGGGCGGCAGTTCGTCCCACACGGTGATGCCGTGGGTGTTCTCGCTCCAGCCCGGGAACTCCAGGTACACCGGGGTGCACTCTTCCCAGCCCTGCGCGTCCAGCGGTGCGTACTCGGTGCGCTTGCCGCGGTATTCGTAGGCGATGCACACCTTCAGCTTCTCCATGCCGTCGAGCACGTCGAGCTTGGTGATGCACAGGCCGGAGATGCCGTTGATGGCCACCGCGCGCTTGAGCGCGACGATGTCCATCCAGCCGCAGCGGCGCGGGCGGCCGGTAGAAGCGCCGTACTCGGCACCGCGATCGCGGATGCCCTGGCCGATCTCGTCGTCCAGTTCGGTCGGGAACGGGCCGCCGCCGACGCGGGTGGCGTAGGCCTTGGCGATGCCCAGCACGTAGTCGATGTCCTGCGCGCCCACGCCGGTGCCGGCCAGCGCGCCGCCGACGGTGGTGTTGGAGCTGGTGACATAGGGATAGGTGCCGTGGTCGATGTCCAGCAGCGCGCCCTGCGCGCCTTCGAACAGCACGCGCTTGCCCTGCTTGCGCAGGTCGTGAAGGATGCCGGCGACGTCGGACTTCATCGGCTGCACGTATTCGCCGAAGGCCAGCGCTTCGTCGAAGGTCTTCTGGAAGTCGACCGCTTCCACGCCCAGGTACTTGGTCAGCACGAAGTTGTGGTAGTCCAGCGCGGTGCGCAGCAGCTCTTCCAGCTGCGGGGGGTAATGCAGGTCGGCGACGCGGATGCCGCGGCGCGCCACCTTGTCTTCGTAGGCCGGGCCGATGCCGCGGCCGGTGGTGCCGATGGCCTTGCCGCCGGCGGCCTTCTCGCGGGCCTGATCCAGAGCGATGTGGTACGGCATGATCAGCGGCGCGGCCGGCGAGATCTTCAGGCGCGAACGCACTTCCACGCCGGAGGTCTCCAGCTCTTCGATTTCCTTGCGCAGCGCGGCCGGGGAGATCACCACGCCGTTGCCGATCAGGCACAGCGCGTCGGCGCGCAGGATGCCGGACGGGATCAGGTGCAGGACGGTCTTCTTGCCGTTGATGACGAGGGTGTGGCCGGCATTGTGGCCGCCCTGGAAACGCACGACGGCACCGATTTCCTCGGTGAGCAGATCGACGATCTTGCCTTTGCCTTCATCGCCCCACTGGGCGCCGAGCACGACAACTGACTGACCCATGGCTGGGTAACTCCTGGTTTGCTGCGCGACCGTCGGGGCCACGCGGATGTGGTGGCCGTGCGGGGTCCGACCGGCGCCGGTGCGGCCGCTCCATCGGGGAGCGTCCAGGCGGCGGCAGGGCCCATACACGGAAAAAGCCGGTCGAGACGCTCACGTGGAGCGGGCCCGGCCGGCTTTTGTGCATTATCCGGGTTTTGGGTGGCGGTCACCACCCCCTGACCGGCCGCGTTCAGTAACGCCTGTCGCGGCTGAAGCCGCTCCTACAGATGCTTGGCGACCGGGAACCCGCTCTTGCGAATCCCCAATCCCGAATCCCCAATCCCGCCCCCTCAGCGCTCGCTCTTGAGGTACTGCAGGAACGGATCGTTCTTGTCGAGCACGATCACGCCGTTGCCGTCGGCCATGCCGCCGCGGTAGGCCTCCAGGCTGCGGTAGAAGGCGTAGAACGACGGGTCGGCGGAGCCGGCCTTGCCGTACACGCTGGCGGCTTCGGCATCGCCTTCGCCGCGCAGCTTCTGCGCGTCGCGCTCGGCCTCGGCGACCAGCACCGTGCTCTCGCGGTCGGCCTGGGCGCGGATGGTCAGCGCCTGCTCCTCGCCTTCGGCGCGCAGCTTGGCCGCTTCCTGCTTGCGCTGCGCGCGCATGCGCTCGTACACGTCGTTGATCACCTGGCTGTCGGTCGGCAGGTCGATCTGCTTGATGCGCAGGTCGACGATCTGCATGCCCAGGGTCTTGCTCGCCGCGTTGATCGCCACCAACTGCTTGGCGATCAGTTCGCTGCGGTCGCCGGACACCAGCTGCTGCAGGGTGCGCGAGTTGATCTGGTTGCGCAGCGAATCGGTGATGATCGGCGCCAGCAGGCTGTTGGCCACCTTCTCGTCGCCGCCCTGGGTGGCGCGGAAGAAGGCGCGCACGTCGGAGATGTAGCCGATGGCGAAGAAGCTGACGCTGACGTCCTTCTGCTCGGCGGTGAAGTAGCGCGCGGGATTGGTGTCGATCACCTGGAAGCGGCGGTCGAACATGCGCACCGACTCGACCAGCGGCACCTTGAAGTGCAGGCCCGGCTTGAGGTCGGCACGCACCACGCGGCCCAGGTTCAGCACCATCGCCGCCTTGTCCTCGGGCACCACGAACACCGAGCTGAGCAGCGCGAACAGCGCGACGACGGCAATGCCCGCCCACAATGACAGTCTCATCGCTGGATCTCCTCACGGCCGGTCGGGCGCGGCGTGCGCTCCGGGTTGCGGACACTTTCGGCCGACGTGCTGTTCAAGGCCGGCAGCAACACCTCCTGCGGCAACGTCGGCAGCGACGTGGTGGGCGTCGGCGGGGTCGCCGCCGCCGGCGCCTTGCTGTCGGCCGGCATCGGCACATAGATCAGCTGGCGGCCGTCGCCGCCGATGACCTTGCGGTTCTCCGCCAGCACCTGCTGGATCGTCTCCAGCCACAGCCGCTTGCGGGTGACGTCCGGCGCGTTCTGGTACTGCTGCTGCAGCAGGGTGAAGCGCTCGGCGTCGCCCTGCGCGCGGGCGATCGCCGCTTCCTTGTAGCCTTCGGCCACGGTACGGGTGCGCGCCGCCTGGCCGCGCGCCTCCGGCACCACCTTGGCGGCGTAGGCCTGGGCCTCGTTGATCAGCCGCTCCTTGACCTGCTGGGCGCCGTTGACCTCGTCGAAGGCCGACTTCACTTCTTCCGGCGGACGCGCGTCGGGCAGGGTCAGGCCGGTCACGATCAGGCCGGTGTGATAGGCCTTCAGCGCGGCCTGCAGGCGCTCGCGCGCGGCCACCGCCATCGGCCCGCGGTTGTTGAGCACCGTGTTGAGATCCGAGCGGCCGATCTGCTCGCGCACCGCGCTCTGCGCGGCCTGCTCCAGCACCAGGTCGGCGCTGCGCGCACCGAACACGTAGGTGCGCGGATCCTCGACCCGGTACTGCACGTTGAGCGAGACGTTGACGATGTTCTCGTCGCCGGTCAGCACCGGCAACTGGCTGTCGAAGGTCTTGATGCGGGTGGCGTCGACCTTGCGCACGGTCTCGATCGGCCACGGCAGCTTGAAGTTCGGGCCGGGCTGCAGGATCCGCGAGAACTGGCCGAACCGCAGCACCACGCCGCGCTGCTGCTCGCCGATCAACTGGAAGCTGCTGAACAGCAGCACCAGCACCACCGCGCCCAGGACCCAGCGGCCGATGCCGCCGCCGTCGCCGAACAGGTCCTTCAACGGACCGGGCAACCCACCCCACTTGCCTCCCCCATTGCCGCCACGCGGCGGCCAGGGACCGCGCCCGTGATTGTCCGGGCCGTCTCCGCCCTTGCCGCCAGGTGTGTTCCAGGCCATGCATGCTCCAAGAAGGAAGGTGGCGCCGCGTCGGTCACGCGCCGGTCACCGGAAATGAGTCGCCGATTCTACAAGATGGGGCAGACCCGCCGTTTCGAAAGGGTATCTTGGTGCATTCCTGCGTGCCGACCAAGGTGTTCCATGTCCGTTCCCGCCCAGTTCTCCGCCTTCCGCATCCACCAGGACGCCAGCGGCTACCACGCCGGCCTCGTCCCGCTGTCGCTGGACCAGCTCAGCGAGGGCGAGGTGGTGATCCGCGCGGCCTGGTCGTCGGTGAACTTCAAGGACGCGCTGGCCGGCACCGGCCAGGGCAAGATCCTGCGCCGCTTCCCGCTGGTCGGCGGCATCGACGTGGCCGGGCACGTGGCCGCCTCCCGCGACCCCGCGTTCAAGGAAGGCGATGCGGTGCTGGTCACCGGCTGCGGCCTCAGCGAGACCCGCGACGGCGGCTACAGCGAGTACGTGCGCCTGGAATCCAGGTGGGTGGTGCCGCTGCCGGCCGGACTGAGCCTGCGCGAGAGCATGGTGCTGGGCACCGCCGGCTTCACCGCGGCGCTGGCGCTGCTGCGCCTGCTCGACAACCGTCAGACCCCGGCGCACGGCCCGCTGTGCGTGACCGGCGCCACCGGCGGGGTCGGCTCGCTGGCGGTCGACCTCTTCAGCCGCGCCGGCTTCGAGGTGCATGCGGTCAGCGGCAAGGCCGACCGCGCCGCGCAACTCCAGGCCTGGGGCGCCAGCCAGGTGCTGGGCCGCGACGCCCTGCAGACCAGCCGGCCGCTGGAGTCGGTGCGCTTCGGCGGCGGTCTGGACAACGTGGGCGGGGCGATGCTGACCAGCCTGCTGGCGCAGACGGCGCCGTACGGCAACGTCGCCAGCGCCGGCCTGGCCGCGACCGCGGAGCTGGACATGACGGTGATGCCCTTCATCCTGCGCGGGGTGTCGCTGCTGGGCATCGGCTCGGCCGGCACCGCCCGCGACCTGCGCGACCGCATCTGGCAGCACCTGGGCAGCGACTGGAAGCCCCGCCACCTGGAGACGATCTGCACCCGCGAAGTGGACCTGGCCGGCCTGCCGGAGGTGTTCGCCACGATGCTGGCCGGGCAGTCGTTCGGGCGCACCGTGGTGCGGCTGGATCCAAGCGCGTAGCCACGCCGACGCTTTGTGACACGCAACGCTTTCCGCCTTCGCGCCGCTGCCTCTACACTCGGAGCCTCCTAGGGGGAACTACATGGCACGCATTCTGATCGTCGACGATTCGCCGTCGCAGTTGCTGGGCATCCAGCGCATCGTGGAAAAGCTGGGGCACGAAACGATCACCGCCACCGACGGCGCCGCCGGCGTGGAAGCGGCCAAGGCGGCCTTGCCGGACCTGGTGCTGATGGACGTGGTGATGCCCAACCTCAACGGCTTCCAGGCCACCCGCACCCTGCGCCGCGAGCCGACCACGCAGAACATCCCGGTGATCCTGGTCACCACCAAGGACCAGGACACCGACCGCATGTGGGGCATGCGCCAGGGCGCCCGCGCCTACATCACCAAGCCGTTCTCCGAGGACGAGCTGTACGAGGTGATCGAGCGCGTGTTCAGTGGCGAGGATGCGCCGTAGAGGCCGGGATTGGGGATTGGGGATCGTAAGGGCGGGTTTACGGGCGGCGTTTGAGTGCGCGGCGTAAGGCCGCATGCAATCGGCGCGCCTTGTAGGAACGGCTTCAGCCGCGACAGGCGTTACCGGTAATGCCTGTCGCGGCTGAAGCCGCTCCTACGACGTTGCAGCGCGAGGGGAGCCCGCTTTTGCGAATCCCCAATCCCGACTCCCCAATCCCGCCTCACTTCATACGGCCTCGCCAAACGCCTTGGCCAACCCGCGATACGCCTTGCGCTGCGCTTCGGTTTCCGGCGCCGGCGCCAGCACTTCCAGTTCGACGATCTGGTCGCCCGGCGGGGTGCCCGGCAGGCCGCGGCCGCGCAGCCGCAGCTTGCGGCCGGCGTCGGACTCGGGCGGGATCTTCAGTTCCACCGCCCCGCCCAGGGTCGGCACGCTGATGCTGGTGCCCAGCGCCGCCTGCCATGGCGTCACCTGCAGGGTGTAGAGGATGTTGCGGCCGTCCACCTCGAACTGCGGATGCGCGGCGTACTCGATCTCCAGCAGCAGGTTGCTGCCGCCGTTGCCCTGCCCGCTCAACCGGATCACCTGGCCGGGGCGCACGCCCTTGGGCACGCGCACGTCCAGTTGCTTGCCGTTGATGGTGATGCGCACGCTGTCGCCGGCGTACACCGCCTCCAGCGGCACCGCCAGCTTGGCGCGGGTATCGCCACGCGGCGCGCCGGGTCCCGGCCCGGGGCCGGCGCCGCCCTGGCGGGCGCGCTGCTGGCGGGCGAACAGGCTCTCGAAGAAGTCGCTGAAGCCGCCACCGGCGCCGCCGTTGCCGAATACCTCCTCGAAATCGAAGCCCTGCGCACCACCGTAGTTGGGCGGCGCGTGGAACTCCTCGCCCGGGCGGTAGCCCTGCGCGCGCAACTGGTCGTAGGCGGCACGCTTGGGCGGGTCGCGCAAGGCCTCGTAGGCTTCATTGATCGCCTTGAACTTCTCTTCGGCCCCAGGCTCCTTGCTGACGTCGGGATGGTACTTGCGCGCCAGCCGCCGGTACGCGGTCTTGATCTCGGCATCGCCGGCGCTGGGTTCCACGCCCAGGGTCGCGTAGTAATCCTTGAATTCCATCCATCACCTCAAAAAGAGTCGGCCCGCCGCCTTGCGGCAACGGGCCGGTTGCATGCACTGCGCCATCGCCCGGCCATTCTACGGCCGGCAGCGGTGGCGCGGCGTCGCGATGGCGACGCCGCTGCGAGCGCGCGCTTACTGCACGATCGTGGCCCCGGTATCGACCTGGATTCGACGCGGCGTGCTCGCCGGACGCTTGGGGATGCGCACTTCCAGCACGCCATGGTAGCCGGTGGCGGAAATGCCATCCGGATCGGCGCTGTCGGGCAGCGCGAAGCGGCGGTGGAAGCTGCCGTAGCGACGCTCGATGCGCGAGAAGCGCTCGCTGTCGGCGGCCGATTCGCTCTTGCGCTCGCCCTTGATCGAGAGGATGCCCTTGTCCATCGACACCTCGATCTCCGACGGGTCGATGCCCGGCAGGTCGGCGTACAGCACGAAGCGCTCCGGCTCCTCCTTGATGTCCACGCGCGGCACCCACTGCGCGGTGACGACGGCCGATTCGTCGGTGCCGCCATTGGGGTCGAAGAAGCGGTCGAACACCTGCTTGATCTCGTTCTGGAATGCGGCCTGGGCCGGCCACTGGCGATAACGGACGATGCTCATCGTGGTCTCCTGAAACGTGAATGAGGTACACCCCGAAGGGGACGGTTCGCGGCGGCGGGACCGGCCCGCCGTCCATGCCCGTCAGATAGGCCTGCCGCGGCGCTTTTCAAGGCGTTGACGCCACCTTCCCATTTCCGTTTCTAGACTCGGTTCATCCAAGGAGCCCGACATGCCCATCCAGACCGGCGAACGCATTCCCGAAGTGGTGCTGCAGCGCATCCGCGACGGCGTCGAAGCCGTGGACACGCGCACCCTGTTCGACGGCCGCCGCGTGCTGCTGTTCGCGGTACCCGGCGCCTTCACCCCCACCTGTTCGGAGAAGCACCTGCCCGGCTACGTGGAGCACTTCGAGGAGTTCCGCAAGCGCGGCATCGAGGTGTACTGCATGGCGGTCAACGACCCGTTCGTGATGCAGGCCTGGGGCAAGAGCCAGCTGGTGCCGGACGGCCTGCAGATGCTGTCCGACGGCAATGGCGACTTCGCCAAGGCGCTGGGCCTGGAACTGGACGCCAGCAGCTACGGCATGGGCGTGCGGGCGCGCCGCTTCGCGCTGTACGCCGACGACGGCGTGGTGCGTGCGCTGTTCGTCGAGGCGCCCGGCGAGTTCAAGGTCTCCGCCGCCGACTACGTGCTCCAGCATCTTCCCGACTGATCCCCTTCCCCTTACCCACCACAGGAAACGGCCAGCCATGTCCAACAAGCCAGCCTCCCCGAAGACCGATGCCAAGCCGCTGCAGCACACCGCCGGCCTGACCGACACCGCCACGCTGCGCGCCAATGCCCGCCAGAGCATCGAGGACGGCGCGATCACCAAGACCTACTGCGCCGACCGCGAGGCGGTGATCAAGATGCTCAACGACGCGCTCGCCACCGAGTACGTGTGCGTGCTGCGCTACTACCGCCACTACTTCATGGCCGCCGGCATGCTCGCCGATGCGGTGAAGGCCGAGTTCCTGGAGCACGCGCAGCAGGAGCAGGCGCATGCGCACAAGCTCGCCGAGCGCATCGTGCAGCTGGGCGGCGAACCGGACCTCAATCCGGACACGCTGACTGCGCGCTCGCACGCGGAGTACAAGGAAGGCGAGGATCTGCGCGACATGGTCAAGGAGAATCTGATCGCCGAGCGCATCGCCATCGACAGCTACCGCGAGATGATCAATTTCGTCGGCGACAAGGACACCACCACCAAGCGCATCCTGGAAGACATCTTGGCCCAGGAAGAAGAGCACGCCGACGAGTTCTCGGACATGCTGGAAGGCTGGATCGGGAAGTAAGCCGGTTCAGCGTTACGCCCTCTCGTAGGAGCGGCTTCAGCCGCGACAGGCCGTTTCGATGGCGCCTGTCGCGGCAAAGCTGCTCCTACTGTTTTTCTTTTCGCGCGATACGCAAATCTCAAGCTAAAGCGAAGGCTTTCGCCCTGACGGGCGAGTCACTTTTCTTTGCTTGTGCAAAGAAAAGTAACCAAAAGAAAGCACACCCTGCCTCGCGCCCTCCGCGCTGACGCGCTCCGGGTCCGCGTCCATCGCGGGGATCCGCGGAAGGGGCATCCTGCCCCTGCCGCGGACGGCGCACATCCATGTGCGCCGCCCTTCGGGTGTTTCCCCGCGATGGCCGCCGCTTCGGAAGGGAACCCGGCAAGTCAAAAGCAACAGCAAGAGCGACAGCAACAGCAGCAACCAAAGCCAAAGCCAAGCGACAGCCGCCCGCAGGGACCGCAGTTATCGGTGTCCGGGAGCGATGTGGGAGGGACTTCAGTCCCGACTGCTTCCGAGGTCGGATCGCCCGTCTACTCTGATCGTCGTCGTTGCGTGACAGTTGGCTTCTACGAGCGCGCGCCTCCGCTGCTCAACGCAACACCCGAAACCGCACCTGGGTCCAGGCGCCGTTACTGGCCAAGGCGGTCAGGGTGTGGTCGCCGGCATCGGCGAAGTCGCGCTGGAAGGTGCGCGCGCCCTCGGTGCGGGCGATCCAGCGGCCGTCCAGCAGCCAGTCCACCGGGGTGCTCGTGCCCAGCGCGCGCACCTGCAGACGCACCGTGGTGCTGCCCGGCGCGCGTGCCAGGGTGGCGCGGTCGTTGAGGCCTTCGATGCGCAATACGTCGCTGCGGCCGCGGCCGTCGTCGCGGCAGTCCGGCGACAGCGCCGGCAATTGCCCGGCCTGGCGCTCGCTGGCGTGCAGCCACGGGGTCAGCAGCGCCGGCCAGCGCGCCAGGTCGCGGGTGACCGCCTCATGCGGCTGCGCGCAGTCCGGCGACAGGCGCAGGCCGCTGTGCGCGTCCACCTGCACGGTCTCGCGGCCGGCGCTCCACAGCCGCGCGTCGCGCTCGGCGAAGGTCGGTGGCACCGCGCCATCCAGCGCATAGGCGGAGAAGCGCCGTTGGCACAAGGCCGGCGGGGTCTGCTCGGCGGCGATGCCCAGCGGCCAGCACACGTCCACCTGCTGCACCGACGCCGGCATCGGCCGCGGTGCGTTGTCGCCGCGCAGGCGCGGCAGGCTGTCGATGGTCTCGAACATCAGCGGCAAGGCGGTCACCGCGCCGTACTGGCCGGGCAGCGGGGTGCCGTCGGGGCGGCCGACCCAGACGCCGACGGTGTAGCGGCGGGTACTGCCGATCGCCCAGGCGTCGCGGTAGCCGTAGCTGGTGCCGGTCTTCCAGGCCACCCGGGGGCGCGCGCCGACGTCGAAGGTGCCGATGCCGTAGCCGGGACGCGGATTGGCCTCGAGCATCTCGCGCACGATCCAGGCCGCGCCGGGCGACATCAGGCGCCGCTCGATGCGCTGGTCGGACGCGCTGTAGCGCACGTGGCCGGCGATGCCGTCGCGGTTGAGCGCGGCGAAGGCGCCGACCAGTTCCTCCAGCTTCGCGCCGGTGCCGCCGAGGATCAGCGCCAAGTTGGGCGTGCTGCCGCGCGGGAACCGCAGGCCGATGCCGGCGTTGCTCAGCCGCGCGGCGAAGCGCGCCGGCCCGACCCGGTCGAGCAGGTCCACCGCCGGCACGTTGAGCGACAGGCGCAGGGCGCTGGCCGCGCCGATCGGGCCATTGAAGGCTTCGTCGAAATTGCCCGGGCGGTAGTCGCCGAAACTCTGCGGCGCGTCGACCAGCAGGCTTTCGGAATGGATCAGGCCATCGTCCAGGGCCATGCCGTACAGGAACGGCTTGAGCGTGGAGCCGGGCGAGCGCCAGGCCTGCACCATGTCCACGTCGCCGAGCCGGCGGCGGTCGCCGAACTGCACCGAACCGATGTAGGCGCGCGCCTGCAGGTCGCGGTTGTCCACCACCAGCAACGCCGCGGAAGTGCGCTCGGGCAGTTGCGAGAAGTAGGCGCTGACCCGGTCCTCCAGGGTGCGCTGCAGGTCGGCGTCGAGGGTGGAGACGATGTGCGCGGCGTGCGGGCGCTGCTGACGCAGGCGCTCGGCCAGCAGCGCGGCGTGCAGCGGCGTCTGCAGCGAGCGCGCCACCACCGGTTCGATGCGCGCGTCGTCGACCTGCGCGCGCGGCCACACGCGCAGCGCGACCATGCGTTCGAGCACCTTGTCGCGCGCCGGGCGCGCCGCCTCCGGATGCCGGTCCGGACGCAACCGGCTCGGCGCCTGCGGCAGCACCGCCAGCAACGCCGCCTCGGCCTGCGACAGGCGCGCGGCCGGCTTGCCCAGGTAGGCCCAGCTGGCCGCCTCCACGCCTTCGATGGTGCCGCCGTAGGGCGCGCGCTCCAGGTACAGTTGCAGGATCTGCCGCTTGCTCAGGTGCGCCTCCAGCTGCAGCGCGCGCAGCGCCTGCTGGGCCTTGCCCCATGGCGTGCGCGTGCTGACTTCGGGCGGCATCAGGATGCGCGCCACCTGCATGGTCAGGGTGGAACCACCGGAGACGATGTGGCGCGAAAACAGCCACTGCTTGGCCGCGCGCAGCAGCGCCCACGGATTGACCCCGGGATGCTGCCAGAACCAGCGGTCCTCGTAGTTCAGCAGCGCCTGCAGGTACAGCGGCGAGACGCTGTCCGGCGTGGCCGGATAACGCCAGACGCCGTTGCTGTCGGCGAAGGCACGCAGCGGCGTACCGTCAGCGGCCACCACCAGGGTCGAGGTGTCGCGCGACTTCGGCAGCGGCAGCGGGAACGCCAGGTCCAGCAACAACAGGCTCGACAGCAGCGCCACCGTGCCCCAGCGCAGCCACGGCAGCAGGCGCATCCAGCGCCGGGGGCGCCGCGCGGCGTGCGGGGCGGCGGTGTCGTCCAGTGGCATGCGGGCTCCCGATGGAAGCGGCCATTTTGCCTGTTGCGGCGACGGCACGGCGAGCGGGATCGCCCCCGGCGCGTACGGCGCCATCGGCGATACGCGGGTCGGAACACCGCCAACAGTTCGCGGTTGCCGCGACACGGTTGGACGCGCTTGCGTTCTGTAGGAGCTGCTTCAGCCGCGACGGGGGTTATCGGGAACGCCCGTCGCGGCTGAAGCCGCTCCTACGACTGCATGGAACTTCCCGAAGACGCGCAATGCCAGCATGTGGCGCAAGGGTGGATCCCGCCGGAGCTCCCCACCCCACCCTATGCCAGCGGCAGGCGCAGCGTCGCCACGCTGCCGGGCGCATCGGTACGCGCCTCCAGGCTCAGGCTGCCGCCCTGGGCTTCCAGGATCTGCCGCGACAGCACCAGGCCGATGCCCGAACCGCCGGGCTTGGTGGTGAAAAACGGCACGAACAGGTTGTCGCTGGGCGGCAGCCCGGCACCGCCGTCGCGCACTTCGATCCGCACATTGGCGCCGTCGCCGCAGGCACGCAGCGTCACCGGCGCACTGCCACCGGCTTCCAGGGCGTTGCGCAGCAGATTGATCAGCACCTGTTCGAGCTGATCGGCATCGGCGCGCGCGTGCAGCGCCGGGTCGATCTCCACATGCACTCGTGCATCGTCCAGCAGTCGCTGCACGCGCGCGCACAGCGGCGCCAGCGCCACGGGCGCCGGGACCGGCGCGGGCAGCCTGGCCAGCCGCGCGTAGCCGCCCAGGAAGCGCTGCAGCGCCGCGCTGCGCTGTTCGATCACGCCCAGTCCGTTGTGCAGGTCGGCCTGCAGTTCGGCGTCGAGTGCCTGCGGCGCGGCCGCCAGCAGCCGCGCGAGGGTGTCGGCGATCGAGGCGATCGGCGTCAGCGAGTTGTTGATCTCGTGACTGAGCACGCGCAGCAGGCGGCGGAAGGCCTGCGCCTCCTCCTCGCGCAGCGCGCGCTCCATCGGCTGCACCAGCAGCAGCCGACCGGCCTGGCTGCGGCTGCGCAAGGCGGCGTGACCGATCTGCCAGCGCCCCTGCTGCCCGGCGAACGCATGCGCCTGGATGCTGCCCGACGGCGCGTCGAACAGGCCGGCAAGTCCCAACGCCTGCACGGATTGCCCGATCGCCTGCTGGGCGGCGACGCCGAGCAGGCGCTCGCCGGCCGGATTGATCAGGCGCAGGCGCTGGTCCTGCTCGAACGCGAACACCGCCCCGTCCAGCGCCGCCAGGGTCTTGCTCAGCAGTTGCAGGCTTTCGTGCGAATCACGCTGTTCGTCCTGCAGGCGTTGCGCCAGGGCGTTGAAGCGCGCCAGCAGGCCGTCGGCATCGCGCGCGTCCTGCGCCGCCCGCACGCTGTAGTCGCCCTCGCGCAGCGCGTCCAGCAGGCCACCGAGAGTGCGCAGGCGCTGCCCGGCGTCGCGCTGCTGCCAGCGCCACAGCGCCGCGGTCAGCAGCAGCACGCACAGCAGCAACAGCACCGCCTCGGGCCACCGCGGCGCGCCGGCGGCGAGCACCAGCACCAAGGCCAGCGAAGCCGGCGCCACCAGCCACAGCGGCCGGAAGCGCTGTCGCTCAGCCGGCGTCATCGCTGCGCAGCCCGTGCTTGCCCAGGCGCCGGTACAGGCTCTGCCGGGTGATGCCGAGCTGGTCGGCGGTGCGCTGCAGATTGCCCTGGTGCTGCGCCAGCGCCTGCTTCAGCAGCAGCGCCTCGGCTTCTTCCAGGGTAAGTTGCGTCGAGAGTGCCGGCGCGGCATTCGTCGCCGGCTGCAGGCGCAGGTCGTCGCTGCCCAGGATGCTGCCGTCGGCCAGCAGCGCTGCACGCTCCATCGCATGCGCCAGCTCGCGCACGTTGCCGGGCCAGGCGTAACCGAGCAGCGCGCGCTCGGCGTCGCGCGCCAGTGTCGGCAGCGGCCGCCGGTAGCGGGTACAGGCGGCGGCGAGGTAATGCCGCGCCAGCGGCAGGATGTCGGCGCCGCGCTCGCGCAGCGGCGGCACCCGCACCTGGAAGGTGTTGAGCCGGTACAGCAGATCCTGGCGGAAGCGGCCGGCGGCCACTTCCGCCTCCAGGTCGGCATTGGTCGCCGCGACGATGCGCACGTCCACCCGTTGCGTGCGCGAGGAGCCGAGTCGCTCGAACTCGCCGTCCTCGATCGCGCGCAGCAGCTTGGGCTGCTGCTGCAGCGGCAGGTTGCCGATCTCGTCCAGGAACAGGGTGCCGCCGTCGGCCAGTTCGAAACGGCCGGCGCGGTCCTGGCGCGCGTCGGTGTAGGCGCCGCGCACGTGACCGAACAGTTCGGCCTCGAACAGGGTCGGTGCCAGACCGCCGATGTTGACCTTGACGAAGGCCTGCGTGCGGCGTGGCGACCACTGGTGCAGCAACTGCGCCAGCAGGCTCTTGCCGGTGCCGTTCTCGCCCAGCAGCAGCACGTTGGCGCCGCTGCCGGCGATGCGCAGCAGATCCTCGACCAGGCGCTGCATCGGTGCCGATTCGGCGACGAAGCCGGCGGCGCCATCCTGCAGCAACAGCGCCTGCGCTTCGCCCAGCCGTTGCGCGGCGCGGCGGCTGCGGTCCAGTGCGATGCGACTCTCCAGCACCGCCAGGACCCGCGCGTTCTGCCAGGGCTTCTCGATGAAATCCACCGCGCCCTCACGCATGGCCGCCACCGCCAGCTCGATGCTGGCCCAGGCGGTCATCGCGATCACCGGCAGCCCCGGCCACTGCGCGGCGATCTGCGCGATCAACGCCAGGCCTTCGGCGCCGGAGGTGGTGTCGCGGGCGTAGTTCATGTCCACCAGCACCGCGGCGAACGCGTCGCCGCGCAGGCAGGCCAGCGCCAGTTCCGGCGACTCGGCGCCGACCATGCCGTAGCCGGCGCTCTTGAGCAGCATGCGCAAGGCCTCGCGCACGTCGGCCTGGTCGTCGACGACGAGGATGCGCGGCAAGGGCGGTGTGCGAGGGTCGGTCATGGCGCAGAGTCTAGCGGCCTGCCGCATCGAGAAACGAGGCGATCATTCGGCACGCAAGGCCTGCATCGGCGGCACTCGCGCCGCGCGCCGCGCCGGTGCCAGCGCGGCGAGCAGGCCGGCCGCGGCCAGCACCAGCAGCACCGCGCCGATCGCCAGCGGGTCGGCCACGCGCACCTCGAACAAGTACCGCTGCAGCAGCCGCGACAGCGCCATCGCCACGCCCAGGCCCAGCAGCAGGCCCACGCCGATCTGCACGCCGGCCTCGCCCAGCACCTGCCGCCGCAGCCGCGCCGGCGGTGCGCCGAGCGCGGCGCGCACGCCGAACTCGTGCTGGCGCGCGGCCACCGCCACCGCCATCACCGCGTACAGCCCGACCGCCGCCAGCAGCAGCGCCAGCCCAGCGAACAGGCCGACCAGCAGCAGGTTGAGCTTCTGTTCGCCGGTGGTACTGGCGACGAGCGCCTGCATCGGCTGCAACTCGGCGATCGGCTGCTGCGGCGCCACTTCGTCGATCGCCGCGCGCAGCGCGCGCTCGTCGGCACCGAGTGCGCCGGCCCGCAGATGCACCGCATAGGTCAGCGCGCCGAAGCCGCGGATGATCTGCCACATCGGCTCGCTCATCTGTGCCAGCGGCTGGTACACGGTCGGCTCCGGTGGCTCGGCCGGGCTGGTGTGGCGCACGTCGCCAACCACGCCGACTACGCGCATCGACACGCGCTGATCGCCGCCGTCGTCGGGCAAGGTGACGATCTTGCCGAGCGCCTGTCCGTGCAGGTAGCGCGCAGCGAAGCTGGCGCTGACCACGCAGACCCGCTCGCCTCCGGCCACATCGCTGTCGGCGATCCCGCGCCCGGCCAGCAAGGGAATGCGGAAGACCTCCAGGAACTGCGGTGTGGCCAACCGGTACTGGCTGTCGACAGACGGCGCGCCATCGATCTCCACGCTCCAGCTCAACCGCGTCGCCGTCGGCGGATTGGTCGACACCCCCACGCGGTCGATGCCCCGCACCTGCTGCAACCGCGCGACGATGCGCCGGGTCTGCTCCACCGCAGCGGCCGCGGTGACGTAGCGCTCCTTCACCGGCGCCAGGGTGAACACCACCGCCGAGCGGCTCTCGAAGCCCATCGGCACCTCCGCCAGCTTCTGCAGGGTGCGGGTGAACAGGGCCGCGCCGATCAGCAGCACCACGGCGATGGCCACCTGCGCGATCACCAGGACACGGCCAAGGCGGCCGGCCTGCAGGCTCCAGCCGCCCCGCCCACCGCCAGCTAGTTCAGTCACCAGATTGCGGCGGCGGCCGCGGACGATGCCCAGCGCGGCGGCCAACAGCGCCGTTACGCCACCGGCGAGCAGCGCGAACAGCACACTGGCGCCGGTCAGGTGCGGGGCCTCGCCGCGCATCCACATCAGCGGCACCCAGCCGCCGAGCAGGCGCAGCCCCAGCCAGGCCAGGGCCAGTCCGGCAAGGCTGCCGAGCGCGCCGATCAGGACGCCTTCGGCCAATGCCGGCAGGCTCAAGCGCAGCCACGATGCGCCCAGCGCGGCACGCACCGCGCTGTCGTGGCTGCGCCCGAGCGCGCGCAACAACATCAGGCTGGTCAGGTTGATCGCGGCGATCAGCAGCACGCAGGCGGCCGCGGCGAAGAACAGCCACAGCGTGTTGCCGCTGTTGGCGTCATACAGGCTGTCCTGCAGCGGCAGCGCATTGGGCGGCCGTCGCTGCAGCGACGCCCACCACGACGCGTCCATGTGCGGGCTGTTGCGCAACAGGGCCTGGAGCGTCGTCGCGGTCTGCGCGGAAGCGGCGGCCACGCTGACGCCGGGGCGCAAGCGTGCCACCACGATCTCGTTGGTGGACAGGTTGGTCGCGGCCAGGTCCGGCTGCATGTTGCGGATCAGGTCGAACGGCTCGGGCCAGGGAAACTCCGCCGGCAGCACGCCGACGATCTGCACCGGCGTACCTTCCACCTGCAGGGTGCGTCCCACCGCAGACGGGTCGGCAGCGAAATAGCGTTGCCAGAAGCGATGGCTGAGGATCACCGCCTGCGGCCCGCCGGGCCGGCTTTCCTCGTCGTTGAAGTTGCGCCCGGCCGCCATCGGCAGGCCGAGCGTGCGCAGGACGCCGGCATCGGCACTGATCGACGCGACCACCTCGCTGGCAGCGCCGCGGGCGATGTTGGCCGGCACTGGGAACCCGCGCGCGATGCCGATCGACTGCAGGCTCGACATGCGCCGCAACACCGGGTAATAGCCGGGTGCAGCGACGTTGCGGCCAGGGTCGCTGGACAGGCCGAGGGTGACCAGCCGTTCCGGCTGCGGGAACGGCAGCGGCTTCAGCAAGGCCTGGTCGAGCAGTGCGAACACCGCGGTGGTGGTGGCCACGCCCAGCGCCAGGGTCAGCACCGCCAGCAGCAGATAGCCCGGCCTGCGCGCGAGCGTGCGCCAGGATTGCCGCATCTCGGCCCACTGCAGGGCGGCGCTCATCGTGCCTGCCCCGCGGCGCGCGCCGGCAACGCCACGTCCTGTTCGTGGCGCAACCGCTCGAAGGTGTCCTCGTCGACGATGCGGCCGTCGAGCATGTGCACGATGCGCTGCGCGCGCCGCGCGAACGCCGGATCGTGGGTGACCATGCACAAGGTGGTGCCGTGGTCGTGCAGTTGTTCGAGCAACTGCATCACCGCCTCGCCGTTGCGGCTGTCCAGGTTGCCGGTGGGTTCGTCGGCGAGCAGGATCGCCGGATTGCCGGCTAGCGCGCGCGCCACCGCCACGCGCTGCTGTTGGCCGCCGGACAACTGCCCCGGATAGTGCTTGTGGCGATGCTGCATGCCGACCAGCTCCAGCACCTCGCGCACGCGCTGGCGGATCTGGCTGCGCTGGGCGCCCTCGCGGTAGGTCAGCGGCAGCGCCACGTTCTCTTCCACGGTGAGGTCGGCGATCAGGTTGAAGGCCTGGAAGATGAAGCCGATCTCGGCGTTGCGGATGCGCGCGCGACCGACCGTGTCCAGCTCGGCGACGCTGCGGCCGTTGAGCCGGTAGGTGCCGCCGCTGGGTGCATCGAGCAGGCCCAGGATCGACAGCAGCGTCGACTTGCCGCAGCCGGACGGGCCAGTGATGGCGACGAAATCGCCAGGCGCCACGTCCAGTGCGATCTCGGCCAGGGCGCGGGTCTCCACTTCCTCGGTGTGGAACACCTTGCTGAGCCCGTGCAGGTGGATCAGCGGCGCGGCGGATGGTGCGGATAGTGCAGTCATGCGGGATCTCTCCTGGTGAGGCTAGCGTAAGCGCAAGGTGGCGTCGGCATTCCACTGGCTGGTGTCGGACAGCACGACGCGATCGCCGGCGCGCAGGCCGGCGCGCACTTCGATGCGGTCACTGGAGGCGGCGCCGAAGCGCACGCGGATGCGCTGTGCGGTCTGGCCGCCGTCGCCCAGCACGAACAGGCTGCCGGCGGTGTTGGGCACGGCCAGCGCCGGGCGCGGAATGCTGATCACGTCGTGCAGCGTGCCGAGCACGATGCGTCCATCCACCGACAGGTCCGGGCGCACGCCGGGCGGCAGCGGCGGCGTCAGCCGTACGTCGACCACCACGCTGCCGCTGCGCACTGCCGGATCGATCCGCGCCACCTGCCCGCGGATCACGCCGTTGTGCGTATCCACGACGACCGGCAAGCCATCGATCACGTCCTTGGCCAGGACTTCGGGCACCTGCAGGCGTGCCAGCAGGTCGTCCGGGCGCGCCACCCGTGCCAGCTTGGCGCCGGCCTCGACGCGCTGGCCGGGTTCCACGTCCACCTGCTGCAGGATGCCGTCGCTGCCGGCGCGCACCTGCAGCGAGGCGGCCTGTTCCGCCGCGATGGCCAGGGCGCTGGCGGCCTGCGCACGCCGTGCCTGCGCGGCGCGCAATTGCGCCGCCATGTTCTGCCGGAACGCGGCGACGCGCTTGCGTTCGATGTCGGCACGGCTGCGTTGCTGCGCCTCGACGATCTGGCTCTGGGTGAGGTCGATCGCCGAGATCGCGCCGCCGTCGTGGCCGCGCCGGTAGGCCTTGGCCTTGATCTGCGCGATCTGCAATTCGGACTCGGCCTGCGCCTGCAGCGCCTGCTGGTCCAGCAGCTGCGAGGCCAGTGCGGCGTGCAGTGCGGCCAGGTCGGCATCGGCAGCGACCAGCGCGGCGCGGGCGCGGTCCAGGCCGGCTTCCAGTTCAGGATTGGCCAGTTGCAGCAGCGGCGTCTCGGCCTGCACGCGCGCGCCGGCCTCGACCAGTTGCTGCTGCACCGTGGCCGGAGCGCCGGCGGTGATCCAGCGGATCTGCCGCGGCACCAGCACGCCGTTGGCGCGGACCTCGCGGCGCATCTCGCCGCGCGTGGCCGCATCGATCCACACTTCGCTGCGCGCCACCCGCGGCGCGGCGCGGCCGCTGCCGAGCAGCGCCACGCCCAGCAGCACCACGCCGATGGTGGCCGCCACCAGCCAGCGGCGGCGGTGGCGCCAGAACGCACGGTTCGGTGATTTCGCGATATCCATGCCTGCTGTACAGCAGGTGGCATGCCAATCCCCGAACCGCGCTAACCCATTGAATCAGCTGCGCCGCGACCGCGACGCGCGCGGTCGCCGCGTCCGCAAGCGGTCGCGCACCGACCGATTACGGACAGTGGCGCGACCAGGCGAAGGTCAGGGCTTTTCCAGCGACGCGCGATAGCGCAGCAACGCTTCCGGTTCGTCGGTCTGGAATGCGCCGATGCCGGCGCGATACAGCCGCCCCCACACCGCGTCCGGATCGCGCACCGCATCGGCATCGCCGCCGACGTCGGCGACGAAGCCGTCCCACAGCGTATTGACCAGCAACCGCACGTGCCGCTGCTTGGCCAGGGCCGCCACCGCCGGCAACTGCGCAAGGCGCATCCGCGGCAGTTCGATCGCCACCGGCCGCACCTTGCCGTCGGTCTGGGTGCGCACGGTCTGCACCAGGTCGTCGGTGCCCGGCGGGTTCAGCAGCACCGGGGTGAAGTTGATCCGGTCGAACGGCGGCATCGACGCCAGGTCCTGGCTGGCGACGCCGACCTCGGTCTTGACCACCACCTGCCGCTCCATGCCGGCGCGGCGTACCGCGTCGACCACTTCGGCGTAGATCGGCGCCTTGACGTCGAGGTTGAGCATGATCCGGCCCTTGGCCGCGGCCAGCATCTGCTGCAGGGTCAGCGGATGCTGGTCGGTGAGCGGCGCGTCGGCGCCGCCCTCGTCGTCGCGCAGGCGCAGCCGCGCCAGTTGCGGCCAGGTCAGTTCGGCGACCTTGCCGGTGCCGTCGGTGGTGCGGTCGACGGTGGCGTCATGGAACATCACCAGGGTGCCGTCGCCAGCGCGGCGGATGTCGGTTTCGAGCATGTCCACGCCCAGCGCCACGCAGCGCTCCAGGCCCAGCAGCGAGTTCTCCGGTGCGTGCCCGGCGAAGCCGTGCGCGGGCGCGGGGTTGTGGCAACCGCGGTGGGCGACGACGAAGATGCCGCCGTCGGGATTGGCCAGGCGCGCCTGGATCGGGGCGATGGCGGCCACGGCCGGGGCCGTGGCGGTCAGCAGCGTGGCAATGACCGCGCCGCGCGAGAAAAGCAGGTTCATGGAAGGTCTCCGGCAACGGTCACAGCGACGGGGTGAAGCGCAGGCCGAGCCAGTAGGTGGTCGGCATCGAATAACTGTCTTTCAGCAGGTTCTCGCCGGGGCCGGTGAAGCTGGTGAGGCGGCTGTGGGTGACATTGCTGATCTGGCCGACCACGCTGAGCTGCTTGCTCACCGCCCAGGTCGCCGACAGGTCCAGCTGCGAGCGCGGCGCCCAGTACAGATCCTGCCAGGCGATGTTGCTGACGATGGCGCGCAGCGCCTTGCCCTGGCGGTTGTAGGCCGCGCGCAGTTCCACGCCGCCGACCGTGTAGAACAGCGAGGCGTTGGCGGTGTAGTCCGGCTGCCCGACCAGGCGATCGACGGTGCGCTGGCTCTGCACCAGGTTGGGCGCGCTGCCGCTGGTGAACGGCACGTCCATGCCGCCATCGAGCAGGGCCAGGTTGGCGCTGGCGCCCAGGCCGGACAGCGCCGGCACGCCCGGGAACAAGGTGTTGAACACCGCGCTCAGTTCCAGGCCGCGCACGTGCGCCTTGGCGGCGTTGGCCGGGGTGCTGATCAGCACGTTGGAATAGGTGGTGCCGTTGAAGCTGAACTGGTCGGTGCGCGAGAGGGTGAAGATCTCGTCCTGGATGCGCTTGTCGAACAGCGCCGCGGCGAGCATGCCGTCGAAGTCGTCGGGCAGGCGCCATTCCAGCGACAGGTCCAGGTTGGTGGACACGCGCGGCTTGATGTCGGGGTTGCCGATGGTGACGGTCACGCCCTGCGCGTTGGGATTGCCCATGTCGCTGCTGTTGACGAAGCTGATCGAGGTGCGCGCGGCATAGGCGTCGTACGGCGGGCGGCCGAGCGTGCGGCTGGCGCCGGCGCGCAGGTCGAGGCGATCGTTGACGTGGTAGGTCATCACCGCCGACGGCAGCACCTTGGCATAGCGCGACTCGGTCGGCGCATCGACGTAGACGTAGCTGCCGGTGGCCGCGTCCAGTTGCCGCTGGCGGCCGACCGTGGACTGGTCGGTATGGTCGTAGTGCAGGCCGGCTTCCACATCGAAATCGTCGGCGCGATAGCCGACCAGGCCGTAGGCACCGAAGATTTCTTCGCGGTGGCTGAAGTTGTCCTGGTTGCTGAAGGCGCTCTGGTCGGTGCGGTTGAACGCGCTCAGCGGGGTGGCGCTGAGGATCTGGTTGGCCTTGTCCGGATCGATCGCGATCAGGTTCAGGCCCAGGTAGCGCATCGGCGCGTTGGACGGCGCCAGCACGTCGGCGATCTTCAGCGGCGGGGCGCTGCGGTTGGGCTGGTATTCGACGCGGTAGATGTCGAAGCCGGGTTCGTCGCGGGTGTAGCTCAGGCCGCTGCCGAAGCCGAAGCCGCGGTCCATCTCGCCGCGGTTGAAGGCGTAGTCCAGGCGCCCGGTGAGCACCTTGTCGCGCGCATTGCGCTGGTAGTCCGGGCGCCAGTACAGCAGGCTGTAGTTGTCGTAGTTGTAGTACGACTGCGCCGACATCGGGAAGCGCTGGTTGAGTGCGGAGGTGTCGTAGTTGAAGCCATAGGCCGCCGTCGGCACCACGGTGACGCCGGCGCCGGTCTGCCCGGTGGGCACCGCCGCCGGGCGCTGCGCGCCGGTGACGTACTTGATCATCTTGATCGGTTCGGCATAGGTGGCATCGGACCAGGACGCGCGCGCCGACAGCACCTGCCGGTCGTCCGGGCGCCATTCGAAGCCGGTCTGGCCGAGCTTGGTGCGGGTGGTGGTGATCTGGTTGGAGTAGCCCACTTCCACGTCGCCGACCGGGTACGTGCCGCTGGTGGCGGTCTGGTTGTAGACGCGGTTGCGGTTGCGCGGATCGAGGATGATCTCGTTGCGCTCCATGTTGTCGCGGAAGTAGTAGTAGCCGGCCATCGCGTAGGCCTGCAGGGACTCGCTCAACCGCGCTTCGAACTTGCCGGTGAGGCCGTAGCGGTCGCGCTTGTCCATCACGTACCAGTACTTGTCCTGCTGCGGCACGGCCCAGCCGTTGCCCAGGTTGGTGCCGCTCTGCAGGGTGCCGGTGCTGTCGTAGAACCCGTAGTGCACCGTGTCGGTGGTCATGTGGGTTTCGGTGTAGCTGCTCAGCGTCTGGTAGTTGCCGGACAGGGTCAGGCCGTACTGGCCTTCGCTGCCGAAGGTGCGGCTGCCGGTGGCGAGCAGGCGGTAGCCCGGGTCGTCCTGGTCGCGCGGCTTGCCGACGTCGTTGGCATGGCCCAGCGAGGCCTCGGCGGTGAAGAACGGCTTGCCGCCGTTCTCGAACGCGCTGCGGGTCTTGAGGTTGATCGCACCGCCGGTGGCGTTCGGGTCCAGGTCCGGGGTGAAGGTCTTGATGACCTGCAGTTCGCTGACCATCGAGGCCGGCAGGATGTCCAGGCGCACGCCGCGGGTGATCGAGCCGAGCGTGCCGTTGGGCGTGCCCGGCGAGGCCACGGTCAGGCCATCGATGGTGACGTTGTTGTAGGACGGACCGAGGCCGCGCAGCACCGGGGTGGCGGCTTCGTCGCGCGGATGTTCGTTGTCGGTGGCCGGCAGCACCGACAGGCCGGGGATGCGGCGCAGCGCCTCGACGATGGTGGTGTCGGGCAGCGCACGCACGTCGGTGGAGCTGACCACGTCGGTGATGTTGGTGGCCGCGCGCTTGCTCTCGATCGCGGCGGCATTGGCCTTGCGCACGCCGGTGACCATCACGCTGGACAGCGTCGTGGTGCCGTCGGCGCTGGCGGCGGCGCTGGGCGCGGTGTCGGGCGTGGAGGTAGGTGCGGTGTCGCCGACGGCCGGCGCAGTGGCCACGACGGCGCTGGCGTCGGCGGCGACCGTCGCGGTGGTGGAGGCGGCGTCCTGCGCCAGCGCGGCCTGGCAGCTGGCGGCAAGCGCGCAGACGATCAGCGCGCGGCGCCGATGGGTGAGTGGTTGCATGGCGATGTCCCCTGGTTGACCGAATTAAGTAACTTAAAGTTCGTTATTTAATCCCAGGGATATGACGCTGCGATGGCGGCGTGAGGAAAGCGCGAAGACACGGCGGCACGGCCCAGCCTGACTCGGCTCGGGCAGCGGGTCACTCGCGATGGCATAGCTGTGCGGACGCCGCGCCCTTGCCGCGTTCGATGCCGTCGTGTGCGCTGCAGCGGCCGCCCGGCCGCCGTCCCTCAGGCGACGTCAGCCGACGCAGCGCGATGCACCTGCACCGCCTGCGCGGCGAACGCGGCAAGCACACCATCCGGGGCGTCGTGCTCCACCACCAGCCGGTCGATCGCCTCCACGCCGACCACGCGGTGCGCGGCCAGGGTGCCGAGCTTGTCGCTGGTCACCACCGCCACGGTCTCGGCGCTGGCCTCGACCATCGCCCGCTTGAACAGGCTTTCCTCGTCGTCCACGCCCCACAGGCCGCGCTCGGGGTCGATCGCGCAGGCGCCGGGAAAGCACAGGTCGGCGCGCAGTTGCCGCACTTGCTGCAGCGCCTGGGCGCCCACCGCCGCGCCGCTGCGCGGATCCAGGCGGCCGCCGATCAGCAGGATCTCGATGCCCTCGCGACGCAGCAGGATCTGCGCGATGTCCGGCGCATTGGTCACCACGCTCAGCCCCTGCCGCGCCGGCAGCGCAGCGGCGATGGCGCTGTTGGTGGAACCGGCATCGATCAACAGCCGCTGCCCGGGCTTGACCAGCGCGACCGCGGCCAACGCCAGCGCACGCTTGCGCTCGGCATGCTCGGCCTGGCGCTGCGGCAGCGGCGCGAAGGTCGGCGTGGGCAGCAGCGCGCCGCCGTAGACGCGCCGGCACAGCCCCTGCGCGGCGAGTTCGCGCAGGTCGCGGCGGATCGAATCCTCGGACACCGCGAAGCGCTCGGCCAGTTCCGCGGCCACCACCCGGCCGTGTTCGCGCAGGCGCTGCAGGATCGCCTGCTGCCGCTCCTGCGGCAGCGTGTCGCGCTCGCCGCTCATGGCGCCGCGGCGTCGGTGCGCGGCGGCAGCAGGCCGAGCGCGACCAACTCCTCGCGCAGCGCGGCGGCGTCGCGGAACTGCAGCGCGTGCATGCCGGTGGCGGCCGCGGCGTGCACGTTGCGCGGCGCGTCGTCGATGAATACCGCCCGCGCCGGGTCGATCGCGTAGCGTTCGCACAGCAGCGCGAAGATCGCCGGGTCCGGCTTGACCAGGCGCTCCTCGCCCGACACCAGCACGCCCTCGAACCACTGCAGGAACGGAAAGCGTTCGCGCGCGATCGGGAAGGTTTCGTGCGACCAGTTGGTCAACGCGTACAGCCGCACGCCCTGCCCGCGCAGTTCGTCCAGCACCGCCACCGTGGCGTCCAGCGCGCCGCCCAGCATCTCCGGCCAGCGTGCGTGGTAGGCGGCGATCATCGGCGCATGCGCCGGATGCAGCGCGCTCAGTTCGGCCACCGCCTCCTGCCACGGCCGCCCGGCGTCCTGGCGCTCGTTCCACTGCGGGCTGCACACCTCGCGCAGGAAGGCTTCCATCGCCGCCTCCTCGTCGAACAGTTGGCGATACAGATGGCGCGGATTCCAGTCGATCAGGACGCCGCCGAGATCGAACACCACGGTGTCCAGGCGAGGCGAGGCGGAGGGATCGGACGACGGCATGGCAGGCTCCAGCAGACGAGAGTGGGGGATCAGCGACGGACCAGGCGCGCGCCGACGGCGACCAGCAACAACAGCGCCGCCACCGCGGCCAGCGCCAGCGGCAGGCCGATGGCGCTGGCCAGGAACCCGATCAGCGCCGGTCCGGCGAGCAGGCCGGTATACCCGAGCGTGGTCAAGGTCGCCAGCGCCAGCGCGGGCGAAGTACCGGGCATGCGCCCGGCGGCGCCGAACATCACCGGCACCAGGTTGGACGCGCCCAGGCCGACCAGCACGCAGCCGAGCAGGCCGCTGCCCGGCAAGGTGCCGAGGCTGGCCAGCGCCAGCCCGGCCGCGGCCAGCACCGCGCCGAGGGCGACGGTGCGCACCGGCCCCAGCCAGGCCACCAGGCGGTCGCCGCCGAGCCGGCCCAGCGCCATCGCCACCGAGAACGCGGCATAGCCCATGCCCGCCGCGCTGGGCGCCAGGCCGTGATGCTCGCGCAGCAGCACCGCGCTCCAGTCGAGCATGGCGCCCTCGGCCAGCAGGCAGACGAAGCACAGCGCGCCCAGCAGCAGCACCGGCCCCTGCGGCAGGCGCAGCGGCACCGCTTCGCTGGTGGACGCCGCGTGCCGCAGCAAGCCGCCGCGCTGCCACAGCAGCACGCCCAGCAGCAGCACGGCGACCAGCAGGGCACCGGCCAACAGCGGCAGGCCGGCACCGAGCAAGGCGCTCATGCCGGCCGCGCCGATCAGCCCGCCGACGCTGAACAGGCCGTGGAAGCCGGACATCGCCGCCTTCTGCAGGCGCCGCTCCACCTCCACCGCATGCGCGTTCATCGACACGTCGAGCGCGCCCAGCGCCGCGCTGAAATACAGCAGCGCCGCGACCAGCCACGGCACGCTGGGCGCCAGCGCCAACGCCGGCAATGCCAGGCACAGCGCCAGTGCGCTGGCGACGATGACCGTACGCGCGCCCAGGCGGTGGCTGAGCAGCCCGCCCAGCGGCATCGCCAGCACCGAGCCGGCGCCGAAGGCCAGCAGCACCATGCCCAGCCGCGCATCGTCCAGCGCGAAGCGCGCCTTCACGTACGGGACCATCGGCGCCCAGGCGGCCATGGCCATGCCTGAGAGCAGGAACATGCCGCGGGTGGCGGCGACGGCGCGGGAGACGGTGGGCGCAGAGGTTGGCGCGGAAGCTGGAGGCGAGGCGGACGGCATGCGGGGGGACCTGCGATCAGATGCGAGCCCAGCTTAGACGAACGTGCATAATCGTGCAAAAACGTGCATTCATCGACGTCGGGGTATGCGGCGGTCATTCGGTCTCTGAGCAGCGGCCGGCGCGATTCCGCCTGGGAGTTAGCGCTGCGGCGACGCAGGCGCTGGCCGCAAACGACGACAGGACCCTGCTGGGTCCTGTCTTGGGTGCTGCGAAGTGTGGGGGCGTCTGCAGCGCGGTTGGGCGCGGGGGGCTTTGGTGCATTGGTGGCGGTCGTACCCTCACCGCCGCCCCCTCTCCCGCAGGGAGAGGGGGGTGAGCGCGGTGGTTTCTGGTGCATTTCTGGCCGCCGTACCCTCACCCCTGCCCCTCTCCCGGAGGGAGAGGGGAGGTCTATCAGGGCTGCACGACGTTGATCGTACCGGGGTTGCTGCGCCCCACCCCGCGCAGGTCGGGGCGGTACATGTCCTCGACCAGCGACGGCGGCACCGTGTAGGTGCCCGGGGTCACCGCGCGCACCAGGTAGAACACCTGCGCCTTGCTGCCCGCCGACAGGCTCAGTGCGGCCACGTAGCGGTCGTCGCGGAACTCCTCGTGCTTGACGTCGGCGGCGTTGGAGCGGTCGCTGATCTCGATGCCGTCCACCACCACGTCGGCCCACTGCTTGGCGTCGCCCAGGTTGAAGTTCTCGATCTCCAGGCCGGCCGGCAGCAGGTCGGTCAGCAACGCGTCGGGCATGCTGGTGTCGGAGGTGATGGTGACGCGCACGATCAGCGCCTCGCCTTCCTTCAACGGCTGCGGCGTCCACGGCTTGCCGTCTGTGCCGTAGAAGCTGCGCTCCACCTTCAGCGTGCTGTCGTCCGCCGCCGGCGGGGTGCGCGGCACGCCGGCAATTTCCAGGCTGGCGTACAGCGGCGGCTGGCCCTGCGGCACGAAGTGCACGCCGCGCGCAAGTTCGGCCTCGCCGAACTGGCGGCCGAACGCCTTGGCCGGGGCGATCGCCTCGCTGCTGTCGCCGATGCTCAACTGCCCGGACACCTGCGCGGTCTGGCTGTTGAGCAAGGCCTTGCCCATGCGCGCCAGCGCCACCTGCTCCTGCGTGCTCAGCCACAGCCAGCCGCCGCGGCGGCGCGCGTCCAGCTCGCGGCCCAGCGCCATCACCCGCGCGTCGTACTCGGGCTTGGCCAGGCCGCGCTCGTGCAGCAGCGCGATCATCAGCGCATCGTCGCGGACCACGCTGCCGTAGTCGCCGAAGTAGCGCGGCCGGTCCGCGCTGTCCTTGGCGAAACCGGCGGCGATGGCCGCTTCGCCGCGCTTCCTGTCGCCCTGCAGCGACAGCGCCACGCCCAGGTGCACCAGCGACAGGCCGGTCAGCGCCTTGCCGCGGTCGTTGTCGTACAACGCGCGCAGCGTGCCCAGCGGCGCGCGGTTGACCCGCGCCAGCACGTAGCCGGACCAGGCCTGGTTGGCGAACTTCAGGTTCTCGCGGCGGTCCTGGCCGTAGAAGTTGTTGCCGCCGGACAGCAGGTCCTCGCTGAGCCGGTTCAACGCCTTCTGCAGCACGTTGTCGGGCACCGCGAAGCCGGCGTCCTTGGCGTCGAGCAGGAACTCGGCGATGTACGGGGTCAGCCCCGGATTGACGTAGCCGTCGTCGCCCCACATCGAGAAGTGGCCGCTGGAGACCTGCATCGAGGCCAGCCGCCCGAACGCGCCTTCCATGCGCGCGCGGCGCGTGGCCGCATCCAGGCCCTTGACCCCGAGCAGGCGCGCGGTGGCATCGTCGAGCAGCAGCGCGGCGTAGCCCTTGCTGGTGGTCTGCTCGGCGCACCCGTAGGGGTATTCCAGCGCGCCCTGCAGGGCGCTGGCGAACGGGATCGGCGGCAAGGCGCTGACCAGCATGCGCGCGTTGACCGAGCCGGCCATCAGGCCTTCGGCATCGCTGGCGCCCAGCGTCACCGGCGCCAACGGGTCGAGCACGCGGGTCTGCGCGCGCAGCACCGACGGCCACGCCGCGCGTACCGGCAGGTCGTAGCGGCGGTCGGCGGCATAGCCATTGCCTTCCACCCGCACCCGCACCTTGGCCACGGTGTAGCCCTCCTGCGCCACCAGCGGGAAGCTCAGCGTGGCCTTGCCGTCCTTGCCCAGCTTGGCGCTGCGCGCGTTGTCGGCGATCGCCAGCGGGCCTTCGCCATCCACCCGCACCTTGAACTCGCCCGGCTGGCCGGTGAAGTTCTGCACGTCCAGGGTCACCGTGCTGCGGTCGCCCGGCGCCATCACCCGCGGCATGCTGGCCTCGGCCACGATCGGCGCGCGCACCAGGGTCTCCACGTCGCGGTTGCCGTAGCGCTCGTCCGAATAGACCAGCGCCGACACGCGCAGGGTGCCGTTGAAGTCCGGCACCGGCAGTTGCACGCGGGCGTTGCCCTTGGCGTCGAGCTGCACCGGGCCGGAGAACAGGTCCACGGTCTGCACCCGCGCGGTCGGACGCTTGGCCTGCGGCAATGCCGCCAGCGCCATGTCGCCACCGAAGCGCAGCTTGCCGGTGCCGCCCTCGAAGCTCTCGATCACCCGGCCGTAGATGTCGTAGGCGTCCACGCCCAGGCGCCGCTGCGCGAAGAACTGCGCGTTGGCGTCGGGCACCGGGAAGCGGGTGATGTTGAGGATGCCCACGTCCACCGCGGAGATGGTCACGTGCGCCTGCTTGCCGGCCAACTCCGGCACGCTCACCGTCACCGGCAGCGGCTGCTCCGGGCGCATCTGCTTGGGCGCGACCAGGCCCACCGCCACGCGTCGGGCCTTGCGGTCCATCGGCACGTAGGCCACGCCGACCGCGCGCGCCGGGGTGATCTTGCTCGGCGCCGAGCCGCCGCGGAACACCAGCGCGGTGACGTAGACGTCGTGCCGCTCCCAGTCCTTGGTCACCGGGATCTCGAAGCGGCTGCCCGGCTTCACGTCGATGTCCTGCACGTACAGCATGCGGTCGCTCTCGACCATCAGCAGGCCGGGTCCGGCATGCGGCGGGGTCAGGGTGACCTTGAGCGTGTCGCCGGCCTTGTAGCCGGTCTTGTCCAGCGCCAGCTTGACCTTGTCCGGGCGCGCGTCGAGGCCGCGGTTGTCGTCGTTCCAGCTCCAGCCCGCATGGAACGGATAGCGCGTGGTCAGGCCGGTGGCCGGGTCGAACACGTCCACCCGGTACTCGCCCCACTCCACCGGGAAATCGAACTTGGCGGCGCTCGCGCCGGCATCGACGGTGAGCGTCTGCTTGTTCTCGAAGCGACGGGTGAAGTCGTAGTCCCAGCGGTTGTCGGTGAACGCCCAGTGGTAGTCGCGCAGCTCGCGCACCAGGGTCACCTTCAGGCCCTTGGCCGGCTGCGGCTTGCCCTGCGCATCCACCCGCATCAGTTCGAAGCGCGCATTGGCGTTGGCGTCGGCGCCGTCCTTGTCGTCGAACAGCGGGCGCACGCCGACCAGTGCCGGCGCCGGCCACAGCACGCGCTTGAGCGTGCGGGTGACGGTGCGGCCGCCGGTCTCGTACACGCTGGCCGAGACCAGCGCGGCGATGGTGCTGGTCGGCTTGGCCTCGTCGGGCAGCGCCAGGTCCTCGCTGAGCTTGCCGTCGGCGCCGAACTCGGTATCGACCACGTCCTTGGCTTCGCGCGGCAACTGCAGGGTCGGGTCGCCGAAGAAGTAGCCCGGCAGCGCCTCCACCGGATGCTGCTCGACCGCCACCGCCAGCTTGGCGGTGAAGCGATTGCCCGCGGCCGGGGCGCCGTACAGGTAGGCGGCGGTGGCCTGCAGCTTGAACGGCTCGCCCGGCTTGAGCGTCTTCTGCGCGCTGTCCAGGTCCAGCTTCATGCGCTCGGGCAGGAACTCCTCGATGCGCAGGGTCATGCCCTGCACCGCTTCCTTGCTGGTCGGGTCGGTGCGGAACTCCACCTGCCAGCGCCCGGTCGGCGCATCGGCGGGGATCAGTTGCTCGAAGCTGAAGTAGCCCTGCTCGCCCGGCTGCAGCCGGGTCTCGCGGAAGATCTTGCCGTCGGGCTGCTTGAGCCGCAGGAACACCGGCTGCGCGCCCTTGCCGGTGGTCGGCACCGGCTTGCCGTCGTTGTCGCGCAGCAGCGCCGACACCCGCACGGTCTCGCCGGGGCGGTACAGGTCGCGGCCGGACCAGGCGAACACGTCGAACCAGGCGTTCTCGCGCCCGGCCACCGCGAACTCGCTCAGATCCAGCGCCGGCTGGTTGAACGGCAGCATCGACAGGTCGGTGCCGCTGCGCGCCACCAGCACCTGGCCGGCGTCGAGCGTGTAGTTCAGCAGCGCATTGCCGTTGTCGTCGGTCTGGCCCTTCAGGAACAGCTCGCCGTCGGCGTTGAGCACGCGCAGCTCCACCTTCTTCAGCGGCTCGCCGCTCTGCAGCGAGGCGGTGTGGACGAACAGCTTGTCCTTGTAGGCGCGTGCGTGCAGGCCGATGTCGCTGACGGTGAAGAAGGCGGTGTCGTACTCGTTGTCGAACTTGCCGGGGCGGCGCAGCACCGCGAAGTACAGGCCCGGCGCCTGCAGTTCCTTGATCTCCTGGATCGGCAGGTAGGTCAGCGCGCGCTCGTTCTTGTCGCCGCCGAGCACGAAGCGGTTGGTATAGACCGAGTCGGCCAGTTGCGAGATCGGGGTGTGGTCGCCGTAGTCGCTGTCCAGCTCCCAGGTGCCGCGGCGGCCGCCGCGCTGGTACTGGGCGAAGAACGCCGGCAGCGCGCTGTCCTTGACCCGCATGAACTCCACGTCCACTTCCGGCACGTTGAGCGAGACCACCGGCAGGCCGCGGCTCTCGCGCGCCGGCAGCACGCTGCCCTGCGAGGCGAAGCCGACCGCCGGGGTCAGTTCGCCGGTGTAGACCTTCTGCTTGAGCGGCTTGCCCAGGCGGCTGCCGTCGGCGGCCAGCAGGTCGGCCGAGATCACCACGGTGTAGTCCTTGGCCGCTTCCACGTAGGGGTAGCGCAGGGTCTTGCCATCGTCGGACAGCGACCAGGCGCTCTCGTCGGTGCCGACCTTCTCCTCGAAGCGCAGCAGCTTGTCGAAATCCTGGGTGCCGACCAGCGGCCGCGAGAACTCCAGCGCCAGCGACAGCCCGTCGCCCTTCTGGTCGGGATAGGCGCGGACCAGGCCGAAGCCCTTCATCGCTTCCTTCTGCCCCTTCACCGGCTCGCCGCTGGCCTCGGGCAACTGCCCGGATTCGTTGCGCTTGCAGCCGCCCAGCGCCAGCGCCAGGCCCAGCAGCAAGAACGTCCCCATCAACCCCGCGCGCAGGCCCGCCCAGCGCCGCTTCGAATCCGTGTGCATGCGTTCGCTCCGTGAATGTGGCGCGAGTATAAAGCGCCGGCGCGACGGTCAGGAGGGGCGACGGTGCACCATCCGTCGGCGTGTGTGCGGCAGGCCGCCGTCGGCGCGGACGTCCCTCCCGCCACGGCACCACCGATCGCCATGGAGCCCCTGTAGGAGCGGCTTCAGCCGCGACCGGCGTTCCCGGGAAAGCCCGTCGCGGCTGAAGCCGCTCCTACCCCCTGGATGAGTATCCGCGCACCCTCGCTTCGAGGTCATGTAGGAGGGACTTCGGTCGAGACGCGACGGCGCTGGGTGTACCGATGGCTCCACGCGTCGGGACTGAAGTCCCTCCCACAGGGGAGCCAATCCGATCGCCCATGCCGACAGCACCCACGACACGCGTCCTATGTGGGAGGGACTTCAGTCCCGACTGCAGAGCAACAGATCGGCCAGCGACTCCGCTCGTCGCAACGACACGTCAGCGCAGCACCCGCTGCATGTACAGCGCGATCAGCCGCGATCGGTCCAGCGCCAGGCACACCTGCGCGTTGGCCGCAGCCCCCGACGCGTCTGCCGTCGGCGTCTCGCGGGTATAGCCCTTGTCGTCGACCACGATGCGCAGCGGCACGGTCGGGCACAGGCCCGGGTCGAGCAACTGCGCCACCGGCACCACGTCGAACAGGGTCGGGGTGGCGCTGGCCCAGGGCTGATCCGTATCGCGCCACTGGTAGTAGAGCTGCGCCAGCGCGTCGGTCAGCGGCTCGCCATGGGCGAACAGCGCCACCCGCTCCGGCTCCTCCAGGGTCACCTGGGTGGCGTCCAGCGGCAGCATCACGATCGGCACGCCGGCACCGAACACGCGCTGCGCGGCGGGGATGTCGGCGGCGATGTTGTACTCGGCCGCCGGCGGATTCGGCGAGCGGTAGCGCGACTTGCCGTAGCCCACGCGCACCGAACCACCCATCAGCACCACCTGCTTGAGCTGCGCGAAACCGGCCGGGTCGCGCTGCTGCGCGCGCGCCGCGTCGGTCAGTGGGCCGAGCACCAGCAGGGTGACTTCGCCGGGATGGCGCCGCGCCTGGTCCAGGATGAACTGCGCCGCATCCGGCGCTTTGCTGGGCAGCGTACCCTTCGCCGCCCAGCGCGCCTGGCTGAAGGGAATCGTGCTGTCGGTGCGCTGGCCGATCGCCAGCGGGATGTCGCTGCGACCGGCCTGCTGCAGCAGCCGCTGCAGCAGTTGCGCGCGCAGGCTGGTGTCGCCCCAGGCCGAGGCGATGCCCAGCACCTGCAGCTCCGGGCTGCGCAACAGCAGCGCCAGCGCGAATGCATCGTCGATGTCGTCGCCGACGTCGGTGGACACCACCACCTTCTGCACCGGTGCGCTCGTCGTTGGCGCTGGCGCCGCCACCGCATCGGCCGCCCAGGTGGCCGCGATCAGCAGCGCCGACGCCGCCCATTGCTTCAGCACGCGCATGCGCGTCTCCCAAAAAAGAACCGCCGGCATGATAGCCGGCGGTCGGTGTTGCAACGGCGAGGCCGCCGATCAGAAGTTGGCGCGGAACTGCGCGCCGACGATGCGCGGATCGTTGATGAAGCCGGTGAGGTTGTTGAAGTCGATCGCACCGGTGGCGCGGATCTGGTTGGTGCAGTTGCGGCAGAACACCGAGACCTCGTACGCGCCGGCGCCCCAGTTGTAGCCGATCTTGGCACCGCCCTCCAGCAGCGGCTGGCCGACGAACTCGCGCGAGTCGTACAGGAAGAAGTTGATCTCGCTGCGGTAGGACCAGTCGGTGAAGAAGAAGAACTCGGCGTCGTCGCCGACCGGGATGCCGTAGCGCAGGGTCGCGTTGCCCATCCACTTGGCCGCCTGCGGCAGCACGTTGCCGTCGATCAGGGCGCGGCCGGAGGCATTGATCGGATCGGTCACGGTGCAGGTGCGGCACACGCCGACCGACAGGGTCGGGTCCTCGATGCGGGTCCAGTTGTAGGCGCCGCCCAGGGTCATGCGCAGGTTCTGGGTCAGCAGCGCTTCGAAGTCGAACTCGGCGCCGCGCGCCTTGGAGGCCTTGGCGTTGAGCAGGCGCACGTCGTTGGAGGCGCCGCCGACCGCGGTCAGCTGCTGGTTCTTCACCTTGAAGTCGTAGACGTCGAAGCTCAGGCGCGCGCGCTTGTCGAACAGGTCGGACTTGATGCCGATCTCGTACGAATCCACGGTCTCCGGCGCGGCCACGGTCAGCGGCGCGGTGGCCGACGGCACGCCGAAGCTGGCGCCGCGGAAACCGCGGGCGGCGCGCGCATAGACGTTGACGTCGTCGTTGATGGTGTAGGTGGCGCTGAGGTCGCCGGTGACCTTGGAGTTGTCGGTGCTGCCGCTGGAGGGCTGCTGCAGGGTCACGCGGTCCAGCGCGAGCACGTCGAAGGTCTTCTTGTCGTAGGTGTAGCGGATGCCGGCGCGCAGGTCCAGGCGCTCGGTGGCCGCATAGTTCAGCGAGCCGAACGCCGCCCACGAGGTGTTGCGCTGGCGGGTCAGCTGGTAGCTGGCCAGGGTGCCGCCGGCCAGGGTGTTGTAGGTGTAGTTCTCGCCTTCCACCGAATCGTTGAAGTAGTACAGGCCGGCCTGCCAGTTCAGCGGCCCGGCGTACTGCGACTCGGCGCGCAGCTCCTGCGAATACTGGTCCAGGTTCTTGATGCCGCCGGCGGTCTCCACCGGGAACGGGATCACCCCGGGGCCGGACGGCGGCGCGAACACCGCGCCGTAGCCGCCGTCGATGTCGCCGCGGCTGTAGTACTTGCCGATGCCCTCGTAGCCGGTGATCGAGTGCAGCACGATGTCGCCCAGGTCCCAGGTCAGGTTGGCGCTACCGCCGTAGGTCTGCAGTTCCTGGGTGTTCTTGCCGTCGATGGACACCTTGTCCGGGTCGAAGCCGGCGACCAGCTGGTTGGTGCCCGGCTGGAAGATGTTGGCGCGGAACAGCCGCGCGGTGCCGTCGAGGTGGCGCGCGTGCGCGTTGAACAGCGCGCTGAAGTCCTCGCCCGGCTGGAACAGCACCTGCAGGCGCACCGCCGAATCCATGTAGCCTTCGAAGGAGCGGTTGTCGACGGTGTTGTCGACCCAGTCGCCGCGGCGCTGGCCCAGCGCCGACAGGCGCGCGGCCCACTTGTCGCCCATCGCCACGCTCAGGCCGGTTTCCATGGTCATGGTGCCGTAGGTGCCGTAGGACAGGCTGGCGTAGCCGTCGTTGGCGCCGATGGTCGGCTTGACCGAGTTGAACTTGACCACGCCGGCGGGGGTGTTGCGGCCGAACAGCGTGCCCTGCGGGCCGCGCAGCACTTCCAGGCTCTGCAGGTCGAAGATCGGGAAGCCCTTCAGGAACGCGTTCTCGGCGACCACGTCGTCATAGATCAGCGACACCGGCTGCGAGGCGTAGGTGTTGAAGTCGGTATTGCCGTAGCCGCGGATGTAGAAGCGCGGGAACACGCGGCCGTTGGACGACTCGACGTTGAGGCTGGGCGCCTTGCCGGCCAGCACGCGCACGTCCGAGCCGCTGGTGGCGATGGCGTCCAGGTATTCCGGGCGCAGCACGCTGGCCGACACCGGCACGTCCTTGGAGTCCTCGGCGCGGCGCTCGGCGGTGACCTTGATCGTGTCCAGACGGGCGACCCCGTCGGTGCTGTCCGCCTGCTGGGCGGCGGCGGGGAACGAAAGCGCGGAAACGACGGCAACGGCAAGCGCACTGGCGCGCAGCGACCAACTGGCAGACATGGGAACTCCGGGATGGGTGGGCGTAATCGGGAGCGCGCCGAGTCCTTGCCGCGCCGCAGCATAATTAACACAAAATATACAACCTGCGGCGGCCGGCGTCACCTGGGGGGGCCGGGATTTGGGATTGGGGAGTCGGGATTGGCAAACGCGGGGGCTGACGGCGGCTCGCCTGCCGGCCCGGGCCGGCTTCCGTTCTCGCATGGCCACAGCCGCTTTTGGTCGCGTCGGGACTGAAGTCCCTCCCACAAGGACAGGCACAGCGCGCGGTCGCCGGTCGCCGGTCGCCGGTGGCCGTGGCCGTGACGCTGGCGGCAGAGCGCGGAACCGCCGAGATGCCCTGTGGGAGGGACTTCAGTCCCGACGCGCGAAGCCCTCAGGCTCCAGACCGCTTTGGCGCACCGGTGGCAGCAACACGCCGCGACGACGCTCGATCCATGGCACACCGCTTTTCCAAACGCCCACGCCAAACCGCACGTTCGTCGCACTCGGCCGAAAGGCAAGCAGCGCAGACGGCCATCCCGCTGCCGCAAGCCCACCCAGGCCGCACGAAATCGCATCGCAAGCCGCGCGCCGCTTCACACGGCGACCGCTGCCGACGTCTGAAGAGCGCGCATCCGCGCTGCCTTGGAGAGACCCGATGTTCACACCCCGATCCCTGTCCCTCGTCGCCGTGCTCTGCGCGACGCTGCTCACCTGTTCCGCCCAGGCCAAGACCTGCACCGCGGTCGACAACATCGTGGCCAGCACCGCGTCGGACACCGCCAATCGCGACGCTGGCGGCACTGGCGGGCATGTCGGCCTGCACATGCAGAACGCCACGACGCCGCTGCCGCCCGGCGGCGCGCAGAGTCAGCTCGGGAAATCGGCGTTCGCCAACTGGGCGACGTTCCAGGGCGCCTTCAGCAAGTGGGCAGCCGCCACGACCGGCAAGCACGTCGACTGCGGCACCAGTGGCGGTGCGAAGGACATCGTCGATGCGGCCAGCGTCGGCATCACCGCGGGATGGGCCTGCACCTCCGCGGACGGGGACGGCATCTGCACCAACTGGCGCAAATTCAAGCCGGTGAAGGTCTGCTTCTGGTACGCCAATTCGAGGACCACGAACGGCAAGTGGCTGCTCAACACGGCCTACCCGTCGCTCAACGAGGACTGCAGTTGAGCGGCCCCATCAGCATTGGCGGTGCCGTGCGGAGCTGTGCCTGCGCACGGCCTGCCAGCTCAGCCCGCCGGCGTCTCCGGCACCCGCACCCAGCCTTCCATCAGCACGCGCGCGCTGCGGCTCATCAAGGCCTTGGTGACGGTCCACTGGCCGTCCACCTGGCGCGCCTCGGCGCCGACCCGCAAGGTGCCCGAGGGGTGACCGAAGCGCACCGCGGTGCGTTCGCCGCCGCCGGCGGCACGGTTGACCAGGGTGCCGGGGATCGCCGCAGCGGTGCCGATCGCCACCGCCGCGGTGCCCATCATCGCGTGGTGCAGCTTGCCCATCGACATCGCCCGCACCAGCAGGTCGATGTCGGCAGCCGCCACCGGCTTGCCGCTGGAAGCGGTGTAATCGGCCGGCGGCGCGACGAAGGCGACCTTGGGCGTGTGCTGGCGCGTCGCCGCTTCGTCCAGGGTGGCGATCAGGCCCATGCGCAGCGCGCCGTACGCGCGGATGGTTTCGAAGCGTTGCAGCGCCTGCGCATCGCCGTTGATCGCGTCCTGCAGTTCGGTGCCCTGGTAACCCAGCGCCTGCGCCTCGAGGAAGATGGTGGGAATGCCGGCGTTGATCAGGGTCGCCTGGAAGCTGCCGACGCCCGGCACCTCCAGCGTGTCGACCAGGTGGCCGGTGGGGAACATGGCGCCGCCGGCGCCGTCCTCGTCGGCGGCCGGGTCGAGGAATTCCAGCGCGATCTCCGCCGCGGGGAAGGTCACCCCGTCCAGTTCGAAATCGCCGGTCTCCTGCACCGCGCCATCGGTGATCGGCACCTGCGCGACGATGGTCTTGCCGATGTTGGCCTGCCAGATCCGCACCGTAGCCACGCCATCGCGCGGAATCCGCGCCGGATCCACCAGCCCGGCAGCGATCGCGAACGGTCCCACGGCGGCCGACAGGTTGCCGCAGTTGCCGCTCCAGTCCACGAACGCACGCTCGATCGCCACCTGGCCGAACAGATAGTCCACGTCGTGGTCCGGGCGCGTGCTCGGCGCCACGATCACGGTCTTGCTGGTGCTGGAGGTGGCCCCGCCCATGCCATCGATCTGCTTGGCGTAGGGATCGGGGCTGCCGATCACCCGCTGCAGCAGCGCGTCGCGCGCCGGGCCCGGCGTCTGCGCCGCCGCGGGCAGGTCCTGCAGGCGGAAGAACACGCCCTTGGAGGTGCCGCCGCGCATGTAGGTGGCGGGGATGCGGAGTTGCGGAGCGTGGGCCATGGCGGTTCCGGGTACGTACGAAAATGAAGAGACGGCGGATCAGGGCGAATCGGGAATCTCGGGCTCGACCAGTTGCGTCAGCAGGGCCAGCGACTCCTGCCAGCCGAGGTGGCAGAACTCCACCGGGATCTGTGGCGGGATGCCCTCCTGCACGATTTCCAGCGCGGTGCCGCAGGCCACCGGCCGCAGCCGCACGGTCACGATCATCTCGCCGGGCAGGTCCGGGTTGTCGAAGCGGTCGGTATGGCGGATCAGCTGGCCGGGCACCAGTTCCAGATAGGTGCCGCCGAAGGCGCTGCTGGTGCCGGTGCCGAGGTTGGTGAAGCTCATCCGGTAGCTGCCGCCCACCCGCGCGTCCAGCGCGTGCACGGTGGCGACGAAGCCATGCGGCGGCAGCCATTTGACCAGCGCCGCCGGCTCCAGGAAGGCGCGATAGACGCGCTCGGCCGGCGCGCGCAGCACGCGATGCAAGTGGACGGTCCCGGTGGTGGTGGCGGACGTGCTCATGGCGGTCTCCTCAGCGGTGGCGGGCGCGGCCAGCATGGCACGCGCCCGATGACAGCGGCAGTCGGCTTAGGCGCTGCGGGCGTCCTCGAGGAAATCCTGGGCGAAGCGCTGCAGCACGCCGCCGGCTTCGTAGATGGACACTTCCTCGTTGCTGTCCAGGCGGCACAGCACCGGCACCTCCACCACGTCGCCGTCCTTGCGCACGATGCGCAGGGTCAGCGTGGCGCCCGGGGTGCGCGCGCCGACCACGTCGAAGGTTTCGCTGCCGTCGATGCCCAGGGTCGTGCGTGTGGTGCCCGGCAGGAACTGCAGCGGCAGCACGCCCATGCCGATCAGGTTGGTGCGGTGGATGCGCTCGAAGCCTTCGGCGACGATCGCCTCGACCCCGGCCAGGCGTACGCCCTTGGCCGCCCAGTCGCGCGAGGAGCCCTGGCCGTAGTCGGCGCCGGCGATCACGATCAGCGGCTGCTTGCGCGTCATGTAGGTCTCGATCGCTTCCCACATGCGCAGCACCTGCCCGTCCGGCTCCAGCCGGGTCAGCGAGCCCTGCTGCACCTTGCCGTCGACCACCGCCATTTCGTTGATGAGCTTCGGGTTGGCGAAGGTGGCGCGCTGCGCGGTGAGGTGGTCGCCGCGATGGGTGGCGTAGGAATTGAAGTCCTCCTCCGGCACGCCCATGTGCGCCAGGTATTCGCCGGCGGCGCTGTCGGCCAGGATCGCGTTGGACGGCGACAGGTGGTCGGTGGTGATGTTGTCGCCGAGCACCGCCAGCGCGCGCATGCCGCGCAGCGTGCGCGCGCCGGCCAGCGCGCCTTCCCAGTACGGCGGGCGGCGGATGTAGGTGCTGCGCGGGCGCCAGGCGTACAGCGGCGCCACCGGCGCGCCCTGCTCCACGCGCACGTTGAACATCGGCGCATAGACGCGGCGGAACTGCTCCGGCTTCACCGCGGCGCGCACCGCCGCATCGATCTCGGCGTCGCTGGGCCAGATGTCCTTCAGCCGCACCGCGCGTCCGTCGGCATCGGTGCCCAGCACGTCCTTCTCGATGTCGAAGCGCACCGTGCCGGCGATGGCGTAGGCGATCACCAACGGCGGCGAGGCCAGGAACGCCTGCTTGGCGTAGGGATGGATGCGCCCGTCGAAGTTGCGGTTGCCCGACAGCACCGCGGTGGCGTACAGGTCGCGCTCCACGATCT
Source organism: Xanthomonas sp. NCPPB 3174 (assembly GCF_056725205.1). Lineage (NCBI taxonomy): Bacteria > Pseudomonadati > Pseudomonadota > Gammaproteobacteria > Lysobacterales > Lysobacteraceae > Xanthomonas > Xanthomonas sp. NCPPB 3174. The sequence continues at coordinate 1,093,181 of NZ_CM161517.1, read as the reverse complement.
CCTGTTGGATGCGCGGATCCAGCGCGCCGCTCATGCCGTTGCAGGTGGTGCAGGCGAAGGCGACGATGCCGAAGCCCAGCGCCTCCAGGTCCGGCAGCAGGCCGGCCTCTTCCAGGTACAGCTGCACCGCCTTGGATCCGGGCGCCAGCGAGGTTTTCACCCACGGTTTGCGGGCCAGGCCGCGCGCGCGCGCATTGCGCGCCAGCAGGCCGGCGGCGATGACGTTGCGCGGGTTGGAGGTGTTGGTGCAACTGGTGATGGCGGCGATGATCACCGCGCCGTCGGGCATGCGCCCCTGCGCCTGCTCGGCCTGCCCGGCGGCCAGCTTGGCCGGGTCGGCGATGCCGCGCGCGGCCAGCTCGGTGGTCGCCACGCGCTTGTGCGGATTGCTCGGGCCGGCCATGTTACGCACCACCTGCGACAGGTCGAAGCGCAGCACGCGCTCGTACTGCGCGGTGGCCAGCGCATCGGCCCACAGCCCGGTGGTGCGCGCGTACTGCTCCACCAGCGCCACCTGCGTTTCCTCGCGCCCGGTCAGGCGCAGGTAGTCCAGGGTCTGCTGGTCGATGTAGAACATCGCCGCGGTGGCGCCGTATTCCGGGCACATGTTGGAGATGGTGGCGCGGTCGCCGATGGTCAGCGCGGCGGCGCCTTCGCCGAAGAACTCCAGGTACGCGCCGACCACACGCTCCTGGCGCAGGAACTCGGTCAGCGCCAGCACCACGTCGGTGGCAGTGATGCCGGGCTGCGGCCGGCCGCTCAGCTCCACGCCGACGATGTCCGGCAGGCGCATCCACGAGGCGCGGCCGAGCATCACGCTCTCCGCTTCCAGCCCGCCGACACCGATCGCGATCACGCCCAGCGCGTCCACATGCGGGGTGTGGCTGTCGGTGCCCACGCAGGTATCGGGGAAGGCGACGCCGTCGTGCACGTAGATCACCGGCGACATCTTCTCCAGGTTGATCTGGTGCATGATGCCGTTGCCCGGCGGGATCACGTCCACGTTGCGGAACGCGCGCTTGCTCCAGTCGATGAAGTGGAAGCGATCCTCGTTGCGGCGATCCTCGATCGCGCGGTTCTTGGCGAAGGCCTGCGGATCGTCGCCGCCGCACTCCACCGCCAGCGAGTGATCGACGATCAACTGCACCGGCACCACCGGATTGACCTTGGCCGGATCGCCGCCCTGCTCGGCGATGGCGTCGCGCAGTCCCGCCAGGTCGACCAGCGCGGTCTGGCCGAGGATGTCGTGGCACACCACCCGCGCCGGAAACCACGGGAAATCCAGGTCGCGGCGGCGCTCGATCAACTGCAGCAAAGCAGCGTGCAGCAGATCCGGATCGCAGCGGCGCACCAGGTTCTCGGCGAATACGCGCGCCACATAGGGTAGGCCGGCATAGGCGCCCGGGCTGATCGCATCGACCGCGGCGCGCGCATCGAAGTAGTCCAGCGCGGTGCCGGGCAGGGATTTACGGTAGTGGCTGTTCATGGCTGGCTACAGTTAAAAAAGCGAAGACGTATCCCTTCTCCCATCGGGAGAAGGTGCCCCGAAGGGGCGGATGAGGGTACGGGCGAAGCCTGGTGCAATCCGATTCCTCATGAGGGGCGGATGAGGGTACGGGCGAAGCCTGGTGCAACCTGATTTCTCATGAGGGCGGATGAGGTGCAAACGAAGCTCCGTGCAACCCAACACCACGAGGCTGCGCCCGTACCCTCACCCCCGGCCCCTCTCCCGACGGGAGAGGGGAGTGTCACTCGGGGTCGAGGCGTGCAGGCGCATCACTTGCGCTGATCGATCGGCACGAACGCCTGATCCTCCGGCCCCACGTAGTTCGCGCTGGGGCGGATGATCTTGCCGTCGATGCGCTGCTCGATGATGTGCGCGCTCCAGCCGGCGGTGCGGGCGATCACGAACAGCGGGGTGAACATCGCCGTCGGCACGCCCATCATGTGGTAGCTGACCGCGCTGAACCAGTCCAGGTTCGGGAACATCTTCTTGATGTCCCACATCACCGTCTCCAGCCGCTCGGCAATGTCGTACATCTTGCGGCTGCCCTGCGCCTCGGACAGTTCGCGCGCCACGTCCTTGATGACCTGGTTGCGCGGGTCCGACACCGTGTACACCGGGTGGCCGAAGCCGATGATCACTTCCTTGCGCTCGACCCGCGCGCGGATGTCGGCCTCGGCCTCGTCCGGGGTGTCGTAGCGCTTCTGCACCTCGAAGGCGACCTCGTTGGCGCCGCCGTGCTTGGGCCCGCGCAGCGCGCCGATGCCGCCGGCGATGGCGCTGTACATGTCGCTGCCGGTACCGGCGATGACCCGGCAGGCAAAGGTGGAGGCGTTGAACTCGTGCTCGGCGTACAGGATCAGGCTGGTGTGCATCGCCTGCACCCATTCCTCGTGTGGCTTGAAGCCGTGCAGCAGGCGCAGGAAATGCCCGCCGATCGAATCGTCGTCGGTCTCCACCTCGATGCGCCGGCCGTTGTGGCTGTAGTGGTACCAGTACAGCAGCATCGAGCCGAGGCTGGCCATCAGCTTGTCGGCGATGTCGCGCGCGCCGGGATGGTTGTGGTCGTCCTTCTCCGGCTGCACGCAGCCCAGCACCGACACGCCGGTGCGCATCACGTCCATCGGATGCGCCGACGGCGGCAACTGCTCCAGCGCGGCCTTGACCGCGGCCGGGATGCCGCGCAGCGAGCGCAGCTTGGCCTTGTAGCCGCGCAGCTCGCTGTTGCTTGGCAGCTTGCCGTGCACCAGCAGGTAGGCGATCTCCTCGAACTGGCTGGTGCGGGCCAGGTCCAGGATGTCGTAGCCGCGGTAGTGCAGGTCGTTGCCGCTGCGGCCCACCGTGCACAGCGCGGTGTTGCCGGCGGCGGTGCCGGACAGGGCCACCGATTTCTTCGGCTTGAAGGCGGGGGCGGTCTGCGGAGCGGTGTCGTTCATGGCGAATCTCCCGGTGTTGCGGTCGGATGAGTGCGGTGGATCAGGGGGCCTGCGGTTGCGGCGGCGGCGTGACGCCGGCGCGCTCGAGCAGTTGCTGCAGCATGAGGATCTGACGGTTCTGCAGTTCCACCAGCGTCGCCCAGTCCTGCTCGCGCAGCTGGTTGAGCTTCTCGTGCACCTGCAGGATCTCCAGCTCGGCCTTGATGTTCACTTCGTAGTCGTTCTGCGCATGCAGGCGGTCCACCGCCGCCTGGCGGTTCTGGCTCATCATGATCACCGGCGCCTGGATCGCGGCCAGGCACGACAGACACAGGTTGAGCAGGATGTAGGGATACGGATCGAAGGCGTGCGCCAGCACCAGGCTGTTGAGCACGATCCAGCCCAGCAGCACCACGCAGAAGCCGATGATGAAGCTCCAGCTGCCGCCGATCGCGGCGACGCGGTCGGCGACGCGCTCGCCCAGCGAGCGGTCGCGGTCGGCCTGCGTGACGATGTCGCGGGCCACGTGGCGCTTGGCGATGAAGCGCTCCACCACCTCGCGCTCGGCCTCGGACAGCTTGTCCAGTTCGGTCTGCAGCAGGTGTCGCGCGGTCTGGCGGCGATCGATGCGGCTGCGCAGGAACGACGCAGCGCTGGCGTGGGTATTCATGGGCAGGCCCGGGCAGGAAAATCGCCGCCGATCATGCGCCCTTGCCGGCGAACAGCGCATCCAGGCGCTGCTCGAAGGCGTGGTAGCCGATGCGCTCGTACAGTTCCTCGCGGGTCTGCATGCGCTCCAGCACTCCCTGCTGGTGGCCGTCGCGGCGGATCGCGGTGTATACGTCCTCGGCGGCCTTGTTGGCGGCGCGGAACGCCGACAGCGGGAACAGCTGGATCGCCACGCCGGCCGAAGCCAGTTCGTCTCGGGTGAACAGCGGGGTCTTGCCGAACTCGGTGATGTTGGCCAACACCGGCACCTTCACCGCGTCGACGAAACGGCGGTAGGTGTCCAGGTCGTAGGCGGCCTCGGCGAAGATGCCGTCGGCACCGGCCTCCACGCAGGCGATGGCGCGCTCGATCGCCGCGTCCACGCCTTCGGTCTGGATCGCGTCGGTGCGCGCGATCAGGAAGAAGTCCGGATCGGTCTTGGCATCGGCCGCGGCCTTGACCCGGTCCACCATCTCGCCCTGGCTCACGATCTCCTTGCCCGGGCGGTGGCCGCAGCGCTTGGCGCCGACCTGGTCCTCGATGTGGCAGGCGGCCGCGCCGGCCTTGATCAGCGCCTTGATCGTGCGCTCGATGTTGAACGCGCTCGGGCCGAAGCCGGTGTCGATGTCCACCAGCAGCGGCAGCGGGCACACGTCGGTGATGCGACGCACGTCGATCAGCACGTCCTCCAGGGTGTTGATGCCCAGATCCGGCAGGCCCAGCGAGCCGGCGGCGACGCCGCCGCCGGACAGGTAGATGGCCTTGTAGCCGGCGCGCTGCGCCAGCAGCGCATGATTGGCGTTGATCGCACCGATCACCTGCAACGGCGCTTCGGCGGCCAGGGCGGCGCGGAAACCGGCGCCGGGGGAAACGAGGGACATGGGCGGCTCCTGACGAAGAGGCGGCAATGCCCCGCCGGGCGTTCCGCGATGGGCGCCAATCTGGCACTCTCGCCGGCATGGATCAATCTTGATTCAATGAATCAACCTATCGTCCCTTCATGTCCGACAGCCCTGACCGCAACCTGATCTCCGCCGCGCAGGCCTGCGCCCTGCTCGGCATCAGCAGCGCCACCCTGTATGCCTACGTCAGCCGTGGCCTGCTCAGCTCGCGCGCCGGCGCCGACCACCGCAGCCGCGCCTACCTGCGCGCCGAAGTGGAGCGGCTGGCGCAGCGCAAGCGCGCCGGCCGCGGCGCCGCGCGCGGTGCCGCGCAGAGCCTGGACCGCGGCCTGCCGGTGCTGGAGACGCGGATCTCGCTGATCCGCCCCGACGGCCCCTACTACCGCGGGCGTTCGGCGGTGGCCATGGTCCGCGCCGGCGCCAGCCTGGAGGACGTCGCGCGGCTGCTGTGGGACTGCCCGGACGGCGAAGACCCGTTCGCCAGCGCGCCGGTCGCGCCGTGGCCGGCGGTGCTGGCGCCGCTGGCCGGGCATGCCGCGCTGCCGCCGCTGGAACGCGCCATGGCCTGCATCCCGCTGCTGGCCCTGGACCTGCGCCAATCGCTCAACGCCGCCCCCGGCGTGCGCCGCGAGATCGCCGCCACCCTGCTGCGGCAGAACGCCGCGCTGCTGGTCGGCACCGCGCCGGACGCGCGCCCGCTGCATCGCCTGATCGCCGACCACTGGCGTCCCGGCGATGCCGACTTCGCCGAACTGGTGCGCGCCGCGCTGCTGCTGTGCGCCGACCACGAGCTCAACGTCTCTGCCTTCGCCGCCCGCGTGGTCGCCTCCACTGGCGCGCCACTGCACGCCACGGTCAGCGCCGGCCTGGCCGCGCTGTCCGGCCCGCGCCACGGCGGCGCCACCGCCCGCGCCCACGCCCTGCTGCGCGACGCCCAGGACGCGCCCAGCGCCGCCGCCCTGATCGCCGAACGCTGGCAGCGCGGCGACGACCTGCCCGGCTTCCACCACGCCCTGTACCCCGACGGCGACCCACGCGCGGCCGAAGTGCTGCGCCTGCTGCGCGAACGTTGCGCGGGTAGCGCACGCATGCAGCACGTGGACGCGGTGATCGCCGCCGCCCAGGACTGCAGCGGCCAGCGCCCGAACATCGACTGCCTGCTGGCCGCGCTCTGCTTCGTCCACGACCTGCCAGCGGCGCACGCCCTGGTGCTGTTTGCCGCCGCCCGCCAGGCCGGTTGGCTGGCCCACGCCCTGGAGCAGCAGGCCCTGGGCAAACTGATCCGACCACGCGCCCGCTACACCGGGGCGATGCCGGAGGATGGCGCTGGGCGCGGCTGAAACGTCGGGAGACGCCAAACCCGTTCAGCGCCCCCATCTCGCCAAGGTCGCGCCATCGGTGTACAAATGTACACCATGATCCCCCTGTCCCCGCAGCGCGCCGCCATCCTTGCCTACGTCCACGCCTGCGCCGAGCAGGACGGGCGGCCGCCGAGCCTGGCCGAGATCGCCGAACGCTTCGGCTTCGCCTCGCGCAATGCCGCGCGCAAGCACGTGCAGGCGCTGGTCGAGGCCGGGCTGCTGGCGCAGGTGCCGCAGCAGGCGCGCAGCCTGCGCCCGGCGCAGGCCGGCAACCGCAGCGAACTGCTGCAGCTGCCGGTGCTGGGCCGGGTCGCCGCCGGCGCGCCGATCGGTGCCGACATCGGCCTGGACCAGCAGTTGCGCCTGGACCGTGCGGTGTTCGCGCTGCGTCCGGACTACCTGCTGCGGGTGCAGGGCGACTCGATGATCGACGACGGCATCCTCGACGGCGACCTGGTCGGGGTGCGCCGCGCCGCCGACGCGCGCAACGGCCAGATCGTGGTGGCGCGGCTGGACGGCGAACTCACCATCAAGCGCTACCGCGCCGATGGCGATGGCATCGCGCTGCTGCCGCGCAATCCCGCCTATGCGCCGATCGTGGTCGCTCCTGGGCAGGACTTCGCCATCGAAGGGCATTACTGCGGCCTGATCCGGCCCGGCTGATGGCCGCCGTCGTCGCCCTCGACCGCCTGCTGGCCGAGCGCCGGGTCTGGCGCGGCCAGCCGACGGCGCTGCCGCACAGCGCCCAGCCCACCGGGCACGCCGCGCTGGACGCGGTGCTGCCCGCGCGCGGCTGGCCGGAGATGGCGCTGACCGAGCTGCTGCACGCTGCCGACGGCATCGGCGAACTGCAGCTGCTGTGGCCGACCCTGGCGCGGCTGTCGCAGGGCGGCGGCCGCATCGTGCTGGTCGATCCGCCGTACCTGCCCTACCCCGCCGCCTGGGCCCAGGCCGGCGTGGCGCTGGCGCAACTGCAGATCGTCCGCGCCGGCGCCGACGCGGCCTGGGCCGCCGAGCAGTGCCTGCGCGCCGGCAGTTGCGCGGCGGTGCTGTGCTGGCCGGGGCTGGCCGCCGACAAGACCCTGCGCCGGCTGCAGGTGGCCGCCGAGACCGGACGCACCCTGGGCTTCGCCTATCGGCCGCTGAAGGCCGCCGCCAATCCGTCGCCGGCCGCGCTGCGCATCGCCATCGATGGCGCGCCGGCGCAGCTGCGCGTGCTCAAGTGCCGCGGCGGGCTGCCGCCGGCGCAGCCGATCGCCCTGTCTGCTCTGGCGACCGGGTGAGGCCGCGGGCATGCGCTGGGCCTGCATCCTGTTGCCGCAACTGGCGCTGGACACCGTCCTGCGCCGCTGGCCGTCGCCGGACGAACCGCTGGCGCTGCTCGACGGCCCGCCGCAGCGGCGCACGCTGAAGGCGGTCAACGCCGCCGCGCGCGCCCGCGGCCTGCGCCCCGGGCAATCGTTGGTGACCGCGCAGGCGCTGTGCGACCGCTTCGCCACCGCCCTGCACGATGCCGAGGAAAGCCGCCGCAGCCAGCAGTTCCTGGCCGCCTGGGCGTACCGCTTCAGTTCGCTGGTCAGCACCGACTACCCCGGCGCGCTGCTGCTGGAGATCGAGGCCAGCCTCGGCCTGTTCGGGCCCTGGCCGCGCTTCGAGGCGCGGCTGCGCGAGGAACTGACCGCGCTGGGCTTCCGCCACCGCATCGTGGTCGCGCCGCATCCACTGGCCGCGCGCGCACTGGTCAATGCCCACGATGGCATCGCCCTGCTCGACAACGCCGCGCTGCAGCGCGCGCTGGGGCAGTTGCCGATCGCCCGTGCCGGGCTGCCGCCGGCCCTGGCCGACGGCTTCGCGCGGATGGGCCTGCGCCGCCTGCAGCAACTGTTCGCCCTGCCGCGCACCGCGCTGGCACGGCGCTATCCGCCGGCCCTGCTGCAGCACCTGGATGCGCTGCGCGGGCAGGCGCCGCTGCCGTTGCAGTACTACCTGCCGCCGGATCGCTTCGATGCGCGTGTGGAACTGGGCTATGCCACCGAATCCAACCAGGCGCTGCTGTTCCCGCTGCGCCGCCTGACCCAGGACCTGGCCGCGTTCCTGGCCGGACGCGACGGCGGCGTGCAGCGCTTCCGCCTGCTGCTGGAGCACGAGGACCTGGAGCCCAGCGTGGTGCCGGTGGGCCTGCTCGCCGCCGAGCGCGATGCGGCGATGCTGTTCGAACTGGCGCGCGGGCGCCTGCAGCAGGCCAGTGTGCCGGCGCCGGTGCAGGCGCTGCGCCTGTGCGCCGACGAACTGCCGCCGTTCGTGCCGGCCGCGCGCGAACTGTTCGACGAGCGCGCGCAGCAGGCGCTGCCGTGGGAGCAACTGCGCGAACGCCTGCGTGCGCGCCTGGGCGACGACGCCGTGCATGGCCTGCGCGCGCACGCCGACCACCGCCCGGAACTGGCCTGGCGCGCCGAGTCCACGCCGGCGCGCAGCACGGCCACGCCCGCCGCCAACGCGCCACCACGGCCCGGCTGGCTGCTGGCGCGGCCAGTGCCGCTGCGCGAACGCGCGCCCGAGCGCCTTGCCGGGCCGGAACGTATCGAGAGCGGCTGGTGGGACGACGGCGACGTGCGTCGCGACTACTACGTCGTGCGCACCCGCCAGGGCCAGCGCGCCTGGGCCTTCGCCCCGGCCGACGCACCGGACGCACTGATGCTGCACGGCTGGTTCGCATGAGCCACACCCCGCCGCACCCGCGCATGCCGCCGCGCCTGCGGCTGCTGCCGACGCCGGCGCCTGCGCAAACCAGCGCGCCCGCCACCAGCGCGCCACGTGCGCCAGCCGGCGCAGCGCTGCCCGACTACGCCGAACTGCATTGCCTGTCCAACTTCAGCTTCCAGCGTGGCGCCTCGCACCCCTGGGAACTGTGCGAACGCGCGCTGCGCCACGGTTACCGTGCGCTGGCAATCACCGACGAATGCAGCCTGGCCGGCATCGTGCGTGCGTGGCAGGCGGCCCGGGACATGGACCTGCACCTCATCGTCGGCAGCGAGATCCAGTTCGAGCATGGCCCCAAGCTGGTGCTGCTGGCCGAGACCCTGCACGGCTACCAGCGGCTGTGCCGGCTGATCACCCTGGCGCGGCGCCGCGCCAACAAGGGCAGCTACCGCGCGCTGCGCGAGGATCTGGCCAGCGCGGACGACGGCTCGGGCCTGCTGTGCCTGTGGCTGCCGCGCGGCGACGGCAACGACGCCGCGGACGGCGCCTGGCTGCAAGCACGTTTTCCGCAGCGGCTCTGGCTGGCAGTGGAACTGCTGCGCGGCCCCGACGATGCCGCGCTGCTGCAGGCGCGCCTGCAGTTGGCGCATGCGCTGCAGCTACCGGCCGTGGCCAGCGGCGACGTGCACATGCACGCACGCGGCCGTCGCGCCCTGCAGGACACCTTGACCGCGATCCGTCATCGCCTGCCGCTGCACGAAGCCGGCGCCTACCTGTACCCCAATGGCGAACGCCACCTGCGCCCGCGCGCCACGCTGGCGTCGCTGTATCCGCCGGCGCTGCTGGCCGAAACGGTGCGCATCGCCCAGCGCTGCACATTCAACCTCGGCCAACTGAAGTACGAATACCCGCACGAACTGGTGCCCCCCGCGCACACGCCCACGCAATGGCTGCGCATCCTCACCGAACGCGGCGCGGCCGAGCGCTGGCCGCACGGCGTGCCGGACAAGGCGCGGCGCCTGATCGAACACGAACTCGGCGTGATCGAGCGGCTGAAGTACGAGTCCTACTTCCTCACCGTTTACGACCTGGTGCGCTTCGCACGCTCCAAGGACATCCTGTGCCAGGGCCGCGGCTCGGCGGCGAACTCGGCGGTGTGCTACGCGCTGGGCATCACCGCGATCGATCCGGACCGCATCGGCATGCTGTTCGAACGCTTCATTTCCGAAGAGCGCAAGGAGCGGCCGGACATCGACATCGATTTCGAGCATGACCGCCGCGAGGAAGTGATCCAGTACATCTTCAGCCACTACGGGCGCGAGCGCGCTGCGCTGGCCGCGGTGGCGATCAGCTACCACACGCGCAGCGCGGTACGCGACGTGGCGCGCGCACTGGGCCTGCCCAGCGACACCGTAGACGCGCTGTCCTCCGCACTGGGCCAGCGCGATCCGGTGGAATCGGCGCAGGAGCTGCTGCGCGAACGCGGCTTCGATCCGGACACGCCGGTGATGCGGCGGCTGCTGGTGCTCGCCAGCCAACTGATCGGCTTCCCGCGGCACCTGTCGCAGCATCCCGGCGGCTTCGTCATCTCCGAGCATGCGCTGCACACCCTGGTGCCGGTGGAGAACGCGACCATGGCCGAGCGCACGGTGATCCAGTGGGACAAGGACGACCTGGAGCTGGTCGGGCTGATGAAGGTCGACGTGCTCGCGCTGGGCATGCTCAGCGCGCTGCGGCGCACCCTGGACCTGCTGCGCGCGCACCGCGGCCGCGACTACACGCTCGCCACCATTCCCGCCGAAGACCCGCAGACCTACGCGATGATCCAGCGCGCCGACACCATCGGCGTGTTCCAGATCGAATCGCGCGCGCAGATGGCGATGCTGCCGCGACTGCAGCCGAAAGAGTTCTACGACCTAGTCATCCAGGTGGCGATCGTGCGCCCCGGCCCGATCCAGGGCGGCATGGTGCATCCGTACCTGCGCCGGCGCAGCGGCGAGGAAGCCACCGACGATCTGCCAGACGAGTTGCGCGAGGTCTTCAAACGCACGCTCGGCGTACCGCTGTTCCAGGAACAGGTGATGCAACTCGCGGTGGTCGCTGCCGGCTACACGCCGGGCCAGGCCGATCAGCTGCGCCGTTCGATGGCGGCCTGGAAACGCCACGGCGGGCTGGAACCGCATCGCGAGAAATTGTTGGAAGGCATGCTGAAGAAGAACTACACCGCCGAATTCGCCGGACGCATCTTCGAGCAGATCAAGGGCTTCGGCAGCTACGGGTTTCCCGAGAGCCACGCCGCCAGTTTCGCCCTGCTCACCTACGCCAGTTGCTGGCTCAAGTGCCACGAGCCGGCGGCGTTCACCTGCGCGCTGATCAACAGTTGGCCGATGGGCTTCTACAGCCCCGATCAGTTGCTGCAGGACGCGCGCCGCCACGGCCTGCAGGTGCGGCCGGTGGACGTGCGCTACAGCGACTGGGACTGCAGCCTGGAAGCGTACAGCCCCGACCCGCAGGTGCAGCCGGCGATCCGCCTGGGCCTGCGCCTGGTCCGCGGCCTGGCCGAGGACGCCGCGCTGCGCCTGCAGCAGGCGCGCGCGCAGTCGCCGTTCCACGACCTCTCCGACCTGTGTCACAGCGCCGCGCTCGACGACAAGGCCCGCGCCGCGCTCGCCGACGCCGGCGCGTTGAAAGCCCTGGCCGGCCATCGCCATCGTGCCCGCTGGGCCGTGGCCGGCGTCGAGGCGCAGCGCCCGCTGTTCGAAGCGCTCGCAGCGACGCCCGAACAGCAGGTCGCGCTACCGCTGCCCAGCCAGGGCGAAGACATCCGCGCCGACTACGCGACGCTCGGCACCACCCTGGGCAAGCACCCGCTGACCCTGCTGCGCGCGCAGCTGCGCGCGCGCCGCTACCGCCATTCCGGCGAACTGCGCGCGCTGCCGCACGCCAGTGCCGTCGCCATCGCCGGCCTGGTCACCATGCGCCAGCGCCCGCAGACCGCCAGCGGCGTCACCTTCGTCACCCTCGAAGACGAGCACGGCCTGGTCAACGTGGTGGTGTGGCGGCGCTTGGCCGAGCGCCAGCGCCAGGCCCTGCTCGAATCCCGGCTGCTGCTGGTGCGCGGTCGCGTCGAGACCGAAGGCAAGGTCCGCCACCTGATCGCCGGCCATCTCGAAGACCTGACGCCCATGCTGCTCGGCCTGGACATCCGCAGCCGGGATTTTCATTGAGGTGGTGCCGCGGCGGCGCGCGGATGGACGCGATGCCTGCGCACGTGCAGTTGCGCTCGCTACTGTGACATCCACAAGTTCAGGACTGCCTACCCAGCGCAGCCAGCAGCGTCTGCACGCCTTTCCAGCCCCAGTACACGCGATGGCAGGCGATCAACCCAGCGGCGTCCAGGTCCATCACTTCCACCAGATCGACCTGATCGCCCTGCGGGGTTTCGCGCGGATATTCCCAGACCAATTGCAGCCCCGACACATGCCGGCGGCCGCTGCGATACCAACGCCCCAGGCCGTTCTCGGGCTGGGCAAAGGACGCAGCGAAGAAGGCCGCGATGGCGTCGCGCCCCTGCAGCCGCCCGTCCTGCCGCGCCGCCGACGCCACATAGGCCAACGGCGATTCCAACTGCGCATCCGGCGCATACAGCGCCATCAACGCCGGCAAATCGCGCGCGACCACATGCCGATGCCAATGTTCGAACACGAGGTGCGCATCGCGCTCGATGGGGTTCGGCGACGTTTCGTTCGTCTGCATCGGCAGGCTCCGGTGGGAATCCGCGCAGTCTAGGAATCCGCCAGGCACATCGTTTCGGTGCGCATCGAAACATTGCGGCGTGGCCAGCCCTATGATCACCACGTCCATCAGGAGCGTGACGATGCATCTGGAAGACCCCAAGCTGGCAGCGACCGCGTTCCTGATCGCCGACCCGGCCCGCGCCGCCATGCTGATGGCGTTGGTCGATGGGCGCGCACTGCCGGCTGGCGAACTGGCCTTCGCCGGCGGCGTCACCCCGCAGACCGCGAGCGCACACCTGGCAAAACTGCTGGACGGCGGCCTGCTCGCGGTCGAGGTCCAAGGCCGCCACCGCTACTACCGCCTGGCCAACGCGCACGTCGCCACCGTGCTCGAGACGCTGGCCACTCTCGCGCCACCACAGACATCACGCCGCCGCACCCCGCATCGCGACGCCCAATCGCTGCGCCTGGCACGCTGCTGCTACGACCACCTCGCCGGGCGTCTCGGCGTGGCGATCACCGAGGCACTGGAACAGCGCGCCTGGCTGACCGGCGACGACGACACCAACCGCTACGCCATCTCTCCCGAAGGCGCGGCATGGTTCGCGCGCATGGGCGTGGAGCTGCCACAGCTTGCCCAAAGCCGCCGGGCTCTGGCCCGGCGCTGCCTGGACTGGACCGAACGTCGCCACCACCTCGCCGGCGCCCTGGGCGCCGCCCTGCTCGATCAGTTCTGCGCCAGACACTGGCTACGCCGCCTCGACGGCTCCCGCGCGTTGGTGATCACCGATCTAGGCTGGGCCGGCCTACTCGTCGAACTCGGCATTCGGCGGTTCGAAGACGAGGCCGTGGCGCTGCCCTCCTGACGCAGGACGATCGGCGCGCGTGGTGGACGGCGACGCCCCATTGCCTTGCCTGACGCATGCGCGCCGGCCACCGGCACCGACTACACGGTCTCCGTCACCTCATCCAACGCGGACACTGCAGCCAAGCCACATGCCTTTTCAGTTGCCAACACCATCAGCACGTCGCTGACGGTAGCAGGATTACTTGAACATGTCGGTCTGGAGCCCATCATCCAGCGCATACCGCCGCTGACAATGCTCGCAGAAAAACGCGCGCCGCTGCGCCTTGCCGAGTTGCTTGCGATAGGTGAGCAAATGACCGTCGCGCGGACACACCGTCTTGGTGTGCACCTGATAGTGCTTCTTCAGTTCGTAGGCTTTCTTCCAGCGATAGAAATCGAAGCTGTACTCGCGCGCCTGCGTCACCAGTTCGCCCAGCTTGCGCGGCGGCAACGCACCGATCTCGCTCTCCGGATGCACACGAATCCGGTGCAGCACCTCGTTCTTGATGATGTTGCCGACGCCGGCGAACACATCCTGATCCAGCAAGGCATCGGCAGCGAGCGTCTGCGGCCGCAGCCGCAACTTGCGCCGCGCCTGCGCCGCATCCCAGTCGGGATTCATCACGTCCGCCGTCCAGTCGTAGACCGCATCCAGCGGACCGTCGATGAACTTGATCGAACACGCGTAGAAGTTCAGCTCCTCGCCCTTGGCGAAGCCCAGGCTCAGACGCGCCGACGCGTCCTTACGTGCATTGATCCGGTAGCTACCGAACAGCAGGAAATGGATGCGCACACTGAACGCATCGAACTCGATCAGGAAATGCTTGCCCCAACTGCGCAGCGACAGAATCTTGCGATTGCGCATTCGCTCCAGGTCCAGCTTGCTGTTGCCGGAGACCCGCAACACCTTGCGCCCGGCGAACGCGGCGGCTTCTTCTTTGAGGATGACGATCGAGGGACCTTCGGGCATGGTCTCAGTATCGAGCGCTGGCGTGAGCGGGTCGTGAGCCTAACCCTACATGGCAACCTGGGAGAGGCTGCATCGGCGGGGTGACAGCGACACCTCAAAAGAAAACCCCCACTTCCGCAGGGATCTTCTTAGTAACTAAAATCCACTATCCTTTGAAGCTTTTGCAGGCTTCAGCGAAGGCCTTAACGATTTCGCCGATCGGCGTCGCGAGGACGCCACTTGTAGGCTCATCGCTACTCTTGACTTGTGGCTCGGACGACATCTTGACCAGAGCGAGAATGATCGAAAGTGGCACTGCCGCGGACACTGTCAGGACAACTGCGTAGAAAGTTAGTGCTTGAACCTTTACGCCGCTGAATGCAAGTAGCAAAGCCTTACCATGCCAGAGCGACCACAGCAGGCATAGCAGATTTAGAAGGAACAGGCCTGTGGCAATCAGCAGGCTGTTAAATAGAAAACTCCGCATCCGATAGCGCTGGATGAAGTTCTTTGCTTGCTGGTCAGTGGGAGGCACCGCCAAAACCACTTGACCAGACTGCCTAGCGGAATCACCGGCGCGGTTTTCACCGGATAAATCGGTCGTGGGATCGACCGAGTCATTCATCGGGCAAGCCCCAAATTCTTCAGGCGGTAGCTCATCGCCACGTCTGAGACATGGAATGCCCGCGCAAGCTCTGTAGTGGATGAAATGCGCCTGTCGAGTACCAGCGTCTTCACTGCGAACTCAGGCATCAGCAACTCAGCGGCAAACCTATTCGCCGCCACTTCCTTAGGATCCCAAGTGGCAGTACTGAAAGCGGCTGCCGTATCGCGGGGACTGTCTTGGTGTCCAAGCGCATGATGTCCCAACTCGTGAGCGATCGTGAACCGTTGGCGATTGGGAGGATCCTGCACGTTGTAAAGGATCCGCGGACGGGCGCCTTGATTGCGCAGGTACCAACCGCTCGCACCCTGCAGTTGCGCCGCTGTGCAGGGGACAAGCTCAATACCTTCCCGCCTAGCGATGTCGGAGGCATCGACTGGAATTGGACGACCGCTCCAATGACGAACGAGCAGATCGTTTGCTGCTTTCCGTTCAAACATCGGCTGACCTCTCATTCTCCTGAGTGCGCATCTGGAACATCCGTGTGAAACGTACGCCAACGGGCATGCCCACAAGCTTACGCCACCAAACTATCATTTAGTAATCCCACTAACAACTGCCGCGTACGCCCTTAGGCCAAGCAATTACGAAAAAACCGGCTCAAGGCCGGTTTAGTCAAACAACGCTGATTGCATGGTGGGCGGTGCAGGGTTCGAACCTGCGACCCTTGCCGTGTGAAGGCAATGCTCTACCGCTGAGCTAACCGCCCGTGTCGCGAGCCGCACATTATAGGGCTGTGGCGCGCGGCGTCAATGGGTCCTGTCGAGGACCGTGGCGCGGCGTCGCCACGGCGCCGCTACATGGTCTGGGTGGGCTTGTCGGCGTTGAGGGTGCCGGCCAGCTGGGTCTCGATCTTGGTGCGGATGGTCTCGCCTTCGCTGTTGTCCGGCAGTTGCACGCCGATGCCGGCGGCGCGGTTGCCCTGGGCGCCGACCGGGGTCACCCAGATCACCTTGCCGGCCACCGGCAGGCGCTCGCTGGAATCGGGCAGGGTCAGCAGCAGGAACACCTCGTCGCCGAGGAAGTAGCGCTTGGGGGTAGGCACGAAGATGCCGCCGTTCTTCACGAACGGCATGTAGGCGTTGTATAGCGCCGCCTTGTCCTTCACCGCCAGCGACAGGATGCCCTGGCGTCCGCTCATCGCGCTCATCGTTATGCCCCTCTCCGGGCCGGGCGATCGCCATCGCGCCAGGCCAGCAACAGTTCCGCGATCGCCAGGTCGGCGCGCACGGTGGTCCGCAGCAGATCGCGAGTGCGATTGACGGCGTCGAACCACGCGGCCAGCTTGTGCAATCGCGCCGGGTCGGTCAAGCCGGCCTGCGACGCCTGGGCAAGCGCTAGGTCGGCGGCATGGCCCAGGCGCTGCTCGGCGAGTGCGTCCCCGCTCCAGCGCTGCGCGGCGTCCAGCGCGCCGAGCTTGCCGGCAGCGACCTGCTCCAGGTCGGCGGCCACCTGCCGGCGCAGCTTCAATCCGTCCTCGCGCAACCACTGTGCGGCCAGGCCGGGATGGCCGCGCGCGGCATCCAGCGCTTCGCGTGCGGTCTTCTCGGGAAAGTCCTGGGCCAGCAGCCAGGCGATCGCTTCGTCGGCCGGCGGCAGCTTGAACTCCAGGCGCTGGCAGCGGCTGCGGATGGTCGCCGGCAGCCGCGCCGGCTGCGCGCTGATCAGCCACAGATAGCGGCCGGGCTGCGGCTCTTCCAACGTCTTCAGCAGGGCGTTGCAGGCGGCGCGGTTGATCGCGTCGGCCGGGTCCACCACCACCACCTGGGCCACGCCGTACTGCGGGGTCAACGCCAGCTTCTGCGAGATCTCGCGCACCTGCTCGATGACGATCTCGGTGCGCAGCTTGTCGCCGGTGCGGTTGGGAATGAACGAGATCAGTTGCAGGTCGGGATGGGTGCCGGCAGCGATCAGCTGCGCGCTGCGCAGGGCCGCGGCCGGCTCGCCCTGGCCGAGCACGTGCGCGGCCAGCTTCAGCGCCACCGCGCGCTTGCCCAGGCCTTCCGGCCCGCAGATCAGCAGGCCATGGCCGAGGCGGCCGGCATCGAGCGCGGCCACGGTCTGGTCGTAGGCGCGCTGCTGCCACGGCGCAAACGGCAGATCGCTCATGGCGTCGGCTCCCGTTGCTGCTGCATCCACGCCGCCAGCGCGGCGGCAACCGCCTGGGCGACCGCCTGTGGCGGCTGGCTGGCGTCGATGACGCGGAAGCGCTGCGGATCCTGCGCGGCACGCTGGCGGAAGCCGGCACGCACGCGCTGGAAGAAATCGTCCTGCTCGCTCTCGATCCGGTCCGGCCACAGGTCGCGACCGCTGGTGCGGGCGCGGCCGATCTGCACGTCCAGGTCCAGCAGCAGGGTCAGGCCCGGCTGCAGGCCGACCGCGCGCCGTTCCAGGTCGGCGATCCAGGCGCGGTCCAGGCCGCGGCCTTCGCCCTGGTAGGCGTAGCTGGAATCGGTGAAGCGGTCGCTGACCACATAGGCGCCGCGCTGCAGCGCCGGCCGGATCACCTCGCGCACGTGCTGCGCGCGCGCGGCGAACACCAGCAGCAGTTCGGTCTCGGCGGCCAGCGGCTCGGCGACTTCGCCGGGCGTCTTGTCCAGCAGCAGCGCGCGGATGCGCTCGGCCAGCGGCGTGCCGCCCGGTTCGCGGGTCAGCACCACTTCGCGGCCCTGCGCCTGCAATGCGTCGCGGATCGCGTTGATCGCGGTGGTCTTGCCGGCGCCCTCGCCGCCTTCCAGGCTGACGAAGCGATGGTGACGCAGCACGGCCTCGCTCATGGCGACACCGCCGCGCCGTTGCGCGCCTGGCGCAGGCGCTGCAGGTAGCGCGCCACCGCCGCGTTGTGCTCGGCGTAGTTGGCGGAGAACGCATGCGCGCCGCTGCCGTCGCCAATGGCCACGAAGTACAGGCTGTCGCCCGGCGCCGGATTGGTGGCGGCACGCAGCGCCTCGCGCCCGGGCATGGCGATCGGGGTCGGGGTCAGGCCGGTGCGGGTGTAGGTGTTGTACGGCGTATCGGTCTCCAGGTCGCGCTTGCGGATGTTGCCGTCGTAGGCGCTGCCGATGCCGTAGATCACGCTCGGGTCGGTCTGCAGTTTCATGCCCAGTTGCAGGCGGCGCACGAACACGCCGGCGATCTGCGGGCGCTCGGCGGCCAGGCCGGTTTCCTTCTCCACGATCGAGGCCAGGATCAGCGCCTGCTCCGGCGACTGCAGTGGCAGGTCCTTGGCGCGCGCGTCCCAGGCATCGGCCAGGGCCTTGTCCATCGCCGCATGCGCGCGGCGCAGCAGTTGCAGGTCGGTGTCGCCGCGCTGGTAGAGGTAGGTTTCGGGCAGGAAGCGGCCTTCCGGGTGCTGGCCGGGTTGGCCGAGCTTGGCCATCAGTTCGCTGTCGCTGAGGTCGGCGGTGGTGTGCACCAGCGGCGTGGCCGCGTTCAAGGCGCTGCGCAACTGGCGCACGTTCCAGCCTTCGACGATGGTGAAGCGGTACTGGATCACCTGGCCCTTGCGCATGCGCAGCAGCAGCTCGCGCGGGCTCAGTGCCGGCTGCAACGCGTATTCGCCGAACTTGAGCTTGCCGGCCACGCCCAGTTCGCGCGCCAGCACCTGCCATTGCAGGTCGCTGCCCTGGGTCACGCCGGCGGCGCGCAGCTTGCGCAGCACGCCGTTGAGCGAGGCGCCGCGCGCCACCTCCACGCTGGGCTGGCTCGCCTGCAGCGGCTGCTCGGCGAAGGCGCGATAGCTGTGCCACCACCAGGCGCCGGCCGCGGCCACCAGCAGCGCCAGCACCAGCAATGTTCCCAGCAGGGTCAGACACCCGCGTTTAGCCCAAGCCACGACCACCTCGGAGCGAATTCAATGGCGTGCAGGATACCGCGCGGCCGGTGCTGCCCGGTATCGCGTCGCCCCGCTCACGGCTCCAGCGCACGCAGCAGGCCGCGCGCCTTGGCCCGGGTCTCGTCGAGTTCGCGCTCCGGGTCGGAGTCGAACACGATGCCGGCGCCGGTGCGGAACTGCACCTGCGCGCCGTCCACCTCGGCGGTGCGGATGAGGATGTTCAGGTCCATGTCGCCGTCGCGGTTGAGCCAGCCGAACGCGCCGGTGTAGGCACCGCGCGGGGTCTGCTCCAGCTCGGCGATGATCTGCATGCAACGCACCTTGGGGCAGCCGGTGATGGTGCCGCCGGGGAAGGTGGCGCGGATCGTCCCGCCCGGGGTGGTGCCCGCACGCAGCCGGCCGCGCACGTTGCTGACGATGTGGTGCACGTGGGCGTAGCTCTCCACGGTCATCAGCTCGTCGACCTCGACGCTGCCCGGCGCGCAGATCCGCCCCAGGTCGTTGCGCTCCAGGTCGATCAGCATCACGTGCTCGGCGCGCTCCTTGGGGTGCCCGACCAGTTCGCGGATGCGCGCGGCCTCGTCGTCGCCCGGCGCGCGTGCGCGGGTGCCGGCGATCGGCCGAGTCTCGACCACGTCGCCGCGCACCGACACCAGCCGTTCCGGCGAGGAACTGACCACGGCGCGGCCGTGGCCGACGAACAGGCCGGCGAACGGTGCGGGATTGGCGCGGCGCAGTTGCGCGTACAGCGCCGCCGGCGCCAACGGCGCGGCGAAGCGCGCCGACCAGCGCCGCGACAGGTTGACCTGGAACACGTCGCCGGCGCGCAGGTAGTCGAGGATGCGGCGCACGCCATCGACGAAGCGCTGCGGCGGGTCTTCCTCGATCGCCAGCGGCGCCTGCCAGGCGGGCGCCGGTGTGGCTGTAGGCAGCGCCTGCAGATCGTCGAGCACGGCCTCCAGCAATGCCGCATGCGCGGGTTCGGCCAGCGCCACGCAGTCGCCGGTGACGTGATCGCGCAGCAGCGCCGCGGGACAGCGCAAGGCCAGCGCGGCAGGCGAGGCCGCGGCGGACTGCGGCAACTGCAGCACCGGCTCCACCTGCGCAGCGAGTTCGTAGTCCAGCAGCAGCGCCCAGCCGCCACGAAACGGCCAGCGCGGTTCGTCGCGTTCGCAGCGCTCGGCCTGCCAGTGCGCGTCCAGCGCATCGAGGAAATCGCCGGCGACCGCCGTACCGTCCAACGCGCGAGTGCCCCCGTCGCGATCCAGCCGCAGGCCTTGCCCGTCGGCGACCAGCAACAGATCCCAGCGCCCCTGCGCCGTGCCCGACGCCGCCGATTCCAGCAACACCGGATACCGCTGCGGCGCCAGGCGATGCAGCGCCAGCAGATCGACCTCGGCCGGCAAGGGAACGGTACGCAGCATCGAAGATCCGCTGGAAGAATGAAAACGTGAGGCGGCGAAGGCGCCGCCGGGCGATGCGGCGCCGGGGATGGCAGCGCGGACATGCCGCGCACCCGTGTCAGGGAGAAAAAGCGCGGCATCAATCAGGCGCCGGCTTTACCCAATCCCGAATCCCACTCCCGAATCCCGAGGGGGCTACGCCCCCTCAGACCCGCTTGAACACCAACGTCCCGTTGGTCCCACCGAAGCCGAACCCATTCGACATCGCCACGTCGATCTGCTTCTCGCGCGCCACGTTCGGCACGTAATCCAGATCGCACCCTTCGCCCGGCTCGTGCAGGTTGATGGTCGGCGGGATGATGCCGGCGTGGATCGCCATCACCGAGAAGATCGCTTCGGCACCGCCGGCGGCGCCGAGCAGGTGGCCGGTCATCGACTTGGTGGAGCTGACCATGGTCTTGTAGGCGTGATCGCCCAGCGCGCGCTTCATCGCCAGGGTCTCGGCCAGATCGCCCAGCGGCGTGGAGGTGCCGTGCGCGTTGAGGTAGTCGACCTGGTCCGGGTTGAGCTTGGCGTCCTTCATCGCCGCCACCATGCTGCGCGCGGCGCCTTCACCGTCCTCGCTCGGGGCGGTCATGTGGAAGGCGTCGGAGCTGGCGCCGAAACCGACCAGTTCGGCGTAGATGCGCGCGCCGCGCGCCTTGGCGTGTTCGTACTCTTCCAGCACCAGCACACCGGCGCCGTCGCCGAGCACGAAGCCGTCGCGCTCCTTGTCCCACGGGCGCGAGGCGGCGGCGGGATCGTCGTTGCGGGTGGACATCGCCTTCATCGAGCAGAAGCCGCCCACCGAGGTCGGCGAGGAGCCGCGCTCGGCGCCGCCGGCCAGCATCACGTCGGCGTCGCCGTGCTGGATCATGCGCATCGCGGTACCGATGGAATGGTTGGAGGTGGCGCAGGCCGAGACCGCGGAGAAGGTCGGCCCCTTCAGCCCTTTGATCAGGCTCACCTGGCCCGGCAGCATGTTGATGATGGTGCTGGGCACGTAGAACGGCGAGATCTTGCGCGCGCCGCCCTCGTGGAATTTGACGGTCTGTTCCTCGATGCCGAGCAGGCCACCGATGCCGGAGCCGAGGATCGCGCCGATGCGCTCGGCATTGGCCTCGGTGATCTCCAGGCCGGAATCGTCCAGCGCCATGAACGAGGCGCCGACGCCGTAATGGATGAACGAGTCCATCTTGCGCGCGTCCTTGGACGAGATGAACTTGGTCGGATCGAAATCCTTGATCTCGCCGGCGATCTTGGTGGTGAACTGAGACGCATCGATCTGGGTGATCGGGCCGATGCCGGAGCGTCCGTTGACGATCCCTTCCCAACTGCTGGCCAGGTCATTGCCCAACGGCGACACCAGGCCCATGCCGGTTACGACGACACGACGGCTCATTGCGAAATCTCCTCACCGCGATACGCGCGGCCTTGACGCTGTAAAAACACAGGGCCGCATGCGCGGCCCCATGGGATTGTCACGCGCATCGGGCCCACGCAGGCGCCGATGGCGATCGCGAACGCAGCCTCAGCTCTTGACGTGCGCCTTGACGTAGTCGATGGCCTGCTGCACCGAGGTGATCTTCTCGGCTTCTTCGTCCGGGATCTCGCACTCGAACTCTTCTTCCAGGGCCATCACCAGCTCGACGGTGTCCAGCGAGTCGGCACCCAGGTCATCGACGAACGATGCGTTGTTGGTGACTTCTTCTTCCTTGACGCCGAGCTGTTCGACGACGATTTTCTTGACGCGTTCTTCGATGGTGCTCATTGGGATATCGCTCCAGATGGAGTAGTGGTGGTTCGAGTTTTAGGATCCCCGCACTCGGATGTGCGGTGCTCCTGTGAGGGACTCACAAAACGCCATCGGGCTGCGATGGCCGCGTTGGATAGTGTAGTGGAAACCGACTGGCCCTTGCAGCGCTGCACAAATGCCGGCCGATCAGCCACTTAGGCGCGTCCGTTGCGCCGCAGGCTCACGGCATGTACATCCCGCCGTTCACGTGCAGGGTTTCGCCGGTGATGTAGCCGGCGCCGGGCCCGGCCAGGAACGCCACCGCGTTGGCGATGTCGGACGGCTGGCCGAGCTGGCCGAGCGCGATCTGCTCCAGCAGCGCGGTGCGTTGCGCTTCCGGCAGCGCCTTGGTCATGTCGGTATCGATGAAGCCCGGCGCGACCACGTTGACGGTGATGCCGCGCGAGCCGATTTCCTTGGCCATCGACTTGGAGAAGGCGATGATGCCGGCCTTGGCCGCGGCGTAGTTGGCCTGGCCCGGATTGCCGGTCACGCCAACCACCGAGGCGATGTTGACGATGCGGCCCTTGCGCGCCTTCATCATGCCGCGCAGCACCGCCTTGGAGGTGCGGAACACGCTGGTCAGGTTGGTGTCGAGGATCGCTTGCCAGTCGTCGTCCTTCATCCGCATCAGCAGGTTGTCGCGGGTGATGCCGGCGTTGTTGACCAGGATCGAGACCGGGCCGAACTCCTTGGCGATCGCCTCGATCAGCGCATCGACCGCGGCGCCGTCGGTGACGTCCAGCGCGCGGCCGTGGCCGCCGTGGGCGGCCAGGCGCGCGCCGATCGCCTGCGCGCCGGCGTCGGAGGTGGCGGTGCCGATGACGGTGGCGCCCTGCGCGGCCAGTTCGTCGGCGATGGCGGCACCGATGCCGCGGCTGGCGCCGGTGACCAGCGCGATCTCGCCCTGCAATGGCTTGCTCATGTGCGTTTCCTTGGAGACGGACGGCGCATGGCGCCGGGGGAAAGGAAGGAGACCGGCGCGGACGCGAGACGCACCGCGCGGCGGCCGGCGATCAGGAGGCCCAGGCCTCGCGCGCGCCGGCGAACTCGGCGGGCGTGCCCAGGGCACGGCCGTCGAGCGACTTGTCGATGCGCTTGACCAGCCCGGTCAGCACCTTGCCCGGTCCGCACTCGGCCAGGCGGGTGGCGCCACCGGCGGCCAGCGCCTGCACGCACCCGGTCCAGCGCACCGGCAGGTACAACTGCTCGACCAGCGCCTGGCGGATCGCCTCGACACCCTCGTGCACCTGCGCGTCGGCGTTCTGCACCACCGGCAGTTGCGGCGCCTGCCAGGCCAGCCCGCGCATCGCCTCGGCCAGGCGATTGGCGGCCTCGCGCATCAGCGGGGTGTGCGACGGCACGCTGACCGCCAGCTTCACCGTCTTGCGCACGCCGCGCTCGGCCAGCAGCGCCAGCGCGCGGTCGACCGCCGCGGCATCGCCGCCGATCACCACCTGCCCCGGCGAGTTGTAGTTGGCCGGCACCACCACCTGACTGCCGGCGGCCTGCGCGCAGACCTCTTCGACCAGCGCGTCCTCGGCGCCGAGCACCGCGGCCATCGCGCCCACGCCGGCCGGCGAGGCGTCCTGCATCAGTTGCCCGCGCAGCCGCACCAGGTGCGCGCCGTCGTGCAGCGACAGGGCGCCGGCGGCGACCAGCGCGCTGTATTCGCCCAGGCTGTGCCCGGCCAGTTGCGCCGGACGCGCCCCGCCCTCGGCCAGCCACAGCCGCCACAGCGCCACGCTCGCGGCCAACAGCGCCGGCTGGGTGTACTCGGTGCGGTTGAGCATCTCTTCCGGGCCGCCCTGGCTCAGCGCCCACAGGTCCACGCCGGCGCCGTCGGAGGCTTCGGCGAAGCTGTCGCGCAGCTGCGGATGCAATTCGGCCAGTTCGGCCAGCATGCCCAGCGATTGCGAACCCTGGCCGGGGAAGACGAAGGCGAGTGTGGAGTCGGTCACGCGGTTGGCCCTGCGAAAATCAAGCGGCGATGATACGGGCGAAACCGGCCGGGCGTCTGTACCCGGGCGTATGTGAAATGGCGGCTCGCCCATCGCATGCCGCCGTTCGCGCCTCGCTCGGCGACGACCGGTGTCAGGCCGACAGCACACGTGAAGCGCGGGACGCACGCGGGCGCACGGCGTTGCGATCACGAGGGCGGGCAAGGGGGCTGGCAGCGCGTAACCGGGGAGAAGCGGAACGAGGGGCATGTCCGATGGGCGCGGCTGGACGCCCAGGCGACAACGCAAAAAGCGCGCACCCACAGGCGACCACGCTGGGCGAATCGCGCTTTTCGCGCGCGGCGTGATGTTTGCGAAAGGAAGGCGATCGCAGACGCAGCGCGCGGTACGGGCAGCGCAGACCACGCGCCGCGATGCGCGCGCTGGCGTCAGGAGAATTGGATTCGGCCAGCGCATTGCAGCGCGTCGTGGTGACGACGCCCAACACCGGTATTGGATTGGCATCCGCGCACCGACGCCGCCAACGGCGCCGGGCGCGGAAACAGGCTCAGTAGCGCAGCAGCGCCGAGCCCCAGGTGAAGCCGCCGCCGAAGGCTTCCAGCAGCAGCAACTGGCCGCGCTGCACGCGGCCCGAACGCACCGCCACGTCCAGCGCCATCGGCACCGAGGCGGAGGAGGTGTTGCCGTGGATGTCCACCGTCACCACCACCTGCTCCATCGGCAGTTCCAGGCGCTTGGCGGTGGCCTCGATGATGCGCAGGTTGGCCTGGTGCGGGATCAGCCAGTCCAGGTCGTGCTTGTCCAGGCCGTTGGCCTCGAGGGTCTCGTCGACCACGGCGTCCAGCGCCTTGACCGCGTACTTGAACACCTCGCTGCCCTTCATCTGGATGCCGCCGGCGGCCGGATCGCCGGTGCCGTCGCCCAGTCCGGTGGCGATGCCGACCGGATTCCACAGCAGTTCCTTCTTGCTGCCATCGGCATGCAGATGGGTGCTGAGAATGCCGGTGTCTTCGTCGGCGCGCAGGACCACCGCGCCGGCGCCGTCGCCGAACAGCACGCAGGTGGTGCGCTCGGTCCAGTCGACGATGCGGCTGAGGGTTTCGGTGCCGATCACCAGCACGGTCTTGGCGTCGCCGCTGCGGATGAACTTGTCGGCCACGCTGAGCGCGTAGACGAAGCCCGAACAGGCGGCGTTGACGTCCAGGGCCGGGCAGCCGACCACGCCGAGGCGGGCCTGGATCAGGCAGGCGGTGGACGGGAAGATCAGATCCGGCGTGGTGGTGCCGACCACGATCATGTCGAGTTCGGCGGCATCGATGCCGGCGGCTTCGATCGCCTTCAGCGCGGCCTCGTAACCCAGGTCGCCGGCGGTCTGGCCGGGGGCGGCGATGTGCCGCTCGCGGATGCCGGTACGGCTGCGGATCCATTCGTCGCTGGTGTCGACCATCTGCGACAGATCGTCGTTGGTCAACACTTTTTCAGGCAAATAGCTGCCGGTGCCCGCGATCCTGGAATAGATCCGCTTGCTCATGCTGGTTCCTGTTGCCTGTTACGCAGGCCGCCCCGGTGCGGCGCGGCCTGTGAAGATGGGTGACT
Source organism: Xanthomonas sp. NCPPB 3174 (assembly GCF_056725205.1). Lineage (NCBI taxonomy): Bacteria > Pseudomonadati > Pseudomonadota > Gammaproteobacteria > Lysobacterales > Lysobacteraceae > Xanthomonas > Xanthomonas sp. NCPPB 3174. The sequence continues at coordinate 1,067,765 of NZ_CM161517.1, read as the reverse complement.
CCGTCCGCCGCAGCGCGGTGGACGGGCACGGATCAATCTTCTTCGACCTGCGCGGTCTTGGTGGCGATCACCTTCTTGCCACGGTAGTAACCGTCGGCGGTGACGTGGTGGCGCAGGTGGATCTCGCCGCTGGTCGGATCGGTCGACAGCTGCTTGGCGCTGAGGGCGTCGTGCGAACGGCGCTGGCCGCGGCGGGACGGGGTGACACGGGATTTCTGCACAGCCATGGGATTGCTCCAAACTCGGTTCGTTTACATCTGTCGTCATTACGTCGCGCAGGACGCGCGCGTCCGGCAACAACCTCAGGCAGCGGCAGGCGGACCGACCGCTACTGTTTCTTCAGCGCCGCCAACGCCGCGAACGGGTTGACCTTGCTCGTTTCTTCCTCGGTCGCCGGCCAGTCGCGATCGACCGCCTCGCTTCCGGGCGCCACCGGCACCAGCGGCACCGCCAGCACCAACTCGTCCTCGACCAGATCGGCCGGCCGCAGCATGCCGTCTTCCGGCACCAGCAAGGCCTCGTGATCCGGCGGCAGCGCGGCTTCTTCTTCCTCGCTGCGGATCAGCCCCAGCCGCTGCACGCTCGACACCGGCAGCAGGAAGCGCTGCAGGCTGCGCTGGCAGATCAGCGGCAGCTCGGTTTCGATCTTCAGTTCGACATAGGACACTTGCAGTACAGCGTCGCGGCCGAATTCCAGCGTGTAGCGGCATTCGCCTTCGGTGTCGGCCAGGCTGCCTTGCAGACGGGTCATCGCCGAGAGCGGCAGGCGGTCTTCGAAGACCCTGCGCGCTGCGACCATCCGCCAGGCATCCAACAGTTCGGGCACGTTCGCGGACATAAGCCGCAGAATGTTAAGGAATGCAGGGGCCGCTGTCAAACCGCCCCGCCCGCTCGGCACTGGCCGCCTTGCCGGCCCGCGCCGGCCGCCGCAGACTGCCGGCCCCGGCCCGCCGCCGCCCCGCCCCTTTGCCGATGCCGCCGCTGATCCTGGCTTCCACTTCCGCCTACCGCCGCGAGCTGCTGCAGCGGCTGCGCCTGCCCTTCGACTGCGCGCGTCCGCAGGTCGACGAGACCCCGCTGCCCGGCGAAGCGCCGCTGGCGCTGGCGCAGCGGCTGGCGGCAGCCAAGGCCGCGACGGTCGCGGCCAGCATGCCGGAGGCCTGGGTGATCGGCTCGGACCAGGTGGCCGAACTGGATGGCCGACCGCTGGGCAAGCCCGGCGAGGTGGCCGCGGCGCACGCGCAGCTGGCGGCCATGTCCGGGCGCAGCGTGCGTTTCCATACCGCCGTGTGCCTGCAGCGCGGCACGCGCACGCTGCAGGCCTGCGACCTCACCGAGGTCCAGTTCCGCGACCTGCAGCCCGACGCCATCGCCCGCTACGTCGCCGCCGAACAGCCGCTGGACTGCGCCGGCAGCTTCAAGTGCGAAGGCCTGGGGATCAGCCTGTTCCGCGCGATCCGCAACCAGGATCCGACCGCGCTGATCGGCCTGCCGCTGATCGCGCTGTCCGAACTGCTGCGCGAGGCCGGCTACACCCTGCCCTAGTTCACTGCAGACGGCACCACTGGTACGGGAAGCGCGCTTGCCCGACCCAGGACGCGTAGAGCTGACAGGACCCCGGCTGCAGCGCCAGGCCGTAGCGCGCCAGTTGCTGCGCGGCCAGCGCCTGGGCCTGGCGGTCCGCGGCGGCGACATCCACGGCCCGTTCCGGCAGCAGCACCCAGCGGCAGCGGCCGGCATCGACGTTCACGCCCGCGCGCACCGGGCGATACGCCAGCCGCCGCATCAGCGCGCAGTCCGGGCCGCGATCCAGGCCCAGGCGCGCGGCCACTGCATTGAGCCGCTGCAGGCGCTCGACATTGCGATCCACTTCCGCCGGCAACATCGCGTAGCCCTGCCCGCGCGCCGCCAGCATCTCGCGCACCCGCGCGGCGTAGGCCGGCGTTTCCGGGAAATTGGAGGCGACCGACGCGTACGCCGCCTGCCCGGGCAGGAACGGAATGCGCCAGGACTCCGGCGCATCGCCGACCAGCAGCACCAGGCTGCGCTCGGGTTGCGGCATCGGCGGCGCCTGCACCCGGAACGCCTCGCGCGCCCAGCGCTCGTGCCCCCACTCGCCCCAGCCGTACAGCGCAAAGGCCGCACAGGCGATCAGGGTCCAGCGCGCCGCCGGCGCGGCGATGCGCGCCGGCAACAGCCGCCGCAGCCCCACCCACAGCAGCAGCGGCGCCAGCAGCTCCGGCACCACCAGGTAGCGCTGGATGCTGAAGGCCGCCTGCCAGGCGAGGAAGGCCACCACCACGAACACCAGCACCGCACGCCACGCCGGCGCGACCACCTCCGCCGGCGCGCAGGCGCGCGGACGCCGCAGCATCCAGCGCAGCAGCGCGACCAGGCCCAGCAGATACAGCAGCGGCCACACCAGTTGCCGCAGGCGCACCTCGCTGACCCGGTTCGGCGCCAGCGAGAACTGCAGCGGCCAGGTCAGCCACTCCCACAGCGTCTTCGGCAACCAGCGCGTGTCGCTGACCGCCACCGGTTGCGCCAGCGGCGCCAGGAAGTGGCTGTTGAACTGCGGGAACAGCGGGTTGCCGAAGGTCTGCCAGACCCGCAGCAGCCACGGCCCGGCCAGCAGCGCGAAGCTGAGCACCGTCACCGCGGTCAGCACCGCGGCACCGCCGATCCGCTGCCGCGGGCGCCCGCCGGCGACCAGCGCGGCCACGCCCAGGGCCAGCGCGAACAGCGCATTGGTCAGCTTGCAGGCCATCGCCAGCCCGAGCAGGGCGCCGACCAGCGTCCACCAGCCCAGCGCCACGCCGTGCCTCGCGGCCTGTTGGCGGCGTTGCGCGTGCAGTGCGGCGAGCAGCGCGCCCAGCACCGGCAGCGCGCTGGTGTTGTCGCCCATGGTGCCGGCGAACTCGGACAGGAACGCGGCGCTGCACAGGCCGGCCAACGCCAGCCACGGCACCAGGCGCGCGCGGTCCAGCCGCGGGTCCAGCACCTGCCAGACGATGCCGGCCAGCAGCAGGAACGCCAGCGCATGCAGCACGCCCATCGCGAACCCGGCCAGCGGCGCAGGCAGGCCGACGAACAGCGCGTAATGCAGCACGTCCAGCAGCGGATTGAAGTAGCTCTGCATCTGCGCCGGCGCCAGGTCGATACCGAGGCGGCCGTGCAGCGCGGCGTAGCCGTTGTACAGGTGGTAGTTGCGCAGGTCCCAGTTGGCGTCCTGGCCCAGCCACAGCGACAACAGCCCGCCCAGCAACGCCACCGCCACGCCGGCGGCGATCACGTTGCCGCGGCTGTGGAAGGCGAAGCGGCGATCCAGCGCGGCCAGCAGGCGCTGGCGGCAGGTCGGGCGCGGCACGGCCGCCGCAGCAACGGACGCGCTCATGCGCCGTCGCTCCGCTGCGCGTCCACCGGCCAGGCCGGGATCGCCAGGTACGCCAGGCGCTTGGCCTCGATGCGGCCGCGCGTGACCGTGTCCAGGATCAGCCCGCAGGCCAGCAGCAGCACGCCGAGCAGGACCAGCGCCGAGCACAGGATCGCGGTGGGGAAGCGCGGCACCAGGCCGGTCTCCAGGTAGGTCTGAAACAACGGCACCGCCAGCGCCAGCGCCAGCAGCACGCAGGCGCCGAACCCCAGCGAGAAGAACAGCAAGGGTCGCTCGGCCTTGAACAGGCGCAGGATGGTCAACAGGATGCGGGTGCCGTCGTGCCAGGTGCGCAGCTTGCTCTGCGATCCTTCCGGACGCGCGCCGTAGGCGGTGTCCACTTCCGCCACCGGCATGCGCAGCTGCAGCGCGTGCACCGCCAGTTCGGTCTCGGTCTCGAAGCCGGCGGCGTGCGCGGGGAACGACTTCACGTAGCGCCGCGAGAACACCCGGTAGCCGGACAGCATGTCGTCGAAGCTGCGGCCGAACAGGAAGCCCACGCAGCGGGTCAGCAGCACGTTGCCGGCGCGATGGCCGACGCGGTAAGCGGCCGCCGCATCGCTGCGGCGCGCGCCCACCACCATGTCCAGCCCGTCGCGCAGCAGGCGCTCGACCAGAGCCGGCGCCATCGCTGCATCGTAGGTCGCATCGCCGTCGACCAGCACGTAGACGTCGGCCTCGATGTCGGCGAACAGGCGCCGCACCACGTTGCCCTTGCCCTGCAGCGCGACCTCGCGCACCACCGCGCCGGCCGCACGCGCCCGGGCAATGGTGGCGTCGCTGGAGTTGTTGTCGAACACGTGGACCTGCGCGCCAGGCAGATGCATGGCGAAATCGGCCACCACCTGGCCGATGGTGGCCGCCTCGTTGTGGCACGGCACCAGCACCGCGATCCGCGGCGCGGCCGCGGGACGGTCGGAGGGGGAACTGGACATGGGCGGCGTGCGGTCCTGCGCGGCGGCGGAAAGGCGCGCCATCCTAGCTCAGTGCGGGCGCAGCACGATCGGTTGTTCCCACCAGTCCTCGACACTGCCGTCGCGGCCATGCAGGCGCAGGCCCAGCCAGTGCGTGCCCGGTGCCAGGCCGCTGGCATCGACGGTGGCGCGGAAGCCGATGTGCGGATGGTGGGGATCGGTGGAGATCTTCCAGAACCTGGTCACGTCGTAGACGTCGCCGTAGTGCGCCTGCGCCGCGACCTTGCCGTCGAGCAGCACCTCGATCCGGTCGATCCCCACCCCGTCCTTGAACGCCCAGCCGGACACGTCGAAGCGGCGGCCGACGCTGGCGTCCACGTCCGGGGTGTTGAACCAGGCCATCGCCGGCGTGGTGCAGGGCCCGCTCGCACGCTGCGCCGGCAGCGCAAACAGCAGGAAACGCTGGCTGCCGTGGTCGCTGGACACCACCCGCGGCGGCGGCAGCGGGCCGACCAGGTCGCACACCGCGTGGTAGCGCTGCAGCAGCAGCCGGTACTTCATGTCGCTGGGCGAGAGCACCAGCAGGCGCGGACCGTCGCGGTGGCCATCGCTGAGCAGTCCCCACTGCTGCAGTTGCGCGCTGCGCCCGTGCTTGTCGTTCAACGGATGCGGCAACACCTGGATGTTCGGGTCGCGCAGTTCGAAGCCGAGTTCGGCACCGACCTTGAAGTTGTCCGCCAGTACCTTGGTGCCGGGCGGCATGCCCGCCAGTTCGCGCCGCACCGCGCTGGCCAGCGGCCGCCAGCCAGCGAAGTTGCGCGGGTAGTACTTGTCGCCGGCGGTGTGCTCGCGCACCGCCGGCACCGACACCGCCAGGTAGTAGCCGAACGCACCGACCAGGCCCAGCCCGGCCAGCAGCCAGGTGGCGCGGCGCAGCGGCTTGCTCCAGCCGTTGAGGATCACCGGCGTGGCGATCAGCAGCGCCAGATAGCCAGGCAGTGGCCAGTGGAAGCTGACCCGCTCGGCGTCGGTGAAGAACCCGAGCAGGAAGATGCCCAGCGTGGACACGCCGCCGAGCAGGCCGAAATACCGCCACTGCACGCGCGTGCCGCTGCTGCCGCCGCGCGTGGCCATCAGCGCCACCTTGGTCATCGCCACCGCCAGCAGCGGCGTGACCAGCAGCAACTGGATCAGCAGGAAGGCGATGCCGGCGGGCTGGAAACTCCAGGGGTGGCGGTCGACCAACTGGAACTTGAGACCGGCCTCGCCGTTGTCCGCGTTCCAGGCCAGCAGCGGCAGCCAGGCGACCATGCCCAGCGCCAGCGCGACCCACACCTGCGGATCGCGCAGCATGCGCCGGCCCTGCGGGATCAGCAGCAGCGCGATCGCGCCGACGCCGATCACGCCGACGAAGCGGTAATGGCTCAGCGCGCCGATGACCAGGCCCAGCGCCAGCTCCACCGCGCTCAGCGCCTCGGTCTGGCGCAGCAGCCGCGCGGTGGCGTCGATGCACAGGATCGTCGCCAGCGCCATCGGCACGTCCGGCAGCGCCAGGATGCCCAGGGTGCCGGACAGCGGCATCAGCAAGGCCAGGCTGCCGGCGCGCCAGCCCGCCACTGCGCCGAACCAGCGCGTGGCGATGCGTGCGATCAGCCACGGCACGGCCGCGCCCAGCAGCAGGAACGGCGCGCGCAGCGCCAACAGGTGGTCGCCGCCGAGCGCCACGCCCAGCCGCGCCAGCCACGCGGTCAGCCCGGGCAGGTCCGAGTAGGCCAGCGCCAGGTGCTGGCCTTCCTGCCAATAGAATGCCTCGTCCACGAACAACGGCAGGCGCGCGGCGACCAGCAGTTTGGCGGCAGTGACGAGCGTCCACAGCACGATGAAGACGCTGCGTGCACGTTGTTCCCCTTGCATTGCCCGTAAACTCCCTGAAACCGTTGCGAGACTGCGATGCCTACTCCGCTCCGCTTGCCGGAAATGCTAACCGATACGTTGCGCGAGGCGCTCACGCGTGCCCAGCAGCAGGTCAACGCGCTGGTCCTGGGCAAGCCGCAACAGGTGCGCATGGCGTTTGTCGCCCTGCTGTCCGGCGGACATCTGCTGATCGAGGACCTGCCCGGCCTGGGCAAGACCACGCTGGCGCATGCGCTGGCCGCGAGCCTGGGACTGGGCTTCCAGCGCGTGCAGTTCACCTCCGATCTGTTGCCGGCCGATGTGCTCGGCGTGTCGGTGTACGACGCGCAGTCGCGCCAGTTCCAGTTCCATCCCGGCCCGGTGTTCACCCACGTGCTGCTCGCCGACGAGATCAACCGCGCGCCGCCGCGCACGCAGAGCGCGCTGCTGGAAGCGATGGCCGAACAGCAGGTCACCCTCGACGGCACCACCCATCCGCTGCCCTCGCCGTTCTTCGTGATCGCCACGCAGAACCCGGTGGACCTGTCGGGCACCTTCCCCCTGCCCGACTCGCAACTGGACCGCTTCCTGCTGCGGCTGGCGCTGGGCTATCCCAACGCCGAGGCCGAACGCGCGCTGCTCAGCGGCAGCGACCGCCGCGACCTGATCGCGCAGGCGCAGCCGCTGCTCGGCGAGGCCGACATGGCGACCCTGCGCCAGGGCGTGGAGCAGATCCATGCCAGCGAGGCGCTGGTCGGCTACGTGCAGGCGCTGCTGGCGCGCAGCCGCCAGCATCCGGGCGTGCGCGTGGGTCTGTCGCCGCGCGCCGGCATCGCCCTGCTGCGCGCGGCCAAGGCGCATGCGCTGCTGCTCGGCCGCGGCCATGTGCTGCCGGAGGACGTGCAGGCGCTGTTCGTGGCCGTGGCCGAGCATCGCCTGGTGGCCGAACAGGAATCGGCGTCCGGCCAGGCCCTGGCCAAGGCGATCCTGCACAGCGTCGCGGTGGACTGACACCGATGCCGGGCGGGCGGCGCGACTGGCGACAGCGACTGGCGCAGTTGGCCGCGCCGCGCGCGCCGGAAGCGCTGCCGGTGCATCTGGACCGGCGCCGCATCTACATCCTGCCCACGCCGTTCGGCGGCTTCCTGGCGCTGCTGCTGGCGGCGATGCTGCTCGGCGCGCTGAACTACAACAACAACCCGGCGCTGCTGCTGGCGATGCTGCTCGGCGCGGCGGCGATGGCCAGCGCCATCGTCGCCCACCTGCAGTTGTCCGGACTGCGCCTGGAGGCGCTGTCGGCAGAGCCGGTCGCGGCCGGGCAACCGCTGCGCCTGCGGCTGGCATTGGCCACCGCCGACGGCCGCCGCCGGCGCGGCCTGCGCGTGCGCCACGGCGCCGCGCACACCTACCTCGACCTGCACCGCGACGATCGCAACGAGGCCGACCTGGAGGTGCCCACCGAGCGCCGCGGCTGGCTCGACCTGCAACGCATCCAGGTCTCCACCACCCAGCCGCTGGGCCTGCTGCGCGCCTGGGCCTGGTTCTGGCCGGACACCCCACTGCTGGTCTATCCGCAACCGGAAGCCGACGGCCCGCCGCTGCCTGCAGGCGCCGGCACCCCGACCCAGACCCGCCTGCACGCACTGGGCGAAGAGCTGCACCAGCTGCGCCCGTATCGGGCCGGCGACGCACCGCGGGCGATCGCGTGGAAGCACTCGGCGCGCCGCGACACCCTGCTGGTGCGCGAGTACGAACGTCCGATCGGGGTGGACGTGGTACTGGACTGGCGCACGCTGCCGGCGTTGCCGCACGAACGCCGCATCGCGCGGCTGGCGCGCTGGGTCGAGGAAGCCGAGCGCGACGGCCGCCGCTACCGCCTGCTACTACCGGGGCAGCCGGCGCTGGGGCCGGGCCGCGGGCCGCAGCACCGGCATCTGTGCCTGCGCGCACTGGCGCTGCTGCCGCATGGCTGAGCCACGCTCGCCGACGCTGCATGCCGCCAGCCGCGCCTGGGCGCTGGGCGCGGCGCTGCTGGCCTTGCTGCCGCTGCTGCTGCAATTGCCCGGCACCCTGGCCTGGCTGATCGCGCTGTCCGCCCTGCTGATCGGCGCCAGTTCGGCGTGGCGGCCGCTGCCGGCGCTGCTGCGCCTGGTCCTGGTCGCGGTCATGCTCGCGGCGCTGTACTGGCAGGTCGGCCTGCGCTTCGGCCGCGACACCGGCTGCGCACTGCTGGCGGCGATGCTGGCGATCAAGCCCTCGGAACTGAAGAGCCTGCGCGATGCGCGCAGCCTGCTCGGCTTCGCCCTGTTCGCCCCGTTCGCCGCCTTCCTGCTCGACCAGGGGCCGGTGACGATGGCGCTGGGGCTGGCCGCGGTGATCGCGGCGCTGCTGTGCATGCAGCGCCTGGCCGACCAGGAAGGCCACAGCGCGCGTCGTCCGTTGCGCGGGCAACTGCGCGGCGTCGGCCGCCTGCTGGCGCTGGGCCTGCCGCTGGCGCTGGCCGCGTTCTGGCTGTTCCCGCGCCTGGGTTCGCCGCTGTGGGGCGTGCCGGAACGTGCGCTGGGCCGACCCGGCCTGTCGGACACGATGAGTCCGGGGCAGTGGCTGGACCTGTTGGCCGACGACACCCCGGCGTTGCGCGTGCAGTTCTTCGGCCCGGTGCCGGCGCCGGCGCAGCGCTACTGGCGCGGGCCGGTGCTGTGGGACTTCGACGGCCAGACCTGGCGTGCGCCGCGCGACAACGCCTTCGCACCGGCACCGCCGATCCAGCTCGCACCCGGCGGCTGGGACTACCAGCTCGAGGTGGAACCGACCGACCGCCGGCAATTGGTCGCCCTGGACCTGCCGCGGCAGGCGCCGTCCGGCACCCGGCTGACGGCCGACGCCGTGCTGCAGACCGAGCGCCCGCTCAGCGCCCTGACCCGCTGGCGGCTGCGTTCGGCACTGCCGCAGCGGGTCGAGCCCGATCTCGCGCCGGCGCAACGACAGCGCGCGCTGGCGCTGCCGCCGGGCTACAACCCGCGCACCCTGGCGCTGGCCCGGCAGTGGCGGCAGCAGGCCGGTGCCGACGATGCGGCGATCGTCGCCCGCGCCCTGCAATGGATCCGCCGCGACTTCGCCTACACCCTTGAGACGCCGCCACCCGGCCGCGACGGCGTGGACGAGTTCCTGTTCCAGCAGAAAGCCGGGTTCTGCCAGCACTTCAGTTCGGCGTTCGTGGTGCTGATGCGCGGCGCCGGCATTCCCGCACGCGTGGTCACCGGCTATGCCGGCGGCACCCGCAATCCGTTCGGCGACTACTGGGTGGTGCGGCGGATGGATGCGCACGCCTGGGCCGAGGTGTGGCTGCCGCGACGCGGCTGGGTGCGGGTGGACCCGACCGCGGCGGTGGCGCCGGAACGCATCTACGACACCCTGGAGGACCGGCTCGATGGCGGCGCCGGCGCGCAGGGCGGCGCCGGCGACTGGCGCTGGCGCGACCTCGCCGACTGGGCGCGGCGCGGCTGGAACGACCTGGTGCTGTCCTTCGATGCCAGCCGCCAGCAGCGCCTGCTCAGCCAGTTCGGCATCGCCCGGTTGGAACCCGGGCAACTGGTGGCGCTGTTCGCCGGATTCGCCGCGGTGCTGCTGGGTGCGATGGCCTGGTGGCTGGCCCGCGGCGAGCGCGAACGCGATCCGCTGCTGCGGGCCTGGCGGGCGCTGGGCCGGCGCTACGCCCGGCGCGGGCTGGGCCGCGACCCGCACGAACCGGCACTGACCTGGGCAGCGCGCGTAGAGCGGGAAACCGGCGATGCGAGCCTGATTCCGCTCAGCCGGCGTTTCGCCGATGCGCGCTACGCTGGCGCTGATTCGGACAGCGCTTCATTGTTGCGCGACCTGCGCAGGCACCGTCCGCCCACTGGAGCATCCCGATGAAGATTCGCCTGCTGTTCCCCGTGATCGCTGCGTTGGCGCTCGGCGCCTGCGCCACCGCCCCCAAGCCGCTGCAGGGCCAGTTCGCGCCCGTCAGCCCGCGCGACTCGGTCGCCGGCCAGCAGGCCGGCGCGCCGGTGCGCTGGGGCGGCAAGATCATCAAGACCACGCCCGGCCAGGGCCAGACCTGCTTCCAGATGCTGTCGCGTCCGCTCAATGCCAGCGGCCGCCCGGACAGCGATGCCGCCGACGCCAGCGATGGCCGCTTCATCGCCTGCCGCGCCGGCTTCTACGATCCGGCGGTGTTCGAGCCCGGCCGCGAGGTGACCTTCATCGGCCACGTGTCCGGCTACGACAACACCCGCATCGGCGACTACGACTACCGCCTGCCGAAGATGGACGCGGACGTGGTCTACCTGTGGCCGGTGGTGCGCCAGGTCGAAGTGGTGCCCGCCTACCCGTACGGCCCCTGGGGCGGCCCGTGGGGTCCGTGGGGCCCGCGCTGGGGCTGGTGGTAAGCCCTGCGTTTCTGCCGCAACGAAAAACGCCGCTGATCCCAGCGGCGTTTTTTTATACCTGCCGGTTGGCGCCGGCCGCGCGACTCAGGGCGTGCCGAAGCGTCCCAGCGGCGCGCCGGCGAGCAGATGCAGGTGCAGATGGAACACGGTCTGCCCGGCGTGCTCGCGGCAGTTGATCACCACCCGATAGCCGTCCTGGGCCAGGCCCTGCTCGCGCGCATAGCTGGCCGCAGCCAGCACCAGCCGGCCGACCAGGGTCGCCTGCTCCGGCGCCAGGTCGTCCAGGGTCGGAATCTCCACCTGCTTGGGGATGAAGAGCACATGCACGGGCGCCTGCGGCGCGATGTCCTTGAAGCCGAGCACGGCATCGTCCTCGTAGACGATGCTGGCCGGAATTTCGCGACGGATGATCTTGCCGAAGATGGTGTCCATGAAGCGCGCCCGGAACGAAAGAAGGGGCCGCCGTTATAGCCCAATTCGGCGTCGCGCCGCAGCCGCGTGCGGCGCTTACTCGCCGGCGCCGGCGCGCGGCACTTCGCTGCGGCTGCCGAAGGCGTGCGACAGCGTGCCGCGATCCACGTACTCCAGCTCGCCGCCGAGCGGCAGGCCCTGCGCCAGCCGGCTCGGCCGCACGCCGTGCTGGCGCGCCAGTTGCGCCAGGTAATGCGCGGTGGCCTCGCCCTCGACCGTGGAGTTGGTGGCGATGATCAGCTCGGCTACCTCGCCCTGCGCGAGCCGCGCGCCGAGCCGGTCCAGGCCCAGCTCGCGCGGGCCGATCCCGTCCAGCGGCGACAGCCGGCCCTGCAGGATGAAGTACAGGCCGCGGTAGCCGGTGGCATGCTCGATCGCCAGCCGGTCGGCCGGCGATTCCACCGCGCACAGCTGCTGACGATCGCGGGCGGGACTGGCGCAGATCGCGCAGACCTCGGTTTCGCTGAAATCGCGGCACTGCGCGCAATGGCCGATACGCTCGATCGCCTCGTGCAACCGCTCGGCCAGCCGCTGCCCGCCTTCGCGCTCGCGCTCGAGCACGTGGTAGGCCATGCGCTGCGCGGTCTTCTGGCCGACGCCAGGCAACACGCGGAACGCATCGATCAGTTGTTCGAGCAGCGGCGAGCTCATTGAGGTTGGGGATTCGGGAGTGGGGATTGGGGATTCGTAAAAGAAACATCGCGGTCACGCGATGTTGTCGTAGGAGCGGCTTCAGCCGCGAGGAGCTTTACCGGTAATGCCCCTCGCGGCTGAAGCCGCTCCTACGCGGGAAATTCACCTAAGCAGGAGAGGCAACACGCTCGCGAGAAACCGCAAATCCCCACTCCCGAATCCCGAATCCCGGCAACTCAGAACGGCAGCTTCATGCCCGGGGGGATCGGCATGCCGGCGGTGGCCGCGCCCATGCGCGCCTTGGATTCGGCATCGATCTTGTTGCACGCATCGTTGAAGGCGGCGGCGATCAGGTCCTCGGCCATTTCCTGGTCGGCCAGGATGCTCGGATCGATCCGCACCTTGCGGCACTCCTTGGCGCCGGTCAGGGTCACGTTGACCATGCCGCCGCCGGCGCTGCCGGTGACTTCCAGCTTGGCCAGTTCTTCCTGGGCGCGCTGCAGGTTTTCCTGCATCTTCTGCGCCTGTTGCATCAGTTGGGCGATATTGCCGCGCATCGTGGTTCACTCATCGTAGGGACGGATGGAATCGGGGACGACCCGCGCGCCTTGCTGCTGGATCAGCGCCTGCACCGCCGGGTCGTTCATGAACGCGGCCTCGGCGGCGTTCTGGCGCTCGCCGCGTTGCCGGTGCGAGCGCTCATGCAGGGTTTCGGCATCGACCGCGATGCCGCTTTCGATGACGATCTTCGGCCGCTGGCCCAGCGCATCGGCCAGGGCCGCAGCCAGTTCGCCGAGCGAGCGCTCGGACTGCAGGTATTCGAAGCCCGGCGACAGCGACAGGCGCAACACGCCATCGGCATGGCTGACGAAGGCGGCATTGGCGGCAAGCTGCCGCGAGGGGCCGTTCAGGCCGCAATCGGCGACCAGCTCCAGCCAGTCCTCGGCGCTGTGCAGCGCGCGCGGCGTATCGGACACGGCGGCGTGGGTGCGCGGCGGCGGCGCCAGCGGCGGCACCATCGCCATTTCCGGCTCGGCGGCCGCGGCCGGCGCGACCGCTGGCACCGGCGCGGCGACCGGCACGGACGGAACGGGGCGCGCCGCTGGCGGTGCCGGTGGATCCCATGGCGGATCCACTGGAGCCGGGGCCGCAATGGGCGCAGCCGCCACGGGCGCAGCCGGAACCGGCGCCGGCGCGGCAACGGCAGCCGTCCCCGGGGCGGCGGCAGCCACCGCCGCCGGTGCCGTCGCCGCGGCAGGCGCACTGGCCGCAGCGGCCGGCGCAGTGCCGTGTCCTTGCGCCGCCGCACCGGTCGCACTGCCGGCCGGCAGCGCCGCGGCGCCCATCGGACGGAACGCCAGCATGCGCAGCAGCGCCATCTCGAACCCGGCGCGCGGGCTCGGCGCCAGGTACAGGTCGCGGCGCCCGTTCAGCGCCATCTGGTACCACAGCTGCACGATCTCCGGCCGCAGGCGCTCGGCCAGCGGTGCCGGGTCTAGGCCATCCAGCGCGGGCGTAGCCGCGCCCGGCACCAGCTGCCGCACCTGGATGCGGTGCAGGGCCTCGGCCAGCGCCTCCAGCACCCCGCCCCAGTCGGGCGAGAACTCGGCCAGGCCGGCCACCACCTGCAGCAGCCGCTGCCCGTCGGCATCGGCCAGCGCGTCCAGCATCGCCCCGACCTGGGTGCGGTCGACCGTGCCCAGCATCGTTCGCACCACGTCGTCGCGCAGCGCGCCGCCGGCGTAGGCGATGGCCTGGTCGAGCAGCGACAGGCCATCGCGCAGGCTGCCGTCGGCGGCCTTGGCCAGTTGCACGATCGCCGAGGCATCCACCTCGATCTGCTCGGCGGCCAGAATCTTGGTCATCTGCCCCTGGATCTGCTCCTCGTCCAGACGCTTGAGGTTGAACTGCAGGCAGCGCGACAGCACCGTCACCGGCAGCTTCTGCGGGTCGGTGGTGGCGAGCAGGAACTTCACGTGCTCCGGCGGCTCTTCCAGGGTCTTCAGCAGCGCGTTGAACGCCGCCTTGGAGAGCATGTGCACTTCGTCGATCAGGTAGACCTTGAACTTGCCGCGCGAGGGCATGTACTGCGCGTTCTCGATCACCTCGCGCACGTCGTCCACGCCGGTGTTGGACGCGGCGTCGATCTCCAGCAGGTCGATGTAGCGCCCGGCGTCGATGTCCAGGCAGGCCGCGCACTGGCCGCACGGGTCGGCGCTGGTGCCCTGCTCGCAGTTCAGCGACTTGGCGAAGATGCGCGCGATGGTGGTCTTGCCGACGCCGCGGGTACCGGTGAACAGGAACGCGTGGTGCACCCGGCCGCTGTCCAGCGCGTTGGTGAGCGCGCGGACCACATGCTCCTGCCCCACCAGCTCGGCGAAACGCTTGGGGCGCCACTTGCGGGCGAGAACGAGATAGGACATCAGGCGACCGTCTTCATCTGAACCACCATTGTGCCACGCCGGGCCACCGCGATCGTTCAGTCGCCCGGTCAGCCGCCGTCCCGACGCGCGCCGCCTCCGGCGTAGGGCCGCTTGTGACGATGAACAGGGGCAAAGGTGACGCCGGTCAGCGCGGCCGCGGCGGCTCGCCTTGTGAACGGCGGCCATGACGGCTAGAATTCCCGCCCTTGCCCGGACCGCATGGCCCGCGCAAGACCCGGAGAGGTGTCCGAGTGGTTGAAGGAGCACGCCTGGAAAGTGTGTAAGCGTCTAAACCGCGCTTCGGGGGTTCGAATCCCCCTCTCTCCGCCAGATTGAAAGTGTTGAGATGGCCCAGTCGCGTGAGTTTCGCCGGCGTCTGGGAGGGGGGGTGAGAACCCCCGGGTTCGACAGGTGGCGTAGCCACCTGCACGGCGAAGCCGCCCGCAGGGCGAGGCATCGAAGATGCCGAGTGAATCCCCCTCTCTCCGCCAGATTCGAATGCGCTTCCCTCGCAGAGTTGCTTCGCCCATGGCGTAAGAACTCAAAGGGAAAGACCGCGCCACTGGCGCGGTTTCGTCTCTATGGTGGCCCCGTCGGCCCCTCGCGACGCTAGGTCGAAAACCCCGCCAGGGCCGGAAGGCAGCAACGGTATCGATCGACGCGGGCGCCGAGGTCAGCCGGCGGGGTTACCGCCCTCCTACCGCAACGCTGCCTGCCGCATGGACACATTCTCGCCTGTGCGATGTGCCCTACCGAGCATGAGCGTCCTTGCGGCACACACCGCGCCCGGCTAGCTTCGTGCCCCTGGCTAGTCGTTGGCACCGGCCGTGGCGACGGCGCAGGCATCCCTGCACCGGCGGCGCTACTTCGGCGCATATCGATCGACGCGGGCGCCGAGGTCAGCCGGCGGGGTTACCCTTCTACGACGAACGATCAGCCCTCGATCGCAAGCAGCAGACTGCGTCTGCAGAAAGCAACAGCCATCCCGGCCTGTCATTCGTTCCGGCCGTGGCGACGGCACAGAGATCTTTGCGGCGGCAGGATATGCTTGGCGCGGCGCGGTCAGCCGGCGGGGTTACCACCCTTCTAAGACGACGAATGATCAGCCTCGATCTCGATCGCGGACGCCGCTATTCGTGCGACGACGCCTGCGCCTCCGGATGCAACCACCCCGCATCGCCGTCGCGATAGCGTTCGCGCTTCCAGATCGGCACGCGCGCCTTGACCTCGTCGATGACGTAACGACAGGCGTCGAACGCGTCGCCACGGTGCGCGGCGACCACACCGACCCACACCGCCAGATCGCCGATCGCCAGTTCGCCGACGCGATGCACGCAGCGCAGGTCGAGGATGGCGAAGCGGGCCAGGGCCTCGTCGACGATGCGTTGGCCCTCGGCCTCGGCCAGCGCGGCATACGCCTCGTAGTGCAGGCCATCGACCGCGCGGCCATCGTTGTGGTCGCGTACCCAGCCTTCGAAGCTGGCGTAGGCGCCGGCCTGGGCATGCGCCAGCGGGGCGCGCAGCGTGGCGATGTCGAGCGGGTGGTCGTCCAGCCGGAAACGCGGTTCGGTGGACATGGCTCAGCCTCCCGAGACCGGCGGGATGAACACCACTTCGCTGCCGTCGCGCACCGCCTCGTCCCAGCCGACGAAGGCGCCGTCCACCGCCACCCGCAACCGATCCAGCGGCCAGCGCAAGCCATGGCGGGCATCGAGTTCGGCATACAGCGCGCGCAGGTCCGGCGCATCGGTGTGCACCTGTTCGCGCTCCAGGCCCGCGGCCTCGCGCAGGCTGGCGAAGTACAGCACGCTCACCTCTGCGCTCATGCCACGCTCCCGACGTCGCGCTTGCCGCCACGCTTGCCGACCAGCCGCACCGGGCCGATGGTCATCGCGTGGGTCAGCGCCTTGCACATGTCGTAGACGGTCAGCGCAGCGACGCTGGCACCGGTCAGCGCCTCCATCTCCACGCCGGTGCGGTGCACGGTGCGCACCGTGCATTCGATGCCCAGCACCTGCGGCGAGCGCCAGTCGATGGCGAAGCGGCAGCCGTCGATCGGCAGCGGATGGCAGAACGGAATCAGTTCGTGGGTGCGCTTGACCGCCATCGTGCCGGCGATCACCGCGGTGTCGACGATGCCGCCCTTGGCGCTGCGCAACGCATCGGCGCGCAATTGCGCGGCCACGGCCGCGGGAAAGCGCACCTGCGCCTCGGCCACCGCCACGCGCGCGGTGGCGGTCTTGGCGGAGACGTCGACCATGGTCGGCAGCCCCTGCGGGTCCAGGTGGGTCAGCGCCGGCGCGGCGGCGCGCGCGGACGTGGCGGAGGTCTTCTTGGTCATGGACTGCGCTGCCGCTCCCACGGCGCGATCTTCAGGCGCCGCCGGGGATCGGCGTGCCCTGGTGGAACAGCATGCGCCATCGGCCGTCGCGATACTGCCAAAGCGAACTGCGCAGCGCCTGCCGCGGCGGCTCGCCACCGCCGCTGCGCTCGCTGCGATAGCGCAGTTGCGCCAACGCGGGGGCCAGCAGTTGCGCGTCGATGTCGAAGGCGCGGTAGCGGAATTCACTAGACTCCATCTCCAACGCCTGCAGCACCGCCAGCTTATCGAAGCGGCGACCGGAGGCGCCGAACTCGACGAAGGCGTCGTCGAGCAGTTCGGCCACGCGCTCGGCCGAGGCGCGCACTGCCGGCTCCAGCAATTCCAGCTCCAGCGCGACCAGCGCACGTTGCACTGCGGCGTCCATCGCTCAACCGCCGATCAGGAACATTTCGACGTGCTTGCCGCGCGTGGCCGGCGCCGCGCCACGCAATTCGCTGTAGCGGTCGTCGCGGCGCTCCCACAGCGCACGCACGCGCTCGGCCAGTGCCGCCTCGCCGCCGGCCAGCGCCGGCCGCAGGTCGGTGCCCTCTCCCGCGAACAGGCAGGTGTAGAGATGGCCGTCGGCCGAGACCCGGGCGCGGTGGCAGTCGCCACAGAACGGCGCGCTGACCGAAGTGACGAAGCCGATCTCGCCGCCGCCATCGGCGAACGCGTAGCGCGCGGCGACCTCGCCGGCATAGTGCGGCGCCAGCGCCTGCAGCGGCCAGCGCGCGGCGATGCGGTCGCGCAACTCGGCGGCCGGCACCACCCGCTCGCGACGCCAGGCATTGCAGGTGCCCACGTCCATGTATTCGATGAAGCGCAGCACGTGGCCGCTGCCGCGAAAATGCGCCAGCAAGGGCAGCACCTGGTCGTCGTTGATGCCGCGCTGGACCACGCAGTTGAGCTTGACCGGCCCCAGCCCGGCCGCGACTGCCGCGTCGATGCCTTCCAGCACCTGCGCGATCTCGCCGCGGCCGCCGGAAAGTTGCCGGAACACCGCTGGCTCGATCGCATCCAGGCTGACCGTGACCCGACGCAGCCCGGCCTCGCGCAAGGCCTGGGCGTGCCGCGCCAGCAGCGCGCCGTTGGTGGTCATGGCCAGATCGTCCACGCCGGGAATGCGCGCCAGCCGCCGCACCAGCTCCGGCAGATCGCGGCGCAGCAGCGGTTCGCCACCGGTCAGGCGCAGCTTGTTGACGCCGTTGCGGACGAAGGCACGCGCCACCGTCTCCAGTTGCGCGAACGACAGCCGCGATGCGGCGTCGAAGCCGTAATCGTCCGGCACCTTGTCGGCCGGCATGCAGTAGCCGCAGCGGAAGTTGCAGGCCTCGATCACCGACAGGCGCAGGTCGCGCAACGGCCGCCCGCGCCGGTCCGCCGCCGTCGCCGACGCGAACGGCGCGCGCGGCAGCGCGTTCATCCCGCCGGGACCTGCGGCGCGCGCGGGGCGGACAGCGCCACGCGCTCGCCCGGCCGCGCCACGCGGTGGCCGCGTGCGCGCAGGGCCTCGGCATCGTCGTCGCTGGCGTAGTGGTAGAGCATGGTCCGTTGCAGCAGCTCGGCGGGGTATTCCCGCTCCAGGTCGTCGACCCCAGTATGCGACGGGTTGCCGTGAAGACCGCAGTCGTGGGCCACCAGTTCGCCGTCGTCGGCATACCGGTTCAGCATTTCCGGGATCGGCCGGGTATCCCCGCTCCACACCAGTGCGCCCTGCAGGCGCAGGCCGTAGGCAGTCTCCGGCCAGTGGTGACGCACCGGGAACACCTCCAGGCGCACGCCCTCGTGCCAGAACGCATTGCCCACCACGATCAGCTGGAACGCATCCCAGAAGTTGGCGCCGCCCTCGGCCAGCACGTTCGGATAGTCGGCCACGCGGCGGTGCAGCAGCGGCACCACCGTGGCCGGCACATACAGCCGCACCTTGCCGCGGCGCGCGGAGAAATAGCTGTCCACGAACAGCCGCTCGAAGCCGGCGACGTGGTCCAGATGCACGTGGGTGACGAACAGCGCCTGCGGCATCGCGCCGTAGTGCGCCTGGTAGGCGGTCAGGCCCTCGCCGCCGCAGTCGATGGTCAGCCATGGCCGGCCATCGCGCTCGATGGTGGCCATCGGCGAGCCCAGCGCCACCGCCGAGGCATTGCCCACGCCCTGGAAGCGCAGCGCCCAATCCGTCATCAGCAGCCGCGCTCCCAGGCCAGATCGTAGGCGCGACGCAGGCGCGCGTAGTCCTTCTCCACCGCATCGACGCTGCGTTCGCCGCGCAGCTTCAGCAGCGAACGGCGCAGCCGCTTGAGGTTGCGCTCGCGCCAGCGCGTGGCGGGAATGCGCAGCACGCCGCGGTCGAAATCGATCAGCCAGCCGCGGCCGTTGCCGTCGAACAGGATGTTCTGCGCATTGAGGTCGGCGTGGTCGAGACCGGCGCGATGGAAGCGTGCGATCAGCCGCCCCGCCTCCTCCCACGGCGCGCCGCGGCCGGCCAGATGCGCGCGATCGGCCAGCGAGCGTACGCCCTCCAGCCGCTCCATCAGGATCGCCGCGCGATAGCGCAGCCCCTGGCGCAGATAGCAGGCCGCCAACGGCCGCGGCACCGGCAGCTTGCGCGCGATCAGCGCGCGCATCAGCCGGAACTCGGCGAAGCTGCGGGTGCGGTCGGCGCCGGTCCACAGGTAGCGGTCGCGCACCAGCTTGGCGACCAGCCCGCCGCGGCGGTACTGGCGCAGCACGCAACTGCCGAACGGCGCATCGACGAACCAGGCACCACCGCGGCCGCCGGCATCCACCGGGCGCGCACGTTCGCCCCAGGCGGCGGCGGAGAACAGCGCCGGTTCGGCTTGCCGCAGTCGTTCGCGGTCGAACAGAATGGCCCCGTAGCCGCGGCCCTCGCGGTACGGCGTCAGCGCTTCGGTGGCGTCGAATGCAACCATCCAGCGAGTCTAACAACACCATGCCGGCAACGCTCCCTTCGTTGTGCCTGTTGCGCCTGTCGGCGCTGGGGGACGTGACCCACGTGGTGCCGCTGGTGCGGACCCTGCAGCGCGCCTGGCCGCAGGGGCCGGCACTGCACTGGATCATCGACAAGGCCGGGCACAGGTTGCTGGACGGCCTGCCGGGCGTGGTGTTCCACCCCTACGACAAGCGCAGCGGCGTGGCCGGCATGCGCGCCTTGCGCCGCGCCCTGCCGGCGCAGGGCTTCGACGCACTGCTGCAGATGCAGGTGGCGCTGCGCGCCAACGTGCTGTCGGCGTTCGTGCCGGCGCGCCGGCGCATCGGCTACGACCGCAGCCGCTCCAAGGATCTGCACGGCCTGTTCGTCAACGAGCGCATCCCCGACCGCCCCGGCATCCACGTGCTGGAGGCGATCGGCAGCTTCTGCGAGCCGCTGGGGCTGCGCCAGACCGAGGTGCGCTGGGACCTGCCGGTGCCCGACGACGCCCACGCCTGGGCGCGCGCGCAATGGCCCGACGACGGCCGTCCGGCGCTGCTGATCTCGCCCTGCTCCAGCCACCAGCGCCGCAACTGGTATGCCGAGCGCTATGCCGCGGTGGCCGACCATGCGGCCACTCAGGGCTGGCGGGTGGTGCTGTGCGGCGGCCGCAGCGATCTGGAACGCAGCACCGCCGACGCCATCGTCGCCGCGGCGCGCACGCCGGTGCTGGACCTGGTCGGCCGCGACACGCTCAAGCAACTGCCGGCGCTGCTGCAGCGCGCCGCATTGGTGATGACACCCGACTCCGGCCCCATGCACATCGCCAACGCCATGGGCACCAAGGTGCTGGGCCTGCACGCGGCCAGCAACCCGCGCCGCAGCGGCCCGTATTCGGATATCCGCTACTGCGTGGACAAGTACGACGCGGCTGCGCGCAAATACCTGGGCAAGCCAGCCGCGCAGTTGAAGTGGGGCAGCAAGATCGAATTCGACGGGGTGATGGAACTGATCGGCGTGGACGACGCGATCGCCGCATTCGAGCGCTACCGCGACGACCACGGCCGCTGAGGCCAGTTGCGGCGGCGCGGGCATCGCTCTACCATCGCCGCGCGTCCTGCCGCCGACCCGGCCTGCAGGAGCCGCCGTAAGCGTTTACGTCAATCAACGCGCCAACTGCGCCGGATCCGTCCGGGGCTGTTTCCCGCCCGGGCCTGGCAGGCCGCTGGCGGGTGGCGCCTTCGATCGACCGGCTTACGGAGAGTCCGCAATGTCACGTTCCCCGCTGTTTTCCCGCAAGCTGCCCCCGCGCCATGCCGCCTGGGTGACCCCGCTGCTGCTGTCGGTGCTGATGACCTGCATCGTCTCGATGATCAGCACCCTGCGCAGCGTCGGGCTGGCGCCCGGTGTCGGCGCGCTCTGGCTCGGCGCCTGGGCGCTGTCCTGGCTGGTCGCATTCCCCACCCTGCTGCTGGTCCTGCCGCTGGTGCGGCGCCTGACCGGCCTGGTGGTCGCGCGCGCCTGAGAAGCGCGGCGTTCCGGGAGGCGGCAACGCCTCCCGGTCAACGCCCTCACGCCGAGGCGTTGCGGTAGTCCTGGTAGGACTTCTCTTCCACGTAGCTGGAACCCAGGGCCAGGTTGATTTCCTTCTTGAGCCGCGCGCGTTCGTCGTTTTCGTAGTACACGCTGCGCGCCAGCTTGATGAACTCCTCGTCGAAGGCCTGCGCCTTCTCCTTGATCCGGATCTCGTCCTCGATCACCCACAGACGCTCGTTGACCGCCTTCAGCTCCGCGCGCAGGCGCGCCACGTCGCCGCCGGCCGCCGGATGCGCCATCCAGGTCTTTTCCAACGCCGACAGTTCGGCGTGCACATTGGCCAGCTTGCCCGGATCCTCGATGCGCTCGGACTTGATCTGCAGGATGGCGATCTTGTCGAGCAATTCGCCAAAAGACACGGGCACCAGGATTTCGGACATGGCAGACACCAAAAACAGAAGTCGCGCCAGTGTAACGGCTCTGCCTTAAGACGGCGTCGGCGCTGCGTCGTGGCGGCGCGCCCGCCTGGAGCGGAGCACGGATGTCAGCGCGCCGCAGCGACGCCCGCCGGCGCGTCCTGGATCAGATCGATCGCATCGTACGAAACGCCCGGACTGAGGAAACCCTGCCCATGCTGACCGCTGGCGACGCGCAACGTCAGGTCGTTGCTCCCGACCTTCAACGCGGACAACGGGATGACGAAGCGATAGACGGTGTTGTTGCCGCGATAGGTGCCCACCGTCAGCGTGCGCGAGGTCGGTTGCTGCGACGCCGTGGGAACCGCCGCCTGCCACCCGCCGATCGCGGGCACCGGGCGCCCGTGAAACGCGGCGGTGGTGATGCCGATGCGCAACGTCGGCGGCGCCGCCGGCAGGCGCTCAAGCACGAAGCGCACGTGCAGCGCGTTGTTCACGTCCTGCCATTGATACGCAGGAAAGTCCTGCGCCGCTGACGACGCGCCGACCGTGAACGGCGCGGTCCGCCAGTTCGCCATGCGCACGTCCGACGGGTGCATGGTCGTCACCTTGTCGCCATTCAAGAACTCGCGCGGCGAGCCGTCCCAGCGCCCGATCCGCCACAACGCCGGCACGGCGTCCGGATCGTCGGCGCGCAGCGTCCCGGTGGCCACGGCACGGCCTGCCGCCACGGTGGCCTCGCCCTGCGCGACGGCCAGTTCGTTCTTGTAGAGCGTCACCCGGTAGACGCCCGGCAGCATGCCGCTGCGTTCGAAACGCCCGTCCGCGCCGACGCCGGTCCAGTACTGCGCCTGCGCCGAGGCGAAACCCACCGTGTAGGCAAAGGCGGGATCGAGGCCGCGTGCCGTACCGGCCACCGCGCCGCGCGCCGCCGGCGGCACGTAACCGTCCAGGCCCGCACCGGCGAACCAGCCGGTATCGACAGGCCCCGGCGGCGCACCATCGGTGAAGACCAGCGTATAGGCATCGAGGACGCCGGTGCGGAACGGCTCGGTCTGGCCTTCGCCGTAATTGACGATGTAGGTCAGTTCCTGGTCGACGGTGCCCTGGTCCAGCAGACTGCGGTAGAACGGGCCGCCGGAGCCGCCCTCGTTGTCGTCGCGCACCATCCACATCCCGACATGCGCACCGGTCGCGCCGAAGTAGCGCCAGTCGAGCAGCCGCATGTTGGAGTAGTGCTTCGAGCGGGTCTGCCCGTCCGGGCGAGCGAACACATCGTGCGCCTCGATGGTCCGGTCGGTCCCGTGCAGGTTCGCGGGTTCGGGGCCATGCGGGAGCAGCGCCCAGGGCACGCGCACGACGAAGCGCAGCAACCCGGGCTTCGGTTCGCTGCCGAAGCGGTCGGCCATGTAGATGCGCGGCTCGCCGCGCCGGGCCAGGTAATAGTGGACCAGATCGCCCGAGCGCACCGTCACCCGGATCGTGTCGGCATCGAGCTGTCGCGCCTCGACGGCGACCGGCCCGGCATCCGCGTAGAGGCCGGCGAAACCCGAGTTGACGTGGCTGTCCTTGGCCGGATCCTGGTACTCGACGCCATTCCAGCGCAGCGAACACAGGCCGCCCGCGCTCTGCAATCCACTGCGGCCGGCGATGCGCCGCACGGCGAAGGTCAACCCCGCACCGGTGTCGACGACATAGGCATCCGGGCGTTCGCTGAGCCCGAACCGTGCCGCGCGCGCGGACGCCGGGGCGTGCGGCAGCGGCGCTGCAGCGCCGCGCTGGGCCGTGGCGCCGACCGCGGCAAACAGCAGGATGCACATCGTGATGAAGGAGGAACACCGACGCGATCCTGGGCGCCGGCCTGCGCTCGCCGTTTTCATCGCCTGTGCGCGCTGCAACGCCGCGGTGACGCCGGGACATGCGTCGGCATGTCGACCCGCACGCTCGAAGCCAACCCGACTGTCCATTGCGCCAATGCCGAAACCAGGGGGCGACAGCATGCGAACACGACCGCTGGACGATGGATGAACCGGGAGAACGGGCTTGTCCAGCGCAGAATGGGAGCGCCTGCGACGCGACGGCATCCAGGCCCGACGACGCACCGCATCGGCGGGCCAGGCGGTCGCATTACCCGTGGCGAGGCAGGATCGGTCCAAGCGGCGAACGCAACGGGAGGCACGCCACGCGCAGGGGCTGTGGTGATTGGCCTACGACAGGGCGGCCGATGCCCAGCATGCTGGCTTACCGCCGCGCACGAACCGTTGAGGCATCATCGCGGCGCGGGGACACGGGGTTGACCGGCGCTACCGCCAAGCGCGGCTGGCATCGCCAGCGGCGTTTGCAGGCCCGGCGCGGAGCAGGGACATGCCCTGGAGACGCGGCCTCGCGGAAGCGCGAGACGCAAGAACTGGCGGGAAGGGGGGGATTCGAACCCCCGAGGCGCTATAAACGCCTGCCTGATTTCGAGTCAGGTACATTCAACCACTCTGCCACCTTCCCGGGTGGTCCCCGGCGGACCGGGGGCGTGCATCATACGGTTCCCGTCGCGCGCGGACAAGCGGCCCGGCGCGGAGGCCCCGCAAGCGCCCGGCGGCGCGGGGCGATGAACCCCGCCTGCTTGGCGCCGCGCGCGGCGATTGCCTGATCCGCGCGCGACCGCGATGATGCCCGTCGACCCCAGAAAACACCCGCCGGCCGCAGGCGCACAATGATCGAATTCGGACACCTCACCCACGTCGGCCTGCGCCGCGACCTCAACGAGGACACCTACTACGGCGACCACGAACTGGGGCTGTGGCTGGTGGCCGACGGCATGGGCGGCCACGCCTGCGGCGAGGTCGCCAGCGCCCTTGCGCGCGAGGCCATCGTCCGTGAAGTGCGCGGCGGCACCGCGCTGGCGCAGGCCATCCGCATCGCCGACGAGGAGATCATCCGCGCCTCGCAGCGCCGCAACGATACCCTGCCGATGGGCACCACGGTGGTGGCCGCGCGGGTGCAGGGCAACCGCTTCGAGGTCGCCTGGGTCGGCGACAGCCGCGCCTATCTGTGGCGCGACGGCAAGCTGGCCCAGCTCAGCCAGGACCACAGCTACGTGCAGGAACTGATCGCGCAGGGCGCGCTCACCGCCGAGCAGGCCCGCGCCCATCCGCACCGCAACGTGGTCACCCAGGCGCTGGGCGTGACCGATCCCCAGCACCTCAACGTGGCCACGATGACCGGCGAACTGCGCCCGGGCATGCGCCTGCTGTTGTGCAGCGACGGGCTGACCGAGGAAGTGGACGATGCCGGCCTGGCCAGCGCGCTGGGCCACGACGACTGCAGCGCGCAGGAGTGCGTGGACATGCTGGTCGCCGCCGCGCTCGACGAAGGCGGCTCGGACAACATCACCGCGATCCTGGTGCGCTGTCACTGAATTCGGTGCGGCGCGGCGGCGGCTCCGGCCGGCCGCGCAAACGACGTCAGGGCACCGCTGGGCATCTGCATTCTTCACGCCCAAGCCGGCCAGGCTGCCCTTGTAGGAGCGGCTTCAGCCGCGATGGGGCCTTCCCGGGGACGCCCCATCGCGGCTGAAGCCGCTCCTACAACACTCCCGCCGTCATTCGAGGCGCCCTTCAACCGGCCACCGCGTCCGCCACGACCGGCTCGGCCTCGTCCCACAACGCGCGGCCGGCCTTCTTGCGCAGCTTCTCCAGCCGCGCCTGGTGCGCTTCCAGTTCCGAGGCCGTCGGCAACACCCGCGGCCGCGGCAGCAGCATGGTCATGTCGAATGCCGGACCCTGCGCCGCCGCATGCGCGGCGCCGTCCTCGGCCAGGGCGAAGCCGATCTCCTCCTGGCCGGAGGTCAGCGCGATGTACACGTCGCTGAGGATCTGCGCATCGAGCAGCGCGCCGTGCAGTTGCCGGTGCGAGTTGTCCACGCCCAGCCGCTTGCACAGCGCGTCCAGCGAATTGCGCTGGCCGGGGAAGCGCTCGCGCGCCAGCAGCAAGGTGTCGATCACCGTGGCGCGGTCGAGGATGCGGCCGTAGGACTCGCCCAGCCGCGACAGTTCGTAGTCCAGAAAGCCCAGGTCGAACGAGGCGTTGTGGATGATCAGCTCGGCGCCGTCGATGAACTCCAGGAATTCGTCGACCACCTCGTGGAATTCCGGCTTGTCGGCGAGGAAGTCCAGGGTCAGGCCCGTGACTTCCTGCGCGCCGGGTTCGAAATCGCAGTCCGGGCGCAGGTAGCGATGGAAGTTGCGCCCGCTGGGGCGGCGTTCGAGCAGTTCCACCGCGCCGATTTCCACGACACGGTTGCCCTTCTTCCATTCCAGGCCGGTGGTTTCGGTATCGAGGATGATCTGACGCATGGGACTCGCAGCGGAAAAGGGAGACGGGATCAAGGCGCGACCACGGCGCCACCGGCGCGCACGTGCAGGGCCTGGTTGCGCGCCAGCTGGTCGACCCGCTCGTTGTCCGGATCGCCGTTGTGGCCCTTGACCCAGCGCCAGTCGATCGTATGCCGCTGCGCCGCTGCGTGCAGCCGTTCCCACAGATCACGGTTCTTGACCGGATCGCCGCCAGCGGTCTTCCACTGCCGCCGCACCCAACCCGGCATCCATTCGGTGATGCCCTGGCGCACGTACTGCGAGTCGGTGTGCAGCACGATCTGGCAGGGCTCGTTGAGCGTCTCCAGGGCCATGATCGCGGCCATCAATTCCATGCGGTTGTTGGTGGTGTGCGCCTCGGCGCCGGCCACCTCGCGCTCCAGCCCCTTGTAGCGCAGCAGCGCGGCCCAGCCGCCGGGGCCGGGATTACCGAGGCAGGCGCCATCGGTATGGATGTCGACAATCTTCATGAAACTCCGTGTTCAGATCGAAGCGACCGAGCCGCGCCAGCGGACCGGCGCGCGCAGCGGGATGGGGCCGATGCCGGCGGCGGTGCGTTTTTCCGCCTGCAGCATGCAGACCGCGCGCAGCGGCGCGGTGGAGGTGGCCTGGCCGACGCCACTGCGGGTCGGCCACACCGGCCCGAGATAGCGCAACTGCTCCACGCACGGCAGGCCGACCTGTTCCAGCAGGCCACGCCAACTGCCCGGCGGGCGCGCCACCAGGCCCTGGCGGCGCCAGCGCAGCCGGTACGGGCTCATCGCGTTGAGCGCGAACAGCCACACGCGGCCGCCCGGCATCAGGATGCGCTCGCATTCCTCCAGCAGTTCCGCCGCGTCGGCGGCGAGCACGTGCTGGAGGACGATGGCGTTGACGCTCTCCGACGGCAGCGGCAGCGGCAGCGTGCACACCAGGTCGCCGGCATAGCCACGAGGGTTGCGGTGCAGGCGCACGCCCCGTCCCGGCAGCTCGCGCCCGGGAGGCGGCAGCGGCACCGGCGCCAGCCACAGCCAGGGCTGCGCGGGGCGCTTGAGCAGGGCATCGAGGATCAGCGGCTGCTCGGCCTGGAGCAGCGCCTGCGCCCCGGCCGTATCAAACCAGGATGAGACGTTGGCTTGACGAGGGAGCGACACGGCAGGCATGGTGCCAATTCTATGCGACTGATCGCCCTGCCCGCATTCCAGGATAACTACATCTGGGCGATCGCCACGGACGGCGGGCGTGCGTTGCTGGTCGATCCAGGCCAGGCCGAACCGGTCCTGGAGGCCGCTGCGCAAGGCCTGCAGCCGGCCGCCATCCTGCTCACCCACCATCACGACGACCATATCGGCGGCGTGGCGGCGCTGCGCGAGCGCTGGCCGGACATCCCGGTGTACGCGCCGGACGACCCGCGGATCGCCGGACTTGCGTGCGAGCGGGTCGGCGACGGCGATGTCGTGAAGGTGCTGGACTGGCAGTTCGATACCCTGTCCGTCCCCGGCCACACCCGCTCGCACTTGGCCTATGTCGGCCACGGTCACCTGTTCAGCGGCGATACGCTGTTCAGCCTGGGCTGTGGGCGCATGTTCGAAGGTACGCCCTCCCAGATGTTGGGTTCGCTGCAGCGCCTGTCCGCCCTCCCGGGGCAGACGCTGGTCTGCTGCGGACACGAATACACCTTGGCCAATGCGGCATTCGCCGTCACGGTCGATCCCACCAACGCTGCCCTGCGGCAGCGCCATCAGGAAGCCCTGGCCATGCGTCACGCTGCCCGCCCCACCGTTCCCGTCACCCTCGCCAGCGAACTGGCGACCAATCCGTTCCTGCGTACCGCCTCGGCGGCGATCCAGCAGGCGATCGGCGCCCGGCTCGGCCGGGGGGTGTCCGACGAAGTGGAAGTCTTCGCCGAATTGAGGCGCTGGAAAGACGATTTCCGCGCATGAGGGCGCTGGCGTTGACGGCGGCGCTGACGCTGGCGATGGCGTCGGCGGCGCCCCCTGCGGCGGCCGCGACCCCGCTTGCGGCCGCACTCGAGCAGACCGTGGCCGGGCTGAACGGCCTGCCGACGGATGCGGCGGCGCTGCCGCCGCCCACCACCCGTAACGGGCACGACATCCTCGCCCGCTTCCGCGACGGCCTGGCCGACGCGCGTTGCGACGCCGGCGCCACCGATGCGCGCTGGCAGCAGCAGTTCTCGCGCGCCCCCTCGCGCCTGGCCGACGAGGACGAGGACGTGCTGCCCCTGTTCGGCTACGTGGTCGACGAGCTGCGCGCGGCCAACCTGCCGACCGAGTTCGCGCTGATCCCGTTCGTGGAAAGCGGCTACCGTCCGGCCGCGCGCAACAGCGGCGGCCCCGCCGGCCTGTGGCAGTTCATCCCCGGCACCGCGCGCAACCACGATGTTCCGCTGGAGAACGGCTACGACGGCCGCCTGTCCGCGGTCGACTCCACCCGCGCCGCGGTGCGCTACCTGAAGACCCTGCACGGCATGTTCGGCGGCGACTGGCGCCTGGCGATCATGGCCTACAACGCCGGCGAATACCGCGTGCTGCAGTCGATGCGCCGCGCCGGCATGAACGCGCAGAACGCGCAGCCGGACAAGCTGCCCGGACTGTCCTCGGTCACCTATGCGTACGTCGAGAAGCTGCACGCGCTGGCCTGCGTGCTGGAACAGGCGCAGACCCGCGACGAATGGATGGCCTCGCTGGACCGCGACGTGCCGATCCTGCAGGCGCAGACCCTGCCCGCCGGCATGGCGCTGGACGAGTGGGCCCGGCGCCAGGCGCTGCAGGGCAACCAGCTCGCCCGGCTGAATCCGGCCCTGGGCACCGGCCGCGGCGCCAAGCGCGCACTGCCGGTGCTGGCACCGCGCAGCGTGGGCGGCCCCGTGCTGGCCCAGCAGGACACCGCACCGCCCACGCAGGACGACGCTCCGGTTGTCGCCACCGTGGCCAGCGCCGACGACAGCCCCGCGCCGAGCCGCGCCACCCGCGCTGGCGCACGCTCCCGCCATACCCACACCGTGCGCGACGGCGACACCGCCTGGAACATCGCCAAGCGCTACGGCATCACGGTGCAGGCGCTGCTGATGAAGAACGGCCTGTCCGCACGCAGCGTGCTGCGCCCCGGCATGGTGCTGAGCTACGAGGACTGAGCGCTCCCGCCTCGGCGGGACGACGTCCGAGACACGCTGCAACGCCGGCGGACATGCAGCCGGGTCGCGGGAATGACCACGACCCGAGCGGCACCTGACACCGACGCGAACCTCTGCGAGCTTGGCGTTTCACCGCGTCCAGCACCTGCGGCAACCAGCGCACTGCCCGATGGGCAGGACGCTTTGCCTCGATCGCAGCCAGCTTGCAACAGCGCCTCGGGCGAGCGATGGCGGCCGCTGCTGCCCTTCGTGCCCACCCAACCTACCAGCCGGCGCCCGTCCTGTGCTTGCGCGCACGTTGCCGCTGCGCTGTGCGCGGCAAGACGCACACCTTGATGCCCGTCTGAAATGCAACAGGCCCGGCAATGCCGGGCCTGTTGCGTGACAGCACGTATCGACGGCGCCGCTGTTACAGCTGCGACTCCTGCACGCTGATCTTGAAGTGCTTGCGCATCGCATCGACGTAGGCCTTGGCATCGGCCTCGCCTTCGATACGCGCCAGCTGCTGCTGGAACATCGTCTGCTGCTCGGCCGGCACCTTGCTCAGATCGCCCGGCGTGACCTTGGTGACGGCAAACAGCGCATAGCGCTTGCCCACCGTGCCCGGCGCGGCAGGCAACTCGACCTTGCCCACCGACGGCTTGCCGTCGGCCGGCTGCGGCGCGCTGAAGATCGCCTGGCTGGCCTGTGCGCTCGGCATCGGCACGTTGCGCGGCAGCCCCGGCATCGGGTTGATCTGCAGCTTCTCCGGGCCAGCCAGGGCCTGCAACGTTTCGCCCTTGCGCAGGCGCGCCAGCAGCGCGTCGGCCTTGGCGGCGGCGGCCTTGGCGGTGCGATCGGCATGCACCGCGGCGACGACCTGCTCGTGCACCTTGGCCAGCGGCTGGATCTGCTCCGGCTGGTGCTGGGTCACGCGGATCAGCACGCTGTGGTTCGGCCCCAGGTTGATCGGGTCGCTGACCGTGCCGTCCTGCACCAGGGTGTCGGAGAACGCGGCGCGCAACACCGCCGGCTGCGCAGCGATGCCGCTGGCGTTGGCGCGCGAGAACGGCCCCAGCGTCTGCACCGGCAGACCCACTTCCTTCGCCGCCGAGGCCAGCGCGGTCGGGTTCTTGTAGACCAGGTCCACCAGCTTGCCGCTCAGGTCGCTGAAGGCCTTCTCGCTGTCGGCCTTCAGTTGCTCGCTGGCGAGCTGGTCGCGCACCTGCTCGAACGACTTGCCCTGACCGCCCTTGACCTGGCGCAGCTGGATCACGTGATAGCCGAATTCGCTCTTCACCGGACCGACGATCTCGCCGGGCTTCATCGCGAACAGCGCATCCTCGAACGGCTTCACCATCACGCCCTTCTCCACCCAGCCCAGATCGCCGCCGGCATTCTTGGAACCGGGATCGTCGGAGTTGGCGCGGGCCAGCGCGGCGAAATCGGCGCCGGGCTGCTTGGCTTCGGCCGCCAGCTTGGCCGCCTTGGCCTCGGCCGCCTTCTGCGAGGCCGCGTCCTTGCCGGCGCTGATCAGGATGTGCGAGGCCAGCCGTTGATCTGGCTCAACGAAGCGCGCCTTCTCGTCGTCGTAGCGCTTGCGCAGCGTCGCCTCGTCGGCCGGCTTGACCGGCGGCAGGCTGGCCGCGTTGAGGTCGACGTACTCGATCGTCACGGTTTCCGGCTGCTTGAAGTCGGACTTGTGCGAGTCGTACCACTGCTGCACCTGCGCGTCGCTGACCGGCGCGGTGTCGGCCGGCATCTCCGGCAACAGCGCCATCTCCACGTCGCGGGTTTCGCCCAGCATCTTCAGCAGGCGATCGGTCTCCTGCTTGGTGGCGAACGCCGATTCGGCGATGCCCGACGGAATCACCGACTGCTGCAGCGCATCGCGCACCAACTGCTGGAACATGGTCGGCGTGCGCGGCGGCGTGCCAGAGGCCAGGGCCAGGCGGTAGCGCTCCGGATCGAACTTGCCGTCGTTCTGGAACGCAGGCATGGAACTGATGTAATCGCGCACCGCGGCATCGCCGATGACCACGCCGGCGCGCTCGGCCGACAGCTTCGCCACCTGCTCGTCGATCAGTTGATCGAGCAGCTTGCGCTTGTTGTCGATGCTTTCGAACGCACGCGGATCGAAGTTCTCGCCCTGCTGCTCGCGCGCCTGGATGCGCGCCTGCTCGAAGCGGGTACGGAACTGCTCCGTGCTCACTTCGTGGTGCTGCCACAGCAGCGACACCGGCCACCACGACGGCGCCGACGACCACCACGACGGCGGCGCCTGCACCTTGGCGACATTGTTGGCACCGACGCCACCGAGGTAGCTGTTGTCGATGACGAACAGGAACGGAATCATCAACAGACCGATGATCGCGGTGGCGATCCAGCCCGAGGTCTTTTCGCGAAGTTTCTGCAGCATTGGGAACCGACGGCCTATTGGCGAGCCGCGCAGTTTAACCCGCTTCACGCCTTACGGCAGAACCGGCCGCCCCGCAGCCCGCGCCGCTCATGCGCCGCGGCGGCAATCGGGGGGCGAACGCCAGCGCCTTGCGGAAAAAAAGAAACCCCCGATTTCTCGGGGGTTTCGCGTACAAATGGCGGAGTGGACGGGACTCGAACCCGCGACCTCCGGCGTGACAGGCCAGCATTCTAACCGACTGAACTACCACTCCGCGTTTGAACGGAGGCGGGCGCGAGGCCCGCTTTCCCGGAGCTGCTAGGCCGACGCTGGCGCGTGGCGGCGACTGCGAGAAACGAAACCCCCGATCGCTCGGGGGCTTCGGTACAACTGGCGGAGTGGACGGGACTCGAACCCGCGACCTCCGGCGTGACAGGCCAGCATTCTAACCGACTGAACTACCACTCCGCTTTTGAAACCTGTCGCTTGGTGCTCTGGTGGGTGCTGAGGGTTTCGAACCCCCGACCCTCTCCGTGTAAAGGAGACGCTCTACCGCTGAGCTAAGCACCCTAGCGAGTCGATTAGTTTACGGCATCCTTCAGCGCTTTACCAGCCTTGAACGTCGGATTCTTCGACGCCGCGATCTTGATGGAGTCGCCGGTCTTCGGGTTGCGGCCGGTGCGCTCGGCACGGTCGCGCACCTGGAAGGTGCCGAAGCCCACGAGCGTGACGCTGTCGCCCTTCTTCAGGGCCTTGGTCACTTCCGACACGAAGGCGTCGATGGCACGACCGGCTTCGGCCTTGGAGATGTCGGCGGCAGCGGCGATCGCGTCGTTCAGTTCGGCTTTATTCATTTCTTGATGACTCCATGTGCGGCAGAAGACCGCGGATTGAGGATCGGGTGTCGGCGTGGCCTGCCTCGCCTGGGCGAGACCCCGATGGATATGTTTTGCACTACCAAGCACGCCCGTTCGCGGTGCTCGCAAGCGCTGCATTTATACCAGCGGGCCAATACCCGCGCAAGCCGAAAAGCCAACAACGGCGCGGGTTTGAGCCGTTTGCGCGGGTGCGGTTCAGCGCGCGTCAGTGCTTGACGCGCGGGTTCGAGGATGCTTTCTGCTTGCGCCGCGACGGTGCCTGTTCGGCATCGGCGGCGGGCTTGGGCGCGAGCGGACGCTCCAGTGCCAGATCCAGCACTTCGTCGATCCACTTCACCGGCACGATCTTCAGATCGCGGGTGACGTTCTCCGGGATGTCGGCCAGATCCTTGCGGTTCTCCTCGGGAATCAGCACGGTGCGGATGCCGCCGCGCAGTGCGGCCAGCAGCTTCTCCTTGAGTCCGCCGATCGCCGAGACGCGGCCACGCAGGGTGATCTCGCCGGTCATCGCCACCTCCGACTTGACCGGCACCTTGGTCAGCATCGACACCAGCGAGGTCACCATCGCGATGCCGGCACTGGGGCCGTCCTTCGGCGTGGCGCCGTCCGGCACGTGCAGGTGGACGTCGTGCTTCTGCAGGAAGTCCGCCTCGATGCCGAGCCGCTCGGCGCGCGAGCGCACCACCGACAACGCGGCCGACGCCGATTCCTTCATCACGTCGCCGAGCTGGCCGGTCAGGATCACCGCGCCCTTGCCCGGGACCAGGGTCGATTCGATCTGCAGCAGATCGCCGCCGACCTCGGTCCAGGCCAGGCCGGTCACCAGGCCGATCTCGTTCTGCTCCTCGGCACGACCGAAGTCGTAGCGGCGCACGCCCAGGTACTTGTCCAGGTTCTTCGAGCCGACGCTCACGCGGGCCTTGTCCTTGCGCACGGCACCCTTCTTCGCTGCGGCCTTCTTCGCCGGTGCGGCCGGCTGCGGACCGGCCAGGGCGATCTCCTTGACCACCTTGCGGCAGATCTTGGCGACTTCGCGCTCGAGGTTACGCACGCCGGATTCGCGCGTGTAGTAGCGCACGATGTCGCGGATCGCGTCGGCGCCGATCTCCAGCTCGTCCTGCTTCAGGCCATTGGCCTTGAGCTGCTTGGGCACCAGGTAGCGCGTCGCGATGTTGAGCTTCTCGTCCTCGGTGTAGCCGGGGATGCGGATCACTTCCATGCGGTCCAGCAACGGGCCGGGGATGTTCAGCGAATTGGAGGTCGCCACGAACATCACTTCGGACAGGTCCAGGTCCACTTCCAGGTAGTGGTCGTTGAAGGCGTTGTTCTGCTCGGGATCGAGCACTTCCAGCAGCGCCGAGGACGGATCGCCGCGGAAGTCCATCGACATCTTGTCGATCTCGTCGAGCACGAACAGCGGGTTCTTGCTGCCGACCTTGTTGAGGTTCTGCACGATGCGACCGGGCATCGAACCGACGTAGGTCCGGCGATGGCCGCGGATCTCCGCCTCGTCGCGCACGCCGCCCAGCGACATGCGCACGAACTTGCGGTTGGTCGCCTTGGCGATGGACTGGCCCAGCGAGGTCTTGCCCACGCCCGGCGGTCCGACCAAGCACAGGATCGGCCCCTTCATCTGCTTCACCCGCGACTGCACCGCCAGGTACTCGAGGATGCGGTCCTTGACCTTCTCCAGGCCGTAGTGATCGGCATCGAGGGTTTCCTGCGCGACCTTCAGGTCCTTGCGCACCTTGCTGCGCTTCTTCCACGGCACGCCCAGCAGCCAGTCGAGGTAGTTGCGCACCACCGCGGCTTCGGCCGACATCGGCGACATCTGCTTGAGCTTGTTGAGTTCGGCCTTGGCCTTGGTCTCCACCGGCTTGGGCATGCCGGCCTCGGCGATCTTGCGCGCCAGCTCCTCCAGCTCGCCCGGCGCATCGTCGAGGTCGCCCAGTTCCTTCTGGATCGCCTTCATCTGCTCGTTGAGGTAGTACTCGCGCTGGCTCTTCTCCATCTGCGACTTGACCCGGCCGCGGATGCGCTTCTCCAGCTGCTGCACGTCGATCTCGCCGTCGACCAGGCCGACCAGCATCTCCAGGCGCTCCCCCACTTCCAGCGTTTCCAACAGGCGCTGCTTGTCGGCCAGGCGCACGCCGATGTGCGCGGCGATGGTGTCGGCCAGGCGGCCGGGCTCGTCGATGCCGGACAGGGTCTGCAGCAGCTCCGGCGGCAGCTTGCGGTTGGTCTTGACGTACTGCTCGAACAGCGACATCAGCGAACGCGCGATCGCCTCGACCTCGCGCTCCTCGCGCGATTCGGCGGCATCGATCTCGCGGCCTTCGCCCTGCAGCGCGCCGTCGCGCTCGGCGACCTTGTCGACGCTGACCCGCGACAGGCCTTCGACCAGCACCTTGATGGTGCCGTCGGGCAGCTTCAGCAGTTGCAGCACCTGCGCCAGCGTGCCGACGTTGTACAGGTCGGCGGCCGCCGGATCGTCGGTCTCGGCGGACTTCTGCGCGACCAGCAGGATGCGCTTGTCGGCCTCCATCGCGTGCTCGAGCGCGCGCATGGATTTGTCGCGACCGACGAACAGCGGGATGACCATGTGCGGAAAGACCACGACGTCGCGCAATGGCAGGACCGGCAGGTCGAGGACTTCGGATTGGGACTGGGCCATGAGGATTCCGATTTGGGAGGCGGGAACGCGATGCGGGCGGCCATAAAAACGCCGATGGCCCCGTTATGGGGCCATCGGCTGGGCGATGCAAGGGGAGCGCAGAACTCCTTTATGTTTCAGCGACTTACCTGCAGGCGGACGGCACGCGGCGGGGTCGCCGCGCAGCACC
The DNA here is from genome assembly GCF_056725205.1 of Xanthomonas sp. NCPPB 3174. Lineage (NCBI taxonomy): Bacteria > Pseudomonadati > Pseudomonadota > Gammaproteobacteria > Lysobacterales > Lysobacteraceae > Xanthomonas > Xanthomonas sp. NCPPB 3174. The sequence goes on along the minus strand of NZ_CM161517.1, from coordinate 1,032,730 downwards.
GGCCCGGGGTCACTCCGCGGAGGCGACCTTGGGCGCCGCCGGCGGGGTCTGGTAGATCAGGTACGGCTCGGACTTGTGCTCGATCACCGACTCGTCCACCACCACCTTGCTGACGTTCTCCTGCGACGGCAGCTCGTACATCGTGTCCAGCAGCACCGACTCGACGATGGTGCGCAGGCCGCGCGCGCCGGTCTTGCGCTTGAGCGCCTTCTTGGCGATGGCCAGCAGCGCGTCCTGGCGGAACTCCAGCTCCACGCCTTCCATCTCGAACAGCTTCTTGAACTGCTTGGTGATGGCGTTCTTGGGCTCGGTGAGGATCTTGATCAGCGCCGGCTCGTCCAGTTCCTCGAGCGTGGCGACCACCGGCAGGCGGCCGACGAACTCGGGGATCAGGCCGAACTTGATCAGGTCTTCCGGCTCGACGTCGGCCAGGATCTTGCCGACCTCGCGCTTGCGCTCGACGCTCTTGACCTTGGCGCCGAAGCCGATGCCGCCGGCATCGTTGGAGCGCTGCTGGATCACCTTGTCCAGGCCGGCGAACGCGCCGCCGCAGATGAACAGGATGTTCTTGGTGTCCACCTGCAGGAATTCCTGCTGCGGATGCTTGCGCCCGCCCTGCGGAGGCACCGAGGCGACCGTGCCTTCGATCAGCTTCAGCAGCGCCTGCTGCACGCCTTCGCCGGACACGTCGCGGGTGATCGACGGGTTTTCGCTCTTGCGCGAGATCTTGTCGATCTCGTCGATGTAGACGATGCCCTGCTGCGCCTTGTCGACGTCGTAGTCGCACTTCTGCAGCAGCTTCTGGATGATGTTTTCCACGTCCTCGCCGACGTAGCCGGCTTCGGTCAGCGTGGTCGCATCGGCGATGGTGAACGGCACGTTGAGCAGGCGCGCCAGCGTTTCGGCCAGCAGCGTCTTGCCCGAACCGGTCGGACCGACCAGCAGGATGTTGGACTTGGCCAGTTCGACCTCGTCGTTCTTCTGCCGGCTCTCGATGCGCTTGTAGTGGTTGTACACGGCCACGGCGAGCGTGCGCTTGGCGCGCTGCTGGCCGATCACGTACTGGTCGAGCACTTCCAGGATCTCGCGCGGCTTGGGCAGGCTGCTGCGTGCCGACTGCGCCTTCTCCTCGAGCTCCTCGCGGATGATGTCGTTGCACAACTCGACGCATTCGTCGCAGATGAACACGCTGGGCCCGGCGATCAGCTTACGGACCTCGTGTTGACTCTTGCCGCAGAACGAGCAGTACAGGATCTTGTTGCTGTCGCCGGAACGGCCTTGCCGGTCTTCGCTCATTGCTTCGCTTACCCAGTTACCCCACCCGATGAACGGGGGTTCGATTTCGAGAATAGCACAGGGCCGGGAGGACGCTAGCCCGACCCCGGCCCTGCGGAATACGCTGCGTTTTGCAGTACATGCAAGCCTTATGCCGGCTGGATGGACTCATCCGGACGACGCTCCAGGACCTGGTCGACGAGGCCGTAGGCCTGCGCGTCGATGGCGCTCTTGAAGTTGTCGCGCTCGGTGTCGCGGGCGATGGTCTCCAGCGACTGGCCGGTGTGCTTGGCCAGGATTTCGTTCAGCCGCGCGCGCAGGGTCAGGATCTCGCGAGCGTGGATGTCGATATCGGTGGCCTGGCCCTGGAAGCCGCCCAGCGGCTGGTGGATCATCACCCGCGAGTTCGGCAGCGCATAGCGCTTGCCGGCCGCGCCCGACGCCAGCAGCAGCGCGCCCATCGAGGCGGCCTGGCCGACGCAGATGGTGCTCACGTCCGGCTTGATGTACTGCATGGTGTCGTAGATCGCCATGCCGGCGGTGACCACGCCGCCCGGCGAGTTGATGTAGATGCTGATGTCCTTCTCCGGATTGTCCGCTTCCAGGAACAGCAGCTGGGCCACGATCACATTGGCCATGTGGTCGTCGATCGGGCCAACCAGGAAGATCAGGCGCTCCTTCAGCAGACGCGAATAGATGTCGTAGGCACGCTCGCCACGACTGGTCTGTTCGACCACCATCGGAACCAGATTCAAGGCCTTGGTCACATTGTCCACGCGGTGATCTCCTGCTGCTCGGGGTCCGTCCCTGCACGGGGGTGTGCAGGGCTTCGCATCGTGTTGCGCCCCGCCGCCACGGGGAGTGAAACGGGGATCCACCTCGCGCATGCCGGGATGCGCGAGACGGTGACGCGTCGTCTTATTGACGGATCGCGTCCTGGAACGACATCGCCTGCTCGGTGTGCTGGGCGCGCTCGGCGATCCAGTCGATCACCTGCTCTTCCATCACGCGGCTCTGCAGTCCCCCCATCAATTGGGGATCGTTGCGGTACATCTCAATGACCTGTTCCGGCTCTTCGTAGGTCGAGGCGATCAGGCGCAGCGTCTCCGAGACCCGCTTCGGGTCCAGGCGCAGTTCGTTGCGGCGGGCAACCTCGCCGACCAGCAGGCCGACCAGCACGCGCTTGCGTGCGGCGTCCATGAAGCCCTGGTGGGCGTCGTCCGGCACCTGACCCGGGTCGCGACCGGAACGGCGCAGTTGCTCGACCTGCTGCGCCAGCATGGCGCGCGCCTCGTTCTCGACCAGGCGCGGCGGCATCTCCACCGAGGCGTAGGCGGCGATCAGCTGCTCGCCCACTTCGCGACGCAGGCGGTTCATCAGCGCGCCCTTGAGCTCGCGCTCCAGGTTGATGCGGATGTCCTTGCGGAACTGCTCGACATCGCCGCTCTTCACGCCGAAGCTCTTGATGAACTCCTTGTCCACCTCCGGCAGCACCGGCGCGGCGACGTCGACCGCCTTCACGTGCACCTGGACCTGCTTGCCGGCGAACTGCGGCACGCGCCAGTCGGCCGGGAACTCGACCGTCAGCGTCTTCTCTTCGTCCTTGGACAGGCCGACCAGGCCCTGTTCGATCGCCGGGAACATGACGCCCGAGCCGATCACGCTGCTGCCCTTCTCCACGCCCTCGGTCGGCAGGCGCTCGTCGCCGACCTGCGACCAGGTCTCCAGCGTCACCAGGTCGCCGCCCTGCGCCGGACGCGCGGCCGGCTGCCAGGTGCGACGCTGCAGACGCAGATTCTCGATCATCTGCTCGATGTCGGCGTCGGTGACCTCGGCGGTGTGGCGGATCACCTGCAGCGTGGACACGTCGATGTCGCCGAAGTCCGGCACCACTTCGAAGGTGGCCACGAACTGCAGCTCGTTGTCGCCGGCGCGGTCGATGCGCGGGTTGCCGGCCAGGCGCAGCTCGTGCTCGCGCACGGCCGAATCGAAGGTCTCGCGCAGCAGGCCGTCCAGCGCCTCGGCGCGGATCTGCGGCCCGAAGCGCTGCTCGATCACCTTGGCCGGAATCTTGCCCGGACGGAAGCCCTTGATCCGCGCGGTGCGCGCGACTTCGCGCAGGCGGCCGCCGACATGGGTTTCCAGGCGATCCTCCGGCAGGGTGAAGGTCAGACGCCGTTCCAAGGTACCGGTGGTTTCGATCGAAGCTTGCATGTGGACTCCTGCCACCGGGAGCCCACGGCTCTCGGCACGATGTAGAAAAGTACGGGTTGGCGCGGGCACGGGACAGCCGCCGCAGCCGGATAGTTTCGCCTATTCCCGCGGCGCCTGCCAGCGCAGGGCCGAGCGGCCACCGTGGCGACGCCGAACCCACCATCGCCGCGAGGGCCCGCAAGGGGCTGGATGGTGCGAAAGAGGGGACTCGAACCCCTACGCCTTGCGGCACTGGTACCTAAAACCAGGGCGTCTACCAATTCCGCCACTTTCGCGCTGCGGCGCCGGATGACGCCTGCCGGCACATTGTTGCAGGCCGGCCGGCAAAGAAAAAGGCACCTGCCGGAGCAGGTGCCTTTTGTTTTGGTGGGCCGTCAAGGATTCGAACCTTGGACCTATTGATTAAGAGTCAACTGCTCTACCAACTGAGCTAACGGCCCTGAAACTGAGTCGCACATTCTATGTGCTTTTTTGCTTCGTTGCAACACCCCGCGAAGCATCGGGTCACGCGATCAATGGGGTGGCTGAGGGGACTCGAACCCCCGACATCTGGAATCACAATCCAGTACTCTAACCAACTGAGCTACAGCCACCATTGAAACCTTGCATCTCCTGCCCGGCGCCGGTGTTGGCGCGCCCGACAGGAATCGAACCTGTAACCGCCGGCTTAGAAGGCCGGTGCTCTATCCAGTTGAGCTACGGGCGCCCTGGCTGGATTGTCGCATTCCTTTCCGCCGTTGGACATCGGATTGGTCGGGGTAGAGGGATTCGAACCCCCGACATCCTGCTCCCAAAGCAGGCGCGCTACCAGACTGCGCTATACCCCGGCGGAACATCCCTCGCGGCCAAGGCCGGAAAGGTCGGCTATTGTGGGAAGCTTGCGGCCTGCTGTCAACGTCGCATGCACGCAACATCGCCTGCGCTATGCTCAGGCCTTGCCATCGGCATCGGCCGAGCGCCTTTTTGTAAGGAGAAAACAGCATGTTTCGCAGCGGCAATCCCGCCCTGAAGGAATCCACCTTCCTCGATCTGCGCAGCGGCACCGTGGTCTCGCCCGGGAGCAGCGCGGTCGCCGCGCGCGACAGCGGCGCGATGACACTGAACGGTACCGCCAACAAGACCGGCATCCTGCTGATGCTGACGGCACTCACCGCCGTATTCGCCTGGAGCCAGTCGGTCTCGATCGATGCCGCGGGCAACGCGATGATCGCCCCGGGCGTGGCCGGCTACGCGCTGGGCGGCCTGATCGGCGGCTTCATCCTGGCCCTGATCACGATCTTCAAGAAGGAATGGTCGCCGATCACCGCCCCGCTGTACGCGCTGGTGGAAGGCTTCTTCCTGGGATCGATCTCGGCGATGTACGAAGTGCGCTTCAACGGCATCGTGCTGCAGGCGGTGATGCTGACCTTCGGCACCTTGTTCGCGATGCTGTTCGCCTACCGCAGCGGCATGATCAAGGCCACCGAGAACTTCAAGCTGGGCGTGGTCGCGGCCACCGGCGGCATCGCGCTGGTGTACCTGGCGACCATGGTGCTGGGCTTCTTCAATATCCAGATCCCCTACATCCACGCCTCCGGCACGGTCGGCATCCTGTTCAGCCTGTTCGTGGTGGTGGTGGCGGCGCTGAACCTGGTGCTGGACTTCGACTTCATCGAAAGCGGCGTCGAACAGGGCGCACCCAAGTACATGGAGTGGTACGGCGCGTTCGGCCTCATGGTGACGCTGGTGTGGCTGTACCTGGAGTTCCTGCGCCTGCTGTCGAAGCTGCAGTCGCGGAATTGAAGCTGGAGTCGGGAATCGGGATTGGGGAATCGCAAGAGCGACTGCCGTTGATCGATGAGCTGAAGCGGCTTCAGACAACTTGCGAGCAAAAGAAAGGGCGCCCTGGGCGCCCTTTCTTTCTTCTTGTGCGATCTTCCGGCGCGCTCAGAGGCGGCTGGCGATGGCCTGGGCGAAGCCCATGGTGTTGCCGCTGCCGCCCAGGTCCGGGGTCAGACCGTCCTTGGCTTCCAGCGTGGCGACGATGGCGTTGCGCAGGCGCTCGGCGTTCTGCGGCTGGCCGATGTGGTCCAGCAGCTGCGCCGCGCCCAGCAGCAGCGCGCACGGGTTGGCCTTGCCCTGCCCGGCGATGTCCGGGGCCGAGCCGTGCACGGCTTCGAAGATCGCCGCGTCCACGCCGATGTTGGCGCCCGGGGCCAGACCCAGGCCGCCGACCAGGCCGGCGCACAGGTCCGACAGGATGTCGCCGAACAGGTTGGTGGTGACGATGATGTCGAACTGCTCCGGACGCATCACCAACTGCATGCACGCGTTGTCGACGATCATTTCCTGGAATTCGATCTCCGGGTAGTTCGCCGCCACTTCACGCGCCACCTTCAGGAACAGGCCCGAGGTGGACTTGATGATGTTGGCCTTGTGCACCGCGGTGACCTTCTTGCGGCCGGTCGCGCGGGCCAGGTCGAAGGCGTAGCGGACGATGCGCTCGGAACCCTTGCGGGTCACCTTGGCCATCGACAGCGCGGTCTCGCCGTCGGCGGACACTTCCTGGCCTTCGCTCAGGTAGGCGCCTTCGGTGTTCTCGCGCACGGTGATCAGGTCCACGCCGGCGCCGAAGCGCGACTTGGTGTTCGGGAACGACTTGGCCGGACGCACGTTGGCGTACAGGTCGAACTGGCGGCGCATGGCCACGTTGATCGAACTGAAGCCCTCGCCCACCGGCGTGGTCAGCGGGCTCTTCAGCGCCACCTTGTTCTTGCGGATCGACTCCAGCGTGGCGGCCGGCAGCAGGTCGCCGTGCTTCTCCAGCGCCACCAGGCCCGCATCGGCGTATTCGTAGGTGAGGCCGGCGTTCAGCGCGTCGAGCACGAACAGCGTGGCGTCCATGATCTCCGGGCCGATGCCATCGCCACGGATGACCGTGATTGTCTGCGTCATAGGGTTGCGGTTTCCGTACAAGAGGGGGGAGCGCCGCCCGGGAACCGGGGCTGCAGGCGCAAGGAGGTTTCAGCGGTAATTATGCCCGAAGCCGGTGAAGGCGCCCAAAACCGGGCGGCCGCCGGCGCGGCGCCGGCGGCCATCGGGGTAGCCCGCGGCGGGCTCAGTCGTGCGCGTGCTGCGCCGGGGCGGCGGCCTCGCCGGCCTCCAGCGTGTCGAGGAAGTCCACGGCGCGGCGCAGGTGCGGGATCACGATCGAACCGCCGACCACCAGGCCCACCGAGAAGGTCTCGAAGAACTCCTCGCGGCTGACCCCGGCCTCCTTGCACTGGGCCACGTGGTAGCTGATGCAGTCGTCGCAGCGCAGCACCAGCGAGGCAACCAGGCCGAGCAGTTCCTTGGTCTTCACGTCCAGGGCGCCGGCCTGGTAGGTCTGGGTGTCCAGCGCGAAGAAGCGCCGCACCACCTGGTTCGGCTCGGCCAGGATGCGCTGGTTCATGCGCTGGCGGAACTCGGTGAACTCGCGCACCCGGTCCTGCCCGGACGCCCCGCCCTCGCCCGTCGCGGCGCCGCTCATGCCTGCGCCTCGGGGGCGTTGCCGTCGAGCAAGGGCTCAAGCTTGCCGGCGCGGTGCAGCGCCATCATGTCGTCGTAGCCGCCGACGTGCACGTCGCCGACGAAGATCTGCGGCACGCTGGTGCGCCGCGCCAGGGCGACCATCTTCTCGCGCTCGGCCGGGTCCAGGTCGATCCGCACCTCGTTCCAGGTGCGGCCCTTGCTCTTGAGGAAGTTCTTGGCCGCCACGCAGTACGGGCAGATCGCGGTGGAATAGAGGGTGATCGGCGGGCCGCCGGCGTGGCCGGTGTCGGCAGTTGGGTTGTCCACGGGAAACTCCGGGCGGTGTAGAGGGTCCAAGCCACTATGGTAGCGGCCGGGTGGATTTTCGAGGCCGCTGCCGCAACACTGCGAATCATCCCGGATTCACCGTCGTCCCGGCCGCCACCCGGCGTCCGCCTGCCCTCTTGGAGCCCGTCTTGCGCCTGCTGCCGCTCGCCTTCGCGATCACCCTGGCCACCGCCTGCGCCGTGGCGCTGGCCCAGGAGAACAAGCTGCCGGACATCGGCTCCTCCGCCGGCGAGCTGCTGACCCCGGCGCGCCAGGCCGAGTACGGCAAGATGATGCTGGCCGAGCTGCGCAGCTACGGCTACGTGCTTGAGGACCCGTTGATCGACGACTGGCTGCAGACCATGGGCACCCGGCTCGGCGCCAACAGCGACCAGCCGCAGCAGAAGTTCACCTTCTTCATGCTGCGCGACCGCCAGATCAACGCCTTCGCCACCCTCGGCGGCTACGTGGCGGTCAACGCCGGCCTGGTGCTGACGGCCGAGCGCGAGGACGAGGTGGCCGCGGTGCTGTCGCACGAGATCGCCCACGTCACCCAGCAGCACGTGCTGCGCGGGGTGGAGCGGGCGCAGCGCGACCAGATCCCGATCCTGCTCGGCATGCTCGCCGCGGTGGTCGCCGCGCAGCAGGCCGGCGGGCGCTCCAGCGGCGACGCCACCCAGGCGGCGATCGCCAGCGGCCTGGGGCTGATGCAGCAGCGCCAGATCGACTACACCCGCTCCAACGAATCGGAGGCCGACCGCCTGGGCATCCGCACCCTGGCGCGCAGCGGCTACGACGTCGACGCGATGGCCGGCTTCTTCGAGCGCATGTCGCTGGCGATGCGCGGCAACCAGGGCGGCTACAGCACCCCCGACTTTCTGATGACCCACCCGGTCACCACCACCCGCATCAGCGAGGCGCGCGAGCGCGCCGAACAGATGAAGAAGAACACCCTGACCGTGACCACCAGCGTGCCCGGCGGCACCCTGCAGGAGCGGGTCGACCCGAACGACGTGTCGCTGAGCCAGCCGCTGGGCGCGCCCAGCAATCCGCTGCTGCCGGGCGGCCTGCAACTGCCGTTCGCCAACTACGCGCGCGGCCCCAGCGGCCAGTTCGAGTGGGCCCGCGAGCGGCTGCGGGTGTTCAGCGCCAACACCCCGGCCGATGCGATCCGCGAGTACGAGGGCCTGCGCCAGGGCAGCAAGCAGGGTCTGAGCGATGCCCAGCGCTACGGCCTGGCGCTGGCGCGGCTGCGCGCCGGCAGCGGCGCACAGGACGTCGCGCAGACGCTGGAGGGCCTGCTGCAGGCGCACCCGGACAACTGGTGGCTGACCGTGGCGGTGGCCGAGGCCGACGCCAAGGCCGGCAGGCCCCAGGCCGCCGACCAGCGCTTCGAGGCGCTGGTCAAGCGCATGCCCAGCAACCGCGCGGTGGCGCTGAGCTATGCCACCGCCCTCAACGAACAGGGCGGCCGCCAGGCCGGCCAGCGCGCGCAAGCGGTGCTGCGGCCGCTGCTGGGGGCGGCCGCGGAGGATCCGGTGTTCCAGCGCACCTTCGCCCGCGCCTGCGAACTGGCCGGCGACGAGACCCGCGCCGGCGAGGCTTATGCCGAGGCCGCCTACCTGAACGGGCACCCGGAGCAGGCGCTGATCCAGCTCAACAACCTGAAGAAGCGCAGCGACCTGGACTATGTGGCGCGCGCGCGCATCGATGCGCGCATCGCCGCGATCACCCCGACGGTGCTGGAACTGCGCCGCCAGGGCGTGCAGGACCCGGACATGCAACGGCACTGAAACGCGCCCTTGGCAGGCGTCACTTAAACGTAATAAAACCGTAGTCTACTGGCGACCTTCCTCCCCAGTTCCACGGTGCCGTTGTGCAGAAACGCATCCTGATCGTCGACGACGAACCGGCCATCCGCGACATGGTCGCGTTCGCCCTGCGCAAGGGCGACTTCGAGCCGGTGCACGCCGGAGATGCCCGCGAGGCGCAGACCTCGATCGCCGACCGGGTCCCGGACCTGATCCTGCTGGACTGGATGCTGCCCGGCACCAGCGGCCTGGAACTGGCCCGGCGCTGGCGCAAGGATGCGATGACCCGCGAAGTGCCGATCATCATGCTCACCGCCCGCGGCGAGGAGAACGACCGTGTCGGCGGCCTGGAGGCCGGCGTCGACGACTACGTGGTCAAGCCATTCTCCGCGCGCGAGCTGCTGGCGCGGATCCGCGCGGTGATGCGCCGCACCCGCGAGGACGACGAGGACGGCAGCGTCTCGGTCGGCAGCCTGCGCATCGACGGCGCCGCGCACCGGGTGTTCGCCGGGGACGCCCCGGTGCCGATCGGCCCGACCGAATACCGCCTGCTGCACTTCTTCATGACCCATCCCGAGCGCGTGTACAGCCGCGCGCAGTTGCTCGACCACGTCTGGGGCGGCAGCGTCTACGTGGAAGAGCGCACCATCGACGTGCACATCCGCCGCCTGCGCAAGACGCTGGAGCCGTTCGCGGTGGAAAACATGGTGCAGACCGTCCGCGGTTCCGGCTATCGCTTCTCTGCGTCCATCTGACCGCCAGCTTGGCCTGCTATAACGGCGGACGGATCACGATCCTTTGCGACAGAGTGCGTTCCCGATGCCCCGCCACATCCGCTCCGCCTGGTTGAAGACCCTCGGCACGCTCGCCGGCCTGCTGTTGCTGGCGTTGCTGGCCGGCTGGATCGGCGGCCACGTGTGGATGGCGCTGACCCTGATGTCGCTGGGGGTGATGGGCTGGCACTACTGGCGGCTGCGGCGGGTGCTGCGGCGGCTGACCGCGCGCCAGCGTTGGGAGCCGCCGGCAGGCACCGGCGTGTGGAACGAACTGGACCGGCTGCTGTACCGCAGCCAGGCAGAAATGCGCGTGCGCAAGCGGCGTCTGCTGGACATGCTGCGCGCCTACCGCGCTGCCGCCGCGGCGCTACCCGACGCGGTGGTGGTGGTGGACCGCAACAGCCAGCGCATCCAGTGGTTCAACGAAGCGGCCGGCACCCTGCTCGGCCTGCGCCATCCCGGCGACCTCGGCGCGCCGGTGGTGGAGCGGCTGCAGCCGATGCCGCTGGCGCACTGGCTCAGCGCCGGCCGCAACGCCGAGCCGATGCTGGACATGCCCTCGCCGGTCGACGAGCGCCTGCGCCTGAACCTGCGCCTGATCCCTTATTCCGAGGACCACTGGCTGCTGGTCGCCCGCGACGTCAGCAAGCTGCTGCAACTGGAGCAGGTGCGCCGCGATTTCGTCGCCAACGTCTCGCACGAACTGCGCACGCCGCTGACCGTGGTCCACGGCTATCTGGACATGCTCGATCCGGAGGACTTCCCGGATTCGGGACCGATGATCGCCGAGATGCGCAAGCAGTCGCAGCGCATGACCCAACTGGTCGAGGACCTGCTCACCCTGTCGCGGCTGGAATCGCAGGAGCACGCCAACGAGGAGTCGATCGCGATGGCGCCGATGCTGGCCACGCTGCGCCGCGAGGCCGAAGCGCATAGCCAGGGCCGGCACCGCATCGAGGTCCACGACGAGGCCGATTGCGACCTGGTCGGCTCCAACAAGGAGCTGCACAGCGCCTTCTCCAACCTGGTCACCAACGCGGTGCGCTACACCGCGGCCGGCGGCACCATCCGCATCACCTTCGCCCGCGAGGGCGACGGTGCGGTGCTGTCGGTGCGCGACAGCGGCTACGGCATTCCCGCGCATCACCTGCCGCGGATCACCGAGCGCTTCTACCGGGTCTCCAGCAGCCGTTCGCGCGAGAGCGGCGGCACCGGGCTGGGCCTGTCGATCGTCAAGCACGTGCTCGGCCTGCACCAGGCGCGGCTGGAGATCGAGAGCGAAGTCGGCAAGGGCAGCACCTTCTCCTGTCACTTCGGCGCCGGGCGCGTGCATCCGCGGCACGACCATGCCACCCTGACTTCCGCCTAACGAGTATCGCCATGCCCCGCGCCGCCGCCCTGCCGCCCACGCCGCCACCGGACGTTCCCAGCGACCCGCTGCGCGATCCGGCGCTGTACCTCAACCGCGAACTGTCGCAACTGGATTTCAACTTCCGGGTGCTGGCGCAGGCGCAGGATCCGCAGGTGCCGTTGCTGGAGCGGCTGCGCTTCCTGTGCATCTCCTGCACCAACCTGGACGAATTCTTCGAGATCCGTGCCGCCACCGTGCGCCATGCCCAGGAGTTCGGGCTGCCGCCAGCACCGGACGGCATGAGCCCCAACGCCATCCTCAACGCGATCCACGACCGCGCCGCGCAACTGGTCGACCAGCAGTACCGCTGCTGGAACGAGGTGCTGCGCCCGGCGTTGAAGGACGCCGGCATCGGCGTGCTCGGTCGGCATTCCTGGAACGCGCGGCAGAAGCGCTGGCTGCGCGCCTACTTCCGCAACGAGATCATGCCGGTGCTGTCGCCGCTGGGCCTGGACCCGGCGCATCCGTTCCCGAAGATCCTCAACAAGTCGCTGAACATCGTGGTGGTGCTCAAGGGCACCGACGCGTTCGGCCGTGTCGGCCACCTGGCGATCGTGCGCGCGCCGCGCTCGCTGCCGCGCATCATCCAGTTGCCGGAAAGCCTGGCCGAGGGCGGCCAGAGCTTCGTGTTCCTGTCCTCGGTGCTGTCCACCTTCGTCGACGAGCTGTTCCCGGGCATGGAGGTGATGGGCTCCTACCAGTTCCGCGTCACCCGCAACTCGGAACTGGTGGTGGACGAAGAGGAAGTGGAGAACCTGGCGCTGGCGCTGCGCGACGAACTGGTCAACCGCGGCTACCGGCCGGCGGTGCGGCTGGAGATCGCCGAGGACTGCCCGAAGTCGATCGTGCGCACCCTGCTGCAGAACTTCGAGCTGCCGGAAAACGCGGTCTACCGCATCAACGGCCCGGTCAACCTGAGCCGGGTCAACCAGGTCTACGACCTGGTGCAGCGCCCGGACCTGAAGTATCCGCCGATGAACCCGCGCACGCTGCGCGACAGCGAGGGCATCTTCGAGATCGCCGCCGCCGGCGACGTGCTGCTGCACCACCCGTTCGACGCCTTCACCGCGGTGCTGGACCTGATCAAGCAGGCCGCGGTCGACCCCAACGTACTGGCGATCAAGCAGACCCTGTACCGCACCGGCAAGGACTCGGCGATCGTCGATGCACTGGTGCTGGCCGCGCGCAACGGCAAGGACGTCACCGTGGTGGTGGAACTGCGCGCGCGCTTCGACGAAGAGGCCAACCTGGGCCTGGCCGACCGCCTGCAGGAAGCCGGCGTGCAGGTGGTGTACGGCGTGGTCGGCTACAAGACCCACGCCAAGATGCTGCTGATCGTGCGCCGCGAGGGCCGCAAGCTGCGCCGCTACGTGCACCTGGGCACCGGCAACTACCACAGCGGCACCGCGCGCGCCTATACCGACCTGAGCCTGATCACCGCCGACGTGGACATCGGCAACGACGTGCACCTGCTGTTCCAGCAGTTGTCCGGGCTGGCGCCGAAGATCCGCCTCAAGCGCCTGCTGCAATCGCCCTTCACCCTGCACCCGGGCGTGCTGCACCGGATCGAACGCGAGACCAAACTGGCGCATGCGGGCCGCCCCGGCCGCATCATCGCCAAGATGAACGCGCTCAACGAGCCGCAGGTGATCCGCGCGCTGTATGCGGCCTCGCAGGCAGGCGTGAAGATCGACCTGATCGTGCGCGGCGCCTGCACCCTGCGCCCCGGCGTGCCGGACGTGTCCGACAACATCCGGGTGCGCTCGATCGTCGGCCGTTTCCTCGAGCACAGCCGGGTCTACTGGTTCGGCAACGACGGCGCGCCGGAACTGTTCTGCGCCAGCGCCGACTGGCTGGAACGCAATCTGCTGCGGCGCGTGGAGACCGGCTTCCCGATCCTCGATCCGGATCTGGTCAAGCGCATCCACCGCGAGGTGCTGCAGAACTACCTGGCCGACAATCTCAACGCCTGGGAACTGGACGCCGACGGCAACTACCGCAAGCTGGCCCCGGGCCAGGACCAGCCGCCGCATTCGGCGCAGCTGGCCCTGCTCGACGGGCTCTGAGCGCGTCGCGGCGCCGTCTCCACGGCGTGCGCCGCGCATCGGCTACCATTCCGCCATGCCTGCCACTTCCCCCACTCATCCGCCGCTGCGCGACGGCGACCTGCTGGCCGCCATCGACCTGGGTTCCAACAGTTTCCACATGGTCATCGCCCGCTATCAGCTCGGGCAGCTGCGGGTGGTGGACCGCCTGCGCGAGACCGTGCGCATGGCCGACGGCCTGGACAACAAGGGCGGGCTATCCGCCGAGGCGCGGCAGCGCGCGCTGGAATGCCTGGCACGCTTCGGCCAGCGCATCCGCGACCTGCCCTCGCTGCGCGTGCGTGCATTGGCCACCAACACCGTGCGCCAGTTGCGCTCGCCGCAGACCTTCCTGATTCCCGGCGAAACCGCGCTCGGCCATCCGATCGAAGTGGTCAGCGGCCGCGAGGAAGCGCGCCTGATCTACCTGGGCGTGGCCCATGCGCAGCCGCCCAAGCCGAACGAACGCCGCCTGGTGATCGACATCGGCGGCGGCTCCACCGAGTTCATCATCGGCAGCGGCTTCCAGACCCTGGAACGCGAGAGCCTGCAGGCCGGCTGCATCGCCAGCACGCGGCGCTTCTTCCCGGGCGGCAAGCTGTCCAAGAAGAAGTGGAAGGACGCGTTGACCGAGATCGGCGCCGAGTTCCAGCAGTTCGCCGGGCAGTACCGCGCGCTGGGCTGGCACGAGGCGCTGGGCTCGTCCGGCACGCACAAGGCGATCGGCGAGATCTGCGCGGCGATGAAGCTGACCAAGGGCGCGATCACCGCCGAGGCGCTGCCGCAACTGCGCGACCGCCTGCTGCTGGCCAAGCGCATCGAGGACATCGACCTGCCCGGCCTGTCCGCCGACCGCAGGCCGATCATCGCCGGCGGCGTGCTGGTGCTGGAAGCGGCGTTCCAGGCGCTGGGCCTGCAACGGCTGATGGTGAGCAAGGCGGCCATGCGCGAAGGCATCCTCTACGACATGCTCGGCCGCGGCGGCGAGAACGATCCGCGCGAAACCGCGATCGCCGCGCTCACCCAGCGCTACGGCATCGACGAGGCGCAGGCCGCGCGCGTGGAGCACACCGCGATGGCGCTGTTCGAGCAGGTCGCCGGTGACTGGGCGCTGGATGCCGACGACGCGCGCATGCTCGGCTGGGCCGCGCGCCTGCACGAACTCGGCCAGGCCATCGCGCACAGCCAGTACCACGTGCACGGTGCCTACGTGCTGGAACACTCGGACATCGCCGGCTTCTCGCGGCAGGAGCAGCAGGTGCTGGCCACGCTGGTGCGCACGCACCGCCGCAACGTCTCCAAGACCGCGTTCGACGCGCTGCCCGACCGCCTGCTGCTCAGCGCCAAGCGCAAGGCCGCGCTGCTGCGCCTGGCGGTGCTGCTGCACCGCGCGCACGAGGCCGACCCGATCCCGGCGCTGGAACTGAAGGCCGACGGCGCCAACCTGCACCTGATCCTGTCGCAGCCGTGGATCGAATCGCGGCCGCTGCAGCGCGCCGACCTGATCGGCGAGGTCGAGGGCATGGCGGGGTTGGGGATCAATTTCCGGCCGTTTGTGGCTTGAGGGCCGGGATTCGGGATTCGGGATTCGGGATTCGGGATTCGGGATTCGGGATTCGGGATTCGGGATTCGGGATTCGGGATTCGGGATTCGGGATTCGGGATTCGGGATTCGGGATTCGGGATTCGGGATTCGGGATTCGGGATTCGGGATTCGGGATGGCAGCATGCTGTCCGCGGTCAAATCGCGGTCAAGCGATTTGATGAAAAAAATGCCGGTTTTTGAAAGAAAAGCCGCCCTCCCTGAAGCCGCGACACCGCGGCTTTTTTGTGGGAGGGGCTTCAGCCCCGACGCCTTACCGATACCGCGTCGGGGCTGAAGCCCCTCCCACAGAAAAGCGGCACGGCGACGAACTTGCGAAAATCCCGAATCCCGAATCCCGAATCCCGAATCCCGGCGTTTGGCGTCATCGTTCCTACATGCGCTGGACATGTTCGCTTCACTGCATTGCGCGAGGCTTAGTCAAACCGGAGCCCCCGCATGCGCTACGCGATCGTCACCGAGACGTATCCCCCTGAGGTCAACGGCGTTGCGCTGACCGTGCAGGGGCTGGAACTGGGGCTGCGCGCGCGCGGCCATACCGTCGACGTGGTGCGTCCGCGCCAGGTCGGCGATGCCGACCCGGCGGATCTGCGGCTGGTGCGCGGTGCGGCGCTGCCGCGCTATCCGGGGCTGAAGTTCGGCCTGCCGGCGCCGCGGCGCCTGACCCGGCTGTGGCAGGCGGCGCCGCCGGATGCGGTGTACATCGCCACCGAGGGCCCGCTGGGCTGGTCGGCGCTGCGCAGCGCGCGCCGCCTGGGCATTCCGATCGCCACCGGCTTCCATACCCGCTTCGACGAATACCTGCCGCAGTACGGCGCGGCCTGGCTGCAGTCGACCGCGCTGCGCTGGATGCGGCGCTTCCACAACCAGGCCCAGGCGACCCTGGTGCCGACCCGCGAGCTGCGCGACTTCCTCGCCACCCAGGGCTTCGAGCGGGTACGCCTGCTGGCGCGCGCAGTGGACAGCAAGCAGTTCGAGCCGCAGCGCCGCAATGCGCAGTTGCGCGCGCAGTGGGGCCTGCAGGACGAGGATTGCGCGGTGCTGTACGTGGGCCGCATCGCCTCGGAGAAGAACCTGCCGCTGGCGGTGCGCGCGTTCCGCCAGTTGCAGCAACTGCGCCCGCGTGCGCGCTTCGTCTGGGTCGGCGACGGCCCGCTGCGCGAGCGTTTGGCGCAGGAGAATCCCGACTTCATCTTCTGCGGCGTGCAGCGCGGCGACGCGCTGGCACGGCATTTCGCCAGCGGCGACCTGTTCCTGTTCCCCAGCCGCAGCGAGACCTTCGGCAACGTGACCCTGGAGGCGATGGCCAGCGGCGTGGCCACGGTCGCCTTCGACTACGGCGCGGCACGCGAATACCTGCGCGATGGCCTCAACGGCGCGGCGGTGGCCGACGACGAGGCGTTCATCGCCGCCGCCCTGCGCCTGGGCAGCGACGACGCCTTGCGTCGCCGGCTGGGCGAGGCCGCCTGCGCGTCGATGCAGCAACTGCGCCCGGAGCGCGTGGTGGCCGATTTCGATGCACTGCTCACCGAACTGGCGAACACCCGGAGGACGCATGTCGACGCGGCTTGAGATCCTGCGCGGGCACGAGACCCGCTGGTGCCGGCGCGCCAACCACTGGTGCCGGCGACGTTCGGTGCGGCGCTTCTTCTCGGCGATCAGCCGGCTCGGCGACGGCGTGTTCTGGTACGCGCTGATGACCCTGCTGGTGCTGTGCGACGGCATGGACGGCGTGTTCGCCTCCGCGCACATGGCCGCCACCGGCGTGGTCGCGCTGAGCCTGTACAAGGGCCTGAAGCGCTGGACCCGGCGCCCGCGCCCGTACGCCGCCGACCTGCGCATCCGCGCCTGGGTGGCGCCGCTGGACGAGTTCAGCTTCCCCTCCGGCCACACCCTGCACGCGGTGTCCTTCGGCATCGTCGCCCTCGCCTACTACCCCTGGCTGGCGCCGCTGCTGGTGCCGTTCATCGTCTGCGTGGCGCTGTCGCGGGTGGTCCTGGGCCTGCACTACCCCAGCGACGTGCTCGCCGCCACCGGTATCGGCGCGGCGCTGGCGGGCGTGTCGTTGTGGTTGGTTTGATGAGGAGCCGGGATTCGGGATTGGGAATTCGGGATGGCGTGAGGCCATCCCAGCAGTCAGCGTAGGAGCGGCTTCAGCCGCGACGCATGCAAAACCAACGGGGCGCGGCTGAAGCCGCTCCTACGAAAGCGCGGTAATGCCCGCGCTCGCGGCTGCCATCCAATCCCAAATCCCGAATCCCCAATCCCGGCCGTACAATGGCCAAATGACCACGCTGTTCATCTCCGACCTGCATCTGGACCCGGCACGGCCGGCGATCACCGCGCTGTTCCTCGACTTCCTGCGCGGGGAGGCGCGGCAGGCCGAGGCGCTGTACATCCTCGGCGATCTGTTCGAGGCCTGGATCGGCGATGACACGCCGTCCGAGGCGGCCGATGCGGTGGCGCTGGAGCTGCACGCGCTGCACCAGGCCGGGGTGCCGGTGTTCTTCATGCACGGCAACCGCGACTTCCTGCTCGGCGCCGATTACGCGCAGCGCGCCGGTCTGCGCCTGCTGCCCGATCCCTGCGTGATCGACCTGTACGGCGAGCCGACCCTGCTGCTGCACGGCGACCTGCTGTGCACCGATGACACCGCCTACCAGGCGTTCCGTGCGCAGACCCGCGATCCGGCCTTCCAGCAGCAGTTCCTGGCGCAGCCGCTGGCCGCGCGCATCGCCTACGCGCAGCAGGCGCGCGCCGCCAGCCAGGCGCGCCAGGCCGAGTTGAAACAGGACGACAGCGCGCAGTTCGAGACCGTCACCGACGTGGCCCCGGGCGAAGTCGCCGCCACCTTCGCCCGCTACGGCGTGGCGAAGATGATCCATGGCCACACCCATCGGCCGGCGGTGCATGCGCTGGACGTGGACGGTCGCGCCTGCACCCGCATCGTGCTCGGCGACTGGTACGAACAGGGCTCGGTGCTGCGCGTCGATGCGAAGGGCTGCAAGCTGCAACAGCTCTAGCGCCAAGGTCCGGCGCGGCGCGCGCGGCTACGCGACGCTTGCTCAGCACTCCGCGGCAACGCATTGCCCCGCGACTGCGGCGCGGCTGCAGGACGGCACCTAACTGCGCTTCGACGCAGGATTTCGCAGGGCCGCTGACTGCGCCGCCCGACCGTCTATGCGTACCTCATGGAACGCCGCTATCGGGCCGGCAGCGCGTGCGGCGTCGGCACCGACCAGCGTCGACCCAGCACCGTCCATCCGCACTTCCTCGCCGCGCACCGGCGCAGCCACGCCTACAGCACGGTGCGAACACCAGCGCTCAGGGCAGACCACCGCCGGCACGCTGCTGTCGCCATTGCGCGTAATCGACGAAGTCGCCGTCGACCATGTCGTACCAGCCGATCGCGCCGGAGCGCTCGACGCGGAAACGGTCGCGGACCGGCTCGGTTTGCGGGTCGCCCGGACAGCCGTCGCCGTGCTTCTCGCGCACGGCGATCTCGATCACCGCCGGTGCGACGGCAGCCGCACCCGCAGCGGCCGCCGCGTCGTCCGCGCTCGCGTCCTCGACGGCGTAGCCCAAGCACTGCAGGTCGGGATAGGCGTGATCGGCGGACAGGCGCGCCTGCAACACGTCGATCGCGCGCTGGTCGTCGAAGGCGTCGGCGGGCGCGGCCGGCGGGGTGGCCCGTGGCGCCTCGGTCTTGGCGGTCGGCGACGGCGTGTCGGTCTGCCGATCGGGGGCGGGGCCGCAGCCCGCGCTCAGCATCGCCAGCAGCAGCGCGGCCGGCAGTCGCATGCGCTTGAACATCGTCGTTCCCAGGAAGTCGGTCGCCACCGGCCGTGCCGGCACCGCTTCCCAGCATAGCCGAAGCGGACGCCGCCGCGTCCGCTCCGGCCGTCTTCGCCGCACCTGACGCAGGCAGGCGGCCTGCGCCACGTGCTGGCCGGCTCAGCGGAACCCGGCCACCGTCGCCTTGGTGTTGACCAGCACGCGCTGGTTGTCGGCGGTGCTGGCATTGCCCATCGGCACGCCGTTGTAGGACACGTTCGGGTTGGACCAGTAGTTCAGCCGCGGGCAGCTGCTGGTGCAGTTGTAGGCCATGATCGTGCGCCAGCTGTTGCCGTAGCGATAGCCGTGGCCATAGGCGTACGGCGAGGTGCTGGAGTCGGTGGCCACGTCGTGGCGCGCGCTCTGCAGGTGGCCGATCTCGTGGGCGAAGCTGTAGTAGCCGGTGGCGCAATCCCAGTACACCGCCGCGAACGCGGTGGCGGCGGTGGAGCCGATGCCCGAGGCAAGGCCGCAATAGGCGGAGTTGTCGATGATCAGCACGCCGACGTCGGCCGCGGTGTTGTTGCGCGAGGTATGGATGCTGTCCATGTAGCCGTCGCTGGTGCCGCGGAAACGGGTCAGGTCGGTATTGAAGTCGCCGGACTCGGTGTAGTTGGTGGTCTCGTAGCCGGCCAGTTGCATGGTGATGCCGACGTTGCTGTTGGTGTAGCCCTGGTTGGACTCGGCCACCGCCAGTTGCACCAGCGACTGCATGTTGCCGCCATAGCTGGTCACCGCCTTGTTGGTCGCCACCACCAGCACGCGGATCGTCGCGGGCGAGCCGGACGAGGCGCCGGCGGCGGTCACCCGCTCGTCGATCACCGACTGCGGCATCTGCACGGTCGGCAGCAGCGCGTAGTCGGCCGGATGCTCGGCGGGCATGCGCCGTTCGTCGACTTCCACCAGCACATGGCCGCCGCCGGCGACCGGACGCAGGTGGAACAGCGTGCCGTTGCTGCGGATGCTGCCGGTGATGGTGTCGCCGCTGCGCACCAGGATCGCCGAGTTCAGCGGATCCAGACCGGAGGGCGCACGGGTCCGGGCCACCGCGGCATTGCCGAGATTGCCGTACCAGATGCTGTTGCCGCCTTCCAATTGCTCGGTCTTCAACTGCGTGGCGGTGATGCGCTGGCCCAGCAGGTCCAGCTCGAGTTGCTGCTGTCCGGCGGTCACGGCGGCGGCATTCACGCCGACCCGCTGCACCGCACCGGTAGCGGGATTGGCCAGCAGGCGGCTCAGCGCCGGCTCGCCGGCGATGGATTTGGACACGTATTGGCTGCTCTGGAACAGGGGCGTTCCGGCTGCGGAGGCGGAACCGGCGACACACAGGGCAAGCATCGCGGTCAGGCTGCACATCGACTTCATGTCGGACTCCTGGGTGGTGAGTAGGGACGAACGTCGCCCCGCGCACGGCCGGAGACGGGGGAGGCCGCGTGGGGGAGTTCGATTAGCCGCTCAGCCACCGTTCAGCGCAAGCAACAAATGCAGCCGGGTCGCAACTCGGAGATAGAGGTCACAGAAAGCGCCGCCCGGCGCTCATGCCGTGCGTGCGCGTGCCTTCTCGCAGCACACGCACAGTCCCGAAGAAATCCCGCCGCCTCAGCCGGCCTGCTGCTGCAGGGCCAGCAATTCGTCCTCGTCGAACCCCGCCAGCAGGCGCGCCTGCAGGTTGAACGGGCCATGCAGGTAGCCGCCGGCGTACTCGCGCAGCAGGGCGGCGAAGCGGGCGCGCGGCTCGATCCCGGCCTGTGCGCAGTACCAGCGGTACCAGCGCGAACCGGCGGCCACGTGTGCCACTTCCTCGCGCAGGATGATCTCCAGGATGTCGGCGGTGGCGTCGTCGCCGAGCGCGCGCAGCTTGGCGATCATGCCCGGGGTCACGTCCAGGCCGCGCGCTTCCAGCACGCGCGGTACCAGCGCCATCCGCGCCAGGCCATCGTGCGCGGTCTTCTCGCACATCTCCCACAGGCCGTTGTGCGCGGCGAAGTCGCCGTAGGCGTGGCCCAGCGCGCGCAGGCGGTCGCGCAGCAGCACGAAATGGCGCGACTCGTCGTCCGCCACCGCCACCCAGTCGGCATAGAACGCCGGCGGCAGGCCGCGGAAGCGGTAGACCGCGTCCCAGGCCAGATCGATGGCGTTGAGCTCGATGTGGGCGATGGCGTGGATGAAGGCGGCGCGGCCCTCGGCACTGCCGAGGCCGCGCCGCGGCAGTTCGCGCGGATGCACCAGCAGCGGCCGCGGCGGCCGCCCCGGCATGCGGATCGGCTCGGGTGCCGGCGCCGTGGCCGGCACTGCCAGCGCACCCTCGCGCCAGGCCGCCGCATGGCGCTGGGTCAGCGCGACCTTCTCGTCGGGGTCGGCCGCGTCCAGGCAGGCGCGCGCAGCCTGGTACAGGTCGCCACTCACGGCGCCGCCGCCGGCGGATGCGCGGCCGCCTCGCGCCGTTCCAGCCAGGTGCGCTGGGCCTGCTCGCAACGGTTGCCGGCCACCTTGAACACGCAGTCGACGCGATGCGCGCAGGCCAGGGCGAAGGCGCTGCGGCGGTCGGCCGCCGCCGGTTCCGGAATCTGCGCCAGCGGTGCGCCCGATGGCCAACCGGCGTCGACGCCGATGCCGGCGGCGAGCAGGCGCGAGGTGCCGTCGCGGCAGTCGACCGCATATCCCCACTGCGGCGCATCGGCGCGCACATCGTCGGAGGAGCGCTGCGCGCGCAGGCGCAGGAGCAGCAGGTCGTCACCGATGCGCTGCGCGCCGACGATCGCCAGCGGCGCGCGGTAGTCGGGCTGCAGCAGCGCCAGCTGGTCCGGGGTCATGTACAGCTGCAGCGCGGTCAGTTGCGCGCTCGGCACGCTGCCGTCGCGCAGGCGCGGATCGTCCAGCGTGCGCACCGGCCGCATGGCATCGTCGCCGGCGCAGCCGCCGCACAGCGCGGCCAGTCCCGCCAGCGCGAACAGGGGCCACGCGCGGGCGCGTGCGCCGCGGGACTCAGGCACGGCGCTTGCGCTTGGCCTCGTCCGAACGCAGCTGCATGATCCGCTCGAAATAGCCGGATTCGATGCCGGTGGTGTACTGGCCGTTGAAGCAGGAGGAGTCGAACGTCTTCAGCTCCGGATTGCCCTCGCGCACCGCGGTCTCCAGGTCTTCCAGGTCCTGGTAGATCAGCCAGTCGCAGCCGAGGAACTCCTGGATCTCCTGCTCGCTGCGGCCATGCGCCACCAGTTCGTCGGCGGCCGGCATGTCGATGCCGTAGATGTTGGGGTAGCGCACCGGCGGCGCGGCGCTGGCCAGGTACACCTTGCGCGCGCCGGCGTCGCGCGCCATCTGCACGATCTGCCGGCTGGTGGTGCCGCGCACGATCGAGTCGTCGACCAGCAGCACCACGCGGTTGCGGAATTCCAGGTGGATCGGGTTGAGCTTGCGGCGCACCGATTTCACCCGCTCGCCCTGCCCCGGCATGATGAAGGTGCGGCCGATGTAGCGGTTCTTGACGAAGCCCTCGCGGTACTTCACCCCGAGCACGTTGGAGATCTCCAGCGCGGCGTCGCGCGAGGTGTCCGGGATCGGGATGATGGTATCGATGTCGTGGTCCGGGCGCAGGCGCAGGATCTTCTCGCCCAGCTTCATGCCCATGCGCATGCGCGCCTTGTGCACCGAGACGTTGTCGATCATCGAGTCCGGGCGCGCGAAGTACACGTACTCGAAGATGCACGGGGTGTGGTCGGTCGGCGAGGCGCACACTTCCGAGAACAGCTCGCCGCGGCCGGTGATGACCAGCGCCTCGCCGGGCCGCACGTCGCGCACGCGGGTGAAGCCGAGGATGTCCAGCGCCGAGGACTCGGAGGCGACGATGTACTCGTCGCCCTCCACGCCCTCGCGCTTGCCCAGCACCAGCGGGCGGATGCCGTGCGGGTCGCGGAACGCGACCAGGCCCAGCCCCAGCACCACGCTGACCACGGCGTAGCCGCCCTTGCAGCGGCGGTGCACGCCGGCCACCGCACGGATCGCCGCTTCCGGGGTCAGCATGCGCTGCGCGTCCAGTTCGTAGGCGAACACGTTCAGCAGCACTTCGCTGTCCGAGTCGGTGTTGATGTTGCGACGGTCGGCCTCGAACACCTGCTGGCGCAGGGCCTCGGTATTGACCAGGTTGCCGTTGTGGGCCAGCGCGATGCCGTACGGCGAATTCACGTAGAACGGCTGCGCCTCGTCCATGCCCTCCGAGCCGGCGGTCGGATAGCGGCAATGGGCGATGCCGACACGGCCTTCCAGCACCGCCATGCGCTTCTCGTCGAAGACGTCGCGGACCAGGCCGTTGGCCTTCTGCACGCGCAGGCGGGTGCCGTCGGCGGTGGCGATGCCCGCCGCGTCCTGGCCACGGTGCTGCAGCACGGCCAGGCCGTCATAGAGCTGCCCGGCCACATTCTGGTTGCCGACGATTCCGACGATGCCACACATGTCAACGCTCTCCGCGGCGGGGACGCCGCTATTGGGAAGGTGGCCGTGCCTGGCCGTTGGATTCGACCCGTGCCGGGTCGGATTGCGCCGGACGCGCCTGCGCCGGATCGATGTTCGCGGGCATCAGTTGCGACGGATCGCCCCCGGGCTGCGCGGACCGCACCCCGGGACGCCCCAGGGCCTTGGACATCATCTCCTGCAGCCCACTGGCCTGCAGGGCGTTGCCCAACGCCGCATTATCGCCTGCCGCGGGCATGTTGCCCAAATCCATCTGCGACACGTTCAGTTGCGGCATCTGCGACAGGTTCAACTGCGGCATCTGCGGCATGCGCCAGTCCGGCAGCTGCGCGCGCATCCAGCCCACGCCCGGGCTGAGCACCGGCAGCACCATCGAGCGCTGCCAGTCCGGCTCGCGGGTCAGCGGCGTGAAGCTCATCAGGAACGCCAGCACCGCGGCGAAGAAACCGCCGCGCGCCGCGCCCAGGCCGAAGCCGAGCGCGCGGTCGGTGCCCGACAGCGCGGTCGAGCGCACCGCCGTGCGGATCACCATGCCGACGATGGCGACCACCGCCATCACCGTCACGAAG
This sequence comes from Xanthomonas sp. NCPPB 3174, assembly GCF_056725205.1. NCBI lineage: Bacteria > Pseudomonadati > Pseudomonadota > Gammaproteobacteria > Lysobacterales > Lysobacteraceae > Xanthomonas > Xanthomonas sp. NCPPB 3174. The sequence goes on along the minus strand of NZ_CM161517.1, from coordinate 1,008,864 downwards.
GTCAGCGCGTAGCCGCCCAGGTAATAGCTCATGCTGGGCCGCGCACCATCGGCGAGCCAGCGCCCGGCATTGCCGCCGAACTGGAACGTGGCCCAGCCGGCCAGGAACCAGGACAGCGTGCCGACCACGATGCCGACGAACCCGCGCAGGGCGCCGAGCAGCGCCGAGACCAGGATCACCGTCAACAGCACCATGTCGATCATGCGTGCCTCCCGCGGCCGAGCCGCTGCATCGCGCCGATCGCGCGTCGCGCCTGCCTTCCCTGGACCATCGTGCTACTCCGTGGGCCGAAGCCCGATCAAGGATGTGGACGTACCATACCGCTGATGCCGACCTTGGCCGCCACCTGGGCGCGCAACTGCTCGGCATCGGCGCGGTTGGCGACCGGCCCGACCCGCACCCGGTTCAGCGCGCCCTTGTCGGTACGCACCTGCTCGACGAAGGCGCTGAAGCCGGCCGCGCGCACCTTGTCGCGCAGGGCATTGGCGTCCTCGGCCTTGCCGAAGGCGCCCAGCTGCACGGCAAAGCCGGTGCCGGAGGCCGCCGGCGCGGCCGGCACGCTCGGGGCCGGCTTGGCGGTCGCCGCGGTGGCCGGCGTGGTTGCCGGCTTGGTGGGTTCGGGCTTGGTCACGGCCGGCTTGGCCGGTTCCGGCTTGGTCACCGGCGGCGTCGCCGGCTTGGCGCTGGCGACCGGCTTGGCCGGCTCCGGCGGCAGCGCCTCGGTCTTGGCCGGGGCGGCGGGCGCGGCAGCGGCGACGTTGCTGGCGGCAGCTGGCGCGGCGCTGGCCGGGGTGGCGTTGCTCGGCGCCGCGTCCAGGGTCACCACCTGGGCATTGACGTCGTTGCGCACCTTGACCGCCTGCAGGCGCACCGATTCGGCCTGGGCGCGATCGGCATACGGCCCGATCCGCACCCGCCAGGCCTGGCGTCCGCCGATCGTGGCCTGCTCGCGGAAGCCCGGCAGCTGCGCCTGCTTGAGCCGTGCGATCACCGCATCGGCGTCGGCGGCGGTGGCGTAGGCACCAAAGTTCACCGCGTAGTTGCCGGCGGCCGTGCTCGGCGGCAGTGGCTGCGCGGCGCTGCTGCCGGCGGCCGGATCGGCGAGATCGGCGGCATCGGGATTGTTCTGGACCGGCGCCGGCGCGGCGGCTGGCGCAGCGGCGGCGCCGGGCGCCTTGGCCATGCCCACCGCCCCGCCGCTGGGCGCGTCGCCCGGGGTCACCAGCGGCAGCTCGCGGGTCTCGAACTGGCCGTCGGCCGGCGCCTCGGGCGCCTTCAGCGGAACGTTGGCCACGCCGCTGTCGGGCGCAGGCCCCTTCACCAGCATCGGCAGGAAGATCACGGCGAGCGCTACCAGGACAAGGGCGCCAATCAATCGCTGTTTCAGGACGGTATCCACGGAAAGGCTGAGGGGGGCGGCGTGGCGGAGTGCCGTGCCGATTATAAGGTCGGCCCGCGCGGAGGCGGGATCAGGCGGCTGAATGCAGCCAGTGCAGCGCCTCGGCAGCGGTATGGAACGAGCCGAACACCAGCACCCGGTCGCCCGGTTGCGCCTGTGCAAGCGCCAACTGCAGCGCCTCCGCCACGCTCTCGGCGGTGCCGGCCGCGGCGGCGGCCGTGCCCGCGAGCCGCGTGCGCAACTGCGCAGCGCTCTGGCCGCGGTTGCCGCCCAGGCCGGCCAAGTGCCAGGCGTCGACCTGCGCGGCCAGGGCGTCCACCACTCCGGCGGCGTCCTTGTCGGCCAGCGCCGCGAACACCGCGCAGGTGCGGCCAGCGACCGGCTGCGCCTGCAGCGCGGCGGCCAGTTCGCGCGCGGCCTGCGGGTTGTGGCCGACGTCGACCAGCACCTCCACCCCGTCGCGCACGCAGGGCTGCAGGCGCCCGCGCAGGCGCGCGGCGGCGATGCCCTCGGCGTAGGCGTTGCGCGGCAGCGACCGGCGCAGCGCGCGCAGGGCGGCGATGGCGGTGGCGGCGTTGGCGCGCTGCACCGGCGCGCGCAACTGCGGCAGCGGCAACTGCAGTTCGGTGCCGACGTCGCGCCAGCGCCAGCGTTCGGCGTCGATCGGCTCGTGGAAGAAGTCGCTGCCGGCGCGCAGCGCATTGGCGCCAATCGCGTAGGCGCGGCGCAGCACGCTGGAGGGCGGATCGATCTCGCCGAGCACCAGCGGTTTCCATGGCCGCGCGATGCCGGCCTTCTCCGCACCGATCGCCTCGCGGTCGGTGCCGAGCCAGTCGGTGTGGTCGATGTCCACGGTGGTGATGACCGCGACGTCGGCATCGACCAGGTTCACCGCATCCAGCCGGCCGCCGAGGCCGACTTCCAGCACGACCAGGTCCAACTTGGTCTGCTGGAACAGCCACAGCGCCGCCAGCGTGCCGTACTCGAAGTAGGTCAGCGCGGTGTCGCCGCGCGCGGCCTCCACTGCCGCGAAGGCGGTCACCAGGTCGGCATCGCCGGCCTCGTCGCCGTCGATGCGCACGCGCTCGTTGTAGCGCAGCAGGTGCGGCGAGGTGTAGCTGCCCACCCGCCAGCCGGCGGCACGCGCGATCGCCTCGACGAAGGCGACGGTCGAGCCCTTGCCGTTGGTGCCGCCGACGGTGATGACGTGCTTGGCCGGCTTGGTCAGGCGCATGCGCGCGGCCACGGCGCGCACCCGCTCCAGGCCCATGGCGATGTCCTGGGGGTGCTGGCGCTCGATGTAGGCGAGCCATTCGGAAAGGGTGTTCATGTGGGTATTTTCAACCTTTCGACGAGAGGTGTGCGCTTGCTCGCTCACCACTCAGGAGCAACAGCTTTCGCGCTGACGCGCGAGTCACTTTTCTTTGCTTGTGCAAAGAAAAGTAACCAAAAGAAAGCACACCCGGGCGCCGCGCCCTCCGCGCTGCGCGCTCCGGGTCCGCACTTGGCCTGGGCATTTTTCGACGGCACATCCATGTGCCGGCGAAAAACGGCGCGCCTCCTGCGCGCCGCCCCTTCGGGGTTTTCGCCCAGGCCAAGTGCCGCGGCTCACGGGATCCCGAAAAGCAGAGCAACGGCAACGGCAAAAGCACGGCAAAGGCAAAGACAACGGCAATGACCAAGCGGCGCGCATCGGAAGTGAAACGGAACAGGCAGCCGATCGGACGGCGCACGTTACACGCGCATCATGTTCGTCCTACAGCGCCCGATGCTTCGCCTCGCCGAAGAACGGCGTGTGATGCGCGCAATCGTTCAAGCGCACCACTTCGAGATGCTCCACGTCCGGCCCTTCCAGCAGATTCAGCGTGGTCGGCGCCTGGCGGAAACTCCACAGCCGCGCGATCGGCAGGCCCAGCACCCGGCACAGGATCACCCGGTTCACCGCATCGTGGGCCACCACCAGCAGCGTGTCGTGCTCGCCCAGGCCCTCGGCGGCGCGGGCCAGGCCGCGCCAGGAGCGCTCCAGCACCTGCCGCAGCGACTCGCCGCCCGGCATCAGCACCGTATCCGGCTCCTCGCGCCAGGCGCGCAGACGCGCCGGGTCCTTCTCGTGGATCTCGCTGGCCAGCAGACCTTCCCACTCGCCATGGGCGATCTCCTGCAGGTCCGGATCGGTCTGCAGTAACGCCTCGCGCTCAGGGCCCAGCGCGAAGCGCGCGGTGCGTTGCGCACGGGACAGCGGCGAGGCCACGGCGCGGGTCAGCGGCACCTCGCGCAGGCGTGCGCCCAGCGCCTGCGCCTGCGCGTCGCCGACCGGCGACAGCGGGATGTCGATCTGGCCCTGGTAGCGGCCTTCGGCGTTCCACGGGGTTTCGCCATGGCGGGCGAGCAGAATGCGCATGCGCTGGAATCCTTGGGGGGAGGAAGGGCCCGTCTCGCAAACGAAAACGGAGCGGCATGATACCCGCTCCGTCGCCGGAAACCCTGCGCTGCATCCCCGTGCCTCGCCCCGGCCTGGCGGGGCGGACACACGGGCGGCAGCCGTGGCCGCCGCCCATCGGGACCTGGCTCACTTGGCCAGGTTCAACTCCTTCAACAGCCGCGGCGCCGGCATCACCTCCTGCATGATCCAGTGCAGGTAGCGCGCATCGACCGCGATCATCCTGGTCATCGCCGGGTCGAACACCCAGTTCGAACTCACCGACTCCCAGTTGCCGTCGAAGGCCAGGCCAACCAGCTTGCCGTGCGCGTCCATCACCGGCGAGCCGGAGTTGCCGCCGGTGATGTCCAGGTCGGACAGGAAATTCACCGGCACCGTGCCCAGCCGCTTGTCCTCCAGCCCGCCGTAGCGCTTGGCCTTGGCCGCATCCAGCAGCGCCTTGGGCGAATCGAACGGCTCCGTGCCGGTGTCCTTGGCGACCACGCCTTCCAGCGTGGTGAACGGGGTGTATTCCACGCCGTCCTTGGGCGAGTAGCCCTTGACGTTGCCGAAGGTGATGCGCAGCGAGGAGTTGGCGTCCGGATACACGAACTCGCCCTGGCTCTTCTTGTAGTCGGCCACGGCCTGCAGGTAGCGCGGCCGCGCCAGCAACTCCTCGCCATCGCGACGCTTCTGATCCTGCTCGAGTTGCAGCAGGGTCGGCATCAGCGCCACCGCATAGCGCAGCGCCGGGTCGTCGCTGGCCTCGAACGCGGCGCGGTCGGCATGCAGCCACTTCAGTCGCTGCTCGGTGCTGCCCAACTGGGTACCGGCCAGGCGCGTGGCGGCGGCCTGCGCATCGGCACCGGCCAGCCACTGGTCCAGCGCCGGCAGGCGTTGCGCCTTCGGCAGCTTCAGGTACTGCTCGAACCAGTAGCGCTGCAGCTGGCTGTCCATGGCGGCGACGTAGCGGCGCTCCATCTGCTTCATCGCGCCCTCGAGCTCGGGCAGATCGCGCTCCTGATAGCCCGGCTCGCGCGCGGCATCCGGCTTGGCGCGTTCGATCGACAGGCGGTACAGCATGATCGCGCTGCCGAGCGTGCCGGTCCGCTGCATCTGCCGCAGCACCAGGTCGCGGTCGCGGGTGGCCTTGGCCTGCTCGCCCAGCGCCAGCAGTTGCGCATGCGCCTGCAACGCGGCCTTGCCCTCGCCGCCCTGGCGCTTGAGCCAGGCCAGCACGGCGTCTTCCTCGGCGTGCTTCTTGGCCGCCGCGTCGATGCGCTTGAAGCCTTCCAACTGGCCCTCGTAGTTCTTGGCGACGTTGTTCCAACTGGCCATGGTCGCGGCGTACTTCACCTGGATGTCCGGGTTCTGCTTGCCGGCCTGCTCGACCAGCGCGATCAGGTCGCGGTACTGGCGCGCGGCGGTGGGATAGCCCCAGCTCGCGGTGGCATCGAACTCGGAGGCCAGCGCATAGCGATTGGTACGGCCCGGGTAGCCGGCGACCATGACGAAATCGCCGGCGCCCAGCGGCTGGTCGGCGAACTTCAGGAAGTGCTTGGGCTGGTACGGCACGTTGTCCTTGGCGTAGGCGGCCGGCTTGCCGTCCTTGCCGACGTAGGCGCGGTAGAACGAGAAATCGCCGGTGTGGCGCGGCCACATCCAGTTGTCGACGTCGCCGCCGAACTTGCCGATGCCCGACGGCGGCGCGTAGGCCAGGCGCACGTCGCGGATTTCCAGGGTGCGGACCAGGCGGTAGGTGTTGCCGCCGGAGAAGCTGTACAGCTCGCAGCGGTAGCCGGCGTCGGCTTCGCACGCGGCGACCTGGGCCTTGTCGAAGTCCTCCAGCGCCTGCGTGCGCTTGAGCGCGTCGGTGCCGGCGGCGGCCATCGCCGCCTTGGCCTGCGCGGTGACGTCGGTGATGCGGTCGAGCACATAGATGCGTGCGTTCGGACCGGCGCTCAGCTCGGCGCCCTGGCTGGCGGCGCTGAAGCCGTCGCGGATCAGGTTCTTCTGCGGGGTCGAGTTGAGCTGGATCGCGCCATAGGCGCAATGGTGGTTGGTCACCACCAGGCCCTGCGGCGAGACGAAGCTGGCGGTGCAGCCGCCGAGCGAGACCACCGCGCCCATCGGGTCGCCGGTGAGATCGGACAGTTGCTGCGGCGACAGCTTCAGGCCGGCCTGCTGCAGCGGCCCGGCGATGTCCGGCAACTGCTGCGGGACCCACATGCCCTCGCCGGCATGGGCGGCGGGGGCGCCGGACAGGGCGGCCACGGCGGCGATGGCGACAGCCAACGAATTCGAACGCATCGAGCGGTTTCCTTGATGACAGACGTTAGAGTGTAACGGCTGCAACCAATCGCCCGGACCGTGACCAATGGCACCCTGACCGCGCCGCAACATGGGCGCATCGGCCGGGCGCTTATACTGCGCGCCCTCTTCCCATCGAATCTGCACCGACATGGCGCAAACAATGAAGGCGCTGGTCAAGCGCGACGCCGCCAAGGGCATCTGGCTGGAACAGGTGCCGGTGCCGGTCCCCGGCCCCAACGAAGTGCTGATCAAGCTGGAAAAGACCGCGATCTGCGGCACCGACCTGCACATCTATCTGTGGGACGAGTGGAGCCAGCGCACCATCAAGCCCGGCCTGACCATCGGCCACGAATTCGTCGGCCGCATCGCCCAGCTCGGCTCGGCGGTCACCGGCTACGAGGTCGGCCAGCGCGTCTCGGCCGAAGGCCACATCGTCTGCGGCCACTGCCGCAACTGCCGCGGCGGGCGTCCGCATCTGTGTCCGAACACGGTCGGCATCGGCGTCAACGTCAACGGCGCCTTCGCCGAGTACATGGTGATGCCGGCCTCCAACCTGTGGCCGATCCCCGACCAGATCCCGTCCGAGCTGGCCGCGTTCTTCGACCCCTACGGCAACGCCGCGCACTGCGCGCTGGAGTTCGACGTGATCGGCGAGGATGTGCTGATCACCGGCGCCGGTCCGATCGGCATCATCGCCGCGGGCATATGCAAGCACATCGGTGCGCGCAACGTGGTGGTCACCGACGTCAACGACTTCCGCCTGAAGCTGGCCGCCGACATGGGCGCGACCCGCGTGGTCAACGTCGCCAACACCTCGCTCAAGGACGTGATGGCCGACCTGCACATGGAAGGCTTCGACGTGGGCCTGGAGATGAGCGGCAACCCTCGCGCGTTCAACGACATGCTCGACTGCATGTACCACGGCGGCAAGATCGCCATGCTCGGCATCATGCCGCGCGGCGCCGGCTGCGACTGGGACAAGATCATCTTCAAGGGCCTGACCGTGCAGGGCATCTACGGCCGCAAGATGTACGAGACCTGGTACAAGATGACCCAACTGGTGCTGTCCGGCTTCCCGCTGGGCAAGGTCCTCACCCACCAGCTGACCATCGACGAATTCCAGAAGGGCTTCGACCTGATGGAAGAAGGCAAGGCCGGCAAGGTCGTGCTGAGCTGGTAATGCGCGCGCCGCGGCAACGCGGCGGTGCCGGAAAACACGAAGGGCGCCTTGCGGCGCCCTTCGTCGTTACAACGCGGCAATCCGATCAGAACGCGATCGTGCCCGAGACCACCACGCGGTGACCGGCCAGGCGCTCGGTGAAGTTCTCCGGGCCCTTGTTGTCGGTGTCGTAGTAGCCCACGCTCAGCGCCAGCGGGCCGACCATCTTGCCCACGCTGACGTTGTAGTCGGTGTAGTCCTGGTACGCGGTCAGCGCGCTTTCGTAGGTGGTGCGGCCGACGTGCGCGCCGACGCTGAAGCCCTGCGGCAGCGACCAGTTTCCGTCCAGCGCGTAGTAGAAGCTGTCCTTGTCTAGGTTGTACACGTTGTCGGTGTACGCCACGGTCAGGGTGTAGGTCTTGAGGAACTTGGTCTTGGTGATCAGTTCGTTGTAGTTCAACCGGCCGGCGCCCGGATAGCCGTAGCGGTTGACCATCACGTCGAAGTTCCATTCCGGCGAGAAATCGACGTTGTAGCCGACGAAGCCGTCCGTTTCCCAATCCGGATCGCCCGCGCCGAAATCGACGTTGGAGCCCCAGGCGCCCACGTACAGGCCGAACGGCGAGGTGTAGGTGAGGCCGGCCTGGAACGCCGGGCCCTTGTCGGTCTGGGAGACGCCGCGGAACACGTAGTCGCTGACCACGCCGTAGGAGCCGGTGATCGGCGAGGTGGGCGCGTCCTGGGCCAGGACGGTGAGCGGCGAAGCGGCCAGTGCGACGGCCAGGGCGAGAGTGGTCTTGTTCACCGGTCATTCTCCTGCGGTTGACGAGGGATGGGGTTGCAGCGCTGGCGCAGAAGCGCCTTCACGGTTTTTTAACCGCTTTGATCTTGCAGCGCAACAACTTTTCGTCTGCCGCGCGACATGACCGGGCATACAGCCGCCGGTCCGGGTCAGGCGCGGACATCCCCGGTCCGTCGATCGCGGTCACGGGCCGGCCAGACTGGAGGGGCGGCCGGCGCCGTGGTAGTCACGCCGCGACCGAGCGGACAGCCGCCAGGGGCACCGGCACGCAGGCGTGTCAGCGGCCGCTGAAAATGGCGCGATGGCGCCTCAATCCGGCCGGGCGAAGACGCCGTAGCGGCGCGCGCGCAGGTGCAGCGGCTGGCCCGGCGCATAGTCGGATGCGCCCTCGCCCGCCGGCAGTTCCACCTCCACCTCGTCGTGGCCATGCGCCAGTTGCGCACGCAGGCGCAGGCGCGGGCCGCTGCGCTGGATCGACAGCACCGTCGCCGCCCAGCCCTCGCTGCCTGGCGCCAGGTCTTCCGGCCGCACATACAGCTCGACCGGGCCGGTGGACAGCGGGGTCGACGGCGCCGGCAAGGCCAGCCCGCCGACCTGCACCGCCCCGTCGTGCAGGCGCGCCGGCAGCCGGTTCACCGCGCCGACGAAGCCGTACACGAAGGGCGAGGCCGGCTGCTCGTAGACCTGTGCCGGGCTGCCGACCTGCTCGATCCGCCCGCGGTGGAGGATCGCCACGCGGTCGGCCAGCTCCAGCGCCTCTTCCTGGTCGTGGGTGACGAACACCGTGGTCAGGCCGGTGCGTTCGTGCAGTTCGCGCAGCCAGCGCCGCAGGTCGCGGCGGACCTGTGCGTCGAGCGCGCCGAACGGTTCGTCGAGCAGCAGCACGCGCGGCTCGATCGCCAGCGCGCGCGCAAGCGCCACGCGCTGGCGCTGACCGCCGGACAGTTGCGCCGGGTAGCGCCGCTCCAGGTCGTGCAACTGCACCAACGCCAACAGCTCCTGCACCCGCGCGCGGATACGCGCCTCGGTCCAGCGCGCCTCGCGGCGCACACGCAGGCCGAAGGCGACGTTCTCGTACACGCTCATGTGCTTGAACAAGGCGTAGTGCTGGAACACGAAGCCGACCCGGCGCGCCTGCACCGACAGCGCGGTGGCGTCCTCGCCGTGGATCAGCACGCGTCCGCGATCGGCGTGTTCGAGTCCGGCGATCACCCGCAGCAGCGTGGTCTTGCCGGAGCCGGACGGCCCCAGCAACGCCAGCAGTTCGCCCTGGCGGATGTCCAGGCTGATGTCGTCGAGCGCGGCGAAGTCGCCGAAGCGCTTGCCCAGGTGCTGTACGCGGATGCTCATTGCAACCTCAATGTCGGTGAGTGGCGGCCAGCGCCGCGCCGTGGCGCCAGTGCAGCCAGGACTTCACGGCGAGCGTCAGCAGCGCGGTCAGCGCCAGCAGGCTCGCGCAGGCGAACGCGGCGCTGTAGGCGTATTCGTTGTAGAGGATCTCCACATGCAGCGGCAGCGTGTTGGTGCGCCCGCGGATATGCCCGGACACCACCGACACCGCACCGAACTCGCCCATCGCCCGCGCACTGCACAGCAGCACGCCGTACAGCAGGCCCCAGCGGATGTTCGGCAAGGTCACCCGAAGGAAGGTCTGCCAGCCGCTGGCGCCCAGGCTCAGCGCCGCCAGTTCCTCGTCGTCGCCCTGCTGCTCCATCAGCGGCATCAGCTCGCGGGCGATGAACGGAAAAGTGACGAAGGTGGTCGCCAGCACGATGCCCGGCAGCGCGAACACGATCCGCGGCAGGTGCAGCAGGACCTCGCCGAACGGCGGCAGGTGCAGGCGCACGCCCTCGTCGATCAGCGGCCAGGCCCAGCCGTTGCGGCCGAAGATCAGGATGAACAGCAGCCCGGCGACCACCGGCGATACCGAGAACGGCAGATCGATCAGGCTCACCAGCAGGCGCTTGCCGGGGAAGCGATGCTTGCTGACCGCCCAGGCCGCGGCCACGCCGAATACCAGGTTCAACGGCACCACGATCGCCGCCACCAGCAGGGTCAGGCGAATCGCCGCCAGCGCGTCCGGATCGGAGATCGCACGCCAGAACACGCCGGCGCCGCCGCGCAACGCCTCGACGAACACCAGCAGCAAGGGCAGCAGCAGGAACGCCAGCAGGAAGCCGAGCGCGCCGCCGATCAGCAAGCGCCGCACCCAGCGCGGTTCGTCCACCACCGAGGCCTGTGCGTGCACCGGAATGGAGACTGCATCGGCCTGCCCGGGGCCGCGTGCCGCCAGCGCGGCCACCACCGACGCCATCACGCCACCGCCCTGCCGCGCCGCGCGAACCAGGCCTGCGCCGCGTTGACCAGCAACAACGACAGCAGCGACAACAGCAGCATCGCCGCGGCGATCGCGCTGGCGCCGCCGTAGTCGAATTCTTCCAGGCGGATGGTGATGAGCAACGGCGCGATCTCGGTGGCGTTGGGCAGGTTGCCGGCGATGAAGATCACCGAGCCGTACTCGCCGACCCCGCGCGCGAACGCCAGCGCGAACCCGGTCAGCACCGCCGGCCACAGCGTCGGCAGCAGCACCCGGCGCACCGTCTGCCAGCGCCCGGCGCCGAGCGTGGCCGCCGCCTCTTCCAGCTCGCGCTCGGCCTCGGCCAGCACCGGCTGCACGATCCGCACCACGAACGGCAGCCCCACGAACACCAGCGCCACGACGATGCCCAGCGGCGTGTAGGCGACCTTGATCCCGCCTGCGCCGCTGCTGTGCATCAGCCCGGCATAGCCGATCAGCAGGCCACCCACGCCAAGCGCGGCCAGGCTGAGCACCGCGACCGTGCCGAACAGGCGCTGCAGTGCGCGCAGCGGTGCCGGCAGCAGCGCCTGGCTGCGCCGCAGCAGCGCGTAACCGGTGGCCGACAACGCCAGCAACAGTGCCAGCCGCGGCCACCACCAGGCCAGCACCGGCAGGCTGGCCGCCAGCGCCTGCGCCGGCTGCTCCAGCCAACGGCCGATCCAGCCGTTGCTGCCGTACAGCGCGGTCAGGGCGATGCCGGCCACCGCCGTCGGCAGCGCGAACGGCAGGTCGATCATCGCGTCGAACAGGCGCTTGCCGGGAAAGCGATAGCGCACGAACACCCAGGCCACCCAGGTGCCCATCACCGCATTGAACGCGGCCGCGGCCAGCGCGGTGCCGAAGCTCAGGCGCAACGCCGCCAGCACCCGCGGCTCGCTCCACACCCGCCACACGCCTTCCCAACCCAGCCCGCTGGTCTTGAGCAGCACGCCGAGCAAGGGAATCAGCACCACCAGTCCCAGCCAGGTCAGGGTGATGCCCAGACTCAGCCCCAAGCCCGGCATCACCCGGCGCTGGCGCGGTACGCGGGGAACGGCAGCGGCGGTCACGGCCATCGCGTCACTTGCTCGCCTGGATCTGGTCGAACAGGCCGCCGTCGTCGAAGTGCGTGGCCTGCGCCTTGGCCCAGGAGCCGAACGCCTGATCGATGGTCACCAGGCGCACCTTCGGCAGCCGCGCCAGATCGGCGCGATCGGCGTACTCGGGATGGCGCGGCCGGTAATAGTGCTTGGCCGCGATCTTCTGTCCTTCCGGCGAGTACAGGTACTTGAGGTACTCCTCGGCGACCGCGCGGGTGCCGTGCTTGTCCACGTTCTTGTCGACCAGCGCCACCGACGGCTCGGCCAGGATCGACAGCTTCGGCACCACGATCTCGAACTTGTCCTGGCCCAGTTCCTGCTGCGCCAGGAACGCCTCGTTCTCCCAGGCCAGCAGCACGTCGCCGATACCGCGCTGGACGAAGGTGGTGGTGGCGCCGCGCGCACCGGTGTCCAGCACCGGCACGTTGCGGAACAGCGCGCGCATGTAGTTGAGGATGCGTTCGCGATCGCCCTTGAAGATGTGGTCGGCGTAGGCCCAGGCGGCCAGGTAGTTCCAGCGCGCGCCGCCGGAGGTCTTGGGATTGGGGGTGATCACCGACACGCCGCTGCGCAGCAGATCCGGCCAGTCCTTGATGCCCTTGGGATTGCCCTTGCGCACCAGGAACACGATGGTCGAGGTATACGGCGCGCTGTTGTCAGGCAAGCGCGTGGCCCAGTTCGCATCGATCAGCTTGCTTTTGGCGGCGATCGCATCGACGTCGTAGGCCAATGCCAGCGTCACCACGTCCGCCTCGACCCCGTCGATCACCGCGCGCGCCTGCTTGCCGGAGCCGCCGTGCGAGGTCTCCACCGTGACCTGCTCGCCGGGATGCAGTTGCGCCCAGTGCTTGGCGAAGGCGGCGTTGTAGTCCCGGTACAGCTCGCGGGTGGGATCGTAGGAGACGTTGAGCAATTGCGTCTCGGCGGCGGCCGCGGCCCCGGCGAGCGCGCCCAACGCGAGCGCGAGGAGCAGGCGCCAGCGGCGCGACGGAAGGCTGGACATGGACGGTTCTCCGGCAAACCCACAGGTAAACGCCGCGGCCAATGCCCGCCGCGGACCATGACGCATGCTGCGCAGCGGCAGGCGACGGGTGAAATGACTTCCGGGCAGCGGCTCATGCCATTTGCGCATGACGACACCGACGCCTGTGGGCACCGCGGTAAAATCGCCACTTCTTTCCGCCGCGCGTGCCCGTCATGACCGACTCCCGCCTCACCCAGCACTACGCCGAGGAACTGGACGCGATCCGCGCCCAGGGCCTGTTCAAGTCCGAGCGTATCATCGTCGGCCCGCAGGCGGCGGAAATCGTCCTCGCCGACGGCCGCCGCGTGCTCAACTTCTGCGCCAACAACTACCTGGGCCTGGCCGATCATCCCGACCTGATCCAGGCGGCCAAGGACGCGCTGGACACGCACGGCTTCGGCATGGCCTCGGTGCGCTTCATCTGCGGTACCCAGGACCTGCACAAGCAACTGGAAGCGCAGATCGCCGCGTTCTTCGGCACCGAGGACACCATCCTCTACGCCGCCTGCTTCGACGCCAACGGCGGCCTGTTCGAGCCGCTGCTGGGCGAGCACGACGCGATCATCTCCGACGCGCTCAACCACGCCTCGATCATCGACGGGGTGCGCCTGTGCAAGGCCAAGCGCTTCCGCTACGCCAACTGCGACATGGCCGACCTGGAAGCGCAGTTGCAGGCGGCCGACGCCGCCGGCTGCAAGACCAAGCTGATCACCAGCGACGGCGTGTTCTCGATGGACGGCTTCATCGCTCCGCTGGACGAGATCACCGCGCTGGCGAAGAAATACAACGCGCTGGTGCACATCGACGAATGCCATGCCACCGGCTTCCTCGGCGCCAGCGGCCGCGGCTCGGCCGAGGTCAAGGGCGTGCTGGACCGGATCGACATCTTCACCGGCACCCTGGGCAAGGCCATGGGCGGGGCGCTGGGCGGCTTCACCACCGGCCGCCGCGAGGTGATCGAACTGCTACGCCAGCGCTCGCGGCCCTACCTGTTCTCCAATTCGCTGCCGCCGCACGTGGTCGCCGCCGGGAGCAAGGCCTTCGCGATGCTCGACGCCGCCGACGACCTGCGCGCGCGCCTGGTCGAGAACACTGCCTACTTCCGCGAGCGCATGGCCGCCGCCGGGTTCGACATCAAGCCCGGCACCCATCCGATCTGCCCGGTGATGCTGTACGACGCGCCGCTGGCGCAGCGCTTCGCCGAGCGGCTACTGGAAGAAGGGATCTACGCCATCGGCTTCTTCTTCCCGGTGGTGCCCAAGGGCCAGGCACGGATCCGCACCCAGATCAGCGCCGCGCATACCCGCGACCACCTGGACCGGGCGATCGACGCGTTCACCCGCATCGGCCGCGAACTGGGCGTCATCACCGCCTGAGATGCGCGCCGCGCTGCGCCAACGGCTGTTGCTGGCGGCGCAGACCGACGCGCAGGCGGAGTCCGTCCCAGGCGGTTGGCGCAGCCGCTGCCTGCATTGCCGGCGACGCCTGGATCTGCGCGGCGACGGCGAGCCGCTGGGCCACTGCTCGCTCGAACATGTGGTGCCGCAGGCCTGGTTCGGCCGACGCGCCGCCGCGACGCTGTGCGCCCAGGTCGGCGACGATCCCAACGACGCGCGCAATCTCGCGCTGGCCTGCGCCGGCTGCAATCACGCCAAGGGCCGCCACCACGATGCGCGCGGGCCGCAGGACGCGCGCGCCCGCGAGGTGGTCGCCGCCCTGCTCAGCGCGCGGCTGGCGCGCTGGCGTCCGCCGCCGGCGCCAACGCCGTGACTTCGACGGCGCTGAGTTCGCGCCATGCGCCCTTGCCCAGCTCGCCCAGCGCCAGCTCGCCGATCGCCACCCGCACCAGCCGCAGCACGTCCAGGCCCAGTGCGGCGAGCAGGCGCCGGATCTGCCGGTTACGGCCTTCGTCCAGCACCACTTCCAGCCAGGCATGGCGTTCGCCCTGGCGCAGCAGGCGCACCTGCTTGGCCCGCAGCGCTTCGCCCTCGGCAACCACGCCGGCGCACATCCGCGCCAGCAGCGCCGCGTCGGGGATCGCATCCACCTGCACGTGATAGGTCTTGTCCGGACCGCTGACCGGATCGGTGACCCGCGCCGCCCACTGCGGGTCGTTGCTGAACAGCAACAGGCCCTCGCTGGCCTTGTCCAGGCGCCCGACCGGGGCCAGCCACGGCAGGCCGGCGCCATCGAAACAGCGGTAGACGGTGTCGCGGCCGCGTTCGTCCTGCGCGCTGGTGACCAGCCCGCGCGGCTTGTTGAGCATCAGGTACAGGCGCTTGGTATCGGCCAGGGCCGCGCCATCCAGGGCCAGCCGGTGGCGGCCCTGCAGGATCGGAAATTCGGGATCGGTGACGATGCGTCCGTCGACGGCGACGCGGCCGGCGGCGATCCAGCGCGCGGCCTCGGTGCGCGAGCACAGGCCCAGTTTGGACAGGGTGCGGGCCAGGCCGTGCCGTGGCGCGGCCGGCGCGGCGCCGCGCGCAGGCAGGCGCGGACGCGCGGACGCCACCGGGGGAGACGCCGGACGGCGGGAACGCGGCGGCTTCACCCCTCGCACGGCGTCGACGGGCGCGGCCGCGGGCGGCCGCGCACCGGACTTACTGCTTGTTGGGCTCGGCCGGAGCCGGTGCCGGCGCCTCGGCGGCAGCCGGTGCCGGCGCCGGACGCGCCTTGACCACGCGCACGCCGCGCGCCTTCATCCAGGCGTCGAACTCCTCGGCGGTCATGCGCTTGCCGTTCTGGCTCATGTCGAACCGCCAGGGGGTGTTGTCGAACGCGGTGGCCGGCTTGTAGGCAGCCGGATCGTTCGGCTTCACCGCGCCAGGGGTGGCATTGGCCAGGCTCTGGCAACCTTCGGCGCGCAACCGCAGCAGCACGCGGTCCAGCGACTGGTCGCTGCTGTAGGACTGGGTCAGCACGCCGCTGGGCATGCCCAACTGCACGTTGCGGCTGAACAGTTCCGAAGCGACCGGTGCGGCGACCGTCGCCGGCAGCGCCAGCGGCTTGGGCAGCAGATCGCCGGAGCAATCCGGTGCGGCGTGGGCCGCAGGAATCAGGGCAAGCGCGAGCAGGCTGGCCGTCACGATACGCAGCATCGGTTTTTTTCCATTCAGGCGAGTCGACGAGCGAGTGTAGGCAGGCCCCGGCGTGCTTTCAACTGTTACCGGCACTACATGCGCTAAATAATTGGGATTGCTGAAAAAGTTCAGCTTGAACGCGTCGCGAGCACAGGTCGGCGCCCGGTCTCCGCGTAGGAGCGGCTTTAGCCGCGATGGGCATTCCTGAGAACGTCTGTCGCGGCTAAAGCCGCGCCTACGGCGATAAGGCGAGGACAGCGCCACGCATGCCCTCCCCACAAAAACAAAGCCCGGCGCGAGGCCGGGCTTTGCTTGAGACTGGAAGCGTCCGATTAGTTCTGGACGTTCAGCTCGGTACGACGGTTCTTGGCACGGCCTTCCGGATTGTCCGAACCATCCGGGTTGGTGTTCGGGGCAATCGGACGGCTCTCGCCGTAGCCGATCGGACCGACCAGACGCGAAGCGTCCACGCCGTTCTTGGTCAGGTAGTCGTACACGACGCGGGCGCGGCGCTCGGACAGCTTCTGGTTGTAGGCTTCGGTACCCTTCGAGTCGGTGTGACCGGCAACCTCGACGCGCAGGTCGGGGTAACGCTTCAGGATCTCGGTGGCCTCGCCCAGGATCGCCACGGCGTCCGGACGCAGGTTCGCCTTGTTGAAGTCGAAGTTGACGCCCTTCAGGTCGATCGACACCGGCACCGGGCAGCCGTCCGGACCGATGGTCTGGCCAGGCTGGGAGTTCGGGCACTTGTCGTCGCAGTTGTTGACGCCGTCACCGTCGTCGTCCAGATCGGCGCAGCTCGGCGCAGCGGCCGGCGGCGGCGGCGGGGCGACCGGGGCAGCCGGCGGCGGGCCCAGCGGGATCACGACGCCGACCGAAGCCAGCACGTCGCCGAACCAGTTCTGCGACGGAGCGGCAACGCTCTGGTCGTCGAAGTCAGCGCGGTAGGCCACTTCGGCACGCACGGCAACGCGCTTGTCGAAGGTGGTCTGCAGACCGACGCCGGCCTTGGCGGCAAAGTTGCCGTCCTTGCGCTGGCCCGGGGAGACCGGACCGCCGGTGTCGAACTCTTCTTCCGAGCGCTGGTAGCCCAGGCCGAACAGCAGGTACGGGTTCCAGCCGCGGCCTTCCTGGATGAAGTGGCGACGCAGGTCGAACGAGATGCCGTACTGGCTCCAGTTCAGGTCCTGGTTCTTGTCGAAGTTCGGGTTCTGATAGTTCAGCTCACCGTCCAGCGACCAGTTCGGGTTGATGAACTTGCCCAGGCCCAGGGTGACGAAGGGCGCATCGTTGGTGGTGCGGTCCTTGTCCTGGAAGTTGAAACCAGCCGAACCGGTCAGGTACCAGCGGTCGTCGAATTCCTGCGCGGACGCTGCCTGGGCGACGGCCAGACCGCCCAGCAACGCGGCGGTGAGAATTTTCTTGTTCATTAATACAACTCCTTGTTTCGGGGAGATAGAAACCGGTAGAGGCATGGTTCAGTACAGATGTCTCGTCACATCCAGACGGCCGTTTCCGCACGCCATCGCCGCGCACATTATGCGCGGCATAGTGAAGATGGCGTTAACGAGCACGTAACATGTGAAAGTCAACGCCAGCCGCTGCCAGGCCGTGGATACACCCTATACAGCTTGATGAAATCCCGCAATGCGGCAGGCGCATGACCGTTTGCGGTCGTAGACAAGGACCCGCAGGGCGACCCAGGTCTCACCCCGGCCGCGCCCACGGCGGCGGGTCGGCCAACTCGGCCTGCATGAACTCGACGAAGGCCCGCACCCGTGGCGGCACCAGCCGCCGCTGCGGCATCACCGCGTAGATGCCGGTCTCGGTCAGCGGGTAGTCGGCCAGCACCTGGCACAGCCGTCCCTGCCGCAGGTCCTCGGCCACGTGCCATTCCGAATGCAGGGCGATGCCCTGGCCGTTGACCGCGGCATCGCGCAGCACCTCACCGAAGTTGGTCTCCAGCGGCCCGGCCACGCGCACCGCGATCTCGCCGTCGGGTGCCTGCAGCCGCCAGGTGTCCTGGCGGCCGTCGCTGCCGGTCAGCAGCAAACAGGCGTGCGCGGCCAGGTCAGCCGGCGTGGCCGGGGTGCCGTGGCGGCGCAGATAGTCGGGCGAGGCGCAGAGCATGCGTCGATTGCCGGCCAGGCGCCGCGCGACCAGGCTGGAGTCGCGCAGGGTGCCGATGCGGATCGCCAAATCGAAACCTTCGCTGACCAGGTCCACGACGTTGTCGCTCAGGTGCACGCTCAGCCGCACCTGCGGATGCAGGGCCATGAAGCGCGGCAGCACGGGCGAGACATACAGCCGCCCGAACGCGGCCGACATCGTCACCCGCAGGGTACCGGCGGCGCTGGCGCCGGCCTGACGCAGGCCGCCGGCCAGCGATTCCAGGTCCTCGACCAGCGGCCGCCCCTGCTCGGCCAGTTGCAGGCCTTCCGGGGTCGGGTGCAGGCGCCGCGTGGTCCGGTGCAGCAGACGCACGCCGAGCGCGCGTTCCAGCCGCTGCAGCCGCTGGCTGGCGACCGCCACCGACAGGTCCAGGCTGCGCGCGGCGGCGCTGATCGAGCCGAGGTCGAGCACGCGCAGGAACAGAGCGATGTCGCCGATCCGGTCCATTGTGTGGATTCCATTGAAAGTCGTTCAATATTTTTACTGTTTTTGCTGAGAACCTGCAGGCCTAGGCTGCCGTCCTCCCGCCACTCCGGAGCCGCCGCATGGCCGCCTCGCTCGCCCCACCTCCCCATCCGCCCGCTGCCGGGCGCACGCCGATCGCGCTGTTCGCACTGACCGCGGGCGCCTTCGGCATCGGCACCACCGAGTTCGTGATCATGGGCCTGCTGCTGCAGGTCGCCGCCGACCTGCGGGTCAGCGTTCCGGCCGCCGGGCTGCTGATCTCCGGCTATGCGCTGGGCGTGTTCCTCGGCGCGCCGCTGCTGACCGTGGCCAGCCGGCGCTGGCCGCGCAAGCGCGTGCTGCTGACGCTGATGCTGGTGTTCACCGCCGGCAACCTGGCCTGCGCGCTGGCGCCGAGCTACGCGGCGCTGATGGCGGCGCGGGTGGTGACCTCGCTGGCGCACGGTACCTTCTTCGGCGTCGGCGCGGTGGTCGCCACCACCCTGGTCCCGCCGCAGCGCAAGGCCTCGGCGATCTCGACCATGTTCACCGGCCTCACCGTCGCCACCCTGCTCGGGGTGCCGGCCGGCGCCTGGCTGGGGCTGCACTACGGCTGGCGCGCCACGTTCTGGGCGGTGGCGGCGATCGGCGCGCTGGCCACCGTGGTGATCGCCGCGCTGGTGCCGGCCGACCGCGCCGCACCGGCGACCGTGCCGCTGCGCGAGGAACTGCGCGCGGTCGGCGGCGCCCCGGTGCTGCTGGGCCTGGCGACGACGGTGCTGGGCTATGCCGGCGTGTTCGCCGTGTACACCTACGTGCAGCCGCTGCTGACCCAGGTCACCGGGGTGTCCGAGAGTGCGGTGTCGCCGCTGCTGCTGGTATTCGGCGTGGGCATGATCGTCGGCAACGTGCTTGGCGGACGCCTGGCCGACCGCCGCCCGCGGCAGGCGCTGCCGCTGAGCCTGGGCGTGCTGGCGGTGGTGCTGGCGGCGCTGACCCTCGCCCTGCCCTCGCCGCCGGCGATGGCGCTGGGCATCGGTCTGCTGGGCGTGGCCGCGTTCGCCACGGTGGCGCCGCTGCAGGTATGGGTGCTGGGCAAGGCCGGCGAGGCCGGCCGGCACCTGGCCTCAAGCCTGAACATCGGTGCGTTCAACCTGGGCAATGCGCTGGGCGCCTGGCTGGGCGGCCTGGTGCTCGGCCATGGCGGCAACCTGTCGCAACTGCCCTGGGTGGCGGCACTGCTGACCCTGGCCGGGCTGGCGGTGGCGCTGGGCGCGCTGCGGCTGTCGCCGGCCAGCGCCACACCCGCCGCCAATCACGGCGCGGGTTGCGCCGCCGGCGGTGCGGCATGAGCCGGCCGATGGCGACGGCCGCGCTGGCCGCGGCGCTGCTGGGCACGGCGGTCGTTGGGGACGCGGCGCCGCGCGACTGGATCGCGACCTGGCAGGCCAGCCCGCAGCCGCTGTGGAGCGCGGACTTCCCGTTCCCGACGCAGACGCCGTTCCACCTGTGGCGGCAGACCGTGCGCCAGGTGGCGCGGGTCAGCCTGGGCGGCAGCGAGGTGCGGGTGGAACTGAGCAACGCCTATGGCGATGCGCCGCTGCACATCGGCGCCGCGTCGCTGGCGCTGGCCGGCGACGGCGCGGCAATCGTGCCCGGCTCGCAGCGGCCGCTGCGCTTCGGCGGCAGGACCGAGGTGACCGTGCCGCCAGGCGCGCCGGTGCTCAGCGACCCGGTGGCGCTGAGCGTGCCGGACCTGGCCCGGCTCAGCATCAGTCTGTACCTGCCGCAGCCGACCGCGCCGTCCACCTTCCATTGGGAAGGCCTGCAGAGCGCCTGGTTGGCCGAGGGCGAGCGCACCGCCGACGCCAGCCTGGCCGAGGCGAAGGCGCTGCCGGTGCGGCTGTTCGTCAGCGGCGTCCAGGTGCGCCGTGCCGATGCCGTCGGCGCGGTGGTGGCGCTGGGCGATTCGATCACCGACGGCGCCGCCTCGACGCCAGGGCAGGACCGGCGGTGGCCGGATCAGTTGGCCACGCGGCTGGCGGCACAGCGGGTGGCGGTGCTCAACGCCGGCATCTCCGGCGGCCGCGTGCTGCGCGACCGCATGGGCCAGAACGCGCTGGCGCGGCTGGACCGCGACGTGCTTGCGCAGCCCGGCGTGCACACCGTGATCCTGCTGATGGGCATCAACGACATCAGTTGGTACGGCACGCCGTTCGCGCCGAACGATGCGCCAGTGCCGGCCGAGGACCTGATCGCCGGTTACCGGCAATTGCTGCAGCGCGCGCAGGCACGCGGCCTGCGGGTGATCGGCGCCACCCTCACCCCGTTCGAGGGCGCGCTGCCGGACTCGCCGATCCCCGGCTACTACAGCCCGCAGAAGGAGGCCGTGCGCCAGCAGGTCAATGCCTGGCTGCGCGCCGGCAATGGCTTCGACGCGATCCTGGATCTGGATGCGCTGCTGCGCGACCCCGCGCACCCCACGCGGATGCGTGCGGATTTCGACTCGGGCGATCACCTGCATCCCGGCGACGCCGGTTACGCGGCCATCGCCGAGGCCGCTGCGCAGTTGCTCGGCGCCACCGCGCCCGCTTCCACCTCCGCTGCGACCGATGCCGTCGACACCGACGCCGCGGCGCGCTGACGCCTTCTCTCTCCTCACTTCCCCCTTCGCTATCAGGAGTTCTCCATGGAATACCGTTATCTCGGCGCATCCGGCTTCAAGGTTCCCGTGCTCAGTTTCGGCACCGGCACCTTCGCCGGCACCGATCCGTTCTTCGCCACCTGGGGCAATTCGGACGTGGATCAGGCGCGGCGCCTGATCGACATCTGCCTGGAAGCCGGCGTCACCCTGTTCGACAGCGCCGACGTCTACTCCGGCGGCGCTGCCGAATCGGTGCTGGGCGCGGCGATCAAGGGCCGCCGCGACCAGGTGCTGCTCTCGACCAAGGCCGGTTTCCGCTTCGACCGCGAGTCGCCCAACAGCGTCGGTTCCTCGCGCTTCCATTTGATCCGCGCAGTGGAGGCAGCGCTGACCCGCTTGGGCACCGACTATCTCGACCTGTTCCAGTTGCACGGCTTCGACGCGCGCACGCCGGTGGAGGAAACCCTGTCCACGCTCGACGACCTGGTGCGTGCCGGCAAGATCCGCTACCTGGGCGTGTCCAACTTCTCCGGCTGGCACCTGATGAAGTCGCTGGCGGTGGCCGACCGCCACGGCTGGTCGCGCTATGTCGCGCACCAGGCCTATTACTCGCTGATCGGCCGCGACTACGAGGAGGAACTGATGCCGCTAGGCCTGGACCAGGGCGTGGGTGCGCTGGTGTGGAGCCCGCTGGGCTGGGGCCGGTTGACCGGCAAGCTGCGTCGCGGCCAGCCGCTGCCGGATAGCAGCCGCCTGCACGACAAGGCGGTGACCGAGGCCGGCCCGCCGGTGGAGGACGAGCGCCTGTACCGCGTGATCGACGCGCTGGAGGCGATCGCCGCGGAGACCGGCAAAAGCGTGCCGCAGATCGCGCTGAACTGGCTGCTGCAGCGGCCGACGGTCAGCAGCGTGATCATCGGCGCACGGACCGAGGAGCAGTTGCGGCAGAATCTGGGGGCGGTCGGCTGGACCCTCGATGCCGCCCACCTGCAACAACTGGATGCAGCCAGCGCCGCGGTGCCGGCGTATCCGTCCTGGCACCAGCGCGGCTTCGCCGAGCGCAACCCGCGGCCGGTCTGAGCCGCGGCCGTGCCCTCCTTTCCCTCACGTCCAGGAGCCTCCATGAAAGCGGTCGCCACCCTCCATCCCCTGCCGATCGACGATCCGCAGTCGCTGCACGACCTCGACCTGCCGACGCCACCCGCGCCCGGCGGCCACGACCTGCTGGTGCGGGTCGAAGCGGTCTCGGTCAATCCGGTGGACACCAAGGTCCGCGCCAAGGGCGCGAGCGACGGCCAGCCCAAGGTGCTGGGCTACGACGCCGCCGGCGTGGTCGAGGCAGTCGGGCCGGACGTCGACGGCTTCGAGCCGGGCGACGAGGTCTATTACGCCGGCGACATCACCCGTGCCGGCAGCAACGCCCAGTACCAACTGGTGGATGCGCGCATCGTGGCGCGCAAGCCGGCCACGCTGGACTTCGCCCAGGCCGCGGCGCTGCCGCTGACCACGCTGACCGCCTGGGAACTGCTGTTCCAGCGCATGCCCTTCGACTTCGACGACGCACGCAACCGCGGCCGCCGCCTGCTGGTGATCGGCGGCGCCGGCGGGGTCGGCTCGATCGCGATCCAGTTGGCGCGGCACGCCGGCTTCGAAGTGATCGCCACAGCCTCGCGGCCGCAGACCCGCGACTGGTGCCTGCAACTCGGCGCACACCACGTGATCGACCATCGCCAGCCGCTGGGGCCGCAATTGCAGGCGTTGGGCATCGACCAGGTGCAGGCGGCGCTGAACCTGGCCGACACCGACCGCTACTGGCAGGCGCTGGGCGAGCTGCTGGCACCGCAGGGCCACGTCGGCCTGATCGTCGAGCCGAGCGGTCCGCTGCACATCGGCGATCCGTACAAGGCCAAGTGCATCGGCATCCACTGGGAAATGATGTTCGCACGCGCCCGTTTCCGCACCGAGGACATGATCGAACAGCACCGCATCCTGGCGCGCACCGCCAGCCTGGTGGACGCAGGCGAACTGCGCACCACCCTGACCGAGACACTGAGCCCGATCAACGCCACCACCCTGCGCGAGGCGCACCGCCGCCTGGAATCAGGCAGCACCATCGGCAAACTGGCCCTGGTCGGCTGGGGCTGAGTGGCGCAGCGATCGGAACATTGGTGCGACGGCTCTGCTTTGTGCGCGTGGCGATGGTTGGCTACCCCATTGACCGCAACCGCTCCTGCTGTTGCCGTTGCTGTTGCTGTGCTTCTGCCTTTGCCGTGCTTTTGATCTACCGGGCCCCCTCGGCGCGGCAGCCACGGCGGGCGAATACCCGAAGGGCGACGCGCAGGATGCGCGTCGTTTTCCGCCGGCACATGGGTGAGCCGGATAAAGGCGAAGCACTGCTTCGCCCCGGCGAACGGGCTGGCGCCGTGAGGCGCCTGCCCCGGGCTTGGCCGCGTAGCGGACAAGTGCCGTCGGAAAATGCCCGACGTGGCTGCGAACCTGGAGCGCGTTAGCGCGCAAGGCGCGCTGCGGGGTGTGCTTTCTTTTGGTTACTTTTCTTTGCACAAGCAAAGAAAAGTGACCCGCGCCCAGCGGAAGCTGTTGCCGTTGCTCTGCTTCGAAAGCTCCAAGCTTCAAAAATGCCAGCACCAGAACCAGGGCAAACGTCCACATCGACGTGAAAGCATCGCCCTACTTGCCGCCAGCCCGGTTTCACGGCACCCTGCGCCCTTCCGTACGCCTGCGTATCCACGCCATGTCGCCCGCCCCCGGCCAGCCCGACCCCGACCCCACCGCCTACCCGCACCTGTTCGCCCCGCTGGACCTGGGCTTCACCCAGCTGCGCAACCGCATCCTGATGGGCTCCATGCACACCGGCCTGGAAGACCGCGCCCGCGACTTCCCCAAACTGGCCGCGTACTTCGCCGAGCGCGCCGCCGGCGGCGTCGGCCTGATCGTCACCGGCGGCTTCGCGCCGAACGTGGTCGGCTGGCTGAAACCGTTCGGCGGCAAGCTGTCGTGGCCGTGGGAGGTCCGCCCACACCGGCAGGTGACCGCCGCGGTGCACGCGCACGGCGCCAAGATCTGCCTGCAACTGCTGCACGCCGGGCGCTACGCCTATCACCCCTTGTCGGTGGCGCCGTCGAAACTGAAGGCGCCGATCAACCCATTCACCCCGCGTGCGCTGTCGGCGCGCGGCGTCGAACGTCAGATCGATGCCTACGCCCATGCCGCCAAGCTGGCGCGCGAGGCCGGCTACGACGGCGTCGAAGTGATGGGCTCGGAAGGCTATCTGATCAACGAGTTCATCGCCCCGCGCAGCAACCGCCGCAACGACGCCTGGGGCGGCGACGCCGCCAAGCGCATGCGCTTCGCGGTGGAGATCGTGCGCCGCATCCGCGCCGCCTGCGGGCCGGACTTCATCATCGTCTATCGGCTGTCGCTGGTGGACCTGGTCGAGGACGGCAGCGACTGGCAGGAGATCGTGCTGCAGGCGCAGGCGATCGAGGCCGCCGGCGCGACCCTCATCAACTCCGGCATCGGCTGGCACGAGGCGCGGGTGCCGACCATCGCCACCTCGGTGCCGCGCGCAGCGTTCGCGGCGGTGACCGCCAAGCTCAAGCCGCACGTGCGGCTGCCGCTGATCGCCACCAACCGCATCAACATGCCC
The DNA here is from genome assembly GCF_056725205.1 of Xanthomonas sp. NCPPB 3174. Lineage (NCBI taxonomy): Bacteria > Pseudomonadati > Pseudomonadota > Gammaproteobacteria > Lysobacterales > Lysobacteraceae > Xanthomonas > Xanthomonas sp. NCPPB 3174. Next base: position 984,303 of record NZ_CM161517.1, on the reverse strand, counting down.
GACGTGGCCGAGCGCATCCTCGCCGGCGGCGGCGCCGACATGGTGTCGCTGGCGCGGCCGCTGCTGGCCGACCCGGAATGGGCGAACAAGGCGCAGCGCGGCCAGGCGCAGGCGATCAACACCTGCATCGCCTGCAACCAGGCCTGCCTGGACCACGTATTCGAGAACAAGACCGCCAGTTGCCTGGTCAATCCGCGCGCGGCCGCCGAGACCGAACTGAACTACCTGCCGACCCGCGCGCCCAAGCGCATCGCCGTGGTCGGCGCCGGCCCGGCCGGCCTGGCCTGCGCCACTGTGGCCGCACAGCGCGGCCACCGCGTCACCCTGTTCGACAGCGCCGGCGAGATCGGCGGCCAGTTCAACGTGGCCAAGCGCATTCCCGGCAAGGAGGAATTCCACGAGACGCTGCGCTACTTCCGCCACCAGATCGACGCCACCGGCGTGGAGTTGCGCCTGCAGACCACCGCCGATGCGGCGCTGCTGGCCGACTTCGACGAGGTGGTGCTGGCCACCGGCATCGTGCCGCGCACCGTGGATTTCCCCGGCGCCGACCATCCCAGCGTGGTCAGCTATCTGGACGTGCTGCAGGGCCGGGTGCAGGCGGCGGACAAGGTGGCGATCATCGGCGCCGGCGGCATCGGCTTCGATGTCGGCGAGTTCCTGGTGCACGCCGGTGCGTCGACCGCGCTGGACCCGGCGCGGTGGATGGCCGAGTGGGGCGTGGACCCGCAGTTCGAAGGCCGCGGCGCGCTGTGCAAGCCGCGCCCGGAGCCGCCGGCGCGCAGCGTATGGCTGCTGCAGCGCAGCCCGGGCCGGCCCGGCGCGCGGCTGGGCAAGACCACCGGCTGGATCCATCGCGCCACGCTCAAGGCCAAGGGCGTGACCATGCTGGGCGGCGTCGAATACCTGGGTGTGGACGACAGCGGCCTGCGCATCCGCGTGGACGGCGCCGAGCAAGTGTTGCCGGTCGGGACCGTGGTGGTCTGCGCCGGCCAGGAACCGCGGCGCGACCTGCAGGCGGCACTGCAGGCCGCCGGCCGCAGCGCGCACCTGATCGGCGGCGCCGACGTCGCCGCCGAACTGGACGCCAAGCGCGCCATCGCCCAGGGCAGCCGGCTGGCCGCGCAACTGTAGGGCGCGCCTCGCGCTGGCCGTCGGAAGGCCGCCGGCCAGGGCAGCGGACTTGGTGCTGTCGCATCGCGCGGCTATAAGCCTGGGGCATGCCGCGTCCCTCGCCCCTGCCCGCTCTACCCCGGCTGCCGCAGGCGGCCCTGGCGGCGTATGCCGGCGCGCATTTCGGCAAGAGCCTGCTGTGGTACGCCGGCGAGCTGCTGCTGATCTATTCGCTGACCGAACACGCCGGCCTGCGCGCGATCGCAGCCGGTGTGGTGCTGGCGTTGGGCCTGCTGCTCAGCGCCGCGATCGGCCTCGGCGCCGGCTGGGGCCTGCGTCGGCGCCTGCGCGACGTGGGCAGCGCCGGGCGCCTGCAATGGCATGGCCTGGCCGCCGCGGCGCTGGCGCTGCTGCTGGTGTTCGCCGCGCCGTTGCTGCCGCCGCCGTGGCGGCTGGGCTACGTGCTGGCGGTGAGCCTGCTGTTCCGGTTGGCCTACGCCGCCTGCGACGTGGCCCAGAACACCTTGCTGAGCCTGGCGCAGTGGCCCTGGCGCGGCCACGACGGCGCCAGTGCGCTGCGCCTGGCAGGCAGCGGCGCCGCGGCGCTGCTGATCAGCAGCGTGGTCGGCGCCGTGCTGGCGCGCGGCGCCGATGGCGGCAGCCTGGCGCTGCAGGCCAGCGCGGTGCTGGCGGCCGTGGCGATGTTATGCGCCTGGCAGTTGCAGCGCGTGCTGCGCCACGCCGCCGTCCACCCGGCACCCGCCGACACCCAGGCCGTGGCAGCAACCGACCAAGCGCCCTCCTGGCGCGCGATTCCCTGGCAGCCGCTGGCGCTGATCGCGGCGGTCTCATTGACCCTGCCCGCGTTCACCAAGCTCGCCCCGTACGTGGCTGCCTACGGCCTGCTCTCGCCCGGTTGGGGCAGTGCGGTCCTGATCGCCTACGCGCTCGGCACGGTGCTGGTGCAACCGCTGGCCGCGCGTTGGGGCCGGCAGCGCACGCCGACGCAACGCCTGGCCTGGCTCGGCGGCGCGCTGCTGCTGTGCGCCCCGTTGTTTGCGCTGGCGTTGCCGGCGCAGCCACTGCTGAGCCTGGCCGCGGCCGCCTGCATCGGCGCCATCGGCGGCAGCGGCGGGCAACTGGTGTGGGCCTGGCATGCGCAGTGCACCGCGACCCGGGCGGTCGCCGAGCACGCGCTGTGCTTCGCCGCGCTGACCGCGGCCGCGCAGGTCGCACTGGCCGCCGGGGTGGTGCTGATCGGCGTGCTGCTGGACGCGCTGGACTACCGCGACGGGCACTGCCTGCTGCTGTGCTGGGCGATGGCGGCCGGCCCGCTGCTGTGCGGGGCGTTGTGCCTGCTGCTGGCATGGCTCACCGGGCGCGGCCGATCGCCTCCGCTCGGTGCCGGCCTGGCGGCGCACGCGAGCAGCGGCTGAGACCGCGACGCACGGTCGACGCCGCCGCGATGCACCGCGAGCGAGCGCCTGGCCAGCAGCACATCCGCAGCGCGGCGCGACGCGCTGCGCCCGCCGTTGCAGGCCTCAGGCGAAGAACGCCTGCTGCAGCGGCATCAACGCCGCGCCCAGGGTCACCGCGTCGCCGACGGTGCGCGCAATGCACAACTGCGGCAGCGGCGGCGCCAGGCCATGCCGGTTGGGCGCGCGCGGGATACGGATACGCTCGATCAGGCGCTGCGCGATCGCGGCCGGCAGTCGCCCGCCGATCACGATCGCCTGAGGATCCAGCGCGTAGGCCAAGTAGGCGCACAGCTGCGAGAACGGTGCCTCGGCCATGTCCAGCCAGGCGTCCACGCCCGGCGTGTGCGCGTCGATCGCGCCGAGCATCTGCTCGACCCCGGCGTAGTCCTGGCCGGCGGCGCGCACCAGCGACAACAGCGCGTCCAGGTTCGGATAGGCCATGCCGCCGACGGTCCAGATGCCGCCGAACTCGCCGGCATTGCCGCGGTAACCGCGGAACAGCCGGCCATCGGCAATGATGCCGCCGCCAAAGCCGTTGGTCAGGTGCAGGTAGACGAAGTCGCGGCAGTCGCGGCCGACCCCGTACAGGCTCTCGGCCACCGCCGCCGCCGCGCCGTCGTTCTCCAGCGTGACCGCGCCGCCCAGGGCCTCTTCCAGGATCGGCACCAGGTCCACCTGGGTCCAGTCCTCCAGCGCGGGCGGCCCGGCCATCTGCCGGCCCTGCCCGGTGAAGAACGCCGAGATCGCCATGCCGGTGCCGACCACCCGCGCCGGGTCCACTCGGCTCTCGGCCAGCAACTCGGCACGGAACCGCTGCAACTGCGCCAGCACCGGCGCGCGGCGCATGTCGGCCAGGCCGATGCGGCGCTGGCCGCGCACGTTGCCGGCGAAATCCACCAGCGCCAGCGCCACCACGTCGCCCATCAGGCCGATGCCGAAGGCGTAGGCGTAATCCGGCGCCAGCCGCACGTCGACACTGGGATTGCCACGGCCCTCGGCGGCACGAGCGCTGAGCTGGACCATGCGGTCCTGCACGAACCCCTGCAGCAGGCGCGCCACAGTGGGCTGCGACAGGTCCAGGTCGCGGCTCAGCGCCGCCTGGGTCTGCACCCCAGTCTTGAACACACGGTCGAGCAATTGGCGGCCGCCAGCGCTGACGCGCGGCGGGAAATCGGGATGCGGCATAGGCGGGCGCAAAGCGTGATGGATGCACGACCGCGACAACCTAGCACGTGGACATAGAAGTTTCATACATGGTAAATAGTATTAACCCCACATTCTTTTACTGGGGGTCTTCATGCGTACCGTTCACCCGCACCCGAGCCTGTTGGCACTGGCGCTCGCATCCATCCTCGGCAGCGCCGCTGCCGTCCACGCCGAGGACGCGCCGGCGCCGCCGGCCGACGCCACCACCACGCTGGACCAGATCGTGGTCACCGGTACGCCACAGGGCCAGTCGCAGAAGGACGCGCCGTTCGCGATCAGCGTGGTGTCCAAGGAACGCCTGGAGCGCAGCACCCCGAGCAGCAGCGTGGACATGCTGCGGGCGGTCCCCGGCTTCTCCGCCGAACCCTCAGGCGGCCAGGGTGGCGGCCAGAACCTCTACGTGCGCGGCCTGCCGGCGGGCGGCTGGTACTACGTGCAATACCAGGAAGACGGCCTGACCCTGTTCGAGGAGCCGCAGGAAAGCTTCTTCAACGTCGACACCCTGTTCGCGCTGGACATGATGACCGAGCGCCTGGAAGTGGTGCGCGGCGGTACCTCGCCGCTGTTCGCGACCAATGCGCCGGGCGGCACGGTCAATGCCATCACCCGCCACGGCACCGCCACGCCCGAGGGCGCGGTGCGCATGACCGTCGGCAGCGATGGCCTGCGTCGCGAGGACGCCTACAGTGCCGGCCCGCTCAGCGAGAACGTGCTGTACAGCATCGGCGGCTACCACCGCAGCGACGACGGCCTGCGCCGCACCGGCTACACCGCCGACCAGGGCGGCCAGTTGCGCGGCAACCTGACCTTCCTGATGGGCGATGCGGTCCTCGACGTCGACGCCAAGTACCTCAACGACCGCACCGCCTTCTACAACCCGATCCCACTGGCCGACCCGCGCAATCCGGCGCAATCGCTGTCGGCGCTGATCGACCCGCTGGACGGCACGCTGCTGTCCAACGACCTGCGCCATACCACGGCCCTGACATTCGACGGCACTACATCGCTGGCGCGCGACCTGGACCTGGCCGACGGCATCCACAACAAGGTCAAGCAACTCGGCACGCACCTGGAATGGGACCTGGGCGACGGCCTGACCCTCAACAACCGCATGCGCTTCGTCGATGCGGAGGTGGACTACACCGCACTGTTCTCCGGCGCCGCGCCCTACGACGCCGGCGCCTACCTCAACACGCAACTCGGCCGTGCGCGCAACGGCTTCGGCGCGCGGGTGGCGCGGGTCGGCTACGTCACCACCCGCAACGGCGCCGCCTACGATCCGGCCGCGGCCGACGGCCTGGTGCTGGAGAGCGGCCTGTGGAATGCGCGCACCCATCTGCGCACGCTGTCCGACGACCTGCGCCTGAGCAAGGCGTTCGACGACACCGCGCTGGGCCAGCACACGCTCACCGCCGGCCTCAACGTGCAGCACTTCGAGTACCGCCAGGACCGGCTGCAGAACACGGTGCTGACCACGCTGCAGAACAACGCGCAGCGTCTGGACGTGCTGGCCTACGACGCCGCCGGCAACGTGGTCGGTTCGGTCACCCAGAACGGCTTCGTGCGCTACGGCAACGGCGTCACCAGCGGCTTCGCCAACGGCACCTATCTGTCGCCGTACCTGTGGGATTCGGTACGCCTCGGCCGCCTCGGCCTGGATGCCGGCGTGCGCTACACCCGCTACAACGCCAACGGCGGCGTCTACGCCACCACCACGCGCAATCTCGGCGATCCGACCACGCTGGCCGACGACAACGTCGGCGGCCTCAGCGGCGCGTTCAGTCCGCGCACCGATCATCGCCACGCCACGCAGTGGACGCTCGGTGCCGAGTTCGCGCTCACCCCGCAGCTGCAGACCTTCGCCCGCTACACGCAGTCGCAGCGTCTGCCGCGGCTGCAGAACGTCTACCAGACCCAGAACGCCGACGTCACCGACATCGACCAGGCCGAGGCCGGCCTGCGCGGCAGCTTCGGCGACAGCTTCTCGTTCTCCACGGTGGCTTTCTGGAGCCGCTTCAACGATCTGTCGATCAGCGCCATCGTCCTCGACGGCAGCGGCGCGGTGCAGAGCCTGGCGCTGGTCGGCAAGACCCGCACCCTGGGCCTGGAATCGGAGTTCACCTGGCGACCGTCGCCGCTGTTCGGCATCACCGGCTCGGCCACGCTGCAGAATCCGCAGACGCGCGGCCTGAGCAACGCGACCACCGGCCTCAGCTACGGCGACCTGGACGGCAAGCAGATCTCGCGCATTCCCAAGTTCATGGCCTCGCTCAGCCCGACCCTGTACGTCGACATCGACGGCCGACCGGTCGAACTGTCGGCCACCGCCTATCGCATGGGCCAGCGCTACGTGGACTACACCAACGCCACCGCCCTGCCCGCCTACACCACCTACGACCTGGGCCTGTTCGCGCGGCTGAGCGCGCACCTGGAACTGCAGCTGCACGCGGCCAACGTCAGCAATGCGCTCGGCCTGACCGAAGGCAATGCGCGCGTGGACACGCTGTCCGGCCAGGGCACCGCCGACGCGATCTACGCACGGCCGATCTTCGGCCGCAACTACAACGCGTCGCTGACCTGGAGGTGGTGAGCATGCGCTGCCGAGGAATGCTGATGAGCGCAGCGCTGTCGCTGCCGATACTGGCCCTGGCGGCGACGCCGAGCCTGCCCGAGCGCCTGCGCGACCCGCACGGGCCGGCGCTGGTGGTGTCGCACCGCGCCTGCTGGACGTTCGCGTCCGAGAACACGCTGGACGGCATCGCCGCATGCATCGCGCGCGGCGTGGACATGGTCGAGATCGACGTGCGCACCAGCCGCGACGGCGCGCTGGTGCTGATGCACGACGACACCGTGGACCGCACCACCGACGGGCATGGCGCGGTGGCCGAGTTGGACGCCGCGCAGATCGCCGCCTTGCGCGTGCGCAGCCGGGGCGGCGGGCGCGACAGCACCCTCACCGCGCGGCATCCGCCGACGCTGGCGCAGGCGCTGGCCGTGGCGCGCGGCAAGGTGCTGGTAAACCTGGACATCAAGGCCGCGGCACTGGACCAGGTGATCGACGCGGTGGAGGCGGCCGGCGCGCAACGCGACGTGCTGCTCAACGTACCGCTGGACGTGCCCGCAGCGGTGCTGCAGCGCGCGCGCAAGGCCGACATCGCGGTGCAGGCGCTGTACCTGCAGCGTGCGTCGACGCTGCCGCCCGAGCAGGCCCTGCGCCGCGCCGCCGCGTTGCGGCCGGCGGTGGTGCAGTTGATGTTCGACGACCCGGCGGTGCTGGACATCGCGCAACGCGAACTGGCGCCGCACACGCGCCTGTTCGTCAACACCATGACCAACGACATCGCCAGCGGCAGGCCGATGCGGCTGTCGGCCAACTACACCGACCAGCGCGCGCTGCGCGATCCGGCCGAGATATGGGGTGGGCTGCGCAAGCATGGCGTCAGCATGATCCAAACCGACGAACCGTTGGCATTGCAACGCTACCTGCACGGCGCGGACACGCCGCGGTAGCCGGCCTCGGTCCAAATCCCGGCGACGCCACGCGGTGGCCCACGCGGGGCGTCGCCAGGAGTTCAGTTTCAGACGGGTGGCATGCAACGCCAGGACGATGCCCGTCGCTTCGAGCATTGCGCTGCAGACGACACGCCCATGCGTCCGTCGCTTGCAGTGCGTTGCGCCTGCTTCATTTCATTCCATCAACCCCGAACGGAAGAGAGCACATGAAACTGCCCAAGAAACCCGCCAAGGTTCTCGCCCTGGCGCTGGCCTGCGCGTCGCTGACGGCGCTGTCCGGCATGGCGTCGGCCGCCAGCAACTGGAACCCGGAACACATCCTCAACGTGATGAAGAATCCCTACCAGGGCAATCACGCCGACGTCGTGGTGATCTCGCATCGCGGCCTGGTCGGCAACGGCTGCGCCGAGAACTCCACCTGCTCGATCCTCGATACCTACAACGAGAACATCGAAGCGATCGAACTGGACGTCAAGCAGGCGTCCGATGGCGTCCTCTGGCTGTTCCACGACCAGAACGCCGGCCGCGTCATCGATCACACCCCCGGCTTCAACATCTTCCAGCCGGCCGCCAATCCGTCGGGCTGGAATCCGGACATCAGCACCCTGAGCAGCCATGATCTGATCAACATGTACCTGCGCGACAAGAACTTCGCCAAGACCAACGACCATCCGGCCTCGTTGGGCATCGCACTGGACGCGGTGAGCCACTACGCCAACCACATGGTGGTGGTGCTGGACCTGAAGTCGCTGGACGCGGTGTCGCGCGCGGCCGACCAGGTCAATGCGTTCAAGATGCAGAACCAGGTGGTGCTGAAGTTCAGCGCCTCGCTGCTGCCGAGGACGCCCAGCGACATCACCCGCTTCACCAAGGGCGTCCCGTTCGCCCCGACCGTCTATGCGGGCGACATGGACAGGATCGCCGACAACTACGTCGGCCTGTGCGGCTTCACCGCGCCCAACACGCCGCAGTGCCGGGTCAGCGCCTGGATCACCGAAGTGCGCAAGCAGAGCGGGTTCGCCTGGCTGGAGATCGGCAACAAGCAGCCGCGCCGCGGCGATCCGACTGCCGAACTGCTGGCCGCGAACCAGGCGCAGAAGCAGGCGATCGGTGCGTTCTCGCCGGTGCCCGAGTACCGCCTCAGCAGCCATGACGGCCAGCACTATGTGCGCAGCAACGGCACCTGCTGTGCGTCGCTGGACGACTACCTGACGAAAACCAAGTACTTCGGCAACGAGACCGCGGACGACCGTCCGGACTTCCGCGCGCAGGTCACCGCCGGCTTCACCAGCATCATCACCGACGATCCGCTCGGCGTGATTCGCGCCAACGTGCCGCGCAACACCGCGCGCTACAACTGACCACTGGATGGTCGCGCCGGGGAGTGCGCTCCCCGGCCCTGCACGGCGCCCATGCGCCGTGCAGTCCGTCGCCCGCCTTCAGGAGTTCCCATGCGTTCCGCCACACGTCCCCGCCATCTGCTTCTCGCGCTGCTGGTCGCCGGCGCGTGCGTGCCGCTGCTGCAACGCGCGGCCACCGCCCACAGCGCGCAAACCGCAGCGCCCGACTCGCTCGCAACGCACCCGCACGCCGGCCCAGCAAACGCGCAGACCCCGTTGCCCACAGGCGCCGCTTTGGTGAACGGCAGCGCCGTGCCCGGGCCACCCGCCAGCGTGGTGCTGGCCGCGGCGCAGGCGCTGCCGGCCGACTTCCAGGCCGATGTGCTGCTGCGTCTAGCTGCATCCACCGATCTGCCAGCCGACGGCGATCGCGCCGCTGCCGCACAACGATTGACACAACAGGCCGTGGCACTGGCCGAGCGCGCGCAACGGCATATGCCTGGCCTGGCCCGCGTCGGCAGCATCGACGAAGAGCGCGACAACGAGTTGCGGACGCCGCGCACCGCCGGCCTGGATCAACTGACGCTGCAGACGCGCGCCGAACAACGCGCCACCCAGGCGCAGGCGCAGGCGCAGGCGTTGTTCGCCGCGCTGCCGACGCCGCACGCTGGCAGTTGCGATGCGGACTATCTCGACGATCCCAGCCCGACCTATGCGTTGGCCAGCGCACTGCAGCCGGCACAACCGGCAGCGCGCGCCAGTGCGCTCGCCGCACGCGTGGACGCGGCGCAACACGAAACCGACACCGCCCCGGCGCTGAAGATGGCGCTCGCCGCTGCGCCGCTGGACAGCGCCGGACAGGCACAGCTCGCCGACAGCCTGGTGCGCATGTTCGAGCGCATCCGCGGCGACGATGCCGGTTTCACTGCCACCGAGCTGAGCGTGGCCGGCGACATGCCACTGCTGCTGCAACAAGTGTCCGACCCTGCGCTGCGCGAGCGCCTGCATGGCGCCTACCGCGGTTATGTCGCCGCGCATCTGGCGCAGACCCGCTGTGCGTCCAGCGTGCTCGGCGACCATTGGCTGCTGGAGCAGCGCTTCGTCGCCGACGTGCCGGCCGAACGCATCATGCCGGCGCCGCCGGTGCCCGCGATGACGGTCGATGCGGATGCGATTTCGTTGATCCGCCAGGCGGGCTACAACATCCGCGCGCAATTGCTGGACCCCACCGCCAGTGCAGGCGATGCCGCCATCGAAAAAGCGTCAGTGGAATTCCTCGACCAGCTCGACCGCGGCGCGCTGCAGCAGGCCGCAGCCAGCGACGACAGCGGCCGCGTGCAGCGCGCGCGCCTGCGCGAGCTGCTGCGCTATCTCGAGTACGCGCCGGCCGGCGCGGCGCGCGACCGCGGCATGCGCCTGCTTGCCGCGTTGCTGAGCGGCCCCTACTACGCACGCGATCACGACACCTGGTTCGGCGATCTGCGCGTAGTCGCGGAGCAGGCACAACGCTGGCCCGATCGCGACCAACGCCTGGCGCAATTGAGCGGACACGCCGATCCGGTGGTGAAGGTGTACGCGATGCTGATGCAGCGCAAACAATTTTCCTGAGTGTGATGTCCTCCGTTGCGGCACTGCACCATGCCGTCGCGCAGCCAGACGCGACGGCATTGCCGCAAAGCGAGATGTGAACCCTGTCAAGGGACGGGGTTCAGTTGCGATTCGGGAAGCGGCGCCTATTGTGCGCCCCTCTTCCGATCCGCCCATCTTGGCGGGTCCCGCCGGACTTCAGATTGCCGGCACCCGGGCGGCCCGTGACAGGCCGCCTCCCCATGACGCCAAGCCGCATCGCTTGCCGCGCCACTCCGGCGCAGCGCCACGACCACGGCCCATACGGAGCAAGGAGTACGATGAAACTGGCCTGGATTCTCTGGCTGTCGCAATTGTTGCCGCAACCCGCTGCCGATTCGCTTTGCCTCAGCACCACCGTGTACCTGGAAGCGCGCGACCAAACCCTGCGCGGACAACAAGCCGTCGCCGAAGTCGCACTGCGCCGCCTGGACAGCGGCCTGTGGGGCGATTCCATGTGCGAGGTGGTCACCGCACGCAAGCAGTTCGCGCCGGGCCTGGTGAAGCCGGGAACGGAACTGAAGAACGACGACGCCTGGGCCGATGCGGTCAAGGTCTCCTTCGACGCCGAGCGCAACTGGGCGTTGCCGCAGGGCCAGCGCAAGGAGATCGTGCCCGGCGCCAGCCACTTCGCCGCGCACGCGATCGCCAGCCCGAGCTGGCGCAATGCCTACCAGGTCGCGACCATCGGCGACCACACGTTCTATCGCGTGCAGAAGCTGCGCCCGCGCAACGCGTCGTAAGCGTTCACCGCGCAGGCATGTCCTGACGCAGGCTCCCGCGTGCCATGCATGGCGCGTTGATCGCCAAGCGCCCCGCGCAGCAGGTACGCTCTGCCGTCCTGACTGATGCGGAACTGCCTGCCATGAAACTCTATTCCAAGCCCGGCGCCTGTTCGCTGGCCGATCACATCGCGCTGCGCTGGGCCGGATTGCCGTTCGAACTGAAGCTGCTCGACGCCGCCGCGATGAAGGGGCCCGCGTATCTGGCGATCAATCCGGCCGGCGCGGTGCCCGCGCTGCAGATGGACGACTGGGTGCTCACCCAGAACTCGGCGATCCTCAACTACATCGCCGACCTCGCGCCCGACGCACACCTGACCGGCGACGGCAGCCCGCGCAGTCGCGCCGAAGTGCAGCGCTGGCTGGCCTTCCTCAACGCCGATCTGCATCCCGCGTTCCATCCGCTGTTCGGCAGCACCCGCTATCTCGACGATGCCGCGGTGATCGCCCGCACCCAGGAACATGCGCGCGAACGCGTGCGCACGCTGTACGCGCGCGTGGAAGCTGCGCTGGAACAGCAGACCTGGCTGGGCGGCGCGCGCCGTTCCATCGCCGATGCGTACCTGTTCGTCACCCTGCGCTGGGCGCGCGCGCAGCAGATCGCGCTCGGACCCAATCTGCAGCTGCATTTCGAACGCATGTCCGCGGACCCGCAGGTGCAGGCGGCGCTGCAGGCCGAAGAGCTGAGCTGATCGGCGCTGCGAACGCCGGCGCGTCTGCGCCGGCGTCGCACGTCGACGTCAACTGCGCAAGGCGCGACGGATCTCCTCCAGCGCGCTGGGATCGTCCAGCGTCGACAGATCGCCAGGATCGCGCTGCTCGGCCAGCGCCTGCAACGAACGCCGCAACAGCTTTCCCGAGCGCGTCTTCGGCAGTGCCTGCACCAGATACACCTGCGCCGGACGCGCCACCGCGCCAAGACGCTGCACCACGCACTGGCGCAGTTCCTCGACCACCGCCGCGGCATCCGGCGCAGCCTGCTTCAGCGTCGCGAACACCACCGGCACCTGCCCCTTCAACTCGTCGTGCATGCCGATCACCGCCACTTCGGCCACGTCGGCGTGGCCGGCGATGGCTTCCTCGATCTCGCGCGTGCCCAGCCGATGCCCGGCGACGTTGATCACGTCGTCGGTGCGGCCGAGGATGAAGGTGTAGCCGTCCTCGTCGCGGATCGCCCAGTCCAGCGAGCTGTACAGCAGCGTGTCGAAGTGGCTGAAGTAGCTGCGCAGGAAGCGCGCGTCGTCGTTCCACACCGTGGTCATGCAGCCCGGCGGCAACGGCGGCTCGATCACCAGCACGCCCTTGCGCCCGGCCGGCACCTCCACGCCGTGTTCGTCGACGATACGCGTGCGATAGCCGAGATTGGGAAAGCCCGGCGATCCCGGCTTGACCGGCCGCAGTTCGACGCCCGGCAGCAGGGTCAGCACCGGCCAGCCGGTCTCGGTCTGCCAGTAGTTGTCGATCACCGGCTTGCCCAGCGCCTCGCCGATCCACAGCGCGGTCGGCTCGTCCAGCGGCTCGCCGGCCAGGAACAGATAGCGCAGCGCGCTCAGGTCGCGCTCGCGCAGGTAGCGCGCCGGATGTTTCTTCAGCACGCGGATCGCGGTGGGCGAGGAAAACATGGTGCGCACCCGGTACTTCTCGCACAGCGCCCACCACACACCCGGATCCGGCTGCACCGGCAGGCCTTCGTACAACAGCGAGGTCGCACCGACGATCAGCGGACCGTACACGTTGTACGAATGCCCCACCGCCCAGCCCACGTCGGAGGTGGAGAACATGGCCTGCCCGGGGCCGCAGTCGAACACCGTGCGCATCGACAGCGCCAGCGCCACCGCATGCCCGCCGACATCGCGCTGCACGCCCTTCGGCTTGCCGGTGGTGCCGGAGGTGTACAACAGGTAGCTGGGTTCGTTGGATTCCAGCCACACCACCGGCACCTGCGCATCGCCGACGTCGGCACGCAACTCGGCGTAGTCGACGTCGCGCCCGGGCACGCGCGGCTGCGCCGGATCCAGCCCGCGCGAGACGATCAGCACCTTCGGCGGCGGCGCGCTGGCTTCGGCGCACGCCGCATCGACCAGCGGCTTGTAGGGAATGCGCTTGCCGCCGCGGCTGCCGGCGTCGGCGGCGATCAGCAGCTTGGGCCGCGCATCGTCGATGCGCAGCGCCAGGTTGTGCGCGGCGAAGCCGCCGAACACCACCGAGTGCACCGCGCCGATGCGCGCGCAGGCCAGCATCGCGTACACCGCCTCGGCCATGTTCGGCATGTAGATGACCACGCGGTCGCCGCGCTGCACGTCCAGCCGCTGCAACACCGCGGCAAAGGCGTTGACCTCGCGGTGCAGCTGCGCATAGGTGATTTCCTGGGTCTGCCCGGTTTCGCTGGACACCGCGACCAGCGCCAACTGCGCGGCGCGCGCCGGCAGGTGCCGGTCGACCGCGTTGTGGCACAGGTTGGTCAGGCCGCCCGCGAACCAGCGCCGGAACGGCGGCGTGTCGTACTCCAGGATCGTCTGCGGCAGGCGCTCCCAGTGGATCGCCCTGGCCTGCTCGGCCCAAAACTCTTCGGGCCGCTCGATCGAACGTCGGTACAGCGTCGCGTAGTCCATGCCGCCCCTCCCAAGGCCGGTGCACCGGCTCCGAGCATAGTCCTTCGGCGGGGAGGGCGTCGTTCCGACCTTGGTCGAACGGGGCCTAGACGGACAACGCGGATCCAGCTCCAGCGCAGCGCGCGCTGTCAAACCCTTGAACGAAGCTGCCGCGACGCCGTGTCAGCTCGGGGTATCCCTGGATCCCTGGCGAGCCAAGCCCTCACCGGCGCCAGCGTCTCGGCGAAGGTCTGGAATCGTTCTTCGCGAATGAAGTCGTCGTCGGGATACCCGAACCAGTAATGCACGGCCACGTGCCGCTCACGACGCCGCACATCCACCGAGTGCGTCTTCTTTTCGCCGAGCGCGAACAAGAGCGGCACCGTGCCATCCCACCTGCAGTATGCGAAATACCCTTCTGGGACCAACACGTTGACAAGTCGCTCGATCTCAACCGCGTCATCAGTGCGATGCATGCAAAGTTCCTTCACCACGATTCACCATTGCTGCGAGACACCTCGGCTCGGGCGCGCTTCGTCAGGCGCGCTCATCGACCGCATGCACCAATTCCAGGTTCGCACAGTCTTCCGATTCGAGCACCCAACCCGCGGTCGGCGTGTCGATCATGATGCCTTCGCCGAACTCCGACCGGAACCACGCTCTTGATGCGACGTCTTCTTCGGGTGGAAAGTCGTCGGTGCTGATGACAAAGAGCACTCGCGACGGACGTTCGTCATTGCGCCACTTGACCAGGTCGCCACGACGAACAGGTGTCGTTGTACCGGGGTAGCAGGGACTGGACATGGCTCGCCTCACGCCTGGATCTAGCCGCGCCGCAACGCGGCGTCGGCTGGACGAATCGCCGGAGACGGACCTACTTCCCCGGCACCGTAAACGTCACCACCACATTCCCAGGCGCCTGCTCGAAGCGCGTGGCGACCGAATCCTTGCTGAGTTGCACGATCTGCGCCAGCGGCTTGTGCGGCACGCCCTGGAAGTTGACCGTAACCTGGACCAGCGAGCCGTTCGCCCAGTTGAAGCCGACCGCGGGCTTGCTGCCGACCGATTTCTCCAGGTCGGCCGCCACTTCCTGCGAATGCGCGTACGCATTCTTCACCGTGTCGACGGCGCCGCATGCGGTGAGCGCCAGCAGCACTGGCGCGCAAAGAAAACGCAATTTCATCGTGCGCTCCCAGGTCGTCGCGTTATTGCTTCTGTGCCGCCGCGGTCTCCGCCGCCGCACGCGGCGGCGCCTGCTTCACGTAGCGGTCGAACCACTCCAGCATTTCCGCCACCACGTCCTCGTTGGACTCGCGCGCGGTGTACCAGTGCGGTTCGAACGGCAGCAGCACCAGCCGCGCGGTGCCGCCGAGGCCGCGGATGGCCTGGAACATGCGCGGGGCCTGGGTGGTCTCGGTGCCGGGGTTGGCGTCGTCCATGCCGTGCACCAGCAGCAGCGGTTCGTTGATCTTGTCGGCGTGGAAGAACGCCGAGGCCTGCGCATATACCTCCGGCGCGGCCCAGAACGACCGCCGCTCGTTCTGGAAGCCGAACGGGGTCAGGGTCTTGTTGTAGCTGCCGCTGGTGGCCACGCCGGCGCGGAACAGGTCGGTGTGCGCCAGCAGGTTGGCTGCCATCAGCGCGCCGTGGCTGTGCCCGGTGACGCCGATGCGGTCGCGGTCGACCACGCCCAACTCCACCGCCTTGTCCACCGCCGCCTGGGCGTTGTCGACCAGCTGCTGCAGATAGGTGTCGTAGGCGGTCTTGGGGTCGCCGACGATCGGGAATGCGGCATCGTCGATGATCGCGTAACCCGCCAGCAACAGCAGCTGATAGGAATGCAGGCGGGTGAAGTCGCGGTCGTTGGCGCCGCTGACCTGGCCGGCCTTGGACGCATCGGCGTAGTCCAGCGGATAGGCGTAGAGGATCGCCGGCACCCGCGTGCCTTCCTTGTAGCCGGGCGGCGTGTACAGGGTGAAGGACAACTCCACGCCGTCCTTGCGCTTGTAGGTCACCAGGCGCTTCTTGATCTGCCGTACCACCGGAGTCGGGTCGGGGAAGCGGGTCACCGGCGCCAGGGTGGAGGCGACCACCGCCTCGCCGACTGCCGCGGCCGGTTGCGGCTGGCCCAGCGTGCGCAGGTACACGTTCGGCGGGTCGCTCGGCGACTGCCTCCAGGTGAGCAGGCGGGTGGTGTCGTCGCCGGCGAACCCGGCGAAGGCCTCGTCCACGTCGGTGCCGCTGCGGAACAGGCGCTGGGTCTTGCCGCTCGCCAGGTCGTAGCGGTCCAGGAACGGCCGGTCGCCGGCCGGAGTCGCGCCCTGCCCGCTCAGGAACAGCGCACCGTTGTCCTCGCGCAGCACGTACTCGCCGTTGGCCAGGCGGCGCAGCTCGGGCGTGCCGGGATCGGCGTAAAGGTCGTCCGTGGACAGGTCGAACAGCACCCGCCCGGCACTGCCGGGGCGGTCGGCGTCGAGCAGCGTAGTGCGGCGCCAATGGCGGTTCTCGTCGTCCTCGTCCAGCAGCACCTGGCCACCCTGCGCGAACCAGCTCAGGCCGGCGTAGCGCTGGGTCACCTTGGCCAGTTCGCGCGGCTTGCCGGTGAACGGCGCCGCCAGGGTCAGCAGCTTGTCGCGGGCAGGAACGCTCGTCTTCCAGTCGCCGCCGTCCAGCGCCTCGGCCCACACCAGCGTCGCCGGCTGATTGGCGCGCCAGCTGTAGGCGCGCGGCCCGGTCGGCACCCCGTGCACCGGCACCCGGTCGGCCACCGGCAGGTTCGCCAGCACCCGCTCGCTGCCGTCGGCCAGATCCAGCACCGCCACGTCGTGGGCGAAGCGGCCGTAGGTGGTGACGTAGGAATACGGGCGCTGCAAGCGCTCCACGCGCACGTGGCGGCCGTCCGGCGCACCGTCGACCACCGAGTACACCGCCGGCTTGCCGACCGTGCGCAGCTTGCCACTGGCGGCGTCCACGGTGACCAGTTGCGAGGTGGCGTAGTAGGTGAACTGCGCCTCGTCCTCCGGGCTGGACAGGGTGTCGCGGGCCTCGTAGGTGCTGCTCTCGCCCTTGCCGCGGATCGCTTCCTTCACCTCCGGCCCCGGCGGCACCGCCGCCTTCACCGGCGCCGGCCCCAGATCCTGCGGCACCGCACGCACCAGCAGCGTGTCGCTGCCGCCCAGCCACTGGATCTCGCCGCCCAGCACCGGATTGAGCTGCACGCCGTCGATGCGGCGCACCGCACCGGTGGCGACGTCGCCCAGCCACAGCTCGACGCGGTCGGCCGCGGTGTTGTTGAAGGCGAAGCGGCGCCCGTCCGGCGACCACACCGGCTGCGCCGGGCAGGCGCCGGCCGGCAGGGTCACCGCGGTCTGCTTGCCGCTGGCCACGTCGACCAGGCTGAAGCCGTCCAGGCAGGCGCGGATGCCGTAACCGTTGGACATGTCGTGGCGGGCATGGGTGCGCGGTTCCACGCGCACCCCGGCCAGCTTCAGGTACGGCTCGGCGACGCGCGCGATCGGCGGGTAGGCCTGGCGTTCCACCAGCAACAGGGTGCGGCCGGTCGGATCCAGCCGCGGCGACGGATTGAGCGGGGCGCGCATCACGCCGAGCAGCGGCTCGGGCGGTTGCCGATACCCGCTGTCGGCGGCGGCATGGGCGGTAGCGGGCAACGCACTGGCGAGCGCCAGCACGCCGATCCAGCGGAACGGCATGAGCATTGTCGAAATCCCCTTTCGAATGACCCCGGCAACCTAGCACGGCCGCCGCGCCGCGGCCGAGCGCCGAAGGTCATGGCCTGCCCGCCCGCGCGCCGCGCTCAGGCCGGCGCCAACGTCTGCTCGGCGGCCAGCGCCGCGACCACGCTGGGACGCTGCGCGATGCGTGCGAGGTAGGCGGCCAACGCCGGGTACCTGTCCAGCGACAGGCCGAACCGCGGCAGCCAGCCGAGTACGGTGAACAGATAGGCATCGGCCACGCCGAAGCGCTCGCCCAGCAGGTACGGCTGCGTGCGCAGCGCCGCCTCGGCATGGGCATAGCGCTGCAGCAGCCGGGCGGCGACCGCGGTGCGCCGCTCCGGCGCCAGCGCGGCATCGAACAGCGGCACGCTGCCGGCATGCAGTTCGCTGTTGATGAAGGCCAGCCACTCGTACAGGCGATAGCGCGGCAACGCGTCTGCGGGTGCGGGTGGCGCCAGCGCCGCCTGCGGACAGCGATCGGCCAGGTACAGCAGGATCGCCGGCCCTTCGGTCAGCACCTGGCCGTCGTCCAGTTGCAGCGCCGCCACGTAGCCCTTGGGGTTGATCGCGAGGTAATCCCCGCCCTCGTCGGTGCGCTTGCTGCGGCGGTCCACGCGCACCAGCCGGAACGGCAGCTGCAGTTCGCGCAGCACGATGTGCGGCGCCAGGGAACAGGCGCCAGGAGCGGCATAGAGGAGCATCGGAACGTCTCGCAGGGGCGCCGGACAGTCGGCGCGCGCAGTGTGCGCGGCATGGCGGCCTGTAGAGAAACAAGAATGTCAGTGCGGGTCAGTAGCGCCGCTGATGGCCTGTTCCAGGAACGCGCGCAACTGCAGCGCGGCCGGTGCCGGTTGCGCAGCGGCGACCAACGCGAAGCGGCGCTGCAGCCGCGGCTGCAAGGGCAGCACCTGCACGCCGTCGCGCTCGGCCGGCAGCACCGACGCCGGCAGCAGGCTGGCGCCCGCGCCATCGCGCACCAGCGCCCAGGCGCTGGACCAGTCGCGCACCTGCAGGCGCAGGTCGGCAATCGCCAGCCCGGCGCGTTCGGCCAGGCGCTGCGCGTGCAGCCAGCAGCCGCCGGTGGCCAGCACGAACGGCAGCGCCAGCAGTTCCGCCAGGGCGATGTCGCGCGCCTGCGGACGCGCCAGCGCCGGCGGCAGCACCGCCAGCCATTCATCGCGGCCGAACACCGTGGCGTCGCGCTCCGGCGCCGGATCCAGCACCACGCCCAGGTCGACCGTGCCCGCCGCCAGCCAGGCCTCGACCTCCTCGTCGCTGCCTTCCAGCCAGACCACGCTGGCATCCGGATGCGCCCGCTCGAACGCGCGCAGGCGCGGCGCCAGCCACGGCCGCGACGAGGCGAAGCCGGCCACCCGCAGCGAGGCCGCCCCCGGTGCACGCTCCGCCCTGGCCAGGGCCTGGATCTGCCCCAGTTCGGCCAGCATCGCCCGCGCATGCGCCAGCGCCTGCATCCCGAACGGGGTCGGTCGGACCCGCCCGCGCTCGCGCAGCAGCAGCGCCGCGCCCAGCACGTGTTCCATCTGCGCGATGGCCTGGCTGGCGCCGGACTGGGTGATGCCGCAGCGCGCGGCGGCAGCGCTGATGCTGCCGCACTCGACGACGGCGACGTACAGCCGCCAGTGGATCAGATTCATCATGTCGGGCTCCCAGAACGCGAAACGCCGGGCGGTGCCCGGCGTTCCGTGACGACGCGATCGCGTTGGCGATCAGCCCAGCAGGTGGGCCACGCCGCTGCGCTCTTCTTCCAGCTCGGCCAGGGTCTTGTCGACGTACTTCTGGCTGAAGTCGTCGATCGGCAGATCCTTGACGATGGTGTAGCTGCCGTTCTCGGTGGTGACCGGGAACCCGAAGATCACGCCTTCCGGGATGCCGTAGGAGCCGTCGGACGGCACGCCCATCGTCACCCACTTGCCGTTGCTGCCCAGCACCCAGTCGCGCACGTGGTCAATGGCGGCGTTGGCGGCCGAGGCGGCCGAGGACAGGCCGCGCGCTTCGATGATCGCCGCGCCGCGCTTGCCCACGGTCGGGATGAAGGTGCCGGCATTCCATTCCTGGTCGTTGATCGCGTCGGCGATGGAGGCGCCGTCGGCGGTGGCGAAGCGGTAGTCCGGGTACATGGTCGGGCTGTGGTTGCCCCACACCACCAGCTTCTCGATGCCGCCGACCGGCTTGCCGAGCTTGAGCGAGAGCTGGCTCAGCGCGCGGTTGTGGTCCAGGCGCAGCATCGCGGTGAAGTTCTTCGGGTTCAGGTCCGGCGCCGACTTCATGGCGATGTAGGCGTTGGTGTTGGCCGGGTTGCCGACCACCAGCACCTTGACGTCGCGCTTGGCCACCTTGTTCAGCGCCGCGCCCTGCGCGGTGAAGATCTTGGCGTTCTCCAGTAGCAGGTCCTTGCGCTCCATGCCCGGGCCGCGCGGACGCGCGCCGACCAGCAGGGCGATGTCGGCGTCCTTGAACGCCACTTCGGCGTCGTCGGTGCCGACCATGCCGGCCAGCAGCGGGAACGCGCAGTCTTCCAGCTCCATCATCACGCCCTTCAGCGCGGCCTGGGCCTTCTCCATCGGCAGTTCCAGCAACTGCAGGATCACCGGCTGGTCCTTGCCCAGCATTTCGCCGGAGGCGATGCGGAACAGCAGGGCATAACCGATCTGGCCGGCGGCGCCGGTCACGGCAACACGAACGGGTGCTTTCATGGGGGATTCCTCTGCTAAGAAAGTGGGTGGGGTGGATCAGTAGACGCGATAGCCCAGCTGCTGCAGGTGCAGGTCCAGGGCGGCGGTGTCGTAGCCTTCGACCACGTGCTGGCCGATCACGGTGATCGGCACGCCTTCCAGGCCCAGCGCGGCGGCGGCCTGGCGGCCGGCCTCCTGCTCCACGTCCAGGACCGTGTAGCGGACCTGGGCGCGGGCGAAATCGGCCTGTTGCCGGCGGCAGTAGCCGCACCAGTCGGCGGCGAGCATGACGATGCCGTCGTCGCCGGTCAGCCGCCGCGGGTCGCCCGCGGCCAGTGCGGCCGACGGCGCCGGGTCCGCGCTGCGCCACCAGGCATGCACGCCGCTGCCGATAACGAGCAGCAGCAGGCACAACACAAGGGGGCGCATCGTCATCGGCGGTCGGGTGCGGCAATCAATCGGGAAAATGGTAGCACGCAGGCTCCGCGCGCCCGGCCGCAGGACCGGTCGCGCGGACAGCGCCGGATCAGGCGTCGAGGGTGCGGTTCCACTCGGCGACGCGGTCGGCCTTGGCCGCCAGCACCGCGTCGGCGTCGCCTTCGATGGTGATCTTGTTGATCACGTCGCCCTGGGCGACGCTGTCGACCACATCCAGACCCTCGAGCACCTTGCCGAACACGGTGTGCTTGCCGTCCAGCCACGGGGTGGCGGTGTGGGTGATGAAGAACTGGCTGCCGTTGGTGCTGGGGCCGGCATTGGCCATGGACAGCACGCCGCGCTCGTGGCGCACGCCGTTGTTGGTCTCGTCCTCGAAGCGGTAGCCCGGGCCGCCGCGGCCGGAGCCTTCCGGGCAACCACCCTGGATCATGAAGTCGGCGATCACGCGGTGGAAGTTCAGCCCGTCGTAGAAGCCGCGCTTGGCCAGGTTCACGAAGTTGGCCACGGTCAGCGGGGCCTTGTCGGGATACAGCTCGATCTTGATCGGGCCGCGGGCGGTGTCGAAATGGGCGATCAGGGACATGGGATTCCTTGGAAACGGGAGCGTCATGAGGGGCGCATAGGATACACGGCGCCTTGTTCAGGCTTCGCCCGCGCCCGCCGCCGGCGCCTGAACGGGCCCGCCCGGCCCACCGCCGCCGGGCGCCGGCAGGCGCCACGGGATCCGGGTATACTAGGTGGCTTCCTTTCCTTCCTCCTGGCGCCGGCTGGCCCCCTTTCGCATGTCCATCGAAAATCTTCGCAATATCGCCATCGTCGCCCACGTCGACCACGGCAAGACCACCCTCGTCGACTGCCTGCTGAAGCAGTCCGGCACCCTGTCCGAGCGCACGGTGCTGGCCGAGCGCGTGATGGACAGCAACGACCAGGAAAAGGAACGCGGCATCACCATCCTGGCCAAGAACACCGCCATCACCTGGCAGGGCAACCGCATCAACATCGTCGACACCCCCGGACACGCCGACTTCGGCGGCGAGGTGGAGCGCGTGCTGTCGATGGTGGACACCGTGCTGATCCTGGTCGACGCGATGGACGGCCCGATGCCGCAGACCCGCTTCGTGACCCAGAAGGCGTTCGCGATGGGCTTCAAGCCGATCGTGGTGGTCAACAAGATCGACCGCCCCGGCGCGCGCCCGGACTGGGTGATCGACCAGGTGTTCGACCTGTTCGACAAGCTCGGCGCGACCAACGAGCAGCTCGACTTCCCGATCGTCTACACCTCGGCGCTGAACGGCTACGCCTCGCTGGACGACAGCGTGCGCGACGGCGACATGACCCCGCTGTACGAAGCGATCATGCAGCACGCGCCGAAGCCGGACGTGGACCCGGACGGTCCGTTCCAGATGCGCATCAGCCAGCTGGACTACAACAACTTCGTCGGCGTGATCGGCATCGGCCGCATCCAGCGCGGCGTGCTGAAGAAGAACATGCCGGTGGCGGTGATCGACCGCGAAGGCAAGAAGCGCCAGGGCAAGGTGCTGCAGGTGCTGGGCTTCCTGGGCCTGGAGCGCATCGAGCAGGACAGCGCGCAGGCCGGCGACATCGTCGCCATCTCCGGCATCCAGGAGCTGACCATCTCCGACACCGTCTGCGCGCTGGAAGCCCCCGAGGCGCTGCCGCCGCTGACCGTGGACGAGCCGACCATCTCGATGACCTTCCAGGTCAACAACTCGCCGTTCGCCGGCAACAAGGACCTGTCCGGCGGCAAGTTCCTGACCAGCCGCCAGCTCAAGGACCGGCTGGAGCGCGAGACCGTGCACAACGTGGCGCTGAAGGTGCAGCAGCTGGAAGACGCCGACAAGTTCCTGGTCTCCGGCCGCGGCGAACTGCACCTGTCGGTGCTGATCGAGAACATGCGCCGCGAGGGCTTCGAACTGGCCGTGTCGCGCCCGGAAGTCATCATCAAGGAGATCGACGGGCAGTTGATGGAGCCGGTCGAGCAGTTGGTGGTGGACATCGAGGAGCAGCACCAGGGCGGCGTGATGGAAAAGCTGGGCATCCGCAAGGGCCAGCTCAAGAACATGGAGCCGGATGGCAAGGGCCGCGTGCGCCTGGACTACATGATCCCGGCGCGTGGCCTGATCGGCTTCCAGAACGAGTTCCGCACCCTGACCCAGGGTTCGGGCCTGCTGTTCCACGTGTTCGACCACTACGGCCCGAAGGAACAGGGCGCCATCGCCAAGCGCCAGAACGGCGTGATGATCGCCAACGCGCCGGGCGCCACTCCCGCCTACGCGCTGGGCCCGCTGGAAGAGCGCGGCCGCCTGTTTGCCGCCGAAGGCGACAACGTGTATGAAGGGCAGCTGGTCGGCATCCACTCCAAGGACAACGACCTGACCGTCAACGCGATCAAGACCAAGCCGCTGACCAACATGCGTGCCTCGGGCAAGGACGATGCGATCAAGCTGACCCCGGCGATCAAGTACACGCTGGAGCAGGCGCTGGACTTCATCGAGGACGACGAACTGGTCGAAGTCACCCCGAAGGAGATCCGCTTGCGCAAGAAGCACCTGACCGAAAACGAGCGCAAGCGCGCCGGTCGCGCGGGCTAAGCGGCAGCGCACGCCCATGGCCGCCGACAAGGCGTACAACCCGGATCCGCACGCGCATCCGGGCCTGCACCTGATCGCACTGCTGGAGGCCGGCAAGGGCCTGCTCGCGGTGTTGGCGGCCACGGGGCTGGAACTGATGGGTCCGGCCCCGCTGCGCGCGGGGGTGGACAAGTTGATCGTGCGCTTCAGCCTGGACCCGGACCACGGTGCCCTGCCCTCGCTGCTGACCATGATCAACCCCGGCGCGGTACACCTGGCCGCCGCCGGCATGCTCGCCTACGGCGTGCTGCACCTCATCGAGGCCTGGGGCCTGTGGCGCGCCAAGGCCTGGGCCTCGCTGCTGGGCTGCGTCTCCGCGGCCATCTACCTGCCGTTCGACGTCTACGCGATCGTGCGCCACCCCGGCTGGGCGTCGTGGGCGGTGCTGGCGATCAACCTCGCCGTGGTGGGCATCCTCGCCCGCGACCTGGTGCGGCGCCGCCGGCATCCTCCGGCCTGAGCCGCATTGCCCGATGCAAGAGACGGGACGCCGCTACCGCAGCGTGTCGCTCGACACAGCGCATCGCTACCCTGATCTGGCCCAACGCCTGGATGTTGCCTGGCACCAGGCCGGCCGCCACGATTCCCTAATGCCCATCACGCTGCGCATGGACGCATTTCACGCAATGCGATTCCCACTGCGCTAAAGCGTTCATTCGTCTACAGAATCGACCGCACTTGCCGATGCTGTTTTGGCGTAGTTTGGGCGCGTCCGGAACGCGTGCCATGACGGCCAGCCGGCCGATGGCGGAAACTGGCACAGGGGGATTCCAATGCGGTTCGCAGAAGCGATGGGGTGGAGTGTGGCGGCACTGTTGTGCGCGGGCTTGAGCGCCTGCGGCAGTGCGGTCGGCGACAAGGGCACCGCGGGGTCCAACGGGGCAAGGCAGCAGCTGACGGCCCTGGCTGCAGGCACGCCCGCCATGGCTGCGGCCGCCGTACAGCACGCCGCCCTGTTCGATGCGAAAGACAGCGGTGCCCTGATCCGCTATACCAGCCGCACCCCGACCGGACACGACGGCGCGTTCGCCCTGTACCCGATCACCGTCAGCGAGGCGCATGCCATCAAGGCCAGCGTCGACGGCACGATGACGTTGCCGACGCCCGACGGAAAGACCCTGCAAATCAGCTATCTGAGCAGGCGCGACGCCAAGGGCGGCATCTGGACCTGGGTCGGGCGGGTGGACGGCCAACCGGTGGGCAATGAAGCGGTCATCAGCTTCGGCAAGGACGCGGTGTTCGGATCGCTGGGCACCATCGATGGCATGACCTACCAGCTCACCACGATCGAAGGCAAGCCCTACATCATGGCAGCCGTCAGCGCCGACCTGCATTCCGCCGGCAGCCGCACCGATGGGCGGAAGCTCGCCGATGCGGTCATCCAACTGCCCGCGGGCGACACTGCGCAGGGCTATATCGCCGGGTACAGCAGCCTGGCGCAGGTCAACGCGCAGGCGGGCAGCACCTCGACCAACACGATCGACGTGCTGCTCGGCTATACGCCCGGCTATCGCGACTATCGCGGCGGCATCACGGCGATCGACACGGTGCTCACCAATCTGGTGGAGACGGCGAACCTGTCCTTCGCCAACGCCAACATCAATGTGCGCTACCGGCTGGTCGGGACCGTACAGGTGAGCTATCCCGACAACACGCTCAACGACGGCACCCTCAACGAACTCACCGGCGTCGGCCAGGCCACCGCCGCGGCGCTGGTGCCGCTGCACGATGCGCGCGATCGCCTCGGCGCCGACATGGTCGGCCTGGTGCGGCGCTTCAATGGTGCCCAGCAGAGTTGCGGTGTCGCCTGGCAATCCGGCGGCACCGATTCGCGCTGGGGCTACGCGGTGATCTCCGATGGCGTGGACGGCGGCTACTACTGCACCCGTGGCACCCTCGCCCATGAGTTCGGCCACCTGCTCGGCTCCGGCCACCAGCACGAAACCGGCCAGGAACCGGGCTTCAATTTCGGCCATCGCAACGACGTGGGCAGCTTCCACACCACGATGGCCTACGCGATCAACGGGCAAAGCGAGATCCTGGTGTACTCGTCGCCGTCGATCACCACCTGCAACGGGCAACCCTGCGGTGTGCAGGACCAGGCCGACAACGCCCGCGCCTTCCTCACCACGGTGCCGAACGTCGTGCAATATCGACAGACCGTGGTGCCGCTGGACGATTCCAGTTCGCCCGGCCAGGTCATGGGCCCCTCCGGCAAATGCCTCGACGTCGCGGGTGGGGCGACCGACAACGCCTCCCCCGTCCAGGTCTGGAGCTGCAACGGGTTCCGCCAGCAGAAGTGGTCGTTCCAGCGCGGCAGCCGCAGCCTGCGCGGCGAAGGCACCGACAAGGTCCTCGACATCAGCGGCGTGAGCCGCGCCAACGGTGCGCCGCTCCAGCTCTATCAATCGCTGAACACGGAGAACCAGGGCTGGCGCTTCACCAATGCCTCGCTCATCGCCACCGGCGGCAAGGTATTGGACGTGGTGGCCGCCGGATCGGGCAACGGCGCGCGGATGCAGCTCTGGGACAACCTCGGCGGCGCCAACCAGCGCTGGTCGTACATTCCCGCAACCGGCGAAATCCGGGTCTCGACCGGACGCTGCCTGGACGTGGCGGAATTCGGCGTGACCACCGGGACACCGGTGCAGATCTGGGACTGCACCGGCACCAAGAACCAGGTCTGGCAGCTCGGCAAGAACGGGTCGATCGTCGGCTACGGCGGCAACTGCCTGGAAGCGGTGAACCTCGCCCAGAACGGCACCGTCGTGCGCATGGCCGCCTGCACCGGCACGAGTGCGCAGGCGTGGCGGATCCGTGGCGAAATCCGCAGCGACCTGAACGGCAAGTGCCTGGACGACTCCGCTGGCGGCGCGCGCAATGGCGCCATCGCGCAGATGTGGGAATGCCTGGGCAACGTCAACCAGCTCTGGGAAGTGCAGCCCAACTGAACACGCGAATGCCCGGCCATCGGCCGGGCATTCGTGAATCACGGTGCCTGCGCTGCCGAGACCGCGGCCGCGCGGTCAAGCGAACAGCGCGCGGCGCTTCATGCGCTTATGCCGCACCGCGTTGTCCGGGCGCAGGCGCGGCCGCTGCGGCCCCATCCTCGGCGCCAGGCGACCGCATCGCCTCCGAATCGCTGGCGCGCACCGGCGGATGCGACACACGTGCTGGCTCCGGCGCGATTTCCGCGCGCAGCAGCGGCAAGGCGTAGGCGTGCTCGCGCACCAGGAAATCCAGCATGCGCTCGCGCACGATGCAGCGCAGGTCGAAGGCATCGCCGGAGTTGCGTGCGCTGACCAGCAGTCGCACCTGGATCGTGCGTTCGCTGGTGTCGGTCACCTGGGTCACGCAGACCCGTCCGTCCCAGAGCGGTTCGCTCTTGCAAATGCGCTCCAGTTCGGCGCGCACCTGTGCGATCGGCGTGCGGTAGTCCAGCCACAGGAATGCGGTGCCGAGCAGGTCGGCGCTGTTGCGCGTCCAGTTCTGGAACGGGTTCTCGATGAACCAGGTTAGCGGCACCACCATGCGCCGCTCGTCCCAGATCCGCACCACCACGTAGGAGCTGCCGATCTCCTCGATGCGGCCCCACTCGCCTTCGACGATGACCACGTCGTCGAGCCGGATCGGCTGGGTCAGCGCGATCTGCAGGCCGGCGATCAGGTTGCCGAACACCGGCTTGGCGGCGATACCGGCGACCAGGCCGATGATGCCGGCCGAAGCCAGCAAGGTGGTGCCGATCTGCCGCACCGCCGGGAAGGTCAGCAGCACGATCGAGGTGCCGACCAGGATGATCGTGCCCATCGCCACCCGCGCCAGCACCCGGGTCTGGGTCTGCACGCGGCGCGCGGTGAGGTTGTCCGCCACCTCGATCGGATGGCTGCGCAGGATCGCCGTTTCCAGCGCCGCCACGCCGCGCACCAGCAACCAGGTCACGCAACCGATCATGCCGATGTGCAGCAGGTGCTGCAGGTCGGTCAACGCTTTCTCGTCCAGCGGCGTGGATTCGAGCGCGAAGCTGAGCATCAGCATCGGCAGCAGGAACGCGACCGGCACGCTGATCACGCGCACGATGCGCGCACGCCGGTAGTCGCGGCCGCGCATGCGCTGGGCGATGCGCAGCAGCAGCCACCAGGCCAGGAAACCGAGAATCAGTGCGGCGCCGATCGGCAGCGTATAGGCACGCCAGGGCACCCAATGAAGATCGAGGGGCAAGATGCGCTCCTTTGTCGGGGGGAGGAGTCGCGACAGTCTGGCAGTGCGGGGATTAGCGCGATGTCGAGCGGGTGCAGCGGCGCCCGGGCGACGGCCGCCATCGCGGAGGGCACCGCGCCTGTGCACGTCTCAGAAACCAGTTGCGTCCCGACCCGCTGCGCAACGCCGCAGCGCAGGTCGTTGCACGCTGCCTGCGTCGACGCGCGCTGCGCGCGCCGCCGGCGACCCCAAGCGATTACGCCAGCGGCGTGGCGACGGTACGCCCGTTCTGCTTGCGCACGATCGCCATCGCGATCTCCAGCGACTGCTCGTAGTTCAGGCGCGGATCGACGCTGGAGCGGTAGGCACGCTCGAGGTCGCGCTCGGTCAGTTCGCGCGCGCCGCCAGTGCATTCGGTGACGTCCTCGCCGGTCAGCTCCAGATGCACGCCGCCCAGCCGGGTGCCGGCCGCGGCATGGATGTCGAACGACTGCTCCACCTCGCCCAGCACGTTCTGGTAGCGGCGGGTCTTGTAGCCGTTGCTGGTGCTCTCGGTGTTGCCGTGCATCGCATCGCACACCCACAGCACGCGGCGGCCGTCGCGCTTTACCGCGTCCAGCAGCGGCGGCAGCTTCTCGGCGATCTGCGCCGCACCCATGCGATGGATGAAGGTCAGTCGGCCCGGTTCGTCTTCCGGATTGAGCACGTCGATCAGGCGCAGCAACTGATCCGGCTGCGCCGACGGCCCGACCTTGATCGCGATCGGATTACGGATGCCGCGGAAGTACTCCACGTGCGCGCCGTCCAGCGCCGCGGTGCGCATGCCGATCCATGGATAGTGCGTGCTGAGGTTGAACCAGCCCCACTGCCGCGGCACCTCGCGGGTCAGCGCCTCCTCGTAGGGCAGCAGCAAGGCCTCGTGCGAGGTGTAGAAATCGACCCGATTGAGGTTGTACAGCTGCGCGCCGGACAGGGTCTCCATGAAGCGCACCGCATCGCCGATCGAGGCCACCATCTTCTGGTAGTCCTCGGCCAGCGGCGAATAGCCGACCCAGCTCAGGTTCCAGTACTCGGGATGGTGCAGGTCGGCGAAGCCGCCGTCGATCAGCGCACGCACGAAGTTCATGGTCATCGCCGAACGCGAATGCGCGGTGATCATGCGTCGCGGATCCGGCACACGCGCCTGCGCGGTGAACTCCGGGCCGTTGACCACGTCGCCGCGATAGCTGGGCAGGGTCACGCCGTCGCGGGTCTCGGTATCGGCCGAGCGCGGCTTGGCGTACTGCCCGGCATAGCGGCCGACCCGCACCACCGGCAGGCGCAGGCCGTGCACCAGCACCAGGCTCATCTGCAGCAGCACCTTGAGCCGGTTGGAAATGGTGCCGGATTCGCAATCGTTGAAGTTCTCCGCGCAATCGCCGCCCTGCAGCAGGAAGCGCTTGCCCTCCTGCGCCTCGGCCAGCTGCTTCTTCAGCGCGAAGATCTCCCAGGAGGTGACCAGTGGCGGCAAGTGCCGCAACTCCGCCAGCGCGGCCTCCAGCGCCTGCGGGTCCGGATACACCGGCATCTGCAGCGCAGGCCGCTCACGCCAACTGGCAGGTGACCAGGACGGCGAGGGGGAGGCGGACACGGCGGCGGCGGACAGATTCATGAAAGGACTCCTTGGCAGTGTGCGATGTTCGCAGAGCCGGGGCGCGCCGCATAGCGCCGCACCCCGGTCACGCTGGCAGCGCCAGGATATGAACGGCAAGCAACACCGCGATGCCACCATGACTTCCGGCCTACGCCGGCGTTTTTGCGAAAGCACACTGTTATTAAGTAACAATTCCTTCCCCTTCGGTCCGCCTCGCCATGACACCTCGCCCCCTCTCCTCCGCCATCGCCCTGGTCCTGCTGGTCGCCCCCGGCCTCGTCTTCGCCGCGGATGCCACCGACAGCACCGCTGCCGCCGAACCGACCGTCGATCTCGACCCGGTCACGGTCACCGCCAAGCTGGAAGCCGCGCGCAACGCGCTGTCGCCGGACATCGGCAGCAGCCAGTACGCGATCAGCGCCGAGGACATCGCGCGTCTGCCGCTGGGCGCCTCCACCCCGCTCAACCAGGTGCTGCTGCAGGCGCCGGGCGTGGTCCAGGATTCCTACGGCGGCGTGCACGTGCGCGGCGACCACGCCAACCTCCAGTACCGCATCAACGGCGTGATGATCCCCGAGTCGATCTCCGGCTTCGGCCAGACCCTGGACCCGCGCACGATCAAGAACATCCGCCTGCTCGATGGCGCGTTGCCGGCGCAGTTCGGCGACCGCACCGCGGCGGTGGTCGACATCACCACCAAGAACGGCGTGGAACTGGGCAACGGCGGCAGCGTCGGCATCACCGCCGGCTCCTACGGCACGCTCAACCCCAACGCCTCGTGGTGGGGCAGCGACGGCCGCTTCAGCTGGTTCGCCAGCGGCAACTACCTGCAGAACCGCATCGGCATGGAGAACCCGACCGACAGCGACAACCCGATCCACGACAAGACCCACCAGGGCAAGGGCTTCGCCGACCTCAGCTACCTGCTGAACGAGAACACCCGGCTCAGCCTGCTGGTCGGCTACGCCAACAACCGCTTCCAGATCCCCAACAACCCGGGGCAGACGCCGGCGTTCACCTACCAGGGCACCAGTACCTTCGATTCCTCCCAGCTCGACGAGAACCAGCGCGAGAACACCCGCTTCGGCACCCTGGTGCTGCAGGGCGCGCTCGGCGACACCAGCTACCAGCTGTCGGCCGGCCAGCGCTACAGCAGCGTGGCCTTCTCCCCGGACATCGCCGGCGACCTGATCTTCAACGGCATCGCCTCGCAGGTGCAGCGCGCCAACCGCGCCAGCACCCTGCAGGCCGACTTCTCCACGCCGTGGGGCAGCACCCACACCCTGCGCTACGGCGTGTACGGCAACTTCGAGCACGCCAATGCCAGCAACAACGCCTACGTGTTCCCGGCCAACGACGACGGCAGCCAGAGCAGCGACGTGCCGCTGTTCATTCCCGACAGCAGCCGCTTCCACGCCAGCACCTACGCGGTCTACCTGCAGGACGAGTGGCAGCCGAGCGACGCCTGGACCATCAACTACGGCGTGCGTGGCGACCGCTACAAGGCCTTCGGCACCACCGAGGGCCAGCTCAGCCCGCGCCTGGGCGTGGTCTGGCACGCCAGCGACAGCACTACCCTGCACGCTGGCTATGCGCGCTACTTCACCCCGCCGGCCACCGAGCTGATCTCCACCAGCGACATCGCCCTGTACGACGGCACCACCAACCAGCAGTCGCCGAACGGCGCCTCGACCAAGCCGCTGAGCGAGCGCAGCGACTACTACGACCTGGGCATCTCGCAGATGGTCGGCGACCACCTGACCCTGGGCCTGGATACCTACTACCGCAAGGCCGATCGCCTGCAGGACGAAGGCCAGTTCGGCGCCGCCTACGTCTACTCCACCTTCAACTACCGCTACGGCCGCATCCGCGGCGCCGAGTTCAGCGCCGACTACAGCAACGGCCCGATCAACGCCTACTTCAACGCGGCCTACAGCAAGGCCATGGGCAAGCAGGTGATGACCAGCCTGTACAACTTCGACCCGGATGCGCTGGCCTACGCCAACGACCACTGGATCCACCTGGACCACGACCAGAAGCTGACCTCCTCCGGCGGCATCAACTACGCCCTGGCCGAGGACAGCCGCATCGGCGCCGACTACCTGTTCGGCAGCGGCCTGCGCACCGACGCCGATGGCGTGCCCAACGGCGGCGAGCTGCCGGCGTACTTCCAGCTCAACCTCAGCGCCGGCCACGACTTCGCTTTGGCCAGCAGCCACCCGCTGCACGCACAGCTGGCGGTGCTCAACGTGCTCGACCGCCACTACCAGTTGCGCGACGGCGGCGGCATCGGCGTATTCGCGCCGCAATGGGCGCCGCGCCGGGGCGTCTACCTGAGCCTGCAGCAGGACTTCTGAGCAAGGCCCTGGCGCTGGCCTGCGGCATGTCGATCGACGTGCCGCAGGCCGCGACACAGTGGACGACGGTGGTTGTGGCGGACTAATGCAGGCGCAGCGACCGCCCGGAAACGGCTCCCGGTCGGTCGAGGGGCCGCAGCCAATCGCCGGTTAAGATGCATCCGGACCACCAGACCAAGGCACGTCCAGCAGGACAGCGAAGCCGCGCGCCGCGTCGTGGCCGTGGGATCGCCCAGCGGAGGCAGCGCCACACGGCACGCCGATCGCACACGAACAGCCACGACGCGTTGCCACGCCCGTCCAGGCAGGTTTCGCACATGCGCAAGCACCTGTTCGCCGCCTTCGCGGCTACCCTTCTCGCCTGCGCTGCGCCATTACCGGTGCATGCCGAACGCGTCACGGACTTCCGGATGCCGGTGGTCGTGGAAGGCGTCGACTACGATCTCGCCGCGCGCGTGTATCGCCCCACGGGCCACGGTCCGTTCCCGCTGATCGTCATCCACCACGGCACGCCCGCGGACAAGCGCAAGCTCGCCGACACCCGCCTTGGCTTCGCCCGCGCCGCGCGCTGGTTCGTTGCCCGCGGCGACATGGTGGTGCTGGCGCTGCGGCCCGGCTACGGCAGCTCCAGCGGCAGCTACCTGGAAGGCGCAGGCAACTGCCACGACGTCGATTTCGTCGTCGCCGGGCACAGGATCGCGGCGGCCGAGGCGGCGATCGTCGACGCCGCCGCACGCCTTCCTGACGTGGACCCGCAGCGCATCGTCGTGGTCGGCCAGTCCGCCGGCGGCCTCGGCGCGGTGGCGCTGGCCGATGCGCCACCGCCGGGCGTGCGCGGCGTCATCAGCTTCGCCGGCGGGCGCGGCAGCAACGGCAAGGAGGTCATCTGCGCCGGCGAGGACCGCCTGATCGAGGCGGAGAAGACTCTGGGTGCGGCCAACACGCTGCCGCAGTTGTGGCTGTACGCCGAGAACGATCACTTCTTCCGACGCGAACTGGCGCACCGCATGTATGCCGCCTACCGCGCCGGCTCGACGTCGCCGGTGAGCTTCGTCGATCTGCCGCCATTCGGCGATGACGGCCACAAAACCTTCGCCCAGGCCGATCCGTCGGTGTGGGCAACACCGGTGGCGGCGTTTCTCGCCCAGGTCCTGCCGCAGGCGACGAAGGCGCCTGCGCAGGCCGGTCTCGCGCCAGCGACGGAGGCGCCAGCCAGGTAGGCCGGCAGGATCGCAAGGCGACCTGTGCGCGACGACAGCGAGCGCCGACGCTTCCCAGCGTGACCGCGGCACCGCCCAACAACGCTGCCGCCAGGCACCTCGTCAGGCCGGGCGATCGACGCGCAGCAGGCGCACGCTCAGATCAACGTGCGCTTGCGGCTCTTGAACCCGGCATAGAGCGCGAACACCGCCAGCAGCACGAAGCAGATCAGGCACCACATCGGCATCGACAGGCCAAGGAAACGCCAGTCGATGTTGCCGCAGTCGCCGGTGCCGGTCAGCACCCGGCGCAGCACCTCGAACGGCCCCATGGTCTCGCGCAGGAAGCTCAGCGGCGGGCCGCAGGACGCCATCGGATCCGGGAACAGCTGCACCGAGACGTGCTTGGTGGAGATGCCGGCGCCCACGAGCGCGGCCAGGAAGGCCAGGACGCCGTAGATCTTGCGCCCGCCGGCGCTGCGCGGCCCATGCAGGGCACCGAGCAGGAACAGCACGCCCAGCGCGGCGAAGGCGATGCGCTGGAAGATGCACAGCGGGCACGGCTCGATGCCCAGCTGCAGCTGCACGAAGATCGCATAGCCCAGCAAGCCGGCGCAGATCAGAAAGCCGAGCAGGAACTGCGCGCGGAAACCCCAACGTAACGGATTCATCGGACTCGAACTCGCATCGACGATCCGCGCATTATCCGCGATCGTGCGCTCCATCACCATGCGCCCCGGCGCTTTTGCCACCGTTCGCCAGCCCGGCGACAACGGCGCTACCAATCCCCAATCCGACTCCCCAATCCCGGCGCCAAAAACAAAAAAGCCCGGACATGCCGGGCTTCTTGCTGCTGCAGGGGCGGACCGATTACTCGGCCACTTCCTCGGCCACGGCCGGACGATCGACCAGCTCGACGTAGGCCATCGGCGCGTTGTCGCCGGCGCGGAAGCCGCACTTGAGGATGCGCAGGTAACCACCCGGGCGCGCCTGGTAGCGCGGGCCCAGCGTGGTGAACAGGGTGCCCACCGCTTCCTTGTCGCGCAGGCGGGCGAACGCCAGGCGGCGGTTGGCGACGTTGTCGACCTTGGCCAGGGTGATCAGCGGCTCGGCGACGCGGCGCAGTTCCTTGGCCTTCGGCAGGGTGGTCTTGATCAGCTCGTGCTTGATCAGCGACGCCGCCATGTTCTTGAACATCGCTTCGCGGTGGGCGCTGGTGCGGCTGAACTTGCGGCCGGATTTCTGGTGACGCATGGGTTGGGATTCCTATGGAAGAGTGGGACTGTTGGAGATCGCTGTCGCCGTCCTGGCGTTGAATGTGGACTGCGGATGGTCCGTGCCGGCCGTCCCTGACCGGGCGACGCCGCGGGCTTGGCGACCCGTCGACGTGGTGATGCGGATGAAGCGAACGACACGCGGCCGATGCCTTGCGGCACCGGCCGGATGCGCAAAACTCAGCCGAGCATGCCGTGCTGGGCGACGCCGGCCGGCGGCCAGTTCTCCAGCTTCATGCCGAGCGACAGGCCACGCTGGGCCAGCACTTCCTTGATCTCGGTGAGCGACTTCTTGCCCAGGTTCGGGGTCTTGAGCAGCTCGACTTCGGTCTTCTGGATCAGATCGCCGATGTAGTAGATGCTCTCGGCCTTCAGGCAGTTGGCCGAACGCACGGTCAGTTCCAGATCGTCGATCGGACGCAGCAGCACCGGATCCACGCCGTTGCTGGCCGGCTTGGCCGCGCCACGGTCGCGATGGGTGAAGTCGCCGAACACCGACAGCTGGTCGCTGAGGATGTCGGCGGCGGTGCGCACGGCTTCCTCGGCATCGATCGTGCCGTTGGTTTCGATGTCCAGGACCAGCTTGTCCAGGTCGGTACGCTGCTCGACGCGGGCCGACTCGACCGCGTAGGCGACGCGGCGCACCGGCGAGAACGAGGCGTCCAGAACCAGGCGACCGATGGTGCGGGTCTCTTCGTCCGGACGGCGACGCGCAGCGGCCGGCTGGTAGCCGAAGCCACGCTCGATCTTCAGACGCATGTTGATCGCCGTGTCCTTGGTCAGGTGGCAGATCACGTGGTCGTTGTTGAGGATCTCGACGTTGTGGTCGGTCTTGATGTCGGCGGCAGTGACCGTGCCCGGACCCTGCTTGGACAGCGACAGCGTGGCGCTGTCACCGGTATGCATGCGGATGGCCACGTCCTTGAGGTTCAGCAGGACTTCCAGCACGTCCTCCTGCAGCCCTTCGACCGTGGTGTACTCGTGCAGCACGCCGTCGATCTCGACTTCGGTGATCGCGAAGCCGGGAATCGAGGACAGCAGCACGCGACGCAGGGCGTTGCCCAGCGTATGCCCATACCCGCGCTCCAAGGGCTCGATCACGACCTTGGCGCGGTTGTCGGTAAGGCGTTCGATCTGCGGCCCACGCGGGCGCAGAACCTGGTTGGCGGTAACCGTCATGTTGCGGGTTCTCCTGACGAGCCTCCGTGGACCGGAGGCTCTCCGATGTGATTACTTCGAATACAACTCGACGATCAGCGCTTCGTTGATGTCGGCAGGCAGGTCCGCACGGTCCGGCACGGCCTTGAAGATGCCGCTGAACTTCTTCGAATCGACCTCGACCCACGACGGGTTCAGGTCATGCGTTTCGGCAACGGTCAGCGCTTCCTGCACGCGAAGCTGCTTCTGCGCCTTTTCCGACAGGGCGATCGCGTCGCCGGCCTTGACCTGGTACGAGGCCAGGTTCACCGACTTGCCGTTGACCAGCACGCCGCGATGCGACACCAGCTGGCGCGCGGCCGGACGGGTGACGGCGAAGCCCATGCGGTAGACGACGTTGTCCAGGCGGGTTTCCAGCAGCTGCAGCAGGTTCTCGCCGGTGTTGCCCTTCTTGGTCGAGGCCTTCTTGTAGTAGTTGCGGAACTGACGCTCCAGCAGGCCGTAGATACGCTTGACCTTCTGCTTTTCGCGCAGCTGGGTGGCGTAGTCGGACAGCTTGCCCTTGCGGGCGGTCGCGCCGTGCTGGCCGGGCTTCTGCTCCAGCTTGCACTTGGAGTCCAGCGCACGCGCCGGGCTCTTGAGGGAAAGATCGGCGCCTTCGCGGCGCGCGAGCTTACAGGTAGGACCGATATAACGAGCCATTTCTTATCGCTCCTTTAGACGCGACGCTTCTTCGGCGGACGGCACCCGTTGTGCGGGATCGGCGTCACGTCGATGATGTTGGTGATCTTGTATCCGACGTTGTTCAACGAACGGACGGCGGACTCGCGACCCGGACCCGGGCCCTTGATGCGCACTTCCAGCGACTTCACGCCGTAGTCGAGCGCAGCGCGCCCGGCCTTCTCGGCGGCCACCTGCGCCGCGAACGGCGTGGACTTGCGCGAACCGCGGAAACCGGCGCCACCGGAGGTCGCCCAGGACAACGCATTGCCCTGACGGTCGGTGATGGTCACGATGGTGTTGTTGAACGAAGCGTGGACGTGGGCGACGCCGTCGGTGACGACGCGCTTGATCTTCTTCTTGGTCTTTGCTGCTGCGGGCTTAGCCATGTCGGTCCCTTACTTCTTGATCGCCTTGCGCGGACCCTTGCGGGTGCGGGCGTTGGTACGGGTGCGCTGACCGCGCAGGGGCAGGCCACGACGGTGACGCAGGCCGCGGTAGCAGCCCAGGTCCATCAGTCGCTTGATGGCGATGCCGATTTCGCGACGCAGGTCGCCTTCGACGATGTACTTGCCGACTTCGAGACGCAGGCGCTCGATTTCCGGCTCGGACAGGTCGCGGATCTTGGTGGTCGAGGTCACGCCTGCGGCTTCGCAGACCTTCTTCGAACGGGTACGGCCGATGCCGTAGATGCTTTGCAACCCGACCCAGACGTGCTTCTGGGCTGGCAGGTTGACGCCTGCAATACGCGCCATGACGCGGTTCTCCAACTGAGTGATGGCCCGACGGCGCACCACGGCGCCATCCGGCAGGATGGATCAAAAAGTGAACTTGTAAGTCTAGCAAGGTCTCGGGTTACATGGAAGCCCGCGGAACCGCGAGGTTCCGCAAGCCCGGCATGGGGAGTGTGCCCATGCTCCGGCGCCGGACGTCGTTGACAGGGAGAAACCTCCGCCCTGCCGCCCGCGCTACTCCAGCGCAGGACCACCACGTCTCACCCGCGCACGAGACCGCTGCACGGGCCGCCCTTCAAGTCGGAAGACTGCGCCCGGGAGCCGGGGCGTCTTCGCGGAAGGATTCAAACAGTATAGCAATCAACCGCGGGCAAAACCGCCGCCGCGCGAGCCACCCTTGAGGTTGGCCTTCTTCAACAGGCTTTCGTACTGGTGCGACATCAGGTGCGCCTGGATCTGCGCGATGAAGTCCATCACCACCACGACCGCGATCAGCAGCGAGGTGCCGCCGAAGTGGAACGAGGTGCCGAGCTGGGCACGCATCACTTCCGGCAGCAGGCACACGATCACCAGGTACACCGAACCGGCCGCGGTCAGGCGGGTCAGCACGCCGTCCACGTAATCGGCAGTGGCCTTGCCCGGACGGATGCCCGGAATCAGCGCGCCGGACTTCTTCAGGTTGTCCGCAGTTTCCTGCGAGTTGAACACCAGCGCGGTGTAGAAGAACGCGAAGCCGATGATCAGCGCAGCGAACACGATCATGTGCACCGGTTCACCCGGGCCGAGCGCATTGGCGATGCGCTGCAGCACGCTGCCGAAGGTGCTGTTGGAGGCAGCCTGGCCCGACCACATCGACAGCGTCGCCGGGAAGGCGAGGATGCTCGAGGCGAAGATCGGCGGGATCACGCCGGCCATGTTGAGCTTCAGCGGCAGGAACGAGGTCTGGTTCATGTACGCGTTGCGGCCGCCCTGGCGGCGCGCGTAGTTCACCGTGATCCGCCGTTGTCCGCGCTCGACGAACACCACGAACAGGGTGAAGGCGAGGATAGTCAGCACGATCAGCAGCAGCGCGATGAAGCTCATGTTGCCGTCGCGGAAGGCCTCGACGGTCTGGATCGCCGCCGCCGGCAGGCCGGCGACGATGCCGGCGAAGATGATCAGCGAGACGCCGTTGCCGATGCCACGCTCGGTCACCTGCTCGCCGACCCACATCAGGAAGATGGTGCCGGCGGTCAACGCGATCACCGCGGTGAGCACGAAGCCCATGCCGGGGGCGTACACCACCGGCGCGCCGCCCGGTGCGGTCTGGTTCTGCAGCGCCAGGGCGATACTGCCGCCCTGCACCACCGCCAGCAGCACCGCGCCGATGCGCGAATACTGGGTGATCTTGCGCCGGCCCGACTCGCCTTCCTTCTGCATCGCCTTCAGCGACGGAAAGATGTGCGTGGCCAGCTGGATCACGATCGATGCCGAGATGTACGGCATCACGTTCAGCGCGAAGATGCTGAAACGGTGCAGGGCGCCGCCCGAGAACATGTTGAACATGTCCACGATGCCGCCGCCCTGCGCCTGCATCAGCGCAAGCATGGCTTCGGGATTGACGCCCGGCACCGGCACGTAGCAGCCGATGCGGTAGACGATCAATGCGCCGATGACGAACAACAGGCGCTGGCGAAGTTCCGTGAACTTGCCGAGCCCGCCGCCGAGATTCCCCATGCCAGCCTGCGCCATCTGCGTGTTACTCCTGCACGCTGCCGCCGGCAGCTTCGATTGCCGCCTTGGCACCGGCGGTCGCGGCAACGCCCTTCAGCACGAACTTCTTGGTCAGTTCGCCCTTCAGGACCACCTTGGCCTTCTTCGCGGTGCTCGGGACCAGCTTCGCGGCGCGCAGCGCGGCGAAATCGATCTCGCCGGCCGGCAGGTTGTCGAGCTGGTAGGACAGCACTTCGGCGGTGTCCTTGGCCATCTTCGAACGGAAGCCGATCTTCGGCAGACGGCGCTGCATGGGGGTCTGGCCGCCTTCGAAGCCGGCCTTGATCTTGCCGCCGCCCTTGCGCGCGAACGAACCCTTGTGGCCGCGGCCGGCGGTCTTGCCCAGGCCGGAACCGATGCCGCGACCGACGCGGGTGCGCTCGGTGCGCGCGCCCGGCGCGGGCTTCAGATCATTCAGATGCAAAGTCATGGTCGATTACTCCTCAACCTGGACGAGGTACTGAACCTTGTTGATCAGGCCGCGCACTTGCGGGCTGTCCTTCAGTTCGCGCACATCGTTGAGCTTGTTCAGGCCCAGGGCACGCACCGAAAGGCGGTGACGCGACTGGGTACCACGCAGGCCGCGCACCAGGCGCACCTTGACGGTCTTGGTGGATTCATTAGCCATGGGTCAGATCCTCCACCTTCTTGCCGCGCTTGGCCGCGATGCGGGCCGGCGACTGCATGTCTTCCAGGCCGCGCAGGGTGGCGCGCACCAGGTTGATCGGGTTGCGCGAGCCGACGGCCTTGGCCAGCACGTTCTTCACGCCCACCGCTTCCAGCACGGCGCGCATCGCGCCGCCGGCGATCACGCCGGTACCTTCCGAGGCCGGCATCATGAACACGCGCGCCGCACCGTGGCCGGACTTCACCGGGTGCCACAGGGTGCCGTTGTTCAGATCGATGTTGAGCATGCCCTTGCGCGCATACTCCATCGACTTCTGGATCGCGACCGGCACTTCGCGCGCCTTGCCGTAACCGAAGCCGATCTTGCCGTTGCCATCGCCGACCACGGTCAGCGCGGTGAAGGTGAACTGGCGACCGCCCTTGACCGTCTTGCTGACGCGGTTGACCGCGACCAGCTTCTCGATCATGCCGTCGTCGACTTTCTCTTCGCGGTTGCGGTCGCGATCACGACCCCGCGGTGCACGCTGTTCTTCAGCCATTGTGATGTCCTTGATAGAGGAAAAGATTTACGGCTTCGGTGCCGCTTGTGGTTGTGGTCTGGAGCCGTGTTCCCCGGGCGCGCGCAGAAGGCGCGCCAAGGTCCGATGCAGCCCGCATCGGCGGGACGGGCGCGGCATCGCCGCGTCCGCAAGGATCAGAACTGCAGGCCGCCTTCGCGCGCGGCGTCGGCCAGCGCCTTGATGCGGCCGTGGTAGCGGTAGCCCGAACGGTCGAAGGCGACCTTCTCGACGCCCGCGGCCTTGGCGCGCTCGGCGATCAGCTTGCCGACCTTGGCGGCGGCGTCGCTGTTCTTGCCGTTCTTCAGGCCGTCCTTGACGTCGGCCTGCAGGGTGTTCGCCGCGGCGAGGACCTTGGAGCCGTCGGCGGTGAAGACCTGCGCGTACAGGTGCTGGCCGGTGCGCAGCACCGACAGGCGGGCGACGCCGAGCTCGCGGATGTGGGCGCGGGTCGACTTGGCGCGACGCAGGCGGGCGATGTTCTTGTTGATGCTCATGGTATGTGTCCTAGGAAAGCTGAAGGGGAACAGGCTTTTGCATTGAAGAGTCCGGCCATGGATGGCCGGGCTCCTCGCAGAAGGACCTGCCTTAGGCCTTCTTGGCTTCCTTGCGAATGATGGCTTCACCGGCGTACTTCACACCCTTGCCCTTGTAGGGCTCCGGCGGACGGAAACCGCGGATCTTGGCGGCGACTTCGCCGACGCGCTGCTTGTCGGCGCCCTGCACCAGGATCTCGGTCTGGGTCGGAGCGGCCAGGGTGATGCCTTCCGGCGCGCTGAACACGATCGGGTGCGAGAAACCGAGCGCCAGGCTCAGGTCCTTGCCCTGCATCGTGGCACGGTAGCCGACGCCCACCAGCTCGAGCTTGCGCTCGAAGCCCGCGGACACGCCCTGCACCATGTTCGCCAGGATGGCGCGAACGGTACCGGTGATGGCGATGTGCGACGGATCGTTCGCCGACAGCGTGGCGACACCGTTTTCCTGCTTGATTTCGACGCCGGCCGGCTTCGGCAGCGACAGGGTGCCCTTCGGGCCCTTGACGCTGACCTGATCGGCCTGGACGGTAAGTTCGACGCCCTTCGGGAGGGAGATCGGCTTCTTGGCTACGCGGGACATGTGAGTGCTCCTTCCCTTAGGCCACGAAGCACAGGACTTCGCCACCGACGCCGGCCTGACGGGCCTGCGCATCGGTCATGATGCCCTTGGACGTGGAAATGATGGCAACGCCCAGACCGCCGAGAACCTTCGGCAGCTCGGTCTTGCCGCGATACTGGCGCAGACCCGAACGCGAAACGCGCTTGAGCGTATCGATGACCGGACGGCCCTCGAAATACTTCAGCACGATTTCCAGTTCGGACTTGTTGTTTTCGATCGCGTTGACGCGCAGATCGCTGATGTAGCCTTCGGCCTTCAGCACTTCCGCGATCGCAACCTTGATCTTGGAGGACGGCATCTTCACCGTCGGCTTGCCAACCGCGGCCGCATTCTTGATGCGGACCAGCAGGTCGGCGATGGGATCAGTCATGCTCATGGTGTCTACCTTTGAGTGCACCGATATCCGCTTTCGCGAAAATCTTGTGGTGGAGCGGTGGAATGACGCAGGGGGTGAAGCGCGCAGCCGCCGGAGGAACCCGCGGCGGCTGCCATACCCGTCCCTGCCGCGAGGCAAGGAGCGGGAGTATACGACAAAAAGTCCGACTTGCGTCGGACTCGTTGTCTGAACGACACGCGGGCGGCTGGACCGCCCTGCCCGGCCCCGCAGACGGGACCGGTGCCGCTGGATTTACCAGCTGGCCTTGCGCAGGCCCGGAACGTCGCCGTTCATGGTCGCCTTGCGCAGCATGTTGCGGCCCAGGCCGAACTTGCCGTACACGCCACGCGGGCGACCGGACAGTTCGCAACGGGTGCGCTGGCGGCTCGGCGACGAATCGCGCGGCAGCTTCTGCAGTTTGGTCACGGCCTCGGCCTTCTCGTCGTACGAGGCGGTGCCGGAGGCGATGATCTTCTTCAGCGCATCACGCTTGTCGGCGAACTTCTTCGCCAGCTTCTTGCGCTTGATGTCGCGGTTGACCATGGAGGTCTTTGCCATCAGTAAATCCTCGGGATTCGAGAGTGGGGATTGGAGATTTCCAGAATCCGGGATGTACCGGGCGCAGCGCCCTTCCATCCCGAATCCCGAATCCCGAATCCCGGCTGTCAATCAGTTACGGAACGGGAACTTGAACGCTTCGAGCAGCGCCTTGGCTTCGGCGTCGGTCTTGGCGGTGGTGGTGATGGCGATATCCATACCGCGGATCGCGTCGACGGCGTCGAAGTCGATTTCCGGGAAGATGATCTGCTCCTTCACGCCCATGTTGAAGTTGCCGCGGCCGTCGAACGAACGCCCCGAGACACCACGGAAGTCGCGCACGCGCGGCAGCGAGATGTTGATCAGGCGGTCCAGGAACTCGTACATCTTGGCGCGACGCAGCGTGGTCTTGCAGCCGATCGGCCAACCATCGCGGATCTTGAACGAAGCCACCGAGATGCGCGACTTGGTCACCACCGGCTTCTGGCCGGAGACCTTGGCCATGTCGGCGACGGCGTTTTCCAGGATCTTCTTGTTCGTCGCGGCTTCGCCCACGCCCATGTTCAGCGTGACCTTGACCAGCTTCGGCACTTCCATCGGATTGGTGTAACCGAACTTCTTCATCAGAGCCGGTACCACTTCTTCCTTGTAGATCTTTTCGAGACGGGAAGTCATTGTGTCATTCCTCAGGCGTCGAGCGCCTCACCGCTGGAGCGGAACACACGCAGTTTGCGTCCATCCTCCAGCACCTTGAAGCCAACGCGGTCGCCCTTGCCCGTGGCCGGGTTGAGGATCGCAACGTTGGAAATATGGATCGACGCTTCGCGCTCGACCACGCCACCGGCGACGCCCGCCTGCGGGTTCGGCTTGGTGTGGCGCTTGACGATGTTCGCGTTGGAGACGACCACGCGGTCGCCGTCGACGCGGACGACTTCGCCCTGCTTGCCCTTGTCCTTGCCGGTGGTGACGACGACCTGGTCGCCCTTCTTGATACGGTTAGCCATGTGTATGTCCTCCGCTCACAGCACTTCGGGAGCGAGCGAGACGATCTTCATGAACTTCTCGGAACGCAGCTCGCGGGTCACAGGCCCGAAGATGCGCGTACCGATCGGCTCCTGCTTGTTGTTGAGCAACACCGCGGCGTTGCCATCGAAGCGGATCAACGAACCGTCCGGACGACGCACGCCCTTGCGGGTACGCACGACGACGGCGTCGTAGACTTCGCCCTTCTTGACCTTGCCGCGCGGAATCGCGTCCTTGACGGTGACCTTGATGATGTCGCCAATGTGCGCGTAGCGGCGCTTGGAGCCGCCGAGCACCTTGATGCACATCACTTCCTTGGCACCGGAATTGTCGGCGACGTCGAGGTAGCTCTGCATCTGGATCATGATTCAGATCTCCCTTATTCGGCCGCGCGGGTGACGATTTCCACCACCCGCCAGTTCTTGGTCTTGGACATCGGCGCAATCTCGGTCACGCGCACGACATCGCCTTCGTTGCAGGCGTTGTCGGCATCGTGGGCGTGGAGCTTGGTCGAGCGCTTGATGTACTTGCCGTACAGCGCATGCTTGACCTGACGCTCCACCAGCACGGTGACGGTCTTGTCCATCTTGTTGCTGACCACACGGCCTTCGACCGTGCGCAGCGTCTTGCTTTCGTTATTGTCGCTCATCGCGGCCATCCTTACTTCGTGCTGCCGAGCAGGTGCTTGACGCGAGCGATCTCGCGGCGCACCCGGCGGGTTTCGTGAGTCTTCGGCAGCTGCCCGGTGACCTGCTGCATGC
Organism: Xanthomonas sp. NCPPB 3174; assembly: GCF_056725205.1. Taxonomy (NCBI): domain Bacteria; kingdom Pseudomonadati; phylum Pseudomonadota; class Gammaproteobacteria; order Lysobacterales; family Lysobacteraceae; genus Xanthomonas; species Xanthomonas sp. NCPPB 3174. The sequence continues at coordinate 941,078 of NZ_CM161517.1, read as the reverse complement.
GCAGGGCGAACTGCTCCTTGCGCAGATCGGTCAGGTGGGCCTTCAGATCGTCGGCCGACTTCTCGCGGAGTTGTTTGATGTCCATCAGCGTACCGTCCGGGTCACGAAGGTGGTGGTCACCGAAAGCTTGGCAGCGGCCAGGCGGAACGCCTCGCGCGCGACATCTTCGCCGACGCCTTCGATTTCATAGATCATGCGACCGGGCTGGATCTGCGCGACCCAGTACTCGACGTTACCCTTACCGGAGCCCATTCGCACTTCGATCGGCTTCTTGGTGATCGGCTTGTCCGGGAACACGCGGATCCACATCTTGCCGCCGCGCTTGACGTAGCGGCTGATCGAGCGGCGCGCCGCCTCGATCTGGCGCGCGGTCAGCTGACCGTGCGCCGTGGCCTTCAGCCCGTACTCGCCGAAGCTGACGGCGTTTCCGCTCCACGCCAGGCCGTCGTTACGACCCTTGTGCATCTTGCGGTATTTGGTTCGCTTGGGTTGCAACATTGCCGTTACCTCGCTTCACGGGCCGGACGCGACGGACGGTCGCCACGGTCGCCGCGATCGTTACGATCGTTGCGCGGGGAATCGTCCTGCTTTTCCTGGCCAACCTGGGAGAAATCGAAGATCTCGCCCTTGTAGATCCAGACCTTGATGCCGATGATGCCGTAGGTCGTCTTGGCTTCGGCGAAGCCGTAGTCGATGTCGGCACGCAGCGTGTGCAGCGGCACGCGGCCCTCGCGGTACCACTCGGAACGGGCGATTTCCGCACCGTTCAGACGGCCGGCGACGTTGACCTTGATGCCCAGGGCACCCAGGCGCATCGCGTTGCCGACCGAGCGCTTCATCGCGCGGCGGAACATGATGCGACGCTCCAGCTGCTGCGCGATCGACTCGGCGACCAGCTGCGCGTCCAGTTCCGGCTTGCGCACTTCGGTGACGTTGATGTGGGCGGGGACGCCCATCATCTCGCTCACTTCCTTGCGCAGCTTCTCGATGTCCTCACCGCGCTTGCCGATCACCACGCCCGGGCGGGCGGTGTGGATCGTCACGCGCGCGGTCTTGGCCGGACGCTCGATCAGGATCTTGCTGATGCCCGCCTGCGCCAGCTTCTTGCGCAGCATTTCCCGGACCTTGAGGTCGGCTGCCAGGTAACCGGCGAACTCGGCCTTGTTGGCGTACCACTTGGAATTCCAGTCCTTGGCGATACCCAGGCGGATTCCGATCGGATGAACTTTATGACCCATCGTCTTTTCCTTTCCGCTTACTTGGCGGCGCCCACAACCACAGTGATGTGGCTGGTGCGCTTGAGGATGCGGGTACCGCGGCCTTTCGCCCGCGCCATGAAACGCTTCAGGGTCGGACCTTCATCAACCATGATGGTCTTGACCTTCAGCTCGTCGACATCCGCGCCTTGATTGTTCTCGGCATTGGCGATCGCCGACTCCACCACCTTCTTGATCAGGTGGGCAGCCTTCTTGTCCGAGAACTTCAGCAGGTTGACCGCCCGCTCGGCGGAAAGACCACGGACCTGGTCGGCGACCAGGCGGGCCTTCTGCGGGGAGATGCGCGCGGTGCGCAGGATTGCTTTCGCTTCCATCGTCATCTCTCCTTACCGGCCCGACTTCTTGTCGCCACCGTGACCCTTGAAGGTCCGGGTGACGGCAAATTCGCCGAGCTTGTGGCCGACCATGTTCTCGTTGACCAGCACCGGAACGTGGTTCTTGCCGTTATGCACGGCGATGGTGAAACCCACCATCTCCGGCAGGATCATCGAGCGACGCGACCAGGTCTTGATCGGACGCTTGCTACCGGCCGCGGCCTCCACCTTCTTGACGAGGTGGTGATCGACGAACGGGCCCTTCTTGAGTGAACGTGCCATGGTCGATTAGCCCCTACGATCGCGGACGATGAATTGTTCGGTGCGCTTGTTATGGCGCGTCTTGTAACCCTTGGTCGGGACACCCCACGGGGTGACCGGATGCGGATTACCCTGACCGGCCTTCGCCTCACCACCACCGTGCGGGTGGTCGACCGGGTTCATGGCCGCACCGCGAACGGTCGGACGCACGCCGCGCCAGCGCTTGGCGCCCGCCTTGCCCAGCTTCTCGAGGTTGTGCTCGTCGTTGCCGACTTCGCCGATGGTGGCGCGGCACTCGGACGGCACCTTGCGCATTTCGCCGGAGCGCAGACGCAGGGTGGCGTAGATGCCTTCACGCGCGACCAGCTGCACCGCGGCGCCCGCGGCACGCGCGATCTGCGCGCCCTTGCCCGGCTTCAGCTCGATCCCGTGGACGGTGGTACCGACCGGGATGTTGCGCAGCGGCAGGGTGTTGCCGGTCTTGATCGGCGCATCCGAACCCGCGATCACCTGATCGCCGGCCTTCAGGCCCTTCGGCGCGATGATGTAGCGGCGCTCGCCGTCGGCGTAGCACAGCAGGGCGATATGGGCGGTGCGGTTGGGATCGTATTCGATCCGCTCCACGCGCGCCGGGATACCTTCCTTGTTGCGCTTGAAGTCGATGACGCGGTAGTGCTGCTTGTGGCCACCGCCGACGTGGCGGGTGGTGATACGGCCGTGGTGGTTACGACCACCGGACTTGCTCTGCTTTTCCACCAGTGCAGCGTGCGGGGCGCCCTTGTGCAGATCGGGCGTGACCACGCGCACGGCCGAACGACGGCCTGCGGAGGTGGGCTTGAATTTCATCAATGGCATGGGATGTACCTCAGGCCTTGGCCGTTACGTCGATGGACTGGCCTTCGGCCAGACGCACGTACGCCTTGCGCCAATCGCCGCGACGACCGCTGCGCGAACGGAAGGACTTGTTCTTGCCCTTGACGTTCAACACGTTGACCGACTCGACCTTGACGTCGAACAGCTGCTCGACCGCGGCCTTGACATCGGCCTTGGTGGCTTCGTTCGAAATCTCGAAGACGTACTGATTGGAGAGTTCCTGCAGGCGCGCGGTCTTTTCGGAGACACGCGGAGCGCGCAGCACGCTGAAGATTTTTTCGTTGCTGCTCATGCCAGCCACTCCTCGACCTTCTTGACCGCATCGGCGGTGATCACGACCGTATCGGCCCCGACCAGCGACACCGGATCCAGGCCCTGCACGTCGCGCACTTCCACGTAGGGAAGGTTGCGGGCGGACAGGTACAGATGCTCGGACGCTTCTTCGGTCACGATCAGCGGGCGCTTGCCCACTTCCAGACCCTTCAGCTTCTCGACCAGGCCCTTGGTCTTGCTGGCCTCGACGTCGAACGCGTCGACGACCATCAGGCGGCCCTGGCGGTTCAGTTCCGAGAGGATCGCGCAGATGGCCGCGCGGTACATCTTGCGGTTGACCTTCTGCTCGAAGCTGCGCGGCTTGGCCGCGAAGGTCACGCCACCGCCGACGAAGATCGGAGCGGTCAGCGCGCCGTGGCGAGCGCCACCGCCCTTCTGCTTCTTCGACTTCTTGGTGGTGCCGTTGACTTCCGAACGCGTCTTCTGCGCCTTGGTGCCGGCGCGGCCGGCGTTGCGATAGGCGACGACGACCTGGTGGACCAGATCCTCGCTGAAATCGCGGCCGAACACGGCGTCGGAGACCGAGACCTTGTTGTTGCTACCCGTGATAACGAGTTCCATCGTCATCTCTCCTTATGCCTTGCTAGCCGGACGCACGATCACGTCGCCACCGGCAGCGCCAGGCACAGCGCCGCGAATGGCGATCAGGCCACGCTCGACGTCGACCTTGACCACTTCCAGATTCTGCGTGCTCTGCTGCACCGCGCCCATGTGGCCGGACATCTTCTTGCCCGGGAAAACGCGACCCGGGGTCTGGCGCTGACCCAGCGAACCCGGCGCGCGATGCGACAGCGAGTTACCGTGGGTGGCATCGCCCATGCGGAAGTTGTGCCGTTTGATGGTGCCCTGGAAGCCCTTACCCTTGGTGACGCCCTGCACGTCGACCTTCTGGCCGACGGCGAAGATGTCCGCCTTGATTTCGCCGCCGACGGCGAACTCGCCCAGCTGCGCGTCCTCGACGCGGAACTCCCACAGGCCGCGACCCGCTTCGACCTTCGCCTTGGCGAAATGGCCGGACGCCGGCTTGTTGACCAGCGCGGCGCGACGGGCGCCCACGGTGATCTGCACGGCGCTGTAGCCGTCGGCTTCGACGGTCTTGAGCTGGGTGATGCGGTTCGGGGTCGCTTCGATCAGGGTGACCGGGATGGAGCGGCCGTCTTCGGTGAAGACGCGGCTCATGCCGGCCTTGCGGCCCACGAAGCCCAACGAATACTTCTTCGTCATGGTCGTAGTCCTCAGGTCAACTTGATCTGGACATCGACGCCAGCCGCGAGTTCGAGCTTCATCAGCGCGTCCACGGTCTTGTCGTTGGGGTCGACGATGTCGAGCACGCGCTTGTGCGTGCGGGTCTCGTACTGGTCACGCGCGTCCTTGTCGACGTGCGGGGAAACGAGGATGGTGTAGCGTTCGATCTTGGTCGGCAGCGGGATCGGGCCACGCACTTGCGCGCCGGTCCGCTTGGCTGTCTCGACGATCTCGCTGGCCGAACGGTCGATCAAACGATGATCGAACGCCTTCAGCCGAATCCGGATCTTTTGGTCCGCCATGACGGTGGGTTCCTTCGTTAAAAGAGCGACGGGCAAGGCCTCTGGGATACCTGCCCCGGTTGTTTCCTGATGTCGTACCGCAGAGCATCCGGCTCGGCGGGGGCATTCCTCCGCCCCAAAAACTGGGGCAGACCAGTCGACCCGGCCTGCCCAGACGGAAAAGTATAATGCGCAGCTAGAGCAGCGTCAACAACCCGGGGCTGTTGAGTGCTCCATGCGACGCGACCTTCCCGGTCCTGCGAACACGAGCGGCGTCCTGCCTCTCTTTTCGCTGTCTTACCGGCGCCCTACCCAGGAACGCCGAGCCGCGCATTATAGCGACGACTTCACGCCTCCGCAACACCACGGCGCCGCAAATCGCAAGATTTCTGCATGGCCCGAAACGACGAAGGGCCGGCATGCGCCGACCCTTCGCGATGCCGGCGACCGCAGTCGCTGGCGATGTGACCGGCGGCCTGCGCCGCCGAGGGCATTACTTGATGATCTTGGCCACCACGCCGGCGCCGACGGTACGGCCACCTTCGCGGATCGCGAAGCGCAGGCCTTCGTCCATCGCCACCGGGTTGATCAGCGTCACCACCATCTTGACGTTATCGCCCGGCATCACCATTTCCACGCCTTCCGGCAACTGCACCGCACCGGTGATGTCGGTGGTACGGAAGTAGAACTGCGGACGGTAGCCCTTGAAGAACGGGGTGTGACGGCCGCCCTCGTCCTTCGACAGCACGTACACCTCGGCTTCGAACTCGGTGTGCGGCTTGATCGAACCCGGCTTGCACAGCACCTGGCCGCGCTCCACGTCGTCACGCTTGGTGCCGCGCAGCAGCAGGCCCGCGTTGTCGCCCGCCTGGCCCTGGTCCAGCAGCTTGCGGAACATTTCCACGCCGGTCACGGTGGTCTTCTGCGTGGCACGGATGCCGACGATTTCGATTTCGTCGCCCACCTTGATGATGCCGCGCTCGATACGGCCGGTCACCACGGTGCCGCGGCCGGAGATCGAGAACACGTCTTCCACCGGCATCAGGAACGGCTTGTCCACGTCGCGCTGCGGCTCCGGGATGAACGAATCCAGCGCGTCCACCAGCTTCAGGATCGCCGGCACGCCGATCTCGCTCTGGTCGCCTTCCAGCGCCAGACGGGCCGAGCCGTGGATGATCGGGGTGTCGTCGCCCGGGAAGTCGTACTTGCTCAACAGCTCGCGCACTTCCATCTCGACCAGCTCGAGCAGCTCGGCGTCGTCGACCATGTCGGCCTTGTTCAGGAACACCACGATGTGCGGCACGCCGACCTGGCGCGACAGCAGGATGTGCTCGCGGGTCTGCGGCATCGGGCCGTCAGCGGCCGAGCACACCAGGATCGCGCCGTCCATCTGCGCCGCACCGGTGATCATGTTCTTGACGTAGTCCGCGTGACCCGGGCAATCCACGTGCGCGTAGTGGCGCGTCGGGGATTCGTATTCCACGTGGGCGGTCGAGATCGTGATGCCGCGCGCCTTCTCTTCCGGCGCCGCGTCGATCGCGTCGTACGCCTTGAACTCGCCGCCGAAGCGCTCTGCGCCGATCTTGGTCAGCGCCGCGGTCAGCGTGGTCTTGCCGTGGTCGACGTGACCGATGGTGCCGACGTTGACGTGCGGCTTGGTGCGCTCGAACTTACCCTTTGCCATGTCTTCTTTACCTCGTGATTCGTATTGGGGGACGAGAGAGCGGGATGCGGCGCGGATCGAGTCCGCGGCACGCATCCCGTCGCTCTAATCTCAGTTCTTCTTGATGACCGAGTCGGCGATGTTGGCCGGCGCTTCGGCGTAGTGGTCGAACTCCATCGAGAAGGTGGCGCGACCCTGCGACATCGAGCGCAGCGTGGTGGCGTAGCCGAACATTTCGCCCAGCGGCACCATCGCGTTGATCACCTTGCCCGACGGGCTGTCGTCCTGGCCCTGCAGGATGCCGCGACGACGGCTCACGTCGCCCATCACGTCGCCCAGGTAATCCTCCGGGGTGACGATCTCGACCTTCATGATCGGCTCCAGCAGCACCGGGTTGGCCTTGTTGAAGCCTTCCTTGAAGCCCATCGAGCCGGCGATCTTGAACGCCATTTCCGACGAGTCGACGTCGTGGTACGAACCGTCGATCAGGCGCACCTTGACGTCCACGATCGGGTAGCCGGCCATCACGCCGTTGGCCACCGCCTCCTGGATGCCCTTGTCCACCGCCGGGATGTATTCCTTCGGCACCACGCCGCCGACGATCGCATTCTCGAAGGTATAGCCCTGGCCGCGTTCCTGCGGCTCGATCTCGAGCACGACGTGACCGTACTGGCCCTTACCGCCGGACTGACGCACGAACTTGCCTTCCTGCTTGACCGCCTTGCGGATGGTCTCGCGGTAGGCCACCTGCGGCTTGCCGACGTTGGCCTCGACGTTGAACTCGCGCTTCATGCGGTCGACGATGATTTCCAGGTGCAGCTCGCCCATGCCGCGGATGATGGTCTGGCCGGACTCTTCGTCGGTGTTGACGCGGAACGAGGGATCTTCCTGCGCCAGACGGCTCAGCGCGATGCCCATCTTTTCCTGGTCGGACTTGGTCTTCGGCTCGACCGCCATCGAGATCACCGGCTCCGGGAACACCATGCGCTCCAGGGTGATGATGTGGTCCTGCGCACACAGCGTGTCGCCGGTGGTGACGTCCTTCAGGCCCACCGCCGCAGCGATGTCGCCCGCGCGCACTTCCTTGATCTCTTCGCGGTTGTTGGAGTGCATCTGCAGGATGCGACCCACGCGCTCCTTCTTCGACTTGACCGGGTTGTACACCTGGTCGCCGGAGTTCAGCGTGCCCGAGTAGACGCGGAAGAAGGTCAGCGAGCCGACGAACGGGTCGGTCATGATCTTGAACGCCAGCGCCGAGAACGGGGCGTTGTCGGTGGCCGGACGGCTGTCTTCCTTCTCGTCTTCGTCGATGCCCTTGACCGGCGGACGGTCGCTGGGCGACGGCAGCAGCTGGATCACGCCGTCGAGCATGGCCTGCACGCCCTTGTTCTTGAACGCGGTGCCGCAGTACACCGGCACCACTTCCACCTTCAGGGTGCGCTCGCGCAGACCGCCCAGGATCTCGGCCTCGGACAGGTCGCCCTCGTTGAGGTACTTGTCCATCAGGTCTTCGTTGGCTTCGGCCGCGGCCTCGACCATGAACGCGCGCGCTTCGGTGGCCTTGTCGACCAGGTGCGCGGGGATGTCACGGTATTCGAACACGGTGCCCTGCGAGGCGGTATCCCAGTGGATCGCCTTCATCTTGACCAGGTCGACCACGCCCTCGAAGCCGTCTTCGGCGCCGATCGGCACCTGCATCGGCACCGGGTAGGCGCCCAGGCGGGCCTTCAGCTGCTCGACGACCTTATCGAAGTTGGCGCCGGTGCGGTCCATCTTGTTGACGAACGCCAGACGCGGCACCGCGTACTTGTTGGCCTGACGCCACACGGTCTCGGACTGCGGCTGCACGCCGCCGACCGCGCACAGCACGAACACCGCGCCGTCGAGCACGCGCAGCGAGCGCTCGACTTCGATGGTGAAGTCCACGTGCCCGGGGGTGTCGATGATGTTGAAGCGGTGCTGCGGCATGGACTTGTCCATGCCGGTCCAGAACGCGGTGGTGGCCGCGGAGGTGATCGTGATGCCACGCTCCTGCTCCTGCTCCATCCAGTCCATCGTCGCGGCACCGTCATGCACCTCGCCGATCTTGTGGCTGACGCCGGTGTAGAACAGGATGCGTTCGGAGGTGGTGGTCTTGCCGGCATCGATGTGAGCCATGATGCCGAAGTTGCGGTAACGCTCGATGGGAGTGGTACGGGCCACAGGGAGCCTCTCAAATTTCTTGGATTTCGGATGGCCGAACGCCGCCTTGCGGCGGCCTTCGGATTTGTGCCACGCACAACGGCGCGGCTAGCGGCACTCAGATGGTGCCAGCGGGCCCCGTTTCCAAGGCCCGGAAGGTCACCAGCGGTAGTGCGCGAACGCCTTGTTCGCTTCCGCCATGCGGTGAGTCTCTTCGCGCTTCTTGATGGCGCCGCCACGGTTTTCCGAGGCGTCGACCAGCTCGGCCGCGAGCTTGCGCGGCATCGAGTTCTCGCCACGCTTGCGCGCCGAGTCGATCAGCCAACGCATCGCCAGCGCCATGCGACGGGAGGAACGCACCTCGACCGGCACCTGGTAGGTGGCACCGCCGACGCGGCGGGACTTGACTTCGACCGCCGGAGCGACGTTGTCCAGCGCCTTCTGCACCAGCTCGATGGCGTTGGGGTTCTTCTCGCCGATCACGTCCATCGCGCCGTACACGATCTTTTCGGCGACCGACTTCTTGCCGCTCAGCATCACCATGTTGATGAAGCGGGCGATGGTTTCGCTCCCGTGCTTGGGATCCGGGAGAACGGCGCGCTGCGGCGTATTACCTTTACGAGACATGTGTACTTTCCCTTAGCTCTTCGGGCGCTTGGCGCCGTACTTGGAACGACCCTGGCGACGCTTGGCGACGCCGGCGGCGTCGAGCGAACCGCGCACGGTGTGGTAGCGCACGCCCGGCAGATCCTTGACGCGGCCGCCGCGGATCAGGACCACGGAGTGCTCCTGCAGGTTATGGCCTTCGCCGCCGATGTAGCTGATGACCTCTTCCTGGTTGGTCAGGCGCACCTTGGCGACCTTGCGCAGGGCCGAGTTCGGCTTCTTCGGGGTGGTGGTGTACACGCGCGTGCAGACGCCACGGCGCTGCGGGCACTTGTCCAGCGCCGGAGAGGCGCTCTTGTAGGTGGTCGCCTGCCGCGGCTTGCGGACCAGCTGGTTGATCGTCGCCATCAGTGGATTCTTCTGATTGAGGCCGTCGGGCCTGGATGCGTGAAAACGAAGGCAGGCCGAAGGACGGCCTGCCGAGACAGGAAAGTATAGCGGGCAAGTCAAAGCGCCGTCAACACAACGGAATTTTTACTTGCTGGCCCATCCGGGGCCGGAATACGGGGCGCTTCCGCTGCGCCCCCTTTCGCGTGGTAGACCGGCCCCGCGGGCGGGACCGGTCCGGCGTGTTGCTTACTCTTCGCTGCCGGCAGCCGCCGGGGCGGAGGTCTCGACCGCCGGCTCGGCGCTGCCGCCGGACAGGGTCTGCATCTCCGACTCGGTCAGGCCGCTGGCGTTGCGGCGGCGCGTGTTGTGGTACGCCAGGCCAGTACCGGCCGGGATCAGGCGACCCACGATCACGTTTTCCTTCAGGCCGCGCAGCGTGTCGCTGGTGCCGCGGACCGCCGCCTCGGTGAGGACGCGGGTGGTCTCCTGGAACGACGCGGCCGAGATGAACGACTCGGTCGCCAGCGACGCCTTGGTGATGCCCAGCAGCACCGGCTCGTACTTGGCCGGCAGCTCGTTGCGGGTCGCCAGGCGGGCGTTCTCCTCGATGACGCGCTGGCGCTCGGCCTGCTCGCCGTTGAGGAACTTGCTGTTGCCCTGGTCGGTGATCTCGACCTTGCGCAGCATCTGCCGGGTGATGACCTCGATGTGCTTGTCGTTGATCTTCACGCCCTGCAGGCGGTACACGTCCTGGATTTCCTTGACCAGGTACGCGGCCAGCGGCTCGACGCCCAGCAGACGCAGGATGTCCTGCGGGCTCGGCTCGCCGTCCACCACGGTTTCGCCCTTGGCCACGTGCTCGCCTTCGAACACGATGATCTGGCGGTACTTCGGGATCAGCTCTTCGTGCTCCGACCCGTCGGTGTCCTTGATGATCAGGCGCTGCTTGCCCTTGGTGTCCTTGCCGAAGCTGATGATGCCCGAACGCTCGGCCAGGATCGCCGGATCCTTCGGCTTGCGCGCTTCGAACAGGTCTGCCACGCGCGGCAGACCACCGGTGATGTCGCGGGTCTTGGACGCTTCCTGCGGGATCTTGGCGACCACGTCGCCCACGCCGACCGGCGCGCCGTCCTGCAGGTTGACGATCGAGCGCGGCGGCAGCAGGTACTGCGCCGGCAGATCGGTGCCCGGGATGGTCAGGTCGTTGCCCTTGGCGTCGACGATGCGCACGATCGGGCGCAGGTCCTTGGCCTGGGTGCCGCGACGCTTCGGATCGGTGATCTCGCGCGAGGCCAGGCCGGTCAGTTCGTCGGTCTTCTCGATGACGGTGACGCCGTCGATGAAGTCGATGAAGCGGATGAAACCGGCCACTTCCGACACGATCGGGTGGTTGTGCGGATCCCAGTTCGCCACCGACTGACCGGCCTTGACCGCATCACCGTCCTTGGCGGTGATGGTGGCGCCGTACGGCAGCTTGTAGCGCTCGCGCTCGCGGCCGTGGCCGTCGAGCACCGACAGTTCGCCCGAACGCGACACCGCCACCAGCGAGCCGTTGGCGTGCTCGACCGACTTGAGGTTGTTGAACTTGATCGAACCGGTGGTCTTGACCGTGATGTTGTCCACCGCCGCCGCACGCGAGGCCGCGCCGCCGATGTGGAAGGTACGCATGGTCAGCTGGGTACCCGGCTCGCCGATCGACTGCGCGGCGATGACGCCCACCGCTTCGCCGATGTTGACCAGGTGGCCACGAGCCAGGTCGCGGCCGTAGCAGCGCGCACACACGCCGAACGCCGATTCGCAGGTGATGGTCGAGCGGACCTTGACCGACTGCACGCCGGCCTCTTCCAGCTTGGCCACCCACTGCTCGTCGAGCAGGGTGTTGCGGGTGACGATCGGATCCTCGTCGTTGCCCGGCAGGAACACGTCCTCGGCCACCACGCGGCCGAGCACGCGGTCGCGCAGCGGCTCGACCACGTCGCCGCCTTCCACGATCGGGGTCATGGTCAGGCCGTCGGTGGTGCCGCAATCGGGCTCGGTGATCACCACGTCCTGCGCCACGTCGACCAGGCGGCGGGTCAGGTAACCGGAGTTGGCGGTCTTCAGCGCGGTATCGGCCAGACCCTTACGGGCACCGTGGGTGGAGTTGAAGTACTCCTGCACGTTCAGGCCTTCGCGGAAGTTCGCCTTGATCGGCGTCTCGATGATCGAACCGTCCGGGCGGGCCATCAGACCGCGCATGCCGGCCAGCTGACGGATCTGCGCCTGCGAACCACGCGCGCCGGAGTCGGCCATGATGTACAGCGAGTTCATCGACTTCTGGTCGATGGTCTCGCCCTTGGCGTTGACCACCTTCTCGGTGCCGATGGTGTCCATCATCGCCTTGGCGATGCGCTCGTTGGTGCGCGACCAGATGTCCACGACCTTGTTGTAGCGCTCGCCGGCGGTGACCAGACCGGACTGGTACTGCTCCTGGATCTCCAGCACTTCCTGCTCGGCTTCGCCGAGGATGCCCTTCTTCTCCGACGGGATCAGCATGTCGTCGATGCCGATCGACACGCCGGCGCGGGTGGCGTAGGCGAAGCCGGTGTACATCAGCTTGTCGGCGAACACGACGCTGTCCTTCAGACCCAGCTGACGGTAGCTGGAGTTGATCAGGCGGCTGATGTTCTTCTTGGTCAGCTCGGTGTTGGCCAGCGCGAACGGCAGGCCTTCCGGCAGGATTTCGGCCAGCAGCGCGCGCCCGATCGTGGTGTCCACGATCGAGGCCTTCTTGGTGCGGTTGCCGTCCTCGTCGATCACCGTCTCGGTGATGCGGACCTTGACCTTGGCGTGCAGTTCGACCGCACGGTTGTCGTAGGCGCGCTTCACTTCGGCGATGTTGGCGAAGACCATGCCCTCGCCCTTCTTGTTCTCCAGCGCGCGGGTCATGTAGTACAGACCCAGCACCACGTCCTGCGACGGCACGATGATCGGCTCGCCGTTGGCCGGCGACAGGATGTTGTTGGTGGACATCATCAGCGCGCGCGCTTCCAGCTGCGCTTCCAGCGACAGCGGCACGTGCACGGCCATCTGGTCACCGTCGAAGTCGGCGTTGAACGCGGTGCAGACCAGCGGGTGCAGCTGGATCGCCTTGCCTTCGATCAGCACCGGCTCGAACGCCTGGATGCCCAGACGGTGCAGGGTCGGCGCACGGTTCAGCAGCACCGGGTGCTCGCGGATCACCTCTTCCAGGATGTCCCAGACCTCGGCTTCTTCGCGCTCGACCAGCTTCTTGGCGGCCTTGATGGTGGTGGCCAGGCCTCGACGCTGCAGCTTGGCGAACACGAACGGCTTGAACAGCTCCAGCGCCATCTTCTTCGGCAGGCCGCACTCGTGCAGGCGCAGGGTCGGGCCGACCACGATCACCGAACGGCCGGAGTAGTCCACGCGCTTGCCGAGCAGGTTCTGGCGGAACCTGCCCTGCTTGCCCTTGATCATGTCGGCCAGCGACTTCAGCGGGCGCTTGTTGGTGCCGGTGATGGCACGGCCGCGGCGGCCGTTGTCCAGCAGCGCATCGACCGATTCCTGCAGCATGCGCTTTTCGTTGCGCACGATGATGTCCGGCGCGTTCAGCTCGAGCAGGCGGCGCAGGCGGTTGTTGCGGTTGATGACGCGGCGGTACAGGTCGTTCAGATCGGAGGTCGCGAAGCGGCCGCCGTCCAGCGGCACCAGCGGACGCAGATCCGGCGGCAGCACCGGCAGCACGGTCATCACCATCCACTCCGGACGGTTGCCGGACTCGATGAAGGCCTCGATCAGCTTGATGCGCTTGGTCAGGCGCTTGAGCTTGGTTTCCGAACCGGTGCTGGCGATCTCTTCGCGCAAGCGGGTCATTTCCGACTGCAGGTCGATGGTGCGCAGCAGTTCGTACACGGCCTCGGCGCCCATGGCGGCGTCGAAGTCGTCGCCATGCTCCTGGCGCGCAGTCAGGTACTGCTCTTCGGTCAGCAGCTGGCGGCGCTCCAGGGCGGTCAGGCCCGGCTCGGTCACCACGTAGGCTTCGAAGTACAGCACGCGCTCGATGTCGCGCAGGGTCATGTCCAGCATCAGGCCGATGCGCGAGGGCAGCGACTTCAGGAACCAGATGTGCGCGACCGGCGAAGCCAGGTCGATGTGGCCCATGCGCTCGCGGCGCACCTTGGCCAGGGTCACTTCAGTGCCGCACTTCTCGCAGACCACGCCGCGGTGCTTCATGCGCTTGTACTTGCCGCACAGGCACTCGTAGTCCTTGATCGGGCCGAAGATGGCGGCGCAGAACAGGCCGTCGCGCTCGGGCTTGAAGGTGCGGTAGTTGATGGTTTCCGGCTTCTTCACTTCGCCGAAGGACCACGAACGGATCAGGTCCGGCGAGGCCAGCGCGATCTTGATCGCGTCGAAGTCCAGCGTCTGGCGCTGCTGGTTGAAGAGGTTGAGCAGGTCTTTCATTTGATTTCTCCGGGAATCGGGAATAGCGAATAGGGAATCGTTGGAAGCGGAGAGGCGGGACAGGAAACGCCGGCGGCCTGTGGGCAAACGCCCGGGCGGTTTCCTAGTCCCGACTCCTCATTCCCTGCCCTCAGTCTTCCAGTTCCATGTTGATCGCCAGCGAGCGGATTTCCTTCACCAGCACGTTGAAGGACTCCGGCATGCCGGCGACCATCTCGTGCTCGCCGTCGACGATGTTCTTGTACATCTGGTTGCGGCCCTGCACGTCGTCGGACTTCACCGTCAGCATTTCCTGCAGGGTGTAGGCCGCGCCGTAGGCTTCCAGCGCCCAGACTTCCATTTCGCCGAAGCGCTGGCCGCCGAACTGCGCCTTGCCGCCCAGCGGCTGCTGGGTGACCAGCGAGTACGGGCCGGTGGAGCGCGCGTGCATCTTGTCGTCGACCAGGTGGTTCAGCTTCAGCATGTGCATGTAGCCGACCGTGGTGTGGCGATCGAACGCCTCGCCGGTGCGGCCGTCGTACAGCTGGGTCTGGCCGCTGATCGGCAGGTCGGCGAGTTCGAGCATGTGCTTGATCTCGGCCTCGGTCGCACCGTCGAACACCGGGGTGGCCATCGGCACGCCGTCGGTCAGGTTCTTCGACAACGCCAGCAGTTCCGCGTCGCTGAACTGGTCCAGATCCACGCGGTCCTCGCCCAGCTTCTGGTCGTGGTTGTAGATCTGCGCCAGGAACTTGCGCAGGTCGGCCACCTTGGCCTGGGCCTCGAGCATGTTCTGGATCTTGCGACCCAGGCCCTTGGCGGCCCAACCCAGGTGCACTTCCAGCACCTGACCGATGTTCATACGCGACGGCACGCCCAGCGGGTTCAGCACGATGTCCACAGTCTCGCCGTTGGCCATGTACGGCATGTCCTCGATCGGCTGGATCATCGACACGACACCCTTGTTGCCGTGGCGACCGGCCATCTTGTCGCCGGGCTGGATGCGGCGCTTCACCGCCAGGAACACCTTGACCATCTTCAGCACGCCCGGGGCGAGGTCGTCGCCGGCGGTGATCTTGCCGCGCTTGTCGGCGAAGCGACGCTCGAACTCCTTCTCGTGCGCCTGGATCTGCTTCTGCGCGCGCTCGATCGCCTCGGAGGCGTCCTCGTCCTTCATGCGCAGCGCGAACCAGTCGGACTTCTTCAGACCGTCCAGGTAGGCGTCGCTGATGGTGTCGCCCTTCTTCAGGTTCGGACCGCCGTTGGCGACCTTGCCGATCAGCTGGCCACGCAGACGCGCATAGATCGCGCTTTCCAGGATGCGGAACTGGTCGTCGAAGTCCTTCTTGACCCGCTTGATCTCGTTTTCCTCGATCTGGCGGGCGCGCTTGTCCTTCTCGATGCCGTCGCGGGTGAACACCTGCACGTCGATGACGGTGCCGTCCATGCCCGGCGGCACGCGCAGCGAGCTGTCCTTCACGTCGGAGGCCTTCTCGCCGAAGATCGCGCGCAGCAGCTTCTCTTCCGGGGTCAGCTGGCTCTCGCCCTTCGGCGTGACCTTGCCGACCATGATGTCGCCGGCGCGCACTTCCGCACCGATGTACACCACGCCGCTCTCGTCCAGACGGTTCAGCGCCTGCTCGGACACGTTGGGGATGTCGGCGGAGATTTCCTCCGGCCCCAGCTTGGTGTCGCGCGCCACGCAGGTCAGCTCTTCGATGTGGATCGTGGTGTAGCGATCCTCTTCCACCACGCGCTCGGAAAGCAGGATGGAGTCTTCGAAGTTGTAGCCGTTCCACGGCATGAACGCGATCAGCATGTTCTGGCCCAGGGCCAGCTCGCCGATGTCGGTCGAGGGGCCGTCGGCCAGCACGTCGCCGCGCGCGATCACGTCGCCCACGTTCACCAGCGGACGCTGGTTGATGCAGGTGTTCTGGTTGGAGCGGGTGTACTTGATCAGGTTGTAGATGTCGACACCGGCGTCGGTGCCGCCGCCGATCTCGGCCTCGTTGACCTTGACCACGATGCGGCCGGCGTCGATCTGCTCGATCACGCCGCCACGGCGCGCGTTCACGGTCACGCCCGAGTCGCGCGCCACGGCGCGCTCGATGCCGGTACCGACCAGCGGCTTCTGCGCACGCAGCGTCGGCACGGCCTGGCGCTGCATGTTCGCGCCCATCAGCGCGCGGTTGGCGTCGTCGTGCTCCAGGAACGGCACCAGTGCGGCCGCGATCGACACGGTCTGCATCGGCGACACGTCCATGAAGTGCACTTCCGCCGGCGGCTTCAGCAGCGACTCGCCCTGGTAGCGGCACGGCACGAACTGCTCGGTCAGGCGGCTCTTGGCATCGTGCAGCGCGTTGGCCTGGGCGATGACGTACTCGTTCTCCTCGATCGCCGACAGGTACTCGACCTCGTCGGTGATCTGGCCGTCCACGACCTTACGGTACGGCGTCTCCAGGAAGCCGTACTGGTTGGTGCGGGCATACACCGCCAGCGAGTTGATCAGGCCGATGTTCGGGCCTTCCGGGGTTTCGATGGTGCAGACGCGGCCGTAGTGGGTCGGATGCACGTCGCGCACTTCGAAGCCGGCGCGCTCGCGGGTCAGGCCGCCCGGGCCCAGCGCGGAGACGCGACGCTTGTGCGTCACTTCCGACAGCGGGTTGTTCTGGTCCATGAACTGCGACAGCTGCGAGGAGCCGAAGAACTCCTTGATCGCGGCGGCCACCGGCTTGGCGTTGATCAGCTCCTGCGGGGTCAGGCCTTCGGACTCGGCCATCGACAGGCGCTCCTTGACCGCGCGCTCGACGCGGACCAGGCCCACGCGGAACACGTTCTCGGCCATTTCGCCGACCGAGCGCACGCGACGGTTGCCCAGGTGGTCGATGTCGTCGACCACGCCGCGGCCGTTGCGGATCTCGGTCAGGACCTTGATCACGTCCAGGATGTCGGAGCTGTCGCCGTGCTCGGCGACCAGGCGCTTGGACTCCTCGTCGTTGCGCTCGCCGAAGTACTTCTTGTCGTACAGCACCGACTCGCCGGTGACTTCCTTGCGGCCGACACGGCGGTTGAACTTCATGCGGCCGACCGTGGACAGGTCGTAGCGCTCGAAGGTGAAGAACAGGTTGTGGAACAGGTTCTGCGCGGCATCCTTGGTCGGCGGCTCGCCCGGACGCATCATGCGGTAGATCTCGACCAGCGCCTCGAGCTGGGTCTTGGTCGGATCGATGCGCAGGGTATTGGACAGGTACGGACCGCGATCCAGGTCGTTGACCCACAGCGTGCCCACGGCGTCGACGCCGGCCTTGCGGAACGCGGTCAGCTGATCTTCGCTGATCTCGTCGTTGGCGCTGGCCAGCAGTTCGCCGGTCGAGGCGTCGACCACGTCGTGCGACAGGATGCGGCCGACCAGGTACTCGTCGGGCACGGCCAGCGCGGCGATGCCGGAGGCCTCGAGCTGCTTGACGTGGCGCGCGGTGATGCGCTTGCCGGCTTCGACGATGACCTTGTCACCATCGGCCAGGTCGAAGTTCAGGGTCTCGCCGCGCAGGCGCTCGGGCACCAGCTCCAGCTGCACGCCTTCCTTCGGGTCGATGTGGAAGGTGTTGATCTCGAAGAACTCCGAGAGCATCTCCTCGTTCGAGTAGCCGAGCGCGCGCAGCAGGATCGACACCGGCAGCTTGCGGCGGCGGTCGATACGGGTGAACAGCGCGTCCTTCGGGTCGAACTCGAAGTCCAGCCAGGAGCCGCGGTACGGAATGATGCGGGCGCTGTACAGCAGCTTGCCCGAGCTGTGGGTCTTGCCGCGGTCGTGGTCGAAGAACACGCCCGGCGAACGGTGCAGCTGCGAGACGATGACGCGCTCGGTGCCGTTGACGATGAAGGTGCCGTTGTCGGTCATCAGCGGGATTTCGCCGAGGTAGACCTCCTGCTCCTTGACGTACTTGATCGCCTTGGTCGAGGACTCGCGGTCGTAGATCACCAGGCGCACGGTCACGCGCAGCGGCGCGCCGTAGCTCATGCCGCGCTGGCGGCATTCACGCTCGTCGAACACCGGTTCGCCGAGCTTGTAGCCGACGTACTCCAGCGCCGCGTTGCCGCTGTAGCTGGAGATCGGGAACACCGATTTCAGGGCCGCGTGCAGGCCGTGGTCCGAACGCTTGTTCGGGTCGGTGTTCTCCTGCAGGAATTCGCGGTAGGAATCCACCTGGATGGCGAGCAGGAACGGCACTTCGAGGATCGAGCGCTGCTTGCCGAAGTCCTTGCGGATACGCTTCTTTTCGGTGAACGAATAAGACGTCATGAGGTATCACCTTGGCTGATGCGGGCCACGCGTCCGCGGCCCTGAGTGAACATAAATTGTCAGTTGGAAGTCGCTGGTATTGCCGGCACCAGCACGCCTTCTCCCGCTACTTCCAACTACCAACTCGGTGAAGCCGAGATTGGGGATGAGGGGATTCGGGATGGGTCAGCGACCGCCTCTCGAATCTCCAATGCCGAATATCCAATCCCGGCGTTACAACAACGGCCAAAGGCCGGGGGCTTTCGCCCCCAGCCTTCAGTGCATCGCCTTGAACGGCTGGCGATGCAAGGGACTGCTTACTTGACTTCGACCTTCGCGCCAGCGGCTTCCAGGTCCTTCTTGAACTTGTCGGCGTCTTCCTTCGACACGGCTTCCTTCAGGACGCCGCCGGCCTCGGTGAGGTCCTTGGCTTCCTTCAGGCCCAGGCCGGTGATGGCGCGGACGGCCTTGATGACGTCGACCTTCTTGGCGCCGGCGTCGACCAGGATGACGTTGAACTCGGTCTGCTCTTCGACCGGGGCAGCGGCCACGGCCGGGCCGGCAGCGGCGACCGGAGCGGCGGCGGAGACGCCGAACTTGTCTTCGATGGCCTTGACCAGCTCCATCACTTCCATGAGGGTCTTTTCGGCGATTGCGTCGACGATCTGCTCGTTAGACAGGGACATTGTGATTACCTTTGGAATTTTTTCTGGATGAGGTTCTAGTGAACCGTTTCAGGTGTCGCGAACTTAAGCCGTTTCGGCCGGGGCTTCCGCTTCGGCGTCGGCAGGCGCGGCGTCGCCGCCACCCTGCTTGTCGCCCACGGCCTTGACCGCACGGGCGAACATGCTCGCCGGCTCGGCCAGCACGCGTGCCAGCATGGCCAGCGCCTGCTCGCGGGTCGGCAGCGACGCCAACACCTCGAGATGAGCGGCCGGATACAGCTGGCCACCCAGCGACACGACCTTGGCCTGCAGCTTGTCGTTACCCTTGGCGAATTCCTTGATCAGACGACCGGCAGCGCCGGGTTCTTCCGTCGAGAACGCATACAGCAGCGGACCGACCAGCGCGTCCTGGACGCACTCGTATTCGGTACCGGCAACGGCACGCGCGGCCAGGGTGTTCTTGACAACACGCAAGTACACACCGGTTTCGCGCGCCTTCTTGCGCATCGCGGTCATCTGGGAGACCGTGATGCCGGCGTACTCGGCAGCAACCAAGGAGTGGGCCTTCGCGGCGACGTCGGCCAGTTCGGCGACGACTTCTTGCTTCTGGGACAGATTGAGAGCCATTGCACTCCTCCGTTAAAGCCGGGAGTTGAAATGCGCGACCTGGGATGCGTCAGGAGCGATACCGCCGCTCTTGCCAATCCCCAATCCCGAATCTCGGATCCCTGCTTCAAACTTACTCCGCTCGCGGCTCCTGCCGCTTGCGGTCCTGGGCGGCCTCCATCCTGGATGCCGGGGATGCCGCATGGCATCCCAGTTGGTGGCCGTTCCAGACCTGGAGTGAGCGCGCCCGGAACACCGGGCTGGCCTGCACCAGAAAAACTCCAGAAAGGCGGCACCATCTACGCCGGCTGGCCCCGAGGGGCTGATTAAGCGATCCCGCTGTACCGACGGCGACTCCTTGCCGTGTCGAGCTTCCTTGCCCGTCGTCGGTATGCGCAGACCGCGCCTGCGGTCTTTGACGGCTTCGCATCGGGTTGCCCCGGGCGACGCCTTCAAAAGGGTGAAACCGGCGCCGCCTGACGGGCGGCGCCGTATTGCGATTACTTCAGGGACAGCGAGGCCTGATCGATGGTGACGCCCGGACCCATGGTCGAGCTCACCGAGATCTTCTGCAGGTAGGTGCCCTTCGAGGTCGCCGGCTTGGCCTTGACCAGGTCCAGCAGCAGCGCCTGCAGGTTGTTCTTCAACGCTTCGTCTTCGAAGCTGGCCTTGCCGATGGTGCAGTGGATGATGCCGGCCTTGTCGGTGCGGTAGCGCACCTGACCCGACTTGGCGTTCTTCACCGCTTCGGCCGGGTTGGCGGACACGGTGCCGACCTTGGGGTTCGGCATCAGGCCGCGCGGGCCCAGCAGGGTGCCCAGCTTGCCGACGACGCGCATCGCGTCCGGGGTGGCGATGACCACGTCGTAGTTCAGGTCGCCGCCCTGCATCTTCTCGGCCAGGTCGTCCATGCCGACGGCGTCGGCACCGGCGGCCAGCGCCTCGTCAGCCTTGGCGCCGGCGGGGGCGAACACGGCCACGCGCACGCTCTTGCCGGTACCGGCCGGCAGCACGGTGGAACCGCGCACCTGCTGGTCGGACTTCTTGGCGTCCACGCCCAGACGCACGGCCACGTCGACGGCTTCGACGAACTTGGCCTTGCTGGTGGTCTTGACGATCTTCAGCGCTTCGTCGATCGAATACGCCTTGCCCGGCTGCACGGCAGCACGGATCGCTTTCTGTCGCTTGGTCTGTGCCATTGCTTAACCCTCCACCGTCAGGCCCATGCTGCGGGCGGAACCCGCAATCGTGCGTACCGCCGCTTCCAGCTCCGCCGCCGTCAGGTCGGCTTCCTTCGCCTTGGCAATCTCTTCGAGCTGCTTGCGGGTCACCTTGCCCACCTTCTCGGTGTTCGGGCGCTTGGAGCCGGAGCTGACGCCCGCGGCCTTCTTCAGCAGCACGCTGGCCGGGGTGCTCTTGGTGACGAAGGTGAAGGTACGGTCCGAGTAGGCCGTGATGATGACCGGAGTCGGCAGGCCCGGCTCCAGCTTCTGCGTGGCGGCGTTGAACGCCTTGCAGAATTCCATGATGTTCAGACCGCGCTGACCCAGCGCAGGACCGACCGGCGGCGAGGGGTTGGCCTGACCGGCCTTCACCTGCAGCTTGATGTAACCGACGACTTTCTTTGCCATTTTAGTGTCTCCGGGTGCTAGCGCCTAAACCGCAGGCTCCCCATCGCGACGGGAAAATCACGTGTCCCGCCATCACGTTTTTGAAGTGCGCAGAAAGCCGCCTCGCGGCGGCTTCCGTTCTGCCCGGCGGCTTGCCTGGACAGGGAGCCGCGCAGTATAGCAGAGATTTTGGCGCCCGGCGCAGCCGCGCCGGCGCGGGCTCAGGCCTTCTCGACCTGGCCGAATTCCAGCTCCACCGGGGTGGAGCGGCCGAAGATCAGCACCGCCACGCGCAGGCGGCTCTTCTCGTAATTGACTTCCTCGACCACGCCGTTGAAGTCGTTGAACGGACCGTCGGTGACGCGGACCATCTGGCCTGGCTCGAACAGCACCTTCGGACGCGGCTTCTCCACGCCATCCTGAACGCGCTGCAGGATCGCATCGGCCTCTTCGTCGCGGATCGGCAGCGGACGATCGGCGGTGCCGCCGATGAAGCCCATCACCTTCGGCGTTTCCTTGACCAGGTGCCAGCTTTCGTTGTCGATGCGCGGAATGCCGCCTTCGTCATGGGTCTCGATCTGCACCAGCACGTAGCCCGGGAAGAACTTGCGCTCGGAACGGCGCTTCTGGCCGGAGCGCATCTCGATCACTTCCTCGGTGGGGACCAGCACGTCGCCGAAGCGCTCCTGCATCTCGTCACGCGCAATACGGTCGCGCAGCGCTTGCGCCACGGACTTCTCGAAGCCTGAATAGGCGTGAACGACATACCAACGCTTCACTGCTGCACTCTCCTCAACGGCTCACGAACCACTGCATCAGCTTCTGGATCAGGAAATCGAACCCACCCAGCAGCAGACTCAGAATGATCACCACCACGATCACCACCCAGGTGGTGCGAATGGCTTCCTGACGGGTCGGCCACACCACCTTGCGCAGTTCGAAACGGGACTCGGACAGGAACTCGCGGCCTTCGCGACCCTTGGCCGTCAGCAGGAACACCGCGGCACCGGCCACCAGGCCGATCACCACCGCCAGCGCACGCAGCGGCCCGGACCAGCTACCCAGCTGCGTCGCGCGACTCGGCTCGCCGAACCAGAACCAGACAAACAGGCCGGCGACCACCAGCAGCGCAGCGATGACGTACTTGACGATATCGCCGCCGGAAGATGCGGCGGGGCCTTTGGAATGCTCGATCTTGCTGTTCATCCGACTCTTGCTGCTATGCGACCGAGGTCACTGGATAGGGAGCGGCAGATTGGCACGCCAGGAGGGACTCGAACCCCCAACCTGCGGTTTTGGAGACCGCTGCTCTGCCAATTGAGCTACTGGCGTGTAGTAAGAACGACTGCACTTCCCTGAGACGGCGAAGGCGGACCGAAGGTTCCGGCCCGCCCTTCGCTGAACCCGGCGGCCGGAGCCGCCTACACTTCGTCGGATTCCGGCGACCGAAGCCGCCGTCCTGCCGTCGAGCCTGGCGGCCGCAGCCGCCAGAGGGCATTACTTGATGATCTTGGCCACCACGCCGGCGCCGACGGTACGGCCGCCTTCGCGGATCGCGAAGCGCAGGCCTTCGTCCATCGCCACCGGGTTGATCAGCGTCACCACCATCTTGACGTTGTCGCCCGGCATCACCATTTCCACGCCTTCCGGCAGCTGCACCGCACCGGTGATGTCGGTGGTGCGGAAGTAGAACTGCGGACGGTAGCCCTTGAAGAACGGGGTGTGACGGCCGCCCTCATCCTTCGACAGCACGTACACCTCGGCTTCGAACTCGGTGTGCGGCTTGATCGAACCCGGCTTGCACAGCACCTGGCCGCGCTCCACGTCGTCACGCTTGGTGCCGCGCAGCAGCAGGCCCGCGTTGTCGCCCGCCTGGCCCTGGTCCAGCAGCTTGCGGAACATTTCCACGCCGGTCACGGTGGTCTTCTGCGTCGCACGGATGCCGACGATTTCGATTTCGTCGCCCACCTTGATCACGCCGCGCTCGATACGGCCGGTCACCACGGTGCCGCGGCCCGAGATCGAGAACACGTCTTCCACCGGCATCAGGAACGGCTTGTCCACGTCGCGCTGCGGCTCCGGGATGAACGAGTCCAGCGCGTCCACCAGCTTCAGGATCGCCGGCACGCCGATCTCGCTCTGGTCGCCTTCCAGCGCCAGACGGGCCGAACCGTGGATGATCGGGGTGTCGTCGCCCGGGAAGTCGTACTTGCTCAGCAGCTCGCGCACTTCCATCTCGACCAGCTCGAGCAGCTCGGCGTCGTCGACCATGTCGGCCTTGTTCAGGAACACCACGATGTGCGGCACGCCGACCTGGCGCGACAGCAGGATGTGCTCGCGGGTCTGCGGCATCGGGCCGTCAGCGGCCGAGCACACCAGGATCGCGCCGTCCATCTGCGCCGCACCGGTGATCATGTTCTTGACGTAGTCCGCGTGACCCGGGCAATCCACGTGCGCGTAGTGGCGCGTCGGGGATTCGTATTCCACGTGGGCGGTCGAGATCGTGATGCCGCGCGCCTTCTCTTCCGGCGCCGCGTCGATCGCGTCGTACGCCTTGAACTCGCCGCCGAAGCGCTCTGCGCCGATCTTGGTCAGCGCCGCGGTCAGCGTGGTCTTGCCGTGGTCGACGTGACCGATGGTGCCGACGTTGACGTGCGGCTTGGTGCGCTCGAACTTACCCTTGGCCATGGCTGCTTCTTCTCGGTGATCGTAGAAAGATTTGACGACTGAATATGGTGCTCACGAAAGGAATCGAACCTTCGACCTCCTCCTTACCAAGGAGGTGCTCTACCGACTGAGCTACGTGAGCGTTGTTCTATTGTGACACAAGCGCGTTCAATGGAGCGGGAGACGGGAATCGAACCCGCACCATCAGCTTGGAAGGCTGAGGTTCTACCGTTGAACTACTCCCGCTACGGGATGCCGCACTGCCACAACAAAATAACTGGTGGAGGGAGGTGGATTCGAACCACCGAAGGCGTAAGCCAGCAGATTTACAGTCTGCCCCCGTTGGCCGCTTGGGTATCCCTCCAACTTACCCACTCGAACCCGGCTGCGACGCCGAAATCAGAGAGGGGTGAAACAGCCCGCTATTCTTCCCTGACATCCTCGCCTTGTCAACAGTATTTTGACGCGATGTCGCAGGAAATCGTCGTGGCCTGCGCGCGCCCGGCCAGGACACGCGCACGCATCAGACGTTGAAGCGGAAATGCAGGATATCGCCTTCCTGCACGCGGTACTCCTTGCCCTCCAGGCGCAGGCGCCCGGCTTCCTTGGCGCCGGCCTCGCCCTTGTACTTGATGAAGTCGTCGTAGGCGATGGTTTCGGCGCGAATGAAGCCCTTCTCGAAGTCGGTGTGGATCACCGCCGCGGCCTGCGGCGCGGTCGACCCGGCCTTGACCGTCCAGGCGCGCACTTCCTTCACCCCGGCGGTGAAATAGGTCTGCAGCCCCAGCAGGGTGTAGCCGGCGCGAATCACCCGATTCAGACCCGGCTCGCTCAGGCCCAGGTCGGCCAGGAACGCGTCGCGGTCGGCGTCGTCCAACTGCGACAGCTCTTCCTCGATCGCCGCCGACACCGGCACCACCTCGGCGCCCTCGGCCGCGGCATGCGCGCGCACCGCGTCCAGGTGCGGATTGTTCTCGAAACCGTCTTCCAGCACGTTGGCGATGTACATCACCGGCTTGAGGGTGAGCAGGAACAGATCGCGCACCAGCGCCTTCTCCTCCTCGTCCAGCCCGGCGTTGCGGCCGGCCTTGCCCTCGGCCAACGCGGCCTGCAGCTTGGCCAGCACCGGCTTGCGCGCAGCCGCGTCCTTGTCGCCGCCCTTGGCCGAACGCTCGGCGCGATTGAGCGCCTTCTCCACGCTGTCCAGGTCGGCCAGGGCCAGCTCGGTGTCGATGGTCTCGATGTCGGAGACCGGGTCGACCTTGTTGTTCACGTGGATGATGTCGCCATGCTCGAAGCAGCGCACCACGTGGGTGATCGCATCGACCTCGCGGATGTGCGCAAGGAACTTGTTGCCCAGGCCTTCACCACTGGCCGCACCGGCGACCAGGCCGGCGATGTCGACGAACTCGACCGCGGTCGGCACGACCTTCTGCGGATTGATGATCGCCGCCAGCGCGTTCAGGCGCGGATCCGGCACCGGCACCACGCCCACGTTCGGCTCGATGGTGCAGAACGGAAAGTTGGCCGCGGCGATACCCGCCTTGGTCAGCGCATTGAACAGGGTCGACTTGCCGACGTTGGGCAGGCCGACGATGCCGCATTTGATGCCCATATGTGTGATCCGGGATTTGGGATTCGGGATTGGGGATTCGCCAGCCGCGCGGCCACGAATCCCCAATCCCCAATCACGAATCCCTGCTCGTATGCAACCGCTTCATCGCCTCGTTGAAGTCGCCCTGCACGGCCAGCGGCAGCACGTCGATGGCGTCGTCGATGGCGCGATCGATGAGGACCTGGTCGTCCTTGCCGGCGCGCCCCAGCACCCACGGCACCACCTTGTCCTTGTGGCCGGGATGGCCGATGCCGATGCGCAGGCGGTGGAAGCCCGCATGCCCGAGCAGCCGGATGGTATCGCGCAGTCCGTTCTGGCCGCCGTGGCCGCCGTCGAACTTGAGCCGCGCCGTGCCCGGCGCCAGATCCAGTTCGTCGTGCGCCAGCAGCGCCTGCGCCGGTTCGATCTTCCAGAAGCGCAAGGCCGCCGTCACCGACTTGCCGCTGAGGTTCATGAAGGTGGCCGGCTTCAGCAGCCACACCGACTGCCCCGCGACCTCGACCCTGGCGGTCTCGCCGAACAGCTTGGCGTCCACGCTCCAGCGCGCGCCGGCCCGCTCGGCCAACGCGTCGACAAAACGAAACCCGGCGTTATGCCGGGTATTCGCGTGTTCGGCACCGGGGTTGCCCAGGCCGACGATCAGACGCAGACCAGTCATGCGCAATGCATCGCCGCGGCGTCCGGACCGGTGGCCCGGACGCCGCGCAGGCGATTACTTGCCGTCCTTCTTGGCCGGCTCGGCGGCGGCCGCCGCGTCGGTGGCTTCCGGCTCTTCCTCGACACGACCGTGCTTGGCGATGACCACCGCCACGTCGTGCTCCTTGCCCAGCTTCAGTTCCGGCAGCTCGACGCCGGCCGGCAGCTTCAGATCGGACAGGTGGATCACGTCGCCGACCGACAGCGCGGCCAGGTCGACTTCGACGAACTCCGGCAGGTCCTTCGGCAGGCACACGACCTGGATTTCGTTCAGCTCGTGGGTGACGACCACTTCGGCCGACTTGCCGGCCGGGGACACGTCCTCGTTGATGAAGTGCAGCGGCACCGAGGCGTGCAGGGCTTCGTTGTCGTTCACGCGCTGGAAGTCGATGTGCATGATCAGCTGCTTGAACGGGTGACGCTGCATATCGCGCAGCAGCACCTTCTGCACGTCGCCGTTCAGGCTCAGGCTGAGGATGGACGAATAGAACCAGTCGTTCTGGCTGGCCAGCCAGACTTCGTTGTGGTCGAGCTGGATGTTGACCGGCTTCAGATCGCCACCGTAGACGATCGCCGGGATCAGGCCGTCGCGACGGAGGCGGCGGCTCGCACCCTTGCCCTCGACTTCGCGGCGCTGCACCTTGATTTCATGCGTGGTTGCCATTTGCGTTTACTACCTTGGTTGAATGAACCGCCTCGCGGCGGTTTGAAGGACTCTTCCGCGACCAGAAGAGTCGTTGGAAAGCCGGGATTGGAGATTCGGGATTGGGGATTGGCCGAAGCGGCGCTGTTGCGAATCCCGAATTTCGAATCCCCAATCCCGGCTCTTGATCAATCCACGTACAACGAGCTCACCGACTCGCCGAAGGCGATGCGGCGGATGGTTTCGGCCAGCAGTTCGGCGACGCTGAGCTGGCGGATCTTGCCGCAAGCGCGGGCGGCCTCCGACAGCGGGATGGTGTCGGTGACCACCAGTTCGTCCAGCTGCGAATTGGTGATGTTGCTCACCGCCGGGCCGGACAGCACGGCATGCGTGCAGTACGCGGCGACCTTCAGGGCGCCGCGCTCCTTCAGCGCGGCCGCGGCGGCGCACAGGGTGCCGGCGGTGTCGACGATGTCGTCGACCAGCACGCAGGTCTTGCCCTCGACGTCGCCGATGATGTTCATCACCGTGGACACGTTGGCGCGCGGGCGGCGCTTGTCGATGATCGCCAGGTCCGCATCGTCCAGGCGCTTGGCCACCGCACGGGCGCGCACCACGCCGCCCACGTCCGGCGACACCACGATCAGGTTGTCGGTGCCGTAGGCGCGCCAGATGTCGGCCAGCAGCAGCGGCGAGGCGTAGACGTTGTCGACCGGGATATCGAAGAAGCCCTGGATCTGGTCGGCGTGCAGGTCCACGGTCAGCACGCGGTCGGCGTTGACCGCGCTGAACATCTTCGCCGCGACCTTGGCGGTGATCGGCACGCGCGAGGAGCGCATGCGCCGGTCCTGCCGCGAATAGCCGAAGTACGGCACCACCGCGGTGACGCTGGCGGCGCTGGCGCGCTTGAGCGCGTCGATGATCACCAGCAACTCCATCAGGTTCTCTGCGCTGGGCGCGCAGGTCGGCTGGATCACGAACACTTCCTGCCGACGCACGTTCTCCTCGATCTCCACCTGCACTTCGCCGTCGGAGAAGCTGGAGACCATCGCCTTGCCCGGGCGCACGCCCAACTCGCGGCAGATGCTTTTGGCCAGGGGCTTGTTGGCGTTGCCGGAGAACACCAGCAGGTTGCGTTGGTCTTGCATGAGGGGTCTCTCGGGTGGCTGCGAAGAGCGTGTGGCGACGGAAAGAGGGTGAATCGGAACGCGAGGAGAAGCGATGCCTTTCCCATTGAATCCCCGCACATGGAGGTGCGGGCTTTTTGCAGAGGGATCTGCATACCTAAATGGCAGGGGCGGTAGGATTCGAACCTACGAATGCCAGGATCAAAACCTGGTGCCTTGGGCCTCTTGGCGACGCCCCTGCGTAAACCTGTGTCAAGCCTCCAGCGCGTCGAGCAGCGGCGAACGCGGGACGCCGCCCGCCACCCAGGCGCGCATCCCGTCCGGCAAGTCCGCCAGCGCGCGCACGGCGGCAGCGCGATCGGCGAACTCGACGAAACAACCGCTTCCCGACCCGGTCAGGCGTGGCGTACCGATCTGCGCAAGCGCCTGGAACGTGGCCTGGACGGCCGGTTCGCGGCGAAGCAGGACCGGCTCGAACGCGTTACCGAGCAGGAAACCTGAAACGAAGTCCGCTATTTTCGCGGGCGCAGCATCCCGCGTCAAATCCGGGGACTGGAACAGCGCCGCGGTGGGCACGTGCACGCCCGGATCGGCCAGCACGTACCAGGCGGGCGGCAGGGCGATTGGGGTCAGTTGCTCGCCCACGCCCTCGGCCCAGGCGTCGCGTCCGCGCACGAACACCGGCACGTCCGCGCCCAGCGACAGGCCGAGTTCGGCCAGGGCATCCTCGTCCAGCCCGGCGCGCCACAGCGCGTTCAGCGCCACCAGCGCGGTCGCCGCGTCGGACGAGCCGCCGCCGAATCCGCCGCCTGCCGGAATGCGCTTTTCGACGCGGATATCGACACCCTGCACGACGTTCGCCGCTTTTTGCAACAGCCGCGCAGCACGCACCAGCAGGTCGTCGGCCTCGGCGACGCCGGCGACGGAGGGCCCGATCCGCGCCACCACGCCGTCCTCGCGCAGCCGCAGGTGCACCGTATCGCCCCAGTCCAGCAGGCGGAACACGGTCTGCAACTGATGGTAGCCATCCGGCCGGCGGCCGGTGATCTGCAGAAACAGGTTCAGCTTCGCCGGGGCCGGCCAGGACGACCAGCCCCCGCCATCGACGGCCCCGCTCATGACGCGGGCACGGTCCAGGCGTCGACCAGCAGCCGCACCTTGGCGTCGCCGTTGCGCGCCTCGATGCGCCGCGGCAGCGCCGGACGGCCGTCGCTGGGCGGGTACCAGTCCTGGAATTCGATCTCCCAGCCCATCTGCTGCAGCGTGTGCGGCCGGCCCTGCGCGTCGTAGTCGACCCGCTCCGGCGCCTGCGCGTCGGTCGCCACCAGCCCGCGCACCCAATCCGGCAGCAGGTTGACCGGGATCTCCCAGCCGGTCGCTTCCAGCAGCAACTGTTCGGCGTTCTCGCCGTCGCGCGGCCCGCCTTCCAGCCCTTCCAGGCGCCCGGCCTCGGAGTGGCTGTCGCCGATCAGGCGCCAGCTCTGCCGGGTCACCGGCGCACTGAGCTGCACTTCGTACTGCCGCTGACGCTGGGTCCAGTCGATGCGGCCGCTGCCGCCGTTGCGCCCCTTGGTGATCGCCACCCGGCCCTGGAACGCCCAGTCCGGATGCGCCTGCAGCCACTGCGTGCGCGCCGCCTCGGCCTGTTGCGCGGCGGCATCGGGTGCAGCGACGACGACCGGCGCCGGAGTGCGGGTCGGCACCACGCTGCAACCGGCCAGCGACAGCCCGGCGGCCAGCGCCCAGGCGGTGCGCAGACCAGCCCTCACGGCGCCACCTGTTCCAGGGCCCGGCGCAGCGCGCGATTGTCCGGATCGAGCTTGCGCGCCTCGTCGAAGTACTTGTTGGCCTCTTCGTGCTTGCCCTGCTCCCACAGCACCTGGCCGATATGCGCGGCGATCTCCGGATCCTTCACCAGGCTCCAGGCGCGGCGCAGTTGCACCAGCGCCTCCTGGGTCTTGCCGAGCCGGTACAGCACCCAGCCATAGCTGTCGATGATCGCGGCATTGTCGGGATCGGCGGTGCGTGCGCGGTCGATCAGCTGCAGCGCTTCGCGATAGCGCTTGGTGCGGTCGGCCAGGGTGTAGCCGAGCGCGTTCAGCGCCGCCACGTTCTCCGGCTCGGTGACCAGGATCTTGCGCAGGTCGGCCTCGGCGCGGTCGATGCGGTCGCGACGCTCCCAGGACAGCCCGCGCGCGTACAGCAGCGCGTTGTCGTCCGGGTACGCGGCCAGGCCGCGCTCGAACACCTGCAGCTCGCCGGCGTCGTCGCCGCTGCGCTGGCGCAGTTCCGCCTCCAGCACGTAGGCGTCGCGGCGCGCGGCATCGTCGGCCTCGGCGTCGTCCTGCAGCGCGCGCGCCTCGGCAAAGGCCGCGTCCTTCTGGCCGAGCGCGTACAACGCGCCGGCGGCGCGCAGCCGCGCCTCGCTGCGCAGCGGGCCGCCCGGCACGCCGCGGTACCAGTCCACCGCCTCCTGGTTGCGCTTGAGGAACTCGGCGATCTTGCCGAGCAGCAGGCGCCGCTCCGGATCGGGCCGGTCGGCGCCCTTGCGCAGTTCGTCGTACAGCGCGGTCAGGGCCGCGTTGTCCTGCAGCTTGGCCAGCATCGAAGCGCGCAGGCCATAGTTCTGGGTGGTCTGCGGCCCCAGCGCCAGCACCCGCGCTGCGGCAGCGGTGTCGCCGATGGCATCGTAGGCATAGGCCAGCGCGGTGCGCAGTTCCGGGTCGCCCTCCACCTTGGGCTCCACGCCCTGCAGCAGCGCACGCGCCTGCTCGGTCTTGCCCGCCTGCTGCAACTGCGTGGCATGCAGCAGCGCCACCCGCGGCTCCTGCGGGAAGCGCTTGACCAGTTGGTCGACGATGCGCTCGGCCAGCTTGGGCTGGTCCAGGCGCAGCGCCAGGCGCCCGAACTCCTGCCAGGCCTCGAGCTGGTCGGGGATGGCATTGGCGTCGAGCAACTGGTCCAGGGCCTTGGCCGCCACTTCCGGATCGCGGTTGCCGCTGACCAGGGCGATCAGCGCGAAACGCCAGCCGCGCGGGTCCTTGTCGCGCAGCATGGCCACCAGCAGGCTGCGCGCCTGGCGCAGGTTGCCGCTGCGCAGGGCCAGCGAGGCCTCGGCGCTGCGCATGGCCAGCGACTCGGGCGCGCGCTGCCGCCATAGCGCCAGGGCCTGGGCGGCGGCGGTGCTGTCGTTGGCCAGCATCGCGATGCGGGTGGCGCGTTCGGCCAGGCCGGCGTCGCCGGGGCTGTCGTTGGCGGCCTGCAGATACCAGCGCGACGCGTCGGCCAGTTGCCCGGCCTGCAGGGCGAACTCGCCGGCCAGCACCGGGGTCATCACGTCCTGGGCGGGACTCGGCGCCTTGGCCGCGGCCGGTGCGGCCACGGCGGCGATTGCGGACAGCAGCAGAAAGGTACGGATGCGAATCAGTGCGGGCATCGGAAGCGGCCGGGCCGTAAAATGGGGCCCTGAATGGCCAGCAGCTTATCGCAAGCAACTGAACAGATGACGTTGTGGGTGCTCGGATTGAACCACCAGACCGCGCCGGTCGACCTGCGCGAACGGGTGGCATTCGCCGGCGACGCATTGCCGCGCGCGCTGCAATCGCTGCGCGCGCTGCCCGACGTCGCCGAGGCGGCGCTGCTGTCCACCTGCAACCGCACCGAGCTGTACGCCATCGCCGGCGATGCGCAGCACCTGGCCGACTGGCTGGATTCGCATGCCGCCGGCCTGCACGGCTACCTGTACCAGCACCAGGACGCGGACGCGGTGCGGCACCTGTTCCGCGTCGCTACCGGGCTGGACTCGATGGTGCTGGGCGAGCCGCAGATCCTCGGCCAGGTGAAGGACGCCTGGTCGTTGGCGCGCGAGCACGGGGCGATGGGCAGCCGCCTGGACCGGCTGTTCCAGCAGACCTTCTCGGTGGCCAAGCGCGCGCGCACCGACACCCGGGTCGGCGCCAATCCGGTCTCGGTCGCCTCCACCGCGGTGCGCCTGGCGCAGAGCTCCTTCGCCCGGCTCAGCGAATCGACCGTGCTGCTGGTCGGCGCCGGCGAGACCATCGAGCTGGCCGCCAAGCATCTCAGCGAGGGCCGCGTGCGGCGCCTGCTGATCGCCAACCGCACCCTCGCCCACGCACAGGAACTGGCCAGCCGCCACGGCGGCGTGGCGCTGCCACTGAGCGAGCTGGAGCGCCACCTGCACGAAGCCGACGTGGTGTTCTCGGCCACCGCCGCGCGCGAGCCGGTGGTGACGCGGGCGCAGGTCGAACAGGCGCTGCGCGCACGCAAGCACAAGCCGATGCTGCTGTTCGACCTGGCGGTGCCGCGCGACATCGAGGCCGCCGTGGCCGACCTGGCCGACGCCTACCTGTACACCGTCGACGACCTGGAGCGCGCAGTCGAGGACAACCGTCGCGGCCGCCGCGAGGCCGCCGAGGCGGCCGAGGCGATCATCGACCTGCAGGTGGTGCGCTACATGGAGGCGCTGCAGGCCAGCACCCGCCAGGCGCCGCTCAAGCGCCTGCGCGCGCACGGCGACAGCACCCGCGACGACGTGCTGGCCAAGGCGCGGCAGCAACTGGCGCACGGCAAGCCGGCCGACGAGGTGCTGGAGTTCCTCGCCAACACCCTGACCAACCGACTGCTGCACCCGCCCACCGCGGCGCTGCGCGAGGCGGCGCTGCGCGGCGACGCCGAGCTGGCGCGCGCCGCCGAGCGCCTGTTCCCGGAGAAGCCGGGCTATTTCCACCCGATCCTGAAGACCGATGACACCGACCCTGCGCCGTAAGCTGGAGGCGCTGGCCGAGCGTCGCGAAGAACTCGAACGCCTGCTGTCCGACCCCGAGGTGGTGAGCGACAACACGCGCTTCCGCGATTACTCGCGCGAGTTCGCGCAACTGGAACCGGTCGCCGCCGCGCTGGCCGCCGAGGCGGCGGCCAAGGCCGACCTGGCCTCGGCCGAGGCGATGCGCGCCGATCCGGAACTGCGCGAGCTGGCCGAGGAGGAAATCGCCGCCGCGCAGGCGCGCCTGGCCGAGCTGGACGCGGAACTGGCGCTGCTGCTGGTGCCGCGCGATCCGCGCGACGACGGCAACCTGTTCCTGGAAGTGCGTGCCGGCACCGGCGGCGACGAGGCGGCGATCTTTGCCGGCGACCTGTTCCGCATGTACGCGCGCTACGCCGAACGCCAGGGCTGGAAGGTGGAAGTGGAATCGGACAGCCCCGGCGAGCACGGCGGCTACAAGGAGGTCGTGGCGCGCATCGTCGGCCGCGGTGCCTACTCCAAGCTGAAGTTCGAATCCGGCACGCACCGCGTGCAGCGCGTGCCGGCGACCGAGTCGCAGGGCCGCATCCACACCTCGGCGGCAACGGTGGCGATCATTCCCGAAGCCGACGACGTGGAGGAGATCACGATCAACCCGGCCGACCTGAAGATCGACACCTTCCGCTCCTCCGGCGCCGGCGGCCAGCACGTCAACAAGACCGAGTCGGCGATCCGCATCACCCACGTGCCCAGCGGCGTGGTGGTGGAGTGCCAGACCGAACGCAGCCAGCATGCCAACCGCGACAAGGCGCTGAAGCGGCTCAAGGCGCAGTTGCTGGAGGCCGAGCGCAGCAAGCAGGCCGCGGCCGAGGCGCAGGACCGCAAGCTGCAGGTCGGCAGCGGCGACCGCAGCCAGCGCATCCGCACCTACAACTTCCCGCAGGGCCGCATCACCGACCACCGCGTCGAGGGCCTGACCCTGTACGACCTGCCGAACGTGATCGAGGGTGACCTGGATGCGCTGATCGGGCGCCTGAGCCACGAGCACCAGGTCGACGAACTGGCGCGCCTGAGCGACAGCCCATGAGCGTGCGCGTGCGCCAGGCCGCTGCGCACGACCTGCCGGTCCTGGCGGCGCTGTTCGACGCCTACCGCCAGTTCTACGGGCAGGCGCCGGATGCGGCGACTGCGCACGCCTTTCTCGCCGCGCGCCTGGCCAACGCCGAGTCGGTCGTGCTGCTGGCCGAACGCGATGCACAGGCCGCCGGCTTCGTGCAGTTGTATCCGTCCTTCTCCTCGGTGCGGGCGGCACGGCTGTGGATCCTCAACGATCTGTACGTGGCACCCGCGCACCGCCGGCACGGCGTGGCGCAGGCGCTGCTGCACGCCGCCGAACGCCATGCCGCGGACGACGGCGCAGTGCGCATCGTGCTGGAGACGGCGCAGGACAATCTCGCTGCGCAGGCCCTGTACCGCGCCTGCGGCTGGCAGCAGGAGCTGAGCGCGCAGCACTACGTCAAGGCGCTGGTGCCGTGAGCGTGCGCCACCCACGGTCGGTCGCGGCCGCCACGGCCGCATGAACGGCGGCGGCGCCGACGAACGCCTGCAACTGCAGGCCGCGGTGCGGCGCGATCCGCAGGACTTCCTGGCCTGGGTGATGCTCGCCGACGCCGAACTTGGCGCCGGCGCGGTGGCGGCCGGCGAACAGGCCGCGCTGCGCGCGCTGCAGTTGCGCCCCGGTCATCCGGAGGCGCTGGCGCGCCTGGGCCGGGTGCGCTGGACCCAGGGTCGCCATGCCGAAGCCGCGCACGCGTTGCGCGAGGCGCTGCAGCAAGCGCCGCAGCACCCGGGCATCGCGGTGTGGCTGGGCCACGCGCTGGAGGACAGCGGCGAGGCCGAAGCGGCGGCGCAGGCCTACGCACATGCGCACGCCCTGCTGCCGCAGGAGCCATCGATCGCAGCCTACCTGCTGAACTGGCGCCGCAAGCTGTGCGACTGGCGCGGGCTGGACGCGCTGTCACAGCAGGTGCGCAGCGCGGTGCGGCAAGGACACCCGGCGATCGAACCGTTCGCCTTCCTCAACGAGGACGCAGGCGCGGACGAACAACTGCGCTGCGCACGCAACCGCGCCCAGGCGCTGGCGCGTACCGTCGCGCCTCTGCCGGCTGCACAGGTGCGCCGCGATGGCGCGCTGCGCATCGGCTTCCTGTCCAACGGCTTCGGCGCGCATCCCACCGGCCTGCTGACCGTCGCCCTGTTCGAGCGCCTGCGCACGCATACCGACCTGCAGGTGCACCTGTTCGCGCTCAATGGCGACGACCGCAGCGCGCTGCGCGCGCGCCTGCAGGCGGCTGCACACGCTTGGCACGACGTGGCCGGGCAGCCGCATCGGCAGACCGCGCAACAGATCCGCGACGCCGGTATCGACCTGCTGTTCGATCTGCGCGGTTGGGGCGGCGGCGGCACGCCGGAAGTGCTGGCGTTGCGTCCGGCACCGGTGCAATTGAACTGGCTGGCCTACCCCGGCACCTCCGGCGCGCCATGGATCGACTACGTGGTCGGCGACGCCTACGCGCTGCCGCCGGCACTGGACGCGCACTACAGCGAGCGGGTGCTGCGGCTGCCGCGCGCGTTCCAGCCGTCCGACGACACCCGCGTCGTCGGCACCCCGCCGACGCGTCGCGATTGCGGCCTGCCCGAGCGCGGCACCGTGTTCTGCTGCTTCAACAACAGCTACAAGCTCGGCCCGCGCAGCATGGCGCGGATGCTGGAGGTGCTGCGGCAGGTGCCCGACAGCGTGCTGTGGCTGCTGTCCGGCCCGGGCCAGGCCGATGACCGGCTGCGTGCGGCCGCTGCGGCGGCCGGCGTGGACGCGACGCGCCTGCGCTTCATGCCCAAGCTGGCGCATCCGGACTATCTGGCGCGCTATCGGCACGCCGACCTGTTCCTGGACACGCATCCGTACAACGCGCACACAACCGCCTCCGATGCCTTGTGGGCCGGCTGCCCGGTGTTGACCTGCCCCGGCAGCACCTTCGCCGCGCGCGTGGCCGGCAGCCTCAACCATCATCTCGGCCTGGACGAGATGAATGCCGCCGACGACGCGGCATTCGTCGCCACCGCGGTGCGCCTGGGGCGCGATCCCGCGGCGCTGCAGGCGTTGCGCGAACAACTGCACGCGCGGCGCGCGGACAGCGGCCTGTTCGACATGCAGGGCTTCGCCGAGGACTTCGCCGCGCTGCTGCGCGACACCGCGGCCCGCCACGGTTGGCAAGGCGCGGCCGCTGCCTAATCGCGTGGGCAAGCGCTGCATGCCGCAAGATGTATCGAGTAGCGCGAGGCGCTGAAACGGATTCCCTCTCGCCCTCGTCTATCCGATAAAACTTGGCATC
Source organism: Xanthomonas sp. NCPPB 3174 (assembly GCF_056725205.1). Lineage (NCBI taxonomy): Bacteria > Pseudomonadati > Pseudomonadota > Gammaproteobacteria > Lysobacterales > Lysobacteraceae > Xanthomonas > Xanthomonas sp. NCPPB 3174. Next base: position 905,146 of record NZ_CM161517.1, on the reverse strand, counting down.
ACATGCTCCGATCGCCGAGTGCGTGCGACGTCGCGACTCACCCAGCGACGAGGACTTCCGATCCTTGCAGACCACACCGGCAGCGACTGCGAGACGCAAGATGTGCATATGCACCTCCACCACTTGGATCAGCCTAGATGCTTGACCTCAAGTCAACTTGAGGTCCGACACTGCACGCACGCTCCCCGTGCAGATCCCGCGATGTCGCTGTCGTCCCCCACTCCCCTGCCCCCTCCTCCCGCACCCGCGCGCAGCATGCTGCTGGCCGAGGCCGCCGTCTCCGACAGGACCGCGTTGTTCGACTGCGTGCGCGGCCTGTGCGACCACCGCCTGCAGGCCCTGACCTGGATGGAATCGCTGGGCGATGCCCCCGACCTGCTGTACGCGCGCTGCTGCTACGACGCGGCGCCGGAACTGCATGGACTGCTGCGTGCACGCCTGCCGGCGCTGCGACGGACGCTGCGTCGCTACCAGCGCATCCGCAGCGGCGTGTCCGCCCCCCATCGTGCGCCGTCCTGCGTGGTGGTCACCCGCATCGCGACACGCGATGCGGCGCAGGCGCAGGACCGCGCCGATGCCGCCTTCGCCGCGCTGCAGGATGGCCCGCACGCGCTGCGTGGGTTGATCGCCGCGCATCTGTACCTGTCCGACGACGGCCGCACTTTGCTCGAATGCACCGAGTGGCACAGCGCGGATGCGCAGCGTCGCGCACTGCAGCGCGAACCCGAGCGCCTGCCGCTGGCCGCCGATCGCGCCGCGCGCGTCAGCCGCTTCCGGCCACGTGCCCTGGTCCTGCCAGGCGACGAAGTGCCCTCCGTCCGCATCCACGCCTGAGTCGACAGACACGTGCCTGCAGCGTGCGTGTGCGTTGCTTCCCGCCCGCACCGCGGACCACGCCCACGAATGCCGCGTTCAGGCATTCACCCCTCGGCGGTCGGCAATCCTGTCCGTGCCGCTGCTCGATGGAACTGGCACAGCGCATCCGCGGCTGAAGCGCCGGCGCGCCCAGGCTGTACGCCGGCCGGGCGAGCGGCTAGGCTGCCGGCATGAGCGCCAACGCCGACTTCATCGCCTTGAACCTGTGCGTGCTGACTGTCTCGGACACGCGCACCCTCGACCAGGACAGCTCCGGCGACTACCTGGTCGCCGCCCTCCAGGGCGTCGGTCATCGCCTGCATGCGCGGGCGCTGTTGCCGGACGATCGCTACCGGATGCGCGCCACGGTCTCGGCCTGGATCGCCGACCCGCAGGTGGACGGCATCCTGGTCACCGGCGGCACCGGCTTCACCGGCCGCGATTCCACGCCCGAGGCGCTGCTGCCGCTGCTGGACAAGGAGATGCCCGGATTCGGCGAGCTGTTCCGTGCAATCAGCGTCGAGGAGATCGGCACCTCCTCGCTGCAGTCGCGCGCCTTCGCCGGCCTGGCCAATGGCACCTTCCTGTTCTGCCTGCCCGGCTCCACCTCGGCCTGCCGCACCGCCTGGGAGCGGATCATCGCCGCGCAACTGGATGCCCGCACCCGTCCCTGCAATCTGGCCACGCTGCGCCCGCGGCTGAAGGAATGACCTGGACTCCCGCATGCCCCTGGACACCACGTTGCGCCTGCTGGCCAAGGCCAGCGGCATGAGCGCCGCGGACATCGCCGCGGCCATCCCGCGCGCCGGCGCGGCCACGGTCAAGGCCTGGATGGCCGGCGAGAAGCTGCCCGGACGCGCCCAGCTCACCGCCCTGGCACGCACCTTCGGCGTGCCCGCCGGTGCGCTGCTCGGCGAACTGGCCAGCCAGTTGGACCCGGCACGTACCCGCGGCGAACACGATCTGCTGCAGGCCTACCGCGCCCTCGACACCCGCCAGCAGGGCGCGCTGCTGGAAGTGGCGCGCAGCATGGCAGGTACCGGTACCCGCAAGCGGAGCAGCAAATGAGTCACCTCAAGCGCAAGCAGTACAAGGCTCTGATGCAACCGCTGCAACTGGAGCTGACCGCGATGGCGCAGGCGGTGCAGCACAGCGGTGAGCGCGTGCTGGTGCTGTTCGAAGGCCGCGACACCGCCGGCAAGGGCGGCGCGATCCAGGCCATCGCCGAACACCTGAACCCGCGCCAGTGCCGCGTGGTCGCCCTGCCCAAGCCGACCGACCGCGAGGCCACGCAGTGGTATTTCCAGCGCCACATCGCGCACCTGCCGGCCGCCGGCGAGATCGTGCTGATGGACCGCAGTTGGTACAACCGTGCCGGCGTGGAGCGGGTCATGGGCTACTGCAGCGATGCCGAATACCACGCCTTCCTGCGCCAGACTCCGCTGTTCGAGCGGCTGCTGGTGGACGACGGCATCCGCCTGTTCAAGTACTGGCTGTGCGTGGACCAGGCGCAGCAGGAAAAGCGCTTCGCCGAGCGCCTGCACGACCCGCTGAAGGGCTGGAAGCTGTCGCCGGTGGACCTGAAATCGCGCAGCCAGTACGCCGACTACACCCGCGCGCGCGAGGCGATGCTGGAAGCCACCCACCGCGACTACGCGCCGTGGACCCTGGTCGATTTCAACGACCAGAAGCGTGGCCGCCTGACCCTGATCCGGCACCTGCTCGACCAGTTGCCGGAAACCCGCCTGCACGAACCAGACCTGGACCTGCCGCCGCTGAAGCACAAGCTGCACAAGGAAAAGTTCGGGCTGCTGCAGCCGATTCCGTCGTATGACGTCGGGAATGGGGATTAGGGCGTCGGGATTGGGTGAAGCGTGCGGCGTGCGGCGTGCGGTCGTCATGCGATCGCACGTTGTTGGGCGGCGCCGTTAGCCGATTCGGTGGGAACAGGTCGCGGCTGAAGCCGCTCCTACGCTGGATCGCGGCTCACCGAATGCAAAGCAGATCCTGCCTCCGGTAGGAGCGGCTTCAGCCGCGACGGGCGAAGCCGTCCAAGCCTCTCATCGCACAAGGCGTCGGGACTGAAGTCCCTCCCACAACAACTGCACTCCATTCCGGACGCATCGGATGGAGGTCGGGTTTAGCCGCGGCAACACCAGCGGTCAGCCTTCCACGTCGCGGCTGAAGCCGCTCCTACAGCGATTCGATAGCGATTCGACGGCGCCCTCATGGCGCTTCAGCACGCACGGAAGCGCGCATTCCAATCCCGAATCCCCAATCCCGGGCGGCGGCCGCGCCACCCAGGCCACCGATAGCCTCAGCCCGCCGCCTTCCCCTTGCCCTGCCCAGGCGCCGGGCCACCGGCGGCGGCGATCGCGGTTTCGATGTCGTGGGCGGTGACCGGCCCCAGGAACTGCTTGGCGAGCTTGCCGTCGGGCGCGATCAGGTAGGTCATCGGCAGGCCGCGCGGGGTGGCGAAGTCGGCCGGCGGCGCATAGGTGTCGACGATGACGATCGGGTAGGCGACCGGGTGCTGCTTCAGGAACGCCTGCATCTCCGCCGGCTCGATGTCCTCGTAGGCCAGGCCCACCACCTCGATGTTGTCGCGCATCACGTGCAGCGCCGACAGCTCCGGCATCTCCTTCAGGCATGGCGCGCACCACGTCGCCCAGAAATTCACCACCACCCACTGCCCCCGGTGCGCGGCCAGGTCGTACTCGCGGCCGTCCACCGCCTTCATCTTCAGGGTCGGCTCGGGGCGGGTCTCCTGCACCACCGACGGTCCGGCCGCCGGTGCGGCGGGCGCCTCCGGCGCGGCAGGGGCGGACGGCGCCTTCGGCGCGGAGGATGGCGCAGTAGTCGCGGCGCCGTCGGCCGGCTTCGGCGTGGGCTGGCGGTCGCATCCCGCCAGCAGGGCGGCGGCGGCGAACAGCGGGAACAACAGGCGCATGGCGGTCATGCAAGGTCTCCGATCTCGGTGTAGAGGTCGCCGACGCGACGCTTGAGCACGTCGCGCAACGGCAGGCGCAGTTCGTCCAGCGCGCGGCACGCCGCCTGGCCCAGGGCGTCGTCGCGGCACGGCAGATAGGTCTCGACGACAGGGATGCGCAGCTGGCAATTCTCGTACAGCTCGGCCACCGGCAGGTCGCTCAGGTCGCGGGCCAGCAGCCAGTCGCCCTGCTCGGTACGGCGGAGCAGGCGGATGCGTTCCAGTTCGCACAGCAGTTGCTGCATCAGCGAGTCGGTCAGCATCGGCTCCAGCTGCAGGATCTGGTCCTCCTGCAGGCCACTGCCCTGCTTGCGCGCCTGCGCGAAACGCCCGAGCAGGCGCAGCAGGCCATAGATCTCGTAGCCGGCCGGCAGGCGCATCGAGGCCGGCTGGTAGCGGAAGGCGGCGATCGAGGAGGACACCGAGGCGCCGAGCAGGATCGCGATCCAGCTCAGGTAGATCCACAGCAAAAAGATCGGCACGAACGCGACCGTGCCGTAGATGCGCTGGTACGACTGGAAGCTGCCCAGGTACAGGCTCAGGCCCCACTTCACCAGTTCCAGCAGCAGCACCGCCAGCAGCGCGCCCGGCACCGCGTGGCGCAGCTTGACCGTGTGGTGCGGCACCACCCGGTACACCAGGGTGATGCACACGAACTCGATCAGCACCGGCGCCACGCTCAGCACCACCTGCGCCAGCAGCCGGCCCTCGCTGGTCTTGAACAGCGGCAGCGCGAAGAACCGCGCCGACACCGCCAGCGACGCCGCGGCCAGCAGCGCGCCGAGGGTCAGCACGGTCCAGTACACCAGGAAGCGGGTCAGCTGCGGCCGCGCCGACACCACCCGCCAGATCTGGTTGAAGGTCTGCTCGACGCTGTTGAGGGTGATCAGCAGCGAGACCACCAGCGCGATCACGCCGGCGGTGGTCAGTTGCCCGGCGCTGGCCGAAAACTGCCGCAGGTAGGACTCCACCGAGCGCGCCGCGGCCGGCACGAAGTTGGAGAAGATGTAGTCGCTGAGCTGGTCGCTCCACTTGTCGAACACCGGGAACGCCGACAGCACTCCGAACACCACCACCGCCAGCGGCACCAGCGCGAAGATGGTGGTGTAGGCCAGCGAGGCTGCGGCCTGGAACAGGCGGTCGTCGATGAAGCGCCGCCACAGGAAGCCGGCGAAGCTGCGCATGCGCGCGCGGTCGCGCAGGCGATCGGCCCAGAGATTGACGGTGTCCAGCGGCTGCATCGGGCAAGGGTACCCGATGCGCATGGACGCCGGCATCGTCGATACTGGCAGCCGTTCCGATCCACGAGAGGGCCGCATGGCCGAGATTCTGGTCCTGTACTACAGCCGCGGCGGCTCGGTGGCGCGCCTGGCGCGGCAGATCGCGCGCGGCGTCGGCGAGGTGCCGGGCATGGCCGCGCGCCTGCGCACCGTGCCGCCGGTGGCGGCGGTCACCCAGACCAGCGCACCGCCGGTGCCCGACAGCGGCGCGCCGTACGTGGATGCCAGCGACCTGCGCGAGTGCGTGGGCCTGGCGCTGGGCAGCCCGACCCGCTTCGGCAATATGGCCGCACCGGTCAAGCACTTCATCGACGGCCTGGGCGCCGACTGGGCCAGCGGCACCCTGGCCGGCAAGCCGGCGGCGGTGTTCACCTCGACCGCGTCGCTGCACGGCGGCCAGGAAGCCACCCTGCTGTCGATGCACCTGCCGCTGCTGCACCACGGCTGCCTGATCGTCGGCATTCCCTACACCGAACCGCTGCTCAGCAGCACCCGCAGCGGCGGCACGCCGTACGGCGCCAGCCACGTCGCCGGTGCCGACGACGATCCGCAGCCCAGCGAGGAAGAAGCGCAGCTGGCGCGTGCGCTCGGCCGGCGCCTGGCCGAGATCGCGCAGCGACTGGCGGCGCCATGAGCGGCGGGCGCCTGCAGATGGCGCTGGGGGCGACGCTGCTGGCGCTGGCGGCGCTGTTCGCGGCCTGGTTCCACGACGATCGCCACCGCCTGGCCGCCCTGCTGGTGTTCGCGCTGCCGCCGCTGCTGCTCGCCGTGGGCGTGCTGCGCGGCTCGGCGCTGGCGCGGTTCTGGAGCGGCGTCGGCGCGCTGCTGTGGTTCAGCCACGGCGTGATGATCGCCTGGAGCCACCCGCCACAGCGTGGCTACGGCTGGGCGGAACTGCTGCTGGCGCTGCTGGTGGTGGGCCTGTCCAGCGCGCCGGGCATCCGCGCGCGTTTCGCCCGTCGCCGCGACGCGGCCGGGCGCGACTGAGCGGCCGCCCCGCCGCGCCCGGTATCATGGACGGCCTGCGCGGCCACCGCCGCGTCCCGACATGCTTCTAGGAACGGCAATGGAAGAACTCCTGATCGTCACCACCGGCGGCACGATCGACAAGATCTACTTCGACGACAAGTCCGACTACCAGATCGGCGACCCGCAGATCGGCCAGATCCTCAAGGAACTGGGCGTGACCTTCCGCTTCACCGTCATCCCGATCATCCGCAAGGATTCGCTGCACATCACCGACGACGACCGCGAACTGATCCGCGCCACCATCGCCGCGCAGTCGGCGCGGCATGTGCTGATCACCCACGGCACCGACTCGATGGTGCAGACCGGCAAGGTGCTGCAGGCGATCGAGGGCAAGACCATCGTGATGACCGGCGCGCTGAACCCGGCGCGCTTCCGTGGCTCCGACGCCGAGTTCAACATCGGCTGCGCGGTCGGCGCGGTGCAGTCGCTGCCGGCCGGCGTCTACATCGCCATGAACGGGCGCATCTGGGATCCGCAGAAGGTGCGCAAGAACGTGGCGGCGAACCGTTTCGAAGCCGCCTGAGCGACCGCGATGTCCAAGGCCACGCGCGCGACCAAGGCGCTGGATGCGGCCGGCATCGTCTACCGGCTGCATCCCTACGACTACGAAGCCGAAGCCGGCGCCAAGGGCCTGCAGGCCGCGCAGGCGCTGGGCCTGCCGCCGGAGCGGGTGCTGAAGAGCCTGATGGCCTGGGTCGATACGCGCGCGGTCTGCGTGGTGGTCCCGTCCGACCGCCGCGTGCAGTTGAAGAAACTGGCCGCCGCCGCGGGCGGCAAGGCGGCGCGGATGATGGAGGCCGCCGAGGCCGAGCGCCGCACCGGCTACAAGGTCGGCGGCATCAGCCCGCTGGGCCAGCAGCGGCCGGCGCCGGTGCTGATCGAGCAATCGGCATTGGGCGCAGGCAGCGTCTGGTTCAACGCCGGGCAGCGCGGCCTGCTGCTGGAGATGGACGCCGCGCAGGTGCTCGACGCGCTGCAGGCGCGTGCCTGCGATCTGTGCGAGTGATGGCGGCGTCGGCGCGGGTGGCGTAGAGCGCGATCCTGCCGATCGCCGCGTCCCACCGCGCCTGCGCCGTGGCATTGGCGGACACCGGGATTCACATGCTCGTGCCAGCAAGCGGATCCACACGACCACTGCGGCGATGGCGCGCAGGACGTAGCGCCATGCCGCGCCATGCGATAGCGCGCGCCGTTTACCCATAAAAAAGCCCCGCGCCGAAGCGCGGGGCGACCGAGAGCGGCAGCATCGGCATCCTGGCCGACCGCTGCGATCCGGCACCGGGAGGTGCGCGGCGGCCATGGTGCGGCCGCCGCGACGGAGTGCCTCAGTAGTCGGCCTTCAGGCTGAGCCCGGAGAACGTGCTGTACGCCTTCACCCGCACGTAGTAGGTGCCGGCCTGCGGCGAGTTGAAGGTGCAGCTCTCGTTGTTGCCGTTCTTGTACGGACGGCAGTCGTAGGCCGAATCGGTCGGCGCGCTGCCGAAGCGCACGTACAGGTCGGCATCGCCGCTGCCGCCGGAGGTGGTGACCACCAGGCTGCTGGCACCGGACGGCACCTTGACGGTGTAGTTCAGCGAGGAGCCGCTGCTGGCGCTGAGGCCGGTGACCGCCACGCCGTCCTGCAGCTCGTTGCTGCTGCCACCACCGCCACCGCCACCGCCGCTGCTGCCGCCGCTCTGCGCCGCGGTGACCGCTGCGTTGGCGTCGAGCAAGCCGGCGCCGCAGCCCTGCGAGCAGGAGAAGCTGGCCGCGGTGTTCTTGATGGTGCTTTCCACCTGCGCCGGGGTCAGCGCGGTCGGCGCCACCGACTGCATCAGCGCGACCACACCGGCCACGTGCGGGGTCGCCATCGAGGTGCCGTTGTAGGAGGCGTAGCTCGGGTTGCCCGGGGTGGTGGTGCCGTCGTTGAGCGTGGACAGGATGCTCGAGCCCGGCGCGGAGATGTCGATGCCCGCGCCGTAGTTCGAGTAGCTGGCCTTGGCCCGCGACGAGGTGGTGGCGGCCACTGCGATCACGTTGTTGCAGTTGGCCGGTACCGAGCTGGACACGTTGGTCGAGCTGTTGCCCGCCGCCACCACCACCGTGGTGCCGCGGCCGACCGCGCCGTTGATGGCGTTCTGGTAGGTGGTCGAGCAGGTGCCGCTGCCGCCCAGCGACATGTTGATCACTTCAGCCGGGTTCTGGTTGGCCGGCACGCCGCTGACGGTGCCACCGGAGGCCCAGGTGATCGCATCGGCGATGTCGGAGGTGTAGCCGCCGCACTTGCCGAGCACGCGCACCGGCAGGATCTTGGCCTTGAACGCGGTGCCGGCCACGCCGGTACCGTTGTTGGTGACCGCGGCGATGGTGCCGGCCACGTGGGTGCCGTGCCAGCTGGAATTGGAGGCAGGCGAGCCGGAATAGCACTCGCCGGCGGCGGCCCAGTCGCCTTCGTCGGCCGGGTTGCTGTCGCGGCCGTCGCCGTCGCGTGCGGCATCCGCATCGCTGATGAAGTCGTAGCCTTGCAGGACGTTGGCGTTGAGATCGGGATGGCTGGTGATGCCGGTGTCGATCACCGCCACGACCACGCCGTCACCAGTGGCCTTGTCCCAGGCCGAGCGCACGTTGATGCCGGCGTTGGTGGTGCCGAAGGCCCACTGGTCGCCCAGGCGCGGATCGTTCGGGGTCAGCGCGATGGTCATGCGCTGGTCGACCTCGACGTATTCGACGTTCGGGTCGGCGGCGATCTGCCGCATCAGCGTCTCGGCCTCGGCGCGGTCCAGCGGACGGCTGGCCTTGACCACTTCCGGCCCCACCGCCAGGCGGCGCAGGCTGGTCAGGCCGAGCGCACGGCCGTTCTTGGCCGGCAGCGCGGCGGCGGCCGACTGCAGCGTCGCGCGCAGCGCCGCCGAGGGCGCCGCAGCGGCGGCGGACGCGCTGGAGATGCTGACCGGCGCGGCATCGCGGGTCTTGACGATGAAGCGCTGTATGGTCGGCTCGGAAGACAGGCCGGAGAGGTTCACGTCACCGGCGAAGGCTGGGGTGGCCAACAGCAGCGAGGTGAGAGCGGAGGCGCCCAGCACGACCAGCCACGGACGCTGGCGCGACCCACGATGCGACATTTCGGACATTCGGACTTCCTTTCGGTTGAGTAGCCGCCTGATGGCGGTGTTCCGCGCCGCACCGGTCCGGTCGAAACCTGAACCTGGCGTGCGTTGCGAGCCCGGTCGGATGGCGTGTTGCCGACCATTCATCGACGCTAGCTCAGTACAAGCGCGTATGGAGCAGGGCGTGACGGAAATCCGTTGTACAAAACGACGAAATGCAACAATCGTCTATGTCATAAAGAGAACTTGACCTCATTTTTGCTGCAATGCAGCATAGAAAGACGCCAAACTTGGCAAATCAGGGGCAGCTTTTTGGCTCCCGCGCGACACACGGGACAAGAAAAGGAGACAGTGGATACAGACGACAGAGGTCGCCTGCATGGCAGCCCCATCATCGGGACGGACACGAAATGTCCGGGGAGCGGACTCCAAGGAAGGCGCGGAGGCGGGGGCGGCGACGCATCGCACGCCCCGGCGCACCAGCGCGGACGTCGCCGGCGATGGCCAACGCTGTCGGACCATGCGCCAAGGGGCATGAGGTCCATTCGCCAGGGCGGCCGACAGCCGCCCCAGCGTTGGGCGTTCGGCTCAGCCCAGCCGCACCAGCCAGCCGTGGCGGTCGGCGACGCGGCCGTACTGGATGTCGGTCAGTTCCTGGCGCAGCGACAGGGTCACCGGGCCGGTCGGGGCGGTCAGATCGCCCACCGCGAAGTCCTTGCCCTTGAGCTGCCCGATCGGGGTCACCACCGCGGCGGTGCCGCAGGCGAACACCTCGGCGATCTCGCCCGAGGCGACGCCGTCGCGCCACTCGTCGATGCTCACCTGCCGCTCCACCACCTGCATGCCGCGGTCGCGGGCCAGTTGCAGGATGCTGTCGCGGGTGATGCCTTCCAGGATGCTGCCCGATAGCGCCGGGGTGACCAGGCTGCCGTCGCGCATCACCAGGAACACGTTCATGCCACCCAGTTCCTCGATGTACTTGCCCTCGACCGGGTCGAGGAACAGCACCTGCGAGCAGCCCTGCGCCTGCGCCTGCTGCTGCGGCAGCAGCGAGGCGGCGTAGTTGCCGCCACACTTGGCCGCGCCGGTGCCGCCCTTGGCGGCGCGCGCGTAGTCGGTGGACAGCCAGATCGCCACCGGCGCCACGCCCTTGGCGAAATAGGCGCCGGCCGGGCTGGCGATGACGTAGTAGCCGGCCTTCTGCGCGGCGCGCACGCCCAGGAAGGCCTCGTTGGCGATCATGAACGGACGGAAATACAGGCTGGTCTCAGGTGCCGACGGCACCCAGGCCGCGTCGACCGCGATCAACTGCCGCAGCGATTCCACGAACAGGTCCACCGGCAGCTCCGGCAGCGCCAGGCGCTGCGCCGAGCGCTGCAGGCGCTTGCCGTTGGCCTCCGGGCGGAAGGTCCAGATCGAGCCGTCGGCATGGCGGTAGGCCTTGATGCCTTCGAAGATCTCCTGGCCGTAGTGCAGCACCGAGGCGGCCGGGTCCAGCGCCAGCGGGCCGTAGGCGCGCACTTCGGCGTCGTGCCAGCCCTGCTCGCGGCTCCATTCGATGGCGACCATGTGGTCGGTGAAATAGTTGCCGAAGCCCGGCGCGGCGAGGATCTGCGCGCGCGCCTCGGCGCTGCGTGCGGCGGTGGACGGGGTCAGGCGGAACTGCGTGGACGGCTCGGTAGCGGACACCGGGAATTCCTGTGGTAGTCGAGGGATGGCCAGGCCGCAGCGTCGTGGCGACAGCAGCGGCGGCGCCCGATCGGCCTCCCACCGCGACGCGCGAGGCGTCGCGCGCGGGTCAGAGCATGCCGGTTTCCAGACGCGCGGCCTCGGACATCATATGCCGGCCCCACGGCGGATCGAACACCAGCTCGACGTCGGCCTCGGCGATGGTCGGGATCATCTCCAGCTTGCTGCGCACGTCGTCGACCAGGATCTCGCCCATGCCGCAGCCGGGCGCGGTCAGGGTCATCTTGACCTCGACGGTGCGCTGGCCATCGTCGCGCGCGTGCATGGTCACGTCATAGATCAGCCCCAGATCGACGATGTTGAACGGGATCTCAGGGTCGAAGCAGGTGCGCAACTGCTGCCAGATCAAGGCTTCCACCTGCTCGTCGCCGGCGCCCTCGGGCAGTTCCAGCCCCGGCGGCGGCTCCTTGCCGATGGCGTCGCCGTCCTTGCCGGCGATGCGGAACAGGTTGCCCTCCACGAACACCGTGTAGCTGCCGCCCAGGGCCTGGGTGATATAGCCATAGCTGCCGGCCGGCAGGGTCACCGCGTCGCCCTGCGGCACCATCACCGCGGCGCAATCGCGTTCGAATTGGACAGGTTCGCTGCTGCGTGAGTACATGGGGGCGATATGGGGCCAGGCCCCGCCGGTGCAAGTCGTGCAGTTTATCCGAGTGCGCGGGGCGCGCGCCGGAAGTATCCTGTACGCCTTCTCCGGGAACATCGAATGCCGCCTTCCTCCACGCCGGCCAGGTCCTCGCACTGGCTGTGGCCCCTGCTGCTCGCCATGGGCTGTTTCACCGCATTGATCGCCTGGTTGCTGGTGGCGCTGTCGCTGGGTCGCCAGGCCGGCTGGATGGCCGTGGTGGTGGCGCTGGAGATTGCCTGGATGCTGCGCCTGGGCGGCCTGCCGCGCGGGCCACTGCGCATCGCGGTGGCGATGGTCGCCACGGTGCTGGTGATCGTCGCCGCCAACTGGGGCATCGCCGCCGCGCAGATGGGCGCGGGGCTGGGCCTGAACGTGTGGGACTCGTCGCTGAAGATGGGCGCCTACTACGCCTGGACCCTGACCCTGCTGGCCAACAGCCCCGGCGATCTGCTGTGGCTGGGCATCGGCGTGGCCGCGGCGTACTTCAGCGCGCGCTGAGCCAAGGCCGGGGCGCGGCGGACGCCGCTGGCATGGCGCGGCCTGAGGGCATCCCGATCATCCGCCCTCGCGCTGAAGCGCATCGCTTTTTGTAGGAGCGGCTTCAGCCGCGATGGGCGTTACCGGTAAGGTCCGGTCGCGGCTGAAGCCGCTCCTACGACTCCGGCTTACGTCACCCCTGCCCCACCTGCAACGGCTCAGTGCCCGCCGCCGTCCAGCGCCTTCAGTTCGCTGACCAGGGCGCCGGCCGCCTCGGCGCCGTCGCCGTAGAGCATGCGGGTGTTGTCGGCATAGAACAGCGCGTTCTCGATGCCGGCGAAGCCGGTGCCCTTGCCGCGCTTGATGACGATGACGTTCCTGGAATTGACCACGTCCAGGATCGGCATGCCGTAGATCGGGCTGGCCGGGTCGGTCTTGGCGACCGGGTTGACCACGTCGTTGGCGCCGATCACCAGCGACACGTCGGTGCTGGCGAACTCGGGGTTGATGTCGTCCATGTCGGCGATCAGGTCGTAGGGCACGCCGGCCTCGGCCAGCAGCACGTTCATGTGCCCGGGCATGCGCCCGGCCACCGGGTGGATCGCGAACTTGACCTTGACCCCGCGCTCGATCAGCCGCTGCGCCAGTTCCCAGATCTTGTGCTGCGCCTGCGCCACCGCCATGCCGTAGCCCGGCACGATCACCACGCGCTCGGCGTAGGCCATCATCGCCGCCACGTCGCCGGCCTCGATCGGCTTCTGGCTGCCGGCGATCGCCTGCGCCTGACCGCCACCGCCGAAGTTGGAGAACAGCACGCCGCGGATCGGCCGGTTCATCGCCTTGGCCATCAGCCGGGTCAGCAGGATGCCGGCCGCACCGACCATCATGCCGGCGATGATCAGCGCCTCGTTGCCGAGTACGTAGCCCTCGAACGCCACCGCCAGGCCGGTGAAGGCGTTGTACAGCGAGATCACCACCGGCATGTCGGCGCCGCCGATCGGCAGGGTCATCAGCACGCCCAGGGCCAGCGCCAGCACGAAGAACAGCACGATCGCCAGCGGACTCAGGCTGATCGCGGCCCACGCGCCGACGCCCAGCATCGCCACGCACACCAGCAGGTTGAACGCCTGCTGCCCGGGGAAGGTGACGCGCTTGTCCAGGCGCCCGTCGAGCTTGGCCCAGGCGATGATCGAGCCGGACAGCGACACCGCGCCGATCGCCGAGCCGATCACCGCCAGCGCCAGCGTGGTGGCGTCGGGCTGACGCGCGGCCAGCGCGGCGATCGCCGCCTCGCTCCAGTGGGTGGTGTCGCGACGCATCAGGAACGAGAAGCGCAGCAGTTCCACCGCGCCGATCGCCGCCGCCGAGCCGCCGCCCATGCCGTTGTACAGCGCCACCATCTGCGGCATGTCGGTGATCGCCACCTTCTTGGCCGAGATCCATGCCGCAGCGGTGCCGAGCGCGATCGCCAGCACGATCAGCGGCAGGTTGTGCAGGCCCGGCAGCAGGAAGGTGGCGGCGGTCGCCAGCAGCATGCCGAAGCCGGCCCAGCGGATGCCGCTGCGCGCGGTCCTGGGCGAGGCCATGCGCTGCAGGCCGAGCAGGAACAGGGTGGCGGCGACCAGATAGCTGCTCTTGATCAGGATCGGCAACAGTTCCATCAGCAGGCGTGCTCCGAAAAAGGACATCTGCCCGAGCGGCAGCAAGTAGGAAAGAAAGACCAGCGCGATGCCGAGCAACGCGAGCAAGGCGGACACGGCCAGCGCCGCGGCGATGCGCCGCTGCCGCGCATTCAATCCTTCGCCTTGGTCTTGGCGGCGTCCGGCTTGCTGGACTTGAACATGTCGAGCATGCGCTCGGTCACCACGTAGCCGCCGGCGGCATTGCCGGCGCCGAGCAGCACCGCGACGAAGCCGATGGCCTTTTCGAGGGTGGTGTCGGCATGGCCCAGCACCACCATCGCGCCGATCAGGACGATGCCGTGGATGAAGTTGGAACCGGACATCAGCGGGGTGTGCAGGATCACCGGCACCCGCGAGATGATCACATGCCCGGCGATGGCCGCCAGCATGAAGATGTACAAGGCCACGAACCCGTCGCTCATCGCACTGTTCTCCCGGGCGCCGCGCCCGTCCGCCGCATCATAACCGTCTGCTGAACCGCTGTGCGATGCCGCCGCGCCGTTCCACCAGGACCGCGGCGTCCGGCCGGTCAACCGCGGCCGCCGCGGCGCGTTAACCACGGCATCCCCCCGCCAGGAAGCTAAGCTGTGCTGGTGAGCACGCCCGCCCTCGCACCGCCGTCGACCGATGCCGACACCGCGCAGCGCCCGCTGCCGGCGTCGCTGGATGCGTTCCTGGCCGAGATCGGGCCGCGCGCGTTCCGCTTCGCCGAAGCCGGCCTGCGCCAGCGCGAGGACGCGCTGGATGCGGTGCAGGACGCGATGATCAAGCTGCTGGCCTACCGCGAGCGCCCGGCGCAGGAATGGACGCCGCTGTTCTGGAGCATCCTGCGCCGGCGCATCATCGACCTGCAGCGCCGCCGCAATTTCCGCCTGCGCTTCTGGGCACCGAGCAGCGAGCGCGACGCGGACAGCCCGCCGGACTGGGCCGACGACGGCCCAAATCCGTCCGAGCAGCACGAGCGTCGGCAGACCCATGCGCGCCTGGTGACGGCGCTGCGCGCATTGCCGGCGCGGCAACGCGAGGCCTTCACCCTGCGCGTGCTGGAAGAGCTGGACGTGGCCACCACCGCACGCGCGATGGGCTGTTCGGAAGGCTCGGTGAAAACCCATCTGTCGCGCGCCCGCGAGGCGCTGCAGAAACAACTGGAGGACGTCCGATGACATCCGATCCCATCCGTTCCGCGGACTTCGACGCGCGCCTGCGTGCCGTCCACCAGGCCAGTTTGCAGGCCCTGCCCGCGCCGACCCTGGCGCGGCTGCGCGCCGCGCGCCAGCAGGCCAGCCAGACGCGCACGGCGCCATTCCTGCACCGGGGCTGGCTGCTGGCGGCGGTGCCGGCGCTGCTCGGTACGGCGCTGGGCGTGCACCTGCTGCTGCGCCCGGCACCGTCGACACCGATCACCACCGCCAGCGTCGTTGCCGGCACGACTGCGGTGGCACCCACGCCGACGGGCGCCAGCGCAAGCACCGACAGCGACCAGGCCGCGAGCGCGACCGCGATGCTGGACGAAAATCCCGACCTGTACCTGTGGCTGGGGTCCGATACCTCGCTGGCAATGGAATGAACCCGATGACTCGCCTGATCCGATATTCCCTGGCGCTGGCGCTGCTGGCCGGCAGCGCCGTCCCGGCCTTCGCCGCGCCGCCCCCGCCGGGGCCGCCGCCCCCGCCACCGCCTTTCGCCGCAGATCGCGACGACGATACCGGCCCGCCGCTGCCCGACTGGGAACACCTGAGCCCGCAGCAGCGCGAGTTGCTGATCGCGCCGCTGCGCCAGCGCTGGAACGACACCCCGCAGCAACGCCGGCGCATGTTTGAGCATGCGCAGCGCTGGCAGTCGATGACCCCGGAACAACGCGAGCAAGCGCGCAAGGGTGCCCGCCGCTACGAGGACATGAACCCGCGACAGCGCGAGGAGGCGCGGGTGCTGTTCGACCGCATGCGTGCGCTGCCGCCGGAGCAGCGCAAGGCGCTGCGCGACCGCTGGGAAGCGATGACGCCGGCGCAACGCGCCGCCTGGATCCGCGCCAATGCCGGCCCGGACGAGCGGCCGCCGCCGGATGCTTCCAGGTAAGCGAACCGCGGCGCCGGTCCAAGCCTGATGCGCATGGCGCGCACCTCGTCGCATCGCCGTGGGCGGCGCATGGACTCCAGCGCCGCATAAAGCACCTCGCGTAGGAGCGGCTTCAGCCGCGACCGGGTTTACCGGGAAGGCTGTCGCGGCTGAAGCCGCTCCTACGGAAGTCGCCCTCCAGTCGCGATGCGGCGTTTTCGGTGGCGCCCGTCGCCCATACATGGGCGACCGTGCCCGCAGATCAGCGACGACCGAACCGGCGCCCGACCATCGCGGCCGCGCTCACGCCGTCCAGCGCGTCTTCGCCAGCAGTTCGTCGTTCCAGTCGTAGGCGATCGCGCCGTCCTTCAGGAACAGCGCGACGAAGTTGTAGACGTTGCGCGCGTACATCTCGCTGGCATGCACCGCGCCCATGCTGGCCAGATCCAGCGGACCGGAGATGGTCACCCCGGCGTGTTCGATGGTCTCGCCCGGTCGGGTCAGTTCGCAGTTGCCGCCGGTCTCGGCGGCCAGGTCGACCACCACGCTGCCCGGCTTCATGCCGGCGACCATCGCCGCGCTGAGGATCTTCGGCGCCGGTCGCCCCGGCACCGCGGCGGTGCACACCACCACGTCGATGCCCTTCAGGTGCTCGGCCAGGCGCCGCTGCTGCTCCGCGCGTTCGTCGTCGGTGAGTTGCCGCGCGTAGCCGCCCTCGCCGGCGGCACTCACCCCCAGGTCGAGGAACTTGCCGCCCAGCGACTCGATCTGCTCGCGGGTTTCCGGGCGCACGTCGAAGCCTTCCACCTGCGCCCCCAGGCGCTTAGCGGTGGCGATGGCCTGCAGGCCGGCCACGCCGGCGCCGACGATCAGCACCTTTGACGGGCGAATGGTGCCGGCCGCGGTGGTCAGCATCGGGAAGAAGCGCGGCGCCAGCTGCGCGGCGATCAGGGTGGCCTTGTAGCCGGCCATGCCGGCCTGCGAACTGAGCACGTCCATGGCCTGCGCACGGGTGGTGCGCGGCAGCCGCTCCAGCGGAAAGGCGACCAGTTGCCGCGCCTGCAGCGCCGCCGCGCGCGCCGGATCGGCCTGCGGCTGCAGGATGCCGACCACGCCGGCGCCCTCCTTCAACTGCTCCAGCGCCAGCGCCGGCAGCGGCTGCACGCACAGCACGAGATCCGCCTGCGCCGGGCTGTCGGCATCGGCCAGGCTGGCGCCGGCGGCCAGATACGCGTCATCGACGAACCCGGCCGATACGCCGGCCTCCGGCTCGACCCGCACCTGCGCGCCCAGCGCGACCAGTTTCTTGACCGTCTCCGGCGTGGCCGCCACGCGGCGTTCGCCCTGCGCCGATTCCTTCACCACCAGCACCTGCACTGCCATGCGATTCCCCGTGCCTGAGTCCGTCGTCCGCGCCGATCCTACAGCGTCCGCACGCCGGGTGGAGGCTCGCCCCCTGCCGGACGGCGCGGGTCGGCGGGTCGGCATGTCGGAAACTCGGATGCGCTGGCATCAGCCGCGCTCCACGCCGATGTTTGAGGGCGAGGCATCTCCCGATGCACCCGCGCGCATCAGCGCGTCGGGAAGGGACTGGCCGGCCAGGAACATGTGCAGCGGCGACATGCGGTCACCAACGGGGAACCACCGCAGGCGCGACCTGCCGCCTCGTCGCGGTGGAAGACGAGCGCGGCAACGACATGCTGCCCTAGATCGGACGGCACAGCGGCAGACGCCAGCAAGGCGCCTGCCGTCGTGGATCGCGTCTGGGCTTACAGGATGTACCGGCTCAGGTCCGGATCCTGCACCAGTTCGCCCAGGTGCGCGTCGACATAGGCCGCGTCCACCGTGACGCTCTGCCCATCGCGGTCGGGGGCTTCGTAGCTCAGCGTGTCGAGCAGGCGCTCGAGCACGGTGTGCAGGCGCCGCGCACCGATGTTCTCCTGGCGCTCGTTGACCAGGAACGCGATCTCCGCCAGGCGCGCGATGGCGTCGTCGGTGAAGCGCAGGCTCACGCCTTCGGTCAACAGCAGCGCCTCGTACTGCTTGGTCAGCGCCGCCTTCGGCTCGGTGAGGATGCGGATGAAGTCGTCCTTCGACAGCGCCGACAGCTCCACGCGGATCGGGAAGCGGCCCTGCAGCTCCGGGATCAGGTCGCTGGGCTTGGCCAGGTGGAACGCGCCGGAGGCGATGAACAGGATGTGGTCGGTCTTGACCGTGCCGTACTTGGTGCTGACGTTGGAGCCTTCCACCAGCGGCAGCAGATCGCGCTGCACGCCTTCGCGCGAGACGTCGCCGCCGGTGGCGCCGGCCTCGCTGCGCTTGGCCACCTTGTCGATCTCGTCGATGAACACGATGCCGTGCTGTTCGCAGGCCTCGATCGCCGCGGCGCGCACGTCGTCCTCGTTGACCAGCTTGCCGGCCTCTTCCTCGATCAGCAGCGGCCGCGCGGCCTTGATGGTCAGCTTGCGCGACTGCGACTTGCCGCCGCCCAGGTTGGAGAACATCTGCCGCAGCTGCTGGCCCATTTCCTCCATGCCCGGCGGGGTCATGATGTCCATGCTGACGTTGACCGCGACATCCAGTTCGATCTCGCGCTCGTCCAGTTCGCCGGCACGCAGCATGCGCCGGAACTTGCTGCGGGTGTCGCTGTCCTGCGCCGACGGTTCGTTGCGCGCCGCTTCCGGATCGAAGCCGATGCCGGCGCTGCGCCGCGGCAACAGCGCATCGAGGATGCGGTCCTCGGCGCGCTCCTCGGCCTGCGTGCGCACGCGGGTCTTGGCCTGCTCGCGGTACAGCTTGACCGCGGTATCGGCCAGGTCGCGCACGATCTGCTCCACGTCCTTGCCGACATAGCCGACCTCGGTGAAGCGGGTGGCCTCGACCTTGACGAACGGCGCATTGGCCAGCGTCGCCAGGCGCCGCGCGATCTCGGTCTTGCCGACGCCGGTGGGGCCGATCATCAGGATGTTCTTCGGCATCACTTCGTTGCGCAGCGCGTCGGGCAACTGCATGCGCCGCCAGCGGTTGCGCAGCGCGATCGCCACCGCGCGCTTGGCCTCGTGCTGGCCGACGATGTGGCGGTCCAGCTCCTGCACGATCTCGCGCGGGGTCATGGTGGAGGTATCGGGATTTGGCATTGGGGATTGGGGATTCGTAGAAGCGGAGTAGGAACGATCGATGCAATGTCAGGCACAGGGAAAGGAGCGCTGTTGCGAATCCCCAATCCCGACTCCCGAATCACAGCTCTTCGACCACCACATTGCGATTGGTGTAGATGCAGATGTCGCCGGCGATGTTCAGTGCTTCGACGGCGATGGTGCGCGCGTCCAGCGTGGTATGGCCGAGCAGCGCGCGTGCGGCCGACAGGGCGTAGGAGCCGCCGGAGCCGATGGCGATGATGCCGTCCTCCGGTTCGATCACGTCGCCGGTGCCGCTGATGATCAGCGAGGTCTCCTTGTCGGCCACCGCCAGCAGCGCCTCGAGCTTGCCGAGGCGGCGCTCGGTGCGCCAATCCTTGGCCAGTTCGACTGCGGCGCGGGTCAACTGGCCGTGCTTCTCCAGCTTGGCCTCGAACAGCTCGAACAGGGTGAACGCATCGGCAGCGGCGCCGGCGAACCCGGCCAGCACCTGGCCCTCGCGGCCGAGCCGGCGCACCTTGCGCGCATTGCCCTTCATCACGGTGTGGCCCAGGGTCACCTGGCCGTCGCCGGCCACGGCGACGCGGCCATCGCGGCGCACCGACAGGATCGTGGTGGCGTGGAAAACATTGGGGTTCTGACTGGGATCCATGCGGCCTCCGGAGCGATGACTCAGGTGTGGGGGCTGGCGGCGCGCGGTTCAAGCGTCGCCGTGAGCGGGCGGGTCATCGCCGAGCCGGGCATGCGCTGGCCGCGCCGGATCGGCAGCGATGCCCCAGGCGAGATGCCAATCTTCGCCCTCGGTCTCGATCGGGTGCAGGGTGCGCCCGGCCCCATTGCCGCAGGCCAGATCGTTTGCCGCGCAATAACGGTCGCAGCCCCAGCACAGCCGTTCGGGGTGGCGCGGCGCCAGCGGAAAGGGTTTGGCCATCGGTGAGCCCTCGCAACGTGGGAGGGCAGTGTCGTCCCTCCTTTGCCGACTCGCCTTGATCCAGAACAAGCGCGGGTGCGATGGCAACCGTGCGGTCGCGATGCAGCGCTCAGGACTTGCGCTTGGCGCGCGGGTGCGCCGCGTCGTAGACCTTGGCCAGGTGCTGGAAATCCAGGTGGGTGTAGATCTGCGTGGTGGCGATGTCGGCATGGCCGAGCAGTTCCTGCACGCCGCGCAGGTCGCCGGAGGATTCCAGGATGTGGCTGGCGAAACTGTGCCGCAGCATGTGCGGATGCACATGCTTGAACAGGCCCTGGCGCCCGGCCAGTTGCTTGATGCGGATCTGCACCGCACGCGCACCGATCGGCGCCCCGCCACGGCCCGGGAACACCGGCGCAGCAGCCTCGCCTCGGCTCTCCTCGCGCCACGCCAGCAGCGCGTTGCGCGCATGCGAGCCGACCGGCACCAGCCGCTGCTTGTTGCCCTTGCCCAGCACGCTGACCATGCCGGCGACGAAATCCAAATCGCGCCAACGCAGCGCGCACAGTTCGCTCAGGCGCAGGCCGGAGGAATAGAACAGCTCCAGCAGCGCGCGATCGCGCAGGCCCAGCGGCGCATCGGTCGGCACTTCGACCAGGCGCACCGCCTCGTCGGCGTCGAGCACCTGTGGCAGCTTGCGCGGCGCCTTCGGCGCGCGCAGTGCCGCGGCCGGGCTGGTGGCGATGTGACCGTGCTTGAGCAGCCACGCATAGAAACTGCGGCACGCCGACAAGCGCCGCTGCAGGCTCTTGGGCGACAGCCCGCGACGGTGTTCGGCGGCGATGAAGTTGCGCAGTTGCGCGGCATCGAGCGCGGCGGGTTCGCCGAGCAGGTTGGCAGCCGCCCACGCCTCCAGCGCCGCCAGGTCGCGCCGGTACGCGTCCAGGGTATGCGCGGACATGCGCCGCTCGACCTGCAGGTAGGCGAGGAAGGCCTGGATCATGCGACGCGACCGAGGTGCGCCGGATGTCGGATCGCCGTCCTCGCAACGCAATGCGATCGCCTTGCAACGGGGTTTCGCTGGCGTGCCCGCTGCCATGTCGCGACCGCAGCGGCGGGACGCCGCGCGGGACGGATCACGGCGGCGGCGCAGCGCAGGCGCACCGCAGCGGCGGCAAGGTCATCCCGGGTTGCGGGCCCGGGGCTCCGCGTCCCGGCCCGGCTCATCGCTGCAACGCCACCGCCAGCGCTTCGCCCATCATGCGCAGGAACAAGGTGCCCATGCCGGGATAGAACCGGTTCGGGTCGCGGCTGCCCACCGCGATCAGACCCAGGCCCGGCAGCGGCAGCAGCGCGGTGGATTGCACCTCGTCCACGCGCTCGCCGTACAGCAGCGCCTGCTTTTCCGGTTGCAGGCGGCCGCAGATCGGCTCGCCATCCTTCAGGCAATCGCGGAACGGCGCCAATCGCGCATCGTCGGCCGCCAGCACCTGCAACCACGGCGCCTGCTCCAGGCCGGACAAGGGCTGCAGCAGCACGATGCTGACCAGGTCGCCCTGGAAATCCTCCTGCAGCGACGCGGCCATCGCGCGCACGCTGTCGGCGGCGCTGTGCTGACGCATCAACGCCAGGGTCAACTGATGGGTGCGCACCGCCAGCCGTTCGTTGACCTGCGCATTGGCGGCCAGATCGGCCAGCCGCCGCGACAGTTCGCGGTTCTTGTCGCGCAGCACTTCCAGCTGGTAGCTAGCCAGCGACGCGGTCGGGCCGTCGTCGCGCGGTACCACCAGGGTCAGCGCCAGGTCGGGAAACTGTTTCAGGAAACCGGGATGGCGCCGCAGCCACGCCGCCACCTCGTGCGCACCGAGCTTGTCGTGGCTGTCGCTCATCGGATCCATTCTCCATCGAAGACGAACGTCGCCGGCCCGGACATCACCACCGGTGCGGTGTCGTCCGGCCACTGCACGCGCAGTTCGCCGCCGGGCAGGCTGACGCGCACGTCGCGCTCGACCCGGCCGCGCTGCATCATCACCGCCGCCGCCGCGCAGGCGCCACTGCCGCAGGCCAGGGTCTCGCCGACACCGCGCTCGTACACGCGCAGGCGCAGGTGGCCGCGGTCGATCACCTGCACGAAGCCGACGTTGACCGAATCCGGGAACGAGGCGTGCTGCTGCAGCAACGGCCCCAGGCGCTCCACCGGCGCCGCATCGACCAGGCCCACTTCCAGCACCGCGTGCGGGTTGCCCATCGACACCGCGCCGAAGCGCACGCTGCCGCCCTGCAGCGGCAACACGTACTCCTCGCGTGCGCGCGGGAAGCCGACCAGCGGCACGTCTTCGGGCGCGAAGCGCGGCACGCCCATCGCCACGGCGAATTCGCCGGTGGCGCTGCGGGTGATGTGGTGACTGCCGGCGGGGCTTTCGATGACGAAATCGTCCGTGGCCGGCGCACTGCCGTCGCGTACCAGCCAGGCCGCGACGCAGCGCGCGCCGTTGCCGCATTGTCCGGCGGCGCTGCCGTCGGTGTTCCAGATGCGGTAGCTGGCCACGGCCGCGGCATCGCGCGGCGCCTCGATGGTCAGGATCTGGTCGCAGCCGACGCCGAAGTGGCGATCGGCCAGCCGAACCGCCAGTGCGGCATCCGGCGGCGGGGTGCCGTCGCGCAGGTCGAGCACCACGAAATCGTTGCCCGCGCCCTGCATCTTGCTGAAACGCAGGCGCGCGGCGTGGCGGGCCTCACTCATTCCCATTGGTGGGCGTGGTGGTGTCGTTGGCCGGCGGGCGCTGCCCGTCCACCGGCTGCGCCTGCCCGGCGGGATCGGTGGTCGCCGGCGGCGTCGCGTCCGGCGCGGGCGTGGCGGGCGCGGCTTCCACCGGCACCGGCTTCTGCGGCATCACCAGCGGGCCCTTGTTGCCGCAGCCGGCCAGGGCCAGCAGCGCAGCGGCGGAGAGGACGAGACGGATCGGAGAAGAGGACGATGTGCTCATGCCCCGAGTATAGCCATACCGCCATGAACCGGCTGTGCCGCGGTCGCACGCCGCGGCGCGCTCACGCCTGCGGCGGTTCCGGCCGCCACCACAGCCACAGCGCCACCGCGCTCATGCAGCCGATCGCCAGCACCTGCACCCACAATCGATGCACGAACAGCAGCAACACCAGCGCACACGCGGCCATCGCCAGCGTCGCCATCCACTTGCCGCGCCGGCTGACCGCGCCATGTCGCTCCCAGTCGCGGATGCTGCGGCCGAAGCGCGGATCGCGCAGCAGGCGCCGGCGCAGCCGCGGCGAACCGCGCGCGGCGGCGTAGGCGGCGATCAAGACGAACACCGTGGTCGGCAAGCCCGGCACGAAGATGCCGACGATGCCGGTCGCCAGGCTGGCGTAGGCCAGCAGCCACCAGGCCCAGCGAAAACGGGAGTGCGCGCGCATCGCGGCATGATAAGCCTGCGCAGGTGCAGGCAGGCGTCGACCCGGTATTGGCGCGACGCCGGGTGGCTGCAGGAGCGGCTTCAGCCGCGACGCGAGGCGCCATCGGGGCGTCCGGTCCCACTGCAGTCGGGACTGAAGTCCCTCCCACAGGGCGTTGCCAGACCATCAGCGCTGGCGCCAACTTTCTCGCGCAATGGAACCAGGCAATGTGCCGCTGTAGGAGCGGCTTCAGCCGCGACGCGTTACCGGGAATGCCCGTCGCGGCTGAAGCCGCTCCTACGAGGCGACGGCGCGTCTCAACGAACCACGACAGCAGGGGCGATTGGGCCACCCAGCCCCGTTCTTCCGAATGTATCTGGGCTCTCATTTGGCAGATCCGTCATGGCGACGAACCGAGCCAGCGTGCCTTCAGGCGTCAGCGCAGGCCAAGCCGGCACCACGCCCACAGGACAGCAGCATCGGCCGGCCCGCAGGCCAGCCGACGCGCACCGCACTCACTTGGCCGGCTGCTCCACGCCCAACTGATCCAGCATGAAGGCATACGACTCGGCCATTTCGCGGTAGCGACGGAAGCGGCCGGACTTGCCGCCGTGGCCGGCTTCCATGTTGACGCGGAACACGATCGGCTGGTTGCCGGTGTCGTTCTCGCGCAGCTTGGCCACCCACTTGGCCGGCTCCCAGTACTGCACCTGCGAATCCCACAGGCCGGTGCCGACGTACATCGCCGGATAGGCCTGGCGGGTGACGTTGTCGTAGGGCGAGTAGCTGAGCATGTAGTCGTAGTACGCCTTCTGCTCGGGATTGCCCCACTCGTCGTACTCGTTGGTGGTCAGCGGGATGCTCGGGTCGAGCATGGTGGTGACCACGTCCACGAACGGCACCTGCGCCACCAGCACGCGGTAGTCCTTGGGCGCCATGTTCGCCACCGCGCCCATCAGCAGGCCGCCGGCGCTGCCGCCGGCCGCGGCGACGCGATCCGGTGCGGCGTAGCCCTGCTGCACCAGCCCGCGGGTGACGTCGATGAAGTCGGTGAAGGTGTTCTTCTTGTGCAGCAGCTTGCCCTGGTCGTACCAGTCGCGGCCCATTTCCTGGCCGCCGCGGATGTGCGCGATGGCGTAGACCACGCCGCGGTCGAGCAGGCTCACCACCGGCAGGTTGAACGCCGGATCGGTGGACATGCCGTAGCTGCCGTAGGCGTACTGGTACAGCGCGGCGCTGCCGTCCTTCTTGAAGCCCTTCTTGTAGACCAGCGACACCGGCACCTTGACCCCGTCGCGCGCAGTCACCCAGACGCGTTCGGTCTGGTACTTGCTGGCGTCGTAGCCGATCACCGGCTGCTGCTTGAGCAGCTTGCGCTCGCCGGTGCGGGTGTTGAGTTCGTAGGTGGTGGCCGGGGTGGTCAGCGAGGTGTAGCTGTAGCGCAGCCACGGCGTGTCCGGCTCGGCGTTGATCGCCAGGCCCATCGAATACGCCGGCTCGTCGGCCTTGACGTACTCCTCCTTGCCGTCGGCGAAGTGCAGGCGGATCCGCTCCAGGCCGTCGGAACGCTCGGCGATGGCGGTGAAGCCGTCGAACAGCTCGAAGCCGTCGATGAACACCTTCTCGTCGTAGGGCAGCCAGCTCTGCCACTGGTTGCGCGAGGTGGCGCCGTCGGGTGCGGTCATCAGCGCGTAATTCTTGGCCTTCCAGTTGGTGCGGATCACCCAGCGGCCGTCGAAGTGGTCGGCGTGGTACTCGACGTCGCGCTCGCGCGGCGCCAGCACGGTGAAACGCTGCGGATCGGCGGCCGGCGCATAGCGCTGCTCGGAAGACACGGTACTTTCGACGCCGATGACGATGTACTTGTCGTCACGGGTACGGCCCACGCCCATGTAGAAGCTGTCGTCCTTCTCCTCGTACACCAGCGCGTCCTGCGCGGCGGGCGTGCCGAGCACGTGCTTCTTGACCCGCACGGTCAGCAGCGTCTCCGGGTCGTTCTCGACGTAGAACAGGGTCTTGTTGTCGTCGGCCCAGACCACGTCCGGCGACACGCCGGGAATGCGGTCGGCATAGACCTCGCCGGTGTCCAGGTTCTTGAAGCGCACCACGTACTGGCGGCGACCGACGTCGTCCTCGGTCCAGGCCAGGATGCGGTTGTCCTGGCTGACCGCCGCGTCGCCGACGCTGAAGTAGCCCTTGCCGGCGGCCATGGCGTTGACGTCGAGCAGGATCTCCTCCGGCGCCTCCATGCTGCCCTTGCGACGCGCCTGGATCGGGTAGTCCTTGCCGCTCTCGTAGCGGGTGTAGTACCAGTAGCCGCGCTCGCGGTACGGCACGCTGCTGTCATCCTGCTTGATGCGGCCGACGATCTCCTCGTACAGCCGGTCTTCCAGCGGCTGCAGCGGCTTCAGCACCTGATCCGCGTAGGCGTTCTCGGCATTGAGATAGGCCAGCATCTGCGGGTTCTTGCGCGTGTCGTCGCGCAGCCAGTAGTAGGCATCCTGGCGAACGGCGCCGAACGGCGCCTTGACCGCGTGCGGCTGCTTGGCCGGATGCGGCGGGGTGGCCGCGGCGGCGGAGGCGGAGGAAGCGAAGGAGGCGGTCATGAGCAGGACAAGGCTCGCTAGCAAGGGGCGGTGGGGCATCTAATGGGGCTCCGGCGGCGGTAACGCAACGGGACGCGCTACCCGCGCGGGCAGCGGCAGCGGGCGGACGCCGCGCAGTGCCGGCCGAGTCTCCCTGCAACGCTGCGCCGTGGCAAGCGTGCCGAGGGGCATGGGTGCGATGCGGCACGACACCGCCGTTTCGCAACCCGCCCGACATCGCTAACACGCACGAAAGCACGCTCCTCTATCATCGGCGGCATGGCTTCCCTTCCCGGCGACACCCTCAGCGCCTCGCCCGCCGCGTCCGGCTACAGCCAGCGCAGCCGCGAGATCGAACCCTTCCATGTGATGGCCTTGCTGGCCCGCGCCAACGAACTGGAACACGCCGGCCACGACGTGATCCATCTCGAAATCGGCGAGCCGGACTTCACCACCGCCGCGCCGATCGTCGCCGCCGGCCAGGCCGCGCTGGCTGCCGGCCATACCCGCTACACCGCTGCGCGCGGCCTGCCGGCCCTGCGCCAGGCGCTGGCGGACTTCTACCGGCAGCGCCACGACGTCGACCTGGACCCGGCGCGCGTCCTGATCACCCCCGGCGGCTCCGGCGCGCTGCTGCTGGCCAGCGCGCTGCTGGTCGATCCCGGCCGCCACTGGCTGATGGCCGATCCCGGCTACCCGTGCAATCGCCATTTCCTGCGCCTGGTCGAAGGCGCCGCGCAGCTGGTGCCGGTCGGCCCGGACAGCCGCTACCAGTTGACCCCGGAGCTGCTGCAGCGGCACTGGAACGCCGACAGCGTCGGCGCACTGGTGGCCTCGCCGGCCAATCCCACCGGCACCGTGCTGTCGCGCGCCGAACTGGCCGCACTGTCGCAGACGCTGCGCGCCCGCGGCGGGCACCTGGTGGTGGACGAGATCTACCATGGCCTGAGCTACGGCATCGACGCACCCAGCGTGCTGGAGGTCGACGACGACGCCTACGTGCTCAACAGTTTTTCCAAGTACTTCGGCATGACCGGCTGGCGCCTGGGCTGGCTGGTGGCGCCGCGCGCGGCGGTGCCGTCGCTGGAGAAGCTGGCGCAGAACCTGTACATCAGCGCGCCCAGCATCGCCCAGCACGCGGCGCTGGCCTGTTTCCTGCCGGAAACGCTGCAGATCCTGGAAGCGCGCCGCGCCGAGTTCGCCCAGCGCCGCGACTATCTGCTGCCGGCGCTGCGTGCGCTCGGCTTCCGCATCGACGTCGAACCGGAAGGCGCGTTCTACCTGTACGCCGACGTCGCCGAGTTCACCGACGATGCGCAGGCCTTTTGCGCGCACTTTTTGGAAACCGAGCATGTCGCCTTTACCCCGGGCGTGGATTTCGGCCGCCATCGCGCCGGCCAGCACGTGCGCATCGCCTACACCCAGAGCCTGCCGCGGCTGCAGGAGGCGGTGGCGCGGATCGCGCGCGGGCTGGGCCGCTGGGTACGCTGACGCATCGCGTCAGGCGTCGCATCCCACCCGGTCGAAGAACTGCCGCGCACTCGGCTCGCGCTGCTGTGCAGGTGCCCGGTACCACAGCAGTTGCCGCAAGTCCGGCACCAGGAAATGCGCAGGCGCCGGCGTGCCGCGGCGCGGCACGCCATCAAGCAGATCGTAGGCGGCATCGGCGCCGAGATACTCGGCCTCGCCGAGCGGGCGGTCACCGCCGTCGGGAGCAGGCGGCTGCCAGCCGGGCTGGGTCGGATCGGCGATGGACACCAGGGTCTGGCGTCCATCGCTGCCGCCATCGGCCGGCAGGAACCAGTGATCTTGGCCGCTGCGCGTGGAGTGCAGGCGCAGCGCCAGCTGTGCAGGCCAGTCCGGTCCGCTGTCCACCGCCACGAAACGCGCCGTGAGCGCGGGATCGTGGCGCAAGGCATAGCGCGCGTGTTCGACCGTGCACTGGCTGGCCGCCAGCGCGAGCACCAGACTGACCATCATGACCACGCCTCCGCAGGCGACACACTGGAACCCGTGCGGTGATCCGCGCCCCGACCGGGACGCGGACCGCACCACTTACTTGGACAACCGCTCCCACAAGAAGCTGTACGCCAGCGCCTGCATATGCGCAGCTTGCGCATTGTTGGCTGCACCGCCATGACCGCCTTCGATGTTCTCGTAGTAGGTCACGTCCTTGCCGGCGTCGATCATCTTCGCCGCCATCTTCCGCGCATGGCCCGGATGCACACGGTCGTCGCGGGTGGAGGTCAGGAAGATCACCGGCGGATAGGTCTTCTTCGGGTCGAACAGGTGGTACGGCGAGAAGGTCTGGATGAACTTCCAGTCGTCGGTGTCCGGGTTGCCGTACTCGGCCATCCACGAGGCGCCGGCCAGCAGGTGGCTGTAGCGCTTCATGTCCAGCAGCGGCACCTGCACCACCACCGCACCGAACAGCTGCGGGTACTGCATCAGCATGTTGCCGGCCATCAGCCCGCCGTTGCTGCCGCCCTGCACGCCCAGGTACTTGGCCGAGGTGATCTTGCGCGCGACCAGGTCCTGCGCCACCGCCGCCATGTCCTCGTAGGCCTTGTGCCGGTTCTGC
Source organism: Xanthomonas sp. NCPPB 3174 (assembly GCF_056725205.1). Classification (NCBI taxonomy): domain Bacteria; kingdom Pseudomonadati; phylum Pseudomonadota; class Gammaproteobacteria; order Lysobacterales; family Lysobacteraceae; genus Xanthomonas; species Xanthomonas sp. NCPPB 3174. Next base: position 876,695 of record NZ_CM161517.1, on the reverse strand, counting down.
TTCAGCGCCGCCTGGTGCCAGCGCGGGCCGTACTCGCCGCCGCCGCGGATGTTGGCCAGCGCGTACACGCCGCCCTGGTCGAGCCAGGCGCGGCCGAGGCTGCCGGAGTAGAACGGGGTCATCGAGATCTCGAAGCCGCCGTAGGCGTACAGCAGGGTCGGCGCGCTGCCGTCGGCCTTGAGCTGCTTGGGCCGGACCAGGAAGTACGGCACCTTGGTGCCGTCCTTGGACACGGCGAAGTGCTGCTCGATTTCGTCCTTGGACGCGTCGAAGAAGCTCGGCATCGCCTTCAGCGTCTCGATGCTCTTCGGCCCGCGCTGCACGTCGGCCAGCATCAGCGTGGTGGGGGTCAGGAAGTCGGTGGAGGTCAGCCACACCTGGTCGTTCTCGTCGGCATCGACGGCATCGACGCTGGTGCTGCCAAAGGCCAGGTCGCCGACCGGGAACGCCGTGCGCGCCCACTCGCCCTCGCCCGGGGTCAGCACCCAAAGCCGGCTCTTGACGTCGTCGAGCACGTTCAGCACCAGCCGCGACTTGGTCCAGGCGAAGGACGCCAGTGAGGCGGTCTCGGTCGGCGTGAACAGCACCTGGAAGTCGCGCTTGCCGGCCATGAAGTCGTCGAACCTGGTCGCCAGCAGCGCACCGGCCGGATAGGTCGTGCCGCCCACCGTCCACGGATCGCGCAGTTCCAGGGTCAGCCACTGGCGGTGCACGCCCTTGTTGGCCGAATTGGGTACGTCGATCTTGGTCAGGCGGCCATCGGCGCCGCGCAGGTACATCTCGTCGTTGTAGAAGGCCAGCGTGCGGCTGACGAAATCGCGCTCGTAGCCGGGCGTGTCGTCGTGCATCGCGGCGATGTACATGTCGTCCGGCTTGCCCTCGTAGACCAGCGTGGCGCTGCTCATCGGGGTGCCGCGCTTCCACTGCTTGACGATGCGCGGGTAGCCGGAGCTGGTCAGCGAGCCGGGGCCGAAGTCGGTGTACAGGTAGACGGTGTCGGCATCGATCCAGCTCAGCCCGCCCTTGGCCTCGGGACGGAAGAAGCCGTCCTTGATCCACTGCTTGCTGCCCAGGTCGAACTCGCGGGTCACGTCGGCGTCGGCGCCTCCGCGCGACAACGCGATCAGGCAACGCGTGTAGTCCGGGCGCAGGCAGTTGGCGCCGTGCCACACCCAGTTCTCGCCCTCGGCCTTATTCAGCGCGTCCAGGTCCAGCACCGTCTCCCACTTCGGCTCGGGCTTGCGGTATTCCTCGAGCGTGGTGCGGCGCCACAGGCCGCGCTCGTGCGCACGGTCCTTCCACAGGTTGTAGTAGTACGCGCCGATCTTCTGCACGGCCGGGATCTTGGCGTCCGAATCCAGCACCTCGCGGATGCCGGTCTCGCGGGCCTTGAAGGCCGGGGTCTCGGCCAGCCGCGCCTCGGTCTTGGCGTTCTGCGCCTTGACCCAGTCCAGCGCCTTGGCGCCGGTGACGTCTTCGAGCCAGGCATAGGGATCTTGGGGCATCGCGGTTTCCTTGGCCGCGGCGGTGCCGGCGGTGAGCAGGCCGGCGAGCAGGCAGGCGTGTGCAAGTGGGGACATTGGTTCGGATCCGGGAAGGACAGCGCCGCACCGTAGCATGCGGTCCTCGCCGCCCTCCCCTGCCGAAGGTCAGGCAGGACGCGCCGCGCGCGCCGCCGGTCCGCGCCGCCGCGCCTGCGCCCGCGGCCGGGTCCGCCACTGCCCCCACAGGCGGCGCAGCGGCGGCAGCGGGAAGCGGTGCAAGGCCCACCAGGCGCTCAGCGGCATGCCCAGCAGCCACAACGGCCGCCAGCCCAGCCATTCGCTGTGGCCGCGCGCGGCCGGCCACACCAGGATCAGGGCCAGCCCGGCCAGGATCGCCTGGCGCAGCAGGCGACGCAGGCCGGGGTGCGGGACGTGGCGGCGCGGGGAGGACGGAACGATCGGCATGACGGCAGCTCCTGGAAGTCGAGGCGTGCAGGGTGCCGCCGGGACATCTCAGGGGCTGCGACGCATCATTGACATGGCGCACGCGCATACTTCACCGGCGTTCGCCCTTCGCCCCGGAATCTCCTATGCGCCTGCTTTCCCTGTTCGCTTCCGTGCTGCTGCTGGGCATGGCCGTCCCATTGCCGACGGCCCGCGCCAAGGCGCCGGATCCGGAACAGGAGCCGGCGCAGCCGCCGATCGACCTGCAGCGCTTCATGGGCCGCTGGTACGTGATCGCCCACATCCCCTACTTTGCCGAGCGCGGCCACGTCGCCAGCAGCGACGAGTACACCCTCAAGGAAGACGGCAAGATCGCGGTGCGCTACGAGTACCGCAACGGCTTCGACGAGCCGGTCAAGGAGCTCAACTCGCGCGCCACGGTCAAGGAGGGCACCGGCAACCGCCGCTGGACCACCTGGTTCTTCAGGATGGTGCCCACCAAGTACCGCATCCTGGAAGTGGCGCCGGACTATTCCTGGGCGCTGATCGACTACCCCGGCCGAGACTTGGCCTGGGTGTTCGCACGCTCGCCGGACATGAGCCACAAGCAGTACCGCGAACTGGTCGACAAGCTGGACCACCAGTACGGGGTCAACATCGACAAGCTCAAGCGCGTGGCGCAGCGCCGCGACCAGGTCGGCAAGCTCGGCTTCGAAGTGCCGAACAAGCCCTGAAGCGGTTCCCGTCGCAGCCGACTGCGACGCGGACAACCCGATCCGCATTGCGCTGGGCCGGCGCACTCCGCGTGACCGGATGCCGTCCGGGCCAGGCCAGGCACTGCCACTGCGCCCATCCAACGCCGCCACGCCATCGCACCGGGCGTGGCCTGCACCGACAGCACGATCATACTTCGCTCAGCGAAGCACCCGGCGTGGCCCGTATGATCGGGACGCCTTCCCCCACAGACAGGTGCCCCGTTTGGCCAGCGTCCTCTCCGAACCTCTCGACGAAGCACCGCGCGGCTGCGCGGACGCGACCCAGCTGCGCGGCCAGGTGTTCGCGCAGAACTGCCCTTCCCGCGCCGTGTTGAGCCACGTCACCAGCCGCTGGGGCGTGCTGGTGCTGGTGGCGTTGCGCAAGGGCACCCATCGCTTCGGCGACCTGCGCCGCAGCCTGGAGGGCGTCAGCGAGAAGATGCTGTCGCAGACCCTGCAGGCGCTGGAGGCCGATGGCCTGGTGCAGCGCACCGCCTATCCGGTGGTGCCGCCGCACGTGGAGTACGACCTGACCCCACTCGGCGAGGAAGCCGCGGCCCACGTGCACGCGCTGGTGGACTGGATCGAGCGCAACATCGGCGTGATCCTGGGCGGCGGCGCGCCGCTGGATGCGGCGTAGGGGAGACCTCCAGGATGCAACGGGCGTGGTGCGGCAATGCCACGGTCGCGGCTGAAGACGGCGGCCGCTGCGTTGCGCGACAAGCGACTGCCTCCCGCACCAGTGCACGCCTCGGCGACGACGCCAATTTCCCCGTAGGAGCGGCTTCAGCCGCGACGCGCCATGTCGGCCACGCGCAGGTTGAAGCCATTCCCGCACGGGCCATCGCGCCGCGCACAGCGGCGCCTCAGTCGTCGCTGTAATTGCTCAATGCCAGCGACAGCAGCGCCTTGGCCTGCTCGCGCAGCGACCGCGGCTCCACGATCTCCGCATCGGAGCCGTAGTGCAGCACGTCCATCAGCAGTTCGCGCGAGACGCTGTAGGGCACCTTCAGTTCGTAGCGGCCATCGGCCAGGAAGCGGCCCTGCTGCTTGGAGTGCCAATGCTCGTCGGCGACCCAGCGCGCGGCCTTGGGGCTGAACACGATGGTGGCCCAGCCCTTGGGCGCGCCGGAGAAAATTCCGTAGCTGGCCGCCAGCTGCGAATCCAGTTCGGCGTCGGCCACGTCCTGCGCCGGCTGGTCGAGCAGGCGCGCATGGTTGATGCGGTCCACCGCGAAGCTGCGCACCGCGTCGCGGCCATGGTCCCAAGCGTCCAGGTACCAGTTGTCGCGGTAGTGGGTGATGCGCTGCGGCGACACCGTGCGCTTGGTCGATTCGTCGGTGGAACGGGCGCGGTAGTCAAAGGACAGCCGCTTGCGCTCCAGCACCGCCGAAGCGACGGTGCGGAAACTGGCTTCGTCGAGCTTGCGGCCGCGGTGCGGGATCACCCGCACCCGCTCCACCGGCCAATGGGTCGCCCCGGCCTGGGCGGCGAGCAGGCTCTCGATGCGCTGCTGCAGCGGCGCCAGCACCGAGGACAGCACCCCGCCCCCGGTACGCGCCAGCAGTTGCTGCGAGGCCAGCAGCGCATGCAGCTCCTCCGAACTCAGCCACAGGCCCGGCAGCTCGAAACGGTCGCTCTCGCCGGATTCGTAGCGGAAGCCGGCCTCGCCGTCGCCCTCCACCGGCGCCATCAGCGCATCACGCAGGAAGGCTAGATCGCGGTAGACGGTGGCGCGGGAGCAGCCCAGTTCGTCCTGCAGCCGCGCCACCGTCACCGGGTAGCGCGCGGACTTGAGCAGGCGGTGCAGTGCGTTGATGCGTTCGTAGCGGTCCATGGTCCGATTATGTCTGAGTCGCGGGCGGAAAACGCCTGCCGGCATGGCGGCCGATGCAGCGCCCGAACCGCCGATGAAGCCGGCGTCCCCGGCCGGCCAGGGTGTCATGTGGATCCGGTATGATGAAATCGTTTCCATTTCGTTAGCCGAAGGCTGCGTCCTCATTCCCGGAGAAGCCATGTCCCGCCGCGCCACCCTCGTATCCGCCATCGCCATGTTGCTGCTGAGCACGTCCCCGGCCTGGGCCGCCGACGTCGCCACCTCACCGACAGCCACGGACCCGGCCAGTTCGCCGTGGAGCGGATCGGGCGAACTGGGCTTCGCGTCCTCGCACGGCAACAGCAGCAACGAAAGCCTCAACGGCCGCCTGAAGGGACAGTACGTGGACGGCGACTGGATCCACAGCCTGGACCTGCTCGCCCTGCACGCCAGCGCCGAGTACGTCGACACCAATCCCGACGGCACCACCACGCGCAAGCGCCAGACCACCTCCAACCGCTACACCGGCAGCGCCGGCAGCGCGCTGCAGCTCGGCGAGCACCGCCAGCTGACCGCCTCGCTGCGCTACGAGCGCGACGACTTCGCCACCTACGACCGCCTGGCGACGATCGGCATCGGCTACGGCACCCGGATCATGGACGGCGACCGCCGCAGCATCGACGTGCAGATCGGTCCCGGCGTGCGCCGCGCCCACGACGTGGTCGAGAACCGCACCGAGACCGGCCTGATCGGCCGCGGCCTGGTCGACTTCAAGTACGGCCTGACCAGCAATACCGAACTGGGCAACACCCTGCTGGTCGAATCCGGCGCGTACAACACCTTCGCGCAGAACGACCTGGGCATCTCGGTCAGCATGAACGAGCGTCTGGCGCTGAAGGCCGGCTGGCAGGCGCGCTACAACAGCGACGTCAGCGACGACAAGAAGAAGACCGATACCCTGGCCACGATGAACCTGGTCTACAAGTTCAAGTGAGCGGGGATTCGGGAGTCGGGATTGGGGATTGGTAGAGGCAGGGATGCCTGGTTCGGCGAAAGGGCGGTGCCGGTCGCCGCGCGGTTTCGCCCATTCCGCAAGGCGGGACAGTCCGTTACTCGATCTGCCAGCCCTGCAGGACATGTGAACACCCTTGCCCAATGGTGGAGTTCACCGGTCGCGTCCTTTTGAAGGATGCGCCATCGGGAAGCAGCGCCGCCCCCGCGACCGTTAGGATGTCCAATACCGCTGTATCGCGGTGTTCGAAACGGAGGCTGTGATGACCGCATCCGATCCAAAGACGGTGGTTCGCCGCTTCAACAAAGAGGTGATCGAAGGCGGTGATCGCGCCGCATTCGAGGCGCTGATGGCGCCGGGGTTCGTCAATCGCTCCGCTCCGCCCGGCGCTCCTGCAGGAAGCGAGAGCATGTGGAGCACCTTCCACGACATCCTCCGGCCCGCACTGGCCGGATTGACGGTGACGATCCACGACCAGGTCGCCGAGGGCGACAAGGTGACGACCCGCAAGACCGTCTCGGGCAGGCACACGGGGACGCTGTTCGGGGTGGAACCGACGGGAAAGACGGTCAGCATCGAGGTGATCGACATCGTCCGCGTCGAGAATGGCCGCTATGTCGAGCATTGGGGCCTCAACACCCTGCCGACCGTGCTCGCTGGCTTGCAGCGCGCGTAGGAGCGGCTTCAGCCGCGACGGGCCTTCCCGGGAACGCCCGTCGCGGCTGAAGCCGCTCCTACGACGGACGGCGCGGAGCGGTGGGCGCCCTCAGGCCGGCAGATCGACATCCAGCAGTTCGCGCGCGCCGGCGCCGAGCAGGGCCTCGGCCACGGCCTGGCCCAGCGCCTCCGGATCCTGGGCGCTGCGCTGCAACTCCGCGCGCACCAGGCGCCCGTCGGCGACGCCGCCGACCAGGCCCTGCAGCAGCAGATCCTCGCCGCGCCATTGCGCGAACGCCGCCACCGGGACGTGACAGCTGCCGTGCAGGGCGCGGTTCATCGCCCGCTCCGCCTCCACGCAGCGGCGGGTCGGCGCGTCGTCCAGCGCGGCGAACAGCGCCAGCGCTGCGCTGGCGTCCTCGCGGCATTCCACCGCGATCGCGCCCTGCGCCGGGGCCGGCAACCAGTCCGGCGCCTGCAGGCGCTGGGTGATGCGCCCCTCCAGGCCCAGCCGCTGCAGGCCGGCGCAGGCCAGCACGATGCCGTCGTAGCCGCCGTTGTCGAGCTTGGCCAGGCGCGTGTTGACGTTGCCGCGCAGGTCCAGCAGTTCCAGGTCCGGGCGCCGCGCGCGCAGTTGCGCCTGCCGCCGCAGCGAGGAGGTACCGACGCGCGCGCCCAGCGGCAGCGCGTCCAGCGAGGCGTAGAGGTTGGAGATCAGCGCATCGGCCGGATCGGCGCGCGGCAGGATCGCCGGCAGCACGAACGGCCGGTCCAGTTCCATCGGCACGTCCTTGAGCGAATGCACCGCGCAATCGGCCTCGCCACGCAGCATCGCCAGCTCCAGTTCCTTCAGGAACAGGCCCTTGCCGCCGATCGCCGCCAGCGAGCGGTCCAGGACTTCGTCGCCGCGGGTGCTCATCGGCACCAGCACCACGTCCAGGTGCGGGTGCGCGCGGCGCAGGCAGTCAGCGACATGCTCGCTCTGCCACAGGGCGAGCGGACTCTTGCGGGTAGCGATGCGCAGGATCTTCATGCGCGCATTATCGCGGAAAGCCGCGGTCCGCCGCTGCACGCGCGCGGTCCTTGCGGCATCAGCGCTGGTGGATCTCCTTGCGCAGCTGCGCCACGCAGCGCCGGCTGACTTCCAGCGGCTGCTTGCCATGGCGCAGCACCGCCTGCACCTGGCCCTCGCCGAGCCGGCGCAGTTCCACCAGTTCGTGGCGCGCGACCAGGCAGTTGCGGTGGATGCGCACGAAGCGTTCGGCGAATTCCTCCTCCAGCGCGCGCAGCGATTCCTCGATCAGGTCCTCGCCGCGGGCGTGGTGCACCACCACGTACTTTTCCTCGGCCTGCAGGTAGTGGATGTCGTCGACCGGGATCAGCCGCAGGCTGCCGCGCAGGCGCGCGCACAGGTGGGTGCGCCGCTGCGGCGCTGGCGCGGCGGCATCGCCGTTGACGCGGCCGGCCATGAAGGTGCGGGCGCGCTGCAGGGCCGCGGCCAGGCGCTCGGCGCGCACCGGCTTCATCAGATAGTCGATCGCCGCCGCCTCGAACGCAGACAGCGCATGCGCATCGTAGGCGGTGCAGAACACCACCGCCGGGCGTGGCTCGAAGGTGGCCAGGTGGCGTGCGGCCTCCAGGCCGTCGAGCCCGGGCATGGCGATGTCCAGCAGCACCAGGTCCGGTCGCGCCGCGGCGCAGGCGTGCAGCGCGTCCATGCCGTTGTCGGCTTCGGCCACCACTTCCACGCCGGCATGCGCGGCCAGCAGCGTGCGCAGGCGTTCGCGCGCCAGGGGTTCGTCGTCGGCGATCAGCACCTTCACCCAGGTCTCCCTCACTCGACTGGCGTGCGCTGCGGCCGATACTAGCCCCGGTTCAGGGCGCCCGCCACGGGTATCGCACCACGCCGCCACGCGGCCGGCGTCCTCAGTTGCCGGTGAGGCAGGCGTCCATCCAGTCGCCCAGGTCGGCGATTTCCTCGGCGCAGACCTGGTGCGCCATCGGGTAGCGTCGCCACTGCACCGGCATGCCCAGCGCCTGCAGGGTCTGCGCGGTGCGCTCGGCGTAGGGCTGCGGGATCACCGGATCGCCCTGGCCATGGGCCATGAACAGCGGTTGCCGCAGGGCCGCCGGCGCATGCCAGCGGGCGACGCTCTCCAGTTCCGGCAGATAGGTGGACAGACCGATCAGACCGGCCAGCGGCCGCTCGCGGCGCAGGCCGGCGGCCAGGGTGATGGCCCCGCCCTGGGAAAAGCCCGCCAGCAGCAGGCGCTCGGCCGGCACGCCGCGCGCGTCCTCGCGCGCGATCAACTCTTCGACCTGGGCCACCGATTCGGCGACGCCGGCGCTGTCGGCGCGGTTGGAGAAGTCCATGCTGACGATGTCGTACCAGGCGCGCATGCGCACGCCGTTGTTGATCGTCACCGGCCGCACCGGGGCGTGCGGGAACACGAAACGCAGCGCCGGCCAGTGCGGCCGCACCAGCTCCGGCACCAGCGGCGCGAAGTCGTTGCCGTCGGCGCCCAGGCCGTGCAGCCACAGGACGGTCCAGGTCGGCGCGGCGCCGGTCTCGTGTTCCACTGTCTCCAGCATGTCGGTTCCCGATGAATGAGGCCGGATAGTATGCCGACCTCAGCCCGCGGCCTGCGCCTCGGCCTCGGCACGGCGTGCGGCGGCCTCGCGGCGCAGTTCGGCGGCGCGCAGCAGCACCGCCGGCGGCTGCGACTCTTCGGGAATGGCGAGGATGCGCAACTTGCGCAGCCACAGGCCGGCGGCGCGCGAGGAGCTGATCGCCACCACCGGCACCGCCAGCGCCATGCCGATCACCACCGGCGCCATCCATGCCGCCAGCGACGGCGACACGGCATAGGCCATGCCACCCATCAGCAGGCCGAACGCGCTGAGTCCGCCGTAGCTGCGCAACAGCGCCGACCACGAAATGCGGCCGTCGTCGCGCTGCTGCGCGTCCCAGCCCGAGTCCTTACCGGCCAGCACCTCGGCCACGCCACGCGACTGCACGTACATCACCACCGGCGCCATCAGCGCGGCCAGCAGCGTTTCCAGCAGCATGCTCACGAAGGCGCGCACCCCGCCACCGCAGCCACGGCGTTCGCCGGGCTTGAGCAGCATCGCGAAGTAGCCCATCACCTTGGGCGCCAGCAGCACGAACATGGTCACCGCGAACACCCAGGCCACCCGCGTGGAATCCTGCTGATGCCAGTAGCGCGCCGGCGAGAACGGCGAGATCACCGAGGCGACCAGGTCGAACCCGCCGTTCTGCAGCGGAATGGCGATGCCGATCAGCATCAGCATGCCCCACATCGGCGCGGTGAAGTAATGGCCGATGCCGATCAGCATGTGCATGCGGCTGACCCAATGCAGGCCGCGCGCGCGCACCACCTTGGAGTGCTGCAGGTTGCCCTGGCACCAGCGGCGGTCGCGCACCAGCAGGTCGGTCAGCGTCGGCGGGCCTTCCTCGTAGCTGCCCTGCAGGTACGGCACCATGTGCATGGCCCAGCCGCCGCGGCGCATCAGCGCCGCCTCGACGAAATCGTGGCTGAGCACGTGGCCGCAGAACGGCTTGCGCCCGGGCAGCGACGGCAGGCCGGCCTGCGCGGCGAAGGCCTCGGTGCGGATCATCGCGTTGTGGCCCCAGTAGTTGCTTTCCGAACCGTGCCACCAGGCCACGCCGAAGGCGATCACCGGGCCGTAGACGCGGCCGCCGAACTGCTGCATGCGCGCGAACAGCGTATTGCCGTTGACCACTTCCGGCAGGGTCTGGATCAGGCCGACATCGGGGTTGGCCTCCATGCCGGCGGCCAGGCGCACGATGCTGTCGCCGGTCATCAGGCTGTCGGCGTCCAGGATCAGCATCTGCGGATAGGCACCGCCGAAGCGGCGCACCCAGTCGGCGATGTTGCCGGCCTTGCGCCCGGCGTTGCTGGCGCGGCGCCGGTAGAACAGCCGGCCGTGGCCGCCGACGCGCTCCACCAGCTCGGCGTACACCTTTTCTTCCTCCGCGCCGATCGCCGGGCGCGTGGTGTCGCTGAGAATGAAGAAATCGAAGCGCTCGATCTGGCCGGTGGCCTCCACCGATTCGTAGATCGCCTGCAGGCCGGCCATCAGCCGGTGCGGGTCCTCGTTGTAGGTGGGCATCAGCAACGCAGTGCGGTTGCGCACCACCGGCAGCGGCGCGTCGGGGTCGATGCCGAGCTTGCGGCCCTTGCCGAACACCAGGGTGAAGAAGCCGGCCAGGGCGCTGACGAAGGACAGCGCGATCCAGGCGAACAACGGGATGAACAGCACCATCAGGCAGGCTTCGAGCACGCTCACGCCGCCGATCAGCAGCACCTTGCAGATCAGCCAACTGGCGTAGGCGGTCATCGCCGCGGTGGTACCGAACACGTAGAAGCGCCGCCAGCCGATTCCCATCGGGGTGCTGGGCAGGCGCTTGTTGCGCAGCTTGCCTTCCTGCAGCGACTGCAGCGGCATGTCCAGCGGCGCTTCGGGCGGCAGGACCGCCTGGCCGGCATCCAGGGGCGCATCGACGTGCACGGCCGGTGTGGGGGCGACCGCGCTCATGCGATCCGCCGATCGCATCCGGCGCCGCAGCGCCATCGGGAAGTGCCGCGGGCGGCCTGCGCGGCGAATGCCGCTGCGGCCACGCGCGCCTTGTCATGTACGCCAGTTGCTACCACGTGCTCTCCTGTCGACGGGCAAAGACGCCCGTCAATGTAAACCTTAAATAGTAAGCTTTCGCGAAGGCGGCCATTGGCGCCGTGGCGGCGCTGCCCGCCCGTCCGTTCAGCCACGCCTTCACTCGCGCTCACCCTGGTTTCACCGCGCGCGCCGACCATGAAGCCCTGTCCGGCAATGGAGGATCGGCGCATGCGGCACCCGGCCCGGCGACGCACTGACACCCCTGACGACCAGCAACGGCCATCGACGGCCGCCCCGGCACCGACGCAGCCCGGCCAACCGGCGTTGCTGATCGTGGACATGATCAGCCGCTTCGATTTCCCCGGCGGCGCGCGCCTGGCCGCTGCGGCGCTGCCGGTGGCCGAGCGCATCGCCCAGGTCCGTGGACGCTTCCATCGCCGCGGCTGGCCGGTGCTGTTCGCCAACGACAACTTCGCCGATTGGCGCACCGATTTCGAAGGCCTGTGGACGCTATGCGCCGATCCGAAACAGCGCGGCGCGCGCATCGCCGCCTGCCTGGCGCCGCGCCCGCAGGACTACTACGTGCTCAAGCCCAAGCACTCCGCCTTCCTCGGCTCGGCCCTGGCCCTGCTGCTGGCGCGGCTGCAGACCACCCACCTGCTGGTCACCGGCATCGCCACCGATGCCTGCGTGCTGGCCACCGCGATCGATGCGCGCATGCGCGATTTCCAGGTGCAGGTGCCGCCCTCGTGCTGCGCGGCGCTGGATGCCGGGCGCCAGCAGCGGGCGCTGCGGCTGCTGCGCGAGGCGTTTGCGGTGCACATCAGCGAGCGGCTACCGGCGCGCGCGAGCCGATGAGCGGGGCTACTCGGCCGCCGGCACCAGGTCATCGCCCTCGTCGCCTGGCGGTTGCGCCACGAACGGAAACGCCAGGGTGATGGTGGTGCCGCGCCCCAATTCCGAATCGACATCGACGAAGCCGCCCGCCTGGCGCACCACGCCGTAGACCTGGGCCAGGCCCAACCCGGTGCCCTTGCCCTCGGGCTTGGTGGTGAAGTACGCCTCGAACAGGCGCGACTTCACCTCGTCGGACATGCCCTCGCCCTGGTCGCCGACCGCCAGGGTCACATAGCGCCCGGGCTGGCGCATCGCTGCCGCACGCGAGGGCGGCACCTCCAGGGCACTGCAGCGGATCGTCACCGCGTCGCCGGGACGGCTGGCGTCGCGCGCGTTCAGCGCCAGGTTCATCACCGCCTGCTCGACCGCGTTGCGGTCGGCATAGGTCGTCGCCACCTCGGCGCAGGGCAGCAGCTGCAGGCGCATCTCGCCGCCCAGCGCCTGCGCCAGCAGCGGCTGCATCTGCGTCACCAGCGCGTTCAGGTCCAGCCAGGCCGGCTTGACCGGATGCGCGCGGGCGAAGCCGAGCAGGCGCCGGGTCATCCCTGCGCCGTGCTGCAGGGCCTCGTTGGCGATGCCGAGCAGGCGGCGCTGGTCCGGCTGCAGGCGTTGCGGGTGGTCGGCCACCATGCTGACCGAAGTCATCGCGGTATGCAGCATGTTGTTGAAGTCGTGCACCACGCCGGCGAGCATCTGCCCGATCGCCTCGCCCTTCTGCGCCTGGGTCATCGCGCGCTCGGCCACGCGCTGCGCGGCCAGGGCGATGTCCAGTTGCCCGCGCAACTGCGACTGCTCGGCCTGCCAATGGCGGCCCAGCGCGGCGGCATCGGTCGCTCCCAGCGGCACCTCCTCGGCATCGATCGGGGCCAGATCGCCCAGCGCGCGCAGGGCCTGCTCGATCTGGTACTGCTGGGTGACGTCGCGGCTGATCACCAGCACGCTCTCGACCCGCGCCGAGGCGTTGGCCAGCGGACTGACCATCACGTGCCACCAGCGCCGCCGCCCATCCAGCGACGGGCGCTCGGCCCAGAATTCACGCTGTTCGTTGCCCAGCGCCGCAGCAAAGGCGCCCTGGGTCAGCGAGCGCATGTCCTCGGGCCACAGCTCCGCCCAGGGGTGGCCGACGATATCGGCGGGGTCGGAGACGCCCAGCAACGTCAGACCGTGCGGATTGATCGAGCGCACGATGCCGTCGCGACCGACTTCCTTGATGCAGTCGTGCGAGAGCTCGACGATCTGCCGATAGTGAGCGTGAGTGGTCAAGCCGCGTCTCGCAGTGAATCTCACAATGAATGAGGACGAGAATATCGGGATTGCCCGGGCGTCACCAGCGCTTCACCGAGTAATCGTGAAGCTGACGTGGATTGTTTATAAAAGCGATAACGGAATTATGCGCGTCACCTCCGCCTCCACCACCATTCTTCTGGTGGAGGACGACCAGACGATCCGGGAGTTGGCCGCTGCCATGCTCGCCGCCGACGGCTACCGGGTCCTGTCGGCGGCGACCGCGCAGGACGCGCTGGACGTGCTGGCACGGCACCCCGACGTGGCGCTGATCTTCAGCGACGTGCAGATGCCCCGCTGCGACGGCCTGAGCATGGTGCGCCAATTGCGCCGCCGCGGCATCGCCATCCCCACCCTGCTGACCTCCGGCCTGCATACGCCCGATCCCGGGACACTGCCGCCGCGGACCGGCTTCCTGCCCAAGCCGTATCGTCGCGCCGACTTGCTGGCGGCGTTGGACCGGCTACAGACCGAACACTGAAGGCAGCGCGCCGTGCCTGCGCCGCGACGATCGCATGCGGCGCCGACATCGCGCGCGGATCAGGCGAAGACCAGCTTTCCGTACCGTGCCGAACGGATCGCCGCCAGGCGCTCGGCGACGAAGTAGGCGCCGGCGTGCGCATCGCGGAAGTACACCCCGTCGAACGCGTGCCGGCCGCGCACCACGCCATCGTCGCCGGTGATCCGGATCTGCGGCTCGAGCACGCCGTCGGCGCGCGGACGCAGCAAGGCGTCGAGGACGAAGCCGTCCAGCTCGCGGCGCATCTGCGGTTTCAGGACTGTCATGAGCACACTGCACCATAGATCGCATGAAGCTCGCACAACGGAGGTGACCCCCGGTCGCACCGAAGCACGACACATGGGCGGCACTGGAAGCTAAACGATTCATAGGCGCCGATGCCGCGATCCAGCGCTTGCGGCATCTGGCGTTCGGCGACATCGACTATGCGCCGCATTCCTCGCTTCACCGTAGACAAGCGTGCGCTTCACGCGTCTTTTATCGCGCCATTCGTACTTTGCTCCTGCATTATCGCACTGCAACATCGTTGTTCCGTTTCGACGCTGCTGTACCTCTTTCCTTGCTTCACGTCGCGCGCCTGCCAGGACGCGCGGCGGCAGTCGCTTTCCGTGTGCCCCGTCCTCCCCCTTCCCAGACGGAACCGCCATGTCGCCCCCCACCCCCGCCGACCTGACCGAGAGACAACGCGATACCCATCCGGTGCTGCACGCGCCGCGCCGCCGCTATCGCGATGCGCGCGGCCGCTTCGTCCGCAATGCCGAGGTGACCGTCAAGCTGAACCCGGCGCCGCGCCGCACCAGCCTGTTCGTGACCTCGGAAATGGCCGATTTCGTGAAGGCCGGTGGCCTGGGCGACGTCGCTGCGGCCCTGCCGCGGGCGCTGCGCGGCAGCTGCGACATCCGCGTGCTGATTCCCGGGTACCCGGCGGTCCTGCGCACCACCGGCCCGCTGGAGATCGTCGGCCGCATTGCCGCGCATGCGGGACTGCCGGATTGCGCGCTGGGCCGGGCCGAGCGCCCGGACGGCCTGTGCGTCTACGTGCTGCTGTGCCCGCAGCTGTTCGAGCGCCAGGGTTCGCCCTACGTCTCCAGCGAAGGCCGCGACTGGGAAGACAACGCGCTGCGCTTCGCCACCCTGTCCCACGCCGCCGCGCAGATCGCCGGCGGCCAGGCCGGGCTGGACTGGACGCCGGAGCTGCTGCACCTGAACGACTGGCCGTGCGCGCTGGCCGCCGCCTACGTGCGCTGGTCCGGCGGCCGCACGCCGTGCCTGCTGACCATCCACAACCTGGCCTACCAGGGCCTGTTTCCTTACGCCATGGCCGGCGCCCTGGGCATCCCCGCCGAAGGCCTGCAGGACCTTGAGTTCTACGGGCAGATGTCGTTCCTGCGCGCGGGCATCGTCCACGCCGACCACGTCAACACGGTCAGCGTCAGCTATGCCGCGCAGATCACCGGCCCGGCGCAGGGCTGCGGCCTGGACGCGCTGCTGGCGCGGCGCGCCGCCAGCGGCCGCCTGAGCGGCATCGTCAACGGCATCGACGCCAGCTGGGATCCGCGCACCGACGCGCACCTGCCGGCCCACTTCGGCGTCGGCCAGATCCAGGGCAAGCGCGAGAACGCGGCGCAGGTGCGCCAGGCGTTCGGCCTGCTCGACAGCGATGGCCCGCTGTTCGCGGTGGTCTCGCGGCTGGTGCACCAGAAGGGCCTGGACCTGATCTGCGAGGTGGCGCCGCAGATCGTCGCCGCCGGCGGCCAGATCGTGATCATCGGCGGCGGCGAGCCGCAGATCGAGCAGGCGGTGGCGGCGCTGGCACGGCGCTACCCGGGCCACGTCGGCGCGCACATCGGCTTCGAGGAACGGCTGGCGCGGCGCATGTTCGCCGGCTCCGACTTCCTGCTGATGCCCTCGCGCTTCGAGCCGTGCGGACTGAGCCAGATGTACGCGCAGCGCTTCGGCAGCCTGCCGATCGCCCACGCCACCGGCGGCCTGATCGACACGGTGGACGACGGCGTCACCGGCTTCCTGTTCGAGGAAGCCTCGGCCGACGGCCTGCGCCGCTGCCTGCAGCGGGTGTTCCGCACCTTCCGCCTGCCGGGCCTGCTGCAGGCGATGCGCCGCGCGGCGATGCTGCGGCCCAGCGGCTGGGAACTGGCCGGCCGCAAGTACATGGCGCTGTACGAGCGCACCGCCGGGGCGCGGCCGGCAACCGGCGGCGTGCCGCTGCAGGCGACCACCGCCGTGGCCAGCGCGAGCGCATTGGCGAGCGCATGAGCGATCGGGAACACGCCGTGGACCCGGCCGCCGGCCGGGACCCGGTGGAAGAAACAGAAGACGACAGCGACGGCCCTGCGCTGCAGGCGCTTGCCCGCGGCGAGGCTGTCGATGCCTTTGCCTGGCTGGGGCCGCATCCACAGGCCGACGGCACGGTCCGGGTGCGCGTGCTGGCGCACGGCGCCGAGGCGCTGGGCCTGCTCGACGCGCAGGGCAAGCTGATCGCGCGGATGCGCGCCCACCCGCAGGCGGAGGGCCTGTTCGAGGGCGAGCTGAAGCAATCCATGCCCTACCGGCTGCGCATCGTGTGGCCGGATGCGGTGCAGGAATGCGACGACCCCTATGCCTTCGGGCCGCTGCTCGATCCGGCCTGGCTGCAGGACCTGGCCGCCGGCGACGGCGCCGCGCTGCGTACCGCACTGGGCGCCCATCACGCCCGCGTCGGCGAAGTCGAGGGCGTGCGCTTCGCGGTGTGGGCGCCCAATGCCAGGCGCGTGGCGCTGGTCGGCGACTTCAATGGCTGGGACGCACGCCGGCATCCGCTGCGCCTGCATCCGGAGGCCGGGGTCTGGGAACTGTTCGTGCCGGGGCTGCACGGCGGCGAACACTATCAATACGAACTGCAGTCCGCCGACGGCAGCGTGCTGCCGCGCAAGGCCGATCCGGTGGCGCGCTGCAGCGCGCCGGCGCCGTCCACCGCCTCGGTGGTGCCGTACGCGGACAGCCATACCTGGGGCGATGCGGCCTGGCTGGCGCAGCGCGAGGCGCAGGCGGGCAGCGCGCAGCCGCTGAGCATCTACGAACTGCACGCCGGCTCCTGGCGCCACGACCGCCATGGCCAGCCGCTGCACTGGGATGCGCTGGCCGCGGAACTGATTCCCTACGTGCGCGGGCTCGGCTTCACCCACATCGAATTGCTGCCGATCGCCGAGTATCCGTTCGGCGGCTCCTGGGGCTACCAGCCGCTGGGGCTGTACGCGCCGACCGCGCGCCACGGCGACGCCGACGGCTTCGCGCGCTTCGTCGACGCCTGCCACCAGGCCGGCATCGGCGTGCTGCTGGACTGGGTCGGTGCGCACTTCCCCGACGACCCGCACGGCCTGCACCACTTCGACGGCAGCGCCCTGTACGAACATGCCGACCCGCGCGAAGGCGTGCATCGCGAGTGGAATACGCTGGTCTACAACTACGGCCGCCCGGAAGTGGTGGCCTACCTGATCGGCAGCGCGCTGGAGTGGATCGAGCGCTTCCACGTCGACGGCCTGCGCGTGGATGCGGTGGCGGCGATGCTGTA
The DNA here is from genome assembly GCF_056725205.1 of Xanthomonas sp. NCPPB 3174. Taxonomy (NCBI): domain Bacteria; kingdom Pseudomonadati; phylum Pseudomonadota; class Gammaproteobacteria; order Lysobacterales; family Lysobacteraceae; genus Xanthomonas; species Xanthomonas sp. NCPPB 3174. The sequence continues at coordinate 859,598 of NZ_CM161517.1, read as the reverse complement.
CCGCGACTACGGCCGCAACGCCGGCGAGTGGATCCCCAACGCCCACGGCGGCCGCGAGAACCTGGAGGCGATCGCCTTCCTGCGCCGGCTCAACGACGAGATCGCGCAGCGTTTCCCCGGCGTGCGCACCATCGCCGAGGAATCCACCGCCTGGCCGGGCGCCACCGCGCCCACGCAGCAGGGCGGGCTGGGCTTCAGCCACAAGTGGAACATGGGCTGGGCGCACGACACGCTGCGCTACCTGCAGCGCGATCCGCTGTACCGGCAACACCACCACAGCGAGATGAGCTTCGGCCTGGTGTATGCGTTCTCCGAGCATTTCGTGCTGCCGCTGTCGCACGACGAGGTGGCGCGCGGCAAGGGCTCGTTGCTGGCGCGCATGCCCGGCGACGCCTGGCAGCGCTTCGCCAACCTGCGCGCCTACCTGGCCTTCATGTGGGCGCATCCCGGGCGCAAGTTGCTGTTCATGGGCTGCGAGTTCGGGCAGTGGCAGGACTGGGACCACGACCGGCCACTGGACTGGGCGCAGGCGCAGCAGCCCGAGCACCGCGGCGTGGCGCGGCTGGTCGCCGACCTCAACCGGCAGTTGCGCGCATTGCCCGCGCTGTACCGCAGCGACCGCAGCAGCGACGGCTTCGAATGGAGCATCGCCGACGACCACCGCAACAGCGTCTTTGCCTTCGTCCGCCACGACCGCGACGGCGACGCGCCACCGTTGCTGGCGGTCAGCAACTTCACGCCGAACGTACACCACGATTACCGCGTGGGGGTGCCGCGTAGCGGACGCTGGCGCGAGCTTCTCAACAGCGACAGCGGCTACTACGGCGGCTCCAACCAGGGCAACGGCGGCGTGCTGTCGACCCTGCCGCAGCCGATGCACGGGCATGCGCAGGCGTTGGCGCTGACGCTGCCGCCGCTGTCCACCCTTTGGCTGCAACCGGACCTTTGACCATGGCCACGACCGCTGTCTCGACCGAATCCTCCGCCGCCCTGCGCGCGGTCCTGCGCCCCGGCGCCTGGCCAGGCGCCAACGGCGAGGTCGCCTTCGCGCTGTGGGCGCCGGATGCCGAGCGCGTGGAGCTGGTGTTCGGCGACGATCGGCGGCAGCCGCTGCAGGCGGTCGGCGACGGCTACTTCGCCGCCACCCTGGCCTGCGCGCCCGGCACCCGCTACCGCTATGCCATCGACGGCCGCACGCCGGTGCCGGATCCGGCCTCGGGCTGGCAGCCCGACGGTGTGCATGGCCCCAGCGCGGTGCTGGCCACCGACGGCCATGCCTGGCGCCACGGCGACTGGCGCGGCCGGCCCTGGGCCGAGACCGTGTTCTACGAGCTGCACGTGGGCACTTGCGGCGGCTACGCCGGGCTGCGCGCGCAGTTGCCGACGCTGGCCGCGCTCGGCGTGACCGCGATCGAACTGATGCCGCTGGCCGAATTCCCCGGCCGCCACAACTGGGGCTACGACGGCGTGCTGCCGTACGCGCCGGCCTCGGCCTACGGCCATCCGGACGAACTCAAGGCACTGATCGACGAGGCCCACGGCCTGGGCCTGAGCGTGTTCCTGGACGTGGTCTACAACCACTTCGGCCCGGACGGCAATTACCTGGGCCAATACGCCTCGACCTTCTTCCGCGAGGACGCACCGACCCCGTGGGGCGCGGCGATCGATTTCCGCCTGCCGCCGGTGCAGCGCTACTTCATCGACAACGCGCTGATGTGGCTGCACGAGTACCGCTTCGATGGCCTGCGCCTGGATGCGGTGCACGCGATCGTGCCCAACGCCTTCCTCGACACCTTGCGCGAGGCGATCATGGCCAGCGTCGCCGACGGGCGCCATGTGCACCTGGTGCTGGAGAACGAGGCCAACCAGGCCGACGTGCTGGAACGCGGTTACAGCGCGCAGTGGGACGATGACTTCCACAACAGCCTGCACGTGCTGCTGACCGGCGAACACGAGGGCTACTACGCCGGCTTTGCCGACGCGCCGGCGCAGCACCTTGCGCGGGTGCTCGGCGAGGGCTTCGCCTTCCAGGGCCAGGCCGACCACCGCGGGCACGCGCGCGGCGAGCCCAGCGGCCACCTGCCGCCGCACAAGTTCGTGATCTTCGCGCAGAACCACGACCAGATCGGCAACCGCGCGCGTGGCGACCGGCTGATCACCCAGGTGAGCGAATCGGCGCTGCGTGCGGCGCTGGCGCTGACCGCGCTGACCCCGATGATCCCGCTGTTCTTCATGGGCGAGCCGTGGGGCAGCCGCGCCCCGTTCCAGTTCTTCACCGATTTCGCGCCGCCGCTGGACGAGGCGGTGCGCGAGGGCCGGCGCCGCGAGTTCGCGCACTTCGCCGCCTTCGCCGACCCGGAGCAGCGCGCCACCATCCCCGATCCCAACGCGCCGAGCACCTTTCAGGCCTCCATCGCCGACATCAGCGACGCCACCCACGGCGACGGCGCGCGCTGGCGCGACTGGTTCGCGGCGCTGATGGCGCTGCGCCGCCAGCACCTGGTGCCGGCGCTGACCCAGGCCAGCGCGCTGGGCGCGCGCGTCCTCGGTCCGAAGGCGATCGCCGCCGGCTGGCGCCTGGGCGATGGCGAATGGCACGTGGCCGCCAACTTCGGCGACGCACCAGTGGCGCTGGACCTGCCCGGCGACACCGTGCACGCGGAGAACGCCGGCGACGACGCCGCGCAGTTGCCGCCCAACGCCTTCGTCGCGCGCTACCGGCCCGGCAACGCCGCATGAGCGCCCGCTGTCGCGACGCCATCGCGACAGCGTCCCCGGCACGCTGGCCGCCTCGTTCGCTGCCCACCGCCGCGCACGCGCCGTCGGCGCGCGCGGGACCGCGGCGGATACCTCTTCCTCCGCCCTGCTGCCCGGTTCGCCCTGCCCATGACCGACACTTCCCTGCACACCCTGGCCGACGCCGCGGGCCTGCTGGTCGACTGGATCGACGCCAGCGACACGCCGCGTACGGTCGCCGACGACACCCTGCGCCACGTGCTCGGTGCGCTCGACCTGGACGCGCGCGACGCGGCCGCCTGCCGCGACAGCCTGCGCCGGCTGCAGGCCGATGCCGCACTGCCGCCGCTGCTGACCGCCGACGCAGGCGCGCCGGTCGAGGTCGGCGCCGCGGCCGGTGCCGCGTACCAGCTCCAGAGCGAGGATGGCCAGGCACTGCACGGCCACTGCGACGCGCATGGCCGCCTCATCGCGCCCGATGCCGCCGGCTACTGGACCCTGCAGCACGGCGACCGCCGCACCACCCTGGCGGTGGCGCCATCGCGCTGCTACGGCGTCGCCGACGCGGTGGGCGCGGCGCAACCGCGGCGCTGGGGCCTGTCGCTGCAGGTGTATTCGGCGCCGGGCCCCTACGACGCCGGCATCGGCGACGCCGCCGGCACCGCCGCCTGGGCCACGCGCATCGCCGCGGCCGGCGGCGACGCCATCGCGCTGAGCCCGGTGCATGCGGCGCGTCCGGTCGGCGCGCATTACAGCCCGTATTCGCCCAGCGACCGCCGCTTCCTCGATCCGCTGCAGGCAGCGCCGGCGCGCGTGCTGGGCGCCGACGCCGCGCAGCGCGCGCTGGACGCGGCCGGGCTGGCGCCGGCGTTCGCCGAGGCGCAGGCGCGGCCGCTGATCGACTGGCCGGCCTCGGCTGCGCTGAAGTGGCAGTGGCTGCGGCAGTTGCACGCCGACTTCGGCCAGGCCGACGCCGCGCTGCACGCCGACCTGGCCGCGTTCGAACGCGACGGCGGCAGCGCCCTGCACGCGCATGCCGCGTTCGCCGCACAGGACTTCGGCGATGCCGATCCGGGCCTGCACCGGTTCGCGCAGTGGCTGGCCGCACGCAGCTGGGCCGACGTGCAGCGGCAGGCGCGCGCCGACGGCATGGGCATCGGCCTGATCGCCGACCTGGCGGTGGGCTTCGACGCGCACGGCGCCGAGGCCGCGGCGTGGCCGCAGGCGGTGCTGCAGGGGCTGGAACTGGGCGCGCCGCCGGACGCGTTCAACGGCGACGGCCAGGCCTGGGGCATCTGCGGCTATGCGCCGACCGCGCTGCGCGCCACCGGCTTCGCGCCGTTCATCGAGTTGCTGCGCGCGGTAATGCGCGATCGCGGCGGCGTGCGCATCGACCATATCCTCGGCCTGCTGCGGCTGTGGGTGATCCCGCGCGGCGCGCCCTCGTCCACCGGCGTGTATCTGCGCTATCCGCTGCACGACCTGCTGCGCCTGCTGGCGCTGGAGTCCTGGCGGCACCGCGCGATCGTGATCGGCGAGGACCTGGGCGTGGTGCCGGACGGCATCCGCGCGGAACTGTCGCGCCGCGGGGTGATGGGCATCGACGTGCTGCTGTTCACCCGCGACCGCGACGGCGCGTTCCTGCCGCCGGCGCAGTGGCGCCCCGACGCCCTCGCCACCACCACCACCCACGACCTGCCGACCCTGCGCGGCTGGCGCCGCGGCGAGGACATCGACTGGCGCCGGCGCCTGCAGTTGAGCGACGCCGCGCAGCAACACGCCGACCACCAGGCACGCACCGACGACGTCGCGCGCATGGACCAGGCGGTCGCCGCGGCGCTGCCGCCCGCCGAGGCCGCCGATCCGGAACTGGGCGCGCTGCGCTTCGTCGCTGCCACGCCCTCGCCGCTGGCGCTGCTGCCGGCCGAGGACGCGCTGGGCCTGGACCAGCAACCCAACCTGCCCGGCACCGTCGACGGCCATCCGAACTGGCGCCGGCGCCTGCCCGCGCCCGACGCCGCCGCATCCGCCGCCACCCTCGCTACGCGCCTGGACGCATTCGCCCAGACCCGCCAATCCACCGCCACCGCCGCGCAAGGAGCCGACGCATGCGCATGATTCCCCTGCGGGCCACCGCCCGCCTGCAGTTGCATGCCGGTTTCACCCTGCTCGACGCCGCCGCGCAGGTGCCGTATTACGCCGGGCTGGGCATCAGCCACCTGTACCTGTCGCCGATCGGCACCGCGGTGCCCGGTTCCACCCACGGCTACGACGTCACCGACCCGCGCCAGGTCAATCCCGAACTCGGCGGCGAGCCGGCGCTGCTGCACCTGTCCGAGCGCGCGCGCAGCCACGGCATGGGCCTGATCCTGGACATCGTGCCCAACCACATGGCCACCCACCCAAGCAATCCGTGGTGGTGGGACGTGCTCACGCATGGTCGGCGCAGCCGTCATGCCGGCTGGTTCGACATCGACTGGCGCGCGCCCGGGCGCGACGGCAAGCTGTGGTTGCCGGTGCTGGACCGCCCCTATGCGCAGGCGCTGAGCGAAGGCGCGCTGCAACTGCAGGTCGTCGACGACGGCAGCGTCGTCCTGCTGCACCACGACCAGCGCTTCCCGATCCGCCTGGACGGCGCCATCGCCCAGGAACCGGCCAGCGCGCGCCCGGCGTGGGCGGCGCGGCTCAACGACGCCGCGCGGCTGGGCGACGACGCCCTGCACCGGCTGATCGAACGCCAGTGCTATCGCCTGGCCTGGTGGCGGGTCGGCAACGACATGCTCAACTACCGCCGCTTCTTCGACATCACCTCGCTGGCGGCGTTGCGTGTGGAGCAGAACGACGTGTTCGCCGCGGTCCACGAGTTGCCGCTGCGGCTGGTCGCCGAGGGACATCTGGATGGCGTGCGGGTCGACCATGTCGATGGCCTGGCCGACCCCACCGGCTACGTGCAGCGGCTGCGCACGCAACTGGACCGCGCCGGCCGCCGCCGTGGCATTGCCCCGGGCGGCATCGCCCTGTACCTGGAAAAGATCCTGGCGCCGCACGAGCAGTTGCGCAGCGACTGGCCCTGCGATGGCACCACCGGCTACGACTTCATGGACCAGGTCGCCGCGGTGCTGCACGACCCGGCCGGCGCCGAACCGCTGACCGCGCTGTGGCGGCGCTGGAGCGGGCGCAGCGGCGACTTCGGCCAGGAGCAGCGCGCCGCGCGCGACGAGATCCTGCAGGGGTCGCTGCAGGCCGAGTTCGTGCGCACCGTGCAGGCGCTGGGCGCCGCCGCGCACCTGGATCCGCTGACCCGCGAGTTCAGCCCGCAGATGCTGGCGCGCGGGCTGATGGCCTTGCTGCGGCACTTCGAGGTGTACCGCACCTATGCCGGACCCGATGGCCTGGAAGACGACGACGCGGCACGCCTGGCCGAGGCCGCGCAGCGCGCGCGTGCCGGCGCCGAACCGCGGGTGTGCGCGGCGATCGACGCGATCGAACGCTGGAGCCGCGACGGCCGCGGCACCGGCAAGGCGCAGGTGGCGCTGCGGCGGATCGTGCGCCGGCGCCTGGAGCAACTGTCGGCGCCGCTCAACGCCAAGTCGGTGGAGGACACCTCCTTCTACCGCCACGGCGTGCTGCTCTCGCGCAACGAGGTGGGCAGCGAGCCGGACGTGTTCGCGCTGACGCCGGAGGCGTTCCACGCGGCCAACGCCGTGCGCGCGCAGCGCTATCCGCGCGCGCTGCTGGCCACCGCCACCCACGACCACAAGCGCGGCGAAGACGTGCGCATGCGCCTGGCCACGCTCAGCGCGCAGGCGCCGTGGTGGGAGGCGCAGGTGGCGCGGTTCCAGGCGCTGTCGGCCGACCTGCTGCCGGCCGGCAGCGCCGCGCCGCTGCCCGGCGACCTGCTGATGCTGTGGCAGATGCTGGTGGCGGCGTGGCCGCTGGAACTGGCGGTGGACGACGCCGACGGCCTGCGCGACTACGCCGAGCGCATCGGCGCCTGGCAGCTCAAGGCCGCGCGCGAAGCCAAGCTGCGCACCCACTGGACCTGGCCGGACGAGGACTACGAGCGCAATGCGCGTGCCCTGCTCGACGCCGCGCTGCTGCAGCCGGCCGGTGCCGCGCTGCGCGAGGCGCTGGCGCAGGCGGCCGCGGCGCTGGCCCCGGCCGGCGCGCTCAACAGCCTGGTCCAGACCGCCCTGCGCCTGACCCTGCCCGGCGTGCCCGACCTGTACCAGGGCAGCGAAGGCTGGGATCTGTCGCTGGTGGATCCGGACAACCGCCGCCCGGTGGACTACGCGCTGCGCCAGGCCTGGCTGGGCGACGCCACCGCAGCGGACGCGCTGCTGCAGGACTGGCACAGCGGCCACGTCAAGGCCTGGCTGACCGCGCAGCTGCTGCAGCTGCGGCGCGCGCATCCGGCGCTGTTCGCCCACGGCAGCTACACGCCGCTGCAGGCGCAGGGCGCACAGGCGCCGCACGTGCTCGGCTTCGTGCGCGAGCACGAGGGAACCTCGCTGGTGGTAGTGGTGCCGCGGCTGAGTGCGGCCGCGCAGGCGCTGCGCCCGGACGCGCCGCTGCGGCCGCAACTGGACTGGCGTGACACGGTTCTGACACTGCCGCAGGCACAGTATCGTCCGGTGCTGGCCAGTGCTACCGTCGACGCCACGTCGGCCGTTCCGGTGTCGGCCCTGTTCGCCGCATTCCCGATCGCCGTGCTGGTCGCCTCCCCCTGATCCCGCAAGAAGCCATGGACGCAGAAACACGCCAACGCCGCATCCGCCAACTCGCACACGAAATCTGGGAAGCCGAAGGGCGACCCGACGGCCACGCCGCCCGCCACTGGGCCATGGCCGAGCGCCTGGTGGCCGCGGAAGCGGCCGCCGAGGCCGATGACGAAGCGCTGCCACAGCCGGCACCGCGACGCAGCGCCGGCAACGGCAGCACTTCTTCCTAAGGATCCTTCATGCCTGTGCGCAAGCTCACCCGCCGTTCGCGTATCCGCGAGGGCCTGCCGTATCCGCTGGGCGCCACCTGGGACGGCCTGGGGGTGAACTTCGCCCTGTACTCGGCGCACGCCACCAAGGTGGAGCTGTGCCTGTTCGACGATCGCGGCCGCGAGATCGAGCGCATCGTCCTGCCCGAGTACACCGACGAGATCTGGCACGGCTACCTGCCCGACGCGCGCCCGGGCCAGCTCTACGGCTACCGCGTGTACGGCCCGTACGCGCCCGATGCCGGGCATCGCTTCAATCCCAACAAGCTGCTGCTCGATCCTTACGCCAAGCAACTGGTCGGCGAACTGAAATGGGCGCCGGCCCTGTTCGGCTACACCATCGGCCACAAGGATGCCGACCTCAGCTTCGACCGCCGCGACAGCGCCGCCTACATGCCCAAGTGCGCGGTGATCGATCCGGCCTTCACCTGGGGCAAGGACCAGCGCCCGCAGACGCCGTGGGACAGCACGGTGATCTACGAGACCCACCTGCGCGGCACCACCATGCGCCACCCGTCCGTGCCCGAGGCCTGGCGCGGCACCTTCTCCGGGCTGAAGGTGGACGAGGTTGTCGAGCACATCAAGCGCCTGGGCATGACCGCAGTGGAACTGCTGCCGGTGCACGCCTTCGTCGACGACGAATATCTGCTCAAGCAGGGCCTGCGCAATTACTGGGGCTACAACACCATCGGCTTCTTCGCCCCGCACCCGCGCTACATGGCCACGCGCACCGTGTCCGAGTTCAAGCAGATGGTGGCGCGTCTGCACAGCGCCGGGCTGGAAGTGATCCTGGACGTGGTCTACAACCACACCGCCGAAGGCAACGAACTGGGGCCGACGCTGTCGTTCAAGGGCATCGACAACGCCAGCTACTACCGCCTGGCCGAGGACCGCCGCTTCTACATCAACGACACCGGCACCGGGAACACCTTCGACCTCACCAACGCCGGCGCGCTGCGCATGGTCAACGACTCGCTGCGCTACTGGGTGTCGGAGATGCACGTGGACGGGTTCCGCTTCGACCTGGCCACCATCCTCGGCCGCGAGCACCACGGCTTCGATCCCAAGGGCGGCTTCCTCGACGCCTGCCGCCAGGACCCGCTGCTGAGCCAGGTCAAGCTGATCGCCGAGCCGTGGGACGTCGGCCCCGGCGGCTACCAGGTCGGCGGCTTCCCGCCGGGCTGGTCGGAGTGGAACGACAAGTTCCGCGACAACGTGCGCGCGTTCTGGCGCGGCGACGAAGGCCAGCTGGCCGAACTGGCCACACGCCTGACCGGCTCGGCCGACCTGTTCAACCATCGCGGCCGCCGCCCGACCGCCTCGGTCAACTTCGTCACCGCCCACGACGGCTTCACCCTGCACGACCTGGTCAGCTATTCCCACAAGCACAACGAAGCCAACGGCGAGCACAACCGCGACGGCTCGGACAACAACATTTCCGCCAACTACGGCGTGGAAGGCGAGACCGACGACGAGCAGATCAACGCCCTGCGCCTGCGGCAGATGCGCAACATGCTGGCCACCCTGCTGCTGTCGCAGGGCACGCCGATGCTGCTGGCCGGCGACGAGTTCGGCCGCAGCAAGGGCGGCAACAACAACACCTACTGCCAGGACAACGAACTGACCTGGCTGAACTGGGAAACCGGCCCGCGCGCGCACCAGCTCAGCGCCTTCGTCTCGCGCCTGACCCACCTGCGCGCACACTACCCGCTGCTGCACCGCGCACGCTTCTTCGACGGCGCCTACGACGAGGAACTGGGCATCAAGGACGTGACCTGGCTGGCGCCGGACGGCGAGGAAATGACCGAGGCCTCCTGGCACGATCCGCACGCCCGCGCGCTGATGATGCGCCTGGACGGCCGCGCCCCGTCCAGCGGCCTGCGCCAGGCCGCGTCCAACGTGACCCTGCTGATGATCGTCAACGGCGCGGTCGAGGACGTGTCGTTCACCCTGCCGCTGGTCGAAGGCGAACACTGGCGCGTGCTGATCGACACCGCCGAGCGCAACGGCGAACACGGCCTGCCCGGCGGTTCGCAATGGCACGGCCTGGGCCGCTCGCTGACCCTGCTGGCGGCCGAGCGCGACAGCAAGTCCAGCCCGGCGCATCACCGCAATGCGGATGCGCCGACGGCGTGAGCTGATGGGAGTGCCCGGCGATCTGCCGGGCGCTGCGCGTCGCGGATGTAATTGTGAGACGCTCAACCCCGACGGCAGGCTGGCGGACTGCGCCGCTGCCCGGAGCGTATATCAATCAGATGTCGACTCGGCACCAAAAGCCTCTTGCCGCAGGAAGCTTGGATAAAAGCCAGCGATATCAGTCCGCTTGCACAGTGGGTAAAACGGCCCGCAACGCTCCAGCCAAACCCGGTACCTTTGCTTCATCTCGAAGAATCCTTGTAAGCCACGCCTCAAATGCAGCCATTTTCATCTGTTTGAGGTACTGGGCTGCAAAGGCGAGCAGTCCTTTGTTGTCATAGATGGCTAGCAGGCCAGGTAAGTCTTCATTTTCTAATGCGCCACGGATCTTGCAACTAGCGTAAGCAGCAAGCTCTGCAATATTCAGGTTAGCAGTCCGCTTATTGTACTCAGCGACTAGATCGAAGATACTTTTTGGACCAGAGAGATCGATTTGCTTTAGAGCTCTATCGATTCGACGACGGCAGTATCTAACAACAACGTCCTCGATTGCGGCATCCGATTGCAAGGTAGCAAAGATAGCATCTTTCAACCTGGACAACTGCTGATCGATATCCACACCAGAAAAACCCTCATGCTGAGCAATAACACGACTAACTTCAGGCAGAAGAATCAGATTCTCCACTTCAGATACTGGTAGAGGAAATACACCGAGGCTATTCAAGTACTGCACATCATCTACCGTATAGTCATCCGCATCAACAATCCCCGCACAGGTAATACGTGTGAGTTGCGCATTCGCGCGCATCGTGGCCACTGCATGCACGACTTGCTCACACGAGCCTCGAGGAACTACTGTCCATTGCGCATAGCAACAACGATAGATGGCAACATCCAAGCTATTCCCAGTGCCCTCTACAAACAAGATGGGACGACGGCTACCAAGAATTAGAGTCGTCAGTTGCTCACTAAACCCGACGTCATCTGGGACATTTTCTATCTCCCATGCCGGCGTCGAAATATATGACCTTATGAAATATTTTTGAGCAGCCCTAGCTGCAGCAAAGTTCAAATCATGTGTAATAAATATAAATGCGCAGTCGCTACGTGCAGCCTCAATTTCATCCCAGAGATTTGACATAATAGAGGGGTGAACGTGTAATTCAGGCTCATCAATCACAAGGAGAGATGAATCATCTGCAACCAACGCTTGCGCTATAAGATAGAATATGGCGCGCTCCCCATCGCTCATATCCGATGCTGGATATTTTTCAGCCCCCTCAGCTATCGACACCTGAATGTCATCTCCCGAAATATGCAATCGCCTATGAGGAAGGAGGCGCTGCCAGATTTCAGAGAGGGTTTCAAACTTCGTTGCTTGCGCCTCCTTCAACGAGCCTGACCTGTAACTAGTGTGCGTCTTCAAGGTCGTAACAGACTGGTCAGCGAATAGCGCTTGAAGCAAGCTATCAAAGTCATTCAGCATTGCAACTGCGGGCTTCGAATTCTTCCACCGAAATCCCTGTCGATGAGCAATGGATGCGCTCTCAATATCCAATCCATAACGAAGCTTTCTCAAAGCTTCAGCACCACGAATTTTTGGCACAGCTGGATTGAGCTCAAGAGCCCTGTGCGCCGAAATGCGATGGGCTTTTTCGCCGACAGCCTCTTCGATGAATACAGCTAAACGAGTTTTCCCCGAGCCATTCGCACCAATAAAAATCATTGACGAGCCAGGCTCGACAGCTATCGATGCCAAACCCGCTGAACTTGGAATTTCAAAATTAAATGCCATCTAAGACCCCCTATACTGATGCCGATTCAAGAATTTCGCATCTACCTTTGGCCTTCCTATTTACCGGTATATCACTGGATACTTTAGGCAACCATCATCAATGTCAAACGCACTGTGAAAATTTAGCTCATTAGCGAACTAGCATCCATTCGCATGATTTCTGGTGAGATGTAATGATCCGGGCCGCTATTCCAATGCGAAACGCACCTGGCAAATCAAACCCACATGTCAAATAGTTAAATACTACTTTGCACAAAAAAGTGGACAATGGTTAAAGATGAAATCTACCCACCCCGCTCCACATACGGCCGCGACTGCAGGATCACCACCTCGTCGCCGACCACGGCCCACTCGATGTCCTGGTCTGCGCCGCCCAGCGCCTGCTTTGTCATCGCGCCGACCCTGGCCAATCGCGCGATGAGCGCATCGGTCAGCACCTGGCGGGTGCCGGTGATGGGGACCTCGCGCACGCCACCGGCGGCGTTGGCCACGAGCTGGGTGTCCTCGGCCGAACGGCTCAGCACCTGCACCGCCTTGGACCAGCTCGAATACATCACCTGTTCGGCCTGGCGCTTGCCCTCGACCACGCGGATACCGAGGCCGCGCTTGGCCGAAATGTAGGTGACATGGCGGCGTGCGGCATCGAAGGGGTCACGGGTAATCATCACCCCGGAGCTGTCGGACGGGGCAGCCAACTGCACCAGCACCGCCATGGCCACCGCGTCCTGCGGCAGGCCAGCGGCGGCGCGCGCTTCGTAGGCCTCGAAGTTGTACACCGACGCCCACACCGTCTGCACCGCCTTGGCCAATGCATCGGCGCGGGTGACGTTGGGCACGGTGGTGTACAGGCCGGCGCCGCTGAAGCCGGGCAGATCCTCGGAGTTGGACGAGCTGCGCACGAACACACCGGCACCATGCAGTTGTTCGCGCCACTGCGCCTCCAGCGCACGCACGAAGGCGGGATCGGGCGCGGCGTCGGCGATCTCGGCACGCAGGGTCGCCAGCGCGGCGCGGCGCACGTCGGCGTCGGTGGCGAAGCCCGGACGGCGCTGCAGGTCGCGCAGGCGCTGATCGACCTGCAGGCGTTGCAGCGTCGACTGATAGAACGCGAACGGGATGCAGAAGCCGTCCGGCACGCGCGCGGCGGGCGGCAACACCGCCTTCAACGTGCCGAGATTGGCCGCCTTGGTCCCGCAGGCGCGGCTGTCGCGGGCGCGCAGCGCCGCCAGCGGTTTGAGCGCGTCCACGCTCAGGTCCGGACGTGGCAGCGCGCGTGACGCCGCGCGCGGGGCCGTGGATGACATGGCTGCCGGCGGGCCTGCAAGCGGCGTCACCCGGTAGTCGTTGTGGGTGACGTCCAGTTGCACCCAGCGGCCGTCGTACTGGCGCAGCGCCGCCTGCGCATCGCGCACGTACACGTTGGGAATGCCCCAGCCCTTGGCCAGCAGGTTGACGTGCGACAGCAGCGTAGACGGGCGCTGCGTGACCAGGCCGGCGACCGGCGCCAACGCGATCGGCACCTCGTCCAGGACGGGGATGTCGCGCGGCGACAGCGTACGGAACTGCGCCTCCGAGCGCACGATGCGCAGCCGCCCCTCCGCATGGCCGGTGTTCAACGGCAGGAAGCGCTGCTCGCGCAGCAGCGCCTCCTGGGTCACGAAGGCCAACCCGGCTGACTTGGCCACCTGTTCGTGCAGCGTGGAGTTGGTCTTGAACCGCAGCGTGTCGTAGAACGAGGCGCGCAAGGCGGCGTCGGTCTGCTGCAACAAGGGCGCGGTGAGAAGGTCGCCCTCCCAGAACTCGTAGGTGTAGCCCGGCAGATCCTGCTGCCAACTCAGGGTGCCGAACAAGAAACGCCGCTGCGGATCGCGGTACTGCGCCTTCAGCGCCGCCTTGCCTATGCGCGGCGCCAGGCGCTGGCGCACGAACTGCTCGTGCAGCGCGAAACGCGGGGTGTTGAGGTAATAAACACGCCCGCCCTGCTGCCGGTCGATCACGAACAGCAGATGCGGCAGTTCCAGCGCGGTGCCGGCGTTGTAGACCCGCGCGAGCTGCAGGAACTGCGCGCGGCTGTCCAGGCGCGGCAGGGAATCGGGTCCGGTCGCCGGCTGCGTCGCGGCGTCGCCGCCTTCGCGTTGCTCGTAGGCCGAGGGCTTGCGCGCGGTCTGCGCCATTGCGGACGATGCGCACCACAGCGACACGATGAAGAGAACCCACACCGAGAGGTGGGGCCAGACAAACGGCGGACGGGCTCGATCCATGATGCCGGTTCGGGAGGGCGACGAGCGCGGATCATACGCCAGCGTCTGCACCTTGGCTGCGCGGCTAGGCGCTTGGTGGCGGCATCAGCGTTGGCAGGGCGGCAGAAGCGCAGCGGCGCTCGTTTGCCAGCGGACCGTCCTTCGGTATCGTTGGCCGACAGGGCGTTGTTGCAGTCGAATGCGGCCTGCCGCACGCACTGCTTCGCGACCTGGCGCATCTCGCCCCCAAAGGAGTCCGCATGCCGCTGTATCCCCTGTTCGCCGACCTGGCCGGGCGCCGTGTGCTGGTGGTGGGCGGCGGCGAGGTGGCGATGCGCAAGATGGAGGCGCTGCTGCACGCCGGCGCCGACGTGCTGGTCTATGCGCATGCGCTCAACCCCACGGTGGCGCAGTGGCTGGCGCAGGGCCGCCTGCAGCGCGCCGATGGCGCCTTCAACCCGCAGTGGCTGGACGCCGCCTGGCTGGTGGTGGCGGCCACCGACGACGACGCGTTCAACCGGCAATTGGCCGAACAGGCCGGGGCGCGGCGCAAGTGGGTCAACGTGGTCGACGATGCCGCGCTGTCGACGTTCCAGGTGCCGGCGATCATCGACCGCGACCCGCTGCTGATCGCGATCTCCTCCAGCGGCGCGGCGCCGATGCTGGCGCGGCGCCTGCGCGAGCGCTGGGAAACCGAACTGGACCATTCCTATGCCGAGCTGGCGCAGTTGTTCGCGCGCCACCGCGCCGCAATCCGCGCGCGTCTGCCGGACCTGCCGCAGCGCCGGCGCTGGTTCGAACAGGTACTGGAGGGACCGGTGCAGACGCTGCTGCAGAGCGGCCAATGCGATGCCGCCGAGCAAGCCTTCGCCGACAGCCTGCATCGCAGCGACGAGGCACCTCGGCAAGGCAGCGTGTGGCTGGTCGGCACCGGCAGCGGCGACCCCGGCGCGCTGACCCTGAAGGCGCTGCGCGCGCTCAACCAGGCCGACCTGTTGCTGTGCGGTGCGCAGGTCAGCGCGGCGGTGCTGAGCCTGGCGCGCCGCGATGCCAGCCGCCAGCCGCTGCCGGACGATCCGGCCGCCCATCTGGCGCTGCTGATCGAACAGGCGCAGGCCGGGCAGCGCGTGGTCAGCCTGCTGCCGGGCGATGCGTTCCGGCAGCCGCCGCACGCGGCGCTGGCGGCGCAGTTGGCCGCCGCTGGGATCGCCTGCGAGGTGGTGCCTGGGGTGGCATTGGATTGAGGCATGGCAGCGTAGCTGGCGCACTTGGCGAAGACCGTCGCACGGCGCAGACTCTGCACACCGCGGCGGCAGCTCGGCGTTCCCCATGTCAGGCAGCACTAGAGATCCGTGAACCGACTACTTCCCGCGCTGGGCTTCCTGCTTCTCTTGACCGGGTGCGATCAGGCCCGGGAGCGCTGTCGTAAGGTTAAGCCTGGAATGACCCTTTCCCAGGTGACCGCGGCGATGGGTAAGCCTAGAGATTCTTTCCTGCTTGGAGACCCCCCTGCCGGCATTATGCTGATCTATGGCCCAAAGACCCGCGACAGATGGCCGCAAGAAGCCAACGGCCCGATAGCCATCGAGATGCAGGACGCACCATCACGTGACCCAGCTGACAGGATCGTGGTGGAGACATATTGTCGCGCCAACTGACACGCGACCCAACAATCGTTCAAGCAGAAATGAACCGCTACGCCAGCCACATGGCAGCACGAGCTTACAAGTTGTCCGCCTACACGCTGCAATTCGGTCTGACTTAGATGCTAGGCCTCATGCGAATCTTTATAGTAAGCATTGAAGCAATTCTCGACCAAGAGTTGGCACGAATTACTCAAAATATCACGTCGTTCGCATTAAATAACTGCTTGTTCCCGCACGCTCAGAGCCGGCTGACTGGGACCACGTCGCCCCGGGTCAGAGCTATCCTTTTGAATCGTTGCCCATGACCCAGCGGAGCCCGGTGCCGCCTACAATTCGTCGATTCCGATGCCGCCTCGCTGCGCGGCTGACTTAAATTATCAGGCGAAATTGGAGAAAGCACGGCAATTTGCTCGCTGGAGACACCGTTTGAAATCGGTGGCGACCCTGGAGTGGCGGAGATGATTCGCGTGCGGCTCGCGCATAACTATGCGCATGCCTCTCTACTCCTCAGCATGTGGGCTGATGCCGAGGACCATGACGTAGATGAGCACGAACTTCGAGGAAATCTATTGACAGACACCGCACAACACATCGCCAATAGCATGGCAAAGAGTAATGAGCAGGATTCTCGGGCGACCCTTGCTCAAATGAAGCTATGTTTCCTAGAAAACATGGCCTACGAAAAAATATCTCTGACGGCTATACTGACTAACAGGTCATGTAACTATTCGTTCGAATCTATACCGCTTCGCGGCATGGTTAAATCAGGCATTAGCGTGCAAAGATGACTCCCCGCACATCGAAGGTAGAAGCCATCGCATCCCATCTTCTTGACGGCTACCTGTTGCTTCGCGAAAAGGTGGCACTGCTAGAGCCCATGCTATTTGATCAAAATGTGGTGACTCGTCACGGCCAGGGCTTCGCCGGACGCGGCTTCAACACACTGAGGCACACACTGTTCCTAAGTTGCGTTCAAGACATTGCTAAAATATGCAAAGACGCCGATGCACGTTCCCCAAGCATTTATAACGTCGTGCGCACACTGCGAGATGGAGCCATTTGCAAAGAACTTCGCAATAATTTCTCTGTTTGGGCACCACCGCCGGCCGAGCCAGAAACGGATCCTCTTATTCTGGAGGCATTGCATCGCATCAACCTAAGCGAACAGGCCCAGCGCAAGGAGCAATTCGATGAGCTCCACGTTGAACTGGAATCACGGTGGGAAGAGCTGAACCAGTCCGCCGTCCTTGGTGCGTTCCGCCAAGTACGCGACAGGGTCACTGCTCACAGCCGAGATCCGACAGGTTGCAGACCAGTACGCGCCTGTGGATATCAGTTCACTCGGTATCAGGTGGAACCAGATTGGAGAGACCGCCAGGAGAATGGAGCGTCTAGTGGAGCTATGCGGGCTTCTCGTTCGAAACGCGAGCTTTGCCTGGGAAGCACTAGATTTCCAACTCTCCCGAACTTCTTCTGGCTTCTGGCTGGCCGAAACGGGTGCACGCTAATAATTCGTCCAAGCCGAAGCCGCTTCGCAGCGCTGCTTAGTTCGAGTGTTCGCTCGCAACGGATCGATAGGTCGATCAAGCGACACTGGTTCGTCACAGCTAGCGAGCGGCACTCGCTTGCCGAAGTGCGCAGGCACCGTATCTTCTCCATCGACAGCCCTCATCGTGGCGGCATCGCTCCCAGAACAAACACACAATCAGTCCTCGCGCACGTCCACCATATAGAACAGCTTAAGCGGGCAATCGAAATATCCGCACCTACTCTAGTTCGCGATCAGCCATTCGCGATCGACGGCATACCTGGCGTAACGAGGGCGCGAGGCATCGGAAAGCATGGAGTAGATCAAGCCGGCCTTTTAGCCACTGATCTCAGCAGCGCATGGGGAACTCGCGGCGCAGGATCCGGCTTCTCTCCAGATCCCGCGAGTAGTCCGCGATCTTCTGCTTGCCGGTCGATCGATACCTCGTTCGCCACGGCGCGGTCCATCCTGCGCATCGCGCATTCAGCTACCGCTGCCGGTATCGCGTAAGCGCAGCGTCGTCGACGAGGCCACGCAACGTGGATTAGGGATTAGGCCGGCAGCGGCGGCACCGGTTCGTCGGCTGCGCGGTCGCGCTTCGCCGTCACCAGGTGCTTGCGCATCCCCACCCACAACGCCAGCGACAGCAGCGAGATGCCGCCCAGCAGCAGGAACGCGGCGCGATAGCCGAATCCCTGTGCGATCCAGCCGCCCAGTGCCGGGCTCAGCGCCGCGCCGACGCCCTGCATCGTCATCACCGCGCCCTGCCCGACGTTGACCCGGCCGGTGCCCTGCAGCAGGTGCGCCACCAGCGCCGGCACCGCCACGCTCTGCAGGCCCGCGCCGACGCCGTCGAGGATCTGCACCGGGAACACGCCCCAGGTGTGGATGAAGCTGGCGGCGATCAGCCCGCGCAGCGGCAGCGCCAGGAAGGTCAGCAGCAGCACCCACCAGTGCCCGCGCACGCGGATCAGCCGCATCGCCAACAGCGAGGCCAGCACCATGGTGGCCTGGGCGACGATGATGGTGGTGGCGGTCAGCGCGTTCGGGTCGCCCTGGTGCGCGGCCACCACGGCCATGCCGTACAGCGGCAGCATTGCCGCATTGCCGAGGTGGAACAGCGCCAGCGCCGCGGCCAGCACCAGCAACGGCTTGCAGGTCAGCAGCACCGACCAGCCGCTGACGTGGGCGCCGTTGTCGTCCTCTGACTCGGCCATGCCGCGGGCGGCGCGGTGATCGATCGCATCGCGCGGGATCATCAACACCGAGACGATGGCCAGCACGCCGAAGCAGCCGGTCAGCACGAACACCGCGCCGAAACCGAATTTCCAGCCGAGCACACCGGCCAGTGCCGCGGCCACCACGTTACCGGCGTGGCTGCCGACCTGATTGCGCGCGATCTGGTGATCAAAGCCGGCCTGCCGCACCAGGCCCAGGGTGATGCCGGACAGCGCCGGCCCCAGCGCGGCGGCGGCGAGCGCGGTCATCACCTGCGCGGCGATGACGCCCGGCAGGGTCGGCGACCACCACAGCAGCGCCGAGGCCAGCAGGATCATGCTGCAGCCGACCACCACGATGCTGCGCTTGCGCTTGGTCGCATCGACCAGCGCACCGCCTGGCGTGGTGGCGAGCATGCCGACGATGCCGCCGGCGGTCATCACCGAGCCGATCGCGCCCAGCGACCAGCCCTTGGATTGCAGGAACACGCTCAGGAACGGGCCGAGCCCGTCCTGCACGTCGGCCATGGTGAAGTTGAGCGCTTCCAGCGCGCGCGTGCCGCGGGGACGCTGGCGCTTCCCGGCGCCGCTCATGCGCGCACCGCCGACGAGCGCGGCGACAGGGACAGGAAAACGTGGTGCTGCGCAGGCGCGACGGGCGGCATGACGGTGTCCTGGAGGAGCGGTGGGAACACAGCCGCGGCGGTGGCCAGGGGGCGCACCGCCGCGACGACGCGGCACTTAGTGGGACTTCGGCTTGGGCTTCGGTTTCGCCTTCGGCCCATGCTTCGGCGCAGCATCATCCGCATGCGCCTGCAACGGCTTGTGATGAGGCTTGGGCGGCTTCGGTTTCGGCGGCAACGGCTGCAGCGTCGCCGCGCTGGCGCCCAGCGCCTGCGCATGCAGCACCCGGCCATGCGCGGACTCAAGCAGTTCGCCCTTCGCCGCCAACGACTTGCCGGCGGCCAGCCAGCGCGCCGATTCCGGCACCGCGTGGGGCGGGAAGCGCACGATCAGCCCGTCCTCCAGCAGCGCGCCATGCACCTGCCCGTGCGGGCCGTGCAGCAGCCGCGCGATGGTGCCGGTGTGGTGCACCGCGTCCTGCGCGGACGTGGGCTTGGCCGGCGGCTTGGGCTTGGGCTGATGCGGCGCGGCATGCGGGCCTTCGTCGACGATGCGCTCGGCGCCGTCGGGATCCACCGCCAGCGCCACCAGCACATCGGCGCCGCGCGGCTTGAGTCCGCGCACGCCGAGGCCGGCGCCCGGACGCAGCGCCTTCAGCAGTTGCGCCGACAGGTGCGGCGGGGTGTGCACTTCGGTGCCGTCGTCGAATAGCAGGCCGTCGACGTCGGCCTTGGGGTTGAGCAGGAAGCGCGCGAGCGTGCCACGGGTTTCCGGCAGGGAATCGGGATCGACCCAATGCATTGCATTCTCCAGACGAACAAGGGGGATGCCGGCGGGGGCCGGCGGCGCCCGCCGCGAACGGCGGGCGCAGGGGTCAGGCGCTTTGCAGCAGCGCCCGGATCAACGCGGAGCCGGCGGCGGCGGGGTGGCCGGCGCACCCGGTGCGCCCGGCTGGGCCGGCGGCGGCGGGGCGGCCGGCGGCGCAGGCGGGGCCGGCGGCGCGAACACTGCCTGCAGCGAATTGCGATCGCGGCCGACCTGGGTGGCCTCCACCGAGCGGCCGACCTGGGTCAGCACGCCGAAGCCGTTGACGCTCAGGCGCGCGCCGGGCCGCAGCAGTTCGCTGTACTGCTGGGCGGCCGGCGGCGGCATGCGCACCACGGTGCCGTCGCTGAGCAGCACGCCGGCGGTGTCGCCGCGCGGGCCGTAGACCAGACGCTCGATGCGGCCATCGGCCTGCAGCGGGGTCAGGGACGGCGGCGCCGGAGGGGCCGGCGGCGGCGTCATCGGGTTCGGCGGACGGTCGACCACCTGCTTGCCGCTGCGACGTGCGGTGATGCTGCTGGCCTGCAGGAGCGGCAGGCTGCCCAGGCGATATCCCTGCACCGACACCGCATCGCCGCGGCGCACCGCGGCCTGCAGGTCGGCCGACAGGTGCGGCGGGAAGCTGACCTGGGTGCCGTCCATCAGCCACAGGCCATCGACGTCGCCATTGGGGTTGAGGATGAACCGCTCGACGGTGCCGTCCACGCGCACCGGCGTGGCGGCGACGGACGCCGCGGGCGGCGGCGGCGGAGCCGGAACGCTGCCGGGCGCCGGCGGAGCGGGAGGTGCGGGGGGCGCCGGCACCTGCGCGGTGGCAGCGGCAGCGGCGGTGGCCAGCACCAGGGACAGAGCGAGTGCGCTACGACGGATCATGGGAGTTCCTCCTGAGCGGCAGGGGCGCCGCTCGCAGGAGGGATAATGCAGAGGCCATGCCAACTTTTAAGTCATTGATTTTTAGATGAATCTTTTGCTGACACGGCATCGGTGGTGTCTCCGTTCCATCCACACCTGTCCGCTTTGCGGACAGGTGTGGATGGAACGGGATTGGGGATTCGGGATTGGGGATTGGTCAAAGCGAGTGTCGCCACATGATGTCTGGCGCTTTTACGAATCCCGAATCCCCAATCCCCAATCCCGGCGGCGCGCAAAGCGCGCCGCTACAACCCATACTCGTCGAGCTTGCGGTACAGCAACTGGCGATGGATGCCGAGCCGGCGCGCGGCCTCGGCGCGGTTGCCGTGGGCCTGGGTCAGCGCGGTCTGGATCATCTGCCGTTCCAGTTGCGCGATCGCCTGCGGCAGGGTCAGCGCCTCGGTGTCCAGCGTCGTGGGCGTCTCGGCGGGCTGGGCCAGCAGCTCATCCAGATCGTGCGCCTCCACCACCGGCGTGCGCACCAGCACCTGGCAGCGCTGCATGGCGTTGCGCAGTTCGCGCACGTTGCCCGGCCAGGGATAGGCGCGCAGGCGCGCCTGTGCCGAAGGCGACAGGGTCTGCGGGGCGCTGGCGCCGGCGGCGAGGAAGTGCTGGGCGAGCAGCAGG
This sequence comes from Xanthomonas sp. NCPPB 3174, assembly GCF_056725205.1. Lineage (NCBI taxonomy): Bacteria > Pseudomonadati > Pseudomonadota > Gammaproteobacteria > Lysobacterales > Lysobacteraceae > Xanthomonas > Xanthomonas sp. NCPPB 3174. Next base: position 838,322 of record NZ_CM161517.1, on the reverse strand, counting down.
ATGTCGTCGCCGCGCTCGCGCAGCGGCGGCAGTTCGATCGGCACCACGTTGAGCCGGTAGCGCAGGTCGCTGCGGAAGCGCCCGGCGTCCACCGCCTGCAGCAGGTCGCGGTGGGTGGCGGCGATCACCCGCACGTCCACTTTCTGCGCGCCGCGCCCGCCCAGCGGCGACACCTCGCCTTCCTGCAGGAAGCGCAGCAGCTTGGCCTGCATCGGCAAGGGCATGTCGCCGATCTCGTCGAGGAACAGGGTGCCGCCGTCGGCGTCGCGGATCAGGCCGTTGCGGTCGCTCACCGCGCCGGAGAACGCGCCCTTGCGGTAGCCGAACAGTTCGCTCTCCATCAGTTCGGCGGGGATGGCCGCGCAATTGATCGCCACGAACGGTTGCGCGGCGCGGGCGCTGGCGCGGTGCAGCGCGCGCGCCGCCAGTTCCTTGCCGGTGCCGGTCTCGCCGGTGATCAGCACCGGCAGGTCGGAGGCGGCGGCCAGGCCGATGCGCTTGTGCACGGTGCGCATCGCCGCGCTGTGACCGAGCAGCGCGTCGTCCTCCTCCGCCGGCATCGCCGGTGCGGCATCCGGCATGTCGTCGCCGCGGCTTCGCAATGCGCGCTCCACCACCTCGGCGATATCGGCGCGGCCCACCGGCTTGACCAGGTGATCGAAGGCGCCGAGCTTCATCGCCTCGATGGTATTGCCGCTGGACGCATGCGCGGTGAGCATCACCAGCGGCACGCGCATGGCCTGCGCGTCGTCCTGGCGCGCGCGCATCAGCGCGATGCCGTCCATGCCGGGCATGCGGAAATCGACGAAGGCAAGGTCGAGGCCGCCCTCGCGCAGCCGCGCCAGGCCCTCGCGCGGATCGGCCACTGCCACGACGTCGTGGCCGAACGAGCGCAGCGTCGCTTGCAGGGTGCTGAGGAACGCCAGGTCGTCGTCGATGATCAGGATGCGCGCCATGGCAGCTCCAGGCTGAACTCGGTGATGCCGTCGCAGTGCGCGTAGTGCGCCTCGCCGCCATGGGCGCGGGCGATCTCGCGCACCAGCGCCAGGCCCAGGCCGTTGCCGTCGCTGCGGCCGCTGGCGAACGGTTCGAACAGGTGCGCGGCCACCGGCGCCGGCACCGGCTCGCCCTGGTTGCGCACGCGCAACTGCAGCAGATCGTCCTCGGCCTGGGCGGCCAGGATCACCTCGGTGCCGGGCGCGGCGTGCTGCAGGGCGTTGCGCAGCAGGTTGTGCAGGGCGCGCGCGGCCTGCTGCGGATCCAGCATCCACTGCTCCGGTGCCGCCTGCAGGCGCAGCGCGATCGGCGGCGTCTGCCCATCCCAGTCGGCCGGGTCCAGCAGCGCCTGCAGCCACGGTTGCAGCGCCACCGTCTGCCGGTGCAGGCGGATCGGCTGGACCATGCCGAGCAGGCTTTCCACCACGCCGTCCAGGCGCTGGATCTGCGCCAGCATCAACTGCGCCTGGGCATCGTCGGCACCGTGCGCGTGCGCGGCGATCTGGTTCTCCAGCGCCAGGCGCAGGGTCGCGATCGGGTTGCGGATTTCGTGCGCCACGGTCGCGGTCATGCGCCCCAGCGCGGCCAAGCGCTCGTGCCGCGACAGTTCCTCGCCGAGCCGGCGGGTCTCGGCCAGCGCCTGCGCGTTGCGCTGCGCGTAGTCGGTGACCGCGGCGCCGAGCCGGTCCAGTTCCGGCGCGCCGGTCTTGGGGATCTGCGGCACATCGGCCGGCGTCGCCAGGGCCTGCTGGATGCCCTGCAGGCGCTGGCTCCAGCGCCGTACCACCCAGCCCAGCGCCAGCGCCGACACCACCACCAGCGCCAGGATCAGCGCCATCCCCAGCGCCAGCGGCAGGCTGGCCGCGGCGTCGCTGGAAGCCACGCGGCTCATGGCCCAGGCCGCGGCGTTGCGGTCCAGCGGGCAGGCCGCGATCAGCAGGCTCTCGCGTTGCCCGTCGCGGCGGTAGTCGACCGTGTGTTGCGCCTCCACCCCGCGCTGCACGGTGGCGACGATGACGTTGCGCTCGGCCGAGGGCACGTCGGTCTTGTGCTCGGTTCCGTCGTAGGTCGGGTAGGCGTACGCGAGGAAGCCACGCTGGTGGTCCCAGAAGCCGCCTTCCACACCGGCGGCATCGGCCAGCACCAACTGCGACACCACCGCCGCCAGGCCGGTGCCGTCGCTGCCGTGGGCGGCGGCGCTGGCGCCGTTGTAGCGCTGCACCATGCGCGTGCACACCTCGCGCAACCCGGTCTGCGCACGTTCCGCGCGCACGCCCTCGCTGTGCCGGTACAGCCCGACCAGCACCACCGCCATGCCGACGCAGGCGGCGACGATGACGATCCAGATCAACAGCAGTTGCCGCAGCAGCGAACGGGGCATGGCCTACCTTGGGCGCAACGGAAGAGGCGGGGCGAACCGCGGCGATCGTAGCCGGGTCGTCGCGGTCCCGCGACCCGACGTGGCGAACGACCGCCGCGGGCCGCGGTGTGGGCCGCGCTCAGCGCAGGTTGGTCTTGACCAACTCCAGCACCTCGTCGCCGCGTCCGCTCATCACTGCGCGCAGCAGATACAGGCCCATGCCCTTGGCCTGTTCCAGCTTGATCGCCGGCGGGATCGCCAGCTCCTGGCTGGCCACGCGCACGTCCACCAGCGCCGGGCCGGGATGCGCGAACGCTTCGCGCAGCGCCGGTTCCAGTTGCGCCGATTCGTCCACGCGCAGGCCCAGGATGCCCATCGCGTTGCTCATCGCGGCGAAGTCCGGATTGCTCAGGTCGGTGCCGGTGTCCAGGTAGCCGGCCGACTTCATTTCCATCGCGACGAAGCCCAGCGAGCCGTTGTTGTAGACCACCACCTTCACCGGCAGGCCGAGCTGCGCCAGGGTGATGAAATCGCCCATCAGCATGGTGAAACCACCATCGCCGGACAGCGAGATCACCTGCCGGCGCGGGAACTGCGCCTGTGCGCCCAATGCCTGCGGCATCGCATTGGCCATGGAGCCGTGGTTGAACGAGCCGAGCAGGCGGCGCTGCCCGTTCATGGTCAGATAGCGCGCCGCCCACACCGTCGGCGTGCCGACGTCGCAGGTGAAGATGGCATCGGCGTCGGCCAGCGCATCGACCATGCGGGTGACGAACTGCGGATGCAGCGGCTCGCCGGGCGCCGAGGCCACCGCCAGATCGTCGAGCCCTTCGCGCGCCTTGCGGTAGTGAGCCAGCGACTTCTCTAGGAAGCCGCGGTCCTCGCGACGCTGCAGGCGCGGCAGCAGCGCGGCGATGGTCTCGCGCACGTCGGCGGCGATGCCCAGTTGCAGCGGCGTGCGCCGCCCCAGCGCGGCCGGGTCGTTATCGACCTGCACGATGGTGGCGTCCTTGGGATAGAACTGCCGGTACGGGAAATCGGTGCCGAGCATCAGCAGCGTGTCGCAGTTGAGCATGGCCTGGTAGCCGGAACTGAAGCCGATCAGGCCGGTCATGCCAACGTCGAACGGGTTGTCCCACTCCACATGTTCCTTGCCGCGCAGCGCGTGCACGATCGGTGCGCCGAGCGCGTCGGCCAGCGCCACCACCTCGTCGTGCGCGCCGGCGCAGCCGCTGCCGCACAGCAAGGTGGTGGCCTTGCTCGCCTGCAGCAGATCGGCCAGCTTCGCCACGTCGGCCTCGGCCGGCAGGATGCGCGGGGTGGCCAGCGCAGGCCAGGTCGTCGGCGTGCCCTTGGGCATCTCCTGCAGGGCCACGTCGCCGGGAATCACCACTACCGCCACGCCGCGGCGCAGGATCGCCGTGCGCATCGCCCGCTGCAGCACTTCCGGCATCTGCGCCGGGTTGGTCACCAGTTCGACGTAATGGCTGCACTCGCGGAACAGTTCCTGCGGATGCGTCTCCTGGAAATAGCTCAGGCCGATTTCCGAGGACGGGATGTGCGCGGCGATGGCCAGCACCGGCTGATGGCTGCGGTGGCAATCGAACAGGCCGTTGATCAGGTGCAGGTTGCCGGGGCCGCAGCTGCCGGCGCACACCGCCAGCTTGCCGCTGACTGCGGCTTCGGCGCCGGCGGCGAAGGCGGCCACTTCCTCGTGGCGCACGTGCATCCACTCGATGCTGTCCATCTGCCGCAGCGCGTCGGTCAGGCCGTTGAGGCTGTCGCCGGTGACGCCCCAGATCCGCTCCACGCCCGCGCTGTGCAGGGTTTCGGCGAGCAGGCGGGCCATGGTCTGCTTGGACATACGCGCTTATCTCCGGGTGGGGAGCGGCATGGTCGCACCGCGCGCGTTACCGACGCGTGGCGCAGCCAGCACACGCCCGCGCCTGCAGAACGCGTGTTCAGCGCACGGTGCGGCTAGTCTTCGCCGCGTGCAGTGGGAGCTTCGCGCGCCGCATCGCCATCGTCCTCGTGATAGCCGCCGGGCGTGGCCGCCTTGCCGTGTGCGCCGCCGGCATGCTCGCCGGTGGCGCCGTAGGTGCCGGCCTGGCCGAGGTTGGGCTGGCTGCGCCCGCTGCGGTCCTCGCCGTGGTCCTGCGGTGTCCGTGCGTGCGGCGATGGCATGGGCTGCGACGGCACATCGCGGTCGCGACCGCGCGGCACGCCGCTGTCGGACGACACATCGCCTTGCGTGCCGCGGTAGGCAGCCTGGCGGACATCGTGCGTGCCGGTGGGAGGTGCGTTGCGCTGGGCCATGACGACGTCTCCTGCAGAAGCGTGTGAGCGGCTTACGCTAGGCCGGCGTACGTTAGCCGGCATGCAAACTGCGATGAAGGCCGCGCGAGCAACAGCCAGGATGCCGACCGGCGCGACCACGCCGCACGCACGCGACCTGCACGTCTGCGCCACCCGCGCTGACCGACGCTGGCCGTTCCTTCCGCATTGGAGTCCTGCGATGTCCGGTCTACTCTGGAAACTTGCGCTGGCCGGCACGGCCTATGCCGCCATCCGCGCCTATCGCCGCAACGCCCACACCACCGTGGCCGACACGGCCTCGCCCATGCCACCAGCCGAACTGGATGACGGCCGGGCCACGCCGCCGCACGGCGACACTCTGCAGGGCGCCGAGCGTGCCTCGGCGACTGCGGCCCCGAACGATCCGGGCGGCGCCGTGCCGGCCTGATCCCCGCAACGCACAGCGGCGTGTCACGCGCTCACCGCCGACACGCTGCTTCCGCCGTTCGCAGGGACGTGGACGTCAGCTCAACCTTTGGGGCGATCGTGGGTCTCGCGGCCATCGCCGTGGCGAGAATTGCGCGCACGCAGTTCCTCCCCGGCCTTGCGCGCCAGTTCCTCGTATTGCTTGCGGATCTCTTCCAGCCGCTTCTCGTCCAGTTCTTCCAGATCCAGCAGTTCGTTGTTGGCCTTGGCACTGACCCGGATCAGTTCGTCGAGCTTGATCTGTATCGCCGCGGTGTCGGCGTTCTGGGTGTGCTGGATCAGGAACACCATCAGGAAGGTGATGATGGTGGTGCCGGTGTTGATGACCAGTTGCCAGGTGTCGTTGAAGCCGAACACCGGCCCGCTGATGCCCCAGATCAGCACGATCGCCACGGCAATGCAGAACGTCCATGGCGTGCCGGCCGCATAGGACGCCTTCTTGGCGACGACATTGAACAGCTTGGCAGGTTTCATCGCAGGCCCTCGCGCAACGGGAGATGCCTGCAACGCCGTGCCCGGCATGTGCAGGCGCCCAGGATGATCTGAAGCGCGCCGTGAGCGAGACGTGCACACCGCGCCAGTGCCGAGCCAACGAAAAAGGCGGGGTCGCCCCCGCCTTTCTTGCTGTCCCTGGCGCGGCGCTCAGCCGGCCTGTTGCGTCGCCGCCTGCAGCGCGCGCACCGGGCGTGGCCGGCTCGGGAAGGCGTGGCGCAGGATCCTCCACACCACCTGGCCGAACTGCTTGGGCAGCGAACCGGTGTTGTAGTGCTGGCCGTAGCGCGCGCAGATCTCGCGCACCTGCACCGCCAGCGCCGCGTAGCGGTTGGCCGGGATATCCGGGAAGAAATGGTGCTCGATCTGGTGGCTGAGGTTGCCCGACAGCACGTTCAGCAGCTTGCCGCCGGCCAGGTTGGAGGAACCACGCAGTTGCCGCAGGTACCAATGGCCGCGCGACTCGTTCTTGATCGACTCCTTGGGGAAGGTCTCGGCGTCGGCGGTGAAGTGGCCGCAGAAGATGATCACGAAGGTCCAGATGCTGCGCAGCACGTTGGCGGCCAGGTTGCCCAGCAGCACCGGCAGGAAGAACGGGCCGGCCAGCGCCGGAAACAGGATGTAGTCCTTGAAGATCTGCCGGCCCATCTTGCGCCCGACCGGCAGGAACGTCCGCTTCAATTCGCCGCGCTTCATCTTGCCGGCCAGCCAGCGGCCCAGGCGCAGGTCCTGAATCGCCACGCCCCATTCGAACAGCAGCGCGAACACCACCGCGATGAACGGCTGCGCCAGGTAGAACGGGCGCCAGCGCTGCTCGGGGAAGATGCGCAGCAGGCCATAGCCGATGTCGTCGTCCATGCCGCGCACGTTGGTGTAGGTGTGGTGCTTGAAGTTGTGCGTCTTGCGCCAGTTGTCGCCGGTGGCGACGATGTCCCACTCGTAGGTGTTGCCGTTCAGGTGCGCATCGCCCATCCAGTCGTACTGGCCATGCATCACGTTGTGGCCCAGCTCCATGTTCTCCAGGATCTTGGACAGGGTCAGCAGCAGCACGCCGGCGATCCACGCCGGCACCAGCACGCTGTGCACGAACGCGCCGAGGAACAGCAGCGCGCGGCCGGCCACGCCGGTATAGCGCACGGCGGCCACGATGCGACGGATGTAGCGCGCGTCGCGCGCGCCCAGCTCGGTGAGCGTGCGGGCGCGCAGTGCATCGAGTTCGTCGCCGAAGGCCTGCAGTTCGGCCGGAGTCAGTGCGCGGTTGCGGGGAGCCGCCATGAGGAAGTCCTTCAGAGGTCCAGGGTCAGGTCGCTGCTGGCGCTGTTGACGCACAGCTTCAGCGAACCGGGTTCGGCGGCGTGCGCGCCGCTGAGCAGATCACGGGTGATGCCGGCCTGCTTGCCGCAGGCGCAGCTGTTGCAGATGCCCATGCGGCAGCCGTGCTTGGGACGCAGGCCTTCGGCTTCCAGCGCGGTGAGCAGCGACTGGCCGCGCGGCAGCTGCAGCACGCGGCCGCTGCGCGCCAGGGTCACCGCCACGGTGCCCTGTTCGACATCGGCAGGCGCCGGCGGCGGGCTGAACGCCTCGGCCTGGAAGCGCGCCACCTGATGCTGCAGGCGCGCGCGCGCAGCCTGCACGAAGCCGCCCGGGCCACAGGCCAGCACCTGCGCCTGCTCCAGGCCGCCCAGGGCGTCGAGCGGCAGCGTGTCCACGCGCGGCGCCGGCGTTTCGCCCTCGCCGGTGATGGCCAAATGCAGGCGGAAACGCGGATGTGCGGCAGCTAGCGCCTGCAGTTCCTCGCGGAAGCAGACCTGGTCGTGGCGCCGCGCCCAGTACAGCAGGTCGACGTCGGCCGGCATGCCGGCATCGGCCAGTTGCCGCAGCAGCGCACGCATCGGGGTGATGCCGCTGCCGGCGGCCAGCAGCAGCCAGCGGCCGTGCGGCGCGGTCGGCAGCACCATCTCGCCATAGGCCTGGCCGAGCTCGAACACCTCGCCGATGCGCGCCGCGCCGGCCAGGTACTGGCTGACCCGGCCGCCGTCGACGGTCTTGACCGTGATCGCCAGGCGCCCGCCCGGCAACGGCGTGGGGCTGTAGCTGCGCAGCAGCCGGCGGCCGTCGATCTCCACGCCCAGCTCCACGTGCTGGCCGGCACGCAGGCCGCGCCAATGGCGGTTGGGCTGCAGCACCAGGGTCACCGAGTCGCTGCTGGCCGCCTCGCGCTGCACCAGCCGGGCGCGCGGGCGCTGCCAGGTCCACAGCGGATGCAGGCGGGTGGACCAGAAATCGAACACGTCCGGCTTGACCCAGGCGCGCAGGGCGCGGGCGGCAGGGCGGAGTTTGGCGGGACGGCGGGCAGCGTTCATGGGTGTCCACTATACAGGCGCAGAGACAGATGTCTATACACTTGTGCATCCATTGAAGACGCTATCATCCCGCATTGCCTGGCCCGGTCTGCCCATGACGACGCTCTCCCCTCCCCCGTCCGCGGACACGCCGAACGCCCGCAAGGGCGCCATCTCGCGCGAAGACCTGCTGGCCGCCGCACTCAAACTGATCGGGCCGCACCGCAGCGTGTCCACGCTGAGCCTGCGCGAGGTCACCCGCGAGGCCGGCATCGCCCCCAACAGCTTCTACCGCCAGTTCCGCGACATGGACGAACTGGCGGTGGCGCTGATCGACCTGGCCGGCAGCTCGCTGCGCACCATCATCGGCCAGGCGCGGCAGCGCGCCGCCGGCAACCGCCGCAGCATCATCCTCAGTTCCGTGGAGACTTTCATGGAACAGTTGCGCGCCGACGACAAGCTGCTGCACGTCCTGTTACGCGAGGGCACGGTCGGTTCGGACGCGTTCAAGCACGCGGTCGATCGCGAGCTGAACTATTTCGAGGACGAACTGCGCGTGGACCTGATCCGCCTGGCCGCGCTGGAAGGCGCGCCGCTGCACGAGCCCGCGCTGGTGTCCAAGGCGATCACCCGGCTGGTGTTCGCAATGGGCGCCACCGCGATGGACCTGCCGCCGGAGAAGGATCCTGAACTGATCCGGCAGATCACCGCGATGCTGCGCATGATCATCGTCGGCGCGCGCACGCTCGCCGCCGGCTGAGTGCGCAGTGCGGCAGCGCCCGCTGCCGCCGCGCGCTGTCCGGCGCGTGCATGGGCCGGCGTCGTGACATGCCGCGCACATGGCCTTGGCCCCGGCTTTACCGACGCCTGCTCACCCTCGTTGGACACTCCCCCAACGAGGTACGCACATGGCCGTTCCCAATTACCCGTCGCCGCCCTTCAAGGCCCAGCAGCAATCTTTCCCCGGCAAGACCCAGGCCATGGATCCGAAACCGGATCACGGCGAAGACAGCTACGTCGGCCATGGCCTGCTGCAGGGCAAGCGCACCCTGATCACCGGCGGCGACAGCGGCATCGGCGCGGCGGTGGCGATCGCCTATGCGCGCGAAGGTGCCGACGTCGCCATCGCCTATCTGCCCGACGAACAGGACGATGCCGAGCGCATCGCCAAGCTGGTCGAGGCCGCCGGTGTGCGCGTGCTGCTGCATCCGTGCGACATCAGCGACCGCACGCAAGCCCAGACCCTGATCAAGACCGTGGCCGAGGCCTTCGGCGGCATCGACGTGCTGGTCAACAACGCCGCCTACCAGCGCTACTTCCACAGTTTCGACGAGATCACGCTCGACGAGTGGGAGAAGACCTTCGCCACCAACGTGCACGCGCCGTTCCACCTGGTGCGGCTGGCACTGCCGCACATGCCCGAGGGCGGATCGATCATCAACACCGCCTCGGTCAATTCGAAGAAGCCCACGCCCAACATCCTGCCGTACTCGGCCACCAAGGGCGCGCTGGCCAACCTGACCATCGGCCTGGCCGGCCTGCTCGCCGAGAAGAAGATCCGCGTCAATGCGGTGCTGCCGGGCCCGATCTGGACCCCGTTCATCCCCACCGGCATGGACGAGGAATCGGTGCGCACGTTCGGCGAGCAGACCCCGTTCGGCCGCCCCGGGCAACCGGCGGAACTGGCCTCGGCCTATGTGCTGTTGGCCGCGGATACCTCGAGCTACACCTCGGGCACGCTGCTGACGATTTCGGGCGGAGCGGTGACGCTGTAAGGCTGGGAATCGGGAGTGGGGAATCGGGAATGGGAAAAGCGCCGCGGACTGGCGGTGCTGCAGGAGCGGCTTCAGCCGCGAGAGGATTTCCCCTGATGCTGTCGCTGTGATCCTCACGCAAACACACGCATTGCGCCTGCTGCTGTCTCGGTAGCAGGCCACAGTTCCGTTGCACTCTCCCGCGTAGGAGCGGCTTCAGCCGCGACAGGCATTCCCATGAAGGCCTGTCGCGGCTGAAGCCGCTCCTATGAGCGCGCGACCGCGAAAGACACGCAGCACCCGCGCATCACGCGTATCGCCACCGTGTACATCTCCTCACGCCGCATCTCGCATGGCATTCACCCTGCGCTGCAACTGCTCTAACGGCGAGGGGTCTAGGTTGATCGCACAGGGGAAAACACACGGACGCGCGATGCGATGCAGGTGCGTCGCGCACACCATCTGGAGCGATATCCATGACCCGAAGCAACACCGAACGCTTGTTGAAGTGGCTGCAGGACGCCTATGCGATGGAGCAGGAGGCCAACACCATGCTCACCGCTACCGCCGGTCGCCTGGAGCACTACCCGCAGCTGAAGGCGCGCATCGAGCAGCATGTCAACGAAACCCGCGATCAGTCCGAACAGGTCAAGCGCTGCATCGAGATGCTCGATGGCTCGATCCCCACGATCAAGGGCACGGTCGCCAGTGTGATGGCGTCGGTGCACGCCGCCGGCAACTCGATGATGAGCGACGAAGTCGCCAAGAGCCTGGGCGTGAGCTATGCCTTCGAGCACATGGAGATCGCCAGCTACCGCTCCCTGGTCATCGCCGCCAAGGAGGCCGGGCAGACCGAGATCGCCGACATCTGCGCCGCCATCCTCGACCAGGAGATCGCCATGGCCGAATGGCTGATCGAACATCAGGAAGCCACGATCCTGGCGTTCCTGAAGCGCGAGCGCACCGAAGGCGAAACCGCCAAGCACTGAGCGCCGTCGCACACGACACGACGCGCGCGCATTCCCCCACAGCAGCACCACCATCCATCACCGACCGGAGACTCCCAATGGCCGTCAAGACCATCGACGAATTGTTCATCCACGAGCTGTCGGACATCTACAGCGCCGAGAAGCAGCTGACCAAGGCCTTGCCGCGCCTGGCGCGCGCCTCCACCAACCCGGCGCTGCGCGCGGCGTTCGAGGCGCACCTGGAGGAAACCCAGGGCCAGATCGAACGCATCGACCAGATCGTCGAGAAAGGCAACCTGCGCCTGAAGCGGATCAAGTGCGCCGCCATGGAAGGCCTGGTGGAAGAAGGTAAGGAAGTGATCGACTCGATCGAGGCTGGCCCGGTGCGCGATGCCGCGCTGATCGGCGGTGCGCAGAAGGTCGAGCATTACGAGATCGCGTCCTACGGCACGCTCGCCGCCATGGCCAAACAACTGGGCATGGACGATGCGCTGACCCTGCTGCTGGAAACGCTCAATGAAGAGAAGTCCACCGACGAGAAGCTGACCCTGCTCGCCGAACAGGGCGGCAACGAAGAAGCAGCGCGCAAGCGCAAGGCGGCCTGACCGCCCTCGCCGCGGTCCGCTGAAGCGAAATCGGACCGCGGCGTCCCAGACGCCTATCCCCCACGCGCGGCCAGCGGCCGCGCCACTGCGTCGTCGCGACGTTCGGGCGGCACTCCAGGAGATTTTTCATGTTCATGCACAACAAGCGGCTGATGTACACGGTGCGCGTAGCGCAGCCCGACCCGGCGCTGGCCTCGCTGATGCTGGAGCAATTCGGCGGCCCGCAGGGCGAACTGGCTGCGGCCATGCGCTATTTCACCCAGGCCATCGGCGAGGTCGACCCCGGCCGCAAGGATTTGCTGTACGACATCGCCACCGAGGAACTGAGCCACCTGGAAATCATCGGTTCGATCATCGCCATGCTCAACCAGGGGCCGAAGGCGGTGCTGTCCGAAGGCATGGCCGAAGCCGAGGACATGCGCAACCTCACCCGCAACAACAACACCAGCCAGACTCAGCAGATCCTCTATGGCGGCGGTCCGGCCCTGGTCAATTCCAGCGGCGTGCCGTGGAGCGCGGCGTACGTGGACAGCATCGGCGAACCCACCGCCGACCTGCGTTCCAATATCGCCGCCGAAGCGCGCGCCAAGATCGTGTACGAGCGGCTGATCAACGTGACCGACGATCCCGGCATCGTCGATGCGCTGACCTTCCTGATGACACGCGAAGTGGCGCACCAGAAGTCCTTCGAAAAGGCGCTGTATTCCATCGAGCCGAACTTCCCGCCGGGCAAGCTGCCGGGCGATCCGTCCTTCACCGATCGCTACTACGACATGTCGCAGGGCGATGGCGACATGCACGGTCCCTGGAACAGCGGCAGCCAGTGGGAGTCCATTGCCGACCGCAATCGCCAGGTGGCGGTGGATGGCGGCAGCGGCATGCCCAGCGTGGGTCTGAGCGAACTGGAACAGAGCGCGTTGCAGGCGCTGGCGGCGCGTACGCTGTCGCAACCGGACAGCGACCCGACCACGGGCGCCGACCTGGGCGCCGGCCCCGGCGCCGGCTCGACCAAGGGCAGCGTGGCGCGCTAACGCGCCATTGCGGGTCCCCTCGCACGAACGCCGCGATGCGCAAGCATTGCGGCGTTCGTGTGTCTGGGCATGGGCGGTGATCGCCCCTTTCGCGGCACACCCCCGCTCAGTCGCCTGTCTGCCGGTGCGGCGCATGCACCGGCTTGGATTGCGGGGAGTCCTTCTGCCGCAGCCAGATGGTCAGGACCACCAGCGCGAACACGGCCAGGAACTCGCTCTGCCAGTTCTGCATCGATTCGAACCAGAACTGCGCGCCGCTGACGTGTTCCCAGAAGGACGGCGGCGGCCGATGCTGCATCGCCTGTTCGGCCACCTCGTGGCGCCAGCTGCCCAGCGCATGCAGGACGAAGCTGAGCAGGAACAGGGCGCCGAAGGCCAGCGCCAGCGAGCGCTCGTACAGCGCCAGCCAGATGCCGCCGGCGCGCACCGGCCACGGCACCGGGCCGGGCGCGACGGCGTCGTCTTCCTCGCCGGGCGCCAGAGGCCGCGACTCGGCCGAGCCCCATTGGCGCAGCTTCACCGTCAGCACCACGTACATGCCCATCTGCAGGAACTCGCTCTCCCAGTTCTCGAACAGCGCGCCGATGAAATGCCCGCTGTGCAGGTACTCCCACATCGGCAAGACCGCCAGCCCCTGCTGGCGCAATTCCTCGTTATAGGCCTGGTGGCCACTGAGCGCCTGGCCGGCCATGAACAGCAGGCTCAGCGCCAGCAATACGATCGACAGGCTATTGCGTTTCCAGAACATGCAATCGGCTCTCCTCCACGCGCCGCGATGCCGGCGCGCCGTCGCTGCGACCATAGGCAGCGACGGGCAAAGAGTGGATGAAGAAGCTAGCGGACGCGCCTCTCCTGCCAGGCGGTGCCATCACTTGTAGGAGCGGCTTCAGCCGCGGCCAGGATTCCTGGGCACGCCCCGGTCGCGGCTGAAGCCGCTCCTACGACAATGTCATCGCGCGTTCGCCAGCATCCCGGAATGCAATGTGGGAGCGACGTCGGTCGCGACGAAGCCTTCCCTGAAAAGCCCGTCGCGACCGCAGCCGCTCCCGCAAAGACCAGACGAACACGGCGTGGCGGCGGATGCCACCACGCCGCACTGGCTCAGAACTCTTCCCACTCCGCGCTGTCCGCCGGCACGCCCTGGATCGGGCGTGGCTTGGTCGCCGGCTGCCGCACGGGGGTCACCGGCTTGGGCTTGGAGGCGGCAACGGCGGCACGCACCGGCGGCCTGGCCGGCTGCGGCTTCGTCACTCGGGCCGGTGCCGCGCTGACGGCGGCGCCGCCGGCGAGGCGGAACACCGCCACCGCCCGCGCCAGTTCCGCCGCCTGGTCTTCCATGCTCTTGGCCGCCGCGCTGGCTTCTTCCACCAGTGCCGCGTTCTGCTGGGTGCCCTCGTCCAGCTGCATCACCGTCTTGCTGACCTGGTCGATGCCCGCGCTCTGCTCGGCGCTGGCCGCGGAAATCTCGGCCATGATGTCGGTGACCCGCTTCACCGAGGCGACCACCTCGGTCATGGTGGTGCCGGCGCGGTTGACCAGGGTCGAGCCCTGTTCCACTTCCTGCACCGAATCGGAGATCAGGGTCTTGATCTCCTTGGCCGCGGCTGCCGAACGCTGCGCCAGCGAGCGCACTTCCGAGGCCACGACCGCGAAGCCGCGGCCCTGTTCGCCGGCGCGTGCCGCTTCCACCGCGGCGTTGAGCGCCAGGATATTGGTCTGGAACGCGATGCCGTCGATCACGCCGATGATGTCGGCGATACGCGCCGACGCAGCGCTGATCGAGGCCATGGTCGCCACCACTTCCTCGACCGCGCGACCGCCGTTCTCGGCCACTTCGCCGGTGCTCAGCACCAGCTGATTGGCCTGGCGGGCACTGTCGGCGTTCTGCTTGACCGTGGAGGTCAGCTCCTCCATCGAGGCGGCGGTCTCTTCCAGGCTGGCCGCCTGCTGTTCGGTGCGCACCGACAGGTCGCTGTTGCCACTGGCGATCTCGCTGGCGGCGGTGTTGATCGAGCCGACCGCGCGCTGGATGCCCTGCACGATGCCGGTCAGTTGCTCGGCGGTGCGGTTGGCGGCGTCGGCGAGGGTGCCGAACGCGCCTTCGTAGCGCACGTCCACGCGCTGCGACAGGTCACCATCGGCGATCGCGCCCATGATCCGGCCGACGTCGGCCAGGCCGCTGTCGGCCTGACGCATCAGCCGGTTCAGCGCCTCCACCATTTCCTTGAACGCGAACTCGTAGCGCGCCTCGTCGCCGCGGGCGCTGAAGTCACCGCGCGCGGCCGCATCGGCCAGGCGCGCGATGTCGCCGTTGACCGCCGACAGGTTCGCCTTGACCACGTCCAGCGCCTCGTGCAGCGCGGCGCGCTGCCCCGGCAGCCGGCGCATGTCGCGGCGCAAGTCGCCGCGGCCGTACTCGTCCATGATCGCCATCGCCTCGACGATGGCGTCCAGGTGTTCGAACAGCGCCGTGTTCATGCCGTGCGCCAGCGTGCCGTAGTCGCCCGGGAAGTCTTCCGGCATGCGATGGCTGATGTCCTCGCCCTGCTGCAGCCGCACCAGGGTCTGCATCTCCCCGTTGAAGCGCTGCAGCTGGGTCTGCATCTGTTGCATGCTGGTCATCAACTGCCCGGTCTCGTCGCGCGACTCCACCTTGATCGGATTGTCGAAGCGACCGGAGGCAATCGCCTCGGCGGTCCGCGTGGCGCCGCGCAGCGGCGCGACGATGGCGCCGGCGATCAGCCAGCACAGGCCCACCACCAGCGCCACCAGTGCCGCGCCGATGACGGTGAGGATCCTGGTGAAGCCCATCGCCTCGGCCTGGATGTCTTCGGCGTACACTCCCATCGCCAGCACCCAGTTCCATTGCGGGTACAGCGCGGCGTAGCTGATCTTCGGCAGTTGCTCTTTCTTGCCGGGCTTGGGCGCGGTGTAGTAGCTGAAGCCGTCGCCGCTGCGCACCGCGGTCTGGATATCGCGATAGACGTACTCGCCGGCGTCGCTCTTGTAGCCGCTCATGTCGGTGCCGACCGCGCGCTTGGGATGCATGACGATGCGCATCTGCGGGTCGACGATGAAGAAGTAGTCCACGCCGCGGTTGGTCTTCATGTCGGCGAGCGCACCCTTGGCCGCCGCCTGCGCCTGCGCCTGCGTCATCTCACCGCGCTTGGCCAGGTCGGCGTAGTGCTGCATCACGCTCAGGCCCATGTCGACCTGCGTCTTCACGGTCTGCTTGCGCGCGTCGATCAAATCGAGATATTGCAGGCGTGCCGCGGCAACGGCCAACAGGATCACGCCGAGCGCGATCAACGTGCACAGCACGACGAACTTGCGTGCCATGGGCAGGTTGGCGATATGGCGACGAAGGAACTGGATGGGATTCATGGTGTCAGGAAAAACCCTAAAAACGGACTCTTGTATCGGCCCACCGGCATTCGAACTTGAACCGCAGCGGGTGGCGCAAGATGAACGCGCACCACAGTTCTGCGCTGGAGACGCTCCCCGTCAGGCCATCGCCGCATCGAGCGGCGTCGCGGCCGCATGCGGTGTGGCGGCATGCGGCTCCCACACCAGGCGATGGAAATCGAAACCGTGCTGCAAGCGTGGCTTGACCACGTTGAAGTACGGCGAGACGTCGAAATCGCGCGGCAGGGTGAGGCTGTGGTGGCGCGGATGCAGGACTTCCGCGTCCTCCGCGGCGTCGGCGTCCGCCAGCGGCGCACGGTCGATCTCCGGCAGGATCGGATAGCGGATTGCGCCGAAGGCCTGCGCCAGCAGCGTCGAACAGATCGCCCGGGTCGGCTCGCCGCTGCCGAGCTCCAGGAAGCGTCGCTTCACCGACGACGGCAGCGGCGGCGTGCGGATCAGGTAGCGCGCCAGGTCGAAGATGTTCTTCAGGTCGTAGCTGTTGCCGACCCGCGTGACCATGTACTCCACCACGGTCTCGATCTCCTGCGCGCTCAACCCGACCGGGCGGCAGATGCGCGTATGCAGGCCGGCGAACTCGCTCAACCCCACCAGGCGCACGCCGACATTGATGTCGACATCGCAGAACAGCGGCGCTTCTTCGCCGGGAACCGCGGCCACGTGGTCGCCGATGTACAGCGCCGCATGCGACCAGGTGGACTGGCTCAGGTACTTGATGGCGGTGGAGAAGCGGCTGTTGCCCTCGACCAGGAGCACGTCGCCCTTGCGCAGCGTGGCGCGCAACAGCTGCGGCGGGCTGGTCGGCAACTGCGAGCCGTGGCGGCGCGGCTTGGACAGGAACTTGGCCAGGTGGCGACCCAGCAGGCGTGGCAAGGACAGCATGCGCGTTCCCCCGAGCGGCGGCCGTTCCGGCGAAACGGCTTCTCTATCCGCAATGGCGGCCATCCGCGGGATTTCTTGAATGGCGCGGCAGCGCCAGCGCCACGCTCACGGTTGCCGCAGGATCGACAGTTCCACGAACTGCGCGCTGCTGGAACGCAGGTAGACCGCATAGCGGCCACGGCCCGGCGCCTGCACCAGGAAGCGGTCTCCCGGGGCCGGCTGAAGCTTGTCGACCGTGGCCGCACCCAACGGCGCGATGCGCAGCCGCACCTTGGCGTCGTCCTGTGCTGGCGTGAGGTTGGCGACGGTCAGCGCACCGTCGAAGAGCGTGCGGCTTTCGCCCGGCAGCAGCGTCATGATCGCCGACGACGCGGCCGCCTCCGACTTGCATGCCGCGGCCTGCGCCTCGGCCAATTGCCGCTGCAGCGGCTTGACCTCCACGTACTGCACGAAGCCGTAGGTCGCGCCGATCACCACCAGCACTGCCGAGACCTCGGCGGCGGTGCGCTTGAACGAGAGTCCTTGCCACCATGTCTGCGCCGGCGGGGGCGGCGTCTGTCGGGTCGTTCGAGCCATGCATCACGGTATCGGCGCGATCGTCTCGATGTCTGCCAGCAGGGCTGACATCGCCGCGCACGGCCGCGTTCGTCTACCTGGCGCGACAGACGTGGCCGCGCCTTGGGACGACGGCTGCGCTGCACATCGCCACGACTTGGCGCCACGCCCGTGCGACCACTGCGGTCTGTGCCTTCGGCGCCTTCGCAGCCACCGGCGTGGCGCCGGGCAGCACGCATAGCCCACGCAGCATGTTGCGCCGCAACTTGACGCATCGAGCGCCCAGGCGGAATCTTGGCTTGAAATTACGAAATAATTTTCGCAATCCGAAATTCACTTGTCAAGCGACATCACCGGGCGGGTCCAGCAAGCTGGCGATTCCCCGGGTTCTCCAGGAACTGCAGATGATCAAGACGATTTCCCAGCGCGCGGCCAGCGCCGCACCCGACGACGGCGACGAGGCCGGGGACAAGAAGCTGCGCAGCACGGTGCAGTCGCTGGCCAAGGGCTTTCGCGTGCTCGAGGCGTTCTCGTCCGAGCACGAGGAACTGTCGCTGAGTCAGATCGCGGCCCTGGCCCGGCTCGATCCCGGCACCACCTTCCGCATGCTCAACACCCTGGTCGAACTGGGCTACGTGCATCGCGTGCCGGAGAGCCGCCGCTTCCGCCTGACTCTGAAGGTGCTCGACCTCGGCTTCCATGCCATCGCCCGCCGCGACCTGCGCAGCGTGGTGCGGCCGCTGCTGCGCACGCTGGTCAGCGACGTCAACGAAGCGGCCAGCTTCGCGGTGCTGCAGGGCCCGGACGTGCTCTACATCGAACGCGTGCGCGCCGGCATCACTCGCCTGGGCGTGGACATCCGCATCGGCACCACGGTGCCCAGCACCCGCACCGCGATCGGCCTGGCGATGCTGGCGCACTTGGCGCCGGCGGAGGTGACGCGGGTGACCGGGGTCGACGTGGATGGTCCGCAGACCCCGGAGATCGCCACGATGCGGCGCACCTTCGACTGCATCCGCCGCGACCGCTACGTGATCCTGGAGTCGATGCTGACCGAAGGCCTGCGCGTGCTGGCGGTGCCGGTGCTGGATGCGGACGACTATCCGCTTGGCGCGATCAGCGTCGCCGCGCCGTCGGTGCGCACCAGCCACGCCGAACTGCTCGACACCGCCCTGCAGCCCACGTTGCTGGCCGCCAAGGACATCGCCTTCGCGATCCAGGCCAGCGGGAGCGTTGCCGTGACCGCGCCCAGCACCTGATCCGCCCGGGCGCCGCCCGGCTCTCCCTGTCCGTCTCGCCTCGTGGACGCTTCGGCGCCCGCGCCAGGCGCCCCTTGTCCTGCGAAAGGCAGCCACGATGCTCATGTCCACCCCTGCCCCTGCCACCACCGCCACGACCACCGCCCACGCGCCGTCCATCGCCGAGGCGCAGGCGGAGATCGGCGCACGCCTCGAACGCCTGCCGATCACCCGCAAGGTGTGGTGGGCGCGCAACATCGTCGGCGCCGCGACGTTCTTCGACGGCTACACGGTGATCGCCATCGCCTACGCGATGCCGGTGCTGACCAAGGAATGGCAGCTGTCACCGGCACAGATCGGCACGATCCTGTCGGCCGGCTACCTGGGCCAACTGCTGGGCTCGGTGTTCTTCGGCTGGCTGGCCGAGCGCGTCGGCCGCCTGCACGTGCTGCTGTTCACCATCCTGCTGTTCGTGTCGATGGACGTGGCCTGCCTGTTCGCCGGCAGCGCCGCGGCGATGATCGCGTTCCGCTTCGTCCAGGGCATCGGCACCGGCGGCGAGGTGCCGGTGGCCAGCGCCTACATCAACGAACTGATCGGTTCGAAGAAGCGCGGCCGCTTCTTCCTGCTGTACGAGGTGATGTTCCTGCTGGGCCTGGTTGCCGCCGGCGGCATCGGCTACTTCCTGGTGCCGGCCTATGGCTGGAAGGCGATGTTCATGGTCGGGCTGATCCCGGCGGCGATCATGATTCCGCTGCGTTTCTTCATGTTCGAATCGCCGCGCTGGCTGGCCTCCAAGGGCCGCTACGCCAAGGCCGATGCGATCGTGGCCGACCTCGAGCGCAGCGCCGAGCGCCAGCATGGCCCGTTGCCGGCGCCAGCGTTCGACCGCACTGCGCTGCCCAAGGCGCAGCGCTCGGACTGGCGCGAGCTGTTCGGCAGCGTCTATCGCAAGCGCACGCTGGTGATCTGGAGCCTGTGGTTCTGCTCCTACCTGGTGGCCAACGGCATCATCACCTGGCTGCCGACGCTGTACCGCACGCACTTCGGGCTGTCGCTGCAGCAGAGCATCGCCTATGGCTTCTTCACCTCGCTGGCCGGCGTCGCCGCCGCGGTGGCCTGCGCGCTGTCGATCGACAAGGTCGGACGCAAGCGCTGGTATGGGCTGGCGTTCGTGGCCGGCGGGGTGCCGCTGCTGGCGCTGGCGGCGCTCGGCGGCACCTCGGCGCCGCAGGTGCTGGTGTTCGCGGCGCTGGGCTATGCCGCGGTGCAGACCATCACCTTCTCGCTGTACCTGTATTCGGCCGAGCTCTACCCCACCCGCATCCGCGCCATCGGCACCGGACTGGGCAGCGCCTGGCTGCGCCTGGGTTCGGCCTGCGGGCCGCTGCTGGTCGGCGTGGTGATCGCCGGACTCGGCATCCGCTACGTGTTCGCCGCCTTCGCCGCCGTGCTGCTGGCCGGCGCCGTCGTGACCTGGCGCTTCGCCCTGGAAACCAAGGGCAAATCGCTGGAACAGCTGTCGCCCTGAGCGCATCGCCGGCACTGCCGCCGGCGCATCGCGCAACACCTCCGCACCACCCCCGTCGGACCCCGCGTTCGATTCCATCCCCCGTTGATCCGAAGAAGAGGAAATGAGCATGAGCACTCTCGACCTGAAAGGCCTGGTCCCCGCCCCGGTCACCCCGTTCACCCGCGACGGCGCCGTCGACTACCCCGCGATCAAGCGCATCGGCGCCTGGCTCGGCGGCATCGACGGGGTCAAGGGCCTGACCGTGCTCGGCCACGCCGGCGAGGGCACCTTCCTGGAGCGCGACGAACAGGCCAAGGTGATCACCGCGTTCCGCGACGCCGTCGACGGCCGCATCCCGATCATCGCCGGCATCACCCTGGAAGGCACCCGCGTCGCCGCCGACGAAGCCAAGCGCGCGGTCGCCGCCGGCGCCTCCGCCGGCCTGATCTATCCGTCGCACGGCTGGCTGCGCTTCGGTTACCAGAAAGGCGCGCCGCAGGACCGCTACAAGGCCATCCACGAGGCCAGCGGATTGCCGATGATCCTGTTCCAGTACCCGGACGCGACCAAGGCCACCTACGACCTGGAGACGTTGCTGGAAATCGCCGCGCTGCCGGGCGTGGTCGCGATGAAGAACGGCGTGCGCAACATGAAGCGCTGGGACACCGAGATTCCGGTGTTCCGCAAGGAGCGCCCGCACGTGCCGGTGCTGACCTGCCACGACGAGTATCTGCTGCACACCATGTTCGACGTGGATGGCGCATTGGTGGGCTACGGCTGCATCGCCCCGGAGCCGCTGCTGGAGATGATCGCCGCCGGCAAGGCCAAGGACTACGCCAAGGCGCGCGCACTGCACGACCGCCTGCTGCCGGTGACCAAGAGCGTCTATCACCGCGGCTCGCACATGGAAGGCTCGGTGGCGCTGAAGTGGGCGCTGGTCGCGCGCGGCCTGCTCGACCACGCCACGGTGCGTTCGCCGCTGCTGCCGCTGGCCGAAGGCGCCGACAAGGAGATCGCCGCGGCGATGGCCGCCGCCGGCCTCGGCAAGGTGGGCTGACCCGCACGGGTTGCCTCCAGCTCGATGGGCCGCGCAGTTGCGCGGCCCATCCGCTGCGGCGATGGCGTGCGCCTCGGCGCCGCGCAACGCGTTCAAGTCTGCCCTCGCGTTTCTTTGCCGGTCCCCCCACAGGTCTGCACACAGGCGTGCCCGTCGCCGACGGACGCGACGCCATGCTGCGGCTCCACGACCGGAAGGTGTCTTCCCTTCGCGCACTGCCGCGTCGCCGCGTACCCACCGCGCACGTCCGGCGAGTGCTTCGTCTCGTCCGTGGAGCGTCCCATGTCCCGTTCTCTTTCCTGCGTCTCGTTGCTGGCGGCCGCTGCCGCCCTGCCGGCCACCGCCATTGCCGCCGACACCGCGCAATGGCTGGACGACCACGGCATCGCCCCGCGCCTGGTCTGGTCCAACGACTACGCGCGCAACGTCGACGGCGGCCTGTCGCGCGGCGACCGCAATGCCGGCGGTGTGGTTGCCGGCGCGGACCTGGATCTGCAGCGCCTGTTCGGCATTCCCGGCGCCACGCTACACGCCACCGGCGCCTGGTACTACGGCGACAGCCTGTCGCAGCGGCAGATCGGCAACGGCGTCAAGGTGCAGGGCTACTGGTATCCGCAGCAGCAGGCGCAACTGGCGCAACTGACCTGGGAACAGACCTTCGCCGACGGGCGCTGGCAACTGGTCGCCGGACGCATGAACACCACCTGGCAGTTCGCGCGCAGCCGCTACGGCTGCCGCTTCGTCAGTGCATCGGATTGCCCGTTCCAATTGAGCCAGGCCGATGGCGGCTTCGTCGGCTTTCCCTACGTGAACTGGGGCGCGAAGCTGCGCTACAAGCCCGACGCCACCTATGTCTCGGTGGGCGCGTTCGAACTGAACCCGCAGCGCAAGAACAACCACGGCCTGGACTGGAGCACCGCCGACAGCACCGGCGTGCTGGGCACGCTCGAGGTCGGCTACGAGCCCGACCCCGCACTGGGCAAGGGCGCACCGCGCTACCTCGCCGGCCTCTGGTACAACTCGGCCGACTACAGCGACCTGCGCTACAACCAGGCCGGCGGCTTGCGCGGGCTGGTCGGCGGCCCCGCGCGCCTGTACGACGGCGGGCGCTGGGGCGCCTACGCGCTCGGCGAACGCGCGCTGTACCGGCCGCAGGGCATGGCGAGCAAGCGCATGCTGGTCGCCTTCGGCAACATCGCCGCCCCGTTCGACAAGCACCAGGTCTACGACCTGCAGGTCACCGCCGGCCTGTACTACAGCGGTCCGTTCGCGGCGCGGCCCGGCGACGGCATGGGCGCGATCGCGCACTACTACCGCTTCAGTGCAGACCAGCAGGGCTACATGAACGACGTGCTGCGCAAGCGCGGCGCCGCCCCGGACATCGCGCGCAACGAACTCATGTTCGAACTCAACTACAGCTACCGCATCGCGCAGACACCGCTGTTCCTGGTGCCGAACGTGCAGTACATCGTCCATCCCGACATCCTGGGCAATCCCGCGGCGCGCCGCGCGCCCGACGATGCGCTGGTGATCGGCTTGCGGGTGATGCTCAACATGGGTGGGCTGGGCACGCCGAAGTGAAGCCGCGTGTGGCACGGGCCGGGACCGGCATCGCGGCAGCCGAGGCAGGCGCGCACGCACGCCTGCGCCGCTGCGGGTAACCTCACCTTCCCCCTTGCATCGTCTGGATCGCGCCTCAATGGCCAACCCCTACTACCGCGGCCCCGTCAGCGACCATTTCGACGGCGTACGCTTCTTCAACCCCGGCCAGCCCACCATCGACAACGCGCTGAGCAAGGTCCTGCGCTGGAAGGCCGCCATGGGCGCGGTGCGCTGGCCCGCAAAGGTCGCGGTGACACCCGCCGTGCCTGCGCCGCGGCACGACGGCCTGCGCATCACCATGGTCGGCCACGCCACGCTGTTGATCCAGGCCGGCGGCCTCAACCTGCTGACCGACCCGGTGTGGTCGCGGCGGGCCAGCCCTTCGCAGATCGCCGGGCCCAAGCGGGTGACGGCACCGGGCATCCGTTTCGCGGACCTGCCGCCCATCGATGCGGTGCTGCTGAGCCACAACCACTACGACCACTTCGACCTGGCGACCCTGCGCATGCTGCACGATGCGCACCACCCCTTGTTCGTGATGCCGCTGGGCAACGACGTCCTGCTGCGCAAGCGCGTGCCCGATGCGCGCATCGCCACCGGCGACTGGCACGACCGGCTGCCCATCGGCGGGGGCGCCACGGCGACGCTGACCCGCGCCAACCATTGGTCCAGCCGCGGCATCGCCGACCGCAGAATGGCGCTGTGGTCCGGCTTCTTCATCGAGACCGCGCGGGGATCGGTGTGGTTCGCGGGGGATACCGGCTACGGCGATGGCGCCATCTTCCGCGAGATCCGCGACCGGCACGGCGCGCCCGACGTGGCCTTGATCCCGATCGGCGCCTACGCGCCGCGCTGGTTCATGGCGCCGCAGCACATCGACCCGACCGAAGCGGTGCGGATCTTCCAGGACACCGGCGCACGGCGCGCACTCGGCATCCACTGGGGCACCTTCCAGCTCACCGACGAAGGCCGTGAGGCGCCGCGCGAAGCGCTGGCCGCTGCACTGCACTTGGCAGGCATCGCCGCAGTGGATTTCGTCGCGGCCGAGCCCGGGCAGGCGTTCGACTTCGCCGATTTGGCGCCATAACCTTTGCGCGCGCTCGATCAACCTGCACACGGCGTACAGCGGCGGACATCGTCCACCCGACATCCTCGGCAATGACATCGCGGGCCGGGCGCCCAACGACGCGCCGGTCATCTGCTTGCGGGTCATGCGCAACATGAGCGCTGCGCCCGCGCCGACGTACAGCGTGCTGGCTACGATGGACGAGGTCTCTCGAGCGCCGGTTGTCTGATTGTCTGGGAGCCACCCTGTAGGAGCGGCTTCAGCCGCGACGGGCATGATCGGGAACGCCCGTCGCGGCTGAAGCCGCTCCTACGAGAGATGCTTTCCGTGGGCCAGACGAAGCGGCGAACCGTCGCGGTCCGCGCAATTCGCCCTCGCGACGCCGAGAGCGCGCAGACGTAGCCAGCTACACTCGCGCTCCCCCGCCCAACAGGACTCCGTCATGCGCGACCTCAGCCCCCTGCCTTCCATCGCCCAGGGCCGCTACCGTCACTTCAAGGGCGGAGAATACGAGGTACTGGGCGTAGTCCGCAGCAGCGAGACGCTGGAACCGCTGGTGCTGTACCGGCCGCTGTACGGCGAAGGCGAGTTGTGGGTGCGGCCATATCCGATGTTCGTCGAGCAGGTGGAGGTCGACGGCGTGCGCCGTCTGCGCTTCGCACCGATCGACACGGACGCCTGACCGGGATGCAGGCAATGGTCGCCGCCACTCCCGCCGAGACGCGCTAGCGCTTGGATGCGCTGTCCACGTCGCTCTTGGTGGCGGCGTGATCCTGCGCCGGGCGGTTGCGGTTCTTCTTGGCGCGAGTCACCAGATACAGCATCGCGGCGATGAGCAGGACGAACAGTCCGGCGACCCAGGGCATCAGCGTGGTGTCCATTCGACACTCCAATTCGGTTGCACAGCGGTCACCAGACCACAGACGCAGTGAAGGACTTGGGTAGTGCGTACGCGACGTCCAAACCACGCGCGTCGCGTGCGCACGACAACCGGATGCGCCAGTCGATCCTGACCGGTCTGATCGGCCCATTGCTACAGCATCCAGTTGCACCCCATCGCACTCACACGCCACGGCGTCTGCGCCGTAGTGACTGGACGCCTCTTGGCGGCGTTGGCGGCGAATAGGCAAAGCCACCCGCACCGCACGCCTTGAAGGTGCAACGGGGTGCAGGCGGCGAGCTTCCAGAGCGCCTGGCCATCCAGCACAAACCGAACCAAACGCATTGACATACGCCGTGTACGCAAATAACGTACGTCGCGTATGTGAATGAGGCCACCCATGCACCAGCGCCGCAGCCGCCGCGAGATGATCGAGACCACCCGCGCCAGCCTGCTGGCCGCGGCCCGGCAGGCGTTCGCCACACACGGCTTCGCACACACCTCGATGGACGTGTTGACCGCCGAGGCCGGTTTCACCCGCGGCGCGCTGTATCACCACTTCGGCAGCAAGGACGGCCTGCTCATCGCGGTCATCGAGCAGATCGAGGCCGAAGTCGGCCTTCGCCTGCAGGCGGTGTCCGATGCCGCGCCGACACCGTGGGACGGCTTCCGCCGCCGCTGCCGCACCTACCTGGAACTGGCGCTGGAACCGGAGATTCGCCGGATCATCCTGCAGGACGCGCGCGCCGTGTTCGGCGACGTGCCGCCTGCGGCGCAGTCGGTAGGTATCGCCGCGCTGCAGGACGCGCTGGACGCGTTGATCGCCGCCGGCACGGTGGTGCCACTGCATGCCGGGGTGATGGCACGCATGCTCTATGGCGCCATCACCGAGGCGGCGTTCTGGATCGCCGAGCCGGACGCCGACCTGCATGCACGGCTGGCCGATGCGCTCCACGCACTGGACCGGCTGCTCGACAGCCTGCGCACCCGCTGAGCGCGCAACGCCCTACCTCGCCCCGTACTGGATCAAACGCATGCACTGGCGCAACACTGCACAGCGCTTCGGCGCCCTCGCCAAGCTGTTCCACTGGACCACCGCGGCCGCCTTCATCGGCGCGTATGCGGTGGTGTATTACGTCATCTGGTTCATGGACGACACCTCCGACACCTCGCTGCCGGTGCTCAACATCCACTGGGTGCTGGGCCTGCTGGTGGGATTCCTGGTGCTGCCGCGGCTGCTGTGGCGCTGGCTGGACGTGCAACCGGACGATCCGCCGGGCTCCGCGCTGGAGCACCGCCTCGCGCACCTGGCGCATTGGGGCCTGTATGCGCTGCTGATCGTGATGCCGTTGACCGGCTACATCGGCACCGGCGCACCGACCGATGTCGGCCTGTTCCGCATTCCCGGCTTCAACGAAACGGCGCTGTTCGCCTGGATCAGCCGCACCTGGCACCTCAGCTGGGAGGCGTTCGAAGCGCCGATCGACGTGATCCACCACTTCATCGGCAAATGGATCGCGTGGGTGGTGGTGCTGCTGCACGTGGCCGCCGCGCTGTTCCATCACTGGGTACGGCGCGACGATGTACTGACCCGCATGTTGCCGGGGCGCGCGTCGCGCGTATCCGGCGACGCACCCTCAGCCTGAGGCCACGCGCCTAGCGCGGCGCGGCCTCCGCCGACGCCAGCGGCCAGCGCACCTCGAACCGCGTCCCGCTGCCGGCAGGCAAGCACAGCGCGTCGCCGCCATGCGCCACGGCGATGGCCTTGACCACCGCCAGGCCCAGGCCGCTGCCGCCGCTCTTGCGCGAGCGCGAGGGATCGCCGCGGCGGAACGCATCGAACACCCGCGCGGCGATTTCCGGCGCGATGCCGGGGCCGCTGTCTTCCACGAACAGCACGCACTGGCCCGCGTCGGCCTGCACGCCCACCCGCAGCGGGCCCGGCTCGGCGTAGTGCTGCGCGTTCTCCAGCAAGGCCATCAGTGCCTGGCGGATGCGCACCGCATCGCACAGCACAGGCGTGCGCAGCGCCAGCGCGGGTTCCAGCAGCAGCCCGCGCGCGGCCAGGCTGGCGTCGAACGCATGCAGTACCGCGGCCACTTCCTGGACCAGGTCGGTCGGCGCCGGCTGCAACTCCAGGTGACCGCTGTCGGTCAGGCTCAACACGCGCAGGTCCTCGATCAGCCGGTTCAGGCCTTCCACCTGCCGCAGCAGGCTCTCGAAGGCCGCCACGTCCGGCGCGAACACGCCTTCGGCCAGGCCCTGCAGGCGCCCGCGCAGGATCGTCACCGGTGTACGCAACTCGTGGGCGACGGCGGCATTCCAGAACGCGCGTTCGCGGGTCATCGCCTGCAGGCGATCGGCCATGGCGTTGAAGTCGCGCACCAGCTGCGCGGTCTCGCCCAGCGCATGCGCGTCCATGCTCGCGCGCGCGCTCAAATTGCCCTGGGCCACTTCGCGCAGGCTGTGCGCTACCGAATTCAACGGGGTCAGGATGCGCCGCGACAGCCGCACCGCCACCGCCACCGCGATCGCCACCGCCAATGCCGCGGTGGCGCCGATCCACAGCATCTCCACGCGCGAGGGCACCCAGGTGTCGGAGATGCTGTCCGGCTTGTACGCCGCCGCCAGCGCATAGAACACGTAGGAGCCGACCACCGACAGCAGGATGATCCACAGCGCCAGCGCGCCCAGCGACAGGATCACCTGGCGGCGCAGGCCGGGGGCGCGACTCACACGCCGGTTCCGAACCGGTAGCCGACGCCGCGCACGCTGGCCGGCGTGCCCTGCACGCCCAGCGCCTCCAGCTTCTTGCGCAGCTTGCTGATGTGGCTGTCGATGGTGCGCTCCTGGGTGTCGCCTTCCGGCAGGCAGGCGTCGAGCAGTTCGGCGCGGCTGAACACCCGCTTGGGCGCGCGCATCAGCCGCACCAGCAACTTGAACTCGGTGAGCGTGAGGTCCAGTGCGTGCCGCTGCTCGCCCACGCGCACGCTGGCTGCGTGCTGGTCGAGATCGACATGGAAGGCGCCCACGCGCAGGCTGCGCGCCTCCTCGGTGCCGTTGCCGCGGATGCGCCGCAGCACCGCCTGCACCCGCGCCACCACCTCGGCCGGATTGAACGGCTTGACCACGTAGTCGTCGGCGCCCAGGCGCAGGCCCATCAGCTTGTCGATGTCCTGGTCCAGCGCGGTGAGCATGATCACCGGCGTCTCGCCACGGTGGCGCAGTTCGGCCAGCACCTTCCAGCCGTCCGCCGCCGGCAGTTGCACGTCAAGCAGGATCAGGTCCGGGTCCAGCACCAGGTGCAGGTCCAGCGCGGCGCGGCCGTCGGCGGCGTGGGCGCTGCGCAACCCGCTGCGTGCCAGGTAGGCGCTGAGGATCTCGGCGATCTCGCTCTCGTCTTCGGCGATCAGGACCAGCGGCGCGGACGCGGGCACGGCGGCGCCCGGAGAGGAAACGGACATGGTGGCAGCGAAGGCGCGTCGGCCCGAACGGGCGGATCTCCATCATATCTCCACATCGCATCGAACGCCGCGCAACCCGCGGCCGCGACCATGCGCGGCTTTGGCGTCCGCCGCATCCGCGGCGGCAGCGACGAGGCACGACGTATGGGCATGCAGCAACAGGGACGGACTCTGGGCATCGGTGGGGCGCTGGCGTTGGTCCTGGCCGGCTGCGGTGGCGGCACGCAACCGCCGCCGGCGGCCGCGCCGGCGCAGGTCACCGCGGTGACCCTGCAGCCGGGGTCGATGACGGTGAGCGTGGATCTGCCCGGACGCGTGGCCGCGGTGCGCAGCGCGCAGATCCGCCCACAGGTCGGCGGCATCGTGCAGCGCCGCTTCTTCGAGCAGGGCGCCGACGTGCGCCGTGGCGATGCACTGTTCCAGATCAATCCGGCGCCGTTCAAGGCCGAGATGGACACGGCGGCGGCCGCGCTGCACCGCGCCCAGGCCGCGCAGGTGCTGGCCGACGTGCAGCACGCCCGGCTGCAGCGGCTGCTGGAATCCAGCATGGTCAGCCGGCAGATGTACGACGATGCCGCCTCGCAGCGCGCGCAGGCCGCCGCGGCGGTGGCCGAGGCGCAGGCGACGCTGGCGCGGCGGCGCCTGGACCTGGCCTTCGCCACCGTCGATGCGCCGATCGCCGGCCGCATCGACCAGGCGCTGCTCACCGAGGGCGCGCTGGTCTCGCCCAGCGACAGCGCACCAATGGCGGTGATCCAGCAGATCGACCAGGTCTACGTCGACGTGCGCCAGTCCGCCGCCGACCAGGACCCGCTGGACCCGGCCGCGCGCGTAAAGGCCGCCGCCGGCGACGGCCTGTCGGCGCAGATCCTCGACCGCAACGGCACGCCCTCGGGGCTGAGCGGGCGCGTGCTGTTTTCCGGCATCAACGTCGATGCCGCCACCGGCGATGTGCTGCTGCGCATCCTCGTCGACAACCCGCAGCGGCGCCTGCTGCCGGGCATGTACGTGCGCGCAAGAGTGCCGCGCGCCCACTACGCGCAGGCGCTGCGCGTGCCGCAGCAGGCGGTCACCCATGTCGGCAGGCGCGCGCAGGTGTGGGTGCTGGACGCCGACGCGCGCGTGCGCAGCGCAACGGTGCAACTGGGCGAGCTGGTGCAGGGACACTACCGCGTCGTCGCCGGCCTGCAGGCCGGGCAGCGGGTGGTGGTCGAAGGCATCGATCGGCTCAGCGCCGGCGCGCGGGTGACCGCACGCGCGTGGCAACCGCCAGCGGTCGCGACCGCGGGCACGGATTGAGCCGGGGGCGCCGCCATGCCGCAGTTCTTCATCGAACGCCCGGTCTTCGCCTGGGTCATCGCGCTGTTCATCGTCCTGTTCGGCACCCTGGCCATCGGCCAGTTGCCGGTGGCACGCTATCCGTCGGTGGCGCCACCCTCGGTGTCGCTGATGGCCGTCTACCCCGGCGCCACGCCGCAGACGCTCAACGACTCGGTGGTGAGCCTGATCGAGCGCGAACTGTCCGGGGTCAAGAACCTGCTGTACTTCGAGTCCTCGGTGGACAGCGCCGGCAGCGCGCAGATCACCGCCACCTTCAAGCCCGGCACCGACCCGGAGCTGGCGCAGGTGGACGTGCAGAACCGCCTCAAGGCAGTGGAGCCGCGGCTGCCGCAGGCGGTGCGACAGAACGGCCTGCAGGTGGAATCGGCCGCCTCCGGCTTCCTGATGCTGGTCGGCCTGACCTCGCCGGACGGCCGCTACGACGAAGTGGCGCTCAACGATTACCTGGCCCGCAACATCGTGCAGGAACTGCGGCGCATCGACGGCGTCGGCCGCGTGCAGCTGTTCGGCGCCGAGCAGGCCATGCGCGTGTGGGTGGACCCGGACAAGCTCATCGCCTACGGCCTGACCATGACCGAGCTGGCGCAGGCGATCGAGCAGCAGAACGCGCAGATCGCGCCCGGCCGCCTCGGCGACGAGCCGGCCGTGCGCGGGCAACGCCTGACCGTGCCGCTGACCGTGGCCGGGCAATTGACCACGCCCGCGCAGTTCGCAGCCATCGTGCTGCGCGCCGACAGCGGCGGCGCACGGGTGACCCTGGGCGACGTGGCGCGGGTGGAACTGGGCGCGCAGTCCTACGGCTTCTCCAACCGCGAGAACGGCGCCGCCGCCACCAGCGCGGCGATCCAGCTCTCGCCCGGCGCCAACGCGCTGCGCACCGCGCAGGCGGTGCAGGCGCGGCTGGCGGAACTGGCCGCGAGCATGCCGGCCGGCATGGCCTACTCGATCCCGTTCGACACCGCACCATTCGTCAAGCTGTCGATCCAGCAGGTGCTCAAGACCCTGCTCGAAGCGATGGTGCTGGTGTTCCTGGTGATGTACCTGTTCCTGCAGAACGTGCGCTACACGCTGATCCCAGCGATCGTCGCGCCGATCGCGCTGCTGGGCACCTTCGCGGTGATGCTGCTGGCCGGCTTCTCGATCAACGTGCTGACCATGTTCGGCATGGTGCTGGCGATCGGCATCATCGTCGACGACGCCATCGTGGTGGTGGAAAACGTCGAGCGGATCATGGCCAGCGAAGGCCTACCGCCGCGGCAGGCCACCACCAAGGCGATGCGCGAGATCAGCGGCGCGGTGGTAGGCATCACCCTGGTGCTGACCGCGGTGTTCATCCCCATGGCCTTCGCCAGCGGTTCGGTGGGCGTGATCTACCAGCAGTTCACCCTGGCGATGGCGGTGTCGATCCTGTTTTCGGCGTTCCTGGCACTGACCCTGACGCCTGCGCTGTGCGCCACCCTGCTGCGCTCGGTCGCGCCCGGCCATCACGCCAGGCGCGGCTTCTTCGGCGCGTTCAACCGTAGCTTCGAGCGCCTTGCAGGTGGCTACGCCGCGCGCGTGACCTGGCTGCTGCGCCGCGGCGGGCGGGTGATGGCGGTGTTCGCGGCGCTGTGCGTGGCGCTGGTTCTGGCGATGCGCGTGCTGCCCTCGGCGTTCCTGCCCGAAGAGGACCAGGGCTACTTCATGACCTCGATCCAGTTGCCCACCGGCGCCACCAGCGAGCGCACCCTGGATGTGGTCAAGGCGTTCGAGCGCCATGTCGCCACGCGTCCGGCGCTGGCCTCCAACCTGGTGATCCTGGGTTTCAGCTTCTCCGGCTCCGGCACGAACGCCGCCATGGCCTTCACCATGCTCAAGGACTGGAACCAGCGCGACGGCGCCAGCGCGCGCGACGAAGCCGAGCGCGCGCAGCAGGCGATGGCGAGCTTGCCCGAAGGCACGGTGATGAGCCTGCTGCCGCCGGCCATCGACGAGCTCGGCACCTCCTCCGGCTTCACCGTGTACCTGCAGGACCGCGGCAACCGCGGCGAGGCGGCGCTGATGGCCGCGCAGGCGCAACTGCTGGAACTTGCGGCGCGCAGCGACGTGGTCAGCGACGTCTATGCCGACGGCCTGCCGCCGGGCAAGAGCATCCACCTGGAGATCGACCGCCAGCAGGCCGAGGCCATGGGCCTGTCGTTCGCCGCGGTCAGCAACACGCTGTCGGCGGCGATGGGCTCGCTGTACGTCAACGATTTCCCCAATGCCGGGCGCATGCAGCAGGTGATCCTGCAGGCCGACGCCGCGTCGCGCATGCAACTGGACGACGTGCTGGGCCTGCGCGTGCGCAGCGACGGCGGCGGCATGGTGCCGCTGCGCGAAGTGGTGCGCGCCAGCTGGACCGACGCCCCGCAGCAGTTGATGCGCTTCCAGGGCTTCCCGGCCGTGCGCATCGCCGGCGGCGCCGCACCCGGCGTATCCAGCGGCGCGGCCATGGCCGAAATGGAACGGCTGGCCGCGCAACTGCCGCCGGGTTTCGCCTTGGCCTGGACCGGGCAATCGCTGCAGGAGCGGCAGTCGGCTGCGCAGGCGCCGCTGCTGATGCTGCTGTCGGCACTGGTGGTATTCCTGGTTCTGGCGGCGCTGTACGAGAGCTGGTCGATCCCGCTGTCGGTGCTGCTGGTAGTGCCGCTTGGCCTGCTTGGCGCGGTGGCCGCGGTGATGCTGCGCGGCCTGCCCAACGACGTGTTCTTCAAGGTCGGGCTGATCACCATCATCGGCCTGTCGGCGAAGAACGCCATCCTCATCGTCGAGTTCGCCCGGCAACTGCACCGCGACGGCCAGGGCCTGGTGGAGGCCGCGACCAATGCCGCGCGCCTGCGCCTGCGCCCGATCCTGATGACCTCGCTGGCCTTCGCCCTGGGCGTGGTGCCGCTGATGCTGGCCAGCGGCGCCAGCGCCGAAACCCAGCACGCCATCGGCACCGGCGTGTTCGGCGGCATGGTCAGCGGCACCGTGCTGGCGATCTTCTTCGTGCCTGCATTCTTCGTCTGCGTGGTGGGGCTGCAGGAGCGGGTGGTGCGCTGGCGTGCGCGGCGCGGTGGCGATGCACCGGCTGAGAATTAGACCGGCGCTGTCGCTCTAATAGTAGGAGCGGCTTAAGCCGCGATGCGCGAAGCGGTGTGCTTTCCGATGGCGCAATGCGTCGGGACTGAAGTCCCTCCCACAATGCGCCCGACCAACTCGCCGCAAGCCCCTGTGGGAGCGGCTTCAGCCGCGACGCGACCAGGCATGACGAGAAGGTCGTCTCCCATCGTTGCGCCGCATCGTTCGCATCCACACCACAGCGTCGATCGCCGTCCTCACCCCACCCGGCACAACGGCACTTCCCCGGGCCGCAAGGTCAGCACCTGCACGCCGCTGGCGGTCACCGCCACGGTGTGCTCGAACTGCGCCGAGAGCTTGCCGTCGCGCGTGTGCACCGGCCATTGCTCCGGCTGCGAGCGGATCGCCGCGCGCCCCTGGTTGAGCATCGGCTCGATGGTGAACACCATGCCCTCGCGCAACTCCAGGCCGGTGCCGGCATGCCCGTAGTGCAGGATCTGCGGTTCCTCGTGCATGGCGCGGCCGATGCCGTGGCCGCAATACTCCTTGACCACGGTGTAGCCGTGCGCACGCGCATGCCGCGCAATGGCGTGGCCGATGTCGCCCAGCCGCGCGCCAGGACGCACCGCGGCGATGCCTTTCCACATCGCCTGGTACGCGGCCTGCACCAGGCGCCGCGCCGGATAGGCCACCTCGCCCACCAGGTAAGTGGTACTGGAGTCGGCGATATAGCCGTGCTTCTCCAGGGTGATGTCCAGATTGACGATCTGCCCGTTGCGCAGCACCGCGTCGGCCGACGGCACACCGTGACAGACCACGTCGTCGATGGAAGCATTGAGCACGAACGGGAACCCGTACTGGCCCTTGCTCGCCGGCCGCGCACCCAGCTCGTCCACGATCATCCGCTCTACGAGGTCGTTGAGCTCCAGCGTGCTGCGGCCCAGCAGCGACATCCCGTCCAGCCGCGCGAACACCTGCGCCAACAGGCGCCCGGACTCGGCCAGCCGCGCCAGCTCGTCCGGCTGCTTGATCACGTCCGCCCCGGTGTCACCGCCTGCGGCCGCACCCCCGCCGCACGCAACTCGCGCGCCACGATGTCCTGGAACGACAGCTCCGGGTTCATCTCGCACAGCATGCCGACCTTGATCCAGAAATTGGCCTGCGCATTGATCGACCGGCTGGTCACCGTGCAGGCGCGGCGCAGCTGGTCGTGCAGGTCGTCGTCGATGTTGACGATGCCCATGGTGGCTTCCGACGTGGCGAATGTATATGGATCGTATATGATTCATATACGTCCAGCAAGCTACCCATTTGCTGTTCCGCGCAGGACATCATCAGAGCAGCCGCCTCCGCAGGAGCGGCTTCAGCCGCGACGAGGCATCACCGGTCACCCGTCGCGGCTGAAGCCGTTCCTACGGCCGAGGATCGTTGCCGTCGATGGGAGGGTCTTGCGTCGGCGATCACATGCAACCCGCACCGCCCGCCCAGGTTCGCCAATCTCAAGACATGAGACGCCGCCGCCGCATGCTCGCGCGCTTCCCGCTGCTGCCATGGCCGCCTTTTCGCTGCAGGACGCTGCTTGCGCACACGCGCTGACGCGTCATCACCGCGGCCGCGTCGGCCTGTCCTGGGCCAGGCCATGCATGTCGCCGCACCGCACACGCAGCGCGACCTGCCCATGGCGGGCGACCGATCAGCACTGCCGCGGGAATTCCTTCATCGACGGATCGCACCATGTTCAAGGCACGAATCGGCGACCTGTTCGCCAGCCACGCCCAGGTCTACGCGAATGCGGTCAATTGCGCCGGCATCATGGGCAAGGGCATCGCGCAGGAATTCAAGCGGCGCTATCCGGCCATGTTCGAGGACTATGCCGTGCGCTGCCGGGAAGGCCGCGTGCGCATCGGCGAGCCCTATCTGTACGACGGCGCCAGCGGCATCCGCATTCTCAACTTCCCGACCAAGCGCCATTGGCGCTCACCGTCGCGGCTGGAGGACATCGCGAAAGGGCTGGACTACCTCGCCGCGCATCTGCGCGAATGGGACGTGCGCAGCCTCGCCCTGCCGCCGCTGGGCTGCGGCAATGGCGGCCTGGCCTGGAGCGAGGTGGGTCCGCTGATCTACCGCAGACTCGCGCACCTGCCGGTCGACATCGAGGTCTATGCGCCGTACGGCACGCCGCTGGCGCAGCTTGAGTCCGCCTTCCTGTCGCAGCCTGCGCATGGGTCGGCCGAGGGCACCGGCACGCGGGTCGCGCCCCAGCCCGGCTGGATCGCGATAATGGAAGTGCTGCGGCGGCTGCAGGCCCGATCGGAGGCACGGCCGATCGGGCGTACGCTGTTCCAGACGCTCTGCTGGGCCATGACCGAACTCGGCGTGCCGACCGGGCTGGCGTTCGGCAATGCCGGCCGCGGGCCGCGCCAGGGCGATGTCCGGTCCATCCTGGCCGACCTGGCCAACCGCAACTGGCTGCAGGAACAGCCGCAGGGGCGGACGATGGCACTGCACGCGTCGCCCCAGTACATCCGGGAGCACGCCCGGTTCGCAGCGGCGTACGCGCCCTACGATGCAGAGATCGGCAAGGCGGTGGAGTTGTTCGCGCGGATCAGGAACACCGACCACGCCGAGGACATCATGACGGTGTTCCAGGCTGCTCGCCGCCTCCAGGCGGCGCATCCTGGGCAGTTGCGCGAGGCCGAGCAGCTTCTTGCCCATCTGAATGACGCACACGCGATCGAGCCATTGGAAAACGCGCAACAGCCGGCGGCAGCGGCGATCGACATGCTGCTGGCGCTGGACTGGATCCGCTTGGGCTGAGCGCCGCGCTGCCAAGCGCATCGCCATGCCTGGTTCAACGCGGCTCGGAGCAAGGCAACATCGCGGCGCGGCGACGGGGTGCCGACACCCGCATCCATGATCGGCCTGCAGGCGCCGCCGGGTCGCCCGCGGCGCACACCATGCCCCCCATGCACTCGCGCCGTGCCGCGCCAGCGGTCGCCCGCCCACCCGCACAGCCGCGGCACAGCGGCAGTGGCACCACGTTAGACTCACGGCCTTTCTCACGAAGCCATCACCGTGCTGCTGTCCCTCTCCACCACCACCCAGCCCGCCACCGATCTCGGCTACCTGCTGGTCAAGCATCCCGAGCGTGCCCACGAGGTCGACCTGCCGTTCGGTACCGCCCGGGTGTTCTACCCCCAGGCCGACGACACCCGCTGCACCGCGGTGCTGATGCTCGACATCGACCCCGTCGGGCTGGTGCGCGGGCGCGGCGAGGCCGAAGGCAGCCTGTCGCAGTACGTCAACGACCGCCCGTACGTCGCCAGTTCGTTCCTCTCGGTCGCGCTCAAGCGCGTGTTCGGCACCGCCATGGCCGGCACCAGCAGGAGCCGCCAGGCGCTGGCGGACACGGCCATTGCACTGGAGGCGGAGATCCCCGTGCTGCGGTGTCGCGGCAGCGAACAGGTGCTGCATGCCTGGTTCGAGCCGCTTGGCTATACGGTGACGGTCGAGCGCCTGCCGCTGGATCCGCGCTTTCCCGAGTGGGGCGACAGCCCGTACGTCCGCCTGCAGCTCGCCGGAACCGTACGCCTGCAGGACCTGCTGACCCATCTGTACGTGCTGCTGCCGGCCATCGACGGCGACAAGCACTACTACGTCGGCCACGACGAAATCGAGAAGCTGCTCGACAAGGGCGGTACCTGGCTGTCCGCACACCCGCAACGCGAGGCGATCGTCGGCCGCTACCTGCGCCGCCACAAGCCGTTGGTGCGTGCGGCGCTGGCACGCCTGCTCGATGATGAAGAGGAGGCGATCGACGCGCAGGAAGAGCGCAAGGAAGCGGCCGAGGACGCGATCGAACGTCCGCTCAGCCTCAACGACCAGCGCATGCAGGCCGTGGTCGAGGCGCTGCGCACCCTCGGCGCGCGGCGGGTGGTCGACCTGGGCTGTGGCGAAGGCCGCCTGCTCGGCCTGTTGCTCAAGGAGCCACAGATCGAGCACTTGCTCGGCATCGACGTGTCGCTGCGCTCGCTGGATCATGCCGCCGATCGGCTGCACCTGGAACGTCTGCCGCCGCTGCAGCGTCAGCGCATCACCCTGGCCCACGGCGCGCTGACCTACCGCGATCGGCGTATCGAAGGCTTCGATGCGGCCTGCGCGATCGAGGTGATCGAACACATGGACGCGCCGCGCCTGCCCGCATTCGAGCGCGCCCTGTTCGGTTTCGGCAGGCCGCCGGCGGTGGTGATCACCACGCCGAACAGCGAGTACAACGTGCGCTTTCCGACCCTGCCCGCCGGGCGTTTCCGCCACCCCGACCATCGCTTCGAGTGGACGCGTGCGGAATTCCGTACCTGGGCCGACGGCGTGGCGCAGCGCAACGGCTACAGCGTGCGCCATGCCCCCATCGGCCCGGACGATCCGGAGGTCGGTCCTCCGACCCAGATGGCGGTGTTCACCCGCGACGTGGCCTGACCCTTTTCGGCACCCTCATGACGATACGCATTCCCAAGCTCAGCCTGGTCGCCCTGATCGGCCCGTCGGGCAGCGGCAAGTCCACCTTCGCCCGCACCCACTTCCTGCCGACCGAGGTGATCTCTTCCGACGTCTGCCGCGGCCTGGTCGCCGACGACGAGAACGACCAGACCGCCACCGGCGACGCCTTCGAGGTGCTCTACTTCATCGCGCGCAAGCGCCTGGCCGCCGGCCGCCTGACCGTCGTCGACGCGACAAACGTGCGTCCGGAAGACCGCAAGCGCCTGGTCGAACTGGCGCGCGAGTTCCATGTCCTGCCCTGCGCCATCGTGTTCGACCTGCCCGAGCGCGTGTGCCAGGAGCGCAACAGCGCGCGCCCGGACCGCAACTTCGGCCCGCACGTCATCCGCAATCAGCAGCAGGCGCTGCGCAAGGGCCTGCGCGGTCTGGAGCGCGAGGGCTTCCGCCACGTCAGCGTGCTGCGCTCGGTGGAGGACGTGGCGGCCGCCGCGATCGAACGCATCAAGGTCTGGAACGACCGCCGCGAGGAGCACGGGCCGTTCGACCTGATCGGCGACGTGCACGGTTGCCGCGACGAACTGGTCGCCCTGCTCGACCGCCTGGGCTACACCGTCGGCGGCACCCGCGAGGCACCCGAGGTCGCCGCGCCGGAAGGACGCAAGGCAGTCTTCGTCGGCGACCTGGTCGACCGCGGTCCGGATTCACCCGGCGTGCTGCGCTTGGTCATGCACATGGTCGGCAACGGCACCGCATTGTGCGTGCCCGGCAACCACGACGTGAAGCTGCAGCGCAAGCTCGCCGGACGCGACGTGCGCATCAGCCACGGCCTGGCCGAGACGCTGGAGCAACTGCAGGCCGAGCCGGAAGAGTTCAGCCGCGAGGTCGCCGCCTTCATCGACAAGCTGGTCAGCCACTACGTGCTCGACGACGGCAAGCTGGTGGTCGCCCACGCCGGTCTCAAGCAGGAACTGCAGGGTCGTACCTCGCAACGCGTGCGCGAGTTCGCGCTGTACGGCGAGACCACCGGCGAGATCGACGCGTTCGGCCTGCCGGTCCGTTCCGACTGGGCGCGCGACTACCGCGGCCCGGCGATGGTGGTGTATGGCCACACGCCGACGCCGGAGCCGGAATGGGTCAACCGCACCATCTGCCTCGACACCGGCTGCGTGTTCGGCGGCAAGCTCACCGCGCTGCGCTATCCGGAGAAGGACCTGGTGTCGGTCGCGGCCGCGCGCGAGTACTACGCGCCGGTCAAGCCGCTGCTTCCGGCCGAGGACACGAGTGCCACGGCCACCACGCCGCGCGAGGCCTTGCTGCTCGACCTGGACGATGTCGCCGGCAAGCGCGTGATCGACACCCGCGCCTTCCGCAGCGTCACCATCCGCGAGGAGAACAGCATCGCCGCGCTGGAGGTGATGAGCCGCTTCGCCATCGATCCGCGCTGGCTGGTGTACCTGCCGCCGACCATGGCGCCGCCGGAGACCGCCAAGTCCG
This sequence comes from Xanthomonas sp. NCPPB 3174, assembly GCF_056725205.1. NCBI lineage: Bacteria > Pseudomonadati > Pseudomonadota > Gammaproteobacteria > Lysobacterales > Lysobacteraceae > Xanthomonas > Xanthomonas sp. NCPPB 3174. Next base: position 799,894 of record NZ_CM161517.1, on the reverse strand, counting down.
GCGACCTGCTCGAACGCCCGCAGGAGGCACTCGACTTCTATCGCCAGGAAGGCATCGCCACGCTGGTGTGCGAAGAGAAGCACATGGGCTCGCGTGCGGTCGTCGTGCTGTGCCGCGATGCCGGTGTCGCGCAGCGACGTTTCGGCATCGGCGACGACGGCCGTGGCGTCGTCTACACCCGCACCGGCCGCCGCTTCTTCGGCGAGCGCGAACTGGAAAACGCCCTGCTCGACCGCCTCGACGCGGCACTGCAGCGCGCGGGCCTCTGGGAGGAATTGCATACCGACTGGATCGTGCTCGATGCGGAACTACTGCCGTGGTCGGCCAAGGCCCAGGAATTGCTGCGCGAGCAGTACGCACCGACCGGCGCCGCCGCCACCGCGGCGCTTGCCACCGCCCGCACCTGGCTGGACGCGGCTGCCGCGCTTGGCCTCGACGTACAGTCCTGGCAGCAGCAGGCGCAGGCGCGCCACGGCGACGCCAGCCGCTTCGTCGACGCCTACCGCCGCTACTGCTGGGCAGTGAACGGCCTGGAGGATCTGAAGATCGCGCCGTTCCACGTGCTGGCCTGCGAAGGCGTGGTCGGCCTGGAGCGCGACCACCGCTGGCACCTGGACATCGCCCGTCGCCTGGCCGACGTCGAATCGCTGGTGCGGCTGACCCGGCACGTATTCGTCGACCTGGCCGACCAGGCCAGCGTGGCCGACGCCATCGCCTGGTGGGAGGCACTGACCGCACAGGGCGGCGAAGGCATGGTCATCAAGCCGGTCGAAGGCCTGGCGCGCAGCAAGCGCGGGCTGGTGCAACCGGCGATCAAGTGCCGCGGCCGCGAGTATCTGCGCATCATCTACGGACCCGAATACACCGAACCACAGAACCTCGATCGACTACGCCAGCGAGGTCTGCGCACCAAGCAGTCGCTCGCCATCCGCGAGTTCGCGCTGGGCCTGGAAGCGTTGCAGCGTTTCGTCGCGCAGGAACCGCTCTACCGCGTGCACGAATGCGTGTTCGGCGTGCTGGCGCTGGAAAGCGAGCCGGTGGACGTGCGGCTCTAATCCCCATGTCCGTGCTGTTCCGCCATCCAGCCGCGCGCCGGGGCGATCCACAGACCGTACCGCGGCGAGGCGGCATCGCGTACAGACGACGCCACCCACATACCGGTGGGCGGCGTCGTGCGACCGGTCAGAAGCGCACGCGCCAGACGCTGTTGCCGACATCGTCGGCAATCAGCAACGCGCCGTCCTTGTCCTGCGCCAGGCCGACCGGGGCGCCGAACAGCTGCGACTCGTCCTGCGAGTGGAAGCCGCTGACCACGGTCTGCGGCGGGCCGACCGGCCGGCCCTGCTGGAACGGCACGTACACCACCTGGTAGCCGCTGAGCGGCGAGCGGTTCCAGCTGCCGTGCTCGGCCACGAACGCACCCTCGCGGTACTTCGCCGGCAGCGCATCGCCGCGGGAGAACCACAGGCCGAGTGCGGCCACATGCGAGCCCAGCGCGTAATCCGGCTTGATCGCCTTGGCCACCAGGTCCGGGCGCTGATCCTTGACCCGCACATCCACGTTCTGTCCGTAGTAGCTGTACGGCCAGCCATAGAAGCCGCCGTCCTGCACCGAGGTCAGGTAGTCGGGCACCAGGTCGGCGCCGATCTCGTCGCGCTCGTTGGCGATCGCCCACAGCTTGCCGGTGCGCGGCTCCCACTGCAGCCCGGTCGGATTGCGGATGCCTGAGGCGAAGATGCGGCTGCTGGCCGTGGCCACGTCCACTTCCAGGACGGCAGCGCGGCGGTACTCCACGTCCAGCCCGTTCTCGCCGATGTTGCTGTTGGAGCCCACGCCGACGTACAGCTTGCGGCCGTCGGGGCTGGCCAGCAGCGCCTTGGTCCAATGGTGCTCGATCGTGCCCGGGAGATCGGCGAACAGCGTGCCGGGCGCAGTGATCTCGGTCTGGCCGGCGACGTAGGGGAACTTCATGATGTTGTCGGTGTTGGCGACGTACAGCGCATCGCCGATCAGCTGCACCCCGAACGGCGAGTGCAGCCCCTTCAGGAACGTATGCTGCTCCCACTTGCCGTCCGCGGTCCTGCGCAGCAGGGTGATGCGGTTGCCGCCCTTGGCGCTCTTGCCGGAGCGGCTCTGGACCAGCCCCGCGATCAGTTGCTTGGGCGTGGTGACGGGTTCCATCCCCGGCGAATTGGCCTCCACCACCAGCACGTCGTCGTTGGGCAGCACGTAAAGCTGACGCGGATGTTGCAGACCGCCGGCGATCTTCTCGATCTTCAGGCCAGCCGCCACCGTGGGCGCCTGCCCCTCCTTCCAGCCCACACCCTCGGGAACCTGCATCGGCGGCAGCAGGAAGTTGCGCGGCTGCGGCAGCGGCGGCGCGTTGCCCGCCTGCTGGGTCGGCTCGAGCGAGGCCTTGCCGCCGCAGGCGGCCAGGGCCACTGCGCCGCTCAGCGCGAAAACGGACAGGCACAGGCGCTTAGCCATGAACGTAACCCTCGCGCGGCGTGGTGCGGATGGCGATGAGCACATGCCCGATCGCCAACAGCGCGACGGTGACGATCGAAAGCCAGAGCCCGACCGGGACCACCGCATACGCGTCGCGGCTGTGCACGAAGGAATTGAAGATGGCGGCGACGATCGCGAGCAGGTTCAGCCAGAAGTCGAGCCGCTCCACCGGCAGCGTGGAGCGCCGCGCGGTGATCCAGACCTGCACCAGGTTGATCAGGCGCGGCACGATGGCGATGACCAGCGCGATCGCGATCAGCCAGGCCGCCGCCTTGGTCCACAGGATCACCCCGCTACGGACGTAGACGATGTCGAAGATCAGCGCGGCGACGAAGCAGCCGAACGGGATGGGATTGAGCAGCCCGTAGAAGGCGTTGGCCACCACGGAACGGCGCGGTGCAGTCTGCAGATGCATGAGACGGCTCTCGACGAAAGGAAAAAGGGGGCGAAGCGCTCGCTCAGCACGAACCCGCTGAACGCGCCGCTGTGAGGGTGCGACCCACTATCTGCCCGCCTCTGTCTAGAGGGCGTCGCGATGGCACTGCCCGCGCCGAGTGCCATCGCGCATCGTCGCTGCGGCCGCAGCCGCGTTCGCAGTGCTAGCTGCGCGTACGCGTGACTGGCGCGCCACTGCTCTCGCGCACCGACAGGCGCACCGGCACGATCGTCCTGCGCGGCGGTACGGCCGCATCCAGCCGCTCCAGCACCAGCTGCGCCGCCTGGCGGCCACGGGCGCGCGGTTGCGCGGCGAGCGTGGTCAGCGCGGGCGTGCTCACCGCAGCCTCCGGGATGTCGTCGAAGCCGGTGATCGCGAAGTCCTGGCCGGGGCGGATGCCGCGTGCGAGCAGGCCCAGCATCAGGCCCAGCGCGACCGTGTCGTTGTAGCAGACCGCTGCCGTGGGCGGCGCGTCGTGGGCGAACAGTTCGCCGTGGCGCGCTGCCGCTTCCAGGCGATTGGGCGCCGACTCGATCAGCCAGGCCGGGTCGACCGGCAGCCTGGCCTGCCGCATCGCCTGCGCGTGGCCGGCGCGACGCTGCCGGCAGGAACTGGAGTCGGCATGGCCGCCATAGAAGGCGATGCGGCGGTGGCCGAGCGCGATCAGGTGTTCGGTGGCCAGTTGCGCGCCGCGCTGGTTGTCCAGGCCGAGGAAACCCCAGTCGTCGGCACCGGCGAGTTCGCGGTTGAACAGCAGCACGTTCGCGCGTGCGTCCAGCACCGTGTGCAGTTCGGCGGCGTCGCTGCCCTCGGCCGGCGACAGGATCACCCCGGCCGGGGTGTGTTCCATCAGCGAGGCCAGCACGGCCTGCTGCCGTGCGGGCGATTCGCCGGTGCTGCCGAGCAGGGTCACGTAGCCCTGCTCGCCCAGCGCCTCGTCCACGCCGGCGGCGAACTCGGCGAAGAACGGGTTGGCCAGGTCGTTGATGACCAGGGCCACGCAGGTCGAAGTGCGCCGGCGCAGATTGGCGGCGCCGCGGTTGTAGACGTAGCGCTGCCGCTTCAGCTCCGCTTCCACCCGCGCACGGGTGTCGGCATGCACCAGCGGACTGCCGCGCAGCACCAGCGACACGGTCGCGCGCGAGACGCCGACCGCATCGGCGATGTCGGTGACGGTCACCACCCGCTGGCGGTCGCGTGCGGCGGCGGCCGGTGCGGTCTTTGTGGCCGTGCTCGCCTTGTCCGCGCGCTCCGCCGCCGGCGCCGCCCTGCGCGGCGCGATCTTGGCTGCCTTGGTCGGCTTGGAGCCTGCGGATCCGGCACGGGATGGACGCTTCTGGCGCATCGGATCGATTCCCTTCGGACGAGACGCGCAGCCTAAACCATCGGCTGCACGCCGCCGCCGCGAGACCGCAGGGACTCAGCGCCAGCCCAGGCTGGCGGTGGGGGTGGCCGGCGCGGCGCACGGCGACACCGGCAGGTCCTGCGGCTGCGTGCCCCAGCCCTGCGGCTGCGGCGCATCGCGCAGGTCGAAGCGCAGGCGGCCGCCCTGGCGCAACTGCGCCCAATCCAGCCACACCGGCGCATGCGCGCGGCCATCCAGCGACACGCCACCGACGTAGCGCAGCTTGCCGTCGCCGGCCTGCGGCGCATCGATGCGCAGCGTGCGACCCGGCCCCACGTCCAGTTCGATGCGCGAGAAGCGCGGCGCGTGCAGCAGGAACTGCCCGGTGCCGGGCACCGCCGGATACAGGCCCATCACGCTGAACAGATACCACGCCGACATCGTGCCCAGGTCGTCGTTGCCGGTGACGCCGTTGGGCGCATTGGTGAACAGCGTCTGCGCCGCATGCAGCACGGTGCTGGTCTTCCACGGCTGGCCGATCAGCGTGTACATCCACGGCGCATGCAGGTCAGGCTCGTTGTTGGGGTTGTAGCGGAACTGGCTGTAGTAGCTGTACGGCCCCATCACCCACTCCTTGCGTGCGGCGCCGGCCGGATCGGCCAGCAACGCGTCGTAGGCGAAGAAGGTATCCAGGCGCCGCGCGGTCTGTTCCGGCCCGTGCATCGCCTCCACCAGGCCCGGCACGTCCTGCTGCACCAGCCACTGGTACTGCCAGGCCGTGCCCTCGTGGAAGCCATGCTGCGAGCGCGGGTCGTAATGACCGTCCGGCGGCGTGTACCAGGCCCCGTCCTCGGTGCGCGGCCGTGGGAAGCCGGTGAAGCCGGTCTGCGTATCGCGCACCGACGGATCCCAGATCGAATGCCAGTTGCGCCCGCGGCGGTTCAGCACGGCCGCGTCCTCGGCATGACCGAGCGCACCGGCCATGGTCGACAGCGCGCAATCGGCCAGCGCGTACTCCAGCGTCGCCGAGCCGCCGTGGTGCGGGTCGACATCCATGCCCTTGGACGGGAACGCGCGGTCGTACTGCACGAAACCCTGCGCCAGGTAGTTGGCATTGCCGGAACGCCCCGCGTGCCGCGAATTCAACGGCGGCATCTCGAACGCATTGCGGCGCAGTGCGGTGTAGGCCTCGGCCTCGCGCCCCTGCAGCGCGCCGAAGCGCCACAGGTCGACCAGGAACGGCGTGACCGGATCGCCGGTCATCACGTTGGTCTCGAAGTTGGCATAGCCCCAACGCGGCAGCCATCCGCCTTGTGCATCGATCGCCAGGATCGAGCGGCCGATGTCGGCGGCGCGCTGCGGCCGCAACAACGCCAGCAACTGGTTCTGCGCACGATAGGTGTCCCACAGCGAGAAGAACTCGTGGTAGATCCAGCCGTCGGCGTGGTGGATGCCGTCGTCGTAGCCGCGGTAACGGCCATCGGCGTCGCTGCCGGTCAGCGGCTGCAGCAGCGCGTGGTACAGCGCGGTGTAGAACACCACGCGGTCGTCGCCGCTGGCGCCTTGCACGCGCACGCTGGCCAGTTCCTTGTCCCAGGCCTGCTGCGCGCGGGCGCGCATCGCATCGAAGCCGAGCAGGCGGCCATTGACCATGCCTTCGCGGCGCAGGTTGTTGCGTGCGCCCTCGGCGTCCACGTGCGAGATCGCCGAGATGGCGGTCACCGCGCGGCCCTTGCTCAGGTCGAAGGTGAGCCACGCGCCGCTGGGCTTGCCCTCGCCCTCCATGCCATGGCGCGAGCCCGGCACGCCGCCGGCCTCGCCCCAGGTGCCGAACGCCTTGAATGGGCGATCGAACTCCAGGCGGAACCAGGTGGTGTACTGGTGGCCGCCGCAGAAGCTCTGCGTCACCAGCTTGCCTTCCACGACGCGGTCGCCGACCACGGTCAGGGTGCTGCCGGTGACCGTGTGGCGGGCGTTGGCCTGGCCGATGTTGACCAGCACGTGGCCCTCGCCCGAGGTGCTGAAGGTGTAGCGCTCGGCCGCGGCGCGGGTCAGCGCAGTGGCTTCGGCGTCGATGCCGCCGTAATCGGTCAGCCGCACCTTGTAGTAGCCGGCCTGGCCGCGCTCGCCGTCGTGCTGGTAGTGCGCGCCATAGCGGGCGTGGTCGAACGCCTTCGGGTCGCCCGTATCGAACGCGCCGCCGGGACCGATACGCCCGGTCACCGGCAGCACCGAGACCTGGCCGCCCTGCTCCCAGCAGCCGGCACCGGACAGGAAGGAATGGCCGAAGCCGCGGATCTGCGGATCGTCGTAGCGCCAGCCGGCGTAGTGCGCGCCGATCGGGCTGACCTGGATCATCCCGAACGGGGCCGACGCCCCCGGGAAGGTGTTGCCGTCGTCCTTGCTACCGATGAAGGTGTTGACCTCGGCACTGAGCCGCGGCGCGGCGGCCAGTGCCGGCGTCACCAGCAGCAAGGACAGAGCGAGCGTGCGCAGCAGGGAAGGCAACGGGGAACGCGTCATGCGATGGGTCCTGTGGTGAACGACCGCGACCGGCGCGACGGCGCGGTCGTGGACGGCGAAAACGGTGGCCCGGCCATCGCCGGACCGTCGCACCCATGCCATCCGCCGCGCGGCAGACATGGGCACGACACGCGCTAGCTTAGAACTTGTAGGTCAACCCCAGGTACGCCAACCGCCCGGCGTAGCCGCCGGTGTAGAAGCGCGCCCGGGTGTCGTCGCCCAGGTGCTGGCGCGACTCCTGCTTGGTCAGGTTGAGCACCGACGCGGTGAGGCTGAGCGCCGGGGTGATGTTGTACGCCGCATTCAGATCGATCTGGTAGTACGGCTCCTCGTACACGTTCAAGCCGTTGACCAGGCCTTGCACCAGTTCGCCGCGACGGTTGTACGAGGCGCGCAGCAGCAGCCGGTCGGTCTCGTAGAACACGGTGAGGTTGGTCTGGTTCTTGGCGCTGCCCGGCATCGAGGTCTTGCCGACCTCGGTGCCATCCTCCAGCCGCACCGCGGCCTTGCTGGCATCGTTGTAGGTGTAGTTGAACTGCACACCGAGGCCGGAGGGCAGCGTGTGCTGCGCGTACAGCTCCACGCCCTGCGAGACCGCGTCCTGGCCGCCGGCCTTGGTGCTGTAGTTCTGCACCGTGACCGTCTGGCCGTTGATCAGCATGTTGACGTCGCTGATCACATCGACCGAGAAGTTCTCCACGTTCTTGCGGAACAGTCCCAGGCCCGCCACCGAGCCCGGCTGGAAGTACCACTCCAGCCCCAGGTCGAACTGGTTGGCCTTGTACGGCTCCAGCTTCTTGTTGCTGCCCGAGCCGTACCAGCCCTGCTCGCTGGCGCCGCCGGTCAGGCGTCGGTCGGCCACGTATTCCGGGCTGTAGTACTCCAGGCTGCCGGGCGCGGCGATGGCGTTGTAGCTGGGCCGCGCGATCACCTTCGACGCCGCCGCGCGCAGCAGCAGGTTCTCGGTCAGGTCGTAGGCCAGGTTGAAGCTCGGCAGCACGTCGGTGTACTTGCGGTCCAGCGCACTGACCACGAACGACTCGGTGCGCTGCTCGGTGTCGGACAGCCGCCAATAGCCTTCGGTACCGCAGTAGGTATCGGCCGGCGCGCCCGCAGGCATGGCCGCGCCCTGCTGGCAGGCCAGCGGATTGCCGTCGGCACCATCGAAGAAATAATCGTTGTAGGCGGTCACCTTGTCGGTGGAATCGGCATGCTGCCCGGTGCGTGCCACCCGCACGCCGACGTTGCCGCGCAGGCGCTCGGTGTGGAAGTTGAGCTGCAGGTAGGTCGAATAGATCTTCTCGTCGACGTTGTAGACGAAGTTGTCTTCGTTACGGGTCTGCATCGCGCCGTAGGTCTGGTTCAAGTAGCCGATGTAGCCTGGGAAGTTGATCGCCGGGAATGCGCTGGACCTGACCCCGCCGGCCAGGTTGTCCAGCGGGAACAGCAGATCCGGCGAGAACTGCGTGGCCAGCGCATTGCAGCGCCCGTTCCAGTAACGGTTGTTGTAGTCGCTCGGGTCGGTGCCCGGGCACACCCAGTAGTTGTTGCCGGTGTTGCGGTGGATGCCGCCGTCGCGGCGCTTGAGGCCGAACTGCAGCGAGTCGAAGAACTCGCCGTCCATGTGCCAGGTGGTATCGATCTGCGCGTACTGCTGCTGGTTGGTGTTGCGGGTCCAGGACGAGCCGGTCGAGCCCAGGTCGACCTGCAGGATGCCGTCGCGCAGGTTCTGCATCAGCTCCGGCGAGAAGGTCATGGTCGGCGTGCCGGTCAGGTCCCAGGCGCTGGCGAAGTTGCCGTTGCTCCAACTGCCGTCGGCGTTCTGCCGGCGCGGTTTGATCGGCAGCGAGAACTGCAGTTCCGGTCCGCCCTTGGCCCAGGTGCGGCCGGCCTTGAACGACACATCCACCTTCTCGCCGCGCCACTCGCCGCCCAAGTCCACCGTCTGCGACAGCGACTTCTCGATGTTGTAGCTGCCGGTGATCTGCGGCGTCGGCACCGTGCAGTCGTCCGAGCCCCAACCGCCCGGCGGCAGGCCAGCCGCGGCGGCCTGGGCCTCGCTGCAGTAGTAGGCCTTGCCTGGATGCAGGCTGTAGTTGGCGCCGGTGACGATGGTGCCGCTGGGATCGAACTGCAGCCCGTCGAGCAGGCGGCCGCCGCGCCAGTTGCCGTCGCCGTAGTAGCGCGCGATGTTCCACTCGGGGATCTTGACCGTGTTGGTCTGCGAGTTCTGCGACAGATCGAAGCGGAAGTAGTTCGCGGTCAGGGTCAGGTCGTCGGTGGGCTTGAACTGGAAGGTCAACTGGCCGCCCTTGCGCTCGCGCTCCTCCTGCTTGACGTCCAGGCTGACGGCCGTGGGCATCATGAAGCGGGTGTAGTACTTGCCGTTCTGGTCCCAGAAGCCGGTGCCGCCCCACCAGTTGGCGTTGAAGTCCGACGGATTGCCGTTGACGTCGACCGCCGGGCCGCCTTCGTCGCGGCCGTACCACTGCCAGCTCTCGGTGCTGGCGTTGAGCGTGCGCGCGGTGCGCTTCTGCTGCGTGTAGCCGACGAACACGCCGAAGCGGTTGTCCTGGTCGTGCCATGAGTACGAACCGGAGAACTGGCCATCGGTCTTCTTGCTGCTGTCCGACCACACGCCTTCGGCAGAGAGGAAGCCGGAATTGGGCTCCAGCTCCAGCGGGCGCCGCGTCTGCAGGATCACCGTGCCGCCGATGCCGCCTTCGTCGATGCGCGCTTCCGGCGTCTTGTACAGCTCCGCGCTGCCCAACAGGTTCGACGGCAGCAGCGTGTAGTTGAACGAGCGCGTCGGGTCGCCGTTGGATTCGGCGGTGGCGATGTAGTTGCCGTTCAATTCGGTCAGCACCAGTTCCGAGGACAGGCCGCGCACGCTGACGTTCTTGCCTTCGCCGCCGTCGCGGGTGATGACCACGCCGGGCACGCGCTGCAGCGCATCGGCCACGTTCTTGTCTGGGAACTTGCCGACGTCCTCCGCCGTGATCACATCGACCACGGCGTTGGCGTTGCGCTTCTGCTCCAGGCTCTTCTCGATCGCGTAGCGATAGCCGGTGACCGTCACCGCGTCCAGGTCGGTGGCCTTGACCTCGGCCTGCCCCGTGGGGGCCGGCGTGCCGTCGGCCTGCTGGGCGAGGGCGGTGGTGGAGGCGGCGCTGGCGAACAGCGCGATGGCGATACCCGCAGACAAGGCGCTGCGGTGGCGTGCATATGGTTTGCAATTCATGTCAATCATCCTCTCCCAAAGATTGATCGGCTTGCGGCACGCATGGGTGTCGCTCGATCCAGACCGAGCGAACATGCGTGCGTCGTTGTAGTGAAAACATCCGGCGCCATCGCAGCATGCCGGTCGTGCGGTCCCTCCCCTCGCGACGATCCCGTTTAATTGGATCGTTCTAATCCGTTGGAAAACTAAGTATCACAGCGCCTCGCGCAGCGCATGCTGCCGCGCAACAGCGCTAATGCATTCGACGAGTGCTGCAGTGGGCGATGCGCAGTGCGCAGGCGCGGGGCTGTCGCGTGTTCATGGCATGGCCTGCCGTGTCATCGGCCGCAGCAGCTCGATCTCGCCCAGCGCCACGCCTTCGCCCGCCTCCAGGCGCAGCCGGTACGCGCTGTACGCGCCCGGCGTGGCGATGCGAAACGGCCGCAACTGCCGCGCCCAGGCGAACGCCTGCGTACGCCGCTGGTCCAGCGTGGTCCACGCGCCATCGCCGTTGCGCCCTTCCAGCGTCCACGCCAGGCCGGACACCGCGGCATCGCCGCTGGTCAGCGTGTAGTACGTGGCATGCATCGGCGTGTCGAAGCGCAGGTCGACACTGCGCCCGGCCGGCAGCGGCAGCGCCGTCGTCGCATCGTCGTCGATCAAGGCCGCGGCCTTGGGTTGCCCTTCCAACGACACCGCCACGGTCTGCGACGCCACATCCTCCAGCCCGCGGGGCGCACTGCCCGGCGGCGTCAACGACGGCGGCAGCGCGTCGGCACCACTGCCCCAGCGCGAGGGCGCCGCACCCATCACGAACTCCAGCGTGGCGCCGTCGGCGATGTCCTGGTGGCGCAGCCAGGCCTTTTTCCACGGCTTGCCGTTGAGCGTGAGCGACTGCACGTACACGTTGCGCGCACTGTTGTTGCGCGCGATCACCACCAACTTGCGACCGTTGCCGAGATCGACCTCCGCGCGCGGAAACGCCGGCGAGCCGATCACGTACTCCGGCGCGCCCATCCGCAGCGGATACAGCCCGAGCATGGCGAACAGGTACCACGCCGACATCTCGCCGTTGTCCTCGTCGCCCGGATAGCCCTGGCCGATCTCGCTGCCCAGGTACAGCCGGCGCAACACCTCGCGGGTGAGGCGCTGGGTCTTCCAGGGCTGCCCCGCCGCCACATACATCCACGGCAGATGGTGCGAGGGCTGGTTGCTGTGCGCATACATGCCCATGCGCACGTCGCGTGCCTCGGTCATCTCGTGGATGACGCCGCGGTAGCTGCCGGCAAAACGCTTGTCTGCGGTCTCCGGCGTGGCGAAGAGTTCGTCCAGCCGCGCCGCCATGGCGTCCTCGCCGCCCAGCAACCCCGCCAGGCCGGCCGCGTCGTGCGGCGTGGTGAAGGCGAAGGTCCAGGCATTGGCCTCGGTGTAGTCGCCGCCCCACACGCGCGGATCGAACTTCGACGCAGGCGTACTCCACTGGCCAGCCGGCGTGCGCCCGCGGAAGAAACGCGTGGCCGGGTCGAACAGGAACACATAATCGGTGGCACGCGCCCGGAAGTACTCGGCTTCCTCGCGGTAACGCTGTGCCTGCTGCGGCTCCTGTTCCTGCTCCGCCAGTGCCTGCGCCATCTGCGCCAGGCCGAAATCGTTGAGCGCACCCTCCAGCGTCCACGACAGCCCCTCGTGCACGTCGTTGGCTGCGTAGCCGCGGTACATCGAGCGGGCCAGGCCCTTGCGGCCCACATTCGACACCGGCGGCACCACCGTCGCGTTGCGCAGCGCCGCCGCATAGGCCTCGTGCGCATCGAACCCGCGCACGCCCTTCAGCCAGGCATCGGCAAAGGCCACATCGGAACTGGTGCCGACCATCAGGTCCGCATAGCCCGGCGAGGACCAGCGCGCCACCCAGCCGCCGTCGCGGTACTGCTGCAGGAAGCCATCGATCATCGCCCCGGCCTGTTCCGGCGCGAACAACGCATACGCCGGCCAACTGGTGCGGAAGGTGTCCCAGAAGCCGTTGTTGACGTAGACCTTGCCCGGCAGGATCGGTGCCGACGTACGCTCGGCATCGCCATCCGCGTTGTCCTTGGACCAACTGTTCTGGTCGGCATGTCGCCAATCCGGATGCGCCGCGTCGCCGACATTCTCGTGGGCGATGTTGGGATACAGGAACAGCCGGTACAAATTGGAGTACACCGTGACCCGCTGGTCGTGGCTGGCGCCCTGCACCTGTACCCGGCCCAGCACCGCGTCCCACGCATCCTGCGCACGCGACTGCACCACCTCGAACCCGGCGTCGCCGATCTCCTGCTGCAGATTGCGCTGCGCCTGCTCCACCGAGATCAGCGAGGTGGCGATGCGCATCACCACCGTGCGGTCCGCGCCCGGCGCGAACTTCACGTAGCCGGTCGGCCGGCCCGTGGCGATATTGCCGCTGGCGGTCCACGGGCGGTCGAAGCGCGCATACACGAACAGGCGCGTGGCGCCGTTGGACAGGCCGCTGCGCGTGTCGGAGTAGCCACGCAGGGTCTGCGTTGCCGCGTCCAGGGTCAGCCCGCCGCGCGCGTCGACATTGTCGAACAGCAGATTGGCATCGCCGCCCTCGGGAAAGCGGAAACGGAAGATCGCCGCCCGCTCGCTCGGCGTCAGCTCAGCACGGATGCCGTTGTCGAAGTCCACCCGGTACAGATGCGGGCGCGCCTCCTCGTGGTCGTGGCCGAACGACAACGCGCGCTTGGCGCGGTCCGCCTCCGGCACCCCGCGCGTGGTCGACGGCATCACCTGGAAGGTCTGGCGATCGCCCATCCACGGGCTGGGTTCATGGCTGATCGACAGCGCCTGCAAGCGCGGCCGGTTGTCCTCGCCGTTCTGCTCGTTCCAGCGGTACAGCCAGCTCAGCGTCCCCGCATCGGTCGCCGGCACCCAGAAGTTGAAGCCATGCGGCATCGCCGTGGCGGGGATGTTGTTGCCGCGCGAAAACGTGCCGTTGGACTGCGTGCCGCGCGTGGTCACCACCTCGTCGCTAGGCCGCCGTGCCGCCTGCGGCGCTGGTTCGCGGCGCACCGCGACATCGTCGATCCAGCCCGCCGCCACCTTGCCGGCGCCGGGCTGCACCTGCACTTCGATCGCACGGATGCGCTTGCCGCGCAAGGCCGCCACCTCACCCAGCCGCACCTGCTTGAATGCCCACTGCTGCGGATACAGCGTTTTCGACGCCGCCTGCCCCGCCGCACTGACCAGCGCACCGTGCTGATCCTCCACGCCCAACTCGGACAGGCGGCGCCCATCGTCGAACAACAGATCCACCGCCACACCGGTCGACGCCACCGTATCGCCATCGACGATCTCCGGCAGCACCATCCACGACAGCGTCGTGTCCGGCTCCACCGGCAGATCGACCGCGAACAGTTGTGCGCGCCCGGCCGCATTGGCGCGATAGTGCAGCGCATGCAGCCCGGTGTAGCCCATGCCGGCCTTGGCCGCGTAGGGTTGTTCGGGGCCGTTGCCGATGGCGACGCTCACGCCTGTTTTGCCGGACTGCGCCGCCGAAGCTGGCGCAGGTTCGCCCCGCTCGAACGAGGACGCAAAATCGGCATCGGCCGCGCGTGCCGCGCCAGTTCCCGCGCACAGCAACGCCGAGGCAAGGAGCGACGCCACCCACCTGCAAGACGATTCAGACAGGTGCGCGAAGCGCAGACGGATTGGCATGGCAGGCTCCCCAAACTCTCTCGATCGGTTGTGCCGCGACGCGTGGCGTCACGCACTTCCGGTGGCAACGGCGCACAGCGAAGGCGCGCAACGTGGACCGGATCGCCAGAGGGATCGCCGCTTGAGTCGGCATCCAGCACAGCTTCACGGCCGCAGATGCATGCGGACTGGAGAGCAGGCGTCAACAAACTCGTCGCACGCGATCCCTACCCGCCGTCTCCCCCAAGGATGCGCTGCATCAACGGCTTTGGATCGATCCAACGCAGCTAGATGTAACACGCCCGTCGTGGGGTTGCATGCTGCTGCGCAACAGTTCGTCTGCGGATCGATACGCGATCTGGCGTCACTGCGCCGCGTTGAATGCGAAGAAGAATGACGCTGAACCGTCCCGCGACGAGGAGCGATGGGAGACGACAGAGCGATCTGCCTGACCGTCTTCAGCCGCTACACTGACAAGCGCTGGATCGCTCCACACACTCAGGGGGTTTCAAAATGAAAATGACCACACTCGCACTTTTGGCTGGACTGCTGGCCACTTCGAGCGCACTTGCCGATACAACACGCTGCTCGACGGACTCGTACGGCAACAAGACCTGCCGCGGCGACGACGGAAGCGTGACGCGCACCAGCTCCGACTCCTACGGCAATACCACAACCCGCGACGACCAAGGCAACGTAATTCGCTGCTCTTCGGATTCGTACGGCAACAAAACCTGTCGCGGCGACGACGGAAGCGTGACGCGCAGCAGCACGGACTCCTACGGCAATACCACGACCCGTGACGACCGGGGCAACACGATTCGCTGCTCCTCGGACTCGTACGGCAACAAAACCTGCCGCGGCGACGACGGAAGCGTCACTCGCACCTCGACAGATTCCTACGGCAATACCACAACCCGTAGCGACTAGGGCAACGTGGTTCGCGGCTCGGCGGTCGACGGATCGCCGAACCGCTGAGCCATTCGATGCCTGCGGCAACGCCGCGATCCCGGTCTCACTCGACCGTCATCACGATCTTGCCTTGGACGTGCCCCTGCTCCGCGCGTTCGTGCGCCTGCCGCGCCTGCGACAGCGCGAAGGTGCTGTCGATGGCTACGCGCACCGTGCCGGCGTCCAGCAGTGCCGCGAGTTCGCCGAGTTGCGCGCCGCTGGAGCGCACCTGGGTGGTGGACACCTTCACGCCCAGCGCCACCGCCGCATCGTGCCCATCGAAGCCGAGCGGAAAGATCGGGAACAGTGCGCCGCCGCGCTTGAGCGTGCGCAGGAACTTGCCGGCCCCAGCGCCGCCGACCGCGTCCACCACCAGGTCCACGTCGTGCAGCACGTCCTCCGGCGCTGTCTTGGTGTAGTCGATGAAGGTCTCGGCACCCAACCCGCGCACGAACGCCTCATGCTTGCCGGACGCGACCGCGATCACGCGCGCACCTTGCCACCTGGCCAGTTGCAGCGCGAAGTGGCCGACGCCGCCGGCCGCCCCGTTGACCACCACGGTCTTGCCCTGCAACGGCACCGGCACATGCGGCATGGGCTGCAGCGGATTGGCCACGTCGTGGCCCTGCGCGATCAGGAATTGCCACGCCGTCAGCAACGACATCGGCGCGCCCGCCGCGTGCATGTGGTCGATCCCGGCCGGCTTGCGCGCAACCTCGCTGGCGGGCACGGCAACGTACTGCGCATACGCCTGGCTGCCGCCGGCCAACCCGTCCGGAAAGCGCACCATCGCGTACACGGCGTCGCCTGGCGAAAACCCGTCCACATCCTCCGCCACCGCCGCGATCACCCCCGACACGTCCGTGCCCAGGATCAACGGGAACGCCACCGGCGGTCGCCATTCCGGCGGCAGGCGGCTGTAGCCCTCGCGCAGGTACAGGTCGGGCGGGTTCAGTCCGATGGCATGAACCCGGATGAGCACTTCGCCGGGCCGCAGAACGGGCACGGGCGCGTCCTCGTACTGCAGCACGTCGGGACCGCCGAACGCCCGCTGGCGGACCGCTTTCATGGTGAGCGGCGTTTCTTTGGAACTGTGCATGACGTATCCTGATCGGAACAGTGCTCCGAATATACGGAGCACCGCTCCACTTGTAAAGGACCGCATGCGCGCCGACGCCCAAAAAAACTACCAACGCCTGCTGGGCGTGGCCCGCGAGGCCCTGGCCGAAACTGGTGCGGACACCTCACTGCGCGACATCGCGCGCCGCGCCGAAGTCGGCCTGGGCACCTTGTATCGGCACTTCCCCACCCGCGAGGCCCTGCTCGAAGCCCTGCTGCGCAACGACTTCGAGGACCTGGCGACCAAGGCCGACGCCCTGCGCACGGCCGCGGCCTCGGACCAGGCGTTGCTGGCCTGGCTGGAGGAGATCATCGCCTTCACCCATCGCCAGCGCGGCCTCCTTGCCCCGATGATGTCCGCCATCGAAGACGACGCCTCCGCACTGCACGCCTCGTGCGTGCGGCTGCGCTCTGCCGGCTCCGCGTTGCTGGCGCGCGCGCAGGCGGATGGCAAGGCACGCACCGACATGGACGGCGACGAACTGTTCGACCTGATCGCGGCACTGGCCTGGCTGCGCGAACAGCCGTCGCATGCCAAGCGCGCCGAGCGCCTGTTCGAACTCGTGACCGGTGCGATCCTTGCGCAACCCGCACCGCCTCCCCCGAAGCCGTCGGCCCGGAAGCGGTAGGCCACGCCGGGTGCCTACTGCACGCCCTCGACCTCTTCGGAGAACGACGGTTCACCGCGCCCCGCGCCGCGGCCGCTTGCCCGCGCGTACTGCGTCGGCGGCTGTCCGACATGGCGCGCGAACGCGACGCTGAAGGTGCTCGCGGAGCTGTAGCCGCCGCGCTCGGCGATCGCGGCGATGCCGAACTCGTTGCGGCGCAACAGGTCCTTGGCCAAGGCCATGCGCCAGGCCAGCAGGTATTCCATCGGCGCCATGCCCACCGTGCGGCCGAAGCGCTCGAAGAACGCCGAGCGCGACAAGGCGGCTTCCTTCGCCAAGGCCGCCACCGTCCACGCCCGTGTGGGTTGCGCATGCATCGCGCGGATCGCCGCGGCCAGGCGCGCATCGGCCAGCCCGCGCGCCAGGCCCGGCGACGCCGCCGTACCAGCGGCCGAACGCAGCGCTTCGATCAGCAGCACTTCCAGCAACCGCGAGAGCACCACCTCACGCGCGGGGCGCGCCTCGCGCGACTCCCCGCTCACCAGGTGCACCAGCGTGGCGAGCCGGTGCTCGCCGTGCACATAGACCATCTGCGGCAGCAGCGAGACCAGCAGCGCCGCGTCCGGCGAGCCGAAACTGCAGTGGCCGGCCAGGATCCGCAGGTCGGCCGGGCCTTCCTGCGTGCCGATCCGGAACACGCCGTTCCCCAATGCGGTCGGCATGGTCTCGGCCACGTCCGCGTGCGGCGCAAGGCTGGACATCGTGATGCTGTAAGCCGCGGGCACCAGCACGAAGTCGCCGGCCTGCAGCAGGATCGGCGCGCCGCCGTCGAGCGCCATGTGGCAGCCGCCCTCCAGCACCGCGCAGTAGAAGGGTTGCCCGGCGTCGGACCGCCGGATGCGCCAGGCACCGGCACCGACCACCTGCTTGGAGAACCGGGCCGCCGGCTGCAGCAGCGTCACCACCTCGGCAAGGGGATCCACCATCGCTGGACGCTCGCAAACGAATCAAGGACTTTGAATCGTAGCGAGTACGGGAGCGGCAATCTATCGTCGTGACTCGTCCACGCGTAAAGGAATTCCCTTGAAGACCGTCCTGATCACCGGCTGCTCCTCCGGCTTCGGCCTGGAAACCGCCCGCCACTTCCTCGCCCGCGACTGGCGGGTGCTCGCCACCATGCGCACCCCGCGCGACGACCTGTTTCCGCCATCGGCACAGCTGCGCGTGCTGCCGTTGGACGTCACCGACGCGCAGAGCATCCGTGCGGCCGTGGCGGCGGCCGGCCCGATCGACGTGCTGGTCAACAACGCCGGCTTCGGCGCACCCGCGCCGTTCGAGTTGATGGACATGGACACCGTGCGCGCCCTGTTCGACACCAACACCTTCGGCACGATGGCGCTCACCCAGGCGGTGTTGCCGCAGATGCGGGCGCGCGGTTCCGGCGTCGTGGTGAACGTCACCTCCAGCGTCACCTACAAGCCGCTGCCGCTGGTCGGCATCTACCGTGCGGCCAAGGCGGCGGTGAATGCCTTCACCGAGTCGTTGGCGAGCGAAGTCGAACCGTTTGGCGTGCGCGTGCGTCTCGTGCTGCCCGGATCCTCGGGCGAGACGCGTTTTCGCGACACCGCCCGCACCCGGCTGCGCGGCATGGACGACGCGGTCTATGGCGACTTCATGCGCCACACCATCGCGCGGATGACCGACTCCACCGGCGCGGGCACGCGCATGCAGGACGTCGCCGAAGCCGTCTGGCGCGCGGCCACCGATCCGTCGGCGCCGCTGTATCTGCCGGCCGGCGCGGATGCCGTGCAGTGGGCGGCGGAGGCGGGATGAGCCGACGGCCGCCTCAGGTGCGTTCGCTTTGATCCATGTCGGTCTCCGGCTCTCTTTATTTATTTGCAGACGCTACAGGGCAGGATCCATAGTGCTTTCTTCGCAAGCACGACAATGCAAAAAAGCCGAAGCCCACTGCCGACCCAGAGCGCGGCGAGTGTCAGCCATAGGCATGGCTCACCGCTATCTCCGTGGCAACACCTCTGCCTTCAGTCGGCTACAGTTAGGATCTCACCTCCAGCGCACACCGGGCGCGCCGATAGATGCGGTAGCTCTGGCGGCGTTCTCGATGGCAGTGCGCGCGGTGGGCAGAAGTCGCGTTCAAGACCTGCCTAGCCGGACGGCGGTGAGGTGGCTTTAGGCTCTTGGTTCACTTTCTTCTGGCAAAGGATGGCTGATGGGACAGCGGGTTATTGCCGACAACTGGTCGCTGCAGGCTGTCAGTGACCTCATGGCGCAGGGACTTGATCTAGATGACAACCCCGGTATTGCACCGCTGACCGACCCCGGGCTGCCGACCAAAGCGATACCGCAGGCCGCCATCGATTTCGAGGCGTTGTTCGATTTGCTGACCGATGTCGTCCTGCGCGACCAGATCCTGGTCGATGACCGGTTCCATGATGCCTGGTTCGGCCGCGGAGACGCATTGAGTGAGCTGGCACGGCGCTCGATCGTGAGGCCCCACGGCTTCCTTGAGCATCCCGAGCGACTTGAGGCACCAAGGACGGACTTCCTTGGGCGGCTGCTCCTCAACGAGGTCATAGCGAATGAGCAGGCAATCAACGAAGCAGCCTGGAAGGAGAGTGGGACAACTCCCCACGGATTCACTTCGCAGCTGGTGTGGGGAGGAGCAGGCATGTTGGCGCGCGCATGGGTCTATGCCAGCCCCTACACACCTCATCCGCTCAGAAGGCGACTGTTCCAGCGGGCTGGGCTCTGCTTACCGGCACCGCCGACAGCGTTGGGTGAGTTCAAAGCGGAGGTCGCCAAGCAGCGGGACACGCTCTACCCAACGTCCGTGGCAGAAGATGGAGTCTTTGGTATCCGCGTCATCCTCCCTGCCTTGCCGGCCTTGATCCTCCGGGATGCCACTTCGATCGGTGACGTGTTTGTAGTGGCTTCGCAGATGCGTGACCAGCTGTCAGAACTGCGTGCTTGGCTAAGCCAGTTCCAAGAGGCCGTGTCCGCTGGTGAGTTCAAGGCCATTGCTGCTGAACGTAGGCGGCTCAAAACCTTGGGCCGCGATGTGCAGCGTGCAATTGGCAAGGTGCCGGATGACGCATCCACGCTCACCATCGGCTGGGGGTGGTTCAAGCTAGGCGCGAAAATCGATGTTGGCCGCTGGATGCCTAGGTTCGATCGCGTCCAGACACAGGTAAACAATTTGGCCTTTGCGCCGAGCGGCAGCCGGGAGCTCGCAAAGCTTCTTAGCTTCTTCGGCCATCAACACTCCGCTGTGGCACGCCGAATAATTGAGCACTTTGCCACTGGAGTCGTCCGTTAGACCGGGTGAGCGGTCCATAGTCGCATCCTAAGCACGAGTGAAGCTCGCGGGGCGTTGCAATCGTATGGTGAACTTCAACGTCAAGTCCGCTCTCGGCCAAAGGAGACATCGAATGCCGTGTTGAGCCGCTGCTGCGCCAGCGAGCGTCGGATGTCGTCAGCCGCTCGGCGGTGCCATGGATGCATTCGATGATGTCATCATCGGCGAATCACAACGGGAGCGATTGAGTGGCCATCCCCTTTTCTGAAGAACAAGTACACGAGCAGTTGCTGGCGATGGGCATGGAAACGGTCGTGATGGACTCGGCCGAGCTGACTCAAGCCTTGGAAGGCCCCGCCTTGCTGCCCGAAGTAGAAGATAAGGTGGGCAGCTTCGAGCTGTGGCGCATCATCAAGCAGCGCGCTTTGCAGCGCATCGATCGCATCCACGATAGCGTTCGATACGGAACTTTCGTCGGTAGCAAAGTCGACCTGCCCACGGACAGTACCAAGCCGATGCAGCTCGACTTGTTGGGTTACCACGAAGACGGAATCTTCGTACTTGAGCTCAAGGTCGGCAGTTCATCCGAACGGAACGCGTTCTCTGAGTTACTAGCCTATAGCAACTACATCGCCCAAATGTTCGCGCTTTCGGGGCCGGCAGACATCGCCAACATTTTGGTGGCGCCCATGGCGGCGAAAATTACTCGCCATGCTTACCTGTATGACCTGCTCATCTCCAATCGGGACGTCATCGCTTACCGCCCAATCTTTCCGGAGCAGACGCTTGAAAGCTTGAAGCTGGAGCTGTACGTCCCTACAGATGAGGATTTCCGCTACTTCGCAAATAGGCTGCTATCGCACCAGGCGATGGGCTGCGTTGTCGCCTCGTTCCACGACCTAAAAGGCTGGTACGACAGTGAGGAGGATGAGGGAAACCTCAACGATTACACCCGCGAGGCGTTGGGCGCCATGAGTACGTATGCCGCGCAGTTAATGGAGGCCGAGCAGCTGCACGGATTCGTGTTCGTCCGCAAGCCCTGGAAAGAGCTCCCTCGTTACTACCGCAACAGCCTGATTGTGTGTGCCGTCAACCCGTTCCTGGTGGCCGATCCCGAGCGTTCAGTTCCGATGTTGGGGCAGATGGAAGAACAGCATCGCGACATTTTCATGGAGAGCCCGCGGTACGCCTTCAATGATCGGCTGCTGCGCCTCGCCAAGCGCGCTATTGACGATTGCCTGGCGCACGGAACCAAATGCGAGCGCGAGGTGCCTCTATGGGAGGGTATGGTTCACGAGCTTCAAGAAGTGGTCTTGACGCACAACTTTGGCTTTCGCCCGACCGGCATCTTCCGCGAGGCGTACGTGGCCTCCCTACAAGCGTTGTACACCCGCAAGTCGGCCGGAAGCGACGAAGACGCTAGCACCCTGAAAGTCGACGAGGTGAACAACTGGATGCGCGCCTGGATGTTCATGGAGATGTGCGGGTTCGTTGCCGGGGAGGCAGATGGTGTTGTTGACGACGAGGAGGCTGACGAAGAGGGGCCGGCACCGTAGGCCGACCTGCCACCCGACGTGCCCCCGGTTTTGAGTAGCAATGAGATTCGGGGCAATGTTGGACGTAACCGTGAGCGGCGGCTATGGGTCGATCACGCCCGGTTTCCTCGCAGGGGAGAAGGTGGACACCTGTTCTTTAGTAGCGCTGCTCGAACTCGATCGGTGGGCGGTATCCCAGCGCGAGCTGACACCGCCCAGGGCCTCCGGCAATCTGTCCCAACTTGGCAGCCCGACCCTTGCACCAGGCATGGACGCCGCTGTGTTGGACTTCCCCCGGGGCAATAGGTACTGCCAGCCTATAAGCGGCTGTCGGCTGGCCAGGCCGCGCAAGCTTTATCGACCCGCACGAAGCTGCTCGAGCACGAATCTCAGGCGCCGTAGCAGATCGTCGTAAGTGATGATGTCAGCGATGTGCTTGTACTGGCGGCGAATTATTTCGAAGTCATGACGCTGCGCCAGCGTGAGATTGTGATCGCGACCGAGGATGGCCAAGCCCGACGGACTGGTAATGCGGACTTTGAGCCCGGTAGGTAAGCTGCTCGCGAAACGCTTGGTTAAGGCGACCTCCCCATCTCGACCCCATCGGGTTAGGTGGTATAAGTATTTTTCGAGCTGCTGCACGGTGCCACTCAGCTCGCGATACGGTACATGGTTGGACCGGTAAACGCTGGAAGTGATGACGCAGTCGTCGAACGGCTGCTTGATTTCCAACACGTCCACATAGCCTGAAACGTCGACGAGCATGAAGTCCAACTGGCGCGTCGTGGATGACTCGAAGTCCTTCACTGAAACGCTTGGAAATGTTGCGACGTACTTGGGATACAGCAATCGAATGATCTGCAGGATCTCGTTCTGCCAGGCTCTCTCGTTGTAAGTGCCTACGGGTGCCTCAAGCATCCGAGCCAGGTGTTCAAGCAGCAATTCGAACTTGTGAATTTCAGCCTCGCGCAGCAATCGTCGCAGGTCGCGCGGTTCATGACTCGTGCGTCGATCAACATAGGTTCCGAGGTCAGCGACCGCATCGACCTCAGCGTCGGTGTACTGCCGCACCACGCCACTGATTCGTGCGCGGACGTACTTGGCGCGCTCGATCTTGGTCGGAAACTGCGCGATGAGACCTTCGTAAACGTCGATGGGGATCGCATCAGGTGAGCCGCCGCCAATGGTAATTCGTGATGGTCGCAAGCCGGCGATGACGCGCATGACCGAGATTCGCTCCTCGGCAGTGAACCATTTCCATGTTGGCTGGGCATTCCGGTCTAGTAAGACCGGGATGCCTATTTCTAAAACGCGATCGTCGAACTCGAAGTACTCGTTGTCGACTGCCCGCGCCACGACAAACGTGAGGATCGGCTTGTCATAGCCGTTCTCTAATTCCTCTGCGCCCTCTCTATCCACCTGTAGCGCGGCCACGGTCGGGTCGACGAGAAGCTGCTTCGTCAGTCGGAAAGTTCGTTTGACTCGCAAGTCCTCCCCTTGTTCGAACCGGCGATAGACCCACTCATCCCCATCGCGGGGCTGGTAGTGCATGTGCAGCTCATCGCCGGCGACAGTGAACGTGATGGCGGGATCGGCCATGGTGTCTAATTCTCAGTTAGCTGCCCCAAGCTGCGTGCTCCAGAGCCTTTCGAGGTCGACGTCTTCGCTGGCTGGCTGCTTGTGGCTAGGTAGACGATCCACCTGGATCACCATCGGCAGCTCGAAGGCCGTACCGGTTACGACGCAGCAGCCCTGCGAAAGGCCTGGGATGAGACCGCGAGACAAAGCGTCCAGCGTCGAGATGGTGTTGTCTATAAGATAGAGATCCCGGTCGTTTACCAGCCTGTGGATGAAGAAGTTATGTAGCTGCGAGACGATGGTGGGAGAGATGTCGGCAGGTCGCTGACTCGCGATCGTGATGAACATGCCGAACTTTCGCCCCTCCTTGATGATCTCCTCGAACTGCTCAAGACGGTAATCCTTCCAAGTTTCCGCCTCGCGCGCGGACTGATCTGACAGGATGTTGTGCGCCTCGTCGACGATGAGATGAATCGTGCGGTCCGGGGGGGTGGCCACCGTGCTTTTTTGGCTGTTGTAATAGTGCTTAGCGAACAGCAGCGGGAGGACTTTCTTGATCTCGTTGTTGCAGCGACGCATTGCAATGACCGTTAGCAGCCGCTCGTTCGGAGGGGCTTCCGAAATTGTCAATACCTTGCGTAGGCCGGCCAGCGACGATTCGACGCGCCTGAGGAGTGGCTGGATGTACTCAAACTGCACATATCCCGCGTTTAGATCGGCGATCAGTTGGAGGTTGACCCGTAGCACTAGCTGATCGAACTCATCGAGATCTTGGGTATCCAGAGCATCCACGATACGCGCGATATGCGCGTCATACTGGATACCGTCCGGATCAATAAAAGCGCCGCGGTAGTTGAAGCGGCCATTGCGGTACCAAGTAACGTCGCTGAGCATGTTGACCACATCCTGGTTGCCTATCTGTTTCGCGACGGCACGCATCAGGTCCAGTGTGGCCGGCCTCACCTCGCCAGCGCAGAAGGACTGCTTAAACTTGGCTTTGGCATATCTTGCCAACGACGCGGGGTTCGCACCGAATCGATGCTTACCCGAAATGACCCGGTTGAGAAAGGGGCGCTGCGTGTTCGGCGTGGCCTGGAATAACATCGCCATCGTCTCTAGCTCCCAGAATTCCTGCGGTGCCAGAGGGAACCTAGCCGTCCGGTCGTTCGGGTCAGGAGTGGTCAGGGTGGAGAGCTGATAGACCGTCTTGCTGACCGCTGGCGCCAGCTGCTCGCCGCCGTATTCGCCGTTGAAATCCAAGATGACGAACCGGCTTTTGCCCGCGATCAGCGGAAGCTTTTTGTCGAACAGGACCGTGTATAGCTTTGCCAAGGTGTTGGATTTACCGCTGCCGGTGTTGCCGAAGATGCCGAGATGGCTATTGAAAAGCCGCCGCCAGGGAAGGCCGACCGCGATCTCTTCCTTGAGCATCTGCCCGATTCTGAAGTCGCTATCTGCATTGCGGTCGAAGATTGACCTGATCTTCTCCTCCGGCATGAGGTATGCCGAATCCTGGATCATCGGCAGATATTTGATACCCTGCGTGAAGCCTGCATGGTCGAAATATCCGATCGGCCTAACCTCGACCTTACGCACGAAGATTTGCTTTCCATCCTGCAGCTCCGTCCGGCTCTCGTCCAGGAACTCACCCTCGACCATGCAGACGATATCCCGGAAGCCTCGCTGGATGGACAGGTACTCTCGGATCGACACACCCTTGTACTTTTCGCCCTCGAAGAACAGCGTCTCCTTGCTCGACTGTTCGTCGATCTTCAAGACGACCTTGGTGCCATGGACAGCGATAACCTCGCCAACCCTTATGCTCATGACAGCCCCCGGGTACCGCCCTCCACGGCGGCAGCTTCGGGCGCCGGGGCTGCAGCGTCCGGCGTATCTACCGCATCCGGCCACGTCAAGACCTGCTCGTTGAAGGCGGTGAAGTCCATAACTCCATCGTCAAGCACTAGGCACCTCACGTTGCGGTAACCCTTGAACTTCTGCTCCATCGACGCATGTTCCGCTCCGTCGAAGCAGCAGACGAACACTTGTAGCCGCGGGTTGGACAACGAGCGCATGACGAGGTTGAGGATGTGCTCATCGGCGAACGAAAAGCCGAAGGAGATTAGGACAGCATTAGGCTTCTCCAGCTCGTAGCTGAGCAGGCGGAGCATTTGGTAGTAGTGCTCCTCGTAGACAGTCTCGTGGAACTTCCACTTAGTCGGATTAACAATAGGCATCAACTCGTACTTGGCCCAGAACACACTTAGCGCTTCGTCGGTAAATCCCGTATCGGGCACGTCGTCTAGCGTTGCAGCCGGGTTGTTCAACGCATCCGAAAACGGCTGCAGAAGCGCTAGAGCGTCGGCATCCAGCAAATCGCCCCTCTCTTTCAAGTCATAGTCGACCTTGATCGTCGCGTCCAGCTTGCTCCAGTAAACGGATCCATGCAAGTGAATCAAGTTTATTTGCGGGACGCTACTCTGGTAGCGCCCGAAGACGCCAGCGTGGCACAGGTAAGACCCGAAGTTCCGAGCCTGCACGATGCGACGCGTAAACCCTCTAGCACCATCGTTCAGTACGAAGTCGATATTGCCGTCCTTGATAAGGGCGTCGGCCACGAAGGGGAAGCAACCGTCGTAGTTGGTTGTGAACACGTTGCAGCGCCTGTCCAGCGCCTTGCGTCGTTTCACCATCTCCAGTGCCGTGAGCAGGAAGGTGCGGTAGTTCTTGATGACCGTAGCTCCCGGCTCAGTGGTCACGGCGTTCGGCAGCAGCTCTTCAGCCGGCCGGATACAGTTAGCGTAGTAGTACATGAACAACGGGATCAGGCGCCGGTCCTTCTCACGCTCGAACTTGGTTGCTAGTTGTTCGAGGGTGTAGCGACGCTCTTCGACACCGGTCTGCAATTGCAATTGGAGAGTCGGAAGTAGACCAAAGGAGGCCCCTGCCCCGAACAGGAAGTTGATGTCCTGGTTGTAAATGTCTTCAAGTGAGATCACTCGCTTATCTCTTGCGCTTTTGCTTGGGTACCGAAATGGTGCCATAGCCGTATATGGAGCGGCCAATGGGTCCGGAAGGCTTGATTATCTTGAGGCCACAACAGAAAACGACGAAGCAGTCGCACCCATATTACTGCGCAGATCGACAGGCGATGGCCACTGTCTGGTCGCAAGCGGTGATTAGACTGATGTCTCGAGTGACTGCTTGGGGTCGGAAGTGGCCATGTACGTTGATGCATGCGCTATCCACTTCGATACAAAAATTTCGGTCCGTAGGGGGCGTTTGGGCTTGTGCGCTGTCATGGCTCGCCTTAGCTTTTCCAGATGCTATCTCGGCGCGATGTGGTGGAAATATTGAAGCGTGTGGGGACGAATCACCCGGTGTGGCGGAGCGTCGGCTTGCCGTCGAGTAGTCCAAGTCACGCTACCGAGTGCTGCGAAGCATCCTTCGTCAGATTGCATCGGACCTTGCCGCGATGTGACAGGAAGAAGTCGCGAAGATCGTCGAACGAGCGTTTCGCGGCATCGTCGCATGGGAGATTAGGGGAGTCTCCAGCCCTTACTACGCCAAAGCTTGGCGAACGATCTGGGAAGATCCTATCCAGCGGATCCCTAAGATCTTTCGCGGGCACATGGCCAATTCGCTGGTACAGAATTCGCCGTTCGGCTCTCGGGACCGCCAACCAGAATTCCGTAAGCAATTGTCTTTACTGTGATTTCTTCGCGAATTGGTGGCGCTGGCCTAGCCTTGCGCCACTAGTGTCGCGGGTTGCAGCGGACAACTTATGCCTACATTGACATCATAAGTTGTCCGATCCGGCCAACTTATGCTTACAAGAACAAAAATCATATAACTCATTGAATCTTCTGGTGGGCCCACCAGGATTCGAACCTGGAACCAAAGGATTATGAGTCCTCTGCTCTAACCGTTGAGCTATAGGCCCGGACGAGTCCGGAGAGGCGGGCGATGCGTCGGCCGCCGGCTTGGCGCCCCTGGCGTGCATACAGAGGAAGGCGCCGAGGCGGGCGTGAGTTTACCGGTCGGGGCGGTGGGCTGTCTGCCCGGGGCGGTAGACGGGGCCGAGAATTGCTCTCGGCCTGCGAGCTTAGCGAGTTGAGCGCCAAGGACTGCACCTGATCGGTGCGAATCCTTGGCATCTCGTGGGGTTGCGGCTCAGGTGCTGACAATGGGTCGGGAAAGCGTCGGGACTGAAGTCCCTCCCACAACAGCCGGCTTCTTCTGAACAGCCGGCTCTTTCCACCCTCTAGCCGCGGCCCCCTCGCTTTCTCGCCCTACTCCTCGACCCCAAGCACCAGCACCGCCAGCGGCGGGATGGTCAACGACAGCGACGCCGGATGCCCATGCGCGCCGACGTTCTCGGTGCGCACGCTGCCGCCGTTGCCGGTGTTGCTGCCGCCGTAGATCTCGCTGTCGGAGTTGAGCAGTTCGCGCCAGCGGCCGGCACGGGGCACGCCGATGCGGTAGCCGTGGTGGACCTGCGGGGTGAGGTTGGCCACCACCAGCAGCGGGGTGTCGCCGCTGCGGGCCTTGCGCAGGTAGGCGAACAGGCTGTTGCCGGCGTCGTCGCCGATGACCCAGGCGAAGCCTTCGGGTTCGTCGTCGCGGGCGTGCAGCGCCGGGTGTTCGGCGTAGAGGCGGTTGAGGTCGCGGACCAGGCGCTGGATGCCCCGGTGGTTGGGCTGGTCGAGCAGGTGCCAGGGCAGCGCGGCGTCGTGGTTCCACTCGGTGGGCTGGGCGATCTCGCAGCCCATGAACAGCAGTTTGCGCCCGGGGTGGGTGTACATGTAGCCGAGGTAGGCGCGCAGGTTGGCGAAGCGCTGCCAGTCGTCGCCGGGCATGCGGCCAAGCAGGGAGCGCTTGCCGTGCACCACTTCGTCGTGGGAGATGGGCAGCATGAAACGCTCGGAATACGCGTAGACCATGCTGAAGGTCATCTCGCCGTGGTGGTAGCGGCGGTAGATCGGGTCCAGCTGGATGTAGTGCAGGCTGTCGTGCATCCAGCCCATGTTCCACTTGTAGTCGAAGCCCAGGCCACCGTGGGCGAGGTCGGCGGTGACGCCGGGCCAGGCGGTGGATTCTTCGGCGATGGTCATGGCGCCGGGCGCCTGGTCGGCCACCACCTGGTTGAGCCGACGCAGGAAGGCGATGCTCTCGTAGTTCTCGCGGCCGCCGTGGATGTTGGGCACCCACTCGCCGGCGTTGCGGCTGTAGTCGCGGTAGAGCATGGAGGCGACGGCGTCCACGCGCAGGCCATCGACGTGGTAGCGCTGCAGGAACTCCAGGGCGCTGGCGATCAGGAAGCCGGAGACTTCGCGACGGCCGTGGTTGTAGATGAGCGTGTTCCAGTCGCGGTGGAAGCCTTCGCGCGGGTCGGCGTGTTCGTACAACGCGGTGCCGTCGAAGTGGGCCAGGCCGTGCGCGTCGGTGGGGAAATGCGCTGGCACCCAGTCGACGATGACGCCGATGTCTTCGCGGTGGCAGCGATCGACGAAGCGGGCGAAGCCTTCCGGGCTGCCGAAGCGCGCGGTCGGCGCGAACAGGCCCAGCGGCTGGTAGCCCCAGGAGCCGCCGAACGGATGCTCGGTGACCGGCAGCAGTTCGATGTGGGTGAAGCCCATGTCGGCCACGTAGGGAATCAGCCGCTCGGCCAACGCGTCCCAGTCCAGCATGCTGCCGTCGGCGGCGTGCATCCACGAGCCGGCGTGCACTTCGTACACGCTGATCGGGGCCTGCGGGGCGTGGCGGCGCGCGCGTGTGGCCATCCAGGCATCGTCGCGCCACTGGAACGGCGTGGGGTCGGCGACGATGGAGGCGGTGCCGGGCGCCAATTCGGCCTGGCGCGCGACCGGGTCGGCCTTGGCCGGCAGCTCTTCGCCGCGCGGGCCGCGCAGGGCGAACTTGTAGCGCGCGCCGGGGCCGACGCCGGGCACGAACAGTTCCCACACGCCCGCCTGGTGACGCAGGCGCATCGGGTGGCGGCGCGCGTCCCAGCTGTTGAAGTCGCCGATCACCGCCACGCGCGAGGCGTTCGGCGCCCACACCGCGAAGCGGGTGCCGCGTTCGCCGTCGACCTCGCCCACGTTGGCGCCCAGCGCGTCGGCCAGGTGCAGGTGATGGCCTTCGCCGATCAGGTGCAGGTCGAAGTCGCTGAGTTGTGGGCCGAAGGCGTAGGCGTCGGCAGTGTCCTGCTCGCCGCCGGGCCAGCGGATGCGCAGGCGGTAGCGCCCCTCGCCCGGCAGTTCGGCGTGGAAGAAGCCTTCCGGCCCCTGCTGCAGCGGCACTTCGCTGCCGTCCTCCAGCACCGCCAGCACCGCATCGGCGCCCGGCTGGTAGCTGCGCAGCACCCGCGCCTCGCCGAGGCGATGCGCGCCCAGCACGGCGAACGGGTCGCCGTGGCGGGCAGTGGCGAAGGCGCGTTGCGTCGCGTCGTCCCAGACGTGGACGGCATCACTCATCGAATCGACTCCTGGGGCGCGGGAAAGCGGTCGAGTATGCGCAACAGTCCCTGTATGGGCACCATGATCCATGCCGGACGGTTGGCGGCCTCGTAGCGAATTTCATAGCAGGCCTTCTCGATCAGGAACAGCAAGGTGGTGGCCTCGAACGCGGCCGGCGCCACCCACGGATGCGGGCTCGCATCGAGCACCGTACGGTAGGCCGCCAGGAACGCGGCGCTGGCATGGCTGCGGAACGCGGCCAGGAACGCCTCCTGCGCGGTATCCAAACCTGCGCCCACACGCGCGGCAGTGCCCTCCTCGCCGCGTGCAGACACTTCGCTGGCGTAGTCGAGCGAACGCAGGAAGCCGGCCACGTCGTGGAGCGGGCTGGCCTTGGCGCGGCGCTCGTCCAGCGACTTGGCCGGCTCGCCCTCGAAGTCGATCAGCACCACGTCGTCGAACGCGACCAGGATCTGGCCGAGGTGGAAATCGCCATGCACGCGGGTCAGCAGCGCACCGGACAACAGCGACGGCGCCTGCTGCAGCCAGGCATCCAGGCGCGCGCGCTCGGCCAGCAGGCTGTCCACTGCGGCGTGTTCGGCCGGGTCGTCGTTGGCGTCGCGATGCGCCAGCAGCGTGTCCCACATGGCCTGCACTTCGTGCACCACGCCGTCCACCACCTGCTGCGCGGCGGCGGCGTCCACCGGTTGCGGCGCGAACGCGGGCGCGTCGCTGGGCTGCGCCAGCACCGCGTGCAGTTCCGCCAAGCGGCGGCCGACCAGGGCGGCGAAGGCGTCGTAGCCGGCCACGCTTTCCAGCCGCGCGGCGTCGTCCTGGGCGGCGTCGTATTCCTCGGCACCGCGTGACAAGTGGTCCAGCGTCCAGCGCCAGGCATCGCCCTGGTTGCGCACGAAGCCCTGCAGCAAGGCGAGCGTGGTCTCGCTGCCGTCGGCCTCGACGCGGGCGACATGGCCCAGCAGCGGCGCGGCGTTGGCATAGCCCAGCGCGGTGAGGCGCTCGCCGATCTCGATCTCCGGATTGATGCCGGCCGACACGCGCCGCAGCAGCTTGAACACCGCCGCGTCGCCGACGATCAGCGAGCTGTTGCTCTGCTCCGCCGACAGCCAGCGGATCTCCGGATCGGCGGGGATGTCAACACGCTGCAATGCGGGCGTCGGGCAGAAGCGGATGCGCTCCGCGGTCGCCTCGGCGCCGGCCTCGCCGTCCACGCGCAGCTCCGCCTTGTCGCGCAGCGCGGCGAGCATGCTCAGTGTGAAGGGCTTCAGTGCGAAGGCATCGGTCAGGTAGCCGACCTCGCGGCCGTGGCGCACGCGCGCCAGCGCCAGTTGTTCGGCCAATACGCTCGGCTGCTCGCGCTCCCAGACGATGCCCAGCGGCAGGATGTAGCGCTCGTGTGCGCCGTCGTCCAGCTCCGCCTCGATCTCCAGCAGGGTCAGGCCGTCGCCGCCGGACAGCGGAGTGCGCCGGGCGATGCGCACGCTGCGCAGCGCGCGGTCCTTGGCCGCGAACCAGCGCCGCGTGGACAGCCACGTCGGCAGGATGTCGCGCTCCAGCGTCGGCAGATGCGCCTGCAGGCCGGCGCTATCGGTTCCGTTGCGCAGCACCAGGGTCTGGTAATCCGGCAGCGGCACCGGCGCCGGTACGTGCCAGTCCGGCAGGGTGGCATTGCCGACCAACTGGAAGGCGTAGAAACCGAACGCCGGCACGGTGAGCAGGTAGGTCAGGCGCCCGATCGGCGGGAAGCTGCCGCCGCCGAGGATGTCCACCGGCACCCGGCCCTCGAACTCGGACAGGTCCAGTTCCACCGCCTGCAGCGTATGCGAGAGGTTGGCCACGCACAGCACGGTCTCGTCCTCGTGGCAGCGCAGATAGGCGAGCAGGCGGCGATTGCCGGGATACAGGAAGCGCAGCGCGCCACGGCCGAACGCGCGGTAGCGCTTGCGCACCGACAGCACGCGGCGGGTCCAGGTCAGCAGCGAATACTGGTCGCGTTGCTGCGCCTCCACGTTCACCGCCTGGAAGCCGTACAGCGGATCCATGATCGGCGGCAGCACCAGCGCGGCGGGATCGGCGCGCGAGAAACCGCCGTTGCGGTCGATCGACCATTGCATCGGCGTGCGCACGCCGTCGCGGTCGCCGAGATGGATGTTGTCGCCCATGCCGATCTCGTCGCCGTAGTACAGCACGGGCGTGCCGGGCATGGTCAGCAGCAGCGAGGTCATCAGTTCGATGCGGCGGCGGTCGCGCTCCAGCAGCGGCGCCAGGCGCCGGCGGATGCCGAGATTGATGCGCGCGCGACGGTCGGCGGCGTAGGTCTGCCACAGGTAGTCGCGCTCGGAGTCGGTGACCATCTCCAGGGTCAGCTCGTCGTGGTTGCGCAGGAAGATCGCCCACTGGCAGCTCTCCGGGATCTCCGGGGTCTGGCGCATGATGTCGGTGATCGGGAAGCGGTCTTCGCGGGCGATCGCCATGTACATGCGCGGCATCAACGGGAAGTGGAACGCCATGTGGCATTCGTCGGCGTTCTCGCCGAAGTACTGCTGGGTGTCTTCCGGCCACATGTTGGCTTCGGCCAGCAGCATGCGGTCGGGGTATTCGGCATCGAGCGTGGCGCGGATGCGGCGCAGGATGGCGTGGGTCTCGGGCAGGTTCTCGTTGGAGGTGCCCTCGCGCTCGATCAGGTACGGCACCGCGTCCAGGCGCAGGCCGTCCACGCCCAGGTCCAGCCAGAAGCGCATCACTTCCAGCACCGCTTCCATGACCGCCGGGTTGTCGAAGTTCAGATCCGGCTGGTGCGAGTAGAAGCGGTGCCAGAAGTACTGGCCGGCTTCCGGGTCCCAGGTCCAGTTGGACTTTTCGGTGTCGCAGAAGATGATGCGGGTGCCGGCGTAGTCCTGGTCGCTGTCCGACCACACGTAGAACGCGCGCTCCGGCGAGCCGGCCGGGGCCATGCGCGCACGCTGGAACCAGGGATGCTGGTCGGAGGTGTGGTTGATCACCAGTTCGGTGACGATGCGGATGCCGCGCGCGTGCGCCTGCTCCACGAAGCGCTGGAAGTCGGCGATGCTGCCGTAGTCCGGATGCACCGCCATGTACTCGGCGATGTCGTAGCCGTCGTCGCGGCGCGGGCTGGGGTAGAACGGCAGCAGCCAGATCGTGTCCACGCCCAAGTCGGCGATGTAGTCGAGCTTGGAGATCAGCCCGGGAAAGTCGCCGATGCCGTCGTCGTTGGAGTCGAAGAACGACTTGACGTGCACCTGGTAGATGATCGCGTCCTTGTACCAGCGCGCATCGCCGGCCGGTGCGCGCGGCTCGAGTTGGGGGGACGACGGCGCGGCGACATTCATGCAGGGGCTCCGGCGCGGATGCGCCACAGGGAGAACGGCCGCGACGGATCGAGGCGGATGTGTTGGGTCTTGCCGTACCAGGTGAAGTCGTGGCCGTCCCACAGGTCGCGCACGGCGACGCTGGCATGGTCGGGCAGGCCCAGTTCCCACAGCGGCACTTCGATCTCCGCGTTCTGCGGCGCATACGGGTC
This sequence comes from Xanthomonas sp. NCPPB 3174, assembly GCF_056725205.1. NCBI lineage: Bacteria > Pseudomonadati > Pseudomonadota > Gammaproteobacteria > Lysobacterales > Lysobacteraceae > Xanthomonas > Xanthomonas sp. NCPPB 3174. Next base: position 767,048 of record NZ_CM161517.1, on the reverse strand, counting down.
CAGGCTCACCGCCACCAGCACCAGGCTGCGGCCGCGCGCCAGGTGCGCGGCGTCGAGGAACTTGCCGAAGTACAGCACCTGCTCGTTGTGCGCGACGTAGAAGCGCGTGCCCAGGTGCGATTGCAGTTCCGGATGCTGGCGGCGCAGCAGGTTGAGGCGGGTGATCTCCTCGACGATGTCGCCCGGGGCGCGCTCCGGCCACACGCGCAACTGGTACTTCTCCGAATCCAGGTACTCCTCCTTGCCCGGCAGCGGCGTGGCCTCGCACAGTTCGAAGCCCTGGTACATGCCCCACAGCCCGGACAGCGTGGTCGCCAGCGCGGCGCGGATCAGGTGCCCGCTGCGGCCGCTGTGCTGCAGGAACAGCGGATTGATGTCCGGCGTGTTGACGAAGAAGTGCGGGCGGAAGCACTCGCTGGGCGCGCCGCTGTTGAGTTCCTCGATGTAGGCCTGCAGTTCGGCCTTGTGCTGGCGCCAGGTGAAATAGGTGTAGGACTGCGAGAAGCCGACCTTGGCCAGCCGGTACATCGGCTTGGGCCGGGTGAAGGCCTCGGACAGGAACACCACCTGCGGATGGCGCCCGCGCACTTCGGCGATCAGCCATTCCCAGAACGGGAACGGCTTGGTGTGCGGGTTGTCGACGCGGAACAGGGTGACGCCTTCGTTGACCCAGAACAGCACCGCATCGCGCAGCGCGTTCCACAGCGCCGGCACCGCGCCACTGGCGTAGAAGTCGACGTTGACGATGTCCTGGTACTTCTTCGGCGGGTTCTCCGCGTACGGGATGGAGCCGTCGGCGCGCCAGGTGAACCAGTCGGGGTGGTCGCGCAGCCACGGATGGTCCGGTGCGCACTGGATGGCGAAGTCCAGGGCCAGCTCCATGCCGTGCTCGGCCGCGGCCGCGCGCAGGCGGCGGAAACCGTCGAGCCCGCCCAGCTCCGGATGCACCTCGGTATGCCCGCCCTCGGCCGAGCCGATCGCGTACGGGCTGCCGGGTTCGCCCGGCTCGGCGGTCACGGCGTTGTTGCGGCCCTTGCGGTTCTTCTCGCCGATGGGATGGATCGGCGGCATGTACAGCACGTCGAAGCCCATCGCCTGGATGTGCGGCAGCCGCGCGATCACGTCGTCGAAGGTGCCGTGGCGCTGCGAATCGCCGCTCTGCGAGCGCGGGAACAGTTCGTACCAGCTGGCGAAGTGCGCGGCGCGGCGTTCGGCCTCGACCCGGAAGGTCATCGGGTACTCGGTGCGGAACGGCTTGGCGTCGGCGCGCGCCATCGCCTCGGCGGTGTCGGGTTCGAGCAGCAACTGCGCCTTCTCGGCCAGGTCGTCGGTGCGGGCGATGCGGGTGGCGATGGCCTTCAGCCGCGTGGCCAGCGCGCCGCGGCTGCGCCCGCGCGCCGCCTCGACCTGGGCCAGCGCCTCCTGCACGTCCACCGGCAGCAGCGTGCCGGCGGCGCGCTTCTTTTCCAGGTCGGCATGGGTGGTGGCGTACACATCGCGCCAGGCTTCGATGCGGAACTCGTAGCGGCCCAGACGCTGCAGCGGGAACTCGCCGCGCCAGCGGTCGTTGCCCAGGGCGCGCATCGGCGTGCTGGACCAGGTGCGCGCGTCGGCGGCGCGCCACAGCAAGGCGACGGCGATGCGGTCGTGGCCGTCGCAGAACGCATCGGCTTCCACGCACACGCGGTCGCCGACGGTGCGCTTGACCGGGAAGCGGCCGTCGTCCACCGACGGTGTTACCGCCTCGATGCACACCCGCGCCTCGCCAGCGGCGACCTCGGCCGGTGTGCGTGCGCGCGCGGCGGTCAGCACCGGGCGCGCCGGCAGGCTGCGATAGATGCGCACCTCGCCCGCTTCCAGGGTGCCGCCCTGCTCGCCCTGGATCGGCTCGCCATGATCGCTGAGCAGGCCCTCGCTGTCGCCGAGCAGGCGCAGCAGCGCCGACCCCGGTACAGGCAGCAAGTGGTCGCGGTCGCTGTTGAGCAGCACCAGCCATGGCGCGGCGTCCAGCGGTTCCACCGCCACCGCGGTGAGCGCGCCGTCGCGCAGCAGCGGGCGCAGGCGCAGCGATGCGGTGGCGTCGGGCAGCGATGCGACCGGCGTGGACGCATCGCTCTCGGAGGTGCCGTGCTGCGCAGGCGCGGTCTGCCCGTGTTCCGTCGATGTGTCCTGCGCGGCGATCGCCCAGGTCCCACCGAAGGCGGCGGCCAGGCGCTGCCGCTGCGCGCGCGGCAAGGGCAGCGGCGTATCCGAGGCCGTCTCGGCATCGACGGTGGCGATCACGCAACGCGCCAGCGCACGCAGGGCGCTGTCTTCATCGAAGAACCAGTCGCCGCGGCCGTCCCACCAGGCCAGGGAGGAGAACGCGGCATCGAAGCCGGCGCCAGCCAGACCGCGCAAGGCGTCCAGGCCCAAGCCGGGCGTCCAGGCCAACAGCCGCGCCTGCGGCGCCTGTGCGTGGACCCCCTCGATCAGCGTGCGCCACAACGGCGCCGGAATGCGCTCGGGCTGCAGCACGCGGAAGCCCGCCACGCCGCTGCGCAGCCAGTCGACCAGGCGCGCACTCCACCACTGCGCCAGGCCCGCCCCTTCTTCCGCAGAGGCGAAGCGGCCCACCGCGATGTCCGGCGCGGCGCGTTCGGCGCGCGGATCCGGCAGCGCCGAGCTACGTGCGCGGAACCAGTGCGGATGTTCCTGCAGCAGGCGGCTGCCGCCGCCGATCTCGTCGATGCGCAGGTCCAGCAGCACGCGCAGCCCATGCTGCTCGGCACGCTGCAGCCAGTGGCGCAATTGTGTCTGGCCCGCCGCGTCGTCGGCTGCGGGGTCGTGCAGACGGCCCTGCGCATCCTGTGCGAACGGATTGGGCAAGACGACGTGATCGCAGCCCTGTGCCTGCGCCGCCGCCATGGCCGCGTCCAGCGCGGCCGCATCGTGAGGAGGAAAGAGGGACAGCAGGCAGACATGCATTCGGAAGATCCCGTTCGACGAATGAGAAGGACACGTCGCCTCTGCGCGCCGTTGCCGGCAGCGCCGATCGCGCCGTCGCATGGCAACGGCATCGGAATGGGACAGGCCTGCACGCGGTCGCGCTTGCAGTCGTCGCGACGGTGCCGGCGCACCCGGTCCGCGCGATGCGATGCAGCCGCGCTACAAGACCACGAACGCCGCAAATGGAATGTGTGGATGACATTAAATACGCGTGCATGTGATGCGACGCGGGGTGACGGGCGTAGCGGCGCACGCTGCGCGGCGCCATGCACAACGCATGTCACACAGGATATTCACACGATGCTGACGCGCGCGCTTGAGTCGTGCACGAGGCCACAGCGCAGCGCGCACAAGCGTTGGTCATCATCCAAGCGCAGATGCCTGCCGGCGCGGCTTCAACGCTTCTCCGAACTTGCTGCCGCTACACCCCAGCCGGATGCCGCTGGCGCTTTGGGAGCTAACTGTCCTGCTGCCGCGCCACGCGAAGTGCTGTGCTTTCCGATGGCGCAATGCGTCGGGACTGAAGTCCCTCCCACAGTGCACCCGGTGGACTCACCGCAAGCCCCTGTAGGAGCGGCTTCAGCCGCGACAGGCTTTACCGGTAACGCCTCATCGCGGCTGAAGCCGCTCCTACAGGACATAGGCCCCAGGTATCAGAGGCGCCCTTCACTCGCTCATCGAATAGGCACGCTCGGCGCCGGCCGCGGCCCAGGCGGTGTTGGGCGTGGCCTGCAGGGTGAAACGCAACTCGCCGCCGGCCATGAGTTCCTCGTGGCGCAGGAACGCGCGGTTCAACGGACGCCCGTTGAGGGTGACGCTGCCGACGTAGGGATGCGCGTCGTCCAGGCCGTCGGCGATCACCGTGAAGCGCTTGCCGTTGGGCAGCGCCAGGGTGGCGCGCGGCAGGAACGGGCGGCCGAGGATGTACTGGTTGCTGGCCGGCGCCACCGGGTAGAAGCCCAGCGCGGTGAACACGTACCAGGCCGACATCTGCCCCATGTCGTCGTTGCCCGCCAGGCCGTCCGGCCGCGCGGCGTACTGGCTGCGCATGATCTGCTGCAGCCGAGCCTGGGTGCGCCACGGCTGCCCGGCGTAGGCATACAGATAGGCGACGTGATGGCTGGGCTCGTTGCCGTGCGCATACCAGCCGATCAGCCCGGTGATGTCCTCCATGTGCGCGAACACCTTGGGATCGACCTTGGCGTCGAACACCTGGTCCAGCCGCGCCAGCAGCTTGTCGTCGCCACCGTGCGCACGCGCCAGGCCAGCCACGTCCTGCGGCACGTACCAGGAGTACTGCCAGGCGTTGCCTTCGGTGTAGTCGGTGCCGTAGCCGCTGGCGTCCGGATCGAACGGGGTGCGGAAGCTGCCGTCGCGCTTGCGCGCGCGCATGAAGCCAGTGTCCGGGTCGAAGGCGTTGCGCCAGTTGCCGGCGCGCTTGGCGAAGGCGGCGGCGACTTCGGTGCGGCCCATGTCCTGCGCCATGCGCGCGATGGTCCAGTCGTCGAAGGCGTATTCCAGGGTCTTGGAGGCGGCCTCGCCTTCCTCGTCTATCGGCACGTAGCCCAGTTCGCGGTACTGGGCGATGCCGTCGTAGGGGCCGTAGTTGGCGCTGGCCATCATGGCCTTGAGCGCGGCGTCGGTGTCGTAGCCGCGGATGCCCTTCATGTACGCGTCGGCGATCACCGGCACCGCGTGGTAGCCGATCATGCACCAGGTCTCCAGGCCGTGGAACGCCCACACCGGCAGCACGCCGTAGGGACTTTCGCGCTGGTGCGCAAGCAGCGAGTTGACGATGTCGTTGGTGCGTTGCGGCGGCTGCACGATGGTCAGCAGCGGATGCAGCGCGCGGTAGGTATCCCACAACGAGAACGTCGAATAGTGGGTGTAGCCCTGCGCCTGGTGCACGGCGTTGTCCGGCCCGCGATAGCGGCCGTCGCTGTCCATGAACAGGGTCGGGCCGAGCAGGCTGTGGTACAGCGCGGTGTAGAACTGAGTGCGCTGCGCGGGCGGCGCGTCGACCTCCACCGCGCCCAGCGCCTGCGCCCATTGCGCACGCGCCGCACGGCGCACGCCGTCGAAATCCCAGCCCGGCACTTCGGCGTCGAGATTGGCGATGGCGCTGTCCTCGCTGACCGGCGAGATCGCCACCTTCACCAGTAGTGGCCCGCGCAGGGAGTCGCCGAAGTCGAACGATCCCACCAGTTGCCGGCCTTCGATCTGCGCACGCTGGGTAGGGTCGTTGTCGCCCGGCGGCGGGAAGCCCTTGTAGGGGATGTCCTGCTCGGTGTTGTGGAAGGCATGGCCGCGCAGCGGCTGCGAGAAGCGCAGGGCGAAGTACAGCTGCCGCCCCGGCGCCCAACCGCGGGTCTCGCGGAAACCGGTGACGGTGCCGTCGGCGCGCAAGCGCAGCCGCGACCAGCTGATCTTGCCCGGGTAGTCGTAGAGGCTGGTGCGCAGGTCCAGCAGCACGTGCGCCGGCTGGCCGGCCGGATAGGTGTAGCGGTGCACGCCGACGCGGGCGCTGGCGGTGAGTTCGGCGCGCACCTTGTAGTCGTCCAGGGTCACCGCGTAGTAGCCCGGTTCGGCGCGCTCGTCGTCGTGGCGGAAGCGCGCGCTGTAGCCGCTGCCGGGCTTGTCCGGGTCGCCACGCTCCAGCCGCACCGCGCCGCTGATCGGCATCAGCAGCACGTCGCCCAGGTCGGAATGGCCGGTGCCGGAGAAGTGCGTATGCGAGAAGCCGACCAGGCTGCGGTCGTCGTAGCGGTAGCCGGCCGCCCAGCCGTAGGCGTCCTTGCGCGGCTGGATGCGCGTGTCCGGGCTCAACTGGACCATGCCGAACGGCACCGTGGCGCCGGGATAGGTGTGGCCCTCGCCGCCAGTGCCGATGAAGGGGTCCACCGCAGCCACCGCACGTTCGCCGGCGTCACCGCCCGCCGCCGCGACGGCGGATGCGATCGGCCACAGCGCGGCCAGCAGCAGTGCGGCAGCGCCGCCCAGCGTCCTCGAGCTGCGCATGGCAGGCTCCCCGTATCGAATCGATCCAAACGGATAGCACAAAGCCACTGCAATGCCTTGCTGCACTGCAAAATGCGGATCGGATCACGACGGCGCAGGATGAGCGACCTTTTTGAACCGGTCTAATGCGCCGTGGCGCCGTCTTCCGCCGACAAACGCGTCACCGTGTCCGACATCGCCGCCGCCTGCGGCGTGTCGCGGGCGACCGTGTCGCTGGTGCTGCGCAACAGCCCGCTGGTGCATGCGGACACGCGCGCGCGGGTGGCGGCGGAGATCGCCCGCCAGGGCTACGTCTACCACCGCGGCGCGGCCAGCCTGCGTGGCCGCGCGTCCAATGCGGTGGCGCTGGTGGTCAACGACCTGGCCAATCCGTTCTTCGCCGAGTTCGCCGGCGGCGTCGACGCGGCGCTGGCCGAGGCCGGCTACGTGATGCTGATGGGCAGCACCGGCGAATCGCCGGAGCGCCAGCAGACCGTGTTGGCCTCGCTGATCGAACACCACCCCGCGGCGATGATCCTCTCGCCCACCGAGAACACCGACGCGGCGCGGCTGCGCCAATTGCTGGGGCCGCGCCTGCCGGTGCTGCTGTTCAATCGTGCGCTGGACGGCGATTGGCCGCTGCTGGCGCTGGACAACCGTCGTGGCGCGCGCCTGGCCACCGAACACCTGCTGGCGCAGGGCCACCGCGCCATCGCCTTCTTCGGCGGCCACCGCCAGTCCAGTTCCTGCGCCGAGCGCCGCGCCGGCTACCGCGAGGCGCTGGCCGCCGCCGGCATCGCGGTCGACCCGGCGTGGCTGATCGAATGCGCGCCGACCCGGCTGGAAGCCGCGCGCCAGGCCGGCGCGCTGTGCGCGCGCGACCCGCTGCCGACCGCGCTGGTCTGCTACAACGACGTGGTCGCGCTGGGCCTGGCCAGCGGCCTGGCCGAACGTGGCCGCATCGCCGGCCGCGACTACGCGCTGATCGGCTTCGACGACATCCCCGAAGCCGCCGTCGCCACCCCGCCGCTGTCCACTGTTGCCGTCGCCCCGCGCGAGCGCGGCATGCAGGCCGCGCGCCTGGTGCTGGACGCGCTGCGCCACCGCCAGGCCCTGCCTGCGCTTACCATCGCCCCCGCCCGGCTGTGCCTGCGCGCCAGCAGCCGGGTCGCCCTCTCGCCCGTTCCCGGAGTCGCTGCATGAGCCGTCGCCCGCTGTCCAACACCGCCGCCATCGCGGTGGTCAGCATGATCTTCTTCACCTGGGGCGGCCTGACCAGCCTCAACGACGTGTTGATCCCGCATCTGAAAGCCGTGTTCCAGATGAACTACGCGCAGTCGATGCTCATCCAGTTCACCTTCTTCGGCGCCTACTTCCTGATGTCGGTGCCGGCCGGCGCGGTGGTGTCGCGGACCGGCTACAAGGCCAGCATCGTCATCGGCCTGGTGGTGGCGGCGATCGGCGCGGCGATGTTCTATCCGGCCGCGCGCCTGCCGTCGTATCCGCTGTTCCTGACCGCGCTGTTCGTGCTGGCCAGCGGCATCACCCTGCTGCAGGTGGCGGCCAATCCGTACATCAGCCTGATCGGCGCGCCGGAGAAGGCGCCGAGCCGGCTCAACTTCGCCCAGGCGCTGAACTCGCTTGGCACCACCGTGTTCCCGTGGCTGATCGGCCCGCTGATCCTGGCCGGCGCGGTGCTCGGTGCCGACCAGCTGGCGGCGATGAACCCCGAGCAGTTGTCCGCCTATCGCATCGAACAGGCGCGTACGGTCGAAATCCCCTACCTGATGCTGGCCGGCGGCCTGCTGCTGCTGGCAGTGTTCATGCTGGTGATGCGGGTGCCGTCGCTGCGGGAGGAAAAGGACACCGGGGCCGAGTCGCACCACCGCTTCGCCGACGCGCTGCGCCACCCGCACCTGCTGTGGGGCGTGGTGGCGATCTTCATGTACGTGGGCGCGGAAGTGTCGATCGGCAGCTTCCTGATCAACTACATCTCCGGCCCGACCACCGGCGGCCTGACCGAAGCCGCTGCCAGCCACTATCTGCCGTACTACTGGTTCGGCGCGATGGTCGGCCGCTTCGCTGGCGCCGCGCTGCTACAGTTCATCCCCGCGCGCCGGCTGCTGGCGGTGTTCGCCGGCATCGCCGCACTGTTGCTGGTCGTGACCATGGTCAGCACCGGCCATGTGGCGATGTGGAGCGTGATCGCGATCGGTCTGTTCAATTCGGTCATGTTCCCGACCATCTTCACCGTGGCCATCGAACGCCTGGGCGTGCTCACCAGCAAGGCATCGAGCCTGCTGATCATGGCGATCGTTGGCGGCGCCATCGTGCCGCTGGTGCAGGGCCTGCTGGCCGATGCGATCGGCATCCAGCATGCTTTCGTGGTCCCGCTGCTGTGCTACGTCTACATCGTCTGGTACGGCTTGCGCGGTTCACGCCTGTCGGCCGAGTTGGCGGCGACCGCGCCGACCACCGCGCCGACCGCGCGCGTGATGCACTGATCCGTTGATCCGTTCCCGGCACGGCGGTGCACACGCTGCCGCCGTGCGCCGCTGTCTTCCCTTCCCTCACCCAGCTCGCCAGTCAACCGCATGAATCTGCCCGCCACGCCCCTGCCCGACTTCGCCGACGCCGCCGTCCTGCGCGCGCACATCGCCGACACCATGGCCTTCTACCACCCGCGCGCGATCGACCCGGCGGGCGGCTTCTTCCATTACTTCCGCGACGACGGCAGCGTGTACGACGCCGGCCATCGCCACCTGGTCAGCAGCACCCGCTTCGTCTTCAACTACGCGATGGCCGCGATCGAGTTCGCCGACTCGGTGCTGGCCGCCGAGTACCTGGACGCCGCGCGCCACGGCCTGCGCTACCTGCGCGAGGTGCACCGCGATAGCGCCAGCGGCGGCTACGTGTGGACCCTGCGCGACGGCGTGGCCGAGGACCGCACCCAGCATGCCTACGGCGCCGCCTTCGTGCTGCTGGCCTACGCCACCGCGAAGAAGGCCGGCCTGGACACCGACGCGTGGATGGACGAGACCTGGCAGTTGCTGGAAACCCGCTATTGGGATGCCGCCGCCGGCCTGTACCGCGATGAGGCCACGCCGGAGTGGACGTTCTCCAGCTACCGCGGCCAGAACGCCAACATGCACCTGTGCGAAGCGCTGATCGCCGCCTACGAGGCCAGCGCCGAGCCGCGCTACCTGCAGCGCGCGCTGCTGCTGGCCGACCACATCACCCGCCGCCAGGCGGCGCTGGCCGGCGGCCTGGTGTGGGAGCACTACGACGCCGACTGGCAGGTGGACTGGGACTACAACCGCGACAACCCCAAGCACCTGTTCCGGCCGTGGGGCTTCCAGCCCGGCCACCAGGTCGAGTGGTCCAAGCTGCTGGTGCTGCTGCATGGGCATCTGCAGGCCGCCACCGGCACCGCGCCGGCGTGGCTACTGCCGACCGCGCGGCACCTGTTCGACACCGCCCTGGCGCACGGCTGGGACGCGCAGCATGGCGGCATCGTCTACGGCTTCGCCTCCGGTACCGAAGAGGCGCCGGTGGTCGGCGTGCCCGACGTGGCCGCGGCGCCGACCTACTTCTGCGACGACGACAAGTACTTCTGGGTGCAGGCCGAAGCCATCGCCGCGGCCTCGCGGCTGCTGGCCGCCACTGGCGATGCGGCGTATCGCAACGCCTACGACACGCTGTGGGCATATTCCTGGGAGCACCTGGTCGACCACCGCTACGGCGCCTGGTTCCGCATCCTCAGCCGCGACAACCGCAGCTACAGCGACGAGAAGAGCCCGGCCGGCAAGACCGACTACCACACCATGGGCGCCTGCCACGACGTGCTGGCGGTGATGCGCGGCAGCCAGGCGTTCGCGTAAGCGGATGCGACCTGCACAGAGGCGCAGCGATCCTGCGCCCCTGTTGCCCGTTGTAGGAGCGGCTTCAGCCGCGACCGGGCGTTCCCGGGAACGCCCGGTCGCGGCTGAAGCCGCTCCTACGAAGGCCGGGCGGCGGCGCGTCGCATGGCAACATTCACGCGGAAGGTACGGCTCACTCCTCCGTTCACAAAAAAGCCCCGCACCTGGCGGGGCTTTTTCGTTGCCGCGAACCGCGCTCGATCAGTCGATGTCGAGGAAGCTGCGCAGCTGCTCGGAGCGGCTCGGGTGACGCAGCTTGCGCAGCGCCTTGGCCTCTATCTGGCGGATGCGCTCGCGAGTGACATCGAACTGCTTGCCGACTTCCTCGAGGGTGTGGTCGGTGTTCATGTCGATGCCGAAGCGCATGCGCAGCACCTTGGCTTCCCTCGGGGTGAGGCCGGCCAACACGTCGCGCACGGTCTCGGACAGGTTGATGTTGGTGGTGTTCTCGATCGGGGACTCCACGTTGGTGTCCTCGATGAAGTCGCCCAGATGCGAGTCCTCGTCGTCGCCGATCGGGGTTTCCATCGAGATCGGCTCCTTGGCGATCTTCATCACCTTGCGGATCTTGTCCTCGGGCATGTCCATTTCCTTGGCCAGCTCCTCCGGGGTGGCCTCGCGGCCGTACTGCTGGAGCATCTGCCGGGAAATGCGGTTCAACTTGTTGATCGTCTCGATCATGTGCACCGGGATACGGATGGTGCGCGCCTGGTCGGCGATCGAGCGGGTGATCGCCTGGCGGATCCACCAGGTGGCGTAGGTCGAGAACTTGTAGCCGCGGCGGTACTCGAACTTGTCCACCGCCTTCATCAGGCCGATGTTGCCTTCCTGGATCAGGTCGAGGAACTGCAGGCCGCGGTTGGTGTACTTCTTGGCGATGGAGATCACCAGGCGCAGGTTGGCCTCGACCATTTCCTTCTTGGCCTTGCGCGCCTTGGCTTCGCCGTAGGCCATGGCGCGGCTGATTTCCTTCAGCTCGGCCAGGCTCAGGTAGGTGGCCTGTTCCACCGCCACGGTGGCTTCCTGCTCGGCGATGATCTGGTCCTTGACGTCGCGCAGCGCCGACGACCACTTCTGCTTGCGCTTGAGCGCGTCGTCGACCCAGGCCACGTTGGTCTGGTTGCCTTCCCAGGAACGGATGAAGTCCTTGCGCGGCATGCGTGCCACGTGGGTGGCCAGGTGCAGCACGCGGCGCTCGTGGTCCTTGACCTGGGCCATGGTGTCGCGCAGCTTGCGCACCAGCACGTCGGTCAGCGGCAGCGGCAGCTTCAGGGTGACGAACACCTCGGCGATGTCGTTGCGCAGCTTGGTGACCAGCTTGTGCTCGGCGCCGTTCTTGGCGTGGGCCTTCTTGAACTTGGCGTATTCGGTGGCCAGCACTTCCATGCGCCGCGCGACCTCGGCCGGATCCGGACCGGTCGGGCCGGCATCCTCTTCGGCGGTGTCGACGTCTTCGTCGTCATCCTCGTCGGCATCGGCATCGGTGGCGCTGTCGTCGTCGGACACCGCGACCGGCGGCGCCGGCTCTTCCTCGATCAGGTCGTTGAAGCCGACCACGATCTCGGCCAGGCGCTTCTTGCCTTCCTTGTGCTGTTCGTAGTCCTCGAGCAGGGTCTCCACCGCCAGCGGGAACGCGCCCAGCGCGGCCTGCACCTGGCCGAGGCCTTCCTCGATGCGCTTGGCGATGGCGATCTCGCCTTCACGGGTCAGCAGTTCTACTGTGCCCATCTCGCGCATGTACATGCGCACCGGGTCGGTGGTACGGCCGCCTTCGGTGTCGAGCGCGGTCAGCGCCGCGGCGGCTTCTTCGGCCGCGGTGTCGTCGACTTCGCGGTTGCCGGTGTTGCCGTCGTTGAGCAACAGGGTTTCGGCATCGGGCGCAACTTCATGGACATCGATGCCCATGCCGTTGATCATGCCGATGATGTCTTCGATCTGTTCGGGGTCGACCAGATCGTCGGGAAGATGGTCGTTGACTTCCGCGTAGGTCAGATAGCCCTGTTCCAGGCCCTTGCTGATCAGTTGCTTGATGTCGGATTGCTGGGCAGGACGTTCGTTGGCCATGAGTGCTCGCGCCACCGGCAGGTAGGTGAATGAGTGAACCTAGCATTATAACAGCCCGGACCGCCGCTTGCCGGACGAGGAGCCTGAACGGCTCCGCCAGGAACGCGCCGGCGTCTACGGCCGGAGCAGGAAAGTGACCGGGCCGTCGTTGACCAGGCTGACGACCATATGGGCACCGAAGCGGCCGGTTTCCACCCCCGGCGGGTGCTGCGCCCGGCATACCTCCACCAATCGGTTGAAGCCGCGTTCAGCCTCGGCCGGCGGTGCCGCGGTGGTGAAGCTGGGCCGCATGCCCGAGCCGGTATCGGCGGCCAGGGTGAACTGGCTGACCAGCAGCAGGCCGCCGCCGGTGTCGCGCAGCGACCGGTTCATGCGCCCGCTGTCGTCGGAGAACACCCGGTAGCCGAGCAGGCGCTCGGCCATGCGCCGGATCCTGGCCTCGTCGTCGCCCGGCTCCACCGCCACCAGCGCCAGCAGGCCGGGCCCGATCTGGCCCACGACCTCGCCATCGACGCTGACCGAGGCCTGGGTGACGCGTTGGATCAACGAGAGCATTAGGGCCGGGATTGGGGATTGGGGATTCGGTATCGCCCGCGCGCTTGGCGAACGGCGGCGATCACGCAGGATCATCGCCGAACCGCTTGGATTGGGGAAGCCGGATCGCGTGCCACCGACGCGTTCCGCGACGCCGTGGGCGGGCCCGACGCGCCGAGCGGATAAACTGGGCCGATGAAACCCGCCACGCTTGCTTCCCTGCTGTATCGCTGCGCCGCCGCCGTGGCGCGCCTGCCGTGGCCGTGGCTGCGCCGCCTGGCCGACGGCCTGGCCGGGCTGTGGCTGCGCCTGGACGCGCGCGAGAGCCGGGTGGTTCGGCGCAACCTGGAGCTGGCCTATCCGGAACTGCTGCCCAGCGAGCGCGTGGCCCTGCAGCGCGACGTGCTGCGCTCGACCGCACGACAGGCGTTCGAGACCCTGGCGCTGTGGACCCGGCCGCCGGAACAGAACCTGGCGCGGCTGCGCCTGCGCCACGGGCAGGAACTGTACGACGCGGCGCTGGCCGCCGGCCGCGGGGTGATCGTGGCCGCACCGCATTTCGGCAACTGGGAGTTGCTCAACCAGTGGCTGGCCTCGCGCGGCGACATCGCCATCGTCTACAAGGCGCCGGAGTCGGCGGTCGGCGATGCCTTCCTGCAGTTGGTCCGCAGCGGCGAACGGGTGCGCCAGGTGCGCGCCGAGGGCCCGGCGGTGCGGCAGTTGTTCAAGACGCTCAAGGACGGCGGCGCGGTCGGCATCCTGCCCGACCAGCAGCCCAAGGCCGGCGATGGCGTGTTCGCGCCGTTCTTCGGCGTGCCGGCGCTGACCATGACCCTGGTCAACCGCCTGGCCGAGCGCACCGGCGCCACCGTGCTGTTCGCCTGGTGCGAGCGCGTCGGCAACGACCTGGAGTTCGCCCTGCACGTGCAGCCGGCGCCGCCGGACATCGCCGATGCCGACCCGCTGCGCGCGGCCACCGCGCTCAACGCGGGCGTGGAGCGGGTGGCGCGGCGCGACCCGGCGCAGTATCAGTGGACCTACAAGCGCTACACCCTGCGCCCAGACCCGGCCGAGCCCAATCCCTACGCCACCGAGCGCCATCCGCACTAGGGCGTTCGCCCCAGGCAGAACCCCGTCAGTCGTCGTGCGGCTGCGCCGGGCCGGCGAGGATGCGCTGGTAGAACGCCAGGTCCAGCCAGCGGCCGAACTTGAAGCCGGCCTCGCGCACCGTGCCGGCGTGCACGAAGCCCAGTTGCTCGTGCAGGGCGATGCTGCCGGCATTGCTGGCGTCGATGCCGCCGACCAGCACGTGCACGCCGCGCGCCTGCGCGGTCTCGATCAGCGCCTGCAACAAGCGCCGCCCCGCGCCGCGGCCGCGATGGTCGCGGTGCACGTAGACCGAGTGCTCGACGCTGTACTTGAACGCCGGCCAGGCGCGGAAGGTGCCGTAGCTGGCGAAGCCGACCAGGGTGCCGTCGGCGTCCTCGAGGCCCAGCACCGGGAAGTTGCCGGCGCGCTTGGTTGCGAACCAGGCCGCCATGCTCTCCGGCGGGCGCGGCCGGTAGTCGTACAGCGCGGTGGAATGGACGATGGCGTCGTTGAAGATCTCCAGGATCGCCATGGCATGGCGCGGTTCGGTGCAATCGACGAGCTGCATGCGGGCGGGGGGCCGGAGGGGATGCGAGGCGGCACAGTAGCAAGCAACCGGCGGCGCGTGCACACCCGCCCAGCGCCGGCGGCATTGCCGGGAACGCCGCATCCGGTTGCATCGGCGATGCCGTGCAGCCGGGCACAGTGCGTTCCATCGCCCGCGGGCTGGCGGGACAGGCAAAGCGCGCGACAATGGCGCCGGGCGCCATGCGCCTGCCGGCGCCGCGCCGGTGCCGCCGCGACCAAATGCGGCAGCCTTGAAGCGGCGCCGCCGATCCCCCATCTGGAGTCGTGCATGACCAGCCCCACCGCCCCTTCCGCGCACGCCTTCGGCGATCCTGCCGCGATCCGCAGCGAACGCGCGGCATCGGAGTTGCGTGCCGGGCGCCCGGTCCTGCTCGACGACGGTAACGGCCGCACCCGTGCGGTGATGGCGCTGGACAGCAGCACCGAACCGTCCTACTTCGGTTTCGCCGAGGCCAGCGGGCAGCGGCACTACCTGTTCGTGACCCCGCCGCGGGCGCAGGTGCTGGGCCTGGACGCGCCGCAGGGCGCGCGCATCGCCCTGGCCGGGCACTCCTACGACGCGCTGGCGGCGCTGGCCTACCTGCGCGACGGACCGGTACCGGCGCAGTGGCAGCCCGGCGACGCGCTGGATGCCGGCGCCGCCGAGATCGCGCGCCTGGGCCTGCTGCTGCCGGCGATGGTCGCGGCGGACCTGGGCGCGGACAGCAGCGCCTTCCAGGGCTGCCAGTCGCTGCGCCTGGACGACCTGGAACACGGCTGCGCCCTCGCCGCCTCCGACAGCTACACCCTGGTCACCCGTACCCAGGTGCCGCTGCGCGACCTGGGCCCCGGCGAATTCGTGGTATTCCGCGGCGGCGTGGCGCAGCGCGACCAGGTCGCGATCGTGATCGGCCAGCCCGACCTGAGCGCGCCGGTCCCGGTGCGCGTGCATTCCTCCTGCCTCACCGGCGACCTGTTCGGCTCGCTCAAGTGCGACTGCGGCGATCAGCTGCGGCACGGCCTGGCCAAGCTCAAGGCGCTGGGCGGCGGCGTGCTGCTGTACCTGGACCAGGAAGGCCGCGGCACCGGCATCGCCACCAAGATGCGCGCCTACGGCTACCAGCACGACGGCCTGGACACCATCGACGCCGACGCGCAACTGGGCTTCGGCGCCGACGAGCGCCGCTACGGCAGCGCCGTGGCGATGCTGCGCGGACTGGGCATCGACCGCGTGCGCCTGCTCACCAACAACCCGAACAAGGCCGAACGCCTGCGCGCGGCCGGTATCGAGGTGACCGAGCGCATTCCGGTCACCGGCACGATCACTGCCGAGAACGAAGGCTACCTGCGCACCAAGGCCGCCCGCGCCGGCCACGCGCTGGACGTGGACGCGCTGCTGCGCGCGGCGCGCTGAACCACCGCCGCGGCTCGGCACCCTCCACTGCCTGCCCGGATCGGGACGGACACCGCGCCACGGACAGCGCACGCCCGCCAGCGCCGCGTTAGGATCGCAGGCCACGCCGCGCGCCCGCGCCCCGAGACCCCGACGTGATCGCACCGCCGCCCATGGAAGACTCACCCGCCGCGCCCGCGCCCAGCGCTTTCGCCGCCACCCCGGCGCCCGCGGACTGGCCGCCGGCCGACTGGCAACCGGTGCCGTTGCGCGGTGCCTGGCTGGCCGCACTCGGCGGCGGCTGCATGCTCGGGCTGAGCCTGGTGGTCGCCGCCGGCATCGTCGGCCTCAGCCTGCACAGCCTGCATGCGCTGGCCCTGGGCGCCGTGGCGGCGGCGGTGGGCAGCCTGTGCGGCGCCTGGGTCGGCTTCGTCCGCCACCGGCGCATCCGCTGGCGGCTGAATGCCCAAGGCCTGGACGTGTTCCGCGGGCGCCTGTGGCAGAGCGAGACGCACGTGCCGATCTCGCGCGTGCAGCACCTGGACCTGCGCCGCGGTCCGCTGGAACGCGCCCTGCGCCTGTCCACCCTGGTCGTGCACACCGCCGGCACCCGGCACACCGCGGTCGCCGTCCCCGGCCTGGACCAGGCCGATGCCGAGCGCCTGCGCGAACGCCTGGCGCACCAACTCGACCACGACGACGACGCGCTGTGAGCGACCTCGCCGACACCGAGCACGCCACGCCGGTCCGGCGCCTGCATCCGTGGTCGTGGCTGTTCGTGCTGCTGCAGCACCTCAGGCACTTCCTGCTGCCGTTGCTGGCGCTGCTGGTGTTCGGCAGCCGCGACGGCCACCGCGATCACGCCGATCACCTGGTGATGCTGGCGGTGTGCAGCGGGCTGGTGGCGGTGTCGCTGCTGCGCTATCTCACCTACCAGTACCGCATCGGCCACGACAGCCTGAGCATCCGCAGCGGCTGGCTGGAACGCAGCCTGCGCGAGATCCCGTTCGCGCGCATCCACAACGTGGTGGTGCACCAGTCGCTGCTGCACCGGCTGTTCGGCGTGGCCGAGGTGCGCCTGGAATCGGCCGGCGGCACCAAGCCCGAGGCGCAGATGCGGGTGCTGCGGCTGGACCAGGCGCTGGCGCTGGAACAGCAGATCCGCCACCGTGCGCCCGCCGCCGAGCGTGCCGGGGCCGGCGACGACGCGAGCGCCGCGCCCGCCGTGCCGGACAGCGAGCTGCTGCTGGCCCTGCCCACCGCCGAGGTGCTGCGCCAGGGGCTGATCTCCAACCGCGGCATGGTGGTGCTGCTCACCGCGTTCGGCGCCACCTACCACCTGTTCCCCGAGCGCATGATCTCCAACGCGATCGAGCACTACGGGCGGCAACTGTTCGGCTACGCCACGCACCTGCAGTTGGGCTGGATGGCCGGCGCGGTGACCTTCGCGCTGATGCTGGCGACGCTGTTGCTGCTGATGCGCGCCTTGTCGATGGGGCTGGCCATCGTGCAGTACCACGGCTTCCGGCTGAGCGAGAGCGAGCGCCGGCTGACCGTGGAGCGCGGCCTGCTGACGCGGTTGCGCAGCAGCGTGGCGCTGCGCCGGATCCAGGCCTGGACCCTGCACGAGAGCGTGCTGCAGCGGCTGCTGCGGCGGCGCAGCCTGCACATCGAGACCGCGGTGATCCAGTCGCACCACGGGCACGGCCACGAACACGCACTGACGGAACTGGCGCCGCTGGCCACCCCGGCCGCCTGCGATGCACTGCTGCAGCGGCTGCTGCCGCAGGTCACCTGGCCGCCAGCGCACTGGCACGGGATCGCCACGCGCCACTGGTGGCGCCTGTCGCTGCCGGCGCTGCTGCTGGTGCCGCTGCTGTGCGCCGGGCTGTGGCCCACGCTCGGCGTCTGGGCCGCATTGGGCCTGCTGTGGCTGCCGTGGTCGGCGTTCAAGTCCTGGCGCCAGGCGCAGCGCATGGGCTATGCGCTGGACGCGCGCTACGTGGCGGTGCGCGGCGGCTGGTGGCGGCGCTGGTGGCGGCTGGCCGAACTGGACAAGCTGCAGACGCTGCACCTGAGCCGTTCGCCGCTGGACCGCTGGTGCGGCACCGCGACGCTGTGGTTGGACACCGCCGGCGCTCGCCACGGCGAACCGCCGCTGCGCGTGCGGCTGCTGCCGGACGCGCAGGCACGAGCGCTGTACCGGCAACTGGGCGCGGCGCTGGCGCAGCGGCGGCTGCGCTGGTGAGCGGGTGCGGCGGCGGTACGCGTCAGCGACGCGCGCCGCGGCCCCAGTAGCCGATCCGGCGGCGGATCTTCAGCTTGCGCCACAGGTTCAGCGGCTTGCGCCGCGGGTTGCGCGCGCCCGCGGCGACGAACTCGTCGATCGCTTGCAGCACGCGCTCGCTGGACTGGCCGTCGCGGTAGGGATGCAGGCCATCGGCGAATTCGCGGATCGCCGCCATCAGTTCCGGCGGCCGCTGCAGCGCGCGACGGATCGCCGGTTCGAACTGCGCCGGATCGTCGATGTCGATCAGCTGCGGCCCCGGACGCCGGTTCTTGAAGGTCACCACCGGCTTGTAGGTGAGCAGGAACTCGTTGAGCGCGGACGAGGTGTCCGAGCACATCATGTCCACCTGCGGGAACAGTTCCAGGATGTTGTCGTTGTCGGCAAAACGCAGGTACTCGCTCTCCAGCGCGCGGTAGCGCGCGACCATCGCCGGGTCCATCTTCGGATGGAAGGTGACGATCCAGCGCCATTCGCCGCTGCGCGAGAGCCGCGCGACCTCGTCGTAGAGGATGCCGGCCGCGCTCCACGACGGCGAGAACGTGGAGTGGTACAGGATCACCGGCGGCTGCCGGACCGGCGCCAGTTCCGCGCCGATCTCGCGCATGAACGGGTCGATCTTGGGGAAGCCGGTTTCCTTGACCGCGAAGTGGCCGAGCTTGCGCGCCAGCGCGCCGAACGCGGCGGTGTCGCGCGGGCCGGTGGTGCAGTACAGGTCGAAGAAGCCGCGCACGTAGATGTGCCGCGGCTTGCCGGCATCGAAGCCGTGGAAGGTCTCGACCTTCACCCCGGGGAAGAAATGCGGCACCGCGTTGCTGGAGGTGATCACCGCATACGGATCCCACGCCAGCACTTCTTCCACCGTCGCCAGGTGGCGCTCGTCGGCGCTCAGATCCTCGGCGCCGGGACCGTCGAAGAACCATGCCGCCTGGTCGCCGCGTGCGCGGATCGCCGCCTGCAGCGGGCGCAGGATCGCCAGCGCATAGCGCTCGGATCCGTACAGCAGGTAGTGCTTGCTCATCAGTGCTCCAGTTCGTGCCGTTGCAGTTGCGCCCGCGCCTGTTCCACCGAGGCCGGGTTGATCTGCATCTCGTAGTAGCGCATGCGCTTGTACAGCGCGTAGCTGGCCGCGGTCTGCGCCACCACGAAGCCGCGCCAGCCGTCGAGGAAGGCCAGCCGCAGCAGATAGTCCTTGAGGAAGGCGCCGGCGAACACGAACGGGCTCTGCCACATTCTCACCGGCTTGCGCTTGTCGCGCCAGCCGAGCGCCTTAAGTTCGGCGTAGCGCAGCACCTTGAGCTGCTTGTGCACCAGGGTCGGGTTGTGCAGGTGGTTGAACGGCGGCGCAAACGCGGCGCTGGCACCGTCGAAGCGCAGCGATTCGTGCACCCGCGCATCGCTCCAGCGCGCGCGGCCGCGGTGGTACAGCCGCGCCAGGCGCTCGCCGACCATCGGTTTGTACCAGCGCATCGGCGCGCCCATGTACCAGGTGCTGCGGCGCAGCCACACCGCGTCCACGCGGTCCTCGGCGAGCAGTTGCGGCAGCCGCGCCAGGCATTCGGCGCGCAGCGCGTCGGAGAGGAACTCGTCCGCGTCCAGCACCAGGATCCAGTCGTGCGCGGCCTGGGTGGAGGCGAAGTTGCGCTGCGGGCCGAAGCCCAGCCAGGCCTGCTCGACCACGCGCGCGCCGTGCGCGCGGGCGATCGCCACGGTGTCGTCGGTGCTGCCGCAGTCCACCACCAGCTTGTCGGCGGCGAACGGCACGCTGTCCAGGCAGCGCGCGATGTTGGCGGCCTCGTTGTAGGTCATCACCACCAGGCTCAGCGGCAGGGTGGCGGCGGCAGCGTCGGCCATGGCGCGCGGTATCCGTCAAGTCAGGCGCGGTGCCGGCGGTCGGCGCCCGGCGCCGCGCCGCCCGGCGATGCGGGATCGGCAGTCTACCGGCTTCGCGCGGCGCCTTCAGCGCCCGGGCCCGGCTCCGCCTCGCGCGCGGCCAGCCCGATCAGCACGCCGACCAGGGCGACGTAGAAACCGGTGCTCACCTGGTGCGCGAACATCGACTGGGTCATGCCGCACAGCACGTAGGCCGCCACCACCATGATCCCGGCCGCCGCCGCGCCGTGGAACTGCGGCTGTGGCCGGCGCCGGTACAGGCGCAGCAGCAGCCACAGCGGCACCCCGTACACCATCAGGATCAGCACGGTACCGGGCAGGCCCTGGGTCGCGCTCCACTCGGCCAGGTCATTGTGCGCGTGGCCCAGGTGGCAGCGCTCGACGAAGCCCTTGCGGCAGTCGGGCAGGCGCAGCATGGCGTTGTCGAAACGGCCCACGCCGACCCCGACCACGGGGTGTTCGACGAAGGTCGCCGCCGCCACCTGCAGGCGTTCGATGCGCGCGCCGGCCGAGGAATCGCTGTCGCCGCGTTCGTAGCGCTGCACGTCGTGGTGCAGTTCGGCCAGGCGGGTCTGCTTGGTCAGCGCCGGCACGCTCAGCACCAGCACCGCCGCCAGCGCGGTGCACGCGCCCAGGATCATCAGCCGGGTCGCGCTGTCGCGCCAGCGCAGGCACAGCGCGCTGACCACCAACAGCAGCAGGACGCCCAGCCACACGCCGCGGCTGCCGCTGAGCAGGATGACGATGCCGCCGGCCACCACCGCGGCGGCGGCCCACGGCCACTGGCCGCGCGGCCGGCAGAACACCGCCAGCACCATCAGCATCAGCACCACGTCGGCCAGCACGATGGCGTTGGTCCAGCCCTCGGCACGCGGCTGGCCCTGCAGTACCTGCACGCTGGCCAGCACCAGGGCGGCGAGGATGCCGAGCAGCGCGCCCCACCACAGCAGGCGCTGCGGCGGCCGCAGCGCATAGGTCCACAGCGCCGCCCACGGCAGCACCAGGAAACGGGTGCGGTTGTCGATGTCCTTCAGCGGCTGGCCGAAGTACAGCACCGAGCACAGCGACAGCCCGATCACCAGCAGCGCCAGGATCCACAGCCAGCGCAGCGACGGCTGCATCGGCGCCACCGCCTGGCGCAGCTGCGGCAATGCCAGCAGGCTGGTCGCCAGCAGCAGCAGGCCGAACGGCAGCAGGCCGCTGGGCATGCTGATCACCAGCGCCGGCAGGCACAGCAGCGCGAGCGCCGCGCCTCGCTCGGCCAGGGACTGGCGCGAGAACGCGGAAACGGCATGGCGTGGCGCGATGGGCTGGGACATCAAGGATGGAAGCCGTCGGGGTGGGGGTGGTCGGCGATGATCCGGGGCGCTTCCCTAACCCGGCCTGACCTGTTCGCGATCGGCGCCGCGGCTGGCCGGTGCGGCGGGCGGCAGCGCCTCCCCGAGCAGATCGGCCACGGCCGCGCGCAGGCGCTCGCCGAACTCGCGCCGGCGCGTCTCGAAGAAGCCGCGCGCGGCGGTGCCCAGGGCGTCGCACTGCATCGGCGACAGCGCCAGCGCCTGCGCCATCGCCTGTTCGAGGCCGGCGGCCTCGATCCGGTAGCGCACGCCGAAATTGTCCGGCCCCTCGCCGACCGGATCGATCAGCACGCCGCGCTCGGCGCTCACCAGCTCGTTCATCGGCGCCCCGTTGGTGGTGATCACCACCGCGCCCACGCTCAGCGCTTCCATGATGTAGTGGCCGAAGCCCTCCACCTCGGAGGGGCACAGGTGGAAGCGGTGCGCGTTCTGCAGCCGCCGCAGTTCCTGCTGGTCCAGGTAGCCGGTCAGGTAGTCGATGTTCTCGGCCTCGATCGGATGGGACTTCTTCGCGCTCTGCACCACCGTCAGCCGCGGCCACTCGGGGTGCCGCGCCCAGGTCTGCAGCAGCAGCGCCGTGCCCTTGGCCGAACTGCGCCCGGCCACATGCAGGCAGGCGCGTTCGCGCGGGACCTCAGGACGGTAGCAATCGTCGCTGCAAAAGCCGATGAAGGCGGTCGGCGCCATGGTGGAGAACCGCTGCTCGGCCTGGCGGGTCTTGCACAGCACCTGGGCGAAGCGCGGCAGGCAGCGCAGCCACTTGTGCCGGAACCACTCCGGGTTGGGGATCAACGCATTGCGCAGGCCACTGCCCAGGCAGCGCGGATACACCCGCTCCAGGAAGATCTGCAGGTCGGCGCGCCCGAACAGCAGGCTGCGCAGGAACAGGCGCAGTTCGCGCAGCCGATTGGCCATGCGCACGGTGCCGAAACCCAGCACCTCCACGCGGTAGCGGCCGGTCTCGCGCAGCAGGTCGGCGACCACCTGCAAGTCGCGACTGAGGCCGCCGCCGTTGTCGCGGCTGATCACCCGGATCAGCGGCGGCGGCATGCGCGCTCCCCGGCCCGCGCGACGCGCTGGCCGCCACCGGCAGTCGCAGCACACCGCCGCGGTGCGCGGGTGCGGCTCATTCGAAGCGGTCCTTGTCCTGCTCGCGCAGGCGGTCGCGGTCGTCCTGGGTGACCACGCAGTGGCCGTGCACGGCGCTGGCCGGGACCAGCCACCAGTCGCGTCGGTTGGACACGCCGGCCAGGATGCTGGCGTTGCGGTCCACGCAGCCCAGCATCGCCGCCTCCTGCACCAGCAGCCAGCGCCGCTGCGGCGCCTGCGCCTGCCAGGCGATGCCGCGACGCAGTTGCTCGTCCCACGGCACCACGAAGCCGAAGGTCGTGGCCGGGCGGTCGGCCATCAGCAGGTTCTGCTCCTTCCAGGCGACCAGGCCGAGTTCGGCCTGCGGGCCGATACGGCGCCCCACCGACTCCATCACCCCACGCGCCGAGCTGGACATGTTGATCAGCGGGTACACCAGCAAGCCGGCCATCACCCAGACCATGGTCAGGGTCGAGACCGTCGCCAGTTCCGGGCGGCGCCGCGCGAATGCGGCCAGGCTGGCCACGCCCCACAGGCCGATCGCCAGCAGGATCCAGGCCAGCACCTGCACGGTGGCCAGGTCGATGCCGCGGTCTTCCATCATCTTCGCGCGGAAACCGTGCCCCAGCAGGATCGCCGCACCCACGCCGCCCAGCGCCAACGTCAGCAGCGCGGTGAACGCGAGCAGCAGGCGCTTGATCCCGGGCTTGCGCAACAGCCCTGGAATGAGCGGCCCCATCGCCAGGCACAGCATCGGCAGCGCCGGCAGCACGTAGACATCGCGCTTGCCGGTCGGGATCGAGAAGAACAGCACCACCAGCGCCCACCAGGCCAGCGGCAGCAGGTAGCGCGCGTCGCGCCGGCGCAGGCGCCGCGCCCAGGCAGGGATCGCCCACGGCAGCGCCAGCAGCACCGGCAGCCACATGCTCGGCATCACCCCGAAGAAATACAGCGGCCCGTGCGCGTGGTCCCAGGACTTGGCGTAGCGCCCGGCGGTCTGCCGGAACAGGATGTCGTTGAGGTAGGCGCGGTACTCGGGCGCGTTGCTCGACAGCGCGGTGGCGACCATCGGCACCAGCCAGATCGACACCGCCGCCAGGAACGCCAACGGTCCCAGCCAGAAACGCGGATCGCGCAGGCCAACCCGCACCCCGCGCCAGTGCGCCAGCGACGCCGCCGCGGCCGGCAGCAGCATCAGCAGCGCCAGCACGCCCACGCCCTTGGTGATCGTGCCCAGCCCGGCGGCGAACCAGCCCAGCGCCCACAACCGCCAGTCCGGCCCGCGCAACAGGTGGCGCAGCAGCGCGTAGTTGGCCAGGGTAATGAAGAAGACCACCAGCGGATCGATCTGCGCCTTCTTCGCCTGGTAGGTGAAGTGGAACGCGAACAGCAGCGCGTAGGCCGCGTACATGCCGACGCGACGCGTCCACAGGCGCCGGCCGAGATCGTAGACGCAGGCCAGCGTGCCCAGCCCGGCCAGCAGCGAGGGCAGCAGGAACGCCACCCGCCAGTTGCCGAACAGCGTGTAGAAGCTGGCCTGCAGCCACATCAGCATCGGCGGCTTGTCCGAGTACAGCTCGGTGCCGCGGTGCGGGAACAGCCAGTTGCCGCTCTCCACCATCTGCTTGGCGACCAGCGCGAAGCGCGGCTCGTCGGCCGGATGCGGATCGCGCAGGCCCAGGCCGGCGCCGAGCACCAGCACCGCCAGGATGGCCAACAACCAGAACTCTCGGGAGGCGCGGGTCTTCAGCATGGGAAGCGATGATACCGGCGCCGGTTCATGCCGTCTTGCGGAACCGCGCGTAGTAGAAACCGTCGCAGTCCTGCTCGCCGGGGAAGCGCTGGCGACCGCCGCCGGAGGCATGCCCGCAGGCTTCGCCCGGGTCCTCCAGCGCTGCATCAGGCTGCCGCGCCAGCAAGGCCTGCACCTGCCGCGCGTTCTCGTCCTGCAGCAGCGAACAGGTGGCGTAGACCAGCACCCCGCCCGGCCGCAGCACCTGCCAGGCGGCGTCGAGCAGGCGCGCCTGCAGCGCCTGCAGCGCCACCACGTCCTCGCGGCGGCGGTGCAGCAGCACGTCCGGCTGGCGGCGCACGATGCCGGTGGCCGAACACGGCGCGTCGAGCAGCACCGCGTCGAACGGCACCCTGTCCCACCAGTCCTGCGGCTGCGCCGCATCGGCGACCTGCAACTGTGCCTGCGCGCCGGCGCCGGTGCGCGCGAAGGTCTCGCCGACCCGCGCCAGACGGCGCGCATCCACGTCCAGCGCGGTCAGGCGCAGACTGGGATCGCGTTCGAGCAGGTGCGCGGACTTGCCGCCGGGCGCCGCGCAGGCGTCGAGCACGCGCGCGCCCGGCGTCGGCGCCAGCACGTCGGCGACCTGCTGTGCCGCGCCGTCCTGCACCGACACGCGCCCCTCGGCGAACCCCGGCAAGGCCCCCACCGCCAGCGGCGTCTCCAGCCGGATCGCATCGGCCAGCAGCGGCGAGGCCTGCGCGGCGACACCGGCCGCGGCCAGTTCCTGCAGGTAGGCGTCGCGGGTGCCGCGCTGGCGGTTGACCCGCAGCCACAGCGGTGCCGGCTGCTGGCTGGCGGCGAAGATCGCCTCGACCTGCTGCGGCCAGTCGGCGCGCAGCGCATCGCGCAGCCACAGCGGCCAGCCCGCGTCGGCGGCGACCGCCGGCAGCCCGTCGCGCAGCGCGCGCCGCAGCAGCGCATTGACCAGGCCGGCCTGGCGCGGCCGATCCAGCGCGCGCGCCGCCTCCACCGTCGCCGACAGCGCCGCGTGCGGCGCCAGGCCCAGCGCATCGAGCTGGGCGAAGCCGGCCAGCAGCAGGCCGCGCAGTTCGGCGTCGCGCTGCGGCAACTGCTTCTGCAGCCACATCCGCAGCGCGGCCTCGTAGGCCGGTCGGCGGCGCAGCACGGCGAAGCAGATCGCCTCCACCAGCGCGCGGTCGCGCGGATCCGGCAACGTCGGCAACGCCGCGGCCAGTTCGGCCTTGAGCGAGCGGCCTCGGTCGATCACCGCGGTCAGCACGCGGGCGGCGAGCACCCGCGGGGCCACGCCCGGCGGCCACGCAGCGTTGGGCGTCGCGGTCATCGGCGTGCGCTCCAGGCCGGGCCGCCGCTTCGGGCGCATGCCGCACAGTGGTCGCCCGCGCGGATGGTGCGCAGGCGCGGGGCAGCAGTGGACGCGCGTCCACGCCCCGGCGAGGATGCGCCTACAGACGCGCCTGCCAGGCCCGACACAGCGTACGCAGGCATGCCGACGCCTTACGCCAGGACCGGCAGGTCGCGCCGTGCGTTGAGGTAGTCGGCAGCGGTGATCGCCTTGCCGCCGTCGCGCTGCAGCACGCGCAGGCGCAGCGCGCCCTGGCCGCAGGCGATGTCGATGCCCTGCTTGGACGCGGTCAGCACCGTGCCCGGCTGCTGCCCGTGGGCCAGGTCCAGCGCGATCGCACCGTGCACCCGCACCCGCTCGCCGGCCAGCATCGCCTCGGCGACCGGCCACGGATCGAAGGCGCGCACCTGCCGCGCCAGCTGCGCCGCCGGCTGCTGCCAGTCCAGCCGCGCCTGCGCCTTGTCCAGCTTGTGCGCGTAGGTGACGCCGGCCTCCGGTTGCGGCTGCGCCACCGGGCGCAGACCGGCGCGCAGCAGGCCCAGGCCGTCGGCCAGTACCTGCGCGCCGAGCGCGGCCAGGCGGTCGTGCAACTGCCCGCCGGTCTCGTCGGCGCCGATCGGGGTCCGCTGCGACAACAGCACCGGGCCGGTATCCAGCCCCGCTTCCATCTGCATCAGGCACACCCCGGTCTCGCTGTCGCCGGCCTCGATCGCGCGCTGGATCGGCGCGGCGCCGCGCCAGCGCGGCAGCAGCGAGGCATGCACGTTCCAGCAGCCGTGGGTCGGGATCTCCAGCACCGCCTTGGGCAGGATCAGCCCGTAGGCCACCACCACGATCAGGTCCGGCTGCAGCGCGCGCAGCGCCTGCAGCGTCTCCGGCGAACGCAGCGTCTGCGGCTGCAGCACCGGGATGCCGCGCGCCACCGCCTCCAGCTTGACCGGCGATGGGGTCAGCCCACGGCCGCGCCCGGCGGGCCGGTCCGGCTGGGTGTAGACCGCGACCACTTCATGGCGCTGCGCAGCCGCGCGCAACGACGGCACGGCGAAGTCCGGCGTACCGGCGAAGACGAGTTTCATTGGGTGGAGATTCGGGATTGGGGATTGGGGATTCGCAACGGTGGGATCGGCGGCCGGAAGGGAGTGATTCGCTCTGGCGAATCCCCAATCCCGACTCCCGAATCCCGGCCGTCAGGCCACGTGCTTGCGCGCCTTGGCCAGCTTCTTGCGCACCATTTCGCGCTTGAGCGGGGACAGGTAGTCGACGAACAGCTTGCCGTCGAGGTGGTCCATCTCGTGCTGCACGCACACCGCCAGCAGGCCGTCGGTGCTCAGTTCCTGCGGCTGGCCCTGGCGGTCCAGGTAGCGCACGGTGATGGCGTCGGCGCGGGTCACGTCGGCGTAGATGCCGGGGACCGAGAGACAGCCCTCCTGGTACACCTGTTCGCCGTCGCGCTGCACGATCTGCGGGTTGATGAACACCTGCGGTGCGTTCTTCTCCTCGCTGACGTCGATGACCATGAAGCGCTTGTGCACGTCCACCTGGCTGGCGGCCAGGCCGATGCCGGGCGCGTCGTACATGGTCTCGAACATGTCGTCGAGCAGGCGTTGGAAGGCCGCGGAGGTGACCTCGGCGGCGTCGACCGGCACCGCCTTGGTGCGCAGGCGCGGGTCGGGGAATTCGAGAATGGGGAGCAGGGCCATAGCGGTACCCAAGATGGGGGCGCCGGACGATTCGGCAAGGCCTGCGAATTCTACCCGTTTCTGCGCCCGGCGCTTGCGCCCGCACCAGGGTTCTGCACTATAGTGCGCCAACCTGTTGGGGAATCAGGCTCCGCGCTCATGTTCAATCGACTCCGTACGGTCGTCGCCGTGGCGATGCTCACCGTGGCGACCTACGCTGCTTCCGCCAGCATGGCTGCCGAACACCCCGACACCTACGTGGTGCGCAAGGGCGATACCCTGTGGGACATCGCCGGGCGTTTCCTCGGCAAGCCCTGGCTGTGGCCGGAGATCTGGCAGGCCAATCCGCAGGTGCACAACCCGCACCTGATCTACCCCGGCGACGTGCTGAGCCTGGCCTACCTGGACCGTGTGGCGCACGCCGAGGTCAAGCCGGGCCCGCGCCAGGACGCGCCGATCGACGCGATCCCGCTGGCGCAGGTGGAGCCGTTCCTGAAGAACCTGCGCGTGGTCGATCGCATCGACGACCTGCCCTACGTGGTCGGCACCGAAGACAACCGCCTGCGCGCCACCGACGGGCAACTGGTCTACGCGGTCGGTCTCGGCCAGGCCCAGGCCGGGCAGCGCTACGCCGTGGTCCGTCCGACCGTGCGCTACCTGCTGCCCAAGCTCAGCGACGACCTCAACGCCGAAGGCCGCAGCACCCCCGGCAGCGGCAACCTGTGGCAGACCTTCGTGCCGCCGGACAAGCGCCGCGAGACCCTCGGCTACGAACTGGCCCAGGTCAACATCGGCACCGTCGCCCGGGTCTCCCCCGACGGCCGCCAGGCCACCGCCCTGCTGCTGCAGGACAACGCCCGCGAAGTGCGCGCCGGCGACCGCCTGATCCCGGTCGAGGCGCAGCCCTACGACCTGCAGTTCGTGCCGCATCCGCCATCCGAGCAGGCGCTGGCCGCCGGCCTGCGGGTGCTGGCGGTGGCCGACGCGTTCAGCGCGGCCGGTCCGCGCGACGTGATCGCCATCTCCGGCGGCCGCCGCGAAGGCATCGACAACGGCACGGTGGTGTCGCTGTGGCGCCATGGCACCCGGGTCAACGACCGCGTGCGTCACCCCAATACCTCGCGCGCCGACGACGGCTTCACCGGCGGCAGCGGCACCACGGTGGCGCTGCCGGACGAGTACGCCGCGCACGCGATGGTGTTCCGCACCTTCGACAAGGTCAGCTACGCGCTGGTGATGGACGGCATCAAGCCGACCCGGATCGGCTACGACGTCAAGCATCCGGACGCGCGCTGACCCGCCACCGGGGAGTCCCCCTACAGCGATTGCAGACGGCGCCCGAGGGCGCCGTCTGCGTCTGCGGCCTAGCCTGGGCGCATGTCCCGTTCGGCTGCCACCTCCTTCGACGCACCCGCCGATCCGGCCCTGCTGCTCCTGTCGCTGGCTGGCGGCGCCAGCGCCCCGCGCCGGCAGTTGCTGGAGCGGCATGGCAGCCCGGCTGCGGCGCTGGCCGCCGGTCCCGCCGCCTGGCATGCCGCCGGTCTGGACGTGCCGCAGATCGCCGCACTGCAGCGTCCCGATCGCGCAGCCCTGGACACCGCCGAACGCTGGCTGGCGCAGCCGGGCCGGCACCTGCTCGGTTGCCACGATCCCGACTACCCCGCCCTGCTGCGGCGCACGCCCAACCCGCCGCTGGCGCTGTACGTGGACGGCGATCCCATGGCGCTGTGGCATCCGGCGGTGGCCGTGGTCGGCAGCCGCGCACCCAGCGCAGGCGGCCGCGACAACGCCTACGGCTTCGCCCTGGCCCTGGCCACGGCCGGCTTCGCGGTGACCAGCGGCATGGCCAGCGGCGTGGATGCCGCCGCGCACCGGGCGGCACTGTCGCGCGCCGACGGACGGACCGTGGCGGTGGTCGGCACCGGCCCCGACCTGGCCTATCCGCGCCAGCATGCCGCCCTGCGCGACCAGATCGTCGAACGCGGCGCGGTGGTCAGCGAGCATCCGCCCGGCACCCCGGCGCGGGCGGGCCACTTCCCGGCGCGCAACCGCATCATCGCCGGACTGAGCCTGGCGACCCTGGTGATCGAGGCCGCCACCCGCTCCGGCGCGCTGATCACGGCGCGGCTGGCGGCGGAGGCCGGGCGCGAGGTGTTCGCCCTGCCCGGCTCGATCCACAACCCGCTGGCACGCGGCTGCCATCGACTGATCCGCGACGGCGCCGGGCTGGTGGAACGCGCCGAGGAGGTCGTGGCCGGCGTCGCCCCACTGGCCGCCGAACTGGCCGACGCCTTGCGCGGGCGCCTGAACGCCCCCACACAGGGAGCCAGCACCGCGCGCGGCGCCACGCCGGCCTTCTCCGACCCCGACTACCAGCGCTTGTGGCAGGCGCTGGGCCACGACCCCATCTGTATGGATTCAGTCATCGCACGCAGCGGATTGACGGCCGCAGCGGCGTCCTCCATGCTGCTGGCCATGGAACTGGATGGCTACGTGGCGGTCGAACGCGGTCGTTACACCCGCAAACCCTAGTTTCTTCACCTCCACAGCGTCTCGCGACGCAGGCCGAGGGGCAATGAAAGAGAGCATTCTGGATGTCCTGCTGTACCTGTTCGAACACTATTTCAGCGAAGACGCGGATCCGGTCCGCGATCGCGACTCCCTCCAGAATGGCCTGATCCAGGCCGGTTTCAGCCCCACCGAGATCAGCAAGGCGTTCGACTGGCTCGACGCCCTGGCAGACCAGCGCCCGGCCGTGGCGCAGCCGCGCATCGACGGTCCGATCCGCATCTACCACGGCCCGGAACTGGACAAGCTCGACGTGGAGTGCCGCGGCTTCCTGCTGTTCCTGGAGCAGCACGGCATCCTCGACAGCGACCAGCGCGAGCTGGTGCTGGACCGGGCCATGGCCCTGGACCAGGACGAACTGGACCTGGACGACCTGAAGTGGGTGGTGCTGATGGTGCTGTTCAATCAACCCGGTGCCGAGGCGGCGTACGCGTGGATGGAAACGCAGATGTTCGTCGACGAGCCGGAGCCGGTCCACTGAGCCGCTGACGGTCGCGCACGGATGCACGAAGACACCTCCCCATTGGCGGTCTGGTATTACGTCGATGCCGCCCGCGAGCGGCATGGGCCGTTGCCGGCGTCGGCCCTGCTGGAGCGCCTGCACGACGGCCGCCTGCAGCGCGACACCCTGGTCTGGCGCGAAGGCCTGCCGGAGTGGCGGCCGCTGCATGCGCTCGCCGCCGAACTGGGCCTGCCCGACGCCCCCACCCCGCCGCCGTTGCCGCCGACCCTCCAGGCGGCCGCTCCCGCAGGCCCCGCCGCTGCCCCGCCACGCAGCGGCCTGTCCGGCTGCGCGATCATGGCCATCGTCGGCGCCGTCGCCGGCGTGCTGCTGGTGGCCTTCCTCGGTATCGGCGCGGCGATCGCCTTGCCTGCCTATCAGGACTACCTGGCACGCGCGAAGGTCGCGCAGGCGCTCGGCACCCTGGCGCCGCTGAAGGACCAGATCGGCGCATTCACGGCGCAGGAGCACCGTTGTCCAGTGAACGGCGACACCGGCTTCGGGACGCCGCAGAGCTATGCCGGCGACGCCATCGCGCAAGTGCGGATCGGCCGCTTCGACAACGGCCACTGCGGCCTGGAAGCCACGCTGCACCTGCCCGGCACCAAGCGCCTGGATGGCAAAGCGCTGTGGCTGGACTACGATGAGCGCACGTCCGCCTGGAACTGCAGTTCCGACCTGGACGATCGCGTCCTGCCGGTCCACTGCCGCGGCGGCTGACCGGCGCACCGTTTTCGACTGCAACTCCCGGGGAACAGAATGACTGAGTGGTACTACGCCGATGCGGCGCAGCAGCGCCATGGCCCGCTGGCGGCCGCCGACCTGCAACAGCGCTTCCAGCGCAGCGAGATCGGGCTGTCCACCCTGGTCTGGCGCGAAGGCCTGAGCGAATGGCGCACCCTGGCCGAGTTCGTCGACGAGCTCGGCCTGGCCCAGGCGCCTCCCCCGGCACCTGCGCTGCCCCCCTCGGAGATCGGTACGGACGTGCCGCCGCCCGCCCCTCCCCCGGCCGTGCCCGACGCCTGGACCGCGCCCGCCGTGGCGGCGTCGCCCTACGCGGCGCCCAGCGCCATGCTGGACAGCGGCACGCGGGTGGTCGGCGGCGGCGAAGTGGTGCAGGCCGGGTTCTGGAAGCGCGTGGCCGCCTACCTGATCGACGCGTTCCTGGTCGGCATCGTCTCCAACGTGATCCAGTTCGTGGTGATCCTCGGTTTCATGGGGGTCAACCGCGTCGGCAGCGAGCCCAACTTCACCTCCGCCGCCGGCATCATCATGCTGCTGATGATGTACCTGGTGCCGCTGGCGATCTCGGCCCTGTACTACGGCCTGTTCCACGCCTCCACCAAGCAGGCCACGCTGGGCAAGATGGCGGTCGGCATCAAGGTGGTGCGCACCGATGGCAGCCGCATCACCGTCGCCCGCGGCATCGGCCGCTATTTCGGCTTCATGCTGAGCGGCCTGACCGTGGGCATCGGCTACCTGATGGCGGCCTTCACCGAGCGCAAGCAGGCCCTGCACGACATGCTCTGCGACACCCTGGTGGTGGACAAGTGGGCCTACACCGACCACCCGGAGTGGCAGCAGCGCAAGCTGGGCACGGTCACTGTGGTGATTCTGTCGCTGTTCGGCCTGCTGGCCGCGGCCTCGCTGCTGGTGGTGATCCTGGCGATCGGCATGGCCGCCAAGGGCGGCTGGCACTGAGTCCGGCGGCCTCCGGGGGCCGCGCGGCGGCCCGTCCGGCCGGCGTCGGCTTGACAGCGGGCGCCGGACATGTCCACTAATAAATAAGCGCCGTTGCTGAACGCCCGGGGGTTCCGCCCCGGGCGTCGGCTTCTCTGCGAGACCGCAACGCTTCACTAACCGGAGCAATTGCGCCACCCTACCGCCCCCAGGGCGTCCGCCCACGCCCATCGAAGCCCGACCCGCCATGTCCAAGCACCTGCTCATCGTCGAATCGCCCGCCAAGGCCAAGACGATCAACAAATACCTCGGCAAGGATTTCCACGTCCTGGCCTCGTATGGGCACGTGCGCGACCTCATCCCGAAGGAAGGCGCGGTGGATCCGGACGACGGCTTCGCGATGCGCTACGCGCTGATCGACAAGAACGAGAAGCACGTGGAAGCCATCGCCAAGGCGGCCAAGGCGGCCGAAGACATCTACCTGGCGACCGACCCGGACCGCGAGGGCGAGGCGATCAGCTGGCACATCGCCGAGATCCTGCAGGAGCGCGGGCTGCTCAAGGGCAAGCCGCTGCACCGGGTGGTGTTCACCGAGATCACCCCGCGCGCGATCAAGGAAGCGATGGCGCAGCCGCGGCAGATCGCCGGCGACCTGGTCGACGCGCAGCAGGCGCGGCGCGCGCTGGACTACCTGGTCGGCTTCAACCTGTCGCCGGTGCTGTGGCGCAAGGTGCAGCGCGGCCTGTCCGCCGGCCGCGTGCAGTCGCCGGCGCTGCGCATGATCGTCGAGCGCGAGGAGGAGATCGAAGCCTTCGTCGCCCGCGAGTACTGGTCCATCGCCGCCGACTGCGCGCATCCCTCGCAGCACTTCAACGCCAAGCTGATCAAGCTCGACGGGCAGAAGTTCGAGCAGTTCACCATCACCGACGGCGACACCGCCGAGGCCGCGCGCCTGCGCATCCAGCAGGCCGCGCAGGGCGCGCTGCACGTCACCGACGTGGCCAGCAAGGAGCGCAAGCGCCGCCCGGCGCCGCCGTTCACCACCTCGACCCTGCAGCAGGAAGCCTCGCGCAAGCTCGGCTTCACCACCCGCAAGACCATGCAGGTGGCGCAGAAGCTGTACGAAGGCGTGGCGATCGGCGACGAAGGCACGGTCGGCCTGATCTCGTACATGCGTACCGACTCGGTCAACCTGTCGCAGGACGCGCTGGCCGAGATCCGCGACGTGATTGCCCGCGACTACGGCATCGCCTCGCTGCCGGACCAGCCCAACACCTACCAGACCAAGTCCAAGAACGCCCAGGAAGCGCACGAAGCGGTGCGCCCGACCTCGGCGCTGCGCACCCCGTCGCAGGTCGCCCGCTTCCTGACCGACGACGAGCGCAAGCTGTACGAGCTGATCTGGAAGCGTGCGGTGGCCTGCCAGATGATTCCGGCCACGCTCAACACCGTGAGCGTGGACCTGTCGGCCGGCAGCGAGCACGTGTTCCGCGCCAGCGGCACCACCGTGGTGGTGCCCGGCTTCCTGGCCGTGTACGAGGAAGGCAAGGACAACAAGAGCGCCGAGGACGAGGACGAGGGCCGCAAGCTGCCGGCGATGAAGCCCGGCGACCGGGTGCCGCTGGAACGCATCCTGGCTGAGCAGCACTTCACCCAGCCGCCGCCGCGCTACACCGAAGCGGCGCTGGTGAAGGCGCTGGAAGAGTACGGCATCGGCCGTCCCTCGACCTACGCCTCGATCATCCAGACCCTGCTGTTCCGCAAGTACGTGGAGATGGAGGGCCGCAGCTTCCGCCCGTCCGACGTCGGCCGCGCAGTCTCCAAGTTCCTGTCCAGCCATTTCACCCAGTACGTGGACTACGACTTCACCGCCAAGCTCGAGGACGAGCTGGACGCGGTCTCGCGCGGCGAGGAGGAGTGGATCCCGCTGATGTCGCGGTTCTGGGAGCCGTTCAAGGAACTGGTCGAGGACAAGAAGGAATCGGTCGACCGCGCCGAAGCCAGCGGTGCGCGCGAGCTCGGCACCGACCCCAAGACCGGCAAGCCGGTGAGCGTGCGCCTGGGCCGCTTCGGGCCGTATGCGGCGATCGGCAGCACCGCCGAGGACGCCGAGGACAAGCCCAAGTTCGCCTCGCTGCGGCCCGGCCAGAGCATGCACACCATCACCCTGGAGGAGGCGCTGGAGCTGTTCCTGATGCCGCGCAGCCTCGGCCAGGACAAGGGCGAGGAGGTCAGCGTCGGCATCGGCCGCTTCGGCCCGTTCGCCAAGCGCGGCAGCGTCTACGCTTCGCTGAAGAAGGAAGACGACCCCTACACCATCGATCTGGCCCGTGCGGTGTTCCTGATCGAGGAGAAGGAAGAGATCGCGCGCAACCGCATCATCAAGGAATTCCCCGGCAGCGACATCCAGGTGCTGAACGGCCGCTTCGGCCCGTACATCAGCGACGGCAAGCTCAACGGCAAGATCCCCAAGGATCGCGAACCGGCCTCGCTGAGCCTGGACGAAGTGCAGAAGCTGCTGGAGGAAACCGGCAAGCCGGTGCGCAAGGGCTTCGGCGCCAAGAAGGCCGCCACCAAGAAGGAAGCCGCGCCGAAGAAGGGCGCGGCGAAGAAGGCCGCCACCGATGCCCCGGCCAAGCCGGCGGCGAAGAAGGTGGTCAAGAAGGCCGCGAAGAAGACCGCCAAGAAAGCGGTGAAGAAAGCCGTCAAGAAGACGGTGGCCAAGGGCGGCTGAGCCGCTCTGCGGATGACCGAGGGTGGCCCAATGCGCCACCTCGGATAGTACGAGCACGGCCGCTGAGCCGTCTTCTCGCGGTGCCCACGGCGTCTCTCAGCGCCTGAAGAACCGCGCCACCGCGGCTGTCTGTGGGAGGGGCTTCAGCCCCGACGCGTTATCGGCAAGGTGTCGGGGCCGCCCCTCTCCCACAGAATGGCGGCACGGCCGGAGACTTGCGAAAAATCCCGAGTCCCGCCCATCCGACCCTCATTGTCCTTAGACGAGGACGTGCCGCATGATGCGCGCATGACCGACCTGTCGCTGAGCCATGCCGTCGCCGTCCTGCGCCAGGGCGGCGTGATCGCCTATCCCACCGAAGCCGTGTGGGGCCTGGGCTGCGATCCGCACGACGAGACCGCCGTGACCCGCCTGCTGCGGATCAAGCAGCGCCCGGTGGACAAGGGCCTGATCGTGGTCGCCGCCGAACTGGATCCGCTGCGCCCGCTGCTGGACCTGTCCGCGTTGCCAGCGGACCGGCTGGCCGCGGTGCTGGCCAGCTGGCCTGGGCCGCACACCTGGATCCTGCCCGCCGCTGCGCACGCGCCGCCGTGGGTCACCGGCGCGCACCAGGGCATCGCCGTGCGGATCAG
This sequence comes from Xanthomonas sp. NCPPB 3174, assembly GCF_056725205.1. Taxonomy (NCBI): domain Bacteria; kingdom Pseudomonadati; phylum Pseudomonadota; class Gammaproteobacteria; order Lysobacterales; family Lysobacteraceae; genus Xanthomonas; species Xanthomonas sp. NCPPB 3174. Next base: position 731,955 of record NZ_CM161517.1, on the reverse strand, counting down.
CGCACATCCGCTGGTGGCCGCGCTGTGCCGCGCCTGGGGCGGCGCCCTGGTGTCGACCAGCGCCAACCGCGGCGGCGAGCCGCCGGCGCGACAGCGGAGCGAGCTGGACCCGCTGGTGCTGAAAGAGCTCGATGGCCTGCTCGACGGCGACACCGGCGGCCTGGCCCAACCCACCCCGATCCGCGACGCCGCCAGCGGCGAGATCCTGCGTGCCTGAGGCGCTGCTCTTCAGCGCGGCACGCGTGTCTTCCGCCGTGTCGGCGTCTGGCGGCAATGGCGCGATGGAGCAACGTGAGCGCTTCGCGCGCCGTACCCTCACCCCAACCCCTCTCCCGGGGGGAGAGGGGCTAGCTGTTCCCTTCTCCCCTTGGGAGAAGGTGGCCCGAAGGGCCGGATGAGGGTGCGGGCGCAGCCTCGTACACCCAAACTACGCGAGTCGCTTCGCGCCGGACCCTCACCCCAACCCCTCTCCCCGAGGGAGAGTTGCTAGCTGTTCCCTTCTCCCCTTGGGAGAAGGTGGCCCGAAGGGCCGGATGAGGGTGCGGGCGAAGCCTCGTACACCCAAACTACGCGAGTCGCTTCGCGCCGGACCCTCACCCCAACCCCTCTCCCCGAGGGAGAGTTGCTAGCTGTTCCCTTCTCCCCTTGGGAGAAGGTGGCCCGAAGGGCCGGATGAGGGTGCGGGCGAAGCCTCGTACACCCAAACTACGCGAGTCGCTTCGCGCCGGACCCTCACCCCACCCCCTCTCCCGACGGGAGAGGGGCTAAGCGCCTCCCTTCTTCCCTCGGGACCATGGCCCCCTTTCCGGGGGAAGGTACCCCGCAGGGGCGGATGAGGGTCGGACGACGCCTGTCAGCGACAGATCGACGCGCGGCACTTCACGAGCGCCCTGAACGGCCGGCGGCGCCGCATAACCACTGCGCGAAATGCTGCAGGAAGCGCGCTGGCCAACCCACGGCACCAATGCGCTACGAGACCACGCTGCGCACCACCCGCGCCATCGCGTCCTGAATCCCCGCTCGCCCGCCCTTTCCCTGGCCGCCCAAGGCGCGCAAGATGCGCGCATGCGCCGCTTTCTTCGCCCGTTGCTGCTGCTGAGCCTCTCGCCCTGGATCGGCGTCGGCTGGGCGCAACAGACGCAGACGATCAGCAGCGACGGCAGCAATTCCTCGGTGCGCATCTACCGCTGCATTGCCGCCTCCGGCGCGGTCAGCCTGCAGAACGCGCCCTGCGAGAACGCGCGCCAGCAGCAGGTGCTGGACATGCAGCGTCCACGCGATCCGCCGCCGCGGCCGACCACCACCATCAGCACCGATCCGGCGCGTGGCGAGGCGTCGCCGGCGCCGCTGCCGCAGCGGGAACTGCGCATCGTCACCGTGCAGCCGCCGCAGCCGATGTACGAATGCGTCACCCCGGAAGGCACGCGCTACACCAGCGACGACAACGCCGGCAATCCGCGCTGGGTGCCACTATGGGCCTATGGCTACGCCGAGGGTCCGTACGCGCGGCCGTCCGGGCGCGGCCCCGATGGCCGCTCGCCCGCCCCGCCGGGACCGCCTGCGCCCGGTGCACCGCGCCCGCCCGGACCGCCGCCGCCGGGGGTGGCCGCGGGCGCCGGCGTGATCGTGCCGGCCGGCAGCACGATGATCCGCGACACCTGCACGGCGCTGCCCGAGCAGGAGGTCTGTGCGCGCCTGAGCGACCGCCGCTGGGAGCTGATCCGTCGCTACAACAGCGCGCTGCAGAGCGAGCGCCGCGCGATGGAGATCGAACAGCGCGGCATCGATGCGCGCCTGGCACGCGACTGCGGCGGCACCTGATGCGCCAAGCGCTCGGCCTGATTGCGTTGCTGACGTGTGCCGGCGCTGCGAGCGCCGAACCGGTGGTGTTCTATCGCTGCACCGATGCGCAGGACAACCTGACCATCCAGAACCAGCCCTGTCCCAAGGGCATGCGTCAGCAGAAGAAGATCATGCAGGGCGTAAGCAGCGCCGCACTGCCGACCGCGCTCGCGGCCAAGCCTGCGCCATCGCCGCCCCCGGCGAGCGCCACGAACGATGCCACACCTGTGGACGTGCCGGCCCCGGCCGACACCGCGGCGGCTGTAACGCCACCGCCACCGCCTCCAAAGCTGCCACCGCCATCGCTGTACACCTGCACCACCCGCGAGCAATCGTCCTACATCGGCGAGGTCGCCGAACCGCCGCCGCGTTGCGTGCCGCTGCACACGACGGACCTGGACGGTGGCCCCAACCAGGCCGGCGGCAGCGCCTGCGAAGTGTTGCGCGACCAGTGCCAGCCGCTGCCCGCCGAGCAGCTGTGCGACGCCTGGAAGAACTATGTGGCCGAAGCCGAGACGCACTGGCGCTTCGCCGTGCCCGAGCATGCCGAAGCGCTGCACGCGGAGTTCGAACGCCGTCAGCACCTGCTCGAGGCCAGCAACTGCGGCGTAGAGCCGCCCGCGCCGTAATCCATCTCGCGCGCGCGTGGGTGTGCGCCTGGTTGCGTCGGAGCGGCTTCAGCCGCGACCGGGCGTTATCGGGAAAGCCTGGTCGCGGCTGAAGCCGCTCCTACGGATTACCCCCGCAGCCGATCCACCGCGGTAAGCGCGCACCCACCTTTGTGGGAGGGACTTCAGTCCCGACGACATACGCCCGGTGCCTCCTGCACTGCGCTTTCGGCCGGCGCACGGCGCGCACGCAGCCGCCGCACAGCCGCTAGAACCCGTAACGCAAGAACCCGCCGTCCACCGCAATGCATTCGCCGGTGATGTAGCTGGCCGCCGGCAGGCACAGGAAGCCGACCGCCGCCGCCACCTCCTCCGGTTCGCCGATGCGGCGCATCGGCGTGCGCTCGATCACCTGCTCATAGTAGTCCGGGTCCGACAGCGGACCGGAGGTGCGGCGGGTGCGGATGTACCAAGGCGCCACCGCATTGACCCGGATGCCGTCCTCGGCCCATTCGGCGGCGAGGTTGCGGGTGAGCTGGTGCAACGCCGCCTTGGTCATGCCGTAGGGCGCGCCGCTGCGCACGTGGGTCAGCCCGGACACGCTGCCGACGTTGACGATCGCCGAGGCCGCATGCTGCGCCAGCAGCGGATGCGCGTAGCGCGACAGCTCGAACGCGGAGAACAGGTTGGTCTCGAAGATGCCGCGCCACTCGTCCTCGGTGTAGTCCACCGCAGGCTTGCTGAGGTTGCCGCCGGCGTTGTTGATCAGCAGATGCAGGCCGTCGGCATGATCCTCGACCCAGTCCAGGATCTCGCGGCGGTCCTCGTCGTCGGCGACGTCGGCGGCCAGCGCCAGGATCTCGCGCTCGGGAAAGGTCTCGCGCAGTTCATCGCGCGCCGCCTCCAGCGCATCGAGGTCGCGCGCCACCAGCAGCAGGTCGGCGCCGAACCCGAGCAGTTCGCGCGCGATCGCCAGGCCGATGCCGGCGCTGGCGCCAGTGATGAGCGCGGTCTGTCCGTCCAGCCGCCAACGGTGCTGCATGCGCGTGCCTGTCTGCTCACGTGAGAGGCGTAGGATGATACCTCCACCCTCGAGGAGGTCGCCGCCATGTCCGCACCACTGCGCAGGATGACGTTGGCATTGCCGCTGCTCGCACTGCTGGCCGCATGCAAGCCGGCACCGCCGCAACCGCCCGATGCGCCGCCACCGCCGAAGGCGAGCGCGCTGCGCAGCGCCATCGCCCAGCCGCTGGACCGCGCCAGGCAGACCCAGGCCACGCTCGACCGCGCCGCGGCCACGCAGAACGCCGCGCTGGACGCCGCGACCGCGCAATGAACAACGCCGGCCACGGGGGCCGGCGTTGCAGGAAGCAGGCGACGCGCTCGCATGAGCGCGCCGCTGCCGGCGCGGGACCGGCTTACAGACCGCAGAAGCAGTAGGCCAGCGCCTTCACCGGCGCGCCCGGACGGGTGTCGGCCGCGTCCTTGACGAAACGCAGCTGGGTGTCCAGTTCCGGCATGCTGCGCGCCAGCAGGGCATGGCCCAGCGCCGAGTCGCTCAGCATCCACACGCCCAGGCGGCTGCCGGCGAACCCGCTGACGAACTGCGCGAACGGCGTGGCCGGCTTCTCCACGTAACGCACCCGGTACTTGTCCGGGCCGCCCAGCTTGGCGCGCGCCGCGGCATCGGCCACCGCGTCCTTGAAGCCGCCGAACGCGTCCACCAGCCCGCGCTCCTTGGCCTGCGCACCGCTCCACACGCGGCCGCGCGCGACCTGGTCGATGGCCTCGACCGACTTGCCGCGCGCCTGCGCGACCTTGCCGGTGAAGTCGGCATAGCCCTTGTTGATCACCGACTGGATCAGCTGGCCCACCGCCGGATCCATCGGCCGGGTCATGTCGAACGCGCCGGCGAAACGGGTGGTGCCGACGCCGTCGGTATGCACGCCGATCTTGTCCAGGGTGCGGGTGATGTTGGGGATCATGCCGAAGATGCCGATCGAGCCGGTGATCGTCGACGGATCGGCGTAGATGCGATCGGCGTTCATGCTGATCCAGTAGCCGCCGGACGCGGCCAGGTCGCCCATCGACACCACCACCGGCTTGCCGGCGGCCTTCAGCGCCACCACCTCGCGGCGGATCTGCTCCGAGGCGAACACTTCGCCGCCGGGCGAATCCACGCGCAGCACCACCGCCTTGACCGCGTCGTCGTCGCGCGCCTGGCGCAGCAGCGCCGCGGTCGACTCGCCGCCGATGCGGCCGGCCGGCTGTTCGCCGCCGCTGATCTCGCCCGCGGCGACCACCACCGCCACCTGCGGCCGCGAATCCACCGGCGAACGGCGCAGGTCCAGCTGCTGCAGGTAGCCGTCCAGGTCGACATTGCGGTAGCCGGTGTCGGCATCGTCGTCGGCGACGCCGCGCTTGGCCAGCAACTGCTCGACGTCCTCGCGGGTCTTCAGGCCGTCCACCAGCTTCTGCTGCAGGGCGAACTTGGCCAGGTCGCCACCGGCGGCGGCCACGCCCTCGGGCATGGTGTCGATGCCGGCGTTGATCTGCTCCGGCGCCAGCTTGCGCGCCTTGGCGATGTCGGCCACGTAGCGCTGCCACACATCGTTCATCCAGAACAGGTCGGCTTCCTTGGACGCCGCCGAGGCCGCGTCGAGCACGTACGGCTCGGCGGCGGACTTGTATTCGCCGACCTTGAACAGGTGCACGTCCACGCCGAGCTTGTCCTGCAGGCCCTCGCGGAAGTACTGGCGGTAGCGGCCCAGGCCTTCCAGGGTCATCGAGCCCATCGGGTCCAGGTAGACCTCGTTGGCCTGCGCGGCCAGCAGGTACTGCCACTGGTTCAGGTTGTCGCTGTAGGCGACGATCTGCTTGCCGGAGCTGCGCAGGTCCTGCAGCGCCTTCTCCACCTCGCGCATCGAGGCGAAGCCGCTGGGCTGCAACTTGTCCAGGCGCAATGCAACGCGCTCGATCTTGGGATCGGTCTTGGCCGCCTCGATCGCGCGCACCAGGTCGCGCAACTGGATCTCCTGCGCGCCCTTGTCGTTCATCGCCTTGGCCAGCGCGCGGCTGACCGGGTCGGCGCTGAACTGCTCGACCAGCTTGCCTTCCGGCGCGATCAGCAGCGTGGTGCGGTCGCGCAGCGCCTTGCCGCCGTCGCCGCGCGCCATGGCGAACACCATCGCCAGCAGGATCAGCAACAGGAAACCGAAGAACACCAGGTTGAAGATCAACCGGCGGGTGAAGTTCATCACATCCCACAGGCCGACGAAGAAGTTGGCGACGGGGCTGCGACGCACGGGTTGGTTCATGGAAAACTCCGAAAGGTAGGCGTCTTGCGCCTGCGCAGCATACCGGCTGCGTCAGGCGCCGCACATGCGTCTGAAGTCAGGGGGCCGCCGAGGCGCCCGACAGCCGCGCGCTGCTCCAGCGGAAACGCGCGCCCATCATCACTGCGGCCGCGGTCAGGCCCAGGATCAGGCCGATCCACATGCCCTGCGGTCCCCAGCCCAGCCACAGGCCGAGGCCGGCGCCCAGCGGCATGCCCAGCCCCCAGTAGGAACACAGGGCCAGCAGCATCGGCACGCGGGTGTCCTTGAGGCCGCGCAGCGCCCCGGCCGACAGCACCTGCACGCCGTCGGGGAACTGGAAGGTGGCCGCGTACAGCAGCAGCGTGGAGGCCAGCGCCGCCACCGCCAGATCGCTGGTGTAGATGCCGACGATGGCGTCGTGGCCGACCAGCAGTACCAGCGCCGACAGCGCCTGGGTGCCGAGCACGATCGCATAGCCGGCCCAGGCCGCGCCGCGCACACCTACCGCATCGCCCGCGCCGGCGGCGCGGCCGACCCGCACCGTGGTCGCTTCGGCCACGCCCATCGGCACCATGAAGCACAGCTGCGCCACGTTGATCGCGATCTGGTGCGCCGCCGCCGGTACCTCACCAAGCCGCGCGATCAGCAGCGCGGTGACGATGAACAGGCCGCCTTCCATCAGGATGGTCACGCCGATCGGCAACCCGGTCTTGAGCAGCCCGACGATCGCGCGCAGATCCGGCGCCTCGAACTGCGCGAACAGGCGCAGCGGCGCGAAGCGCCTGGACCGCGCCAGGTAGAGCGCGAAGCACAGCGCCTGCGCCCACATCGTGATCGCCGACGCCATGCCAAGGCCGCCGGCGCCGTGTTCGCGCAGGCCCCACAGGCCGAAGGTCAGCGCATAGCCGAGCGGCGCCAGCAGCAGCAGGCCGCCGAAGCCGAGCAGCATGGTCGGCAGCGTCCAGTGCATGCCTTCGCTGAGGTAGCGCATGCAGAAATACAGCACCAGCGCCGGCACGCCCCAGCGGATCGCGTGCAGGAAGTCGCGCGCGCCGGGCACGATCTCCGGGGCGATGCCCAGTTGCGGCAGCGCCATCGGCATCACGCTGAGGAACGCGAACATCAGCAGGCCCAGGCCCAGCGACAGCCACAGCGCCTGGCGGAACAGCGGCCCGATCTGCGCCTGGCGCTTGCCGCCGTCGAGCTGCGACACCGAGGCGGTCAGGGCGATCAGAGTGCCGATCGGGATCATCATCGGCAGCCACAGCAGCGCGGTGCCGACCGTCACCGAGGCCAGCGTGCGGGTGCCGTGGTGGCCGGCGATCACGTTGTCGACGAAGCTGATCAGGCCGGTGGAGACGTGCCCCAGGACCAGCGGCAGGGCGAGCTGCGCGGTGGTGCGCAGTTCGCGGCCCCGGACCGAGGCCGGGGTGGAAGACGAAAACATTGCAAGACTCTGGCGATCCCGCCGACTGCGGCCGCGCAGACAGCGCCGGCACCGGGTGGCGGAGGCCGCGCATTCTACCCGCTGTGGCGGATGACTGCTGGGAGTCGCGCCCCGCGGCTGGAATCAGGCGCACGCGAAAGCCAAGCGCAGCGTCGCCTCAACGTGCGGCGCGCTGCTTCAGCCAAGCGCCGCGGCTGTCGGCGGCCTGGGCGAGCAGGTCGCGGCGCAGGGCCGCGCGGTCCTGCGGCGGGGTGCGTTGCGACAGCAGCGCCAGATGCTCGCGCTGGTCCGGCGGCAGGCTGCGCAGCAGGCCCAGCAGCGCCTGCCGCTGCGCCTCGGGCACGTACCCCAACAGCGGCTGCAGCGCCCAGAACTCGGCGCCCAGTTCCGGGCCGAGCAACCAGCCGTGGCGCTCCAGTACGTCCATCTCGGCGAACTGCGCATGCAGGCTGTGCTGCTGCTCGATCGGCAGGCCGGCGAAGGCCGTGGCGACCTGGCGCAACCGCGCCTGCGCCGCCGCCGGCAGCGCGTCCCAGGCGGCCTGGCGTGCGCGCAGTTGCGCCGGGGTCAGCGCCGGTGGCGTGGTCGCCGCCGCGGGCGTGACGGCCGTGGCCACGGCGGCGGCCGGCGTGGCTTCGGTCGCCTCGGCCAGGTCGGCGGCGCTGGGGGCGCTGCGCTCGATCCGCGGCGGTGGCGCACCGGCCGCGTACCACGCATAGAAGTCCAGGTCGTAGATCGCCGGCTCCGGCAGCGGCGCCGGCGGCTCGGCCGGCAGCGGCGGCGCGCTGGCGGTATCCGACTCCGGCGGCAGCACTTCCACCTGCACCGGGCCGGTATCGCCCAGTGCCAAGCTCGCGTCACTGCCGCCGGCCGCGGCCGCGGCACGGGAACGGTGCCAGGGCAGGCGATCCCAGAACACGGTACCGACCAGGGCCAGGGCCACCACGGCGATCACCGCCCCGGCCAGGCGCGTGCGCAGGGCCGGGCGCGCACCACGGCGGCGCGGGCGCGAGGCGGCCGCGGCAGGTACCGACGCGGGTGCCGACGCGGCAGCGGGCGCCGTGCTGCCGGCAATCGCCGCATCGCGCAGCTGCGCCAGGGCCTGCAACCGCGCCGGCGGCAGGTCGCGCAGGCACTGCTGCGCCGCATCGGCCAGCGCGCGCCAGCCTGCCGCATCCGGGCGGCCTGCGGCATCGCGCGGGCAGGCCCGCGCCAGCGCCTGCTGGTAGTCCTCGGTGGACAGCTGCAGCACCTGTGCGGCGAGCGGCTCGTCCAGCCCGGCGACGATGCGCAGCAGCAGCGCCAGGCGGTCGGCCGGCTGCAGGCTGCGCAGATGGGCCAGCGGCACCGGCCAGGCGCCCTCGGCGGCATCGGCCTGGCGCAGTGTCGGCACCGCGCCAAGCAGCTTCCAGAACCGCAGCGGCCAGTCGGCCATCGGCAGCGACGCGGCGTGGCTGCGGAAGGCCCGCATCGCGGCCGCCAGGGCGGGCAGGCCGCGTTCGGGACGGCCGCTCTGCAGGTCGGCCAGGACCGCGGCGCGGCGTTCGATCCCGCGCAGGAACGCGGCCAGGGCGGGCGGTGCGGCCACGCCGTCGGAAGGGGACGTGGCGGTCATCGGAACTCCATCATCGGCGCGATGATAGCGAGGCGGCCGCCGCATCGCGCGCTTGACAGACGCGCCGCGATCGGCTCATCCGCGGCCACCGCGACGGCGGGTTGTGCACAGCGCCTGGAATTGGCCTGCGACAGGTCTTGTCAAGCCCCCGCGAAACCATGTTGCATCTGTGTTTCACGGCCAAGTTGTTGTTCTGAAAAGAATAAATGCGATTGGCGCTTTTTTGTCCAACTCGTGGCAGAGGCTTGTGAGTCCGTCTTCACGGCGTGGAGCATGCCCGTCATGCACAGCTTTATCCACAGCAGATGTGGATAAATTCGATTCTCCAAGCGCGGCGGCTATTTACGACCGGTTTATCACTTTGCGGGCAGCAATCGCGCGCAACTCCTGGCGCCCGGAACCCACTTGCCACGGCCGCTAGGGCGTGTCACCGATCCCCGAGCATGCCGCGCCGCGGTTGCGCGTGCTTGTGGCAAGGAAGAGCGAGGAAGTGGACGTGCGTCCACGCCCGAGCGATGACGCGGCCACAGGCGCGCGCAATCGCGGCCCTTCGGGTTGGGTCTGGCAGGCGCGCTGCCGACGCCGCGCGGCTTGACCTGACGGCCAGTCAGGCGCTGCGCCACGCAACGCCGGCAGCGCGCCTGCCAGACCCAACGCGGCGTACTCGGGGATCGGTGACACGCCCTAGACTAGGTGGATGCCCTCCCCCGTCGCCACGCTCCGCGTCGCCCTGCCCGTCCCCTTGCCGCAGTTGTTCGACTACCTGCCGCCGCCCGGCGGCGCGGTCGCCGACGGCGACGTCGGCCGCCGGGTGCAGGTGCCGTTCGGCAACCGCGAACTGAGCGGGGTGGTGGCGGCGACCGGCCAGGTGGAGGACGCCGATGGCCTGCGCGCGGCACTGGCCTGGCTGGACCCGGCGCCACTGCTGCACGGCGAACTGGCCGAGTCGCTGCGCTGGCTGGCGCGCTACAGCCACGCGCCGCTGGGCGAGGTGCTGGCGACCGCCCTGCCGGTGCCGCTGCGCCGCGGCGAACCGCTGCCTGACACCCACGCCTGGGCCTGGCGCCTGACCGAGGCCGGCGCCAGCCACCGCGCCCGCGCCGGCACCCGCCCGCACCGCTTCGCCGCGCTGCTGGCGGACGGCGCCGTGGACGAGGACCGGCTGGACCAGGCGATGGACGACTGGCGCAGCGCCGCCCGCGCCCTGGCCAAGCGCGGCCACGCCGAACGCATCGCCGTGCCGGCCAGCGCCGCGGCGCCGCAGCCGCAGCCCGGGCCGGTGCCCAACGCCGAGCAGCAGGCGGCCATCGACGCAGTGGTCGGCGCCGCCGGCTTCGCCCCGTTCCTGCTCGACGGCGTCACCGGCAGCGGCAAGACCGAGGTCTACTTGCAGGCGATCGCCGCCTGCCTGGCGCGCGGCCGCCAGGCGCTGGTGCTGGTGCCGGAGATCGGCCTGACCCCGCAGACCCTGGCGCGCTTCCGCGCCCGCCTCGGGGTGCCGGTGCATGCGCTGCATTCCGGGCTCAACGACAACGAGCGCGCGCGGGTCTGGGCCGCCGCCTGGCGTGGCGAGGCGCAGGTGGTGGTCGGCACCCGCTCGGCGGTGTTCGTGCCGCTGCCGCGGGCCGGATTGATCGTGGTCGACGAGGAACACGACGGCAGCTACAAGCAGCAGGACGGCATCCGCTACCACGCCCGCGATTTCGCCTTGGTGCGCGGCAAGGCGCTGGACGTGCCGGTGCTGCTGGGCAGCGCCACGCCGTCGCTGGAGAGCCTGCACAACGCCACCGGCGGCCGCTACGCGCACCTGCGTCTGACCCGCCGCGCCGGCGACGCCAGGCCGCCGACGGTGCGCGTGCTCGACGTGCGCAAGCGCCCGCTGCAGGACGGGCTGTCGCCGGAGGTGCTGGCCGGGATCGGCACGGCACTGGCCGAAGGCGGCCAGGTGCTGGTGTTCAAGAACCGCCGCGGCTATGCGCCGGTGCTGCTGTGCCACGACTGCGGCTGGACCGCACCGTGCCAGCGCTGCAGCACGCCGCTGCACGCCACGCCGATGACCGTGCACGCAGGCGGCCGACGCCTGCAATGCCACCACTGCGGCGCGCGTCAGCCGGCGCCGCTGGCCTGCCCGGATTGCGGCAGCCTGGCGCTGCAGCCGCAGGGCATCGGCACCGAACGCCTGGAAGAACGCCTGGTGCAGGCGTTTCCGGACGTTCCCGTGCTACGCATCGACCGCAGCACCACCCAGCGCCGCGATGCACTGGAGACGCAGTTGGCCACGCTCGGCAGCGCGCCCGGCATCCTGGTCGGCACGCAGATCCTGGCCAAGGGCCACGACCTGCCGCAACTGAGCCGGGTGGTGGTGGTGGGCATCGACGAAGGCCTGTTCTCGGCCGATTTCCGTGCCAGCGAGAAGCTGGCGCAGCAGTTGATCCAGGTCGCCGGCCGCGCCGGCCGCGCGGCGCGGCCGGGCCAGGTCTGGCTGCAAACCCACCACCCCGGGCATCCGCTGCTGCAGACCCTGGTGCACGGCGGCTACCACGCCTTCGCCGCGGCGGAACTGGAGCAGCGCGAGGCCGCCGGCTTCCCGCCGTTCGCGCACCTGGCGCTGCTGCGCGCCGAGGCCAAGCAGGTCGAACACGCCAACGCCTTCCTCGCCGCGGTGCGCGCGCTGCTGCCGGCACAGGACGAGGTGCAGCGCTTCGGTCCGATGCCGGCGCCGATGCCGCGCCGCGCCGGTTTCCAGCGCACCCAGTTGCTGCTGTCGGCAAACACGCGACGCGCGCTGCATGCCGTGCTGGACGCAGCGGTGCCGGCGATCCACGCGCTGCCACAGGCGCGACGGGTGCGCTGGTCGCTGGATGTGGATCCGCAGGATCTGTACTGAGGCGGCGGCGCATCTCTGCAAGACAGCTGCTGGAGCGAGTCGAAGAACAGCGAGCCGCAGCCGATGGACAGCGCCGCCCACGGCAGGCCGACGCGCGTCGCCGAGCCGGTGATGTGCCCGTCGTGCATGGATGACGCTGCAGATCGCCCCCATCCAATGCGCGATCCGATGCCGCGCGATCCAATTCCGTAGGAGCGGCTTCAGCCGCGACGAGGCGTTACCGGGAAAGCCGTCGCGGCTGAAGCCGCTCCTACGAGGCAATAGCGTGTGTTGCCAGGCCGCCGCAAAGGGGTTGCTTCAAGGTTGCCTGAAAGCCGCTTTAACGAACAGCACGTCGACGTGGCGAAGCAAACGCTGGCCCAGCGGGCGGCCGCCACGCCCTCTGGTTTCGCTCAACCCGCCAGTCCCAATGCATCGACCACCTGCGCGCGCAGCGCGGCGCTGTCGCCGGCTTCCACGCAGCGCCACGCGCCGTCGTCCGCGGCCAGGCCGCAGGCGGCGGTGGCGATCACCGGCTTGCCCAGCGCCATCGCCAGCAACAGCCCGCGCGGCTGCTGTTCGATCCAGGCCGGGAGCAGCACCAGCGTGGCCGCACGCACGCCCTCCGCCATCGAGGCGACACGCTGCACCGCGACGCCGTTCCAGAACTCCGGCGTCTCCTGCGCGCCGGGCGGCAGCAGCAACAGCACCGGCAGGCCACGCAACGCCTCGTGCAATTCGTACGCGCCCTTGCGTGCCAGCGCCGAGGCGGCCAGCAACACCCGCGGCGCCGTGTCCGCAGTGACCGCCGCGTGCTCCGCCGCGACCGCAGGGACGGCGGGCCGTTGCCATTCCAGCGCGAGCGCGCGGCTGCCGGCCAGCGCCAGCAGTGCACGGTGCGGCGTGATCCAGTGCCGCGCCTGCGCCAGCGCCGCACGCTCGGCCTCGACCAGCGCCGGATCGGCGCGGAAATCGCGCAGGGTGGGGCTGTGCGGATGCCGCTGCGCGGCCACGTCCAGCCGCGCCTGCAGCAGGTGCATCGGCAAGGCGGTCATGCACACGTCCCAGCGTCGGCCCTGCAACTCGCCGGCCAGCCACAGCTCCGGCAACAAGCTCTGCGGGACCACCAGATCGACATCGCGCGCGCCCAGCCGGCGCCGCAGCGCCCGCAGACGGATACGCTGCGCACGCTGACGCGCCTGCGGCAACGGCATGCCGCGCCACAGCCACCAGCGCCGCAGCAGCGCCGCGTGCAAGGCCGCGACACTGATGCGCGGCAGCGCCAGCACGCGGTCGCCTGGCTGCTGCCGGCGCCGGCGGTCCTCGGCGAACTCCGGCCAGTCCTCGTCGACCAGCCAGGTACGGTGCAGGCCGTCGGGCACCGCCGCCACATGGCGATGGCAGGCGCTGCGGCCGCAGCGGGTGCAGTCGTTGGCGGCGTCGACGCCGGCGGGCGCGGTGCGTCGCTGCAGTGGCGGCAACGGCAGCGCCGCCGGCATCGCGGCACCGCCGCGGATGCGCACGTGCAGCGCCGCGCCGTCCAGCCACACCTCCAGCCGCCACGGCGCGGCGGCACGCAGGCGCAGGTCCACGTAGTTCCAGAACACCACCGCGTCGCGGTCGCGCTCGGCCAAGGAGCCGGCAATCACCTGGGTGTGACGATGCCGCTCGACGATCTCCAGGCCCTGCCGCAGCGCCGCGTCGTAGATCGCATTCGACAACTGGCACAGGCCGCCGCCGATCGACGGCACCAGGCAGCCCTCGCGCAGTTCGCGGCCAGCCACGAAGCCGCGCCCGCGGGTGGCGCGGCCGAGCTGGCGCCAGAAGCTGAAGGTGGCCCCGGCCGGTACTTCCACGCCGTGCAGCGCACGCGCGGCCAGGCGCAGGTTGTGGATCTTGCCGGCCACCAGCTGCGGTGCGGTCTCCTCGCTGTCGGGCCACAGCGCGGTGATCGATTCGGCACAGCTGCCGTCGGCGATCGCCAGGCCGGCGTCGCGGCGATGCCGGCGCGGACCGTCGCGCAGATCGTGCAGTGCGCGGCGCAGTTGCAGCGCGCGGGTCTTGGCCCAGAACAGCAGGCTGCGCCAGCGCGACGGCAGTGACGCCTGGAGCGGCGCCGACGCGCGCGGCTTCACTGTCGCTGGCATGACCGTGCGTCCTCCCTGTCGCTGACCGCGCTTGGCATCGCGCTACTATACGGACATGCAGGTCCGGCCCTCGACGATCGCGCAGCGCCCCACTGGCCGCGCGCGTTGTCGTGGATCGGTGCGCCACGCGCGCCCACGACCGTCGCGCCGACACCGGACGCCTCCTTTCCCCTCCCCCTCCTGGAGTCCTGCATGGACAACACACGCGTGCCGCACCTGATCGTGATCGGCGGCGGCTTCGCCGGCTTGTGGGCCACCCGCGCCCTGGCCAGGACGCCGCTGCGCATCACCCTGATCGACCGCCGCAACCATCATCTGTTCCAGCCGCTGCTGTACCAGGTCGCCACCGCCGGCTTGTCGGCACCGGACATCGCCGCGCCGCTGCGGCAGATCCTGCGCCACCAGGACAACGTCGAAGTACGCCTGGGTGAAGTGGTCCACATCGACAAGCAGGCGCGACAGGTGCGCCTGGCCGATGGGCAGACGCTGGACTACGACTACCTGCTGGTCGCCACCGGCGCCACCCACGCCTATTTCGGCCACGACGAGTGGGCGGCACACGCGCCGGGCCTGAAGACCCTGGACGACGCGCTGCAGTTGCGCCGGCACCTGCTGTTGGCGTTCGAGCGCGCCGAAGCGGAAACCGATCCGGCCGCGCGCGCGGCCTGGCTGAGCTTCGCCATCGTCGGCGGCGGCCCCACCGGCGTCGAGCTGGCCGGCACCCTGGCCGAGATCGCCCGGCACACGCTCAAGCACGAGTTCCGCCGCATCGACCCGGCCGAGGCGCGGGTGCGGCTGATCGAGGCCGGCCCGCGGGTGCTGTCCTCCTTCCCCGAGCACCTCTCGGCCAAGGCGCAGAAGCAGTTGGAGAAGCTCGGCGTGGAAGTGCTGACCGGCGTGCCGGTCGCCGAGATCGACGCCCATGGCTACCGCCTCGGCAGCACCTTCGTGCCGGCGCGCACCGTGGTCTGGGCCGCCGGCGTGGCCGCCTCGCCGCTGGCGAAGACCCTGCAGACGCCGCTGGATCGCAGCGGCCGCGTGCAGGTCCAGCCGGACCTGAGCGTGCCGGGCCATCCGGAACTGTTCGTCGCCGGCGACCTGGCCGCGGTGCAGCAGGCCGACGGCCGCCCGGTTCCCGGCGTGGCGCCGGCCGCCAAGCAGATGGGCCGGCACGTCGCCGACACCCTGCGCCGGCGGCTGCGCGGCGACACCGCCAGCGTGCCGTTCCGCTACGCCGACTACGGCAACCTGGCCACCATCGGGCGCATGGCCGCGATCGTGCACCTGGGCCGGCTGCAGCTCTCCGGCGTGCTGGCCTGGTGGTTCTGGCTGGCCGCGCACGTGTTCTTCCTGATCGGCTTCCGCAACCGCGTGGTGGTGCTGCTCAACTGGGCCTGGGCGTACTGGAGCTACCAGCGTGCTGCGCGCATCATCCTCGGCGACCCACCCGCAGCCGAGGCAACGCAGGCACAGGCCGCGCCCCCCACGGACAGGTGACACTGCAGGGCCGGGCTGCGATCCTAGCCGGCCTTTTTGCTGCAGCGCAGTGCCCGTCTTGGCGACCTTCCTGTTCCTGCTCGACCTCCTGGGCACCTTCGTGTTCGCGATCAGCGGCGCCACCGTCGGCGTGCGCCATCGCCTGGACCTGTTCGGCGTGCTGGTGCTGTCGTGCGCGGCCGCGGTCTCCGGCGGCATCGCCCGCGACGTGCTGATCGGCGCCACCCCGCCTGCAGCGCTGGCCGACGTGCGCTATCTCGGCGTCGCCTGCCTGGCCGGGCTGCTGGCCTTCTACCGCCACCACACGGTCGAGCGCCTGCGCAATCCGGTGCAGATCTTCGATGCGATGGGCCTGGCGCTGTTCGCGGTCTACGGCACCAGCAAGGCGCTGGCGTTCGGCCTGGGCCCGCTGAGCGCGACCCTGCTGGGCATGCTCAGCGGCATCGGCGGCGGCATCGTCCGCGACCTGCTGGTGGCGCGCACGCCGGTGGTACTGCAGGCCGAGCTGTACGCGGTGGCGGCCCTGCTCGGCGGCGGCGTGGTCGCCGCAGCGCAGGTGCTGCACCTGCCGCAGCCCTGGGGCCTGGCAGTGGGCGCGGTGCTGTGCTTCGGCCTGCGCTTCATGGCGATCCGCTACGGCTGGCACCTGCCGGTGGCGCGGCCGCCGGAGTCGTAGCCGATCGCGGGCGCGCCCGCAGTCGCCGATCCGCGAGCCAGCCCTGGAACAAACAGAAAAAGGCCCGGCAATGCCGGGCCCTTTCGCGCGTTGCAAGCGATCGCCGCAGGCGACTCAGGCGACGAACAGCGCCTTCATCTTCTTCAGCGCGTTCGCCTCGATCTGGCGGATGCGCTCGGCCGACACGCCGTACTCATCGGCCAGTTCCTGCAGGGTGATCTTGCTGTCGGCATCCAGCCAGCGGCGCTTGATGATGTCGCGCGAACGCGCATCCAGTTCCGCCAAGCCTTCGCGCAACAGCTGCAGCTGGTTGTCCTCGCTGTCGGCGCGTTCGTAGGCCTGCGAGGGATCTTCCTCGTTGGCCATCAGGTACGCGGCCGGCGACGGCGGCGCGTGGTCGTCGTCCTCGTCGGACGGCGCGTCGAAGCCGATGTCGCGACCGGACAGGCGCGACTCCATCTCCATCACCTCGCGCTCGGACACGTTGAGGTCCTTGGCCACCGCGGTGACCTCGGCCGCATTCATCCAGCCCAGGCGGGTCTTGGACTTGCGCAGGTTGAAGAACAGCTTGCGCTGCGCCTTGGTCGTGGCGACCTTGACGATGCGCCAGTTCTTCAGGATGTACTCGTGCATCTCGGCACGGATCCAGTGCACCGCGAAGCTGACCAGGCGCACGCCCATGTCAGGGTCGAAGCGCTTGACCGCCTTCATCAGGCCGATGTTGCCTTCCTGGATCAGGTCGCCCAGCGGCAGACCGTAGCCGTTGTAGCCACGGGCAACGTGGACCACGAAACGCAGGTGGGAATGGACCAGTTCGCGGGCCGCATCCAGGTCTTCCTGGTCGCGGTACCGCACCGCCAGTGCGCGTTCCTCGTCGGACGTCAGCACCGGGATCTGATGCACGGCGCCGATGTAGGCATCCAGCGAACCGAGCGGACTGGGAATCGGGAGGTTGTTGGCAACCAAAGCGTTGGAGGTAAGAGTCTGGCTCATAGGGCTCATCTTAGCAGTCTACTAATTGGACTGCTGGGTACAGTAAAAAGTTCCTGTGTTCTGTTTATGCAACATATGAATCAGGAATGACACTGCAGCACAAGCCACTGAAACAATCGGGAAGCATCGCGGCTTCCATCTTCTGACCACCAAACTACCATCCAGTTCGCGAAAACGGCGTCCACATCCGGTGGACGCCGCGCCCTGTCCAACCGGGGTTCAGGCGCCGCGCAGGGCCGCTTCCAGCTCCGCGCGCGGCGGCAGACTCCAGTCGATGGGGGCGGCGCCCCGGCGCTTCAAGTACTCGTTGGCCGCGGAGAAATGCTTGCAGCCGAGGAAGCCGCGGTGCGCCGACAGCGGCGAGGGGTGTGGCGCCTTCAGCACGCGGTGGCGGCGGGTATCGATGACCTTGCCCTTGGCCTGGGCATAGCTGCCCCAGAGCAGGAACACCAGGCCCTCGCGCTCGCGGTTGAGGGTCTCCACGACGTGGTCGGTGAAGCCCTCCCAGCCCTTGCCCTGATGTGCGCCGGCGCGGCCCTCCTCCACCGTCAGCACCGCGTTGAGCAGCAGCACGCCGCGCTGCGCCCACGGCAGCAGGCAGCCGTGGTCCGGCCGGCGGATGCCCAGGTCGTCCTCGATCTCTTTATAGATGTTCAGCAGCGACGGCGGCACCGGCACCCCCGGCAGCACCGAGAAGCACAGCCCGTGCGCTTGGCCGTAGCCGTGGTACGGGTCCTGGCCGAGGATCACCACCTCCACCCGCTCGAACGGGGTGGCGTCGAAGGCGGCGAAGATCTGCCGCCCCGGCGGGAACACGCGCGCGCCGGCGGCCTTGCGCTGGCGCAGGAACGTGGCCAGTTCGCGCATCTCCGGGCGCAGCAGCCAGTCGCCCACCTGCGCCTTCCACGACGGCTCCAGCTGGATCCGGCTTTCGTCTTCGTTGTTGCTCATCGCTTGCAGGCTCGGGACATCACATCAATCAAAAGGTCACGGCGATCTCGTCGAGCCGGGCCAGGCGCAACTGGAACAGCACCTTGGTGACCAGCAGGCGCTCTTCGATCGGCTTCTGCACCAGGTCGTTGGCACCGGCGCGCAGCAGCTCGGACTGGGTGTGCGGATTGCTGTCGCCGGTCATCACCAGCACCGGCATGCGCCGCTTGCCGTAGGCGAAGTCGACGCGGATGCGCTGGACCACGTCGCGGCCGTTGAGTTCGCCCTTGAGGGTGACGTCGGTCAGCACCAGGTCGATGCGGCGGGTGGTGCGACCCAGCGACTCGGCGGTGAGCAGCGCGAATGCGTCCTCGGCGCTGAGCACGTGCACCACGTGCAATTGCTGGCGCTCGAGCATGCGCTTGGTCGCCTCGGCCACCACCCGGCTGTCCTCGACGTAGAGCACGGTGGCGCCGGCCACCGGCTGCGGCTGCACGTAGCCGCGGATGAAGGTGGCCAGCGCCTCGTGGCCGAGCGCCTTGTCGAAGTAGTCGGTGACGTACTCGGTGAAACGGCGCTCGACCAGGTGCTGTTGGGCGTCGCCGGAGACCACGATCACCGGCACGTAGGCCTGGCCGGCGGCTTCGCGCACGCTGCGGGCCAGGGTCAGGCCGTCGCCGTCGGGCAGCCCCAGCGAGGTGGTGACCAGGTCGACCGGGCCGGCCTCCAGCGCGGCGCGCGCCTCGGCGATGCTGGCGCAGCCGACCACGGTCACGTCGGGCAGTTCACGATGCAGCACGTCGGCGATCAGCTTGCGCACCAGCTTCGAGCCATCGACCACCATCACCCGGGGGGCGGCGCTGATCAGATGCTTGAGCTCGTGCCCGGCCATGTGCGCCTCAGGTGTCGGTGGGCCGCGTCTGGCGCAGGAAGTGGCCGGTCACCGGCCAGGCGCCGAGCCAGCCCAGCAGCAGGGTGCCGAGCAGCACGAAGCCGGCATGCAGCGCGTCCAGCCCGTGCAGCACGAAGTGGCTGCCGTAGCTGTCGGCCAGCGCCGCCAGCGGCTGGCCCAGGGCCATGCCGGAGGCGGCGAGCAGGCCCAGCGCCAGCACCCCGGCGCCGAAACCGTACCAGGCGCCGAGGTACAGGAACGGGCGGCGGATGAAACCGTCGCTGGCGCCGAGCAGCTGCAGCACGCCGATCTCCTCGCGTCGCGATTGGATGTCCAGGCGCACGGTGTTGCCGACCACCAGCACCGCACCGGCGCCGAGCAGCAGCGACAGCACCTGCACCAGGCGTTCGCCGAAATGCAGCCAGCCATCCAGGCGCTTGCGCCACAGCGCGTCGTGCTGGACCAGGTCGGCCTGCGGCAGCGCGGTCAGCGCCGTCGCCAGCGGGGTGTCGTCGGCCGCGGCCGGGGTGACGATCAGCAGCGTCGGCAGCGGGTTGTCCTGCAGCGCATCCAGCGCTTCGCCCAGGCCAGCGCTGTCGCGCAGCTCGGCCATGCCTTCGGCGGGCGTGCGCAGCGTTACCGCGGCCACGTCGGCGCGGCCGCGGAGGGTCTGCGCCAGCGCCTGCGCCGCGGCGGCGTCGACGTCGGTCTTCAGGAACACGTTGATGTCGCGCGACTGCTGCACGCTGCCGGCGAACTGCTTGAGGTTGTCCAGGGCGATCGACAGGCCCAGCGGCAGGGTCAGCGCCAGCGCCATCACCGCCATGGTCAGCAGCGTCGCCCACGGCTTGCGCATGGCGCGACCGAGGCTGTAAACGATGCTGTGCAGGTGGTGGTCCCACCACACGCCCAGCCGCGAGGGCGCCGCGGCGCCGGCGTTGCGCGCGCTCATTCGGCCAGGTCCTGCGGCGAGATGTCGTCGATCAGGCGGCCGTGATCCAGGATCAGCACGCGCTTGCGCATCTGCTTGAGCAGGGCCAGATCGTGGCTGACCACCAGCACGCTGGTGCCGCGCGCCGGCAGTTCGGCGAACAGTTGCATGATTTCCGCGGCCAGGGTCGGGTCGAGGTTGCCGGTGGGCTCGTCGGCGACCAGCAGCCGCGGCTCGCCGACCATCGCGCGGGCGATGCCGACGCGCTGCTGCTCGCCGGCCGACAGCTGCGAGGGCAATGCCTTCTCGCGATGGCCCAGGCCCATGCGCTCGAGCACCGAGCGCACGCGCTTGCCGATCTCGGCGCGACGGGTGCCGCGCAGGATCAGTGGCAGCGCGACGTTCTCGGCGATGCTGCGGTCGGTGAGCAGACGGTGGTCCTGGTAGACCACGCCGACCTCGCGCCGGTGCAGCGGCACGCGGCGGCCGCGCACCTTCAGCAGGTTGCGCTCGCCGAACAGCACGGCGCCGCGCGAGGGCCGCTCGCTCAGGTGGATCAGCTTGAGCAGGGTGCTCTTGCCGGCACCGGAATGGCCGGTGACGAACAGCATCTCGCCCTCCTCGACCTCGAAGCTGACGTCCACCAGCGCCGCGTGGCCGCCGGCGTACTGTTTGCTGACATTGTCGAACCGCAGAACGCTCATCCGGCGATTATGCCGGAGCGGCTGGGGTGTTCGTCCACCGCATGCGACGCACGCGGCGGACGAATGGCCCGGCTCAGGAGCTGGACACCAGCGAACGCAGCTTGCGGCCCAGGCGGGTCAGGAACGAATCGTTGGTCGCCGCCGCGCCACGCTCGGCATGGCGCGCGGCCTTGACCGGGGTGGCCACGACCTGCACCGGCTTGGCCGGGGCCGCGGTCGCCGGGGCGGCGCTGCCGTTGCCGACCTGTGCGCCCTCGGCGCCTTCCAGCGGACGCCCGCCGCGACGGCGACGGCGCTTGCGCGGCGCACGCTCGCCCTCGACCGCAGGCGCAGCGCCCTCGGCCGGCGCGGCACGCGGCGGCCTGGGCGCGGGCGCCGGCGCGGCGGCGGCCGGCGCAGTGCCGTCGGCCGCAGCAGCCGTGGCATCGGCCGGACGCGGCGTGCGCGGGCGCCGCGGCTTGCCGTCGGCGCTGCGCGACTCGCCACGGCCGCCCGGGCCGCTGCGGCCGCCGCCGGGCTTGCCGCGACCGCCGCCGCGACGCTGCTCGTCGGCCTCGCGCTGGGCACGGGCCTCGCGGAAGATCTCGCCGATGCTCTCGTCACCCTCGGCCTCGGCGGCCTCGCCCTCCACCGGCGCGCGCGGGGTGCGCGGCAGCGCCACCAGCAGCTCGGCGGTGACCGGCTCGACCGGGATCTTCTGCTCGATGTAGGCCTCGATGTCCGGCAGGCTCATCGCGTAGCGCTCGCAGGCGAAACTGATCGCGTCGCCTTCCTCGCCCAGCCGCGCGGTGCGGCCGATGCGGTGCACGTAGTCCTCGGCGTCGAACGGCAGGTCGTAGTTGTAGACGTACTTGACCCCGTCGATGTGCAGGCCGCGCGCGGCCACGTCGGTGGCCACCAGGATCTCCAGCTGGCCCTTCTGGAAGCGGTTGAGCAGGGTCTCGCGCTTCTTCTGCGGCACGTCGCCGGACAGCACGCCGACCCGGTAGCCATTGCGCTCCAGCGAACGCGCCACGCGCTCGACGAAGGCCTTGGTGTTGACGAACACCATGGTGCGCGCGCCCTCGCTGCGCGACAGCAGGCCCAGCAGCAGGGTCAGCTTCTCCTCGTCGGAGGGGAAGTAGATGCGCTGGCGTACGCGTGCGGCGGTGATGCTCTCGGTCTCGACCACGAGCTTTTCCGGCTCGTTCATGTGCTCGTAGGCCAGCTCCAGCACGCGGTGGCTGAGGGTCGCCGAGAACAGCAGGGTCTGGCGGGTGCCGCGCTCGGGCATGCGCCGCAGCAGGAAGCGGATGTCCTTGATGAAGCCCAGGTCGAACATGCGGTCGGCTTCGTCGAGCACGCAGATCTCGCAGGCGTGCAGCGACACCACCTTGTGCTGCTTGACGTAGTCGATCAGGCGGCCGGGGGTGGCGATGATCACGTCCACGCCCTGCTGCAGCAGTTCGCGCTGCTTGTCGTAGTCCACGCCGCCGTAGACCAGGGCGAAGCGCAGGCCCAGCTCGGAGCCGAACTTCACCGCGTCCTTGTGGATCTGGATCGCCAGTTCGCGGGTCGGGGCCAGGATCAGCGCGCGCGGATCCTCCGGCTTGCGGTCGGCCAGCGCCGGGCGGCTGAGCAGGCGGTTCATCACCGCCACCAGGAACGCCAGGGTCTTGCCGGTGCCGGTCTGGGCCTGGCCGGCCACGTCGCGGCCCGGAAGGGCCACCGGCAGGGTCAGCGCCTGGATCGGGGTGCAGCGGGTGAAGCCGGCGCTTTCGAGGCCTGCGAGCAGCGCAGGATGCAGGTCGAACGCGGAAAAAGTCACATCGGTCAGCGGTTTGTCGCTCATCATTCCATCTTCGTGAGGCCACCCCGCCCGAAGCGTAAGGTCGCGGCTTGCATCGGTCCCGGCAGCGTCGCACACTGGCGTCTTCCATGCCGGGTCGCGCGACAGGGGGAATCCCTTGAGATCGCCGCGCAATGCCCCAGTTTACCGCAATGCGGCGGCCACCCGGTCCGGCCAGTCGCATTGGCCCAGGAGAACCCCCAAAGTGAGCGACAAGGTCCTTTACGTCGGCGACGCCGATTTCGAAGCCACGGTGCTGCAGTCCGACGAGCCGGTCCTGGTGGACTTCTGGGCCGAGTGGTGCGGCCCGTGCAAGATGATCGCGCCGGTGCTGGACGACCTCGCCGACGCCTACGACGGCCGCCTCAAGGTCGCCAAGGTCAACGTGGACGAGAACCGCGCCACCGCGATCAAGTACCACGTGCGCTCGATCCCGATGCTGCTGCTGTTCAAGAACGGCCAGATCCAGGCCACCCAGATCGGCGCGGTCGGCAAGGGCCAGCTGACCCAGATGATCGACAAGACCCTGGGCGGCAGCGCCGCCTGACGCCCGCTGCCGGCACCGCCCCGCAACCGGAGCGGCGCCGCGGCAGTCCCGCCGGCGCTGCATCGCCGGCGGCTGAATCGCCCGCAAACGCCTGCTTGCCGTGCCTGCGTGGCGGTGATAGTGTCGATGCATCCGGTGGCATTCGCACACCGCACCCCCTCTGGAAGATTCTCTCCCAGACCTCCTCCCAACCCCGTATGCCCCCACGCTGGGCGCTCGCACTCTTAGCGAGGAACACCACTTGTCCGATCACACCATGTCCGAACCCGGGAGCGCCGACGCCCCCGCCGAGAAGCGCGTGCGCAAGCCGCGCGTCAGCAAGGCCGCGAGCGGCGCGGAAGGCGCCGCCGAGCACGGCGCGCCGGCACAGCCGACCCTGCCGCTGAATCCCGCGCCCGCGCCTGCGCCCGTCCAGACCGAGGCGCCGCGCGCCGCGGCCACGGAGTCGGCCCCGGCCCCGGCCTCGAGCGGCGGCCAGAGCCACGGCGGCGGCGACGCGCCGGCCCATCAGGGCGGCGGCGGCCAGGCGTCCGAAGGCGGCGAGCCACGCGAAGGCCGTGAGCCGCGCGACGGCGGCAACAACAACCGCTTCAACAATCAGAACCAGAACAACCAGAACAACCAGCAGGGTAACCGCCGCGATCGCTTCCGCAATCGCCGCGACCGCGACCGCAACCAGCGCGGCGGCGACCGCTTCCAGGACAACGGCCTGCCCAGCGACAACGGCGGCAACGAGCCGTTCGTGCCGCGCCCGCACGCCAGCGTGCCGGAAGGCTTCCCGATCTACTCGCTGAGCGACCTGAAGAAGATGCCGGCGCAGAAGCTGCTGGACATCGCCGAGCAGCTCAACATCCAGGACGGCGTGGCCCGCGCGCGCAAGCAGGACGTGATCTTCGCCCTGCTGAAGGTGCTGACCCGCCACGGCGAAGGCGTCGCCGCCGACGGCGTGCTGGAAATCCTGCCGGACGGCTTCGGCTTCCTGCGCGCGGCCGAGGCCAGCTACCTGGCCGGCCCGGACGATACCTACATCTCGCCCAGCCAGATCCGCCGCTTCAACCTGCGTACCGGCGACCACCTGTCCGGCCGCATCCGCTTCCCGAAGGACGGCGAGCGCTACTTCGCGCTGTCGATCGTCGACACCATCAACGGCGAGCCGCTGGAAGCGAGCAAGAACAAGGTCCTGTTCGAGAACCTGACCGCGCTGTTCCCGCGCAAGCGCTTCACCCTGGAGCGCGGCAACGGTTCCTCGGAAGACATCTCCGGCCGCATCCTCGACCTGATGGCGCCGCAGGGCAAGGGTCAGCGCGCGCTGATCGTGTCCCCGCCCAAGGCCGGTAAGACCATGCTGATGCAGCAGGTGGCCACGGCGATCACCACCAACCATCCGGACGTGCACCTGATCGTGCTGCTGATCGACGAGCGCCCGGAAGAAGTGACGGAAATGCAGCGCACCGTGCGCGGCGAGGTCATTTCCTCGACCTTCGACGAGCCGGCCGCGCGCCACGTGCAGGTCGCCGAAATGGTGATCGAGCGCGCCAAGCGCCTGGTCGAACACAAGAAGGACGTGGTGATCCTGCTCGACTCGATCACCCGCCTGGCCCGCGCCTACAACAACGTGGTGCCGTCCTCCGGCAAGGTGCTCAGCGGCGGTGTCGACGCCAACGCCCTGCACCGCCCGAAGCGCTTCTTCGGCGCGGCGCGCAACGTCGAGGAAGGCGGCTCGCTGACCATCATCGCCACCGCGCTGGTCGAGACCGGCAGCAAGATGGACGAGGTGATCTACGAAGAGTTCAAGGGCACCGGCAACAGCGAAGTGCACCTGAACCGCCGTATCGCCGAGAAGCGCGTGTACCCGGCCATCGACATCAACCGCTCCGGCACCCGCCGCGAGGACCTGCTGATCGAGCCGGAACTGCTGCAGAAGATCTGGATCCTGCGCAAGCTGCTGCATCCGATGGACGAGATCGCGGCGATGGAATTCCTGCTGGACAAGATGAAGAACACCAAGTCCAACGACGAGTTCTTCGGTTCGATGAAGCGCTGAGTCCTGCGCCGGTTCGACCGCAACGCCCCGCTTCGGCGGGGCGTTCGCGTTTGTGGCGGCGGTGCGGCGCTGCCCAGCTGCTGACTGGCGTGGGTCCGACGGTCTTTCGACGTGGGCGCGGGTGAGATGGGCGGCATTCGCCCCGCCGCGTCCGCCGCCATGTCCAGCACTGCCAACGCCGCCGTCAGTAAGGTCGCCCCGGTGACCCTCGGCTTCTGGGTGATGAAGATCTGCGCCACCACCCTGGGCGAGACCGGCGGCGATCTGCTGTCGATGACCCTGGATGTCGGCTATGCGTTGAGCAGCGTACTGCTGCTCGCGGTCTTCCTGGTTTCGCTATGGGCGCAGCTGCGCGCGCGGCGGTTCCAGCCGTGGCGGTACTGGTGGGTGATCCTGACCACCAGCACCGCCGGCACCACGCTGTCGGACTACATGGACCGCAGCCTGGGCCTTGGCTACGCGCAGGGCGCGCTGCTGCTGGTCAGCCTGCTGGTCGCGGTACTGGCGACCTGGTGGCTGTGCGAACGCAGCCTGTCGGTCGAGCGGATCGGCAGCGGCCGTGCCGAGGTCTTCTACTGGCTGGCGATCCTGGTCTCCAACACTCTGGGCACCGCGCTGGGCGATTACCTGGCCGACAGCTCGGGGCTGGGTTTCGCCGGCGGCGCGCTGCTGATCGCGGCGTTGCTGGCGGCGATCGCCCTGGCCTATGCGTTCACCCGGATCTCGCGCACGGCGCTGTTCTGGGCGGCGTTCGTGCTGACCCGCCCGTTCGGCGCGACTCTCGGCGACCTGCTGAGCAAGCCAGCCGGCAAAGGCGGACTGGACCTGGGCACGGTCGGCGCGTCGCTGCTGCTGGCCGCGTTATTGCTGGCGGTACTGGTCGCCTCGACGCGACGCCGCGACGACGACCGCCGCGCGGCGCGCTAACGTCGGCGGCTGGTCTACACGGGGCAGCCCGGCCTGTAAGACCGGGCGAACACCGTCGCCGATCAACTGCCCTGCAGCGGCGTCAGCAGGCGCGGGCCGCCGTTGCCGGCCATGTACACGCCACCGGCCGGCAGCAGGTCCGGCGAGAAGCCGGCAGCATCCTCCTCGGCACTCCATGGCGCGCGCTGGCGCGGGCCAGGCACGTAGCTCATCCAGCGGCCGTAAGCCGACGGCGCACCCTGGCGGGGCTGGTCGAGCAGCGCGTAATCGACTGGCACGCGCACGTTCCAGTACGGCGCATCCACGTGCTTGCCTTCGCTCGGCGGGCGGAAGGTCCACTTGCGCGCCGCGCCGAGCGCGCTCTTGCCCAACACCTCGCGCAGTTGCTGCATCTGTTGCTCGGACGCCACCACGCGCAAATTGACCTGCTCGACAACGGCATCGGCCACGCGGCCATCGCGGCCCACCTTGAGCACCAGATACGCCGAGCCCGCGGCACCGACGCTGTAGGCCGCTTGCGGATAGGCCGGCGGCTTCATCTGAATCGCGGTCACCACGCTGTGTTCGCTCGGATCGTAGCGGGTGAAGTCGGCACTGCGGATCTCGATCTGATAGTCATCGCCCTGCAGGCGTTTGGCGACCAGGCGCAGGGTCATCGGCGCGCGCGCCGGCACCGGCTTGCCATCGCGCATGCCCGGCTCGAACTTCCACTGCATCACGCTGTTGCGGACGAGGCCAACCACGCCCTCGGGCAGGCGCTCCTGCTGGTCCAGCGCCAGCGCCGACACCGCGCCGCTGGGCTCGATGTCGATGGTGCCGCTCACCAGCATGCTGCTCTCGATCTGCTTGCGCACCGCGCCAGGCCCGACTCCGTCGGCGGCGACGGCAGTCAATGCCAGCAGCAGCGACAGCACGGCGCTCCAGCGCCACCACGAACGGAGGGATCGACGGTGCATCGCGCATTCCTTTGCCTGAGATGAGGCGCCGATTACAACGCACTGGCGGCCCGCCGGCAACTCAGGCCAGGCGCAGCGCATCCGGGTAAGGCGGCGCGTCCGGATAGTCGTCCTCGCGCAGCCGCGCCTGCAGATCGCGCCACCATTGCGGATCGAACAATTCGCCATGGGCATGGCGCACCGCCTCCAGCGAAGCGGCAGGCAGGCCCATGAACATCGCGAAGCGCTCCGGGAACACGTCGCGCGGGGCGACGTGGAACCAGGGTTCGGCGGACATTGCCTCCTCCTCGTTGCGCGGCTGCGGCCAGTCGCGGAAGTTGCAGTCGGTGACCAGGCACAGTTCGTCGTAGTCGTAGAACACTGCCCGGCCCTGCCGCGACACGCCGAAGTTCTTCAGCAGCATGTCGCCGGGGAAGATGTTGTTGCGGGCCATGTCCTTGATCGCCTGCGCGTAGTCGAGCGCGGCCTCGCGCGCGGCCTCGGCGCCCTGCTCGCGCAGGTACAGGTTCAACGGGCGCAGGCGCCGCTGCACGTAGCACAGCTCGACGATCAGGTCGTCGCCGTCCTCGCGCAGGCTGCGCGCGCAGCCCTCCATCAACTCTTTCAGCAGCGCCGGCGCGAAGCGTGCGCGCGGGAAGCGCAGCGAGCGGTACGGCTGGGCATCGAGCAGGCGGCCGACGCGATCGAGGTTGAACACCAGCGCGTACTTCTCCTCCACTTCCTCGCGGCTCATCGTCTTCGGATAGGCGAAGCGGTCGCGGATCAGCTTGAACACCAGCGGGTAGCTGGGCAGAGTGAACACCGCCATGACCATGCCCGGCGTGCCCTCGGCATGCACCAGCTGTTCGTTGGGATGCGCCTGGAAGTGGCGGAAGAAGGTGCGGAAGCGCTCGGTCTTGCCCTGCTTGGCGCGGCCGAGCATGGTGTACAGCTCGTCGATCGGCTTGTGCGGCAGCAAGCTGCGCAGGAACACCACTGCGTCGCCGACAGTCGACAGGTCGGCCTGGAAATAGCTGCGCGAGATGCCGAACAGCTGCGCCACGTCGTTGCGCTTGGTCAGCACCGCTTCGGCGCGCAGGCCCTGTTCGTCGTTGACCAGGGCGATCACGCACGGTGAGAAGCGGTGCTCGCCGAACACGCGGCCGATCAGGTAGGCACGGCGCTCGCGATAGAACACCGTCTCCAGCAGTTCGATGCCGCGTACCGGGTTCTCGCCCCAGTGGGCGAGGTCGTCCTGCAGCCGCACCGCGATCGCTGCGGCGCAGCGCGTGCGGTGCGCGTACGGCACGTCGAAGCGGTAGTCGCCGAGTACGCGCACGAACGCGTCCACCGGCCGCGCCTCGGACACCACGTAGTTGTGCCGCGCCACCGGGTGGGTGATGGCGTCGGTGGGCTCGATGTCCAGCGCCACGAACTCGATCTGCGCGTCCACGCCCTGGGTCCGGAAGAAGCGCCGGGTCAGGGTGTTGTAGAAGGTCTTGTACAGCTCCTGGTCGATCAGTGCGGCGATCAGCTCGGCGTAGTGGTCGCGTGCGCGGATCCACAGCGCGCGGTCGTGCGCCTGGCCCAGCAACACCGCGCGCAGGCGCAGCATGCATTCGGCGATGCACTGGTCGTAAAGGGCGATGCGTTCGATCGCATCCTCGCGCGCCGCGCTCCAGTCGCGCGCCTCGAAGCGCTGGCGCGCACGCGACGAGATCTGCGCGAAGCGCGCGTGGTAGTCCTCGAACGCTTCGAAGACGATGCGGCCGATGACCAGGGCACGGCGTTCGGACGGCAGCGGCAGCGGCGTGGAGGGCATGCCTGCAGTGTACCCAGGTGGTGGCGTCACGCGGGCGTCGGGCACCCTGCCACGCGCCGCCTCGTGGGCACATCCAGCGGCCTGCTTCGCCAGGATCGAGCCGAACGCAGGTCGGCCGTAGGAGCGGCTTCAGCCGCGACAGGGCGTTCCCGGTAAGGCCTGTCGCGGCTGAAGCCGCTCCTACCGGACGCTTCCTGTGGCGGAAACGCAAAGGGCCGCCCCGAGGGGCGGCCCTTGCGTCACATCCAGTTCGGGCGATCAGGCGTTCAACGTCGCCAGGGCGTCGTTGAGGGTCTTGCTCGGCCGCATCGCCTTGCTGACCAGGTCCAGGTTCGGGCGGTAGTAGCCCTGGATGTCGACCGGCTGGCCCTGCACGCCGTTGAGCTCGGCGACGATGGCCGCTTCCTGCTCGGTCAGCTGCTTGGCCAGCGGCGCGAAGCGCGCCTTCAGCGCGGCGTCCTCGTCCTGCGCGGCCAGCGCCTGCGCCCAGTACATGGCGAGGTAGAAGTGGCTGCCGCGGTTGTCCAGCCCGCCGACCTTGCGCGAGGGCGACTTGTCGTTGTCCAGGAACTGGCCGTTGGCCTGGTCCAGGGTGCGCGCCAGCACGCCGATGGCGGCGTCATGGTGGCGCTGGCCCAGATGCTCCAGCGACGCCGCCAGGGCCAGGAACTCGCCCAGCGAATCCCAGCGCAGGTAGTTCTCTTCGACGAACTGCTGCACGTGCTTGGGCGCCGAGCCGCCGGCGCCGGTCTCGAACAGGCCGCCGCCGGCCATCAGCGGCACGATCGACAGCATCTTGGCGCTGGTGCCCAGCTCCATGATCGGGAACAGGTCGGTGAGGTAGTCGCGCAGCACGTTGCCGGTGACCGAGATGGTGTCCTCGCCCTTGCGGATGCGCTGCAGCGAGAACGCGGTGGCTTCCACCGGCGGCAGGATGCGGATGTCCAGGCCAGTGAGGTCGTGATCCTGCAGGTAGCGCTCCACCTTCTGGATCATCAGCGCATCGTGGGCGCGCTGCGGATCCAGCCAGAACACTGCCGGGGCGGCGCTCAGACGCGCGCGCTCGACTGCCAGCTTGACCCAGTCCTGGATCGGCGCGTCCTTGGTCTGGCACATGCGCCAGATGTCGCCGGCTTCCACCGCATGCTCCAGCAGCACCGCGCCGCCAGCATCGGTGACGCGCACCGTGCCGTCGGCCGGAATCTGGAAGGTCTTGTCGTGCGAACCGTATTCCTCGGCCTTCTGCGCCATCAGGCCGACGTTGGGCACGCTGCCCATGGTCGCCGGGTCGAACGCGCCGTGCAGCTTGCAGTCCTCGATCACCGCCTGGTACACGCCGGCGTAGCAGCGGTCCGGGATCACCGCCTTGGTGTCCTGCAGCTTGCCTTCGGCGTTCCACATCTTGCCGGAGTCGCGGATCATCGCCGGCATCGACGCATCGACGATCACGTCGCTGGGCACGTGCAGGTTGGTGATGCCCTTGTCCGAGTTGACCATCGCCAGGCCCGGACGCTGCGCGTACAGCGCCTGCAGGTCGGCCTCGATCGCAGTGCGCTGCGCTTCGGGCAGGCTGGCGATGCGCGCGTACAGGTCGCCGATGCCGTTGTTGGCGTCGAAGCCCACCTGCTTGAGCGTGGCGGCGTGCTTGTCCAGCACGTCACGGTAGAACGCCTCGACCACCACGCCGAACATGATGGGGTCGGAGACCTTCATCATCGTCGCCTTCAGGTGCAGCGAGAACAGCACGCCCTGCTGTTTGGCATCGGCGATCTGCGCCTGCACGAAGGCGGCCAGCGCGCGCTTGCTCATCACCGCCGCATCGATCAGCTCGCCGGCCTGCACCGCGGTCTTTTCCTTCAACACTGACACCGTGCCGTCCTTGCCGACCAGTTCGATCTTGACGCTGCCGGCCTGTTCGATCAGCGCCGAACGCTCGCTGCCGTAGAAATCGCCGGCGTCCATGTGCGCCACGTGCGACTTGGACTCGGCGCTCCATGCGCCCATGCGGTGCGGGTGCTTGCGTGCGTAGTTCTTCACCGAGGCCGGCGCGCGGCGATCGGAATTGCCCTCGCGCAGCACCGGATTGACCGCGCTGCCCTTGACCTTGTCGTAGCGCGCCTTGGCCTCCTTCTCCTTCTCGTCCTTCGGCTCGTCCACGTAGTCCGGCAGCGCATAACCCTGCTGCTGCAGTTCCTTGATCGCGGCCTTGAGCTGCGGCACCGAGGCGCTGATGTTGGGCAGCTTGATGATGTTGGCTTCCGGCGTGGTCGCCAACTGGCCCAGCTCGGCCAGGTCGTCGGCGATGCGCTGGTCGTCGCGCAGGTATTCGGGGAACTGCGAAATCAGGCGGCCGGCCAGCGAAATGTCGCGGGTCTCCACGGCGATGCCGGCGGTGCCGGCGAACGCGGCGACGATCGGCAGCAGCGACTGCGTCGCCAGGTACGGGGCTTCATCGGTGAGCGTGTACAGGATCTTGGGCGTATTCGACATGACGCGACGGATGACCTCTGGCAGGGGGAAATAGGCAGCACCGACAGTACGGCGGCGTATGTTTTCTTGTAGGTTTCGCGATGCCGTCAACCGCCGGACATCGGCCGTCCATTGTCGCGTGTCTGCCGGCTGCGGGCAAAGCGCGGGGTGGTGCAATCCGTATGCGGGGTTCATGCCTCGTGATTGCAGGCGGATGCCTGTCGCCCGAGTGAGCGAAGTGACCTGCACGTCCCGCATGCCGTCGTCAGTGCGATGGGCCATGGCGCCCTACGAAGGGCGTGGATCGAAACGAACAAGGGCTCTGTGTGCAAGCCGGACAACGTCGCCATCGACCGTCCGCGTCGGGACTGAAGTCCCTCCCACAAGGCGCGCGATCTACGGCAACGGCTTTATGCGTCATCAAGCCGCATAAAAAAGGCGCAGCCTCACGGCTGCGCCAGCGTGCCGCACGCGCCGGGAGAGAGGCGGCGCGTGCGACCCGTGACCCGGGCTCAGCCCTGGATCACTTCACCTCGAACGTCTGCGGCGTGCCCGCCGCCTGGCCGTTCACGGTGACCTCGGCCTTGTACTGGCCGGCCGGCCAGCCCTTGGGATTGGTGAACTCGAAGTTGGTGGTCTCGGCACCGCTGGTATTGAGCGTCTCGGTGCGCTCGCCAGCGGTCTGGCCGTCCTGGAACAGCAGCTTGGCACCGACATTGGCGTTGGTGGCCGAGCCCTCGGTCTTCACCGACACGATGATCTTGTCCTTGCTGCTGAGCGTGGTCAGCGGTGCGACCGACTTGTCCGCCGCCGCCGTGTTGCCGACCGCGACTGCAGCGACGTTGACCGCATTGGCGCCCGCAGCGGCTGGCGCAGGCTGTTCCGCCGGGGCGGCGGCCGGACCCGGCATCTGCTCGGTGGGGGCGGACGAGGTGGGATCGGGCGACGTGGTCTGCTCCTGCTCTTGCTTCTTGCAGCCGGCCAGCGCCAGGGCGCCGACCAGGGCGAGCATAAGGGGCGAAAACGAGGACATCGTGCGATTCTTCATCGGTAGAAGACTCCTGTCGGATTAACGAAGAGAGGCGGCAGCAGCGGCTCAGGCGCCAGCAGGCAACTTGAGCGTCTGGCCCGGATAGATCTTGTCGGGATCGACCAACACATCGCGGTTGGCCTCGAAGATGCGCGTCCAGGCATTGCCGTCGCCGTAATGCAGCTTGGCGATCTTGGACAGCGAATCGCCGGGCTTGACCACATACACCTGCTGCACCTGCTCGGCGGTGCTGTCGACCTTGCTCTGCACGGCGGAGAAGTCCGGCTTCTGCACGACGTCGGCGGTGGTGTCCACCTTGGCGGTGACTGCCGAAAAATCGGCGCGCTTGTCGCTGTTCATCGCGTGGCTCCCTGCGTGATGGGACGATGCCACGGTGTCACAGGATTTGTTAAAAAAGGATCGCGCGGCCGTGAACTGCGCCGCTGCGGTTCAGGCGCATCGCAAGCGTTTCAACGCGGCGAGATGCGTCGCTCGCACGGTCAGTACCATGCATGCCAGCAGGACCGCGAGCAAACGCCACCATCGCTATGTCGCGCATCGTCCAGCCGACGACTGTGCGAACCCCGGTCTGCTGCAGAGAAGTTGACGAAAGCGCTACCCTAAGGGCGCTCCTTGTGGGAGGGACTTCAGTCCCGACGCAGCACGCTCGGTGCAATCGCGATTTCGGAGGTGTCCTACTGACGCAGATCGCGCAGGAAGCTCAGCGGTTCGGCCACATCCGCGGTGGCGCGCCAGGGATTGATGTCCAGGCCGCCGCGGCGGGTGTAGCGCGCCTCCACCTGGAGCGACTGCGGGCGGCAGCGCGTCATCAGGTCGTGGAAGATGCGCTCCACGCATTGCTCGTGGAAGCCGGCGTGCTCGCGGAAACTGATCAGGTAGCGCAGCAGGCCTTCGCGGTCGATGCGGCCGCCGCGATAGCGCAGGTGCAGCGAGGCCCAGTCCGGTTGGCCGGTGACCGGGCAGTTGGACTTGAGCAATTCACTGGTCAGGGTCTCTTCGACCACCTCGCCGTCGGCGGCGGACAGGAAGTCCGGACGCGGCGGACCGTAGCAGTCGATGGCGATGTCCAGCGCATCCAGCGACTCGCCCTCGCCCAGCGTGTCCATCGGCGGCAGGCCGAACTCCATCGCCACGTCGGCGCCGGCGCGCGCCGACAGATCGGTGACGATGCAGCTGCGCAGCGCTTCGGCGCTGTTGAAGCGCATGGCGTTGAGCGAATTGAGATAGAGCTTGAGCGACTTGGATTCGATCAGGTTGGGCGAGGCGCACGGCACCTGCAGGGTCGCGGTGGCCACGCAGGGCTTGCCTTGCGCATCGAGCCAGCTCAGTTCATAGGCATGCCAGCGGTCCACGCCGAAGAACGGCAGCGCCGCGGGATCGAGGCCGATCTCGGTGCGCGCGGCGGCGCGGGGGATGGGAAACAGCAGCGCGGGGTCGTACTGCGAGGGGTAAGCGACCTCGCGGCCGAGGCTGGAATCCTGGGGGGTGTTCATGCGGTGCAGTGTAGCGGGCGGGTTCTGGCTGGCAGGTGTATGGGGCGGGGATTCGGGATTTGGGATTGGCAGAAGCGCATCGCGCTGCTTGCGTCGATGCGCCTGCGTCGATTCAGGGCTTCGTGCGTCGCGACTGAAGTCGCTCCCACAGGGGGGCAATCGAGCGCCGCATGGCGTAGGAGCGGCTTCAGCCGCGACCGCCTTCCCGGTAACGCCCGTCGCGGCTGAAGCCGCTCCTACGGACGTCAATCGGGCCGGACCTATGACGATTCCGCCCGCGCCGCCGCACCCACGCTCTTGCGAATCCCCAATCCCGAATCCCCAATCACTGCTTCAAGTAATCCAACGTCACCTCCAGCATCGCGCGCAGGCCGACGTCCAGGGCGGTTTCGTCGAGCAGGAACTGCGGCGAGTGGTTGCTGGGCGCGGTCGCCGGGTCGATGCCGGGGCCGGTGGCGCCGACGAAGAAGAACATCGAGGGCACCTGCTGCGCGTAGAACGAGAAATCCTCCGCGCCCATCTGCAGCGGCGGTTCGTAGACGTTGTCGGCGCCGACCACCGCCTGCAGGCTGGGCAGCATGCGCGCGGTCAGCGCCGGGTCGTTGACCGTGGCCGGGTTGCCGTCCTGGTCGGGCACGTGCGCTTCGGCCTTGGCGCCGTGCGCGGCGGCGGTGTGCTCGGCCACGGTCTTGAGGTCGGCGAAGATCTGCTGGCGCATGCCCTCGTCGAAGGTGCGGATGGTGCCGACCATCTCCACGTCGTCGGGAATGATGTTGTAGCGGATCCCGCCCTTGATCGCGCCGAAGCTGAGTACCGCCGGCTGCTTGGACAGGTTGGCGCGGCGGCTGATCACGCTCTGCGCGGTGCCGATCAGGTCGGCGCTGGCCACGATCGGGTCGATGCCGTTCCATGGCGCCGAGCCGTGGGTCTGGCGGCCGATCACCTTGATGCTGAAGCGGTCCGAGGCGGCCATCAGCGGGCCGCCGCGCACCGCGATCTTGCCGGCCTGGACGCTGGAGAACACGTGCAGGCCGAACATCGCCTGCGGCTTGAAGTCGCCGAACAGGCCTTCCTTGAGCATCAGCGAGGCGCCGCCCTCTTCGTTGCCCGGCGCGCCCTCCTCCGAGGGCTGGAACACCAGCATGACCTCGCCCGGCAGTTGCGCGCGCATCGCCACCAGCGCCTCGGCCACGCCGAGCAGGATCGCGGTGTGCGCATCGTGGCCGCAGGCGTGCATCACCCCCACAGTCTCGCCGCGGTACTGCCCGGTGGCCTTGGAGGCGAACGGCAGGCCGGTCTGCTCGGTCACCGGCAGCGCGTCCATGTCCGCGCGCAGGGCGATCTTCGGCCCAGGCA
Source organism: Xanthomonas sp. NCPPB 3174 (assembly GCF_056725205.1). Classification (NCBI taxonomy): domain Bacteria; kingdom Pseudomonadati; phylum Pseudomonadota; class Gammaproteobacteria; order Lysobacterales; family Lysobacteraceae; genus Xanthomonas; species Xanthomonas sp. NCPPB 3174. The sequence goes on along the minus strand of NZ_CM161517.1, from coordinate 697,018 downwards.
GCGCGCCTTTGACGATCGCCACCACGCCATGATGGGCGATGCCGGTCTGCGGCTTCAGGCCCAGCGCGCGCAGCCGCTCGGCGACCTTGGCGGCGGTGCGCTCCTCGCGGTTGGACAGCTCCGGGTGCTGGTGGAAGTCGCGCCGCCACTCCACCACCTTGGCCTGCAGCCTGGCCGCGGCGGCCGTCACTTCCGGGCGCTCGGCGCTCTGCGCCCAGGCCAGGGCGGGGACGGCGAACAGCAGGGCGGACAGCAGGCGGGACAGGCGCGGCATGGCAGGGCTCCAGATCGGGACGCAACGGGCGTTCAGTCACTGTAGTGCATCGGCGACCGGCAGGGGGCGGCCACGGACCCCGCTGCGGGGAAAAAACCCTTGCGAATCCGTGTCAACCGATGCGCCGCCGGTGCGTTGCGAGAACGGACGACCGGCCTTGCCCGCCCGCGGGGTCTGTCCCTTCAGTCATGGTCCAATCGCAACGCGCCGGCGATATGCTTTCGCGACCGTTTGCACCAGCCACCGCGGGAGGGTCCCCCACCCCGCCTCGCCACAGGAGTTTCCCCGGATGTCGCGTTTCTGGAAGATTGCGCTGCTGATCCTCGCAGCGGTGGCCGTGGTGCTGGTGGGCATGCGTTTCATGCGCGGCGGCGGGCATCACAAGGGTGGCGGCGGCGACGGCACGGGCGAGGACGGCGACAACGCGCCGGTGCCGGTGACGGTGGTCGCCGCAAGCAGCCAGACAGTGCCGATCTACGCCACCGCCACCGGCACGGTGACCGCGCTGAGCACCGTCACCGTCAGCCCGCAGGTCGGCGGTCAGCTGATGAGCCTGAACTTCCGCGAGGGCCAGGAAGTGAAGAAGGGCGAGCTGCTGGCGCAGATCGACCCGCGTTCGCTGCAGGCCAGCTACGATCAGGCCGCGGCGAGCAAGCGCCAGAACCAGGCGCTGCTGGCCACCGCGCGCTCCACCTTCCAGCGCTCCGACTCGCCGGCCTACCGCCAGTACGTGGCCAAGACCGACCTGGACACCCAGCGCAACCAGGTGGCGCAATACGAGGCGGCCGTCGCCGCCAACGACGCGCAGATGCGCGCGGCGCAGGTGGAGTTGCAGTACACCCGCATCGTCGCTCCCAGCGACGGCATCGCCGGCATCCGCGGGGTGGACGTGGGCAACATCGTCAGCACCAGCAGCACCATCGTCACCATCACCCAGGTGCACCCGATCTACGTGACCTTCAACCTGCCCGAGATCCAGCTGCAGGACGTGCGCCAGGCGCAGGCGGCGGCGCCGCTGCCGGTGACCGCGCTGGACCGCACCGACGCCCACCCCATCGCCAGCGACGGCCAGGTCGACGTGATCGACAACCAGATCAGCGCCGACACCGGCACCTTCAAGGTCCGCGCTGTGTTCCCGAACAACGACCGTGCGCTGTGGCCGGGCCAGTTCGTCAACGTGCGCCTGACCCTGCGCACCGTGCCCGACGGGGTGGTGGTGCCGACCCAGGCGGTGCAGCGCGGTCCCAACGGCGACTACGTGTACGTGGTGCAGGCCGACAACACGGTCAAGATGCAGACGGTGAAGCAGGGCGCGGAAGTGGGCGACAGCCACGTGCAGCTGACCGAGGGCCTGAAGGCCGGCGAGCGGGTGGTCACCGAAGGCCAGTTCCGGCTCAAGCCCGGCACCAAGGTGAACGCACTGAAGCCGGGCGAGGCGCCGCCGGAGCCGACCGAGGCCGAACTGAAGGCCGCCGAGGGCAAGCAGCAGCGCGGCGGCGGACGCCGCGGCGGTGGCGGCGGCGGGCCACGCTGAGCGTGACGCGCGGTCCGAGCGCCTCACATCTGGCGTCGCGGCGCGTTTGGATGGCCGGCGGAGAAGCTTCTCTCCGCCGCCCACCCTCCAGAGGAACCACACCATGACCAACGTCGTCATCGCCTCCAACGATCCGCTCGCGCAAAGCCTGCAGGCCTTCCTGATCAATCAGCAGGGCTTCGTCGCCGGCCCGCCGCTGGATCCGCTGGGCAACGGCAACCAACTGTGGATCGTCGCCCACGACAGCGAACTGGGCGACGGCAGCGCATTTCTGAGCAATTTGCTGCAGAACACGGACTTCCCGATGGAGGTCGCCTTCGAGGTGGTGCTGATCGTGTGCAGCGCCGCCAGCCTGGACTTCGGCAGCGAGTTGCTGACGCCGGCCGAGCGCATCGCCAATACGCTCGACCGCAACGTCATCGCCTCCAGCACCGACGTCTACGGCCAATGGGGGCCGAACGGGTTCGCATTCCAGGGCAATTTCGTCACGGTGACACCGAACACCGACCTCACCAGTCTGTTCGACCAGTTGACGCTCGACTGACGTAACGCTTTCTCCCGGGTTCCGGCAGCGTCCGGACCCGGGATCTCACCAGCAAGGATCTCCCCGTGGGCTTTTCGACGATCTTCATCCGCCGCCCGATCGCCACCACCTTGCTGATGGCAGGCGTGCTGCTGCTCGGCATCCTCGGCTACCGGCAGCTGCCGGTGTCGGCGCTGCCGGAAATCGACGCGCCCAGCCTGGTGGTGACCACGCAATATCCCGGCGCCAACGCCAGCACCATGGCCTCGCTGGTGACCACGCCGCTGGAGCGCCAGCTCGGGCAGATCTCCGGGCTGCAGATGATGACCTCCGACTCGTCGGCGGGCCTGTCCACGATCGTGCTGCAGTTCGCGATGGACCGCGACATCGACATCGCCGCGCAGGACGTGCAGGCGGCGATCCGCCAGGCCACCCTGCCCTCGTCGCTGCCCTACCAGCCGGTCTACAACCGGGTGAACCCGGCCGATGCGGCGATCCTCACCCTCAAGCTCAGCTCCGACACGCTGCCGCTGCGCGAGGTCAACAACTACGCCGACTCGATCCTGGCCCAGCGCCTGTCGCAGGTGCCGGGCGTGGGCCTGGTGTCGATCGCCGGCAACGTGCGCCCGGCGGTGCGCATCCAGGTCAATCCGGCGCAGCTGTCGAACATGGGCCTGACCCTGGAGGCGCTGCGCAGCGCGCTGACCCAGACCAACGTCAACGCGCCGAAGGGCTCGCTCAACGGCAAGACCCAGTCCTACAGCATCGGCACCAACGACCAGCTGTCCAGCGCCGCCGAGTACCGCGACACCGTCATCAGCTACAAGAACGGTGCGCCGGTGCGGCTGTCGGACGTGGCAAAGGTGGTGGACGGGGTGGAGAACGACCAGCTCGCCGCCTGGGCCGACGGCAAGCCGGCAGTGCTGCTGGAAGTGCGCCGCCAGCCCGGCGCCAACATCGTGCAGACGGTCGAGCAGATCCGCGCGATCCTGCCGCAGTTGCAGGGCGTGCTGCCGGCCGGCGTGCACCTGGACGTGTTCTCCGACCGCACCGAGACCATCCGCGCCTCGGTGCACGAGGTCAAGTTCACCCTGATCCTGACCATCGGCCTGGTGGTGGCGGTGATCTTCGTGTTCCTGCGCCGGCTGTGGGCCACGGTGATCCCGTCGGTGGCGGTGCCGCTGTCGCTGGCCGGCACCTTCGCGGTGATGGCCTTCGCCGGCATGTCGCTGGACAACCTGTCGCTGATGGCGCTGGTGGTGGCCACCGGCTTCGTGGTCGACGATGCGATCGTGATGATCGAGAACATCGTGCGCTACATCGAGCAGGGCAAGAGCGGCCGCGAGGCGGCGGAGATCGGCGCGCGCCAGATCGGCTTCACCGTGCTGTCGCTGACCGTGTCGCTGGTGGCGGTGTTCCTGCCGCTGATCCTGATGCCCGGCGTCACCGGCCGCCTGTTCCACGAGTTCGCCTGGGTGCTGAGCATCGCGGTGGTGATCTCGATGCTGGTGTCGCTGACGCTCACGCCGATGATGTGCGCCTACCTGCTCAAGCCCGACGCCCTGCCCGAGGGCGAGGATGCGCACGAGCGCACCGCGGCGGCCGGCAAGACCACGCTGTGGTCGCGCACCGTGGGCGTGTACGAGCGCAGCCTGGACTGGGTGCTGGGCCACCAGAAGCTGACCCTGCTGGTGGCGCTGGCGACCATGGTGCTGACCGTGCTGCTGTACGTGGTGATCCCCAAGGGTCTGCTGCCCGAACAGGACACCGGGCTGATCACCGGCGTGGTCCAGGCCGACCAGAACGTGGCGTTCCCGCAGATGGAGCAGCGCACCCAGGCGGTGGCCGAGGCGCTGCGGCGCGACCCGGCGGTGACCGGCGTGGCCGCCTTCATCGGCGCCGGCTCGATGAACCCCACCCTCAACCAGGGCCAGCTCAGCATCGTGCTGAAGCCGCGCAGCGACCGCGACAGCCTGGAAGACCTGCTGCCGCGACTGCAGAAGGCGGTGGCCGGGCTGCCCGGCGTGGCGCTGTACCTGAAGCCGGTGCAGGACGTGACCCTGGACACCCGCGTGGCCGCCACCGAGTACCAGTACTCGCTCTCGGACGTGGACAGCGCCGAACTGGCGACCCAGGCCACGCGCCTGACCGAGGCGCTGCGCAAGCGCCCGGAACTGGCCGACGTGGACAACAACCTGGCCAACCAGGGCCGTGCGCTGGAACTGCACGTGGACCGCGAGAAGGCCAGCACCCTCGGCGTGCCGATGCAGACCATCGACGACACGCTGTACGACGCCTTCGGCCAGCGCCAGATCTCCACCATCTTCACCCAGCTCAACCAGTACCGCGTGGTGCTGGAAGTGGCGCCGGAGTTCCGCACCAGCACCGCGCTGCTGAACCAGCTGGCGGTGGCCAGCAACGGCAGCGGCGCGCTGACCGCCAGCAACGCCACCAGCTTCGGCCAGACCACCTCCAGCAACTCCTCCACCGCCACCGGCATCGGCGCGCAGAACACCGGCATCACCGTCGGCAGCGGCGGCACCGTGCCGCTGGCGGCGGTGGCCGAGGCCAAGCAGTCGACCACGCCGCTGGTGGTCAGCCACCAACAGCAGCTGCCGGCGGTGACCGTGTCGTTCAACCTGGCGCAGGGCTACTCGCTGTCGCAGGCGGTGGCGGCGATCGAGGAAACCCGCGCGCAGCTGCAGCTGCCGCCGCAGTTGCATGCCGAATTCATCGGCAAGGCCGCCGAATTCACCGGCAGCCAGACCGACGTGGTGTGGCTGCTGCTGGCCTCGGTGGTGCTGATCTACATCGTGCTGGGCGTGCTCTACGAGAGCTACATCCACCCGCTGACGATCATCTCCACGCTACCACCGGCCGGCGTCGGCGCGCTGCTGGCGCTGATGCTGTGCGGACTGAGCCTGTCGGTGGACGGCATCGTCGGCATCGTGCTGCTGATCGGCATCGTCAAGAAGAACGCGATCATGATGATCGACTTCGCGATCGACGCACGCCGCGAGGGCGCCAACGCCCACGACGCGATCCGCCGCGCCTGCCTGCTGCGCTTCCGCCCGATCATGATGACCACCGCCGCGGCGATGCTCGGCGCACTGCCGCTGGCGCTGGGCGACGGCATCGGCTCGGAACTGCGCCGCCCGCTGGGCATTTCCATCGTCGGCGGCCTGCTGTTGTCGCAGCTGGTCACCCTGTACACCACCCCGGTGATCTACCTGTACATGGAACGCGCCTCCGAACGCGCACGCGCCTGGCGTGAGCGCCGCGCCGCGCGGCACGCGACGGCGGCGGAGGGGCGGGCGTGAGGGGCCGGGATTGGGGAGTCGGGATTCGGGAGTCGTGGCGCGCGTGCGGCGTCATGTTCCCGGGAATCCCGGATGGAGTGAATGAGCCGGCAGCACACCGGAATGCCGCTTCCCGAATCCCCAATCCCGACTCCCCAATCCCCGCCCCATGAACATCTCCGCGCCCTTCATCCGCCGTCCCATCGGCACCGCGCTGCTGGCCATCGGCCTGTTCGTGATCGGCATGATGTGCTACCTGCGCCTGGGCGTGGCGGCGCTGCCGAACATCTCGATCCCGGTGATCTTCGTGCAGGCCAGCCAGGCCGGCGCCGACGCCTCGACCATGGCCGCCACGGTCACCGCGCCGCTGGAGCGGCACCTGGGCCAGGTGCCCGGCATCGACACCATGCGCTCCTCCAGCTCGGAGGGGAACAGCCAGGTGTTCATGGTGTTCCAGAGCAGCCGCAACATCGATTCGGCGGCGCAGGACGTGCAGACCGCGATCAACGCCGCGCAGGCCGACCTGCCCTCCGGCCTGGCCACGCCGCGCTACCAGAAGGCCAATCCCAACGACGACCCGGTCATCGCCATCGCCCTGACCTCGGACACGCAGTCGGCCGACGAGTTGTACAACGTCGCCGATTCGCTGCTGGCGCAGCGCCTGCGCCAGATCACCGGCGTGGCCTCGGTGGACATCGGCGGCGCCTCCACGCCGGCGGTGCGGGTGGACGTGAACCTGCGCGCGCTCAACGCCATGGGCCTGACCCCGGACGACCTGCGCAATGCGGTGCGCGCGGCTAACGTCACCTCGCCCACCGGCTTCCTCAGCGACGGCGCCACCACCACGGCCATCGTCGCCAACGACGCGGTGGCCAAGGCCGCCGACTTCGGCCAGGTGGTGATCAGCCAGCAGCAGGGCCGCGCAGTGCGCCTGCGCGACATCGCCAACGTCTACGACGGCCAGCAGGACGCCTACCAGGCGGCCTGGTTCGGCGGCAAGCCGGCGGTGGTGATGTACGTGTTCACCCGCGCCGGCGCCAACATCGTGGAGACGGTGGACCGGGTCAAGGCCGAGATCCCGATGCTGCGCAGCTACCTGCAGCCGGGCACGAAGATGACGGCGTACTTCGACCGTACCCCGACCATCCGCGCCTCGCTCAACGAGGTGCAGGCCACGCTGATGATCAGCCTGGCGATGGTGGTGCTGACCATGGCGCTGTTCCTGCGCCGGCTGGCGCCCACGCTGATCGCCGCGGCCACCGTGCCGCTGTCGCTGGCCGGCGCGGCGCTGGCGATGTACGTCATGGGCTTCACCCTCAACAATCTGAGCCTGCTGGCGCTGGTGATAGCGATCGGCTTCGTCGTCGACGATGCGATCGTGGTCATCGAGAACATCATGCGCCACCTCGACGAGGGCATGTCGCGGCTGGACGCGGCGCTGGCCGGCGCGCGCGAGATCGGCTTCACCATCGTCTCGATCACCGCCTCGCTGGTGGCGGTATTCATTCCGATCCTGTTCGCCAGCGGCATGATCGGGGTGTTCTTCCGCGAGTTCACCGTCACCCTGGTGGCGGCGATCTGCGTCTCGGCGGTGGTCTCGCTCACGCTCACCCCGGCGCTGTGCAGCCGCTTCCTGTCCGCGCACGCCGAGCCGGAACAACCCGGCCGCTTCGGCGCGTGGCTGGAGCGCATGCATGCACGCATGCTGCGCGTGTACACCGTGGCCCTGGACTTCTCGCTGCGCCACGCGCTGCTGCTGGCGCTGACCCCGCTGCTGCTGATCGCGGCCACGGTGTTCCTGGCCGGCGCGGTCAAGAAGGGCTCGTTCCCGGCGCAGGACACCGGCCTGATCTGGGGCCGCGCCACCTCCAGCGCCACCGTGTCCTTCGCCGACATGGTCACCCGCCAGCGCCGCATCACCGACATGCTGATGTCCGATCCGGCGGTGAAGATCGTCGGTGCACGCCTGGGCAGCAGCCGCCAGGGTTCCAGCGCCAGCTTCAACATCGAGCTCAAGCGCCGCGACGAAGGCCGCACCGATACCACCGCGCAGGTGCTGGCGCGGCTCAGCGCCAAGGCCGACCGCTACCCCGACCTGCAGCTGCGCCTGCGCGCGATCCAGGACCTGCCCAGCGACGGCGGCGGCGGCACCAGCCAGGGCGCGCAGTACCGCGTCTCGCTGCAGGGCAACGACAACGCGCAGTTGCAGGAGTGGCTGCCCAAGCTGCAGGCCGCGCTGAAGCAGAACCCCAAGCTGCGCGATGTCGGCACCGACGTGGACAACGCCGGCCTGCGCCAGAACATCGTCATCGACCGCGCCCTGGCCGCGCGCCTGGGCGTATCGGTCGGCGCCATCGACGGCGCGCTGTACGGCGCGTTCGGCCAGCGCCAGATCTCCACCATCTACTCCGACCTCAACCAGTACAGCGTGGTGGTCAACGCGCTGCCGGACCAGACCGCCACGCCGGCGGCACTGGACCGCATCTACGTGCCCACGCGCAGCGGCACGATGATCCCGCTGACCGCGGTGGCGCGCCAGGTCCCGGGCCTGGCGCCGTCGCAGATCAGCCACATGAACCAGTACACGACCATGGACCTGAGCTACAACCTGGCGCCGGGCGTGAGCACCGGCGAAGGCGATGCGATCATCGCCGCCACGGTGGCCGGGCTGCGCATGCCCGGCGACATCCGCATCGCCGACGGCGGCGGCTTCGGCGTGCAACTGCAGCCGAACTCGATGCTGGTGCTGGTGCTGGCCGCGATCGTGGTGGTCTACATCGTGCTGGGCATGCTCTACGAGAGCCTGGTGCACCCGGTGACCATCCTCTCCACCCTGCCCGCCGCCGGCATGGGCGCGCTGCTGGCGCTGTGGGTCACCGGCACCGAGCTGTCGGTGATCTCGATGATCGCGCTGGTGCTGCTGATCGGCATCGTCAAGAAGAACGCGATCATGATGATCGACTTCGCCCTGGTCGCCGAGCGCGAACATGGCAAGACCCCGCTGGAGGCCGCACGCGAAGCCTGCATCGTGCGCTTCCGCCCGATCATGATGACCACGATGGTGGCGATCCTGGCCGCGGTGCCGCTGGCGGTAGGCCTGGGCGAAGGCTCGGAACTGCGTCGCCCGCTCGGCATCGCGATGATCGGCGGCCTGCTGATCTCGCAGAGCCTGACCCTGCTCAGCACCCCGGCGCTGTACGTGATCTTCTCCTGCCTGCGCGAACGCTGGTACGCCCGTCGCGCGCGGCGGCGCGAGCGCCGGCAGCTTGTGGCCGGGATTCGGCATTAGGGATTCGGGAGATGAGCCGGGATTGGAGAGTCGGGATTGGGGATTCGTAAAAGCGGGGAACACGCAGCGTTATGGCTTATGTAAGCCCGTGTCTTTCAGGCACTCGGTAAAGCTGCCTTTGCGAATCCCAAATCCCAAATCCCGGCCCTTCAGCCACATCCTTCCACGTAATCCACCTGCGGCGGCAAACCCACGCGCCAGGCAACGACCTTGCCGGCCGCGTCGGTCTCGAACACCAGCACGCCGGGTTGGCCGGGCTCGCCACGCACGCGCAGCAGCTTGGCGCCTTCGACGTACTTGTGCGGTTGCTCCTCCAGGCGGCCGGCGTACAGCGCGCGCAGGTTAGCCAGGTCCATGCCGACCTTGCCGCCGCCCGGCGCGGTTTCCTTGGCGGTGCGCACGTCGTAGCGCACCAGTGTGTCGTCTTCGACCATCAGGCCGAACTGGTGGTTGCCCTTGGCCCAGCGCGGACGCAGCACGTAGCAGCTGCTGCCGGCGCTGGGCTGGCCGTCGAGTTCACCGCCCCAGGCCGCGCGGGCCTGCGCCGCGCGCATGCCCAGGCGCAGGTCGCCGTAGCCGTCGATGCGCGCCAGTTGCCGGTCGCCGGCGGCCAGCTCCGGCGGCAACGCCGAGGCCGGCGCCTGCGCCGGCGGCACGTCGCCGTCGGGCTGGTCGATGTCCGGCGGCGGCAAGGCGCCGTCGTCGGCTGCGGCGGGTGTCGGAGCCGGAGCCGGCGCGGACGGTGCAGGAGGCGCGGCCGGCGACGCGGGTGGTTGCCGGTCGCAGGCGGCGAGTGCGAGCAGCAACACCGCCACGCCTGGTTGAATCGGCTTCATCGCACTTCCTCGCTGGACCAGCGCATAGGCTAGCGTGCATGCCCTCGCCCTGCACGGCAGCGGCGAAACACTGCCAGGCACGCGGCCGAGCACCCGCGTCCCGAACCGGCGTTAGAGCACACCGACGGCAAGCCGGCCGCCGGCACCGACACGCCAGCGCATCGCCCCTGTCATCGGCATTTCACCGCTGCGCGCCAAGCTGCGCGCCTACCGACCCCGCCGCCATGCATCCGCGCAAGACCGCCCTCGCCCTTGCGGCACTGCAATCGCACGATGCGCCGCTGGACATGCGCCAGCGACGCGTGCTGATCCTCGCCGACGGCCAGCGCAGCCTAGAGGAACTGGCCACGCTGGGCGGCCGCGGGGCCGATGCGATCGTGCAGGGGCTGCTGCAGCAGGGTTATCTGGACGACGGCCGCAGCAGCGCCGCCGCACCGATGGCGACAAGCGCCCCTCCACCACCGGCCGACCCGCGCCGCGCCCTGCTCAATGCGCGCATGTATCTGCTGGACCTGCTGCAATTGCAGCGCCATCCGGCCTCGCCGGCGCTGCAGCAGCAGTTGCGTGCAGCGCGCGAGGAACACGACACCCTGCGCGCGATCGGGCTGGCGCTGCGCACGATGCCGGAGATGACCTCCGAGCGCTACGCGCAACGCATCCGCGAGCGCGTGCTGGAGATCCTGCCGGCATCGCTGCACCGCGCGCTGGCGACCGCGGCGGAGGCCGCCTGAGCGTCGCGATGACGTCCGCGGCAGCGGTTGCCTCGGCACCAGCCTGAGCGGCGCGGCCGCGCCCGCGCGTGCTCAGGGCACGCGGAAGTGCCGGCGCAGACCCTGCCAGCACTGCTGGTAGTCGCGCTGGCGATGCACGGCGTCCAGCGCCTGCGCGGTCGGGCGCAGCACCGCGCGGGTCTCGAACATGAAGGCCATGGTGTCGGCGATGACGTCCGGCCGCGACAGATCGGCCTGCGAGGCCTTGTCGAAGGTGGCCGCGTCCGGGCCGTGCCCGCTCATGCAGTTGTGCAGCGACGCGCCGCCCGGGGCGAAGCCGTCGGCCTTGGCATCGTAGACGCCGTGCACCAGGCCCATGAACTCGCTGGCCACGTTGCGGTGGAACCACGGCGGCCGGAAGGTGTGCTGCGCCACCAGCCAGCGCGGCGGGAAGATCGCGAAATCCATGTTGGCGGTGCCGGGCGTGTCGCTGGGCGCGGTCAGCACGGTGAAGATGCTCGGATCGGGATGGTCGAAGCTGATCGAGCCGATGGTGTTGAAGCGGCGCAGGTCGTACCTGTACGGCGCGTAGTTGCCGTGCCAGGCGACCACGTCCAGCGGCGAATGCCCGATCGGCGCGCGCCACAGATGGCCCTGGAACTTGGCGATCAGTTCGAAGTCGCCCTCGTCTTCCTCGTAGGCGGCCACCGGGGTCAGGAAGTCGCGCGGGTTGGCCAGGCCGTTGGCGCCGATCGGCCCCAGGTCCGGCAACCGCAGCAGCCCGCCGAAGTTCTCGCACACGTAGCCGCGTGCGTTGCCATCGGGCAGCTCCACGCGGAAGCGCACCCCGCGCGGGATCACCGCGATCTCCTGCGGCGCTACTTCCAGCGTGCCCAGTTCGGTGCACAGGCGCAGTTGGCCGAGCTGCGGCACGATCAGCAGTTCCGCGTCCGCATCGTAGAAGAAGCGGCCCTGCATCGAGGCATTGGCCGCGTACAGGTGCACCGCCACGCCATGCTGCGCCTCGGCCGAGCCGTTGCCGGCCATCGTGTACAGGCCATCGACGAAGTCCACCGGCGTCTCCGGCAGCGGCAACGGACTCCAGCGCAACTGGTCCGGCGGCACCGGGCAACGCTGGAAGTCGTTGTGGAACGCACCGGCACGGTCGTAGGCGACGAAGCCGCCGTGCATCACTGCCGGGCGGATGCGGTATAGCCAACTGCGCCGGTTCACGCCGCGCGGCGCGGTGAACGCGGTGCCCGACAACTGCTCGGCGTACAGGCCGTGGGCCACGCGCTGCGGCGAGTTCTGCCCGACCGGCAACGCGCCGGGCACCGCCTCGGTGGCGAATTCGTTGCCGAAGCCGGACATGTAGCGATGATGGTCATGCATATGCTTGAGCCTTGGATATCAAGCCCCTCTCCCACCGGGAGAGGGGTTGGGGTGAGGGTACGGCGACCCAGTGGCGTCGCAAATCACCTGGATCACGGCATCTTTCGAAAGCAGCACGTCGTTGTTCCAGAATCGAATGACGCGCCAACCTTGCGACTCGAGCCAACGCGTTCTTGTGGCATCGCGTGGTCCGGTATGTTGCGCGCCATCGATTTCGACAATCAGCTTTGCCGCCACACAACAGAAATCTGCGACATACGGTGGGATCGGGTACTGACGCCGGAACTTCGCACCTTGCAACTGTCCGCTTCTCAGACAACCCCATAGTGCGCGCTCGGCGTCGGTCATGGTGCGACGTAGGTGGCGTGCGTGTGCCAGTGTCGATGTGGGTAGCGGCGGTTTGATCGTCATGACCCCCACCGTACCCTCACCCCAACCCCTCTCCCGGTGGGAGAGGGGCTACAACGGCTGTCGGAAGTCTCCGCGCTGCGCTGTCAGCATCTGCCGGCTTCGAGCACGCTGGCCGTCAGCCTCCGCTCGCCGTCATCCCTCAAAGCACGCCGCGCTTCATCTGGTCGCGCTCGATGCTCTCGAACAGCGCCTGGAAGTTGCCTTCGCCGAAGCCTTCGTTGCCCTTGCGCTGGATGATCTCGAAGAAGATCGGGCCGATGCAGTTCTGGGTGAAGATCTGCAGCAGCTTGCGCTGCTTGGTCTCCGGGTCGGCGTCGATCAGGATCTTGTTGCGCGCCAGCCGCGCCACGTCCTCGCCGTGGTTGGGAATGCGCTGGTCGATCACGTCGAAATAGGTGTCCGGGGTGTCCAGGAACTCGACGCCGGCCGCGCGCATGCGCTCGACGGTTTCGTAGATGTCGTCGGTGAAACAGGCGATGTGCTGGATGCCTTCGCCGTGGTAGGCGTCCAGGTACTCGTTGATCTGGCTCTTCGGGTCCGACGATTCGTTGAGCGGGATGCGCACCACGCCGTCCGGCGCGGTCATCGCCTTGGACACCAGCCCGGTCTTGGCGCCCTTGATGTCGAAGTAGCGGATCTCGCGGAAGTTGAACAGGCGCTCGTAGTAGTCCGACCAGCGCTGCATGTTGCCGAAGTACAGGTTGTGGGTCAGGTGGTCGATGAAGGTCAGGCCGAAGCCGGCCGGATGCTGCTCGGCGCCGGGCACCGGCTCGAATCCCTCGTACACCGACCCCTTCTCGCCGTACTTGTCGACCAGGTACAGCATGCAGTCGCCGATGCCCTTGACCACCGGCGCCGGCACTGCGCGGGTGTCGGCCTTGTCGGCGATGGCTTCGCCGCCGTTCTCCAGCACCTTGGCGAACACCTCGTCGGCCGGGTGTCGGAAGCGGATCGCGAAGCCGCAGGCGCAGGGGCCGTGCGCGGCAGCGAAATCGGCGGCGAAGGAATCCGGTTCCTCGTTGACCAGGAAATTGACCCCGCCCTGGCGGTACACGGTGATCGCGCGCTGGCGATGGCGCAGCACCGCGGTGAAGCCCATGCTGCGGAAGTACGCGTGCAACTGCTCGCCCTGCCCGGCCGGCGCGGCGAATTCCACGAACTCGAAACCGTCGATGCCCATCGGGTTCTCGAAGGTGGTGACCTGCATGCCGAGGTTGGTCGGCTGCGACGGATGCTGCGCTTGTGCATTCATGACGCGTCTCCTGGTGGGGGGAGTCGCGGCGGCCGGGCCGAAATTTCGGATGCGGACGGGCGCCAGACTCGCGAGAATGGACCGTAGTATCCTCCGTTATAGTTACAAGTGAAACCACCAGCAAGGTGCAATGCAGCATGACGATCGCCACGCCCGCCCCGACGCCCGACTCGCCCTCCCTGGATCTGGAACGGTTCCTGCCGTACCGGATCAGCGTGCTGTCCAACCGCATCAGCAGCAACATCGCCCGCGTCTACGGCGAGCGCTACGGCATGGCGGTGACCGAGTGGCGGGTGATGGCGGTGCTGGCGCTGTATCCGGGCCTGTCCGCTGGCGAGGTCTCCGAGCGCACCGCGATGGACAAGGTGGCGGTGAGCCGGGCGGTGGCGCGGCAACTGGAGCGCGGGTTCATCCAGCGCGAGACCCATGGCGACGACCGCCGCCGCTCGGTGCTGCACCTGACCGCGGCCGGGGTGGAGGTGTACCAGGTGGTGGCGCCGATGGTGCTGGAGTGCGAGCGGCGCCTGCTGGCGCCCTTCAGCGAGGACGAGCAGCGCCTGCTGAATCGGCTGATCGACCGCCTGGCGGCCGAGGGCCTGCCGAGCATGACCGGGCGCTGAGGCGTCGGGGGGCGCGAACGGCGGGCCTGAAACACTGTAGGAGCGGCTTCAGCCGCGACCGTGCATTACTGGGAACGCCCAGTCGCGGCTGAAGCCGCTCCTACGAAATCACGAAAGCGCGCTTCGCGACCGCTCAGGCCTTGGGCGGCGCCCATTCCTTGAGGAAGTCCGAGAACTTCTTGCGGTCGTAGTCCTTGCCCTTCTGCAGGTCGGCGAGTATCTGCGAGTGCAGCAGCTTGCCGTCGGCGTCGAGCACCAGCAGGTGCGGGAAGTCGACGATCTTCGGGTACTGCGCCATGAACGCCTCGTTCTTGTTGGCGTCGCTGACGTTGACCTTGACCCAGACGAAGTTGGCGTCGCGGAAGCTGCGCAGCTCCGCATCGCCCTCGATGAAGGTGTCCAGGGTGTGGCACCAGTCGCAGGCCTCGTTGCCCACGTCGAGCAAGATGCGCTTGCCGCCGCGCTTGGCCTCGACCATGGCGGTCTCCAGGTCGTCGGCCGGGTTGCGCTGCGGGTCGAACTGCGCGCCCAGCGCCTTGGCCGCGGCGATGTCGGCGGCGGCCGGGGTATTGCCCGAGGCCACCGGCTGGTTGGGATCGGCCACCGGCGGCTTCTGCACCGAGGTGTCCAGCGGCTTGGCCGGCGCCTGCTCGTCGGGCGGCGCCGTCTGGCTGCAGCCGCCCAGGGCCAGGATCGCCGCCAGGGCAGCGCAGATCGTCTTGTTCATCGCCATTGCTTGGTCCTCACGTTACTTCACACCGTGCATCAGTCGGTTGATCAACGGCGCGATCAGGAACAGCAACACACCCGAGCCAAGCAAGGCCCAGAAGCCGAACGTGTAGCCCTTCAACGCCGATTCTACGGTCATGCCGCTCTCGCCGCTGACGCCCGCGGCGAAGATGCCGGACAGGTTGTTGCCGATGGCCGTGGAAAGGAACCAACCGCCCATCGCGAAGCCCACCACCTTGGTCGGTGCCAGTTTCGTCGTCATCGACAGGCCGATCGGCGACAGGCACAACTCACCGACGGTCTGAATCACGTAGACCATGAACAAGGTCCAGAAAGGAATCTTGCCGCTGCCATCGACCAGCGAGGACAGCGCGTACATCAACAACGCGAACGCCAGACCGTTGAAGATCAGGCCCAGGCCGAACTTGCGAGGAATCGACGGATTGGCCGACTTCAGCGCCACCCACAACCACACGAATACCGGCCCCAGCACCAGGATCGCCAGCGTGTTGACGGACTGGAACCAGCCGACCGGGAACACCCAGCCGCCCAGGTCACGCTCGACGATGTTCTGCGCCAGGAAGTTGAACGAACTGCCCGCCTGCTCGAAGAACATGAAGAACATGACGTTGAACACGAAGACGATCAGCATCGCGATCGAGCGGTCGCGCGGTATCCGGCCCTCGCGGATACCCTCGACCAGGATCATGGCGCACAGCGCCACGAACAGGGTGGTCAGAATCCAGCCGAGGATGCCGGCATCGATGAGCAGCAGGCCGTAAGCCAGCGGGATGACCAACAGCGTCGCGACCAACACCCCGATGGTACGTCCGATACCTTCGCCGCCCACCGGCGGCTTGCCGACGGGGCCGAGCTGGTGACGACCCACCCAGAACCACACCAGGCTGATCAACATGCCGATGCCGGACGCGATGAAGACGTACTTGTAGGCCGGCATCGCCTCGCTGCCGAACAACTTGTCCGCCAGGAACCCCGTCAGGATCGGCGCCAGGAAACCACCGGCGTTGATGCCCATGTAGAAAATGGTGAAACCCGAATCGCGCCGCGGGTCGGAGAGCGGATACAGCTTGCCGACCATGGTGGACACGTTCGGTTTGAACAGGCCGTTGCCGGCGATGATCGTGGCCAAGCCGATCTTGAACACCTCTTGGTTCGGTACCGCGATCAGGAACAGGCCGACCGACATGACCACGGCCCCGATCAACAGAGAGCGCTGATAGCCGATCAACCGATCGGCAACGAAGCCGCCGAACAGCGCCGACGCGTAGACGAGCGCCAGATACGCGCCGTAGAGCTTGTTGGCGGGCGCCTCGCCGGCGCCGGAGCCATGGTAGAACTCGGACACGATGTACAACGTCAGCGCCCAGCGAATGCCATAGAACGCGAAGCGTTCCCAGAACTCGGTCATGAACAGCAGCCACAGCGGACGCGGATGGCCCAGCAGGGTCTTGAATTCGGGCGGTTGCGCTGACGGCGGTTGCGGTGAGGCGGGATTGTTCGACGCGACGACGTCAACGCTCATGCGGTGTTCCCTTGCGTATTCAGGATGGGCTGGGGCGGTGCGGCCGGCCAGGCCGGGCAACGGACGAGGATCACCGAGCGACGGCGTGGCGTCAAATGTGGCGAGAGAGGCGGGTCCCGAGACTCGGGACCTGGGACCCGGAAAAGCAGCGGGCCTTGAGCCGAAAAAACGCGGCGCGAGCGCGACGCGGAGCCATGACAAAACGGCGCTCGCGCGGCAATGGCCCCCGCCATCGCCAGAAGACTCCGTGCCTGCAACGCAGCAATGCCGGCGGCACTCGCCACACGCGCCGGGTTACAGCGGGGTCGTCGCTCCACCCGGAACCTCGGCCCCGGGTCCCGCGTCCCGGCCCTCCAGCCCCACCGAGGTCCGCACCTCGAACAGTTCCGGGAAGAAGGTCAGCGCCAGCGCCTGCTGCAGGAAGCCGACGCCGCTGGAACCGCCGGTGCCGCGCTTGAAGCCGATCACCCGCATCACCGTGCGCATGTGGCGGAAGCGCCACAGCTGGAACTGAGTCTCCAGGTCCACCAGGTCCTCGCACAGCGCGTACTCGCGCCAGTAGCGGTCGGTGTTCTCGTAGATGCGCTCGAACACCGGGCGCAGCAGCGGGTCGCTCACATGCGGCTGGCGCCAGTCGCGGGCGTGGTACGGCGCCGGCACCGCGTGGCCGAAGCGGGCCAGGTAGCGCAGGAATTCCTCGTACAGGCTGGGCGCTTCCAGCACCGCCTGCAGCGCCGCCTGGCCCTGCGGGTCGTGATCGAACACCGGCAGCATCTGCGCGTTCTTGTTGCCGAGCATGAATTCGATGGTGCGGTACTGCAGCGACTGGAACCCGGAGGACGGCCCCAGCACGTCGCGGAAGCCCATGTACTCGGACGGGGTCAGGGTCTCCAGCACCGACCACTGCTCGGTCAGCAGGCGCAGCACCTGCTTGCTGCGCGCCAGCACCTTGCGGCACTGCCACACCTGGTCGCGCTGCAGGTGCGCGATCGCCGCCCCCAACTCGTGCGCCAGCAGCTTCAGCCACAGCTCGGAGGTCTGGTGCTGGACGATGAACAGCAGTTCGTCGTGGTGCGGCGGGTTGGACAGCGGCTGCTGCGCCGACAGCAGCCGATCCAGGCGCAGGTAGCCGCCGTAGGTCAGCCGGCCTTCCAGGTCGGTGTGGATGCCGGCTTCGAGCGGGCGCTGGTTCTGTTCGACGGGCATGGGCGGCAGGCGTGGGGTGGCGCGGGTGTTCCGGGCCGGCAAGGGTACCGCAGCGACGAATGTCACACATTGGTCAGCACCGGCTGACAAACTCCGGCACAATCGTCGGCGGCGCCTGGGGGGCGCCGTCACGTCATCTGCGTAAGAGCGGCAAACGAAACGACTGCGCAGCCACCAGGCGGGCGCGGACGGTGCTCGGAATCCTCATGTACCACTCGTACACTGCGGTTCCTCCGCGCCGTCCGCACCCACCTGGCGACTGCTCGCTACGTTTCGTTAGCCACTCTTGAGTCCACGTCTTCAAGGATTGGGGAGATCTTGTTCATGCGAACCATGCTGCTTCGAGCTGCAGTGTTGTCGTGCGCGCTGGGGGGTGCCGGGTACGCCCAGGCCCAGGTGGTCATCAGCCAGGTCTATGGCGGTGGCGGCAACAGCGGCGCCACCTACAAGAGCGATTTCGTCGAATTGCACAACAACGGCAGCGAGGCGGTGAGCCTGGCCGGCTGGTCGGTGCAGTACGCCTCGGCCGCCGGCAGCAGCTGGCAGGTCACCACGCTGAGCGGCAGCATCGCGCCGGGCGGCTATTACCTGGTCAAGCAGGCCGACGGCAGCGGCGGCAGCACCGCGCTGCCCACGCCCGACGCCACCGGCACCATCGCCATGAGCGGCACCGCCGGCAAGATCGCGCTGAGCAAGGCCAGCGCCGCGCTGAGCGGCGCCTGCCCGGCCGGCAACGCCGACTTCGTCGGCTACGGCAGCAGCGCCAGCTGCGCCGAAGGCAGCGCCCCGACCGCCGCGCCCAGCAACACCCTGGCGGTGCTGCGCGGCAACGGCGGCTGCACCGACAGCGACAACAACAACGCCGATTTCGCCACCGGCGCACCGAACCCGCGCAACAGCGCCGCGCCGGTCAGCCTGTGCGGCGGCGGCAACCTGCCGGTGGCCAGCGTGGTCAACGTCAGCCGCGCCGAAGGCGACAGCGGCAGCACCGCGTTCGTGTTCACGGTGACGCTGAGCCAGCCGGCCGGCAGCGCCGGCGTCACCTTCACCGCCGCCACCCGCGACGGCACCGCCACCGCCGGCAGCGACTACCAGGCGCTGGCCGCGACCCAGGTGACCATCGCGGCCGGCGAAAGCAGCGCCGAGGTGCGCGTGCTGGTCAACGGCGACACCAGCAACGAACCGGACGAAACCTTCTACCTCGACATCAGCGGGGTCAGCGGCGCGCTGCCGGCCACGCTGACCGCCAGCGGGGTGATCCTCAACGACGACTTCAACCTGGTGCCGATCCACAGCATCCAGGGCAGCGGCGCGCGCTCGCCGCTGGTCGGCCAGGTGGTCGCCACCAGCGGCATCGTCACCGCGCGACGCAGCGCCGGCTTCTTCCTGCAGACGCCCGACGCCCAGGCCGACGCCGACCCGCTCACCTCCGAAGGCATCTACGTCTACACCGGCAGCGCGCCGCCGGCCGAGGCCGCAGTGGGCAACGCGGTGCGGGTGCAGGCCACGGTGGTCGAATACGTGCCCAGCACCGACCCCAGCCAGCCGCCGCTGACCGAACTGAGTTCGCCGACGGTGCTGCTGCAGTCCACCGGCAATCCGCTGCCGGCCGCGGTCGAGCTGACCACCCGCTTCCCCGACCCGAACGGCGCCTACGACCAGCTCGAGCGCCTGGAAGGCATGCGCGTCACCGTGCCCAGCCTGACCGTCAACACCCCGACCCTGGGCAACGTCAACGAGACCAACGCCAGCGCCACCAGCAACGGCGTGTTCCATGCCGTGGTCACCGGCCTGCCGCGCGCCTGGCGCACCGCCGGCGTGCAGCAGCCCGACGCGCTGCCGGCCGGCTCGCCAAGCGACGTGCCGCGCTGGAACACCAGCCCGCAGGTGATCGCGGTCGGCAGCGCCGGCCTCGGCGGCGAGCGCATCGACGTGGCCGCCGGCTGCACCGTGCTCGGCGTCAGCGGCCCGCTGGACTACAGCTTCCGCCGCTACACGATCTATCCGGAAACCGCGCCCACCGTGCAGTGCAACGGCGCCGACCAGCCCAAGCCGGCCCCAGCGCCGCAGGCCGACGACGTCAACATCGCCACCTACAACATGGAGCGCTTCTTCGACGACCAGAACGATCCGGCGATCGGCGAACCGGTGCTGACCGCGGCCGCCTACCAGGCGCGCCTCAACAAGGCCTCGCTGGCGATCCGCAACTACCTCAACACCCCCGACATCCTCGGCACGGTGGAGATCGAGAACCTGAGCGTGCTGCAGACCCTGGCCGACCGCGTCAACCGCGATGCGGTGGCCGCCGGCCAACCCGATCCGCAGTACGTGGCCTACCTGCAGGAAGGCAACGACGTGGGCGGCATCGACGTCGGCTTCCTGGTCAAGACCGCGCAGGTCGGCGCCGGCATCGCCCGCGTCGAGGTGGTCTCGGTGAGCCAGGAAGGCAAGGCCACCACCTGGACCGAGCCCAGCGGTACGGTCAGCCTGCTCAACGACCGCCCGCCGCTGCTGCTGAAGGCGGTGGTGCATTTCGCCGACGGCCGCACGCTGCCGCTGACCGTGGTCGAGGTGCACCAGCGTTCGCTCAACGGCGCCGAGACCGACGACGCCAGCGGCCAGCGCATCCGCGCCAAGCGCCAGGCACAGGCGGTGTTCCTGGCCAACCTGCTGCAGGCGCGCCAGGCCGCCGATCCGAGCGAGCAGTTGCTGGTGATGGGCGACTTCAACGCCTTCGAGTTCAACGACGGCTACGTCGATGCGATGGGCACCATCACCGGCCTGCCGGCGGCGGACGCGCAGACCGTGGTGCCCGGCGACGGCGCCACCCTGGTCGATCCGGCGCTGTACAACCTCACCCTGCTGTCGACGCCGGACCAGAGCTACTCCTACGCCTACGACGGCAACGTGCAGTCGCTGGACCACATCCTGGCCAACCGCGCGCTGATGCGCTCGGTGCAGATCGCCGGCCTCAGCGAAGCCCACGCGCGGCTCAACGCCGACTTCCCGGCCGTGGCCCGCAACGACGCCAACTCGCCGGCGCGGCTGTCCGACCACGACCCGGCGGTGGTGCTGATCAAGCTCAAGCCGCTGGAGCGCGCCGACCTGAGCCTGCGCGTGAGCGCCGCCAACGCGTCGGTCTACGCCGGCGACACCATCCGCTACAGCGTGGACCTGGCCAACGCCGGTCCGGACGCGGCGCGCGCCGCCGCGGTCGCCTTCGCCCTGGACGCGGCGGTGACCCCGAGCGTGACCTCCGCCCCGGGCTGGGACTGCGCCGCGCCGGAGGTGGCCGCGCAGACCGTGGTCACCTGCAGCACCGCACAGTTCGCCGCCGGCACCACGCCGCGCTTCGAGGTAGCGGTGCCGGCCGGCGCCGCCCTGGTCGGGCGCAGCCTGAGCCTGGCCGCGTCGGTGGCCTCGCAGACCGAGGATCCCAACCCTGGCGACAACGGCGGCAGCGCCACGGTGGCGGTGCAGGCGCGTCCGGCCGGCGACCTGGCGGTGTCGATCGACGGCCCGGCCACGCTGCCGTTCCTGGCGTTCTTCGCCGACTACCGCATCGATGTGCGCAACCACGGCAATGCGCCGGTGCAGGGCGCCAGCCTGGAGATCGATGGCAGCACCCTGTCGGCGCTCACCGCGCTGGTGCCGCCGCGCGGCTGGCAGTGCGTGCGGCAGAACCACGGCCTGCGCAGCGCGCGCTTCCATTGCCGCAGCGGCGCCGACCTGGCGCCGGGCGCCAGCGCCGCGTTCCGCCTGAGCCTGGCGACGCGGCCGCTGCCGGCCGACCGCCAGATCGTGATTGGCGCCAGCGCCGGCTCGACCTCGGCCGACGCCGATCCCAGCGACAACAGCGCGCGCTTCAGCACCTACGTGGAGGGGCTGCGCCTGTTCGGTCGCTGATCGCGGCAAGCGGTGCAAGTGCAAGGGCGTGGCCGCAAGGCCACGCCCTTTTTGCTTGGGGCAATGCCACCCCGGTGCTGGTCACGTGCTGCCGACATTCAGCGGCTCCCAGGCGCCATCGCGTAGGAGCGGCTTCAGCCGCGACCGGGCATTCCCGGGAAGGCCCGTCGCGGCTGAAGCCGCTCCTACGGGACAAGCGCCATGCGCGGCGCCAGCGCTGAGCGCTGCTCTGGGGCGCGCATGCACGCCTGCCTCCTGTCCGTTCCTAGGCGTCCGCGCGCTTGCATGCGCGCCAGGACGACGGCGTTGCCACCGCCACCGGTGGACACCCACGCGCACATGAACGGCATGCATCGCACTGCAACATCGTCGATACCCAACGCCATCAATCGGCAACGCGAGAGGACCACGCTTTTCTTGTGCGATACGGCATCGCCGCGTGCTGCGGTGCACGACGGCTTTTGTGCACGGCTTCCTTAACATGCCGACTCATATCATTTGAAACTTGTTGTCGAGAGCGCCATCGCCATGCCCATCGCCGCCCAGTTCGAAATTGAGTTCCTGCAGTACCTCGACGCGGGCGGCCAGCCGGTCCGCGACGCGCTTCCGGCCGATTCGGCCAACCCGCAGACGCTGCTGGCGCTGTTCAAGCAGATGCTCTACGTGCGCACCTTCGACAGCAAGGCGGTGGCCCTGCAGCGCACCGGCAAGCTGGGCACCTACGCCTCCTGCCTGGGCCACGAGGCCACCCACGTCGGCATCGGCGCGTCGATGCGCCGCGGCGACGTGCTGGCGCCCAGCTACCGCGAGTACGGTGCCATGTTCATGCGCGGCGTGCGCCCGCGCGAAGTGCTGCTGTACTGGGGCGGCGACGAGCGCGGCAACGACTATCAGCGCGATTCCGACGCCGCCCGCGACTTCCCGATCTGCGTGCCGATCTCCACCCAGTGCCTGCACGCCGCCGGCGCCGCGCTGGCGTTCAAGCTGCGCGGCGAGCAACAGGTGGCGGTGGCCACCTGCGGCGACGGCGGGTCGTCCAAAACCGACTTCTACGCCGCACTCAACTCCGCCGGCGCCTACCAATTGCCGCTGATCCTGTGCGTGATCAACAACGGCTGGGCGATCTCGGTGCCGCGCAACGCCCAGACCGGCGCGCAGACCCTTGCGCAGAAGGGCCTGGCCGGCGGCCTGCACTGCCTGCAGGTGGACGGCAACGATCTGATCGCGGTGCTGGAAGCGATGCGTCAGGCGCGCGAGCGCGCGCTGGCCGGCCACGGCGGCACGGTGATCGAGTTCATGACCTACCGCCTGTCCGACCACACCACCGCCGACGACGCGCGCCGCTACCGCGACGATGCCGAGGTCAAGCAGGCCTGGGAACGCGAGCCGCTGCTGCGCCTGCGCGCCTGGCTGAGCGCGCAGGGCTTGTGGAGCGAGGACGAGGAAACGGCGTGGAAGCAGGAATGCGCGCGCCTGGCCGACATCGAGCTCAACGCCTACCTGGAGACCCCGGTGCAGCCGGTGGAAGCCATGTTCGACTACCTGTACGCCGACCCGCCGCCGGACCTGCTCGCGCAGCGTGCCGAGGCCATCGCCCTGGAGCAGCGCCATGGATGAGCTCAGCCCTCGCCTCGCCGACCACGCGGCCGCGTCTGCGGCCGGCACCGCCCACAGCGCGGCGACGTCGCGCGGAGACACTCCGATGACCAGCACGCCCATTACCCTGATCGAAGCGGTGACGCAGGCGCTGGCCTGGGAACTGCAGCACGACCCGTCGGTGCTGGTACTGGGCGAGGACGTGGGCGTCAACGGCGGCGTGTTCCGCGCCACTGCCGGCCTGCAGCAGCGCTTCGGCGCCCAGCGCGTGCTCGATACCCCGCTGGACGAAACCACCATCGCCGGGCTCAGCGTCGGCCTCGCCGCGCAGGGCATGAAGCCGGTGGCCGAGGCGCAGTTCGACGGCTTCGTCTACCCGATGGTCGATCACCTGATCTGCCACGCCGCGCGCCTGCGCACCCGCACCCGCGGCCGTCTGCACTGCCCGCTGGTGCTGCGCGTGCCGTGGGGCGGCGGCATCCGTGCGCCGGAACACCACAGCGAAGCCAACGAAGCCATCTTCACCAACGTGCCCGGCCTGCGCGTGGTGCTGCCGTCCTCGCCGCAACGCGCCTACGGCCTGCTGCTGGCGGCGATCCGCGAGCCGGATCCGGTGATCTACATGGAGCCCAAGCGCATCTACCGGCAGTACAAGGAAGTAGTCGCCGACGACGGCGAGGCGCTGCCGCTGGACGTGTGCTTCGTGCTGCGCGACGGCACCGACGTGACCCTGGTCGCCTGGGGCGCGCAGGTCAAGGAAGCGCTGGAGGCGGCCGACCGGCTCGCCGCCGACGGCATCAGCGCCGAAGTGATCGACGTGGCCACGCTGCGCCCGCTGGATTTCGACACCATCGCCGAATCGGTGGCGCGCACCGGCCGCTGCGTGATCGTGCAGGAAGCCCCGCGCAGCGCCGGCTTCGGCGCCGAGATCGCCGCGCGCCTGGCCGAGCAGTCGATGTACGACCTGGTCGCGCCGGTGCAGCGCGTGACCGGCTACGACACCCATATCCCGCTGTTCCGGCTGGAAATGAAGTACCTGCCGAGCACCGACAAGATCGTCGCGGCGGCCAAGCGGGCGATGGCCGCGGGTTGACATGCAGGCACGTTTGATCAGCGATTACCGCGCCGCCTATCCGCATCCGATCCGCATCGCCGCCGGCGAGCGGATCGCGCTGGGCGTGCGCGACGAAGAGTGGCCCGCGTTCGTCTGGATCACCAATGCCGCCGGCAGCGCCGGCTGGGCGCCGCTGGCCTGGCTGCAGCCGACCGGCGACGGCCATGCCGTGGCGCTGCGCGACTATGACGCGCGCGAACTCGATGCCGCGCAGGGCGACACCGTCGTCCTGCATCACGAATACGGCGACTGGTGGTGGGCCGAGCGCGCCGACGGCACGCAGGGCTGGCTGCCGGCACGCGACCTGGAACTGCTGGAAGAGACCACATGAGCCAAACCAAGAATTTCAATCTGCCCGACCTGGGCGAAGGCCTGCCCGACGCCACCATCGTCGAGTGGTTCGTCAAGGAAGGCGACACCATCCGGCTGGACGAGCCGCTGGTGTCGATGGAAACCGCCAAGGCGGTGGTCGAAGTGCCCTCGCCGGTGTCCGGCAAGGTGCTGAAGCTGGCCGGCGCGCCGGGCGACATCGTCGTTACCGGCAGTATGCTGGCGCAGTTCGCGCCCGACCCGAACCTGCCGCAGCGCGCCGAAGGCCAGGACACCGGCCATCACCACGGCGGCGCGGCGTCGGTGGCGTCCGGCAAGGGCGCCGGTGCGGACACCGCCGCGGCCGACGACCGCGTGGTCGCCTCCGACGACGGCGGCGAACTGCACGACGCCGACAACGCGCAGACCGCCGGCGAGCGCGACGATGCCGGCACCGTGGTCGGGGCGATGCAGAGCTCCAACACCGTGCACAGCGAGCAGGCCGTGTCGGTCGGCGGCGTGCGCGCGATGCCGGCGGTGCGCGCCCTGGCCAAGAAGCTGGGCGTGGACCTGGGCAGGGTGCGCGCCAGCGGCGCCGACGGCGCGGTGACCCTGGCCGACGTCAAGCAGGCCGCCGCGGATGGCTCGGCGAAAGCCGGCGCCGTCGTAGGAGCGGCTTCAGCCGCGACCCTACGCCATCCCGCCGTCGCGGCTGAAGCCGCTCCTACGGCAGCCCGCACACCCCAAGCGGCGCCCGCGCGCACGCCGCTTTCCGCCGCCGGCAAGCCGATGCGCACGCAGCCGCCGGGCGTGGCCGTGCAGGGCCAGCCCGAGCCGCTGAAGGGCGTGCGCCGCAACATGGCGCGGGTGATGGCGGAGGCGCAGCGCCAGGTGGTGCTGACCACGCTCAACGACGATGCCGACCTGCACGCGTGGACGCCGGGCAACGACACCACCGGACGCCTGGTGCGCGCGATCGTCGCCGCCTGCCAGGCGGTGCCGGCGCTCAACGCCTGGTTCGACGGCGAGGCGCTGACCCGCACCCTGCACGCGCACGTGGACATCGGCATCGCCGTGGACACCGACGACGGCCTGTTCGTGCCGGCCCTGCGCAATGCCGACATGCTCGATGCGCGCGGCGTGCGCGAAGGCATCAACCGCCTGCGCCAGCAGGTGGAGGCGCGCAGCATCCCGGCCTCGGAGCTGAGCGGCTACACCATCTCGCTGTCCAACTTCGGCATGTTCGCCGGCCGCTACGCCACCCCGATCGTGGTGCCGCCGTGCGTGGCCATCGTCGCCGCCGGCCGCGCCCGCCACCAACTGGTGCCGGTGATGGGCGGCGTGGAGACGCACAAGATCCTGCCGCTGTCGCTGAGCTTCGACCACCGCGCCTGCACCGGCGGCGAGGCCGCGCGCTTCCTGCGCGCGATGATCGACGACCTGGCGCTGCCGGCCTGAGCGCCGGCCACCTTGCAGATCAGCCAACCTGCCTGAGACCAGACGGTGCATCTGCTGCGCCTGACGCAGCAGATGCACCGCCATGGCGGCATGCACCTCCATTGTGGGAGGGACTTCAGTCCCGACGCGACGAACGAAAGGGCGACTGGGTTCGAGCCCTTCTGCAGCGGAGGCTACGCAGAGGCGCGCGTGGTCTCTGCTGTCTTCTACACACTACGGGATGCTCCCCCGAGCAATTCCTGCACAGCGCGTCGGGGCTGAAGCCCCTCCCACAAGTGCAGTGACCAAGCGCTATCAGCGGCTTGGGTTTGGTGCTGGGATCGCTTCGCATGCATTCGGTGCACATCCGCCGACCTGCATGCACCGTGATGGCGAACCGCCTCGGCTCGATTGCGCATCACACTCGCGGGTACGGCGATACCGCATCCGCCCGATCCAAAAATTCTGAACGCAACCTGTCTACCACGCGACGCAGCGACGCCGTTATGGTCGCTGCACAGGGGAGGCACTGCGCCGATCGGCCGCACTGCCATGAAACGTCATGCCACGCACCGCGCCACGGCCGCTTCGCTGCCGCGTCGGCGCGTCCTTCCTTCTTGCGCTCGAGGATTCCGCACATGACCCAGTCGCTTCGTCATCGCCCGTTGGCACTGCTGCCGTCCCTGCTGCTTGCGCTCGCCGCCACCTCCGCCCACGCGGCGGAGCGCGTCGACCTGCACGCCAAGAACCCGGACACGCTCGGTAGCCAGTACCGCAGCGCCGCCGCCCGCGTCGGCGGCATCCCGGCCGCACCCGCGTTGCGCCATGCCGAACTGATCGGGCTGGATGCCGAGTCCGCCCTTACCCTGCTCGGCAGCAGCGAAGATGCCGACGGCACCGTACACCGCCGCTACCAGCAGACCTTCCGCGGCATTCCGGTGTGGGGCGAGCAGGTGATCGTCAGCGAACGTGCCGACGGCAGCGTGCGCAGCCTGTTCGGGCGCTCCGTCGCCGGGCTGGCCAGCGAACTGCCGGCCACCGCCGCCAATGCCGCCAGCGCCTCGCTGAGCGCCGATGCCGCGCTGCGCGTGGCCCAGCGCGCCACGCTGGGCGCCGCACAGGCCGAGCGCCGCATCGAACGCGCGCAGGCGCCGCAGATGATCTATCTCGACGACAGCGACCGCGCGCACCTGGCCTACGTGGTGTCGTTCTTCGCCGATGCGCCGCAGGGCGGTGCGCCGAGCCGGCCATTCGTGATTGTGGACGCGCGCAGCGGCGCCATCCTCAAGCAGTGGGACGCGCTGACCACGCGCGATGCCACCGGCCCCGGCGGCAACGCCAAGACCGGCCAGTACGAGTACGGCAGCGACAGCATCCACGGCTTCCTGGAGGTGGACGACAACTGCCGCATGCAGAACACCAACGTCAAGTCGGTGAACCTCAACGGCGGCAGCTCCGGCACCACCGCGTACCAGTTCACCTGCCCGCGCAATACCTACAAGACCATCAACGGCGCCTACTCGCCGATCAACGACGCGCACTACTTCGGCGGCGTGATCGAGAAGATGTACCGCAGCTACGTCGGCGTGGCGCCGCTGACCTTCCAGCTGGTGATGCGCGTGCATTACGGCACGCGCTACGAGAACGCCTTCTGGAACGGCTCGACGATGAACTTCGGCGACGGCAACACGCGCTTCTATCCGCTGGTCAGCGCCGACGTCGCCGGCCACGAGGTCTCGCACGGCTTCACCGAGCAGCATTCCAACCTCACCTATTCCGGCCAGTCCGGCGGCATCAACGAGGCGTTCTCGGACATGGCCGGCGAGGCCACCGAGTACTACCTCAAGGGCACGAACGACTTCAAGGTCGGCACCGAGATCTTCAAGGCCAACGGTGCGCTGCGCTACATGGCCACCCCGACCCAGGACGGCAGCTCGATCGACAACGCCGCCAACTATCGCAGCGGCCTGGACGTGCATTACTCCTCGGGCGTCTACAACAAGGCGTTCTACACCCTGGCCACCACTTCCGGCTGGAACACGCGCAGCGCGTTCGAAGTGTTCGCCCGCGCCAACCAGCTGTACTGGACGCCCAGCACCACCTTCAACAGCGGCGCCTGCGGCGTGCAGACCGCGGCCAGCGACCTGAGCCGTTCGGTGACCGCGGTGCGCAATGCCTTCGCCGCCGTCGGCGTGAGCTGCCCGCAGTAACGTCCGCAGTGCACGCCCGACCATCCACCACGGTGGCCGGGCGTGTGACGATGGCGATCGGCAAGCGCGTGCATTGCACCGCCCCACGCCGACACAGCGCTGCCGAGAGCGCGGCGATCGTCACGCAAGCGCCGCGTGGCCGAGCCCTGCACGTGCGTGCTGTGCGCATCGCCGGCACGCACCCGCGGAAGCGCAGCGATCGGCCCGCGCAGCACCCGCATGGCCGCGGCGATGACGCCATGGCGACGACGGTGCGCTAACGGCGCTGCCCTATACTGCGCGCCCCACTCGACGCCCCATGTCGGCATGTCGGTCGTCTGCATCGTGACGCCGCGCGTGCGATCCACGACGGCAGACGGCGCCCCCCAGTTCCGTGCCCGTTTTCGTCTTCTCTTCCCTGCGTCCAATGCCGCCTTCACCGCCAGCCGCCACCGCGGACGGCGCAGCGCCTGCACGCAAGCGAGTTCTCCGCCCCCAACGACAGCGCCGTCTGCGAGCGCATGGCGCTCCGCACCTGCACCGCCACGCCGCGCCGGAACCGCACGGGGCTTTGCCGTCGGCACGCGGTGCCGTCGCGATCCGCAATGGCGAGACGACATGCCTGCGTCACCCGCATGCGCCGACCGCCTGCACCGCAACGGCACGGGCTGCCCTTATCACTTCCTTTCCGATCCGAGACGTCCCATGCATCCCGCCATGTCCGTCGCGCAAGCCGTGCGCGCCGATCTGACCCCCTTCCAACATGACCTGCTCGCCCAACGCTTCGACGCGGTGGACGCGCAGTTGCGGACGCTGCTCGCCGCGACCGATGCAGCCGGCGAGGCGAAGTTGTACACGCGGGTCGTGGAAGAGACCGGTGCACTCGCGGCCGCCCGCCCCGGTGCGCTGCCAGCCCTGCTGGACGCATGGCAACAACAGTCTCCGGACAGTCTGGCACCGCGGCTCCTGCGCTGCGCCTGTTGGGAGCGGCGGGCGCTGCAGGCACGTGGCACGGGTTGGGCGGAAGGCGTCGACGCGACGCAGTGGCAGACGGTGCGCCACGCGCAATGGCGCTTGTTTGCAGACGCGCTGCAGCTGATGACGCGGTCTTCGCTGCCGTGGGTCCTCGGCACGCTGCTCACCCGCAGCGTGCAGGTCTTCGGCGAACCGGACTGGCTGACGCGCTGGCGATGCGACGGCGTGCATCCCAGCGACAACGACACGCTCGATGCGGCGGATGCGCGTGACCTCGCGTCCCTCGGCCTGCCCGAAGTACTGCCCGCGCCACTGCGTGCGCCGGACGGAGAGCCAGACCCCGATGAGCCGGTGCCGCCGGCGTGGTTCTGGCTGTCGCTGACGCTGCGCCACAGCGGCCATGGACTCGCGGCCTTGCTGTCCTACGCCACGCTGCACACCCCACGCTGGGGCGGCAGCCGCGAAGAGATCCTCGCGCTGGCCGAAGGGCCGCTGGCCGCTCGCCTCGACCCTGGCGAACGCCAGCGCCTGCGCCTGGTCGCCTGGCTCGACGCGATCGACGTGGACAGCATCGACACCGACGACGCCGAGGCGATCGCGCAAGCGGTGCAACACGGGCATGCCATGTTGCAGCGGACGCACGACGATGGCGACCGAGCGCAGCTGCATCTGCAGTTGGCGGAGCTTTACAGCTTCGCCGAGCAGCCGGACCAGGCCGTTCCCCACCTGTCGGCCGTCGCCGCGTTGCCGGCGCCGTTGCGCCTGGACGATCACCAACTGCTGCGGGCGTTGCATGCTGCGGTGCATGGCGGACACCTGCAGGCCGACTGGCTGGGCGCCCTGGCCGCGCGCAGCTGCACGCAGAGCGCGCATGCGGCCGTGCTCTACGGCCTGCTGTGCGATACCGGCTGGGGAGGCGTGCAGCGCGATCCAGCCATCGCCGAGGCGTGGTACCGGCACGCCGCCACGCTCGCACCGTTGCCCGCGCCGGAAGAGGTGTGTCCGTTCAACGACGTCTACTACGCCTTCGACGAGCAAGTACAGCACGGTCCACTGCACCACATGGCCAACTGCGGCGCCGAACTCGGCTATCCGGAAATGCAGTTCGCCCTGGGCTATCGCTACTTCGAGGACGAGGACCGCTACGACCCGGCGCTGGCGATCCACTGGTACCGGCGCGCGGCCGAACACGGCTTTCCGCGGGCCGCGTACAACCTCAGCCTGGTGTACGACCGCGGCATCGAGCAGGGCGGTATCGCCGGGCTGGCACCGGACGAACTGGTGCGTCTGTCCAACGACTGCGAGATCGCCTGCCTGGAAGCCACCGCGGCGATGCCGACGCTGTCCGAACGCGCGATCCGCCGCGCCAATGCCTGTGTGCACGGCCTGCGCCACTTCCTTGCCCACCACGACGACGACCCGGCGCGGGTCGAGCGCGCCTTGGGCGTGCTCACCCGGTTCGCGCACGCCGGCTGGGAGGAGGCCATGCGCGGCCTCGGCTACTTCCATGGCACGACCTCCAATCCCACCTGGCAGGACTTCGACCGTGCGGTGCGCTGGTGCGAGGCGGCCTGCCGGCTGGCGCCGGACGATGCCGACAACCTGGCGCTGCGGCAGACCCTGCAGGGCGACGGCTGGCTGGCGAAGCGGCGCTATGCGCGCGCGGCGGCGCGGGCCGCTGAGCGGGCGCCCGATCTGCTGCACTGAGCGCGCCTTCACCCGTCCGCGCGCGGTCGGCGATACTGCACGCCCGCCGTGACCCGCATGGCCTGCCGCTGCCCCTCTCCCCGATGTCGTTCGCTTCCCTCGGTCTGTCGTCCGCGCTGTATCCCGCCTTCGCCGCCGCGCTTGCGCGCGCCGGCTGGCAGACGCCCACGCCGATCCAGCGGCAGGCGGTGCCGCTGATCGTCGCCGGCCACGACCTGCTGGCCATGGCCCAGACCGGTTCCGGCAAGACCGCGGCGTTTGCCTTGCCGTTGCTGCAGGCCTGCGCACAGGCGGACAGGCCGGCGCGCTCCACCCGCGTGCTGGTGCTGGTGCCGACCCGCGAACTGGCGGTGCAGGTCGCCGACAGCTTCGTCGCGCTGGGCCTGGAACTGCCGCGGCGGCCGCGGGTGGTGGTGGCGGTCGGCGGGGTCTCGATCAATCCGCAGATGCTTGCACTGCGCGGCGGTGCCGACGTGGTGGTGGCCACGCCCGGGCGCCTGCTGGATCTGCTGGAGCAGCGCGCGCTGCAGTTGGACGCGGTGGCGCACCTGGTGCTGGACGAAGCCGACCGTCTGCTCGACCTGGGTTTCGGCGCCGAACTGGAGCGGCTGCTGCACCTGTTGCCGCCGACGCGGCAGACCCTGCTGTTCTCGGCCACCATGCCGGCGTCGATCGCGGCGCTGGCCGCGCGCCTGCTGCGCGCGCCGCGGCGGATCGGCGACGCCGCCGACGCCGCGACGATTCCGGCGACGCTGCGTCAGCGCGCGATCGAGGTCGACAGCGACCGGCGTCTGGCCCTGCTCCAGCATCTGTTGGACCACGAGGCCTGGCCACGGGCGCTGGTGTTCGTGGCCAGCCGGCGCAGCACCGAGCAGGTCGCCACCGCCCTGAGCAAGGCCGGCATCGCCGCACAACCGCTGCACGGCGACCTCGCCCAGGGCCGGCGTCAGCGCACCCTGGACGCGTTCCGTCAGCAACAACTGCGCGTGCTGGTGACCACCGACCTGGCCGCGCGCGGCATCGACATCGCCGCGCTGCCGGTGGTGGTGAACTACGACCTGCCGCGTTCCACCGCGGACTACACCCATCGCATCGGCCGCAGCGCGCGCGCCGGCGCCGAAGGCCAGGCGCTGAGCTTCGTCGATGCCGCCAGCGCGGCGCATCTGCGCCTGATCGAGAAACGCCAGGGCGTGTACGTGCCGCGCGAACGCATTCCCGGTTTCGAGCCGACGCCTGCACCGGCACTGGCCGCCGCGGAAGCCACCACCTCCACCGGTGGCGTCAAGGGCAGGCGGCCGAGCAAAAAGGACAGGCTGCGCGCGGCGCGTGCGCAGGGCGGCGAACCACCCGCGAGCGGCTGAGTCGCGCGGCATGGGCTCCGACGCGCGGGTGCGCCGGATCGCGCTCAGTCCTCGAAGAAATCGTGCTCGCTTTCGCCCTGCCCGCCCTGCCCGCCCTTGGCCCGCGGCGGCCGCGTGCACGCCCGGCTGCGGATCTCCACGTAGAACTGCTCGCCGCCGGCGGCCACCAGCGCGTCGACCGCACGCAGCAGCTCGGCCGGCGGCAGCACGGCGGCGGTGGCTTCCTCGGTGCCGAACAGGGTGTCGAAATCCCAGTAGTCGGTGCCGGCCGGCAGGGTCTTGCGGCGCTCGCGGCGGATGTACTTGCGGATATCGTGCTTGGCGGCGTCGAGCAGGCGGTCGGGATGCTTGCCTTCGATGCGGAGCCGGTAGGTCTTCTTCATTGCGGGAAATCCTGGAAAGGGAAGAAGCGCAGCCAACAAAACGACTGTGCAGCCGCCAAGCGGGTGCGGAACTGCGCGCGACGTGTTGTGAGCCACGCTCAGGCAGCCGTCGCGGGACGGCGCTGCGTGGGATGGGCCGCCATGGTGCCAGAAGCGGCCGCGCGCTGCGGATTGCGCGGATAATCGACGCACGCCCCACCGCCACGCAGGAGCCACCGATGACCGATCCGTCCCCCTTCGCGGGATACCGCGTGCTCGTCGCCGGCGCCAGCCGCGGCATCGGCCTTGCCATCGCCGACGCCTTCGCACGCCACGGTGCGGCGGTGGCGATCTGCGCGCGCAGTCCGGCGCCGCTGGCCGAGGCCGCCACGCAGTTGCAGCGCCACGGCCACCCGGTGGCGCAGCAGTGCTGCGACCTGGCCGACGCCGCACAGATCGAGGCCTGGGTGGCGCAGGCCGCCGACGCACTGGGCGGCATCGACGTGATGGTCAACAACGCCTCCGGCTACGGCCACGGCGACGACGATGCGAGCTGGCAGGCCGGCTTCGACATCGACCTGATGGCCGCGGTGCGCTGCAACCGCGCCGCGTTACCGCACCTGCGCGGCAGTGGTCGCGGCTGCATCCTCAACATCAGCTCGATCAACGGCCTGCGGCCGACGCCGCGAGTGCCGGCATACTCGGCGGCGAAGGCGGCACTGAACTACTACACGACCACCCTGGCGACGCAGCTGGCGCGCGAACGGATCCGGGTCAACGCGATCGCGCCCGGTTCCATCGAATTCCCCGGCGGCCTGTGGGAGCAGCGCCGCCAGCAGCAGCCCGAGCTGTACCGGCAGATCCGCGCCAGCATTCCGTTCGGCGCCTTCGGCGCGATCGACGACGTCGCCAACGCTGCGCTGTTCCTGGCCTCGCCACAGGCGCGCTGGATCACCGGCCAGGTGCTGGCGGTGGACGGCGGACAGTCGCTGGGCGCCTGAGGCGGGTCGCGCGTACGGCCGCGGCCAATGCACGCGAGCGCGCTAAGGCGAGCGTGGGCTGCACGCGATGCGGTGCTGATGTGGCCTGGCGACGATGCCGCGCCGCAGACGATCGCCCCACGGCCGGGCTGTCGCTATCGCACGCGCAATGCTGCGGACTCGCGCACGCGCTCCCATCCCGAATCCCCAATCCCCGCTCCTAAACCAACTGCGCCGCCTCGATCACCTGCACGCCCGGACGCGCCCGCAGCGCGGCATCGACCAGCGCCGCGGCAATATGTTCGGCCGGGTTGATCCGGTAGCGCCGCGGCAGCAGCGGCCCGAGCGCACGCAGCACCACGCTGGCGGCATGCTCGCCGCGGCGGCGTTGCGCACGCTCGCCGCCGATCAGGCCGGGCCGCACCAGGGTCAGCGAGGGAAAGCCGAGCGCGCGCAGATCGTGTTCCAGGTCGCCCTTGACCCGGTTGTAGAACGCCCAGGACCGCGGATTCGCGCCCAGCGCGGAGTTCAGCGCGAAGGCCTCGGTGCCGTGCTGGCGCAGCAGGCGCGCGATCGCCAGCGGATAGTCGTGATCGACTAGGCGGAACGCCGCGCGCGAGCCGGCCTGGCGCATCGTGGTGCCGAGCGCGCAGATCGCCGCCTCCACCTGCCACCAGGGTGCCTGTGCCGGCAGCGCGTCGAAGTCGAGCACCGGGTTGTGCAGCTTGGGATGGGTCATGGCCAGCGCGCGCCGGGTCGGCGCGATCACCGCGCTGCAGGCCGGCTCGGCCAGCAACTGGGTCAGCGCGTGGCCGCCGACCAGGCCGGTGGCGCCGGCGAGCAGGATTTTCATGAACGGCCTTGGGGTTGGCTTGGGATGCGGCGACTATCGCAGGGGTGGCGGCAAGGTGCTGTCGGGGATGTTTGCGGCGGGCGTGGGCCATGAAGCGCGGCGCGCCCGTACCCTCACCCCAACCCCTCTCCCGGGGGGAGAGGGGCTATGGCCACACGGCTGTTCCCTTCTCCCCTCGGGAGAAGGTGCCCCGCAGGGGCGGATGAGGGTACGGGGCCCCAGCCAGCCTGATCCTCGCACGCTCTTGCCTGCCCCAACACGGTCGCCGCGCCGCAGCAGGTACGCCACAATAGCCGCCCCATCGCGCCGGCCGGCGCGCTGCAACCTGACGAGGAGCGGTTCGATGTTCGTGGTGTGCGGAGAGGCCTTGTACGACATCTTCATCGACGGCTATGCCGGCACCTCGGTCGCGATGACCGCGCGCCAGGGCGGTTCGCCGTTCAACGTGGCGATCGGCCTGGCCCGCCTGGGCGCGCCGTCGGCGCTGTTCACCGGCCTGTCCACCGATCCGCTCGGCCGCCAGCTGCGCGCCACGCTCGAAGGCGAAGGCGTGGCCCTGGACTACTGCATCGACAAGCGCGAGGCGACCACCCTGGTGATGGTCGCGCTGGACGCGAGCGGCGTACCCAACTACGCCTTCTACGGCACCGGCTGCGCCGATCGCGCGCTGACCGAGGCCGACCTGCCGGCGCTGGACGCGCGCGTCGGCGGCCTGCATTTCGGCTCGTACACCCTGGTCGCCGAGACCACCGCCAGCACCTTCCAGGCGCTGGCCGAACGCGAGCGCGGGCAGCGGCTGATCTCGCTGGACCCGAACGTGCGGCCGACGGTGGAGCCGGACATGGCGGTGTGGCGCGCGCGGCTGGCGCGCTGGATCGCGCTGGCGCACGTGGTCAAGGTCAGCCAGGAGGACATCGAGCTGCTGTATCCGCAGCAGGATCCGTTCGCCGTCGCCCGCAGCTGGCTGCAGCAGGGCCCGTCGCTGGTGGTGATGACTCTGGGCAGCGACGGCGCGGTGGCCTGGCGCGGTGACAGCGAGGCGCGCGTGCCCGGCCGCGTGGTGCAGGTGGCCGACACCGTCGGCGCCGGCGACAGCTTCCAGGCCGCGCTTCTGCAGCAGTTGCCCGATCCGGCCGCGCTGGCGGCGCTGGGCAGCGAGCCAGCCGCGCTGGAACGCCTGCTGCAGTTCTGCGTGGCCGCC
The DNA here is from genome assembly GCF_056725205.1 of Xanthomonas sp. NCPPB 3174. Taxonomy (NCBI): domain Bacteria; kingdom Pseudomonadati; phylum Pseudomonadota; class Gammaproteobacteria; order Lysobacterales; family Lysobacteraceae; genus Xanthomonas; species Xanthomonas sp. NCPPB 3174. The sequence goes on along the minus strand of NZ_CM161517.1, from coordinate 661,410 downwards.
GCGGCGATCAACTGCACCCGCGCCGGCGCCAACCCGCCCCGCCTGGACGAGGTCCGCGCCGCGCTCTGACGTCGGCCGGCAGCGTGCACGCAGCGCGCGCGGCCGGGTTGCCTAAGATGAGCCGGGCGCCCACCCCGCCGCATCCACCAGGAGATCTGCCTTGATCGAGCTGTCCGACATTGCCGTGCGCCTGGGCATCGCCGCGCTTGCCGGCGCGGCGATCGGGTTGAACCGCGACCTGCACGGCAAGCCGATCGGCATCCGCACGCTGGGCCTGGTCGGCCTGGCCACTGCGATGGTGGTGCTGTTGGCCGACCCGCTCGGCAAGGGCGGCTTCACCGATGCCGGCAGCCGCGTCATCCAGGGCATCCTGACCGGCATCGGCTTCCTCGGTGCCGGCGTCATCTATCACGTCGAGAAGCACGTGCGGGTCCACGGTCTGACCAGCGCCGCCTGCGTCTGGCTCACCGCCTGCGTCGGCATCATGTGCGGCGCCGGCCAGTGGCAGATCGTGGCGGTGTCGCTGGTCATCGCCTTCGTCATCCTGCTGTTCGGCGGGCGCGTCGAACGCGCCCTGCACGCGCTCCTGGGCGGCAGGCCGGCGCATGACACCCCGCCGGATCAATCGTCGGACAACGGCCCGCACCAGCCGGGCAAATAGCTCGCGTCCCTGCTCTTGGCCAGCGCGAGCGCGGTTTCCACGGCGCGGGCGAAATCCTCCTTGATGTCGCGGCGCCGCAGCCGGCGGCGGAACAGGTCGGCCCACAGGAATTCGCTGAAGGGCGTGGTGTCCTTGGCGTAGCCGCCCGCGCGCCGGACCTCTCCGGCGAGGCTGCGGTAGGGATCGTCCTTCAGGTCGGCGATCGACGTCGGCATGTCCTTGAACGGGCGGCGCTCGCCCTTGGCGTCGTAGGGATAGGCCCAACGCCGATGATCCAGCACGCTCCACAGCGCGCCCTTGTCGACCACGCTGAGGTCGGCGATCACCGTGACCAGGATGTCCTTTACCCCTTCGTCGTGCAGCGCCCGCGCCAGGTGGTGGTGGTCGACCACGTAGTACTTGCCGTCCGGCCCCAGCACCACCGGGATCATGTGCGTGCCGAGCAGCTCGGCCTGCTTGTGCTTGGACGCATGCGCACGCCAGCGCCTGCGCTTCTCCTTGACCTCGCGCATGCCCACGGTCATCTGCGTGGGGCGCAGGGAAAGGATCGGGACCGGGTGCAGCAGGGGTTCGCGGGAATCGGCCATGCGCAGTCTCCGTGGTGGTGGTGGGCGCGCCGCGGCAGGCGCGGCCGCCAGAGTGCCAGCGTCGTGCGCGTTCTGCACAGCGCCGTGGCAGAAGCTCCCCTCTCCCACCGGGAGAGGGGCTGGGGGTGAGGGTGCGACGGCTAGGGAACCTCTTCCCCAGACACCTCCCTAGCGAACCGCACCCTCATCCGCCCCTACGGGGCACCTTCCCCCGAAAAGGGGGCCATGGTCCCGGTGGGAGAAGGGAGGGGGCCACCGCGCCACCTGACCAAACCACTCCCCTCTCCCTCCGGGAGAGGGGCCGGGGGTGAGGGTACGACCGCAATGGAGTCTTCTTCACAGACCCACCACCCGCCGACTCAAGCGCGCGCCGCCAGCGCCGATATCCAGAGCCTGAGCGCCAGCATGGGCGGCGCATTGACCTGGGGAGGAGCCGGCTGGCATGTCGGACCAACGCGACGAGCCGCCGATCAGCGGACTGCGCAAGCTGCTGTCGCCGCGTCGGCGCGATCCGGCGACGACCGCGACGCTGCCGGCGCGCGCGCAGGGGCACGGGCACAAGCACGGCCACGCGGCGACGCCTGCAGAGGCGGCGACCGACCCGGCCGCCGCCACGGCCGCGCTGATCCGCCTGTTCCAGCAGGCGCACGAGCCGCTGGGCCTGCTCGGCGCCTTCGCCGACGGCATGGCCGCGCTGCACGGTGAATTGGGCGACATGGGCCGGCGCCTGCAATCGGCGGCGAGCAGCGGCGACTGGCCCAGCTATGGCCGCGCACTGCGCCAGCTGATCGACAAGTACATCCGCACCATCGACGTCGACGACCCGCTGGCCGGGCCCAGCGACAGCGAGCGCCTGCGCGACCTGTTGCGGCAGACCGTGGCCGGCGCGCTGGCGGCGCTGCTGCACACCCTGCCCGAACTGGCCGGCGAGGCCGAGGCCAGCGGCGAGGCGCTGCGCCAGTGGCGCCCCGGGCAGCCGCTGGAACCGGTAGCGCAACAGGTGCGCGAGCTGTGCCACCAGATCGCGTTGCGCGCCAACGACGGCCAGGAGCAGCAGGCGCTGTTGCTGAGCCTGTTCGACCTGCTGCTGGAGAACGTGGGCGAACTGCTCGACGACACCAGCTGGCTGCAGGGCCAGATCGCGGTGGTGCGCGACCTGATCGCCGGGCCGCTGGACCGCTACTCGATCGAGGAGGCGCGCGGCAGCCTGCGTGAGGTGATCTACAAGCAGGGCCTGCTCAAGCAGGGCATTGCCGAATCCAAGGAGGCGATGAAGGACCTGATGCTGACCTTCGTCGCAGACCTGGACGGCATGGCCGCCAGCACCGGCGAATTCCACGACCGTATCGCCGACTACTCGCAGACCATCCGCGACGCGCGCAGCATCGCCGACCTCAACCGCCTGCTGCAGGAAGTGCTGCAGGACACCAGCCACGTGCAGGAGCAGGCGCTGCGCGCGCGCGATCACCTGATCGCCGCACGCCAGGAGGTGGAGGCGGCGGAGCAGCGCATCCTGCGCCTGGAGCAGGAACTGCAGGACGTCAGCGGCCTGGTGCGGGTCGACCAGCTTACCGGCGCGCTCAACCGCCGTGGGCTGGAGGACCTGTTCGCGCGCGAACTGGTGCGCACCGAACGCAGCGCGCAGCCGCTGTGCGTGGCGATGCTGGACCTGGACGATTTCCGCAAGCTCAACGAGACCTACGGTCACCCCGGCGGCGACAGCGCCCTGCGCCACGTGGTGGAAGTGGCGCGCACCACCTTGCGCGCCAGCGATGCCGTCGCCCGCTTCGGCGGCGAGGAGTTCGTGCTGCTGATGCCGGACTGCACGATCTTCGAGGCCAGTGCGGCGGTGACCCGCGTGCAGCGCGCGCTGGCCCAGCGCGCGGTAGTGCATGAAGACCAGCGGGTGTTCGTCAGCTTCAGCGCCGGCGTGGCGCTGCGCCAGCCCGGCGAAGCGCAGGACGCGCTGATCCGCCGCGCCGACCGTGCGCTGTACGAGGCCAAGAAGGCCGGCAAGAATCGGGTGGTGTCGGCCGACTAGCTGGCGCCGGCGTGGCCGGCGCGGGATTGGGGAGTCGGGATTGGGGATTCGCAAAAGCGGGCCTGGGCGGCGCTGTTGCGAATACCGAATCTCCAATCCCGAATCCCTATTCCCGCACCTTCTTGACGCCCAGCACCACCGCCAGCACCACCGCGCCGGCCACGATACCCACCACCGCATTGCCCAAGGCCAGCACCAGGCTGCCCAGGCCACCGCTCGGGGCGATGGCCTCGATGGCGTGGTGCAGCGGGCCGATGCTGTGCACCAGGATGCCGCCGCCGACCAGGAACATCGCCGCGGTGCCGGCGACCGACAGGGTGCGCATCAGCCACGGCGCCAGCCACAGGATGCCGCGGCCGATCGTCGCGGCGGCGGCGCCCTTGCGGCTCAGATACAGGCCCAGGTCGTCGAGCTTGACGATGCCGGCGACCAGGCCATAGACGCCGGCGGTCATCGCCAGCGCGATCGCCACCAGCACCGCGACCTGCTGCACGAACGGCACGCCGGCGACCACACCCAGCGACAGCACGATGATTTCGGCCGAGAGGATGAAGTCGGTGCGGATCGCGCCCTTGACCTTGTCCTTCTCCAGCGCCACCACGTCCACCTGCTGGTCGGCCAGCGCCTGCACCTGCTGCGCGCGACGTTCCGCGTCCTCTTCCTTCGAGTGCAGGAAACGGTGCGCCAGCTTTTCCACGCCCTCGAAGCACAGGAAGGCACCGCCGATCATCATCAGCGGGGTGATCGCCCACGGCAGCCAGGCGCTGATCGCCAGCGCCGCCGGCACCAGGATCGCCTTGTTCAGCAGCGAGCCCTTGGCCACCGCCCACACCACCGGCAGTTCGCGGTCGGCGTTCACCCCGGTCACCTGCTGCGCGTTCAGCGCCAGGTCGTCGCCGAGCACGCCGGCGGTCTTCTTGGCCGCGACCTTGGTCAGGATCGACACGTCGTCGAGCAGGGTGGCGATGTCGTCGAGCAGGGTGAACAGGCTGGCGCCGGCCATGCGGGGATTCCATTCGGGATGAGCGGCGATTCTCGCCGATTCCGCCGGCCACGTGCGTGAGCGGTGCCGCCTCAGCCGCGCATAACGCCGGCTCGGCTACCGTGCGCGGCAGGCCCGCATTGCCCGCGAAGGAGACCCGAATGGACCAGTTCCTCACCGCCCCCCGCGCCATCGTCGACGACGTGCTCGCGTCCGCGGCCATGCTGCAACCGCTGCGGCTGTCCGAGACCGACAGCGGCACCCGCATCGTGCTGCAGGCCGCACGCGATCCGCGCCAGGTCGCGGTGCTGTCCGGCGGCGGCGCCGGGCACGAGCCGGCGCATGCCGGCTTCGTCGGCCCGGGCATGCTCAGCGGCGCCATCGCCGGCGACCTGTTCGCCTCGCCCGGGGTGGAGGCGGTGCTGGCGGCGATCCGCGCCTGCGCCGACGCGCCCGGCGTGCTGATGGTGATCAAGAACTACACCGGCGACCGGCTCAATTTCGGCTTGGCCGCCGAGCGCGCCCGCGCTGAGGGCATCGACGTGGCCAGCGTGCTGGTCGCCGACGACATCGCCCTGCCCGACGTCGCGCAGCCGCGCGGCATCGCCGGCACGGTGCTGGTGCACAAGTACGTGGGCCACCTGGCGCGCGAGGGCGTGCCGCTGGCCGAACTGGCGCAGCGCGGCCAGGCCTTCGCCGACCGCCTGCTGTCGCTGGGCATGGCCTTGTCCAGTTGCAGCGTGCCGGGCCAGCAGGCCGGCCGCCGCGCGCCGGAACTGGGCCTGGGCATCCACAACGAGCCGGGCGCGCGGCCGGTGCAGCCCGGCACCGTGGAGGAGGCGTTGGCGCTGGTGCTGGACCCGCTGCTGGCGCAGGCCGATGCGCGCCTGGGCGACGACGCGCCGCTGGTGCTGATGCTCAACGACCTCGGTGGCTGCTCGACGCAGGAACTGGGCGTGCTGACGCGGCTGACGTTGCAGCGCATCGGCGTCGAGCGGGTCGCGCTGATGCCGGTGCCGGCAGCGCTGATGACCTCGATGGACATGCACGGCTTCTCGATCACCCTCGCCCCGGCCGACGCAGACGTGCTCGCCGCGCTGCAGGCGCCGGTGCAGACCCTTGGCTGGCCCGGCGTGCGCGTGCCGCATGCGGTGCAGACCTTTGCTCCGGCACTGAAGCGCGACGACGACCATCGCCAGGGTCCACGCGATGCGCAATGCGCGGCCGCACTGGCGCGGGTGGCGCAGGCGCTGATCGCCGCGCAGGCGGAACTGGACGCGCTGGACGCGCGCAGCGGCGATGGCGATGCCGGCAGCACCTTTGCCGCCGGCGCGCGCGCCCTGCAGCAGGCCCTGGACACCGATGCGCTGGCCACCGGCGATGCCACCGCACTGGCGCGCGGCCTGGCGGCGACGATCGAACACAGCATGGGCGGCTCCAGCGGCGTGCTGCTGTCGATCCTGTTCACCACCGCCGCCGGTGCTCTGGCGGAGGGACGCGACTGGGTGCAGGCGCTGCAGGCCGGCGTGGCGCGGATGCAGCACTACGGCGGCGCGCAACGCGGCGACCGCACCCTGCTCGATGCGCTGCTGCCGGCGCTGGACGCCCTGGCGCAGGGCGCGGACGTGGACGCCGCCGCCCACGCCGCGCGCGCGGGTGCCGATGCCACCGCACGGCTCATCCGCGCCGGCGCCGGCCGCGCCGCCGCGGTACCGGCGGATGCCTTGCGTGGCGTGATCGACCCGGGCGCCGAAGCGGTGGCGCGGGCATTCGCGGCGTGGCGGTGAAGCAGCCGGTCGGGTCGGCGGATGCGGTGCGCGGGAGGTAGGGGTCAATCGGGGTGGCAGGCGCGCTCGGGAACGCCTGTCGCGGCTGAAGCCGCTCCTACGACGCGCCCCACGCCTCATGCATGGCGTCGTCGCCGCACACGTAGGCAACTCCGCATGCAATGCCACCAGGAATCGGCGGCCGTGCCCTCCCTCGTTGTAGGAGCGGCTTCAGCCGCGACAGGATTCACCGATAACGCCCATCGCGGCTGAAGCCGCTCCTACAAGGCTTGCAGCGCGCTGTCCGAGCGCACTGTGGGAGGGACTTCAGTCCCGACGCACGCAAGTCGGAATCGCCAGCATCCTGGGAGCAACGCCCCGTCGTCCACTACTCCGCCGACGCAGCCTCCAGCGCCTGCGCCACCGCCTGCAGCGAGCCATGCACCGAGCCGGGCTGCAGCGCCAGCGGCTGGGTCTTGCCGCGCGCCACCACCTCCATGCGCTGCGGCACGCCCTGCGCATTGCCGACGATGCGGTAGGTGGTGTCGCCACGCGCGAAGCTGAGCAGATGGCGGTCGGCGTCGTAGTCCATCGCCTCGCCCTGCGCGTCCGGATACAGCAGATCCACCCGCTGCTGCGCGCCAAGCGCCGCGTAGTACGGTGTGCCGCTTGCGCCGTCGCCGACGTTGGCGAACACCACGATGCGCTTGCCGGCCGGTGCCAGGCGGAACTCGAGCAGGATCTTGCGCTGGCCTACCGCGGTCTCGCCTTCCTCGTCCCACAGGTAGTGCATGTCGGGCACGCGCTTGCCGCCACGATCGCGATACACGGTCTCTTGCGCCAGTCCCGGCCCGTCGCCGCGCGCATCCTCGACCGTTTCGCGCTCCAGCAACGGCTCACCATCGCGGATCGAGTACGTCGCGAACTGGTGCCAGCAGCAGCCGTCCTTGGTCATGGTGTGGAGCTCGCGCGCCTGCGCATCCACCTCGAACAGGCCGCAGTTGCTCTGCGCCAGCTCGGTGAAGTCCGCATCGGCCTCGAAGCCGTCGGCGGTACCCAGGTACACCTGGTAGGACGGGCCGTGATAGCAGCTGTTCTGGCCATCCATCACCGCCAGGTCCTTGATCCCGTCGAAATTGAAATCGTCGTAGATCAGCACGCTCTGCTCGCCGTACGGCAGCTTATGCACATTGGCCTTGACCTTGCCGCTCTTCGCATCGGTGTCCAGCACCAGCTCCGGCGAGGCCACCTCGAGCAGCGGCGTGGCGTTGCCGCGGGCGAACACGCGCACGATGCCGGGACGGAACACCTCGCCGCTGTCCTCGATCTCCAAGGTGGCGCGGTAGCGGTCGGAGAAGTCCTGCAGGTCGTAACGGCGGTGCGTGCTGGCGGCGAAGGCCTTGGCGTCGAAGTCGTCGGCGGCATACCGCTGGGTCTGCGTCGCGGCGGTCGCGGTCGACGACAGCAGCACGAGCAGCAAGGCCAGGCATGCACGCGCCGACAGCACACGGGCATGGCCAACGGCATGCGAGACGATGGAGGACATGGTGACGTTCCTGGCGGCGGGCAGCGGAAGCCAAGGGTAAGGCTGGCCGTGGCGGCCGGCCAGAGGCCAGCGGACGGCGGCGCGTCAGAACAGCGCGCGTGCCAGCGCCCGCAGCGCCGCGCGCGCCTCGGTGGCGATGCCGCCGCCGTCCTCGCCCAGCCAGGCCACCGCGAGCAGCACCACGACCACCCCAGCCGCCAGCAGCGCGAGCCGACGTCCGCTCATCGGCCGGGCGCCCTACCGAACGGGCGCGATTGCGCAACGCACGGTGCAGCGCGTCGCGGCGCGGGTGCCACCCGCGCTCGGTCGCCGCACCGGGAGCGTCCGCTGCGTCCCACCCTCCTCACCGCCATCGCCACTCGCCCTGCCGCACTGCGCGCTGTTCTCCGACCCGCGTTGCGCGGCAGCATACGCGGCGGGCATGTCGCCCGACCATCGGCACAAGCCGGTTGGCCAAACCGCGGTCCCGGCGAGCCTGTTGCCGGCAGCGCGCCGCCACGGCAACGCAGCCTGGCGCCTGCGTTCCCCGGCGCCGGGCCCAACCCCGCGCGGGATTCACTGCGCGACGACCCGGCCGTGGCCAAACTCGTCGCAGCCTTTCGCCTGCCTGGAGCCCACCTTGAGCGCGACGCCCGACGCTGCGGCCACACCGCACGTGATCGGCGGCCTCAGCCGCCGTACCCAGATCCTGCGCCTGCTGCTGCGCTACCGCAGCTCCGGGGTGTTTTCCGGCATGGACATGGAGACCGCCCAGGGCGAGCACGAGCTGCCGCCGGAAGGCACGCCGGAACAGTTCGTCACCGATCTTGAGGCGCTCGGCCCGACCTTCGTCAAGCTCGGGCAGATGCTGTCCACGCGCCCGGACGTGGTGCCACCGGAGTTCGCCACCGCCCTGGAGCGGATGCAGGAGAACACCACGCCGATTCCGAGCGAACGCATCCGCGAGATCGTCGAGGCCGAGCTCGGCGTCGGCATCAACAAGGCCTTCTCCGCCTTCGACGACACCCCGCTGGGCAGCGCCTCGCTGGCGCAGGTGCACCGCGCGGCGCTGCGCGACGGCACCCCGGTGGCGATCAAGGTGCAGAAGCCCGAGGTCGCCGCGCAGGTGCGCGCGGACCTGGAGGTACTGCGCAGCTTCGCCAGCGCCGCCGACAAGCTGACCGGGCTGGGCCGGCGCATCCGCTTCGCCGACTGGCTGGCCGAATTCGGCAAGGCGCTGCTGGCCGAACTGAACTACGAGGCCGAGGCCGAGAACCTGACGCGCTTCGGCGAGCACCTGCGGCCGTTCCCGCAGCTGTGGGTGCCACAACCGGTGTGGGACCTGTGCAGCCGCCGCGTGCTGACCATGCAACTGGCCGAAGGCGTGCGCGTGGACAAGATCTCCGGGCTGCGCCGCACCGAGCAGCCGATGGACGACCTGGCCGCGGCGCTGGTGCGCGGCTACCTGGACCAGATGTTCGTGCACGGCGAGATCCACGCGGATCCGCATCCGGGCAACCTGCGCGTGCTCGCCGACGGGCGCCTGGCGATCTTCGACCTGGGCATGGTCGCGCACGTGCCGCCGAAGCTGCGCGAGCGCCTGCTCAAGCTGCTGTTCGCCGCGGTCGACGGCCGCGGCGAGGAAGTGGCCGAGGAGACCATCGCGCTGAGCACGCGCCTGGAGGACTTCGACGAGGAACGCTACCAGCGCGAGACCGGACAGATGATCGCCCGCTACGCCGCGCACGATGCCATGTCCGAAGGCCGGGTGGTGCTGGACCTTGTGCGCATCGCCACCGCCTACGGGCTGCGCACGCCGCCGGAGCTGAGCCTGCTCGGCAAGACCCTGCTCAACCTGGAAGCGGTGTGCCGCGCGCTGTCGCCGCACCTGGACACCCGCGTGGTGGTCGAGGACCAACTGCAGCACGTGATGCGCGCGCGGCTGAAGAAGTCGCTGTCGGCGGCCAACCTGGCCAGCGAGGCGATGGAATTGCAGGCGCTGCTGCGCGAGGGCCCGCGCCGCATCTCCGACATCCTCACCCTGGCCGCGGAAAACCGCCTGCAGGTGCGCGTGGCCGGGCTGGAGGAATCGCGGCTGATGGAGAGCCTGCAGAAGATCGCCAACCGCGTCGCCGCCGGCATCGTCACCGCCGCGCTGATCCTGGCCTCCACGCAGATGATGCGCATCGACACCGGCAGCAAGCTGTTCGGCTACCCGGCGATCGCGATGGTGCTGTTCCTGCTGGGCGTGGTGCTGGGGCTGGGCATCGTGGTCAGCGCGGTGCTGTTCGACCGGCGCGCGCACGCGCGCGAGGAGCGCGGGAGGCGCTGAAAAGCCGGGAGTGGGGAATCGGGAATGGGGAATCGTAGGAGCGGCTTCAGCCGCGACCTGCCGCGCCGGCAGCTGGCGGCCAAAGCCGCTTCGCGCTCCACCAATCCCGAATCACCACTCCCGAATCCCGGCTACTCCTGAGGATCGCGTAGAAGCTTCACTTCCTGCGGCGACTCCAGCGCGATGCCCTCCTCGGCCAGGCGCTGCAGCAGGGCGAAGAACAGTTCGCTGCGGGTGCCGTAGGTCAGCCGCGGCGAGGCCACGTAGGCGAAGCTGTTGAGGGTCACGTGGCCGTTGGCGATGGAGTCGATGAATACCGACGGCGCCGGGTCGTCCAGCACGCCTTGATGCGCCGCGTACAGTTCCAGCAGGATGGCGCGCAGCTTGACCACGTCGGTGCCCAGCGACACCGCGAACTGGATCTGCACCCGCCCCAGCGGCCCGGCCAGGGTCATGTTGCGCAGGGTCTTGGTGATCAGTTCGGAGTTGGGCACGATCAGGGTGGAGCGGTCGCCGACCTGGATCTCGGTGGCGCGCACGCTGATCCGGCGCACATCGCCCTCCTGGTCGCCGATCTTGATCCAGTCGCCGATCTTGACCGGGCGCTCGGCGAGCAGGATCAGGCCGGACACGAAGTTCTGGGTGATCGACTGCAGGCCGAAGCCGATGCCGACCGACAGCGCGCTGACCACCAGCGCGATCCGCTCCAGGCCGATGCCCAGCGCGGCCAGCGCCCACAACGCTGCCAGGATGATGCCGACATAACGCGCCACCGTGCTGATCGAATTGCGCGAGCCGTCGTCCAGTTCGGTCTTGGGCAGATAGGTCTGGGTCAGCCAGCGATGCAGGTACTGCATGACGCCCAGGCCGAGCAGCAGCACCAGCACGGAGCGCGCGATCGCGCCCGGGTACAGCACCACCTTGTCGCTGACGCGGATGCCGTCGGACAGCAGCGAGAACCAGTCCGAGATGATCGAGACATTGGTGCCGAACGGCATCAGCAGCGCGCCGATGCCGATCAGCAGCAGCACCACCCGCAGCAGCGCCGAGGTCAGCACCCCGGCCTGCTCCAGGCTGCTCGAGCGCACCCCCAGCGCGCCGTTGGCGGCGCGGCCGATGCGGCCTTCGCTGGCGAACAGCCACAGCGCGAAGTCGTCGGCGAAGGTCATCAGCAGCCGCACCGCGCCGACGATCATGGTGATCCAGATGATCTGCCGGGTGATGAACAGGCCCAGGTGCAGATAGCCCAGCAGCGCCGCCAGCAGCGCCACCACCACCGCCACCTTGACCAGCACGCCGATCAGCGCGAGCACCCCGCCGTGCTGGCCGGGTGGCGGCGGCTGGTCGTTGGCCAGCGCCTGCGCCGCCGCCTCGGCGTACTGGCGCCGGCGCAGCCGCGTCAGGCTGGTCAGCGTCGCCAGGATCAGCACGCCGTAGACCAGCGCGATCACCCCGTCGGCGGCGACGGTGGCCGAGTCGCTGGTGCGCGCGGCCTGGTTGATCACCAGCAGCATGCTGCTGAGCCAGGCCAGCGCCGCGGTGGCCCAGGTGTACTTGCGCAGGCGCCGCGCGGTGGCGTCGTCGATCGGGAACAGCCGCCAACTCGGCTGGTTCGGCAGCAGCACGCTGGCGCCGAGCGAGCCCATGAAGGCGGCGGCGAAGCTGACCCACACGAACCCATTGAGCACCGCATCCAGCCGCTCGGGCACCGCATCGATGCTGCGCAGGGCCTCGGCCAGGGCCAGCGCGGCCAGGCCCGGGGTCAAGGTCCCCAGCAGCAGGAACCAGATCGCCAGGCCCGAGCGGCGCAGGCGGCTGCCCGGCGCGCGCGACATCGCATAGCGCTTGCCCAGCCAGCGCAGCAGGTAGCGCAGCGGGAACAGCAGGATCAGCGCGATGGCGATGCCGATGCCGAGCGCACCGTTGCCATGTTCGGCGATCGCGCCCTGCAGCGACTGCTGGCCGAGCGCATACAGCGCCAGCAGCTTGGCCTGGTCGTCGGGAAAGTCGTCGGCGATCTGCTTCCACAGCGTCGGCGACAACGGCGAGGGCGAGCGCAGCGACAGCTCCTGGCTGAAATGCTCGGCGCGCGCACGTTCGATGTCGTCGGCCAGTTGCCGCGCCTCCACCACCATCAGCTTGCCGCGCTTGACGCCCGAGTCCAGGGCGTCGCGCTGCTTGGTCAGCGCCTTGCGCTGTGCGGCGATGTCGGGCGAATCGCCGGTGGCGGCCGGACCGAGCTGTTGCAGGCGCGCATTGACCTGCGCCAACTGCTGCGAGAGCGCATCGGCGGCAGTCTGCGCATCGTTGGAGGCGTCGGAGACCTGCGTGACCAGGTCTTGGAAGGCGGCCTGGTTGCCGGCATCCACTTCCTTGCCGCGCGCGTCCTTCAGCGACTTGGCGGCGTTGTCCAGCAGGGTCTGCGGGTCCGGCGGCGCGTCGGCGGTGTCCTGCGGCTGGGCGGAGGCCACCGCCGCGCACAGCCACAACAGCAGCAGGACGCAACGCAACAGGGAAGACGAGGATGCGGAACGGGGCAGCAGGCGCACGCAGGGACCGGCACGGGCAAGCGCGGACCACCGCGCGTGCGGCGCACTATACGGCGCGGCGCTTGAACCGGGCCAGCGTGTTGGCGCGGCTGTGTTGCGAGGGGGCGCGGAACACCTGCGCGCGCGGTGGCCAGCAAGGGTGGCCTCCCATCAAAGCCGGGATCGCATGTAGGAGCGGCTTCAGCCGCGAGAGGCTTTACCGGGAACGCCCGTCGCGGCTGAAGCCGCTCCTACGACAGCAGGCGGGTCGCCGCGACCGACGCCCGGGCTCACCGCGCGTCCGTCACCAGCATGATCTTGCCGATATGCGCGCTGGATTCCATCAGCGCATGCGCCTGCGCCGCCTCCTGCAGCGGGAAGCAGCGGTCCACCTGCGGCTTGATGCGACCCTCGGCCAGCAACGGCCACACCCGCTCCTCCAGTTCGCGCGCGATCGCCGCTTTTTCCATCACCGAGCGCGGACGCAGGGTCGAGCCGGTGTGGGTCAGGCGCTTGGCCAGCAGCGGCATCAGGTCCAGTTCGCGCACCTTGCCCTGCTGGATGCCGATCTGCACGATGCGCCCGTCCAGCGCCGCGGCCTGGTAGTTGCGCGCCAGGTAGTCGCCGCCGATCAGGTCCACGATCACGTCCGCGCCGCGGCCCTCGGTGAGGCGCATGGTCTCGGCGACGAAGTCTTCCTCGCGATACAGGATCGCCGCCTCCGCGCCCAGCGCCAGGCTGGCCGCGCGCTTGTCGGCCGAGCCCACGGTGCTGATCACCCGCGCGCCGAAGGCCCGCCCGAGCAGCGTGGCGACGCTGCCGATGCCGGAGGTGCCGCCGTGCACCAGCAAGGTCTCACCGGACTGCAGGCGGCCGCGCTGGAACACGTTGGTCCACACGGTGAAGAAGGTTTCCGGCACCGCGGCGGCCTCGGTCAGGCTCAGCGCCGCCGGCACCGGCAGGGCGTTGCGCTCGTGCACCACCGCGTACTCGGCGTAGCCGCCGCCGGCGACCAGCGCGCAGACCTGGTCGCCTAGCCGGTAGCGCTCCACGCCTTCGCCCAGGCCGACCACCTCGCCGGCGAACTCCAGTCCCGGCAGTGGCGACGCGCCCGGCGGCGGCGGATAGCTGCCCTGGCGCTGCATCACGTCGGGACGATTGACGCCGGCCGCAGCCACCCGCACCAGCAGTTCGCCGCGCCCGGGGTGCGGCAACGGCACGCGCACCGGCACCAGCACCTCGGGCGCACCGGGCTGGCGGATTTCGATCGCGGTCATGGTGTCGGGCAGCGCGGCGGCGTGGGTCGGGGACATGGCGGGGTCCTGGCAAAGAGCGCGGCGCACGCAGGCGCAGGCGCGTGGGGGAACCGCGATGATCGACCCTTCGCGCTGAGTGGTCCGTGACGGCGGGCGGCACACCCCGGCCCCCGTGGCACTGGTAGGAGCGGCTTCAGCCGCGACAGGCATTACCAGGAACGCCCGGTCGCGGCTGAAGCCGCTCCTACGGTGCCGCCAAGCGCAGGCGCCAGCTAATCGCCCACCGGGGCCGCCTGCGCCGGCCATGGCGTCATTGCCGGCACGGCAGCCTCGACCCGCTGCGGATCCAGCCGCGCCTGCAACGCCGGCAACGCGATCGCCAGCGGGCAGCGCAGGCGGCCGCCGCAGCCGGGCAACGACCAGCGCCGCTCGCGCAGGCCACGGCCGTCGAAGCGGTTGCCACGCAGCGCCGGCAAGGTCGGCACCACGCTGCGCAGTTGCAGGAAGTCGCGGCCGTCCTGCCGCACCAGGTCCAGCAGCAGCGCACCACCCGGCGGATACGCATCCGGCTGGCCGGGCACCAACGGGTCGATGCCGAACAGGCCCGCCAGATGCGCCAGGTTGGTGTCGTGGCCCAGCAGCACCAGCGCGCGCGTGTCCGCCGGCGCCAGCGGCGCCACCGCCGGCGCCTGCCCGGCCGCCGCCTGCAACGTCGCCAGCAGGTGCGCGAGCAGGTTGGAGCCACCGGCACGCGCCGCAGGCAGCGTCCGCTTGCTGTAGGCGAAGGAGGCGTTGTGCAGGCCGATCAGCCGCTGCAGCGCCGCGGCATCGGCGCGCCCCCAGGCCACTTGCGGCAACGGCAGGCCCTGCGCGTACTCCAGCATCAGGTTCTCGGCCAGGCTGCCGGCGGTCTTCAAGGCCTTGGCCGCCTGCGCCGGATCCTGCAGCCGCTGCGGATCGTCCAGGCGCGGCGAGGCCTGCGCAGCGCAGGCCGACCCCGCACAGCCGGACAGCACCCGCTGCAGCGCGCGCAGCCGCTTGCGCGTGGTCACGTCCAGCTGCAGCGGTGGCGCGGGTGCATCGTCGTCCTTGTCCTCGTCCTTGCCGAAATGGAACAGCGGGTTGTTCTGCGTCGTCGGCAATGCGAGGTAGTGCGCCTGGCACCCCGGCAGCAGTCCCTCGGTAAAGGCCGCCGCGCTGTCGTGGTTGCGCGGCGTGCTGTCGCCGATCACCACCGCGCCGGACCCGGCGCAATCCGGCGCCAGCACCGCCGTGGCCAACCAGCGCTGCCGGTAGCGCGCGCCCAGCGCCTGCATGCCGGCGGCACCGTGCGCCGTGAGCTGGCCGGGCGCCACCGGCCATTGCGGCCAGGGTTGCGTGGCGTACTTGGCCAGGTCTTCTGGCGATTGCGTCGGTGCGCGCACGCCGTGGCGCATCACCACGATCGTCAGGCGCACCTGCGCGGCATCCGGTGCGGTGGGCGCCTTGGGCGATGCCGCCGCCGGCCAGGCGGCGCTGGCGACGCACAGCACCGCAGCCAGGCACCATCCGCTGTGCAGTCGTGCGAATCGGGAAGCGATCATGGCCGGCCTCAGAACTTCAGCGACAGGTCGAGGAACACGCCGCGCCCGGCCAGGCCGAAGTACAGCGGCTGGTTGTCGGAAGAGCGGGCGCCGGCGTAGCCGATCAGCGCATGCCGGTTCAGCAGGTTGTTGACGTCCATGCTGATCGAGTAGCCCTTCAGGCCGTACGGCCCGTGGGTGCTGCGGTAGCCTAGCGCCGCATCCAGGCTGGCGTAGCCGCCCAGGCGCTGGTCGTTGCCGAACACGGTGGCGCCGTTGGCCGCGGTGGTGTTGTCCACGCCGTACTGCGCGCCCACCACCTTCTCCATCAGCGAACCGAAATAGCCGGTGCCGCTGTTGTACAGCAGGCCCAGGGCGGCGGTCACCCGCGGCGTGCCGGCGACCTGGGTGCTGCTGTGCTTGTAGGTGGCGTCGTTGTAGCTGGCATTGGCGTACAGGCTCAGGATCGGCGTCAGCGCGTAGGTGGCCTCGGCCTCGGCGCCGCGGTACACCGCACCGCCGCCGTTGACGAAGGCGCTCTCGGTGCCGCTGTCGGTATTGATCAGGGTCTGGCTGATGTAGTTGCTGAAGTCGATGTAGTAGACGTCGGCGCCGAAGGTCAGGCCGCGCGCGGCGTAGCTGGTGCCGAGCTGGTAATTGCTGGTCAGCTCCGGGCGCAGTCCACGGGCGCCATTGAGTTCGATCACGTCGATCGGCGGCGCCAGGAAGCCGCGCGCGGCCTGCACGTAGCCGCTCCAGTGCTCGTTGAAGCTCTGGTGCAGGCTCAGCGACGGCAGCGTGGCGTCGTAGCTGGCCTCGCTGTGCGCCGGCGCCGGCGGCGTGCTCTTGTTGAGTTCGGCATCGAGCTGGCGCTGCACCCGCGCGTAGCGCAGGCCCGGGCTGAGGGTCAGGCTGTCGCTGAGCTTCCAGTCGTACTGCAGATACGGCTGCAGGGTGTCGGTACGGTCGTGCAGGTTGTAGTTGTACAGCGGGCCGTACTTGGTGCCGCTGGCCGCGCCGGTGGTCATGTCCACCGGCAACTGCTGGCGCTCGTCCAGGTTGCGCTCCACCCACACGCCGGTCTGCAACTGGCCCGGTCCCAGGTCGCGGGCCAGCCGCAGCACATCGCCGAAGGCGCGGAAGTCGTTGTCCGAGAGCTTGCCCGGCACGTCCTTGGCGGCCTTGGACAGCTTCTTGCCGGTCGCACCGTAGAAGGTCACGCCGTTGTCGGCAGCGCTCTCGCTGGTGGGGATGCTGGTCTTGGAAGCGGTGTGGTCGAAGCTGTTGTAGTAGACCTTGTTGTCCAGGTCCCACTCGCCCAGGCGCGTGCTCAGGCCCAGATAGGTGAAGCTGGAATAGTAGGCGGCGGCGTTGTAGCCGGTGTAGTTCTGCAGGGTCGGATCGTTGCCCAGGCCGTAGCGCCAGCCATGCTGCGCGATCTGCGCGCGGGTGGCGCCCTGCACGGTGTTCTGGTGTTCCTGGTTGTAGCTGCTGACGAAGGTCAGCGTGGTCGCCTCGCCCAGGTCGGTGACGGTCTTGAGGAAGGCGTGCTCGCGGCGGTCGTCGGTACCCTTGAGGTAGGTATCGCTGGCTTCCTTGGAGAGGTCGGCGAACAGGCGCGTGTTGCCGATGTGCTCGTCGGCGCTGACGCCGCCGGCCCAGGTGTTCCAGCTGCCACCGGTGCCGTAGACGGTGACCCCGTCGACCTCGCTGGGATTGCGCGTGCGCAGCGCCAGGGTGCCACCGAAGGTGGCGTTGCCGATGGTGGCGCCACCGCCGGGGCCGCGGTCGATCTCGGCCTGGCCGAGCACATGGTTGTTGAAGTAGGCCGAGGTGGTGTGGTGCAGGTCGCTGGCATCGCCGAACGGGATGCCGTCGAAGGTGATGTTGAACTGGCCGTCCTGGAAGCCGCGGATGCTGATGCCTTCGTTCTTGCCCAAGCCGGGGCCTTCCGGCGAGGTGGTGACCACGCTGGGCGCGTACTTGATGATGTCGTCGTAGTTGGAATTCAGGCGCAGGCCGTCGCGGATGAAGCGTTCGTCGATCACCGAGGTCGGCTGGCTCGCCTCCAGCGGCGCGGCGCTGGGCGCCAGCGTGTCGACGCTGTTGGCGGTGACGTTGATCGGCGCCAGTTCGCGCGGGCCGTCGTGTTCGCCGTCGGCCTCGGCGTGCGCCGGGGCGGCGCTGCGTGGCGCCCGCGGCGCGGCGGCCGGCGCGGTAGCAACGCTGCTGCGCACGATGGCGACCGAGCCGGGCGTCAGCATGCGGTAGTCCAGGCCGGTGCCGGCGAGCAAGGCATGCAGCTGCTGCGGCGGCGCCAGGCCTGCCGGGGCCCCGCTGCTGCGCAGGCCTTCGGCCAGCGCCGGGTCGTACATCAGTTGCAGCCCGCTGCTGCGCGCGAACTGGTCCAGTGCCTGCGCCAGCGGCATGGGCGCGATGGCTTGGGCCGTGGCGGCGGGCGCCGACCAGGCCGGCAGCGAAGACGTATAGCCCAACAGCAGGGCGATGGAGACGACGAGAGGCTTGCGCATGACGATCACACCGGAGGGGAGGAAGGGCGGCCCCGCGCGTGCTGCGCGATGGCCATGTTTCCTAGGAGTGACCCGGTGCGCCGTGCGGCTAC
The DNA here is from genome assembly GCF_056725205.1 of Xanthomonas sp. NCPPB 3174. Lineage (NCBI taxonomy): Bacteria > Pseudomonadati > Pseudomonadota > Gammaproteobacteria > Lysobacterales > Lysobacteraceae > Xanthomonas > Xanthomonas sp. NCPPB 3174. The sequence goes on along the minus strand of NZ_CM161517.1, from coordinate 643,547 downwards.
CGTCGATTGCGTGAATTTTTTCTTACAGCGGCGCCGGTGCGTGGCGGATGGTCACCGCGTGCGCATCGCGCTGCACCTGCACGTCCGGCAGGCTGCCGAGATAGGCGACGAAGGCCTCCGGATCGCGCAGGTGGAACACGCCGCTGACCCGCCGCGCCGCCAGCGCCGGGTCGGCGATGCGCAGCGGCTGCGTGGTGTAGGCATTGAACAGGCGCGCCACCTCGCCCAGGCTGCGATCGTGCACGCCGACCTGCGCCGGCAGCCAGGCAGTGGCATCGGCGATGTCGGCATGGTCGCGCCGCGCCAGCACGCGGCCCTGCGCATCAACCCGCGCCTGCTGGCCGCCGCCCAGGTCGGCCAGCGTCGTCCCCTCCGACGGCAGGTCGCCGCGGTGCCACCACGCCGGGGTATCGCGCGACACCTGCACCCGCCCCTGCAGCACGGTGACGCGGGCGCCGCCGGCCTGCGGGTCGACCCCGAACACCGTGCCGACGTCGCGCAGCACCAGCGTACCGACACTGACCCGCAGCGGCCGCGCCGGATCATGGCCGAGATCGAACACCGCCTTGCCGCGCAGCAGGGCGATGTCGCGGCGCTGCGTGCCGTAGCGCACCGCGATCGCGCCACCACGGTCCAGTTGCACCACGCTGCCGTCGTCCAGGGCGACACTGCGCGGCGCATCCGCCGGCGCTGCGTACACCGTCGCTTGCACCATCTCCGGCGCGCTCAGGCGCAGCGCCACGCCCGCGGCGGCCAGCGCGAGCACGGCGGCGGCCGCCAGCGGCCAGCGCCGGTGCCGTGGCAGGGCGCGACGCGGGTTGGGCACCGACGTCGGCGTGTCCACATCCGGGCGCAACGGCACCACCACTGCCCCGCTGCGCAAGGCATGCGCGCGCAGCTGCGCACTGCTGGCTTGCTGCGCCTGCGCCGCGGACGGCAGGTCGCCGTGCATCCGCGCGATGTCGAAATAGGCGGCCACGTGCGCCGGCGAGTGCCGCAGCCAGGCCAGGAACTCGGCCTGCCGCGCCGGCGGCAGCGCGGTCTCGCGCTGCGCAAGGTACCAGTCCGCGGCCGCCTCGGCGACGCGCTGCGCATCCTCACGCATAGCGCGCCATGCCCTGCCGGCACACCGCCAGGCCCTTGATGATGTATTTCTTGACCATGTGGCTGGAGATCTGCAGTTGCTCGGCGATCTCCTGGTAGCCCAGTTCGTCGCGGTAGCGCAGCGTCATCGCCGCGCGGCACTTCGGCGGCAGCCGCGCCATCAGTTCGGCCAGGCGCTGCCGGCGTTGCGCGCGATGCACCTGCGCATCGGCTTCGCAGGGCACCGCCAGCCGCTCCAGCACATCGTCCAGGCAGGTGTCGCGCTGGCTGTTGCGCTGGTGCAGCAGCGCGTGCTCGCGCATCAGGTTGGCGGCGATGGTGAACAGGTAGGCTTCGGGGTTGGCGATCTCCGGCGCGTGCGCCTCGCTGCGCTGCAGCCGCAGCCACACTTCCTGCAGCAGGTCGTCGGTATCCCAGGCCGCGGCGCGGCGCTTGCGGAAATAGCGGCTCAGCGACGGCCGCCATTGCAGGAACAGCCGCGACAACGCCGGCAGGGGTTCGGAACGCACCAGCCACTCGCAGTGCCGGCGCCATCGGCGGCCGGCGATTCGGAAAGGCTGCGATGCTGGTCCTCGGCGATGACAGTCCGATGACGCACGGGTCCTGCGGGCGCAGCGGAGCGGTTGCGCCCCGGCAAGCATTCAGTTGAGCGCTGCCTGCCGGGTTCGCGCGATCGGGGCATGCAATGCAGCCGGTCACCGCGCCTGCGTCATCTCCATGCGAGCGGCCGCCGCGCATCCCAGTGTTTCCCGTGCGGGACAGGATGTCCTTCGGGCCGACCTTCCGCTCCATCGGCGTCGCCCCATATCGTGAAGGTTGCCGCGTCCAATTCTTGGGCGGCGTTCGCATGAAGGATCTCCCCATGACCGACCCCATCGTCCAGATCAAGCCGCTTGGCTTCCCTTGGGACACGATCGACCCGTTCCTGTTCTGCGTCTACCACGACGATGCCTACCCCGCCGGCAACGGCGCGATGGGGCCGGCGGCGTCCCTGCATGGCCGCGCCATCGGCCAGGACTTCAGCCGCAAGGACGGCTGGAGCATGTATCACGGCGAGGAGATTCCCGGCTTTCCCGGTCATCCGCACCGCGGCTTCGAGACCGTGACCATCGTGCGCAAGGGCCTGATCGACCATGCCGACTCGCTCGGTGCGGCGGCGCGCTTCGGCGCCGGCGACGTGCAATGGGTGACGGCCGGCGCGGGCATCGTCCATTCGGAGATGTTTCCGTTGCTGGACACGGCGGCGCCCAACCCGCTGGAGCTGTTCCAGATCTGGCTCAACCTGCCGGCGCGCAACAAGCTCGCCGCGCCGCACTTCACCATGTTCTGGTCGGAAGACCTGCCGCGCTTCACGGCCACCGACGACGCCGGCCGCACCACCGAGGTGACCTGCGTGGCCGGCCGCATCGGCCCGGTCGACGCCGCGCCCGGCAGCGCCGGCGGCCCGCTTGCGCCGCCACCGGATTCGTGGGCCGCGCAGGACGATGCCGATGTGGCCATCTGGACGATCCGCATGGCACCCGGCGCACGCTGGACCCTGCCCGCCGCACAAGGCCGCGGCACGCGCCGCAGCCTGTACTTCTTCAAGGGCGCAGCGGTGACGGTGGGCGGGCGCCCGGTGACCCGCCACGCGGCGATCGAGTTGCGCGCCGATCAGGCGGTCGAGTTGGTCAATGGCGACGGCGAGGCGAGCGAGTTCCTGGTGCTGCAAGGCCGACCGATCGCCGAACCGGTGGCCCAACACGGTCCGTTCGTGATGAACACCCAGGCCGAGATCGCCCAGGCCATGGCCGACTATCGCCGCACCCAGTTCGGCGGCTGGCCATGGCGGGACGAGGCGCCGGTGCACGGCAGCGACCCGACCCGCTTCGCGCGCCACCCGGATGGACGCGAGGAGCGGCCGGCGTCGCGCGCGGTCGCCGCCGACGGCTAGGGCGTGTCACCGCTTCGAGAGGACGCCGCGTTCCCAGCCTCGTAGACACCGATTCTGCGAGTCGCTTCGCGCCGTACCCTCCCCCCAACCCCCGCTCCGCCCCCGGCCCGCGCTCGCGGCGCGGGCGCTCCAGGGTGCGCGCGCCAGTGGCGCGCAGGCCGCACCCTGTCGCCCCAACGGGAGAGGGGCTATGTGCTCAGTAGCGCGCCGAGGCCAGCGCCTGCGCGCGCTCCAGTTGCTCGGCGATGCGCTTGCGCGCCTGCTGCAGTTCCTGGCGGGTGGCGTCTTCCTTGGCCGCCGGCACCAGTTCGGCATCGATCACCGACAGCGCATCGGAGTACTGCCGCACCACCGCCGCCGCGTAGGCGTTCATGTAGGCGGAGTTGTCCTTCTCGTCGCCCAGCGCCTGCAACTGCGCGCGGCCCTTGGCCACCTGCGCGTCGATCTTCTCCGCATCGCCGGGGCCGCCCTTGCCGGCGGTGGCCGGGTCCGCGTCGTGATGCACGGCGATGGTCTCGCGGGCGAAGTCGGCCACGGTCTTGCTGACGTTGCGCGACAGCGCCTGCTTCGACAGCGCCACCACGTTGCCCTCCAGCACCTGCAGCATCGCCTTGGCCGAGGCGTCGCCGCCGATCGGTGCGTGCCCGCTTTCGCCACCCACCGGCGCGGCGGTGGGCTCCGGCGAGGTGGCCGGTGCGGTGCGCGAGGCCTGGTCGCCGGGCTTGCCGCAGCCGCTCAATGCCACGGCGATCAGCGCGGCAAGCAGGGACAGGCGGGCGGGATGAAGAGGTGAGGTCATGAAGCGCTCCTGGTTGGTCTGCGCTCCACCATGCCCAGTACCCGCGCAAACCCGCGTGAATCGCGGCGGCTGGCGGCGACGCGGGGGCGCGATCGCGTACCAGACGTGCCTTGCAGCTTGGCCGCGGTAATGCCGGAATCGCACTGCGGCATACGCTCACTGCGAGCGGTGATCGCCGCCATCGTATCCCCGTTCCCGGAGCCGGCCTGGCGCGGCCGGCTCCGGCACTGCTCAGCCGCAGCAGTAGCAGACCAACGGCTGTCCGGGTCCGCCCGGCCCCAACTCGCCGCCGAACGGCGCGCACTCCTGCTGGCAGGCCCAGGCGCTGCAGGCCGCCTCCTTCTCGATGCCGTCGCCGGCGGTCGCCTGTACGGCGCCGAAGCCCATGCTGGCCAGGAACACGGCCGCAAGCATCCCGTTGCGTAACGCTGTCCAACGCTGTTTCATGGCTTACTCCTCGATGGTTGCCAAGGCCGGTGGCGCCTCCGTGCTGCGCACTGCGGCCATCAGGTCCTGCATCCGCTCCGTGGTCTCGAAAACGCCGACGCGCGCATAGCGCACGCGTCCCTCGCGGTCCAGCGCAAGCAGCGTCGGCACGTTGCGCGCGCGGAACAGCATCACCGCGCGGCGATCGGTCAACGTAGTCACCGGAAACGTAAAACCGTGCTCGGCGGCGTAGCGCTGCGCCTGCGCGGGACTGCACTGGCACACACCCAGCACCTGCACGCGCGGCTGCTGCGCGGCCAGCCGCTGCGCCGCCTGCACGATCTGCGGCGCCGAGCGCTTGCAGTACGGGCAGGTGGTGGTGAAGAAGAACAGGACCTGGCGCTCGGCGGACGGCACACCGAGCGTCAATGGCGTGCCATCGACCGCAGCGACATCGATGCGCGGCACATACATGCCCGGATACGGCTCGGTGGTGCGAGTGACGAACCAGCGCCGTTCCTCGCGCAGACCGCGGTTCTGCCAGGCCAGCACCAGCACCAGCGCGCAGGCCGCCAGCAACGCCAACCAACTCCAGGGAAACCGCCGTGCCATGCCGTGTGCCTGTGTCGCCGTGTCCTGTGCAGGCTGCGCAGCCTTGGTGCGATGGTCAACGCTTTGCGCGCATGCGCAGCGACTGCGTGACCAGGCTGGGGAGCGAGTCACGTGGACCGTGGGCGCGCATTCCAGCGGTGTGGCGCATATGTGGGCATGCAGCGCAGGCGCAGGCATTCGCTGACCTTGCTGAGTACTCGCCGCGCACGGCGCGAGAACAGCGGTACGAGGGATGCATCGCATGGTCGACGCACGGGTGGCGTTACATCGGTCGAGATTTCTCTGGAGCGCTGCGCTTCCTAAGACAGGCCAGGCGGTCGAACGTTTGAACTGAGCCGAGGCACCAAGCTGCACGGATTGAATGCGCTGTTAGGCCTTATGCTAAACAGCTAAAAGTGCTGGGTCATACCAGACGTCCACGTGCCCAGGAGCTAGAAGCACTCGCCAGCCCGGCCCCAGAGCCAGGTAAGGAACGATCGACGGGACGTGCGCTACCAGATGATGGACGTGAAGCGGCTGAAAGAAATCAGGGTGATCGGATAACTCTCCGCCCCAGACATACCAGCCGCACGTACCGTTCTCGCGGTGATGCCGCAGAGCATTGAGTGGAACTTGCGAGAGAGTAGACAGCGCGACGCCCACGCGCTCGACCTCACCGGGAGGATCAAAGAGCGAGTGGAACTTCTTGCAAATCTCTGTCTGTAACGGGATCTGACTCATGCAGCCTAAAGTTCCAATTAAGCGGTGCGAGGTACGCGCATCCACTTTGAACGAATTGCCAGACATTGTGCGCCTGGTGCCAGCGCCTAGCCAATGCGAATGCTCGATGGCGAACACTTTGCGAGAAAGGCCCCTTGACCATGGCGTCAAGCACCTGGGCTATTTCACTGTCGATTAGCGCCCCCTCTTCCAGCCAGCCGATAGCGAGCCCGGCCCAGTAATCAGAAGGCCAGATTGCACTCAAGCCAGCAAGAACGACATCTCGCGGTGGTGCGAGAGTCGCTTCATACGCAGCAAACGGGGTCTCAAGATATAGAACGAGCTTGCGTTGATCCATTTTTATGTCTAAAGCAGCTCGTGTCACCGGGGCCTTTTGGAAGAACTGTTAGGCGCCATTGCTGCCAGCGCCGCTGATGACCAAGGATACCTTCGTACCCAAAGGAACGTCTTGCTTTGAAATACCTGTCGGCAACGCGAGTGGGGTGGACAAGATGGCAGGCCGTGATCGGCCACCAAAATTAAGCATTTCAAAGCCCGCCACTTCCGTGTTGATACGTTTGCCGTCGGGGGTGGATAGGACGATCGGCGAACCGATATGGACGACCGGCATGCCCGGTACGTCTGGAATGCCGGGAACCAACACAAGTCCGAGTCGCCCGGAAAGCTGGAACACATCGTCAACGGTGAAGAGCAAGACCTCGGACATGATGCCCACCTAATTTAGCCCTCAAACAAGCGATCGATAATCGCGACTTGTACGATCGGATTGAACTCCTCGCACATAGTGTTGAGTCCGACATCGAGACGCTCACTCGATTTGGAGATACGGAACTCTTTGAATGGTTTGGCTATGGCGCCAGGAATTGATAGAGCATGGACCGCACCCCACCACCGTCACCGAGCGTTGAGCATGCCACGGATCGCGATCGCGCGGACTATCCCGCTCGCTTCTCGTACATGCCATCAGGGCATCCCCAGCGTCGGAATCGCCAAGCGCGCGATGTCTAAGCCACCGCCGCGCTGATCTGCACCGCGGCATCGCATCGGTCTTCGACCCGCAGCGGCTTGCCACGACGCTCAGGATGCGTCTGGTTCGCCGAACGCACGCCGGCAGGCCTTGCGATCGAACTGCAGGGCGGCACGCATGCGCTGCTCGGTGAGGGGGCGCACGACCCAGCTCACCTCCAGTTCGCCACCACGCGACATCACTGTGGGAATCGCCAGGAACCAGCTTGCGACGGGGCCGGAGCAGTACCAGAACGCATCGCCTTGATTGACGACGGGGCTATCCGGCAAGAGCAAAAAATTCTCTTTCGTGCGGATGAACTGCTGCGCCTTCTTCACCACCTGCAGGTCCGCGCCGCGCAGGACGACGCCATCGCTGCTGAAGGACAGCTGGCGAAAGGACTCCGTCAGCAGGAGGTCCATGCGGCGCCTGTTGTACCGGTAAAGGCAGACCACCACCAGCGCCACTGTCGCAGCGAACAAATAGAAGAGCGCGTTCGCCATCACTCGCCCTCGGTCAGCCGACCATCACGACCGCTGCGCAGCGAGACCTGCGTTCGCCGGGCGCGCGGGCCGTCGTCCGCACGCGACACGGGGCGCGAACGCATGCACTGCGGGAAGAGACGCGCCACGGCACACCGGCAGAGGGTGGTCACCGCACCTACGCCAACGCCGCACTGATCTGCGCCGCGGCATCGCACACCGCGCGCATCGCCGCCTGCGCGTCGATCGGTTGCGGGCGGCGTTCGATGAAGGGCACGGTCAGGGTGTAGCGGGCGATGCCGTGCTGCAGGATCGGCGCGGTGAGGTCGATCACCCCGACCACCGCTTCGCTGGGGTGGATGCTGTAGCCCAGCGCGTGCACTTCCTGTGCCGCGGCCAGGAATGCGGCGCGGTCGTACGCCACCTCGCTGGCGTCCAGGCGCTGCAGCAATTGCGCCTGCGCATCGGCCGGCTGGAACGCGAACAGCACCAGGCCCGAGGTGGAGTGCGCGAACGGGCGGCGGTGGCCGGGGCGCACCACCAGCCCCAGGTCGCTGGGCACGTCCATCTGCGCGATGACCACGATCTGATCGTCCGACGGTGCCACCAGGTGGCAGGGCTGGCGGATCGCGTCGGCCAGCGCGCGCATCACCGGCAGCGCCACTTCGGTGACGTTCTGCACCCGCGGTTGCTGCATGCCGAGCATGAACAGGCGGTTGGTCAGTGTGTAGCCGCCCTCGCCCGCGGTGCGGGTCAGGTAGCCGCGCTCTTCCAGCACCTGCAGCATGCGGAAGATCTCGCCGCGCGAGCGGCCGATGCCCTGCGAGATCTCGCCCATGCTCATCGGCCGCCCGTCGCGCGCCAGCAGCTCCAGGATGTCCAGCCCCTTGTCCAGGGCGGGCGCGCGGTACTTGGGCAAGGGGGTGGTCATTCCGTCGAGGGCCCGGCAGCAGGTGAAGAGGACTAGGGTACAGGGACGCCGCACCGGCTCGCACCGCCTGCGGCCAGCAGCGCACAGGTCGAGACCGCACCGCCATCCACATATGAACTCAAATTTTATATTTGCATGGCACTCGCCGGCGCAGTACGCTCCGCCGACAATCCGAACGCGACGCGGCACACCTTGGGAGGGGTAGGCGGCAATGCACTACAGCAGCGAATCCGCCACACCTGCGTCCGCCAGTCTCACCCGGACCGCGCTTGCGCCGTTGGTCCTGATCGTCAGCCTGTTCTTCCTCTGGGGCATGGCGAACAACCTCAACGACATCCTGATCAAGCAGTTCAAGAAGGCCTTCGAGCTGACCGACCTGCAGGCCGGGCTGGTGCAGAGCGCGTTCTACCTGGGCTACTTCGTGTTCGCGATCCCGGCGGCGATGTTCATGCGCCGCTACAGCTACAAGGCCGCAGTGGTGCTGGGCCTGCTGCTGTACGCGGTCGGCGCCTTCCTGTTCTACCCCGCCGCGCAGGTGCACACCTACTGGCTGTTCCTGCTGGCGCTGTTCGTCATCGCCAGCGGCCTGGCGTTCCTGGAAACCACCGCAAACCCGCTGGTCACCGTGCTCGGCCCGGCCGAGGGCGCGGCGCGGCGGCTGAACCTGGCGCAGGCGTTCAATCCGCTGGGTTCGATCACCGGCATCCTGGTCGGCCAGCACTTCATCCTCTCCGGCGTGGAGCACACGCCGCAGGAACTGGCGGCGATGGCGCCGGCCGCACGCGAGGCCTTCTTCGCCACCGAGTCGCTGGCGGTGCAGACCCCGTATCTGATCATCGGCGCGGTGGTGCTGCTGTGGGCGCTGCTGATCGGGCTGACCCGCTTCCCGGCCACCCGCGCCGATGGCGCCGGCGCGCGCGCCGGTGGCTTCGGCCAGCTGCGGCGCAATGGCCGCTTCGTGTTCGCGGTGATCGCGCAGTTCTTCTACGTCGGCGCGCAGGTCGGCATCTGGAGCTACCTGATCCGCTATCTGCAGGACGGCGTGCCCGGCACCCCGGAGAAGACCGCCGCCGATTTCCTCACCCTGTCGCTGGTGCTGTTCATGGCCGGCCGCTTCATCGGCACCGCGCTGCTGCGGTTCCTGACGCCGTCGCTGCTGCTGGGCGTATTCGCCCTGCTCAACCTGCTGCTGTGCGCGGTGGCGGTGGCGCTGCCGGGCTGGATCGGCCTGTATGCGCTGGTCGCCAGCAGTCTGTTCATGTCGGTGATGTTCCCGACCATCTTCGCCCTGGGCCTGGACGGACTGGACGACGATGCGCGCAAGCTGGGTGCGTCGCTGATCGTCATGGCGATCATCGGCGGCGCCGCGCTGACCGCGGTGATGGGCGCGGTGTCCGACCATGCCGGCATCCACTGGGCGCTGGCGGTGCCCGCCGTCGGCTTCGCGGTGATCCTCGGCTTCGCGCTCCACGCGGCGCGCCGCGACGCGGCGTCCCTGCCCTCTGCCCGTGGAGCCTGAGCCATGCCGCGTCATTGCTACCTGCTGGACCTGCACGAGGACCCGGCGCTGATCGCCGAATACGAACGCTGGCACCGTCCCGACACCGTGTGGCCGGAGATCGTCGCCTCGCTGCGTGACGCCGGCATCCGCGAGCTGGACATCCATCGCTGCGGCGATCGCCTGGTGATGCTGATGGAGGTGGACGAGGACTATTCGCCCGCGGCGAAAGCCGCCGCCGACGCCGCCAACCCGCGCGTTCAGGCGTGGGAGGAGTTGATGTGGCGCTTCCAGAAGCCGTTGCCCGGTTCGGCGCCCGGCGAGAAGTGGCGCGAGGCGCTGCAGATCTTTTCGTTACAGGCGGCGCTGGCGGAACTCGAGCGCAAGGGCGCGGGCTGAGGCGATTGTTGGAAGGACTTTCGTCCCGACCGCTGCTGCGGCCGGGTGGGTTGATCGGCTTCAGCCGCGACCGCTTCAACGCCGCCGGTGCGCTTCCGTCAGCGGAAACGCACCTAGGCGGCAAACCTCAGCCGCCCTGCGCCGCCAGATCCGCGCTCCAGAACGGGCCGTCCGGGTACAGGAACTGGCTGACCGAGGCGGCGTGCATCTCGGCCGAGAAGCCCGGCGTGGTCGGCGCCAGATAGCGGCCGTGGACGATCCGCACCGGATCGACGAAGTGCTGGTGCAGGTGGTCGACGAACTCGATCGCGCGGTCTTCCATCTTGCCGGTGATGGCGACGAAATCGGCCATCGCCAGGTGCTGCACCAGTTCGCACAGGCCCACGCCGCCGGCATGCGGGAACACGCGCACGCCGAACTTGGCCGCCAGCAGCAGGATCGCCAGGTTCTCGTTGACGCCGCCCACGCGCGCGGCGTCGATCTGGATCAGGTCCACCGCGCCGGCCTGCAGCAACTGCTTGAACACCACCCGGTTCTGGGTGTGCTCGCCGGTGGACACCGGCACCGGGGCGATGCCGCGGCGGATCGCGGCGTGGCCGAGCACGTCGTCGGGGCTGGTCGGCTCCTCGATCCAGGCGATGTCGAATTCGGCGAGCTGGCGCATCCAGGCGATCGCCGGGCCCACGTCCCAGCGCTGGTTGGCGTCCACCGCCATGGCGATGTCCGGGCCGATCGCCGCGCGCGCCAGGCGGCAACGGCGGATGTCGTCCTCCACGTTGGCGCCGACCTTGAGCTTGATGGTGCGGAAGCCGTCGGCCACCGCGTCCTTGGCCAGGCGCACCAGCTTCTCGTCGGAATAGCCGAGCCAGCCCGGCGAGGTGGTGTAGGCCGGATAGCCCTGTTCCAGCAGCGTCTGGATGCGTTCGGCGCGCAGCGGTTCGGCGGCGCGCAACATAGCCAGCGCCTCGTCCGGAGTCAGCGCGTCGCTGAGGTAGCGGAAGTCGATCGCGGCCACCAGTTGCTCCGGCGACAGCTCGGCGATGAAGCGCCACAGCGGCTTGCCGGCGCGGCGCGCGGCCATGTCCCAGGCGGCGTTGACCACGGCGCCGATGGCCATGTGCATCACGCCCTTCTCCGGGCCCAGCCAGCGCAGCTGCGAGTCGTCGGTGAGGCTGCGCGCGAATCCGCCCAGGTCGCCGATCACCGTCTCCACGTCGCGGCCGACCACGTGATGCGCCAACGCCGCCACCGCCGCGCTCTGCACGTCGTTGCCGCGGCCGATGGTGAAGGCCAGGCCGTAGCCGGCGAGGCCGTCGTCGGCATCGGTGCGCAGGCGCAGATAGGCGGCCGAATAGTCCGGATCCGGATTCATCGCATCGGAACCGTCCAGTTCGCGCGAGGTGGGGAAACGGACGTCGAAGGTCTCGAGCGCGACGATTTTGCTCATGGGGATCCTGGTCGGTGAGGCGGTGAGAAAGTCAAAAAAGCAGTGAATTAGCCCCTCTCCCCCCGGGAGAGGGGTTGGGGTGAGGGTGCGGTCGTGCAGTGATGTCACCGACCCTGCAAACAAAAACGAAGTCAGAGCACGTCACGGTGTCGCGCACGCGCGAGCGAAAGCCACATCCGGATGCATTGCGAGGTGGCTTCGCCCCTACCCTCACCCCAACCCCTCTCCCGGAGGGAGAGGGGCTTTGCATCGCGGCGTGCTTACTGCGCGTCGCGCGGATGCGCGACCACGGCCTGGCGTTGCTCGCCCAGGCCTTCGATGCCCAGCCGCATCACGTCGCCCGGCTTCAGGTACACCTGCGGCTTCTGCCCCAGGCCCACGCCCGGCGGCGTACCGGTGCTGATCACGTCGCCCGGCAGCAGGGTCATGTAACGGCTGATGTGGCTGACCAGCTCGGCCACGCCGAACACCATCGTGCGGGTGCTGCCGTTCTGGTAGCGGTGGCCGTTGACCTCCAGCCACATCGACAGGTTCTGCGGATCCGGTACTTCGTCGGCGGTGACCAGCCACGGGCCGATCGGGCCGAAGCCGTCGCAACTCTTGCCCTTCACCCACTGCCCGCCGTGCTCCAGCTGGAACGCGCGCTCGGACAGGTCGTTGATCACCGCATAGCCGGCGACGTGCGACAGCGCCTCGTCCACCGACACGTCGCGCGCGGTATCGCCGATCACCACGCCCAGCTCCACTTCCCAGTCGGTCTTGAGCGAACCGCGCGGGATCGTCACGGTGTCGTTGGGGCCGCTGATCGCGCTGGTGGCCTTCATGAACAACACCGGCATCTCCGGCACCGCCATGCCCGACTCGGCGGCGTGGTCGGCGTAGTTCAGCCCGACGCAGATGAACTTGCCGACACGGCCCACGGCGGCGCCGTAGCGCACCTCGCCGTCCACCTGCGGCAGCGTGGCCGGATCGAGCGCGCGCAGCCTGGCCAGGCCGGCGGCGGTGAGATGCTCGCCGGCGATGTCGTCGATCACCGCCGAGAGGTCGCGCAGGTGGCCGTCGGCATCGAGCAGGGCCGGGCGTTCGTGGCCGGGTTCGCCGTAACGCAGCAGTTTCATGGGGAAATCCTCTGTCGTAGTGGGAAGGCGCAGTCAGTTCGACCAGCCGCCGTCGATGATGTGGGTCTGGCCGGTGGTGAACGAGGAGTCGTCCGAGGCCAGGTACACCACCAGTTGCGCGATCTCGCGCGGGTCGCCCAGGCGGCCCATCGGCTGGCGGTCGGTGAAGCTCTTCCACACCGCCTGCTCGTCGCCGCCCAGTGCCTTGACCCGCTCGCCCAGCGACGGCGTCTTGATCGTGCCGGGGCAGATCGCGTTGCAGCGGATGCCCTTGGCCACGTAGTCGGCGGCGATGGCCTTGCTCAGGCCGATCACCGCCGCCTTGGTCACGCCGTAGGCGAAGCGGTTGGGCACGCCCTTGATGCTGGACGCCACCGAGGACATGTTGACGATGCTGCCGCGGCCCTGCGCGAGCATGCCCGGCAGCACCGCCTGGCACAGGTAGTACATCGCATCGACGTTGATCGCGAACGAACGCTTCCAGGCCGACGCGTCGCACTCGAGGATGCTGCCCTGGTGCACGTAGCCGGCGCAGTTGAAAAGCACGTCGAAGGTCGGCTGCGCCGCCACCAGCGCCTGGATCGCGGCGGGATCGGTGACGTCCAGCGTCTGCGTGACGATGCCGTCGGACTCGGCGGCCAGCGCCTGCAGCGCGGCGGCATCGATGTCGGTGGCCAGCACCTGCGCGCCTTCGCGCGCGCAGGCCAGTGCGCTCTCGCGGCCGATGCCGGCGCCGGCGGCGGTGATCAGGCAGCGCTTGCCTTGCAGACGGCCGCTCATGCGCGGCTCCCGGAAACGGACGCGAAGGTGGTCATGGGGCGGGACTCCAGGTGGGGGAGGAAGCAATCGGATCGGACAGGCGATAGACGCGCCGCGCATTGCCGGCGAACACCGCCTCCGCGGCGCCGGCGGCATGCTGCGCGACCCAGGCCTGCGCCAGCGCCATCCACGCGGGGTAGTCGGCACGCTGGGTCAGCACCGGCCAGTCGCTGCCCCACAGCAGTCGCTGCGCGCCGAAGCAGGCGAACAGGTGCGCCACGTAGGGCGCCAGCAGCGGAGTGTCGAGGGCGGCATCGGCCGGCAGTTCGGTGAGCAGGCCGGACAGTTTGCACACCACGTTGGGGTGCTGCGCCAGTTGCACCACGCCATCGGCCCAGGCCCGGAAGTCGGCACCGCCGATGGCGGGCTTGGCGGCATGGTCCAGCACCACGCGCAAGTGAGGGTGACGCTGCAGCCGTGCCAGCAGCGCCGGCAGGTGTAGCGGACGCACCAGCGCGTCGAAGGCCAGGCCGTGTTGCAGCAGCGCGTCGAAGGCCGCATCCAGCTGCGGCCGCGCCAGCCACTGCGGATCGGCCAGGTCCTGCACCATCGGCCGCAGCCCCTTGAGCAGGCCGGCGCCGTCGGCGCACAGCGCGGCGATGCGCGCGGCGACGTCGGCGGTGTCGAAATCCACCCAGCCGACCACGCCGACGATGCGCGGCTCGGTCCGCGCCAGCTGCAGCAGATAGCGGGTTTCCGCCTCGCTCTGCGCCGCCTGCACCGCCACCAGCGCGGTCACGCCGTGCGTGTCGAGCGTCGCGGCCAGGTCCTCGGGCAGGTAATCGCGGTACAGCACGCCCAGGTCCGGGGTCAGCCAGGCATAGTCGCCACGCGCCAGGCGCCAGAAATGCACATGGGCGTCGATGATGGTCACGGCGTGGGCGCCGGAGCGCGCAGCAGGTCGTCGTCGCGCAGCTGTTGCCACAGCGCCGCGGGAATCGCCGCGCGCAGGCGCGTAGCGGCGCTGGCCACTTCCGCCGGCGTGCGCATGCCCGCGACCACCGCGCTCACCGCCGGATGGGCCAGTGGGAACTGCAGCGCCGCCGCGCCCACGTCCACGCCGTGCGCCGCACAGGCCGCGAACAGGCGCTGCGCGTGCTGCAGCGTGGCCGGATCCACCGGCGCGTAGTTGTAGGTCTCGCCCGGCCCGCGCGCATCGCTCAGCAGGCCGGAACTGTACGGCCCGGCCACCAGGATGCCGACCTGCCGCTGCAGCGCCTGCGCCATGATCCGCTGCGCGGCGTGCTGTTCGAGCAAGGTGTAGCGGCCGGCCAGCATCACGCAGTCGAGCGGGAACAGCGGCATCAGTTCCACCGCCACGTCTTCCTCGTTGACGCCGATGCCGATCGCCCGGCACGCGCCCTGCGCCTTCAGCGCGGCCATCGTCGGCAGCGCTTCGTCCAGCGCCTGCCGCAGCATGGCCGGATGGCGCTCGCCGTGGGTCAGGCGGCCGATGTCGTGCAGCAGCAACACATCGACGTGATCGGTACCGAGCCGCTGCAGGCTGCTTTCGAACGCACGCAGCACGCCGTCGCGGCTGTAGTCGAATTCGGCGCGGCGCCCGACCACGGCGAAGCCATCGCGCCCGGGCGCGGCCGCGGCATCGTCGTAGACGCAGCGGCCGACCTTGGTCGAGAGCGTGTAGCTGGCGCGCGGCAGCCCGCGCAGGCCCTGCCCCAGGCGTTGCTCGCTCAGTCCGTAGCCGTAGTACGGCGCGGTGTCGAAATGGCGGATGCCGGCGGCATAGGCGTCGGCCACTGCGGCCAGCGCCACTGCATCGTCCACCTCGGCGTATAGATTGCCGATCGGCGCGGCGCCGAAGCCCAGGGTGGACAACTGCACGCCACTGCGGCCCAGCGCGCGCGGCGCCAGGGTGGCGTCGGCGGCGACAGCGCTCAGCGCCATGCGCGCACGCCCGAAACGACGACCACAGCGGATCGCCCACGGACGCGCGAGGGACGGAAGTTGCTGGGGTCACGCATGGCACGCCTCTGCCCGGGGTCGGGCGCGATGAAGGAAGGCCGCAGCATGCACGCCCGGGATGGCGATGGCACGGCGACTGTTCGCATATGAATATAGCAATCACAAGTGAACAATCAACCTGCAGCGCAGCAATTCCGCTCGGCGTCCGGCCGAGCCAGCCGGCGCATGGCGGGGCCGAGGCCCGATGGCACTCGATGCGCCTCTGGATTCCGCGGCGTCGGTCATGGCGCATGCCACCGGGCACGCCGAGGACAAAGGAACGGCGCGAGGACGCGATCGGCAGGTCCCTTCGCGCCGTGCGCGCCTGGCTGCCT
This sequence comes from Xanthomonas sp. NCPPB 3174, assembly GCF_056725205.1. Taxonomy (NCBI): domain Bacteria; kingdom Pseudomonadati; phylum Pseudomonadota; class Gammaproteobacteria; order Lysobacterales; family Lysobacteraceae; genus Xanthomonas; species Xanthomonas sp. NCPPB 3174. The sequence continues at coordinate 627,956 of NZ_CM161517.1, read as the reverse complement.
CGCTCGGGTCGGTGGACTCAGCGCGCAGCCGGCCGCGTGCCGAAGGCCAGGCGGGTCGCCTTGCGGTCGAACTGCAGCGCCACGCGCATGCGCCCCTCGGTCATCGGCCGCACGATCCAGCGCACCTGCGCCTCGCCGAAGCCCGACGTCACCACCGGAATGGCCAGGAACCAGCTCGGTCCTGGCCCGACGCAGTACCAGAACGCATCGGCGGTCTGCAGCGCGGCACCCGGTGCGATCGAATACACATGGCCGTAGCTGCCCTCGATGGTCTGCTTGGATCGCTTGACCACGGTCAGGTCGCTGCCACGCAACGGCCCGTGCTCACCCGGAAACGCCTGCTCGCGGAACGAAGCCTCCAGCAGGTGCGTCACCTGGTTGCGCCCCATGCGATGCAGCGCGCCGATCGACAGGGCGGCGCTGCCGAGGAAGACGGAAGCGATCACGCCTGCGACCACATAGGGCAGCCACGTCATGCGTCGCTGCCCATGGCTGCGCAGGCGCCGCGCTCGCCTGCCTGCGCCAGATGCGGCTCCGCGCAGACACCGGTACCCAGCACCAGCGCCCGCAGCGCGTCCGGTCGCTGCAGCAACGGCAGCGGCGTGTGCGGCTGCAACGCGGTCGGCAAGGTGTAGCCCCAGGCCACGCCGGCGAAGGCGATGCCGGCCTGGCGCGCGGCCTCGGCATCGCGGATCTCGTCGCCCACGCACAGCGCCCGCGCGGCGGGAACGCCGCAGGCGCGCAGGCTGGCGCGCAGCTTGCGGCGCTTGCCCAGCACCGCCGCGCCGCAGCGCACGTCGCGGAACTGCGCGAGCAGCGCCGGGCCGAGCACGCGCGCGACGTTGGCGTGGCTGTTGGACGTGACCAGGGCCAGCTGCACGCCGGCCTGCGCCAACTGCGCGAGCAGTTCGGCGACCCCGTCGAACAGCGCGATGCGCTCGATCTGCGCGCTCATCAGCGCGCGCATGCGTTGCGCCACCGCCGGCACCCGCCACCAGCGCAGGCCGCTGCGCGCCATCAGCTCGCGGGCACTCAGGCTGCGGATCTCGTCCAGCCGCGCCAGGTCGAAGCGGCGGAAGCCGAATTCGTCGGCGACGCCGTTGATGGTCGCCAGGAACCAGGGAAACGAATCGGCCAGAGTGCCGTCGAAATCGAAGATGACCAGGTCGTAGTGGCGCATGCGGCGCCAGCATGCCGGAGCGTTGGAGTCGGCGCCAGCGACAAGCCTCCCGATCGCGACGGCGAGGTGCGCGGATTGGCCCGCCTTTCATCCACCGTTGCCGTGCGCTTCACCCGCAACCACCGGCCCAGCGCGCACGCTGGACCCTCATCGCACGGAGACGCCCATGCACATGCAATCCCCCAATCCCGGCCAGGATCCGCAGCAGCCACCGAACGAGGTGCCGGGCCAGGTCCCGAACCCGGGCGTCGACCCGACTCCGGATCGCCCGATCGACCCGACCCCCGACCAGCCGATCGATCCGACCATCCCGCCGATCCAGGACCCGGTCGGCGACGTCGACGCCCCGGTGCCGGGTCCGCATGGGCCGACGCAATACGTCTGAATCATCGCCGAGCGGAGAGAATCCGCCGTCGCAGGAGCGGCTTCAGCCGCGACCAGACTTTCCCAGGAACGCCCAGTCGCGGTTGAAACCGCCCTACGTGTTTTGCTCGCCTCAACGAATCCGGAAGCCCATCGTCGCCTCCACCGCCTGCTGCCAACCGGCATACAGCGCCTCACGACGCTCGGCCGGCATGTCCGGCTCGAAGCGGCGGTCCACCGCCCACTGCTGGGCGATTTCCGCACGGTCCTTCCAGAAGCCAGTGGCCAGGCCGGCCAGGTAGGCCGCACCGAGCGCGGTGGTCTCGGCCACCTCCGGGCGCAGCACCGGCACGTCCAGGATGTCGCTCTGGAACTGCGCCATGAAGTCGTTGGCGATGGCGCCGCCGTCGGCGCGCAGTTCCTTGAGTTCGATGCCCGAATCGACCTGCATCGCGGTCAGCACGTCGCGCGTCTGGTACGCCATCGATTCGATCGCGGCGCGGATGAAATGTTCCTTGGTGGTGCCACGGGTCAGGCCGAACACCGCGCCGCGGATGTCGCTGCGCCAGTACGGCGCGCCCAGGCCGACGAAGGCCGGCACGAAGTACACGCCGTCGTTGTCGCCGGCGCGCTCGGCATAGGCCTGCGAATCGCTGGCCTTGCCGAGCATGCGCAGGCCGTCGCGCAGCCACTGCACCACCGAGCCGGCGACGAAGATCGCGCCTTCCAGCGCGTACTCGACCTTGCCGTCCACGCCCCAGGCGATGGTGGTGAGCAGGCCGTTCTTCGACGCCACCGCCTTCTCGCCGGTGTTCATCAGCATGAAACAGCCGGTGCCATAGGTGTTCTTGGCCATGCCCGGCTCGAAACAGGCCTGGCCGAACAGCGCCGCCTGCTGGTCGCCGGCGATGCCGGCGATGGGCACGGCATGGCCATAGAAATACTGGCCCTGGGTGTCGCCGTAGATCTCGCTGGACGAGCGCACCTCCGGCAGCATCGAGGCGGGGATGTCGAGCAGCTGCAGCAGTTCCTCGTCCCAGCGCAACTCATGGATGTTGTACAGCAGCGTGCGCGAGGCGTTGGTGTAGTCGGTGACGTGGACCTTGCCGCCGGTGAGGTTCCAGATCAGCCAGCTGTCGATGGTGCCGAAGGCCAGCTCGCCGCGCTGCGCGCGTTCGCGTGCACCTTCGACGTGGTCGAGGATCCACTTGACCTTGGTGCCGGAAAAGTACGCATCGATCAGCAGGCCGGTCTTGGCCCGCACCAAGTCCTCGTGGCCGTCGGCCTTGAGCTGGTCGCAGATGTCCTTGGTCTGTCGCGACTGCCAGACGATGGCGTTGTAGATCGGCTGGCCGGTGGCGCGGTCCCACACCACCGCGGTCTCGCGCTGGTTGGTGATGCCGATGCCGGCGATCGCGCTGGCGTCCACCTGGTGGTTGTTGAGCAGCTCGGTGATCGTGGTGTAGACGCTGGTCATGATCTCGCGCGGGTTGTGCTCGACCCAGCCCGGCTGCGGGAAGATCTGCGAGAACTCGCGCTGCGCCATGCCGACGATGCGGCCCTGGCGGTCGAACAGGATCGCGCGCGAACTGGTGGTGCCCTGGTCGATGGCCAGGATGAACTGCTTTTCCATCGGAGACTCCTGCGGGATGCACGCCGCGCGCACGGGCGCGGCGCCAACGGGGAAGTAGGGACGCGCGCACGCCGCGCGCGGAAACGAACGCGCTGCCGGCGCGCTAGCCGCGGCGCGCGGCGGCCTGTTCTTCCTCCAGCGCCTTCACCCGTGCCGGCAGGAACGGATAGATCAGCCACTGGTAGGCGGCGCCACCGATCACGCCGCCGATCAGCGGGCCGACGATCGGGATCCACCAGTAATTGTCGGCCGACGGCAGCGCCGAGGAGCCCCAGCCGGCGACGTAGGCGAACAGGCGCGGGCCGAAGTCGCGGGCCGGATTGATCGCCCAGGCTTCCAGATAGCCCATCGACGCGCCGATGGTGGCCACCAGCAGGCCGATGATCAGCGCACCGGAATTGGCGGTGGGCGCGGCCTCGTTGTAGCGCTCGGTGATGGCGAAGATGCCGAAGATCAGGAACGCGGTCAGGATCACCTGGTCGCGCAGCGCGTGCATCGGCGTGATCGCCAGGCCCGGCGCGGTGAAGAACACCCCGGCCGCACCGCCGCCGGCGCGGGTGAGATGCTGGGCCTGGTTGTAGTGGTCGATCACCGGCGCGAACAGCAGGTAGACGATCCACGCACCGAGGAACGCACCGATCACCTGGGCGACCCAGTACGGCAGCACCTTGGGCCAGGGAAAGCCGCGGTATAGCGCCAGCGCCAGGGTCACCGCCGGATTGGCGTGGGTGCCGGACACCGAGCCGGTGACGTAGATGGCGATGGTCACCGCCAGGCCCCAGGCGATGCACACGCCCCAGTAGGCGTGCTGGTACGGGCTGGGGTCGTAGAGCACGTACATGCATGCCACCGAGCAGCCGAAGGCGATGATGATCAACATCGCGATCGCCTCGGAAATCAGTTCGCCCACCAGTTGCCGGCTCATGCCCATGCCTCCCGGCCTGCCGTCGTTGCCGCTGTCGATCCACCCATGCCTGCCACCCTCCACGGTTGCGTCCAGGTTCGTGCGCCGCGGCGGGTGCCGGGCGCAGCGCGATTGTGCACGCGCCGCCGCGGCCCGAACCGGGCCGACGGCAGCGTTTCGATCACGCCGGTGCCGCGGCCAGCGTGGCCGGCGCCTGTTGCAGGTAGGCAACGAGGCGCTGACGTCCGGCGGGGTCCACGCGCAGGCCGAGCTTGCTGCGCCGCCACAGCAAGTCCTCGGCCTCCACCACCCATTCGTGCTCGCGCAGGTAGTCGACCTCGGCCTGGTACAGGTCGGCGCCGAAGTGCTGGCCCAGGTCCTGCAGCGAGGCGGCATCGCCCAGCAGCGTGTCCGCGCGGGTACCGTAGTTGCGCGCCAGCCGCTGCGCGGTGGCCTCGGGCAGCCACGGCCGTGCCGCGTGCAACTCGCGCGCCAGCGTGGCGATGTCGCTGCGCTCGCCGCCGGGCAGCGGCGCACCGTGCGCGGTCCAGGCCGGCGCCTTGCGCCCGGCATGCGCGGTCAACCGGTCCACCGCCTCCTCGGCGAGCTTGCGGTAGGTGGTGAGCTTGCCGCCGAACACGTTGAGCAGGGCCGCACCATCGCGCGTGTCCAGTTCCAGCAGGTAGTCGCGGGTGACCTCGGCGGCGTTGTCCTCCTCGTCGTCGAGCAGCGGGCGCACGCCGCTGTAGCTCCACACCACGTCGTCCGGGGCGATCTGCTTGCGGAAGTAGCGGTTGGCCGCCTCGCACAGGTAGCGCGTCTCCTCGCCGTCGATGCGCGGCGCGGCCGGGTCGGCGCGGTAGTCGACGTCGGTGGTGCCGATCAGGGTGTAGTCCTGCTCGTAGGGAATGGCGAAGACGATGCGCCGGTCCGGCTGCTGGAAGATGTAGGCGTGGTCGTGCTCGAACAGCCGCGGCACCACGATGTGGCTGCCCTTGACCAGGCGCAGCGCGTGGTCGTGGCCGACGTGCGCCACCTCGTCCAGGAACTGCACCGCCCACGGCCCGGCGGCATTGACCAGCGACCGCGCGCGCAGCTCCTCGCGGCGACCGTCTGCATGCTGCAACTGCACCTGCCACAGGCCATCCACGCGGCGCGCGCCGACGCAGCGGGTGCGGGTGAGGATGCGCGCACCGCGCTGGGCGGCGTCCATCGCATTGAGCACCACCAGCCGCGCGTCCTGCACCCAGGCGTCGGAATAGACGAAACCGGTGCGGAACTCCTCGCGCAGCGGCGCGCCCACCGGGTGCGTGCGCAGCGCCAGGCGTCGCGACCCCGGCAGGGTGCGGCGGCCGCGGCCGAGGTGGTCGTACAGGAACAGGCCGGTGCGGATCATCCACGCCGGGCGCAGGTGCGGCTGGTGCGGCAGCAGGAAACGCAGCGGCCAGATGATGTGCGGGGCCAGCCGCAGCAGCACCTCGCGCTCGGCCAGGGCCTTGCCGACCAGGGCGAACTCGTACTGCTCCAGGTAGCGCAGGCCGCCGTGGATCAGCTTGGTGCTGGCGCTGGAGGTATGCGCGGCTAGGTCGTCGCGCTCGCACAGGCACACCGACAATCCGCGGCCCACCGCGTCGCGGGCGATGCCCACGCCGTTGATGCCGCCACCGACCACCAGCACATCGTAGGTCTCACGCATAGCCGACTCCGGAAGTGTCGTGCCCGGACCCGGCAACCGGCCGGGGTCAGGACTGAGGACGAAAAGATCGTAAACGAACATTTCCGAACATATCACGCTGCACTGCAGCGTGGCGTCGACGGCGTCCTGCAAACCCGCCGTAATCGGCCAGTGGCTTAGGTCAGAGACAGCCGAGCGGGCGCGCCGGGCCGCTGCGGCGCGATGATCGCGCCACATCACGCAACATTAACGAAACAATCCGAACACAGTCCTGTGGCCGCCCTGGCGACGACGGCAGGACCGGCCTCGCTCAGTCCGCGGCCGCGTCCAGCGGCGCGCCCTGGTCGGCCGCATCGCCCTCGGCGACGAACACGCGGGTGCCGGCCGCCTCCAGCACCGCGGCCAGCTCGGCCGGCGGCGCGCGGTCGGTGAACCAGGCGTGCACCCGCCCGATCGGGCCCAGCCGGACCATCGCGTTGCGGCCGAGCTTGCTGTGGTCGGCGGCCAGGAACACCTGCCGCGAGTGCTCGATGATCGCCTGCGCCACCCGCACCTCGTGGAAGTCGAAGTCCAGCAGGGTGCCGTCCGGATCGATGCCGGAGATGCCGATCACGCCGAAATCCACCTTGAACTGGCGGATCAGCTCGATGGTGGCCTCGCCGGTGACGCCCTGGTCGCGGCCGCGCACGCGCCCGCCGGCCACCATCACCTCGAAGCTGGGGTTGGCGCTCATCATCACCGCGACGTTGAGGTTGTTGGTGATCACGCGCAGGCCGCTGTGGCCCATCAGCGCGCGCGCCACGTCCTCGTTGGTGGTGCCGATGTTGATGAACAACGAGGCGTCGTCGGGAATGTGCTGCGCCAACAACGTGGCGATGCGCCGCTTCTCCTGCGCCTGCAGCGACTTGCGCGCCGCGTAGGCCAGGTTCTCCACGCTCGACGGCAGGCTCACCCCGCCGTGGTAGCGGCGCAGCACGCCGGCTTCGCACAGCAGGGTCAGGTCGCGGCGGATGGTCTGCGGCGTCACCTCGAAACGCGCCGCCAGCCCTTCCACCTCGGCATAGCCCTGCTGGCGCACCAGCGCCACCAGTTGCTCCTGGCGCGGATTGAGCGCGGACACGGCGTTCGGCTTGGGAATCGGATGGTCCATGCCCCGATGATGGCGCATGCGTCGGTGGATGCAACCGCGCCGCCGGCATCGTCGCGTACACACCCTCGGTGAACCGCAACCCTGGCCTGGCTTGCGCGGTCTACGCACCGATGTGGACCAGCGCCTAGACTAGCGCCCCTCGCCGGGCCTGCCGGCACTCCTGCACCGATCATGCTCAACAACGACATCCTGCGCTCCATCCGCTACATGCTCGACCTGAGCGACCAGAAGATCGTCGATCTGGCGCACCTCGCCGACCCCGCGTTCGCGATCGACAAGGCGCAGATCCCGGCGTGGCTGAAGAAGGAGGACGAAGACGGCTTGGTCGAATGCAGCGACGCGGTGCTGGCGCATGTGCTGGACGGGCTGGTGTTCCACTACCGCGGCCGCGACGAGCGCCTGCCGCCGCGCCCGGTGGAGGCGCGCATCACCAACAACGTGGTGCTGAAGAAGCTGCGCGTGGCGTTCCAGCTCAAGGACGTGGACATGCACCAGATCTTCGACGCCGCCGGTTTCCCGGTGTCCAAGCCGGAACTGTCGGCGCTGTTCCGGCAGTCGGAACACAAGAATTTCCGCCTGTGCGGCGACCAGTTGCTGCGCAACTTCCTCAAGGGCCTGACCCTGCGCGTGCGCGGCGCCGGCTGAGCCGCGTCCTCCGCTGCAGCAGGGCGCGGCCGTCGCCGCGGGGCCGGTTTTCCACACGCCGGCCATCGCGAATCGGTAGGATGCGCGCATTCCGCCACCGTGGCGGCGCGGCCGGCTGCCGGCCCTGCCCGCCTCCCGTTCCGTTCCGAGGGTCCCCATGAAGCTAGAGGCGCTGTTCGACCAGTTGCACACCCTGCCGACCATTCCCCAGGTGGCGCAGGACCTGATCCTGCAGTTCGATGCGCCGGGCACCAGCCTGGACACGGTGGCGCGCAACATCGAACGGGACCCGGTGATCGCGGCCAAGGTGCTGCGGCTGGCCAATTCGGCGCGCTTCCGCGGCGCGCGCGACTCCACCACGGTGGAAGACGCGGCGCTGCGCCTGGGCTTCAACACCTTGCGCACCCTGGTGCTGGCCTCCTCGGTGACCGGCGCGTTCCATGCGCCGGCGCATTTCGACCTGCGCGCGTTCTGGCTGCACAGCTTCGAAGTGGCCGGCGTGTGCCGGCTGCTGGCGCGGCAGAAGGGCCTGGACGCGGAGACCGCGTTCACCTGCGGCATGATGCACAACATCGGCGAACTGCTGATCCAGACCGGCGCGCCCGACTACGCCGCGCAACTGCACCCGGACGCCTCCTCCAGCGGCCGCGCCGCCGACGAGACCGTGCAACTGGGCTTCGGCTACCCGGAAGTGGGCGCCGAGCTGGCGCGGCGCTGGCATCTGCCGCAGGTGATCCAGACCGCCATCGCTTTCCAGGCGCGGCCGCTGCAGGCGCCGGAAGGCGAGCCGATGCCGAAGGTCGTCGCCCAGGCCGCGCTGGTCGCCGACGCGCTGCAGCGCCACGGCGGCGCCAACGAGCAGGCGCGGCAGGCGGTGGCCGGCCCGCTGCTGGACGACGTGGATCTGGACGCGCTGTTCGCCGCGCTGCCGGACGTGATCGAGGCCGATCGCGCGTTTACCGAGATGTTGAAGTAAGAGAAGCCGCCGGGACGCGGCGGTAGCGCGGGGTCGGTACCTTCCCCGCTTCGCCGTACCCTCATCCGGCGCTACGCGCCACCTTCTCCCGATGGGAGAAGGGAGGGTTTGCGGCGTTTGCCGCCGCGCGCGGGCGTCGGCGGCACCGCGCTCGCAGCGGGCTCCTTGCGCGCTTTCGGCGTCTTCGTCTTTGTCGCGTTTGTCTTCTTTGTTGCCGGCGCCGGCTGCGCCGATGTCGCCGCGGCCTTGGTCGTCGTCTTGCGCTTGGGCCGCGCTGTCGTCTTCGCCGCCAAAGGCGCGGCGCCAGACGCGGATGCACGTGCGGTCTTCTTCGCAGCGCCGCGCGCGGTCTTGCTTCCAGCGCCCTCGACACTGCGCCTCGGCTTGGCCGACGATTTGGCTGCACCGCGAGCCGGCGCCGGGCCTAGCGCGACCCAGGTCGGCGCATGGTCGCTGGCATGCGGCAGGTCGCGCACCCAGCGGTCCACGCCGGCGTCGCGCAGGCGCGCGACCAGCGGTGGATTCAGCAGCAGGTGGTCGATGCGCAGCCCGGCATCGCGCTGCCAGTGCTGGCGGAAATAATCCCAGAACGTGTACACGCGGTGCTCGCCGTGCACTTCGTGCAGACTGTCGGTCCACCCCTGCGCCAGCAACTCCGCATAGGCCTGGCGGCTCTCCGGCTGCAGCAACGCGTCGCGCCGCCACGACGCCGGGTTGTAGATATCCGCATCGGTGGGCACCACGTTGAAGTCGCCGATCAGCGCCACCGGATGCGGCAACGCCACCAGGTGCTGCGCATGCCGCTGCAGCCGCGCGAACCAGTCCAGCTTGTAGTCGAACTTCGGCCCCGGGCGTGGATTGCCGTTGGGCAGGTACAGGCAGCCGACCAGCACACCGTGCGCCATCGCCTCGATGTAGCGGCTCTGGGTGTCGCGCGGATCACCGGGCAGGCCGCGCCGGCTCTCGACCGGGTCGCAGCCCCTGGCCAGCAGCGCCACGCCGTTCCAGCCCGACTGCCCCATCCACACCGCACCGTAGCCGGCGGCATGCAACTCGGCCAGCGGGAAGCCGGCATCCACGCTCTTGAGTTCCTGCAGCCCGACGATGTCCGGCGCCTCGCGCTGCAACCACTGCAGCAGTTGCGGCAAGCGGCTGCGGATACCGTTGACGTTGTAGGTGGCGATTTTTAGCGTCTTCATCCGGCGCGCCTGCAGAACCTGCCGTCACCTTGGCCCCGCTACGCTCGTCGCATCGTGAAAACGGGAGCCGCCGCATGACCCCGCTCGACAAACCCCTGCGCCGCGCACTGGAGATCGACGGCGTGCACTACACCCTGACCGTGGATCCGGAAGGCCTGAAGCTCACCGAGAAAGGCCGGCGCAAGGGCCTGGACTTGCGCTGGAATGCGCTGGTCAGCGGCGACGCCGCACTGGCCACCGCGCTGCAGGCGTCGCTGGCCGATCGTCCCGGCAAGCGCTAAGCGTCAGCGCGGCCGGCGCCATGCGGGAAGACGTGGCCGCCGATGGTGCTATCGTCGCGCCATCGGCAACCAGCAGGGAGCGGGCGGATGCACAGGCGCAACGGTTGTGCTGTCTTGACCAGTCAACGACGCGCTCGGCGCAGCGGATGGGTCATGGGCCCGCTGCTGCTCGCCCTGCTGCCCCTGGCGACGCACGCGGCGCCGGACGTGCCGGACAGCCTGCGCGTGTCCAGTACCAACACCTACGCCGCGGGCACGCCCGAATGGCGGCAGGTGCGCGATTGGCTGGCGAAGCATCGGCCATCGGACGCCGGCCCGGCGCGGGCCCAGAACCTGGAGCGACTCGGCCCGCTGGTGCTGACCTACGCACGTGCGCTGCACGGCGTGCCGACCAAGGCGCCGGTAGCGCTGCCGCTGCCCGACCAGGGCGCGCCCGGCGACAGCATCGCCATCGCAAGCTGCATCGACGGCCTGCGCCAATCGTGGATCTACGGCGTTGAGGCAGCGTCCATGCATGACTGGACGCTGACATCGTTCGCCATCTCACAGCGTGCGGACTGCACACAGGCGACAGCGCGCGCTGAGCCGGCGACCCCAGCAGACTCTGCAAGCGCGGCATCGGCGCACCGCTAGTCACTTGCCATGGATCGGTGAGCGCGGTTGACTCGTAGGAGCGGCTTCAGCCGCGACGAACGAAGCAGGTCAGCCATTCGTTCCTGGAAGCAGTCGGGACTGAAGTCCCTCCCACAGTGCCCCCAGCCAGCACATCGCCGGCCCCTGTGGGAGCGGCTTCAGCCGCGACGCGCGGAGCAGAGAGCGCGCGCCGGACCGCCGGCAGGATGCTGAAGTACACACGCCTCGGCTACCATCGCCGCGGGCGCGCCGCCGCGCGTGCCGACCGTACCCTCACCTGCGATCCCCATGCCTTCCGCTTCGCCCCGACACGCAACAGACGCCCCGATTGGCCGCGTGCGCGCCATCGTCCGGCTCGCCGTCTGCATCGCTGCCAGCCTGCTGCTGATCCCGCCACAGTGGCTGCTGATGCGCTTCACCCGCGGCCGCGCCGCGTTCGTGCTGCCGCGGCTGTGGTTCGGCTGCCTGCGGCGCGCGTTGGGGATTCGCGTGGAGGTGGTGGGCACGCCGCGCGACGCGGGCGGCACGCTGTTCGTCGGCAACCACATCTCCCACTTCGATATCGTAGTGCTGGGCAGCCTGCTGCGCGCGCGCTTCATCGCCAAGAACGACATGGAACGCTGGCCGGGCATGCGCCACATCGGCGCGCTGGCGCAGACCGTGTTCATCAGCCGGCGTCGTCAGGATGCTGCGGCGGTGGCGGCCGCGGTCGCCGCGCAACTGCGCCCGGATCACGATGTGGTGCTGTTCGCCGAGGGCACCACCTCCTCCGGCGAGCGCGTTGCGCCGTTCAAGTCCAGCCTGTTCTCGCTGTTCCTCAGTGCCGACCCCGACGCGCGACGCTGGACGCTGCAGCCGTTCACGCTGGAGGTGCGCAGCGTCGATGGGCAGCCGCTGGCGCAGGGCGGCGATCGCGATGCCTATGCCTTCTACGGCGAGATGCAGGCCGGTGCGCACGTCGCGCACTTCCTGCGCCTGTCCGGTGCGGTGGTCAGGGTGACCTTCCACGCGCCGATCGCGGTGGCGCCGGGCAGCGACCGCAAGGCGTTGGCCGCGCAACTGCATGGCATCGTGGCCTCGGCGCTGCCGGCTGCGTCGACGAATGCCGCCGCAGCCTAGGATGGCGTGCCTTGCTGGCGTGCGCGGGCGATGCCCGACTGCGCGTCAGTGCGCGGTATCCGGCACCACCGGCTCCGGCAGCCGCACCACCGCGTACTGCTTGCGGAACTCCAAGGCGCCCAGCGCCGGCCAGGTCTCGGCATAACGGCGCAGGCAGGCCACGCCGTCCGGAAAGTCCTCGCCGTTGACCCGGCAGTCGGCCGCGACCTCGCCGTCGGCGTCGCGCGAGGCGAACAGGCGGATGCCGAGCATGCGCTGATCCCGCTGCAGCAACGGCATCAAGGCATCCAGGCTGTTGGTGAACAGACAGCACGGGCAGAACGCGTGTTCCGTGTCGTCGCCCGCCGCGGCCCGGGCCGCGTCACCGTTCATGTGCGCCACCGGCCCCAGCACCACCGTGCGCCGCACCGCGGCCTCGGTCGTGGCCGAGGCGGGGAACTCCATCTGCAACGTCATGCAGCGGGCCTCTGCCGGCGCCGCCACCGCCTCCGACAGCGCCACCAGATCGGTACGCGCCCAGGTGGTGAAGCCCGAGGCCAGACTCGCCTCGGTGTCCTCGCCGATGGAATGCTGGAACTCGACGATCCCGTCCGCGAACAGGCTGGCGTGATGCACGCGAATGCAACTGGCCGTGCGCACGCCGCTGCGCAGTTCGGCCAGATCCACCAGTTCGGTGCGCAGTTGCAGCCCGTTGCCGAGCACGACGACCTCGTCGTGCAAGCTGGCCGCATGCCCCTCGCGCTGCAGCACCTGCAGCAACAGCTGTTGCAGTGCGCGGCCCGGTTGCACGTCGGGCGCCGGCTCCGACCCAGCGGCATCGGCCTCGCGTGGCGAGGTGCGGGACAACAGGCGTCGCAGTCGATCGATCATCCTTGCTCCAGGGCGTCCAACCCGCCATCGGTCGCCGGAAGTATGCGCAGTCGCCCGCGGCCACGGCAACCGCCGACGCCACGCCGCCCCGGCGACCAGCGGGCCATGGAACGGCGCCAGGGGCCTGGGCGTCTCTCGCGTCGCACGCCAACCGCAGCACATCCATGGCCACCGCGCCGCGTCTCGCAGCGGCGGACGGCACCCGGTGCAGCGGCCATCGGCGCGCCGTACCGACACAGCGTCTGTCAGCGCCTGGCCGCCTCGCACAGCTTGCGGTTGAACCAGGTGGACTTGGCGATCGGCAGGTAGGCGTCCCAGTCGCTGGGCGGCAGCATGGTGCTCTGCTTTTCCAGTTCCGCCTGGAACGAGGCCTCGTCGCGGCTGCGGCCGGCCAGGGTGCCGTCCAACGCCGCCAGGCACTCCTGCGGCCGACCCAGGCGCAGCAGGGTGATGGCACGGTCGTTGGCGAAGCGGTCACGATCGAGCCAGTTGAGGAAGCCGCCGCACTCGCCTGCGAACGCCTGCATGCCGGCAAGCGCCTTGTCGTAGCGCTTGCCGCGGTAGTCCTGCAGATAGGCCTCGCGCCGCCGGCTGCTGGCCACGGCGGTGCAGCCGGCCGGCAACTGCAGGTAGTCGCCCTCGAAGCTGGCGCGCATGCCGCAATAGTCGCGGCAGCTTTCCTCGGTCAGCGCGGCCACGTTGAACCCGCCCGGCACCGGCTTGAAGGCGAGCTTGCACGGCACGTCGCCAGCGTCATTTACCTCCGCCTTGTCGCCCTGCAGCGTGCCCGACAGCGAGCAGGTGTGGCCGTTGGCGCCGACCGACAACAGGTCGAACTGGCGCGCACCGCCCTTGTCGGTGACGCGCATGCTGCCCCAGCCTTCCTTGGTGCTGTATTCGCCGGGTGCGGGGCCGGCCGCCGCCGCGGCGAACGCCACCAGCCCCACCAGCATCGCGCTCCATCCGTATCGCCGTGCCATCGCCTGTTCCTGCCTTCGATCTGAGCCGGCAAGTGTGCGGCATCGCCGCGGCGGCGGACCAGTGCCGATGTCGCATCCCGACAGCAACGGCCTGTGCGACTCAGCGCAGCGGCACGCGCGAGCGGAACTCGGACAGAAACAGGCCGCGGAGCCAGCGATGCGCCGCATCGTGCTCCAGGCGCGGATGCCACAGCATCGACACCGTGATCGGCTCGGTGACCACGGGGAGCGCAAACGTATGCGCGGGCTCGCGCAGCATGTCGGGCTGCGCCGCCATGAACGAGGCGGGCAACAATGCGATCAAGTCCGAGCCGCCCGGCTGGGTGCGCACCGACATGGGCGGGCCGCAGGCGCGCCTGTCCATCGACGACAGCATCCCGCCCCTGCTCGACACCATCGACACCGCCCACGGCCGCGGCGGTTTGCATTACCTGGATTACCTGGGCCGCGTGGTGCCGTGGTAGGCGCCACGCGGGCTTCAGCGGCCCGCGCGACGCCGAAGCCCCACTAGCCGCTCTCCTTCAACGCGAGCGCCAGCGCCGCATCCTCGTGCAGCGGCCGCGCCAGGAAATAGCCCTGGACGAAGTCCACCTGCAGTTCGCGCAGGGCTTCCAGTTCCTGCGCCGTCTCCACGCCTTCGGCCACCACCTGGGTACCGATCTCGTGGGCGAAGTTGGTCAGCCCCTTGGCCAGCGCGCGGCGGCTGCGGTCGGAATGGATGCACTGGGTGATGCTCATGTCGAGCTTGATGACGTCCGGCTGCAACTGCAGGATGTGGCGCATGCTGGCGTAGCCGGCGCCGGCATCGTCCACCGCCACCTGCGCGCCGCGCTCGCGCAGCGGTGCCAGCGCCTGCGCCAGCGTCTGGTAGTTGCGCACGATGGCGTGCTCGGTGATCTCCAGGGTCAGCCGCGCCACCTCGGCATCGTCGCCCAGCACGCCCGCCAGCGCCGCGGAGGTCATCAACTCCGGCGACAGGTTCACGCTGAGCCGGTACTGCGGCGGGAACCGCCGCAGATGCGCCAGCGCCTTGGCCAGCACATGCAATTCCAGGCGGATGCCGACCCCGGCCAGTTCGGCCTGCTGGAACCATTGCGCCGGCCCGCGCTGCGGCGCCACGTCGAAACGCGACAGGCACTCGAATCCATGCAGGCGCAGCCCCTGCAGCGCGAACACCGGCTGGAACACGATGCGCGGCGCGCCCGCCGCCAGCGCGCCTTCGATCTCGTCGATCATCGCCTGCCGTTCCAGCTTGTGCGCCTCCACCTCGTGCAGGCGCAGCGCGAAGATCTCGGCGAACGCGCGCAACATCCCGATGTCGCGCTCGCCCAGGTCGGGCCTGGGCAGGAAACTGAAACAGCACAGCGTGCCGTAGATCCGCCCTCCCACCTGGATCGGCACGCTCATGTGCGCACCGATCGGAATCTCCCGCGTCGCCGGAATGCACTGCGCCGCCGGCAGCAGCGAGGTGTCGGGGATGAGCTGCGGCAATTCGCCCCGCGCCACGCCCATGCAGTAACCATCGGCGAACGGCAGGACCTGGCCCTCGTGGATCGGCCCGTCGGGCGGCCCATCCACATGATCGAGCACGCGGTCGGTCTTGCGGAAGCGCGACAGGAACGCCACGTCCATGCCCAGATGCCGACGCACCACGCGCAGGCAGCGGCGCAGTTCGCGGTCGCTGATCTCGCCGGACAACAGCTCGAACAACGGATGCGGTGCTGGTAGATGCTCGGTCGACGCCATCCCGCTTCTCGCCCTGAAAGCGTTGCGGCCCGCGCTGCGCGCGCCGCGCACGGCGCTGCGCCGTAGGCGAGGTGATCGAGCAGCGGGAACCCGGACCGTTCCCCGTTGTCCAGCGGGCGACACGTCCTTGTCGTTCGACTGTAAAGCGTGACGTACTGCCGCGAAAGCGCCGGTCTGTTCAGGAATGCAGCTGTCTACGCCACCGACCGTTTCGGCAAGGCGCCGCCGCGTATTCAGCGACCGGCCGGATGGCACTGCCGTTGGCAGGGATGGTCGACCGCCTTTCGTCGGCTTCGAGCAGGCGGCACCGCACGATATTCGCTCCACGCCACGCTGGCGCATGCCCGGCTGCCGGCGTGTGCCGCGTCCGTCAGGCGTAGGCCATCAACCCCATCAGGTCCAGCGCGGCATGCGCCACGATCGCCGGCCACAGCCGCCCGGTGCGTGCCACCCACCAGCCCAGGATCAGCCCTATCACCACGATGGCGATGGTGCCGACCGGCCCCTGATAGAGGTGGTACGACGCGCGGATCGCCACGCTCACGTTCACCGCGAACGCCGGGCTGTGCCGCCGCTCCAGCGCGCGGATCACGTAGGCGCAGACGAACACTTCCTCGAAGATCGGATTGAGCAGCGAGACCAGCACCACCACGCCGGCCGACAGCGGCCCGGCCACCATCGCGTCCATCGACGGATTCACCCCCGCCGCCACGCTGTCGTTCAACAGATTCAACGGATAGGTCGCCACCACGCAGGCGGCCAACAGCGCCAGGCCCACCCCGATGTCGCGCGCCTGCCACTGCAACCCCAGCGCCTGTGGCGTCCAGCCGCGGAACCACAGCGTCGGTAGCAACAACGCCAGTACCAGCAGCTCGTAGAACACCATGCCCCACAGGTTCGCGTCGGAAAACGACGGCTCCACCACCGGCGCCAGCACCGCCAGCGCGCTCCAATAGATCGGCAACCCGAACGCGACTGCCGTGACCAGCAGCAGTTCACCCCAACCGCCTGACGGTTCCCCACTTCCCTGCATCCGCACTCCCCTGTCGTTCGCTGCGCGCCGGAACGGCGTCGTCGCCCCTTCCCACCAGGGGCGTACCGTAGCAGGGTGGCATGACCGGGGACATCGGTGGCGGCGTGATGCGCGCGGCGCGGCGCGCATACCAATCCAGTCAAGTTAGTACAGCGCGTCCCGGGTGCGCTGCGGCAACTCCCGGTCGTAGGTCTCGGCGTCGAACGCGCCATCGGCCAGATGTGCGTGCATGGTGCCGGGGCTGGGCAGGCGATCGCGCGGCAGGTACCGCGTCGGATCCCACAGCTGCGAGCGCACGATCGCCCTGGCGCAGTGGAAGTACACCGCCTCGACGTGCACCACGATCACGCTGCGCGGCAGGCGCTCGCCGACTGCGAACCGCGCCAGCAGGTCCGGATCGACCCGGATCTCGGCACGCCCGTTCACGCGCAAGGTTTCGCCGATGCCGGGAATCAGGAACAACAGCGACAACCGCGGATCCTGAAGCAGGTTGCGCAGCGTATCGACGCGGTTGTTGCCCGGCCGATCCGGCAGCGCCAGCGTGCGCGCATCCAGCACCTGCACGAATCCGGGTGCATCGCCGCGCGGCGAGCAGTCCAATCCTTCGACGCCGGACGAGGCCAGCACCACGAACGGCGACGCGTGCACGAACGCCTGGTAGTCGGCATTCAGATGGTCGATTTGTTTGCGTATGGCGCGCTCGACAGCTTGGCCGTATAGGGCTTCGAGGGCATCGACACGCGTGATGCAGTTGTCCATCTCGTCGTCCTATCCCTATCGCGTCCACGGCATTAAGGCGCAATGATCCATCAAACCGCGCACAAACGGAAATAGAGGCACGCATTCAAAACGTTCCGCCCCCACCTTCCAGACGCAACTTGAAATGGCACTTCGACGGGTGCATCACTTGCAGCACCTGACGTCTGATCAGAACTGCCCACGCTCGACGTCCCGACACCAACGCTCCGGCTTCGGCGACCAATCCCCTTCACCCAGCACGGCCTGGACAAGGCGTTCCAGCGGATAGCCTAGGTGCTGCGCAGCGGCCACGCCACCGTCGTCCATGCTTGCTTCAGCGACGAACGCACGAAACGCGGGTTCGTCCCCGGCGGCGAGTGCCGTGATCTTCTTGGCCAGATCGTAGGAAAGCTCATTGCCATCGTCGGTCGCCAGGAACGACTTTCCGGACCAGAACGTCTGGATGCTGTCCGCATTCCAGTACGCTGCATGGCGGGCCGGGATCTCGTGCTGGAAGTACTTCTGTGTGCTTGGCATGGCCAGATGCGGGAACATGGTGTGCTCGGTGTTGACCGCCAGACCTTCGTTCAACCACGCGGGGATCGGCAGGTGCTGCAGCAAGCAATGCGTCAGCTCGTGTGCGATCACAGGCTCCATCGCGTCCATGATCGCGAGTGGCACCACGAAGTGCCCATAGCCGGCCCTGATGAACATCCCCGAGGACATCGCATACTCTCCGCCCTCGGGGTAGTAATTGGAGACATAGGCGTAGTAGTCGTCGTCATCGGCGGACTCGGTCACCGCATAGTGATCTCCCAACTGCTGGTTCAAGACCTCCAACCATTGTCGCGCGGCAGAGGTCCAGTAGACATGCAGCGCGTCTGCCCCCGCGTCCGCTGGCTCAGCCTCTGCAATGGCCTCCCACTTGGGGATGGGCATGCTGGTATCGCTGTCCCAGTGCATGCCTACGCTCACGCGCGCCATCGGCACCGCTGGAAGGGCATCCAGCGCGCGCTCCCGCCTGTTGGCCCGTCGCACCAGCACAACCGTGAGCACAAAACCCGCGAACACGAATAGCAGGATGGCTCCCGAGATCCATCTCTCCTGGTCTTGAATCATCTTTCCGCCCCCTGCGGCCTTTTACTTTATCGATATCGACCCTGATCGTATTGAAGTGCACTGGCGGCGCTACCAAGAAGTGCCCTTGGCCCCGTTCTCCAATACCTGCAAAAATTCAGGCGCATCGCCGCGCAGCGAACAGCAATGCCCTCGGCCGTGGCCGAGGTCAGCACCATAAAAGGCGACGCGTGCACGACCGCCTGGTGGGCGGTACTCAAATGGTCGAGCTGCTTGCGTACTCCGCACTCGGCGGGTTGGCCATATAGTTCCTCGAGGACATCGAGGCTGGTGATGCGATGGTGTCCGGTGAAGTAGGCGATGTCGCTTCAATCGACGCTTCCGCTTTGGTAGCGCCAACATTGGCGAGCGCTGTCGCTTGCGCGCTCTCTTACAGACTATTTGCCATATAGACCTGGCGCAAAAATCTTGATCAAAACGATACTGCAAAAAATCAATCTGAAATGATTTTCTGAAGCTCCTTTGGCACCGGGCAGTTAAGGGATTTAAATCTTGCAGCCATAACCTCAGCTTCACTTCCACACTCATTCAGCACATATTTTGAAGCTGGGAGTATCATAAGTGCAAACTTATCTTGCACTAAATCAACGCCATTCCTTCCCAGCCAGCACAAGGAATCTTTCTTTACCAAGTCCGGCTCACCGAAAGAATCCCTTAGCTTTCTAGTTACTACGCCTTTGTTTGCGCTTATCAACT
Organism: Xanthomonas sp. NCPPB 3174; assembly: GCF_056725205.1. Lineage (NCBI taxonomy): Bacteria > Pseudomonadati > Pseudomonadota > Gammaproteobacteria > Lysobacterales > Lysobacteraceae > Xanthomonas > Xanthomonas sp. NCPPB 3174. The sequence continues at coordinate 608,998 of NZ_CM161517.1, read as the reverse complement.
CCCCATTAACAAAATCAAGCTTATAATGAGAGAATCTGATAAACTTCACCAGACCATTTTCAGATATGTAAAAAATGCCAGCATCGAATGGGGACTGATCCGATGAAACACGAACCATACCCTCCCCGTCATCTTCTATTTTTCTGTCTGGGTAGCGCGTTCTTATAAGGCTCTTCTCTGATCCAATCGGCACTGATCTCCAGCCATACGGAAGAGGAGACATAGGGTCGAACATTGCCCCAAGCCTCAAGCTACGCAATTCCTCTCCACGGCTAGCAAGCTCTCTTGCAGCAGTCTTCAAGGAAAGAGACGCCACCTTAAGAGAACCCTTTAAATTTTCTATAGCATCTTTATCTCTCTGTGATCTTTGCAGTGCAGCCTCTAATTTCTGTGACTGAATGGTCGTGAGCATTGGAAAGACGACGCTCATCATGAACGCCGCAACTGCGGCACCAGCGATAATAACTATTATTACCGGATGATCTTTCCAGTTGCTGGAATCTTTTTTCCCCCTATTTACAGCCATAAATCACCCGCACTTCGAATACCCACAATTCAAACAAGTAGCACACCCGTCCATAATAACGAGCGCCTTGGTGTTGCACTTGTGGCACATCGTGGCCGACGGCGGGAAGCTGGCGCCGTCGCCTGTGACGGCGATGTCCTCTTCGTGGTCGGCGGTGGAGTCGGCGGACACCGCACCCTCATCCGCCCTGCGGGCACCTTCTCCCGCAGGAGCAGGAACCGCCTTGCTCACTTCACTGTTTTTTTTTGAGCGTTCTTCGTACTGCTTGCGCTTCTCGGCGATCAGCGCGCGCTGGTGATCGCTCATTTCCGGGTCGTGCAGCAGGCCGATCGACTTCATGTGCTCTTCGACGATGCTGCCCAGTTCGGCGACCAGCGACGGCATGTACACGCCGCCGGCCTTGAAGTAGCCGCCCTTGGGGTCGAACACGGCCTTCATCTCGTCGACCAGGAAGGTGACGTCGCCGCCCTTGCGGAACACGGCGGACATGATGCGGGTCAGCGCCACGATCCACTGGAAGTGCTCCATGGACTTGGAGTTGACGAAGATTTCGAACGGGCGGCGCAGTTCGTGCTCGGTGCCGGCGTTGAGCACGATGTCGTTGAGGGTCACGTACATGGCGTGTTCCACCAACGGCGATTTGATCTTGTAGGTGCTGCCGATCAGCACGTCCGGGCGCTCGATGCGCTCGTGCATGTGGATGATGTTGTCCGCCGGCGCTTCGGCCTCGGCGGTGGCGCGATCGATCGACGAGGCGGGCACCGCGGCGGCGGCGTCGCGCGCCTTGTCCTCGGGGGTGACGACGGCGTAGCCCTTGATTTTCTGGTCGATCTTGATGGCCATGAGGCGTGCGTTCCTGGAAGGCGGAGCGGGACGGGCGTGGGCCCGGCCTCTCTCCCGCGCACGGGAGAGAGGGTGCGACGGGTCGGCTTACTTCTTGGCGCGGGTGGCCGCGGCCTTCTTGCCGGCGGCCTTGCGCACGGCGGTCTTCTTCACGGCGGCGCTCTTCTTGGCGACCTTGGCAGTGCTCTTCTTGACCGCCTTGGCGGCCTTGCCCACGGCCTTCTTGGCCACGGCCTTGCGCGCGCCCACGGCCTTCTTCACCGCGCTCTTCTTGGCGACCACCGACTTCTTGGTCACGGCCTTCTTGGCGGCGACCTTCTTGACCGCCTTCTTCGGCGCGGCCTTCTTGGCGGTCACTTTCTTGGCCGGCGCCTTCTTCGCCGCGACCTTCTTGGCCGCGGCCTTCTTCGCCGGCGCCTTCTTCGCAGCCGCCTTCTTGGCGGTCTTCTTGCCGCCCTTGGTCAGCGCGGCCGCTTCGGCCTGGGCGCTGGCCTTGGCCGCTTCCAGCTTCTTGCGCGCGCTGGCGACGGTCTTCTTGACGGCCTTGCCGGCCTTCTCGGCGCGCTTGGCGACGGCCTTCTCGGCCTGCTTCACCGCCTTACGGGTCTTGGCGACCTGGTCCTGCACGCGCTTCTGCACGGTCTCGGCGGTCTGCTTGACCGTGGCGACGGCCTCGCTGGCGGTGGCGGCGATGGTCTCGCCGACGTTGGTGGCGGTTTCTTTCACGTTCTCGGCGACCTGCGTCAGCGTCGCCGTGACGCCATTTCCATTGCTCATAAAACCCTCCTCAGGGTGTCAGTGTTTATGTCACGCGGGCGATGCTATACCGATTGCAGCGAAGCGGGGAGCCGGAAACGGCGACACACGGCGAACGGTGGGGAAGCGTTGGGGAAGCACGGCGCGCCGCGCTCCAGGGCTTCCACCGCCGCCCTCCCCTCCGCCGGCGCGAAGAGGAGACGGGACGGCGTCAGAACTTGCCGTAATACCCTTCTTTCAGCGCATCGAACAGGTTGGCGGCGGTGTGCATCTCGCCGTCGTATTCGATCTGTTCGTTGCCCTTGACCTCGACCACGCTGCCGTCTTCCAGCTCGAAGCGGTAGGTGGTGTTCTCCAGGTCCGCTTCCTTCACCAGCACGCCCTGGAAGGCGGCCGGGTTGAAGCGGAACGTGGTGCAGCCCTTCAGCCCCTGCTGGTGGGCGTAGCGGTAGATGTCCTTGAACTGCTCGTAGGGATAGTCAGTGGGGACGTTGGCGGTCTTGGAGATGGAGCTGTCCACCCACTTCTGCGCGGCGGCCTGCACGTCCACGTGTTCCTTGGGGTGGATGTCGTCGGCGGCGATGAAGTAGTCCGGCAGGCGCGCGGCGGCGTCCTCGGCGAACGGCATCGCCTTGGCGTTGACCAGGTGGCGGTAGGCCAGCAGCTCGAAGGAGAACACGTCCACCTTCTCCTTGCTCTTCTTGCCCTCGCGGATCACGTTGCGGCTGTAGTGGTGGGCGAAGCTCGGCTCGATGCCGTTGGAGGCGTTGTTGGCCAGGCTCAGCGAAATGGTGCCGGTGGGGGCGATGGAGCTGTGGTGGGTGAAGCGTGCGCCCACCTCGGCCAGTTCCTCGACCAGCGCCGGCGCCACCTCGGCGATGCGCTGCATGTAGCGGCTGTACTTGGCGTGCAGCAACCGGCCTTCGATACGCTCACCGACGCGCCAGCCGTCGCGGGCCATCTCCGGGCGCTGCCGCAGCATCGCCGCGGTGACCTCGAAGGTCTCCTGCATGATCGGCGCCGGGCCCTTCTCCTTGGCCAGCGACAGCGCGGTCTCCCAGCCGGCCACGGCCATTTCGCGGGCGATGGACTCGGTGAACTCGCACGACTCGGCGCTGCCGTACTTCATGCGCAGCATGGTCATGGTCGAGCCCAGACCGAGGAAGCCCATGCCGTGACGGCGCTTGCGCATGATCTCGTCGCGCTGCTGCTGCAGCGGCAGGCCGTTGACCTCGACCACGTTGTCGAGCATGCGGGTGAACACCCGCACCACTTCCTTGTATTCCTCCCAGTCGAAGCGGGCGCGCTCGGTGAACGGCTCGCGCACGAAGGTGGTGAGGTTGATCGAGCCGAGCAGGCAGGCGCCGTAGGGCGGCAATGGTTGCTCGCCGCAATTGTGGGCGTGCAGGCCGTTGCCGTCGAAGGTGTTGATGCCGGGGACCTGCACGTCGTAGACGTCTTCGACGCCATCGGCGGCCACCGACTGCACGGTCGCCACGAAACGCTCGCGGTTCAACTGGCGACGGTAGCCGGACAGCAGCGCCTTGAGCCGGTTGGCCTTGGCGGTGTCGGCAAAGCCCACCCGCTGGGCGAAGGCATCGAGGTTGTCGCCGCTGACGACCAGTTCGTGCTGCGCCTTGGTGGCGTAGGCACGCGTGCCGCCGTGCCCGTCGGGCAGCAACGCCGTGCCGGCGGGGCGCCGGTCGCGGTAGATCTGCGAGGCGATGCCCAGCCGCAACAGCATGCGCTGCGCTGCCTCCAGCCGCGCCAGGTCGGACTGTGCCAGGCGCACGCTGACGCCCTTCTCCTGGCTGCCCTGCACCGAGCCGTCGGTGTCGAACAGGCCGCGCAGGAAGCCGCGATGGAAATCGCTGGAGGTCTTCTCGACGGCCGGGGTGATCGCCTTGTCGCCCGGACGCAGGCCCAGCTCCAGGGCCAGATCGCGCAAGGCGGCCGACTTCAGGCGGTACTCGCCACGGTCGCGCACCTCGCTCCAGCCGGCGAAGTCGGCACGGTGCGGCAGGCTGCGCGCGCAGCGCAGGGCTTCGTCCATCAGCGCCACCGGTGCCAGCGGCGCCGCATTGACGGCGGCGGCCTGCGGCCAGACGGACAACACGGCGGCGTCCTGCTTGAGCGTGCCGTCGCCCACCAGCATGCCGAGGAGGAAACCCTCCTCATAGCTGCGCGCGCCGCCCCACTCCGCACCGGCACGGTGATTGTTGAGCAGCACCCGGTCGCCTGCGACCAGTTGATCCGCCTGGCACCATTGGGTGTCCAGCGACCAACGGGTCTGGCGCACCACGCGCCGCACGCGGTGGTCCGCGGTCAGGCGCAGCGCGTAACCTTCCTGCGTCTGCAGTCGCACCACCTGCTTGTGCGCGGTCTTGAAGAAACCCTCCGCACCGGTGGCATGGTCGCCGCCATCGACCCGCGCCAGGAACGGCGTTCCCAACAGATCGGCGACCTGACGCGGCCCCTCGGCAGTCTGCACCCAGGTATCGGCGGTCACGCACGGATTGGTCGCGCGGATGTTCTCGCACCACCAGTTGTTGTTCATTTCGTTGACGCGGTCGATCAGGATGAAGCCCGGCTCGGCGTAGTCGTAGGTGGAGACCATGATCATGTCCCACAGGTGGCGGGCGCGGATGTGCCCGTACACCTTGCACGCGACCAGGCCGTCGTCGCGCACGATGTAGTCGTGGTGCGTGGGCCAGTCGCGCCACACCACGGCGCTGGCGTCGGCCAGATCGATGTCGGCCTCTTCCTTGCGGTTCACCGGAAACACCAGCGGCCAGTCGGCGTCCTGTTCCACCGCCTGCATGAAGCCGTCGGTGATCAGCAGCGACAGGTTGAACTGGCGCAGGCGCCCGTCCTCGCGCTTGGCGCGGATGAAATCCTTCACGTCCGGGTGGGACACGTCGAAGGTGCCCATCTGCGCGCCGCGGCGGCCGCCGGCCGAGGACACGGTGAAGCACATCTTGTCGAAGATATCCATGAACGACATCGGCCCGGAGGTGTAGGCGCCGGCGCCGGCCACGAACGCGCCGCGCGGGCGCAGCGTGCTGAACTCGTAGCCGATGCCGCAGCCGGCCTTGAGGGTCAGCCCGGCCTCGTGGACCTTCTCCAGGATGCCGTTCATCGAGTCGGTGATGGTGCCCGACACGGTGCAGTTGATCGTGCTGGTGGCCGGCTTGTGTTCCTGCGCGCCGGCGTTGGAGGTGATGCGCCCGGCCGGGATCGCGCCGCGGCGCAGCGCCCAGGTGAAGCGCTCGAACCAGTAGGCACGCAACTCGTCGGTGGCCTCGGCATCGGCCAGCGCCCGCGCCACGCGCAGGTAGGTGCCGTCGATGTCGGCATCCAGCGGATCGCCCTGCTTGGTCTTGAGCCGATACTTCTTGTCCCAGATGTCCTGCGACGCCGGCTGCATCGGGATGGGGTCGTGCTTGGATCCGGTCTGGACGACTTCCAGGCGCACCGTACTCATTCTGCTGTGTTCTCCTCGAACCTGTCCCGATGAAGCGGATGGGTGGTCACCCGCCGTGTGTCTTGTCTATATCGCACTTGCGCTGCACGGCAGCGACGGCCGCGGCAGCGCACGCGGCGCCTGCCCTCGACCGATCAAAAATCCCCTGATTCCGCGACGCTTCCTGTCACCGTCCCGTCATGCACCGCCGAGCGCGCCCCTGGATGTGAAGTCCTGGTGAAGAAAACCCTATGTCTAGTGCCGCACCGAAGCCATACCGCTACATGTAGTGGCTGCGACACGCGTGAACGCTAACGCCGGGCAGGCCCACTGTCAACGTCGCCGCGACGCGATTCGGCGCTGTCGCAGCGCCACGCACGCGGAGCGCCGTTGCGGCCTTGCGCAGGCGGCACCAGAGCGCTTTCACTGGCGGTTAAACGCCGCGCGTTCATCTTGATTTACGCGCACGCGCGCCCATCTGCCCCACGTCTCCCGCGTTCCCCGGAAACCGACCCATGCGACCGCTGCCTACGCTGCTGACCCTGACCGCCGCTGCTGCCTTCGGCGGTTTCGCCGCCACCGCGATCAATGCGCAACTGGACAACCGCGCCGAGGCCGCGCCCGCCGCGGCACCGCCGCCGCTGTCCGCGGCCGCGCGCCTGCCGTCCTCGGTGGCCGGCGAGCCGCTGCCGTCGCTGGCGCCGATGCTGCAGAAGGTGATGCCGGCGGTGGTGAGCATCAACACCAAGCAGGTGGTGCGGGTGCGCAATCCGTTCTTCAATGACCCGATCCTGCGCCGCCTGTTCCCGGACATCCCGCAGGAGCGCATCAACGAGTCTCTGGGTTCGGGCGTGATCATCGACGCGAAGAACGGCTACGTGCTGACCAACCACCATGTGGTGGAGAACGCCGACGACGTGCAGGTGACCCTGGCCGACGGGCGCAGCTTCAAGGCCGAGTTCATGGGCTCGGACGCGGACACCGACATCGCGCTGATCCGGATCAAGGCCGACAACCTCACCGAGATCCGCCTGGGCGACAGCGACAAGCTGCGCGTGGGCGATTTCGTCGCGGCCATCGGCAACCCGTTCGGCTTCACCCAGACCGTCACCTCCGGCATCGTCTCGGCGATGGGCCGCAACGGCATCCGCGGCCTGGGCTACCAGAACTTCATCCAGACCGACGCCTCGATCAACCCCGGCAACTCCGGCGGCGCGCTGGTGGACCTGCGCGGCGAGCTGGTCGGCATCAACACCGCCAGTTTCAACCCGCAGGGCAGCATGGCCGGCAACATCGGCCTGGGCCTGGCGATCCCGTCGAACCTGGCGCGCGCGGTGGTCGACCAGTTGATCAAGAACAACGGGGTGATGATCCGCGGCACCCTGGGCATCGAGACGCAGAACCTGACCTCGCAGATGGCGCAGGGCCTGGGCCTGTCGGCGCCGCGCGGGGCGCTGGTGACGCGGGTGCTGGCCGGCTCGTCGGCCGCGGCCGCCGGGCTGCAGCCGGGCGACGTGGTGGTCGCCGCAAACGGCGAGCGCCTGGACAGCGCCGAGGCACTGCACAACTACGAGGGCCTGCAGCCGGTGGGCAGCACCGTGACCCTGGACGTGCGCCGCGACGGCAAGCCGCTGCAGCTCAAGGCCACGCTCAAGGAGCAGCCGCGCGCGATCAGCGGCGAGTCGCTGGATCCGCGGCTGAGCGGCGCCACCTTCGCCGACCTGCCCGAATCGCTGCGCCAGTCCGGCATCTCCGGCGTGCTGATCGGCAACGTGGCGCGCGGCAGCCGCGCGGCGCGCAACGGCCTGGCCAGCGGCGACATCGTGGTGGCCGCCTCGGTCGGCGAGTTCGCCGACCTGGCCAGCTACCGCGCCAACTTCGCGCGCAAGCCGGCGCAACTGGTGCTGCGCGTGGTGCGCGGCGGCGCGCAGGCCGACCTGGTCATGCAGTGAGCCGCGCGCTCAATCCAGGCGCGCGGCGTAGTCGTCGCGCACGTGTTGATTGAGGTAGGTGGTGAGACCGCGCCCGGCCGCGGCCAGGCGCTGCATCTCCATGACATGGAGCAGGCCGGGATGCTGGCGGTCGTAGCGGTAGGTGGCGCCGTCGGCGAAGCGCAGCACGATCCAGTCCGGGCCGCTGTCGTAGGCGACCACCCCGGCATGGCCGCTCCGGTTGCCGTAACGACGCATTGCGGTTCCTCCGGGACTTGGCCGCTCGCCGGCGAGCGCCGACACTATGGCGCATCGCTTGTGGCGACGAGCTAACACCCTGTACACCCCGCCGATGGTATTGGTGTCGCCACGTTCTGCGCAGCGTCCGCATCGGCGGACGGCAGGCCCCCAAACCCCAGAGGAGACATGCCCGTGAATGCCAGCCCGACCAATACCGAGAACCTCAAGGACAACCTGAGCGAAGCCGGCGCGCACCTGAAGTCCGCGGCCAGCTACGCCGGCGAAGCGATCAAGGGCGCTGCCGGTGCCGCCGGCGAGGAACTGAAGCTGGGCAAGGCCAACGTCAAGGCCGAGCTGTCCGACAGCGCCCTGTCCGGGTTGGCGGCGGCCGAGTTCGGCGGCGCGGCGGCGAAGGAGCAGGTGGACGTGCTGCTGGACAAGGGCCGCGACCTGATCGACAGCGCTGCCGAACTGATCCGCGAGCGTCCGCTGGCTTCGTTCGGCGTGGCCTTCGCCACCGGCTGGATCATCGCCAAGCTGGCGCGCAGCGGCGGCGACAAGTAAGCCGCGCGTGAGCGAGGAGCAGGCCCGCACCGACGGCGCCGCGGCAGACGCCGCGGCCGCACCGTCGCTGGAGGAATCCTTCCGCGCGCTCGGCACGGCCGGACGCGAAGGACTCACCGCCACCCTGGACACCGGCCGCGCCCTACGCAAGCTGGTGGCCGCGGACTTCGCCCTGGCCCGTGCCGCCCTGGCGCGGGCCTTCGTGTGGATGACCGTGGCGGTGGCGTTCGGCGCCTCGGCCTGGATGCTGCTGATGGGCGCGATGATCGCCTTGCTGCAGCGCATGGGCTGGTCGTGGCTGGCATCGATCTCGGCGACCGCTGCCTTCAGCCTGGTGGTCACCGCGCTCGGTGCCTGGCAGGCGCTGCGCTACTTCGATATGAGCAAGCTCGACGCCACCCGCCGCCAGTTGGCCAAGCTGGGCATCGGCGGCGACGACGAGGACGGCGACGACGACATCGCCAAGGGTGAGGCCACGCCATGAGCCTGCGGCAATTGCAGCACCGTATCGCCCGCGCCGAAGCCGTGCTGGAAGGCCGCCAGGAGCAGGTGCGCACGCACTGGGCGACCCTGCAGCAGGTCTGGCGCGAAGGTTGGACGCCGTGGCGGATCGTCGTGGTCGGCCTCGGCACCGGCTTCCTGGTCGGGCGCGCCGAACCGGCGGCGGTGGTCGGCAAGCTCGGCGGCGCACGCTGGCTGCAGATGCTCAGCGCGGTGTCGAGCCTGATCAACGCCACCACCGCCAAGAGCGCGTCCGATAACGCCGAGCGCGCCTCCGACGATGCGGAGGAGGCCGCGGACACGGCACAGGATGCGGCAGTGGATGCCGCCACCCAGACACCGCCACCCGCCACACCGGTTCCTCCATCTCCTGCTCGTCCGCAGCCGGTGCGGCCGCCGACGGCCTCGCGGCCCGGGCACCCCGCCGCCGCGGAAGCGGCCACCGATCTGTCCGAGCGCTAGGGCGGCCCCGTTGTAGGGGCGGCTTCAGCCGCGATGGGCGTTCCCGGTAAAGCCTGTCGCGGCTGAAGCCGCTCCTACGCCGGACTTTGCAGCCGGTGTGATGACTGCGCCGCCACGCCGCGCGCACGCGGCGGCCACGCGGTCTTGATACCGCGCCGGCCACGATCGGCCTACACTTCGCTTCCTTTCCGACGCCGCTCGGCGCGTGCACTGCGGCGCGCGGCGCGGCCACCGCATCGCAGGTTCGATGAGCACAGTTCCCGATCCCGCGGCCGTCGCCGACGACGCGCCGCACGGCCCCCTGCCGCCGCCGCCCGCACCGCGTCCGCGCGGACCGGTCTCGCTGGTGGTGCTGGCCACCCTGGCGGTCTGCTACACGCTGTGGGCCGCGCAGGACGTGATCCTGCCGATCCTGCTTGCGGCCTTCTTCGCCCTGGTCGGCAACCCGATCCTGCGGATGCTGCAACGGCTGTACCTGCCGCGCTTCCTGGCCGCGCTGCTGGTGCTGCTGTCGGGCATGGCGGTGGCGACGACGCTGACCGTGCAGCTGGCCGGCCCCGCCGCCGAGTGGGCGCAGCAGGCGCCGGCGCAGCTGCGCCACCTGGCCAACCAGGTGCGCGACCTGACCAAGCCGATGCAGCAGGCCAACCAGGCCGCGGAAAACTTCGCGCGCGCCGCCGGCGGCGAGAGCGGCCGCCGCGTGCAGGTGATCCGCACGCAGATGGACGATCCGTACAAGGCGCTGGTGCGGACCCCGCGGCTGGCCGCCTCGGCCCTGGCCGTGGTGCTGCTGACATTCTTCTTCATGGTGTTCGGCGAGAACCTGCAACGCCATGCGATCGCGTTGCTGCCCAGCCGCCAGCAGCAGAAGTTCACCACCGAGATCCTGCGCTCGATCGAACGCGAGGTCTCGCGCTACGTGTTGACCATCACCGTGATCAACACGCTGGTCGGCCTGATCTTCGCCGGCATCCTGATCGTGCTGAAGATCCCGCCGCAGGAAGCGCTGCTGTGGGGCACGGTGGTGGCGCTGCTGAACTTCGCGCCGTACGTGGGGCCACTGATCGGCGCGGTGCTGATGCTGCTGATGGGCTTCGTCGCCTTCCGCGATCCGCTGAGCGCGGCGCTGCCGGCGATCCTGTACCTGGCCCTGCACACGCTGGAAGGTCAGGTGGTAACGCCGATCGTGCTCGGCCGGCGCATGGCGATCTCGCCGCTGATGCTGATCCTGGCGCTGATGCTATTCGGTTGGCTGTGGGGCATGATCGGCCTGCTGCTGGCGGTGCCGCTGCTGGTGTGCATCAAGATGGTGCTGGCGCGGGTGGAGGGCATGCAGCGCTGGGCGCGGCTGCTTGAGTGATGCGGGATTCGGGAGTCGGGATTGGGGATTGGTGGAAGCGCGCGGGTACTGTCTACCGGGCACGGCCATCGTAGGCCTCGGCGCTTGGCGTAAAATGCGCCGGTGACTTCCATGCCCTCCTTCCCCGTCCGCGCGATCACGCTGGATCTGGACGACACCCTGTGGCCGTTCGCGCCCATCGGTGCGCGCATCGAGCAGGTGCTGCACGAGTGGCTGCTGCAGCACAGCCCGGCCACCGCCGCGCGCTTTCCGGTCGCGGCGATGCGACAGCTGCGCGAAGACGTGTTCGCCGCGCATCCGCACCTTCACCACGACCTCAGCGAACTGCGCCGCTTGACGCTGCGCCGCGCGCTGCACGAGAGCGGCGCCGACGCCGCCCTGCTGGAGCCGGCCTATGCGGTGTTCCATGCCGCGCGCAACCAGGTGGAGTGCTACCCGGACAGCATCACCGCGCTGGAGCGCATCGCCGCGCGCGTGCCGGTGGTGGCGCTGAGCAACGGCAATGCCGACCTGACCACGATCGGCCTGGACCAGCATTTCGCCTTCCAGCTCAGCGCCCGCGACCACGGCGCGGCCAAGCCGGACCCCGGCATCTTCCGCGCTGCCTGCGCACGCCTGGGCCTGCCCTGCGCGCAGGTGCTGCATGTGGGCGACCACATCGAGATCGACGTGGTCGGCGCGATGCAGGCCGGCCTGCGCGGTTGCTGGATCAACCGCGACGCGCAGGCCTGGCATCCGCCGACCCCGCCCGACCTGCACTTCGACACCCTCACCGGCCTGGCCGACTGGCTGGACGCGACCCAGCCGGCCGCCGCGGCGCGCGCCTGATCCGCGCGCCCTCGCCTGCCGGTCCTCTCCCCCTTCCAAGGATCCGCTGATGTCCCTGCCGACCGGCTTCACCGACGCCTCCACCCACGCCCTGCCGCTGTACGTGCTCGACCGCGAACACCTGGCCGAATGGCGCGCGGCGCAATCGCCGGCCTGGGTGGCGTGGATGGATACCCAGCAATTCATGGCCGCGCCGGGCAGCGTGCTGCTGCTGCCGGGCGCCGACGGCGTGGCCGCGGCGGTGCTGGGCGTCGGCGATCGCGGCGATGCGTATGCCTACGCGCATGCGCCCTTCGCACTGCCGGCCGGCAGCACCTGGCGCGTGGAAACGGCACTGGACGCGGACACGCTGGCGGCGCTGCACCTGGGCTGGGGCCTGGGCAGCTACCGCTTCGCCCGCTACAAGCAACCGCCGCGGCTGCCGGCGCAGTTGCTGGCCACGCCGCAGGCCGAAGTGTGCGACCTGATCGCCGCCAGCCTGCGCGTGCGCGACTGGGTCAACACGCCGACCGAGCACATGGGGCCGGAGCAACTGGAAGAGGCCGCACGCGCGATCGCGCACGAACACGGCGCGCAGTTCGAGAGCATCGTCGGCGACGCGCTGCTGGAGCAGAACTTCCCGGCGATCCATGCGGTCGGCCGCGCCTCGCACCGCGCGCCGCGGCTGCTGGTGCTGCGCTGGGGCGAGGAGGCGCACCCGCACGTGGCGCTGGTCGGCAAGGGCGTGTGCTTCGACACCGGCGGCTTGGACCTGAAGCCGGCCGACGGCATGCGCAACATGAAGAAGGACATGGGCGGCGCCGCACACGCGCTGGCGCTGGCCGGACTGGTGATGGCGCAGCGCCTGCCGCTGCGGCTGACCGTGCTGCTGCCGGCGGTGGAAAACGCCGTGGGCCCTAACGCGTTCCGCCCGGGCGAGGTCATCGCCACCCGCCAGGGCACCAGCGTGGAAATCGACAACACCGACGCCGAAGGCCGCCTGGTGCTGTGCGATGCGCTGGCCTATGCCGGCGAACAGCGCCCGGACGCGATCCTGGATTTCGCCACCCTGACCGGCGCGGCGCGCATCGCCCTGGGTCCCGACCTGCCCGCGCTCTTCAGCAACGACGACACGCTGGCGCAGGCCTGGATCGCCGCCGGCGAGCGCACCCGCGACCCGGTCTGGCGTATGCCGCTGTGGCGTCCTTACCTGCGCTATCTCACCAGCTCGGTCGCCGACCTGGCCAACGCCGGCTCGCGCATGGCCGGTGCGGTCACCGCGGCGCTGTACCTGGAGCGTTTCGTGCCGGCGCGGCAGGCGTGGGCGCACCTGGACGTGTACGCCTGGAACGACAGCGACCGCCCCGGCCGCCCGGCGGGTGGCGAAGCACTGGCGCTGCGTTCGGCGTACGCCATGCTCAAGGCGCGTTACGCGGGGTAAGCCGCGTTCGATGCGGCTGCGCGGCCGAGGTCGCGCAGGCTGGCGCTGCTGCGCCGGTGGCTAGGCAACAGCACGCGGTTCATTGCCGCGCATGCATCTCGTGCAGAGGCCACTTCGGCTGCGATGCGGCGGTGTGCGGTTTGGTCGCCTTCGGAGGCCGTCGGGACTGAAGTCCCTCCCACAATGCACCCCACACTGATCGTGTTCTTGTAGGAGCGGCTTCAGCCGCGATGGGCCTTCCCATGAACGCCTGTCGCGGCTGAAGCCGCTCCTACGACAGCAGGCAGCAGGCGCGCGGCAAACCAACCGCTGCGCGCTTTCCTGCCGATCGCCGGGGCACGCCAATCGGTGCGCCGGCCATACCTTCAACCCGCCAGTGCCTGCAGCGATTCGCGTTCGATACCGGCGTAGATGGCGAACTCATCGTGCACCGTCGCACCCAGTGCCTGCTCGAACGCGGCGCGGTTGGCGTGCGCGGCGTAGGCGCGCTGTTCGCCGCCGCCGAGGTTGGACTGGAAGATGCCGGCGGCGCTGACCGGCAGGAAATCCTCGTAGACGATCGGGTCGGCGCTGGCCAGGCCATCGGCGATCAATGATTCGGCCGGCTTGCCGGCCAGGGCCGCGGCGCCGGCGGCGCGACCGGCGTCGGTCAGTGCGTAGCGGAAATAGCCCAGGCCCTCGCGGCGCAGGGTGGCGTAATCGTCGGGGAAATCGGCGAACGCGGCCTGCAGGCGCGTGGCGTAGTCGGCACCGGCGCTGCCATCGGCGGCGCGTGCGCGTTCCAGCAGCGCGTCGTACAGCGCGCGGCCCTTCGGCGTCAGGGCCAGCCCGCGCTGCTCGATCTCGCCGAACCGCGCGGTGTGAGTGCCTGCCTCGGCGCTGTCCGCGCCCGCCGGGAAGCGCACGGTTTCCTCCAGGGCCTTGAAGCTGGTCTGGCGCAGCAGGATCGGGCAGGCGCGACGCGGCGGGCCTTCGATCACCGCCTTGGCGTCGATGCCCCGGCGCAGCATCTCGGCCTGCGCGGCATCGATGTCCAGGGTGCGCGGGGTCAGGTGGTTGATGTGCGGGCCATGGAAGCTGACCACGTCGGCGATCAGCTTGTGGGCTTCGCTCAGCGCGCGATAGGTCGGCAGGCTCACGGTGGCATCGCTGTGCCAGCGGAAGGTTTCCAGCGCCTCGGCGACGAAGCGCTGCGCATCGGCCTCGCCCAGGCCGCCGTCGCGTTCGCACTGCGCGATCAACGCGAGCGCGCCGTCGGTGAAGATGCGTCGCTTGGCGAGGATCTGCGCGGCCTGTTCGCGCAGTGCCGGGTCCTCGATCAGCTCCAGCCGCAGCAGCGAGGTGAACACGCGGAACGGATTGCGCGCCAACGCCGCGGCATCCAGCGGGCGGAACGCGGTGGAGTGCACCGGCACGCCGGCCACCGACAGGTCGTAATAGCCCACCGGCGCCATGCCCATCACCGCGAACAGGCGGCGCAGCGTGGCCAGTTCCTCGGCGGTGCCGACGCGGATCGCGCCATGCCGCTCCTGGTCCAGACGCGCGCGCTCGTCGTTGCGCTGCAGTTGTGCCTCCAGCGCCGGGTCCGCGGCCAGGGTCTGCGCATTGACCTGCGCCACCAGCTCCATCAGCGTGCCGTACAGCGGCACCTCGGTGCGGTACATGTCGGACATGGCCTGCGCGAACAGGCTGCGGATAGCGTCGGGCGAAACGAAGGCGTTGGTCATCGGGCGGTCCGGGACGGCGGTGGCGCCGGCGGCAGGACCGGCAGAACGCCTATTCTCGCGCCGTGGCGGCGGCGCGGCCAGTGCGGATGAATGCGCGGCGCGTATCGGTGCGACACGGGAGTGGCCGGCACCGCTGTCTCCTTCTCCCGCCGGGAGAAGGTGCCCTGCAGGGGCGGATGAGGGTCCGGGCGCAGCCTCATGCCCCCAAACTACATGAGGCGCTGCGCGCACCGACCCTCACCCCAACCCCTCTCCCGGGGGGTGAGGGGCTAGGTGTGCGCTGACGTTGGTGCATAGCGGTGCCTGCATGCCGTGCACGGCAACGGGACGTTCGCGCAACCGCATGGGCGACCGTGCAGGCGGCCGCGCTGTGTCGTTGTGCTCCCCCGCGCTTATTGCGTGCGCGTGGACCCGTCCTGGGGCTGTGCCGCGGCGCGGTCGCGGGCGGCGCGGTCGCCCAGTTGCCGGCGCAACAGCGCGTCCAGCACGATCGGCCGGTCCCAGTGATCGTAGCTGGCGACGATGGCATGGCGCAGCGCGCGGTAGGCCAGCGAGCCGGGCGGCGCGTCCAGGCCGCTCGCCACCACTGCCCAGCCGGCAGGGACGCCGGCCGCGGTGCGGGCGCGCACCACCTCGCGGTAAGGCCGTCCCGCGGCCTTGGCCAGGAACGCGGCGACATAGACATCGCGCGGTGGCCAGCGCCGATCGCGCAGCAGCACCTCGGCATAGCCGCGCGGCATCTGCGCGTAGCGCACGACCTCGTCGAGGAAACTGTCGGGGTAGCGCGCGGCGTAGCGATCGATGTCCAGCAACTGGCGATCGATCCAGGCATCGTCGGTGCCGGGCACCTCGACCGGCGCCGCATCCCCACCCTCGGAGGCAGGGGCGCGCGCGGGCGCCGCCGCCCCCTGCGCCATGGCCGGGCCGGCAGCCACCAGGGCAGCGCACAGGAACAGACCGGCAGGAGACGGAAGCAGACGCATGCGTCGATTCTGCCGGAGGCAGTGGGCGCTGTCAGCGCGGCAGGCTGGCAGGGATGTGCACCGCGGGCTCGGCGGTGTCGCGGCTGAAGCCGCTCCTACGCGACAAAGCCAGACGCCGCCGCCTGGCGCGGCACTGGCTCAGCCCCGCTGCAGGCCCGCCGCATGCCGGTTGAGATCCGCCACCGCCTGCGGCCAGTCCGCGGCCGCGGCCACTTCGCGCAGGCGCGGCTCGTCGGCCGACAGGCCGTGCTCGGCCTCGTGCGCCCAGGTGGTGGTGTACGGCGTATGGATGCCCCAGCCGCCGAGCGCGATCACCGGCTCCACGTCCGAACGCAGCGAGTTGCCGATCATCACGAAGCGCTCGGCGCCGATGCCGAATTCGGACAGCACCCTGGCATAGGTCTGCGGGTCCTTCTCCGACACCACCTCGATGCGCGGGAACAGGTCGCCCAGGCCGGACTGCGCGATCTTGGCTTCCTGGTGGAACAGGTCGCCCTTGGTGATCAGCACGATCTCGAACTCGGCCGCGATCGCGGCCACCGCTTCGCGCACGCCGGCGATCACCTCCACCGGATGCTGCAGGGTGGCGCGGCCGATCTCGACGATACGCCCGATGTCGCGCGCGGAAATGCGCGCCTCGGTCAGCTCGATCGCCGCCTCGATCATCGACAGGGTCATGCCCTTCACGCCATACCCGAAGACCTTGAGATTGCGGCGCTCCACCGTCAGCAGATGCTGCAGGGTGGCGGTGTCGTGCAGGTCCAGGTACTGGCCGAGGATGGCTTCGAACGCAGCCTCGGCGTCGCGGTAATAGTCCTCGCTCTTCCACAGGGTGTCGTCGCCGTCGAAACCGACCAAGGCGATGGGAGAAGAGCGCAGAGCGGTGGGCGTGGGCATCGGCCAAGCATAGCAGCGCTGCAAAGGTGGCCATACGACCTGCGGCGCCGCATCCCGTACAAACGGACGACGGCGGCCCGAGGGCCGCCGTCGTGTGGATCGCATTGCGCGCCACTGGCGCGTCAGTCTTGATCGATTCGGTCCCGGCGGGCGGTGCGCGCCCTCATCGCCGCGCCACCGCCGCGCCGGTCCCGCTCCCGTTACTGGCCGCCGTTGCTGTCGCTGCCGGTGCTGCCGCCGGTGGCCGCACCGCCCTGCTGCTTGGCGACGTAGGCCTTGTACTCGTCCGGGGTCAGCTTGCCGTTATGGTCGGCGTCGGCCTGGGCGAAGATCTGGCTGAGGCCGGCGTTGACCTGCGCCTCCTGCTTGCTGATGGCGCCGTCCTTGTCGGCGTCCACGTCGGCCCAGGTCTGGGCGCCGCCCGAGGCCGCACCGGCCTGTCCACTCTGGCCGGTGGCGCTGGTGGACGACTGCGTCTGCGCCTGCGCGGCGGCGTCTGCCTGCGCATCCTGGGCGAAGGCCGGCAGGGCCAGCGCGGCGGCGAGAATGGCGGCGGTACCGATCAGCGGGGTGCGGGTGCGGATGTTCATGGGTGGATTCTCCTTGACGTTCGGTTTGGCTCTCGGTGTGGCATGTCCGGTCGATTCCGGAACACGGCCCTACCGTGCCCACCTCAGACTGAATCCATTCCCTGTCGAAAATCGCCGCAAAACGGATCGTTAACCACGGCGCTCGTGCGGCGCGCTACCGCACTGGTTAGGATTCCGTCAGCAAGCAGTAAGGCGTCCATTCGAGACGTTTGGATTGCAGAAAGAAAACGTCTGTTTCAGCGTGTTTCGTGACCACCATCGCCGGCGTTTTCGCTTGAACGCGCCCTGAACACGATCCACGCCAAGGCCACGCCGGACAACGCGCCGGCCACCTCCAGCACCACCCGCGAACCCAGTTCGTCCGGATCGTGGATGCTGGCCAGGGCGATGCGCGCGTACAGCGGCGACTCCAGGCGCACGATGCTGGTGTAGAACAGGTTCCAGCAGTCGATGCCGGCGGACACCGCCACCGCGATCAGGCACGCGCCGCCGAGTTGCTGGCCCTCGGACCAGCCCAGCCGCCGGCCCAGCCACTGCCACAGCGCATACACCAGAAAGCCGACCGCCAAGGCGATCAGCCCGGCTTCCAGGGAGCCCAGCAGGCCGAAGTGCAGCGGCAGGTTCATCGGGTGTCCTCGGTCGGCAAGGACGCAAGTCTAGAGGCTGTCGCGCATCGGCGTACGAGACACCGCGCCGGCGCACGGATCAACTGGCGTTTTCGGCGATCGCGCTCACCACCGGCGCGCCGTCCTCGTCCCAGCGCACCGTCATCAGCATCGGCTTGCAGCACACCTGGCAGTCCTCCACGTATTGCTGCATGTCCACCGACGGATCCAGGGCGACGTCGATCCATTCGCCGCAGTAAGGGCATTGCAGGTCGACGAACTGGTGGGTACCGGTCATGGGCGAGTCCGTGGCGATCGGGACGAGACGCTAGCGCACCGGCACGTCGAAGGCGACGCCGGGGCTGGGCTCGGGCTGGAAAGTGTAGTGCCACCATTCCATCGGATAGTTGACGAAGCCGCGCGCGGCCATCGCCTTCAGCAATTGCTGACGATGCGCGCGCTGGGTGGCGTCGATGGTGGGCGTATCGGTGTGCGCGCTGGGATCGAAGAAGTCGAAGCCGGTGCCCATGTCCAGCGCGCGGCAGGCGCCCTGGCGGCAGTCCAGCAGGCCCAGGTCGACGGTGGCGCCGCGGCTGTGGCCGGAGTGTTCGGCGATGTAGTCGCCGAGCAGCACGCCCTTGTCGAGCTTGGGGTAGTAACGCGCCTTGGCCACCTGGTCCTGCGGATCGCGCGCCCAGGCGACGAAGGCGCGGACCGAGCGCTGCGGCCGGTAGCAATCGAACACCTGCAGGCGGTAACCGTTGGCCTGCAGGTCGCGTTGCACCTGCGCCAGGGCCGTGGCCACCGGCGCCAGCAGATAACACTTTGGTGCGTCGTAGCCGGGCACCGGGCGGCCGGTGAAGTTGTCGTAGCCGGCGTAGCGGATGTCCATCGCGATGTCCGGCGCGAGCGTATGCACGTCTACGAGCCCCGCCTGTTCCGGCGTGGTCGCCGGTGAGGTGGTCGGTTCCGCGGCGAGCGCGGCAGGCGCGACGACGAGCGCGAGGGCCAGGCCCACTGCGCGCAGTGCGCCAGGCCGGGCCCAGGTGCGCGAGGAACGGTGGTGGCGGGAGCGGCGGTCATGCGGCATGTGCGCAGCATAGGCCATGGCCGCGGCCGCTGTCCTGCCGCGCGCCTGCAAATACGCGCGATGCGAACTGCCCAATGCATGGCGGCCAGCGGCGCGTGCCGATGACCGCCCTGCGCAGCGCGACTCAGCGCCCGGGCGTCTGCGCCTGGGTCTGGGTGCGCTGCTGGTCCTGCACCTGCCGCTCCTGCGCCTGGCGCTGGGTCTCGGCGGCCAGTTGCTGCTGGCTCTGCTCCAGCGGCACGGTCGCCGCCTGCTGGCGGTCGACATAGGCGCGATGCACGTCGTGCGCGTTCTCCGGATTGCGCTGCACCGCGATCATGCCGTGACCGCGGCCTCGTAGTGCTTGAAGGTCTGGCCCAGTTCCCAATCCCCGTCGCGCATCGCAATCTTCTGGGGCAGGACGCGCGGCGTGGAAAGGACTGCGCGTCGGGTGCGCTACAGCGGTGCTCAGTGCGCTTCGAGTTCGTCGGCGCGGCGTGCGGTCATTTCCAGGCGGCATTCGGCCGCATCCACGCGCTCGGCCTGGCCGCCGTCCGGATCGGCGACGCACTTTTCGTCGCGCTCGGCGATCCACTTGCGCTGCCGCTCGCGCAGCGCATGCTGCTCGGCCTCGCCGAGCTTGGCCATCGCCGCCTTGTAGGCGGTGTTGAGGCGCTGGTCCTGGTAGGCATGTTCGTCGGCAATACAGTCCAGCATCGCCGGGGTGGCACCGCCGGCGGCGGTGATGCAGGTGTCGTAGGACGGTCGCAGCACGGAGGAATCTCCCGACGCGCTGGAAGGACCGGGCGCCGCCGGCGCAGCGGCCGGCGTGGCCACGCACAAAAGCAGCAGGGAAGAGCGTTGGAACGCCTTGGCAATGGCCATGATCGGGTTACGTCCTTGTCGTGCGCGCGAGCGGGAAGGCGAGGTTCTAATCGATCGTTGTGCACCCTGTCCATCGCACGCCGCGATGGCAGGTGATTGTATTTGGCCAGCGTTGGGCAATGTCGCGCCGGCGCATGCGTGGCAAGGGCCGCCGCCATCGCCACGCACCACCGCCGCCGCGCGACATGCGCGACGGCGGCCGTGGCCGGAATCACCGATCAGCGCGGCGACTGGGTCTTTTCGCGCTGCGGGTCGGGCTGCTGCGCCTGCTCCTGCGCCTGCCGCTGAGTTTCGGCGGCCAACTGCTGCTGGCTGCGCTCCAGCGGCACCGCCGCGGCCTGCTGCCTGTCCACGTAGGCGCGATTGACGTCGTGCGGATTGTCGGGATTGCGCTGCACGGCGATCAGGCCACGGCGGTCGCCGCTGGGCACCAAGTCGTCGATGCGTTGCATGCCACTCACCTTGGCCTCGAACGCGACCTGGCCGGCGGCGCGCTGCATCTCTTCGGCGCTCTTGAAGCCGCCGTTGGGGCCCTGCTTCTGCAGGTGCTCCATGGCCTGCCTGTACAGCGGGTTGTCGGCCAGCGTCGCCGCGTCGGACTTGGCCTGCGTCGGCTGCTTGGCGATCGCCTCCAGGGTGGCCTTGTCGGCGATGCCGGTCGCCGCCAGGCCCTTCTCGCGTTGCAGGTTGGCGACCACTTCACTGGTGCGATCGCCGTAGTAGCCGGTGCCGCTGAGCAGCTTGCCCTGGTCGTCCTTGATGCCCAGTTCGATCAGGCGCTGCTGCATCGCCTTGACGTCGGCGCCCTGCTCGCCCGGTTTCAGCGCCGTGCGCGGCTCCTGCGTGCCCTGCGTCTGCGCCTGGGTCTGCTGGCGGTCCTGCAGCAGGTCGCGGCCCTTGGCCAGCGGATCGGAGGCGAACAGCTTGGCGTTCCGGTGCGTGGCCAGATAGTCGTCCAGCGGCATGGTGTTGACGCCCTTGCTGCCGGTGGACTGGCTGACCAGCAGCTCGCCGCTCTTGGGATCGCGCACGACCATCATGATGTGGTCGATGCCCTTCCAGTGCTCGTGCGCGGTCTTGCCCGAGTCCACGCCGATGACCATGCCTTCCTTCAACGCGCCGGGCTTGAACACGTCCTTGCCCTCCAGCAGCACGCCGGAGCTGTCGTAGGCCTTCTTGACGATCTCGCCGGAGCCGGTCATGCCCTGCACCAGCATGTCCTTCTGGGTGAACACGTCGCGGCCGGCCTTGCGGTTGATCTCGTTCATCGTCGCGTTCTGCAGCTCGGTCACCCAGCCGGAACAGTCGATGTAGCCCTGCGACAGATGCTTGCCGTCCACGCCGGGGTGGTAGTACTTGCTGCTCTTGACGTTGATCGCATACTTGACGTCGTCGTGCTTGACACCCAGGTCGTAGGCGGCGGTCAGGGCGATGCCGTCGTGGCCGCCCTGCTTGCCGCCTGCCTGCGTCGGCGTGCGCGCGGCCGCCGGCGCGGCCTGGTCCTCGGCGAGCGGCTTGATGCCCTTTTCCGGGATCGCGATGTGGTCGTACTTGGCGTCCCAGTACTTCACGAAGGCCTTGGCCATGTCCTGGTCGGACAGCTTCTTGAAGTCGGCCAGCGAGGTGCCGGTGTAGGCCTGGAACTGGCGCGCGCCCTGCGCGTCCTTTTCGCCGGGCACGTTGTTGAGGATGTTGGCGCGGGTGCCCTTCAATTCGAAGTGACCGGTGGCGATGGCGGCCTGGATCGAGCGGTAGCCGCCGGCGCCCTGCTGGTGCGCCATGTACATGTCCAGGCCGTCGGGCTGCGCGTTGCCGGACAGGTAGGGGCGGCCGTCGCGTTCGTGCTGACGGGTCAGGCTGTTGCGGTTGTCCTGGTACATGCGCGCGGCGGCATCGGTGTTGGCCACCGCGTCGAGCTCGCGGCCACGGATGCCGTAGGCGCTGGCGGCGCCGGGCGTGAACTGGAACAGGCCCTTGGCGCTGTTGGGACCGCGACTGGCCTGCTCGTCGAAGCGGCCGCCGGTTTCGATGTAGGCGAAGCGCATGAAATCGTCGACCGGAATCTGCCGCTGCCTGGCTTCCCGCTCGATGATGTCGAGATTCTCTGCCTTGGTGGTATCGCGTGCCATCTCGTGTAACTCCTTGAGGTTGAGGTACGGCCATCGCGGCCGCCTGGGTCAACCGAGCTCGTCCATGAGCTTGTTAGTGCGCGGTCAACAGAACGATTTGCGTACTGCGGAACATCGGGTGCTGCGTCCAGCGGCGCGCCGCCGGGGTCATGCGTCGGGCGTGGGCCGGTACTGGCCGCTGTCCGGGTCGTAGGCGTACTGCAGCACGTCGCTGCCATCGAGCAGGCGTGCCCGGCCGGGACCGGCGATGGCGGTGCCGTGCAGCGCCACCCGCAGCGCCGGCATGGGCTGGCTGGGTACCGCATGGAAATCCAGGGTGCCGGTGCTGGACACGTGCGGCACCACGCCATCCGGATCGCTGGCCGCCTCGTTGTCCTCGCCGGCCGCCACCGTGCCGCAATAGACCCAGCTGCGGTAATCGCCGAGGTCGTGCCGGTTCGGATCGAACACGAACAGCGCGAAGCCAGCCTCGGTGATGCCGTTGCCGAAGCGGGTGGTGGGCACGGCCAGCAGCAACCGGCCATCGCCCAGCGCATGCTGCTGCGGCGCGCGGCTGGTATCGAACGCATCGGCGCGCGCGTAGGCGCCGAAGCTGCCGATGTACCGCTGCGCATGCAGCACCATCCACGGCCGCTCGCCGCCGGGCGTGGTCAGCAGGAAGGTGGCGGCGCCGAGCGAGACGCCCTCGCCCGGGTTCGGGAAGGTTTCCGCATCGTCGATGCCGTACCGGCCCGGCGTGGCGTAGCTGAAACCGGTGTAGTAGTGCTTGCCGTCCAGCTCGACATGCTGGCCGCCCCAGAAATTCACCACGGCACCGTTGTCGATCTCGTAGGACACGGCGCCATCGCCGTCCCAGCCGTAGATCAGGTACAGCACGCTGCCCGCATCGGGTGGCACTTCGGGAGCGGCGGCGCGCTTGTTGTCGTTCGACATGTCCAGAACATCCTGTATTCGGTGAAGAAGCCGAGGGAGCCCACCCGCACCGCCCGCCACGCCCTGCTGCCGCGTGCGCCATGGCGCAGACGCGCACGGCACGGACGCGACGCCCCGGACGATGCTGCCGGCAGGCGCGAGTTCGGACGGAACGACGGTGACGTGCACTGCGGCCCCGAGCAGGGGCGGTGATGGCGGTCGCGCATGGCGAACCGCACGCCGGCAATCCACACCGGCATTTTCGGGCGAGTGCAGCATCCCATGCCGCTCGCGAATGACTCGCCTGATCATCAGGCCCCGTGGGGCGCATCTTAAACCAGGTCCCGCGCCCGAAACCACCGCCGCCGCGCGCGCCGCGCACACGCCCCGCGCCGTCCGTTCAACGGTCCAGCGGCGGGGTGTACTGCTGCTTGGCGGGGTCGTAGGTGTAGGTGACGGCGTCGGCCGGGCCCAGCGTGCGGACCTTGCCCGGCCCTTCCACCGCCGTGCCCTGCAGGGCGATCCGCAGCGACGGCACATTGCCGCTGGCCGGCGGCACGAAGCTCAGCGTGCCGGTGCTGGTGGCGCACTTCATGGTGCCCTGGTCGTCGCAGGCGGCGCTGTTGTCCTCGCCGGCGGCGACCGTGCCCAGGTATACCCAGCCCTTGTAGTCGCCCAGGTCGTTCTTGTTCGGGTCGAAGGTGAAGATCGCGAAGCCGGCGCTGGTGATGCCGTCGGCAAAGCGGGTGGTCGGCAGCGCCAGCAGCAGGTGGCCGTCCTGGGTGGCGGTGGTCTGCGGCTTGCGCTGTTCGTCCAGGGTGTCGGCCTTGCCGTCGGAGCCGAAGTCGCCGGCCCAGCGCTGCGCGTGGAACAGGGTCCAGGTCGGCTTGCCGCCGGCGCTGTCGAGCACGTAGGTGGCCTGGCTGATGCTGACGGTGGCGGCCGGGTCGGGCATGTCCTGGTCGCTGCCCTGGTCCCCAGGCTTGGCGTACTTGCCGCCGGTGGCGTTGGCGAACCCGGTGTAGTACTGCTTGCCGCCGAGGTCGAAGCGGAAGCCGTACCAGAAGCTGGCCGCCGCGCCGTTGTCGATGGCATAGGACGCCGAGCCATCGCCCTTGGCGCCGTAGATGTCGGCCAGCACCTGGCCCGGCGCAGGCACCTCGGCGGCGACCGGCTGTGCCGCCGCGTTCGTGTCGGCAGGCGCTGCCGGCGCACTCGCCGTTGCCGGGGTCTGCGCCGCGGGCGCATCGGCCGCCTTGTCCTTGCACCCGCCCAACAGCAGGAAGGTGGCCGCCCACAGGGCCGTGGTTCCTCGCCTCATCGCACTGCGTCCTTTGGAGTCCGTTGGCGCGCGATGCTACCAAGAACCGCGGCGGCGCCAAGTGACAGGCGTGCGCGCCGCCAGGACCGACGCTGGCGCCGCAGCGCGCCGGCTCAGGGCGCGTCCGGCTCCATCGCCGGGACCGGCTGCGGCCGCGCCAGCAGCGGCTGGGTCAGCGCGTACAGGATGCGCAGGTCTTCGGCGTCGAAGTCGGTGGCGTCGTTGCCGCGGTAGTGGTGGTGGAAGGCGCGCAGGGTCGCGGCGCGGTCGTCGACCGGATAGCCGATCAGCGCCAGCGCCTGCCATGGATCGAAGCCGGGCGGGGCCGGCGGCGTGTCGGCGGCCGGCCAACGGCCGAAGCCGGCCTCGGCCAGTCGCTTCCACGGGAACAGCGGACCCGGGTCGACCTTGCGCGAGGGCGCGAAGTCCTCGTGGCCGACCACCTGGGTGCGCGGGATGCGCAGGCGGGTGCACAGGTCCTCGAGCAGGACCAGCAGGCTGGCGATCTGTTCCTGCGCGAACGGGGTCTTGCCGTCGTTGTCCAGTTCGATGCCGATCGAGGCGGAGTTGATGTCGGTGATGGTGCCCCAGCGTCCGGCGCCGCCGTGCCAGGCTCGGTCCTGGTCGGCGACCAGTTGGTAGCGTGTGCCGTCGCGGCCGATCAGGTAGTGCGCGCTGACTTTGCCCTTGCTGTTGTGCGAGCGCAGCGTGTCCAGGCTCTGCTGTACCGAGTGCTGGTCGGTGTAGTGGATGACGATCAGGATCGGCCGGCGCGTGTCGTAGTTCGGCGACGGCACCCAGGTGGCCAGCGGATTGCGCTGCGGCGCGTGCGCGCAGGCCCCGAGCAGCGCGAGCGCGGCCAACAGCAGCAGCCGGCGCACGGCGGACGGGGACGGCACGGGAACGCGGGTCATGGGCACATCCTGGTCGGGGACGCACAAGCGTACGCAATCGGTGCGGCGGCGGCGTGCAGGCGCACGTCGACGCTACCGCCGCGCGCTCAGAAGCGGTAATTGAAGTTGACGGACCACTGCCGCCCGATCGCGCTGTACACCCGCGGGAAGTACGGCCAGGCGGTGTAGGTGTCGTCGCGCGGGTGCAGCGCGTCGAACACGTTGAGCACGCTCAGGCCGACGGTGGCCTTGTCGGTGATCTGCTTGGCGAGGTCGACGTTCCACACCAGGTAGGGCGCCACCCGCCCGCGCTCGGCGTAGTCGGGCCGCGAGCCGTAGCGGTAGCCGTACACGCTGGCCGACCAGTCGCCGCGGCTCCAGTTCGCACGCCAGTTGCTGCGCGTGCGGAACGCCAGGTAGTCGACGTCGTTCATCACGTCCACCGGGCGCGCGCCGGCGAACTGCGCCACCTCCATCCGCAGCACCCGGGTCAGCCCGCCCTGCAGGCCGAGTGTGCCCCAGGCGCCGAGGTCGAGGTCGTAGCGCAGGCTGGCGTCGACGCCGTCGGTGCGCATCAGCGACTGGTTGATGGGGAAGGTCTTGAACGCGGTGATCTGGCCTTCGCTGGTCAGGTCGGTACCCGGGCTGCGCGTGACCGCGTCCAGGTAGAAGCGGCAGGCCGCCGAGGCGGTGTCCACCGCGGCGCCGGCGCGGTCGCGGCCGAGCAGGCAGTTGGCGTTGTTCTCCAGCAGGGTTTCGCTGGAGATGGCTTCGACCCGCCCCTTCAGTTCGATGCGGTAGTAATCGACGCTCAGCGACAGCGCCGGCAGCACGTCCCACACTGCGCCGAGCGTGGTCGACTTGCCGGTCTCCTCGCGCAGCAGCGGATTGGATGCCTGGGTGGAGAAGGTCTGGTACTCGTGCGCGCTCGCGCAGGCCGCCGACAACGGATCCAGGCCGTCGCGGCGGCACAGGTATTCGTCGACCACGGTGGGATTGTTGGCGCTGGTGCCGGCGTAGATCCACAGCAGGTCCGGCGCGCGGAAGCTGGTGGCGTGGCTGCCGCGCAGCAGCAGGGTGTCGAACGGGCGCCACTCCAGGCCGGCCTGCCAGGTGGCCGCGCCATCGACCGCGGTGATGTCGTCGTAGGCGTCGTAGCGCGCGGCCAGGGTGGCGCTGAGCCGGCTGGCGATCGGCACGCGCAGCTCCAGGCCGGCGGCGTAGCGCTTGCGCGGGCCGCCGCCGGGGGTCTGGGTGAGGTTGTAGATGCGCTCGCTGCCGGTGTAGTCGACGGTGGTGCGCGGATCGGGCTGCAGGTCGTAGGTCTGCCGCGCCGCTTCCAGCACGGTGGCGATCTGCACCATGCCCGCCGGCAGTTCGAACAGGTCGCCGCTGACCACGAACTGGGCCTGGTCGGTGGCCGATTCGCCGCGGCTGACCACTTCGGTGGTGAGCTGCTGGTACAACGCCGGGCTGCCGGGCGCGAACAACCGGTCCGGGCGCACGCGGCGGATTTCGGTGCCGTCCGGCCGATAGCCCAGCACAGGCCCGAAGTAGTAATCGCGCACCGCATTGGTGAGGAAGCGCGGGCGCCGCGTGGTGATGTCGTAGCGCGACAGCGACACGCTGGCGTCCCAGTCGAAGCGCCCACCCAAGGCCTTGCCGCGCACGCCGGCGTTGAGATTCCAACTGCGCTCGTTGTAGTCGATGGTCTTGATGCCGCCGACCTCGTCGGGCAGGAAGATGCGCTGCGCGGTGACCAGCCCCAGGTCCGGATCGTAGGCGGTGAACGCGCCTTCGCCGATGTAGTAGTGGGTCTGGCTGGAGCTCTTGTCCTGCGAGCGGTTGGCCAGCAGTTGCGCATAGGCGACCACATCGTGGCCGAGCTCGGCATCGCCGGCCAGGTAGGCCGAGGTCTTGCCGTAGCCGTTCTGCACCGAGCGCCCGGCGTAGTAGTCGAACGCGCCGCAGCGGTTGGGCGCGGCCAGGCTGTCGCTGGTGCGGTAGGGACGGAACGCCGGATTGGTCGCGGCGCAGGCCGCGGCCAGCGCCTGCGGCGAGGTCGACAGCGCGCCCGCCTGCGGCCACAGATAGGTGTTGCCGCGGCGCAGGTACACGCCGGAGATCGACACGTTGGGCGAGCTGGGATCGGCCTTGTTGGCCGGATGGTCGTCGTAGGAATCCATGAAGCTGCGCTGGCGCGCCACGATGGGTTCGCGGTCCAGCCGTTCGAAGGCGTAGGTGACGCTCCAGCCGTCGCCGCGGCGCCCGCCGCTCCACTGCAGTTGCCCGGTATCGCCGCCGCCGCGGGTGGTGGTGCCGGCGCGCACGCGCAGGCTGTCGCCCTGGAAATCGCGCTTGGTGATGATGTTGACCACGCCGGCCACCGCGTCGGAGCCGTAGATGGCCGAGGCGCCGCCGCTCATCACTTCGATGCGCTCCACCGCCGCCGCCGGAATGCTGCCCAAGCTGACCGCGGTGCCGTTGGCGCCGTAAGGCTGCGGGTAGTCGGCCATGCGCTTGCCGTTGAGCAGGATCAGTTGATAGCCCGGCCCCAGCCCGCGCAGGTTGAGGTACTGGCCGTTGGGCGAACTGCCGGTCTGGTCGCTCTCGTTGAAGGTGCTGCCGCTGAACTGGGTCAGCGTGCCCAGCGATTCCCACACCGTGGCGAAGCCCTGCTTGCGGATGTCCTCGGCGGTGATGACGGTGACCGGCGCCGGGCCTTCCACCTGCGCGCGGGCGATGCGCGAGCCGGTGACCAGCACCGCATCGAGATCGCGCGGCGTCGCCGCCTGTTCCTGCGCCACGGCCGCTGCCGGCGAGGCCACGGCCAGCGTCGTCAGCGCGGCCAGCGCCACGCGTACGGGTCGCAAGGGAGAAGGACGACGAACGATTCGCATGGGCACGCGGCTCTCCTGCATGGCGCGGGTGGATGGCGCGAACGCCGCGGGCGCGGCCACCGACGAGCGCCTGTCCCTGGCGTCCACGCACACGGCGATGGCGCGTGGGCGGCACGCGGCCATCGTGTTGCGGGTCCTGCATCTTGCCGAGCGGACGCGGCGCTGCCGTGCGGTGCCTGCACGTTCCCCAGCGCCATCGCCACGCTTCCCCTGTGCAGCCGGGTGTAACACGCGCTCGCAAAACCTGTCAACGCAGCGCCTTGACAGAAAAAAACCGGGAATCGAAGATCCTGGCGTCGGCGCGCCGCATGCGTCGGCCTTCTTTCCAGACAGCGGGATGCCATGATCACGATGCGCGGCCTGTGCCTGTTGCTCGCCGTGGCGGCGAGCGGCGGCATCGCACCAGCACGCGCCACCGACGCCATGCCGCTGCAGGCACAGCCGGCGCAGTTGCAGGCCGAACACTGGATCGCACGGCTGCCGGCGGCCTCGCCGCCACTGCTGCAGGCGACGCAGCGCGCCGCGTTCAACGCCCGGCTGCTGCGCGACGATGCGTCGATGCACGACCTGGCCGCGTTGCCGACGCAACTACCTGCCGCGCAGGTGCGCGCGCAGATCCTGGCGCTGTCGGCGCCGCCGACGCGCACGCTCTACGACACCCAGGGCGGCGCACTCGACGCCGCGCGCCTGCAGGCGCTGCAGCACGCGCTGGCGCTGGAGGCGCTGCCGGCACAGGTGCAGCCGCGTTACGCGCTGGTGGTGCAACGCACCGACCTGCGGCGCTTCCCCACCGCCGAGCGCGTGTTCAGCGACCGCGACGATCGCGACATCGACCGCTTCCAGGAATCGGCGCTCTATCCGGGCAGCGCAGTGGCGATCCTGCACGCCAGTGCCGATGGCCAGTGGCTGTTCGTGCTGGCGAACAATTACGCCGCGTGGATCGCCCGCGATCATCTCGCCGAGGGCGACCGCGCCAGCGTGCTCGCCTACGCGCAACGCACGCCACGGCTGCTGGTCACCGGCGCACGCGCGGCCACCGTGTTCACCCCGGAACTGCCGGCGGCCTCGCAGGTGGCGCTGGACATGGGCAGCGCGCTGCCGTTGCTGCGCGACTGGCCGCCACAGAACAGTGTCAACGGCCAGTCGCCACTGGCCGCCTACGTGGTGCAGTTGCCGCTGCGCGACCGCGACGGACGCCTGCAACTGATACCCGCCCTGGTGCCGCGCAGCGCCGACGTCGCCGAGGCGCCGCTGCCGGCCACGCCGCAGATGCTGCTGCAGCAGGCGTTCAAGTTCCTCGGCGAGCGCTATGGCTGGGGCAACGGTTACGACGCGCGCGACTGCAGCGGCTTCGTCGTCGATCTGCATCGCAGCCTCGGCATCGAGTTGCCGCGCAACACCGGCGACCAGGCGCGCAGCCCCGCACTGATGTCGGTGCCCTACACCGCCACTGATCCGCTGCCGCAGCGGCGGCAGGCATTGGCGCAACTGCGCGTCGGCGACCTGGTCTACATCCCCGGCCACGTAATGCTGTTGATCGGCCACGAGGATGGCCAGACCTGGGTGATCCACGACGTGGCCGGCGCCAGCTACCGCGACGCTGCCGGCCGGTTGCAGCGCGTGCGCCTCAACGGCGTGTCGGTGACGCCGCTGGAACCGCTGCTGCTCGGCGACGGCACGCCCTTCATCGACCGCATCACCCGCATCCAGCGCCTGCGCGCGCCGACCGCCGAATGAAGATCACCGAGATCCGCCTGGGCATGCTGCGCGTGCCGCTGAAGACCCCGTTCAAGACCGCGCTGCGCACCGTGCAGGCGATCGAGGACGTGGTGGTCATGGTCCACACCGACGACGGTCGGATCGGCCATGGCAGCGCACCGGCCACCCCGCCGATCACCGGCGACACTCATGGATCGATCATCGCGGCGATCGAGCGCTGCCTGGCACCGCGCCTGATCGGCGAGGACATCGCCGACCTGCAGCGCCTGCGCGGCCTGATCCAGGGCGCGCTGGAACACAACAGCAGCGCCAAGGCGGCGCTGGAGGTCGCCGTGCACGACCTGTGGGCGCAGCTGCATGATGCGCCGCTGTACCAGCTGCTCGGCGGTGGCACCCCGCAGCTGACCACCGACCTCACCATCAGCGTGAATGCCGTGGACACGATGGTGGCCGACGCGCTGTCGGCGCTGGCGCGCGGCTTCGTGGCGCTGAAGATCAAGATCGGCACCGATCTGGCCGAGGACATCGCACGGGTCAAGGCGATCCACGCCGCGGTCGCCGGCCGCGCGCAGCTGCGGCTGGACGCCAACCAGGGCTGGACGCCGAAGCAGGCGGTGCAGGCCATGCACGCGCTGGAGCGCGCCGGGGTGACGCTGGAACTGCTGGAGCAGCCGGTCAAGGCCGGCGACGTGGACGGCCTGCAGTACGTGACCGAACGCGTGCAGACCCCGGTGATGGCCGACGAGAGCGTGTTCTCGCCGGCGCAGGCGATCGCGCTGCTGCAGCGGCGCGCGGCGGACATCGTCAACATCAAGCTGATCAAGGCCGGCGGCCTGTCCAACGCGCTGCGCATCGCCGACATCGCCGCGGTGTACGGGGTGCCGTGCATGATCGGCTGCATGCTCGAATCGAGCATCGGCGTGGCCGCGGCGGCGCACCTGGCGGTGGCGCGCGCGGACGTCATCACCAAGGTGGACCTGGACGGCCCGTCGCTGGGGGCGTTCGACCCGGTGGTGGGCGGGGTGCAGTTCGACGAGGCGCAGATCCGCATCGGCGAGGCGGCGGGGCTGGGGATTCGCGAGATCCAGGGGTTGGAGCTGTTGCCGCGGTCGGTTTAGGGAGGGTGCTGCGTCGTGCGTGGCGCCCGGCGCTCTGCGCCATGCGGCGAAAAGCGGCGCCTGGCTGCACTGGCGGACACGAAGGCCGATTCTCCAGCGTCCGCCCGTGACTGGAGCAGGTCTCCAATCACGATCGACAATGCACTCGTAGGAGCGGCTTCAGCCGCGACAGGCGTGACCGGGAAGGCCTGTCGCGGCTGAAGCCGCTCCTACAAGGGACAGGGCGACCGCCTTGCCACGGCCGGCGCGTGCGCAGTCCCTGAACCAGGGCCTTTCAGCCACCATAGGGATCGACAGTGCGAATGCTGCCATCCGGTTCGATGTGCAGCGGCGTGCACTTGACCGAGCGCAGGTGGGTCACGCCGCCTGACAACAGGGCATCGTGATAGAACAGGTACCACCGGCCTTCAAACCTGCAGATGGAGTGGTGCGTGGTCCAGCCCACCACCGGCTTCAGTAGCACGCCGCGATAGGTGAACGGTCCATACGGGTTGTCGCCGATGGCGTAGCACAGCAGGTGCGTGTTGCCGGTGGAGTAGGACAGGTAGTAGCGGCCCTGGTCCTTGTGCAGCCACGGTCCCTCGAAGAAGCGGCGCGCGTGGTCGTCGGCGCGCAGCGGCTGGCCGTGTTCGTCGAGGATGACGACTTCATGTGTGCGCTCCGCCAGCTGTGTCATGCCGGAGTCCAGCTTGGCGATCCGCGGCCCCAGCGCCGGTTCGTCGCCGACAGGCTCGGCGTGCGCCGCATCGAAGCGGTCGTCGCGGTACTTCTGCAACTGCCCGCCCCAGATGCCGCCGAAGCAGAGGTAGTGCGCGCCGTCGTCGTCCTCGAACACGGCCGGGTCGATCGAGTAGGTGCCGGCGATCGGCTCCGGCGCGGCAACGAACGGGCCTTCTGGGCGATCGGCCACCGCCACGCCGATGCGGAACAGATCCTGCGCGTCCTTGGCCGGGAAATACAGGTAATAGCGGCCGTCGCGATGGGCCGCGTCCGGCGCCCACATCTGCCGGCTCGCCCACGGCACGTCGCGCACATGCAGGGCCACGCCGCAGTCGGTGGCCGCGCCGTCGGGCGCGTCCATGCGCAGCACGTGGTAATCCTCCATGCCGAAGTGACCGCCCTCGTCGTCGAACGGCGCGCCGCTGTCGATGTCGTGCGACGGATAGATGTACAGGCGTCCCTCGAACACGTGGGCCGATGGATCGGCCGTGTAGATGTGGGTCACCAGTGGTTGCGCGATGGCGTGCGCCGCGAGATGGCCAAGGTCGCTGAGGTCGCGCACCTCGCCGCCCTGCCGACGTGCCTGCAGCTCGTGTTCGATGCGGAGTTCCATGCGTTTGTCGATCCGGTAGAAGAACAGCAGCGCCACCGCGACCAGGAACGGGAGGGCGCTGTAGACGCTGACGGTCAGGCGAATGCCGTCCACCACGGCCTGCGGCTGCTGTGGCGCACCCGCCTGGTAGCCGTGGTGCGCGAGGATGCCGGCGACCAGCGCACCGCCGATGCTGAGCCCGATCTTCAGCCCGCACAGCATCGCCGAGAAGATGATCGCGGTGGCGCGGCGATGGTTCTTCCATTCGGAGTAGTCGGCGACGTCGGCGATCATCGCCCACAGCAAGGGGATGGTGATGCCGTAGCAGAAGCCGTGCAGCATGAAGGCGCCGAAGGCCACGCCGATCGCGGTGGGCGGCAGGACGTAGAACACCAGCAGGAACAGGGTGGAGACCAGCAACGCGCCGCCGAAGGCATCGCGCTTGCCGAAGCGGTCGGCCAGGCGCCGCGAGAAGCCGATACCCAGGATCATGCACAGGATGCCGCAGGCATTGAACAGGCTGAACGCCGAGGTCGCCGGATCCTGCGGCCAGGTGAAGCCGGACAGGCCCCATCCGCCGAGCAGCGCGTTCACCCCGCCGATGAAACCGTTGAAGCCGGAGGCGTCGAGAAAGCCCGCCAGCGCGGCCTCGCTGAGGTAATACTGGAAGTAGTAGATGTAGGTGCCGCCCTTCAGCGCCAGATTGACGAAGACCAGCACGGTCAGCGCCAGCATCACTTTCCACGGCCGGTTGTGCAGCAGGTCGGACAGGTCCTGCAGCACGCCGGCAGACTGCTCCTTGGCAGGCACGATGCGTTCGCGCGTGGTAGCGAAGGTGATCAGGAAGAACAGCGTGCCCACCACCGCGAACACCGTCATCAGGCGCTCGAAGCCGCGCACGTTGTCGCCGTCGCCCAGGATCAGCACCAGCGGCAGCAGCAGCACCTGGATGATGAACTGCGCGATCATCACCGCCACGAAGCGGTAGGCCGACAGGCTGTTGCGCTGGGTCATGTTGCCGGTGAGCACGCCGCTGAGCGCCGAGTACGGCAGGTTGTTGGCCGCGTACACCAGCATCAGCAGGCCATAGGTGGTCAGGGCGTACAGCACCTTGCCGCGCGCACCCAGGTCCGGGGTGCTGAAGGCCAGCAGCGACAGCACGCCGAACGGGATCGCCGTCCACAGGATCCACGGCCGGAACTTGCCCCAGCGCGTGGCCGTGCGGTCGGCGGCGATGCCGATCAGCGGGGTGAACACGAACGCGCCGAGCAGGCCGATCACGAAGATGATCGTCGCCGCCGTGGCCGCCGGCAACCGGTACACATCGGTGTAGAAGAAAGCCAGGTAGGTGATCAGCGTCTGGAAGATCAGGTTCGCCGCCAGGTCGCCCAGGCTGTAGCCCAGCTTCTCGCGCACCGACAGCGTGTGCGCGGCGGTCTCCGCACTGCGGGCCTCAGTCACGGCGCGCCTCCACGGTGAAGCCGGCACGCACGCGGGCATCGGCGCTAGAGCCGCCGATCCGCACGTCGTAGCGTCCCGCCGGCACGACATACGCGCCGCGCGCCTCGTCGTACTGCCGCAGCGCCTGCTGCGCATCCAGCTCGAACGTCAGGGTCCGGCGTTCGCCAGGGGCGAGGTGCACACGCTGGAAACCGCGCAGCGTTTGCTGCGCATCGCCGGGCGCGGCCGCCAGCCGCCGCACGTACAGTTGCGCCACTTCGTCGCCGGCCCGCTTGCCGGTGTTGGCCACCTCCACTTGCACCTTGAGGCGTCCGTCGTCGGCGATGCGCGGCGCATCCAGGTGCAGCTTGCCGTAGTCGAAGCGCGTATACGACAGCCCGTGACCGAACGGATACAGCGGCGTGCCGCGGAAGTAGCGGTAGGTGCGGCCTTCCATCGCGTAGTCGTCGAACGCAGGCAGCGCCTGGTCCGCCCGGTAGAACGTCACCGGCAGGCGGCCGGCGGGATTGACCTCGCCGAACAGCGCCTGGCCCACCGCGGTGCCGCCGCGCTGCCCCGGATACCAGCTCATCAGGATCGCCGGCAGATGCGCCTGCGCCCAGTCCACTGCCATCGCCGAGCCGCCGGTCAGCACCATCACCACCGGCTTGCCAATGGCGTGCAGCGCCTCCAGCAAGGCGCGCTGCGGCGTCGGCAAGCGCAGATCGGTGCGGTCGCCGCCGGCGAAGCCCGGGTAGTCCACCTTCATCTCTTCGCCCTCGACATCGCCGGTCAGGCCGCCGACGAACACCACCACATCGGCGCTGCGCGCGGCATCCAGCGCCTCGTCGAACGGTGGCTTGGCCCCGGGCATGCGCCAGCCGAGGCGCACGCTCGCGTCGCGCTCGGCGTCGTAGTACTCCAGCGTCACCGCATAGGCGCGGCCCGCCTGCAGCTCCAGGTCCACGCCGTCGGCGCGCATGCGGTCGCTGTCGGTCCAGTGATCCAGCACCAGTTTGCCGTCCACGTAGAGACGGAAGCCGTCGTCGGCGGCCGCCTCGATCCGGTAGCGGCCCGAGACCGGCGGCAGCAGCTGGCCGCTCCAGCGGATGCTGAAATGATCGTTGGGAATGCCCTGCCCCGGCCCCGCTTCGCCGCGGGCCAGCAGATTGTCGGTCGGCGAGCCGCGGTCCCAGCGGAAGCCGATCTGCGCGTCGGTGCGGACCAGCGCCGGCGTCCCCGACAGATCGGGCGTGCGGAAGTATTCGCCGCGCAGGCCGCGTTCCGGCGAATCCGCCGAGGGCCGCAGATACGTCGGCTCGATCAGCGGCGTGGCGCCCGGATCGTCGCGCCCTTCGACCAGATCCACGCCGCGCGCATAGCGCACCTCGATGCCCTTGGCCGCGTCGCGGATGCCCTGCAGGATCGTCACCGGCGCCGCCGGCGTGCCGAAGTAGTTGCCGAGCAAGGCCATGGTGTCGTCGGCGGTCGGGCCGACCACGGCGATGCGCTTGAGCTTGCGCGAGAGCGGCAGCACGCCATCGTTCTTCAGCAGCACCAGCGATTCCTGCGCGGCCTGCAGGGCCAGCGCATCGTGCGCGGGCGCCTGGTTCACCGACGCCGGAATCCGCGCCCAGCGCACGCGCTCGGGCGGGTCGAACATGCCCAGTCGCATGCGCGCGGCGAACAGGCGCGTCACCGCATCGTCGATCTCCGCTTCGCCGATCAGCCCCTGGCGTACCGCCGCCGGCAGCGTGGCGTACTCCTGGCCGCACTCCAGTTCGGTGCCGTTCTTGACTGCCAGCGCCGCGGCGGCCTCGCGACTGGGCGCCAGATGGTGATGCTTCCAGATATCGACGATGGCCCAGCAGTCCGACACCACGTAGCCGGTAAAGCCCCAGTCGCGGCGCAGCACGTCGCGCAGCAGGAACTGGCTGGCGCTGGCTGACTCGCCGTACACCCGGTTGTAGGCGCCCATCACCGCATCCACCTTGCCCTCCTTCACCAGCGCCTCGAACGCGGGCAGGTAGGTGTCGTAGAGGTCGCGCTTGCTGGGGCGCGCGTCGAAGTGGTGGCGGTCGGCCTCCGGGCCGCTGTGCACGGCGAAATGCTTGGCGGTGGCGTCGAGCTTGCGGTACACCGGATCGTCGCCCTGCAATCCCTGCACGAAGGCCACGCCCATGCGCGCAGTGAGGTAGGGATCCTCGCCGTAGGTTTCCTGGCCGCGGCCCCAGCGCGGGTCGCGGAAGATGTTGATGTTCGGCGACCAGAAGGTCAGCCCCTGGTAGCGGCCATGCGCGCCTTCGCGCAGGAACTGGTGGTGCTTGGCGCGCGCCTCGTCGCTGATGGTGGTGGCCACCTGCCCCATCAACGGCACGTCGAAGGTGGCGGCCAGCCCGATGGCCTGCGGAAACACGGTGGCCTGCCCGGCCCGCGCCACCCCATGCAGCGCCTCGTTCCACCAGTCGTAGGCCGGCACGCCCAGGCGCTCGATCGCCGGCGCGGCGTTCTGCATCTGCGCCGCCTTCTCCTCCAGGGTCATCTGCGCGACCAGCGCCGCCGCCCGGGTCTCGAAGCTGGCCGAGGTGTCCTGCCACGGCTTGACGTCGACGGCGTCGGCGGCATGGCCCACGCCGGCCAGCGCGATGGCGGCGCACAGGGCCAGCGTACGGAACAGGCGGCCACGAACACCGCTGCGAAAGGAAGACCTGCGCATCATCATCGTTTGCTCCTGGGGGCGCGCTCGTCGCGCGCGAAGGGACCGAGCAGGGCGCCCACGAAGCCGCCCGCACGATCCGTACTCAACACCGTCCCGTCGACGTCGTCGGCGAGGGTCTGCCAGCCTTGCCCTGCGCCGGTGTCGAACGCGAACGCATACGTGCCGTTGTCGCCGGCGATCTTCAGACGCAGCGACGTGGACGCGTCCACTTCGCGGCTGGCAACGATCCTGGTCGCGCCCTTGCCCCCGCGCGCTTCGAGAAACACCACCACGCGATCGCGGCCGAGACTGCGCACGCCGAGGAAGTACCACCAGTCCTCGTTCTGGAACGCCGCCAGCCCTGCGGCCACGCCCGCCGCCGGCCGGGTCAGCGCGGTGCTGGCCTCGAACCGCAGGTGCTGCTGGCGGCGCCCCAGGAACGCGGGGTTGCGCAAGGTGTCCAGGTTCTCCGGCAGCGGATGCACGGCCAGGCTGCCCGGATGCGTGCGCAGGTCCGCCCAGTCCTGCCTGGGCACGCGCACGCGCAACCAGGCATTGCCGAGCGTCGGTGCGTCGAAATCGTCGCGCTCGGCGAAGTTGCCGGTGGATGGCGCCTGCGACGCCTCGCCCTGCATCCACGACGGCGCCTTGACCGCATACGGGATGGCCTGCCCGGCCGGCAGGATCACCGGCCAGCCGTCGCGCCACTGCACCGGCAGCAGGTAGGTCTCGCGCCCGGTGTTGTAGTGGCGCACGTCGTAGGTACGGCTAGCCAGGAACACCGCCCACCAGGAACCGTCGGGCCCTTCCACCAGGTCCGCATGCCCGGCATTGGCGATCGGCAGCGGCCGAGCGTCGGGCAGGTCGCGCTGGGTGAGGATGGGATTGCCCGCGTACGGCTGGTAAGGCCCCCACACGTCGCGGCTGCGCAGTACCACCTGCGAGTGCTGCGGCCCGGTGCCGCCCTCGGCATCGGACAGGTAGTACCAGCCGTCGCGTCGATACAGGTGCGGCCCCTCGATCCAGATCGGATTCTTTGCCGGCTCGACGCCGCCGTCGATCAGCACCTTGCGCGGCCCGACCGGGGTGAAGGTCGCCAGGTCGAGTTGCTGCATCCAGATCGCGCGGTGGCCGTCGTAGCGCGCCGGGCCGGGCGGCGCGTCGTTGTTGAGCAGGTAGACGCGGCCGTCTTCATCGAAGAACAGCGACGGATCGATGCCGCCGATGCTCGGTAGCCAGTGCGGGTCCGACCAGGGGCCAGCGGGATCGCGCGCGGTGGCGATGAAGTTGCCGCCGCTGTCCACGGCGGTGGTGACCACGTAGAACACGCCGTCGTGGTAGGAAATGGCCGGCGCGAAGATGCCGCGCGACACGCTCAGGCCATCGAAATCCAGTTGCGTCGGCCGCTCGATCACGTTGCCGATCTGTTTCCAGTGCACCAGGTCGACGCTCTCGAACACCGGAATGCCCGGGAAGTAGGTGAAGCTGGAATTGACCAGATAGAACCGCCCGTTCGCGCGGACGATGCTCGGGTCGGCGTGAAAACCGGCCAGGATCGGGTTGCGGTAATGCCCGGCCGGCAACGGCGCCTCGAAGGCTGCGTCGCGCCCGGCGTAGTCGAACCAGTCGAAATAGACCGGCGGTGCGGGCGCGGCCCACAGCGGCTGCAACGCCGCGGACAGCAGCAGCAAGGCCGTGGCGATCAGCGCACGCATCAGGGAACCTCTGCAGAAAGTGCCAGTTCGAACGGCCCTGCCGGCGCGCCGGCACTGTCGCGCAACGTGCAGACCGGGCCATCAGCCCAGCAGTAGCGCACGCGCATGGCGGAGGCGGCCTGCGGGCTGCGCAGCACCACGTCGCGCCCCTCCAGCGCGGCGTCGGCATAGGTACAGCGCTGCGCCTGCGCATCGCAGAGTTCGAAGCCGATGGGGCCGTTGGCGCCGGTCGTGACCAGGCGGCCGGCGACATCGTCGAACGCGATCCGCACTGCGCCCTGCGCGCGCGACGCCGTGCGTGGCGTCGGACCGGATGGTGCCAGTGCGCGTTCGCCATAGACCACGTGGCGCGCCACCTGTGCCAGGCGTCGTCCCAGTTCCTGCTTGTTCGGCGGATGGATGTCGTAGGCATCACCGATGTCGATGGCCACCGCGATGCCGCTGTACGGGTCTTCCGCGGCCACGCGGCGCTGCGCCTCGCGCACCTGCGCCCAGCCGCTCTCCACCGGGGCCTGCGGCGGCAGGCCATAGCCGGCGAGCTGCACCACCAGCAACGGCATCTTTGCGCCGAACTGCCGGCGCCAGTCGTCGCGCAAGCCGCGCAGCCGCGTCGCATAAGCCGTGCCCTCGCCGGTGTTGGATTCGCCCTGGTACCACAACATGCCGCGCAGCCCGTAACGTCCCAGCGGCGCGATCATGCCGTTGTACAGCGTCGACATACCGGAGGCCGCATGCCACGGCGCCAGCGGCGGTGACTGCGGATCGGGCGCAATGCGGTACTGCCAATGCCGATCCAGGACGATGCGCGTGCCATCGGCCAATTCGACGGCATGCGCACCGGCGGGGCCTGCCAGTCCGCCTTCGCCGTAGGTATCCAGCACGTTGACGACCACCGTGTTGGTGCCCGCCCTCAACAGGCCGGGCGCAAGCGCGTACCGGCGTGGATCGCTCGGCGCGTTCTGGCTGCCCACGGCCACGCCGTTCACCCAGGTTACGTCGGCTTCGTCGACCGGCCCCAGCACCAGCCGTGCGCCCTGCGCCGCTTGCGCGGCGCTCAGGGTGACCTGCGTGCGATACCAGACCATGCCGTTGTAGTCGGCCAGCGCCGGCACGCCCCAGCGCTCCCATGCGCCGAGCGCCTCCGGCGCGTCCTGCCATCCGGTGCCGCCAATGCCGGGCTGCCAGGGCGTATCGCCCGGCCTGGCACCGGCGCGCGTGGTCCACCACTGCTGCCAATGCCGGCCCCAGCGCGCGCTCGCCGCGATGGGATCGGTGGCAGACAGCGCCAGAACGTCCAGCGCCTCGTCCATGCCGCCCTGTGCACGCAGGGCGTCGGCGCTGGTCCAGGCCTCGATCCGCGCACCGCCCCAGGCCGCCTGGATCAGCCCCATCGGCACCTTGACCGTCTTCTGCAGCTCCCGCGCGAAGTAGAAGCACGCGGCCGAAAACTCCCGCACCGTGTCCGCCGCCGCGGGTCGCCACGCGACCGCAGCGGCGAACGCATCCTGCGGCGCGACCGCCGCGGCCTTGGGCACGGTGAACAGACGGATATTGGGCTCAGCGGCCGCGGCCAGTTCGCGGCTCGCATCCAGCGCGCGCCACACCGGCAGCTCCATGTTCGACTGCCCGGAACACAGCCACACATCGCCCACCAGCACATCGCGCACGACCTGGCGCGCCTGTCCCGCGCGCACCGTCATCTCGTAAGGACCGCCCGCGGCGACCGGCTTGAGCGTGGCACGCCAGTGGCCGCCGGCATCGGCGCGTGCGCTGACGGTCTGCCGGGCGAAGGTCACCGACACCGTGGCGCCCGGCGCGGCGTTCCCCCACACCGGCATCGGCCGGTCGCGCTGCAGCACAGCGTGATCCTGGAACAGCGCATGCAAGAGCGGCGCCGCGTCCTGCGCCATCCCTGGCGTGGCGCTGCACCCCAAGGCCGCCGCCAGCAACCAGCCCGTCCACGTTGTCGGCTTCATCGTCCATCTCCAGGTGCGGAGGGAAACTGCAGGGCCTGATACCAGGCCAACGGATGCGGCGGCGGCGCTTCGCCTGCAGGCAACGGCCGTCCGCTCACCGACTGGAAATACGCCACGCTGGCATCGCGCCACCACTGCGCCTCGCGCAACTGGATGCGCAAGAACGCTGCCACCTGCGCATGCCGCTCGGCGTCCACCTTGCCGCGCAGCCCATCCCAGGTGGCCTGCATGGTCCGCACCTGGCGCACGCCTTGCGTATAGCGGCCGACCAGTTCGTCCCACAACGGTCGTCCGGAGGCCATGCGGTGGTCCCACGGAACATGGTGGAACCACAACAGCAGCGACTCGGGCACCCGCGCCGGATCGCCATACACGGCCGCCACCTCGGGCGCGTACTGGCTCACCGCATTGCTGCCATGCGCAGTGCGATCGAAGCCGATGCCATCGCGGTCGGCGCGGTGGTAATACACCGCCGTCCAGTCCGCGCGCGGGCCGCCGTCCACCCAGGGGCCGGGGCCGTAGTGGTGGCCGCGCGCCATCAGATGGTGCAGGCCCAGCGGGGTCATGTAGTTCACCGCGGCCTCGCGCGAGCCCATCATCATCCCCACGATGGGCTGCACCACCTCGGGCGCCGGCGAGAACGTCATCGCCGCCCAGTCCTCGGCGATGGCGCGGGCGGATTGGTGCGGATTCCAGGCCAGGCGGCCGAAGGCATACCAGTTGGCCTGGTCGAAGTGCGAGCCGCTCCAGGTGCGGTCATTGCCGATGTTGGCGACGCCGGCGATGCCGGTCAGGGCATGGCCCTCCAATGTGCCATCCACCACGTCCGCCACCGTGGAGCCCGCGCCGCGCGCGTGGGTGTCGGCCTGCAGCACTTCTTCGTACAGCGGCCCCAGGTACACCAGGTGCGTGGCGAAGCCGAGATACTCCTTGGTGATCTGCACCTCCAGCATCAGCGGCGTGCGTGGCATGGCGCCGAACAGCGGATGGAAGGGCTCGCGCGGCTGGAAGTCGATGGGCCCGTTCTTGACCTGCACGATCACGTTCGGGCGGAAGGCACCGTCGAGGCCGACGAACTCGGTGTACGCCTGCATGGCACGGTCCACCGGCACGTCGTGGGCGTAGACAAAGGCCCGCCACATCACCACGCCGCCGTGCGGCGCCAGCGCATCGGCCAGCAGATTGGCGCCGTCGGCGTGCGAGCGGCCATAGTCCTGCGGGCCGGGCTGCCCTTCGGAATTGGCCTTGACCAGGAAACCGCCGAAATCGGGAATGCGCGCGTAGATCTCGGCGGCCTTGTCGCGCCACCAGCGCTGCACGGCCGGATCGTGCGGATCGGCGGTCTTCAACCCGCCCAGTTCGATGGGCGCGCTGAAGCGTGCGCTCAGGTACACGCGGATGCCGTAGGGCCGGAACACCTCTGCCAGCGCCGCCGCCTTGTCGAGGTAGGCCGGCGCCAGGCTCTGCGCATTGGCGTTGACATTGTTCAGCACCGTGCCGTTGATGCCGACCGAGGCGTTGGCGCGTGCGTAGTCGGTGTAACGCGGGTCGCGCCACTCCGGCAGGCTCTGCCAGTCCCACAACGAGCGGCCGGCATAGCCGCGCTCGACATGGCCGTCCAGGTCGTCCCAATGGTCGAGCACGCGCAGCCGGATCCGTGGCGACTCGCGCACATCGAGCGCGTCGAGCGATGCGCCTGTCTGCAGCAGGCGCAGCAGATGGAACACCCCATACAGCACGCCGATATCGCGGCGTGCGCCCACCAGCAGCACGGAGTGCCCGTCGATGCGCGTGCG
Source organism: Xanthomonas sp. NCPPB 3174 (assembly GCF_056725205.1). NCBI lineage: Bacteria > Pseudomonadati > Pseudomonadota > Gammaproteobacteria > Lysobacterales > Lysobacteraceae > Xanthomonas > Xanthomonas sp. NCPPB 3174. The sequence goes on along the minus strand of NZ_CM161517.1, from coordinate 567,419 downwards.
CTTGAGCAGGTAGCCCTCCTCGCCCAGCGCCGCGATCTCCTCGCGAAATGGCGCAAGCGCTGGCGACGACTGTGGCGTGCCCAGTACGACGGCGTGGTCGCCGGTCGCCGCGGCCCGCATCGCCGGCGCGCGTCCGAACAGGCCGGTAAGGCCACGCACCAGCTCGTCGCGCGCCACACGCTGCGTCGGGCTCTGCTCCGGCGCCACCACTTCATCCAGGCGCAAGCGCACGTCCGTCGTGCGCGCGGCGCCTTGCGACGGCAGATAACGCAGCCACAGCGCGGCGCCATCCTCGGCACGCGCGACGCCCGCGCAGGCCATCAGCGCGATGGCAGCACACGCCATCCAGTGACACCGAATGACATGCAAACGCCCACCGAGCAGCGCCAGCAAACCTTGTAAGCTGCGGGCGTGCCCGCGGCGCGGCAGCGTCAGCAAAAAGAAAGGGAACGCGTTTTGGACAAGCCGAAGAAAGCGGTCCGCCGCAAGACCAGCGGGGTGACGATCGACGAGGTGGCGGCCCTGGCCGGCGTCTCGCCGATGACCGTCTCGCGCGCGATCAACCAGGGCAAGGTGCGCGATGCCACGCGCGAGCGCGTGATGCGCGCGGTGCGCGAGCTGGGCTATACGCCCAACCTGGCGGCCAGTTCGCTGGCCGCCGCGCAGCACACGCGCATCGCCCTGATCTACACCAATCCCAGCGGCGCCTACCTGCGCGAACTGCTGGTCGGCCTGCTGCGCGTCGCGTCCAACGCCGCCATCCAGTTGGTCATCCACTACTGGGAAGACCTGGACGCCGACGCCGAGCGCAAGGCCGCGCGCGCCCTGGCCGGGCGCGTGGACGGCGTGATCCTGCCGCCGCCGTTGTGCGAGTCGCAGGCGGCGGTGACCGAACTGGTCAAGGCCGGCATCCCGGTGGTCGCGATCGCCGCAGGTCGCCTCAGCGACGCGATCTCCTGCGTGCGCATCGATGACTTCCACGCGGGCAAGGAGATGGCCGAACACCTGATCGGCCAGGGCCATCGGCGCATCGGCTTCATCCGCGGCCGCCAGGATCTCAGCGCCAGCGCGCGGCGCTACGAGGGCTTCGTCACCGCCCTGCAGGAGGCCGGGCTGAAGATCGAGCCCGGCCTGGTCCAGCAGGGGGACTACACGTATCGCTCGGGGCTGGCCGCCGCCGAGAAACTGCTGTCGCAGCGACGGCCACCGACCGCGATCTTCGCCAGCAACGACGACATGGGCGCGGCGGCGATCTCGGTCGCGCACCGGCGCGGCCTGGAGGTGCCGCGCGACCTGTCGGTGGTGGGCTTCGACGACACCTCGGCCGCCACCACCGTCTGGCCGGAGCTGACCACCATCCACCAACCGATCGCCTCGATGGCCGACGCCGCCATCGACATCCTGCTGCGCAGCATCCGCCGCAAGCGCGACGACGCGCGCGTGTCCAGCGACCACGTGGTCCCGCACCGGCTGGTGCTGCGCGGTTCGGTCGCCGGCCCGCCCGAGGGGCGCTAGCGCAGGACGCAGGCTCATGCGCTCGGGCATGCGACGGTGGTCTCCGCTTCGTTGAGCGCGCCGAGCGCAACCCGCGACACCGACAGCGTCATGGTGCCCGCCGTCGCCAATGCCCAGGGGCGATCCAGCTTGCCCAGATCCGCGCCGGCCGCCGCCAGGCACTTGAGCGGCACGCCCACGCGCGTCCATTGGCCCACCGGCAGGGCGGTCAGCGTCTCCCCGATCGCCACGCGCGCGGTGCAGCCGCTGCCGCAGCCGACCGCCAGCCACGCCTCGCCGCGCGGTGCGGCATCCACCCGCAGCGTGGTCACCAGCATCAGGTCGCCGTTGCTTTCGCGCTGCAGGTCCAGCGGCGTATGCGACTGCAGCGCGACCACCGCCTCGCGCCCGCCCGACCAGGCGAGGCGGCGGCCGTCTTCCTGCGCCAGGTGATCGACGCCGGTGACGTTCAACAGCGCGCCGTCGAGCGATTCCGGCACGCGGGTGACGGTCACGCCCTGTCCATTGGCCCCTTCCAGGCGCAAGGCCATGCCCGGGCCGGCCGCGCCGCGGGCGAAGAACACGCCGGCCGCACCTTCGTTTCCGGTGAGGCCGGAGACTTCCGGCAACCTGGCCAGGTTGCCGTTGTCGGCATAGCGCAGGCCGTAGCCGAAGGCGAACAGCGGGTCGTAGCCCTGTTGCCCCACGTTGTTGGCGTATTGCGTGGCCGTGCGCGGCCAACTGAAGCTCAGCGTGCCCTTGAAGTCGTGCTGCACGCCGCCCTGCGCGGTGCGCAGCAACACGTCGGCGATACCCGCACCTTCCGAGCCGGGCAGCCACGCCGCCACGAAGGCATCGGCGGCGTTGAGTTCGCGGTTGACCCATAGCGGGCGCCCGCTGAGGAACACCGCGACCACGGGAATGCCGTCGGCCGTGAACCGCTTGATCAGCGCCAGGTCGGTGTCGTCGCCCGGCTTGTAGGCCAGGGTCGGCCGATCGCCCTGGAACTCCGCATACGGGTTCTCTCCGAACACCACAACGGCCACGTCCGGCTTCGTCGTGTACTTGCCGTCGACCGAAAGCACGGCCTCGCCGCCGGCGGCCTTGGCCTGCTGCGCGAACCCCTCGTAGATGGTGTCCGCATTCGGGAAGTCCTTGTGGGTGGTGCCGGTGCCCTGCCAGTTCAGCGTCCAGCCGCCGGCCTGCTTGCCGACGTCGTTGGCGCCGTCGCCGGCCACGAGGATGCGTTGCTTCGGCGACAGCGGCAGCAGACCGCCCTGGTTCTTCAGCAGCACCAGCGACTCGCGCACCGCCTGCCGTGCCACCGCCCGATGCGCCGGTGCGCCGATCAGCGCGAACTGCCCACCGACCGCGCGCGCCGACGGCTTGCCCGCCTCGAACAGGCCCAGCCGCATCTTGACCCGCAGGATCCGGCGCACCGCATCGTCCAGGCGCTGTTGCGAGATGGTGCCGTTCTTCGCCGCCGCCAGCGTGGTGGTGTAGAAGCCCTTCCAACTGTCCGAGGCCATGGCCATGTCCAGGCCGGCGTTGATGGTGGCCGGGCAGTCGGTGGGCGTGCAGCCCTTGACCTGCCCATGGCCGTTCCAGTCGCCGACCACGAAGCCGCCGAAGTGCATGCGTCCCTTCAGCGCATCGGTCAGGTAGGTCTTGTGGCCGTGCATCTTTTCGCCGTTGACGCTGTTGAACGAGGCCATCGCGGTCTGCGCACCGGCGGCGATGGCCGGGGGATAGCCCGCGGCGTGGATGCGCACCAGCTCGGCTTCGCCGATTTTGGTGTCGCCCTGGTCCCGTCCGTCGGTGGTGCCGCCGTCGCCCAGGAAGTGCTTGACCGAGGCGATCACATGGCGGCCATCGAGGAACGCCGGCGTTCCCACCTTGCCCTGCAGTCCCTCGACCATCGCACCGGCGTAGCTGGCCACCACCGCGGGCGATTCGGAATAGCCCTCGTAGGTACGCCCCCAGCGGTCGTCCTGCGGCACCGCCACGGTCGGCGCGAAGGTCCACTCCATGCCGGTGGCGCGCGTTTCCAGTGCGGTGATTTCGCCGATCCGGTGCAGCAGCGCCGGATTGCGGGTCGCGCCCAGGCCGATGTTGTGCGGGAACAGCGTGGCGCCGACGATGTTGCTCTGTCCGTGCACGGCATCGATGCCGAACAGCACCGGAATCGCCTTGCCGCCCTGCGACGTATCCATCGACGCCGCATAGAACGCATCGGCCAGCGCCAGCCATTCGGCCGGCGCGGCGTCGTAGCGGCCGCCGGGATCGGAGTTGCCGCCGGCCAGGATCGACCCCAGGCGATATTTGCGCACGTCCTCCGGGGTGAGGCTGCCGATATCGCCCTGCACCAACTGGCCGACCTTTTCCTCCACCGTCATGGTGGCGATCAGGTCGGTGAGGCGCTGTTCCAGCGCGGGATCCTCGGGCAGCGGCCAGCGCACGCTGGGCCAGGGGCTGGCCTCCGCGCGGGCGGGCGCTGCGGCCTGGACGTCGCCCTTGCACACGGCAAGCGCGAGCAACAGCGCGGCCAGCAACATGCCGCTGTGGCGGGTGGAATCGGTGTCGGTCACGGCGCTGCTCCTTGCCGCCGCGCTCAGCGCAGCAGGTACTGGTTGATCAGGTTCTCGTAGCGCTCCTGGCGGCCGCTGATCTGCCGCGGCTCGCCGCCCTTCGCGCCCAATGCGGCGAGTTCGGCGAGGCCGAGCGCGCCGCGCGCGAAGTCCTGGCCGGCGCCGCTGTCGAAGCTGGCATAGCGCTCCTGGCGCCACTGTTCCCAGGGCGAGTCGGTGAGCAGCGCATGGGCCACTTCCAGACCACGAGCGAAGGCATCCATGCCGCCGATGTGGGCAATGAACAGGTCCTCCAGCTCGGTGGACTCGCGGCGCACCTTGGCGTCGAAGTTCAGGCCGCCTTCCAGGCCGCCCTGGCGCAGCACCACCAGCATGGCGCCGACGGTGTCGTACAGGTCGGTGGGGAACTGGTCGGTATCCCAGCCGTTCTGCGCATTGCCGCGGTTGGCGTCGATGCTGCCCAGCAGGCCGTGGTCGGAGGCCACCTGCAGGTCGTGTTCGAAGGTATGGCCGGACAGCGTGGCGTGGTTGGCCTCGATGTTGAGCTTGAAGTCCTTGTCCAGGCCGTGCGCCTTCAGGAAGCCCGCCACCGTCGCGCTGTCGAAGTCGTACTGGTGCTTCATCGGCTCCATCGGCTTGGGCTCGATCAGGAAGTTGCCCTTCAGGCCGATGCTGCGGCCGTAGTCGCGCGCCATGGTGAGGAAGCGCGCGAAGTGCTCGAGTTCGCGCTTCATCTGCGTGTTGACCAGCGAGGCATAGCCTTCGCGGCCGCCCCAGAACACGTAATGCTCGCCGCCCAGCTCCACCGTCGCCTCAAGCGCCGCCTTCACCTGCACCGCGGCGCGCGCCACCACGGCGAAATCGGGATTGGTCGCGGCACCGTTCATGTAGCGCGGATGCGAGAACAGATTCGCCGTGCCCCACAGCAGTTTCATGCCGGTCGCATCCTGGCGCGCCTTGGCCAGGCCGACCATGTGCTTGAGGTTCTTCTCGTACTGGCCGGCATCGTCGGCGTCCGGCGCCAGGTCGATGTCGTGGAAGCACCAGTACGGCACGCCGAGCTTGGTGAAGAACTCGAACGCCGCATCCACTTTCGCCTCGGCGCTGGCCAGCGGCGCACCGACCTCCCAGGGGAAGTGGCGCGTGCCCGGGCCGAACGGATCCTGCCCGGCGTTGCAGAAGGTGTGCCAGTAGCAGACCGCGAAGCGCAGATGGTCCTGCATGGTCTTGCCGCCGACGACCTTGTTGGCGTCATAGACCTTGAAGGCCAGCGGGTTATCCGAGCCACGGCCCTCGAAGGGGATGCGGCCGATGCCGGGGAAGTATTCCTTGGCGCCAATGAAGGGCTGGGTGTGCATGGTGCGGATTCCTGTCGTGGTGGGAGGCAGTGCGAAACGGAGGATCAACCGCGGAACAGCGGCATGACGGCATCGAGGTGGCGCAGGAAGCGCGCATAGGCCGCGGCATAGGCCTGGGTGCGCGCCGGATCTGGACGGGCAGACAGCTGCGGATCCACCGCCACATGCTGTTGGGCGATGTCGGCGATGGAAGCGGCATCGCCGCGTGCCAGGCCGATGGCCCAGAGCGCCTGCAAGGCGGCGCCGAAAGCCGCGCCTTCCGGCTGCGTGGGCACGTCCACCGGCAGGCCGAACACATCGGCCACCAGTTGCCGCCACGCGCCGCTGTTGCTACCGCCGCCGGTCAGCACGATGCGCTCGAACTGCATGCCGGCACGCACGAAGGCGTCGAAGCCGTACTTCAGGCTGTACGTCGCCCCTTCCATCGCCGCGCGATAGAGGTGGGCCGGGGTCATGTTGTGCGTGTCCAGGCCCGCCAGCACCCCCTTGCCCAGCGGCAGGTCGGGCGTGCGCTCGCCGTTGAGGAACGGCAGCATGACCAATCCGTCGGCGCCGGGCGCGGTGGCGTGCAGGTGCGCATCGCCGTCGCGGCTGCTGAAGCCGAACGCGGCGGCGACCTGTTCGGTCGCCACGGTGCAGTTCATCGTGCAGATCAGCGGCAACCAGCCGCCGGTGGAGGAGCAGAACGCGGCCCACGCGCCGTCCGGGTCGACCACCGGCGTGTCGGAGTAGGCGAACAGGGTGCCGGAGGTGCCCAGGCTCATCGCCAGACGACCGGGCACGACGCAGCCGGTGCCGATGGCCGCCATCATGTTGTCGCCGCCGCCGACGGCGACCTTCAGCGTCGCCGGCACGCCGAGCAAGTCGGCCGCGGCCGGGTCGATGTCGAACAGGGCATCGGGTGCGGCCAGGCGCGGCAGGCAGTCCGCCAGGTCGCGCTGCGGATCGGTGGCGCGCAGCAGCTCGGTCGACCAGGTGCGCGTGCGCACGTCCAGCCAGCCCGTGCCCGAGGCGTCGCCGTACTCGCAGAAGCGCTGGCCGGTCAGCACGAAGTTGAGGTAGTCGTGCGGCAGCAGAATGGTGGCGAGGCGCGCGTAGGCGTCGGGCCGATGGGTCTTGGTCCACGGCAGCTTGGACGCGGTGTAGCCGGCCAGGATCGGGTTGCCCGCCAGCGCGATGGTGCGCGCCGCGCCGCCGACCGCGTCCATGATCTGCACGCACTCGGCCGAGGTGCTGGTGTCGCACCACAGCTTGGCCGGTGCCAGCACCTCGCCTGCCGCATCGACCGGCACGAACCCATGCTGCTGGCCCGAGACCGCGAGCGCGGCGAGGCGCGAGCGCAGCGCAGGATCGATGGCCCGGAAGCAGGCCTGCAGGGCCGCGACCCAGTCGGCCGGATGTTGTTCACGGCGGCCATCGGCGGCGGAATGCAACTCCAGCGGCGCACTGCTGCTGGCCACGACGCTGCGCCCGACCGGGTCGTAGACCACGACCTTCAGGCTCTGCGTTCCCGCATCGATTCCGGCTACCAGTTCCCGTTCTTCCACGTCGTACCGCCTTCTCGTTAGCGCTATCATTTTTGGACGGCAGCGTGTGTGCCGTTACGCCAGGGACACGCTCCGCTGCCAGACGTCCGCGGTCGCCTTGCAGTAGCGCTCGATGAACTCTGCCTGCGAAGGCATCGCCGCGCTGGCCTGCTGCAGCGGCTGCCGGATCCGCGTCAGCAGCGTGCGCAGATCCGCATCGCCAATGGCCGCGGCCAGCGGATGCGGCGGCCCGGGCTGGATCCCCTGGCCCAGCAACACGCTGGTCCAGGAATCCACGCGGAACAACTCGCCCGGGTCCTGCCAGGCGTGCGCCCGTTCGCGCCAGGCGCGCAGCCGGATCGCCAGCGACTCCGGCAGCGCCATCTCGCGGCAGGCTTTCCACATCGGCTCGTCGCGCTGGGTGGCGTGGTAGTGCAGGATGATGAAATCGCGCACGTGCTCCATCTCCTGGCGGCTGACCGTGTTGTACAGCTCCACCAGCGCCGGGCTGATGCCCTCGTGTGGAAATAGCTGGATCAGGCGCACCACCGCACTGATGGTCAGGTGGATGCTGGTCGATTCCAGCGGCTCGATGAAGCCGCTGGCCAGACCCAGCGCCACCACGTTCTTGTTCCACGCCTGCAACCTGCGCCCGCTGCGGAACGGCACCAGCCACGGATCGCGCAGCGGCGGGCCGTCGACGTCGCGCAGCAGCTTGGCGTGCGCCTCGTCGTCGGACATGTGCCGACTGGAGAACACCAGCCCGCAGCCGACCCGGTGCTGCAGGGCGATATGCCAACGCCACCCGGCCTCGTGCGCGATGGCACGGGTATACGGCACCGGCGGCGCGACCGCCTCGGTCTGCACCGCGACGGCGCGATCGCTGGGCAACCAGTCGCGCCAGTCTTCGTAGCCGGTGTGCAGGGTCTGCTCGGTCAGCAGGCCGCGGAAGCCGGTGCAGTCGATGAACAGGTCGCCCTCGATCACTTGCCCGTCTTCCAGCAGCAGCGACGCGACCGAGCCGTCGTGCGCGTGTTGCCGAACCTCGCGAATCTGCCCTTCCACCCGGCGCAAGCCGTAGCCTTCGGCCTTCTTGCGCAGGAACTTCGCGTACAGCGCGGCGTCGAAGTGATAGGCGTAGTTGACCTGCGGCTGGGTCTCCAGCGAGAACTTGTCCGCACGCGAGGCAACGCTTTCCAGGCAGAAATCGCCCAGCTCCGACGGCATGCCGCGGCGCAGGCTGTCCAGCCAGAAATGATGGAACGGCGTGGCCCAGGTGCCCTGCCCGATGGTGCCGAACGGATGGATGAAGCGATCGCCGGGGCGGCGCCAATGTTCGAACGAGATCGACAGCTTGAACGTGCCGGCGACGGCGCGCAGGAACTCCTGTTCGTCGATCTGCAAAAAGCGGTGGAAGGTGCGGATCGGCGGCACGGTCGACTCGCCGACGCCCACGGTGCCGATCTGCTCGGACTCCACCAGGGTGATGTCCAGGCGATCGCGGAACTGGTGGGCCAGCGCGCAGCCGGCAAGCCAGCCAGCGGTGCCGCCGCCGGCGATGACGACCTTGCGGATGCGTCCGTCCGTGGTGTTGGCCAGGTTCACGACAAGATCCCCATCAGCGGTTGAGCCGCGCCAGCAACTGCGCGCGCGTCCGGCGCGCCCGTGCCTCGTCGAACGGCGCCAGCTCGCCCCGGGCGGCTTCGGGAAGGTGCTGCCCTGCGCGCTCGCCGGGGCCGAACACGTAGTAATCGAAGAGCGTGGCCCAGGCCTGCTTCTCGCGCGCCGGCAGATCGCGCAGCGCCCACATCGCATGCTGCAGCGCCGTCAGCGGCGAGGGCAGGAAAGCCGGCGCACTGCGCCACCAGTAGTTCACCAACACATTGAACGGCGCCAGGCTGCGCACGTGGTGCCACCACATGCTGGGGATGAACAGGGCATCGCCCGGCTCCAGCTCGGCGTGCCGCGCGCTGGCCAGCGCGTCGCGGAAGCGCGGATAGCGCGCGAAGTCGGGGCGGTCGACATCGACCACGCTGACCACCTGGCCGCCCGGCGTGGGGTCCAGCGGCCCCGGATACAGGTTGTCGATCTGTTCCGGCGGAAACAGGGTGACGCGGCGCCGGCCCACGGCACAGCAGGCCAGGTTGTCCGGCGTGTCGAAATGGCAGGAGGCGGTCACGCGGTTGCCGATCCAGATGCTCGCCAGCGCATCGATGCCCTGCCCGGCCAGGCCGGCGTCGTTGGCCTGCGCGAACCCCGGAAGCGCCCGATCGATCGGCAGCGACGCGACATAGTAGGTGGGCGGCCGCGGCTCCTCGAAGGTCGCGGCGATCGCCTCCAGAACCTGCGTGAGCGGTCCGCGGCGGACCTCGAAATTCAATGCGGTGAACTCGGCGTTGTAGAACGGGCGTCCTTCGATCCCGGGTTCGCCGAAGGAATACGGCACCGGCACGCCCGCATCGAACCCGCGCAGGTAGGCCATTGCGTCCTGCGTGGAGCGCAGCCCGGCCTGCACCAGCGCCCAATCGCGCGCGATGCCGCGCAGCACCACCGGCTCCCCGGCCGCCACCAGGTCCTGCAGCGGCAGCGCCGTGGGCTGCACGCCCTCCAGTGTCCGCATGGCGCCGCCGTCCGGCATGCTCAGTTCCTGCCTGCCGCGCCGGCGGCATCGTGCAGGCGCAGGCGCCGCTGCTTCTCGGCGATCAGGCGGCGCATGTTGTGCAGCGAGGCCAGCATCAGGTACGCGCCTTCCAGATAGCCGGCGCGGTTGAGTGCGGCCAGCGCGGCACCGTCCAGCTGGGCCAGGCGCTCGCGGTCGATCGCATGCAAGCCGTTGACGCCGACCCGATGCTGCGCATCGAGTTGCACGTCGAGCGCCACCGGCTGGATCAGTCCGTGCGCATCGAGCGCGGCGAACATGTCCGCGCCGAAGGCGTTACCCTCGTGGATGCCGCGCAGCACCGTGGCGATGTGGTCGAGATAGGGCGTGTTGCCGCCCTGCGGCAGGAACACCGGCTCGCCCTGCATCGCCGTCACCCGCGGATGCTCCATGTCCACGTGCAGGACCGCTTCCTGGGTGAGCACGCCATCGATCCGCTGCTCCTGGAACCCGATCAGGAACGGCCCCTTGGCCGCCGCCCCGGGCAGGTACGAGGCGGTCCAGCGCCGCTCCTGCAGGAACAGGTTCTCGTGCTGCTCGAACCCCAGCAGCGCCACCGACTGCCAGGCGCCGTCCGCCGGGTCTTTGCGCAGGAAGATCGGATACTCCCGCTGCAACTCGGCGAACTCGCTCGGGTAGGCCGGCAGCATGCCCACCGCGTCGCCGAACTCGGGGCCGAAGTCGGTGGCCACGCGCAGGTCGCGATGGGCGATGTTGTTGAGCATTTCGTAACGCGGCATCGTGTTGCGCACTCCGGGTTGACGCCTTGCACCGGACGCCGCCGCGAGCGCAGCGGCGTCGGTGGGCACGCGAAGAGAAACTCCCCGCCTTCCTCAGAACCTGTAGCGAACGCCCAGCATGTAACGCGGACTCTGGTCGGCCAGCTTCACGATCATCTGCGAGGTACGCGAGCGCCAGCGCACGTCCTCGCCGGTCAGGTTGATCGCTTCCAGGCCGAACGACCAGTTGTCGTTCAACGTGTAGTTCACGCTGAGGTCCCACTGTTCGTAGGGTTCCACATAGTACGGGTTGCGGCTGGTGCCCTGGTTGGCCAGGATCAGGTACTGGTCGCGCCAGTTCCAGGCCAGGCGCACCGACCAGCCGTACTTCTCGTACATCAGCACCGCGTTGGCGGTGTCGCTCAGGCCGGTGAGCGCGAACTGGTCGATGCCCGGGTCGCCACCGTTGTCGTAGCCGACGTCGCCCTTGACGATGGTGTAGTTGGCGAGGATGCCGAACCCGGTGTCGCCGAGGAAGTACTGCCCGCCGAGCTCCCAGCCGTGCAGCTTGGCCTGGTTCTGGTTGATCGGGCGGTTGACGTTGAACTCGTACAGCGGGTCGTCGGCCTCGCCGTAGAGATCGTAGGCCGCTTCGGTCGCCAGCACCTGCGCACCGGTGCCGTTGTAGGCGGCCAGGCCGGCCGGGTTGTTGCGCAGCAGGGCCAGCGCGGTGAACAGCGAGGTATCGTTGGCCGAGCAAGCCGCCGCATTGGCCGGGCCGACCTGGGCCAGGCAGGCGCCGCTGGTGAGGAACGCCAGCGCCGTCCGCGCGTCCGGACCGGAAGTCGGATCGCGCAGGCCGTACAGGTTTTCCTGCACCACGGTGTTGCCGATGAAGTTGTTGACCGACTTGTTCCAGTACGTCACCGACAGATAGCTCGCGTCGGCGAAGTACCACTCCAGCGCCAGGTCGAGGTTGTCGGATTCCAACGGCTTCAGCGACGGGTTCTGCGCGGTGCCGCTGGCACGCGAGGACGGATCGATCAGCACCGAGCCGAACGGCTGCTGCGCCCCGGGGCCGGCATACAGATTGCCGATCGGCGCACGCGCGATGCTCTTGCCGAAGGAGACGCGACCCTTCAGCGTGTCGGTGAGGTCGATGCTGAAATCCAGGTTGGGCAGGATGTAGCTGTACGTGGTCTTTTCGCTGAACGGTTGCTGCTCGTTGGATAGCACCACGCGGAAGTCGTTGTTGGACTGCCACTCGATCGCCTCAGGCGTGGCGATGATCGAGGTCGACACCACGTCGGTGGTTTCGTAGCGCACGCCCAACCGGGTATTGGTGCGCCGACCGGCCAGCTCGCCATCCAGTTCCACCTGGAAATACGCCGAGCGGGTTTTCTCCTCCACGAAGTTATCGGCGGCGCGCTGCGGGCTCACGCCCAGGCCGACGCCGTACTGGCTGGCCGCCCATTCGGCGAGGCGGCCGGCATCGCCGCGCCACGCCGGCCAGCTGGTGCCGCTGTAGTCATGGAACAGGCCGATGATGTTGACCGGCTGCATCAGGTTCATCAGGCCGCCGGCGGTATCCCGGTCGACATTGGCCACGCCCCAGTCACCCAGGGTGGAATATGCCTCAGCGGCCTGGATGCGGTGCGTGGTCGACTTGTTGGTGTCCACGCCGAACTGGAAGCGGCCCTGGTCGAAACTCCACTCGCCGTCCACGCGCGCCTGCTTGATCTGGCTGATCTGGCTCTGCGAATTGACCCGCAGCACCTGCGTGCCGATCTCGCCCGGCACGAAGCCCGGGTTGACCACGCCGTTGACGTTGGCCGCGGCAGCGGCGTCGCTCGGATACCAGACCTGGGTGCCGATCGGCAGGCCGTTGTTGAAGTTCAGCTCCTGCACCCAAGATCCGCCGCAGTGGGGGCCGGTGGTGCAGTTGTTGGTGCCGGCGATGCTCATGAACAGCGAGCCGCCGCCGGTCAACGGATCGTTGGGGCGGCTTTCGTTCTTCGAGTCGTGCGCATCGAAGCTCAGCTTGAGCCGGTCGGTCACGTTCCACACCGCATTCAGGCCGAGCGAACCTAGCTTGTACTTCTGCATGCTGCGCTGCTGCTCGAGGCCGAAATCCTTGGTGCCGGCGATCTCGCGGATGTAGGTCGGCACGGCCACCGCACCGCTGGTGTCGAAGGTCACGTCGGTGTAGTTGCTGTTCTGCAACCACATGCCCTGCTCGCCACGATTCTCGGTGATCTCGTTGGTCGAATAGGTGTAGTCCAGGGTCAGGGTCAGGCTGTCGGTGGGCGCGAACTGCAGCACCGCCTGGCCGTTGACGCGCTCGCGTTCGAACTCGGAGAACGCATAGCGCAGGTCGTTCGGACGTGCGTACAGGGCGCCGATCTGCGGCGCATTGACCACGGTCGGGTTGCCGGGCATCGAGCCGGTCCACGGCTGCACGTTCCAGTAGTTCTCGGTGGCCTGCACCGAGCCGCCCTTGCGCTTCTGGTAGCTCGCGCTCACGCCGACGCCGAAGGTCTTGTCCGGATTGGTGTAGCTGAAGATGCCGGACAGTTCCGGGGTGATGTCGTCGTCGAACGGCTGGCTGCGGTCGGAGACCGCCTTGGCGCCGGCGCTGGCGACGATGCCCTGGTGGTCGAACGGGCGCGCGGTCAGGATATTGATGGTGGCGCCGATGCCACCGCTGGGCATGTTGGCCTGGCTGGTCTTGTAGACCTCGATGCCGTTGATCGCCTCGGCGGCGAGCTGGGCGAAGTTGAAGGCACGGGTACCGCCGTCGACGCCGCCAATGGCGACCTGCCCGGCGGCACCGAACGCATCGGCACCCGGCATCTGCCGCCCGTTGAGCGTCACCATGTTGAACTGCGGGCCGAAGCCGCGCGCGGTGACCTGCGCGCCTTCGCCATCGCGCCGCTCGATGGAGATGCCGGTGATGCGCTGCAGGGATTCGGCCAGGTTGGTATCGGGGAACTTGCCGATGTCCTCGGCACTGATGGCATCCACCACGCCCGCGGCGTCGCGCTTGATGTCCATCGCCTGGCTGAGGCTGTTGCGCAGGCCGGTGACCTGGACGGTGTCCAGTTGCGTCGGGCTGCTCTGCGCCTGCTGCTGCGCGGCCGGCTCCGGCGCCGGCGTTGCGGCGTCCTGTGCGAAGGCGGGATTGATGACCAGCACGCCGCCGACGAACGTGAACATGGCCGTGGATTTGAACTTCGCCAGCGCGCGGCTCATGGACGAGCCCTCAGGTCTGGCATACGACGAAACATAGAAGCACTCATGACTCTCCCCTCTGACATGCGATCGATGGATGTATCGCCCCTCCCCCAAGAGGCACGCACGGGCGATGCCCGTTTTCCACGCCGAACATCGCAGCGCGCTGAGCGTTCGCTGCGACTCAAACTCCGTTTCAGGATTGCCAGACCACGTGTGGCAAGGCCCCCCTAGGCCCGGCTGTCGCTAACTGATAGCGCTACCATCACGTCACGGCGCAGACTACGCACCGGCGATATCGCTTGTCATCATGCGTCGCAACAAAGGACGGCATTCTTTGAACAACACCCCCAAAACGGCGCGTCGCCGAGGGAACGCGGTCACCATCGACGACGTCGCCGCGCATGCCGGCGTCTCGCCGATGACCGTCTCGCGCGTCACCCACGGTCACGCCGGCGTGCGCGAGAGCACACGCGAACGGGTGATGCGCAGCGTGCGTGCACTGGACTACCGGCCCAACCCGGCCGCCAGCGCGCTCGCCGCCGCGCAGCACACCTGCATCGCGTTGATCTACACCAATCCCAGTTCCAGCTATCTGCGCGAACTGCTGGTCGGCGCGCTGCGCGGGTCCACGCGCGTGGCCGCGCAGCTGGTGATCGCCACCTGGGACGGACTGGGCCCGCGCGCGCGTCGCGCAGCCGCACGTACGCTCTGCAGCAGCGTGGCGGGTGTGCTGCTTCCTGCGCCCTTGTGCGAATCGAAGGCCATCGTCGCCGTGTTCGTCGAGGCCGGCATTCCCGTGGTCTCCATCGCGTCGAGCCGGTTCCGCGACAGGATGTCCTGCGTGCACATCGACGATCGCCGTGCGAGCCATGACATGGTGTCGCACCTGATCGCGCACGGTCATACCCGCATCGGCTACATCGCCGGCGACCCGAACCAGACCGCCAGTGCGCACCGCTGGCAGGGCTACCGCGATGCGCTGGCGGATGCGGGCATCGGCTACGACGCGGCGCTCGTGCAGCCCGGCGACTTCACCTATCGTGCCGGGCTGGAGGCCGCCGAGCGGCTGTTGGCGCTGCAGCCGCGCCCCACTGCGATTTTCGCGAGCAACGACGACATGGCCTCGGCGGTGGTGTCGGTGGCGCATCGTCGGCGCCTGAAGGTGCCGGAGGATCTGTCGGTGGTGGGATTCGACGACACCTCGGCGTCGACGATGGTGTGGCCGGAGCTGACCACCATCCATCAGCCGGTGGCGGACATGACCGATGCGGCCATCGATCTGTTGTTGCGGGAGATCCGGCAGGCGGCTGGTGCCCAGCGCGCCTATGTCGATCATGTGGTGCCGCATCGATTGGTCGCGCGTGATTCGGTGTTGCGGCCTTCGCTGGTTCGCTAGCCTCGTGCCATAAGCGAGAGACCGGGAAGCCGCTGCAGATGCAGCGCCTGTGTCTCAGGTACGTAAAACGCTCATTCGCCGAACGCTGTTGCCGTTGCCGTTGTCGTTGCCGTTGCTGTGGATGTGGCTGTTGCTGTTGCTGTGGCTTTTGCTGTGGCTTTTGACTTACCGGGTTCCCTTCCGAAGCGGCGGCCAGCCCGGGGAAAAACCCCGAAGGGGCGGCGCACATGGACGTGCGCCGTTCGCGGCAGGGGCAGGATGCCCCTTCCGCGAATCCCCGGGCTGGACGCGGACCCGGAGCGCGTTAGCGCGGAGGGCGCGAGGCAGGGTGTGCTTTCTTTTGGTTACTTTTCTTTGCACAAGCAAAGAAAAGTAACTCGCCGCAAGGCGAAAGCTTTGCTCTTGCACTTACTGCTACGGCGGCGGCCGCTGAATTGTAGGAGCGGGTTCAGCCGCGACAGACACGATGGATTCTCGCTGTCGCGGCTGAAGCCGCTCCTACAGATCCTCTCGTCCGACAGACACACTTCAAGCAACGGCAGCAGCAACAGCAAAGGCTTTAAAGGCTTTCGCCCTTGCGGGCGAGTTACTTTTCTTTGCTCGCGCAAAGAAAAGGTAACCAAAAGAAAGCGCGCCCTGCCTACGCGCCCTCCGCGCTGCGCGCTCCGGGTCCGCGAACCAGACGGGATCCGCGGAAGGGGCATCCTGCCCCTGCCGCGGACGGCGCACATCCATGTGCGCCGCCCTTCGGGTTTTTCCCGCGATGGCCGCCGCTTCGGAAGGGAACCCGGTAAGTCAAAAGCCAGAACAACGGCAACAGCAACAGCACAAGCAACAGCAACAGCAACAGCAACAGGCAACGACAACGGCAACGGCAACGGCAACGGCAACGGCAACGGCAACGGCAACGGCAACGGCAACGGCAACGAGCATCTTGCTTGGTGCGGAAACAGGCAATCGAAAAAATCAGACAGCCAGCGACGCGCTGCCAACACCGAGTTCCCCGCCACCCACCGCTTCGGCCAAGTCGTCGACAAGATCGCCGCACCAGCGCGCGCCATCCGCCTCGCAACTGCGCTACCTTGCACCCAAGGCGCGCCCTCGCGCCCATGCCGCCCCGGAGATCCCCATGCCTCTGCTCTATCGGTCCCCTGCCGCGCCACTACACACCAGCCGCCCTCGCGCCTGGCGCATCGGCCTGGCCCTGCTGTGCGCCCTGATCGCCGCGCCCGGGATGGCCGCCGACACCGCCGTGCCGGCCGTGCAGCGCGCGCAGCAGCTGATCCTGGTGCTGGCGCCGGACTGGGACAGCCCGCGGGGCACATTGCAGGCGTTCGAGCGTGATGCACAAGGCTGGCGCGCGCAGGGCAAGGCCTTCGACGTGAGTCTCGGCAGTCACGGCAGCGCCTGGGGCCTGGGCCTGCATCCGGCGCAGACGGATGGCCCGCAGAAGCGCGAAGGCGATGGCCGCAGCCCGGCCGGCGTGTTCACCATCGGCGAAGCCTTCGGCTATGCGCCGCGCATCGACAGCGCCATGCCCTACCAGGCGATGCAGCAGAGCAGCTACTGCATCGATGTGCCCGGCTCGCCGCTGTACAACCAGATCGTCGATGCCGACAAGGTCGGCAGCGCCGCGGTGGCCGGGTCCACCGAACCCATGCGCCTCGACCTGCAACACGACGGCGATCAGCGCTACCGCGAAGGTTTCGTGATCCAGCACAACGCGCAGGCCACGCCCGGCGCCGGCAGCTGCATCTTCGCCCACCTGTGGCGCGCGCCCGGCGCGCCCACCGCCGGCTGCACCGCGATGCAGCCGGCCGACATGCAGCGGTTGCTGGCGTGGCTGCGGCCGTCGGCCGCGCCGCTGTTCGTGCTGCTGCCGCGCGACGCCTACAGGCGCCTGCAGGCCGACTGGGCGCTGCCGGCCGTGGAGCCGGCTTCGTGAGCCAGGCGCCCGCACCCGGACTGGTCCGCGCGGTCAGCCGTTGGCAGATCGTCGGGCTGTCGATCAACGACGTGATCGGCAGCGGCATCTATCTGCTGCCCGCCGCCACCGCCGCCTTGCTCGGGCCGCTGAGCCTGTGGGCGGTGCTGCTGGCCGGCGTGGCGGTGGCGCTGCTGGTGCTGTGCTACGCGCAGGCGGCCAGCTACTTCGACGAACCCGGCGGCAGCTATCTGTATGCGCGCGAGGCGTTCGGCCGCTTCGCCGGCTTCGAGATCGGCTGGATGATCTGGCTGACCCGGATCAGTTCTGCAGCGGCGCTGAGCAACGGGCTGGCCGATGCGGTGGTGCGCTTCTGGCCGGCCGCGGCCGGGGGCGGCGCGCGCCTGGCCATCGTGGTCGCCTCGCTCGGCCTGCTCACCGCGATCAACGTGATCGGGGTGAAGTCGGCCGCGCGCACCGGCGTGGCGCTGGTGATCGGCAAGCTGGTGCCGCTGTTGCTGTTCGTGGCGATCGGCGTGTTCTACGTGGACTGGTCGTGGGCGTTCTCGGGCAAGACCCCGGACCCGCGCGATGTCGGCAACCTCGGCGAAGCGGCCTTGCTGCTGCTGTTCGCCTACGCCGGGTTCGAGAACATCCCCGCAGCCGCCGGCGAGTACCGCAATCCGCGCCGCGACGTGCCGTTCGCGCTGATCACCATGATCGTCACCGTCACCCTGATCTACGCCGCGGTGCAGGTGGTGGCGCAGGGCACGCTACCTAACGTGGCGCAATCGGCGACGCCGCTGGCCGACGCGGCCAGCGGTTTCGGCGGCGAGGTGCTGGCGCTGATCCTCACCGTCGGCGCCACCATCTCCATCCTCGGCACCACCAGCAACACGGTGATGCTGGGGCCGCGCTTCCTGTTCGCGCTGGCCAAGGACGGCTACGGCCCGGCATTCCTGGCGCGGGTGCATCCGCGCTTCCGCACGCCGGCCGCGGCGATCCTGCTGCAAGGCGTGCTGTCGCTGGCGCTGGCCCTGTCCGGCTCGTTCGTGCAACTGGCGCTGCTGTCGATGGTCACCCGCCTGTTCGCCTACATCGGCACCGCCGCGGCGGTGCTGGTGCTGGCACGGCGCTATCGCGACCGGCCCGGTGCGCTGCGCCTGCCG
This sequence comes from Xanthomonas sp. NCPPB 3174, assembly GCF_056725205.1. Classification (NCBI taxonomy): domain Bacteria; kingdom Pseudomonadati; phylum Pseudomonadota; class Gammaproteobacteria; order Lysobacterales; family Lysobacteraceae; genus Xanthomonas; species Xanthomonas sp. NCPPB 3174. Next base: position 549,352 of record NZ_CM161517.1, on the reverse strand, counting down.
GGTGGGCCGCTGATTCCGCTGGCGGCGCTGTTGCTGGCGCTGGCGCTGCTGCTCAGCGCCAGCTGGCAGAACCTGGCGGCGGCGGGCGTGGCGCTGCTGGTGGGCGCGCTGTTCTATCGGTTCCCACGCAAGGACGCGGCGTGAACGCCTTCACGCCGCCTTGCGCGCAGGTCACGCGGGGATAACTCCAGCGCCCGGACGCTGGACACCCGCCAGCAAGGGCCGCCCGCCATGAAACGACGCCGCGTCTACAGCGCTCCGGATCTGCCCACCGCCACCCGCGCGCTACAGGCCGCGCGCAGTGCCGGTCTCGACAACGACGACCTGTCGCTGGTCGCACGCGGCGACATCGAACTGGACGCCATCCCCGACGACCGCAAGGAAGGCAAGACCGACACCGTGCCGGCCGCGGCGCGCGGCGCCCTGGGCGGCGGCGCCGCCGGCCTGCTGGCCGGGCTGGCGGCGATCGCGGTGCCGCCGCTTGGCATCACCCTGGCCGGTGCCGGCGTGATGGCCATTGCCGGCGCCTTGGTCGGCAGTTGGTCCTCGGCGCTGGTCGGCTCCACCGTGCCGGACCCGGTGCGGCGCAACTTCGAGGAGGAAATCGAGGCCGGGCGCATCCTGGTGGTGATCGAAGGCGAGCCGGAGCAACTGGACGCCGCCGACGCACCGCTGCGCGCGGCCGGCACTACGGCCTTGCCGTACGAGGCAGCGGCGGCTGCGCACTGACGCGGCGCCAGGGCGCACGCGGCAGCCCTGCATTGCGATCTCGTCCGGGCGCGATATCGCGCGCAACGGTCTGCACAGACTGCGAGGCCACCGAAGGACCGTCACCCACACGCCCGCAATCAGGCCGGCGTCAGCGCCCGCATGCGTACGAGCAGCCCGGCGGCATACACCAGCCCGTAGGCGATCAGCGCCGCGGCGATGCTCATGGTCAGCGGACTGGCGTTCTGCAAGGTCTCGGCACTGCCGCCGGCGAACGCCCCACTGGCCCAGCGCCAGGCCAGGCGCCCGAGCAACAGCACGCTCAGCGCGGCGCCGATCCAGGGGTTGGGCGTGTACCAGCGCGCGCCGTCCTGCAGTTCGATGCGGGTGTGGTGCAGGGCGAAGGCGCCCAGCGCGGCGCCGCCCACGGCCCCCAGCGCCATGCCCAGGCGCACGGCGGGCAACTGGACGGCCAGCCAGGTCAGCAGGACCGCGACCAGCAGCAGGAACCCCAGCCGCACGCCGGTGCGCCGCGACTGCCAGGGCTGGCGGCCGAAATAGCGGCGGATGCGTCGGTAGTACAGCCAGCCCACACCGGCCGTGGCCAGGTACGGGGTCAACAAGGCGATGCCGTTGGCGGCCATGGGGTTTGCCGGAAGAGAGGGGGCGTAGCGGCGGATCGTAAGCCACCCTGAGCGCCGACGCAGCCTGCCAAAAGGCATGAATGTTTCATAGCGCGATCACGCCGCGCAGGGGCAGGTTTAACGCAGCCGTGGCTAGCGTGAAGCGCATTCATCGCCACGGAGAACCATCATGAGCGTTCCGTATCAGATTCCCGGCCGTGCGCCCAACGACGAGGACCGCAACAGCGTCTCGCAGTACTGGCGCGACCGTTTCGCCGACGAACCCTATTACAGCGAAGGTGAGCGCTTCGAAGACTACGAACCCGCCTACCACGCCGGCCACGAGGCGCGCATCCGCGATTTCAACCGCGCCTACGAGCAGGTGGAAGCGGAGCTGCATCGCGACTGGGACAACAACAAGGGCTCGCAGACGCTGAGCTGGAGCAAGGCCCGCCACGCGGTGCGCCGCGCCTGGGAGCGTGCCGGCAACGGCGACTGAGGCGACGCGCCACGTTCCAGTGTTGTAGGAGCGGCTTCAGCCGCGACGGGGCTTCTCGGTAAAGCCCGTCGCGGCTGAAGCCGCTCCTACAAGGGCAGTGTGGCCTTGGTTCCTGGCATTTCCACGCAGGCCAACTCAGACGAAAGCCCGGCATCGCCCAGCGTGCGACCCACACCGCGCACCCGGCAGCGACCCCATCGCCGCTGCCAAGCGCGTTCTTCAGCTCTCCAGCGGCTGCAACTTCAGCAAGCGCCCACCGGCGCCATCCTCCAACAGCCACAGCGCACCATCCGGCCCCTGCTCCACCTCGCGGATGCGCTTGCCCATGTCGTAGCGCGCCGCCTCGCGTGCGGTCTCGCCATTGAACTCGATCCGCACCAGCGACTGCGAAGACAGGCCGCCGATGAAGCCGTTGCCGCGCCACTGCGGGAAGCGGCTGCCGTTGTAGATGACGAAGCCGGCCGGCGAGATCACCGGCGTCCAACTCACCTTGGGCGCGGCGAATTCCGGGCGCGTGCTGTGATCGGGAATCGGGCGCCCATCGTAATGGTCGCCATTGGACACGATCGGGTAGCCGTAATTGGCGCCGCGCTGGATCAGGTTCAATTCGTCGCCGCCGGCCGGGCCCATCTCGTGCTCCCACAATCGGCCATTGGCGTCGAAGGCCAGGCCGAGCACGTTGCGATGGCCCAGCGACCAGACCTGCGCGGCGACGCCGCCGCGGTTGGCGAACGGATTGTCGGCCGGGACGCTGCCGTCGTCGTTGAGACGCACGATCTTGCCCAGGTTGCCGCTCATGTCCTGCGCCGGATCGAACTTCTGCCGCTCGCTGGAACTGATCCACAGCTTGCCGTCCGGGCCGAACGCCAGGCGGTGGCCGAAGTGGCCGTTGCCGGACACCTTGGGCTGCTGCCGCCAGATCACCTGCTGCTGCGACAGGGTGCCGCCGCCGCTGGCGTCCAGGGTCAGCTTGGCGCGCATCACCGCCGCGCCGCGGGTGTCGCCGCTGCCGGGTTCGGCGTAGCTCAGGTAGACCCAACCGTTCTTGGCGAAGCCCGGATGCGGCAGCACGTCGCCGAGACCGCCCTGGCCGCCGTAGGCCACCGTCGGGATACCGGTGACCGCACCGGTGTGGCCGCTGACCGGATCGATGCGCTTCAACGTGCCACCCTTCTCGCTGACCAGCGCGGTGCCATCGGGCAGGAAGCTCATCGCCCACGGTTCGTTGAAGGTGGCGACCGGCGTCGCCGAGAACGGCCAGTCGCCGCGCCGCTCGGCCGCCGTGTCGGCGGGTGCGGCCTGCGCCGCAGCGATCGCCAGGCCCATGGCCAGCGCGCAAGCCAAACCCAGGGGAGTCCGTTGCATGACGTGCACCTATCGGTTGGGGTCGAATCCCGAACCTAGCAGACCCCGCGTACACGGCAAGCATGCCGCGGCCAGGGCGTGGCCGCGGTCACGTCACCGCGACGGGTCCGGTAGACACGTCGCGTATTCAAGAACGTCGGCGCGGCGACCACGCCGCCACGCCCGTCATCAACCCTGCGGCAACAACTCGAATGCGACCGGCTCGCCACTGGCCGAGGACGCGCACACCCACAGGTCGAACAGGCCCGGCTCGGCCACACACTGCCCGTCGCGGCCGGTGAAGGCCAGCGCGTGGCGATCGAGGGTGAAGCTGACCTCCATGCCTTCGCCCGCGGCCAGCCGCACCTTGCGGAACGCCTTCAGCTCGCGCACCGGGCGCACCCGGCTGGCGACGCGGTCGTGGATGTACAGCTGCACCACTTCCTCGCCCTCGCGCTCGCCGACGTTGTCGATGCGCGTGGTCACGGTCAGGGTGTCGTCCCAGCCGACCTGGGTGCGGTCGAGCTGCGGCACGCCGTAGGCGAACTGCGTATAGCCGAGGCCATGGCCGAACGGATACAGCGGCGCATTCGGCACCTCGCGCCAGCGCGACTTGAACTCGCTCATCGTCGGCAGTTCCGGCCGGCCGGTGCGCGGGTGATTGTAGAAGTACGGCTGCTGCCCGGCATCGAGCGGGAAGCTCACCGGCAGGCGCGCGGACGGGTTGTAGTCGCCGAACAGCACGTCGGCCACCGCCGGGCCGGTCTGCGTGCCCAGGTACCAGGTCACCGCGATCGCCGCGGCATCGCGCACCGCGCCCTGCAGCGCCAGCGCGCGGCCGTTGCGCAGCAGCACCACCAGCGGCGTGCCGGTGGCGGCCACCGCCTCGGCCAGCGCCTGCTGCGCCGGCGGCAGCACGATCTGGGTGCGCGACTGCGCCTCGCCGCTGTAGCGCTGCGGCTCGCCCAGCGCCAGCACCACCACGTCGGCGGCGCGCGCAGCGGCCACCGCGGCCTCGATGCCGCCGTCCAACGGCGCTTCCAGCGCGCAGCCCGGCACCACGGTCAGCGCCTGCGCGTCGGCCAGCGCGGCGCGCACGCCGGCTTCCAGGGTCACGTAGCGGCTCTTGTCGCCGAACAGGGTCCAGCAGCCCTCGATGTTGTCGCGGTCCTGCACGAACGGACCGATCAGCGCGATCTTCTGGCCCTGCTTGCGCAGCGGCAGCACCGGGCCGTCGTTCTTCAGCAGCACGATCGAGCGCCGCGCCGCGTCGCGCGCCAGTGCATCGTGCGCGGCGATGTGCGACGGGTCGGCCTCGCGCGCCGGGTCCAGCGAGCGGTACGGATCGTCGAGCAGGCCGATCGCTTCCTTCAGTTCCAGCACGCGGCGCACCGACGCATCCAGCAGCGCCATCGGCACTTCGCCGTCCTCCACCAGCGACGGCAGGTGCGCGGCGTAGAAGCCGCTCTGCATGCTCATGTCCATGCCGGCCAGGAACGCCTTCTTGGTCGCGTCGCGCTCGTCGGCGGCATAGCCGTGCGCGATCAGCTCCATGTCGGCGGTGTAGTCGGAGATCACCACGCCGGGGAATTTCCACTCGCCGCGCAGGATCTCGGTCAGCAGTTCGTGGTTGGCGCTGGCCGGCACGCCATTGATGTCGTTGAAGGAGGTCATCACGCTCAGCGCGCCGGCGCCGAAGGCGGCCTGGAACGGCGGCAGATGCACGTCGCGCAGGGTCTGCGGGGCGATGTCGACGCTGGCGTACTCCATGCCGGCGGCGACCGCGCCATAGGCGGCGAAGTGCTTGGGCGTGGCCAGCAGTGCGTCGTCGGCGCGCAGATCCGGCCCGTGGAAGCCGCGCACGCGTGCGGCGGCGAAGGCGCAGCCCAGCACCACGTCCTCGCCGGCGCCCTCGGCCCCGCGGCCCCAGCGCTGGTCGCGGGCGATGTCCACCGCCGGCGCGTAGGTCCAATGGATGCCGGCAGCGGTGGCCTCGACCGCGGTGGCGCGCGCGGTGCGCTCGGCCAACTCCGGCTCGAAGCTGGCGGCCTCGCCCAGCGGGATCGGGAACACCGTGCGCATGCCGTGGATCACGTCCGCGGCCAGGATCACCGGGATCCCCAGCCGGCTCTCCTCCAGCGCCACCTGCTGGATGCGCCGCCCCAGCTCCGCACCGACGCCGTTGAACAGCGAGCCGACCCGGCCGGCGCGCACCTGCTGCAGCACCTCGTCGGCATTGCGGACGTTGGCTTCCGGATTCACGTCGGGGGCGAACGGGCGCACCATGTCGGCGAAGACGCCGAGCTGGCCGACCTTCTCCTCGACGGTCATGCGGGCGATGAGCGATTCGATACGATCCGAAGCCATGGGGTCCTTTGAGAAAACGTTTACATAGCCGCCAATTCTAGCTCTGCGGCCAGTCGATGGGGCAAGTTCCGGCGCCGGAATCGCCTATTCATAAAACTGTCTACCGACCGGGTCCGGCCCGGCCGCCGCGCACCATACGCCTGCGGACGGATGCCGCATGGGGGAGCGACGTGATGGCACGGCCGAGATGCCCCGCCTCGCAAGGGCCGCGTCGCAGCCGCCGGCCACCGGCACGGCGGCGCCCGCGGCGGCTCAGGAGCTGAAGTAGGCCTCGGCGATGGCGTTGTGCAGGTGGCCGAGGTGGGTCTGGATCTCGTCCATGAACCCGGCCGGGTTGTGCGCGGCCAGGTAGGCCGGGTCGGCATTGCGCACCAGCCCGCTGATGCGCATCAGCGCGCGCTCCACCGGCGGCCGCGGCGGCATGGTCGGCAGGATGTGCTGGGCGCGGACCAGGCAGAACTGCACGCTGCGCGGGAAGTCGTTGTTCTGCAGCAGGAAGCGCAGCGCCTGCTCGCCGGTGACGCGCTGCCGCACGTGGCGCCGGTACATCTGGTAGGCGGCCTGCGCGCGCAGCACGCTCATCCATTGCATGGCCTGGTAGGCCTCGCGGTCGTCGGCCTGGCGCGGGGTGATCAGGCCCGAGGCGCCGGCATCGATGATGCGCGTGGTCATGTCGGCCTGCTCGATCGCCGTGCCCAGGCGCAGGAACTGGAAGCCGATGTCGCGGCTGACGTTGGCGGTCAGCAGCCCGGACACCTTCAGGCAGGCGTCGGTGACGTGGGACAGGAACTCCATGCGGTAGCGGCGGCCGACGCTGCGCTCGCCGTTGGCGTCGATGTGCAGGTGCAGGTCGTTGACCGCTTCCCAGATTTCCTGCGGCAGGGTGTCGCGGATGCTGCGCAGCAGTTCGCGGGCGTAGCGCACCGAGCTGCGCAGCGAGGACGGATTGCGCTCGTCCAGCAGCAGGAAGCGCACCACGTCGGCATCGCCGACGTCGTCGCCGGCATTGGGGAACCACAGCGCGAAGATCTCGCCGGCGCCGACCGTGTCGATCATCGGCCGCCAGGCGAAGCGCACCGAGCGCGGCAGGTCCAGCTGCAGCAGGCTGCCCACCCCCACCAGCCGCGCGGTGGTCTCGGCGCGGCGCACGTAGCGGCTGAACCAGTAGAGGTTGTCGGCGACGCGCGAGAGCATCAGTCCGGCTCCTCGTCCAGGTCCACCACCCAGGTGTCCTTGGCGCCGCCGCCCTGCGAGGAATTGACCACCAGCGAGCCCTCCTCCATCGCCACCCGGGTCAGCCCGCCGGTGGTCACGTACACGTCCTCGCGGGAGAGGATGAACGGGCGAAGGTCCAGGTGCCGCGGCGCCGGCCCGGCCTCGGTCACGATCGGCGCGGTGGACAGGCCCAGGGTCGGCTGCGCCATGTAGTTGCGCGGGTCGGCCAGGATCAGTTTGCGGAACTGCTCGCGCTGGCGCGTGGTCGAGCGCGGGCCGATCAGCATGCCGTAGCCGCCGGACTCGTTGGCCGGCTTCACCACCAGTTCGTCCAGGTGTTCGAGCACGTACTGGCGGTCCTTGTCGTCGTGGCACAGGTAGCTGGGCACGTTGGGCAGGATCGGCTCCTCGTCCAGGTAGTAGCGGATCATCTTCGGCACGTAGGCGAACACCACCTTGTCGTCGGCCACGCCGGCGCCCGGCGCATTGGCCAGCGCCACCTTGCCGGCGCGCCAGCTGCGGATCAGCCCGGCCACGCCCAGCACCGAATCGGCGCGGAACGCCTCCGGATCCAGGAACAGGTCGTCGACCCGGCGGTAGATCACGTCGACCCGGCGCGGCCCGTACACGGTGCGCATGTAGGTGCAGTCGTCGTCGGCCACGAACAGGTCGTCGCCCTCGACCAGCTCGATGCCCATCGCCTGCGCCAGGTAGGCGTGTTCGAAGTAGGCGCTGTTGAAGATGCCCGGGGTCAGCAACGCGATCACCGGCTGGTCGCCCGGGCGCGGCGACAGCGCCGCCAGGGTGTCGTAGAGCTGCGCCGGGTAATCGTCCACCGGCAGGATCGCGCTGGTCTCGAACAGTTCCGGAAACACCCGCTTGGCGACCATGCGGTTCTCGAGCATGTACGACACGCCGCTGGGAATACGCAGGTTGTCCTCCAGCGCGTACAGGGTGCCGTCGGCGTCGCGCACCAGGTCCGAGCCGCATACGTGCGCCCACACCCCCAGTGCCGGGGTGATGCCCACGCACTGCGGGCGGAAGTTCACCGAGTGCTCCAGCAGCATCGCCGGGAACACCTTGTCCTTGATGATGCGCTGGGCGCCGTAGATGTCGCCGATGAACAGGTTGAGCGCGCGCATGCGCTGCTTCAGCCCGGCCTCGGTGCGCTGCCATTCGTGCAGCGGGATCACCCGCGGGATCAGGTCGAACGGCAGGGTGCGGTCGACGTTGCGGCCGTCGGAGTAGACGGTGAAGGTGATGCCCATGACCCGCGCGGCGACATCGGCGGCGAGCTGGCGTTCGGACAATTCGCGTCCACTGAGGCTGGACAGGTACTCGATGACCCGGCGCGCGGCCGGACGTGGCTGCCCGTCGGACTGGATCAGCTCGTCGAAGGTGGCCGTGCGGTACTTGCTCCAGTCCATCGCGCCCCTTGTTGCTGTGGGCCGGCGGCGAAACGCGCCGGCATGTTGTCCCGCAACATGCCCGCAGTCGTGACGGCCGTCAAGCCGCCGGCGGCGGGACGGCGTCCGGAGCGCGGCGGATGCGCGCGCTGTCCATGAACATCGCGTCGCTGGACGCCTGGAACACGCGCAGGTCGAAATTGGGCAGGATCGCCAGCAGATGGTCGAACAGGTCCGCCTGGATCTGCTCGTACATCGCCCAGCGGGTGTCGTTGGCGAAGCAGTACAGCTCCAGCGGCAGGCCGTTGGCGCCCGGCTCCAGTTGCCGCACCAGCAGGGTCATGTCCTGGCGCACGTGCGGGCTGGCGCGCAGGTAATGTTCGACGTAGGCGCGGAAGGTGCCGAGGTTGGTGATCCGGCGGCCGTTGATCGGCGCCACCCCACGCTCGGCCAGCGCCCCGTTCCACGCGCCGATCTCGTCGCGCTTGCGGTCGATGTACTCGCGCAGCACGGTCAACTGCCGCATCTGCTCGATCTCGGCATCGTCGAGGAAGCGCACGCTGTGCTGGTCCAGGTACAGCGCGCGCTTGATCCGGCGCCCGCCAGCCTCGCTCATCCCGCGCCAGTTCTTGAACGAGTCGCTGATCAGCTTCTTGGTCGGGATAGTGGTGATGGTCTTGTCCCAGTTCTGGACCTTGACCGTATGCAGCGCGATGTCGATCACGTCGCCGTCGGCGTTCTGCTGCGGCATCTCGATCCAGTCGCCGACGCGGACCATGTCGTTGGAACTGATGGTGACGCTGGCCACCAGCGACAGCAGGGTGTCCTGGAACACCAGGATCAGCACCGCCATCATCGCGCCCACGCCCGACAGCAGGATCACCGGCGACTTGTCGACCAGCACCGACACCATCAGCACCGCCGCGACCACGCCGAGCACGATCTTGAGCAGTTGCATGTAGCCCTTGATGGGCTTGTTGTGCGCGTCCGGGCGCCGTTCGTAGACGTGGTTGAGCAGGTCCAGCACCCGCGACAGGGCCAGCGCCACGGTCAGCACGATGAAGGCGGCGCAGACGTTGCGCACCACGCTGACCATCGCCGCCGGCAGGTGCGGCACCGCGCCGATGCCCAGCGACAGCACCAGTGCCGGGATCACGTTGGCCAGGCGCGGGATCACGCTCAGCTTCACTTCCTTGTCGCTGAGCACGGTGGCGCGCAGCACCCGCCGCAGCCCGCGCAGCAGAATGCGCTTGGTCACCCAGTTGGCCAGCCACGCCGCCAGCAGCAGCGCCACGATCACCATCGCGTCGTAGGCCCAGGGATACGGCGCCAGGGTGTGCTGCAGGTCGGCGAAGAAACGCGCGCCGGGCACCGCCGCCGGCGCGGCGCTGGCGAACGGCAGCGATGCCTGCGTGCTCATGCGCGGCTGCGCTCGATGATGACCCCCACCGCCTGCGCCCCGCGCACCGCGCCCGGCTTGCTCAGCTTCAGCCGCAACCAGCGCACGTCGAATTCTTGCAGCACCGCTTCCGCGCAGCGCTCGGCCAGCGTCTCCACCAGCCCATAGCCGGACTGCTCGACCAACTCCACCAGGCGCTTGCTCACCGCCTTGTAGTTGAGCGTATCGGCGATGTCGTCGCTGGCCGCGGGCTTGCGGTTGTCGAAGCCCATTTCCAGATCGAAGCGCAGCGTCTGCCGGATCCGCCGCTCCCAATCGTAGATGCCGATCAGCGCGTCGATCTCTAGACCTTCGATGAAGACTTTATCCATGAGGAGCCGGTATTCGGGAATGGGGATTCGGGAATGGTAAGAGCGAAAGGCAAAAGCAAAGCAAAAGCAGAGGCAGCAGCGGAGCCGCTTTACGAATCCCCAATCCCGACTCCCGAATCCCGCGTTGCCGCCGCAAGCGGCGGCAACGTCGCCATGTCCCAACGCGGCGTCACCTGCACCGCGGACGCGGCATCGTGCAGGCCGGCCTGCAGGCGCAGGGCGCCAGCGAAGGCGATCATCGCGCCGTTGTCGGTGCACAGCGCCGGGCGCGGGAAGCAGGCGCGGCCGCCGCGGGCCTGCGCCATCGCCTGCAGCTTGGCGCGCAGGCGCAGGTTGGCGCCGACGCCGCCGGCAACCACGATGGTGTCGCTGCCGGCTGCCTCCAGCGCGCGTTCGCACTTGATCGCCAGCGTGTCCACCACCGCATCCTCGAAACCGCGGGCGATGTCGGCGCGCACCGTCTCGGACTGGTCGCTGTCGCGCCAGGCCAGCAGCACCTGGGTCTTGAGTCCGGAAAAGCTGAAGTCCAGGCCGGGCCGGTCGGTCATCGGCCGGGCGAAGCGGAACCGGCCCGAGGTGCCCTGCGTGGCGAGCGCCGCCAGTTGCGGGCCACCCGGATACGGCAGCCCCATCAGCTTGGCGGTCTTGTCGAAGGCCTCGCCGGCGGCGTCGTCCAGGGTCTCGCCGAGCAGGCGGTAGCGGCCGATGGCCTCCACCGCGATCAGCTGGGTGTGGCCGCCGGAGACCAGCAGCGCCACGAACGGCGGCGCCGGCGCGCCGTGCACCGGGTCCGGGTCCTCCATCAGCGGCGCCAGCAGGTGGCCTTCCATGTGGTGCACGCCGATCGCCGGCACCTCCAGCGCCCAGGCCAGGGCGCGGGCCACGCCGGCACCGACCAGCAGCGCGCCGACCAGGCCCGGACCGGCGGTGTAGGCCACCCCGTCCAGGTCGCGCACCCGCAGGCCGGCCTCGGCCAGGGTCTGGCGGATCAGCGGCAGCAGCTTGCGCACGTGGTCGCGGCTGGCCAGCTCCGGCACCACCCCGCCGTACTCGGCGTGCAGGGCGATCTGGCTATAGAGCGCATGCGCACGCAGCGCGGCCGCGCCGGAACGGGTGGTGTCGTAGACGGCGACGCCGGTTTCGTCGCAACTGGATTCGATGCCGAGAACGTTCATGGGTGCATTGTGCGGCCGAATCGGCGGCAGGCCAAACGCGGCGCTTGCAGCCGCGAAATCTGTCGCTATAATGTGCGGCTCGCCGGGCCTGACCCGGTCACCATTGTGTCCCGGAGATTCCATGCCCAGCGTTAAAGTCCGCGAGAACGAGCCCTTCGAGTTTGCGCTCCGTCGCTTCAAGCGCACCTGCGAAAAGGCCGGCGTGCTGGCCGAAACCCGCAAGCGCGAGTTCTACGAAAAGCCGACCCAGGAACGCAAGCGCAAGGCCGCTGCCGCGGTGAAGCGCCAGTTGCGTCGCACCTCGCGCGACGTCACCAAGCGCCAGCGTCTGTACTGAGGATCGCGGCCTGCGGTAGCGGGATGTGCCGGTTTCGGCATCCGCTACGGTAAGCCCACGAAGCCGGCACGCGCAAGCGTCGCCGGCTTTTTGTGCATCTGCCGCTTTGGCCAGGCGATCCGCCCCGCGCCAGGCATCGGCCCCGCCCCTGTTCCCTCGGCGCCCGCGCGCCGCCTCGGCCACACGGCCTGCGCCGGCGCGCTTGCCTAGAATGCCTTTTCCCCTTTTCTCTTCCCTGTGGAGCCCCTCATGACCCTCAAGCAGCAGCTCACCGACGACATGAAGGCCGCGATGAAGTCCGGCGACAAGCACAGCCTGGGCGTGATCCGGCTGATCAACGCCGCCATCAAGCAGAAGGAAGTGGACGAGCGCGTGGAGATGGACGACGCCGCGGTGATCGCGGTGATGGACAAGATGGTCAAGCAGCGCAAGGACTCGGTGAGCCAGTACCAGGCCGCCGGCCGCGACGACCTGGCCCAGGTGGAGCGCGAGGAGATCGTGGTGATCGAGCGCTACCTGCCGAGCAAGATGGGCGAGGCCGAGATCGTCGCCGCGATCCAGGCGGCGAAGGCGCAGACCGGCGCCGCCAGCCCGGCCGACATGGGCAAGCTGATGGCCGTGCTCAAGCCGATGCTGGCCGGCAAGGCCGACATGGGCCAGGTCTCGGTGCTGGTCAAGCAGCAGCTGGCCGGCTGACGTTACCGAAGGATTGGCGGGCGGCGGGCTTCACCCGCCTTTCGACGCCGGGCTGCTACAACGCCCGGCAAGCCCGCGCCTCCTTCAGCGCGCAGTGCGGGACCGGCGTTGCGACGCCGCGCGCCGAAGGTCCCGCGCCCATGTCCCTGCCCCTGTCGTCCGATCGCCTGCACAAACACCTCGACCGCCTGCAGCAGAGCCTGCCGGCCGCACTGGTGCGGCGCTTCGTCGAGATCGACGTGATGACCCAGGCGGCCTCGCTGTCGTTCTATGCGCTGCTGTCGCTGGCGCCGCTGCTGGTGCTGCTGCTGTGGCTCACCGCCTCGCTGTATCCGCAGGCGCAGGAGGCGCTGATCGCACAGATCGGGCAACTGGCCGGGCACGGCGCGCGCGAGGTCGCGCAGACGGTGATCGACAACGCCAAGAACCAGCCCAACATCGGCTCGCTGGCCGGCCTGTGGAGCACCCTGCTGCTGTTCGTCGGCGCCACCGCCGTGTTCGCGCAGTTGCAGAACGCGCTGAACCTGATCTTCCGCACCGACAAGCAGCGCCTGGACGGCCTCATGGCGTGGCTGAAGAAGCGCGTGTTCTCCTTCGGCGTGGTGCTGGGGCTGGGCTTCCTGCTGCTGATCTCAATGATCCTGACCACCGTGCTGCAGGTGGTGTTCGCGCGGATGCCGTCGCTGCTGCCGGCGGTCGGCTATATCTCGACCCTGGCGATCTACGTGCTGGCCTTCGCGGTGCTCTACCACTACCTGCCCGACCGCCGGGTGGAATGGCGCCAGGCGATCATCGGCGGCGCGATCACTGCCTGCCTGTTCGTGGCCGGGCGCTATGCGATCGGCCTGTACATCGCCACCGCCGCGCCGGGCAGCGCCTATGGCTCGATGGGCGCGCTGGTGATCCTGCTGGTGTGGATCTACTACGCCACCGTGGTGTTCTTCGTCGGCGCGCTAATCACCGCGGTGATCGACGAGCGCCTGCGCTCGCACAGCAAGCTCGTCGCCGCCGGGATCGACCCGCGCAGCGCCGCACAGGCACCGCCCTCGCCCTGACCGCACGGCGCTGCGCCACGCAGGCAGCGCGCCCAGCGTGACGGCGCACGCGCGTGGCATCCTATGCGGATGGCCCGCATCCCCGACGCATTCATCGACGACCTGCTCGCCCGCACCGACATCGTCGAGGTGATCGGCACGCGCGTGCCGCTGAAGCGCCAGGGCAAGGAGTACGCGGCGCGCTGCCCGTTCCACGACGAACGGTCGGCCTCGTTCACGGTGTCGCCGACCAAGCAGTTCTACCACTGCTTCGGCTGCGGCGCGCACGGCACCGCGATCAGCTTCCTGATGAACTACGACCGCCTCGAATTCCTCGACGCGGTCGACGAGCTGGCCAAGCGCGCCGGCATGGACATCCCGCGCGACGCCCAGCAGCGTGGCGCCGCGCAGGCCGCCGGCGACGACCACCGCGACCTGTACTCGGCACTGGAAGCGGCGGCCAAGTTCTTCCAGCGCCAGTTCGACGGCAGCGACAAGGCGCGCGCCTACCTGGACGGCCGCGGCGTGGACGCCGAAAACCGCGCGCGCTTCCAGATCGGCTACGCCCCGGACGGCTACAGCGCGCTGAAGGACGCATTGGGCACCGACGAACGCCGGCTCAAGCTGCTCGACCGCGCCGGGCTGTTCTCCAAGAACGACCGCGGCCACGTCTACGACAAGTTCCGCGACCGGGTGATGTTCCCGATCTTCGACCGCCGCGGCCGGGTCATCGCCTTCGGCGGCCGCGTGCTCGACAAGGACGACGGCCCCAAGTACCTGAACTCGCCGGAGACCGCGCTGTTCCACAAGGGCCGCGAACTGTACGGCCTGTGGCAGGTGCGCCAGGCCAACCAGAAGATCGAACGGCTGATCGTGGTCGAGGGCTACATGGACGTGGTCTCGCTGTTCCAGTTTGGCGTCACCCAGGCGGTGGCGACGCTGGGCACCGCGACCACGCCGGACCACGCCGAACTGCTGTTCCGCAACGCGCCGGACGTGTTCTTCTGCTTCGACGGCGACGCCGCCGGGCGCCGCGCCGGCTGGAAGGCGCTGGAATCGGTGCTGCCGCGCATGAAGGACGGACGCCAGGCGTTCTTCCTGTTCCTGCCCGACGGCGAGGACCCGGACACCATCGTGCGCAAGGAAGGCGCCGCGGCCTTCGACGCGCGGCTGGTCCAGGCCACGCCGCTGTCGCAGTTCTTCTTCGACGAACTCTCGCGCGAGATCAACCTCGGCACGCTCGACGGCAAGGCGCGCCTGGCCGAACGCGCACGGCCGATGCTGGCGCAGATTCCCGACGGCGCCTTCGGCGACCTGATGCGTCAGCGCCTGGCCGAACTCACCGGCATCGGCGCCGCCGCACCGGCGGCCGCCACGGCGGCGGCGAGCCGGCCAGCGCCGCGCACGCCGCGCCCGGCGCACAAGCGCAGCCTGGTGCGCGAGGCGATCGTGCGCCTGCTGCAGGCGCCGTCGCTCGCACTGGACCTGCCGCCGCCCTACCCGTTCGCCGGCCTGCGCCTGCCGGGCATCGAACTGATGATCGAACTGCTGCAGATCGTGCATGCGCGCCCGGAAATCACCACCGGCGCCCTGCTCGAACACTTCCACGAACGCGAGGAACTGGCCGCGCTGCAGAAGCTAGCGGTGCAGGAGATCGCCGGCGAGACCGCCAGCTGGCGCCAGGAACTGCACGACGTGGTCGTGCAGCTGGAAAAGCAGACACTGCAGCAGCGCCTGGACGAACTGCAGGCCAAGCAGCGCGCGCAAGGCCTGGACGAGACCGACAAGTACGAGCTGCGGGAGCTGTTGAAGGCGCGTGCGGGGCTGCATTAGCTGCGATGCGCCAATGCTTCAGGCATCGGCGCCAGCCACGCAACGTGCGTGGCCGGCGCGATGCCAGACATCGTCCCTGCAGTCAGCCGTCGATCAAGACAATCAGCCGCCCGCAGCAGCGGTGGACGCGGTGAACGCCGCACGATCCTTTGCCTGTAGCGCGCGTATGCCCGCAGCAGCCTCGTCCAGACGGGTCGCCTGCACCTGCAACAACGCATCGGTATCGATCTCCGCACTGCGCAGCGCGTAACCCAACGGCACGACCGGCGTCAGCCAATCGGCGATCAGCGTTTGGTATGCGGTTCCGTGCTGGATTGCCATCTGCTTGAGAAACGCGAATGTATCGGTCGGCGGGGAGCCGCTGCGTGTCCCTTGCAAGGATTGATTCGCGATCTGGCTGTAGGTGATGCCCGACGCCAGCGCGTTGATCCGGGCCAGGAAGACGAACGCCTCCACGCCGGGGATCGTTCCGTTGTCGTAGATGTGAGGGATCTCGCCCAGCATCTCCGGTACCCAGGCATGCGGCACCACGTCGAGCGTATTCCACATGTCGTGATTCCATGCCTGATACGGCTTCTCGCCGATGGCCGGCGGCGGCAGCATCTGCGCGCACACTTCCGCGAACGCCGCATTTCCCGGCGTGGCGCCAGCGGTGGCATAGCAGTACACATCCTTGCAACCAGCGAGCAGGCCTCTGCTCTTGAACCAGGTCGCCATGGTCGGCGACAACGCGCCGCCCAGGCTATGCCCGGTGAAGACCACTGTCGCGCCGCTTTGCTCCACGGTTTTCAGGAACCCGTCGAGCGTGGTGCCGGGTGCGGCCGCCGAGGCGGGACTCACCATATTGAGCAGGTGCCAGACACCCAGGGCGGTCCCCATGGAAATGACCGGTGTCTTCGGCAGAATCAGCTTGCCCGCCGCAACGGGTCGAGACGACGCCAACGGGTCGTACTTCGCGAATTCGACCGTGGAAGCGACGTCGAAATCCTCCACTAACCAATCGTAGGGCGAAGACGGATTGGTCGCGCAGATCGCCACCACATACACATCGCCGGCAATGCCATTCACGTCGCTCGACTTGGCGACGAACATCGCGTTATCCGAGCGCACCGACTCCTTCGCTTGCCAGATTTGCGGTCCCCATACCACGTCCCAGGTACCGATCGCCGTTTTTGCCGGCTCCGAACCGAGCGTTGCATGCAACACACGTTGATAGTCGGCCTGTATCGCCGAGGCGACGCCATGCCGGCGGCTGACCCAATTGGCCAGGCTCGAAAGCGCAAAAACGGTCTGGTACTGGTCGTACGACATGTGCAAGCTCCTAGTCCGTGGCAATGCCTGGAGGAGCGGGAAGCGCAAACGCGTGCACGACGCGCCTGCGTGCCCGGCGCGCTCCCCATCGACCGGGTGGCCGCAATCTAGCAAGCGGCCGGTACGCGCATTTGACCGAAACGGCCGGCAGCGCAACATGTCTGCGAGTTGTCTACGTCGTGCGTCCGGATTCGCGCGCGGGCGCCATGCTTTCTAGAATGCACGACTCCCCCGCTCGACTTTTCTCCATGCTCAAGTCCTGGCTCGCGCGCCTGCGCATCGAACCGTTCACCCTGGCGCTGCTGTGCACGGTGCTGCTGGCCTCGCTGCTGCCGGTGCAGGGGCGCGCGGCGTCGGTGATGGACGTGGTCACCGACCTGGCGATCGCCGCGCTGTTCTTCCTGCATGGCGCGCGGCTGTCGCGTGCGGCCATCGTCGCCGGCGCGCTGCACTGGCGCCTGCACCTGACCATCTTCGCCGCTACCTTCATCCTGTTCCCGCTGCTGGGCCTGCTGTTCAAGCCGCTGTCGCACTGGCTGCTGACCCCGGACCTGTACATCGGCGTGCTGTTCCTGTGCACGCTGCCGTCCACGGTGCAGTCGTCGATCGCCTTCACCTCGATGGCCGGCGGCAACGTGCCGGCGGCAGTGTGCAGCGCCTCGCTGTCGAGCCTGCTCGGGGTGTTCCTGACGCCGATGCTGATGGGCCTGCTGGGCGGCGCGCAGAGCGCCATGTCCAATCCGCTGGAAGCGATGGGCAAGATCATGCTGCAACTGCTGGTGCCGTTCGTCGCCGGCCACCTGCTGCAGCGCTGGATCGGCGGTTGGGTCGAACGCCGCCGCGCGGTGCTGCGCTACACCGACCAGAGCACCATCCTGCTGGTGGTGTACACCGCCTTCAGTGCGGCCGTGGTCGAAGGCCTGTGGCGCAAGACGCCGCTGCCGGCGCTGCTCGGCGTCGCCGCGGTCGGCGTGGTGCTGCTGGCGCTGGCGATGACGCTGATCACCTTCGGCGCGCGGCGCCTGGGCTTCTCCCGCGAGGACGAGATCCCGATCGTGTTCTGCGGCTCCAAGAAGAGCCTGGCCACCGGCGTGCCGATGGCCAAGGTGCTGTTCGCCAGCGGCAGCCTCGGTGCGATCGTGCTGCCGGTGATGATCTACCACCAGATCCAGCTGATCGTCTGCGCGGTGATCGCGCAACGCTACGCGCGTGCCGCAAAGGGGGACGCGCAGCAGTAGCGAACACCACGCGGAGGCAACCGATGCGGCGGCCATGCCGGCGCGACCGCAGGACGAGCGGCGTTCCGCGCGACGCCGCCACGGCATATGCAGATGCGCAGGCGGCATGTGCAAGCGCGGCAGGGGCTGCGTACAGTAGACGGCCGGCACGGCCGGCGCCGTGCCTCCCTCCCCACCCGGTGCCCCCATGAGCCGCATGTTCCGCCGTTCCGCGACGATCTCCGCCAGCCTGGCCACGCTGCTGGCGCTGGGCGCCTGCCAGAAACCGCCCGCGCCCGCCGCGCCCAAGGCCGCCACACCGGCGCCCGCCGCCGACAGCGCCGGCATCGCCTGGCGCGAGGGCGACGTCGACGATGCCTTCGCCGAAGCGCGCGAACACGACAAGCCGGTGCTGCTGTACTGGGGCGCCGCGTGGTGCCCACCGTGCAATCGGCTCAAGGCCACGCTGTTCAAGGACCCGGCCTTCATCGCCCGCACCCGCGCCTTCGTCGCGGTGCACCTGGACGGGGATTCGGAGGGCGCCCAGGCCTGGGGCGAACGCTTCGGCATCAAGGGCTATCCGACCATCATCGTGCTGCGCCCGGACCGCACCGAGATCACCCGCCTGGCCGGCGACAGCGATACCGTGCGCCTGGCCGAGGCCCTGCGCGTGGCCGCGACCCGCACCACCACCTCGGCGCAATTGCTGCAGCAGGCGCTGACGGCGCCGGCCACGCTCGGCGCCGACGACTGGACCCTGCTCGGCGAATACGGCTGGGCCGTGGATGCGGCGCAATTGGTCAAGCCGGGTGAGGCGGCCGACGTGCTCACGCGGCTGGCCGCCGCCGCGCCGCAGCCGGCATTGCAGCGCCGTTTCGCGCTGCAGGCGCTGGCGGCGCAGGATCCGGCCAAGGCTGCCGCCGTGGACGCCAGGCACCGCGCCGCCGATCGCGCCCTGCTGCAGGCGGTGCTGGCCGATCCGGCCGAGGTGCGCGCCAATCGCAGCACGCTGACCTATGCGGCGCGCGAGCTGGTGCAGGCCGCGGCCAGCGACGCCGCCGAGCGCACTGCGCTGTCGAGCGCGCTGACCCATGCGCTGGACCAGGTCTACGCCGACAGCAGCCTGCCGATCAGCGATCGCCTGGACACCGCCGCCGCGGACATCGCCCTGGCGCGGTTGGCGCAAGGCCAGCCGGCCGAGGCCGGCGATGGCCCGCATCCGCCGCTGTCGCCCGCGGTGGTCGCCAAGGTGCAGCAGCGCGTGCAATGGGCCGAGCAGGCCGCCAAGACCGACTACGAACGCCAGTCCACCATCAGCACCGCCGCCGGCCTGCTCGACGAGGCCGGCGACAGCGCCGGCGCCGAACAACTGCTGCTGGCCGAGCTTCAGCGCAGCAAGACCCCGTATTACTACATGCCGGAACTGGCCAGCCTGGCGGAGGCGCGCGGCGACAAGCAGACCGCGCTGTTCTGGCTGAAGAAGGCCTACGAGAGCGCGCAAGGCCCCGCCACCCGCGTGCAGTGGGGCGTGCTTTACGTCGACGGCCTGGTCCGGCTGCAGCCGGACAATGCGGCCGCGATCGAGGCGGCCGCCGGACAAGTGATTGGGGAATTGGCCGGCCAGCCCGACGGCTATCACCAGCGCACCCGGCAGCGCTTCGACACTCTGGCCAAGACCTTGCAGACCTGGAGCAAGGGTCATGACGGCCGCGCGGTGCTCGCGCGGCTGCAGCACAAGATGCAGCAAAGCTGCGGCAGCCAGCAGGGCGACGGCTGCCAGCATTGGCTGGGGTGAGGGCGAGAGGCGCGTCACGCACGGCGACCGTGCAACGCGCTGGCGGCGGCCTCCGGCGCGTTGCACGGTCGCCATTCTCTGCAGATCCGGTGCGCCGCGTCGCCGCGGCGCGATTGCCACCACGCCGAACGATGAACCGTAGGCAGGCCTCGCGCAGCGGCGCACCATGGCGCGCCGTGCGCTCGACCGTTTCCGATCAGGCCGCCACGCGGACCGGCGTCGCTGCCTGACCGGCGCCCTGGCTGCCGGGGCGGCGGCCGCTACCGGTATGCGCGTTCAGGCCCTGCGCCTGCCCTTCCAGCGCGCGCGCGGCCTCGGCCATCTTTTCGACCAGCGCCGCGTTCTGCTGCGTGGCGGTGTCCATCTGCACCACGATCTGGTTGACCTGGCCGATGCCGGCGCTCTGCTCCCGGCTGGCGCCGGCGATGTCGGTCATGATGCGCTGCACTTCGCGCACCGAGCCGAGCAGTTCTTCCATGGTGGCGCCGGCGCGCGCGACCAGCGCCGAGCCGCGATCGACCTGCTCGCTGGAACCGGCGATCAGGCCACGCACTTCCTTGGCCGCGTCGGCGCAACGCTGGGCCAGGCTGCGCACTTCGGTGGCGACCACCGCGAAACCACGGCCCTGCTCGCCGGCACGCGCGGCTTCCACCGCCGCGTTCAGCGCCAGGATGTTGGTCTGGAAGGCGATGCCGTCGATCACGCTGATGATGTCGGCGATCTTGCGCGACGCGCTCTCGATGCCGGCCATGGTCTGCACCACGTCGCGCACCACCTCGCCACCGCGCTGGGCGACGTCGCTGGCGCCGTCCACCAGGCGGTTGGCGTGGCCGACGTGCTCGACGTTGCGCTGCACGGTGCCGGTGATCTCTTCCATCGAGCTGGCCGCCTCTTCCAGCGCCGCGGCCTGCTGCTCGGTACGCCGGGCCAGGTCGCTGTTGTCGTCGACCATTTCCGCCGCCGCGGTCTGCAGCGTGTGCGCGGCCTCGCCGAGCTGGCGCGCGGCATGAATGTCCAGCAGGGCGCCGACCGCGCGCAGCGGGGTGCCGTCGGCGGCGCGCTTGGTCAGGCCGCGCGCGCGAAACCAGCGGTACTCGCCGTTCTTCAACTTCAGGCGGTATTCGATGTCGAAGCCGGTGCGGCCGGTACGGTCGTTGAGGTGCGCGGCGAATGCGTTGAGCGCGAACTGCGCGTCCTCCGGGTGCAGGCGCGAGGACCAGCTGTCGAGCACGTTGGGGAATTCGGCCTCGGAGCCGAAGCCCAGCAGCGAGCGGAACTGCGGCGACCACCAGAACTCGTTGGACGGATTGATCGGGTCGCCGGCGATCACGCTCATGTCCCACAGGCCGTCGTTGAGCATGTCCTGGCCCAGCTCGAAGCGCGTCAGCACGATGTCCAGGAACGCCTCGCGTTCGCGCCGCTCGGTGATGTCGGTGAGTGCGCCGGCCACGCGCAAGGGGGTGCCCTGGGCATCGCGCTGCGTGGTGCCGATCGCGCGGAACCAGCGGTACTGGCCGTTCTTCAGTTGCAGGCGGTAGTCCACGTCGTACGGGGTCTGGCCGCTGCGGTCGCCCAGGTGCGCGGCGAACGCGTCCAGCGTGGCCTGCTTGTCCTCCGGGTGCAGGCGCGAGGCCCAGCTGTCGAGCACGTTGGGGAAGTCCAGCTCGGAGGAGAAGCCCAGCATCGCGCGGAACTGCGAGGACCACCAGAATTCATTGGCGGGGTTGATCGGATCGCCGGCGATCACGCTCATCTCCCACAGGCCGTCGGTGGTTGCCTTGGTGACCAGGTCGAAACGGACGCGCATCTCGTCCAGATTGGCGAGGGCGCTGTCGGCCTGCGCACGCGCGCGGTCGCGCTCGGCCTCGGCCTCACGCAGGCGCTCGGTCAGTGCCTGCAGCTTCGCCGCGTCTTGCTTACTCTTGCCCCACATGAATGTCTCCGCGGCTTTGCCGATTTTGGTCGTTCGCTCGGTAACGACCGCAGCCGGCAACACTTGAGCGGAAATATGAACGAACTATTCAGGCAACCCAGTGATCGATCAGCAGGAACGCGAACAGCGCCATCAGGTACACGATGGAGTAGCCGAACATGCGCATCGAGAACATCTCGTCGGGCGGGTCGAGCATGCGCCAGGCGTACCAGAGGAACACCGCGTCCAGCACCAGGGTGCCGCCGAGGTAGAACACCCCGCTCATGCCCACCGCCACCGGCAGCAGCGTGACCACCACCAGCAGCACCGTGTACACCAGGATCTGCCGGCGGGTATGCGCCACGCCGTGGGTGACCGGCAGCATCGGGATCGAGGCCTTGGCGTAGTCGGCGCGGCGGAAGATCGCCAGCGCCCAGAAATGCGGCGGCGTCCACACGAAGATGATCAGCACCAGCAGCGAGGCATAGGCCCAGTCCCACTGCCCCTGCATGCCGGTGATCGCGGCCCAGCCCAGCAGCGGCGGCGCCGCACCGGCCAGGCCGCCGATGACGATGTTCTGCGGCGTGGTGCGCTTGAGGAACACCGTGTAGATCACCGCATAGCCGATCAACGAGGCGAAGGTCAGCACCGCGGTGATCCAGTTGACCCACACCACCAGCACGGTCATCGACAGCGCGGTCAGCAGCGCCGCGAACAGCAGCACCTGCCACGGCAGCACCTTGCCCACCACCAGCGGGCGCCAGGAGGTGCGTGCCATCTGCGCGTCGATGCGCGCGTCCAGCAACTGGTTGATCGCCGCCGCCGCCGAGGCCGCCAGCCAGATGCCGAAAAAGCCGAGCAGGCCGGTGCGCACCTGCGCCCAGGTCGGCAGCCCCGGGATCGCCAGGCACATGCCGACCAGGGCGGTGAACACGATCAACGCCACCACCTTGGGCTTGGTCAGGTCCCAGTAGTCGCGCCAGTGGACGCCGCGCGCGCTCATTGCGGCGCCCGCAAGCGCGCCAGCAACGACACCAGCACGAACAGCAGCGCCACCGCGCCGGCGTTGTGCAGCACCGCCACCGGCAAGGGCAGCGCCAGCTTGACGTTGAGGATGCCCAGGCACACCTGCGCGACCAGCAGCAGCGCCAGCGCCGCGGCCCAGCCGCGCATGCCCGGCGTGCGGCTCAGGCGCCAGCTCAGCCACAGCAGGTAGGCCGCCACCACCATCGCCATCATCCGGTGCGCCATCTGGATGGCGATCCGCGCCGCGCCGTCGAGCACGCCGCCTTCGTAATCCACGCCGATACCGCGCCACAGGGTGAAGCCCTCGCGGAAATCGTGCGGCGGCCACCACTGGCTGACGCAGCGCGGAAAGTTGTCGGCCGACCAGCTGCCGCCGCCGCAGGCCAGCGCCGCGTAGTTGGCGCTGACCCAGCCGCCCAGGGCGATCTGCAGCACCAGCACCGCCACGCCCAGGCGCAGCAGCCATTTCAGGCGTGGCGCATCGGCCAGAGTGATCGGCAGGTGGGTGGCGCGCCAGGCCATCCACACCAGCAGCGAGAACATCAGCAGGCCGCCCAGCAGGTGCCCCATCACCACGATCGGCTTGAGCAGCAGGGTCACCGTCCACATGCCCAGCAGGGCCTGGAAGATCACCACCGACAAGGTCAGCACCGCCGCGCGGGCCAGGTCGTCGTTGGACCAGCGCAGCGCCGCCAGCAGCAGGATCGCCTCGCCACCGACCGCCAGCAGCATCGCCAGCCCCGGCCAGCCGGACATGTACAACGGGATCGACAGCGCCACCAGCGCCGCCGCCGTGACGATCTGGGCGATGCCGAGGCGGCGGCGCCGCGCCGCCAGCAGCGACAGCACCAGCACCTCCACGCCCAGCGCGCCGGCCAGGAAGCGGTGGATCTGCTCGCGCCAGGCCTTGTGCGTCTCCAGCGGCCGGATCTTGCTGGCGGCGTGGGTGTCGGCTTCGGCACTGGTCTGCGGCCAGGTGATGCGGCCGTAGCAGGTCGGCCAGTCCGGGCAGCTCATGCCGGCATCGGACAGGCGCACGAACGAGCCGAACATGATGGTGCTGGCGGTGAACAGCGCCGCCAGCCAGGCCATGCGGTGGAAATGCCGGAACAGCGCCGGGCGCGCGAACAGGGTCATAGGGAGCGGCTCACAGGAGTTTCAGCAGCTTCGCCAGGTCCGCACGCAGCCCGACCGGGTCGAACCCGGGGGCATAGCGCAGCACCACGAAACCGTTCGGATCGATGACGTAGACCGGTACGCCGGCCGCATCGCGCACCCGCGGCAGCGCCGCCAGCAGCGCCGGGTCCGGGCGCAGCACCTGCACCTCCGGCAAGGCCCGCGTGGCGGCCGGCGGCGTGCCGATCCACAGGATCTGCACGTGGTCGGCGTCGTGGCCGAACAGCTGCCAGACCTTGTCCAGGTCGCGCGCCAGGGCGTCGCAGGCACTGCCGCAGTCGGCCGGCGGCGCCAGCGCGATGCGCCACAGCCGTCGCTGCGGCTCCCAGGCGTAGACGCGGCCGTCGGCCAGCCGCGGCTGCAGCGCACGCAGATCGGCCGGCGGCTGCAGCAGTTCGCCATGGTTGCGGCTGGCGGCCGGTTGCCAACCGGAAAAGCGCAACGCGCCGGCGACCAGCATCGAGCCGAAGAACAGGACGAACAACACGATCAGCGGCCAACGGCCGCGTGCGGCCGCCGGGCGCGGGGCCGGGGTGGGAGCATTCATGCCGGGGATTTTCTCATGCGCGCGCGCTCAGCGCCCGCCCCGTCCCCTGCGCGCGCGCCAGCTGAGCAGCGCCGCGGTGACCAGCACCGCCAGCGCCAGGCCGAACCACTGCACCGCATAACCCAAGTGGCGCTCGGGCGGCAGCGTGTTCGGCAGCAGGTCCAGGTCGCGCGGATAACCCAGCGGCAGGGCCGGATCCAGGCGCAGGACCTGCGACAAAATGTCGCGGCGGCCGAGTGCCTCGCCGATCGCCGCCGGCTCGATGCGCATCGCCAGCCAGCGCTGCGGCGACGGCGCCGCGACCAGCGCCGGGCCCAGGGTCAATCCATGCGACGGTGGCGGCCCGAGCAAGCCGGCCACGGTGTAGCGGCCCTGCAACGGTGCCGGTTCCGGCAGCGCGCGGTCGGCCGGCAGCGGCAGCCAGCCCAGTTCCACCAGCAGCGGCGCCGCCGCGCCGTCGGCCAGGAACGGCTGGTACACCTTCACCCCGCTGCGCCCCTGCCGCAGCTGGTTGTCGAGCAGGATCTGCTCGGGCAGAAAGCGGCCAGCGCCATGCACCCAGCGCAGTTGTCCGGGCGGTGTCGCACGCAGCGCATCGGCCAGCGTCTGCGGACGATCGCGCACATGCGCCGCTTGCGCCAACAGCGCCTGCTTCTCGTGCATGCGTTGCAGTTGCCAACGGCCGAGCATGCAAAAGCACACCGCCACCGCCAGCGCCACGCTCCAGCCCAGCCACAGCGGCATGCGTCGGCGCGCGCCCACGCGCGAGGCAGCGACGAGGGTCATAATGCGGACACACCATGCGCCGAGACGCCCATGAACGACTCGCTGAAGACCTTGCTGATCGTCGCGTTCCTGCTGCTCATCCTGTGGAACCTTGGCGCCGGCCTGTACTACCTGTTGGTGGACCGCGGCCAGAGCAAGCGCACGGTGAACGCGTTGACCTGGCGCATCGGCCTATCGGTGTGCCTGATCCTGCTGGTGATCCTGGGCATCTATACCGGAGTGATCAAGCCCCACGGGCTCGGGCGGTAGGCGTGGTGCGGGATTCGGGATTCGGGATTCGGGATTCGGGATTCGACAGCAGCATGCCGTCCGCACGAGCACTTTGCATGTGAGCGATCCAGTCAAAGCGCCTACGAGATGGATTCCCCGTAGGAGCGGCTTCAGCCGCGACGCCTTACCGGTAACGCATCGCGGCTGAAGCCGCTCCTACAACACACCGCAGCCAGGGACGCCGGCACGCGCGGAAACCAACCAATCCCCAATCCCAACTCCCCAATCCCCGCCCTCAAAGCACATAGACGAACAGGAACAGCGCCAGCCACACCACGTCGACGAAGTGCCAGTACCACGCCGCCGCTTCGAAAGCGAAGTGGTTGTCGCGGCTGAAGTGGCCGCGGCTGATCCGCAGCAGCATCACCAGCAGCATGATCGTGCCCAGCAGCACATGCGCGCCGTGGAAGCCGGTGAGCATGAAGAACGTGGAGCCGTAGATGCCCGAGCCCAGGGTCAGGTTGAGCTCCTTGTAGGCGTGCATGTACTCCTCGGCCTGGAAGTACAGGAAGGTGCAGCCCAGCGCCACGGTCAGCGCCTGGAACACCATCAGCCGGGTGCGCTGGCCGGCCTTGAGCGCGTGGTGGGCGATGGTCAGGGTCACGCCGGAGCTGAGCAGGATCAGCGTGTTGATCAACGGCAGGCCCCAGGCCGGGATGGTCTGGAACTGGCCGCCGATGCCGCCCGGGCCGTTGGTCGGCCAGGCCGCGGAGTAGCCGTCCCACAGCAGCGCGTTGGTCATCACCCCGTCGCCCTCGCCGCCCAGCCAGGGCAGGATGAAGGTGCGGGTGTAGAACAGCGCACCGAAGAAGGCGCCGAAGAACATCACCTCGGAGAAGATGAACCACACCATGCCCATGCGGAACGACACGTCGACCTGGCGGTTGTAGTGCCCGGCGATCGACTCGCGGATCACGTCGCCGAACCACATGAACAGCGTCGCCACCAGCATCGCGATGCCGGTGAAGAAGGTCCACTTGCCCCAGGACGCGTCGTTGAGCCAACTGGCCACGCCGATCATGGTCACGAACATCGCGATCGAGCCGATGAACGGCCAGCGGCTCTGGCTGGGCACGTAATAGGCATTGGCGGTGGCGTCGGTGCTGGGCTGGGCCATGGCAGGCATTCCGGTCGGGTCAGGGAGCCGCGCGCGCGGAACCGGCCAGTTTCGGCGATCCCAGTTCCGCGCTCAGCGCATCGTTCTTGTAGAAGGTGTAGGACAGGGTGATGGTGCTGATGTCGCTGGGCAGGTTGGGGTCGACGATGAAGCGCACCGGCATGTCGCGTTTCTCGCCGGCCTGCAGGGTCTGCGCGGTGAAGCAGAAGCACTCGGTCTTGGTGAAGTAGCCCGAAGCGCGCGCCGGCGCCACCGACGGCACCGCGCTGCCGACGATGGCATGCGCGCCGTCGTTGTGCGCGTAGTACAGCGCCTCGTTGAGCTCGCCCGGCACGACCTGCATGGTCAGCTGCTCCGGATGGAACGACCACGGCAGCTTGGAATTCACCCCACCATCGAACTGCACCGTGACCGTGCGCTTGCCGGCCAGCGACTTGCCGGCCTGCGGGCCTTCGCCGGGGCCGCGCTCCAGGCGCACGCCGAACACCTTCTCGCAGGCGATGCGATACAGCGGCACCAGCGAAAACGTGAGCAGAAACACCGCCAGCGCTACGCCGACCAGCTTGAACAGCCCGGCGCTGCTGTGCACCTGCGGCGCCGGCGCGTTCATCGGCCCAGCACCCCCGAAAGAATGAAGCCGACGTAGATCGCCAGCGCCACCGCGCCGACCACCAGCGCGGTGCGCGCCGCACGCTTGCGGCGCAGGACCAGGTCGTCGAGCGGAGGTTGCGCGGTCATCAGTGGCTGATGTCGTCGTGGGCCAGGTCGCCGGGCTTGATCACCGGCGGCAGGGTGAAGGTGTGCGCCGGCGCCGGCGACGGCACCGTCCACTCCAGGCCACGCGCGCCTTCCCACGAGCGCGCATCGGCGCGCGCGCCGTTGCGCAGCGACGCCAGCAGGATGCCGGCCATCAGGAACGGGGTGACGAACATGCCGAACGCACCGATCGAGCTGACCAGGTTCCAGTCGGCGAACACCACGTTGTAGTCGGGGATGCGCCGAGGCATGCCGGCCAGGCCAAGGAAGTGCTGCGGGAAGAACAGCAGGTTGACGAACAGCATCGTCCACCAGAAGTGGAACTTGGCCCAGGTCTCGTTGTACATGCGCCCGGTCCACTTCGGCCACCAGTAGTACACCGCCGCGATCAGCGCGAACACCGCACCGGTGACCAGCACGTAGTGGAAGTGCGCGACCACGAAGTAGGTGTCGTGGTACTGGAAGTCGGCCGGCACGATCGCCAGCATCAGCCCGGAGAAACCGCCGATGGTGAACAGGATGACGAAGGCGATGGACCACAGCATCGGCGACTCGAAGGTCATCGAGCCCTGCCACATGGTGCTGACCCAGTTGAACACCTTCACCCCGGTGGGGATGGAGATCAGCATGGTGGCGAACATGAAGTAGATCTCGCCGCCCAACGGCATGCCCACGGTGAACATGTGGTGCGCCCAGACGATGAAGCTCAGGAACGCGATCGCCGCGATCGCGTAGACCATCGCCTGGTAGCCGAACAGCGGCTTACGGCTGAAGGTCGGGATGATTTCGCTGATCACGCCGAACGCCGGCAGGATCATGATGTAGACCTCGGGGTGCCCGAAGAACCAGAAGATGTGCTGGTACATCACCGGGTCGCCGCCGCCGGCGGCGTTGAAGAACGAGGTGCCGAAGAACTTGTCGGTGAGCAGCATGGTCACCGCGCCGGCCAGCACCGGCATCACCGCGATCAGCAGGAACGCGGTGATCAGCCAGGCCCAGCAGAAGATCGGCATCTTCAGCAGGTCGATGCCCGGCGCGCGCATGTTGAGCACGGTGGCGATGATGTTGATCGCGCCCATGATCGAGCTGATGCCGGCGACGTGGATGGCGAACACCGAGAAGGCGACGTTGTAGCCGCCCTGCAGCATCAGCGGCGGATACATCGTCCAGCCGCCGGCCGGCGCGCCGCCAGGCAAGAAGAAGGTCAGCAGCAACAGGGTGAAGGCCACCGGCAGCAGCCAGAACGACCAGTTGTTCATGCGCGGCAGCGCCATGTCCGGCGCGCCGATCTGCAGCGGGATCATCCAGTTGGCCAGGCCGACGAAGGCCGGCATTACCCCGCCGAAGATCATCACCAGCGCGTGCACGGTGGTCATCTGGTTGAACTGCTCGGGCTTGATGTATTGCAGGCCCGGCTGCGCGAGCTCGAGGCGGATCATCACGCTCATCGCCGCACCGACGATGAACATGGTGAAGCTGAAAAGCAGGTACAGCGTGCCGATGTCCTTGTGGTTGGTCGAGAAGAACCAACGCTCGACGAAGCTCTGCTGATGCCCGTGCTCGTCGTGGTGATCGACTGCCGAATGGGCCATGGCGGCTACCTCAGAAAAGGAATGCTGGAGATCAGGCGGCTTGCACGATCAGGTGCGAGTCGGAACGAGGACGCGACAGCCGCGCCTGCGGCGGCGCCGTCGGCGCCTGGGCGTCGGCGGGCGCGGCAGCGGGTTCGGCGGTGGCCGGCGCAGCAGCCGGGGCCGCTGCCGGCGTGGCCGGCGCAGGCGCGGCGGCGGGCGCCGGCTTGCGCGATGCCAGCCACTTCTGGAAGTCCTGCTTGCTCACCGCCTCGACCACGATCGGCATGAAGCCGTGGTCCTTGCCGCACAGTTCGGCGCACTGGCCGCGGTACACCCCGGGGGTGTCGATGCTGGTCCAGGCCTCGTTGATGATCCCGGGGATGGCGTCCTGCTTCCAGCCCAGCGCCGGCACCCACCAGGCGTGGATGACGTCGTCGGCGGTGATGACGAAGCGCACCTTGGTGTTCACCGGCAGCACCAGCCGGTTGTCCACGTCCAGCAGGTAGTGTGGGTCGTGCTCGAGCGTGGGCACCGCATGGCTCTGCCGCAGGCGATCGGAACTGCGCGCCAGGCGGCTGGTGAACGACACGTTCTCGCCCAGGTATTCGTAGCGCCACATCCACTGGTAACCGGTGACCTTCACCGTCATCTCGGCATCGCGGGTGTCGTACATCGCGATCAGCTTGGCGGTGGCCGGCCAGGCCATCACGATCAGGATCAGCACCGGGATCACCGTCCACACGATCTCGGCCTTGGTGTTGTGGCTGAACTGCGCCGGCACCGCGCCCTTGGACTTGCGGAACTTGAAGATCGCATAGGCCATCGCGCCGAACACCAGCACGCCGATGACCACGCAGACCCACAACGCGACCATGTGCGCGTCGTACGCGTTGCGCGCGCTCTGGGTGACGCCCCTGCCCATGTTGAGTTGCCACGGCTTGGGATCGGCCGACTGCGCCCACGCCAGCGGTGCGGCCATCGCCGCCGCCAACGCCATCCCGCCCCTGACCGCCTGTTGCACCCACCCGCCGCGTTGCTTCATTGCCTAGACCCCTTGGAGCGTCATCGGTTGCGGCCGGTCACGGCCGCGAGCAAGCCTTCCAGGGTCTGCGCCAGTTGCCGGCGTTCGTCGGGGCCGAGGAATTCGCCGACCCGGACCTGCTTGCCGCTGGATGCCAGCACCACCCTGTCGTCGCCTTCGATCCGCAACCGCACCCAATGCGGATGGGCGCGGAACGCCGGCGTTCCTGCATTCGGACGGGTCACTTCCACGCAGGCCGGACCCACCCGGATATCCTCTTCGCGCTCGCCGCCGCGCCACGACCAATGCAGCGCGAGCGCCACCACGATGCTGTGCAACAGGGCGAACGCAGGCGCGAACACATTGCCGGCGAGCCACCCCAGCCCAGCCACGGCCCACATCGCCCCGGCCAGTGCGAGGAACAACAACACGAATTGCCGGGCATTCAACGCCCGCGGCGGTCGCAGCCGCAGCTGCGTACCCGACCCCTCCGGAGAAAACGGAAACATTTCGATCATGTCGAACCGCGCTTCCGAACCGCTCGCGCCCGAGCCGCGAGCACGCCTGGATGGTAGCCCCCGGCCTGCGCGGCGGCAAGCGCACGTTCACCATAAAAAATGCTGCAGCGCAACCAGATTCGCGTTCAGCCACGGCGCTGCCGCCGTCGCCTTGCAGATACCGGCAACCCCCTGCGCGTGCAGGCGCTGACATAAAATGGTGGGCTCTGTCCCTGGCCTTTCCCGCATGAACGCTCTGCCTGGCGCCGGCTCTGTTCCGGCGATGCCGTCCGCGTCTCCTTCGCCCTTGCTGTCCCCCGAACTCCCGCCCGCACCGCAGGCCCTGCGCGCGGCGATCACCGCCGCCTGGCTCAAGGACGAAGCCGAACACGTGCGCGAACTGCTCGAGCAGGCGCGCCTGCCTGCGGCCGACCAGGCCAAGGTGCAGGCGCTGGCCGCCGACCTGGTCACCCGGGTGCGCGCCCGCGCCCAGGACCAGGGCGCGATCGAAGCCTTCATGCGCCAGTACGACCTCGGCAGCGAGGAAGGCGTGCTGCTGATGTGCGTGGCCGAAGCGCTGCTGCGCATCCCCGACCAGGACACCGCCGACAAGCTGATCCGCGACAAGCTCGGCGATGCGGACTGGAAGAAGCACATGGGCGAGAGCGACTCGATCCTCGTCAATGCTTCGACCTGGGGCCTGATGCTCACCGGCAAGCTGGTGCAGATCAACGACCTCACCCGCGCCGACGTGTCCGGCGCGTTCAAGCGCCTGATCGGCCGCGTCGGCGAGCCGGTGATCCGCCTGGCGGTGCGCCAGGCGATGAAGATCATGGGCCACCAGTTCGTGATGGGCCGGACCATCGGCGAGGCGCTGACCCGCTCGAAGAAGGGCGACAACGCCCACTATCGCTACTCGTTCGACATGCTCGGCGAAGGCGCGCTGACCATGAAGGACGCGCAGCGCTATCTCGATGCCTATCGCCAGGCGATCCACGCCATCGGCAAGCACTTCGCCGCGCAGCGCCAGCAGGGCGGCAAGGACGCGGTGTTCGCCGCGCCCAGCATCTCGATCAAGCTCTCCGCGCTGTACCCGCGCTACGAGCACGCCAAGCGCGCGCGGGTGATGGCCGAGCTGGTGCCGGGCGTGCTGGAGCTGGCGCAACTGGCCAAGTCCTACGGCATCGGCTACACGGTCGACGCCGAAGAAGCCGATCGCCTGGAACTGTCGCTGGACATCATCGAGGCCACCTTCTCCGATCCCTCGCTGGACGGCTGGGAGGGCTACGGCCTGGCGGTGCAGGCGTACCAGAAGCGCACCCCGTATACGATCGATTTCCTCGCCGACCTGGCGCGCCGCGTCGGCCGCCGCATCCCGGTGCGCCTGGTCAAGGGCGCGTACTGGGACGCGGAGATCAAGCGCGCGCAGGTCGAGGGCCACCCGGGCTACCCGGTGTTCACCCGCAAGCAGAACACCGACGTGTCCTACCTGGCCTGCGCCAAGCGCCTGTTCGCGCACAGCGACGCGCTGTATCCGATGTTCGCCACCCACAACGCGCAGACCATCGCCGCGGTGCGCGCCATCGCCGGCGGCCGCGACTACGAGCACCAGAAGCTGCACGGCATGGGCGACGACCTCTATGCCGAAGTGATCCCCGCCGACCGCCTCGGCGTGCCCTGCCGCGTGTACGCGCCGGTGGGTTCGCACGAGGACCTGCTGCCGTACCTGGTGCGACGCCTGCTGGAGAACGGCGCCAACTCCAGCTTCGTCAACCGCATCACCGACGAAGACGTGGCCATCGAAGACCTGATCCGCGACCCGGTCGAGGCCGTGTCCGCATTCGCCTCCATCCCGCATCCGAAGATTCCGCTGCCGGTCGATCTGCTGCGCAGCCAGAACCACAACAGGAAGAACTCCATGGGCGCCAACCTCGCCAACGACAACGATCTGCGCGCGCTGGCCGACCAGCTCAACACCGCGCTCAAGCCCTGGCAGGCCGCACCGCTGGTGCCCGGCGCGGTGATCGCCGGCGATGCGCTGCCGGTCGCCAACCCGGCCGACCGCCGCCAGGTCGTCGGCCACTGGAAGCCGGCCGATGCCGCCACCGTGGAGAAGGCGCTCAGCAATGCCGCAGCCGCCTACCCGGCCTGGAACCGCACCCCGGCCGCCAGCCGCGCCACCATCCTCGAACACGCCGCCGACCTGCTGGAAGCGCGCATGCCCGAGTTCATGGCGCTGTGCGTCAAGGAAGCCGGCAAGACCCTGCCCGACGGCGTCGCCGAAGTGCGCGAAGCGGTGGATTTCCTGCGCTACTACGCCGGCCAGGCGCGTGCGCAGTTCGGCGCGCCCGAGCGCCTGCCCGGGCCGACCGGCGAATCCAACGAACTGCAGCTGCACGGCCGTGGCGTGTTTGTCTGCATCAGCCCGTGGAATTTCCCGCTGGCGATCTTCCTCGGCCAGGTCGCCGCGGCGCTGGCCGCCGGCAACAGCGTCATCGCCAAGCCGGCCGAGCAGACCAACCTGGTCGGCCATGCCGCGGTGAAGCTGCTGCACGAAGCGGGCGTGCCGGAAGCGGTGGTGCAGTTCCTGCCCGGCGACGGCGCCACCGTCGGCGCCGCGCTGACCCGCGATCCGCGCGTGGCCGGCGTCGCCTTCACCGGTTCCACCGAGACCGCGCGTGCGATCAACCGCGCGCTGGCCGCGCGCGATGCCGCCATCGGCGTGCTGATCGCCGAGACCGGCGGCCAGAACGCCTTCATCGCCGATTCCTCGTCGCTGCCGGAAGCGGTGGTCAAGGACGCCATCTCCAGCGCCTTCATCTCCGCCGGCCAGCGCTGCTCGGCCGCGCGCGTGCTGTTCGTGCAGGACGACATCGCCGACAAGGTGATGACCATGCTCGCCGGCGCCATGGCCGAACTGAAGGTCGGCGACCCCGGCCTGCTGTCCACCGACGTCGGCCCGGTGATCGACGCCGACGCGCTGCAGATCCTCACCGACCACGCCGCGCGCATGGACCGCGAAGCGCGCGCGATCGCCGTGGCCGCCACCGACGACGCCACCGCGCACGGCAGCTTCTTCGCCCCGCGCGCCTACGAGCTGCAGTCGCTGGCGCAGCTGCAGCGCGAGATCTTCGGCCCGGTGCTGCACGTGATCCGCTGGAAGGCCGACCAGCTCGATGCGGTGATCGACCAGATCAACGCCACCGGCTACGGCCTGACCCTGGGCGTGCATTCGCGCATCGACGAGACCATCGAGCGCATCGCCTCGCGCGTGGCGGTGGGCAACGTCTACGTCAACCGCAACCAGATCGGCGCGGTGGTCGGCGTGCAGCCGTTCGGCGGCCAGGGCCTGTCCGGCACCGGCCCCAAGGCCGGCGGCCCGCACTACCTGCTGCGCTTCGCCACCGAGAAGGTGGTGACGGTCAACACCACCGCCGCCGGCGGCAACGCCTCGCTGCTGACCCTGGGCGACTGACCGCCCCGCTCGGCGCAGCGTTCCGCCCGGAACCTGCGCCGGTCGCCGCCTGCCGCAGCGCGCAGCGCACGCTTACGGACAGGCACAAAAAAAGCCCCGCCGAAGCGGGGCTTTTTCGTGAACCGCGAAGCGCCTGCGATCAGAACTTGTAGTTGACCGAGGCCGCCAGCACGTTGCCGCTCACGTCGTAGTCGCCGACGAGGGTGTTGCCGGTGGCGGTGGTGGTGGCGATGCTCGGATCGTTGGTGAACAGGTGGGTGTAGCCGAAGCTGTACTCGGCCTGCTCGGACGGCTTCCAGGTCAGACCCAGCGAGACCCACTTGCGGCTCGCGTCCGGCACGCGCACGTCGCGGTGCTGGTCGGTGGTCGGAGTCTGGTCGTAGGCCAGGCCGCCACGCAGGGTCAGCGTATCGCTCATGCGGTAGTCGGCACCCAGCGACACGAAGGTGGTGTCGCGGTACGAGAAGTCCAGCACGCTGTCGGGCTGGTTGGAGGCGAAGTCGACGGTGACCTTGTCGAACTTGCTCCAGGCGGTGCGGGTGACGTCGGCCATCACCGTCCACTGCTCGTTGATGTTGTGGGTGAAGCTGGCGGTGGCGCTGGCCGGCAGCTTGACCGTGGCGCGGCCCTTGGTGTCGACGAAGGTGCCCGGCGCGGCGAAGGCCAACACGGTGGCGGCATTGCCCGGCACGGTGAAGTTGGCATCGCCGTCGGTGATCTTGTGCTCGACCTGCGACCGGTAGCTGAAGCCGATGTGGGTGTTCTCGTCGATGCTGAACAGGCCGCCCAGGGTGAAGCCGACCTCGGTGTTGTCGCCCTTGATGCGCGAGAAACCATCGGCGCTGCCCGGCGCGAAGCCCGGCACGCGGCGCGAGGCCAGGATGGTGCCGAAGTCGATGGCGTTGGTCAGGTCGATGTCCAGGCGCTCGGCGAACACCGACGCGCCGAACGACACGTACGGATTGACGTCGTAGGAGAAGGCGAAGTTCAGGTCGATCGCCTGCAGCTCGGTCTTGACGCCGTTGTAGCGGCCGACCCAGTCGCGGTCGTATTCGGTCTTGAAGCCGAACGGCACGGTCAGCGAGGTGCCGAAGTGCATGTTGTTGTTTTCGCCGAACGGCATGTGGAAGTACACCGCCGGAACCGGCGCGATCATGCCGGCGTCGCCGCCGCGGCCGCCGGAGATCGGCGCGCCGGTGGCGTAGGTGCCGCCGTCGCCCTGGTACTTGGCCGAGAACTGGATGGCGCTGACGTCGGCCTGGAACACCTTGCCGTCGAGCTGGCGCATGCCGGCCGGGTTCACGGCGATGATCGAGGCATCGCCGGGGGCGCTGCCGGAGCCGGCGAACGCGCGGCCCAGGCCCTTGGCGCTGTTCTCCTTGAGCTGGAACGCGGCGCCGTGCGCCTGGCCCATGGCCAGCGCGCCGACGATGCCGACGGCCAGAGCGGTGAAACGGACGAACTGGGTTGCGTTTTGCATGGCTAGTTTTTCTCCGGAAGACGAAGTGTCTGTGTTCGCGCCTGCGCAACCCCGCACCGTAAAGGCTCAGGAATGCGCGCCGGAGTCCCCTCCCGACATACGACGCCGTATGCGAGTATACCCCGCACCGTTAACTAAACAATAACGACATGATGCGTTCAGGTTCGTGTGGAGTCGGCGTGCGTTCAGCCGAATGAAGCCCTTATCTTGGCGTCCCTGGCGGTCTCCGGTTCCCCTTCCCTCGCATGTTCGTTTCCATCCCTTCCCGCGAACGCACCACGTTGCGCTGGGCCACCCCGCTGCTGTTCGCGGCGATGTGGCTGGCCTTCCTGTGGTCGATCAGCCGTCCCGACGAGGCGCGCGCGACCCTGTGGCTGGACTGGGGCGCGCTCTCGGCCGGGGTCGGCAGCCCGCGCGATTGGCTGGCGACGGTGCAGGACGGCAGCGTGCTGCGCCTGTTCACCGCGCTGTTCCTGCACGCCGACTGGTCGCACCTGCTCGGCAACCTGGTGTTCCTGCTGATCTTCGGCCTGCCCGCCGAGCGCGTGCTGGGACCGTGGCGGTTCCTGCTGCTGTTCCTGGGCGGCGGGGCGATCTCCAATCTGGCCGCGGTGTTCGCGATCGGCACCCCGGACCGGGTCATCATCGGCGCCAGCGGCGCGGTCTCGGCATTGATCGGCACCTACCTGGCGCTGTTCCCGCGGGCCAAGCTCGGCGTGGTGCTGCCGCTGGGGCTGTTCCTGGAATTCGTGCGCGCCCCGGCCTCGCTGCTGATCGGCACCTGGGCGGCGCTGCAGGTGGTGTTCGCCTACATCGGCCCGGCCTTCGGCATGGTGGCGTGGTCGGCGCACCTGGCCGGCTTCGCCTTCGGCATGGTCTACGGGCTGTACGTGCGCGCGGCGATTGCGCGGCGGCTGCGCAAGCGCAAGGGTTTCTGAGCCGCCTGCGGCAACGGCGCCCGTATACTGCGGGCATGTTCAAGCACCTGTACAAAGTGACCTTCCTCAACCACGGCAAGGTCTACGAGCTGTACTGCCAGCATGTGGGCAGCAGCCATCTGTGGGGCTTCACCGAGATCGGCACGCTGGTGTTCGACGTGCACGACGGGCTGGTGATCGATCCCACCGAGGAACGCCTGCGCGAGGAGTTCGGCGCCACCAAGACGCTGCACCTGCCGATGCAGAGCATCGTGCGCATCGAAGAGGTGGAGAAGAAGGGGCCGTCGGCGATCCGCGACGCGGCCACCGGCGAGAAGGTGGTCACGCCGTTCCCGATGCCGGGCAAGCCACGCTGAGCCGATGCGCATCCTGATCGCCGACGACTATCAGGATGCGGTGCGCCACCTGCCCTGCTTCGCGCGGCTGCAGGCGCACAGCGTGCAGGTGCTGACCGCGCTTGCGCCCGATCGCGACACCCTGGTCCGGTATGCCGCCGAGGCCGAGGCGCTGGTGCTGATCCGCGAGCGCACCCGCATCGACGCCACCCTGCTGGCGCGACTGCCCAAGTTGCGCCTGATCAGCCAGACCGGGCGGATCGGCGAACACATCGACCTGGCCGCCTGCACCGCGCGCGGTGTGGCCGTGGCCGAAGGCATCGGCTCGCCGGTGGCACCGGCGGAACTGACCTGGGCGCTGCTGATGGCGGCCAGCCGGCACGTGCCCGCCTACCGCGATGCGCTGCTGGGCGGGCAATGGCAGGCGACCGGCGATGCGCAGCTGGGCCGCAGCCTGGAGGGCCTGACCCTCGGCATCTGGAGCTACGGCAAGATCGGCCGGCGCGTCGCCGCCTACGGCCGCGCCTTCGGCATGCGCGTGCAGGTATGGGGCAGCGCGGACAGCTGCGCGCAAGCGCGCGCCGACGGCTTCGCGGTCGCCACCAGCCGCGAGGCGCTATTCGCCGAGAGCGATGTGCTGAGCCTGCATCGCCGCCTGGTCGCGGCCACCCGTCACCAGATCGGATTGGACGATCTGCTGCGGATGAAACCGGATGCGCTGCTGGTCAACACCAGCCGTGCCGAACTCATCGCGCCCGGCGCGCTGCTGGCCGCGCTGGATGCCGGGCGCCCGGGACAGGCGGCGCTGGACGTGTTCGAACAGGAGCCGATCCTGGACCCGCAGCATCCGCTGCTGCGGCATCCGCGGGTGCTGGCGACGCCGCACCTGGGCTACGTCGAACAAAGCAGCTACGCGCTATATTTCGGCGCCGCCTTCGACAACGTGCTGGCCTTCGCCGCCGGCACGCCGCAGCGGCTGGCCAATCCCGAGGTCCTCAGCGTCGCCGACTGAGCCGTTGGCCACCGCCGCCGCGCAGCGGCCACGCCGCGCGCGGTGGCGACGGTGCCGCCCGCGGGCTCAGGTTCCAGACGCTGGAGCCGGTTCGGTCTTGTCGGACTCGGTCTTTGCAGGTTCCGACTTGGCAGGCTCGGGCTTTGCCGGCTCCGCCGCCGGCGGCTTCGCCGGAGCCGCCTTCGGCGCGACGCCCGCCGGCTTGTGTGCCGGCTTGGCCTTGCCCTTGCCGGCCGGTGCCGCCGCAGCCGCCCGCGCCACGGCGCCAGGCTGCTTCAGTTCGGCCAGCGCCTGCGCGATCGGGCCATCGCCCGGCAGCACGTCGCCGGCGGTGTAGCCCTCGGCGCCCTCGTCGTCGCCATGCAGGTGGCCCGGCAGGGTCGCTTCGCTGTAGTCGGCGATCGCGGCCGGCTTGTCGGCATCGTCCGCGCTGGCCTCCGGGTGCAGCACCACGTCGGGCACGATGCCGCTGGCCTGGATCGACTTGCCGCTCGGCGTGTAGTAGCGCGCGGTGGTCAGCTTGACCGAGTCGCCGTTGTCCAGCGGCAGCACGGTCTGCACCGAACCCTTGCCGAAGGTGCGGCTGCCGACGATGCGCGCGCGCTTGTTGTCGCGCAGCGCGCCAGCAAGCACTTCCGAGGCGCTGGCCGAACCGGCGTCCACCAGCACCACCATCGGCGCGCCGTTGAGCAGGTCGCCGGGGGTGGCGTCGAACTTGGAGTCGCTGACCGAGATGCGCCCGCGGGTGCTGACGATGGTGCCCTTGTCGAGCACGTCGTCGGCCACCTGCACCGCCGCGGTCAGCAGGCCGCCCGGATTGCTGCGCAGGTCCAGCACCAGCCCGCGCAGCTTGCCGCCGGCCTGCGCCTGCAACTGCTGCAGCTGCTTGTGGAAATCGGCGCCGGTGTCGGCCTGGAAGGTGCTGATGCGGATGTAGCCGTAGCCCGGCTCGAGCATGCGGCTGCGCACGCTGGCCACGCGGATGGTCTGCCGGGTCAGGGTCACGTCGAACGGCTTGGCCACCTTGTCGCGGGCGATGGTCAGCACGACCTTGCTGCCCGGCTCGCCGCGCAGCGGCTCCATTGCCTTGACCGCGCTGATCGGCTTGCCGTCGATGGCGATGATGATGTCGCCCGAGCGCAGGCCGGCGCGCGCGGCGGGCGTATCGTCGATCGGCGACACCACCTTGAGCGTGTTGTCCGGCAACTGCAGCAGCTCCACGCCGATGCCGTCGTAGGCGCCGCTGGTCTGCTCGTCGAAGGCTTCGGCGTCTTCCTTGCTGAAATAGGTGCTGTGCGGATCCAGGTCCAGCAGCAGGCCGCGGATCGCGGACTGCATCAGCTTCTTGTCGTCGACCGGATCGACGTAGGCTTCCTTCACCGCGTTGTAGACCGCGACGTAGCGACGGATCTCGTCCAGCGGCACCTTGGCGCTGGCCGATTCGGTGGCGTCGGGATCGTCGGCGCTGGCCGCCGGGGCCGTGGGCGCCTGCGCCTCGGCGCGTTGCGCCATCGACGGCAGCGGCGCCAGAGCGAGCAACAGGGCTGCGGACAGGACTACGCGCATGAAGCACTCCGATTGGGGAAGACCCGCACCGTGCACGGCGCGGTTGTCCGGATTATGCGCGAAGCCGAGCTAAATTCGCGTTGAACGCGCCGCGCCGGCGTGGCTCAGCGGCGCTGCAGCCACGACGCCGGATCCACCGGCTGGCCATTGCGGCGCAGTTCGAAGTACAGCGCCGGGCGGCCCTGCCCGCCGGAATTGCCGACCTTGGCCACCGCATCGCCGCGCTTGACCTTGGCGCCGGCGTCGCGCAGCAGCGTGTCGTTGTGCGCGTACAGGCTCATGTAGCCGTTGCCGTGGTCCACGATCAGGATCATGCCGTAGCCGGTCATCCAGTCGGAGAACACCACCGTGCCGTCGGCGACCGCGGTGACGGTGCTGCCGGCAGGTGCGGCGATCAGCACGCCGCTGCTGGTGCGCCCGTCGGGCAGGCGGCCGCCGTAGCGCGCGATCAGGTCGCCCGACAGCGGCCAGCCCAGGCCACCGACCTTCAGCGGCGGCGCCGAGGCGACCACCTTGGGCGGCACCTTGCCGCCTCCACGCCCGGCCTTCGCCGCGGCCTTGGCCTGCGCCGCCTGTTCGGCCGCCTCGCGCCTGGCCGCGGCACGGCGCTCGGCCTCGGCGCGTGCGGCGGCGGCGCGCAGGTTGGCAAGCAGCGTCTCCAGCGCCTTGGCGTCCTGGCCCAGCGCCTTCTCGCGTTCGCTGCGGTCCTGGTAGCGCTGGTCCAGTTCCGAGACGACACTGGCGCGCTGCTTGCGGTCGCGCTGCAAGGCCTGGGCCTGTTCCTGCTGGCGGCGCTGCGCTTCGCTCAGTTGCTGCTTCTGCTCGACGACCTCGCGCTGCACCTGTTCCAGCGCCTGCAACTCGTGGGTCAGCGTGGCGATGCGCTGCGCGCGCTCGCGCTGCAGATAGCGGTGATAGGCCAGCAGGCGGTTGGCGTCGGCCACGCGGTCCTGCGCCAGCAGCAGCTTCAGCGGCGCATTGCCGCCGATGGCATAGGCCGCCCGCAGCAGTTGCGCCAGTTCGGCGCGCTGCCGCGTCAAACCGCTGCGCAGGCCATCGCGCTTGCGCTCGAGCTCGGCCAGGGTCTGCTGGTGCCGCTGCAGCGCCTGCTGCGTCTGCGCCAGGCTGCGACCGGTGGCGGCGACCTTTTCGTCGGCGTCGCGCAACTGGCGCGCGGCGTCGCCACGCTTGCCTTCCAACTGCCGCCGCTCCTCGGCCACGCTCTTCAGTTCGTTGCGCACCTTCTCCAGGCGCTTCTCGGCCTCGCGCGGATTCTGCGCCGCGGCCAACCCGGCGGTCAGCAGCCACGCCACCGCCAGCAGGCTGCGCAACGGCCCGCGCCATTGCACGCGCGCACGCCGCTCGACCGCGCGGGGCGCGGCGGAATACGGTGGGACAAGCGCGGCTGCGGGCAAAGGAGGGTCCAGTGACTTCAGGCAGGTGTGGATTGTAGCGAAGCGTGTTGTGATCGCCTCACGATTGATTGCGGCCGCATCGTCGGCGCCCGGGAGGTGAAGGATGAAACGCATGCATCTGGCGGTTGTGCTGGCGCTGGCCCTGACGGCCGGCCCGGCGTTCGCGGGCGAAGGCATCAGCAAGGTCAACGGCAGCATCACTGCCGACGCCGGCAAGCAGTACGGCGACCTGGAAACGGTCAACGGCAGCATCAACGTCCAGTCCGGCGCCCAGGTGGGCAGCGTGGAAACGGTCAACGGCAGCGTCAAGGTCGCCGACGGCGCACAGACCAAGGGCTTGTCCACGGTCAACGGCGGCATCACCATTGGCGAGCGCGCACAGGTCGCCGGTTCCATCGAAACCGTCAACGGCGGCATCTTCGTCGACCGCGGCGGCCGCGTCGGCGGCGGCATCGAAAGCGTCAACGGCAGCATCGGCCTGGTCGCCACGCAATTGGACAAGGGCATCGAGACGGTCAACGGCGACATCACCGTCGGCCATGATTCGCATGTCGGTGGCGGCATTTCGATCAACAAGCCCAGCTTCAGCATGTCGTTCAAGCCGACGCGCAAGCCACGGGTCATCGTCGGCCCCCGCGCGGTGATCGACGGCCCGCTGCGCTTCGAGCGCGAAGTGACCCTGTACGTGCACCGCAGCGCCAAGACCGGGCCGATCACCGGCGCCACCGCGCTGCCGTTCGACGGCGACACCGCGCCGAACAACTGAGCGATGCCGTAGTGCCGCGCGCGCTCGGATGCGCGCGGCTTGCCTATAGAATCCAGGGTTCCCTCGCCACCAGGAGCCCCCATGTCCCGCAAGCTCGTGCTGTGCCTGGCCGCAGCCGCGGCGCTGACTGCGTGCAAACGCGAAGCGCCCGCCCCGGCCGCCGACACCGCGCCACCGGCCGCGGCGCCCGCGCCCGCTGCGGCGCCCACGCACGCGTTCTCCACCGGGATCGCACCGGCGGACTTCGCGGAACTGGTCAAGACGCTGTCCTCCGACGCCTTCGAAGGCCGCGGTCCCGGCACGCCGGGCGAGGACAAGACGGTCGCCTACATCCGTGACCAGATGCAGCGCATCGGCCTGCAGCCCGGCAACGGCGACAGCTGGTTCCAGGACGTGGCGATGACCGAGACCACCGCGGCGCCCGGCACCACGCTCACCATTGCCCACGACGGCGCAGCACGACAGCTCGCCTTCGGCACCGACATGGTGGTGGGCACGCGCACCGGCCAGCCCGAGGTCAAGCTCGATGGCAGCGACATGGTCTTCGTTGGCTACGGCGTGGACGCGCCGGAGCAGAAGTGGAACGACTATGCCGGCCAGGACTGGAAGGGCAAGACCGTGGTGATGTTCGTCAACGACCCCGGCTTCCACACCGGCGACGGCAGCCTGTTCGAAGGCAAGCGCATGACCTACTACGGGCGCTGGACCTACAAGTTCGAGGAGGCCGCGCGCAAGGGCGCCGCCGCCGCGTTGATCGTGCACGACACGCCCGGCGCCAGCTACGGCTGGGACGTGGTCAAGAACTCCTGGTCCGGCGCGCAGTACGACCTCCCGGCGAAGGACGATCCGGAGCCGCGCATCCCGGTGCAGGGCTGGATCACCGCCGAGGCGGCCAAGCAGTTGTTCGCCGATGCCGGCCTGGATCTGGCGCAAGCGTACAAGGACGCCAGCAAGCGCGGCTTCAAGCCGGTCCCGCTGAAGGCCAAGCTCTCGGTGGACCTGAAGAGCACCATCGCCGAGAAGACCTCGCGCAACGTGGTCGGCGTGCTGCCCGGCAGCAGCCGCGCCGACGAAGCGGTGCTGTACATGGCGCACTGGGATCACCTGGGCAAGCACGAGGGCGAGCCCGGCGACAACATTTACAACGGTGCGGTCGACAACGCCACCGGCGTGGCCGGCATCCTCGAAATCGCCGAGGCGTTCGCGCACCAGCAGCCCAAGCCCGAGCGTTCGGTGGTGTTCCTGGCGGTGACGCTGGAGGAGTCGGGGCTGCTCGGTTCCAAGTACTACGTGGCGCATCCGACCTTCCCGCTGAACAAGATCGCCGGCGTCATCAACCTCGATGCGATGCCGGTGGCCGGGCGTGCCAAGGACCTGGTGGTCAACGGGTTCGGCAGCTCGCAACTGGAAGATATGCTCAAGCCGATCGCCGCCGCGCAAGGCCGCGTGCTGCACTCCGAGGACGCACCGCAGAGCGGGTTCTACTTCCGATCCGATCACTTCAACTTCGCCAAGGCCGGCGTGCCGGCGCTGTACATCGACGGCGGCGAAGACCTGGTCGACGGCGGCATCGAAGCCGGGCGCCGTGCCGCGGCAGAGTACGCCAAGCGCTATCACACGCCGGCCGACGAATACGATCCGGCGACCTGGAAGCTCGACGGCGTGATGGACGACCTGCAGGCAGTGTACGGCGTCGGCAAGGAACTGGCCGCCGGCGACAGCTGGCCGAACTGGTATCCGGACAATCCGTTCAAGGCCGCACGCGACAAGATGATGGGCCGGCCGACGTCGCTGCCGGCGGCCGAGCCTGCCGCCAGCAAGTAGGCGGCGGCTTCCTTAGTTTCATGGCAACGGCGCTTCGGCGCCGTTGTCGTCTCTGCCCCCATCGGTCGCGCGGCGCACCGGGCATCGTCGCTGCCACCACCTCGTGCAGATCGCTTTCCGCACGCAGTGGTGCGCGGTTGTGGGAACGTCTTCCGAGCGCCTCGAATGCCGATCGGAAGCCCAACCGCAGAGCAATTCGGCCGCGACAATTGCCACCGCCACAGAAAAGCCCGGGCATGTGCTGCCCGGGCTTTCATGGGATAACGATAGCGCATGACGTGACCGCGGCGGCTGACCGCCACGGTCGCCGTCGGCTCAGGCCGCCTGCTTGGTCTGCGCCAGGCTGGCCATGTCGATGACGAAGCGGTACTTCACGTCACCCTTGAGCATGCGCTCGTAGGCCTCGTTGATCTGCGCCATCTCGATCGTCTCGATGTCGGACACGATGCCGTGCTTGGCGCAGAAATCCAGCATTTCCTGGGTCTCACGGATGCCGCCGATCAGCGAACCGGCCAGCTGGCGCCGCTTCATGATCAGGTTGAACACCGTCGGCGACGGGTGCGGCTCGGCCGGCGCGCCGACCAGGGTCATGGTGCCGTCGCGCTTGAGCAGGGTCAGGAACGCATCCAGGTCGTGCGGTGCCGCCACGGTGTTGAGGATGAAATCGAAGCTGTTGGTGTGCGCCGCCATCTCGTCGGCGTTCTTCGACACCACCACCTCGTTCGCGCCCAGACGCAGCGCATCCTCGCGCTTGCCGGCCGACGTGGTGAACAGCACGACATGCGCGCCCATGGCGTGGGCGATCTTCACGCCCATGTGGCCAAGGCCGCCCAGGCCGACGATGCCGACCTTCTTGCCCGGGCCGACCTTCCAGTGATTCAGCGGCGAATAGGTGGTGATGCCAGCGCACAGCAGCGGCGCCACCGCCGCCAGGTGTTCGGCATCGTGGCGGATGTGCAGCGTGTACTTCTCGTCGACCACGATGTGATCGGAGTAGCCACCATAGGTGTTCTCCCCGCCGAACATCGGACCGTTGTAGGTACCGACGAAGCCGTTCTCGCAGTACTGCTCTTCGCCATCGGCGCAGGAGGCGCAATGCCGGCAGCTATCGACCATGCAGCCGACACCAGCCAGGTCGCCGACCTTGAAGGCGGTGACCTGATCGCCCACCGCGGTAATGCGGCCGACGATTTCATGGCCCGGGACGGACGGATACTGGGTGTTGTGCCATTCATTGCGGGCGGTGTGCAGATCCGAGTGGCAGACGCCACAGTAGAGGATCTCGATGCTGACATCGTGCGCACCGAGCGCACGGCGCTCGAAGGTGAAGGGGGTCAGCGGCTGATCGGATGCCTGAGCGGCGTATCCATTGGCTTGGCTCATGGGGAAGGCCTCGTGGTGGGTGAAAGGGGCCGAGAGCGATGCGCGAATCAGGCAGAGATGCCCACGCGGTCGCCGAAATCGGGAAAAAGTCTAAGCGGCGTGGCATGAAAGGCACGCATCGCCACATGGAACGGTGCGATGCGCTTGCTCTGAATCCGCTGTCGAAGCGAACAAGTGTGGACTGGCGCACGTGTTCGGCTGAACGTAGCCGCACTCCACAGACGGCGTGCGGGCGGAATGCCGGCGCTTCAGCCACAGCACTACGGAAGGGCTGCGACGCGGGACGTCTCGATGCGCGCGATATCGCAACTCATGGCGCGGCACAGCGGCGCGTGAGGCGGCCAAGCGTTGGCCGCATCCGCCCCTGCGGGCCCCCTTCTTCCGAGGGGAGAAGGAAGGAACCGAGCCCCTCTCCCCCCGGGAGAGGGGTTGGGGTGAGGGTGCGGCGCGCAGCCCCCGGGTGTCAT
This sequence comes from Xanthomonas sp. NCPPB 3174, assembly GCF_056725205.1. Lineage (NCBI taxonomy): Bacteria > Pseudomonadati > Pseudomonadota > Gammaproteobacteria > Lysobacterales > Lysobacteraceae > Xanthomonas > Xanthomonas sp. NCPPB 3174. Next base: position 504,679 of record NZ_CM161517.1, on the reverse strand, counting down.
GTTGCCGCGGGGTCGGGTTGGTTTTTTCAGGCGCAATAAAAAATCCCCGTCCTTTCGGACGGGGATTTGGGGTAAAGCCCCTGGCGATGACCTACTCTCGCATGGCTTGAGCCACACTACCATCGGCGCAGCTGCGTTTCACTTCCGAGTTCGGGATGGGATCGGGTGGTTCCACAGCGCTAATTTCACCAGGGAGACGGTTGGAGTGTCGCCGCGTGCGTGTTCTCGGTTGTTGGACCGAGGACGGCAGGGCGCCAGCCTCTCATGGGGTGTGATGTAGCGAGCGAGTGAGAGCGATCGACGTGTGTCGCGCTAAGGGATGCTTCGAGGAAGCATCTTGAGGTTATATGGTCAAGCCGCACGGATCATTAGTATCAGTTAGCTCAATGCATTGCTGCACTTACACACCTGACCTATCAACCACGTAGTCTACATGGTTCCTTTAGGGGACTTGTGTCCCGGGAGATCTCATCTTGAGGCGCGCTTCCCGCTTAGATGCTTTCAGCGGTTATCGCTTCCGAACATAGCTACCCGGCAATGCCACTGGCGTGACAACCGGAACACCAGAGGTTCGTCCACTCCGGTCCTCTCGTACTAGGAGCAGCCCCTCTCAAATCTCCAACGCCCATGGCAGATAGGGACCGAACTGTCTCACGACGTTCTGAACCCAGCTCGCGTACCACTTTAAATGGCGAACAGCCATACCCTTGGGACCGACTACAGCCCCAGGATGTGATGAGCCGACATCGAGGTGCCAAACACCGCCGTCGATATGAACTCTTGGGCGGTATCAGCCTGTTATCCCCGGAGTACCTTTTATCCGTTGAGCGATGGCCCTTCCATACAGAACCACCGGATCACTAAGACCTACTTTCGTACCTGCTTGATCCGTCGATCTTGCAGTCAAGCACGCTTATGCCTTTGCACACAGTGCGCGATGTCCGACCGCGCTGAGCGTACCTTCGTGCTCCTCCGTTACTCTTTAGGAGGAGACCGCCCCAGTCAAACTACCCACCATACACGGTCCCCGATCCGGATTACGGACCTAGGTTAGAACGTCAAGCACGACAGGGTGGTATTTCAAGGATGGCTCCACTGCAGCTAGCGCCACAGTTTCATAGCCTCCCACCTATCCTACACAGACGAACTCAACGTTCAGTGTAAAGCTATAGTAAAGGTTCACGGGGTCTTTCCGTCTTGCCACGGGAACGCTGCATCTTCACAGCGATTTCAATTTCACTGAGTCTCGGGTGGAGACAGCGCCGCTGTCGTTACGCCATTCGTGCAGGTCGGAACTTACCCGACAAGGAATTTCGCTACCTTAGGACCGTTATAGTTACGGCCGCCGTTTACTGGGGCTTCGATCAAGAGCTTCGCCTTGCGGCTGACCCCATCAATTAACCTTCCAGCACCGGGCAGGCGTCACACCCTATACGTCCACTTTCGTGTTTGCAGAGTGCTGTGTTTTTGATAAACAGTCGCAGCGGCCTGGTTTCTGCGACCCTCTTCAGCTATAGCTCGCACGAGCCACCAAAAAGGGTGCACCTTCTCCCGAAGTTACGGTGCCATGTTGCCTAGTTCCTTCACCCGAGTTCTCTCAAGCGCCTGAGAATTCTCATCCTACCCACCTGTGTCGGTTTACGGTACGGTCTGCGTAAGCTGAAGCTTAGGAGCTTTTCCTGGAAGCGTGGTATCAGTGACTTCGTCTAAAAGACTCGTCTCGGTGCTCGGTCTTAAAGGATCCCGGATTTGCCAAAGATCCAAACCTACCGCCTTTCCCCGGGACAACCAACGCCCGGTACACCTAACCTTCTCCGTCCCTCCATCGCACTTACGCGAGGTGCAGGAATATTAACCTGCTTCCCATCGACTACGGCTTTCGCCCTCGCCTTAGGGGCCGACTCACCCTGCGCCGATTAACGTTGCGCAAGGAAACCTTGGGCTTTCGGCGTGCGGGTTTTTCACCCGCATTGTCGTTACTCATGTCAGCATTCGCACTTCCGATACCTCCAGCAGACTTCTCAATCCACCTTCGCAGGCTTACGGAACGCTCCTCTACCGCGCATCGCTTATCGCGATGCACCCCAAGCTTCGGTTCACTGCTTAGCCCCGTTAAATCTTCCGCGCAGACCGACTCGACCAGTGAGCTATTACGCTTTCTTTAAAGGGTGGCTGCTTC